>NZ_CP186497.1:5000-4805000 GCF_054790485.1 Pseudomonas sp. G3-39 | reverse complement strand
CCGATGTACTTCGCTGAAGAGCGCACAATCGGTCCGAGCCTGGGTGCTGACAACATCACCAAAGGTATCGATGCATCGCTGTGGGGCATGCTGTTCGTCTCGCTGTTCATCATCGCCATCTACCGCTTCTTCGGTGTGATCGCCACGGTCGCACTGGCGGTGAACATGGTGCTGCTGCTGGCGCTGATGTCGCTGCTGGGTGCAACGCTGACCCTGCCGGGTATCGCCGGTATCGTCTTGACCATGGGTATGGCGGTCGACGCCAACGTGCTGATCTTCTCGCGGATCCGTGAAGAGATCGCCGCCGGCATGACCGTGCAGCGTGCAATCAACGAAGGCTTCGGCCGGGCATTCACCGCGATTCTCGACGCCAACCTGACCACTCTGCTGGTCGGCGGCATCCTCTTCGCCATGGGCACCGGCCCGGTGAAGGGCTTCGCAGTGACCATGTCCCTCGGGATCTTTACCTCGATGTTCACGGCCATCATGGTGACCCGCGCAATGGTCAACCTGATCTTCGGCGGACGTGACTTCAAGAAGTTGTGGATTTAAGGGGCTGCCATGTTACGTACAATCAACTTCATGGGCGTTCGCAACTTTGCGTTCGGCGTCACTGTGTTTCTCACCGTTCTGGCCTTGTTCAGCGTTTTCCACAAGGGCATGAACTGGGGTCTGGACTTCACCGGCGGTACGCTCATCGAGCTGACCTACGAGCGTCCGGCTGACGTCACCAAAGTGCGCGAGCAACTGGCGAATTCCGGTTACCACGAAGCCATCGTGCAGAACTTCGGTGCGACCACCGACCTGCTGGTGCGCATGCCGGGTGAAGATCCGCAGCTGGGTCATCAGGTAGCAGACGCGCTGCAGAAAGTCGGCGGCGACAACCCGGCGACGGTCAAGCGCGTCGAGTTCGTCGGCCCGCAGGTCGGTGAAGAACTGCGCGACCAGGGCGGCCTCGGCATGCTCCTGGCGCTCGGCGGCATCCTGATCTACCTGGCTTTCCGCTTTCAGTGGAAATTCGCGGTGGGCGCCATCGTTTCGCTGATTCACGACGTGATCGTGACTGTCGGTATCCTGTCGTTCTTCCAGATCACCTTCGACCTGACGGTGCTGGCAGCGGTACTGGCGATCATCGGTTACTCGCTGAACGACACCATCGTCGTGTTCGACCGGGTTCGTGAGAACTTCCGTGTGCTGCGCAAGGCTTCGTTGATCGAGAACATCAACATCTCGACCACCCAGACCCTGCTGCGGACCATGGCAACGTCGATCTCCACCTTGCTGGCGATCGCTGCGCTGCTGTTCTTCGGTGGCGACAACCTGTTCGGCTTCTCCATTGCCCTGTTCATCGGTGTTCTGGCGGGTACCTACTCGTCGATCTACATCGCGAACGTGGTACTGATCTGGCTGAACCTGAGCACCGAGGATCTGATTCCTCCGGCCAACACCGAGAAGGAAGTCGACGACCGTCCATAACGGCCATCGTTTCTCCGGCTGTCAGCCCGAAAAAGGCGCGAGTTGAACTCGCGCCTTTTTTTATGCTCCAAGGCTGGGAGAAGCGCGGGCGCGTCCCGCATGTGATGGTCAGGAGGTTCATGTGAACAAGTCGTTGCTGGTTGGTGCGGTATTGGGTGCTGTCGGTGTGACTGCCGGGGGTGCTGTTGCCACCTACAGCCTGGTTAAAAGCGGCCCTGAGTATGCGCAAGTGCTGGCCGTAGAACCGGTCAAAACACAGATCAAGACTCCACGTGAAGTGTGCAAGGATGTTGCTGTAACCCGCCAGGCGCCGGTCAAGGATCAACACCAGATCCTCGGTACCGCGATTGGTGCGGTAGCGGGTGGTTTGCTGGGTAACCAGATTGGCGGCGGTACCGGCAAGAAGATTGCCACGGTCGCTGGCGCGGTCGGTGGTGGTTATGCCGGTAACAAGGTGCAGGAAGGCATGCAGAACCGCGACACCTACACCACCACCCAGACTCGCTGTAACACCGTGAATGACATCAGCGACAAGGTTGTCGGTTACGACGTGCGTTATTCGCTCGATGGCAAGGAAGGCAAAGTGCGGATGGATCGCGATCCGGGCAACCAGATTCCGGTCGACAAGGAAGGCAAGCTGATTCTGTCGCAGAATCAGCCGGCTCAGTAAGGACCGACTGTTTAACAAGAAGCACCCTGCGGGGTGCTTTTTTGTGCCCGGAATTTCTGGCTAAACCCGGATTTCTTGTGGGAGCGAGTCTGCTCGCGAATGCATTCTGACAGTCAATATTGATGTCGGCTGGCATACCGCATTCGCGAGCAGGCTCGCTCCCACATGAAGGTTTTGGTGATCTGAAGATCGAATTCCAGGCATAAAAAAAGCACCCCAAAGGGTGCTTTTTGCGTTTCGCGGGAAGCTTAGCGCTTCAGCGAAGCCGGCAGGTGCGGCTGGATCGCCGTCAGCACTGCCTTGAAGCATTTGGTGTTGCCGGCAACGATGTGGCCTTTTTCAAGGAAATCGTGACCGCCGGTGAAGTCGCTCACCAGGCCGCCAGCTTCTTGAATCAGCAGGGCGCCTGCAGCCATGTCCCACTCGGACAGGCCCGACTCCCAGAACGCGTCGAAACGACCGGCAGCCACGTAGGCCAGGTCCAGGCTGGCGGAGCCGGCGCGGCGGATGCCGGCAGTCTGGCCAACCAGGGCGCGGAACATGCCCAGGTAATTGTCGAGGTTGTCCATCTGGTCGTCACGGAACGGGAAGCCAGTACCCAGCAGAGCGCCGTCGAGGCTGGTGCGACCGCTGACGCGCAGACGACGACCGTTCAGTTGAGCGCCGCGACCACGGCTGGCGGTGAATTCTTCCTGGCGAACCGGGTCCAGAACCACTGCGTGCTCCAGGCGACCACGGTATTTGCAGGCAATGCTGACAGCAAAGTGAGGAATGCCACGCAGGAAGTTGGTGGTGCCGTCCAGTGGATCGATGATCCACAGGTACTCTTCGCCTTCGATGCCGTTACCGACGTGCATGCCGGTCTCTTCACCCTGGATCGAGTGATTCGGGTAAGCCTTGCGCAGAGCATCGATGATTTTCTGTTCGGCGGCGCGATCGACCTCGGATACATAATCCTTGGCGTCTTTTTCGTCGACCTTGATGGTATCCAGGCGCTCGATGGAGCGGAAGATCAGTTCACTGGCGCTGCGGGCGGCGCGCAGCGCGATATTCAGCATGGGCTGCATGGATGTGTCACCTAAGGTTGTTAAAGAAAGCCGCGCATTCTATCAGAACTTTTCTTCAGGTGAAGGTCGCTGTTCGCTTTCATAGCTTAACGGTAGGCTGTTCTGTAAGATTTGCACCCCTTTCCTGTGTCCGAGAGCGCCTCCCTTGCTGCAGAACATTCGTGTCGTCCTGGTCAATACCAGCCACCCCGGCAACATCGGCGGGGCCGCGCGCGCCATGAAAAACATGGGTCTGTCGCGGCTGGTGCTGGTCGAACCGCGGTTGTTTCCGCACCACGAAGCCGATGCGCGTGCTTCCGGTGCCGGTGACATTCTTGAAAATGCTCAAGTCGTCGCCACTCTGGAAGACGCTCTGGTCGGCTGCAATCTGGTGCTCGGCACCAGCGCCCGTGACCGGCGCATTCCCTGGCCGCTGCTCGATCCCCGCGAATGCGGGAGCAAAGTGGTCGAGGAAGCGGGGCAGGGCGCACAAATCGCGTTGGTGTTCGGTCGTGAAGACTCCGGCCTGACCAACGAGGAGCTGCAGCGATGTCACTTTCACGTGCACATCCCCTCCGATCCTGAGTTCAGCTCGTTGAACCTCGGGGCGGCGGTGCAGGTGTTGAGCTACGAAGTGCGCATGGCCTGGCTGGCCGCTCAAGGGCAGCCGACCAAGATCGAGAAAGAAGAAGTGGCCTCGGTGAAAAGCGCCGAGCTCGCGACCATGGATGAGCTGGAGCGCTTTTACGAGCATCTGGAGCAGACGCTGGTTGCCATCGAATTCCTCGATCCGGAAAAGCCAAGGCACTTGATGGCGCGCCTGCGCCGATTGTACGGACGCAGCTCGGTCAGCCGGGCGGAAATGAATATTTTGCGTGGCATCCTCACGGAAACCCAAAAAGCGGCCCGTGGTGAGCTTCTTAAGCGGAAGGACTGAATGATGTTTGAGCGTTTGCGTGAAGATATCCAGAGCGTATTCCATCGAGACCCGGCGGCGCGTAACGCTTTTGAAGTCCTGACCTGCTACCCCGGTATGCACGCGATCTGGATTCATCGGTTGGCCGGGATGCTGTGGCGCAACGAGCTGAAATGGCTGGCGCGGCTGGTGTCGAACTTCGGTCGCTGGTTGACCGGGATCGAAATTCATCCGGGTGCCAAAGTTGGTCGGCGCTTTTTCATTGACCACGGCATGGGCATCGTCATTGGTGAAACCGCCGAAATTGGCGATGACGTGACTATTTATCAGGGCGTGACCCTCGGCGGCACCAGTTGGAACAAGGGCAAGCGCCACCCGACGCTGGGTGATGGAGTTGTCGTGGGTGCTGGTGCCAAAGTGCTCGGTCCATTCACGGTGGGGGCTGGCGCGAAAGTAGGCTCCAATGCAGTGGTCACCAAGGAAGTGCCGCCGGGCGCCACAGTGGTGGGGATTCCGGGGCGGATCATCGTCAAAACCGATGAAGAGCAGGACGCCAAGCGCAAGGCGATGGCCGAGAAGATCGGCTTCGATGCTTATGGTGTCAGCGAAGACATGCCCGATCCGGTGGCCCGTGCCATCGGTCAGTTGCTCGATCACCTGCAAGCGGTGGATGGACGGCTGGAAGGGATGTGCGGCGCGCTGAAGGATCTGGGCAGTAATTACTGTGCGAAAGATCTGCCTGAGCTGCGCGAAGAAGACTTTGCCTGCGTGAAGGGCAAGGATCAGAGCCAGGCCAGCTAAACCGGGGCGCCGCGTTTCGCGAGCAGGCTCGCTCCCGCTGGTGAATGCTTTCCAATGTGGGAGCGAGCCTGCTCGCGAAGAACGATCTCGCGGTTGCGCTGGCTGTACGCCGCCAGCCTTTGCTATGATGCGCGCGCTCTTTTGCGGGTAAACCTGACTAAAGCACTAGGTCTTATAGTTGACTTAAATGCTCGGGAATTGCATACTCCCGCCCATTCCGAACTCCGTGGTAATTGTCCATGCGACTGACTACAAAAGGCCGATACGCCGTGACCGCCATGCTTGACCTGGCGTTGCACGCGCAGCACGGGCCGGTGTCCCTGGCCGATATCTCCGAGCGCCAAGGCATCTCCCTGTCCTATCTCGAACAGCTTTTCGCCAAGCTGCGCCGCAGTAACCTGGTTTCCAGTGTTCGCGGTCCAGGCGGTGGTTACCAGCTGTCGCGCGACATGCAGGGCATCCAGGTGGCTCAGGTGATCGATGCGGTCAACGAATCGGTCGATGCTACAAAGTGCCAGGGCCAGGGCGATTGCCATTCCGGCGACACCTGCCTGACTCATCACCTGTGGTGCGACCTGAGCCTGCAGATTCACGAATTTCTCAGCGGTATCAGCTTGGCCGACCTCGTAACTCGCCGTGAGGTGCAGGAAGTGGCCCAGCGTCAGGATCAGCGTCGTTGCAATGGCAAGGCGCCGCGCCTGGACAAGATTGAAGCGTCCGCCGTCGAATGACAGCCAAAGAGCTAGCGGCACGCCAGCCAGCCTGATTTAGGAGATAGTCCATGAAATTGCCGATTTACCTTGATTACTCTGCGACCACCCCGGTCGATCCGCGCGTTGCGCAAAAGATGAGTGAATGCCTGCTGGTCGACGGAAACTTCGGTAACCCGGCGTCCCGTTCCCACGTGTTCGGCTGGAAAGCTGAAGAGTCCGTCGAAAACGCCCGTCGTCAGGTGGCCGATCTGGTCAACGCTGACCCGCGTGAAATCGTCTGGACGTCCGGCGCCACCGAATCCGACAACCTGGCGATCAAGGGTGCGGCGCATTTCTATGGCTCCAAGGGCAAGCACCTGATCACCAGCAAGATCGAACACAAGGCCGTTCTCGACACCATGCGCCAACTGGAGCGTGAAGGTTTCGAAGTGACCTACCTCGAGCCGACTGAAGACGGTCTGATCACCCCGGCGATGATCGAAGCGGCACTGCGCGAAGACACCATTCTGGTGTCGGTGATGCACGTGAACAACGAAATCGGCACCATCAACGACATCGCTGCCATCGGCGAACTGACCCGCTCCAAGGGCGTTCTGCTGCATGTTGACGCGGCTCAGTCCACTGGCAAGGTCGACATTGACCTGCAGAAGCTGAAAGTCGACATGATGTCGTTCTCCGCCCACAAAACCTACGGCCCTAAAGGCATCGGCGCGCTGTACGTCAGCCGCAAGCCGCGTGTGCGCATCGAAGCGACCATGCACGGCGGCGGTCACGAGCGCGGCATGCGTTCCGGCACGCTGGCGACCCACCAGATCGTCGGCATGGGCGAAGCGTTCCGTGTAGCCAAGGAAGACATGGCTGCCGAAAACGTGCGTATCAAAGCCCTGAGCGACCGCTTCTACAAGCAGGTCGAGCATCTGGAAGAGCTGTACGTCAACGGCAGCCTGACCGCCCGCGTTCCGCACAACCTGAACCTGAGCTTCAACTACGTTGAAGGCGAGTCGCTGATCATGGCGCTCAAGGATCTGGCGGTATCGTCCGGTTCGGCCTGCACCTCGGCATCCCTGGAGCCTTCGTACGTTCTGCGCGCCCTCGGCCGCAACGACGAACTGGCACACAGCTCGATCCGTTTCACCTTCGGCCGTTTCACCACCGAAGAAGAAATCGACTATGCCGCGCAGAAAGTCTGCGAGGCCGTTACCAAGCTGCGCGCTCTGTCGCCGCTGTGGGACATGTACAAAGACGGTGTCGACATTTCGAAAATCGAGTGGGCGGCACACTGATTTCAAGTCGCCGCGAACCGGCCCTGCGACCCCAGGTTGCAGGGCTTAAAGAGCGACTCTCTGATGAGTGAGGATTAAGCACCATGGCTTACAGCGAAAAGGTCATCGACCACTACGAAAACCCGCGCAACGTCGGCAAGATGAACGCGGAAGACCCGGATGTCGGCACCGGTATGGTCGGCGCTCCGGCGTGCGGCGACGTGATGCGTCTGCAGATCAAGGTCAACGATCAAGGCGTTATCGAAGACGCCAAGTTCAAGACCTATGGCTGCGGTTCGGCAATCGCTTCCAGCTCCCTGGCCACCGAGTGGATGAAGGGCAAGACGCTGGACGAAGCCGAGACCATCAAGAACACTCAGCTGGCCGAAGAACTGGCTCTGCCGCCAGTGAAAATCCACTGCTCGGTACTCGCTGAAGACGCTATCAAAGCGGCTGTTCGCGACTACAAGCAGAAGAAAGGCTTGATCTAAGCATTGCGCGACGAGTAAGGAGTCAACGATGGCTATCAGCATGACAGAAGCGGCTGCTCGACACGTGCGACGCTCCCTCGACGGGCGCGGCAAAGGTGAAGGGATTCGTCTGGGTGTTCGCACCACGGGCTGTTCCGGCCTTGCCTACGTGCTGGAGTTTGTCGACGAGGTGGTTGCCGAGGATCAAGTGTTCGAAAGTCACGGCGAGAAAGTGATCATCGACCCGAAAAGCCTGGCCTACCTGGACGGCACCGAGCTCGATTTCGTCAAGGAAGGGTTGAACGAAGGCTTCAAGTTCAACAATCCCAACGTACGCGGTGAATGTGGCTGCGGCGAAAGCTTCAACATCTGAGGCTTGTCGTGGGTATTCCTTGTCATTTCGCTTTATTCGAGCTGCAACCGAGCTTTCGCCTGGATCTCGAGCAGTTGGCCACGCGCTACCGTGAGTTGGCGCGCGGTGTTCATCCTGACCGCTTTGCCGACGCTTCCGAGCGCGAGCAGCGCTCAGCGCTCGAGCAGTCTGCGCGGCTTAACGACGCGTATCAGACGCTCAAGAGTCCTGCCCAGCGTGCACGCTACCTGCTGACCATCAGCGGGCATGAAGTGCCGATGGAAGTCACGGTCCATGACCCCGAGTTTCTCTTGCAGCAGATGCAATGGCGCGAAGAGCTCGAAGACCTCCAGGACAGCGCCGATCTCGACGGTGTCGCGGTATTCAAGCGGCGCCTGAAGGTGGCTCAGGAACAGTTGAACGAAAGCTTCGCAGCCTGTTGGGATGATGCAGCGCAACGCGAACAGGCCGAACGCCTGATGCGGCGCATGCAGTTCCTCGACAAGCTCACCTACGAAGTGCGCCAGTTAGAAGAGCGCCTCGACGATTAACCCAGTGCCGCTCCGGTCGCACGCCTGATATACAGATAAGTCCTGATCACGATGGCCCTACTGCAGATCGCCGAACCCGGCCAAAGTCCTCAACCGCACCAGCGTCGCCTGGCTGTGGGGATCGACTTGGGCACTACCAATTCGCTGGTCGCTGCGTTGCGCAGTGGTCTTTCCGAGCCACTGGCCGACGCTGACGGGCAGGTCATCCTGCCGTCCGCCGTGCGTTATCACGCCGACCGCGTCGAGGTTGGCGAATCGGCCAAGCTGGCCGCGTCCTCCGATCCCTTGAATACTGTGCTGTCGGTCAAGCGCCTGATGGGGCGTGGTTTGTCCGACGTCAAGCAATTGGGCGAGCAACTGCCATACCGCTTTGTCGGCGGCGAATCGCACATGCCGTTCATCGACACCGTACAAGGTCCGAAAAGCCCGGTCGAAGTCTCTGCCGATATCCTCAAGGTTTTGCGTCAGCGTGCTGAAGCGACCCTGGGTGGCGAGCTGGTCGGTGCGGTGATCACCGTTCCGGCGTATTTCGACGATGCGCAGCGCCAAGCCACCAAGGATGCGGCGAAACTCGCCGGTCTGAATGTGCTGCGTCTGCTCAACGAGCCGACCGCTGCCGCCGTGGCGTATGGTCTGGACCAACACGCCGAAGGTCTGGTCGCAATCTATGACCTGGGCGGCGGAACCTTCGATATTTCGATTCTGCGTCTGACTGGCGGTGTTTTCGAAGTGCTGGCCACCGGCGGCGACAGCGCCTTGGGCGGGGATGACTTCGATCACGCGATTGCCGGCTGGATTATCGAGAGCGCCGGCCTGTCTGCCGATCTCGACCCGGGCGCACAACGCAATCTGCTGCAAACCGCCTGTGCGGCCAAAGAAGCCCTGACCGATGCGGCCAGCGTTGAAGTCGCCTACGGTGACTGGAAAGCGCAGCTGACCCGCGAAGCCTTCGATGCGCTGATCGAGCCGATGGTTGCTCGCAGCCTGAAAGCCTGCCGCCGCGCTGTGCGTGATTCCGGTATTGAGCTGGAAGACGTGCATGCCGTGGTCATGGTCGGTGGTTCGACCCGTGTGCCGCGTGTTCGCGAGGCCGTCGCCGAAGCCTTCGGTCGTCAGCCACTGACCGAAATCGACCCGGATCAAGTGGTGGCCATCGGGGCCGCGATCCAGGCGGATACGCTGGCTGGCAACAAGCGTGATGGCGGCGAACTGCTGCTGCTCGACGTGATTCCACTGTCCCTTGGGCTGGAAACCATGGGCGGGCTGATGGAGAAGGTGATTCCGCGCAACACCACCATCCCGGTCGCCCGCGCGCAGGACTTCACTACTTATAAAGACGGCCAGTCGGCCATGGCGATCCATGTGCTGCAGGGTGAGCGCGAGCTGATCAGCGACTGCCGCTCCCTGGCACGCTTCGAACTGCGCGGCATTCCGGCGATGGTGGCCGGCGCGGCGAAGATTCGCGTGACCTTCCAGGTCGATGCCGACGGTCTGCTCAGCGTGTCTGCCCGTGAACTGGGTTCGGGCGTTGAGGCGAGCATTCAGGTCAAGCCGTCCTACGGTCTGACCGACGGTGAAATCGCCAAGATGCTCAAGGATTCGTTCCAGCACGCCAACGACGACAAGGTCGCCCGCGTCCTGCGCGAGCAGCAAGTCGATGCCCAGCGTCTGATCGAGGCGGTGCAGGGCGCTCTGGAGGCTGATGGCGAGCGCTTGCTCGACGCCGAAGAGCGCATGGTCATCGAGTTGCAGATGCAGGAACTGGCCGAACTGATGAAAGGCACCGATGGTTACGCCATCGAGCAACAGACCAAGCGTCTGTCGCAAGTGACTGATGCTTTTGCTGCCCGCCGCATGGATCTGACGGTGAAAGCCGCTCTGTCGGGGCGCAATCTGAATGAAATCGAGGATATCTGATGCCGCAGGTCATTTTTCTGCCCCACGAGAAGTTCTGCCCTGAAGGGATGGTCGTCGAGGCTGAGCCTGGCACTTCGATTCTCGAGCTGGCTCACGAGCACCACATCGAGATGGAAAGTGCCTGTGGCGGCGTCTGCGCCTGCACCACTTGCCACTGCATCATCCGCGAGGGTTTCGACTCGCTGGAAGAGGCCGACGAACTGGAAGAAGACTTCCTCGATCGCGCCTGGGGTCTGGAAGCGCAATCGCGCCTGGCCTGTCAGGCTATCGTTGGTGAAGAAGATCTCACCGTCGAGATCCCGAAATATTCGCTTAACCATGCGGCCGAAGCGCCGCACTGACTGGTAAGACTGTCATGAGCTACGGTTGGAATGATGTTCAACGCATTGCAGAAGAATTGGCCGAAGCCAAGCCGGGTGTAGACCCGTTCTCTGTCAATTTCGTCGATCTGCAGCAATGGATCAAAGAGCTGCCGGATTTTGACAACACCTCTGGCCGGGTCGGCGAGAAAGTGTTGGAAGCGGTTCAGACGCGCTGGGCTGAAGAATTGGACTGATCGTCCTCGCAGGTTAGGCAATACCCAAGAACCCGCGTATAATTCGCGGGTTTAATTTTTCGCAAATTACTGTTTCTGGAGTTACACCATGGCTGTTCAACGTACTTTCTCCATCATCAAGCCTGACGCTGTTGCAAAAAACGTCATCGGCGAGATCACCACTCGTTTCGAAAAAGCAGGCCTGCGCGTTGTAGCTTCGAAACTGAAGCAGCTGTCCAAAGCTGAAGCTGAAGGCTTCTACGCTGAGCACAAAGAGCGCGGTTTCTTCGGCGACCTGGTTGCTTTCATGATCTCCGGTCCTGTTGTTGTTCAGGTACTGGAAGGCGAAAACGCTATCGCTCTGAACCGTGAGCTGATGGGCGCTACCAACCCTAAAGAAGCTGCTGCTGGCACCATCCGTGCTGACTTCGCCGAGTCGATCGACGCCAACGCCGTTCACGGTTCGGACTCCGAAGCCGCTGCTGCTCGCGAAATCTCGTACTTCTTCGCAGCTACTGAAGTAACCACTCGCTAAGCATTGCTTAAAGAGTGAAGGTGAATCCATGACTACATCGACTGTTAAAACAAACCTGCTGGGTCTGACCCAGCCGGAAATGGAAAAATTCTTCGACTCAATCGGGGAGAAGCGTTTCCGTGCCGGTCAGGTAATGAAATGGATTCACCACTTTGGCGTCGATGATTTCGACGCCATGACGAACGTCAGCAAGGCCTTGCGCGACAAGCTCAAGGCTATTGCTGAGGTCCGTGGTCCCGAAGTGGTCAGCGAGGACATTTCCAGCGACGGCACCCGCAAGTGGGTGGTGCGCGTGGCGTCCGGCAGCTGTGTCGAGACCGTGTACATTCCCCAGGGCAAACGCGGCACTCTGTGCGTTTCGTCCCAGGCAGGCTGTGCCCTGGACTGCAGTTTCTGCTCCACCGGCAAGCAAGGCTTCAACAGCAACCTCACCGCCGCCGAAGTCATCGGTCAGGTGTGGATTGCCAACAAATCCTTCGGCAGTGTTCCCGCCACCATCGACCGCGCCATCACCAACGTGGTGATGATGGGCATGGGCGAACCGCTGCTGAACTTCGACAACGTCGTGGCCGCCATGCATCTGATGATGGATGACCTCGGTTACGGGATCTCCAAGCGCCGCGTGACCCTGTCCACTTCGGGCGTGGTGCCGATGATCGATGAGCTGGCCAAGCACATCGACGTCTCCCTGGCGTTGTCTCTGCACGCACCGAATGACGCATTGCGTAACCAATTGGTGCCGATCAACAAGAAATATCCGCTTAAGATGCTGCTCGAGTCGTGCCAGCGCTACATGTCCGCCCTGGGCGAGAAACGCGTGCTGACCATCGAGTACACCTTGCTCAAGGATGTCAACGACAAGCTTGAGCACGCCGTGGAAATGATCGAGCTGCTCAAAGACATTCCGTGCAAGATCAACCTGATTCCGTTCAACCCGTTCCCGCATTCCGGTTACGAGCGGCCGAGCAACAACGCCATTCGTCGGTTCCAGGATCAGTTGCATCAGGCCGGCTTTAACGTCACTGTCCGCACCACCCGTGGTGAAGACATCGACGCCGCATGTGGTCAATTGGTAGGGCAGGTGCTGGATCGCACCCGTCGCAGTGAACGTTACATCGCCGTGCGCGAGTTGAGCGCCGACAGCGATCTGGCACAGAACGCCGCGAACACTAACTAAGAGAGGATCTCTATGTCCCTGCGCTTTGCGCTGCTGTTGCTGATGGCCAGCCTGTGTGCTGGTTGTGTCCTGTCGGGTGACTACAACCCGATGAAGACCAGCAAGGGCCGCGACGAAGCGCGTGCCGCCTACGTGCAGCTGGGACTGGGATACTTGCAGCAAGGGATGACCGAGCGCGCCAAGGTGCCGCTGAAGAAGGCGCTGGAGCTGGACGGCTCCGATCCTGATGCCAACGCTGCCCTCGGCCTGGTGTTCCAGGCCGAAATGGAGCCGAAGCTGGCCGACGAACATTTCCGCAAAGCCCTGTCCTCGCGTCCCACCGATGCACGAATCCTCAATAACTACGGCAGTTTTCTCTACGAAGAACAGCGTTACAAGGAAGCCTACGAGCGTTTTGAGCAGGCAGCCGCCGATACCCTGTATCCTGAGCGTTCGCGAGTCTTCGAGAACCTCGGCATGACCGCCTCGAAACTCGGTCAGCGGGATCTGGCACAGCAGCAACTGGAAAAAGCCCTGCGGCTGAACCGTCAACAACCGCGCGCTTTGCTGGAAATGGCTGAGTTGTCCTTCGAAGACAGGCATTATGTGCCCGCGCGTGACTATTACGACCGTTTCAGCCTGCTAACCGAGCAAAATGCACGTAGTCTATTGCTCGGCGTTCGGCTGGCAAAAGTGTTTGAAGATCGCGACAAGGCCGCCAGTTATGGCCTGCAATTAAAACGACTCTATCCCGGTACGCCGGAATATCAGCAATACCTGTCGGAGCAATGATGAAAGCGGCGCATCCCGAAGTTGTAGCAGCGACTCGCGTTAATCCCGGTGAGACTTTGCGCCAGGCCCGCGAAAGCAATGGCTGGTCGCTGGCCGAAGTGGCCCTCAAGCTCAACCTCACCGTGACTTCCCTGAGCAATCTTGAAGCTGGCGCTTTCGACAAGCTGCCGGGGCATACCTTCGCTCGCGGTTACATTCGCGCTTATGCCAAATTGCTCGGGATGGATCAGACTGTTCTGGTTCAGCAATTCGACCAGTCCACCGGCACCGACTCACAGGGCAGCAACGTGCATGCGCTGGGTCGTATCGAAGAGCCGGTGCGGGTTTCACACACTATTTTGCGTATTGTCAGCCTGCTGTTGCTGGTCGCGGTCATCGGCGGCGGTTTCGTCTGGTGGCAGGATCAGACCTCGCAGCGCAGCAAGGACGTGACCAGCCTGGCCCCGGAGCACGTTGAAGTCGAAGGCGCCGACGGCACCACACAGATTCACCCGATCGACGAGCCGGAAGACCAGGCCGTTGCCGAAGGTCAGGCCGAAGGCGCAACCGCGCTGGCCCTGCCGCAATCGGAAACCACCGCTGAATCGACCGGTGCCGAGCCGGTTGCTCCGGCCACCGCACCCGCCGCCCCGGCTGCGACCACGCCGGCGGCACCGGTTCATACACCGGCCCCGGCTGTGGCGGCTCCGGCGGCTCCGGCACCGAATGCCCCGGCCACACCAGCGCCGACGGTCACCGCACCAGTGGTCGCGGCTACCCCTGCGCCGACCGCAGAAGCAGCTGTCCCAGCGGCTGGCGACAGCCAGGTGCAACTGCAGTTCACCGCCGATTGCTGGGCACAGGTCACCGATGGTCGCGGCAAAGTGCTGTTCAGCGGTCTGAAACATAAAGGCGACAGCGTTTCGGTTTCCGGCAAACCGCCACTGGCGGTGCGCCTGGGTGTGGCTCGCGCCGCACAGGTCAGCTACAACGGCCAACCGGTCGATATCGCTCCGTTCACCAGTGGCGAGACTGCTCGCCTGAAGTTGGGTCAATAAGTCATGCACGGCGAATCTCCAATCAAACGTCGCGTTTCGCGCAAGATCTGGGTCGGTAACGTACCTGTTGGCGGCGATGCGCCCATCGCTGTGCAGAGCATGACCAACAGCGACACCAATGATGTGGCTGCCACCGTCGCCCAGATCAATCGTCTGGAAGCCGCCGGCGTCGACATCGTCCGTGTTTCGGTACCGGACATGGACGCCGCCGAGGCGTTCGGCAGGATCAAGCAACTGGTCAAGGTGCCGCTGGTTGCCGACATCCACTTCGACTACAAGATCGCTCTGCGCGTCGCCGAACTGGGTGTGGACTGTCTGCGCATCAACCCGGGCAACATCGGTCGTGAAGACCGGGTGCGTGCCGTGGTCGATGCCGCCCGTGACCGCGGGATTCCGATCCGTATCGGCGTCAACGCCGGTTCCCTGGAAAAAGACCTGCAGAAGAAATACGGCGAACCGACCCCGGCTGCACTGGTCGAGTCCGCGCTGCGTCACGTCGAGCACCTCGAACGCCTGAATTTCCAGGACTTCAAGGTCAGCGTGAAAGCCTCCGACGTGTTCATGGCCGTCGAAGCCTACCGTCTGCTGGCGAAAGAAATCGTCCAGCCGCTGCACCTGGGCATCACCGAAGCCGGTGGATTGCGTTCGGGCACAGTGAAATCCGCCGTGGGCCTAGGTATGCTGCTCGCCGAGGGGATTGGCGATACTATCCGCATCTCGCTGGCGGCCGATCCGGTCGAGGAAGTGAAGGTCGGTTACGACATTCTCAAGTCTTTGCATCTGCGTTCCCGTGGCATCAACTTCATCGCCTGCCCGAGCTGCTCGCGGCAGAACTTCGATGTGGTCAAGACCATGAACGAGCTGGAAGGGCGCCTTGAAGACCTGCTGGTGCCGCTGGATGTCGCGGTGATCGGTTGCGTGGTCAACGGCCCCGGCGAAGCCAAGGAAGCCCATATCGGCTTGACCGGCGGCACGCCAAACCTGATTTACATCGACGGCAAGCCGTCGCAGAAACTGACGAATGACAATCTGGTGGACGAGCTGGAAAAGCTGATCCGCGAGAAAGCGGCCGAGAAGGTCGAAGCTGACGCAGCGGTCATCGCGCGCGGCTGAGCCTGACTGAAAGCCGAATGAATTTAAGGATTTAAAGTGAGCAAGTCTCTGCAAGCCATTCGTGGCATGAACGACATCCTGCCCGAACAGACCCCGCTGTGGCGTTATTTCGAGGGCACTGTCGCGCGTCTGCTGGATAACTACGGTTACAAGCAGATCCGCATGCCAATCGTCGAATTCACCGAGCTGTTCAAACGCTCGATCGGTGAAGTGACCGACATCGTCGAAAAAGAGATGTACACCTTCGAAGACCGCAACGGCGACTCCCTGACCCTGCGTCCGGAAGGCACCGCGGCGTGCGTGCGTGCAGTGCTCGAGCACGGCATCACCGGCGGTGGCCAGGTGCAGAAACTCTGGTACATCGGCCCGATGTTCCGCCACGAGCGTCCGCAGAAAGGCCGTTATCGCCAGTTCCACCAGATCGGTCTGGAGGTGTTCAACCTCGACGGTCCGGACATCGACGCCGAACTGATCATCATGACCTGGCGCCTGTGGGGCGAGCTGGGTATCCGTGATGCGGTCAAGCTCGAACTCAACAGCCTGGGCACCAGCGAGTCCCGTGGTCGCTATCGTGAAGCGCTGGTCGAGTACCTCTCGGCGCACCACGACAAGCTCGACGAAGACAGCCAGCGTCGCCTGAAAACCAACCCGCTGCGCGTGCTCGACACCAAAAATGCCGACACTCAAGCCGTACTGGTCGATGCGCCGAAGATGGCCGACTACCTGGACGACGAATCCCGTGCGCACTTCGAAGGTCTGAAGGCGCGTCTGGACGCGGTTGGCATCCCGTACGTGCTCAACCCGAAACTGGTGCGCGGCCTCGATTACTACAGCAAAACCGTATTCGAATGGGTCACCGACAAGCTCGGCGCCCAGGGCACTGTCTGCGCGGGCGGTCGTTACGACGGTCTGGTCGAGCAGATGGGCGGCAAGCCGACTACAGGCGTGGGTTTCGCCATGGGCATCGAGCGTCTGGTGTTGATGCTCGAAACCCTGGAGCAGATCCCGGAAGAAATCTCCCGTCAGGTCGACGTTTACCTCTGCGCCTTTGGCGAGGAGGCCGAACTGGCCGGTCTGGCCTTGGCCGAGCGTGTGCGTGACCAGCTTCCAAACCTGCGTCTGCAAGTCAATGCCGGCGCCGGCAGCTTCAAAAGCCAGTTCAAGAAAGCCGACAAGAGCGGTGCGCTGTATGCACTGATCCTGGGTGACGACGAAATGGCCCAGCAAGTGGTAGGTTTCAAACCCCTGCGTGGCCAGGGCGAACAACAAAGCATTGCCTGGGATGCGCTTGCCGCTCACCTGGCCACCTGCGTCGTGCAGGGTTGAAGCTGTCTAAACAGCCGATTTAGCGATTAAGGAGTATTGGGGTGTCGAGTACCGAAGACGAACAGTTGGCGGATTTGAAGGACTGGTGGACACGCAACGGCAAACCTCTGGTCACCGGCGGCCTGTTGGCGCTGGTCATCGTGTTCGGCTGGCAGGCTTTTCACAAGTATCAGAGCAACCAGTCGCAAGGCGCCTCGGTGCTCTATCAGCAACTGCTGGAAACCACGCTGACCCCGGACGGCAAGCCTGACGCTGCCCGCGTTGCGGATCTGGCCGGCAAGCTCAACAGCGAATTCGGCGGCACCGCGTACGCGCAGTACGGCAGCCTGTTCGTGGCCAAAGTAGCGGTCGACAGCGGTAAGCTGGACGACGCTGCGACTGAACTCAAAGCCATCGTTGCCAAACCGGCCAACCCGGCGCTGGGCGAAATCGCCCGTCAGCGTCTGGCGCAGGTGCTGGGTGCGCAGAACAAGGCCGATGAAGCCCTGAAGCTGCTCGACGGCGATGCCGACAAGGCGTTCCTGGCCACTCGCGAAGAACTCAAGGGTGATCTGCTGGTTCAGCTGGGTCGTACCGACGAGGCGAACACCGCGTATCAAAAAGCCAAGGCGGCACTGTCGGATGAAGCGGCAGTCGGTGGCCTTCAAATCAAGCTCGACGACCTGGCCAAAGGGGATGCGTGACGTGATCCGTTGGAAGCATGCAGCATTGCTGGCTCTGGCCATTCTGGCCGCGGGTTGCAGCAGCAACAGCAAAAAAGAACTGCCACCGGCCGAGCTGACCGACTTCAAAGAAGAAGTGGTTCTGCAAAAGCAGTGGAGCCGTTCGATCGGTGACGGTCAGGGCGAAACCTACAACATGCTGGTGCCGGCGATCGATGGTGACACCATCTACGCGGCCGATGTGACCGGCGTGCTGATGGCCATGGATCGCAGCAATGGCGACGTGAAGTGGAAAAAGGATCTTGAACTGCCTGTCTCCGGCGCCGTTGGCGTAGGTTACGGCCTGGTCACGATCGGTACCCTTAAGGGTGAAATCGTTGCCCTCGACGCCATCAACGGCGAAGAGAAGTGGCGCGCCCGGGTTTCCAGCGAAGTCCTCGCGCCACCGGCCAACAACGGTGACGTCGTAGTGGTACAGACTCAGGACGATCGTCTGATCGGTCTGGACGCGGCTACCGGCGACCGTCGCTGGACCTACGACAGCACCCCTGCGGTACTGACCCTGCGCGGCACCAGCGCCCCCGTGGTGACCAACCGCCTCGCGGTGGCTGGCCTGTCGACCGGTAAAGTGGTCGCCCTGGACATTTCCAACGGCGTGCCGGTCTGGGAACAACGGGTCGCGATTCCAACCGGTCGTTCGGAACTGGAGCGCGTGGTCGACATCGACGGCGGTCTGCTGCTGTCCGGCGAAACGCTGTACGTAGCCAGCTACCAGGGTCGCGTTGCGGCACTCGATCTGCAAAGCGGTCGCCAATTGTGGCAGCGCGATGCATCGAGCTATGCCGGTGTCGCTCAAGGTTTCGGCAACGTCTACGTGAGCCTGTCTTCGGGCACCGTTGAAGGCGTTGACGAGCGTTCGACTACTGCACTGTGGAGCAACGACTCGCTGGCTCGCCGCCAACTGTCGGCTCCGGAAGTGTTCTCCAGCTACGTAGCCGTCGGTGACCTGGAAGGTTACCTGCACCTGTTGAGCCAGGTGGACGGTCGTTTTGTGGGTCGTGAGCGTATCGACAGTGACGGCCTGCGTGCCCGTCCGCTGGTGGTGGGCAACACGATCTATGTGTATGGCAACAGCGGCAAACTGGAAGCCCTGACCATCAAGTAACAACTATGCTTGGGGTTAACGCCCCAGGCAGCTTCATTTGTGGGAGCGGGCTTGCTCGCGAAGGCCTCAACGAAGACGCGTACAGCCTGATTAAACGCGGTGCTGCTACGGTTTTTCGCGAGCAAGCCCGCTCCCACAGTGTTGCCCCGAGCACCAGCCGCTGCCTCGCAGCGGCTTTTGTATTTTCTGAAATAACGAAGTGGAGAGCCGCATGGTTCCCGTAATCGCCCTGGTGGGCCGACCGAACGTCGGCAAATCCACCTTGTTCAACCGCCTGACCAGGACTCGCGACGCCATCGTCGGCGACTTGTCCGGTCTGACCCGTGATCGCCAGTACGGTGAGGCCAAGTGGCAAGGGCGTTCCTACATTCTGATCGACACCGGCGGTATCTCCGGTGACGAACACGGTATGGACGAAAAAATGGCCGAGCAGTCGCTGCTGGCCATTGAAGAAGCGGATGTTGTGCTGTTCCTGGTAGATGCCAAGGCCGGTTTCACCGCCGCCGACCAGATGATCGCCGAACACTTGCGCAAGCGTAACAAGCGTTCCCACGTGGTTGCCAACAAGGTCGACAACATCGACCCGGAAATGGCCCGCGCTGAATTTGCCCCGCTGGGCATGGGCCACGCGATCCCGATCGCCGGTGCTCACGGCCGTGGTATCACTCAACTGCTGGAAGCGGCACTGAGCGATTTCCCGCGTGATGATGACGAACCGGCGGAAGGCGAAGAAGAAGAGATCGTCGCCGAGGGTGAGGAAGCCAAGCGCATTCCTGGCCCGAGCGAAAAAGACGGGATCAAGATCGCCATCATCGGCCGTCCGAACGTCGGCAAGTCGACTCTGGTCAACCGCATGCTCGGTGAAGACCGCGTCATCGTCTACGACCAGCCCGGCACCACCCGCGACAGTATCTACATCCCGTTCGAGCGTAACGACGAGAAGTACACGCTGATCGACACCGCCGGTGTGCGCAAGCGCGGCAAGATCCACGAAGAAGTCGAAAAATTCTCCGTGGTCAAAACCCTGCAGGCGATCAAAGACGCCAACGTTGTGATCTTCGTGATGGACGCCCGCGAAGGTGTGGTCGATCACGACCTCAACCTGCTGGGCTTTGCCCTCGAAGCCGGCCGTGCGCTGGTGATCGCAATCAACAAATGGGACGGCATGACCCCGAGCGAGCGCGACTTTGTGAAGGTCGAGCTGCAACGTCGGCTGTTCTTCGTCGACTTCGCCGACATTCACTTCATCTCGGCGCTGCACGGTACTGGCGTGGGCAACCTCTACGCCTCGGTGCAGAACTCGTTCAAGTCCGCGGTCACCCGCTGGCCGACCAGCCGCCTGACGCAGATTCTCGAAGACGCGGTCAGCGAGCACCAGCCGCCGATGGTCAACAGCCGCCGGATCAAGCTGCGTTACGCTCACCTGGGTGGTGCGAACCCGCCGATCATCGTGATCCACGGTAACCAGATCGAGAAAGTGCCGAAGTCGTATGTGCGCTATCTGGAGAACACTTACCGCCGTGTGCTGAAGCTGGTCGGTACGCCGATCCGCATCGAGTTCAAAGGTGGCGAGAACCCGTACGAAGGCAACAAGAACACGCTGACCGACCGCCAGGTCAACAAGAAGCGTCGCTTGATGTCGCACAACAAGAAAGCCAGCAAGAAACGCCGCGACAAAAAGTGATCCTGTGGTGAGGGGATTTATCCCCGACGGGTTGCGAAGCGACCCCAAATACCTGTCATAGGGTTTGCGACTGCTTCGCAGCCGATCGGGGATGAATCCCCTCGCCACAAGGTTGCTGCGCTATAAATGAAAGAAGGGTGCTCAGTTGGGCGCCCTTTTTTTATGGGCGCCGGATGGGCTATTCTCGGGCTCTCCCGCGCCGCCGTCAGAGCCGGGTGTAGAGCAGGGAACCCCTCGATGATCACCAGTAAGCTGCCGAATGTCGGCATCACTATTTTCACGCAGATGTCTCAGCTCGCGGCGCAGACCGGAGCGATCAACCTGTCCCAGGGTTTTCCTGATTTCGACGGCCCGCAGTCCCTGCGTGACGCGGTCGGTCGGCATATCGCCAGCGGCCATAACCAGTATTCACCGATGACCGGCCTGCCGGCGCTGCGCGAGCAAATCGCGGCGAAAATCGCGCGCAGCTATGGCGTGAAAGTCGATGCCGACAGCGAAGTGACCGTAACGCCGGGCGCGACCCAGGCGATCTTCTGTGCGATTCAGGCGGTTATCCACAGCGGTGACGAAGTCATCGTGTTCGACCCGTGCTACGACAGCTATGAACCGGCGACGCAGTTGGCGGGCGGCCGCTGCGTGCATGTGCAACTGAACCCGCACGATTTCTCCATCGATTTCGACAAGCTCGCCGCGGCCCTCAGCCCGCGCACGAAAATGATCGTCATCAACACACCGCACAACCCGAGCGGTGCACTGATCAGCCGTGCCGAACTGGATCAACTGGCGGAGTTGATCCGTGGTCGCGACATCTATCTGATCAGCGACGAGGTGTACGAACACTTGGTGTTCGACGGCGTGCCGCATGTCAGTGTGTTGGCTCACGAAGAGCTGTATCAGCGCGCCTTCGTGGTCAGCTCGTTCGGCAAGACCTACCACGTCACCGGCTGGAAAACCGGTTACGTGGTTGCGCCCCCGGCGCTGACCGCCGAGCTGCGCAAAGTGCACCAGTACGTCAGTTTCTGCGGTGTCACGCCGCTGCAATATGCCCTGGCCGATTACATGGCCGAGCACCCGGAACACGTCGAAGAGCTTCCGGGTTTCTATCAGGCCAAGCGCGACCTGTTCTGCGATTTGCTGGCGCCGTCACGCTTCACCTTTACCCGCGTCACCGGCACGTATTTCCAGTTGGTCGACTACTCGCAGATCCGTCCTGACTTGAACGACGTCGACATGGCGATCTGGATGACTCGCGAACACGGCGTGGCGAGCATTCCGGTGTCGGTGTTCTATCAGAATCCACCCGAAGGCCAGCGCCTGGTGCGCCTGTGCTTTGCCAAACGCGAGGAGACGCTGCGCGAAGCAGCGGCAAAACTATGCGTGATCTGAGTGCATTGCCCGATCTCCATCTGGCGCTGATCCAGACCAGCCTGGCCTGGCATGACCGTCAGGCCAACCTCGAGCACTTCGAGGTGCTGCTGGAGCAGGCCCGGGGCGCGGACCTGATCATCCTGCCGGAGATGTTCACCACTGGCTTCTCCATGGAGTCGGAAACCCTCGCCGAAGCCGAGCATGGCCCGACCAGCAAGTGGATGAAGGCGCAGGCCGCGAAACTGAATGCGGTGATCACCGGCAGCGTGATCATTCAGGCGGCGGACGGCAGCCATCGCAATCGCCTGCTGTGGGCACGCCCGGACGGCGAAGTCTGGCATTACGACAAGCGCCACCTGTTCCGCATGGCCGGTGAGCACAACCACTACACCCCCGGCGAGCGCCAGGTGCAGTTCGAACTCAAGGGCTGGCGCATCCGGCCGCTGATTTGCTACGACTTGCGCTTCCCGGTGTGGAGTCGCGACGCGCAGGACACCGATCTGCTGCTGTACACCGCCAACTGGCCGGGTGCGCGGCGTCTGCACTGGAACCGCTTGTTGCCGGCGCGGGCGATTGAAAACCTGTGCTACGTGGCGGCAGTGAACCGGATCGGCACCGACGGCAAGGGCTTTGCCTATACCGGCGACAGTCAGGTGCTGGATTTCCAGGGCGAGACGTTGCTGGCGGCGGGGGAGGCGGACGGGGTGTTCAAGGTCGTGCTGGAAGCCGCGCCACTGGCGGCGTATCGCGAGCGCTTTCCGGCGAATCTGGATGCGGATACCTTCGAGTTCACCTGATACTCGCAGCGCCTGTCAGGACGCCTTCGCGAGCAGGCTCGCTCCCACAGGGAAATGCATTCCAAATGTGGGAGCGAGCCTGCTCGCGAAGGGGCCATAAAAGTCAGTAAAAAAGCATCAGGCAAAAAAAAGGCCCCGGAACTTACATTTCGGGGCCTTTTGCATGTCAGCGAAGGCTTAAGCCGCTTTCGCCTCAGGCTGGCTCAACGAGCGGTTCAGCGCACTGAACAGCGCCTTGAAGCTGGCGGTGGTGATGTTTTCATCGATACCCACGCCGTGCACCGCACGCTCGCCATTCACGCGCAGCTCGATGTAAGCCGCTGCCTTGGCGTTGGTGCCCGCGCCGATCGCGTGTTCGTTGTAGTCCATGATTTCCACTGGAATTGGCAGACCGGCCACCAGTGCTTCCAGCGCACCGTTGCCCTTGCCGCGCCAGTGCAGGTTGGTTTCGCCCTGACCCTTGCTCGCCACTTCCACTTCGACGGCACTGTTGCCGTTTTCTTCCTGCAGGCGATGGCTGACCAGCGCGTACGGGGTGTTGGCTTGCAGGTATTCGCTGATCAACAGCGAGTGGATCTGCTTGGCGGTCATTTCCAGGCCGAGGCGATCGGTTTCACGCTGCACCACCTGGCTGAACTCGATCTGCATGCGACGCGGCAGGCTGATGCCGTATTCCTGCTCCAGCAAGTAGGCGATACCGCCCTTGCCCGACTGGCTGTTCACACGAATCACCGCCTCGTAGCTGCGGCCGATGTCGGCCGGGTCGATCGGCAAGTACGGGACTTCCCACAGGGTGTCCGGTTTCTGCTGGGCGAAGCCCTTGCGGATCGCGTCCTGGTGCGAGCCGGAGAATGCGGTGTGGACCAGGTCGCCGACGTACGGGTGACGCGGGTGCACCTGAATCTGGTTGCACTCTTCTACGACTTTGCGCACGCCGTCGATGTCGGAGAAGTCCAGCTCAGGGTCGACGCCCTGGGTGTACATGTTCAGTGCCACAGTGACGAGGTCAACGTTACCGGTACGCTCGCCGTTGCCGAACAGGCAGCCTTCGACGCGATCCGCGCCGGCCATCAGGCCCAGCTCGGTAGCGGCGACGCCGGTGCCACGGTCGTTGTGGGTGTGCAGGCTGATGATCACGCTGTCACGACGGTTGATGTTGCGGCCGAACCATTCGATCTGGTCGGCGTAGACGTTCGGCGTTGCGCATTCGACGGTGGCCGGCAGGTTGAGGATCATCTTGTGCTCAGGCGTCGGATTCCAGACCTCGATCACCGCGTCACAGACTTCCTTGGCAAACTCCAGCTCGGTGGCGCTGAAGGTTTCCGGCGAGTATTCGAAAGTCCACTCGGTGTCCGGCTGCATCGCCGCGTACTTGACGAACAGCTTGGCGGCGTTGACCGCGATGGCCTTGATGCCGTCCTTGTCCTGGTTGAAGACGATGCGACGGAAAGACGGCGAGGTGGCGTTGTACAGGTGGACGATGGCTTTCTTCGCCCCGCGCAGGGATTCGAAGGTGCGCTCGATCAAGTCCTCACGGCCCTGGGTCAGCACCTGAATGGTGGTGTCGTCCGGGATGTGGCCTTCTTCGATCAGGGTACGCACGAAGTCGAAGTCGGTTTGCGAAGCGGCCGGGAACGAGGCTTCGATTTCCTTCACACCCACCTGAACGAGGGTTTTCCAGAAGCGCAGCTTCTTCACCGCGTCCATCGGCTCGATCAGCGACTGGTTGCCGTCACGCAGGTCGGAGCTGCACCAGATCGGCGCGGCGTCGATGGTTTTCGACGGCCAGGTGCGATCCGGCAGATTGATGACGGGGAACGCGCGGTATTTCGAAGACGGGTCTTTGAGCATGCTCATCGGGAAATTCCTTATTGTCTGGGCCGAAAAGAGGCGGCCTGCCGGTGGAACGAATGTTCGGGAAAACGCTTGGGACGAGGCGCAGCGATTCAGCCCGGCAGTCGTGCGCTGACGAGGCACAGACTGCGGTGCTGGCGAAGCTGAATAAGGGTGTGAGAGGTTTTCATGCCTTCAACCCTAACCGCGAGGGGAGAGGATGGCAAGCAGTCGAAAAAAATTGAGAGGAATACTCGAAAAGCGCGGATTTGCGCGATTTTATTGTGCTTCAGGCGGATGATCTTATTGATGTTTGCGCGGGGTTGGATTGGGGCGCAATTGAAACTGGTGGGGTGTCAGCGGTGTTTGCAGTGTGGGATGGGTCGTCTTCGCGAGCAGGCTCGCTCCCACATTGGATGTGTGTCGCTCAAAGATCCTTTGTGGGAGGGGGCTTGCTCCCGAAGGGGCCGGTAGCCTCAATCAGGAATTACGGTTGGAACGCACCAATGAAAATCGCCGGATCCACCCGCGCATCATTCAGGCTGATGTTCCAGTGCATGTGCGGCCCGGTCGCCCGGCCGGTCGAGCCGACCTTGCCAACCACCGCGCCACGGGCCAGTTGATCGCCGACCTTCACGTCGATTTTCGACATGTGGCAGAACATGCTGATAAAGCCCTGGCCGTGATCGACAAACACCGTGTTGCCATTGAAGAAATAGTTGCCGGTCAGAATCACTTTGCCCGCTGCCGGGGTTTTGATCGGCGTGCCGGCCGGCACCGCAAAGTCGAGGCCGGCATGGGGGTTGCGCTCTTCGCCATTGAAGAAACGGCGCACACCGAACTTGCTCGACAGCGGCCCGTTGACCGGTTTGTCCAGCAGCAGGTTGCTCGGGGTATTCGGACTGAAGCTGCGGTAGGCCTTGATCTGCTCGGCCAGTTCACCCTCGATGCGCTTGAGGTTGGCCGGGTTCGGATTGACCTGTTGAGTGTTCTTCAGGGTGATGTGCTGTTCCGGGTATTTCTTGGTGCCAACCGTGAACGGCAGATTACGTCCGCCGCTGCTGATCTGCTGACTGCCGGGTTTGACCGTCAGCGGCACACCGACAATCGCCAGCCAGTTGTTCTGTTCTTTCACCACCAGCACCGGTTTGCCCTGATAGGTGGCTTTTGGTGCCTGCGCGGCGCTGCCCAGATCGACCACCGCGACGCCGCCCGGCACCGGTTTGTTCAGCAAACGGGTGATGTAGCTGTCGGCGTGGGCGTTGAAGGAGGTCAGGCACAGCAACAATAACGGAGCAAAAAAACGCGGCATGGATCAGTCCAGTAAAGAAAGGGTGACAGGCGTCAGGTGGTTGTCCTCGACGCGCACTTGCAGTTCGCCTTCGCCCAGCTTGGCTTTCAGGCGTTGGCCGGTGTGGGTCTGCGCGGCGTTGCGAATGGCGTGCCCGCGCTCATCGAGCAGAATGCTGTAACCCCTGCCGAGGGTCGCCAGCGGACTGACCACATGCAGCGTCTGCATCTGACTGTGCAATTGCAGGCGACGGCTTTTCAGACCTTCGCGCATGGCTCGCGGCAGGCGTTCGGCGAGGCTGTCGAGGCGCTGACGGAGCATCGCCAATTGGCGTCCCGGGTGTTGCCCGGCGAGGCGGGTTTCCAGACGGATCAAACGCTCGCGGCGGGTATTCAGTTGGCGTTCGAACGCCCGGCGCATGCGCATGTCCAAGTCATCCAGGCGTTGCGCTTGCTGGCGCAGGCGTTCGCCGGGATGACGCAGGCGGCGGGCCATGCCTTCCAGGCGCAGACGATCGCGCATCAGCCGGTCGCGCATGCGCATCACCAGACGCCGGTGCAGGCTTTCGACCTGACGGATCAGGTGACTCGAATCCGGGGCCAACAGCTCGGCGGCAGCGGAGGGTGTTGGGGCGCGCACGTCAGCCACGAAGTCACTGATCGACACGTCGGTTTCATGCCCGACGGCGCTGACAATCGGCGTCACGCAGGCATCGACCGCCCGGGCCACGGCTTCTTCGTTGAAGCACCAGAGGTCTTCCAGCGAACCACCGCCCCGGGCGAGGATCAGCGCGTCGAAACCACGGGCGTCGGCCAGTTTCAGGGCGCGGACGATTTGCGCGGTGGCTTCACGGCCCTGCACGGCAGTCGGAATCAGCGTCAGTTGCACCTGCGGCGCCCGGCGGCGGAACACGCTGATGATGTCGCGAATCACCGCACCGGTCGGCGAACTGATGATGCCGATGCGTTGCGGATGCGCCGGCAACGGCACTTTGCGTTCGGCACTGAACAGACCTTCGGCGCTGAGCTTTTCCTTCAGTGCATCGAAGGCCAGGCGTAGCGCGCCGTCACCGGCCGGCTCCACGGTGTCGAGAATCAGCTGATAGTCGCCACGGCCTTCGAACAGCGAGACCTTGCCGCGCACCTTCACGGCCAGACCGTCCTTCAGCGCCTGACGCACCCGCGCCGCGTTATTGCGAAACAGCGCGCAACGCACCTGCGCACCGCTGTCCTTGAGGGTGAAATACACATGGCCGGACGCCGGGCGGGCGAGGTTGGAGATTTCGCCTTCGACCCAGATGTTGCTGAACACGTCTTCGAGCAACACCCGCGCGCGGCCGTTGAGCTGGCTGACGGTCAGGACTTCACGGTCCAGGCCAAGTCTTGCAAAGGGATCTTTAATCATGGGGCGCAGTTTAAGGGCATTTGCCTGTCGATCACCATGACCCAACACAAAACCAATTGTGGGAGCGGGCTTGCTCGCGAAAGCGGTGTGGCAGGCAAATCAAGTTTCGACTGACACGTCGCTTTCGCGAGCAAGCCCGCTCCCACAGGGTTTTGTGAACATATTGATGAAGTGTTGAACCAGTGGCGTGGGGGTCTGGCGATAGGCGAGGGCCACGGTGCTTTGGCAATCGGGATCGCTCAGCGGCAGAAATCGTACACCGCCGGGGGCGATGTCCTGCATTGATTCGGGCAGCAGGGCGATGCCGAATCCAGCCTGGATCAACTGCAACTGCGTAGTCTTACGCGACATCACCCGCGCCGCTTTGGGAAAAAAGCCCTGACGCATACACAGGTCGGCACACAAATAGCTGAGCCCGCCACGCTGCGGATGCGGGATCGAGATAAACGGCTCGTCCTTCAGTTGCGCCAATTCGACAGCGGCTGAATCGGCCAGGCGATGATCGTTCGGCACCGCCAGAAGCAAGCGTTCGGTGAACAATGGCACCACCTGAATACCTTCACGCTGACGCAACACCGGCAGGCGCAACAGACCAATGTCCAGGCGTCCTTCCGCGAGTTCCTCAAGCTGCGCCTCGGAGGACAACTTGCCGATGTCCAGCGACACGCCCTGCTGCTGATTCAGATAAGTGCTGATCCGACGTAATAAATGCCCGTTGATCGACACGGTGCTGGAATGACTCAGACGCAGCGTGCCCAGTTGTCCGTTACCAACTTCGGTCGCCATCGCGCTGGCCTTGCTTAGCTCGTTGAGCAGGTTTCTGGCCCGCGGCAAAAACGCCTCACCTGCCGCCGTGAGCCGGGGCTGGCGTGCGGTGCGTTCGAACAGCGAGGTTTGCAGGCGCGCTTCCATGTCCTTGATCTGCCGGCTCAGCGCCGACTGCGCGATGAACAGGCGTTCAGCCGCGGCGCTGAAACTGCCGCATTCGGCGATTTCCACGAAGTAGCGCAGTTGACGGGTTGAAAGCATCAGGTATGCCCTTTCGAGATGGGTGAGTGGCTTTGAACATATTAGTCGCAAGGCTTGGTGCTGGCTAAAGTCATCACAGGCTTATAAAGGAAGCGAACCGATGAGCGTGGCGGGGTTGTTGAGCGAGTGGACGTGGGGCGCGGGCGGCTGGGTGGTGATCGGCCTGGGAATCGCGTTGGCCTATATCGTGTTCGGGATTGCCGGGTTCGGTACCGCACTGGTCGCGGGGCCGATTCTGATTCTGTTCATGCCGTTGTCGAAAATCGTGCCGCTGCTGGTGCTGCTGGATTTCGTCGCGGCGTTCGGCAACCTGCTGCCCTCGCGCCGGGATGTGGCCAAGCCCGAGTTGTTGCGGCTGCTGCCATGCATGGCGGTGGGGTGCACGTTGGGGGTGATTTTCCTGCTCAACCTCAAATCCGACCTGTTGCTGCTGTTGATGGGGCTGTTCATCAGCACTTATGCGGTTTACAGCCTGTGGGTGAAAACCCGGCCGACGCAGTTGTCTGCCGCATGGGCGCTGCCGATGGGCACGGTAGGCGGCCTGTTTGGCGCGCTGTTTGGCAGTGGCGGCTTTCTATATGCGATCTATCTCAACAGCCGCCTGCCCAAGGACGCGGCGCGGGCCACGCAAAGTGCGCTGATCAGTTGCAGCACGGTGGTACGTTTGAGTCTGTTCGCCATCGCCGGGGTGTATGCCGAGCTACCCTTGTTGATGCTGGCGCTGTGTCTGTTGCCGGCCATGGCGCTGGGCCTGTGGATCGGGCGGCGGTTGACGATGCGCTTGTCGCGCGAGGCGTTTGTCCGATTGGTGACCTGGCTGGTGCTGGCGAGCGGGATTGCGTTGATCGGGCGCTACATTATTAGTATGGCGTGAGCACTTGACCGGATTTCGTCAGGGATTAAGCTGCCGGCCTTTAGGGCCCCTTCGCGGGCAAGCCCGCTCCCACATTGGAATGCATATCCCTGTGGGAGCGGGTTTGCTCGCGAAGGCGTCAGAAGCCATACCGCAGGACTTTCCATGAATTCGCAAAGCATCATCGTCCCGAAAATCTCCACCCTGCCGGTCCACGAACCCCGGGCGCGGGCGATCGTGCGCTGGCTGGTGCGCAAGAACATCATCGAAGAACAGCTGACCACTTGCGGCCGCACCGGCAATCGCATGGCCCATGCGATTGCCGACGGCGCGCGTGCGGTGGTGCTGCACCCCGAGGCGCTGCCCTTCGGTGAGCCGGTCAATGGACTGGAGATCATCGTCAAGCGCTGCATCTACACGCCGGCCAAGGGCTTTCTCGAAGAAGCCGGGTGCGCCGAGTGCCGCCGCGAAGTTGGCGAAGCGCTGTTCGAAAGCCTGGAAGACTGGTTTCCAGGCCGCACCGACAACTTCACCTGCCCGGAATGCGGGCATGAAGACGACATCAACGGCTTTCTGTTCTTGCAGGAATGTGCGTTTTCCAACCTCGGCTTCATCTTCAACAACTGGCTGGAAGCCGGGTTCAAGCAGAGCTTTATCGATGAGTTCGCCGATTGGCTCGATCAACCTGTCTCTTGGGTCAAGGTGGAGCTGTAGCGGCGGGGGTCTCCGTATATCAGCAACATTGATATTAAGCTGAGTTTTACATTGAACAGCAGGGGGTGTCTGACTATAATGGCGCGCTTCCATTTTCCCGCTCGGGAGCCCCCGCGATGCTGCGTATCAGCCAAGAAGCTCTGACATTCGACGACATTCTCCTAGTGCCTGGTTATTCCGAGGTGCTTCCTAACGAAGTCAGTCTCAAGACCCGCCTTACCCGTGGCATCGAGCTGAATATTCCTCTGGTTTCTGCCGCCATGGACACCGTCACTGAAGCCCGTCTGGCAATCGCCATGGCTCAGGAAGGTGGTATCGGTATCATCCACAAGAACATGACCATCGAGCAGCAAGCTGCCGAAGTGCGTAAGGTCAAGAAGTTCGAAGCCGGCGTTGTCAAGGATCCGATCACCATCGAGGCTGATGCCACGGTGCGTGACCTGTTCGAACTGACCCGCATGCACAACATTTCCGGCGTTCCGGTGCTGCACGATGGCGACCTGGTCGGCATCGTCACCTCCCGTGACGTCCGCTTCGAAACCCGTCTGGAAGCCACCGTACGTGAAGTGATGACGCCTAAAGAGCGTCTGGTCACCGTGCGTGAAGGCGCCGACAAGAACGAAGTCCGCGAGTTGCTGCACAAGCACCGCCTGGAAAAAGTCCTGATCGTCGACGACAAGTTTGCCCTCAAAGGCATGATGACCGTCAAAGACATCGAAAAAGCCAAAGCCTACCCGCTGGCCAGCAAGGACGATCAAGGTCGTCTGCGCGTTGGCGCTGCCGTCGGTACCGGTAAAGACACCGGTGACCGCGTTGCCGCGCTGGTCAACGCTGGTGTGGACGTGGTGGTGGTCGACACCGCACACGGTCACTCCAAGGGCGTGATCGACCGCGTTCGCTGGGTCAAAGAGAATTTCCCTGAAGTGCAGGTGATCGGCGGCAACATCGCCACCGGCGCAGCCGCCAAGGCCCTGGCCGAAGCGGGTGCCGATGCGGTCAAGGTCGGTATCGGCCCTGGCTCGATCTGCACCACCCGTATCGTCGCCGGTGTCGGCGTGCCGCAAATCAGTGCCATCGCCAACGTCGCCGCTGCCCTTGAAGGCACTGGCGTGCCGTTGATCGCCGACGGCGGCATCCGGTTCTCCGGTGACCTGTCCAAGGCCATCGTCGCTGGGGCATCCTGCGTGATGATGGGTTCGATGTTCGCCGGTACTGAAGAAGCCCCGGGCGAGATCGAACTGTTCCAGGGCCGTTCGTACAAGGCTTATCGCGGCATGGGTTCGCTGGGCGCCATGTCCCAGGCGCAAGGTTCTTCCGACCGTTACTTCCAGGACTCCTCGGCAGGCGCCGAGAAACTGGTTCCGGAAGGGATTGAAGGCCGTGTGCCGTACAAAGGCACCCTGACGGCGATCATCCACCAGTTGATGGGCGGTCTGCGTTCCTCGATGGGTTACACCGGCAGCGCCAACATCGAAGAAATGCGCACCAAGCCTGAGTTCGTGCGGATCACCGGTGCCGGTATGGCCGAATCCCACGTTCACGACGTGCAGATCACCAAAGAAGCGCCAAACTACCGCGTAGGTTGATGCTTCAAGCAAATCGTTAAGCAACCGGGGCTGTTTTATTCAGCCCCGAGTTGTTTCTGAATCAAGACTGTTTCTGAATTACTTAGACGAGACTGAATCATGGCCCTCGACATTCACGCTCACCGCATCCTGATCCTCGACTTCGGTTCGCAATACACCCAACTGATTGCCCGCCGCGTGCGCGAGATCGGTGTGTATTGCGAGCTGCACCCGTTCGACATGGACGAAGAGGCGATCCGCGAATTCGCACCTAAAGGCGTCATCCTCGCCGGCGGCCCCGAGTCCGTGCACGAAGCCAACAGCCCGCGCTGCCCACAGGCAGTCTTCGATCTGGGCGTGCCGGTCTTCGGTATCTGCTACGGCATGCAGACCATGGCCGAGCAACTGGGCGGCAAGGTTGAAGGTTCCGAGCTGCGTGAGTTCGGTTACGCTCGCGTTGACGTAGTCGGCAAGAGCCGCCTGCTCGACGGCATCGAGGACCACATCGACGCCGACGGCCTGTTCGGTCTCGACGTGTGGATGAGCCACGGTGACAAGGTCACCAAGATGCCGGAAGACTTCCACATCCTCGCCAGCACCCCAAGCTGCCCGATCGCCGGCATGTTCAACGACGAGCGCGCTTACTACGGCGTGCAGTTCCACCCGGAAGTGACCCACACCAAGCAGGGCGGTCGCATCCTCTCGCGCTTCGTGCTCGACATCTGCGGCTGTGAAGCCCTGTGGACTCCGTCGAAGATCGCTGAAGACGCCATCGCCAACATCCGCGCACAGGTCGGCACCGACAACGTGCTGCTGGGTCTGTCCGGCGGCGTTGACTCCTCGGTGGTTGCGGCGCTGCTGCACAAAGCCATCGGCGATCAACTGACCTGCGTCTTCGTCGACAACGGCCTGCTGCGTCTGCACGAAGGCGAGCAAGTGATGGCCATGTTCGCCGAGAACATGGGCGTCAAGGTGATCCGCGCCAACGCGGAAGACCAGTTCCTGAACAACCTGGCCGGCGAAGCCGATCCAGAGAAGAAGCGCAAGATCATCGGCCGTACCTTCATCGACGTGTTCGATGCCGAATCCTGCAAGCTGGACAACATCAAGTACCTGGCACAGGGCACCATCTACCCGGACGTGATCGAGTCGGCTGGCGCGAAAAGCGGCAAGGCGCACGTGATCAAGTCGCACCACAACGTGGGCGGCCTGCCGGAAGAGATGAACCTGAAACTGGTCGAGCCACTGCGCGAACTGTTCAAGGACGAAGTCCGTCGTCTGGGTCTGGAACTGGGCCTGCCGTACGACATGGTCTACCGTCACCCGTTCCCGGGCCCGGGTCTGGGCGTGCGCATCCTCGGTGAAGTGAAGAAGGAATACGCCGACCTGCTGCGTCGCGCCGACCATATCTTCATCGAAGAACTGCGCAAAGCCGACTGGTACCACAAAGTCAGCCAGGCCTTCGTGGTGTTCCAGCCAGTGAAATCGGTTGGCGTGGTCGGCGACGGCCGTCGTTACGCCTGGGTCGTGGCCCTGCGTGCCGTGGAAACCATCGACTTCATGACCGCACGTTGGGCACACCTGCCTTACGAACTGCTGGAAACCGTCTCCGGCCGCATCATCAATGAAATCGAAGGCATTTCGCGCGTCACTTACGACGTGTCGAGCAAGCCGCCGGCGACCATTGAGTGGGAATAATGCCGAGCAAGCCGTAAAGGCTTGATCGCTGTAACCGAAAAGCCGTGTGAAATCCGTTTCACACGGCTTTTCTGTTTTTGCGTTACAGCGGTTTTGACCAGCCACCCAGTTGCATGCCCATGTCATCCAGAGCTTGCAGCAGCGCTTTCATGCTCGGGTAGCGTTTACCGCTCACCGAAGGCCAGCCGGGGCGTTCAATGTAGAAGCGTTTGCCGTCGGTTTCGATGACGGTCCGCACCAGTTCTCGCGAACGACTGCGGTGCACGATGAACGTCAGATTGGGTTGTTGCTTCAGGGAGTACATGCCATGGCGAGGTAACAAGGTTTCGAATTCGGTCATGGTGTGCGCGGTCCAGGGTGTTTCGATTTGCAGGCGCAAGTCGCCTCTGACCAGCGCGGAACGATCGTGCGCCGTACCGCCCAAGGGCAGGATTCTTCCGGGATCGACTTCAATGCCCCGTGAAGTCCCTTCGGCGACATCCTCGACGCGAATGCCGATCGCCTCTTCCAGTTCGCTGACGCCGGCAACCCCATCAAAAGTGTTGGAGTGAGAGTTGCCCATCAGCGCTACCCATTTGTGCGCGCCGCGTGCGGACTGATCGGCACGAATCATCAGACGCGCGAAGTAATTCATCATTTTCTGCCGCGCGGTGTTGTTGCCCGCAGGCAAGTCCATGCCATTGAGTCGGTAACTCGCCATGCAATCGATGGCTTGTACATGGATCCCCTGCTTTCTGGCTTCCTTGACCAGTTCCAGGAACGTGTAGCGCTCCAGCGGATCGGTCATGTTGCCGACGTCGAGTGCCTTGAGATAGGTCTCGAGTTTTTGCGGCATGTTGCCGGTGCGGAAGAACTCATCAAGCGCGGCTTGATGGAAATCGGTCAGCAGGTGCTCCATGTACAGGCTCTTCACCTGTTTGCTGGCGAGCAATTGCATGTTCTCGATCAGCCATTGCTTGCTGCCGATGGCCGTGTGGCTCTCGCCGATGACCAGGCCCCGGGCATGTTCGAGGATTTTCTCGATGATTTCTTCGGCGGTCGCGTCTGCCGCCAGGGCGGGCACCGGAGGACGAACGGGCAGGCGCAGCGTGCTGAAAAAATCCAGTGCATCGTGATACAGGCGTTTGCGGATGACCTTGAAGTCGCGGTAGGCATCGAACTCGTTCAGGCTGTCGTAGAAATCGCGCAAGGCCTCGTCATTCAGCCCGGCCGCGCCTTCTTCAAGGTGCGCCTTGAGTGGGGCAGGTACGTCGTATTGCGAGGCGGGCAGGGCGGCCACGGTGCTGCGGCTGCTTGAACCGGCCAGACCCGAAGACTTGCCGCCGCCGGCGAGTCCTGCGCGAGGCATGGCTTCCCATTCACCCTCAGGGTTCAGGCGTACCGGGATCGAGCGAGTAAAGCCGTGGGGGTGCTCGGGATCGATGACCGCCCAGTGTCCGCTGCCGTTGATGTCGGCTTCGTAGCGTACGTAATAAGCGGTGTCGTCCATCAGGATGGCGGTTGAGGGGTTCGAATCGAGTAGATAAATGCCCTGGAATTTTCCGGGCTCGCTCACCGGCGTAATGCCGTCGAGCAACTCATTGGCTTGCCAGCTCGGCGGAATGACCGGTCGCGGGGTGTCTTCAATCAGGGGCGTGGCAATCGACGGCTGAGGCCCACCCATCGGCGTCCCGACTTTATCAGTCAGGTCGGCCATCTCCGCTGCCTCGGCGGCATCCACTTCGGGGCCGACCTCGGTCAGCGAACCCGGGCCTTTGAGTACCAGCAGGTTGAACAGCATGTCGATGCCGCTGAGCACCGCACCGACAATCCCGGCCTTGCGCTCGGCGGCGGTTTTGCCATTGACTGCCTGATCAATGTTCAGCCCCATGTTGGCAATGCTGGCGCCGATCACTGGCAATGCGATTGGCCAGCCGACCACGGCCATTGGCCCGAACACCTTGACCCCGGCGCTGAGGTAGCCGATCCACAGCTTCTTGCGCAGGTCACCGTTGGAGGTCAGGGACAGGCTGGCTTCTGCAAACATCGCCGTGCGGGTCGAGTCACTCAGCCAAGTAAAGGCGTCGCCACTGACCGCGCGGTTGTCCTGATTGATCAGCGAATGGTCGTAGCGGCCCCATGTAGCCACCAGGCGATTCATCAGGTCACCAAGATTGGCGTTGATCTGCTGCCGGTCGGCCAGCGAGAAATGCGCAAGGAATGTCTCGCGCGCCGCAGGTGTGTTCATCCGCTGCAGGATCCAGAAGTGCAGGTCGGTGGCGCTTTCCAGTACATGGAAGGCATCGCTGTTGCCGGGCAGGTAGAGGATCTGCCGACCCTGGGGCATGACGAAACGCAGGACGTTGGTAGCGGCGTAACCGGCAATGTCCAGCGTGCGCACACTGTCCGGGCAAGGGTGGCTGGTCTGCAGCATTGGCAGGCTGACTGGCCACGTCAGCGGGCCGATCGCCGCTTGCGTGACGAACTGGAAATCCTCGCCACTCAGCTGACGTTTGTCCCGCGCCTGCAGCGCTTTGATCAGGAAGTTGCACTTGGCCAGGGTACGAAAGTCGCTGCCGCTGGTATTCCAGAAAGCGTTCAGTTGAGCGTCGTACAGTGCGCTGAAGTCGATGCTCCAGAAGTCCTTGAGCACATCGTTGCCGTGCAGGCGCACTTCATTGCGTTCATCGAAGGTGCGGGCATCGGGACCGGCAGTATAGAAACCGCCATAGACGTCGAGCAGGTCGGCGTTGTCCTGATCGGTGACGCGGAAGCGGTGAATCACCAACTGGGTCAGGGTCATGCTTGAAGTGGGCGTGGCGTGCACATGCTCCCAGCCGGTGAAGGCTTTCGAACTGCTTTGCGAGGCGTCGAAGCGGTGGAAATACACTTGATCCGGATCCAGACCGTGGATCTGGTATTTGATCAACAAGTCGCTGGCGACCTGTCGAGCAGCGTCCTGCAGGCTCGGGCAGGTCTGGATGACGGTGGCGGCAATCGCCTTGAGCGCGGCCTTGTCGGCGGCGTTGGGCATCGGGTTGGGCATGTGTTTGGGCTCTCTTTCCTTGAGAAACGGGTGGCACAGGATGGCCCGGCTGTTCGATGCATGTGCACTACATAGTTATGTCACTTGATCGATCGAAATCGTGTACGCGCGAGGCGCAACTGCGTCCATCCGCCGCGCTGCCCTTACTGTTTCGCAATTGCAGGTGTATCGTATTTGCCTTTTGCGGGCCCGGTGCCCGACGCAGATACGTGAGGTAGTTGAGTTCATGTCCTTTACCCGTCGCCAAATCCTCGGTGGCCTGGCCGGTCTTGTTGTCGTTGGTGTCGGAGCGGGAGGTGCGTCGCGTTACTGGCTGGGCAAGATGGCCGACGCTGACGCGGGCCACGACTACGAGCTGATCGCGGCGCCACTGGATGTTGAGCTGGTGCCTGGGCACAAGACCGAGGCCTGGGCGTTCGGCCCATCGGCGCCGGGCACCGAACTGCGTGTGCGTCAGGGCGAGTGGTTGCGGGTGCGTTTCATCAACCATCTGCCGGTGGCGACCACCATTCACTGGCACGGCATCCGTCTGCCGCTGGAGATGGACGGTGTGCCGTACGTCTCGCAATTGCCGGTGCTGCCCGGTGAATACTTCGATTACAAATTCCGCGTGCCGGACGCGGGCAGCTACTGGTATCACCCGCACGTCAGCAGCAGCGAAGAGCTGGGGCGCGGGCTGGTCGGGCCGTTGATTGTCGAAGAGCGCGAGCCGACCGGTTTCAAGTACGAAAAGACCCTGAGTCTGAAGAACTGGCACATCGACGAGCAAGGCAATTTCGTCGAGTTCAGCATCCCCCGTGAAGCGGCGCGTGGCGGTACGGCGGGGCGCTTGTCGACCATCAACGGTGTGCCAACGCCGGTGATCGAGTTGCCGGCGGGGCAGATCACCCGGGTGCGTTTGCTCAACCTCGACAACACCCTGACGTATCGCATCAACATTCCCGGCGTTGAAGCGCAGATCTATGCGCTGGACGGCAACCCGATCGAGCCGCGGCCGCTGGGCAAGGAATACTGGCTCGGCCCGGGCATGCGTATTTGTCTGGCGATCAAGGCGCCGCCGGCTGGTGAAGAGTTGTCGCTGCGCAATGGCCCGGTGCGGTTGGGCACATTGCGTTCGGTGGCCAATAACGATGCGCCGACCACGTGGCCGAAAGCCTTGCCCGCCAACCCGGTGGCCGAGCCGGATCTGGCGAATGCCGAAAAACTCAACTTCAATTTCGAATGGGTCGGTTCGGTGTCGGTGAATGTCGACAACGGCAAGCCACCGAGCCTGTGGCAGATCAACGGCAAGGCCTGGGACATCACGGACAAGACCTGCGCCGATCGGCCGATTGCCAGCCTGAAGCTGGGCCAGAGCTACATCTTCGAACTGAAGAACATGACCCAGTACCAGCACCCGATCCACCTGCACGGCATGAGCTTCAAGGTGATTGCGTCGAACCGGCACAAGATCACGCCGTACTTCACCGACACTTATCTGCTGGGCAAGAACGAGCGTGCGCAAGTGGCGCTGGTGGCGGATAACCCGGGGGTGTGGATGTTCCATTGCCATGTGATCGACCACATGGAAACCGGCCTGATGGCCGCCATCGAGGTGAAGTGATGCGCCAGATTCGCCCCGCCGCGATCATCGACCGCAGCCGTGACCGCGATTTCATGCGCGAAGCCCTGGACCTCGCCGCCCAAGGCGCAGCCCTCGGCGAAGTGCCGGTGGGCGCGGTGCTGGTGCAGAACGGCGAAATCATCGGGCGTGGCTACAATTGCCCGATCACCACCAGCGACCCGAGTGCCCACGCGGAAATGGTCGCGATCCGCGCTGCCGCTCAGGCCATCAACAACTATCGCCTGCCGGGCAGCACGCTATACGTGACGCTGGAACCGTGCAGCATGTGCGCCGGGCTGATCGTGCATTCACGCATTGCGCGGGTGGTGTATGGCGCGCTGGAACCGAAGGCCGGGATCGTGCAGAGTCAGGGACAATTCTTTACCCAGGGCTTTTTGAATCACCGGGTGTTGTATGAAGGTGGGGTGCTGGCCGAAGAATGTGGAGCAGTGCTGACCGAATTCTTCAGAGCCCGTCGCGCAAAACCATCTGAATAAACACAACCCCCCAATGTGGGAGCGGGCTTGCTCGCGAAAGCGGTGTATCAGGCAACATTTTAATCGCCTGACACACCGCTTTCGCGAGCAAGCCCGCTCCCACAGGGGGGATCTCCCGTGTAGGGGAGATCGGGTTATTTCTTCGCGACAATCACCGCGCGCATCGGCGCCGGCAGCCCTTCGATAGTCTTGCTGTGATCTTCCGGATCAAGGAAGTCACTCAGCGACTGATACTTCATCCATTCGGTGCCTCGTTGTTCATCGACCGTCGTCATACTGACGTCGACACAACGAATATCGGTGAAACCTGCCCGCCGCAGCCACAACTCCAGCGCCGGTACCGATGGCAGGAACCACACGTTGCGCATCTGCGCGTAGCGATCTTCCGGCACCAGCACTTGATGCTTGTCGCCTTCAACCACCAGCGTTTCCAGCACCAGTTCGCCGCCCTTGACCAGGCAATCCTTCAGCGCCAGCAAATGCTCGATCGGCGAACGTCGATGGTAGAACACACCCATCGAAAACACTGTGTCGAAGCCTTCAAGGTTCGGCGGCAAGTCTTCGAACGGGAACGGCAGGTGCCAGGCATTCGGCTCGGACAGATAACGCTGCACGGCCTGGAACTGGCAGAAGAACAGCCAGTTCGGATCGACGCCGATCACGCTGTCGGCACCGGCGCCGAGCATGCGCCACATGTAGTAACCGTTGCCGCAACCGACGTCGAGGATGCGCTTGCCCTTGAGATCCAGATGCGGGGCCACCCGCGACCACTTCCAGTCCGAGCGCCATTCGGTGTCGACATGCACGCCGAACAGGTCGAACGGCCCCTTGCGCCACGGCGAAAGGCCCATCAGCGCGGTGCGCATTTGTGCGCGGGTTTCGTCGTCGCAGTCGGTGTCGAGTTTCAGGCCGTTGAGCAGATCGACTTCAGTCGGCTGGAGTTTCGGCAATGCGTCCAGCGCGCTCTGCCAGCGCTCCAGATCGCCGTGACCTTTCTCCATTTTCTTGTCGAGTTGCCCTTGCAGGGTGTTGGCCCAGTCGGCCAGCGGGGTGCCGGCCAGACGGCGGGCGAGGGGGGACAGATCAATCATGGCAAGGCAATCAACGAGGCAAAGTTAAGACACTGGAACCACGGCACGACTTTCGAGAACCCGGCGGCCAGCAGGCGTTCGCGGTGTTCTTCGAGGCTGTCGGGCTTCATGACGTTTTCGATGGCGCTGCGCTTCTGGGCAATTTCCAGTTCGCTGTAGCCGTTGGCGCGTTTGAACGCGACGTGCAGATCGGTGAGCAGCGCGTGCTCTTGCGCATCGTTGAAACGCAGTTTTTCCGACAAGATCAACGCACCGCCGGGCAGTAGCGACTGGCGGATACGCGAGAGCAACGCGGTGCGCTGATCCGGGGCGATGAATTGCAGGGTGAAGTTCAGCGCCACCACCGAGGCCGGTTTGAATTCGAGCGCGAGAATGTCGCCTTCGATCACCTCGACCGGGAGCAGCTCCTGGAACATCGAATCCTGACCGTTGAGGTATTCACGGCAGCGTTCGACCATCGCCGCCGAGTTATCCACCGCGATCACCCGGCAACCGTCGGTGCGCACGTGACGGCGCAGGGCCTGAGTCACGGCGCCGAGCGAAGCGCCGAGGTCGTAAAGCACGCTGTTCGGTTGAGCGAATTGCGCCGCGAGTACGCCGAGGTTTTCGACGATGGTCGGGTAACCCGGCACCGAGCGCTTGATCATGTCCGGGAACACCCGCACCACGTCCTCGTTGAAGGCGAAGTCAGGCACCTGGGCCATCGGCTGGGCGAAAATGCGATCGGGTTCTTTGCTCACGGCGGTTCCGGCGGTGTTGATGAAAAGGCCGGCATTTTAGCCAAAGTGGCGTCGGGATGCTTGGGTTGTCCGACGTGGCGAGGGGATTTATCCCCGATGGGCTGCGAAGCAGCCCCAAGATCTGTGCCTGCGGTCTGTCTGACATACCTGATTGACCGGTTTCAGGGCCGCTGCGCAGCCCATCGGGGATAAATCCCCTCACTACAAAGTTAGCGGTGTTTCACGGAAAACGCCGAAGCGGCAATCCCCCACTGCCCCAGCCAGTAACTGAGGATGATCACGTACGGCGCGGCGTGGAATGGCGATACGAAGCGATCAATGCCGATCACACTGTCGGAGAACACGAACGCCAGCGCACCCGCCGCCGCCAGCAGCGCCGATCGCTTGGGCACATCGGTGCCGAGGCGGGCGAGGGCGCGCCAGAGCATGGCGCTGATCGCGGTGCCATAGACGACCACTGGCACTAGCAACGGCCCGAGGCCACTGGAAATCAAAATCCCCAGCAGCACCGCGCCGACGCCGAGCGCGAGCACCAGCGGCAAGAGCGCCAAACGCTTGCAATCGCTGAGGTAAGCCTTGAGATACGCCAGATGCGCCACCAGAAACGCCCCCAGGCCAAACACAAACAAATCCCCCGGCCACGCCAGCAACACGTCACCGAGCACAGAGAAAATCAGCCCCAGACTGATCCAGCGTCGATAGTCGCTGGGTGGCGCATCGTGCAGCCAGCCGAGCAGCGCCAGCACCGGTAACGGTTTGACCAGCAGGCAGAGCAATGCCGCATGCGTGCTCACACCGTAGAGAAACGTCACCGCGCCCATCAGCGCCAGAATCAGCCAGCCCACGATCAGTTCACCGAAATGGCGCAGTCGAAGGTTTCTGCCGGTTCAACTTCCGGTTCCCACGGCTGCTGCGAGGTCAGGCGCAGGCGGCCGTTGCCGGTGGCAAAGGCCTGGAAGCGCCAGGTGGAAAAACCGCCCGCGCCGACCATGCCGGAATCTTTCGGACTGCTGTAAACCTCAGGGCTGAGTGCATGTAGCACGCCGCCGGCGGAATCCTGAATTGCCCAGCGATAGCCCGTGGTCGGGTTGCTCGGCAGCATCACGATCAGATTTTGACCGTTGGTGAGACGCACGGGGCATTCGCTCTGGTTTTCCACGGTCACGTTCTGTTTTGGCTGCGTGGCGCAGGCGGCCAGCAAAGAGAGGGCGAGAGGGACAAACAGGCGAGTGGCGGACATAGGCTCAGTGGCTCCGGCGTTGACGACGAACGGCGAGCATAACTGAAGATGAGACAAAGTGTGACGGTCAGGCGGTTCTGCGGTGTTGCCACAGACGCCTTCGCGAGCAAGCCCGCTCCCACAGTAGTTGTGTGGTGACCACAAATGCTGTGTTCACTACAGAACCCTGTGGGAGCGGGCTTGCTCGCGAAGGCGGCGTGTCAGGCTCTGGATAACTGTCAGAACAACACTTTCGCCACATCCGCAAAGCGCTTGGCGAAGTGCACGGTAATGCCTTCCTTCAGATAATCCGGCAACGTAGCGTCGGCCGATGCAAAAATGCTGATTTTGATCAGCAGCAGATTATTGATGGATCATTGTAGATGAGCAGATAACATGAAAACTTTCGTTACTGCCCTCTTTTGTGAAACTTATATCCATAGCATAGGAGTAGCAATGGGTGGCAGGGTCAAGGTTGAGAAAAATAACGCCTTCTCCCGGAATGGTCCTAAAAAAATCGGCGTTAAAATTTCCGTCATATCCGACTCTGATATTTTCTGCAGGAAAGTTATGCCAGCCATTGTCCGGATACTTCTGGTCTTTTTTTGTCAGGAAAACCCTGACGTTTCTTGAAAAGTTCGGTTGGTCAGTACGGTGGTAGATTCCTTCCAGGGCTAGGGTTTCTTTATGAGTACTTATGATTAGTTTATCGGTCGAGAAGTTGACGTCCTCTGGAATGTAGGCTGTCAAAATACCGCGAGCAAACGCCCTTGCATCTTTTGAATTATTCATCTTGAAGCTCCTGTGTCTAACCTGGGGGGAGAAACAAGGTAGAGCTTATTCAAGATAGAAAACTTCGGAACTGTCAGAAATGTCAGTTTTTTATATCGCTTGGCAATTAAGAAGTGCACGGCTATGCGAAGAAGTATTGGTCGTTATCGTTGTTTGATTGATAACGACCAATGTCTGAATCAGAACAAAACTTTCGCTACATCCGCAAAGCGCTTGGCAAAGTGCACGGTAATGCCTTCCTTCAGATAATCCGGCAACTCCTCGAAGTTGCCCCGGTTCGGCTCCGGCAGGATCAGTTCGAAGATCTTCTGCCGCCGCGCCGCGATCACCTTCTCACGCACTCCGCCAATCGGCAGCACATGCCCGGTCAGCGTCAGTTCGCCGGTCATCGCCACGCCTTTTTTCGGCGGCTGATTGCGGGCGAGCGAGAGCAGGGCGCTGGCCATGGTCACGCCGGCGCTCGGGCCGTCTTTCGGTGTGGCACCTTCGGGTACGTGCAGGTGGACGAAGGCTTCATCGAAGAATTTCGCATCGCCGCCAAACTGTTTCAGGTGCGAGCTGACGTAGCTGTAGGCGATCTCCGCCGACTCTTTCATTACATCGCCCAGTTGTCCGGTGAGTTTGAACCCCCGGTTAAGCGTGTGAATCCGCGTGGCTTCGATCGGCAGGGTCGCGCCGCCCATGCTGGTCCAGGCCAGACCGGTGATCACACCGGTGCCCGACAGCACTTGTTCATTGCGGAACACCGGATGGCCCAGCGAGGCTTCGAGGTCTTTCGGGCCAAGCTTGATCACCGCTTTCGGGTCGTCGATCAGCTTCATCACCGCCTTGCGCACCAGTTTGCCCATCTGTTTTTCCAGCTGGCGCACCCCGGCCTCACGGGCGTAACCGTCGATCAAGGCTTTGAGCGCGCTGTCGCTGATGCTCAGGCTGCCCTTGGACACGCCAGCCTTTTCCAGCAGTTTCGGCCACAGGTGGCGCTTGGCGATGGCGACTTTTTCTTCGGTGATGTAGCCCGACAGGCGAATCACTTCCATCCGGTCCAGCAACGGCCCGGGAATCGAATCCAGGGTGTTGGCGGTGCACACGAACAGGACTTTCGACAGGTCCATGCGCAGGTCGAGGTAGTGGTCGAGGAATTCGACGTTCTGTTCCGGATCGAGGGTTTCCAACAGCGCCGAGGCCGGGTCGCCCTGGTAGCTCTGGCCCATCTTGTCGATCTCGTCGAGCATGATCACCGGGTTCATCACTTCGACGTCTTTCAGCGCCTGCACCAGTTTGCCCGGCTGCGCGCCGATGTAGGTGCGGCGGTGGCCCTTGATCTCGGCTTCGTCACGCATGCCGCCGAGGCTGAAGCGGTAGAACGGTCGGCCGAGGGATTCGGCGATGGATTTGCCGACGCTGGTTTTACCCACGCCCGGCGGGCCGACCAGCAGCACGATTGAGCCGCTGATCTCGCCTTTGTAGGCACCGACCGCGAGGAATTCGAGGATGCGGTCCTTGATGTCGTCGAGGCCGGCGTGGTGTTTGTCGAGCACCTTGCGCGCGTGTTTGAGGTCGAGTTTGTCCTCGCCGTACACGCCCCACGGCACCGAGGTCGCCCAGTCGAGGTAGTTGCGGGTGACCGCGTACTCTGGCGAGCCGGTCTCGAGGATCGACAGTTTGTTCATTTCCTCTTCGAGGCGTTTCTGCACCTGTGCCGGCAGCACTTTGCCTTCCAAGCGTTGTTCGAACTGTTCAAGGTCGGCGCTGCGGTCGTCCTTGGTCAGGCCGAGTTCCTGCTGGATCACCTTGAGCTGTTCTTTGAGGAAGAACTCGCGTTGGTGCTCGCCGATCTTGCGGTTCACTTCGGCGGAGATCTCTTTCTGCAGGCGCGCGACTTCGACTTCCTTGCGCAGCATCGGCAGGACTTTTTCCATGCGCTTGAGCATCGGCACGCAGTCGAGCACTTCTTGCAGCTCATTACCTGTCGCCGAAGTGAGGGCGGCGGCGAAGTCGGTCAGCGGCGACGGATCGTTGGGGCTGAAGCGGTTGAGGTAGTTCTTCAGCTCTTCGCTGTACAGCGGGTTGAGCGGCAGCAGTTCCTTGATCGCGTTGATCAGCGCCATGCCGTAGGCCTTGACCTCGTCGGTCGGCTCGGTCGGCTGGTGCGGGTATTCGACTTCCACCAGGTACGGCGGGCGGTGGTGTTTGAGCCAGGTCTTGATGCGCACGCGGCTCAGGCCCTGGGCGACGAACTGCAGTTTGCCGTTTTCGCGGCTGGCGTGGTGGACTTTGACCAGGGTGCCGTATTCGGGGAGGGCGCCGGTGTTGAAGTGGCGCGGGTCTTCCTGGGGCGTGTCCATGAAGAACAGGGCCAGGGAGTGGTGGTCGGATTTGCTCACCAGATCGAGGGTTTCGGCCCAGGGTTCTTCGTTGACGATGACCGGCAGCACTTGGGCCGGGAAGAACGGGCGGTTGTGGATCGGGATGACGTAGACCTTGTCCGGCAGGTTCTGGCCGGGCAGGGCCAGGCCTTTGCCGGATGAGGTGTGTTCGATGTGTTCTGCTTCGGTGTAGTCGTCCGGGTTGTCCGGGAATTCTTGCTGGTCGCTCATGGGGCACCTGCGCAATGGGGTATGGGTCTTAGATGGGGCAGGCTTTGGGTGGTTTCAATGGGGGGCGGTGTTTCTGCTTGTGCGTTCAGGGTTTTGACAGGCGTCACGCTTTGGACTTGGCGGCCTTTGGGCCGACCATGTTCATGGGGTTTTGGGTGTTTATCCGTTTTTTTGGGTGTGGCGGCTGGCGGTTTCGCCCTTACGGCGAGTCACCTTTTCCAGACGCCGAAAAGGTAACCGAAAAGGCTTGCTCCTGCGTTCGGCCCGCTCGCTGGGGCTCGGGGTTCCTTCGCTGCGGGACTGATCCGTGGGGCAGCGCCTCCGGTTTGCTTCGCTGCACCTCCTCTCGCTGTGTTTGGCTGCGCCAAACGGTCGCTGCGCTCCCACCCCCGGATCAATCCCGGAACGAAGCCTTCCGACGTCGCCCGTGGATCAAGATCAAGAGCGGTACTCGAGCTTGCGCTCATTGTTTTGAGTGGGGCGGCTGCGCCGCATGGGGCATACACAAATCAAAACTGTGGGAGCTGGCTTGCCGGCGATGGCGGCCTGACAGCCGACCAATCTCTACCTGAATGCACCGGGTTCAAACTGTAGGAGTGAGCCTGCTCCCACTATGGCTCAGCTGTGTGCCGCAGATTGGGTGATTTCCACATTATCCAGCACCCGATTCACCGCCAGTTCGGCGAGCATGATGATTTGCTGAATGGCCAGTATCGTCCGGCGCTGCGGGATGTCGATGTACGCGGCGATGTCGCTGGTCATGAGGCTGGCTTGGGCCAGCGATTCGCAGGCGTGGACCAGCAGGCTTTCGTTGTCCATGTCCGGGGCGACCTGGAACATGCTGCTGGGTTTGTAGAATCTCACCGCGGCGGCGGAGGGTTTCAGGTAGTGATCCAGCGCACGCTCGGCGGCGTCGTGGAGTTTTCTGGAATCGAGGGATTCGTAGGGCGAGGTTTCTGGGGGATTGGGTGTGGGTTTGATCATGGTGAATTCTCAGTTGGTGAAGTGGAGCTACCTTCAATTGCCGCGACGCAATCTGAGGTGGCAGCTGTACGCGGGTTCGCGGACCGATAACTGAGGAATCGGCATACCCCCAAAGAAGGTATCCCGCGCACAGCCGCCATGACACAACCAACAGGCATCCGAGATGCTGTCAGGTTGGCGATTATGCATCAGTTATCAGGCCGCGACGCCCGGTCGCTGAATTTCCAGCGACCACCAGAGCCTATCCAGCCGACTTCCGAGGCACAACCGACGCATCCTGTCGGAAATCTCCCGCTCACAACGCGCTTCTGTAGGAGGAACACCTTCCTTTGTAGGAGTGAGCCTGCTCGCGATAGCGGTAAATCAGTCACCGAAAGTATTGACTGAAATACCGCTATCGCGAGCAGGCTCACTCCTACAGTGTTTGGGGTGAATTCAACATCGATGTGCACAAAAAAGGCGATGTCCCTCACGGAACATCGCCTTTCCTTTACCGCCGCTGAAACTTATTCCGGCAGTTTGTACGCAATCACATAGTCACCCATCTTGGTGCCCAGCGAGCCGTGACCGCCAACAACGAGCAGCACGTATTGCTTGCCGTCCTTGCCGGTGTAGGTCATCGGGGTCGCTTGGCCGCCGGCAGGCAGACGCGATTTCCACAGTTCTTTACCGGTGTTCACGTCGTAGGCGCGCAGGTATTGGTCGAGGGTGCCGCTGAGGAAGCCGACGCCGCCTGCAGTGACCATCGAACCGCCCATGCTTGGTACGCCCAAGGTGAAGCCGATCGGGATTGGCGAGCTGTCGCGGCTGGTGCCGTTTTTGCGTTTCCACACGACTTTACCGGTGGTCAGGTCGATACCGGCGACGTAGCCCCAGGCCGGGGCCTGGCACGGTACGCCCAGTGGCGACATGAACGGGTGCATGATCACCGCGTATGGCGCGCCGGTGTTCGGTTGCACGCCAGCGGTTTCGCTCTCGCGCTTGCTGCCGGCGGCGACTTTCTCGCGTGGCACCATTTTCGAGACGAAGGCCATGTAGTTCGGGCTGGTGAACAGCATCTGGCGAACCGGGTCGACCGAGACGCCGCCCCAGTTGAACACGCCGACGTTACCCGGATAGATCAGGCTGCCCTGTTCCGACGGAGGCGTGTATTGGCCTTCGTAGCGCAGTTCCTTGAACTGGATGCGGCACAGCATCTGGTCGAACGGGCTGGCGCCCCACATGGCTTTTTCAGTCAGTTCCGGGGCCAGCAGGTTGAGGTCCGAACGGGCCTGGGTCGGTGCGGTGTGATCGCCTTTCACGGCGCCTTGCGGAACCGGGATTTCCTTGATCGGGATGATCGGCGTGCCGTCACGACGGTCGAGGACGTACAGGCTGCCCTGCTTGGTCGGGGCGATCAGCGCCGGTTTCACGCCGTCTGCGGTTTTCATGTCGAGCAGGGTTGGCTGGCTGCCAACGTCCATGTCCCACAGGTCGTGGTGGGTGAACTGGTAGTTCCAGCGCACTTTACCGGTGGCCAGGTCGAGGGCGACGATGCCGGCGCTGAATTTCTCGGCGCCTGGAGTGCGGTCAGCGCCCCACTGGTCTGGAGTCTGGTTGCCCAGTGGCAGGAAGACCATGCCGAGTTTTTCGTCGACGCTGGCCAGCGACCACATGTTGGCCGAGTTGCGGCTGTAGGTTTCGCCTGGGGCCAATGGCTCGGTGGCGTCCGGCTTGTCGCTGTCCCAGTTCCACACCAGGTGACCGTCGCGCACGTCGAAGGCGCGGATTACGCCCGATGGCTCGTTGGTCGACTCGTTGTCGGTGACGTGACCGCCCATGATCACCAGATCACGGGTAATCGCCGCTGGCGAGGTGGAGTAGTAGCCACCGGCGGTGAATGGGCCGATGCCTTGGGTCAGGTCGACCACGCCGTTTTTGCCGAAGCCTTCGCAGATCTTGCCGGTGTCGGCGTTCAGTGCGATCAGGCGTGCATCGGCGGTTGGCAGGTACAGACGACGCGGGCAGGCCTGGGCAACGGCTTTGCCGGCTTCGGAGATAACGGCCGAGGCGGCGTTATCAGCTTTCGCGTAAGCGGCTTCGTCGTAGTACGACACGCCACGGCAGGTCATGTGGGCAAAGCCCTTGAAGCCGACCGGGCTCTTGATCTGTGGGTCGAAGCGCCACAGTTCCTTGCCGGTGTCCGGATCCAGCGCCAGCACTTTGCTGTGCGCGGTGCAGGCATAGAGCATGCCGTTGGCTTTGAGCGGGGTGTTTTCGTTGGTCAGCTCGACCGGGTCATCTGCGGTTGGCAGGTCGCCGGTCTGGATGCGCCAGGCTTCTTGCAGCTTGCCGACGTTGGCCGGAGTGATCTGCTTCAGCGGCGAGTAGCGGTCACCGAATTCGGTGCGGCCATAGGCCTGCCAGTCGCCTTCAGGCATTTGCGGTGCGGTACTGGTCATGTCCGCGGTGTCGCGGCCCAGTTCGCCAAAGGTTTCGCCCGGGTGGGTGAACAGGCTGGCCAGGGCAGTCACACCGGCCAGCACCACGGCCACGGTCAGGCCACCCGTGCCCATCGGCGCAGGGCCATTGAGCAGCAGCGGACGACGGAACCACGGCAGCAACATCACGAGGCCGAGAACGAACCACAGGGCCAGACGCGGTACCAGTTGCCACCAGTCCAGACCGACTTCCCACAGGGCCCAGACCGTGCTGGCGAACAGCACGATGGCGTACAGGCCCAGCGCTGCACGACGACGCAACAGCAACAGAATGCCGCTCAGCGCGATGCCGATACCGGCCAGCAGGTAGTACAGCGAGCCGCCGAGCATGCTCAGCTTGACTCCCCCGGCCAACATGGCCAGGCCCATCAGTAGAAGCAGAATGCCGAGCAGGCTCGGTAGCAGACGGCCCCGACTCGAAGCACTTTCGGTGCTCATAGTGTGATTCTCCGTGACGTTTATGTAGTCCCGCGCTGTAGTCACTTTAGATGACGATTGGGCACAGGTATGGTTCAGATAAAACTTGTGTAGCTAACGAATTTCATAAATCCCCCTGTGGGAGCGGGCTTGCTCGCGAAAGCGGTGTATCAGAAGGCTGATGCATCGACTGACACGCCGCCTTCGCGAGCAGGCTCGCTCCCACATTGAGTATTTCGGTGTGCTTTAGAACGACGACTGGATCTTGATCCCCGCGATCAGGGCGTCGTCGACATTGTTCACGCCGCCCGGATGGCGGATGTATTGCAGGTTCGGGCGCACGGTCAGCCAGTTGGCGACGTGCACGCCGTAATACAGTTCGGCGCTGTATTCGGTGTCCTGCGGCGGCAGGAAGGACGGGTCGTCATAGTCGTAGACGGCGTGCGCCTGATTGCTCGCTTCGGCGTTCTTGCGGAAAGCCGGGTTGACGTGCACGCGAGCCAGGGCGAAACCGATGTCGTCCTTGGCGCGGGCATCGAACGGGCCTTTGTAGACCACGCCGGCCTGCACGTAGTTGTCGATCGCGTTGGTTTTCTTGTCGTGCATCGTCGCGTTGGCAAACACGCTCAAGCCGCGCGAGTGATCGCTGGCGAGGCTGGTGACTTGCTGCTGGGCACCGAACCACACGCCGTGTTTGCTCGACGCGCTGCGGTAGGCTTCGCCGCTCAGTGCAGCAGGCTGGCCGTTCTGGTCTTTATAGACGTCAGAGGCCTTGGCGCTGCTGTAGTAGTAACCGGCGCGGTATTCGCCCGGCAGACCATTGAGTTTCGGCGTCCACACCAGTTCGACTGGCAGCACCGCGCCCTGGGTGCCGCTGCCGCTGAGTTTGAAGCCGTTGCCGCGATCGAGGTTTGACGGGTTCTGCTCGTAGGCGCCGACCTGCGCGTACAACTCTGGGGTCAGGTGATACTTGACCCGCAGCGCCCATTGGCTGACCGGCCAGTTGTACCAGATGCCGCCGACCCAGTTGCCGACCTGCGAGCCGCAGAACGCCAGGTTCTGGAAGTCGCACGGGAAGCTGTTGAAGTCTTCGCCTTCACCAAAGCGGCCGACCTTGATGTCGAGCTTCTGGTCGAAGAATTTTTGCTGGTACCACATCTGCGTCAGGCGCGTGGTCTGGCCACGGCCCCAGACTTCCTGGGCCGAAGTGAAGCCGCCAACGCGTGGATCGTTGATCCGGTCGTTGCTGATGTTGTTGCCGCTGCGCTTGGTGATGGTCAGCTGAAACTCGGCGTCGTCCCAGCCAAGGATTTTTTGCAGGTCCAGGTGCGTGCCCAGACCGAACTGGTCGCTGTAACGCGCGGTGCGATCGTGGTCGTAGCCGCCGTGCAGGTTACTGCCCATTTCGCCGGTGTAATCGAGTTTGAAGTCGTAACCTTTTTCCGCGAGTTCGGTACGCGTGCCGTTCCAGTCACCGAGCATCCACGGTGAGTCGCTGTCGAAGGCGGGGGCCGCCTGGGCGTAGGTGGCGAAGCCGAGCGCGGTGCAGCCGCCAAGCAGGCGCAGGGCTGAGATAGCGCTGTCTCGGGAGAAGGAAAAATCAGGCATGGGTCAGTCTTTTTTTGGTGTTTTACGGGGGTAAACCGAGCGCTTCAATTTGACGCAGGCAGTGAAGCGATTCAGCTGAAGGGCGGCAGGATAATGATCTGTAACAAAAAGACAAAGGGCTTTTGCAGACATGCAGCATTTCTGATTCGGTAACAGTGCGGCAAACGGGCGCATTGTGGCGATGGCTGCAGGCTGCGATCTTCTCGGGTTGGCCTACATTTGATCCAAGGCCTTCCACCTGACCGGCCCCTCGGCTAAGGTGCGCGGCTTGTGCATTTTCCCTCCGTCCAAAGGCCTGGCATGAACGACCACACTCCCGATCCGCTGCATGGCGTAACCCTCGAACAGATCCTCAATGCGCTGGTGGCGCATTACGAGTGGTCAGGGTTGGCCGAGCGCATCGATATCCGCTGCTTCAAGAGCGATCCGAGCATCAAGTCGAGCCTGACCTTCCTGCGCAAAACGCCGTGGGCGCGGGAGAAGGTCGAGCGCTTGTACGTGAAACTGATGCGCACCAAGCGACCGGTCTGAGATGGACGCCGTTGCGCGGCGACGCCTGATCACTGTCATCGCCAGCCTCGGCTGGGCCGGGCTGAGTATTCAGCTGTATCTGATTTTCCTTGCGCGGCTGAGTGTCGACGCCAGCCTGCTGGGCGGGCTGGTGAGTTTCTTCAGTTACTTCACGGTGTTGACCAACACGCTGGTGGCAACGGTGCTGACCTGCGCGGTCACCCGGCGTGAATCCGCTGCGCAGCGCTGGTTTCTGCAACCGTGGGTCAGTAGCGGGGTGGCAGTTAGCATTGCTGTGGTGGGGCTGGCCTACAGCATTTTGCTGCGGCATTTGTGGCACCCGCAGGGCTGGCAGTTTGTCGCTGACGAACTGCTGCACGACGTGATGCCGCTGCTGTTTCTCGGCTATTGGTGGTTTTGCGTACCCAAAGGCACGTTGCGCCTTTGGCACCTGCCGCTGTGGCTGATCTATCCGCTCGTGTACTTCGTTTACGCCTTGCTGCGCGGGCATCTGCTTGGCGCCTACGCGTATCCGTTCATTGATGTGGCAATGCTCGGTTATACACAGGTGTTCATCAATGCCGGGGGGATATTGGTGGGGTTTGTGCTGATTGGTTTGCTGGTGATCGGGATCGACCGCTGGCAGTCAGGACGAAGTTAAAAGGTCAATGTGGGAGCGGGCTTGCTCGCGAAGGCGTCAGGTCAGTCAACATCATGGTTGAATGATCGACCGCATTCGCGAGCAAGCCCGCTCCCACAAGGGCAAATCACTCTTCTGCGGAACCCTCAGCGCGCCAGTAGCCGACGGCTTTGACGAATTGCTCATTGAGTCCATGCTCATCCAGCAGCACCCGGCGAATCTGTCGCGAAACCTTGGTCTCGGTCGCCACCCATGCATACAGATTGCCCTTGGGCACCTGCAGCTCTTTGACCGTGGTCAGCAGGTTGTCCTTGCCCCCGTCGCGCAGGACCCAGATCACATTGACCTGCGCCTTACTTTCCAGCACTTGTTGCTCGGCACCGTTCTCCACTTCGATCACCACCAGCGCCTTGCGATTCGCCGCCAGACCTTCGAGGCGGCGGGCGATGGCGGGCAGGGCGGTTTCGTCGCCGATCAGCAGGTAGCTGTCGAAGATGTCCGGCACGATCATCGAACCGCGTGGCCCGCCGATGTGCAGGAATTGCCCGGGTCTGGCCTGTTCAGCCCAGGTCGAGGCAGGGCCGTCGCCGTGCAGGACGAAGTCGATGTCCAGCTCGAGTTTTTCCAGGTCGTAGCGGCGCGGGGTGTAGTCGCGCATCTCGGGCAGCGGGCCGTTGTCCTTGCCGGCGCCGAGCACCATGGTCTCCAGCGCAGCGGTTTGTTCGGCATTCTGCGGGAACAGCAATTTCACGTGATCGTCGGTGCCCAGGCTGATGAACCCGGCCAGTTCCGGCCCGCCGAGGGTGATGCGGCGCATGCGCGGGGTCAGGTCGACCACGCGCAGGACTTCGAGTTTGCGGCGTTTGATTTCGTGCATCACGCGGTGAATGGTTTGGGTATCGACTGCAGTCATTCGGCTTTCTCCGGGGCAGATTGAACGGCAGGGCCGTCGACGATGGCTTTGGCGGTGTCGTTGAGCAACGCGGCAACCCGCTGGATTTCTTCCACGCTCCAGCGTCCATGGTGCAGTTGCAGGGCGTGACGCAGGTTATGCACTGCCTCGTGGATTTCCGGCGGCCGGTCATGGCCGCGCAACGAGCGTTTGCTGACGTCGATGCGCATGCGCACGCCGTCCAGCGCTACCGCTTGTTCGCTTAGGGACAAACGACCGGCGTCGGTCACGCTGTAGCGTTTTTTGCCGGCCTCGGCGTCGCCGCTGATCAAGTCGCTTTCTTCAAGGAAGGTCAGGGTCGGGTAGATCACGCCGGGGCTTGGGCTGTAGGCGCCGTCGAACATGCCTTCGATCTGGCGGATCAGGTCATAGCCGTGGCACGGCTGCTCGGCGATCAGCGCCAGCAGCAACAATTTCAGATCACCGGGGGCGAAGACCCGTGGGCCGCGTCCACCGCGTTCGCGGCCGGGGCGTTTTTCGAAGCCGTCACGGCCGTCGCCGTGTTCGCGGTGATGATGGGGGGAATGATGGTCTCTCATTTTCCTGCTCTCTCGTCGTGTTTAGATACAACTTAAGATATATCTTTACGCGCTGACAAGGGTTCCTGACCAACGGCGCTCACCTGACCGATCGAATCTGCGGTCGAAAAAACCGGAAAATGATCAAGAAAACGCAGTATTAAATCCCCCGGCAAAGGCGCAGATTAGTGCAGATTCTCTAATATTCCGTTTCGCCCTTTGTTTCCGGGAAAGTGTGGTACATGTCTTACGGAAGTTGCTGTGAAGTTGTGGCGCGTGCAGTCATTCGGCTGGCGCGCTGTAGTCTGTATCTTACAGTTGGACGGGAACTTTCCTGAATTTCGCGGTTTTTTCTTTCTCATCTAATAGCGTCCAGGCTACAAGGTCGCAGGACGTTGCCTGCTTACTTTGAAGATAAATTGGTTGAACATTCTTCGGCGTTGAAAGTTAACGGTGAGTACTGACTGCTCGTGACTGTTCAGTTCACCTTGACTGCTCGACGACTCAACTAATTTATATAAGACAGGTATTCAATGATGCTCAAGAAACTCGCCTTTGCCGCCCCTCTGACTGTCCTGGCCATGAGCGCCTCGATGGCGTTTGCCGCCACTGAAGCCAAGCACTCCATCAGTCTCGTGGCGCACGTACCGGCTGATGACTTCTATGCGGTGCCGGTGGATGCCGATCTGGTCAACAAGGATCAGGACATGAGCTACAACCCGGCCACCAATTCTATGCGCGAAGTCAACGGGCACTTCGACGTGCTGCACACGGCCGGCAAGGTTCATGCACGTCTGGAAGGTGTGCCGAAGCTGATTGGCGGTAGCAACACCATCGACCTGAAAGTCGAACTCAACGGCAAGACGCTGACCACCACTTCGCAGGAAGTCGTGGGTGATACCGAGTCCAATACGCGTTATCGCGCGCCCTTCAAGATCAGCGCTACCGGTGCCAAACCGGCCGCTGGCGACTACACCGGTGTGGTCATGCTGGTCGTCGAACCTTCGGTTTGAGTCATAACGGCAATACCTGACGTTACTTGTCCAGTAACGTAACCGGCCGGCAACTTTGAAGTTGCCCGGCCGGGCTTTTACTTCCGGTAATCAGAGTATTAATTCATGTATCCGATGACGCCCATCGCGGCTGCGCTTGCCTTGCTTTTGAGCAGCAGCGTACTGGCGGCGCCGCCTCCAGTCGATAATACCCCGCGAAGTTTGCTGGCTCAGGCGAAAGGTCTTCCGGCAGACTTTGAAGAGCATTTCTTTGATGTGCCTTTGGCGGTTCGTGTCGAACTTGATCAACAACCGCTGGGCGAGGCAATGATTATATTGTCGCGCGATGATCGCATTACCTTGCTCGACTTCACCGACACCAGTGACAGTCGTATCAGTGCCGCCGAGCGTGAAACCTGGGCCAGTCTCCTCAAATCCGGCGTAGCGCTTGGCAACTGCAGCGGGCAATGCCCCGAGCAACTGCTGGCGGTGCATTACAACCTGGAAAATTCACTGCTCTCGATCGCCACCGAAAACGCCGAGCGCGATCTGCAGACGCAACGCTTCCACGAGCAGCCCGAGGGTGGCAGCAGCGGTCTGATGCTGCGCAATCAGTTGAACCTCAATGGCGGCCAGAACCAGGATCTGGGCGGACGTTTCGGTCTGGAAGCCAGTGCCAGCCTCGGCAACTGGAGCCAGGCCTTCAATATGCAACTGGCGCGCCTCGGCGGGCCGGACACCAAGACCTATCATGCAGTACATGAGCTCTACACCCAGCGCGAACTGCAGGGCAGTTTTTTCCGCCTGGGCTATTTCACCCCCAATTCCGAAGGCCTGACCCGCCAACCCCGGTCGTTCGGCACCAGCCCCGATACGGCGGTGGGCGTGATGTATGGCAGCTCCGACAGCCTGGCGGTCGACAGCCCGCGGCCCAGCGTCTACCCGATTTTCGTCACGGCCAATCGCCAGGCGTCGGTGGAGATCTATCGCGATGGCCTGTTGATCAACACGCAAGCCGTGCCGGCCGGTTTACAGACGCTGGATACCCGGCCCTTGCCCGGTGGCATCTACGAAGTCGAAGTGCGCCTGATCGAGGATGGCCAGACCACCGCGACCACACAGGAGCTGGTCTACAAACCGGTGAACTGGCAAAACCTCGACCAGCGCTGGCGCTATAACGTGTTCGCCGGGCAGGAAAGCAAACTGCTGAGCAATTGGGAGGAACAGCAAAGCGGTGATCTCACCGCCGGCGCCGCGCTCAACTACCTGCTGCACCCGCGGGTGATCCTCGGCCTGTCGGCGCGTCAGGTACGCGACACTTTGCAGTACGGCACTTCGATCGACTGGAGCCTGGCCGACAGCATCAGCCTCTTCGCCAATCTCTATCAGACCGAAGACCACGGCACCGGCGCCGATGTGCAAGGCCTGTACAACTACGGCGCCGGCAGCCTGGTGGTCAGCCACAACCGCAGTTGGCTCGACACCCGCAACAGTTACGACACGCTGCCCGACGGTACCCGGGTGCGGCAGCGCAATGTGTTCACCGGCGAAACCAGTAACTCGTCGCTGGCGCTCAACCACCGTATCAGCCGCAAGGATTCGCTGAGTGCGCGGGTCTCGCACAGCACCGGCAACGTCGAAGGCGTGGGCATGGACCTGGGCTGGACGCAACGCACCGAGCTGTTTGGCAGCGATGCCAACTGGCGGCTGTCGCTGTTCGACCGGCCGGGCAGCTACAGCAGTGGCGAGGCGCGTAATCGCGGGATCGACCTGAGCATCAACATGGCGCTGGGCGGGCCGGGGCAGCAGATTTCCGGCAGCATCGGCAGCCGCACCGCCCGCGATGGCGGGCGCGACAACAACGGCTCGATCGGCTATCGCAAGGATCTGCAGAATCACATTCTGCAAAGCGTTTCGGTCACGGCGCTGACCGACACCTATGGCGTCGGTCTTTCGAGCCTGGCCAACTTCCGTACCGACTGGGTCAATGGCGACGGCTTCGTGCAGCGCTCGTCCTACAACGGCAACTTCACCGGTGGCGTTAACCTCGACAGCAGCGTGATCGTCGGCGGTCAGCAACTGGTCATGACCAGCCAGCATCAGGGCCGTGGCGCCGGAATGATCGTCGATGTCGAGTCGGATATCGCCGACGTCACCCTGCGCGCCGACGACCTCAGCGGCGGCAGTTCAGCGCTGCGGCCGGGGCGTAATTTCATCCCGCTCACGGCGTACCGCAACAGTTCGGTGGGCTTCGATTTCGAAGGCAATCACGTTCCGGCCGCCAACATCGAACCGTCTCGCGCCCGCTATCACCTGAACAAGGGCGGCGTGGAGTACCGCAAGGTGCGGGTGATGAAAACCGTCACCGTACTTGGACGCCTGCTCGACCCCCAGGGCCAGCCGCTCAAAGGCCATCACGTGATCAATCACGCCAGTCGCGGGGTCAGCGAAGTCGACGGGTTTTTCTCGATGGAGATGCACGCCGGTTCACCGACCCTCGAAGTGCGCTACGCCGATCAACTGCTGTGCCAGTTCCGGCTCGACCCCGACCAACACCGTAGCGAAAACAACGTACTGATGATCGGCGATTTGCGCTGCTCGCCGGACACGTTGGCCGACGTCACCCAAAAGGCCCACACCGCGGGTTGATGCGGCCTGCTTCAGGAGATTTGCAGACATGAACGTCTCACCCTTGGCTACATACCTGCGTCGCGGGCTGGCCGCTGTTGTGCTGGTCGCCGGCACGGTATCTGCGGCTCACGCCGAACAGGTGTCGATCACCGCCGAGTTCAAGCCGGACTCTTCTTATCCGCACCGCAACAAGTTCCAGAACACCACGCCTTCCAGTGGTTACTGCACCTACGATCCGGCGCAGTGCGAGCAGCACGAAATATTCAGCTTGCAGGTGCCGATTCAGTTCAACGCTCGTGCGCCGATTGCGGCGAATCATCCTTCGCCGCGGCAAGGGGCAACGTTTCAGGTACCCGTGCAGTGGCGTGAGCTGACGGTCTATCACGAGACCACCCGCGAGCCAAAAATCGTCAAGGTGCGGATCGTCGGTATCGGTTCGCGCTATGTGACCGAGAACGTGATGAAACTGGTGGAGGGCGCCGAAGACGATCGCAGCGCCCACAACCTGTTGTGGGGCTTGAGTTGGGTCTATGCACCCGAACCCTGTCAGTACAGCGGTGTGGGTTGGTACTCCCCCGATTCATACTCGTTTTTCTGGAAAACGCCAGCGGCCGCTGCCTGTACCAAACAGGCGAAGTTCGATGTGCCGTGGTTGCGTCTGGAACACCTCGATTTTGCCTATGAACTGGTCACCCCCGACCCGCTGGGCATGTCGTCGGGGGACTACAGCGGTTCGCTGACCTACCGCGTCGGGCCGAATGCGGATTTCGATTTTGGCGATGTGATGTTGCCGTCGAGTTCGTCTCTGACCTTGAATTTCAATCTGAATGTGCAGCACACCCTCAAGGTTGAAATTCCTCCCGGTGGTGAAAAGATCCGCATGGTCCCCGTCGGTGGCTGGCAGAGCTGGCTGCAGGCCGGACGGCGGCCGGTCGGGCTGTTCCGCGACCAGACCTTCAACATCTCGGCGTCATCGCGTTTCAAGATGTCGATAGGCTGCGGCCCAGGATTGAATGGTGAATGCGCGTTGGAGGACCGTGAAGCTAACCGTCGAGTGGAGCTGTTCGTCAGCGTCAGCCTGCCCAACGGGATAACCGACCTTGCCGGCCAGCCTGTGAGGCGCTTGCGACTGAGGCCAGGACTAGGGAATGAGCAGTATTTCAAACCGGGTTTCTACGTGGATCGAACGCCGGGAACCCTGCACTTCGAAGTTCCGCCATATTCGATGGCCGGGATGCTGCAACCCGGTGCGGGAGGCTCGTATTCCGGCATCGTCATTGTGATCTGGGACTCGGATATCTGATGGGCTGCGTATCGATGAGTCGACTCTGCATTGTGTTCAACGACCAAGGAATCAAGGTGATGAAGCGTCTGGTGTTAGCAATGTTTTTGAGCGGGCTGCCCTTTGCCCTGCAGGCCGGCCCGCAGATCAATGTCGGGACGGTCTACGACTATCTCGACGGCGACAAGAGCACGTACCTCAAGCGGGTGTTCAACAGCGGCGACAGCACCGCATTCGTCAAGGTCAACATCCTCGAAATCCTCTACGACGCCGACGGCACCTCGCGGGAAATCGAGGTCAGGAGCCAGGCCGACATGAGCAGTCGAGACGGCCTGATGGCCAGCCCCGCGCGGCTGATCGTGCCGGCCAACGGCATGCAGGGTACGCGTCTGTTGATGATGGGCGAGCGTGACCGGGAACGCTATTTCCGCGTGCGGTTCATCCCCGTTGTCCCGGAAAAGGAAGACGAATTCGCCGTGTCCGCCGAAGAGCGTGAGCAATACAAAACCACGCTTTCGGCCGGGGTCAACGTCATGACCGGTTTCGGTACGGTGTTCTTTGTGCGCCCGAAAGACAGCCGTTTCGACAGCGTGATCGAAGAGACACCGGCGACGTATCGAGTGCGCAATAACGGCAACACCGTGGTGTTGATTGACGAGTTCCGCAATTGTGCGCTGAAAGACGAAACCGCTTGCCAGCCGACCACCAAACACCACATCCGCGCTGGCAACAGTTTTGAGTTCGACAAGCAGGCCGGACGTGAATACCGCTTCAATCTGGTGGAGGGCGACAGCAAGAAGTCCCTGCGCGTAGCCGGCCAATCATCAGGGGGGGCCTGAGATGATCAAGCCATCGTTGATGACTCTGTGCGCGGGCGTTCTGACCCTGTTCAGTGCAGAATCGTTTGCGGCACGCGAAGAGCATCGGTTCGAGGTGTCGGTGGATATTCCGACGCTGGGTTTTTATGTGATACCGGCCGAAACGGACTGGATTCATCGTGCGCAGATTCTGCCGTGGAATATCAGCACCAAGAGCCTCGGCGGAATGCGCAAACACTTCGACCTCAGGCACGACACCAGTGCCATCGAGGCCCGCCTTGAGAACGCCGCGTTTCTGTCCAATGGTCGCGAGGAGCAGAACATTTATCTGCGCGTCAGCTTCGCCGATACCGTGCTGACTCACGAGACGCCGCGTCAGGTGGTTTCTGCGGAGCAGGCCAGGGCCGGCGGGCGTTATGCGCTGGAGATCCAGCCGATCACGCCCGCCGGCGGCTATAAGCCGGGGAATTACTATGGCAACGTGCACCTGATCTTCAATGCGGCGGCGCCCTGAGGTTGCCCGGCCTGCCCGATGTGCAACGGGCAGGCCGGCACGCCGTTATCAAAGCCCGGCGCGGGTCAGGGCTTCACGGGTCAGGCGACGCGCGAGCTCTTTTTCGTCATCCGCCAGATCGACCAGCAGCCGCTCGAACAGCGCGTCGCTGATCGGTTCTTCATTGAACACCACGGTTGCCGGCGCCGGCAGATCGTTCATCAACGTCTTGAGCTGTTCGCGCAAGGCTGCGCGTTCCTCGGCCACGGTCGATTGCACCCACTGGCGCTGGATCTCGCGCAGCGATTCAAGGGCTTCGTAGCGGTGCTGGAACAGACGCTTGTTGCTTTCCAGGCGCACGGGATAGCGCTCGCTCAAATACTCTTTCCAGAAGTCGAGCTCAAGCATCTGGTTGACCAGGCCATCACCTTCACCCAGCGCCAGTACCGTGTCGCAGGCCTGATCGATCATCGCGTCAGTGACGCCGGACACCGCCCGGTACAGCATGCCCTCGGACTGCCAGGGCAAGCCGAGACGTTTGGCCAGGCCGGTCTGGTAGGCCAGATAAACTTCCACGTCGTCGGGATTGCCGCCACGGCTGGCGACATCGGCCCGGGCGATTTCGTTGACCTGTTCCAGGCGCGCCGCGCCTTTGGCCAGCGTCACCAGCTTCAGTTCCAGTTCCTTCGGCTCGACCGAATAGGCATGCGCCTCGTAGGCCAGCACGTTCACCCCCATGTGGTTGAACAGCTGCGTACCGGCATCGGCGCAGTCCACCGGCGCCACCACCATGGTGAACAGTTTTTCGCGCAAGCGACTGTCGACGTGCACGGCGTCGAGCATGCGCCAGACGCGTTGCATCAACTGCTCGCGCGCCGTTCCGCCAGCGCGGAAATCGGCAAACTCACGCACGCTGAGCAACGTCGCCATGAACGGTGCGGCCATGGGATCTTCCACCAGCTCTGTCCACGGTGTTTCGCGATCAATGCCCCAGCCCGGCACGTCGGACCAGTAGTCGGCGCCATAGTTGGAGATGATCGAGGTGCCCGGGATGGCGACCGGCATGATCGGCTCCGGTGGCAGTGCCATCGAACGGCGACTGTCCTGGTAACGCAACTGGTTGAGGTCCGACAGGGCGGCGACGTCCAGACGCGTGCGCGCCACCAGCCATTGCGCATCGGAACCGCTCGGCACGTCGGGGATTACCGTCAGCGGGTTGCCGCGCAGATCGAGCAGCAAACCGCGTGGCCGTGGCTTGGCCAGAATGCCGTCAGGCCAGCTGGTCAGGCCGGTGTTCTTCAGCGCCACCACCTTGAGGCGCGGCATGCGCGACAGATCAGGCGACAGCCCCAGCGGGTTGTCGTCCATTCTCAGCACTTCGAGGTAGGTCAGGCTGCCCAGCCGTTCGACGGCGGCGCGGTCCAGCACAATGTGGTTGTTGTTCAGGCGCAGACGTTCGAGGCGGCGCATTGTGGTTCCGATGCGGTCCGGCAAGCGCGTCAGCTCGCAGTATTTGGCGCTCAGCTCGACCACGTTCGGAAAGTCTTTGAGCAGGCCGTTGGCGTCGGGGGAAAACCGCGCGTTGTCGAGATTGAGCAGCGTGACCTTGTCGAGAAACTTCTTCAGCGGTGGACGTTTCGCCCACCAGGTTTCCAGATTCGTGGAGAGCAGTTCCCGCGACAGATCCAGCGCATAGGCGGACGGATCGGCGCGGTTGCCCAGGTGCGCGTTCTTGCGTTCGAAGCAGTCCAGCAGACTTTCGTAGATATGCAGCCCGCCACCGTCACGGAACCCCTGACTGCCCGGCCCCCAGGTCTGCGGTTGCTGATAGCGCCAGCGATGGACGATGACCCGCAGTTCATCGAGTTCGTCTTCATGTGCCTCGATGGCCTTGAGCGGCTCGCCGCGTTCGGTCAGGGCATTGGCAAACGCTTCGACCTCGCTCGGGCTGAAATGCGGATGCAGATCCTGGATGCGTTGCTCCAGCGTGGCGGCATTGCGGCTCAGGCCCGGGCCGCGCACCAGAAACAGGGTGTTGTATTCAGCGATCGGGCGGATCGGCGGACTGGCGAGTAGCGTGCGCCGCTCGCTGGGGGCCTGGGTTCTGGCGATGATCCACTGCTTGAACGGTTCGATGTCGTCGGTTCGATACCCCAGGGCACTGCGGCCATCGTGATTGATCGCCTGCAGGATTGCCTCGTACAGGCCACTGGCAGGGTGGATCGGCAGGTCCGCGCCATCGCGCACTTGATAGCGATCGGCAGCGACCCGCACCAGCACCCGGACGCGCTCGGCGACCGCGGCACCGGCTTCGCAACGCAACTCGCCATCGAACGTGCCTTCACGGATTTCAATCCGCAGCGCCCCGAAGGTATCGCTGTAATGCCGCAGCGCGCCGAGGATCAGCCGTTCGCTGTCGATATTGCTCAGGGCTTCCTGCTGCAGACCTTGGGCGGCGCGCACGGACTGCAATTCAAACTGCACCTCGCGGGCGGTCGTGCGCAAACGCAAGGGCAAACGACGTTGCGCCGTGGCTTGCTGCTGTTCCAGCGGCCGGGCATGAGACACCACCCGTTCGGCGAGAACCGGCGTCAACTGTGGACAATCCACCAGCACCTGGCTGGCCGCCGGCGACAGTGGCGTGTCGGGCTGCACCGGCCGCGCCGGGCCAAGTCGATCCAGCGTATCGCTGAGCAATGGCGGCGGCGGGGTGTTGTCGACGTGCATGCGGCGCAGCATGTCCTCGTCGGTGCCGGTCAGCAGGCGCATGTGCTCCAGTTGCGCGTCGCTGAAACCATCGGTGCGATGGCCGATGCGCCGCAGCAGTTTTCGCCCGTCCCACAGACGCGGGTTTTCCGTTTCACAGACCCAGGCCCCGTCGGCGTTGTGCGCAAGCGTCGGTGCGTAGGCCCGGGGACGTCGCGGATGGCGCAGGCGGTGTTTCCCGGAAGCCGGATCCTTGGTCACCTCGAACAGGTGTTGATCCAGGCGCAACAGGTGTTTGTCCCCCAGCGTATGAACGCCGTGCGCATCGGGGCGGGCCGGGCTCGGCAGGGTCTGTTCCGGCAGGCGATAGGGCGCCAGATCCGGATTCCACAGGCGGGTCTGGCCATCGGCCAACTGCACCGGTTTCAGGCCTTCGACAAACGACGACAGCTTGACCCGTGCGACACGTCCCAGGCTGGCGCCAGCGGCGAAGGCGCCGAGCTGGACGATGCTTTGCAGCACGCCAATGGCTTGCTCACCCGCTTCGGCCAAATGCCCTTCGGCCATGTCGACGATGCCTTCAAAGACGCCGTCGAGCAGTTGATACGTGGTGTAGGCCAGCATCAATTCGCCGAGCCCCGGCACCAGCGGGGTCACCACCAGCAGCGCCACGTTGAAAATATCCGAGAGGATTTTCCCCAGATTGTCCCACCAGGCCCAACGGGCCATGCGGTCGGCATACTCGGTGGAAATGGCGATCTCCCGGGCGTCATTGAAAATCTTGTTGAGCTTCTGCTGATGGAAGTAAGCCCAGAGACTGCCGGTGTAGCGGGTATCGCGGTCGTCCTGGACTTTCGTCAGGCGAAAGCGCAGGTCGGGGTGATCCACAGGCGTTTCGCGCCAACTGGGCAGGTGGGTTCCCGGCGGTACGGCGTGCCATTTCACGGTGCTCAGGCGGGCGTTCAAGCCTGCAAAAAAATGCCCGCGCTGCTGATGGTTGACGAACTGGCTGAAAAACCGCTGATAGCTGCCGGTAGCGTCGCGGTCACGCAGTTGCCGCGTCAGTTCCGCCATGAAGTCCAGCGCCGAGGGGTATTGTTTGAGCGGGTGTTCCGGGTCATGGGGCACATAGGCAATCACCGGGACCGGGGCGTTGGCGGTGTCCACGTCGGGGGCGATGAGGGTGATACCGGTCAGCGCCGTATCCATCATGGCGAGGTTGTAGTAGTTGATGGCACGCCCGCGCCAGCGCAGGTTGCGCCGGTCATCGAGCATGCCCTGAATGACCTCGTAGGCGTCGCGGTCAATGTCCTTTTTTGCCAGAGCCAACTGGGCACAGACGCTCAATGTACTTTTTTGACTGAAGATGACCCGGTACTGCAAAACCTGGCGGGCCACACGGTTGCCCGAGCGCAGAAAATCATTGAGATGCTGCTCGTATCGGGCGCCGATATTCAGCTCGCGGCACAGTGACTTGAACTGCTCGATACTCACTTTGTGCTTGAGCGGCCTGACCGTGAAGTGGCCGTTGGCATCGGGGCGGGTAATGAACTCCGAGGCCGGGCTGAACGCTTCATCGCGGGAGAAATTATGCAATGCAGCGTCGAGCAGCGAGACGGTCCGGCTGGTGGTTGCACCGGCAAAGTCATGGGCCCACCACGCGCTGTTGACGGGGGCGTACAGGCGCAGCCAGGTGTTCTCGACGTCGTCTTCGACACCGAAGCGCTGTTGCAGTGCCTGCTGTAATAACGGTTTGGCGAAGGCGTAGACGTCTTGCAGACTGCTCAAGGCCTTGTCCACGTCGTTTTGTGCTTTCCAGGCATTTTGCATCTGCTGTTGCAGACGCCGATGTTCGGCGTCCGATACCTCTTGATACCAGGCCGGCAGTTTCAGTCGGTGCAGCTGCAATTCATTGACCCGCTTTGCTGAGCTTGCGCGCAGCCAGGCCGGGATGGCTTTTTCGATCGTCTGATAATGAACACTGACATCCGGTGAGACGAGGTGCGCCGTGCGTGGCGGTTGCCCCTGCGGGGAAAGGGTGGGCATTGCTGGATCGTCCTTGATCAAAAATGGAACGATCAGCCTAGGCAAGGACAGTGGGTGAAAAAAGCGCAAATACCCGGTTGAAAGCGCCGGGGTTACGCGCGGAGGCTTCGAAAAACACGGAGTGAAAAATACACAGTTACCACCACGCCACGCTGCTTTCGTGGCTTAGCGGGCGGCGGTGACCTCCGGCGCCTGGCACATCGTGTGTGTGCCCGGTTGCAGGTACGGCGAAAGGATCGGCGCCATGCCCTTGAGCACTTGCACCGGCAGCGCCGAGGTGAACTTGAAGTTCTCCGCCGAGCGCCCAGGGACGAACGCGGTGAGCGTACCGAAGTGGTTGTTGCCGATGTAGAACACGAAGGTCGCGGTACGGTTGATCGACTTCGAACTGAGGATCCGCCCGCCGGAGCCGATGGCTTCGATGCGGTTGTCGCCGGTGCCGGTCTTGCCGCCCATCACCAGCGGGGTGCCGTCGGCGGTTTTGAAACTGCCGGACACCCGTTTCGCCGTACCCGAGTCCACCACTTGTGAAAGAGCCTCGCGCATCGCTGTGGCGACCTCCGATGGCATCACCCGTTTGCCCACATGCGGGTCGTTGGTCAGACGCGTTTCATACGGGGTGTCTGCAGCAAAGTGCAGGCTGTCGATGCGCAGGGTCGGCATGCGCACGCCGTCGTTGAGGATGGTGCCGATCAGTTCGGCGAGCGCCGCCGGGCGGTCGCCGGAGCTGCCGATGGCGGTGGCCAGCGACGGCACCAGATGGTCGAACGGATAGCCGACTTTCTGCCAGCGCTGGTGGATTTCCAGGAACGCTTCGATCTCGAGCATGGTGCGGATGCGGCTGTCGCGGGCGCCCTTGTGCTTGCTCTTGAACAGCCAGCTATAGACTTCCTGACGCTCGAACTGGCTGGCCTTGACCACCTGGCTGAAGGTGGCGTCCGGGTTGTGCAGCAGATAGCCCATCAACCACAGGTCCAGTGGGTGGACCTTGGCGATGAAGCCCTGATCCGGCAGATCGTAGGTGCCCGGGCCGTAGGCGTCGTACAACCGGATCAGGCGATCGTCGGTGAGTTTCTCGGTGAGCTTGGCGCCTTTGAGGTGTGCGCGGACGAAGCTGTTGAAATCTTCCTGACTGGCATTGGGCAGCAGATAACGATGCACGGCGGCCATGCGGATCGGGGTCGGGCGCATGCTGTCGAGGAAGGTGTCGAGGCGCGCCTGGGTGTCCTTGTTCTTGTACTTCTTCCAGAACTTGAGCAGGAACGAGGTGCCTTCGCGGTCAGCGAAACTGGCCAGGTATTCCTGACGTCGCGGATCGCGGTCGTCCTTGAGCAGTTCGGCGCTGCTGTTGGGGCCGGAGTAGGTGACGTAGCGCACCACGTCGCGCATCAGGCGAATGAATGGCAGGTTGATCGACTCGCGCAGCGCATCGCGCAGAGTCGGCAGGCGGCCGTTGTCTTCCTTGCGAAAGTTGTGGAACACATGCAGGCCGCCACCGGTGAAAAACGCCTCGCCGGGGCTGGCCGAATATTTGCGGTCGAGCGCGGCGCCGAGCATTTTCGACAGATCGTGATCCTTGTTCTGGATCAGGTAATCGATCACCCACTGGCTGAGGCGGTCCTGATCCGGCACTTCGACTTTCTTCAGTTCCGGCACGCTCATGGCGCCGTACTTGTCGTGCAGTTCGGAGATGATCTGCAGGTAGGTAGTCAGCACGCGCATCTTCGCCGTTGAGCCGAGCTCCAGCTTGCTGCCCTCGTTGATGTCGAACGGCTGGTCGGTGCTGTCGGTCTGTACGCGTACTCGCGAGCCGTCCGGGGTCAGTTCGAACAGGGTGAAGCTGTAGCGCACCTGGGTGGTGCTGGTGGGGGTGAGCAGGCGTTCGCCAATCAGGCCGATCTGCCCGGCAAACGTGGGGTCGGCGAGTTTTTTCAGGTAATCGGTAGCCTGGGTCTGCAACTCGCCCTGCAAGGTGCTGGTGGCCGAGAGGTCGAGGCGATCGAGGTCATACAGCGGACGGTTGAGCATACTCGCCAGACGGCTGCGGGCGACGCTGATGCCCTTGTTGGTTTCGATCGGCTGAAGGGTCGGCTGGGTCTGCCAGTCGCGGTAAGTGACCTTGCTCGCCAGTGCGGCATCGGCCAGCGCGCTGTCGATCACGCCGCCCTGTTTGAGCAGGCGCAAGTGGCTGTCGGTGAGGTCGGCGAGTTCTTCGCGGCCTTTGGTCAGGTAATGCGAAGGGCGGCGCTGGGCGATCATCAGCGAGAGCATTTCGCGCAGGGCCAGGCCTTTGTCGGCCATGGTTTTCGCATCGGTGGCCGGGCTGTTCAGCTGTGCATTGGCCTGGTTGAAATCGCTGCCGTACCAGACCCGCAAACCTTCAGCCATGCCGTGTACTTCACCGTGCCCCGGCACAGCGGAAAGCGGCACGCTGTTGAGGTAGTCGCGGATAATGTTCTGCCGCGCGCCGAGGGTTTCCGGGCCGGGCTGATAGGCACGCACGCTGGCGGAAATCATCTGACGGATCTTCTCGGCGCCGGACACCGTCAGGCCATCGGGCGAGTGCCGGTACTTCTCCAGTTGCGTCGCCAGGGTGCTGCCGCCCGCCGATTGCCCCGGCAGATGGAGCAACTTCGCCACTTGCGACCACGCGGCCATGCCGAAGCGCGGCCAGTCCACCGCCGGGTTGGCCAACGGTTGCTTGGGGTCGAGCAGAAAGCGGTTTTCGATGAACAGCAGACTGCTGACCACCACCGGCGGAATCGCCGCAAAACTCGAATACAGCTGCTGCGGGTACTTGTACTGATACAACGGCGCAGCGCGGCAATCGGTGATCGACAGCCCGGCCTGGATCTTTTCCGAATAGGGCACGAACAGGCCTTTGTCGGTGTAGCTCAACAGCGCGGGTGAAAATCGCGTCTGTTCGGTGATCACATAATTGCGCTTGAGCAGGCGTGGCAGGAATTCATCGAGAGAGCTGTAGCCCAGACGCAGATCGAACGGCCCGTTGCCCGGATAGCGGATCGCTTCGCTGGGGCCGGGCTCCAGCTGATATTTGAGCGAGGCGGCGTACTGACTCAGCTCCCGGGACTGGAAACGCGAGGTGCGCATCTCCTTGCTCGCGGCCAGACCCACCACGATGGCGATAATCAGCAGCAATAACCAGAACGCCTTCCAGCCATGCCGGCTGCGGCGTTTTTTTGGGGGGACAGGCGCTTCATCCACACGTTCAGTCGGAACCACGGCTTTACTCGAATCGGTTTGCCACAAAGCGCCCATAGTCGATTGATCCATTCACGCAGATTGATCGGACTTGACTGAAGCTTAGACGGTGGTTGGTGATGGGGAAAAAAAAGTGCGGGGAAGCCATCTGAACAAAACTGAAGTCGCTGGCTGTGGAGGTTATCTGTGGCGAGGGGATTTATCTGTGGTGAGGGGATTTATCCCCGATGGGGCGCGAAGCGGCCCTTGAACAAGGGGCTACGCATTTTAATAGCTGGGCCTGCTGCGCAGTCCATCGGGGATAAATCCCCTCGCCACAGATAAATCCCCTCACCACATTCAAATCTCCTGACCACAGATGAATTGACATGATTTAGTTTCAGTAATGGGCCTAGAGCCAGCAGGCGTCCCAAAGCGGGTAGTCGCCAATCCGCTCCACCAATCCTGCCCGTAGCGGATTGGCGATGATGTAACGGGCGAACGGTTTCAAGTCTTCGCCATCACGGATGGCGCGGTCGTGATAGCCGGTTTGCCACAATCGACCGCGACGACCGGTTTTCCTGTTAACGGCTTGGGTGCAGCGCGCCTTTACCGCGCCAACGATTTTGCCAAGATTGTCGCTTTTCAACTGCATCAACCAATGAAAGTGATCAGGCATGACCACCCAGGCGATGGACTCTACTAAGCCTTGTTCATGGGCGTGGCGAAACTCTGCAACCAATAAACGGCCTGTGCGCCAGTCGGAAAATACGGGGTGGCGGTCATACACCACTGAAGTGACGAAATAGGCTCGGTCTGTTTCGGAATGTCGTCCTAAACGAACACGGTAGGAATTTGGTTTGACTGGCATGTTCGCTCCCTGCGTTCAGTAATCAAGGTCTGAAGGCTAGTGGCGGATTACTTGAGCCGGGTCTGTAAATGCCGTAGGAATTTTCGTTTTTCAGGCGGGGCGGGGAATATTGACGTCACGTGTGGCGAGGGGATTTTTCTCCGATGGGGCGCGAAGCGGCCCTGACCAAGGGTGATCACATTTTAAGAGCTTGGGCCTGCTGCGCAGTCCATCGGGGATAAATCCCCTCACCACAAAAAGCTTTCAACGCAATAGGCCATATGAACTGAGGAGTACCGGTTTAGAGCTCTTTAATCTTCAAGACCACCAAACCAGGGCCATGACGGTGCACCATCATCGTGCAATACTCGCCGGGATTTTTTGTGGTGAATATTCCTACGCATATCAGGTAATATCTCTCCGCAAAGCGGCTTTTTGCCGAGACTTCTAGCTGAATGTTGTCACTTATAGAGTGAAAAGCCCTGTGACAAGCTTTCTATACTGCACGCCCCGCTGATCTTGCAGGCAGGGTCCTGCATGACGTGTCTGCCCACGAAGCAGGCGCGGTGTCGGGAAGCTGAGGCCTATCGGTCGAGGCTTCGACACACGGTGGTCATATCCAATAACAAGACGAGGTTGTATCCCTATGCCAGTCGGCAATCACCTGCCCCATGGCGAGACCGCTCACGGCGGCCCGCTCAAACGCGAACTCGGTGAACGGCATATTCGCCTGATGGCACTCGGTGCCTGTATCGGCGTCGGCCTGTTTCTCGGCTCGGCCAAGGCCATTGAAATGGCCGGCCCGGCGATTATGCTGTCGTACATTCTCGGCGGCCTGGCGATCCTGGTGATCATGCGCGCCCTCGGCGAGATGGCCGTGCACAACCCGGTGGCCGGTTCGTTCAGCCGCTATGCCCAGGACTACCTCGGCCCGCTCGCGGGCTTTCTCACCGGCTGGAACTACTGGTTCCTGTGGCTGGTGACCTGCGTCGCGGAAATCACCGCCGTCGCCGTGTACATGGGCATCTGGTTCCCCGATGTACCGCGCTGGATCTGGGCCCTCGCGGCGTTGATCAGCATGGGCTCGATCAACCTCATCGCGGTAAAAGCCTTCGGTGAATTCGAGTTCTGGTTCGCCCTGATCAAGATCGTCACCATCATCGCCATGGTCATCGGCGGCGTCGGCATCATTGCTTTCGGTTTCGGCAACGATGGCGTGGCGCTGGGGATTTCCAACCTGTGGGCCCACGGCGGCTTCATGCCCAACGGCGTGACCGGTGTGCTGATGTCCCTGCAAATGGTCATGTTCGCCTACCTCGGTGTCGAGATGATCGGCCTGACCGCCGGTGAAGCGAAGAACCCGCAGAAGACCATTCCCGATGCGATCGGCTCGGTGTTCTGGCGCATTCTGCTGTTCTACGTCGGCGCGCTGTTCGTGATCCTGTCGATCTACCCGTGGAACGAAATCGGCACTCAGGGCAGCCCGTTCGTGATGACCTTCGAGCGTCTGGGCATCAAGACCGCCGCCGGCATCATCAACTTCGTGGTGATCACTGCGGCGCTGTCGTCGTGCAACGGCGGCATCTTCAGCACCGGGCGCATGCTCTACAGCCTGGCGCAGAACGGCCAGGCTCCGGCCGGGTTCGCCAAGACCTCCAATGGCGTGCCACGCCGCGCGCTGCTGCTGTCGATTTTCGCGCTGCTGATCGGCGTGCTGCTCAACTACCTGGTGCCGGAGAAAGTCTTCGTCTGGGTGACCTCGATCGCCACCTTCGGCGCGATCTGGACCTGGGTGATGATCCTGCTGGCGCAACTGAAATTCCGCAAAGGCCTGAGCGCCAGCGAACGTGCCGGCCTGAAATACAAGATGTGGTTGTACCCGGTCAGCTCGTACTTCGCGCTGGCGTTCCTGGTGCTGGTGGTCGGCCTGATGGCGTACTTCCCGGACACCCGCGTGGCGCTATATGTGGGGCCGGTGTTCCTGGTGCTGCTGACCGTGTTGTTCTACGTGTTCAAGCTGCAGCCGACTGGTGAAACGCAGGGTGCGGTGCGTTCGGTTTCGTAAGTCGACAGTACGGTGTACACAAGCCCCGGCCCATTGGTCGGGGCTTTTTTCGTGGGCGCTTCAGAAGCTGTAACCGCCGGTCTGAAAGCGCGATAAAAACCTCGAAGCAAGGCTCAAACCTGTATCACTTCGCAATTTCGCGCGGCATTGAAACGGGGCGCGCACATGAGAACGAGCGCATTTCTCCAACGAGAACTCAGTCAGCGTCAGGTCGCGCTGTTTTTCCTGCTGGCTACCGCGTTTTACGTCCTGCCCCTGATCCTCGCCGACTTCCCGTACATCGACGACAACTGGCGCACGCTGGCCGCCGGCAATGCCTGGGCCGGGCAGGGGCGATTGTTTGCCGACTGGTTTTATCAAGCGCTGACATTCACCGGCGCCGCGCCGAACATCTTTCCGTTGCCGCTGTTGCTCGCCGTCGTAGCGATGAGTCTGGCCCTGACGCGCCTGACCTTTCACTACTTTGCAGAACCGACGCTGGCCTGCTGTCTGGTGCCGTTGCCACTCTGGTACAACCCGTTCCTGCTGCAGAACCTGTCCTATCAATACGACGGCCCGATCATGGCCCTGAGCATGGTCGCGGCCATCTACGCCATCACGTTCGAAGGTTCATCGCGGGTGCAGCGCTGGCTGGTGCCGGCGGCGTTGCTGGCGCTGGCGATCGGTCTTTATCAGATCAGCTTCAATGTGTTTCTCGGTCTGTGTTGTGTCGAGTTGATCAGGGCTGTTCAGCGGCGAACGCAGTGGCCGGAGATTCTGCGGATGCTGGGCTGGAAACTCGCACAAGCGGGCCTGGGCATCCTGATCTACAGCGCCACGGCGTACCCTTTCATGGAAACGTTGCGAAAAACGGATCTGTTGAACCTGGACGCCGATCCGCTGTTGCAGATCGGCATCAATTTCGCTCGGGTCCTGGAGAAAGTCGCGCTGCTGTTTCACGGTGGCTACCCGTGGGTTTTCGCTGCGCTGGTGTTGTGTGCGATCGCTGGCTGTGTGCGCCTGATTCAGTACCGCCAGAACCGTTGGTCAACCCTGTTGCTGTGCTTGCTGACGCTGCCAGTGCTGGTCTTGCTGGTGCCGGGGATCACGCTGCTGTTCCGTGATTTCAATGAGGGCGCGCGCACCCTGATGGGCTTCGGCGTGTTGTTGCTGGGGTTGTTCTATCTGTCTCACGTTGCGTTGGCATCCGCGCACCGTCGCTTGCCCTTGCTGCTGATTATTCCGCTGCTGGCGACACTCTCGCTGTCCTTCGCGTATGGCCGGGTGCTGAGCCTGCAGAAAACCTTCGCCAACAGCGCGCTGTACAGCCTGAGCCACGACATCGCCGCCCATCGCGAGTTGCGTGAAGCCAAGCGGATCTATCTCTCGGTGAGCTACTCCGATCGCTGGCTGGTCAGTGCGACCGGTTCATTCAAACGGCTACCGGTTCTGAAGTATTTGCTCAACGTCGACTACTTCATGCTCGCGGAAAATCTGCCGTCAGCAGGCATTACCAACGTGGTCGCCGAACGCGAACGGCGCAATGCCACCCGCGTCGGCTATCAGGGGTTTCCAGCGCTGGTGGACAGCCTGTATTACCGGATTTACCTGATTGGCGATTACGGTTTCATCGTCATGAAAGAGCCGCCGCCTCACCGCCTGCTCAGTTGGTGACGACGCTCAGGCTGCCGCCACTTCCTGCGGCTCAAAGCTGTCCGCCCGCGCCATCTGCCACATCCGCGAATAGAACTCGCCATTCACCTCACCCGTGAGCAATTCCCCCGGTTTCAGAAACACATGCAACTGCGAGAACAGTTTGATCTCGGTCGCCGACATGCGGCGCACCAGGTGCTTGGCCGACAGTTGCGACGGATGCTCAAGGCCTGCGGCGGCGAGCATTTCTGCCAGCGCCTTGAGCGTGTTGCGGTGGAAGTTGTAGACGCGCTGAGCCTTGTCCGGGACGACGAGGGCGCGTTGGCGCAGAGCGTCCTGGGTGGCGACGCCGGTCGGGCATTTGTTGGTGTGGCAGCTTTGCGACTGGATGCAGCCGATGGCGAACATGAAGCCGCGCGCGGAGTTGGCCCAGTCGGCGCCGATGGCCAGCACGCTGGCGATGTCGAAGGCACTGACGATCTTGCCGCTGGCGCCGAGTTTGATCTTGTCGCGCAGATTCAGGCCGACCAGGGTGTTGTGCACAAACAGCAGACCCTCGCGCATCGGTACGCCGATGTGGTCGGTGAACTCCACGGGCGCGGCGCCGGTGCCACCTTCCTTGCCGTCGACCACGATGAAATCCGGCAGGATGCCGGTTTCCAGCATGGCCTTGGCGATGCCCATGAACTCCCACGGATGCCCGAGGCAAAACTTGAAGCCCACCGGTTTGCCGCCGGACAGTTCACGCAGTTGCTGGATGAAATGCATCATTTCGATTGGCGTGGAAAACGCGCTGTGGCGTGACGGCGAGATGCAGTCTTCGCCCATCTGGATACCACGGGTGTCGGCGATTTCCTGGGTGACCTTGTGCTTGGGCAGGATCCCGCCGTGGCCGGGTTTGGCGCCCTGGCTCATCTTGATTTCGATCATCCGCACCTGCGGGTTCTGCGCCTGGGTGGCAAAGCGTTCCGGGTCGAAACGGCCATCGCTGGTGCGGCAGCCGAAGTAGCCGCTGCCCAGTTCCCAAGTCAGGTCGCCGCCGTGTTCGCGGTGATACGGGCTGATGCTGCCTTCGCCGGTATCGTGGGCGAAGTTGCCGAGCTTGGCGCCCTGATTCAGCGCGCGGATGGCGTTGGCGCTGAGCGAGCCGAAGCTCATCGCCGAGATGTTGAACACCGAGGCCGAATACGGCTGGGTGCACTGCGGGCCGCCGACGGTGACGCGGAAACCGCTCGGGTCGCTCAACGGCGCCGGGCGCATCGAGTGGCCGATGAATTCGAAGCCCGATTGATACACGTCGATCAGCGTGCCGAAGGGTTTGTCGGCGCTTTCATTTTTCGCCCGCGAGTACACCAGCGAACGCTGGGCGCGGGAGAAGGGCAGGGCGTCGCTGTCGGATTCCAGCAGGTACTGGCGGATCTCCGGGCGGATGCCTTCGACCAGATAGCGGATGTTGCCCAGGATCGGGTAGTTGCGGCGCACCGCGTGCGGGCTCTGCAGCAGGTCGAACAGACCAAGCAGGCTCAGTACGCCGGTGACGGCGGTGATCGGCCACAGCCAGTCGTGTTCGAGAAAGGGCAGGCTGGCGAGGGTGAAAATCACGCAGACGGCAAAGAAGGCGTAGCGGCTGAGGAGTGACAGGCTCATACGGTTTCCTTGGTTCGGACTCAATGGTTTGCAAACCTGTGGCAGCAGGCGGGCCTGTTGATGAGATTTATTGTGGTGAGGGGATTTATCCCCGATGGGTGGCGAAGCCGCCCCAAAACCATTCACTGCGGTTTAACTGAAAGACCGCATGCATAGACTTGGGGCTGCTGCGCAGCCCATCGGGGATGAATCCCCTCACCACAGAGAATCTGTCGACACAGGAAAGCATTTCCACGCGTTATCAGGCGTTCTGCGCCTGGAGAAAAATCGAAAACAGCTCCGACTGGGATTTGATCCCCAGCTTGCTGTACATATGTTTCTTATGGACTTTCACGGTTTCTACGGAGATTTCCAGCTTACGGGCGATTTCTTTACTGGAGCAACCGCTGAGCATCAAACGCCCGACATCCAGCTCCCGGGCGGTCAGTTGCGCACCCTTGAGTTGTTGCACCGAGGCTTCCAGTTGCACTCGCCAGTCGGCCGCAGCTGGCGCGGCAGCGAGGGCCACGGTCTGGTTGATCTCGTACGGCAGGCGCTGACGCAACAGGCCCAGCACCCACGGCTGGATCAAAGACAGCAAAGCGATCTGTTCGCCAGTGAAACGTTTTTCACTGCCTAGCGACAGGCACAACGTGCGCTCGCCTTCGAGTTGGCAATTGAACTGGATTTCGTCGGCGACCACATTCAGACGAAAGTATCGCTGGTAATACTCGGTCAGCTCGAAATGCTCCGGTGCCACCTCGGACAGGCGGTACAGCCCGGTGCGCGACTGCTCGCGGCAGGCGATGTAGAACGGGTCGAGCAGGTACAACCCGCGCAGATAATCCTGAAACAGCGGGTCGGGACTGCCGTCCTCGCCGGGGCATTCGGCGAACACCTGCGGGTGCTGATCGGCACTGAACAGCAGCACCACCCAACTATCGAACGCCACGTACTGGTCGAGCAGACGCACCAGTTGCGCCCAGAAATTCGGCTTGTCCAGCGCGTCGATCAGTTGCCCGACGGCGCGGTGCCAGGTGATGTCATCAAACGAAACGGTCATGGATCTACCCCTATCGGGTTACCCCGGCCGCGTGATTCCCTGGCCGGTTGCTTGCTGCGCATACTGGCCCACAGACAGCCACCGGGCAATCTTTCAGCGCCCGGGCATGACCATAAGGACTCGCGATGAAAGTCGAACTCGCCCAGCTGGCGGGCCGTGACAAAGACACGGCGTACAACCTCGAACGTGCCCTCGCGGCGATTGCCGCATGCGCCGCCGACACGCAACTGATCGTGTTCCCGGAAACCCACCTGATGGGCTTCCCGAGCGTCGACACCGTGGCGCAGATCGCCGAGCCGCTGGATGGCCCGACCGTCCGCGCCGTGCTGGCCGCCGCCCGCGAGCGCAATATCGCCGTGGTGATCGGCATGGCCGAAAGCGACAACGGGCGCTTCTACAACACCACGCTGCTGATCACCCCGGAAGGCATCGCGCTGAAATATCGCAAAACCCACCTCTGGGCGTCGGATCGCGGCGTGTTCGAGGCGGGCGACCGCTATGCCACTTGCGAGTGGAACGGCGTGCGCGCCGGCCTGCTGATCTGCTACGACATCGAGTTTCCCGAATCCGCCCGCGCACTGGCGCAACTGGGTGCCGAATTGCTGATCGTGACCAACGGCAACATGGACCCGTACGCCCCGACTCACCGTACCGCGATCATGGCCCGCGCCCAGGAAAACCAGGCGTTTGCGCTGATGGTCAACCGCGTCGAGGCCGGGGATGACGGTTTGATGTTTGCCGGCGGCAGTGCGCTGGTGGATCCGTTGGGGGAATTGCTGTTCGAAGCGGGGCGGGAAGAGGGGCAGTTCAGCGTCGAGCTGGATTTCGACCGGTTGGTGATTGCGCGCAAGGATTACCGCTACCTGGATGATCAGCGTTTGAAACTGCCGGGGGAGGTGGTGGAGCACGCTTCTGGATTGCGTGAGTTGCTGATTCCTGCGCGCTGATCCGGGTTCTGTGTCGGTCGGGCTGACGCCTTCGCGAGCAAGCCCGCTCCCACAGGGGAATGCGGTCACTGTGGGAGCGGGCTTGCTCGCGAAGAGGCCAGTCCAGACAACACACCTGCTTGATCCAAAAAACAACAAAGCCACACCCGAAATATTCGCCGAACTCGGCTCTGCCATAAATCCAATAACATTCGGAGTAAGTCGCCCATGGCTCGTTTGCAACGCACCCTTTCATTAGGGTCGGTGGTGCTGTTCGGCATCGCCTACATGACGCCGATCATTGTCCTCGGCACTTTCGGCATCCTCGCGCAATCCACCGCCGGCATGGTCCCGGCCGCGTATCTGGCGGCACTGGTGGCGATGTTCTTCACCGCCATGAGCTACGGGCGCATGGCCGCCGCGTTCCCGGTCGCCGGTTCCGCTTACAGCTACGTGCGCAAGGCGATCAGCCCCAAGCTCGGCTTCATCGCCGGTTGGGCGGTGCTGCTCGATTACCTGTTTTTGCCGATGGCGATCTGGCTGATCGGCGCGGCGTACCTCGCTTCGGCCTTCCCGTCGATCCCGCAGTGGATCTGGGTACTGGCGTTCATCGGCATCACCAGCGCGATCAACATCATCGGTCTGAAACTGGCCAACGGCATCAACGCCTTGCTGATGCTGGTGCAATTTCTGGTGCTGATCGCTTTCGTCGCGTTGTGCGTGCACTACGTCGGCGGCGATGCGCGCACGCCGTTGTGGTCGATCAAACCGTTCTTCAATGGCGACATGCAGATGCCGCTGATCATGAGTGGCGCGGCTATCGCCTGTTATTCGTTCCTCGGTTTCGACGCGGTCAGCACGCTGACCGAAGAGACCCGCGACCCACGCCGCACCATTCCACGGGCGATCATGTTGATCACGCTGATCGGCGGGCTGATCTTCGTCGGGGTGTCGTACTTTGTGCAGATCGCCCACCCGTCATTCCAGTTCGACAGCGTCGATTCGGCGGCCTATGAAATTGCGCGCAACATCGGCGGCGATCTGTTCGTCTCGATCTTCCTCATTGGCTTGATCGTCGGCCAGTTCGCCTCGGGGTTGTCGGCCCAGGCCAGCGGTTCGCGTCTGCTGTTTGCGATGGGCCGCGACGGCGTGTTGCCCAAGTCGTTTTTCGGCACCTTGCATGCGCGCTTCGGCACACCGGTCAACAGCATCCTGCTGTGTGCAGTGGTGGCGTTGCTGGCGCTGAAACTCGACGTGACCACGTCCACTTCGTTCATCAACTTCGGCGCGTTCCTGGCGTTCAGTCTGGTCAACCTGTCGGTGATCTTTCATTACTGGATCGGCGGCGAGAAAAAGGGCCCGCGTGAGCTGGTGCTGTTTCTGCTCTTCCCGTTCATCGGGTTGGTGGCGGACTTGTGGCTGATGGTCAGCCTGGATCACCTGGCGGTGTATCTGGGCCTGAGCTGGCTGGCGATTGGCGTGGTGTATCTGGCGGTGCTCACGGGCGGCTTTCGTCGTCAGCCGCCGGAGATGGATTTTCAGGAAGCGACCTGAGACACCTCAGGCTGCGGGTCGGCTCTGGCGCATCGGTAACTCGACGCGAAAGGTTGTGCCCACGCCTGGTTCGCTGCGGACCGAAATGTCGCCACCGTGTTTTTTCACGATGCCGTAGGACAGGGACAGGCCCAGCCCGGTGCCCTGACCGACCGGTTTGGTGGTGAAAAACGGATCGAAGATTTTCTGCAGGATGTCCGGCGCGATTCCCGCGCCGGTATCCGCGACTTCCACCCAGGCCGTGTCCTGCTGCTGCCCGGTACGCAAAGTAATGGTGCCGCGCTCGGGCCCCATGGCCTGCGCCGCGTTGACCACCAGGTTCATGATCACCTGATTGATTTGCGAGGGCAGGCACTCGATGTCCGGCAACGGTTGATATTCCTTGATCACATCGGCCTTGTACTTGAGTTCGCTGGCGACGATGTTCAGCGTCGAGTCGATGCCTTGTTGCAGATTGGCCCACTGCCATTGCTGATGGGTATCGACCCGGGAGAAATCCTTCAGATCCTTGACGATCTGTCCGACCCGGCCAATGCCTTCCTTGGATTCGCGGATCAACACCGGAATGTCTTCGAGCAGAAAATCCAGATCGGCGTCTTTGCGCAGTTGTTCAAGTCGGGCCACGGATTCGCTGTCCGGCGTGGGGCCCAGCGTCTGCCAGGCATCGAGTACGCTCAACAATTGGTTGAAGTAGCCGTCGAGGGTGCCGAGGTTGGAGGAGATGAAGCCGATCGGGTTATTGATTTCATGGGCCACGCCGGCCGCCATTTGCCCCAATGAAGCAAGCTTTTCCGACTGCACCAACTGACTTTCCAGTTGCTTGCGTTCATCTATTTCGCGCTGCAGTTCTTCGCTGGCCTGCTTGAACTGCGCGGTACGCTGGTCGACCAGATGTTCCAGATGATGCATCTGCAACGAGGCGCGTTCGGTCATCTGCCATTTGGTCAGCAGGGTGTTGGCCATCTGCTGCACTTCGATGTTGTCGAACGGCTTTTTCAGGATCAGCAATCGGTCATGCGCTTGCAGACGTTCGAGCAGTTCATCCCAGGAATAATCCGAGTAGGCGGTACACACCACCACCTGCAACTGCGGATCCTGCTGCCACAGGTGTTCGATGGTTTTCGCGCCGTCCCAGCCGTCGGGCATGCGCATGTCGACGAAGGCCAGCGCGTAAGGGCGTTGTTCCTGCAAGGCCTGCATCAGTTTGCCCAGACCTTCCTCGCCGCCGTAGGCCGAGTCCAGCTCGAACGGCGGACGTTCGGCGCGAATCTGAGCGCCAAACAGTGCTGCTTCCATCTCATCCAGCTCCACTGACTGTGCTGCCGGTGGCGCGAGGATCTTGCGGAAGTCTTCATGAATCGACGGCATGTCATCGATCAGCAGAATGCGGCGGTTCGACAGCTCGCTCATGCGTTCTCCGTGACGCTGATCAGGGGGATCTGCAAGGTGAACAGCGCGCCTTTGCCCGGTCCGTCGCTGTGCGCGGTGAGGTGCCCGTTCATCTCGATGGCCGCCAGCGCGCAGCTGTGCAGACCGAAGCCGTGACCTTCCTTGCGGGTGGTGAAACCGTGGGCAAAGATCCGCGTCATGTTTTCCGGCGCGATGCCTTCGCCGTCGTCCCTGACGCTGATTTCGAGGAAGTTGTCATCGACGATTCTTACCGCCAGGGTCATGGTGCGGGGGCGGTTGCTGAGGTCAGACATGGCGTATTTGGCATTGCTGATGAGGTTGATCAGGATCAGCAGCAAACGGTGTTTGTCGCCCATCACCTGCGGCACCTCGGCGTACTCCTTGACCACCGTGACGTGATGCCGGGTCAGGGCCCCGGCGTTCATGCGCAACGCATCTTCGAGCAGCTCGTTGATAAACAGCGGCTCGGTCATGCTGTTGGCGCCGGCGTAGGATTGCTGGGTGGCGACGATGTCCTTGATGTGATCGACGCTTTTGTTCATCTGGTTCAATTCGTCGATCATTTCCTGCTGTTCCTGGGCGATGGCTCCGACCAACTGGTTGAGATAACCGGGGAGCAATTTGCCCTTGGCGTCTTCGCTGAGAAAGGCGCCGAGGTCGTGCGGGTGCTCGTTGATCAGCTGCATCGCCTTGCCCAGGCCCTGGGTCTTGCTGCTGCGCAGCTTGCGCGCGATCAGATCGCTGGAAATGTTCACGCTGTTGAGCACGTTGCCGACGTTGTGCAGCACGTTGGTGGCGATTTCCGCCATGCCGGCCTGACGTGCAGCGTCGAGCAGCTCGCTCTGGGCGTTCTTGAGTTCCCGGGTGCGCTCCTCGACGCGTTGCTCCAGTGCATCGTTGGCGGTTTGCAGGGCCGTATTGACCCGATTGATCTCGGCGAAACTGCCGATCAGGCGGATGGCCAGCCACACCAGCGACAACATCAGCAGCACCGAGAACAGCAGCAGATAGAAGTGGTATTGGCGGTCGACCTGATCGACGCGCTGTTGATCGCGATCGAGCATGGTGGTGAGGGTGTCCAGGCGCTCGGCCACGGGAATGTTTTCGATGCTTTCGAGCAACTGATTGACCAGTGGCTGCTCGCGAGCGATCAGGCTGATGTGATTGCTCATGATCTTGATCGGGGCTTCAAACGCCGGCGGAAGGCGTTGGGCGTTGACCTTCAGTTTGTTCAGGCCGACCTCGATGTCGGCGGCCCTGTCGTCGGAGGTGACCTGGGCGAATTCCAAGGCGCTGAGCAGCAGGTCATAGGTGTCGGTGGTGATGTTCTGCAGCTGTAATTTATCCAGGTCCGCCAGGTTGGCGAGCTGCTCTTGGATGTCGTCTTCGGCGGTGGGCAAAAACGCCAGGGAATTGCGCAGCAGCGCGTTGTGCGATTTGAACTGTTCGACCAGACGGGTTTTCTCCTGCATCGCCTGCAGAAAACCCTCGTGAGCTTCGTTCCATTGCGCCGAGTCGCTGCGACCATGCCCGGATTCGATTGCGTCGAAGCGCGCCCACAGCCGGTTCATCTCGTTCATCGGTGACACCAACGGATCGTAGTTGTGGGTCAGTGCCACCCTGGCCTTGAGGATCTCGTTTTCCCACAGTGAGTTCTGCTGTTTGATCTGCCGGATCAGATCCCGCGACTCGGTGTACGTCATGGTCTGGTCGGAGCTGGACTTGAAGTACAGAAACAGCAGGATCGAGGCCAGTGCCAGGGCGACCAGGGTCAGCAACAGCAGACTGCGTCGCCGCGAGATGTTGATCATGGTTTGTCTTCCCGTTGGCCGGTCAGGGTTGTGAGAAACAGCATGATCAGCCGTTTGTCCTCTTCGCTGGGCATGCGCCCCAACTGATACTGGAACATCACATCCACGGCCCGTTCGAGGGTGGGCGCCGAGCCGTCGTGGAAATACGGTGCGGTGATCGCGACATTGCGCAGGCTCGGCACCTTGAACACCGCCCGGTCGACTTCGTCGCCGGTCACGTTGAAACGACCCTGATCGGCCACGGTCGGGTTGCCGCGATCGGCAATGTAATCACCGAACACGCCGAATTTCTGGAACATGTTGCCGCCGATGTTCACCCCCTGATGGCAGGCGATACAGCCGTACTCCTTGAAGCGCTGATAACCGTATTTTTCGTCCAGCGTGAGGATGTCGGTATTGCCCAGCAGGTACTGATCGAAGCGTGAGTCGGGGGTCAGCAAGGTACGTTCGAAACTGGCCAGCGCCTGCTGGATGTTGGTCTTGGTCACGCCGTCCGGGTAGGTGGCGGCGAAATCGCGGCGGTAATCGGCGTCGTTGGCGATCCGCTCGACGACCGTGCTCCAGTCGCTGCCCATTTCATGGGGGCTGGTGATGACGACATTGCTCTGTTCTTCCAGCGTCTCGACGCGGCCGTCCCAGAACTGGCGGAAATTGAGGCTGGCGTTGAACACGGTCGGTGTGTTGACCGCCACCGGTTTGCCGTCGAACCCCAGCGAGAGCGACCGGCTGTCGGCACCGTTCTTGTCCAGTTGGTGGCAACTGGCACAGGACAGTGTGTTGTTGATCGACAAGCGTGGCTCGTGGAATAACCGACGTCCCAGTTCCACGCGCCGGGCGTCCTGCTGTGGCACGGCGGGCAACGGTTTGAGCGGCTCGTCCAGCGGGTCGGCACTGGCCCCGGCGCAGAGTCCGCACAGCAGCAGCGCCATGGCGTGACGGAACAGGTTCATCGGCAATCGTCTCCTTGACTCAAGGCCGGTATCGAGGCGTTCATCGCGCTGTCCACGGTGGCGGGGCTGCGCTGGCCAGCCAGTGCGCAAAGTCGTCAGCCGGTAATGCCTTGCTGAAAAAGTAGCCCTGACCTTCTTCGCAGTCGTGGGCCTTGAGGAACGCCAGTTGCTCGGCGGTTTCGATGCCTTCGGCGATGACGTTGAGCCCCAGACTCCTGCCCAGGCTGATGATGGCGCTGACCAGTGCCGCATCGTTGCTGTCGTTGCACAGACCGCGAATGAACGATTGGTCGATCTTCAGCACATCAATCGGAAACCGGCGCAGGTAACTCAGGCTGGAATAGCCGGTGCCGAAGTCATCGATGGCCAGGCGGGTACCCAGCGCCTTCAAACGATTGAGCGCTGCCATCGTTGTTTCGACGTTCTGCATCAGCACACCTTCGGTGATCTCGATCTCCAGCCAGTCAGGGGCCAGGCCTGTCTGCTCAAGCACGCGTTCGACGCCCGTAACGAAGTCACGCTGGCGAAAATCGATGGGCGACATGTTCACCGATATGCGGATCGGCGGCAGACCGGCTGTTTGCCAGGCGCGGGTCTGGCGACAGGCTTCGCCCAGTACCCATTTGCTCAGGGGAACGATCAGCCCCGTGTCTTCGGCCACTGGAATGAACTGCGCCGGGTAGATCCAGCCGTGTCCCGGTTTCTGCCAGCGTATCAGCGCTTCGGCGCCGACCACGGTGCCGCTGCGCAGGTCGATTTTCGGCTGATAGTGCAGGACAAACTCGTGCTCGTGCAGAGCGCGGCGAATGCCCGACTCGATGCTGTGCTGCTCGCGGGCGTGCTGGTTCATGGCTTCGATGAAGAAGCCAACGCTGTCAGGGCCGTGTTCCTTGACGTTGCGCATCGCCGTCTCGGCTTTCTTGATCAGCTCGATGGCTTCGAGGCCGTCATCGGGGTACACGCTGATGCCGACGCTGGCGGTGACGCTGACGTCATGCCCGGCTATCGTCTGCGGCAGACGAATGGCAGCCAGCAGTTTTTCCGCGACGCCGTGGGTTTGCTGGGGATGGTTGATGTCGCCGAGGATCACCACGAACTCGTCCGAGCCATAGCGAAACACCGAGTCGGAATCACGCACGCATGACAGCAGTTGGCGGGCGGTGCGTTTGAGCATTTCATCGCCCGCCGGATGGCCCAGCGCATTGTTGATGCGCTTGAAGCGATCCAGGCCGAGAAACATCACCACCAGTTGCTTGTCATGGCGCCGGCAGACAGCCATGGCCTGGCTCAGGCGATCACCCAGCAGGGTGCTGTTGGGCAGCTCCGTGAGGCTGTCGTATTGCAACAGATGCGAGACCTTGAGCAATTCGTGAACCCGCGCCTCGATGGTCTGCTCAAGGCTGAGCATCTTCAGCGCCGCGTCCTGCGCCAGTTGCCATTTCCAGGTCAGGGCGTTGGCCATCTGACGGATTTCCAGACTGTCGAACGGCTTTTTCAGGATCAGCAACTGGTCGCCGAATTCCAGCCGTTCGGCCATCGCCTCCCAGCTGTAGTCGCTGTACGCGGTGCACAGGGCAACCTGCAGATTTGGATCGACACGCCATAGCTGTTCGATGGTTTCCAGGCCATCCCAGCCCGGTGGCATGCGCATGTCGATGAAGGCGAGGGCATACGGACTGCCATGGCTCAGCGCCTGTTTGACCAGGGCCAGGGCTTCCTGGCCCTGATAGGCGGAGTCGAGCTGGAAGGTCAGGTGCGGCGATTGGCGGGTACCGAACAGCGTCTGTTCCAACTGATGCAAGTCGACGTCGTCCTGCGCCTGCGGGGCCAGAATCTTGCGAAAGTCTTCATGAATCGCTGGCGTGTCATCGATGATCAGGATGCGCCGGTTGGTCTGGGGGAAGGCCGTTTTCATGCCTCATCCTCCTTGGGGGAGGGCGCCGCGCGGGGCACGTCCCGGAGCAACCGGCCCGCCTGTTCGGCGCTGACCGCTTCGCTGAAATACAACCCCTGTGCGCTGGGCAGCGGTGCTTCGGCACGGGGAACATCAGGTCGATTCAGGGGTGTCTGGCCTTCTGCGATGATGCCGATGTCCAGATCCCGGGCGAAATTGACGATCGCTCGCAGGGCGTTGGCTCCGGCCGCATCCTGGGACGCGCTGGCGATAAAGCCCTGGGCCAGTTTGAGGTGATTGACCCGGTAGGTTTTCAGGTAATCGAACGAGGAATATTCGGTGCCGAAATCATCGATGGCAATCGCCACGCCCAGCTCACGCAGGCGCGGCAATGCATCGTTGTGGGTCCACTTGGTCTGGGCCAGCGTGGCTTCGGTGACATCGAATCGCAGGTCCCAGGGGGCGAGTTCCCAGCGTGCGGTGGTGCGCAGAACGTCGTAGATCAGTTCGGGGCCACTTTTGAGCTGTGCCAGGGAAATCTTGATCGCCATCACTGGCGGGGCGACTCCGTCATTTCGCCACAGGTGCATCTGGTGGCAGGCGTGATTCAGTACCCAGCGCCCGAGCGGAATGATCGCGCCGGTTTTCTCCGCTATCGGTACGAAAGCGGAGGCCGGCAGCAGGCCGAGGCGCGGATGTTGCCAGAGGATTTGCGCCTCCATGCCCAGGATCCTGCCGCTGTGCAGGTCAATCTCCGGTGCGTAATGCAGCAACAGTTGATTGCCCTGAAGGGCGCTGGTCAATTCGTCGACCAGGGTCATGCGTTCGGCCACTTCCCGCGAGATGTCCTCGGAGTGGAAGTGATACTGATTGCGCCCCATTTCCTTGGCGCGGTACAGCGCCATGTCGGCCTGCCCGAGCAGGCTGTCGGCGTCGAGACTGAGCTCGCTGTAACTGCTGATGCCGATGCTCACCGAAATGTGCAACGCATTGCCGGCCAGGTTGTAGGGCGCCAGCAGCGTGTCGCGGATATTGGCCGCCATGGCGGCTGATTGGGTCGGATCGCTGACGTCCAGTTGCAGGATCGCGAATTCATCGCCGCCCAGGCGCGCCACCACGTCGCTTTCGCGCACGCCTGATTTGATGCGGCGGGCGACTTCCTGCAGCAGCAGATCGCCCACCGGGTGGCCCAAGGTGTCGTTGATCCGTTTGAAGTGGTCCAGATCCAGGTAAAACACCGCAAACGGCGCGGCCCCCCGACGCGCGGCGGCGAAGGCCTGATGCAGGCGTTCGATCAGCGTGGCGCGATTGGCCAGGCCTGTCAGGCCGTCGGAGCGCGCCAGTAACGCCAGTTTTTCCTCGGCCACGCGGCGCTCGGTGATGTCGAGGATGATGCCTTCGACTTCCAGCAGACGGCCGTCATCATCGCGCACCGGGATGTAGCGGTTTTCCACCCAGCGCCAGGTGCCCTGGCCGGTGCGCATCCGGAACTCGATCGAAGCGCCTGACGCATGCCGATCCAGCACCCGGGCCATGGCGGCATCGACGCTGGCCTGATCGTCCGGATGAATCAGTTCCTGCGCCCAGTTGGGCGAGCGCAGCAGGTCGGCGGCGACATGGCCGTAGCGGGTGATGTTGTGGGAGATGTACATCAGGGCAAACGACGGATCGCCGCGCAGCCGGTACAGGATGGTCGGGCTGTTCTGCACAATCATGTTGGCGTCGGACAGCTCGCGGGTGCGCTCCTGAACCGCCTGTTCCAGCTGGTTCATTTTCAGCTCGGCGTCTTCGGTCATCTGCCATTTGACCGTGAGCGCGCTGGCCATCTGCCGGATCTCGATCGCGTCGAACGGCTTTTTCAGAATCAGCAAGCGGTCATTCAGTGCCAGACGCTGGTCGATGTCTTCCCAGGAATAGTCGGAATACGCCGTGCACAGCGCGACTTGCAGCTTGGGGTCGACTTGCCACAGCCGTTCGATGGTCTCCAGGCCATCCCAGCCTGGCGGCATGCGCATGTCGATGAACGCCATGGCGTAGGGGCGGTTTTCAGCCAGCGCGGCTTCGAGTTTTTCCAGCGCTTCGCGGCCCTGAAAGGCCGAGTCCAGCTCGAAATGCTGGGACGGTGTCGCGGACGGGGTGCCAAACAACAGATTCTCGGTTTCGCCCAGGCCGTCGTCAGCGGGGACGAGCGGGCAGAGAATCTTGGCGAAATCGCCATGAATCGACGGGCTGTCGTCGACGATAAGCACCCGACGATTGATCTGCGCTGCTGGCTGGTTCATGCCGCGCCGCCCATGAGGCCGCTGGCGGGTGTCATCCGGGGCATCCTTTTCCCTCGCAACTTGTCGGTTCGACCGATGGAGTATTGCGCCGTGTTCAGCATAGTCGTCCCGGCGCGACGCCGTGGCCTGTGAGCGAAGATTTGCGTGAATGCAGTCAAAAATCATCTAGCCTTGGACTCAGGCGCGGGCCAGTGAGGCGGTCGGTCGATGTGTCGTTAACCCTGTTTCTTGAGGCCAAGCCATGGAAGAGCAATCTGCCCCGTTGCCGGTACATCGACCCAAGGTGTTGCTGGTCGATGATGAGGAATCGATCCTCAACAGCCTGCGCCGCCTGCTGCGGGGCCAACCCTATGACGTCCTGTTGGCGACCAGCGGTGCCCAGGCGCTGGAGATGCTGGAGCAGCAGCCCGTGGACCTGGTGATGAGTGATGCGCGTATGCCGAACATGGATGGCGCCTCGTTACTGGCGCATGTCCGCCAACGCTATCCGGCGACCGTGCGCATCATGCTCACCGGTTATGCCGACCCCTCGGCAATCATCAAGGCGATCAACGACGGGCAGATTCACCGCTACATCAGCAAACCGTGGAATGACGAGGAGTTGCTGCTGATCCTGCGCCAGGCCCTCGAACATCAGCATTCCGAGCAGGAGCGCCAACGTCTGGAGCGCCTGACCCGGGTGCAGAACGACCAGCTCAAGTTGCTCAACAGCACGTTGGAAAAGCACGTCGCGGCGCGTACCGCCGAGTTGCAGCAGACCGCCGACATGCTCGATCTGGCCTACGAAGAGCTCAAACACAGCTACGTCACCGGCACCGAAGTGTTCTCGCTGCTGGCCAATCTGCGTCTGCCACCTGCCAAGCAGACCAACCGGCAGATCATCGAACTGGTGCGCAGCTACTGCAAACAGCACGCTCTGGACGAGGCCACCAGCCGCGATCTGACCATGGCCGCCGCGCTGTACAACATCGGCAAGCTGAGCTGGAGCGACGGCATGATGACCACGCCTTCGGACTTGCTGCGCCATACCGATCGCGAGCGTTATCGCAGCTACCCCAAGCAGAGCGAATCGCTGTTGATGACGCTGGACCCGATGAAGGACGCGGCGCGCCTGATCCTGCATCACCAGGAGCGCTGGGACGGCAGCGGGTTTCCTGATCGGCTCAAGGGTGAGGCGATTCCGTTGGGGTCGCGGTTGCTGAAACTGGCAGTGGATTTCGTCGAACTGCAACGCGGCCTGATCCTCGAACGGCATTTGAACAGCGACGAAGCGCTGCTGTACCTGCGGCAGTACGCCGGGCGTTTGTACGATCCTGAGCTGGTCGAGGATTTCGTTCAGGTGTGCGCGGCATTTCTGGGCGACGTCACCCTGGCCGACCCGGCGGTCAAGGCGCTGACCACCCGGGACCTGGCGGCGGGAATGATTCTGGCGCGTAATCTCAATGCCGATAACGGCATGCTGCTGCTCAACGCCGGCAAGGTGCTCAGCGCACTGCTGGTGGAAAAGCTGATTGCCTTCGAAGCCATGGAGGGCGGCAAATACAGGATTTTCGTCAAGGTGCCCGAGGAGGATGACACCGCACTCAAGGCTCAGGGGGAGTGACCTGTGAGGTGACTGAATCAGGCCGGGCATGGGATCCTTGCGGTTTTTCCAGGCCGGTGGCTGACCCATGACCTCTGCATCCGTTGTCGCTCCAAACCTCATCCGTATCGCCGCTGCGCTGCTGCTCAACGCCGAAGGCCAGACCCTGCTGGTGCGCAAGCGCGGCACCACGGCGTTCATGCAACCGGGCGGCAAGATCGAAGCGCATGAGTTGCCGGTGCACGCGCTGGCCCGCGAGCTGGAAGAAGAGCTGGGCCTGCAGATCGACCCGGCCCAGGCCTGCTTCCTTGGCCAGTTCTCGGCACCGGCCGCCAACGAGCCGGGGTATGTGGTGCAAGCGGAGATTTTTCAGCTGACGATCGACGCCGATGTGATGCCCGCTGCCGAAATCGAGGAAGTGATCTGGATCGATCCCGCGACTGATCCTGCTGTGATTCTGGCGCCATTGACACGCGACCTGATCCTGCCGTTTTATCGCAGCTCACTGACCGCGATCGCCTGATCCTCCACGCACAGGACGCCCACCATGATCCCGCTTCCAGACTTGCTGATCTTCGCCGCCGCCGCGCTGTTGATGGTACTGACGCCGGGGCCGAACATGATCTACCTGATCTCGCGTTCGATCTGTCAGGGGCGCAAGGCCGGGGTCACCTCGTTACTCGGGGTGGTCGCGGGATTTTTCGTGCACATGTTTGCTGCAGCGGCGGGTTTGAGCGCGGTGTTTCTGGCGGTGCCGATGGCTTATGAAGTGCTGAAGTGGGCCGGTGCCCTGTACCTGCTGTGGCTGGCCTGGCAAGCGGTCAGACCCGGTGCGCGCTCGCCGTTCGAAGCGCAGCAACTGCCGGCGGACTCGTCACGCAAACTGATCACCATGGGCTTTCTTACCAGCGCACTGAACCCGAAAATCGCCGTGTTCTATCTCTCGGTGTTTCCGCAATTCATCAGCCCTGAACACGGTTCGGTATTTACCCAGAGCATCATTCTTGGTCTGACCCAGATCAGCGTCAGTTTCAGCGTCAATCTGCTGATCGCGCTGTTCGCGGCAGGCATCGCTTCTTGGTTCGTGCGCAACCCGACGTGGCTGGCGCTACAGCGTTACTTCATGGGTTTTGTACTCGCCGGTCTGGCGGTGCGCCTGATGCTTGAACAACGCAGGACGGCCTGAGCATGTGGATCGAACGCCTCGACGCCAGTCATGCGCTGGCTTACCGCGAGCTTATGCTCGAAGCCTACGACCGGCATCCGCAGGCGTTCACCTCCAGCGTGCGCGAGCGCGCGGTGATGCCGCTGAGCTGGTGGGAAGCGCGGCTGACCAGCAAGCTCGACGCGGTGTTCGGCGCGTTCGAAGACGGTCGGCTGGTGGGCATCGTCGGCCTGGCGTTCGAACCTCGGGAAAAGGCCCGGCACAAGTCGACCCTGTTCGGCATGTACGTATCAGCTGATTTTCGCCAGCACGGTCTGGGCTATGAATTGGTGCAGGCTGCCATCGCCGAAGCGCACACCCATCCGGCACTGAAACTGATCCAACTGACCGTCACCGCTGGCAACGACGCCGCGTTCAAGCTGTACCAGCGCTGCGGCTTCATCCAGTTCGGACTGGAGCCGCTGGCGGTACGGGTCGGCGAAGACTACTTCGACAAGATTCACATGTGGCGACAACTCTGATTTCTCACTGAGCCCTTGTGGGAGCGGGCTTGCTCGCGAAGGCAATCGGTCAGTTGATATCCCTGTGACTGAGACACCGCATTCGCGAGCAAGCCCGCTCCCACAGGGTTGCTGGCATATGCAATTCAACGAACCGCGCTGACCCCATCCAGCGTCGAGAATGATGTGTCCTTGGCGGTCAGCAGGAAATCGCGCATGTAAGGCGCATCGAGCATGTCCGCACGGATCGCCGCGTACAGCGTGGCAAACAGACCTTTCTCACCCAGGCGCTTGGCCTTTACGTAGCCGCGTGAGCTGTATTCGTGCAGCGCCCAGTGCGGCATGCCGCAGACGCCACGGCCGCTGGCGACCAGTTGCATCATCATCACCGACAGCTCCGAGGTGCGCACTTGCGCCGGTTCGATGTCGGCCGGTTCGAGGAAGCGGGTGAAGATGTCCAGCCGATCGCGTTCTACCGGGTAGGTGATCAGGGTTTCAGTCAGCAGGTCTTCGGGGACGATGTACGGTTTGCTCGCCAGCGGGTGCTGGTTGGCCACCGCGAGCATCGCTTCGTAGGTGAACAGCGGCACGTAAGTGATGCCGGCGATGTCCAGCGGATCGGAGGTCACCACCAGATCCAGATCGCCGCGGGCCAGCGCCGGAAGCGGGGCGAAGGCGAAGCCCGAGGCGAGGTCGAGTTCGACTTCCGGCCAGGCGTCGCGGAACTGGTCGATGGTCGGCATCAGCCACTGGAAACAGCTGTGGCATTCGATCGCCATGTGCAAACGCCCGGCGGTACCCCCGGCCAGACGACTGATGTCGCGTTCGGCAGCGCGCAGCAGCGGCAGGGTCGCGTCAGCCAGTTGCAGCAGGCGCAAGCCGGCGCTGGTGAAACGCACCGGTTTGGTCTTGCGCACGAACAACGGCATGCCCAGGCGCTCCTCCAGTTCCTTGAACTGGTGCGACAGCGCCGATTGGGTCAGGTGCAGGCGGTCGGCGGCATCGACCAGGCTGTCAGCCTCGCGCAGGGCGTGCAGGGTTTTCAGATGACGGATTTCAAGCACTGCTGGCCCCATGAGGAAAATTTGTGATCAGGACGAAAACAGTGAGTTTGTCTCATGTTGACGATGCTGTCGACCGCTCAAGCAGCGGGGCACAGCCAGTGCCCCGCTGTTTTTTTCCTTAGAGATCTGCGAAATGCCGAATGCCCAGCGGTTTGCCGATATCGCCACGCCAGATCGCCTCGACCTGCGCACCGCCGGCGGCCTGGGCCTGCTGCCATTGCAGGCCGAGATTGCGTTGCTCCGGCAATTTCAGATGGGCTTTGACGAAGTCGGCGAACGGCACCTTGTCCGAGGTGTAGTGAAAGTGCGCATACCACAGCGTGCGCGGCGGCGTGCTGGTGAGGTCGCGCACCTGGTATTCCTGAAGGAAATCCTTGCGCCCGTCAGCGCGTTTGCCCAGTGCCCGCAGCGATCCTTCCTTGCGAATCTCCACCACCTGCTGTTGCAGCAAATAATCCAGATAGCCTTCGGTAGGCATCTTGCTGCGCAGTGACTGATCGATGCGCAGCGTGCGGCCGGTACGCCGCAGTTCAGCGGCCGTGTCGCGCAGTTGCCGCACCACTGGTTCAACCGGTGACAATTGCTCGATGGTCTGTGCGCGGGTGCTCAGCTCGGTCGCTTCGCTGACGAGCATGTGTTCCAGATCCACCGGCAGCATGTCCTGGGGAGCGTAGGCCTGAACCCGGTTGCTGTAGGCCGTAACCGCCGCGAGACGTTTTCGCGCCTCGGCCAGCAACGGCTGAACATCGGTAGGCAGTGGTGCAGCGGCTTGCGCGGGTTGGGCTGGCAGATGGTATTTACCGCTGGAGCGCTGTAGCCAGGTTTCGCGGAAACCGTCGATGCCTTCGACGGTGAAGCGTTTTTCCCGGGTGCCGGGGTCAATGCTTTCGGTACCGATCAGCAACTGGTTGTCCTCGGTTTCGAACAGTTGCCTGCCGCCCGGCTCTCGCGGTTTGATCGGCGGACGCTGTTTGATCGAGTGCCGCGCGTGTGCTTCGACCTTGGTCAGGCCATCGAGGAATGGCCCGACCTGTTCCAGATCCAGATGCTGCGCATAACCCAGCGTCCAGGCGTTGAGCTGACGACGGAAACCGGCATAGATCTGCAGGCAATCCTCGATCACCTGTTTGCGCTCGACCAGGCTGGCGCTGACTTCTGGCAGGTGATGCTGGGTCAGCAGCGCGCGCCCGACCTTGACCCGGGCGTCTCTGAGCTGAGTATGAAAATACATCCAGGACAGGTCGCTGACCGCATCGTAGTGGGTAATGATTTCCAGCAGATGTGCAGTTCTCAGGTAGTGGTGCGTGTTATCGCCAAGGTTGCGGTTGAGCGCGGTCATGTCTTTCGCCATCAGGACTTTCTGTGCACGATTGCTTATGCGGTTGTTCCACAGGTTGGCCTGCTCGGTGATTACGTGCAGTTGATCGAACTCCTTGAGGAAATCCTTGCGTACCTGCTTGCGCCGGGCCATGAGGTTTATATGGGCCGCTGTATTGTCGAAGGGGGTGGCATCGGATTCGGCAACCAGTGCATCGATCCGGTTCAGGTGCTCCAGCAAGCGATTGCGGGCCAAGGTAACGCGCTGCACAGCGCGGTCGACCACGATCCAGGCACAGCGGCTGCGGATGTCTTCGATCTGCAGACGCTTGCGGCCATGGCTCAGGGGCAACAGTTCGGTAAGGTTGTCGTATTGGGCAATCGCGAGGTCGATGTCATTCAGGCACGCTGTGTCGAGCGCTGCCTGTAGTGGTTTGCGCTGGACAACGTCGAGTTTCTGGTAGTTCTCCAGCAACTGGTTGGAAGCGCGTGTCTGGGTATCAAGGCGCCGGGTGTAGGCGTCGGCGGTGTTGGTCAGGGTCAATTGCCTGCGCAGTTGCCGATCGGTCCACCAGCGCGGCAACCACTGGCGAATTGGCGCGGGCCAGAGCGGGTCCATGCCGTCGGCCAGATGTCCGAGCACCGCGCCGCCGCCAGCACCGCCACCGTCCATAACGGTGCCGTACACCGCGTAGTGGGTGTTCCACTGGCCATTTTCGTCGAGGGCGATCGGTTGTTTGTAGCTGCGCATCCGTGAGCCATAAAGCCTCCAGCCACGCGGCGCATCGCTGAGCTGAACCTGATAGATGCGGCCCTGACGAACAATGAAGTCGCCATCGGCGTGGCGGTAGACGTTGCGATAGACCCCGTGGGTGGCCGGGTGCAGGCCGGCGAGGGAAATTTCGTATTCGTACTCGTAACCCTTGAAACGCTCGAGCGTCTGCCTGGTCCATTGCCAGGACGTCGACATCGCGGCGGATCTGCCCAGTGCCGCGCGTTGCCGCTGGCGGCTGGCCAGACGAGCGGCTGCGGGTGCCGAAACTGTTCCGGGAAGCACATCCATTGCCGCGTCGATCAGCGACAGCAGCACCGCTTCCACCTCCGCCAGACCATGTCCGAGCTCGCCGCGCAAGAACGCCGCGACCGCCAGATTGGCACTGTTCCAGGCGTCATACAGGGCCACGGCCGCGCCCACGAACGGCAACATGCCGATAGCCATTTTCAGATAGTTGAACAACGCCCCGGACTTCAGTGCACAGCGTTCGAGATACAACGCATCGTTGGAACGTGAACTGCTGCGATGGGCCTCCAGCAACCGGCCCATGTGCACGTTCAATAAATGAATGGCCAACGATGTGGTCGCCGGCCAGGCCATCCCGACGCCGATCAGCGCATCGAAATTGCGCAGTTGGGCCTGGTTGATCCGGCTGACATGGCTGGCAAAATCGCCGCTCACGGCGCGTCCGGCCAGGTAGCTGACCATTTTGCTGTCCACACAACGCCTGAACAGATCCACCCGCGCCTGTTCCAGCGTTTCGTATTGACGCAGGAGGATCGCGTCGGGGCTGTCGGGCAGGTACAGCAGCGTCAGGCCACTGGTTTGCTCGACAATCAATGTGACACCCGCGAGCGTGCTCGGTCCTTGATGCGCGGTGTCCTCTCCTCCGACGGTCAGGTGCACCGGCAGCAGCGCGATGCGTTGTCCATTCACGGCATACGCCTGAGGTGTAGTCGCCTCGATGGCGACCTTCAGCACGGCATGGCCGGCACTGTCGATGTGCCGTTGCAGCTGGGCGAACTCACCTTGCAACCTGAGCATCAGTCGCCACGGTTCGCTCAGGCATTCACGGCGCCAGGCCTGCTGAAACGCCGGTTCTCGCGGCGCGCCGAAAAATGCCTGGCGAATCAGTTCTTCGTAACGTCCGGGCAGATCCAGCTCTGTTACCAGATTGCGCAAATAGGCCGGGGTGATCCCGGCTTCGAGGCGCTGTCGATCAGTGGGGTTCTCGGCGCGGATCCTGGCCCGCATGAAGGACAGGCGCCACTGCACCTCCTGATCGATGTTTTCCTGTGCCAGTTGTTCAAGGGTGAGGTCGCCGCGCTTGTCGCTCGCGGTCAGGATATTGCGTTGCGGTGTGCCAGGCGCGGCGCCTTCCATCACGGTTTTTTGCCAGAAGGTCGAGTCGGGCAGGTCGAGGCTCACGCTCGCGCTTTGTTTGAGCGCGAAGTCTGCGCGCAAGCGGGCGTCGATGCGTTGTTCGGCGAAGGCCTGACGCGGCGGTAATTCCCGTTCGAGCAACGCATGAGCGCGTTGCATGGCGCCGAGGTACTGGCTGATCAGCGTTTTGATCTGTGCACGTGGCGCGTCGTCCAGCTTTTCAAACCATGCAGGCAGGTTGCCGGCCAGCGCCGCGCTGCGATCTTGCGCCTGACGTTCGGTAAATGCCCGTTCACGGGCCTGCGCGACCGCTACGGTCAAGCGTGGCAGGTGTTGTTCGCGCAGCTTTTCCATCTCGGCCCGGCGTTGGTCGGCACGGCCGGGCAGCGGGTTGTCACGCAGGATCTGCGCGGCCTGTTGTTCGCATTGATAGAGCTGTCGATCAAGGGACCAGGCCAGAGGGTCCCCCGTGAGCGGCGTCAGGTGCAGGGTCAGCCCGCCGTCGTTCGGCGAATGTTTGAACAGGTCCTGTGCCAGCGCTGTACGTGAAGTAAAACGTTGCAGCCCGCCGAACTCGCCCGGCCAGTAAACCAGCAGGCTGTCGCTCGAGTCAGGCTCCAGTGCGGCGGTCGTCGCTATGATCAGTACGCCATGCAGCTCCTCGACGGCGGTCATGTTCTGATCTGCCGCCGCCATCGATAGGCGGGCGATAACCCCGTCCGCTGTCGGCAGATGGCGCCCCGGTGCGTCCAGCATCGCGATGATTCGCCGATGCTCCTCGACGGTCAGATGATCCAGCGCCCTTTGCAGTTCGACCTCGGCGCGCAGCCCTGCGATACGGGCCTGAAGCAGGGCGTGGTAGTGCTGGTTGCTGGCCTGGCGCAGTTCGAGCATCGTCAGCGGATGGTGGCTGTCGAGCAGGGCGGATGCCGCGTCATGACTGGCTTGCTGCGCCTCGCTCAAAGCGTCGAATCGTTGCGCCAGTTGCTGACGTTGCGGGCTGTTCAGCTCGGCGTCGCCAAACAAGCGGTCGAGCGCACGTTGTTCAAGCGCCAGCGTCTGCCGGCGCGCGTCCAGGGGAATATCGGCAACCAGCAAACCGAAGGGCGCAACTTCATCGACGGTTTGCCCGGCACTCTCCGGCAGGGTGGGCGCGACCGGGAAAAATTTGTCGAGCGCGGCCCAACTGGCACCGCTGCTTGCCGATGTGGACAGCAGTGGTTCAATTGCGCGTGTGAGTGGATCGCTACCGAACTCGATGAAGTCCAGCGAGGTGATGCGTAACGGATCCGGCTGCTGGTCAATCAGCCAGCGTTCCAGCGCGGTCTGCTGTTCGAAACGGATCAACGGTTGCGAGTGCGTGGGCAGATAAAGCAGCAGCGTTTCCTCCAGCTTGATCAGCAACGTGCCGTACACACGCAGGCGGCTGTTATCGACGCGGTTGAGTACCGGTTGCGCGACCCGCAGGTCCGCCGCGACCTTGTTCGAAGGGGGGAGGAGCTGCGACAGCCTCTGTCGTTGTGTGGCGTCGAGCCTGCCTTCGGCCCCCGCCCAATGAAGCGCGGCCTCGAAATGCCGGTGATAGAGGCTCAGGGCATGCTCGCGCCGCGACAGCGCAGTGCCGGGCGCGCGGACATCCCACCAGGCGTTTTCGGGTTGTTGGGGATGGTGGGCCAGGAGATCCAGCCATTGCTGGTGACAGTCGTTCAAACGAGCCGTCGCCAACAGGTAAAGCGTTTGATCGACGTATTGCTGTAATCGTTGATCAAGGCCGAAGTCGGCCGTTGCAGAGGGCAGTGCGTGGGACATGCGACAAGGCTCCAGAGGGCATGCAGACCGGGCAATCCCGGCCTTCGTGCCTATTAGAGGCGCGCTCTCACAGCCCCATGCGGTACATGGTTATCGCTGGGTAGTGGTTTTGTTTCAGAGGATGTACAGACCGCTCCGGCCTGATTCGTTGCCTTCATCGCGTTGGCGTAGAAGATCGTGTCGGACGTCGGAACGCTGTGCAGGATGACCGCTCGGCAATCTTCATCAAACTGTCACGCAACTGTGGCAGCGCGCTTGAACAAACTTCATCAGACTCGCGCTCTACTGGGGTTCTGCGTTTCGGTGTTTCTTCATGCGTTTATTTTTTCTGTTGGCCGCGCTGTTGTTCGGCCTGCCGTCGATGGCGGCTTCGCGTTGCGACGTCAATGTACCGACTGAACGGGTCGATCTGGCACAGGTGAGCCTGGCGTACCAGAGCATCGGCCGTGCCTCGGATCCGGCGCTGTTGCTGGTCATGGGCCTGGGTGGTCAGTTGATCCATTGGCCGGACGAAGTGGTGGTTGCGCTGTGTCAGCAGGGTTTTCGGGTGATCCGCTATGACAACCGCGATGTCGGCCTGTCGACCTGGCGGCAGGCCCCGGTCGAGGCCAACCTGACCTTTGAAGTGCTGCGCTACAAGCTCGGCTTGCCGGTGTCGGCGCCGTACTCGCTGACGGACATGGCCGACGATGCGCTGGGCTTGATGGACGCGCTGCACATCGACCAGTTTCACGTATTGGGCGCGAGCATGGGCGGGATGATCGCCCAGCATCTGGCGGCGATGGCACCGCAGCGGGTAGAGAGTCTGACGCTGATCATGACCAGTTCCGGTGCCGAAGGTTTGCCGGCACCGAGTACGGCGCTGGTGCAACTGCTGGCGCGGCGCGGCGCGCCGAATCGCGAGGTGGCGCTGGAACAGCAGGCCGATCTGCTGGCAGCGCTCGGCAGCCCGTCGGTCACGGATGACCGGCAGGCGTTGCTGCATCAGGCGGCGGTGGCCTACGACCGGGCGTTCAACCCTGAAGGTGTGAAACGGCAGATCATGGCGATACTTGCCGAGCCGAGCCGGGTGGCCTTGCTCAATCAACTGCGCGTGCCGACCCTGGTGGTGCACGGCACGGCCGATCCGCTGTTGCCGGTGATGCACGGCGTGCATCTGGCGGCGCACATTCGTGGCAGTCAGTTGAAGCTGATTCCGGGGCTGGCTCATCGCTTTCAGGAGGCGTTCAAGGCGCCCTTGCTGGCGGCGGTGTTGCCGTATTTGCAGGCGCATCGTGAAGACACGTCGCACTGGGCGCAGATCGAACCGGTGGCAAGCGGCAACCTGCTGTAGCTGAGGTTTTGGCGGTGTTGACTCGGGCCTCTTCGCGAGCAAGCCCGCTCCCACAAGGGGAACCGTATTCCGAATGTGGGAGCGGGCTTGCTCGCGAAGAGGCCATCACTGTCACTCAAAGAGTAGGCAGGTGTATCCGGGGCGAGCCGGCAGATCCTGAGTGAAGCCAATGCTGTGATCAGCTGTGCAGGCGCACCCAGACCGTGACCAGCACGGTCGCCGCGATCAGCCACGCGACCACCGCCACCGCCAGTGAAGCCTCCAGGCGCATGCGGTCCACCAGCACGTACAGCGTCGTCAGATAGATAAAGTACGGAATGATCGACCACATGCCGAACACAATCGTCGCCTTCAGATCGTCGATCGAACGACCTTTGCCGACGATGTAGTGGGCGATCAGGGCGAAGGTCGGAAACAGCGGCACCAGTCCGGCGATGTAGTAGTTTTTGGTCTTCGACAGCGCGGCGAGGATCACCACCACCGCCGCGCCGAGTGCCGCTTTGAGTATCAGATCCATCAGTGGCTCAACCCGTACTTTTTCACTTTGTCGAACAGCGTGGTCTTGGCCATGCCCAGTTCTTGACTGGCCTGGGTCAGGTTGCCGCCACTGCGTTGCAAGGCGTCATTGAGCAGGTTGCGCTCGAAGGCTTCCACCGCTTCGGCGAACGCCAGCCCCTGACCGCCGCTGCTGGCGCCGGACTTCTTGAACGCCGGCAGGCCGAGGGCAAAGCGCTCGGCGACGTTACGCAACTCACGCACGTTGCCCGGCCAGTCGTGGCTCATCAGGTTCGACAGGGTCTGGTTGTCCAGCTCGGGCAACACCCGGTCGAAACGCAGCGCCGACTGCTGGGTGAAGTGTTCGAACAGTTGCAGAATGTCTTCGCGACGTTCGCGCAGCGGTGGCAGTTCCAGCGTCACCACGTTGAGGCGGTAGTACAAGTCGCTGCGAAACTCGCCGGCCTTGCTCGCGTCGTCGAGGTCGGATTTGGTCGCGGCAATCACCCGACAATCCACCGCTACGCTCTGGTTCGAACCGAGGCGCTCGAGGGTGCGTTCCTGCAACACCCGCAGCAATTTGATCTGCAAGGGCAGGGGCATGCTTTCCACTTCGTCGAGGAACAGCGTGCCGCCGTCGGCATGTTCGATCTTGCCGATGCGCCGTTTGCCGGCACCGGTGAAGGCGTTGGCCTCGTGGCCGAAGATCTCGCTTTCGAAGAGGTTTTCCGGCAGGCCGCCGCAGTTCAGCGCGACGAACTGCTTGGCATGCCGACGACTGAAGTCGTGCAGGCAACGGGCGACCAGTTCCTTGCCGGTGCCGGTCTCGCCTTCGATCAATACGTTGGCCGAGGTGTCGGCGACGTTGGCGATCAGTTCGCGCAGGTTCTGCATGGCTGGCGAGCGCCCGATGATCCGGCCTTCGAGGGAATCGCGTTCGGCCAGTTGCCGACGCAGCGAGGAGACTTCGCGGGCGAGGCTGCGTTGCTCCAGTGCGCGGCGGGCGACATCCACCAGACGTTCCGGCGAGAACGGTTTCTCCATGAAATCGTAGGCGCCTTTCTGCATCGCGCCGACCGCCATGGAGATATCGCCATGACCGGTGATCAGCACCACCGGCAGACTGCGGTCGCGTGCCTTGAGGCGGGTCAGCAGTTCCAGGCCATCGATGCCGGGCAAGCGAATGTCGCTGATGACGATCCCGGCAAAGTTGTCGCCGACCCGCTCCAGCGCTTCTTCGGCACTGCCGACGCCGATGCAGGGAATGTCTTCCAGGGTCAGCGCCTGCTGGCAGCCGAGCAGCACATGGGGGTCGTCTTCGACGATCAGCACACTAAGGTCGTGGTTCATATTGGCTCGGCAGGAGTAGGGCTTACCAACGGTAAACTGAGGACGAAGGTGGTGCCACCGCTGACCGGGTGTTCGACACCCAAGTGTCCGCCGGTGGCGGCAGCGAGGCTGGCGGAGAGGGTCAGGCCGAGGCCCAGACCCTGTTCGCCGGGTTTGGTGGTGAAGAACGGCTCGAACAGATGCTTGCGTGCTTCGGCGTCGACACCGTGGCCGTTGTCGCGCACCCGCAGGCGATATTTGCCGTTGAACTCTTCGCCTTCCAGCCACAGCTGCGGTGAAGGTTGCGTCTGCATGGCGTCGAGGGCGTTGCCGATCAGGTTGACCAGAATCTGTTCGAGGCGGGTCTGGTCGATCTGCACCTGCACGTCGCTGAACTGCCGGTGCAGTTGCAGCGCCATGCCCTCGACCCGCGCGCCGAGCAGTTGCAGGGCCGCGTCCACCGCTTTGCCGAGACTGGCCTGGCCTTTGTCGTCACCACGGCGGGCGAACGAGCGCAGGCTGGCGGTGATCCGGCCCATGCGGTCGATCAGGTCGTTGATGGTCTTGAGGTTGGTGCTGGCGACGTCGAGCTGGCCGCGTTCCAGAAAACGAATGGTGTTGCCGGACAGGGTGCGCATCGCCGCCAGCGGCTGGTTCAGTTCGTGGGCGATGCTGGTCGACATCTGGCCGATGGCCGCGAGTTTGCCGGCCTGCACCAGTTCGTCCTGAGCGCGGCGCAAGGTCTCTTCGGCCTGGCGCCGTTCGCGGATCTGGCTCTTGAGCCGTTCGTTGCTGGCGCGCAGATCGCCGGTGCGTTCGGTAATCCGACGCTCCAGTTGATTGTTGGCTTCCTGCAGGGCTTCGCGGGCGGCGAGGCGGGTGGCGATGACCTTGCGCCGCTCGTTCCAGGCGATCAGCAGGAACGCCACCAGGGCGAAGGCCACCGCCACCAGGATTCCCTGATTGATCGCTTCACGACGCAAGTCCTGCAACGGTGTGAGCAGGGTGAAATTCCATGGTGTGTCGCTCAGCGGCCGGGTCTGCGCCAGATAGCTGATGCTGTCGTCATCGGCGCTCAGTTCGCTGTTGGCCGGGAAGGTCAGTTTCTCCACTCCGTCGGCCAGGGTTTCGCGGGCCAGCGGTTGCAGTTCGTTGAGCGGGAACCAGTAGTACTGCAGGCTGCGCGCGAGCTTCTCTTTGGTTTCATCGCTCAGCGGCACCACCGATTTCAGGCGCCGCGCCGGATCGCTGGAAAGAATGATGATGCCGTTCTCGTCGCTGACGAAGGCTTCCAGGCGGGCGCGTTGCCAGCGTTCTTCCAGCGCTTCGAGGCGCACCTTGACCACGGCGACGCCGATGATCTTGCCGTGTTCTTCCAGGCCGTGGGCCAGGTAGTAACCGGGCTCGCCGCTGGTGCTGCCGATGCCGTAGAAACGTCCGGGTTCGCCGCGCACGGCGTTCTGGAAATAGGCGCGAAAGGACAGGTCTTCGCCGAGGTAACTGTCGACGTCGCGCCAGTTGCTGGTGGCCATGACGCGGCCGGTAGTGTCCATCACGTAGATAGCCCGACTGCGGCTGCGCCGGTTCAGGCCTTCAAGGTAAGCATTGACCGTCTGCCGGTGTTCCGGAGTCGGGTCGGCCAGCAGTTGCGGGACACTGGTTTCCAGTTCCAGCAGGCTGGGCAGGTAGGTGTACTTGCTGATCTCGCTTTCGACGGTGCGCGCGTGCAGTTCGAGCTGACGCTGGCCGTTTTCGCTGAGGCTGCGGATGCCGAAATGTTCACTGGTCCAGAAGCCGATGTAACCCAGTCCGATCATCAGGATGATGATCAGCGGCGGCAGGAACAGATGGCGAATCAGACGGGGCTTCACGGCAAGTGATGGCGGCGCTGCGCGATAGAGATTGGGGTCGCATTTCATCACAGTTGCCTTGGGTCAACCACCACACAAATCTCTGGATCATCATCGATCCAATGTGGGAGCGGGCTTGCTCGCGAAAGCGGCAGGTCAGTCAACGATGCTGTTGAAAGTGCCGGCCTCTTCGCGAGCAAGCCCGCTCCCACAGTTGGGGAGCGGTGTGTGGTTTTTTAGTGCTGCAGGATTTTCTCGAGGAAGTGCTGCGCGCGTTCGGAGCGGGCGCTGATGTCGCCGAAGAACTCCTCTTTAGGGCAGTCTTCGATGATCTTGCCGGCGTCCATGAAGATCACCCGGTCAGCCACTTTGCGCGCGAAGCCCATTTCGTGGGTCACGCACATCATGGTCATGCCTTCGTGGGCCAGTTGCACCATCACGTCGAGCACTTCGTTGACCATTTCCGGGTCGAGCGCCGAGGTCGGTTCGTCGAACAGCATGACGATCGGGTCCATCGCCAGCGCACGGGCGATCGCCACACGCTGCTGCTGACCGCCGGACAGTTGCCCCGGGTGCTTGTGGGCATGGGCCGACAAGCCGACGCGCTCGAGCAGTTGCAGACCTTTCTTGGTCGCCTCTTCCTTGCTGCGGCCCAGCACCTTGATCTGCGCGATGGTCAGGTTCTCGGTGATGGTCAGGTGCGGGAACAGCTCGAAGTGCTGGAACACCATACCGACGCGCGAACGCAGTTTCGGCAGGTTGGTCTTGGAGTCGGCAATCGAGGTGCCGTCGACGACGATGTCGCCTTTCTGGAACGGCTCCAGCGCGTTGACGCACTTGATCAGGGTCGACTTGCCCGAACCCGACGGACCGCAGACCACGATCACTTCGCCTTTCTTGACCTCGGTGCTGCAATCAGTCAGCACCTGGAAGTCGCCATACCACTTGTTGATGTTCTTGATGGAGATCATACGGCAAACCTTTTTTGCAGACGCTTGACCAGCAGCGAGGCGGAAAAGCTGATGATGAAGTAGACGACACCGGCAAAGATCAGGAACTCGTTGGAACGACCGATGATGTCGCCGCTGGAGCGGGCGGAGTTGAGGAAGTCCACCAGGCCCACGGTGTAGACCAGCGAGGTGTCCTGGAACAGGATGATCGACTGTTGCAGCAGCAACGGGGTCATCTTGCGGAACGCCTGGGGCAGGATGATCAGACGCATGGTCTGGCCATAGGTCATGCCCATCGCCTGGGCCGCGGCCATCTGGCCTTTGGGGATCGACTGCACGCCGGCCCGGACGATCTCACAGAAGTACGCGGCTTCGAACATCATGAAAGCCACGACGCAGGAGGTGAACGCGCCGATCGGGGTGTCTTCGCCGGTGATCCAGCGCAGCACGAACGGCACCGCCAGGTAGAACCAGGTGATCACCAGCAGCAGCGGGATCGAGCGGAAGTAGTTCACGTAGGCGCCGGCAACGCGCGACAGCAGTTTGCTGGACGACAGGCGCATCAGTGCGAGGATCGTCCCCAGCACGATGCCGCCGATCACGCCCATGACCATCAGTTGCAAGGTCATGACCATGCCGTTCCACAGGCCCGGGATCGCGGGGATGATGCCGCTGAAATCGAAGTCCATTATTTACCCCCCACGGAGATCAGGCCGGGCACTGCGACTTTCTTCTCGACCATGCGCATCAGCAACATCAGGCTCATGTTCAGGGTGAAGTAGATCAGCGTGGCCAGGGTGAAGGCTTCAAACAGGTTGGCCGAGAACTCGGCGGTCTGTTTGGTTTGCGCCAGCAGTTCCATCAGGCCGATCAAGGACGCCACGGAGGAGTTCTTGAACACGTTGAGGAATTCCGAGGTCAGCGGCGGAATGATGATGCGGTAGGCCTGGGGCAGCAGCACGTTCCAATAGATCTGCGGCAGCTTGAAACCCATGGCGCGGGCGGCGGATTCCTGGCCGCGTGGCAGCGCCTGGATGCCGGTGCGCACTTGCTCGCAGACCCGGGCGGCGGTGAACAGGCCCAGGCACACGACCACGCTCAGGTAGGCCGAGGTGGTCGGGTTCAGATCCTGCTTGTACCAGTCCTGCAGGTTTTGCGGCAGCAGATCGGGCACCAGGAAGTACCAGATGAACAGCTGCACCAGCAGCGGCACGTTGCGAAACAGTTCGACGTAGCAGGTCGCGATGCCCGATACGAGGCGGTTCGGCACCGTGCGCATGACCCCCAGAATGGAGCCCAGCAGCAAGGCGATGATCCATGCCACGATGGCGATGGCAATGGTCCAGCCCAGGCCGGCGATGTACCAGTCGAGATAAGTCTCGCTGCCTACGCCGGTGGACTTGAAGAACACGCCCCAGTCCCAGTTGTAATTCATTAGGGTCTCCCCTCGAAATCGATCGATGTACAAGCACCCGCTTGGGGAAGATCCTTTCCCGTCCGACGTTGAACGCCGGGCACACGCGATCGGCTCGAAAACCGCCAGGTCGAGTGTTCCACTGTAAAACCAGCAGGTAACAGACGCCTGAGGGAGGGTGGCTCCCTCAGGGGATAAGGTTAGTCAGGAATCAGATTTTTACGTCAGGCGCCGGCTTGTCGCTCGGGTTGGCGATCAGTTCCTTGACCTTGTCGCTCATCGGGAAGTTGAGGTTCAGGCCCTTTGGCGGAATCGCGGTTTCGAACCACTTCTTGTAGATCTCGTTGATCTTGCCGGATTTGTACAGGCCGACGATGGCGTCATCCACAGCCTTCTTGAAGGCCGGGTCGTCTTTGCGAACCATGCACGCGTAGGCTTCGAACGATTGCGGAGTACCGGTGATGACCCAGTCGTCCGGCTTCTTGGCCTTGGCTTCTTCGCCGGCCAGCAGGGCGTCGTCCATCATGAAGGCAACGGCACGGCCGCTTTCCAGCATGTTGAAGGATTCGCCGTGGTCCTTGGCGGAGATGATGTTCATGCCCATCTGCTTGTCGGCGTTCATCGCTTTGATGATGCGCTCGGACGTGGTGCCAGCGGTGGTCACGACGTTTTTGCCTTTGAGGTCGGCAAAGTCTTTGTAGGACGGGTTGCCATCCTTGTCTTTCTTGACCAGCAGGCGGGTGCCGATTTCGAAGATGTTGACGGTGAAGTCGACTTGCTGGGCGCGTTCGGCGTTATTGGTGGTGGAACCGCACTCGATATCCGCGGTGCCGTTCTGGATCAGCGGGATACGGGTTTGCGAGGTCACCAGGTTGTATTTGACCTGCAGGTCTGGCTTGTTCAGGTCTTTTTTCAGGGCTTCAACGATGGCCACTTGAATGTCGTGGGAGTAGCCCACTGGCTTGCCGGAAGCATCCGCAATGTAGGAAAACGGGATGGAGCTGTCGCGGTGAGCGAGGGTGATGGTGCCGGAATCGTTGATTTTCTTCAGGGTGCCGGTGAGTTCGGCGGCGAAAACTGGAGTGCTGATCAGAGCGGCCGCAATGGCTGCGCCCAGGATATGGGGAACGATGCGCATCAAATTTTCCTCGAATTGTTTTTTTTATGGAGCCAGTTCGTCGGCCCTTTTGTGCTTCGAATGCCTGACGGCTCCTGAAGTGTTGGCACGGCAGGCATTCGTCGAGAGAGTGTAGAGCATGAGTCGTGCCAGAGCAGTCGATAGTGGCTAATGGCTTGATTTATAAGGTGATTAAAGTTTTGTGTCGGTGTTTTTCGATGAAACTGATCCGGTTATCCGAATCGACCGGGAGGTCGCGTTCGGAAATCCGAACGCTCTTTTAATCGCTGCCCTCATATTGATGATCGTTCGAGCCCACATTCCCTCGCCACAGGGTTAGTGGCAGGCAAAGTAAGTCACGCAGCAAAAAGCCCCTGAATCTCTCAATTCAGGGGCTTTCGTTTAAGCGATGTTCAAATCACGCCGCTTCAGTCTTGCGGTTCTGCTCGACCTTGCCCAGGTAGGCCGCCAGTTTCTCTTGCTCGGCCGGGGTAGTGAACAGGCCCAGTTTGCTGCGACGCCACAGGATGTCGTGCGCCGTGGTGGCCCATTCTTCGCTGCACAGGTAATCGACCTCGCGAGTGTAGAGCCCGCCACCAATGTGTTCGCCCATGTCGGCGAGGGTTTCCACGCCTTCGAGCATGCGCCAGGTGCGGCTGCCGTAGGTGGTGGCCCAGCGGCGGGCGATCTCGGTCGGGACGAAGTCGAACTTGTCGCGGATCTGCGCGCTCAAGGTTTGCGGGGTGGTCATGTCTTCGCCGCCGGGCAGGGTCGCGGTGGCGGTCCAGCTCGGGCGCATCTGGGTGAAGTACGGCATCAACTGGGCCATCGCTGACTCGGCGAGTTTGCGGTAGGTGGTCAGTTTGCCGCCGAACACCGACAGCAGCGGTGCTTCTTCGCCACCGCCAGACAATGCCAGGGTGTAATCGCGGGTCACGGCGGATGGGTTGTCGGATTCGTCGTTGCACAGTGGACGCACGCCCGAGTAGCTGTGCTGGATGTCGTCGCGGCTGATCTGCTGCTTGAAATGGGCGTTGACCACTTTCAGCAGGTAATCGGTTTCGCCGTCGGTGATCGCCACTTTCGCCGGATCGCCGGTGTATTCGCGGTCGGTGGTGCCGATCAGGGTGAAGTGATTCAAATACGGAATGGTGAAGACGATGCGCTGATCTTCGTTTTGCAGAATGTGCGCGTGATCGCCTTCATACAGCTTCGGCACGATGATATGGCTGCCCTGAATCAGGCGGATGCCGTACGGCGATTCCATTTTCAGGTCGTCACGGATGAACTTGGCGACCCACGGGCCGGCGGCGTTCACCAGTGCTTTGGCGGTGATCGAAAACAGGCTGCCGTCAGCGCGTTCCAGATTCAGGTGCCACAGGCCTTTGGCACGGCGGGCGCTGACGCAACGGGTCTGGGTGTGTACGTGGGCACCTTTTTCCCGGGCGGCCATGGCGTTCAGAACGACGAGGCGGGCGTCATCAACCCAGCAATCGGAATATTCGAAGCCCTTGGTGATTTCGCTTTTCAGCGCGCTGTCGGCACCGAACTTCAGGCTTTTCGAACCTGGCAGTTTTTCGCGCTTGCCGAGGTTGTCATAAAGGAACAGGCCGGCGCGGATCATCCACGCCGGACGCAGGTGCGGGCGGTGCGGCAGCACAAAACGCATCGGCTTGACGATGTGCGGCGCCTTGGCCAGCAGCACTTCGCGCTCGGCCAGCGCTTCACGCACCAGACGGAATTCGTAATGTTCGAGATAGCGCAGGCCACCGTGGATCAGCTTGCTGCTGGCCGACGAGGTGTGGCTGGCCAGGTCATCCTTTTCGCAAAGGAACACCGAGAGACCGCGACCGGCGGCATCCGCTGCGATCCCCACGCCATTGATCCCGCCGCCAATTACGGCAACGTCGTAGATCTCGGAGATAGGGGGCGTACGCAAGGTAGATGTGGACATCGGCTGGCCTCGGGCTCTTTTGATTTTCTGTCTTGGAAATCGAACATAAATGTTCATTTGCGAAAATGGTAGCCCATAAAGACGCGCGCAGCCAGTCGCGTTCGATTGAAAAAACTCATCGAAGGGCGGCTAAAAGAAAATTTTCGAACATTATTGAGTCGAGGGATGCTTTTTGTGGCGAGGGGATTCATCCCCGATGGGCCGCGTAGCGGCCCCTCAATCAACTACCGTGGAGTCTCAGGCACACCGCATTGGGTGGTTTTAGGACTGCTTCGCAGCCCATCGGGGATAAATCCCCTCGCCACAGGGGATGTTGAACGGATTTAAACGACTTCCAGACGAATCTTGTGCTGGCTCAGCAGTTGCGCCAGTGCCGGCACCGGCTGCTGATCGGTCACCAGGCAGTCGATCAGGCTGATCGGACCCAATCGAATCATCGCATTGCGCCCGAACTTGCTCGAGTCCGCCGCCAGAATCACCTGCCGAGCATTGGCAATGATCGCCTGCGACACGCGCACTTCCTGATAATCGAAGTCGAGCAGGCTGCCGTCTTCGTCGATGCCGCTGATACCCACCAGTGCGAAATCGACCTTGAACTGGTTGATGAAGTCCACGCTCGCCTGACCCACCACACCGCCGTCACGGCGCACGTTGCCGCCGGTCAGCAGCACATCGAAATCATCCTTGGCACTGAGCATCGAGGCGACGTGCAGGTTGTTGGTGATGATCTTCAGATGGTTGTGATTGAGCAGGGCGCGGGCAATCGATTCGGTGGTGGTGCCGATGTTGATGAACAGCGAGGCGTGATCGGGGATCTGCGCGGCGACGGCTTCGCCAATGCGTTGTTTTTCGTCGCGCATCTGGTCGGCGCGCATCGCGTAGGCGGTGTTTTCGACGCTGGAATCATAGGCCGCGCCGCCATGGTAGCGGCGCAACAGATTGGCTTCCGCGAGCTGATTGATATCGCGGCGGATGGTTTGCGGGGTAACAACGAACAGCGTAGCCATTTCCTCGATGCTCACATAGCCGCGTTCGCGGACCAGCTCGAGGATTTGCTGCTGACGGGGAGGCAGATTCATGGGGCTTCCTTTGGGCTGCCGTGCAAAATTTGCCCATGATGCCGCAGGAATCCGCTCCCGACCAGTTAGTTGCCTATCAGTCTCTGAAGGTTGGCTTATTCAGCGTCTTCACGCGCCCAGTCACGGGTGCGGCTGACGGCTTTTTTCCAGCCTTTGTACAGCTTTTCTTTCTCGACTTCTTCCAGGCTCGGTTCGAACTCACGCTCGATCACGGCCTTGCCGCGCAGTTCGTCGAGGCTGCCCCAGAAACCGCACGCCAGACCGGCCAGATACGCCGCCCCGAGTGCAGTGGTTTCGCGCATTTGCGGACGCTCGACCTGGGTGCCGAGGATGTCGGCCTGGAACTGCATGAGGAAGTTGTTCGCGACCGCGCCGCCGTCCACGCGCAGGGCCTTGAGGCGTTCGCCGGAGTCCTGTTGCATGGCGTCGAGTACGTCGCGGGTCTGGTAGGCGATCGATTCCAGCGCGGCGCGGATGATGTGATCCACGCGCACGCCGCGCGTCAGGCCGAACAGTGCGCCACGGGCATACGGGTCCCAGTACGGAGCGCCCAGACCGGTGAAGGCCGGTACCAGGTACACACCGTTGCTGTCCTTCACTTTATTGGCGAAGTATTCGGTGTCGTGAGCGTCGTTGACGATCTTCAGTTCATCGCGCAGCCACTGCACGGTCGAACCGCCGTTGAACACCGCGCCTTCCAGGGCGTAAGCCACTTCGCCACGCGGGCCGCAAGCGATGGTGGTGAGCATGCCGTGTTGCGATTTCACCGCTTTGTCGCCGGTGTTCATCAGCAGGAAGCAGCCGGTGCCGTAGGTGTTTTTCGCCTGGCCCGGCTCGACGCACATCTGGCCGAACAGTGCCGCTTGCTGGTCACCGGCGATACCGCCGATGGCGATGCCGCTCTTGGTGCGACCGTAGATTTCCGAAGAGGCTTTGACCTCCGGGAGCATCTCGCGCGGGATGTCGAGGATCTCCAGCATCTTCGAATCCCACTCCAGCGAATGGATGTTGAAGAGCATGGTGCGCGAGGCGTTGGTGTAGTCGGTGACGTGTACCTTGCCGCCGGTGAATTTCCAGATCAGCCAGCTATCGATGGTGCCGAACAGCAGTTCGCCGTTGCGCGCACGCTCGCGGCTGCCTTCGACGTTGTCGAGGATCCACTTCAGCTTGGTGCCGGAGAAGTACGGGTCGGTGACCAGACCGGTGTTGTCGCGGATGTACTCTTCGTGGCCATCGCGCTTGAGCTGCTGGCAGATCTCGGTGCTGCGGCGGCACTGCCAGACGATGGCGTTGTACACCGGACGACCGGTGGTCTTGTCCCAGACCACGGTGGTTTCACGCTGGTTGGTGATACCGATGGCGGCCACCTGATCGTGATGCAGACCGGCCTGGGCCAGTGCTTCGACCATCACCGCGCTCTGGGTGGCGAAGATTTCCATTGGATCGTGTTCGACCCAGCCGGCTTGCGGGTAATGCTGGGCGAATTCGCGCTGGGCGGTGCAGACCACGTTCGCATCGCGGTCGAAAATGATCGCGCGGGAGCTGGTCGTACCCTGATCGAGGGCAATGATGTAGTTCTTATTCTGAATGTCGGTCATGTCGATTGCCTTGGACGAAATAAGGGAGAGTGGGCCGTGGCGCGGGCTCTAAAGGGCAGGAACCCGCGCCGACTGTTTCAAGAAGTTCTTGGTTTGCCGTCAATGGCCGGTTCTGCATCCTTTGTAGCAGGTGTGGCGCCGGTCAGGTGACGGGCGATGAGCCCGCGATACCCGGCAGCGCCGAGGCAGGCACCGACAATCGGTGCAAAAATCGGAATCAGGAAGTACGGAATATCGCGGCCGCCAGTGAAGGAAATTTCACCCCAGCCGGCGAAGAAAGTCATCAGTTTCGGACCGAAGTCACGCGCCGGATTCATCGCAAAACCGGTCAGCGGGCCCATCGAGCTGCCGATGACGGCAATCAGCAAACCGATCAGCAGCGGAGCCATCGGGCCTTTCGGCAGACCGTTGTTGTCATCGGTCAGGGCCATGATCACGCCCATCAGGATCGCGGTGATGATCATCTCGACCAGGAATGCCTGGGCGGTGGACAGTACCGGATTGGGGAAGGTCGAGAACACCGAGGCCAACTCAAGGCTGGCGGCGGTGCCGCGCACCATGTGGTGAGTTTGTTCGTAATCGAAGAATAAATTGCTGTACAGCGTGTACACCAACAGCGCACCGCAAAACGCGCCGGCGATCTGCGACAGGATATAGAACGGCAGTTTGCGCTTTTCAAAGTCGGCAAAAATGCTCAGGGCGATACTCACGGCGGGGTTCAGGTGCGCGCCGGAAACCCCGGCGGTCAAGTAGATCGCCATGCTCACGCCGACGCCCCAGATGATGCTGATTTCCCACAGGCCGAAGCTGGCGCCCGCGACTTTGAGCGCGGCGACACAGCCAGTGCCGAAAAAGATCAGAAGTGCAGTCCCCAGAAACTCGGCCAGGCATTGGCCGGAAAGCGATGGTTGCTGTAAAGCAGTTGTCATTGAAAACCTCGATTTTTGTTGTTGTCTGGCGCGTTTGCCGTCAGGGCAAGGCGCGATTTTCCCCGGGGCAGGATCCCCATCCTGTTCCCGGTTTACTGCTGGGTGCTGCGGTGATGATAATTCTTACATTATTCAGATTCGAAAAAATATAGACAAGAAACAAACCTGTCAAAGGTCGAAAGTGAACCATCGGTCACAATTAAACTATCAGCCTGCTGAATGATCCTGCGGAGGACGGGGGCGATAGCCCGGTGATTCACCTGCAACGCCCGGAAAACGGGGCCTGCGCTAGAGCCTTTTGCGAGGTGATGGCCTAGAATCCGGCGCAGGATTTTTCTGTTGATACCGAGCCTGGAGCTGCCATGACCCCTGCGTTGGACTTGTTGAAAAAAGTTCGTGCCGAACATCGCGTGCACAGTTACGAACATGACCCCAAGGCCGCGTCCTATGGGCTGGAGGCCGCCGAGAAACTGGCGCTGGAGCCGGCGCAGGTGTTCAAGACGCTGCTCGCTGCCAGCGAAAAAGGTGAATTGCTGGTCGCGGTGGTGCCGGTCGTCGGAAGTCTTGATCTCAAAGGTCTGGCACACGCGGCGGGCGTCAAGAAAGTCGAAATGGCTGACCCGGCTGCGGCGCAGCGTTCCACCGGTTACCTGTTGGGCGGCATCAGTCCGCTGGGGCAGAAGAAGCGTCTGCGCACCTTCATCGATAACTCGGCCCAAGGCTTTGCGACTATTTATGTCAGTGCTGGCCGACGTGGTCTGGAAGTCGAATTGGCGCCGGCGGTTCTGGCTGAACACACCCAAGCCAAATTTGCCGACATCGGTCGTGCATGAACTTGCGTTCTGTATGAAGAAAATTGCCCGGTTCTGTCACTGGCGCTGAGCGCAGCGTGGCTGCATGCTCTGCCGATTCACTCAGGGAGAAGGTTATGCAGCTCGAATTTCATCAGGTTGATGCGTTCAGTGATCGGCCGTTCAGTGGCAACCCGGCGATGGTGTATCGGCTCGATGCATGGCTCGCGGACGATTTGATGCAGAAGATCGCCGCCGAACACAATCTGGCAGAAACCGCGTTCGTGGTGCGCGAAGGCGCGGCGTGGTACATCCGCTGGTTCACCCCGACCACCGAGGTGCCACTGTGCGGGCATGCCACACTGGCCAGCGCCTATGTGTTGTTCGAGGTCTACAAGGAAAATGCCGAGCGGCTGGACTTCATCTGCAAGTCCGGGCCGCTTAGCGTCAGCCGCGAGGGCGATCGCCTGTGGCTGGACTTCCCGTCGATTGTGCCGTCAGAAATTGGCGTGACGCTGGATGTCGAGCGCGCGCTGGGCGTCGAGGCGGTGGATGTGCTCGGTTCCAATGAATTGTTTGTGGTGCTGGAGTCGGAGCAGGCAGTGCTCGACTGCACGCCGGACATGATTGCACTGGCAAAACTGCCGTGGCTCGGTGCCATCGTGACCGCGCGCGGCAATCAGCACGATTTCGTTTCGCGCTACTTCGCCCCGGCAATCGGCATCAACGAAGATCCGGTGACCGGCTCGACGCATTGCAGCCTGATTCCGTATTGGTCGAAACGTTTGGGCAAATCCAGTTTGACCGCGTGCCAGCGTTCGGCGCGGGGCGGGGAGTTGTTCTGTCGGCTGGAGGGGGAGCGGGTGAAGATCGGCGGGAATGCGACGCTGGTGGCCAGCGGCACGCTGATCCTGGGTTGAACCCAAAACCAACTGTGGGAGCGGGCTTGCTCGCGAATGCGGGGTGTCAGACGACCTCTTCGTTGACTGACACAGCGCATTCGCGAGCAAGCCCGCTCCCACAGTTTTGATCCGGGCGGATCAGAGGGCGGCGCTGTAGCGGCGGACGCCGTTTTCCACCGCCGGGATTTGTGCCGCGGTACTGCCGCTGGCCTGGAACAGGACGAGGTGTTCGGCGGCGACGCGAATTCCCACCTCCGCACCCACCTGATGGTCGGCATGGCTCGGGAAGATCGATTCCAGCTGCGCACCGGTCGGCAGTTGCAGGCGATACAGGGTCGAGGCACCCAGGAACGTCTTGCCGACGATCCGCGCTTTCAACCGACTGTCCGGCGCATAAACAATGTCATCCGGACGCAGCAACACATCCACCGCACCGCCCACCGGCCAGGTGTAGGCGCGGTTGCCGCGCAGTTCGCCGAGTTCGGTCTGAACCGATTCCGGGCTGCCGAGCTGGCCGCGGATGAAATAACCCTGACCGATGAAGCTGGCGACAAACGGCGTCGCCGGCTCGTGGTAGAGGTTGTAGGGCGTGTCCCACTGCTCCAGACGACCTTCCTTGAACACGCCAACGTGATCGCTGACGGCGAAGGCTTCTTCCTGATCGTGAGTCACCAGAATCGCACTGGTGCCACGGGCCTTGAGGATGTCGCGCACTTCGTGGCTGAGTTTGCGCCGCAGTTCGCCATCGAGGTTGGAGAATGGCTCGTCGAGCAGCAGCAATTGCGGCTCCGGCGCCAGTGCCCGGGCTAGGGCGACACGCTGTTGCTGGCCACCCGATAACTCGTGGGGAAAGCGCTTGCCTAGATTCTTCAGATTGACCAGTTCCAGCAGCTCCTCGGTGACGCGCTCCTTGTTCGGGTGCTTGCGGATACCGAAGGCGATGTTGTCTGCAACACTCAGGTGCGGGAACAGCGCGTAATCCTGAAACACCATGCCGATCCGGCGTTTCTCCGGCGCCAGGGTGAAACCGGCGCTGGAAATGGTTTCGCCTCCCAGGGTGATTTCACCTTCGTGCACCGGTTCAAAACCGGCAATCGCGCGCAGGGTGGTGGTCTTGCCGCAGCCGGACGAGCCGAGCAGGCAGCCGATGTCACCGGCGTTGAGGTGCAGATTGAGGTTCTGCACCACGCGTTGATCTTGATAGCCGCAAGCGAGGTTGCGCAGGTTCAGCAGTAATTCATGGCTCATGCGTGGTGATATGCCGGTTCGACGAGGAACTCGAGCAGGGCCTTCTGTGCGTGGAGACGGTTTTCTGCCTGATCCCAGGCGACGGAACGCGGGTCATCAAGCAGGTCGAGGCTGATTTCTTCACCGCGGTGCGCCGGCAGGCAGTGCATGAACAGCACATCTTCGGCCGCCAGATCGAGCAGGGCGCGGTTCACCTGAAACGGAGCGAACAACTTCAGGCGCTTGGCAGTTTCCTCTTCCTGACCCATCGAAGTCCAGACATCGGTGCTCACCAGATGCGCACCGCGCACGGCGTCTTGCGGATCACGGACGATGGTCACGCGATCGCCGGCGCGGGCGACAAATTCAGGATTAGGCTCGTAGCCCTGCGGGCAGGCAACGCGCAACTGGAAGTCGAACTGGATCGCCGCTTCTATATAGCTGTTGCACATGTTGTTGCCGTCGCCGATCCAGGCCACGGTCTTGCCCTGGATCGAGCCGCGGTGCTCGAGGAAGGTCTGCATGTCGGCCAGCAACTGGCACGGGTGCAGGTCATCGGACAGGCCGTTGATCACCGGCACGCGCGAGTTGGCGGCGAATTCGGTCAGGGTGCTGTGGGCAAAGGTACGGATCATCACCGCGTCGAGCATGCTCGACATGACGATGGCGCAGTCGCCGATCGGCTCGCCACGGCCCAGCTGAGTGTCGCGTGGCGAGAGGAAGATCGCCTGGCCACCGAGCTGGATCATGCCGGCCTCGAAGGAGATCCGGGTACGGGTCGAGGACTTCTCGAAGATCATCCCCAGGACGCGGTTTTTCAGCGGCTCGAACAGTACGCCGCGGTTACGCAGGTCCTTGAGCTCAACGCCTCGACGGATCACGCTGACCAGCTCTTCGGGCGTGCAATCCATCAGGGAGAGAAAGTGCCTTGCGCTCATCATTGACTACCTTTTTGCTACAGACCGCAGATGCTCAAAGCCTTGTTTAACGGAACAACGGGCGAGACCTGCGGCGTAAGCCGCACGGGGCGACGAAATAGGGGAAGGCGCGATATTGACACTAAATGTCGCGTTACGCCAATAGGCTACGGTTTTTGCGGAATTCGGAGGGCGTACGGGATGTTGCAGTACGCATTTGAAGCCGGGTTCAGGACAGCAGCGAGCCTCTTTGTACACCGGCCTCGCTGGGCTTGGCAATGCGGCGTGGCGGGGATCACGTCGACCAGGTCGGTTTACGACCGTGGCGCCATGCCATCACTTGGTCGGATGCTCAGACTGAAACATTTGCTAAAGCAAAGTGCTGGGTTATAAATAAGTTTCGAGCGACGCAGGAAGCCTCCGCATGGAATCGAAAGAAAAACTGTTAATGGAACTGCTGGGCCACACAGCTCGCTCACTGACCCATCTCACCGCGTCGGTCACTTCGATGTCTTTCGAGCTGCTGCGCAGCGAGGACGAAGTGGTCAAGACCGCCGGCCGCCACATGATCGATCGCATGGCGACCATCAGTGCCGGGCTCGACGAGCACTGGCGGTTGATCGGCGAACTCACCGGCGTGCACGTCGCCCACGAGCAGATTGAAACCATTCAGGAAATTCAGCTGGCCGCGCCGCCGCAGCTGCCGTCGAACTGAGCATGGCGATGTATCGGCTCGCCTGATAACCGTCGATTCACAAGACGAACGTCGCTGGCGCAGGATCTGCGCCGGGGCCATAGTTTTGTTCCCGCGGGCCTGATTGCCTGCCCAGAACAAGACAGAGACTGGCCATGACCAAGACTCTCCATCACCGTGCCTGCCACCTGTGCGAAGCCATCTGCGGCCTGACCATCGAGACCACCGAAACCGATGGCAACGTCGCGATCACCTCGATCAAGGGTGACGCGCTTGACACGTTCAGTCGTGGGCACATCTGCCCCAAGGCCGTAGCCCTGCAAGACATCCAGAACGATCCCGATCGCCTGCGCCAGCCGATGCGCCGGGTCGGCAGCGAATGGCTGCCGATCGAGTGGGACGAGGCGTTTGCGCTGGTGGCCGAGCGTCTGGCGGCGATTCAAGAGCGTCACGGGCAGAGTGCGGTGGCGGTCTACCAGGGCAACCCGAGCGTGCACAACTATGGGCTGATGACCCACAGCAACTACTTTCTCGGCCTGCTGAAGACGCGCAATCGCTTCTCGGCGACTTCGGTCGATCAGTTGCCGCATCACCTGAGCAGTTACCTGATGTACGGCCATGGCTTGCTGCTGCCGATCCCGGACATCGATCACACCGATTTCATGCTGATCCTCGGCGGCAACCCGCTGGCATCGAACGGCAGCATCATGACCGTGCCGGATGTCGAGAAACGCCTGAAGGCGATTCAGGCGCGCGGCGGCAAAGTGGTGGTGGTCGATCCCCGGCGCAGCGAAACGGCAGCTATCGCCGATCAGCACTTGTTTGTGCGGCCGGGTGGCGACGCGGCGCTGTTGTTTGGCTTACTCAATACGCTTTTCAGCGAAGGGCTGACCCGTGACTGTCACTTGCCGGTTGATGGCCTTGATGAAGTGCGCGCAGCCGTCGCAACCTTCACTGCCGAAGCCATGAGCCCGCTGTGCGCCGTTCCCGCTGAACAGATCCGCCAACTGGCCCGGGACTTCGCCGCTGCACCAAGCGCTGTTTGCTACGGCCGGATGGGCGTTTCCACTCAGGCCTTCGGCACGCTATGCCATTGGGTCGTGCAGTTGATCAATCTGGTGACTGGCAATCTCGATCGCGTCGGCGGTGCCTTGTGCACAGAGCCAGCGGTGGATCTGGTGGCATCGACCTCGGGCGGGCATTTCAACAAATGGCAAAGCCGGGTCTCCGGGCGACCCGAGTACGGCGGCGAGCTGCCGGTGTCGGCGCTGGCTGAAGAGATGCTCACCGAAGGCGAAGGGCAGATTCGCGCACTGATCACCGTGGCCGGCAATCCGGTATTGTCGACACCGAACGGCCGGCAACTGGAGCAGGCGCTAGATGGTCTGGAGTTCATGCTCAGCATCGACCTGTACATTAACGAAACCACGCGCTACGCCGATCTGATTCTGCCGTCGACCTCGGCGCTGGAGAACGATCATTACGACACTACTTTCAATCTGTTCGCGGTACGCAACGTCACCCGCTTCAACCGCGCGATTCTCGCCAAGCCCGAGGGCGCATTACACGACTGGGAGATCTTTGTCGGCCTGGCCAAGGCGTTTGCCGAGAAGACCGGCAAGGAGCTGAAACCGACGATGCCGCCGGCGAAGATGATCGACATGGGCCTGCGCATGGGCCTGTATGGCGATGCGTCCGAGCAAAAGCTGTCATTGGCGACGTTGTTCGATCATCCGCACGGGATTGATCTTGGGGCGTTGAAGCCTAATCTGGCTGCACGCCTCAAGACGCCGAATCAACGGGTGCAGGCTGCGCCGCCGGAAATTCTCGCTGATCTCGCACGCTTTGCGGCCTTGCAGGCGCCGGCCGCTGATGAGCTGTTGATGATCGGCCGGCGCCATGTGCGCAGCAACAATTCGTGGATGCATAACTACCATCGTCTGGTGAAGGGCAAGCCACGACATCAATTGCTGATGCACCCGGATGACCTCGCCAGCCGGGGGCTCAACGATGGTCAGTTAGTTCGCGTCAGCTCGCGGGTAGGGCAGATCGAGGTCGAGGTGCTCGGCAGTCTGGACATGATGAAGGGCGTGGTCAGCCTGCCGCACGGTTGGGGACATGCTCGGCCGGGCGTGCAAATGGCAATCGCCAGTGGGCAGCCGGGATCGAGTGCCAACGACCTGACCGATGAATGCCAGCTCGACGAGTTGTCGGGTAACGCCGCGCTCAATGGCGTGCCGGTGACGGTGGCAGCGGCCTGAACGAGACCGTCGGGGAGACCGAGCATGGCGCTCGGGATTCCGTTACAATGCGTCACCGTGCCGACCCATGAGTCGGAAAGTTCAGCCGAGGTGCTCCATGGATATCATCGAAACGATTAAAGAGCAGATTGCCAACAACACCATTCTGCTTTACATGAAAGGCTCGCCGAATGCCCCGCAGTGTGGCTTCTCCGCGAAAGCTGCGCAGGCTGTAATGGGCTGTGGCGAGAAGTTCGCCTACGTCGACATCCTGCAGAACCCGGAAATCCGCGCCAACCTGCCAAAGTACGCCAACTGGCCGACTTTCCCGCAACTGTGGGTCGGCGGTGAGCTGGTCGGCGGTAGCGACATCATGGCTGAAATGTTCGCCAACGGTGAGCTGCAGACTCTGGTCAAGGAAGCATCGGCCAAGGCTGCTGCGGCCAAGTCCGAAGCCTGATCCGGTTTTTGTGGGAGCGAGCAAGCTCGCTCCCACAGGGATCTGCATCTGATCCGGGATTTGCCAATAAAAAGCCCCGCACCTCGAAAGAGGGCGGGGCTTTTTAGTGTCGCGAATTCAGCGGGCGCTTATTTACTCTTCGCCCATCTGCGATTGCAGATAGTTCTCAAGACCGACTTTATCGATCAGGCCCAGTTGGGTTTCCAGCCAGTCGATATGCTCTTCTTCGGATTCGAGAATGTCTTCGAGCAGTTCACGGCTGCCAAAGTCGCCAACCGATTCGCAATGGGCGATGGCGGCTTTCAGATCGGCGTGGCCGGTCTTCTCGATGCGCAGGTCGCATTCCAGCATTTCCCGGGTATGCTCGCCGATGTGCAGCTTGCCCAGGTCCTGGACGTTCGGCAGGCCTTCGAGGAACAGGATGCGCTTGATCAGCTTGTCCGCGTGTTTCATCTCGTCGATGGATTCGTGGTACTCGTGCTTGCCCAGCTTGTTCAGGCCCCAATCTTCATACATGCGCGCATGCAGGAAGTACTGATTGATCGCGACCAGTTCATTGGCAAGGATCTTGTTGAGATGCTGGATGACTGTAATGTCGCCTTTCATGATGGGAGTCCTGCCCTGTAATAGCTGTATATAAGGCGGAGTTTGAGCTTGGTATTTATAAGTGTCAAACCTAAGTTATTGAATAATAAATGAAATTAAATCTGAATAAGAATGTTTGTGTTCCGCGTCTAGCGTCTAACCGATTGATTTGCGGGCATAAAAAAACCGGACATAAGTCCGGTTCTTCGAAATGGGGGCAATTACGCGGCAGTAAATTCTACCGGATAGGGGATTGCGGCCTGAGCGGTTTGCAACTTGGTCAGGGTTTCGCGAACCACTTCCTTGGCAAGGCACGCACATTTGCCGCATTGGCTGGCGACGCCGGTGGCCTGGCGGACTTCTTTGTAGCTGCAGCAACCTTCATAGATCGCTTCGCGGATTTGTCCGTCGGTGACGCCAGTGCAGAGACAAACATACATAAGTGAGAACCGTCGCTGGTTGTGACTCAATTGCGATGGATCTTAATGTTAACGAGAATGATTGTCAAAGTGCTTTCTGAATGGTTTTCGATCGAAAGGCCGGTCACTGACGAACGGTGATTAATGGCGAATTGCCTGGCCCCGAAAATGCTGGTCCGTTATCCGCCTTGGGCAAAAAACCGTTAAGGACAGGCGAAAAACGCAGTGTATGATGGTCGGCCCTTGCGAAGAGGATTCGTGTCACAGGGCTGTCGCCTCAGGGTGGCAGGCTGGCCCGGACCCTGAACTTCAAGTTATTCACCAGGAGATATCCATGAGCGTACTCGTAGGCAAACAAGCCCCTGACTTCACCGTCCCGGCCGTACTCGGCAATGGCGAGATCGTTGACAGCTTCACCCTGTCCTCGGCCATCAAAGGCAAATACGGCCTGGTGTTCTTCTACCCACTGGACTTCACCTTCGTCTGCCCGTCCGAGCTGATCGCTCTGGACAACCGCATGGCTGACTTCAAAGCGCGTAACGTGGAAGTGGTTGCCGTGTCGATCGATTCGCACTTCACCCACAACGCCTGGCGCAACACCCCGGTCAACAACGGCGGCATCGGCCAGGTGAAATACACCATGGCTGCCGACATGAAGCACGAAATCGCCAAGGCCTACGACGTTGAGTCCGAAGGCGGCGTGGCTTTCCGTGGCGCGTTCCTGATCGACGACAAGGGCGTTGTCCGCTCGCAGATCATCAACGACCTGCCGCTGGGCCGTAACATGGAAGAGCTGATCCGTCTGGTCGACGCGCTGCAATTCCACGAAGAGCACGGCGAAGTCTGCCCTGCCAACTGGAAAAAAGGCGACAAAGGCATGAACGCTTCGCCAGAAGGCGTTGCGGCTTACCTGACCGAGAACGCTGCAGCCCTGTAAGGCGCAACGTCGCGGTACAAAAAAACCGGCCCATGTGGCCGGTTTTTTTATGCGCGGGAAATACCCGACGAGGATCAGTCGTCGAAGTCTTCCCAGCCGCCCATCTGCTTCCAGCGGTTGACGATGCCGCAGAACAGCTCGGCGGTCTTCTCGGTGTCGTAACGCGCCGAATGCGCTTCACGGCCGTCGAAGTCGATGTCCGCTGCCTGACAGGCCTTGGCCAGCACGGTTTGACCGTAAGCCAGACCGGCCAGCGTCGCGGTATCGAAGCTGGAGAACGGGTGGAACGGGTTGCGCTTCATGTCCAGACGCGCAACCGCAGCATTCAGGAAGCCCAGGTCGAAGCTGCTGTTGTGGCCGACCAGAATCGCGCGCTTGCAGCCATTGGCCTTCAGCGCCTTGCGGATGCCACGGAAGATGTCGGTCAGCGCGGTTTCTTCGCTGACTGCCATGCGCAGCGGGTGATCGAGTTTGATCCCGGTGAACTCCAGCGCTGCCGCTTCGATGTTGGCACCTTCGAACGGTTCGACGCGGAAGAAGTAGGTGTGATCCGGGTAGACGAAACCCTTTTCATCCATGGCGATGGTGGTCGCGGCAATCTCCAGCAGAGCGTCGGTGGCCGAGTTGAAGCCACCGGTCTCTACGTCGACGACAACCGGCAGGTAACCGCGAAAACGTGCTGCCATTGGGTGACGGGAACCGCCGCCGCCACCTTGACCGTCCAGTTCGTCGTCGAAATGGTCTTCACTCACGCGTGTTCCTCCAGCAGGCGCCAGCGCAGTTTTTCACCGGCGCGCAGCGGGATAACGTTCAGCTCGCCAAACGGCAGGTTGGTCGGGGCGGTCCACTCTTCGCGAACCAGGGTGATGCGATCGGTGTTGGTCGGTAGACCATAGAAGCGCGGACCGTTGAGGCTGGCGAACGCTTCGAGCTTGTCCAGCGCGTTGCGCTGTTCGAACGCTTCGGCATACAGCTCGATGGCGGCGTACGCGGTGTAGCAGCCGGCGCAGCCGCAGGCGGCTTCCTTGGCGTGCTGGGCGTGCGGCGCCGAGTCGGTGCCGAGGAAGAACTTCGCGCTGCCGCTGGTGGCGGCGTCTAGCAGGGCTTCCTGATGGGTATTACGCTTGAGGATCGGCAGGCAATAGAAGTGCGGCCGGATCCCGCCCACTAGCATGTGGTTGCGGTTGTACAGCAGGTGATGCGCGGTGATGGTGGCGCCGACGTTGGCCGAAGCCTCGTTGACGAACTGCACCGCGTCGCCGGTGGTGATGTGTTCGAACACCACTTTGAGCGTCGGGAAACGCTCGACGACACGGCGCATGTGCTCATCGATGAAAATCTTTTCGCGGTCGAAGACGTCGACATCGCCACGGGTGACTTCGCCATGGATCAGCAGCGGCATGCCGACTTCGGCCATGGCTTCCAGCGCCGGGAAGATCTTGTCGATGCTGGTCACGCCGGAATCGGAGTTGGTGGTGGCGCCGGCCGGGTACAGTTTGGCGGCGTGCACGAAACCGCTGGCCTTGGCCTCACGAATTTCTTCGGGCTGGGTGCGGTCGGTGAGGTACAGCACCATCAGCGGTTCGAAGCGACTGCCGGCCGGGCGGGCAGCGAGAATCCGCTGGCGATAGCCGTCGGCTTCAGCGGCGTTGCGCACCGGTGGTACCAGGTTGGGCATGATGATGGCGCGGCCAAAGGTGCGCGCAACATCGGCAACGGTATTGGTCAACACGGCACCATCGCGAAGATGAATGTGCCAGTCGTCGGGACGCAGCAGGGTCAGGCGGTCGGACATGAGGGGATTCCAGGCGGGTCAAACTGAGGGGAATGCTACCGGAAAAGACTCTTGCAGGCACCCGCTATCAAGTTTTGCAGGAACCTTCCGATATCCCGTAGGTATGCCGTAAACATAGTGTGAATCGGTCTTTGTGTTACAGAAGCCAATGGAGCCTCCCGTGCGCCAGCGATATTTAGCCTTGCTCAGTGTGTTTGCCAGCCTCCCCGCGATGGCGCTGACCTACCAGACGCGTCTGGAGAACATTGAGTGGACGGTCGAGGGCGACAAGTTCGAGTGCCGCCTGACCCAGCCGATCACCGATTTCGGCTCGGGCCAGTTCGTGCGCAAAGCCGGCGAGCAGGCGATATTCCGCCTCAATGCCTACAACGCCATGCTCGGCGGCGGTTCGGCGACGTTGCTCGCGGCGGCAGCGCCATGGCAGCCGGGGCGCAACGACATTAATCTGGGCAGCGTCAGGATCGGCACCGGCAATGTGCTGTTCAACAGTTCGCAATCCCAAGCCGGGGGGCTGATCAGCGGTTTGCTGGACGGTCGCAGTCCGGTGGTGCGCCGTGCGTCCGGCGATGGCCGGGTTTCGGAAGTGCGTCTGCTGCCGGTGAAGTTCAGCAAAGCGTTCAATGATTACCAGACGTGTGTGGCGAAATTGCTGCCGCAGAATTTCGATCAGGTGAAGCAATCGCAGATCGGCTTCCCCGGCGAAGGCACCGATCTGGATGCCGCCGCCAAAGCCAAGCTGCAGGTGATGCTCGAGTTCATGAAGGCCGATCCGACGGTCAATCACATCGAACTCGATGGCTACTCCGACAATAGCGGTAATCGTCTGACCAATCGTGAGCTGTCACGCCGTCGAGCGCTGGCGGTAGTCGACTTTTTCAAGGCCAACGGCATCGCCGAATCGCAGATCACCGTGCGTTTCCACGGCGAGCAATACCCGCTGGTGCCGAACAACAATGCGGCCAACCGGGCGAAGAATCGTCGGGTCAGTGTGAAGCTCGCGCGAGTCGCGCCGACTACCGCGCCAGCACCGCAAGCCAGCACACCTGCCAACGCTGCGGCGACTTCCTGACCCGTCGGTCATCGTCGCGCTGTCGACAGATTCTGTCGCTTTGTCGTCTTAAGCTGTCGCGCCTCTGTAAATTATCGGATTTGAGCGGTAGACTCCTCGGCTTTCCGTAGAACCCCGTGGAGTGATGGCATGGCGGACGTAAACAAGGTCGTTCTGGCGTATTCCGGCGGCCTGGACACTTCGGTGATCCTCAAGTGGCTGCAGGATACTTATAACTGTGAAGTGGTGACCTTCACCGCTGACCTGGGTCAGGGCGAAGAGGTCGAGCCGGCTCGCGCCAAGGCTCAGGCCATGGGCGTCAAAGAAATCTACATCGACGACCTGCGCGAAGAATTCGTGCGTGACTTCGTGTTCCCGATGTTCCGCGCCAACACCGTTTACGAGGGCGAGTACCTGCTGGGTACTTCCATCGCACGTCCGCTGATCGCCAAACGCCTGATCGAAATCGCCAACGAAACCGGCGCCGACGCCATTTCCCATGGCGCCACCGGCAAGGGCAACGACCAGGTGCGTTTCGAACTGGGTGCCTACGCACTCAAGCCTGGCGTCAAAGTGATCGCGCCATGGCGTGAGTGGGACCTGCTGTCGCGCGAGAAGCTGATGGACTACGCCGAGAAGCACGCGATCCCGATCGAGCGTCATGGCAAGAAGAAGTCCCCGTACTCGATGGACGCCAACCTGCTGCACATCTCCTATGAAGGCGGCGTGCTGGAAGACACCTGGACCGAGCACGAAGAAGACATGTGGCGCTGGACCGTCTCCCCGGAGAAGGCTCCCGACACCCCGCAATACCTGGAACTGACCTACCGCAACGGCGACATCGTCGCGCTGGACGGCGTCGAAATGACTCCGGCCACCGTACTGGCAACGCTGAACAAGATCGGTGGCGCTCACGGTATCGGTCGTCTGGACATCGTTGAAAACCGTTACGTGGGCATGAAGTCCCGTGGCTGCTACGAAACCCCGGGCGGCACGATCATGCTGCGCGCGCACCGCGCCATTGAATCGATCACCCTGGACCGCGAAGTCGCTCACCTCAAAGACGAGCTGATGCCGAAATACGCCAGCCTGATCTACACCGGTTACTGGTGGAGCCCGGAGCGTCTGATGCTGCAACAGATGATCGACGCTTCGCAGGTCAACGTGAACGGTGTGGTTCGCCTGAAACTGTACAAGGGCAACGTGATCGTTACCGGCCGCAAGTCCGACGATTCGCTGTTCGACGCCAATATCGCGACCTTCGAAGAAGACGGCGGCGCCTACAATCAGGCCGACGCGGCGGGCTTCATCAAGCTCAACGCGCTGCGCATGCGCATTGCTGCCAACAAAGGCCGCAAGCTGTTCTAAGTCTTGCAGGGCTGTAAAAATGGCGGCTTGTCTCAATGACAATGCCGCCATTTTCTTTTCTGTGTTTGTCTGACGTTAATCCAGAGCTTTGGTCATTGCCGCCAACTCCAGCATTTTCTTGAATGTCCACTTCAGGCATCTACTCTGCGCTCATGCTCCTCTCAAAACCGTGGTGCTTTGTGTGCTCACGTTGTAAGCGACGAGAAGTTTGGCGCCTCCGCTTTTTTTCGACTGTTTGATAAGGCTCGGGATAATTTGCTTGAGCAAAACGTCGCACGCAGAGTCGGTCAAAAATACCACTGCCTTGGCTGAGTGTTTGCCAAGATGCGGAAAGTGTTCTGCCAGCGCATTGAACGCCTGTGCGCTACCCAACCGACGTACGTCTATGGCGCACAATGTGCCGATGGATTTAGGCAGCTGAATGTTGTGCTCAATCCACGGTCGCTCCGGGCAGGATTCGCCAGCGCTGCAAGGAGGGAGTTGCCTGAGGTCAACGCGTTGAACAGACAACGTCCACTCCAATCCGTTGGCAGCTGATACTTCACCTGCTACCACAAACGCTCTTGCTGGAGGCGAACAGGAGTGGAGCTCGGGCTGTTTCAACTCCTCGAAACTTTTTAGAAAACTGTCGTCCTTATCGAAGTCCGAGGGCGCATAGAGCGAACGGTAGTTGAAGTTCAGCGTTAAAAATAATAGCAATAGCAAGTAAAACGGAAAGCTGATCAGGAACCAGATGTAGACTTCTCTTTCGGCGTTATCAAGAAAGGGTAAGGAAATGGCAGCCGATGATTCGGAAATAAATGCAAATATCGCAATTACAGTCATGGGATTGGTAATTTTTCTTCTGATTTTTATCATGGAAGGTGCTCATTAATTGTGTATTTCCAATACGTATGTTGAGTTGTTTTGTATGGGGTGTTGCAACTTGCTGGTCGAGATAATTTTTATATTAAATGATAACGTTTGGATAGAAGTATCTTGTTTCAGATGTTGATCTATCAAAGGGTTTTTGATTGTTTTCACGTTGTTTATTTAAACTTATAAGCTGCCGGGGCTGGCGCTGTGTAGCGATGTGCAGTCAATGGATTATCGTGTTTTTTCAGCCGCTCGCTGAGCCGTCTGCCTCGAAAGTAGAGTTCGCGTGGCTTTCAGGACGTCATGTTTTTTGCGTCGATGTGAAGGCCAGAAGATACGTCATCCCATTTGAAAATCTGCCGTATGGGTTTTTTTGTAGGAATAATCTTTATTTGCTGTAGGGAATGTCTTTTGCTGGGATTGCAATGAAACTCTCTTGTGCCATGTCAGAAGTGACTGGGCTATTGTGCGTGCTCTAAAAATTCGAACAGCGAAACTGGACTTGCCCATGAATAAAGTGCTGATCGTGGATGATCATCCCGTCATTCGTCTTGCTGTGCGTATGCTGATGGAGCGTCATGGCTACGAAGTCATTGCAGAAACGGATAATGGTGTGGATGCTTTGCAACTTGCGCGTGAACAGATGCCGGATATCGTTATTCTGGATATTGGAATACCGAAACTCGATGGTCTTGAAGTTATTGCGCGTCTGAACTCGACACCCATGCCGTTGAAAGTACTGGTGTTGACCTCCCAGGCACCGGGTCATTTTTCAATGCGCTGCATGCAGTCAGGTGCTGCGGGGTATGTATGTAAGCAACAGGATTTGACTGAGTTGCTCAGTGCGATCAAAGCGGTACTGTCCGGCTACAGCTATTTTCCAAACCAGGCCCTGCACACCGTGCGTACCAGTCTTGGTAATGCCAGTGAGGCCGATATGGTGGATCGCCTCTCCGGGCGGGAAATGATGGTGTTGCAGCAATTGGCGCGTGGCAAGACCAACAAGGAAATCGCCGACGGCATGTTTCTCAGCAACAAGACGGTCAGCACTTACAAGACCCGTCTGTTATTGAAGCTCAATGCCCGCTCGCTGGTGGATCTGATTGAATTGGCACAACGCAACGGACTGGTCTGATGATCAGGAATACCGACGGGGCATGGGCCGCTCAGTGTCGGATTCAGCAGAAAGTAAAAAGCCTCCGGTTCGGGAGGCTTTCAAGTGTCAGAGATCAAAATCGTAATCGGCCAACTGCTTTTGCAGTCGGCGCTCCTCAAGCAGGTTATCGATGGTGCGACGTTTACTCAGATTGGTCTTGGCGACCTCGACCACCGGTTCGGCGTCGTCGGTATCCACAACGGTAAAATCTTCATCTACGTCCAGTTGTTCTTTGCTGTCAGTCATAAGGTGAACTCCAGGCTAAGACTGCCTTTGGCGCCCCTTATATCGATATTCCTGCTGCGGGTAAAAAAGATTTTTTCAATCGAAGAATCAATTATTCCAATAGCCAATCAATCGTCCGAGGTTTTGTGTTTGTACTCACACAAATCTTCGATGCGGCAGCTGCCACAGCGTGGCTTGCGCGCCAGGCACACATAGCGACCGTGCAGAATCAGCCAGTGGTGGGAGTCCAGCAGGTAGTCTTTTGGCACAAACTTCATCAGCTTCTTTTCCACTTCAACCACATTTTTACCCGGGGCAATGCCGGTGCGGTTGCTCACGCGAAAAATGTGCGTGTCGACCGCCATGGTCAACTGGCGAAAAGCGGTATTGAGGACCACGTTGGCTGTCTTGCGACCGACGCCGGGCAGCGCTTCCAGTTCTTCACGCGTCTGCGGGACTTGGCCATTGTGCAACTCGACCAGCATGCGACAGGTCTCGATCACGTTTTTCGCTTTGCTGTTATAGAGGCCGATGGTCTTGATGTATTCGGACAGCCCTTCGACGCCCAGCGCGTGGATCGCCGCCGGGGTATTGGCCACCGGGAACAGTTTGGCCGTAGCCTTGTTGACGCCGACGTCGGTTGACTGCGCCGAAAGAATGACCGCGATCAACAACTCGAACGGTGAGGAATAGGCCAGCTCGGTCTTCGGCTCGGGATTGTCTTCATGAAGTCTGCGGAAAATTTCCAGACGTTTGGCGGCATTCATGGGTGATGTGTTTCCTTGGAGAGAGCGGTCGAGCGGGTCCAGGCCTGGCAGGCGGCGAGCAGTAGTCCGAGCACGATGAAGGCGCCGGGAACCAGGGTGAGCAAGTGCAGCCCGTCGCTGAACAGAACCAGGCCTTGCCAGTGTTCCGACAGGCCACGGCCGATGTGGCCCTGACCGAACAGTTCACGCAGTGCCGCCAGCGCCAGTAGCAGCCCGCTCGACAGGCCAAAAAACTTAAGGCGCTGGGCAAACGCCTGACGAAAGAATCCATTGTATTCCAGCACCACACACTGCAAGGCGATCAGCCCGGCATAGATTCCGACTGACTGTTGCCACTGCAACGCCCAGCGCTGCGCGAGGATATTGGCGCAACTGGTCAGGGTGGCGGCCAGCAGCAGACTGGCCAGCATCAGGTTGTTGCCAGACAACCGCGAGCGCAGCGGGCCGATGCATGCGCCGTAAATTACCACCACAACGCTCGACATCAACAGCATGCCCAGCGCGCCAGCCAAGGTCGCGCTGGTGCCAAGCAGCAGCATCAGCATCAACGTGTTTGTCAGATTCGTTGGCCGGATCATGATCCGCTCCCCAGCAAGGTTGCGCGGTGCTCATCAAAGTAACGCAGGGCGTCATGAATGGCATTGACGGTAGCCCGGGAAGTGACGGTTGCCCCGGCCAGTTGATCGAACTGTCCCTGATCTTTTTTCAGAGCCCAGCCTGCGTCGTCAGGTGAGTTGCGCGACTTGCCGGTAAATGTCGCCAGCCAGTGGTTCGGCCAGTCGCCGATGAGTCCGCCGAGCGCCGGGGTTTCGTTGTGCCGCAGGGTTTTTACCCCCAGCAGTTTTCCGTTGGCATCGATGGCGATCAGCAGTTCGATAGCGCCGGCATAGCCCTCGGTCTGGGTGCGCAACAACACTGCCACCGGCTGACCGGATTTGCTTGCGCGGTAACCTGCCAGCAGCGTGCTGTGGCTCAACGTTGTATCAGTCAGCGCCAGCGGCTGCTCCAGCGGCCGATTGTCGTAGGCATCGGGCGCTAGCACATCCAGCAATTTGCGGCTGTCGAGCAGGCGTTGCTCGCTGGCAATCTGCGGCGCACTGGCGCGCTGCACGACATAGGTCAGGCCGAGACCGGCACCGGCCAGCAGCACAAGCGCCACGAAAGCAGCTGCGCGGCTCATGATTGCACCTGCGTCTGGCGGGCAGCGGCAAAACGTTCCAGAGCCGGTACACACAGATTCATCAGCAACACGGCAAACGCGACACCGTCCGGGTAGCCGCCCCAGGTGCGGATCAGGTAGGTCAGCAAGCCGACACCCACGCCGAACAGCAGTCGGGCCAGCGAACTTTTGGCGCCGGATACCGGTTCGGTAATGATGAAAAACGCACCGAGCATGGTCGCGCCGCTCAGCAGATGAAACAGCGGCGAGCCGTGGGAATCCGAACCCGAACCGTTCCAGCAGAGCAGGCTGACGAAAAACAGGCTGGCCAGCATGCCAACTGGCGCTTGCCAGGCAATCACCCGGCGCTGCAATAAAAACAGTCCACCGGCGAGAAACGCCAGATTGATCCACTCCACGCCGCGTCCACCGAAACGGCCGAACGCCGGATTGGCCGCGAACAATTCATCCATGGTCAGACTTTTGTTGATGTGCAGGCTGTCCAGCGCGGTGGCTTGAACCCAGGCATCCGGAGCCTGGCCCAGATTCAGGACCTGTGCAAAAGCGGCCTGCAGACTCATGCCATGCGCCGGCCAGTGGGTCATTGGCTCCGGGAACAGCAGCATCGCCAGGGCGAAACCGAGCATGGCCGGATTGAACGGATTCTTGCCGATGCCACCGTATAAATGTTTGCCGAACAGCAGGCCCGAAGCCACCGCCGTAACTGTCAGCCACCATGGGCAATAAGGTGGCATGGCGGCGGCCAGCAGTGTCGCGCTGACCAGTGCGCTGCCATCGCTGAACGTTGGTTGCAGTGGTTGTCGGCGCAGGCGGGCGACGCCAGCCTCGATCAGCAGCGCGGTGCTCGCCGCCAGGATCAGGTTGATCAACACGCCCCAGCCGTAAAACCAGAACAACGCCAACAGCCCCGGCAGCGTGGCCAGTAGCACCCGCATCATCGCCTGTTGCAGGCGATCATCCGGTGCTTCACGGGGCGACATGATCTTGCACCTGACGCTCGGCGGCCTGCAGGCGGGCGCGGGCCTTGTCGAGGATGTTGTTCGGCGTGTCGGCGCGGCGTTCGAGTTTGCTCAGGTCGGCGCGGGCGTAGGCCAGTTCGGTTTTCAACTGGCGAAGCTGGTTGTCGAGCGGGCGCTTTTCCACCCGCACCAGGTCAGGCGCAGGCTGCTCGCTCGCCGTCTCGGCGGCGTGAAGGGCTTGCTCGGCATCACGCAGTGCCTGTTCCAGCGTGGCAATTTGCTCGGCTGGCGCTTCGGCGGTCTGGGCCTTTTTCAATTCGGCGCGCCGCATGGCCAGCTGGATTTTCGCCCGTTTCAGGTCGGCGTCTTTCGCCGGAACCGGGGCCGCAGCGGCTGGAGCGGTGGCGGCGCTGCTTTCGAGTTTCGCCAACACCTGTTCGGCGGCTTCAAACTGCTGTTGCAACACGATCAGTTGCGATTGCTGTTCGAAGGTCGGTGGATGGCCGAAGGCTTTTAGCGATTTGTGCAATTGCGCGCGACTCATGGCGACATCGATTTTGGCTTTCTTCAATGCCGCGTCGGCGGTTGCGGCTTTCTGCGCGCGCACCCGTTCCAGAGCCGCCTGCACCGGATCGAGAGTAACCACCGCCGGTTGCGCTGCACGCTGCGCCCGGGCTTCGCGTTCAGCCTGTTTCCGCTGTTCTTCGCGCTGCAGGCGGGCATTGCGGCGTTCAAAACGCTGGCGCGCATGATCGCGTTTGGCCGCGCGTGCGCGCAGTTCTTCAAGGCTGGAAGCCAGGCCACCGACCACCGGCAAGGTGCCGAGCGGCAGTGGATGCATCTCGATGCAGTCCACCGGGCACGGCGCCACGCACAGGTCGCAACCGGTGCATTCGTCAATCAGTACGGTGTGCATCAGTTTCGCCGCGCCGACGATGGCGTCGATCGGGCAGGCCTGGATGCACTTGGTGCAGCCGATGCACTCGGCCTCGCGGATGTACGCCACTTGTGGCGGTGCCGAGCCACGGCTGACGTCCAGTTCCAGCACCGGCACGTTCAACAGTTCAGCCAGGGCGGCGACGGTTTCGTCACCGCCGGGCGGGCACTTGTTGATCGGTTCGCCATCGACGATGCCTTGCGCATAGGGCTTGCACCCGGGGTGGCCGCATTTGCCGCATTGGGTCTGCGGCAGGAGGGCATCGATGAGTTGAATCAGACTCATGTTTTGATCAGTCCACTGAATCCGAGAAAAATCACTGCGATCAGTCCGGCGCCGATCAGGTCGATCGGCAAGCCGCGAAAGGGCAGGGGTATGTCGTTGTCCGCCGTGCGTTCACGCAAGTCGCTGAACAGGCTCAGCACCAGCCAGAAACCCAGCCCGGCGCCGATGCTCAGCGCTGTTGCTTGCAGCAGGCCGCGATCATTTTGCGCGTTGATCAAGGCCAGCCCCAGTACGCCGGCATTACCCAGCAATAGCGGCCACAGTCCGTCGAACGGCCAGTCTGGCAGCGCACGAGCCAACAGCTTCAGCAGCGGCGCGATCAGCAGCACGCTGAGCGGCAAGAATACAAACAGCTGCAGTGCCTGCAGTTGCAGCGGCACCAGCAGCCAGTGCCAGAGCACGTACCCGATGAAGCCGACGCTCAGCATCAGGCACGCCGTCGCCAACCCCAGCGCATGCACTTGGCGCCGACTGCCGGCCAGCAGCGGATCGACACCCAGCGGCCAGTGCAACACGAAGTTGTTGAGCAGGGCGGCACTGATCAGCGTAAGCGCAAGTTCGGTCATGGTTCTGCCGGCAGCAACGGGCGGGTGTCACTTAAGGTTAGGCATTATCCGGCACCCGCGATGGGTGGGCCAGATATGAAAAATCCCACAGGCCTGCAGAACATGCCTGTGGGATCGTTTCAGCGCTGGGTCTTACTTGATGCGTTGACCCGGCTTGGCCCCGCTGTCCGGGCTCAGCAGGTAGATTTCTTCACCGCCAGGGCCGGCGGCCATCACCATGCCTTCGGAGATGCCGAACTTCATTTTCCGCGGCTTGAGGTTGGCGATCATCATGGTCAGGCGACCGTCGAGTTTCGACGGGTCCGGGTAAGCGCTCTTGATCCCGGAGAACACGTTGCGCTGCTCGTCACCGATGTCCAGCGTCAGGCGCAGCAGCTTGTCCGCACCTTCCACGTGTTCAGCCTTGACGATCAAAGCCACGCGCAGGTCGACGGCAGCAAAGGTGTCGAAGTCGATTTCCGGCGACAGCGGATCCTTGGCCAGTTCGCCGTTGCCCGCAGGCGCGGCGGCACCGGTGTCGGTCTGGCTGGCGGTCAGGTCTTCTTTCGAGGCGTCGGTCATGGCTTGCACTTTTACCGGGTCGATGCGAGTCATCAACGGCTTGAATTCGTTCAACTGATGGTTGGCCAGCAGCGTGGTGTGGTCGTTCCAGGTCAGCGGGGCGACGTTGAGGAATGCCTCGGCGTCGGCGGCCAGCAGTGGCAGCACCGGTTTGAGGAAGATCACCAGCTGGCGGAACAGGTTGATGCCAGTGGCGCAGATCGCCTGGACTTCATCCTGCTTGCCTTCCTGTTTGTTCAACGACCATGGGGCCTTGTCGGCGATCCAGGCGTTGGCGCGGTCGGCCAGGGCCATGGTTTCACGCATGGCGCGGGCAAAGTCGCGGGCTTCATAGGCGTCGGCAATGCCTGGTGCTGCGGCGAGGAAGGCTTCGGTCAGCTCTGGCGCGGCATTGTTGTCGACCAGCAGGCCGCCGTTGCCCTTGTGGATGAAACCGGCGCAGCGGCTGGCGATGTTGACCACTTTGCCGACCAGGTCGGAGTTGACCTTCTGCACGAAGTCTTCGAGGTTCAGATCGAGGTCATCGACGCCACGGCCCAGTTTGGCCGCGTAGTAGTAGCGCAGGTATTCCGGCGACAGGTGATCCAGGTAGGTACGGGCCTTGATGAAAGTGCCACGGGACTTGGACATCTTCTGGCCGTTGACGGTCAGGTAGCCGTGCACGTTGATCCCGGTCGGCTTGCGGAAACCGGCGCCTTCGAGCATGGCAGGCCAGAACAGGGCGTGGAAGTTGACGATGTCCTTGCCGATGAAGTGGTACAGCTCGGCGGTGGAGTCCTTGCCCCAGAACGCGTCGAAGTCCAGCTCCGGCGTGCGGTTGCAGAGGTTCTTGAAGCTGGCCATGTAGCCGATCGGCGCGTCCAGCCACACGTAGAAGTACTTGCCCGGCTCGTCCGGGATCTCGAAACCGAAGTACGGCGCATCGCGGGAGATGTCCCACTGTTGCAGGCCGGCGTCCAGCCACTCGGCGATCTTGTTGGCCACGGCGTCCTGCAAGGTGCCGCTGCGGGTCCAGGTCTGCAGCATCTGCTGGAAGTCTGGCAGTTTGAAGAAGAAATGCTGGGAATCCTTGAGCACCGGAGTGGCGCCGGAGATCGCCGACTTCGGATCCTTCAGATCGGTTGGCGCGTAGGTCGCACCGCATTTTTCGCAGTTGTCGCCGTACTGGTCTTCGGTGCCGCATTTCGGGCAGGTGCCCTTGATGAAGCGGTCGGCCAGGAACATTTTCTTTTCCGGATCGAAATACTGGGTGATCGAGCGCTGGGCAATGTGCCCGGCGTCACGCAGCTTCAGATAGATCTGGCTCGACAGCTCACGGTTTTCTTCGGCGTGAGTGGAGTGGAAGTTGTCAAAGTCGACCAGGAACTCGGCAAAGTCGGCGCTGTGTTCAGCCTGCACGTTGGCGATCAGTTGTTCCGGGGTGATGCCTTCCTTTTCCGCGCGCAGCATGATCGCCGAACCGTGGGCGTCGTCGGCGCAGACATAGATGCATTGATTGCCGCGATGCTTCTGGAAGCGCACCCACATATCGGTCTGGATGTATTCCAGCATATGGCCAAGGTGAATCGAACCGTTGGCGTAGGGCAGGGCGCTGGTGACGAGGATCTTGCGTGGTTCGGACATGTGGGGCTTCGCTACTTGATGAAACGGAGGTCGGCCACTATAAAGCGCTGGCGCATATTTTTCACCCTGTGCCGCTGGGTACTTTGAGAGCATTTGTAGCGAGGGGATTCATCCCCGATGGGTGGCGAAGCCGCCCCCAAACCCGATATCAGGGCCTGTCAGACACACTGCCGGTGATGGTTTGCGACTGCTGCGCAGCCGATCGGGGATAAATCCCCTCGCCACAAGGGTTAACGGGTTGAAGTAATCAGTTCGCCACAAATCTGCGTCCAGCGTACGATACCCGCCATCTTTTCCCAGTCTTGTTATCGGAGTTGCCCATGAGTGCCGTCACTCGCGCAGCGGTGGAAGCCGTCCTCAGCCAATACACCGACCCCTACCTGAACAAGGACCCGGTCAGCGCCGGTTGCGTGAAGCACATCGAGATCGTCGGTGATCGCGTCAACGTGCAGCTGGAAATCGGTTACGCCGCCGGTCTGTTCAAGAGCGGCTGGGCGCAGTTGCTGCAACTGGCCATCGAAAACCTCGATGGGGTGACGATCGCCAAGGTCGAGGTCAACAGCGTGATCGCCGCGCACAAGGCCCAGGCGCAGATCCCGGGCCTGGCCAACGTCAAGAACGTGGTCGCCGTGGCTTCGGGCAAGGGCGGTGTGGGCAAGTCGACCACGGCGGCCAACCTCGCGCTGGCGCTGGCCCGCGAAGGCGCCAAGGTGGGGATTCTCGACGCCGATATCTATGGCCCGAGCCAGGGCATCATGTTCGGCATCCCCGAGCGCACCCGCCCCGAGGTCAAGGATCAGAAGTGGTTCGTGCCGCTCAAGGCCCACGGTGTCGAAGTCATGTCGATGGCGTTCCTGACCGACGACAACACGCCGATGGTCTGGCGCGGGCCGATGGTCTCCGGCGCGCTGCTGCAACTGGTGACGCAAACCGCGTGGGGCGACCTGGATTATCTGGTCATCGACATGCCGCCAGGCACCGGCGACATCCAGCTGACCCTGGCGCAAAAAGTCCCGGTGGCCGGTGCGGTGATCGTCACCACGCCGCAGGATCTGGCGTTGCTGGACGCGCGCAAAGGCGTGGAAATGTTCCGCAAGGTCAACATTCCGGTGCTGGGCGTGGTGGAAAACATGGCGGTCCACATCTGCTCGAACTGCGGACATGCCGAACATCTGTTCGGTGAGGGCGGTGGCGAAAAGCTGGCGACCCAATACGGCGTCGAACTGCTGGCCTCGCTGCCGCTGTCGATGCTGATCCGCGAGCAGGCCGATGGCGGCAAGCCAACGGTGATCGCCGAACCGGACAGCCAGATTGCCATGGTCTATCAGGAACTGGCCCGCCACGTCGGCGCACGCATTGTGTTGCAGGAAGCGGCGACACCGGCGATGCCTAATATCAGCATCAGTGACGATTGATAAGCAGAAACACAATCTAATGTGGGAGCGAGCCTGCTCGCGAATGCGGCGTGTCATTCAACCGATGAATTGTCTGATCCACCGCTTTCGCGAGCAGGCTCGCTCCCACATTGGTTTCTGATTGGCAGTCAGATCCGCAAACCGCCATCCATCTCCAGAATCCGCCCGGTGTAATAGTCGTTCTCGAAGATGTACGCCGCCGAATGGGCGATCTCTTCCGGCTTGCCCATGCGCTTGAGCGGAATCCCCGAAGTCATCTTCTCCAACGCTTCCGGCTTCATGCCCAGGGTCATCTCGGTTTCGATGAAGCCCGGCGCAATGCCTGCCACGCGAATGCCGTAGCGCGCCAGCTCCTTGGCCCAGGTCACAGTGGCTGCGGCCACGCCAGCCTTGGCGGCGGAGTAGTTGGTCTGGCCGACGTTACCGGCTCGGGAGATCGAAGAAATATTGATGATCGCGCCGCTGTTCTTCAGCTCGACCATTTTCGCCGCCACTTCACGGGTGCACAGGAACACGCCGGTCAGGTTGACGTCGATTACCGCCTGCCACTGGGCCAGACTCATCTTGGTCATTTCGCCGTCCTTGACCTTGAGCAGCAGGCCGTCACGCAGGATCCCGGCGTTGTTGATCAGGCCATGGATCGCGCCGAAATCTTCGGCAACCTGCGCGACCATGTGCTCAACCTGTTCTTCATTGGCCACGTTGCACAGATAGCTGCGCGCCTCGACGCCCTTGGCCTTGCAGGCTGCCACCGCGTCATCGAGTTTTTCCTGATTGAGGTCGACCAACGCGAGCTTCGCGCCTTTGCCGGCGAAATACTCGGCCATGGAACGGCCCAAACCCTGGCAACCGCCGGTGATAATGATTACTTTGTCGTTGAGTTGCATTCGCATGCCCCGATAGCCGGTCTGAGTGGTTTTTGTTATTGGCGACGCTCGATCCGTACCGGTTATGGCCGGATTGCACATGAGCATTGCCCGATGGCGTGACCGGGACTTATCCCCAGGCGCCTGTCCGTTTTTTCGACGGATTCTAATTAAGGAGTCATAAATTGAGCGTTGAAGCGGCCAAGAATGCCCGAGAATTGCTTCTCAAGGAATACCGTGGCGTATTGTCCACCCACTCCAAATCAATGCCCGGTTTCCCGTTTGGCTCGGTGGTGCCGTATTGCCTGGATGAGCAGGGCCGCCCGCTGATCCTGATCAGCCGCATCGCCCAGCACACCCACAACCTGCAGAAAGATCCGAAATGTTCGCTGCTGGTAGGTGAGCGTGAGGCCGACGACGTGCAGGCCGTTGGTCGCCTGACCTACCTGGCCGAAGCGCAGAAGCTCGAAGACCCGGCTGCCATCGAAGCCGCCGCCGAGCGTTACTACCGGTATTTCCCCGACTCGCAGAACTATCACAAGGCCCACGACTTTGATTTCTGGGTGCTCAATCCGGTGCGGCACCGCTACATCGGCGGTTTCGGTGCGATTCACTGGGTCGATCAAGTAACCCTGGCCAACCCGTTTGCCGGCAAGGCGGAAATCAGCATGGTCGAGCACATGAACAGCGATCACGCCAAAGCCATTGCCCACTACGTCGAACTCAGCGGGTTGCCGAAAACCGTACCGGCGCAACTGGCCGGAATCGACAGCGAAGGCATGCACTTGCGCATCGGTCAGGCACTGTATTGGCTGGCGTTTCCAGCGCCTTGTCATACGCCGATACAAGTGCGCGAGGCCTTGGTTTCTCTGGCTCACGCCGAGGTCTGGCCAAAAAAATGCGGTGGCTGACGCTTGAATTCACGAAAGGGCGACGTCATCTAAGGCTTACTGCAAGGCATTTCTTGCGTTGAGGAATCTTTGATGCGCCCTTTTTTGTTGCTCTTTCTGCTGTTTCCGGTGCTGGAGCTGTTCGTATTCGTCAAAGTGGCAGGGGCGATCGGGTTTTTCCCGGCCCTGCTGCTGATCATTCTCGGCTCGATGTTCGGTGTGTTCGTACTGCGCGTCGCCGGTCTGGCCACGGCACTGCGTGCCCGTGAAAGCCTGAACCGCGGTGAATTGCCCGCGCAGACCATGCTTGAAGGCCTGATGCTGGCACTGGCCGGTGGCCTGTTGATCCTGCCGGGCTTCATCAGCGACGTGGTCGGTCTGGTGATGCTGCTGCCGTTTACCCGTCGCCTGCTGGCGAACAAGATGCGCCAGCGCGCCGAAGAACAGGCAATTCGTCAGCGTGCCTTCGCCGACGACCTGCAACCGCGTGGCGGTCCTGCACCGCGCCAGCCTCTGGGCCGCGAGGGTGATGTGATCGAAGGCGAGTTCGAACATCGCGACAGCAAGTAACCCCTGCTTCGACACGGCACCTTCGGGTGCCGTTTCTTTATGCGCGGCATTCAAGGGGCAACCGATGAAAAATTTTCTGCCCCCGCCCTTGTAATAAGCTTATGCGCCCTTATGTATCGGTCACCGAAAGGTTTCCGGCATTCAAGCCGGACAGACTTCCGCGGTTTGCTCGACGAACCGCAACCGGCGCAGGCCGGATTTGTTAAACCCGCCGGGACTACACCGGCCGATGAAAACCACAATTAGGAGAGATCGACAATGAAGCTTCGTCCTCTGCATGACCGCGTCGTCATCCGTCGCAGCGAAGAAGAAAAGAAAACCGCTGGCGGTATCGTCCTGCCAGGTTCGGCTGCTGAAAAAGCCAACCACGGTGTGATTCTCGCTGTAGGCCCGGGCAAGGCTCTGGAAAACGGTGAAGTGCGTGCACTGTCCGTGAAGGAAGGCGACAAGGTTGTGTTCGGTCCTTACTCCGGCAGCAACACTGTGAAAGTCGACGGCGAAGACCTGCTGGTAATGAGCGAGAACGAAATCCTCGCTGTTATCGAAGGCTGATACCCCCCGTTCATTTTCCCGTTACTACAAAGTATTTAAGGAATATCGATCATGGCTGCTAAAGAAGTTAAGTTCGGCGATGCCGCTCGCTCCAAGATGCTCAAAGGCGTCAACGTTCTGGCTGACGCGGTAAAAGCGACCCTGGGCCCGAAAGGCCGTAACGTGATTCTCGAGAAGAGCTTCGGCGCTCCGACCATCACCAAGGACGGCGTTTCCGTCGCCAAGGAAATCGAACTCGAAGATCGCTTCGAAAACATGGGCGCGCAGCTGGTCAAAGACGTTGCCTCCCGTGCCAACGATGACGCTGGTGACGGTACTACCACCGCGACCGTTCTGGCTCAATCGATCGTCAACGAAGGCCTGAAAGCCGTCGCTGCCGGCATGAACCCGATGGACCTGAAGCGCGGTATCGACAAAGCGACCATCGCGATCGTCAAAGAGCTGAAAGCCCTGTCCAAGCCATGCGCTGACACCAAGGCTATCGCTCAGGTCGGCACCATCTCCGCCAACTCCGACAACTCCATCGGCGACATCATTGCCGAAGCCATGGAAAAAGTCGGTAAAGAAGGCGTGATCACCGTTGAAGAAGGCTCGGGCCTGGAAAACGAACTGTCGGTTGTAGAAGGCATGCAGTTCGACCGTGGCTACCTGTCCCCGTACTTCGTCAACAAGCCGGACACCATGGTTGCCGAGCTCGACGGCCCGCTGATCCTGCTGGTCGACAAAAAGATCTCGAACATCCGCGAAATGCTGCCAGTGCTGGAAGCCGTTGCCAAAGCCGGCCGTCCACTGCTGATCGTTGCCGAAGACGTTGAAGGCGAAGCCCTGGCGACTCTGGTCGTGAACAACATGCGTGGCATCGTCAAGGTTGCAGCCGTCAAGGCTCCAGGCTTCGGCGACCGTCGCAAGGCCATGCTGCAGGACATCGCCGTTCTGACCGGCGGTACCGTGATCTCCGAAGAGATCGGCCTGAGCCTGGAAAGCACCACCCTGGAGCACCTGGGTAACGCCAAGCGCGTGACCCTGTCCAAGGAAAACACCATCATCGTTGACGGTGCTGGCGTACAAGGCGACATCGAAGCCCGTATCGCTCAGATCCGTGCCCAGGTTGCCGAAACTTCCTCGGACTACGACCGTGAAAAACTGCAAGAGCGTCTGGCCAAGCTGTCCGGCGGCGTTGCAGTGATCAAGGTTGGCGCTGGTTCCGAAGTTGAAATGAAAGAGAAGAAGGCCCGCGTTGAAGACGCCCTGCACGCAACCCGTGCAGCCGTTGAAGAAGGCGTGGTACCTGGCGGTGGCGTTGCGCTGATCCGTGCTCTGGAAGCCCTGACCGAACTGACCGGCGACAACGCTGACCAGAACGTCGGTATCGCTGTACTGCGTCGCGCTGTTGAAGCGCCGCTGCGCCAGATCGCGGCCAACTCCGGTGACGAGCCAAGCGTAGTCGTCAACGAAGTGAAGAACGGCAAAGGTAACTTCGGTTACAACGCTGCTTCGGGCGAATACGGCGACATGATCGAAATGGGCATCCTGGACCCAACCAAGGTAACCCGTTCCGCTCTGCAAGCTGCAGCCTCGATCGGCGGTCTGATCCTGACCACCGAAGCGGCTGTTGCTGATGCACCGAAGAAAGAAGGCTCGGCTGGCGGCGGTATGCCAGACATGGGCGGCATGGGTGGCATGGGCGGCATGATGTAAGCCAGCCTTACCCCTGTAACGAAAAACCCCGCCTGCGCTGAGCAGGCGGGGTTTTTTATTGCCCGGACTCCAGGCTTCACACCATCCCCTGTGGGAGCGAGCCTGCTCGCGAAAGCAATCACCCCGTCACTACAGCTGTGACGCATGCACAGCATTCGCGAGCAGGCTCGCTCCCACATTGGGATCTGGATTTCCTGTGATAACCGGTTGCGCAAAAAAAAAGCCCCGGTGCATCAGCCCGGGGCGTTTCTATTGACGGTTACTGTTCGCTGACCTGGACAGTGCTGTCCTTCGCCGGCTTCCAGCTCAACAACTGCTGTTTGAAGCCATAACTGGCCGCCTGGTAATACGCAATGGCCCGGCTGACCAGCGGATCGTCGCTGCTGACCCGCGACTCGCGGCTTTCGGTCAACGCATCGTCATGCCGGCGCAAGCCTTGGCGCGGGCTGAGGATCGCCAGATCCTTGCCATCAAACAGACCCAGGTGCTGGTAGTTGCCGACCACCACGCGCGGTGGCAACGGGTTGTCCTGCAACAGGTTGCGACCAAAGAACGTCGAGGTGTAATCCAGGTTGAGCAAGCCCAGCAGCGTTGGGGCCAGATCGATCTGGCTGGCCAGTTGCGCGCTCTCGCGAGCTTCGATCATTTTCGGCGCGTAGATGAACAGCGGAATCTGATAGTTGGCGATCGGCAAGTCTTCCTTGCCGGCGCTGCCCGCGGTGTGGTCGGCGACGAAGATGAAGATCGTATTGTCGAACCACGGCTTTTGCCGCGCCTGCTCCAGGAACTGACCAATCGCATAGTCGGTGTACTTCACCGCACCATCACGGCCGTTGCCGGATTTGATGTCGATCCGGTTGTCGGGGTAGGTGTAAGGGCGATGGTTGGAGGTGGTCATCAGTTGCAGCAGAAACGGCTGCTGTTTGGCGTAGTCGGCATCCGCCAGTTTCAGGGTCTGACGATACAGATCTTCGTCGGCCATGCCCCAGGCGTTCTTGAAGTGGATCTCGGCTTCATCGACGCTGCTCTGGTCGACGACACGATAGCCGTTGCCGCTGAAGAACGCGTTCATGTTGTCGAAGTAGCCGCGTCCGCCGTAGACGAACACGCTGTCGTAACCCACCGCGCTCAACTGCTGGCCAAGGCTGGCGAAACCGCTTTCACGGCCGATGCGTTTGACGATCGAGCGGCCCGGCGTCGGCGGGATGGCCAGGGTGATCGCTTCCAGACCGCGATCGGTGCGGGTGCCGGTGGCGTAGAAGTTATTGAAATACAGGCTCTGCTTGCGCAACGCGTCGAGGTTTGGCGTCAGGTTGCGACCGTCGCCATTGCTGCCCAGGTACTTGGCGCTGAGGCTTTCGATGGTCACCAGCACAATGTTTGGCTTGCGCGGGGTGCCCGGGTTGTCGATCACCCGGCGAATGTCCTGTGGATCCTTGCCAATGAAGCGTGCGTCGCTTTCGCTCAGCTCGGCGCGGATCTGGCTGGCGACTTTTTCCGCCGGCAGGCTCTTGTAGAACTGGGTGTAGTCCAGTTCATTGTTACGGAACGCGGCGAAGAACTGATACGGGCCGTTGCTGGCCAGTTCGTTCTGGTAGGCGTTGCCGCCCTGGGCACGCGGGGCGTCCTGGCTGAGCAGTTGCAGGCTGAGGCCCGCAACGATCAACAGGCCCAGGGCACTGAGCAGACGCCCGCGCAACGACGGCAGCGGGGCATTCATGGCAGCATTGAACGGCTTGCCCAAGGCAAAGCTGATCACCACGGCCAGCACGCCGAGGAGGCTCAGCAGTTTGCCGATCGGGTACGACTCGAGGACGTTGTTCAGCACTTCGTCCGAGTACACCAGATAATCGACGGCGATGAAGTTGAATCGCACGCCGAACTCGTCCCAGAACAGCCATTCGGCCACTGCCACGAACAGCATGGCGAACAGGCTGACTGTCAGCAGGGCGCGCAGAAACCCGCGATGTCCACGACGCCGCCACAGGCCCGGCGGGCAGAGCAGCAGGTACAAGCCCATCGGCAATGCCGCATAGGCCAGGAAACCCAGGTCGTACAGCGCGCCGATGCCGAACACCGACAGGGCGAAGCCGCCGGCCTCATCCAGGTGAGTCAGCAGCAGTACCGCTCGAGTCAGAAGAAAGATGACCAGCCAGGCGCCGGTGATGAGCAGCAGAAAGCGCACGGGCGCGGTCTTGAGAAGGTCCATTGTCTAGTTTTCCTTATATCAATGGCGCGCGAGTTTCGCGGCGTCACTGTAGTCAGGTTGTGAATCGATAGTGAAAACTTTGTTAAACATTTAATTTGCCTGGGCAAATTGATTTGCACACCTGTCGGCCCTAGCCCTGAAACGGCGTTGGCCTTAAGCTGCGCGGGCCATGACGGCCGTCACTGTGTACGGAGGAGATGCCAATGCGAATTCTATTGGTCGAAGACAACCGCGATATCCTGGCCAACCTGGCCGATTACCTGGGGCTCAAAGGCTATACCGTCGATTGCGCCCAGGACGGCTTGTCGGGCCTGCATCTGGCTGCCACCGAGCATTACGACCTGATCGTGCTCGATATCATGCTGCCGGGGATCGACGGCTACACCCTGTGCAAGCGCCTGCGTGAAGATGCCCGGCGCGATACGCCGGTGATCATGCTCACCGCCCGCGATCAACTGGACGACCGGCTGCAGGGCTTCAAGTCCGGGGCCGACGATTATCTGGTCAAACCGTTTGCCCTGTCCGAGCTGGCGGCGCGGGTCGAGGCGGTGATGCGCCGGACTCAGGGTGGCGGACGCCGTGCGCTGCAGGTGGGTGACCTGACCTACGATCTCGACACGCTGGAAGTGACCCGCGAGGGCAAGCTGCTCAAGCTCAACCCGGTCGGCCTCAAGCTGCTGGCAGTCTTGATGCAGAAGAGTCCGCATGTCCTGCGCCGGGAAATTCTCGAAGAAGCGCTGTGGGGCGATGACTGCCCGGACAGCGACAGCCTGCGCAGCCACGTCCACCAATTGCGTCAGGTGATCGACAAGCCATTTGCCAAGCCGTTGCTGCAAACCGTGCACGGCGTGGGTTACCGCTTGGCCGAGGGGCGTGATGGAGTTTAAGCAAAGCCTTTCCCAGCGGATCATCATCGCCTTTGCGCTGATGAGTGCGCTGGTGGCCGGGGCCTTCGCCATGGGCATCGTGGCGACCGTGCACCTGGTGGAGGAGAAACTGATTTCGGCGGGGCTGGGCGGCGACCTGCAGCGTCTGCTGCTGATGGACAACGTATCGGACTGGAGCCATCGCCCGGAACCGGACCAGTTGTTCTATTTCAGCGGCGGACCGGGTGATTTCGAGCTGCCCAAGGATCTGCGTCACCTCGATGCGGGGTTCCACGAAGTGTTCCGCGAGCAGCTGTCGTATCACGCGATGGTCGAGATCGTCGACGGTCGGCGCTACGTGCTGCTGCAGGATCAAAGCGATTTCGAAGAGCGCGAGCGCGTGCTGTTTGCCGTGGTGCTGGTGGGCTTTGTGCTCAGTCTGGCGCTGGCGGTATTCCTCGGATGGGTGCTGGCGCGCAAGGTCATGGCGCCGGTGGTGCGCCTGGCACGGCAAGTACGGCATCGCGATCAGTTGCTCGGTCTGGCGCCGCCACTGGCGCCGGACTATGCGGCTGACGAAGTCGGCGAACTGGCGGTGGCGTTCGATGCCACGCTGGGGCGCCTGCGTCAGGCACTGACTCGGGAGCGGCTGTTCACCAGTGACGTCAGCCACGAGCTGCGCACACCGTTAATGGTGCTGGCGAGTTCCTGTGAACTGCTGCTGGAAAATCCGGGGCTGGATCAACGCGGTCGTGCCCAGGTCGAGCGCATCGCCCGCGCCAGCGAAGAAATGCGTGAACTGGTGCAGACCTTCCTGATGCTCGCCCGCGCCCAGCGTGAAGACGCCGGTTCGGCACCGCAGCAGAACATCAGTCAGGTGGCCGATGGCTTGTTGAGTATCTGGCGTGAACCGATCGAATCGAAAGGGCTGCAGCTGATGTTCGAGCCGGGCAATCCGCCGGACACTCGCTTCAACGCGACTCTGCTCAGCGCGGTCATGGGCAATTTGTTGCGCAACGCCTGCCACTACACCGAGCAGGGCTTCATCCGCCTGACGCTCAACGACAACGGCTTCGTCGTCGAAGACTCGGGCGTCGGCATTCCCGAGGAAAAACGTGAGGCCATGTTCCAGCCCTTCGTACGCGGCAATGAGAAGCGCGGCGAAGGCTTGGGCCTGGGCTTGTCGCTGGTGCAGCGGATCTGCGAGAACCAAGGCTGGGAGGTGACGTTGAGCACCATGCAGCCCAATGGTTGCCGCTTTGAGGTGACGCTGGGGCAGCGTTGATCCCCAAACCCAAGCGGCCGCGCCCTGAGTGCTGGTATTCGATGACGCCTTCGCGAGCAGGCTCGCTCCCACAGATATCTGCGGTACAAAGGTGGGAGCGAGCCTGCTCGCGAAGGGGATTGAACGGCAGTATTGAATCATCAGTGGCCGCCGGATTCAGCTGATGGCCCCGCGCTATTGCTTTCTCCCTGTAAAACCCTGTAATAGTTTGCCGGTTTACCTGACGTAATTTTCACAAAGGGACGACCTGACGCTGACATGCCACTACCTATGGTAGGGGCGTCAGTTATTCAGGAGTCCTGAAATGAGCAGTCCGATCAAGCTCGATTTTTCCGAAAAGTATGATGACCAGCATGCACAAAAATATTTGCGCAAGCACCAGGACGGTTTAGGTCGTCGGTTGTCACATTGGCGGGACGAGCAGCTGGCCCGCAAGGCACTGACGCTGGCGGGCGAGCCGGGGCTGGTTCTGGATCTGCCGTGTGGTGCAGGGCGTTTCTGGCCGTTGCTGGCGGAAAAACCCAATCGGGTGATCATTGGCGCGGACAATTCCGAGTCTATGATCAAGACCGCGATGCAGGCGCAGCCGGCTGATGTGGTGAAAAGGGTACAACCTTTGCACACGTCAGCGTTCGACATTGCCTTACCTGATAACGCCGTCGACAGCATTTTCTGCATGCGTTTGCTGCATCACATCGGTGAAGCCGAACATCGGCGGACGATTTTGCGCGAATTCGAGCGTGTCACCCGTGACAGCGTAATCATTTCGTTGTGGGTGGACGGTAATTTCAAGGCCTGGAAACGCAAACGCGCTGAACAGCGCCGTGGGCAGGAAGGTTACCAAAACCGGTTTGTGTTACCGGCTGTGACAGTAGAAAAAGAGTTCGAAGACGCAGGTTTTCGCATTCAGGAACAACTGGACTTCATTCCGCTGTATGCCATGTGGCGGGTTTACGTATTACGCAAGAGGTAACAGGATGGCGGTGCAAATAGCAGCAGAAACGGAAGTCGCTCCCCAGGATCGCTTCGACTACTACTGGAACCAGCGCGGTGAATGGGTGGAAGAACCCAACGTGCGCCGTGGCGGGGAAAGTGGTGTGCAACGAGTCGTGGGCCGTGACGGCCAGTTACTGTATGCCAAGCGCCAGACCGGACATATCTATCGCAGTTGGCTGCATCCTTTCGGCCGGCCGACAGTCTTGCGAGAGCTGGATGCCCTGACCGGTGTCAGCCGTCTCGGTGTACGCGTCCCGCAAATCGTCTTCTGCGGCGCGCAGCCCGATCCGCAACACAAGTGGCGTGCGCTGCTGGTGACCAAGTCGCTGGACGGTTTCGACGAACTGGAGAAGTGGGAAGCCGCCGGCGGCCGTGCCCAATATGGCGAAGCCGTTTACGAGCGCGTCCTCAAAGACCTGGCCGAAAACCTCGCGCGCATGCACAAGGGCCGTTGGCAGCACAGCTGCATCTACATCAAACACGTTTTTGTACGGGTGACCGGCGAAGGTGATTCGGCTCAGGTCGAAGTGGCATTGATCGATCTGGAGAAATGCCGTCAGCGTCTGACCGCTTATCGCGCGGCCTCCCATGACATGAAGCAATTGCGTCGCCATTCGTCGTTCAGCGACACGGACTGGAAAAAACTCGTCTACTTTTATGAGACGGCGTTTGGCAGCGCTATCAAAGGTTTATAGCGATGAAACTCGAAATTGCACGAGGTTTGTTTTTGGTTGGAGCCTTGGCAGTTGCTTCATTGGCGGTGGCGGCCTGGGAGCAGCCCCGCATGCAGGTGATCGGTGCTACCACAGGCGATGCTCACTGCGCAGTACCACGGGTGGCGAAAGCCTCCGTGGCGACTAAACCTGACCATGATCTGTTGTTGTTCATGTTCGGACTTTCTCAAGGGATGAGGCCACAGAGTTGAACCGATTGAAGCCAAAATGAAAGGCCTCGCAGATGCGAGGCCTTTTTTATTGCGCGTGTTCCAGGGATCACACTATTCCCCTGTGGGATCGGCGAAAGATGGAGATTGGTGGCTGGCCGCGATCAAGGGTGGGAGTGGGCTTGCTCACGAAGGGGCCGGCACATTCAGCATTGCTGTTGACTGACCTGGCGCTTTCGCGAGCAAGCCCGCTCCCGCAGGGGACTGTGGTGGATGAAGGATTGGGGGGCTTGCCGCGATCAAGGGTGGGAGTGGGCTTGCTCAGGAAGGGGCCGGCACATTCAGCATTGCTGTTGACTGACCTGACGCTTTCGCGAGCAAGCCCGCTCCCACAGGGGACTGTGGTGGATGAAGGATTGGGGGGCTTGCCGCGATCAAGGGTGGGAGTGGGCTTGCTCACGAAGGGGTCGGCACATTCAGCATTGCTGTTGACTGACCTGACGCTTTCGCGAGCAAGCCCGCTCCCACAGGGGACTGTGGTGGATGAAGGATTGGGGGGCTTGCCGCGATCAAGGGTGGGAGTGGGCTTGCTCAGGAAGGGGCCGGCACATTCAGCATGGCTGTTGACTGACCTGGCGCTTTCGCGAGCAAGCCCGCTCCCACAGGGGACTGTGGTGGATGAAGGATTGGGGGGCTTGCCGCGATCAAGGGTGGGAGTGGGCTTGCTCACGAAGGGGCCGGCACATTCAGCATTGCTGTTGACTGACCTGGCGCTTTCGCGAGCAAGCCCGCTCCCACAGGGGACTGTGGTGGATGAAGGATTGGGGGGCTTGCCGCGATCAAGGGTGGGAGTGGGCTTGCTCATGAAGGGGCCGGCACATTCAGCATTGCTGTTGACTGACCTGGCGCTTTCGCGAGCAAGCCCGCTCCCACAGGGGACTGTGGTGGATGAAGGATTGGGGGGCTGGCCGCGATCAAGGGTGGGAGTGGGCTTGCTCACGAAGGGGCCGGCACATTCAGCATTGCTGCTGACTGACCTGACGCTTTCGCGAGCAAGCCCGCTCCCACAGGGGACTGTGGTGGATGAAGGATTGGGGGGCTTGCCGCGATCAAGGGTGGGAGTGGGCTTGCTCACGAAGGGGCCGGCACATTCAGCATTGCTGTTGACTGACCTGGCGCTTTCGCGAGCAAGCCCGCTCCCACAAAGGTAAATCGCTGTTATTTCGGATCGGGTTTCGCCAATAGGGTGTAGATGCACGGCAGCACAAACAGCGTAAACAGGGTGCCGATCGACATCCCCGTTGCAATCACGGTGCCGATATCGAACCGGCTCACGGCGCCCGCACCGGTCGCCAGAATCAACGGCACCATGCCGAACACCATCGCCGCCGTGGTCATCAACACCGGGCGCAAGCGGATTGCCGCCGCTTCCTCGACCGCTTCGCGCGCGGTCAGGCCCTTGTCCTTGCGCAGCTGGTTGGCGAACTCGACGATCAGGATCCCGTGCTTGCTGATCAGCCCGATCAGGGTCACCAGTCCGACTTGGGTGTAGATGTTCATGCTCGACCAGCCAAGGAACAGCGGAATCAACGCACCACAGATCGACAGCGGCACCGTCACCAGAATCACCAGCGGATCACGGAAACTCTCGAACTGCGCCGCCAGCACCAGGAAAATGATCGCCAGCGCCAGGGCGAAGGTTACCCACAGAGCGCTGCCTTCCTGCACGTACTGGCGCGAGGCGCCGCCATAGTCGAAGGCAAACCCGGCTGGCGCTTCCTCCCGGGCGATCTGCAGCACGGTGTCGATGGCCTCGCCCATGCTGACCAGCGGGAATCCGGAAATCTTCGCCGCGTTGAGTTGCTGGAACTGGTTGAGCTGGCGCGGTCGCGCCCGGTCGCTGACCTTGATCAGGGTCGACAGCGGCAGCAGCTCGCCTTGGGTGTTCTTCACGTAGTAGTTGTTCAGCCAGCCGGGGTTTTCGCGGTACGGTCGCTCGACCTGGGCAATCACCTTGTAACTGCGGCCTTCGATGGTGAAACGGTTGATTTCCGCCTCACCCAGCAGCGTCGCCAGGGTGCCGCCCAGATCCTGCATCGACACGCCCATCTGCGCGGCTTTGGCACGGTCGATATCGACGACCACTTCCGGCTTGTCGAACGCCAGATCGAGGTCGACGAAGGCGAACTTGCCCGACTCCATCGCACGTTTCTTGATCCGGTCGGCCACTTGCAGCAGCAATTCGTAGTCGTTGGCGGTATTGACCACGAATTCGAACGGCAAACCTTCACCGGTGCCGGGCAAGGAGGGCAGGTTGAAACCGAAAATCTGCAGGCCGGGGATACTCGCCAGTTTGCCTTGCACCTCGGGCAGGATCTGCATCTGCGTGCGGCTGCGCTCGTTCCACGGCTTGAGCAGGAAGCCACCGATGCCCGCCTGCACGCCGTTGTAGCCGTTGATCTGGAACGAGGAGTAGTACTCCGGAAACTCCTTGAAGATCTTGATGAATTCGTCGGTGTAAGTGCTCAGGTAATCGAGGTTGGTCGGCTGGGGGGCCGTGGCCATCATGAAGATGATGCCCTGATCCTCGTCCGGCGCCAGTTCCGACTTGGTGAACTTGAGAAACACCGGGATCAGGCACAACACGATCACCGCGAACACCAGCACCACCGGCCGCGTGTTCAATGTGCCGTGGAGCATGCTCTGGTAGCGGCGCTTGAGACCGTCGAAAATGCGGTCGAGGCGGTGCGCCAGGCCACTGGGGTTTTCTTCGTGGCGCAACAGCAGGGCGCACATCATCGGCGACAGGGTCAGGGCGACGATCCCGGAGATCACCACGGCGCCGGCCAGGGTCAGGGCGAACTCCTTGAACAAGGCCCCGGTCAGCCCGGTGAGGAAGCCGATCGGCGCATACACCGCCGCCAGGGTGATGGTCATCGACACCACCGGCATGGCGATTTCCCGCGCACCTTCCAGTGCGGCCTCCAGCGGCGTCTTGCCTTCCTCGATGTGTCGGTGAATGTTCTCCACCACCACAATCGCGTCATCTACCACCAGACCGATGGCCAGCACCATCGCCAGCAGGGTCAGGAGGTTGATCGAGTAGCCCATCATCTGCATGAAGAACATCACGCCGATCATCGACAGCGGGATGGTCACCACCGGGATCACCACCGAGCGCAACGCGCCGAGGAACAGGAACACCACGACGATCACGATCAGCACCGCTTCAAACAGGGTTTTCACCACTTCGTCGATCGAGGCCTGAATGAACTGGGTGGCGTCGTAGGCAATCTCGCTCTTGAGGTTGGGCGGCAATTGCGCTTCCAGCTCCGGCATCAGCTTGCGTACTTCCTTGATCACGTCCAGCGGGTTGGCCCCGGGTGTGGCCTTGATGCCGATGTACACCGACGGCGTGCCGCCGAACGAGCTGATCGAGTCGTAGTTTTCCGCGCCCATCTCGACCCGCGCGACATCGCTGAGCAGCACGCGGCTGTCGCCATTGACCTTGAGCGGAATCGCCGCGAAGGCTTCGGCGGATTTCAGTTCGGTGTTGGCGTTGATGCTGGTGACCACGTATTCGCCCTTCACCTCGCCGGCGGCGGAGAGGAAGTTGTACTGGCGCACCGCGTTGGTCACGTCGCTGGCGCTGAGGCCGAAACCGGCGAGCTTCACCGGGTCGAGCCACAGGCGCATGGCGAATACCTGATTACCGAGAATCTCCGCCTCGGCCATGCCCGGCAGGGTCGCCAGTTTCGGCTGGATCACCCGCGACAGGTAGTCGGTGATCTGCGGGTTGCTCAAGTCCTTGCTGAAGAAACTGATGTACATCAGCGCCGAGGCGTCGGCCGATTCCTTGCTCAGTACCGGGTCTTCGGCGTCCTGCGGCAGTTTGTTCTTGACCTCGTTGGCTTTGGCCAGCAGTTCGGTGAACAAACGGTCGGTGTTGGAACCGATGCGCGCGTAGATCGAGATCACCGAGAAGTTCTGCCGGCTGACCGAGGTCATGTAGTCGATGCCCTCGGCGCTGGCCAGGCTTTGCTGCATCGGCTGGGTGATGTAGCCCTGAATGGTCTCGGCGTTGGCCCCGGGGTAGGCGGTGGTCACCGTGATCAGGGCGTTTTCCATTTGCGGGTACTGGCGCAGCGGCAGCTTGCTCCAGGCCTGGAAACCCAGCAGCACAATCAGCAGGCTGACCACGGTGGCGAGCACCGGGCGGCGGATGAACGGATCGGTAAAAGCCATGGGGATTCCTTGATCAGTCGGCGCGAGGCGGACTGTTCTGCTCGCCGAGGGTCTTGTCGTCGCTGATGGCAATGTGTGCGCCGTTGTCCAGTTTGATCTGGCCGGCAGTCACCACTTGTTCGCCGCTCTGTACGCCCTTGTTGATCATCACCAGGCCATCGCGGCGCTCACCGGTCTCGATGAAGCGACGTTCGGCGATCAGTACCGGTTGGCCCTTGTCGTCTTTTTCGACGCTGCCGTCCTCGGCCTTTTTCTGCCCGACCACGTACAGCGAGTTGCCGTAGAGGGTGTAGGTGATCGCGCTTTCCGGCACCACGATGTGTTTCTGCGGATCGGGCAGCAACACGTTGAGGCTGGCGAACATGCCCGGCAGCAATTTGCCGTCGGGATTGGCCAGGGTCGCGCGCACCAGAATATTGCGCGTGGTGCTCTCGACAATCGGGTTGATCGCGCTGATGGCGCCGGGGAAGTTCTGCCCTGGATAGGCTGCGACACCGATCTGCACCGGTTGCCCGATGGCCAGTTTCGGCACCGATTGCTCCGGCACATAGAAGTCGGCGTAGAGACTGCTCAGATCCTGCAGGGTGGCGATTTTGCTGCCGCTGGCGAGGTAGTCGCCGACATCCACCTGACGGATGCCGATGGTGCCGCTGAATGGCGCGAGGATGCGTTTTTTCGCCAGCGAGGCATTGAGCTGATTGACCGTGGCCTTGTTCTTTTGCAACACGGCGGAGAGACGGTCGTACTCGCCTTTGGAGATCGCGCGGCTGTCGACCAGTTGGCTGCCACGGCCGAAGTCCAGTTGTGCCAGTCCCAGGTCAGCCTTGGCGGTTTCCAGCAGGGCGGTCTCGACCGCGCTGTCGAGTTGCAGCAGCGGTTGCCCGGCCTTGACCTTCTGTCCGGATTCGAATTTGAGTTCGGTGACGGTGCCGGCGACTTCCAGACTCAGCTCGACGCCTTGCAAGGCTTTCAGCGAGCCGACGGTGGGCAAACGCATCTGCCACGGCTGTTCGCTGGCGTGGGCCACGGCGACGCTGATCGGCGGTTTTGGTTTGGAGAAGCCCTGGATCATGGTGTAGATCGAAAAGGCTTTGTACCCGCCCAATACCAGGACGACCAGCAAGACAACACCCAACATGATCAGCATGCGGCGACGCAGCATATTTCCAGTTCCTTGGATAAATCAGGTGAGACAGGCGGGCACATTACTCCGAGTCAGGTAGGGATTCCAACTGGCAGTTATTACAGGGGAGGACGGAGTGAGGAAGTCTAAACACTGAACCTGTGGTGAGGGGATTCATCCCCAATGGGTGGCGAAGCCGCCCCAAAACCTGAAACCGCGGTCTGTCAATTGAACCGTGTGCGATGGTTTTGCGACTGCTGCGCAGCCGATCGGGGATAAATCCCCTCGCTACAGGTTATGAGTCGTACTCAGAACAGGTGGGTTATGCGATCAAATGCAGATGGTTGTCCCAGAGCCCTGCCGGCAATTCCAGCGGTTTGGCCAGCAGCTCATCCTGGCGGCAATCGTAGTAGCGGCAACGGCCCTGACCCGAGGTCACGACGAAGCCGTTCTGCACCGCACCAACGCCGGCGCAATCGGGCAGCGGCGCGTCGAGGCGCACTTCGCCGCTGTCCAGGTCCCAGATGAAGAACCGGTTGCCACGCGGCGCGGTCAGCGCCACCAACCGCAGTTCGCTGTGCACTGCGACGCTGGCGGTGTAATGCCCCATCGACTGCAACTGATGCTCCGGCACCGGGAATGCCACGAAGCGCTGGCCCGGACGCTTGATCGCCAACAGCTCGGAGCGCTCATGCGAGGCGCCCATGAATTGCTGGCCGGCAACGATGGTGCCGTCGCTGGCGATGCCCAGGTGACGCACGCTGTTCATCTGCTGGGAAAGGGTTTCCTTGCTCAGCAGGGTGCCGTCGCGCTGCATCAGCACCAGGCTCGGTTCCATGGCGTTGAGGTTCATGTCGACGCGGCTTTCGGCCTCGGTGCGGATCCCGCCGTTGGCCACCACCAGGGTTTCGCCATCGGGCATCCACGAGACCTGATGCGGGCCGAGGCCATGGGTGGAAATCTCACCGCTGTGCACCAGCCGCTCGCCTTCGAACTTGTACACCCCGAGCAGGCCACGCCCCGGATCCGTGGTGTCGTTCTCGGTGGCGTACAGGTATTCGCCGTCCTTGTGCACCACGGCGTGGCCGTAGAAATGCCGGTTCGGCTGCGAAGTCACGGTTTGCAGCAACGTCCCGTCGCGCAGATCGATCAGGTAGCTCTCTGTGCCCGGGCGGCGGGCGACGAACAGCGCGATCGGCAGCGTCGGGTGGTTGATGATGTCGTGACAGCGCTGGCCGACCTCGGTGGCGAACACCTGCGTACCGTCCAGCCGATAACCGACGGCGTAATGCTTGCCGTCGGTGTCGTCGCGCGCCGAGAGCAACAACGGGCTCTGATCCTTGCGCTTGAACAGCGTCCAGCCGCCCAGTGTCACTGCTCCCAGCAGCAAACTACCTAAAGTCAGAGCCTGGCGTCGCAGCATGGCACTTGCCCTCATCAGTCACCGTCGTTGGCGTTGAAGCCCAGTTGGATACCCAGCGCCTTGGCCAGTTCGCCTTCGTGCAGGCGATGGACGACGTTGAGGCTGTCGTAGAGATCGTTGAGTTGTTGACGACCGGCGTCGTCCTGGAGCATTTCGGTCAGCGAGCGCTGGCTGCTGTCGAACAGTTTCAGCGACGCGGCGTAGGCAGCGTCGATCTTGTCCGCCAACGGTTTCTGCTCGGCCGGCAGCAGACCGCGCAGGCCTTTGTTGTCGACGCCTTCCCAGACGGTTTTGGCTGCAGCGAGGCTGGCTTCCAGCGCGGTCAGCGACGACTGGCTGCGCCACGCATCGGCCTGGAACGGCTGCGGCACGCCTTTGCTCTGACGGCCCATCGGTGTGCCGAGTTTTTTCTTCAGGGTGTCGAGGGCGGTGACCTGCACACGCAGCAGATCGGCGATCGCTTCGTGGGAGTCGGCGTAGCGCTGGTTGGGGAACTTGCTCATTTGCGCGAGCATGCCGTCGGTGTTGTTCCAGCTCTGCAGAATCTCTTCGGCCAGTTGCTTCTGGCGCTCGCCGATGGCGATCAACAGTGGGCAGTATTTGGCTTTCTGCTCGGCGTTGGCGACGTCCGGTTTTTCATCGAACAGGATGTATTCGTAAGCCGACAGGCCCTGCACCACCACGCTGGATTTAGCCAGTGCGGCGGCGTCGATCTGCGGCTGGGCGATCACCAGTTGCTCGACCTGACGGCCGACGAGGTTTTTCTTGTCCGGCCAGAACTGCACCTGCCACGAACGGTTGCCCTCGGCCAATGGGCCGATCAGCAGCGGTTGCAGCTCGGCCCAGGCTTTCTGCGCGTGCAGGAAGTCGGCGCGGGCGGTTTCCAGGGTTTCCTTGCCCTGGCAGTAGGCGAGGGCGCTGACCGCCAGTTGCTTGTCGGCTTCGACCCAACGGGTGTAGGTCGGCAGGATCACCGATTTGGCGATGGCCGCCGACGTGACCGCTTGCGGATCCTGCGGCGAGCAGGCGCCGAGGGCGAGTGCGGCAAGGCTGGTGAACAACAACTTGGGACGGAACATGTCGGGCTCCCGATTCTTTTAAGTGTTTAAAGTGAGTTCAAGAACGCCAGCAGCGCAGCACGCTGCTCGGCGTTGAAAGACAAAACCTGTTGCTGCGCCTGCTGCGCTTCGCCGCCATGCCAGAGCACGGCTTCGAGCAGATTGCGGGCGCGACCGTCATGCAAGAACTGGGTGTGACCACTGACTGCCTGCGTCAGACCGATCCCCCACAACGGCGGGGTGCGCCAGTCGCGGCCGGAGGCCTGGAATTCGGTGCGGTTGTCGGCCAGACCATCGCCCATGTCATGCAGCAGCAGATCGCTGTACGGGCGAATCACTTGATTGGCCAGTTCAGGTTCGGCGGCGTTGGCGGCGGTGGTGTATTTCGGCGTGTGGCAGGACTGGCAGCCAGCCTGGAAGAACAGGTTCTTGCCGGCCAGCACTTGTTCGTCGTTGACGCCGCGACGTGCCGGCACTGCGAGGTTGCGTGTGTAGAACAGCACCAGACGCAGGATGTTGTCGCTGACTTCCGGCTCGCCGTCCGGGCCATTGCCGTTCGGCGCCTGTTTGCACGCAGTTTGTGCGTCGGTGCAGTCATCGAAGGGTCTGAGGCTGGTGGTCAGGCCCATGTCTCCGGAAAACGCGTGGACATTCTGCTGATTGAGATTCGGTTGTCCGGCTTTCCAGCCAAAACGGCCGGCCACGGTTTTCTGTAACTCATCGTCCCAGACCCGATTTACGCGACCCTTAATGCCGTTGTTCTCTTTGGCCTGCGCGGCGGCGTTAGCGAGGATCGCTTCTTCGGGAATGGCTTCGAGCAGGCCGAGGCCAATCATCGGCGGTGCGACGCGGGCCGAGAAACGCGTGTCCGGGTGCATCGGGCCGTAGCCCAACTGAGTGAATTGCAGAACCGGTTTGCGCAGCTCGACTTCGGTGCCGTCCTTGAAACGAATCGACACCGGGGTGTACTCGACGCGCACCTTGCCTTCGGGCGTGACCCCGGGCACGGCCATGTCCTGGAACTGGCCGCCGTAGACCGGCTCGGGCACCACGCCGACTTGCTCGATGACTTTGGCATAGGCCGGTGAATCAGGGATCGACAGACGCACCAGCATCGATACCGCGTTCGCCGCATCCGGCGCTGGCGGATGTCCGCGACCGTCCTTGATGTGGCAGTTCTGGCAGGCGTTGGTGTTGAACAGCGGGCCGAGACCATCGCGGGCGGTGGTGGTCGACGGGGCGATCACCCACGGACTGCGGAAGAAGCTGTTGCCGACGCTGAAGTCGACGCGACGCGACGGCGGCAGATTGGCCGAAGGCAGTGAGAACGCATTCTGATCGGTCTTGCGCACAGTCGCCGCCCCGCCCGAACGCGCTTCACCCGGCTCAGCCTTGGTAAAGCGCGGGGCGTCATCGCAGGCACTCAGGCCCAGGGCCAGAAACAGTGCGGACAAGCGAAGCGGCAGCGAGGGCATCAGACATCCTGCGGACGGGCGAAAACAAAGGCGCAAAGTCTAACAGGGCGAGTGAGTTTGAATAAGAGGAATTATCGTTTGCTTGATATGGCGCAAGCCTTGAAACTCATGCAAACCCTGTGGGAGCGAGCCTGCTCGCGAAAGCGGTGTCCGCCGCGCTGACGATGTTGCGCCAGATGACGCCTTCGCGAGCAGGCTCGCTCCCACAGGATTTGGTGGTGTACCTGATATCGAACACACCATGGAGCAGGGTTTTGTGTACGGCAGGCATGAAAAAGGCGACCCGCAGGTCGCCTTTTTCAGTCGAACGCGCGTGATCAGAACTCGTGATCAGCGTTGTCCGGGTTCAGGTCGCTGATGCCCAGCTTGCCGGCAGCGGCTTCGATCGAGCCGGTCTGCTTGACCAGTGCGGCGATGGCGTCACGCACGATCTGGTTGCCGGCGGTGTTGCCCGCAGCGATCAACTGGTCGTAGTGCTCACCCTTGTTGGCGTGATCGACCATGACCTGGATTTTAGCTTCGGTAGCGGCCAGATCGGCTTTCAGCGCGGTGTCGGCAGCCGGGTCGGCCTTGGCCACCAGCGACGACAGGCTGGCACCGGTCATTTTGGTGCCGTCGGTGCGGGTGTACTCGCCCAGGTACACGTTACGAATGCCTTTGGCATCGTAGAAGTGCGAGTTGTGGGTGTTGTCGCTGAAGCAATCCTGTTCGTCTTCCGGGGAGTTGGCCTCCAGGGAAACCTTCATGCGCTCGCCCGCCAATTCGCCCAGGGACAGGCTGCCCATGCCGAACAGCATTTTGCGCAGGCCGCTTTCAGCCGGTTCGGCTTCCAGGGTGGCGCGGTAGTTGTCAGCCACGTTCGGCTTCCAGTTGCCGACCATTTCTTCCAGGTCGCTGACCAGCAGTTGGGTCACGGCTTTGAGGTACGCACGGCGACGATCGTTGTGACCGCCAGTGGCGCCTGCGCCTTCCAGGTAGTCCGAGGCTGGACGGTTGCCGGCGCCCGGGCCGGTGCCGTTCAGGTCCTGGCCCCAGAGCAGGAATTCGATGGCGTGGTAGCCGGTGGCGACGTTGGCTTCGGAACCGCCCAGCTCGTTGAGGCTGGCAAGTTTTTCCGGGGTGATGTCTTTCACATCGACCTTGTCTTCGCCGACCTGCACTTCAGTGTTGGCGATGATGTTGGCGGTGGCGCCCGGGTTGCCCAGCGCGTGCTCGTAGGATTTGTCGACGTAGTCGATCAGGCCTTCGTCCAGCGGCCAGGCGTTCACCTGACCTTCCCAGTCGTCGATGATGGTGTTGCCGAAGCGAAACACTTCGCTCTGCAGGTAAGGCACGCGCGCAGCGACCCAGGCAGCCTTGGCGGCTTTCAGGGTGTCGGCGTTCGGTTTGGCGAGGAACGCGTCGACCGCCGTTTGCAGGGTTTTCGCAGTGGATTCGGCATCGCTGTAGACGGCGAAGACCATGTCGGCGTAGTGCGCGACCACAGCCTTGGCGGCGGCTTCATCGACTTTACCGGCAGCGGCAGGTGCTGGCGCGGCAGCGGTGCTGGCGGCTGGAGTCGGCGCGGCCGGGGCGGCAGCCTTGTCTTTGCCTTCGCCGCAACCGGCGAGGGAAATAGCGATGGCCAGCAGACTGGCGGTAGCCAGAGGCATACGAATCATGGCGAACATCCTGCTTCGGTAATGGAATGGACAGGGCGCGGGGGTGCGCAAAGCTGCGACATAATGCAAATCTTTCGCATTATGTGTAAAGGGCTGTGGCTGGAAATATTTCTTGTTTACGCCGGTGTGATGGCGCAGATCAAAAGATCGCAGCCTCGTTTCACTCGACAGCTCCTACAGGGGAATGCGATCCCTGTAGGAGCTGCCGCAGGCTACGATCTTTTGATCTTCTAGAGAATGGCAGCATTGGTGCGTTGGGCTTGCTTGAGGTAGGCCGTCAATTCCCGGGCAGGCAGCGGCTTGCTGTAGTGGTAACCCTGACCTTCGTGGCAGCCTTCGGAGATGATGTAGGACTCTTGCTCGGCGGTTTCCACGCCTTCGGCAATCACCTGCATGCCCAGGCTCTTGCCCAGCTGGATGATCGCGCGAACGATGGTCGCATCATCGTCGTCATCCAGCAGATCCTGGACGAAGCTCTTGTCGATCTTGATCTTGTCCAGCGGCAGGCTTTTCAGGTAACTCAGCGATGAGTAGCCGGTGCCGAAGTCGTCGATGGCGATCAGCGCCCCGGAGCGGCGTAGGCTCAGCAGGTGTTGGGCGGCGGTGCTGATGTCTTCCATCAGGCCGGTTTCGGTGACTTCCAGCTCCAGGCTGCGCGGCGGCAGGCGGTAGATCTGCAGCAGGTTGTTGACCACTCGCGGCAACTCGGCGTGGTGCAGTTGCACGGTGGACAGGTTGACCGCCATGCGCAGATCGACGAAGCCCTGATCGTGCCATTCGCGCAATTGCTTGCAGGCCTGATCCAGCACCCACTCGCCGATGGCGATGATCGTGCCGTTCTGTTCGGCCAGCGGAATGAACAGGTCCGGCGGCACCAGACCGTGTTCCGGATGCTGCCAGCGAATCAGCGCTTCGACCCCGACCACGCGGTGATCGCGGTAGCTGATCTGCGGCTGATAGACGAGGTAGAACTGGTCGCGAATCAGTGCGTCGCGCAGGTCTTTTTCCAGTTCGCGACGGCGACGCATCTCGCTGTCGACACTGGCGATGTAGAACTGATAGCGGTTGCGCGAGCGGGTCTTGGCCAGCGTCATGGTCTGCTCGGCCTTCTGCAACAGCTTCTCGGTGCTGTCGCCGTCCTCGGGGAACAGGGTGATGCCGATGGTCGCGCGCAGGCGGATTTCCTGATGGTCGAGGGCGAACGCCGCTTCCAGATCATCGAGGATGCTCTGCGCCAGCTCTGCCGCTTCATAAGGTTGTTCGATATCGGCCTGCACCAGCGCGAACTGGTCGCCACCCAGACGGGCGAGGGCGCCGAGGCGACCGCTGTGGGCGCGCAGGCGGTCGGCCAGCGCCAGCAGCAACTGGTCACCGGTCTGGTAGCTGAACTGCTCGTTGATTCCTTTGAAATCATCCAGCCCCACACACAACACCGCGACCCGGCGTTGCAGCTTGCCGGCGTCGACCAGAATCTTGTCCAGTTGCTGCTGCAATTGCTGGCGGTTCGGCAGGCCGGTGAGGAAGTCGTACTGGGCCATGCGCAGCAGGCTGTTTTCCGCTTCGTGGCGCAGATGGGTGTTGCGTTCTATCGATTCGAGCAACTGGTTGGCGGTGTTGATCCAGATGCCGAGTTCATTCTTTTCGTGACCCTTGAGCTGTGGAATCTTGTGCTCGCTGGGGCGATCGGGATTGATTTCGGTCAGGTGCTCGATGATCCGTGACAGCGGCTTGGTCAGCAGCCAGTGATAAACCAGATACAACACCAGGCCCATGGCCAGGGCGCGCAAGACGCCGGAAATGAAAATAATCACCGAACTGACGATGAAACTCTCGCCATAGGTGGCGGTGTCGAGGGTGATGCTCAGGTCGCCGTAATACTCGCTATAGGGACCGCGACCGACCAATTGAGTGGTGAAGGTGCGTTCCTGACCGAGAATCAGGTCAGTCAGCCAGCGGCTGTTGGAGTGCTGCAATTCACGGGACTTCTGCGCGAGCATCGCTTCGTTGGGATGGCCGATGGAGGCCTGGCGCACGGCGTCGTCCTGGAACAGGCCTTCGATCACCTGCATGCCCATTTCCCGGTCCAGGCTGTAGACCGCCTGAGTCGAGGGATCACGGAACATGTCGAGGATGCGCTGAGCGTCGCCGGCCACCGCCTGGCGGGTTTTATAGGCATCGAAAACGATCTGGGCGCAGCTCAAGACCACGCCGACGATCAATGCCGAAAGGAGCACGACCCGGAGCAACTTCACCGACAAGCTGTTCTTGAGTTCCAGCTTCAAAGGGTTATTCCTTGTTCCGTGCGGGTAGCGTCAAGTTGCCATGAGTATTGGCAATCCCGTGTTGGCAGTCAAAGGGACAATCAAGCCTCGGAACATTTGCCCGTGGCCTTGGCCGAAATACTGCTGTCTGGAGTCTCAGCTCTATTTGTACTGTGTCGGTAGTTTCGGCCCTCAACTTGAGCGGTGTGGAACAAATTTTCGCTGATTTGATGGTAGCCCGCTGTGCTGCACCGGCAAGTGGCCGGAGCCAGCGTTCATCGTGAAAAAAAGCAGGCATAAAAAAACCCGGCCGTAGCCGGGTTTTTTATCTGGCGCGCAGCTTAAGCGGTGAAGGTTTTGCCTTCGAACTGCTCAGCGACGAACTTCCAGTTGACCAGGTTCCAGAACGCTTCAACGTACTTCGGACGCAGGTTGCGGTAGTCGATGTAGTAAGCGTGTTCCCAGACGTCGCAGGTCAGTAGCGGGGTGTCGCCGCTGGTCAGCGGGTTGCCGGCGCCGATGGTGCTGGCCAGAGCCAGGGAACCGTCAGCCTTTTTCACCAGCCAGCCCCAGCCGGAACCGAAGGTGCCGATCGAGGTTTTGCTGAACTCTTCCTTGAACTTGTCGAACGAACCGAAGGCTGCGTTGATCGCTTCAGCCAGTGCGCCGGTTGGTTGACCGCCGGCGTTTGGCGCCAGGCAGTTCCAGTAGAAAGTGTGGTTCCAGACCTGAGCGGCGTTGTTGAAGATGCCGCCCGAGGAAGTCTTGACGATCTCTTCCAGGGTCTTGCCTTCGAACTCGGTGCCTGGCACCAGGTTGTTCAGGTTCACGACATAGGTGTTGTGGTGCTTGTCGTGGTGAAATTCCAGGGTTTCCTTGGAAATGTGCGGCTGCAGGGCATCGTGTGCGTAAGGCAGCGGCGGCAATTCGAAAGCCATGATGATTCTCCTAATCAGGTCTGTTGCGGTGAGCGCAAGGCCGATCACGGGCGGCCAGAAATGCACCGACGAGTTTTTACTCTTTGCGGCGCAGGGTTCGGATCATAGCACCGGGGTCAAGGCTTAACCACGCAACAACTGTGTGGGATAGAGGTTCCAGAGCCTTTTGGAATAAATCAGTTGGCGATAATCAATTGGCCCGCCACCGTGAACATCATCACTGCCACCAGAAGATCGAGAATCCGCCAGGTACTCGGCCGCGCCAGCCACGGTGCAAGCCACGCGGCACCTAGCGCCAAGGTGAAAAACCACAGCAGCGACGCACTCGCGGCGCCCACGACATACGCGCCCGGCACCGACTGCTGCGCCCCCAGCGAGCCGATCAGCAACACCGTGTCCAGATAAACGTGCGGGTTGAGCAGTGTCACTGCCAGCGCGCTGAGCATCACCGCGCGCAACGAGCGTACGGTGTGGTTTTCACCCTGATCCAGACTCTGTTTCGAGAACGCCCTTCGCAGCGCCTGGCTGCCATACCAGATCAAAAAGACCGCGCCGCCCCAGCGTGCCACCGCGAGCAATGTCGGGTTCTGCGCCAACACGGTGGCCAAGCCAAACACCCCGGCCGCCACCAGCAGCGCATCGCACGCCACACACAACGCCGCCACCGGCAGGTGATGTTCGCGTCGCAGACTCTGCGCCAGCACAAAAGCGTTCTGGGTGCCGATCGCCATGATCAGCCCCAAGGCCACCAGCAGGCCGTTCACATAGCTTTGCCACATAAAGAGTTACTCCGCGTTAGCTGCGAGATCGCGCAGCACGTGCATGGCGCGCTCGGCGTCGGCCTGACCGACAAACAAATGATCGTGGTAATAACCGGCGATCACGTTGCAACTGATTCCGGCCTTGCCCAATGCGCTGGCGAACGCCGCGGTGAGGCCGACGGCTTCCAGTGCCGAATGCACGTTGAGGGTGATCCACGCCGCCACATAATCAAAAGCGAACCCGGCGCGTTCAGCCTGGGAGCGCTCCAGAATAACGGTCAGGCCTTCCTGCTCGCGGAAGCTGCCGACAAGCTCCACACCGCTCGGCAACTGGCCGTCACGCAGGGTGCAGAACACGTATTCGCCTGCATTGAGCTGCGGGCTCATGCTGCGCAGCAGAGTTGTGAGTGAGGTTTCGCCAGCCATTGCCGTGTTCCTTGATAAAGAGTGCTTGCTGGCTATTCTCCGGTCGAAAGCGGTATAAGAAAAACCAATAGTGCTGATCGCTCATTAGGAAAACTGATGTTCGACTACAAATTGCTTTCCGCTCTGGCCGCCGTGGTCGAGCAGGCTGGATTCGAACGTGCCGCGCAGGTGCTGGGCTTGTCGCAATCGGCGATTTCCCAGCGGATCAAATTGCTGGAAGCGCGGGTCGGCCAACCGGTGCTGGTACGCGGCACGCCGCCATCGCCGACCGAGATTGGCCGGCGGCTGCTCAACCATGTGCAGCAGGTGCGCCTGCTCGAACGTGACTTGCAGACCCTGGTGCCGGCGCTCGACGAAGAAGGCCTGCCGGAGCGTCTGCGCATCGCCATCAACGCCGACAGCCTCGCCACCTGGTGGGCCGAGGCCGTGGGCGATTTCTGCGCCGAGCAGCATTTATTGCTGGATCTGGTGGTGGAAGATCAGACCGTCGGCCTCAAGCGCATGCGTGCCGGGGAAGTGGCGGCGTGTGTCTGTGCCAGCGAGCGCCCGGTGGCCGGTGCGCGCAGCGTGTTGCTCGGGGCGATGCGCTATCGGGCGCTGGCCAGTCCGGCGTTTATCGAACGGCATTTCCCCGACGGCGTGTGCGCCGAGCAGTTGCCGCGCACCCCGGCGCTGGTGTTCGGCCCGGACGATTTTCTCCAGCATCGCTACCTCGCATCGCTCGGTGTCGATGGTGGTTTCGAGCATCATTTGTGCCCGTCCTCCGAAGGTTTTGTGCGTCTGACCGAAGCCGGGTTTGGTTGGGGCCTGGTGCCGGAACTGCAAGTGCGCGATCAACTGCAACGCGGCGTATTGCGCGAACTGTTGCCAGATAAACCGATCGATGTGCCGTTGTACTGGCATCATTGGCGCAATGGCGGTCAGCTGCTGGCCTTGCTGACCGAGCAATTGCTACGTTCTTCACCGCGCTGGCTGGTGCCCTTGGGCTGACGGTCAGCGTCAAGACAGACGTATCAGGTAAACGAAAGACATCGGAGCGTTACATGAAAATTCTGGTCACCGGCGCAAGCGGCTTCATTGGCGGACGCTTTGCGCGTTTCGCTTTGGAGCAGGGCCTGGACGTGCGGGTCAACGGTCGCCGGGCCGAAAGCGTCGAGCATCTGGTGCGCCGTGGCGCCGAGTTCGTCCCGGGCGATCTCACCGATGCGGATCTGGTGCGCGAGCTCTGTGCCGACGTCGAAGCCGTGGTGCACTGCGCCGGCGCCGTCGGCTTGTGGGGGCGCTATCAGGACTTTCATCAGGGCAACGTGCAGGTCACCGAAAACGTCGTCGAAGCCTGCCTCAAGCAGCGCGTGCGGCGACTGGTGCATCTGTCGTCGCCGTCGATCTATTTCGATGGCCGCGATCACCTCGGCCTGACCGAAGAGCAAGTGCCCAAGCGCTTCAAGCATAACTACGCGGCGACCAAATACCTGGCCGAGCAAAAGGTCTTTGGCGCGCAGGAATTCGGTCTGGAAACCATTGCCCTGCGCCCGCGTTTCGTCACTGGCGCCGGCGACATGAGCATTTTCCCGCGGCTGCTGAACATGCAGCGCAAGGGGCGTCTGGCGATCATTGGCGACGGTCTGAACAAGGTCGACTTCACCAGCGTGCAGAACCTCAACGAAGCGCTGCTCAGTAGTCTGCTGGCAGCCGGTTCCGCGTTGGGCAAGGCCTACAACATCAGCAATGGCGCGCCGGTGCCGCTGTGGGATGTGGTCAATTATGTGATGCGCAAGATGGAAGTGCCGCAGGTCAGCAAATACCGCTCGTACGGTCTGGCCTACAGCGTTGCTGCGCTCAACGAAGGCGTGTGCAAACTCTGGCCGGGCCGCCCGGAGCCGACCCTCTCGCGGTTGGGCATGCAGGTCATGAAGAAAAATTTCACCCTCGACATCAGCCGCGCCCGGCATTATCTGGACTACGATCCGAAAGTCAGCCTGTGGTCGGCCCTCGACGAGTTCTGTGGCTGGTGGAAAGCTCAGGACATCCGTTGATACAAGTCGCCCGGCCGGCAATGAACCGCACTGCCGCTTGAGGGTCAATCCCTGCGGCTGCGGCGGTTATACTTCGCAGCATTTAGCCATCACCGCGTTCCACAAAGGTTGCCTCAATGTCCATGCGTAACGATGCCAACGACGATTTCGACGATGTACCGAGCCTGCGGGCCGACACCTTTGACGACGATGACATTCCGCCCAGCGCCCGCACCTCCGTGCACTCGCGCACGCCGCCGGTGGTCAAGGTCAAGGCCGCGAGTACCGGGCCGCTGTGGGCACTGGTCGGCGCGCTGTTCTTCGCCTTCATCGGTCTGGCCTGGTGGAGCTTTCAGCAGATTTCGCTGATGGAGCAGCAATTGGTCGCGACCCAGGAAAGCTTTGCGCGCATCAGCGAGGAAGCGGCGGGGCGCCTGCAGGACATTTCCGGCAAAGTCGTCGCCAGCCAGAGCAACGTCAACAGCGACAGCGAAGCCTTGAAGCTGCAGATCAAACAGCTGGAAACCCAGTTGCTGGATCAGAGCAAACAGCAGCAAGGCGTGGTCGGTCAGGCCAGCGATCTGGACAAGCGTCTGGCGCAGATGACCGCGCAGACCACCGAACAACAGAACGCCAATAGCCAGTTGCAGGCTCAGGTCAAAGCCTTGAGCGCCGAACTGGCGACCCTGAAAAGCGCCCCGGCCGACACCGGCAAGGTCGATGCGCAGCTCAAGAGTTATGACGCTCAACTGAAAAGCCTCGGCGCTGATATCACCGCGCTGAAAAAGCAAGGCAATCCGAGCGCGGCGATCGAGCGTCTGGAGCAGGAAATCGTCGTTCTCAAGAGTGAACAGGACAACCGTCCGGCCGCTGCGCAGGGTGGCGGCAATACCGCCGAGTTCGACGCATTCCGCGGGCAGATGACCCGCAACCTCAACACCCTGCAGGCGCAGATCCAGAACCTGCAGCAGCAGATCAATGCCCGGCCATAGGGCCTGATGAACTGTAGCCAGGGACCTTTGTGGTGAGGGGATTCATCCCCGATGGGGCTGCGCAGCAGCTCCCAAACCATCAGCTCGGTGTGTCAGAAAATATGTGTTCTCTCCATCAGGGCTGCTGCGCAGCCCATCGGGGATAAATCCCCTCGCTACAGGATTCGGCGCTCCGTCCGACCCCAAGCCGTCTACGCTCTTGAAACACCAACAAGAACGAGGGATGCGTTATGGGTTTTTTGCATAAAGTGGCGTGGCTCGGGGTGATGCTTTTTGTGGGGGCAGGGCAGGTCAACGCCGCCACCGCGCAGAAGGACGACAGCAAGGCTGCCATCGCTTTGCTGGAAAAGGCGCTGGCCTATTACCACGACAATGGCGACAAGGCCTTCGCCGCGTTCAGCCGTCAGGGCGAGTTCGTCGACAAGGATCGCTACGTGTTCGTGGTCGACACCAAAGGCGTGATGCTCGCCAGCGGCGGGCCGTCCTCAGCCTTGATCGGCCGTGACGTCAGCGAAGTGCTTGCGCCGGATTTGCAGAAGGCCTTCAAGGACGCCTTGCTAGTGCCGGAAGGCAACGGCATTCAACAGGCCGAATACCGCTGGCAGAACTGGGCGGACGGCAAGGTCGAGCGCAAACATGTTTATTACCAGCGCATCGGTCAGCGGATTCTGGCCGTCGGTTATTACCTGCCGCGTGCTTCAGCCGAGCAGGCCAAGGCACTTCTCGACAAGGCTGCAACCGATCTGGGAAAAAACGAGAAGGGCACCCTGACGGCCATCAACTCGCTCAAGGGCGGTTATCTGCAGGATGACCTGTATGTGTTCGTGGTCGATCTGGACACCCAACGCTACTTTGCCCACGGTACCAACCTGCGCTTGATCAACACCGATTTCAGCAAGATCAAGGACCCGGAAGGCAAACCGGTGGGCGAGCCGATTCTGGCGCTGATCGCCAAACAGGATGACGGTGAATACGAATACCGCTGGAAAAACCCGGTGACCGGCAAGGTCGAGGACAAGCATGCCTACCTGAAGAAGGTCGGGCATTTCCTGGTGGCGGTGGGTTACTACAGTCCTTGAGTGAACTGCCTTTGTAGGAGTGAGCCTGCTCGCGATGAGGGAGTGTCATTCAACAGTGATGTCGACTGACACACCCTCATCGCGAGCAGGCTCACTCCTACAGGGTTTTAAGGTGTTGCTGTTATTTGGCGCCGTGCTCGCGCCCGCGCAGCAACTTGTTCGGCATCGCAATTGCCGCCGCCAGCCCCAGCAGCGATACCGCCGTACTCACCCACAGCAGATGCCGGAACGTCACCGAAAGTTCGGCGCGCAAGGCGTTCTGCGCATCGCCCGGTGCGGCGTTCAAACCGTCGAGCAGCACGTTGCCCGAATGCCCTTCGCTGAGCAGCGAGTTGCTCGCCAGATGGGCGAAACTCGAATCCTGCAACAACGCCAGCAACAGCGCCGACATCAACGCCACACCCACTGCGCCGCCCAGCGAGCGGAACAGGTTGGTGGTGCTGGTGGCGACGCCGATGTCGCGTTGCTCCACCGAGTTCTGCGTACCCACCAGTGAAGTCGGGAACTGCATGCCGCCGGCAATCCCGCTGAGCAGCATGAACAGGCTGCTGACCAGCGTCGCATCGGGTGGGCTGAACGCCATGCCGAGAATCGAGATCGGCATCAGCAGCGCGCCGGTCAGAATCTGTGGTTTGTAGCGTCCGGTCACCGAAGTACGACGTCCGGCGAAATAAGCGCCGATCGGCAGGCCCATCGCCAGCGGCAGCAAGTGCAACGCCGCCGCATCGGCCCCGGCACCGGTGACGCTCTGGAAGCGCAGCGGCATCAACACGATCAGCGAAATCGCCTGAAAACTGGTGAAGAAAATCGTGCACCAGCACAGCAACGCGTTGCGGTTGGTGAACAAGTGCATCGGCAGCAGCGGCTCACGCGCCCGGCGTTCATGCCAGACGAACACCGCCAGCACCAGCACCGCGCAGGCGAACAAACCGAGCACTTCACTGCTGCGCCACGAATGACCCTGACCGACCTGGGTGATGGCCAGCAGCAGGGCGGTTAAACCGATGATCATCAACAGTGTGCCGAGGTAGTCGATGATCGGTTTGCGCTGCGGAATCGGCAGCCCGCGTAGATTGCGATTGGCAACCCACCAGGCGCCCAGCCCCAGTGGCAGATTGATCAGAAACACCCAACGCCACGACAGGTACTCGGTCATGTAGCCGCCGAGCACCGGCCCGGCGACGCTGGCCACCGCGTACATGCTGCTGAAATAACCCTGATAACGGCCGCGTTCGCGCGGCGGGACGATGTCGCCGATGATTGCCTGACTGACCGAAATCATTCCGCCGGCACCGATGCCCTGGAGAATCCGCGCCAGCACCAGTTGTTCCATGCTTTGCGCCATGCCGCAAAACAGCGAGGCGAGGGTGAACAGGCCCATGCCGAACAGCATCAGTTTGCGTCGCCCGTACAAATCGCCGAGTTTGCCGTAGATCGGCACCGCCACGGTCATTGCCACCATGTACCCGGAAATCACCCAGGCCAGCAGGCTGACGTCCTTGAACTGTGCGGAGATGGCGGGCATCGAGACGGCGACGATGGTCTGGTCCAGCGCGCCGAGAAAAATCGCCATCATCAACGCGACCAGCACGCTGCGAATGGCTGGTTTGGGCGTTTCAGGGTGATTGAGATTGGTCACGGGCGAGCCTGCGGGCAGTGATGGACCCGCACGGCCATTGCGCGCGGGTGGATGCTCGCCAGTGTAAGTCGGTAGCAGGCTATTCGATAGCCTCGTACGGAAGTCCGACGTAATTTTCTGCAATGGTTTTTCGACCCGCTTCGGAACTGACAAAGTATTCCAGTTCCGAGGCGCTGATCCGTTGGCTGAAATCATCATGCTCGTCGAAGCGGTGCAGCATCGAGGTCATCCACCAGGAGAAACGTTCGGCTTTCCATACCCGGCGCAGGCAGATCTCCGAGTATTTCTCCAGCAGATCGGTGCGCCCTTCGCGATAAACCTTCAGCAGAATGTTGAACAGCGTACTGACATCGCTGGCGGCCAGGTTCAGGCCTTTGGCGCCGGTGGGCGGCACAATGTGCGCGGCATCGCCGAGCAGAAACATCCGCCCGTACTGCATCGGCTCGACGACAAAACTGCGCAGCGGCGCGATGCTTTTTTCAATCGACGGGCCAGTCACCAGTTTTTCGGCAAGCGCGGCGGGCAGACGGGTTTTCAGCTCAGCCCAAAAGCGCTCGTCGGACCAGTCGGCGACGTTTTCTTCCGCCGGCACTTGCAAGTAGTAACGGGTGCGGGTGGCCGAACGCATGCTGCACAGGGCGAAGCCGCGTTCGTGCCGGGCGTAGACCAGCTCTTCGTGCACTGGCGGGGTGTCAGCGAGAATCCCCAGCCAGCCGAACGGATAGACCCGTTCGAAGATCTTCAGGCAGTCCTCGGGAATCGACTGCCGGGCGACGCCGTGGAAACCATCGCAACCGGCAATGTAATCGCAATCGACGCGCCAGGTTTCGCCATCTTTTTCGAAGGTGACAAACGCCTCGTCGCTTTTCATGCCGTGAGGAGCGACATGGCTCACTTCATAAAACGACAGTGCGCCAGCCTCCCGACGAGCGGCCATCAGGTCGCGCGTGACTTCGGTCTGACCGTAAACCATGACGGTTTTGCCGCCGGTCAAACCCTGCAGATCGATGTGTGCCAGACGCCCATCCAGTGCCAGATCGAAGCCGGCGTGCACCAGCCCTTCGGCATCCATGCGCGCGCCTACACCGGCCTGGCGCAACAGCTCTACCATGCCTTGTTCAAGCACGCCGGCGCGAATTCGTCCGAGGACATAGTCGGGTGTCTGGCGTTCGAGAATCAGGGTGTCGATGCCGGCGTTGTACAGCAACTGACCGAGGAGCAATCCGGACGGACCGGCGCCAATGATGGCGACTTGGGTTTTCAGCGTTTTCATTGTTTTTATGACTCGCAAGCTTCACGCGACAGGCGCCGGTGAATGATTTTTATGGATCGAGTGCTTGCATTTTTCCCTTGCGGGTCTGTCAATTGAAGGTGAAAACTGAGCCGATACCTGTACATTCTGCCAATCGGTGCGATTATCGCCCGCAACCTCGAGGCCTGGATTGAAGTGATGAACAAGCCTGACCTGCCTTCGATTCCGGTGTTCAAGCTCTACGGTGAAAGCCTGGACTGGCCGACCCCTGACTTGCTGCACTGTGAAACCATTTCCAAACGCAGCCGCGAACATCAATGGGAAATCAAACCCCACCGCCACGCCGATTTGTGCCAGTTGCTCTTCGTCTTCAAAGGTCAGGCAGAGCTTGAAATCGAAGGTCAACGCACGCAGCTCAACCAACCCGCGATTCAAGTCCTGCCACCGTTGTCGGTGCATGGCTTTCGCTTTTCCGAGGACGTCGAAGGATTCGTCGTCACCCTCGCCAATCCGCTGATCAATCACCTGCAGGCGCAACTGGGCAGTTCGGTGCTCGCACTGGCCCAGGCCGAGCACTACCCGGCGGGCAAGGACGCGGAGTACCTGAACAGTCTGTTTTCAGCGTTGCAGGCCGAGTACAACGGCCATCAACCCGCGCGGGAAATGCTCATGCATTCGCTGGTCAGCGTGATCATGGTCTGGGTCAGCCGTCAGGCGCTCGTGCGCCATAACGCCAGCCAGCGGCCGCAACGCCAGCGCGAATACCTCAACGGGTTCATTCAATTGGTGGAGGAGACGTACCGCCAGCATGTGAAGGTCGAAGACCTCGCCCATCGTCTGGGGATTTCGGTGTCACACCTCAACGGCACCTGCCGCGAACTGGCAGGGCAGCCAGCGCTGCAGATCATGCACGAACGCCAGTTACTGGAAGCCAAACGTTTGCTGACCTACACCAGCATGACCATTTACGAGATGTCGGAGTTGTTGGGGTTTTCCGATCCGACCAACTTCACGCGCCTGTTCCGGCGCAGGGTGGGCATTTCGCCAAAGGCCTTCCGCGACCGGCTGAAGGCCGAGCAGTGATCCTGTAAACCTGGCGATATCCTGTGGGAGGGGGCTTGCTCCCGAAAGCGGTGTATCAGTGTGCATCAATGCTGAATGGCACACCGCATTCGGGAGCAAGCCCCCTCCCACAGGATTGCATGCCAGCTCAGATCATTCAGCGCAGCGCATTAAGCGTCGCGTTATGCGGAATACAGCGCTCGAAATTGCAGCTGGCGTATTCGCGCGGCAGTTGTCGCAGTTGCTCGACCCGCCAGGCCGCGGTGCCGTACAGCGCCAGCGTGGCGGCGCAGGTGATGAAAATCGCGAAGTACCTTCTTGTTCTGATGTTCATGGCGTAGACCTCTGAACGCATACCCTGCGGTATTACTTTCAGCATAGGTCAGCGGCATAGAGTTGCCAGCCACAAACCCGGCCTTTGTGACATCCCCCCTGTGGGAGCGGGCTTGCTCGCGAAGGCGTGGTGTCAGTCGATGACGATCCAGACTGATACACCACCTTCGCGAGCAAGCCCGCTCCCACAGGGGCATCGGATTTACAGGCCCATATCCCATTCGGGATTTTCCGGGAATCGTTCGACGAGAAAATCCAGCATGCTGCGCAGCGCCGCCGGCATGTGCTTGCGCGAGGCGTACACCGCGTAGATGTTCATCTGCCGCGGCTCGGCATTCGGCAGCAGGCGCACCAGTTCACCGGCATGCACATGCACCCCGGCCTGATAGGTCGGCAGCATCGCCACCCCCGCGCCGGCCAGGGTCGCGCGCAACAGGGTGCTGGCCTCATTGGCGCTGATGTTGCCCTGCACCGGCACCGACACGGGCTCGCCGTCCTCCTCGAAATGCCACAGGCTCTTGCCGAAGTAGGAGTGGGTCAGGCAGTTGTGTCGGCTCAGGTCCTCGACCCGTTGCGGTGGCGGGTTGTCGCGCAAATAAGTCGGTGCGGCGCAGACCACCGAGCGGCACACGGTCAGGCGCCGGGCGATCAGGTTCGGATCGAGGTCATTGCTGGTGCGGATCGCCAGATCGATGCGTTCATCCACCAGATTCACCGTGCGGTCGAGCATCTGCAGGTCGATGCTGACCCCGGGGTAACGTTTGACGTACGCCGCCATGGCATCGGCCAGTTGCGCCTGGCCGAACGAAGTACTGACGCTGATACGCAGCAATCCTCGCGGTGCATCGTGTGGTTCACTGACTGCCGCCTGCATGTCGGTCGAGAGTTCGAGCATCTGCCGACAGCGCGGCAGGATTTCGCTGCCAGCGGCAGTCAGGCTCAATTTGCGCGTGGTGCGGTGCATCAGGCGCGCGCCGACCCAGTCTTCCAGCTCCGCCAGATAACGCGACACCACTGGCCGTGACAGGTCCAGATGATCGGCCGCCGCCGACTGGCTGCCCAGATCCACCACGGTGACAAACACGCGCATTGCTTGAAGACGATCCATGATTTGCCCGCTTTCAGAAACAAACTATGTCCAAGCATCGCATTTTTTGTACCGAGTCAGGCAACTAAGCTCTGTCCCATCGCCAAACACGGCATTCGGATCACGGAGCAACAGATGATCGGCTTCACTACCCTCAAGCGCGTTTTGCTGGCCACCGCCACCCTCGGTTTCGCGGCCCACGCCGCTGCCGCCAATCTGACCCTGGATGTCTACAACCCAGGCACCAACGCGATTTTCCCGGTGACTTCGGTGCTGGTCAGCGGCGAGAAAGACGCGATTCTGGTCGATGCACAATTCGGCAAGGCCCAGGCCGAGCAGGTGGTGGAGAAGATCCGCGCCAGCGGCAAGCATCTGACCACCATTTACATCAGCCACGGTGACCCGGATTACTACTTCGGCCTCGACACCCTGACCCAGGCCTTCCCCGACGCTGAAGTGCTGGCCTCGCAGCCGACCGTGGATCACATCAACAAAACCGTCGCCGGCAAACTCGCCTTCTGGGGCCCGAAAATGGGCGCCGACGTACCGGCCAAAACCATCGTGCCGGGCGTGCTCAAGGGCGACAGCCTGATGCTCGAAGGGCAGAAGTTGCAGGTGGTCGGTCTTGAAGGCAAACAACCGGATCGCAGCTTCGTGTGGATTCCGTCGCTCAAGGCTGTGGTCGGTGGCGTCGTGGTCGCCGAGAACATTCATGTGTGGATGGCTGATACCCAGACCGCGCAATCCCACGCCGACTGGCTGCAAACCCTGCACTCGATCGAAACCCTGAAGCCGAAAACCGTGGTGCCGGGTCACTACCTGGGCGAGAGCAGCCGCTCGCTGGCCAGCGTGAAATTCACCGCCGACTACATTAAGGCTTTCGACGAAGAAACCGCCAAGGCCAAGGATTCCGCCGCACTGATCAAGGCCATGCACAAGCGCTACCCGAAACTCGGCGAAGAAAGCTCGCTGGAGCTGAGCGCCAAAGTCGCCAAGGGCGAGATGAAGTGGTAACCCGATTCTGAAAACGCAGCACTCTCAAGCCAACTGGAGAATGTCATGAGCAAGATCGCAATCATTGGTGCCACCGGCCGTGCCGGTAGCCAACTGCTGGAAGAAGCCCTGCGTCGCGGGCATAGCGTCACTGCCATCGCCCGCGACACCTCGAAGATCGGCGCGCGTGGCGGTGTGGTCAGCAAGAATGTCGATGTGCTGGATTCGACGGCGCTGCAAGCGGCAGTGGCCGGTCACGACGTGGTGATCAGCGCCGCGCATTTCGCCACGGTACCGGCCAGTGCCTTGGTCGGCCCGGTGAAGCAGGCGGGTGTGAAGCGTCTGCTGGTGGTTGGCGGTGCCGGTTCGCTGTTGCTGCCGGACGACACCCGAGTGATCGACAGCGCCGGTTTCCCCGCTGAGTACAAAACCGAGGCCAGCGCGGGCGCGGCGTTTCTTGATGCCTTGCGTCAGGAGAAGGATCTGGACTGGACTTTCCTCTCGCCATCGGCAGAGTTCGTCGAAGGTGAGCGCACCGGCACCTTCCGCGTTGGCAAGGATCATTTGCTGTTCAGTGCTGAAGGTCGCAGCTGGATCACTTTCGCCGATTACGCGATTGCGCTGATTGACGAAGTGGAAACGCCGAAGCATTCGCGTCAGCGGTTTACGGTCGGGTATTAAGCAACGACGCAGACCCAATGTGGGAGCGGGCTTGCTCGCGAATGCAGTGTGTCAGTCACTTAAAATGTCGCTGACACTCCGCTTTCGCGAGCAAGCCCGCTCCCACAGGGGGATCTGTATACTTCAGCGGGTATGCGCCTGTTCCACCAGCCAGATCATCAATTCCTCCAATTGCGGCGACGCCTCGCCGCCTTGTGGCATCACCACGTAGTAGCCCAGCCCCGTTTTCACCTTCAGATCAAACGGCATCACCAGCCGCCCCGCGCGCAGGTCATCGCCGATCAGCGACCAGTCGCCAATCGCCACACCCGTCCCATGCGACGCCATCGACATCGCCTGATCCAGCGTCTCGAAATGCTGCCCCATGTTGACGTTGCTCAACTGCAATTCGGCGGCGGTCAGCCACACCGTCCAGTCTTGGGTGTCGCGGGTCGGATGCAGCAGCAGATGCTGTTGCAGGTCGGCCGGTTCGCTCAGCGCCGGCGGGCCTTTCAATAATGCTGGCGAGCAGACCGGTGTCAGTTGTTCATCAAACAGGTGCAGGGCAGTCGAGGAGTTGTCCGGCGGGGTGCCGTAGATCACCGCCGCATCGAATTGCTCGCGCTGGAAGTCGACGCCATGGGCCAGTGTAGTGGTCAGTTTGACCGGCACGTCCGGGCGTTCCTTTTGCCATTGCAGCAGGCGCGGCACCAGCCAGCGCATCACGCAGCTGGGCGCCTTGAGTTGCAGGGTTTGCCGCTTGCGACCGATCTGCTCGGTGGCCTCGCTGATCAGGCCGAAGATCTTTTCCACCCGTGGCAGCCATTCGCGTCCTTCGGCGGTCAGTTCCAGGCCTCGGGCCAGACGGATGAACAACTCATACCCCAGATGAGCTTCCAGCCCGGCAATCTGCCGGCTCACCGCGCCCTGAGTGATGTGCAACTGCTCGGCCGCCCGGGTGAAGTTGCAGCACTGCGCGGTGATCAGAAACGTGTGCAGGGCGGGCAGGGGAGGCAGTCGTTTCATGGGGATCCAAGGTATGACGTGAGGACATGGCTAGTATGACTTTTAATCGATTGTTGCCGCTACCTGCCGCCCGTTCAATGAGCCCATTCAAGGGCTCTTTGTAGGAGTGAGCCTGCTCGCGATAGCGATGTGTCAGTCACTGCGATGTTGAATGCACCGAAGTCATCGCGAGCAGGCTCACTCCTACACGGGATCTGTGTTTTTAGCTGACAAAAGGGCAATCGACATGGCGACGTGTGGCGAAGTACTGGTCAAGTTACTCGAGGATTACGGGGTCGAGCAGGTGTTCGGTATTCCCGGGGTGCACACCGTGGAACTGTATCGCGGGCTGGCCCGTTCGAGCATCAACCACGTCACTCCACGGCACGAGCAGGGCGCCGGATTCATGGCTGACGGCTATGCGCGCACCAGCGGCAAACCGGGTGTGTGCTTCATCATCACCGGACCGGGCATGACCAACATCACCACCGCGATGGGCCAGGCCTACGCCGACTCGATCCCGATGCTGGTGATCTCCAGCGTGCAGACCCGCAGCCAGTTGGGTGGCGGTCGCGGCAAACTCCATGAGTTGCCGAACCAGAGCGCGCTGGTCGGTGGCGTCGCGGCGTTCTCCCACACCCTGATGTCGGCGGCGGAATTGCCCGGCGTGCTGGCCCGTGCTTTCGCGCTGTTTCAGGCCGGTCGTCCGCGTCCGGTGCACATCGAGATTCCGCTGGATGTTTTGGTAGAAGAGGCTGATGAGCTGCTCGCCAGCGTTCCGGTGCACATCGACCGCGCCGGGGCTGCACCGGCTGCAGTACGGCGCATGGCTGAGTTGCTGGCCGGCGCTCGGCGTCCGCTGATTCTCGCCGGTGGCGGTGCCATCGATGCCGCCGCCGAACTGACTGAGCTGGCCGAGCTGCTCGACGCCCCGGTGGCGCTGACCATCAACGCCAAAGGCATGTTGCCCTCCAGCCATCCGCTGCTGATCGGCTCGACGCAAAGCCTGGTCGCCACTCGCGCACTGGTGGCCGATGCCGACGTGGTGCTGGCGATCGGCACCGAACTGGCCGAAACCGATTATGACGTGACCTTCGCCGGCGGCTTTGAAATCCCCGGCAAGTTGCTGCGCATCGACATCGACGCCGATCAGACCGTGCGCAACTATCCGCCGCACGTGGCCTTGGTCGCCGACTCGCGCAACGCCGCGCAAGCGCTGCTCGGCGCACTGTCGCAGCAGGCGCTGGCCGAGCGGCGTAACGATTGGGGCCAGGTGCGGGCAGCGCGTCTGCGCGATGAACTGGCCGCGACCTGGGATGCGCCAACCCTGGCCCAGACCCGTTTTCTGGAAACCGTGCTGCACGAATTGCCGGACGCAGTGTTCGTTGGCGATTCCACACAACCGGTGTACACCGGCAACCTCACCTTCAACCCGGAGCGACCACGGCGCTGGTTCAACTCGTCCACTGGTTACGGCACCCTCGGTTATGCCCTGCCGGCGGCTATTGGCGCGTGGCTCGGTGGCGGCATTGAGGGTGGCGCTCGTCCGCCAGTGGTGTGCCTGATCGGCGACGGCGGCTTGCAGTTCACCCTGCCGGAACTGGCCAGCGCGGTTGAAGCGCACACGCCGGTAATCGTCCTGCTGTGGAATAACCAGGGCTACGAAGAGATCAAGAAGTACATGGTCAACCGCGCCATCGAACCGGTCGGCGTCGACATCTACACCCCGGATTTCATCGGTGTGGCCAGGGCCCTGGGTTGCGCCGCCGAAGCGATCAGCTCGGTTGAACAATTGCGCGGCGCGCTGCGTGCTGCCACCGATCGTCAGGGCCCGACCCTGATCGAAGTCGACCAGAGCCAATGGATGCAGGCGGTGGCCCGATGATCAATTTTCCAACCATACTCGATGGCCTGTACATCAACGGCCAATGGTCGGCCGGGCGTGAGCATCTGCGGGTGATCAATCCGGCAACCGAAGCGCTGCTGACCACGGTCAATGGCGGCGATGAAAGCGCGGTTGATCTGGCCGTCAGCGCCGCCACTGAAGCGTTCAAGCGCTGGTCGAAAACCACTGGCGCCGAGCGCGGTGCGATCCTGCGCAACATCGCCAATGGCGTGCGCAACGGCCGCGATCATCTGATGAAGCTGCAGTCGAGCAACAACGGCAAACCGCAATTCGAAGCGGCGATCGATGTCGATGATGTGATCGCCACTTTCGAGTATTACGCCGAATTGGCCGAAGGCCTCGACGCACAACTCGACAGCAACGTGGCGCTGCCCAGCAATGACTTCAGCGCGCGTCTGCGTCGTGAACCGTGCGGTGTGGTCGGGCTGATCGTGCCGTGGAATTTCCCGATGGTCACCACCGCGTGGAAACTTGCGCCTGCCTTGGCCGCCGGTTGCTGCGTGGTGCTCAAACCGTCGGAAGTCACGCCGCTGCCGGAGCTGGAACTGGCGGCGATCATTGCCGAGTCCGGCTTGCCCAACGGTGTGTTCAACCTGGTCTGCGGCACCGGTCTGGCGGTCGGTGCACCGCTGTCGGCGGACCCGCGCATCGCCAAGATCTCTTTCACAGGCAGCAACGCCGTCGGCGTGCAGGTGATGCAGCGCGCCGCCGAAACGGTGAAGGGCGTGAGCCTGGAACTGGGCGGCAAATCTTCGCTGCTGGTGCTTGAAGATGCCGATTTGGAACTGGCGGTGGAACTGGCCTGCGGCGGCGGTTTCTTCAACGCCGGGCAGATGTGCTCGGCCACCAGCCGGGTGCTGGTCGCCGATGAGCTGGCCGATGAATTTCTTGAGCGTCTGCAAAAGCGCGCGCAAGCGATTCGCGTGGCCGATCCGTTCGACCCGGACGTGGAGATGGGCGCGCTGGTCAATCAGGCGCAATACCAGCGCGTGCTCGGCCACATCGACCGCGGTTTGAGTGCCGGGGCGAAGCTGGTGTGCGGCGGCAATCGTCCGGCGGATCTGCCGCGCGGCTATTTTTTGCAGCCGACGGTGTTCACCGACGTGCCCCTCGACAGTGCGTTGTGGTGTGAAGAGATTTTCGGCCCGGTGCTCTGCGTGCGCAGTTTCAGCAGCGAAGCCGAGGCGATTGCCTTGGCCAACGACAGCCAGTTCGGGCTGGTCGCCAGTGTGGTGACGCGTAACGCCGAGACCGCCGACCGCGTCGCCAACGCCCTGCAGGCGGGGCTTGTATGGCTCAACGCGCCGCAAGTGATCTTCCCGCAGACGGCGTGGGGCGGCTACAAGCAGAGCAGCATCGGTCGTGAATTGGGGCCGTGGGGCCTGGCTGCGTTTCAGGAAATCAAACACGTGATCCGGGCGCTCTGAACGCCCGAAAACGGTGAGTGCATGCCTCGCAACGAGGCATGCGTCGGTGTCATGGCTTCGATGAGTTTTTATCGATAGTCAGGTGTATTGCACGACCTCAGGATGAACCCTTCGGCAGCGCTGCAGGCCTTTTAATACAAGGCCTGCAGCGGATCCGGCCGCGCGGATGCAACGGTTGCGACCAACCTCATACTTAAAAGAACAAAGGGAGTCCTTCATGGGCGAGCATGATCTGAACAGGCGTCAATTCATTAAAACCGTCGGCGTCGCCTCGGTAGCGGCGGCGGCCCTGAGCATGCCCTTCATCCGGGCCAGCGCCAGCGACACGCGTTTTGCTGGCAAGACTCTGCGTTTGCTGACCTGGTCGGATGACACCGGCCTCGCCGCACTGCGCAACATTGCCGCCACCTTCGAGGCCAAGACCGGCGCCAAGGTCATTGCCGACCGCACCGGCAGCACCTCGGAAATGGTCGCCAAACTCAAGGCCGGCGGTGATCGTCCGCAGTACGACATCATCACCCTGGCCGGGGTCGGCGCCGAAGGTCTGGCCGCCGCCGGACTGCTGGAAAAACCCGACCTCAACCGGATTCCAAACCTGATCGACGTACCGGAAAAATACCGCACCGGCGCCAACGGGCACGGCATCGGTTACCTGCTGTGGTGCAACAGTCTGGTCTACAGCACCCGCACCCTCAAACAGGCACCGGACAGTTATGCCGCGCTGTGGGATGCCGATCTGGCGCCGAACATTTTCCTGCCGCCGCCGAACTGGACCGAGGCGATGGACCTGATCATCATCGCCGCGAAACTGGCCGGCGGTGACGAACACAACATCGAGCCGGGCTTCAAGAAACTCGCCGAGCTGAAGGAGCGTGTGGTCACCCTCGGGGAGAACCCGAACCAGATCGCCGAGCTGTTCCGCACCGGTTCGCTGGACATGGGCGGGCTGTACGCCCCGGCGTTTTTCCCCAAGCAGATCCGCGATCCGAACTACGGCCTCGGTGCCACGTTCGGTATGAAGGAAGGTTTCTACACCGACCTGATGCTCTCGGTGATGCCGAAGAACCGTCCGGGCGACACCGACCTGGCCTACGCCTTCATCGACCACTCTCTCGACCCGCTGGTGCAGGGCAAGATGGCCGAAGACATCTTCAACGGCCCGGTCAACGCCAAGGCGATCATCTCCGCCGAAGCGCGCAAGAGCCCGTACATCCTCACGCCGGAGCAGATTGCCGAGAAGGCGATCATGCACGACAACGCCTTCCTGGCGACCGTGCATGACCAATGGATTCGTCGCTATACGGAAATTTTTTCTTCCTGACGCCGGCCTCCCGAACACCACGGGCCCCCTGTGGGAGCGAGTCCTGTGGTGAGGGGATTTATCCCCGATGGGCAGCGTAGCTGCCCCAAGATCAGCAAATACGGTGCATCAAATGTACCGCGCACGATGGTTTTGCGACTGCTTCGCAGCCGGTCGGGGATAAATCCCCTCACCACAAAAAATGACTCCCACAGGAGATTGAGGTGTTTGCGAGATTAGCTTTCCATTGACGAGATCATTGCTATGGAACATCAATCCCTGACCCAACCGGTTGGCGCCGCTGACGTGCGCCCGGCGCGCGGTATTTCGCCGACGGCGCGGGCGTGGTTTTTCCTCACGCCGTCGATGCTGTTTCTCGGTGTGCTGATCGCCGCCAGCCTGCTGGTGCTGCGCATGAGCGTCGGCACTAAAGGCGCGGAATGGAGCGGGTTCAGCCTCGCCAGCTACGCGCAATTGCTCGAACCCTATTACCTCAAATCCCTGCTGCTGACCCTGCGTCTGGCGCTGATCAGTGCAGTGATCGCGGTGCTGCTGGCGATCCCGGTGGCGTACACCATGTCACGGCTGACCTCGCCGTTCGTGCGGCGGATCTTCCTTGCCGCAGTGTTGCTGCCGCTGCTGGTCAACCTGCTGCTGCAAAGCTACGGTTGGCTGGTGATTCTCGGCCCGGGCGGGATGCTCAACCAGACGCTGATGGGCCTGGGCCTGATCAAGCGCCCGATCATGCTGCTGTACAACCAGAACGGCGTGCTGATGGGCCTGGTGCAGACCGCGTTTCCGCTGGCGGTGCTACCAATTGCCAGTGCCATGCGCGGTGTTGCACGTACCTACGAAGAGGCGGCGGCGACACTGGGCGCCAGTCGTTTTCAAGTGTTCCGTCAGGTGGTGTTGCCGATGAGTCTGCCGGGGATCATCACCGGCGCGACGCTGGTGTTCGCCTACAACGCCAGCAGTTTTGTCGTGCCGTTGCTGCTCGGTGGCCGCCGTGTACCGATGCTCGCGGTGATGGTGCATGACCAGATCGCGCCGCTGATGAACTGGCCCGCGGCATCCGCTGCCGGGGTGGTGCTGATCGTCACCACGCTGGCGATCATGACCCTGTCTGAATACATCACCGGCCGTCGTCGGCGGCTGCTGGAGGCTTCGCAATGAGTACCCTGACCAACAAGCGCATGGCGCTGCTGCCCGGCGACACCGGCAAGTTCGCCGGGATCCTCTCCGGGTTCATTCTGCTGCTGGCGGTGTTGCCGATCCTGACCATGATCGTCATGTCGTTCAGCGGTGCGTCGAACCTCGACTTCCCGCCGAGCAGCTACAGCCTGCAGTGGTACAAGGCGGCCTGGCACACCTTCGTCTCGCCAGACGCCAGCGACGTGCTGAGCCTCGGCCAGGCCATGGCCACCAGCCTGCTGGTGTCGTGCCTGACCATGGTTTTCGCCACGCTGATCGCGGTGCCCGCCGCCTATGCGCTGACCCGTTGCGAGTTCCGTGGTAAAGCCGTGGCGCTGCAACTGATGTCGCTTCCGCTGGTGTTTCCGATGGTGGTGTTGGGGCTGGCGTTGCTGCTGGTGTTCGACAGCCTGCCGTTTCACCTGACCACCTCGCGGTTGGTGATTGCCCACGTGATTCTGGCGCTGCCGTTCGTGGTGAAAAACTGCACCGCCGCCATGCTCTCCATCGGCAGCGAAGTCGAAGAGGCGGCGCGGATGCTCGGCGCTTCACCGCTGCGGGCGATTGTCGACGTGGTGGTGCCGTTGATGAAGTCGGGGATTCTGGCGGGGATGCTGCTGGCGTTCATCGTCTCGTTCAACGAATTCACCGTGACCTATTTCCTCTACACCATCGACGTCATGACCGTGCCGATCTGGATGTACAGCCGCACCGTGTCATCGCTCGACCCCACCGTGTTCTCGTTTGCCGTGCTGATCGTGCTGATCGACTTCGTCCTGATCTGGGCGCTGGAGAAGCTGGTGGGCGAGGGCGGCGTTTCCTTTTGATTTGAGGTGCAACATGACTGGTCTGATTCTGGAAAACGTCGAGAAATTCTACGGCTCGGCTTGCGCGGTACAGGAGGTCAATCTGCATTTGCCGGAAGGCAAACTGGTGTGTTTTCTCGGCCCGTCGGGCTGCGGCAAAACCACCTTGCTGCGGATGATCGCCGGGCTGGAAACTCTCACCGGCGGCGAGATTCGCCTGGATGGCGAGAACATCGGCCACACCCCGGCGCACCTGCGCAACTTCGGCATGGTGTTCCAGTCGCTGGCGCTGTTCCCGCACATGACCGTCGGCGAGAACATCGCCTACCCGCTGAAACTGCGCGGCGTGAGCAAGGCCGAGCAGCAGGCGCGGGTGGTGGAATTGCTGGAGTTGATCCAGTTGCAGGCGATGATCGACCGACCGGTGGCGAAACTCTCCGGCGGGCAACGGCAGCGGGTGGCGATTGCCCGGGCCATCGCCTCGCGGCCGAAAATCCTCCTGCTCGACGAACCGTTGTCGGCGCTGGACGCCAAGCTGCGCGAGTCGATGCAGGTGGAAATACGTCAGCTGCAACAGCGCTTGAACATCACCACGATCATGGTCACCCACGATCAGCGCGAAGCCATGACCATGGCCGACATCGTCGTGGTGCTGGGCGAGCACAAGGTGCAGCAGGTGGGCACACCGATCGAAATCTACCGGCACCCGGCCAACGAGTTCGTCGCCGACTTCATCGGTTCGGGCAACATTTTTCCGGCCACGGCGCTGGGTGACGGCAAGGTCAGTTTGCCGGGCGGTGATGCGCTGCAAGTGCCGATCTGCAGCAGCATCGAAGCGGGGCAGAAGGTGAAGATGCTGATTCGTCCGGAGGATCTGCAACTGTCCGCGCCACAAGCCACGGCGGGCAATCGCTTGCTCGGCAAGGTGACGTTCGTGCGCGATATCGGCGCGACCATCGAGACCACGGTGGAGTGTTCCGGGGTGACGTTCACGGCGCTGAGCACGCCGTGTCAGGGGATCGGTTTGGGGATCGGGCATCCGGTGTCGGTGACGTTGCCGAGCGAGGCGTGTCGGGTATTGGGGGCTTGATCCGGATTTGATGTTGGCCTCGCTGGCCTCTTCGCGAGCAGGCTCGCTCCCACATTTGGAAATGCGTTCCTCTGTGGGAGCGAGCCTGCTCGCGAAAGCGCCAGATGCAGCAACGCCAAGTCCGGATCAGACCGACTGCCGCAACCGCGCCAGATCCCTTAACGGCGGTGCACCAAACAAGCGGCTGTACTCGCGGCTGAACTGCGACGGGCTTTCATAGCCCACGCGATAGCCCGCCGCCGATGCTTCCAGCCCTTCGGCCAGCATCAGGCGCCGCGCTTCCTGCAGGCGCAATTGCTTCTGATACTGCAACGGACTCATCGCGGTCATCGCCTTGAAACGGTGATGCAAGGTCGAGACGCTGAGGTTCACCTCTTTCGCCAGATCATCGATGCGCAGCGGCTGTTCGAAGTTGCCGTTGAGCCATTTGATCGCCTGGCTGATGCGGTGGCTCTGGCTGTTGGCAATCGCGATTTCATACAAGCGATGGCCCTGCGGACTGCGCAGCAGGCGATAAAGAATCTCCCGGCGAATCAGCGGCGCGAGCATGGCGATGTCTTTCGGCGCATCCAGCAGTCGCGCCAGACGCAACACCGCGTCGAGCATCGCGCTGTCGATCTTTTCCACATACAGGCCGCGCCCGGTCGGTCGGGTCGGCACGCCCATGGGGCCGGCGTCGGCAATCAGTGCGGTGATTTCCGCCGGGTCGATGTCCAGGCGCACGGCGAGAATCGGATCCTCCGGCGAGACATTCACTACCCGTCCGCTGAGCGGCATCGAGACCGAGACCACCAGGTAATTCAGCGGGTCGTAATTGAAGAACTCATCGGCCAGGCGCACCTCTTTGCGGCCCTGGGCCATGATGCACAGCGCCGGTTGCGCCAGCACCGGGGCGAAGTCATGGGACTGGGTATGGCGCGACATGAACAGCGAGCCGATGGCGGTCTGATAACTGCCGTCGTCCGTGGTGTTGCGGCGGATGATCGCCGCGAGTTCTGCACGCTGTTTTTCCATGTCGGCATCGGGCGGAGACTGGAAACGATCGAATGACGTCATGCACGGCATCCTCGGCAAGGAATCTGGAATGGGGCAGAGCATATGTTTGTGCAAGCGCCAGCGGTAGACACATCCTGTCAAATGCTTGCCTGATTCTGCATGGGCTGCTTTTGCGTGCCGGCCATCAGCCCGCGACCGCCACCTTACCCCTTGGGTCGAAGACCCCTGTAGGAGCTGCCGAAGGCTGCGATCTTTTGATTTTAAAAACAAAAGTCAAAAGATCGCAGCCTTCGGCAGCTCCTACACAAAAGCGTTGTGACAGCGGTGTGACAGGTTTCTACCCATCGATGCGGGGCGTTTGTGCAGTCTCGCAGGATTGTGCAACGCAGCGGCAGGAATCGACTAACGGCACCTTGCGCCCGGCCCTTAACCTTTGATCCTGTCGCAGCCCGTCCCCCGGCTGCCACGCGACTCCCTGGGAGGGTTGAACATGTCCAAGCAGATTCCCGTCAGTCATATGGCCTTCGTTCGAGCGCGCGCCGGACGCTCCGCCGAACTGGGTGTACGCCTCAGTGCCTTGATCGAACCGTCACGCAACGCCCCCGGTTGCCTGAACTTCGCCCTGCAGCATTCGCAATGCGATCCGGAGCTGTGGCTGGTCTCCGGTTTCTGGAGCCATCAACAGGCAATGACCGCGTATTTCAACAGCCCGTCGATGCAGATCTTTGCCGAATTGGTTCAGGATCTGGTGGTCAACAGCCTGGATTTCCACACCTTCAAAGAAGTGTCGGCGGCGCAGGCGCTCGGACAATGCCCGGCACCGATACACAAACTCGCCGGTTGAGGGTTTAATGTCCGGCTTATTCATCTGAGCCAGGATGTGTGCCATGGCACGTAAAGAGTTTGAACACTTCGAAGCAGTCTCCGCAGTCGTCCCCGTCGAGTTGGGCGGCAACAAGGGTTACCACGCGGCAATCGCGGTCAAGGCCCTGGTCGATGGCGGTGCGCCACGCTTCCACAAACTGCTGGGTGATCAGGTTTTCCTCGGCGCCATCGCTGCCGATGAGGCTGCCATCAATGAGCTGGACCGCCTCAAGGGCGTCACTGATGACGCCGAGCTGATCTGGTAACTGCGCTTACTTGCCCGCCCCCGGGCGCCACATCTTGAACAGGGCTTCAGGCCCCAACTGGAAATAATCCGCCGGCCCGCCGCCGCGCAGAATCGGTTCTGCCGCGGCGGTGTCGTAGATCCCGTCCTTCAACAGCCATTTGGCGATATGCACGGCGACCACTTCGCCGAGAATCAGCCAGCTCGGTACGGTTTCGCCATCGGCGCGCTGCAACTGAATGATCTGCGTGACCTTGCACTCGAAGGACACCGGGCTTTCGGCTACCCGTGGCACCGCAATCACCTTCGACGCCACGGGCGTCAGCCCGGCCAATTCAAACTCGTTGACCTCGGGCGCGACCATCGCGCAGCTCTGGTTCATCTGCTCGGCCAGCGGCCGGGTGGCGAGGTTCCAGGCGAACTCGCCGGTCTGCTCGATGTTGTTCAGGCTGTCTTTGCGCCCGATGCTGGAGAAACCAATGATCGGCGGAATGTAGTTGAACGCGTTGAAGAAACTGTAAGGCGCAAGATTCAGCTGGCCGTCGGCATCCTGCGAAGAAATCCAGCCGATGGGACGCGGGCCGACGATGGCGTTGAACGGATCGTGGGGCAGGCCGTGGCCGTTGGCGGGTTCGTAGAAGTGGATGTCATCGGACATGGCTGGAGGTTCCTGGAGGGCGTTTGTAGAAGGCAATAGTGCAAGTCTGAAACAGCATTTTCCAGTCACACAAAGATATTCCAGTTGATGCAATCCCCTTTGTGGCAGCGGGTTGCTCGCGAATGCAATCTTTCAGTTGCCACAGTGGTTGACTGACCCGGCGCTTTCGCGAGCAAGCCCGCTCCCACAGGGGATATTTGCCGTGCCCCAGAAATGACTAAGCCCGGCCGAAGCCGGGCTGTGCGCTTTACAACTGCAATCAGCTGATCGAAGCGGATTGGGTGCGGTCGTAGCCGTCAGCGGCGAAGGCAGCCGAACCGGTGCGGTCGTAGCCGTCTTCAGCAAAGGTCGCCGAACCGGTGCGGTCGTAGCCATCCTCGGCGACGGTTGCCGAACCGGTGCGGTCGTAGCCATCCTCGGCGACGGTTGCCGAGCCAGTGCGGTCGTAACCATCGGCAGCGACGGCCGAGCCAGTGCGATCAAAACCGTCGGCAGCAAAGGTGTTGGCGGCCATTACGGACAAGGCGAAAGCGAGGATCAGTTTGGTTTTCATGTGAGTGACTCCAGATTCGTTGGCGGGTGTGTCTTGCATGGGTTTAATGCTACGCCAACTAAATTGATAAAAAAGCGCAAATAAATGCTAAAAACAATCGATTAACTTGATATTAAGGGCGGCGCATTGAATGGGCTTCCACTGTCGGGAGCGAACGCCGCGCGGGTCATCGATCAGGTAGTGGCAGGATGCCGGGGCAGCATTAATGGGGGATTAATCGCTGATTTTCGCGATATGACGGATTTTTCATCTGTTGCCGACCGGTTTTTCACCGGTGCGACGCCAGTCTGCCCACGGCCAGAAAACCAAGAACCGGCCGTCCCACACTGGAGCTTTGCTTGCGATGAACAAACTGCCTCAAATCACCCTGGCGTTCTGGGTCATGAAAATCTGCGCGACGACCCTGGGGGAAACCGCGGGGGACTTGCTGTCGATGACCCTCAACGTCGGGTACGCCCTCAGCTCGCTGATCCTGATCAGCGTGTTCGTGCTGACGCTGATCAGCCAACTGATGGCCAAGACCTACAAGCCGCTGCTGTACTGGATCGTGATTCTGTCCACCAGCACCGCCGGCACCACCATGTCCGACTTCATGGACCGCACCCTTGAACTGGGCTACGCCACCGGGTCGATGATCCTGATTGCGATTCTGTTGGCGATCTTCACGGCCTGGCGCCTGAGCGGCGACTCGTTGAACGTCAGCAAGGTGCAGACCTTCCGTGGCGAGATGTTCTACTGGATGGCGATTCTGTTTTCCAACACCCTGGGCACGGCGCTCGGTGACTACCTGGCCGATGATTCGGGCCTGGGTTTTGCCGGTGGCGCGCTGCTGATCGGCTCGACCATTGCCGTGGTCGTGGCGCTCAAATACTTCACGAAGATTTCGTCGGTGCTGTTGTTCTGGGTGGCGTTCGTGCTGACCCGGCCGTTCGGTGCGACCCTGGGTGACCTGATGACCAAGTCCCAGGAAAAGGGCGGCCTGGACTTCGGCACCATCGGCTCGTCGGCGGTGTTGGCGGGGATTCTGCTGGTGATGATTGTCGGCGCGTCGTATGCGCAGAAGCGTTATGGCAAGCCGCCGGTTGCCGAGTTGACTTGATACCGAGTCGCCTCATTCGCGAGCAGGCTCGCTCCCACAGGGGACTTGTGTCGATCACGATCCAATGTGGGAGCGAGCCTGCTCGCGAAGGGGCCATCACAGCCACCGTTGCAGTGGCTGTGAAAACCCGATCAGTCAGTCACGATCCGCGAATGTTTCTGCGTGTCTTTCATGGTGATGTACACCAGCAGCGACACCGCGATGCACGCGGTCACGTACCAGTAGTAACCGGTTTCCATGCCGATGCTCTTGAACCACAGCGCGATGTATTCGGCGGTACCGCCGAAGATCGACACGGTCAGTGCGTACGGCAGGCCGACGCCCAGCGCGCGGATTTCGGTCGGGAACAGTTCGGCTTTCACCACGGCGTTGATCGAGGTGTAGCCGCTGACGATGATCAGTGCCGCCATGATCAGGAAGAACGCGCCCCACCAGGTCTGAATGGTGTGCAGGGTCATCAGGATCGGCACGGTGAAGATCGTCCCGAGCACGCCGAAAGCGATCAGAATCGGACGCCGACCGATTTTATCCGACAGGCCACCGATGATCGGTTGCAGGCACATGAACAGGAACAGCGTGGCGGCAGAAATGGTGGTCGAGTCGGAGATGCTCATGCCGACGGTGTTCACCAGGTATTTCTGCATGTAGGTGGTGTAGGTGTAGAACGCCAGCGTGCCGCCCATGGTCAGGCCGACCACGGTCAGCAGTTCTTTCGGGTGACGCATCAAGGTGCGCATCGCGCTTTCCTTGGACTTCTCTTTCTTGGTGAACGACTCGGTCTCTTCCATGCCGCGACGCAGGTACAGCGCGACAATCGCGCACAGTGCGCCGATGGCGAACGGAATACGCCAGCCCCATGCGTACAGCTGTTCAGTGGTCAGCATGTTCTGCAGCACGATCAGCACGCCCAGCGCGATGAGCTGGCCGGAGATCAGGGTCACGTACTGGAAGCTGGAGAAGAAGCCGCGACGTTCTTTGGTCGCCATCTCCGACAGGTAGGTGGCCGAGGTGCCGTACTCGCCGCCGACCGACAGGCCTTGCAGCAAACGGGCGAACACCAGCAGGATCGGCGCGCCGATGCCGATGGTTTCGTAGTTCGGGCTGAGGGCGATCAGCAAGGAGCCGAAGCACATCAGGTAGACCGAGGCCATCAAGGCTTTCTTGCGACCGACCTTGTCGGCATAGAGACCCATCAGCCAGCCACCGATCGGACGCATCAGGAAGCCCACGGCGAAGATCGCGGCGGTGTTCATCAGTTGCGCGGTGGTGGAACCGGCGGGGAAGAAGGTCTTGGCGAAGTACAGCGAGAAAGCGGCGTAGACGTACCAGTCGTACCACTCGACCATGTTGCCGACCGAGCCGCTGAAGATCGATTTGATCCGGCTGGCGGTGGTTCTTTCTTTGGCGGGCGCGGCAGCCGACCCAAGGGGCAGGGCGTTGGAGTTATCCATTGAAGGATCCTTCGTTTAATTGTTTTTGTGGAGCGCGTTGGAACGCAGCCTGTCTGGGCTATAGCAGGAGCTGTGCCAACGGGGGGAGGGCCGGTTTAGAGGGGGGCTTAAGATTTAATGAGCGGAAATCCGCTTATGGCGGGATTGTGGTGAGCGGAAAATTGCTCATTCGGGCTGATGGATAAATGTTGCCTGTGCGGGCCTCTTCGCGGGCAAGCCCGCTCCCACAGTGGTCGGTGGTGTTCACAAAATCTGTGTTCAGCGCAAAACCCTGTGGGAGCGGGCTTGCCCGCGAAGAGGCCCGATCAGACACTGCAAAACTCAGCTGCCCGGAACAAACATCTCCCGACTCAACCCATGCCGCTGCAGCTTTTCATTGAAGGTCCGGCGCGGCAGTTGCAACTCTTCCAGCACCGCTTTCACATCGCCCTTGTGCCGGGTCAGCGCCGCGCGCAGGCATTGCGCTTCAAAGGCTTCCTGCTGCGCGGCGAGGGACTGGCCCGGATCGATGCCCTGCACCGGCTCATCCAGCCCCAGCACCTGGCGCTCGGCGACGTTCGCCAGTTCGCGCACGTTGCCCGGCCAGTCGTGGCTGAGCAGGTGGCTCAATTGCGCCCCGCTCAACGGCGGGAACGTGCGGCCCAGACGCTGGGCGGCGCTGAAGGCGAACGATTCGAACAGCAGCGGAATGTCTTCGCGGCGATCGCGCAGCGGCGGCAGGCGCAGTTCGGCGACGTTCAGGCGATACGCCAGGTCTTCGCGAAAACGTCCGGCCCGGGCCTCATCCAGCAGATCAGGTTTGGTCGCGGCGACGATCCGCAGATCCACACGAATGCTCTGGTTCGAGCCGAGGCGCTCCAGCTTCTGCTCCTGCAACACCCGCAGCAATTTCACTTGCTGAGCCAGCGGCATGCTTTCGATTTCATCGAGGAACAACGTGCCGCCATCGGCATATTCCAGTTTGCCGATGCGCTTGCCGGAAGCGCCGGTGAACGCGCCACTTTCATGACCGAACAGCTCGGCTTCGAACAACTGCTCGGGGATCGCCGCGCAGTTCAGCGCCACGAAGGGCTTGTCGGCGCGCGGGCCGAAATCATGCAGGCAGCGGGCGATCAGTTCCTTGCCGCTGCCGGTTTCGCCACGGATCAACACGTTGACCGGCAGCGCCGCCAGATCCAGCACTTGCCGGCGCAAAGTCTGCATGCCACGGGACACGCCGAGCAGCGTCGCATCGAGTCTGGCGCGGTGGTCGGCCTGCTCGTGCAGGGCGCGGTTTTCCAATACCAGTCGCCGCTTGTCGAGTGCCCGGCGCAGGCTGCCGAGCAGGGTTTCCGGGCTGAACGGTTTTTCCAGAAAGTCGTAGGCGCCGTCACGCATGGCTTCGACCGCCATCGGCACATCGCCGTGACCGGTCAGCAGTATCACCGGCAAATCGCTGTCACGGCGCTGCACTTCGGCCAGCAACTGCAGCCCACTGAGCCCGGGCATGCGCACATCGCTGAGGATCACCCCGGGGAAGTGGCTGGGCAGTGCGGCGAGGCAATCCTCGGCGCGGCTGAACAACTGCACCTCGAACCCCGACAGGCTCAGCCATTGCTCGACAGCGCTGCGAATGCTGCTTTCGTCATCGACCACCATCACCGAGTTGAGCATCAGATGTGTGCCTCCAGATCGATCGGCAGGGTCAGGCTGAACACCGCGCCGGCCTCGCCATTTTCAACGCTCAGACGCCCGCCGGATTCATGCACGATGGCAAAGGATACCGCCAGCCCGAGGCCGAGTCCGTCACCCACCGGTTTGGTGGTGAAGAACGGGTCAAACACCTGGTTCAGGTGCTGTTCGGCAATCCCGCCGCCATTGTCGATCACGCTCAGGCGCCACAGTTGTTCGTCCACCTCCAGGCGAATTTCCAGGCGCTTGCACGGTTTGCCCTGCATTGCATCGAGGGCATTGCGCAGCAGATTGATCAGCACCTGTTCGAGGCGTATTGCATCACCACGCACCCAGGCCGGACGCGTCAGGTGCAGCACCAGACTGACCTGTTCGTCGCGCAGGCGCGCATCGAGCAGTTGCAGCGACTGATCGACTACGGTCGCCAGATCCAGCCGTTCGCGCAGGCCGCTGGGGCTCTTGCGGGCGAAGGTTTTCAGATGGCCGGTGAGCGATGCCATGCGCGTGAGCATGTCGTCCACCGGTTTGAGCGCCTTGTACGCATCATCGACGCGGCCATGTTCGAGCAGCAGGCGCAGCGTCGCCAACTGCATGCGTTGCGCGGTCAGCGGTTGATTGATTTCGTGGGCCAGTGCGGCGGACATCTGCCCCAGCGCCGCGAGCTTGGCCGATTGCACCAGACCGTCCTGCGCGGTGCGCAGATCGCGGGTGCGTTCTTCGACCAGTTGTTCGAGTTCTTCGCGGTTGCGCTGACGCACTTTCGACAGGCGCCAGCGCTGATTGAGGAACAGCAGCAAAAACACCAGCGCCAGCCATACACCTGCGGCGGCCAGCCCGGCGTTGCGTAAGTCTTCGAAAGCCACTTGCGGGCGGCGCAACAGGTGCAGGGTCCAGCCTTCGGTGGCCAGCGGCAGCGATTCCCATAAGTAGTCCGCCGTTCCGTCCGGGCCTTCGACCCGGCGCAGGTCGCTGTTGTCGTCGAAGTGACGCAGCGACAAGTGCGTCAGCGGGATCAGCGATTGTTTGTCGTACTGGCGCGTGCGCTTGATCTCGTCCATGTCGCGGCTGTCCAGCGGCCGCAACGAGCGATAGCGCCAGCCGGGCTGGTTGGCGATGAAGATGATCCCGCGTGCATCGCTGACCAGCAGCGTGTCGCTGCCCTGGCTCCATTCGCGCTCAAGCTCGGGGAACTCCAGCTTGACCACCATCGCGCCGAGAAACTCGGCATTGTCGCCGAGCACCGCGCTGGACAGAAAATAGCCGGGGATGCCGCTGGTCACCCCCACCGCATAAAAGCGCCCGCTGCCCTGAGTGCGGGTCTGGCTGAAGTACGGACGAAAACCGTAGTTGTGGCCGACGTAACTGCTCGGCAGGCGCCAGTTGCTGGCGGCCACCGCGAGGCCGCTGTGATCAAGTAGCTCGAGGGTCGAGGACTGCGCCGCGCCGTTGATCTGCTCCAGCTTCAGATTCAGCACATTCTGTTGTTCCGCGCCCACCGGCCCGGCCAGCGCGCTGCGCAATTGCGGGTCCAGCGCCAGCACGGCGGGCAGGGCGCGATAGCGGTCGATCAGGGTGTGCAACGAGTTGGCATACAGCGCCAATTGCTGGCTGGCGCGGGTGGCGTCTTCCTCCATCGCCTGGCGTTCGGCGTGGCGGATGGCAAGGGTCGCGGCGATGGCCGCACCGGCAATGATCAGCAGGGTGTACAACGACAAACGCAGGGTACGGGAAGTCGGCAGCATGCTGGGCTAATGGATAGAGGGACGGGCGGGCACGATAGCATGGGCCTGCCCGTCCTTCTCGTCTGACGCGTTACCTGATCAGACCGCCGTGAACCGGTGTGAGTGTGAAAGCAGCATGGTGCGGGTATAAGCCAGCTCGCCAATGATGGCTTGCGTGGCCTGTGTCAGGCTTTCGACGCTGTCACTCGAACAAACCAAACGCTTGCTGAAAGTGGCAATCGTCGAACTCTTGGCGATGGAGGGCGGGGTGATACTGAGGTCTTGATCAGCCATGAGTCACATACATTGCACAGGCGAAGACGCAGATGGATTGACGCTAACAACAATCATGGCAGCGCACACCTGTCAGATCTGACAGGTGCGCTCAAGCCCAAGGTATGTGTCGTTCTCCCAGGCATAAAAAAGGCCGGCCTGTCGTATGACGGGCCGGCCTTTTTACAGCTGCGAAACGCTTACTGCACTTCTACCGCCAGGCTTTCGGCGATCTTCTGTTGCCAGATCGCCGGGCCGGTGATGTGTACCGACTCACCGTTGCTGTCCACCGCGACGGTGACCGGCATGTCCTTGACCTCGAACTCGTAGATCGCCTCCATGCCCAGCTCGGCGAAGGCCAGCACCTTGGACTTCTTGATGGCCTGGGCCACCAGGTAAGCGGCGCCGCCCACGGCCATCAGGTACACGGCCTTGTTGTCCTTGATCGCTTCGATCGCGGTCGGGCCACGCTCGGATTTGCCGATCATGCCCAGCAGGCCGGTCTGCTCAAGGATCTGACGGGTGAACTTGTCCATCCGCGTCGCGGTGGTCGGGCCAGCCGGGCCAACCACTTCGTCACCGACCGGATCAACCGGGCCGACGTAGTAGATGAAGCGGCCTTTCAGATCCACCGGCAGGGTTTCACCCTTGTTCAGCATCTCGACCATGCGCTTGTGCGCCGCGTCGCGACCGGTGAGCATCTTGCCGTTGAGCAGGACGGTTTCGCCCGGCTTCCAGCTCTGCACTTCTTCCGGGGTCAGGGTGTCGAGGTTGACGCGACGGGCCGACGGGCCGGCTTCCCAGACGATTTCCGGGTAGGCATCCAGCGATGGCGCTTCCAGCGATGCCGGGCCAGAACCGTCGAGCACGAAGTGCGCGTGACGGGTGGCGGCGCAGTTCGGGATCATGCACACCGGCAACGAAGCGGCGTGGGTCGGGTAGTCCATGATCTTCACGTCGAGCACGGTAGTCAGGCCACCGAGACCCTGGGCACCGATGCCCAGTTGGTTGACCTTCTCGAACAGCTCCAGACGGATCTCTTCGATACGGTTCTGCGGGCCACGGGCTTTCAGTTCGTGAATGTCGATGGATTCCATCAACACTTCCTTGGCCATCACTGCGGCTTTCTCGGCGGTACCGCCGATACCGATGCCCAGCATGCCCGGTGGGCACCAGCCGGCGCCCATGGTCGGAACGGTCTTGAGCACCCAGTCAACGATCGAGTCGGACGGATTGAGCATGGCCATTTTCGACTTGTTCTCGGAACCGCCGCCCTTGGCCGCCACGTCCACTTCCACGGTGTTGCCCGGGACGATGGAGTAGTGGATGACTGCCGGGGTGTTGTCCTTGGTGTTTTTGCGAGCGCCCGCCGGGTCGGCGAGGATCGAGGCACGCAGGACGTTTTCCGGCAGGTTGTAGGCGCGGCGCACGCCTTCGTTGATCATGTCGTCCAGGCTCATGGTCGCGCCATCCCAACGTACGTCCATGCCCACACGCACGAACACGGTGACGATGCCGGTGTCCTGGCAGATCGGCCGGTGGCCGGTGGCGCACATGCGCGAGTTGATCAGGATCTGCGCGATCGAATCACGGGCCGCTGGCGATTCTTCGCGCAGGTAGGCTTCGTGCATCGCCTGGATGAAATCCACGGGGTGGTAATAGGAAATGAACTGCAGGGCGTCGGCAACGCTCTGAATCAGGTCGTCTTGCTTGATCACGGTCATGAGTCGCGCTCCTCTAAAAGACGGGAACATTCAATAAGGTGCCTGCGGCTTGGGTACATCGGTCGGTCGCAAGCACCTTTCAAGGCACGCCGGGGCTGCTGGCGCGACGCTAAAAAGGCGCGGCAGTATACCGCGCCTCTTCGGGGCATACACGCGTCGGCAGTCATTCGTTGGTCGCATGGTTGGGCGAATATCGAACATCGGGTTTGCACTTCAATACCCACCCCCCTCACCCCAGCCCTCTCCCCCAAGAGGGCGAGGGGGGAAGGGAGCCGATTTGTGGCGAATTCAAAACCTGAGTTCGGCATGATGTATCAGGTCGGCGTATCTCAAATAAACAATGCGGTCAGTTCCCTATCTCTCGGGGAGAGGGCTAGGGTGAGGGGCTTTTGAGGCCACACTTTTGACGTCAATTTTCGAGCCCGAAAATCGGTGGTCATTTATCGACCGCCCCTCTAAAGTGGCATCCGGTCTGTAGAGTAGGACACTCGGTCAGCCTCCTATCGCACGGTGAGTCAACGATTGACCCATAACGCCATTCAACGTCTTTTGCTCAAGCGCTTTGCCCTCGCCGCAGCCACCTATGGATTGGCTTTGCTGCTGCTGTGGCTGGCGTTTTTCACCGGGCATTACCCGCAATCATTGAACAGCGTGGCGATCGGCAGCGCGCTGGTGGTGATCTGCCAGGCGACGTTGTTTACGCTGTTCTGGTCCGGGCGCAACCAGCGCTTTGCCGACCCCAGCCTGACCGAAGCGCAAGTGCTGCTCGGGCTCGGCTGGCAGACCTGGCTGATCGCTCATCTGGACGAAGCACGCGGCGCGTTTCTGGTGTTCTACGTGCTGATCCTGCTGTTCGGCCTGTTTCATTTAACCCGGCGCGCGTTCATTCGTTGCGCGCTGCTGGTGTTCTTCAGTTTCTGTGCGATCACCCTCTGGGACGGCTACCACTTCCGTCTGCCGGATCCGGCCCTGGCGGCGTTGCAGGTGTGCATTCTGGCGATGGTCCTGGCCTGGCTGGTGATTTATGCACGCTTCGTCCAGGTTTCACGGCAGCGCATGCGCCAGCGCCGGTTTGCCTTGCAGGCGCATCAGGACACCCTGCGCGGGATGATGCGCCAACTCGAAGATTTGGTGGCCACCGATGAACTGACCGGACTGTTCAATCGCCGGCATTTTCTGCGTCTGGCCTCACGGGAGCTGGCGGAGATGGAACCAGGCGTGGTACATGGTCTGGCGCTGATCGACCTCGACCACTTCAAACGTATCAACGACCTGCACGGCCATGCCGCGGGCGATCAGGTGTTGCAGGCGTTCGCCGGCGTGGCAGGTGCCTGCCTGCGTGATGGCGACGTGCTGGCGCGTTACGGTGGCGAGGAATTCGTGGTGTTGCTGCCCGACTGCGATGCCGAACGCCTGACGGCCTGTTGTGAACGTCTGCGCATTGCTTTCACCGACGTCGAACTGGTGGGCCTGAACGTGCGCAGCCTTAGCCTGTCGGCGGGCATGACCCTGCTGGAGCTGGGCGATGATCTGGACGACGCCTTGCAGTGTGCCGATCAGGCGCTGTACCGGGCCAAGCGCGACGGGCGCAATCGCTGTGCAGCGGCATGGGAGAATGTGGATGCCTGAACTTCGCGTCGGTGACCGGCAATGGCCGGTGGCGGCGGGCAGCAATTTGCTCGACGCGCTGAATCAGCACGGCGTCGCGGTGCCTTACAGCTGCCGCGCCGGCAGTTGCCATGCCTGTCTGGTGCAGTGCGTGAGCGGCTTGCCCGCCGACAGTCGCCCGGATGCCTTGAGCGCCGAACAGCGCCAGCAAGGCTGGCGGCTGGCTTGTCAGTGTCAGGTCACGGAAGATTTGCAGGTACACACCTTCGACCCCGTCACCGACGGGCGCCCGGCGGTGGTCGAGGCGCTGGACTGGCTCAGCGATAACGTCCTGCGTTTGCGCCTGACCCCGCAGCGACCGCTGCGCTACAGCGCCGGGCAACATCTGGTGCTGTGGATCAACCACATCGCCCGACCGTATTCGCTGGCGAGCCTGCCGCAGGAAGACCGTTTTCTCGAATTTCACCTCGACTGTCGCCAGCCCGGCGAATTCAGCGATGCGGCGCGGCGCCTGCAGATCGGCGACCCGATCCGCCTCGGCGAACTGCGCGGCGGCGCGTTGCATTACGACCCGGACTGGCACTCGCGCCCGCTGTGGCTGCTGGCGGCCGGCACCGGGCTGGGCCCGTTGTTCGGTGTGCTGCGCGAAGCCTTGCGCCAGGATCATCAAGGCACCATCCGCGTCATTCACCTGGCCCATGACGCCCGCGAGCACTATCTGGCCAAACCCCTGGCGGCGCTTGCCGCGCAGCGCGAAAACCTCAGCGTCGAGCTGTGGACGGCGGCCGAGTCAGCCGCCGCTTTGGCGCAACTGCGCCTTGTTTCCCGGCAAACCCTGGCCTTAGTCTGCGGCTCAACCGCCAGCGTCGATGCGTTTGCCAAGCGTCTGTACCTGGCCGGACTGCCGCGCAATCAACTGCTGGCCGATGTGTTTTTGTCCCGCAGTTAAGCGCTGAGTCTCGTGTGAAGGTGAACTCCTGTGGCGAGGGGATTTATTCCCGATGGGCTGCGCAGCGGCCCCGGGATTTTGTGAGTGCTGCGCACTCAATCGGGGATAAATCCCCTCACCACAGAAGTTTTGCCTCACCAAAAGAACTTTGTCAGCCCTTTTAAATGTTGAGTAACGCTGATGACCGAAGCCATCCTGCTCGAACGCGAACGCGGTTTGCTCACCCTGCGCTTCAATCGCCCGGACAAGAAAAACGCCCTGACCCGCGCGATGTACAGCCACCTCGCCGAGGCCTTGAGGCTGGCCGACAACGATCCTGACATCAACGCCGTGCTGATCACCGGTAGCGCCGATTGCTTCACCGCCGGCAACGACATCGCCGACTTCATCCAGCAACCGCCGAGCGACCTCGACAGCCCGGTGTTCCACTTCATGCTCAACCTGCTCGAATGCCGCAAACCGGTGATCGCCGCTGTGGCCGGCGCAGCGGTGGGCATCGGCACCACGTTGTTGCTGCATTGCGATCTGGTCTACGTCAGCCACGACGCGCGGTTGCGCATGCCGTTCGTCAACCTCGGGCTGTGCCCGGAGTTCGGCTCCAGTCTGATCCTGCCGCGTTTGCTCGGACACGCGAAAGCGGCGGAGCTGTTGCTGCTCGGCGAAGGATTCAGCGGTGAGCAGGCGGCGCAGTGGGGCATTGCCACTGAAGCGCTGGGGAGCGGCCAAGCGACCTTAAGCAAGGCGCGGGAAATGGCGTTTCGCTTCGATGAACTGCCAGTAGATGCAGTGCGCATCAGCAAGCAATTGATGAAGGCGCCGGATCGCGAGCTGATCCGTAAAGTAATCGAGGAAGAGGGCGCGTTGTTCACTCAGCGACTGCGCTCGCCGGAGGCGTTGACGGCGTTGACCGGATTTATCAAACGGCATTGAGATCTTTGCTGAGCGCGCGGGCCTCTTCGCGAGCAAGCCCGCTCCCACAATTGGAACACATTCCAATGTGGGAGCGGGCTTGCCCGCGAAGGGGCCGGATCAGCCAGTAAATCTATAGGATCAAAAAACCAAAAGCCCCGGCATTCGCATGCCGGGGCTTTGTTTTTTCAGCGAATCACTCAGACCTGTGGATCACCAACGTGCAGAATCTTCATGCCGTTGGTGCCACCGGTGGTGTGGTAGCTGTCGCCCTTGGTCAGGATGACCCAGTCGCCTTTTTCCACAACGCCGCGTTTGACCAGTTCGTCGATCGCCTTTTGGCTGACTTCATGCGGTTCCAGCGAAGCCGGGTCGAATGGAATGGTGTAGACGCCGCGGAACATCGCTGCACGCGCCTGAGTTTCGCGGTGTGGCGAATAGGCGTAGATCGGCACCGAGGAGCGGATGCGCGACATGATCAGCGGGGTGTAGCCGCTTTCAGTCAGGGCGATGATCGCCTTCACGCCCGGGAAGTGGTTGGCGGTGTACATGGTCGCCAGGGCGATGCTTTCGTCGCAGCGCTCGAACTCTTTGCCGATACGGTGGCTGGAGGTCTTGCCGGTCGGGTGCTTTTCAGCGCCGACGCAAATGCGTGCCATCGCCTGCACAGCTTCCAGCGGGTACTGGCCAGCGGCGGATTCAGCCGAGAGCATCACGGCGTCGGTGTAGTCGAGCACGGCGTTGGCCACGTCGGACACTTCGGCGCGGGTTGGCATCGGGTTCTGGATCATCGACTCCATCATCTGGGTCGCAACGATCACCGCTTTGTTGTGGCGGCGTGCGTGCAGAATGATCTTCTTCTGAATGCCCACCAGCTCGGCGTCGCCGATTTCCACACCGAGGTCACCACGAGCAACCATCACTGCGTCGGAAGCCTTGATCAGGCCGTCGAGGGTTTCATCGTCGGCCACGGCTTCGGCGCGTTCGATCTTCGCCACCAGCCAGGCAGTGCCGCCGGCTTCGTCACGCAGTTGACGGGCGTAGTTCATGTCAGCCGCGTCACGCGGGAAGGACACCGCGAGGTAGTCGACTTCCATTTCGGCGGCGAGCTTGATGTCGGCCTTGTCTTTTTCGGTCAGGGCTGGTGCGGTCAGGCCGCCACCGCGACGGTTGATGCCTTTGTGGTCGGACAGCGGGCCGCCGATGGTCACCACGCAGTGCAGCTCGGTAGCAGTGGCGGTTTCGACGCGCATCACTACGCGGCCGTCGTCGAGCAGCAGCTCGTCGCCCACGCCGCAGTCTTTCACCAGATCCGGGTAGTCGATGCCGACCACTTGCTGGTTGCCTTCGGTCAGCGGATGGCTGGTGGAGAAGGTGAACTTGTCACCGATCTTCAGCTCGATGCGCTTGTTGGCGAATTTGGCGATACGGATTTTCGGGCCTTGCAGGTCACCCAGCAGGGCGACGAAACGGCCGTGCTTGGCCGCCAGGTCACGCACCAGCTTCGCGCGAGCCTTGTGCTCGTCGGGGGTGCCGTGGGAGAAGTTCAGACGGGCAACGTCCAGACCAGCCAGAATCAGCTGTTCGAGAACTTCCGGCGAGTTACTGGCCGGGCCAAGGGTAGCGACGATTTTGGTACGACGGACGGACATGCAAAGACTCCTGAGTTCAAGCGCTAGCAGAGGCTACTATGCTCTTGGGGTGTAGTCATTGTTCGTTTGCACTACTTATTGTTTTCTTTATTGAACGTGGCAACTTTGGGACAAACGCGCCTGAAGATTTACGACCAGGGGTCGATACAGAGCTCAAGACAGGAGAACCTCCCCATGCGATTGTTGCCCATTGCCGCCCTTGCCCTCAGCGTCCTCGCCGTCACGGGCTGCACCCGTTGGTCGATGAACCATCATTTGAACAACGCCTACAGCGCCTACGACCGGGGCAATTGCGAGCAGGTGATGCTCGAACTGTCCAAGGTCGAACGCGCCAGCCGGGCCCGTCCGTATGTGTGGCCGGAAGTGTCGATGATGCGCGGCCAGTGCCTGGAACGGCAAAAAATGTACATCGACGCTGCGCAGACCTACCAGTTCATCATCGCCTCGTACCCCAACAGCGAATACGCCTTCCGCGCCCGCGCCCGCCTGGAAACCCTGCAGAGCCTGGGACATTACCCGACTCGCAGTGCGGCGGCGGTGCCGAGTGCGCAACGCTTCTGATGCCGGATGTCATACAAACGCTGGCTGACTGTACAGGTTGAGCTATAGTCCAGTGATCCGGTTTAGAGTCTGGCCTCTAAACATGGGGCAACACCTGCGACTGGTCGATGTTGAGGCGATGGCGTATTGGCGACCATGCCACCGGAAGCGGGGAGAGCGTGTCTGTGACACAGGCGTGTTCCGAAGCAAAGGTGCGGCTCTGTGATGGGGCCTTGCGTGGCGTACCTCGCATGTTTACCGACCGACGAATCGAACGGCACCAGTTGCCGTACTTCCTCAGGGTGTTCAACAGCGTCACCGACAAACCCATCGGTTTTCTGGGCAATGTGTCCGAAGACGGGCTGATGCTCATCAGCCAGTTACCGATGATGACCGGTGTCGATTTCAGTCTGCGTCTCAAAATTCCGCTCGGCGATGGCTGCCAGCAGGTCATCGACCTGACGGCGTGCTGCCTGTGGTGCCATGAAGACGCGACCCCGATGCACTACGACGCCGGCTTCAGCCTGCAACGCCCGCCGCCGGAATATGCGCAACTGGTGCAGGCGTTGAAGCAGTACTTCAGTTTTCAGCCCCTGCCGGCATCTGCCTGATACAGCCAAAACCAAAGATCGCCGCCTGCGGCAGCTCCTACAGTGGAAATGCAATTTTCCTGCAGGAGCTGCCGCAGGCGGCGATCTTTTGATCTTCAAGCCTTCAAGGCAATCGCCCGCTCACTGTCCAGTGTCTTCTCCGCCAGCAACAAACCCATCTCGCTCAACTGATAGATCGCCATCGCCAGATGCCGTGGTTTGTCTTCCAGGCTGTCCGCCAGATCCAGCAGCAGAATGCTCACCGACGAGAAGGTTTCGTAGGTCTGGATGGCGATGGCTTCGGGGTTGAGGTCGGGGGCGACAACGAACATCTGCATGCCGCGATCCACGGAATTGCGTGAGGGCGATTTTGGTTTGAGGTAGTGGTCGAGGGCGCGTTCTGCGGCTTCCTGAAACCTCTCTGAATCAGGGGGGAGACAGCTGGAAGTCGCGTCAGATTCTGGAGGATTTGATGTTGCACTGTTCATGGCTTTATATCCTTTTTGCTTGGCTTCCAGTTCGGGTGAACGTGAACGGAAACTGCTATGAAGAGGTTATTCGGCCGGGGGGAGGTGAGCTGTTCGGCTCACCTAGAGACGTCCTGCTAACAGCTAAAATGTTACTAGCCTGACTGAAGCTACTGCCTCGACATTGCCCCGGACAATTAATTTCGACCGCTGATTCAGCGGCCAAGATCAAGTTACGGAGCCTCACCAATGCGTACAAGACAGAGCATTCTGGTGTGTTCGTAGGCAAAGGCGCCACGTCGTGTAGCCTAAATTCCTAGGTTTGGGGAAAGACTTCATTCGGATGACGGATATGTGTACCCGAACGCATCAATCTGTTTCATTTCGATATAAGACGGGGGGATTTTAGGTGGGGTGTTGGAAGGTTTTTGAATCGTCAAATCGCTTCGATAATCACCCTGTGGATAACACCAAAGCGGTCGACAAAATTCATTGAGTTTTTGAGGCCTAGTCCGTTTCCTTTGCTCTGAGTTTCGCCAAGCCCTGCTTGATATAGCCGGCATTTTCTCCAATGACAAAAAGCGCAGAGCGGACGTTTTCTCCGATCTCGGTAAACCCCCTCTCTTCGACCTGGAGTGTTAGCTCCATTAGGGCTGCCTCCAGCCCAAGCTGATTCTGATAAATCCTTTCCAACACATCAGATAATGAATATTTAGTGGGCATTCTTCGACTCCGTTCGAGAGGCTTCGAGCATGGCTGCATGGGAAAATTTAGCGGGCAATCCGATAGCGCGGGATGGGCCGCCTCAAGGAGCGGACTGGCACTCCTTTAAATAAGTGGAGTGAGATACCGATCAATGGAAAAGCCCTTTTAGCAGCGGTATTTCTTATTAAGAAATCTACACCCGCTTGCCAATTTGAAACACCCCGCCGGCGTGAAATCTACAATGTCTATAGGGCTCCAGCTTTCTTCCAGCTTAAGTAAATTGACACTAGTTCAGTGTTTAGCTTACTGGTAGGGACATCCAGCACAGGTGTGCCATGAGCCATCAGGCGCTCATTCAGTTCGGCCCTAGCGTTTAGGTAATCCACTGCGCCGCAATAGGCCAATGCTTCAGGAAGGGTTTGTACCGAGTCTTGGCGCATTTGGTCGAGCGTTTCTTCGCGCAGGCTGACCACTAACACTTGATGCTGGCGGCTCAGGTGTTGGACTGCGTTGGTCAGTTCGCCATGGTCCTCATCCTGCAGGTTGGTCATAAGGATGACCAGTGCCCGTCGTTTCTGACGTGTTAGTAGTTGCCGAATGGCTGCCTGATAGTCCGCCGGACGTTGGCTACTCGCCAGATCGTAGACCGTGTTGAGCAGGACGTTGAGTTGCCCGCTGCCTTTTACCGGAGCTAGATATCGCGGTTGATCGTCTGCAAATGTACTCAATCCCACCGCATCGCCCTGACGCAGCGCGACATGGCTCAGCAGCAGACACGCATTCAGCGCATGGTCGAAATGCGACAGCTCGCCATCCTGGCTGCGCATTTGCCGCCCGCAATCGAGCATGAACATGATCTGTTGATCACGCTCGTCTTCATACTCGCGGGCAATCGGCGTGCGCTGGCGGGCGGTGGCTTTCCAGTCGATCTGGCGCAGGCTGTCGCCTTCGCGAAATTCGCGCAACTGATGAAATTCCTGACCCTGCCCGCGACGCTGGCGCTGGCGCACACCGAGCTGGCTGAGCCAGTTGTCCACCGCCAGCAACTGCCCACCGTAGAGCTTTGCGAAGTCCGGGTAGACGCGGATCTCGCCGCTCACGGCGAGCAGGCGTTTGCCTGTCCACAGACCGAACGGGCTGGGCAGGTTGATCTCGCACTGTTCGAAGCTGAAGTGCCCGCGCTTGAGCGGGCGCAGACGGTAGCCGACCGCGCTGAATTGCCCGGGTTGCAGTTCAATCGCCAGCGGCAGGTTTTCGAAGCTCAGGCCCTGTGGCACGTGGTCGAAAATCTCCACCGCGACCGGCTCATTGAAGTCATGGCTGAGCTGCAGCCGCACCTCGCTCCAACGGCCGAGTGCCAGGCTGCCGGGCATCTGCCGCTGGATGCGCGGCGAGGGCAGGTTGTTCAGGCGCAGCGCATCGATGATCGCCAGCACCAGCAGGGCCAGGAGCAAGCCCCAGTTGATCGACAACAGCGTGGCGGGCACGTCGATGTCGAGGGCTTGCAGCGTGCCCAGCAGCGTGCCGACGGCCAGCAGAATCGCGAGCCAGATCAGCAGCAGGCGTGACGGTTTCACAGGCGCGGCGCCGGCACTTGGTCGAGCAATTGTTGCAGCACCTGATCGACCTGCAGACCTTCGATGTCCAGCTCCGGCGCCACTCGCACCCGATGGCGCAGCACCGAGAGCGCGCAACCCTTGATGTCATCGGGAATCACGAACTCGCCGCCGCGCAGCAACGCACGGGCGCGGGCGCAGCGCACCAGCGCAATCGAGGCACGCGGCCCGGCGCCGAGGGTCAGGCCGGGCCAGGAGCGGGTGCTGCGCGCCAGTCGCACCGCGTAATCGAGCACCTGATCGTCGATCGGCAGGTCACTGGCGATGCGTTGCAAGGCCTGCACGTCCTTGGCTTGCAGGACCGTGCGCAACGGCTGCACGTCGAGCATGTCGGCGCGGGTCGAGCGGCTGACCTGACGCACCATGTTCAGCTCTTGCTCGGCCTCCGGGTAGTCCATGCGCACTTTGAGCATGAAGCGGTCAAGTTCGGCCTCCGGCAGTGGATAAGTGCCTTCCTGCTCGATCGGATTCTGGGTGGCGAGCACCATGAACGGCTGGGCGATCGGCAGCGCCCGACCTTCGAGGGTGACCTGGCGCTCCTGCATCGCTTCGAGCAGTGCCGCCTGGGTTTTCGCCGGTGCACGGTTGATCTCGTCGGCCAGCAGCAGGTTGGTGAACAGCGGCCCCCTGCGCAGCTTGAACTGCTCGGTGTGCAGGTCGTACACCGCGTGGCCGGTGACGTCGCTGGGCATCAAGTCCGGGGTGAACTGGATGCGCGCGAACTCGCCGCCGAAGCACCGCGCCAGCGCCCGCACCAGCAAGGTCTTGCCCAGCCCCGGAACGCCCTCAAGCAGCACGTGACCGCCGGCGATCAGCGCGGTCAGCACATCGTCGATCACGCTGTTCTGGCCGATCAGGGCCTTCTGCAATTCTCCGCGCAGCGCTTGCGCCAACTGGCTGGCACGCTGGCGTTGCTGGGCGGTGTGGCTGGCGCTACCGGGCTCGATCTGTTCACTCATAGCGTGTTCCTCAAGGTTTGCAGGTGGGCCACCTGGCGACTGAAATCGGCGCTGCTCATGCGCTGTTTCGGCACCGGGCTGAGGGCCTGACTGATGGCGCGGGTCGGCTGTCGGGTCAGGCGCGACAGCACCAGCCATTGCTCGGCCACGTTCAATTGGTCGAAGCCGGGATAGCGGCGGCGGGCGCGGCGCAGCACGTCCTGTTGCAGGGCTTGCAACAGCGTGTGCTGACCGTTGTGGCGCAGGATGAAATCGGCACTGGCGCGCAGGTGTTCCTGCAACTGCCGGCGGCCACTCGGGGTGGGTGCCTGCAGTGGTCCATGGCGCATAGCAACGTGCCACAGGCCGAGGCCGATCAGTGCCAGCAGGGCGACGATGGCTTGCGGGAAGTAACGCCAGAGCAAGGTCAGCAGACCATCGTGTGCGGTGTTGAAAATCAGCGTGACGTCGGTGTCGGCGCTCAGGTACCAGAGCAGCCAGGCGTTGTCGTGCTTGCTGATGGCCGGGGTTTTCCACAGTTCGGCATCGGTGACCACGGTGATCGAGCCGAGGCCGTACGGCAGTTGCATCATGTGCGTGGCCTTGGCGCTGTTGGCCCAGGCCTGGGCGAGATTCTTCGGGTCGTCCAGATGGAACGCGGTGTCGAAACCGGCGTAGGCGGGAGCGTCCTCATCTTCCAGATAGAGTTTGGTCAGGTTCGGGTACGGATCATCGGCCAGCTCCGCCGGCGGCTCCTTGAGGTCCTTGCTCAGGGACTGGTGCAACTGCACCCGATCCAGCAACAGATCATCGCTTTGTCTGGCCTGCTTGTCCCACAGCGCTTCGGCCACGAACACCAGGCGCCCACCGGCGCGGGCCCAGTTCAACACCTGATCGACCTGCCGCGGGGTCATGCGCGAACGTTCGCCGAACAACAGCAGGGTGTGCCGACGCGGATCGATGTCGGGCAGCACCGCCAGCGTTTCGGCGTGGCTGACGTTGAGGCCGCGCTCGCGCAAAAACAGTTCTGCCGCCAGATAAGGATTGGCCTGCGCCTGGGGCGAGGGGCCGTGATCGATCACTTCCTGATAGGGCCGCGCCTTGAGGTACAGATAAACGCTCAACGCCGCGAGCAGGGCGACGATCAGCCCGCCGAGCAGCCACGCGTTGCGCCGGTTCAAGCGCGCGCTCCCGAGCCGAACAGGGCACGCCAGCCGTCACACAGTTCCTGTTGCAGATGTGCCGCCGGTACGCGGTGCCCGTAGGCCATGTTCTGCCAGTGCTGTGTCAGGGTGCGACTGAACGCCAGCAGCTCAGGGCGCTGCAGTTGCTCGATCCGCAATAGCACTTGATGCTCGGTGTCGGCGGGTTTCAAAGTCAGGGCAAAATCGTGCAGCAGACGGCTGAGCAATCCGCGATACAGCAAGCCCAGCGCGGCGCGCGGCTGGGTGTGCCAGAGTTGTTCGGCACTGGCGGCGATGTCGTCGGGCAAGGATTGCGGGTTCAGGTCCAGGCCAAATGCTTGTTGCGGCGCAGGTGGCCTGATGCGGGCGGGCAGCTTCGGCCGACGGCTGACGAAGGTGCGCAGGAACTCGCGATAGCGCCAGATCAGCCAGCCCACAGCGGCGATCAACGCTCCCCACAACAACACTTCAATCAGGCCGGCCAGCGCATTGAAGCGCTGACTGTCCAGCCAGCCGAGCAGGGTTTTCAGCCATTGCGGTGCCTCGCCGGGTTTGTCCTCGGACGGGGCTGCCGGATCGTCGCCAAAGCGATAGCGGGTCACGCTTTCCTTGTTCTTGAACGGCGGTTGTTCGAGTAGCGCCTTGATGCTGTCGTGCGCGGCCTGACTGGTCAGCGGTTGGTGCAACAGGCGGGGTGCCTCCGGTGCGCTGGCGGGATCGGCTGCAGCCCATACGGGTGGCACCGCCGGCAGCAAAAGACAGACCGCCAACAGCAAACCCAGAGCGCTGCTGTTCAGGCGTTGGCGTAAACGGCGGAACACCAGCTCGATGTCCCACGCCTCCAGTGCGGTGCGCCGGTTCAGATACAGGCTGAAACCGCAGGCGACATAAATCGGTTCCCAGACCACCAGCACCAGCGCGTAGAAGGCGTTGGTCAGGTGCTCCAGCCAACGCCAGTGGTGATCGGCGTCGAGGATCAGCGATTGCCAGTCCCAGTCAGTTTCAATCTGCTGTGGCAGCAACATGTAGAACAGCACCATCAGGCCGATCCACAGTGCGGTCTCCAGGTGCATGCCGATGATCGTCAGCCATTGCGCGGCGCCGGCATTGCGTTGCAGCAACACCTGCAAGCGTTGCTGACGGTCCGTGCCGTCGAGACCTTCGAGTTGCACCACCGGCAGCAAAAAGCTGCGACTCAGGCTCAGCCGGCGCCAGGTCAGGCTGGCCAGCAGTTGCGGCTTGAGCAACCGTGGAAATTCGCGCAGGGCCTGTTTCAGTGTCGGTGTTTCGCCGAACAGGGCTTTGGACAGGATGTACAGCGGCAGGCGTTCGTACGCCGGTTTCAGCCACCAGAAAATGAATACCGCCAGCGACGGCGAATCCCATAGCAACAACGTCAGCACGGCGAACAGCGGCAGGGTGACGATGGCCCAACTGGTCATCAGCAGGCGTCGATGCTGCTGGCTCATGAGCACGCCCAGGTCCATGGCTTCCCAGGTGCTGCGCGGACGGATCGCCACGGTGGCATCACTCAGGCGCATGGCGTGTCCTTCCGGCGAACAGCAGATAGGCCGCTACTGCGAGCCACAATGCGGCACCGACCGCATATTTGATCGGCGGTGTGACCCCGGTCTTCGACGACCAATACGCTTCGATGAACGCTGCGATCAGCAGGAACAGCATGACCCCACACACCAGCAGCACGCTTTTGCGCGCCGCCTCCACCAGTGCTTCACCACGGGTCAGCCGTCCCGGTGCAATCACTGCCCAGCCGAGCTTTAGCCCCGCCGCGCCCGCCAGGGCAATGGCGCTCAGCTCGAAGGCGCCGTGGCCGATCACGAACGACCAGAACGTCTGGCCAAAACCGATTTCGGTCAGGTGCCCGGCCACCGCGCCGATGATCAAGCTGTTATAGAACAGGAAGAACGCGCTACCGACGCCCAGCAGCAAACCGCTGGCGAAAGTCTGAAAGGCGATGCCAATGTTGTGCATCACGTAATAGCCGAACATCACCCAGTCTTCGCTGGCCGCCCGTTCGGCCGAGCGCCCGAGGTGCCCGGCCACCGGGTCGTACATGCTCTGCATGTCGCGCACCTGTTCGGCGGGGATCAGGTTGTAGATCAGTTCGGGAAAGGCATACACCAGCAAGGCAAAGCCGATCAGGCTGCCGAAAAACATCAGACCAGCGGCCAGCACAAACGGCCATTCGGCACGCACCAGTCGAGGAAAGTCAGCGAGGATGAAACCCAGCAGGTTGGCGCCGAATCGACTGCGGTGCCGATACAGCTGCTGGTGGCCGCGCAACACCAGTTGTTGCAGCGAGTCGATCAGAAAACTGCTGTAACCGCGCTCCTGCGCCAGCGCCAGATGCTGGCAGAGGCGTCGATAAGCCTTGGGGAAACTGGCTGCCTGCGAGGTGTCCTTGCCATGTTCGAGGCGTTCGAGGGCCAGGGTGAAGCGCTCCCATTCGGCCTTGTGACGAGCTTCGAAAAGACTCTGCTTCATGTCGGACCCAACAAGCCGCGGGCGATGCCATTGAGTTCGCTGACCGCTTTGGGCGCCGAGATGTGCAGCGGTTGGGCGAGCAGCGCGGCCAGCTCATTGACCCGCGCCGGCGACAGTTCAGCCTGACGTTCGGCGAAGGCGAGCAAGGCGCGTTGTTCGCCGAGGTTGAGCGGCACGGGCGAGCTGCGTGGCTGGGCGTCAGGTAACTGCGGGCGGAGCAGGGCGCGTTCGCTGTAGACCACCAGCGTGCCGGCTGCGATGTCGCCCAGGCGTTTGAAGGTCGGGTGTTGCAGGCAACTGATGGCGCCGAGGAAATAACCGAACGGCAGCAGATCGACAAAACGCAGCAGGTTACGCAGCAGCGAGGCCGACCAGCCGATCGGTGTGCCGTCATCGTGGATCACCCGCAGGCCCATCCATTGCTTGCCCGGCGAACGGCCCTGACGCAACACTTCGAAAAGCACCATGTACCACCAGCTGACGGCAAACAGCAGCAGCGAACCCAGGCCCATGCCGAGCTGGCCGAGAAACGCCAGCAGCAGAAACAGCACGCCGAGGATGGCCCCGCGAATGCCCAGGTCGATGCCGAAAGCGAGGCTGCGCACCATCAGACCGGCCGGGCGCAGCGGCAGGTCGATGCCTTCCGGGGTTTCCACTTGATAGCGGGTATCGAGTGGCGGTTTCAGCGGTGCTTTCCGTGGCAGTGCTGTGTTCTCGAGCATGGGCTACCTGATGGGGCCGGATCGGGATGCGAAGTCGGTCCGATGCTAGCAGCCTCTTGGGGGAAAACGACATAACTATGTATTGCACATCGTGTGATGCGCGGTGGTTGAATGACACAGCGCTGGCCGCGACCGCGGTTCAACGCCTAGACTTTGCCGATCTTCAGTTCAGGAACCGCCCGTGACTTCAATCTTCTGGTACGACTACGAGACCACCGGCATCAATCCGCGCAACGACCGTCCGCTGCAGGTCGCCGGGATTCGCACCGACCACGACCTCAATGAAATCGACGAACCGGTCAACCTCTACTGCCAGCCCAGCGAAGACATCCTGCCGCACCCGGCGGCGTGCGCCATTACCGGTATCACCCCGAGCTGTCTCGCCGAACAGGGTTTGAGCGAAGCCGACTTCATGACCCGCGTACACGCGCAACTGGCGGCGCCCGGCACTTGCGGTGCGGGTTACAACACCTTGCGTTTCGACGACGAGATGACCCGCTACAGCCTGTACCGCAATTTTTTCGACCCGTACGCCCGTGAATGGCAAGGCGGCAACAGTCGCTGGGACCTGATCGATGTGGTGCGCGCCGCGTATGCGTTGCGCCCGGATGGCCTGGTCTGGCCGACCGACGACGAAGGCAAGGTCACCCTCAAGCTCGAACGCCTGACGGCGGCCAACCACATCGACCATGGGCATGCGCACGAAGCGCTCTCGGACGTGCGCGCCACCATTGCGCTGGCGCGGTTGATCCGCGAGAAACAGCCGAAGTTGTATGACTGGCTGTTTCAATTGCGCAGCAAACAGAAGGTCATGGATCAGATTCGCCTGCTGCAACCGCTGGTGCATATCTCCGGACGCTTCTCGGCGGCGCGGCACTATGTCGGTGTGGTGCTGCCATTGGCCTGGCATCCGCGCAATCGCAATGCGCTGATCGTCTGTGACCTGCACCTTGATCCGCAAGGCTTGCTGGACCTGGACGCCGAAACCCTGCGCCGGCGCCTGTACACCCGCCGCGACGACCTCGCCGAGGGTGAACTGCCGGTGCCGCTGAAACTGATTCACATCAATCGCTGCCCGGTGGTGGCGCCGTTGTCGGTGTTGCGTGCCGACGATCAGCAGCGTCTGGGCCTGGACATGGCGCTGTATCAGGCACGTGCACTGCGGCTAAGTGACGCACAACAAGTTTGGAAAGATAAAGTCGCGGCGATTTACGCCAGCGAAGACTTCACGCCCAGCGAAGATCCGGAACAGCAGTTGTACGATGGATTTATCGGTGATCGCGATCGGCGTCTATGCGAGCAAGTGAGAACGGCGGATCCGGCGCAATTAGCGCAAGAGCACTGGCCGTTCGATGATGAACGTCTGCCGGAATTACTCTTTCGATATCGCGCACGCAACTTTCCCGACACGTTGAATTTTGAGGAGCAAGAACGCTGGAGAATATTCTGTCAGCAGCGTTTGTCCGAGCCGCAAATGGGCGCGCCTAATACCCTGCAATCTTTTGCCGAGGCCGCGCAGCAATGGGCGCTTAGTGCTACGCCGATACAGAATCAAGTGCTCAATGAGTGGCAGAATTATGTCCAGGCATTGCGCAAACGTTTGAATCTTTGAAATCGAACATAGTGTGCCCATGAAATGCCGGGCATAAAAAAACGCCAGCGTATGCTGGCGTTTTTCATGGGCCGCAGAATCAGTCTGCGACAGGCGTTGCGGCTTAGCCCAGCAGGGTAGCCCAGCCTTCAACCACGTCACCGCCCCACTTGGCTTTCCACTCTTTCAGAGTCTTGTGGTTGCCACCTTTGGTTTCGATGACTTCGCCGTTATGCGGGTTTTTGTATTGTTTAACTTTGCGCGCGCGCTTGGTGCCGGTAGTTTTTACTGCGGCGCCACGGGTGCCTTTGGTTTTCGATTCCGGATCCAGCAGGGCGATGATGTCGCGCAGGGACTTGGAGTATTCGCCCATCAGGGTGCGCAGTTTGCCTTCGAATTCCAGCTCGGCTTGCAGTTTGTCGTCTTGCGACAGGTTCTTCAAACGCGCTTGCAGCTCTTTGATTGCTTCTTCGGTGGCGCGATATTCGTTGATCAAGGACATGGTAACTACCTTATGCAGATGTGTTGAATGGCAGGGGACAGTGCCGCAATAATAGTCAGGCTGTTTCATCAAGTAAACATTTAACCGGTTTTTTTATTTGAATTAGTTGCAAGGAATAACCGGTAAATTGAATGGTCATTTAAATAATGTGATGCAGTCATCACGAATATTCACAATTATCTGGCCGAACAGCTTCACTGCAGGACTATCGTTTCGCCGCGCGTGGCGTCAGGCGTCGCTAATCGGGCCTGCCTGCGGACATGTGGTCATCAATACTGCAGTTTCCGCGCACAGTCGCTAGAATGGCCGCCTTTGCGAAGTTCTGGAGTTTTCCCCCCATGCGCACCTTTCGGTTGGTGATTTCCTGCCCTGACCGCGTTGGCATCGTTGCCAAAGTCAGTAACTTTCTGGCATCCCACAACGGCTGGATCACCGAAGCGAGCCACCACTCGGATAATCAGAACGGTTGGTTCTTCATGCGTCACGAGATCCGCGCCGATTCGCTGCCGTTCGGTATTGAAGTGCTGCGCGAGAAGTTTGCGCCGATCGCCGAAGAGTTCTCGATGGACTGGCGCATCACCGACACCGAGCAGAAGAAACGCGTGGTGCTGATGGCCAGCCGCGAATCCCACTGCCTGGCCGACTTGCTGCACCGCTGGCACAGCGACGAGCTCGATTGCGAAATCTCCTGCGTGATTTCCAACCACAATGACCTGCGCAGCATGGTCGAGTGGCACGGCATTCCTTATTACCATGTCCCGGTCAATCCGCAGGACAAGGAGCCGGCGTTCGCCGAAGTCTCGCGTCTGGTCAAACAGCACGATGCCGAAGTGGTGGTGCTGGCGCGCTACATGCAGATCCTGCCGCCGGCGCTGTGCCGCGAATACGCGCACAAGGTGATCAACATTCACCACAGCTTCCTGCCGTCGTTCGTCGGCGCCAAGCCGTACCATCAGGCGTCGTTGCGCGGCGTGAAGCTGATCGGCGCGACTTGCCACTACGTGACCGAAGAGCTGGACGCCGGTCCGATCATCGAGCAGGACGTGGTGCGTGTCAGCCACAGCGACAGTATCGAAGACATGGTGCGTTTCGGCCGTGACGTCGAGAAGATGGTGTTGGCCCGAGGCTTGCGTTATCACCTCGAAGACCGTGTGCTGGTGCACGGCAACAAGACCGTGGTGTTCTGATCGAACCTGCGCGTACTTGAATAAAGAAGGGCCTGGGCGTTCAATCGTCCCAGGCCCTTTTTTCGTTTCAGCCCTTGAGGAACTGCCCGTGAGCGACCCATTGGACAAAGCCACTTCGAAAGCGCCCGCCACCGTGGGGGAGGGCTGTTTGAGCCGCTACGACCCGGATGACCTGAGCCCGGAAGACGGCACCGAGTTTCCCGGCGCCGCCGAGCTGTGGGAGCAGCTCAAGGAGCGGGCGGACGAACCTGAGAAGCCTGCCTGATCTTCAGCAGCTTCTTGAGCAGCGGCCGCCCCAGCATCAATAGAAACACCGGGCCACCCACCACCAGATAGAAATAGAACGTCACCACCCGCCAGATCAGAATCGCTGCCGCCGCAGTGGATTTGCCGACCATCGGCGCCAGCAGCGCCGCCGAGGTCAGCTCTGCGGCGCCCGCACCACCGGGCAACAGGCTCATTTGACCAGCCCCCAGCGATAGCATCTGCACCAGAAAACTCCAGGCCCACTGCAGATCCGCGCCCAGTCCGCGCAGGGCCAGATACAACACGCTGTAGCGTAGCAGCCAGTGCATGCAGGTCAGGGCGAACACCTTGACCAGGGTTTGCCACGGCAACTTGAGGGTGTCGATAAACGCGTCGAGAAAATGCAGCAGCTTGCGCGCCCAGCGCCGACGCGTGGCCGGTTGCACGTTGAGGCGGGCAAGCAGGCGTCCGCTCAGAAGGATCAGGCGGCGGTGGTAGCGCGCCAGCAGCACGCAACTGAACAGCCCACCGAACAGTGACACGGCGCTGACCATCAGCAACCACTCCAGGCGGTCACTGAGATGCTGAAACAACGCGTAAATCAGGATGCCGCTCAGGGCGCAGAGAAAGAACAGCAGATCGCTCAACTGATCCATGGCAAACACTGCGCTGCCACGGGCCGGGCGTACGCCGCAGCGCGCCAGCAACGCCATGATCGTCAGCGGTCCGCCACTGCCGCCGGGAGTGGCGCAGTAGGCGAACTCGGCGGCCATGACCACGCCGAGACTTTTCAGCGGCGTTACCTGATCGCGCTGATCACCCAGCAGCAGGCGCAGACGCAGGGTGTTGATGCCCCAGCAGAGCAGAATCATGCCGAACATGATCAGCAGCCAGTGCAGGGGGAAATTTTGCAGGCGCGCACCGATCTCGCCGCCGCCGAGCAACACCGGGATCAGTACAGCAGCGAGCAGGCCGATCAACAACACAATGCCGCGACTCATGCAGCGCGCTCCATTCGCTCGCGTTGCTCGGCGAGCCAGTCGATTTTGGTCATGGGCGTGCGTCCTTCTGCCAGCAGCCGTTCAAGGGTTCGTAGCCAGTAATCACGCGCGAAGGCGTGGCGCATGTCTACCGGGTGCAAGCCTAGACGAATCACCGCGGCGTCGCGCCACTGCTGTTCGCGTTGCTCGCTGACGAGTTTTGACAGACCCCGGCGCCAGGCGCTGCGCGCACTCCACACCAGACCCGGGGCGTTGATGGCGGTGAAATCCGGTAATTGATAAAGATGTTGCGGGTCGCTGGTGTAGCTCAATGGCGTTTCGCGAAGGGCCTGGCGCGTGCCCTCGCTCATCAACCAGGCCGGGGCGACAAAGCCGTGCAACGGCCAGCCATTGCGCCGGAACAGTTCGATGCCGTCGCGCAGTCGCGCCAGGGCGGCTTCGCGGGACAGGCGATAAAACTCCCCTTCGTGGGTGTAGATTCGGCGCATGAACCAGTCGCGGGGTGTGGCTGGCGCTGGCTCGCGGTCGTCATGGTAATAGCCGTGCAAGGCCAGTTCATCGCCACGGGCCAGCCGCTCGCCGAGCATTCGGCAAAACGCGGGATGATCCTCAAGCGCATCGTGGCCATGGAAATCCGGAACAACCAGCCAGGTCATCGGCACGCCGCCCATTGCGTCGACCGCCTCGACAAACGGCCGATAATCCGCCCACGTCGACGGCGCCACGTCGTGCAGCACCAGCAGCACTGCGCGGTCATTCAAGGAATCAGCCATTGGCCACCCTGGGCAGAGAGTGACCGAGCACCGCGTGGTAATGGCCGAGCAGGCTGTCGACCACGCTGTCCCAGGAATAACGCCGTTCGACGTGTTGCCGCGCCTGTTGGCCGAGTTTCACGCAGCCGCGACTGAACAGCTCGCGCACGGCATTGGCCATGGCTTGTGGGTTGTTCGGCGCACAGAGCAAGCCGCAGTCGTCGGCGACAATCTCTTCAAACGCCCCGGCCGCCACCGCGACCACCGGAATCCCGCAGGCCATGGCTTCAAGGATCACCAGGCCAAAGGTTTCCTGGTCACCGGCATGGATCAGGGCGTCGGCGCTGGCCATCAACCGGGCCACGGTGGCGGCGGGACAGAACCCGTCGATCACGCTGACATTGTCCGGAACCACGGCCGGCATCGACGAGCCAACCAGCAGCAGGTGATAGCGTGGGCCGAGGCGCTGCATGCATTTGAGCAGCACTGGCAGGTTCTTCTCTTTGGAACCGCGCCCGGCAAAGATCAGCAGACGAGTGTCTTCGGCAATTCCCAGTTCGGCGCGCAGGCCGTTGTCGCGGGCGTCAGGGTGAAAGGTTTGCAGATCCACGCCCAATGGCTGCACGAATACATTGCGCACTCCCAGACCAGTGAGCTTGTCGGCCATCACCTGGCTGGGCGCCAGCACTCGATCGAAGTTGCCATAGAGCTTGGTGACGTACGCCTCGACGTTCGGCGTGACCCAATGGCCCATGCGATTGCCGACCAGTAGCGGCAGGTCCGAGTGATAAAAGCCGATCACCGGCACGTCCAGTTGCCGTCGCGCGTCCAGCGCCGCCCACGCGGTGAGGTACGGGTCGCCGACTTCGATCAGATCCGGCTGCAAACCCTGCAGGACATTGCGCCATGGCGCGAGGCGCAGCGGGAAGCGATAGCCTTTGCCGAAGGGTAGGGCGGGTGCGGGCACGGTGTAGATACCATCGTTTTCACCGAAATGCGCGCCGGGAATCAGCAGGCTATGACGAATGCCCGTTTTGCCCCCCAACCGGCGATGCTTGGCATCCAGATAGGTGCGTACGCCGCCGCTGGCCGGGGCGTAGAACATGGTGATGTCGGCGATATGCACTGTGATCAACCCTCCGCTGCGTTGCACTCCCTTGGTTGACCTTTATCCAGAATAGATGTTCGGTCGGGATTGCGCGGTGGGAGTGTCAGGGAGGTGTTGTGGTGTTTGTCAGGATGCCTTCGCGAGCAAGCCCGCTCCCACGGGGATCTGCAAACGACACAGATCCCATGTGGGAGAACATGAGGGGATGTCGGCGATCTGCGCGGTGGGAGTGTCAGGGAGGTGTTGTGGTGTTTGTCAGGATGCCTTCGCGAGCAAGCCCGCTCCCACAGGGATCTGCAGATGACACAGAGCCAATGTGGGAGAACAGGGGGGATGTCGGCGATCTGCGCGGTGGGAGTGTCAGGGAGGTGTTGTGGTGTTTGTCAGGATGCCTTCGCGAGCAAGCCCGCTCCCACAGGTATCTGCAAACGACACAGATCCGATGTGGGAGCGAGCCTGCTCGCGAAGAGGCCCGTGGCAGCGATTTAGATGCGGAAACTGCCGACCAGCTGCTTCAGGCGCGAAGCCTGCTGCTCCAGATCCGAACAGGCTCGCAACGTCGCCTGCAGGTTCTCGACGCCTTCCTGGTTCAGCGTATTGATCTCGGTGATGTCGACGTTGATGGATTCCACCACCGCGGTCTGCTCCTCGGTCGCTGTTGCCACCGACTGGTTCATTCCGTCGATTTCGCCGATACGCTGGGTCACGCTGTTGAGGCGTTCGCCGGCGAGGTTGGCGATTTCCACGCTGTCCTGGCTGTGGCGCTGGCTGTCGCTCATGGTGCTCACCGATTCACGGGCGCCGACCTGCAGCTCCTCGATCATGGTTTGCACCTGCTGCGCCGATTCCTGAGTGCGGTGCGCCAGGTTGCGCACTTCGTCGGCGACCACGGCAAAACCGCGTCCGGCCTCACCGGCACGCGCCGCTTCGATGGCGGCATTGAGCGCCAGCAGGTTGGTCTGCTGGGAGATGCTGGTGATCACTTCGAGGATCTGCCCGATGTTCACGGTTTTGCTGTTCAGCGACTCGATGTTGGTGCTGGAGGCGCTGAGCATGCTCGACAGTTGATTCATCGCCTTGATGCTGCGATCCACCACTTGCTGGCCGTCTTCGGCGAGGCCGCGGGCGTCACTGGCCTGGTTCGAGGCTTGCGCGGCGTTGCGGGCGATTTCGTGGGCGGCGGCGCCCAGTTGATTGATCGCGGCGGCGACGCTGCTGGTGCGCGAGGCTTGCTGGTCGGAGTTGTACATCGACGAGTTGGACGCCGCGACCACGCGCAGCGCAACCTCGTTGACCTGGCCGGTGGCCGACGACACTTCGCGGATCGAGCCGTGAATACGCTCGACGAAACGGTTGAATGCGGTACCCAGCACGCCAAACTCATCGTTATTGACGATGGTCAGGCGCTTGGTCAGGTCGCCCTCACCGTCGGCGATGTCTTCCATGGCGCGGGTCATGACGTGCAGCGGCTGGATCAGCAGGCGAATCAGCATGCCCAGCAACGCGATGATGAGCACCACCGCAATCACCGTGGCAATCACCGCCGAGGTGCGGAACTCGCTGAGCATCGAGAAGGCTTTGTCCTTGTCCACCGACAGCCCGATGTACCAGTTGACCGACGGCAGGCCTTTGATCGGCGCGAAGCTGACGATGCGAGTCTTGCCATCGACGGTGATTTCACTGAAATCGCTGCTGATGCGCGGGGTGTCCTGCGGATAGGCTTCTTTCAGTGATTTCATCACCAGTGCCTTGTCCGGGTGCACCAGGATCTTGCCGTCGGCGCTGACCAGGAAGGCGTAGCCCATGCCGGAGAAGTCTCGCGCAGTCAGGGTGTCGACCAGAGTTTGCAGGCTCAGGTCGCCGCCCACCACGCCGACGCTCTGACCGGCCTTTTTCGAGGCGGTGGCGATGGAGATGATCAACTGGCCGGTGGCGGCGTCGATGTACGGTTCGGTCAGGGTCGACGCGCTGCTGCTCTCGGCCCCTTTATACCAAGGGCGCACCCGAGGATCGAAACCGTCCGGCATCTTCACGTCCGGACGGATGGTGAAGTGACCGGTGGCATCGCCCAGGTAAGTGGCCATGAACGTCGAGGTCAGGGATTTCTGTTCCAGCAGGCTGGCGACGTTGGCCGGGTCCGGGTTGATGGCGATGTTCTGCGCGGCGTTCTCGACCAGCAGAATGCGCCCGTTGAGCCAGGTCTGGATGTTATCGGCGGTGACTTCGCCCATCTCGTTGAGATAGTTGTTCAGGTCATCGCGGATCGCGTTGCGTTGCAGCCAATCGTTGTACAGCGTAAACGAGGCGAAAGCGGCGATGACGATGAGGGCGGCGGCAAGCAAAATTTTATGGCTGAAGCGCAGGTTTTTGTTCATGGCTTGGGGTTCCGCTAAGGTCTTAATGTCCTGGGCGTGCTTTTATAAAGACGCGCAAAATGGGCAAGGGTGAAACAACTGATATTTCCGACTCTCCTTAGGGAAATGTCCGACCGACTTTTCAGTCAGGTTCTCGCCCTTAGCTATCGGCCACAACGGATTAAAGATTAACCATAGGTGACAAAATGCCTGACACATCGCAACTCGTTATCGGCGCCGATCTGGCGGGGCAACCGATTGCTCAGGCCATGCGCCTGGCTAACCGCCACGGGCTGATCGCCGGTGCGACCGGCACCGGCAAGACCGTGACTTTGCAACGCCTTGCCGAAGCATTCAGTGACGCCGGGGTCGCGGTGTTCGCCGCCGACATCAAGGGCGATCTGTGCGGCCTGGGCGCCGCCGGCAATCCGCAGGGCAAAGTCGCCGAGCGCATCGCCGGGATGCCCTGGCTCGACCACAAGCCGCAGGCTTATCCGGTGACGCTGTGGGACATTCACGGGGAATCCGGTCATCCGTTGCGCACCACGTTGAGTGAAATGGGTCCGTTGCTGATCGGCAGCCTGCTGGAACTGACCGACAGCCAGCAGTCGGCGCTGTACGCGGCGTTTAAAGTGGCCGATCGCGAAGGCCTGTTGCTGCTCGACCTGAAAGACCTCAAGGCGCTGCTCAATCACCTCAAGGACAACCCGCAACTGCTCGGCGAAGACGCGGCGCTGATGACCACCGGTTCCAGCCAGGCACTGTTGCGTCGGCTGGCGACTCTGGAGCAGCAGGGCGCTGAAGCCTTGTTCGGCGAACCGGCGCTGCAACTGGAAGACATTCTGCAACCGGCCGCCGATGGTCGTGGGCGGATTCATTTGCTCGATGCCAGCCGTCTGGTGCATGAGGCACCGAAGGTCTACGCGACGTTCCTGCTGTGGCTGCTGGCCGAGCTGTTCGAGCAATTGCCGGAGCGCGGCGATGCCGACAAACCGCTGCTGGCGCTGTTCTTCGATGAAGCGCATTTGTTGTTCGGCGATACGCCCAAGGCGTTGCAGGAGCGTCTGGAACAGGTGGTGCGGCTGATCCGCTCGAAAGGTGTCGGCGTGTATTTCGTCACCCAGTCGCCGGGCGACCTGCCGGACGACGTGCTCGCGCAACTTGGCCTGCGGATTCAGCACGGCTTGCGTGCGTTCACCGCCAAGGAACAGAAATCCCTGCGAGCGGTAGCTGATGGCTTCCGGCCAAATCCGGCGTTCGACACCTTGTCGGTACTGACCGAGCTGGGCATCGGTGAAGCACTGGTCGGGACGCTGCAGGAAAAAGGCACGCCGGAGATGGTCCAGCGGGTGCTGGTGGCGCCGCCACAGTCGCGGATCGGGCCGTTGAGCGAAACCGAACGCACGATGCTGATCGCCGGGTCGCCGTTCAAGGGGCGTTATGACAAGCCGATTGATCGTGAGTCGGCATATGAAATCCTGATGGGCCGCAAGGATCTGGCGCCGGAGGCGGATGCGCCAGCGGGTAAGCCGGCAGCCGAAGAGCCGAGCCTGGCTGATCGTGCCGGAGAGTTTCTGGGCACGGCGGCGGGGCAGGCGTTGAAGTCAGCCATGCGTCAGGCGGCCAACAATCTGGGTAAACAACTGGTGCGCGGCTTGATGGGGTCGTTGCTCGGTGGCAGCAAACGGCGTTGATCCAAACTGTGGGAGCGGGCTTGCTCGCGAAAGCGGTCTGCCAGTCAACAATAATGTTGACTGAAAGGACGCCTTCGCGAGCAAGCCCGCTCTCACATCGGATAAATGTCAGTTTTTTGAATTGATATCAGGTTTTGTCTTTGCGTGCGCCGCCAGACGCTCAAGCGCCGCGCGCAGTCCCGGATCGCTGATCCCGTCCGCCGTGGACTGAATGGTTGCTGCGGCATTACTCGACAGGTCCATCGTGTGCCCGACAGCCCCAGGCTGGACGATCGGTGGTCGCACACTGAATTTGATTCGCGTCAGGTTGGCGAACTCTTCGAACAGCTGCAATTGCCGTTGCAGGCGTTTTTGCTGGTAGCGCAGGCGTGTCGCCCAATGGCCGTCGGTGACCACCAGCGACAGTTCGCCTTCACGCCACTTGGCCACATGACAATGTGCGCGGGCGGCAGGTTGCAGCTGGCTTTCAAGCAGGCGTTGCAGATGAGCGAGGCGTTGGGCATGACCAAGAATGGCTTTGAGCGGCTTGGCTTCGCGTAGCAGAACGGCGGGCGCTCTGGCTGTAAGGGGGCGAAATGCCATGATCGAACACCTGAAGTAACAGAAGCGCCATGTTAGCAGAAAGCAACGGAACCACTCGCCCATTGCTTTTGTCCCTGCTTTACCCATTAAATCAACAACTAACTTCTTGCCTTGATGGGTTGAAGTTGAGCAAAACGCCCTTATTTTAAGTGAGCCCCGTCAAAGCGCAGTGCCAGCATCGTGGAATATCGCCACTTTCCTCACCACCGTTTCCGGGTAGAATGCTCGTTCGCATGCGGCCATGAGGGCTGCACGGGCGACTCACGGGGCCGCCCTCCATCCCTTTAGTGTGGAAGATCCTGCCGATATGTTTGCGCCTTTGTTAAAGAAACTTTTTGGAAGCAAGAACGAGCGTGAAGTCAAACGCATGCTCAAGACGGTGCAGCTCGTCAATGCCTTCGAAGAGCAAATGGTGGCCCTTTCGGACGATCAATTGCGCGCCAAGACCAATGAGTTCAAGGCCCGTATCGCCAAAGGGGAATCCCTCGACAAGCTGTTGCCTGAAGCCTTCGCGGTCGCCCGTGAAGCCGGCAAGCGCGTCATGGGCATGCGCCACTTCGACGTCCAGTTGATCGGCGGCATGACCCTGCATGAAGGCATGATTGCCGAAATGCGTACCGGTGAGGGTAAAACCCTCGTAGCGACCCTGGGCGTTTACCTCAACGCGCTGTCCGGCAAGGGCGTGCACGTTGTAACCGTGAACGACTACCTGGCCCGCCGTGACGCCAACTGGATGCGCCCGCTGTATGAATTCCTCGGCCTGACCGTCGGCGTCGTGACGCCGTTCCAGCCGCCGGAAGAGAAGCGCGCCGCCTACGCTGCCGACATCACCTACGGTACCAACAACGAATTCGGGTTCGACTACCTGCGCGACAACATGGCGTTCAGCATGGAAGAGAAATTCCAGCGCGAACTCAATTTTGCCGTGATCGACGAAGTCGACTCCATCCTCATCGACGAAGCCCGTACCCCGCTGATCATTTCCGGTCAGGCCGAGGACAGTTCCAAGCTGTACATGGAGATCAACAAGCTGATCCCGCAGCTGGAACTGCACGTCGAAGAAGTCGAAGGCCAGGTCACCAAGGCCGGTCACTACACCATCGACGAGAAGACCCGTCAGGTCGAACTCAACGAAGCCGGTCACCAGTACATCGAAGAAATGCTCACCGGCGTCGGCTTGCTGGCCGAAGGCGAGAGCCTTTACTCGGCGCATAACCTGGGCCTGCTGACCCACGTCTACTCGGGTCTGCGTGCGCACAAGCTGTTCCACCGCAACGTCGAATACATCGTGCAGGACGGTCAGGTCGTACTGGTCGACGAACACACCGGTCGTACCATGCCGGGTCGTCGTCTGTCCGAAGGCCTGCACCAGGCCATCGAAGCCAAGGAAGGTCTGAACATTCAGGCCGAGAGCCAGACCCTGGCTTCGACCACGTTCCAGAACTACTTCCGTCTGTACACCAAGCTGTCCGGCATGACCGGTACCGCCGACACCGAAGCGTTCGAATTCCACCAGATCTATGGCTTGCAGGTCATGGTGATTCCGCCGAACAAGCCGTTGGCGCGTAAAGATTTCAACGACCTGGTGTTCCTGACCGCCGAAGAGAAATACGCGGCGATCATCAATGACATCAAGGAAGGCATGGCCCAGGGCCGTCCGATCCTGGTGGGCACCGCGACCATCGAAACTTCCGAGCATGTGTCCAACCTGCTCAACAAGGAAGGCATCGAACACAAGGTGCTGAACGCCAAGTTCCACGAAAAAGAAGCCGAGATCATCGCGCAAGCCGGTCGTCCTGGCGCCCTGACCATCGCCACCAACATGGCCGGTCGTGGTACCGACATCCTGCTGGGCGGTAACTGGGAAGTGGAAGTCGCGGCGCTGGAAAACCCGAGCCCCGAGCAGATCGCCCAGATCAAGGCCGACTGGCAGAAGCGTCACCAGCAGGTGCTGGAGTCCGGCGGTCTGCAGGTGATCGCCTCCGAGCGTCACGAATCCCGTCGTATCGACAACCAGTTGCGTGGCCGTGCCGGGCGTCAGGGTGATGCCGGTTCCAGCCGCTTCTACCTGTCGCTGGAAGACAGCCTGATGCGCATCTTCGCCTCTGACCGGGTGAAGAACTTCATGAAAGCCCTGGGCATGCAGCCGGGCGAAGCGATCGAGCACCGCATGGTGACCAACGCGATCGAGAAGGCGCAGCGCAAGGTGGAAGGTCGCAACTTCGACATCCGTAAACAACTGCTCGAGTTCGACGACGTCAACAACGAACAGCGTAAAGTGATCTATCACATGCGTAACACGTTGCTGGCCGCCGACAACATCGGTGAAACCATCGCCGATTTCCGTCAGGACGTGCTCAACGCCACCGTCAGCGCGCACATTCCACCGCAATCGCTGCCAGAGCAGTGGGACGTGGCCGGTCTGGAAGCGTCGATTGCCAGCGACTTCGGGGTGAAACTGCCGATCCAGCAATGGCTCGACGAAGACGATCACCTGTACGAAGAGACCCTGCGCGAGAAGCTGATGGTCGAGCTGATGGCGGCGTACAACGAGAAAGAAGATCAGGCCGGTGCGGAAGCACTGCGCTCGTTCGAGAAACAAATCGTTCTGCGCGTGCTGGACGACCTGTGGAAAGACCACCTGTCGACCATGGATCACCTGCGTCACGGCATCCACCTGCGTGGCTACGCTCAGAAGAACCCGAAGCAGGAATACAAGCGCGAGTCGTTCACGCTGTTCTCCGAGCTGCTGGATTCGATCAAGCGCGACTCGATCCGTGTGCTGTCGCACGTTCAGGTGCGCCGCGAAGATCCGGAAGCCGAAGAGCAACGCCTGCGTGAGGAAGCCGAAGCACTGGCCGCGCGCATGCAGTTCGAACACGCCGAGGCCCCTGGTCTGGAGCAGCCGGAAGTATTGGGTGAAGAGGTCGATGTCGCCCTCGCCACCGCGCCGGTGCGCAACGAGCAGAAGCTGGGTCGCAACGAACTGTGCTACTGCGGTTCGGGCAAGAAATTCAAGCATTGCCACGGGCAGATCCAGTAACCCCCGTTTCAATCGCTGAAATACCCGCGCCGCGACCGGCTCCTGCCGTCGCGGCGTTTTGCCATTTACACCACCGCCATTCCTGTGAGCGGTGCTGACATCATTGAGTAAGGAGCGCATTCATGGCTGTTGGTCTTGGTCCTTTGCCAACGTTGCACCCGGTTGCCGGTTTTGAACTCGGTATTGCCTCGGCCGGCATCAAGCGCCCTGGGCGCAAGGATGTGGTAGTGATGCGCTGCGCCGAAGGTTCGACCGTGGCCGGTGTGTTCACGTTGAACGCCTTTTGCGCCGCGCCGGTGATCCTGGCGAAAAAACGCGTGCACAACGACGTGCGTTATCTGCTGACCAACACCGGCAACGCCAACGCCGGTACCGGTGAGCCGGGTCTGGCGGCTGCCGAGCGCACCACCGCCAAACTGGCCGAGCTGACCGGTGTCGATGCCAGCCAGATCCTGCCGTACTCCACCGGCGTGATCGGTGAGCCGCTGCCGGTCGAGAAAATCGAAGGCGCACTGCAAGCGGCGCTGGATGATCTGTCGGAAAACAACTGGGAAGCTGCCGCCACTGGCATCATGACCACCGACACCCTGCCCAAGGGTGCCAGCCGCCAGTTCGAGCATGATGGCGTGACCATTACCGTCACCGGCATCAGCAAAGGTGCAGGCATGATTCGCCCGAACATGGCGACCATGCTCGGCTACATCGCCACCGATGCCAAAGTTTCCCGCGACGTACTGCACAACCTGATGCTCGACGGTGCGAACAAGTCGTTCAACCGCATCACCATCGACGGCGACACTTCGACCAACGACTGCTGCATGCTGATTGCCACCGGCAAGGCTGCACTGCCGGAAATCACTCGCGCCGAAGGCGAGCTGTTCAACAAGCTGAAACAGGCTGTGTTCGAAGTGTGCATGGACGTGGCCCAGGCCATCGTGCGTGACGGCGAAGGCGCGACCAAGTTCGTCACCGTTGAAGTCAACGGCGGCGGCAATCATCAGGAATGCCTCGACGTCGGTTACACCGTGGCCCACTCGCCGCTGATCAAGACCGCGCTGTTCGCCTCCGACCCGAACTGGGGCCGTATTCTGGCCGCTGTCGGCCGTGCCGGCGTGCCGGATCTGGATGTGAGCAAGATCGACGTGTTCCTCGGCGACGTGTGCATCGCCAGCCGTGGCGCACGCGCAGCGACCTACACTGAGGCGCAGGGTTCGGCGGTGATGCAGCAGGAAGAGATCACCATCCGTATCGAACTGGGTCGCGGTGATTGCAGCGAAACCATCTGGACCACCGATCTGTCGCATGAATACGTGAAGATCAACGCCGAGTACCGCACCTGATCCAAGGCCGGGTCGCTTCTTTCGCGAGCAGGCTCGCTCCCACAGGGGGATTTGTGACAACACGATCCAATGTGGGAGCGAGCCTGCTCGCGATGGCGTTGTGTCAGGCAACATCAATGTTAAATGTGCCGGCCTCTTCGCGGGCCCAGTCACTCTAAGTCTTGAAGCTTTCCACTGACGAAAAGGCGCCACACCATGTCCCTGCACCTGATCATCGGCGACAAACTGCTTTCCTCCTGGTCCCTGCGCGCTGCCCTGGCGCTGGAGCTGACCGGCGCTCCCTACAGCGAAGAACTGATCAAACTCGGCAAGCCCGACACCCGCGAGAAGCTGCTCAAGCATTCGCCGACCGCCAAGGTGCCGCTGCTGCAAACTTCTCGCGGCACCATCGCCGACTCTCTGGCGATCGCCGAATACCTGGCCGAGCAGTTCCCGTCCGAACAGCTCTGGCCAACCGACCTGTTTGCCCGTGCCCAGGCGCGATCCGCCTGCGCGCAGATGCACAGTGGCTTTTTCGCCATGCGCAATCACATGCCGTTCAACTTGAGCCACGACGCACCGCTCAACCCGGTGCCGCCAGAGGTGAGGGTCGATATCGAACGCATGCTCGCGCTGTGGGCTGAATGCCGTGCTGCCGCCACGGAGCCTGGGCCGTATCTGTTTGGCCGGGTGAGCCTGGCTGACGCGTTCTTCGCCCCGATTGCCGTGCGCCTGCGGACTTACCATGTGCAGTTGCCGACGGTTGATGAAGCCTATGTTGAAACCGTCTACCAATGGCCCGCCTTCAAGGCGTGGCAAAAGGCTGGACTGGAGGAGTTGAATCCGTGAAACGCGTACATGTCGCGGCTGCCGTCATTCGTGACGACAGCGGCAAAATCCTCATCGCCCGTCGTGCCGATACCCAGCATCAGGGCGGCTTGTGGGAATTTCCCGGCGGCAAGGTCGAGGCTGACGAATCGGTCGAAAGCGCACTGGCGCGCGAGCTGCAGGAAGAGCTGGGTATTGTCGCTGGCGCCGCTCGTCCACTGATCAAGGTGCGCCACGATTACCCGGACAAGCAGGTACTGCTGGATGTCTGGGAAGTGTCGAGCTTCAGCGGTGAGCCGCACGGTGCCGAAGGTCAGCCACTGGCCTGGGTGACCGCCAAGGATCTGCTGAACTACGAGTTCCCGGCGGCCAATCAGCCGATCGTGGCCGCGGCGCGCCTGCCCGGCGAATACCTGATCACGCCGGAAGATCTGGAGGCCCCGGCCTTGCTGCGCGGCATTCAGAAGGCGATTGCCGGCGGGATCAAACTGATCCAGTTGCGCGCGCCGAACGGCTATGACCCCAAATACCGCGATCTGGCGGTGGATGCAGCCGGTCTGTGTGCCGGCAAGGCGCAGTTGATGATCAAGGGGCCGTTCGAATGGCTCGGCGATTTCCCGTCGGCCGGTTGGCACATCACCGCCGCACAACTGCGCAAATACGCCGAAGCAGGGCGGCCGTTACCGCCTGAGCGCTGGTTGGCGGCTTCGTGCCACAACGCTGAAGAACTGGCACTGGCCGAGCAGATGGGCGTGGATTTCGTCACCCTGTCGCCGGTTCAACCAACCTTGACCCATCCGGATGCGCAGCCGTTGGGCTGGGAGCAGGCTTCGACGTTGATCGAGGGCTTCAGCAAACCGGTGTTTCTGTTGGGTGGGGTTGGCCCGGCGGAACGTGAGAGGGCCTGGGGTGTTGGCGCGCAGGGTGTGGCGGGGATTCGCGCGTTCTGGCCAGAAGCTTGATTATGTTGTGAGGCTGATGGCCTCTTCGCGAGCAAGCCCGCTCCCACATTTGACTGCATTCCAACTGGATGAATGCAATCAACTGTGGGAGCGGGCTTGCTCGCGAAGGCGTCCTTACAGGCGCTAGATATCTGAAGGTTTCGCCGCCGGTTGCCACAAGATCTCCGCAATCCCCTGCCGCCGCGCAATCAACCTTGCGGCCACGAACAACAGATCCGACAGCCGATTGATATACGCCAAACCAACCCCGGCCAACGGCTCGATCGCGTTCAAGTGCTGACAACGGCGCTCGGCACTGCGCGCCAGACTGCGGCAAACGTGAGCCTGGGCAATCAGCATCGAACCACCCGGCAGAATGAAATTCTCCAGCGGCCCCAATTCCTCGTTCCATACATCAATCGCCGCTTCCAGGCGCTCGATTTCTGCCGTGTTCAGCGCCTGATATTCCGGCATCGCCAGCTCTCCGCCGAGGTCAAACAACCGATGCTGACAGGGGGCGAGCACGTCGATCAGTTCATTCAATCCCGGGAACGCCTCGCGCTCGGCGATCAACCCGGCCAGCAGCACACCGACCTGACTGTTCAGCGTGTCGACTTCGCCAATCGCTTCGATCCGCGGGTGATCCTTGGGGACGCGGCGGCCATCGCCCAGGCCGGTTTCGCCGGTGTCGCCGGTGCGGGTGTAGATCTTCGACAAGCGAAAGCCCATGGGTTACCTCGGTAGTTGATTGGTTTCGGCGGCGATGGCCGACGGTTGGGTCAGTGGCAGGCGCAGGGTGAAGCAGGTGCCCTGGCCCGGCGCCGATTGCACTTCCATCTGCCCTTTGTGGTTGTTGGTGATGATGAAGTACGACACCGACAGCCCCAGCCCTGTGCCCTGGCCGATTTCCTTGGTGGTGAAGAACGGCTCGAAGGTGCGTTTGCGCACGTTCTCGCTCATGCCGATGCCGTTGTCCTCGACCTGGATCTCGGCCCATGGCGGGTTCAGTTTGGTGCGCAAAATGATCCGCCCCGGCTCGCTGTCGTCTTCGCGCTGGTGAATGGCTTGCGCGGCGTTTTTCAGCAGGTTGAGCAGCACTTGTTCCAGTTCGTTGGCGGTGCCCGGAACCGGGCCGAGCGCCGGGTCGAACTGGCGGATGATTGCCTGGCCCTTGAAGTCGAAACCGATCGCCAGATCGAAGTCGTTGCCAGCAATTTCTACAGCCTGATCGATCAGCGCGGGCAGATCGCACGGGGCCATTTGCCGGGTGCTGCGCCGGCTGAAACTGAGCATGTGCGTGACGATTTTTGCCGCGCGGGCGCCGGCCTGCTGGATGCCGTCGAGCAATTTCGGTACTTCGCGGCTTTGCAGGTAACGGTTGACCGTGTCCAGTTCGATGCCGAGCTGTTCGGCGGTTTCGAGGTTCTTCGGCAGATCCACCGACAGCCGCCGGCGAATGTTCTGCACGTTGTGCAGGATCGCGCCCAGCGGGTTGTTGATCTCATGGGCCATGCCGGCGGCGAGACCACCGACCGAAAGCATTTTTTCCGACTGCACCATCATTTCTTCCAGCGACAGGCGCTGGGTGATGTCGTCGATACGGATCACCACACCGCGCCCGGCACCGCCCATCAGTGGGTAGAAGGTCAGGGCGTAGTGCTTGGGCTCGTCGTCCTTGAACCAGGTCACCCGCTCGATCTTCGCCACGGTGTGTTCTTCCACGGTCTGCTTGAGTTGCGGCAGAAACGGCTTGAGCGGTTCGAAGGCGAGGAAGATCGGCTGGTTCAGCGCTTCATCCAGGCGCGTGCCGGAGAGGGCGCTGGCCTCCTGGTTCCACTGGGTCACGTAGAGCTGTTCGTCGAGAGCGATCAGCGCCGAGGGCATGGAGTCGATGATGCTGTTGAGGTAGTTCTGGAAGCCGGTGAGCTTCTTCTCGATCTTGCTCCGAACCTGGACTTCCAGCTCCAGTTTTCGGTTGGTGTGGCGGGTTTCTTCGGCCAGGCCCTGGGCCTGATCGTAGGCGGCCTGCGAGTCATCGCGGGCCCGTTTGAGCTGCTGTTCGCGGGCTTCGATGCGCGAGAGCATGGTGTTGAACGCCTCGGCGAGGCTGCCGATTTCATCGTGGTTGCCGCGTGAGGCGCGCAGGGCATAGTTCTCTTCGCGAGTGACCTGACGCGACAGTTCTTCCAGCTCATGGATCGGGCGGGTGATCAGGCGTTTGATCTGCCGCGCAATCACCAGCCACAGCAGCACACTGAAAATCAGGATGCCGAGACTGGCAGTCAGGGTGCCGGTGTAGAACGCCATCGGCAGTTCACTGCTGGCGACCAGCAGCAAGTGCCCGGGCGCGGTGCCGGGGCGGGGCAGGGTGATCAACTGATTGCTGCGAAACTCGGTGAGCTGCCAGGCTTCGACGTGTCGATAGCGTTCCGGCAGATTGAGCTTGTCGCCACGCTGCACCTGGGCGATGCGGTCACCCTTGCCGTCATACAACGCGGCGGCGCGCAGTGGCGAATAGCTGTCGAGTTCCTTGAGCAGGCGTTCGGCGCTCTGGGGCGACTCGAGGGCTTGTGCGACCAGACTAGGGTTGGAGATCAGTCGGCCGATGGTCTGCAAAGCTTGCGGCGCCATGCTTTCCTGGGAGATGTAATAGGCGGCGCTGATAAAGGTCAGGTTGGCGACCAGCAGGACGGTGGTCAACAACACCAGCAGGGCGGCCAGCAGTTTCTGGCCGACCGGCAGGTTTTCAAGGCGCTGGCGCAATGGCATCAGGTTTATCGCAGCAAAGGAACAAGTGGCCAGCGTAGCCGCTGCTCAGTCGCTGGGCAATCCAAGGCTGCGCAGATGGCCGACCAGACGTTGCTGCAACTGAGTGAGGTGCGGCAGGTTCAGTTGATGACGGCTGGCGACTTTGCAGGCGTGGCCCAGCAGATAGCTGATTTCGGTGCGGCGGCGGTTGGCCACGTCCTGATACATCGACGAGTAATTGGCCGCCGTGGCGTGAATCACCCGTTCGACTTCCTGTTGCAGATTGACCGCGGCTGCCGGTTGACCGCAACGCTCCAGCAACTCGGCCAATTCGCTGCACAACGTGGCGACTTCGCATTGATGCTGTTCCAGCCCGCCGTTACGGCAATCGTGGAGCACGGTCAGCGGATTGATCGCGCAATTGAGTGCCAGCTTGCGCCACAACCGGGTGAGGATGTCGGTGCTCCATTCATGGGGGATTTTCGCCGCCTCAAGATCGTCCAGCCAGATCGGCGCCACCGGATGGCCGGCATCGCCTAACCAGGTGAAACCGTGGCCGGCAAACACCACGCGCCAGTCGCCGTCGCGGAACGCGCCTTCGGTGCTGGAGGCGCTGATGCAGCGTGCCTGCGGAACCACCGCTGCGACCGCGTCCTGACTGCCGAGACCGTTCTGCAGCAGGATCAGCTCGGCATCTGCGCTCAGGCGCGGGGCGAGGCGGGCGACGGCGTTTTCGGCGTCATAGGCTTTGCAGGCGACCAGCAGGCGGCGGATCGGCTCCGGGTCGTCCGCCGTTTGCGCAGGGACGGCATAGGTCGTGGCTGCGCCGTGTTCGACCAGCGTCAGACCACCGGCCGCCTGATAGCTGCGCAAGCGCTCGGCATCCCGCACGATCAGCCGCACCGGCAGACCGGCCCGCGCCAGACGCGTGGCCCACAGGGTGCCGAGGCTGCCGGCGCCAAGAACGTGCCAAGGGGTGGACATCAGTTTTTCACTCGGTAAGGTACTGGCATGCAAGGCTCGCCGTATCGGTGGGAAAAGACCCGTTATAATGAGCCGGATTTTAACCGCAAGCCAAGCGCGCTCCCTCCTTATCGAGCGCGCCTTTTTATTGGAGAGATTACATGCCGTCGTTCGACGTGGTATCCGAACTGGACAAACACGAGCTGACCAACGCGGTCGAGAACGCCGTGAAGGAACTTGATCGTCGCTATGACCTGAAAGGCAAAGGCAGCTTCGAGTTCAAGGAAAAGGACCTGACCGTCAACCTGACCGCTGAAGCCGGGTTCCAGCTGGAAGCGATGATCGAGATCCTCAAGCTGGCTCTGACCAAGCGCAAGATTGATGTGCAGTGCCTTGAAGTCAAAGATGCTTACGCCTCGGGCAAGCTGATGAAGCAGGACGCCATTCTCAAAGAAGGCATCGACAAGGAGCTGGCGAAGAAAATCGTCGCTCACATCAAGGACGCCAAGCTCAAGGTGCAGGCCGCCATTCAGGGCGAGCAGGTGCGGGTGACCGGCAAGAAGCGCGATGACCTGCAGGAAGCCATCGCGGCTCTGCGCGCCAAGGAATTCGGCATGCCACTGCAGTTCAACAACTTCCGCGACTAAGTCCGGTCAGAAGATTTGTGGGAGCGAGCCTGCTCGCGAAGGCGGCGTGTCAGTCAACCTCCTGGCTGAATGACACACCGCCTTCGCGAGCAGGCTCGCTCCCACATTTGATTTATGTGCACCCCGGCGGGTTTCTGCCGCTTATCTTTCGCGTGCCGAATGGCCGGAAATCAGGAGATGGAAGATGGATTTGAATGCTGAGGTAGACAACCTGGTCAAGGCGTCCCAGGCGTGGATTCCGATGATCATGGAATACGGCAGCCGCGTGCTGCTGGCGGTGATTACCCTGGCCATTGGCTGGTGGCTGATCAACAAGGTCACGCAAAAACTCGGCGGTCTGCTGGCCCTGCGCAATGCCGACCTGGCGCTGCAAGGCTTCATCAGCAGCCTGGCGAATATCATCCTCAAGGTGCTGCTGATCGTAAGTGTGGCCTCGATGATCGGCGTGGAAACCACCTCGTTCGTGGCCGCGATCGGTGCTGCCGGCCTGGCCATCGGTCTGGCGTTGCAGGGCAGCCTGGCGAATTTCGCCGGCGGCGTGTTGATTCTGCTGTTCCGTCCGTTCCGTATCGGTGACTGGATCGAAGCGCAAGGTGTGGCGGGTACGGTCGACAGCATCCAGATTTTCCACACCGTGCTGCGTACCGGTGACAACAAGACCATCATCGTCCCGAACGGCAATCTGTCGAACGGCATCATCACCAACACCAACCGTCAACCAACCCGCAAAGTGGTGTTTGACGTGGGTGTGGATTACGAAGCTGATCTGCAAAAGGCCCGTCAGGTGCTGCTGGATCTGGCCAAGGATGAGCGCGTATTGCAGGACCCTGCGCCACAAGCGGTCATTTCGACGTTGGGTGACAGTTCGATCACTGTTTCCCTGCGTGTGTGGGTTAAAACTGCAGACTATTGGGACGTGATGTTCATGTTTAACGAACAGTCCCGTGACCGTTTGAAAACTGCCGGTATTGATATTCCGTTTCCACAGCGGGTTATTCGAGTAGTTCAGGAATCGGCTGTTCAGTAATACCACTGATACTTGGCCTTGCGGTCAGTTAATGAGTGGACTAACCCAAGAGCTGTCCGCACTCTTGGGTTTTTTATGTCTGATCTAGATGTTCGTTGGCTAATAAGTAGCTAGCTACTATTGTTTGTACGGTCAGAAACAGGAAGGCAGGGCAAACTTGATTCATAAAAAAACCGCTCACCTGAGTCAGGTGAGCGGTTCTTGTTAGAGCAAAGCTCTACAGTACGTCAGCTGCATATCCCGATTAGAGGATGTTCAGTGGGTACTCGACGATCAGACGGGTGTCGTTGTTGTCAGACGCGTAGCCGCTGTACGCGCCGTTCGAACGGTACATGGCGTAACGCAGACGGAACGACAGATCCTTGGCTGGACCTTCCTGGATCACGTACTTGGACTCGGCGTTCCACTCGTTTTCTTTACCTTCACCCAGACCGTTGGTCTTGATGTTGTCACCCTTCACGTAGCGGGTCATGAAGCTCAGGCCAGGAACGCCATAAGTCTTCATGTTCAGGTCGTAACGAGCTTGCCAGGAGCGTTCTTCACGGCCCACGAAGTCGGAGATCTGAATGGAGTTGGCAACGAAGATGGTGCTGTTGCCGTCAACGCCATAGTAGTAGGCATTGTCGCCGCTGGAGCGCTGGTGAGCGATGGTGAACTTGTGCGCGCCGAGGCTGTAGGCTGCTGCCAGGGACCACAGTTTGTTGTCTACGCCACGGGTGTCGTTGTCAGGGGTTTCGTCGCCAATGGCGCTGACCAGGTTGCCACGCTTCTCGCCTTCGGTTTTATAACCGTTGAAGTCGAAGTTCAGCGACTGGTCTTCGGCGATAGGCAGGGTGTAGTTCAGATTGATGTATTGCTTCTTGAAGTACTGGTCGGCATCCGAAGCGGCAAATGCACCGGTGAAGTTGTCGGTGAAAGCATAGCTGGCGCCGAAGATGTTGATGCTGGTCAGGCCCTTGCCACCGTTGCCGTTCTCATCAGGCAGACCGCCGATGCTGTCGCGGCCCATGCCGGTTTGCTTGCTCAGGGCGGTGAAGCGACCTGCGCTCAGTTCCAGGCCTTTGATCTCTTTGGAAGTGATCAAGGTACCGGTAGCCACTTCTGGCAACAGACGGCTGTCGTCAGTGGCGAAGACCGGGCTGGCAACGAATTGCTGACCGTATTTCAGCACAGTGTCGGAAACGCGGAATTTGACAGCGCCGCCGATCTTGCCTTGGGATTTCTCTTCGTTGCCGTCGCTATCAATCGCGAACAGGCCGTTACCACGACGACCCGAGCCACCGTCCAGCTTGACCGAACCCATGGCCATGGCGTCGAGACCGAAACCTACGGTGCCTTGAGTGAAGCCCGATTCGTAGGTCAGCAGTTGGCTGACACCGGTGTCCTGGCGATAGCCGCTTTCAAAACCCGGGGTGCCGTCTTTCTTTGCAACGTTACCGGCACCATTTTTGTAATCGCGGTTCATGTATTCCATACGAGTCTTCAGTTTCAGACTCTGGTCTTCCAGGAACCCTTTGGCGTCATCCTGCGAAGATGCCATTGCGAACTGCGAGGTGCCTGCTGCAACAGCCAGGGCGATCATGCTCCACTTCATCACGCGCATCGTGATTTGCTCCTTTGGTTTTTAGAAGAGTACTGCCGTCCCACCTGTTTTATTATCTGGGCGGCTCTTTCTTTTTGTGTCGGCGCAAACTTATATCACGCCGACAATGTTGGCGATACTTGCTAATCCAACCTTTCACCTTCTTTACGACGCTGTCGCAGATGGCTTTGTAGATGTCGCAAATTCACAGTACCGATGCAATCGGATCGACAACTTTCTCGCTGTTTTTCTAGCCTTTTGCATCGCTAAAAAAGAGTCCCTGGCAAAACACTTGAATCTCCATCGGGCAACCCTGCCACTGTTTTTGTTGGGCCTAAGGCTCCCACTTCCCGTGGTGCGCTTATAGTCCATATGGGTACGAATGCAACAAGCGTGCACAAACTGCTTTCTCTATGCGGTTATTTTTCTGAACACTCGTCACTCGCTGTAAAAACCTCATAAATACTGGGCCTCAAGCCCTTCTTTATCAGGGCTTGACGCCATCCCTCGCTTGGTGTTGTCGAGCAGGTTCGTGCGCGCGACAACGAAAAACGTTACCGGTTCACCCCGCCGGTGAGTATTCGGCGGATGCCCGACGCAATGAGCGTAGACGCGCTGTGCGGTTTTGGTGCAAAAATTTTTCCAGTTGTTCCGGATTCATACAGTTTGAGCGGGAGCAGGGGATAAACGCTTTGGGCTTTTCTGGTCATTTCATTGTGCTGCACCGCGCAGTCGGTTCCGTCATGGTGCGTGCCGCCCGAAAATGTCGCATGCAGGAGCGTTGAGCAATGTCTGTCCTGGCACGCTCATCGTGAAGCCCGGCGCATTCGCAGGTATGCTGCCTGCCTGTCGCTTGGCGTCATGTCTGTCTGTATGGCCGCTAAGCTGAATTGTGTAGATCAGCCGGGAGTGCACGCAGTGTTTGCTTTAGATTCACGACTTCAACAGGACACCCTGACCATCGGCGATTTCCCGCTCTGCCGGCTGCTGCTGTCCAACGATGCCAATTACCCGTGGTTCATCCTGGTGCCTCGTCGCGACGATATCAGCGAGTTGTTTCAGTTGGATGTCGCCGACCAGCAGCAGTTGTGGCAGGAAACCACGGCGCTGGCCGAGTTGCTCAAGGACTTGTTCGATGCCGACAAGCTGAACGTCGCGACGCTGGGCAACGTTGTCAGCCAGTTGCATATGCATGTGATCGTGCGCAAGCGTGACGACGCGGCATGGCCGGCGCCGGTCTGGGGCAAACACCCGGCCAAACCCTACAGCGCCGAGCAGGTCGCGAGCATTCGTGAGCGGTTGCGTCTGGTGCTGACCGAACACTTCACGTTTCTGGAGGGTTGAACCATGAACCTTGAAGAACGCGTCACCGATCTGGAAAGCCGTCTGGCTTTTCAGGATGACACCATTCAGGCGTTGAACGACGAACTGGTGGCGCAGCAGCGGGTGATCGAGCGCCTGCAGTTGCAAATGGCGGCGTTGCTCAAGCGTCAGGAGGAGATGGTCGGGCAGTTCGATTCTTTCGAGGAAGAGGCGCCACCACCGCATTACTGATGCCAACACCTTTATGCAGGCGTAAAAAAACCGCGAGCAGCCTGGCTGTTCGCGGTTTTTTATTGCCTTGGATCAGCGACGCGGCAGGGCGGCGATCACGTCCTCGGCTTGCAGGCCTTTATCCCGGTTCATCACCGAGAACTCAACGCGCTGGCCTTCGACCAGTACGCGGTGGCCTTCGCCACGGATTGCACGAAAGTGCACGAAAATATCATCGCCGGAATCCCGGGAGATAAAGCCGAAGCCTTTGGACGTGTTGAACCACTTGACGGTACCGGTATCGCGGTTGCTCATGTCATAGCTGACAGGTGCGGCAGTCGGTGAAGATTTGTAGAAGCTCACCGCCAGATGCACAACCACGGCAACCAGAGCGATCACCAGGCTGAACAACACCGCCGGTTGACCGGCGATGACTGGCATCGGTGCGATCAGGGTCAGGGTTTGCAGGACGACAGTCAGCACGAGAAGAGCGCTGACCAGATTTTGCAGATGCTGGCGCGGGCCTTTGTTCCAGTAAGGAATCACTGGAGCGATGACCAGATTCAGCAGGCCGAAAAAGGCCAGGTAAAGTGCATCGGGTTGTTGCAGGTAAGGAACGGCTTCGGATTTCAAGCTAGGTATGAACGACAGCAGCAAGGCCGCTGCGCCCATTAGCAGGTGGACGATTTTCAACATTTTGATTGGCTCACGTTATGACGGCTCACAAGGAAGAGCTGAAGGCGCACGGTTCGCTTCGGAACAATAAAGAGGCGTTGGACACGTGCCCGGCATCAGCCTATGCGCGACACCCCCGAAAAATGGGGCGTAGCGACACACTGCCTATTTAACAGCAAAGCCTGCAGCTACTCAAATTACCCCGGCCAGCGGCACGTGCCCGGTCGATTTGTCGCATGGCGAGTGAAGATTGTCGGCTGCGAGGTGGCGGCTGCCTTGCTAGAGTGGGTCTGCACCTGTTGGATGAATTCAATCGCCTTAGGGGGTAAACATGGCAATCGATATCGGTATCAGTGAAGAAGATCGCAAGTCCATCGTCGAGGGGCTGTCGCGGCTGCTGTCGGACACCTACGTGCTGTATCTGAAAACCCATAACTTCCACTGGAACGTCACCGGTCCCATGTTCAGGACCCTGCATCTGATGTTCGAAGAGCAATACAACGAGCTGGCGCTGGCGGTGGATCTGATCGCCGAGCGTATCCGCGCTCTGGGTTTTCCTGCGCCGGGTGCCTACGCGACTTACGCGCGTCTCTCCTCTATTAAAGAAGAAGTCGGGGTGCCAAGTGCCGAGGACATGATCAAGCAGTTGGTCGATGGCCAGGAAGCGGTCACCCGCACCGCTCGCGGCATCTTCCCGCTGTTGGACAAGGTCAGCGACGAGCCGACGGCCGACTTGCTGACCCAGCGCATGCAGGTGCATGAGAAGACCGCGTGGATGTTGCGCGCGTTGCTCGAGGCCTGATAGTCCGGTGCGCGGACGTCCGCAGGGTGTGGATGTCCGCATACTGTTTCAAATCTTACTGAAGATGTCGGCTTATCCTACGCTGCTGGGCAACTAGTCATCTGGCGCTGACTTTGCGTCTGCGTTTTTATGAAGGCACAGGATGTTGTCTTTATAAAAGCAGCGATGACAAAGGAGTGTCAGCGATATGGTAGGTGGAGACAGGCGATGCGAGCACGTCGGTTCGCAACGGGAAATGAAGGTCGATCCGTTTGTCAGCGATTTCGATTTTGAGCTGATCCGGCCGCTGGCCAGATCAGTGCGTTTGAACGGCTTTGCCACTTGCTTGAGGCTCGAGCAGGTTTACTGGAACATTCTTGGTGACATGGCCGGGCACAACGGCTGTTCGGTCAGCACGCTGCTGTCACATGTGGACCGCGAAGTGCACCTGCGCCACGGCGGGGTGAAAAACTTCAGTGGTCTGGTACGGGTGGTGTGCGTGATGAATGGCCTGCGGGATACACCGGCGGCCTTCATGCCCTGAACGGGCAATACTTGAAATGACGTGGCGGGCTGTGCAGTCTTACGGCTGCACAGCCCGCATTTAATGGATATAATCCCGCTCTTTCGCCGCAAAGCCCTGCGCGCGGTGGCAATCTGATCGCCGAGACACCCCCATGCCGATGTACGATTATCAATGTGCTTCCTGTGGTCATCAGTTGGAAGCCATTCAAAAGATCAGCGAGGCACCGCTGGTCGACTGCCCTGCCTGTCAGGCGCCAGAGCTCAAGAAACAGCTGTCCATGCCGGGTTTTCGCCTCAGCGGCAGCGGTTGGTACGAAACCGATTTCAAGACCGGAGCCAAGAAGAATCTGGCCGGTGGCGACAAATCTGACTAGGGTTCAGGCCCAGGTCGAACGACACGCGTGAGATTTCGCAGTGCTTGAGTGCGACGGGATCTCCACCGAATTTCGAATTACGAGAAGCGAAACCACTACCATGATGCGCAGCCATTATTGCGGCCAACTGAACGAAAGCCTGGAAGGCCAGGAAATTACCCTTTGCGGATGGGTTCACCGTCGTCGCGACCACGGCGGGGTGATTTTCCTCGATATCCGTGATCGTGATGGTCTGGCTCAGGTGGTGTTCGATCCGGATCGCGCCGAGAGCTTCGCCGCCGCCGATCGCGTGCGCAGCGAATACGTCGTGAAAATCACCGGTAAGGTGCGTCTGCGTCCGGCCGGTGCGACCAACGCCAACATGGCGTCGGGCATGATCGAAGTGTTGGGCTACGAGCTGGAAGTGCTGAACGAGTCGGAAACCCCGCCGTTCCCGCTCAACGAATACTCCGACGTCGGCGAAGAAACCCGCCTGCGCTACCGCTTCCTGGACCTGCGTCGTCCGGAAATGGCCGAGAAGCTGCGTCTGCGTTCGCGCATGACCACCAGCATCCGTCGTTTCCTCGACGAGAACGGTTTCCTCGACGTCGAAACACCGATTCTGACCCGTGCTACCCCGGAAGGCGCCCGCGACTACCTGGTGCCGAGCCGTACTCACGCCGGTTCGTTCTTCGCGCTGCCGCAATCGCCTCAGCTGTTCAAGCAACTGCTGATGGTTGCCGGTTTCGACCGTTACTACCAGATCGCCAAATGCTTCCGCGACGAAGACCTGCGTGCCGACCGTCAGCCTGAGTTCACTCAGATCGACATCGAGACCAGCTTCCTCGACGAAAAAGACATCATGGGCCTGACCGAAGGCATGATCCGCAACCTGTTCAAGGAAGTGCTGGATCTGGAATTCGGCGAATTCCCGCACATGACCTTTGAAGAAGCCATGCGTCGTTACGGTTCCGACAAGCCGGACCTGCGTAACCCGCTGGAACTGGTCGACGTTGCCGACCAACTCAAAGAAGTCGAGTTCAAGGTGTTCAGCGGCCCGGCCAACGATCCGAAATGCCGTATCGCTGCACTGCGCGTTCCAGGCGGGGCGAGCATGCCGCGCAAGCAGATCGACGACTACACCAAGTTCGTCGGCATCTACGGTGCCAAGGGCCTGGCCTACATCAAGGTCAACGAGCGCGCTGCCGGTGTTGAGGGTCTGCAATCGCCGATCGTGAAAAACATCCCTGAAGCCAACCTCAACGTGATCCTCGATCGCGTCGGCGCGGTTGACGGCGACATCGTGTTCTTCGGCGCCGACAAGGCCAAGATCGTCAGCGAAGCCTTGGGCGCGCTGCGTATCAAGCTGGGCCATGACCTCGACCTGCTGACCTGCAAGTGGGCGCCAATGTGGGTCGTCGACTTCCCGATGTTCGAAGAAAACGACGACGGCAGCTTCTCGGCGCTGCACCACCCGTTCACCGCACCGAAGTGCTCCCCTGAAGAGCTGGAAGCCAATCCGGCCGGCGCTCTGTCCCGCGCCTACGACATGGTGCTGAACGGTACCGAGCTGGGTGGCGGTTCGATCCGTATCCACCGCAAGGAAATGCAGCAAGCGGTGTTCCGCCTGCTGGGTATCAATGAAGCGGAACAGGAAGAGAAGTTCGGCTTCCTGCTCGACGCGCTGAAGTACGGTGCACCGCCGCACGGTGGTCTGGCCTTCGGTCTGGACCGTCTGGTGATGCTGATGACCGGCGCCCAGTCGATCCGTGAAGTGATTGCTTTCCCGAAAACCCAGAGTGCTGCGGACGTCATGACGCAAGCGCCGGGTGTGGTGGATGCCAAGGCGCTGCGCGAGCTGCACATTCGTTTGCGCGAAACGCCAAAGGCTGAGTAAGACGGGCCTGAAGGCGCATCTTCGGATGCGCCTTTTTTCTTTCTGTAGAGAGCAGGTCGAGATTTTTTGTTTGCTGGCCACTGCGTGAGCAGGGCGGGCAACGTTTCAAGAGAATTCGGAGCGAGTTATGGCAGGTCATTCCAAGTGGGCGAACATCAAGCACCGCAAAGAACGTCAGGATGCCAAGAGAGGCAAGATCTTCACCAAGTGGATCCGTGAACTGACCGTTGCGGCCCGTCAGGGCGGCGGCGATCCGGGTTCCAACCCGCGTCTGCGCCTGGCTCTGGACAAGGCCCTTGGCGCGAACATGAGCCGCGACATCATCGATCGCGCCGTTGCGCGTGGCGCCGGTGCGACCGAAGCGGACAACGTTGAAGAGTTGACCTATGAAGGTTACGGCCCGGGCGGCGTGGCGGTGATGGTCGAGTGCATGACCGACAACCGCAACCGTACCGCAGCGGCCGTACGCCATGCATTCAGCAAGTGCGGCGGCAACCTTGGTACCGACGGTTCGGTCGCCTATCTGTTCGAACGCAAAGGGCAGATCAGCTTCGCCCCGGGCGTCGATGAAGACGCGCTGACCGAAGCGGCGCTGGAAGCCGATGCCGACGACGTGGTCAGCCATGAAGACGGCTCGATCGATGTGTTCACCTCGTTCACCAGCTTCTATGCGGTGCGTAACGCGCTGGAAGCGGCGGGTTTCAAGGGTGACGACGCAGAAATCGTCATGCAGCCGACCACCAGCGCCGAACTGGATCTGGAAGGCGCGGAGAAGGTGCTCAAGCTGATCGACATGCTCGAGGATCTGGATGACGTGCAGAACGTCTACTCCAACGCGGACATTCCGGAAGACGTGGCCGCTCAGCTCGGTTAAGAGCGACTAGGCTTCAATGTGGGAGCGGGCTTGCTCGCGAAGGCGGAGTATCAGCAAGCATCAATGCTGAATGACACACCGCTTTCGCGAGCAAGCCCGCTCCCACATTGGTTATTCGCTGTTTTGAATTTCTTGTTTTTACCGACTCCGCAGGCGTTATGACTTTAATTCTGGGTATCGACCCCGGCTCGCGCATCACCGGTTACGGGATTGTTCGCGATACCGGCCGCGGCGGCTGCATCTATGTGGCCTCGGGCTGCATTCGTACCGGCGCCGGTGAGTTGCATGAGCGGCTGCAGATCGTTTATCGCGGCGTGCGTGAAATCATTCAGACCTATGGCCCGGTGACCATGGGCATCGAAAAAGTGTTCATGGCGAAAAACGCCGACTCGGCCCTCAAGCTCGGCCAGGCTCGCGGCGCCGCCATTGTGGCTGGCGCTGAAGAGTGCCTGGAGATTGCCGAATACACCGCCACCCAGGTCAAGCAAGCCGTGGTCGGCACCGGCGCCGCCAATAAAGAACAGGTGCAGATGATGGTCATGCACATGCTCAAGCTGACCAGCAAACCGCAGATCGATGCCTCGGATGCCCTGGCCATCGCGATTTGTCACGCGCACACCCGTTCCAGCCTGCTGCCGCATGGCCTGGGAACCGCACGCAGTCGTGGCGGGCGCCTGCGTCTCTGATAGCATCAGCAATCATTTTTGCGGAATGCGGATTTCGCGCCTGGGTCGTCGGCCCGATTCCCGCCTTCCATCTGTCGCCAGCCCACGGCTGGTCAACGCTCAAGGATCTGAAACGTGATTGGACGCTTGCGCGGCACCCTGGCTGAGAAACAGCCGCCGCACCTGATTCTGGATGTAAATGGCCTCGGGTATGAGCTGGAAGTGCCCATGACCACCCTTTATCGCTTGCCGTCGGTCGGTGAACCGCTGACGCTGCACACCCATTTGGTCGTACGCGAAGACGCGCAGTTACTCTATGGCTTTGCCGGCAAGCGTGAGCGAGACTTTTTTCGCGAGTTGATCCGTCTCAATGGTGTCGGGCCGAAACTGGCCTTGGCCTTGATGTCGAGCCTGGAAGTCGATGAACTGATTCGCTGCGTGCAATCCCAGGACACCTCGGCGCTGACCAAGGTCCCGGGGGTCGGCAAGAAAACCGCTGAGCGCCTGCTGGTTGAACTGAAGGATCGCTTCAAGGCCTGGGAAACCTCGCCGGCCATGTTCGCCCTGGTGCCGAATCAGCCGGACGGCCCGGCGCCGGTCAACACCGCTGAAAACGATGCGGTCAGCGCGCTGATTTCCCTGGGCTACAAGCCGCAGGAAGCGAGCAAGGCGATTACCGCCATCAAGGACAAGAATTTGAGCAGTGAAGACCTGATCCGCCGCGCCCTGAAGGGAATGATTTAAGTGATTGAAGCTGATCGTCTGATCGCCGCCGCGCACAGCCCGCGCGAGCGCGAAGAAGTCCAGGATCGGGCCATTCGCCCGGTCAGTCTGGCCGACTATATTGGCCAGCCGACCGTGCGCGAGCAGATGGAACTGTTCATCCAGGCGGCGCGTGGTCGCAGTGAATCGCTGGATCACACGCTGATCTTCGGGCCGCCGGGTCTGGGTAAAACTACGCTGGCCAACATCATTGCCCAGGAAATGGGTGTGTCGATCAAGAGCACGTCGGGCCCGGTGCTCGAGCGTCCGGGAGATCTGGCGGCACTGCTGACCAATCTTGAGCCACACGACGTGTTGTTCATCGACGAAATCCATCGTCTGTCGCCCATCGTTGAAGAAGTGCTGTACCCGGCGATGGAAGATTTCCAGCTCGACATTATGATCGGCGAAGGGCCGGCGGCGCGCTCGATCAAGCTTGATCTGCCACCGTTCACCCTCGTTGGCGCCACGACCCGTGCCGGCATGCTGACCAACCCATTGCGTGACCGCTTCGGTATCGTCCAGCGTCTTGAGTTCTACAGCACAGCGGATCTGGCGACGATTGTCAGTCGGTCGGCGGCGATTCTCGGTCTGCCGCTGGATCCGGAGGGTTCTTTCGAAATCGCTCGTCGTGCCCGTGGTACGCCGCGAATCGCCAATCGTCTGCTGCGTCGGGTGCGCGATTTTGCCGAAGTGCGCGCCAAGGGCCATATCACCAAGTCGGTGGCCGATCTGGCGTTGAACCTGCTGGACGTCGATGAACACGGTTTCGACCATCAGGACCGGCGCCTGCTGCTGACCATGATCGAGAAGTTCGATGGCGGCCCGGTGGGTATCGACAGTCTGGCGGCGGCGATCAGTGAAGAGCGCCATACCATCGAAGATGTGCTGGAGCCGTACCTGATTCAACAGGGTTACATCATGCGTACGCCACGGGGCAGGGTGGTGACACGGCATGCATACCTGCATTTCGGTTTAAACATTCCGTCACGAATGGGTGAAATGCCCGTGGCAGACGAGTTTCTCGATGCCGTGGACGATTGATACACATTTTTTGGCGATTTATTCAGCGTTTGTACTGTCACAGGACGGTACTTTTGCGGTAAAGCCTTAAACACTGAAAAAACAGTTGCCTGGCCGGATTGGCAACCCGAGGAGTAAGCACTAGAGTATGCGCGCGCAAAACGGGCTTGAGCCGTTCGCACATCGTTGTCGCGTTTATTACGAGGACACCGATGCGGGCGGCATCGTGTATTACGTTAATTACCTCAAGTTTATGGAACGGGCTCGAACCGAGCGGCTCCGGACGCTGGGCTTTGCCCAGTCGGAACTGGCCGGGGAGGACCTGTTGTTTGTCGTGCATTCCAGCGAAGCGCGCTACCACGCGCCGGCGCGACTGGACGACGAACTGCTGGTAAGCGCTGATGTAATCGAATTGAACCGTGCCAGCCTGCGCTTTAAACAGCAGGTCAGGCGGGCCACGGATAATGTGCTGCTCTGTGAAGGGCAGTTTCTGGTGGCCTGCGTGCGCACCGACAGTTTGAAACCCCGGGCCATGCCCGAATCCTTGCGTGCGGCCTTTGCCGACGCGGGCGGCACGGGTACACACTCAAAGCAGGAGATAAAGCGTGGAAGCTAACGTCGTCGACCATTCCTCCATGTGGAGCCTGGTCAGCAATGCCAGCATCGTGGTGCAGTTGGTAATGTTGACCCTGGTGGCCGCATCGGTGACCTCATGGATCATGATCTTTCAGCGCAGCAATCTGCTGCGTGCCGGTCGACGCGCCCTGGAGAGCTTCGAAGAGCGCTTCTGGTCGGGTATCGATCTGTCCAAGCTGTACCGTCAGGCCGGCAGCAACCCTGATCCGGATTCGGGCGTAGAGCAGATCTTCCGTGCCGGTTTCAAGGAATTCTCCCGTCTGCGTCAGCAGCCAGGTGTTGACCCGGAAGCGGTGATGGAAGGTGTGGCCCGTGCCATGCGCGTTGCCATCTCCCGTGAGGAAGAGAAGCTGGAGCAGAGCCTGCCGTTTCTCGCCACCGTTGGTTCGGTCAGCCCGTACATCGGTCTGTTCGGTACCGTGTGGGGCATCATGAACTCCTTCCGCGGTCTGGCCAGCGCCCAGCAAGCGACCCTGGCCACTGTGGCCCCGGGCATCGCCGAAGCCCTGATCGCCACCGCGATCGGCCTGTTCGCCGCGATCCCGGCCGTTATCGCTTACAACCGTTTCTCTGCCCGCAGCGAAACCTTGCTGAGCCGCTACTACACCTTCGCCGATGAGTTCCAGGCGATCCTGCACCGCAAAGTGCACACCAGCGAAGAATAAGCAGGTATTTCCCGATGGCTTTAATCGCTCGAGCCCGAAACAAGCGCAAGCCGGTCGCCGAGATGAACGTGGTGCCATACATCGACGTGATGCTGGTGCTGCTGGTTATCTTCATGGTGACCGCGCCGATGCTCAATCAGGGCGTGAAAGTGGATCTGCCCAAGGTTTCCAGCGAAGCCTTGCCGCAGGACAACAACACTCAGGTGCTGACCATTTCGATCAAGGCTGACAAGACCTACTACTGGAACCTTGGCAGCGAAGTCGATACCGAAAAGCAGCAGGACAGGGCAATGACCCTGCCGCAGATGACTGACGCGGTGACCAAGATCATTCGCGCCGGCACTGAAGGCGGCAAGCGTACCCAGGTCTTTATCCGAGGCGACAAGTCGGTCGACTACGGCGCCGTGATGGGTGCCATGGGCGGGTTGCAGAAAGCCGGGGTCGGTAATGTTGGTTTGATTACCGAGGCCCCCTGATGCAGCAACAGCGAGAGCCGTCCGCCTCGGAAAGCTACTTCTGGCCTAGTGTTCTGGCGATTGTCCTGCACGTGCTGGTGTTCGGCATGCTGTTCGTCAGTTTCGCCTTTACACCCGAGTTGCCGCCGGCCAAGCCGATTGTCCAGGCGACCCTGTACCAGTTGAAATCGAAAAGTCAGGCAACCACCCAGACCAATCAGAAGATTGCGGGTGAGGCGAAGAAATCCGCCGCGCGCCAGACCGAAGTCGAGCAGATGGAACAGAAAAAGGTCGAGCAGGAAGCGGTGAAGGCTGCGGAACAAAAGAAAGAAGAAGCGGCTCAAAAGGCCGAGGAAGCCAAGAAGGCCGATCAGGCGAAGAAAGCGGACGAGGCGAAAAAGGCTGATGAAGCCAAGAAAGCCGACGATGCGAAGAAAGCCGAGGCCAAGAAGGCAGAAGAGAAACAATTGGCTGATATAGCCAAGAAGAAAGCCGAAGAAGAAGCCAAGAAGGCGGCTGAAGAAGAGGCCAAGAAAGCGGCCGCTGAAGAAGCCAAGAAGAAGATCGTCGAAGACGCGAAGAAGAAAGCCGCCGAAGACGCCAAGAAAAAAGCTGAAGCTGAAGAGGCGAAGAAGAAAGTCGCCGACGAAGCGAAGAAGAAAGCTGCTGCCGATGCTGCGAAGAAGAAATCGCAGGAAGCGGCACGTAAATCCGCTGAAGAGAAAAAGGCTCAGGCCCTGGCAGATTTGCTTTCCGACACGCCACAGCGTCAGCAGGCCTTGGCCGATGAACAGGGTGACGAAGTCGCGGGCAGTTTCGATGACCTGATTCGTGCGCGAGCAGCGGAAGGTTGGGCGCGTCCGCCTTCGGCACGCAAAGGCATGACGGTCGTGCTGCAAATTGGCATGTTGCCGGACGGTACGGTGACTTCGGTCAGCGTGGCCAAGTCCAGTGGCGATGGTCCGTTCGATGCGTCGGCAGTTGCGGCAGTGAAGAATATTGGACGTTTGACAGAAATGCAGGGAATGAAGCCGAGCGATTTCGCTCCGTATCGTTCATTCAAGATGACATTCACACCTGAGGATCTAGCCTTGTGAGAAACCTTCTTCGAGGAATGCTGGTCGTGATCTGCTGCATGGCAGGGATCGCGATGGCTGATGAAAAGAACATTCTGGTCACCAGCGGCAGCGATCGGGCCACCCCGATCGCCGTCGTACCGTTCGGTATGCAGGGCGGTGCCGTGCTGCCGGACGACATGGCCGAAATCATTGGTAACGATTTGCGGAACTCGGGCTACTACTCGCCGATTCCAAAGCAAAACATGATCAGCCAGCCAAGCCAGCCGAGCGAAATCATCTTCCGTGACTGGAAGGCGGTGGGTGCTCAATACATGATGGTCGGCAGCATTGCTCCTGCGGGCGGTCGTCTGCAGGTGCAATGGGCACTGTTCAACGTGGCCACCGAGCAGAAAGTGGCTGACGGCAGTGTTTCCGGTACCACCGAGCAACTGCGTGACATGGCGCACTTCATCTCTGACCAGTCGTTCGAAAAACTCACCGGTATCAAAGGTGCGTTTTCGACCCGTCTGCTGTACGTGACAGCCGAGCGTTTCTCCGAGAAGAACACTCGCTACACCCTGCAGCGTTCGGACTACGACGGTGCCCGTGCCGTGACTCTGCTGCAATCGCGCGAGCCGATTCTGTCGCCGCGTTTCGCACCGGATGGCAAGCGCATCGCCTACGTGTCGTTCGAGCAGAAGCGTCCACGGATCTTCATGCAGAACATCGACACCGGTCGCCGTGAGCAGATCACCAACTTCGAAGGCCTGAACGGCGCGCCAGCCTGGTCGCCAGATGGTAATCGCCTGGCTTTCGTACTGTCGAAAGACGGCAACCCGGATATCTATGTGATGAACCTGGGTTCGCGTCAGATCACTCGCGTGACTGCAGGTCCTGGCATCAACACCGAACCGTACTGGGGCAAGGATGGTTCGACCATCTACTTCACCTCGGACCGTGGTGGCAAGCCGCAGATCTACAAAACCAGCGCCAGCGGCGGCGGTGCCGAGCGTGTGACGTTCATTGGCAACTACAACGCCAACCCGAAGCTGTCGGCTGATGAAAAGACGCTGGTGATGATTCATCGCCAGGATGGTTTCACCAATTTCAAGGTGGCGGCCCAGGATTTGCAGCGAGGTAGTGTAAAGATCCTCACTGATAGCACTCTGGACGAGTCACCTACTGTTGCGCCCAACGGCACCATGGTAATCTACGCCACCCGCCAGCAGGGCCGGGGAGTCTTGATGCTCGTGTCCATTAATGGACGCGTGAGGCTCCCGCTTCCTACCGCACAAGGCGAAGTCAGAGAACCGTCCTGGTCCCCTTACCTGAACTGACGCGGCGCTTTACGTTTTACTTAACACACTGGGGTTCATTAGGAGTTTCACGATGGAAATGCTGAAGTTTGGTAAATTTGCTGCGCTGGCTCTGGCCATGGCTGTAGCTGTAGGTTGCTCGTCCAAAGGCGGCGACAACGCCGGTGAAGGCGCTGTTGATCCAAACGCTGGTTACGGCGCAAACACTGGTGCCGTTGACGGTTCCCTGAGCGAAGAAGCTGCTCTGCGCGCAATCACCACCTTCTACTTCGAATACGACAGCTCGGACCTGAAGCCAGAAGCCATGCGCGCTCTGGACGTTCACGCCAAAGACCTGAAAGCAAACGGCGCTCGCGTTGTTCTGGAAGGCAACACCGACGAACGTGGTACTCGTGAGTACAACATGGCACTGGGCGAGCGTCGTGCGAAAGCCGTTCAGCGCTACCTGGTACTGCAAGGTGTTTCCCCAGCTCAGCTGGAACTGGTTTCCTACGGCGAAGAGCGTCCAGTTGCTACCGGCAACGACGAGCAGTCCTGGGCTCAAAACCGTCGCGTCGAACTGCGTAAGTAATTCGATATGCGAACGTGCCGTCGTGCTGTAACTGTTCTGGCTCTCAGCCTCGCGCCGCTTGCGGCGTGGGCTGCGGTTCCTGTGGTCGATGACAACTCCGGTTATAACAATAGCGGGAGCAGTTATCCGCCTGCGGGTTACGGTACGAACGGCGCCTATGCCGGGGGAGCGGCTTCGGCCCCTGCCTCGGCACAGGGCATGCTGTTCAACCAACTGCAACAGATGCAGGATCAGATATCGCGCCAGCAAGGTGTGATCGAAGAACTGCAGAATCAGGTTGCGCGCATGAAACAGGAATCCCTGGAGCGATACCAGGATCTTGATCGGCGCATAGGATCCGGTGTTGCACCTGCCGCGACTCCTGAGAATTCTTCTGCCGGTGGCGATGCAAGTGCTGCTGCCGGTGCTGCCGCTGGCGCCGGGGCTGCTGCCGCCCAGGCACCTGCTGCAAGTAGCGAACCGGGTGATCCGGCCAAGGAAAAGCTGTATTACGATGCCGCTTTCGACCTGATCAAAGCCAAGGATTTCGACAAGGCCAGCCAGGCTTTCTCGGCATTCCTGCGCAAATACCCGAACAGCCAATACGCGGGCAATGCCCAGTACTGGTTGGGCGAAGTGAACCTGGCCAAGGGCGATCTGCAAGGTGCAGGTCAGGCTTTCGCCAAGGTGTCGCAGCTCTATCCCAAGCACGCCAAAGTGCCGGATTCGCTGTACAAGCTGGCTGATGTAGAGCGCCGCCTCGGTCACACCGACAAGGTCAAAGGCATTCTGCAACAGGTGGTTTCCCAATACCCGGGGACCTCCGCTGCTCAGTTGGCCCAACGCGATCTGCAACGCATGTAAGTGTGTTTGACCCGTTTGGAAGAAACCCGCGCTTGTCGCGGGTTTTTTCGTTAGAATTCACGCCCTTTTTCTGAAACACGCTTCTGGTGATCTACGCGTTGGCGGGGTTGCCTGAAGTGCCTGACGGAGGCGGACAGCCTGTTTAGCTGTTACGCCCGTGGCGACTATGCAAGACACATTGAGAATTACCGAAGTTTTCTACTCGTTGCAGGGGGAAACGCGGACTGCCGGGCTGCCCACGGTTTTTGTGCGCCTGACCGGTTGTCCATTGCGTTGCCAATACTGCGACAGCGCCTATGCGTTCAGCGGCGGTACGATCCGCACCCTCGACGATATCCTCGAACAAGTGGCCGGGTTTCGCCCGCGCTACGTCTGTGTGACCGGCGGTGAACCGCTGGCGCAGCCCAATGCCATCCCGTTGCTCAAGCAATTGTGTGATGCCGGTTACGAAGTGTCACTGGAAACCAGTGGTGCACTCGATATCTCGGCGGTAGATTCGCGCGTCAGTCGCGTGGTCGACTTGAAGACACCGGACTCCAAAGAGGCGCACCGCAACCGCTACGAAAACATCGAACTGTTGACGCCCAACGATCAGGTGAAGTTTGTCATCTGTTCGCGGGACGACTATGACTGGGCGGTTTCCAAACTGATCCAGTACGGTCTCGATCAACGTGCGGGTGAAGTGCTGTTTTCCCCAAGTCATCATGACCTCAATGCCAGGGATCTGGCGGACTGGGTGGTGGCAGACAACCTGCCGGTGCGTCTGCAATTACAGCTGCACAAGTATCTTTGGAATGACGAGCCGGGGCGCTGAGATGACTGAACAACTGAACACCACCGAACAGCGTGCAGTCATTTTACTGTCGGGCGGTCTGGATTCGGCCACGGTCGTGGCGATGGCCCGAGCCGAAGGTTTCGCCTGTTACACCATGAGTTTCGATTACGGCCAGCGCTCCCATGCAGAGCTGCATGCCGCCGCGCGCGTCGCTCGCGATCTGGGTGTGGTCGAGCACAAAGTGATCGGCCTGAACCTGAATGGCATGGGCGGCTCGGCGCTGACCGACACCAGCATCGACATCCCGTTAGAGTTGGGCGAAGGCATCCCGGTGACCTACGTACCGGCGCGCAACACGGTGTTCCTGTCGCTGGCACTGGGCTGGGCTGAAGTGCTCGGCGCGCGTGACATCTTTATCGGTGTCAACGCGGTGGACTATTCCGGTTACCCGGATTGCCGTCCGGAGTTCATCGAGTCGTTCGAGCGCATGGCCAACCTGGCGACCAAGGCGGGTGTGGAAGGCAACGGTTTCCGCATCCAGGCACCGCTGCAGAACCTGAGCAAGGCGCAGATCGTCCAGGCGGGCGTGAAGCTGGGCGTGAATTATGGCCTGACAGTTTCCTGCTATCAGGCGGACGATGAAGGCCGTGCGTGCGGCAAATGCGACAGCTGCCGCCTGCGTGCAGAAGGCTTCGCAGCGGCCGGTGTAAGCGATCCAACACCTTATTTTTGATTTTTTTCAAAAAGGTGTTGAATAGTCCTTAAAAATCAGTATTATACGCGCCACCACACAGCGGGTCGTTAGCTCAGTTGGTAGAGCAGTTGGCTTTTAACCAATTGGTCGTAGGTTCGAATCCCACACGACCCACCATATTTGGCGGTTTAGAAAATCCGGAAGGCCCACGAAAGTGAGGATTTCCGGGTTTTTTTTTGCCTGCGATTCAGGCACCGCTCCTTTCATCGTTGCCTGCGCTGACACAGGTCAGAATCATCTTTTGTATCAACGGGATATTCTGTAGCCTTGCGCAGCTTCAATGCTGTCCGTGCCTGATAATACTCACTTTCCCGGCGGTACCCTCAAGTGGTCCGGAGCCGGGTGTATACTCGACTTTCGCGCGAAAGCGCCTGCAGGTCTTGCGAACATGACGCAGATTTCCGAACGCCTTCTGGTTCAAGCCCACCTCGATGCCAAACAGCCCAAACAGCTGACTGCCGAGGAAGAGGCCTACTACCGTTCCGCCATCGCCGCCGAGCTCAAGGCTCAGGACGCGGTGCTGGTTGCCCACTTCTATTGCGATCCGGTGATTCAGGCCCTGGCCGAAGAAACCGGCGGCTGTGTGTCCGACTCCCTCGAAATGGCGCGCTTCGGCAACGCTCACCCGGCCAAGACCGTGGTGGTCGCCGGCGTAAAGTTCATGGGCGAGACCGCGAAGATCCTCAACCCGGAAAAACGCGTGCTGATGCCGACCCTGGACGCGACCTGCTCGCTGGACCTCGGTTGCCCGGTGGACGAGTTCTCGGCATTCTGCGATCAGCACCCGGAGCGCACGGTGGTGGTGTACGCCAACACCTCGGCCGCGGTCAAAGCCCGGGCTGACTGGGTGGTAACGTCGAGCTGCGCACTGGAGATCGTCGAAAGCCTGATGGACAACGGCGAGACCATCATCTGGGGGCCGGACAAGCACCTGGGCACTTACATCCAGCGCAAGACCGGCGCTGACATGCTGCTGTGGGACGGTGCCTGCATCGTCCACGAAGAGTTCAAGTCCAAGCAGCTCGAAGACATGAAGGCGCTGTATCCGGACGCCGCGATTCTGGTGCATCCGGAGTCGCCGACCTCGGTGATCGAACTGGCGGATGCAGTAGGTTCCACTAGTCAGTTGATCGCTGCCGCGCAAAGCCTGCCGAACAAGACGCTGATCGTCGCCACCGACCGTGGCATCTTCTACAAGATGCAGCAGCTGTGCCCGGACAAGGTCTTCATCGAGGCGCCAACCGCCGGTAACGGCGCGGCGTGCCGCAGTTGCGCACATTGCCCGTGGATGGCCATGAACACCCTTGAGCGCACGCTCAAGAGCCTGAAGGAAGGGACGAACGAGATCTTTGTCGATCCGGCGCTGATTCCGCAGGCGATCCGTCCGTTGAAGCGCATGCTGGATTTCACTCAGGCGGCGCGGATGAAGCTGGCGGGTAACGCCTGAGGTCCTTCAGAAACAGCGCAAAACCTGTGGGAGCGAGCCTGCTCGCGAAGGCGGTGAATCAGCAAACATAAATGTCGGCTGATACTACGCTTTCGCGAGCAGGCTCGCTCCCACAGTGGTATTCGGTGTCTGGAAACTATTTGGTCTTCTTCGGAATCCGCACCACGCGGGTATCGGAATAGATGTCGTGCCAGGTGCGCTTCTGCTTGTCGTACAGCGACCAGAGAAACCCTAGCCCTGCGCACAGCCACGAAGCGATCGACACCATGAAGCGCAGCAGCGCCTGCCACAGGCTGATCGCGCTGCCATCGACGTTCTGTACGCGTATGCCCCATACCTGCATGCCCAGTGTCTGCCCGCCGTGGGTCCAGAACTTGGCGAAGAACGCAAACAGCACCAACAGCAACACTGTGGAATACAGCGGATCGCCATCCATTTTTCCGGCGTCGGTCAGCACACGCAGGCGTTCTTCACCGATGATCGCTGCCTGGATCAACTTGTAGACGAATCCGGTGACGATCAGCAGGGCAGTGCACAACAGGAAGTCATAGAACATCGCGGCCAGGCGCCGGCCGAGGCCAACAGCAGGAAAGTCGCCCTGGGGAGTGAGCAGGTTCTTCGACATGGCAGCCTCTGGACGCAAAATGAAGCGCCATTTTACGGATTCGCGCGCACAAAAAAGCCCCTGATATCAATATCAGGGGCTTTTTCGTTACAGAAGATTAACCTTCTGCTTGTACTTCATCAGCCTGCATGCCTTTCTGGCCTTGCACAGCAACGAAGGTCACTTTCTGGCCTTCTTTCAGGCTCTTGAAGCCGTTGCCCTGAATAGCGCGGAAATGCACGAACAGATCCGGACCGCTTTCTGGAGTGATAAAACCAAAACCTTTCTCGTCGTTAAACCACTTGACGGTACCGCTCTGACGTTGGGACATTTCTTATTTCCTTTGACGCATAAATTGATGACAGCCTCTTTCTCATGAAAGAGTACTGGGGCTGGTTGCAGGAGAGTAAGAAGACGTCGAGCGGGATGTAGCTAACTTGTAGGCTACTGCCCAGGTCACGATTCCAAGCTGACCCATGCAAACACAGTGGACAAACTCTACGCCAACTACGGGAGAAAAAACAAGCCCCGCGAAGGCCCCGGTTTTACTGTCCCTGCTGGCAGTTAGTCAGTCTGCTAGTGCGGCTTAGACGATTAGCTTGTTCAAAAGTTTTCGAACGTTATAAGTAAAGTTCATAATCGAATCAAATGTTAGAAAATGCACTTTTTTGTGGCGATTGCGTTACACATTAGTGCACGCATAACGCAATCGCGTTACTTATAGAAACAGTCAATCAACCACGATAGTAGCGTTGTGGAACAAATGGCATTTTGCTTACAAGCATTTGCACCTTTTTCCCACGAACGATGGCCCAGACTGGCGTATCCAGGGTGACATAAGCGCTGTCGAGGTAACCCATCGCCAACGGGCCACCCAAGGTCGGACCGAAGCCGCCGCTGCACACGCTGCCGATGATTTCGCCCGCGTCGTTGACGATTTCTGCGCCTTCACGCACCGGCGTACGTTCCTGTGGCAGCAGACCGACGCGTTTGCGCGCGACGCCATTCTGCTGCTGAGCAAAAACTGTCTCTGCCCCCGGGAAACCACCGGCCCGTGCGCCGTCGGCACGACGTGGCTTGGAGATTGCCCACAACAGGCTGGCTTCGATCGGCGTGGTCTCGGTGTTCATGTCGTGCCCGTACAGGCACAGGCCGGCTTCCAGGCGCAGCGAGTCGCGGGCGCCGAGGCCGATGGCCTGAACTTCCGGTTCGGCCAGCAGGGCGCGGGCGAGTTTTTCTGCATCGGCGGCGGGCACCGAGATTTCGAAACCGTCTTCACCGGTGTAGCCCGAACGGCTGACGAAGCAATCCACGCCCAGCAGTTGCACGCGATTGAACTGCATGAACGTCATCTTCGCCACCTCTGGCGCAAGACGCGCCAGCACGGTGACCGCAGCCGGGCCTTGCAACGCCAGCAGCGCGCGCGCTTCGAACAGCTCCGTAATGGTGCACTGATCGCCAATGTGTTTTTGCAGATGCGCCAGATCCTGATCCTTGCACGCGGCGTTGACCACCAGGAACAGCTCGTCGTTGCCCAGATTGGCGACCATCAAATCATCGAGGATGCCGCCGTTGTCGTTGGTGAACATTGCGTAGCGCTGCATGCCCACCGGCAGGTCGATGATGTCCACCGGCACCAGGGTTTCCAGAGCCTTGGCGGCATTGGCGCCGGTCAGGCGGATCTGGCCCATGTGCGAGACATCGAACAGCCCGGCCTGTTCACGGGTGTGTTGGTGTTCCTTCATCACGCCCAGCGGGTATTGCACCGGCATGTCGTAGCCGGCGAACGGCACCATGCGGGCGCCGAGTTCGATATGCAGAGCGTGCAGCGGGGTTTTCGACAGTTGTTCGGTGGACATGCGTGGCTCCTTGAAAGTTTGAGTTTGGGGGCATGGGGCTAGATTTAGATCACGATCAAAAGCCCCTCACCCAGCCCTCTCCCAGAGGGAGAGGGGGCTAAGTGCGGTCCTCTCCCAAAGGGCGAGGACATAAATCAGCATTCGATGATGTTGACTGCCAGACCGCCGCGGGCGGTCTCTTTGTATTTGCTTTTCATGTCGGCGCCGGTCTGGCGCATGGTGCGGATGACTTTGTCGAGGGAGACGAAGTGTTGCCCGTCGCCGCGCATGGCCATGCGCACCGCGTTGATCGCTTTCACCGAACCCATGGCGTTGCGCTCGATACACGGCACCTGCACCAGCCCGCCAATCGGGTCGCAGGTCAGGCCGAGGTTGTGTTCCATGCCGATTTCCGCCGCGTTCTCGACTTGCTGCACGCTGCCGCCGAGCACTTCACACAACGCGCCGGCGGCCATCGAGCAAGCCACGCCGACCTCGCCCTGACAGCCGACTTCGGCGCCGGAGATCGAGGCGTTTTCCTTGTACAGAATGCCGATGGCGGCGGCGGTCAGCAGAAAGCGCACCACGCCGTCATCGTTCGCACCCGGGATAAAGCGCATGTAGTAATGCAGCACCGCCGGGATGATGCCCGCCGCGCCGTTGGTCGGCGCGGTGACTACACGACCACCGTTGGCGTTTTCTTCGTTGACCGCCAGTGCATAAAGGTTGACCCAGTCGAGCACCGACAGCGGATCGCGCAACGCCGATTCCGGGTTCTTGCACAATTGCCGATGCAGCGCCGCCGCCCGGCGTTTGACCTTCAGCCCGCCCGGCAGAATGCCTTCGTTGCGACAGCCAGCGGCGACGCAGTCCTGCATCACTTGCCAGATTTTCAGCAGACCGGCGCGGGTTTCCGCTTCAGGGCGCCAGGCGCTTTCATTGGTCAGCATCACCTGGCTGATCGACAGACCGTAGGTGGCGCAATGGCCGAGCAAGTCCTTGGCACTTTTGAACGGGAAGGTCAGCGGTGTCGCGTCTTCGACGATGCGGTCGGCACCGGCCGCATCTTCATCGACTACAAAGCCGCCACCGACCGAGTAGTACTCGCGGCTGCGAATCTGAATACCGGCAGCATCGAAGGCGCGAAAGATCATGCCGTTGGGGTGATAGGCCAACGGTTTGCGGATCATCGCCAGGTGTTCTTTCTCATTGAACGCAATGCTGTGTTCTCCGAGCAGATTCAGCCGGCCATTGCCGCGAATATCCTGCAGGCGTGCGGCGACGGTTTCGGTATCGACGGTGTCCGGGTGTTCACCTTCAAGGCCGAGCAGCACCGCTTTGTCGCTGCCGTGTCCCTTGCCGGTAGCACCGAGCGAGCCGTACAGCTCGACTTTGACGGTGCTGGTGGCCAACAACAGGTCATCGCGGCGCAGGCCTTCGGCGAAGCGCGCAGCGGCACGCATCGGGCCGACGGTGTGGGAGCTGGAAGGGCCGATGCCAATCTTGAACAGGTCGAACACGCTTAACGACATGAGTGGTTCTCCGGTTTCTTGTTATAGGAATTGGCGCAAGCTCGAGGCTGGACACAAATCCCCTGTGGGAGCGGGCTTGCTCGCGAATGCGGTGTGTCAGGCAACATTGATGGCGATTGATACACCGCATTCGCGAGCAAGCCCGCTCCCACATGGGGATCTATGGTGTTGCTGAAAATCGGGGCAGGTGACCTGCCCCTCATCCGTTTAAGCGTAGCTTTCGATCGACGGGCAGGCGCAGACCAGGTTGCGGTCGCCGAACACGTTGTCGACGCGACCGACCGGCGGCCAGTATTTGCCTTCGATCAACGACGCTACCGGATAAACGGCCTGCTCGCGGCTGTACGGGTGGGTCCACTCGCCGACCAGTTCCGCTGCAGTGTGCGGGGCGTTCTTCAGCGGGTTGTCGTCCTTGTCCAGCGTGCCGTTTTCCACCGCGCGGATTTCTTCGCGGATGCGGATCATGGCGTCGCAGAAGCGGTCCAGTTCTTCCTTGGATTCGCTTTCGGTCGGCTCGATCATCAGCGTGCCGGCGACCGGGAACGACATGGTCGGGGCATGGAAACCGAAGTCGATCAGACGCTTGGCGACGTCATCGACGCTGATGCCGCTGCTGTCTTTCAGTGGACGCAGGTCGAGGATGCATTCGTGCGCCACCAAGCCGTTGCTGCCGGTGTACAACACTGGATAGTGCTCTTCGAGGCGACGGGAAATGTAGTTGGCATTGAGGATCGCCAGTTGCGAAGCGCGTTTCAGACCGGCGCCACCCATCATGCGAATGTACATCCAGGTGATCGGCAGAATGCTCGCGCTGCCGAACGGCGCTGCGCAGACCGCACCTTCCTTGCGTTGCATCTGACCGTGACCCGGCAGGAACGGGGTCAGGTGCGACTTGACGCCGATCGGGCCGACGCCCGGGCCGCCACCGCCGTGTGGGATGCAGAAGGTTTTGTGCAGGTTCAGGTGCGACACGTCGCCGCCGAATTTACCCGGTGCGCAGAGGCCGACCATCGCGTTCATGTTGGCGCCGTCGATGTACACCTGGCCGCCGTTGTCATGAATGATTCCGCAGATTTCGCGGATGCCTTCTTCGAACACGCCGTGGGTCGACGGGTAGGTGATCATCAGCGCCGCGAGGTGTTCGCGGTGCTCGATGGCTTTGGCGCGCAGGTCTTCGATATCGACGTTGCCGCGCGCATCGCACGCGGTCACCACCACGCGCATGCCGGCCATGTTGGCGGTGGCCGGGTTGGTGCCGTGGGCCGACGACGGGATCAGGCAGATGTCGCGGCGCTCGTCGCCACGGCTCTGGTGGTAAGCGCGAATCGCCAAGAGACCTGCGTATTCACCCTGCGAACCGGCGTTCGGTTGCAGCGAGATCGCGTCGTAACCGGTGGCGGCGCAGAGCATCGCTTCCAGTTCGTCGGTCAGTTGCTGGTAGCCGGCGCTCTGCGCAGCCGGAGCGAACGGGTGCAGGGCGCCGAATTCGGCCCAGGTCACCGGGATCATTTCGCTCGCGGCGTTGAGTTTCATGGTGCACGAGCCCAACGGGATCATCGTGCGATCCAGTGCCAGGTCCTTGTCCGCCAGTTTGCGCAGGTAGCGCATCAGCTCGGTTTCCGAGTGATAACGGTTGAACACCGGGTGGCTGAGGATCGGCGACTGACGTACCAGCGCCGCCGGGATGGTGCTTTGCACCGAAGCGGCCAGCGCAGCGAAGTCCGGCAGGGTCTTGCCATCGGCGAACAGGCCCCACAGGGTTTCGATGTCAGTCTGAGTGGTGGTTTCGTCCACCGACAGGCCCAGACGCTCGGCATCGATCACACGCAGGTTGATCTGCTGTGCATGCGCCTTGTCGTGCAGCGCGGCGGTGTGTGCGCCGGTGGCTACGGTCAGGGTGTCGAAGAAGCTTGTCTGCTCGACTTTAGCGCCCAGTGCGCTCAGGCCCTTGGCCAGAATCGCGGTCAGGTGATGCACGCGGTTGGCGATCTGGGTCAGGCCTTTCGGGCCGTGATACACGGCGTACATGCTGGCGATGTTGGCCAGCAGCACTTGCGCGGTGCAGATGTTCGAGGTGGCCTTCTCGCGGCGGATGTGTTGCTCGCGGGTCTGCATCGCCAGACGCAGGGCCGGCTTGCCGAAACGGTCAACCGAAACACCGACCAGACGGCCCGGCATGTCACGCTTGAACGCATCCTTGGTGGAGAAGTAAGCCGCGTGCGGGCCACCGAAGCCCAGCGGCACGCCGAAGCGTTGCGCGGAACCGATGGCGACGTCGGCGCCGAACTCGCCCGGGGCGGTCAGCAAAGTCAGGGCCAGCAGATCGGCAGCCACGGCCACCAGCGCGTTGGCGGCGTGGAAGCGCTCGGTCAGTTCGTGGTAGTCGAACACATCACCGTTGCTCGCCGGGTATTGCAGCAGCGCGCCGAAAAACGGCGTGACGTCGCTCAGTTCACGCTCATCGCCAACCACCACGTCGATGCCCAGCGGCTCGGCACGGGTGCGCAGTACGTCGAGGGTTTGCGGGTGGCTGTGGATCGAGGCGAAGAACTGGTGGCTGCCCTTGTTTTTGCTCAGGCGTTTGCAGAAGGTCATGGCTTCGGCAGCGGCGGTGGCTTCGTCGAGCAGCGAGGCGTTGGCGATCGGCAGGCCGGTGAGGTCGCTGATCAGGGTCTGGAAGTTCAGCAGCGCTTCGAGACGGCCCTGGGAAATTTCCGGCTGGTACGGGGTGTAAGCGGTGTACCAGGCCGGGTTTTCCAACAGGTTGCGCAGGATCGGTGACGGCGTGTGGCAGTTGTAGTAGCCCTGGCCGATGTAGGTCTTGAACAGTTGGTTTTTGCCGGCGATGGATTTGATCATCGCCAGTGCATCGGCCTCGCTGAGGCCGTCGTCCATGCCGAGCACGCTGGTGCCCTTGATGCTTTCCGGGATGACGCTGGCGCTCAGCGCTTCGAGCGAGTCGAAGCCGAGGCTGTTGAGCATGGCTTGCTCGTCACCGGCGCGCGGGCCGATATGACGGGCGATGAATTCGTTGGCAGTGCCGAGGTTTACTTGGGTCATGTCGTTACTCCTCAGGCTTCGGCTTGAGCTTTGATCAGACGGTCGTAGGCGTCTTGATCGAGCAGTTTGCCGACAGCGGCGGCGTCGCTTGGCTGGAAACGGAAGAACCAGCCTTCGCCCAGCGGATCTTCGTTGACCAGTTCCGGGCTGCCGTCCAGTGCCGGGTTCACTTCCACAACTTCACCGTCGAGCGGCATGTACACGCCGCTGGCGGCTTTCACCGATTCCACGGTGGCGGCTTCGGCGCCTTTTTCGTAAGCCTGCAGCTCAGGCAGTTGCACGAACACCACGTCGCCCAAAGCGTTCTGCGCGAAAGCGGTGATGCCGACAGTAACGCTGCCGTCAGCTTCGGTGCGCAGCCATTCGTGATCTTCAGTAAAACGCAACTCGCTCATGGAAACTCCTAAGGGGGCCAGACTCGTCTGGTGGACGCGGTGGAAGGCTTGGACATGAAAGCCCTGATTTTATGAGCGGTTACTTAGCAAGAACGCGGCCAGATTGTATTTATCTATATAAATCAAATGGTTATGTGTTTCTGGTTGTGATGGGTGTGGGGCTTCTGTAGCGAAATCGCTACAGCTTGGGGCGGGGAGAAAAGCTGAAGCGGATCAAAGCCTTGCACAGCGGTGATCGGAGGCGGGTGTAGCGATATCGTTCCGCTGTAGCGCTTTCAGTACAGATGGAGGTCGGTTTTGAACGGATTTCGAATCCGTCACATGAACCCCTGTGGGAGCGGGCTTGCTCGCGAAAGCGTCAGGTCAGTCGACATCACTGTTGAATGGCCCACCGCATTCGCGAGCAAGCCCGCTCCCACATTTTTGACCGCGTGCGGCTTACGGTTTATTGGGGATGCCGTACTTGCGCAGGCGATGGGCGATTGCCGTGTGCGAGGTCTGCAGGCGGCTGGCCAGTTGGCGGGTTGAGGGGTAGCTGACGTAGAGTTTTTCCAGCAGCGATTTTTCGAAGGATTCGACGGCTTGTTCGAGGCTATCGACGTCGCTGTCGGTCTGCCGCGCCACCGAGGTGCCGGCGATGTCGAGGTCGCCGATGTCGACCAGACTGCTCTCGCAGATCGCCGCGGCGCGGAAGATCACGTTCTGCAACTGGCGCACGTTACCCGGCCAACGATTACCGAGCAGCGCCGGATAGGTACCGGGCGCAAGGCGACAGACTGGACGCTGAATCTGCGCACACGCCTGCTGCATGAAATAGCGCGCCAGCAGCAGAATGTCCTGACCTCGCTCACGCAGCGGCGGCACTTCGACGTTGAGCACGTTGAGACGGTAGAACAGGTCTTCGCGGAACAGGCCTTCGCTGACCATTTTTTCCAGGTCGCGGTGGGTCGCGCTGAGGATCCGCACGTTGACCTTCACTTCACGATCGCCGCCCACTCGACGGAAGCTACCGTCGTTCAAAAAGCGCAGCAGTTTGGCTTGCAAGTACGGCGACATCTCGCCGATCTCGTCGAGAAATACCGTGCCCTGGTTGGCCAGTTCCATCAGCCCTGGTTTGCCGCCACGTTGCGCGCCGGTGAAGGCGCCGGGGGCGTAGCCGAACAGTTCGCTCTCGGCGAGGTTTTCCGGCAGCGCCGCGCAGTTCAGCGCGAGAAACGGCGCACTGTGCCGCGCACTGATCGCGTGGCAAGCGCGGGCCACCAGTTCTTTACCGGTGCCGGTTTCGCCTTGAATCAGCAGCGGTGCGTCGAGGGCTGCGACTCGTTGCGCGCGGGCCTTCAGCGTGCGGATCGCCGGGGATTCGCCGAGCAGCGCATCGAAGCCTTCGGCGTGGTCATGGTGCAATGCCGAGAGTTGTTCACCGATGCGGTTCGGTTGATACAGCGTGAGCAAGGCGCCGGCGTCGGTGATCGGTGTGGCGTCGAGCAGCAGGGTCTGGCCATTGACGGTGATCTCCCGCAGCGGCAGGCGGAAGCCTTGTTCGAGCAGGGTTTCCAGCAGACCGGGATCGTTGAACAGTTCCGAGACACTTTCCCCCGCCGGTTCACGCCCGTACAGCGCAATCAGTGCCGGGTTGGCCAGCAGCACCTTGCCGGCGCTATCGAGGGCCAGTACCGGATCGGTCATCGCCGCGAGCAGTGCATCAAGCTGCAAGTGCCGCCGCTGGCCGGGGAGGATGTCGACCACCACCACGGCCTCCACGCCGCGCACCCGGAACAACGCATCTTTGAGCTCTTCGAGCACTTGCGGGCTCAAGGTCGGTGCATCGATGTAGACGTTGGGCGGAATCATCTCCACCGCATCCAGATTGAGATTGCGCCCACCGAGGATAGCCAGGACTTCCTGGGTGATGCCGACGCGGTCGATGAAGCTGACGTGGATACGCATGGGGGCGGTTCAGTGTTCTGGAATGCGGAGGGGGGCAAGTATGCCTTGATGGGGGACTGGGGTGAAATCTTGAGATTGTTGTCGTGCTGGAGATCTACCCCTCACCCCAGCCCTCTCCCCAGAGGGGCGAGGGGGAAAGGGAGCAGATTGGGGGCTTTTCAAAACTTGAGTTCGGCTCGCTATTTCAGGTCGGTGTACCTTGAGCGAGCAACTCGGTCAGTCCCCTCTCCCTCCGGGAGAGGGTTAGGGTGAGGGGGCTTTTGGGGTTACTCGAAATGCTCGGGATTAACCGGATCCCCGGATTGCATATTCAACTTCTGCCGGATGTCCTCAAACATCAGATCGTAATGTTTGTGCACCGAACCAATCTGGCTGTGAGCCTTCGGAATCCCGTATTTCTCGGCAATCCGGGTCACGTCGCGGGCGAAGTTGTAAGCCTCTTCCTTGGGCAGGAAGAAGGTCTCTTTCATGTCCTTGCCCTGAAGGTTGCCGTGCATCGTGAACTGTATGCCTTTGCCTTTCTGCGGATCGGTGAACACTTCATAGTCGAGGTGCACGTTGTAACTGACGTCATCCGGAGTCAGCGCGTGCCGCTCAATATGCAAATGACCGGGTTCAAACTGGGCCATGGGTTTCTCCTTTCAAGGCATGGGAGAAGGGCAGCCCCCTGGGCCTGCCCTTGAGTTTCTAATTATCGATAGCTGATGCCCGGCTTCGCCGTGCTGACGCGTGTGCCGGCAGTGCCCTGGACGATCGCTTCGATGTCCGCGAGCGAACCGATCACCGCGACCTTGCCAGTATGGCGCGCGAATTCGCAGGCTGCCTGCACCTTCGGTCCCATGGAGCCAGCGGCGAAACCGAGGCGTTCCAGTTCATCCGGGTGGGCTTCGGCGATGGCTTTCTGCGACGGCTTGCCATAGTCGACGAACGCCGCGTTGACGTCGGTGGCGATCACCAGCAAGTCAGCTTCCAGTTGCTCGGCGAGCAGCGACGAGCACAGATCCTTGTCGATTACCGCCTCGATGCCCTTGAGGTTGCGGTGCTCGTCGTACATGGTCGGAATGCCGCCGCCACCCGCGCAAATCACGATGCTGCCCTTGTCCAGCAGCCACTTGATCGGACGGATCTCGAAGATGCGTTTCGGCCGTGGACTGGCCACCACACGACGGAACTTGTCGCCGTCCGGAGCGATGGCCCAACCTTTCTCGGCGGCGAGTTTTTCCGCTTCGGCTTTCTCGTAGACCGGGCCGATCGGTTTGGTCGGATTCTGGAAGGCCGGGTCCTTGGCGTCGACTTCAACCTGGGTCAGCAGGGTGGCGAACGGCACTTCGAAGTCCAGCAGGTTGCCCAGTTCCTGTTCGATGATGTAGCCGATCATGCCTTCGGTTTCGGCACCGAGCACGTCCAGCGGGTAAGGGGTGACGGAGGTGTAGGCCGCCGCCTGCAGCGACAGCAGGCCGACTTGCGGGCCATTGCCGTGGGCGATGACCAGTTGATTGCCGGGATGGATCTTGGCGATTTGCTCGGTGGCGATGCGGATGTTGGCGCGCTGGTTGTCAGCGGTCATCGGCTCGCCACGACGGAGCAGGGCGTTACCGCCCAGAGCTACGACGATACGCATGGTGCAATCCTTTCAGCAGAGAAATGGCAAACGACTCGGTTTCCCTGTCGGAACCGGAATTCCATGTGGGAGCGAGCCTGCTCGCGAAGGCGTCAGATCAGTCGACATCTCTGTTGAATGACCCACTGCTTTCGCGAGCAGGCTCGCTCCCACCCTAGAACCGGTTCCTTCAGTGGGAGCTATTCCGGTTACAGATCAGCCAGGGTCGAGACCAGGATCGCCTTGATCGTGTGCATGCGGTTTTCCGCTTGCTCGAAGGCGATGCAGGCGGGCGACTCGAACACGTCGTCGGTCACTTCAATGCCGTTGGCCAGGTGCGGATACTGTTCGGCGATCTGTTTGCCGACCTTGGTATCGCTGTTGTGAAACGCCGGCAGGCAGTGCATGAACTTGGTGCGCGGGTTGCCGGTGGCTTTCATCAGCTCTTTGTTGACCTGGTACGGCAGCAGTTGCTGGATACGTTCGGCCCAGGCTTCAACCGGCTCGCCCATCGACACCCAGACGTCGGTGTGGATGAAATCGACGCCTTTGACTGCGGCTTTCGGGTCTTCGGTGAGGGTGATGCGCGCGCCGGATTCTTCCGCGTATTTCTTGCAGCGATCGACTAGATCGTCATGCGGCCACAGGGCTTTCGGCGCGCAGATGCGCACGTCCATGCCGAGCTTGGCGCCGACCAGCAGCAGCGAGTTGCCCATGTTGTTGCGCGCGTCGCCGAGGTAGGCGTAGCTGATTTCGTGGATCGGCTTGTCGGCGTGTTCACGCATGGTCAGCACGTCGGCGATCATTTGCGTTGGGTGATATTCGTCGGTCAGGCCGTTGAACACCGGCACCCCGGCGAACTTCGCCAGCTCTTCGACAATTTCCTGTTTGAAACCACGGTATTCGATGGCGTCGTACATGCGACCCAGCACGCGGGCCGTGTCTTTCATGCTTTCCTTGTGGCCGATCTGCGATGAGTTCGGGTCGATGTAGGTGACGTTGGCGCCTTGGTCGTAGGCCGCCACTTCGAACGCGCAACGGGTGCGGGTCGAGGTTTTTTCGAAGATCAGGGCGATGTTGTTGCCCTTGAGGTGTTGCTGCTCGGTGCCGGTGTACTTGGCGCGTTTCAGATCGCGGGACAGGTCGAGCAGGTAACGCAGCTCACGTGGGGTGTGGTGTTCCAGGCTGAGCAGGTTACGGTTGTGGATGTTAAAAGCCATGATGGATCTCCTTCGGTGTCGGTTATCCCCCTGGCCGCGCTTTGTAAGTCGCGGCCAAGGCTCAGAGGTTTAGTAATCGATTGGGTCGCGGATGATCGGGCAGGTCATGCAGTGGCCGCCGCCGCGACCACGACCGAGTTCGCCGGCGCTGATGGTGATGACCTCCACGCCCGCCTTGCGCAGCAGGGTGTTGGTGTAGGTGTTGCGGTCGTAGCCGATGACCACGCCCGGTTCCACGGCCACCACGTTGTTGCCGTCGTCCCATTGCTCGCGTTCGGCGGCGAAGCTGTTGCCGCCGGTTTCCACCACGCGCAGCTTCGGCAGGTTTAGCGCAGCGGCGACAGTGTCGAGGAAGCTGCCTTCTTCGCGGCGGATGTCGATGCCGCCCTGTTTGCTTTCGTCAGGACGCAGGGTGAAGGCGACGATCTGGTTGACCACTTCCGGGAAAATCGTCACCAGGTCGCGATCGCAGAAACTGAACACGGTGTCCAGGTGCATCGCGGCGCGGGACTTCGGCAGGCCGGCGACGATGACTTTTTCCACGGCCTTGTTCTTGAACAGGTTCAGCGCCAGTTGGCCGATGGCCTGACGGGATGAGCGTTCGCCCATGCCGATCAACACCACGCCGTTGCCGATCGGCATCACGTCGCCGCCCTCAAGGGTCGAGCTGCCATGGTCCTTGTCCGGGTCGCCGTACCAGATCTCGAAATCGGCGTTGGTGAACTGCGGGTGGAATTTGTAGATGGCGGTGGTCAGCAGGGTTTCCTGACGTCGCGCCGGCCAGTACATCGGGTTCAGCGTCACGCCACCGTAGATCCAGCAGGTGGTGTCGCGGGTGAACTGGGTGTTCGGCAGCGGCGGCAGGATAAAGCTGGAGTGGCCGAGGAAGTCGCGGAACATCTGGATGGTCTTGCCACCGAAGCTGTCCGGCAGATCATCGGCGGATACGCCACCAATCAGGTATTCGGCGATGTGTCGCGGCTCAAGGCTTTTCAGCCAGGATTTGACTTCGCTGATCAGGCCCAGGCCCACCGAGTCGGCGGTGACCTTGCGCTCGAGAATCCAGTCCAGCGCTTCCGGGATGGCGACGATGTCGGTCAGCAGGTTGTGCATTTCCAGCACGTCGATCCCGCGTTCACGCATTTTGGTCACGAAGTCGAAGTGGTCGCGCTTGGCCTGGGCGACCCACAGCACGTCATCGAACAGCAGTTCATCGCAGTTGTTCGGGGTCAGGCGCTGGTGGGCCAGACCTGGGGAGCAAACCATGACTTTGCGCAGTTTGCCGGCTTCGGAATGGACGCCGTACTTAACTTTTTCCGTGGTCATTGCAGTGATCCTCCAGATTACAAATCAAGGGTTACAAGGTCAGGAAGCCGTCGTAGAGACCGTAGGCAGCCACCAGGGCACCCACGACCACTGCGGCGAAAATCAGCTTCTCGACGTTAGTGAAAATCGGTTGTTTGAGTTCCAGCTTGGCCTTGGCGAACAGGATCGCGCCGGGTGCGTAGAGCAGGGCCGAGAGCAGCAGATACTTGACCCCGCCGGCATATAGCAGCCACACCGCGTAGATCAGCGCGATGCCGCCGATAATCAGATCCTTACGTCGTTCGGCCGCGAAGCCTTCGTAGCTTTCGCCGCGTACCGCCAGCAGCAGGGCATAGGCCGCCGACCACAGGTACGGCACCAGAATCATTGAGGTGGCGAGGTAGATCAGCGACAGATAAGTGCTGGCCGAGAACAGGGTGATGATCAGGAACAGCTGGACCATCGCGTTGGTCAGCCACAGGGCGTTGACCGGTACGTGGTTGGCGTTTTCCTTGCGCAGAAACTCGGGCATGGTGTGGTCTTTGGCGGCGGCGAACATGATCTCCGCACACAGCAGCACCCACGACAGCAGCGCGCCCAGCAGCGAGATGATCAGGCCGACGCTGATCAGCACCGCGCCCCAATGACCGACCACGTGCTCAAGCACGGCGGCCATCGACGGGTTCTGCAGTTTGGCCAGTTCCGGCTGGGTCATGATGCCCAGCGACAGCACGTTGACCAGCACCAGGAACAGCAGCACGGTGATGAAACCGATGACGGTGGCCTTGCCGACGTCCGAGCGTTTTTCCGCCCGCGCCGAGAAGATGCTCGCGCCCTCGATGCCGATGAACACCCACACGGTGACCAGCATCATGTTGCGCACCTGGTTCATCACGCTGCCCAGATCCGGGTTTTTCACACCCCAGATGTCGGCGGTAAAGATGTCCAGTTTGAAGGCGAAAATCGCGATCAGCACGAACAGCAGCAGCGGCACGACTTTGGCGACGGTGGTCACCAGGTTGATGAACGCCGCTTCCTTGATCCCGCGCAGTACCAGAAAGTGCACGGCCCACAGCAGCACCGAGGCGCCGATCACCGCCGCTACCGTGTTGCCTTCGCCGAAAATCGGAAAGAAATACCCGAGGGTGCTGAACAACAGAACAAAGTAGCCAACGTTGCCCAGCCAGGCACTGATCCAGTAACCCCAGGCGGACGAGAAACCCATGTAGTCGCCAAATCCGGCCTTGGCGTAGGCGTAGACACCGCCGTCCAGGTCAGGCTTGCGATTGGCGAGGGTTTGAAAGACAAAAGCGAGGGTGAGCATGCCGACAGCGGTGATGGCCCAACCAATCAATACCGCGCCGACGTCGGCGCTGGCGGCCATGTTTTGTGGCAAAGAGAATATCCCGCCACCGATCATTGAGCCGACGACCAAGGCAACCAGTGCACCGAGTCGTAGTTTTCCGGGAGCTTCAGACATTGCATGACTCCATTGCAGGAGAGAAGAGTTCACAGCGTAGATCTGTTGTCTGTTCAATCAGCTGACATAGATCAGTGCATGGCCACATTCCATTGTTAATGAATGACTTATGAAACAACTGGAGGCATAACGCTATCGCCTGAAAAGCCCGTCCTAGAGGCTTTTGCCTGATGTGGTTGGGAATTGGTCTTATTACTTTAGAGTTATCACGCTAGTTGTTTTTCAGCTTTTGGCAAATTTTCAGCATCTGTTTTCAGTACAGAATTGATTTATTAGGATTCGCGCACAAAACTGTCTTAGCGTGCTAGGCGTTAGCGTCAGTCGCTATATATAAACGAGTGTTTCTCGGTATTACCTGATAAACGTCGTCTGGTATTAGGCGTTTAGTTAATAGTTGTTACAAATGAATGAAGGGAGACAAGAATGTCGCAACCGACGCAAAAGCTGCGACTGGGTGCGTTGATCGCCCTGGTGGTGGGTTCGATGATTGGCGGGGGGATTTTTTCCCTGCCGCAGAACATGGCGGCCCGCGCCGATGCCGGGGCGATCCTGATCGGCTGGGGGATTACCGCCATCGGTATGTTGACCCTTGCGTTCGTGTTCCAGACCCTGGCCAACCGCAAGCCCGAGCTGGACTCGGGGGTCTATGCCTACGCCAAGGCCGGGTTTGGCGACTACATGGGTTTCTCGTCCGCCTGGGGCTACTGGATCAGCGCGTGGCTGGGCAACGTCGGTTATTTCGTGTTGCTGTTCAGCACCCTCGGTTACTTCTTTCCGGTATTCGGCCAAGGCAATACGCCGGTTGCCATCGGCTGTGCGTCGGTGCTGTTGTGGGCGGTGCATTTTCTGGTGATGCGCGGGATCAAGGAGGCGGCGTTCATCAATCAGGTGACCACGGTCGCCAAGATCGTGCCGCTGATCATGTTTATCGTGATTGCCGCCGTGGCGTTCAAGGCCGACATCTTCACCCGCGACATCTGGGGCCGCAGCAACCCGAGCTTCGGCGGGGTGATGGATCAGGTGCGCAACATGATGCTGGTGACGGTGTTCGTGTTCATCGGCATCGAGGGCGCCAGCGTGTATTCGGCGCGCGCGGAGAAACGCAGCGACGTCGGGCGCGCCACGGTGATCGGCTTCCTCGGCGTGCTGGCGCTGCTGGTGCTGGTCAACGTGCTGTCGCTGGGGATCATGAGCCAGCCCGAACTCGCGACTTTGCAGAACCCGTCGCTGGCGGCGGTGCTGGAGCACATCGTCGGGCCGTGGGGCGCATTGTTGATCAGCCTCGGTCTGGCGGTGTCGCTGCTTGGCGCATTGCTGTCATGGGCGCTGCTGTGCGCGGAAATCCTCTTCGCCACGGCCCGGGACAAGACCATGCCGGCGTTCCTGAAAAAGGAAAACGCCAACCATGTGCCGGTCAATGCGCTGTGGCTGACCAACGTGATGATTCAGATTTTCCTGCTGATCACGCTTTTCTCGGCGGGCACGTACACCAGTCTGATTTATCTGGCGTCGTCGATGATTCTGGTGCCGTACCTGTGGTCGGCGGCGTACGCGGTGCTGCTCAGCGGACGTGGCGAAACCTACGAACATGCCTCGGCCGAACGTACCAAGGATCTGCTGATTGGCGGCATCGCCCTGTGCTACGCGGTGTGGTTGTTGTATGCCGGCGGGGTGAAATACCTGCTGCTGTCGGCGCTGCTGTATGCGCCGGGGGTGGTGCTGTTCGCCAAGGCCAAGCATGAGCAGGGCGAGCCGCTGTTCACCCCTGTCGAGAAAGGTATTTTTGCCTGTGTGCTGATCGGCGCAGGGCTGGCGGCGTATGGTTTGTACAGCGGGGTGTTGTCGCTGTAGGTGGATTGGTTGTGCATCGGTGGTGTCAGTGCGGGCCTCTTCGCGAGCAAGCCCGCTCCCACATTTGAAATGCATTTCAAATGTGGGAGTGAGCCTGCTCGCGATAGCAATTTCAAATTCACCACAACGGGCGATGTGAACCCAGTTCGGTGGCCGGCAACGCCCACTGCAGCGGCGTCCCGCTGATCGTCATCGGTGCCAGCAAGCGGTGCGCCGGCCCCCACGGGGTCTGCTCCAGATGCGAGTTTTGATCCTGCGCATCTTCAGCCCGCAACGCTTCGCTCGACCCCGGCTCCTGTTCGATCAACAGCTTGGCGGTACGCGCCAGCGACAAGCGCGCCGAACCACCGCGGCCCGTCTTCAATCGCTGCGTCAGAAGCCGTATCGCACTGGCCGCCATCAAATACCCGGTGCCGTGATCCAGCCCCTGCACCGGCAACGGCGTCGGCTTGTCAGCCTGTTTCCAGCGCTGTCCGGCCTCGGCGATGCCGCTGCTCATCTGCACCAGGCTGTCGAAGCCGCGCCGGTTGCGCCACGGGCCGCTCCAGCCGTAGGCATTGAGACAGATGTCGATCAGCCCCGGCGCCAGTTGTCGGCGGCGTTCGGCGCCGAAACCGAGGTGTTCCAGGGCATCGGCACGGTAGCCATGTATGAGGATATCGGCGTCCTTCAACAGGTTTTCGAACACTGCACGATCGCCCGGTTGCTGCAGATTCAGCCGTGCGCAGCGTTTGCCCAGGGTGACTTCCGGCACCACGCCCGGCTCGTTCCAGCTCGGCGGATCGATGCGCAGCACGTTGGCACCGAGGCCCGCGAGAAAACGGCTGGCGGTGGGGCCGGCGAGCACGCGGGTCAGGTCGAGCACCTTGAGCCCGGCCAGCGGTTGCTCCACGGAGCCTTGCCACGCGTTGGCCTTTTCATCCTGCGAATCGATGAAATGCACCAGCGGCTCGGCATTCACTGCCATCCCTTGCGGATGCTGCTGCCATTGCGCCCAACTGCGCATTTCGGCGGCGCAGCCTTTGGCCTCGACCACCGCTTGCTCCAGATCGGCGCTGCGCCATTGCGCGACTTTCGTCGCTATCGCGGCGCGATCGGCGCAGGTACCGAGCACGCTTTCAGCCGCAGCTCGGTGATGCGGGGCGTTAGTGTGCAGGCGGATCCAGCCGTCCTTTGTCGCATAGTCACCAGCGACCGGATCCCACAGCGGCGGGACTTCCCAGCCGATCGGCCGCAACGAGGTGGCAAACCAGAACGACGCCAGACGCCGATCGACTTCCACGGCGGGCAAGTGCCCGGTCTGTTGCCGGAGCAGTTCGCTGACGGCCTGACCGGCAGCGCCGATGCTGGCGCAGGCCAGGTCGGTGACGGCAAACGCCGAGGGCAGGGCGCCACTGGCGGTGAACGGAATCGGCGTGTGGGGCAAGCCGAGTGCGGCTTGAATGGATGTGAGTAAATCAGTCATCGAAGGCCCTCCGGGAGAGAGGGCGATGATAGTGCAAAAAAATCTCGGGCCAGATGAAATTCCGGCAGGTGAACACTTACCCCTGTGGGAGCGAGCCTGCTCGCGAAAGCGGTGGATCAGTCACTTTGATGTTGAATGTGCTGCCGTCTTCGCGAGCAGGCTCGCTCCCACAGGGATTTTTGCAGTTTGCTAGACGCGGAACTGATCCATCAGCTTCATCTGCTGGCTCGCCAGCGCATTGAGCTGGCTGCTGATCGCCGCCGACTCGGTGGCTTGCTCGGTCAGGGTTTCAGTCACGGTGCGAATCGCCGAGACGTTGCGGTTGACCTCTTCGGCCACGGCGCTCTGTTGTTCGGCGGCGCTGGCGATCTGCAGGTTCATGTCGCTGATCACCGTCACCGCATCACTGATCTTGCCCAGCGCATCCACCGCCTGGCGGATCTGCCCGGCGTTGTTATGCGCCTGGGTCTGACTCGAATGCATGGTCGCGACCACGCCACGGGTGCCGGTCTGGATGCGCTCGATGACGATGCGGATTTCTTCCACCGAATCCTGGGTGCGCTTGGCGAGGTTGCGCACTTCGTCGGCCACCACCGCAAAACCACGACCGCTTTCCCCGGCGCGGGCCGCTTCGATGGCAGCGTTGAGCGCCAGCAGGTTGGTCTGTTCGGCGATGCTGCGGATCACTTCCAGCACCGAACCGATCTGCTCGCTGTTGACCGCCAGTGCTTCGACTTCGGTCACCGCTTTGCTGACTTCATCGGCCAGTTGATTGATGTCGCGGGTGCTGCGCTCGATGATCGACATGCCGTCCTTGGCCGACTGGTCGGCGCCCTTGGCGGCGTTGGCCGCGTTCGACGCGCTGTTGGCGACGTCGTGGGCGGTGGCGCTCATTTCGTTGGAGGCGGTGGCGACCTGATCGATCTCGCGGAACTGCACCTGCATGCCTTCGCTGGTCTGGCGGGCGATTTCCGAAGACTGATCAGCAGTGCCACGCGCTTCGGTGATGCTCTGTTTGATCTGGGCGATGGTCGGTTGCAGCTTGTCGAGGAAGCGGTTGAACCAGTTCACCAGTTCGCCCAGTTCATCCTTCTTGCTGTAGTTCAGGCGCTGGGTCAGATCGCCTTCACCGCTGGCGATGTTCTTCAGCATCTCGGCGACGCTGTTGATCGGCCGGGTCACGCCCGAGGCGGTGAGCCAGATCAGCAGCAGACCGACCAGACCGGCCACCACCGCCACCAGCAACGCAGTGAGCACACCGGTTTCCTGCGCATCGTCGAGTACCGCTTGCAGCTTGACCGAGTCGGCCAGCAGCACCTGTTTCGGCAAGTCGATGACCACGCCCCAGGCCCGCGAGTTGCCAATCGGATCGACCGGGTACACCGCGCGAATCAGCTCGCCCTGTTCGAGAATCTTCGGCGTGCCGCTGCTGACCAGTTGCAGCAGGTCCTTGCCGTCGGCGCCGAGGGTATCGCTGATCTTTTTACCGACCTTGGTCGCATCGGAACTGTCGGCAGCGAGCACGCCGCTGCCGGAGACGATCAGCATGTGCCCGGCGTTGTTGAACAGGTTGCGTTGGGACTCCACCGCCGCCGCTTGCAGGGCATCGAGGGCGATGTCGACACCGACCACGCCGATGGCCTTGCCGTCGACGATCAACGGCACGGAAATGGTGGTCATCAACATTTCCTTGCCGCCCACGGTGTCGGCATACGGGTCGAGCAGGCAAGTACGCTTGTTGTCACGAGGGCAGGTGTACCAGCTGTTGTACGGCGTGCCGCTGACGCTGAGGGTGGTCTTGGTCATGTCTTCTTCGACCATGATCGTGTTCAGCGCCGAGCCGGCAGCGCGGCTCCAGTAAGTTGCAAAACGCCCGGCTTCATTGGACTGACGCGCGGCATCGTTGACGAACTCGCTGTCCTTGCCGTCGAGGCCGTTGGGTTCGAAGGCGAGCCAGATGCCGAGCACCTTGTCGTTGCGCTCGAACGCGGTTTTCAGGCTCTGGTTCAATTCTTCACGCAGGGCCCCGGCGTCCAGTGAACGCTTGGCGGCCAGTGCGCGCATGTCCTTGATCTGATCGGCCAGCGCGGTGATCACCGTCAGGCTTTCGCCAAAGGTCTTCTGCACCCGCACTGCTTGCTCGGCGGCTTTGGCCTGCAACAGGTTCTGCACACTGGCAGTGAGCAACTGGTTGCTGGAGTTGCTGACCAGTTCGTCGTTCTGGTTGGTCTGGTAGATGTTCATGCCGACGATCAGCGCAACCACACCCAGCAGGCACAGGCCGGAGAGCAGGACGATTTTCAGGCGAATGGAGAGAGAGTCGAACATGGGGCGATCTCGTGAATGAATGAGCAGGTGGCCACGGGATGAACTACCCGGTTCGCCAAATCCATTCAGCGCCATGCATTGCTCATCGGCGCGCAGCGAGAGGGCATGAGCCGCTTGCCGACGAACGGTCAGCGCTAAACGTTTGCGCAGGGGAATGTGCTGAAAAGGCGATTAATTACAGGGAAGTTTCAGCCGGATGAACGCTGAGGAAATGCTGGTGATGAGGCTTTGTGGTGAGGGGATTTATCCCCGATTGGCTGCGCAGCAGCCACTAATCAGGCATCCGCAGCGTGTCAGTTAAAACTGGTTTTCTGGTTTTGGACCTGCTGCGCAGTCCATCGGGGCGGTGCGACGTTTCGCTAAATCCCCTCACCACACAAGCTTATTTGCCAAAAATAGCGGGCGGTCAGGCGGAGGGCGGAATCGCTTCCGGACGTGACCAGATCCACAGATTGCCCAGACTCATCCCGGCAATCGCCAGATACACCGGCCAGCCGTGATCGAGCATCACCAGCATCAGCGTCGCGCACAGCAGCATGCTGATCGTGGCGCTGACCTTGGCTTTGCGCGCGATGATCTTGCCGTTGCGCCAGTTGCTCAGGATCGGCCCGAACAGCCGATGGTTTTCCAGCCAGGCGCTCAGGCGCGGCGAGCTGCGAGTCGCGGCCCAGGCGGCGAGCAGGATGAACTCGGTGGTCGGCAGGCCGGGCACGACGATGGCGATCAGGCCAATGCCGAGGCTGACGTAGGCCAGCAGGCCGAACAGCAGGCGGGCGAGTTTTGAGGTGGCGGGTTGCGGCATGGGCTCAGCGGTTGCTTCTGAAGCGGGACGGGAATCTTACAGGCTTACACCGTTCCCCTGTAGGAGTGAGCCTGCTCGCGATGGCATCCGGTCATTCAACATTAATGTCGACTGATACACCGCCATCGCGAGCAGGCTCGCTCCCACAAGGGGAATTTGCTGTGTATCAGGCCGGTTCGGCTTCTGTGGCGTAAGCCTGTTCCAGCAGCACGGTGAAACGGTTGAACGCGTCGATCGCGCCTTGCTCGACCTCGGCTTCCTCTTCGGCGGTGAACGGCAGGGAATCGAGAGTGCGCACGAAGCTTTTCCAGCCTTCGGCACGTCCGCCTTCCGGTTCACCCAAGTGACGGGCGCCGAAGGTTTCGCTCAGCTCCAGCGCCACCGCACGTTTGATCAGGAACGCAGCGCCGAGCTTCGAACCTTCGGAGACAAAGATCCAGCCCAGTGCACGGGCCTTGCTTGGGTTTTTCACCGCGCCAGCCACAGGCGCCGGCACTTCAGTTTCCAGATCCGCCAAATCTGCCTTCGCGGCTTCGGCGCGGCAACGGGCCGGCAGATCCGGGACGATGGCAGTCAGTTCAGCGTTGTTATAGAGGTCGACCAGTTCCGACTGGAACAGGTACTGCGCCACCACGAAACGCGCGAAGTTGGCGCGGGTTTCGAACGGCGCGTGGGCCTTGACCAGGGCGTCGAGCTTGCTGTGCGGCTCATGGGTGATCTGGTTCAGGCGTTGCGAACGCAGGGCTTTTTCCGAAGTGGTCATGGGGTGTCCTTGATAAAAGAGGCGCTTGATAACGAGACGAACGGGAAGCTGGCAAACCGTAAAAAAAGCCCCGCGACGCGCTGATCAATGCGCGTCGCAGGGCCGTGTGGATCAGATGTCCCAGACCAGATTGATCGCGAAGTTGCGGCCCGGCTGGGTCAGGCGATCGAGGTTGGCCGGTTGCGTCACCGAGGCTTCGCCGACGCTGTCGTAACCGCGCACGTCATCCCACAGCCAGTACTTCTTGTCGGTCAGGTTGTAAATGCCGCCGCTGACGGTGACGTCGTCGGTGACTTTGTAATAGCCGGCCAGATCGAGAATGCCGAAGCCCGGGGTCTTGAACTGGCTGCTGACGCCATCCGGCGACTTGAAGTTGCTGTCGTCGACGCGATCCTTTTTCTTCACCACGGTCCAGCTCAGCAGGCCGCCGTAGTTGTCCTGGTCGTAACCCAGACCGAATACGCCGGTCAGCGGATTGACGCTGTTGAGCGGCTCGCCGTTGTCGTTGTTGCGACCGTAGGCGTAAGCGATCGAGCCTTGGGTGTAGAGGCCCTGCGGCGCGCCGAACGCATCGAGGTTCAGGCGACCTTTGACTTCGGCGCCCTTGATGGTCGCGTGCTTGATGTTGCTCGACTGGAAGGTCAGCTCGTCGTAACCGGGAGTGACCGCGTCTTCGTTGATGAAATCGCGGTACTTGTTATAGAACACCGCCACGTCGAACGAGCCTTGTTCGAAGTTGCCGCGCAGACCGGTTTCATAGCTTTTGCTTTTTTCCGGTTCCAGGTTCGGGTTGGGCGCCACGTTGTAGCCGGTGGTGCTGTTTTCGAAGCGCCCGTACAACGCTTTCGCGGTCGGTGTGCGGAAACCTTCGGCGTACTGGCCGTACCAGGTGTAGTTATCGGTCAGGGCATAGGTCAGGCCGAATTTGGGCGAGACTTTGTGCCAGCTCTTGTTCGCGTCGCTGACCGTGCCGTTGCCATCGGCGGCCACGGTGTTGAGGAATTCCTGAGTGATGTGCGGCTTGAGCTGGGTGTGGTCGTAGCGCAGGCCCGGCAGGAAGGTCCACTTGTTCCAACTGATCTGATCCTGGGCGAACAGGCTGTAGGTGTTGATGGTCGGATCCGGGAAGTCGCTGGATTTTTTCAGCACATCCGCCGCGCTGGTGGCGCCGATGGCGGTGCAGCCACGGCCGACTGCCAGGCACTTGCCGTCGCCGCTGCGTGAGCCGGTGACTTTCTGCTGCTTGATTGTGGTGCCGTAGGTCAGCACGTGATCGGTGTCACCGATGGCGAAGGCCTTGTCCAGTTGCGCATCGAATACCCACTGTTTTTCCTCGTAGACCGTGTCGCGGGTGCGCAGCACTTTACGGGTCATCGGGTAGTAGAACTCCTCGGTGCTCTGGTCGGTCTTGGCGATCTGGTGGTTGAGGCTCCACTTCACGTTGTCGGCCAGCAGGCTGTCGAGGGCGAAGCTGTGTTCGAGGCCGAAACGCTCACGGGTGATGGTGTCGTTGCCGGTGCGCCACTGGTACATGCCGCCGGGCAGCATGCTGTTGGGAATGGTCGGGGCGCCATTGAAGTACGGGCCGCCGTAGGCACTTTTCTGATCGGTGTCGCGGTCGTCCTTGTACTTCTCGTAGGTCAGGCCCAGACGCGAATCGTCGTTGTAGTTCCAGCCGATCTTCGCCAGGACGTTGGTGGCCTTGACGTCTTCCGGGTTGGCAGCGGTGCGCGCCAGGCCAGTGCCGTTGTTGCTGCCGTAGGAATCGGTTTCGTGACCGTCGCGCTGACTGAAGTGCAGCAAGCCGTCGAACTGCTCGGCACGCCCGGCAACCGTGGCGGATTTCAGCCAGCTCTCATCGGCGGAGCTGTAACCGGTTTTGAGGCGAGCGCCGACGTCTTTGCCGGGCTTGATGATGTCGTCCGGGTCGAGGGTGTAGTAGCTGACGGCGCCGCCAATGGCGTTGCTGCCGTACAGCACCGAGGCCGGGCCACGGAGGATTTCCACGCGTTTGACGATTTCCGGGTCGACGTAATTGCGCTGGGTCTTGGCGTACGGGCCGTTGAAGAAACCGTCCGGCACTTCGACGCCGTCGACCTGCGTCAGGATGCGGTCGCCGTCGATGCCGCGAATGTTGTAGCCGCTGATACCGCCACGCTGGCCGGCGCCGCCGACGGACACGCCCGGCTCGTAACGCACCAGATCCTTGATGGTGTTGACGTTGTTGCGATCCAGATCCTGGCGGGTCTGCACAGTGACGGTGGCCGGAACGCTATTGACCGACTGTTCCTGGCGGGTGGCGCTGATGGTCACCTGATCCAGATTGAGTGCGCCGCTGGAGCTGCGCTTCTCCAGCACCACGTTGTTGTTGCTCAGCTTGCGGAAGCTCAGGTTGGTCCCCACCAACAGGCGCTCCAGGGCTTTTTCCGGCGGCAGCGAACCGCGCACACCCGGCGACGACACGCCTTGACCCAGTTCTGCCGGCAAGCCGACCTGCCAGCCGGTGACGCTGGTGAAGGCATTGAGCGCCGACACCAGCGGTTGCTGGCCGATCGAGAACGAATAATCACCCATGTTGCGCGCCGGTTGTTCGCTGGCAGCCATCAGCGGTGCAGTGCCGGCCATGAGGATGGCGGCCGTCAGCAGCGACAATACGCGGGAAGGGGTAGCAGTCTGGCGGGTAAGGCGAGAGGACATCGATAGCGCTCCGTGTCGCACGAATCTTTATAGGTGCTGATCCGCCTCCGAAGATGCGAATCAATTGCATTGGCTATAACGAGACGAACGGGCTTTGGCTATCGAGTAAAAATAATTCTCATTTAGTTCAGGATCACCAGCGCGGGGAATTCCTGCAGGCGCGCCGAGGTGATGTGGGCGAGGGAACGCACCACGTCCAGCGGCTGGTCAAGGCGGTAGTTGCCGGTGACGTTGACGTCGGCCAACTGCTCGTTGGTGTTGATGATCCAGCCTGGGTAGTAGCGGCGCAGTTCGGCCAGCACCTTGTCGAGCGGACAGTTCTCGAAGATCAACCGGCCCTGAACCCAGGCCAGGTCGGTGGCAGTATCCAGTTTGGCCGGACGATCGAAACCGTTGGGGCCGATGCGGATGCTTTCGCCGGCGCTCAAACGCACCCGCGCGTCGTTGTGCGTGGCACGCAAATCGACATCGCCGCGCTGCACATTGACCTGCGCGACGCCGTCCAGATAGCGCACGGCGAACGCGGTGTCGCGCACGCTGGCCTGCACCGGGCCGGCATCGATTTGCAGCGGCTGGCCACGGTTGGCGGCCACTTCGAAAAACGCTTCGCCCTGATACAGCCGCGCCACGCGCTGCCGGTCATTGATGGTGCTGGAGAATGCCGAGTTGGTGTTGAGCAGCACCTTGGAGCCATCCTCCAGTTGCAGGCGCTGACGCTCGCCGACCACGGTCAGGTGATCGGCCTGAATGCGCATCGGCAGATTGCTGAAACTGAACAGGCCCAGAATCAGCACCGCAGCAGTCGCCAACGGTTTCCAGTGCGGACGCAACCGCTGGAGGACGGTGACTTTCGCCGGTTTGGCCGCGAGGCTTTGCGCGCACTGGGCAACTTGCGGCCCGTCCCAGATCGCCTGCGCCTTGGCGAACGCCTCGGCATTCAACGGATCGGCCGCCAGCCAGGCATGGAACTGCCGGGTCTGTTCCTCGTCCGGGCTGCCGAGCACAATGAGCCAGTCGAGTGCCTGATCCATTGCGTTGGCAGCGTCCTGCGCCGAATCCGGCGAAGGCGAGCGGTGGGTGTCCGTCACGGTGTGTCCTCGGCAGTGTCTGTGCACGGCTGTTTTTTTAGTGAAGCGTAAAAGTCGGGCAAGGGTAGCAAAGCCCAATGATCAGTGCAGGCGATCCTGTGGATGACAGCAAACGCCTTTGGCCTCAGTCGCCATTCAAGCGCTCGGCGACACCGATGCAGATCGACATGATCAGCTTGAGTTCCTTCTGCACGGTGCTGAGGGACACATTCAATTCGTCGGCGATTTCCTGATAGCTGTGCCCGTGCAGGCGGCTGAGGATGAAAATCTGCTGCTGACGCGGGCTGAGTTGACTGAGGCTCACGTTCAGGCGCTCCAGCAATTGTTCGGCGTGGGCGGCGTCTTCGGCGCTGCTGGCGGGGGCGGCGACGCTGTGCACCACGTCCTGTGGCACGTCATCGACCATGGTCCGCGAATGGATCTTGCGCGCACGCAGGTGATCCAGCGCCAGATTGCGCGCGGTCTGGAACACAAAGGGTTCAAGGTGATCGATGGCGCGCTCGCTCAGTGCCCGCGTGACGCGCAGGTAAGTCTCCTGCAACAGGTCTTCAGCGGTGCTGTGGTTGTTGACCATCCGCTCGATCGTGCGCAGCAGGGAAGTGCGCTGAGAGAGGAAGACATGATTGAAGCGCGATTGACTCACGGGGGAACCTGATCCATTTCGAGCGAATGATAATGCTTATCATCTAGTCGAGTGGTCAAGTGTTGATTTCAGATTGAAATCAGAAACCTGTGGGAGCGGGCTTGCTCGCGAATGCGGTGAGTCAGTCGATACATTAATTGCCTGACACGACGCCTTCGCGAGCAAGCCCGCTCCCACATGGGAGGAAGGAATTACTCCGCGTTGCAGAGCGCCAGGCAGTTATCCAGCATGCGGTTGGAGAAGCCCCATTCGTTGTCGTACCAGGCCAGCACCTTCAGCAGTTTGCCGCTGACTTTGGTGTGGTTGGCATCGAAGATCGACGACAGCGGGTTGTGGTTGAAGTCGCTGGAAACCAGCGGCAACGTGTTGTAACCCAAAATTTTCGAGTGCTGGCTGGCCGCCTTCATCAGCGCGTTGACCTCGTCGGCCGTGGCTTCCTTCTTCAGCTGCACCGTCAGGTCCACCAGCGACACATTGATCACCGGCACTCGCACGGCCATGCCGGTCAGTTTGCCCGCCAGTTCCGGCAGCACCAGGCCTACCGCTTCGGCGGCGCCGGTCTTGCTCGGGATCATGTTCTGCGTGGCCGAACGCGCGCGGTACGGGTCGGTGTGGTAGACGTCGGTCAGGTTCTGGTCGTTGGTGTAGGCATGAATCGTGGTCATCAGGCCGCTTTCGATCCCCAGCTCGCGGTGCAGCACCTGCGCCACTGGCGCCAGGCAGTTGGTGGTGCACGACGCGTTGGAGATGATCTGGTGCGACTGGCGCAGAATGTCGTGGTTCACGCCGTAAACCACGGTGGCATCGGCGCCTTTGGCCGGGGCCGAGATAATGACTTTGCGCGCGCCGGCAGTAAGATGCGCGGCGGCTTTGGCACGGTCGGTGAACAGACCGGTGCATTCAAACACCACGTCGATTTTTTCCGCCGCCCATGGCAGCTCGGCCGGGTTGCGAATGGCGCTGACCGCAATGCGGTCGCCATTGACCGTAAGGCTCTCATTGTCATGGGCCACTTCGGCGTCGAATGTGCCGTGAACGGTGTCGTATTTGAGCAGATGGGCATTGATGGCGCTGTCGCCCAGATCGTTGATGGCGACGATCTGCAAATCCTGTCGATAGCCTTGGGTATACAGTGCGCGCAGGACATTACGGCCGATGCGGCCAAAACCATTGATTGCGATTCGAAGAGTCATTGAACAGCGCCGCCGTCGTTTTGTTGTTGGAATTACAAGATTATTCGCATAAAAATAGAAAACAAGCCTTTTTAGTGGCAATATTTTGTTTTATCTACAACGAGTGACCTGAATCAACTGGTCCGAATGGTCAAAAAAGCCGTCTGTCATTCCAACAACAACGGCGTTTGATCAGCATAGACAATCAGGTCGCCACATCCGTTAGCCTGGAGTTCTACACATGCATCCCCGCGTTCTTGAGGTCACCGAACGGCTTATCGCCCGCAGCCGCGCCACGCGTCAGGCTTACCTTGCACTGATTCGCGGTGCCGCGACCGACGGGCCGATGCGCGGCAAGCTGCAATGCGCCAACTTCGCCCACGGCGTGGCCGGGTGCGGCAGCGAAGACAAGCACAGCTTGCGGATGATGAACTCGGCGAACATCGCCATTGTTTCTTCGTATAACGACATGCTCTCGGCGCACCAGCCGTACGAAGTCTTTCCCCAGCAGATCAAAAACGCCCTGCGCGAAATCGGCTCGGTCGGCCAGTTCGCCGGTGGTACGCCGGCGATGTGCGATGGCGTGACCCAGGGCGAGCCAGGCATGGAGTTGAGCCTGCCGAGCCGCGAAGTGATCGCCATGTCCACGGCGGTGGCGCTTTCGCACAACATGTTCGACGGCGCGCTGATGCTCGGCATCTGCGACAAGATCGTGCCGGGGCTGATGATGGGTTCGCTGCGCTTCGGCCATCTGCCGACGATCTTCGTCCCGGGCGGGCCGATGGTCTCGGGGATTTCCAACAAGGAAAAAGCCGACGTGCGGCAGAAGTACGCCGAAGGCAAGGCGACCCGCGAAGAACTGCTGGAATCGGAGATGAAGTCCTACCACAGCCCGGGCACCTGCACCTTCTACGGCACCGCCAACACCAACCAATTGCTGATGGAAGTCATGGGCCTGCACTTGCCGGGCGCCTCGTTCGTCAACCCGAACACCCCGCTGCGTGATGCCCTGACCCGCGAAGCCGCGCATCAGGTCACGCGCCTGACCAAGCAGAACGGCAACTTCATGCCGATCGGCGAAATCGTCGACGAGAAAGCGCTGGTCAACTCGATCGTCGCGCTGCACGCCACCGGCGGCTCGACCAACCACACCCTGCACATGCCGGCGATCGCCATGGCCGCTGGCATTCAATTGACCTGGCAGGACATGGCCGACCTCTCCGAAGTCGTGCCGACCCTGAGCCACGTCTACCCGAACGGCAAGGCCGACATCAACCACTTCCAGGCTGCTGGCGGTATGTCGTTCCTGATCCGCGAATTGCTCGAAGCCGGCCTGCTCCACGAAGACGTCAACACCGTGCTCGGCCATGGCTTGAGCCGTTACACCAAAGAGCCGTTCCTCGATAACGGTGAGTTGGTGTGGCGCGAAGGGCCGATCGAAAGCCTCGACGAAAACATCCTGCGCCCGGTCGCCCGTGCATTCTCCGCCGAGGGTGGCTTGCGGGTGATGGAAGGCAACCTCGGTCGCGGGGTGATGAAGGTTTCTGCGGTGGCATTGGAAAACCAGATCGTCGAAGCACCGGCCATGGTCTTCCAGGATCAGCAGGATCTGGCCGATGCGTTCAAGGCCGGTCTGCTGGAGAAGGATTTTGTCGCGGTGATGCGCTTCCAGGGCCCGCGCTCCAATGGCATGCCCGAGCTGCACAAGATGACGCCGTTCCTCGGCGTGCTGCAGGATCGCGGCTTCAAGGTTGCGCTGGTCACCGACGGGCGCATGTCCGGCGCGTCGGGGAAAATCCCGGCGGCGATTCACGTAAGTCCCGAAGCTTATGTCGGTGGTGCTTTGGCGCGGGTGCAAGAGGGCGATATCATCCGCGTCGATGGCGTCAAAGGCACTTTGGAACTCAAGGTCGACGCCGCCGAATTTGCAGCGCGCGAACCTGCCAAAGGCCTGTTGGGCAACAACATCGGCAGCGGTCGCGAACTGTTTGGCTTCATGCGTTTGGCCTTCAGCTCGGCGGAGCAGGGCGCCAGCGCCTTCACTTCTGCCCTGGAGACGCTTAATTGAAACTGGCTTTGGTCGGTGATATCGGAGGCACCAACGCGCGGTTCGCGTTGTGGAAAAACCAGCAACTGCAATCGGTTCAGGTGCTGGCGACAGCCGACCACGCCAGCCCGGAAGAGGCGATCAGCCTGTACCTGAGCGGCCTCGGTCTGGCGCCGGGTTCGATCGGTTCGGTGTGCCTGTCGGTAGCAGGGCCGGTGAGTGGTGATGAATTCAAGTTCACCAACAACCACTGGCGCCTGAGCCGCGCGGCGTTCTGCCAGACCTTGCAGGTCGAGCAACTGCTGCTGATCAACGACTTCTCGGCGATGGCGCTGGGCATGACCCGTTTGCAGCCCGGCGAATTCCGTGTGGTCTGCGAAGGCACGCCGGAGCCGTTGCGCCCGGCGGTGGTGATCGGCCCGGGCACTGGCCTGGGCGTCGGCACCTTGCTCGATCTCGGCGAAGGCCGGTTTGCCGCGTTGCCGGGGGAGGGCGGTCACGTTGATCTGCCGCTGAGCAGCCCGCGTGAAACCCAGCTCTGGCAGCACATCCACAACGAGATTGGCCACGTCAGCGCCGAGACTGCGTTGAGCGGCGGCGGCTTGCCTCGTGTGTACCGGGCGATCTGCGCAGTGGACGGACATGAACCAAAGCTTGATACGCCGGAAGCGATCACCGCAGCCGGTCTGGCTGGCGATCCGATCGCGCTGGAAGTGCTGGAACAATTCTGCTGCTGGCTCGGCCGCGTGGCGGGCAACAACGTGCTGACCACCGGTGGTCGTGGCGGCGTGTTCATCGTAGGCGGGGTGATTCCGCGCTTTGCCGACTTCTTCGTCAACAGCGGTTTCGCCCGCAGCTTCGCCGACAAGGGCTGCATGAGCGATTACTTCAAGGGCATTCCGGTGTGGCTGGTGACGGCGCCGTATTCCGGGTTGGTGGGTGCCGGTGTCGCACTGGAGCAAGCAATCCCTGTCTGAAACACGATCCAATTGTGGGAGCGGGCTTGCTCGCGAAAGCGGGGTGTCAGTCACCGTAGATGTCTCTGATACACCGCTTTCGCGAGCAAGCCCGCTCCCACAGTGGTTCTGTGGTGTTTGCAAGTTCGATGCTTAAGGCATAATCCGCCCCAATTCCAACAACAAGGATGCCTTCGAAGTGAGCTCAGTCAACAAGTCGATATTGTTGGTCGATGACGACCAGGAAATACGCGAGTTGCTGGAAACCTACCTGACCCGCGCCGGGTTTCAGGTGCGGGCCACAGCCGATGGCGCCAGTTTCCGCCAGGCCCTCAACGAGGCGCCCAGCGATCTGGTGATCCTCGATGTGATGCTGCCCGACGAAGACGGTTTCAGCCTGTGCCGCTGGGTGCGCCAGCATCCGCGTCAGGCGCAGGTGCCGATCATCATGCTCACCGCCAGTTCCGACGAAGCCGACCGGGTAATCGGGCTGGAGCTCGGCGCTGACGACTACCTCGGCAAACCTTTCAGCCCTCGCGAACTGCAAGCCCGAATCAAGGCGCTGCTGCGTCGCGCGCAGTTCGGTCAAGAGCGCAGCGGCAGCGAAGTACTGGCCTTCGACGAGTGGCGGCTGGACATGGTCAGTCATCGGCTGTTTCACACCGACGGTGAGGAAGTGATTCTCTCCGGCGCCGACTTCGCGTTGCTGAAGTTGTTTCTCGATCATCCGCAGGAAATCCTCGACCGCGACACCATCGGCAATGCCACCCGTGGCCGTGACCTGATGCCGCTCGACCGCATCGTCGACATGGCCGTCAGCCGTTTGCGCCAGCGCCTGCGCGACACGGAAAAACCGCCGCGACTGATCCGCACCGTGCGCGGCAGTGGCTACCAACTGGCAGCCAATGTGGTTGCCGGCAATGCTCACTGAGTCGCTGCGCCGGCTCGCCAGCAAAGTGCCGGTGCCGCGTTCGCTGCTCGGGCGGATGCTGCTGCTGACCTTGTTGGCGGTGTTGTTTGCGCAGATGTTGTCGAGCGTGATCTGGGTCTCGCAACTGCGTGCCACCCAGCTTGAAGGCCTGGTCACCAGCGCCCGCAGCCTTGCCCATTCGATGACCGCCAGCGTCAGTTATTTCCGCTCGCTGCCAGTGGCTTACCGGCCTCTGGTGCTCGACCAGTTGCGCAGCATGGGCGGCACCCGTTTCGTGGTGACGCTCAACGACAAGCCACTGGGTATGGACGTGCTGCCGATCACTCCGCGAAAGGCCGCGGTGATTCAAGCGGTGGATGAAGTGCTGCGCCAGTCGCTGGGCCATGACACTGATATTTCGGTGACCTTCGTCAGCCCCGAGGATCTGCGGATCTTCAATGCCGGGCTGAAACTCGATGAGCTGCCGCGCTCGTGGGCGCATTACGCGCTGACGCTGGAACCGGTGAATCCGCCGGTGCTGGTCACGCAGATTCAAATGGCGCCGGGCGAATGGCTGTACATCGCCTCGTTGTTACCCGAACCCTACACCAGTCTCGAAGAGCAAGGCCTGCCGGCGCAGCAGGTGTGGTTCATCGTCCTCACCAGCGGCTTTTTGCTGCTGTTCATCGGCCTGCTGGTGCACTGGCAGAGCCGGCCGCTCAAGCGTCTGGCGCGGGCGGCGCGGGATCTGTCGCTGGGTGCCGATGTCGAGCCGGTGGCCGAGGGCGGCGGCAGTGAAGTGGTGGAAGTGGGCCGTGCGTTTAACACCATGCGCGAACGCATCAGCCGTTACCTGACCGAACGCAGCCAGTTGTTCAGCGCGATTTCCCATGACTTGCGTACGCCGATCACCCGTCTGCGCTTGCGCGTCGAACTGCTCGAAGATGAGAAGCTGCAAGCCAAGTTCGGCCGCGATCTGGATGAACTGGAGTTGCTGGTCAAAGGCGCGCTGCAGTGCGTGAAAGACACCGACATCCACGAGAACATCGAGCCGGTGGATCTCAATCATGTGCTCGACTGCCTGGTGGAGCCGTACCTGGCGCCCAACGGCAATGGCCGCGTGACCCAGCAGGGCAAGGCACTGGCGGCGTATCCGGGCAAGCCTCTGGCGTTGAAGCGCTGCATCGGCAACCTGATCGACAATGCGCTGAAGTACGGGCAGAACGCGCATCTGCACATCGACGACGATGAGCGCGCGTTTGTCCTGCACGTCGACGACGAAGGCCCGGGGGTGCCGGAGCAGCGGCTGGAGCAGGTGTTCGAGCCGCACTTTCGCTTGGCCGGGCAGCAGCAGGGTTATGGTCTCGGTTTGGGCATTGCGCGCAACATTGCTCACAGCCATGGCGGTGAGGTGACGTTGCAGAATTTGCGTGAGGGCGGGTTGCGGGTGACGTTGCAGTTGCCGCGCAGTGTTGATTAGTCAGACCGAGTTATCGTTCTTCGCGAGCAGGCTCGCTCCCACAAGTTGATTGCGTTTCAACTGAAGGAACCCAGTCGAATGGGGGAGCGAGCCTGCTCGCGAAGGCGTCAGTCCATCCAACACAAATGTCACGAGCTGGTGACAAAACCCGCCCCCTTCGTTACAAGCCCACCCCGGCCCGTTGTTTAGACTGCCCGCAGTCATAACAACAAAAAAGGGCCACTCATGGACACCTTTCACCCAGACTTCAGCAGTTGGCTGAATGCCCCTGCCCACCAGCAATGGCTCGCCGACGAAGGTCTGCGCCTGCTGGCATTCGCCAAGGCTTCCAGACTGCCCGAGGGTTTCGGCAATCTCGACGAGCGCGGCCGTTTGCCGGCGCACGCGCAAGCCGAAACCATGAACACTGCACGCATGACCCACAGTTTCGCCATGGCTCACATTCAGGGTCTGCCGGGGTTCGCGGAGCTGGTCGATCACGGCATTGCGGCGCTGCGGGGGCCGTTGCGGGATGCGCTGCATGGCGGCTGGTTTGCGGTCGCCGAACACCGCGATGGCAACACCGGCAAGAACGCCTATCTGCATGCCTTTGTCGCGCTCGCGGCCAGCTCGGCAGTGGTCGCGCAGCGTCCCGGCGCCCAGGCGCTGCTGGATGATGCGATCGACATCATCGACACGTATTTCTGGAGCGAAGAAGAGGGCGCCATGCGCGAATTCTTCAATCGCGACTGGCGCGAAGAAGAGGCCTATCGCGGCGCCAACAGCAACATGCACGCCACCGAAGCATTCCTCGCGCTGGCCGATGTCACTGAAGATCCGCGCTGGCTGGTACGTGCGCAGCGCATCGTCGAGCGGGTGATCCACGGTCACGCCGCCGCCAATGGCTACATGGTCATCGAACACTTCGACCGCGACTGGCAACCGCTGCGCGAATACAACCGCGACAATCCGGCCGACGGCTTCCGCCCTTACGGCACCACGCCGGGCCACGGTTTCGAGTGGGCGCGGCTGTTGCTGCACCTTGAAGCCGCGCGGGTTCAGGCCGGGATGCTCACGCCGGGTTGGCTGGCGACCGATGCACAGAAACTCTTCGAACAGAATTGCCGAAACGGCTGGGACGTCGATGGCGCGCCGGGGATCGTTTACACCCTCGACTGGGGCAACAAAGCCGTGGTGCGTCATCGCTTGCACTGGACCCATGCTGAAGCCAGCGCGGCTGCCAGCGCCTTGCTCAAACGCACCGGTGATGCGCAATACGAAACCTGGTACCGGCTGTTCTGGGAATTCTGTGAAGGCCATTTCATCGATCGCTGCGACGGCAGCTGGCATCACGAACTCGATCCGCAAAACCGTCCGAGCGCCGATATCTGGCCGGGCAAACCCGATCTGTATCATGCCTGGCAGGCAGTACTGATCCCTCGTCTACCCTTGTCACCGAGTATGGCGACAGCTCTGGCGCAAATATCCCGGCCTGTTCCTGTGTAACCATGTGGTGACATTTGCGCGTCCCTTCGTTACCTGCGAAGGGAATCGCCCTGTTTAAACTCCTGTGCAGCGCAAGCACCAGACTTGCATGCATAACAACAAGAAAGGTACATCTCAGATGAATGCGATTTCTCGCCTCGCTACTGTCATTTCTGTCGCCTCCCTGTTCCCGCTCGCAATTCTGCCTCTCAGTGTTTCCGCTGCCGAATCCAAAGGTTCGGTCGAAGTCGTGCACTGGTGGACGTCCGGTGGCGAAAAAGCCGCCGTTGATGTGCTCAAGGCGCAAGTCGAAAAAGACGGTTTCACCTGGAAAGACGGCGCTGTCGCCGGCGGTGGCGGTGCCACGGCGATGACCGTGCTGAAAAGCCGCGCCGTTGCCGGCAACCCACCAGGTGTCGCCCAGATCAAGGGCCCGGACATCCAGGAGTGGGCTTCCACCGGTCTGCTCGACACCGACGTCCTGAAGGACGTGGCCAAAGAAGAGAAGTGGGACAGCCTGCTCGACAAGAAAGTCTCCGATACCGTGAAGTACGACGGTGATTACGTGGCCGTACCGGTGAACATTCACCGGGTGAACTGGCTGTGGATCAACCCGGAAGTCTTCAAAAAGGCCGGCATCACCAAGAACCCGACCACCCTCGAAGAATTCTACGCCGCCGGCGACAAGCTCAAGGCTGCGGGCTTCATCCCGCTGGCTCACGGCGGTCAGCCTTGGCAGGACAGCACCGTGTTCGAAGCCGTGGTGCTCTCGGTCATGGGCGTTGATGGCTACAAGAAAGCCCTGGTCGACCTGGACAACAAAGCGCTGACCGGTCCGGAAATGGTCAAGGCGCTGACCGAGCTGAAGAAAGTCGCGACCTACATGGACCAGGACGGCAAGGGTCAGGACTGGAACCTGGAAGCGGCCAAGGTCATCAACGGCAAGGCCGGCATGCAGATCATGGGTGACTGGGCCAAGTCCGAATGGACCGCCGCCAAGAAAGTCGCCGGCAAGGACTACGAGTGCGTAGCGTTCCCTGGCACCGACAAGGCGTTCACCTACAACATCGACTCCCTGGCGGTGTTCAAGCAGAAAGACAAAGGCACTGCGGCCGGTCAGCAGGACATCGCCAAAGTCGTGCTGGGTGAAAACTTCCAGAAAGTCTTCAGCATCAACAAAGGCTCGATCCCGGTACGTAACGACATGTTGAACAACATGGACAAACTCGGTTTCGACTCTTGCGCGCAGACCGCTGCCAAGGACTTCCTGGCAGACGCCAAGTCCGGTGGCCTGCAGCCGAGCATGGCGCACAACATGGCGACCACGCTGGCGGTGCAGGGCGCGTTCTTTGATGTCGTGACCAACTACATCAACGACCCGAAAGCCGACCCGGCCGATGCGGCCAAGAAACTGGGCGCGGCGGTTCAGTCGGCCAAATAACCGTCGGTAGCGCAGGCCCCTCTTTGTGGGAGCGGGCTTTGTGGTGAGGGGATTTATCCCCGATGGGTCGCGCAGCGGCCCCAGAAAGTTGCAGCGGTGGAGTAACAGAAAGACCGCGTGCAAAGCTTTTGCGACTGCTTCGCAGCCGATCGGGGATAAATCCCCTCGCCACAGAGCTCGCTCCCACAAGGGATCTCACTGTAGTTTTTATTCCCTGTACTGGATTTCCCCATGAGTTCTGTTGCTGTGTTCAGCAAGGCCTCGCCGTTCGATGCACTGCAGCGCTGGCTACCGAAACTGGTGCTGGCGCCGAGCATGTTCATCGTGCTGGTGGGCTTCTATGGCTACATCCTGTGGACGTTCGTGCTGTCGTTCACCACCTCGACGTTCCTGCCCAACTACAAGTGGGCCGGCCTGGCGCAATACGCGCGGTTGTTCGACAACGATCGCTGGTGGGTGGCGAGCAAGAACCTCGCGGTGTTCGGTGGCATGTTCATCGGCATCACCCTGGTGATCGGTGTGCTGCTGGCAGTGTTCCTCGACCAGCGCATCCGTCGCGAAGGCTTTATCCGCACCATTTACCTGTACCCGATGGCGCTCTCGATGATCGTCACCGGTACCGCGTGGAAATGGCTGCTCAACCCGGGCATGGGCCTGGACAAATTGTTGCGTGACTGGGGCTGGGAAGGCTTCCGTCTGGACTGGCTGATCGACCCGGATCGCGTGGTCTACTGCCTGGTGATCGCCGCCGTGTGGCAAGCCTCGGGCTTCATCATGGCAATGTTCCTCGCCGGCCTGCGCGGGGTTGATCAGTCGATCATCCGTGCCGCGCAGATCGATGGCGCGAGCATGCCGACCATCTACTGGAAAGTCGTACTGCCAAGCCTGCGTCCGGTGTTCTTCAGTGCGGTGATGATCCTCGCCCACATCGCGATCAAGAGCTTCGACCTGGTCGCGGCGATGACGGCGGGTGGCCCGGGTTATTCCTCCGACCTGCCGGCGATGTTCATGTACTCCTTCACCTTCAGTCGCGGCCAGATGGGCATGGGCTCGGCCAGTGCGATTCTGATGCTCGGTGCGATTCTCGCGATCATCGTGCCTTACCTGTACTCCGAGCTGAGGACCAAGCGTAATGACTAGTCTCGCTGCCAAACCCGCTTTCAGCCTGAGTCGCGTCGCGATCTACGCGGTGCTGATCCTCGCGGTCCTGCTGTACCTGATTCCGCTGGTGGTGATGCTGCTGACCAGCTTCAAGACCCCGGAAGACATCAGCACCGGCAACCTGCTCAGTTGGCCGACCGTGGTCAGCGGCATCGGCTGGGTCAAGGCCTGGGCCACGGTTGACGGTTACTTCTGGAACTCGATCAAGATCACCGTGCCGGCCGTGGTCATCTCCACCGCCATCGGCGCGTTGAACGGCTACGTGCTGTCGTTCTGGCGCTTCCGCGGTTCGCAGCTGTTCTTCGGTCTGCTGCTGTTCGGCTGCTTCCTGCCGTTCCAGACCGTGCTGCTGCCGGCTTCGTTCACCCTCGGCAAGATGGGCCTGGCGAGCACCACCACCGGCCTGGTCTTCGTGCACGTGGTCTATGGTCTGGCGTTTACCACGCTGTTTTTCCGTAACTACTACGTGAGCATTCCCGATGCGCTGATCAAGGCTGCACGGCTGGATGGCGCGGGTTTCTTCACGATCTTCCGGCAGATCATTCTGCCGATGTCGACCCCGATCATCATGGTTTGCCTGATCTGGCAGTTCACCCAGATCTGGAACGACTTCCTGTTCGGTGTGGTGTTCTCCAGCGGTGATTCGCAACCGATCACGGTGGCGCTGAACAACCTGGTCAACACCAGCACCGGCGCCAAGGAATACAACGTTGATATGGCAGCGGCGATGATCGCCGGCCTGCCGACCCTGCTGGTCTATGTGGTCGCAGGCAAGTATTTCGTGCGCGGGCTGACGGCCGGCGCAGTCAAGGGGTAATCATGGCTACGCTCGAACTTCGCAACGTCAACAAGACTTATGGTGCCGGTCTGCCGGACACCCTGAAGAACATCGAACTGTCGATCAAGGACGGTGAGTTCCTGATCCTGGTCGGCCCGTCGGGCTGTGGCAAGTCGACCCTGATGAACTGCATCGCCGGCCTCGAGACCATCACCGGTGGCGCGATCATGATCGGCGATCAGGACGTCAGCGGCATGAGCCCGAAGGATCGTGACATCGCCATGGTGTTCCAGTCCTACGCGCTGTACCCGACCATGAGCGTGCGCGAGAACATCGAGTTCGGTCTGAAAATTCGCAAGATGAGCCAGTCGGCGATCGACGAAGAAGTCGCGCGCGTGGCCAAGCTGCTGCAGATCGAACACCTGCTCAACCGCAAGCCGGGTCAGCTCTCCGGTGGTCAGCAACAGCGTGTGGCGATGGGCCGTGCGTTGGCGCGTCGGCCGAAGATCTATCTGTTCGACGAACCGCTGTCGAACCTCGACGCCAAGCTGCGCGTCGAGATGCGTACCGAAATGAAACTGATGCACCAGCGCCTGAAAACCACCACGGTCTACGTGACCCACGACCAGATCGAAGCGATGACCCTGGGCGACAAAGTGGCGGTGATGAAGGACGGGATCATTCAGCAGTTCGGCACGCCGAAAGAGATCTACAACGATCCGGCCAACCTGTTCGTGGCGAGCTTTATCGGTTCGCCGCCGATGAACTTCATTCCGCTGCGTCTGCAACGCAAGGACGGTCGTTTGCTGGCACTGCTCGACAGCGGTCAGGCGCGTTGCGAGTTGCCGATGAGCATGCAGGATGCAGGGCTGGAAGATCGCGAAGTGATCCTCGGCCTGCGCCCGGAACAGATTGTTCTGGCGAACGGCGAGGGCAATGGTCTGCCGAGCATCAAGGCCGAAGTGCAGGTCACCGAGCCGACCGGTCCGGACACCCTGGTGTTCGTCAACCTGAATGAGACCAAGGTCTGCTGCCGCCTGGCGCCGGACGTGGCCCCGCAGGTGGGTGAGACCCTGACCCTGCAATTCGATCCGTCGAAAGTGTTGTTGTTCGATGCCAAGACTGGCGAGCGTCTGGGGACTGCGGGGCAACCGAAGACCGAAGCGCACGGCGCCAACGTCGCCCAGTTCAAGGGGCGCTGAAGATCAAAAATGTGGGAGCGGGCTTGCTCGCGAAAACGGAGTGTCAGGCAGCACACATGGCGACTGACATGACGCCTTCGCGAGCAAGCCCGCTCCCACAGGGGAAAAGTGGTGTTCGGCCTGTCGAGCATCGCAATTTATGTAAACCGCGTTGGAAAAAAACAGTTAATAACAATAAAGACGAGGATGTAGGGATGAAAAAGAAACACGTCAATGCCCGGTTGATCTGCCAAGTGTCAGCTGCGGCGGCATTGGTGCTGGCCGGTAACGCCATGGCGGCGGATGCCTTCAGCTCCGACTCGAAATGGATGACCGGTGACTGGGGTGGCGAGCGGACCAAGCTGATCGAGCAAGGTATCGACATCAAGGCTGACTACGTTGGGGAAATGGGCGCCAACCTGCATGGCGGCTACAACGACGACAAGACCGGTCGCTACAGCGATCAGTTGGGTCTGGGCGTGGCGCTGGACCTGCAAAAACTCTGGGGCTGGGACAACACTCAGGCCAAGATCCAGCTGACCAACCGTAACGGGCAAAACATCTCCAACGACCGCGTTGGCGATCCGCGTGCCGGCACTCTGTCGTCTTCGCAGGAAGTCTACGGTCGTGGCCACATGGTGCGTCTGACCCAGTTGTGGATTCAGCACCAGTTCTTCGACAACAAGCTGGACGTCAAGGCCGGTTACTTCGGTGAAGGCGAAGACTTCAACACCTTCCCGTGCGACTTCCAGAACCTGGCGTTCTGCGGCTCGCAAGTGGGTAACTGGGCGACCAACATCTGGTACAACTGGCCGGTCAGCCAGGCCGCGATCCGTGTGAAGTACAACATCAACGACGAGCTCTACGCGCAGATCGGTGCGTACAACCAGAACCCGTCGCAGCTGGAACACGGCAACGGCTTCAAGCTCAGCGGCAGTGGCACCAAAGGCACCGTTCTGCCAGTCGAACTGGTCTGGTCGCCGAAGGTCAACAGCCTGCCGGGCGAATACCGCGTCGGTTACTACAAGAGCACGGCTGACGCCAATGACGTCCGTGAAGACGTCAACGGCTTCGACGCTGCAACCACTGGCGACGCGTACAAGACCCACAGCAGCAAACACGGCTACTGGTTCGTCGCGCAGCAGCAACTCACCAGCCACAACGGTGATGCTACTCGCGGTCTGAACATCGCCGCCAACGCCACGTTCCACGACAAGGACACCAACTTCATCGACAACTACCAGTCGGTGATGTTTGTCTACAAAGGCCCGTTCGACGCGCGTCCTAAAGATGACGTCGGTATCGGTGCGGCCCGTATTCATGTCAACGATGACGTGAAGAAAAACGCCGAGTTCCTGAATGCGTCCAACGGTGTTTCGGACTACGACAATCCGGTGTTCTCGCCAATTCGTGAAACCGAATACAACTACGAGATCAACTACGGCTTCCACGTCACCAACTGGCTGACCGTACGCCCTAACCTGCAATACATCACTCACCCGGGTGGTGTGGATGAAGTGGACAACGCATTGGTCGCTGGCCTGAAAATTCAGTCTACGTTCTGACGTTGTTGCGATAAGCTCCTCTCTATGTGCGCATATTTGCGGACAGCCAAGGCTGTCCGCTTTTTTTTGAGGGTGGCGCAACCCATGACAGTCGAATTCGGAACCGTGGCCAATGCATGAGCATCCGCTGCAACGCTTCTTCAAATCCCTGCGCGAGCGACCGGTGTTTGCCTGGGAGCGCTATCAGATGCGCGATGTGCTGGTGATCGATCATCCGCTGTGTCAGGCGGTGTTCAGTCGGCAGGGTGCGCAGTTGTTGCACTTTCAGCCACGCGGGCAGAAACCGTGGTTGTGGTGTGCGGCGAAGTGGCCCCACGTTGGCGCCATTCGTGGTGGCGTGCCGGTGTGCTGGCCGTGGTATGGCCGCCATCCGAGCGAAAACGCCTGGCCGTCCCATGGCTGGGCGCGACTGCTTGACTGGAAGTTGCTCGACAGCAACAGCGCCGAAGATGGCGTACGTCTGCATTGGCAATTGCAGCTGTGCGACTGGCAGGTTGACCTGCACGCGCACCTGGGTGAACGCATGGAGTTACGCCTGAGCACCGAGCATCAGGACGACATGCCGTGCCAATTGAGCCAGGCTTTGCACGCTTACTGGCGTATTGGTGATGTCGGTGAGATAGCGCTGTCTGGGCTCGAAGGTGCGCAGGGTTATGACCAACTGAGCCGCCAGTCCTGTCAGCAGGAAGGCGAGCTACGCGTCGATGGCGGTTGTCAGCGGGTGTTCCAGCACGACGGCGAATTACAGCTCAAGGATCACGCCTGGCAGCGCGAGTTGTGCATCGATACCGGTGACAGCGGAGACACCGTGGTCTGGCATCCGGGCTCGCGCCCCCTGTTGGGCGTGAGCTGGGATGAAGTGACGGAGTTTGTCTGTGTCGAAGCGGCGGCGGGCGGTACCGACAGCCTGCATCTGGCGCCGGGGGAGAAGGCGCATTTGAGTTTGCAGGCGTGGGCTGCTGCCTAGATCTGTGGTGTGTCTGCTGACGCCTTCGCGAGCAAGCCCGCTCCCACAGGTGATCGGGTTCCTTCAATTGGAATGCCATCTCCTGTGGGAGCGGGCTTGCTCGCGAAGAGGCCGGATCAATCAGCCTAAATTCTGGATCAGTTGAACTCATCACCCACCGGATACCGGCTGGCATTCAAGCTCTCTTTGATCTTGCGCAGATGCGGCTGGAAATCCACCCCGCGACGCAGCGTCATGCCGGTCGCCAGCACATCCAGCACCGTCAACTGAATGATCCGCGAGGTCATCGGCATATAGATGTCGGTGTCTTCCGGCAGCGGAATGTTCAGGCTCAGGGTACTGGCCTTGGCCAGTGGCGAATTTTCGGCGGTCAGGCCCAGCACCGAAGCGCCGTTCTCCCGGGCGATGCGCGCCACCTCGACCAACTCACGGGTGCGCCCGGTGTAGGAAATGATCACGAACAGCTCACCGGTGTGCGCCACCGAAGCAATCATCCGCTGCATCAGCACATCGGCATGGGCGGTGACGGCGAGGTTGAAACGGAAGAATTTGTGCTGCGCATCCAAAGCCACAGGCGCTGAGGCACCGAGGCCGAAGAAGTGGATCTGCCGCGCCTGAATCAACAGGTCGACGGCGCGACTGATCAGGTTCGGATCGAGCGCCTGGCAAGCGCTGTCCAGCGAAGCGATGGCACTGCCGAAAATCTTCTGCGTGTACGCCTCGGGATTGTCATCGGCCTCCACTGCACGGCTGACATACGCTGCGCCACTGGCCAGGCTTTGCGCCAGTTGCAGCTTGAGTTCAGGGTAGCCGCTGACACCGAACGAACGGCAGAAACGGTTGACCGTCGGCTCGCTCACCGATGCGGCCTGGGCGAGGGCGGCGATGCTGAAGCGGGTGGCCTGCTGCGGGTTGAGCAGGATCACCTCGGCGACTTTGCGTTCGGCCTTGTTCAGCTCTTCAAGGCGACTCTGGATCTGTTCCAGTAAATTTCGCACGCGGTCCATATGGAATTCCTAATTCACCTGCGCAAAGGTGCGCCGGGCTATGCAAATTGGGCCTTTGATGTGGCCCGTAACGGTGGCCTATCCTACTGGTGGCTCCGACCGACCACCACTCGGAATCTGTATTTTGCGAAAATGTTGTGGTTATTACTACATTTTCCCTTGAGTGATGCCTTGAAAAAAGGTATTTGTAGCTTAACTTGATAAAAGAACAAACATCATGCCTTCGATTACGGTTGAACCGTGCACCTTTGCCTTGTTCGGCGCTCTGGGCGATCTGGCCCTGCGCAAGCTGTTTCCTGCCCTTTATCACCTCGATGGCGCCGACCTGTTGCACGAGGACACGCGCATCATCGCGCTGGCCCGTGAACCCGGCTCCGAGCAGCAGCACCTGGCGTTCATCGCCGCCGAATTGCGCCGTTACGTCGGCAAAGAGCTGGACGAGGCCGTGGCCGAGCGCTTTCTGGCGCGCCTGAGCTACCTGCACGTCGACTTCCTCAAGGCTGAAGACTATGTGGCGCTGGCCGAAGCGACCGGCAGCGCGCAACGCATGATTGCCTACTTCGCCACACCGGCAGCGGTGTACGGCGCGATCTGCGAGAACCTGGCGAAAGTCGGTCTGGCAGAAAACACCCGCGTGGTCCTGGAAAAGCCGATCGGCTCCGATCTGGAATCCTCGCGCAAAGTCAACGACGCCGTGGCGCAGTTCTTCCCGGAGAACCGCACCTATCGCATCGACCACTACCTGGGCAAAGAGACCGTCCAGAACCTGATCGCGCTGCGTTTCGCCAACAGCCTGTTCGAAACCCAGTGGAACCAGAATTACATCTCCCACGTGGAAATCACCGTGGCCGAGAAGGTCGGCATCGAAGGCCGGTGGGGCTACTTCGACAAGGCCGGCCAGCTGCGCGACATGATCCAGAATCACCTGTTGCAGCTGCTGTGCCTGATTGCGATGGACCCGCCAGCCGACCTGTCCGCCGACAGCATCCGTGACGAAAAGGTGAAAGTGCTCAAGGCCCTGGCGCCGATCAGCCCGGAAGGCCTGACCACTCAGGTGGTGCGCGGTCAGTACATCGCCGGGCACAGCGAAGGCAAGTCCGTGCCGGGCTACCTCGAAGAGCCGAACTCCAACACCCAGAGCGACACCGAAACCTTCGTCGCCCTGCGTGCCGACATCCGCAACTGGCGCTGGGCCGGCGTGCCGTTCTACCTGCGGACCGGCAAGCGCATGCCGCAGAAACTGTCGCAGATCGTCATCCACTTCAAGGAACCGTCGCACTACATCTTTGCGCCGGAACAACGTCTGCAGATCAGCAACAAGCTGATCATCCGTCTGCAACCGGACGAAGGCATTTCCTTGCGTGTGATGACCAAGGAGCAGGGCCTGGACAAAGGCATGCAACTGCGCAGCGGCCCGCTGCAACTGAATTTCTCCGACACCTGGCGCAGCGCACGGATCCCCGATGCCTACGAGCGGTTGTTGCTGGAAGTGATGAACGGCAATCAGAACCTGTTTGTCCGTAAAGATGAAATCGAAGCCGCGTGGAAGTGGTGTGACCAGTTGATCGCCGGCTGGAAGAAGTCCGGTGACGCGCCCAAGCCGTATGCGGCCGGGTCGTGGGGGCCGATGAGCTCGATTGCACTGATCACGCGGGACGGGAGGTCGTGGTATGGCGATATCTGATGTGAAACTGCCCGCGGGCGTGAATGCCCACGAATTCAAGAGCCCGGTGCTGTTGGCCGAAGGTCTGGCGCTGAACGTCGCCAAGCAGTTGAGCGATGCCATCGCTGCACGCGGCAACGCGGTGCTGGTGGTCTCAGGCGGTCGCAGCCCGGTGGCGTTTTTTCAGCACCTGGCCAAGCAGGAGCTGGATTGGTCGAAGGTCGTCGTGACCCTCGCCGACGAACGCTGGGTACCGGTCGAACACGCCGACAGCAACGCCGGCCTGCTCAAGCAGTACCTGCTCAAAGGCCCGGCCGCCAAGGCGCAGTTCCTCAGCCTCTACAGCGCGGCGGCCAACGTCGAGCAGGCTGCGGAACAGGCCGACCGTCTGCTCGCGGAATTGCCGCCGATCGACGTGCTGGTGCTGGGCATGGGCGATGACGGTCACACCGCGTCGCTGTTCCCCGACAGCCCGAACCTGACTGAAGCCTTGCAGGCTGACGGCAGCCGTCGCTGCTGGCCGATGCTGGCGCCGAGTGTGCCGCGTCAACGTCTGACCATGAGCCGTGCGCTGCTGGCTTCGGCGAAGCACAAGATTCTGTCGATTTCCGGTCAGTCGAAACTGACCACTCTGAATGCCGCACTGGCATCCGATGACGTCGCGGCCATGCCGGTGCGCGCGTTTCTGCAACCTACGTTAGAGATTTACTGGTGCCCATGAGCCAAGGAACAGCCGCTATGACAACCCCATCCCCGACCGTTTCCATGGCGGACAAAGTTGCCCTGATCGACAGCCTCTGCGCCAAGGCGCGGATCCTGCCAGTGATCACCATCGCCCGTGAACAGGACGTGCTGCCGCTGGCCGACGCACTGGCCGCCGGTGGCCTGACCGCGCTGGAAGTGACCCTGCGTTCGCAATTCGGTCTCAAGGCGATCCAGATCCTGCGTGAGCAGCGTCCGGAGCTGGTGACCGGTGCCGGCACCGTGCTCGATCGCAACATGCTTGCAGCAGCGGAAGCGGCGGGTTCGCAATTCATCGTTACCCCAGGCATCACCCGTGACCTGCTCGAAGCCAGCGTCGACAGCCCGATTCCGCTGCTGCCCGGCATCAGCAACGCTTCCGGCATCATGGAAGGCTATGGCCTGGGCTATCGCCGCTTCAAGCTGTTCCCGGCGGAAGTCAGTGGTGGCGTGGCCGCGATCAAGGCACTCGGCGGCCCGTTCGGCGAAGTGAAATTCTGCCCTACCGGTGGCGTTGGCCCGGCCAACATCAAGAGCTACATGGCGCTGAAAAACGTCATGTGCGTGGGCGGCAGCTGGATGCTTGATCCCGAGTGGATCAAGAACGGCGACTGGGCGCGCATTCAGGAATGCACCGCCGAGGCCCTGGCGCTGCTGGACTAAACGTTTTACCTGACACTTCGTTGTGTGTTCTACGGCTTTACGGTGCGCTTGGTCGGTGCACCGTTTTTTTTTGCCCGGCAAAAATACTCATGGAAACGGCGCGACACATAGTTACCGCACCGCGGGGCTCGTGCGCCGTTAATCTGCGTTCATCTTATGGAAAAGAGAACGCGTCATGGAACGAGACACTTCAACCGCATCGTCATCATCAATCTACCAGTTGGCCCCCGAGCAGATCGCCGGGCCGTACTTTCGCAATCCCAAATTGCTGCGGCGCAACATCAGCGAAGGCGCCGAAGGGCTACCCTTGCTGTTGCGCCTGAGCATTGTCGACGCGATGACCGGTCAACCGGTGAGCGGAGCATTGGTGGACATCTGGCACTGCAATGCACGAGGCGCCTATTCAGGGTGGAGCCGGATCAATCCGGATCTGGAGGTCGACTCTGATGCCATCGGCTCAGTGCCGCGCACCGACGATGACACCTATCTGCGTGGCAGCCAGTTCTGCGATCAGCAGGGGCGGGTGCGCTTCACCACGATCTATCCCGGGTTCTATGCCGGTCGGGCGCTGCACATTCATGTGGCGGTGCGCATGGTCAGCGGCAGTGAATATCTGGAGGAGCGCAACGTGGCCTGGGTCGGTCAGCTGTATTTCCCCGAAGTGGTGTCACGCGCGGTGCTCAATGCCCGTGACTATCGCGGGCGAGCCTCGACACCCTTGAACAATGCCGATGACAGCTACTACAGCAACATGCGCGGCGAAGATTCGACCCTGACCGTGTGGCCGATCGGCCGCGACTCTCACGAGGACGGTTTCTTCGGCCACCTGACCATCGGCATCGACACCTTCGCCGCCTCGTCGCAGATCAAACCCGAGGACTTCGACAAGTACACCGTGTGAACCGATCAACGCAGCTCGTTGAGTGCACGGGTCAGCAACTGCATGTCAGCCGCAGTGGTGGTCAGCCCCGGCGTGATGCGAATGCTCGGCCCGCTCGCTGCGCCGTTGCGTACCACGGTGAACAGGTTGTACTCGTTGAGCAGGCGCTCGACCATTGCCTGTTGATCGGCGTGGCGAGTGAAACGCATCGAGGTGATTCCGCAATACAGGCGCGGATCGTCCGGGGTCATCACCTCGATCCCCGGCAGGTGCCGCACGGCACTCACCCACAGGTTGCGCAGGTAATTGAGCCGGGCGCTTTTGGCCGCAGCGCCGCCGAGCGAACGGTGCTCTTCGAGTGCCAACGGCAGTGACATCAGCGCCGGAATGTTCGGCGTGCTGTACGGCGTGCGGGCGCGTATGTCGGTGGCCGGAAAGTGCATTTCGCCCATGTCCGGATCGATGTCGGCCAGACGCTGCGGGGCGATGTACAGAAAGCCCAGGGTCAGCGGTGCGCCGATCCACTTGTGCAGGTTAAAACCGGCGAAGGCGATGCCCATCGCTTCCAGATTGAACTCGATCTGGCCAAGGGCGTGAGCGCCGTCGAGGATGATGTCCACGCCATGCTGTTTCGCCAGCTCGGCGATGGCCTGCACCGGCATCACCAGACCGGTGCGGTGGGTAACATGGGTCAGGGCCATCAGTTTGAGTTTCGGATAGCGGATGAAGGCTTCGCGGTAACTGTCCAGCAGGCTGTCGAAACTGGCCGGGTGAGTGTGGTTGATCTCGATCACGTCGACGCCGCGATAGCGTGACAGCCAGCGCATGGCACCTTTGACCGTGTCGTATTCCAGGTCGCTGATCAGCACCTGATCGCCCGGAAGCAGGCGATTGTAATTGCGGATCAGCGATTGCAGCGCATCACTGGCGTTGCGGGTGAAGGCCACGCTCTGCGCGCGCACACCGATGGTCTCGGCCAGTTGCGCACGGATCTCCAGGCTGTCGTGCTGTTCGAAACGCTGGCGTACATACACCGAGTTGCTGGTGTTGATCAGCTCGATATTGCGCTGATAGTCCTCGATCACTGTGCGCGACATGCGCCCGAAGTAACCGTTCTCCAGGTTCAGCGGGCCGGTTTGCGCTTCGTAACGATCGGCGAAGGTTTGCCAGAACGCTTCGTCACGGGCACGGCGGGTGTTATCAGGCATGGTCGAGGCTCTAGGGAGGAGGGCGCTTCAGTGGCGCGGGGCAGGTTTGCCGTGTTTGGCGCGTAGTGGTTCGAGCAGATCCGACAGGCCGTTATGGTCGATTTCCTGCATCAGCGCCAGTAGTCCGCCGAGTTCGCCATGGGGAAAGCCTTCGCGGGCAAACCAGTTGAGGTAAGGCCCCGGCAGGTCGGCAATGATCCGGCCCTTGTACTTGCCGAAGGGCATTTCACGGGTGATCAGCAGTTCAAGTTTTTCAGGATTCATCAGTGGCAATCATCTGGATTCAATCAGTCAGGAAAATACAGGCATTCTGCATGCAGGCCAAATGACAGATCATGCAAATAACCGTGATACAGATAGTTCAAATATCTTTAACTTATTGAAAAATAACGATTTATTTTTGAATGAAAAGCTGGCACGCACACTGCAATAACCCTTGCATCTTCAACCAACCGCAAGGAATTGAAAAATGACTGACATGAATAAAGAAGCGATCTCTGTACTCAACGACCTGATCGAAACCTGCAAGGACGGCCAGGAAGGGTTCAAGACTTGCGCTGAAGACATCAAGCATCCAGAACTCAAAACCCTGTTCGTGACCCGTTCTGCCGATTGCGCGACTGCCGCCGCTGAACTGCAGGCTGAAGTGCGTAAACTGGGCGGTGATCCGGAAACTTCTACCAGCGTCAGCGGTGACCTGCACCGTCGCTGGGTCGACGTCAAAGCCATGTTCACCGGCAAGGACGAAGAGGCTGTGCTGAACGAGGCCGAGCGCGGTGAAGACCACGCCCTGAAGGCTTACCGTGAAGCCATCGAGAAAATCAACAAGCACGGCCTGGTCGGCATTCGTGACCTGGTTGAGCGTCAGTACCACGGCGTACAACGCAATCACGACCAAGTGAAAGCCCTGCGTAACCAGGCTCGCGCTCGTTCGTAAGCCACGCTAAAAAACTGTGGGAGCGGGCTTGCTCGCGAAGCGGTGTGTCATGCAACGATGCTGTTGCTGACACGACCCCTTCGCGAGCAAGCCCGCTCCCACTTTTGTTTTGTGTACCTGATGATCAGCCGATGCTGATCGCCGGCAACGTCGGCAAGGTCACGGTCTGCTGCTTGCGCGGTGCCAGAATCTCGGCCTCGCCATCCACCACCAGCTCATCGCGCTGGTTGAACACGCGAGTGGCGATGCGCACGCGAAACTTCGGCAGCTTCTCGAGGATTTCCAGGCGCACGGTCAGGGTGTCGCCAATCTTCACCGGCTTCTGAAAGCTCATCTGCTGACCGATGTAGATGGTGCCCGGCCCAGGCAGCTCGCACGCCACGGCCGCACTGATCAGTGCACCGCTGAACATGCCGTGGGCGATGCGTTCCTTGAACATGCTGGCGGCAGCGAACTCGGCGTCCAGGTGCACCGGGTTGTGGTCGCCCGACATCGCGGCGAACAGCTGAATGTCGCGCTCTTCGACAGTCTTGCTGTAGCTGGCGGTCTGGCCGACTTCGAGGGCTTCGTAAGGGATGTTGGTAACCTGGGTCATCGGTCTTGATTCCTGTGACGGATTAAAGTGAATCCACAAAAAATTATTCGCTGCGATGGGGGCGGCGATGGCTCAGCGCCTGGTCGATCCAGGTCAGCACATCGGCAATCACTTCGTCGCGATTGGTTTCGTTGAACAATTCGTGCCGCGCCTGCGGGTAGATCTTCAGTTGCAAGTTCTGGCTGCCGGCCGAGCGCAACGCTTCGGCCAGATCTGTCAGACGCTTGCCTTCGCTCACCGGATCACATTCACCGCCGATCACCAGCAGCGGCAGGCCCGGGTCGATCTGGGCGAGATTGGACGCTTTGCTGATCTGCTGCAAGCCGCCGAGCAAGTCGATCCACAATTGATTGGTGCAGCGGAAGCCGCACAACGGGTCGTTGGCATACAGATCGACCTCGACCGGGTCGCGGCTCAGCCAGTCGAACGGCGTGCGCGCCGGTTTGAATTTTTTGTTGAACGAGCCGAACGACAACCACTCGATCAGCGCACTGCGGCCCTTGCCACCCTGACGCAGTTTTTCGAAACGGGCGATTTGTCGCGCCGCGCCGTAAAGCGCCACCGGCTGGAAGTTCGAACCGCTGAGAATCGCCCCATGCAGGCTGGCGCTGTGATGCAGCAGGTAACCCTGAGCGAGGTAGCTGCCCATGCTGTGCCCGAGCAGGATGATTGGCACGTCGGGATGCTGCTGGCCGATGTGCTGATTGAGGCTGGCCAGATCGCCGATCACCTTGCACCAGCCGTCGTCATCGGCGAAATGCCCGAGCGTCCCGTGTTCGGCGGTTTTGCCATGGCCGCGCAGATCCGGGGCGTACACACCGTAGCCTTGTTCACAGAACGCATTCGCCAGCCGCTCGTAGCGCGCGCTGTGTTCGGCCATGCCGTGGGCCAGCAGGATCAGCGCTTTCAAGGGCGCGGCGGGCAGCCACTGGTTGACGAACAGGCGGCTGCGGTCACTCGCGTCCAGCCAAAAGCCTCGGTGGATCATGGCAATTCCTTTTTATCGAGCGGTATCGGCCCGCAGTCGTTGCATTGTATAGCGCGTCCGATCAGCTCACGCCACGGCAGGAAGATTCATACGATCAATGTCGCCATCGCCCATATTTGCCTCAATGGCCATAACTGCTAGTGTCCGTGAAGCTCCGCTTTTTGCTTTGTGCCCTCAGGGATCAGCGCGAAACCACAGAAAAGCGGCTCCCGGATCGATTCAGGTAAAGAGGACAAGAACAATGCAACCTGATTTCTGGAATGACAAACGCCCCGCCGGCGTACCACTGGACATCGACATGGGCGAGTTCAAGTCGGTGATCGAGGTGTTTGAGCGTTCCTGCAAGAAATTCGCGGACCGTCCGGCCTTCAGCAATATGGGCGTGACCCTGACTTACGCTGAACTCGAGCGCTACAGCGCGGCGTTCGCCGGTTACCTGCAAGCCCACACCGATCTGGTGCCGGGGGATCGCATCGCGGTGCAGATGCCCAACGTGCTGCAATATCCGATTGCCGTGTTCGGTGCCTTGCGCGCCGGGCTGATCGTGGTCAACACCAACCCGCTGTACACCGCGCGCGAGATGCGCCACCAGTTCAAGGATTCCGGCGCCCGCGCGCTGGTGTACCTGAACATGTTCGGGCAGAAGGTTCAGGAAGTGCTGCCGGACACTGACATCCAATACCTGATCGAAGCGAAGATGGGCGACATGCTGCCCACCGCCAAGGGCTGGCTGGTCAACACCGTGGTCAGCAAAGTGAAAAAAATGGTCCCGGACTATTCGCTGCCGCAGGCGATCTCGTTCAAGAGTGCGCTGCGCCTGGGCCGTGGTCTGGGGATCAAACCGCTGAAAGTCGGTCTCGACGACATCGCCGTGTTGCAATACACCGGCGGCACCACCGGTCTGGCCAAGGGCGCGATGCTGACCCACGGCAACCTCGTGGCGAACATGCAGCAAGTGCGCGCGTGTCTTGCGCAGTTGGGGCCGGACGGTCAGCCGCTGCTGCGCGAAGGGCAGGAGGTGATGGTGGCGCCACTGCCGCTTTACCACATCTATGCCTTCACCGCGAATTGCATGTGCATGATGGTATCGGGCAACCACAACGTGCTGATCACCAATCCGCGCGACATCGCAGGCTTCATCAAAGAGCTGAAGAACTGGCGCTTCTCGGCGTTGCTCGGACTGAATACGTTGTTCGTCGCGCTGATGGAGCACCCGGACTTCAAGACCCTGGATTTCTCCAGCCTCAAGCTGACCAACTCCGGCGGTACTGCGCTGGTCAAGGCCACCGCCGAGCGCTGGGAGCAGATCACCGGTTGCCGCATCACCGAAGGTTACGGCCTCACCGAAACTTCGCCGGTGGCCTGCACCAACCCGTATGGCGACAAGTCGCGTCTGGGCACGGTCGGTCTGCCGGTGCCGGGTACGCTGCTGAAGGTCATCGATGACGAGGGTGTCGAGCAGCCGATGGGCGAGCGCGGCGAGTTGTGCATCAAGGGCCCGCAGATCATGAAAGGCTACTGGCACAAACCCGAGGCCACCGCCGAAGTGCTGGATGCCGAGGGCTGGTTCAAGTCCGGTGATATCGCGGTGATCGACCCGGACGGCTTCGTACGCATCGTCGATCGCAAGAAGGACATGATCATCGTCTCCGGTTTCAACGTGTACCCCAACGAGATCGAAGACGTGGTGATGGCCCACCCGAAAGTCGCCAACTGCGCGGTGATCGGCGTGCCGGACGAGCGTTCGGGCGAAGCGGTGAAGCTGTTTGTGGTGGCGCGGGAAACCGGGGTCAGCCTCGAAGAACTGAAGGCGTACTGCAAAGAGAATTTCACCGCTTACAAGGTGCCGAAACACATCGTGCTGCGTGAGTCGTTGCCGATGACGCCGGTCGGGAAGATTCTGCGGCGGGAGTTGCGCGATATCGCCTGATCGGTGAATGGCCGCGCGTTGCGCGGATCGCGGGCAAGCCACGCTCCCACAGGGATCTCCCAACCTTGTGGGAGCGGGCTTGCCCGCGATGCTTTTTGGGCGGTGAAGTCCCGGAAAACCGGGGCTTTCAGGCTGGTATAGGATTTTTGCTCTAAAATGACTGCTGGAAAGTCTTGAGTCACTAAAGTGACCATGGAGGCCGCTTTTGGCTCTAGTCGGCCCTCGGCAAAGCTGCTACTCTCGGCGCGCTTTGTGACTTCTCGGCCTGTAGAAAAGCCAGATTCACCAATACAAAACACACACCAATAATAATCGCATCAAATGCGGTGAAGAATTCGCGTTGCTGAGGAGTGGGCTTCCATGATCGAAGACTTTTGGAAGGATAAATACCCGGCTGGAATTGCTGCCGACATCAATCCAGACGAGTACCCGAATATTCAGGCAGTGTTGAAGCAATCCTGCCAACGCTTCGCCAACAAGCCGGCTTTCAGCAACCTGGGCAAGACAATCACCTACGGTGAACTGTACGAATTGTCCGGTGCGTTTACCGCGTATCTGCAACAGCATACCGACTTGCAGCCCGGTGATCGAATCGCCGTGCAACTGCCCAACGTTCTGCAGTACCCGGTGGCCGTCTTCGGTGCGATCCGCGCCGGGCTGATCGTGGTCAACACCAACCCGCTGTACACCGCGCGGGAAATGGAACACCAATTCAATGACTCCGGCGCAAAAGCCCTGGTCTGCCTGGCCAACATGGCGCACCTGGCGGAAGCCGTGGTGCCAAAAACCGGGGTCAAGCACGTCATCGTCACCGAAGTCGCCGACCTGCTGCCGCCGGTCAAGCGCCTGCTGATCAACAGCGTGATCAAGTACGTGAAGAAGATGGTCCCGGCTTATCACCTGCCCAAAGCCGTCAAGTTCAACGACGTGCTGAGCAAGGGCCAGGGCCAGCCTGTGGCTGAAGCCAATCCGCACAGCAGCGATGTCGCGGTGTTGCAGTACACCGGCGGCACCACCGGCGTGGCCAAAGGCGCGATGCTGACCCATCGCAACCTCGTCGCCAACATGCTGCAGTGCAAGGCGCTGATGGGCTCCAACCTCAATGAAGGTTGCGAGATCCTGATCACTCCTCTGCCGCTGTACCACATCTATGCGTTCACCTTTCATTGCATGGCGATGATGCTGATCGGCAACCACAACATCCTGATCAGCAACCCGCGCGACCTGCCGGCGATGGTCAAGGAACTGTCGAAGTGGAAGTTCAGCGGCTTCGTTGGCCTGAACACGCTGTTCGTCGCGCTGTGCAACAACGAAGGTTTCCGCAAGCTGGATTTCTCCAATCTGAAAGTCACCCTGTCCGGCGGCATGGCCCTGCAACTGGCCGCGGCCGAGCGCTGGAAAGCGGTGACCGGTTGTTCGATCTGCGAAGGTTACGGCATGACCGAAACCAGCCCGGTTGCCACGGTCAACCCGATCCAGAACATCCAGATCGGCACCATCGGTATTCCGGTGCCGTCGACCCTGTGCAAAGTCATTGACGATGCCGGTGTCGAGCAGCCTATGGGCGAAATCGGCGAGCTGTGCGTCAAGGGCCCGCAAGTGATGAAGGGCTACTGGCAGCGTCAGGAAGCCACCGACGAGATCCTCGACAGCGAAGGCTGGCTGAAGACCGGCGACATCGCGCTGATCCAGCCCGATGGCTACATGCGCATTGTCGATCGCAAGAAAGACATGATCCTGGTATCCGGTTTCAACGTTTACCCGAACGAACTGGAAGACGTGCTGGCGACCCTGCCGGGCGTATTGCAGTGCGCGGCCATCGGCGTGCCGGATGAGAAGTCGGGCGAGGCGATCAAGATCTTCATCGTGGCCAAGCCGGGCGTGACCCTGACCAAGGAAACCGTGATGGAGCACATGCGCGCCAACGTCACCGGTTACAAGGTGCCGCGTTCGGTGGAGTTCCGCGATGCGCTGCCGACCACCAACGTCGGCAAGATCCTGCGTCGTGAGTTGCGTGATGAAGAGCTGAAGAAGATCAAGGCCAAGTCCGCCGCCTGAAGCAAAAAGCCCCGCAGATGCGGGGCTTTTTGTTGGAGTAGGTGGTGGATCTGTAGTGACTGTGATGCCGCCTTCGCGAGCAAGCCCGCTCCCACATTCAACCGCGTTCCTCCAGTTGGAATACAGTCAAATGTGGGAGCGGGCTTGCTCGCGAAGCTTTTCGGTTACTGCCGGAACGGCGCGAAATTCACATTGGTTCCCGCCGGACGCATGTCCTGCAGATACGAATCCTTGTCTGCACTCAATTCCAGGCTCAACGCCGCCTTGCGCTTGCCTTCGTTGCGAATCACCAGGCCTTCGAGCTTTTCCCGCAGGAACACGGTCGGCACTTTCAGGTGCAGCAGTTCGTCGGTGGCCGGGGTGTGCATCAGCAGGTGAATCCACTCGTACTGACCGACGGCGAGGCGCGTCACCGGCAGGTCGAACCACCAGATGTTGCGGTTGCGGTTCAATTCGGCGAAGTGGCAGTTGTTGGTGCCGAGCACGGCGCCGCCCAGTTCCTGGTTGCGACGGGCAATGGCCTGCTTTTTATCGAGTTTCATAACATTCCTGCGGGATCTGATCGTTGGCGCACGGCGCCCATAGGTGCGCATTCTCGGGGCTTGCGGGGCAAACATAAAGCCCAACCTGCATGGCACGACGAAATGAACGGCAAAAATAAATGAAACTCGTGGCAAACCCGGCCAGTCAATCATTACGTACTGACTTTCCCCTTCAATGCACCAAGGAGAAACACCATGAGTAGCACTGGCGATAAAGTAAAAGGCATGGCTAACGAAGCAGTCGGCAACGTCAAGCAAGGCGTCGGCAAAGCAACCGACAACACCAAGCTGCAAGCCGAAGGCAAACTGCAAGAGAAAAAAGGTGAAGCCCAGCAAGCTGTCGGCAAAGCCAAAGACGCCATCAAGAAAGGTGTCGACAAGGCGTAATTCCGCCTTGAACGAAACACACGAGCGGCCATCCAAGGATGGCCGTTTTTGTGTCAAAACCCGACAGCCATCCACGAAGGTCGCCAAGTAGGCTACCGTGATGTAGAAAACGGCCCCTGAGTCGCCACGACTTCAACCTGTAATGCGGCGAAAGGAGACGCGAATGATTTTTCCAGACATGAAAGGTCTGCCACTGCACCGGGTGATGGTGCGCACGGTCACTGAATTCGTCGACGACGAGATGTCGACCTACGCCTCGGCACTGGCCTACCAGATGCTGTTCTCGCTGTTCCCGTTCATTCTGTTCCTGATTGCCCTGATCGGTTTCCTGCACCTGCCGGACTTCTTCACCTGGTTGCGCCTGCAGTCGGAACTGGTGCTGCCGCCGCAGGCGCTGGAACAGGTCAACCCGGTGATCGATCAGTTGCAGCAGTCCAAGGGTGGCTTGCTTTCGGTCGGTATCGTCATCGCCCTGTACACCGCATCTGCCGGTGTGCGGCTGATGATGAGTGCGATGAACGCCGCTTACGACGTGGTCGAGGGCCGGCCGATCTGGAAGCGTTTTCCGCTGTCGGTGTTCTACACCGTCGGCATTGCCGGCATGTTGCTGGTGGCGGCCGCACTGATGGTGCTCGGGCCGCAAGTGATGGGCTGGATTGCCGCGCAGGTGGGGCTGGAAGACTTCATCGTCACCGTGTGGACGATTGCGCGCTGGCCGGTGATCGTGTTTCTGATGATGGTCGCGGTGGCGCTGATCTATTACGTGATGCCCGACGTCAAACAGGAATTCCGTTTCATCACCCCCGGCTCGGTACTCGCCGTGGTGGTGTGGATCATCGCCTCACTGGGCTTTGCGTTCTACGTCAAAACCTTCGCCAACTACAACGCGATGTATGGCAGCATCGGGGCGATCATCGTGCTGTTGTTGTATTTCTACATTTCCTCGGCGGTGCTGCTGCTTGGCGCGGAGATGAATGCGGTGATCGAACACATGTCCAGCGAGGGCAAGGACGAGGGCGAGAAAGTCCCCGGCGAACTCGATGAACATCCCAAACAACATGTCTCTGGCCTGGGGCGCGACCACTCGCTCAAGCCGGACACTGACGAAGCCCGACCATGATCCGTGAAATCCTCAAAATGGGCGACGAACGCCTGCTGCGCATTGCTCCACCCGTGCCGCCGGAAATGTTCGACAGCCCCGAGCTGTGGCAATTGATCGATGACATGTTCCAGACCATGGAAAGTGTCGGTGGCGTCGGCCTCGCCGCGCCGCAGATCGGCGTCGACCTGCAACTGGTGATCTTCGGTTTCGAGCACAGCGAACGCTACCCGGACGCCGAAGCGGTGCCGCAGACGATCCTGATCAATCCGCTGATCACGCCGCTGAGTCCGCTGACCGAGGAGGGCTTTGAAGGCTGTCTGTCGGTGCCCGGCCTGCGCGGTGCGGTGGATCGTTATCAGCAGATTCGCTACGAAGGCTTTGATCCCAAGGGCGAGCCGATCGTACGCGTGGCGTCAGGCTTCCATGCGCGGGTAGTGCAGCACGAATGCGATCATCTGATCGGCCGCTTGTATCCGTCGCGGATTACCGATTTCAGCAAGTTCGGCTTTACCGAAGTGATGTTTCCGGATCTCGATCCAACGGCTGACGATTGATCCTGAGACTACCTTCACTTTCCAATGTGGGAGCGAGCCTGCTCGCGAATGTGCTCGATCAGTGATCAATTTGGTGACTGACACACCGTTTTCGCGAGCAGGCTCGCTCCCACAAGGGTATCTGTGATCTTAGATTGAATGTGGTTCCAGCCCCAGCGCAATCATCGGCTTGCTCCGCGCATACCGGCTCAACCGCTCGGCCAGTGCGTAGGGCAGGGCGGGATCGAAAATGAAACCGCGCCGCTCGTAAAACCCGCGCAAATCCGGATGACAGAACAGCCACACCGGCTCCTGCAGATCCTTCACTGCCGCCGCGATCAACTGCGCGGCGATCCCTTGCTCACGGCAACCCGGATCGACAAACAGCCCGGTCAGCCAATACCCGCCCGCCACTGGCCGCAGGCACAGCGCGGCGACGATGTCCTCGCGCCGCGCCACCCACAACTGCGCATCGCGCACCGCCTTCATTGACGATTGGTGGCGGCGGTAAAACTTGTTCATCAACGGCCACAAAGGCTCGTCGAGCAGACTGTACTGGGTATCGGGCATGGGATCGGACTGGCGGCGGGCAAAGCGCCGATTATAAAAGAACGGGCGACGCTGGATAGGTGTATACCTGAGCCTACATCCCTGTGAGTGGAGTACGCATCATGTCCAAAGGTATGGATTCAAAGAAAGCCGCGAAGAAGAAACCGGTGAAGACGGCGATTGAAAAGCGTGCAGAGAAGAAAGCCAAGAAGGTCGATATTTTCGGTCATTGATCACTTCCTTCGGGAGCCCGTCCCCCGGGCTCTCGTTTCAGCGCAAAAATAATCTGCAAGATTGCTCGGCTTCGTTGCACAGAAGGGGAAGACTCCCGTTCCGAGCCACGCCATGCCGAATTACTTCGATGCCGACCATCGCCAGCAGATCGAAACCCTGCGCCAGCGCTTCACCGCCCGCACCGAATGGCCGACATGGCTGCTGCTGATCGGCGTGTATGGCGGCTGGTTCGCGATCATCATCAACAGTCAGTGGCTCGGTCGCGGCTTGAGCACATTGCTGCTGATTCCGCTGCTGGTGCTGTGGCTGTCGGTACAGCATGAATTGCTGCATGGGCATCCGACCCGCTCGGTGCTTTTCAACAAAATCCTCGGTTATGCACCCTTTGCGGTGTGGTACCCGTACACGCTCTACCGAGACAGCCATCTGTTGCATCACCGCGATGAACACCTGACCGTGCCCGGCATCGATCCGGAAAGCCGTTATCTGACGGAGGTGCGTTGGCAGGGCAGTTCCTTGTTCGAACGCAGCCTGCACTGGCTGAATAAAACCGTAATCGGCCGCTTCATCATTGGTGCGCCGCTGGGATTGATCGCACTGGCTGCCGAAGAACTGCAACGCCTGAAAAACCGCGAGCGTCAGGCCTGGTTGATGTGGCTGACCCACGGTGCGTTCAGCGTGTTGATGCTGTGGTTTATCGCGCGCTTCAGCGTGTTGCCGGTCTGGCATTACCTGCTGCTGATCAGTGTGCCGGCACTGTCGATCGCGATGATCCGCTCCTACTATGAACACCGCCCGCACGTTCAGCCGGAGCAGCGCACCGTGCTTAACGAAGCCGGCTGGCCGTGGCGCTGGCTGTTTCTGAATCTGAATTTTCATCTGGTGCATCACGACCTGCCGGGGCTGGCGTGGTATGACTTGCCGGCGGCCTACCGGATGCGCCGCGAACAATGGGTAGCGCGCAGTGGCGGGTTTCTGGTGCAGGGTTATGGGCAGTTGTGGCGGCAGCACGGTTTGAAGCCGATCGACAGTCCGCAACATCCTTACCACTAACCTCAAAAACACCACAAAACCCCTGTGGGAGCGGGCTTGCTCGCGAAAGCGGTGTGTCAATAACGCATATGGAGGCTGACACACCGCATTCGCGAGCAGGCGAAGGCCTACAGTGGAAATCTGTTGTCCGGGAATAATGTGTATGACCCAACACCACCTCGAACTGCTGATGTACACCGCCCCCGAGCCCATTCGCGCGGCCAACGAACGCTGGATCGCCCGCATTCTTGAACACCTCGGCCATTCCCGCCTCAACGCCGCAAGCCTGTCGCTCCCCGAGCTTTGGTTGTCGCCGGATCTGCTGCTGACCCAGACCTGCGGCTATCCCTTGATGACCTTGCTGCGCGATCAGGTACGCATCGTCGGTCGCCCGCGCTACGAATTGCCCGACGCCACTGCCGGCAATCATTGCAGCCTGATTCTCAGCCGTGCTGACGATACGCGCAAAACCCTGGCAGATTTTCGCGGCAGTCGCGGGGTGATCAACAGCGAAGATTCCAACAGCGGCATGAACCTGTTGCGCCAGCGTCTGGCGCCGCTGCACCGCAACGGGCAGTTTTTCGCCACGGTCGGCATCAGTGGGGCGCACCGCGAAAGTCTGCGTTGGTTGCGTGAAGCGCGCGCCGATCTGGCGGCGATCGACAGCGTGACCTATGCGTACCTCGCTCGGCATGCGCCTGAAGAAGTCACTGGATTGCGGGTGGTGGCACGCACTGCGCTCAGTCCGACCTTGCCTTTTATCACCGCCGCGACTGCCACTGATGAGCAGATCGAAAAATTGCGCCGGGTGATGAATCAAGCTTTGCATGAACTGCCGGATGTTGTGCAGACATTGGAGCTGCCAGAGGTGCTGGCGGCCAGCGAAAGCGATTATCAGGTCGTGCTCGACTATCAGCGTGAGGCGGATGAGTTGGGCTACGGCCGCTTGCACTGAACAGCCTTATATCTCCAAAAAGAATATAAAAATGAAATATAAATATTATTAATGCATAAGGCGCCTTGCTACGATCGCGCCACCGGATCACCGGACATTCAGCGACCCTTACCCAGGAGCCCTCATGTCCGGCGCCGACACCGCTCACCGCAATCATCTCGACGCTCTGTTCCGCGCCCACTACCGCTGGCTGTGCACTTACCTGAGCCGACATCTGCACGACTCCGCAGGCGCGGAAGACATCGCCGCCGAAACCTTCGCGCAATTGCTTCAGGCGCCCAGTATCACGGCGATTCGCGAACCGCGCGCCATGCTCACCACGATTGCCCAACGCCTGCTCTATCAGCGCTGGCGTCGGGCGGATCTGGAGCGCCGGCATGCGCAGCAGATCGACGTCGATGCTGCCACTTCACCTGAAGACCTCGCGCAACTGAGCCAGACCCTCAAACGCCTCGATCACAGCCTGCAACGCCTGCCGGGCAAGGTCCGTTCGACCTTCCTGCTGGCACGGATCGATGGCCTGACCTATCCGCAAATCGCCGCCGAACTGGGCATCTCCCAGCGTTCGGTCAGCGTTTACATGAGCCGCTCCCAAGCCCTGTGCGATCGCCACAGCGCCAACCAAATCCTGACAGACAAGAGGTCCGCATGAGATCGATCAAAACCCTGCTTGGCCGTTCGTTACTGGCGCTGAGCCTGAGCGTCGGCGCTGTTTCGGCGGCGGAAAAAACCGCACCGATCCACTTCGGTGACATCACTTGGGAAAGCGGCAGTTTCATCACCGAAGTGCTGCGCCTGATCGTCGAAAAAGGTTACGGCTACCCGACCGACACGCTGCCGGGCAGCACCGTCAGCCTGGAAGCGGCGCTGGCGAAAAACGATATTCAGGTGATCGGCGAGGAATGGGCCGGGCGCAGTCCGGCGTGGGTCAAGGCGGCCAATGAAGGCAAGGTGTTCGGCCTTGGCGACACGGTCAAGGGCGCGACCGAGGGCTGGTGGGTGCCGGAATACGTGATCAAGGGCGACCCCGAGCGCGGGATCAAACCATTGGCACCGGAGCTGAAATCGGTGGCCGACCTGCCGCGCTACAAGGACGTGTTCCGCGACCCGGAAGACCCGCGCCGCGGACGCTTCCTCAACAGCCCGACCGGCTGGACCTCGGAAATCGTCAACAGCCAGAAACTCAAGGCCTATGCGCTGACCGACAGCTACGTCAACTTCCGCACCGGCTCCGGCGCGGCGCTGGATGCCGAGGTGGCGTCGTCGATCAAACGCGGCAAACCGGTGCTGTTCTACTACTGGTCGCCGACGCCGCTGCTCGGGCGCTTCAAACTGGTGAAGCTCGAAGAGCCACCGTTCGATGCTGAGGCCTGGAAAACCCTGGCCGACGCCAACAACCCGAATCCCAAGGGCACCCGCTCGATGCCGGCCAGCCTGGCGATAGGCGTGTCGGCGCCGTTCAAGGCGCAATACCCGGAGCTGGTGTCGTTCTTCGAGAAAGTCGATTTGCCGATTGATCTGCTGAACCAGACCCTGGCCGGAATGAGCGAAAAACGCCAGCCACCGCGGCAGGTAGCCGAAGCATTTTTACGCGATCAGCCGCAGGTATGGAAGGCGTGGGTGCCGGGGGAGGTGGCGAGCAAGGTGACGGCGGGGCTTTGAGTTTCTGCCGGTTGATCGGTGTTGTTTGAACTGATGCCTTCGCGAGCAGGCTCGCTCCCACACTGGATTTTTGACGTGCACAAAACCCCTGTGGGAGCGAGCCTGCTCGCGAATGATCTAAAGACTTACACCGCTTCCGCCGCCAACGCCGCCATTACGGTCGGCCGCTGCTCAATCCGCGCCTGAAACCGCGCAAGTGCCGGCCACTGCGCCAGTTCGATCCCGAACAACCCGGCCCAGCGCAACACCACAAACAACAAGGCATCCGCGACGCTGAAGCCGCTCGGCAACAGATACTCCTGCTGCTCCAGCACCCTGACCAACACCGCAAAACGCTTGAACAACTTCTCCTTGATCACCTCGGCCGGCAACCGCTCATCGAACAGCGCACCAAGCCCGCCGTGGATCTCGCTCGAAATGAAATTCAGCCACTCCTGCAAACGCAGCCTTTCAAAACTGCCGGGTGCTGGCGCCAGTCCCGATTGTGGTTGCAGATCCGCCAGATATTGCAGGATCACCGGGCCTTCGGTCAGTACCGTGCCGTCGTCCAGTTGCAGGGCCGCGACGTACCCCTTGGGATTGATCGCGAGAAAGTCTTCACCGCTGGCGGTGCGCTTGCTGCGGTTGTCGACGCGAATCAGCACGAAGGGCAGCTTAAGTTCGCGCAAGACAATGTGCGGCGCCAGTGAACAGGCTTGCGGGGCGTAATACAGCTTCATCGGCAGCTCTCTGGTGAGGAATTGGCGCCAGTGTCATAGTGCGCCGCACCCTCGGTAAAATTAATCTTTCAGAAACCTGCCATAAGGACAGCTACTGGCATGATGAACCTGATGCATTGGCGGCTGGTGGTCGCCGTGGCCGATCACGGCAACATCACCCGCGCTGCCGAGCGGGTCGGCATGACCCAGTCCGGCGCGAGCCAGGCCCTGGCGCTGATGGAAGAAACCCTCGGCGTGCAACTGTTCAGCCGCGAAAGCCGACAGACCTTGCCCACCGCCATCGGCCTGCCGGTGATCGAACAGGCGCGGCTGATGCTCGGTGCGCTGGAGACCATTCGCCAGACTGTCGACAGCGTTCGCCCGATGCTGCGCGGGACGATCCGCCTGGCGAGTTTTCCCATGGTGCTGGCGAGTTTTCTGCCACCGCTGCTGCGCCAGTTCAATCGGCTTTACCCGGGGATCGAAGTGGTGGCGCTGGAGGTCAGCGACGACGAGGTGGAAACCTTGTTGGCGGCCGGTCTGGTGGATGTTGGTGTGGTGCTCAACCCGGCGCCCGAGCGCAATGCCGGGCCGTTGGGCCGTGATGAATGGGTGGCGGTCGTGCCGGCAGGGCACCCTTTGGCGCTGCGGGGGATCGAGCAGGGCGTCAGCCTGCAAGAACTGACGGCGCTGCCCTTTGTGCTGGCCACCGGCGGTTGCTCGACCAACGCCCGCAGCCTCGCCGCCGAGGCCGGGTTGCAGTTGCAGGACGTGCGGGTCGAGGTGCGCGAATGGAGCAGCGCCTTCACGTTGGTGCGGGAAAATCTCGGCGTGACCCTGGTGCCGGAAATGACCTTGCCGGCCGAGCGCCAGGGCTTGCGCGTGATTGCCCTGCAGCCAAGTATCGAACGGGTCTTTTCGCTGGTGCTGCCTGCGGGGCAGACGCCGTCAGCGACGGTGCAGGCGTTGCTGGATCTGGTGGCGGAGACGGCGGGCGCGACAGCTCGCTGAACCGTTTCTTGTGCAAAAAGTGCCAGATACTGGCCGACTAGTGGCCTTGCGCACGGCATGGCGATGGCTATGCTAGCTGTAACTAACTATGTCGACCGTCATCTGTTAGCCGTGATTTCAACGCTGCCAGAGTGCGCAACCCAAGGCACCGGACACTGAACCAACAAGGAGCAAGTTGTACATGGAAGTTTTCTGCACGTTAGGGCTGGCCCGCTGCTGGGCTATCAAGAGAAGGATGTCTTGATTAGAGCGTCGCTGCATGGACCCTCGGATTAAACATCATTTATCACCTGACAACTTCCTCCCGTGGAGGAATGCGTGTGCCTGTTCTGTGGAACGTAGTGGTGGATGCTGAAAGACCTGACTTTCATCAAATCAAAAGACCGCGCGGAAGGTGATACAACCATGTTCAACCTACATCACAAGGCTGACCTGCAGGAAATCGAGCGTTTCAGCTGCGCCTTGACCGAAGCCAACGCCAAGCTCGAAGCGATCAGCCGCTCCATGGCGATGATCGAATTTACCCCCGAGGGCATTGTTCTGGATGCCAACGAAAACTTCTGCAAGACCATGGGTTACAGCGCCGAGGAAGTGCGGGGAAAACATCACCGGGTGTTTTGCGAAGAAGCGTTTTACCGCAGCGAGGAGTACGCCAGATTGTGGCGCGACCTGGCCCGGGGTGAGCCGATCAGCGGCACGTTTCTGCGCTTGAACAAGTCCGGTAAGGAGATCTGGCTGGAAGCCAGTTACATGCCGGTGTACGGCCCGGACAAACAAGTCAAAAGTGTGATCAAAGTGGCGTCGGACATCACCGCCCGAGTCAACAAAGAGCACGAAGAAGAAAGCATGCTGGCGGCGATCAGCCGTTCGATGGCGGTGATCGAGTTCACCCCGGACGGCAACGTGATTACCGCCAACGACAACTTTCTGAAAACCATGCAGTACTCGCTCAACGAAATCGTTGGCCATCACCACAGCATGTTCTGTCACCGTTCCGAATCCGAATCGGCGCAGTACAAGGCGTTCTGGGCGTCGCTCAATCGCGGCGAATATCACTCGCACCGTTTCGAACGCAAGAACAAGTCCGGGCAGATGGTTTATCTCGAAGCCTCGTACAACCCGCTGTTCGACACCAAGGGCCGTTTGTACAAGGTGGTGAAGTTCGCCAGCGACATCACCCAACAAATGACTACGCTGCAGAACGCCGCGGAATCGGCCCACAGCACCTCGGTACAGAACGACGCCTGCGCGCAAAAAGGCTCACAGGTGGTGCAGCAGACGGTGCAGATCATTCAGGACATTTCCCGCGACCTCAACGAAGCGGCGCTGAGCATTGATGCGGTCAGCAAACAGTCGGACATCATCGGCACCATCGTCCAGACCATTCGCGGCATCGCCGACCAGACCAACCTGCTGGCGCTCAACGCGGCCATCGAAGCGGCGCGAGCCGGTGAACACGGACGCGGTTTTGCGGTGGTGGCGGACGAGGTGCGCAGTCTCGCGGCGCGCACCAGTCAGGCGACCCTGGAGATTGTCGAAGTGGTACGCAAAAACCATGACCTGTCGCTGAGCGCGGTGTCGAGCATGCAGTCGAGCCTGAGCCGCACCGGGCTGGGTGTGGAGTTGGCGAATGAGGCGGGGGAGGTGATTCTGGAAATTCAGCAGGGATCGCGACATGTGGTGGATGCGATCGGGCAGTTCAATGCGACGTTGCAACTAAACTGACACCCATCAACAACGGTAGGAGTGAGCCTGCTCGCGATTGCGGTGCGTCAGTCACTGGATAAGCAACTGATGTATCGCTATCGCGAGCAGGCTCACTCCTACATTGGTTTCTAAGCAACTTTCAGATCAAAGCGCCGCGAGAAACTTGTCCGCCAGTTTGTCGCTGTCTTTGACGTCATTGACGTTGTCTTTTTCCGCTTGCGCCAGCTTCATCTTGTCCTGCAGACGCTCGGCGATCTCTTTGCCGATGGCCAGTTGTTTCTCCGGCGGCATGGCTTTGATGTCGTCTTCGGTGATGCCCATGCTCTGAAGGATACTGTCGCGCAGGCGCTGTTCCGGCGACTTGCTCATGTAGTCCTTGAACGCGTCAGTGGCCGAGGTCCCGGTGGTGGTGCCGGCCGCCGTAGCGTCGGTGGTTTGCAGGCCGACACGGGTCTTGGCGAAGGCCTCGTCGACGTTGTCGCTGATGCGCGTAGCGGCGGCCACTTGCTGGGTGGCGATCTGCGTGGCCGAATCCTCAACCTTGGAGGTCGCGTCGGTCGCCTGCGACTGGGCTTGGTTCTGTAGCGATTGCAGTATGGCGCCGTGCAGGCCGCTTTGCAGACCGGCAGCGGCGGTCGTGGTCGCGTCATCCGCCAGCCGCTTGGGCAGGTGGATGAGCTGCTGCTGTTTGGCACTGACCAACATCATGATGGAGCCCTATGGATAATTGCTGACGGGCCTGAAGCAGCAATTACCGTGCCTTCGCGCAAAAACACATGATTTCAACGAGTTACGCAACTTGTGCGCCGAACAAAGCGGTCATCCCTTGCCGTCGGGCGGCAGAGGATGACCGTGTGGCCTCAGCGGTGGGCAATGTTTTCCAGCGCCAGATTGCGCGTGCGCGGGCCGAACCAGCCGATGGTCAGCATCACGATCAGCATGCTGCTGACAATGAACGCGAGCACCCCGGGCGTGCCGAAGTTGTCGAGGAACAGCCCGATCAACAGGCTGCTGAACACCGTCGACAAGCGACTGAACGAATAACAGAAGCCCACCGCCCGGGCGCGGATGTTGGTCGGGAACAGTTCGCTCTGGTACGAGTGATAACTGAAACTCAGCCACGCATTGCAAAAGGTGATCATCACTCCGCAGACGATCAGGCCGAAGGCGCTGGTCTGCAACGCGAACAAAGTGCCGAAAGTCATCGCGCCAAGGGCCGAGCCGACGATCTGCCACTTGTTCTCGAAACGGTTGGCAAACTTCACGAACAGCAACGGCCCGAGCGGGTAGGCGAGGGTGATGATGAACGCATACATAAGGCTGTGGGTGACACTCACACCCTGGCCGGAAAGCAACGCCGGCAGCCAGTTACCAAAACCGAAGAAACCGATCGCCTGGAACACGTGAAACACGATCAGCATCAATGCGCGACGCCGATATGGCGGCTGCCAGATGTCGGCGAAGCGACCCTTGCCCTCGACATCCACGGGCACCGTTTCCGGAGCGTCCAGCGGTTGGCGGTGATCCTTCTCGCAGCGGGCTTCGATGTCATCGAGAATCCTGTTCGCTTCATCGAACCGCCCATGCTGCGCCAGCCAGCGCGGCGACTCCGGCAGGCGCTTGCGCAGCCACCAGATGAACAGCGCAAACACCGCACTCGCCAGCACCACCCAACGCCAGCCGGACACACCGAACGGCGCCTGCGGCACCAGCCACCAGGACATGAGTGCCACTGCCGGCACCGAGAGAAACTGCACGAAAAACGCGAAGGCAAACGCCGAACTGCGCATGCGTTTGGGCACCAGCTCCGAGAGGTAGGCGTCGATGGTCACCAGCTCGATACCGAGGCCGATGCCCACCAGAAAGCGCATGCATATGATCCCCAGCGCCGAGCTTTGAATCCCCATCAGCACCGTGGCCACGGTGTACCAGACCAGCGCAAAGGTGAAGATCGCGCGACGGCCGAATCGATCGGCCAACGGGCTGAGCAGGCTGGCGCCGAGGAACAGGCCGAGGAAGGTCGCCGACGCGAACGCCGCCTGATCGGAGAAGCCGAACACGCCCTGATTGCCGGTGGCGAATATCCCGTCACGGATCAGTCCCGGACTGATGTAGGCGGTCTGGAACAAATCGTAGAGTTCGAAGAAACCACCAATCGACAACAACGCGACCAATCGCCAGATGGTGGCGACGGCGGGCAGGCGGTCGATGCGGGCGGAAATCTCGGCGGCGCGTATCGGGTCGATGCCGTCGCTTTGCGCGGCGGCGGGGGCGTGAGCAGTCATCTGCGGATCCATTTTTTATTGATGGAAAAGCTTAGCCTGCTATCGGAGTTGATGGATTGTGAATTTCGGCGGTTAGCCCCGGAGAACCGCCGATTACTTGCAATAACTGCTTACCAATTAACGATTTATGCCGCAGCGGCCGAATCAGGCAGCGCCGATGCCGGCAAGCCGAAGACGTGATCGAACAGCCAGTTGAAGGCAAACGTGTAGCACGGGATGAAGATGATCAGCGCCAGATCCAGCAGGAACGCCTGCACCAGACTGATGCTCATCCACCAGGCGATCAGCGGAATCAGGAACACGATCAGCGTCAGTTGGAAACCCACTGCATGAGCGATGCGCCGCTTGACCGTGCGGGTGCGCGACTGCTGGCGGCTTTCCCAGTGCTCGAACAGCGAGGTGTAGATGAAATTCCAGGTCACGGCGATGGTGGTGATGATCACCGCCAGTGGGCCTGTGCTGCCGGGCGACGTGCCGGACAACAGTGCCAGGCCGAGGGCCGAGAAGGTCATGCCGATCACTTCGTAGAGCGACACGTAGACCAGTTTGCGTTTGACGCCTTGCATGGAGATTTGCCTCTTTCTTGCAACGTGTTGGCCAGCGAGACTGGCGAAGACGGCAAAAGATAGCTTCAATAGGCGTGACAGAAAAAGTCAGTAGCTTTCAGTTTTGGTGATAGGTAGATGAAGTGAATTTCAACAGCGACAGCATCGAACTGTTCCTCGCAGTGATCGAGCGTGGCTCGTTTTCCGCTGCTGCCCGCGCTTTGGGCCGGGTACCTTCCGCGGTCAGCATGGGCATCGGCAACCTTGAGGCGGAGCTTGGCTATGCCTTGTTCGACCGCAGCCATCGTGAACCGCAACCGACGGCGATGGCGCTGTCACTGGTGCCCCACGCGCGGCTGATTGCCGAGCAGCTCAAGCAACTGCAAGTGCATGCGGTGGAGTTGTCGCTGGGGCTGGAGAGCAAGTTGTCGATTGGCGTGGTCGCGGACATTGACCGGCGCCGCTTGCTCGCCGCGATCAAGGTGATTGCCGAGCGTCATCCGCTGCTCGACATTGAAGTGCTGAGCGCGCCGCAGGACGATGTGCTGGCAATGCTGCACAGTGGCCGCGTCAGCGTGTGTCTGGCGTTTGCCGGGTTGAGCATGAACGTGCTGGAGCGTTTTCAGTTTGTCGGCAGCGAACGGATGATCGCCACGCTCGCGGCGGACAGTCCGTTGTTGCAGGGGCAGGATCTGTTTCTCGAAGACCTGGTGCACGTGCGGCAGATCTTCGTCGCCAGTCGCGACTTGCCGATCAGCGAAACCCGACCGCTGGTGGCCGAATCGCATTGGCGCACCGACACCCTGGAGACTGCATTGGAGATGGTCGAGGCGGGGCTGGGCTGGGGCAATTTCCCGTTGTCGGTGGTGCAGCCGTGGCTGGACAGCGGGCGCTTGAAGCGACTGAATTTCCGCAACATCGAAAACGGCCTGGTACTGCCGGTGCATGCGGTGTGGCTCAAGAGCCAGCCGCTGCAGAAGGGCGCGTCGGCTCTCGTCGAACTGCTCAGCCACTGAACCCGACACAAAACACTGTAGGAGTGAGCCTGCTCGCGATAGCGTTGTGTCAGGCGATGCATGTGTTAAATGACACACCGCTATCGCGAGCAGGCTCACTCCTACAGGGGGTGTGTTCAACTCAGCATTTGAGAAGGATCAGGTACTCTCGCGAATCTTCAATTCAAAACCCATATCCTCAACCGGCCGCGCCACGCTGTTGCCCGCCATCAACGTCAACATCTGCTCCGCCGCACGCCGGCCGATCGCCTCGCGTGGGGTGTTGATGCTGCTCAGGCGCGGGACCATGTGTTCGGACATCGGCAAGTCGTTGAAGCCGAGAATCGCCACCTGCTCGGGGATCTTGATCCCGTTGCGCAGCGCCTCCAGCAGCGCACCCTGCGCCAGGTCGTCGTTGCCGAAGAAGATCGCATCCACATCCGGATGCGCCGCCAGCAGTTGCAGGAACAGTTCACCGCCTAGGCCCACGGACGAGGAGCGCGGGGTCAGCACTTCCAGATCCGGGTCGTAGCGCCCGGCCTTCTGCAGGGCTTTGCGGAAACCTTCACCGCGCAACAAGGTGCGCTGATCCAGTTGCGCACCGATGTAGGCCAGACGCTTGCGACCGCGCGAGAGCAAATGTTCGGCCGCGGTTTCGCCGGCGCTGAGCTGCGAGAAACCCACGCAATTCACTCCGGCGGCGCTGTCGAGTTCCATCATGTACACGCAGGGAATATTGCTGGCCTCGATCATCCGCCGCGAACTTTCCGTGCGATCAAACCCGGTCAGCAGCAAACCACGCGGCTGATAAGCCATGTAGTTGCGCAGCAGGTTCTCTTCTTCATCGCGCGAATAGTGGAAGTTGCCGATCAGCACTTCGAAGCCCTTGGGTGTCAGCACCCGATGAATGGCTTCCAGCGTATCGATGAACAACAGGTTGGACAGCGATGGCACCAGCACCACCACTGAATGGCTCTGCGCCGAGGCCAATGCGCGGGCGGCAGGGTTGACCACGTAGTTGAGTTCAAGCGCGGCTTTCTGCACTTTTTCCACCAACTCCGTGGCCACCGTGCTGACCCCGCGCAAGGCGCGGGAGGCGGTAATCGGGCTCACGCCGGCGAGGCGGGCAACTTCATTAAGGGTGGGACGGCCGGTGGTGCGAGTGTTTTTATCGTTTTTAGGGGTGGTCATCGGGCGGCTTGCCAAACAAAAATCAAGGCACTAAGGTAGCGCTGTCCTGATGCAGCTGCAAATGCGTAAGCGAGGTCCTGCCTGATCTTCGCTTTTTGGCGTTGGGAACAAACCTGCTGCAACCCAAAAAAACGACAAGAAGGCGTCGGCAACTTCTGCCTGTGCACTAGAGTCATAGCTAGCAAAGGTAGCGCTGTCTGCGCGCTGAGGTGTTATATGAGTCATCCCATCACCGCCCTGGTCATCATGGGCGTTGCCGGTTGCGGCAAGACGTGCGTCAGCGAGGCCCTGTGCCAATTGAGCGGCGCCACTGCCATTGAAGGCGATACTTTTCATCCGGCCGCCAACATCGAAAAGATGAGCGCGGGGATCCCCCTGAACGACGACGACCGTGCCGGCTGGCTCGACAGCCTGTGCGATGAACTGCGTCGCGTCGATGCATCGGGTAAACGCCCGGTGCTGACCTGCTCTGCCCTTAAACACAGTTATCGCGAAGTGCTACGCAGTGCCTTGCCGGGCCTGGGCTTCGTGTTTCTTGAGCTGACCCCTGAAGTCGCCGCCGACCGCGTATCGCATCGTCCGGGCCACTTTATGCCGGCAACGTTGATCGAAAGCCAGTTCGCCACCCTCGAATCGCCGGTAGGTGAGCCGTTGACCCTGGCGCTGAATGCTTCGATCCACAGCGTTGAAGAACTGGCGGCCCAGGCGCACGTCTGGTGGCAGGCCCACGGTTTGAAACAGGCGGTATGAGTGTGTTGAAAGAGCTAGCGCTGTCCTCACGAATTCTGTTTAACCCGCTTTAATAACAACAACAAGCCAGGAGACACCCCCAATGTTTGGCATGTCCCACGACGCCTACCTGCTGCTCGATGCAGTGGTCACGGTAATCGGCCTGATTATCCTGATCACCAAATTCAAGATTCACCCCTTTATCTCGCTGACCATCGCGGCCGCGTTCCTCGGCCTGACGTCCGGCATGCCGATCGGCACCATCATCAAGGCGTTCCAGGACGGCTTCGGTGGTGTGCTCGGTTTCGTCGGCATCATCCTCGCGCTGGGCACCATGCTCGGCAAAATGATGGCCGAATCCGGTGGTGCCGATCAGATCGCCCAGACACTGATCCGCGCCTTCGGCAAGGACAAAGTGCAGTGGGCAATGATGTTCGCCGCGTTCCTCGTCGGTATCCCGCTGTTCTTCGAAATCGGCTTCGTGCTGCTGATTCCCCTGGTGTTCATCGTTGCCCGGCGTACCGGCGTGTCGATCATCAAGATCGGTATCCCGCTGCTCGCCGGCCTGTCCGCGGTACACGGTCTGGTGCCGCCGCACCCGGGCCCGCTGCTGGCGATCGGGGTGTTCGGCGCCGACATCGGCAAGACCATCCTCTACGGTCTGATCGTTGCGCTGCCGACCGCAATCATTGCCGGTCCGATCTTCGGTACCTTCATTGCCAAGCACATCCCCGGTCACCCGAATCAGGAACTGGTCGATCAACTGGCCCGCGAGAATGATGACTCGGCCAAGCTGCCGAGCTTCAGCATCACCCTGATCACCGTGCTGCTGCCGGTGTTCCTGATGCTGCTGAAAACCTTCGCTGACGTGGCGCTGCCGGACGGTCACTTCTTCCGCACCTGGATGGACATGATCGGTCACCCGATCTCGGCCCTGCTGCTGGCCTTGCTGCTGTCGCTGTACACCTTCGGTCACAAGCAGGGCATCGGTTCGCAGCAGATGCTCAAGTGGCTGGACGCGAGCCTGGCGCCAACCGCCGCGATCATCCTGATCATCGGTGCCGGTGGTGGCTTCAAGCAGATGCTGGTGACCAGTGGTGTGGGCGACGTGATCGGCCACATGGCAGTCAGCGCGCAGATCTCGCCGATCCTGCTGGCATGGCTGGTGGCGGCGGTGATTCGTATCGCCACCGGTTCGGCCACCGTGGCGACTATCACGGGCGCGGGCATCGTGGTGCCGGTGGTGGGGATGATCCCGGGCGTCAACCGTGAGCTGCTGGTGCTGGCCACTGGTGCCGGTTCGTTGATCCTGTCTCATGTGAACGACGCCGGTTTCTGGCTGGTGAAGCAGTACTTCAACATGACCGTGGCCGAAACCTTCAAGACCTGGACCGCGATGGAAACCATCCTGTCGGTGGTGGGCCTGGGCTTTATCCTGCTGTTGTCGCTGTTCGTGTAAGCGATCACACAGACACAAAAAAACCGCAGCGATGCGGTTTTTTTGTGCGCTGATTTTAGGGTTCACCCAAAACCGATGTGGGAGCGAGCCTGCTCGCGAAGAGGCCATGTCAGACAACCAATATCTTGACTGATAGACCGCTTTCGCGAGCAGGCTCGCTCCCACAGGGGGCAGGTTTCAGGCGCCAGTTTTGGCGACTAAGCCATCCGCCCGGAACATCCCGCGAATCCCGCGCACCGCCTGACGAATCCGGTCCTGGTTCTCGATCAGCGCAAAGCGCACGTGATCATCGCCATACTCACCAAAACCCACCCCCGGCGAGACGCAGACCTTGGCCTCGGCCAGCAGCTTCTTGGCGAATTCCAGCGAACCCAGATGCGCGTACGCCTCGGGAATCTTCGCCCAGACGTACATCGACGCTTTCGGATTCTCGACCATCCAGCCCAGCTCATGCAGGCCTTTGACCAGCACGTTGCGGCGCTGGCGATACTGCTCGGCGATGTCGCGCACGCATTGCTGATCGCCTTCCAGCGCGGCAATCGCCGCCACTTGCAGCGGAGTGAAGGTGCCGTAGTCGTGGTAGCTCTTGATCCGCGCCAGGGCGTTGACCAGCTCCGGGTTGCCGACCATGAAACCGATGCGCCAGCCAGCCATGTTGTAGCTCTTGGACAGGGTGAAAAACTCCACCGCGATGTCCTTGGCGCCGGGCACCTGCATGATCGACGGGGCTTTCCAGCCGTCGTAGACGATATCGGCGTAGGCCAGGTCGTGAATCACCAGCACGTCGTACTGCTTGGCGAGGGCGATCACCCGTTCGAAGAAATCCAGCTCCACGCATTGTGCGGTAGGGTTGGACGGGAAACCGAGGATCATCATTTTCGGCTTGGGGATCGAACCGCGAATCGCCCGCTCCAGTTCATCGAAGAAGTCCACGCCCGGCACCAGCGGCACCGAACGCACCTGGGCGCCGGCAATCACCGCGCCGTAGATGTGAATCGGGTAACTCGGGTTCGGCACCAGCACCGTGTCGCCCTGATCCAGGGTCGCCAGCATCAAGTGCGCCAGGCCTTCCTTGGAACCGATGGTGACAATGGCTTCGCTTTCCGGGTCGATATCGACCGCGTAGCGTTCCTTGTACCAGTTGGAAATCGCCCGGCGCAGGCGCGGAATGCCCTTGGACGTGGAGTAACCGTGGGTGTCTTCACGTTGGGCAACTTGTACGAGTTTTTCGACGATGTGCGGCGGTGTGGCCCCGTCGGGATTGCCCATGCTCAAGTCGATGATGTCTTCACCACGACGCCGCGCGGCCATCTTCAGCTCGGCGGTGATGTTGAAAACGTAAGGGGGGAGTCGATCAATGCGCGCAAAGCGGCGCGGCGAACCTTGTTCAGCCATTGTTGCCTCGGATAACGTAAGCGCCCGGAACCGTCCGAGCGACGCTGGTCACTGCGGTGACCTGTGGCGGAAGATAAGGGCAGCGATGGCGGACTGTCCAGCGTGCACGACAATAATTTTTTCCAAGGAAATGCTTAATGGAATTCACCAGCGGCTTCTTGCTGAGCCTTTCGCTGTGCCTGGACATCGGCGTAGCCAACATCGCAATGATCACCCTGGCGATGCAGCGCGGTTACTTTCAGGGCTTCGCGCTGGGCCTCGGCACCTGCGTCGGCGACCTGATCTACGCAGTGCTGGCGCTGGCCGGGATGACCGTGCTGCTGCAGTACGAAAGCGTGCGCTGGGTGCTGTGGATCGGCGGGTCGGCGCTGCTGATCTACTTTGCGGCGAAGATGATCTATTCGGCGATTCACCACGAAGCGCAGTTGGCGGCGACGGCGGAGGTGGGGCAGAACTCCCATCGCAAGGAATTCTTCCGCGGGATTTTCCTCGCCATGTCTTCGCCGAGCGCGATCCTCTGGTTCGCCGCGGTTGGCGGCACCCTGATCGCCCGTTCCGGTGGCGGCGGTCCGCTCAGCTCGGCGCTGTTTCTCGGCGGTTTTCTCTGCGCCGGCCTGCTGTGGTCGGCCGGTCTGTGCTTTGCCGCGAGCCACGGCGGCAAGTTGCTCGGCGACAAGCTGTTGCGCTACTCCTACATGGCATCGGCGGCGATCTTCTGCTATTTCGCGGTTTACGTGATCGTATCCGGTTATAACGAGTTCGTTGGCTCCGGCGCTGCCGACCAGTTGCACGCCTTGTGACATTGCGAATTGGGTTTGGCTTCTATACTCAGCAGCCGAACCCCTAATTTTGTTCCAGGAGTCGAGTCATGGATGAGCAAAAACGCGTCGAAGTGGCGGAACCTCGCTTCGAACATGGACACTTCCTGCTGATCGCGGGATTTCGTGGTCGATTCACTCAGGACACTGCCAAGGACATTCCCGCGCTGTGGGAAAAGTTCTTGCCGCACCTGGGAAAGATACAGGGACAAAAAAACGAAGTGACCTACGGCGTCTGCAGCAACTTCGACGGCAAGGGTGGCTTCGATTACATCGCCGGAGTAGAAATCAGCAAGCTCGATGACCTCGACCAGAAGGTCTACCAGTGGGTCGAAGTGCTGCCCCGGCAGTACGCGGTGTTCGAGCACAAGGGCCCGCTCGACCAGTTGCCGCAAACCCTGCAATACATCTACAAGACCTGGCTGCCGACCTCTCACTACGTGGAACTGAATGCCCCGGAGCTGGAGCGCTACAGCGCCGATTTCAATCCGCGACTGCACACCGGCAAACTGGAAATCTGCGTGCCGGTCGATACCAAGGCCTGAGCCCATAATGATGAGGCGGATCGCTGATCCGCCTCATCTTGTTCAACCGCGTTTGCCCTTGCCCAGCCGTCGCGCCCGCAACAGGTCGATGCCCAGGGTGATAAAGCCGAACGTACTGATGCCCAACACCATCAACAGGCCGATTTCAACGCTGCTCATAAGCGGTTACCCCCAAGGGTGATCAGAGACACACCGCAGAAATAGCCCGTCGCCGGCACGAAGAAAAGCGCTTATACGCAGGCTTTACGCCCCCCGCGCGGATCGATATGAACACCTTATTCCTTTATGCTTTGCGCACCTTTCTCCGCTGATTTTCGAGCTGCCATGAACACCGTCATCCGCAACGTCACCGCCGCCGACCTGGACCGCTGCTACGCGATCGAAACCGTTGCCTACGAAGGCGATGAAGCTGCCACTCGCGAGAAGATCGCCACGCGCATCGCTACTTGGCCGGAGGGCTTTATCGTCGCCGAGGTGGACGGCGTGGTCGCTGGTTTCGTGAACTCCGGTGCGGCATTTGACGTGCAGATGTCCGACGAGGCGTTCAAGGAGCTGATCGGTCACGATCCAGCGGGGCCGAACGTGGTGATCATGTCGGTGGTGGTGCACCCGGACTATCAGGGGCAGGGTCTGGCCAAGCGCTTGATGGCCGAGTTCATCGAGCGCATGCGCGGGATGGATAAAGCGACGATTCATCTGATGTGCAAGGAAAAGCATATTCCGCTGTACGCCGGGTTCGGCTTTGCCTACATCAAACCGTCGGAGTCGGATCACGGCGGGATGGCGTGGCACGAGATGATTCTGACCCTCTGAAAATCGCTGCAAGCCCAAATGTGGGAGCGGGCTTGCTCGCGAAGGCGGTGTGTCAGTTACCAATGATCTATCTGAAACGACGCCTTCGCGAGCAAGCCCGCTCCCACAGGGGAACAGTGGTGACTCGCTGATAGGTGTCAGTAGAGAGTGTCGCTTACTCTTTTCGGTGCTTCGCGGTCGTAGGTCTCGGCATCAAACTGCCCGTCATTCAGGCGCTTGTGGAAGGCGCCAGCAGAAGGCAGGGCCGAGCGCGGCAGGTGGGTTTCCGGGTTCCAGGCGTCAGAGCGCACAAAGGCTTTCGAACAGTGGAAAAACGCCGCTTCCACCGTCACCAGCAACACGGTTTTCGCCGGTTTGCCGTTCACCGCAAAGCTTTCAAGCAGTTCCGGTTCAGCGCTGATCTGCGCGGTGCCATTGACCCGCAACGTCTCGCCAATCCCCGGAATGATGAACAGCAGCGACACCCGTGGATCGTGCAGCACATTGCGCAGGGTATCGATGCGGTTGTTGCCCGGGCGGTCCGGCAGGGCCAGGGTGTTTTGGTCAATGATCCGCACGAACCCGGCTTTGTCACCGCGCGGCGAATTGTCGAGACCGTCGGCGCCCACCGAGCTGACGATCACCAGCGGCGACAGGCGCACCATCGCCTGATAATCCTCGTTGAGAAAACCGATCTGCTTGCGCACCGCGCGGTCGTGGGGCAGGCCGTAAATAGCTTCCAGTGCTTCGATCGAATCGATCATCGTGCATCCCTCGATGATTTAGAAAAACAGTCCCATACGCCGCTCGTAACCGATCCGGCCCTTGTACGCCTCGCCGCTGTCGACGAAACCGTGTTTGGCGTACAGCGCGATCGCAGCGTCGTTATCGGCATCCACCGACAGTTCCAGCCCCTTGATCTCCGGCCATGCTTCACGCGCCACCTCGGGCAACGCTTGCAGGCAGGCCTTGCCGTAACCCTTGCCCTGGGCGCGGTGATCGACCTGCAAGGCGTGCAGGGTGGCGCTGTGTTCATCGGCCCAGTCCGGCAACACCGGTGGGCGCTTGAGCAGCAGAAAAGCCACCGGCACCTGATCGGCCAGCAGCGCGAAACCTTTGACGCCGGGACCGGGTTTGGACAGCAGCGTATGCAGCGCGCCATGGATGTCGCCGGAGAACTTGATCTGCTCTGGATGGATTTCAATCGCCTCGACCTGCTGACGCTGCAAGGCGTTCAGGCTGTCGTACGGCACGAGTTGGGCTGACACGGGAATTTCCTTTTTCCTACAAAGATGAGCCTCGGATTCTAGCGATTTTGTGTTCGGCGGAAATTTTTTGTTTCGGCTGTCGATCTGCCCGATGGCCGAACGACTAAGGGTGTCTTCACCACAAAAACCACGGAGAACACCATGAGCGCACAGACTGAAATCCAGGCCCTGATCAACACTTACCGCGAAGCGGTGATGACCAAGGACGTCGACAAAGTCATGGCGTTGTATGCCGATGACATTCTTTCCTTCGACGCGATCAAGGCCCTGCAATTCAAGGGCAAACCCGCTTACCGCGCGCACTGGGAAGCCTGCATGGAGATGTGCCCCGGCCCGCACGTTTTCGAGTTCCACGAGATCGCCATCGAAACCGCCGACAACCTCGCTTTCGCGCACTGGGTCGCCAACTGCGGCGGCACCAACGACAAGGGCGAAACCCAGAGCTGCTGGATGCGCGCTACTGCGTGCTATCGCCAGGTGGGCGGGACGTGGAAGATTGTCCACGAGCACTGGTCGGCGCCGTTCGATCCGATGAGCGGCAGCACGCTGTTCGATGTGCAACCCTGATCTTCAGCCATAGTTGATCCGTTCGATTCAGGAGAACGCCATGAAGTATCTATGCCTGGTCTACAGCGATGAACAGCTGCTGCATTCGCTGCCCGACAGCCCGGAAGACGCCGAGTGCTGGGCCTACGCCGAGTCGATTCAGGGCAGCGGGCGGATGGTCGCGGCCGAAGCGCTGGAGTCGGTGCAGACCGCGACCACCGTGCGTATGCGCAACGGCAAGCTGTCGATCACCGATGGCCCGTTTGCTGAAACCAAGGAGCAACTGGCCGGGTTTTACCTGATCGATGCCAAGGATCTCAACGAAGCGATTCAGGTCGCCGGCCACATTCCGGCGGCCCGGGTCGGCAGCGTTGAAGTGCGTCCGGTGCGACAGTTGAATGTCTGAAGTCCGGGCGCGGGTCGAGCAGGTCTATCGCGAAGACTCGCGGCGGATTCTGGCCACGCTGATTCGCCTGCTCGGGGATTTCGACCTCGCCGAAGAAGCCTTGCACGAGGCGTTCTTCGTCGCGGTCGAGCGCTGGCAGCGCGATGGCGTGCCGGACAATCCGCGCACCTGGCTGGTGTCTACCGGGCGTTTCAAGGCCATCGATGTGTTGCGCCGCCGCGCCCGCTTCAAGGCCTCGCAGCCGCTGTTGCTGGCGCAGCTCGAAGAGCTGGAACAGGCTGACTGGAGTGGCGAAGACGTGGAAGACGACCGCCTGCGGCTGATCTTCACTTGTTGTCACCCGGCGCTGGCGGCGGATGCGCAAGTGCCGCTGACCCTGCGTGAGGTCTGCGACCTGACCACCGAGGAAATCGCCCGCGCGTTTCTCTCGGCGCCGGCGGCGATTGCCCAGCGCATCGTGCGCGCCAAGGCGAAGATTCGCGATGCAAAAATCCCTTATCAAGTACCGAGCCTGAGCGAACTGCCCGAGCGCCTCGACAGCGTGTTGCGGGTGATTTATCTGGTGTTCAACGAAGGCTATTCGGCGTCGATGGGCGCAGAGTTGACCCGTGAGGATCTGACCCGCGAGGCGATTCGGCTCGGGCGGTTGCTGATGGAATTGCTGCCGGAGCCGGAGGTCATGGGCCTGCTGGCGTTGATGCTGTTGCACGAGTCGCGGCGGCCGGCGCGGACTTCGCCCAGCGGAGAGTTGATCCTGCTGGATGATCAGGATCGCTCGCGTTGGGATGCCGGGTTGATCGCCGAAGGTTGTGCGCTGGTGGAGCGGGCGCTGACCACGCGGCGATTTGGGCCGTATTGCCTGCAAGCGGCGATTGCCGCGGTGCATGCCGAAGCGCCGTCAGCGGCAGAAACCGATTGGCAGCAGATCGTCGGGCTGTATGACGTGCTGTTGCGGGCGGTGCCGTCGCCGGTGATCGAGTTGAACCGCGCGGTGGCAGTGGCCAAGCGCGATGGCGCGTTGGCCGGGCTGACGCTGATCGAGGGGATCCTGGATCGCGGTGAGTTGCAGGATTACCACCTGGCGCATTCGGCGCGGGCGGAGTTTTGTCGGCAGTTGGGTCGGGTGGAGCAGGCGCGGGCGGCGTACCGGCGAGCACTGGAACTGACCCGGCAAGAGCCGGAGCGGCGGTTTATCGAGGGGCGGCTGAGCGAACTGGATTGATCCGAGATATTCATTGGCAGTGCCGGCCCCTTCGCGAGCAAGCCCGCTCCCACAGGCGATCGCATTCCAACTGTGGGAGCGAGCCTGCTCGCGAATGGGCGCGCCGCTATTCCAGCATCTTGCTCAGTAACCAGCTCCCCGCCGGCCCCGGTGGATAAATCCGCGACCACAACGCATCGACATACACCGGCCGCGGCCAGCCGCGCACCGTCAGTTCCACCAGCGAGCCATTACCGAAACGCGCCACCAGCCAGCGCGGCAGCGCCGCCCAGCCAAAGCCCATCTCCGCCATTTCCATCAGCATCAGGTAACTCGGCGCCGACCACACCCGGCCCTTTGCCCGGCTGTCGTAGGGATTGACGATGGTCGCCAGGCGCAACTCGCGATGCTGCTCCAGCACCTGCTGGTCGACCCGTTCGACACGGGTCAGCACATGATCATCTTTGACGAACAGCGCCAGGTCAGTGCGCTCGGCGACGGTCGAGGTCACCAGATCCGGTGGATAGGTGTCCTGCATTTCGGCAAACGCCAAGTGTGCGCGGCCACGCTGGACCAACTCGATCAGGTCGTCACACTCGGCGATCAAGCATTCCAGTTCCAGGTCCGGATAACGCTGCTCGAAGCCGACCAGTGCCGCTTCAAATCGCGCTGACTGGTAGGTGTCGGAAATCGCCACGGTCAGCTTCGGCTCGACGCCTTGTGCCAGTTGCCGGGCGCTCATTTCCATACGACTGGTGGCCGCCAGAATCGCCTCGGCCCGTTGCAGCATCACATGGCCGGCCGGAGTCAGGGTCGGTTTGCGGCTGCTGCGGTCGAACAGAATCAGATCCAGATCGATCTCCAGGCTGGCCACTGCGGCACTGATGGTCGACTGACTGCGCCCCAGCTTGCGCGCCGCTGCCGAAAACGAACCCTGAGTGGCCGCTTGCACGAACGCCAACAGCACTTCTTGCGAAGCCATGAACTATCGCCTTGATCGATGGTTATTGGTTATGAAGTATCGGTATGGTGGCCGATCATGGCAACCCTCTTCACTCAAGGAGTCAGGCCATGACTGCCAACAAATCCATCACTGAACGTATCTTCCAGGCCATCGGTTTCGAGTGTCTGGCGATCCTGATCTGTACGCCGTTGCTGGCGTGGATCATGGACAAACCGCTGCTGGACATGGGCGCGGTGACCGTGCTGATCGCGATGTTGGCGCTGGCGTGGAACGTGCTGTTCAACGGCTTTTTCGACCGCATGCTCAAGCGCCTGAACATCGCGCACAACGCCTGGACGCGGGTGGTCCATGCGCTGCTGTTTGAGGGCGGATTGATCGTGATGGGCGTGCCGCTGATTGCCTGGTGGTTGTCGGTCAGCCTGTGGCAGGCGTTCTTGCTCGACATCGGCGTTCTGCTGTTTTTCCTGCCGTACACCTATGTGTATCACTGGGGCTATGACGTGGTGCGCGAGCGCCTCGTGACCCGCCGGGTATGCGCGGGATAAGCACAACCTGTGGCTAATGCAAAACCTGTGGCGAGGGGATTTATCCCCGATGGGGCGCGTAGCGGCCCTTCTTTTTATCCAGAAAAGAAGGGCCTGCTGCGCAGTCCATCGGGGATAAATCCCCTCGCCACAGAGGCTCTCACCAAGAAAGTTTTTAGTGAATGGGGGATTTAAAGGAACATCCCGCCCGACGCCTCGACCCTCTGCCCGTTGATCCACTGCGCACCCGGCGCCAGCAGCATCGACAGCGCACCCCCAATATCATCCGGTTGCCCGGCGCGCCCCAGTGCGGTGTTGCTCGCAACCATCGCGTTCAACGCGGCGTTGTCGCGCACCGCACCGCCGCCAAAGTCGGTCTCGATGGCGCCCGGCGCCAGTATGTTCACGCCGATCTGCCGCGCGCCCAGCTCCTTGGCCTGATAGCGGGTCAGCACTTCCATCGCGCCTTTCATCGCGGCGTAGGCGGCATAACCCGGCAGGCTGAAGCGGGTCAGGCCGCTGGAGATGTTGATGATCCGGCCGCCGTCATTGATCAGCGACAGCAGTTGCTGAGTCAGGAAGAACGGCCCTTTGAGCTGGATATTCATCAGCAGGTCGAACTGTTCCGGGGTGGTCTCGGCGAACGCCGCGTGCACACCGATCCCGGCGTTGTTGATCAGGAAGTCGAAGCGCGGACGATCAAAGTGCTGCAACGCCTGCTCAACCCGCGAAGCGAAATCGGCAAAGGTTTCGCTGCGACCGACGTCCAGTTGCAGCATCACGGCTTTGGCGCCGCGTTGTTCCAGTTCAGCGACCAGCGCCTGGGCTTCATCGGCGCGGCTGTTGTAGGTGCCGATGATGTCCACGCCTTCGGCGGCGAGGTGCAGGGCGGCATTTTTGCCCAGGCCACGGCTGGCGCCGGTGATCAATGCGATTTTGCGGCTCATGTGAAATCCTCGATTGCGGTGAGTGGTGATGAGCAAAGTTTATTTATCCGCCATGGGGTGATAAACAGACTGAAAGCGGAATCACTGATCGACTCAGCCGAACAATAAACGGGTGTCCTCATGAACAAACTGGAACTGCTGCGCACCTTCGTCCGGGTCAGCGAATTGTCGAGTTTCACCTTGGCCGGCGAGAGTCTCGGGTTGCCGCGCTCGACGGTTTCCGAACACGTACAGGCGCTGGAAACCCTGCTCGGCACGCGTCTGCTGCAACGCACCACACGTAAGGTGCAGGCGACGCAGGACGGCCTGGTGCTGTACGAACGCAGCAAGGATCTGCTGTCGCACATGGACGAGATCGAGGGTCTGTTTCGGCAGGATCCGGCGTCGCTGAGCGGGCGGATTCGTGTCGACATGCCGAACATCCTCGCGCGGCGCCTGATCATGCCGCTGCTGCCGGAGTTCATGGCGCGCCATCCGAATCTGCAGCTTGAAATCAGCAGCACCGACCGCCGTGTCGATCTGCTCAGCGAAGGTTTCGATTGCGTGGTACGCATCGGCGCGCAGCCGGATCAGTCGGTGGTGGCGCGGCACTTGGGCGACTTCCCGATGATCAACTGCGCCAGCCCCGCGTACCTCGAACGCTATGGTGTGCCGCAGACCCTGGAAGATCTGGCGCAGCATCGACTGGTGCATTATGTCGGTGTGCTCGGTTCGCGTTCGGAAGGGTTTGTGTATGAACAGGACGGACAGGTGCGACGCCTGCCGATGGCTGGCAGCGTCACGGTCAACAGCACCGATGCTTACGAGTCGGCCTGTCTGGGCGGCTTCGGCCTGATCCAGGTGCCGCGCACCGGCATGCAACCGCACCTCGAAACTGGCGAGTTGGTGACCGTGCTGCCGCAGTTCACGGCGCCGGCGATGGGCATTTCAATCCTGTATGCGCGGCAACGGCATTTGCCGCTGCGGGTGCGGGTGTTCATGGAGTGGTTGGGCGATGTCATCCGTTCGACGTTGTAACTCGCCGCAGATCAACTGTAGGAGTGAGCCTGCTCGCGATGGCGTGCTGTCAGTCGATGCAGATGTGACTGAAGCGCCGCTATCGCGAGCAGGCTCACTCCTACAGGGGGGGCCGGGTTGTTCAGAAGATCTGGGTGAACAGCCAATAGAGGCTGCCCGACAGCAGAATCGCCGCCGGCAAGGTCAGCACCCACGCCATCAGCAGGTTGCGGATGGTCTTCATCTGCAGCCCGCCGCCATTGGCAACCATGGTCCCGGCCACACCTGATGACAGCACGTGAGTGGTCGATACCGGCAAACCGAACATGTCCGCCGCGCCGATGGTCAGCATCGCCACGGTTTCCGCCGAGGCGCCCTGGGCGTAGGTCAGGTGGGTCTTGCCGATCTTTTCGCCGACCGTCACCACAATCCGTTTCCAGCCAACCATGGTGCCGAGGCCCAGGGCGATGGCCACGGCGATCTTCACCCACAGCGGAATGAAGCGCGTGGCGTTGTCGATCTGCTGCTTGAACAGTTGCAGTTTGTCAGTGGTGTCAGCGTCGAAATTGCCGACCTTGTTCTTGTCCATCAGGCGAATGCTTTCGCTGGCCAGGTACATGTCGTTACGCACGTTGCCCATGGCTTCGGCCGGGACTTTCGACAGCGAACCATAGCCTTTCACCTCCGCGCCAATGTGCCCGGTGAGGGCAGCGAGGGCGGGGATCAGTTGCGGCGTGGCTTGCTTGCTGCGCACGTAATCCGACAGCACCGGACGCGGATCGGCCGGGGCCGGCAGCGGGGTGTTTTTCACCAGCGCTTGCTGGGTAACCTCGGCGACAGCGGCGAACTGCAACGCCTGATCGGCGGGCATGGTGCGGTTCAACGCGTAAGCCATCGGCAGGGTGCCAACCAGAATCAGCATGATCAGGCCCATGCCTTTCTGCCCGTCGTTGGAGCCGTGGGCGAAAGACACACCGGTGCAAGTAGCGATCAGCAAACCGCGAATCCACCACGGTGGCGGGTTGTTGCCTTCCGGTGCCTTGTACAGCGCGCGATTCTTGATGAAGGCGCGCATGGCCAGCAGCAACAGCGCCGCGCAGCCGAAGCCCACCAGTGGCGACAGCAGCAAGGCGTAACCGATCTTGGTCGCCTGCGCCCAGTCCACGCCGCTGGTGCCGTCGCGTCCGTGCATCAAGGCATTGGCGACGCCGACGCCGATGATCGAGCCGATCAGTGTGTGGGAAGACGAGGCCGGCAGGCCCAGCCACCAGGTGCCGAGGTTCCACAGGATCGCCGCGATCAACAGGGCGAAGATCATCGCGAAACCGGCGGACGAACCGACCTGCAGAATCAGCTCCACCGGCAGCAGGGCGATGATGCCGAACGCCACCGCGCCACTGGACAGCAATACCCCGAGGAAGTTGAAGAACCCCGACCAGACCACCGCCACATTCGGCGGCAGCGAATGGGTATAGATCACCGTCGCGACCGCGTTGGCGGTGTCGTGGAAACCGTTGACGAACTCGAAGCCCAGCGCAATCAGCAGCGCTACGCCGAGCAGCAGGAACGGGGTCCAGGTGGTGACGGTGGTGCCCAGCTCGTGCATGTCGTGCATCAGGCTGTAAGCGGTGAACAGCATCCCCATCGCGAGCACCGCGAAGAACACCACATAAGTGAACGGGCCGGGTTTTTTATCAAGTGCCGGCCGGCCGCCGTGGGCGGACGTGGGGCGGGCGGCGGTCAGGGAGGGAGTAGCCATGAGCGGACAATCCTGAGCGAGGAAAGGAGTGTCGGTCATGATCGTTGCTAAATATTACAGAGAGACTGCGGCAGGTCAGTGTTTGGCTGAATAACCGGACCACCGATCTGAAGTTCAATGAGGTCCCCTGTGGGAGCGAGCCTGCTCGCGAAGACGGCGTGTCAGTCACCATCATTGTTGAATGACAGATCGCTTTCGCGAGCAGGCTCGCTCCCACAGGGATCTGTGCTGGACATCAGGTTCGATGGTCAGTAATCCCCGCGTTTACGAAACGCCCAGCGCCCGGCAATCACGGTGAACGTCGCGACCAGCGCCACCAGAATCCAGAACCCCTCCGGATCCGTCGCCAGCGGCACTCCCCCCACGTTCATGCCGAAAAAACCGGCAATGATGTTGATCGGCAGCGCCAGCACCGTGACCACGGTCAAGGTGAACAGTGTGCGGTTGCTCTGTTCGTTGAGGTTGGCGGCGATTTCTTCCTGGAGCAGTTTGATCCGTTCGCCGAGGGCGGTGAGGTCGTTGATGATCAGCGCGAACTCCTCGGTGGATTTGCGCAGCTCCTTGACGTCCTCCTTCTGCAGCCACGGCGGCGGACGATTGAGCAGGCGCAGCAGTGAACCCGGCTCCAGCGCCAACAGGCGTTGCAGGCGCACCAGCACCCGGCGGTTGGCGCCGAGTTCGGCGCGGTTGGTCGAGAGGCGCGAGGAGAGCAATTCGTCCTCGACCTGGTCGACGCTCATGCTGGTCTTGCGCACGATCTGCGTCAGCACTTCACCCTGATCACGTAGCAGATGCACCAGCAGTTCCGACGGTGAGCGAAAGCATTCGCCAGCCTTCACCGACGAACGCAATTTGTCCACTGAGTGCAGCGGTTGCAGGCGTGCGCTGACGATCAGTTTGCTGCGCACACAGACCCACAGCGTCGACACGTCCGAGGAAACCATGCTGCTGAGGTTGAACACCACATCGTTGACCACCGCCAGCAAGGCCGAGTCAACGTGCTCGATGCGCGTCGAGCGCGAACCTTCGTGCAGCGCCTCGAAAAATTCTTCGGGCAATTGCAGATGACTTTTCATCCAGCGCTCGCACGCGGCGTGCGCCAGGTTCAGGTGCAGCCAGAGGAATTCATCACTGTCGCTGTCGTCTTGCAGACAACGCAGGGCGGTCGCCGAATCGACTTCGCGGCCACGTTCACCGGGACGAAAACGAAAGCCGTAAAGCAAACCGAACAAATCAGGATCGCGATGACTGAGGTCGAGGCTGTGGTTCATGGAGGCTCGCTGCGAGGAGGGCGCGTCGGTCGCGGAATGGCAGGTTCACTGAGCCGCATCATCGCAACCGCACATGACGTTGGCGTGACTGCAAAATGACAGCGACCCGGTTCATCCACTGGTAACCCTGTGGGAGGGGGCTTGCTCCCGAATGCGGATGATCATTGAGTGATGATGTGGATGACACGCCGCTTTCGCGAGCAAGCCCGCTCCCACCCTGGGCCAGAGTCGATCGCAGCCTCCTAATTCACCTGCCAATGGCGGATTCTCTTCAAGAAGCGCTCTGGTACGCCGATCACGCCTGGTTACGTTAGTCATGCAGAGCGCATTCACAGCATCACCCAGATGCGTGGTGAGATTGCCATTGCCGCCACGGTGATCCGTCGCCTGAGCGCCTGACGTCCGCCGACGTGTACCGGTTCGGTTACCGAGTCGGTACACAGTCGATCTCAAATCCGTGCGAGTACCGCCGATGGCCGGTTATCTAAAACCGGCATTGGAGCCCTCCCATGGTCAGCATCACCTCCGTTTCGATCAATCAGACCGTCAGCACCGCCACCAGTAAGACCAGGATCAGCGACGCGAGTGACGACACCTCGACCCCTGCCACCAGCAGCACTGGCGTCAGCGCCGATACCAGCAAAGTGGCGGCTGGCGGGGGCGCGGCTCCGGCAGGCGACAGCAGTTCCGACAGCAGCGGTGAATCGGATTCGGTGAAAGCACTGCGCAAGCAGATCGCCGAGTTGCAAAAGCAATTGCAGGAACAGCAGCAGGCGCTGCAAGCGGCTCAGGCCAAGCAGGAAGACGTTGATGCCAAAGCGGCTGACGTGGCCTCTGCCGAGTCGCAAATCTCCAGCACCTCGGCTTCGTTGCAGACGGCCACGGCGGCGTTGTTGCAGGCGTTGCAGGATTCCGGATCGAGCAGCTCGGGCTCGCTGGTCAGCACTTCGGCTTAAGCATCACGCGATTCCCCTGTAGGAGTGAGCCTGCTCGCGATAGCGGTATATCTGCCTTATTCATGGTGACTGACACACCGCTATCGCGAGCAGGCTCACTCCTACAGAGAACTGCGGTGTGTTTCAGAGGGTTGGCAGGCTGAAGGTGAACAGCGTGCCGCTCTGTGCGGTGGACGCCACATGCAAACGCCCGCCGTGGGACTGGGCGATCTGGCTGGCGATATACAGCCCCAGACCGAGGCCGGCCTGGGGAGCGCTGCCGGTCGGGCGCGAGTAAGGCTGGAACAGATGCGGCAGGATCGCCTCGGGAATATGCCCCTGATTCTTCACTGCCAGCATTAACGCGCCGTGCTCGACCTGCGCGATGACCTCAATGTCGCCCTCCGGGTCGCCATGGGCCACGGCATTGGCCAACAGGTTCGACAGCAGTTGAGCAATTCTCGCGCGGTCACAGGGCAAGCCCTGCAAGTCGCCGATGGACGCACGAATCGTGCGCTGCGGATGCACGTTGCGAATCTCCGTCACCACTTGTTGCACGGCTTCGGTCAAATCCGCGCAGGGCTGGATATCCACCGGAATACCCTTGCCCAGACGTCCGCGAGCAAAGTCGAGCACATCATCCACCAACCGCGTTGCCCTTTGCGCACTGCCAAGGATATGGCGTACCCGCATTTCGATGGCCGGATCCGGATGCTTGCGCAGAAGCATTTCGGCGCCGGCGCTGATGGCGAACAACGGGTTGCGCAAGTCGTGGCCGAGCACGGCGATGAACTGTTCGCGCAACTCGGCGGTTTCGCGTTCCTGCAACAACGCGGTTTCGGTGAGCTGCGCGTTTTCCTCGGCTTCGATCTGCAATGCGAGCATCCGCGCGAACGACTCCATGGTGCTCTGGATGCTGCTGGACTTGAGTTGCGCGGGGTTCGGATCGAGCGCGCAGATCGTGCCGAAAAACCGTCCGTCAGTGCGGAACACCGGCACCGAGATATAACTCTCGAATTTGTACAGGCGCGGGGTGTGATGATCGCGGTAGAGCGGGTCTTCACTGGCCTTGTCGATCACCACCGAGGTGTGCGCAGCACGGATTTCGTGGCACAGCGTGGTGACCACATCCAGCTCGCCACCAACCTGCAGGCCGAAATCCAGCTGGTCGAGGACGGCGCAGGCTGTCCACGAATCCTCGGTAACCCGCGCTACGGCGGCAAAGCGCAGGCCGGTCAGTTCGCGGATCACCTGAAGGATCGCCGGAACCGCGCTGATCCGTCCGATTGTCGCGATGTCTGCTGCCGCTGTCTGCCTCATGCCCATCGTTCTCGGCTGCAATCGTTATCTGATGGTCGCCATACTAGCGGTCTGATGGCGGTTTTGGCATCCCTTCAGGCTGCATCCGCGTGATTCGCCGGGCAACGGACGCAAAAAAGCCGCACGATCGCTGATCGTGCGGCTTTGCTTTGGCGGTGTATCAGGTGTCTTGCTTGTTGCTCAGCACTTTGCCGGTGGTGGCGTCGAAGTCGACGTCGAACTCTTTGCCATCGGCGGTTTTCAGCTCGACTTCGTACTCGTAACCGTTGAAGTGGTTATCCAGATCGGTGTCGGTGATGGTCGCACCCGGGTGCAGTTTGAGCGCTTCGGCGTTCATCGATTCCAGCGACTTGATCTTGCCGGATTTGACCAACTCAGGGATCTGGTCGACGCGCACATCGGCCTGGGCGAGGCCAGCAGTCAGGGTCAGGGCAGCGGCGGTAAACAGGGCAGTCAAAGTTTTCATCGGGTCATTCCTTGGGTTGTTCGTTGAAGTGGGCTCAGGTTAACCACCACAACTTAATTCACCCTTAAAACCCCACATCGCGGGCAAGGCTTTTGTAGGAGTGAGCCTGCTCGCGATGCGGACAACCCGGTCTGCTGATCAGAACCCGTTGTTCTTCAACACCTGATCAACACTGGCACTGGCCGGGCGCTTGTAGAACTTCAACAGTTCGCTGGCGCGGTTGGTGAAGATGCCATCAACGCCGGCCGCCATGACTTTCTCGAAGTCCACCGGCTCATCGACGGTGTACACGTGCACCAGCATGCCCTGATCGTGGGTGTACTGGTTCATCCACGGTTGCACCAGATCCGAATAGCTCTGGTCGCCACCCTTGGTCAGCTTCGCCGAAGGGCCGGTGCCGATGGCGCCGTGAGCCTTGGCGAAATCAACCCATTGCTTGAATTCGGCTTCGGACTTCGGCTCCTGCTTGCCGTAGAACACGTTTTTGTCCTTCTCGCCGGACTCGGCAAAGGTCACCTTCGATTTCGGCTCGATGCTGCCTTCGCCGACCCACAGCAGCAGGATTTTCGGCACTTGCGGCATTTCCTTCTGCAGCAGTTCGAGGCTGTTCTTCTCGAAGGTCTGCAGGATCACCTTGCCTTTGCCCTGACCGACGCCCAGTTCGCTTTTCGCCAGTTTCGAACCGGCCGGGCTCAGCCAGCCGCGATCCTGCAGCTTCTCTTTGAGGTCATGCTCGATGCCAGGGAACAGTTGCGGCTCTTTGGTTTCGATGTACAGGCCCGGTTTGTGTTTCGGGTTGGCCTGGGCGATGTCGATGATTTCATCGAGGGTGAGGATTTTCAGCCCGGCATAGGTCGGACGCGCGCGATCCGGGTAAGCCTTGTTGTACCAGCTGCCGGCGTCGAGGGTTTTCAGTTCGGCCATGGTGAAGGCGGTGGCCGGGCTGTCTTTACGCTCCGGGAATTTGGTCGCGACGTCTGTGGTGCGTTGCAGGTTGTTGTCGTGCAGGGCGAACAGCACGCCGTCCTTGCTGCGCTGCAAATCCATTTCCAGGTAGTCGGCGCCGAGGTCGCGGGCCAGTTTGTAGGAGGCGGCGGTGGACTCCGGTGCATCAAAGGACGCGCCACGGTGAGCGATCACGGCTGGATGCGGGATGCCATGGGCGGCGGCAAGCGCGTTGACGTCAGTCTGGGCGGCGTGGGCCTGGCCGAGACCAAGCAGCAGGCTCAGCATGAGGGCGCTTTTGGTGAAAGTGGCGGGCATGTTCGAGTTCCTTTCGCAGGGCATTTTCAAAGACGTACCTTTTAACAACTGAATCGATTGGGTGCTATCGCCAGACCGACATAAACGTATTAAAAGCAATTTTTCCTGCACTTTTGTGGCGCGGTTTGCAGTACGCTTGCCCTCGGCAGACGCTCCGGTAGAGGGCGCGCCGATTCCGTTGCCCTGCGTGTAAACCATCGATGATTTTTCGTGAGGTTTACCATGCGCATCACTTCCCAACTCATCTGTCAGGCCGCCGATGACCTCAAGGGTTTCGTCGGCCTCAACCGCAAGACCGGCCAGTACATCGTGCGATTCAGCGAAGATTCGTTCGGCATGGACGTGGCCGATGACGGCATCATTCCCACCAGCGAGTTTGTCTGGGCGCCGGCTTCTGAGACGACCATGACCTTGAAGCGCGAGCTGATTCAGTTGCTGCTGGATCAGAACATCGATGAGCGGATCAACATCAGTGAGCCGTTGCGGGTGTACATGAGCAAGGTTGAGGTGCCGGAGATTGTGGCGGTGCGCAGTCTGGTGCAGGGCTGAAGTTTTGTAGTGGCTGTGCCGGTCTCTTCGCGAGCAGGCTCGCTCCCACATTGGATCTGTGGCGTTCACAAGTTCCTGTGGGAGCTGGCTTGCCAGCGATGAGGCCAGTGAAAACACCATCAAATTCAAAGCCCAAACGCTATACCTGTGGGAGCGGGCTTGCTCGCGAAGAGGCCAGTCAGCGCGCCGTCAAAGTCACTGCCCAAACCGATACTCGCGCTCCACCCGACACACCCGCGTCTGAAACTTCGAATACCACTGCGCCCGCCCGCGCGCCTGGATCACCCGGTGCTCGGGATGCTCGCGCCAGGCCAGAATCGCCGCCTCGCTCTGCCAGTAGGAAATGGTGATCCCGACCCCGTCTTCCCCACGAATCGAATCAATGCCGAGAAACCCCGGTTGCTGGCTGACCAGTTCCATCATCCGTTCCGACGCCGCCGCATAACCGTTGTCACCCTCGGTGCGGGTCGAGGTGAAAATCACTGCAAAGCAAGGCTCTTTCGGCTTCATGAGCGTCGCACCACACACGCTTCGACGAACGCCAGCACCAATGGCGGAACCTGGCCCTTGAGCGCCGCACGTTCCGGCTGGAACAGTGTGGCGACAAAAAACACATGGTCAGTCAATTCGATTGCGCGCAAGTCGCCCGCCGAATCGTGCCCCACGGCGCGTAGCTGATGGCTCAGTAAATCTCGTTCGAACTGCGGATTCACCCCGAATCGGCAGCGATAGCCTTCAAAAATTTCGGACGTTTCGTACGCCTTGGCGATCAACGAACCGGCGACCAGATGAATGCTGTCCACCGCCTCCACCAACGAACAGGTCAGCGGTGTGAGCACGGCTCGCGGTGAATCCGGCGATGTTTCGCCATGCTCGGCATCGGCCCAGCCCAGCACATTGCGGGAAAATTCCAGCAGCGCATGCTGAAAACCACCGCAGGTGCCGAGGAAAGGGCACTGTTGTTCGCGGGCAAAACGGATGGCCCTGAGTGCACCGGCCTCACTTTTGTAGGGGCTGCCCGGGACGCACCAGAAGCCGTCAAAGTGATCCAGCGCAGTGTCGGCGTGGATCTGCTCGGTGGGCAGCCATTCGAATTGCACATTGTGGCCGGACTGCTCGGCGATCAGGCCGAGGGCAACGGGGATCGCTTGGTGGGCGGTGACTTGCGGATCGTGATCGCCGATCAGGGCGATGGAAATGGCGTCCATGGGATTTCCTTGATTTGAGTGAGTGATGAACCTCTGGGGGAGGGTGTGCAGTTGTCGATCACCGGGGCTCACTATAGATTGGCGTTCACGCACTCAATATTGGCGTTTCCCCAAGTGATCAATGCAGCGACGCACTATCGACTCGACTACCCGGATCTGGCGCTGATCCTTGCGTTGGTGCGCGGCGGCTCTCTGGCCCGGGCGTCGCAGCTGCTCAGGGTAGACGTGTCGACGGTGTTTCGCGCCGTACGTCGTCTGGAGTCAGCGCTGGGTCAGCAATTGTTCGAAAAGAGCCGCGCCGGGTACCTGCCAACCACCCTCGCGCAGACTCTCGCCGAGCAAGCCGAGCGCGCCGAACAGGCACTGGAGGCGGCGCGAATCGGTGTCGAGCAGGGCGGCGAAGTGGTCAGCGGCACGGTGCGCCTGACCTGCACCGACTCGGTGCTGCAAGGCCTGCTGTTGCCGGCGCTGGCGCAGTTCATGCCGAACTATCCGGCATTGACTCTCGAGCTGAGCACCTCCAACGATTTCGCCAACCTCAACCGCCGCGATGCCGACATCGCCCTGCGCCTGACGCGTACGCCGCCAGAGCATCTGGTCGGACGGCAACTGGCGAAGATTTCCTACCGGGTCTGCGCCAGTGCGCGTTATCTGCAAAACGTCGATGCGACGGATCTGGCGGCGCTGACCTGGATCGCCCCGGACGAGTTTCTGCCGGATCACCCGACCGTCGCCTGGCGCCGTCAGCAGTTGCCCGGCGTGACCCCGGCTTATCGCTGCAACAGCATGCTGTCGGTGACGGAACTGGTGCGCGGCGGACTCGGTGTGGCGGCGTTGCCGGACTTTCTCATTACCGGAGGTTTACAGGCTCTCAGCGAACCGTTGCACGGCTACGACACCGCGCTGTGGTTGCTGACCCGCCCGGATTGCCGAGCATTGCGCTCGGTGGTCACGCTGTTCGATGAACTGGGGCGGGCACTGCGGTTGCCATGATCAGCGTTGCGGGTTCTGGCAGATGTGCGCATGCAGTTCGCGGGTCAGGCCTTCGATGCGTTCGGTCAGGCTCTTGGTCATTTCGGTGAGGCGGGTGTTCTGCTCCAGCAGTTCGAGCAGTTGCGCGGTGGTCTGCGCGGCCTGCGCCTGGCGCTCGCTGTTGGCAACCGCCAGCGCTTCACGGTGTTGCGCGTCGGCGTCCGATTGCGCCTTGTCCCGCGCGGCTTGCCGGGTTTGTGCCAGCAGGATCAACGGCGCGGCATAAGCCGATTGCAGGCTGAACGCGAGGTTCAACAAGATGAACGGGTACACGTCGAAAGTGGTGATGCCTGTCGCATTGAGGCACACCCACAACAGCACGATCAGGGTTTGTGCGCCAAGAAAGGTCGGCGTGCCGAAGAACCGCGCGAAGGCCTCGGCGCGCAGAGCGAACGCGTCGTTGCCGAAGGTGGTGTTGAGGTGGGCGTGGGGGCGGTGGAAGCGCAAGTGGTCGACGGGGGCGGGCGCGGGGGCGTCGGTTTTTTCTGTGGTCATGATGGGCTCGGCAGGACTTGGGACTGAAGGTCACTATAGTCCTGCATCGAGGCTTATGGCCCTTTCGCGAGCAGGCTCGCTCCTACAGAGGAACGCATTTCCAATGTGGGAGCGAGCCTGCTCGCGAAGGCCGCGACGCGGTCTCTCAGCCCGGCGCCCGCTCATTGGCAAACATGCTCACCGCCTGCACCGCTTCACTGGCGCCATCGCGGATCTGCAGAATCACGCTGCCAGCCTGATCCGCCAGTTCAACGCCTTGCGCCGCCCGCCCGCGAGTGCCTTCCATGCTCTTGATCGCCTGACGGGTTTCGCTCTGGATCAGGCCGATCATGTTGGAAATCTCCGCCGTCGAGCCGCTGGTACGCGCCGCCAGTTGCCGCACTTCGTCCGCTACAACGGCGAACCCGCGACCCTGATCACCGGCACGCGCCGCTTCAATCGCTGCGTTGAGCGCCAGCAGATTGGTCTGGTCGGCAATCGCACGGATGGTGTTGACGATCGCCGTGATCTGCTCCGAGCGTTCGCCAAGTTGCGCGATCAGCGTTGATGACTGCGCGATATCGTCAGCGATTTCGCGCATCTCACTGGCCGCCTGCTGGATCACCTGAGTGCCTTGCTCGGCGACTTTCCGGGTTTCCACCGAGATGTGATAAGCAGCGCTGGCGCTGCGCGCATCGTGCTCGTGCTGCTCGACGCGGGCGGTGACGTCCGTGGCGAATTTCACCACTTTGCACAACCGCCCGGCAGCGTCGTACACCGGGTTGTAGTTGGCCTCCAGCCACACACTCTGGCCGCGCTTGTCGACGCGTTCGAACTGACCCTGAAACAGCTCACCCTGATTCAACCGCCGCCAGAAATCCTCGTAGGCGCTGCTGTTGACCAGCTCCGCGCGGCAGAACAAGCGGTGATGTTTACCCTTGAGTTCAGCGAGTGTGTAACCCATGCGCGTCAGAAAATTCTGGTTGGCGGTGAGAATGCCGCCGTTGAGGTCGAATTCGATCACCGCCATTGCCCGGTCGATCGCCTGCAGCTTGGCGTTGGCCTCGCTTTCCTGCTGGACCTTGGTCGTCACGTCCATGGCGAACTTGACCACTTTGACCACGCGCCCCGACGCATCCTTGATCGGGTTGTAGTTGGCTTCCAGCCAGACCGGCTGGCCTTGGCTGTTGATCCGCTCGAAGGTGCCGGACTGGAACTGGCCGTTTTTCAGGCGCGACCACAGTTCGGTGTATTGCGCGCTGCGGCCAAACTCCGCGGTGCAGAACAAGCGATGCGGCTGGCCGATCACCTGTTCGGCGCGGTAACCCATGGTTTTGAGGAAGTTGTCATTGGCCTTTAACACCACGCCTTCAAGGTCGAACTCGATCACCGCCATGGAGCGATTGATCGCTTCAAGCAGGCCGTTCTGTTCGGTGATGGTGTGTTGAAGGTCGTTGAGTTCGGACTGGTGGCGTTTGAAAAACATAGGGGCAGTACCTGGAAGTAGGGAAAGACGAGGTTTGTGTCCCTGTTTCCGCGCTGGCAGAGCAAATGCCGGGTCGGCATTTGTCATTGACTGCAAAGTGCCAGCATCCAGGCTGACGAGCCGATCTTATACAAACTGCTTTGAGTTGTACAAGAAATTGCGAATCAGTTTTTTCAAGGCTGAGGGCGCGGGCGTCTTCTTAGCCCGGACTGCTCAGCGCCACGCTGATGGTGTTGCGCCCCGTGTGTTTGGCGGTGTACAGCGCTTTGTCGGCGTCATCCAGCCAGGCAACCGCGTCGCTGTACGACGGCTGAAACCGGGCCAGACCGATACTCAGGCTGACGCGCAGCTCTGGCACATCCGGGTGCCGATATTGATCCATCGCCTGACGCAATCGTTCCATTTGCGCCTCGGCTTTATTGAGTGGCTGGTCGGGCAGGATCAGGCAAAACTCGTCGCCGCCATAACGACCGGCCCGTTCACCTTCGGCCAGCAGCCCTTTGAGTGCCTGGCTCAACTCGCGCAGCACGGCGTCGCCAACGATGTGCCCATAGTTGTCGTTGATGGTCTTGAAATGATCGATGTCGATCAGCGCCAGAATGTCCTGGGTGTTGTTATCTCGGCACCGGGTGAAACGCGTATGGAGCAGATCCTTCCAGGCGCCGTGATTGAGCAGCCCGGTGAGGCTGTCGGTGCGGCTCAGGTCTCTGAGTGCACGTTTGTGTTGTGCAAGTTTGATCGCCAGTTGGTAACTGACCATGCCCAAGGCCAAGGGGTACAAGGTCAGCATCGGCAGGCAGGCCCAAACCTCGATTTGCGTCATAGTCAGGCTGAACTTGAAGCCGAACAGTAAACAGCCCAGCAGCACGCCGGCGATTTGGGCGAGAGCGCCCAGCAGGAACAGACGTCGTCCACCAGCGGCGACATTGTTCATGGTCATCATCGACAGGATGGTCACGGTGGTCAGCGGATTGAACTGAAAGCACGCGGTCCAGAAGCCCCCGCACAACGAGTCGTACAACAGGTTGCGGCGTTCGGCGTGGTAGGGGAAGGTCGAGCGGGTCGAAATCTGGTAGGCCAGATGCGGCCAGATAAAACCGTTAAACACCAGCAGCGCCCAGAGCCAGTTCGGCATGTGCAGCGGATACAGCGCGGCCGCGACGCTGAAAAAGCCGACACCCAGACCGATGATCCTGGGCAGATAAATGCGTCTGGCGAATGACAAGCCTTTGCCGCGTTGATTTTCCATGATGTCCTGCGCCAGATTCATCCTGAAATACTTTGAAGTGTTTTTTCAGGTTGACCGTTCGTCGGTCAATTGTCGGACATTGTCATTTATTCCAACGGGAATAATCAGTGTCCTTCCGAGCCATTTAATCGTGGCGGGGCGCAGGAGAGGGCCGGTTTAGAGCTGGTATCTGGACAGAAACATCTCCATGGCCGACTCGGCCACGGCTTTTTGCGTGTCTGCATCCAGCGGCGGCAGGCCCATGGAAATCTGCGGCCAGAAACCGAACGATTTCAACAGCCCTTGCACCTGCTGCGCGGCAAATTCTGCGTTTACGGTTTTCAGCCGACCATCCGCCAGCGCAGCGCGAATCCACAACGTCAGGCCTTCCTCCCGCTCTCCCATGCGCGCCACCATGTCCTGCGCGCGCTCCGGGGAATGGATGGTGGCGGCAATCGCCACCCGTGCCAGCCCGAGAAAGTTGTCATCGGCCATCATCTGCAGTTTAGCCAGCAACATGGGCAGCAGTTGCTCGCGCAGCGGCTGATCCGCGCGATAGGACACGGTTTGCTCGTCGGTAATCCGTGCCCAGAGTTGGTTGAGAATTTCGGCGAACAGCTCTTCCTTGCTGGGAAAGTGGTTGTACACCGTGCGCTTCGACACCCCGGCGGTGGCCGCGATCTTGTCCATGCTGGTGACCTCGAACCCGTTGGCACGGAATTCGGCAATTGCCGCCTGGATGATGGCTTCGCGTTTGCGGTCGGTGAGGCGTTGTGGAGCTGTCATAAGTACGCTTCGGCAGAAAAGGGGTGGAATTACACTTGGCAGTTTACTTGTCATCACGTTTCATGCAACCTAGAAACTACACCGCCCAGTGTAATGTTGCGTTAATCCGCGCAACCTAAAAAACAGACAGTTCGGCTGATGCGTGCGTGCTTTGGCCATTTATCGTCCCACCGTGAAAAACCGTGAATTGCGCGGTTTTTCTGGAGTCTCTCAGTCATGGCCAATCCAGATTTTTCTGCGGATCAAACTTCGACGCCTGAAGCCTCTCGCCAGGATCAAGGGCTGTTCCGTAACCATGCGCCGGTGCAGCGCGAAGGTGGGCGCAAGATGCTGCGGATCATGTGGAACATGATCTTCAACAAGCCGCGCAATACCCGACCGGCCGCCGCGATCCCGGTGCAACCGCTGACCCGTGAAGACCTGCTGGCAGCACCGAATCACAGCGTTTACCGCCTCGGCCACTCGACCCTGCTGCTGAAAATGCGCGACAAATTCTGGATCACTGACCCGGTCTTCGCCGAGCGTGCCTCGCCCGTGCAATGGGCCGGCCCGAAACGTTTTCACCAGCCGCCGATCAGCATCGACCAGTTGCCGCCGATCGAAGCGGTGATCCTGTCGCACAACCATTACGACCACCTCGATTACCAGGCGGTACTGCAACTGGCGGCTAAAACCAACTATTTCCTGACCCCGCTGGGCGTCGGCGACACCCTGATCAAATGGGGCATCGACGCCAGTAAAGTTCGCCAGTACGACTGGTGGCAGGGCACCGAAATCGCCGGCATCCGCTTCGTTGCCACTCCCTCGCAGCACTTCTCCGGACGCGGCTTGTTCGACAGCAACAGCACCCTGTGGGCCTCGTGGGTGATGATCGACGGCGACACGCGAATCTTCTTCAGTGGCGACAGCGGCTACTTCGACGGCTTCAAACGCATCGGCGAACAATACGGCCCGTTCGATCTGACCCTGATGGAAACCGGCGCCTACAACGTCGAATGGCCACACGTGCACATGCAACCCGAAGAAACCCTGCAGGCGCACCTCGACCTCAAGGGCCGCTGGCTGTTTCCGATCCACAACGGCACCTTCGACCTGGCAATGCACGCCTGGCATGAACCGTTTGACCGGATTCTGGCGCTGGCCTGGGAGCGTAGTGTTTCGATTACCACGCCGCGAATGGGCGAGGCGTTTAATTTGATGCAGCCGCAGCGGGGGCACACGTGGTGGCTGAATATGGAGCAGGATGTGTCGGAAAACGCCCCAATTGCTGGTAGCGGCTACAAGTCGGGATGACTTTTCCTACTGTCGGTAGTCCAGCTGGCTGACAGCTCTTTCCTATGTCCTCGGTAGGCTTGGTCGCGAGTGAATGAATCACTCGTGATTAGCCTAAACAAGGACGATAGACATGACGCATTTCTTCAAACGTCGCGTGAATACGCTGACGAAATCCATATTGGTCGCACTGGCAGCGACAGGTGTCGCTGCCAGTGCCCATTCGGCCACTGATCTTCATTACGCCAGCGTCAGTGAACTCAGCAAAATGATGGCCGACAATGAGCTCACTGCTGTTGAACTGGTTGAACACTTTCAACAGCGAATTGCCGAGCTGGACAAGCAAGGCCCTGCTATCCACGCCATCGTCGAACTGAATTCACAAGCCATCGAAATAGCTACCGAGCTGGATAATGAGCGTAACGAGGGACAGTCGCGTGGCCCGTTGCATGGTATTCCGGTACTGCTCAAAGACAATTTTGATACCGCCGACAGCCTGCAAACCAGCGCCGGCTCCTTGGCCATGGTCGGCCAGCCGGCAGCCAACGATGCTTTTGTGGTTAAACAGCTGCGGGATGCCGGCGCGATTATTCTGGGTAAAGCCAACATGAGTGAATGGGCTTATGTGCGGGAAATGGGTTTGCCCCATGGTTGGAGCGGACGTGGTGGGCAAGGGAAAAACCCGCATGCACTGAGCGAGGAAATCTGCGGTTCCAGTTCTGGATCGGCCGCTGCCGTGGCTGCCGGTTTCGCGCCGATCTCCTTGGGCACGGAAACCAACGGTTCGATCACTTGCCCGGCATCGGCCAATGGCGTAATCGGCGTCAAACCCACCTTGGGTCTGTTCAGTCGCACCGGGGTGGTGCCAATCACCCGTCTGCAAGATACCCCTGGTACTTTGACACGTACTGTCCGTGACGCAGCGTTGATGTTCAACGTGTTGCAAGGCACGGATGCGACAGACTCCGCGACATCGATCGCCCCGACAGGAGTCGACTACACCGCGTTACTGGCAAACGATGCCCTGCAAGGCAAGCGTATCGGTTATCCCGCCGCTTACGAGGGAACGGACGGCGTGGTCCTGACTCCCGGAGTGGAGTTTCAGAAGGCAATGATCACACTCGAGAAACAAGGTGCGACGCTCGTGCCAGTGACCGTTCGTTTACCTGATATCGATAATTTCGTACCCGGTCTGATGGGCGCGATGAAATACGAATTGCCTGAATATCTTGTCAGCCGTTCCGGTCTGCCGATCCAGTCGTTGCAGGACCTGATCGACTTCAATCAGCTCAATCCCGGCAAGGAGGGCTATGGGCAGGCCACGCTCGAAGCGATGAATGCGCTGGACATGACTCACGAACAGGCCAGCGGATTGATCTTGAGCATCAGCAAAAACTTCAAGGACGCCATTGACGAGCAACTGCGCGAACACAACCTCGACGCAATGGTTGCCGAAGCGGATGGTTACTCGCAATTTTCTGCCGCAGTGGCTGGTTATCCGGCGGTAACCCTGCCATCGGGCATGCGCGCTAACGGTATACCCACGTCCGTGTTCTTTTTCGGCAAAGCATGGAGCGAGCCGCAATTGTTCGCCATGGCCTACAGCTATGAACAAGCCTCGGCCGAGCTGCGGCACCCTGCGTTCAAGTAATCATTCCACCTAAGCAAAATCCCCACGCTCTGCAACGTTCTGCTGCATGGCCTGGGGATTCAATTTGCGACCCGGCGCAAACCCGGGAAAGAACACCAACCCCTGTGCCTCAAACCGATAAGCCAACGCCAGCCGCGTCGCATCCGCCACGTCCTGCTGCGCTTCAAACCGCTGGATATCATCCACCGCAACCTCCGCCTCGCGCGACAGTTGTTCCACGCTCCAGCCCAGCATCGCTCGGGCCTGGACGCAGTGCGTCGGGGTGAACTGGAAAAGGGCAATGCGTTCGAGGATGTGGTTCATCGCAAGAGAGGCCATGGTGTGCTCCGGGCTCAAGAGTGCTGATTGAAAATGTACTGTGTTTTTGTACAGTTGTTTTCGGCCGGGATCAAACGCATTTTTTGATTTGCCCTAGTTCGCCGCCTCCAACCAGACGGACGGTGCCTGTCCGAGGATGCGCCGGAACATCGTCGAGAATGCCGCCGGGCTCTCATAACCGAAGTCCAGGGCGATTCGCGTCACCGCTTCACCGGCCGCCAGCCGCGCCAGCGCCAGCACCACGCAGGCCTGTTGCCGCCATTGGCTGAAGCTCAACCCGGTCTGCTGCCGAAACAGTCTGTTGAAGGTGCGCAAGCTTATGTGCAACTGCTCGGCCCAGTGTTGCGGCGACTGATGGGCGTTGGGTTGATGCAGAAAGGTCTGACACAAAGCCAGGAGCTTTCCGTCAGTCGGCAGCGGAATGTGCAAGGGCAGGGGCGCGCTGCGCGCCAGTTCATGCAGCAGTAGGTCGATCAATACGCCGTCGCGTCCTTCGAGGTCATAGGTCAGCGGCACTTCCACGGCTTCCATCAACAAGTGCCGCATCAACGGTGAAACGCTGATCACCTGACAAAGCTGGCCCAAATCTACCGCCCCCGGCTCGATGTACAAACTGCGCGTACTCACGCCGAGCATCAGCACCTCATGCGCCACTCCCGGCGGAATCCACACCGCTCGTTGCGGCGGCACCACCCAATTGCCGTCATGAGTACGAACCTGCATCACCCCCGTCGCGCCGTACAACAACTGCGCCCGTCGATGCGTATGAAACGGCAACAGATGGCCGTGGGAATAATCCGTACCGATCGCCACCACCGGGCGCGGTGTGTGATCCAGCAGATTGATCGAAACATTGCGCATCGAGCGTTTCCGGTAGTTGGCGTAAACGCAAACATTATTGGCTGAGTTGCTGAAGCAGGCCAAGCCGCGTCGCTCTATTGTCAACCGCTCGCCACCACCGGAAGACGCGCCATGTTCTATCTCTTGTTGACCCTTTTCGGCTGTATGACCGGCATCACCGCCGTGCTCTTCGGCTTCGGCGGCGGCTTCGTCGTCGTGCCGTTGCTCTACCGCATGCTCACCGCCAGCCACGGCGCCGACGACCCCATCAGCCAATCGGCCATGCACATCGCCGTCGCCACCTCGACCTGCGTGATGATCGTCAACGCCCTGATCGCCACCGACAAACACCGCCGCGCCGGCAACCTGATCCGCCATTACCTTTGGCCGCTCGGCGGCTTCATCGCCCTGGGCGCGATCATTGGTGCGATCGCCGCGGTGTGGGTCAGCGGCGAGGTCATTCGGTACGCCTTCATCGCCTACCTCGGCGTGACCATCATCGACTGCCTGCTCAGGCGCGGCTTTCTCGCCCGTAACGAAGGCGTCATTCCACGCCGATTGGATCGCAAGGAAATATCCGCCGGCGGTGTAGGCATCGGCGCCATTGCCACGTTCCTCGGCGTAGGAGGAAGCGTCATGACCGTGCCGCTCCTGCGCCGCTGCGGACTGAGCATGTCCCAGGCCACATCCATGGCCAATCCACTGAGCGTGCCGGTGGCAGTGGCCGGGACGTTGACGTACATGGCACTGTCCGGTTTCAACGAGACGGATCTGGGCGCATGGTTTGTCGGGTATGTGGATTTGCTGGCGTTTGCGGTGCTGACGCTGGGGTCGTTGGTCGGGATTCGGATGGCCACGCCGTGGATCGGGCGGATACCGGATCGGGTGCATGCGTGGGTATACATCGCACTGCTGATCATCGTGATGCTGGGCATGCTGCTCAAGTAGAGCCTCGATTCCTGCGCGCATCCTCTGCATACTTCTCAGCCTCATTCATTCAGGGATCGATCCATGCTCAAGGGACTGCTGCGCCTGGCGCCATACGCTGCGGCGCTGTTCACACTGATTTCCACCGCCCATGCCGAAGATGGCCGGCGCGTGTTCACCGGTACGCTGGGCAAGATGCCGATTGTGGTGGAGCTCAACACCACGCAGCAGGACGAAGTCACCGGCCGCTACTTCTATGAGAAGTATCACCGCGACCTGGAACTCAGCGGCTCGCTGCAAGACAGCACATTGAATCTCGTTGAAGGCAACAACCGCTATGGCGACGACAAACCGTTGCCAACCCTGAAGTTGAAATCCACTGACAATGGTTGGCAGGGCGAATGGCAAAACCCCAAGGGCAAGAAGCTGCCGGTGCAACTGACCGAAGCCAAACTTCCTGCGCCGAGCGCAACTACGCCGCCCTTTATTGCCACTTTGCCGAAGAGCGATCCCTACGAGTATTTGCGCTTACAGGGACTCAAACTCAAACCGGAGAAGAAAGAAAACTTCATGGGCTACGACCTGCAATGGTGGACGGAGCCTGAGTCAAAGATATCGTTGTTCAGTGTCGAATCCGGCTATACGAAAGAAGAGCAGCAGCGGATTAATAACCACCTGCTCGGACGGCTCTGGACTGAAGTCATCAGTTATCACGCCTGCATGCTGCAAGGTGGAGAAAACGCCGAGCAATGGCAGAGCGTCGCGCCCACGTTCTTGTCGCCCGACGTGGTCAGCTTGAATATCAACACCGGTTACGACTGCGGCGGCGCGCATCCTGATGTCGGCAACTCTCCGATCAACCTCAATGCTCATAGTGGCGAAGCAATAAAGCTGGAAGACGTGCTTGGAGTCGGACGCGAAGGCTCATCGACCGAAGCTGGCGACGGCAGCCAGAGTGACGTGTTTGTGCAATGGTTGATAAAGCAATTCACCTCGCTGTATCCCAACGAAATGAAGAAGCCGGCTGTAGGTGACGAGGACAGTTGCGACTACACCGATGAAAACGTCTGGGTCGTTTCCGATTGGTACTTCACCGCGAAGGGCATTTATCTCGGGCCGTATTTCCCTCGTGTACAACGCGGTTGCGATGAGCCCGAATGGACGATCCTGCCGTACTCAGTGGTCAAACAGCATCCCGGTGCAGTCAAACTGCAACTGCCCCAGGGCTGACCCCGAGCATCACACCAACCCCGGCGCTTCCCGCACAATGAAGTGATCCAGATTCTCGATGTTGGCACTGAACACCCCGAACGTCTGTTCGGGGTTCTTCTTGCTCGGCACCTGCTTCAACTCCGGCGTCACGCCATAGAAGAAACAGAACAACTCCTTGTCGCTGTCGATCGCGTGCTTGATCTCTTCCAGAAACGCCTTGCGCTTGCGGTAGTTGTCGATCAACTTCTTGCTCAAGTACACGTTCACCGAATACGGCTTCTTCTTCGCCTCATCCGCCTGCTTGAACCAGACCTTCTGCTCGAAATCGATACGAAAACTCTGGGTGTAATCCTTGATCTCCTTGATCTTGCCCCAGTAAATCAGCCCCTTGTTGTCCGTCAGATACTCGATCTTCTTGAAGAACGAGCCATAAGGCGCCGTGTGCTCACCGATCTTCAACGGCATGCGCTTAAGCAACTCCTTGTCGGCGAAGTTCGACACAAAACACTCCACCGGATGCGCAAACACACTGGTCTTGTCCGGCGCCGTCTCACGCCCCGGCGACTCCTTGGAACTCACCTGCGCCACCCGCACCGGATCATCCCGCAACGCATCCGCCGCCCCCGCAGGCGTAGCAGGCTTGCGCACATACTCACGCCGCGTCAGCAACAACTCTGATGGGAAATGCTCCTCCCGTCCGTCATCCGTTTCGCCATCCGCCGTCTCAACGCCAGACGCCGACGCCTTCAAACTCACATACGGACAACCCGCCACATGCTGCGTAGTGGGCAAGTTCTTGAAGTGCGGCGTGCGCACGTAATTCACGTTCTTGGCGTTGAAGGTGCCCAGCTCGTTTGAAGCATCAAACGCCAAACGACAGGCATCGTTGGGGCACTGGAAATGCTCCTTGGCCGAATCGAACGCCACCGTCTCATCGAAATTGAGATCGCGAACGTCATAGATCGACAACTTGTCGTCGAGGCTGAGGCAGTAGGCGAGATCGAATTTCATGGTGGGGCTCGGATCCTTGAGTGGGGGAGAGGTATTAATAGCGGGAGGCGCGGCGGGTTGCACTGATTGTTTTCAGGATGATGCAAAACCTGTGGGAGCCAGCCTGCTGGCGATTCCAGGCATCAACCAGATTTCAATCCTCACCCCGCCACTGTAGGCAGCACATCACCCCTGTGGCGAGGGAGCTTGCTCCCGCTGGGCTGCGAAGCAGCCCCAAATCCGGTGAACATGCGACCGGTTTGTTCTGCTCACCGGTGTCAGAACCATCGGTTACACATTGCAGCTGAGCTGAAATTTATAAGCAGGGTTATAAACTTTCTTTCCCAAGAGTTTTTCCAGGGCACTAAGCTGTTCGTGTGAGAGATCGTATCCCTCCCATCCTTCCTGTTCCAGCGTCCATTCCATGATGGCTTTTATAGACTGATCAGATCCACTTGGGAGTTCCTCTTCAAATGCCAGAAAACCGCTTTCTTTATCAAATGCTTCGATTAGAAAAATCATGGATCTGCTGTCTTCGTACCATCGCTGGGTTGCCTTGGACCGTTAGTTACCATAGCTAGCCAGTTGGTAATCGTATTGAGGATCGTAGAAGGATCTTCCAGTTAACATTTCCAGTTGTGCTAACTGCTGAGAGTCAAGATCGTAACCGTAGAGTTCGTCTTCTGCGTCATTCCATTTCATGATGACTCGCAACTTCTCGATATCCTCTGCCGAGATAGGCACTTCGAAAATCAGAGCTTCGGTGGATCGATCAAATGCATAAATTACGTGAGTCATGGTTCTATCCTTCTTTTTGGATCGGCCGGTTTGTTCTGCTCTCCAGTATCAGCATCGAATTCGCCCAGATGCCGACCGCGTTTGTCGTACATCTCTACCGCTCCATGTTGATAATCCCATTCCAGAATTAGCCCATCCTTGGTTTTCCAGCGCATACGAGTACCTCGTCCTTTGACCCTGGTCTTCTGTTTTGCGGGTGTTGCGTCGGGAAACGCACTTAATCCTTTGGGTGCCGGATGATATTTGTGATCAGAAACACTCACCACAATATAAACCGGCCTTACCCCCGAACTCTCTGGAAACACCAGAATGAAATCCTTGTATTCCTGTGGATAAACCGGATTCACAAGGATGTCGTTCGCCGCTTTCGTTGGCGGGTAAACCCAGATATGCGGTGTCTGCGGGGCGGCTTCCAGAGCCGGAATGCCGAGGATGTCCGAGCCGTCTACGGCGGGTGTCCAGATCAGCTCGACGCCTTCACCCAGGTTGGCGACGTACTGGGTGTCGCGGGTCTCAAGTTTCACGACCTCGACCATTTCCCAATCCCGGTTCTTACCGGTGTAGAAGGCATAACCTTTTAGAGCGCCATCGGATTGCTGCTCAATGCGCAGGCGAACACGGGTGCGGGCCTGCTTGAGGGCGCGTAATTGTTCGTCGGTGTAGAGAGCGCTGTCACCCAGACTGGGTGTCCAGAGCAAAGCGACCATGCCGGTCATGAGTGCGGCACTGGTCGCGCCGATGGCTGCTCCCAGACCTGCCGTTGGCGTAGCGAGTGCCGGGCTGCGAAGAGCAAGGCGCCCGAGGCCAAGTGCGACAGTATCTCCGCTGATGGTTTGCAGGTTGTGCAGCCCAGCGTCATCGGCTTCACGGGCACCAAGCAGTGCGAACTCGCCATAATCCTTCAGGCTGTCGGTCGGCACCATCCCTGAAGGATTCGAGTAGTCAATGATGGCGTCCGGCAGCTTGCAAGACTTCGCGAACACACATCCGGCCCTGACCGCGTCGTTTTTTTTGGCTGCGACCTGCCGGCTGCGCTCAAACGCATCCTGCCGGGCCAGCATGGCCTCGTAAGCGTTCTGCGTGGCTTCGCGCTCGGCCAGTTCGGTCGCGTTCATGAACCGGTAGGTGACGTGATGCCCGTCACCCGAAGGTGGATTCCTGACCCGGGGAATATCCTTTTTGCCAGCCACTGATCATCCTTTCGTTCATTTATAGGTCGCACCGGAATGAAGCCGGGCGACGTTAACGAAGGTGATGCTTTGAGGCTGTAGGACGGGTCTTGGATCAGGTTAGGAATTGTCGCTGTTTGATTTGGGTGTCAGTACAGAGTGTATGGGGCGGTGGGCGTCGTCCCTCCAAAAAAAGGATTTTGAGCCACAAAAAATCCGCGGCTTGAACCTCAAACAGCGGATCTTGAAACCCTCAGCAACCACGCAACAATCGAGAAGCCTTACGCCACCAGGTCTCCTGTCGATTGAACGGATCCTCCGCCAGCAAACAAGGCATATCCCGCAACCGAATCCACGGCTCGTCCTGCCAGTGCAGCGTACTCAGCGACATCTGCGGCCAACTCAAGACACTCAGCGTCGGACGCTCAACCGAGCGCGTCGGACGAGCATCACGCAGCGCTGGCACGACCTGATGCGTCAGCCACTCACGAAGCTGCCGATACTCAGGACAGTAGTGATAGATCAGCAGCGCATACACGCCGGACTCACTCACCATCATGTGGTCCTCAGATTCGCCATAGGTTTCTACACGCATCATCTGCCGCTGATCAGCGTCGAGTTTGCGCAACTGGCGCTCATCAAGATGTTTGCCCATCAACCGGCCCAGCTCATGGACGCAGAACCACGCCTGGTTCTCGACCAGAAGGGCATGCAGGTGGGTTTTGTTGCGGGTGAAACGAGTCGGGAGAAGTGGTTCAGACATGGCGTGCCTCCCGAGTAGGAAGCACGGAATTCAAACGGCGGGTACAGCGAATCACCTTCATCATGAAGGTTGGATAGTCAGGCATTTCCATTTACCTCTGGCTGCTTTCTTAGGGCATTCGTTAGGGTGTCGGGAGCTAAGAAACCCACCAGAGACGGGCCGGACATATTCCCCTTTCGGGTCTTGTATTCGCCCACTCCCGACATAACGGGATTTTTCGCAGGCGTAGAGAAACCGCAGACGAAAAAAAGCCGCATGACTGTCGGGTGCGGAGGACCGCTCTGGTTTGTAGAGTTTCTTAGGCTCGTAGCTGAGGGTAGGGGCATCACGGATGGTCGTCAACCAGCGAATTTTCCTACTGATCCTGAGGCGAAAGGAAACCTGGACAAAGACGCAGAGTAAATTATGCTGTGTTTATATCCAGTATTTGTCCGCCATCGAATCCAGCAGCTCCCATATCCGTGTCGCCACGACCATCTCACGGAATATAGGAAATTTCATTTACTTTGAAGTTTTGCGGGCTAGAATGGTGACCATTCGTCACAGCTTTGACCCAGAGGAATTTCGGGCTCATGAATCTTTTTGAAACACCGTCTTTTGAATCCATGAGCGAAGCAACCTCGGCTTCTTACGAGCCTGATACCCATCCCGTAACTGACTTGGCGCTGCTGCACAAACTGCTGGAAATCTATGACCAAGGGCAGTTGGCCGAAATTCTCAACGATGTGAGCCCGAATCACTGGTGCCGTGAAACCATCAATAGATGGATCAAGGGCAAGGCTTCGCCGAAGCTTTCCCACATTGAGTTCACCCGCCTCAAGGATCTGCTGCCCAAGCGTTTGAACCACAAACCTTCATTCACCTTTATCGATCTCTTTGCCGGTATCGGCGGTATCAGAAAAGGGTTTGAAGCCATCGGCGGCGAGTGCTTGTTCACATCCGAATGGAACAAGTACGCCGTTAAAACGTACAAGGCGAACCACTACTGCGATCCTGCTCGTCATCGCTTCAATCTCGATATCCGCTCGGTCACGCTTTCAGACAAGCCCGAAATCAGCGACGAGGAAGCCTACAAGAATATTGATCGTGAAATTCCTGATCACGATGTTCTGTTGGCAGGCTTTCCATGCCAGCCGTTTTCGCTTGCAGGTGTTTCCAAGAAGAACTCCCTGGGGCGTAAGCACGGTTTCGAGTGCGAGACCCAAGGCACTCTGTTTTTCGACGTGGCGCGGATTATTGCCGCGAAACGCCCGGCTGCATTCTTGCTTGAGAACGTGAAAAACCTCAAAAGCCATGACAAGGGCAATACGTTCCGGATCATCTGCGAAGCGCTGGATGAATTGGGCTACGAGGTTGCAGATGTAAATGCGCCAAAGGGGTCAGATCCGAAGGTTATCGATGCCAGACACTTTGTGCCGCAACATCGTGAGCGAATAGTTCTGGTCGGTTTCCGGCGTGATCTGAATGTTCACCAGGGATTCACTCTGAGTGAAATCAGCAAGCTCATACCAAAGCAGCGACCTAGTTTCGGTGATCTGCTTGATAGGGAAGTGGACGAAAAATACATCCTTACCCCGAAGCTTTGGGATTATCTCTACCGCTACGCTGCTAAGCATCGTGAGAAGGGCAACGGATTTGGTTTTGGTTTGACCCGTCCTAACGACATTGCTCGCACCCTCTCAGCGAGATATCACAAAGACGGGTCGGAAATCCTGGTTGACCGTGGATTTGTGGAAACGCTGGACTTCAACAATGAATTGAATCAGCTCAATCGTCCGCGTCGTCTGACTCCGCATGAGTGCTCGCGTCTGATGGGTTTCGACAAACCGGGGGAAAGCAAGTTTGTGATTCCAGTGTCCGATACCCAGGCATATCGTCAGTTTGGAAACTCGGTTGCCGTTCCGGTTTTCGAAGCGGTAGCCCGGTTGATGAAAGAGCGCATCCTGAAAGCGAAAGAGAAAATGGCCGATACTGGGCAGCCTCAATTGGAGTTCGCCCTTCCCACTTGATGCTAGAGACGCTTCGGCCGATCTGACGACAATATGGATGCGAAATGACTGATGTCGTGGATGTAGCTACTCGTTCAAGAATGATGGCTGGAATTCAGGGTAAAAATACCAAGCCTGAAATTCTAATCCGCAAGGCCCTGCATGCGCGGGGCTTTCGCTTTCGTCTGCACGTCAAAGACCTTCCCGGTAAACCAGATCTGGTGTTGCCGAAATATCGCGCGCTCATCCTTGTACATGGCTGTTTTTGGCACGGGCATGCGTGTAAATATTTTAAGGTTCCTCAGACTCGCCCCGAGTTCTGGCTGGAGAAGATCGGGAAAAATCAAAAACGCGACAGCCTGCAGGAAGAAGCGCTCAAGGCGATGGGCTGGAGAGTTCTTGTCGTTTGGGAGTGTGCTGTACGGTCAATGAGCAAAGGGAAGTCCTCATTGCTTGTTGACCTGATTGCTAGCTGGCTTAAAAATGGATCGAAATATTTCCAGATCGACGAAACCATGTTGAATTCACGATGCGATTTCTCACATTAGCGCGTGCTGATTTGCGGTTTTAGTCAAGTTTGCACAGTAATCGGGTGGTTCAGTCGGTCGAGCTTTTTTGCTTACCTAAGCTCAGCTGAAAGTCATAAATAAGGAATAAAGATGGGTTTCCATCCTGAATGGAATGATATTTCTACTTTGGTCAATCAAAGTGAGAGCATCTTCATTAAGAAGCTGTCTCGCAATGACTCATCATGGGCAGACAGTGCAGATAATGGCCACCAGAATGGCCCTTTCATTCCTCGTACTATTGCAGAGTCTGATTTTTTTCCGAAGCTGAAAAATTTACAGCCAGAGAAGCCGCACATTTTCGAAGTTGATTATCAGACCTTCTGGCCATCCTCCGGGGAAATAAAAACCTCCACGATCAAATACTATTCGAAGCGAAATCCCGGTAAGGAGACAGAAAGACCGCGATATGAATGGCATCACACGGGGGTACCAAAAGAGCAATTTCGATCGCTTTCCCCTGCCTCATTGCTTGTTGTCGGAAAGCTGAAGCAAGCTATATCTGGTGCGCTCTATTGGCTTATTGTTGTCGACTCGATAAGCGAAGAGGCGGAAATTATTGAGACGGCTTTCGAGCTAAGCGCCGACTTTCACTATGATTTTTTCGATCCGGCGGCTATTGCTCAGCCTGCTTCCGAAACCGATCAGCTCATTGCCGAGTTATCGCAAGCGATCAAAGATGGAACGCTAGAGCAGTTTATTAAAAATCAGGCTCTGCCTACTCCAGACGCGCTAGCCAGAATGGCGCAGGATAAATGGCTTTACGAAAACGATCTTCGCCACATGAACCCCTTCTGTGTTCGCGAGCCTGGTGATGCGGTAATGCGTATTAGTAGAGACATCGAATACTCCATCTATAAGCAAGCGGAGCGCCGTTTTCGAGCAGCTCAAGTCGCCCGCCTTCTCCTTCATGGGGGAGGTGATCCTGTTGGTAATCTTGTACGGGCATTTTCTGAGCTCGACTCGATTTTCCTTAGCGCGGCGCAAACCCGTAAAAGCAGGGCCGGGCTTTCTTTTGAGCATCACGTGGCGAGGCTTTTCAAGGAAGGTCGAATTCGTCATGAAGCACAGGCTGTCTTTGGTGGGCGCCGGCCGGATTTTGTTTTACCTGACGTTAAGGAACTCAACATCAAGGGGGACGCTGTTATTGTTTCCTTGAAAACAACCCTGCGTGAAAGATGGAAACAGTTGGCGTTAGAGAAACCGTTTGGAGCAATTTTTCTCGCTACTGTTGATGACCGTGTGTCGAGTGAGGCTATTACTGAGATGGGTAAAAACTCAATCACCCTGATCGTTCCGGAGTCCCTGAAGAAAGCTAAAGAGTCTGCTTATGCGGGCTACGATAATGTCATCACGTTCAGGCAATTTTTCGATGATGAGGTGAAGTCGAAGCGCCCTTCAATGATTATTCCGCTGTAGCAAGAGGCGTTCAGTCATATACCTTTTTTATTTCGTCCAATAAAAAAGCCCCGATCAGATCGGGGCTTTTTGCTTTCTCGACTTGGCGACTCAGGCAGCAATCGTCAAATCGTGCCAAGCGAGACCATTAGTCCCAGCTCAACGCACCACCAGTTTGGTATTCGATCACGCGAGTCTCAAAGAAATTCTTCTCTTTCTTCAAGTCCATAATCTCGCTCATCCAAGGGAACGGGTTAGTCGTCCCTGGGTACTCTTCCTTCAAACCAATCTGCGACAAACGACGGTTAGCGATGAACTTCAGGTAGTCCTCCATCATCGCCGCGTTCATGCCCAGTACGCCGCGAGGCATGGTGTCGCGGGCGTATTCGATCTCCAGCTGCGTACCCTGCAGGATCATCTGGGTCGCTTCTTCTTTCATCTCGGCATCCCACAGGTGTGGGTTTTCGATTTTGATCTGGTTGATCACGTCGATGCCGAAGTTCAGGTGCATGGATTCGTCGCGCAGGATGTACTGGAACTGCTCGGCGACGCCGGTCATTTTGTTGCGGCGGCCCATGGAGAGGATCTGGGTGAAGCCGCAGTAGAAGAAGATGCCTTCCAGAACGCAGTAGTAGGCGATCAGGTTGCGCAGCAGTTCTTTATCGGTGTCCGGGGTGCCGGTTTCGAACTTCGGATCGGAGATCGAACGGGTGTATTTCAGGCCCCAGGCTGCCTTTTTGGCGACCGATGGGATCTCGTGGTACATGTTGAAGATCTCGCCTTCATCCATGGCCAGCGATTCGATGCAGTACTGGTAGGCGTGGGTGTGGATCGCCTCTTCGAACGCTTGGCGCAGGATGTACTGGCGGCATTCCGGGTTGGTGATCAGGCGGTACACGGCCAGCACCAGGTTGTTGGCAACCAGGGAGTCGGCGGTGGAGAAGAAGCCGAGGTTGCGCATCACGATGCGGCGCTCGTCGTCGGTCAGGCCTTCCGGGTTTTTCCAGAGGGCGATGTCGGCGGTCATGTTGACTTCTTGCGGCATCCAGTGGTTTGCGCAGCCGTCCAGGTACTTCTGCCAAGCCCAGTCGTACTTGAAAGGTACGAGTTGGTTGAGGTCGGCGCGGCAGTTGATCATGCGCTTTTCGTCAACGGCGACACGGGCGGAGGCGCCTTCGAGTTCGGCGAGGCCTTCGGCGACGTCGAGGGAATCCAGTGCGGCCTTGGCGCGGGCCACGGCGGCCGAGTCGTCGGCGGTCACGGCGCGGGCTTCCAGCGCTGCGGCACCGCCGGCGCTGTCGAGGCGGTCCATGTTGGCTTCAGTAGCGTGGCCGGCGTTGGCGCCTTTCACTGCTGCTACTTCACTGTCTTCTTTGTCGAATTCGTCCCAGCTCAGCATGACGTGTCGTCTCCTGCGTGAGGGCCTGTCGCCCCGTGTGAAACCTGATTGGTTGGTTTTTCACACGGTCGTACAGACCGCGTTGGATCTTAAGGAATCGTTTTTTGCGGCAGCCAAGGCAGGCAATAAAACAGAATTTTGTACGGGTTTCCGAGAGCCTCTGACGGGCGCAGATCAGCGTTGACGCTGCTGCGGGGCTTCAGAATGGCTTTTGTTCCCTGTAAGGGAATATTGCTGACCCGATTAGGGCGGCATTATAGGGAAAAAAACACGGCTGTGCTGAGGCGAATCCGCGCATGGAGCGGTCGAGGAGGGTGGTTTTTCGATGAGAGTGCGGGTTTACAGGGCTTTGCCGGGTGAAGATTTTTTTTCGTAAAAATCTCGCGATTGTGGAGTTGCTCAAAAAACGAACAGAAAAACCGGTTTTTCACTACATCTAGTGTTTTGCAAGCATTTTTGACGACTCCAGACACAACTGAGCCCGACCGAAGCCGGGCTGGAATCGACCCTCAAATGAGGCACTGAGCGGTCCTATTCGGTGCAGTCTCAATCATCAATTGGTGCAGCCGTTGCCCATGACGCTGTAACGCAGGATGTGGCGCTGACCCTTGGAGTCGTCGTACTCCATTTTGGCCGGTACCACTTCGCAGACATTCGGCACTTCGCTCATCGATACAACTTTGGCGATGTCCAGGTGAGTGGAGTAAGTGTATTCCTCGATCACCGGTTGTTGCTGTGCGACATCAGTCGGGACCTCGTCTGCCATGGCGGTTGCGCACAGACTGCTGAGGGCCAGAACCAATAAAGCTTTCATTTCAGATTTACCTTTTTGAGGTCGAGTGGGGTCACGCAACCTTTTTAGGGTTGCGTGTGGAACTTCATCATTTGCAGTTATTACTTGAGAGCTGGATTAACGGCCTTCGTGGGGGCTGTAACGTTGTTAATCGCGTTTGCCTTGTTGGCGAGGTGGATTTTAAGGAGGTGGGGTGGGGGTAAACAGGTGGGGTTTTGATAAACACTTTTGGCGGTTTTGGTAACAATCGCCGCAAAACACCGCCCAACCCTTGTAGGCGCTGCCGAAGGCTGCGATCTTTCGTCTTTGATTTTGCAAAGCAGGATCAAAAGATCGCAGCCTGCGGCAGCTCCTACAACCATCGTCGAATGGTTCTATGGGCCCGGCCCGGCTACAACGGGGTCATACAAAAACAACTATTCCACCGAGGTAAGAAAGATGAGTGCGGCTTCTCTGTATCCCGTTCGTCCCGAGGTTCTGGCCAATACGCTGACTGACGAGGCGACCTACAAAGCCATGTACCAGCAGTCGGTCGTCAACCCTGACGGTTTCTGGCGCGAGCAAGCCAAGCGCCTCGACTGGATCAAGCCTTTCACCACGGTGAAGCAGACTTCCTTCGACGATCACCATGTCGACATCAAATGGTTCGCCGACGGTACCCTGAACGTTTCCTACAACTGCCTCGACCGTCATCTGGCCGAGCGCGGCGATCAGATCGCAATCATCTGGGAAGGCGACGATCCTTCCGAAAGCCGTAACATCACTTACCGCGAACTGCACGAACAAGTCTGCAAGCTGGCCAACGCCCTGCGTGGTCAGGACGTGCACCGCGGCGACGTGGTGACTATCTATATGCCGATGATCCCCGAAGCGGTGGTCGCCATGCTGGCCTGCACCCGGATCGGCGCGATTCACTCGGTGGTGTTTGGCGGCTTCTCGCCGGAAGCGCTGGCGGGGCGGATCATCGACTGCAAATCGAAAGTGGTGATCACCGCTGACGAAGGCATCCGTGCCGGCAAGAAGATTTCGCTGAAGGCCAACGTCGACGACGCGCTGACCAACCCGGAAACCAGCAGCATCCAGAAAGTCATCGTGTGCAAGCGCACCGGCGGCGACATCAAGTGGAACCAGCATCGCGACATCTGGTATGAAGACCTGATGAAAGTGGCGGGCACCGTCTGCGCGCCGAAAGAGATGGGTGCTGAAGAAGCGCTGTTCATCCTTTATACCTCTGGCTCGACCGGCAAACCGAAGGGCGTGCAGCACACCACCGGCGGTTATCTGCTGTATGCGGCGATGACCCACGAGCGCGTGTTCGACTACCGTCCGGGCGAAATCTACTGGTGCACCGCCGACGTCGGCTGGGTCACCGGCCACAGCTACATCGTCTACGGCCCGCTGGCCAATGGCGCGACCACGCTGCTGTTCGAAGGCGTGCCGAACTACCCGGACATCACCCGGGTGGCGAAGATCGTCGACAAGCACAAGGTCAACATCCTCTACACAGCGCCGACCGCGATCCGCGCAATGATGGCTTCGGGCACCGCCGCCGTTGAGGGCGCTGATGGCAGCAGCCTGCGTCTGCTCGGTTCGGTGGGTGAGCCGATCAACCCGGAAGCCTGGGACTGGTACTACAAGAATGTCGGCAAGTCCCGTTGCCCGATCGTCGATACCTGGTGGCAGACGGAAACCGGCGGCAACATGATGAGCCCGCTGCCGGGTGCGCATGCACTGAAGCCGGGTTCGGCGGCACGTCCGTTCTTTGGTGTGGTGCCGGCGCTGGTCGACAACCTCGGCAACATCATCGAGGGCGAGGCTGAGGGGAATCTGGTGATTCTCGATTCGTGGCCGGGTCAGGCGCGCACGCTGTATGGCGACCATGACCGTTTCGTCGACACCTATTTCAAGACCTTCCGTGGCATGTATTTCACCGGTGACGGTGCGCGGCGTGATGCCGATGGTTACTACTGGATCACCGGGCGTGTCGACGACGTGCTCAACGTTTCCGGCCACCGCATGGGCACCGCCGAGATCGAAAGCGCGATGGTCGCTCACCCGAAAGTCGCCGAAGCGGCGGTGGTCGGTGTGCCGCACGACATCAAGGGGCAGGGCATTTATGTCTACGTCACCCTGAAGAATGGCGAAGAGCCGAGCGAGCAACTGCGTCTGGAGCTGAAGAACTGGGTGCGTAAAGAGATCGGCCCGATTGCTTCGCCGGATGTGATCCAGTGGGCACCGGGGCTGCCGAAGACCCGTTCGGGCAAGATCATGCGGCGGATTCTGCGCAAGATTGCTACGGCTGAGTACGATGGGTTGGGCGATATCTCGACCCTGGCGGATCCGGGTGTGGTGCAGCATTTGATTGATACGCACAAGACGATGAATGTGGCGTAAGCCTGTCTGATGCATTGAAAAGCCCTGTCCGGTGATGCCGGGTGGGGCTTTTTTGTGTCTGGTGGGTTTGTGGTGGTTTTGCTGGCCTCATCGCGAGCAGGCTCACTCCTACAGTTGATTGGAGCGCGATCACTGTAGGAGTGAGCCTGCTCGCGATAGCCATCTGTCAGACACCGGTGTACTTCGCTGTCGGAATGAAAACCCACCCAACCAATAATTATCGATTTCCTGCGTAAGCCCCTTCCCGCTGTTACCCATCCCCGTCCGAGTAACCAAATGTGTAACCGCCCGCCCCGCCGCGGGGCGAAGGGAAACGCAATGCCCCGTTTTAGAGCCTCAAAACCCCCGGTGAAAAATAAGACACAACGCTGCGCTTGCCGGATTAGAAGGGTTTGCGAATAATAGGCCCGCAATTTGCAGCATAGATCGGTTCACTGTCTTTCGCTCTTGCATGAATTTGCAAGGCTGTCAATGCGCTCAAGCGGGTTTCTCTGTGCATCTGTAATTAGTTGTCGCATTGAAGAAATATCGGCTTCGGGCCTGTCGTTAGAATGCCGATCACTCGCTCATCGTGGCTGACGTTGAAACCCCCGAGGGTTTCAATGGGAAATTTCCCACCGATGCTGCACCGCTTTCCCGATTCACCCATTCGCATATTGGGCTGTCGCTCACTCTGCCGTTTTTGCCCTTTACCGATGGAGTCCCAAGATGAAGAAACTTGTGCTGCTTGGCGCCCTGGCACTGTCCGTGCTGTCGCTGAATTCCTTCGCTGATGAAAAACCTCTGAAGATCGGTATCGAAGCGGCTTACCCTCCGTTCGCTTCCAAAGCGCCGGATGGCAGCATCGTTGGTTTCGACTACGACATCGGCAATGCCCTGTGTGAAGAAATGAAGGTCAAGTGCCAGTGGGTCGAGCAAGAGTTCGACGGTCTGATCCCGGCACTGAAAGTGCGCAAGATCGACGCGATCCTGTCGTCCATGTCGATCACCGAAGACCGCAAGAAGTCCGTGGACTTCACCAACAAGTACTACAACACCCCGGCCCGTCTGGTCATGAAGCAAGGCACCGTTGTCAGCGACAACCTGTCCGAGCTCAAGGGCAAGAACATCGGCGTGCAGCGTGGTTCGATCCACGAGCGTTTCGCTCGCGAAGTCCTGGCCCCGCTGGGTGCCGAGATCAAGCCATACGGCTCGCAGAACGAAATCTACCTCGACGTGGCCGCCGGTCGCCTCGACGGTACCGTGGCTGACGCCACCCTGCTGCAGGACGGCTTCCTGAACACTGATTCCGGCAAAGGCTTCGCCTTCGTTGGCCCGCAGTTCACCGACGTCAAATACTTCGGCGACGGCGTAGGCATTGCTGTGCGCAAGGGTGACGCGCTGAAAGACAAGATCAACGCGGCCATCGCGGCCATCCGTGAAAACGGTAAATACAAAGCTATCCAGGACAAGTACTTCGCCTTCGATATCTACGGCAAGTAACACGTCTCTGCGACAAGTCAGAAATGGCGCAAGCAACAGGATCTCTGCGGTTTGCGCCATTTTTTCATCCCAACTTTCGAGGACCTGAATCATGTTGAAAGGCTACGGGGCTGTCATCCTCGATGGCGCATGGCTGACGCTTCAGCTCGCCTTGTCGTCCATGGCCCTGGCCATCGTTCTCGGGCTGATCGGGGTCGCATTGCGCCTGTCGCCGATTCGCTGGCTGGCGTGGCTGGGCGATCTGTATTCCACGGTGATCCGCGGGATTCCCGACCTGGTGCTGATCCTGCTGATCTTCTACGGCGGCCAGGATTTGCTCAACCGCGTTGCGCCGATGCTCGGCTATGACGACTACATCGACCTGAACCCGCTGGCCGCCGGTATCGGCACCCTCGGTTTCATTTTCGGTGCGTACCTGTCCGAGACGTTCCGCGGTGCGTTCATGGCGATCCCCAAGGGCCAGGCCGAAGCGGGCATGGCGTACGGCATGAGCAGTTTTCAGGTGTTCTTCCGAGTGATGGTGCCGCAGATGATTCGCCTGGCGATTCCCGGCTTCACCAACAACTGGCTGGTACTGACCAAAGCCACCGCGCTGATTTCGGTGGTCGGTCTGCAAGACATGATGTTCAAGGCCAAGCAGGCGGCAGATGCCACCCGCGAGCCTTTCACCTTCTTCCTCGCAGTGGCGGCGATGTACCTGGTGATCACCAGTGTCTCGTTGCTGGCGCTGCGTCACCTTGAGAAGCGCTACTCGGTAGGCGTAAGGGCGGCTGATCTATGATCTTCGACTACAACGTCATTTGGGAGGCCATGCCGCTGTACCTCGGCGGCCTGCTGACCACCCTCAAACTGCTCGCGCTGTCGCTGTTGTTCGGTCTGCTCGCGGCACTGCCGCTGGGGCTGATGCGCGTCTCCAAGAACCCGATCGTCAACGGCGCCGCGTGGCTCTACACCTACGTGATTCGCGGCACGCCGATGCTGGTGCAGCTGTTTTTGATCTACTACGGTCTGGCGCAGTTCGAAGCGGTGCGTGAAAGCTTCTTGTGGCCGTGGCTGTCCAGCGCGACGTTCTGTGCGTGCCTGGCCTTCGCGATCAACACCAGCGCCTACACCGCCGAAATCATTGCCGGCAGCCTCAAGGCCACGCCGAACGGCGAGATCGAAGCCGCCAAGGCCATGGGCATGTCGCGCTTTAAACTGTACAAGCGCATTCTGTTGCCATCGGCCCTGCGCCGGGCGTTGCCGCAGTACAGCAACGAAGTGATCATGATGCTGCAGACCACCAGTCTGGCGTCCATCGTGACCCTGATCGACATCACCGGCGCGGCCCGTACCGTCAACGCGCAGTACTACCTGCCGTTCGAGGCGTACATCACCGCCGGCGTGTTCTACCTGTGCCTGACCTTCATTCTGGTGAAGCTGTTCAAGCTGGCCGAGCGCCGCTGGTTGAGCTACCTCGCCCCGCGGAAGCACTGATATGGAACGCATCGACCACGTATTGCCTTGGAGCCATCTGGGCAGCGAGCGCAAGATTTCGGTCTTCCGCTTCGGCAGCGGCGAGCGCAAGGCTTACATCCAGGCCAGCCTGCACGCTGACGAACTGCCGGGCATGCGCACCGCCTGGGAGCTGAAAAAGCGCCTCGGCGAACTCGAAGCCCAAGGTCTGCTCAACGGTGTGATCGAGCTGGTACCGGTCGCCAACCCTCTGGGCCTCGGCCAATTGCTGCAAGGCAATCATCAGGGGCGTTTCGAGGCGGGCAGCGGCAAGAATTTCAACCGCGATTTCGTCGAGCTGAGCGCGCCGGTGGCGGCGGCTTTGGCCGACAGCCTAGGTGATGATCCGCACGCCAATATTCGTCTGATCCGTCAGGCCATGGCTGATCATCTGGCGGCATTGCCCGAGGCGAGCAGCCAGTTGCAAGGCATGCAGCGCGTTTTGCTCAGCCACGCCTGCACTGCCGATGTGGTGCTTGACTTGCACTGCGACGCCGAAGCCGCGCTGCACATGTATGCACTGCCGCAGCACTGGCCGCAGTGGCGCTCCCTGGCCGCACATCTGAATGTGAAGGTCGGTTTGCTGGCGGAAGATTCCGGCGGCAGCTCCTTCGATGAAGCGTGCTCGTTGCCGTGGTTGCGACTGTCGCGGCAGTTCCCCGACGCGCAGATTCCACTGGCGTGCCTGGCGACTACCGTCGAGCTCGGCGGTCAGGCCAATACCGACCGCGCGGATGCGGTGGCATGGGCCGAAGGCATTCTGGCGTTCCTCGCCGAGCAAGGCCTGATCACTGGCGAGTGGCCGAAGCCGGCCAGCGAGCCGTGCGAAGGCATGCCGTTCGAAGGCACTGAATTACTGTTGGCGCCGCACCCCGGTGTGGTGAGTTTCCTGCGTAAACCCGGCGAGTGGGTTGAAGCCGGGGATGAGATTTTCGAAGTGATCGACCCTGTGTCCGATCGGGTCAGCACCGTGTGTGCTGGTACGTCCGGGGTGCTGTTTGCCATTGAACGGCTGCGCTATGCCCAACCCGGTTTCTGGCTGGCCAAGGTGGCGGGGCGCGAAGCGCTGCGTCACGGGCGCTTGCTCAACGACTGACTGACTGTTTTTGTGAGAACCGACCGCATGTACAAACTTGAAGTCCAAGACCTGCATAAACGCTATGGCAGTCACGAAGTGCTCAAGGGCGTGTCCCTGAAAGCGGCAGCCGGCGATGTGATCAGCATCATCGGCTCCAGTGGCTCCGGCAAAAGTACTTTCCTGCGCTGCATCAACCTGCTTGAGCAGCCGCACGCGGGCAAGATCCTGCTCAACAACGAAGAGCTGAAGCTGGTAGCGAACAAGGACGGCGCGCTGAAAGCCGCTGATCCGAAACAGCTGCAGCGCATGCGCTCGCGCCTGTCGATGGTGTTCCAGCATTTCAACCTGTGGTCGCACATGACTGCGCTGGAAAACATCATGGAAGCGCCGGTCCACGTACTGGGCGTGTCCAAGGCCGAAGCCCGCGAGAAAGCCGAGCACTACCTGAACAAGGTTGGCGTGGCCCATCGCAAAGACGCGTTCCCGGGGCACATGTCCGGTGGCGAGCAGCAGCGTGTGGCAATTGCCCGTGCGCTGGCGATGGAGCCGGAAGTGATGCTGTTCGACGAACCGACTTCGGCGCTCGACCCGGAACTGGTCGGCGACGTGCTCAAAGTCATGCAGGCCCTCGCTCAGGAAGGCCGCACCATGGTCGTGGTCACACACGAAATGGGTTTCGCCCGTGAAGTGTCGAACCAGTTGGTGTTCCTGCACAAGGGTGTGGTGGAAGAGAGCGGCAACCCGCGCGAAGTGCTGGTCAATCCGCAATCCGAGCGTTTGCAACAATTCCTGTCGGGTAGCTTGAAGTAATCAGAACTGCCGATATGCACCGGAATAGTGCATGCTTCGCAGCCTGAAGGCTGGCTACAATCCCTGTGGGAGCTGGCTTGCCAGCGATAGCGGTGGGCCAGTTGGCATTTCTGGTACAGATTCACCGCCATCGCTGGCAAGCCAGCTCCCACAGTGGATCGGTGCAGGTTTCGAGATTTGCGTTCATTTACGGGCTAGCATTGGCCCATGCCTTCATCACCGTTCTTCGTTTCGGATTGCCCGCCCATGACTGCCCATCGAATTGGTTTCCTGATTTGGCCCAGCACTAAAGCTCTGACGCTGGCGCTGGCGGAGGAGGCCTTGCGTGTTGCTCAGCGGGTGCATCCGGAGGTGGTTTACGAATTGTCGTTCCTCCAGGCCGAAACCGTGACAGACGTTGCGGCCGAGGGGGCGTGGCAACTGCCGGGCGAGGCGTGGACCGGCAAGCTGGAAAACTTCCAGAAACTGTTCCTGCTCGCCGACGAGCCGCCGACCAATCTGGCCCCGGCCCTCAGCAGCGCGCTCAAGCAACTGGTGCGGGCCGGTTGCGTGATCGGTGGTCTGTCGGCCGGTGTCTATCCGTTGGCGCAACTCGGTCTGCTCGACGGTTATCGCGCGGCTGTGCACTGGCGCTGGCAGGACGATTTCGCCGAGCGCTTCCCGAAAGTCATCGCCACCAGTCACCTGTTCGACTGGGATCGTGATCGCCTGACCGCGTGTGGCGGCATGTCGGTACTCGACCTGCTGCTGGCGGTGCTGGCCCGTGATCATGGGGCAGAACTGGCCGGTGCGGTGTCCGAAGAACTGGTGGTCGAGCGCATCCGCGAGGGCGGTGAACGCCAGCGCATTCCACTGCAGAACCGCCTCGGTTCCAGCCATCCGAAGCTCACCCAGGCGGTGTTGCTGATGGAGGCCAACATCGAAGAGCCGCTGACCACCGACGAAATCGCCCAGCACGTGTGCGTGTCCCGTCGACAGCTGGAGCGGATCTTCAAGCAATACCTCAACCGCGTGCCGAGCCAGTACTACCTGGAACTGCGCCTGAACAAGGCCCGGCAGATGTTGATGCAAACCAGCAAGTCGATCATCCAGATCGGCCTGTCCTGCGGTTTCTCCTCCGGGCCGCATTTCTCCAGCGCCTACCGCAACTTCTTCGGCGCCACGCCGCGCGAAGATCGCAACCAGCGGCGCAGCAGCAGTCCGTTCGAACTGTCGTCAGTGCCGCCGGAGCGCGGTTGACGCACCCCGGCAGAACCCGCTGAGCGTCACTCATCGACCCCCGAATCTTCGGACGTGGACACCTCCATTTCCGCCCGTTCGATGACGGCTTCCACGCCAAAATCGATGCGGTGCTTTCTGAAGTAGGCGATCAGCCGTTGCAGGCTCAGCTCAGAGAGCGGATTGCTCCGCAGGCTGAATTTTTCCGCACGCTCTTCTGGCAACTCCAGGATATCGCTGGGAACCTGGGTGATCGCGTTGTCGCTCAGGTCGGCGATTTCCAGGTGTTCGAGTTGCAGCAAGCCCGGCGGCAGGCTGGTGATGCCGCTGTTGTCCAGCATCAGCGTTTGCAGATTAGTCATCTGGCTGACATCCGGCGTCTCGCCCAACGGGTTGTCACTCAAGTCCAGGTGATCGAGGCGCTCCATTTGCGCAAGCTCAAGGGCGTTTTGCGGCGTGAGCGTCAGCTCGCAGTGTGAAAGCGACAAATAGGTCAGCTTGGCCATGCGAAACACCGCCGGCGGAATGTGTTCAAGCCGATATTGATAAATCGTCAGTCCTCTGAGGCTGGCAAACGTCTCGACAAACCTGTCGATTCCAAACGTCTGACCCGGCAGGCTTCTGAGGTACAGATGGGTGACATGGCTGAAATCGGCATTGAGTACGGGCAAGTCGCCGCGGATGATCGTCGCCAGGTTCAAGTCATGCAGTGGCTGGAGGTTCTGGTCCGGTTCGTCCTGCTCGGTTTCCCGGCGCCAGCACTGTTCAATGAGCGATTTGAATTCGTGACGTGCGGCGTGCTCGTTCAGCACTTGCTCAATCGTGAAGGGCTCGCCACTGATCGGGTGCAGGGCCGGGTGGTCGGTCGCCCAGTTGGCGAGGTTGCTACTCAAGTCGCTGTATTCACGCTCAAGCCGTGCAAGTTCGATTCGACCCTCGGCCAGGGTGCCGGGTAGCAGATAGAAAAATTCACTGGCCTGTTCCAGATCCATGTGTGTGTACAGCGCCTGTACGCGCAGCAGATCAGCCTGTTCGGCCATTACGCCGAAGTCCTGGCGGGTGTCGTTGAAGTGGCGTTTGATGCGCTCCCGGTCTGCGTTGGCAATCGGATTGCCGCTCAGATCGAAGCCTTCCGGAACGTTGTTGGGCAGCTCGAAAAGGGCGGGAGGCAACGACCGGATCTGGTTGTCGTTGAGCAGCGCAGTGCGCAATAGCGGGCGCGTGAGCAGGCCGGGTGGCAGTTCGGATATGCCGGTCTCCGACACATCGATGTAATTGAGTCGGGGCATTTTTTCGACATTGGGGGTGAGTCCGAGCGGGTTCCTGAACAGGTCCAGGGTTCTCAGCTGAGTCAATGCCGCCAGTGTGGTTTGGCTCTCGGCTGTCAGGGTGATGCTGCAGTCGCTCAGAATCAGCTCGCGCAGTTGTGGCGAACGGCTGATCGACTCCGGCAGACTGCCCAGCTGGAAATTGCGCAGCGCCAGACGACGCAAGCCGGAGAAGCAGTTCAGAAACCCGTGTATACCCTGAGTGCTGCCGACCCCTTCGATGGTCAGGTAGTCCACGTGACTGAAGTTCACCTCAAGTTGTGGCAGCTCTCCGATGATTGACTGTGACAGACGCAGATCGATGGTCTGCTCGGTGTTCTCCGACAAGGAAACCTGCTGTTTCCAGCAGTCCAGGATGTCGACCCGCATCTGCCGTCGGCGATGACGCTGGATCGCGTATTGCTCGGTGGTGAGGCGGGCACCGGACTGCGGATGAACGAGGGGAATCCCCTCAGTCCACGGACTCAGCACCGCGTCGAGGCGGTTGCGTTCAGTGATCAAGCGGCTCAGCTCCGCTCGCGGGCCGTTCGGATGGCGTTGCAGGCGCTCGACAAACGCGTTGAGTTCCTCGGGCAGCAAGTGCGGCAGCAGCCAGTGGGCATGGGCGTGCAGCGTCGGCGTATTGGTAGGCATGCGCCGATAGCCGCTGGTACCGCCACGCAGGCGCATCACGGTGGGGTCGTAAGCAGGTTTGCGAAGCGGGTTTTGCGACAGCAGGTTCAGCAACGCTTGACGGTCGAGCGCGTGGTCACGAATCAGCTGCTTGAGCTGCAGGTCTTGCGTGATGTGGATGTTCAGCGCCGAACGTTCTGCGTCGGGCAGGGCATGCAGCAGGCTTGAATACAGTGAACCCGGCGCGCTGAGTGACTCACCGCTAGCGTCGAACGGCTGATAGTCGCCCTGTTCGGTCAGTAACAGCACCTTGCGAATGAGCGCGTCCTGCGCGCCGAGGCTGTCGATCAGTTGCCCGCTATGGCTGTAGTGCCTGAGCTCCATTCGTATCGACGGCGACCAGCCCGGCAAGCGTGGCAGCGAGTGGAGGGCCAGCCGATCCGTATCCAGATTATTGACTGTCGCTTGCAGCTCCAGCCCTTCAAAGGCTCGGGTTACGCGCACTTGCAGAACCGTTTCCTGAGTCAAAACCACCAGTCTTGCGGAGAGTGTTCCACGCTGTAATTGCAGGTATTCAGCATCACTTGCCGTTTCCAGTATCGATTGCGCCAACGCCTTCGGCAGGCCGGGTTCGGCATCCATCAGTACCTGTACCAGCGGGCTGGCGCCGCGCTGTAACTGACGATATCGATCCTCGAACAGGCTTTGGCGCTTGCGCTGTGCCAGCTCGGCGACGCTGCGCCGCAGGCTAGTTGCGCGGGCCTCGGCCGAGGGGGCGGGCGTATGCAGGGCTTCGCTCAATAGCCGCCTTCGTTGCGATTCTGTCAGGCGTTGCAGACAGGTCTTGAGCAGGTCGCCATCGTCCAGTCGTGAGCCCTCGATTTGTATGAAGGGCACATCGGCGACGGGGCTGCGCCACAGGGTTCTGCCTTGACGGTCGATCAGTTGCAGGCCTCGGTCGGCAGGCCAGTCGCCGTTGTCGAAAAGCAGTTGCAGTTGGGTGGCCGGGTCGGCCTTTAGGTAATCCTCGGCATTCGAGCTGCCAATCTGCGCGATGAACAATTGAATGTCCTGATCGATCTGCCAGCGCTGCAGCGTGTCACTGAGTAAGGGTGGCAATTGATCGCGCTCGACGTGCATCTGGCGCAGGGTGTTTTCCTCGCAGCCACTGATATTCAGCAGGCGCTCCCGCAGAGCGGCGGGAAGGCGCTGCATCTGCGCACTGCTGCGGCTCAGCACGGTGGCGCGATCCCAAGCCAGTGGCTGGTCTATTTCGGTTTGCCAGGCGCCTGCGGTGTTGTGCCTGAGTGCGGGTTTGTAAGCCTCGGGGCGCGTCGGATGGTCGATGCGATGGGCGCCCGTTTCGGTGTCAAGGCTGACGGCATACAACTTGTCTTCCAGGGCCAGCAGGCTCTTGCCCTGGTGGGTTTGCAGGCCCAGTGCATCGGTTCTGGCGTCTTTGGACAGCGTGGCGGGCCACTCGTAAGGGCGCAGGTCGGGTTTCCAGTAGCGGGTCTTGCCATTGGCCGTTTTCACCGGAATGAAGCGGTCGATGAACTGGACGACATTGGCAGGCAACAGCGCGCGAAACTCGCTGACGGCGATAGCGCCGCCGGCGGCGAAGGTGCCGACCTGCACCATGGACTCCACGACGCCGATCAAATGCGCGAACGCTTCGCGGGGTTGTCCTTCGGCCCAGTCGACGATGCTTTCGAACGTCTCGTCGAGCAGTTGGTAGGCCGTGTAGGCAAGCATCAGCTCGCCGAGAAATGGCACGAATGGCAAGGCGACAAACGCGACGAGGTTGAGCAACGACTGTGCGATGTCCGTGAAGGAATCCCAGAGTGCCCAGCGCGCCTTGCGATCGACCATGGCCGTCGAGACGGCGATGACGCGGGCATCGTTGAGCATCTTGTCGAGCTTGCGCTGGTAGAGGTAAACCCACAGCTCACCCCGGATTGGGGTCGCGACGATCTGCAGGGCAGGCCGCACGGTTGGATGCTCGCGCCAGGTGGGGCGTGGATCGCCGGCCGGTACGGGTTGCCAGGTGACGGGGCTGAGCAAGGCCCGCAACTGACCGAAGAAAGCGCCGCGCTCGGCGTGGTCGATAAAACGGCTGAAGAAGGCCTGATAGTCCGGATCGCGCAAGCGTTGCGCCAGCTCCTCAGCGAAGGCAGCGGAACTGGCGTATTCCTTGACCGGGTGTTGCGGGTCATCGGGAATGTAAACCACGACTCGCGCTGCTGCGTTTGCAGCTTCAAGATTCGGCGCGAACAGCACGATGCCGGTCAGGCTGACTTTCATCATCGTCAGCGCATGGCAATGCCACGCCTGACGATTGAGGCGTAAATGCTGCAAGCCATCGAGCAGCCCGAGGATCAGGCGATGGACATCGGCTCCCAGCAGCTTTTGCATGTAGGCCATTTGCAGGGCGGCGACCAGTGCGGCTTTGTCACTCGTGCAAACCTGCGGTTGCAGCACGGCTGCGACCAGCGGATTGCTGATGCCCAGATTGTCTTGCAGATAAGTGTTGTAGCGGCGGCCGATATCCAGCTCGCGACACAGTCGGGTGAAGGCAGGGATCGGCATCGCCTTGGGGATGTTCGGCAGCACGCTGAACTGACCGTCAGGTGAGGGCTGGCTGACATAACCCGAGGCGGACTCAAAGGCGTCAGCGCTGGTCTCGCTGCTTTCAAAATTGTGCAGCGCGGCGTCCAGCAGCGAGACGGTCCAGGTGCGTGCGGCGCCGGATTTGATGCGCAGCCACGGAACATGGTCGGGCAGGTACAGGCGCAGGAAGGTCTGCCGGACATCCAGATTCAAGCCAAAGCGCTTTGCCAGTTCGGCGCGCAGCAGCGGTTCGGCGAACGCTTTGGCGTCCTGCAACCGGGCAAGGCTTCGTTCGACGCGGTTGTGTGCGCTCCAGTGCGCGGCATTTAGTGCGCGCAGTTTTGCATGCTCGGTGCGTGATGCCTGTTTGAGGTTGGCGGGCAGCAGCGGACTGGCCCGTTTCAATGCCGTGCGCTTGTGTGCCGCAGCCTGAATCAGCCATGTCGGGATAGCCTGGAGCAGCGGTTGATAGTGTGCGTCCTGCCGGGGTAGCAGCAGTGGGTCGGGCAGTGTCGCGGGGGCGGGTGTGGTTTCTTGAATCATGGGGTGAGGCCGTTTGCCTGGAGAAAGGTCCCTAGCAAACACCGGCCGTTGATTCGATGTGCGGTACATATATACCGCACGCCACAAAACTCTCTTGATTAAGATCCCCGGTACGTCTGCGCAAATGGCGGCGTGCAGTTTAAACTGCGCCTTTGCGACGCTATATGTCGCATTGCCGTAAACCCGGGAAAATCCGGGGTTTGCGCTATAAGAAGTTGTCGCTTGGCGGCAAGGCCGGGCTGAAAACTGTCCTTACAATCCCCCCATCGCTCGCCAGTTTCAGGCGGGTGTTCCTCTTCAGGAGACTCCGATGTCCGTTGAGCACGCTGCGGTACAACGCGCCGATTTCGACCAGGTAATGGTTCCCAACTACGCGCCTGCCGCTTTCATTCCGGTGCGTGGCGCCGGTTCCCGCGTCTGGGACCAGAGCGGTCGCGAGCTGATCGACTTCGCCGGCGGGATTGCCGTAAACGTATTGGGCCACGCGCATCCGGCGCTGGTCGGTGCCTTGACCGAGCAGGCGAACAAGCTGTGGCACGTGTCCAACGTGTTCACCAATGAGCCGGCCCTGCGCCTGGCGCACAAGCTGATCGACGCCACGTTCGCCGAGCGCGTGTTCTTCTGCAACTCGGGCGCCGAAGCCAACGAGGCCGCGTTCAAGCTGGCCCGTCGCGTAGCGTTCGACCGTTTCGGCAGCGAAAAATACGAGATCATCGCCGCGCTCAACAGCTTCCACGGTCGTACCCTGTTCACCGTCAACGTCGGTGGCCAGTCGAAGTACTCCGACGGTTTCGGTCCGAAAATCACCGGCATCACTCACGTTCCTTACAACGATCTGGCCGCGCTGAAAGCGGCGGTGTCCGACAAGACCTGTGCGGTCGTGCTCGAACCGATCCAGGGCGAGGGCGGTGTACTGCCGGCCGAACTGGCTTACCTGCAAGGTGCCCGCGAACTGTGCGACGCGCACAACGCGCTGCTGGTGTTCGACGAAGTGCAGACCGGCATGGGCCGTACCGGTCACCTGTTCGCCTACCAGCATTACGGCGTAACCCCGGACATCCTGACCAGCGCCAAGAGCCTGGGCGGTGGTTTCCCGATCGCCGCGATGCTGACCACCGAAGCGCTGGCCAAACATCTGGTCGTCGGCACCCACGGCACCACTTACGGCGGTAACCCGCTGGCGTGCGCCGTCGCCGAAGCAGTGATCGACGTGATCAACACCCCCGAGGTGCTGAGCGGCGTCAACGCCAAGCACGACAAATTCAAGACCCGCCTGCAGCAGATCGGCGAGAAGTACGGCCTGTTCACTCAGGTGCGTGGCCTCGGTCTGTTGATCGGTTGTGTGCTGAGCGACGCCTGGAAAGGCAAGGCCAAGGACATTTTCAACGCCGCTGAAAAAGAAGGCCTGATGATTCTGCAGGCCGGCCCGGACGTCATTCGTTTCGCCCCGAGCCTGGTGGTGGACGACGCCGATATCGACGCCGGCCTCGACCGCTTCGAACGCGCGGCTGCTGCACTGACGCAAGCCTGATAGACCCTTCGGCGCCCGAGGATTCGGGCGTCGATCAAAATTTTATGCCGAACCCGATCCACTGTAGGAGTGAGCCTGCTCGCGATTGCGGTATGTCAGTCGACTCATTGGTTTCTGACAGACCGCAATCGCGAGCAGGCTCACTCCTACAAGGTCCGGTGTTTTTTCTTCTGTAAATTTATAAGAGAAAGGAGTGACACCATGCTGGTGATGCGCCCTGCGCAAATGGCTGATCTGGGCGAGGTACAGCGTCTGGCTGCGGACAGTCCGATTGGTGTCACTTCCTTGCCGGATGACGTGGAACGTCTGAGCGACAAGATCGCGGCGAGCGAAGCCTCGTTCGCCGCCGAAGTGAGTTTCAACGGTGAAGAGAGCTACTTCTTCGTCCTCGAAGACACCGCCACCGGCAAACTGGTCGGCTGCTCGGCCATCGTTGCCTCGGCCGGTTACTCCGAGCCGTTCTACAGCTTCCGCAACGAGACCTTCGTCCACGCCTCCCGCGAGCTGAAGATCCACAACAAGATCCACGTGCTCTCGCAATGCCACGACCTTACCGGCAACAGCTTGCTGACCAGTTTCTACGTGCAGCGTGAGCTGGTCGGTTCGCCGTGGGCCGAGCTCAACTCCCGTGGCCGCCTGCTGTTCGTCGCCAGCCACCCGGAGCGTTTCGCCGATTCGGTGGTGACCGAGATCGTCGGTTACAGCGACGAGAACGGCGATTCGCCATTCTGGGACGCAATCGGGCGCAACTTCTTCGACCTCAACTACGCCGAGGCCGAACGCCTGTGTGGCCTGAAGAGCCGCACGTTCCTCGCCGAACTGATGCCGCATTACCCGATCTACGTGCCGCTGCTGCCGGATTCCGCTCAAGAAGCGATGGGCCAGGTGCACCCGCGTGCGCAGATCACCTTCGACATCCTGATGCGCGAAGGCTTCGAGACCGATCACTACATCGACATTTTCGACGGTGGCCCGACCCTGCATGCGCGTGTTTCGGGGATCCGTTCGATCGCCCAGAGCCGTGTAGTGCCGGTGAAGATCGGCGAGCCGGTCAAAGGTGCCGGACGCCAGTATCTGGTGGCCAACGCGCAGTTGCAGGATTACCGCGCGGTGTTGCTGGAACTGGATTACGCGCCGGGCAAACCGGTGACCCTGGATCTGGAAGCAGCCGAAGCCCTGGGCGTCGGTGAAGGTGCCAGCGTGCGCCTGGTGGCGGTTTAACGCCTTAGCGAGTTTCACGGGTGGCGAAGGCGGCCCGTTTGAGGAGATAGCATGATTGTTCGTCCCGTACGCAGCAGCGATTTATCCGCGCTGATCGACCTGGCCCGCAGCACCGGCACCGGCCTGACCACCTTGCCGGCCAATGAAGAGCGCCTGACCCATCGGGTCGGCTGGGCCGAGAAGACCTTTCGCGGCGAAGCCGGCCGTGGCGATGCGGACTACCTGTTCGTGCTCGAAGACGACAACGGTCGCGTGGTGGGGATTTCCGCCATCGCCGGCGCGGTCGGTCTGCGCGAGCCGTGGTACAACTTCCGCGTCGGCCTGACCGTCAGCGCCTCGCAAGAGCTGAACATCTATCGCGAGATTCCGACGCTGTTCCTCGCCAACGACCTGACCGGCAACTCCGAGCTGTGCTCGCTGTTCCTGCATGCCGATTACCGCACTGGTCTGAACGGCCGCATGCTGTCCAAGGCGCGCATGCTGTTCATCGCCGAGTTCCCTGAGCTGTTCGGCAACAAGATCATCGCCGAGATGCGCGGCGTCTCCGACGAAGCCGGTCGTTCGCCGTTCTGGGAAAGCCTGGGTCGGCACTTCTTCAAGATGGAATTCAGCCAGGCCGATTACCTGACCGGTGTTGGCAACAAGGCGTTCATTGCCGAACTGATGCCGAAATTCCCGCTGTACACCTGCTTCCTGTCGCCGGATGCGCGCAACGTCATCGGTCAAGTACACCCCGACACTGAACCGGCACTGGCGATGCTCAAGAGCGAAGGTTTCAGCTATCAGGGCTACGTCGACATCTTCGACGCCGGCCCGGCCATCGAGTGTGAAACCAGCAAGATCCGCGCAGTCCGCGACAGCGAAGCACTGGTGCTGGCGATTGGTACGCCGGGCGATGATGCTACGCCGTTCATCATCCATAACCGCAAGCGCGAAGACTGCCGCATCACGGCTGCGCCAGCCCGACTGGCTGCTGGCACGCTAGTGGTCGATCCGCTGACCGCCAAACGTCTTCAACTCAACGCCGGCGATCAAGTGCGCGCCGTGGCGTTGTCTGCTGCTCGGGAGTCGAAATAATGAATTCGCTATACATCGCAGGTGAATGGCTGGCCGGTCAGGGCGAAGCATTCCAGTCGCTGAATCCGGTGACCCAGCAAGTGCTGTGGTCGGGGGAAGGTGCGACTGCCGCTCAGGTCGAGTCGGCCGTGCAGGCTGCGCGTCAAGCGTTTCCGGGTTGGGCGCGGCGTTCGCTGGACGAGCGTATCAGCGTGCTCGAAGCCTTCGCCGCCGCCCTGAAAAACCACAGCGACGAACTGGCCCGCACCATCGGCGAGGAAACCGGCAAGCCTCTGTGGGAAGCCGCGACTGAAGTCACCAGCATGGTCAACAAGATTGCGATCTCGGTGCAGAGCTACCGCGAACGTACCGGCGAGAAGAGCGGCCCGCTGGGCGACGCCACCGCCGTACTGCGCCACAAGCCACATGGTGTGGTGGCGGTATTCGGCCCTTACAACTTCCCCGGCCATTTGCCGAACGGGCACATCGTGCCGGCGCTGCTGGCCGGTAACAGCGTGCTGTTCAAGCCAAGCGAGCTGACGCCGAAAGTCGCCGAGCTGACGGTCAAGTGCTGGATCGAAGCCGGTCTTCCGGCCGGCGTGTTGAACCTGCTGCAAGGTGCTCGCGAAACCGGTATCGCGCTGGCGGCGAACCCGGGCATCGACGGTCTGTTCTTCACCGGTTCGAGCCGCACCGGCAATCACCTGCACCAGCAGTTCGCCGGGCGTCCGGACAAGATTCTTGCTTTGGAAATGGGTGGCAACAACCCGCTGGTGGTCGATCAGGTGGCTGATCTGGACGCGGCGGTGTACACGATCATTCAGTCGGCGTTCATCTCCGCCGGTCAGCGTTGCACCTGCGCCCGTCGTCTGCTGGTGCCGCAAGGCGCGTGGGGCGACAGCCTGCTCAAGCGTCTGGTGGACGTCAGCGCGACCATCGAGGTCGGTGCGTTCGATCAGCAACCCGCGCCGTTCATGGGCTCGGTGATTTCCCTTGGCGCGGCGAAAGCGCTGATGGATGCCCAGCAACACCTGCTGGCCAATGGCGCGGTGTCGTTGCTGGCGATGACTCAGCCGCAAGCGCAGTCTGCCTTGCTGACCCCGGGCATTCTGGATGTGACCGCCGTGGCCGAGCGTCCGGACGAAGAACTGTTCGGCCCGTTGCTGCAAGTGATTCGCTACGCCGATTTCGCTGCGGCGATCGCTGAGGCCAACGACACCGCTTATGGCTTGGCGGCTGGTTTGCTGTCGGATTCCGAAGATCGTTATCAGCAGTTCTGGCTGGAAAGCCGCGCCGGTATCGTCAACTGGAACAAACAGCTGACCGGTGCGGCGAGCAGCGCGCCGTTCGGCGGTGTTGGCGCTTCGGGCAACCATCGCGCCAGCGCCTACTACGCGGCGGATTACTGCGCGTATCCGGTGGCGTCGCTGGAAACACCGAGCCTGGTGTTGCCTGCGGCCCTGACGCCTGGCGTGAAAATGGCGTAACGGCCATCGCGAGCAGGCTCACTCCTACAGGATTTGTGTCGTACACAACATGTGTGTTCCCCGCCAAACCTGTAGGAGTGAGCCTGCTCGCGATAGCCGCGACGCGGTCTGACTGAATTGTTACTTGAAGCCTATAACAACAGATTCTCGTGGAGCCTCGCTGATGAAATCCTATGAAGTCAATTTTGACGGTCTAGTGGGGCCGACCCATAACTACGGTGGTCTGTCCTACGGCAACGTTGCGTCCCAGAGCAACAGCCAGCAGTCCTCGAACCCGAAGGAAGCGGCGCTGCAAGGTCTGGCGAAGATGAAAGCGCTGATGGAAATGGGCTTTCAGCAAGGCGTGCTGGCGCCGCAGGAGCGTCCGGACGTGGCCGCGTTGCGCCGTCTGGGTTTCAGCGGCACCGACGCGCAAGTGATCGAGCGCGCCGCGAAGGAAGCCATGCCGTTGCTGGTCGCCAGTTGCTCGGCATCGAGCATGTGGGTGGCCAACGCCGCTACTGTCAGCCCGAGTGCCGACACCGCTGACGGTCGCGTGCATTTCACCGCCGCCAACCTCAACTGCAAATACCACCGCAGCATCGAACACCCGACCACCAGCCGCGTGCTCGGTGCGATGTTCGCCGATCAGCAACACTTCGCCCATCACGCCGCGTTGCCGGCGGTGGCGCAGTTCGGTGACGAAGGCGCGGCCAACCACACGCGTTTCTGCCGTGAGTACGGCGAGGCCGGTGTCGAGTTCTTCGTGTTCGGTCGCAGCGCGTTCGACACCCGCTACCCGGCGCCGCAGAAGTACCCGGCGCGCCAGACTCTGGAAGCCTCGCAAGCGGTAGCGCGTCTGCACGGTCTGCGTGACGAGGGCGTGGTTTACGCGCAGCAGAACCCGGCGGTGATCGACCAAGGCGTATTCCACAACGACGTGATCGCGGTGGGTAATGGCGAGGTGCTGTTCTATCACGAGGACGCGTTCCTCGACACCGAACAGATGCTGGCCGAGTTGCAGGGCAAACTGGCCAAGGTCGGCGGCAAGTTCCAGTCGATCTGCGTGCCGCGTTCGGCGGTCACCGTCGATGACGCAGTGCGCTCCTACCTGTTCAACAGCCAGTTGCTGTCGCGTCCTGATGGCTCGATGCTGCTGATCGTGCCGGAAGAATGCCGTGGCAACGAGCGCGTGTGGAACTACCTGCAAGGTCTGACCAGCTCCGGCGGGCTGATCCGCGAAGTCAAAGTCTTCGACCTCAAGCAGAGCATGCAGAACGGCGGTGGCCCGGCGTGCCTGCGACTGCGCGTCGCGCTCAACGAAACCGAGCTGGCGGCGGTCAACCCAGGGGTTATCATGACGGCCCCGTTGTACGGTTCGTTGACCGCATGGGTTGAAAAGCACTACCGCGACCGCCTGAGCGAAACCGATCTGGCGGACCCGCAGTTGCTGCTTGAATGCCGGACGGCACTGGATGAACTGACGCAAATCCTTAAACTGGGCGCGGTTTATCCATTCCAGATTAATTGATGGCCGGCGCGTCGCCTGAACGCGACGCGCGGCTTGTCTCCCCAAGAGAGTAAAAACATGAGCGATTCCCTGCAGCTGATCCTTGAAGACACCGACGGCACGCAACTGCAAACCTCGTGCACCCGCGTCGCGGTCATGTGGCAAGGCAAAGAGCTGTGGATCCAGCAGGACGGCCGTGGCCAACTGCTGATCGGCGTGGACGTCGAGGAAGGTGACGAAGAGTACGCCAACCTGCTGCTGCGCCCATTGGCAACTAATCTGGTAAGTCTGCAACTGGAAATGGAGCCGGCTGACGTCGGCGACGACGAAGACCACGTGCACGGCCCGGATTGCAACCACGATCACTAAGGAAACCGCTCTATGCTCGCCCTCGGCAAACTGCTTGAACTGACCCTCGCCGGCCGCGAACCGGCGGAGAAGACTCAACTGACTGTCGAAGGCGTGCGCATGCGCTGGTTGAGCGAGGGTGCGCTGGAAGTCCGGCCACCCGAAGCGCGTGACAATGGCCTGGACCTGCTGCTGTCGGCGGGTATCCACGGCAATGAAACAGCGCCGATCGAGTTGCTCGATCGGCTGCTGCATGACATCGCTCGCGGCGATCTGAAGCCGCGTGCACGCATTCTGTTTCTGTTCGGTAACCCGGAAGCGATCCGCAAGGGCGAGCGCTTCGTCGAGCAGGATGTCAACCGGCTGTTCAACGGCCGGCATGAACAAACCAGCGGTTCCGAAGCCATCCGCGCCTGTGAGCTGGAACGGCTGGCGGCGAGCTTCTTCAGCCTGCCGGATCGGCAGCGCCTGCACTACGACTTGCACACCGCCATTCGTGGTTCGAAGATCGAGCAGTTCGCGCTGTATCCGTGGAAGGAAGGTCGCCAGCATTCGCGCCGCGAGCTGGCGCGTCTGCGCGCCGCCGGGATGGAAGCGGTGCTGCTGCAGAACAAGCCGTCGATCGTGTTCAGTTCCTACACCTACGACAAGCTCGGTGCCGAGGCTTTCACCTTGGAACTGGGCAAGGCGCGGCCGTTCGGGCAGAACGAAGGGGTGGATGTTTCACGTCTGGAAACTCGTCTGAAGCAGATCATCGAAGGCAATGAGCCGGATCTGGCAGCAGAGGGACTGGATGGTTTGCAGCTGTTCAGCGTCGCCCGGGAAATCATCAAGCACAGCGATGCGTTCCGCCTGAACCTGCCAGCGGACATCGAGAACTTTTCTGAATTGGATGTGGGTTATGTGCTAGCCGAAGATCTGGCCAATACCCGCTGGGTCATCGAGGAAGAGGGCGCGCGGATCATCTTCCCTAATCCCAAGGTCAAGAACGGCTTGCGTGCGGGCATCCTGATCGTGCCGGCCACCGACGAACATCTCGCCTGACGCAATTAGGCAACTGACGCAAATCCCCTGTGGGAGCGAGCCTGCTCGCGAATGCTGACCGTCAGCCAGCAATTATGATGGCTGACACACCGCATTCGCGAGCAGGCTCGCTCCCACATTTGATTTGAGTGAGGTCAAAACCTCACTCAGCTTTAGACCGCTACAGCACGCGGCTCACTGCGACGCAGCGCACGAACCTTCTGCAGCGTATCCGCGCAAGTCCGCGCCGCTTCCTGACCCTTGTGCACGAAGTGCTCGAAGAAGAACTTCTGATGTTCTTCACCGGCATGGAAGTTATGCGGGGTCAGGGACACCGAGAACACTGGCACTTCGGTTTCCAGTTGCACCTGCATCAGGCCGCTGACCACTGACTGGGCGACGAATTCGTGACGATAGATGCCGCCATCCACGACCAGAGCGGCCGCGACGATGCCGGCATAACGGCCAGTTTTGGCCAGCAACTTGGCGTGCAGGGGCATTTCAAAGGCGCCGCCGACTTCGAAGAAGTCGATGTCCGATTCCTGATAACCCTGAGCCAGCATTTCGGCGACGAAGCCTTTACGGCTCTGGTCGACGATTTCCTTGTGCCAGCAGGCCTGGATGAACGCAACGCGCTCGCCGTGAGGGTGTTTGGTTTTGCTGTCGATAGCGGTGGGTTGCATGTTCTGACTCCTGTTTGTGTGAAAAACAGGGCGTTATGAATCGAAAGGGATTCAAGGGTACGCACGAGCACACAAGCGCGGGCGGCCCTTTGGCGTCAATCCCGTTCTCTCTTCATCCGGACTATGACCGTCGGCCCCGGAATCACACCGGGTCTGCTGACCTTGTCGCCGATCACAGCCTTTGCCGTGTTCGTCGCCAAGCGCTCGCGGGCTATGCGCATTGCGCGCAATTACCGCCGGTGGGGAATTGCACCCCGCCCTGAGAACGTTTTTGCCGCCCTTTCTCGGGCGGCGCAGCGTTTTTATCACATATTTTCCGGCCTTGCACAGAACCTGTGGGAGCGAGCCTGCTCGCGAAAGCGGTCTGTCAGTGACACATCTGCTGACTGACACACTGCTTTCGTCGGAACGCCGCCCGGAGCAGGCTCGCTTGTATGTTTAGACTTGAAGGGGTGGGCGGGACTACAGACTCGATTCTGACTCTGACCAGTACAGACCGTGGGAGACTTCTCGTCCCGCCCCTTCTACCCAAAGCGCCAATAAGGAATTCATCGGTAAACCGACGATAGAGACAAGCCAGCGCAACGGTAGACCCCAACAAGCTCTTAAACCCTAGCTCCGAGGATTCGTCATGACAATCCTTACTTCGCAGACGGTTGTTGGTATCGATATCGCCAAGGCCGAAATCGTTGTCTATCGCGCCGACTTGGAAACCATTGAAGCGGTCAAGAATGATCGTGCCGCCCTCAAACGTTGGCTCAAAACTCTGCCCGCGCAAAGCGCTATCGCTGTCGAAGCCACCAATATCTACCATTTGGAGACTGTTGATCTGGCTCATGCGATGGGACATCAGGTCTATGTGGTGGATGCTTATCGAGTCAGCCACTATCGTCGCGGTGTCGGTCAGCGAGCCAAAAATGATCCCTGCGATGCACGCGTGCTCGCACGCTATCTGACGAATGAACAAAGCAAACTGCGGCTTTGGAACCCGCCTCCTAAAGCCTACACCGTACTGAAAAGCTTGCTGCACAGACGCGCGACGCTGATTCAGAACCATACGGGTCTGATGTTGAGCTGGGCCGACGAACCCTTGCTGAAGAAAGAACGTACGGCTCAGCAAAAGGCATTCGAGCGATCCGACAAGGTCATTCAAAAACTGCTGCGCAAAGTCAGCAAAGAGGCCGGTATTGATGACAATATTGACCGCTGCAAAGCAATCGAGGGCGTGGGAGAGCTGACTGCGACTGGGTTGGCAACGACCTATATGCGCGGTGACTTTGCCAACAGCGACGCGTTCATCGCGTTTTTGGGTATGGATCTGACGGTGGACGATTCGGGGAAAAAGAACGGCCCGAGGTTCCTGAGCAAAAAAGGAGATCCGGAGATCCGTCGATTAGCCTACAACGCCGCAATGGCGGCGTGTCGCTCAACCAAGTGGAAGCCTTTTTACGAGTCATACTTGGCCAGAGGCTTCTCGAAAACACAGGCATTGGTAGCTCTTGCTCGCAAGCTCTGCCGAGTGGCATTCACCCTGATGAAGAATCAGGGCGAATACCGATCAGTTTGAGATTCTAGGGTTGCTGAGCAACATAGAATCTCCCACATGGATGGCGTGTTCGCAAGAAGTAACCTGACCTTTTCGCGCTCAGGGGTTGATTAATCGGCGCCATGACCGCAGTAATTCACCTTCGAAAAGGGATTTCCCCTGCTGACCAGAGGCCAGGTTCATGAGCGTTATCGATCTTCGCAGCGACACCGTCACTCAACCGACTCCAGCCATGCTCGACGCGATGACTGCGGCGGCTACCGGTGACGACGTGTACGGCGAAGATCCGACGGTCAATCGTCTGGAGGCCGAATTGGCGAAAAGGCTGGGTTTCGCGGCTGCGCTGTTCGTGCCGACCGGCACCATGAGCAACCTGCTCGGGCTGATGGCGCATTGCGAACGTGGCGACGAATACATCGTCGGCCAGCAGGCGCACACCTATAAGTACGAGGGCGGCGGCGCGGCGGTGCTCGGTTCGATCCAGCCGCAGCCGCTGGAAGTGCAGGCCGACGGTTCGCTGGATCTGGATCAGGTAGCAGCGGCGATCAAGCCCGATGACTTTCACTTTGCCCGTACCCGGCTGCTGGCGCTGGAAAACACCATGCAGGGCAAAGTGTTACCGCTGGAGTATCTGGCCCGCGCGCGCCAATTCACGCGGGAGCACGGCCTGGCCCTGCATCTGGACGGCGCGCGGCTGTACAACGCGGCAGTCAAGCTTGGGGTGGATGCCCGCGAGATCACGCAACATTTCGATTCGGTGTCGGTGTGCCTGTCCAAAGGCCTCGGCGCGCCGGTCGGTTCAGTGCTGTGTGCCACTGAGCAGCTGATCGGCAAGGCCCGCCGCCTGCGCAAAATGGTCGGCGGCGGCATGCGTCAGGCCGGATTGCTGGCAGCGGCGGGGCTGTATGCACTGGATCACAACGTCGAGCGCCTGGCCGATGACCACGCCAACGCGCAGTTTCTGGCTGAAGGCCTGCGCGAGGCCGGGTTCAGCGTCGAGCCGGTGCAGACCAACATGGTGTACGTGCAAATGGGCGACCAGGCCGAAGCGCTCAAGGTGTTTGCCGCCGAACGCGGGATCAAGTTGAGCGCCGCCGCGCGCTTGCGCATGGTCACGCACATGGACGTCAGTCGCTCGCAAATCGAGCAAGTGATCGCGACATTCGTCGAGTTTTCGCGCAAGTGACAGCGTTAGCCGTCCAATTGACCGTTACTATCGTATAAACACGCTGTACCCCGCGCGAAGGGCCGATATAATGCGGCCCTTTGCCGTCGTTTCGTCTGTTGACGTTTCGTACAGGCCTTTGGCCGCAGCCTCCGTGGAAGAACCTAATGAAAAGCGCAGAAATCCGTGAAGCCTTCCTTCGCTTCTTCGAAGAGCAAGGCCACACCCGTGTAGCCTCCAGCTCTTTGATTCCGGGCAACGACCCAACCCTGCTGTTCACCAACGCGGGGATGAACCAGTTCAAGGACTGCTTCCTGGGCCAGGAAAAGCGCGCGTACACCCGCGCAACCAGCAGCCAGAAGTGCGTGCGTGCCGGTGGCAAGAACAGCGACCTGGAAAACGTCGGTTATACCGCTCGTCACCACACCTTCTTCGAAATGCTCGGTAACTTCAGCTTCGGTGACTATTTCAAGCACGACGCGATTACCTTCGCCTGGACCTTCCTGACCGGCGTTCTGAAACTGCCGAAGGAAAAACTCTGGGTCACCGTCTACGCCTCCGACGACGAAGCGTATGACATCTGGACCAAGCAGATCGGCGTGCCGGTCGAGCGCATGATCCGTATCGGCGACAACAAAGGCGCGCCTTACGCGTCCGACAACTTCTGGACCATGGGCGATACCGGCCCGTGCGGCCCGTGCACCGAGATTTTCTACGATCACGGCGACCACATCTGGGGCGGCCCACCGGGTTCGCCGGAAGAAGACGGCGACCGTTACATCGAGATCTGGAACAACGTGTTCATGCAGTTCAACCGCACCGCCGATGGCGTGTTGCATCCGTTGCCAGCGCCGTCGGTCGACACCGGCATGGGCCTGGAGCGGATCAGTGCGGTGATGCAGCACGTCAATTCCAACTACGACATCGACCTGTTCAAGAACCTGCTCAAAGCCTCGGCCGAAGCGATCGGCTGCGAAAACGGCGATCAGTCGTCGCTCAAAGTGGTGTCCGACCACATCCGTTCGTGCGGTTTCCTGATCGCCGACGGCGTGCTGCCGTCCAACGAAGGCCGCGGCTACGTGCTGCGCCGGATCATTCGTCGCGCCTGCCGTCACGGCAACAAGTTGGGCGCCACCGGCAGCTTCTTCTACAAGATCGTCGCTGCGCTGGTCGCCGAGATGGGCGAAGCCTTCCCGGAACTGAAGAAGCAGCAGAGCAACATCGAGCGCGTACTGAAGGCCGAAGAAGAGCAGTTCTCCAAGACCCTGGAGCACGGCTTGAAGATTCTCGAACAGGATCTGCTGGAACTCAAAGGCACCGTGGTGCCGGGCGACGTGGTATTCAAACTCTACGACACCTACGGTTTCCCGATGGATCTTACGGCTGACATCGCTCGCGAGCGCGGCCTGACCGTCGACGAGGTCGGCTTTGAACGTGAAATGGAAGCCCAGCGTGTTCGTGCGCGTTCCGCCAGCTCGTTCGGTCTGGACTACAACACCCTGGTCAAGGTTGATGTGGCCACCGAGTTCACCGGTTACAAAGACACCAGCGGTTCGGCAAAAATCGTCGCTATCTATAAAGATGGCCAGTCGGTCGACGTTTTGAGTGAAGGCGAAGAGGCGGTGATCGTCCTGAACCAGACGCCGTTCTACGCTGAATCCGGCGGCCAGATCGGCGACTGCGGTTTCCTCCAGGCCGGTAACGCACGTTTCGACGTCCGTGACACCACCAAGACCGGCGGCGCATTCCTGCACCACGGCGTGCTGGATTCCGGCAGCCTGACCATCGGCGCGCCAGTGGAAACCCATGTCGATGCCGAGGTGCGTCACGCGACTTCGCTGAATCACTCGGCCACCCACTTGCTGCACGCTGCGCTGCGTCAGGTACTGGGCGAGCACGTTCAGCAGAAGGGTTCGTTGGTGGATAGCCAGCGTCTGCGCTTCGACTTCAGCCACTTTGAAGCGATCAAGCCGGAGCAGATCAAAGCGCTGGAAGACATCGTCAACGCCGAGATCCGCAAGAACTCCGCAGTTGAAACTGAAGAAACCGACATCGAAACCGCCAAGCAGAAAGGCGCGATGGCGCTGTTCGGCGAGAAGTACGGCGACAACGTGCGCGTGCTGAGCATGGGCGGCGATTTCTCTGTCGAGCTGTGTGGCGGTATCCACGCCAACCGTACCGGTGACATCGGCCTGCTGAAGATCATCAGCGAAGGCGGTGTGGCATCGGGTGTGCGTCGTATCGAGGCAGTCACCGGTGCTGCGGCACTGGCCTACTTGAACGCTGCAGAAGAACAACTCAAGGAAGCGGCCAACCTGGTCAAGGGCAGCCGCGACAATCTGATCGACAAGCTGTCGGCCGTGCTGGAGCGCAACCGCGCGCTGGAAAAGCAACTCGAGCAGTTGCAGGCCAAGGCTGCCAGCGCCGCGGGCGACGATCTGTCGAACTCGGCAGTCGACGTCAAGGGCGTGAAGGTTCTGGCCGCACGTCTGGATGGTCAGGATGGCAAGGCGCTGCTGGCGCTGGTCGATCAGCTGAAAAACAAACTCGGCCGCGCAGTGATCCTGCTCGGCAGTGTCCATGAGGAAAAGGTCGTACTGGTTGCAGGCGTAACCAAAGACCTGACTGGCCAACTCAAAGCCGGTGATTTGATGAAACAGGCTGCTGCGGCAGTGGGCGGGAAGGGCGGTGGTCGTCCGGACATGGCGCAGGGCGGCGGTGTTGACGCCGGCGCACTGGATGGCGCGCTGGCGCTGACCGTTCCATTCGTCGAGCAGGGTTTATAAGACGGCCCGCCGGGCCCGCAGTCTAGTGGCGGGCCCGGCGGCTGTTCGAGTGATTATTGGGCGCCCTTCATGGGCAGAGGCGGCTTTGAAATGGCTTTGATCGTACAGAAATTTGGAGGCACCTCGGTCGGCACTGTCGAGAGAATCGAGCAGGTCGCCGACAAGGTTAAGAAATTCCGCGATGCCGGCGATGACCTGGTGGTTGTGCTGTCTGCAATGAGCGGCGAAACCAACCGTCTGATCGATCTGGCCAAGCAAATCAGTGGCGACGTGCAACCGGTTCCGCGTGAACTGGATGTGATCGTTTCCACCGGTGAGCAGGTGACGATTGCCCTGTTGGCCATGGCGCTGATCAAGCGCGGTGTGCCGGCGGTGTCGTACACCGGTAATCAGGTGCGGATCCTGACGGACAGTGCGCACAATAAAGCGCGTATCTTGCAGATTGATGACCAGAAGATTCGCGGTGATCTGAAAGCAGGTCGCGTGGTGGTTGTCGCCGGTTTCCAGGGCGTCGACGAGCACGGCAACATCACCACCCTCGGCCGTGGCGGTTCCGATACCACAGGCGTGGCACTGGCGGCTGCATTGAAGGCTGACGAGTGCCAGATCTACACCGACGTCGATGGTGTCTACACCACTGACCCGCGTGTGGTGCCGGTCGCTCAGCGTCTGGACAAGATCACCTTCGAAGAGATGCTGGAAATGGCCAGCCTCGGTTCCAAGGTGCTGCAGATCCGTGCGGTGGAATTCGCCGGCAAGTACAACGTTCCGCTGCGCGTACTGCACAGCTTCAAGGAGGGTCCGGGCACCCTCATTACTATTGATGAAGAGGAAACCATGGAACAGCCGATCATTTCCGGCATCGCTTTCAACCGCGATGAAGCCAAGCTGACCATCCGTGGCGTGCCAGACACCCCGGGTGTGGCGTTCAAGATTCTCGGCCCGATCAGTGCCGCGAACATCGAAGTCGACATGATCGTGCAGAACGTTGCGCACGATAACACCACCGACTTCACCTTCACCGTGCACCGCAACGACTACCAGGCCGCACAGACCGTGCTGGAAAACACCGCTCGCGAGATCGGTGCCCGGGAAGTGGTGGGCGACACCAAGATTGCCAAGGTCTCGATCGTCGGCGTCGGCATGCGTTCCCACGCAGGCGTGGCCAGCCGCATGTTCGAATCCCTGGCCAAGGAAAGCATCAACATCCAGATGATCTCGACGTCGGAAATCAAGGTTTCCGTGGTGATCGAAGAGAAGTATCTGGAGCTGGCCGTGCGCGCCCTGCACACGGCTTTCGAACTGGATGCGCCGGCCCGTCAGGGCGAGTAAATCCGGTCACCTGAAGGGCGCGGTCTGACCGCGCCCTTTATTTTTTGAATGGCGCGAGCCCTGAACTGTTCTTTTGCTCGCGCTGGTCAATACTCAGGCATGTAGGGCTACGATCGCTCCGGTTGTAGGTCGGGTGCCTTTTTTTTGCAGACTGTTGTCCCTGAAATGAAATGCGTGAGGAGAAAGGTATGCTGATTCTGACTCGTCGGTGCGCAGAAAGCCTGATTATCGGTGATGGCGAAATCACCGTGACCGTGCTCGGCGTCAAAGGAAATCAAGTGCGCATCGGCGTCAACGCCCCGAAAGAGGTTGCCGTGCACCGTGAGGAAATTTACCTGCGTATAAAGAAAGAGAAGGACGAAGAACCAAGCCATTAATTTTTATCGATTTTTATGTTTGCAAACGGGGAAGAAGGTGGTTAATATACGCCCCGTGTTGCGGAGAGCTGGCCGAGTGGCCGAAGGCGCTCCCCTGCTAAGGGAGTACACCTCAAAAGGGTGTCGGGGGTTCGAATCCCCCGTTCTCCGCCATTATTTGCTTAGTACGTTGTAATCTGGCTTTTTCTGTAAGTTGTTGAATTTATTAGAAAAAGTGGTTGGAATAGAGATTAGACGGGCTATAATGCGGCGCAACAAATGCACTCGTAGCTCAGCTGGATAGAGTACTCGGCTACGAACCGAGCGGTCACAGGTTCGAATCCTGTCGAGTGCACCATTTAAGAGTTGTTTATAGCGATATAAAGAACTCGGCTTCAGCCAGTTGTGGTCTGGTTTAAAAACACAAATGCACTCGTAGCTCAGCTGGATAGAGTACTCGGCTACGAACCGAGCGGTCACAGGTTCGAATCCTGTCGAGTGCACCATTTAAGAGTCGTTTGTAGCAATACAGGCAACTCGGCTTCAACCAGTTGTGATCTGGTCTAAAAACACAAAATGCACTCGTAGCTCAGCTGGATAGAGTACTCGGCTACGAACCGAGCGGTCACAGGTTCGAATCCTGTCGAGTGCACCATATTCAAGAAGCCCGCGTTTAACGCGGGCTTTTTGTTGCCTGCGATTTGGCTTTTCCTTTCACGCATCCCTTCGCGTCAAAATCGACTTGAGCACTTCGGCCTCTTTTCAGGTCATAGCGATAGCTCGTCGTCGACGTTCGAATATTCACCTTGTCCGGTTTGCCGAGCGCGCTCTCGACATCCTGTTGGCTCATGCCGGCAATCACTCGTTGATTGATGATTGCTGCGCGGCGCTGCCTGGCATCGATCAGGTTGCCGCATTTGTCCTCCAGGCGGCCAACGATGTCCGGTTCACGTCCCCTGATTGTCATACCGGATATTTCCTCATGGTTGTGTTCCGGCATGATCGGTACGACGGATCCGGGCGAGTAGGGGTGAACCTGTTGCTCTGAAAGCTGCTCGTCGCTCGCACAGCTCAGGGTCGTGAAGGTGATGCCGCCGTCGGCAGCTTCGCAGCGGTGAAGGGTGGTGGCGGCTCCGGCGGGTGGCAGGCAGAGCAGGCTGGCGACTACAAAAAGGCATGTTCTGGATAGCATTCGACGTCCTCCATGACGGTCTACGCTCAAGGGTAGTCGCTACATTTTTCAACGCCGGTGTGTTTTCTTTTCAAGATGAGTCGTCGCATCTGCACGGGTCAGGACAGCGCTCAACTTTGTCGCGCAAGCACTTGTTTCGACCGCGATTTTTTAACGTTTAAAACCGTCAGGCGGTGTATCATTGCGCCCGTCAGCCCCGCCGGGGCTTATGGAAAACCTCCATGGACTTACCCAGTAGTTACTCAGTAGCCCGTTTCACCAATCATGAATTGACTGATTGATCCTTCCGGCGTGCCCCGCTGCTGGGAGTGGAGTTCGCCTATGTCCGAAATCGAAGTAAAGAAAACCCAGGAAAGCCTGCAGGATCGCCTGGCTCAGGTCGTTGAGCTGCTGCAGCGCCAGAAGGTCGTCGAAGACCTGACTCATCGCCAGGAAGGCGCGCACCACGACCGGGTCGAGAACCTGGTTCACCGGCAGAACCTCGTCGAGCTGCAACGCAAACTCGATGATCTGCACTCCGCCGACGTTGCCTACATCCTTGAAGCCTTGCCGCTGGACGACCGTCTGACGCTCTGGCAACTGGTCAAGGCTGATCGCGACGGCGACATTCTTCTCGAAGTATCCGATTCCGTTCGTGAAACGCTGATCGCCGACATGGACGATCACGAGCTCCTGGCTGCGGCCAAGGACATGGACGCCGACGAACTTGCTGACTTGGCCTCCGAGCTGCCGCGAGACGTCGTCCATGAGCTGATGGAGACGCTCGACCAGCAGCAACGCGAGCGCGTGCGTTCGGCCCTGTCCTATGACGAGGAGCAGGTCGGTGCGCTGATGGACTTCGAGATGGTGACGATCCGTGAGGATGTCAGCCTCGAAGTGGTTCTGCGTTACCTGCGTCGTCTCAAAGAGCTGCCGGGCCACACCGACAAACTGTTCGTGGTCGATTACGACGGCGTGCTCAAGGGCGTGCTGCCGATCAAGCGTCTGTTGGTCAACGACCCGGAGAAGCAGGTTTCTGAAGTCATGGCCAGCGATCCGGTGAGTTTTCACCCGGACGAAGACGCCTATGACGCGGCTCAGGCGTTCGAGCGTTACGACTTGATTTCGGCCCCGGTGGTCGACAAGAACGGCAAGCTGATCGGCCGTCTGACCATCGACGAAATGGTCGACCTGATTCGTGAGGAGAGTGAAAGCGAAGTCCTCAACATGGCGGGTCTGCGCGAAGAGGAAGACATCTTCGCCTCCGTCTGGAAATCCCTGCGCAACCGTTGGGCGTGGCTGGCGATCAACCTGATTACGGCATTTGTCGCGTCGCGGGTGATCGGTCTGTTCGAAGGCTCGATCGAGAAGCTGGTGGCGCTGGCGGCGCTGATGCCGATCGTGGCGGGTATCGGCGGTAACTCCGGTAACCAGACGATCACCATGATCGTGCGTGCCATGGCGCTCGACCAGGTCAGCACCGGCAACACCTCGCGTCTGATGCGCAAGGAGCTGGCGGTGGCGTTGATCAATGGTCTGGTCTGGGGTGGGGTGATCGGTGTGGTCGCCTACCTGCTTTACGGCAGTTGGTCGCTGGGTGTGGTGATGACGGCGGCGATGACCCTCAACCTGCTGCTCGCGGCGCTGATGGGGGTGTTGATCCCGATGACGCTGGCCAAGATGGGCCGCGACCCGGCGATGGGCGCCAGCGTGATGATCACGGCCATGACCGACAGTGGTGGCTTCTTCATCTTTCTGGGGTTGGCGACGATCTTCCTGCTCTGATTCGCTGCCATACAAAAGCCCGCCGAAATGGCGGGCTTTTTTGTGCCTGTGTCTTTATTTGTAGTGAGGGTCAGATTTCAAACAAAAAAAAGCCAGCACTTAAGCTGGCTTGAGATGTTCGGCACGACTCAGGACGCGTCTGCGGCCATCTCGGCGTCGTGAGCGATCAGCGACACCAGTGCGTTCTGTTGACGGTGCGACAGCTGACGGAAGCGTTGCAGCAGCTCACGCTCATGCAGCGAAAGCTCCGGGCTGTCCAGGCGCATGCTCAACTCTTCGCCCAGTGCACCTTCCTGAATAAGACTCTGCTCAAGGCGCGCAATGATTTCGGAGTTCATGCTGCGATGATGATTGCGAGCCACCTCGGCAATGCGTTCACGCATCCCGTCTGGCAGACGTACGACGAACTTGTCAGCCGTACGGCTGGAATAAATTGCCTGTTTCAATGGGCGCATATATTTAACCGGTTAGTTCAGGGGAGCGGTTCTCGGGATTGGCCGCAGGATGTGTGGTAGGACAAGCATCCGCGCCAAATGGTTCAACCTGAATTGTTAAGAGGCCCGCATCATGCCTCAAAATTGCCAGATCATTGGCGTCAATTCTGTGACAAATATTGAGCTGGGTAAAGGCGTAATGCCAGCACCAATTATCAGAAATGCGGACTGGTTGGAAAACTTTGCCTTGGTCCGCATCAATGACCGCTTCCGGGTGCACATCTGTTGATGTCCGAAGACGTCAGAACGTGCATGCTATGCGGCTTTCAATCCTTGTTCCTTACCTGTACAGGATAGTGGCAATTTGCCGATTTACTAGGGCAAACACCCGTTGGAGGGCGTTTTCAGGATGGATGGCAGGCTTATTTATCTGATGGGACCCTCCGGTTCAGGCAAGGACAGCCTGATCGAGGCCGCGCGTGAGCCTTTGCGTGAGTTGAAATGCGAAATCATCCGCAGAGTGATTACCCGATCAGCGGAATCGGTGGGTGAGGATGCCATCAGCGTGACGCCCGAAGAGTTCGAGCGACGCCAGCAAGCCGGGGATTTCTCGCTGTCCTGGCAGGCCAATGGGCTGGCTTATGGTATCCCGGCAGAAATCGACGAATGGTTGCGCACTGGACGATCTGTGCTGGTGAACGGCTCACGCGCCAACCTGCGTCAGGCGCTTGAGCGCTATCCGACGCTGCTGCCGGTACTGCTGACGGTCAAGGATGAGGTCTTGCGTGAACGCCTGCTCAGACGAGGGCGGGAGACGCCTGAGCAGATCGATGCAAGGCTGGCGCGCAATTCGCTGTTCAAGGACAGAAGGGCAACTGACTTGCCCGTGCATCTGATCGACAACTCGGGCGACCTGGCGGACGCCGTCAAGCAACTGCTGGGCTTGATCCGTCTTAACGCAGCACCGGATCAAACTTGATCCTGCGCCCGGCCACCAGGGCCAGCACAAACAACACCGCAAACACGCCGCAGCCAATCAGGGGCAGGGTGACTGAGGTTTCCTCGAACAGCGAAAAATGCACAAAGCCACTCAATAAGGCGAGGATCAGAAATCCTGCGGCTGATTTGGACATGCTGTACTCCTGAAGATATTTCAAAAAACCAGACGTTCGGTGTCACGCGTCGGCAGTGCTTGCTCAGGCTCATTGACTGCCTGCGCCGCGAAGTCGCCCTGATCGCTCAGCACCGCCAACTGCGGCGCTCTCTGCACCTGCAAGTAATGCGGCATACGCTGAGCCACCGGCTCAGCACGCTCTGGAACAAAATGAAAACCCACCAAAACCGCGAGGGCGATTGCATTTGCGAGCAGGAGAGTGCTGTTCATGGGGCGGACTCCGTTTGTTCTGTTATACGAACAGACAAAGCACCCGGCGTGCCAACAGTCTAACCGCTGTGAAGTCCTTTAAAAACAAGCATTTGGAAGGGTTTTTAGCAAGTGTCGGGTTGCAATCTGCAATGATGGCTTTTTGCGGTAGTGCAAATTGCACGGTAAATGTTCCCGCAGCATTGCAAGGCGCCTGCCTACACTTAAAAAACCCATGGACGACATGACAAACCAAGGGCTGGCCGTTAACATGCTCGCCGTCCGTCGCGCCGTGTCCGGCCGCGACAACTCAGTGTCTCAGTAGCTCAATTGGATAGAGCATCCCCCTCCTAAGGGGAAGGTTGGCAGTTCGAACCTGCCCTGGGACACCATTATTCAGAGCCTTGCAACGGTTCGAAAAAAGCCCCGCACAGGATGATCTGGCGGGGCTTTTTCATGCTCGTAACAAGTGGCTCAGTTCAGTGCTCCGCCGTCGGCCTTGCCAATTGAGGTGCTGACTTCGATCACATGCCGGCGCCCGTTGACCTCGAAACTGCGCCCATCTGCATCAATGTCCGGTTTGCGCATTGCCAGTTGTGCAAACAAGCCATGTTTTTCGTCGTAGCTGCCAAACCAGTCAACCAGTTTTCCGATGTAGCATTCGTTACCGATAATCACCGGCAGGTCGAAAACATCTTCCACCGAGTAATGCACCGGGCCGTAGCTGTAGTAATCGCTCTCGCCTGCGCCTGTTGCAGGAATCGGGCAAAGAGGCGTGCGCTGAGTGTCCGGTTTACGGGGGCGTGCTTCGTTCGCCTTGGTGATTGCCTGATTGAGCGTAAGCCGCAGATCAGGTTCCAACTCAAAGGTGCTGGCGCCGTCATCCTTGTGTTGGGTGGTGGGCACGTTCAAGTAGTAGCCATATCGCACCGTCACGGTAGGCACTTCACGGTTGATCTTCAACGGATTGAGCAAGTAGATGTGATCAACGCCGTAGGCACCGTTGCGGTAGGCGAGGTAAATATTGCCCCGAGCCTTGATCCAGTACGCCGATTGGTTGGCTCTGCGATCATTGGTGTAGAACAGCGCGCTTTCAGGCTCAGGAGACCTTTTGACAAAATGGTCACCGTCTCGGCGCCAGGTTTCCACGTAGGTAAACATGCCGGTGCCACCGGCGTAAGTCTGGACGATCAGGTCTCGTTGCCCGTCGCCGTCCATGTCCAGCAACGAGTAGGAGGTTTGACCGGTTTCTGCTGCCGCATCGATTTCGGTGGCGGTCAATGCCTTCCATTCATCCGGTGTAACGTCTTTGGGAATCGAAGCTGGAAAGTGCGTTTGCTCGCTGGGGTTTTCTTTGTCGGAGTCGCCTGAAAACGATGTCTCTTCAGAGTTGAAAGCCAGTGAAGCCAGCACTCGTTCAACCGCCACCTCGCGATTGCCGCCCTCGCTGGCCGCTTGAATGCTGCGTTGCAGATCTTCCAGAACCTGTTTGTCGATGCCGGTCGGTCTGTGCGCAACGGCATCCATCTGCTGCGCCCGTAATAATTTCAGCCGGTCACGATAACTTTGTTCAAGGCAAGCAATACCCGCTTCGCATTGATTACGTGTCTTGAGCCACAACCGTTGTGTGCGCTTGAGTTCAGACTGCTTATCACCGGAGATCTTCATCAGCTCCCGATAAGCCGCACCCATCTGCGCATCCAGCGCATACAACCCTCTATCCGCACAAACAGCCTTCTCCACGGCATTCGCCGCTTTCGCACAATCCATTCCGCCCGCCATCGCCTGCTGGAAAAACAGCAGCGCACAGGCGGACACGATGCAACGTCCTTTGATGTACACGAGATAAACCTTGTAGGGGGGAAAGGTGAGTCGGTGCGCAGGTTAATCGCTGCGCCAGGAATCTTGAAGTGTCCGCTTCAGAGAACGTCACTTGTGGCCGATAACCCACTCGGTGACTTAAAAGTCGCGTGAAATCGCTTGATAGCATTTGGCCGGCAGCTATCATCTGCGCGCCTGAAATTGCCCTCACTTCAATTGCCTGGAAATCCTCGATGCTGTCGTATCACCAAAAGAGTTTTCTGATCGTCGATGATTTCTCGGATTTCCGCAGTTCCGTACGCTCGATGCTGCGCGAACTGGGGGTCAAGGATGTGGATACCGCCGATACCGGCGAGCAGGCGCTGAAGATGTGTGCGCAGAAGTCCTACGATTTCATTCTGCAGGATTTCCACCTCGGCGACGGCAAGAAGAACGGCCAGCAAGTGCTGGAAGACTTGATGTCGGAAAAGCTCATCAGCCATGAAGCGGTGTTTGTCATGGTCACGGCCGAGACCAGTCAGGCGATGGTGCTCAGTGCCCTGGAGCATGAGCCGGATGCTTACCTGACCAAGCCGTTCAATCGCTCCGGTCTGGCGCAGCGCCTGGAGCGTCTGGAGCAGCGCAAGACGTTGCTCAAACCGATTCTGCAAGCCCTTGATCGCGGTAAGCCGGTCGAGGTGCTCAATGCCTGTATTGCGCTGTGCAAGCAGGACATCCGTTATTCGCCGCTGTGCCTGCGTTATCGCGCCGATGCGCTGCGCGATATGAATCAGAACGAAGCGCTTGAACGCCTCTACGACAGCATCATCGCTGACCGGCCGTTGCCGTGGGCGTTTGCCGGGCTGGGCAAGTTGCTGTTCAAGCGTGGGCAAGTGGCGCAGGCCAAAGATGTCTACGAAAAAGCGCTGAAAGTGTTCCCGATGATGCCGGCGTTGTACGACGGCATGGCCGATGTGCTGGTCGCCGAGGGCGACACCAAGGGCGCGCAGCGGGTGCTGGAGGAGGCGATTCGTTTGTCGCCGCTGGCGGTGCGCCGGCAGGCGTTGCTCGGCAAACTGGCGATGACCAACGAGGATTTCGACACCGCGTCCCGGGCCTATCGTCAGGCGGTGGCGCAGGGCGCGCAGTCGCGTTTCAAGGACCCGGAAAGCAACCTCGGCCTGGCCCATGCCTTGATCAGCAAGGGCAGTGAGCGCGGGCTCGATACGCGCACCCGGCTAGAGATCAACACCACGCTCAGCGCCGTCGCCAAAGAGAATCCGTCTGACCCCGGCCTGCAGATTCGTGCGCGCCTGATGAAGGCCACCAGTCTGCTGCTCAACGATGCCGAGACCGCCGACAAGCTCACCGAACAAGCGCTGATGCGCCTCGACGGCATGGAACAGTTCATGAGCCCTGAAGCGGCGCTGCTGGTGGCCAAGCAATTGCAGATGCTCGGTCAGGCCGAGGCGGGCACTTCGATGCTCAAGAGCTGTGCGGAGATCTACGGCGACGATCCGGCGGTGATGAAAGACATCGCCAAGCTTACTGACGACCCGACTATCCTCAGTTCGAGCAACGCCGCGGCCGACCTCAACCGGCAGGGCGTGCGTGTGTACAAGACCGGCAACCTGGTGGAAGCCCGCGAGGTGTTCCGCAAGGCGCTGAAGATGCAACCGAAAAACATCAGTATCGCGCTGAACATGGCCCAGTCGCTGCTGCACGGCACCGACACCAGTGTGCCGTCGGCGGAGCTGGAAGAATGTCGGGCCTGCCTGAAAATGGTCGGCCTGATGCCCGACACCGACGCGCGTTTTGCGCGTTATCAGAAGCTGAAAAGCAAGGCGTTTGGCGAATGAACCAAGACGAGCAGGCTCTGGATTTCTCCACGGTGATTGCCTCCACCGTTCACGACATGAAGAACTCGCTGGCGATGCTGATGCAGGCCCACAGCCAGTGGCTGGCGCGCTTGCCCGAGGGGCAGCGCGCAGGAGCGGAGCAGGGCGTGATCGACTTCGAGTTCGCCCACCTCAACGGCATGCTGGTGCAGTTGCTCGGGCTGTACAAACTCGGCGTCAACCAGTTGCCGTTGCAACCGGCTTATCACGAGCTGGATGATTTCATCGAGGCGCAACTGGCCGCGCACCAGGAGGTGTTTGCCAGTCGCGGGATCATTGCCACCTACGAAGTTGATCCGCTGAGCCCGCTGGGTTTCTTCGATCGCGAATTGGTGGCGTCGGTGTTGGGCAACTGCATCAACAACGCCATCCGTTATGCCCGCGAGTCGCTGCTGATTACCGTCAGTGACGAGGCCGGGCAACTGGTGTTGAGCATCAACGATGACGGCGACGGTTACCCGGCCGAGATGCTCGAGCGTCAAGCCGATTACGTGCAGGGCATCAATCACGGCAGCGGCAGCACCGGGTTGGGTCTGTATTTCGCCAACCGGATTGCTGCGTTGCATCAGCGCAATGGCGTGGTCGGGCACACCGAGATTCGCAATGGCGGACCGTTGGGTGGCGGGGTGTTCAGCCTTTATCTGCCGTGACCCGGGTTTTTGTTTGACGCTGCTTGATATTCCGAACGGCCGGAGCCTATTTTGTACGGGTTGCCGCTTGCGGCTCGCACAATAACAAGGATTGCGTCATGACAACCGATGGCCAGCGTTCACTCGCGCAGCGACTGACCGGCATTGATGAGATTGAATGTGTCACGCCGGATTTGAACGGCGTGCCGCGCGGCAAGGTGATGACCGCCGAGGGTTTCCTCGAAGGGCGGCGTTTGCAGATGGCTCGGGGTGTGCTGCTGCAATGCATCATGGGCGGTTATCCGCCGGCGCGGTTTTACGGCAGCGATGACGGCGACCTGGCGCTGGTGGCCGAGCCGAGCATGATCCATCCCCTGCCATGGAGCGACGAGCCACGTGCTCTGGCCATCTGCGATGCCGACGAACTGAGCGGCGAAAGCTCCAACCTGTCGACCCGCGGTCAATTGAAGAAAGTCATTGCCCGGTACGCCGCACGCGGTCTGGCGCCGGTAGTGGCGACCGAGCTGGAATTCTTCGTCTTTGCGCCGAACACTGATCCGACCCAGCCGTTCCGTCCGCCAGTCGGCCTCGACGGACGTCGCGAGGATGGGCAGTCGGCGTTCAGTGTCAGTTCCAACAATGGCCTGCGGCCATTCTTCAGCGAAGTCTATAAATGCATGGCAGCCCTCGGTCTGCCGCGCGATACCTTCATGCATGAAATGGGCGTCAGCCAGTTCGAGATCAACTTGCTGCATGGTGATCCGCTGTTGCTCGCCGATCAGACCTTCTTGTTCAAACACCTGCTCAAGGAAGTCGCGCTCAAGCATGGTCTGAGCGTGGTTTGCATGGCCAAGCCGCTGGCGCACACGCCGGGCAGTTCGATGCACATTCACCAGAGCCTGATCGAGATCGCCACCGGCAAGAATGTGTTCAGCGACGAGGACGGCCAGCCGACCGCGATCTTCCGCCATTTCATCGGCGGGCAGCAGGCGGGCATGGCCGATTTCACTGCGCTGTTTGCGCCGAACGTGAACTCCTATCAGCGTCTGTGCCACCCGTATGCGTCGCCGAACAATGCCTGCTGGTCGCACGACAACCGCGCCGCAGGGCTGCGGATTCCGGCCAGTTCGCCGGTGGCTCGCCGCGTCGAAAACCGCTTGCCGGGCGCCGACGCCAACCCGTATCTGGCGATTGCCGCGAGTCTGGCCGCCGGCTTGCATGGGATCGAGCATGAGCTGGAACCGACTGCGGCGATTCAGGGCGAATTCGAAGTGCCGGACAATCTTTCGCTGCCGTGTACCTTGCATGCCGCACTCGAACGTCTGAAACGTAGCCAATTGGCCAGGGAACTGTTCGGACAGGAGTTCATCGAAGGCTACATCGCTTCGAAGACCATGGAGTTGACCAGCTTCTTTGATGAAATCACTCCCTGGGAACGGCGTGTTCTAGCAGCCCAGGCCTGACTAACTGTCGCCGTCGGGCTATCGTCTGGATAGCCCGATACTCACTGCAAGGAGCCGCTCGGAACGCCGATGCGCCAAATCTGGAAATCCTTTCGAGCGCTGTATTTCGCCTCGCTGATGATGTTGATCGGCTCGGGCCTTCTATCTACTTACCTGGCGTTGCGCCTGGCCGCTGACAATGTTGACGGGCTGTGGGTCGGTGCGCTGATGGCGGCCAACTATTTCGGCCTGGTGCTGGGCGGCAAGATCGGTCACCGCTTGATCGCCCGGGTCGGACACATTCGGGCGTATTCGGCGTGTGCCGGGATCGTCGGCGCGGCGGTGCTCGGGCATGGCCTGGTCGACTGGCTGCCGGCGTGGCTGGTGCTGCGGACCATCGTCGGTCTGGGCATGATGTGCCAATACATGGTGATCGAGAGCTGGCTCAACGAGCAGGCCGACGCCAACCAGCGCGGTCTGGTGTTCAGCGGCTACATGATCGCTTCGTATCTGGGGCTGGTGCTCGGTCAACTGATTCTGGTCATGCATCCGGGCCTCGGTCTGGAGCTGCTGATGCTGGTCGCGCTGTGTTTTGCCCTGTGTCTGGTGCCGGTGGCGCTGACCCGCCGGATTCACCCGGCGCCACTGCATCCGGCACCGATGGAGCCACGCTTCTTTATCAAGCGGGTGCCGCAGTCGTTGAGCACGGTGCTGGGCGCCGGCTTGATCATCGGCTCGTTCTACGGTCTGGCGCCGCTGTATGCGTCGCAGCAGGGGCTGTCGACCGAGCAGGTCGGTCTGTTCATGGGTAGCTGCATTTTTGCCGGACTGCTGGTGCAGTGGCCGTTGGGCTGGCTGTCCGATCGTTATGACCGGGCGCTGCTGATTCGCTGCTTTGCCGGGTTCCTGGCGGTGGCGGCGTTGCCGTTGGCGATCCTGCCGCAGGTGCCGCTGGAAGTTCTGTTTGTCGTCGGGTTCATGTGTTCACTGGTGCAGTTCTGCCTGTACCCGCTGGCGGTGGCGTTCTCCAATGACCACGTCGAGGGTGATCGCCGGGTGTCGCTGACGGCGATGCTGCTGGTGACCTACGGTGTCGGCGCGAGCATCGGCCCGCTGCTGGCCGGGGTGCTGATGAAGCTGTTCGGCAGTCAGAGCCTCTATGCGTTTTTCAGCTTTTTTGCGTTGGTGCTGGTGTGGCGCATCCGGCCGAAAGCGGTGACCAATCTGCATCAGGTCGACGACGCACCGCTGCATCACGTTGCGATGCCGGACAGCATGTCCAGCTCGCCGCTGGTGGCCGCCCTCGACCCGCGGGTGGATGAGCAGGTGGTGCAGGAGCAGATGCAGACCACGGTTACGCCAGAGCCGGAACCGGAGCCAGAACCCGAAGTGCAGCCTGAAGCGGCGGTGGAAACTGATCCGGCTGATGAGGGGGATAAACCAGCACCGGATATCAGTGGGGCCAGACCCTGAATCGGGTGATGGCAACGCTGTTCAAAGAATGATGCTTTAACTGTGGTGAGGGGATTTATCCCCGATGGGTTGCGAAGCGGCCCAAAAGCCATTCAGTGCGGTGTGGCAGTGGAATCGAGGCGTCCGGTTTGGGGCTGCTGCGCAACCCATCGGGGATAAATCCCCTCGCCACAGGTGTCCAGCCCAGGACGGGACAGTAGAAATAAAAAAGGGCAGTCCCGCCAGGGACTGCCCTTTCTATTTGCCTGCAGAAATTACAGATCGTCTTTATCGAACCGGCGTGCTTCACGCTGCAGCTGATAGACGAAGCGCTCGACATTGCGCGCCGCCTGGCCACTGATGTTGTGAAAGCGCAGGCCGGCGAAGGTGATGTTGAGCTTTTCTTCGAAGTGCAGATAACGCAGTTCGACCGAGATCGGTTGATTGCCAAACAGCGGGGTGGCGATCATGCGGTCGTAGACCTGGCCCAGTTGCAGGCGGTCGGTGATGTCGCCTTCAAAGCGCAGCTTGCAACCGGTGGCGGAAATATCCAGCAGTTTGCCGTTGATCGGCGCCTTGAGCTTTTCGCCGCCGAGTTCGACGCTGACCAGGTCAGTCAGCTTCAGGGCTGCACGAAAGGCGTTGCGGCGCTGGTGGTAAACCACTTCGGTCGGCAGTTCGCCGGTGTAGAAGCGATCGCCCTCGGACTCTTCAATGTTCAGCTTACCGGTGCATTCCCAGGCGATGCGCACGCCCTCGTGGAAGCCTTCGACCTTGAACGGTTCGCCCGCCTGCAGAAAGCGCTCGCCATCGCGCGGGATCATTTCGTCCAGGGCAATCGTTGCGGTTTCGCGGTCGACCTTGATCAAGTAGCTCTGAAAGCGCTGGCTGCGCTCGTGGAACGTGATGATCAGCGGATCGTGGCTTTCTTGCAGCTGGCGCAGGTTGCTGGAGATTTCCAGGGGCGTGGTCAGCACCTTTGGTGGCTGCGGACTATCATCCGCGCTTAGGGCGTTTGGCACGTTTTCTCAATCTCCAGACAAAATTTGACTACGACTAGCCAGCATTTTGCCAGCATGTTTCGCGGGTTGATAGTGCAGGCACATCGAATGGCTCACGCCTGGCTGAGCGTACGCGGCTTGGTGGGTTTGGCGAAAGTGCCCGAGGCGTCATACAACGCTGGCGGCTCGCCCCCGGTGAGGATTTTCAGCTGATTGGCCGTGGCAGCCTGCTGAATCTGGATCGACTGGCCGTTCTTGACGTTCGCCGCCTGGCACTGGGCAATCAGGTCGGTCAACACGTCGCTCTGGGCCAGCAACTGGTCGCCAATGCTCGAGTGGCTGGCCAGTTGCTCCAGGCCCTGACGGTCGAGCGGCAGGTTGAGGCTGGCGAGGATTTCGCTGCGCTTGCGGCCATGCTGTTCAAGCAAAATGATCAATGCCTGTTTGCGCGCCAGAATATCTTCGAGCAAAGGCATGTCGCGACCGTGCAAGGCGAGGGACTCGGTTTGCAGTAACTCCAGCAATTGTTGAGCTGGAGCAAAGTCGTCGGTGATCAGTTGCAATAAATTAGTGTCGTGCATGGCTGGCCTTGGGTTTTAAGCGTCCAAAAGCCTGGCGCCGGCAAAAGCCTAGCGCTGGGCTTCGAAGTTGAGCAGTTTGCTGGCTACACGGTTGCTGTCGACTTTATAGCTGCCATCGGCAATCGCTGCTTTCAACTCGGCCACCCGGGCTTTGTCGACGGCAGGCTGATCGCGCAGCTTGTCAGTGACCTTCTGCAACTGTTGAGCCTCATTGCTGAGGTGTACCGATTCCCCGCTTTTTGCGGTACTGGCCGTTTCGGCCTGGGTATTCAGCGGCGCGGAGGTGCCGGATTCGGCGGTTTCCTTGGCGTTGCTGGTACGTGTACTGCCCGTAAGTGACGAGGAGCTGTTCAAACGGCTGAAATCGATGACCATGTTAAAAACCTCTGGGAATTTGGACGCTTGCCATGTTCTCGGCCATTCCCTGGAAAACTTTAGGCTCACTTTGCAATGAGCTGCATGTGCCGAAGCGTGTTCTGCTGCGGCACAGTTTAGGGAAGCATCGAGGCCGGCGCCAGTTTTCTGCCTGAGCGTTTTACATGGCCACTTCCACCTGGCCCGGCGCGATGACCTGCGCCTTGATCACCCGGTTGGAATTGAGGTTTTTCACCCGGATCTGTTCTTTCAAACCGCCATTGGCCAGGGCTTCGCCGGGCATGCGCACGGCGAGCGTACCGCTGCGGGCGATGATGACCACCTGATCACCCTTGCGCACCACTTCAGCCTGTTCCAGATGCACCAGGGTAATCACCTGATCGGCGACCGTTGGTCGGGTCAATTTCTGCCCGATGGCTTCATCCACCGACGTCAGGAAACCCTGATTGATCTGGCTGATGTCGCGTTCACGCAAGGTCACATCCTGCGGCTCGATAATTCCGGCGCGTTTCAGCGGGCGGGTGGTGGTAACAATTTCGCGAAACAGGCGGACTTGAGCGGGCACGAACACCGTCCACGGCGAGCTTCCCTCGCACCGGACCTTGACCGTTACCCGGCCCAGCGGACGGGCCGGACTCTCCAGCGACGCTGTCAATTCCTTGTCGCACATAGGCATGCGCATACGCGGGTCGAGCTGGTTGACCTCGATTTCGTAGCGGCCTTCCGTTTGACTGGTAGCCAGATAGTCTTCTACGGTGAACTCAAGAAAGCCTTGGGTGACGCCGATAAGCATGTCAGGCAAGGTAACCGTATCAGCACCGGCAGGGCTGCCAGCGAAGAAGAAGCAGACGGCAGACACCGCGCACAGCGCTTTGCGGGTGCGGGAGGTCAGGCGTCGGAAAAATGTCGTTTGAGCGTTCATACGAGTTAAAAAGCAAGCGCCGTGCCGTTTAGCAATGAATGTGCGTCGCAACAACACTTGGCGTTGGTGTAGGAGTCTGGGCATGGCTGGTGTAATGGATTCGGTGAACCAGCGCACGCAACTGGTAGGGCAGAATCGCCTGGAGCTGTTGTTGTTCCGTCTCGACGGTCAGCAGCTCTACGGCATCAACGTGTTCAAGGTGCGGGAAGTGCTGCAATGCCCGTCGCTGACGTTGATGCCCAAGTCCAGTCCTGTCGTGTGCGGGGTGGCGAATATCCGGGGGGCGACCATTCCGATCCTTGATCTGGCAATGGCGACCGGTTCCGGGGCGTTGAAAGACAAGAACAGTCCGTTCGTGATCATCACGGAGTACAACACCAAGACCCAGGGTTTCCTGGTTCGCTCGGTGGAGCGCATCGTCAACATGAACTGGGAAGAGATCCATCCGCCGCCCAAGGGCACCGGGCGCGATCACTACCTGACCGCTGTGACTCGGGTCGACAATCAGTTAGTCGAAATCATCGATGTCGAGAAGGTGCTGGCGGAAGTGGCGCCGACGCCCGAGGCGATTTCGGTCGGTGTGGTCGATGTCGAAACCCAGAGCAAGGCGTTGTCGCTGCGGGTGCTGACGGTCGATGACTCGTCAGTGGCGCGCAAGCAGGTCACGCGTTGCCTGCAGACGGTCGGGGTCGAAGTGGTGGCGCTGAACGACGGCAAGCAGGCGCTGGATTACCTGCGCAAGCTGGTCGAAGAGGGCAAGAAGCCGGAAGAAGAGTTCCTGATGATGATTTCCGACATCGAGATGCCGGAGATGGACGGGTACACCCTGACGGCGGAGATCCGCAGCGACCCGCGCATGCAAAAGCTTCATATCATCCTGCATACTTCGTTGTCGGGGGTATTCAATCAGGCGATGGTCAAGAAAGTCGGCGCCGATGACTTCCTGGCCAAATTCCGTCCTGATGACCTGGCATCCCGGGTAGTCGACCGGATCAAAGCAGCAGATATCAGCTAGGGACCTTTTGTCCCTGGCGGTCAACACGATTTAAGAGGCGGCATCATTGTCTACGGGTAATTTGGATTTCGAACAGTTCCGGGTCTTCCTGGAAAAAGCCTGTGGCATTTTGCTCGGTGAAAACAAGCAGTACCTGGTCTCGAGCCGTCTCAACAAACTGATGGAGCAGCAAGGCATCAAGTCCCTGGGTGAGCTGGTACAGCGCATCCAGACCCAGCCGCGCAGCGGTTTGCGCGAGCAGGTGGTCGATGCCATGACGACCAACGAAACCCTGTGGTTTCGGGACACCTATCCGTTTGAAGTCTTGAAGAACAAGGTGCTGCCCGAGGCGATCAAGGCCAGTCCCAACCAGCGTCTGCGGATCTGGTCGGCGGCGTGCTCGTCGGGTCAGGAACCGTATTCGCTGTCGATGTCGATCGACGAGTTCGAGCGCAGCAACCTCGGTCAGTTGAAGATGGGCGTGCAGATTGTTGCCACGGACTTGTCCGGCAGCATGCTGACCAACTGCAAGACCGGCGAGTACGACAGCCTGGCGATCGGCCGCGGTTTGTCCGCCGATCGTCTGCAGCGCTACTTCGACCCGAAAGGGCCGGGGCGCTGGGTGATCAAGGCGCCGATCAAGAACCGGGTGGAATTCCGTTCGTTCAACCTGCTCGACAGCTACGCCAGTCTGGGCAAGTTCGACATCGTGTTCTGCCGCAACGTGCTGATCTACTTCTCCGCCGAGGTGAAGAAAGACATCCTGTTGCGCATTCACAGCACGCTGAAGCCGGGCGGGTATCTGTTCCTTGGCGCGTCCGAAGCGCTGAACGGTTTGCCGGATCATTACCAGATGGTCCAGTGCAGCCCGGGGATCATTTACCAGGCGAAGTGATTGCACGGGCAACACGAGAAACGGGAGTCCTTGGGGGCTCCCGTTTTTTTGTGCCTGAATTATCTCCCTCACGCACCACAAAATCCCCTGTGGGAGCGGGCTTGCTCGCGAAGGCGGTGTGCCAGGACAACAAATATTGACTGACACGACGCCTTCGCGAGCAAGCCCGCTCCCACAGTTGTCCGGTGTTGGCGAGAGCACGCAAGCGGCAGAAAAGCGGCAGCCAGCGGAAACCGGTTGCCGCTTTTCTGGCATTGCCGCTTTGCCGGCTCCTCGCAAAGCCCCGGTTTATGGGGGTTGTTCTGTTTGGCACGGCGCTTGCTAAAGCTCAGGTACGAAAAACCGGTCACCCGAAGGTTCCCGACATGAGCATCAGCTTCGATAAAGCGCTCGGCATTCACGAAAAGGCATTGGGCTTCCGCGCCCAGCGTGCCGAAGTGTTGGCCAACAACATCGCCAACGCCGATACCCCGAACTACAAGGCTCGGGATCTGGACTTCTCCAAGGTGCTTGAAGCACAGACCCAGAAGAACGCCAACGGCACCATCGCGCTGAACATGACCAACAGCCGTCACATCGAAGCTGAAGGCCTGGGCAATGGCGACGAGTCGCTGATGTATCGCACGCCGATGCAGCCTTCGATCGACCAGAACACCGTTGACGCTCAGCTTGAGCAGTCGAACTACGCGGAAAACGCGGTCGGCTTCCAGGCCAGCTTCACCCTGCTCAACAGCAAATTCAAAGGGCTGGTGTCAGCCCTGCGCGGAGAGTAATCCATGTCCCTGTCCAGCGTTTTCAACATTGCCGGCAGCGGCATGAGCGCACAAACCACGCGTCTGAACACCGTGGCTTCGAACATCGCCAACGCCGAAACCGTTTCGTCGAGCATCGACCAGACCTACCGCGCCCGTCACCCGGTGTTCGCCACCATGTTCCAGGGCGGCCAGAACACTGGCAGCAACTCGCTGTTCCAGAGCCAGGACGCCGCAGGGCAGGGCGTGCAAGTACTTGGCGTGGTCGAAGACCAGAGCAATCTCGAAGCGCGTTACGAGCCGAACCATCCGGCCGCTGACGCCAAAGGCTACGTCTACTACCCGAACGTGAACGTGGTGGAAGAAATGGCTGACATGATTTCCGCGAGCCGTTCGTTCCAGACCAACGCCGAAATGATGAACACCGCCAAAACCATGATGCAGAAGGTACTGACCCTCGGTCAGTAATAAGGGGCGACTGCCATGAGCGTTACCGATACCACCAGCAGCCTGAGCATGAATGACATCCTGGCGAACTCCTCGAAGAAAACGAGCAGTACGACCACCGGTGGCATTGCTTCGGCCACCAACAGCGCCACTGGCGGCAAAGCCCTGGGCAAGGATGCGTTCCTGCAACTGCTGGTCACCCAGCTGAAAAACCAGAACCCGCTTGATCCGCAGGACAACAGCGCCTTCGTAGCACAGTTGGCGCAGTTCAGCAGTCTTGAGGGCATCACCACCCTCAACAGCACCGTCAGTTCGCTGGCCGGCAACTACAGCTCCTCGCAAGCCCTGCAGGCGTCGTCGCTGGTTGGCCGCAACGTGATCGTGCAGACCAACACCGTTCAATTGGACGACCCGAGCAAAGGCATGACCGGTTCGGTCACCGTGCCGTCGTCGATTGCCGGTGGCACCGTCAGCATTACCGACAGCAGCGGCACGGTGGTTCGCACCATCGATCTGGGCAGTCGCGCCGCAGGCAGCGCAAGCTTCACCTGGGACGGCAAGGACAAGGATGGCAATCTGGTGAAGACCGGGACCTACACCGTCAAAGCCAACGCCTCGATCAATGGCACCGCGACCGATCTGGCGACCTACCTGCCAGCCACGGTCAACAGCGTGACCATCAGCCAGACCGGTGGCGAGCTGATGCTCAACCTGTCCGGCAAGGGCACCGTCGCCCTGTCCAAAGTACAAACCATTGGTATATAGAGCCGACTAACCGGCACAAAGGAGTGGAATATGTCTTTCAATATCGGCCTTAGCGGTCTCTATGCAGCCAACAAACAACTGGACGTGACCGGCAACAACATCGCCAACGTCGCGACCGCCGGTTTCAAATCGTCCCGTGCAGAATTCGAAGACGTCTATTCGGCCACTCGCCTGGGTAGCGGCAGCAAGGTCATCGGCAACGGCGTGCGCCTGGCCAACGTGTCCCAGCAGTTCACCCAGGGTGACATCAACAACACCGGTAACGTGCTGGACATGGGCATCAACGGTTCCGGCTTCTTCACCATGAGCAACAATGGCTCGATCACCTACACCCGTGCCGGTACGTTCAAGGTCGACAATGCCGGTTTCATCACCAACACCGACTACACCTCGCGTCTGCAGGGTTACGGTGTGGACGCCAACGGCAAGATCATCAACGGCGTGTTGACCGACCTGAAGATCGACACCTCGAACCTGGCGCCGAAGTCGACTTCGTTGGTGACTTCGAGCATCAACCTGAACTCGTCGGCACCCGTGATCGACGACACAGCGGCGGCAGGCAAGTTCGACCCGGCAAAACTCGAAACCTACACCAAGTCCTTCAGCACGCCTATCTATGACTCTCAGGGCAACTCGCACGTCATGGATCAGTACATGGTGAAAACCGGCCAAAACACCTGGAAAGTCTACACCCTGGTGGACGGGCGCAATCCAGATGCAACCGGCAGCGATCCAACCAAGACCGCCCCGACTGCTTCGACACTGACGTTCGACAGTTCGGGCAATCTCACTCAGGTCAGCACGCCTAACCCGGCAGATCCGACCAAGCCGATCATCAGCAGCGACCTGAAGCTGACCGGCTGGGTACCGGGTACCGTGACCAACGGCACCTTCACGCCAAACGGCGCGTCTGCCAACACCAATGGCGTGACCATATCCATGGCCAAGACCACTCAGTTCAACGCTGACACCGCCCGTTCGATCCCGACTCAGGATGGTTACGCCACTGGTCAGATCACCAACCTGACCATCGACGGCACAGGCACGTTGTTCGCCAACTTCAGCAACAACCAGAGCAAGGCCATCGGCCAGGTTGCGCTGGCCAGCTTCACCAACGAACAAGGCTTGCAGGCGGTCGGCGGTACCAGCTGGAAAGAGACTTTTGCCTCGGGTATCCCGGGTTACGATGCGCCGGAAACCGGTACGCTGGGTTCGATCGCGTCCAACTCGCTGGAAGAGTCCAACGTTAACCTGACCAACGAGCTGGTGGATCTGATCAAGGGCCAGAGCAACTATCAGGCGAACGCCAAGACCATTTCGACCCAGAGCACTATCATGCAGACCATCATTCAGATGACCTGATTGGGTTTACCCGCTTCATGAAAAAGCCGACGCCTTGAGCGTCGGTTTTTTTATGCTTGTGGTTAAACATATTCACGATCGTACCGTTTGTCTGAATTTATGGTGTGGAAGTTGCAGCCCTGCCCGGTAAGGGACCTTGGCGTCAAAACTTCGCACAACCTGCTTCATTGAGCCAGGACACTGTACGGCGATATGGAAATCAGGAAGCTCCTACCAGGTTTTTCAACGTAGTTTCCAACACAAAAACACAAGGACGATGTAATGGCGATAATCAACGGGACCGCTGGTGCCGATAATCTGATCGGTTCTGCGGGCGATGATCAGATACGCGGGTTGGCGGGAAATGATGTTTTGAATGGTGGCGATGGTAATGATCTGTTGATCGGCGGCGATGGCGCCGATCAACTGATTGGCGGCGCAGGTTTCGATATTGCCAGCTATGAAGACGTACCCAACAGCGTTGCGGTAACCCTGAACCTGAAGACGGGTGTGCATACCGGGTATGCAGCGGGCGATACGTTTGTCGGGATCGAGAGTTTCCGTGGTTCAAATTATGACGATACGTTCTTTGCCAGCGCTGCTGCCGACAATCTCGATGGCTACAACGGCAACGACCGGCTGAGCTACTCGCAGTCGGAGCAAGGCGTCAACATCACCATGACCGCTGCACGTTCGGGTACCGGTCTGGGCGGCGACGCTCAGGGCGATACGTTCTCCGATTTCGAAACCATCATCGGCTCGAACTACAACGACGTGTTCACGGCATCGCTGGGTACCACGGCTTTTTACGGCGGTGCCGGCAATGACGTGTACATCATCAACGGCTCGGCCAGCCAGAACGTGGTGGAAATGGCCGGTGGCGGTGATGACGAAGTCCGCACCACGCTGAACATCATCACCTTGGCCAATGAGGTCGAGCGTCTGACCTTTACCGGTTCCGGCACCTTCATCGGTCGTGGTAATGCCTCGGACAACGTCATTACCGGCGGTGCCGGCAACGACATCCTGATGGGGGGCGCAGGCGCCGACCAGCTGATTGGCGGCGCAGGTTTCGATATTGCCAGCTATGAAGACGTACCCAACAGCGTTGCGGTAACCCTGAACCTGAAGACGGGTGTGCATACCGGGTATGCAGCGGGCGATACGTTTGTCGGGATCGAGAGTTTCCGTGGTTCAAATTATGACGATACGTTCTTTGCCAGCGCTGCTGCCGACAATCTCGATGGCTACAACGGCAACGACCGGCTGAGCTACTCGCAGTCGGAGCAAGGCGTCAACATCACCATGACCGCTGCACGTTCGGGTACCGGTCTGGGCGGCGACGCTCAGGGCGATACGTTCTCCGATTTCGAAACCATCATCGGCTCGAACTACAACGACGTGTTCACGGCATCGCTGGGTACCACGGCTTTTTACGGCGGTGCTGGCAATGACGTGTACATCATCAACGGCTCGGCCAGCCAGAACGTGGTGGAAATGGCCGGTGGCGGTGATGACGAAGTCCGCACCACGCTGAACATCACCACCTTGGCCAATGAGGTCGAGCGTCTGACCTTTACCGGCGTCGGCAACTTCATCGGTCGTGGTAATGCTTCCGACAACATCATTACTGGCGGTGCCGGCAACGACATCCTGATGGGGGGCGCAGGCGCCGACCAGCTGATTGGCGGCGCAGGTTTCGATATTGCCAGCTATGAAGACGTACCCAACAGCGTTGCGGTAACCCTGAACCTGAAGACGGGTGTGCATACCGGGTATGCAGCGGGCGATACGTTTGTCGGGATCGAGAGTTTCCGTGGTTCAAATTATGACGATACGTTCTTTGCCAGCGCTGCTGCCGACAATCTCGATGGCTACAACGGCAACGACCGGCTGAGCTACTCGCAGTCGGAGCAAGGCGTCAACATCACCATGACCGCTGCACGTTCGGGTACCGGTCTGGGCGGCGACGCTCAGGGCGATACGTTCTCCGATTTCGAAACCATCATCGGCTCGAACTACAACGACGTGTTCACGGCATCGCTGGGTACCACGGCTTTTTACGGCGGTGCCGGCAATGACGTGTACATCATCAACGGTTCGGCCAGCCAGAACGTGGTGGAAATGGCCGGTGGCGGTGATGACGAAGTCCGCACCACGCTGAACACCATTACCCTGGCCAACGAAGTCGAGCGTCTGACCTTTACCGGTTCCGGCACCTTCATCGGTCGTGGTAATGCCTCGGACAACGTCATTACCGGCGGTGCCGGCAACGACATCCTGATGGGGGGCGCAGGCGCCGACCAGCTGATTGGCGGCGCAGGTTTCGATATTGCCAGCTATGAAGACGTACCCAACAGCGTTGCGGTAACCCTGAACCTGAAGACGGGTGTGCATACCGGGTATGCAGCGGGCGATACGTTTGTCGGGATCGAGAGTTTCCGTGGTTCAAATTATGACGATACGTTCTTTGCCAGCGCTGCTGCCGACAATCTCGATGGCTACAACGGCAACGACCGGCTGAGCTACTCGCAGTCGGAGCAAGGCGTCAACATCACCATGACCGCTGCACGTTCGGGTACCGGTCTGGGCGGCGACGCTCAGGGCGATACGTTCTCCGATTTCGAAACCATCATCGGCTCGAACTACAACGACGTGTTCACGGCATCGCTGGGTACCACGGCTTTTTACGGCGGTGCTGGCAATGACGTGTACATCATCAACGGCTCGGCCAGCCAGAACGTGGTGGAAATGGCCGGTGGCGGTGATGACGAAGTCCGCACCACGCTGAACATCACCACCTTGGCCAATGAGGTCGAGCGTCTGACCTTTACCGGCGTCGGCAACTTCATCGGTCGTGGTAATGCTTCCGACAACATCATTACTGGCGGTGCCGGAAATGACACGTTGTTCGGTGGTGCAGGGGCGGACCAACTCAATGGCGGAGATGGTTTTGATACGGTCAGTTATGCCGATGCCGACAAGGGCGTGAGCCTCAACACTAAAACCGGGATACATACCGGAATTGCTGCTGGCGATGTTTACACCAGTATTGAAGCAATCAGTGGTTCGAATTTCAGTGATGCTTTTGTCGGGGATGCGGGTATAAACCGCTTCGACGGTGGTAGCGGCATGGATATGGTGAGCTTTGCTGACGAAACTGCAGGTATCACCCTTGATTTGGGGGCGCCTGTTTTGACGGGGGCGGCCGCTGGCGATATTTACACCTCGATCGAGATATACCAAGGCACTGCGCAAGCCGACAGCTTTACCGGAAGTGCGGCAGCTGCGGAGAATTTCGTAGGTGGCGCTGGCGCCGATCTACTGACGGGTGTGGGTCGAGGTGATGGCGCCTGGTACTTGACCAGTACTGGCAGCGTTCAGATAAATTTGCTGGATGGCACTGCCGCAGGTGGCGACGCTCAAGGTGACGTACTGATCAACATCGATAATCTGATGGGGTCGTCATTCAATGACACGCTGACAGGCAATGCCTATTCGAACAAGCTTGAGGGTGGAGCGGGTAACGATGTCATCTATGGTGGCGAAGGCGATGACTTTATCTATGGCGGCACTGCCACTGATATCGGTGCATTTGGACTGCTCGCTATCAGCGGCGTCCAGGCCGATACGCTTTACGGTGGCAATGGTAACGACACTATGCGCAGTGCCGATGAAGATACTGGCAGCATTCTCTATGGCGAGGCTGGCAACGACAACATAACCGTGTCGGCAGGGATTGCTTATGGTGGCGACGGCAACGATACCTTGACGGGTACCGGTTACGGCTACGAACTCCAGGGTGGTGCAGGCGTTGATACGTTGAACCTGCGCGGCTCTGGAGATGCCTTGGGTGGAGAGGGCGGTGACACCTATGTCGTGTTCTCGAAAACCATGGTCGGCATCCAGGACACAGGCACTTCGGGGGTTGATACCGTCACCCTCAAGAATATTCAAAGTGTCAGTGATGTGCGGATTGTTCAGAACGACCTTGGCGCCTACATCTTCAATGCCGCCGATCTGCAAAGCGGCAACCTGGACTCCGGCGTATTCCTGAAAGACTGGTACAAGGGGGGGAACACCATTGAAACCTTTTTCACCAACAACGGTGAGTCCTTCACCATTCCTGTCGTAGGGCAAGCGATGATGGAGTCTTTCGCAGTCTGACAAAGGCGTTGCACACATAAAAAACGGCGAAGCCTGTATTCAGGTCTCGCTGTTTTTTTGCCGTTTTTTTAGGTTGCCAAAAGAAAACCCCCGACAAACCAGAAGTCTGTCGGGGGTTTTCTTTTGCCTGGAAGCATCAGGCGTCTCGCGACGCCTGACCCGGCTCAGCTTATTGGCAAGCTTCGCAATCCGGCTCGTCGATCGCGCAAGCCTTTGGCACTGGCGCTGGGCCGGCCGGAGCTGCCAGAACCGAATCGTCGCCGTGGTTGCCGCCGCTGGAAACAGCGTTCAGCTTGCCGGTGTTGATGGTCGACTTCTCGGTGCTGGTCGCGGCCAGGGCACGGAGGTAGTAAGTGGTTTTCAGGCCACGGTACCAGGCCATGCGGTAGGTCACGTCGAGTTTCTTGCCCGAGGCGCCGGCGATGTACAGGTTCAGCGACTGGGCCTGGTCGATCCACTTCTGACGACGGCTGGCGGCGTCAACGATCCACTTGGTATCCACTTCGAACGCGGTCGCGTAGAGCTCTTTGAGTTCTTGCGGGATGCGCTCGATCTGCTGAACCGAACCGTCGTAGTACTTCAGGTCGTTGATCATGACCGAGTCCCACAGACCGCGAGCCTTGAGGTCGCGAACCAGGTACGGGTTGATCACGGTGAATTCGCCCGACAGGTTCGATTTCACATACAGGTTCTGGTAGGTCGGTTCGATCGACTGCGATACGCCGGTGATGTTGGCGATGGTCGCGGTCGGTGCGATGGCCATGATGTTGGAGTTACGAATGCCTTTCTGTACACGGGCGCGAACCGGTGCCCAGTCCAGGGTTTCGTTCAGGTCAACGTCGATGTACTTCTGGCCGCGTTGCTCGATCAGGATCTGTTGCGAATCCAGCGGCAGGATGCCTTTGGACCACAGCGAACCGTTGAAGGTCTCGTACGCGCCACGCTCATCGGCCAGGTCGCAGGACGCCTGGATCGCGTAGTAGCTGACCGCTTCCATCGACTTGTCGGCGAACTCGACGGCAGCGTCGGAACCGTAAGGGATGTGCTGCAGGTACAGCGCGTCCTGGAAGCCCATGATGCCCAGACCGACCGGACGGTGGCGGAAGTTGGAGTTCTTCGCTTGCGGCACCGAGTAGTAGTTGATGTCGATCACGTTGTCGAGCATGCGCACGGCGGTGTTCACGGTGCGTTGCAGCTTGGCGGTGTCCAACTTGCCGTCGACGATGTGGTTCGGCAGGTTGATCGAGCCCAGGTTGCAAACGGCGATCTCGTCCTTGTTGGTGTTCAAGGTGATCTCGGTGCACAGGTTCGAGCTGTGAACCACGCCGACGTGCTGCTGCGGGCTACGCAGGTTGCACGGGTCTTTGAAAGTCAGCCATGGGTGGCCGGTTTCGAACAGCATGGAGAGCATTTTGCGCCACAGGTCTTTGGCCTGGATGGTCTTGAACAGCTTGACCTTGCCCGGGTACTCGGTCAGGGCTTCGTAGTACTCGTAGCGCTCTTCGAAGGCTTTGCCGGTCAGGTCGTGCAGGTCCGGCACTTCGGAAGGCGAGAACAGGGTCCACTTGCCGTCATCGAAGACACGCTTCATGAACAGGTCAGGGATCCAGTTGGCGGTGTTCATGTCGTGGGTACGACGACGATCATCACCGGTGTTCTTGCGCAGTTCGATGAACTCTTCGATGTCCATGTGCCAGGTTTCCAGGTAGGCACACACAGCGCCTTTGCGCTTGCCACCCTGGTTAACGGCTACAGCGGTGTCGTTCACCACTTTCAGGAACGGAACCACGCCTTGCGACTTGCCGTTGGTGCCTTTGATGTACGAACCCAGGGCGCGCACAGGGGTCCAGTCGTTGCCCAGGCCGCCAGCGAATTTGGACAACATGGCGTTGTCGTGGATCGCGTGGTAGATGCCCGACAGGTCGTCCGGAACGGTGGTCAGGTAGCAGCTCGACAGCTGTGGACGCAGGGTGCCGGCGTTGAACAGGGTCGGAGTCGAAGCCATGTAGTCGAACGAGGACAGCAGGTTGTAGAACTCGATCGCACGGTCTTCTTTCTGCTTCTCTTCGATCGCCAGGCCCATGGCCACGCGCATGAAGAAGATCTGCGGCAGTTCGAAACGCACGCCATCCTTGTGGATGAAGTAACGGTCGTACAGGGTCTGCAGGCCCAGGTAGGTGAATTGCTGATCGCGCTCGTGGTTGATCGCCTTGCCCAGTTTTTCCAGGTCGAAGGTGGCCAGCACAGGGTTCAGCAGTTCGAACTCGATACCTTTGGCGATGTAAGCCGGCAGTGCCTTGGCGTACAGGTCGGCCATTTCGTGGTGAGTGGCGCTTTCGGCCACTTCGAGGAAGCCCAGGCCTTCGGCACGCAGGGTGTCCATCAGCAGGCGGGCGGTGACGAACGAGTAGTTCGGCTCACGTTCAACCAGGGTACGCGCGGTCATCACCAGTGCGGTGTTGACGTCGTTCAGGGCCACGCCGTCGTACAGGTTTTTCAGGGTTTCGCGCTGGATCAGGTCGCCATCGACTTCAGCCAGGCCTTCGCAGGCTTCGGTGACGATGGTGTTCAGGCGGCCCATGTCCAGCGGCGCGAGGCTGCCGTCAGCGCGGGTGATGCGGATCGACGGGTGCGCGTCGACCGCAGCTTCGACCGGCGCGTGGGCAGCGCGTTCTTTCGAACGGCCGTCACGGTAGATCACGTAGTCACGAGCGACTTTCTGCTCGCCGGCACGCATCAGGGCCAGTTCGACCTGGTCCTGGATTTCTTCGATGTGGATGGTGCCGCCCGACGGCATGCGACGCTTGAAGGTCGCGGTGACCTGTTCGGTCAGGCGCGCAACGGTGTCGTGGATTCGCGACGAAGCGGCAGCGGTGCCGCCCTCAACTGCGAGAAACGCTTTGGTGATAGCGACGGTGATCTTGTCATCGGTGTAAGGAACGACAGTGCCATTGCGCTTGATCACGCGCAGTTGACCAGGCGCGGTGGCGGCCAGATCCGAATTCGAATCGGCGGCCTGCGGCAAGGTGCCCTGCGGGTTCTCGCGAGTTGTGTCGGTTTGCATGGGGGGTGATCTCCACATTCTCTATGTTTGTTTGGGCACCATCATGGTGCTCACCGTTCTGGTCCGAAGCACTACAACCGACGGGCGTCGGGCATAACAACTTCGGACCAGTAGGAAAAAGGCTAATGACGCCGCATCCTTGCCGAAGTTTTTGGCTGCGAGCCAGGGCTCGAGCCGGATTCCTTCCCGGATGACAGTAATGACTGCAACACCCGTACCGTTCCGGTCGTTTCCGACCTGAAAAACGGCGCCATCCGCAAGTGCGGTTTGGGCTTTGAAAAACTTGCTTGGTTCAACCGGAAACTGGCAATAAAGCGCTTGAGTTTCAGGTCCGAAATGTGGTTGGTCGTCTGAGCGTAAAACCCTATATGTAGGGTCTCTCCTCGCGCCGTGCTACAAGATAATGCGTTTCGAGAGGGCTTGCAACGTACTAGCTGTGGATAAACCTGTGCGTAAATTGTGTAAGAAACCAGGAATTCCCGTGTAGGCCGCGAACCTGCTGAGCTAGACCGTTTGTCACTGCTTTTCACTTGGGAAAAACGCTTCAGCGGATTTTTAAGGGCGCGAACCCTATCACAAAAAACCGCCTTGTCCGAACGCATTTGCCGACTTGTGTTCTGGTTGTACGCCGTTTATACAATCGGGCAGTGTTTACCCATTCTTATCCTCCCGAAAGATGACAAAAAGACGGGAGGATCTACAACTGTGGGAGCGAGCCTGCTCGCGAAAGCGTTGGATCAGCCAACATTGATGCTGAACCTACCGACGCATTCGCGAGCAGGCTCGCTCCCACATGGATTGTGCTGCGTCGCACGGTTCTTCCTTTATTAATAAAAACAGCAAGCAGAGGTCACCGGTGGAGCAAGAAGCCTGGCAGGTATTGATAGTCGAGGATGACCAGCGTCTGGCCGAACTCACCCGCGAATACCTGCAAGCCAATGGATTGCGCGTGGAGATCGAAGGCAACGGCGCGCTGGCGGCGGCGCGGATCATCAAGGAGCAGCCGGATCTGGTGATCCTCGACCTGATGCTGCCTGGCGAAGACGGCCTGAGCATTTGCCGCAAGGTGCGCGACCGTTACGACGGTCCGATCCTGATGCTCACCGCGCGCACCGACGATGCTGACCAGATTCAGGGTCTTGACCTCGGCGCTGACGATTACGTGTGCAAACCGGTGCGTCCACGGCTGTTGCTGGCGCGGATTCAGGCCTTGCTGCGACGCAGCGACACAGCCGAGCCAATCGTGGAAAAAAGCCGTCGCCTGCAATTCGGCCCGCTGGTGGTGGACAACGCCTTGCGCGAAGCCTGGCTCAGCGACAGCGGCATCGAACTGACCAGCGCCGAATTCGACCTGCTCTGGCTGCTGGTGTCGAATGCCGGGCGGATCCTCTCTCGCGAAGAAATCTTCACTGCGTTGCGCGGCATCGGTTACGACGGCCAGGATCGTTCGATCGATGTGCGCATCTCGCGCATTCGCCCGAAAATCGGTGATGACCCCGACCATCCGCGGCTGATCAAGACCATCCGCAGCAAAGGCTATCTGTTCGTCCCTGAAGCCTGTGTGGATCTGGCGCTGTGAATTCGATCTTCCTGCGCATCTATGGCGGCATGTGCGCGGCGCTGATTCTGGTGGCGGTGCTCGGTGTGCTGGCACTGCACCTGCTCAATCAGGTGCGCAGCGAGCAATACCGCGAGCGCCTGGCCCACGGCACGTTCTCGCTGATGGCCGACAACCTGCAACCGATGAACGAAACCGAGCGCCATCGGGCGTTGTTGGTCTGGGAGCGTCTGCTGGGGATTCCGCTGGCGCTGAAGAAGTTTTCCGAGACCGATCTGGATCTCTCTCAGCGCGCCCGGGTGCAGCGCGGTCAGGCCTTGGTGGAGCAGACCGGCCCGCATGCGGCGCGGGTCTATCGACTGGTCAGTGATAAAGAACAATTGGTGCTCACCGGCGACGTGCAGCAGATCAGCGAGCAATTGGCCCGCGCGACTATTTATCTGTTGGCCGATGAACTGGTACGGGTGCCGGTCGGCGAACAGCCCAAACGACTGGCGCAGTTAAAGGAAGAGAAAGGCTTCGGTTTTGATCTGCGGCTGGTCACGGTCAACGAGGCCGACATGGACGAAGACCAGAGCCGTCGCGTGTCCGAGGGCGATACGGTGATGGCGCTTGGCAAGGGCGGGGATTCGATCCGGGTGTTTGCCGGCATGGTCGGCACGCCGTGGGTGCTGGAGATCGGCCCGCTGTATCAGATGAATCCATATCCGCCGCAATGGCTGGTGTTGATCGCTGCCTTGGGCCTGAGCCTGATCGGTCTGATCGTTTATCTGTTGGTGCGTCAGCTCGAGCGGCGTCTGCGCGGTCTCGAAGCCGCAGCCACACGCATCGCCAAAGGCAGCCTGGAAACCCGCGTGCCGGCCCGCGGAGCTGACTCGGTCGGGCGGCTGGCGGCGGCGTTCAACGGCATGGCCGAGCATCTGCAGCAGTTGCTGGCGATCCAGCGCGAGCTGGTGCGCGCGGTGTCCCACGAACTACGCACGCCAGTGGCGCGCCTGCGTTTCGGGCTGGAGATGATCGGCTCGGCCACCACCCCGCAGGCGCTGGAGAAGTACCGCGAGGGCATGGATCACGACATCGAGGATCTCGATAAGCTGGTCGACGAAATGCTCACTTACGCGCGGCTGGAGCAGGGTTCACCGGCACTGACCTTTCAGCGCATTGACCTCGATGCGCTGGTCAATCAGGTGATCGCAGAACTGGCGCCGTTGCGTGCTGAGGTCACGGTGCAGCGCGGGTTGTGCCTGTCAGCGGCGGACAACGATGGCGCCTGGGTCGAAGCCGAGCCGCGCTTCCTGCATCGGGCGTTGCAGAATCTGGTGAGCAACGCGATGCGCCATGCACGCTCTAACGTCACGGTGAGTTATCAGGTCGGGCAGTTGCGCTGCCGGGTCGATGTCGAGGATGACGGGCCGGGTGTGCCGGAGTCGGCGTGGGAACGGATCTTCACGCCGTTCCTGCGTCTGGATGACAGCCGCACCCGGGCCTCTGGTGGGCACGGGCTGGGGCTGTCGATTGTGCGGCGGATCATTCACTGGCATGACGGTCGGGCGCTGATCAACAAGAGCAAAAGTCTGGGTGGGGCTTGTTTCAGTCTGAGTTGGCCGAGGAATCAGGAGCGCCGTTGAGTTTTGTGTCAGCAGAAATGACGCCTTCGCGAGCAAGCCCGCTCCCACAGGGGAATGTATTTCAAGGGTGGGAGCGGGCTTGCTCGCGAAGGCGGTGCAACAGTCGCCGAAAAATCCTCAGGCAGGAATGCTGACCAGACTCAACAACTGCCCATCCTGCACACCAAATTGCGCCTCCAGCTCGGTGCCATGACGCCATTCGCCAGACAAGTCAGTCAGCAAACGCAACCGGACCTGACCCTGCTCCGTCCACTCCAGCACCTCGGCGTGCTCGAAGTAGAAACGCTTCTGCACAATCGGGTACAGCGCCTTGAACAGACTCTCTTTCACCGAAAACGTCAGGGTCACCAGTAACGCCAGTTGTTCCCGCGCACCGGCGGCCATGCGCTGCAGCTCCGGCGGCGTCAGAATCTCTCCGGCCAGGCGTTCGGCGCGCTCGGTCTCGAGCAGGTTTTCCAGATCCATGCCCAAGCCGCGCCAGTGCCGCTTGTTGGCGACAATCGCCGCCGCGTGTCCGGTGCTGTGAGTGATCGAGCCGCAGATATGCGCCGGCCACACCGGTGCGCGGTCTTCGCCAATCGCCGGAATCACGCTTGAGCCTTCCAGTTGCTGCAGCGCGGCCCGGGCGCAGATTCGTCCGGCAAGAAACTCGGCCTGCCGTTTGGCCACCGAGCGCTGAATGCTCGGCGGCGGCTCGATGGCGCTGCGCTGGAAGTCATCGCCGAGCAGTTGCTTCGGGTCGAAACGGGTACTGAGCAGCACGGTCTCGGGCAACACGTTGGGCAACGGCCAGTGGGCGTCGAGTGGGGTGCAGCAGGCGGGGAGGGGCGGGCTGGAATTCATGGCGGGCATTTTGCCGATTCGCAAGGGCAAGGTCGAGATCGGCGGTGCGGCTTTCGCGAGCAGGCTCGCTCCCACATTTGGAACGCATTCCCATGTGGGAGCGAGTCTGCTCGCGAAGGCCGCGCTGCAATCTATCTGATCAGGCAAAGATTTTCTGGAAGAACGCCTTCATGTCCGCCCAGGATTTTTCATCGGCCGCCTTGTTGTAGCCGATATCCGGGCCGCCGTGATCGCCGTGGCTCAAGCGATCGGCATCCGGATTGGTGAAGCCATGTTTGGCGCCGTCGAGGCTGACGAACTTATAGTCGGCGCCGGCCTTGTCCATTTCAGATTTGAACGCGGTGACGTTGTCCGCGGTGACCATGCTGTCCAGCGCGCCATGCTCGACCAGAACTTTCGCCTTCACACTGCCGGGCGTCGCCGGGGTGGTGGTTGCCAGCGCACCGTGGAAACTCACTACGCCTGCCAGCGGCTCGCCCTGACGCGCGGCGTTGAGCACCACGCCACCGCCGAAGCAGTAACCGATGGCGGCGATTTTATTGACGTCGGTCTGCGGCTGCTTTTTCAGCAGGTTCAACCCGGCCTCGAAACGTTTGCTGGAGGCCGCAGCATCCTGGGTCGCGGCCTGCATGAACGCCATCGCATCTTTCGGGTGCTCAGTGTTCTTGCCTTCGCCATACATGTCGATCGCCAGCGCGCTGTAGCCCAGTTCGGCGAGGTCGCGGGCGCGACGTTTGGCGTAATCGTTAAGGCCCCACCATTCATGCACCACGACGACTCCCGGGCGTTTGCCCTTGATCGCGTCGTCATAGGCGTAGTAGCCGATCAGCTTGGTGCCGTCGGCACTCTGGTAGGGAATCTCCTGAGTCTTGATCGCGGCGTTGGCCAGATTGCTGGCGGCGAGCAAGACGAGGGCGAGGAACAGGCGCATGGTCGGTCTCCTTATCGAAAGTGGTCAGGACAGCCTAGTCGATTTGATTCAGCGCAGGTTCAGAGAGTGTTCAGGGCAGGTACAGGGGCGGGTCAGTAACCTTGCGCCATACCCAAACAGCACTGTGAAAGAGGAAACGCGATGAATCGTCTAAACAAACTGCTGCTGGCTTTTACCTTGTTGGGCTCCAGCCTTGCGGCACATGCCGATGACACCAGCAACTTCGCCGGCCTGACCTTTGGCCAGACCAGTGACAAGGTTAAAAAATCCCACGCGCTGAACGACAACCTTGGCCATCCGGACGCCAGCGGCGCAATCGACGGCAACAACACTTACGGCGTGCGCCTCGGTCAGCAAAACTCGCAAGGTCGTTACTACGCGACCTACGACAACGTGTCCGGTTCGCACAATGGCATTAAACTGCGCCAGGAAAACCTGCTGGGCAGCTACGATCTGTTCTATCCAGTGGGCGGCAGCACCAAATTGTTCGGTGGCGCCACGGCCGGTTTGACCAAGCTGACTCAGGATTCGCCAGGCTACAGCCGCGACAGTGACATCGGTTACGCCGTCGGTGGCCAGTTCGGTGTGCTGCAACAAGTGGCGCAGAATGTGTCGGTCGAACTCGGTTACCGTTACCTGATGAGCAACGCCAGCACTGAAATGAAAGAAAGCGGTGGCAGCAAGCAAGGCTCGCTGGACTTGACCAGCAGCGCCCAGACTTACCTGTCGGCGAACTACGCTTTCTAAAGCGCGGTTCGTTCTAGACCCTGTGGGAGCGAGCTTGCTCGCGAAAGCGGTCTGTCAGTCGACAACAATGTTGGCTGATACATCGCCTTCGCGAGCAAGCCCGCTCCCACAGGTGCGTTGTTGGAGTTTTTGATTTACCCGGGAGAGCGTTATGAAACTGTTGGTCGTCGAAGATGAAGCGCTGTTGCGCCATCACCTGCAAACCCGCCTGACGGAGAGCGGTCACGTGGTCGAGTCCGTGGCCAATGCCGAAGAGGCGCTGTACCAGACCGGGCAGTTCAACTTCGATCTGGCGGTGATTGACCTCGGTCTGCCGGGCATGGGCGGTCTGGACCTGATCCGCCAGTTGCGCTCGAGCGGCAAGACCTTTCCGATCCTGATCCTCACCGCGCGCGGCAATTGGCAGGACAAGGTCGAAGGCCTCGCCGCCGGTGCCGACGACTACGTGGTCAAGCCGTTCCAGTTCGAGGAACTCGACGCGCGCCTGAATGCCTTGCTGCGTCGCTCCAGCGGCTTCACCCAGTCGACCATCGTCGCCGGGCCGCTGTTGCTGGACCTCAATCGCAAGCAGGCGTCGCTGGATGAAGAGCCGCTGGCACTGACCGCCTACGAATACCGCATCCTCGAATACCTGATGCGCCACCACCAGCAAGTGGTGCCCAAGGATCGCCTGATGGAGCAGCTCTATCCGGATGACGACGAGCGCGATCCGAACGTGATCGAAGTGCTGGTCGGCCGTCTGCGCCGCAAGCTCGAAGGACCGGGCGGGTTCAAGCCGATCGACACCGTGCGCGGTCTTGGCTACTTGTTCAATGAGCGCTGCACTTGATTCGTTCTCTTCGCGTTCGCTTGATGCTCGCCGCCACCACGTTGGCGGTGTTGTTCATGCTCGGCTTGCTGCCGGCCATGCAGGGCGCGTTCAGCCTGGCGTTGCAGGACTCGATCGAGCAGCGCCTGGCCTCGGACGTCACCACGCTGATCTCGGCGGCACGCGTCGACAGTGGCCATCTGGTGATGCCGGCGCAGCTGCCGGATGAGCGTTTCAATCTCACCGACAACCGCCTGCTCGGCTACATCTACGACCGCGAAGGCAAACTGGTCTGGCGCTCGAAAGGCACGCAGGAAGAGCAGATCAACTACAAGCCGCGTTACGACGGCATGGGCAACGAGTTCGCGCGGATCCGCGAGAGCAATGGCCAGGAGTTCTTCGTCTACGACGTCGAAGTCAAACTGCTGGGCGGTAAAAGTGCCGCGTTCAGCATCGTCGCTCTGCAACCGGTGCGCGAATACGAAAATACCCTCGAAGGCCTGCGCGAAAATCTCTACCTGGGCTTCGGCGCCGCATTGCTGGTGCTGCTGGCGCTGTTGTGGATCGGCCTGACCTGGGGCCTCAAGGCGCTGCGCCGACTGAGTCAGGAACTCGACGAGATCGAAAGCGGCACTCGTGAAAGCCTCACCGAACAGCACCCGCGCGAACTGCTGCGCCTGACTGGCTCGCTCAACCGTCTGCTGCACAGTGAACGCCAGCAGCGCAGCCGCTACCGTGACTCCCTCGATGATCTGGCGCACAGCCTGAAAACCCCGTTGGCGGTACTGCAAGGGGTCAGTGAAGACATGGCCCAACGCCCGGAAGATCGCGATCAAGCCTGGGTACTTCAAACCCAGATCGAGCGCATGAGTCAGCAGATCAGCTATCAACTGCAACGGGCCAGCCTGCGCAAAAGCGGCCTGGTGCGCCACCAGGTGCGTCTGCAACCGGTGCTCAAAAGCCTGTGCGACACCCTCGACAAGGTCTACCGCGACAAACACGTGCGGGTGGCCTTCGATCTGCCGGAGCACTGCTACGTGCCGATCGAGCAGGGCGCGCTGTTGGAGATGATGGGCAACCTGCTGGAGAACGCCTATCGCCTGTGCCTGGGCGAAGTGCGCATCAGCGTGCGCGAGACCCTCGCCGGCATCGAGTTGTGCATCGAAGACGACGGCCCCGGTGTGCCGCCGAATCAGCGCGCGCGGATTCTCGAGCGTGGTGAGCGTCTGGATCGTCAGCACCCGGGGCAGGGCATCGGGCTGGCGGTGGTCAAGGACATCATCGAGAGCTACAACGCCAAGCTGATGCTCGGGGATTCGCCGATGGGCGGGGCGGCGTTCAGGATTCAGTTTCCTGCGGTTTAGGTGTTGGCTGTTCTGACGTCATCGCGAGCAGGCTCACTCCTACAAGGGGAATGCATTTCAAATGTAGGAGTGAGCCTGCTCGCGATAGCGCCAGTCAGTTCAGCGCGGGTCTTACTGCTCTTGCGCCCGATACGCCCCCGGTGTCAGCCCGGTCCATTTCTTGAACGCCCGGTGAAACGCCGACGGTTCGGAAAAACCCAGTTGCTCGGCAATCTGTTGCAACGACAGATCCGCCCGGCCCAGGTGATAAATCGCGATGTCGCGGCGCAACTGATCCTTCAATTCCTGAAAACTGCTGCCTTCCTCACGCAAATGCCGACGCAGGGTTTGCGGGCTGATGTGCAGCTGCGCGGCCACGGCTTCGAGGTCCGGCCAGTGCGCACTGTCGCGGCTGAGCAAGCGGCGCAGGCGACTGCTGAGGCTGTCGCCGTCGTCCGGGCGCGACAGCAGGTCGGCGGGTGAGCGTTCGAGAAAGTGCTTGAGGGTGCGTTCGTCCTGCAACAGCGGCATGTGCAGATAGCGACTGTGAAACAGCAGGCTGCTCTGCTGGGCGGAAAACACCAAAGGGCAGGGGAATAGCAGGTCGTACTCGGCACCGTGCGCCGGTTTCGGATAACTGAAGGTGGCCTGCTCCAGACGAATCCGCTGGCCGATCAGCCAACTGCCGAGGCGATGCCAGATCACCAGCAGGCTCTCGCTGAGAAAGTGATCCGGGTCCCATAACTGCGAGTCATCAAGGCTCAGGCGCACCCATTCGTCTTCGCGGCTCAGGCTCAGGCGCGGAGCCTCGGGGAATAGGCTATAAAACAATAAACCGCGTTGCAGTGCCTTCTCCAGATTGCGGCAGTGGATCAGCGCGTGGCACATCATCGCGAAGCTGCCGGGCTTGCTCGGCGCGGTGCCAAAGCCCAGGTATTCGTCATCCAGCGCCAGCCACAGGCTCTGGATCAGTTGGGTGAATTGCTCCGGGGCGATGCGCGCCCGAGGTTCATCGAGCAACTCGGGGCTGATCCCCAGTTGCTGCAGCAGCGGCGCATAGTCGAACCCCGAACGGCGTGCGCCACCGAGGGCGGCGCGGGCGAAATGACTGGCGATGGTACGTTCGCGCATAAGCGGCAGATCCTTCCTCAGGCGCTGGATGGTAGCCGGGGCATGCGCAGGGCAACAAGGCGGATTTCCGCCAAATTGTAGGACGAGATCCGCTGACTTGGCGGAAATCCGCCACACTGGCGTCACCGGGCAGTGACAAAAATTAGCCTGCATCCCCTGATATCAAAAGGCTTGCAGCGAATTGCACCAAAGTGGCACGGCGTTTGCGATAACAGCGACAGAAGTGTGCGTCTATTCCGCTGGAATAGCGCCGCTCCAACAACAAATCCCTCCAGTGCAGGAGGGTTCGCAATTCAGGTTCTGCGCCCAACAGATGGATGTTGCCCGCGGGACGCTTGAGGACACTTGCAATGACGACTCGTCAGCCACTGTACAAATCCCTGTATTTCCAGGTGATCGTCGCAATCATCATCGGTATTGCGCTTGGTCACTACTACCCGCAGTTCGGTGTGGCGGTAAAGCCACTGGGTGACGGGTTCATCAAGCTGATCAAAATGATCATCGCCCCGATCATCTTCTGCACCGTGGTCAGCGGCATCGCTGGCATGCAAAGCATGAAGTCGGTCGGCAAGACCGGCGGTTACGCACTCCTGTACTTCGAAATCGTTTCGACCATCGCCCTGCTGGTGGGCCTGATCGTGGTCAACATCGTGCAGCCGGGCAACGGCATGCACATCGACGTCAGCACCCTGGACGCCTCGAAAGTCGCGACTTACGTGCAGCAAGGCGCAGACCAGAGCGTTGTCGGCTTCCTGCTCAACGTGATCCCGACCACCATCGTCGGCGCGTTCGCCACCGGTGACATCCTGCAAGTGCTGATGTTCTCGGTGATCTTCGGTTTCGCCCTGCATCGCCTGGGTGACTATGGCCGTCCGATCCTCGACTTCATCGATCGCTTCGCCCACGTGATGTTCAACATCATCAACATGATCATGAAGCTCGCGCCAATCGGTGCCTTCGGCGCGATGGCGTTCACCATCGGTGCTTACGGTGTCGGTTCGCTGGTGCAGTTGGGTCAACTGATGGCCTGCTTCTACATCACCTGCCTGGCCTTCATCCTGATCGTGCTGGGTGCCATCGCCCGCATGCACGGCTTCAGCGTGCTGAAGATGATTCGCTACATCCGTGAAGAACTGCTGATCGTACTCGGTACCTCGTCCTCGGAATCGGTACTGCCACGCATGCTGATCAAGATGGAGCGTCTGGGCGCGAAGAAATCTGTCGTGGGTCTGGTGATCCCGACCGGTTACTCGTTCAACCTCGACGGTACCGCGATCTACCTGACCATGGCTGCAGTGTTCATTGCTCAGGCCACCGACACGCACATGGACATCACCCATCAGATCACCCTGCTGGTGGTGTTGCTGCTGTCTTCCAAAGGCGCTGCCGGTGTGACCGGTTCGGGCTTCATCGTGCTGGCCGCCACCCTGTCGGCAGTCGGTCACCTGCCGGTGGCCGGTCTGGCGCTGATCCTCGGTATCGACCGCTTCATGTCCGAAGCCCGCGCCCTGACCAACCTGGTCGGCAACGCCGTCGCGACCATCGTGGTTGCCAAGTGGGTGAAAGAGCTGGACACCGACGTGCTGCAATCCGAGCTGGCTTCGGGCGGTCGCGGTATCGCCGATACCCGTCCGGAAGATGACCTGGGTGTGGCTGAAGGTGCTACTCCGAGCAACGTCAAGTAATCTGAATTGGCTCCAGTGTAATGCTGGAGTCTGAGAGCCCTTGTGGTGAGGGGATTCATCCCCGATGGGTCGCGAAGCGGCCCCTTCTTAGATAGAAGGGGACTGCTGCGCAGTCCATCGGGGATGAATCCCCTCGCTACAGGGGTTTTTTATTGCCTGCGATTTGAGCATTACGGTCACTGCCGCTGATGCATCCGGTGATTGCCGTGTGCGGCAGCGCTGCCTAGGCTGGGTGCATCGCCCAAGGAGATCGCCCATGTCCGCGCCGCTGGCCTCACTGAAGATTCTGGATTTCTCGACCCTGCTGCCAGGGCCATTCGCCTCGCTGTTGCTGGCGGACATGGGCGCCGAAGTGCTGCGCATCGAATCGCCAACGCGCATGGACCTGCTGCGGGTGCTGCCGCCGCATGATCAAGGTGTGTCAGCCAGCCACGCTTACCTCAATCGCAACAAGCGCAGTCTGGCGCTGGACCTCAAACAGCCTGAGGCGCTGGAGGTGGTCAGGCAGTTGCTGGCCGACTACGACATCGTCCTCGAGCAGTTTCGGCCCGGTGTGATGGAGCGCCTGGGTCTGGGTTACGAGGCACTGAAGGCGATCAACCCGAAGCTGATTTACGTGTCGATCACCGGCTATGGCCAGACCGGGCCGTACAAGGATCGCGCCGGGCATGACATCAACTACCTGGCGCTGGCCGGTCTTTCCAGTTACACCGGCCGCGCCGACAGCGGGCCGTTGCCGCTGGGCATGCAGGTGGCGGATATCGCGGGTGGTTCGCTGCATGGGGTGATCGGCCTGCTGGCGGCGGTCATCGCCCGGCAGCAGACCGGGCAGGGCACGCATCTGGACGTGAGCATGACCGATTGCGCCTTCAGCCTGAACGCCATGGCCGGTGCCGGCTATCTGGCCTGTGGCGACGAACCGCATTGGGAAGAGCTGATGCTCAATGGCGGCAGCTTCTACGACTACTACCGCTCCCGCGACGGGCGCTGGTTGTCGGTAGGCAGTCTTGAGCCGGGGTTCATGCAGCAGCTGTGTACGGCGTTGGGCCGGCCGGAGCTGGCGGCGCAGGGCTTGTCGCCGAAACCCGAGCAGCAACGGTTATTGAAGGATGCGTTGAAAGTCGAATTCGAGAAGCACGACTTTGCCGAGCTGCGCGCGTTGTTTGCCGAGGTCGATGCCTGTGTCGAACCGGTCTTGAACCTGAGCGAGGCGGTGCAGCATCCGCAGTTGCAGGCGCGGGAACTGGTGACCCAGGTGCCGCGTGGCGACGGTACGACCCAGGCGCAGATTGCCTGTCCGCTGAAATTCTCCGAAGCGCTGCCGGCGCCGCGGCATGTCGGCGCAGGGTTGGGACAGCATACTGAGCAGGTGTTGGGGGAGTTGGGGTTTGATGCTGAGCGGATTGCTCAATTGCGGGCGGCCAAGGTAATTCTCTAGCGTCTGTACCGACCTCTTCGCGAGCAGGCTCGCTCCCACATTTGAAATGCATTCCCCTTGTGGGAGCGGGCTTGCTCGCGAAGGCGTCGGCGGCGACAACACCAAACCGCCTATTCCACCCGCATCTCACCACTGAACACCAAAGTGTTGCGGCATCTACGGCACAAATACCGTCGCCCTTGACGCACCAGGCTATGACGCTGCGCCGAAAACGGAAAATCACTGTCGGCGCACGGGCATTTGTAGATGTAGCGGGTCACGCTGCGGCGTTTGATTGCGTAGGTGTGGCAGCGATCCGGCGGCAACTCGTAAACCCCGCGCATGATCAGTTGCCACTCCTCGCCGTGCGGCTGGATGCGGTCGCCGAACAGTTGATGGGCGATCAGGTGCGCGACTTCGTGGGCCACGGTCTGCTTGAGGAAGTGTTCGGTGTTTTCCCGGTACAGCTGCGGGTTGAAGCGCAGCAAGTTCTCGTGCAGATGCGCGACACCGGCTTTTTGCCCGCGCAGCTTGAGGCTGACGACGGGGCGTTGGAAATGACGTTTGAAAAAGGCTTCAGCGAGTTGGTAACAGTCTTCGACGCGGGTATTGAGTTGCTCGGGCATGCTTGATGGATCTCCAGAGGCGTCGAGTATGCCGCAACGTTCCTGACTTGCGAATCGCTGACCTGCCGAATGGTCATCCGCCAAACGAGAAGGCCGCCTTGCGGCGGCCTGTATTGGCAGATCTTGTTTTTCTCTGGGGTGAAGCTTGTCAGTTGGTATACACCGGCCCCACGCCGAGGCCCCAGACAATCACGGTGAACGCCATGATGGCCACCAGCACCACCAGACCCACCGCCAGCACTGAGCTGGAAAACAGGAAGCCTTCATCCGATGGAATGTTCATGAACGTTGGCAACCCCACGTACAGCAGATACACCGTGTAGCAGATGGCCGCCGTGCCGACAATCATTCCCAGCCACATGTGTGGATACAGCGCCGCCAATCCGCCGACGAACAACGGTGTCGCGGTGTAGGTGGCGAAGGCCACGCAACGGGCCAGACTCGGATTGGCGTCATAGGTGCGGGCCATCCAGTGCACGAACGCGCCCATCACTGCGACCCCGCCGAGCATCGCCAGGTACGACATCACGGTCATCCAGATCGCACTTTCCACGGTGAGCATCACCGGTGCGCGGTTGCCGATTACCCAGCCGACCTGAGTGGTGCCGATAAACGCCGAAACCGCCGGAATCGCCGCCAGAATCAGCGTGTGCGTCAGGTACATGTGGCTGATGCTTTCCTCTTGGTCGCCACGGATTTCCTTCCATTCCTGATCGGGGTGGGTAAAAAGTCCCACTACGTGATGGATCATGCCAGTCACTCCTCTTGTTATTGCCATCGCCCCCCAGCGGAGCGCCTACGGGCCAAGGTGGCCGAGCAAATTCAGGTCTTCAGATTGTGTGCGACCTTATGTCGCAGTATAGAAAGGACTTAACCGCACAGGGACTAGGGGCTTAGAGCAAATTGCGCTGTAAACCGGCGGGGTAATCGCGTCGGGGTCTGTGCAAACGGTCAATTGAAGGGGCGACAACCTGTGGCCACAACCCCGGTGTTTTTGCGTAAAATGCCCGCCTTTCGTCACACCTCACGGATTTCGCGTCATGGGCACTCTTACGGTCAACCAGAACAAACTGCAAAAGCGCCTGCGCCGCCTGGCCGGCGAAGCGGTCGCCGATTTCAACATGATCGAAGACGGCGACAAGGTCATGGTCTGCCTGTCCGGGGGCAAGGACAGCTACACCATGCTCGACGTGCTGCTGCACCTGCAGAAGGTTGCACCGATCAAGTTCGAGATCGTCGCGGTGAACATGGACCAGAAGCAGCCGGGCTTCCCCGAGCACGTACTGCCGGCCTACCTGAAAGAGCTGGGCGTCGAGTACCACATCGTCGAGAAGGACACCTATTCGGTGGTCAAGGAGCTGGTGCCGGAAGGCAAGACCACTTGCTCGCTGTGCTCACGCCTGCGTCGCGGCACGCTGTACACCTTTGCCGACGAAATCGGCGCGACCAAAATGGCCCTCGGTCACCACCGTGACGACATCGTCGAGACGTTCTTCCTCAACATGTTCTTCAACGGCACCCTCAAGGCGATGCCGCCGAAGTTGCGCGCCGACGACGGGCGCAACGTGGTGATCCGTCCGCTGGCCTACTGCAACGAGAAAGACATCCAGGCCTACTCGGACTTCAAGGAATTCCCGATCATCCCGTGCAACCTCTGCGGTTCGCAGGAAAACCTGCAGCGCCAGGTGGTCAAGGAAATGCTTCAGGACTGGGAGCGCAAGACTCCGGGCCGAACTGAAAGCATCTTCCGCAGTCTGCAGAACGTGGTGCCGTCGCAACTGGCCGACCGCAACCTGTTCGACTTCACCAGCCTGAAGATCGACGAAACGGCGGCTTCGCGCTTCGTTAACGTCGTTAACTTGTAAACACCTTCAAATGTGGGAGCGAGCCTGCTCGCGAAAGCGGTGTGTCATTTAACTGATTTGTTGACTGATACTCCGTCTTCGCGAGCAGGCTCGCTCCCACATGGGTTTTTCGTTTTATTCAATAGGAGAGGGCATGCGCGATTACAAGTGGCTGCACGAATACTGTCTGAACCGCTTCGGTTCGGCGGCTGAACTGGAAGCCCATCTGCCCGTTCCCAAGACTCCCGCGCAATTGCGCAAGATCAGCGACGATCGTTACCTCTCGACCATGGCCCTGCGCGTATTCCGTGCCGGGCTCAAGCACAGCCTGGTGGACGCCAAGTGGCCGGCCTTCGAAGAAGTGTTCTTCAGGTTCGACCCGGAAAAAGTCGTGCTGATGAGCGCCGAACACCTCGAACGCCTGATGCAGGACGCGCGCATCATCCGCCACCTGGGCAAGCTCAAGAGCGTGCCGCGCAATGCCCAGTTCATCCTCGATGTGGAAAAGGACAAGGGCAGCTTCGGCGCGCTGATCGCCGACTGGCCGGTGACCGATATCGTCGGTCTGTGGACCTACCTGAAAAAGCATGGGAGTCAGTTGGGCGGGCTGTCGGCGCCGCGCTTCCTGCGCATGGTCGGCAAGGACACCTTCGTGCCGAGCTATGACGTGGTCGCGGCGCTGAATGCACAGAAGATCGTCGACAAGGCGCCGACCAGTCTGCGCGATCTGGCGATTGTGCAGAACGCGTTCAATCAGTGGCATGAGCAGAGTGGCGGGCGGCCGATGAGCCAGATTTCGATGATGCTCGCGTACACCGTCAACCATTAAGACCGCGTCGCCCCATTCGCGAGCAAGCCCGCTCCCACAGTTTTTGTGTCGATCACAAAATTGTGATTCAACAAGGATCCTGTGGGAGCGAGCCTGCTCGCGAAGGCGTCAGATCAGGCGACGCTGATCTCGCCTTCACCCGCCAGCTTGCGATTCAACTGATACCGCCACCGCACATACAGCAGCGCCGAGCAGAACAGCGCCAGGCTCGCGGCCATCTCCAGCACGCCAAACAGTTGCCGATTCGGGTCATACGCTGCCAATGCGCCCTTGATGAAATACAGATTCACCACAAAGCACATCCACGAGTGCGCACGCGCGTTGCCCATCAGCATCCCCGGCGCGAGGATCAGCCACGGGATCAGCTCGACCAGCAGGATCACCCACGGTCGGGCGCCGTGCAGGTCGGCGAACACCAGGTAGTAAGCGGCGAGCAGCCCGGCGAGGCCGAAGAAGCACAACAGGCTGACGACCCGCATCGCCTTGACGCGGGGTTCAAGCCACTCGACGGAGGGCAGGACTTTCGGCTTCTTCGCCACCCTCAGCCCTCCAGTTTTTGCGCGGTCTTGGCCAGGCGTGCGCCGAGTGCGCGACACAGTGCCATCTCGTGCTGATCGAGACCTTTCTTGCCATCGGCGCCGGCGTGATGACTGGCGCCATACGGCGTGCCGCCGCCCTGGGTTTCCAGCAGCGCCGACTCGCTGTACGGCAGGCCGGTGATCAGCATGCCGTGGTGCAACAGCGGCAGCATCATCGACAGCAGGGTGGTTTCCTGACCGCCGTGCAGGCTGGCAGTGGAGGTGAACACGCCGGCCGGTTTGCCGACCAGTGCGCCGGTCAGCCACAGGTTGCTGGTGCCGTCGAGGAAGTACTTCAGCGGCGCGGCCATGTTGCCGAAGCGCGTCGGGCTGCCAAGGGCGAGGCCGGCGCAGTTCTTCAGGTCATCGAGGGTGGCGTAGAGCGCACCGTCTTCCGGGATGTCCGGGGCGACCGCCTCACACTCGGTTGAGATTGCCGGCACGGTCCGCACGCGCGCTTCGAGGCCGGCCTGTTCGACACCGCGGGCAATCTGCCGGGCCATCTCGTTGGTCGAACCGTTGCGGCTGTAATACAGAACCAGAATGTACGGCGCGCTCACGGCAGCAGCTCCAGCACATTTTCCGGCGGACGGCCGATCACAGCCTTGTCGCCGACTTCGAGAATCGGTCGTTCCATCAGTTTTGGATGCTGGGCGATGGCGTCGATCAATTGCGCTTCGCTGAGGCTTTCGTCAGCCAGCTGAAGCATTTTGTATTCATCTTCTCCGCTGCGCAGCAACTGACGCGCGCTGATCCCGAGCTTGCCGAGCAGTGCCTTGATTTGCACCGCATTCAGCGGGGTTTCGAGGTAACGCACCACGTTCGGGGTCAGGTCACGGGCCTCAAGTAGTTCCAGCGCGCCGCGGGATTTCGAGCAGCGCGGATTGTGATAAAGCGTCAGATCGGTCATGGCGGGTCGCTTCTGGCGTAAAGTGGCGGCTATTCTAACTGTGCAGCGCGCAATCCAGAACCTTCAGAGGCGATGGGTCGCAGGCGCCTTCAATTTTTGACCAGGGAACATGACATGACACGGCGATTGGCAGCGGCATTGACGATAATCGGGGCGTTGATGCTGGGGGGCTGCGGCAATGACTACGGCATTGACCAGAATGGTCAGAAGGTCGCGTCCGAGCGTCTGGACAAACAATGGGTAGTCATCAATTACTGGGCCGAATGGTGTGGCCCGTGCCGCACGGAAATTCCTGAGCTCAATCATTTGGCTGACGAACTCAAGAGCAAGAACATCGGCGTGTTCGGGGTCAACTTCGACAACGTCCAGGGTGAAGACCTGAAGAGTGCCAGCGAGAAGCTGGGCATCAAGTTCACCGTGCTGGCGCAGGATCCGGCCGACCTGTTCGACCTGCCGCGCAGTGAGGCCTTGCCGGTGACCTACATCATCGACAACAAGGGCAAGGTGCGTGAGCAGTTGATGGGCGAGCAGACGGCGGCGGGGGTGATGGCCAAGCTTGAGGCATTGCAGGCGACAAAGTGAGCTGCCTCTAAAGAGCAACCCTCACCCCAGCCCTCTCCCAGAAGGAGAGGGAGCTGACCGAGGTGTCTGGCGCTTCCATCGACCTGGAAGATCGTGTCGATTATGGATTCAGCGAAGATCCTTCAAGTCGGCGCACACTTTCAGAACCCCCCAATCAGTTCCCTCTCCCTTTGGGAGAGGGTTAGGGTAAGGGTTTGGCGTTCTTGAGGGTTAACCCTCTTCCAGCCACCAACGCAACGGCTTGCCTTCGGCCGGCCAGAAGCGCATCTGCTCGATCGGCGAGATGTCCCAGCGCTCAACGCCTTGCAGCGCCTGCAGGAAGCGTTGTTCCTGCTCCATCAGCGCCGGGGCGCAGAGTTTGCGGGTCTTGCCGATCGGGCCGAAGCTCAGCTTGTCGCCGTCGAGGGTGTACGGCGCGAACCAGTGGTTGCAGCCGCCATTGCCGTACGCGCGACCATCGTCACCGAGGGTCACGGTCAGATGGCTGTAATCCATCAATGGCCGCTCGCCTATCCACTCCAGAATGTAGCTGCGGTTCTGCTGCAATTGCACAGGCTCTGCGGCGCAGCCCACCAGAGCGGCACCGACCAGCAGCGGCAGGGCAAGGCGTTTCATCACGCAGGCTCCTGGCATTTCGGGCACAGGTGCTTGTCGCCGACGGCTTTCCAGCCCAGCTCGGCGATGCGCGCCGTGGCGGCCGGTTTCTCGGCGGTCTTGCCCAGCTTGGCGTCCACGGCAAACTCGAAGTTCAGCTCTTTGGCGCAGCTGTCGCAGTTGACCTGCCAGGTGTGGATCGCCAGTTCGCCGAAGACCGGGCCGGTGGTCATCGCGGTCCATTGGCCCGGCGGATTGATCAGGTGGCGCACGGTGTCGACGGTCAGGCGCATGGACAAGTCCTTGCTGCCTTTGAGGGTGACCAACAGGACGTCACCGTTGCGGATCGAGCCACCGTTGCCGGTGACCTGATAGCGGCCCGGTACGAGGGCGCGGCATTCGGTGAGGGTGTGTTGCGGGTTCATCAGGGTGTAGCGGAAATCGTGTTCGACCATGGGTCCTCCAAATCTGCGCGACATGCTAGCACGGGCTGGATTGCAGGATGGCGTACACGTGCGACCTTCGATCCGGTTCAAATCGGCTGGCGCTCATGGCAAACTGCCGCCCTTCACTCTGAGGGAACGGAACATGGCGCTGATCGAATGTTATGAATGCAAGCGGAGCATCAGCTCGGAAGCAAAGGCGTGCATTCATTGTGGTGCTCCGATGGCGCAGCAGCACGAGCACACACCGGCGCAAGCCGCCGCTGCGACGATTTCATTTGGCAGCCTGCCGCGCAACAAATCCGTGCCCGAGGCGTTTGTCCCGCCAGCAGCCCCTGAACCTGCGCCGCGCGTTTCACCGGCGGCGGTCGGTCGCCGCCGTCGGCAACCGGAACCCGCACCTCAACTTCAGCCCAACGCCGACGGTTCGCGGCCGGTGGAAGGCTGGTTGAAGATCATGGTGTTCCTGCTACCGATGGTCTTCGTCTGGTTCCTGCTGCGTAACGGTCATTCGATGAAGCAGCGCTTTTTCGGTTTTGGCTGGCTGGCGTTGCTGATCCTGGCCTCGTCGCTGTCGCCGAAGTAAACCGGCAAGCCTTCAACCTTCGACCTGGTTCTGCGGCGCGCCTGCGGCCCAGGTCGCGATGTTGTGCAGGGTGGTCGCGGCAATCGCGCCCAGCGCCTCATGGGTCAGAAACGCCTGATGGGCGGTGATGATCACGTTCGGGAAGGTCAGCAGCCGCGCCAGCACGTCGTCCTGCAACGGCAAATCGCTGCGATCCTCGAAAAACAGCTGCGCCTCTTCCTCATACACATCCAGTCCCAAATAGCCCAATTGACCGTCCTTCAGGGCGTCGATCAGCGCCGGTGTGTCGACCAGGCCGCCGCGTCCGGTGTTGATCAGCATCGCTCCCGGCTGCAGGTGCGCCAGTGATTCGCGGTTGATCAAGTGTTTGCTCTGGGCGTTGAGCGGGCAGTGCAGGCTGATGATCCGCGACTGCGCGAGCAGCTCCGGCAGGCTCAGGTAACGTGCGCCCAGCGCCACGACCTCAGGGTTTGGGTACGGGTCGTAGGCCAGCAATTGGCAACCGAAACCGTGCATGATTTTCGCGAACGTCGCGCCGATCTGCCCGGTGCCGACGATGCCCACGGTCTTGCCCACCAGATCGAAACCCGTCAGGCCGTGCAGCGTGAAATCGCCTTCGCGGGTGCGGTTGTAGGCGCGGTGCAGGCGTCGGTTGAGTGCCAGAATCAGCGCCACCGCGTGTTCGGCCACCGCATGTGGCGAGTAGGCCGGTACCCGCACCACGGCCAGCCCGAGGCGTTTTGCCGCGAGCAGATCAACATGGTTGTAGCCCGCCGAGCGCAGGGCGATCAGCCGTGTGCCACCGGCGGCGAGGCGCTCCAGCACCGGCGCACTGAGGTCGTCATTGATGAAGGCGCAGACCACCTCGTGCTGCTCGGCCAGGGCGGCGGTGTCGAGACTGAGCCGGGCCGGCTGAAAGTGCAGTTCCAGCCCGGCCGGGCATTCGGCGCCGAGGAAGCTGTCGCGGTCATAGGTCTGGCTGCTGAAAACGAGCGTGCGCATGAATTCCTCCTGGAACGGGGTGGCGAGTCAGCGTTGACGGCCACCACTTTAACGGCAGATGCCGCTGCCGGCATTGCCGTGGATCAGGCGCTGATCCTGGCTTGCGTCGCGAGTCGATTGATCGCCCGCTCCAGTTCTTCCAGCGCCACCACTGCCTTCGGATCGCCCTGTTTGAGCAGGGTTTCACTGCGCTGACAGGCCGCGCGTAACTGCGGCACGCCACAATATCGGGTCGCACCGTGCAGGCGATGCACGCGCTCGATCAGTGCATTCTGATCGCGGGCTTCACTGGCGGCACGAATGGCTTCGCGGTCGGCTTCCAGCGAGGCGAGCAACATGGCCAGCATGTCGGCTGCCAGATCGGCCTTGCCGGCGGCCAGACGCAAGCCTTCTTCGTGGTCGAGCACCGGCAACTCATTGCCACCCGCCGCGCTGTCGCTGGCCCGTTCCGTTCCTTGATTGCGCAAGGCCAGACCGGTCCACTTCAGCACCACTTGCGCCAGTTGCCGCTCGCTGATCGGCTTGGTCAGATAGTCATCCATGCCGCTTTGCAGCAAGGCGCGTTTTTCGTTGGCCATGGCGTGGGCGGTGAGGGCGACGATCGGCAGCGGTGTGCTATGCCGTTCGCTTTCCCACTGGCGAATGGTTTCGGTGGTCTGGCGTCCGTCCATACCCGGCATCTGTACGTCCATCAGCACCAGATCGAAGGACTCGCTCTGCACCGCTTTGACTGCTGCGTAGCCGCTTTCCACGGCCAGAACCTTGGCGCCCATGTCTTCGAGCAGAGTCTGCACCAGCAACAGGTTGGCCGGGTTGTCGTCGACGCACAGCACTTTCGGTGCACGGCTCGACAGCGGCTCACCCGGCTCGTTACGCGGCTGGCGTGGATTGGCCAGATCGGCCAACGCCCGACGCAGTTTGCGCGTGCAGGCTGGTTTGGCCTGCAGCTGGCTGTGCGGGTTGGGCACCGAGAGATGGAACAGCGTCTGTTCGGTGGTCGGGCACAGCACCAGCACTTTGCAACCGAGGTGTTCGAGATCCCAGATGTGCTGGTTCAAGCGCTCCGGGAGCATGTCGTTGCTGGTGATGCCGAGCACCGCAAGGTCGATCGCCTGATCGGTCTGGTGCGCGCCAGTGACGCCGTTGGTCAGGCTCTCCAGCGTATTGAACGGCGTGACGTCGAGGCCGCAGTCTTCCAGTTGATGCTGCAGGGCCTGACGCGCCAGTTCGTGATTTTCCAGCACCGCCACGCGACGCCCGAGCAGTGGCGGGCCCGGCAGGTCTTCGCTGTCGTCGCGGGTTTTCGGCAGGCTCAGGCTGATCCAGAATTCCGAGCCTTCGCCCGGGGTGCTGTCGACGCCGATTTCGCCACCCATCTGTTCGATCAGACGCTTGGAGATCACCAGACCCAGACCGGTACCGCCGGGTTGGCGCGACAGCGAGTTGTCGGCCTGACTGAAGGCCTGGAACAACGCGCGCACGTCCTGACTCGACAGGCCGATGCCGGTGTCCTGAATGCTGATGCGCAACTGCACGCTGTCTTCGTGTTCCTCTTCGAGCATGGCGCGGGCGACGATGGTGCCTTCGCGGGTGAACTTGATCGCGTTGCTGACCAGGTTGGTGAGGATCTGCTTGAGGCGCAGCGGGTCGCCGACCAGTGACAGCGGCGTGTCGCGATAAACCAGACTCACCAGCTCCAATTGCTTGGCGTGGGCTGCCGGCGCCAGGATGGTCAGGGTGTCCTGCAACAGGTCGCGAAGATTGAACGGGATGTGGTCGAGCACCAGTTTGCCGGCCTCGATCTTCGAGAAATCGAGGATCTCGTTGATGATCCCCAGCAGGCTGTCAGCGGACTTCTCGATGGTGCCCAGATAGTCGAGCTGGCGCGGGGTCAGTTCGCTTTTCTGCAACAGATGCGTGAAACCGAGAATGCCGTTGAGCGGCGTGCGGATCTCATGGCTCATGTTGGCGAGGAACTCGGATTTGATCCGGCTCGCCTCCAGTGCTTCTTTGCGCGCCAGGTCCAGTTCGATGTTCTGGATCTCGATGGTTTCCAGATTCTGCCGCACGTCTTCGGTGGCCTGATCGACGCTGTGCTGCAGTTCTTCGCGAGCGTTCTGCAAGGTGCCGGCCATGCGGTTGATGCCCGAGGCGAGCTCGTCCAGTTCCTGACTGCCGAGCGGTGGCAGGCGGGTTTCCAGATGACCGTCCTTGAGCTGGGCAACTGCCTGTTTGATCTGGCTCAGCGGGCGGTTGATGGTGCGGCCCATGCGCAACGCGAGCAGGGCCGCGCCCGCCAGACCGGCGGCAATCAGCAGCAGGCTGGCAAACAGGCTGCGATAACCGCGCAGCAGCATGCCGTTGTGCGACAGCTCCAGTTCGACCCAGCCGAGCAGACGGTCGGATTCTTCGGGGATCAGATCACCAGCGAGGTTGCGATGCTTGCCGAACACCGGCATCAGGTAACGGGTGGCGTCATTGCCGCTGCGCCGTTGCAGTTGTGCACTGTCACCGCTGGGAGCTTGATTGAGCATGGTCGGGCCGGCGTGCGCCAGCGGTGTGCGGTCGGGGGCGAGGAAGGTGACGGCGCGCACGTCAGGCTGTTCGAGGGACTGGGTGGCGATGCGTTCGAGCAGATCGGTGTTGCCGTGGCCCATGGCGGGCGCCACCAGCGGCGCCAGTTGTTCGGCGATCATTTCACCGCGCTGCATCAATTGGGTCTGCAAATCGGACTGTTGCATCCAGGTGAAATAACCACCGAGCACCAACGCCATCAGGCTGGTGGGCAACAGGGTCAGCAACAACACGCGACCTTTGATTCCCAGTTTCTTGAGCACACCCATCTCCTGCATCCCGCTGAACTGTTGACTCGCACGTGCGTCCGGCACGCGACATTGGCGCAGTGTAGCGATTTGCAGGCGGGCAATCTTCGGAAAAATCATGTCGCCATTGGTCGGCGCGGCCTGGCGCGTTTGTCCGGCCGGTCAAGCTTGGGTTGCCCGATGGCGGGCAATCTTGAATAATCGGCCAACTGAGAATTATTAGCAGATACTCATGACTCCTGTTTCCACCGACCTGCCACGCATTCTCGCCATTGAGGACGACCCGGTGCTGGGCGCCTATGTTCACGAGCATCTGGGCCGCAGCGGCTTTGCGGTGACCTGGTGCCAGAACGGTCAGGAAGGGCTGAACATTGCGCGTCACCAGCCGTTCGACGTGGTGCTGATGGACATTCTGCTGCCGGGGCTCGACGGCCTGAAGGTGCTGACGCAATTGCGCCAGAGCCATTCGACGCCGGTGCTGCTGATGTCGGCGCTGGGCGCCGAGGCCGATCGCATCAGCGGTTTTCGCCTGGGCGCCGATGATTACCTGCCCAAGCCGTTCAGCATGGCCGAGCTGCATGTGCGGATCGAGGCGATCCTGCGCCGGGTGGCGCTGGATCGGCGCCCGGCAGCGATTGCCCCGGCTGCGATCCACGGCGAGCTGCGCTTCGACGACGAACAGTGCGAAGTCTTCTATAACGCACAAGCCGCCGGTCTGACTCGCAGCGAATACCGTCTGCTGGAAACCCTCAATCGCAACGACGAAGAAGTGCTGAGCAAGGCCTTCCTTTATCAGCATGTGCTGCAACGCGGCTACGCGGCCCACGACCGCAGCCTCGACATGCACATCAGCCAGATCCGCCGCAAACTCAAGGCCATCGGTTACGCCGAACGGGAAGTGCGCACGGTGTGGGGCAAGGGTTATGTGCTGAGTGCCACCGATGAAAGTCTCTGACCTGCCGGGGCGGCATTCGCTGTTCTGGAAACTGGCGTGTCTGCTGGTAGCGTTCTGTCTGTTGATGATCTGGCTGAGCTGGTCCTGGGGCCGCTACATGGAAGAGCGCAACCAGTATCTCTCCGACGAGGCGCGCGGCACTCTGAGCCGCTATGCCAGCGAAGCCGAGCGGGCGTGGCAGCGTGGTGAGCGCGACGGGGTCGATAACTGGTTGCAGAGCATGGAGCTGCGCGAAGCCGCCTGGGTCGGGGTGATCGACCGCAATCTGCAGTCGTTGAGCAGCGATCCGCTGAATGAACAGGAAATCCAGCACCTGACCTTTTTGCGCGGCCTCGACTGGCCGATCCACAAGAAGGGCCGGCCGTGGCTGCGCGTACCGTTTCCGCAGAATCCGTCCGCCGGCAGTCTGGTAATCGAGTTGCCCGAGCGCTTCCTGCCGGGGAAATACCGGGTGTTCTGGCGGGTGATCACCAACGGGGTGATTCCGGGATTGTTCACCTTGCTGCTGTGTGTCGGTCTGTATCGCTTGCTGGTGGTGCCGCTGAACAATCTACGCAAGCAGGCCAATGCGTGGCGTGCCGACCAATTGAATGTGCGTCTGTCGAGCGGCATTACCCAGCGCCCGGACGAACTCGGTGAACTGGCGCGGGCCTTCGATTCAATGTCCGAACGCCTGCAATCCACCGTCGCCCTGCAACAGCAATTGCTGCGCGACCTGTCCCATGAACTGCGCACGCCGCTGAGCCGGCTGCGGGTGGCCAGTGAAAGCGAACAGGATCTACGGCAACTGCGCGAGCGCATCAGCCGTGAAGTCGACGGCATGCAACGACTGGTCGAAGACACCCTGCAACTGGCGTGGCTCGACACCGAGCGTGCGCCGCTGCCGGACGAGGCGATCCAGATTCAGGCCTTGTGGGAAATGCTCACCGACAATGCCTGTTATGAAAGCGGCTGGCCGAGCCTGCAATTGCAGTGCGCGGTGCCGGCGTCGTGCTGGGTGCGCGGCAACCTCAATACTTTGGCGCAGGCGCTGGAGAACATCCTGCGCAACGCCATTCGGCATTCGCCCGAGGGCGGCATCGTGCGCCTCGATGGACGGCGTGACGGCGATTACTGGCATTTATGGCTGGAGGATCAGGGCGGCGGGGTGGCCGAGGGCGATCTGCAACGGATCTTCTCACCCTTCACCCGCCTCGACGGCTCGCGCCCGGGGGACGGCGGTTTTGGGCTGGGGCTGAGCATTGCGAGGAATGCGGTGCAGCGTCAGGGTGGGATGGTGTGGGCGGAGAATGGTGGGGCGGGGTTGCGCTTGAATTTTCGGCTGATTGCCGATGACGGCGGCGTGACGGCTGACGCCTTCGCGAGCAAGCCCGCTCCCACTTTGGATGTGTGTCGTCCGCAGATTGTATAACCAACACCGCCACCCTCCTGTGGGAGCGGGCTTGCTCGCGAAGGGGCCCTTCGATTCACCGCTGAACTCAGAAGTCGCACCACCGGTGCGACATTCATCTGCTTATTCCCAGAAACCATAAGCACCGCACTTTGCGTGATATGGCCTGTGAACGTTTGCCGGTATGATAGGCGCCCCCGCACGTCTGAATTGCGAATACGCCATGACCCTGCAGTACCCAACCATCGCCGATTGCGTCGGCAACACTCCGCTGGTGCGTTTGCAGCGCCTGCCCGGTGCCACCAGCAACACCCTATTGCTCAAGCTCGAAGGGAACAACCCGGCGGGCTCGGTCAAGGACCGTCCGGCGCTGTCGATGATCACCCGTGCCGAACTGCGCGGGCAGATCCACGCCGGTGACACGCTGATCGAAGCGACCTCGGGCAACACCGGGATTGCGCTGGCCATGGCCGCCGCGATCAAGGGTTACAAGATGATCCTGATCATGCCGGACAACTCCAGTGCCGAACGTAAAGCGGCGATGACCGCTTACGGTGCCGAGCTGATTCTGGTCAGTCAGGAAGAGGGCATGGAAGGCGCTCGCGATCTCGCCCAGCGGATGGAAGCCGAAGGCCGTGGCAAAGTGCTTGATCAGTTCGCCAACGGCGATAATCCGGAGGCGCACTACACCACCACCGGCCCGGAAATCTGGCGTCAGACCCAGGGCTCCATCACCCATTTCGTTAGTTCGATGGGCACCACCGGCACCATCATGGGTGTCTCGCGCTACTTGAAAGAGCAGAGCGACAGCGTGCAGATCATCGGGCTGCAACCGATGGAAGGCTCGGCCATTCCCGGCATCCGTCGCTGGCCGCAGGAATACCTGCCGAAGATCTATCAGGCCGACCGCGTCGACCGTATTGTCGACATGGCGCAAAGCGAAGCCGAGGACGTCACCCGGCGTCTGGCCCGCGAAGAAGGCATCTTCTGTGGCGTGTCCTCGGGTGGTGCGGTGGCAGCCATGCTGCGCCTGTCCAAAGAAGTTGAAAACGCGGTGATCGTCGCGATCATCTGCGACCGTGGCGACCGTTATCTGTCGACCGGCATTTTCGACGCGCCCAACTGATGGCCAAGCACGAGAGAGGCCTGCGCTTCCAGCCCACCGGCGGCAGCAAGGCCGCGCAAATTCCGACCGGCAAAAAACAGCGCTTGAACATCGAGCGCCTGGCCAATGACGGTCGCGGCATCGCGTTTTTCGAAGGCAAAACCTGGTTCGTCCTCGGCGCCCTCGCCGGTGAAGAGGTCGAGGCGCGGGTGCTTGGCGCCCGCGGCAAAGTGGTCGAGGCGCGCACCGAGCGCGTGTTCAAGGCCAGCGAGTTGCGTCGCCCGGCAGCTTGTCAGCACGCCGGCCGCTGCGGCGGGTGCAGCGTGCAGCATTTGCCCCACACCGAACAGCTTGCCCTGAAACAGCGCATGCTCGCCGAGCAGCTGTCGAAGGTCGCCGGGGTCGCGCCTGACGAATGGGCTGCGCCGTTGACTGGCCCGGAATTCGGCTATCGCCGCCGCGCGCGGATCGCCGTGCGCTGGGACATGAAAGCCAAGCAGCTTGAAGTCGGTTTCCGCGCTGCCGGCAGTCAGGACATCGTCGCCATCAACGAATGCCCGGTGCTGGTACAGCCCTTGCAACCGATCATGACCCGCTTGCCGGAGATGCTCCGTCGTTTGAGCAAACCGCAGGCGCTGGGGCATGTCGAGTTGTTCAGTGGTTCATCGCTGGCGGTGTTGTTGCGACACATGGCGCCACTGTCCGAAGCCGACCTGACGATCCTCAAGGATTTCTGCCAGTTCCATCAGGCGCAACTGTGGCTGCATGGTGAGGGCGAGCCGCAACCGGTGGATGCCACGCAGGCGCTGGGCTATCGCCTGGAGCAATGGGATCTCGATCTGGCCTGGCGGCCAGGGGATTTCATTCAGGTCAACGCCGGGGTCAATGAGGCCATGGTCGCGCAGGCGCTGGACTGGCTGAAGCCGACCGGTGACGAGCGCGTACTCGACCTGTTCTGCGGTCTGGGCAACTTCGCCTTGCCGCTGGCCAAAAGCGTGCGTGAAGTGGTGGCGGTGGAGGGCGTGCAGACCATGGTCGACCGTGCCGCTGCGAACGCTGCTAGCAACAATTTGCATAACACAAAGTTTTTTCAAGTCGATTTATCCCAGCCTTTGACCGATGCTCAGTGGATCGGAAACGGCTTTTCTGCGGTACTCTTGGACCCACCGCGTGACGGTGCTTTCGAGGTGGTGCGCAAGCTCGCGACCCTGGGTGCCAAACGGTTGGTGTATGTATCGTGCAACCCTGCAACTCTGGCGCGCGATACGGTCGAATTGATCAGGCAGGGCTACCGGTTAAAACGTGCCGGGATTCTCGATATGTTTCCTCAGACGGCACATGTCGAGGCCATGGCGTTATTTGAAGCGAGCCAGGATGGCTCGTCTGAATCCGTCTGACCTGTCCGGGCGGCGCTCGCTTTAGCCCCGCGAGCGCATACGGGCGTTGAGGGTCAGCGATTTGACGCATTGAATCTGCGTCGTAGGGAAGGTAAAGCAGCATGGTACAGGTGAGAGCACACCAGCCGATCAACACTGACGGCAGTATCAATCTCGAGGCTTGGCTCGATCACGCGGTCAGTGTCGACATGGCACTGGATCGCGAAGCCTTGAAAGAAGCCTGCGAGTTCGCTCGCGAGGCCGAACAGCAGTCCAATGCCAAGAAGAATCTGTGGGCCGAAGGCTCCGGCAGTTTCAGCACGGGACTGGAGATCGCCGAGATCCTCGCCGACCTCAAACTCGATCAGGATTCGCTGGTCGCGGCGGTGCTGTATCGCGGCGTCCGCGAAGGTCAGATCGAACTCGCGGCGGTCAGCCAGCGCTTCGGTCCCGTCGTGGCCAAACTGATCGACGGCGTGCAGCGCATGGCGGCAATCAGTGCCAGCCTCAGCCCGCGCCAGTCGATGGTGATGGGCACTCAGGGCCAGGTGGAAAACCTGCGCAAGATGCTGGTGGCGATGGTCGACGACGTTCGTGTCGCGCTGATCAAACTGGCCGAACGTACCTGCGCCATTCGCGCGGTGAAAACCGCTGACGACGAGAAGCGCAACCGCGTCGCCCGGGAAGTCTTCGACATCTATGCGCCGCTCGCGCACCGGCTCGGCATCGGTCATATCAAGTGGGAGCTGGAGGACTTGTCCTTCCGTTACCTGGAACCCGATCAATACAAACAGATCGCCAAGCTGCTCCATGAGCGGCGGCTGGACCGTGAGCGGTTCATCAGCGATGTGATGACCCAGCTCAAGGACGAATTGCAGGCCACCGGCGTCGACGCCGACATCAGCGGCCGGGCGAAACACATCTATTCGATCTGGCGCAAAATGCAGCGCAAGGGTCTGGAATTCAGCCAGATCTACGACGTGCGTGCGGTGCGCGTGCTGGTGCCGGAAATGCGCGACTGCTACACCGCGCTCGGCATCGTCCACACCCTGTGGCGGCACATCCCGAAGGAATTCGACGACTACATCGCCAACCCGAAAGAGAACGGCTACCGCTCGCTGCACACCGCGGTAATCGGTCCGGAAGGCAAGGTGCTGGAAGTGCAGATCCGTACGCACTCGATGCACGAAGAGGCCGAACTCGGCGTCTGCGCGCACTGGCGCTACAAGGGCACCGACGTCAAATCCGGCTCGAACCACTACGAAGAGAAAATCTCCTGGCTGCGGCAGGTGCTCGAATGGCACGAAGAGCTGGGCGACATCGGTGGTCTGGCCGAACAGCTGCGCGTCGATATCGAACCGGACCGGGTCTACATCTTCACCCCGGACGGTCATGCCATCGACTTGCCGAAGGGCGCGACGCCGCTGGACTTCGCCTATCGCGTGCACACCGAAATCGGGCACAACTGCCGTGGCGCGAAGATCAACGGGCGGATCGTGCCGCTCAACTACAGCCTGCAGACCGGTGAACAGGTCGAGATCATCACCAGCAAGCACGGTACGCCGAGCCGCGACTGGCTGAACCCGAACCTGGGTTACGTCACCACCTCGCGGGCGCGGGCGAAGATCGTTCACTGGTTCAAGTTACAGGCCCGTGACCAGAACGTCGCGGCCGGTAAAACCCTGATCGAGCGCGAACTCAATCGCCTCGGTCTGCCGGCGGTGGACTTCGACAAGCTGGCCGAAAAGGCCAACATGAAAACCGCCGAAGACATGTTCGCCGCCCTCGGTGCCGGCGACTTGCGTCTGGCGCAACTGGTCAACCTGGCGCAGCAACTGGTCGAGCCGGAGCGTGGCAACGAACAGCTGGAGTTGATCCCGCGCAAAGCTACCGGTTACAAGCCGGGCAAGCGCGGCGACATCCAGATCCAGGGCGTCGGCAATCTGATGACGCAGATGGCCGGCTGCTGCCAGCCGCTGCCGGGCGACGCGATTGTCGGCTACATCACCCAGGGTCGCGGCGTGAGCATTCACCGGCAGGACTGCGCCTCGGTGCTGCAACTGGGCGGGCGCGAGCCGGAGCGGATCATCCAGGTCAGCTGGGGCCCGGTGCCGGTGCTCACCTATCCGGTGGACATCGTCATCCGCGCCTACGACCGTTCCGGTCTGCTGCGGGACGTCTCGCAGGTGCTGCTCAACGAGCGGATCAACGTGCTGGCGGTCAACACCCGCTCGAACAAGGAAGACAACACTGCGTTGATGTCGCTGACCATCGAGATTCCCGGGCTGGATGCGCTGGGGCGCTTGCTGGGGCGGATTTCGCAGTTGCCGAACATCATCGAGACGCGGCGTAACCGTACCCCGTGATGTCGTTTTTCTGTGGGAGCGAGCCTGCTCGCGAAGAGGGTGTGTCAGCCGACAAGGTTGTTGCAGACACACCGCTTTCGCGAGCAGGCTCGCTCCCACAATGGTTTTGTGGTGAGACAGAAAAATGATGCACAGCCTTGAAGACCTGCTCCACCTGATGAACCGCCTGCGCGACCCGCAGTACGGTTGCCCGTGGGACATCAAGCAAACCTACGCGACCATCGTCCCGCACACCCTCGAAGAAGCCTACGAAGTGGCCGACGCCATCGAGCGGGGCGACTTCGATCACTTGCAGGGCGAGCTGGGTGATCTGCTGTTTCAGGTGGTTTATTACAGCCAGTTGGCCAAGGAAGAAGGGCGCTTCGAATTCGCCGGGGTGATCGACAGCATCACTCGCAAGCTGATCCGCCGCCATCCGCACGTGTTCCCCACCGGCGATCTGTATGCGCCGCTGGACGTACCACGCTTGAGCGAAGAGCAGGTCAAGCAGCGCTGGGAAGAGATCAAGGCCGAAGAACGCGCCGAGAAATCCGCCGCGCCCGAGCAGCTGTCACTGCTCGATGATGTACCTGCCGCGCTGCCGGCACTGTCGCGTTCAGCCAAGTTGCAAAAGCGTGCCGGGCAGGTCGGTTTCGACTGGCCGGATGCGTTGCCGGTGCTGGACAAGGTGCGCGAAGAGCTCGATGAAGTGCTCGAAGCCATGTCCGAAAACGATCCGCAAGCGGTGGCCGACGAGATCGGCGATCTGCTGTTTTCCGTGGTCAATCTGGCCCGGCACCTGAAGGTCGATCCGGAAACCGCGCTGCGTGGCGCCAACGCCAAGTTTGAAAGACGTTTCCGTTTTATCGAACAGGCATTGCGCGACACCCGTCGTCCCATGGAAGATTGCACCCTCGAAGAGTTGGACGCCCTGTGGGGTGAAGCCAAACGTCAGGAAAAGAATTTGCCCAGCTGCGGCTGAGCCGTTGCCCAAGTGAGTAAGCATTAATGAGCCTTTCCCTTCGCGACCAGCTGCTCAAAGCAGGCCTGGTCAACCAAAAGCAGGCCAAGCAGGTCAGCAAAGACAAGCAGAAGCAACAGCGTCTGGCCCACAAAGGGCAGGCCGAGCTGGATGATTCGCAGCAGCGCGCCGCTCAGGAAGCCATGGCCGAGAAGGTCAAGCGTGACCAGGAACTGAACCGCCAGCAGCAGGAGAAGGCCGAGGCCAAGGCCCGTGCCGCGCAGGTCAAGCAGTTGATCGAAGTCTCGCGTCTGCCGAAGCTGACCACCGAGGACTACTACAACTTCGTCGACGACAAGAAGGTCAAGCGCATCTCGGTCAACACGCTGATGCGCAACAAGCTCAGCAGCGGCTCGCTGGCGATCGTGCACCATGCCGGCGGTTACGAGGTGATCCCGCGTGAAGCGGCCCTGAAGATCCAGGAGCGCGACCCGCAACGTATCGTGCAGCTCAACGTGCAGACCGAAGAGGTCAATGCCGAGGACGATCCGTACGCGGCCTATCAGATCCCGGATGACCTGATGTGGTAAACCGATAAAGCTGTAATAACGACAAACCCCGCTCATGGCGGGGTTTGTCGTTTTCAATGCTGTGGTTGCTTCAGGCGGATTTCAGATCCCGCTGCTGTTCCTGCAGTTCAAGTTCGGCCTTGTAGTTGTGGGCGTCGATCTCGTTGTGGAACATGCCGACCAGCAAGTCTTGTTGATGCACATCCCAGATGCGGATACCGGCGGCTACGCCTTCGTGGGACATGTGTGAATCGTCGCGTTCAGTTACTTTTACAGTCATCTGCTAGCTCCAAATCTCAAGTTATCTGCAGCAAGGCGTGTGCAGGACTCTTTTATATGATTTGTTAGCTTGCTAAGTAAACGCTTGATTTGCGCAAGGTGTTGTTGCGGTTTTTGCAACAGTGCTGCAGCCCGCGTAATCCGCGACATTCGGTCGCAGGGTGCAAGGTTTCATGACAGAAGTTTCATTTTCAGAAGCTCAGCAAGTCCACTTGTGGGAGCGAGCCTGCTCGCGAATTCGGTGGGTCAGGTGATGAGAGGGTGGCTGGAATATCGCATTCGCGAGCAGGCTCGCTCCCACAGGGTTTTACGGTTAACTGCCATTTATTTCAGGCAAAAAAACGCCCCGAACCAGTCGGGGCGTTTTCATGTGTGGCTCTGCAGCGGGGGCTTACTTGCCTTCCCAGCGCTTGAGCACCAGCGTGGCGTTGGTGCCGCCGAAGCCGAAGCTGTTGCTCATCACGGTGTTGATGGTGGCGTTCTCGCGGGTCTTGGTCAGCACCGGCAGATCGGCCACTTCAGGGTCCAGTTCGTCGATGTTGGCCGAACCGGCGATGAAGTTGCCTTCCATCATCAGCATGCAGTAGATCGCTTCGTGAACGCCGGCGGCGCCCAGGGAGTGACCGGACAGGCTCTTGGTCGAGCTGATTGCTGGAGCCTTGTCGCCGAACACTTCACGCACACCTTTCATTTCCGCGACGTCGCCAACCGGAGTCGAGGTGCCGTGGGTGTTCAGGTAGTCGATCGGGGTGTCGACGGTGGACATTGCCATCTGCATGCAGCGGATCGCGCCTTCGCCACTTGGGGCAACCATGTCGTAGCCGTCGGACGTTGCGCCGTAGCCAACGATTTCAGCGTAGATCTTGGCGCCACGGGCCAGAGCGTGTTCCAGCTCTTCAACCACGACCATGCCGCCACCGCCAGCGATGACGAAACCGTCACGGTCGGCGTCGTAGGCGCGGGAGGCTTGTTCCGGGGTGTCGTTGCGCTTGCTGGACAGGGCGCCCATCGCGTCGAACAGGAACGACTGGCTCCAGTGCTCTTCTTCACCGCCACCGGCGAAGACGATGTCCTGCTTGCCCATCTGGATCTGTTCCATGGCGGTACCGATGCAGTGAGCACTGGTGGCGCAGGCAGAAGCGATGGAGTAGTTCAGGCCCTTGATCTTGAACGGCGTGGCCAGGCACGCGGAAACGGTGCTGCTCATGGTCCGCGTTACACGGTATGGGCCAACGCGTTTCACGCCTTTCTCGCGCAGGATGTCCAGCGCTTCCATCTGGTTCAGAGTCGACGCGCCGCCCGAGCCGGCGATCAGGCCGGTACGCGGGTTGGACACTTGCTCTTCGGTCAGGCCGGAGTCAGTGATCGCGTCTTTCATGGCCAGGTAGGCGTAAGCCGCTGCGTGGCCGACGAAACGATAGATCTTGCGATCGATCAGTTCTTCAAGGTTGAGGTCGATGGAGCCGGAAACCTGGCTACGCAGACCCATTTCAGCATATTCCGGGTTGAACCGGATGCCAGGGCGGCTTGCACGCAGGTTAGCGGAGACGGTCTCTTTGTCATTGCCCAGGCACGAAACAATGCCCAGACCAGTGATAACGACGCGGCGCATGCGAATAACCCTTAGAAGTTGTCAGTGGAGGTGAACACGCCGACGCGAAGGCCTTCGGCGGTGTAGATTTCGCGACCGTCGACAGTCACCGAACCGTCGGCGATGGCCAGGTTCAGCTTGCCCTTGAGGACGCGTTTGATATGAATGTTGTAGGTGACTTTCTTGGCGGTCGGCAGGACCTGGCCGAAGAATTTCACTTCGCCCGAACCCAGCGCACGGCCACGGCCCGGCAGGCCTTGCCAGCCCAGGAAGAAGCCGACCAGTTGCCACATGGCGTCCAGACCCAGGCAGCCCGGCATCACCGGATCGCCCTCGAAGTGGCACGCGAAGAACCACAGGTCAGGGTTGATATCCAGCTCGGCGACCAATTCACCTTTGCCGTACTTGCCGCCTTCTTCGCTGATCAGGGTGATGCGATCCACCATCAGCATGTTCGGGGCGGGCAGTTGCGCGTTACCTGGGCCGAACAGCTCACCGCGACTGCAGCGCAGCAGGTCTTCCCGAGTAAAGGCGTTTTGTTTGGTCATGCGAGCTCCTCAATAATCCCATGCGGCAGGTGGGGCAAAACTTCCCGGCCGATCGACGCGTTCATGCCTCGTACCGGCAGCCTACTCATAGACTATTGCGTTGTGGTGAAAGTCACAGCACCAAGGACATGAATGTACACTTGTGCACTGAAATTTTTATTCAAGCCTCTTTTGAGGCTCGTTCGGGTGCCTAAGACTGCCGCACTTTCGCTTTTCACGCCAGTCGCAGATGGTCGAAAAACCGTCACTACTGCACCCAGCGCTGCAGAATCTGTTGTAGGTCATTGCGTTTGAACGGCTTGGCCAGGTAATCGTTCATGCCCGCCGACAGACAGGTTTCGCGGTCGCCCTGCAACGCGTTGGCGGTCAGCGCGATGATCGGCACCTCGCGGCGTCCGGGCAGTTGGCGGATCTGCCGAGTCGCCTCGTAACCGTCGATGATCGGCAGGCGGCAGTCCATCAGAATCACTTCGAAATCATTGCCTTCGGCGCTGCGCACCGCTTGCGCGCCATCGGTGGCGACGCTGACAGTAAAGCCGAGGCTGCGCAGCATGGCTTCGATGACCGTCTGGTTGACCGGGTTGTCCTCCACCAGCAACACATTGCGCCCCTCACCATGCCCGTTGCCATTGGCCGCGCGCGGTGCAGCCAGTTGCGGCAACGTCTGCTTATATAAGGCCAGCGGGATTTCCAGAGTGAACACCGATCCCAGGCCTTCTTCGCTTTGCGCGCGCAACGTCCCGCCCATGCGTTCGGCCAGGGTGCGGGCGATCGGCAAGCCGAGGCCGGTGCCGCCATAGCGCCGGGAAATCGAACTGTCGGCCTGCTGGAACGCATTGAACATCAACTCCAGACTTTCCGAGGAGATACCGATGCCACTGTCGCGCACCGAACAGGTGAACCACAGCAACTCGTGATCCAGCGACTGCCACTGCGCCTCGATGCTGACCCGGCCACGCTCGGTGAACTTCAACGCGTTGCCCACCAGGTTGACCAGAATCTGCCGGATCCGCGTCGGGTCGCCCTGCACCTGCAAGGCGCGCATGTCCTCGGGGATCCGCAGATTCAGGTCCAGGCCACGCTGCACCGCGCTGTGCTGGAACGACTGGGCACACGCGCCGATCAGGTCGGCGAGGTTGAATGGAATGTGCTCAAGCTCCAGTTCCGAGCGTTCGATCCGCGAGAAGTCGAGGATGTCATTGATGACTTTCAGCAGGTGTTCGGTCGACTCGGAAGCCAGCGCCGCGTACTCGATCTGCTCCTCGGTCATGTCGGTGGTTTCCAGCAACTGCAACATGCCCAGCACGCCGTTCATGGGGGTGCGCAGTTCGTGGCTCATCATCGCCAGGAAATCGGATTTGGCATTGTTGGCTTTTTCCGCTTCCTCGCGGGTCTGGATCAGTTGCGCCATCGCCTGATGCTGTTCGCGGCTGGCCTGCTCCAGTGCCTGGGCGAGGTTGTTGATGTGCTGCGACAGCGCGCCCAACTCGGTGTCATCGACGATCGGCAGCGGAGTCTTGTAGTCGCCTTGCTGAATCGCCTTGACCGCGTTGCCGATATCGCGAATCGGCGCTGACAGACTGCCGGCCAGACGCCGCGCCAGAACAAAGGTGAAGAGCAGGGCAAACAACGCCAGGATCCCAGCCTTGAACAGAATTTCCTGTTGGCGCTGACTGAAGGCATCGTTGGACAGACCGACGATTACCCGGCCCAGGTAATCCTCGCTGGTCACGTTGTTGCTGGCTTTGGCGTCGTGGAAAAAATCGCTGTTGAGGGCGATTCGTTGCAGGCGCACCGGGGCCTGGAACACCTCGACCTGATGCGGGCGGTTGTGCGCATCGGCGGCTTGCTCAACGTAGGCCAGAATCCGGTTGGCGCTGTCCTGCACTTCCAGAAAGCGCACGTTCGGTGTGGCCAGGGTCGCTTTGAGCAGGCTTTCCAGCACTTCGTTGTTGCCGGAAATCACTCCGTACTCGGTGGCAGGCGCCAGTTGGTTGGCGATCAGTTGCCCGGTGTGATTGAGCTCCTGACGTAAATCCTGAATTCGCACGAAGGTAAAGAAACTGATCAGCAGCAGCGTGAGTAGCAGGGCCGGGCCGAGGCTGATCAATTGCGTGCGGGTGTTGATGTCCCAGCGGCGACGCAGATTCATGGGTGGCTTTCTCCTTCAGCCAACTGGCGGGCAACAGACGCTTCATCGATTGGCTCGATACCCAGGGAACGAGCGACCTGCACATTACTTGAGACCTTGAAGCGATCGGGGTAGAGCGTGCGCGGCCACGTCGCCGGCGGGCGATCGAGCAACTGGTCAAGGATCGCCAGCCAGTCGGGCTGATCGCTGTAAGTGCTGGCGAGGCTGCCGGCGCGCACGAACGCCGCGTTCGGCCCGACCAGCGCCACTTGCCGGGAGTAACTGCTGAGCAACAGGTTTTTCGCGGTTTTCGGGTTGTACAGATCGGGATCGTCAAGGCCCAGCAACACATCACTGTTTCTCAGCACGCTTTGCAACGGACGACTGTCCTGAGTGTTGTCCCAACGCTGGCTGACGATTTGCAGATTCAGCGGCGCTGCGGCCTGGTGCAGCTCCTTGAGCAGGAATTCGCTGTGTTGGTCGAACAGCACGCCGACCCGGCGCGCCTGCGGCAGAATCCGCCGAATCAGTTGCAGTTGCCGCCCCAGCGGCGGGTCGCTCCACAGCAGACTCAAGTGCGGCGGTTGTGCGCCACCCAGGCGTTGCCGCGCTTGCAGTCGGCTGATGCGCAACACCAGCGTCGCCGGGCCCTGGGGCTCCTGCAGGCGCCAGTCGAGGCTGGGCAGGTCGAGCAGAATCATCCGCAGATTGCTCGGCAACTTGCCCGGCGCCGGCAGGCTGGCCAGCGGCTGGAACCGCACGTTGTCGGTGGGACGCAGCTCGCTCAGGGCCTGGACGAAGGCTTGCACCCCGGGGCTTTCTTCGGCGCCGGTCAACAGAATATCGGCGGCTTGCACCGCCACGCCGTGCAGCCACGCGGTCAAAAACAGACAGACACCCGCCAGCCAGTGGCCAAGGGTTGGCGTCTTGTTTGGCGTGGCGTAGCGCACCCTAGAACTCCAGCTCGGCGCTGAAGTACAGCACCCGGCGTTCGTCGTAATTGTTGTCGACGAAAGTGGTCGGTTCATTGTCGAGCCGCTGCTGCAGCACGCCGGCCAGTTGCAGTTGTGCCTTGCCCAGCGGGATGCGTTTGGCGATGCGCGTGTCGACGCGCTCGAAGCGGTAGCCGTTGAGCGCGTTGTCGCCGTAATAGAACAGCGCGCTGTTCCAGCCGTGGCCCCAATCACGCAGCCAGCCGGCAGAACCGCTGTTGCGCGAGGTGAATTGCTGATCCAGCGGATTGCTCGCTTCGGCGTCGACGAAAGCGTAAGTGAAGCGCAGGCGATCGATCATGCTCAGGCGCCAGTCGAGCTGGGTTTCGCTGCCGCGAAAGCGTGAGCTGTTGGCGTTGCTGGCGATGTACTGGTTGTTGCGCAGCGGCTCGCTGATCATCCCGGTGATTTCGTCGTAGAACAGCTTCACGTCCACAGCCAGCCCCAGCTCGGCGAAATAGCCGTTGTAGCCCAGTTCGCGCGAGCGCATGTGCTCCTGATCGAGATTGCCCGGGCCACGGGTCTTGACGAAGTAGCGCGCCGAAGACTGACCATAGGCGGACGGCCGCAGGTTGCTCACCTGATAGCTCCAGTTGACGTTGTTCTCGAACATGTCCGGCGAGCGGATCGCCTCGGAGTACACCGCGCGCAGGCCATGGCGTGGGTTGATCAGGTAGTTGACGGCGAATCGCGGCGTCAGCGAACTGCCGATCAATTGGGTGTTTTCGAACATGGCGCCACCCTGCAACAGCCAGTGTTCACTGGCGCGCCACTCCAGTTGGCCGAACGCGCGCCAGGTGGTGTCGTCCAGCGTGCCGTTGAAGTAGGTCTCGGAGTCGGCCCGGTCGTAACGATAGTTCAGGCCGCTGACCAGTCGCAGGTTGTCGGACAGACTGAGGGTGTCCTGCAATTCGAGGTCGTAGCGTGATTCGCGGGCGCTTTGATCGATGTCGCCACACAAGGTCTGGCTGGCACCGTTGCGCCATTGATCCAGCACTTGATTGGCCAAGGCCATTTCCTGTGGCGTTCCGGCTTCCGGGCCGGGGCCGGTGAAGCGGGTGATGTTGCGCGCCAGGCGTTCGGTGTAATTCGGGTTGAGCTGCCACAGTTGGGTCAGTTGCGGGCTGAACGATACTTCGGCATCACAGGCGCGCCACACTTGCTGGCGATCCCAGTGCTGGGCCGAACCTTGTATATAAAGGCTGTGTTCGGGATTGATGTCGAGATTCCAGCGCACCGAGCCGGCGTAATCCTTGGCGACCACGTCGGAATTGTTCCCGGCAGCGGTAATCCCCGAGAACACAGGGCGGTAGGTGTAGGGCCGCTGGTTACTGCCGTCCTTCGCGTTGATTTGCCAGTCGAGGCTCTGGTTGTCGCTCAGGGTCTGGCTGACGCCGAGGCTGAAGCGGTTCAAGCGGCGGCTGTCACGGTAATCGGCGCCGGTGCGGTCGCTGTCAAAACCGTCGTCTTCCTGGCCGGACAACGACAGACGCAGGTCGCCGCCATTCCAGCCCGTGCCCTGGCTGGCATAGAAATCGTTGATGCCGCGCTGGCCTCGGGTGACCTTCAGGCGCGTGCCGTGGCTGTCCGCCGGGTTGCGGGTGATGATGTTGACCACCGCCATCAGCGCGTTGGCGCCGTAGCTGACGGTGTTCGGCCCACGGAAAACCTCGATGCGCTCGATGTCTTCCATGGCCACCGGAATGTCACTCCAGTCCACCGTGGCCAGGCCTGCGCGGTACACCGAGCGGCCATCGATCAGCACCTGCATGCGCCGCGCTTCACTGGCATTGGTCCCGTGATAATTGACCGCCGCCTGATTGCCGCTGATGTTGCCGACCATCATCCCCGGCACCAGCCGCAGCAACTCGCTGATGTCCCGCGCGCCGCTGGCGTTGATCAGCTCACTGTCAAGCACGGTCATGCTCCCCGGCACTTCCGCCGGTGTCTGTTTCAGGCGCGTAGCCGTCAGCACCTGCGGCAGCGTTTCGCTGTCGACAAACAGGTCGTCCGCCTGCAACACCGGGCTGAACAGCAGCGCCAGCAGCAGTGACGAACGCGAGGGGGGAGAGCCAAAAGACACGGCACGGCCTTGATCGCAAAGAATTGGCGCGCATGTTAACCGAGGACAGTGACTTTTCCAGTCACGATGCGGGCATTTTCCTCGGCTTTATTGGTCTTCTTCCTACAAGTGTCGGTAATTGACGCAGGGGCTGGCCGCGCTCCGGCCGCCCCGTATAATGCCGGCATCGCCACTGGTATGGATTAACGGATTGCATATGACTGAACAGCGCCCGATTGCGGTCCTGGGAGGCGGAAGTTTTGGTACCGCCGTGGCCAATCTATTGGCCGAGAACGGCCATCAAGTCCGGCAGTGGATGCGTGACCCCGAGCAGGCCGAGGCCATCCGGGTCAACCGCGAGAATCCGCGTTACCTCAAAGGCATCAAGATTCTGCCGGGAGTGACTGCGGTCACTGACCTGCAGGCCACCCTCGATGCCTGCGAGCTGTGCTTCGTCGCGCTGCCCTCGAGCGCATTGCGCACGGTGCTGGCCGCCCACGCCGAGCGCCTGAGCGGCAAAATGCTGGTCAGCCTGACCAAGGGCATCGAAGCCCACACCTTCAAACTGATGAGCCAGATCCTCGAAGAGATCGCCCCGCAGGCGCGTATTGGCGTGCTGTCCGGGCCGAACCTGGCGCGGGAGATCGCTGAACACGCGCTGACCGCCACCGTGGTCGCCAGCGAAGACGAAGAACTCTGCAAAGCGGTACAGGCTGCGTTGCATGGTCGCACCTTCCGCGTTTACGCCAGTGCTGACCGTTTCGGCGTCGAGCTGGGTGGGGCGTTGAAAAACGTTTACGCGATCATCGCCGGCATGGCGGTGGCGCTGGAGATGGGCGAGAACACCAAGAGCATGCTGATCACTCGCGCCCTGGCCGAGATGACCCGGTTCGCGGTGAACCAGGGTGCCAACCCGATGACCTTCCTCGGTCTGGCCGGGGTCGGTGATTTGATCGTCACCTGCTCGTCGCCGAAGAGCCGCAACTATCAGGTCGGGTTTGCCCTCGGTCAGGGCTTGAGCCTTGATGAAGCGGTGTCGCGTCTGGGCGAAGTCGCCGAAGGCGTGAACACCCTGAAGGTGCTCAAGGCCAAGTCCCAGGAGGTTGGCGTGTACATGCCGCTGGTCGCCGGGCTGCATGCGATTCTGTTTGAAGGACGCACGCTGGAGCAGGTGATCGGTCTACTGATGCGTGCCGAACCGAAAACCGACGTCGACTTTATTTCCACCAGCGGTTTCAACTGATTCAACAGGAAGCGAGCCATGAACGATCCGAAAACCGAAGCCAAGTACGAATCCATTCTCCTGCGGGTGCTGTGGATGATCGTCTACGTGCTGGTCTGGCAAGTGGCGCAGTTCATCCTCGGCGCCGTGGTGCTGGTGCAACTGATCTATCGTTTGATTTACGGCGCGCCGAGCGCCAGCCTGATGAATTTCGGCGACAGCCTGAGCCAGTTCCTCGCGCAGATCGGCCGCTTCGGCAGCTTTCACAGCGACCAGAAACCCTGGCCGTTTGCCGACTGGCCAACCCCGCGTGCCCCGGAAGGCGAAGCACCGCACGCCGTGCCGCCAGCGCCGCATCCGGCCCGCGATGAGGAACCCAAGCTATGAAACTCTGGGTGTTGCGTCACGGCGAGGCGGTGCCTTACGGCTCGTGCCCTGACTCCGAGCGGGCGTTGACCGAACACGGTCGCAAAGAAGCGTTGAGCAGCGCCGCGCAATTGATCGGCCAGCCACTGACGGCGATCTACGCCAGCCCTTATCTGCGTGCGCAACAGACCGCACAGATTGTCCGCGAGGCGCTGGGGTTCGAGCCGGAGATCCGCACGGTCGATTGGCTGAAGCCAGAGAGCGATCCGGACAAGGTCACCGATCAACTGGTGTCGGTGAGCAATGTGCTGCTGGTCAGCCATAACCCGTTGGTGGGCAACCTGCTGAGCTATCTGCAGCACGGCGCCGGGCATCCGCCGGAGAAGGTCGGCACTGCCGGTCTGGCTGAGCTGGAAAGCCCTGAACTGCTGATCGGCTCGATGACCCTCAACAGCCTCAAGCACCCCTGACACTGATTCCTTGTGGGAGCGGGCCCTCATTTTCAGTTGAAATTATTTGTTTGAATTTTCCAACCAAGCACTTGCTTGGTTGACTACGCTTGCTCCAGACCCAAAAAACAGGAGCGAGTCGCATGTCTGCCGCCTTCCGTTTGCCGCTGGACGTGTTCTACGAGCGTGAGGCCCGGCACCCGCGCCAGCGTTTTCTGGTGCAGCCCATCGGCGGCGGGCAGGTCGAGACCCTGACCTGGGCCGACGTCGGTCATCAAGCGCGTTGTGCCGCGCACTGGCTGCGCGCCCGGGAATTACCGCAGGGCAGCCATATCGCGCTGATCTCGAAAAACTGCGCGCACTGGATCATTGCCGATCTGGCGATCTGGATGGCCGGACACGTATCGGTGCCGTTGTATCCCAACCTCACGGCAGACTCGGTGAATCAGGTCCTGACACATTCGGAAAGCGTGCTGGCGTTCATCGGCAAGCTCGATGACTGGCCGGGTATGTCGGTCGGTGTGCCGGCGGATTTGCCAACCATCAGTCTGCCGCTGCATCCGCCCGGCGAGTTTGATTTCAGTTGGGATGACCTGCTAAGGAACTCGCCGATCCAGGACGATCCGCGCCCGGCGGCCGAACAACTGGCGACCATCATCTACACCTCCGGCACCACCGGGTTGCCCAAAGGCGTGATGCACAGCTTTGCCAATCTGGGGTTCGCCACGACTCGCGGCACGCAACTGTTCGGGCTTAACGAGCAAGACCGGCTGCTGTCGTACCTGCCGCTGTGCCATGTCGCCGAACGGATGTTCGTCGAGCTTGCGTCGATCTACACCGGGCAAACGGTGTTCTTTGCCGAAAGTCTCGACACCTTCATCACCGATCTGCAGCGGGCGCGGCCGACCGCGATGTTCGGCGTGCCGCGGATCTGGACCAAATTCCAGATGGGCGTGTACGGCAAGATCCCGGCCAAGCGCCTGGATTTCCTCCTTGGCCTGCCATTCATTGGCAAGCGAGTCGGGCACAAGGTGTTGGCCGGGTTGGGCCTTGATGCCTTGCGCGTGGCGCTGTCCGGTGCGGCACCGGTGCCGCAGACCTTGCTCAGTTGGTATCAGAAGCTCGGCCTCGATGTGTTGGAGGTCTATGGCATGACCGAGAGTTGTGGTTACTCGCACATCTGTCTGCCGGGCCAATACAAACAGGGCTGGATCGGCAAGCCGTGCCCGGAGGTCGAGGTGCGGATCGACGAGTCCGGCGAGGTGCAGGTGCGCAGTCAGGCGAACATGCTCGGCTATTTCAAGGAGCCGCAGAAAACCGCCGAGACCCTCACCGAGGACGGCTTCCTGCGTACCGGCGACAAGGGTGAGCAGGATGCCGAGGGACGCTTGCGCCTGACCGGCCGGCTCAAGGAAATCTTCAAGACCAGCAAAGGCAAATACGTCGCCCCGGCGCCGATTGAAAACCGGCTGGCAGTGCACTCACGGATCGAACAGGTCTGTGTGGTCGGCGATGGCCTGAGTGCGCCGCTGGGCTTGTGCGTACTGTCGACGGTCAATCAGGAGGAGGGGCGGGCCAGCCTGCATTCGAGCCTGGAAAAACTGCTCGAAGAGGTCAACGCCGTGCTCGACAAGCACGAGCGCCTGCGGCGGCTGGTGGTGGTCAAGGACAGCTGGGCGGTGGAAAACGGTTTTCTCACGCCGACCTTGAAGATCAAGCGCAACGTCATTGAAGACACCTACGGCGCGCGGTTTGAAGAATGGAGCGCGCGCAGCGAGGCGGTGCTGTGGCAGGATTGAGTGACCACCAAAACAACAAAGGAAGCCTGCGATGACCTTGTGGCGCACCACTCCGAACATCGAGCAGTTGAACGCAATCCAGAAAAACACCATCGGCGAAGTGCTGGATATCCGTTTCGAGTCCTTCGACGAGGAATCGCTGACGGCGAGCATGGTCATCGACCACCGCACCCACCAGCCTTACGGTCTGCTGCACGGCGGCGCCTCGGTGGTGCTGGCGGAAACCGTCGGTTCGATGGCCAGTTATCTGTGCATCGATGCCAGCAAGTTCTACTGCGTGGGGCTGGAGATCAATGCCAACCACTTGCGCGGTTTGCGCAGCGGGCGGGTGACCGCGGTGGCCAAACCGATTCACATCGGCCGCACCACGCATGTCTGGGACATCCGCCTGACCAGTGACGAGGGCAAGGCCAGTTGTGTGTCGCGGTTGACCATGGCGGTGGTGCCACTGGGCGAGCAGCCGCCCTCACCCTAACCCTCTCCCGGAGGGAGAGGGGACTGATCGGGCTGGATGTTCGAGTTGCGCCGACCTGAGCTATCGAGCCGAGTTCAGGTTTTGAAATTCATGCAGATCAGCTCCCTGTCCCCCTCGCCCCCTTGGGGGAGAGGGTTGGGGTGAGGGGGAAGCGATCTCCCTGAAACACCATCATGCTGTCCGGACTGTCATCATTCCTGGCAGTTACGGTCATTGCTCAGGGCCGCGCTCTTGCGGACAATCAGCGGCATGTTTCCGCTCATGGATAAACCTGCATGTCGCAACCGATCTTTTTCGCCCACGCCAACGGGTTTCCCTCGGGCACCTATGGCAAGTTGTTCGCGGCGCTGGCGCCCGAGTATCGGGTCGCGCATCTGGACGTGCATGCCCATGACCCACGGTTTCCGGCGGACGATAACTGGTACAACCTGGTCGACGAACTGATCCACCATCTGCAGCAACAGGATCAGCCAGTGTGGGGCGTCGGCCATTCGTTTGGCGGTGTGTTGCACCTGCACGCGGCGTTGCGTTGCCCTGAGCTGTATCGCGGCGTGGTCATGCTCGACTCGCCGGTGCTGACCCGCACAGACCAGTGGGTGATCCGCGCGGCCAAGCGCTTCGGCTTCATCGACAAACTGACCCCGGCTGGACGTACGTTGGGGCGGCGCGAAGAGTTCGCCGATCTCGACACGGCGCGCAGCTATTTTGCCGGCAAGACCCTGTTTCGCGGTTTCGATCCGGAATGCTTCGATGCCTACCTGCAGCACGGGCTGCATACGGTTGGCGACAAGTTGCGTCTGCGCTTTGATCCGGCCACCGAAATCAGCATCTATCGCGGCGTGCCGCACACCAGTCCCGGTCGCACTCGTCAGCTGAAAGTGCCGCTGGCGGTGGTGCGTGGCCACAAGAGCCGCGTGGTCATGCGTCATCACAGCCGATTCGTCGGGCGCCTGCCGCAGGGTGAAGCACTGAGCATGCCGGGCGGGCACATGTTTCCGCTGGAACGTCCGCAAGACACGGCGCGCCTGCTCAAAGAGCTGTTTACGCGCTGGGAGCGCCGCCAACAGAAGGACTGCGCATGAGCCCGACCTTCGAAGAAGTGCGCTTGAGCCTGCCGCATATCGAACTGGCCGCGCATTTGTTCGGCCCGGAGGACGGTCTGCCGGTGATTGCCCTGCATGGCTGGCTCGACAACGCCAACAGCTTTGCGCGCCTGGCGCCCAAGCTCAAAGGCCTGCGCATCATCGCGCTGGACATGGCCGGGCATGGGCATTCCGGGCATCGGCCCAACGGCGCCGGTTATGCGTTGTGGGACTATGCGCACGACGTGTTGCAGGTCGCCGAGCAATTGGGCTGGAAGCGCTTCGGCCTGCTCGGGCATTCGATGGGCGCGATCGTTTCGCTGGTGCTGGCCGGTTCGTTGCCGGAGCGCATCAGCCACCTGGCGTTGATCGACGGGGTGATTCCTCCTACGGACAAAGGCGAAAATGCTGCCGAGCGCATGGGCATGGCCCTGCAGGCGCAACTGGATTTGCGCGAGAAGCGCAAGCCGGTCTACAACACCCTCGACCGCGCTATCGAAGCACGGATGAAGGGCTTGGTGGCGGTCAGTCGCGAAGCTGCCGAACTGCTGGCGCAACGCGGTCTGATGCCGGTGCCCGGCGGTTATACCTGGCGCACCGACAATCGCCTGACCCTGCCGTCACCGCTGCGCCTGACTCAAGAGCAGGCGATGGCTTTCGTCCAGCGCATCACCTGCCCGGCGCAACTGGTGGTGGCCGCCGACGGCATGCTGGCCAAACATCCGGAGTTGCTCGAGCGTCTACCCTTTAGCCAGGAACAGCTGGCGGGCGGGCATCATTTGCACCTGAACGATGAGTCCGGTGCCGACCTTGTCGCAGACTGTTTCAATCGCTTCTTCGCCATTCCTTGACTTGCACCGGGCAACTGTCGAGGCTGGGCGGGTTGAAATGGGAGACAAACACGATGGATTTCTATACCGCTGCGCCCCCGACCCGCCAAGCCATGCCGATCCGATGAGCCTGACTATGCGGTCACTCAGTCTGTTGGCGCTGTGCTGTTTCAGTTCCGTTTCGTTCGCCGCCGACGTGCCCGGCAGCCAGGATTTGCAGATCGTGCCGCGTCTGGCCGATGCGCAGATCGTTGACTATCGCCCTCCTGTGGAGCTTGAGCGGATCTATCCGCTGGGCTCGATCCGCAAGATCAGCGGCCAGTTGCGCTTTGACGGCCAGGTCACGGCGCGCGGCCAGACCACTTCGGTCACCTACGAGTTGCCGCCTGAGCATTCCGCCACCGAAGCCTTCACCGCCGCCCGCGAAGCCCTGCAAAAGCAGGACGCCGAGTTGCTGTTCTGGTGCCAGGCCCGCGATTGTGGCGAAAGCAGCCTGTGGGCCAATGAAGTGTTCGGTAACGCCAAGCTCTACGGTGCCGATGAGCAACAGGCCTATCTGCTGTTGCGTCTGGCCGCACCGAAGGACAACACCCTGGTGGCGCTCTACAGCATCACCCGCGGCAATCGCAAAGCCTACCTGCATGTCGAACAGTTCGAAGCGGGCGCGCCGCTGGGCGTGTTGCTGCCGACCTCGGCCACGCTGTTGCGACAGCTCAAAAGTACCGGTGAACTGGACTTTCCCAAGCTGACCGGCGATCCGGATGACACCTGGTTACGACTGATTTCCCGTGGCTTGAACCTCGACACCACCCAACGCGTGACGATTGCCGGACCCAAGGCCGAGGCCTGGCGTCAGGCGCTGATCGGTCAGGGGGTGCGGGCGGCACGGATGGAGGCGGGGAGCGCCGACGGCTCTGGCCTGCGCATCGATCTGTTGCGGTAAGCTGCATCGGGCGTGCACGCGCGGCGTGTTCGCCTACTCTTTGACCGACTGACTTCTTCGAGACTGTACATGCTCAATAACGATCGGCTGTTGGTGCAAATCCTCCTGCTGGTGCTGTTCGGTGCCAGCCTGTGGGTGATGGCGCCGTTCTGGTCGGCGCTGTTCTGGGGCGCGGTGCTGGCGTTCGCCAGTTGGCCGCTGATGCGTCTGCTGACCCGCTGGCTCAATGGCCGCGAATCACTTGCCGCGGCCATTTTGACCCTGGGCTGGATGTTGCTGGTGGCGGCGCCACTGGTGTGGCTCGGGTTCAACCTGGCCGATCACGTGCGCGATGCCACGGCGTTCATCAAGGATGTGCAGGTCGATGGTCTGCCGGAGGCGCCGGTCTGGCTCGGCAGCGTGCCATTGGTGGGCGAGCGGCTGGTGGGGATCTGGAACAGCATTGATCAGCAGGGCGCAGCGCTGATGGTGTCGATCAAACCGTATCTGGGGCAGGTCGGTAACTGGTTGCTGGCGCGCAGTGCGCAGATCGGCGGCGGGATTCTCGAGCTGACCCTGAGCATTGTCTTTGTGTTCTTTTTCTATCGCGACGGGCCGCGCTTGGCGGCATTTGTGCACGGTCTGCTGCAGCGCCTGATTGGTGAGCGTGCCGGGTATTACATCGAGCTGGTGGCCGGCACCGTGCAGCGGGTGGTCAACGGGGTGATCGGTACGGCGGCGGCGCAGGCGGTTCTGGCGTTGGTCGGGTTCCTGATTGCCGGGGTTCCGGGGGCGCTGGTGCTGGGGATCGTGACCTTTCTGTTGAGTCTGATTCCGATGGGGCCACCGTTGGTGTGGATTCCGGCCACGGCCTGGCTGGCCTGGAAAGGTGAATACGGGATGGCGGTGTTTCTCGGGATCTGGGGGACGTTCATCATCAGTGGCGTGGATAACGTGTTGAAGCCCTATCTGATCAGCCGCGGGGGGAATCTGCCGTTGGTGATTGTGTTGCTTGGGGTGTTTGGCGGGTTGATCGCTTTTGGGTTTATCGGGTTGTTTATCGGGCCTACGTTGTTGGCGGTGGCCTATAGTTTGTTGACGGATTGGAGTAAGAGTCAGGCTCGGGTTTAGGTTGGACTTGGCGGCCTTAGGGCCGACCAGGTTCCTGGGGGGGGGGGGGTGAATATCCGTTTTTTTGGGTGTTGCGGCTGGCGGTTTCGCCCTTACGGCGAGTCACTTTTGCAGACGCCCAAAAGTAACCAAAACGCTGGGCCCCGGCGTACGGCCCTCGCTTAGGCTCGGGTTCCTTCGTTACGGTGTTCATCCGGGGGCATCGCCTCCGGTTTGCTTCGCTGCACCTCCTCTCGATGTGTTTGGCTGCGCCAAACGGTCGCTGCGCTCCCACCCCCGGATAAACCCCTCCACTCAGCCTGCCGAAGGGGCCGGCACGGCAAGATCAAGAGCTTTCGGCGAGCTGACACTCGACCATTTGAGTGGTGAAGAGCGAGGCGGTGCACTATCTCGCTCTTCTGGAGGAGTGAGCCTGCTCGCCATGGCGGCCTTATAGCCGGCCAATTTCCAACTGAATAAACCCATTCCCACTGTGGGAGCGGGCTTGCTCGCGAAGGCGGCCTTATAACCAAACAATCTCCAACTGAATGCACTCCATCCAACTGTAGGAGCCAGCCTGCTGGCGATGAGGCCTTCTCAACCAACTACTCTCTTCCCGCTGTACCCAAATGACCGTTCCCACACCGCTGCATGGAAACGATCACCCATCACCCCATCAACTCAAGTCGCCACATTCAGGTACTTGCCCACCGACGCAGCATTGTCCAGCGAGTACTGTTTGCTCAAGTTGGCAATCATCCGGTTCAGCGCTTCGCTGGTGGTCTGGGTACTGGTGGTCTGTTCTTCGGGCGGGCGATCCCGACCTGCCTGTAGCGCCGCTTTCAGTTCGTCGCTGTTCACGCCGCCACTGCTGTCGCTGTCCAGTACCTTGAGCAATGCAGCGCTGGTATCAGTGCTACTCGTCGAGGCGCTGTCGCTGCTTTGCAACGCGCTGCTCAGTTCGGTCTCGCTGATGCTGCCGTCGCCATCGGCATCCAGTTGGCTGAACAGTTCGTCGCTCGAGGCTTGTTGCGGCGGTGGTGGCGGTGGTGGGGTGAGGCTGGCGGTGAGTTCGTCCTGGCTGACGGTGCCGTCCTTGTTCTTGTCCAGGGCCGAGAAGATTTGGTTGCTGTCGGCGCTGCTGCCGGCGCTGGTGAGGCCGTTGCGCAGTTCGTCGCTGCTGATGGCGCCGTCGCCATCGGCGTCGAGGGCGCTGATCAGGGCGTCGGCGAGGTCGGTGTTCGGTGCTTGATCCTGCGGAGGCGGCGGAGGCGCCATCGCGGTCATTTCTTCGGCACTGAGGCTGCCGCTGTCGTCGCTGTCCAGATCGCCGAATTGCTTGCTCAGGTTGACCAGCAGGCCATCGTCGGATTTCTGCGACAGAGCACTTTTCAGTTCGTCCTGATCCACCGCGCCGTCGCCGTTGCTGTCGAGTTTGGCGAACAGTTCCTTTTGCAATTGCTGGCTGCGGGCGTTCTGGGTGGTGCTGCTGGTGCTGGTATAGCTCGTGTAGTTGCTGACGCTACCGATCATGGGCTCACTCCTTGGACTGTAAAACCGGTGGGTGTACCGGCTTGTGCAGACTCAAGGGGCAAGATGTCCTGGGTGTTTTGGCTTTGTACCGGTGGGTATACACGATGGAGTGAACACCATTGAAACCTGTGGGAGCGGGCTTGCTCGCGAAGGCGGCCGATCATTCAACACAGAAGTCGACTGACACACCGCTTTCGCGAGCAAGCCCGCTCCCACGGTGGATAGGTGTGTTTCTTAAGTGCGCGGTAGGCGGATGATTGCGGTCAGGCCGCCACCCGGGGTTTCTTCCAGATTCAACTGGCCACTCAAACGCTGCGCTGCCTCGCGGGCGATGGTCATGCCTAGGCCGACACCGCCGGAGTTGCGGTTGCGTGAGCCTTCCAGGCGATAGAACGGTTCGAACACCGCCTCGCGTTTGTCTTCGGCAATCCCCGGGCCGTGGTCGATCACGCGGATCAGCAGTTGCTCGCGTTGATCCTGCAGTTCGATGCGCGCCTGCCCTGCATAGCGCAGGGCGTTGTCCATCAGGTTGTTGATGCACGAGCGCAGCGCCATCGGCTGCACCTGCAGCGGTGCGCAATGGCCGCTGACTTCAACGTCTGCACCTTGATCCTGAGCGTTCTCGCACAACGATTCGACCAGCGCCTGCACGTCCATCAACTGCAACGCTTCGCTGGTGCGCTGTTCGTGCAGGTAGGTGAGGGTGGCGTCGAGCATGCCGATCATGTCGTTGAGGTCTTGGCGCATCTGGCCTTGCAGTTTGTCGTCGTCGATTTTTTCCAGACGCAGCTTCAACCGCGACAGCGGCGTGCGCAGGTCGTGGGAGACGGCGCCGAGCATGCGTGCTCGCTGCTGCACCTGTTCGCGGATGCGTTGTTGCATCAGGTTGAAGGTGTGCGCCGCTTGTCGGGCTTCACGCGGGCCGGATTCGTCCAGCGGCGGGCTGTCGAGGTTTTCGCTGAGGCGTTCGGCGGCGTCGCTCAGGCGCTGGATCGGCCGGGTGAGCAGTTTGGCACCGTACCACGCAGCGATCATCAGCGAGATGAACTGGAAAGTCAGCGGCACCAGCGGCCCGCCGAACCACGGACGCGGCGGGCGATGGGCGAAACGTGGATCCGGCGGCGGCCGCTGACCGTCGACGCCCGCGGCAAATTCCGGCGGGGGTGGCGGTGGGGGTGGCCCATAGTGATGAAACCAGGCAAAGGCCAGCAGGTGCGCCAGGACGATCGCCACGAACAGCATGCCAAACAGGCGGCCGAACAGCGTGTCGAAGCGCGCTCGCATCAGCCGATGTCTCGCGCGTCGAACAGGTAACCTTCACCGCGCACGGTTTTGATCAACTGCGGGGCTTTCGGGTCGTCGCCGAGTTTTTGCCGCAGGCGCGACACCAGCAAATCGATGCTGCGGTCGAACGCTTCGATCGACCGGCCACGGGCGGCATCCAGCAGTTGTTCGCGGCTGAGTACGCGGCGCGGGCGTTCGATGAAGACCCAGAGCAGGCGGAATTCGGCGTTGGACAGCGGCACTACCAGGCCATCGTCGGCGATCAACTGCCGCAGCACGCTGTTCAAGCGCCAGTTGTCGAAGCGGATGTTGGCGCGCTGTTCGGTACGGTCATCGCGTACCCGACGCAGGATGGTCTGGATCCGCGCCACCAGCTCCCGTGGCTCGAACGGTTTGGCCATGTAGTCGTCGGCGCCCAGTTCCAGGCCGATGATGCGGTCGGTGGGTTCGCAGCGGGCGGTGAGCATCAGGATCGGGATGTCCGATTCGGCGCGCAGCCAGCGGCACAGCGACAGGCCGTCTTCGCCGGGCAGCATCAGGTCGAGCACCACCACGTCGAAATGCTCGGCCTGCATCGCCTGACGCATGGCCGCGCCGTCGGTGACGCCGCTGGCGTGGATGTTGAAACGCGCGAGGTAGTCGATCATCAGCTCGCGGATCGGCACATCGTCATCGACGATCAGCGCACGGATGCTCCAGCGCTTGTCGTCTTTCTGCTCATCAGTCACGGTGGTCTGGGTGTTGTGCATGGGGCTGTTCATCTGCCAGTAGGCCGCCAACCACAAAGATGGGCTGCGAGGTGGTGGTTTCAGCATAGGCGTCCTGCCGTGAGGCGGGAAGTGCTGATGTAAGGACGTGTTGCGGCTGGCGAGGCTAGCGCGGGCGCTTGTTGGCGGCGTGTCGGTTGTGTATCGGATTCGACACAATAGCCGCGAGCGCTATGCTGATCACGTTTGCGGCGACGATTTACCGATCATCGGGTGCCGCGCTGGCGCCGCTTCCGCTACAATGCGCGCCGATTTCGACTTGCCTGAGAGCCCATCCATGTCCGCCTGCCAGACTCCTATCATCGTCGCCCTGGATTTCCCCACCCGTGACGCCGCACTGAAGCTGGCCGACCAGTTGGACCCGAAACTGTGCCGGGTCAAAGTGGGCAAGGAACTGTTCACCAGTTGCGCCGCGGAAATCGTCGGCACCTTGCGTGACAAAGGCTTCGAGGTGTTCCTCGACCTGAAATTCCACGACATTCCCAACACCACCGCGATGGCCGTGAAAGCCGCGGCCGAGATGGGCGTGTGGATGGTCAACGTGCATTGCTCCGGTGGCCTGCGCATGATGGCGGCCTGCCGTGAAGAGCTTTCCAAGCGCAGCGGCCCGCAACCGCTGCTGATCGGTGTGACCGTGCTGACCAGCATGGAGCGCGAGGATCTGGCCGGTATCGGTCTGGATATCGAACCGCAGGAGCAAGTGCTGCGTCTGGCTGCGCTGGCCGAGAAGGCCGGGATGGACGGTCTGGTGTGCTCGGCGCTGGAAGCCACCGCACTGAAGTCGGCGCACCCGTCGCTGCAACTGGTGACCCCGGGGATTCGCCCGGCGGGCAGTGCGCAAGATGACCAGCGCCGTATCCTGACCCCGCGTCAGGCGCTGGATGCCGGTTCCGATTACCTGGTGATCGGCCGTCCGATCAGTCAGGCGGCGGATCCGGCCAAGGCACTGGCGTCGGTCGTGGCCGAAATCGCCTAAGCAACACCGAAGATCCAAATGTGGGAGCGAGCCTGCTTGCGAATAGGGCGTGTCAGTCGAATTCCTTGCCGACTGATCCACCGCTTTCGCGAGCAGGCTCGCTCCCACATTGGTTTCTGAGTGGTCTTAGATTTTCAGCACCAACTTGCCGAAATTCTCCCCGCTGAACAGTTTCATCAGCGTCTCCGGAAAGGTCTCCAGACCTTCAACGATGTCTTCCTTGCTCTTGAGCTGCCCTTTGGCCATCCAGCCGGCCATTTCCTGCGCGGCACCGGCGTACTGCGCGGCATAGTCCATCACCACAAAGCCTTCCATGCGCGCACGATTGACCAGCAGTGACAGGTAGTTGGCCGGGCCTTTGACCGCTTCCTTGTTGTTGTACTGGCTGATGGCGCCGCAGATCACCACCCGGGCTTTCGGCGCCAGACGGCTGAGCACAGCGTCGAGGATCTCGCCGCCGACGTTATCGAAATACACATCAACGCCTTTCGGGCACTCACGCTTGAGTCCGGCCAGCACGTCTTCGTGCTTGTAATCGATAGCGCCGTCGAAGCCCAGTTCATCGATCAGGTATTTGCACTTGTCGGCACCACCGGCGATGCCGACGACCCGGCAGCCTTTGATCTTGGCGATCTGTCCGGCAATGCTGCCCACTGCCCCGGCAGCTCCCGACAATACCACGGTGTCGCCGGCCTTCGGTGCGCCGACGTCGAGCAGGGCGAAGTAAGCGGTCATGCCGGTCATACCCAGCGCGGACAGATACACCGGCAGCGGCGCCAGTTTCGGATCGACTTTGTAGAAACCTCTGGGCTCGCCAAGGAAATAATCCTGCACGCCGAGGGCGCCGTTGACGTAGTCGCCGACTGCAAAGCCCGGGTTGTTCGAAGCGATGACCTGGCCCACGCCCAAGGCGCGCATGACTTCACCGATTTCTACCGGCGGGATATAGGACTTGCCCTCGTTCATCCAGCCGCGCATGGCCGGGTCGAGGGACAGGTATTGGTTTTTCACCAGTATCTGACCAGCGCCCGGTTCGCCGACTGGGACTTCCTGGTAGGTGAAGGTCTCACGGGTCGCAGCCCCCACCGGGCGTTTGGCGAGGAGGAACTGGCGATTGGTCTGACTGGTCATGGCAGGCACTCGAACTGAATGAAGCCTTGTTGATAGACCCTCGAGGCCAATGCTGCAAGGTCGGCTGATGTGGCGAATGCGCAATGATCCAGTGCAGTGATAGTGGCCCACAGGCTTTTATCACTGCGACGGATGAAGGCATAAACAGCCTTCTGATAGTGCTGACTCGGGACGGGCCCCGGTGACTATGCTGCGAGTCTGCAAATCCCTCCTGAATCTCTCCCTTCGAGGACATAACAATGAGCATGACGTTTTCCGGCCAAGTGGTCGTAGTCACCGGAGCGGCCAACGGTATCGGCCGGGCGACCGCCCAGGCGTTCGCCGCCGAAGGTTTGAAAGTGGTGGTGGCCGACCTGGACACGGCAGGGGGCGAAGGCACCGTGGCGCTGATTCGTACAGCCGGCGGCGAAGCGACCTTCGTACGCTGCAACGTTACCGTCGAAAGCGAAGTGAAGAATCTGATGGACGAGGTGATCAATACCTACGGTCGCCTGGACTACGCCTTCAACAATGCCGGGATCGAAATCGAGCAAGGCAAACTGGCCGACGGCTCGATGGACGAGTTCGACGCGATCATGGGCGTCAACGTCAAAGGCGTGTGGTTGTGCATGAAATATCAGTTGCCGCTTTTGCTCGCTCAGGGCGGCGGAGCGATCGTCAACACCGCGTCGGTGGCGGGCCTTGGCGCGGCGCCGAAGATGAGCATTTATGCGGCGTCGAAACACGCGGTGATCGGTCTGACCAAGTCGGCGGCGATCGAATACGCGAAGAAGAAAATCCGCGTCAACGCCGTGTGCCCGGCGGTGATCGACACCGACATGTTCCGTCGCGCTTACGAGGCTGACCCGAAGAAAGGCGAGTTCGCCAACGCGATGCACCCGGTGGGGCGCATCGGCAAGGTCGAGGAAATCGCCAGCGCCGTGCTGTATCTGTGCAGCGATGGCGCGGCGTTTACCACCGGTCATTCCTTGGCCGTGGATGGCGGCGTCACGGCTTTCTGAGGCCGAGTGGCAAGACTCTGTAACCCGCCTCAGTGCGGGTTTTCCTGTTGCTGGGCGCCCGTTCCGTTAAACCGCTAAACAATGTGTATCAAACGGTTAGAACGGCTGCTTTTGACGGCGTTGTCGCACAGCCTGAGCGACGCGGCTGTGATTTACTGCCGCCAGCAAAATGGACAGGAGTTTGCGTGCTCATGGAATTGAGAATTGACCGACAGGCAATGGTGCCGGTCGTACAGCAGATTGTTGATGGCATGACTGAGTGGATCTCGCGAAGCGGTGTGGCGCCGAGCACGCGTTTGCCCTCCGTCAGGCAGATTGCGCGCTCCAATCTGCTGAGTCAGTCGTGTGTGGCCGAGGCCTGCGAACGGCTGGTGGCGCAAGGCGTTCTGGCCCCGCGTCAGGGCGCCGGGTTCATGGTGGCCGCGCAGGGCCGTGGGGTGATCGGGATTGACTGCGGGCAGGCACACGGCGGGTTGAAACTCGGCGAGGGAGGCTTGCCGCAGAGCTGGCGTGAATCCGACGACCTGAGTTATGCGATCCGTCAGGTAGCCCGTACCGACATGGCGAGTCTGTTCAATTACAGCAGCCCGCTGGGGCTGCCGGCGTTACGCGAGCAGATCGTCAAACGCCTCAGGCTGATCGGCGTCGAGGCTCTGGATGAACAGGTGCTGACGACCTCCGGTGCGAGCCAGGCGCTTGATCTGCTCGCGCGCACATTGTTGAAGGCCGGTGACTGCGTTGTCGTCGAAACCCCGGGCTATGCGCCGCTGTTCGAGCTGTTGCGCCTGTACGGCGTGCAGTTGCTGGAAGTGCGCCGCACGCCGAGCGGGCCGGATCCCCAGGCGCTGGAAGCACTGTTGCGGCAGTTCCGGCCGGTCGCGATGTTCATCAACAGTCACCACCACAATCCCACCGGCTCTTGCCTGACACTTGGCGTTGCCCAACAGATCCTGCGGTTGTGCAACGCTCACGATGTGCGAGTGATCGAGGACGATGTCTACGCCGACCTGCACAATGGCAATGGCACACGCCTGGCGGCACTCGATGAGCGAGTGATCTATGTCGGCAGCTTTTCCAAGACACTGAGCAGCTCGCTGCGCGTCGGGTTTGTCTACGCCGAGCCAGCGCTGATAGCACGGCTGGGGCGAATCAAGATGATCAGTAGCATGGGCGCTTCGAGTTTCAATGAGGCGGTGCTGACCAGTCTTCTGGCCAATGGCGCCTATCGCAAAATGGTCCAGCGCCAGCGTCAACGGTTGAATACCGATCGGGTCGCCGCGTTGCAGGCGCTGGAAGACGCCGACTGGGAGGTCTTCGGTAAGCCGTGTGGCGGCCTGTTCATCTGGGCCCGTGCCCCGCTGGGCGATACTGGCCGCTTGCACAGTCAGGCGCAGTGCAATGGTGTCAGCCTTTGCGACCCGGGGGCCTTCAGTCCGAGTGGCGAACCCAGTGAGTGGCAGCGGATCAACGTGGCCTATGCCTGTGATCCGAGGGCCCGGCAGTTTTTTCGCAGTACCGGTGTGAATCGACCTCAAGCGTTCTGAAAACGACGCGTGCGTAGCTTTTTGCCATTATTCCGACGCCAGAGACTTGTGCTGCTCCATGGCCGTTGCGAATCTTCGGCAACAGACTTTGGCAGGGGACTACGCGCAATGATTTCCGCCGTGCAAGGACGTTTTGCCAACCTCGGTATGGCGAAGAAACTGGGTATCGGGTTCGTGCTGGTGCTGCTGTTGACTGCGCTGGTGGCTGCCATTGGTGTCTGGTCCCTGCAGACCATCAGTCAGCGCTTCGATGGACTGAAGCAGATGTCGTCGCTCAACAGTGCACTGCTCAAGGTGCGGCTGCTGGAGCAGGACTATGCGCTGCACAGCAATCCGAAAACCGTCGATGCCTTGCACGAAGGCGTAGACGGTTTGCTGGCTCAGGCCGCGCAACTCAAGGCGCAGTCCCCGGCCAACGTGGCGGTGATGAGCGATGTCGAACAGGCACTGGGCGCTTATCGCAAGGCTTTCGATGAGTTTGTCTCGCTGACCCAGGCCAAGGATCTGGCGCTGGAAATGGCCAGTTGGTCGGTGTCCAGCGTGGCCAATAACCTGGACGTACTGCAGGCCGGTCTGGCCGATGATGGCGCGTATACCTTGAAGGACACCGAAGGCAAGGACGGCGCACAGTTCATCGAACAGGCCAGCCAGGTCAGCCAGGTGTCGCGGCTGATGTTGCAGGCGATGAACGAGGCGCGGGTTCGTCTGGATCAGAGCCGCAAGGGCGATGCCGACAGTGCCGGCAAGGGCAATATCGAGCAGGCCGCCCAGGCGCAGGCTCAGGCCGAGCAGTTGAAGACCACGGTCAAGGATGAGGGCTATCTGACGGTACTCAATGAAGTGTCCGGGCACATCGCCGGTTTCAACGACAAGCTCGCCGAGTACACCGGCCTGCTGGCCCAGGAAAAAACCGTCTACGAACAGTTGCACCAGCGTGCGGCGCAGGTGATGGAGCGCGTGGATCAGGCGTATGGCGCCGAGGACGGCGCGATGCAGGCGGAATTGAAGAAGAACTCGGCGTTGATCATCGGTTCTTCGGCGCTGGCGTTGCTGGTGGGGCTGATTGCCGCGTGGCTCATCACCCGGTTGATCGTCGCGCCGCTGCGCAGTGTGATGCGGGTGGCGCAACAGATTGCGGCGGGGGATTTGAGTGCGAGGGTGGAGGTCACCCGGCGTGATGAGATCGGGCAACTGATGCTGGCGATGCAGCAGATGGGCACTGGGCTGAGCACGATCGTCAGCGGTTTGCAGGCGGGCATCGAGCAGTTGGCCAGTTCCGCGCAATCGCTGTCGGCGGTAACCGAGCAGACCAACCTTGAGGTCAACAGCCAGAAGGAAGAGACCGAGCAAGTGGCCACGGCCATGAACCAGATGACCGCCACCGTGCATGACGTGGCGCGCAATGCCGAGGAAGCCGCGCTGGCCGCACAAACGGCGGATGCCAAGGTCGAGAGCGGGCAGCAGGTGGTGCGCCAGAGCATGGTGCGGATCGAGCAACTGGCGGATTCGGCGACATCAGCCAGTTCGAGCATCGAAAGCCTCAGTGCGCAGATCCAGAACATCGGTACGGTGCTGGATGTGATCAAGAGCGTTGCCGAGCAGACCAATCTGCTGGCGCTCAACGCCGCGATCGAGGCGGCGCGGGCCGGGGAACAGGGCAGGGGCTTTGCGGTGGTGGCTGATGAGGTTCGCGCGTTGGCGCGGCGTACGCAGCAATCGACCGAGGAGATCGAGCGGCTGGTCAGTGCTTTGCGTTCGGCAGCGCATTCGTCGGTGCAGCAGATTCAGAGCAGTGGTGACTTGGTGAAGCTGGCGGTCAGTGATGCGCTGCAGACCGAGAGTGCGCTGGGCAGTATTGCGGCGGCGGTTTCGTTGATTCAGCAGATGAATCAGCAGATTGCGGCGGCGGCGGAGGAGCAGAGTTCGGTGGCTGAGGAGATCAATCGCAGTGTGACGAGTATTCGTGCGAGTGCGGATCAGTCTTCGATGGCGATGCGGGGGAATGCGGTTTCGAGTGTTGAGCTGGCGCGGTTGGGAGGGGAGCTCAAGGGGATGGTTGGGCATTTTCGGCTTTGACTTGGCGGCCTCTGGGCCGACCAGGTTCTTGGGGTTTTGGGTGAATATCCGTTGCTGCGGTAACGGCTTCTTATGGTTCCGCTCTTACAGCGGCTCACTTTTCCAGACGCCGAAAAGTAAGCAAAAGGCTTGGCCCCGGCGTTCGGCCCTCGCTTAGGCTCGGGTTCCTTCGCTCCGGGATTCATCCGGGGGCATCGCCTCCGGTTTGCTTCGCTGCACCTCCTCTCGATGTGTTTGGCTGCGCCAAACGGTCGCTGCGCTCCCCCCCCCCCGGATGAACCCCTCCACTCAGCCTGCCGAAGGGGCCGGCACGGCAAGATCAAGAGCTTTCGGCGAGCTGACACTCGGCCATTTGAGTGGTGAAGAGCGAGGCGGTGCACTATCTCGCTCTTCTGTAGGAGTGAGCCTGCTCGCGAAGGCGGCCTGACAGCCGACCAGTTTTCTAACTCACTCACCCTATCCCACTGTGGGAGCTGGCTTGCCAGCGATGGCGGCCTGACAGCCGACCAATCTCCAACTGAATAAACTCATGCCCACTGTGGGAGCGGGCTTGCTCGCGAAGGCGGCCTTACTGCCAACCAATCTCTAACTGAATGTTCGCAATGGCAGTCAGCCCACCCCCCACAAAAAAGCCACCTCTCGGTGGCTTCTCTTAACTCTCGACCATCAGTCGTAAATCACTTTCTTCTTCCAGTCCGCATCGGCTTCGACTTCTTTGAGGCCTTCGGTCAACTGGTTCACTTCGCCTTCAACCGGGGCAATCTTGTCCATGACCTGGGCATTGGCGCGGGCCAGGAGTTTTTCCAGGTATTGCAGTTGTTCCGAGTACATCTGCGGGTCTTGCTGTTTGCGCAGGTATTGCACGCCGCGTTCGAAGGCGAGGCGGGCCTGGCCGGGTTGGTTTTGTTGCAGGGATTGTTGGCCGAGGTTGTTGAAGAATTCGATGTGCAGCAGGACCAGGATGTGGCGGACTTCCTTGATCCAGTGTTTGGCTTCGTTCGGTGGCAGGAAGCCGTCATGGGCGGCGCGGGTGATCTGGCCGTGCAAGGCTTCGAGCAGGAAGCGGACGTCCTTGGCTTTGGCTTCGGTCAGGATCGGTGCCGGCGGGTTGTTGACCGGGATCGATTCGCCTTGGGCCACCAGTGCGCTGAGTTCGGTGATCCTTGCCTTGGTCGTGGCGCTGGTTTTTTCCAGGTTCAGCAGGCGCTGGCAGACGTTCAGCTCCAGACGGGTCAGCAGCAGCTTGAGTGCCGGGGTCATGAACTGGCCGGGGAAGGTTTCGGTCAGCTCACCGCAGCGGCGCAGGCGGTCGTTGAGTTCGACTTTGGTGCGGGCCTTCTCCAGTTTGTTGTTTTCCACCACATGGTTCATGTAGCCAATGGCGATCAGAATTGCGATCCCGGCTATGACTAGCAGGGTGATCATGAGTGGTGTCACCGGTAAGACCTCTTTATAGGGTTCGCATGCGAGTGTAGTGGCTGGACATTCAGGCGCCCAGCGCCGCTCGACGAGTTGATTCAGCAGCTTCTGTCTATATCGGCTGCCCACTGCTTATATGAATGCTGGCGCAAGGTGCGCAGATTGCCATCATTGTGTTGCGGACTATAACGCCTTGGCGGGTGGCGGAATATAGGCGTCAATCGTCGGGCGACGGAAAAGCCCGAATGCTCCCGTAAAGCAGGTCGAAGTCATTGATTTAAATAAATTTATATTCGGGGGTTGACGACCTCTCAAACCATCCATAGAATGCGCGCCACTTGCAGCGTAAAGCACACAGCGAAACGCGGCAGGGAGTGAATGTTGTAGCGTGTCCCCTTCGTCTAGTGGCCTAGGACACCGCCCTTTCACGGCGGTAACAGGGGTTCGAGTCCCCTAGGGGACGCCAATGCGGGAATAGCTCAGTTGGTAGAGCACGACCTTGCCAAGGTCGGGGTCGCGAGTTCGAGTCTCGTTTCCCGCTCCAATTTTAAACAGCACTGCTTTCGGGCGGGGCTGAGTGAAACCAGAACCAAGTCTTCGGATGCGGGTCTGGACACCGAAACACACACCATGTGTTCCGGGTAGCGTGTCCCCTTCGTCTAGTGGCCTAGGACACCGCCCTTTCACGGCGGTAACAGGGGTTCGAGTCCCCTAGGGGACGCCATTTGCGGGAATAGCTCAGTTGGTAGAGCACGACCTTGCCAAGGTCGGGGTCGCGAGTTCGAGTCTCGTTTCCCGCTCCAAATTCTAAAAGCGCCGCTCAGTGAGCGGCGTTTTTATTAGTGAAAGTTGTAGCCTGTCCCCTTCGTCTAGTGGCCTAGGACACCGCCCTTTCACGGCGGTAACAGGGGTTCGAGTCCCCTAGGGGACGCCATTGCGGGAATAGCTCAGTTGGTAGAGCACGACCTTGCCAAGGTCGGGGTCGCGAGTTCGAGTCTCGTTTCCCGCTCCAATTTCACAAAAACGCCGATCAGTGATGATCGGCGTTTTTGTTTGTGCAGCGTTTTGTACGCAACAAAAAAGGACCTTCGGGTCCTTTTTTGTTTTCACGTCAGGCCCGCTGAAGCACGGGCCCATGCCTTATCAGAGCTTCGGTAGCTGGCCGACACGGCCCATCATCTCAGTGACGATCTGCAGGTCGAGCAGGAACTGGTCAACCGTCTTGAACTCGCCATCGGTATGCCCGGTGTATTTCACTTCAGGCCGGGCCAGGCCGAATTGCACGCCGTTCGGCAGTTCATGCACCGAGGTCGCGCCGGCAGACGTGCCGAACTCGTGCTTCATGCCGAGGTTTTCAGTGGCCACCGCCAGCAGTGCCTTGACCCATTCGCCTTCCGGATTGCGGTACATCGGTTCGGCGATCGAGTAAGTGAAGTCCACGGCAACGTGGGATTTCTTGCTCCAGGCCGCCAGTTTGTCAGCGATTTGCTTCTTCAGCACTTCTGGCGATTTACCCTTCGGCACGCGCAGGTTGACTGCCAGTTTGAAGGCTTTGTCGTCCACGCCGACGTAGGTCAGCGAGGTGGTCAGCGGACCCATGAACGAATCGGAGAAGTCCACGCCGAGTTTTTTACCCAGATAATCCAGGCCCCAGTTGGTGGACGCATAGCGTGCAGCGTCGGTGATCTGGTTGTGCTTGAGCGCCACCTTGCCGTCGAGGCTGTTGATGAAGTCGAGCATCCGCGCGACCGGGTTGACGCCGGACTCGGGTTCGGAGGAGTGCGCTGACACACCGGTGACGCTCAGCTTGACGTCTTTGCCGTCAACCTTGGCCGCGACTTCGAAGTCACCACCGTGTTTTTTCGCGTATTCGCTGCCGGCTTTCTGCAGACTCGCAGCCAGTTGCTCAGGCTTGTCGGTGACGAGTGTCGCCACCGAAACCGATGGAATCTGGTTGGTTGCCAGGCCGCCGGTCATCGATATGATTTCTGCGCCGCTGCCTTCAGCCTTGCGCAGCGGGAAACTGGCCATGACCGTGCCGTAGCCTTTCTCGGCAATGACCACCGGGTAGCCACCGTCCAGCGCCATGTTGTAGTTCGGCGTCGGGTTGTGTTCGAAGTAATACGGGATCGCGTCGCCGGTGGTTTCTTCGGTGGTGTCCACCAGCAGTTTGAAGTTGCGTGCCAGCGGCAGCTTTTCTTCCTTGATCACTTTCATCGCGTACATCGCGACGACGATGCCGTTCTTGTCGTCCTCGGTGCCGCGACCGTACATGCGGTCGCCGATCAGCGTGACTTTGAACGGGTCGAGTTTGGTGCCGTCCTTCAGCACCCAGTTTTCCGGGGTGACCGGCACCACGTCGGCATGCGCGTGAATGCCCACGACTTCGTCGCCGCTGCCGTCGAGGGAGATTTCATAGACGCGGTTGTCGACGTTGCGGAACTTCAGGTTGAACGATTCGGCCAGGTTCTTGATCTTTTCGGCGATCTTGATGAACTCAGGATTGTCGTGCTGGGCCACGCCTTCTTTCTGGAAGGTCGGGATTTCCACCAGTTCGCGCAGGGTCTCTAGGGCGGCTTTGCCGTACTTGGCGCGGGTGTAGATGCCCAGCAGGCGATTGATCTCGTTCTGTTGCTCGGCGGTCAGGGTCTTGTTGTCGAGAAAACCATTGATCGCCGGGGCGAGGTTGTCGGTCTTGCTCAGATCGCTTTTCGCTACGGCACCGAGAAACTGACGAAAATCGCTGGCCGTCGTATCGCTGAAGGTCTTAAGGATCGCAGCACTTTGCTCAGGGGTGATGTTGGCCTGGGCAGGCAGGGTGAACGACGAAAGACTGGCCAGAGCCAGGCTGGCAGCGGCCAGTCGCTTGAGAGAAAAATTCATTGCGGTGGGCATTCCTTTGCAGGCAGTTGAGTGGAAGTGTTTGAAAGTTGAAACAAATCTTTTCCAAACTAACACCGCGAAGGTGTTGAAGGGGAGCCCCTGAAGTGGGATCCGTCGCACAGAAATGCAAAAGCGGCGCACAAACGAAAAAGGCCCGAGCAGTGTGCAACTGACCGGGCCTTGTCTTTGGGTGTCGTTTTTACATCGACAGCACCAGCCTGCCGGCGAACAGAATCAGGATCACGCCCATGCTGCGCTCGAACCAATGGCCCATGCGCATGAACAGGGTGCGTACCCGGCTGCTGGAGAAAAACAGCGCGACGATCACGAACCACAGCGCATTGACGAAGCACATCCACACCCCGTACAGCGCCTGAATATTCAGCGGGGTGCTGGCGCTGATGATCGTGGTGAAGATCGCCAGGAAGAACAGCGTGGCCTTGGGGTTGGTGGCATTGGTCAGAAAACCGGTGCTGAACGCCTTGAACAGCGACTGCTCGACCAGCGGTTCGTCAGCGCTTTTTTCGCCTTCGAGCGTGGTCTTCGGTTTACTGCGGATCAGGCTGATGCCGAGGTAAAAGATGTATGCGCCACCGATCACCTTGGCCACCGTCAGCAACCACGGCGTGGTGTGCATCAGGGCGCCAACGCCGAGCAAGGTGTAGAGAACGTGAACGGAAATGCCGGCGCCGATGCCCAGTGCGGTGCAGATGCCCACCAGTCGGCCGAAGCGCACGCTTTGGCGAATGGTCACGGCAAAGTCCGGGCCGGGAGCGACCACGGCCAGAAAGTGAATGGTGGCCAGCGCCAGAAATTCGCCCAGGTAGTTCGATAACATCTCAGCTCCAGAAGGTCAGGGGTGAAGCATTGCCGCGATAGCCGACAAAGAACGAAAGGCTCAGACGCGGATCCGCCACGCCCGGGGTCACCGAGTGCATGCAGCGCGAATTGAACATGATGAAATCGCCGGGCTCCGGCCGCACTTCCAGGGTCGGTGGGCCGAGCAGCGCCGGGTCGATGCCGTAACTGTCGCCACGCATCTGGTCGAACTGATCCGGGGTGATGTCGTCGTCCCACATCTGCAGTGCGCCGCCCTCGGTCGGCATGTTCAGGTACACGTTGCAGGCGAACTGCGCCTCCAGGCTGCGGGCCTGAAAGCTGTCCGGGGCGTCCTTGGCGAAAATGTCGTGGTGGGCGAGGAAGCACACGCCGGGTTTGACCACCCGCGACAGGCCGACATACATCTTGCGGCCATAGAGGTTTTCCAGATGCGCGCCGGCCGGCCACGACTCGTCGAGCATGCAGCGCAGGGTGTCGACCGGCGAGGAATAGGGCGCACAGCGCTCGCGCAGTTCGGCGATGTTGCGGGTGGCGCGCTCGAAGTAGTCCTCGATCAGCAGCGGCTGGTTTTCCGCCTCGTAAAACGCCATGCCGATCCGGCCGATGCTCGGCGCGTTGATGTAGCCCTCAAAGCCCGGTGCAAGAATCTTGTCGCCAATCTCGATCGCCAGCGGCTCGGGCAAGAAGCCTCTGACGCGGATGGCGAGGACTTCTTCGTTGGCCAGTTTTTTTATGCACGTCTCATCGAGACGCTCGACGTCTAGCATCATTGTTTTTAGGTCCATCTATCGATAGTCAACGGAACCGGCGAGTGCGGTTCCCCCGGCGTCGGACGCTGTGCGGAGCAGCGCCCGAGAAGCTTAATCCACGCTGTAGTGGACGGATAACGTGCCTTTCTTCTGCGAAAGCGAGGCGATCGTGACTGCGCCCAAATCCTTCAGGCTGCGTACATGGGTGCCACCGCAGCCATAGGCCGGCAGCTCGCCAAAACCGATTTCCCGCGCGCCTTCGCGCAGTGAGGTCAGGCGCGGCAGATCGTGTTCGATCCACTGACTGATACCGTGTTGAACGGTTGTCGCGTCGACTTCCTGGGCGGCATCGCCCGGCTTGAATTGCACCCGGCCTTCGTCTGGCCAGTGGTGTGCCTTGATCGGCGTCCAGCCCATGGCCTGCACGAAATGCCCGATCAGGTGCCCGGCCGAATGCATGCGGGTGTTGTAGCGGCGACGTTGTTCATCCACGTGAATACAGGTCATGCCGGGTTTTACCGGGCGATCGACGTAATGCACGATCCGGTCAGGCTCCTGCACCACGCGCAGCACTTGGCTTTCGCCGATCATGCCGGTGTCACAAGGCTGACCACCGCCTTGCGGATGAAACAACGTGGCGCGCAGCACCACGGCAAATTCGTTCTCGTGGGGCGTGCAGTCGAGGACTTCCACATTAGCCTTGAGGTCATCACTATGGAAAAAGAGGCGAAGCGTCATATTCCATGCCCTTATTAAAGTGTCTGTTTTTATTATATGAATCGTGCAATAACGTGATAATCCGTTCAAACATCAAAGGACTTGTGCGCTGTGAGCATCAATCTTCCGCTGCCACTGCTCGGTGAAATGGCGATCTTCGTCAAGGTCGTAGAGACCGGCAGTTTTTCCGAGGCGGCCCGCCAGTTGGGCTCGTCGCCGTCGGCGATCAGTCGCAGCATTTCCCGGCTGGAAAAGGCCCTGGCCACGCGTTTGCTGCAGCGCACCACGCGCAAACTGCGCTTGAGTGACGGTGGCGAGGAAGTGTTCAAGCGCTGTCAGGAGATGGTCAGCGCCGCCAAATCGGTGATGGAGATCAGTGGGCAGTTCACCCACGAGGCGGAAGGGCTGGTGCGGGTCAGTGTGCCGAAAGCGGTCGGGCGTTTCGTGATTCATCCGCACATGCCCGAGTTTTTGCGGCGTTATCCGAAAGTCGATGTCGAGTTGCTGCTGGAAGACCGTCAGGTTGATCTGATCGACGATCATGTCGACCTGGCGATTCGTATCACTGACCGTCCACCGGCCGGTCTGGTCGGACGGCAGTTGCTGACCATCGACCATTTGCTCTGCGCCACCCCGCAATACCTGGCCGAACACGGCACGCCGACCCACCCGCATGACTTGCTCAATCACAGCTGCATCTATCTGGGGGAAACCCCGAGCGATGCACGCTGGAAATTCAAGAAGGGCAGCAAAGCGGTGACCGTCGGCGTACGTGGCCGTTATGCCGCCAACCATACGGGCGTGCGGCTCGGGGCAGTGTTGCAGCACATTGGTATTGGCAGCCTGCCGTACTTCACCGCGCGTTATGCGCTTGAGCAGAAGTTGATCGTGCAGGTGCTGCCGGAGTGGACGTTCCTCGCGTCCTACCACGGTGGTCTGTGGTTGCTGCATTCGCCCACGCGCTACCTGCCGCCGAAGCTGCGGGTATTCATCGATTATCTGGTGGAGTGCCTGGAGAAGGAGCCGACGTTGAGCAAGCCGGGCAAGGCGGGGGCGCCGAATAATCTGGCGCTTGCGTATGAATTGCCGGAGAGCGAGGGGCTGCTTTAAAAGCAAAAGATCGCAGCCTGCGGCAGCTCCTACAGGAATCACATGTATTCCCTGTAGGAGCTGCCGAAGGCTGCGATCTTTTGATCTTCAAACCATTAAATCAGTGCTTGCTGTCCTGAGCAGACATCGCCAGCAACTGTTTTTCCTGATTCCAGTCGAACGGTTCGTCGTTCTGTTCGGCCTCGTAGCGACGTTCTTCCAGTGCCTGATACAGGTCGATTTCTTCATCGGACAGGTAGTGCAGGCAGTCGCCGGCGAAGAACCACAGCAGATCCCGTGGAATCAGGTGGGCAATTTGCGGATAACGGGTAATCACTTGGGTCAGGATGTCCTGGCCCAGGTACTGGCTTTCGATCGGATCGATCGGCAGGGACGCCAGCAGTTCGTCAAAGCGCTCCAGGAACAAGGCATGGCTTTCTTCGGGAACCTGTTCGGCCTCACCTACGGCGACCAGGATACTGCGCAGGTGGTCGAGCAAAACCAGATGATCGGCAACGACGTTGGACACGAGATAAGTCCTCAAGAGCAAAACGGGCGCGGGAGTATAAAGCTCTCGCGCCCGTTTTTCACAAATAAACAGCTACACGGTCGTCGGCATCAGCGGACTTTGCCCTCAGCCTGCTTCAGCTCTTCCTTGTCGAAATCATCGACGTCGATCACCTTGCGCCGTGCTGCTTCGGCATCGCGCAGGGTCTGTGCTTCCTGCGGTTGCAGCACCCCGGCCTCCAGTGCGGCGTCGATGGCGTGTTCGCCAGCCACCGGTTTGACCTGACCACTCTTGAGCGAGGTGTGCAGTTTTTTGTGCAGCGGTTGGGCGGCATTCAGCAAATCGCTGGCGTGTTGCAGGGCACCGACGGCATCGTCGGCGGACTGCGGGCGATAGCAGCCGGCGATCAGTTCTTCGAGGGTCGGATCGCCTTTGGCACGACCGATCACCGCTGCCACTTCGGCGCCGAGCTTGTCCGACGGGCCTTTATGGCGACGTCCGAACGGGAACACGATCACCCGCAGCAGGCAGCCAAACACTTTGTTCGGGAAGTTGCTCAGCAGCTCATCCAGCGCCCGTTCCGACTGGCCGAGGCTTTCTTCCATGGCCCAGCGGAACAGCGGCTCCATATGCGCCGGCGAATCCAGGTCGTGATAACGCTTGAGCGCAGCGGAGGCCAGATACAGGTTGCTCAACACATCGCCAAGACGTGCGGACAGGCGTTCCCGGCGCTTCAGTTCGCCACCCAGCAACATCATGCTGAAGTCCGCCAGCATGGCGAAAGCCGCTGCCTGACGGTTGAGTGCACGGAAGTAGCCCTGACTGATCCTGTCCCCGGGTGCATGTTCGAAGTGGCCGAAGCCCAGGTTCAGCACCAGGGTGCTGGCGGCGTTGCCGACGGCAAAACCGATGTGCTTGAGCAGCAGGCCATCGAATTCTTTCAGTGCCTGTTCTTTGTCTTCGCGGCCAGCGAGGGCCATTTCCTTGAGCACGAACGGATGGCAACGAATGGCGCCCTGACCGAAAATCATCAGGTTGCGCGAGAGGATGTTCGCGCCTTCCACGGTGATGAAGATCGGTGCGCCGTTCCAGCTGCGTCCGAGGTAGTTGTTCGGACCCATGATGATCGCCTTGCCGCCGTGCACGTCCATGGCGTGGGTGATGCACTCGCGGCCGCGTTCGGTCAGGTGATACTTGAGGATCGCCGACAGTACCGATGGTTTCTCGCCCAGATCCACCGCGTTGGCGGTGAGCATGCGCGCGGCGTCCATCATCCAGGCGTTGCCGCCGATGCGCGCCATGGCTTCCTGAATGCCTTCGAAGGCCGACAACGGGACGTTGAACTGCTCACGAATCTGCGCGTATTGACCGGTCACCAGACTGGTGAATTTGGCCGCGCCAGTGCCGACTGCCGGCAGCGAGATCGAACGCCCGACCGACAGGCAGTTCATCAGCATCATCCAGCCCTTGCCGAGCATTTCCTGGCCACCGATGAGGTAGTCCAGCGGGATGAACACGTCTTTGCCCGAGTTCGGGCCGTTCATGAACGCGGCACCCAGTGGCAGGTGACGACGGCCGATTTCCACTCCCGGTGTATCGGTGGGGATCAGCGCCAGACTGATGCCGAGATCTTCCTTATCGCCCAGCAGATGCTCCGGGTCATAAGCCTTGAAGGCCAGACCGAGCAGGGTCGCGACCGGGCCGAGGGTGATGTAGCGCTTTTCCCAGTTCAGGCGCAGACCGATGACTTCCTGGCCTTCCCATTCACCTTTGCAGATGATCCCGGTGTCCGGCATGGCGCCAGCATCAGAGCCAGCCAGCGGGCCGGTAAGGGCGAAGCACGGAATGTCGTCGCCACGGGCCAGCCGCGGCAGGTAATGATTGCGTTGCTCATCGGTGCCGTAGTGCAGCAGCAGTTCGGCCGGGCCGAGGGAGTTGGGCACCATCACGGTGGAGGCGAGGTCGCCACTGCGGGTCGCGAGTTTCATTGCTACTTGCGAGTGGGCGTAGGCGGAAAAGCCCTTGCCGCCGAATTCCTTGGGAATGATCAGGGCGAAGAAGCCGTGTTCCTTGATGTGGCTCCAGGCTTCTGGCGGCAGGTCCATCGACTGGCCGATCTGCCAGTCAGTGACCATCGCGCAGAGTTCTTCGGTGGGGCCGTCGATAAAGGCCTGTTCCTCTTCGCTCAGTTGCGCTTTCGGGTAGGACAGCAACTTGTCCCAGTCCGGACGCCCGCTGAACAGCTCACCGTCCCACCACACGGTACCGGCATCGATCGCGTCGCGTTCGGTCTGCGACATCGGCGGCAGGGTTTTCTGGAACCAGTTGAACAGCGGCGCGGTGAAGTGTTTGCGGCGCAGGTCAGGCAGCAACAACGGCGCGGCCACCACAGCAAGCACGACCCACAACACCAGCAGCAACCAGCCCGGGGCATGGCTGAAAATGCCCATCGCCAGCAGGTATACGGCGACGATACCCAACGCGGGCAGGGGGGCGATGCGGCGGTGGGCGAGATACGCCACACCGACGATCAGAACCAGTATCCACAACAACAGCATATGTAATCCTCCGTGAACCAAGGCAAACCGACCCTCCAGAGCTTAGACGGCATCTGTAAAACGGGGTGGTCAGAACATGGTGATTGAACTCGTGGGAAACCCCGGATGGTTTTCGTAGGTTCGGTGGGCAACACCCGTGGGAAATCGTTCGCCGCTCCCGCGTCTTCGCGTGCATGTTTGGCCGAAACGTCGTTATCTCTGTGCTTGAGCTGTCGCTAGACTCGGGGCTCACCCAGGAGAACATCGTCATGCGCGAGTATCTGAGCCCCGGCCGCTTCATCGATAGTGACCACCCGGCGGTGGTGGAGTTCGCCGAACAACAGCGTGGTGCCAGCCGCGACCCGCTCGCGCAGGCGATCAGTCTCTATTACGCCGTGCGTGAAGCGGTGCGCTACAACCCGTATACCTTCAGCCTCGACCCGCAAACCCTGTGCGGCAGCTATGCGCTGGCCACCGGGGAAAGCTATTGCGTGCCCAAGGCCACATTGCTGGCCGGGTGCGCACGGCATTGCGGCATTCCCGCACGCATCGGTCTGGCTGACGTCAAGAATCACCTGTCGACCCCGCGTCTGCTGGAGTTGTTGCGCAGCGATGTGTTCGCCATGCACGGTTACACCGAATTGTTCCTCAACGAGCGCTGGGTCAAGGCCACGCCGGCCTTCAATCAGCAACTTTGTGAGCTGTTCAACGTCGCACCGTTGGACTTTGACGGGATCAATGACAGCGTTTTCCACCCATACAACCGTGACGGCGCGCTGTTGATGGAGTATCTGGTCGATCATGGTCAGTTCGTCGATGTGCCGGAGCGGTTCTTCTTCGAGCACTTGAAAAAGTGCTACCCGCATCTGTTCGGCGAACATCAGGCGAAGGTCTTGGGCGATATGCAGAGTGATTTGAGTCGGGTCTGATCCGGCGTATGCTGCCTGCCCACGCATTGGAAAAGAGGTGGTCATGCTGAAGATCTGGGGACGGAAAAACTCATCGAATGTCAGGAAGCCACTGTGGGCCGCCGAGGAACTGGGCCTGGCCTACGAGGCGATTGACGCCGGTGGCGCCTTCGGTGTGGTCGACACGCCTGAATACCGGGCGATGAACCCGAACGGCCGGGTGCCGGTGATCGAAGATGACGGCTTCGTGCTGTGGGAATCGAATGCGATCGTGCGATACCTGCTGGCCAGGCATGCACCGAACAGCGCCTGGTACCCGGCAGACCTGCAAGCCCGGGCCATCGCGGACAAGTGGATGGATTGGACCACCTCGAGTTTTGCCGGGCCGTTCCGCACCGTGTTCTGGGGCGTATTGCGTACCCCAGCGGACCAGCAGGACTGGCCGGCGATCAACGCCGCAATCAAGGAGTGCACGGCGCTGCTGGCCATGGCCGATCAGGCCCTCGCCAGCCAGCCGTACCTGTCCGGCAGCGAAATCGGCATGGGCGATATTCCGCTGGGCAGTTTCATTTATGCCTGGTTCGAGATGCCCATCGAACGTGCCGCGCAGCCGCATCTGCAGGCTTGGTACGCACGGCTGAAGCAGCGTCCGGCCTATCAGAAAGCAGTCATGACCGCGTTGACTTGATAATAACTATCGACACTCTTGACTGTACTTGTGTGGCGGCGGCAAGCACCATTGCGCTCATGCGCCGTGGTTGTTTTGTTCGCCGCCCGGCCCAATCTTTCCTTTTCTTCCCTTCTTGGTGCGTAAATCCGATATGAGTTCCGCTCTGTCCATCCGGCAGCTAACCAAAACCTACGGCAACGGGTTCCAGGCCTTGAGTGGTATCGATCTGGACGTCGCCGAAGGTGACTTTTTCGCCTTGCTCGGCCCCAACGGCGCCGGCAAATCCACGACCATCGGCATTCTCTCGACCCTGGTCAACAAGACCAGCGGCACGGTGAATATCTTCGGTCATGACCTGGACAAGAACCCCGCCGCGCTCAAGCGCTCGATCGGTGTGGTGCCCCAGGAATTCAACTTCAACCAGTTCGAAAAGACTTTCGACATCGTCGTGACCCAGGCCGGTTACTACGGCATCCCGGCGAAGATCGCCAAGGAACGCGCCGAGCAGTACCTGACCCAGCTCGGCCTGTGGGACAAGCGCGATGTGCCGTCGCGTTCGCTGTCCGGCGGCATGAAACGGCGTCTGATGATTGCCCGTGCCCTGGTGCATGAGCCGCGCCTGCTGATCCTCGATGAGCCGACCGCTGGCGTCGACATCGAACTGCGTCGCTCGATGTGGACGTTCCTCACCGAGCTGAACCAGAAAGGCATCACCATCATCCTCACCACGCACTATCTGGAAGAGGCTGAGCAGCTGTGCCGCAACATCGGCATCATCGACCACGGCACCATTGTCGAGAACACCAGCATGAAACAGCTGCTGGGCCAGTTGCACGTCGAGACCTTCCTGCTGGATCTGAAAAACGACTTGCACGCCGCGCCGCAATTGATCGGCTATCCCGCCCGGTTGCTCGACGGCCATACCCTGGAAGTCCAGGTCGACAAATCCATGGGCATCACCGCGCTGTTCACTCAATTGGCGCAGCAGAATATTGAAGTGCTGAGCCTGCGTAACAAAACCAATCGCCTCGAGGAGCTGTTCGTGTCTCTGGTAGAGAAGAATCTGTCGAAGGTGGCGGTATGAGTTCCGAGTTCCGCCCCAACCTCGTCGCCCTCCAGACCATCGTTTATCGCGAGGTCAAACGCTTCACGCGGATCTGGCCGCAGACCCTGCTGCCGCCGGCGATCACCATGGTTCTGTACTTCGTGATCTTCGGTAACCTGATCGGCAAGCAGATTGGCGGCATGGGTGGCTTCAGTTACATGGAGTACATCGTGCCGGGGCTGATTATGATGTCGGTGATCACCAACTCCTACGGCAACGTGGTCTCGAGCTTCTTCGGCAGCAAGTTCCAGCGTTCCATCGAGGAACTGATGGTCTCGCCGGTGTCGCCGCACACGATTCTGATCGGCTTCACCATTGGCGGCGTGCTGCGTGGCTTGATGGTCGGGGTGATCGTGACCATCCTGTCGTTGTTCTTCACTCATCTGCAGGTGCATCACCTGGGCGTGACCATCCTTGTGGTGGTGCTGACCGCGACGATCTTCTCGCTGCTCGGCTTCATCAACGCTGTGTTTGCGCGCAACTTCGATGACATCTCGATCATCCCGACGTTTGTGCTAACCCCGCTGACTTACCTCGGTGGCGTGTTCTACTCGATCACCTTGCTGCCGCCGTTCTGGCAGACCGTGTCGCTGGCCAACCCGGTGCTGCACATGGTCAACGCCTTCCGTTACGGCATTCTCGGGGTGTCGGATATCCGCATCGGCATCGCGATCACCTTCATGCTGGTGGCGACAGTGGTGTTGTACCTCGGTTGCGCGCGGCTGCTGGTGAGTGGGCGCGGGATGCGGACCTGATCCAATGTGGGAGCGAGCCTGCTCGCGAATGCAGACAACACAAAACTGAACGGCCTCCCACTGCGGAGGCCGTTTTGCATTCAGCGCATGCGGCTTTTCTTGCGCCGCGCCCATTGCCGCGCCACCCACCAGCGCCAGTACAGCATCACCGTGAAGTAAGCGAGGATGCCAAGTATCAATCCGCACACTACCGACCCGAGCAAAAACGGCTGCCACATTGTTGAGAGCTCTCCGCTGATCCATTCCCAGGTCAACGAATCGGGCAGGGTGCGGGCGGGCACATTCATCAACCAGGCTCCGGCCTGATAAGTACAGAAAAACACCGCCGGCATGGTGATCGGGTTGGTCAGCCACACGAGGCTGACGGCAATCGGCATGTTGCCGCGCACGGTGATCGCCAGTGCCGCCGCCACCAGCATCTGCGCCGGAATCGGCAGGAACGCGGCGAACAGGCCGACGGCCATCGCCCGGGCCACCGAATGCCGATTGAGGTGCCAGAGGTTCGGGTCATGCAGCAACTTGCCGAGAAAGCGTAAGGATTTGTGTTCCCTGATGCTCGTCGGATCGGGCATGTAACGTTTGAATAAGCGCCGGGGCATAAGGCTTCTCGGTCGGTTAAGGCGGCAAGTATGTCTGGATTCTACGAAGCGCCCATTCAGACTTTGTGACAATTGTTGACGACGACCCGCCCTCATACCAGCTACGCCTAATGCAGGAACTCTCAAGGACGGGCTTATGCGCACAGGGATGATGGCGCTGGCAGTCGGTCTGCTGGTTCCGGTTTTTTTGCCGGTTTTACCGCCGGTCGGGTTGATGATGTTGTTGCCGTTGGTGGGACTGATGTTGCTGCCGTTTCGCAGCTATCCCCTGGCGTTTCTGCTATTCGGTTTCACCTGGGCGTGCGTCAGTGCGCAATGGGCGTTGAATGATCGCCTGCCGGAAGCGCTTGACGGCGAAACCCGTTGGGTCGAAGGGCGGGTGGTCGGTTTGCCGCAAACCAGCGAGGGCGTGGTGCGGTTCGAGTTGGCCGATGCCCGCTCGCGACACGAAAAATTGCCGTCGTTGATGCGTCTGGCGTGGTACGCCGGGCCGCCGCTCAACAGCGGTGAGCGCTGGCGCCTGGCGGTGAAGCTCAGGCGCCCCGGTGGTTTGCTCAATCCCGACGCCTTCGATTACGAAGCCTGGCTGTTGGCGCAACGCATCGGCGCGACCGGCACGATCAAGGATGGTCAGCGCCTGGCCGAGGCAAACTGGGCATGGCGCGACAGCATTCGTCAGCGCTTGATGGCAGTCGATGCCCAAGGCCGGGGCGGTGCATTGGCGGCGCTAGTGCTCGGCGACGGCTCCGGGCTCAGTCGCGAGGATTGGCAGATCCTGCAGGACACCGGCACCGTGCATCTGCTGGTGATTTCCGGTCAACACATCGGGATGTTGGCGGCGGTCATCTATCTGTTGGTCGCCGGGCTGGCGCGCTACGGCTGGTGGCCGCTCCGCTGGCCATGGCTGCCATGGGCCTGCGGGCTGGCGTTTGCCGCGGCGCTCGGCTACGGCTTGCTCGCCGGGTTTGATGTACCGGTGCAACGGGCCTGCGTGATGGTCGGGCTGGTGTTGTTGTGGCGTTTGCGCTTTCGCCATCTCGGCGCGTGGTGGCCGCTGTTGCTGGCATTCGATGCATTGCTGTTGCTCGACCCGTTAGCCAGTTTGCGTCCGGGTTTGTGGCTGTCGTTCGCCGCGGTGGGGATTTTGATTTTCACCTTCGGCGGGCGACTCGGTGCGTGGAAATGGTGGCAGACCTGGACCCGCGCGCAATGGCTGATTGCGCTGGGTCTGTGCCCGGTGTTGCTGGCGCTGAACCTGCCGATCAGCCTCAGCGGGCCATTGGCAAATCTGCTCGCGGTGCCGTGGGTCAGTCTGCTGGTGCTGCCACCGGCGCTGCTCGGCACGCTGTTGTTGCCGGTGCCTTACGTCGGTGCAGGCTTGTTGTGGCTGGCCGGTGGTTTGATCGACTGGCTGTTTCGTGGCTTGTCGCTGATCGCCGGGGCCTGGCCGGCGTGGATCTCGCCGTCGCTGCCGTGGTGGGTTTTGCTGCTCGGCAGTCTCGGCGCCTTGCTGTTGCTGTTGCCGCGTGGGGTGCCGTTGCGACCGTTGGGCTGGCCGTTGCTTTTGATTCTGCTGGCGCCGCCGCGCGAGCGAGTAGCCGAGGGCCAGGCCGATGTCTGGCAGCTCGATGTCGGTCAGGGCCTGGCGATCCTGATCCGCACGCGTCATCACGCGTTGCTCTACGACGCCGGTCCACGCTTCGGCGATTTCGATCTGGGGGAGCGGGTGGTGCTGCCGGCGCTGCACAAACTGGGGGTCGAGCGCATTGATTTGATGCTGCTCAGTCATGCCGACGCCGACCATGCCGGTGGTGCGTTGGCAGTATCGCGGGGCTTGAAAGTGACGCGGGTGATCAGCGGCGATCCGCCGGGGCTGCCCGCCATCCTGCAGGCCGAGGCCTGTGAAAGTGGACGTCAATGGCAGTGGGACGGGGTCAGTTTTCAGCTGTGGCAATGGTCCGCGGCCCATGACAGCAATCAGCGCTCCTGTGTGTTGCAGATCGAGGCCAGTGGCGAGCGGCTGCTGCTGACCGGCGATGTCGACACGGCTGCCGAACGGGTTTTGCTGGAAAGTCCGTTGGCGCTGCCGACGCACTGGCTGCAAGCGCCGCACCATGGCAGCCGCAGTTCCTCTTCGATGGCTTTGCTGCGGGCATTACGTCCGCATTCGGTGCTGATCTCCCGGGGGCAGGGCAATTCGTTCGGTCATCCGCACCCGCTGGTGCTCGCGCGTTATCGCCAGCAAGGGCTGCGCATCTACGACAGCGCGCAGCACGGCGCCATTCAACTGCGCCTGGGCAGCTTTCAGGCACCGAGGCTGATGCGTCAACAACGGCGTTTCTGGCGTTGAAACACCATTGATCGCGGGATCGCCGAATGTGGCATCAGGTCGTCGGGGCAGCGGGTCTTAATCGCGAACCGGTATGGTAAAGTGGCGCACTTTTTCGAGGGGACTGTCACTGTGTGGGAATTGGTCAAATCCGGCGGCTGGATGATGTTGCCGATCATTCTGAGTTCCATCGCGGCCATGGCGATTGTCGCCGAGCGCCTGTGGACCCTGCGCGCCAGCCGCGTCACCCCCGAGCATCTGCTGGGTCAGGTCTGGGTCTGGATCAAGGACAAGCAGCTCAATAAAGAAAAGCTCAAGGAATTGCGCGCCAACTCGCCGCTGGGTGAAATCCTCGCCGCGGGCCTGGCCAACTCCAAGCATGGTCGCGAGATCATGAAGGAATGCATCGAAGAAGCCGCCGCGCGGGTGATTCACGAGCTCGAACGCTACGTCAATGCGCTGGGCACCATCGCTGCCATGTCGCCGTTGCTGGGCCTGTTGGGCACGGTGCTGGGCATGATCGACATTTTCAGCGCCTTCACCGGTTCCGGCATGACCACCAACGCCTCGGTCCTGGCCGGCGGTATTTCCAAGGCACTGATCACCACTGCGGCGGGCCTGATGGTCGGTATTCCGTCGGTGTTCTTCCACCGTTTCCTGCAACGCCGCATCGATGAGCTGGTGGTGGGCATGGAGCAGGAAGCGATCAAACTGGTCGAAGTGGTGCAGGGCGACCGTGACGTCGATCTGGCCGGGGACAAAGCGTGAAATTCCGTCGCAAGCCCCGGGAAACGATCGACATCAACCTCGCGTCGCTGATCGACGTGGTGTTCATCCTGTTGCTGTTTTTCGTCGTGACCACCACCTTCACCCGCGAAACCCAGTTGCGCGTCGATCTGCCGGAATCGGTCAGCGGTTCACCTGCCGAAGACCAGCAGCTCAAGCAACTGGATGTCGCGATCAGCGCCGAAGGCGTGTTCTCGGTGAACAACAAGATTCTGCCGAAAAACGACCTGGCGACGCTGATGGAAGCCATGCAGAAAGAAGCCAACGGTGACACCAACATGCCGTTGTCGATCAGCGCTGACGGCAAGACCCAGCACCAATCGGTGATCACCGCCATGGACGCGGCCGGCAAGCTCGGTTTCAGCCATCTGCGCATGACCACGGTCGAGGCGGCGCCCAAATCCTGATGAGCCTGTCCGATCGTTTGCTCGCCGCGTGGTATCAGGGGCATCCGGCCCTGACGCTGCTGCGGCCGCTGGAAATGCTCTACCGCCGCGTGGTGGTCAACAAGCGTCAGCGCTTTCTCGACGGTGAAGGCCAGATCTATCAGCCACCGGTGCCGTTAATCGTGGTCGGCAACATCACCGTCGGCGGCACCGGCAAGACACCGATGATCCTGTGGCTGATCGAGCATTGCCGACGCGCCGGTCTGCGGGTTGGCGTGGTCAGTCGCGGTTACGGCGCCAAACCGCCGCAACTGCCGTGGCGGGTCACCGCCGAGCAGAGCGCCGACATCGCCGGCGATGAACCGCTGTTGATCGTACAGCGCACCGGCGTGCCGCTGATGATCGACCCTGATCGCAGCGCAGCGGTCAAAGCCTTGCTCGCCAGTGAGCCGCTGGACCTGATCCTCTCCGACGACGGCATGCAGCACTACCGCCTGGCGCGGGATCTGGAGCTGGTGCTAATTGACGCTGCCCGTGGTTTGGGCAACAAGCGCTGCCTGCCGGCCGGTCCGTTGCGCGAGCCGATCGAGCGCCTGCAAAGCGTCGATGGCGTGCTGTTCAACGGTGCCACTGCGGATCGTGAAGACGGTTTTGCCTTTCACCTGCAACCGACCGCACTGGTCAATCTACGCAGCGGCGCGCGCAAGCCGCTGGCGCATTTTGCGCCCGGTCAATCGGTGCACGCGGTGGCCGGGATCGGCAATCCGCAACGTTTCTTCAATACCCTCGAAGCGCTAGACTGGCGAGCAGTCCCCCATGCGTTTGCCGATCACGCCGAATACAGCGTGCAGGCCTTGAATTTCACACCGTCATTGCCGTTGGTGATGACCGAAAAGGACGCGGTGAAGTGCCGTGCCTTCGCAGCAGACGACTGGTGGTATCTGGCGGTCGATGCCGTGCCGTCACCGGCCTTCGTGGCCTGGTTCGACACCCAATTGATGCGCCTGTTGCCCGATCGTCTTTTGCCTTAACTCTTTATCCAGGGAATGTTCATGGACACCAAATTGCTCGACATCCTCGCGTGCCCGATCTGCAAAGGCCCGCTCAAGCTCAGCGCCGACAAGACCGAACTGATCAGCAAGGGCGCCGGTCTGGCCTATCCGATCCGCGACGGCATCCCGGTGATGCTCGAAAGCGAAGCGCGCACCCTGACCACTGACGAGCGTCTGGATAAATGACCACTGCTTTCACCGTTGTCATCCCGTCGCGTTACGCCTCGACCCGCCTGCCAGGCAAACCGCTGCTGGATATCGCCGGCAAGCCGATGATCCAGCATGTCTGGGAGCAGGCGAGCAAAAGCAGCGCCAGCCGTGTGGTGGTCGCGACCGACGATGCGCGCATCGTCGAGGCCTGCAAGGCGTTCGGCGCTGAAGTGGTGCTGACCCGTGAAGATCATAATTCCGGCACCGATCGGCTGGCGGAAGTCGCGGCGAAGCTGGGTCTTGCGCCGGACGCGATCGTGGTCAACGTGCAGGGTGATGAGCCGTTGATCCCGCCAAGCGTGATCGATCAGGTTGCCGCCAACCTCGCCGCCCACACCGAAGCGCGCATGGCCACCCTGGCCGAGCCGATCGAAGACGTCGAAACCCTGTTCAACCCGAACGTGGTCAAGGTCGTCAGCGACCTCAACGGTCTGGCGCTGACCTTCAGCCGCGCCACCTTGCCGTGGGCCCGCGATGCCTTCGCCAAGAGCCGCGACGTGTTGCCGGAAGGCGTGCCGTACCGTCGCCACATTGGCATTTACGCCTACCGCGCCGGGTTCCTTCAGGACTTCGTGAGCTGGGGCCCGTGCTGGCTGGAAAACACTGAATCCCTCGAACAACTGCGTGCCCTGTGGCATGGCGTGCGGATTCATGTCGCCGACGCGTTGATCGCGCCGCCAACCGGCGTCGACACCGTTGAAGACCTCGAGCGCGTTCGTCGCCTGCTGGAGGCCTGATGCGCGTTCTGTTCGTGTGCCTGGGCAACATCTGCCGTTCGCCCACCGCTGAAGGCGTGTTGCGTCACAAACTGCGCGCAGCGGGGCTGGCGGATCAGGTCGAAGTGGCCTCCGCCGGCACCGGTGACTGGCACGTCGGCAATCCGCCGGACAAGCGCAGCCAGGCTGCAGCCAAAGTGCGTGGTTATGACCTGTCAGCGCAACGCGCGCAGCAGGTCAGCCGCGCCGATTTCGCCAGTTACGACCTGATTCTGGCCATGGACAACAGCAACCTGCGCAACCTCAAGGCGCTTCAACCGTCCACCGGCAAGGCCGAGCTGGATCTGTTCCTGCGGCGTTATGCCGGTGTGGTCGATGAAGTGCCGGATCCGTACTACGACGGCGATCAGGGCTTCGAGCAGGTGCTGGACCTGATCGAGGCAGCGTGTGACCAACTGTTGATCGAAGTGAAGGGCCGGTTATGAGTTTGCAGCTTCAATCACAGGTTTCGCTGAAACCATTCAACAGTTTTGGCGTGGATGTGCGCGCGCAGTTGTTCGCCGAGGCCCACAGCGATGCCGACGTGCGCGAAGCCCTTGCCTATGCCACTGCCCATGAGCTGCCGTTGCTGGTGATCGGTGGCGGCAGCAACTTGCTGCTGACCGCAGACATTCCGGCGCTGGTGCTGCGCATGGCAAGCCGTGGCATTCGGCTGATCAGCGATGACGGCAGCCGCGTGGTGATCGAGGCTGAAGCCGGCGAACCGTGGCATCCGTTCGTGCAACACACCTTGGCGCTGGGTTTTTCCGGTCTGGAAAACCTCAGCCTGATCCCCGGCACCGTGGGCGCAGCACCGATGCAGAACATCGGCGCCTACGGCGTCGAGATCAAGGATGTGTTCGCCGGGCTGACCGCGCTGGATCGCCAGACCGGCGAGCTGCGCGACTTCAGCCTGGAAGAATGCAACTTCGCCTACCGCGACAGCCTGTTCAAGCAGCAGCCGGGGCGTTGGCTGATCCTGCGGGTGCGCTTCAAGCTCGATCGTATTGCGCATCTGCATCTGGAATACGGCCCGGTGCGTCAGCGCCTGACCGAGCAAGGCATCGAGCAACCGACACCCAGCGACGTCAGCCGCGCGATCTGCAGTATCCGCAGCGAAAAACTGCCGGATCCGGCGGTGCTCGGCAATGCCGGCAGTTTCTTCAAGAATCCGCTGGTATCAGCGGCGCTGGTCGAGCAGATCAAGGCGCAGCACCCGGATCTGGTGGCCTATGCGCAAGCGGACGGGCAGATGAAACTGGCCGCCGGCTGGTTGATCGAGCGCGCTGGCTGGAAAGGTTTCCGCGAGGCCGATGCTGGCGTGCATAAATTGCAGGCGCTGGTGCTGGTCAACTACGGCACCGCCACCGGCCTGCAATTGCTGGAGCTGGCGCAACGCATCCAGAAAGATATTGCCGAACGTTTCAATGTCGAACTGGAAATGGAGCCGAACCGCTATTGAGGCTACGCTTCAGGTCGGTATCCAAAGCCCTGCACTGAACAAAAAGTGCAGGGCTTTTTTGTTAACGGTGGGTTAACTTAGCCAGCTAACGATAACCGTCATTTGCTCCACCAAAGGCCCGGTGCAGACGTTCGCGTCGGCACAAGAGAGCCTGTGCCAACCACATATCAGTCAGCGATGACCCTGTGGCGAGGGAGCTTGCTCCCGCTGGGGCGCGTAGCGGCCCCGCTTTCAAGAAGGGCCTGCTCCGCAGTCCAGCGGGAGCAAGCACCCTCGCCACAGGCTCAGTGTTCGGCTTCACTGATGTGTATTGGCCCATTAGCCTGAGTCGATCTGCGTGAACCACCGCCAGTTCTGCTCGACCCCATAACCACCAAGAATATGCGGGCGTGCCCATGATTACCCTGAAACTCAATGGCCAGGATCACCCACTGGATGTCACCGAAGACATGCCGCTGCTGTGGGCAATCCGTGATGTCGCCGGTTACAACGGCACCAAATTCGGCTGCGGCATGGGCCTGTGCGGTGCCTGCACCATTCATATCGACGGCTTGCCGGCGCGCAGTTGCATCACGCCGATCGGCTCGGTGGTCGGGCAAAACGTCACCACCATCGACAATCTGCACGCCGATCCGGTCGGGCAGGTGGTGCAGCAAGCCTGGCTCGATAGCGCCGTGGCGCAGTGTGGTTTTTGTCAGGGCGGGCAGATCATGTCCGCCACCGCGTTGCTCAAGACCAACCCCGATCCGAGCGACGAGCAGATCGAAGAGGCAATGGTCGGCAACATTTGCCGGTGCGGCACCTACAACCGGATCAAGACCGCGATCCGCCAGGCCTCCACTCACTTGAAGGAGGCCAAGGCATGAGCCGCTTGCCGAATGATTTCGCCCTGAGCAATCTCAGCCGCCGTGGCTTTCTCAAGGGCGTCGGCGCCACGGGCGCATTGGTGCTGGCCGCGAGTTGGGGCTGGCAGGATGCACTGGCTGAAGACGCGCCGAAGAAGTTCGGTGCCGACGGCATGCCCAACGGCTGGATCGACGATCCCAAGGTCTACGTCAGCATCGCCGCGGATGGCACGGTCACCGTGGTCTGCAACCGCTCGGAAATGGGCCAGGGTGTGCGCACCAGCCTGACCATGGTAGTTGCCGACGAACTGGACGCCGATTGGGCCAAGGTCAAAGTCCAGCAAGCGCCGGGTGACGAAGTACGTTTCGGCAACCAGGACACTGACGGTTCGCGCAGCATGCGTCACTGGTATGAGCCGATGCGTCGTTGCGGCGCGGCGGCCCGGACCATGCTGGAACAAGCCGCCGCCGCGCAATGGCAGGTGCCGGTGGGCGAGTGCCAGGCGCAGCTGCACAAAGTCCTGCATAAACCGTCCGGTCGCGAGCTGGGTTACGGCGAACTTGCCGCTGCCGCCAGTGCACTGGCGGTGCCGGCCCGTGACAGCCTGCGCTTCAAGCAGCCGTCGGAGTTTCGCTACATCGGCAAGGAAGGCACCAAAGCCATCGACGGTGCCGATATCGTCAACGGGCGCGCGGTGTACGGCGCGGACGTGCATTTCGACGGCATGCTCTACGCCACCATCGCCCGTCCGGCGGTGTACGGCGGCAAGGTCAAGTCGCTGGATGACAGCGCTGCGCTGAAGGTTCCGGGTGTGCTGAAGGTCATGCAGATCGAGAGCCGTCCGCTGCCTTCGGAATTCCAGCCGCTGGGCGGCGTAGCGGTGATTGCCAGCAATACCTGGGCGGCGATCAAGGGCCGCGAGGCGCTGAAGATCGAGTGGGACGACGGCCCCAACGCCAGTTATGACTCGATCGCTTATCGCAAGGAACTGGAAGCAGCGGCGCGCAAACCCGGCAAAATGGTACGCAACACTGGCGATATCGACAAAGCCCTGAGCGGCGCAGCGAGCAGTCTCGAAGCCTCTTATTATTTGCCGCATCTGGCCCAGGCACCGATGGAGCCGATGGTTGCCATCGCTCGCTACGACAAAGGTGTGTGTGAAGCGTGGGCGCCGAGTCAGGCGCCGCAGGTAACTCGCGAGCGCATCGCCGAGCGCCTGGGGCTGCCGTTCGACAATGTCACCTTCAACGTCACGCTGCTCGGTGGCGGTTTCGGCCGTAAATCGAAGCCGGATTTCGTCGTCGAGGCGGCGATCCTTGCCAAGGAGTTCCCCGGTAAAGCCGTGCGGGTGCAATGGACCCGCGAGGATGACATCCATAACTCGTATTTCCACACAGTGTCCGCCGAGTATTTGAAGGCGGCTGTCGGCAAGGACGGCATGCCGTCCGGCTGGCTGCACCGTACCGTGGCACCAAGCATTACGGCGCTGTTTGCCCCGGGCATGAACCATGAAGCGGCGTTCGAACTGGGCATGGGCTTTACCAACATGGCCTACGCGATTCCCAACGTGCGTCTGGAAAACCCCGAAGCCACGGTGCATACCCGCGTCGGCTGGTATCGCTCGGTGTCGAACATTCCTCACGGGTTTGCGATTCAGAGTTTTGTCGATGAACTGGCGCACAAGGCCGGCGTCGATCCATTCAAATATCAGATCAAGTTGCTCGGCCCGGATCGGCAGATCGACCCGCGTACCCTGAGTGAGGAGTGGAACTACGGCGAATCCCCCGAGCGTTACCCGATCGACACCGGACGCATGCGCACGGTACTGGAAACCGCGGCCAAGGCTGCCGACTGGGGGCGTCAGTTGCCCAAGGGCCGAGGCCTCGGTCTGGCGGTGCATTACAGCTTCGTCACCTATGTGGCGGCGGTGATCGAAGTCGAGGTCAAGGACGACGGTACGCTGATCGTGCACAAGGCTGACATCGCCGTCGATTGCGGGCCGCAGATCAACCCTGAGCGCATCCGCTCGCAGTTCGAAGGCGCCTGTGTCATGGGCCTGGGCAACGCGGTGCTGGGTGAAATCAGCTTCAAGGACGGCAAGGTCCAGCAGGACAACTTCCATATGTACGAAGTGGCGCGCATGTCGCTGGCGCCGAAGGAAGTTGCGGTGCATCTGGTGACGCCGCCGGGTGACGTGCCGTTGGGCGGAGTCGGTGAGCCGGGCGTGCCGCCGATTGCGCCGGCACTGTGCAATGCGATCTTCGCCGCCACCGGCCAGCGCATCCGTAACTTGCCGGTGCGTTATCAGTTGCAAGGTTGGCAGAAGGCGCAGGCGTAATGGACAGCGCCGATCTCAACGTCCTGCGCAGCGTGCTCGAATGGCGCCGCGCCGGGCAGCGGGTGGTGCTGTTCAGTGTGGTGCAGACCTGGGGCACTGCGCCCCGGGCACCCGGCGCGATGCTCGCGTTACGTGAGGACGGCGTGGTGATCGGCTCGGTGTCCGGCGGTTGTGTCGAGGATGACTTGATCGCCCGTCTGCACGACGGGCGCATCGCCAGCGACGGTCCGCCGGTGCAACTGATTACCTATGGCGTCACCCGCGAGGAGGCGGCGCGTTTCGGCTTGCCCTGTGGCGGCACGCTGCGCCTGACCGAGGAGCGGGTCGCTGATCCGGCGTGGGTCGCCGAATTGCTCGCCCGTTGTGAAGCGCATGAAATTGTCGCCCGCGAGCTGAACATCGAAACCGGTGAAGTTGCCCTTTCGGCGGCGAGCAAATCCGATGTGCTGGAATTCGACGGCAAGACCCTGCGCGCCATTTATGGTCCGCGCTGGCGTCTGTTGTTGATCGGCGCCGGGCAGCTGTCGCGTTACGTGGCGGACATGGCGCGGCTGCTGGATTTCGAAGTGCTGATCTGCGATCCGCGTACCGAGTTCGTTTATGGCTGGGAAGAGCACCACGGACGGTTCGTCCCGGGTATGCCGGATGACGCGGTGTTGAGCATTCAGACGGACGAACGCACAGCCATCGTCGCGCTGACTCACGATCCCCGTCTGGATGATATGGCGTTGCTCACCGCGCTCGATTCGCCGGCCTTCTATGTCGGTGCACTCGGTTCGCGGATCAACAGTCAGAAGCGCCGGGACAATCTGGCTCAGCTGGGCTTGTCAGAAGCTGCCATTGCGCGATTGCACGGGCCGATCGGTCTGCACATCGGCAGTCATTCGCCAGCGGAGATTGCTCTGTCGTTATTGGCGGAGATTGTGGCGATCAAGAACGGCGTCGAGTTGAAACAGAAGAAAGTCGTGGAGGGCGCATGAGTCGATCTATCGCAGTGATTGTGCTGGCGGCGGGCGAGGGCAGTCGCTTTCGCCAGGTTGCCGGTGCCGACAAGGACAAGTTGCTGGCCGATTGCACCGGGCGTGATGGCGCGGTGCGCTCGGTGATCGAGCAAGTGTTGCTGAATCTGCCGGCCAACCTCGACAAGCGGGTGCTGGTGACCACTGAAGCGCGGCCGCAGGCGATGCGCATGGCTCAGGCTTATGGCTGTGACGTGGTCTCGATTGAATCGACCGGGATGGGTGACAGTATTGCGGCTGGCGTTGCGGTTTGTCCGGATGCAGATGGCTGGCTGGTCGTGTTGGGGGACATGCCGTTTATCCTGCCGTCGAGTATTGAGCGGGTGGTGGCGACAATGACCGATGACGCGGTTAGTGTGCCGGTGCAGGAGGGCGAATTTGGGCATCCGGTGGGGTTCGGGCGTTCGTTCGGGCCGGGCTTGCAGGCATTGAGTGGTGATCGCGGCGCCAGGCCTTTGTTCAAGCAGGGCAGGGTGATTGAGGTAGCGGTGGATGATCCCGGGGTGTTGTGGGATATCGATGTGCCCGATTCTCTGGTATTTCCTCAATCCTGAGCCCTGCATAAATCCTCTGTAGGAGTGAGCCTGCTCGCGATAGCGTTGGGTCAGTGTCATTTGTGGTGGCTGATACACCGCTATCGCGAGCAGGCTCACTCCTACAAGGGATCGGGGTGATGCTTGAATTGGATGAGATAAAAAAGCCCCGCCTGATTGCTCAGGCGGGGCTTTTTATTGGCTTTCGGAATCAGACGAGCGGTTTAGGCTCGTGTTCTTTTTCCTCGGCCGCCTGGTGATGCTCGACCGCGTCCTGAACGGAGCGTGGCGCTTCGGCGATCACCGATTCAACCACCGCTTCTTCAGTCACGGCAGCAACCTCGACCACTTCAGCAGCCGGAGCAGCAGCGGCAGCCAGTTCGGCTTCCTTCTGCAGACGCTCGGCTTCACGCTTGCGGCGACGCACTTCACGTGGGTCGTTTGGCGCACGGCCGTTTGGCGTCAGGGCGCTGACCGGAGCGGCTTCAACCACTGGAGCAGGGGCTTCGGCAACCACTGGCGCTTCGACCACCGGTGTTTCAACCACTGGCGCTGGAGCAGGTTCGGCGGCTTCGACCACTGGCGCGGCAGCCTTGGCTTCTTCAACCACTGGGGCTTCAACGACTGGCGCTGAAGTTTCAGCGACGGCAGGCTCGGCAACCCAGTTGAACGCGGTCTGTTCTTCACGAACTTCACGCACGGTTTCGGTCACGGTTTCAGCGACGGTTTCAGCAACCGGCTCAGCAGCCACAACTGGCGCTTCAATAGCAGGTTCTGCAGCAGCTTCAACCTGAGGCAGTGTTTCTTGAACCGGTGCCACTTCGACTTCCGGAGCAGCAACCACTTCCACTGGGGTGATGGCCTCAACGACCGGCGCTTCCACTGGAGCGGTTTCCTGAACAGCGGCGGTAGCGCGTTCGGCTTGCTCGTGAGCCTGTGCTTCGGCCGGAGCGCTGATCACGCTGCTGGCAACAGCGGCAGTGACGGCCAGGCCGGCAGCCAGATCGGCAGCGCTTGGTGTTGTTTCAGCGTGTTCGCCGGACTCGGACTCTTCCGAACCTTCGATCACGTTGCCGTTGGCATCACGCTGACGCTCGCGACGGTTGCTGCGACGACGCTGACCACGGGAGCGACGACGTGGACGATCGCCTTCGGCGTTGTCCTGACCGTCTTCCGGCAGTTGCTCTTCGTTGCTGTTCACTTCTTCTTCAGCAACGGCAGCAGCCTGCTCGGCACGCGGTTGACGCTCTTCACGCGGTGGGCGCGGTGCGCGCTCTTCGCGTGGCTGACGGGCCGGACGCTCTTCTGCGACCACAGCGGCAGCGGCAGCTGCTACGGGTGCAGCCGGAGCGGCGTCCAGTGGTTCGCGCAGTTCACGTACACGCTCTTCACGCTCGCCACGTGGCTTGCGGTCTTCGCGCGGCGCACGTGGTGCACGTTCTTCACGCGGAGCGCGGGGTGCGCGTTCTTCGCGAGCGGCCGGTGCTTCGCTGCGGGCTTCACGCGGCTCGCGGACTTCACGGGCTTCACGTGGCTGACGCTCTTCACGCGGCTCGCGTGGGGCGCGTTCTTCACGCGGTGCACGTTCTTCGCGCGGCTTGCGCTCTTCATCACGGCGACCGTTACGGTTGCGGCTCTGCTGACGACCGTTGCGACGCTCTTCGTTGCGGGCCGGACGCTCGGTGGCCGGTTTTTCAACGACGACCGGAGCGGCTGGCTCTTCTTTGGTCGCGAACAGGCTGACCAGCGATTTCACCAGGCCCTTGAACAGGCTTGGCTCTGGCGCGGCAACCGGAGCCGGTGCAGCAGCGGCAGGCGCGGCGACTTCGGTCGGCACCGGCGCATTGGCACGGGCCGGCGCAGTCTTGACCGCGGCTTCCTGGCGAACCAGGGTGCGGGTCGCCGCGGCTGGCTGGACTTCTTCGACTTCGGCAGCGGCAGCAGCGATTTCGTAGCTGGACTGGTTGGTCGCGGCTTCCGGGCTGTCGTCACGCAGACGCTGAACTTCGAAGTGCGGGGTTTCCAGGTGATCGTTCGGCAGAATGACGATACGGGCACGGGTGCGCAGTTCGATCTTGGTGATCGAGTTGCGTTTTTCGTTGAGCAGGAACGCGGCGACCGGGATCGGCACCTGAGCGCGCACTTCGGCCGTGCGGTCTTTCAGGGCTTCTTCTTCGATCAGGCGCAGGATCGCCAGCGACAGCGATTCGACGTCACGGATGATGCCGGTGCCGTTGCAGCGCGGGCAGACGATGCCGCTGCTTTCGCCCAGCGATGGACGCAGGCGCTGACGGGACATTTCCAGCAGGCCGAAGCGCGAGATGCGGCCGATCTGCACGCGAGCGCGGTCGGCTTCCAGGCATTCGCGGACTTTCTCTTCCACGGCGCGCTGGTTCTTGGCCGGGGTCATGTCGATGAAGTCGATGACGATCAGGCCGCCGATGTCGCGCAGGCGCAACTGACGGGCGATTTCTTCGGCGGCTTCAAGGTTGGTCTGCAGCGCGGTTTCTTCGATGTCGCTGCCTTTGGTGGCACGCGCCGAGTTGATGTCGATGGACACCAGGGCTTCGGTCGGATCGATGACGATGGAGCCGCCGGAAGGCAGTTCGACGACGCGCTGGAAAGCGGTCTCGATCTGGCTTTCGATCTGGAAACGGTTGAACAGCGGCACGCTGTCTTCGTACAGCTTGATCTTGCTGGCGTACTGCGGCATCACCTGGCGGATGAAGGTCAGGGCTTCGTCCTGGGCTTCAACGCTGTCGATCAGCACTTCGCCGATGTCCTGGCGCAGGTAATCGCGGATGGCGCGGATGATCACGTTGCTTTCCTGATAGATCAGGAATGGCGCGGAGCGATCCAGCGAGGCTTCTTTGATGGCAGTCCACAGTTGCAGCAGGTAGTCGAGGTCCCACTGCATTTCTTCGCTGCTGCGGCCCAGGCCGGCAGTGCGCACGATCAGACCCATGTCGGCTGGAGCAACCAGACCGTTCAGCGCTTCACGCAGTTCGTTGCGCTCTTCGCCTTCGATGCGACGGGAGATACCGCCGGCACGAGGGTTGTTCGGCATCAGCACGAGGTAACGACCGGCCAGGCTGATGAAGGTGGTCAGGGCGGCGCCCTTGTTGCCACGTTCTTCTTTTTCGACCTGAACGATGACTTCCTGGCCTTCGCTCAGGACGTCCTTGATGTTGACGCGGCCTTCAGGGGCTTTCTTGAAGTATTCGCGGGAGATTTCTTTGAGGGGCAGGAAGCCGTGGCGCTCGGAGCCGAAATCGACAAAGGCAGCCTCAAGGCTTGGTTCGATGCGAGTGATACGGCCTTTGTAGATGTTGGCCTTCTTCTGCTCGCGTGCACCGGATTCGATGTCCAGGTCGTAGAGGCGTTGGCCATCTACCAGTGCAACACGCAACTCTTCGGGTTGAGTTGCGTTAATCAGCATTCTTTTCATGTAGTACCGTCGGTTTCCGGGCTGCCGGAAACGGCGTTCGGCACACACGACTTCTCACGGTCGGTGTCAGGTGCGTCGGGAGTGGTTGGCCATTCCCGTGTCCAGCGATGTCAGGCCAATTGGGCCGATATCGCGACGTACGCGTCCTGCTTGCTGTGGCTACTTAAGCACTCAGTCAGGAGGAGGAATCAACCAGCGGCTGTGGACGAGATGAAGCGTCTTGATAAAGCCTATTGCTACACAGTCCGGCGGTTGTGCATCTCCACCCTACACGTATCCCTGATAATTCGGGTGCTGCCGCGCGCAGAATCCGCAGCGGGTTGGCATTTACCGTGAGCTCCGAAAGGGGAGGTCACGCATCATGGCTAATTCAGGCGATGTTTCCGAAGCCTTCGCTCGGGGTCATCTGCAGCTGACTGCACTTTGTGAACTGGCCTCGAATATTTGCCTGTCAGGCGAGTGAAAACTCTGCTCGACGGTGTAATTCAGGCCTCATGTCACCTGCGCTTGTTACAACTGCAAACTCCACCGTTACGTAGCGAAAGCCCCGTAGGACGGCCTCGCGTCCTGGTGAATTGCGTTGGTCAGGGCCGGTTTTTGACCGTGGTTCCGCTGTCCAGGCCGCTTTTGGCGGCGTTCGCGACTATAGCAGCAATGATTAAGTGCTTCAATTCCATAAAAATTGTTATCATCCGCGGCATGACAACTACTGCCCCTTCGACTCCAGGCGTTCAACTGCTTGAAGTCTCGCCGGAGTATGCCGGCCAACGAATCGACAATTTCCTCCTTGCCCGGCTCAAAGGCGTGCCCAAGACCTTGATTTACCGCATTTTGCGTAAAGGCGAAGTGCGCGTGAACAAGGGGCGGATCAAGCCCGAATACAAGCTGCAGGCCGGCGATATCGTGCGCGTGCCGCCGGTTCGTGTGCCTGAGCGCGACGAACCGGTGCCCTTGGCCCAGGGTCTACTACAGCGCCTGGAAGCCTCGATTGTCTACGAAGACAAAGCCCTGATCGTGATCAACAAGCCCGCCGGCATTGCGGTTCACGGTGGCAGCGGCTTGAATTACGGCGTGATCGAAGCCTTTCGTCAGTTGCGTCCTGACGCCAAGGAGCTGGAGCTGGTTCACCGTCTCGACCGTGACACCTCCGGCCTGCTGATGATCGCCAAGAAGCGCAGCATGCTGCGGCACTTGCATGCCGCCCTGCGCGGTGACGGTGTCGACAAGCGCTACATGGCGCTGGTGCGCGGCAACTGGGCGACCTCGATCAAGCAAGTCCGCGCGGCGCTGGGCAAGAGCAATCTGCGCTCCGGCGAGCGGATGGTCGAGGTCGACGAGGAGGAGGGCAAGGAATCGGTGACCGTGTTCAAGGTCCTGCGTCGTTTCGGCGACTTTGCCACTCTGATCGAAGCCAAGCCGATCACCGGTCGCACCCATCAGATCCGCGTCCATACGTTGCACGCCGGGCACTGCATTGCCGGCGACACCAAGTACGGCGATGACGGTTTCAGCAAGGAGATCCGTGATCTGGGCGGCAAGCGTCTGTTCCTGCACGCCTACATGCTGACCGTGCCGCTGCCCGATGGCGGCGAGCTCAAGTTGCAGGCGCCGGTGGATGAAATGTGGGCCAAGACCGTGGAGCGATTGAGTGCGCCCATCTGATTACAAACTGCTGATTTTCGATTGGGACGGCACCCTCGCTGATTCCATTGGTCGGATTGTCGAAGCGATGCATTCTGCGTCCGCGCGTTCCGGTTTCGAGTTGCGTGATGATTTTGCCGTCAAGGGCATCATCGGTCTGGGCTTGCCCGAGGCGATCCGCACCTTGTACCCGGACATCAGCGATGCCGAGATGACCCTGTTTCGCGAGTATTACGCCGACCACTACATCGCAGCAGAAGCCGTGCCTTCGCCGCTGTTCGAAGGCGTAGTGGAGTCGATGGCGTCGTTTCGCGAGCAGGGCTACCACCTGGCGGTCGCGACCGGCAAGAATCGTCGCGGGCTGGATCGGGTGCTCAAAGCCAATGGCTGGGAAGACTATTTCGATATCACCCGTGCCGCCGACGAGACCGCGAGCAAGCCGCATCCGCTGATGCTTGAGCAGATTCTCGCGCATTGTCGCGTGCGGCCCGAGCAGGCGCTGATGGTCGGGGATTCGTCCTTCGATCTGCTGATGGCGCGTAATGCGGGCATGGCGTCGGTGGCGGTCAGCTACGGCGCGCAGTCGATCGAGTCGCTGCAGCAGTTCGAACCGCGCCTGTCGATCGACCGTTTTAGTGAATTGCACGCCTGGCTGGGGCAGCAGGCTTAATACGTTTTTGCTGGGGTACAGCGCATGACCGACGAATGGAAAGCACCGGCCAAGGCAAGTGCCGACGACGGTGACGAGAAAAGCTGGAAGCTGCTGGAAAAGACGTTGCTGGCCAGTGTGCAGGAGCAGCGTCGCTCGCGGCGTTGGGGGATTTTCTTCAAGCTGCTGACGTTTGTTTATCTGTTTGTCGCGCTGATCCTGTTCACGCCGCTGATGGACATGGAAAAGAGCGCCACCCGTGGCCCGAACTACACCGCGCTGATCGACGTCACCGGCATGATTGCCGACAAGGAGCCTGCCAGTGCCGACAACATTGTCGGTAGCCTGCGAGCAGCCTTCGAGGACAAGAAGGTCAAGGGTGTGATCCTGCGGATCAACAGTCCTGGCGGCAGTCCGGTGCAGTCGGGTTATGTGTATGACGAGATCAAGCGTCTGCGCGGTCTGCACCCGGATACCAAGGTGTATGCGGTGATTTCCGATCTCGGTGCGTCCGGTGCCTATTACATCGCCAGTGCGGCGGATCAGATCTATGCCGACAAGGCCAGTCTGGTCGGCTCCATTGGTGTAACGGCGGCCGGTTACGGGTTTGTCGGCACCATGGACAAGCTCGGCGTCGAGCGTCGCACTTATACCTCGGGCGAGCACAAATCGTTTCTGGATCCGTTCCAGCCGCAGAAGCCTGACGAAACCGCATTCTGGCAGACCGTACTGGATACCACGCACAAGCAGTTCATCAATAGCGTCAAGCAGGGTCGTGGCGATCGCTTGAAGGACAAGGAGCATCCGGAGCTGTTCTCCGGGCTGGTCTGGTCCGGCGAGCAGGCGCTGCCGTTGGGCTTGATCGATGGCCTGGGCAATGCCAGTTCGGTGGCGCGCGACGTAATTGGCGAGAAAGAGCTAGTGGATTTCACTGTGCAGGAATCGCCGTTCGACCGCTTCTCGAAGAAACTTGGCGCCAGTGTGGCTGAGCAGTTGGCGATGTGGATGGGGTTCCACGGGCCATCGTTGCGTTAAGCGTGGTGCAGTGTTGAAAAGAAACCGGCCTCAATGGCCGGTTTTTTGTGCGTTAAGGGATTTGCACGCCCTCGGCCAGCAGCATGTCGATCAGGCGAATCAGCGGCAGGCCGATCAGGCTGGTGGCGTCAGGCCCTTCGGTGGATTGGAACAGGCTCACGCCCAAACCTTCGGCCTTGAAGCTGCCGGCGCAGTCGTAGGGCTGCTCCAGGCGCAGGTAGCGTTCAATTCGCGCCTCGTCGAGCTGACGCATGTGCACGGTAAACGGCACGCAGTCGACCTGGCAGTGGCCGGTCTGGCTGTTGAGCAGGGCCAGGCCGGTGAGGAAGGTCACGCTGGCGCCGCTGGCGGCGAGTAGTTGCTCGCGAGCCTTGTCGAAGGTGTGTGGCTTGCCGATGATCTGATCGCCGAGCACTGCGACCTGGTCCGAGCCGATAATCAGATGAGCGGGATGGCTCGCGGCGAGTGCGCGGGCTTTCTGTTCGGCGAGGCGCTTGACCAGTTCGATGGCGGATTCGCCCGGTCGGTGGCTTTCGTCAATATCCGGCGAGCTGCAGACGAACGGCAGGTGCAGGCGGGCGAGTAATTCCCGGCGATAAGTCGAGCTTGAGGCGAGTAATAAAGGCAGCATTGGCGTCTCCTGAGGCAGGTGCGAATTCTAGCGGAGGCACGCAAGTGACGGACAGGGCACAATTTCCTTTGACATGGGTGGGTGCATCCCTATAATGCTGCGCCTATGTTGAATGACCCGATTCCACCTCACGTTGACCCGCGCAAATTGGCTGACCGTGGCACCACCCTTCAAGGTGAACTGCTGCTGGCCGATTTGAAGAGACTCTGCGACCCGCTTTCCGACGATGTCGGTACGGTGCAGGCCAAATTCGTTTTTGAACGAGATGAACGTAAATCTGTGGTGATCCACAGCTTTATCGACACCGAAGTCAAAATGGTTTGCCAGCGTTGTCTTGAGCTGGTCACCCTGCCGATCCACAGCGAATGCAGTTACGCTGTAGTGAAGGAGGGTGCGAATACCCAGTCGTTACCGAAAGGTTATGACGTGCTGGAACTGGGCGAAGATCCATTGGATCTGCAGTCACTGATCGAGGAGGAGCTTCTGCTCGCCTTGCCCATTGTGCCTGCTCATCATCCGGAAGAATGCCAGCAGCCGGCGGGAGCAGATGAACCCGAACCGAGCGAGGACGAGGTAACGCGGTCCAACCCGTTCAGTGTATTGGCGCAGTTAAAGCGTGACCCAAACGTTTAGGAGTTAATCAATTATGGCTGTTCAGCAGAACAAAAAATCCCGCTCTGCCCGTGACATGCGCCGTTCGCACGACGCTCTCGAGGCTAGCACCCTGTCTGTAGAAAAAACCACTGGTGAAGTTCACCTGCGTCACCACGTATCGCCAGAAGGCGTATACCGTGGCCGTAAAGTGATCGACAAGGGCGCTGACGAGTAATCACTTGTCCGCTCAAGTCATCGCGATTGACGCAATGGGCGGGGACTTCGGTCCCCGCAGCATTGTTCAGGCCAGCCTTGCTTGCCTTTCTGCTACGCCCTCGCTGCACCTGACCCTCGTCGGTCAACCCTCCCTACTTGAAGAACTGATCAACGGTCAATCGGCTGCCGATCGCGCGCGCCTGACAATTGTCCCGGCGTCTGAAGTCATCACCATGGACGAAAAGCCGACCCAGGCCTTGCGTGGCAAGCCGGACTCGTCGATGCGTGTCGCCCTTGAACTGGTGCGTGACGGCAAGGCTCAGGCCTGTGTCAGTGCCGGCAATACCGGGGCGTTGATGGCGCTGTCGCGATTTGTGCTCAAGACCTTGCCGGGGATTGATCGGCCGGCGATGGTGGCGGCGATTCCGACGCAGAAGGGTTATTGCCAGTTGCTCGACCTGGGCGCCAACGTCGATTGCAGCGCCGAGCATCTATTGCAGTTCGCGGTGATGGGCTCGGTGGCGGCGCAGACGCTGGGCATCGCCCGGCCGCGTGTCGCGTTGCTGAATATCGGCACCGAGGACATCAAGGGCAATCAGCAGGTCAAGCTGGCGGCGACCTTGTTGCAGGCGGCGCGCGGCATTAACTATATCGGTTTTGTCGAGGGCGATGGCCTGTATCGCGGCGAGGCGGATGTGGTGGTCTGTGACGGTTTTGTCGGCAATATCCTGCTCAAGTCCAGCGAGGGCCTGGCGACGATGATCGCCGCGCGCATTGAGGCCTTGTTCAGGAAAAACTTTGCTTCCCGCGTGGTAGGTGCTTTGGCCCTGCCATTGATGAAGCGCCTGCAGGCGGATCTCGCACCGGCGCGACATAACGGCGCAAGCTTCCTCGGCTTGCAGGGTATCGTGGTGAAAAGTCACGGTTCGGCCGGGGTTCAGGGTTTTCAGAGTGCGATTCAACGCGCGCTGATCGAGATTCAGGAGAACCTGCCCGAACGCCTCCACGGTCGTCTGGAGGATCTGTTGTCTTAGGCGTTTTCGTCGGACAATGCTTAAATGTGACCGCCCGGTTCAAAGGGCCATCCAACTGTCAGTTTCTTGCGTCCCCCAGTGGGGCGTCATTTTCGACGACAAGATCATTAGGGGCTTGTTACATGTCTGCTTCCCTCGCATTCGTCTTTCCAGGACAGGGTTCGCAGTCCCTCGGCATGCTGGCCGAGCTGGGCGCGGAATATCCGTTGATCCTCGAAACCTTCAAAGAAGCCTCCGCTGCTCTGGGCTATGACCTGTGGGCACTGACCCAGCAGGGCCCGGAAGAGCTGCTCAATCAAACCGACAAAACCCAACCGGCCATTCTGACCGCTTCGATCGCTCTGTGGCGTCTGTGGCTGGCTGAAGGTGGCGCGCGTCCGGCATTTGTTGCCGGTCACAGCCTGGGTGAATACAGCGCGCTGGTTGCTGCCGGCAGCCTGAGCCTGGCTGACGCGGTGAGGCTCGTTGAGCGCCGTGGACAGTTGATGCAGGAAGCCGTTCCGGCCGGGCAGGGCGGCATGGCTGCCATCCTCGGTCTGGAAGATGCCGACGTGCTGGCAGCCTGTGCCGAAGCGGCGCAGGGCGAAGTGGTCAGCGCGGTGAACTTCAACTCGCCGGGTCAGGTAGTGATTGCCGGCGCCAAGGCTGCGGTTGAACGTGCCATCGAGGGCTGCAAGGCCCGTGGCGCCAAGCGTGCCATGCCGTTGCCAGTGAGCGTGCCATCGCACTGCGAACTGATGCGTCCGGCTGCCGAGCGCTTTGCCGAATCCATCGCCGCCATCGACTGGCAGGCGCCGCAGATCCCGGTCGTACAGAACGTCAGCGCGCAAGTGCCGGCCGATCTGGAGACCCTCAAGCGTGATCTGCTCGAACAACTGTACAAGCCCGTTCGCTGGGTTGAATCGGTTCAGACGCTGGCTGCCAAAAGCGCTACCAGTCTGGTCGAGTGCGGCCCGGGCAAAGTGCTGGCCGGTCTGAACAAACGTTGCGCCGAAGGCGTTTCGACTTCCAATCTCAATACCCCAGACGCTTTCGCTGCCGCCCGTGCAGCGCTGGCCTGAATCAGGAGAAACTTGCATGAGTCTGCAAGGTAAAGTTGCACTGGTCACCGGTGCAAGCCGCGGTATCGGCCAGGCTATCGCACTGGAACTGGGTCGTCAGGGCGCCATCGTTGTTGGCACTGCGACCTCCGCCAAGGGTGCCGAGGCGATTGCTGCCACGCTCAAGGAGCACGGCATTCAAGGTACCGGCCTGGAGCTGAACGTCACCAGCGACGAATCCGTTGCCGCCGTGATCGCGAGCATTCAGGAGCAGTTCGGCGCGCCGGCGATTCTGGTCAATAATGCCGGCATCACCCGCGATAACCTGATGATGCGCATGAAAGACGATGAATGGTACGACGTGATCGATACCAACCTGAACAGTCTGTATCGCCTGTCCAAGGGCGTTTTGCGTGGCATGACCAAGGCGCGCTGGGGCCGAATTATCAGTATTGGCTCGGTGGTGGGTGCCATGGGCAACGCAGGCCAAGTAAACTATGCAGCCGCCAAGGCCGGTCTGGAAGGTTTCAGCCGTGCGATGGCGCGTGAAGTCGGTTCGCGTTCGATTACGGTCAACTCGGTAACCCCTGGGTTCATCGACACCGATATGACCCGCGAACTGCCGGAAGCACAGCGTGAAGCCTTGCAGACGCAGATTCCGCTGGGCCGTCTGGGACAAGCTCAAGAGATCGCCTCGGTGGTCGCTTTTCTTGCATCCGACGGTGCGGCATACGTCACTGGGGCTACAATCCCGGTGAACGGTGGGATGTACATGTAAGTAAAATGTGACGGATTGCTTCAAAAAAATGTCATACGAGCTGTCTAAAATCCGTTATAAAGCTGCAATCTATTTATAGGCAGAGGGCCGCAGGGTTTGAGGAGTGAAGCTTTCAGTTGAAAAGCTGAAAAGCCTTTCTATACACTTACCCACTGGCCAGCTGCCTGAATTTGTCCATTAGGAGTGAAAACAAGGTATGAGCACCATCGAAGAGCGCGTCAAGAAAATCGTTGCCGAGCAACTGGGCGTTAAAGAAGAAGAAGTGGTCAACACTGCTTCCTTCGTTGAAGACCTGGGTGCCGACTCCCTTGACACCGTTGAGCTGGTGATGGCTCTGGAAGAGGAATTCGAGACCGAAATCCCTGACGAAGAAGCTGAGAAGATCACTACTGTACAAGCTGCAATCGACTACGTTACTAGCCACCAGGCGTAATAGTTTGTAATCGTTGTCTGCTGTCATGGAAAAACCGCACTGCCATCATGGCGTGCGGTTTTTTCTTTAGGCCTGATGCAAAGTCGTCATTTGAAAAAGGAGAGTGCTGTGTCGCGTAGACGCGTCGTAGTCACCGGTATGGGTATGTTGTCGCCACTGGGCACGGATGTGCCGAGCAGTTGGCAGGGCATTCTGGCTGGCCGCAGTGGCATTGGTCTGATCGAACACACCGACCTTTCTGCCTATTCCACCCGTTTTGGCGGCTCGGTAAAGGGCTTCAATGTCGAGGAATACCTGTCGGTCAAGGAAGCACGCAAGCTCGACCTGTTCATTCAGTACGGTCTGGCCGCGGGTTTTCAGGCTGTTCGCAACGCCGGTCTGGAAGTCACCGACGCCAACCGTGAGCGCATTGGCGTGGCCATGGGCTCGGGCATCGGCGGTCTGACCAACATCGAAGAAACCAGCCGTACCCTGCATGAGACGGGCCCGCGTCGAATTTCGCCATTCTTCGTGCCAGGCTCGATCATCAATATGATTTCCGGTTTTCTGTCCATCCACCTGGGTGCACAGGGGCCGAACTACGCCATTTCCACTGCTTGTACCACCGGTACGCACTGCATTGGCATGGCCGCGCGCAACATCATGTACGACGAAGCCGACGTAATGATCGCCGGTGGTGCCGAGATGGCCGCGTGCGGTCTGGGCATGGGCGGCTTCGGCGCGTCCCGTGCGCTGTCGACCCGCAACGACGAGCCGACTCGCGCCAGTCGTCCATGGGACAAGGGTCGTGATGGCTTCGTGCTGTCTGACGGTGCCGGTGCGCTGGTACTCGAAGAACTCGAGCACGCCAAGGCCCGTGGCGCCACGATCTACGCCGAGCTGATCGGCTTCGGCACCAGTGGCGATGCGTTCCACATGACGTCGCCACCCGCTGATGGCGCCGGTGCAGCCCGCTGCATCACCAATGCGCTGCGCGATGCGAAGATCAACATCGACCAGGTGCAGTACATCAACGCCCACGGTACTTCGACCCCGGCCGGCGACCTTGCCGAAGCCAACGCGATCAAGACCGTGTTCGGTGAGCACGCCTACAACCTGGCGGTCAGCTCCACCAAGTCCATGACCGGTCACCTGTTGGGTGCGGCGGGCGCGGTCGAGGCGATCTTCAGCGTACTGGCGATCAACAGTCAGGTGGCACCGCCGACCATCAACCTCGATGAGCCGGATGAAGGCTGCGATCTCGATTTCGTGCCGCACACTGCGCGCAACATGGACATCGACGTCGTACTGTCCAACTCCTTCGGGTTTGGCGGCACCAACGGCACGTTGGCATTCCGCCGGTTCGCCGGTTGATGGACAGCTGGGTCGACGGTCAACCGGCTGACGCTCTGTCGCTGAAAGATCGCGGCCTGGCTTACGGTGATGGTCTGTTCGAGACCATTGCCGTGCACGGCGGCCAGCCGATATTGCTGGATCGTCACCTGACGCGTTTGGCCGAGGGCTGCTCGCGTCTGGCCATCGCCGCGGATATCGAGCGGGTTCGCAGCGAGCTACTGGCTTATGCCGCGGCAATGGGCGAGGGCGTGCTCAAGCTCATTCTCACTCGTGGTGACGGCTTGCGTGGCTACGCGCCCGATCCTGCGGCGCAGGGCCGACGCATTTTGCAAGGCAACCCGCCTGCGGCTTATCCTGCCGTGCATGGCGAGCAGGGCGTGCGTCTGTTTCCCTGCGTCACACGGTTGTCGAATCAGCCGTTGCTGGCCGGGCTCAAGCATCTGAATCGTCTGGAACAAGTGCTTGCCCGGGCCGAGTGGTGCGACAGCGAACACGCCGAAGGCTTGATGCTCGATCAGGCCGGGCGCGTCATCGAAGGCGTGTTCAGCAACCTGTTTCTGGTGCGCGACGGCGTACTGATCACCCCGGATCTGAAGCGCTGTGGCGTGGCCGGTGTGATGCGTGCTGAAATATTGTTTCAGGCCGAGTCATTGGCCATCCCCATCCAAATCACCGACATCAGCCTCGAACAGCTGCAATGGGCTGATGAAGTCTTCATGTGCAACAGCGTGTATGGCGTCTGGCCGGTACGTGCCTACGCTGCACTGAGCTGGCCGGTTGGCCCGCTCACCCGTAAACTGCAAACCATTGCCCGCGCGCTACTGGATGCTTGATTCGTGAGACGTAAACTCTTGCTGCTGCTGGAAACCGGACTGGTTCTGGCAGGGCTGCTGATGGGCGCCAGCGCCTGGAAAATTCATTCGGCGCTGGAACAGCCTCTGAACATCACGCAGGAAGAACTGCTGGATGTGCCGAAAGGCTCGACGCCGACCCGTACCTTTCTTGAACTTGAAACCGATGGGGTCATCAAGGACGCCTTCTGGTTGCGCATCTACTGGCGCTTCAATCTGGCCGGCACACCGATCCATACCGGCGAATACCGCATGCAGCCGGGCATGACTGTCAACGGTCTGATCGACCTGTGGAAGCGCGGCGAAGTGGTGCAGTACAGCCTGACACTGGTCGAGGGCTGGAATTTCCACCAGGTCCGTGCCGCGCTGGCAAAAGACGAAAAGATCGAGCAGACCCTCAAGGGCTTGAGCGACAGCGAAGTGATGGAGAAAATCGGCCATCGCGGGCTGTTCCCGGAAGGGCGATTCTTCCCGGATACCTACCGCTTTGTGCGCGGTGTTTCCGACGTCGAATTGCTGAAGAAAGCCTTCGACCGCCTCGACGAGGTGTTGGCCAAGGAGTGGGAGAACCGCTCGGCTGATGCGCCGTACAGCGAGCCATATCAGGCGCTGATCATGGCCTCGCTGGTGGAAAAGGAAACCGGTGTGCCGCAGGAGCGTGGGCAGATTGCCGGCGTGTTCGTGCGTCGCATGGCGCTGGGCATGCAGTTGCAGACCGACCCGACCGTGATCTACGGCCTGGGCGATCGCTACACCGGCAAGTTGACCCGAGCTCATCTCAAGGAGCCGACGCCCTACAACACCTATGTGATCCCCGGATTGCCGCCGACGCCGATTGCCATGGTCGGTCGCGAGGCGATTCATGCCGCGCTCAATCCGGTGGAAGGTAACAGTCTGTATTTTGTCGCCCGTGGCGATGGTAGCCATGTGTTCTCCGATGATCTGGATGCGCACAACAGCGCGGTGCGCGAGTTCCAGCTCAAGCGCCGCGCCGATTACCGCTCCAGCCCGGCCCCGGCAAATACGCCGACCGCTCCGGCTACTGCGACCGAGGAGGCGACTCCTGCGGCATCTCCTGATACCGCGCCTGAAGCGCTGCCACAGGTTCCCGCTCAGGAACCCGCGCCGACGCCGGCTCCTGCTGCCGAACCCGCGACGACCGCACCGCAGAACGCGCAATGACTTTGATTAAGGACTGCCTGTGACTGGCTTGTTTATTACCCTGGAAGGCCCGGAAGGCGCCGGCAAGAGCACCAACCGCGAATACCTCGCCGAGCGCCTGCGCGCCGAAGGTGTCGAAGTAGTGCTGACCCGCGAACCCGGGGGTACGCCACTCGCCGAGCGCATTCGCGATGTGCTGCTGGCCCCGGCCGATGAAGTCATGAACCCCGATACGGAGCTGTTGCTGGTGTTCGCCGCGCGCGCCCAGCATCTGGCCGAAGTGATCCGTCCGGCGCTGGCTCGCGGCGCGGTGGTGCTGTGCGATCGTTTCACCGACTCGACTTACGCCTATCAGGGTGGCGGTCGCGGTTTGTCGCTGGAACGCATTGCCGCGCTGGAGACGTTCGTTCAGGGCGACCTGCGGCCGGATCTGACGCTGATTTTCGATCTGCCGGTAGAAATCGGCCTGGCCCGCGCTACTGCCCGTGGTCGGCTGGATCGCTTTGAACTGGAAGGCCGGGCGTTTTTCGAAGCGGTACGCAATGCGTTCCTCAAGCGCGCCGAAGCCGATCCTGCGCGCTATGTGCGCATCGATGCCGGGCAGCCACTGGTCAAGGTTCAGCAAGCGCTGGATACCTTGATTCCGAACTTGCTGGAGCTGATTCGTGGCTGAGGCCTATCCATGGCAGGACAGCCTCTGGCAGCAACTGGCCGGACGTAGCCAGCACGCCCACGCGTACTTGCTGCACGGCCCGGCCGGGATCGGCAAGCGCGCGTTGGCCGAGCGCCTGATGGCCAGCCTGCTGTGTCAGCGGCCGACGCCCGAGGCGTGCGGCGAGTGCAAGTCCTGCCTGCTGCTCAAGGCCGGCAGCCATCCGGACAATTACATCCTTGAGCCGGAAGAAGCCGACAAGGCGATCAAGGTCGATCAGGTCCGTGATCTGGTCAGTTTCGTGGTGCAGACCGCGCAACTGGGCGGGCGCAAGGTGGTGCTGATCGAGCCGGTGGAATCGATGAACATCAACGCCGCCAACGCCTTGCTCAAGAGCCTCGAAGAGCCGTCCGGCGATACCGTGTTGTTGCTGGTCAGCCACCAGCCGAGCCGTTTGCTGCCGACAATCAAGAGCCGCTGCGTGCAGCAGGCGTGTCCGCTGCCGGGTGAGGCCGTGAGCCTGCAATGGCTGGCGCAGGCGCTGCCGGAGTGCTCCGAAGAGGAGCGCATCGAATTGCTGACGCTGGCGGCAGGCTCGCCGTTGGCGGCAGTCAGTCTGCAGTCCCAGGGCGTACGCGAACAGCGAGCGCAGGTGGTCGAAGGGGTGAAGAAGTTGCTCAAGCAGCAGCAATCGCCGACGCAACTGGCCGAAGAGTGGAAAAGCATTCCGATGCTGCGCCTGTTCGACTGGTTCTGCGACTGGTCGAGCCTGATACTGCGTTATCAACTGACCCAGGATGAAAACGGCCTCGGCCTGACCGATATGCGTAAAGTCGTGCAGTACCTGGCGCAAAAAAGCGCCCAAGGCAAAGTCCTCGATATTCAGGACTGGATTCTCGCCCAGCGGCAGAAAGTCCTGAGCAAAGCCAACCTCAACCCGGCACTGCTGCTGGAAGCGTTGTTGGTGCAATGGGCGGGATTGCCTGGTCAAAGATAAGAATGTGTACCTAGACTCTGAACATCAGCAGTGGAGGTCAACATGAATGAAGCCATCAGCCCCGGGCCGCGCAACGGCATCCTGTCCCTGACGATCAAGGACAAATCGGTGCTTTACGCCGCCTACATGCCGTTCATCAAGAACGGTGGCCTGTTCATCCCGACCAACAAGAGCTACAAGTTGGGCGACGAGGTGTTCATGCTGCTGAACCTGATGGACGAGGCGGAGAAGATTCCGGTGGCCGGCAAGGTCGCCTGGATCACCCCCAAAGGTGCTCAGGGCAACCGCGCAGCCGGCGTCGGCGTGCAATTCAATGAAGGCGACAACACCGCCCGCAGTCGCATCGAAACCCATCTGGCCGGAGCACTGAAATCCGACCGTCCCACTCATACGATGTAAGTTGCAGTCTCTTTTATGCTCGTAGATTCCCATTGTCACCTTGATCGCCTCGACCTCGCCGCCCATGACGGTTCGCTGGATGCTGCACTCGATGCGGCTCGCCAACGCGGGGTAGGGCACTTCCTGTGTATCGGCGTGAGTGCCGATAACGCCGCCGACGTCAAAGCCCTCGCCGAGCGCTATGACGACGTCGATTGCTCGGTCGGTGTGCACCCATTGGATGTGCAACCGGGCGCGGCGCCGGCGCTGGACTGGCTGCTACACGAGCTCAATCACCCGAAAGTGGTGGCGATCGGTGAAACCGGTCTGGATTATCACTACGAACCGGAAGCCGCCGAGCTGCAGCAGGCATCCTTCCGCCTGCACCTGCAAGCCGCACAGCAGACTGGTAAGCCGGTGATCATCCACACCCGCGGCGCCCGTGCCGATACCCTTGAGCTGCTGCGAGAAGCGGCGTTGCCCCAGGCCGGTGTGCTGCATTGCTTCACCGAAGACTGGGACATGGCCAAAGCCGCGCTGGACATGGGCTATTACATTTCCCTGTCGGGCATCGTCACCTTCCGCAATGCCGACGCTCTGCGCGACGTGGCGAGCAAGGTGCCGGCCGATCGCTTGCTGGTGGAGACCGACTCGCCGTATCTGGCGCCGATCCCTTATCGTGGCAAACCGAACCTGCCGCAGTACGTGCGTGAGGTGGCTGAGTTTCTGGCGATGCTGCGTGGGGAGAGCTACGAGCGGTTTGCCGAGCAGACCACCGAGAACTTCAAGCGCCTGTTTCCGCTGGCCTCTGTCAAATCTGCCATGTAGGTCACCGCCAAATCGCAGGCAAAAAAAACCCGGGTTCTGGGGGGTGAATCCGGGTTAAGACCATTAGGAGTAAAACAAAGGCACGCGGTCCCTTGGTACCTTTACCGGCACGGCACTTGGGGGAGATGCCGCCCGACAGTTCAAGTATTGATCAGTCTGGCGTTCAGTCCAGTTAGCCGGTCGAGGTTTTTAAACAAATTTGGAATACGTGCGCTTCAGTTGAGTTCTCATTGCACCCCTGGCGTTCGCAAAATGAACAAGAAACGCAGATATGGTCGGATGATCCGTGCATTTTTGTGCAAGTTAGGCATAATACGCGGCTTCGAATTTTGACCCCTACAGACCTTTTCTTATGCACAAAGAACCTCGTAAGGTCCGTGAGTTTCGTCGCCGCGAGCAAGAAATTCTCGATACCGCGCTCAAGCTGTTCCTCGAACAAGGTGAAGACAGTGTCACCGTCGAGATGATTGCTGATGCCGTGGGTATCGGCAAAGGCACGATCTACAAGCATTTCAAATCCAAGGCCGAGATCTATCTGCGCCTGATGCTCGATTACGAGCGTGATTTGAACGAGCTGCTGCATTCGGCCGATGTCGACAAGGACAAGGAAGCGCTGTCCCGTGCCTACTTCGAATTCCGCATGCGCGACCCGCAGCGCTACCGCCTGTTCGACCGTCTCGAAGAGAAGGTGGTAAAAGGCAATCAGGTGCCGGAAATGGTCGAGGAGCTGCACAAGATCCGTGCCTCGAACTTCGAACGCCTGACCCTGCTCATCAAAGGCCGGATCAGCGAAGGCAAGCTCGAAGACGTGCCGCCATACTTCCACTACTGCGCGTCCTGGGCGCTGGTGCACGGCGCGGTGGCGCTGTATCACTCGCCGTTCTGGAGCAATGTGCTGGAAGATCAGGAAGGTTTCTTCCAGTTCCTGATGGACATCGGCGTGCGCATGGGCAACAAGCGCAAGCGCGACCCGGAAACACCGAGCAGCTGAATCATTCAGCGGCCTTATTGCGCCATGATTTCGCTACATGACGCAGTACCGCAGGAATATACTCAGGCATAGGGCTTGCTAAAACTTGATTTGTGAGTCAAGTTTTAGCGGCTCGAAATTCTATCGCCGGAGTGATCATGATCGTTGACCGTCAAGGCAGGCGTTTTCGCAATTTGCGCATCAGCCTGACTTCAGCCTGCAATTACGCCTGTACCTACTGCGTGCCCAACGGCAAGCGGCTGGTGGCTGCGCAGGATGAACTGTCGGCCGAGGCCATGGCCCGCGGCGTGGCTTATCTGATCGAAGCCGCCGGCATCGAGCGCTTGCGCATCACCGGTGGCGAGCCGCTGGTCAGCCCCAAACTCGAATCTTTCATGAGTGCCGTCGGCAAGATGGGCCTGGAAGACATCAGCCTGACCACCAACGGTCAACTCCTGGCGAAGAAGCTGCCGCTGCTGGTGGACGCCGGTCTGCGCCGGATCAACGTATCCCTCGATACCCTGGATGCCGGCGCGTTCCGCAGTATCGCCCGTGGCGGCGATCTGGCGACCGTGCTCGATGGCATGGACCAGGCGAAAGCGGCGGGACTGAAGATCAAGGTCAACATGGTGCCGTTGCGTGGGCAGAACCTGGATCAGGTGATGCCGCTGCTCGATTACTGCCTGGAACGGGGCTATGAGTTGCGTTTCATCGAGTTGATGCGCATGGGCCACCTCGCCACCGACTCCAACGCCTTCCTGCAACAGTTCGTCAGCCTGCAGCAACTGCTGAGCCTGATCGGCGAGCGCTACGAGTACGCCCAGGCAGATGCGCCGGTGGATGCCACGGCCGTGCGCTATGCGATACCGGGCCGCGGCCATTTCGGCGTGATCGCCAACGAAAGCGTGCCGTTCTGCAGAACCTGTTCGCGCTTGCGTCTGTCGTCGACCGGTTGGCTGCATGGCTGCCTGTCGTCGAGCAACCGCCACTATGTCGGTGATCTGCTCGACAAGCCTCGCCATCAGGCGTTGCCGGCGTTGCAGCGTCTGTTGGTCAAGGCGTTGGGCGACAAGCAGGAAGTGGCGTTCTCCGGTGGTGCGACCGTCATGAAGATTATCGGCGGCTGATCCCTCTTTTTCGCGAGCAGGCTCGCTCCCACTGGGTTTTGCGCAATCCTGTGGGAGCGAGTCTGCTCGCGAAAGCGATTCATCATTCGACGAAGATCCTGAGCTGGCGCAAAAGCTGCATCCAACGGCCATTCGCCGGTTTTCCGTCACCGGCTTTTGGAGGATGAGGATGCGTAGCCTGGTTTTGCTGCTGACCGTTTTGGCGCTCGGCGGCTGTATGACTGTCAGCGATATGGCCGAAGGCACTCGCTATCAGATGAGCGACGCGGGGCTGCTGGATCACAGCGACAGCCGTCGGGTGAACAACTTCCGCATTCAGCCGGATTCGTTCATCTACATCGCTCAGGGCGCATTTGCACCGCCGGGTGGCTCCTATCCGCGCCCGAACGTGGTGGCAGAAGAAGCGTTCAAGGGTTTTGTCGAATACTTCCCGATGGTCCGCCGCGCGCGTGCCCCTGAAGGCCTCGATCAGGCGATGGGCGAAGCCCGCGATGCCGGCGCGCACTACCTGCTGTACACCCGTTTCGCCAAGGCTGACGACCGTATCGGTAACTCTGACGAATGGCTCGATCAGGAGGCCGTGGATCGCCTCGGCATCGACGGCGGCGTGATTCAGATCATGTTGATCGAGACCAGCACCCAGTATTTGATTGATACTGCACGGATCAAAAGTCGTGGCGGTTTACTGACGTTCCACGACAACAAGCCTGAAGACCTGATCGGCCCGCCGCTGGCGCAATACGCGCGCAGCCTGCTGGGAGTCGGCGACCAATAAACCAAGGAGTACGCCATGAGTGGACCGCAAAAAGCCAATGACCTGTTGGGGCAGATCCCCAAAACCAAAGGCCTGCCGCCGGTGCACTTGTGGAACCCGGACTTCTGCGGTGACATCGGCATGCGCATCGCCCGCGACGGCACCTGGTATTACCTGGGCACGCCGATCGGGCGCAAGCCGATGGTCAAGCTGTTCTCCACCATCATCCGCCGCGACGGCGATGATTACTTCCTGATTACCCCGGTCGAAAAGGTCGGGATCAAGGTCGACGATGCGCCGTTTGTGGCGATTGCCGTGGAAGTCGAAGGCGAGGGCGAAGCGCAGGTCCTGCGTTTCACTACCAACGTTGAAGAGACTGCTGAGGCCGGGCCGGAACATCCGATCCGCGTCGAGATCGACCCGGCGACGCAGGAACCTGCGCCTTACGTGCACGTGCGCACCAACCTCGAAGCGTTGATTCACCGCAATGTGTTTTACCAACTGGTGGAACTGGCGGTCAGTCGTGAGATCGATGGGCAGCGCTGGTTGGGTGTGTGGAGCGGCGGCGAGTTCTTCCGGATCGGCCTCGAACCTTGATCACAATCCCCCTGTAGGAGTGAGCCTGCTCGCGATAGCGGTGTGTCAGTCACCATCAACATTGACTGTTCCACCGCTATCGCGAGCAGGCTCACTCCTACAGGGGTTCATGATTCAGCAGAAAATCCCGATTGACTGTTAATCATATGATCATTAGCGTGGACACCCATCGCCAACTGCTTTGAGGTGTCCATGTCCAGCAGCTTTCATGCATCAACGGTCGATTGGCTGGGCAGCTGGATTGCCGCTGGCCAGGTCAAACCGGGGCAGGCGATCAAGGTCGAGGCGGATCTGGGCGAGCAGTTGGGTGTCAGCCGCACGGTGATTCGCGAAGCGATCAAGACTCTGGTCGCCAAAGGCATGCTCGAAGTCGGGCCTAAGGTTGGCACTCGCGTGTTACCGGTACGGCGCTGGAACCTGTTCGATCCGCAAGTCGTCGGCTGGCTCTCACGCAACGGCCTGCCGGAAAACTTTGTTGATGACCTGCTCGACTTGCGCCGCACCATCGAACCGATGGCCGTGCGCTGGGCCTGCGAGCGCGCCAGCCTGGAGCAGATTCACGCGGTGCAACTGGCCTACAACGCGCTGGAACGGGCGGTCGACAGCGGCATTGATTACAACCGTGCCGACCAGTCCTTCCACGAATGCATTCTGGCGGCCAGCCACAACCAGTTCATCGAGCAAATGGTCCCGGCCCTCGGCGCCTTGCTCGCCGTGTCGTTTGAAGTCTCCGCTGCCGACCCCGATGAACTGCGTCGCACCTTGCCGATCCACAAAGACATGGCCGACGCCATTGCTGCCCGTGATTCAGCACGCGGGGTCTGGGCCTGCATGACCTTGATCGACAACGCCGACCTGGCGATCAAACGCTTTTACCCGCAGGTGATGGCCAACAAAAAAGCCAGTTGACAACACAAATTCCCCTGTAGGAGTGAGCCTGCTCGCGATAGCGGTGGGTCAGTCACAATCGTCGTCACCGACCCACCGCTATCGCGAGCAGGCTCACTCCTACAGTTAGAACAACAACATGAAGGATTCAATATGCCGTTGACCGCCGTAACCCAACACCGCGCCAGGCTCGGTGAAGGGCCATTCTGGGACGCCCCGACCCAGGCGCTGTACTGGGTCGATATCGCCGGCAAGCAGGCGCTGCGGCTGATCGGCAACAACGTGCAGATCTGGCAGATGCCCGAGCACGTTTCCGCGTTCATCCCCTGTGCCAGTGGCGACGCGTTGGTGACATTGAGCAGCGGCGTGTATCGACTGGATCTCGATTCCCCGGGCCTCGAACCACGCCTCACGCTGTTCTGCATCGCCGACCCGCAACCCGGCAATCGACCCAACGAAGCACGCTGCGACGCCCAAGGCCGACTGTGGCTCGGCACCATGCAGAACAACATCGGTGACAACGGCGAAGACCTGCCGATCGAGCGTCGTTCCGGCGGCTTGTTTCGCATTGATCCCGACCAGCGTGTCACGCCATTGCTGCTCGGTCTCGGCATTCCCAACACGCTGTTGTGGAGCGACGACGGCACCAGACTGCTGTTCGGCGACAGCCTCGACGGGGCGCTCAATCGCTATTTCATTCACACCGACGGTAATCTCGGCAACGCCGAAATCTGGTACGGCCCCGACCAGAACGGTGGCCCGGATGGTTCGGCAGTCGACGCCGAAGGGTATGTGTGGAACGCGCGTTGGGACGGCAGCTGCCTGTTGCGCCTGACGCCGGACGGCAAGGTCGACCGCAAAATCGATCTGCCTGTCAGCCGTCCAACCAGTTGCGTATTCGGCGGCGAAGACCTGAAAACCCTGTACATCACCAGCGCCCAGAGTCCGCATAACCATCCGCTGGATGGCGCAGTTCTGTCGATGCGGGTCGATGTGCCGGGCAAACTTTGCACGCGCTTTGCTGGCTAAATCCCAAAATATGGGATGCAAAATTATATATTGAGATTATTTGGCAGTCGGGTTTATAGTCGGCTCCAGCAGTAACACGCACTCACACTTAAAAAGAACAAAACAGGTGAAGTGATGCAGCGAACCTCTATCGCACTCCTCAGCGGAGTCAGCGTCTCGCAACGGACCGGCGTCGCTCGCCGCGCCTGCCTGTTTCGTTTTCACAGTTTTCCAGACCGGACATCGGCAGATGCCCGGTTTTTTTGTGCTGACGAACAGGAGTCCTGATCCATGGCTGAACCTCTTTCCTTGCCGCCGGTGCCCGCGCCGCCGAAGGGTGAGCGTCTGAAAAACAAGGTGGTGCTGCTGACCGGTGCCGCTCAAGGCATCGGCGAGGCGATCGTTGCCACGTTCGCCTCGCAGCAGGCCAGACTGGTGATCAGCGATATTCAGGCAGAGAAGGTCGAGAAGGTTGCCGCCCAGTGGCGCGACAAGGGCTACGACGTGCAGGCGATCAAGGCTGACGTCTCGCGCCAGCAGGACTTGCACGCCATGGCCAAACTGGCGGTTGAGCTGCACGGGCGCATCGACGTGCTGGTCAATTGCGCCGGGGTCAACGTGTTCCGCGACCCGCTGCAAATGACCGAAGAAGACTGGCGTCGTTGCTTCGCCATCGATCTGGACGGCGCCTGGTACGGTTGCAAAGCCGTGCTGCCGCAGATGATCGAGCAGGGTGTCGGCAGCATCATCAACATCGCCTCGACCCATTCCAGCCACATCATTCCCGGCTGTTTCCCGTACCCGGTAGCCAAGCACGGCCTGCTTGGGCTGACCCGGGCGCTGGGCATCGAATATGCGGCGAAGGGCGTTCGGGTCAACGCCATCGCCCCGGGGTACATCGAGACGCAACTCAACGTCGATTACTGGAACGGTTTTGCCGATCCGCACGCCGAGCGTCAGCGAGCATTCGATCTGCACCCGCCGAAACGCATCGGCCAGCCGCTCGAAGTGGCGATGACCGCCGTGTTTCTGGCCAGTGATGAAGCGCCGTTCATCAACGCCTCGTGCATCACCATCGATGGTGGGCGCTCGGTGATGTACCACGACTGAGTGGATAGTGTTTCAGGCGGTGAACTCCGCGTGAAATCCAATCATCATACGATATGACTATTTTTGTCCTACATTGCAAAACCAGGCTTTAACGCTTTTCAAATAACGCTCAAAAAAAATAACAAGGAGTCAGCTTATGAAACGTCGTTTCGGGATTCGTACCCTGTGCAGTGCCGCCCTGGCGGTCACCGCGTTCAGTCTGAGCAGTACGCTGCTCGCTGCCGATGCCGTGAAAATCGGTTTCCTGGTCAAACAGGCTGAAGAGCCATGGTTCCAGACCGAGTGGGCTTTTGCTGAAAAAGCCGCCAAGGATAAAGGCTTCGAACTGATCAAGATCGCCGTGCCGGACGGCGAGAAAACCCTCTCGGCCATCGACAGCCTCGCGGCCAACGGTGCCAAGGGCTTCGTGATCTGCCCGCCGGATGTCTCGCTCGGCCCGGCGATCATGGCCAAAGCCAAACTCAATGACCTGAAAGTGATTGCCGTGGACGATCGTTTCGTCGACGCCAGCGGCAAGTTCATGGAGGACGTGCCGTACCTCGGCATGGCCGCGTTCGAAGTCGGCCAGAAGCAGGGCAACGCGATGGTCGCCGAGGCGAAGAAACGCAACTGGGACTGGAAAGACACCTACGCGGTGGTCAACACCTACAACGAACTCGACACCGGCAAGAAGCGCACCGACGGTTCGATGAAGGCGCTCGAAGACGCCGGCCTGCCGAAAGACCACATCCTGACCGCCGCGCTGAAAACCCTCGACGTGCCGGGCAGCATGGACGCCACCAACTCGGCGCTGGTCAAGCTGCCCAGTGCGGCGAAGAACCTGATCATCGGCGGCATGAACGACAACACCGTACTCGGCGGCGTCCGCGCCACCGAAGCCGCCGGGTTCGCTGCGGCCAATGTGATTGGCATCGGCATCAACGGCACCGACGCCATCGGCGAGCTGAAAAAGCCCAACAGCGGTTTCTTCGGCTCGATGCTGCCTAGCCCGCACATCGAAGGCTACAAGACTGCCGAGATGATGTACGAGTGGGTCACCACCGGCAAAGAACCGCCGAAGTACACAGCGATGGACGACGTCACCCTGATCACCCGTGAGAACTTCAAGCAAGAGCTGGAAAAAATCGGCCTGTGGAATTGATGGCTGCTCGATCGGTGTGAAGAGGTGACTCAGATGCACGCGCAAGTACAGACACACTCAAGCAGCGCCGGCGGCAGCCTGCGCTTCAACGGGATCGGCAAGACCTTCCCCGGGGTCAAGGCGCTGGACGCCATCAGCTTCGTCGCCCATCCAGGGCAGGTGCACGCCTTGATGGGCGAGAACGGCGCCGGCAAATCGACCCTGCTGAAAATCCTCGGTGGCGCCTACATTCCGAGCAGCGGCGAGTTGCAGATCGGCGAGCAGACCATGGCGTTCAAGTCGACCGCCGACAGCATCGGCAGCGGCGTCGCGGTGATTCACCAGGAGCTGCATCTGGTGCCGGAAATGAGCGTGGCCGAGAACCTGTTTCTCGGTCATCTGCCGGCCAGTTTCGGCCTGATCAATCGTGGCGTCCTGCGCCAGAATGCCTTGGCCTGCCTCAAGGGCCTGGCCGATGAAATCGATCCGCAGACCAAGGTCGGGCGCCTGTCGCTCGGTCAGCGGCAACTGGTGGAAATCGCCAAGGCGCTGTCCCGTGGCGCGCATGTGATCGCCTTCGATGAGCCGACCAGCAGTCTCTCGGCGCGCGAAATCGACCGTTTGATGGCGATCATCAGTCGCCTGCGGGACGAAGGCAAAGTGGTGCTCTACGTCTCGCATCGCATGGAAGAAGTGTTCCGCATTTGCGACGCGGTGACGGTGTTCAAGGACGGCCGTTACGTGCGCACCTTCGATGACATGAGCCAGTTGACCCACGATCAACTGGTGACCTGCATGGTCGGCCGCGACATTCAGGACATCTACGATTACCGCAGCCGTCCACGCGGCGCGGTGGCATTGAAGGTCGACGGTCTGCTTGGCCCGGGGCTGCGTGAGCCGGTGAGTTTCGAGGCGCACAAGGGCGAGATTCTCGGGCTGTTCGGCCTGGTCGGGGCCGGGCGCACCGAGCTGTTCCGCTTGCTCAGCGGGCTTGAACGCAACACCGCCGGACGCCTCGAACTGCGGGGGCATGAATTGAAATTGCGCTCACCGCGCGATGCGATTGCCGCCGGGATCCTGCTGTGCCCCGAGGACCGGAAAAAAGAGGGGATCATCCCGCTGGCCAGCGTTGCCGAGAACATTAACATCAGCGCGCGCGGCGCCAATGCCAGCCTCGGCTGCCTGCTGCGCGGGCTGTGGGAGAAGGGCAACGCCGACAAGCAGATCAAGGCGCTGAAAGTCAAAACCCCGCACGCCGGTCAGCAGATCAAATTCCTGTCCGGCGGCAATCAGCAGAAGGCGATTCTCGGTCGCTGGCTGTCGATGCCGATGAAGGTCCTGCTGCTCGATGAGCCGACTCGCGGCATCGACATCGGCGCCAAGGCCGAGATCTACCAGATCATCCATAACCTGGCCGCCGACGGTATTTCGGTGATCGTGGTGTCCAGCGACCTCATGGAGGTGATGGGCATTTCCGACCGCATTCTGGTGCTCTGCGAAGGCGCGCTGCGCGGCGAAGTCAGCCGCGACCAGGCCAATGAATCCAACCTGCTGCAACTGGCTTTGCCGCGCCATCGCGCTGACGGCGTGGCGAACTGAGAGGTGACTATGATGACCATCCAAAACAAGGCGCTGCCGACTCCCCGCAAACCGCTGGACCTGCGGCGCTTCCTCGACGACTGGGTCATGCTGCTGGCGGCGATCGGTATCTTCGTCGCCTGCACGCTGCTGATCGATAACTTCCTCTCGCCGCTGAACATGCGCGGGCTGGGTCTGGCGATTTCCACTACCGGCATCGCCGCGTGCACCATGCTCTACTGTCTGGCGTCGGGGCACTTCGACTTGTCGGTGGGCTCGGTGATCGCCTGCGCGGGGGTCGTTGCTGCGGTGGTGATGCGCGACACCAACAGCGTGTTCCTCGGCGTCAGCGCGGCGCTGGTGATGGGCCTGATAGTCGGGCTGATCAACGGCATCGTGATCGCCAAGTTGCGGGTCAACGCGTTGATCACCACGCTGGCGACCATGCAGATCGTTCGCGGCCTGGCGTACATTTTTGCCAACGGCAAAGCGGTGGGCGTGTCGCAGGAATCGTTCTTCGTCTTCGGCAACGGTCAGTTGTTCGGCGTGCCGGTGCCGATCCTGATCACCATCGTCTGCTTCCTGTTCTTCGGCTGGCTGCTGAACTACACCACCTACGGGCGCAACACCATGGCCATCGGTGGCAACCAGGAGGCGGCGTTGCTCGCCGGGGTGAACGTTGACCGGACCAAGATCATCATCTTCGCCGTGCACGGCGTGATCGGTGCGCTGGCCGGGGTGATTCTCGCTTCGCGCATGACCTCCGGGCAGCCGATGATCGGCCAGGGTTTCGAGCTGACGGTGATTTCGGCGTGTGTGCTCGGCGGCGTGTCGCTGAGCGGCGGGATCGGCATGATCCGCCACGTGATTGCCGGGGTGCTGATTCTGGCGATCATCGAGAACGCGATGAACCTGAAGAACATTGATACGTTTTATCAGTATGTGATTCGTGGTTCGATTCTGTTGCTGGCCGTCGTCATCGATCGCCTCAAACAACGGTAATCTTCAATCCCCCTGTGGGAGCGGGCTTGCTCGCGAATGCGGTGTGTCAGTCAATATTTTCGGCGTCTGACACAGCGCTTTCGCGAGCAAGCCCGCTCCCACAGGGGACCGCGCCGCGCCAGACCTTCCGTCATCTCTCCTAAAAATTCCTTGCTCGCCCGCGCCCGTTTCGGTTATCACTTTGTACATGATTAGACAGGTACGATTTGACAAGAAACAACGGGTGGTCGACGAACTCGTCCGGCGCATTGAAAGCGGCCTCATGGAGGACGGCTTTCTGTTGCCCGGCGAGCATCAGTTGGCTCAGGAATTCAACGTCAGCCGTGGCACGTTGCGCGAAGCGCTGGCCGAACTGAAGCGGCGCAATTACATCGCCACGCAAAGCGGGGTCGGCTCCATTGTCACGTTCGACGGTGTAGCGCTCGATCAGCGCAGCGGCTGGGCGCAGGCGTTGGCCGACAGCGGGGCGCTGATCAACACCGAAGTGCTGCGCCTGGAAGCGGTGACGCGGCCTGATCTGCTTTCGCGCTTCGGCACCGACCAATTCATCACCCTCGATCGCCGTCGTCGTTCCAACGACGGCACGCTGGTGTCCCTTGAACGTTCTTTGATGCCGGCCACCGGCGGCCTGGAAAGCCTGCCGCGGGTCGGTCTGATCGACAACTCGCTGACCATCACCCTCGCTGCCTACGGCTACATCGGCGAGCGCGGCGATCAGTGGATCGGCGCCGAACCACTCAATGCCGAAGACGCCGAACTGCTCGGGCGCCCGGTCGGCACCGTGTTCCTCAAGGCCCTGCGTACCACCTACGACCGGCAGAACCGTTTCATGGAGCAGGTCGAAAGCCTGCTCGACCCGGTGCATTTCCGCCTGCACCTGCAATTTGGAGAATCGAAATGACCGCGCTCAACCGTGCCCTCGGTGCGTTTTATGGCCTGGCCCTCGGTGATGCGCTGGGCATGCCGACGCAATCGTTGAACCGCGAAACGATCAAGACCCGCTTTGGCCGGATCACTGATCTGCAGGACGCCGGTCCTCTGCAACCGATTGCCGCCAACATGCCCAAAGGCTCGATCACAGACGACACCGAACAGGCGATTCTGGTCGGTGAGTTGCTGGTCGAAGGCAAGGGCCGCATCGAACCGGCAGTCCTCGCTCAACGGCTGATCGAGTGGGAAGCCGAGATGCAGGCCAAGGGTTCGCAGGACCTGCTCGGCCCGTCGACCAAACGCGCCATTGAAATGATCCTCGCCGGTCACTCGCCAGAGGAGGCCGGACGCTATGGCACTACCAATGGTGCGGCGATGCGCATCACTCCGGTGGGCATCGCCGCCAACGTCACCGATCCCGAACGTTTCATCGCGGCCGTGGTGCAGGCCTGTCAGGTTACCCACAACACCACGCTGGGGATTTCCAGTGCGGCGGCGGTGGCGGCGGTGGTTTCGGCCGGGATCAATGGCATGGATCTGGGCGAGGCGCTGAACCTCGGTCAGCAGATCGCGCAACAGGCCGAGGCACATGGTCACTGGGTGGCCGGTGGGCGTATTGCTTCGCGCATCAGTTGGGCGCGAACCATCAGCGTCGACAGCGACAAGGCGCTGCTGGCGGATCTGCTGTACGACGTGATCGGCACTTCGGTGGCCTCGCAGGAATCGGTCGTGGTGTCTTTCGCCCTGGCGCAGCAAGTGGCGGTCGGCGAAATGAGCGCGTTCGAAGCGTTGTGCATGGCCGCCAGCCTTGGCGGCGACACTGACACCATCGCGGCGATTCTTGGCGCCATGCTCGGGGCCTGCCTGGGCCTTGAGAGTTGGCCTGCCGAGATGATCGAGACGGTGAAGGCTGTCAATCATCTGGAGCTTGAGCCGTTGGTGCAGGGGCTGTTGGCCTTGCGTTGATCGGGCGGACGCCTTCGCGAGCAGGCTCGCTCCCACATTGGATCTGTGGCGTTCACATAACCCATGTGGGAGCGAGCCTGCTCGCGAAGGCCGCACTGCAAATCTTGAATATTCACCCGCAATGGATCGCACAGACAGGCCGAGGATGGCCGGGATGTCTTGTCGTTTTGCGTCATTGCCACAACCACAATAAAGGCAAACAGGAGCACTGTTCATGAGTTCAACAAACGCCGGGCAAAGCGCCGGGCAACTGGAAACCCGCGGCATTGAGCCGGTGCCGGAAGCCGAGTGCAACGGTCATCCGCTGCAACTGTTCTGGGTCTGGTTCGCCGCCAACATTTCCATTCTCGGCCTGCCATTGGGCGCCACGCTGGTGGCGTTTCGCGGGCTGGCGATCTGGCAGGCGATCATCGTTGCCATCGTCGGCGCCGCCGGTTCATTCGCCGTGGTCGGGATCATCTCGATTGCCGGCCGCCGTGGCCGCGCGCCGAGTCTGACCCTGTCGCGGGCGATCTTCGGCGTGCGTGGCAATATCGGCCCGACGCTGGTCTCGCTGATGTCGCGTCTGGGCTGGGAAACGGTCAACACCACCACCGCGGCGTTCGTGCTGCTATCGCTGTGTTCGATCCTGTTCGGCTCGTCGGTTGAAGCGAAAAGTGCGCCAGTGCTGACGCTGATCTTCATCGCCATTTTCGTCCTGCTGACTCTGTCGGTTTCCGGCCTCGGTCACGCCACCTTGCTGGTGATCCAGAAGTGGGCGACCTACGTGTTCGGCGCGCTGAACATTCTGGTCGGCGGCTTCCTCTGCGCGACCATCGACTGGAGCGCGGTGTTCAACGCCACGCCGGCCCCGCTGAGCGCAATGATCATCGGCATCGGCACCATGGCTGCCGGTACCGGGATCGGCTGGGCCAACGCCGGTGCGGACATGTCGCGCTATCAGCACCGCAGCGTCAAGGCTGTACGGCTGGTCGCTTCGGCGGCGTTCGGTGCGGGGATTCCGCTGGTTCTGCTGATCACCCTCGGCGGCCTGCTGTCGGTAGGCAACAACGATCTCGCCTCGGCGACTGACCCGATCGTGGCCATCCGCGACATGCTGCCGACCTGGATGGCCGTGCCGTACCTGATCACCGCGTTCGGTGGCTTGCTGCTGTCGAACAACCTCTCGGTGTACTCCGCCGGTCTGACCACGCTGACCCTCGGTCTGAAGGTCAAACGCGTGTACGCGGTGGTGGTCGACATCGTGGCGATCTTCGCCGGCTCGATCTACTTCATGCTGATCGCCGACAGCTTCTACGGCCCGTTCATCACCTTCATTTCCCTGCTGGCGGTGCCGATCACCGCGTGGGTCGGGATCTTCGTGGTCGATCTGATTCACCGTCACTACTACAGCCCCAAAGACCTGCTCGACGTCAGCCCGAGCAGCGCCTATTGGTATCGCGGCGGCATCGAGTGGCGCGCGTTCGGCGCGTGGGCGATTGCCATCGTGCTCGGCTTCAGCTTCACCACCATCGGCACCACCGCCGAGAACGTCTGGTTCAAGGGCTTTTTGTCCGACTCGTGGCTGGGCCACAACGGCCTCGGCTGGATCGTGACCTTCGTGGTGGCCGGTGGCATTTACTTCGTCCTTGGCGGGGCGAAAGATCGCCGTGCCGCGCAAGTCGAGAATGCTCATGCCTAAGATGTTGCACACCGGCCAGGTCATCATCGACCTGGTCATGGCCGTGGATCAGCTGCCGCAAATCGGCGGCGATGTGCTGGCGCAGTCTGCCGCTTTCGAGGCTGGCGGCGGCTTCAACGTGATGGCCGCAGCCGTGCGCAACGGTTTGCCGGTGGTCTATCTCGGTCGCCACGGCACTGGGCGTTTTGGTGATCTGGCGCGTCAGGCGATGAAGGATGAAGGCATTCACATCGGCATCCAGATGCCTGCACAACGCGATACCGGGATATGCGTGGCGCTGACAGATGCGTCGGCCGAGCGCAGTTTCATTTCCTACATCGGCGCTGAAGGTGAGGTGACCGGAGAGGACTTGAACAGCGTGGCGGCCGAGGCGGGCGACTACGTTTATGTAAGCGGTTACAGCCTGCTGCACGCAGGCAAGGCGCAGGCGCTGCTGGACTGGACGCTGGCGCTGCCGGAGGTGATCAACGTGGTGTTCGATCCGGGGCCGTTGGTGGAGTCGCCGGACTCGGCGCTGATGCAGGCGCTGCTGCCGCGCATCGATGTGTGGACCAGCAACAGCGTCGAGGCGTTGCGCTTTACCGGGGCTGCAGACATTGCTCAAGCGCTGGATCGGCTGGCGGATCATCTGCCCAAGGATGTGCTGATGGTGGTGCGCGATGGACCACAGGGTTGCTGGATTCAGCAGCGTGGCGAGCGACGGCATGTACCGGGGTTTGCGGTAAAAGCCGTGGACAGCAACGGGGCGGGTGATGCCCATGCCGGGGTGTTCGTCGCCGGGTTGGCGCAGGGTTTGCCCGCCCATGAGGCGGCGCGGCGGGCGAATGCGGCGGCGGCTTTGGCAGTGACGCGATGGGGGCCGGCAACAGCGCCGGGCGCGGCTGAAGTGGATGGGTTTATCCGCGAGTCCTGCGGCGACTGATCAACCGCCTTCGCGAGCAAGCCCGCTCCCACAGGGGGGATTTGCGTCTTTCACAACTCCAATGTGGGAGCGGGCTTGCTCGCGAAGAGGCCATACGGCTCAGCACAAAATATGGATCAGCCGGCCTTGCGCAACGCCGCAATCAGCTCATCCTTGCGCATCGAAGAACGCCCGGCAATGTTCTTCGCCCGCGCCTCTTTGCGCAGACTGTCGACAGTCTGCGTCTCGCGCGACGCCTTGCTGTCGCGCGCATGTCCCCCGCGACTGGCCACTGCGCGTCGTGACGACTCCTTGCGGTCTTCGGACTTGGCACTCGCCGGTTTCTTGCGTCCGGAACCGCCAGCCTTTTCGCCGCCGCCCGACTGTTTGTTGACCGTCGCCCAGGCCCGCGCTTCGGCTGCATCCTTCGACAAGCCTTTTTTCTCATAGCTGTCTTCGATGTGTTCGGCCTTGCGCTTCTGTTCGGCGGTGTATTTGTCTTTGCTTCCACGAGGCATGGGATTTCTCCTCTTTTGTGCAGATTCGGCCGCTCGCCGCACCGGCAGCGAGCGGCCTGAGGTCTACTGCAGATCCAGCTTGCGCGCCGCTTCGACGCCAGCCGCACTGAGCTTGATCGGCAGATTCAACGAGTGTTCGCCGGCCTCGTTGCAAGTCACATGACCATGGTGGATCAAACCGCGATCCTGCAGGGAGGCGAGGGCGCTGGCCACCACTTTCTCGCCGCGATAATTGTCCAGCACCTCTTTGCCCAGTCCGCTTGGATGAGCATGCAGCAGGCGGGTGAGGACTTCTTTTTCCAGGTTTTTATCGACGTTCATGGTTACCTCTTCATGGATGTGAATAGGACGCTCGCGTCGGCGAACTACTGGCTGCCGCCCTCGGAGCCCGAGCCACCGGTGGTGGTTTTCGAGCCGATGCCGGGGCCGGCGTTATCGGGTGTGGCGGGGGAGTCAGGGGTGTTCATGCCACCCTGGCGACCGGGGTCACTGCCTTGGGTGCGTGGGTCGGTGCCAGTGGCAGGTGGCTGGTTGATCAAGGGTACGCCGGAGCCATCGGTGTTCATGCCGGGGGCACTGTTGATGGCGGGCGCGCGTGGCGGTGGAACCGGGTCGGTGGGGCCTGTGCCCGCTGCGGTGGTGGAGGCGGCGAACACCGCAGGACTCAGCAGGGCGGCGAAAACGAGGGCAGTCAACCTTGACGGGATCATAGGGCTTCTCCAGTGATTGGAATCCTTACCTGTATTTGGTCTGCCCTCGAATCGGATTGGTGCCTGATGAACGACGAACGGTCGAGACACAGGATTATCAGTCGAGGCCGATTTCTTCCTTGAACTGCTCCATGAAACCCTTCAGGCGTTGATGGCGGATCTGCGCCAGACGCTGACCGGCGCCAGTCTGGAAACCGTCGGCGAGGTGCAGCAGCTTGGTCTGGAAGTGGTCGAGGCAGAAGCGTGTGTCGTCGTAGTCGCGCTCCTTGGCTTCAGGGTCGAGCGGGTCATACAGCGCACTGCCCATGCGCCCGGCGACGTAGAAGGTGCGGGCAACGCCGAGCATGCCCAGCGAGTCGAGCCGGTCGGCGTCCTGAACGAGTTTCGCTTCGAGGGTCAGCGGGGTGATGTTGGCGGAAAAACTGTGGGCTTCGATGGCGTGGGTGACGCCGCTGATTTTGCTTTCGGGCCAGTCCAGATCGGCCAGCACGCTGGCGGCTTTTTCTGCGGCGAGACGCGAAGCCTGCGAGCGCAGCGGCGAGTTTTTTTCCACGGACACGCAATCGTGCAGCAGCACGGCAGCGAGCAACACCTCCAGGTCGCCACCTTCCTCGGCCTGCAAGGTGCGCGCGTTGTGCCAGACCCGTTGCAGGTGCGCGAGGTCGTGGGCACCGTCGTCGCCGGGTTCGAGGGCGTGGGGCAGCAGTGCTGCTGCAAGCGCCTCCACGGGCATAAAAATCTCAGTGTTCATGAGCATCCTTTCAGACTGGCGAAGTTCCTGTGGGAGCGGGCTTGCTCGCGAAGGCGTCAATCCAGTCACCATCATTGTTGTTTGTCAGAGCGCTTTCGCGAGCAAGCCCGCACACACATTGCAATATCGGCGCAGGATATTCTCTGTGTTGCCATGTGACGAGCGCCGCATCCGGCCTTAGTATGGCGCTTTCCAACTTCCGACAAGGCCCGTTCATGACGATCGAAATCCGCCCGGCGACCCCCAGCGATGCGCCGCAAATCCTCGCCTTCATCACCGAACTGGCAGATTTCGAAAAGGCCCGCCATGAAGTCATTGCGAGTGTCACCGACATCGAGCGCAGCCTGTTCAGCGAAGGCGCTACCGCCCACGGCCTGATCTGCCTGCGTGACGGTGTGCCTATCGGTTTTGCAGTGTTCTTCTTCAGCTATTCGACGTGGCTCGGCAGCAACTGCCTGTACCTCGAAGACCTCTACATCACCCCCGAACAACGCGGCGGCGGTGCCGGCAAAACCCTGTTGCGGCATCTGGCGAAAATCGCCTGCGACAATGACTGCGGACGCTTCGAATGGAGCGTGCTGGACTGGAACACCCCGGCCATCGAATTCTACAAATCCCTCGGTGCGCAGCCGCTAGAAGAGTGGGTGCGCTATCGCATGGATGGCAAGGTGTTGCGTGAGTTTGCCGAAGGCTGAGGAGATGATGGCAATCCGATGCTGAAGTGATTGCCGCCACCGGGATGGCGGTGTTGTTGCCGATCATTGAGATCAACCAGTTGGTGCAGTAGCTGATTCCGAGGTCGTCTGGTCTGGCCTCTTCGCGAGCAAGCCCGCTCCCACAGGGGACAGAGTTGTTAATGCAATATATGTCACACCGCAAGAACCTGTGGGAGCGGGCTTGCTCGCGAAGGCGCCCGTCAGAACAACAAATAATTCAGACTTTTTTACCAGGACTTCAGCATCACCCGACCCTCAAAAGCACCATCCTCGGGTTCTCCTTTCTGTCATCTGCAACCACCCCGCAACGGCTGCAGCCGTGACATCCGTTCGGTCGCGCCCTCCGCCAACTGCCTATGACGTAACAGCAGGTTTTTGCAGGCCTGCGGCATCTTTGGCAACCAAAGTGTGGCAAGCAATAACCTCGATATCAACAACCCCAGCGTTTGCAACGGCATTGGCCGTCCTCTGAACTAAAAATCTTGAAACTCAATGGCGGGCTCTTTATGGGACCGCCATTTCAAAAAGGATTTCGTAGTGACTGCGCACTGCCCGCCACCAGACACAACGCCACCGCGTGTGCCAACGGCTTGAGCAGCCAAAGCGACGGCTCGACGGTTTCACGCTTGGAGGACAGAACGTGGGTACGACGACGGGATGGGCGAGCGAGCATCAAAAAGAGCCCGCGCCTAAGGCTGAATATTGGGTGAATGTGAGAGCCGATGCCAAGGACTGGAATTTTTCCGACCTGGTGGCTGATTTCGGAGAACAGTGGGATATGAAGAGCGGTCCGAACATGAATGGCAGGGTTGACGTTAACCACGCTGATGCATGGGCCATTTATATTGCCGATCTTGGCGCCGGGCTGTCAGCCAGAGATGTTCTGATGGAATCGGTGGTGTTGCATTTTAAAGGAAGGAAATGTGCGTAAGTTTATTCTGATTTTGATGTTTTCGATGTGTGCTTCATGTGCGATCAGCCACGGAAAACCTACTGCAAAAATCGAGTATTTGGGGGTGGAGCGCTACTTGGATCGAAACATTTACCAAGTCAGTTTTTCGTCCGACGTCGATGTCGACAAACTCTTCAAGTCCAAGATAAGTCAGTCGCTGCTTTGTGCTTTGGGGGAGAGTAGAGATTTTTCGCAGTCGCGCAATCTGAATGAATATGGTGAAGGATGGATTGAGCCTCTGAAGCCTGCAGACGGATCCACTTTCAAAGCGGATCTCATGTTTTATCGTGTGAAAGACTCAACGAGTGAAACGCTGATGAGCAGCAAGGACTTAAGCACTGTATTAGCGGGGCGAAAAACAATCGCATGCAAAGTCAGAATCAACTCCTACTCCTACAAAATCTACTATTCAGAAGTGATGAATATTCCTGTTGCTGAGCTGCTTAAGGAAGTTGACAAGTATTGAGATTGGGCTTCTTGCCTGATCATAGGAAGCCTTGTTCTGATGCTCATTTCTCTGCGGATTCCCAATGACCGCTGAGCAACCCATCAAGTGTCTTTCGCACGGAAATCTTGAAAGCCCCGGCCTTCTCTTCATCGAAGGCCGCTTTCCAGTAGGTGTAGCCCTGACTGAAATCCGGAATCTGCGCCGTCTCTCCCACGCGACGAGTCAGGCTGCGCTGCAAAGCCTCGGCCTGGAAAGGCAGGTGGGGCATTGCGGTGAACTCGCCTCCGGTGACCGGGTTGATCATCCGAATGCCATCAACGCGGATATGCACGACGGTGCCGTAGTGCGGATAGCTTTCGATTTTGAGGATGGTCAAGGTCGAGGCTTCTTCACCCGGCCGGGTGTTGTAAGCCCAGATATCACCCTCCTTGATAGCGGGCAAGGCGCTGGCAATCGCCGCGAAGCAGAGTGCGCTGCAGAGCAGTAACGCCTTTAAAGCGGTTTTCATTTTTTCTTCCTTGAACCTGTCGAGAGCGGTCGTCGCGTGAATGGGATCGGCATTTTAGAGATTTGGCGAAGAAACGGCTGTTACACTTGTAAATCCCACAATATGGGAATGATATTTATATATTGAGATTTTCCTGCGCCAAGGTTTATAGTCCGTCGCACTCACTGCCAAAAACAAAACAGGTGAAGCGATGCAGGCGCAATTGATCGCGCTCGACTGGGGGACGACCTCATTACGTGCTTACAAACTCGCGGCGGGCGGGGTGGTGCTGGAGCAGCGTGCGCTGTCGTCCGGGATCATGCAGTTACCGAAGACGCCGCGAGTCATCCACGGTGGTGAATGCGCCGACGGCTTTGAACTGGCCTTCGAAGAGGCGTGTGGCGACTGGCTCGAGGCGCAGCCGGATCTGCCAGTGATCGCCTGCGGGATGGTCGGCAGCGCCCAGGGCTGGCGCGAAGCGGCCTACTGCGAGACGCCGGCGAACGTCGCCAATCTCGGAAATTCCTTACAAACACTGGTCAGTCTGCGCGGCACGCGGGTACATATCGTGCCGGGGGTGATCCAGCGTTCGCGTCTGCCCAATGTGATGCGCGGCGAAGAAACCCAGGTCCTCGGCGTACTGCAGAACCTGCCGGCCGAGGCGGGCGGCGATCTGTTGATCGGTCTGCCGGGTAGCCACTCCAAGTGGGTGGAGGTGGTCGAGGGCCGCATCACTCATTTCGACACCTTCATGACCGGCGAAGTGTTCGCCGTGCTTAGTGAACACAGCATTCTCGGGCGTACCCAGCAACAGGGTGCGGCGTTCGACGGCGTGGCATTTGACCGTGGCGTGCAAGTGGCGCTGTCGGCGGACGGCGAACTGGGCGTGCTCTCCACATTATTCAGTGCCCGCACCCTGGGCCTGACCGGCGAACTGGCGCCGACGGCGCAAGCGGATTACCTCTCTGGCCTGATGATTGGCCATGAACTGGTGGCGCTTGCCGCAGCCCAGCGACGCCGACGCAATAGTGCGCATCTGCCGTCGATCATCCTCATCGGCAACGCGCAACTCTGCGCCCGTTACGGCCGTGCCCTCGATGCCTGCGGTTTCGCGCGCGTCACGCTGGCCGAGCAGGCCACCGAGCGTGGTCTGTGGCAACTGGCGCTGGCGGCCGGGCTGCTCGATTCCTTATCCCGTTAACCCTGACTGGAGGCCTGACATGCTCAAGCAAGCATTGGCACAAAACGGTCTGATCGCAATCCTGCGTGGCCTGCATCCGCAGGAAGCCGCTGCTGTCGGAGAAGTCCTGTATGCCGCCGGATTTCGCGTCATCGAAGTACCGCTCAATTCCCCGTCTCCGTACGAAAGTATCCGCATCCTGCGTCAGACCTTGCCCGCCGATTGCCTGATCGGTGCCGGTACGGTGTTGACGCCGGAGCAGGTCGAATTGGTGAAAGAGGCCGGCGGCCAGGTGATCGTCATGCCGCACAGCGACGCCAAAGTGCTGCGTGCGGCGAAAGCGGCGGGGCTGTACCTGTCGCCGGGTGTCGCCACGCCGACCGAAGCGTTCGCGGCGCTGGAGGAGGGCGCGGACATTCTCAAGCTGTTCCCGGCCGAGCAGATGGGCCCGGCGGTGGTCAAGGCGTGGCTCGCGGTGTTGCCCTCCGGGACGGTGCTGGCACCGGTCGGCGGTATTACCCCGGATAACATGCAGGCGTTCATCGACGCTGGCGTGAAAGGTTTCGGCCTCGGTTCCGGCCTGTTCAAACCGGGCATGACGACTGAGCAAGTGGCGGCCAATGCCAAGGCCTACGTGGCTGCCTGGAAAGCCCTTCGCTGAGATTTATCCGGCGCTGCGTGCGCTGCATCTAACAAGAGAGACAAGCAGATGAAAATCACCAAACTCACCACCTTCATCGTCCCGCCGCGCTGGTGCTTCCTCAAGGTCGAAACCGATGAGGGCGTGACTGGTTGGGGCGAGCCTGTGGTCGAAGGCCGTGCCCACACCGTCGCCGCTGCCGTTGAAGAATTGTCCGACTACCTGATCGGCAAAGACCCACGCAACATCGAGGACATCTGGACTGTGTTGTACCGCGGTGGCTTCTACCGTGGTGGCGCGATCCACATGAGTGCACTGGCCGGCATCGATCAGGCGCTGTGGGACATCAAGGGCAAAGCCCTCGGCGTGTCGGTCAGCGATCTGCTCGGCGGTCAGGTGCGCGACAAGATTCGTGTGTATTCGTGGATCGGTGGCGACCGTCCCGCCGACACCGCACGCGCCGCGAAAGAGGCGGTGAGCCGGGGTTTTACTGCGGTGAAAATGAATGGCACTGAAGAGCTGCAGTTCCTCGACTCCTTTGAGAAAGTCGATCTGGCCCTGGCCAACGTTGCCGCCGTGCGCGATGCCGTCGGGCCGAACGTCGGTATCGGCGTCGACTTCCACGGTCGGGTACACAAGCCGATGGCCAAGGTGCTGATGAAGGAGCTCGACCCGTACAAACTGATGTTCATCGAAGAGCCGGTGCTCAGTGAAAACTACGAAGCGCTGAAAGAGCTGGCACCGTTGACCAGCACGCCGATCGCCCTTGGCGAGCGGCTGTTCTCGCGCTGGGATTTCAAGCGGGTGCTGAGCGAAGGCTATGTCGACATCATCCAGCCCGATGCCTCGCATGCCGGCGGTATCACCGAAACCCGCAAGATCGCCAACATGGCCGAAGCCTACGACGTGGCGCTGGCGCTGCATTGCCCGCTGGGGCCGATTGCGCTGGCGGCGTGCCTGCAACTGGACGCGGCTTGTTACAACGCGTTTATCCAGGAGCAGAGTCTGGGTATCCATTACAACGAGAGCAACGATCTGCTCGACTACGTGAAGGATCCGCGAGTGTTCGACTACGACCAGGGCTTCGTGAAGATTCCGAACGGGCCAGGGCTGGGCATCGAGATCAACGAGGAATACGTGATCGAACGTGCGGCGGTCGGCCACCGCTGGCGCAACCCGATCTGGCGCCATGCCGATGGCAGTTTTGCCGAGTGGTGAGTCCCTTCTGACCCACCCAAAATCCACTGTGGGAGCTGGCTTGCCAGCGATGACGGCGGCACATCCGACATTGATGTAACAGATGCACCGCTATCGCTGGCAAGCCAGCTCCCACAGGGTTCGGCGCAAGTTTTACGACTGTCCTCAAATAATCATAAGAAGAGGCACCCCCCATGCCAACGCAAACCCTCACCGGGCAGGCGTCTTTAGTCACGCCTAGCCGCAAGCGGTTTTTCATCATGGTGTTGCTGTTCATCACCGTGGTCATCAACTACCTCGACCGCAGCAACCTGTCGATCGCCGCGCCCGCGCTGACCAGTGAACTGGGCATCGACCCGGTTCACGTCGGGCTGATTTTCTCCGCGTTCGGCTGGACCTACGCCGCGATGCAGATTCCCGGCGGCTGGCTGGTGGATCGGGTGCCGCCGCGCATCCTCTACAGTGTCGCGCTGCTGCTGTGGTCGCTGGCCACGGTGCTGCTCGGTTTCGCTGCGAGTTTCATTGCGCTGTTTGTGCTGCGCATGGCGGTCGGCGCGCTGGAAGCACCGGCCTATCCGATCAACAGCCGCGTGGTCACCACCTGGTTTCCCGAGCGTGAGCGGGCCACGGCGATTGGTTTTTACACCTCCGGGCAGTTTGTCGGCCTGGCGTTTCTGACCCCGGTGCTGGCCTGGCTGCAACATGAGTTCGGCTGGCACATGGTGTTCGTCGCAACCGGTGCGGCGGGCATTATCTGGGCGGCGATCTGGTACGCGGTGTACCGCGAACCGCGGGATTTCAAGGGCGCCAACAACGCGGAGATCGACCTGATCCGCGAGGGTGGCGGACTGGTAGACATTCAGGCGCAAGCATCCAAGGCCTCGTTCAGTTGGACCGATCTCGGCATCGTCCTGAGCAAACGCAAGTTGTGGGGCATCTACCTCGGCCAGTTCTGTCTGAACTCGACGCTGTGGTTCTTCCTGACGTGGTTCCCGACCTACCTGGTGAAATATCGCGGCATGGACTTCATCAAGTCCGGCCTGTTGGCATCGCTGCCGTTTCTCGCGGCCTTTGTCGGCGTGCTGTGCTCGGGATTCTTTTCCGACCTGTTGATCCGCCGTGGCTGCAGCGTGGGTTTTGCGCGCAAGCTACCGATCATTGGCGGGCTGCTGATTTCCACCTCGATCATCGGCGCCAATTTCGTTGAATCGACGCCGCTGGTGATCGCCTTCCTGGCGTTGGCGTTTTTCGGCAACGGTCTGGCCTCGATCACCTGGTCGCTGGTCTCGACCCTCGCTCCGGCGCGGCTGCTGGGGCTGACCGGCGGGGTGTTCAACTTCATCGGCAACCTGTCGGCAATTGCCACGCCGATTGTCATCGGTCTCCTCGCCAGTGGTGATTCGTTCGCCCCGGCGATCACCTACATCGCGGTGCTGGCGCTGATCGGTGCATTGTCCTACGTGCTGCTGGTGGGCAAGGTCGAACGTATCGAGTTGTAGTCGTCTGCGTCGGGCGACCATAATGCCGCCCGTTCCCTCGCTCAACGGTAAAGGCTGGATATGCAGGAAGACGCCCCGGAAAAAACCAAGGACGCCGCACCCACCGGCACCCAGACGCTGCTTCGCGGCCTGGGTGTGGTGCAGGCGGTGGCCAGTGGTGCCCGCGACCTGAAAGAGATCGCCCGGTTGATCGGCACCACGCGCAGCACCACCCATCGTCTGGCCAGTTGCCTGGTCGATGAGCGCTACCTGCGCGTGGTGCCACAAATCGGCTATCTGCTGGGGCCGAAGTTGATCGAACTGGGGTTTCAGGCGCGCGAAGAGTTGCCGCTGGTGAGTCTGGCCGGGCCGTATCTGGACGAGTTGTCGGCGCTGACCGGCGACACCGTGCACCTGGGCATTCGTGAGGGCGACGAGGTCTTGTATCTGCTGAAAAATCCGGGGCGCAACGGCCCGGAAATGCGTTCGCGGGTCGGCCACCGGATGCCGTTGGCACGCACCGGGATCGGCAAGGCGTTGATGCTCGATGATGCGCCACAGGATTGGCAGCGCCTGTACGACATCAGCCTGCCGGCGGGTGGGAAGAGTCAGTTCTGGCCGCAGCATCCCCAGCAGTCGTGGGAACAGCTCGAACAGCGCATGACCGAGTACGTGGCCGGTGGCTACGCCTTCGATCTGGAAGACAACGAACCGTCGATCCGCTGTGTGGCGGCGCCGATTCGTGATGCGAGCAAGCGCATAGTGGCGGCGATCAGTATCGCCAGCACCGTGCCGTACATGCCGCTGGAAAAAATGGCCGAGCTGATTCCCCTGATCAAAGGGGTCACAGCCCGGCTCTCGGCAGAACTCGGTCTGAAGGTTTAAAGCTTCAACGTCGCCATGTCGATCACGAAGCGATACTTCACGTCACCGGCAATCATCCGCGCGTAAGCCTCGTTGATCTGGCGAATGTCGAGCATTTCGATGTCGCAGGTGATGTTGTGCTCGGCGCAGAAATCCAGCACTTCCTGGGTTTCGGCAATGCCGCCGATCAACGAACCGGCCAGTACGCGGCGGCCCAGCACCAGGTTGGCAGCATGCACGGGCGGATCGATCGGTTCGATCAGGCCGACCAGAATGTGCACGCCATCAAAGCGCAGGGTTTGCAGGTACGGGTTGAGGTCGTGCTGCACCGGAATGGTGTCCAGCAGGAAGTCGAACCGGCCTGCAGCGGCAGCCATCTGCTCGGCATCGGTGGAGACGATCACGTGATCGGCGCCCTGACGACGACCTTCCTCAGCCTTGCTCGCCGAACGGGTGAACAGCGTGACTTCCGCGCCCATCGCCTTGGCGAACTTGATGCCCATGTGGCCGAGGCCGCCCATGCCGAGAATCCCGACCTTGTCGCCGGCCTTGACCCCGTAGTGCTTGAGCGGCGAATAGGTGGTGATGCCGGCACAGAGGATCGGCGCGGCGCTGGCCAGGTCGAGTTTCTCCGGGATGCGCACGACGAAGTGCTCGCTGACCACGATGCTGTCGGAGTAGCCGCCCATGGTGTTGCTGCCATCGACCCGGTCTGGGGTGGCGTAAGTCATGGTCGGGCCTTCGAGGCAGTATTGCTCGAGGTTCTGCTGGCAGGCGGCGCAGGTGCGGCAGGAGTCGACCATGCAGCCGACACCGACCAGATCGCCGACTTTATGTTGGGTGACGTTCGCACCAACGGCGGTGACTTTACCGACGATCTCGTGGCCGGGCATCAACGGATAAACCGCGATACCCCATTCGTTGCGCGCCTGGTGGATGTCGGAGTGGCAGACGCCGCAGTAGAGGATCTCGATCGCCACGTCGTCAGCGCGTGGGCTGCGGCGTTCGAATTTCATCGGGGCGAGGGGAGTGGTGGCCGATTGGGCGGCATAACCGATAGCGGTGTACATGAGGAACCTCGCAGAAGCAGTGACAGGTGAGGTGGCGCATTTTGGGCGCCGTCTGCCGCTGCGGCCATGACGATTCCTCCGGGTCTCATGCCTAATCCTCCGGCATGCAGGTCTGGGCAAGCGCATTGGCAAAAGGATCTGCGATGATGCTTGCATGCCTTTTTCCGTGACTTTTTTGAAGACCCCTCCGATGCAGTTGACCCGTCACCTTGATGCCAATGCCACACTGGTTTCGCTGATCGAGCCGCTGGCGCTCTGCGATGGTTACAGCCAGACCGGGTTGCCCGGCGTGCAGGTGTTGCGCGCCAGTTGCGACGTGGCGCGTGGCCCGCACATTTATGAACCGAGCCTGATGATCATCGCTCAGGGCAGCAAACTGGCGTTCCTCGGCCCGCGCACCATGGAGTACGGCGCCGGGCACTACCTGATTCAGGCGCTGCCGGTGCCGTTCGAGTGCGAAACCTTTGCCTTGCCGGATGCGCCGTTGCTGGGGGTGTCGGTGGCCATCGACCGGGTGCTGCTCGGTGAATTGGTGCTGGCCATGGGGCTGGCGCCCGGGCGGCATATCCCGGCGCAGACGCCGGAGTCGATGACCTCGGTGGTGCTCGACGATGACATGCGTGGCTGCGTCGAACGCTTGTTACGCTGCCTGCACGATCCGCTGGAGCGGCAGATTCTCGGGCCGGCGCGGGTGCGTGAATTGTTGTTCACTGCGTTGCGCGGGCCGCAGGCCGATGTGTTGCGCGCGCTGGTCGAGCAGCAGGGGCAGTTCGCCCGGGTCGCGGCGTCGATCAGTCACCTGCATGCGCATTACACCGAGCCGCTGAATGTCGAGACTCTGGCCAGTTGCGCGAACATGAGCGTTTCGTCCTTCCACGAGCACTTCAAGCGCAGCACGCTGTTGTCGCCGGTGCAGTACCTGAAGCGTTTACGCCTGCTCAAGGCGCAGACCTTGCTGGTCGCCGAAGGGCTGGGCGTGGCGCAGGTGGCGCATCGGGTGGGGTATCAGAGTACGTCGCAGTTCAGTCGTGAGTACAAGCGCTACTTCGAGCGTAGCCCTGGTGATGAGCGCGTAGCCTGATAAGACGATAATCCCCTGTGGGAGCGAGCCTGCTCGCGAAGGCGGTGTAGCAGTCGACATCATTGTTAACGACACACCGCTTTCGCGAGCAGGCTCGCTCCCACAGTTGTTTTGTGGTGTCAGAGGAATTTTGGGCAACAAAAAGGCCCCCGTTTCGGGAGCCTCGTTGTTCAGCGATACGCCTTACATGTTCGGGTAAGTCGGGCCGCCAGCGCCTTCCGGCGTGACCCAGGTGATGTTCTGCGAAGGGTCCTTGATGTCACAGGTCTTGCAGTGCACGCAGTTCTGGGCGTTGATCTGGAAGCGTTTTTCGCCGTCTTCCTTGGTGATCACTTCATACACGCCGGCCGGGCAGTAGCGCTGCGCCGGTTCGTCGTACAGTGGCAGGTTCTTGCTGATCGGGATGCTCGGGTCGGTCAGCTTCAAGTGGCACGGCTGTTCTTCTTCGTGGTTGGTACCGGAGATGAACACCGAGCTCAGTTTGTCGAAGCTGAGTTTGCCGTCCGGCTTCGGATAGTCGATCTTCTTGCAGTCGGCCGCGAGCTTCAGGCAAGCGTAATCCGGCTTGGTGTCGTGCAGGGTAAACGGCAGTTTGCCGCCGAAGATGTTCTGGTCCAGCCAGTTGAAACCACCGCCGACGATCGCGCCGAACTTGTGGATCGCCGGGCCGAAGTTACGGCTGGCGAACAGTTCGTCGTAGAGCCAGCTCTTCTTGAAAGCGTCGACGTAAGTGGTCAGCTCTTCGGTGCCATCCTTTTCGGCGAACAGTGCGTCGGCCACCGATTCAGCGGCCAGCATGCCGGACTTCATCGCGGTGTGGCTGCCCTTGATCTTGGCGAAGTTCAGGGTGCCGAGGTCGCAACCGATCAGCGCGCCGCCCTTGAAGACCATTTTCGGCAGCGAGTTCAGGCCACCTTTGCAGATCGCACGGGCGCCGTAGCTGACGCGCTTGCCGCCTTCCAGGTACTGGGCCAGCACCGGGTGATGCTTGAGGCGCTGGAACTCGTCGAACGGCGACAGGTAGGTGTTGCTGTAGGACAGGTCAACGATCAAACCGACCACCACCTGGTTGTTTTCCAGGTGATAGAGGAACGAGCCGCCGGTGTTTTCGGTGCCCATGATGTCCAGCGGCCAACCGGCGGTATGCACCACCAGGCCTGGCTGGTGTTTGGCCGGGTCGATTTCCCAGATTTCCTTCAGACCGATACCGTAGTGCTGGGCGTCGGCATCGCTGTCGAGGTTGTAGCGCTTGATCAGTTGCTTGCCGATGTGGCCACGGCAGCCCTCGGCGAACAGCGTGTACTTGCCACGCAGTTCCATGCCCGGGGTGTACAGGCCTTCTTTCGGGTTGCCTTCGCGGTCGACGCCCAGATCACCGGTGATGATCCCGCGCACGATGCCGTTTTCGTCGATCAGCGCTTCCTGAGCGGCGAAGCCCGGGTAGATTTCTACGCCGAGGTTCTCGGCCTGCTGGGCCAGCCAGCGGCACAGGTTGCCGAGGGAAATAATATAGTTGCCTTCGTTGTGCATGGTCTTGGGCACAAAGAAGTCAGGGATTTTCTGCGCACTGTCGGCGTTTTTCAGCACGAAAATGTCATCGCGGGTGACCGGAGTGTTCAGCGGGGCGCCGAGTTCTTTCCAGTCCGGGAACAGTTCGTTCAGAGCACGTGGTTCGAACACGGCACCGGAAAGGATGTGTGCGCCGACTTCGGAGCCTTTTTCGACCACGCAGACGCTGATTTCCTTACCGGCTTCGGCGGCCTTCTGCTTCAGACGGCAGGCGGCGGACAGGCCAGCGGGGCCGGCACCGACGATGACCACGTCGAATTCCATGTATTCGCGTTCCACAGGCTATCTCCTACTCAAGGCTCAACAGTTTTTTTTCTAATTTGGAGGTTCGGTGTCGCATCCGTTATTGCCTTTACGTTAACGTCAAGGGTAATAATGGGTAAACCACCTTTCTCTCTAGGCGGCGCATTATATCTACACCACTCCGAGCGTCCAATACAAACGTTTGTTTGAATCGGCTCCAGCCCAGAGAAATCAAAGAAGCGCGGCTTATGAACGGCCATTTTGCCGTATTGACCGGAATAGGCGTTCCGGTCAAGATACGGGCGGTTTTGCGCTCGCCGTAGGCAGACTGGCGGTTTCAAGAGCACCTCTAAAGACAGGGCACAGGCAGTACAAGGTGATGCGCAGCGCAAGTCCGGCGCGCAGTTTACACACCGTGCGATTCAATGACTTGTTGGTCACCACTGACGAACGGTCATCGCCCCCCGCCGGCGTTTTTAGAGGTGCCCTTGTGCCCGATGAGCATCAACCGCCAGGTTCGCCTAGGCGACTTTCTTTTCACCGGAGAGTAACGAGGAATCCATGAAGGTTCTTGTAGCTGTCAAACGCGTTGTGGATTACAACGTCAAGGTCCGCGTCAAGGCGGACAATTCCGGCGTAGACCTCGCCAACGTCAAGATGTCGATGAACCCGTTCTGCGAAATCGCAGTGGAAGAAGCCGTACGCCTGAAAGAGAAAGGTGTTGCGACTGAAATCGTCGTCGTCTCCATCGGCCCGTCCACCGCTCAGGAACAGCTGCGTACCGCACTGGCTCTGGGTGCCGACCGCGCCATCCTCGTCGAATCCGCTGAAGACCTGACTTCGCTGGCCGTGGCCAAGCTGCTCAAGGCTGTGGTCGACAAGGAACAGCCTCAACTGGTGATCCTGGGCAAACAGGCGATCGACAGCGACAACAACCAGACCGGCCAGATGCTCGCTGCACTGAGCGGCTACGGTCAGGGCACTTTCGCCTCGAAAGTCGAAGTCTCCGGCGACAGCGTTGCCGTGACCCGCGAAATCGACGGCGGCGCGCAGACCGTTTCCCTGAAACTGCCAGCGATCGTCACCACCGACCTGCGTTTGAACGAGCCGCGCTACGCGTCTCTGCCAAACATCATGAAAGCCAAGAAGAAGCCTCTCGAAGTGCTGACTCCGGACGCTTTGGGCGTTTCCACCGCCTCCACCAACAAGACCCTGAAAGTCGAAGCGCCGGCTGCACGCAGCGCAGGCATCAAGGTCAAGTCGGTGGCTGAACTGGTCGAGAAACTGAAAAACGAAGCGAAGGTAATCTAATCATGACTATCTTGGTAATCGCCGAACACGACAACAAGGTGCTGGCCCCGGCCACACTGAACACCGTGGCTGCTGCTGCCAAAATCGGTGGCGACATTCACGTGCTGGTTGCAGGTCAGGGCGCTGGCGCCGTGGCTGAAGCCGCTGCGAAAATCGCTGGCGTAAGCAAAGTCCTGAACGCTGACAATGCCGCTTACGCGCATCAGCTGCCGGAAAACGTTGCGCCGCTGGTTGCAGAGCTGGGCAAGGGCTACAGCCACATCCTGGCTGCCGCCACGTCCAACGGCAAAAACATCCTGCCGCGCGTTGCCGCTGCACTGGACGTTGACCAGATCTCCGAGATCATCTCGGTAGAAAGCGCCGATACTTTCAAGCGTCCGATCTACGCCGGTAACGCTATCGCTACCGTGCAATCGACCGCCGCGATCAAAGTGATCACCGTGCGCGCCACCGGTTTCGACCCGGTTGCCGCTGAAGGTGGTTCGGCGGCTGTTGAAGCCGTTGCTGCTGCGCACGACGCCGGCACTTCCAGCTTCGTCAGCGAAGAACTGGCCAAGTCCGATCGTCCAGAGCTGACCGCTGCCAAGATCGTCGTTTCCGGCGGTCGTGGCATGCAGAACGGTGACAACTTCAAACACCTGTACGCCCTGGCCGACAAGCTGGGCGCCGCCGTCGGTGCTTCGCGCGCTGCGGTCGACGCAGGTTTCGTACCGAACGACATGCAGGTCGGTCAGACCGGCAAGATCGTTGCGCCACAGCTGTATATCGCGGTCGGTATCTCCGGCGCGATCCAGCACCTGGCCGGCATGAAAGACTCCAAAGTGATCGTTGCGATCAACAAGGACGAAGAAGCGCCGATCTTCCAGGTGGCCGATTACGGTCTGGTGGCGGATCTGTTCGAAGCGGTACCTGAGCTGGAGAAGCTGGTCTAATCCGGCAGCTTCACTTATAAAGAGCCCGGCCTTATGGTCGGGCTTTTTTTTGTCTCGAATTTGCGTGGGAGTGTTTTGCCATGGATCTGCGTCGCTGGCTGTTATTGGGATTGATCCTGTTGCCGGGGATGGCTGCGGCCGCCGGCAAATGCGAGCGCCTTGTCGTCACTGGCAGCCCGGATGCGCCACCGTACCTGTGGCAGGACCCGCAGAATCCCAAGCACTTGATCGGCGCCAGTGCCGATCTGTTGCAGCAAGTGGCCAAGGATCTGGGGATCAAGGTCGAGCTGCTCTACGCCGGCAAACGCGCGCAGGCCCTTGATGAAGTGCGCAGCGGACGCATGGACATGCTGGCCGACACGCCGCTGATGTTCAACGAACTGGAAAACCTCGATTACATCTATCCACCGTTGCTGGAAAACGACTATCTGGTGTGGACGCGCAAAGGCTCGACGCTGGTCTACAGCGAAGCCAGGGATTTGCACGGGCACACTGGCGGGTTGTCGGAAAAGTCTCGAATGACCCAGGCATTCGGCACTTTCGCCGAGCAGAATCTGACCCTGACGCGGACGGCAAACCTCACTCAGGCCTTTCAGAAACTTCTGCTGGGTGAAGTGGAATACGTACTCGCCGGTCGCTACTCGGGCATGGCCGCCGCGCAGGCATTGGGCATGGCCAATGATCTGCTGGCGTTCGAGCAACCGATCGACCGACCGGGACTGTTCCTCGCGGTTTCGCACAACTCGGCCTGCAACGATCCGTGGTTGCGCGGACAGCTCGCTAAAAAGATGACAGAATTGCCCGCGTCCGGACTGACCGAAGCCGCGCTGCAACGCAACATCGAGCGCTGGAAGGCTCAGCAGCAACAGCCGCAGCCACCTGTCAGTGCCCCAAAACAGTAGGGATTCTTAGTGAGTATTCGACCTCTTTTCGCGGCCATGGCCGTTCTGGCCCTGGCCGGCTGCGCCAACGATCCTGCGCCCAATGAGCAAATGCGCCTGACCGAGCAGGCCATCACCCAGGCCAAGGCTGTCGGTGCGACCGCCGATGAACTGCCGGAAATGAAACTGGCCGAAGACAAGTTCAACCGGGCCAAGGGCAACATGACCGACGAGTCTTTCAAGAACGCCCGCATGCGCGCCGAACAGGCCGAGCTGGACGCACGTCTGGCAGAAGCCAAGGTGTTGACGCAAAAGAGCGAAGAGCAACTGAACGTGCTCAACACCCGCATCATCCGTCTGCGCAAGCAACTGGGAGATGCCCAATGAGCCTCAAGTCCAAAGCCCTCGGCGGGTTGATTCTGGCCGGTTGTGCAAGCCTCTACGGTTGCGCCGGTCAACACAGCGAAGCCGCCTTGCAGCAGGCCAGCAGCGACTTCCAGAAGGTCAAGGAAGATTCCAACGTGCTGCGTATCGCGCCCAAGGATGTGATCCGCGCCGGTGAGTCGCTGGCCCGTGCCGATCGCCTGTCGACCTATTGGGGCAGTGGCTCGGACGTGGTGCATTACGCCTACCTGAGTCAGCGCTATAGCGAAATCGCCCGCGAACACACCAATCTGGTGCTCAACGAAGAGCGCGCGGCGAAGCTCGAGCTGGAACGCCAGCGCCTGCAACTGGCCCTGCGTGAGTCCAAACTGCTGAGCGTGCAGCAGCAGGGCAAGTGGCTCGAGGAGCAGATCGTTGCGCTGGCCACCACGCAAACCGATCGCGGTCTGGTCATGACCTTGGGCGACGTGCTGTTCGACACCGGCGAAGCGGAGCTGAAAAACTCGGCCAACCGCGTGGTGCTGAAGATCGTGCAGTTCCTGCAGCTCAACCCGAAACGCGTGGTGCGCATCGAGGGCTACACCGACAGCACCGGCGGCAAACAGGAAAACCTCAAGCTGTCGCGTGATCGCGCACAGGCGGTGGCCGATGTGCTGATGGACCTGGGTATCGAGGACAAGCGGATTCAGGTCGAAGGTTACGGCGACGAATACCCGGTGGACGTCAACGCTTCCGAGCGCGGGCGGGCACAGAACCGTCGGGTGGAAATTGTGTTCTCCGACGAAAAAGGCCAGCTCGGCGCCGCCCGCTGAGGGCTGCGTCTCTGGAAAGCCCGGCCTGTCATGCAGCGCCGGGCTTTTTTACGTCTGTCGAATAGCGCGCAAATCCGTACAGTTGTAGCTGACACTGCACTGTACGGTCGACTATGGTGGCAACTGTCCCAGTACACTTCTAAACTGTTCCGGTATTGTTTCACACAAGAATAAAATGCCCGTGAAATCGAGTGCTGCGTCATGACCAACCTCTTGCTCTACCAACGTATTGCTCAACAGCTGGCGGAAGACATCCGGCGCGGTGTCTATCAGCCCGGAGAACGCGTGCCGTCGGTGCGCAAGATGAGTTCGCAGCTCAATGTCAGCCATGCAACGGTGTTGCAGGCTTACGCCAACCTCGAAGATCAGGGCCTGATCCGTGCACGGCCGCAGTCCGGTTACTACGTGCACCAGACCCCGGCACTGACAGCGCCGACCCCGGACATCGCCCGGGTCGAGCGGCCAGGACTGGTCACCCGCGCCAGCATCATTCAGCAAGTGTTGGTCGAATCGCGGCGCGAAGGGGTGTTCCCGTTGGGCGCTGCGGTGCCGAGTGTCGATTACCTCCCGGTGCGCGCGCTGCATCAACAACTGGCCAAGGTCACCCGATTCCATAGTCCGCGCGCGTTCAGTTACATGTTCAGCCCGGGTTTCGAACCGCTGCGTCGGCAAGTGGCGATCCGCATGCGCGATGCCGGGGTCGTCGTCGATCCTTCAGAAGTGGTGATCACCCACGGGTGTGTCGATGCGCTGCAGATGTCGCTGCGGGTGCTGACTCGTCCGGGCGACCTGATCGCCGCCGAATCGCCAACCTATTACGGTCTGCTGCAACTGGCCGACCTGCTGGGCCTGAAAGTGATCGAGATCCCCAGCGATCCGGCCACCGGCATGAGCCTCGAAGCCTTGCAACTGGCGGCGAACCAATGGTCAATCAAGGCGCTGGTGCTGACCACTCGCCTGAGCAATCCGCTGGGCGGCACCATGCCGGAAGAGCGGCAGAAACAACTGCTGCGCCTGGCTTCGGACTTCGATATCCAGATCGTCGAAGACGACATCTATGGCGAGTTGATGTTCGAACAGGGCCGCACCAAAGCCCTCAAGGCCTACGATCGACTGGATCGGGTGATCTACTGCTCGAGCTTTTCCAAGACCTTGTCGCCGGGCGTGCGTGTCGGCTGGATGATCGCCGGCAAGTATCAGCAGGAAATCCAGCGTCTGCAGACCTTCACCACGCATTCGGCGTGCAGCGTCACGCAAATGGCGATTGCCGCTTATCTGGAAAATGGCGGTTATGACCGGCATTTACGGTACATCCGCCAGGAATACCGAAAAAACCTCAGCGCGTTCCAGTTGGCGGTGCAGCAGTACTTCCCCGAAGGCACGCAAATGACCCGGCCCACGGGCGGTTTCATCCTCTGGGTGAGTCTGCCGGGCAGGGTCAATACCCAGGAATTGCACGTCCGCGCCTTGCAGCAGGGCATCAGTATTGCGCCGGGGCTGATCTTCAGTAATACCGAGCAGTTCAACCACTGCATCCGCCTGAACTGCGGCACGCCGTGGAATCGCGAGGCGGAAAGGGCGCTGATGACCCTCGGTTTGCTGGCGACTCAACTGTGTCAGGAAACCGCAGGCGGTTTCTGAACGAGTGGCGCACCGTGCTTGTCTTGTGACGCTCAACAGGCGAGCATATGGCCCTCTGCCGTTAGTGTTGTGGGGCTCATGAAAGCGATTTTGCCTGCTGCCTGGATTTTGCTTGGTGTGTTGACGATGGGCCATGCGCCCGGTGTCATGGCAGCCGCCGTTCAGGAAAAGCCTGCGGCGTCAGCTCCGGCGAGCAAAACGGCCAGCAACAAAGCCGTTGCGGACAAGAAAGCTCAGACGAAGAAAGCCCCGCAGAAGAAAGCGGCCCCGGTGAAGAAGCGGCCCCCGATTGCCTCCAAGTCAAAACCGGCCAGTGAAGTGGCTAAAACCAGACTGCCGCCGGCCAAACTGGACCTGAGCCTGCCCAAAGACATGGTCCAGCAGCTCAAACCTGCCGGCACCGTGTCGCTGCCCAAGCACGAGGCGATCCTGCCGCAGATGTTTGGCGAGAAGAACAGCGGCTTCCAGCTCAACGGCCGCCTGCTCAGCAATGAAATGCAGTTGCAGCTGCGCAACGAAGAGCGCCGCGAAGTCGAAGGCGCCGCGCTGGATTTCGAGTTCAAGCAATAAATTCAATCGACCCGTGACCCGCAGACCAGACGCTTTGTCGGAGACTGGTCAGTCACATTCAGTTATCGGTAAAAACCCCGGTGCAGGGAATTTGAAACAACCGTTTTAGCGGTTACTCTGTCCGTGTCTCTTTAACACATTGCCCGTCGCGAGGACTTGCTCGTCATGAAATGCCGTGAAGGCTGTGGCGCTTGCTGCATTGCCCCGTCCATCAGCTCTGCCATTCCGGGCATGCCCAACGGCAAACCTGCCGGCGAACGTTGCGTGCAACTCTCGGTCGAAAACCTGTGCAGCATTTTCGGCCAGCCGGAGCGTCCGGCGGTCTGTTCAGGATTCGCCGCCGATGTCGAAGTCTGCGGCAGCAGCTCGGAAGAAGCGATCAGGTTGATCGGCTGGTGGGAGCAGATGACGGCGGCGTGATGTGTCAAACGAACGGAACTTCAACAATAAGGAATAAGACTATGGGTTCGCTGCATCGTATCGCTGTGTTGTGTGGTTTGACCGCTGTGCTGGCTACTTCGATGGCTCAGGCCGAAGACTGGAAGGTCGCCAAGGAACAGGACGGGATCAAGGTCTCGCTGGCCGAAGTGCCGGGTTCCGATTACAAGTCCTATCAGGGTGTTGCCCTGATGAAGACCACCGTTGCCAAACTGCGTGCCTTGCAGGAAGACGTGGCCGGAGCCTGCGCCTGGATTCACGAATGCAAAACCCAGAAACTGCTCAAGCACGAGGGCGATCAGAGCTGGACCTATACCCAATTCAATACGCCGTGGCCAGTGACCCCACGTGATTCGGTGTTGCACATCACCACCGTTGAGGGCGCCGATGGCAGCCTGACCCGCAACCTCGAAGGCGTGCCGAAGTACCTTCCCGAAGAGAAAGGCTTTGTCCGTGTCGCTCAGGTCAAAGGGTTCTGGAAGTTCGTACCCAAAGGTGATCAAGTCGAAGTGACCTATCAGGTGCACACTGAGCCCGGCGGCAGCGTGCCGAGCATGATTGCCAACAAGTTCGTGGTCGACGCTCCCTTCAATACCCTTAAAGCCCTGAAAGAACGCGCCGAGAAGTAATTCTTCGCGCTGACAGCAAAACGCCCCGACCGATTCGGGGCGTTTTATTTTGTCGTTATATTGTGTTTCCAGATATGCGTTGGACGAAATTTTCACAAAGTGTTCCAGACAATTCGCCCGCGCAATTCAGCTTGTCCCCGCCCGAATGCTTGTATGAAAGAGTCGGGCAATGGGGCAGTAATCAATGGCAATGCTGCCGTTGATCGTGCAACATTTGCGCACCGCGCACGCCCCAGGGTCTGGAATGGCCAATAGAGGGCATGGCGCCGCTGTATTTTGCAACTTCAACTTCCAATGGGTCCTAAAACGACATGGCAAACCCGGACGCCCTGAATCAGCAGCGATCTTCCACTCGCCTGCTGCAACCGACCGTCAAATCGCATCTGGCCTACACGCTGCTGTGTGCCCTGGTCATGATGGTGATGTTTTCCGTGCTGCGCCTCGCGCTGCTGGTCTACAACCGCGAGATGATCCTCGATACCCCGGCTTCGACCTTCCTCGAAGCCTTCGCCAACGGCCTGCGTTTCGACCTGCGCCTGGTGGTCTACGTCTGCGTTCCACTGGTGCTGGCACTGTTCAGCGCCCGTGCAATGGCTGCGCGTGGCTTCTTCCGTCTATGGCTGACCGTGGCGTCCAGCATCGCGCTGTTCCTCGGCCTGATGGAAATGGACTTCTACCGCGAGTTCCACCAGCGGCTCAATGGTCTGGTGTTCCAGTACGTGAAGGAAGACCCGAAAACCGTGATGAGCATGCTCTGGTACGGTTTCCCGGTAGTGCGTTACCTGCTGGCGTGGGTCATCGGCACCGTGATCCTGACTCTGGCCTTCAAGGGCGCCGACCGTGCGACCCGTCCACGCGGCCCGTTCAGCGGCGGCAACGTCGGCACCCGTCAGGTGGCGCCGTGGTACACCCGCCTGGCGGTGTTCGTGGTCTGCCTGCTGATCTGCGTCGTGGCCGCCCGTGGCACCCTGCGTCAGGGCCCGCCGCTGCGCTGGGGTGACGTGTACACCACCGAATCGAACTTCGCCAACCAGCTCGGCCTCAACGGCACGCTGTCGCTGATCGCCGCCGCCAAGGACCGCATGGGCGAGGACCGCGATAACATCTGGAAAGCCACCCTGCCGCAGGAACAGGCGCAGAAAGTGGTGCGCGAGATGCTGGTGATGCCGGACGACAAACTGGTCGATGCCGACATCGCTGCCGTGCGTCGTGACTACACGCCACCGGCCGACAAGACCCTGCCGATCAAGAACGTGGTCGTGATCCTGATGGAAAGCATGGCCGGTCACTCGGTCGGCGCCCTGGGCGCACCGGGCAAAATCACGCCGTACCTCGACAAACTGTCGAAGGAAGGCCTGCTGTTCGACCGCTTCTTCTCCAACGGCACCCATACCCACCAGGGCATGTTTGCGACCATGGCGTGCTTCCCGAACCTGCCAGGTTTCGAATACCTGATGCAGACCCCGGAAGGCAGCCACAAGCTGTCCGGTCTGCCGCAGCTGCTCAGCGCGCGCAAGTATGACGACGTGTATGTCTACAACGGCGACTTCGCCTGGGACAACCAGTCGGGCTTCTTCAGTAACCAGGGCATGACCAACTTCGTTGGCCGTAACGACTTCGTCAATCCGGTGTTCTCCGATCCGACCTGGGGCGTGTCCGACCAGGACATGTTCGACCGTGGTCTGCAGGAGCTGAAGGCACGGGAAAACGGCAAGCCGTTCTACGCGCTGCTGCAAACCCTGTCCAACCACACGCCGTACGCCTTGCCGACGCCATTGCCGGTCGAGCGCGTGACCGATCGTGGCAGCCTCAACGAACACCTGACTGCCATGCGTTACGCCGACTGGGCACTGGGTCAGTTCTTCGAGAAGGCGCGTAAAGAGCCGTACTTCAAGGAAACCCTGTTCGTGATCGTCGGTGACCACGGTTTCGGCAACGAACGCCAGATCACCGAAATGGACCTGGGCCGCTTCAACGTGCCGATGCTGATGATCGCCCCGGGCATTCAGGAAAAATTCGGCACCCGTGACCACACCGTGGGTACGCAGATCGACATCGTGCCGACCATCATGGGCCGTCTGGGTGGCGAAGTGCGTCATCAGTGCTGGGGGCGTGACCTGCTCAACCTGCCGGCCGGCGACACCGGTTTCGGTGTGATCAAGCCGTCGGGCAGCGAGCAGACCACCGCCATCGTCACTGCCGACCAGATCCTGGTGCTGCCGAAAGAGAAGGAAATGGCGCCGAAGATCTACCAGTACCAACTGGGCGCGAACCCTTCTGCCGAGATCATTCCGGACGCACCGCGTACCGCCGAACTGAAGCTCAAGCTGGAAGCGTTCCTGCAAACGGCGACCAAGAGCCTGATGGACAACACCGCCGGTGTGATCAACGGCAAGCCGGACTGATAAAACCGCTGCATAAAAAAGAGGCCCCTGAGGGCCTCTTTTTTTTGTCTTGGGGTTTTATATCCTGCCAAGTAACAGCAAGACCAACAGCACCACCAACACCACGCCGATAATGCCCGAAGGACCATAACCCCAACTTCTGGAGTGCGGGAAGACCGGCAGACCACCGATCAGCAACAGGATCAGGATAATGATAAGAATTGTGCCCATGTCGATTTCCTTGTTTACAGCGTTCGAGAAGACTTGGTGTTCAAGGGCGACTGGAGGCTAACTAATTCCAGACGGCTTACAAATTCCGACTGGTGCGAATCAAAGAAAATTCAATGTTTTTTTAATGTATTTGGATTACTCGTTTATTTCCTTTAAAGCGCGAGATCAAAAGATCGCAGCCTTCGGCAGCTCCTACAGGGAACTGATGCAGGAGCTGCCGAAGGCTGCGATCTTTTGATCCTGTATTCAGCAATCTGATGGAGCGTGGGTGGCCAGTGTTCCTTCGCTACACTCCGTGCATCTCCTACGGAACAACAAGGCTGTCTGCTATGCAAAATCGCATGATGATCACGGGTGCGGGCTCAGGTTTGGGTCGCGAAATCGCGCTGCGCTGGGCGCGTGAAGGCTGGCAGCTGGCCTTGTCCGACGTCAGCGAACCTGGCCTGCAGGAAACCCTGAAGCGGGTGCGCGAGGCCGGTGGTGACGGTTTCACCCAACGTTGCGATGTGCGTGACTACAGCCAGCTCACAGCGTTTGCCCAGGCTTGCGAAGTGAAGCTCGGCGGTATCGATGTCATCGTCAACAACGCCGGTGTGGCGTCCGGCGGGTTCTTCAGCGAACTGTCGCTGGAGGATTGGGACTGGCAGATCGCGATCAACCTGATGGGGGTGGTCAAGGGCTGCAAAGCGTTCCTGCCGCTGCTGGAGCAGAGCAAAGGCAAGATCATCAACATCGCTTCGATGGCTGCACTGATGCAGGGCCCGGCGATGAGCAACTACAACGTGGCCAAGGCCGGTGTAGTGGCGCTGTCGGAAAGTTTGCTGATCGAACTGGCGCAGCAGGAAGTCAGCGTGCATGTGGTCTGCCCGTCGTTCTTCCAGACCAACTTGCTCGACTCGTTCCGTGGTCCGACCCCGGCCATGAAAGCCCAGGTCGGCAAGTTGCTGGAAAGTTCGCCGATCACGGCTGCTGACATTGCAGACTATATCTACCAGCAAGTGGCCGCCGGCGAATTCATGATCCTGCCGCACGAGCAGGGGCGCATGGCCTGGGCGATCAAACAGAAGAACCCGCAACTGATCTACAACGAAATGACCACCATGGCCGATAAAATGCGCGCCAAGGCCAGACAAACCAACGGCTGAACTTGCCCCGAGGATGTTGCGTCGTTAGGGTGGCCGCAATGGTCACCCTGTCGAGACGCATCAATGCTCAATTACCTGTGGTTCTTCCTCGCGGCGCTGTTTGAAATCGCCGGTTGTTTCGCCTTTTTCATGTGGCTGCGTCAGGGCAAAAGTGCCTTGTGGGTGATCCCGGCGCTGCTCAGCCTGACCCTGTTCGCGCTGTTGTTGACCCGCGTCGAAGCGGCTTATGCCGGGCGCGCCTATGCCGCCTATGGCGGGATCTACATCGTCGCGTCGATCGGCTGGCTGGCGGTGGTCGAGCGCGTTCGCCCTTTGGGTTCGGACTGGATCGGCGTGGCGCTGTGCGTGATCGGCGCGAGCGTGATTCTGTTCGGTCCGCGCTTTTCCGCCCCGTGAGGCGAGGCTGTTTAGTGATTTGCAGGAAATGTCTGACGGGCGCAGCGCTTATGGGTGTAGGGCAAGACTGAATTGCTCTCCGTGCATTGTCGAGCGGGCGTCCACCACGCATCTTCAGGGCTGGCTAACCCTGAAGGATAAATTCCATGCTTGTACTCAGCCGTGTAGTGGGCGAGTTGATTTCCATCGGTGACGACATTTCCGTGCGCGTGTTGTCAGTCAACGGCTCCAGTGTGCGCTTCGGTGTCGAGGCGCCGCAGAAGGTCAATGTGCACCGTTCTGAAGTCTATCAGCGGATCCAGCGCAAACAGGTCACCGAAAAGGTCCGCTAGTCGAACAGATGCTTGGGCACATCGTGTTTGAGCATCAACTGGCATTGTTCGCTTTCCGGGTCGAAGACGATCAGCGCCTGGCCTTTGGTCAGCGCCTGGCGCACGCGCAGCACGCGGGTTTCCAGCGGTGTGTCATCACCGTTGTCGGTGCCGTCGCGGGTGACGAAGTCCTCGATCAGGCGGGTGAGGGTGTCGACTTCAAGAGCGTCGTAGGGAATCAGCATGGGCACCTCGGCTAAATCAATGACGGGATGCTACGGCGATTGGTGGCTGGCTGCCAGTTTTGTGTGGGCGGGTCTGGCCCCATCGCTGGCAAGCCAGCTCCCACAGAGTTTGTTGATGTACACAAACAGGTGATCCACCTCGAAAACTGTGGGAGCTGGCTTGCCAGCGATGGGGCCAGTCCAGCCACCACAGAACCCCGGATCAACTGTCGGAACGCTGCCCCACCAGACTGTCCACCGACGGCACTCGCGTATCGCTCTCCATCTGTGTCTCATGTTCGATCTGGTGACTGAAGCGATCCAGGGAAGCATTGGCCGGGGCCGCATCACTGGCGAATACCGGCGGGCTCAGAATGTACGCTCCGAGCAAACGACTGAGCGCTGCCAGACTGTCAATGTGCGTACGTTCATAACCATGGGTCGCGTCGCAGCCAAAGGCGAGCAGGGCGGTGCGGATATCGTGCCCGGCAGTCACCGCCGAATGCGCGTCGCTGAAGTAATAGCGGAACAGGTCGCGCCGCACCGGCAGTTCGTTTTCACCGGCCAGACGCAGCAAATGCCGCGACAGGTGATAGTCGTAAGGGCCACCGGAATCCTGCATCGCCACGCTCACCGCGTGTTCGCTGGAGTGCTGGCCGGGCGCGACCGGCGCGATGTCGATACCGACGAATTCGCTGACGTCCCATGGCAATGCCGCCGCCGCACCGCTACCGGTTTCTTCAGTGATGGTGAACAGTGGGTGACAGTCGATCATCAACTCCTGACCGCTCTCGACGATGGCTTTGAGCGCAGCGAGCAATGCCGCAACCCCGGCCTTGTCGTCGAGGTGACGGGCGCTGATGTGACCGCTGTCGGTGAACTCCGGCAGCGGGTCGAACGCCACCACGTCGCCGACGCTGATGCCCAGCGAGTCGCAATCGGCCTTGGTCGCGCAGTAGGCATCCAGACGCAGCTCGACGTGATCCCAGCTGATCGGCATCTCGTCTACGGCAGTGTTAAACGCGTGCCCGGAGGCCATCAGCGGCAACACGCTGCCGCGTATCACGCCATTGTCGGTGAACAGGCTGACCCTGCTGCCCTCGGCAAACCGGCTCGACCAGCAACCGACCGGGGCCAGGGTCAGACGGCCGTTGTCTTTCACCGCACGCACGGCGGCGCCGATGGTGTCGAGGTGCGCGGAGACAGCGCGGTCAGGGCTGTTTTTCTTGCCCTTGAGGGTGGCGCGAATGGTGCCGCGACGGGTCATTTCGAACGGGATGCCAAGTTCTTCCAGACGCTCGGCGACGTAGCGCACGATGGTGTCGGTGAACCCGGTAGGGCTGGGAATGGCGAGCATTTCCAGCAGGACTTTTTGCAGGTAGTTCAGATCCGGTTCAGGGATTTGAGTGGTCATGGAAACTCCTGATGAGTTGAGGCGCATCGATGGTTTCGATGAGGGAATTTGTGTTGCCTGTCAGGGCCTCATCGCTGGCAAGCCAGCTCCCACAGTGATTGGGTACACCGGTAAACCTGTGGGAGCTGGCTTGCCAGCGATGGGGCCGGTTCAGGCGCTACATGATCAAGAAACAGCCGGCTGACTGTGCGGAAACAACAGATCGACAAATCGCTCTGCCGTCGGCTGCGGCTCGTGATTGGCCAGGCCGGCGCGTTCATTGGCTTCGATAAACACGTACTCGGACTGATCCGCCGCCGGCACCATCAAGTCGAGGCCAACCATCGGAATGTCCAGCGCCCGCGCTGCACGGACGGCGGCATCGACCAGGGTCGGGTGCAGAATCGCCGTGACGTCTTCCAGCGTGCCACCGGTGTGCAGATTGGCCGTGCGACGGACGAACAGGTGCTCGCCCGCCGGCAGGATGCTGCTGTAGTCATACCCGGCCGCGTGCAGGGTGCGTTGGGTTTCGTGATCCAGCGGGATCTTGCTCTCGCCACTGGTAGCGGCTTGCCGACGCCGGCTCTGCGCCTCGATCAATGCACCGATCGAATGATGGCCGTCACCGACCACCTCGGCGGGACGACGAATCGCTGCCGCCACCACTTCAAAACCGATCACCAGAATCCGCAGGTCGAGGCCTTCGTGGAAGCTTTCCAGCAGTACGCGGCTGTCGAAACGCTTGGCAGCTTCGATGGCCTGCTGCACCTCTTCGATGCTCTGTAGATCCACCGCCACGCCCTGGCCTTGTTCACCGTCGAGCGGTTTGACCACCACACGCTGATGCTCGTCAAGAAACGCCAGGTTGTCGTCGGCGTTGCCCGCCAGTTGCTGCGAAGGCAGCTTCAGGCCGGCGCCTTTCAACACTTTGTGGGTCAGGCTTTTGTCCTGACACAGACTCATGCTGATCGCGCTGGTCAGGTCGCTCAACGATTCGCGGCAACGTACCCGGCGCCCGCCATGGCTGAGGGTGAACAGCCCGGCTTCGGCATCGTCCACTTGCACATCGATGCCGCGCCGGTGCGCTTCCTCGACGATGATCCGCGCATAAGGGTTGAAGTTGGCTTCCGGCCCGGGCCCGAGGAACAGCGTCTGATTAATGCCGTTCTTGCGCTTGATGGCGAAGGTCGAGAGGTTGCGAAAACCGAGCTTGGCGTAAAGATTTTTGGCCTGACGGTTGTCATGCAGCACCGACAGATCCAGATAACTCAGGCCGCGACTCATAAAGTGTTCGATCAAGTGCCGCACCAGCACTTCACCGACGCCCGGCCGCGAGCACTGCGGATCCACCGCCAGGCACCACAGACTGCTGCCATGTTCCGGATCGTTGAAGGCTTTCTGGTGATTGAGGCCCATGACGCTGCCGATCACCGCGCCGCTGTCTTCATCTTCGGCCAGCCAGTACACCGGGCCGCCCTGATGATGCGGGGTCAGGCGCGTGGCATCGATCGGCAACATGCCGCGTGCCTGATACAGCAGATTGATCGCTTGCCAGTCCGCTTCGCTTTGCGCGCGGCGAATGCGGAAGCCGCGAAACACGCGGGTGGCCTGGCGGTAATCGCTGAACCACAGGCGCAGAGTATCGGATGGGTCGAGAAACAGTTGCGTCGGTTCCAGCCCGAGAATCTGCTGCGGTGCGGCGACATAAAGGGCGATATCGCGTTCGCCGGGCTGCTCGTTGAGCAGTTCCTGCGCCAGCGTCGCCGGGTCAGGGAAAGTGTGGCCGATCAGCAGCCGACCCCAACCGCAATGTACGGCGATGGGGTCGGCGCCGAGTTCGCTGCCGTCTTCGGCCAGACGCGCCTGCAAGCGTTCATACGACGGTGTCTGACCGCGTATCAGGCGCTGATTGATCGCTGTGGCGTGAGGTTTCATCAATCAGATTCCTTGTTCACTGAGCCACAGGTTCAGGGCCGCCAGTTGCCACAGTTTCGAGCCGCGCAATGGCGTCAGTTGGCCTTGCGGATCAGTCAGCAGTTTGTCGAGCATGGCCGGGTTGAACAGGCCGCGATCCTGGCTCGGATCCAGCAGCAGTTCACGCACCCAGTTCAGGGTGTCGCCTTGCAAGTGCTTGAGGCCCGGCACCGGGAAGTAACCTTTCTTGCGGTCGATCACTTCGCTTGGAATCACCAGACGTGCAGCTTCTTTGAGTACCTGTTTGCCGCCGTCCGGCAGCTTGAACTGGCCGGGAATCCGCGCCGAGAGTTCCACCAGGCGATAGTCGAGAAACGGCGTGCGAGCCTCCAGGCCCCAGGCCATGGTCATGTTGTCGACACGTTTGACCGGGTCGTCCACCAGCATCACCGTGCTGTCCAGACGCAGGGCTTTATCGACCGCGGCATCGGCACCAGGCTGGGCAAAATGCTCTTTCACGAAGTCGCCAGCGGCGTCATTCGCGGTCAACCATTTCGGTTGCACGGTGGCGGCGTAGTCGTCGTAGCTGCGGTCGAAGAACGCCGCACGATAGGCTGCGTATGGATCCGCCGCACCGTCGACTTGCGGGTACCAGTGATAACCGGCGAACAGTTCGTCGGCGCCCTGGCCGCTTTGCACCACTTTGCAGTGCTTGGCCACTTCGCGCGACAGCAGGTAGAAGGCGATGCAGTCGTGGCTGACCATCGGCTCGCTCATCGCACGGAACGCAGCGGGCAGTTGCTCGATGATCTCTTTTTCGTCGATGCGCAATTGATGATGTTGAGTGCCGTAGTGCTTGGCGATCAGATCGGAATACTGGAATTCATCGCCACGCTCGCCGCCGGCATCCTGAAAACCGATGGAAAAGGTCGACAGGTTCTCCACCCCGACTTCTCGCAGCAGGCCGACGAGCATGCTCGAATCGACACCGCCGGAAAGCAGCACGCCGACATCCACCGCTGCGCGTTGACGGATTGCCACCGCTTCACGGGTGCTGTCGAGCACGCGGTCGCGCCAGTCTTCGAGGGTCAGGTTTTTCTCGTCGTCCTGTGGGCCGTAGGGCAGGGTCCACCAGGTTTTCTGCTCGGTGCGGCCATCGGCTTCGACGCGCATCCAGGTCGCTGGCGGCAGCTTTTCGATGCCCGCGAGCAAGGTGCGTGGAGCCGGCACCACCGCATGGAAATTCAGGTAGTGATTGAGCGCCACCGGATCGAGGATCGGGTTGATGTCGCCGCCCTTGAGCAGCGCCGGCAGGGCCGAGGCAAAGCGCAAACGCTGGCCGGTGCGCGACAGGTACAAAGGCTTCACGCCGAGACGGTCGCGAGCGATGAACAGGCGCTGGGCATCACGCTCCCAGATGGCGAACGCGAACATGCCGTTGAGTTTCGGCAGCAGCGCTTCGCCCCAGGCGTGGTAGCCCTTGAGCAGCACTTCGGTGTCGCCACCGGAATAGAAGGCGTAGCCCAGCGCTTCGAGTTCGGCGCGCAGTTCCGGAAAGTTGTAGATCGCGCCGTTGAAGGCCAGGGACAAGCCGAGTTGGCTGTCGATCATCGGCTGCGCCGAGCCATCCGACAGGTCCATGATTTTCAGGCGACGATGGCCCAGGGCAATCGGCCCTTGGGCATGGAAGCCCCACGCGTCGGGGCCGCGAGGGGCCAGGTGATGGGTGATTCGCTCTACCGCTGCAAGGTCTGCAGGTTGATGATCAAAACGTAACTCGCCAGCTAATCCGCACATAAAGTCCTTACCGGTTTTTCCGTTGGGGAGGGGTGATTCAAGTCAGGCCAAAATGGCCGGTACTCAGAAACTGACCCGCTGCAGATGTGGGAGTTTTAGAACGATGAGTTATAAGAGGGGGCGACTGACCAGCGGCCAGTCGCGATTTTTCATTTGCCGCGAATCAACGTACGCAGCGCGAAACGGTTGGGGTGGCAGGCTTCGGCGACACTTCTGGGCAGTGGCAGCGGCTCGTTGTCCAGCCACGCCGCGAGCAGTTCGCCCGACAGCGGCGCGGTGATCAGCCCGCGTGAACCGTGGCCGCTGTTGACGTACAGGCCATCGAGCCAAGGGCAGGCGATGTCCGGCACTTGTCGTGCATCCTTGCTCAACGCCGCATAGGCCTGAGCGAAGGCTGTGCGGTCGGCGAGGGGGCCGACGATCGGCAGATAGTCGGGACTGGTGCAGCGGAATGCGGCGCGTCCCTCCAGGGTTTCCGGGGGCAGTTGATTGATGTGCAGGCGCGCCACCAGATCGCCGGAGATCTCTTCGAGCATCGCCAGATTGCCCAGGTGTTCGGCGGTGGTCGGCGTCAGGTCATCGCTGTTGAAGTCGAAACTCGCGCCCAGCGTGTGTTCGCCCAAGCGTGCCGGCGCGACATAACCTTCGGCGCAGACCACGGTGCGCAGCGCCTGGCTTTCAGCGGTTTGCGGCAGGCGCGTGATTTGCCCGCGAATGCGCTTGAGCGGCAACTCGGCACTTTGCGCAAAGCGTTTGATCTCCGCCGCGCCGGCCAATATCACCACCGGCGCGCTGGCGAGCACGCGCTCGCCGTCGAGGGCTTGCCACTGACCTTCGACCTTGCGCAGTTCCAGCGCATCGTGATGCTTGAGCAGTTCGATGTTTGCTTGCGCGGCTTGCGCCTGGCACAGCGCGGGTGGATGCACCCAGCCCCCTTCGGGGTAGAACAGCCCGCCGTGTGCCAGCGCAATCCCGGCTTGGATTTCGGCTTGCGGCTGATCAAGCCAGTGCACCAGATCTTCCGGGAAGGCCGCGGCCAGTTGCGCCTGACGCTCGGCTTCCTTGGCATTGAAAGCCAGTTGCAGCACGCCGCAATCGTCCCAGTCGGTGCCGCGTTGCAGGGTTTCCAGCAGGCGGCGGGTGTAGCCGAAGCCGCTGACGATCAGTTGCGACAACGCGGTGCCGTGGGCCGACAACTTCAGGTACAGGACGCCCTGCGGATTGCCCGACGCTTCCTGTGCCACGGCCTCGTGACGCTCCAGCAGACTGACTTGCCAGCCGCGCGCGGCGAGGCTGGCAGCGGTCGCACAACCGGCCAGCCCGGCGCCGATCACCAGCGCCCGACGCTCGCCGGTCAGCGGGGCAGGGCGAGCGAACCACGGTTTGTCCGGCAGTGGTGGCGCGACGTCCTGCGGCCAGCCGAGAAACTCGCCGCGCAGGATCTCCCACTTGTGGCCGATGCCCGGCGTGCGTTTCATCTTGAACCCGGCGGCGTTGAGCAGACGCCGCACCCAACCGGTGCTGGTGAAGGTGCTGATGGTCGAACCCGGCGCGGCCAGTCGAGCCAGTTCGACGAACAGTTCAGCGGTCCACATGTCGGGGTTTTTCGCCGGGGCGAAACCGTCGAGAAACCACGCATCAATCTGCGCATCGAGTTGCGGCAGTTGCTCCAGCGCATCGCCGATCAGCAGCGTCAGCGTCACGCGGCCATTGCCGAGAATGATCCGCTGAAAGCCCTGATGGATCGCCACGTACTGCGTCAGCAGTTGATCGGCCAGTGGCTTGAGCTGCGGCCACAAGGCCAGCGCCCGTTGCAGATCGGCCGGGCTCAACGGGTATTTTTCGACGCTGACGAAATGCAGCCGCGCACCGGCCACCGCATGCTGTTCGAACAACTGCCAGGCGCAAAGGAAATTCAGCCCGGTGCCGAAGCCGGTTTCGCCGATCACCAGTCGCCCGTGCGCCGGCAGCGCGGCAAAGCGCTCGGCCAGACGGTTCTGTTCGAGGAACACGTAACGGGTTTCATCCAGCCCCGACTGGTCGGAAAAATACACATCATCGAACACCCGCGAACGTGGGCGTCCGTGGTCATCCCAGTCGAGTTGGGCGTGGGGCAATACAGGTTTCATGGCAGGCTCGGCAACGACAAGGCGGCCATTCTAGCCGATCGGGCGGAGGGTGCTTGATCCATGGCAAGGCCTGGCTGTGCAGCCTCGAAGACAATCAACGATTTGGGCGCGGATCAGAGCAACCTGTGGCGAGGGGATTTATCCCCGATCGGCTGCGTAGCAGTCGCAATCCCGCTACCAGCGTGCATCTGGCGTTGAATGGCTTTGGGGCCGCTGCGCTGCCCATCGGGGATAAATCCCCTCACCACAGAGTTTTTCTTGAAGCCAAAAGGAGCGGAATTTCTCCGCCGCGCCCATGCCCAATCCGCTAGTCTTGCTGAATCCTGGAAGGAGCCGTCCCCATGTTTGAATCCGCCGAAATCGGCCATGCCATCGACAAAGAGACTTACGACGCGGCTGTACCTGCCTTGCGTGAAGCACTGCTGGAAGCGCAGTTCGAGTTGCAGCAGCAGAAGCGTTTTCCGGTGATCATTCTGATCAACGGCATCGAGGGCGCCGGCAAGGGCGAGACCGTCAAGTTGCTCAACGAGTGGATGGACCCGCGTCTGATCGAGGTGCGTACTTTCGATCAGCAGACCGATGAAGAGCTGGCGCATCCACCGGCCTGGCGTTACTGGCGGATGCTCCCGGCCAAGGGGCGGATGGGCGTGTTCTTTGGCAACTGGTACAGCCAGATGCTTCAGGGCCGGGTTCACGGTCTGTTCAAGGATCCACGCCTGGATCAGGCGATCAACGCCGCCGAGCGTCTGGAAAAAATGCTCTGCGATGAAGGCGCGCTGATCTTCAAGTTCTGGTTCCACCTGTCCAAGAAGCAGATGAAAGCGCGGCTCAAGGCGCTGGCCGACGACCCGCTGCACAGCTGGCGCATCAGCCCGCTGGACTGGCAGCAATCGCAGACCTACGACAAGTTCGTCAAATACGGCGAGCGCGTGTTGCGTCGCACCAGCCGTGACTATGCGCCGTGGCACATCATCGAAGGCATGGACGCCAATTATCGCAGTCTCGCCGTCGGCAAAATCCTGCTGGAGGGCCTGCAGAATGCGCTCAAGCGCCCAGAGGTGCATACCGAAGAGGTCAACGCCGCCCCGTTGGGCACGGCGGTCGATCAACTCAACCTGCTCGACAGCCTCGACCTGAACCAGCGGCTGGAAAAGAAAGACTACGAAGAACAACTGATCACCGAGCAGGCGCGGCTGTCCGGGCTGATGCGCGATAAACGCATGCGCCGCCACGCACTGGTGGCGGTGTTCGAAGGCAACGATGCGGCGGGCAAGGGCGGGGCGATTCGCCGGGTGGCGGCGGCGCTCGATCCGCGTCAGTACAGCATCGTGCCGATTGCCGCGCCCACTGAAGAGGAGCGCGCGCAGCCGTATCTGTGGCGCTTCTGGCGGCATTTGCCGGCGCGGGGCAAGTTCACCGTGTTCGACCGCTCCTGGTATGGCCGGGTGCTGGTGGAGCGGGTCGAGGGCTTCTGCAGCCCGGCCGACTGGCTGCGGGCCTACAGCGAGATCAATGACTTCGAAGAGCAGATCGCCGACGCCGGGGTCATCGTCGTCAAGTTCTGGCTGGCGATCGACAAGGACACGCAGATGGAGCGCTTCCAGGCCCGCGAGCAGATTCCATTCAAGCGCTTCAAGATCACCGAGGACGACTGGCGCAACCGCGACAAGTGGGACGCCTACCGCGCCGCCGTGGGCGACATGGTCGACCGCACCAGCACCGAGATTTCGCCGTGGACGCTGGTCGAGGCCAATGACAAACGCTGGGCCCGGGTCAAGGTCCTGCGCACGATTAACCGAGCGCTTGAGGAAGCTTTCGCGAAGTCCGACAAACGCGCGAAAAAACACAAGGACTGAGCCGATGGACCCGCATACGCGGGGTGAATGATTGTCGCGGTCGGCGGCAGGGTGGACTTATGCTCGTTTCACTCTCCTCCGACAACAACAATTGAGGTATGCCATGCGTGAAGTGGTGATCGTCGACAGCGTGCGGACCGGCCTGGCCAAGTCCTTTCGCGGCAAGTTCAACCAGACCCGTCCCGACGACATGGCGGCCCATTGCGTCAACGCGCTGCTGTCGCGCAATGACATCGACCCGGCCAGCGTCGAGGACTGCATTGTCGGCGCCGGCTCCAACGAGGGCGCGCAGGGTTACAACATCGGCCGCAACGTGGCGGTGTTCTCGCGGCTGGGCACCCATGTGGCCGGCATGACCCTCAACCGTTTTTGCTCCTCGGGTTTGCAGGCGATTGCGATTGCCGCCAACCAGATTGCTTCCGGTTGCAGTGACATCATCGTCGCCGGTGGCGTCGAGTCGATCAGCCTGACCCTGAAAAGCGTCAACACCGATCACCTGATCAATCCGCTGCTCAAGCAGCAGGTGCCAGGCATCTACTACACCATGGGCCAGACCGCTGAAGTCGTGGCGCGGCGTTATGACGTCAGCCGCGAGGCACAGGATCGTTACGCGCTGCAAAGCCAACTGCGCACCGCCCAGGCACAGGCGGCGGGGCTGTTCGATGACGAGATCGTGCCGATGGCGGTCAAGTACCGGGTCGAGGACAAAAACAGCGGCGAGGTGCAGATCCTCGATGGCATCGTCGATCGCGACGACTGCAACCGCCCGGACACCACTTACGAAAGTCTCGCCGGACTGAAACCGGTATTTGCCGAAGACGGCTCGGTCACCGCCGGCAACTCGTCGCAGCTGTCCGACGGCGCGTCGATGACCCTGGTGATGAGCCTGGAAAAAGCCCTGCAACTAGGACTCAAGCCGAAGGCGTTTTTCCGTGGCTTCACCGTGGCCGGTTGCGAGCCGGACGAGATGGGCATCGGCCCGGTGTTCTCGGTGCCGAAACTGCTCAAGGCCAAGGGCTTGCAGGTGGCGGACATTGATCTGTGGGAGCTCAACGAGGCGTTTGCCTCGCAATGCCTGTATGCCCGGGACCGGTTGGAAATCGACAACGACAAATACAACGTCAACGGCGGCTCGATTTCTATCGGCCACCCGTTCGGCATGACCGGGTCGCGGCAGGTCGGGCATCTGGTGCGCGAGTTGCAGCGGCGTAATTTGCGTTACGGCATCGTGACCATGTGCGTGGGGGGCGGGATGGGGGCGACGGGGTTGTTTGAGGCGGTGCGCTGAACCCTGGAAGGTGGGGTGGTTGATCTACCGCTTTCGCGAGCAGGCTCGCTCCCACATTGGAATGCATTCACCTGTGGGAGCGAGCCTGCTCGCGAAGAGATCGACCGGATTTACCGGTTGGAATCCAGAAGCTGCATCCGCGCGATATACGCTTTTATTTCCTGCTCAGCCTTCTCCGGGGAAGCGAACGGCCCCTCAAGGGTGTTCTCCCGCGTGCTGAAAAACAGTTCGCCATTGACCCGACACAACCGGTCGCTGCGAAAGTGCGTGGCGGGGGCGCTGTCATCGGCGCGCATTCCGTACATGATCGGGGCTCCTTGGGCGATTCGTTGCAGGGATCCAATCAGCTTATGCCTGAAGCACTTGGCGTGCCTCGTCAGCCGATCAACGGCAAAGCGTCAATTTAATGCTGCGACCTGCACAGTTTCATTCGCGGCCTGGCCCGAACTGTCCCTGTGTTGCGTCTGTCGGCGGGCCTAGAATGACCGCTCTTGTCAGCAGGCATTGGGGTTCGCATGCACATTTCATCCGGTCGCTGGGTCTACGGTCTGTTCCTGGCGCTGCTGACGGCGTTTTTGTGGGGCATCCTGCCGATCAAACTCAAACAGGTGCTGCTGGTGATGGACCCGATCACCGTGACCTGGTTTCGCCTGTTGGTGTCGGGCGGCTGCCTGTTCATCTACCTGGCGGCCACGCGCCGCCTGCCGAGCCGCCAGGTGCTCGGTCCTCGAGGCGGCTGGCTGGTGCTGATGGCGGTGCTCGGGCTGGTGGGCAACTACGTGCTGTACCTGATGGGCCTTAACCTGCTCAGCCCCGGCACCGCGCAGTTGGTGGTGCAGATGGGGCCGATCATGTTGCTGATCACCAGCCTGTTTGTGTTCAAGGAGCGCTTCAGCATCGGTCAGGGCATTGGCCTGGCGGTGCTGCTGATCGGCTTTGTGCTGTTCTTCAATCAGCGTCTGGCTGAACTGCTCACCTCATTGTCGGACTACACCGCCGGCGTGTTGCTGGTGCTGCTGGCCTCGACAGTCTGGACCTTCTACGCACTGGGGCAGAAGCAATTGCTCACGGTGTGGAATTCGTTGCAGGTGATGATGGTGATCTACCTGTTCTGCGCGCTGTTGCTGACACCGTGGGTGCATCCGCTCGAAGCACTGGAACTGAGCCCGGTGCAGGGTTGGCTGTTGCTGGCGTGCTGCATGAACACGCTGATTGCCTACGGTGCCTTTGCTGAAGCACTGGCGCACTGGGAGGCCTCGCGGGTCAGTGCGACGCTGGCGATCACGCCGTTGGTGACCTTTGGCGCGGTGGCGATTGCCGCCGGGGTGTGGCCGGAATATGTGCATGCCGAGCAGATCAATGGGCTGGGTTATGGCGGGGCGGTGCTGGTGGTGCTGGGGTCGGCGCTGGTGGCGTTGGGGCCGTCGCTGATTGCCGGGTTGAAGGCGCGGCGGATGAAGATTGCAGCCAGTTAGACCGCGCTGCTCCCATTCGCGAGCAGGCTCGCTCCCACATTTGAACGCTTTTCCAACATGGGAATACGGTCCACTGTGGGAGCGAGCCTGCTCGCGAAGACGGACTTTCAGGCGCTACAAATCTCAGCCCTTGGCGCCAGCCTCAATCATGTTCTCCGGCCGCACCCAGGCATCGAACTCTTCACTCGTCAGATACCCCAGCTGCAGCGCCGCCTCGCGCAAGGTCAGGCCCTCACCGTAAGCCTTCTTGGCGATTTCCGCCGACTTGTCGTAACCGATGTGCGGATTCAGCGCGGTCACCAGCATCAGACCGCGTTCCAGGTGCTGGGCCATGACCTGCGCGTCCGGCTCAAGGCCTGCAATGCAGTGCTGCTGGAAGTTGCTGCAACCGTCGGCGAGCAGGCGGATCGATTGCAACACGTTGTGGATGATCACCGGTTTGTACACGTTCAGTTGCAGGTGTCCCTGACTCGCCGCAATGCCGATGGTGACGTCGTTGCCCAATACCTGACAGGCCAGCATCGACAGCGCTTCGCACTGGGTCGGGTTGACCTTGCCGGGCATGATCGAGCTGCCCGGTTCGTTCGCCGGCAGCTTGACTTCGGCAAAGCCTGCGCGAGGGCCGGAGCCGAGCAGGCGCAGGTCGTTGGCGATTTTCATCAGCGCCACGGCGAGGGTCTTCAAGGCGCCGGACAGACTGGTCAGCGGCTCATGCCCGGCCAGCGCAGCAAACTTGTTCGGCGCAGTGACGAACGGCAGACCGGACAGCGCTGCGAGTTCCGCGGCAATCGCTTCGCCAAAGCCGTGCGGCGAATTCAGGCCGGTGCCGACCGCGGTGCCGCCCTGCGCCAGTTCACACACCGCCGGCAGTGCGGCGCGGATCGCCCGTTCGGCGTAATCCAGCTGCGCTATAAAGCCCGACAACTCCTGACCGAAGGTGATCGGCGTCGCGTCCATCATGTGCGTGCGACCGGTCTTCACCAGTTTCATGTGGCGCGCGGCCAATTCGGCCAGGCCGCCAGACAGCTCGGCGATCGCCGGCAGCAATTGCTCCTGCACGGCTTTGGCAGTGGCGATGCTCATAGCGGTGGGGAAGCAGTCGTTGGAGCTTTGCGAGCGGTTGACGTGATCGTTGGGGTGCACCGGCGTCTTGCCGCCGCGCGGGTTGCCGGCCAGTTCGTTGGCGCGACCGGCGATCACTTCGTTGACGTTCATGTTGCTCTGGGTACCGCTGCCGGTCTGCCAGACCACCAGCGGAAACTGGTCGTCGTGCTGGCCGTCGAGGACTTCGTCGGCGGCTTGTTCGATCAGGCGGGCGATGTCGGCGGGCAGGTCGCCGTTGCGGTCGTTGACCCGGGCGGCGGCTTTCTTGATCAGGGCCAGGGCGTGCAGTACCGGCAGCGGCATGCGTTCCTGACCAATGGCGAAGTTGATCAGCGAGCGTTGCGTCTGAGCACCCCAGTAGGAATCGTCCGGGACTTCGATCTGGCCCAGGCTGTCGGTTTCGATACGGCTCATCGTGCACACTCCTGTTGGTCTGTTTGCGCAGTTTAGGCCCGGTCAGGCCCAGGTGGTTCCCTCGAACCGATTGTTGACCGGTAAAACCCGGGCAATCAAGCGCGGCAAGGCTCGGGGGTTGAGCCACGAGGTTTTTTAGGCGCAGAATGGTTGCCCTTGGGGTTTTACCTCGCCTAGCTGAAAAGGAAACTCGATGACTCGTCTTCGTGCCATCTGCACCGCGGTTGCACTGGTTTGCGCCAGCGGCCAGGTGCTTGCCGATACCGCCAGCCACAACGCCAGTGCTGAAGCTTTCCTGACCCTGGCGCACGCTGACAAGCTGGGCACTCCGGTGTACATGCAAGTGCAGCAAATGTTCGCTCAGCGTTTTGAACAGACCAAAGCCCCGGAATCCAAGAAAGCCGTACTGGAAACCTACCAGGCCAAGGCCAACGCCGCCCTGGACCAGGCCATCGGCTGGAACAAGCTCAAGCCTGACATGGTCAAGCTCTACACCAGCAACTTCAGCGAATCGGAGCTCAAAGACCTGGTCGCGTTCTACCAGTCGCCACTGGGCAAGAAAGTCCTGGAGAAAATGCCGCAGCTGACCCAGCAATCGGCCCAGATGACCCAGGCCAAGCTGGAAAGCGCCGTGCCTGTCGTCAACAAGTTGCTCGACGACATGACCAACGAGCTGGCACCGAAAGGCGCTGCGCCGGCCAAGAAGAAGTAAGCGGAGTTCGTGATGAGCATGCAACAACGCATCGAATCGACGCTGGGCCTGCTGCAGCCTGAGCATCTGCAAGTGCTGGACGAAAGCCACATGCACAGTCGCGGGTTACAGACGCACTTCAAGGCAGTGGTGGTCAGCGCGCAGTTCGAAGGCCTGAACCGGGTCAAGCGCCACCAGAAAGTCTACGGCACGCTTGGCGAGCTGATGGGCGAGTTCCATGCGTTGGCGCTGCACACCTACACCCCGCAGGAATGGGCAGAAGTCGGCGCCGCCCCGGCGTCGCCGACCTGTGCCGGCGGTAGCAAACACTGATATTGGATGCAGTTGTGGCAGGGGCTTTTGTGGTGAGGGGATTTATCCCCGATGGGCTACGAAGTAGCCCTGAAACCATTCAATCCATTTACAACCGTTAAACCGCATTCTCAGGATTTACGACTGCTGCGCAGCCGATCGGGGATAAATCCCCTCACCACAGTAGTTTTGACAGATCCTAAATCCACCGTGTTTTTGCTAGAATCCGCAACGCGCCGCTCACCCGGCGCGTTTTTTTTGAATCCGGTTCACCCTTTGCGAGGGTAGCCACCTGGAGAAATACCCATGACACAACCGATTGTCGTGGCGGCACTGTATAAGTTCGTCACCCTCGAAGATTACGTTGACCTGCGCGAGCCCCTGCTGCAAGCGATGGTCGACAACGGTATCAAAGGTACCCTGCTGATCGCCGAAGAAGGCATCAACGGTACGGTTTCCGGTACACGCGAAGGCATCGATGGCCTGCTCGCCTGGCTGAAGAACGACCCGCGCATGATCGACATCGACCACAAAGAGTCGTACTGCGACGAGCAGCCGTTCTACCGCACCAAGGTCAAGCTGAAGAAAGAGATCGTCACCCTCGGCGTCGAAGGCGTGGACCCGAACAAAAAGGTCGGCACCTACGTTGAGCCGCAGGACTGGAACGCGCTGATCAGCGACCCGGAAGTGCTGCTGATCGACACCCGCAACGACTACGAAGTGGCGATCGGCACCTTCGAAGGCGCCATCGATCCGAAAACCACCAGTTTTCGCGAATTCCCCGACTACATCAAAGAACACTTCGACCCGGCCGTGCACAAGAAAGTCGCGATGTTCTGCACCGGCGGCATTCGCTGCGAGAAAGCCTCCAGTTACATGCTGGGCGAGGGGTTCGAAGAGGTTTACCACCTCAAGGGCGGCATCCTGAAGTACCTCGAAGAGGTGCCGCAGGAAGAAACCAAGTGGCAGGGCGACTGCTTCGTGTTCGACAACCGCGTGACCGTGCGTCACGACCTCAGCGAAGGCGACTACGATCAATGTCATGCCTGCCGCACACCGGTCAGTGTTGAAGATCGCGCCTCCGAGCACTACGTGGCCGGCATCAGCTGCCCGCATTGCTGGGACAAGCTGAGCGAGAAAACCCGCCGCAGCGCCATCGATCGGCAGAAGCAGATCGAACTGGCCAAGGCGCGCAACATGCCGCACCCGATCGGCTACAACTATAAACAAGCATCCACCGAGGCCTGATCATGACTGCGCGCCTGCTCTATGTGATGGATCCGATGTGTTCCTGGTGCTGGGGGTTCGCTCCGGTTGCCAAGGCATTGGTCGAGCAGGCGCAGGCAGCCGGGGTGGAGTTGCACCTGGTGGTCGGCGGGTTGCGCACCGGTAGTGGTGCAGCATTGGAACCGACTACACGGCGCTACATCCTTGAGCACTGGCAGGCGGTCACTGAGGCTACCGGCCAGCCGTTCAAGTTCGACGGGGCGTTGCCCGACGGTTTTGTCTACGACACCGAGCCGGCCTGTCGGGCGATCGTTACCGCGCGCAGCCTGGCGCCGGATTGCGCGTGGACGCTGGTCGGCCTGATCCAGCAGGCGTTTTACGCTGAAGGCCGCGATGTCACCCAGGCCAGCGTGTTGGTCGAGCTGGCGGAAAAGGCCGGCGTACCGCGAATCGAATTCGCTGCGTTGTTTGATCATGCCGATCAGCACAAGGCGACTCAGGCCGATTTCAGCTGGGTGCAGGATCTGGGCATCGCCGGGTTCCCGACCCTGCTCGCCGAGCGCAACGGCCAACTGGCGCTGTTGACCAACGGCTATCAACCGCTCAGCGAACTCTCGCCGTTGCTCGGCCGTTGGCTGGAGCGCGCCGCCTGTGCCTGACCTGGCCGATGACACGCCAGCCGTAAAGCGTGTCGACCGGCTGAGCTGGGCAGAAGTCCGGCGCCTGGCACTGCATCACAAAAAATCCCTGTGGATCGCCAACGGCGTGGCCGTGCTGGCGACGCTGTGCAGTGTGCCGATTCCGTTGCTGTTGCCGTTGCTGGTGGACGAGGTCTTGCTCGGGCATGGCGATGCCGCGCTGAAAGTCATGAACCACGTGTTGCCGTCGATGTGGCAACAAGCGGCGGGTTACATCGGCCTGATGCTGGTGGTCACCCTGACTCTGCGTTGCAGCGCCCTGTGTTTTGGCGTGTTGCAGGCGCGGCTGTTTGCCCGGCTGGCCAAGGACATCGTCTATCGCATTCGCGTGCGGCTGATCGAGCGCCTGAAAAGGATTTCCCTCGGCGAATACGAAAGCCTCGGCAGCGGCACCGTGACCACCCATCTGGTCACCGATCTGGACACCCTCGACAAGTTTGTCGGCGAAACCCTCAGCCGGTTTCTGGTGGCGATGCTGACGCTGGTCGGCACCGCGAGCATCCTGATGTGGATGCACTGGAAGCTGGCGCTGCTGATCCTGCTGTTCAATCCATTGGTGATCTACGCCACGGTGCAGTTGGGCAAGCGGGTCAAGCACCTGAAGAAACTGGAGAACGACAGCACCTCGCGTTTCACTCAAGCCTTGAGCGAAACCCTCGATGCGATCCAGGAAGTGCGCGCCGGCAACCGTCAGGGTTTCTTCCTCGGGCGACTCGGCTTGCGCGCGCAGGAAGTGCGTAACTATGCGGTCAACTCACAGTGGAAGACCGACGCGTCGAATCGCGCCAGCGGTCTGTTGTTCCAGTTCGGCATCGACATCTTCCGCGCGGCGGCGATGCTCACGGTGCTGTTCTCCGACCTGTCGATCGGCCAGATGCTCGCGGTGTTCAGCTACCTGTGGTTCATGATCGGCCCGGTCGAACAACTGCTAAATCTGCAATACGCCTACTACGCGGCGGGTGGCGCACTGGCGCGGATCAACGAACTGCTGGCGCGGGCCGACGAGCCGCAATACCCCGGTGGCGTCGATCCGTTCAAGGGTCGGGAAACCGTGGGCATCGAGGTGCAGGGGCTGAGTTTCGGTTACGGCGATGAGTTGGTGGTGGATCAGATGAACCTGTCCATTGCCCCCGGTGAGAAAGTCGCGATTGTCGGTGCCAGTGGCGGCGGCAAAAGTACTCTGGTGCAGTTGCTGCTGGGGCTGTACACGCCGTCGGCCGGGACCATTCGTTTCGGCGGTTCGACCCAGCAGGAAATCGGTCTGGAGCTGATTCGTGAAAACGTCGCGGTGGTGCTGCAGCATCCGGCGCTGTTCAACGACACCGTCCGCGCCAACCTGACCATGGGCCGCACCCGCAGCGACGAAGCCTGCTGGCAGGCACTGGAAATCGCCCAGTTGGAGGCGACCATCCGGGCGCTGCCGGACGGTCTCGACAGCATCGTCGGACGTTCCGGCGTGCGTCTGTCCGGTGGTCAGCGTCAGCGTCTGGCGATTGCGCGGATGATCCTCGCCGAGCCGAAAGTGGTGATTCTCGACGAAGCCACTTCAGCCCTCGACGCTGCCACCGAATACAACCTGCATCAGGCCATGGCGCGCTTCCTCAATGGCCGCACCACGCTGATCATTGCCCATCGCCTGTCGGCGGTGAAGCAGGCGGATCGGGTGCTGGTGTTCGATGGCGGGCAAGTGGCCGAGGATGGCGACCACCAGCAACTGATCGCCGATGGCGGCCTCTACGCCAAACTCTACGGCCATCTGCAGCGCCTGTAATCAGCCCCACAGCACCTGTAACGCCGCCTCGCCGCCGTCATGGCCGAACTGCTTCATCACCACCGAACAGGATTCGCACGGGCGCATCGTTGTTGCGATGTCGACCGCGCGGATTTCTGTCGGGTCGGGATATTTCTCGCGCAGCACGCTGATCAGTTTGCTTTCGCTGTCCAGCGAGGTCGGCCGGCTGGTTTGCGTCGGCTGATAGGTTTTCAGCTCCTTGATGGTCAGCGGCACGGCCAGCAGTTGCCCTTGCTCGGCGACCTCCAGCGAGGTGCGCGGGAAGTCTGGGTTGTAGTCGATGTTGATGTAAGTGGTGTCGCCGATCCGCACGTGATTGGCACCCATGTGGCGAAACAGCGGCAGGCGCTGGGTGCTGCCTTGCGCGCCGGACACGCTGACGTAGATCTCCCGTTTGCCACTGGTCGTGGTGACTTCGGCATAGGCGATGTTACGTGCGTTGACCGGCCGCTCACGCACGGGCAACAGGTTGTGCAGTTTCTGCATGGCACTGTCGATGCGCAGGGCCGCGTTGCTGTTGGCCGGGTTGATTGTTGGCGACAGAAACAACGTGTCGAAAATCTCTGCGGTTTTCTGCCGAAAGGCTTCCGGCGCTTCCTTGCTGCGCGCCCAGGTGACGGCGCCTTCGGGCAGGCGGGTGACGATCATCCGTGTCGAGTGATCGAACATCAGTGCTTCGCCCGGGCTGGTGTCGACCTTCAGCCATTTCATATTGTTTGCAGGAATGGCCGTGGTGCCGATGGGGATCGCGATCTGTTCCATGGTGTGCATCGCGCGCTGCACCGATTCCAGACCATGGATGCGCACAATGTTGTTGGCGTGTAGCGAGCCGGTGTAGACGGTCAGCAGTTCAGCACCGAGGGTGCCGTCGGCCAGTTCGGCGGGTGCCAGGCGCCTGAAGGTCAATTGATCGGGCGCTTTTTTACCCTTGGCGATGGTGGCCAGGTAGTACTCCTGGATGTTGATTCGGAAGAACACGTAGGAGGCCGAGTCGTCGATGGCCGGCATTAGCACCGCACCAACCTGATGTGAGTCATTGATCCCGTCATAGCTGCCGCCGGTTTTTATCCGCGCATAAATGCCCTTGCGAAACTGCAGCGTGGCTTGAATCTGCTGTCTTGGTACCAGCCTGCCTTGATGGAATCCAAGGAGTCGCAGATCACCGGTGAACAGCCTCGGGCGGTTATCGATGATTTGATAAAGCCTGGCATCGACCGCCAGGAACATTCCGTCTTGATGGGGCAGCATGGCCGGCTCCGAAACCCGCTCGCCGAACCACGGTGCGTAACCCTTTTCCTTGTCGATCGTGCCGACGGCGGGCGTCGGGGCGGGTTCTGCGGTGATGTAGCTGACGCGGCAGTCGCCCGCGCCCGGTGCGCGACGGATCCGGCACGGCAGCAGCGTCCAGTGCTGGCTGTCATCGAGCAGATCGACCCGGCGCAGTTCATCGCCGTCGAGTCGATAAGGCACATCATCGATCAATACCGTGGTGCGTCCCCCAGCCTCGGGGACAAGCTCGATGCGGGTGTTCGGCGCCAGTTCGATATCGATCTGATCGTCGGTTTTTTTCACGGTGCGGTAGTGCGAACGCCCCAGCGAAAAATCATGCTCGTGTGCGAGCAACTGCGGCCCATAAGGGCGGTCGGACAGCGGATCGAGCAAGTGATGCCGCGAGCCGCCGACGTTGCGCACCGGCACATCGTCAATGCCTCTGACCACGGCCAGATGATCGGCAGGGTTCAGCGCTTTCCAGCGCCCGGCATCCAGTGCCTGGGGCAGACTGTGCAGCAGGTCATAGTCAGCGCTTCTGCCGGCCAGCCTTTTCAGACGTGCAACCGCGCGGTGTTCCAGATGCGCCACGGCCCGCACTGCGCCGATCGCACCTCGGCCGCCGAGCTTGAGCAAAGCAGGCGCAGCGTCCAGCGGATTGAGGTTTCTCAAGCTCGAAATCAGCAGGTTTTTCGACAATTGCGCCATGCGTGGCAGGGCGACGCGAATCGCCATTTTCCCGGCCACGGCCGCGAGGCGAATGCTGCCGGCGACGAATTTGCCCAAGGGAATCGCGAACGAGACGATATCGAGGAGCAGGCCGAGTACGCCCATTGCGCGTTTGCCCGGACTGTCCGACTGCAGGTCTTCGAGACTGCCCCAGAACGGGATGAAGCCCTTGAGGGCATGAGTCCAGTGCTTTTTGCGGCTGTCGCGCTCGAAACGGGTATCACCCCAGGCCTCACTGCGCAGCGCCTGCTCATCGGCATAGAACAACCGGGTCGCGATGAACGAGGCGATGTGCGCCGTGCGCGGCGAGGTGAAGGTCAGGTTCGGCGAACTGTCGTGATGGGCCGCCGGGATCATCGATACCGGGAGGGAGTCGCCCAGCGGTTCGAGGATCGCGACGCATTTGGCGTCGGGGGCAGGTGTCGAACCGTCCCAGTGTGCTTTTCGATCGAACGGCAGGCGGCGGGCGACGATGCGGCTGATGCTCTGGCCCTTGGTCCGTCCACGTTTGGGCGGCAGGGGTGGCAATAACAGGCCGCCCACATGTGTGTCATTCAGATCCGGGCGTTTGCGAAGGATGCCGGCGCGTGGCAGGCATTCGTAGAATTGTGGCGGGCCCTGATACGTCGCCTGCAACACGAAGCCCATGCGAGCCCGGTACGGCAGGATGTTTTCCGCTGTCTCCAGGTGAGCTTCGATATGCCGTGTCGGATCCCTGAGGCTGTGAATCCGCACTTCGCCGTGCTCCAGTGCCCGGCGGTCGGGCCACGGCAGTGTGACCAGCAGCGACTTGATCAGGTATTCATAGGCTTCGCGGGTCTCGCTCAGATAGTCATCGAACTGCTGCTCGAACAAGGGCCTGATCTCGGGCAAGGTGCAGTTGCTCGGAAACCGTGAAAGGCGTCGGCCTGGATGTCCGGTGTCGACAAAACCGCTTTGCAGTTTGCCTGCTGCGTTGAGGCTGATCCATTCGCTGGCACTGCGGCCATCGTTGCTGACGTACCAGCGTGTGTCGCTGCTCAACCCGCCGGCGGCATAGACCTCCAGCAACGGCCAGGTCGGCAATGCCACATCCGGGGTGTCGATAATGCTGCGTCGGCTACGGTTGGGCGTTGAAGGATGGTGGCGTTTGAGGCGAATCGTCGTGTGATCGTACAGCTCGTTGGCCAGCGCCTTCTCCAGTTGCTGTTTTGCCAGGGCGAGTCGCCGTGGCGGCTCGATGTCCAGTTGCAGGATCGCTGCGTTCATTTGCTTCTTGTGGTCTTCCAGCGCTTGCAGGGCAGCGTCATCGCCGGATGTCTCGTTCGCTGCGGCCTGGGCTCCGGTGGCCAGTGTCCAGGTCTGTGCGGCAGCCACTCGGGTCATGGCGATCAGGGTTTGCAGGTCGGTGCTGGCGTTTTCACTTTTGTGCAGCGGCAGATCGACCAGTTGTTGAAAGCTCAGATGTTCCAGCAACTGTGGATCGAGGGCATGGGCGAGGTGCACGCCATGCACGAAATTGACCCAGACCACCGAGCTGGCGTACGGCAGGTCGTCAGGAATGTCGCGCACTTGAAAATCCAGTCCGAACTGCGTCAGGCATACCCATCCCAGCACATGTTTTTCGGTCGGGGTCGAGGTTCGGTGAGAATCCTCCAGGTGCTTTAAAAAGTCCCGGCGAATGGCGGCGTAGCTGGCGCCGTAGTAAGCGCGTTGTTCCAGCGCAAAACCAGCCACTTCGGTCGAGCTGCCTTCGCCGGGCAGTTCGTACCACAGGCACAACGCCTCGAGCAGTAAACGCAGGCCGATATCGGGCACGGTCAGTTCATCGGGCCGCGCGCCATACCATTGCAGTTTCTGCAGCAGGCGCTGGCCCAGGTCACGCGCCTTGGGGGTGTCGAGCAGGCGTTCCAGGCAGGCGGCAGGCTGCTGTTCCAGTTGCTGGCGGGTGAATGGGGGCGTTACTTCGCTGGCCAGGCTGTCGATGGCCGACAGGGTTTTGCCGGTAAGCCAGTCACCAATCAGGTCGTGAATCGCGGCTTTGTCATCGTCGCTCATCAGTCCCGTCAGCGCCGGGTGATGTCGCAGATTCAGTCGATGGCTGGCGCGTTGTTCTTCGACCTTGCCGATCAGCCGGGCCAGTGCTGTGGCGTCCTGTACGTCGGCAAATGTGAACCCGGACTCACGCAGCAGTTGTGACAACGGCAGCAGCCTGTCGGAACGCAGGTGTGCGCCTATACTCAGCAACGCTCGCTGAAATTCTTGAATTGTGCTGGAGGCCCGGGTGACATCCTTGATGGTGAAGCGGGCGCAACTGCCATCGGGACGATTGAAGGAAAAGCTGCAGTGACCGGCTGCGGCGTCGACTTGCAGCAATGATCCTCTGGACGTTTGCAGGTAGGCCGCCAATTGTGGCTCGCCGCTGTCATCGAACAGTGCTTGCAGAAGGTTTTGCGCCTGGTCGTGTGCAGTACCCAGGCGTGAATGTGTCTGGGGTGTGAGGTAGTAGGTCTGCAGTGAGGTTGAAGCGCTGAGCACGGCGCGCAGGGCGGTGATCATTGCCCTGTATTCGCTCTGTTGGGCAGTATGGCGTTGCAGCGTGGCGGAAGGTGACTGCATGGAAAACGGCTCTGGAATGATTGAAAGCCGTCAGTGTCGAAGCATGGCGAACAGCGGGTGCGGTACATACGTATCGCCGGTTGAAAATGTCCTGGTTTGCTGGAAGGGGTCGCTCCCTTGTCTGGCTCTGGCGATCTCCCCTTGAAGATGACAGTGCGTGCGCAAAGGACCTCATGAAGCATAAAAGGACTCTCGGAACGCCACGGTTGTTGGGCATCGTCTGGCCATTTATCGCCGTCGTGTTATTTCAGGCGTTATTGGGGGGCGTGAGTCTTTACGTCCTGTCGGCCGTTCGCGGCTATGTCGCCGGCGAGAGCCTCTGGTCCAAGGGCCAGAAAGACGCCATCTATTACCTGAACCTGTATGCCGACAGCCGCGACGAGGCGATCTTCCTCAAATACAAGCAAGCGATTGCCGTGCCTCAGGGCGGTCACCAGTTGCGTCTGGCGCTGGATCGTCAGCCGCCGGATCTGCAGGCGGCACGGGAGGGGATCCTCAAGGGCGGCAACCATCCCGATGATGTGTCGAGCCTGATCTGGCTGTACCTCAATTTCCGCCATTTCAGTTATCTGGAAACCGCGATCGACCGCTGGACCATCGGCGACGCCTATCTGGTGCAACTGGACAATGTCGCGCGCGAGATGCATCAGGGCATCAGCGAAAACATCGCGACGCCGGCTGATATACAGCACTGGAAAGCGCAGATTTTTGCCATCAACGACGGTGTGACGCCGGCGGCCAAGGCGTTCAGCGATGCCTTGGGCGAAGGGTCACGGATGATCCTGCGCCTGCTGCTGTTCACCAACCTGGCCACGGCGCTGGGGTTGATCGTGCTGGCCCTGTTGCGCACCCACAAACTGCTCAAGCAGCGGCATGCCTTTGCCCAGGCGCTGCAGCTGGAGAAGGATCGGGCACACATCACCCTGCAATCGATTGGCGACGGGGTGATCACCACCGACGTCAACGGCGCGATCGATTACATGAACCCGGCGGCGGAGGCGATGACGCACTGGAAGTCCGAGCACGCGGCGGGGTTGCCATTGGCAGCGCTGTTCAATCTGCTCGATGACAATGCGCAGACCGAAGGGCTGACGCTGATCGAGCATATTCTCAGCGGGCAACTGATCGGTGGCAGCGAGCACTCCAAACTGATTCAGCGCCTGGATGGCAGTACGGTCTCGGTGACGCTGGTGGGCGCGCCGATCCGCAACGCCGAGAAGGTTATCGGTACGGTGCTGGTGCTGCATGACATGACTCAGGAACGGCAATACATCGCCAACCTGTCGTGGCAGGCGACCCACGATGCCCTGACCGGTCTGGCCAACCGCCGCGAGTTCGAATATCGCCTGGAGCAGGCCCTGCACAACCTGACGCGCCAGCCCGGTCGGCATGCGCTGATGTTTCTCGATCTGGACCAGTTCAAACTGGTCAACGACACCTGCGGTCACGCCGCTGGCGATGAGTTGCTGCGGCACATTTGCACGCTGCTGCAATCGGGCTTGCGCGAAAGCGACACCCTCGCGCGGCTGGGCGGCGACGAGTTCGGCATTCTGCTGGAGAACTGCGCCCCGGATGCCGCCGAGAAAATCGCCGAGAGCCTGCGCCAGACCGTGCAGAACCTGCACTTCGTGTGGAAGGGGCGGCCGTTTTTGACCACTGTGAGCATCGGCCTGGTGCACATCGCCCAGACCCCGACCACCCTCGAAGCGTCATTGCGCGCCGCCGACATGGCTTGCTACATGGCCAAGGAAAAGGGCCGCAACCGGGTGCAGGTCTATCATGCCGACGACTCCGAGCTGTCGCTGCGCTTCGGCGAAATGGCCTGGGTGCAGCGCCTGCACATGGCGCTGGAGGAAAACCGCTTCTGCCTTTATGCCCAGGAAATTGCTCCGCTGGGCGCTACAGCCCATGGCGGGGGGCACATCGAAATACTCTTGCGTCTGCATGACGAAGCCGGACGGATGATCCTGCCGGACAGTTTCATTCCGGCGGCCGAACGTTATGGTCTGATGAGCCAACTGGATCGTTGGGTCGTCGAGAATGTTTTTAAAGTGATTGCCCAATGTATTACCGAACAACATGAAGGTCCGTTGGCAATGTGTGCGATTAATCTTTCAGGCATTACTATCGGAGATGACGCGTTCTTGCACTTTCTGCGTGAACAGTTTGTTAATTACGCTATACCCCCTGAAATGATTTGTTTTGAAATTACTGAAACCAGCGCCATTGCCAATCTCGGCAGCGCAATTAGATTTATTAATGAACTCAAAGGCTTAGGTTGTTACTTCTCACTTGATGACTTTTGTGCCGGAATGTCTTCATTCGCTTATCTGAAACATTTGCCTGTAGACTTCCTGAAGATCGACGGGAGTTTCGTAAAGGATATGCTGGACGACCCGATTAACCGTGCAATGGTCGAGGTGATCAATCACATCGGGCATGTCATGGGTAAGCAGACAATTGCCGAGTTTGTTGAAACAACCCAGATCGAGCAGGCATTGCTTGAAATCGGGGTGGATTACGCTCAGGGTTATGTCATCGAACGCCCGCAGTTGTTTACCTGCGACAGTTTGCAAAGTCGGCCCGCCAGACCGCAGCCGCTGTTGTTCAAGGCGCCTGGCACGTTCCGTTGAAATATCTTGCCGATCCTTACAATCACAAATCAAAAGGAGCCGAACAGTGATCGACACATTCAACCGAACCGGACCACTCATGGAAGCTGCAAGTTATCCTGCCTGGGCACAACAGCTCATTGCAGATTGCAGCGAGAGCAAGCGCCGGGTTGTCGAACATGAACTGTACCTGCGCATGCGCGATAACAAGCTCAGCGCCAAAACCATGCGCCAGTACTTGATCGGGGGCTGGCCAGTAGTTGAACAGTTTGCGTTGTATATGGCGCAGAACCTGACCAAAACCAAGTTTGCCCGCCATCCTGGGGAGGACATGGCGCGCCGCTGGCTGATGCGCAACATCCGCGTCGAACTCAATCATGCCGACTACTGGCTGAACTGGAGTCGCGCGCATGGCGTCAGCCTCGAGGATCTGCAGGCCCAGCAAGTACCGCCGGAACTGCATGCGCTGAGTCACTGGTGCTGGCATACGAGTTCGGCGGATTCGCTGATCGTCGCCATCGCTGCGACCAACTACGCCATCGAGGGCGCGACCGGGGAGTGGTCGGCGCTGGTCTGCTCAACTGGCGTGTACGCGGCGGCGTTCCCGGAAGAAGAGCGCAAGCGCGCGATGAAGTGGCTGAAGATGCACGCCCAGTACGACGACGCTCACCCGTGGGAAGCGCTGGAAATCATCTGCACGCTGGCGGGCATGAACCCGAGCAAGGCGCTGCAGACCGAACTGCGTCAGGCGGTGTGCAAGAGCTACGACTACATGTACCTGTTTCTGGAGCGTTGCATGCAACTGGAGACCACGGAGCGCGCGTTGCACGGGCGTGAACGCCGGGCACTGGTAGAGAGCTGATAGCCAATAACGCCGCAAAAAAGTGTAGGAGTGAGCCTGCTCGCGATCCGGTGTGTCAGTCAACAAAGAAGGTGACTGACACACCGGATCGCGAGCAGGCTCACTCCTACAGTGGTTTGTGGTTGTCTGGAAGGACTCAGCCAGCCATCGCCAGCCGATTGCGCCCTTCGCGCTTGGCCACGTACAGCGCACTGTCGGCCCGGCGCAGCAGGCTGTCAGCTGACTCTCCCGGCAACAGAGTCGAGCAGCCAAGGCTCACGGTCAGGTCGATCAGTTTGCCGTCCGCGAAATATTCTGCAGTCTGCGCGGCGTGGCGCAGACGCTCGCCGACCATCGCTGCCGCTTCCCGGCCGGTGTTGCACAGCAAGATCAGAAATTCTTCCCCGCCATAGCGAAACACCATGTCGACGTTACGCAGTTGGCCCTTGATCGACGCTGCCACCGCTTTGAGCACGTCATCCCCGGCACTGTGGCCATGGCTGTCGTTGACCCGTTTGAAGTGGTCGATGTCGAGCATCAGCACCGACAACGGTTGCAGGTGCCGGCGTGACATGTCGATCTCGCGTTGCAGGGTCTGCTCCATGGCGATCCGGTTGCCGGTTCCGGTCAACGGGTCGCGCAGCGCACTTTGCGTTGCCGCGCGGTAGAGCAGGGCATTGCGCATCGGGAACAACAGCGACGACAGCAGCGATTCGAGGTTGCCCTGATCCTGCTCGCTGAAGCGCTGGTTGCGGCGAAACACCAGTTCGCCCAAATGCTCGCCTTCGTGGCTGAGGCTGTAGCTGACCGAATGGTGACCGCGGGCACCGAACTCCAGGCGCAAGTCGCTGCCCGAATGCACGTAGCTCAAGGCATCCAGCGGCACAAGACGCTGAACTTCGCGGAAAAACAGACCGAGGATTCGTTGCGGCTCAAGACTGGTTTGCAGTTGCAGGCTCATTTGCTGGCGCAATTGCGCCAGGCTGGCCGGGCGTTCCAGAAGCGGAGGCAGCTGACCAAAGCCCAGGCGTTGCAATTTGGCACTGTCAAAGTCAATTGCATTGGTCTGGGAAGGTGATTTCATATGGCGTGAGCCCCTAAGCAGTAAGTCTGTCTTACAGGCTGGGTGAGAGCGGCTATGGGCTGCGCGTCATACTGATCCATCAGTCCCGTAGGACATTTGGCGTAAGTTTAGTCTGCCTGATGACGATTAGTCAGCTATCGAAATCGGCCTTGCCCCAGTGCCTTCACACGGCATGCTTTGAGGAAAATTAGAGCGAAAGTCGTGCCATTCGGTTCAGGTTTATTAAAACCTTTATGAATCAACGGGATGGCTTTTTGCTTTGAGGGCGGGTGGCGGATATTTGACTGAGGTGTGACGGTGGGAAGCGGCAATTGCGTGCCGCGACGGTAATCCGCCACGGCAACAAAAGCGACGTATGGCAGTTATTGCGCGTTGAATGCCTGGCCATTGATGCCCGCGCTGTCAGGACCCATCAGGTACAGGTACACCGGCATGATCTCTTCCGGGGTCGGATTGTTCAGCGGGTTTTCTCCCGGATAGGCCTGTGCACGCATGCTGGTACGCGTGCCGCCCGGGTTGATGCTGTTGGAGCGCACGGGTGCCACGCCATCGACTTCATCGGCCAGGGTTTGCATCAAGCCTTCGGTGGCGAACTTCGATACTCCGTAAGCGCCCCAGTAGGCCCGGCCCTTGCGCCCGACGCTGCTGGAGGTGAACACCACCGAGGCATCCTGCGACAGCTTGAGCAGCGACAGCAGGGTGCTGGTCAGCATGAACATGGCATTGACGTTGACTTGCATGACACGCATGAAGTTTTCGCCCGACAGCTGCTCGATCGGCGTGCGCGGGCCGATGATCGAGGCGTTGTGCAGCAAGCCGTCGAGGTGGCCGAACTCGCTCTCGATCATCGCCGCCAGCTCATCGTATTGATGGGGCAAGGCGGTCTCGAGGTTGAACGGGATCACTGCCGGTTGTGGATGCCCCGCCGCTTCAATCTCGTCGTAGACCTGAGTCAGATTGGCTTCGGTCTTGCCCAGCAGCAGCACGGTGGCGCCGTGAGCGGCGTAGGTTTTCGCGGCAGCCGCACCGATGCCACGACCGGCACCGGTGACCAGAATGACCCGATCCTTGAGCAATTCGGGACGGGCGGTGTAATCGAACATAAGAACCTCACAATCCATTCATGAAGACCTGCTTCCTTGTGGTGAGGGGATTTATCCCCGACCGGCTGCGAAGCAGTCGTAAACCTGCATATCGAATCGACCTGAAAGATTGCGGGGGCTGCTTCGCAACCCATCGGGGATAAATCCCCTCGCCACAAAGGCCGTTTTCAGCAGCTGCACAGCGCGCTGTCGAGCACCTTGCGCAACTCCAGCGGATGATCCACCACCACATCCGCGCCCCAGTGCCGCGGGTTGTCGTCCGGGTGGATATAGCCGTAGGTCACGGCGCAGGTCTTGGTGCCGGCATCGCGCCCGGATTCGATATCGCGCAGATCATCGCCCACAAACAAAACCGTCGACGGATCCAGATCAAGCATCTTGCACGCGAGGATCAGCGGCTCCGGATCCGGCTTGCTGTTTTTCACGTGATCCGGGCAGATCAGCAGCGCCGAGCGCTCGGCCAGCCCCAGCTGTTGCATGATCGGCTCGGCAAAGCGTACCGGTTTGTTGGTGACCACGCCCCAGATCAGGTTGGCCCGCTCTATGTCGGCCAGCAGCTCGCCCATGCCGTCGAACAGCTTGCTGTGCACAGCGCAACCGGCCAGATAACGCTCGAGGAATTCCTGACGCAGCTCCTCGAAGCCCGGCGATTCCGGATCCATCGAGAACGTCACCGCGACCATCGCTTTGGCGCCGCCGGAGATTTCGTCGCGGATGTGCTTGTCGTTCATCGGCGGCAAGCCGCGATCCGCGCGCATCGCCTGACAGATGGCGATGAAGTCCGGCGCGGTGTCGAGCAGGGTGCCGTCCATATCGAAAAGGACTGCTCTGATGGCCATCGGCTTACTCCTCGCGCAGGGTCTGGATCATGTAGTTGACGTCAACGTCGCTGGCCAGCTTGTAGTGCTTGGTCAGCGGGTTGTAGGTCAGGCCGATGATGTCCTTGACGGTCAGGCCGGCGATGCGGCTCCAGGCGCCCAGCTCGGACGGGCGGATGAATTTCTTGAAGTCGTGGGTGCCGCGCGGCAGCAGCTTCATGATGTATTCGGCGCCGATGATGGCGAACAGGTACGCCTTCGGGTTGCGGTTGATGGTCGAAAAGAACACCTGGCCGCCGGGCTTGACCATGCGGTAGCAGGCGCGGATCACCGACGACGGGTCCGGTACGTGCTCCAGCATTTCCAGGCAGGTTACGACGTCGAACTGCTCGGGCATTTCTTCAGCCAGGGCTTCGGCGGTGATCTGCCGGTATTCGACGCTGACGCCGGACTCCAACTGATGCAATTGCGCTACCGCCAGTGGCGCTTCGCCCATGTCGATGCCCGTGACAGTGGCGCCGCGCTGGGCCATGGCTTCGCTGAGGATGCCGCCGCCGCAACCGACGTCGAGAACTTTCTTGCCGGCCAGATTGACTCGCTCGTCAATCCAGTTGACGCGCAGCGGGTTGATGTCGTGCAGCGGTTTGAACTCGCTTTCACGGTCCCACCAGCGATGGGCCAGGGCTTCGAATTTGGCGATTTCGGCGTGGTCGACGTTGCTCATGATGTATTCCTCGAAAAACTTGAAAAGGGCTGTAGCCGCGGAGTCTGCTCCGCGGTGTTTACGATTCGGTGTGGCCGCTGATGCGCTGGCCCCAGGCCCGGGCGGTGGCGCCCAGCTGTTGTTCGTCCAGACGGGTCAGGCGCCGGTCGTCGAGTAACTGTTTGCCGGCGACCCACAGGTGTTTCACACAGTCGCGGCCGGTGGCATAAATAAGCTGCGACACCGGGTCATAGACCGGTTGCTGAGCCAGGCCGGACAGGTCGAAAGCGACAATGTCCGCAGCCTTGCCGATCTCCAGCGAACCGACCTGCGCCTCGATGCCCAAGGCCCGTGCGCCGTTGAGCGTGGCCATGCGCAGCGCACGATGGGCGTCCAGCGCGGTGGCCGAGCCGGCGACGGCTTTGGCCAGCAGCGCGGCGGTGCGGGTTTCGCCGAGCAGGTCAAGGTCGTTGTTGCTCGCCGCGCCATCGGTGCCGACGGCGACGTTCACGCCAGCCTGCCACAGGCGCTCCACCGGGCAGAACCCGCTGGCCAGCTTCAGATTCGATTCCGGGCAGTGGATCACGCTGGTGTTGCTTTCTACCAGCAATGCCAGATCGTCATCGCTGATCTGGGTCATGTGCACCGCCTGGAAGCGCGGGCCGAGCAGGCCGAGGCGACCGAGGCGGGCCAGTGGCCGCTCGCCGCGATGCTCCAGCGATTGCTGGACTTCGAAGGCGGTCTCGTGGACGTGCATGTGGATCGACGCGTCCAGCTCTTCGGCGATCACGCGGATTTTTTCCAGGTTCTCGTCGCCCACGGTGTAGGGTGCATGTGGGCCGAAGGTGATCTTGATCCGTTCGTGATGCTTCAGATCGCCGAACAGCTCGACGCCCTGACGAATGGCCTCATCGGCGCTGCTGGCGCCGGGGATCGGGAAATCGAGGATCGGAATCGCGATCTGCGCGCGAATGCCGCTGTTGTGCACGCGCTCACTGGCGACTTTCGGGAAGAAATACATATCCGAGAAACAGCTGATGCCACCCTTGATCTGCTCGGCAATCGCCAAGTCAGTGCCATCACGGACGAACTCTTCATCGACCCATTTGGCTTCGGCCGGCCAGATGTGGTTTTCCAGCCAGGTCATCAGCGGCAGATCGTCGGCCAGACCGCGGAACAGGGTCATCGCCGCATGCCCGTGAGCGTTGATCAGGCCCGGGCTGAGCAGCACGTCCGGCAATTCGCGGACTTCAGTGGCGTTACACTTCAATGCTTCGGCGCGCGGGCCGATAAACACGATGCGACCGTCGCGAATGCCCAGGCCATGCTCCTTGAGCACAACGCCTGCGGGTTCGACGGGTACCAGCCAGGTCGGCAGCAATAATAAGTCGAGCGCAATGGCAGGTTTCGGCATCGAGGGTCGGTTCCAGTGCTTTTGTAAAGGATGGCGAAGTATACCCGAGCGTCTTCGCGGGGGGATCGCTATAATCGGCGGCTTTTGTTCATGAGTGCGGGGTGAGGGATGCGCGATCGACTGTTGGCTGCGGAGAAAGTAAAGGCCATCGATTGGCGAGATGGCGCGCTCCACCTGCTGGATCAGCGTATTTTGCCGTTCGAGGAAACTTGGATTGCCTACACCAGCGCTGCCGGTGTGGCTGAGGCGATTCGTTCGATGGTGGTGCGTGGCGCACCGGCCATCGGCATCAGCGCGGCCTATGGCATTGTGCTGGCGGCCCGCGCCCGCGTGGCTGAAGGCGGCGACTGGTACGCGGCGCTGGAAGAGGATTTCGCCCTGCTGGCGGATTCCCGCCCGACGGCGGTCAACCTGTTCTGGGCGTTGAATCGCATGCACGATCGGCTCGATCGTCTGAAGGACAATGCCGATCCGCTGGTGGCGCTGGAAGCCGAAGCCATTGCCATTCATGAAAGCGACCGCGAAGCCAACCTGACCATGGCTCAGCTCGGCGTCGATCTGATCCGCAAACATCAGGGCAATGCCCAGGCGATTCTGACCCACTGCAACACTGGTGCTCTGGCCACCGGCGGTTTCGGTACCGCGCTGGGGGTGATTCGTGCGGCGTATCTGGAAGGCATGGTCGAGCGGGTGTATGCCGATGAAACCCGGCCATGGCTGCAGGGTTCGCGCCTGACCGCGTGGGAGCTGGCGAACGAAGGCATCCCGGTGACGCTGAATGCCGATTCGGCCGCTGCACACATCATGAAGACCAAAGGCGTGACCTGGGTGATCGTCGGCGCTGACCGCATCACTGCCAATGGCGACGTGGCGAACAAGATCGGCACCTATCAACTGGCGGTCAACGCCATGCACCACGGCGTGCGTTTCATGGTGGTGGCGCCGAGTTCGACCATCGACATGCATCTGGCCAGTGGCGACGACATCCCGATCGAGGAACGTGACGGCGCCGAGTTGCTGGAGGTGGGTGGCAAGCGCGTGGGGGCGGACGTCGAGGCGTTCAACCCGGTGTTTGACGTGACGCCGGCGGATCTGATTGATGCGATCGTCACTGAAAAAGGCATCGTCGAGCGGCCGGATACGGCGAAAATGGCTCAGTTGATGTGCCGCAAGCGCCTGCATTGATTGGCTTTGGCGTCTGTAAGGACGCCATCGCGAGCAGGCTCACTCCTACAAGGTTTTGTGTCGAACGCAAACCCTGTAGGAGTGAGCCTGCTCGCGATGGGGCCATCAAAGTCAATAAACATCTCCAAATCAAGCCCCAAAACTGTATTCAAAGAGGCTCTGAGCCTCTCTCGTCCCCTTTACGCCTGTCATCGGTCAACTAACTATGCTCCATGCGCATCTGGGGGATAGGTGCGTGGCGGCTCTTGTGATAACATCCGGCGTTTTCCGAGGCAGCTTCACGGAGCTGTCTTTACTGCGCAAATCCACGGTTCGATTTGTTGATTTGTCGTAAGTCGGCGCATGGCACTCAGCCTGCCCCGACGAGCTTCGTACATCCCATATGGATATGACGAAGTTTCACCAGAAAAAGGAATCAGGCTTCTCATGGGCGAACTGGCCAAAGAAATCCTCCCGGTCAATATCGAAGACGAGCTGAAACAGTCCTACCTCGACTACGCGATGAGCGTAATCGTCGGCCGTGCACTGCCGGATGCGCGCGATGGCCTCAAGCCCGTGCACCGTCGCGTACTGTTCGCGATGAGCGAGCTGGGCAACGACTTCAACAAGCCGTACAAGAAATCTGCCCGTGTTGTCGGTGACGTGATCGGTAAGTATCACCCGCACGGTGATACCGCGGTGTACGACACCATCGTCCGCATGGCTCAGCCTTTCTCCCTGCGCTACCTGCTGGTTGACGGTCAGGGCAACTTCGGTTCGGTGGACGGCGACAACGCCGCGGCCATGCGATACACCGAAGTGCGCATGACCAAGCTGGCGCATGAACTGCTGGCCGACCTGCACAAGGAAACCGTGGACTGGGTGCCGAACTACGACGGCACCGAAATGATCCCGGCGGTGATGCCGACGCGCATCCCGAACCTGCTGGTCAACGGTTCCAGCGGTATCGCCGTGGGCATGGCGACCAACATTCCGCCGCACAACCTCGGTGAAGTCATCGACGGTTGCCTGGCCCTCATCGACAATCCCGAGCTGACCGTCGATGAGCTGATGCAATACATCCCTGGTCCGGACTTCCCGACGGCCGCGATCATCAACGGTCGTGCCGGCATCATCGAAGCCTACCGCACCGGTCGCGGCCGCATTTACATGCGTGCCCGTTCGATCATCGAAGACATCGACAAGGTCGGTGGCCGTCAGCAGATCGTCATTACCGAACTCCCGTATCAGCTGAACAAGGCGCGTCTGATCGAGAAGATCGCCGAGCTGGTCAAAGAGAAGAAGCTTGAAGGCATCACCGAGCTGCGCGACGAGTCCGACAAGGACGGTATGCGTGTCGTGATCGAACTGCGTCGCGGCGAAGTGCCTGAGGTGATCCTCAACAACCTCTACGCCCAGACCCAGCTGCAATCGGTATTCGGCATCAACATCGTGGCGCTGATCGATGGCCGTCCGCGCATCCTGAATCTCAAGGATCTGCTGGAAGCTTTCGTCCGTCACCGTCGTGAAGTGGTCACCCGTCGTACCGTATTCGAACTGCGCAAGGCTCGCGAGCGTGGTCACATCCTCGAAGGTCAGGCCGTTGCCCTGTCGAACATCGACCCGGTGATCGCCTTGATCAAGGCGTCGCCGACTCCGTCGGAAGCGAAAGAAGCGCTGGTCAGCACCCCTTGGGAATCCAGCGCCGTAGTCGCGATGGTTGAACGTGCCGGCGCCGATTCGTGCCGTCCGGAGAACCTCGATCCGCAATACGGTCTGCGTGAAGGCAAGTACTTCCTGTCGCCAGAGCAGGCGCAAGCCATTCTGGAACTGCGTCTGCACCGTCTGACCGGTCTGGAACACGAGAAGCTGCTGGCCGAGTATCAAGAGATTCTCAACCAGATCGGCGAGCTGATCCGCATCCTCAACAGCGCCGTGCGCCTGATGGAAGTGATCCGCGAAGAGCTGGAAGTGATCCGCGCCGAATACGGCGACGTGCGCCGCACCGAGATTCTCGATGCGCGTCTCGACCTGACCCTGGGCGACATGATCCCGGAAGAAGAGCGCGTCGTGACCATCTCCCACGGTGGCTACGCCAAGACTCAGCCGCTGGCTGCGTACCAGGCTCAGCGTCGTGGCGGCAAAGGCAAATCGGCGACCGGCGTCAAGGATGAGGACTACATCGCTCACCTGCTGGTGGCCAACAGTCACACCACCCTCCTGCTGTTCTCCAGCAAGGGCAAGGTGTACTGGCTGAAGACTTACGAAATTCCGGAAGCATCCCGCGCCGCCCGTGGTCGTCCGCTGGTCAACCTGCTGCCGCTGGATGACGGTGAATACATCACCACCATGCTGCCGGTCGAGGAATACACCGAAGGTCACTACATCTTCATGGCGACCGCCAACGGCACCGTGAAGAAGACCCCGCTGGAATCCTTCAGCCGTCAGCGCAGCGTCGGTCTGATCGCGCTGGAGCTGGACGAAGGCGACGTGCTGATCTCTGCGGCCATCACCGATGGCGAGCGCGAAGTGATGCTGTTCTCCGATGGCGGCAAGGTAACGCGCTTCAAAGAGTCCGACGTGCGTGCCATGGGCCGTACCGCCCGCGGTGTACGCGGCATGCGTCTGCCGGAAGGGCAGAAGCTGATTTCGATGCTGATCCCGGAAGAAGGCAGCCAGATCCTCACCGCTTCCGAGCGTGGTTATGGCAAGCGCACCGCGATCACCGAGTTCCCTGAGTACAAGCGTGGCGGCCAGGGTGTAATCGCCATGGTCAGCAACGAGCGTAACGGCCGTCTGGTCGGTGCGGTTCAGGTGCTCGACGGCGAAGAAATCATGCTGATCTCCGATCAGGGCACTCTGGTGCGCACCCGTGTCGACGAAGTGTCGAGCCTGGGCCGTAACACCCAGGGCGTGACCCTGATCAAACTGGCCAAGGATGAAACCCTGGTTGGTCTGGAGCGGGTTCAGGAGCCGTCGGAAGTCGAAGGCGATGAGCTTGAAGGTGAAGAGGGTGCCGGGTTCGAGGGGGATGTCGTGATCGACGACGTTGCCGAGGACCAGCAACTCGACGCCGCAGCTGACGAAGAGCCGCAGGAATAAGCGGACAAGCGAGGGGGCGGATGAAAATTCGCCCCCTTGTTATTTGTCCGGTATGAAATTTCGACATCATGGAGATCCCCTGTGGGAGCGAGCCTGCTCGCGAATGCAGGCGCTGCGGTACCTCTGACCCACCGCGGTGATGCATTCGCGAGCAGGCTCGCTCCCACAGGGCTGTGTTGATCGGTAGTGTGATTTATTGCGTGATACCACCAAATCAGAGCGAGATTGGATGTGAGCAAGCGAGCCTATAACTTCTGTGCCGGTCCTGCGGCGCTTCCTGAAGCTGTCCTGCAACGTGCCCAGGGTGAACTCCTTGATTGGCATGGCAAGGGTCTGTCGGTCATGGAAATGAGCCATCGCAGCGATGAGTTCGTGTCCATCGCCACCCAGGCCGAGCAGGACCTGCGTGACCTGCTGAATATCCCGTCGAACTATAAAGTGCTGTTTCTGCAGGGGGGCGCCAGCCAGCAATTCGCGCAGATCCCGCTGAACCTGTTGCCGGAAAACGGCTCTGCCGACTACATCGACACCGGTATCTGGTCGCAGAAAGCCATCGAAGAAGCCTCGCGCTACGGCCACGTCAACGTTGCCGCCACCGCCAAGCCTTACGACTATTTCGCCATTCCGGGCCAGAACGAGTGGAATCTGTCGAAAGACGCCGCTTACGTTCACTACGCGCCGAACGAAACCATCGGCGGTCTGGAATTCCAGTGGATCCCGGAAACCGGTGATGTGCCGCTGGTCGCCGATATGTCCTCGGACATCCTCTCGCGTCCGGTCGACATCTCGCGTTTCGGCATGATCTACGCCGGCGCACAGAAGAACATCGGCCCGAGCGGTATTGTCGTCAACATCATCCGCGAAGACCTGCTGGGCAAGGCGCGTTCGCTGTGCCCGACCATGCTCAACTACAAGGTCGCGGCCGATAACGGCTCGATGTACAACACCCCGCCGACCCTGGCCTGGTACCTGTCCGGCCTGGTGTTCCAGTGGCTGAAAGAGCAGGGCGGCGTCGAAGCGATCGCCAAGCTCAATGACGTCAAGCAGCGCACGCTGTACGACTTCATCGACGCCAGCGGCCTCTATAGCAACCCGATCAACAAGTCGGACCGCTCGTGGATGAACGTGCCATTCCGTCTGGCTGACGATCGCCTGGACAAGCCGTTCCTCGCCGGTGCCGACGAGCGCGGCCTGCTCAACCTCAAAGGCCACCGCTCCGTGGGCGGCATGCGCGCCTCCATCTACAACGCCGTCGACATCAACGCCGTCAACGCGCTGGTGGCGTACATGGCTGAATTCGAGAAGGAACACGGCTGATGTCCGAGCAAGAACTCAAGGCACTGCGCGTTCGCATTGACGCTCTGGACAGCAAGGTCCTCGAGCTGATCAGCGAACGCGCCCGCTGCGCCCAGGAAGTTGCGCGAGTAAAGATGGCCTCGCTGGCCGAAGGCGAAGTGCCGGTGTTCTATCGTCCCGAGCGTGAGGCTCAGGTGCTCAAGCGGGTGATGGAGCGCAATCAGGGGCCGTTGGGCAACGAAGAGATGGCGCGGTTGTTCCGCGAAATCATGTCCTCGTGCCTGGCGCTCGAGCAGCCGCTGAAAGTGGCTTACCTCGGCCCTGAAGGTACCTTCACCCAGGCGGCGGCCATGAAGCACTTCGGTCACGCGGTGATCAGCAAGCCGATGGCGGCAATCGACGAAGTGTTCCGTGAAGTGGCGGCGGGTGCGGTGAACTTCGGCGTGGTACCGGTGGAGAACTCCACCGAAGGCGCGGTCAACCACACCCTCGACAGCTTCCTCGAGCACGACATGGTGATCTGTGGCGAAGTCGAGCTGCGCATTCACCATCACCTGTTGGTTGGTGAAAACACCAAGACCGACAGCATCAGCCGCATTTACTCCCACGCCCAGTCGCTGGCCCAGTGCCGCAAGTGGCTGGACGCGCATTACCCGAATGTCGAGCGCGTGGCGGTGTCGAGCAACGCTGAAGCGGCGAAGCGGGTCAAGGGTGAGTGGAATTCGGCGGCGATTGCCGGCGACATGGCCGCAGGCTTGTACGGCCTGACGCGTCTGGCCGAGAAGATCGAAGACCGTCCGGACAACTCGACGCGCTTCCTGATGATCGGTAACCAGGAAGTGCCGCCGACCGGCGACGACAAGACTTCGATCATCGTCTCGATGAGCAACAAGCCCGGCGCGCTTCACGAGCTGCTGGTGCCGTTCCATGACAACGGGATCGACCTGACCCGGATCGAAACCCGTCCGTCGCGCAGCGGCAAATGGACCTACGTGTTCTTCATCGACTTCGTCGGCCACCACCGTGATCCGCTGATCAAAGGTGTGCTGGAAAAGATCAGTCAGGAAGCAGTAGCACTCAAAGTGCTGGGTTCCTACCCGAAAGCAGTTCTCTAAGGGGCGGTAGCAAATGAGTGGCAACTTCCTCGCTCTGGCACAGCCGGGCGTGCAACAACTTTCGCCGTACGTTCCGGGCAAGCCTGTGGACGAACTGGCGCGCGAGCTGGATCTGGATCCGGCGAAAATCGTCAAACTGGCAAGCAACGAAAATCCGCTGGGCGCTAGTCCGAAAGCCTTGGCGGCGATCCGCGAAGAGCTGGCCGAGCTGACCCGCTATCCGGACGGCAACGGCTTCGCGCTGAAATCGCTGTTGGCCGAGCAGTGCCGCGTCGAGCTGAATCAGGTGACCCTGGGCAACGGCTCCAACGATATTCTCGAGCTGGTGGCGCGCGCCTATCTGGCGCCGGGCCTGAACGCCGTGTTCAGTGAGCACGCGTTCGCTGTCTACCCGATCGCCACCCAGGCTGTCGGTGCGCAGGCCAAAGTGGTTCCGGCCAAAGACTGGGGGCATGACCTGCCTGCGATGCTTGCGGCCATCGACGCCAATACCCGCGTGGTATTCATCGCCAATCCGAACAACCCGACCGGTACCTGGTTCGGCGCCGAAGCGCTGGACGAGTTCCTGCAGGACGTGCCGGAGCACGTGCTGGTGGTGCTGGACGAGGCGTACATCGAGTACGCCGAAGGCAGTGATCTGCCGGACGGTCTGGATTTCCTCGCGGCGTATCCGAATCTGCTGGTATCGCGCACGTTCTCCAAGGCCTACGGTCTGGCGGCGCTGCGCGTCGGTTATGGCCTGTCCACTGCGGTAGTAGCGGACGTGCTGAACCGCGTGCGCCAGCCGTTCAACGTCAACAGCCTGGCCCTGGCCGCGGCCTGTGCGGCGCTGAAAGACGAAGAGTATCTGGCGCAAAGCCGTCAGCTCAACGAATCCGGCATGCAGCAGTTGCAGGCAGGGTTCCGTGAGTTGGGTCTGAGCTGGATCGAGTCCAAAGGCAACTTCATCTGCGTCGATCTCGGTCAGGTTGCTGCGCCGATTTTCCAGGGGCTGCTGCGTGAAGGCGTGATCGTGCGTCCGGTGGCCAATTACGGCATGCCGAACCATCTGCGGGTGACCATCGGTCTGCCGGCGGAAAACAGCCGCTTCCTCGAAGCGCTGCGTAAGGTTCTGGCTCGTGGGTGATGTCACTGCTCTGCAATCTGCTGCACCTATGATCGGTCGCCTTGTAGTGGTCGGTCTGGGCTTGATCGGTGGTTCGTTTGCCAAAGGCTTGCGTGAAAGCGGTCTCTGCCGCGAGGTGGTCGGGGTCGATCTCGACCCGCAATCGCGCAAGCTGGCGGTCGAGTTGGGTGTGGTGGATCGTTGTGAAGATGATCTGATCGCTGCGTGTCAGGGCGCCGACGTGATTCAGCTGGCGGTGCCGATTCTGGCCATGGAGAAAGTCCTGGCTCGTCTGGCGAGCGTTGATCTGGGGCAGGCGATTCTGACCGATGTCGGCAGCGCCAAGGGCAATGTGGTGCGCGCGGCGACCGAGGCGTTTGGCGGTATGCCAGCGCGCTTCGTGCCGGGCCATCCGATTGCCGGCTCCGAGCAGAGCGGGGTGGAAGCCTCCAACTCTGAGCTGTTCCGTCGGCACAAGGTGATTCTGACGCCGCTCGAGCAGACCGACCCGGCCGCACTGGCGGTGGTTGATCGCTTGTGGCGCGAACTGGGTGCCGACGTCGAGCACATGCAGGTCGAGCGCCACGATGAAGTGTTGGCCGCGACCAGTCATCTGCCGCACCTGCTGGCCTTCGGTCTGGTCGACTCGTTGGCCAAACGCAATGAAAACCTTGAGATCTTCCGTTACGCTGCGGGCGGTTTCCGCGATTTCACAAGAATCGCCGGAAGCGACCCGGTGATGTGGCACGACATCTTCCTCGCCAACCGCGAGGCTGTCCTGCGCACACTCGATACATTTCGCAGCGACCTCGACGCCTTGCGCGACGCGGTCGATGCAGGGGATGGGCACCAATTGTTGGGCGTCTTCACGCGCGCCCGGGTTGCCCGCGAGCATTTCAGTAAAATCCTGGCCCGCAGGGCCTATGTGGACGCTATGAATTCCAACGATCTGATTTTCCTGGCTCAACCTGGTGGCCGCCTGTCCGGTCGGATTCGCGTACCAGGTGACAAATCGATTTCCCACCGCTCGATCATGCTCGGCTCGCTGGCCGAAGGCGTGACCGAGGTTGAAGGTTTCCTCGAGGGCGAAGATGCCCTGGCGACCTTGCAGGCATTTCGTGACATGGGCGTGGTCATCGAAGGCCCGCACCACGGTCGTGTGACCATTCACGGCGTCGGCCTGCACGGTCTGAAGCCAGCGCCGGGTCCGATCTATCTGGGCAACTCCGGCACCTCGATGCGTCTGCTGTCCGGCCTGCTGGCGGCGCAGAACTTCGACAGCACCCTGACCGGCGATGCGTCGCTGTCCAAGCGTCCGATGAATCGCGTGGCCAATCCGCTGCGTGAAATGGGCGCCGTGATCGAAACCGCCGCCGAAGGTCGTCCGCCGATGACCATTCGTGGCGGGCACAAACTCAAGGGTCTGACCTACACCATGCCGATGGCCAGTGCTCAGGTGAAGTCCTGCCTGCTGCTGGCGGGTCTTTACGCCGAAGGTAAGACCACCGTGACCGAGCCGGCGCCGACCCGTGACCACACCGAGCGCATGCTGCGCGGTTTTGGCTACCCGGTAAGCGTCGATGGCGCCACCGCGTCGGTCGAGTCCGGCGGCAAGCTGACTGCGACCCATATCGAAGTGCCGGGCGACATCTCGTCGTCGGCGTTCTTCCTGGTGGCCGCGTCGATCGCCGAAGGTTCCGAGCTGGTGCTGGAGCACGTTGGCATCAACCCGACCCGTACCGGCGTCATCGACATCCTGCGTCTGATGGGCGCAGACATCACCCTGGAAAACCAGCGTGAAGTTGGCGGCGAGCCAGTGGCTGACCTGCGTGTGCGCGCTGCTAAACTCAAGGGTATCGAGATTCCGGAAGCGCTGGTGCCACTGGCCATCGACGAATTCCCGGTGCTGTTCGTGGCGGCGGCGTGTGCCGAAGGTCGTACCGTGCTGACCGGTGCCGAAGAGCTGCGCGTCAAGGAATCGGATCGCATTCAAGTCATGGCGGACGGCTTGCTGGCGCTGGGCGTCAAGTGCCAGCCGACTCCGGACGGCATCATCATTGATGGCGGCCAGATCGGTGGCGGCGAAGTGCATGGTCACGGTGATCACCGTATCGCCATGGCTTTCAGCGTCGCTTCGCTGCGCGCCACTGCACCGATCCGCATTCATGATTGCGCCAACGTCGCGACGTCGTTCCCGAACTTCCTCGCGCTGTGCGCGCAAGTCGGCATTCGCGTGGCTCAAGAGGCTCAGTCGTGAAAAACATTGCACCGGTCATCACCATCGATGGGCCAAGCGGTTCGGGCAAGGGCACGGTCGCCGGGATCCTGGCCAAGCGTCTGGGCTGGAATCTGCTGGACTCCGGTGCGCTGTATCGCCTGCTGGCGTTCGCTGCGCATAACCATGGTGTCGACCTGACCAATGAAGAGCTGCTGAAGAAACTGGCCGCTCATCTGGATGTTCAGTTCATCGCGGCGACCGACGGTCAACTGCAGCGCATCATTCTGGAAGGTGATGAAGTCAGCGATGTCATCCGTACCGAAAGCGTCGGTTCCGGTGCTTCTCAGGTGGCCGCATTGCCGGCGGTACGCGAGGCGCTGCTGCAGCGCCAGCGTGCTTTCCAGGAAGCGCCGGGCCTGGTGGCCGACGGTCGCGACATGGGAACGGTGGTTTTTCCGGATGCGCCGCTGAAGATTTTCCTCACTGCCAGTGCCGAGGAACGGGCGCGCCGCCGATATTTGCAGTTGAAGGGCAAAGTCGAGGGTGTTAGTCTGTCGAGTCTGCTAGATGAGATCCGTGCACGCGACGAGCGTGATACCCAGCGCGCAGTAGCCCCGCTCAAGCCGGCGGCTGATGCGATACAGCTGGATTCCACGGAGTTGTCCATCGATCAGGTGCTTGAACGCATCATGAGCGAGATCGCCATTCGCGATATCGCCGGGTGACCAAGAAGGTCGCAGGGGACCAGTCATAGTCCTGCGGCGCTTCTTTTAAATGAAACTAACCCACACCGTCTGGGGTGTGGAGATGGGCGTATTCTTCGCCCTCATCTACAGGAATTAAAATGAGCGAAAGCTTTGCGGAACTCTTTGAAGAAAGCCTAAAGACCCTGAACCTTCAGGCAGGCTCCATCATCACCGGTGTTATCGTTGATATCGATTACCAGGCTCGCTGGGTAACCGTTCACGCTGGCCTGAAGTCTGAAGCACTCATCCCGCTGGAACAGTTCTACAACGATGCTGGTGACCTGACTATCAATGTCGGTGACGAAGTTCACGTTGCTCTGGATTCGGTTGAAGACGGTTTCGGTGAAACCAAGCTGTCCCGTGAAAAAGCCAAGCGCGCTGAATGCTGGATCGTTCTGGAAGCAGCCTTCGCAGCTGAGGAAGTGGTCAAGGGCGTTATCAACGGTAAGGTTAAAGGCGGCTTCACTGTCGACGTTAACGGCATCCGTGCGTTCCTGCCAGGTTCCCTGGTTGACGTCCGTCCAGTGCGCGACACCACGCACCTGGAAGGCAAAGAGCTGGAATTCAAGGTCATCAAGCTGGACCAGAAGCGCAACAACGTTGTCGTTTCCCGTCGCAGCGTCCTGGAAGCCGAGAACTCCGCCGAGCGTGAAGCTCTGCTGGAATCCCTGCAGGAAGGCCAGCAAGTCAAAGGTATCGTCAAAAACCTCACCGATTACGGCGCATTCGTCGATCTGGGTGGCGTGGACGGCCTGCTGCACATCACCGACATGGCGTGGAAGCGTATCAAGCATCCTTCCGAAATCGTCAACGTTGGTGACGAAATCGACGTCAAGGTTCTGAAATACGATCGCGAACGCAACCGTGTTTCCCTGGGCCTGAAGCAACTGGGCGAAGATCCATGGGTTGCTATCAAAGCCCGTTACCCAGAAGGCACTCGCGTTACCGCTCGTGTAACCAACCTGACCGACTACGGCTGCTTCGCTGAGCTGGAAGAAGGCGTTGAAGGTCTGGTACACGTTTCGGAAATGGACTGGACCAACAAGAACATCCACCCTTCGAAAGTCGTACAAGTCGGCGACGAAGTGGAAGTCATGGTTCTGGACATCGACGAAGAGCGTCGTCGTATCTCCCTGGGCATCAAGCAGTGCAAGTCGAACCCATGGGAAGACTTCTCTGGCCAGTTCAACAAGGGCGACAAGATCTCCGGCACCATCAAGTCGATCACCGATTTCGGTATCTTCATTGGTCTGGACGGCGGCATCGACGGTCTGGTTCACCTGTCCGACATCTCCTGGAACGAAGTGGGCGAAGAAGCCGTACGTCGTTTCAAGAAGGGCGACGAGCTGGACACCGTCATCCTGTCGGTTGACCCAGAGCGCGAGCGCATCTCCTTGGGTATCAAGCAACTGGAAAGCGATCCGTTCTCCGAGTACGTTTCGGTTAACGACAAGGGCGCTATCGTGACCGGTACCGTGAAAGAAGTTGACGCCAAAGGCGCCATCATCGTTCTGGCCGACGACATCGAAGCAACCCTGAAAGCCTCCGAAATCAGCCGTGACCGCGTTGAAGACGCGCGCAACGTTCTGAAAGAAGGCCAGGAAGTTGAAGCCAAGATCATCAGCGTTGATCGCAAGAGCCGCGTAATCCAGCTCTCGATCAAGTCGAAAGACGATGCTGAAGAGAAAGAAGCCATCCAGAGCCTGAAAGCAGCTCCGGAAGGCGAAGCAGCTGACACCACTATGGCGGCACTGCTGCGTCAAGCAATGGCCAAACAGAACTAAGTTCTGCTTGATCATGAAAAAGGGCGACTTCGGTCGCCCTTTTTTGTGCCTGCGATTTGGTGGCGGTGCGCGCCGCGGTTTGCGTGTATCGAGGCTACGGTGAAACCAATCACTTCAACGGGTTGTCTGTTTCTTTAATCGGATCAATCGCCTATTCGCGACTAAGCTGGGTATTAGTCGTGCAGTAGTCGGGCGTTGCCTGGCATAAGGAAGTGGATGAACAGATTTATTGTATTGATCGCGGTGTTGGTATTGGCTGGCTGCACCACAAGTGCCAAGACGCATGCCGTCCGTGGCGTCAGCGGTATCGAGATCGACTGCTCTGGTCTGGGTTCGGGGTGGGAGAAATGCCAAAAGCGCGCAGCGAAGGAGTGCAAGGGCGCGGGTTACAGGGTAATCACCCGATCTGATCAGGCCAAGGATGAAGATGAATATCCGTTTGGCTTCAATCCCGCAGGCTACGTCACTCGAACCATGCTGGTCATGTGCCGTTGAGTGTGTACTGCTTCGGCTTGTGCTTGTGTGCACTGAAAACAGGCGTTTCAGCGCCAAGGAAGATATGTCAATCCCTGGGCTGTTCAAAATCTTTCGGGCGTGCTAAAACCTTTCAAGCGCTGATCTAGCTGCTTGAAAAAGAAGGGAAAAATATGACGAAGTCGGAGTTGATCGAACGAATTGTCACCCATCAAGGGCTACTCTCATCCAAGGATGTGGAGCTGGCCATCAAGACCATGCTTGAACAAATGTCCCAATGTCTGGCCACTGGTGATCGCATCGAGATCCGTGGGTTTGGCAGCTTCTCCCTGCACTATCGTGCGCCGCGCGTCGGTCGCAATCCAAAGACTGGTCAGTCGGTTAGTCTCGACGGCAAATTCGTTCCGCATTTCAAGCCGGGCAAGGAGCTGCGTGACCGGGTGAATGAGGAAGAGGAGGAAGGCGTTTGATCCGCGCTACTAATTATCAAGGGGGCGTAGGTGCGTAATCTCAAACGTATATTTTTTGGTGTTTTCGTTCTTTTGTTGGTGCTGGTGATCCTGGCTTTCGTGCTGGAAAATCAGCAGTCAGTGTCGTTGTTGTTTCTCGGATGGTCTGTGCCTCAGCTGCCCATCTCCCTCGTTGTGATCGCGGCATTGCTGATTGGAATGCTTGTGGGGCCGATGCTCGCCTGGTTTCTGGGGCGTTTTGCTAAGCGTGCGCGCAAGCGTTTTGTTTAAGTTGTGACAATGCACCTAGGGCTGGCTAGGCTTAAGGTGTGAATGGTTGCTTAACGGTTGAAGCGCTCCTCCGGGTTGATTTTTAGTGGTCATGATCTCCCGCTGCGATGACTCCGTTTTCGATCAGCTGCAAGTCAGCGTTTTACGTTCTTCTATGCTAGCGGTATTGAAGCTCGCTGGTGTGTATACGCTATGCGCATTTAAATCTTCGGAAAGTTTCAGTGCGGGCTTGTTGTCTGAGGTTTTCAGTTTTCAAGTTTAACGTTACAAGTGGGATGGCATGTCAGGGAAAATACCAAAAGTTGCGGTCTTGTTGGCCGCTTACAATGGCATGCAGTGGATTGAAGAGCAAATTGCTTCGATTTTTGCTCAGTCCGGGGTGGATGTTAGCGTATATATTAGTATCGATCCTTCCACTGATGGCACGGAAGCTTGGTGTGCGGCGCTGGCAACGAGAGTGTCGAATGTCATTGTACTGCCCGATGCCGGAAAGTTTGGTGGTGCGTCGCGCAACTTTTTTCGACTGATTCGTGATGTTGAATTCGACGGGTTTGATTTTGTTGCTTTTGCTGATCAGGATGATATCTGGTGCGTTGATAAGTTGCAGCGCGCTGTGGTCGGCCTCGGGCGGCAGGAGGTTGATGCATATTCCAGTAATGTCACTGCTTTCTGGTTAGATGGTAAGACGCGTTTGTTGGATAAGGCTCAGTCTCAAGTTAAATGGGATTATCTGTTTGAGGCGGCTGGTCCGGGCTGTACTTATGTCTTTAGCAGCAGGTTGTCGCAGTCCATTAAATCTTCGGTGCTTGCGAATTGGGAAGCTTTACAGGGCGTGAGTCTGCATGATTGGTTTTTCTACGCATACGCACGGAGTCATGGATATCGTTGGTATATCGATCCAGTGCCTTCTATGCTGTATCGGCAGCACGATCGTAATCAAGTAGGTGCCAATACGGGGCTTCGGTCTTTAATTTCTCGATACAAAACTATTCATGATGGTTGGTGGTTCAGTCAGGTGCAACTCATTGCTCGACTAACGGGGCAGGAGTTTGATCCTTTTGTAGCGAGTTGGCTCCCATTGCATGGTTTGCAAATGCTCAGGCTATCGTTCAGTGCGTGGAGTTGCCGGCGTCGGATGCGCGATAAAGTATTATTCTTTTTTGTTTGCTGGCTAAAAATGCTGGTAAAAAATAAAGGCTGAAAGTCTAAAAAATTATTATGAGTTCAGTGATCGCCTCCCGGGTGATCCGTGGTGGTTTCATCATGCGGTGTACGTGGTGCAGATGATGTATACCTCCGCATCCTTGCGGCCTGTCCATTTCGCCATCCCTTAAAGCTGTCAGATTCTCAGGTTGGGAGGCAGGATTTTTTTGTCAGCATGGCGTGCGGGGTGGGGCGATACGGCTCGTTTCGGTCAGACTGCATTCGTTTTCGCAAGCACTGCTGAGTGAGGGCGAGGCAAGCGCTGATGGTGGTGGCTGTCGTCGCTTTTTTAAGTGTGCGTTGCATCAATTGATGTAGAATGTAGCATTGCTTGCTAAGAACAAAAGCAAATACTGATTGGCTTTTTTATAAGTGATGGCGCTCTTTGCGGGGCGACGGTTCGTGCAAAGAGGGATTTTGTGACGGTTTCCAGCCAGAGTTTTGGTACAGATAATGCCGCCCAGGTAGCTGGCGAGCGTGTTGCGGACGTCGCAATTCTTATGTGTACATACAACGGCGCATCATTTCTCGCTGAGCAACTCGACTCGCTCGAGCGTCAGACGTATCGCAATTGGAAACTATATGTTTCCGACGATGGTTCTCAGGACGCGACACTGGCAATCCTGAAAGCATTTCAAGTCAAGGTGGGCGCAGAGCGCGTCCACATCGCGACAGGCCCCAAAAGAGGGTTTGTAGCCAATTTCCTGTCTCTCGCCTGCCGAGCGGATATCGATGCGGACTTCTTTGCCTGGTCTGATCAAGACGACATCTGGAAGGATTTCAAACTCCAGAAGGCACTTGATTGGCTGCAGGGTATCCCCGGTGATGTCCCTGCGTTGTACTGTGGTCGCACAGAGCTGATCGGTGAAACAGGTGATTCGTTTGGGTATTCGCCCCGGTTTAGCCTTCCACCACGTTTCTCGAACGCTCTCGTTCAAAGCATTGGTGGCGGTAACACCATGGTATTCAATAGGGCGGCCCAAAAGCTTTTGCTTGAGGCAGGCTATGACGTGGATATTCCATGTCACGATTGGTGGGCTTATTTGCTTGTTTCCGGGGCGGGGGGCGAGGTTCATTACGATCCTGAACCGGCGTTGTTGTATCGCCAGCACGACGAAAACCTGATTGGTGGAAACTCCGGTTGGTCTGCGCGTCTCAAGCGCATACCGCTGATTTACCAGGGCCGGTTCAGCAAGTGGAATGATCAGATCATCAAAGCGCTCGAAGCAATGCATCATCGTCTGAGCCCTGAGCACCAGGTGACGTTGGATCGCTTCAAAAAAGCACGCAAGCAGAAACTCTTCTCAAGAATCCTGGGATTCCAGCGGGCTGGTATCTACCGGCAGACACTGCTTGGAAACCTGGGGCTTATTCTCGTAGTTCTACTGAAAAAGATCTAAATTTATGACCATCTTAGTCACCGGCGGGGCCGGTTTTATCGGGGCGAACTTTGTACTGGACTGGCTGGCGCAGTCGGATGAACAGGTGATCAACCTGGACAAGCTGACTTATGCGGGCAACCTGGAAAGCCTGGCCAGTCTGGACAAAGATGTGCGCCACGTATTTGTGCAGGGCGATATCGGTGATGGTGAGCTGATAGCTCGCCTGTTGAACGAGCATAAGCCACGTGCGATCTTGAATTTCGCTGCTGAATCGCACGTCGACCGCTCTATTCATGGTCCGGAAGATTTCATCGAAACAAACATCGTCGGCACCTTCCGCCTTCTGGAAGCAGTGCGCGCCTATTGGGGCGGGCTCGAGTCAGGCGCCAAAGAAGCGTTCCGCTTCTTGCACGTTTCCACTGATGAGGTCTATGGCTCGCTGGCTAAAGATGATCCGGCGTTCACCGAAACTCATCAGTACGAGCCGAATAGTCCCTACTCTGCAAGTAAGGCTGCCAGTGACCACTTGGTACGCGCCTACCATCACACCTATGGTTTGCCCGTACTGACCACCAACTGCTCGAATAACTACGGGCCTTATCATTTCCCGGAAAAACTCATCCCGTTGATGATCGTCAACGCGCTTGCCGGTAAATCATTGCCTGTTTATGGCGACGGTCAACAAATTCGTGATTGGCTCTATGTCAAAGACCATTGCAGCGCTATTCGTCGTGTATTGGAAGCTGGGGTGGTTGGCGAAACCTACAACGTTGGCGGATGGAACGAGAAGCCAAACCTCGAGATCGTACACACTGTTTGCAGTTTGCTGGACGAGTTGCGCCCACGTGCCGATGGCCAGCCATATAACCAGCAGATCGCGTATGTGACAGACCGTCCAGGCCACGATCGCCGCTACGCAATTGACGCTCGGAAGCTTGAGCGTGAATTGGGCTGGAAGCCGGCGGAGACTTTCGAAACGGGTATTCGAAAGACTGTCGAATGGTACCTCGACAACCAGGTGTGGGTAGGTAACGTCACGAGCGGTGCTTATCGAGAGTGGGTAAGCAGGCAGTACGTATGAGAAAAATTGTGCTGCTTGGGAGTAATGGACAAGTAGGTTGGGAGTTGCAACGCTCTCTGTCCCCACTTGGAAACGTAGTGCCTTGTGATCGCAGCAAAGTTGACTTGACTGATCTAGAAGCCTTGTCAACTTATCTGGAGCATGAGCGCCCTGATGTTATCGTCAACGCAGCGGCCTACAATGCGGTCGACTTGGCTGAGTCTTTCGAAGATGAAGCCCAGAAAATCAATTTTGATTTAGTTAAAGTGTTAGCGGAGTATGCTTCGCTTAATAACGTTTGGCTGGTTCATTATTCAACGGATTATGTCTTTGATGGTGTGGCGGTGCTTCCGTATTCTGAGGAGGATGTTCCTAATCCTCTGAGTGTCTATGGAAGATCAAAGGCCAATGGTGAGTGTGCAGTTATTGCAAGTGGGTGTAATTATCTGCTGTTGAGGACGAGTTGGATTCACTCTTCGCGGGGAAGTAATTTTGCAAAAACAATACTGCGTCTAGCGGAGACCAGAGACAGTTTCTCAGTGGTGGATGATCAAACTGGCGCGCCAACAAGTGCCTCGCTCGTTGCTGATGTCACTGCACTTTGTCTTTACCGAATTGTAAATGGTACAAACTCTGAAGATCTGAGTGGAGTTTATCACTTGGTGGCGTCGGGATTTGCAAGTTGGTATGAATATGCTTGTTATTTAGTGTCTGAAGCAATTGGATTGGGCATTAAGTTGAGTTGTTCTGAACTCGATATCCGTGCGGTTAGCAGTTCTGAGTATCCTACTAAAGCAATTAGACCCAAAAATTCGCGACTCGATAATAGTAAAATTCAAGATGTGTTCAATATAAGTATTCCGGACTGGAAGATTTGTGTGAAAAGAACGCTTTCTGATATAGCTAGGCAGGGATGATTATGTATCGTAAAGGTATAATTCTAGCGGGTGGCTCTGGTACGCGTTTGCATCCAGCAACCCTCGCAATTTCAAAGCAGCTCCTTCCGGTTTTCGATAAGCCGATGATTTATTACCCCCTCAGCACATTAATGCTGGCGGGGATCAGAGATATATTGATTATTTCCACGCCACAGGATACGCCTCGTTTCGAGCAGCTTCTTGGTGACGGCGCAAAGTGGGGTATCAATTTAAGCTACGCTGTCCAGCCCTCTCCGGACGGGCTGGCACAAGCTTTCATTATCGGCGAGGAGTTTCTCGACGGTAGTGCATGTGCGTTGGTGCTTGGCGATAATATTTATCATGGGCATGATTTCCAGGAACTTCTGGCAAATGCAATGCAGCGTGATAGTGGAGCCAGTGTATTTGCATATCATGTAAACGACCCTGAGCGCTACGGCGTTGTTGAGTTTGATAAGTCAGGCAAGGCTATCAGCCTGGAAGAAAAGCCATCAGTGCCCAAATCCAGCTACGCTGTGACTGGTCTGTATTTCTATGATGCCGATGTTGTAGAAATCGCTAAAAGCATCAAGCCTTCTGAGCGTGGCGAACTGGAAATCACGGATGTGAACCGCGTCTATCTAGAGCGCAACAGCCTCTCGGTAGAAATCATGGGAAGGGGCTATGCCTGGTTGGATACGGGAACTCATGAGTCTCTTCTTGAGGCGAGTCATTTCATTGCAACGTTGGAAAACCGACAAGGCCTCAAAGTCGCTTGCCCTGAAGAACTGGCATGGCGCAAGGGGTGGATTTCGGACGAGCAATTACTCGCGTTGGCGGCTCCATTGATCAAAAACGGATATGGAAAGTATCTTAAGCGTCTCCTGGAACACGAGAGTCACTGATTTGCAAACAGCAGAACAGACCAGATTTCGGCCCGTTCTGTGAAAAATATACCTGAACCAAAACTTAAAATCGCACAGCACTTGTAATTCGAGGCTAAATACATGTCAATTCAACTGTTTGTACCTAACTTTCGTGTCGACGAATGCCTTGAAGGTATTCGTGAATGTCTTGAGAAAGGCTGGACTGGATTAGGTTTTAAAACTGTTGAGATGGAAGAAGCATGGAAGTCCTACACCGGACTGCCGCACGCACATTTTCTTTCGTCGAATACTGTGGGTCTTGAATTGGCTTTCAGACTGTTCAAGACAAAGAACGGCTGGGACGATGATGCAGAGGTCATTACTACTCCTCTTACTTTCGTATCCACTAACCACGCGATTCTCTGCGCAGGTCTGAAGCCTGTATTTGCGGATGTTGATGACTCGCTGTGTCTGGATCCTGCAAGCGTCGAGCAGCGCATTACTGACAAGACCAAAGCACTGATCTTTGTAGGTATTGGCGGCAATGTCGGTCAGTACCAGAAAATTGTTGAAATTTGCAAGGCGCGCAACATCGCGTTGATTCTCGATGCTGCCCACATGTCCGGCACCCGTATTAATGGACGTCACGTATGTCCGGAAGCGGACGTTGTGGTGTTCAGCTTCCAGGCTGTAAAAAATCTGGCAACCGCTGACTCCGGCATGATCTGCTTCAAAAACGCGGAAGATGACGAGCGTGTTCGCAAGATGAGCTGGCTGGGCATCAACAAGGATACTTATGCACGTACTGCCGCTCAGGGCGCGTATAAGTGGATGTATGATGTTGAAGAAGTAGGCTTCAAGTACCACGGCAACTCGATCATGGCAGTAATGGGTCTGGTGGCATTGAAGTATTTGGATCGTGATAACGCCTACCGCCGCCAAATCGCTAACTGGTACCGCGAAAACCTGGCTGGTAACGACAAGGTACGGTTTATCGACATTAATCCAGAATGTGAATCGTCGACTCACCTGGTGCAAATTCGTGTCAAAAACCGTGAAGAGCTGATGCTCGCACTCAATGAACATCAAGTCTACCCAGGCGTGCATTACCGTGATAACACGGAATACCGCATGTACGCGCATGGTAATGGCTCTTGCCCTAAAGCAGCGCTAGCCTCTCAGGAAATCATTTCGTTGCCGGTGCATATGGGTCTAAGCAAAGCCGATGTTGACACCGTATCTCAACTGGTAGCCAAGTACGCAAAATGAAACCTACCCTCTACTCAACATCTGATGAAGTCGTCGGGATCCGTCTACTAGAAGTAGCTGATTTACCAGCCACTCTGGCCTGGAGAAACAGGGACGAAAACCGCCGATGGTTTATTAACTCGAACATCATTGAATGGGACAGCCACGTAAAGTGGTTCGAATCCTATCAAAAAAAGTCTGACGATTTTGTGTTTGTTATCGAGGCAGATGGTGAGTTGGTAGGGCAATGTGCTGTCTATGGCGTGGATTTGGAACGAAAGCGAGCCGAAGTGGGCCGCTTTCTAGCTGCGCCGGACAATGCAGGTAAAGGCTATATCAAGCGAGGCTGCCAACTGTTGATTGAAACATGTTGGCAGCAGCTTTCGCTTGAAAATGTATTTCTAGAAGTTCTGGATGAAAATGTCAGGGCTATAAAGTTATACGAAAAGCTGGGCTTTAACGAAGTTTCCCGTAAGGGTGAATTAATAGTGCTTGAGCTAAATAGGCTTTAGATGATCAGTCAGAATAGTTTTATATCCGGTGCAATAAAATCGCTTCTTGAGTGGCGTGTATGGCTATACATGGGACTTCAGGATATTAAGGCTCGTTTTCGCAGATCGGCGATCGGCCCACTTTGGATTCTGATAAACCTGGCAATGATGGTTCTAGGTGCTGGTGTAGTTTATGGCGTTTTGCTAAAGCAACCCATGGAGGAATTTCTTCCTTACCTCACGTGCGGCCTGATTATTTGGGGGTTTTTAGTTGCCTCGTTTGTTGAAGGTGGCTATGCGTTTGTGGGGTCTGAAGGCTATATAAAGCAGTTCTCGTTTCCAAAACAAATTTATCTGCTCCGTGTGTTGGTCGCGCTGTTCGCGGTTATGTTGGTTGGTGTTGTCGCGCTGGCGGGTACGTTATTAGTCTTTGAGCGCTTCAAGCCCATAGGCTGGTTATATGCGTTGCCGGGTCTCGGAATTCTTTTGGCCGCAGGCCTGGGGCACATTACTCTCAGTGCGTATTTGTCTGCTCGTTTTAGGGATCTGCCTCATGCTTTAACAGGGATTTTTCAGGTGTTATTTTTTGTTACGCCGATTATGTTTCCTGTGACGATGCTTAAAGATCGTGGTTTGGATTTTGTTTATAAATATAATCCGCTGTATTATTTAGTGGATGTTATTAGATTTCCAATTTTAGAAGGTACATTTGCAGTCAAGCAAGACTATATTTTTTGTGCCGCTTATTTGTTGCTTCTGTGGGTCGTCTGCATTTTGCTTGCATCTAAAATGGATAAAAAAGTGGTTTACATGTTATGAGCGATATTTCTATAGATTTGCGAGATGCAAGTGTGGTGTTCACTGGTCGGACAGATTTCCTCGGACGAATGAAAAATGCAGTATTGCGTCGTCCAGGAACGGCTAATACTCAAGAATATACAATTAACGCTCTTTCAAATGTGAATCTTTCAGTAGCGCGAGGGGAGCGTGTAGGCCTGATTGGCTTGAATGGTGCGGGTAAAAGCACCTTGTTGAAGGTGATGGCTAGAATTTATCCAACTACCAGCGGCACTGCTCAAACACTTGGTCATGTATGCCCAATGTTTGAGTTCGCTACAGGCTTTGAGATGAATCAGTCTGGTTGGGATAATATAAAAATCCGGGCGCTCTTATTAGGTCTGAAACCCAAAGAAATTAAAGCCAAAATGCAAGAAATTGCGGAATTTTCGGAATTGGGTGAGTTTTTAAATTATCCAGTTCGTACCTATTCTGCAGGTATGTTTATACGTTTGGCGTTTTCTGTGTCGACAGCTATTAACCCCGAAGTCCTGTTGCTTGATGAAGTTATGGGTGCTGGTGACATAAACTTTGCTCACAAAGCCCAAGAGCGCATGAAGAAATTTATGACTCAAGGTAAAATTCTTGTTTTTTCGAGTCATTCGCCTGATTTGGTAAGTGATTTTTGTGAGCGAACAATCTGGCTGGAAAAAGGAAAAATACGCATGGATGGTGAAACTCAAAAAGTGCTAAAAGCTTATTCAGAAAATTATTCGGCAACTGTCTAAGGTTTCGAACATGAAAGTCAAAGATCTCATTCGCGAAACTCAGTGGTTGCCTGGTAGTTCTTATGTTGACGGTCCGCTCCCAATTGTCTCCGTTTTTCTTCCCACCTTTCGGCGCGCGAAGAGTGGTAAGTTTCGTAAGGCGATAGAGTCAGTATTAAGTCAAACGCTGACTGAGCTTGAGTTGATCATCGTTGATGATGCCAGTACAGACGGTAGTGCTGACATTATTGCGGAGTTCATGGAAAAAGATGGGCGTGTGAGCTGTCTTCGCCATGTAGTAAACATTGGTCTTCCTGCGATTTCTGAGTATGAGGCGTATTCAAAGTCTCGCGGTCGCTACATCGCATTTGCGTTTGATGATGACGAATTCTTTCCTGATGCTCTGGAAGAGCTTTACAAGCATGCTCAAATGACGCCAGACCAAGTAGTCTATGGGTCTGTCGGTATGAGAGTAAGGGAGTTGGGCTCTGGTACTGAGCAGTTTGTGCACTTGGGCGAAAGTATTTCATCGCACAATATAAATAGCTGGAATTGCATCTCAAATAACGCAGTCTTAGTACCACGTTTCATCCTTGATGATATAGGTCTATACGATCCGCACATACTCATGACGCGTCTTTGCGATTGGGATCTGTGGAGAAGGATTTCCAGAAAGTATATTTTGCGTTATGTAGATGTTTGCGTTGGCGAAGTCGGTGGTCCTGCAACTGACGATAGTTTAGGAAAAACGTACGCGCTGGATACTTGGGCCTCGGAAGAGCAAATGAGGCAAGAGCGTGATTGGTCTCTCCGTCCAGAGAACTTTGAGGAGTATGATATCTTCGCGTTGCCGGATTCAGCGGCGCATTGTACAGCTATCGCCGTGAGAGAAATGGCAGTTGCGCACGGACGAACGAGAGAAAATTTTGATATCAGTAGCTCTTTGTCCCGCTCAGATGATAATCGAAAGGTATTGGTTCTTACAGGCAATCACGATGCATGCACCAGTATATACTTCGACTTTTTGCCTGATGAATGGAAAAGCCGTGTAAGAGTTATTCGATACCCAGGTGGTTGGCCGATTTCCGAAATTGCACATGCTAGCTGTATTGTATTTGTCCGGCAACTGGATCCGTTCTTCGAATGGATTGCTGCTGCACAGAAGATGCAAATTCCTTGCTATTATTTCACCGACGATAATCTCACTCTGCTTCAAGAAAATAAGGAGATGAATTTTTTTGAGGACTTAAGCAAGAAGACGTTGCGTAATAAACTGAAAGATTTTTCAGGAGTCTTGACCAGCACTCTTGAACTGCAAGAATACTTTAGAGAGCATCTTATTCATTCGAATGTAGATTTTTTTCCGCCTACATTCTGTGATCTGAAAATCACTACCAGCAAGGTTGTTCCGGTACGTGACCGGTTGGTTATCGCTTTCGCGGGAGGCAGTCATCGGCTGTCCGCTCTCCGTGATGTCATGTTGCCCGCTTTTCTCAAGTACACAGAGTCGGGTAAAACTATTCAGCTAATTGTTGGTGGAGCAGGTTCGGATTTTTCGGAAGAATTCAAAAAGCATGATTTTCTTGAATTGGTAACGCTACCCTTTGAGCTGAACTGGGAAACTGCGCTACTGCAGATCTCGCGATATAGTCCAGATATTCTTATTCATGCTCCGAGCGAGTCGGCCAATAATAAGTATAAAACAACAAATGTCGCATTGTCTGCAGATGTATTAGATGCCGTACTTGTTGTTCCAGATTACATGCCTTATTCCGACTTTAAAGAACTGAATAACGCTTATGTAGTCTCATCGCCGTTTAGCGCTCGCTCATGGCTTGAAGTTCTTGAAGGTTTGGATTTTTCCAAGTTTTCAGAAATGAAGAAAAATAACAAAAAATATTGTAATGAACACTTCTCTGGAGTTTTAAGTTGCAGAGTTCTGGCGTCCATTTCTAAGCCTACTACGTTTAATGGTTTTACCACCGTAGAAGGTAGGTTGAAATTAATGTCTAAGAGCCATGGCAGCCATATATCTATTGCGGGTGGTGATGTAATAAAAGATCCACAAAAATTGCTTGAGAGTCTTGAGGAGTTAGCTCGGCTACGGCAGGCGGCTTCTAGATCTAAGCGTCTAGGGTTTTTGTCTCGTAAGCACGATTTGTGGGACAACTTGATGCCACAATTCGCAAAGTTGAAGGAGTTTTCTCAACAAGCTAAGAGCGGAAGCTCGGAGATTAAGCTGGAGCTATCCAAGTCGCTGCACGATGTTCCATATGTTGAGTACTCAATTAATTTTCCTGCGGCAATAAAGTCCGTTTTAATAGCTTTTGCCACTGATGGGCTTCAGGATGGTTTAGTTGGTATTGAACTTGTTGGGGCAACCGGATCCATTGTTTTCAATGGAGTTGCATCGTTAAGCGGAGTGGATCTGTCTTTGCCTGTTGAATTCGTGGTCGATCAGGCGGCAGTTTCTTCGTCGGCTGATTATCGATTGCGAGTTTTTGCGCGTACGTCTCACCCTGTATATATGTTTGAACTGGTTAAATATCGTTATGCAGGCTTGAAGCGTTTCCCTGTGTATCCGTTCGTGGAAATATCGACTGTATAGGTATTGCCGATGAAATTAGATATAGGCTGTGGGCCAAAATGCCTTCCGGGATTTATCGGTGTCGATAGGTTTCCACTACCAGGTGTCCAAGTGATAGCGGATCTTGATAAACCGCTCCCATTTGAAGACGACTCTGTAGAGCTAGTGCATGCAGCGCACAGCTTGGAACACGTCTCAGATCTAATGTTTACAATGAGGGAGCTTTATCGTGTATGTAAACATAAAGCTCAGATCTGTATTGTCGCTCCCTATTATGAGCAGAAGCTTAACGTAGCTAATCCTTATCATCTTCAGGTATTCAACGAGCACACTCCAAGATTTTGGTCCAGCTGTTCTTGGGCACCCATTGATAAAAAGGAGTATTTCCATCCCCATGCAGTCACGTGGGGTTTGTCGCAGTCTGATAATTCGGATCCGGGTTTAGAAATACGACTGCTGCGGATGGAGTTTTTCTATTTTCCACGATTCAATCAGATGGAACCATCTTGTCAGCGAGAGTTGCGACAGCACTTAACTGATGTTTGCCATCAGGTTGTTTATCATCTTGTTGTTTGGAAGGATGATGATGAGAATGACTACGTTGAGCTAACAGAAAATCTGGAATCTTACCCATTTTTGGACACTCCTGCGCTGCAGGAGTCTAGGGCTGATGCAGAAGAGTATGAAGTAGAGAGTTTTTCTACCTTGTCTTTTGCTGAGAAGCGTCTAAGCGAGAGGTTGAAAGAGCAACATCATTATGTTGTTGAGTGTGAAAAAAAGCTTTTTAGAAATGAGAGGCTGATTAACTTACTTACCGCTGGGCCAGATCTGCCCGAATCTGATTCGAAGCTTTTTGATGAATATTTTTTCAAAAAATACAACTCCCGAGAGCCAAGGGACTATCGGCTTGGTAAAGAAATACCGGGTACTGGATATGTTGAGTATCCAATAAGAGGGGGCGGCGAGTTCAATTCGATTTCTGTGTGTATTTACCTGGCTGCAGATACCACAGATGCTCTGTTGGGCTTGGAACTGGTCGATAAAGGCAACAATATTGTATTCAGCTCAACTGAAAGTCTGTCCGAAATAAATATTATAGGAGTTGTACGCTTTTCTATCGGAGAACCGCTTAGACAAGAAAATTTGGCCTATATGCGTTTTTTCGGTCGAAACTTGAATATCTGCGCCAAGGTTGTAGAGTGTTCGGTTGCATCTCGTTGGCCTTTACGCCCCAGCAAACTGGTTCCATACGCATGTTTTTCAAATGATGAGTGATGTTGATTCAAGTATTGAAGTTCTACTGATTGTCGAAGCGGATATCGCGACAACGCAGTTGACTGAACAGTTGTTGTCTGAGTGTTCTTGCCTCGGTATTAGATACAAGAAAGTATATCTTACTGATCTCGATCAGCATGTTTTTTCAGAGTCTGCGTTACCTCTGTTTGTGAGAACGGCCGATCCAGTTGCTATATCATGGATGCAATCTTTAAAGCGTAGCAATATTCCGTATTTCTACTATATTGATGATAATTTCTGGCTGATAGACGGTGATACTGCTTTGGCGAAGTATTACCAGCATCCGATTATCCGTCGTTCGCTTAAATATGCTGTTGAAAAGGCCAGTGCCGTCATTACCAATTCGGTTGCTCTAAGAGAGTTCATCCTTCCGAAAAACCGCAATACGGTGCTCCTGCCGGCTTTTTTTGACTTCTCGTTACTGCCAACTGGCGACGTCAAAACTGTCTCTGAGTACCGTATCGGTTTCGCGGGGAGTGCCTCGCGTGAGGCTGATCTGGAAGTGCTCAAGGACGTCATTCCTTATTTTCTCGCGCAAAGAGACGATGTCGTCTTTGAGTTTGTCGGCTGTCTTCCCAAGTGGTTGGAGCAGGGTCCCAAGGTGCGTTTTTTTGGGCATATGAACAGCTATGCTGACTATATAGCCTTTCAGGTGCAGCGCGGTTGGAAGATTGGTTTGGCGCCTTTGGATAACAAGACATCCAATAGGTATAAGACGAATAATAAGTATCGCGAATATTCGGCGTTCCGTTGTGCTGGGATTTATACAGATTCCGAAAGCTATGTGGATTCTGTTGTAGATGGTAGAACTGGTTTGCTCATCAAGAATAATACTGCGGCATGCTGGATTGCCGCAATCGAGCGCTACCTGGATGATGAAAAGTTCAGGATTTCCATTGCTGAACGGGCGCACATTGATGTCTACCAAAGATTTGATATCGTTGCTGTTGCTGCTCAGTGGGCCGAACTTTTCCAGCAGGGTGCGCGCGAGTTGAATAATAATAAAACGCGTCCAGTTCGTAGTTCGTTTTGGAGCGGTATTTCCAGAAAACTGGCGCATTATTGGTTGTTGGTTGAGATCTCCATGTACGAGGGTGGTTGGAGACTTACCTTTTCTAGAGCGTTTAGAAAATTATTGCGTCATTTTAGTCAACGAGAGAAACGCTAATCCGAAAGGTAAATAACGGCCTCTTTAACTGGGGAAGCTAGCAAGGCATGTAGTCAGTGCATATTTGTTCCTGCGCTGGATACGTGCCTTGGCACGTTCCCAGGCAACGAAGTGAAATAAATCCTCGCATTCTGCTCGCCGGTGAAGGCGATTCTGCTTGAATGATTCCCTGAGAGGACCGTGGAGCAATGTCTCCCGCCGGTTTTTCATGATAAATTGCAGCCTTGCTTTCTACAGTCTGAATCGGTTTAACATGCCAAAAAAAATACTTGTCACCGGTGCGACAGGATTTCTTGGGAGGTCCTTGGTTCGGCATTTTTGCAATTTTCCGGAGATATCTATTGTTGCTCCACTACGTAATGTAGGTGCGAGGCTATCCGAAAGAGTTGTAGTTACACATTTGTCGGATATCAATGAAGAAACAGACTGGCACGAATCACTTGTGGGTGTAGATGTTGTTGTACACGCAGCAGCGCGAGTGCATGTCATGCAAGAGGAATCAGCGCAAGCCATTGCGAAGTTTCGGGCTGTAAATTTAAGAGGAACGCTTTGCCTTGCACACCAGGCCGTTCAGGCCGGGGTTAAAAGATTTATCTATATTAGTTCCATCAAGGTTAATGGTGAAAGCACTCCGGTAGGTCACCCGTTCACCGCAAGCGATACGCCGCACCCTTCGGACGCTTATGGGATCTCCAAGTACGAAGCAGAGCAACAACTCATGCAGCTTGCCCAGACAGGCGCGATAGAGGTTGTCATTATTCGACCTGTACTTATTTATGGTCCTGGGGTTCGAGCGAATTTCCAGCAAATGATGCACTGGCTGGTGAAAGGGATTCCCCTGCCATTCGGGGCAATTAGTAATTCAAGAAGCCTTGTTTACGTAGACAATGTCGTCGATCTGGTTACGACTTGTATCGATCATCCTGGTGCCGCGAACCAGGTGTTTTTGGTCAGTGATGGCGAAGACGTTTCCACGACGCAGTTAATGAGCCGTCTCCTGATTTCGCTCGGCGTGAAGACATGGCTCATCCCTATTCCTGTCGCAGTGCTGAAGCTCCTTGCCATCTCCGTCGGACGAGGTGCTGTCGCACAGCGTCTTTTCGGATCGTTGCAAGTCGATATCAAGAAAAATCGTGAGTTGCTTGGCTGGCGGCCACCGTTCAGTCTTAACGATGGTTTGAAAGCAACAGCGGAGCATTTTTTGGAGTCTCGAAAAAGATGAGTTACGCGTGGGTCATACCTGTGGTTTTCGGTATTTCTTTTGTCATGACTGCAGTATTGCGTCGTTATGCAATATCCCGAAGTCTGATGGATGTTCCAAATGCGCGCAGTTCACATGTCGTTGCGACGCCTCGTGGCGGCGGCGTTGCAATTGTCCTGGCTTTTTTCGTATCCCTGGGTTTACTGCTTTTTACAGGCTTGATTTCTGTCGAGCTGTTTTTCGCTCTCGCAGGTGGTGGCGGCGCGGTTGCCCTGATCGGGTTCATGGACGACCACGGACATATCGCTGCACGCTGGCGGTTATTGGGTCATTTCGGTTCAGCTTTCTGGGTGCTGGGATGGATCGGGAGCTTGCCGCCAATCGCGGTGTTCGGTGTTTCCATCGATTTAGGCTGGGCAGGTTATTTAATGGCAGCTTTCTACCTGGTTTGGCTGCTCAACCTCTACAATTTCATGGACGGCATTGATGGTATCGCCAGTGTAGAAGCGATTTGTGCTTGTCTGGGGGCCAGTCTGCTTTACTGGTTATCGGGTATGGAGAGCCTGATTTGGGCACCGTTGTTGCTGGCTGCTTGCGTTGCCGGGTTTTTCTACTGGAATTTTCCTCCAGCGAGGATATTCATGGGCGATGCTGGCAGCGGATTTCTCGGTATGGTTTTGGGAGCCTTGTCTCTACAGGCTGCATGGATAAGTGCACCAATGCTCTGGGCTTGGTTGATTCTGCTTGGAGTCTTCATTGTCGACGCGACCTTTACGTTGTTGCGCCGCATGTTTCGAGGGGAAAAGGTCTACGAGGCTCACCGAAGCCATGCTTACCAGTTTGCGTCGCGTCGATTTGGCAGGCACTTGCCGGTAACAGCGGCGGTCGGTTTGATCAATCTGTTCTGGCTGTTGCCCATAGCGTTGTGCGTCACATGCCTGGATCTGGACGGTGCCTGGGGAGTAGTTCTGGCTTACACACCGCTGATCGTATTGGCGATAAAGTTTCGTGCTGGAGATCTGGAGACTCCGGCAGTCAAGAACTAAGCAGCAATCATTGGGTCATTTAGGTTTAGAGTGATCACCGAGCGCGCCGCAAGCTGCCACCATGGTGCGTGCCGCTGAGCAGAGTGATCAAGGTAATTGAAGGGTTTATGGATAAAATCAGAGAGTACCTGGTAAGCCTGCCTCGGCGCCGTAAGAGGTTGATTCAGGTCACCACAGACATGGTGCTTGTCTGGGCCGCCCTGTGGCTGGCCTTTATCGTCCGCCTCGGCCTGGACGATATGTATAACCCCTTCAAGGTGCATTTCTGGCTTTTCGTGTGCGCACCTATCATCGCAATTCCCTTGTTTATTCGTTTTGGCATGTATCGGGCGGTCATGCGCTATTTCGGCAACGATGCGCTCATTGCGATTATAAAAGCGGTCAGCCTGTCTGCGCTGATTTTGGCGCTTGTGGTTTATTGGTACAGCAATCACGAGGCTGTCGTTCCACGCTCGATTGTCTTCAACTATTGGTGGCTGAGTCTCGTCATTCTTGGCGGATTACGGCTTTGTATGCGGCAGTATTTCATGGGCGACTGGTTCGCCGGCGCTCAACACGTGCCTTTTACAAACCGCGATGACGGCCTGGTCAAAGTTGCGATCTACGGTGCCGGTGTTGCTGGCAATCAGCTGGTGGCGGCCCTGCGCATGGGGCGAGCCATGCGCCCAGTGGCATTTATCGATGACGATCCAAGTATCTCGGATCGGGTGATAGCAGGCCTGCAGGTTTACAAACCAAAACACATTCAACAAATGATCGATGAAACCGGGGCTCAGGAAATTCTTCTGGCTCTGCCGTCATCAACCCGTGCACGCCGCCGGGAAATTCTCACACTTCTGGAGAGCTTTCCTCTCCACATCAGGAGCGTGCCCAACTTCACTGATCTGGCCAGCGGCCGTGTGAAAGTTGAAGATATTCAAGAGGTGGACATCGCTGATCTGCTTGGACGCGATTCCGTACCTGCGCAAGCGGATTTGCTTGAACGTTGTATCAAAGGCAAAACGGTCTTGGTCACTGGCGCGGGTGGCTCGATTGGGGCGGAACTGTGCAGGCAGATTTTCGCACTCGGTCCGACCACTCTACTGTTGTTTGATCACAGTGAATTCAATCTCTATAGCATTCTTTCGGAGCTGGAGCAGAGAGGGTGTCGAGAGTCGGTAGCGGTCAGATTATTGCCAATTCTCGGCTCTATTCGTCATCCACATAAGTTGTTGGATGTCATGAAAACCTGGAACGTTGAAACGGTCTACCATGCCGCTGCTTACAAGCATGTGCCCATGGTCGAGCACAACATTGCCGAAGGTGTGTTGAATAACGTCATTGGTACTCTCAATACTGCTCAGGCTGCGCTGCAGTCGGGTGTGGCAAACTTTGTGTTGATCTCAACTGACAAGGCGGTTCGCCCCACTAATGTGATGGGCAGTACCAAACGCCTTGCAGAGCTTACGCTGCAAGCTTTGAGTCGGGAAATTGCGCCGGTGCTATTCGGCGACAAGTCCAATGTCTCCCGAGTCAACAAGACTCGCTTTACAATGGTGCGTTTCGGTAATGTCCTGGGTTCTTCCGGTTCAGTGATTCCTCTGTTTCACAGTCAGATAAAATCCGGCGGCCCGTTAACCGTTACTCATCCCAAAATCACCCGTTATTTCATGACCATTCCGGAAGCTGCGCAGCTGGTTATTCAGGCTGGCTCCATGGGGCAGGGCGGCGATGTATTCGTGCTCGACATGGGAGAACCGGTAAAGATTGTCGAATTGGCCGAGAAGATGATTCATCTGTCCGGTTTGAGCGTACGTTCGGAAAAAAATCTGCAGGGCGATATATCCATCGAGTTCACCGGATTGCGCCCCGGTGAGAAGCTTTATGAAGAGCTGCTGATTGGCGATAACGTATTGGCGACTGAGCATCCGATGATCATGAGCGCAAAGGAAGATCATCTCTCCTGGGAGTCACTCAAGCTGCGTTTGACGGAATTGATGACTGCCGTTGAGCAGGACGACTATTCCCGCGTCCGCCAACTCCTGCGCGAAACTGTCAGCGGCTACACCCCCGACGGCGAAATCGTCGACTGGATCTACCAGCAGCGCCGCCTCGAACCCTGATTGTTTCACATCCTGTAATAGACGCATTTTTGACACCCGCCAACCATCGCCTAAGTTTGGAGAGCAGCTTCGGAAAGCTGCTTTCCCAAACGATGATGGAGCGTCATTTATGCGTAACGGTTTTTTCTACTCTCTGGTTTTTGCTTTGCTCACCAGTGCTTCAATCGCTGTAGTGGCGGCACCTGCCGTTGTCCAGAACACGGATAAGGCTACGATGGTGAGCGATACCGTTGCGACGTCTACCAGTGAAAAGGTCGATCTCAACGGTGCGGATGCGATAACGCTGCAAAAACAGTTGTCCGGAGTCGGCGAGGCGAAAGCCAAAGCGATTGTTGCGTATCGTGATGCTAATGGGCCATTCGCCTCGGTGGATGAACTGCTTGAAGTGAAGGGTATCGGCAAGGCAATCCTGGATCGCAACCGCGACAAGCTGGAAGTGAACTAAGCTGATTATTCAACGCCAAGGGGCCGGTCATTGACCGGCCTTTCTGCTTTCTGGTGGTAGAGATGCGACAGAGGGAGTGGCGTCGCGTTTGTCGGTGAGCTGAAAATTATGGGTATCATATTGTCTTTGGATTATGCCTATAATAATTTCCGTCACCTCCAGGCCAGTGAGCGTTGGAGGCCTATCTCCCAATATGTTTCAGGAGCGCTCTCATGAGTTCAGTCCAGTCTCAAGGTACCGCTGTCGTCACTGGCGCATCGTCCGGTATCGGTGCCATCTACGCGCAGCGGCTGGCAGCGCGTGGTTTTGATTTGTTGTTGGTTGCCCGTGATCAACAGCGTCTGGAAACCGCTGCGAACCAGTTGCGCGAGGCCCACGGTGTAAAGGTTGAAGTGCTCAAGGCCGACCTGACGCAAAAGAATGATGTCCTCAAACTCCAGCAACGCCTGCGCAGTGATTCGAGCATCAGCCTGTTGGTGAATAACGCGGGGGTCGCAGCCGATGGCCTGCTGGCCAATTCCGATGCCGAGCAACTGGAGCGTCTGATCCAGTTGAACGTCACCGCCGTGACGTTGCTGGCCTCGGCAGCCGCCGCCAGTTTCGCCAAGGCTGGACGCGGCACGATCATCAATATCGCCTCGGTGGTGGCGCTGTTTCCAGAACGCTTCAATGCAACCTACAGCGCGAGTAAAGCCTACGTGTTGAGCCTGACTCAGTCGCTCAACGCCGAGCTCGAAGGCACTGGCGTGAAGGTGCAAGCGGTGCTGCCCGGCGTTACCCGCACTGAAATCTGGGAGCGTTCCGGCATCGACGCCAGCGGCATTCCGGCGGAGATGGTGATGGAGGCCGGCGAGATGGTCGATGCGGCGCTCGCCGGTCTGGATCAGGGCGAGTTGATTACCATCCCTTCGTTGCCGGATGAGGGGGAGTGGCAGGCATTTGTCCGTGCGCGGCATGTCATGGCACCGAATCTGTCGCGCAGCTCCGCGGCCCAACGCTATAAAAATTGATCAGAGGTAACTGCGGTATGAGTCAGCGTCGAATTGTTGTCACCGGTATGGGCCTGGTTTCGCCTTTGGGCAGTGACGTCGAGAGGGTCTGGCAGCGTTTGCTCGCCGGGCGCTCGGGCTTGCGCAATTTGCCGGAGGCGGTGAGCGCAGATCTGCCGACCCGGGTCGCCGGGATGGTGCCAACGGCGGCGGAGGACGTCGAGGCCGGTTTCGATCCGGACCTTGCCACGCCACCCAAGGAACAGAAAAAGATGGATCGCTTCATCCTGTTTGCAATGGAAGCAGCACGGCAGGCGTTGGCGCAAGCCGGATGGCAGCCGTCCGAGGCCAAGGATCAGGAGCGCACCGCGACCATCATCGGCTCCGGTGTTGGTGGGTTCGGTGCAATAGCCGACGCCGTACGCACCACCGACAGTCGTGGCCCGCGTCGGCTGTCGCCGTTCACCATTCCATCGTTTCTGGTCAATCTGGCGGCCGGTCATGTGTCGATCCAGCACGCTTTGAAAGGCCCGCTCGGCGCACCGGTGACTGCTTGTGCTGCCGGGGTCCAGGCAATCGGCGATGCTGCGCGGATGATTCGTGCCGGTGAAGCGGATATCGCGGTTTGCGGCGGCGCGGAAGCCTGCATTGATCGGGTCAGCCTGGCCGGTTTTGCCGCGGCGCGAGCGCTATCCAGCGGTTACAACGACACCCCCGAACGTGCCTCACGACCCTTTGATAGTGGTCGCGATGGTTTCGTGATGGGCGAGGGCGCCGGTCTGCTGGTGATCGAATCGCTGGAGCACGCGCTGGCACGTGGCGCGCAGCCTTTGGCTGAACTGGTCGGTTACGGCACCACTGCCGACGCCTATCACCTCACCGCCGGGCCGGAGGACGGCAGCGGTGCACGACGGGCGATGCAGTTGGCGCTGGCTCAGGCGGGTGTTGCGCCAGATCAGGTGCAGCATCTCAATGCGCATGCGACCTCGACGCCGGTGGGCGATCTTGGTGAGTTGGCAGCGATCAAGGCGCTGTTCGGTACGGAGAATAAAATCGCCGTGACGTCGACCAAATCCGCCACCGGGCATTTGCTCGGCGCTGCCGGCGGGTTGGAAGCGATCTTCACCTTGTTGGCCATCCGCGATCAGGTCGTCCCGCCGACGCTCAACTTCGACAATCCCGATCCTGCGAGTGCCGGGGTAGATATTGTTCACGGTCAGGCGCGGCCGACGCCGATCAAATATGCCCTGTCCAACGGTTTCGGTTTTGGCGGGGTGAATGCCAGTGTGCTGTTCAAGCGTTGGCAGGCTTAGTCCTGTGACTGTTTGAGGTGATCGCGCGTGACGTCGAGGATGCGTTGGGCAAACTCGACGTCAGCGACACTGCGTGACAGCAAGAGCGCGCCGACCAGCGTCGACATGATGACAATGGCCCGGTCGGCGTTGTTGTCGCCCTCGAGGGTGCCTTCGATTTGACTCAGTCGGGCATTGAGTACCGCATCACTGGTCGGGCTCGGCTGGCCGCGCAGACCCAGCTCTGAGGAAATGGTCAGCAGCGGACAGCCTTCGTGCGGGGAGGTCTGATGCCATTCGGACAGGTAGGTGTCGATAAACGCCTGCAGCGGCTGTTCCTTGGCAAAGATCTCGGCGCACAGGCCATCGACTTGATTGCTTGCCTCCTGCAAGGCTTTCTCGACCAGTTCGTCCTTGGATTTGAAGTGCGAATAAAAGCCGCCGTGGGTCAGCCCCAGTGCTTTCATCAAAGGTTGCAGACCGGTAGCACCAATGCCGTCCTTGCGAAAACGCGCCGAGGCTTCCTTGATGATCCGCTGATGGGTTTGAGCTTTATGATCTTGCGAGTAACGCATGTGGAACTCTCCGCAACAAGACCACCATCTTAACCAAGGTAAATGACATGGTGACTGTACTTCTACTTCTTAAAAGCGCGCCGCTGAGTCCAACACGATCCTTGGAGTTAATACGCCGCAAAAAAACAAACCCCGCCGATTCAGGCGGGGTTTTTCGTTCAGCGATCCTGCGCGTCCTTGATGTCCGCTTCGGCATTGCGCTGCGCAACGCGTTTGCGTTCTTCATCGGTCAGTTCAACCTTGTTGGCAGTGTCGCGCAGCATCATCAATCCGCCAACGATCGAGCCGATTGCAACGACCAGAATCAACCAGGCATACCAGGGCATAACGGCTCTCCTTAATGGCAGCTCGACGGGCGAGGGTTTCGCCAGCGACGCTGCATACCACTTTGAGCGAAGTGAGTTCGCAGTGGTTCCATTCTAGGCCGGTTAAGCCCGGTGTACCCGAAATCCCTCAGCGGCCGGTCAGCATCGCATCGGCCGGAGCGTCAGCGCGCAGTTGCCCGGTGAGCAGAAAGTAGCCGAAGCCGACCGCCATGAAGCCAAGGAAAATCAGCCCGATCAGTGCATTGAACCAGGCCATGGCGATCAGACACACCACCGCCAGCACCAGTGCGATCAGCGGAATCAGCGGATAGCACGGCGCACGGAAAGTCCGCTCGAGATTGGGTTCGGATTTACGCAATTTGAACAGGCTGAGCATGCTCATGATGTACATCACGATCGCGCCGAACACGGCCATGGTGATCATCGCCGCAGTGAGGGTCATGCCGCCGAGGTTGATCAAACCATCGCTGTAGATCGCGGCGATGCCGATGATGCCGCCGGCAATGATCGCCCGGTGCGGGGTCTGGAAGCGCGAGAGTTTCGCCAGCGACGCCGGCAGGTAACCGGCGCGGGCGAGGGCGAAGAACTGCCGCGAGTAGCCGAGGATGATCCCGTGGAAACTCGCCACCAGACCGAACAGACCGATCCACACCAGCATGTGCAGCCAGCCGGAATTGTCGCCGACCACGGTCTTCATCGCCTGCGGCAACGGATCGTTGATGTTCGCCAGGGTGCGCCAGTCACCGACGCCGCCCGCGAAGAACATCACGCCCATCGCCAGCAACACCAGGGTCAGGATCCCGCTGATGTAGGCCTTGGGGATCGTGCGCTTCGGATCCTTGGCTTCTTCGGCAGCCATCGCCGCGCCTTCGATGGCGAGGAAAAACCAGATCGCAAATGGAATCGCGGCGAACATCCCGGCAATCGCTGGCGGCCCGAACACATCGGAGCCGGCCCAGCCGTTCAACGCAAAACTGCTGAAGCTGAACGCTGGCGCGACCACACCCATGAACACCAGCAATTCGATCACCGCCAGCACGCAGACGATCAGTTCGAACGTCGCGGCCAGTTTCACCCCGAGGATGTTCAAGGTCATGAACACGATATAGGCGCCGACTGCCGCATGTTTCGGGTCGAGCGCTGGAAATTGCACATTCAGGTAGGCGCCGATCGCCAGCGCAATCGCCGGAGGTGCGAAAACGAATTCGATCAGCGTGGCCAGCCCGGCGATCAGCCCGCCTTTCTCACCGAACGCACGACGGCTGTAAGCGAACGGCCCACCCGCATGGGGAATCGCCGTGGTCAGTTCAGTGAAGCTGAAGATGAAACAGGTGTACATGGTCGCGACCATGAACGAGGTCACCAGAAAACCCAGCGTGCCTGCCACGCCCCAGCCGTAACTCCAGCCGAAATACTCGCCGGAAATCACCAGCCCGACGGCGATGCCCCACAGGTGCAAGGTGCCCAGCGTGGGTTTGAGTTGTGTGTTCATGCGCATGCTCCCGGAACGGTTTGGAAAGCTCGGGGGAGGGCGTGTGCAGTGGGCGTGCCATTGCTGGGAGTCAGGTCGTAATGCGCTGAAAGCTGTCGTATCGGGGATGTTCGCGGCTGGATGAGCGTTTTTTGTGCGCCAGTTGGGTGCGATGTTGTCGGTTATGCCGTCTTCGCGAGCAAGCTCGCTCCCACAGGGGAATGCATTTCAAAATGTGGGAGCGAGCCTGCTCGCGAAGAGGCTAGCCCATACGGCGCAAAACCCCGCTGTAACGCGAGCATAAACCCACTCTTTACGCTTTCTTTATGCCCAGCCAACTCCCTCGGTCTCGTTCCTTTACAGCCTCCTTTCCGACAATGCCTCCACACGCGGCAATACGCCGTAAAACGGAGATCTTCCATGAGCGTTCTGGACGGGGTGTCCCTGCTGTTGGCAGCCGGGCTGTTCATTTATCTGTTGGTTGCGCTGTTGCGCGCGGATCGGAACTAGGAGCGGCTATGCACAGTTATGACTATTGGCTGATCCTCGCGTTTTTTGCGGTGGTCTTGCTGCCGGCGCCGTTCCTCGGGCGCTTTTACTACAAGGTTATGGAAGGTCAGCGCACCTGGCTGACGCCGATTCTCGGCCCGGTCGAGCGCGGTTGCTATCGAATTGCCGGGGTTGATCCGCAGGCTGAACAAAGCTGGCAGAAGTACACGCTGGCCTTGCTCGCGTTTAACCTCGCCGGTTTCCTGCTGCTGTTCGCGATCCTGTTGTTTCAGGATCACCTGCCGCTGAACCCGCAAAACCTGCCGGGCCAGGAGTGGACTCAGGCGTTCAACACCGCGGTCAGCTTCATGACCAACACCAACTGGCAGTCCTACAGCGGTGAAGCGACCCTCAGCTACCTGAGTCAGATGGTCGGCCTTACCGTGCAGAACTTCGTCAGTGCCGCCACCGGTCTCGCCGTGCTGGTTGCGTTGTGCCGTGGCATCGGTCGCAAGTCAACCAAGACTCTGGGCAACTTCTGGGTCGACATGACCCGCGCCACCCTCTATGGCCTGCTGCCGCTGTGCCTGCTGCTGGCGCTGTACCTGGTGTGGCAGGGCGTACCGCAGACCTTCGCGCAATACGTCAATGCCGTCACCATGCAGGGCGTCGATCAAGTGATCCCGCTCGGCCCGGCGGCCAGCCAGATTGCGATCAAGCAACTGGGCACCAACGGCGGTGGCTTCTTCGGTGTCAACTCGGCGCATCCGTTCGAGAACCCGACCGCGTGGAGCAACCTGTTCGAAGTCGCTTCAATCATCCTGATCCCGGTGGCGTTGGTGTTCACCTTCGGTCATTACGTGAAAGACCAGCGTCAGAGCCGCGCGATCATCGCCTGCATGCTCGCACTGTTCCTGATCGGCGGCGCGACGTCGCTGTGGGCCGAATATCAGCCTAACCCGGCGCTGAACAATGTCGCGGTCGAACAGACCGCGCCACTGGAAGGCAAGGAAGCACGCTTCGGTACCACCGCCACCGTGCTGTGGTCAGTGACCACGACTGCGGCGTCGAACGGTTCGGTCAACGGCATGCATGACAGCCTCAACCCGCTCAGCGGCATGGTCGCGCTGGTCAACATGATGGTCGGCGAAGTGATCTTCGGCGGCGTCGGTGCCGGGCTCTACGGCATGTTGCTCAACGTGCTGATCGCAGTGTTCCTCGCCGGCCTGATGATTGGCCGCACCCCGGAATACCTGGGCAAGAAATTGCAGGCGCGGGAAGTGCAATTGCTGGTGGTGACCTTGCTGGTGATGCCGGTGGGCGTGCTGGTACTCGGCGCCATCGCGGCTGCTCTGCCTGGCCCGGCGGCGACCATCAGCAACCCCGGCCCGCACGGTTTCAGCCAGTTGCTCTATGCCTACACCTCGGCCAGCGCGAACAACGGTTCGGCGTTCGGTGGCCTGAGCGCCAACACCCCGTTCCACAACCTGATGCTCGGTCTGGGCATGTTGATCGGTCGCTTCGGTTACATCCTGCCGGTTCTGGCCCTGGCCGGCAGCCTGGCGATGAAGAAAACCGCACCGATCGGCCAGAACAGCTTCCCGACCCACGGCCCGCTGTTTGTGACCCTGTTGACCGTGACCATTTTGCTGGTGGGCGGCCTGACCTTCCTGCCGACCCTGGCGCTCGGTCCGATTGCTGAACACTTGAGCATGGGCTTCTAAGGAATCGATGATGAATATGCATGTTCCTGCAAAACCTGCGGTGCCGACCCAGTCGGCAGAAGCACCGAAAACCGCGATCTCGGCCCTGTGGCGTCCGGCGCTGGTGCAAGCTTTCGTCAAGCTCGACCCGCGCCAACTGGTGCGTTCGCCAGTGATGCTGGTGGTCGAACTGACGGCGATTTTCACCACCGTGCTGTGCTTCATCCCGGACAACGTCGTGCCGACGTTCGTCGCCGCGCAGATTGCCCTGTGGCTGTGGTTCACGGTGCTGTTCGCCAACTTCGCCGAGGCCTTGGCCGAAGGTCGCGGCAAGGCCCGCGCCGACAGCCTCAAGGCCGGCAGCGAAGGCCTCAGCGCGCGGCGCAAACTGGCCAATGGCAGCTTTCAGGTGGTACCCGCCGCCAGCCTGCGCAAAGGCGACGTGGTGCGCGTCGAAGCGGGGGAGATGATCCCCGGTGACGGCGAAGTCATCGAAGGCATTGCGGCGGTCAACGAAGCGGCGATCACCGGTGAATCGGCGCCAGTGATTCGCGAGTCCGGCGGCGATCGCTCCGCGGTTACCGGCAACACGCGTCTGGTGTCCGACTGGCTGCTGGTGAAGATCACCGCCAACCCCGGTGAATCGACCCTCGACCGTATGATCGCGCTGGTCGAAGGCGCCAAACGCCAGAAGACCCCGAACGAAGTCGCGCTGGATATCCTGCTGATCGGCCTGACCCTGATCTTCCTGCTGGTGGTGGTGACCCTGCAGCCGTTCGCCCATTTCGCCAACGGCAACCTGCCGCTGGTGTTTCTGGTGGCGCTGCTGGTCACGCTGATTCCGACCACCATCGGTGGCCTGTTGTCCGCCATCGGTATTGCCGGGATGGATCGACTGGTACGCCTGAACGTGATCGCCAAGTCCGGGCGCGCCGTGGAGGCGGCCGGTGACGTGCACGTGTTGCTGCTGGACAAGACCGGCACCATCACCTTCGGTAACCGCCGTTGCAGCGCGGTGTATGCGGCGCCGGGCGTGAGTGGTCGCGAGTTGGCCGAAGGCGCGTTGTTTGCCTCGCTGGCGGACGAAACCGCCGAAGGCAAATCCATCGTCGAGTACCTGCGCGGTCTGCATCCGCAAACCGAGCCGGCACTGGATACGTTGACTGCCGTGCCGTTCAGTGCGGAAACCCGCTTGTCCGGTGTCGACTATCAGGGCCGCGTGTATCGCAAGGGCGCAGTCGATTCGCTGCTGTCGTTCCTCGGCCAACAACGCTCCGATCTGGCCCCGGCGCTGTCGCGGGAAATCGACAAGATTGCCCAGAGCGGCGGTACGCCGTTGCTGGTCTGCGCCGACGGCAAGCTGCTCGGTGCGATCCATCTCAAGGACGTGGTCAAGCCAGGCATTCGCGAGCGTTTTGCCGAGCTGCGCAAACTGGGGATTCGCACGGTGATGGTCACCGGCGACAACCCGTTGACCGCTGCGGCCATCGCGGCTGAAGCGGGCGTCGATGACGTGCTGGCCGAAGCAACCCCGGAGAAAAAACTGGCGCGCATCCGTCTTGAGCAGAACGACGGTCGTCTGGTCGCCATGTGCGGCGACGGCGCCAACGACGCCCCGGCGCTGGCACAGGCTGACGTCGGCATGGCGATGAACGACGGCACGCAAGCCGCACGCGAAGCCGCAAACATGGTCGACCTCGACAGCGACCCGACCAAGCTGCTGGACGTGGTGCAGATCGGCAAGGAATTGCTGGTGACCCGTGGCGCGCTGACGACGTTTTCCATCGCCAACGACGTCGCCAAATACTTCGCGATTCTACCGGCGCTGTTCGCCGCGATCTATCCGCAACTGGGCGTGCTGAACATCATGCACTTGACCAGTCCGCAGAGCGCGATCCTCTCGGCGATCGTCTTCAACGCCCTGATCATCGTGGTGCTGATTCCACTGGCATTGCGTGGCGTACGCGTACAGGCAGCGAGTGCCGCGGCGCTGCTGCGGCGCAACCTGCTGATCTACGGACTGGGCGGGATTCTGGTGCCGTTCGTGGGGATCAAGGCGATCGACATGCTGCTCACGGCTTTGCATTTGGTGTGATCCATTCGCGAGCAGGCTCGCTCCCACATTTGCAATGCGGCCTCCTGTGGGAGCCAGCCTGCTGGCGATGAAGTCGACTCGGTCCACCTGAATTAACGCGGTATCCGCTTTCTGAATTCGAGGATTTTGCAATGTCCACAATGATACGTCCGGCCCTGAGCCTGCTGGTGCTGATGACCCTGATCACCGGCGTGGCCTATCCACTGGTGGTGACCGGCGTTGCGCAGGTCGCTTTCCCTGAACAGGCCAATGGCAGCCTGGTGCACGACGCCGATGGCAAGGTGCGCGGCTCGTCGTTGATCGCCCAGGATTTCGTCGGTGATGCGTGGTTCCATCCGCGCCCTTCGGCGGGCGCCTTTGCCACCGTGTCCAGCAGCGCCAGCAACCTCGCGCCGAGCAATCCGGCGCTGGCCACTCGGGTAATCGACGACGCCAACAAGTTGCAGGTGCCCGGCCAGGGGCCGGTGCCATTGGCGCTGCTGACCACCTCCGGCAGCGGCCTCGATCCGCACTTGCCACCGGCGGCAATTGCCTATCAACTGGCGCGTGTCGCGCAAGCGCGCAACTTGCCGGTGGCGACCTTGCAGCAACTGCTCGATGCGCACATCGAACAGCCGCTGGTGGGGCCGCCGGTGGTGAATGTGCTGGAGCTGAACATGGCGCTGGAAAAACTCTGAACCGGCGGCGCGGCCATTCGCGAGCAGGCTCGCTCCCACAGGAATACGTGTTCCAAATGTGGGAGCGAGCCTGCTCGCGAAGAGGACCGAAAGAACACCGCATAACTATCTGGAAGAGAGAACATCAAGCATGAGCGACTCCGGCCGCGCCGACGCGCTGTTAGCAGACCTGCCCCGCGACGGCCGTGGCCGGCTGAAGATTTTCCTCGGCGCCGCCCCCGGGGTCGGCAAGACCTACGCGATGCTCCAGGCCGCGCACACGCAATTGCGCCAGGGCGTGAAAATCATCGCCGGCGTCGTCGAAACCCATGGTCGTGCGGAAACCGAAGCGCTGCTCGGCGGTTTGCCGCAGCAGCCGCTGGTGCGCTCGGAATACCGTGGCGTGATGCTCGAAGAAATGGACCTCGACGGCCTGCTCGCAGCCAAACCCAAGCTGGTACTGGTGGACGAACTGGCGCACACCAACGCCCCCGGCAGTCGTCACACCAAGCGCTGGCAGGATATTCAGGAACTGCTCGCCGCCGGCATCGACGTCTACACCACGGTCAACGTCCAGCACCTGGAAAGTCTCAACGATCAGGTGCGCGGGATCACCGGTGTGCAGGTGCGCGAAACCCTGCCGGACTGGGTGCTGCAGGAAGCCTACGAACTGCTGCTGATCGACCTGCCGCCGCGTGAATTGCTGGAGCGTCTGCGCGAAGGCAAGGTCTACGTGCCAGAACAGGCGCGGGCGGCGATCGATGCGTTTTTCACCCAGACCAACCTCACCGCGTTGCGCGAACTGGCGATGCAAACGGCGGCCGCGCAGGTCGATAACGATCTCGCTCAAGGCTACCGCCAACTTGGTCAGGCAGCTCCAGCGGTGCGCGGGCGTTTGCTGGTCGGCGTTGATGGCGATGCGCATGCCGAACGCCTGGTGCGTCACGCCAGCCGCGTCGCCCAGCGTCGGCATTTACCGTGGAGTCTGGTGCATGTCGACAACGGCACAGTGCGCGACGAGCAATCGCGCCTGCGCCTGCAAAATGCCCAGCAACTGGCCGAACGCCTCGGCGGCGAAGTGGTATTGCTGCGCGCCGGCGAAGTGGCGAAAACCCTGATCCAGCATGCCGCCGAACGCCGTGCGAGTCTGCTGCTGGTCGGGCAGTCGCGGCCGAGTCTGCGCCGTCGCCTGTTCGGTGGCGGGCTCGCCGCGCGTTTGCTGCGCCAGGCCCACGGCCTGGAAATCAACGTCCTCGACAACGACCATGAACACCCGCAATCGCGCCTGAGAACTACGCCGACGCTGGTCTGGTTCGACTATCTGTTGGCGCTGGTTGCCACGCTGTTGGCCAGTGCCCTGGCCTGGGCGGTATCGAGTATTTTGCCGCTGCCGAACATCTCGTTGGTGTTCCTCGCGGCGGTGTTGCTGGTGGCGGTGCGCAGCAGCCTGGGCCCGGCGCTGGCCTGCGCGGCGTTGTCGTTTCTGACCTACGACTTCCTGTTCATTCCGCCGAATTTTTCCTTCGCCATCCAGCGTGAAGAAGACGTTCTGACCTTGCTGTTCTTCCTGCTGATGGCGGCGCTCACTGGCAACCTCGCGGCGCGTCAGCGGCGGCAGTTGCAGGCATTGCGCGATACGCAAGAAGAGACCACGGAGCTGCTCGACCTGTCGCGCAAACTGACTGCGGCGACGGATCGTCAGGCAGTGATCAGCGCTGCTGCGCAGCACCTCAACGGCTGGAGCGATCTGCAATTGTGCCTGCTCAACCGCGACGGCCAGGGCGGCTGGAAAGTCGAGACCGGCGGGCCTCTGGAATTCAGCGAATCGGAACGCGCCGCCGCCGACTGGGCCTGGCAACACGATCAACCGGCCGGCATGGGCACCGGCACGCTGCCGTTCGGTCGCTGGTGGTGGTGGCCGCTGTCGGTGGAGGACGGGCCGCTGGCGCTGCTCGGGGTCTGCGCCAAAGAAGGCCAGACCTTGAGCGGACAGCGTCGACGCTTGCTCACTGCCTTGAGTCAGCCACTGGCTCAGGCACTGGCCCGTGCGCAACTGGCGGACGATCTGGAAGCTGCGCGCCTGCACGGCGAAACCGAGCAATTGCGCAGTGCGCTGCTGGCCTCGGTATCGCATGATCTGCGCACACCGCTGACCGCCATGCGCGGCAGCATCGACAGTCTGCTGGCCCTCGGCGAAGCGATTCCGCTGGAGGATCGCCGCGAGTTGCTCGAAGGCACCCGCGACGAAGCCGAACGCCTCGATCGCTATATTCAGAACCTGCTGGACATGACCCGCCTCGGCCACGGTGCATTGAAGCTCGCGCGCGACTGGGTAGCGCCGGCGGACATCGTCGGCAGTTCGCTAAATCGCCTGCGTGCGGTGCTTGCGCCGTTGCAGGTCAGCACCGACGTGCCGTCCGAGTTGCCGCTGCTGTTCGTGCATGCGGCGCTGATCGAGCAGGCGCTGGTCAATGTGCTGGAAAACGCCGCACGCTTCTCGCCGGTTCACGGTCGTTTGCAACTGAGTGCCGGGGCGAGTGAAGACGAGATTTTCTTCACGGTCAGCGATGAGGGGCCGGGGATTCCCGAGGACGAGCGAGCGAAAATTTTCGACATGTTCTACACCGCCGCGCGTGGCGATCGCGGTGGGCAGGGCACCGGTCTGGGACTGGCGATCTGTCAGGGCATGGTCGGCGCGCATGGCGGGCGGATCAGTGTCGCCGACGGCATTGACGGGCGCGGCACCAGCATCACTCTGCACCTGCCGTTGCAGACGCAACCGGGGATGGACAATGAAGCCTGATCACGACTGCGCTACTCTCTTCCCAATCTTTTGTGTTGATGTGAATTCATGAGCCAGACCGCGACCATTTTGGTCATCGATGACGAACCGCAGATCCGTAAATTCCTGCGCATCAGCCTCGCCTCACAAGGCTACAAAGTGCTGGAGGCCGGCACCGGCGCCGAGGGGCTGGCCCAGGCGGCGCTGAACAAGCCCGACCTGCTGGTGCTCGACCTCGGCCTGCCGGACATGGACGGCCAGCAGGTGCTGCGCGAGTTTCGCGAGTGGGCCACCGCGCCGGTGCTGGTGCTTTCGGTGCGGGCCAGCGAAGGGCAGAAAGTCCAGGCGCTGGATGGCGGCGCCAATGATTACGTGACCAAGCCGTTCGGCATTCAGGAGTTTCTCGCCCGGGTTCGCGCGTTGTTGCGTCAGGCACCGGCCGGCGAGGCCCAGCAAGCGGCGCTGACGTTCGGCCCATTGACCGTGGATCTGGCCTATCGACGAGTGCTGCTCGACGGTGCCGAAGTGGCGCTGACTCGCAAGGAATACGCAGTGTTGGCGCAACTGGCACGGCATCCGGGCCGGGTGATCACCCAGCAGCAATTGCTCAAGGACATCTGGGGGCCGACGCATACCGAGGACAGTCACTACTTGCGGATTGTGGTCGGGCATTTGCGTCAGAAGCTGGCGGATGATCCGACGCGGCCGCGGTTTATTGTGACGGAGGCGGGGGTTGGATATCGGTTGTTGAGTGATGTTGGCTGATCTGGCCTCTTCGCGAGCAGGCTCGCTCCCACACTGGATCTGCGTCGTTCACAAATCCCCTGTGGGAGCGAGCCTGCTCGCGAAGATGTCATCAAACACACCCGAGAAATCAGGCCCGATCAACCCTGCTCACTCTCATACCGATCCAGCGTATCCCGCGCAATCTCCCGCCCCAGCGCGATCAGTTCCGGCGCCTTGTAGAACTCGAAAAACCGGCACACGCGCTTCGGCACATTGATCAGAATGTCCGGCGGATAGCCGGCGATCTTGTACTGCGCCAACGAGGTCTGCATCACCTCGAAACTCTGGTTGATCAGGTCCAGCAGTGACGCCGGCCCGACGTTGTCGATGATGAAAGAACCGGTGGCGGACTTCGGTGCGCCTTCGCGCTCAGGGGCGGCTGCCGGTTGCTGACTTTCCGGTTCGCTGCCTTCCAGCCACGGGTTGATGTCGGCGGCTTCGGCGCGCAGCGCTTCCTGTTCCAGCAACAGCAATTGCTCGGCCTGTTTGCGGCGGAACGGCATCTTCGAACCCAGCGAACTGAGCAAACTGTCGAAGCCCGAACGAAACGCGGGCGGGCGCTGAATCACCGGCAATTTGTAGTGGCGCTGGTTGGTCGCGTTGAGGTTGACCGCGATGATCAGGTCGCAGTGGCTGGAGACCACCGGCACGATCGGCAACGGGTTGAGAATGCCGCCGTCCACCAGCATCCGGTTGCCTTGCATCACCGGGGTGAACAGGCTGGGAATTGCCGCCGAGGCGCGCATCGCCTGATGCAGGCAGCCTTCCTGAAACCAGATTTCCTGTTGGTTGGTCAAGTCGGCAGCGACGGCGGTGTAGGGAATGCGCAGGTCTTCGATATTGATCTCGCCGACGATCTTGCGGATCTGCCCGAAGACCTTTTCGCCACGTATCGCCCCGAGGCGAAAACTCACATCTACCAGCCGCAGCACATCCAGATAGTCGAGGGTTTCGATCCAGGTGCGGTACTCGTCAAGTTTGCCCGCCGCATAGATCCCGCCGACCACCGCGCCCATCGAACAACCGGCAATGCAGGCAATGTCGTAACCGCGTCTTTCGATCTCCTCAATGACCCCGATATGGGCATAGCCCCGGGCGCCACCGGAGCCCAGCACCAGTGCGACACGCTTTTTCATCAAACTTCCTCCCGACAAGGCTCCACAATGCACCCTTCGGGGGGCGGGCGACAATCGGCAGGGTCGCTGGAGACGGCAGGAGCGTCGTTTTTTCGATACTCCGTGACCGCTCGGCGCTATGCTTTGGTCGCCGCAGATTCATGGGGCGCCAAGGCACTTTTCCCGCGCCGCAACGTCTTACCTGCACGACTGTTGACCTATTTTGAGGTGTGAGTGATGAAAGCCTGGATCTGTGTGCCGTTGATCGCGCTGGCATTGGCCGGTTGCGCGGGCAAGACTGCTTATCGGGACAGCTGTGGCAGTCAGCTGGATGCGGCGTGGCATGAACTGGACCTGGCCAAGGCCGAGGGTTTCGCCGGCACGGTCAGCTACTCCAAGGCGCTGTCGTTGCTGACGGCGGCCAAGACTCAGCAGCAATTCGAAGGCTTTGAAGGCTGCAGCAACAAGGCCGAGAAAGCCCGTTTCTATATTCGCGAATCCCGCGCAGGGCGCTAAGCTGCTGACTTGACGCAAGGATGCGCCTGCCTTCTGACGGCAGACTCATCCTTCAAGCCATGTGAATCAGGAGCAAGTGATGTCTGCGTTGGTGGATCGGTTGGTGGCTCATGTCCTGAGCTTGGAAGTGCGGCTGCTGGCCTGTCAGGCGCGACTGACTGCGCGTACCGACCCTGAGGCGCTGCACGACTTGCGCACCACGGTGCGGCGCTTGCGCAGCCTGTTGCGACCCTTGCGTGGTTTGCCCGGAGTCGAGCAACTGGAAGGTGCCGCCTCGGCGGTCGGTCAGTTGACCACCCCGTGGCGCGATCGCGAGGTACTGGCGGCGTACCTGCTCAAGCATGATCAACCGCAAGCCGCACAGCGACGCATGGCGCAAATGGACGAAGCCTATCCAGCATTGGCAGCGAGCGCCGAAGTGGCTTCGCTGCTGATTATCCTCGATGCCTTCCCGCGATTCCTGCGTGCTTCCGAGCGTCAGGGGCTGCTCAAGGATCTGGGCAAACGCATCGAAAAACGCCTGCACAAACAATGGAAGAAGCTCGACGAGGCCCTGCACGATCCGGCCCACGACCGCCATCGTCTGCGCTTGCTGATCAAGCGCGTGCGTTATGGCATCGAAGCCTATCCGGAACTCGATCGCCTGCCTGAGCCGGCGCTGGCGCGGTTGAAGTCGGCGCAGGGCGCGCTGGGTGACTGGCACGATTGCTGGCAGTGGCTGGCGCGGGCCGAACTGGAAAGCGATCTGCAACCGTGCGTCGCGACCTGGCAGGCGGGCCTGATCAAGGCAGAAGCCAAGGCCGATCGGGTGCTCGACAAACTCAGCACTGCCTGCTTCAAATCCTGAATTCTCCATAGAACCTTTGTGGGAGCGGGCTTGCTCGCGAAAGCGGTGTATCAGTAGACAGATCGGTGACTGACACACCGCTTTCGCGAGCAAGCCCGCTCCCACATTCGAATATCTTCCTGACCTTAAGGCCTTTCTGTCAGTCCATTTGACCGGAATAGACGCTGCGGCGCTCTGCCATGCTGGTTAAGATCGCTGCATTCCTTTTTTCGCTTGCCGAGGTTGTCATGCGCTTTTCCGATCTGATCGAGGCGGTTCGTCGCCAGCCAGAAGTGACCATTCCCGCCGAGTGGGGTCAGGGGCGAGCCAGTTTTGGTGGCCTGGTGGCGGCGCTGCAATACGAGACCATGCGCGCGAATGTGCCGGCGGATCGCCCGGTGCGTTCGTTGGCGATCACTTTTGTCGGCCCGGTCGAGCCGGAAATTCCGGTGCGTTTCGAAGTTGACGTGTTGCGCGAAGGTAAAGCGGTCAGCCAGGTGCTGGGCCGGGCTGTGCAGAACGGTCAGGTGGTGACAATTGTGCAGGGCAGCTTCGGCGCTTCGCGACCTTCGGAAGTGGCCGTTGCCGCCTATCCGGCAGCCGAAATGAAACACTGGGACGAATGCCAGGAGTTGCCCTACATCAAGGGCGTGACCCCGGAATTCATGCGGCATCTGGCGATGCGCTGGAGTGTCGGCGGCATGCCGTTCACCGGCAACAAGTCGCGACAGATGGGCGGCTGGGTGCGTTTGCGTGGCGATGTGAAGGAAGAGCCGGTCAATGAGGCGCATCTGCTGGCGCTGGTGGATGCGTGGCCACCGGCCTTGTTGCCGTACCTGAAGAAACCGGCACCGGGCAGTACGCTGACCTGGACCATCGAATTCGTTCAGCCGTTACGCGAGTTGAGCACCTTGGACTGGTGCAAATATCTGGCAGACATCGAATACGCCGCCGACGGCTATGGTCATGTCGCCGCCAAGCTGTGGAGCGCGGAGGGAGAGTTGATCGCCATGAGTCGGCAGACCGTGACGATTTTTGCCTGAGTCACTCAATGCCGACGGTGGCGCTCCCGCCAGGCGCGCCACCAGCCGCCACTGAGGAAAAACCGCGGAAAGGTCAGAAACTGCTCGACCAGCAAGCGCGACACGGCATCTTTACGATCACTGAACGGCTCGGAGGCTTGCGCCTCCAGGCTGTGGCCGTGGCGCTGTAGACCCAGCGCCGCGACGATACCGATCACACCGATGGCGACACTGGCCAGACTCAAGCTGAACACGCCGGACACGATCAACAGAAATGCAACGATGAACAGCGGCACGGCAATCAGGTGCAGCACCAGATTGGTCGGATGCTGGTGATTGTTCGGGTACGCGCGCCATTGCCACGCGGGAAGATTGGGGTGACGTTTGCCCATGTTGACTACTCCTCGATCCATGTTGAACACATGCTTGAAGAATAGGCCGGGGCGGGTGGGGCGGCGAATCAAGGTTGGCTATGGTGGTAATAGGTGCAATGGCTGGATTCGATGGTGTTGCAATTGACGCCATCGCGAGCAGGCTCACTCCTACAAAGGATCTGCTGCGCACACAAATCCCCTGTAGGAGTGAGCCTGCTCGCGATGAGTCCCTTAAAGTTTGAGTTGACCGATGGCCTTGCTCAATTCCCCGGCCAACGTCGCCAACTCATTACTGGTAGTCGCCGAATCCACGGTCTGTTGCACGGTGTTTTCGGTCACATCACGAATGCTTACCACCGCCCGATTCATCTCTTCCGCGACCTGACTCTGCTGCTCCGCCGCCACCGCAATCTGCGTGTTGCTCTCGCGCATCTGCGCCACCGCGCCAGTGATTTCCGCCAGCGCCTCGCCAGCCTCCTGCGCCTGCTGCACGCAGTCGTCGGCCTTGTACGAACTCTCCTGCATGAAGTCCACCGCATCGCGGGTGCCGGCCTGCAGCGCCGAAACCATGGTGGTGATTTCATCGGTGGAGGTCTGCACGCGCTTGGCGAGATTGCGCACCTCGTCGGCGACCACCGCAAAACCACGGCCCATCTCGCCGGCACGCGCCGCTTCGATGGCGGCGTTCAGCGCCAGCAGGTTGGTTTGCTCGGCGATGCTGTGAATCACACTGACTACGCCGTTGATCTTCTGGCTGTCTTCGGCCAGGCGCTGGATCATTTCGGCAGTCTGCTGCACACCGCTGGAGAGTCCGGCAATCGACTGTTGCACGCGGCTGACCACTTGCTGGCCACTGCCGGCCAGACCATCGGCGGTCTGCGACAGGTCGCGGGTGGCACCGGCGTGCTGGGCGATGTGATAAACCGTGGCGGTCATTTCATTGATCGCAGTGGCGGCCTGATCGGTTTCGCTCTGTTGACCGAGCATGCCGTGGCGCACCTCGTTCATGCTCGCCGCCAGACGCGCAGCGCCGACGTCCAGTTGCCGCGCGGTTTTGGCAACGGTGGTGACCACGCGCTGATAACCGGCCTGCATCGCGTTGAACGCATTGGCCATTTGCCCGACTTCGTCCTTGCAGGCCAGCGGCACACGGGCCGAGAGGTCACCACTCTTCTCTACATGCAGCATCACGTCTTTCAAGGTGTTGAGCTGACTGAGCAGGAAGCGGATCAGCAGTTGCGAGGCGCCGAGCATGGCCAGCATCAGGATGAACACCGCCACCGCGTAGTTGGCAAAGCGTTCGCTGAACACTTGCGCCAGGCTCGGGCCATAGGCGATGACCGCGACTTGCTGGCCGTCGCCACGGCTGAACACTTCAGCGCCCAGCAGCGGGTTGTTGCCGAACAGCGGCAGATGATTGATCTCGTTCCAGCCGTTGCTATCGCTGATCTCCAGCACGGGTTGATCGTTGAGGCGCGGCGCTTCACCGCGTTTGAAGGTCAGTACCTGATCGGCCTTGGGCAACGCCTGCCCGGTCGGCCAGGCCTTGAGCAATTGTGCCTGGGCTTGCGCGGAGGTTTTCGACGCGTGACTGCGTGCCTGCTGCTCAAGCTGCACGGCATACAGCACCAGCAGCAGGGTGGTGACGAAAGCGACCGCATTGACCGCCCAGAATTTGTATTTCAGCGAGATATTGCTAAGCCAGGCACCCATGGAGGTCTTCTCTGATAGCGGAAACAGTTTTGGCAAGGTGCCAGCATTGTGCCGCTATGCAGATCTGAAGATCTTGATACAGGTCAACAGGTTCTACGCTGAGCCCCTTTGTGGGAGCGGGCTTGCTCGCGAATGCGGTGTGTCATTCAGCTCATTTCTGCCTGATACACCGCTTTCGCGAGCAAGCCCGCTCCCACAGGGGGATTCTGGCGTGTCAGGGCAGGGCGGGGAGGTTGAAGAACGCGCGGGCACACGCCGTTGTGTGCGCAGCCAGATCTTCCTCGGTCTCGCCCCGATGCAGCGCCACTTCGCGCAGCACCTCGGTCAGATACGCCGGTTCATTGCGGCCGTTCTTCGGCTTTGGGCGCAAGGTGCGAGGCAACAGGTACGGCGCGTCGCTTTCGAGCATCAGTCGTCCGCGCTTGATCTCCTTGACCAGCGGGTGCAGATGCGTGCCCCGGCGCTCGTCGCAGATCCAGCCGGTGATGCCGATGTGCAGGTCCAGATCGAGGTAACTGAACAGGGCTTTTTGCTCGCCGGTAAAGCAGTGCACCACGGCGGCGGGCAGTTGATCGCGGAAGTCCCTGAGGATTTCCAGCAGACGCTGACTGGCATCACGTTCGTGCAGGAACACCGGCAACTGCAGTTCTACCGCCAGCGCCAGATGTTCTTCGAGGACTTTTTCCTGTTGCGGGCGCGGCGAGAAATCACGGTTGAAATCCAGTCCGCATTCACCCACGGCGACCACGTTTGGCTCTTGCAGCAGACTGCGCAAACGACGCGCGCTGTCAGCGTTCCAGTCACTGGCCGAATGCGGGTGAATGCCAGCGGTGGCAAACAGCCGCTGGCCGCTTTTATCCAGTTGCCGGCAGAGCTCCAGCGCCTGCTCGCTACTCTCGACGCTGGTGCCGGTCAGCACCAGTTGGCAGACCCCTGCAGCGTAGGCGCGGTCGAGCACGGCCTGATGTTTTTCGGCGAAACTGGGGTTGGTCAGGTTGACGCCGATATCGATGAGTTGCATGGTTCTACCTCGGGCCGAAGGCCGGAAAGCATACCAGAGCTGTAGATTTATAAGAAAAGCCAAGAACTACAACGAGTTATAGCTGTCTTTTGATGCCGTGACGTAGCCCGGGTTGGCAGAAAAGCCATCGCTGTGCCAGTCTCTCGCACTTTGCCAGCGCTCCAGGCGCTCTGTTTTCGTCGGTGATTTCGACCGTTCAGCGGTGAAATCGCCCCGTATTTTTTCCGGAGAGTGGATGCATCGTCCCTCGGTTTTGCTCCTGTTGTGCGCGTCACTGCTGCTGCCGATAACGGCGGTTGCGCGCTTGCCCGGGCCACAGCAAGCCGTGCCGGCCGCCAAGGTTCGTGACCTGTCGGAGATCCGCAGCAGTCGCGTGTTGCGCGTGCTGGTCAATCAGAGTCGCAACAGTTCCGGTGAAGTCCAGGGTCAGGCCATCGGCGTCGAATACCATCGCCTGCGCGCCTTCGAGCAATACCTCAATGGCCACGCCCGCGATGGTCAGGAAATTACCCTCAAGATCATTCCCAAAGCCAAGGATCAGCTGCTCGGCGCGTTGCAGCGTGGTGAAGGTGATCTGGTCGCGCCCGGTGAGCTGCTCGATCTGCAACCCGGCCACGCGGTGGCCAGCAGTGAGCCGATCGCCAGCAACGTGCCGCTGGTGCTGGTCGGCATCAAAGGCGAGCGCCGTTACACCAAGGTCGAGCAGCTTTCCGGCAAAACCCTGGCCTTGCCCACCGGCAGTGCGGCGGGGGAGGCGGTCAGCCAGCTCAATCAGAAACTGGCGTTGCACAAACTGGCGCCGATCAAGATCGAATGGGTCGATCCGACGCTGGCCGTTGAAGACGTGCTGGAGATGGTGCAGGGCGGGATCTTCCACCTGACCATCGTCGAGCAACCGATCGCCGAGCGTTGGGGCAAGATTCTGCCCAAGCTGCGTTTCGACCGGCAGTTGATGATCAGCGAACCGGGTGAGGAATACTGGTTCGTGCGCCGGGATGCCTCGATGCTGCGGGCGAGCATCGATCGCTTCCTGGGCGGCTACAGGAAGCCGGCGAACGAGGATGCAGAGTTTCTGCGGATCTATCGACGGCTCTACCAAGTGCACTATCCGTTGGCCAAGGCTGACCGCCAGCGTCTGGAAAAACTGCGCCCGACCCTGCAAAAACACGCCGACGCGCAAAGCATGGACTGGCTGAATCTGGCGGCGCTGGCCTTCAAGGAGTCAGCCCTGCAACCCAGCGCCCGCAGTGGCAGTGGTCCGACCGGGTTGATGCAGATCACCCCGTCCGCAGCGCAGCGAGTCGGTGTGAACAACATCCAGAATCTCGATGCGAATGTGCAGGCCGGGGCCAAGTACCTGGCGATGATTCGCCGCAAGTTTTTCAACAGTCCGAAACTCAATGAGCGCGAGCGCATGGCCTTCACCCTGGCGGCCTACAACATCGGCCCGGAGCGGGTGCAGGGCATGCGTGCCGAGGCACGGCGGCGCGGGCTGAATCCGAACCAGTGGTTCTTTCAGGTCGAGCGCATCGCCATGGAGCAGGTGGGCATGGGCCCCGTCAGCTATGTTAATAGCGTGAACAAGTATTACTTGGCGTTCGACCGGGAGCGGGAGTCGCTGGAGCCCCGGGGACAGAAAGTCGCTTCACGGAAATGATCTAATAATTTGATTGTTATGGCGGAATAATTGCGCTTTTAACATGAATTTAACTGATTAATATAGCGGCCAATCCCAACACACTTATCGCAAAACAAGGAATGCCCCATGAGCTCTCTGATCAACAAGGTTCTGTTCACTCGCGCCGGTTACGGCCTGACCATTCTGCGTATCGCGGTCGGCGTGATCTTCGCCGCCCACGGTTCGCAAAAACTGTTTGGTCTGTTCGGTGGTTACGGTCTGGCGGGCACCGCGCAATACATGGACAGCATCGGTCTGCACCCGGGTTACCTGATGGCCACGCTGGCCGGCGGTACCGAGTTCTTCGCCGGTCTGGCGCTGATCATCGGCCTGCTGGTGCGCCCGGCGGCGCTGGGTCTGACCTTCCTGTCGCTGGTGGCGATCTTTACCGTACACATCAGCAACGGTCTGTTCATGGCCAACAACGGTTACGAGTTCGCCCTGGCGCTGCTCGGTGGCAGCCTCGCGGTGATGATCGAAGGCGCCGGCAAGCTGTCGGTGGATCGCGCCATCGCCGGTTGAGCGCTCTGGCTCAAGCAAAAGGCCCGCATTGTGCGGGCCTTTTTTGTTGCGGCCGATTCTTGACACTCATCGGTCACGTTATCTAGGATGTTGCTCATGCGCCGATTTAAACAGCTACTTGCGGGGCGCCAGGTGACTCAGACAGTTGCCGTCAGAAGCCGGAACAGGGCTTCGAAATACCGCTAAAGCGCTGGTTCGGTGTTGCCTCTCACCTGCCATGCAGACTTTTGAGGCAGAGACACGACACGATGAATGCACTACGCCCTCCAGCACGTCCCGCGCCGATCACGGCACATATCACCCAGCGCAACCCGAAAATCCTGCTTGGCGGCAAACATCAGCCAACGCTGTTGCGTTATCTCGATGGCTGGCCACGTCGCAGCGGCGGTCCTGCCGCGTTCCTGATCCAGTTCGTTGAAGATGGCGAGTCGCTGGCGCGGTTTGCCAGTGACAGTTTTGACCTGGCGGTGATTCAGGCACCGAGCGCTGAAGACGCGCCGGAAATGATCAAGCAACTGACCCGCGTTGCGCGGCAGGGTTTGATCACCCGCCGCTGAAACGCTCAGGGATATTCGATCGCCACGATATAGACAAACTGCTCACCGGTTGGCGTCTGTACCCGGACTTCGGCGTCCAGCGCCTTGCCGATCAAGGCGCGGGCCAGTGGTGAGTCGATGCTGATCAGACCCAGTTTCAGATCCAGTTCATCCGGGCCGACGATGCGGTAGCGTGATTGCTTGCCGTCTTCGTCCTCGATGGTGACCCAGGCGCCGAAGTAGACCTTGTTCGGATCGCTGGGTTTTTCGCTGACGACCTTCAGTGCTTCGAGACGCTTGGTGAGAAATCGCACGCGGCTGTCGATCTCGCGCAGCATTTTCTTGCCGTAGGTGTACTCGGCGTTTTCCGAACGATCACCCTGCGCCGCTGCTTCGCTGACCGCTTGCGTTACCTGCGGGCGGCGCACATGCCACAGCTCATGGAATTCGGCGCGCATCCGCGCTTCACCTTCAGGGGTGATCAGCGCGGTGCCGGCGGTGCGGGGAGGGCGATAACGGCTCATGGCAACTTCTTGTGGTGACGAAGGCTGGAGTCTATCAACCCTCGCGCAAGACTGTCAGCGGACTCGCATTCAGCGCTCGACGTGTGCCGAACACGCCGGCACCGCCAATCAGCGCGGCGCCAATCAACGGCAGCATCAGCAACCACGGATGCGGATGCCATGGCAGATCGAAGGCAAAGCGATACAACACCAGACTCACCACTTCCGAACCGATGGCCGCGAGCAAGCCGCTGACCGCACCGAGCAAGCCGAACTCGATGCGCCGCGCCTTGATCAGCAACTGCCGTTGGGCGCCCAGCGCACGCAGCAGCGCACCTTGGCGAATGCGTTCATCCAGGGTTGCCTGCAAGCCGGAGAACAGCACCGCCATCCCCGCCGCCAACACAAACAACAACACGTATTCCACCGCCAGGGTGACCTGGGCGAGGATGCTGCGCAGTTGTTCGAGCAAGGCTTCGACCTGAAGGATGGTCACCGCCGGGAAGGCTCGCGACAGCTCGACGATCTGCTGATCGTGACCGGGGGCCAGATAGAAACTGGTCAGGTAAGTCGCCGGCAGATCCTTCAGGGTGCCGGGCTGGAAGATCATGAAGAAGTTCGGCTGGAAGTTGTCCCAGTTGATCTCGCGCAGGCTGGTGACTTTCGCTTCACGATTGACCCCGCCGACGCTGAACACCATGTGATCGCCGAGTTTGAGCTTGAGGCTTTCGGCGACTTTACCTTCAACCGACACGCCCGGTACGTCGTCCGAGGGTTGCCCGGTCCACCACGTACCGGCGGTGAGCTTGTTACCGGCCGGCAGGTCGGCGGCCCAGGTCAGGCTCAAGTCACGTTGCACGGCACGGTCGCCGGCCGAATCCTTGCTGACGATCTGCTGCACCGGTTCGCCGTTGATGCTGATCAGCCGTCCCGGCACCACCGGGTACAGCGGCGCCGCTTGTGCGGACACCTTGATCAAGTGATCGGTGAAGGCCTGTTTGTCCGCCGGCAGGATGTTCAGGGCGAAGTAGTTGGGGGCGTTTTTCGGTAACTGGTTTTGCCAGGTGTCGAGCAGCTCGCCACGCAGCAGGGCGATCAGCGCCATCGACAGCAGGATCAAACCGAACGCCAGCGCTTGCCCGGCCGCCGCCAGCGGATGACGCAACAACTGGCCCAGACCGAGACGCCACGGCAGCGGCGCGCGGGCGAGCATTCGGCGCAGGCTGTTGAGCAACAACAGCAGCAAGCCACCCAGCACCAGCGCAGCGACCACGCCACCGCCAAGCAGGGCGAAGGTCAGCAGCAGATCCAGACTCAGGCGCCACATGATCAGGCCCAGTGCACCCAGCGCCGCGCCATAGACCATCCAGGTGCTCGACGGAATCGGCAGCATGTCGCGGCGCAGTACCCGCAGCGGTGGCACCCGACCCAGCGCGGCAAGTGGCGGCAGGGCGAAGCCGGCCAGCGCCACCAGCCCGGTGCCGATCCCGGCGAGCGCCGGAAACAGACCGCCGGGCGGGACGTCCGCTGGCAGCAGATCATGCAGCAGGGCAAACAGGCCCAGTTGCGCCAGCCAGCCGAGCACTGCGCCGCTGAGGGCAGCGAACAGGCCGAGTACGGTCAGTTGAATGCTGAACAGCAACATGGTTTCCCGACGCGACAAACCAAGGCAGCGCAGCAAGGCACTGGCATCGAAGCGGCGACTGGCGAAGCGGTTGGCCGACAGCGCCACGGCCACGCCGGCCAACAGCACCGCGACCAGACTGGCCATGTTCAGGTAGCGCTCGGCCTTGCCCAGCGCGCCGCCGATCTGCCGGTTACCGTCGCGCGCATCCTGAATGCGCTGATTGGCGGCCAGACCGGGTTTGAGCAGTTGTCGGTAGGTTTCCAGCGCCTGCGGTTCGCCGCGCCACAACTCGCGATAACTCACGCGGCTGCCGGGCTGGACCACACCAGTGGCGGCGAGGTCCTCGAGGTTGATCATCACCCGAGGCGTGAGGCTGTAGAAGTTGCCGGCGCGATCCGGCTCGTAAGTCAGCACGCGGGTCAGCTTCAGGGTTTTCATGCCGACGTCGATGCTGTCGCCGATCTTCAGATCCAGCGCAGTCAGCAGACGAGCTTCAACCCACGCTTCACCGGGTTGCGGCTCGCCGCCCGAGGTTTCAGCGGCAAACGGGGCCGGGGCACTTTTCAGCTCGCCGCGCAGCGGGTAGGCGCGGTCGACGGCTTTGATGCTCGATAACTGAATGCCGTTGTCGGTGGCAATGACGCTGGAAAACTCCACCACCTGCGCATGATTCAAGCGCAGCTCGGTACCGCTGCGAATCTGTTCGTCGCGGGCCGGCGAGCTGCCCTCAAGCACCAGGTCGGCGCCAAGGAACTCGGTGGCGCGCAGCATCATCGCACCGTTGAGGCGGGCGCCGAAGTAGCCGATGGCAGTACTCGCCGCGACAGCCACGACCAAGGCAAAAAACAACACGCGCAATTCGCCGGCGCGGGCATCGCGCATGAGTTGACGTAGGGCGAGACTGAACAGACGCAACAGCGGCAGACGTGCCATCAAGGCTCCAGAGGGGCAACCAGCAGCCCGGCTTCAAGTCGGATCAGGCGCCGGCAGCGATGGGCCAGGCGTTCGTCGTGGGTCACCAGCACGAGGGTGGTGCCGCGTTCCTTGTTCAGTTCGAACAACAAGTCGCTGATGCGCTCGCCGGTGTGGCTATCGAGGTTGCCGGTGGGCTCGTCGGCGAACAGCACGTCCGGCTCGGCAGCGAAAGCCCGGGCAATCGCCACGCGCTGTTGTTCGCCGCCGGAGAGCTGGCGCGGCGAGTGTGTCAGGCGCTGGCCGAGACCGACCCGTTGCAGCAGTTCGGTGGCGCGTTCGCGGGCGTCTTTGCGGCCATCGAGTTCCAGCGGCAGCATGACGTTTTCCAGGGCGTTGAGGCTGTCGAGCAACTGGAAGGATTGAAAGACGAAACCCACGTGTTCGGCACGGATGCGCGCGCGCTGGTCTTCGTCGAGATTGCTCAGGCCTTGCCCCGCGAGGATGACTTCGCCGCTGCTTGGCAGGTCGAGGCCGGCGAGCAGGCCGAGCAGGGTGGATTTGCCGGAACCGGACGCGCCGACGATGGCCAGGCTGTCGCCCTGGTTCAGTTCCAGGCTGAGTTCGTGCAGGATAGTCAGTTCACCTTCCGCGCTGGGAACCACTTTGCTGAGGTTCTTCGCGGTGAGAATGCTTGCGCCCATGGAGAATCCGATGCGTGTTTGGTTTTTGAGTGCTGGCCTGGCCTTGATGTGCATGGCCCAGAACGCAGCGGCGGGTACTGTCCTGATCGTTGGCGATAGTATCAGCGCCGGTTTCGGACTGGATACCCGCCTGGGGTGGGTATCGCTGCTCGAGCAACGGCTCAAGCAGGAGGGTTTTGACGACAAAGTGGTCAATGCCTCGATCAGCGGCGACACCAGTGCCGGAGGCCAGGCGCGCCTGCCGGCGCTGCTTGCAGAGCACAAGCCGGAACTGGTGATCCTCGAGCTTGGGGGCAATGATGGCCTGCGCGGAATGCCGCCAACGCAATTGCAACAAAACCTTGCGGCGATGATCGACAGCTCGCGCCAGAGTGGCGCCAAGGTGTTGCTGCTGGGCATGCAATTGCCGCCCAACTACGGCAAGCGTTACACCGATGCCTTTGCCGAGGTCTACGGCAAACTTGCGGACGATAAAAAAATCCCGCTGGTGCCGTTTTTCCTCGACGGCGTGGGTGGGCATCCCGAGCTGATGCAGGCCGATGGTCTGCACCCGGCCGCCGGGGCTCAGGGCAAGTTGCTGGAAAATGTCTGGCCGACGCTAAAACCGCTGTTATGAGGCTTTTCTAGTGGCAGGCTTTCGGCTAATGTGGCGCCCCCTTATTTGGAGCCCCCGATGCCGCGTCCTGCCTGGTCCCTGTTTGCCTACCAACTGATCGAGCCTGACGAACAGCTGGATCTGTTCGCCTGCCAGGAAGTGCGGGTGCATCTGGTGACCCGTCAGCTCGAACTCGGTGGCTCGGCAGACCGCACGTTGTGTGGCAGTCTGCTTCCAGCCCAACCGCGTTTGTCGAGTGTGGATCGTCGGGTGTTTCAGGATCAGCGTCTGTGTTCGTTGTGCCGGGCGATTCTCGAGTCGCAGAAGCGCGGCACCTCGCCGATCTGGCCTGAGTTGCGTTTCGAACTCTAGGATCAACAGATCGCAGCCTGCGACAGCTCCTACATGAAGACTTCTGGCTGGCCATCGGCGCATCTCCCCGAATTCCCGAGGTGCGGTGTACAATCGCGCTCTTATACCCTTGTTGATCATGCGAAGGATTTTCCGGATGTTGCCGCGCTTTCCTGCCGTCACCCGCTGCCTGTCACTTGCCGCCCTGTGTGTGGCCGGTCCCGTTGCTGCATTGGAGTTTCCCCTGCCACCACCCGGTGAGGACATCATCGGCCAGGTGCAGGTGATCAAGGCCAAATACGAAGACACCTTCGCTGACCTGGGCACCAAGTACGACCTGGGTTATTCGGAAATGGTCGCGGCCAACCCGGGCGTCGATGCCTGGCTGCCGGGCGCCGGTACCGAAATCGTCCTGCCGACCCGGTTCATTCTGCCGCCGGGTCCACGCGAAGGCATCGTGATCAACCTCGCCGAGTACCGCCTCTACTACTACCCGAAAGGCCGGAACGTGGTGTACACCTTCCCGCTGGGGATTGGGCGTGAAGGTTGGGGCTCGCCAATCGCACACACCTCGATCACTGCCAAGACGCCGAACCCGACCTGGACCCCTCCGGCGTCGATCAAGGCCGAGCACGCCGCCGACGGTGATCCGCTGCCGAACGTGGTACCGGCCGGCCCGGACAACCCGCTGGGGCCGTTCAAGTTCACCCTGGGCACTCCGGGCTACCTGATCCACGGTTCGAACAAGAAGTTCGGCATCGGCATGCGCACCAGCCACGGCTGCTTCCGCATGTTCAACAACAACGTGCTGGAAATGGCGGCCATGGTGCCGGTCGGCACTTCGGTGCGCATTCTCAACGATGCGTACAAGTTCGGCAGCAGTGGCGGCAAGGTCTATCTGGAAGCGCACACACCCATCGATGACAAGGGCAACCCGTCGGTGGTCGACAAGCACACTGCAGTGATCAATGCGATGCTCAAGCGCGAAGATGTCACCAACAACCTGCGCGTGAACTGGGATGTCGTGCGTGATGTGGTAGCGGCCGAAGATGGCCTGCCAACTGAAATCGGCACACCGAATACCTCGGCGCCGATGGTCTCGAACACCCCGATCGACCTGCAGCAGTAAGTCGATCAAAACCCGCAGGCGCGTGCAGCGTCGGCGGGTTTTTTATTGCCCGGGGGAAAGTACCGGCAATAAAAAAGCCGACCCAAAAAATGGGTCGGCTTGATAACAATCCCGAGGGATTATTACTTGCGGCTAGCTTTGTCCAGCATACGCAGAGCACGCTCGTTAGCTTCGTCAGCAGTCTGTTGTGCTTTTTGAGCAGCAGCCAGAGCTTCATCAGCTTTACGGTATGCTTCGTCTGCACGAGCTTGAGCGCGAGCAGCTGCGTCTTCAGTAGCGGTCAGACGTGCTTCGGTTTCTTTCGATGCGCTGCTGCAACCGGTAGCCAGAACTGCGGCCAGAGCCAGAGCAGAGAATTTCAGAACGTTGTTCATCGTGTTCCCCTTCAAGGACTTTCAATTAAGTGGCTTTCTCCTCCGATTGAGGAAATAGCCGGCGTACATACTACCCATTACTTGTAGTAAGTAAACTGACGGAGCGCAAGAAGCAAAAAAAATTGTAGGCGTTGATTCTTTTTCGAGCAACTTTTAACCGGGCTGTATAAAAAATATCCAGCTGCAGGCCCCGGCCTGAGCGTGTTAATGAGAAAAAGTTCCCGTTGTCCGGTGCTGTTTCTGCGTCTTGCACCAAGTCTGCCTAGATGAATTCGTCTACACTTTTGTTCCGATTTTGCATGACACCTCACATATCTTTGTCGCTCTTGAGGTGACTTTAAAGAAGAGGCTGCGTCTTAAGTCTCGACATCCGGCAATGTTCAGGCGAGTGCCTGGGGAAGATCGTCCCCGCGCCTGCCACTACGCCCATCGGAGTCACCCGTTCAACGAGCATGATGACGAGCGCACCTTGAGCATTTTCGCCAATGGTGCCTACTATTTATGACGTGCTCGATTGCGCGAGACCGGTGTGGTTTTTCTCGGTGTCCATCAGGCACGGGGTGGCGTAGATGTTCCTTCGCCGGAAAAACATCGGTAAGGTAGGGGTCAGAATTCGAGACCCGCGAGGAGTAGTGATGAGCGAGGCGTTGTCCATCCACCATGACCAGGCTGGTCATCAGTTCGAGACCAATGTGGACGGTCATCGTGCCTACCTGACCTATATGGATCTGGGGAAACAGACCCTGGATATCTATCGCACCTTCGTGCCCAACGCCTTGCGCGGCCGTGGCATTGCCGCCGCGCTGACCGAAAGCGCGCTGCAGTACGCCGAAGAAATGGGCTACACGGTGATCCCGTCGTGCTCCTACGTCGAGCGCTACATGGAACGTCATCAGCGCCGCGCCGCCAAGATCTGAATCGCACACACGAAAACGCCGGGCAATGCCCGGCGTTTTTTTATGCCCGTGAAACGCTGATCAGCTGCGCTGACGTTTCGGCAGAACATCCTTGAGCTTGGCGTGCATGCCGCGCAGGGTGTTCTCGGTGGCGGACCAGTCGATGCAGGCATCGGTGATCGACACGCCGTATTGCAGGTCGGCGAGGTCTTTCGGGATGGCCTGGCAGCCCCAGTTCAGATGACTCTCGACCATCAGGCCGATGATCGACTGGTTGCCTTCGAGGATCTGGTTGGCGACGTTCTCCATCACCAGCGGTTGCAGGGCCGGGTCCTTGTTGGAGTTGGCGTGGCTGCAATCAACCATGATGTTCGGTTTGATTTTCGCCTTGTTCAGCGCCTGTTCGCACAGGGCGACGCTGACCGAATCGTAGTTCGGCTTGCCGTTGCCGCCACGCAGCACCACGTGACCGTAGGCGTTGCCCTTGGTGGTGACGATCGACACGCCACCTTCCTGGTTGATACCGAGGAAACGGTGCGGGCTGGACACCGACTGCAGGGCGTTGATCGCCACGGTCAGGCCGCCGTCAGTGCCGTTCTTGAAGCCGACAGCCGAGGACAGGCCGGAAGCCATTTCACGGTGGGTCTGGGATTCGGTAGTGCGTGCGCCGATGGCCGACCAACTGATCAGGTCCTGCAGATACTGCGGGGAGATCGGATCGAGGGCTTCGGTGGCGGTTGGCAGGCCTTTCTCGGCCAGGTCCAGTAGTAACTGGCGACCGATATGCAGACCGTCCTGAATCTTGAACGAGTCATCCAGGTACGGATCGTTGATCAGGCCTTTCCAGCCAACGGTGGTTCGTGGCTTCTCGAAATACACGCGCATGACCAGATACAGGGTGTCGGAGACTTCCTCCGCCAGCACCTTGAGGCGATCGGCGTATTCGTGGGCAGCCTTGATATCGTGGATCGAGCACGGGCCGATCACTACGAACAGACGGTGGTCGGTGCCATCAAGAATGTTGCGAATGACTTCGCGGCCCTTGGTGACGGTGCGCAGCGCAGCATCGCTCAGAGGGATATCACGCTTGAGCTGATCGGGAGTGATCAGGGTCTCGTTAGAGGCGACGTTTAGGTCGTTGATCGGTAAATCAGCCATCGTTTACTCGTCAGGTCACGGGTGCCGGCCGCCAGCGATCCCCGCGCGGCGGAGCACAGCAGATTTAAGCGCGTCGGGGAGCCGAACCTTAGCGCGTCAGACGCGGCTCGACAATGGGCAAACGCCGCTTTAATCCAGCACTGGCTGGGCAAAAGCCTTGCGCACGCTGTCGTGGGAGAACTCGTCGGCGTGTTGTTCGACCCATTGCAGGGCCAGCGCCTGAATATCCTGCAGATCGTCGTGGGCCTCGTTCATGCGGCAATAACGTTCGATCTGGCACACCTGTTCGCCCATCCGGGCACTGAACAGCGTCTGCTCATCGGTGAACGCGATCCCCACCAGATAGCCCTTTTTGCGCCGCAGACACCACGCGACATAGCCCGGATAACAGATCTCGGCGTTGAGTGTCGGCATGCGCACCTGCAGCGCCGTGCCGTGGCGCCAGGCGCGGTGATAATTGCAAGCGATCCCGCCGAGGCTGATAGTGTGCAGCTGTTGCCTGGAAATACACTCGGGCTTGAGCAAGGTTAATTCAACCGGCACTTCGTCCGGATGAGGAATGAAACGTCCCATGAGCACAGACTCCCTGTGTCGGCCATTTGACATTGTTTCACCCAGTATAGTGGTCGAATCCGAGCTGACCGATTTCGACGCCGACCAGCGGCTGCTGGCGATGAGCGGCGTTTCGCTGGTGATTTTCACCAGCGTCGGCTGTTCCAGCTGCCGCTATGCCAGAGAGGTGTTGCCCGGGTTCGAGCTGGCGGTGGATCGCCTGTGCTGGATCGATGCCGGCGACAACGGCGGGTTGGTGGAGCGTTATCAGGTCTTTCATTTGCCGGCGCTGTTTGTGGTGCGCGACGGCGAGTTCTTTGGGGCATTGCACACGCGTCTGACCGCCGTTGCGCTGAACGCGGCAGTGGCGCAGGCGCTGGGTCGAATTGCAGAGGAGTTGCCATAGATGGTGGGAGCAGACAGCAAACCGGTGATCGGGATTATCGGCACCGGGGCCATTGGCGGGTTTTACGGTCTGATGCTGGCGCGGGCCGGTTTCGATGTGCACTTTTTACTGCGCAGTGAATTCTCGGCGGTGGCCGAACGTGGTTTGCAGGTGGACAGTGCCGTGCATGGCACCCTGACGCTGAACCCGGTGCAGGCGTATGCGAAGGCCGAGGACATGCCGGCTTGCGACTGGTTGCTGGTCGGCGCCAAGACCACCAGCAGCGCTGGTCTGGCCCCGGCGATCATTGCTGCGGCCAGGCCCGGCGCGAAAGTGCTGGTGCTGCAGAACGGTCTGGACGTCGAAGACAGCTTGCGCGAGTTGCTACCCGATTCCCTGCATCTGCTCGGTGGTCTGTGCCTGATCTGCGTGCATCGCGAAGGGCCGGGACACATCACCCATCAGGCCTTGGGTGCGGTGAATGTCGGCTATCACAGTGGCCCGGCGGCGGATGAAGCGGCGCGCATGGCGCTGGTCGAGGAGGGTGCCGGTCTGTTCCGCGCCGCTGGCATCGATTCGCAGGCGATGCCCAATCTGCAACAGGCGCGCTGGCAGAAACTGGTGTGGAATATTCCCTACAACGGTCTCTCGGTGTTGCTCGGCGCCGGCACCACGCCGCTGATGGCCGACGCGGACAGTCGCGCGCTGATCCAGGCGTTGATGGCCGAAGTGGTGCAGGGCGCCAGGGCCTGCGGTCACGACGTTCCGCCCGGTTACGCCGAGTACCTGTTCATGATGACCGAGAAAATGCCCGACTATTGGCCGAGCATGTACCACGATTTCCTGCATAAACGGCCGCTGGAACTGGAGGCGATTTATGCCCGGCCACTGGCCGCAGCCAAAGCGGCAGGCTGTGAGTTGCCACGGATCGAAGCGCTGTATCGCACATTGAGTTTTATCGACCGACGCAACACTTGAGTCGGTTTTCGGGGGAGTGGGGGTAGGCATGGCCAAGAACATCGATGACAAACTGGTGCTGGCGATTTCGTCTCGCGCCTTGTTCGACCTGAGCGAGAGTCATAAGGTCTATCTGGCGAGCGGCGTCGAAGCCTATCGGCAATACCAGATTGAACACGAAGACGAAATTCTCGCGCCCGGTGATGCATTCCCGCTGGTGGAAAAACTCCTGAGCCTCAACAGTCGCCTCGACCGCGCCCGGGTCGAGGTGATTCTGGTTTCGCGCAACAGTGCCGACACCGGCCTGCGCGCGTTCAACTCGATCGATCATTATGGGCTGGACATCTCGCGGGCGGCCTTCGTCGGCGGGCGCAGTCCGTATCCCTATCTCAAAGCGTTTGGCTGTGACTTGTTTCTGTCCACCCACGCCGAGGATGTGCGCGCCGCGCTGGACGCCGGGTTTGCCGCGGCGACGATTCTCTCCGGCGGCGCCAGTCGCGCGGCCAGTGATGAGTTGCGCATCGCCTTCGACGGCGACGCGGTGTTGTTCTCCGACGAATCCGAGCGCGTTTATCAGGCCGGCGGGCTGCTGGCGTTTCAGGCAAAGGAACGCGAGTCGGCGCGCGAGCCATTGCGCGGTGGGCCTTTCAAGGGGTTTCTGGCGGCACTCAATGCGCTGCAACGCGAGTTCCCCGAAGACGACTGCCCGATTCGCACGGCGCTGGTTACCGCGCGTTCGGCGCCGGCGCATGAGCGGGTGATCCGCACCTTGCGCGAGTGGGACATCCGCCTCGACGAGTCGCTGTTTCTCGGCGGGCTGACCAAATCGGCGTTTCTCGAAGCCTTCGCTGCCGATGTGTTCTTCGACGATCAGACCGGCCACTGCGAGGCCGCCCGCGAAGTGGTCGCCACCGGTCACGTACCGCATGGCATCAGTAACGAACCGTCGATCTAAAGCCCCAGTGCTTCAAGACGTTGCGTCGCACGTCGTACTCGCCAAGGCACTGCTAAGCTGAATCAAATCTCCGCCATGTTGGCACGCGAGGAGGTCATATGATTCGTTCGATGCTGTATGCCACTGACCTCGGTCTGTACGCACCTTTAGTGATGCAGCATGCCCTGGCGCTGGCGCGGACATTCAATGCCGACTTGTATGTGGTGCATGCAGTGGAGCCCATGGGGCTGTTTGCCGAGTCGGTGTTGCAGAGTTATCTCGACGAACAGGCATTGAACGAATTTCACAGTCAGGGTCTGAAAACTGTCATCGCCAATATCGAGCAACGGGTGCTGGACAGTTTTCGCGAAGAGCTGGGCGACGAGGGCGAGCAGGATCTGCAGCGGATTTGCGCGGTTCGGGTGGTGCAGGGCGATCCGGCGCAGGTGATTCTCGACCAGGTGCAGAAACTCTCTGTGGATTTGCTGATCGTAGGCACTCACAGCCACGGCGTAGGGGCGGAAACGCCTTTGGGGCGCACGGCGACTCGGGTCCTGCAATTGGCCAAGGTGCCGGTTTATCTGGTGCCATTGGTGGAGCGCCGGCGCCGGGGGGATCGCTGAAGCGGGAATAATGGCCTTTTGATAAAAAAGTTCTAGATTTATTCATCAAACCATTAATATAGTTATATACCGTCGCTGATGCCCGTGGCGTCTACCTGCTTTGAGGGATACATATGAAGCTTCAACAATTGCGCTACATCTGGGAAGTGGCGCACCACGACCTCAACGTTTCCGCTACCGCCCAAAGCCTTTACACCTCGCAACCGGGTATCAGTAAACAGATCCGCCTGCTGGAAGACGAACTTGGCGTTGAAGTGTTTGCCCGCAGTGGCAAGCACCTGACCCGCGTCACCCCGGCCGGCGAGCGCATCATCACCACCGCAGGCGAAATCCTGCGCAAGGTCGAAAGCATCAAGCAGATTGCCCAGGAATTCTCCAACGAGAAAAAAGGCACCCTGTCGATCGCCACCACCCACACCCAGGCGCGTTATGCATTGCCGCCGGTGATCAGCAATTTCATCAAACAATACCCGGACGTGGCGCTGCACATGCACCAGGGTTCGCCAATGCAGATCGCCGAGATGGCCGCTGACGGCACCGTCGATTTCGCCATCGCCACCGAAGCGCTGGAGCTGTTCGGTGATCTGGTGATGATGCCGTGCTATCGCTGGAACCGTTGCGTGGTCGTGCCCCAGGGCCACCCCCTGACCAAGCTGCCGAAGCTGACCCTCGAAGCGCTGGCCGAATACCCGATCGTGACTTACGTGTTCGGTTTCACCGGCCGTTCGAAACTCGACGAAGCCTTCAGTCATCGTGGCCTGACGCCGAAAGTGGTGTTCACCGCGGCCGACGCCGACGTGATCAAAACCTACGTGCGTCTGGGCCTGGGTGTGGGCATCGTTGCCAAAATGGCGGTCGACACCAAGCTCGATAACGACCTGGTGGTGCTGGATGCCAGCGAGCTGTTCGAGTCGAGCATCACCAAGATCGGTTTCCGTCGCGGTACTTTCCTGCGAGGTTTCATGTGCGACTTCATCGAGAAGTTCGCCCCGCACCTGACCCGCGAAGTGATGGCCAAAGCCATCCAGTGCCACAACAAGCAGGAACTGGAAGAGCTGTTCGACGGCGTCGAACTGCCGGTCCACTAAGACCCTGCCTCAAAGCACCTCGGTGACAGCAAACTGTTGCCGGGTGCCCGCCACCAGGATCTCCACTTCATCGCCCTCGAACTTGCCCAGCAGGCTTTTGCCCAGCGGCGAGCGCGGGGTGATGACGGTAATCGGCTGACCCACCACATCGACTTTCAGGCCCGCCGCATCCGGGGCCAGAAACAGCCATTGCTCGCGACCCTTTTCGTCCTCCAGACCGAGCAGGGCGCCGATCTCGATGCCGCGATTTTCGTCATAGGCACGCAGTGTCAGGTTCTGGCACAGCGCCAGTGACTGCCGGATTTCCTCGACCCGTTTCGCCTGACCCGCCGCCAGATAGGAAGCCTCAAGCCCTAGCGTGTCGTATTTGTTCTCGGCGATGTTCTCTTCGTGGGTCGCGGTTTCGTAAGCGGTCTGCGCGGCGCGTTCGGCGATGTCGAGGTCGACGCGCAGTTTGTCGAGAATCAGTTGATGGACGGTGTGTTTGTTCATGATCAATCGCAAAATTGCAAAACGTTGGCGCGGCTCTTTTCGCTCGGCGCGGTCTGGTCCTGTTGCAGCCAGAACTGGCATTTCGGATTTGACTGGTTGCGACTGCTGCCGCGAGCCTGATCCAGGCGCGCCTGCTGCTCGTTCTTGCGCAGGTTTTCTTCGTACTGTTCGAACAGCGGACTCTGTGGCGGAATGTCCGGTTGTACCTGAACGGCCGCTGGCGGCTTGGCCAGTTGCTGCACCGCCTGAGCAACCGGTGCCAGTTGCTCGGTCAACACAAAACGCGAAATCAGCCAGCAAGTCAGGGCAATGGCCAGAAAACCCAGCCACATGCCCAGGGCAATGCTGCCGGTCAGTTGCAGCGCGCTAAGCTGAACGGGCAACGGGCGACGCGGGTTGGGGCGATAGGGCATGGCTGCCTCCTGGCGGATGATTGCGGGCAAGTGGCGATTGTCGCACGAAGATTAATCGCCGTCGGCTCTTCTGCGCGAGGTCATTTATGCGGACAATCAGCGCTTTTGCCAACGGGAGTCTTGCATGCCGATACCGAAAACCCGCTGGGATATTTTTTGCACCGTGGTCGACAACTATGGCGACATCGGCGTGACCTGGCGTCTGGCCCGGCAACTGGTAGCCGAGCATGGGCTGGCGGTGCGCCTGTGGGTCGATGACCTGCGCGCCTTTGAACGTATCTGCCCCGAGATCGACATCCACCTGGCGCAGCAATCGCAGCAGGGCGTCGAGGTGCGGCATTGGCCGAGCGACTGGCCGCAGACGGAGGCGGCGGACGTGGTGATCGCCGCATTTGCCTGTCAGCTGCCATCGGCGTACATGGACGCCATGGCCGAGCGGCAACAGCCACCGCTGTGGATGAACCTCGATTACCTCAGCGCCGAAGACTGGGTCACCGGTTGTCACGGTTTGCCGTCGGTGAAGTACAAGTCGGTGCAGAAATTCTTTTTCTTTCCCGGATTTCAGCCGGGGACGGGCGGCTTGCTGCGTGAAAGCGGTCTGCTTGAGCGGCGTCGGCAATTTCAGCAGGACGCGGCTGCGCAGCGACAATTCCTGCAAGGCCTGGGCGTAGATCGCGCAGCGGACGCACAACTGATCTCATTGTTCGCCTATGAAAATGCCGGGCTGGCCAGTTGGCTGGATCTGCTGGCGGCCGACAGCACGCCGACCCATCTGCTGGTGCCGGAAGGGCGGATTCTCGGTGACGTTGCGCGCTGGCTCGGGGTCGATGCGTTGGCTGTCGGCGATCTGGACGTGCGTCAGGCGCTGACGGTGCAGGTGCTGCCGTTCGTCCGTCAGGATCAATACGATCAGTTGCTGTGGTGCTGCGACTTCAACGCGGTGCGCGGTGAAGACTCGTTCGTCCGTGCACAGTGGGCCGGGCGACCGATGCTCTGGCACATCTATCAGCAGGACGAAGACATTCACCTCGACAAGCTCGATGCCTTTCTCGCGCTCTACACCAAAGGGCTTTCCCCGGCCGCTGCCGAGGCGATGAGCGGTCTGTGGCGGGCCTGGAGTGCCGGGAAACCGATTGGCGAGCACTGGCTCCAGGTCCGTAAACACTGGCCAGAACTGCAGGAAAACGCCGAGGCGTGGTGTCTGGAACAAGGCTTGCAGGCGGATCTTGCCGCAGCGCTGGTACAGTTTTACCTAAATTGGATATGATACGCGGCCTAGATTTTTGTAAATCCCATCCAAATTCGGATATTCGCAATGAAAACTGGTAAAGAACTCAAACCCGGTACCGTGATCCGTATCGACAACGATCCTTGGCTGGTTCAGAAAGCTGAATTCACCAAGTCGGGCCGTAACAGCGCGATCATGAAGACCAAGCTGAAGAACCTGCTGACCGGTTACAAGACCGAAACCGTTTACGGTGCGGACGACAAGCTGGACGACGTGATCCTCGACCGCAAAGAAGCGACCCTGTCCTTCATCAGCGGCGACACCTACACGTTCATGGACACCACTGACTACACCATGTACGAACTGAACGCCGAAGACATCGAAAGCGTTCTGCCTTTCGTTGAAGAAGGCATGACCGACGTTTGCGAAGCCGTGTTCTTCGAAGAGCGTCTGGTTTCCGTAGAACTGCCGACCACCATCGTGCGTCAGGTTGACTACACCGAAGGTTCCGCTCGCGGTGACACTTCCGGCAAGGTGATGAAGCCTGCCAAGCTGAAGAACGGTACCGAGCTGTCGGTTGCTGACTTCATCGAAATCGGCGACATGATCGAGATCGATACCCGCGAAGGCGGTTCCTACAAAGGCCGTGCCAAATAAGCACTGCTTTTTACGGAAAGAAAAAGCCCGACCATTGAGTCGGGCTTTTTTGTGCCTGCGGTTCCACGTCTACCACCGGACCCTGTGGGAGCGAGCTTGCTCGCGAATAGGCCCGGTCAGACAACCTGTGTGTTGAATGACACACCGCATTCGCGAGCAAGCCCGCTCCCACAGTGGATTGGTGTTGTTCTCAAACGGTGGTGTGCAGGCGTACGTCAACGTTGCCACGGGTGGCGTTGGAGTACGGGCAGACCTGGTGCGCCGCGTCGACCAGTGTCTGCGCGTCGGCTTGTTCCAGACCCGGCAGGCTGATGTGCAGGTCAATGTCCAGACCGAAGCCGCCAGGGATCTGGCCGATACCGACATGAGCAGTGATCGAGGCATCGTCGGGGATTTTGCGTTTGGTCTGGCTGGCGACGAATTTCAGTGCGCCGATGAAGCAGGCCGAGTAACCGGCAGCGAACAGTTGCTCAGGGTTGGTCGCTGCGCCGCCGGCACCGCCGAGTTCTTTCGGGGTAGCGAGTTTGACGTCGAGGATGTTGTCGCTGGAGATCGCACGACCATCACGGCCGCCAGTGGAGGTTGCGATTGCAGTGTAGAGAGTTTGCATGGTGTGGGCCTCGTTGGGTGTCTGTTTTTGCGCTAATTGTTTGCGCGCTAAGTAAGTGCGATAGGAATGTAGCTCGCTAATGTTTAGTGCGCAAGATAATTTTCTGAAAAATATGCGCTTCGACGAAGGACTGGTTCGTTTGGTTAGCCTGGAAGGCGCGGTTTAGAGAGGATGGCGGGAAGGTCAGGCGTGGAAAAATATTTTTCAGACAACGAGATTACCTGTAGGAGTGAGCCTGCTCGCGATAGCGATGCAGCAGTCAACACGATGGCGGCGCGTTCACCGCTATCGCGAGCAGGCTCACTCCTACAGTGGCGGGCTCAGGCCAAACTGTTTTGCAGATGGTTGCGTAGGGCTTGCAACTCAGATTGAAGCTTCTGCAGGCGTTCGAGGGTGAAACCACTGGCGCCGAGGATGCATTGTGGAATGGTTTGCGCCTTGTCGCGCAGTGCTCGACCTTGCTCGGTCAACTCGACAATCACCACACGCTCATCTTCACGACTGCGCGTGCGGCTGAGCAAGCCTTCACCTTCTAGCCGTTTGAGCAACGGTGTCAGCGAGCCTGGATCGGTCAGCAACCGCGTGCTGATTTCGCCCACGGTCAAACCATCCTTTTCCCACAGCACCATCATCGCCAGATACTGCGGATAGGTCAGGCCCAGCGCTTGCAGCAGCGGCTTGTAGACCTTGGTCATCATCAGCGAAGTGGAATGCAGGGCGAAGCAGGCCTGATTATCCAGCAGCAGGTGATCGCAGTTGTCGGGGGTGTCGCGTTCGGTGGTCATGGCAAAGCCTTGTTCGGTGATGGGCTTGAATCTAGCGCCCGAATGTTTAATGCGCCAGATAATTATCCAGGATCTAGTGTCGGCCCAGCTCGCGTTGCAGCGCCAGATCCCACGGTGGCACCGGGCTGAAGCGGGTCTTGAGGTATTCCAGAAGCAGACGGCTGCGCGAGTGGGTCTGCTGTTCCATGCGCAGCGCATAGATGCCGGTGCTTTCCGGTTGCGGCAGGCCGTTCTCGCAGAACAGCGGCAGCAGTTCGCCGCGCAGCAGGTACTCACTGGCCAGCCAGGTCGGCAAATGCGCGATGCCCAGCCCGGCCAGAGCACCGCACACCAGCGCTTCGGCATTGTTGGCGCTCATGCGGATGCGCGCGGGGCGATGCAGTTGCATTTGCCCGTCCAGTTCGAAGCGCCAGGCGAAGGGCGGGGCGAGACCTTCCCAATCCAGCCCGTCATGTTCACTCAACTGCGCGGGATGGCGCGGTGCGCCACGGCGTTTGAGGTAGTCGGGGCTGGCGCAGGCAATGCGCACCATGCTCGCCAGCGGCGTGGCGACCAGCCGCGTATCGGCCATTTGCCCGGCGCGCAGCACCAGATCGACTTTGCCCAGATTCGAGCCGTGCATGTCGATGAAGCTGTCGATCAGGTGCAACTGCACGTCGAGGCCCGGGTACAGCACCAGAAAGTCAGCGATGACCGGCGCGAGATGGCGGCGACCAAAAGCGGCCGGGGCATCGATGCGAATCAAGCCTTCCGGCGCACTGCTCAACGACACCGCCTCGGCGCGGGCCAGTTGCAGTTCGCTGACGATGCGTCGTGCTCGCTCGGCAAACGCTAGACCTGCCGGGGTCGCCCGCACGGCGTGGGTGCTGCGAATGAACAACTGGCTGCCGACCGCGCTTTCCAGGCTGTCGATGCGCCGCGCCACGGCGGAAGGCGTCAGCGGATGCCGACGAGAAGCTGCAGAAAAACTGCCGCTCTCCAGTACATCGAGAAACAGTCCGAGCTGTTCGGTCAACTGATTGGGATTCATGAGTGCTACGGTGCTTGTGCGACATTGGCATAGCCATTGTGCGTTGCTGTGCGTTTCCCCGCCAGCCTCGACTGCGTAGGATGAATCGCCTGACGGATGAGGACATCGCTGTGATCGAGTTTTTGTTGTACCTGCTGTTTGGCGCCGCCCTTGGCACATTGGGCGGGATCTTCGGCATCGGCGGTGGTTTGATCGCCATCCCGCTGCTGGGCGTGTGGTTTGGCCTCGATCAGCAGATCGCCCAAGGCACGGCGCTGGTGATGGTGGTGCCGAACGTGATGCTGGCGCTGTGGCGCTATCATCAGCGCAATCGCATCGAGCTGCGTCATGCGCTGCCGTTGGCGGTCATGGGTTTTTGCTTTGCGTGGATCGGTTCGATCTGGGCGGTGGGCATCGATGCGCAAACCATGCGTATCGGCTTTGTCGCTTTCCTTGTGGTGCTCTCGGCGTACAACCTGCTGAAGATGTTCGGCAAGAAAACCGCCGTGACCTCCGAAATGCGTTACTCATGGCCATGGCTCGGTGTTTTGGGCGCAGCGTCCGGGACCATGGGCGGTTTGTTCGGTGTCGGCGGGGCCGTGGTGGCGACGCCAGTGCTGACCAGTCTGTTCGGCACCAGCCAAGTGGTTGCTCAAGGCTTGTCGCTGGCTCTGGCGTTGCCAAGCACCGGCGTGACCCTGGTGACCTACGCGGTGCATCACGAAGTGGACTGGATGATCGGCCTGCCGCTGGCCATCGGCGGTCTGGCCAGCATCAGTTGGGGGGTGAAAGTCGCCCACGCCATGCCGGAAAGGCTCCTGCGCGGGCTGTTCTGCGGTTTTCTGGTGCTGTGCGCGGTGATGCTCGCGTTTAAAGTTTGAAGCCTTCGACGATGTGTTCGGCCAGGCATTCGGTGATCGGCGACGGATTGTTCAGGTTGCGGATCAGCATGATGCTGGCCTCAGGCAACAGCGGTAGATCCTCGGCGGCGCCGAGAATGCGCATGTCCGGGGTGATCAGGCTTTCCAGTTGCGCGGTGATCGCCAGACCCGCGCTCACTACCGCCATCAGCGCCGACAGACTGGTGCTGTTGTAGGCGATGCGGTAGTCGCGGCCCATCGCGTCCAGCGCATTGCACGCCCACAAACGGCAGAAACAATCACTGTTGAACATGGCCAGCGGCAACGGCGTCTGCTCGTGGGCGCTGAAATTCTGCGCCTCGGCCCAGACGAAACGCTCCTTACGCAGCAACTGACCGATCTCGTTGCCCGGCTCGCGGGTGACAATCGACAGGTCCAGATCGGTGCGCTGCAACAGCTGTTTGCTGGACTCGCAATGCACCTCGATCTGGATCAGCGGGTAGAACTGAGCGAACCGCGAGAGGATCCCCGGCAGAAACCGCATCACGTAATCGTCCGGCGTGCCGATGCGCACGGTGCCGACCATGTGCGGCTCGCGCAGCGTGTTGAACACTTCGCTGTGCAATTTCAGGATGCGTCGCGCATAACCCAACAGCACCTGGCCTTCGGCGGTCAGACGTACCTGGCGGCCGTCGCGCTCGAACAACTGACGTTGCAGCACGTCTTCTTCGAGGCGCTTCATCTGCATGCTCACCGCCGATTGCGTGCGGTTGACCATTTCGCCGGCGCGGGTAAACCCGCCTTGATCGGCAATCGCGACGAAGGTGCGCAGGACATCGGTATCGATACTGGGGTAGGCCGACAATTGATGAATCTCCGTGATGAATGCCATCAGAAACATTCGTTGGATTGATCTTAGCGCCAGCGCGAGACTTGAGCCATCCACAAGGAGGGCAACACGATGAAAGGTCAAAGAGAGTATGTAGACGACACAAAATTTTCTGGCCACGGCCATATCGTTTCCGACCTGCTGCACAAGTTTAGCCGCTGGTACGAACTGCACCGTGAGCGTGAGTTGCTTGCCAGCCTGAGCGACGAAGCGCTGAAGGACATCGGGGTCAGCCGTGCCGACGTCGAGCACGAGGCCATCCGGCCGTTCTGGGACGATCCGATGCATAAATGATCAGGGCCTTACTACACAAACCACTTTCAGGTGAGGTAGGTTGCGAGCAGACAAGGAGATGCTCATGCCCGCGACTCTGGCCTTTTCCCTCAAACAGGCGCGACGTCTGGCGCTGGCTGCCCAAGGGTTCAATGGGCGCCAGCCGCCGACCGTCAAGGCGCCGCAACTCAACCGGCTGATCGAACGGCTGGGGCTGTTGCAGATCGACTCCGTCAACGCCGTGGTGCGCTCGCACTATCTGCCGCTGTTTTCCCGTCTGGGTTCCTATTCTTCCGATCTGCTCGACCAGGCTGCCTGGAGTTCGGGCCGTCGGCGCACGCTGTTCGAATACTGGGGCCACGAAGCGTCGTTGCTGCCGCTGGCGATGTATCCGTTGATGGGGTGGCGGATGCAGCGGGCCAGAACTGGCAGAGACATCTATCAGCAACTGGCGAAGTTTGGTCTTGAGCAGCAGGACGTCGTGCGCCGGGTTTTAAGCGCGGTTGAGGCGCGCGGTGCATTGGGCGCCGGCAGTCTGTCGACCCGCGAGGACAAGGCCGGGCAATGGTGGGACTGGAGCGCGGAAAAGCATGCGCTGGAATGGTTGTTCGCCGCCGGTGAAGTGACCGTCGCCGGCCGCCGCGGTTTTGAGCGTTTGTATGATTTGCCGGAGCGGGTGATCCCGACAACGATTCTGCAGCAGCCGTTGCCGGATGAAGCCGAAGCACAACGTGGTCTGCTGCTGCACGCGGCCCAGGCATTGGGCGTCGGCACGGAAAAGGATCTGCGCGATTATTTCCGCTTGAACCCTGGCGATGCGCGACCGCGTCTGGCGGAGCTGGTCGAGGACGGGCAATTGCAGACCTGCGAAGTCGCTGGCTGGCGACATATCGCCTACTGCCTGCCAGAGCCGAAAGTCCCGCGAAAAGTCGTCGCCAGTGCGCTGTTGTCACCGTTTGATTCACTGATCTGGGAGCGCAGTCGCACCGAGCGCTTGTTTGACTTCCGCTATCGGCTGGAGATTTACACGCCGCAGGACAAGCGGGTCTACGGCTACTACGTGTTGCCGTTTCTGCACAATGAGCGGATTGCGGCGCGGGTCGATCTGCGCGCCGAGCGGGCGTCGGGACGATTGGCGGTGCATGCAGTGCACGAGGAAGAGCCGGGGCTGGACGAAGAGGGGATGCTGGCGCTGGCGTTGAATTTGCGGCAGATGGCCGATTGGCTGGGGCTTGCGCGAGTGCAGCTTAATTGTCAGCGCGAGAGTGCGGGGCGGTTGCGGGTGGCATTGGCTGAAGTCTGTAGTGACTGAGCTGGCCTCTTCGCGAGCAGGCTCGCTCCCACATGGGTTTTGTGTACGACACAGATCCAGTGTGGGAGCGGGCTTGCTCGCGAAGGCGGCCTGCCCGACGCTAAAAATCTGACTGATTCAGCGGCGGACTTGTTTCAGGGTTTCCGCGATCAAAAACGCCAGTTCCAGCGACTGATCGGCATTCATCCGCGGGTCACAGTGGGTGTGATAACGATCCGACAACCCGTCTTCAGTGATCGGCCGCGCACCACCGATGCACTCGGTGACATTCTGCCCGGTCATCTCGATATGAATCCCGCCGGCATAAGTGCCCTCGGCTTCGTGCACCTGGAAGAATTGCTTCACCTCACCCAGGATCTGCGCGAAGTCGCGGGTCTTGTAGCCGCTGCTGGCCTTGATGGTGTTGCCATGCATCGGGTCGGAGCTCCACAGCACTTGCTTGCCCTCACGCTGCACCGCGCGGATCAGCGCCGGCAGGTGATCGCCGACCTTGTTCGCACCCATCCGCGCAATCAGGTTCAGGCGCCCCGGATCGTTGTCCGGGTTGAGCACGTCGATCAGGCGAATCAGATCATCCGGGTTCATGCTCGGGCCGACTTTCACCCCGATCGGGTTGTTCACCCCGCGCAGGAACTCGACGTGAGCGCCGTCGAGCTGACGGGTGCGGTCGCCGATCCACAGCATGTGCGCCGAGCAATCGTAGTAATCGTTGGTCAGGCTGTCGCGACGCACGAAGGCTTCTTCGTAGTTCAGCAGCAGCGCTTCGTGGGCAGTGAAGAAACTGGTTTCGCGCAGTTGCGGCGAGCTGTCCATGCCACAGGCGCGCATGAACGCCAGGGTTTCATCGATGCGGTCGGCGAGGTGGCTGTACTTCTCGGCCAGTGCCGAGTTGGCGATGAAGTCCAGGTTCCACTTGTGCACTTGATGCAAATCGGCAAAACCGCCCTGGGCGAAGGCGCGCAACAGGTTCAGGGTGGCGGTGGACTGGTGGTACGACTGCAGCAGGCGCTCCGGATCCGGCACGCGGCTCTTTTCGTCGAAGCCGATACCGTTGACGATGTCGCCACGGTAGGCCGGCAGGGTCACGCCGTCGATAGTTTCATCGTTGGCCGAGCGCGGCTTGGCGAACTGGCCGGCCATGCGCCCGACCTTGACCACCGGGCAACCGGCGGCGAAGGTCATGACGATCGCCATTTGCAGCAATACTTTGAACGTGTCGCGAATCTTCGCCGCCGAGAACTCGGCAAAGCTTTCCGCGCAATCGCCGCCCTGCAGCAGGAACGCCCGGCCCTGAGTCACTTCGGCAAATTGACGGCGCAGCTCGCGTGCTTCGCCGGCAAACACCAGCGGCGGATAACTGGCCAGGGTCTGCTCGACCTGGCGCAGATGCGCCGCGTCAGGGTATTGGGGTTGTTGCTGGATCGGCAGGGCGCGCCAGCTGTCAGGGCTCCACGGTTGGCTCATCACGGTCTCTAATTGGTTCTACGCACGGGAAGCCCATGGTAGCAGTAATTAGTGCGTGACCTGCTCCCGCCCCATCACCGACAATCGCCGCTTTGCCACGGCGCCGCAGCGGTGCCATCGCGTCACCGCGCCCGGTGACCATCAGGAGACGAAATGACTGAGGAGCGCGTCGAGCTGTTGCTCGCCGAGGTACAGGATGAGTTCGGCGTGATTCGCGTGCTGGAAGTGGCCGATTACCGCTTTCTGGAATTTGGCGATGCCATCGAGCAGAGCTGCGTGTTCACCGCCGATCCGAGCTGGCTCGAATATGACTACACCCGGGCGATGCTGATTGGCGCGTTGTGCCATGAGCAACCGGAGAGCGCGCTGTTTCTCGGCCTCGGTGCCGGCACGCTGACCCAGGCCTGCCTCAAGTTCCTGCCGCTGGAAGACGTCGAAGCTATCGAACTGCGTCCGGACGTGCCGCGCCTGGCGATCGAATATCTCGGCCTGGATGACGACCCGCGCCTTTACATTCGGGTCGGCGATGCGCTGGAACTGCTACCGACGGCCGAGCCTGCGGATCTGATCTTTGTCGATCTGTACACCGATGTCGGCCCAGGTGTCGGGCACCTGGCCTGGAGTTTTCTCGGCGACTGTCAGAAGCGTCTGAACCCGGGCGGCTGGCTGGTGATCAACCAGTGGGCTACCGATGACGGCAAACCGTTGGGCGCGGCGTTGTTGCGCGGGCTCTATCACCGGCATTACTGGGAGCTGCCGGTGAAGGAGGGCAATGTGATTCTGATTGTGCCGGCGGATCTGGATCAGGAACTCGACATGCAGGCGCTGACCGCCCGCGCCGAAGTGCTGGCGCCACGGCTGGGTTATTCGCTACAGTCGTTGATCAAGGCGATTCGCCCGGCGACATGAGTTGCCAGTGATGGCCCCTTCGCGAGCAGGCTCGCTCCCACATGGGGCCTGTGGCACTCACACAATTTTCTGTGGGAGCGAGCCTGCTCGCGAAGAGGGCCTGATAACCCGCGAATATTTCAGATCCCTTTGAAGATGCCCGGGCGCCGCTCCACCAGCGACCGCACCCCCTCCTTGGCATCCTCACTTCCCAGCAACTTCTTCACCAGCGCCGGCAATCCCTGCGCCGCCGCCGTCTCGCCTTCATACCGCGCCTGGCGCGCCGACATCAGCGTTGCCTGCACCCCCAACGGTGCCTGCCGGGCAATCCGTTCGGCCAGTTCGATCGCCCGGGGCAACAGATCCTCACTGGCCATCACTTCCTGCACCAAACCCAGACGCAACGCATCGTGGGCATCAAACTCATCGCCGGTCAGCAACCAGCGCATCGCGTTGCCCCAACCGGCCACTTGGTGAAAGCGCAATGTCGCGCCACCAAACGGAAAAATCCCCCGCTGCACTTCCATTTGCGCGAAGCGGGTATTGCTCGCGCACAGGTTGATATCCGCGGCCAGCATCAACTCGATGCCGATGGTCAGGCAGTAGCCTTGCGCAGCAACAATTACCGGTTTGCTCACTCGCGGTCCGACGAAAACACCCCATGGGTCGCAACCGCCGGTCGGAACCTGCCAGCCTTCGGCGAGGGCGGCGCTGGCGTTGAGCAGATCCAGACCGGCGGTAAAGTGTTCGCCATGCCCGAACACCACCGCCACCCGCGCCTCGCTGTCGGCCTCGAACTCGCCGTAGGCCAGGCTCAAGTCATTGAGCAGATCGAGGTCGAAGGCGTTGCGTTTGGCGGCCCGGTCAAGGCCGATCAGGTGGACATGACCACGGCGTTCACGGCTGACGCGGCCGGGGCAGGGCTGATTCATGGAGAAATCCTCGGGCGGGAAGGGCGGGTGCAGCGACGGTATGCCGCACATCGGTGAATCGTTTAAGCGTCATCACCCGCAGGGCCGGGCCTTTGCAAAATAGACCTTCGCACGATTATCCGCAAAACCCCGTTACACAGCGGTGACACAGCGATTCAGCTGATAAAAAAAGCTCCCTTTTTGGGCAAATTCCGGTATAGTGCGCGCCGGCCTTTAACCGGGCCGCGTTTAGGTAGCGCAATTCCCCGAAGTCAGCTTCGGCTGCACGTCCGCACTGCGGGCTCTTCCTTGACGATTCTTTTTCATTCATACGTTTTCGCAAATCCCCGCCGACAAAGCTGCCAGGGCGACTCTTGAGTCTCAACACGGCATGTGCAGCTTTGGAGCATGGGTCTTTGCGGATGCACTTAGAGGCAGACCCATGACCCAGGAAATCGGCGGCTTCGCCGCTCTTGAACTTCATCCCAATATTGTCGCTGCAGTAGTCGCTACCGGCTATGAAGAGCCTTCGGCCATTCAGCAGCAGTCGATCCCGATCATCCTCGCCGGTCACGATATGATTGGTCAGGCGCAAACCGGTACCGGTAAAACCGCTGCCTTTGCCCTGCCTATCCTGCACCGCATTGATCCGTCCAAGCGCGAGCCGCAAGCTCTGATCCTGGCCCCAACTCGTGAGTTGGCGCTACAAGTTGCAACCGCTTTCGAAACTTACGCCAAGCAAATGCCGGGCGTAACTGTTGTGGCTGTCTACGGCGGCGCGCCGATGGGCCCACAATTGAAAGCAATCCGTAATGGCGCACAGATCGTTGTCGCCACTCCGGGCCGTCTGTGCGACCACCTGCGTCGCGACGAAAAAGTCCTCGCTACCGTGAACCACCTGGTTCTGGACGAAGCAGACGAAATGCTCAAACTCGGTTTCATGGACGACCTGGAAGTGATCTTCAAGGCCATGCCGGAAACCCGTCAGACCGTATTGTTCTCGGCAACCCTGCCGCAGTCGATCCGTGCCATCGCCGAGCGCCACCTGCGCGATCCGAAGCACGTGAAGATCCAGAGCAAGACCCAGACCGTTACCGCGATCGAACAGGCTCACCTGTTGGTTCACGCTGACCAGAAGACCTCCGCCGTTCTCAGCTTGCTGGAAGTGGAAGACTTCGACGCGCTGATCATGTTCGTGCGCACCAAGCAAGCGACCCTGGATCTGGCCAGTGCCCTCGACGCCAAAGGCTACAAGGCCGCTGCGCTGAACGGTGACATCGCCCAGAACCAGCGTGAACGCGTCATCGACTCGCTGAAAGATGGCCGCCTGGACATCGTTGTCGCGACCGACGTGGCTGCCCGTGGTCTGGACGTTCCGCGCATCACCCACGTATTCAACGTGGACATGCCGTACGACCCGGAATCCTACGTGCACCGTATCGGCCGTACCGGCCGTGCCGGTCGCGAAGGTCGCGCACTGCTGCTGGTGACTCCACGTGAGCGCCGCATGCTGCAAGTGATCGAGCGTGTCACCGGCCAGAAAGTTGCCGAAGTGCGTCTGCCGGACGCTCAGGCTGTGCTCGATGCACGCATCAAGAAACTGACCAACAGCCTGTCGCCGCTGGTCGCTGATGCTGAGTCGACTCACGGCGAACTGCTGGATCGCCTGACTGCCGACATCGGTTGCACTCCGCGTGCACTGGCTGCAGCTCTGCTGCGCAAGGCTACCAACGGTCAAGCGCTGAACCTGGCGGCGATCGAGAAGGAACGCCCACTGGTGCCAAACAATGCACCGCGTGGCGACCGTCCTGAGCGTTCCGGTGATCGTCCTGAGCGTGGTGACCGCGAGCGTCGCGCGCCAATGCCTCTGGGCGAAGGTCGTGCCCGTTGCCGTACCGCGCTGGGTGCGCGTGACGGTATCGCCGCCAAGAACCTGCTGGGCGCGATCCTCAACGAAGGTGGTCTGGCCCGCGAAGCGATCGGTCGCATCCAGGTGCGTGACAGCTTCAGCCTCGTCGAGCTGCCGGAAGATGGTCTGGACAAACTCCTGACCAAGCTGAAGGACACTCGCGTCGCTGGCAAGCAGCTGAAACTGCGTCGCTACCGCGAAGATTGATCCGCCCTTGGGCTGATTGATCGAACATGAAAAATCCCCGACTGGTTCGGGGATTTTTTTTGCCTGCTTTTTGCCTCGCCCCACAACCCTGTGGGAGCTGGCTTGCCAGCGATGACGTCAACCGAAGCGATAAATATCCATACCCAGCGCGCCCATCGTGAAACCTTTATGCGCTACGCGGAACTCACCTCCCGCGCCACGGGCAAAATACAGCGGCAGCAAATGCTCGTCACTCGGATGGCTGCGCACCGCATTGGGCGCCTGCTGACGATAATCGTGCAGTGCCGCCTCATCGTCGGCCGCCAGCTTGTCGATCATCCAGTCACGGAAGTCCCGTGCCCACAGCTCGACGCTTTCCGGGCCGGCGTGCCAGTCCAGTTCGCGCAGGTTGTGGGTGATGCTGCCGGAGCCGATCAGCAGAATGCCCTGCTCGCGCAGACTCGCCAGCGCTTGTCCGACACAGGTTTGCAACACCGGGCCGCCGCGACTCGGCAGCGACACCTGCACCACAGGAATATCCGCCTGCGGGTACATCAGCGACAGCGGCACCCAGACGCCGTGATCGAACGGTCGTTGCGGATCGAGGCGTGCCGGCAGATGCGCGGCGTCAAGCAATTCAGCCACTTCGGCTGCCAGTTGCGGATTGCCCGGTGCCGGGTACTGCACTTCGAAAAGGGCACGCGGGAAGCCGCCGAAGTCATGCCAGGTTTCCGGACGAGGATTGCTGCTGACCAGCAGTTCCTGGCTTTCCCAGTGGGCAGAGACGATCACGATGGCTTTAGGCCGCGGCAGTTCGGCCGCCAGACGCGCCAGCGCCGGGCCACTGGCACCGGGTTCCAGTGCCAGCATCGGTGAGCCGTGGGAGATAAACAGGCTGGGAAACATGGAAAGGTTCCTGAGCGGTAAGATGGCCTCATCTTCAGTCAGATCATTGATCTAAATCTAATATAAGTTTTAACGCCTTTTGATCGAATTTTTTGGGGTGATGCATGCAGCCTGAGTTTTGGCACAAGAAGTGGGAATCCAATCAGATCGGCTTTCATTTGCCTGAGGTGAACCCGTATCTGCAGCGGCACTGGCCGCAACTGGCGATCCCGGCCCAGACCCGGGTGCTGGTGCCGCTGTGCGGGAAAAGCCTGGATCTGTTGTGGCTGGCCGGGCGCGGGCATCAGGTGCTCGGAGTCGAGCTGTCGCTGAAGGCCGTCGAGGATTTTTTCAGTGAGCATCAGGTAACGCCGCAGGTCATTGCCAAGGGGCCGTTCAAAATCTATCGCGCCGATTCCATCGAGTTGTGGTGCGGTGATTTCTTTGCGCTGACAGCCGACGATGTAGCGGATTGCGCGGCGTTGTACGACCGGGCAGCGCTGATTGCCTTGCCGGCTCCGATGCGTGAGCGCTATGCGGCGCATTTGCAGCAGATCCTGCCGCACAGTGTGCAAGGGTTGTTGATCACCCTGGATTACGATCAGGCGCAGATGTCCGGGCCACCGTTTGCGGTGAGCGATGATGAGGTGCAGCGCTTGCTGGGCGAAGTCTGGCAGGTGCAGGTGCTTGAGGAGCAGGATGTGCTGGCGGAGAGTGTCAGGTTCCTGCAGGCGGGGGTGACGCGGTTGGAGGAGCGGGTTTACCGGGTTTCCTCGTGATACATTTTTGCTGACAGTGCCGGCCCCTTCGCGAGCAGGCTCGCTCCCACACTAGATCTGTATACAAGAATCCAATGTGGGAGCGAGCCTGCTCGCGAAGAGGTCATCAGCAACAACCATTATTCGCATGTACAAAAAAGGCCCGCATCACTGCGGGCCTTTTTCATGGTCACACCGGTCGAATCAACCGCGACGACGCAGCGCGTCGATACGCTCTTCCAGCGGCGGGTGGCTCATGAACATGCGGGCAAAGCCTTGTTTGATGCCGCCGTTGATGCCGAATGCGTTGAGGGTGTCCGGCATGTGCACCGGCAGGCCCTGTTCGGCGCGCAGGCGTTGCAATGCACCGATCATCGCATTGGTACCGGCCAGACGTGCGCCGGCTTCATCGGCACGGAATTCGCGTTTGCGCGAGAACCACATGACGATGGCGCTGGCGAGAATGCCCAGTACCAGTTCGGCGAAGATCGTCGCCACGTAGTAGGCAATGCCCTGGCCTTCTTCGTTCTTGAAAATCACCTTGTCGACGAAGTTGCCGATGATCCGCGCGAAGAACATCACAAAGGTGTTCACCACGCCCTGTATCAGCGCCAGGGTGACCATGTCACCGTTGGCCACGTGACCGATTTCGTGGGCCAGAACGGCTTTCACTTCATCTGGCGAAAAACGTTCGAGCAGGCCCTGACTGACCGCGACCAGCGCGTCGTTCTTGTTCCAGCCGGTGGCGAAGGCGTTTGCTTCGTAGGCCGGGAAAATACCGACTTCGGGCATCTTGATCCCGGCTTCGCGGGACAGTTGCTCGACGGTTTGCAGCAGCCATTGCTCATGCCGGGTACGTGGCTGGCTGATGATCTGGGTGCTGGTGCTCATCTTCGCCATCCACTTGGAGATGAACAGCGAGAACAGTGAACCGGCGAAACCAAAGACCGCACAGAAAACCAGCAGCTGACTGAGGTTGAGATCAACCCCGTTGGCCGCCATGAACCCGTTGAAGCCGAACAGGCTCAGGGTGATGCTGGCTATCAGCACGACCGCCAGGTTAGTGGCCAAAAACAGCAGGATGCGCATCATGGTTGTAGAAATCTCCTCAAGCTAAAGATGTAGCGTACTGCGGGGTATATAAGGTGCGGCACCGGGTGATTCAACCGAGTGACTATTTCAAACTGTGTCCTACAGCGGATTCCCGAGTCGGCAGGTCATTGCCCACGGCCAAAACCGAAAGGGATGACAGCCAGCCGTTACCCGCCGCCACTGCGCCAGAGGCGGGTGGGCCCTATGAATCGCAAGTGTAGAAGGCGCAGCGAGGCGGGGAGAGCAGAAGTGTTGCTGAATCAGACAGTGCGCAACGTTCGGGCCGTTGCGCACCGTTGACCGGTTACTGGCGGTAGGACTTGAGGAAGTTGCCGATGCGGCCGATGGCCATTTCCAGATCGTCGACGCGGGGCAGGGTCACCACGCGGAAGTGATCCGGCCACGGCCAGTTGAAGGCCGTGCCTTGCACCACCAGCAGCTTCTCGGAGAGCAGCAGGTCGAGGACGAATTTTTCGTCGTTGTGGATCGGGCAGACTTTCGGGTCGATCCGCGGGAACGCATACAGCGCGCCCATCGGCTTGACGCAGCTGACGCCCGGAATGTCGTTGAGCAGCTCCCAGGTACGGTTGCGCTGCTCCAGCAGCCGGCCCTGCGGCAGCACCAGGTCATTGATGCTCTGATAGCCGCCGAGGGCGGTCTGAATCGCATGCTGACTCGGGACATTGGCACACAGGCGCATGTTGGCCAGCATGTCGATGCCTTCGATGTAGCTCTGGGCATTGTGTTTCGGCCCGGAGATGGCGATCCAGCCGGAGCGGAAACCCGCCACGCGATAGGATTTCGACAGGCCGTTGAAGGTCAGGCACAGCAGATCGGGCGCCAGCGAAGCGGTGCAGATGTGCACGGCGTCGTCGTAGAGGATCTTGTCGTAGATCTCGTCGGAGAACACCACCAGGTTGTGCGCGCGGGCGATTTCCAGCATGCCCAGCAGCACTTCCTTCGAATACACCGCGCCAGTCGGGTTGTTCGGGTTGATGATCACCATGGCCTTGGTGTTCGGGGTGATCTTGGCCTTGATATCGGCCAGATCAGGGAACCAGTCGGCGCCCTCGTCGCACAGGTAGTGCACGGCGTTACCGCCGGCCAGGCTCACGGCGGCGGTCCACAGCGGGTAGTCTGGGGCCGGCACCAGCACTTCGTCGCCGTTGTTGAGCAGCGCCTGCAGCGACATCACGATCAGCTCGGACACGCCGTTGCCCAGGTAGATGTCTTCGATGCCGACACCTTCGACATTCTTCTGCTGGTAGTACTGCATCACCGCTTTACGTGCACTGAACAGGCCTTTGGAGTCGCTGTAGCCCTGGGCGGTCGGCAGGTTGCGGATCACATCCTGAAGAATTTCGTCCGGCGCTTCGAAACCAAACGGCGCCGGGTTGCCGATGTTCAGCTTGAGGATGCGCTGGCCTTCCTCCTCCAGACGTTTGGCGTGCTTGAGCACCGGGCCGCGAATGTCGTAGCAGACGTTGGCGAGCTTGTTCGATTTGCTGAACTGCATGGCGATGTGATCCCGAAAATGAACGATCCAGACGGCGGATGGCCAACCGTACTGGGATTCCTGCGTCTTCGCACAGGCGGAGTCTTGCGCCATGGCGCCGAGAATCCGTTTGAATGCGCCCGGTCTGGCTGCCAGACTGGCGTGTGACGAGGCGCAATCATACGTGCCACCCGATCCGTGGAAAAGGTACAGATCGGGCTTTTTCAGCCGCTGAGGTGTGATGATGGAAAAGTTGGAAAAAACCCTGGAAGAATGGCGGGCGATGCTCGACCCCGAGCAGTACAACGTGTGCCGTCTCAGTGCGACCGAACGGCCGTTTTCCGGCAAATACAACGACACCAAAATCGACGGTGTCTATCACTGCGTCTGCTGCAATGAGCCGCTGTTCGACTCCACGACCAAATTCGATTCCGGCTGCGGCTGGCCGAGCTTCTACGCGCCGATCGGCGAAAGCGCCATGACCGAGATCCGCGATACCAGCCACGGCATGATCCGCACCGAGGTCAAATGCGCCCGCTGCGATGCGCATCTGGGCCACGTGTTCCCCGATGGTCCACCACCGACTGGCTTGCGTTATTGCATCAACTCGGTGTGCCTGAATCTCGAGCCGCGCGAGTAAGCGGACGGGCGACCTGCGGGTCGCCATTCGGATAATTAAATTGCACACAATTTAATTGCTCGCTATGTTTGGCCTTTCCCGATAACCCGTGGAGCCGTCTCATGAGCGACAACCTGCTGAATATCCCCGTCACCACCATCAAGGGTGAGCAAAAGACCCTGGCCGATTTTGCCGGCAAAGCGGTGTTGGTGGTCAACACCGCCAGCAAATGCGGCTTCACCCCGCAATACAAAGGCCTGGAAGAGCTGTGGCAGACCTACAAGGATCAGGGCCTGGTGGTATTGGGATTCCCGTGCAATCAGTTCGGCAAGCAGGAGCCGGGCAACGAGGGGGCGATCAGCGAGTTCTGTGAGCTGAATTACGGCGTGAGCTTCCCGCTGTTCAAGAAGATCGACGTCAACGGGTCTGATGCGCATCCGCTGTTCGTGCAGTTGAAAAAGCGCGCTCCGGGTTTGCTCGGCTCCGAGGGCATCAAGTGGAACTTCACCAAGTTCCTGATCGGCAAGGATGGGCAACTGGTCAAGCGTTTCGCCCCGACCACCAAGCCGCAGGACATCAGCGGCGAGATCGAAGCCCTGCTCAAATGAACAGCCTGCCCGACGATTCGCTGAAGCTCGACAGTCAGTTGTGCTTCAAGTTGTACGCCGCGTCCCGGGCGGTGATTCGCGCTTACAAGCCGATGCTCGATCAACTCGGCCTGACCTACCCGCAGTACCTGGCGATGCTGGTGCTGTGGGAGTGGCAGGACAGTGCACCGGAGCAACCGACGGTCAAGGCGTTGGGCGAGCGCCTGGCGCTGGACTCCGGCACCCTGACGCCGTTGCTCAAGCGTCTTGAACAATTGCAGTGGGTGCAACGCCAGCGTTCGGCGCGCGACGAGCGTGAAGTGCATCTGAGCCTGACCGCGCAAGGCCAAGCGCTGCGCGAGCAGGTCGGGCCGCTCAAGGCCCGGTTGTTGTGCGACAGCGGGGTGGATCTTGATCGGCTCAACGATTTGCGTAATGGCCTCGATCACTTGCTGGGACAGATCAAAGCGCTGACGTAGCCGGCATCCACTGGTCGAGCAGGGCCGCCAGCTCTTCGCGGCGGAACGGCTTGGCCAGGTAATCGCTCATGCCGGCCGCACGGCAGCGCTCGCGTTCCTCGGACATGGCGTTGGCGGTCAGCGCGACGATCGGCAAATGCGGCCAGCGCCCGCTCTGGCGGATCTGCCGGCTCGCTTCGTAGCCGTCCATCACCGGCATGTTGCAGTCCATCAGCACCAGATCGAACTCATCGTGCTCCAGTTGATCCAGCGCCTCGGCACCGTGGGCGGCGACCACCACGTCGCAACCGAGCTTGCCGAGCATGCCTTTGGCCACCAGTTGATTGACCGGATTGTCCTCCACCAGCAGCACCTTTCCGCGCCGCCGGACCGGCTGGCTCTCGAGGCGCGCGTCGTTGCTCGTGGTGACATCGGCCAGCAGAATGCGCCGCAGGATCTGGTACAGCGCGTTGCGTGCCAGCGGTCGGGCTTGTTGCTGCAATGGCGCCAGAGCGGCGGCTTCTTCGCCGGGCATGAAACTGCCATAAGCGGTTACGACGAGGATCGGTGCGCTGATGGTCGGGCGCAGACTGAACAGGCATTCCGGGCAATCGGTTATCAGCAGATCGGGTGACAGGCCCAGCAACGGGTCATCCATGGTGCGCTGCTCATAGGTCACGCCCCACACCGGCAGCAATGTCTTGAGCAGTTCCGCCAGCCCGCTGCTGGCGGCCGTGATCGCCAGCACCTTGCCGTGCAGTGGCGGCGGCATGACCGCCCGGGTGTGACACAGCAGTGGCAGGTCGGCACAGAACTGACTGCCGAAACCGGCCTCGGAACTGATGGTCAATCGGCCTTGCATGGCCTCGCACAGGTTGTAGGTCAACGCCAGACCGAGACCGGTGCCGCCGTACTGCCGGGTGATGCCGGCACCGGCCTGGGTGAACGGCTGGAAGATTTTCACCTGGGCATCCTGAGCGATGCCGATGCCGGTGTCGCAGACTTCGATGCGCACCCCGTCCTTGTGGGCGGACAGGCGCACATCGACCCGGCCGAAGCGGGTGAACTTCAGGGCATTGGACAGCAGGTTGCTGACGATCTGCCGTACCCGGGTCGGATCCCCCAGCACCAGCGCGGGGAAGTGCGGGTCGATCAGGCAAGTCAGCTCGACGCTCGGCGCAGCGTTCTGCGACAGCAGGTTGGCGGTGTCCTCGATCAGTGAGCCGAGGTCGAACGGGATGTGTTCGAGCTCCAGTTGCCCCGCATCGAACTTGGACAGGTCGAGAATATCGTTGAGCAGTTCCACCAGCACTTTGCCCGAATCGTGGGCAATCGACAGCTGTTGCTGCTGCTCGGCATTCAGCGGCCCATCGAGGGACAAGGCGATCATCCCCAGCAGGCCGTTGAGCGGGGTGCGGATCTCGTGGCTCATGTTGGCGAGGAATGCCGAGCGCGCTTCGGCCATGTCCAGTGCGGTGCTGCGAGCGACTTCCAGTTCTTCGTTGGACTGGCTGAGCCGGGTGTTGATGGCCTTGAGCTCGGCAGTGCGGGCCGAGACGATGTGCTCCAGTTGCCCGAGGTAATCGGTGAGGCGGTTTTCCGCGTTGCGCCGTTGCTGGATTTCCGTGGCGATATTGTCGAACTGCTGGTTGGCGACTTTGACCAGTACGCCGATCTCGTCATTGGCGTGGCCGGCAGGACATTCCAGGGTCGTCGGTTCTGCGCTGCGTGCGTCACGCGCGCTGAGTTCCCGGATCAGGCGCACCAGTGGCTTGGTCAGCATCACGTAGAACAGCGCCAACAGGATCCCGGTGAGAATCAGGCTGCGGGCAAAGCCGTTGAGCAGGGTGACTTCGGCGCGGCGCAGAAACCGGCTGCCGAACGCGTAGGTATCGACCTCCAGGCTCAGCGTGCCCAGTGATTCCTCGGGCAGGTGGTCGAGGTATAGGCGGTCTTCGAACTGGCGCTTGGCACCGAACAGAAAGTCGCTGATCACCCGGTAACCGCTTTGCAGCTCCGGGCGCTTGACGTTGGCCAGGACGTTGCCGTTGTTGTCGGTCAGTTGCGCCGAGATGATCGCCGGCGAACGCAACAGGCCCAGGGTCAGTTCCTGCGCCAGTTCCGCATCGATGTTGTAGGCGATTCGCGACGCCGGATTGTGGCTGATTTCCAGCAAAGACAGGATTTCACGGTTGATGGAGGCGTCTTCGCTGGCATAATCGATGCCGATTTGCAGCAGGCTGAGCAGCGTGCCCAGAACGAACCCGACCAGCACCGTGAATCTGGCTTGCTTGTATGACAGCCGGTGGGTGAATTTGATATCCATGGGGTGTTGAACCACTTCCGTTTCCCTTCGCTGCTCAAGCATAGTCGATCATGTATGGATACCGAGGTTCCCGAAGCGCCTTGTAACAAGGCTTGAACGGGGATTGAGATCTGTCTGTCGTCGCTGGATCGACATCATCACTGTGAACGTGCCCGAGGAGAAGACGTGGATTCCCGATTGAATGCTTTTCTTGAACGCGCCGAGTCGGTTCTGGCGCGGATCGAACCCTTGCTGCCGGCGCCGCGTCCGCTGATCGACTGGGAAACCTGCCTGGCGGCGCGCTGGCAGCGTGACGGGCGCAGCGGCTATTTGCTGCCGCTGGAAGTCAGCCTCGACATGCGCCTGTCCGACCTGATCGGTGTCGACCGTCAGTTAGAACAACTGGGCCGCAACACTCAGCAGTTTCTCGACGGCATGCCGGCCAACCATGCGCTGCTCTGGGGCTCGCGCGGCACCGGTAAATCGTCGCTGGTGCGCGCGCTGCTGGCCGAACACGCCAAGGCCGGCCTGCGTTTGATCGAAATCGAGCGCGACCATCTGGCCGACCTGCCGCGCGTGGTCGAGCAGATCGGCAAACTGCCGCAACGCTTCGTGCTGTTCTGCGATGACCTGTCGTTCGAATCCGGCGAAGGCGATTATCGCGTGCTGAAAAGCGTGCTCGACGGCTCGCTCGAACAGGCCCCGGACAACGTTCTGCTGTACGCCACTTCCAACCGCCGCCATCTGGTGCCGGAAAAGGAAAGCGACAACGAAAACTGGAAGCGCGTCGACGGCGAGCTGCATCCGAGTGAGGCGGTGGAAGACAAGATCGCCTTGTCCGACCGTTTCGGCCTGTGGTTGTCGTTTTATCCGTTTACCCAGGAACACTTCCTCAACGTCGTCGAGCACTGGATCGGCCAGTTGGCCGCCAAGGCCGGCTTGAGCTGGCAGCGCGACGAAGAGCTCGACATCCTCGCCGTGCGCTGGGCAACCGGGCGCGGCAATCGCAACGGACGTTGCGCGTACCAATTCGCCCGTTACTGGGTGGGACTGAAATTGCTGGAGCACAAGGCATGATTGATTTGCAACAAAGCGGCCAGGGCCTCGAAGGCTATGGCATGTTGGCCGCACAACTGGAATCGCTGCTGGCGGACGAGCGCGATTTCATCGCTAACGCCGCGCAGTTTTCGGCGTTCCTGTTCAATCAACTCGACGATTTGAACTGGGCCGGTTTCTACCTCAATCGCAACGAAGAACTGGTGCTTGGCCCGTTTCAGGGGCAGATCGCCTGCGTGCGCATTCCGTTCGGTCGCGGTGTGTGTGGCGCAGCAGCGGCCAGTCGACAGACCCTGCGCGTTGAAGACGTGCATGCGTTCCCCGGTCATATCGCTTGCGACAGCGCCTCCAACAGCGAGCTGGTAGTGCCGCTGGTCAAGGACGGTCGGTTGATCGGCGTACTTGATCTCGACAGCCCGAAACTCGCACGTTTCGGCACCGCCGATCAGTCCGGAATCGAGCAACTGGCGGCGATTTTCCTGCGTCTGACCGACTGCTGATCAGGCACTCAGGCCAGCCTTGCGCAACAGGCTGGCCGGATCCACCACATCGATCTGGCGCGGATCGAGAAACCGTGCGGCGTACTGCATGTACACCCCATCGTTGATGAACAGCGCAAACAGCTCGGGGTCGATGTGCGCCTCGCGGGACATGGTGGCCATGATCCCCAGGGCTTCACTCAAGGATTTGGCCTTCTTGTACGGTCGATCCGCCGCTGTCAGTGCCTCGAAAATATCGGCAATCGCCATCATCCGTGCCGGCAGGCTCATGTCCTCGCGCTTCAGGCGTTTGGGATAACCGCTGCCGTCCATCTTTTCGTGATGCCCACCGGCGATTTCCGCGACGCTGTCCAGGTGCCCGGGGAAGGGCAGGTGGCTGAGCATCAGGATCGTCTGCACCATGTGGTGATTGATGATGTAGCGCTCTTCGCGGGTCAGCGTGCCCCGGGCAATGCTCAGGTTGTACAGTTCGCCGCGATTGTATTTGTAACGCGGCACATCCAGTTTGAACCCCCACGGATTGTCTTCCGGAATCAGTTCGCTGTCGGCGCGTTCGATCAGGTGTTCGGGCTTGTCCGCCAGCAGTGGCTCGCTGACTGGCAGATTCGCCGCCGGCGTTTGCGCCTGGCGGCGGTTTTCCTCCCATGACACCCCCAGGCGATCATCGAGGGTGCGCATCCAGCGCCGCTCGGCAATGCGTTCAAGGCGCTGCAGATCGGCGGGTGCCATGGCCTCACCGCCCAGATTGCAACGGGCAACGAAGGCAAAGTCATCGTCCAGTTGCGTCAACGTGGCGTCACGCAGTTCGCTCAGTTGTGCCGCGTCGCCGCCCAGCGCCAGTGCCTGCCAGTAGCCGATCCAGGCATCGCGCTTGAGCACCTCGAAACGGGTGCGGATTTCGTGGATGCGATCGTTGAGGGTTTCCAGTTTGGTCGCCTTGTCGACGACATACTCCGGCGTCGTGACTTTGCCGCAATCGTGCAGCCAGGCCGCAATGTGCAGGGCTTCCCATTCATCTTCACTGGGCTGATAGCTCTGGAACGCCGGCGCCTGACTGGCGGCCGCGGCCTGCGCGAGCATCAGGGTCAGTTCCGGCACGCGCTGGCAGTGGCCACCGGTGTACGGGCTCTTGGCGTCGATGGCGCCGGCCAGTAACTGGATGAACGCATCGAGCAACTGTTTCTGCTTCGCTTGCAGGCGCTGACTTTCGATACTCACCGCCGCCGCACCAGACACGGCTTGCAGGAAGGCGATGCGGTCCGGGCGCAGTTTTTCCAGGTCCTGAGCGCTGCCGCTGTCGTTGATCAGCAGAAGCAACAGGCCGATGGTTTCGTTGTGCCGATTACGCAGGCGGATGCCGATCAGGTGGATGCGCGGCGACTGCATGGCCAACAGGACTTTCTGCAAGTCCCCGGCCTGCTCGAAGCCAAGGCTGCTGACCACGTTGTCAGCGTTGATCAGTTGCTGGAACCACGCCGGCCCTTGATCGGCCAGGAGATCCCGGCCCAGCACAGCGAACTCGCCCGGCTCGTGCGAAGCGCCGTCAATAACCAGTCCGTAAGGCTCCATCCGGTTGCCATCGCTTTCGCGCAGATAGATCAACCCCGCCTGCGCCTGGGCGATCTGCGCCGTTTCGAACAGCACCCGTTGCAGCAGCGGGGCGAAGCGGGTTTCGGCGCAGAGGCTGTCGGTGATGCGGAAGAAACTGGCGAGCGTGTCCTTCATGCGCGCCATCGACAGGCTCAACTGGTCAACCTCCAGCACCGGCGAGCGGCGGGTGACCGGAAAGTTGAAATCGAAACTGCGGATCGCGTCGGCTTCCTTGACCAGCGCGTGCAACGGTTTGACCAGAATCCGCGAGATCAGCCAGCCCAGCGGCAGGCACAGCAGCAAGATCGCCAAGGTGATCAGCGCGCCTTGCCAGCGCATGCGGTAGGCATCGGCAAGCAGTTCGTCCTCGGGCACCAGCAGGGCCATCTGCAAACCTTTCGGCCCGCCTTCCTGCAGGGTGCTGCGGGCGACGATCCAGTGGCGGCCATTGACGTCGAGCCGTTTGCCCGGATGGGCGGTGGACAGCAACGCGTGCAGATTCGGGCTGAGGTCGGCCGCTTTGGCCAGGCGTGCGCTGCTGTCGTCGACGATCAGCCGGCTGCTGTCCGGATAGGCCACCGCATTGCCATCGGCATCGAACAGCACGATTTCGGTCGAGGGGGTGACCACATGCTTGGTCAAGGTGGCCGAGAGTGCCTCCAAAGTCAGATCGGCACCGATCACACTGGTTGCGCTGCTGCGTCGAGCCAGGGTGGTGCCCACATTGTGCGTGGAAAAAAATACATAGGGTTCGGTGGTGATCTGATCGCCCTGTTGCAGGGCGTTGTTGTACCAGTTGCGGGTACGCGGGTCGTAGCGGTCGTCGGGATTGGTGTCGCGTCCGACAGGCGTCAGCGTCTGGTCGAAGAACAGTGACTGCGACAATACGGTGCCGCTGGCGTCGTGCTCGATGCTCCAGACCTGATAGGCCGCTGTTGGTGGTGCCTTGAGCAGGGTTTTCAGCGCGCTGGTGCGCAAGGGCCGGACCATGAAGAAATCGCCGTTGCCGTACCCCAGATACAGCGAGGCGAGATCGGTGTTGTCCTTGAGCGACTGACTGAACGGCTTGAGCAGCGCCAGACGCTGTTGCAGGTTCGGCGCCTCGGCCGCCTGATTGTCGGCCAGCAGGCTCAGCAGGTGCCGGATCGGTTCGTAGGTTGAATGCAGGTCCAGGCGCACATCCTGTTCGATGCGATTGAACAGGTTTTCACTGCTCGACAGGATGATTCGGGTGGTCTGGCGATAATTGAACAGCCCCAGCACCACGCCTGTGAGCAACAGCAGAAAGGTGAACATGACGCTGATGTGCACGTGCAACGGGAACCGGCGTTGATCCGGGCGCAGTGGGCTGGGCATTGCTGACTCTCCATTGAAGTAAACACACTGCTCAGCGTCCAAGCATAGTTAAGGCTCGGTCATTGTGCTTTCTTCGAACGGTTCCAGTTGTTGCCGCAACGCCTGCTCCAGTTCGAGCATGGCTGCGTCGGTGGCCTCGACGCAGCGCACGATGGTCGGTGCGGGCGTTGTCTGCATGCAGGCCTGTTCCAGCGCATCGCAACAGGCGATCAGACGCGAGGCCTGGGCGATCCGGGCGGCGCCTTTGATCTTGTGGGCGACCAGCGCCACTGCCTGACGATCATTGCAGGGGGCCAGGGCTAATAATTCCTCGCGATCGAGACGGCTGCTCTTGAGCAATTGCGTGAGCAGACGCCGGACTTGCAGCGGGTTGCCGCCAGTCAACTGACTCAACCCGTCAAGATTGAACGCCGGTTCAAGCGTCGCGGGCTGCAGACCATTGATCCAGTGGCTCAGTGCGCTAAGGCTCAACGGTTTGAACAGACAGTCATTCATGCCGGCCTGTTTGCAGCGCTGTACTTCTTCAGGCTGCGCGTTGGCCGTGAAACCCAGCACGGTACACGGAGGGCGGCCAGTGCGTTGTTCCTGTTGGCGGATCGCCTCGGTCAGTTCGTAGCCGTTCATCAACGGCATGTTGCAGTCAGCGATAACCAGGTCGAATGCACCGGTCTGCCATTTCTCGAATCCACTCCGACCCTCTTCGGCGAGGGTGAATCGGTGCCCGAGGAACTCCAGTTGCTGGCACATCAGCAGGCGATTGGCCGGATGATCGTCGACCACCAGAATGTTCAGTGGTGCAGAGGTTTGCAGCACAGGCTCGGTTTTTGCCGTGGTCACCTGGCACGGCAGCGTCTGCAGCGGCAGCGACAGGCAGACCTGGGTGCCGATCCCCGGCTGGCTGCTCAACTGCAACTGCCCACCCATCATTTCACACAGGTTGCGACAGATCACCAGCCCCAGGCCTGCGCCGCTGCGAGCTTGCTGCCGGCCACTCTCGGTCTGGGCGAACGGCTCGAACAGGCGTTGTTGATCTTCGATGCTGATGCCGACCCCGGTGTCCTGGATCGTCAACTGAACGAGCGAGCATTGGCCCGGCCCGTTGGGCAGCACATCCAGATTGATCCGCACCTGCCCGGACTCAGTGAATTTGATGGCATTGCTGATCAGGTTCGACAGGATCTGCTTGAAGCGCAACGGATCCAGTTCCACGTCAACCTGCAGCCCGGGCGGATTGATGATCAGCGGCAGGAGGAGGTTTTTCTGGCGGGCGAGGCCGTCGAAGATCCTGACCACCGACGCCACTGTTTCGACCAGATTGACCCGTTCCGGGCTCAGGCTCAGGTGCCCGGATTCGATCCGCGCGATATCGAGAATGTCGCCGATCAGGCCCAGCAGATCCTTGGCCGAGCAGTAGGCGGTTTCGATGGAGGAGCGATCCGGAGCCTGATCGTTCATGCGTTCGAGCGTCAGTTCGAGCATGCCGATAATGGCATTCATCGGCGTGCGGATTTCGTGGCTCATGGTGGCCAGAAAGGTACTTTTGGCGCGGTTGGCGTTGTCCGCCTGTTCCTTGGCCCGGCGCAGTTCATCGAACAACTGGCGACGTTCACTGATGTCGATCCAGCCGCCGATGATCCCTTGCACATCGCCACTGGAGTCGCGGTACGGCAGGATCCAGTGGTAGATCGTCAAACGCCGGCCACCGATGTGCAGCGGTCGATCGAGCAGCAGAGGCGTGCCTTCGGCCACCACCCGCTGGTAATCCGCCTGGTATGCCTGGGCTTCGAAGGCGTTGCTCAGGGTGCCCTGCATGACACTTTTGCCGATCACGTCTTCGCGTTTGGCGTTGAAGGCTTCGAGGTAGCTGTCGTTGCAGCTTTGCAGCAGACCCTGGCGGTCGCGCACGTAGATCGGGTGAGGGGTGCCGTTGACCAGTGAACGCATGAATTCGAACTGATCGTTGAGTGCCCGTTCGGCGGCCTGGCGTTGCTTGATCTGGCGACGCATGTAGGCGTTCCACAACAGCGACAGCAGCAGCAGGCAGGCCGCGCCGATCAATTGGTAAAACAGGCGCTTGTAGTGATGCCAGTTGCTTTGAGCCGCATTGGAGAAACCGCGCCAGCGACTGTTGATGACCCCCAGTTCCTCCGGTGTGATGCTCAGCAGCGCCTTGTCGAGGATCGAGCCCAGTTCGGCATTGTCACGGGCGCTGGCCAGCGAGAAGGCCGCCTGACGTGTGCCCAGGGTGGTGGTGATCTGCAACTGATGTTCGAAGATCCGCGACGAAATCAGATAATTGGCAATCACCAGCGAGGCGACGGCGCCATCGGCCTTGCCTTCGGCGAGCAAGGTTGCGGCACCGAAAGTGTCGGAGGTTTCGATCAGGTGGATGTTGGGGAATTCGCGGCGCAGGTAATCAGCCATGGGACTGCCTTGGGCAATCGCCAGGTATCGGTTCTTGAGCTGGGTGGGATGTGTCGGGCTGTCAGCGGATTTGCGCGTCAGCAGGACGAAGGAGTTTTCCAGATAGGGACGGCTGAATTGCAGGGTCTTTTCCCGTTGGGGGCTGGGTAGCAACGCGGCGATCAGATCCGCCCGATGTTGATTGATCTGCTCGATCATTTCTCCGTCACTGCGGCTGCGGACCAGTTCGAAGCGCAGGCCGGTACGCAGGCGCAGCAGTTCGAGCAGGTCGGCGGTGATGCCTCGCAGGTTGCCGTCGCTGTCGAAGAATGTCAGCGGCGCGAACGCCTCGTTGACGACGACGCGCAGCACCGGGTGCTGTTTGAGCCACTGTTCTTCGTGGTGGGTCAATTGCAGCTTCTGGTCGGTCAGCAGAATGTCGCTGCCGGCGCTCCAGCGCTTGGCGATGTTGTCCCGTTCGCTGGCCGGTATGGCTTGCAGCACGGTGTTGATGATCGCCAGCAGTTGCGGGTTGTCGGCGTGAACGGCAAAGCTGAAACCATGGGCTTCCTGTTTGCCGAAATTGGCCATGCGAATGTTGTTCAGATAACCCTTGTTGATCATGTAGTGGGTGGAAATGGTGTCACCCAGAAACACGTCAGCTTGATCGAAAGCTACCGCGTTGATTGCGTTTTGATAGGAGGGATAGGACGTCAGGATGGCTTTGGGATACTGCGCCTTGACCTCATCCTGGGGCAGATAGTGATAGACCATGCTCAGCCGCAGACCGGCCAGGCCTTCAGTCAGCGAGCGGGTCTCGCCTTCGCGGGTAACCAGAACCGGCTGATCGATGGCGTAGGGCGTTGAAAGCAGGATATTTGCGTTACTGGCCTCGAAACCGTTGGCCGTACCGAGCATGTCGACCTGACCTGCTATCAACGCCTGCAAGGCGGCTTCCCGTGAGGCAAAGCGCTTGACCCGGATTGGCAAACCGACAGCCTGTTCGAGCAGACCGGCGTAGTCGGCGGTAAAACCTTCGTAATCACGACCGCTGGCGGTCATGTCGAACGGCGGATAGTCCGGCGCGGAAGTGCCCAGTACCAGTTCGCGGCGACTCTCCAGCCATTGCCGTTGCGCGGGTTCAAGGGACACGGATGGCGCTTCGTGGCCCGAGCGGCTGCGCAGCACATAATCTTGCGCGGTGACGAAGCTGGCATGCACCTGAGTCGTCAGGCACAGGCTGACGCAACATAGGGCGAGACAGATCTTTAAACGACTGGGCATTCAGGCTCTCACACTAGCGCGTTGCGTTTGGCCATCTCGATCAGTTCCACCAGAGATCTGGCCTTGAGTTTTTGCATCAGGCGTTTTTTGTAGGTACTGACTGTCTTGTTACTGAGAAACATGCCCTTGGCTATTTCCTTGTTGGTGCGTCCCTGGGCAAATAATTGCAGGACCATCAGCTCGCGGTCGTTGACGGATTTGAATAACTCCAGTTCGGCATAACGCACGTCGTCGAGGCGTACCGGATTCAATGCCTGGCTGGGGAAATAGTTGTAACCGGAAAGTACCGCCTTGATCGCACTGACCAGTTCACTCAAGTCTTCCTCTTTGCAGACATAACCGGATGCACCGGACTGCATGCAGCGAATGCCGAACAGCGTCGGGCATTGCGCCGTCAGTACCAGGGTTTTGAGCGGGGTGCCCATGGCGTTGAACCGGGCGAGAACTTCCAGGCCGTCGAGTTTGGGTATGCTGATATCAAGGATGATCAGGTCGGGCATGCATTCGCGGACCATTTGCATGGCATCGACCCCGTTATCGGTTTCGCCGACGACCTTGTAACCTTCATGCTCGAGCAGCATTCGAACGGCAAGTCGGATGACGGGGTGATCATCGACAATAAAAACGGAGTTCATAATCAAATCCCATACGTGCGCGAATAAAGGGCGCACCTTAGCTCAGATAAATGAGCTGCCGCATGAACTCCCGGGGCTGTTGCGGCAATATAGGATAAGTCCTACGCACTAAAAGGAAACCGACTACGACCAAACTCTGTGTCGCGTAAGGAAGTGTTGTGCTGATTTGTTTATCTGAATGTTTTAAGTTGCTTGTCGAACCTTGAATAAACAAGGTTTTGTTTGCGTAGTTGGCTGTTAAACGGATTTACCTTTCAGTCGATCCGTTTGCCTGAGACCACAGAACCGGTTCAATCGAGGTATCGCTCATCCGGGCAGTTGCCTGACCCGGTTGAGCAACTTTTTTTCTGTCAGTGGCTGGAACGCCCGGTCATTTCCAGCGCCATGTCACTGGCGTAGCTGTCGGTCATCCCGGCGATGAAGTCGATCATGCGCAGGAACGAGGTGTGCAGCGGGCCATGGGGATCCGGCGCATTGTTACCCAGCAGATCGAGGATCCGGCGGCTCTTGAACGACGGCGTGCGGCCGCCATGTTGCTCCAGGGCCGCGCCGCAGAACGCGTTGAGGAGGATTTCCAGGGTGGTGTAGGCGCCGATTTCATGCAGCGTCTTGCGCTTGTCCTGGAAGATTTTCTTGCGGGCGATGTCCTTGGCGTTCAGTACGCAGCGTTTGGCCGGACCGTGCATGTGTTCCACCAGGTCGCCGTGCAGGGTGCCGGCCAGCAGCGCATCCTGTTGCTCGACGAATGCCCGGGCAGCGGCGTTGGTCAGGTGCTCGATGGCCTTGCCGCGCAGGATCGCCAGTTTGCGTCGACGCGAATCCTGCGGGCCGAGCTGGCGATAGGTTTCCGGGAGGTCGTCACCGACCAGACCGAGCAGCAGCGATTCGACTTCCGCGTACTCCAGCAGCTCCATTTCCAGGCCGTCTTCGAGGTCGATCAGCGCGTAGCAGATGTCGTCGGCAGCCTCCATCAGGTACACCAATGGGTGGCGCGCCCAGCGCTGGTCTTCCAGTTGCGGCAGACCGAGCTTGTGGGCGATCTGCTCGAGCAGCGGCAGTTCGCTCTGATAGCAGCCGAATTTGTGTTTCTTGTAGCCCAGCGAGTCGGCGTGACGCGCGGTCCACGGATATTTCAGATAGGTGCCGAGGGTGGCGTAGGTGAGGCGGGTACCGCCGTCGAACTGGTGATACTCAAGCTGAGTCAGCACCCGGAAGCCTTGCGCATTGCCTTCGAAATTGAGGAAGTCACCGCGCTCGGCTTCGCTCATGCCGTCGAGCCAGCCGCGCCCGGCTGCCTGCTGGAACCAGTGCCGAATCGCGTCTTCACCGGAGTGGCCGAACGGCGGGTTGCCGATGTCATGGGCCAGGCAGGCCGATTGCACGACCATGCCCAGGTCGCTCGGGTCGCACCAGTCGGGCAGGGCGCTGCGCAAGGTTTCACCGACGCGCATGCCCAGCGAGCGCCCGACGCAGCTGACTTCCAGCGAGTGGGTCAGGCGGGTGTGGATGTGGTCGTTACTCGACACCGGATGCACCTGGGTCTTGCGGCCCAGACGGCGGAAGGCACCGGAGAAGATGATGCGGTCGTGGTCTTTGTGGAACGGGCTGCGGCCAAGCTCTTGCGGGCTGTGCAGCGGTTTTCCAAGGCGTTCGCGGTTGAGCAGGGTCTGCCAATCCAAGGCTGGTTCTCTCCGTCGGTGACTGGGATGACTGTTGCCCTAGCTTCCCGGTTCAGCCACACACCTGCAAGCGGAACTACAAGCCCGCGGCATCAATATCGATCAGCAGCAGGCGCTCGCCGTTATCGAAGAACTGCCCGGCGGTCAGGCAATACTGGTTGCTGGTGGCATCGCGGTAGGTGCTGGACAGGGTCAGGCGTCGCTCTTCCCAGCCTTCGGCGAGCAAATGATAGAAGTACGGACGCCATGACCAGTTGTGGCCCAGATAGCGGTTATCGGCGACCCAGCCGTTGTTGCGCCATTCGAGGTTGGGCGTGAGTTGGGTGCCGTGACGGTCGCATTGGTAGAACCGCAGCAACCACGGGAAGGCTTCGAGTTGCGGCAGCGCACTCAGCGGCGCGTGGGCCTGAGCCCAGCTCTGGAGGATCGCCATCAGTTCGCCGAGTTGCTGGCGCATCTGCATCAGGCGCCCGCGTTCGGCCAGTTTCTGCCGCACGTAACGCTGGCGCAGTTCGGCGAAGCGCTGCACGAAGGCGTCGGTCGGATAAAACGCCTCCTGCGCCCGGGCGAACAGGAAACCCTGAACGTAGCGCGAACCGCATTCCAGGGCGAAATTGAGCTGGGCCTCGGTTTCCACGCCTTCGGCGATGATCCAGCAGCCGGTTTTTTCGGCCATTTGCGCCAGAGCCTTGACCACGTCACTGCTCGGCCCGCCCAGTGCGGCAGCCTGAAACAGGCGCATGTCGAGTTTGAGAATGTCCGGCTGCAACGCCAGCACCCGATCGAGCTGCGAGTAACCGGCGCCGAAGTCATCGATAGCGATCCGCGCTCCGGCCTCGCGATAGCGCGCGACCACTTCGGCCAGGCGCTGACCATTGCCGCCCAGTTCAGTGATCTCGAACACGATGCGTTGCGGATCGACGCCGTGGCGCAGCATCTGCTTGAGGCTGGGCAGCGGTTGATCGGCGCGCAGGCGACTGATCCAGCGCGGCGACATGTTCAGGCTGAGAAACCACTCGGCGGGGGCTTCATGCAGTCGGCTCAGGGCGTTGTCGCGGATCTGCCGGTCGAGCCGGCGCAGAGCGATGGCGGGTGTGCGTGGGTCGGCAAACAACGGCCCGACCGAGGCCAGTTGGCCGTCAGGCTGGCGCAGGCGACCCAATGCTTCGACGCCTGCAATACGTCCGGTGGCGGTATCGATGAAAGGTTGAAAGCAGGCGAGCGGTTGCCCGTCGATCACGGGGCCTCCTTAGTCGTTCTTGTTCTGGATGAACCCCGCCGACCGGGTAGGCGCGCGGGATTGAACCTCCGGGTAAAGAGGTTCATCCCGCGGATATTGCAAGAATGTAGCCAGATGCGTCGGCTTAGCGTTTGCCCGAACTCTGCATGACCAGTTTGATCAGTGGCCCGAGGCTGGTGCCCAGCCGTATCAGCCGGGTCAGCCCGCCAACACCGCCGCTTTTTGCGCCTTTGCCGGTGATGAAGCCCAGCAGGGTGACGGCGGCCACGCCCCAAAGCGGCGCGTGCTTGATGCCGAAGCCGCCTTGCAGGTTTTGCGTCATGCCGCGCATGCGTTGCAAGGGCTGCAGCACTTGCCCGGCTTCGTGGCGGATTTCCTGACGATGCATTTCCATGCGCAGGCGGATCAGCGCCTTGCGCATTTCCCGGCGCGAGCTGTTGTGTGGCAGTTCAGGCAGGCTCATGGCAGCAGGCGCTCCCGATCATTGGCCAATTCTTCCAGCGTGCCGTGGAAGGGCGAGGATTCATCGAAGACTGCTGCCTTGAGACGCAGCCCGCAGAAAGCGGCCGCCAGGGTGTAGAACACGCACAGGCCGATGATCGCTGCCAGACGATAGGTATCCCAGAACACGATCAGCACCAGCGTCGACAGACCCACCAGCAACAGCAGGGCAAACACCAGCGCCAGCCCTGCGAACAGCAACAGGCTGACGGTGCGTGATTTCTGCTCCTGCAACTCGATGCCGAACAGTTCGACATGGCTGTGCAGCAAGCCGAGAACAGCGGCGCCCAGACGCCGCGTGGAAGAGGAGGTGCCCGACCCCAGGCCGGATTCGCCGATCGACATGATCAGCGCCGAGTGGCCAGCAGGCCAATCAGGAAGCCCACCCCGGCAGCGATACCCACCGATTGCCAAGGGTTGGCCGACACATAATCTTCGGTGGCGGTGACCGCTGCCTGGCCGCGATCACGCAGGGTGTCTTCGGTCAGCTTCAGGGTTTCCCGGGCGCGCAGCAGGCTGTCGTGAATCTGATCACGCAGCTCATCAGCCTGATCGCCCGCCAGGGACGCGGTGTGTTCGAGCAGCCGCTCGGTGTCGGCGACCAGAGTCTGGAAGTCGTTCATCAGGATTTCTTGAGCAGTCTTTGCCTTGATGCTGGCCATGGGTGGATCTCCGTAAGTGACGTCTGAAGCGTTCGAGTATGAGCCTTGCGCGAAGGTTCAGTACAAATGACTGGTACAGCTTTTGCTATGTCGTGGTGCGTCCTGCTGCCGCCGTGCGCTGTTGGCGGGCGTACATGCAGCAAAACCTTAACTCAAATAATCCTGGTTCGTGTCAGGACATCGACCTTGTGCGCCAAACCGGTTCATCGCAGCTTCATTGCGCAGACCGACCGGTCGCAACTTGGTGCATGAATTGTCCGCGCGAACCGCTTTGGTGCCTTTTTAGCCTTCAGGTCTGCCTCTTTATGGAAAATCTGCAAAGCGCTGTGGACACGCTGGTTCACAGCTCCAACACGTTGTTCATTCTGATCGGTGCGGTGATGGTGCTGGCGATGCACGCCGGTTTCGCCTTCCTTGAAGTCGGCACGGTGCGCCAGAAGAACCAGGTCAACGCACTGTCGAAGATCCTCAGCGACTTTGCCGTTTCGACCCTGGCCTATTTCTTTATAGGCTATTGGATCTCCTATGGGGTCACCTTCATGCAACCGGCGGCGGTGCTGAGTGCCGATCACGGATATGGGCTGGTGAAGTTTTTCTTCCTGCTGACGTTTGCTGCGGCGATTCCGGCGATCATCTCCGGCGGGATTGCCGAGCGTGCGCGCTTCGTTCCGCAGTTGTGTGCAACGGCGCTGATCGTGGCGTTCATCTACCCGTTTTTCGAGGGCATGGTCTGGAACGGCAACTTCGGTCTGCAGGCCTGGCTGACGGCACGTTTTGGCGCGGCGTTCCATGATTTCGCCGGATCGGTGGTGGTGCACGCCATGGGCGGCTGGCTGGCACTGGCGGCGGTTTTGCTGCTCGGCCCGCGTAACGGCCGTTATCGCGAAGGGCGGCTGGTGGCGTTCGCGCCGTCGAGCATTCCGTTTCTGGCGCTGGGCTCGTGGATTCTGATTGTCGGCTGGTTCGGCTTCAACGTGATGAGCGCGCAGACCTTGCAGGGCGTCAGCGGTCTGGTGGCGGTCAACTCGCTGATGGCCATGGTCGGCGGCACGGTGGCGGCGTTGATCGTCGGGCGCAATGACCCGGGCTTCCTGCACAACGGTCCGTTGGCCGGGCTGGTGGCGATCTGCGCCGGTTCCGACCTGATGCACCCGGTGGGTGCGCTGGTGACCGGCGCGATTGCCGGTGCACTGTTTGTCTGGTGCTTTACCGCCGCGCAAGTCAAATGGCGTATCGACGATGTACTCGGCGTCTGGCCGTTGCACGGTTTGTGCGGGGTGTGGGGCGGGATCGCCTGCGGCATCTTCGGCCAGACTGCGCTGGGTGGCCTCGGTGGCGTCAGCCTGATCAGTCAGTTGATCGGCACTGCGCTGGGTGTGGTGGTCGCGCTGATCGGCGGATTCGCTGTCTACGGCGTGATCAAAGCCTTGCACGGTCTGCGCCTGAGTCAGGAGCAAGAGTATTACGGCGCCGACCTGTCGCTGCACAAGATCGGCGCGGTCAGTCAGGACTAAGTTTCCTTGTCGTCGGTGCCGGGGTAAAAGCCATGCAACAGGCGATAGCGATTGATGCGCACCTGGTCGACTTTCTCCTGTACCTGATGAGCTGGCAGACCGAGCATGATCAAGGCGTGGGAGGCGAGCATCAGGCTCGACTCCAATAGCTCCGGCACCACTTCGGTGGCGCCGGCAGCTTTGAGTTCAGCCCATTGGCTGTCGTCGCGGGTGCGCACCAGAATCGGTATCCGCGCATTGAGCCGGCGCGCTTCCTTGAGAATCCGCAGGCTGACATCGCTCTGATCCACGGCGATCACCAGCAGTTTCGCGCGCAACAATCCGATGGCCGTTAGCAAGTCACCGCGCGATGAGTCGCCATAATGCACATCACTTTCCTCGGACGCGGCTTCCTGCACGCGCACCGGATCGTTGTCCAACGCGATGTAAGGTTGATTGGCATTGCGCATGAAGCGGCCGATGGACTGGCCAACGCGCCCGTAGCCGCAAATCACCACATGCTGATCGAGGTCGGCGTTGAGCGCACTGATCTCCTCGATTTGCGCCTCCTGATTCGGCTTGCGATGCAGGCGCAGGGCAATTTTCGGTGCCCCGCGCAACAATAGCGGGGTCAGCAGCATCGAGCAGAACGTCGCCGCCAGCAGCAGGCCGCCCAGCTCGTCAGGCAGCATGCGGTTTTGCTGCATCTGCGCCATCAGCGCAAAACAGAACTCACCGCCTTGCGCCAGGGCCAGGCCGCTGCGCCAGGCAGTTTCGTGATCGCTGCCGCGCCACTTCACCAACAGCGCGACGACCGTGCCTTTGATCAGCATCAGGCCGAGGGTCAGGCCGAGAATCAGCAGGCTGTGACTGACGAACAGTTGCAGGTCGATCAGCATGCCGATGCTGACGAAAAACACCCCGAGCAGGATGTCGCGAAACGGCCGGATATCGGCCTCGATCTGATGGCGATAGTGGCTCTCGCCGAGCAGCATGCCGGCGAGAAATGCGCCGAGGGCAGGGGACAGGCCCAGCAGGTGCGTCAGCCAGGCGGTCAGCAGCACAATCACCAGCGCCAGCAGGACGAACAATTCCGCCGAGCGCGACGCGGCCACCTCATGGAACAGCCGTGGCAGCAACCAGCGGCTGGCCAGCAGCAGACCGAAAAACAGCACCACGGTCTTTACCAGCGTCAGCGGCAAGGCCCAGTACCAGGCCTGTTCGCTGCTGCCGGCAAACACTGGCACCAAGGTCAGCAATAACACCGCCACCACGTCCTGAAACAGCAGGACCCCGACCGCGTTTTGCCCGTGACTGCTGAACACCTCGCCCAGGCTGCTCAACTCCTTGGTGACAATCGCCGTTGACGACAACGACAGCCCGGCGCCAAGCAGCAGGGCCGGGGTCGTCGGCATGCCCAGCACGATCAGCACTATTCCCAGTAATGCCGTGCTGAGCAATACCTGCTGACTGCCCAGGCGAAACACCACCTGGCGCAGCGCGATCATTTTCGACAGGGAAAACTCCAGGCCCAGCGAAAACAGCAGAAACACCACGCCCAACTCGGCCACGTCCGGCAGGTGCTCGCTCTCGTTGACCCAGTTGAACGCGGTCGGCCCCACCATCAGGCCCACGCACAGATAGCCCAGCACCGGCGGCAAGCGCAGGCGGCGAAACAGGGCAATCATCACCAGGGATGAGGCGAGGATGATCAGCAGGTTGGCAAACACAAGGCACTCCGATGTCAGGCTCAGGCTTCTCAAGCGTAGAGGCAAAAAGCCCGGGAGCATGGCCTGATTGGCTTTTCTCTGGACTGATTTGCGTCAGGGCTTTGCGTACTGGTTGCCGTGCTCGGGCCTTTGGGCGGCAGCGGCTCGACGGGTTTTCGAGGCAGGCCTAGAATGAACGCTCATTTTTCCGGTTGAGCGATCATGCCTCCTGAATGTCAGTTGTTCGGCACCTTGGGATGCCATTTGTGTGAGGTGGCAGAGGCCGAGTTGATGCCTTTTGTCGAGCATGGTCTGCTGGTCGAACTGGTGGATATTGCTGACGATGAATCCTGGTTCGAGGCTTACAGCCTGCGAATTCCGGTACTGCGCCGAATTGACACCGGCGCGGAGCTGAGCTGGCCTTTCAGTGCCGATCAGGTGGTGGCCTTCCTGCGCTGAGCCTGTTTCTTCGTTGACGCGACATGGCTTTCCGCCGGTCGCGACCGCGCATCCTTCCCTTGGCGCTTTGCGGATTATTCGGTTACTGTATGTGCATACAGTAATTGGAGGGGCCTGCTGCTTTTGATGACTTGAGCAGGTGAATCCGGCAGTCAGAGGGACGAACCGTGGTCAATGTCGAACAGTTGAAGAACAGCGTGAACCGGATGTCGGTTGACGTGGTGCGCGAGGCCGTCCTCGAGTTGCGCCTGGACGGGCTGGTCACGGAGGGCAAGACGCCTTTCAACAAATTGCATTTCAACACCTGTTTTGCCGAGATCGAGGCGCTGTTCCAGCGTGCCGGTTATCACAAGCAACTGGATGTGGTCGGTTATCAGGGCCTGCTCTATGCCTTGTATGACCCGGGGCGCTGGGAGGCCGTCGATGTGCTGCGCTGGCTCAAGGAATTCACCGAAGCCGCCGCGCTCAAGTCGATCCCGGCCTGAAGCGGGCGGTGGAATCGGCGCTAGGTTCGTATCGCTCAGTGTTGGATAATGCCGACCTGCATTGAGGGTTCGAATTTCCGTATGTCCACACCAACGTTTTCCGCTGCGCAGAATCAGGCCAGCACCCTTTACCTTCCTCCGGGGAGTTGGCCTACCGTCCTTGATTGCCTGTGTGAGCATTTCAGTGCGATCAGTCGCGAGCAATGGCTGGACCGGATCGCCCGGGGCAGGGTACTGGATGGTCAGGGGCAGCCGATTGCGCTGGATCTGCCGTACAAGGAAGGCCTGCGCATTCACTACTTCCGTGAAGTGCCGGATGAAAAACCGATCCCGGTGGTCGAGTCGATCCTGTATGCGGACGAACATCTGGTGGTGGCGGACAAGCCGCACTTCCTGCCGGTGACGCCGGCCGGCGAATACGTCGAACAGACGTTGCTGCGTCGTCTGATCCGTCGCCTCGATAATCCGCATCTGGTGCCACTGCACCGCATTGACCGGCACACGGCAGGCTTGGTGATCTTTTCGGCTAACCCACAAACCCGCTCCGCATATCAGTCGCTGTTCCCTACGCGGCAGATCGATAAACGCTATGAGGCGATTGCCCGTGCGCTTCCGGCGCTCGAATTTCCCCTGGTACACAAAAGCCGTCTGATCGATGGCGAACCATTCTTCCGCATGCAGGAAGGGCCAGGCGTTGCCAATACGGAAACAGCGGTGGAAGTCCGGGAAAAGAACGGTGATCTGTGGCGCTACGGCCTGTACCCGGTGACCGGCAAGAAGCATCAGCTAAGGGTGCATATGACCGCGCTAGGGGCGAGTATCTGTAACGATCCGTTCTACCCGGATGTGTTGAAAGACGTTGAGGATGACTATGCCAATCCGTTGAAGCTGTTGGCACAGGGGCTGCGGTTTGTCGACCCGGTCACCGGCGAAGAACGCGTGTTCGAAAGTCAGATCACCCTGCAGTGGTGACGCCATTCACTTTCCCCTCACCCATGAAAAAGCCCGCATTAATGCGGGCTTTTCTGTATCCGGTGTCGACGTAAAGCTTACAGCTCTTTAACGGTACGAACCTGATCCTTGTTGATGCGGGTCTCTTTGCCGTCCAGTTGCTTGAACTCGTAGAAGCCCGAATCTTCATCGTATTTCGGGGTGTCGACGGCCTGGATTTCGCGACCGTCATTCAAGGTGATCACTGTTGGCGACGAGCAACCAGCGAGGGTAGCCAGGCCCAGTGCGAGCATGAAAGTGGCGAGGGTCCGTTGAGTCATGGGTGTGTCTCCGAATGGGAATACTTTTGGTTACTGAGCTTGAGACGTATACAAGGCGTGAGAGTTCCTTGAATGCTGTCAGTCTGACACAGTGTTATGCGTATTTAACAGTTCGGGGGTGTTCAGGTTGGCCAGGCGCGGGTCATTGTCCGGGCATTGCAGGGCAGTCGCGCCGAGATTGCGCATGATCCGGCCGGGGCTGCGTTCACCGGCGTTCCACGCGGTTTCGAAGGCGGGCAACAGGGCGACGGGAATTACACACAGCAGGGGTTCCCAGTGGTCGTCGTGACGCAACATTAAAGGTTTTTCAGGAAACCGGTCGGCGGTTTCACGCATGTCCTGCAACAGCGCGGCGTCGATTCGCGGCACATCGCAGGGCAAGACCAGCAGGTGTGGCTGGCGGGCTGCCTTGAGTCCGGCGAGGATGCCGGCCAGGGGACCGGGAAAATCGCCTTGCTCATCGCTGACCAATTGATCGGCGTAGGCTGCATAACGCTCGTGATTGCGATTGCAGGATATGATCAGATCGTCAGTCAGCGGTCGGACCTTGCGCTGCAAATGCGCAATCAGCGGCTCACCCTGCCATTCGACCAGCCCTTTGTCCTGGCCGCCCATGCGCTGGCCGCGTCCGCCTGCCAGGAGCAGAATGGAGCAGGGGGGCAATGGCGTATTCGAGGTCATGGCAGCTCTCCAGCGGGGCGGCGAAAAATTCAGGCGCTGTGATATAACACCGGGCTGTTTCTCCTACAACTGGACGAGCCTAATGAAAGCCAAGGCCGATGTACCTTTTGCGCCGCTGAACATTGCGGTGCTGACTGTCAGCGATACCCGAACCCTGGAAACCGACACCTCAGGCCAGGTCTTCGTCGACCGCCTGACTGCTGCCGGTCACCGCTTGGCCGAACGGGTCCTGCTCAAAGATGACCTGTACAAGATCCGCGCGCAAGTTGCCCACTGGATTGCCGAGGACGTCGTGCAGGTCGTGTTGATTACCGGCGGCACTGGTTTCACCGGGCGTGACAGCACTCCTGAAGCCGTGGCTTGTCTGCTCGACAAACAGGTTGACGGCTTCGGTGAACTGTTCCGCCAGATCTCGGTGGCCGATATCGGTACTTCGACCGTGCAGTCGCGGGCACTGGCCGGTCTGGCCAATGGCACACTGGTGTGCTGCCTGCCAGGTTCGACCAATGCGGTGCGCACCGGTTGGGACGGCATTCTCGCCGAACAGCTGGATTCGCGGCACCGTCCGTGCAACTTCGTCCCTCACCTGAAACAGGCGGCGCCCTGTGAATCCCGTGGGTAAGCCGGGCAAGACCGGCAGCCTGATGCCTGTCGAGCAAGCGTTGGCCCGCCTGTTGGAGATGGCTGAAGCCTCGCCGATTGTCGAACGCGAGTTTCTGCCCTTGGCCGAAGTCGAGGGGCGGGTGCTCGCCGAGGACCTGGTTTCGACCCTGGACCTGCCACCCTGGCCAAATAGCGCCATGGATGGTTATGCCCTGAATCTGGCCGACTGGACCGGCGCACCGCTGCCGGTCAGCCAGAAAGTCTTTGCCGGGCAGGCGCCTGAGCCGTTGAGGCCCGGTACCTGCGCGCGGATCTTCACCGGTGCGCCAGTGCCTGCCGGGGCCGATTGCGTGGAAATGCAGGAGAATGCCGAGGTTCAGGACGACGGCAGCGTGCGTTTCATCGAAACCATGAGCGTCGGCCAGAACATTCGTCCGAAGGGGCAAGAAACCACCGTGGGTGAGTTGATTCTGGCTGCAGGTACCCGCCTGGGACCGATCGAACAAGGTCTGGCGGCGTCGCTGGGATGTGCCGGGCTGAATGTGGTACGCAAGGTCCGAGTGGCGGTGCTGTCCACCGGCGATGAACTCGTCGAGCCGGGCCGGCCGCTGGGGCCGGGGCAGATCTACAACAGTAATCGGGTGGTGTTGTGCAGCTGGCTGCAGCGCCTGGGTTGTGAAGTGATTGATGCCGGTATTCTTCCGGACGATCTGGCGACCACACGGGCGCGCCTTGGCGACTTGCAGGGTGTCGACCTGATTCTCTCGACCGGAGGCGTGTCGGTCGGTGAAGCGGATTTTCTTGGCATCGCATTGCGGGAAGAGGGCGAGCTGGCGCTGTGGAAACTGGCCATTAAACCGGGCAAGCCGCTGACATTCGGTCATTTTCGCAAGGTGCCGGTCATCGGCCTGCCGGGCAACCCCGCTTCGACGCTGGTGACCTTTGCTCTGCTCACGCGGCCCTACTTGTTGCGGCGTCAGGGCGTACAGGATGTCGAACCCCTGAAGTTTACGATTCCGGCAGGTTTTGTCTGGCCTGTGGCCGGCAATCGGCGCGAATACCTGCGCGGTCGTCTCGAGCAGGGGCGGGCGATCATCTACCGCAATCAAAGCTCCGGTGTGCTGCGCAGCGCGGCCTGGGCGGATGGTCTGGTAGAGGTGCTGGAAGGCCGCACGCTGGTAGAAGGCGATGAGGTCGGGTTCATTCCCCTGAGCGACCTGCTCGGCTGATCCGCTTCCGGTAATTGCAGGCTCGACCGATACCGCGTCGATGCCTGCATTCCTCTGTCAATGGCTCATCAGTGTGACCAACTGATCGAACCGGCTGTTGGCAACCCATCCCAGCAGTCCCAGGACCACCGCCGTCGCACCCGCCGAATAGGCGAGACGGTGCTTGATGGTCTTTACATCCCCGCGAACTTCGTCCATGTCCCGACGAATGTATTTGAGGTGGGTTTCCAGTTCGGTCACGCGCGGTTCCATATCAACTTCTCCAGCGGTTCTGGCGTTCTTTCTGAAATCGGATTTGTGACTGGCGCGACTTTCGTCCAGAGGGGCAACCGGACTATTTGCAATTCTGGCTTCATGGCTTGGCATGGAAATGTCCATCGGCTGTTTCAAGTGTAAGCGCACCGGCCTTCCCGTCATCCAGACTGCCACCAGCTCCGAGGGTGTATCCAATCATTACCTGCACATCCTTGTGTTGTTGAATCGAAAATTGATACCACCTGCACAAGGTGAATCAAGGATCGTGTCCGGTCAATTGAGCCGATTCCTCACATGTTGTAAGAAAAAATACCGTCGCGTAGGACGCAACGGGTCAGTCGCTTGAATTAAATGGTGTTCCCATGGCTTTTTTGCGTGCACCAGTGGTCAAGATGTTTCATACCGATTCAATCTTGGGGAGTGACCGTAATGAGTGAACGCAGGGCGCTGTTGATTCTGCATGGCAAGCAGGCACTCAATGAGGCGGTTCGCGCCGCCGTCGAAGGCAAACGCAAGCAGGGCTGGGAATTGGCCGTACGGCTGACCTGGGAGGCCGGTGACGCTCAGCGTCTGGTGGAAGAAGCACTGGCGAGTGGCTTTCGGAAGATCATCGCCGGAGGCGGAGATGGCACGTTGCGCGATATCGCTGAAGCGCTTGCCGCGCATCCGGACGAGGCCAGTCTGGTGCTGTTGCCGCTAGGAACGGCTAACGATTTTTCCCGCGCGGCGGGGATCCCGCTGGATCCGGCCGAAGCACTGGAAATGCTGGACGTGCCACCGCGCAAGATTGACCTGGGCGAAGTCGGTGGGCAGATTTTCCTGAACATGGCGACGGGTGGTTTCGGCAGCCAGGTCACGGCCAATACCTCTGAAGATCTGAAAAAAGTGCTCGGCGGGGCCGCTTATCTGTTCACCGGTTTGTCGCGCTTCAGTGAGCTGCACGCGGCTTACGGTGAACTGCAAGGGCCGGACTTTCACTGGAGCGGCGAGCTGCTCGCATTGGGCATCGGCAACGGTCGTCAGGCAGGCGGCGGACACGTCTTGTGCCCGCAGGCACTGGCGGACGATGGTCTATTGGACATCAGTATTCTGCCGGCGCCACAGGAGTTGGTGGGCACGCTGAAGAACCTGCTCAGCGACGGCTTCGGCCTCGACAATATGTTTGTCCGGGCCCGTTTGCCCTGGGTCGAAATCAAGGTCGCCGAGGGGCTGAGCATCAACCTTGACGGCGAGCCGCTGGAGGGCGACAGCCTGCGTTTCGAGGCGCGCCCCGCCGCCTTGCAGGTGCATCTGCCGGAGCATTCGCCGCTGTTGGGCGGCGCGGGTTCGATCAGTCGTCCAGACTGATGATCTGTTCGCGCACCGCGAACAGCACCAGACCCGCCACGTCGTAGATCTGCAGGCGTTTCATGATCTGCGAGCGGTGGGTTTCGACGGTCTTGATGCTCAGCCCTAGGCCGTTGGCGATCTCCCGAGTGGATTTGCCGCGTACGATCAACCGCAGGATTTCCAGCTGGCGTGCCGTCAGATTGTGCGAGTCGGCGACTTCCGGCTGGTTTTTCTGCGTGCGGGTCAGCGCCTGGTTGATCACGGTGTGGGCGATGGCCGGGCTCAGGTAGCGCTCGTTATTACGCAAGGCTTCGAGGGCGTGTTCAAGCTCGGTGGCCGTGGTGTCCTTGAGCAGGTAACCGTGCGCGCCGGATTCCAGCGCCTGCATGATCAGCGCCGGATCGGTGTGCATCGAGAGAATCAGCACCTTGCTTTGCGGGCGCACCCGCTTGAGCCGTTGCAAGGCTTCCAGGCCACCGGTTTCCTTCATCGAGATATCCAGCAACACGATGTCGGGCGCCAGTTGCTCGACCATTTCGAGCAACTGCGAGCCGTCGCTGGCTTCGCCAACGACCGCGTAACCGGGAATATCGAGCACCAGAGCGCGCACGCCGGCCCTGATCAGCGAGTGGTCATCCACCAGAAGTAAGTTACAAGTCAACGCATAACCTTATTCGTACTGGCCCGCTCGAGTGCACGGGGCGCCCAGGGGAATAGTGCTTCGATTTGAGTGCCTTTGCCCGGCTCGCTGATGACGTTCAGCGTGCCGCCCAACTGTTCGATCCTTTCGGCCATCCCGGCCATTCCGCGCTGTCCTTCGCGACCCGGATCCGCGGCAGGCGCAAAGCCTTGTCCGTCGTCGCTGATCAACAGCGTCAGGCCTTTTGGCAAGCGTTGCACGCGGATCAGCAGATTGCTGGCCTGCGCATGACGCAGAATGTTGGTGACCGCTTCCTGGGCAATGCGAAAGGCAGCGACCGCCATTTCTTCCGGAATGCCATTGAGCCGTTGCTGGCAATCGAGGCTCCAGTGCACCGAGGTGTTCGCCAGGGTCTTGAGCAGGTGCGCGCGCAGACTGGCCTCCAGCCCGAGGCTGGTCAGTTGGCGCGGATTGAGAATGGCGGAAACGTCGCGCACCTTGTTGAGGGTTTCATCAAGGGTGTCGCAGAGTGTCGAGCATTGCGCTTGCAAGTCGGCTGGCAGGCGTTTTTTCAGCCATTCACTTTGCAGCTTGGCCGCTGTCAGTAACTGGCCGATATCGTCGTGCAGTTCACGGCTGAGACGGTGGCGTTCGTTTTCCTGGACTTCCAGCAAACGATCGGCGAGTTCCTGAGGCTGAAACTTGATCGATTTGCGCGACAGTCGATATTGCACCCAGACACAAGCAGTGGCGGCAATATTCAACAGCAGCAGACCCAGTGAGAGCGGAGCAGACAATCCGTAGGTCAGCAGGCTGCCAGCGGCGGCGATGACACTCAATATGAGAGTGAACCGGCGTGCATTTTCCCGGGACGGTGGCCATTTGATGATTGACTTGAGGCTGGCGTACATAACGGATGGAGCCAATGGATGTTCGCTACGGGCAGACCGGCCGGTGGCTGGCGGATCTCTGTCTGAAAATGCTGTCAATTATGTTATTGATTTTAACGAAGTACAGTGAACGATATTCGACCATCAAGTTCGTTGGATGACAGTCGCTGAATCACTGTGCCATTAGTTGAAAGCAACTAACGGTCGGCATAATACCACTTAAGATACCGTTGGTCGCGTTTGCGATATATGTCCAATGAGTCAGGAAATACGCCATGTTGGACGTGAGTTCCATTATGGAAAATGTCGTTTTATTGTGCTTGGTAGAGATCCGTGCGGTTCGAAGTTGATCGTTACACAGACACAGGCAAACCCTGAGGCCGCGGCAGAATATCCGCTGGTGTCAGGTGTGATTATTTAATTCGAATTGTCGCTGGCAGGTATGAACTATTCAATTGCGACATTAAGCGATTCCCGTCTTCAGCCTGGATTTACGCTTTGAATGCGGCGGATCACGCCTGACGCTCGGAAAAAGACAACAGCGAAACCGGCTGGGGCCGGAGCGGTGGCTTGAACTGGCTTTGACCGACCTGAAACGCGAACGCTTCGATCAGTGAGGTTTGTTCGCTGCCATCCAGGCTCAATTGGCCGGTATTGTGATCGACCAGTTCAATCTGCCAGGCCATCAGGGTGAAACAGTCCTGCAGCGCATTCAGCGCCTGTGCGTGCAGATCGATATGATCCGGCGCGTGGTCGAGCAGGCTGTGAATATGCAGGGAAAACTCGGAGATCGCCTCCAATGCCAACGCTTCAGCCCGGTTCGCCAGCTTGAGCAGGGTGTTGCGCATGCAGTCGATGGCGTCTTTGTCGTTGCTGATCAATTGCAGGTGGCTCAGGCACTCTTCGGACTTGGCCAGGAGTGTTTCAGCTTCGACGAGGAATTCGGGAAAGCGTTGCGCCCAGTCTTTACGGTCGATTGGCATGCTTATCTCCACAGCGTCATGTCTGATGAGGGAATGCCGTGTGTGTCGACGTTCGTGGATCGTCGGGAGATCGCGCCCCACCGTGCAATTGCACTGGCTGAGGTTTTCCAGAGGGTGGGGTTCCACTGACCTGCGATCGCACACAATAGCCTGACTCCGTTCATGCAATGAGAATGGCGTCACATTAATGGCTATTGGATATTGCGAACATCAGGTTGGGCCTGATTGTTCCTAGGGGATTCCCTTACGCGCGGGAACCTGTGGCGCAAACTGTGGTCGCGCCAGAAGAGAATGCAGCAGATGAAAACACCGGGTCAGTAAACCATGATGTTAATGTGACATCAATGCCCGTGTGTGGCATTTTGATGGTGAATTTTGTGGGATCAAGAATCGCCATAAACAGCCGATAACCCCACTTAGTAGTGAATTCATCAGAACAAGCCCAGGAGTCATTGATGGCCGGCATTCTCGACACGGTAGACCAACGCACGCAACTGGTGGGTGAGAATCGCCTGGAAATTCTCATGTTTCGACTGGCCGGACGCCAATTGTTCGCGATCAACGTGTTCAAGGTTCAGGAAGTTCTGCAACTGCCAAAGCTGACCTTGATGCCACAGCGTCACCCATTTGTATGCGGCGTGGTCAACCTGCGCGGCCAGACGCTGCCGGTGATCGATCTGTCTCAGGCGATCGGCATGCGCCCGCTGGTGCCGGGCCCGAACAGCACCATCATCGTCACCGAGTACAACCGTTCGGTGCAGGCTTTCCTCGTCGGTGGCGTGGATCGCATCGTCAACATGAACTGGGAAGCCATTCTGCCGCCGCCGACCAGTGCTGGCCGCCAGCACTACCTGACTGCAATCAGCAAGGTTGACGATCAACTGGTGGAAATCATCGACGTCGAGAAAGTCCTCGCCGAAATCGTCCCGTACAACGCCAAGGTCTCGCGCGACAAGCTTGACGATCCGGTGCTGGAGCGTGCCCGTGGCCGCGAAGTGCTGCTGGTGGACGACTCCAACGTGGCGCTTTCGCAATTGCGTGACACCCTCGGCCAGCTCGGGGTGAAAATGCACATCGCCAGCGATGGTCTGAAGGCGCTGAACATGCTCAAGGCCTGGGCCGATACCGGCGTGAACATGACCGACAAACTGCTGATGGTGTTCACCGACGCGGAGATGCCGGAAATGGACGGCTATCGCCTGACCACCGAGATCCGCAACGATCCGCGCCTGCGTGGCCTGTACGTGGTGTTGCACACTTCACTGTCCGGCAGTTTCAACGACTCGATGGTGAAGAAGGTCGGTTGCGACAACTTCCTCTCCAAGTTCCAGCCGGACAAACTGGTCGATGTGGTGCGTCAGCGTCTGATGCTCGATGAAGTGCCGGCCTGATCCTGACGCTCCCACAAGGTTTGCACTGCACAAACTCTTTTGATTCGCCGATAAAGCTCGTATAGGGTGGCTTTTTTGCCCACCGGGGAGCTGGCCATGCTGCGTCTGAGCGCGCTTTATCGTTATCCGTTGAAATCCGGCAAACCCGAGATTCTGCAATCGATTGGCCTGGACAAACTGGGCCTTGCAGGGGACCGACGCTGGATGCTCGTGGACGAGGCCAGCGGGCGCTTTCTGACCCAGCGGGCCGAAGCGAAAATGAGTCAGCTGTCGGCATTGTGGAACGCGCAGGGCGGTCTGACCCTCAGCGCGCCCGGGCTTGCCGCGCTGGACGTGCCACTGCCCGAGGCCGATTCCCACCTGCGCGGTGTGACCATCTGGCGTGACACACTGCGGGTTCCGGATGCCGGTGATGAAGCCGCCCGTTGGGTCAGCGAGTTCATCGGCAAACCGACCCGTCTGGTGCAGGTGCCGCTTGATCGCGCGCGCATGACGCAGGCCGGTTATGGCCGCGAGGACGATCAGGTCGCGTTCGCTGACGGTTTCCCGCTGTTGCTGATTGGCGAAGCGTCACTTGAGGATCTGGTGCAAAAGGTCGGACGACCGCTGGAGATGCTGCGCTTTCGGCCGAATCTGGTGATCGAAGGCAGCGCGGCGTTCGCCGAGGACGGCTGGAAGCGCATTCGTATCGGTGACGTCGAGTTCCGCGTGGTGAAGCCTTGCTCGCGCTGCATTCTGACCACCATCGATCCGCAAACCGGCGAACGCAGTGCTGATCGCGAACCGCTGGCAACCCTGCAGAAATACCGTGCGCAGGCCGATGGCGCGATGTTCGGGCAGAACCTGGTCAACGACAGCAATGGTCAACTGGAAGTCGGAATGCCGGTGGAAATCCTCGAGTAACCGCTGCCGGAAATGAAAATGCCCGTGTCCATGGACACGGGCATTTTTTTGCACCGGGAAAAACTGTGGGCTTAGCCGCGGTATTCGCACAGGTAAGCGGTATCAACGGCGACTTTCAGCTGGAACTTGCTGTTGGCCGGAACGTTGAACTGGCTGCCGGCGGCGAAGGTTTCCCAGTCGCTGCTGTCCGGCAGTTTGACGGTCAGCGCACCGGAGACCACGTGCATGATCTCGCGCTGAGCGGTGCCGAATTCGTATTCGCCCGGGGCCATGACGCCGATGGTCGCCGAACCTTCAGCGGTGCCAAAAGCGATCGACTTGACGGTGCCGTCGAAGTACTCGTTGACTTTGAACATGGGCGATTCCTCTCGAAAAGGGCAAAAAAGGGTTAAAAAAGGCTGGCCAGTATGCACAAGGCTCCCGGCGCCGTCACCTGCCCGGGGCGTGTCCGGCGAGTTCTCGCCCTGACTTCAGAGTGGCAAGACCAACGGCAGCAACCGCGCGGTATTGCGCGCATCTTCCAGGGCTCGGTGCTGTTGACCGCTGAACTGCATGCCGGCCAGTTGCAGCGCACCGTTCAAGCCCAGCGGTCGTTCCAGGCGCCGGGCCTTGGCGAAGCGCTGCTTGAGGTTCATGTGTGGCACCCGGCTCAGCAGGCTGTCGAGTTGCAGGCGCTGCCATTCCTGGAGCAACTGCTTGCGGTCGTAATCGCCCCAACTGGCCCAGCCTTCGAGGCGCGTCTGGTGTTGCCCGAGCCAGCGTTCGAAGGCCGGCCAGACCTCGTTCAACGGCTGCGCGGCGTCGATGTTGGCCTGGGTGATGTGCGTGAGCTCACGGCAGAACGGCGTCAGCAACGGCCGCCGGGTCGGTTTGACGAACCGCTGAAAGTGATCCTGCTCGCGACCGGCACGGTCGACCAGCGTCGCGCCGATTTCGATGATTTCCATTTCCGTAACCGGCCAGCCACCTTCATCTGTGGTGGCTTCCAGATCAATGACCAGCCAATGGGGCATCGCAGGTTTCCTGATTTACGCGTCCTGATAGATCAGAGCGTAGTCAAACCTTGCGTTTGCGCCTGGCGACTCACTCGACCTGCAACAGAACCTGACGATTTTTTACCTGATCGCCGACCTTGACCTGCACCCGCTTGAGCACGCCGTCGATGCCGGCCTTGAGCGGATGCTCCATTTTCATTGCCTCCAGCACCACCAGCAACTGACCCTTGCTGACCGGGCTGCCTTCGCTGACCAGCACGTCGACGATGGCACCGTCCATCGGCGCTTTCAGTGTGCCGGAGCTGACGCTGCTCTGACTGCTGATCAGCGCATGAGTTCGATCCTCCAGGCGCAGGTTGCCGGGGTGGGTGAACAGCCAGAGTTCTTCGCCATCGATCCGGTAGGCGTGACGCTGGCGCAGGCCGTCGACTTCCAGTGTCACCGCGCGCTCGTCGCAATTGATGACGGTCAGTACCAGTGCGCGCTGCATCACGTTCACGGTGAAGCGGCCAGCGCCGTGCGCAAGCAGTTGCACGGTCCAGTCCTGCTGTTCAAGCCCGAGGCGGTAATTGAGCGGCGCGCCGACATTGTTGCGCCAGCCCTTGAGCGGCGCACGATGCGCCTGCGCGACAGCCTGATAAAACAGCACGGCGGCGATGGCCAGCTCCTCGGCGGTGGGGGCGTAAGTGTGCAGGCATGGGTGGTCAGTGAAATGCTGCGCGATGAACGCGGTGCTGAATTCACCGCTGATGAACTGCGGATGCTGCAGCAGGCTGACCAGCAAACGCTGGTTGCTCTGAACGCCGAGCAGCACGCTGTCCTGCACCGCGCGCAACAGCTTGCGCCGCGCCTCTTCGCGGGTGGCGCCGTGGGCGATCAGTTTGCCGAGCATCGGATCATAAAACGGGCTGATCGACTGACCTTCGCGCAAGCCATGATCGATCCGCGCCCCCGGACCCAACGCCGGTTCCCAGGCCTGTACACGACCGGTCTGCGGCAGGAAATTCTGCGTCGGATCTTCGGCATACAGACGCACTTCCATGGCGTGGCCGTTCAGTGCGACCTGATCCTGAGTCAACGGCAGCGGCTGCCCTTCGGCGACGGCCAATTGCCAGGCGACCAGATCCTGCCCGGTGATCAGTTCGGTCACCGGATGCTCGACCTGCAGACGCGTGTTCATTTCCAGAAAGTAGAAATGCCCACGGGCATCGAGCAGAAACTCGACGGTGCCGGCACCGACGTAATTCACCGCGCGACCAGCCTTCAATGCCGCTTCGCCCATGGCCTGACGCAACTCGCGGGTCATCACCGGGCAGGGCGCTTCCTCGATGACTTTCTGATGGCGACGCTGCACCGAGCAATCACGCTCGCCGAGGTAGATCAGGTTGCCGTGGCAGTCGCCGAACAGTTGTACCTCGACATGCCGTGGTTCGATCAGTGCCTGTTCGAGGATCAGTTCGTCGCTGCCGAAACCGTTCAGCGCTTCGGAGCGGGCGGTGCGCAATTGCGCCGGCAATTCCTCGCTGCTGTGCACCAGACGCATGCCGCGTCCACCGCCGCCAGCGCTGGCCTTGATCATCAGTGGATAGCCGATGCGCTCGGCTTCGCGCAGCAACGTGGCGTCATCCTGCGCGGCGCCTTGATAGCCGGCGATGCAGGGAACATCGGCGTCGAGCATGGCGATTTTCGACAGGCGCTTGCTGCCCATCAGCTCGATGGCCTCGGCGCTGGGGCCGATGAAGGTCAGGCCGGCCTCTGCGCAGGCGCGGGCGAATTCGGCGTTTTCCGAGAGAAAGCCATAGCCTGGGTGGATCGCGTCGGCACCGCTGCGGCGGGCGGCGTCGAGGATCGCCGGGATGTTTAGATAGGACTGTTGCACCGGTGCGGCGCCGATGTTCACCGCTTGATCGGCCATCTGCACGTGCGGGGCATCGGCGTCGGCATCGCTGAATACGGCGACGGTGCGATAGCCGAGGGCCTGGGCGGTGCGCTGGATGCGGCAGGCGATTTCACCGCGGTTGGCGATCAGGATTTTGTGGATGACGGGCATGGCTGTTCCCTCGGAATTTGCGGTGTCGGTGCTGGCCTCTTCGCGAGCAAGCCCGCTCCCACATTTGGAATGCGTTCCGTCTGTGGGAGCGAGCCTGCTCGCGAAGCTTTTAAGGGGCCCATCGCGGTTTGCGCTTTTGCACGAAAGCCATGGTGCCCTCGATCCCTTCGGCCCCGGTCACCGCTTCGCTGAACCACCGCGCCGCTTCATCCAGCAATTCACTCGAAGGCTGCCCGGCACTGGCCAGCAGCAGTTTTTTCGTCGCCGCATTCGCTTCGGGCGCGCAGCACAAAACATGGTCGAGCACTTCGTCGAGGCGTTCTGCCAGTGCCTGCGGATCCTGCTCGACGAAATGCACCAGCCCCAGCCGCCGCGCCTGATGGCCGTCGAAACGCGCCGCAGTCAGCGCCAGTCGGCGGGTCTCGGTCAGGCCGATGCGCTGCACCACGAACGGCGCGATCTGCGCTGGCAGCAAACCGAGGCTGGTTTCCGGCAGACCGAACTGCGCTTGATGGTCGGCCATCGCGATATCGCTGACACATGCCAGCCCGAAACCACCACCGAGCACTGCGCCCTGTAAAACGGTGATCAGCACTTGTGGTGCGTCCTGAGCTTCTTGCAGCAGAGCTCCAAAGGCGCGGTTCAACACGCGGTAAGCGTCGGCCCCTTGGGCACGGGCATTGGCCATGTCCTTGATGTCGCCCCCCGCACAGAAATGCCCACCGGCACCGCTGAGGACCAGAGCGCGAACCCCGCGGTCATCGCGCACCGCCGCCAATACCGCGCGCAGTTCGGCGACCATTTGCAGGCTCATCGCATTGCGGCTGTCCGGGCGATTGAGGGTGATGTGCAGCACGCCGCCGTGCAGTTCCAGCAGCAGAGTCTGACAGTCGGGCAGGGGGCTCATTTCTTTTTCCCCGGCAGGATGCCCATCAGTTTGCAGATGATCCCCAGCATGATTTCGTCGGCGCCGCCGCCGATCGACACCAGCCGCACATCGCGATAGGCGCGGGCTACCGGGTTGTCCCACATGAAGCCCATGCCGCCCCAATATTGCAGGCAGCTGTCGCTGACTTCACGGCCGAGACGCCCGGCCTTGAGCTTGGCCATCGATGCCAGACGTGTGACGTCCTGACCTTTCACATATTGCTCGGTGGCCTGATAGACCAGCGCCCGCAGGCATTCGATTTCGGTCTGCAATTCGGCGAGGCGGAAGTGGATCACCTGATTGTCGATCAGCGCGTTGCCGAAGGTCTTGCGTTCCTTGCAGTACTCGATGGTGCTGTCGACGCAATATTCCAGACCCTTGATCATGTTCGCCGCGCCGAACAGGCGTTCCTCCTGGAACTGCAGCATCTGCATCATGAACCCGGCGCCTTCGTGGCCGATGCGGTTGCGCTGCGGCACACGCACGTTGTCGAAAAACACCTGAGCGGTTTCCGAGCTGCGCATGCCGAGCTTGTCCAGGTGCGAGCTGAGGCTGATGCCCGGAGTGTTCATCGGCACCATGATCAGCGACTTGTTGATGTGCGGCTTGTCGTCCGAGGTATTGGCCAGCAGGCAGATGAAATCGGCGCTCGGCGAGTTGGTGATCCACATCTTGCTGCCGTTGATCACGTAGTCGTCGCCGTCCTTGCGCGCGCTGGTCTTGAGTCCGGCGACGTCGGAGCCGGCACCGACTTCCGAGACGCCGATGCAACCGACCTGCTCACCGGTGATCGCCGGACGTAGGAATTCGTCGCGCAATTCATCGGAGCCGAAACGGGCCAGCGCCGGGGTGCACATGTCGGTCTGCACGCCGATCGACATCGGAATGCCGCCACAATGAATGGTGCCGAACTCTTCGGCGGCGACAATCGAATAGCTGTAGTCGAGGCCCATGCCGCCGAATTTTTCCGGCTTGGAAATGCCCAGCAGTCCGAGGTCGCCGGCCTTGCGGAAAATCTCGTGGATTGGAAAGCGTCCGGCCTTTTCCCATTCATCGACGTGCGGGTTGATCTCGTGCTCGACGAACTGGCGGACGGTACGGCGCAGTGCTTCGTGTTCCGGGGTGAAGATCATTTTTATTGTTCTCCTTGGGATCCGTGGCAGTCAGAAGCGGCTGACGCCGAAGCTGTTGGGTTGCAGCGTGCGGATGTCGGCTTCGTGGCAGATATCCAGCAGGTAACCGAGCAGGGTGCGTGTATCGCGTGGGTCGATCAGGCCGTCGTCCCACAGGTTGGCGCTGCCGTAGAGCGCGGTGGATTGGCTGTCGAGTTTCTGCGCGGTGACCTGTTCGAGCATGTCGAGCATTTTCGGATCCGGCACCAGGCCTTCCTTGAGCTGTTTGGCCTCGGTGACGATGCGCAGCACCTTGCCGGCCTGCGCGCCGCCCATCACCGCGGTGCGGCTGTTGGGCCAGGCGAAGATGAAACGTGGATCGAGACCGCGTCCGCACATCGCATAGTTGCCGGCACCGTAGGAGCCACCGACCACAATCGTCAGTTTAGGCACTCGCGCATTGGCCACCGCTTGAATCAGTTTCGAGCCGTGTTTGATCACGCCTTGCTGCTCGGACTCGGTGCCGACCATGAAACCGGTGGTGTTGTGGAAAAACAGCAGCGGCGTCTGGCTCTGATCGCACAGTTGAATGAACTGCGCGGCCTTGCTCGCGCCGGCGGGGGTGATCGGGCCGTTGTTGCCGATCAAGCCGCAGGCGCGACCGTGGATTTTCAATTGGCCGCAGATGGTTTGCTGATCGAACTCGCCCTTGAATTCAAGAAACTCCGATTCATCGGCAATCCGCGCAACGATTTCGCGCACGTCGTAGGGCTTCTTCGGGTCTTCGGGAATCAGCCCGAGCAACTCGTCGATCGGGTACAGCGGCGCCTTGTATTGCGGCTCCGGCAGCCACGGCAATTGCTCGTTCCACGGCAGCATGCGCAAGATCTCGCGGACCAGGCGCACGCCGTCGGCATCGTTCTCGGCCAGATACTCGGCGGTGCCGGCGACCTGCGCGTGCATCTCGGCGCCGCCCAGCTCTTCATCGGTGGCGACCTCGCCCGTCGCGGCCTTGAGCAGTGGCGGCCCGGCAAGAAACAGCTTGGCCTTGCCGCGCACCACCACCACGTAATCCGACAGCCCCGGTTGATAGGCGCCACCGGCCGTCGCCGAGCCGTGCACCACGGTAATTTGCGGCAAACCCATGGCCGACATCCGCGCCTGATTGGCAAAACTGCGTGCGCCTTCGACGAATATCTCCGCCGCATAATTGAGGTTGGCGCCGCCGCTCTCTGCCAGAGTGATCACCGGCAGTTTGTTTTCCAGGGCGATCTGTTGCAGCCGCAGGGATTTTTTCAGGCCGGTGGGGGAGATCGTGCCACCCTTGATCGCGCTGTTGTTGGCCACCACCATCGCCCGGATGCCGGACACGTAACCGATGCCGGCGATCAGGCCGCCACCGGCAGCGCTGCCGTCCTTGTCGTCGTGCAGCTTGTAGCCGGCCAGACTCGCCAGTTCGAGGAACGGCGCACCGGGGTCGAGCAGCAGGTTCAGGCGTTCGCGGGGCAGCAGTTGCCCGCGCTTGTCGAATTTGCCCTTGGCTTCGGCAGCCTTGTTCAGCAGGTTCTGTTCCAGTTGCTGGACTTGCTCGATGGCCGTGAGCATCGCCGCGCAGTTGCGCGCGAAAGCTTCACTGTGCGGATCGAGTTGGGACTGGATCTGCGGCATGGCTTACTCCTTGTCCTTGAGCACGTCGGGCAGGTACGCCCGATGGAAACCGTTGAACGACTCGCTGTGGCTTGCCTTGTGCAACGGCCATGCGCGGCTGCCGAGACTGGCCGCACCATCGATTTTCAAGGTGCTGCCGCTGATGAACGCCGCCGCCGGGCTGAGCAGAAAAACGATCGCCGCACTGACCTCCGATTCGGTACCGATGCGTTTGAGTGGCACGTGTTCGCGCAGGGTCGGGATCACCGCTTTGAACGCGCCTTCATAAGTGTCCATGCCGCTGGATGCGATCCAGCCCGGCGCCACCGCATTGACCCGCACCCCGGCGTACCCCCACTCGAACGCGGCGGTTTTGGTGAAGTTGTCCATCCCCGAACGTGCCGCGCCCGAGTGGCCCATGCCGGGCATGCCGCCCCACATGTCGGCAAGCATGTTGACGATGTTGCCGCCGTGTTTGCTCATCGACTGGTTGAACACTTCCCGGGCCATCAGGAAGCCGCCGACCAGGTTGGTGCGCAATACGGTTTCAAAGCCTTTCTGATTGATCGCGGCCAGTGGCGACGGGTACTGGCCGCCGGCATTGTTGACCAGACCGTGGATCGGCCCGTGTTCGGCGATCAACTCGGCGACCAGTTGTTTCACCGCGTCTTCGTCACGGATATCGCAGGCCTGCCAATGGGCGCGGCCGCCGTCTTCGCTGATTTCGGCGGCGACCTTTTGCAGCTTCTCCGGTTTGCGCCCGACCAGCAGCACAGTGGCGCCGAGCGCCGCCAGTTCATGCGCGGTGCAGCGCCCGATGCCACTGCCGCCACCGGTGACGATGATGGTCTGGCCGCTGAACAGATCGGCTTTGAAAATCGATGCGTAAGCCATGAAGCCCAACCTCTAGTCGAGTTGTTCGGCGATGCTCTGCGGCACCGGGATCTGGATTTCCAGCAGTTGCTGAGCGAAGGCCTTGCCCTGGGGATCAATGCGCAGACTCGCCACGCCTCCGCCGCCAAGCGCGTTCTCCAGCAGAAAATTCAGGCTGTGGGTGCCGGGCAGGTACCAGCGTTCGACCCGGCCGTGAATCGGGTCGAGCACATGGCGCATCCAGTCGACGATCACCGCCGGCGTCAGCGCTTCGGCGATCCATGGCAGGTATTCCGGCCGGCGCGGCAGGACGCCGATGTTGCTGTGGTTGCCCTTGTCACCGGAGCGCGCCACCGCCAGTTTCACCAACGGCACACTGGCGTCGGCGCGGCCCTGGGGTTTGGGTGGCTGGTCGGGGGTTGGCAGGTCATGGCTGTCGAGCGGCCTTTGCGCGGGGAGGGCGCAGGGATGCTGTTCACCGGCCATGTCGATGTGCAGGGTACAGGCGGTTTTATCGATCAGGAACGAGAATAGCCGGATCAGCGGGTATACCGTCGGCCGTCCGCCGACGATTCCCGTCAGTCCCGGTGCCATGCCGGTGGCAGCCTGGGCGATTTCCCGGGAGAACAGGATCAGCGCCGGTTTCAGTGGATGGCGCACCGCAAGTTTGATCACCACCTCGCGGCTGTCCCGACGCTGGCCGTGAGGGCCGTATGTGGCTTCGCTGCCGAGCAGTTCAATGTTGACTTCGCTGTAGGGTGGCCAGCCGCGCTGGCTGAACATTTCTGCAGTCTTGTCGATGATTGCCTGACTGACGCGGCGCGCCTTGTCCACCGCATCGATGCCGGCGATCAGGCAACTGGCGGTGCAGCGGAAACCGTCCGGGTAAGTTGCGCTGACCTTGTATTTATCGCTGGGCGGCAGGCCTTTGGCTCCGTGGACGTGCACGGCGTTTTTGCCCTGTTGCTGCAGTTTCACTTGAGTGAAATCGCAGACTACATCCGGCAACAGATAGGCCTGTGGATCACCGATTTCATAGAGCATCTGCTCGCCAACGGTCAGCGGCGTCACCAACCCGCCGGAGCCTTCGGGTTTGCTCACGATGAACTGGCCATCGGCACTGACTTCAACGATGGGAAAACCGATGTGTTCGTAGTCCGGCACGTCGCGCCAGTCGGTGAAATTGCCCCCGGTGCATTGCGCGCCGCATTCGATGATGTGCCCGGCGAGCGCGGCCTGGGCCAGTTTGTCGTAGTCGTGCCACGCCCAGCCGAATTCATGCACCAGCGCCGCACTGACCACCGCGCTGTCGACCACGCGCCCGGTGATGACGATGTCGGCACCCAGGCGCAGGGCTTCGACGATGCCCGGTGCGCCGAGGTAGGCGTTGGTCGATACGCACATCGGCGGCAGCGGCGTGCCGTTGAACATTTCGTGGATGCCTTGGGCGGCAAGTTGCTTGAATTGCGGTTGCAGGTCATCGCCGAGCAGCACGGCGATTTTCAGCTTGACCCCGGCCTTGTCGCAGGCGGCTTGCAGGGCGGCGGCACAGGCTTTTGGATTGATCCCGCCGGCATTGCTGATGACGCGGATTTTCTGTTCAGCCAGTTGCGGCAGCAGCGGCGCGAGCACCTCGACGAAGTCCCCGGCGAATCCGGCCTGCGGATCTTTCATACGGGCGCCGGCCATGATCGACAGGGTGATTTCGGCCAGGTAATCGAACACCAGATAATCCAGCTGTCCGCCGGCCACAAGTTGTGCGGCGGCGGTACTGGTGTCACCCCAGAATGCGCTGGCGCATCCGATCCGAACGGTGGTGGGCATTTTTATCTCCGACTCAGGAGCCTGCGACAGAAGTGTCTGGAGGCTACCAAGCAAGCGCTTGGTTTGTAAACCACTGAAATATCTTCTGCCCAAGCGCTTGCTTGGTTGCGGCCCGAGGCTTAAATTGCGCGCAACCCTGCGTGTTCAGGGGGCAACAGACTGATCGACTGTAGGAGAGAACGGGTGGACGAGCAAAAAGCCCTGAGGGTCATGCGCGAACTGGTCGACCAGGGCCAGTTGACTGACCCCGACAGCGCCCGCGGCAAACTGCTGCAAGTGGCCGCTCACCTGTTCCGCAACAAGGGTTATGAACGCACCACCGTGCGCGATCTGGCCGGGGCGGTGGGGATCCAGTCCGGGAGCATTTTTCATCACTTCAAAAGCAAGGATGAAATCCTCCGGGCGGTGATGGAAGAAACCATCCGCTACAACACCGCGCTGATGCGCGCCGCGCTGGCCGAAGCCAGCAACGTGCGCGAGCGGGTGCTGGCGCTGATTCGCTGCGAGTTGCAGTCGATCATGGGCGGCAGCGGCGAAGCCATGGCGGTGCTGGTCTATGAATGGCGTTCGCTGTCCGAAGAAGGTCAGGCCCGGGTGCTGGCCCTGCGCGATGTCTATGAAGACCTCTGGTTGCAGGTGCTGGGCGAAGCCAAGGAGGCGGGGTTTATCCGTGGCGATGTATTCATTACCCGACGTTTTCTCACTGGCGCGCTGTCCTGGACCACCACCTGGTTTCGTGCCGGCGGCAGCCTGAGCCTCGATCAGTTGGCCGATGAAGCGCTGATTCTGGTGCTCGAAGAGCGTTAACCCACGTTCCAACAGGTCAGGAAACTGGCTAACTGGGCGAAACCGCCTAGCTTGAATGCATTGATCGGTATTTTTTCGGGGAGTGGGGTGTTTTGAAGTCTTCGCCAATTCGGACGGCCACGGGGCTGGTACTCGTCGCGCTGACGGCATTTTCAGGGTTGCCTGCGCAGGCGGCGCAACTGGTTCGAGTGGGCGCCGCGCACTTTCCGCCTTACACCATCCGCCCGGAAAACGGTGCCGACACCGGTCTGCTGCCGGAATTGGTCGAAGCGCTGAATGCGTTGCAGACGGAGTATCAGTTTGTCCTGGTACCGACCTCGATTCCCCGGCGTTTCGGTGACTTGAAGGAAGGGCGCACCGACATGGCGATTTTCGAAAACCCGGAGTGGGGCTGGAAGGACATTCCACACACTACGGTCGATATGGGTCTGGAAGATGCCGAGATTTTCGTCGCGCAACGCGAAGAGGGTCGGCAGCAGGATTACTTCTCGGATCTCAAGGGCAAGCGGCTGGCGCTGTACAGCGGTTATCACTACGAGTTCGCCAATTTCAACGCCGACCCCAAATTTCTCGCGGATACGTTCAAGGCCACGTTGACCTATTCCCATGACAGCAACCTGTTGATGGTGCTGCGCGGGCGCGCCGACATTGCTTTGGTCACGCGCTCTTACCTGTTCGACTACCTGAAACGCAACGAAAAGGTGGCCGACAAGTTGCTGGTGTCGCAGCGCATCGATCAGGTTTATCACCACTACTCCATTTTGCGCCCGGCCGCGCCGATCACCGGTGAGGCGTTTGGCAAATTGTTGCAGGAGCTGCGGGACAACGGACAGATGCTGAAGATTTTCGAGCCATACAAGATCGCTCTGGTACCGGTACCGCAACACTGATTTCACCCCGCCGGCTAAATTTTCCCGTGCGGCTCACGTCCCATCGTTGAACTGTCGACGATTATCGTGAGCCCGACCCATGTCCAATCTGAATGACCTGACTGCCCTGGCCTTGCCTTCGGGCAGTGAACTGGTAGCCGATGCTACTGAAAGCCGTCTGAGCCTGAGCCTGGACGGGCAACCGCTGGTTCGCTTGCGTCTGAATCGTGACGGCACCGGCCCGATTCAGCTCGATGAGCGTTTTGCCCTGCCCCCCGGCCTGGCGTTGTGGGCGGCCTGTTACTGGTTGTTCGCCCGTGAGCCGGAGCGTCAGCAATTGCTCTGGCAACTGGACCAGCCGCCCACCGAAGCCTTGCTCAGCGGCTTGCTGGTCAGCACCGAAGTGGCCGGCGAATACCGTTGCGAGCGCACCCTTTTCTGGCAATTGCCGCAGCCATGGCTCGGTACATCGCTGAGCGGCAGCTACCCACAACAAATGGTGATCAGCCAGGGCAAGCGCCATCCGCTGCGTCCGGTCAAGCCGCGCGGCGAAGTCTATCGACGTTTCGATGCACGCCTCGGGGCGTGGATTTCCCTGCGCACGGTGGAGATCGAGCAGGATCTGGCGCGGTTCAATCGCTGGCAGAACAGTCCGCGTGTCGCCAGTTTCTGGCAGGAGGAGGGCAGTCTTGAGCAGCATCGCGAATACCTGAGCAAGCTAGACGCCGATCCGCACACGCTGACGTTGATCGGCTGCTTCGACGATCAACCGTTTGCCTATTTCGAGGCCTACTGGGCCAAGGAAGACCGTATCGCGCCGTTCTATGATGTCGACAATTACGACCGTGGCATTCACATGCTGGTGGGGGAAGAGAGTCACCGTGGCCCGCACAAGGTCGCGAGCTGGTTGTCGGCGCTGGTGCACTATCTGTTTCTGGATGATCCGCGTACCCAGCGCGTGGTCGCCGAACCGCGTGCCGACAACGCGAAGATGATCGGCCACATGCAGAATCAGTGCTTCCACTGCGAGAAGGAATTCGACTTTCCGCACAAGCGCGCGGCGTTGATGATTCTGGGGCGTGAGCGGTTTTTTGATCGGTGCAAGCTGGCCTGAGGTTCAGGCCTCAAAGATCTACGTGATCTTGAGGCCGCATTCGCGAGCAGGCTCGCTCCCACACAGGTTCTGCATACACAGGACAAATGTGGGAGCGAGCCTGCTCGCGAATGGGGTTACCACGATTTCGCTGATTAACGACGACCCATCGAGGCCGCATCCCCGCGACTGCCCGACACCTTGCGGCAGTGCACCAGCGCATCGCGAATCATGAAATTGACCAGGGTTGGCGAGACGCCGAGTTCCTTGGCGATGTCCTTTTGCGGCACGCCGTGCAGACGGTACATCTCGAAGGCGTAGCGGGTGCGGCTGGGCAGTTCGGTCAGCGCGTCGGCGATGTGTTCCAGCGTCGAGAAGTTGATATGCGAGGTTTCCGGCGAAGCGCCCTGAATGACCACATTCAACCCTTCCTCTTCCGGGCCTGAGTACTTCTGTTCCAGCGCCTGTTTGCGGTAGTGATCGATGGCGAGGTTGCGCACGATCTGGAACAGATAACTCAATTGCGCCTTGATCGACGACGTGATCGGCGGGGCCGACTGCAAGCGGAAGAACGCATCCTGCACCACATCTTCGGCGCGTGAACGGCAGCCGGTAATGCGCGCTGCAATCTTCACCAGAATCAGTCGATTGTCGACGAAGGCCTGAAGTAGCGGTGAATCGCACCTGCTTGTGGATACTTGTTCCGTCATGGAAATCACCTTGCTGCCAATAGGTTAGTGGGACGCCTGGGGGACGGGGCCGTCCTACACATCGAGCGACAAATTATGTTGAATGATAATGATTGTCAATTGAGAAAGAGAACTAATGCTCCGTAAAGGTGCGAATCGAGAACTGCGACACACCGCCACACCCCAGCCCCCGTTGGCGATCCAGCCTGCCGACTAATTATTTCAAGACGTCATCCGTTCTCATTGGTGAATGGTTCCGGGTACCGAGCCCCGGCCAGACAGCATTCCGATGCCTTGCGCGGTCGGCACAGACCGCGCCCTGCACGCCCTCGATCGGCGTGACGCAGCAACCCGATTCCACTTAGCAAGCCGAATTCAGGCAGGAAACCTCATGACCGACGCGTTCGAACTCCCCAGCACTCTGGTCCAAGCCCTCCAGCGCCGCGCGGCACAGACGCCGGATCGCCTGGCCCTGCGCTTTCTCGCCGAAACCGAGGAGCAGGGCGTGGTGCTCAGTTACCGCGAACTGGATCAACGCGCGCGCACTATTGCTGCCGCGTTGCAGAGTCAGACTGAATTCGGCGATCGCGCGGTGCTGCTGTTTCCAAGTGGCGCAGATTACGTCGCGGCGTTTTTCGGTTGCCTGTACGCCGGGGTGATCGCCGTGCCGGCCTATCCACCGGAGTCCGCCCGTCGTCATCATCAGGAACGCTTGCTGTCGATCATTGCCGACGCCGAACCGCGCCTGCTGCTGACCAGTGCCGACCTGCGCGATGCCTTGCAGCAAATCGACGGCGCGCCGCCGTTGCTGTGCGTCGATACCCTCGACAACGCCCTGGCCGAGCGCTGGGTCGAACCGGCTCTGCCGCAAGACCACATCGCCTTCCTGCAATACACCTCCGGCTCCACCGCGCTGCCCAAAGGCGTGCAGGTCAGCCACGGTAATCTGGTGGCCAACGAGCTGCTGATTCGCCACGGTTTCGGCATCGACGTGAACCCCGACGACGTGATCGTCAGCTGGCTGCCGCTGTACCACGACATGGGTCTGATCGGCGGATTACTGCAGCCGATTTTCAGCGGCGTGCCGTGCATCCTGATGTCGCCTGCGTACTTCCTCGGTCGCCCGTTGCGCTGGCTCGAAGCGATCAGCCAATACGGCGGCACCATCAGCGGCGGGCCGGATTTCGCCTACCGTCTGTGCAGCGAGCGGGTCAGCGAATCAGCACTGGAGCGCCTCGACCTGAGCCGCTGGCGGGTGGCCTATTCCGGCTCCGAACCGATCCGTCTCGATACCCTTGAGCGCTTCGCCGAGAAGTTCACCCCGTGCGGCTTCAGCGAAGACAGCTTCATGGCCTCCTATGGTCTGGCCGAGGCGACCCTGTTCGTCGCCGGCACACCACGGGGCACCGGCATTCCTGCGCTGCGCGTCGATGATCAGGCACTGGCGCAAAACCGCGCCGAGCCGGGCGACGGCAGCCCGATCATGAGTTGCGGCATCAGCCAGCCTGAACATGCGGTGCTAATCGTCGATCCGGTAACGCTAAACGAACTGGCTGACAACCTCGTCGGTGAAGTCTGGGCCGCCGGCCCGAGCATCGCTCACGGCTACTGGCGCAATCCCGAGGCCAGCGCCAAGACCTTCGTTCAGCACGCCGGCCGCACCTGGCTGCGCACTGGCGATCTGGGCTTCATCCGCGACGGTGAACTGTTCATCACCGGGCGCCTGAAAGACATGCTGATCGTGCGTGGCCACAACCTCTATCCGCAGGACATCGAGAAGACCGTCGAGAACGAAGTGGAGGTGGTGCGCAAAGGTCGCGTCGCGGCATTCGCGGTCACTCAAGACGGTGAAGAAGGCATTGGTATCGCCGCAGAAATCAGCCGCAGCGTGCAGAAAATCCTGCCGCCCGAAGCGCTGATCAAAGCTATTCGCCAAGCGGTGGCCGAGGCCTATCAGGAAGCGCCAAGCGTGGTGGTGCTGCTCAACCCGGGCGCGCTGCCGAAGACGTCCAGCGGCAAGCTGCAACGCTCGGCATGCCGCAATCGTCTGGCCGACGGCAGCCTCGACAGCTACGCGGTGTTCCCCTCCGCCGAGCTGCAAAGTACCGAGTCGACCCTGGCAGCTTCCGAGCTGGAAGCGCTGATTGGCAAGATCTGGGCCGAGCAACTCAACCTCAAACAGGTCAACGCCGACGATCACTTCTTCCTGCTCGGCGGCAACTCGATTGCCGCCACGCAAGTGATCGCCCGGGTCCGCGAAGAATTGGCGCTGGAGCTGAACCTGCGCCTGCTGTTTGAAGCGCCGACCCTGTCGGCATTCGCCGCTGCCGTGGCGCAGCAGCAACAGGATGGCGGCAACGCCCAAGGTGCAATCAACGCCTTGTCGCGCAGCGAAGCACTGCCGCAATCGCTGGCACAAAACCGTTTGTGGATCACCTGGCAACTCGACCCGCACAGCAGCGCCTACAACATCCCCGGCGCCCTGCGTCTGCGCGGCGAGCTGGACGAAGACGCGTTGCGCGCCAGCTTCCAGCAACTCATTGAGCGCCACGAGTCACTGCGCACGCGCTTCTTCGAGCGCGACGGCGTAGCGCTGCAACAAGTCGACGCCGCACCTGAATTCAATCTGCAACTGATCGACATCAGCGGCTTGCCGGCGCACGAGCGTGAAGCCCGCGCGCAACAGATCCGCGAGGACGAGGCGCGCACTCAATTCGACTTGGAAAAAGGCCCGCTGCTGTGGGTGACACTCGTACGCCTCGACGATGAAGATCATCAGCTTCTGGTGACCCTGCATCACATCATCGCCGACGGCTGGTCGCTGAACGTGCTGCTCGACGAATTCTCGCGCCTGTACGCTGCGGCATCCCAAGGCCAGCGCGCAGAACTCGCGCCGCTGCCTACTCAATATGCCGACTACGGCAGTTGGCAGCGTCAATGGCTGGCGCAAGGCGAGGGCGAGCGACAACTGGCGTACTGGAAAGCGCAACTGGGCGATGAACATCCGGTGCTGGAACTGGCCACCGACCATCCGCGCTCGGCCAGACAATTGCACAGCGCCGCGCGCCACAGCGTGCGCCTCGGTGTCAGCCTCAGCGACGCGATCAAGCAGACCGCGCAGGCGCATCAATCGACGCCGTTCATGCTGTTGCTCTCGGCGTTCCAGAGCCTGCTGCACCGCTACAGCGGTCAGCGCGATATCCGCATCGGCATCCCCAACGCCAACCGTCCGCGCCTCGAAACCCAGGGTCTGATCGGCTTCTTCATCAACACTCAGGTGCTGCGTGCCGAGGTTGATTCGCGGCTGTCGTTTGTCGAGTTGCTGGCGCAGACCCGCGAGACTGCACTGGGTGCGCAGGCCCATCAGGATCTGCCGTTCGAACAACTGCTCGAAGCGTTCCCGCAGGCCCGCGAGCAGGGACTGTTCCAGGTCATGTTCAACCACCAGCAACGCGACTTGAGTGCGCTCAAGCGCCTGCCGGGCCTGCTCGCCGAAGAGCTGCCGTGGCACAGCCGCGAGGCCAAGTTCGACCTGCAACTGCACAGCGAAGAAGATCGCAACGGACGCCTGACCTTGTCCTTCGACTACGCCGATGAACTGTTCGACGCGGCGACCATCGAGCGTCTGGCCGAACACTTCAGCAACCTGCTGCGCGCCGTCTGCGAACAACCGCAACAGGCGATCGGCGACCTGCCATTGCTGACTCCGTGCGAGCAGGAACAGCAACAAGCGTGGAGCGTCGCCCCGTGCACCCCGGCGCAGCAATGGCTGCCGGAGCTGCTCAACGAACAGGCGCGGCGAACCCCGGAACGCACCGCGCTGGTGTGGGACGGCGGCAGTCTCGACTTCGCCGAATTGCACGCCCAGGCCAACCGCCTCGCGCACTACCTGCGCGACAAAGGTGTCGGCCCGGACGTGTGCGTGGCGATTGCCGCCGAGCGTTCGCCGCAACTGCTGATCGGCCTGCTGGCGATCATCAAGGCCGGTGGCGCCTATGTGCCGCTGGATCCGGATTATCCGGCCGAGCGCTTGGCTTACATGCTCAGCGACAGCGGCGTCGAACTGCTACTGACCCAGACCGCATTGCTCGACCGTCTGCCGGCCAGCGACGGCGTCAGCGTGATCGCCATGGACGCGTTGCACCTGGAAAACTGGCCGAGTCAGGCACCGGGTCTGCACCTGCACGGCGACAACCTCGCCTATGTGATTTACACCTCCGGCTCCACTGGTCAACCGAAGGGTGTCGGCAACACCCACGCTGCATTGGCCGAACGGTTGCAGTGGATGCAGAACAGCTATCGCCTGAACGACAGCGACGTGCTGATGCAAAAGGCGCCGATCAGTTTCGACGTGTCGGTGTGGGAGTGCTTCTGGCCGCTGATCACTGGCGCGCGTCTGCTGATCGCCGGCCCTGGTGAGCACCGTGATCCGCATCGCATCGCGCAACTGGTTCAAGAATATGGCGTGACCACGCTGCACTTCGTGCCGCCGCTGCTCGCGCTGTTCATCGACGAGCCGCTGAGCGCCGAATGCACCAGCCTGCGCCGATTGTTCTCCGGCGGTGAAGCGCTGCCGGCGGAACTGCGCAACCGCGTGCTGGCGCAGCTGCCGGCGGTGCAACTGCACAACCGTTACGGCCCGACCGAAACCGCGATCAACGTCACCCACTGGCACTGCACCACGGCCGACGGCGAGCGTTCGCCAATTGGCCGGCCGCTGGGCAACGTGATCTGCCGCGTGCTCGACGCCGATCTCAATCCCGTGCCGGCCGGTGTGCCGGGTGAACTGTGCATCAGCGGCATCGGTCTGGCCCGGGGTTACCTCGGTCGCCCGGCGCTGACGGCCGAGCGCTTTGTGGTCGACCCGTTGGGCGAGCAGGGCGCACGTTTGTACCGCACCGGTGACCGTGCACGCTGGACCTCGGACGGCGTGATCGAATACCTCGGGCGCCTCGATCAGCAGGTCAAACTGCGTGGTTTCCGCGTTGAACCGGAAGAAATCGAAGCGCGGCTGCTGGCGCAAAACAGCGTCGCCCAGGCCGTGGTGCTGGTGCGCGACACCGCAGCCGGCGCGCAACTGATCGGCTACTTCACCGCTGTCGATGCCAGCGAAGATCAGCACGCGCAGATCGCCCATCTGAAAACTGCGCTGGCCGGCGAACTGCCGGAATACATGGTCCCGGCGCAACTGATGCGCCTGGACGTAATGCCCCTGAGCCCGAGCGGCAAGCTCGACCGTCGCGCCTTGCCGGAGCCACAGTGGCAAGTGCGTGAGCACGTCGAACCGGCCACCGAGCTGGAACAACAGATCGCCGCGATCTGGCGTGAAGTGCTGGGTCTGCCACGGATCGGTCTGCGCGACGACTTCTTCGCCCTCGGCGGACACTCGTTGCTGGCCACGCAAATCATCTCGCGCAGCCGTCAGGCCTGTGACGTCGAACTGCCGTTGCGCGCCTTGTTCGAGCACAGTGAACTCGGCGATTTTGCCGAGCAGATCCGCCTGATCCAGGCCAGCGGCCAGACCAACCAACAGCCGCCGATTGCCAAAGTCGATCGCAGCAAACCGGTGCCGTTGTCATACTCGCAACAGCGCATGTGGTTCCTCTGGCAGATGGAGCCGGACAGCCCGGCGTACAACGTCGGCGGCATGGCGCGCCTGCGCGGCGTGTTGCACGTCGAGCATTTCGAGGCAGCCTTGCAGGCGTTGATCCTGCGCCACGAAACCTTGCGTACCACGTTCCCGAGCGTCGATGGCGTGGCCCGTCAGCAGGTGCATGCCGAGACCGGCGTGCGCATGGGCTGGAAGGACTTCTCGAAACTGCCGGCTGACCAGCGTGAACAGAACGTCCAGCAACTGGCCGATGACGAAGCGCATCTGCCGTTCGACCTGGAAAGCGGCCCGTTGCTGCGCGCCTGTCTGGTGAAGACCGCCGAGCACGAGCATTACTTCGTGCTGACCCTGCACCACATCGTCACCGAAGGCTGGGCGATGGATATTTTTGCCCGCGAACTCAGCGCGCTGTACGAAGCGTTCGTCGATGAGCGCGATTCGCCGCTTGAAGCGTTGCCGGTGCAGTACCTCGATTACAGCGTCTGGCAGCGGCAGTGGCTGGAGTCCGGTGAGCGTCAGCGCCAGCTCGACTACTGGACCGCGCAACTCGGTCGCGAACATCCGTTGCTGGAACTGCCCGGCGACCGTCCGCGGCCACCGGTGCAAAGCCATCAGGGCGAACTGTTCCGTTTCGATCTGAGCGACGATCTCGCCGCCCGCGTCCGTGCGTTCAATGCGCAAAACGGTCTGACCCTGTTCATGACCATGACCGCTGCGCTCGCCACCTTGCTCTACCGCTACAGCGGCCAGACCGACCTGCGCATCGGCGCGCCGGTGGCCAACCGGATTCGTCCGGAAAGCGAAGGGCTGATCGGCGCATTCCTCAATACCCAGGTGCTGCGTTGCCGGCTCGACGGCCAGATGTCGGTCGGCGAACTGTTCGAGCAAGTGCGCCACACCGTTATCGAAGGCCAGTCGCATCAGGACCTGCCGTTCGATCATCTGGTCGAAGCGCTGCAACCGCCGCGCAGCGCGGCGTACAACCCGCTGTTCCAGGTGATGTGCAACGTGCAGCGCTGGGAGTTCCAGCAGAGCCGCATGCTCGCCGGGATGACCGTCGAGTATCTGGCCAACGATGCGCGGGCGACCAAGTTCGACCTCAACCTGGAAGTCACCGACCTCGACCATCGCCTCGGTTGCTGCCTGACCTACAGCACCGATCTGTTCGATGAACCGACCATCGCACGCATGGCCCAGCATTGGCGCAACCTGCTGGAAGCGTTGATCGCCGATCCGCAACAGCGTCTGAGCCACTTGCCGCTGCTCGACCCGACTGAACAACAGCAGCTGCTCGACAGCCTCGGTGTCGAACCGGGCGAACGTCGTCTCGATCAATGCATCCATCATCTGTTCGCCGAGCAGGCGCTGGCGCGCAAAGATGCCCCGGCCTTGACTTTCGCCGGACAGACGCTGAGCTACGCCGAACTCGACGCCCGCGCCAATCGCTTGGCCTGGGCCTTGCGCGAGCGTGGTGTAGGCCCGCAAGTGCGGGTCGGTCTGGCGCTGGAGCGCTCGCTGGAAATGGTCGTCGGCCTGCTGGCGATCCTCAAGGCCGGCGGCGCCTATGTGCCGCTGGACCCGGAATACCCGCTCGATCGCCTGCACTACATGATCGAAGACAGCCGCATCGGTCTGCTGCTCAGTGACCGCGCGATGTTCAACGCCCTCGGCGATTTGCCGTCGAGCGTGGCGCGCTGGTGCCTGGAAGATGACAGCGCGGCGCTGGTGGATTACCCGGCCACTGAGCTGCCCTTTATCAGCCTGCCGCAGCATCAGGCCTATCTGATTTACACCTCGGGTTCGACCGGCAAGCCGAAAGGCGTGGTGGTGTCCCACGGTGAAATCGCCATGCATTGCCAGGCCGTGATCGAACGTTTCGGCATGCGCCCCGACGACTGCGAGCTGCACTTCTATTCGATCAACTTCGACGCCGCCACCGAGCGTCTGCTGGTGCCGTTGCTCAGCGGCGCGCAGGTGGTGCTGCGAGCGCAAGGGCAGTGGGATGCGGAAGAAATCTGCGGGTTGATCCGCACCCACCGGATCAATGTGCTCGGCTTCACCCCGAGCTACGGCAGCCAGCTGGCGCAGTTCCTCGCCACGCAAAACCAGGTTCTGCCGGTGCGGATGATCATCACCGGCGGCGAAGCGCTGACCGGCGAACACCTGCAACGGATTCGCGCCGCGTTCAAACCGAGTCTGTTCTTCAACGCCTATGGCCCGACCGAAACCGTGGTCATGCCACTGGCCAGTCTGGCGCCAGACCTGCTGGAAGAGGGCGCCGGCAGCGTGCCGATCGGCAGCGTGATCGGTGACCGCGTGGCGTACATTCTCGATGCCGATCTGGCGTTGGTGCCGCAAGGCGCGACCGGTGAATTGTTCGTCGGCGGCGCCGGTCTGGCGCAGGGGTATCACGACCGTCCGGGCATCAGCTCTGAGCGCTTCGTGGCTGATCCGTTTGCCGCCGATGGCGGGCGTATGTACCGCACCGGCGATCTGGTGCGCCAGCGTGCCGATGGGTTGGTGGAGTATCTGGGGCGGATCGACCATCAGGTGAAAATCCGTGGTTTCCGCATCGAGCTGGGCGAGATCGAAACCCGTCTGCTCGATCACGCTTCGATCCGTGAAGCGGTGGTGCTGGCGCTGGATGCGCCGAGCGGCAAGCAACTGGTGGGCTACCTGGTCAGCGAAGTTGCCGAGCAGGGCGAAGCGCAACAGGCCGAACTGCGTGAAGCACTGAAGTCGCACCTCAAGGCGCAATTGCCGGACTACATGGTGCCGACGCACCTGATCCTGCTGGCGAGCATGCCGCTGACCGCCAACGGCAAACTCGACCGCCGCGCCTTGCCGGCACCGGATCCCGAGCTGAATCGTCAGCACTACGTCGCCCCGAGCAGCGAGTTGGAGCAGACCCTGGCACAGATCTGGTGCGAGGTGCTCAACGTCGAGCAGGTCGGGCTCAACGACAACTTCTTTGAACTTGGTGGCGACTCGATTCTGTCGATTCAAGTGGTCAGCCGGGCGCGGCAGCAGGGCATTCATTTCAGTCCACGGGATCTGTTCCAGCATCAGACGGTGCAGACCCTCGCCGCTGTCGCCAGCCGCAGCGAGCAAGTCACTGCCGAGCAGGGACTGGTGCTCGGTGAGTCGGCGATGACGCCGATTCAACACTGGTTCTTCGACACTGATATTCCTGAGCGTCAACACTGGAACCAGGCGTTGCTGCTGGAACCGACAGTGGCGCTGGAACCGCATCGTCTGGAGCAGGCGCTGCTGGCAGTGATCGAACAGCACGACGCCCTGCGTTTGCGCTTCACTCAGGCCAACGATCAATGGCAGGCAACGCATCAACCGGTGTCCGACGCCGAGGTGTTGTGGCAAGTGCGGGTGGCGGCGATGGACCAGTGCGCAGCACTGTTCGCCGATGCCCAGCGCAGTCTCGATCTGCAAAACGGCCCGCTGCTGCGCGCCTTGCTGGTGGATGGGCCGCAGGGTCAGCAACGCTTGTTTATTGCGATCCATCACTTGGTCGTCGACGGTGTGTCGTGGCGCGTTTTGCTCGACGATCTGCAAACCGTGTATCGCCAACTCGAGGCCGAGCAGTCGGTAAAACTGCCGGCAAAAACCAGTGCCTTCAAGGACTGGGCGGCACGTTTGCAGGCCTACGCCGGCAGCGAATCACTGCGTGAAGAACTGAACTGGTGGCAAACCCAACTGGCCGGATCGAAGGCCGATCTGTCGTGCGAAAACCCGCAGGGCGGACAACAGAATCGTCACGCGCAAACCGTCAGCGTGCGCCTGGATGCCGAGCGTACCCAACAACTGCTGCAACAGGCGCCGCGGGCCTACCGCACACAGGTCAACGATCTGCTGCTGACCGCGCTGGCCCGCGTCTTGTGCCGCTGGAGCGGTCAGCCGTCGGCATTGATTCAACTGGAAGGCCACGGCCGCGAAACCCTGTTCGACGAGATCGACCTGACCCGCACCGTCGGCTGGTTCACCAGCGCCTATCCATTACGCCTGACCCCGCACAACATCGAAGAGGCCGCCGGGCAGGGCGCTTCGATCAAGGCGATCAAGGAGCAACTGCGCGCGGTACCGCACAAAGGCCTCGGTTATGGCGTGTTGCGTTATCTGGCCGATGACCTCAGTCAGCGCAGCATGGCGGCGTTGCCGAATGCTCCGGTGACCTTCAACTACCTCGGCCAGTTCGATCAGAGTTTCGCCAGCGATGCGCTGTTCCGTCCGCTGGACGAGCCGGCCGGTGCGGCCCACGATCCGCAGGCGCCGTTGCCCAACGAATTGAGCATCGACAGTCAGGTGTACGGCGGCGAACTGCTGCTGCGCTGGACTTTCAGTGCCGAGCGCTACGAGGCGCAAACCATCAACGATCTGGCCGACGCTTACCTCGGTGAGCTGCAAAGCCTGATCGAACATTGCCTGCAAGACACGGCCGGTGGCCTGACGCCGTCGGACTTCCCGCTGGCGAAACTGACCCAGGCGCAACTCGATGCACTGCCGGTGCCAGCGGCGCACATCGAAGACGTCTACCCGCTGACGCCGATGCAGGAAGGCATGCTGCTGCACACCTTGCTCGAACCGGGCACCGGTCTGTACTACATGCAGGATCGCTACCGGATCAACAGCGAGCTCGATCCCGAGCGTTTCGCCCAGGCCTGGCAAGCGGTGGTCGCCCGTCATGAAGCGCTGCGTGCATCGTTCTGCTGGAACGTCGGCGAGGACATGCTGCAAGTGATCCACACCCCGGGTCGTACGCCGATCGAGTACCTGGACTGGAGCGCCATCGCCGAGGACGAGCAAGAACCGAAGCTGCAAGCGCTGCTGAAAAGCGAGCGTGAGGCCGGGTTCGATCTGCTCAATCAGGCACCGTTCCACCTGCGCCTGATCAAGGTCGGCACGGCGCGTTACTGGTTCATGATGAGTAACCACCACATCCTCATCGATGCCTGGTGCCGTTCGCTGCTGATGAACGATTTCTTCGAGATTTACACCGCCCTCGGTGAAGGTCGCGAAGCACAGTTGTCGGTGCCGCCGCGTTACCGCGACTACATCGGCTGGCTGCAACGCCAGAGCCTGGCCGAGGCGCGTCAGTGGTGGCAGCAGAACCTGCAAGGTTTCGAGCGCACCACACCGATCCCGAGCGACCGACCGTTCCTGCGCGAACACGCGGGCGAAAGCGGCGGCATGATCGTTGGCGACCGCTACACGCGACTGAATGTCGAGGACGGCGCCCGTCTGCGCGAGCTGGCCCAGGCCCATCAACTGACCATCAACACCTTCGCCCAAGCGGCGTGGGCACTGGTGCTGCGCCGTCTGAGCGGTGATCGCGACGTGCTGTTCGGCGTCACCGTGGCCGGGCGCCCGGTGGAAATGCCGGAGATGCAACGCACCGTCGGTCTGTTCATCAACAGCATTGCGCTGCGGGTGAAAATGCCTGAGGACGATCAGCGCAGCAGTGTGCGGCAGTGGCTGAGCGCTTTGCTCGACAGCAACATGCAACTGCGCGAGTACGAATACCTGCCGCTGGTGAACATCCAGGAGCAGAGCGAATTGCCGAAAGGCCAACCGCTGTTCGACAGTCTGTTCGTGTTCGAGAACGCGCCGGTGGAAGTCTCGGTGCTGGACCGTGCACAGAGCCTCAACGCTACGTCGGACTCTGGTCGTACCCACACCAACTTCCCGCTGACGGCGGTGTGCTACCCGGGCGATGACCTCGGCCTGCATCTGTCCTATGACCAGCGCTACTTCGACGAATCGACCATCGAGCGCATGCTCGGTGAGTTCAAGCGCCTGCTGCTGGCATTGGTCGATGGCTTCCACGGTGACATGGCTGATTTGCCGCTGCTGGGGGCCGAGGAGCAGGACTTCCTGCTGCACGGCTGCAACCAGAGCGCGCACGATTATCCTCTGGAGCAGAGCTACGTGGCGCTGTTCGAAGCGCAGGTCGCGGCGCATCCGCAGCGCATCGCCGCCACTTGCCTTGATCAGCAACTGAGCTATGCCGAGCTCAACCTCAACGCCAACCGCCTCGGCCAAGCACTGGTCGCCGCCGGGGTGCAGTTGGATCAACCGGTAGCGTTGCTGGCCGAACGTAATCTGGATCTTTTGGGGATGATCATCGGCAGCTTCAAGGCCGGTGCCGGTTACCTGCCGCTGGATCCGGGCCTGCCGAGCCAGCGTCTGCAGCGGATCATCGAGCTGAGCCGCACGCCAGTGCTGGTGTGCAGCGAAGCCTGCCGCCAACAGGCGCAGACTTTGCTCGATGAGTTCAGCTGCGCCAACCGTCCACGGCTGTTGGTCTGGGAAGAAGTGCAGGCGCTGGCGACATCGCTGCACAACCCGGGAATCTACAGTGGCCCAGACAACCTGGCCTACGTGATCTACACCTCGGGTTCGACCGGGTTGCCGAAAGGCGTGATGGTCGAGCAGCGCGGCATGCTCAACAACCAGTTGAGCAAGGTGCCGTACCTGCAACTGACGGACGCCGACGTGATCGCGCAGACCGCTTCGCAAAGCTTCGATATTTCGGTCTGGCAGTTCCTCGCCGCGCCGCTGTTCGGGGCGCGGGTGGACATTGTGCCGAACACTATCGCTCACGATCCGCAGGGCTTGCTGGTGCATGTGCAAGCGCAGGGCATCACCGTGCTGGAGAGCGTTCCTTCGCTGATTCAGGGCATGCTCGCCTCGGAACGCCTGAGTCTCGACGGTCTGCGCTGGATGCTGCCGACCGGTGAAGCAATGCCGCCGGAACTCGCGCACCAATGGCTGCTGCGTTATCCGCAGATCGGTCTGGTCAACGCTTACGGCCCGGCGGAATGCTCCGATGACGTGGCGTTCTTCCGTGTGGACATGGCTTCGACTCGCGGCAGCTATCTGCCGATCGGTACGCCGACCGACAACAACTTGCTGTACCTGGTCGATGGCGCGCTGGAACTGGTGCCGTTGGGCGCGGTGGGTGAGTTGTGCGTGGCCGGGACCGGTGTCGGTCGCGGTTACGTCAGCGATCCGCTGCGCACCGCGCCGGTATTTGTGCCCAACCCGTTCGGCGCGCCGGGCGAGCGTCTGTATCGCACCGGTGACCTCGCGCGGCGGCGCAGTGACGGGGTGCTGGAGTACGTCGGCCGGGTCGACCATCAGGTGAAGATTCGCGGTTACCGGATCGAACTGGGTGAAATCGAGGCGCGTCTGCATGAACAGCCGGAAGTCCGCGATGCGGCGGTCGGCGTGCAGGAAGGCGTGAATGGCAAACATCTGGTCGGCTATCTGGTCGCGGCGGATTCGGCGCTCAACCCGAGCGAACGTCTGGAGCGGATCAAGCAACGCCTGCGCAGCGAACTGCCGGAATACATGGTGCCGCTGCACTGGTTGTGGCTGGATCAACTGCCGCACAACACCAACGGCAAACTCGACCGCAAGGCCCTGCCGGCGCTGGAGATCGGTCAGTTGCAGAGCCAGGACTACCTGGCCCCGCGCAACGAACTGGAGCAGACCCTGGCCGACATCTGGGCCGAAGTGCTCAAGGTCGACAAGGTCGGTGTGCGCGACAACTTCTTCGAGTTGGGCGGGCATTCGTTGCTGGCTACGCAGATCGCCTCGCGGGTGCAGAAAACCCTGCAACGCGATGTGCCGCTGCGGGCGATGTTCGAGTGCAGCACGGTGCAGGAACTGGCCGAGTACATCGAAGGCCTGGCGGCGAGTGACATGACCGAGGATAAAGTGGATCGCTTGAATGATCTGATGGCGGAGCTGGAGGGCTTGTAATCTTCGGCGTCTGTACCGGCCCCTTCGCGAGCAGGCTCGCTCCCACATGGGTTTTGTGTCGATCACAGATCCCCTGTGGGAGCGAGCCTGCTCGCGATTGGGGCGGCACATTTTCAGACATTTACACGGTTGACGATCAACAACCGGCAGCTCAGTCTGCCGGTTCTCTTTTTTGTCGCGGGGGTGGTCGATGCCTTTCTTCACGGTTGACGGACAAGCGCTGCACTACATTGATCAAGGCACCGGCCCGGCCGTGTTGCTGGCGGGCAGTTATCTGTGGGACACGGCCATGTGGGCGCCGCAGATCGCTGCGCTGTCGCCGCACTACCGGGTGATTGCGCTGGACCTGTGGGGCCACGGCGAATCCGGGCGCTTGCCGCAAGGCACCACCTCGCTGGATGACATCGCGCGGCAGGTCGAGGCCTTGCTCGACCACCTGCAGATCGAGCAGATAACGCTGGCGGGGCTGTCAGTCGGCGGCATGTGGGGCGTGCGTCTGGCGTTGTCGGCACCGCAGCGGATCAACGGTCTGGTACTGCTCGACACCTACGTCGGCGTCGAGCCTGAGCCAACCCGTCAGTACTATTTCTCGCTGTTCAAGCAAATCGAGGAAAGCGGCGAGATTGCGCCTCAGTTGCTCGACATCGTGGTGCCGATCTTCTTCCGCCCGGGCATCGATCCGCAGTCGGCGCTGTATCAGGACTTCCGCGCCAAACTGGCGGCCTACACCGCGGATCGCCTGCGCGAAAGCATCGTGCCGATGGGGCGTATCACCTTCAGTCGTGATGATCTGTTGCCGCGCCTGGGCGAACTGAATGCCGCGACCACCCTGGTGCTGTGCGGCGATCAGGACAAACCGCGACCGCCGTCGGAGGCACAGGAAATGGCTGAATTGATCGGTTGCCCGTGGGTGCTGGTGCCGGAGGCGGGGCATATTTCCAGCCTGGAGAATCCGCAGTTTGTGAGCGAGGTGTTGTTTACTTTTTTGGCTGAGCGCAACCGCTAAACCGTGTCATCGTTCTTTTCGCGAGCAAGCCCGCTCCCACAGTGACCGCGGTGATCCCTGTGGGAGCGGGCTTGCTCGCGAAGAGGCCCGATCAGGCAATAAAGAAGCCGGACTCACTTTGGCCCGAGAATTTTCGCCAGTTTCTCCGGCGAAGGCGCGCCTTGCTGCTGTTGCAGCTCACCCTTGTCATCCATGTAGAAAATCGCCGGCGTCGCCTGCAGTTCCAGGTCTTCCATCAACTGCATGTTGGCGGCCAGTTTGGTCTGCACCGCTTTTGGAATGTCTTTCAACGGCTTCAGGGTGCTGGCCTTGCCGGCCTTTTCGTGATCTTCCAGGGCCTTGGCCGGATCTTTCGCCGCCAGCAGCGCGGCGGATTTCGCCGGGCTGTCTTCGCGGATGATCCCGACCATGATGTGCCGCAGCTGCACCTTGCCGGCCTTGACCCATGGTCGCGCCTGTTCCCAGAACATGTTGCAGTACGGACAGTTGGGATCGCTGAACAGGTACACGGTGCGCGGCGCGTCCTTGTTGCCGTCCTGAATCCAGTTGCTGGCTTCGAACTTGCCCCAGATTTCCTTGGCCATCGGCGCATAGACCAGTTTCTGCAACGGCTCGCTGCTCAGATCCTTGCCGTCGGCGTCGTACAGGTTGCCGAGCAACACGTGTTTCCCGTCCGGCGTCAGGTACAGCGCCATGCCACGGTTCTGGTACTGCGCCGCATAACCGCGCAAGCCGTCCGGGGCGTCGAACTGGCCGACGATTTTTGCGCCCTTGGCCTCGATCTGCTTGATCGCGGCGGGCAATTCTTCGGCGGCCTGCACCGACGGCAGGTGCAGCAGGGCAGTGCCCAGAGTCAGCGTCAGCAGGTGGCGGAGGCGGGGCATGGCAGTTTCCTTGCAGAGGTGGCCGGTGCGGCGGTTGGATTCGGGATGTCGAAATTTTCCAGGGCGCGGGCCAGGCTGGCGTTCGACAGTTCGCCCAGATGACTGCTCAGCAAGCGACCGTCAGGGCTATAGAACAGCGTAGTCGGCAACGCCATGGAGCCCACGGCCTGACCCAGTCGACCGCTGCGGTCGAACAGCACGTTGTTCAGGCTCAGGCCCTGGGTTTCGAGGAAGGTGGCAACGCTTTGCATGCTTTCGGCCTGATTGACGAACAGAAAGGTCAGGTCCGGGCGTTGTTGTTGAGCGTTTTCCAGCACCGGCATCTCGCGCCGGCAGGGCGGGCACCAGGTTGCCCAGAGGTTGATCACCAATGGTCCGCCCTGATAGTCGCTGAGCTGGATGGTCTCCCCGGCGGCGTTGCGCAGGGTGATTTCCGGCAGGCGCGTGCCTTGTTCGTAGATGTTCAGTGACAGGGTCGCCAACAACCAGAACAGCACGCCGCTGGCCACGCCAAAACCCAATGGCCGACGCAGGCCCGGGCGGCGCCAGCCGCGATAGAGAGCGGTGAGCAGCAGCACGATCACCCCCGGCCAGGCGAGGAATCCACCATCGCGCAGGTCGATGATCTGCCACGGATCGTTGCGATAGTGGCCCCAATACAGGGCGACAAACGCCACGCGCGCCGCGAGCATGCCCAGCAGAAACAGGCTGAACAGCGCCGACTCGGGGTTATCGCCGCCACGCTTGGCCACCCGCCAGCCGACAAAGGTCGCCAGCGCCAGGGCACTGATCAGCAGCAGGTGGTTAAGCGCGATGGCAAAGGTGCCGAGGGTGAACGTCAGCATTTAATTGGCGTCTCGGGTGGTGGTCCAGCGTTGCAGGAACGTCTCGGCATCCACCTCACCGGTGATGCGCTGGCTGCGTCGTTCTTCGCCGTCGGTGCCGATCCAGACAAAACTTGGTGGCCCCGGGACTTTGTAGCGGCCGAGCAGCTCGCGGCTGGCGGCATTATCGGCAGTGACGTCGAGGCGCAGCAGGCGCACATCGCTGAGTGCCTGCATGACCTTGTCCTTGCCGAACACCTGTTTTTCCATGACTTTGCACGACACGCACCAGTCGGCGTAGTAATCGAGCAGCACCCACTGGCCTTGAGCCTTGGCGCTATCCAGTTCGCGCTGCAGGGCGGCCGGATCCTTGATCGTGGTGAACGCGTCATGCCCGCTCGGCGTGGTGCTAGCGACTCGGCCGGCGCTGTACACCTGCAGCGGTTGATACGGGTCGTCACTGCCACCGGCGGCACCGATCAGCAACAGGCTGCCCCACAGACCGAGCAGCAACGAACTGGCGCCGAACACTTGGGCGACCCGGCCGAAGCCGTCCGATTGCTTCCAGGCACAGAACGCCGCGATCAGCAGCAGCGCGCCACACAGGCCCAGCCACAGTGACGAGTCCAGCACCGGGCGCAACATCAGCAACGCGGTCGCGAGGAACAGGAAACCAAAGATGCCCTTGAGCAGGTTCATCCACGCGCCAGGCTTTGGCAGGAAGCGATTGCCGACGGTCACCAACAGCAATAGCGGCACCCCGATACCGATGCCCAGCGCAAACAGAATCAAGCCACCGTGCAGCGCATTGCCGCTCTGCGCGATGTACAGCAAAGCGCCGGCCAGTGGTGCGGTCATGCACGGACCGACCAGCAGACCGGACAACGCGCCGAGCACCCCGGCGCCAATCAGGCTGCCGCCGCTGCGACTGCGCGAAGCGTGTTCGAGGCGGTCACGCAGGGCCACCGGCAATTGCAATTCGAAGAAGCCAAACATCGGTAGCGCCAGCACCACGAACACTGCTGCAAATGCACCGAGCAGCCATGGATTTTGCAGCCACGCCTGCAGGTTGGCGCCGAGCAGCGCAGCGATCACCCCCATCGCTGCATACACCAGCGCCATGCAGATCACATAGCTGCTGGCCAGGGCGAAACCACGGCGTGGGGTTGCACCGCTGCCGACAATCATGCCCGCCAAAATCGGCAGCATCGGCAACGAACACGGGGTAAACGCCAGCAACAGACCGAGGCCGAAGAACACCAGCAGGCTCCAGCCCAGCGCCCGTTGTTGCAGGCTGCTGGCCAGGGCCTGATCCGGTGCTTCAGTGCTGGTCGTTGGCGTCGCTTCGCCACCCAGATCGATGACCCGGGTCTGCGGCGGATAACACAGGCCGGCATCGGCGCAGCCCTGGTAACTGACCTTGATCTGACCGCTGGCCGAGGCCGGGACTTTCACCTCCAGCCCTTGGCGATACACCGGTTGTTCACCGAAGAACTCGTCACTGTGCGACTCGCCCTCGGGCAGCACAGGCTGCTGCTCGGCCGTCAAACCGTCGAATTTCAGGCGTTTCTGGTACAGGTAATAGCCGTCGGTGATTTGCCAGAACAGCTGGGTTTCCCCGGACTCAAGGCGTTCGGAGGTGAGCACGAAGGCTTTGTCGACCGGCAGAAACTCCGGTTTGGTCTCGAATGGGTTGTTTCCCGCCTGGGCCAGGCCGGAGATCAGCAGTACAAACAAAAGAAAAAAATGACGCATGGAGGAGCCTTGTCCCTGTGCAAGTGTGGGCACAATGGTGGATGGCGATTAACCGATGATTAACCGTCACGCCCTTGTCGCTGTGGCGTTGGGCGCCATAATGTCAGCTTAATCGGCCAACGGCCTAATCGGCTTTTTTCTACGGGACGGATCATGCACGTACTGGTTTGCGAAGACGATGAACTGATCGCCAGCGGTATCGTTGCCGGTCTCACGGCGCAGGGCCTGACGGTCGAGCACGTCAACACCGCCTCGAAAGCGCGAGCGATGCTCAAAGTTGCCGAATTCGACGTGATGGTGCTCGATCTCGGCCTGCCCGACGAAGATGGCCTCAAGTTGCTGCAACAACTACGTCAGCAGGGCCTGGAAATTCCGGTGCTGATCCTGACCGCACGCGACTCGGTGACCGACCGGGTCGATGGCTTGCAGGCCGGGGCTGACGATTACCTGCTCAAACCCTTCGATCTGCGTGAATTGTTCGCGCGCCTGCAAACCCTGCTGCGCCGGGTCGCCGGGCGCAGCGTCAACCTGATCGAACACGGCGCACTGACCTACGATCCAAGCAGCCGCGAAACCACGTTGGCCGGGCAACCGGTGGACTTGTCGCGCCGCGAGCAATCGCTGTTGCAGGCGCTGCTGCACAACCGTGGCCGAGTGCTGTCCACCGAGCAGTTGAAGGACAGCGTGTACGGTTTCAATGACGAGTTGGAGAGCAACGCCCTCAACGTGCACATCCATCACCTGCGCAGCAAACTCGGCAAGGGTATCGTCGAAACCGTGCGCGGTCTGGGCTATCGCCTCGGGCCGGCCGATGGTGGAGAACAACAGAAGTGATGAGTCTGCGTCTGCGCCTGAGTCTGACCCTCGGCGCCGCGTTCGCCCTGATCTGGGCGCTGGCTGCGGCCTGGATGCTCAGCGACTTGCGCAATCAAATGATGTTTTCCCTCGACCAGCGGCTGGTAGCCTCGGCGCGCATGGTCGCCGGGCTGCTGGAGCAACTGCCGGCGCTGCCGAGCAAGGGCGAGGGCACCCATTTCAGTGCCGAACAATTGAACATTCCCGGCGGCATGGCCTGTCAGGTCAGTTCGTTGCGCGGGGAAATTCTGGCCCGTAGTCACAGCAGTCCCGAGCAAACCCTGGAAGCGGAAAAAATGGGCTTCCACGATCAGATGATCGATGGCGCGCCGTGGCGCAGTTTCACTCTCGCGCGGGGGGACGTGCGGATCACCACGGCCGATCGGCAGATCGAACGCGAAGCGCTGAACATGTCGATCCTGCTGGCGGCCTCGGTGCCGGTGGGCGTGGCGTTGCTCGGTTGCCTGTGCCTGTTGTGGCTGGGCATCGGCCAGGGGCTGGCGCCGCTCAATCGGCTGCGCGAAGCACTGATGCGACGTAATGCCGACTCGCTTGAGCCGCTGCAATTGCAATCATTTCCCAGCGAACTGAAACCGTTGCTCGATACGCAGAACCAGCTGTTCCAGCGCATCGGCAAGACCATCGAGCGTGAACGCCGCCTGACCGGTGATGCCGCCCACGAACTGCGCAGCCCGTTGACGGCGATCAAGACCCACCTGCAAGTGGCACGCATGACCGAAGGCAGTGCCCGTGATCAGTCGCTGGCCCGGGCCGAGGAGGGCGCCGACCGCATGCACCGCACCCTGGAGCAACTGCTGTTGCTGGCGCGGGTCGAGGGCAGTCTGTCGTTCGATGACGGCGTGCAGTGCAGCGCCGAACAGGTGGCGAAACTTGCGATGCAGGATGCGGCCGGCGGCGAGCGTCAGCGCATCAAGCTGCAATTGCCCAGGCAGCTCTCCAGTGCGCCCGTGCAAATGCCGGCGGTGCTGTCGATTGCCGCGTTGCGCAATCTGCTCGACAACGCCCTGCGCCATACCCCGGCGGATGCTGAGGTGGAGCTGAGCCTGGAAACGGTCGGCCAGCGCGCCCGTTTTGTGGTGCGCGACCACGGCCCGGGGATTGCGGCGGAAGATCTGCAGCACCTGACCCAACGCTTCTGGCGCAACGGCCAGAGCACCGGCTGCGGACTGGGCCTGGCCATCGTGCAAGCCATCGTCCAGCGCTGCGCCTGCACCCTGCATTTCGACAGCCGGCCGGATGGCTTGCGCGTCGAGTTGACCATGCCGCTGCAACCTGTCTGAACCAGCAAAAATCCCCTGTGGGAGCGGGCTTGCTCGCGAAGGCGTCCGGTCAGTCGACAGGTTGCTGACTGGCACGCCGCCTTCGCGAGCAAGCCCGCTCCCACATTAGGGGATTTGTGGTGTGGCACATCAAATGTAACGTCTCTGCGTTGGTGATTCGCCAGCCTCGGCGTTAAGGTCGGGGCTGCTCTGACTCAATGGATTGAGGGAACGCGCCATGGAAGCATCGATCTGCATCTGCCCGGCGAAACCTGCCGACGCCGGCATCATCAGTCGCATCATCGAGCGATCGATTCGCGTCGGTTGTGCGCTCGAACACCGCAACGATCCGCAACTGGTCAGCCGCTGGATCGGCCGACAATCTGCCGACGTCATCAGCGCGCACCTTGCCGACGCGCATTGCTACCTGAATATCGCCTTGTTGCAGGACAAACCGGTGGGTGTCGGCATGGCCACGGCCAGCGGTGAGATAGGCTTTTGTCATGTGCAGCCGGAATGGTTTCGCCGTGGCGCAGGGCGCGCCCTGATGGCCGACCTTGAAGGCTGGCTGCGGATTCGGGGTGTGCCGCAGGCGCGCATCGCCAGCACCCGTAGCGGCGCGGCTTTTTATCGGCATCTGGGCTACTGCGATGCAGTGCCACGCGCCAGCGATCAGGGCTTGCACCGCGTTACGCTGCACAAGCTGTTGCCATTGCCTGGCTGACATCTCGATCAAGGGTCTAAATCCTCGCCCCGCTTAAGCGTTTCCAGAACAGGAAAACCTGCATGTGCGCCCCGCGACCGGAACGCGCACCTGTGCGGTGTGCTGTTTTGGTCACTATCCATAGCGTATTGAGGGGTCGAGAGATGTCAGTCGCCACCAGCCTTATCGAAGAGTCGTCGGCCCGGATCAGCTCCGCGCCGGTGGAAACCCTGTATCAGTTCAACGAATCACCACTGCTGGCCCGGCAGAGCCAGCAGGAATCCAATGCCCGCAGTTATCCGCGACGCATTCCGCTGGCCCTCAAGCGCGCCAAGGGCCTGTACGTCGAAGATGTCGAAGGTCGCACCTTCATCGATTGCCTGGCCGGTGCCGGGACTCTGGCGTTGGGGCACAACCATCCGGTGGTGATCGAGGCGATCCAGCAAGTGCTGGCCGATGAGCTGCCGCTGCACACCCTCGACCTGACCACGCCAGTGAAGGATCAGTTCGTCCAGGACCTGTTCGGTTTACTCCCGCCAGCACTGGCGGCCGAAGCGAAAATCCAGTTCTGCGGCCCGACCGGTACCGATGCGGTGGAAGCCGCGTTGAAACTGGTGCGCACCGCCACCGGGCGCAGCACCGTGCTGTCGTTCTCCGGCGGTTATCACGGCATGAGCCAGGGCGCCTTGAGTCTGATGGGCAGCCTGGGGCCGAAAAAGCCGCTGGGCGCCTTGCTCAGCAACGGTGTGCAATTCATGCCGTTCCCTTACGACTACCGTTGCCCATTCGGTCTCGGCGGCGCGGCCGGGGTCAAAGCCAACCTGAGTTACCTGGAAAACCTGCTTAATGATCCTGAGGCCGGCGTGCAGTTGCCGGCAGCGGTGATTGTCGAAGCGGTGCAGGGCGAGGGCGGGGTGATCCCGGCCGATATCGAGTGGCTGCGCGGCTTGCGTCGGATCACCGAAAAGGCCGGGGTGGCGCTGATCGTCGACGAGATCCAGAGCGGTTTCGCGCGTACCGGCAAGATGTTTGCCTTCGAACACGCCGATATCGTCCCGGACGTGGTGGTGTTGTCCAAGGCTATCGGCGGCAGCCTGCCGCTGGCGGTGGTGGTCTATCGCGACTGGCTCGACACCTGGCAACCGGGTGCCCACGCCGGCACCTTCCGTGGCAATCAGATGGCGATGGCTGCCGGTTCCGCGGTGATGCGTTATCTGCTTGAGCACAAGGTCTGCGAACACGCTGCGGCGATGGGCGAACGCCTGAGCGAACACCTGCGCATCCTGCAACGCGACTTCCCGCAACTGGGCGACATTCGTGGTCGTGGCTTGATGCTCGGCGTCGAACTGGTTGACCCCAACGGCGCGCCGGATGCGCTCGGTCACCCACCCGCGTTCGCGCGTCTGGCACCGCTGGTGCAGCGTGAATGCCTCAAGCGCGGACTGATTCTCGAACTGGGCGGCCGGCATGGTGCGGTGGTGCGCTTCCTGCCGCCGCTGGTGATCACCGCTGCCGAAATCGACCGCGTCGCCGAGATCTTCGGCCGGGCCTTGGCCGCTGCCACCGCCGCTGTGTAAATTTTTCGCAGCGCCGAACGTTCTTTCTACATACCCGGCTGCACCCCAGGTGCAGCCCACCCTTACAACGATGGAGAACCAGCATGACGTCAGTATTCGACCGCGAGGACATCCTCTTTCAGGTCGTGGTCAACCACGAAGAGCAATACTCGATCTGGCCGGATTACAAAGCCGTGCCGGAAGGCTGGCGCACCGTAGGCAAGAGCGGCCTGAAGAAGGAATGCCTGGCCTACATCGAAGAAGTCTGGACCGACATGCGTCCGCTGAGCCTGCGCCAGAAGATGGAAGGGCAAACGGCTGCTCAGTAATCCGACAGACAAAACAAACCCGCTGGACTGGTGACAGGCAGCGGGTTTTTTCATGGCTGGCAATGGTGTTGTTCTGGCGGGCCTCTTCGCGAGCAAGCCCGCTCCCACATTGGATCTGTGGTGCACACAACTCCCCTGTGGGAGCGGGCTTGCTCGCGAAGAACGATAACGCGGTGTTACTGAAACTACGCTCCGCTCAAGCCCTTGAGCAACAAATCCACATTCCCCTCCAGCTCCGCCACCGGGTCCGCCGCATCGGTGCTCAACACCAGCAGTCGACTCCCCGACTCGGCAATCGCCGCTTTCACCGCTTCCGACGGCTGACGATGATGCAGCACCAGCGCCACGTCGTTGTCCTTCAGCGTCGCCGTGAGCTTCTTCAGATCTTCGGCTGTCCACTCGGCATCTGCTCGCGCGTCCTGGCCGATCAGCTCCAGATTCAGGCTGCCGATCAGGTAACCGAAGTGATCGCTGAGGCTCATCACGCTCAGGTTTTCAGCCTCGGCCAGGCGCGCTTCGCTGTCGGCACTGAGCTTGAGCAGGCGCTGTTTCAGCGCCGCCAGATTGGCCTCGATCTTCGGTTTGGCCGACGGCGCCAGACGCACCAGGTCTGCCGCGATCACATCAGCCATGCGCCCCATGTTGTTGCTCGCCAGCCATGGCTGACTGTTCAAGCCATCGACCTTCAGCCCCGGTTGCACGGCGATCCCCGGCAGGGCGCCATCCACCGGGCGCGCCGCGTCGACTTCGACAATGCGAATGTTGCTGCGCCGCGCGATCGGGTACAGCGGATCATCGGCCCACAGCGAGCGCACGCCGATCACCGCGTCGGCATTGCTCGCCAGTTTGCCCAGCGCCGGAGCGCCGCGACCGGTGAAGTATGCGGTCTGACGGCTGCCCGGCAGATTCGCCGGGGCCGCGCGTTCCAGGCTGACGTCGGTGCCTTTGAGCAGCACTTCGCCGAGGCCGTAGGTGATGGGCAACGAGGCCAGTACGCGCAGCGATTGAGGGTTTTCAGCCGCCAGCAACGGGCTGCCGACCACGCCGCACAGGGCCATGGCCAGGGTCAGTTTTCGCAGTGAGAAGATCATTTATCCAAGGTTCCCTTTCAGACTCGGGACAACCCCGCGCGCAATGGCGGCGAGGGCGAAGGCGATGCCGGCGACCAGGATGATCGCGGCGCCGGACGGGATTGGCAGATCGAAGACGATCGGCGCGAGAATCCCGCACAGCGTGCTGACGGTAGCAATCAGCACCGAGCACCAGAAGAAGCCCTTGAGCGACTGGCTGAGCAAACGCGCGGCCGCCGCCGGAATCACCAGCAACGCGCCGACCAGAATCGCGCCGATGACCTTCACCGCCGCGACGGTGATCAGCGTCACTAGAATCACGAACAGGTAATCCAGAGTCTTCACCGCGACGCCGCGCACCGCCGCCAGTTGCGGGTTGAAACTGGCGAGCATGATCCGGTTGTACAAAGGCAGTGCCAGGGCCATGACCAGCGAACCGACGATGGCCAGCACCAGCAGGTCGTTGCCATTGACGGTGAGCACCGAACCGAACAGCACGTTCTCCAGAATGTGCACGTTGATCTTGCCCGCCAGAATCAACAGCAGGCTCGCGCCAAGCGCCAGCGACACCGAGAGAAACACGCCGATCAGGGTGTCGGGCGCCAGGCCGGTGCGGTTGCGCAGGTAGTTGAGCAGGATGCCGAACAACAGGCAGTAACCGAACAGGCTGCCGTACGGCCCGGTGTAGGGTTCGCCGAGCAGAATGCCGATGGCCACGCCGGTCAGCGCCGCGTGCCCGACCGCTTCGGAGAAAAACGCAAAGCGCTTGACCACCACCAGCGTGCCGAGGCCACCGAGCACCGGACCGATCAACAGGCCGGCGAGCAATGCGTTGACCACAAAGCCGTAGGCCAGCGCTTCCGGCAGGTACCCGGACGACGCCCAGCCCTGAACCATCAAACGAAAGGCTTCGTAACTCATCAGACCGCGCTCCGTGGATGGGTGGAAAACAGACTCAGCAGACGTTCCGGGGTCAGTGCCTGTTGCGGCGTGGCGTCGAATAGCACGCGGCGGTTGAGACCGGTGACCCGGTCGGCCAGACGCTTGACCGCTTCCAGATCGTGCTCGATCCACAGCACGGTGATGCCAGCGGCGCGCCAGTCGCCGAGCAGGCGTTCGAACACCTGGATCCCGGCTTCGTCGAGGGCCGACATCGGCTCATCCAGCACCAGCAATTGCGGAGCCGGGATCAAGCCTTGAGCGAGCAACACGCGCTGCCGTTCGCCACCGGACAACGCGCCCATGCGCCGCTTCCGCTTGTCCTGCATGCCGACCCGTTCCAGCGCCTCGCCGATGGCCTTGGCGTAATGCTTGCTCAGGCCGAGAAACGCCGGGCGGCGCTGGCACATGGCGGCCATGAAATCGTCGACGGTCATCGGCAGGCCACGATCGAACTCCAACGCCTGCGGCACGTAGCCGATGGTGCCGGGTTGGCCGGGCCAGTGCAGGCTCAGTTGACCCTGATGCGGCATTTGCCCGAGCAAGGTCTTGATCAGCGAACTCTTGCCACCGCCGTTGGGGCCGACCAGGGCGTGGACGTGACCGGGCTGAACCTGGAAGGTCACGTTGTCGAGGATTGTCGTGCGACCGAGCGTCAGGCTGACCTCCGCAAAATCCAGAGTCGGCCCGCTTACCCTCTGTAGGAGTGAGCCTGCTCGCGATAGCGGTGTGTCATTCAACGATGTGGTTGACTGGCCGGACGCTTTCGCGAGCAGGCTCACTCCTACAGGGGAGGTGGAGTCATCTGAGAGGGATTCTTTTGCTGTCATGCCCCGGACTCCTGAATCGCCCGCACCACGGTGTCGAGGTTGCCGGTCATTTCCTTTTCGTACTTGTCGGCGCTGTATTCGCCATAGGAAATGTGCGACAGCGGGTACAGCTTCACCCCGGACTCACGCTGGATGGTTTCGACGTAGGTCGAGGGAAAATCCATCTCCGAGAAGATCACCTTCACGTCGAGTTCGCGCAGTTGGTCGATGGTCTTTTTCAACTGGCTTGGGCTCGGTTCGATGCCGTGGGCCGGTTCGACCACGGCCGTCACTTCCAGGCCGAATTCGCGCAGCAGATAGTCGTAGGCCGCATGCACCGTGGCCACACGCAGTTCGGCGTTCGCTGCCTGAGTCAGTTTGGCCAGCGCATCGGCGCGCATCTGCCGCAGGCGTTTGCCGTAGGCGCGGGCGTTCTGGGTGTAGGTCCTGGCGTTGTCCGGGTCGAGTTTGCCCAGCTCGCGGGCGATGTTGTTGACCTGGGCAATCGAGGCGCTGATCGACAGGAAGGTGTGCGGGTTGACCACTTTGCCGGCGCCGCGCGCAGCGGTACCGGTGGCCGCCAGCAGCGGCACGTTTTCGTTGGCTTCGATGGTCTTGATGTTCGGCGTTTCGCTGGCGGCGATCATGCGGTCGGCGAAGTCGTCATGACCGACCCCGTTGAGCACGATCACATCCAGACCGCTGATGCGTTTGATGTCTTCAGCGCGTGGCTCGTAGGCGTGCGGGTTGAAGCCGGCGGGAATCAGCGGCACCACCTCGGCCTTGTCGCCGACGATATTCGCCACATAGCTGTAATACGGGTGCAGGGTGATGCCGATGCGCAGGCGTTTGCCCGGATCGGCGCTGGCCAGCGGGCTCAGCAGGCACGCGCACAGGCCTAACAGCAGGGTGCGCAGGAGGGGACGGCGAGTCAGGGAAATAAGCATGGGCAAGCGGTCTTCTCTCGGGTGAAGGCGAAGGTTCAGTGGCGATGCTCGCGGGTCACGCCGGCATCGAACTGCGCGACGATCTGTTTCCAGCCTGCGGCGGACAGCGCGGCATCGGTCAGCTCGGCGGGCGTTTTCAGATCGGCGGCGCGGTTGAGCCAGATGTCCGGCGCGGCAGTGGCGTCGGCGCTCAGTAGCATCACGAATGAACCGGCGACGGCGGGCGCCTGGCTGTGGCCGAAATAGGCCGTGTCCGCCAGCAATTGCCAGGCATGCCCGCCACGGCTGACCGAACTGGCGTCCTGGGCGAACGGGGCGAAACCTTCTTCAGCCAGGGTCTGTGGCGTCGGCAGGCTTTGCTGTTCCTCACGCAGCAGGCGGATTTCATCGAGGGTCACCCGCAGGTCGGCATAGATGCCTTGCTCGGCGGCACTCAGGTCGCGCCGTGCATCGAGTTGATGGCTGGAAACCGGCTCCGGTTCATGGGACACCCCGCGCCATGCCACCACTGATCCGGCGACGGCAAGGATCAGTAAACACAACAGCAGAACATTGAGGGTTTCATGGCCGGCACCGGCCGGGCGGACGACTTGGGTGGTGGGCGTGCTCATGGGGCCTCGATGTCGGCTTGGTCGATTTCCACAACGTGGCCTGGGCCGGCGTCGAACAGCACATAAAACTCGGCCGCCGGTTTTTTGAACGTCACGGTCGAGTCGGCGCCGAGCTTGCCCGGCAGCAGAATGGTTTCGTCGTAACCGATCACATCGAGGGTTACTCCCGGTGCGCCGCTGCCGTCCGAGAAGCCGCCGGTGCATTTGATCTGCTCGGCATCGACGGCTTTGCATTCGCACATCGGGTTATGGGCCAGGGCGCCGGCGCTGAAACCTGCGCACAGCATCAGCAACGCGGCGCGCAACTGCAGGCGGGAAGGGCGTTGAACGCGGTTCATGGTTTGGCTCCTTGTTGGTTCAGCCAGGCGAGGGTGGCGGGGGAGGCCTGGCTCAGGGGAATCGAGGCCTGGTGCATGCTGCCGTCCCAGCCTTCCATGGTGATCCACAGTTCGGCATCGGCTTTGGTTTTTTCCGCCACCGGCAATTGCGCGCCCATGCGATACGGCGTGCCGAAAAAAATCACCCCGGCGGCGCGCAGGCTGCGCGGTTTGCCGATGCGCAGGTAGGTGGCCTTGACCTGTTCGACACAGGCATCGCACAGGGCGGCATTGAAGTCCTTCATGTAGCCGGCGGGGCCGCTCAGGCGCGGTGCTTCGTTACGCAGTTCGGCCAGGCGCAGGCTCCACGGGCCGACCTGGATTTCGCCGACCTCATGCTCACCGAGGCCGACGTCACCGCGAAACAGCGCGGCATCGGCGAAATACTTGGGCATGAAGCCCAACGGAATCAGCAGCAGCAGGGCGTTCAGATGAAAGCGCCATTTGTGCCAGAAGCGGCGCAGGGCGGACGGTTGGGCAGTGCGGTTGGACGGGCTCACAGGTTGACCTCCGCCGGTTCACGGCTGACGCGGGGGCTGCGGGCCTTTTTATTTTCGCGCTTGAGGGCGTTGGCGGTGGCCAGCGCGGTGCGCTTGGTCCAGATCAACAGGCCGCTGAGGACCATCATGCTCAGCAGCAGACCGAAGAAGAACCAGATCAGTTTGATCCACAGACCGCCGAAATCACCGGTGTGCAGCGGGCGCATCGACTCGGTGACGAACTCCAGCGAGGAACGGTCGGTTAGCAGTCGCGTGGCGGCCATCTCACCGTTGTACGGGTTGAGCGTGGCGGTCTGGAACATCAGCGGATACCAGCCGCGACCGCCAAGGCTCAGGTGGCTGTAGGCATTGCCCGGCAGGCTGACGAAGCTGACTTCCAGCCCGGGGATGTGCTGTTCGGCGATCTGTACCGCGCGATCGAGGCTGATCCGTGGGGGAGGACTCGCGTCGCTCGACATCGGTACGCTTTCCCGGGACATGGCAGGAATGATCGGTTCGCTGCTGATCGACACCTGGTTGTCGGCCAGAATGGCCTGGATCAAAAACCAGGTGCCAGTGATCGAGATCACCGCGATGAACCAGATCGACCAGATGCCGCTCAGTCGATGGAAGTCGCCCCAGAAGATCCGCGCGCCGTGGCGAAAACGCAGGGTGGGTTTGAAGAAGCCTTTCCAGAAGCGCTTGTAGACCACCAGCCCGGTGACCAGCGAAGCGAGCATCGGCAGGCCGAGGAACGACACCAGGTACCAGCCCCAGCTGAAACCGTTGGTGAACGGCACCAGCCACCAGCCGTGCAGGGCGCGGGTGAACGCCTTGAAGTTGAAGTCCGGCGCCGGGCCTTGAATCACCCCGGTGTACGGGTTGACGTAGACCGTCTGCGAGCGGCCGTCGGGGTAGCTGACCTCGACGTCGAGGGCGAAGTGCGATTCGTCGGGGCGGCTGATGCTTTCCACCAGCGTCTGCGGTTCGGCCTGTTTGATCGCGGCCAGCACTTGATCGTAGCTGAGCAGCGGCGCGTCATCCGATGGCTGGCTGGCGCGCATCTGCGGGTTGGCCAGCCAGACGATTTCCTGGCTGACCACCGCCAGCGTGCCGGTGACACAGACGATCAGGACAAAAAACCAGATCGGCAGCGCGAGCCAGCTATGCACCAGGAACCACAGTTTGGAACGGGATTTCTTCGACATGTTTGCGCGTCTTGATTTCGATGAAAGGGCACGCGGCTACGGGCTTCGCAGCGCGGGTGTCCGCAAAAGGCGCGGTCGTGGCTGTTGCCTGTGCGAACGGCCTGCATCTCTATAGGACGGATGAGCCGGACAAATCCCGAAAGGTGATATGAAAGCAAATGTTTCGCAATTCCCCCCCTGTGGGAGCGGGCTTGCTCGCGAAAGCGGTAGATCATTCAACATTGAGGTCGACTGACACGACGCCTTCGCGAGCAAGCCCGCTCCCACAGGGGCGTTCGGTGATCAGCCGATCAAACACGATTCATGAATGCCGCTCTCACTGCCTGGCAATTGATGCGGTCAAGGCGCTCCCTATGATGGAAATCACTCGATTCCCCTAGTGAGCCCCGTGATGAGCCCCAGAACCCTCTACGACAAACACATCGATTCGCACACCGTGTGCCGCCTCGACGATCAGGGCCATGTGCTGTTGTACATCGATCGCCAGGTGATCAACGAATACACCAGCCCGCAGGCGTTCAGCGGTCTGCGTGCTGCCGGGCGCAAGGTCTGGCGGCCGGGTACGGCGTTGGCGGTGGTCGATCACGTCAACCCGACCACCCCCAAACGGGTGGCGGCGATGCCTGATGCCGGCGGTGCGCGGCAGGTGTCGTATCTGGCGGAGAACTGCCGGGACTTCGGCATCGAACTGCTGGACATTCTCGATAAACGTCAGGGCATCGAGCATGTGATCGCCCCGGAGCAGGGCTTCATTCTGCCGGGCATGGTCATCGCTGCCGGTGACAGCCACACCACCACGTACGGTGCGCTGGGGGCGTTCGGATTTGGCATTGGCACCTCGGAAATCGAGCACTTGCTGGCCTCGCAGACGCTGGTCTACAAACGCCTGAAAAGCCTGTGCGTGACGGTGGATGGCGAGTTGGCGCCGGGGCTGACGTCGAAGGACGTGATCATGGCGCTGATCGGCCGCATCGGTGCATCGGGCGCCACTGGCTATGCGATCGAGTTCTGCGGTTCGACCATTGATGCGCTGAGCGTCGAGGCGCGGATGACCATTTGCAACATGGCGGTAGAAGCCGGTGCACGCGGCGCCTTCATGGCACCGGACGAAAAAGTTTTTGCTTATCTCAAGGGGAAACCCCGAGCGCCGCAAGGCGTACTGTGGGCGCGCGGCGTGGAAAAATGGCGTGAACTGCGCAGCGATCCCGGCGCCGTGTTCGACCGCGAAATCCATCTCGACGCCAGTCTGCTGGAGCCGATGGTCACCTGGGGCACCAGCCCCGATCAGGCGGCTGCGATTGGCGCGCAGGTGCCTGACCCGCAGGCTATCGACGATCCGATTCTGCGACAGGACATGCGCCGCGCCCTCCAATACATGGGCCTGGAGGCGGGGATGGCGCTGCGCGATATCGTCATCAGCCACGCTTTTATCGGCTCCTGCACCAACGCGCGGATCGAAGATTTACGTGACGCCGCCAGCGTCGTGCGCGGGCGGCGGGTGGCAGGGCATGTGCGGGCGATGATCGTGCCCGGCTCCAGTGAGGTCCGCGCTCAGGCTGAAGCCGAAGGGCTGGCGCAGATCTTCATCGACGCCGGTTTCGAATGGCGTCAGTCCGGCTGCTCGATGTGCCTGGCGATGAACGATGACGTGCTCGCGCCCGGCGACCGTTGCGCCTCCAGCACCAACCGCAATTTCGAAGGCCGCCAGGGCGCCGGGGCGCGCACCCACCTGATGAGCCCGGCGATGGTCGCCGCCGCCGCGATCAGCGGCCACCTCACCGACATCCGCCACTTTGGAGAACGCCCATGAGCCTGCAACCCTTCACGCAAGTCAGCGGCCGGGCCGCGCCGCTGCTCGCGGCCAACGTCGATACCGACGTGATCATGCCCAAGCAGTTTCTCAAGGGTATCGATCGTCAGGGACTGGATCGTGGACTGTTTTTCGATCTGCGCTTTCTTGCCGACGGTACGCCCAACCCGGAATTCGTGTTGAACCAACCGGCCTGGCAGGGCGCGAACTTTCTGGTGGTCGGGCCGAATTTCGGTTGCGGTTCCAGCCGCGAACACGCGGTGTGGGGGTTGCAGCAAATGGGCATTCGCGCGCTGATCGGCAGCCGTTTTGCCGGGATCTTCTACGACAACTGCCAGCGCAACGGGGTGTTGCTGATTACCCTGGACGAGGCACAGGTGCAGCGCATTGGCCGGTTGGTGAGTCAGCCTGAAACGGCACTGATCCATGTGGATCTTGAGGCGCAGCAGATACGTCTGGCGGACGGTGAAGTCATCGATTTCCAGATTGACGGCTTGCGCAAGACCGCACTGTTGCTGGGGCTGGATGCGATAGGCAGTACCTTGCAGCGGCGTGAGCAGATCGAGGCGTTCGAACGCGAACACCTGGCCGCCAACCCATGGCTGACCTGACACCCAACTAGCCCTCTGTAGGAGTGAGCCTGCTCGCGATGGCGTCGTGTCAGTCGAAATAATCATTGGCTGAATGACCGCCATCGCGAGCAGGCTCACTCCTACAAGGGTTTGGTGTTGCACCCGCTATAGCGACAAATCCTTGAAATGCCCCTGCAAAAACTCCACACACGCCCGTAGCTTGCCGGAATTGGCCAGCCGCGTCGGGTACACCGCCCAGACATTGGCGCTCTGGCTGTAAGCGGCCAGCACCGGCAGCAGTCGGCCCTGTTCCAGCAACGGTTTCACATCCCACAATGAACGCAGCAGCACGCCGCGTCCGTCGAGCGCCCATTGCAGGACGATCTCGCCGTTGTTGGAAGACAGCGGCCCACTGACCCGCACGCTTTCCTGCGTGCCGTCGCGATCCAGATGCCAGACGCCGAAAGCGTTGTCGCGCTCCTTGATCACCAGGCAGTCATGTTGTTGCAGATCGTCCAGAGTCTGCGGTGTGCCTCGGCGTTCAAGGTATTCGGGCGCAGCGCACAGCACCCGGCGGTTACTCACCAGTTGCCGGCCGATGTGCTGGCCGGGCAGGTCGTCGCCGACGCGGATTTCCAGATCGAAGCCTTCGTTGACGATGTCCACCGCGCGGTCGAACAGGTCCAGGCGAATCTGCAACTGCGGGTGAAGCTCGGCCAGCCGCGAAACCGCAGGCGCCACATGGTTGCGGCCGAAACCGAAACTGCTGCAGATGTGCAAACGCCCGCGTGGACTGTCGTGGGCGTCGGCGAGATCGTCATGCAGTTGTTGAAAATCATCGAGGATGCGCAAGGCCCAGCGCTGCACCCGCTCGCCGTCCTCGGTCAGCGACACGCGGCGACTGGTGCGGTGCAGCAGGCGAGTGCCGAGGGTCGATTCGAGAATCTGGATGCGTTTGCTGACGTAGGCCGGGGACAGGCCCAGTTCATCCGCAGCGGCGGCAAAACCGTTCTTGCGGATAACGGTCAGCAGCACGCGCAGGTCTTCGGGCAGGGGCACGGGGTTTTGGTTCTGGGACATGTGGGAACGAGCATTGGCGGCACAAGCCGCCAGCATATCATCGGCCGTACATGGCTCGATTCAGCGCAGGAAATCCAGCGCTTCGGCGAGCAACAGTTCCGGCACTTCTTCGGCCAGATAATGCCCAGCCGGCAGCGCCTTGCCACTGACGTTGGTCGCCACATGCTGCCATTCCTTGAGCGGGTCAAAGCAGCGCCCGACTGTGCCTTGCGCACCCCACAGCACCCGCAGCGGCAGGTCAAGATGATGGCCGGCTGCGATGTCGGCCCGGTCATGTTCCAGGTCGATGCTGGCGCTGGCGCGGTAGTCCTCGCAAATGCCCCGGGCGCTGCCGGGACGTTGCAGGCAACGCAGGTATTCGCTGAACGCTGGCTCGGTGAACGGCGTAAGTCCGGCGCTGCGGCTGCCCATCACGCTGCGCAGATAGGCTGCGGGATCGGCCTCGATCAGGGTTTCTGGCAACGGCGCCGGGCGGATCAGGAAGAACCAGTGCCAATAGGCGCGGGCAAAGGCTTCGTTGGTCTGCGTGTACATCGCCAGGGTCGGGGCGATGTCCAGCAGCATCATCCGTTGCACCGCAACGCGGTGGTCGAGGGCCAGGCGATGGCCGACCCGGGCGCCACGGTCGTGGGCCAGAATCGAAAATTGTTCGAAGCCCAGCGCCTGCATCAACTCGAGGTTGTCCCTGGCCATTTCGCGTTTCGAGTAATTACGATGTTGTTCATCGGCAGCCGGTCGGGCGCTGTCGCCGTAGCCGCGCAGGTCGGCGGCGACCACGGTGAAATGCTCCGCCAACTGCTCGGCAATCTTGTGCCAGATCACGTGGGTCTGCGGGTGTCCGTGCAACAGCAACAACCCTGGGCCGCTGCCGCCGAGGCGATAGGCGATGTCGACACCGTTGACGTGGCGCTGGTCTTTGACGAATCCGGCAAACATCGGGCTGATCCTTGTTCAGGTGCGGGTGGAATGCATCCTGAAAGTGTTCGGCATTCGGGGCAAGGGTTGAAGCGTGGTGTGGTGGTTCATGAAGTGTGATCTATCCGCATTGGCCTCATCGCGAGCAGGCTCACTCCTACAGTTGAAATGCGTTCCAATTGTAGGAGTGAGCCTGCTCGCGATAGGGCCAGCCAAAACCCTGAAAATCTCAACCCTGACTGAACATCTCCATCGCCCGCTGCTTGATCTGCTCTTCCGTCAGATCCTCCTTGCGCGTGGCGAGAAACCACAGGTGCCCATAGGGATCCTTCAGCGTCCCGCTACGATCGCCATAAAACTGATCCTTGACCTCCGACACCGCACTCGCCCCGGCATCCAGCGCCCGCTGAAAGGACTTGTCGACATCAGTGACATACAGATGCAGACCGACCGACACGGCATTGTCCGGACCACTCAACGGCCCTTGATCGCACGGCGTGCCGAGCATGATCGCGCTGTCGCCAATACGCAGTTCGGCGTGGCCGACGCGCCCGTCGGGCATGTCCAGGCGCATGACCTGGGTCGCGCCGAAGGCTTTCTTGTAGAACTCGATGGCTTCGGCAGCCTTGAGGATGCCGAGGTACGGGGTAATGCTGTGATACCCCTCGGGAATGGGTTTGACGCTCATGACGTTCTCCCTGTTTTTGTTTTGCGAGGTATGGCTCCACCGGATTTGTGGAAGATTCACTATAGAACTGTCTGCGCGGCCAGCATTTTTCCCCGACGAGCAGTCAGTCCAGAAAGTGCGCCCCCGGCCCCTGATCACCGAGCACATCGCCCTGATTGCGCAACGGGCAGGCCTCCATCGACAGACACCCGCAACCGATGCAACCGGTGAGCCGGTCACGCAACAAGGTCAGCTGATTGATCCGCTCGTCCAGTTCGCGGCGCCATTGTTCGGACAGGACTTTCCAGTCTGCTGCTGTCGGAGCGCGGTCGTCGGGGAGTCTCTTCAGCGCCTCGCCAATCTCCGCCAGCGGAATGCCCAGACGCTGCGCGACCTTGATCAACGCCACCCGGCGTAAGACCGCCCGTGGGTAACGGCGCTGATTGCCGGCATTGCGCTGGCTGGTGATCAGGCCTTTCGATTCATAAAAGTGCAGGGCAGTGACCGCGACTCCGCTGCGCGCGGCGACTTCGCCCACGGTGAGCTGTTTGTGCAGGTTTTCCGGGGTGATCATTTTGCAAAAGGACTCTTGACCTTGACTTAACTAGAGGTTTTACCCTGCAGGCCTTCGAGTCGCAAGACTCGGCTTACGATGAGTGGGGACTTCTCATGCAAACCTCAGCGAAAAATCGCAGCTTTACCCAATTGATCGAATTCGAGATCGAGCCGCGCCAGCAGCCGGCATTGGTCAGTGCGCTGGCGCAGCAGAGTGAACATCTGGCGCAGCGCTACGCAGGCTTTGTCAGCGCCAGCGTTCAGGTCAGCGACGACGGCCGGCGGGTGCTGAGCCTGCTGCAGTGGCAGAGCCGCGAGGCCGGGGAGGCGGCGTTCTGTCGCTTTGAAAGCGGCGAGCAGGATTTCTGGCAGCTGATCCGCGCCCATCAGGCGAAGACCGTGACCTTCAATTCATTTCAGGTGTTGAGCAGCATCGCCCGCAGTCATGACGATGCGCTGCACTGCAATCTGGTGGGCTAGATCGACAACTGGATCAGGCGTTCACCGTGCAGGTTCTCCGTGAGTCGCCGCTTGTTCACCGCCAGTTCGCCGATCTTGATCAGCCGCGTGCGGGTGACATTGCGGCTCAGACCGAGCAGCGCGGCGGTGTGCACCTGGTTGTAATGGCAGAAGCGATAGGCGGCGCGCAGCAGGGCGTCTTCGACCTTTTCGTGGAGGGCGCCGGCCTGTTGTTCGAAGAGCTTCTGAAAGGCTCGCTCCAGCAGCGCTTCCGGTGAGTCGTCGGCGTTCGACTGCTGATCGTCCGGACGCTCGATGCGCAGGTTAGACAGGCGCAAATCGTCGCGTTCGATCACGCCGTTGCGGCAGATCAACAGGGTGTGATGGATGACGTTTTCCAGTTCGCGGATGTTCCCCGGCCAACTGTAGCTGCGCAGTTTCTGTTCGGCACCGGAGCTGATGCTGACCCGTCCGTAACCCAGGCGCTGGCTGTAGGCCTCGATGAAATGTCGGGTCAGCGGCAGGATATCGCCGGGTCGTTCGCGCAGCGGACTGAGTTCCAGATTGACCACGTTCAACCGGTAGAACAGGTCTTCGCGGAAGTTTCCGGCATTGATCGCTTTCTCCAGTTGCACGTTGGTCGCGGCCAGCACGCGCACATCGATCGGAATGCTCTTGCGCGAGCCGAGGCGCACCACTTCGCGCTCCTGCAACACCCGCAGCAACTTGACCTGAATCGCCATCGGCAAATCGCCGATTTCGTCGAGGAACAAGGTGCCGCCATCCGCCTCTTCGAACCACCCGGCCTTGGCGCTGAGGGCGCCAGTGAAGGCGCCTTTTTCATGGCCGAACAGCTCGGCTTCCACCAGCGATTCGGAGAACGCACCGCAGTTGACCGCGACAAACGGCCGATGCCGGCGGTGGCTCAGATTGTGGATGTGCCGCGCCACCAGCTCTTTGCCGGTGCCGGTCTCGCCGATGATCAGCACGCTGGCTTCGCTCGGTGCGACCTGCTGCAGATGCGCCAGCAGGGCCTGGGACTTGGGGTCTTCGAAGACCTGTGCGGTGGCACGGATCGACGTCGCCAGAGCGGGTGAGGGCGGAAGGGTCAGCAGTTGCATGGGGCTCGCTCCATTAAAGGCAGGATCAGGAATAGAACGTTGGCACCGGCAGCGCCTGATTCAGCGCCCAGTCGCCCAACTCGTGAAGTTTGTAGTCGAGCGGGTCGTGCAGGGTCTGCGTGCGCAGGTTGCGCCAGTGCCGATCGAGACGCAGCGAAGCGTGGGTCGAGCGCGCGCCAGTGACTTCGAACAAACGGCTGCAAATATCCAGCCCCTGACGACTGGCGGCGACCTTGGCGGTGGCAATCGCTGTGGCCAGATGTCCGCGCTCTTCTGCGGTCAGGTTCGGGCCTTGGGCCCAGGCCTCGTCGAGCAGCGCGGCGGCCCGTTCGACCAGCAGGCGGATGCCTTCCAGCGCCACCCAGAACTCGCCGTAATGCGCGAGTACGTACGGGTCTTCACGCACATTGCGGGCGGCGGATTTGTGCCAGAGCCGGGTTTCGCTCAGGGTGTATTGCCGCGCTTCCTCAAAGGCACCTTCGGCGATGCCGAGAAACATGTGGGTGAAGGTCAGTTGCGCGATCAGCGGACGCAGGCAGGCGAACGGTGTGCTCAACGGGCCGGGATCGAGCAGCAGTTCGGATTCCTCGACCCGCACCCGTTCGAACGTAGCGCTGCCGCTGTCGGTCTGGCGCTGGCCGATGTTGTTCCAGTCGTCGTGCAGGGTGATGCCGCTGCGACCGCTGGGGATCGCCGCGATCAGCAACTTGCCGCCGGCACTTTCGTCGACGGCCGAAGCGATCAGCATCTGCGAATCGCTGGCGCCGGAGCAGAAGCTTTTCTTCCCGGAAAACTCGCGCCAACCGCCGAAGTCCTTGACCACGGTGCGGGTGTCGAGCGGGTTGAGGGCGTTGCCCCAGAACCAGTTCTGCCGCGCGGTCTGTTCGAACCACGGCTGCCATTGTTCGGGCCGCGAGAACAGGCGCACGGTGGCGAGCATCAGGTGATGAAAGCCGAAGACGTGGGCGATGGAACTGTCGACCTTGGCGAACTCGCGCACGATCTGCAGGGTTTCGCTCCATGTCGCGCCGAGGCCGCCGTAGCGGGTGGGAATGCTCAGGGCCAGCAGGCCGCTGTCGCGCAGGGCATCGCGCTCGGCCTTCGGCGTACCGCCGCGCTCGTCACGCTCGACGGCGGTGACGGCGAATTCGGCGGCCAGTTGGCGCGCGGTTTGCAGCGGGGAGAGCAGGGTGCTTTGTGGGTTGGCGGTCACGCGGTGTTCCTCATCAAATCGACGCGATTCTCTGTAGGAGTGAGCCTGCTCGCGATGTGGTCAGCACAGTCGACATCACCGTCGCAGACACACCGCTTTCGCGAGCAGGCTCACTCCTACAGGGGGCGTTTTAGGCCTTGGCTTGGGTGGGCAACACATCGTTGGCAATCATTTCGCCAAACGGCCCGGTGAGGTTGGTCACGCCGCGTCCGGCCAGGCTCGCGTACGGCTCGGGCAGCAGCGGGAACACCAGTTCGGCAAAGCGATAAGCCTCTTCCAGATGCGGATAACCGGAGAAGATAAAACTCTCGATACCGAGGTCGGCGTACTCCTTGATCCGCGCGGCCACTTGCTGCGGGTCGCCCACCAGCGCGGTACCGGCGCCGCCGCGTACCAGACCGACGCCGGCCCACAGGTTGGGGGCGATTTCCAGGTTGTCGCGACGCCCGTCGTGCAACGCCGCCATGCGCCGCTGGCCTTCGGAGTCGAAGCGCGAGAAGGATTTCTGCGCGGCTTCGATGGTCTCGTCGCTGATGTGCTCGATCAGTTTGTCCGCAGCCTTCCACGCCTCTTCGGCGGTCTCGCGAACGATGACGTGCAGGCGAATACCGAACTTCACCTTGCGTCCATGGCGAGCGGCACGTTCACGTACATCGGCGAGTTTTTCGGCAACGGCGGCGGGCGGTTCGCCCCAGGTCAGGTACACGTCGACTTGCTCGGCAGCGAGGTCATGCGCCGCGTCGGACGAGCCGCCGAAATACAGCGGCGGATACGGTTTCTGCACGGGCGGATAAAGGGCCTTGGCGTTCTGTACTTTCAGGTGCTTGCCCTCGAAATCCACCGATTCCCCTTGCAACACCCGGCGCCAGATCCTGAGGAATTCGTCGGTGACTTCGTAGCGTTCGCTGTGGCTCAGGAAGCTGCCGTCGCCACGGTTTTCGTCAGGGTCGCCGCCGGTCACCACGTTGATCAGCAGACGACCGTTGGAAAGTCGATCGAGCGTCGCCGCCATGCGCGCCGAAACGGTGGGCGAAATGATCCCCGGGCGGATCGCTACCAGATAACGCAGGCGTTCGGTCAACGGCACCAGCGCCGAGGCGATCACCCACGAGTCTTCGCAGGAGCGCCCGGTGGGAATCAGCACGCCGTGATAGCCGAGGCTGTCGGCGGCTTGCGCCACTTGTTTCAGATAATTCAGGGTGACCGGGCGCGCGCCTTGGGTGGTGCCCAGGTAATGGCCGTCGCCGTGGGTCGGCAGGAACCAGAAAACATCCATGAACAGCTCCTTAAGCGATTTTCAGCAACGGTTTGATTTGTGTGCCGAACAGCGGCGCGGCGCGTTCGGCGGCCAGACGGATCCGCGCTTTCAGCGGTTCGCTGGTGATCTGGTAGTCGGCGAAATCGGCTTCGGTGGCGTAGACCCCGATCGGCAGGGTCACCGCCTGGAAGAAACTGAACAGCGGCCGCAACTGATGATCGAGCACCAGCGCATGGCGCTCGCTGCCGCCGGTGGCGGCGAGCAGCACCGGGGTATCGATCAGCGCGTTGAGGTCGATCAGGTCGAACAGATGCTTGAGCAGGCCCGGGTAGGAACCGCGATACACCGGCGCGGCGACGATCAGCAGATCGGCCTGTTCGATGGCTTGCAGTTCGGCTTCGACCTCGGCGCTCAGCTCCTGACGCGACAGGGCAGCACCCAACGGCCGGGCGATGTCACCGAGTTCGATCAGATGACTCTCGACCGGCAAGTGCCCGGCCAGTTCGGCCAACAGCGCTTGGGTCAGCACCAGCGTGCGCGATGGACGCCAGGTGCCACCGGAGAGGGCGACGACTTTCAGGGGACGCGACATGATGAGTTCCTTTTTATCAACAGTTGCTCAGCGAGCAGTGAGTAAGTGCCAAGGCTTGAGCAAGTGCTGTACCAATTCCTGAGAGGCCCGGTTTACCTGGGCTTGAGCGTTCTGGCGTGAGTCGGTTGTGCGGATATCAGGCGGGTTTGTTGATCTGCTGTTGCCTGGGCAACAGTTGCTGGAGCAACAGTTTTTCGCCGCGTGCAGGGATTTATAGCGGCTGCTGGTTATTCCGTAAAAGAACGTTCATCGATATTTATAGATCTTTAGGAGATATAGCGCCGATCAAGCTGAAATCCTGATAGCCACTATTGAGAGCGTTGATTTTTGCCCGGGCGGGCGCGGGCGTAGCCTTTGTCCATCGACTACTACCGCTCGCCAGGACGCTCCCCATGAATCGTTTACTGACTGTTTCGCTGCTGCTCGCTGTCTCCGTACTCGCCGGTTGCGCGACCCACGTTTCCCCCGAACAACGGCCGTACACCGCCGAAGAAACCCGCGAATTGGCAATGGAAGCGCTGAACCGCAGCGGCTTGTCTTTCGACGAATATCACGCGAAGAAAGCTGCACTGCTGGGCGAATCGCAATTCGACAAGAAAGCTGAAATGAGCGCCGGGCGAGCCATACAGCTGCACGGTCGTCCAAGCTAATCGCAAACTGTACTGCTTGAATTTTCGCGTAACTGTCCGTGGGTTTGCGCGCTGCCGTGCGATAGGGTCAACACCTGAATGACCCTGACGGATTGCCCCATGACCCTCTCGCTTGATCTGCTGTTGGGCTTTGCCCTGTTTGCCCTTGTCACCTCGATTACACCGGGGCCGAACAACACCATGTTGCTGGCGTCGGGCGTGAACTTCGGCTTCAACCGCACCATTCCTCACATGCTCGGCATCACCTGCGGCTTCTTCGTATTGGTGGTCGCCGTGGGTTTCGGCCTGGGCGCGGTATTCCAGACTTACCCGATTCTCTACACCGTGCTGCGCTATCTCGGCGCTGCATATCTGTTGTACCTGGCGTGGAAAATCGCCCATTCGGGGCCGGTGGGTGAGGGCGTGGAAGGCGAGGCCAAACCGATCAGCTATCTGGGTGCCGCCGCGTTTCAGTGGGTCAATCCCAAGGCCTGGATCATGGCCATCGGCGCCATCAGCACCTACACGCCGATGCAGGGTTACTTCACCAACGTGGTGGTGATCGCCGCCGTGTTCGCCATCATCAACCTGCCCAGCGTCGGCGTCTGGGCAGCGTGCGGCACGCTGCTGCGTAACGTGCTGAAGGACCCGCGCTGGTTGCGCGTGTTCAACTGGGGCATGGCGGCGCTGTTGGTGATTTCGCTGTACCCGTTACTTCTCGAAAGCTTTCACTGACGCATTGCTTCAACCGCCGGCCCGATGCCTGTTAAGCTCGGCTTCAGGAGCGTTCCTACGCACTTTTAAATGAAGTTGTTCTTCTTTAACGGCATCCGATCAGGTATTGATGACGGTCTCGAACCCAGGCGCAGCTCACAAGGCTGCGTTGTGCCGTTTGCAGACACGAGCCTCCTGATCCCGGAACACGCTCTGCGAGTCTTTTATGATTAAACGTCCGTTGTATTTCGATTACGCCGCCACCACCCCGGTGGACGAGCGGGTCATCCAGGTGATGATCGATTGTCTGGGTTTTCACGGTAACTTCGGCAACCCGGCGTCCAGCTCCCATGCCTTCGGCCAGCAGGCCCGGCACACGGTCGAGCAGGCCCGTCGGCAAGTCGCCGAACTGGTCGGCGCCGAGGCCGCGCAGATCGTCTGGACTTCCGGCGCCACCGAATCCAACAACCTCGCCCTCAAGGGCGTGGCCCAAGCGCGCGGCGTTGCCGGCGGCCACATCATTACCAGTCAGATCGAACACAAAGCCATTCTCGATACTGCCCGGCAATTGCAGGATGCCGGCGTTGCGGTGACCTATCTGGTGCCTGATGCTGAAGGCCTGATCACCCCGCAGGCGGTCAGCGAAGCCATGCGCGACGACACCTTTCTGGTATCGCTGATGCTGGTCAACAACGAACTCGGCACCCTCAACGATATCCCGGCGATCGGTGAAGTCGTGCGCGGCCGTGGCGCGTTGTTCCATGTCGATGCCGCGCAGGGCGCCGGCAAAGTGGCGATCGATCTGCAGCAGTGGCCAGTGGACTTGATGTCGTTTTCGGCGCACAAGCTTTACGGTCCCAAGGGGATCGGCGCGTTGTATGTCGGCCCGCGCGCGCAGCAGCGTTTGCAGGCGCAGATTCATGGCGGCGGCCACGAAGGCGGGCTGCGCTCCGGGACTCTGGCGACGCATCAGATCGCCGGCATGGGCGCGGCATTCGCCTTGGCGGCTGCCGAATTCGATACCGAGAAAAAGTCCATCGTGGCGCTGCGTGAACGGCTGCTCGAACAGTTGCTGAGTCTGCCGGGCGTACGTCTCAACGGCAGCGCCAACCAGCGCATCGCGCACACGTTGAGCCTGACCTTCAGCGAAGGTGAATTCAACAGTGCGGCCTTGAGCCAGTCGATCGCCTTTTCCGCGACCTCGGCCTGTAACTCGGCGAGCAACACGCCTTCTCACGTGCTGCTGGCGCTGGGGCACGACGCCCGGCTGGCCGGGCGCACCATTCGTCTGAGCCTCGGCCGTTTCACCACCGCCGATGATGTCGATCAGGCGGCAGCACTGATCAAAGGCGCCTGCGCCAGTGCCCCGGCATTCTGGGCGACAGGGCTTTAACCAGCCGGTTTTCACGGCTACGAACAATAACGATGAAGTGATTGGCAGGAGACATGATGAGTACCCAGACTTTGACCGAAGGAACGGTTCCCCAGCGCCTGGCGCACACCCGTGAATTAATGCGCCGTGAAGGCATTCATGCGTTGCTGGTGCCATCGGCCGACCCGCATCTGTCGGAATACCTGCCGGGTTATTGGCAGGGGCGGCAATGGCTGTCGGGCTTCCATGGTTCGGTCGGCACTTTGATCGTGACTGCTGATTTCGCCGGGGTCTGGGCCGACAGTCGCTATTGGGAACAGGCGACCAAGGAACTCAAGGGCAGCGGCATCGAACTGGTCAAGCTGCAACCGGGTCAGCTGAGCCCGCTGGACTGGCTGGCCGAGCAGACCCCGGAAGGTGGCGTAGTCGCGGTCGACGGTGCGGTGATGGCCGTAGCTTCAGCGCGCACCCTGAGCAGCAAGCTCGAAGCGCGCGGCGCGCGTCTGCGCACTGACATCGACTTGCTGAATGAAGTCTGGGCGGATCGCCCGAGCCTGCCGAACGCGCCGATCTATCAGCATCTGCCACCGCAAGCGACGGTCAGCCGTGGCGAAAAACTCGCCAAACTGCGCGAGACCCTGCAGGAACGTGGCGCCGATTGGCACTTCATCGCCACCCTCGATGACATCGCCTGGCTGTTCAACCTGCGCGGCGGCGACGTGTCGTTCAACCCGGTGTTTGTTTCTTTTGCGTTGATCAATCAACAGCAGGCCACGCTGTTTGTGGCCTTGAGCAAAGTCGATGCCGAGCTGCGTGCAGTGCTGGAACAGGACGGCGTGACTCTGCGCGATTACCGCGAAGTGGCCGACGCCTTGCGCGCCGTACCGGGTGGTGCGAGCCTGCTGGTGGATCCGGCGCGGGTGACCAGCGGTTTGCTGGATAACCTCGACAGCGCGGTGAAACTGGTCGAAGGCTTGAACCCGACCACCCTCGCCAAATCGCAGAAGAGCGAGGCCGATGCACAGCACATTCGCAAGGCCATGGAACAGGATGGCGCGGCGTTGTGCGAATTCTTCGCCTGGCTGGAATCGGCCTGGGGGCGTGAACGCATCACCGAACTGACCATCGACGAAAAACTCACCGCTGCCCGCGAGCGCCGTCCGGATTACGTGTCCTTGAGCTTCAACACGATTGCCGCGTTTAACGCCAATGGCGCGATGCCGCACTATCACGCCACCGAAGAAGAACACGCGGTGATCGAGGGTGACGGCTTGCTGCTGATCGACTCGGGAGGCCAATACCTGGGCGGCACCACCGACATAACCCGAATGGTCCCGGTCGGAACCCCGACGGCTGAGCAGAAGCGTGACTGCACGCGTGTGCTCAAAGGCGTGATCGCGCTGTCGCGGGCGCAGTTCCCGAAAGGCATTCTCTCGCCGTTGCTCGACGCCATTGCCCGCGCACCGATCTGGGCGGAAAGCGTGGATTACGGTCACGGTACCGGTCATGGGGTCGGCTATTTCCTCAACGTGCATGAAGGCCCGCAGGTGATCGCCTATCAGGCAGCACCGGCACCGCAAACGGCGATGCAACCGGGGATGATCACTTCGATCGAACCAGGCACCTATCGTCCGGGTCGCTGGGGCGTGCGCATCGAGAACCTGGCGATGAACCGCGAGGCGGGAAGCAGCGAGTTCGGTGAGTTTCTCAAGTTTGAAACCTTGACCCTCTGCCCGATCGACACGCGCTGCCTGGAGCCGTCCTTGCTCACGCAGGAAGAAAAGGAGTGGTTCAACGCCTACCATGCTGAAGTGCGTGAGCGTCTGAGTCCGTTGCTTGAGGGGGCCGCGCTGGAGTGGCTGAACACGCGCACAGCGGCGATCTGAATGGCTGAAACCCGGGCGCTGTTGGCAGCGTCCGGGTTCTGAGGTTTTTCTAAGCCTGACGCAGGGCCTCTTCGACGAAGTCGAGGCGGTCCTGTCCAAAGAACATCTGGTTGCCGATAAACATGCTCGGCGCGCCAAACACCCCGCGTTTAATGGCTGTTTCAGTGTTGTCCTTCAGGGCTGCCTTGACTGTCTCGTCGTTGGTCAGGGCCAGGACTTCATTGGGATCGAATCCGTGTTCGCTCAAAACCGCAGCGACAGTCTCCGGCTCATCGAGAGGGCGTCCCTCCACCCACAATGCCTTGAACAGACAATCGATAAATGCGTGAAAGCGTTCCGGTTGGCGCAGTTGTATGCCGGTGACCGCGCGCATCAGCATCAGCGTGTTGATCGGAAAATGCGGATTGAATTTCAGCGGCACGCCATAACGTTTGGCGTAGCGATCCAGATCCTGAAACATGTAACGGCCCTTCGCCGGAATCATTGCCGGTGATGCGTTGCCGGTCGCCTTGAACACGCCGCCGAGCAGCATCGGGATGTAGATCAGCCGGCTGCCGGTCTCGGCACAGATCTTCGGCAACTGGGTGTAGGCCAGGTAGGTGGCAGGGCTGCCGAGGTCGAAATAGAACTCCACGGTTTTCGTCATGTTCGCTGCTCTCTATTTATTGTTATGGCGGAGGCGGGGCTTACCAGCGTTCGTTCCATGGGCGCAGATCCAGCTCGAAGGTCCAGGCATCCCGTGGCTGACTGTGCAGATACCAGTAGTTTTCGGCGATGTGCTCGGGATTGAGAATACCGTCCTGATCCTTGGTCGCGTACTTCTCCGGGAAACTGTTGCGAATGAAGTCGGTATCGATCGCGCCATCGACCACTACATGGGCGACGTGGATGTTCATCGGCCCCAACTCGCGCGCCATGCTTTGCGCCAGTGCACGGATACCATGTTTGGCGCCGGCAAACGCGGCAAATCCGGAAGCACCGCGCAGACCGGCGGTGGCGCCAGTGAACAGAATGGTGCCGCGTTGGCGGGTGACCATGCGCTTGGCCACTTCGCGGGCATTGAGAAAGCCCGAGAAACAGGCCATTTCCCAGATCTTGAAATACTTGCGCGCAGTTTCTTCGAGAATGCTGCAAGGCACGTTGGCGCCAATGTTGAAGACAAACGCCTCGATCGGGCCGACGCGGGTTTCAATCTCTTCAATCAGCGCAATCACGTCTTCTTCCTTGCGCGCATCGCAGGCAAAGCCGTGAGCTTCGCCACCCTCGGCCTGAATCGCCTCGACCAGCGGCTGTAATTTGTCGGCACTGCGCCGCGTGACGCAAGCGATAAAACCTTCCCGGGCAAAGCGCTTGGCAATCGCTCCGCCGGTGGCATCGCCAGCACCCACCACCAACACGACCTTCTTGTTATTCATGGGTAGATCCCTTTAGTAAACGATCGTTAAGTGAACGAACGTTATGCTAGGATCCGGACAACGTCAAGGCGGTCGATCAAGAGGGCAAGCACATGCGGTATTCCGCCGGTCACAAGCTGGAAACCCGAGAAAAACTGCTGAGCAGCAGCGCGCTGTCAGCCAAGCGTTCTGGCTTTTCCACAGTCGGTGTCGATGGTTTGATGAAGGCCATCGGCCTCAGTGGCGCAGCGTTTTATAACCACTTCTCGTCGAAAAACGAGCTGTTCACGGCGATCGTCGAGCGTGAACTGTGTCAGAGCCTGGAGCGACTGGGAGGGCAGGGGGCGCAGGATCGTGAGCGGCTGGAACGCTGTCTGAAACAGTACCTGAGCATGGCTCACGTGGAGCAGCCTGAATCGGGCTGCGCCTTGCCGACACTGGGTGCGGAAATTGCCCGTTCAGATGATCAGGTTCGCGAGCAGGCTGAACTGTGGATTTGTCGGTTGCACGCCAGTTGGGCGCAGATTCTGGAAAGCGACAGCCTGGCGTGGGCGATTCTGTCGCAATGCGTCGGAGCGTTGGTAGTGGCGCGGATGCTGGTGACGCCGGATATTCAGCGAACGGTATTGAAATCCAGTCATGAGGAAATCGGGCGTCAGCTGGCTGCTCGACAAGGCGAGCAGCCAGCATGATTCATTTGCAGATGACGATCATGCTACGGCTGGTATAACCGGCCGGATTAAGACCGAACGGGTAGTCGCCGGGTTCTTCCACGGCGTCCCCTGATTTGGCGATGACTTTGTAGCCCTTTGGGGCGCAGGCATTGGCGGCGCTGGTGTAGCACTTGTCCCAAGAGGACGACAGCCCGGAACAGTTGATGTGCAGCCCTTTTTTACCGTGCTTCACTTGGGTCTTGGAAGTGGCTGCGCACCCCGCTACTGCCAATACAGCGATCAGTATCAAAATTCGTTTCATTACCGTCCTTATGGTAGCCACGAGTCTGGCGCTCGGGTCTGCCTGTATTCGCCTGCGCTTTAAGCGGTTCGATATCCCTGTCCGAAAAAATCCATGCCTGGCACTGAGTTAAGGGGCCTAAACATGGCCTAAATGAACGCCAATTGCCAGACCTTCGTCAAATCCTGTTTCAATCTGCCGCTACAACGGGTTTGGCGCTACTGCCCATGGTCATGGTTGCCCCGACGGAAGCCAGAATAATGCACAGGATCGCCATCCATTGTGACAGCGTGAGGTACTCCTGCAGGAATAGCAGCCCGGACAACGCGCCAAAGGCCGGTTCGATGCTCATCAACGTCCCAAAGGTGCGGGCTGGTATGCGGGTGAGGGCGACCATCTCCAGCGTGTAGGGCAAAGCAGTCGAGAGGATGGCGACGCCGATGGCCACCGGGATCAGCGACGGGGTGAGCAATGCCGCGCCGGCATGCACTATGCCGATCGGGGCGACAAACAGTGCGGCAATCATCACGCCCAGCGCCGCGGTCGTCACGCCGTTGTCGGCGCCAGCCTTTTGGCCGAACAGAATGTACAGCGCCCAGCACACGCCGGCCCCCAAGGCGTAACCGGCGCCCATTAGATCAATCCCCGTGGATGTCGCTCCTGTCGGGATCAACAGCAGCAGGCCAACTGCCGCCAGAGCAATCCAGAGAAAGTCGATAGCGCGGCGGGAGGCGTAGATGGCGACGGCCAACGGACCCGTGAATTCAAGCGCGACTGCAATTCCAAGTGGCACGGTGCGCAATGACATATAGAAGAGGAAGTTCATCCCGCCCAGCGCCATTCCGTAAACGATCACCGTGCGCAGGGACTGAGCTGTCAGCCTTGCGCGCCAAGGGCGCAATAACAACAGCATGATCACGCTGGCGAAGACCAGGCGCAGAGTGGTCGTTCCTTGAGCGCCAACCACCGGGAACATGCTCTTGGCCAGAGAGGCGCCAGACTGAATGGATGCCATGGCTATTAATAAGAGGCCAACCGGGAACAGCATTGAGGCCAGAGAGCGAGGTTGGTCAGTCATTGCAAGGCATCATCCGAAGGTGAGAACAGGGTGTTGTTTTAAGTGTTGGGCAATATACTGCGCATTCGCTGACGTTGCATCTATATATAAGCAGGCTTTTTCGGTGCATTGATAGAAAACTGAAATTAACGGTTGACGGCAGATTCAGGAGGTCTATAATTCGCCCCACTTCCGGCGCAGTCGAAACGGAAAACTCCTTGAGATTCAATGAGTTACGCAGTTTTCGGCAGCGGCTTGCTTCAGTTCATCGAAGCCTGGAAGGAGTTGAAAGAGCGGTGATGTTTGGCTCTTTTGACGGTTCGATCTTCTCGGTCGAAAGCGGAGAAAAAGAGGTGTTGACAGCAGCGTGTAACGCTGTAGAATTCGCCTCCCGCTAACGAGAGATCGGAAGCGCAAGTGGTTGAAGTTGTTGAAGAAATCTTCGAAAACTTCTGAAAATAATCACTTGACAGCAAATGAGGCTGCTGTAGAATGCGCGCCTCGGTTGAGACGAAAGATCTTAACCAACCGCTCTTTAACAACTGAATCAAGCAATTCGTGTGGGTGCTTGTGGGGTCAGACTGATAGTCAACAAGATTATCAGCATCACAAGTTACTCCGCGAGAAATCAAAGATGTAACCAACGATTGCTGAGCCAAGTTTAGGGTTTCTTAAAAACCCAAAGATGTTTGAACTGAAGAGTTTGATCATGGCTCAGATTGAACGCTGGCGGCAGGCCTAACACATGCAAGTCGAGCGGATGAGAGGAGCTTGCTCCTGGATTCAGCGGCGGACGGGTGAGTAATGCCTAGGAATCTGCCTGGTAGTGGGGGACAACGTTTCGAAAGGAACGCTAATACCGCATACGTCCTACGGGAGAAAGCAGGGGACCTTCGGGCCTTGCGCTATCAGATGAGCCTAGGTCGGATTAGCTAGTTGGTGAGGTAATGGCTCACCAAGGCGACGATCCGTAACTGGTCTGAGAGGATGATCAGTCACACTGGAACTGAGACACGGTCCAGACTCCTACGGGAGGCAGCAGTGGGGAATATTGGACAATGGGCGAAAGCCTGATCCAGCCATGCCGCGTGTGTGAAGAAGGTCTTCGGATTGTAAAGCACTTTAAGTTGGGAGGAAGGGTTGTAGATTAATACTCTGCAATTTTGACGTTACCGACAGAATAAGCACCGGCTAACTCTGTGCCAGCAGCCGCGGTAATACAGAGGGTGCAAGCGTTAATCGGAATTACTGGGCGTAAAGCGCGCGTAGGTGGTTTGTTAAGTTGGATGTGAAATCCCCGGGCTCAACCTGGGAACTGCATCCAAAACTGGCAAGCTAGAGTATGGTAGAGGGTGGTGGAATTTCCTGTGTAGCGGTGAAATGCGTAGATATAGGAAGGAACACCAGTGGCGAAGGCGACCACCTGGACTGATACTGACACTGAGGTGCGAAAGCGTGGGGAGCAAACAGGATTAGATACCCTGGTAGTCCACGCCGTAAACGATGTCAACTAGCCGTTGGGAGCCTTGAGCTCTTAGTGGCGCAGCTAACGCATTAAGTTGACCGCCTGGGGAGTACGGCCGCAAGGTTAAAACTCAAATGAATTGACGGGGGCCCGCACAAGCGGTGGAGCATGTGGTTTAATTCGAAGCAACGCGAAGAACCTTACCAGGCCTTGACATCCAATGAACTTTCCAGAGATGGATTGGTGCCTTCGGGAGCATTGAGACAGGTGCTGCATGGCTGTCGTCAGCTCGTGTCGTGAGATGTTGGGTTAAGTCCCGTAACGAGCGCAACCCTTGTCCTTAGTTACCAGCACGTTATGGTGGGCACTCTAAGGAGACTGCCGGTGACAAACCGGAGGAAGGTGGGGATGACGTCAAGTCATCATGGCCCTTACGGCCTGGGCTACACACGTGCTACAATGGTCGGTACAGAGGGTTGCCAAGCCGCGAGGTGGAGCTAATCCCACAAAACCGATCGTAGTCCGGATCGCAGTCTGCAACTCGACTGCGTGAAGTCGGAATCGCTAGTAATCGCGAATCAGAATGTCGCGGTGAATACGTTCCCGGGCCTTGTACACACCGCCCGTCACACCATGGGAGTGGGTTGCACCAGAAGTAGCTAGTCTAACCTTCGGGAGGACGGTTACCACGGTGTGATTCATGACTGGGGTGAAGTCGTAACAAGGTAGCCGTAGGGGAACCTGCGGCTGGATCACCTCCTTAATCGACGACATCAGCTGCTCCATAAGTTCCCACACGAATTGCTTGATTCATTGAAGAAGACGATAGAAGCAGCCCGAAATTGGGTCTGTAGCTCAGTTGGTTAGAGCGCACCCCTGATAAGGGTGAGGTCGGCAGTTCGAATCTGCCCAGACCCACCAATTTTTGTGTGGGAAACCTGTAGAAATACGGGGCCATAGCTCAGCTGGGAGAGCGCCTGCCTTGCACGCAGGAGGTCAGCGGTTCGATCCCGCTTGGCTCCACCACCACTGCTTCTGAAGTTTGAAAGCTTAGAAATGAGCATTCCATCGCTGTGATGGCGAATGCTGATTTCTAGTCTTTTGATTAGATCGTTCTTTAAAAATTTGGGTATGTGATAGAAAGATAGACTGAACGTTACTTTCACTGGTAACGGATCAGGCTAAGGTAAAATTTGTGAGTGACTCTTAAGAGTTTTGCGAATTTTCGGCGAATGTCGTCTTCACAGTATAACCAGATTGCTTGGGGTTATATGGTCAAGTGAAGAAGCGCATACGGTGGATGCCTTGGCAGTCAGAGGCGATGAAAGACGTGGTAGCCTGCGAAAAGCTTCGGGGAGTCGGCAAACAGACTTTGATCCGGAGATGTCTGAATGGGGGAACCCAGCCATCACAAGATGGTTATCTTGTACTGAATACATAGGTGCAAGAGGCGAACCAGGGGAACTGAAACATCTAAGTACCCTGAGGAAAAGAAATCAACCGAGATTCCCTTAGTAGTGGCGAGCGAACGGGGACTAGCCCTTAAGTGGCTTTGAGATTAGCGGAACGCTCTGGAAAGTGCGGCCATAGTGGGTGATAGCCCTGTACGCGAAAGTCTCTTAGTCATGAAATCGAGTAGGACGGAGCACGAGAAACTTTGTCTGAATATGGGGGGACCATCCTCCAAGGCTAAATACTACTGACTGACCGATAGTGAACTAGTACCGTGAGGGAAAGGCGAAAAGAACCCCGGAGAGGGGAGTGAAATAGATCCTGAAACCGTATGCGTACAAGCAGTGGGAGCCCATTTTGTTGGGTGACTGCGTACCTTTTGTATAATGGGTCAGCGACTTATTTTCAGTGGCGAGCTTAACCGAATAGGGGAGGCGTAGCGAAAGCGAGTCTTAATAGGGCGTCTAGTCGCTGGGAATAGACCCGAAACCGGGCGATCTATCCATGGGCAGGTTGAAGGTTAGGTAACACTGACTGGAGGACCGAACCGACTACCGTTGAAAAGTTAGCGGATGACCTGTGGATCGGAGTGAAAGGCTAATCAAGCTCGGAGATAGCTGGTTCTCCTCGAAAGCTATTTAGGTAGCGCCTCATGTATCACTGTAGGGGGTAGAGCACTGTTTCGGCTAGGGGGTCATCCCGACTTACCAAACCGATGCAAACTCCGAATACCTACAAGTGCCGAGCATGGGAGACACACGGCGGGTGCTAACGTCCGTCGTGAAAAGGGAAACAACCCAGACCGTCAGCTAAGGTCCCAAAGTTATGGTTAAGTGGGAAACGATGTGGGAAGGCTTAGACAGCTAGGAGGTTGGCTTAGAAGCAGCCACCCTTTAAAGAAAGCGTAATAGCTCACTAGTCGAGTCGGCCTGCGCGGAAGATGTAACGGGGCTCAAACCATACACCGAAGCTACGGGTATCACGCAAGTGATGCGGTAGAGGAGCGTTCTGTAAGCCTGTGAAGGTGAGTTGAGAAGCTTGCTGGAGGTATCAGAAGTGCGAATGCTGACATGAGTAACGACAATGGGTGTGAAAAACACCCACGCCGAAAGACCAAGGTTTCCTGCGCAACGTTAATCGACGCAGGGTTAGTCGGTCCCTAAGGCGAGGCTGAAAAGCGTAGTCGATGGAAAACAGGTTAATATTCCTGTACTTCTGGTTATTGCGATGGAGGGACGGAGAAGGCTAGGCCAGCTTGGCGTTGGTTGTCCAAGTTTAAGGTGGTAGGCTGAGATCTTAGGTAAATCCGGGATCTCAAGGCCGAGAGCTGATGACGAGTTACCTTTTAGGTGACGAAGTGGTTGATGCCATGCTTCCAAGAAAAGCTTCTAAGCTTCAGATAATCAGGAACCGTACCCCAAACCGACACAGGTGGTTGGGTAGAGAATACCAAGGCGCTTGAGAGAACTCGGGTGAAGGAACTAGGCAAAATGGCACCGTAACTTCGGGAGAAGGTGCGCCGGTGAGGGTGAAGGACTTGCTCCGTAAGCTCATGCCGGTCGAAGATACCAGGCCGCTGCGACTGTTTATTAAAAACACAGCACTCTGCAAACACGAAAGTGGACGTATAGGGTGTGACGCCTGCCCGGTGCCGGAAGGTTAATTGATGGGGTTAGCTAACGCGAAGCTCTTGATCGAAGCCCCGGTAAACGGCGGCCGTAACTATAACGGTCCTAAGGTAGCGAAATTCCTTGTCGGGTAAGTTCCGACCTGCACGAATGGCGTAACGATGGCGGCGCTGTCTCCACCCGAGACTCAGTGAAATTGAAATCGCTGTGAAGATGCAGTGTATCCGCGGCTAGACGGAAAGACCCCGTGAACCTTTACTATAGCTTTGCACTGGACTTTGAATTTGCTTGTGTAGGATAGGTGGGAGGCTTTGAAGCGTGGACGCCAGTTCGCGTGGAGCCATCCTTGAAATACCACCCTGGCAACTTTGAGGTTCTAACTCAGGTCCGTTATCCGGATCGAGGACAGTGTATGGTGGGTAGTTTGACTGGGGCGGTCTCCTCCTAAAGAGTAACGGAGGAGTACGAAGGTGCGCTCAGACCGGTCGGAAATCGGTCGTAGAGTATAAAGGCAAAAGCGCGCTTGACTGCGAGACAGACACGTCGAGCAGGTACGAAAGTAGGTCTTAGTGATCCGGTGGTTCTGTATGGAAGGGCCATCGCTCAACGGATAAAAGGTACTCCGGGGATAACAGGCTGATACCGCCCAAGAGTTCATATCGACGGCGGTGTTTGGCACCTCGATGTCGGCTCATCACATCCTGGGGCTGAAGCCGGTCCCAAGGGTATGGCTGTTCGCCATTTAAAGTGGTACGCGAGCTGGGTTTAGAACGTCGTGAGACAGTTCGGTCCCTATCTGCCGTGGACGTTTGAGATTTGAGAGGGGCTGCTCCTAGTACGAGAGGACCGGAGTGGACGAACCTCTGGTGTTCCGGTTGTCACGCCAGTGGCATTGCCGGGTAGCTATGTTCGGGAAAGATAACCGCTGAAAGCATCTAAGCGGGAAACTTGCCTCAAGATGAGATCTCACTGGAACCTTGAGTTCCCTGAAGGGCCGTCGAAGACTACGACGTTGATAGGTTGGGTGTGTAAGCGCTGTGAGGCGTTGAGCTAACCAATACTAATTGCCCGTGAGGCTTGACCATATAACACCCAAGCAATCTGCATGCTCGAAAGAGACCAGATTGCGGTGTGTGAAGACGCAATGAACCGAAAGTTCGCGATGCTCACAAACACCTGTATCACATACCCGATTTGCTGAAGCGAGGCCAACCGGTCACGAGTCAGTACCCGAATTTCTTGACGACCATAGAGCGTTGGAACCACCTGATCCCATCCCGAACTCAGAAGTGAAACGATGCATCGCCGATGGTAGTGTGGGGTTTCCCCATGTGAGAGTAGGTCATCGTCAAGATTAAATTCCGAAACCCCAATTGCGAAAGCAGTTGGGGTTTTGTTTTGCCCGCAGGAAAGTGCTCCTCTCGCCAGAGTCAGACGGCACGAGAGTTCCAACCGTCGCCGGGACTGCCATTAGGGAAAATCCTTCTGAAGTGACCACTCGGTTTTTGGTATGGTGCAGCTCGTTTTTTAACGGACTGATGTCATGCCCACGGATCGGCACTCAATTTATGTCAAAGAGTTGCTGTAGAAATGCCTGAACCCATCCCGATCAAGGATCACGAAAAAGAGACGCGTCTGGTCAACAAGCGGTTGATCGCCTGCGCTCTGTTCGTCTTTGCCATCAGTTGCGCGCTGGTGGTACGCCTGTACATCCTGCAAGTGGTTGAATACGACTACCACTCGACCATCTCTGAAAACAACCGCGTGCACGTCTTGCCGATTCCGCCGACAAGAGGCCTGATCTACGATCGCAATGGTGTGCTGCTCGCTGATAACCGTCCCAGTTACAACCTGATCATTACCCGCGAACGCGCCACTGATGTTAATCAGGAGCTGGACGAGGTAATCAATCTGCTGCATTTACCCGCCGAAGATCGTACGATTTTCGATAAGGCCATGAAGCAGTCCCGTCACCCATTCACCCCGGTGACACTGTTCTACGAGCTGACGGAGGAACAAATCGCCGTGTTGGCGGTTAACGAGTTCCGTCTGCCGGGCCTTGATGTCGAGCCGCAGTTCGTTCGGCATTACCCGTTGGGGGCGCACTTCGCGCATTCGATCGGCTACGTTGGCCGGATCAACGAAAAAGAATCCAAGACCCTCGATTCGGTAGAGTACCGCGGCACACAATCCATCGGTAAAACCGGCATTGAACGTTTCTATGAGGCGCAGCTGCATGGCCACGTCGGTTATGAAGAGGTTGAGACCAACGCCCAAGGCCGGGTGCTACGCGTGCTCAAGCACACCGATCCGGTCCCTGGCAAAAACATCGTTCTAAGTCTCGACGTCAAACTGCAGGAGGCTGCCGAAGCCGCACTGGGCGACCGACGTGGCTCGGTGGTGGCTCTAGACCCGTCCACCGGTGAAGTGCTGGCCATGGTCAGCAATCCGAGTTTCGACCCGAACCTGTTCGTCACTGGCATCAGCTCCAAGGAATACTCGGCGCTACGCGATTCCATCGACCGCCCGCTGTTCAACCGTGTGTTGCGCGGCCTCTATGCGCCGGGCTCGACCATCAAGCCGGAAGTGGCAATCGCCGGCCTCGATGCCGGTGTCGTGACGCCGCAGACCCGCGTCTTTGACCCAGGCTACTACCAACTCCCGGATTTCGATCACAAGTACCGCAACTGGAACCACAGTGGCGATGGCTGGGTGGACATGGACGCGGCAATCATGCGCTCCAACGACACCTACTTCTACGACCTGGCACACAAGCTCGGCATCGATCGCCTGCACGACTACATGGCGATGTTCGGCCTTGGCGAAAAGGTCTCGCTGGACATGTTCGAAGAGTCGCCCGGTTTGATGCCGTCTCAGGCCTGGAAGCGTGCCACGCGCCGTCAGGCCTGGTTCCCGGGGGAAACGGTGATCCTCGGGATTGGGCAGGGTTACATGCAGGTCACGCCGCTACAACTGGCTCAGGCCACCGCACTGATTGCCAACAAGGGCGTATGGAATCGTCCGCACCTGGCGAAGACAGTCGATGGTGTGGCGCCGGTCGACGAGCATCCGATGCCGAACATTCTGCTGAAGAATCCGCGTGACTGGGATCAGGTCAACCACGGGATGCAGATGGTGATGCACGATGCCCGAGGTATCGCGCGCGCCGCAGCGGCAGGTGCGCAGTATCGCATTGCCGGTAAGAGTGGTACCGCGCAAGTGGTTGCGATCAAGCAGGGCGAGCGCTACAACCGCGAGAAAACCCTCGAACGTCATCGCGACAACGCCTTGTTTGTTGGTTTCGCTCCGGCAGAGCACCCGAAGATCGCCATCTCGGTGATGATCGAAAACGGTGAGGCCGGTGGTCGAGTGGCCGGCCCTGTGGTGCGACAGATCATGGACGCCTGGTTACTGGACCAGGACGGCCACCTCAAGCCGCAATACGCGGCGCCGGCCAAGCCGCCGGGTGATCCCCACGTCTAACCCGAGTCAGCTTCACAGCACCGCCTCACGCCGGCTGAGCTGTGAAGCTCTCACGTTTGGGCAACTGACTACTTGCAGCTGTAACCCTCGGGCATCGTGACGCTGTAGTTGCGTTGCATGCGGTCCTGGAAGTTCAGGTTCTGCAGGCCTTGCTCGACCAGAAACGCTTCGACCTTGGCGGCCTGACAGTCCTCGTTATAAGACGACGCCCGCAGCAGATACACCGTGCGCTTACTCGCCTCATCCCGGGCGGTGACAGTGAAGGTACTGAGGGTGGTGTAGCCGATACGCTCTGACGTTCCCACCGGGCCATAGGTTGTATTGGGCTTACTGGTGCAGGTCAGTCGGTCATCTTTCTTCTTGGCGTTCTTGCACACGGTCGTAGTGCTGGTTGGAACTTGCCCATAGTCGGTGGCGGTATAGCGATAAGACACTTGCCGGCTGCCGATATCGAGAGTGACGGTCATTTTGATCGGCGCGTGATTCCTGGGCAGGCTGGCGTCGGTATAAACCTCCTGAAAGCCTCTGTCTTTCAGTGCGTTGACCATGTCGCGAAGATAGTAGCGGGCATTCAGTGCGTTCTCATCGGCGCTGTTGGTCGAGGTCACCAGCACGGTTGCCTTTCGATCGAACGGATAGTCCGGATCAGGTATTGCGTTGAGTGCTACGTCTATTTGCGTGGCGCAGCCGCCAAGCAACGCGGTCAGCATTAATAGGACGCAGAACAAATAACGGGACATGACAAAGACGCCTTGCAACTAAGGATTGAATAAAAGTTAAACGGATGAGGGGGCGATAAATAAACCGCCGCCAGCGGGCTAGTCTTTCTGGTATTCCAGCAGATCGCCCGGCTGGCAATCGAGCGCAGCGCAGAGCTTGTCCAGAGTTGCCATCTTCACGCCTTTGACTTTGCCGTTTTTGAGCAATGACAGATTCGCCTCGGTGATCCCGAGCAGGGCGGCTAACTCTTTTGAACGAATTTTTTGCGTGGCCATGACTACGTCAAGGCGGACAATAATGGTCATTATATTGTTCTATATGTATTGGCTTTGCTCATCGCTGAGTACTTTTGCGTCACGCATGATAATTGAAAAAATACAGAGTAATACGCCTTTGATTATTTCGTAGGCAGAAGCGGAAGACATGCCGATCGAGAACTGGAAAATCCGATCCCCCGGCGGCAGATCTATCGACAACGCCAGACCTTGCAAGGTCTCTATTAGCGGGTAGGTTGCCGGAGAAACGATGCAAAGCACGCCTACTCGCCAGAGAACCCTGATGTTGCGGTCGGTCCAGGTTTCGCCGCGCGACAAGCGCAAAAAGAACAAACCGGTCAGCCATAACGCGTAAGCCGACAGGACCACGGGCAGGAAATCCAGAAAGACGATCAGCGCCGTGACCGTTGATGACAGCCAGGTGTCGGGATCAAGCAGTGCACCTTCGACAAACGGGTCAAGCAATTGCGGCGAGCCCTCAGCAAAGGCATAGAGCAGGCCCGCCAGCATTTCATCCTTTTTGAAGAACCAGATCGTTGCGTTGCCGCCGACCTCCGTTACCCCCAGAACCCAGACGAGAATTGCTGCCAGCAGCCCGATCCAATGCATGCGCTGCAGCGCCAATCCGTTGATGTGAGTACTCATGAAAATTCCTGGTTGCTACAATTTGGTAGCGAATTCTCGATGATAAATTATCTAATAACAATAATTAATTTTGATTTTGTTGTTTTGGTATCCTCTTCTGATCCGGCTCCGCATGGTCGCTCGCAATGGTGCGGGGAGTCGGTAGGCTGGCCAGCGCGCCGACAGGTGCTCCGAGTGGGGAATCAACAAACCTGTCGGCGAAACTGAAACCCCTGCTACATCAGGCCCCTGGCACCGGGCAACTCAAGTCACCTTCCTGACACTTCAAATACTGCTTCAGCGCCTCGACCCGCACCTTGGTCACCTCGGTCAGGCAATTGCTGTAAATCAATGGATAAACACTCCCGCCGTCCACACCGGACGCGGAAAACTTGCATTCGGCATCACGAAAGCCGATCCACGCCCGCTGCGCGCTCACCAGCAGCTTTTTGGCGTCGGCGTTGTCCTTCAAACGACCGGTGATCTGCTGATACACCGCGTTCAGCTGCTTGTCCGCTGCCTTGAATTCCTGCCCGGCGCACTGGTTCATGGTGGCCTGATCGCTGGCGTTGGCGCAGTCGACGGCGGCGTGGGCGAGAGGCGTGAACAGGACGGGTGTCAGGGCCAGGAGCAGGCGTGGGAGCATGGTTAATCTCACTGTGTCGGATGAAAGTGCAGAGCAGTTTAGCGGCTGTGGTGCTTCTATTCAGGAACGCGCAGTCGGGAGGCTTCGAGCAGGCGATCCGCTGTGGCTGCAATCTCCTCGCCGTCATGAAGTATTTCCAGCCAGTGAGCAGGAATCGCCCGAACGCCATAATAGGCCCCGGCCAATTGACCGACGATCGCGGCAGTGGTGTCAGCATCATCGCCGAGGTTGGCGGCTTGCAGAATCGCCGCTGTAAAACTGTCGGTGTAATGAAAACACCACAGCGCGGCTTCCAACGACTCAACGCTGTAGCCGCTGCCACGGATATCATTGACTGATTTGGCCAGATAATCTCCCCGAGCAATCGCGGCAACTTTAGGCTCAGTGAAAGCTGAGCGCGGCAGCCTGCACAGTTCGTTTTTGCAGGTACCGAACAGCGCGTTGGCGATCAGTTCGGCAAACAATTGACAGCATTCGATGGCTTCAGGGGCCGCGTGGGTTGTCCGCGAACTGTCGCTGGCGAAGTTGCGAATCTGCTGGACGTCAGGGAAGAAAAACAGCACCACCGGCGCCAAACGCATGAGCGAGCCGTTGCCGGCGGTAAACGGGTCGGTTGACCCGGCAAAGGGCTGACCGGTTTGCTGATACTGCGACAGTGCCTGACTGACGGTCATGCCAATATCGAAACAATCCCCCGTCGAGCTCAGATATCCCCACCGCCACCAGTTTAGATAGCGTCCCATCTGGTCCGCCGCATCGAATGTGTTTTTGCTCAGAAGACTCTCCGCCAGGCAAAGCGCCATCGAGGTGTCATCCGTCCATTGCCCGGGCTTCAAGTGAAAGGGGCCACCGCCGACCATGTCCGTCAGCGGCTGGAATGAGCCTCGTGGCTTGAACTCCACCGTGGTGCCGACGGCGTCGCCGCAAGCGAGACCGAGCAGAGCGCCACGATAACGTTCGGATAGAGATGGCTGCATGCTTCGTCCTTGTTTGTTTCCATTTCGCTGGAAAAGGTAACAGGTTCAGCGAGAGGGTTGCGTCAGTCATTCACTCATTCAACGATCGGAAATGCCGCCGAATGTTTCCTTTGGACTGAACAGGTGCAGCCCTTTGATACAACTTCAGGTTGGACATGTGGTCATACAAGCCTACTGTTCAAAACAGGAGGTGACTTATGAAACCGGTACCCAATAGTTTCGAACGCAAAATCACGCTCAAGGCGCCGCGTTCTTATGTCTGGCGCGCATTGGTCGATGCCGAGGCTTTTGGCCAGTGGTTTGGTGTGGCGCTGGAGGGCAGGCGGTTCATTGCCGGGGAATGGACGCAAGGGCAGGTCACGTATCCTGGTTATGAACACGTGTTGTGGAACGTGCTCGTCGAGCGGGTCGAGCCACAGCAGTTGTTTTCGTTTCGCTGGCACCCGTACGCGGTCAATCCACAGATCGACTATTCACAGGAGCCGACGACGCTGGTCAAGTTCGAGCTGCAGGATTACGAGGGTGGCACTTTGCTCAAAGTGTCCGAGTCCGGCTTCGCGCACATTCCCGACGTGCGGCAGAAGGAGGCGTATTACATGGACAGCCGTGGCTGGGAGGAACAGCTGAGTCGACTTGAACAGTTTCTCGCCGAAAGCGCGAAGGCGCGCGAGCGTGACGGTGACTGACTGCGCAATCTTCGAACCCTGGTTGCAACGCTGGGCGCTGGTGCCGGACGGTGAGCCGATCATCACCCCCGGCAGCCGTCTGTTGCCGGTGCGTTTTGGCGAAACGCCGGCCATGCTCAAGGTTGCGCTGGATACCGACGAGCAATTCGGCAATCGACTGATGACTTGGTGGGACGGTGAGGGCGCAGCGCAGGTGCTGGCCCATCACGAGGAAGGTTTGTTGCTGGAACGGGCCATGGGCCGGCGTTCGTTGATGCACATGGCGCTCAACGGTGAAGACGACGAAGCCACGCAGATCATGTGCACGACACTAGCGCGCTTGCATGCGCCGCGCCCGACGCCGCCACCGCCGCTGGTGGAGCTGGCACCGTGGTTCGCCTCGCTGCGCGTGGCCGCGGCCGAACATGGCGGGACCTATGCCCTGAGCCTGCGAGCGGCTGAAGCCTTGCTCGCAGATCCGCAGGACGTGGTGGTGCTGCACGGTGACATGCACCACGACAATGTTCTCGATTTTGCTGCACACGGCTGGCTCGCTATTGATCCCAAACGAGTACGCGGCGAGCGCGGTTATGACTACGCCAACCTGATCTGCAACCCGGACTTGCCGACGGCTGGCGATTCACAGCGATTGCGCCGGCAGGTCGAGGTGATCGTCGAGGCGTCCGGGCTTGATCGCCGACGCTTGCTGCAATGGGTGCTGGCGTTTGCCGGATTGTCGGCCGCCTGGTTCCTGGAGGACGATGTGCAGCAACAGGCTGCCCAACAGCTGCAGATCGCGCAAATCGCCGCTTGCCTGCTGGATGACTGAGAGGGCTAAGGGTTTTCGGAAGGGCTGGTATAGCGAATGTCTTACACGCGGTGGTAGCTTTTGCGACTATTGCCGATTGGATCCACCGCGTAATCTACACCCATCAACTGAGACACAGGGAGTGTTTCAGGATCACGGATGATCGACCATAGCAAGGATCGCTGCCGACAGGGAGTCGATAATGGTCTTGGGAAAAACCCGCTTCGGCGGGTTTTTTTTCGCCTGCAGAAAAGTGCTTGTGTCGAGCATCTGTAGCGAGGGGATTTATCCCCGATGGGTAGCGAAGCGACCCAAAAAAGGGCCCGCTGCGCAGTCCATCGGGGAAAAATCCCCTCACCACAGGAATCAAGCAATCAAGAGGCGATCAGCTGCCGCAACACGTAGTGCAGAATCCCGCCGGACTTGAAGTACTCCACCTCATTTAACGTATCGATGCGGCACAGCACCTCGATTTTCTCCTGGCGCCCGTCTTCACGGGTGATCACCAGCGTCAGGTTCATGCGCGGGGTCAGCTCGACACCGGTCAGGCCCTGAATATCCAGGGTTTCCTTGCCGGTGAGGTTCAGGCTCTTGCGGTTCTGATCGAGCTTGAACTGCAGCGGCAACACGCCCATGCCCACCAGGTTGGAACGGTGGATACGCTCGAAGCTTTCAGCGATCACCGCTTTGACGCCCAGCAGGTTGGTGCCTTTGGCCGCCCAGTCACGGCTGGAGCCGGTACCGTATTCCTGACCGGCGATCACCACCAGCGGCGTGCCCGAGGCCTGATACAGCATGGCGGCATCATAAATCGGCATTTTCTCGCCGCTCGGGATGTAGATCGTGTTGCCACCTTCTTCGCCGCCGAGCATCTCGTTACGAATGCGGATGTTGGCGAATGTGCCGCGCATCATCACTTCGTGGTTGCCACGCCGTGAGCCATAGGAGTTGAAGTCCCGCGGCTCCACGCCTTTTTCGCGCAGATAGCGCCCGGCCGGACTGTCAGCTTTGATGTTACCGGCAGGGGAGATGTGGTCAGTGGTTACTGAATCGCCCAACAGCGCCAGAACCCGCGCGCCCTTGACGTCGGTGATCACCGGCAAAGGTCCGGAAATGTCGTCGAAGAACGGTGGATGCTGGATGTAGGTCGAATCGTCCTGCCACACATAGGTGGCGGCCTGCGGCACCTGGATCGCTTGCCATTGCTCGTCGCCGGCAAACACTTCGGCGTATTCCTTGTGGAACATCGCGGTGTTCACCTGATTCACCGCCTCGGCGATTTCCTTGCTGCTCGGCCAGATGTCGCGCAGGTAAACCGGATTGCCTTGCTGGTCATTACCCAGCGGTTCAGTGCTGATGTCGGTGCGCACGCTGCCGGCCAAGGCGTAGGCGACCACCAGCGGTGGCGAGGCCAGCCAGTTGGTCTTGACCAGCGGATGCACCCGGCCTTCGAAGTTGCGGTTGCCGGAGAGCACCGACGCCACGGTGAGGTCGGCTTTCTGAATGGCTTTCTCGATCGGTTCCGGCAGTGGCCCGGAGTTGCCGATGCACGTGGTGCAGCCATAACCGACCAGCGAAAAGCCCAGTTGATCGAGGTATTGCGTCAGCCCCGCCGCCTTGTAGTAGTCGGTGACCACTTTCGACCCGGGTGCCAGCGAACTCTTGACCCACGGCTTGCGGGTCAGGCCTTTTTCCACGGCTTTTTTCGCCAGCAGACCGGCCGCCATCATCACGCTCGGGTTGGAGGTGTTGGTGCAGGAGGTGATCGCGGCGATTACCACCGCGCCGTTTTTCAGGCGATAGGTGTGGCCTTCGTATTCGTACTCGGTTTCGCCGACCAGATCGGCGTTACCCACGGCCACGCCACCGCCGCCCTCGCTTTCCAGACGGCCTTCTTCTTTGCTGGTGGGCTTGAATTGCAGGTCCATGAAGTCACTGAAGGCCTGCGCCACGTTCGGCAGCGAAACCCGATCCTGCGGGCGCTTTGGTCCGGCCAGACTGGCTTCGACGCTGCCCATGTCCAGCGCCAGGCTGTCGGTGAACACCGGTTCCTGACCGGGAAGGCGCCATAGGCCCTGGGCCTTGGTGTAGGCCTCGACCAGTTTCACCACTTCGGCCGGGCGACCGGACAGGCGCAGGTATTCGAGGGTTACGTCATCGACCGGAAAGAAGCCGCAGGTCGCGCCATATTCCGGGGCCATGTTGGCGATGGTCGCGCGGTCGGCCAGTGGCAGGTCGGCGAGACCGTCGCCGTAGAATTCGACGAATTTGCCGACCACCCCTTTTTTGCGCAGCATCTGCGTGACGGTCAGCACCAGGTCGGTGGCGGTGATGCCTTCCTTGAGTTTGCCGGTGAGTTTGAAACCGATCACTTCCGGAATCAGCATCGACACCGGTTGGCCGAGCATCGCCGCTTCTGCCTCGATCCCGCCAACGCCCCAGCCGAGTACGCCAAGGCCGTTGATCATGGTGGTATGGGAGTCGGTGCCGACCAGGGTGTCGGGGAAGGCGTAGGTGCGGCCGTCCTCATCCTTGGTCCACACCGTGCGCCCGAGGTATTCGAGGTTGACCTGGTGGCAGATCCCGGTGCCTGGTGGCACCACGCTGAAGTTATCGAAGGCGCTCTGGCCCCAGCGCAGGAACGCATAACGCTCGCCGTTGCGCTGCATTTCTATGTCGACGTTCTGTTCGAAGGCGCTCGGGGTGGCGAATTTGTCGACCATCACCGAGTGGTCGATCACCAGATCCACCGGCGACAGCGGGTTGATTCGCTGCGGATCACCGCCGGCCTTGGCCATGGCGGCGCGCATCGCGGCGAGATCCACCACCGCAGGTACACCGGTAAAGTCTTGCATCAATACCCGAGCCGGGCGGTACTGGATTTCCCGGTCGGAGCGGTGCTCCTTGAGCCAGGCAGCGATGGCCTTGAGGTCGGCGCCAGTGACAGTTTTTTCATCTTCCCAGCGCAGCAGGTTTTCCAGCAGGACTTTCAGCGACATCGGTAGCTGGTCGATATTGCCAAGGCTCTTGGCGGCATCGGGCAGGCTGAAATAGTGGTAGGTCTTATCGTCGATTTGTAGAGTTTTAAGGGTCTTCAGACTATCGAGGGACGGCATTACGATCACTCCTTTGAGTCCGCACGGCTACGGACGGAGGGGACGGGCAGAGCTATCAACGTAGCCCTGTTTTCAGTAGCTGGCTAATAACTGGACTCTATGGGCAAGTCCAAGGTTCCGACATCGGCTATCATGCGCCGGTTTTCGTGACAGGCTTTGCTTCACCGCAAGGCTTGAGCAGCGTGCAGGGGCCGAATGTCCGCCCTCTGCCCAGGAGTAAGAATGAACACCCTATTCATGCATTGCCGGCCAGGCTTCGAAGGCGAAGTCTGTTCGGAGATTTCCGACCTCGCCGCCCACCTCAACGTGGCCGGTTACGCCAAGGCCAAACCGGCCACCGCGTACGCCGAGTTTGTCTGCACCGAAGCAGACGGTGCCGAGCGCCTGATGCGCGGCCAACGCTTCGCCGAGCTGATTTTCCCGCGGCAATGGGCGCGGGGCGTTTTCATCAATCTGCCGGAAACCGACCGCATCAGCGTGATCCTCGAGCACATGGCGGACTTCCCGGTCTGCGGCAGCCTGTGGCTGGAAGTGGTCGACACCAACGACGGTAAAGAGCTGTCGAACTTCTGCAAGAAATTCGAAGGCCCGCTGCGCAAGGCACTGACCGGCGCCGGCAAACTGGTGGACGACGCGAACAAACCGCGCCTGCTGCTGACCTTCAAGAGTGGTCGCGAAGTGTTTCTCGGCATGGCCGACGCCGGCAACTCGGCGATGTGGCCGATGGGCATTCCGCGCCTGAAGTTTCCGCGCGAGGCGCCAAGCCGTTCGACCTTGAAGCTGGAGGAGGCCTGGCACCACTTCATCCCGCGTGATCAGTGGGACGAGCGCCTGCACAGCGACATGACCGGCGTCGATCTCGGCGCAGCACCGGGCGGCTGGACCTGGCAATTGGTTAACCGCGGCATGCTGGTGACCGCCATCGACAACGGCCCGATGGCTGAAAGTCTGATGGACACCGGGCTGGTGCAGCACTTGATGGCCGACGGCTTCACCTTCAAGCCCAAGCAGCCGGTGGACTGGATGGTCTGCGACATCGTCGAGAAGCCGGCGCGTAACGCGGCGATGCTTGAAGAGTGGATCGGCGAGGGCCACTGCCGCGAAGCGGTGGTCAACCTCAAACTGCCGATGAAACAGCGCTATGCCGAAGTGAAGCGCTTGCTCGAACGCATCGCCGATGGCTTCAAGGCGCGTGGGATCAAGGTGGATATTGGCTGCAAGCAGCTGTATCACGACCGCGAGGAAGTGACCTGCCATCTGCGTCGGCATGACATCAAGAAAACCAAATCCCGCTGAGTCACCACTAAACCCTGTGGAAATGATCTCTGTGATGAGGGGATAAATCCCCTCGCTACAGATGACTGAGCACCCGGCAATGCGCGACAATGCCGGCCAGTTTCAGGAGTGAATCATGAGTGAAATGATCGATACGCCGGTCGACGGCACCCTCGACGCCACCGGTCTCAATTGCCCGGAACCGGTGATGATGCTGCACCAGCACATCCGAGACCTGGTACCTGGCGGCCTGCTCAAGGTGATTGCCACCGATCCCTCGACCCGTCGCGACATTCCCAAGTTCTGCGTGTTTCTCGACCACGAACTGGTGGGCCAGCACGAAGAGGCTGGTACTTATCTGTACTGGATCCGCAAGAAACAAGCCTGACCCTCAGGCAAACGCAAAACCCAATGTGGGAGCGGGCTTGCTCGCGAAAGCGGTGTGTCAGTCACTGTAAATGTCGACTGAAACACCACTTTCGCGAGCAAGCCCGCTCCCACATTTTTTTTATCCTGCGTAAGGGTTTTAGCCGGCGCTGCGACTGATCCGAATACGCTTGCGCGCACTTCGGGTCAGGCGGATCGACAGCATGAGTGCCGCGCAGCTCAAACCGACGATCAAACCCTGCCACAAGCCGCTCGGGCCACGCGGTTCGCCGAGCCAGTCGGTCAGGCCGAGGGCATAACCCACCGGCAGGCCGATGCCCCAGTAGGCGAACAGGGTCAGGATCATCGTCACCCGGGTGTCCTGATAACCGCGCAGAGCGCCGGCAGCCGTCACTTGGATCGCATCGGAAAACTGAAACAGCGCCGAGTACACAATCAGCATCGCCGCGATATGGATCACCGTCGGATCAGCCGTATAGATCGACGCAATCGGCTCGCGCAGCAACAGCATCATGCTCGCCGAAATACAGGCGTAAGCCAGTGCAGTGCCCATGCCGACGCCGGCTGCAAAGCGTGCTTCACGCGGCTCTTCACGGCCCAAGGCCTGGCCGACGCGTACGGTCACCGCCATACCTAGCGAATACGGAATCATGAACACCAGCGAGCTGACGTTCAGCGCGATCTGATGCCCGGCCACCACGGTGGCGCCAAGGCTGCCGATCAGCAGGGCGATCACTGCAAAGATGCTCGACTCGGCAAACACCGCGATGCCAATCGGCAGACCGATCGCCAGCAGACGCTTGATCACCGCCCATTGTGGCCAGTCGAAACGGCTGAAGATCTCGCTCGAACGATAGGCCGGCGCCCAGCGCTCGTAACCGGCCAGCCCCAGCACCATGACCCACATCACGATGGCCGTGGCCCAGCCGCAACCCACGCCGCCCATGGCCGGCACGCCGAAGTGACCATAGATGAAGATGTAGTTCAGCGGAATGTTCAGCGCCAGACCGCACAGCCCCAGCACCATCGCCGGGCGGGTACGGCCGATGCCGTCACTGGTGCAGCGCAGCACATGATAGAACGCCACCGCCGGCAGACCGCTGGCAATGCCGTGCAGGTATTGCATGCACGGGCCGATCAGCTCGGGATCGACCTTCATCAGGTGCAGCACCGGTTCGGCGGCGACCAGCATTGCTGTCGCGATCAGGCCCACCACCAGCGCCAGCCACAGCGCCTGACGCACGATCGGGCCGATTTCACTGTGGGTGCCAGCGCCAAAACGCTGGGCGACTTTCGGCGTGGTGGCCAGCAGGGTGCCGGTCATCAGCAGAAACACCGGGACCCAGATCGAGTTGCCCAGCGCTACCGCCGCCAGATCTTTCGGCCCGACGCGGCCGGCCATCACCGCATCGACGAAGCCCATCGCGGTAGTCGCCAGCTGCGCGATGATGATCGGCAAGGCCAGGGCGAGCAGGTTCCTGAACTCCAGGCGAATTCGCGCGGGGCGGGTGAGTGAGGCAGCGAGAGGTTGATCAGTAACAGAATTCACAGGCAAAGCGTCCACAGGTGTTGATGCGCAAGGCGCCGCATTCTACGCCGCTGACGTGACAGTCAGGAAAAATCCTCTGTTGCGGATTTGTAATCATCGATGCCATCCACTGTGGCGCTGGCCCAACGGTGGATCTGCACCTAAACTGCCGATCCCCTCAAGGAGCCCGCCATGCTGATTGTTGCCGACGAAAATATTCCGCTGCTCGATGCCTTTTTTGCCGGTTTCGGCGAGATCCGCCGGGTGCCGGGCCGTTCCATCGATCGTGCAACGGTCGAGCAGGCCGATGTGTTGCTGGTGCGCTCGGTGACCAACGTCAACCGCGCGTTGCTCGAAGGCAGCAAAGTGCGTTTCGTCGGCACCTGCACCATTGGTACCGATCATCTGGATCTCGATTATTTCAACGAGGCCGGCATCAGCTGGTCCAGCGCACCCGGTTGCAATGCGCGAGGCGTGGTCGACTACGTGCTGGGCAGCCTGATGACCCTGGCGGAAATCGAAGGCGTTGATTTGCCGCAACGTACGTACGGTGTGATCGGCGCCGGTGAAGTTGGTGGGCGGCTGATCAAGGTCCTCAAGGGCCTGGGCTGGAATGTCAAAGTTTGCGACCCGCCGCGTCAGGCGGCCGAGGGCGGCGATTATGTCAGCCTCGAGCAGATCATCGAGCAGTGCGACGTGATCAGCCTGCACACGCCGCTGACGCGCACCGGCGAAGGCGCGACCTGGCATCTGTTTGACGAACAGCGTTTGCAACAGCTCCAACCCGGCACCTGGCTGATCAATGCCGCGCGTGGCCCGGTGGTGGATAACGCTGCGTTGCGCAAAGTGCTGCTTGCGCGTGAAGACCTGCAAGCGGTGCTCGACGTCTGGGAAGCCGAGCCTGAAGTCGATGTCGCCCTCGCCGAACTCTGCGTGCTCGCCACGCCGCACATTGCCGGTTACAGCCTCGATGGCAAACAGCGCGGGACGGCGCAGATTTATCAGGCCTATTGCGCATTTATCGGTCAACTGCCGAGCATCCAGCTCAGTGACCTGTTGCCGGCACCGTGGCTGTCAGAAGTGACCCTGCACGCCGACAGCGATCCGGCCTGGGCGCTGGCGATGTTGTGCCGCGGGGTGTACGACCCGCGCCGCGATGATGCGGATTTTCGCCGCAGTCTTGTAGGCAATGTCACTGAACAGCGTGCGGCCTTCGATGTGTTGCGCAAGCAGTATCCGGTGCGGCGCGAGATCGAGGGGTTGAAGGTGCGGATCGACGGTGATTCGCCGCAGTTGCAACAGATTGTGGCGGCGCTGGGGGCGGTGGCTGTCTGAAAATCCTGTAGGAGCTGCCGAAGGCTGCGATTTTTTGATCTTGCCTCTGAGAAACAAAATCAAAGGATCGCAGCCTTCGGCAGCTCCTACACAGAACAGAAGAGAACGGCAGGCAGAAAAAACCCGGCCAACCAGGGGCCGGGTCAGGAAGACGGTGGCTATATCACTTTTGTTCGGCAGGCTTGACCAATCGCTTCTCCAGTTCGCGGCACGCGTCCTGGATCATGTCTTCAGTGATCGGTACTTCACGCCCATCCTTGTCGATAATCGAGCAACCCAGAGGTTGGCCGGGCTTGGTGCGGATCACTTGAATCTTGTCATCGCTGCTGTGTTGCAAGGACATGGCCTGTCTCCTCATCAGGTTGTGCACGTAGATTAAAACCGCCACGTGACCAGGCTGTGACAACACCCTTGGGTCTGTCAAAAGCGGCACCTCCAGTCCAACAGAAATGACCGCTCGTCTCAACCGGGACATTAGACCAATAGCAACTATGGCCTAGTCTTTGGGGGCATATTTAACCTGACTCATTGTGATTTACAGAGTTCCGCCCCATAGAAGGTTTAGGCTAGCCCTTTCACCAACACGGATGTGTACCTGAATGATCTCGAAGCTTTCTTCCCGGCACCGTCGAGCGCTGAGTCTGACCAGCCGGTTTCTGGCGCCTTATCGTTGGCAAGTCGGCGCTGCGCTGCTGGCGCTGATCGTCACCGCGGCCGTCACTTTGTCGATGGGGCAGGGGATCAAATTGCTGGTCGATCGGGGCTTCATGACGCAGTCGCCGCACCAACTGAACCAGAGCATCGGCATCTTCATGCTGATGGTACTGGGCCTGGCGGTCGGCACGTTTGCACGGTTTTACTGGGTATCGTGGATCGGTGAGCGCTGTGTGGCGGATATCCGGCGCGAGGTGTTCAACCATCTGGTGTACCTGCATCCCGGGTTTTACGAAAACAACCGCAGTTCGGAGATCCAGTCCCGACTGACTGCCGACACCACGTTGCTGCAATCGGTGATCGGCTCGTCACTGTCGATGTTTTTGCGCAACCTGTTGATGGTGATCGGCGGGGTGGTCCTGCTGTTTATCACCAACCCGAAACTCACCAGCATCGTGGTGATTGCCTTGCCGTTCGTGGTCGCGCCGATTCTGATTTTCGGTCGGCGCGTGCGCAATCTGTCGCGGTTGAGCCAGGATCGGGTCGCCGACATCGGCAGCTATGTTTCCGAGACCCTTGGCCAGATCAAGACCGTGCAGGCCTACAACCATCAGGTGCAGGACGAGCGGCGTTTTGCCACGACGGTCGAGGACGCGTTCGATACCGCGCGCAAGCGCATCTTTCAGCGCTCCTGGATGATCACCGTGGTGATCGTGCTGGTGCTCGGCGCGGTAGCGGTGATGTTGTGGGTCGGCGGCATGGACGTGATTGCAGGGCGCATTACCGGTGGTGAGCTGGCAGCGTTCGTTTTCTACAGCCTGATCGTCGGCAGTGCGATCGGCACGTTGAGTGAAGTCATCGGCGAGTTGCAGCGTGCGGCGGGTGCCGCTGAGCGCATTGCGGAACTGCTCAGTTCGCAGAACATCATCCAGCCACCGAGCATCGGACTGGTGACATTGCCAGAACGGATCAAGGGCGAGCTGCAATTGCAGAATGTGCGTTTCTCCTACCCGTCACGTCCGGACAGCTACGCCGTCAACGGCTTGAGCCTGACCATCAGGGCCGGCGAGACCCTGGCCCTTGTCGGGCCATCCGGGGCCGGCAAGTCCACGGTGTATGACTTGCTGTTGCGCTTCTACGACCCGCTTGAAGGCCGGATCCTGATAGATGGTGTGCCGCTGACCAGCCTCGACCCGCTGGATCTGCGGCGCAATTTCGCCCTGGTCTCGCAATCGCCTGCGCTGTTTTTCGGCAGCGTCGAAGAGAATATTCGTTACGGCAATGCAGATGCGACGCTGGAACAGGTCAAGGAAGCGGCAAGAATTGCCCACGCCCATGACTTCATCGAGAAGATGCCCAATGGCTATCAGACCCACTTGGGGGACGCCGGCCTCGGACTTTCCGGCGGCCAGCGTCAACGCCTGGCGATTGCCCGCGCGTTGCTGGTGGATGCGCCGATTCTGCTGCTGGACGAAGCCACCAGCGCCCTCGATGCGCAGAGCGAACACTTGATTCAGGAAGCGTTGCCAAGCCTGATGCAAAATCGCACCACATTGGTAATCGCGCATCGCCTGGCCACAGTGAAAAACGCCGACCGGATCGCGGTGATGGATCAGGGTAGCCTGGTGGCCATCGGTACCCATCAGGAACTGATCGTAAGCAATCCGCTGTATGCCCGGTTGGCAGCGCTGCAGTTCAACGACGGGCATGCGGTGGCGGTGTAGAACTGCCGCAGATCTTTGCTGACGGCAAAAAAAATGCCCGCATCGATTGATGCGGGCATTTTTCATTTCAGGTATTCAGCACCTGTCATTGATCGTCGAAATACCGCTCATGCCAGTCCACCAGCGGCTGCGGCGAATTGAGCTTCTGCCCGTAGATCACCGAGTATGACAGCACGTTTTGCACGTACTGGCGGGTTTCGTCGAACGGGATGCTTTCCACCCACACGTCGAAGCTCAGGTGATCGGCACCGCGCAGCCACTGGCGCACGCGGCCGGGGCCGGCGTTGTAGGCGGCGGAGGCGAGCACGCGGTTGCCGTTGAACTGGCTGTGTACCTGGCTCAGGTAAGCGGCGCCGAGCTGGATGTTCTTGTCCGGATCGAGCACTTGTTGCGGCGAGGCCAGCGGGATGCTGAACTTGCGTGCGGTTTCCTTGGCAGTGCCGGGCATCAACTGCATCAGACCGCTGGCACCAACGCCGGAGCGGGCGTCGTCCATGAAGGCACTTTCCTGGCGGGTGATGGCGAACACCCAGCTTGAGTGCAGGCCGCGCGTCTTGGCTTCACGCACCAGGGTGTCGCGGTGGGCCATCGGGAAGCGGATATCCAGGTCGTCCCAGTATTGCGCCTGACTGATGGTGCGGATGGCCGGGAAATACCATTTCAGGTCGTAGGCCAGTTTGGCCTGAGCGACCATTTCGTCACGATTGAAATGGCGACTGACGTGATACCACTCGCGGCGCCCGTCAACGATCTGCCCACGCGCATGGAATTCCAGCGCGCGGCGTACGCCCGGGGTGTTGCGCACCTTGTTGATCAGCGCCTGGCTGAGGACCAGCGGCTTGTTGTTCAGCGAGTACGGCGATTGCGAGCGGTCGGCGGCGAGGAAACCGTAGAAGTCACGTTCGCGCGCAAGGTTTTTGTAAAGGGTCTGTGCTTCCGGGTTTTGTGGCTGGGCCAGTTCCAGACTGCGCGCCTGCCAGTAGCGCCAGCGGTTGGTGGTCGCCAGATCCTGCGGCAGGCGTCGGGTCAACTGATAGGCATCGTCCCAGCGTGCCAGACGCAGCAGCAGTCGCAGGCGCCATTCGGACACGGTGTTGTCGCGCAGTTCCGGGTCGTACTTGGTCATCACGTCCAGCGCGCGGCTGTCGAAACGCCGGGCCAGGGTCAGGCCGATTTCCCGGGCGATCGCGACCTTCTCGTCACGGGAGAAATGCATGCTGCTGGCGTATCCGTCGAGCAGCGCCATGGCCTTGTCCGGATCCTGACGGGCGAGGCGGCGCAGGCCGAGGCTGACCACGTCGGACATCGGCTCGTCGGCCGGGGTGAAGCGCGATGGTTGATTGAGCAGCTCGGGTTTTTGCGCGACATCCACCAGCAGCCGACCGCGCGGGGCGAGGGTGGTCAGGCCGTTGACCAGGCTGTTGGCCAGTGGATAGTTACGCGCCTGGGCGGCGAGTTTGGTGCGTTCCCAGCGTTTCTGTTCGGTCAGCTGGCCGTCGGCGGCCCAGATCCCGAACAGCCCGTCACAGGCGGCCGGTTGCGATTTGCCGGTCAGCCACAGTTTGTCGGCGTTGGCATAGCCCTCGGCCTTGTGGCCACTGCTGATCTGGTACTGCGCATTGAGGCAGTCCAGTTCGGTGAAGTTGAGTTTCGGATCGTAATACTTGGTGAAGGTCGCCCAATCGCCACGGTCGGCGAGCCAGCGCAACCAGCGCAGCTTCATCCAGTTGGCCTGGGGCAGGTCGCCGTGCTCGGCGAGGAACTTCTCGATTTCGGCGTTGCTCGCGGTTTTCAGACGCGCGGTCAGTTCGTCGTAGGCCAGATACGGTTCCAGCGGGTAATCGGCGAGGGCCTGGCTGTAACGGAAGTACGGGCCGGTATCGCCCTTGGCCAGGGCGCGTTTGGCTTCATCGTAATACTGGCGTTGGGTGGACAGGTCCACCGCCTGGGCGGATTGAGCGGCAGCGGCGGTAAGTAGCAAACAGGACAAGACACTGAAAAGGCGACTGCGCATGAGACATCCGGGCAGAGAAATCATGACAAGCACCGGCCGCGGCCAGCACTGAATTGTCTGTAGCTTAGCCTTTTGCCAGCAACGGGCGAAAGCTTTGCCGGTCTCGCAGCACAAGTTCGCAACAAATGTTGTGCAGAGTGCTTCGGCAGACAAATTGCCGGCCTGCTGAGGGCCTGAATCAGGTAGAATGCGCGCCCGGTTTTTGGAGAAGCTCATGACCCTGCTCAAATTCAGCGATGTGTCCCTTGCATTCGGCGCGATGCCGTTGTTGGACAAGGTGTCCTGGCAGATCGCCCGTGGTGAGCGGGTGTGCATCATCGGCCGCAACGGCACTGGCAAATCCAGCATGATGAAACTGGTCAAGGGCGACCAGAAGCCCGATGACGGCTCGGTGTGGCGTGCCCCCGGTCTGAAAATCGGCGAATTGCCGCAAGAGTTGCCAGTGGCCGACGGGCGGACCGTATTCGACGTGGTTGCCGAAGGCCTCGACGGCGTTGGCGCCTTGCTCGCCGAATATCATCACCTGAGCCAGAACATCGTCACCGACGCCGATCTGGACAAGCTGATGCACGTCCAGCACGACCTCGAAGCCCGTGACGGCTGGCGCTTGCAGACCCTGGTCGACAGCACTCTGAGCCGCCTGCAACTGCCGGCCGACAAGACCCTCGCCGAATTGTCCGGCGGCTGGCGTCGTCGCGTGCTGCTGGCGCAGGCGCTGGTATCCGAGCCGGATCTGCTGCTGCTCGACGAGCCGACCAACCACCTGGACATCGGTGCGATTGCCTGGCTCGAAGAAGCCCTTAAGGATTTCCAGGGCGCCGTACTGTTCATCACGCACGACCGCTCCTTCTTGCAGAACCTCGCCACGCGCATCCTCGAACTGGATCGCGGCGGCCTGATCGACTGGAACGGCGATTACGCCAGCTTCCTCGTGCACAAAGAAGCCGCGCTGGCCGCTGAAGAAACCGCCAACGCGCTGTTCGACAAGCGTCTGGCCCAGGAAGAAGTGTGGATCCGTCAGGGCATCAAGGCTCGTCGGACCCGTAACGAAGGCCGTGTGCGCGCCCTGAAAGCCCTGCGTGTTGAGCGCAGCGAGCGTCGCGAGCGGACCGGCAAGGCGAATATCCAGCTGGAAACTGCCGACAAGTCCGGCAAGCAAGTGATGGTGTTGGAAAATGTCAGCTTCCATCACCCGGACGGTCCGTACCTGATCAAGGACTTCTCGATGGTCCTGCAGCGCGGCGACCGTATCGGCCTGCTCGGCGCCAACGGTACCGGCAAGACCACCCTGCTGAAGCTGATGCTCAATGGTCTGCAACCGACCAGCGGCAAAGTGGAAGAGGGCACCCGGATTGACGTGGCCTACTTCGACCAGTTGCGCCATCAGCTGGATCTGGAAAAGACCGTGATCGACAACGTCGCCGAAGGTCGCGACTTCATCGATATCGACGGCCAGAGCCGCCACGTCCTGAGCTACCTCGGTGACTTCCTGTTCAGCCCGCAGCGTGCGCGCACGCCGGTCAAGGCGCTGTCCGGTGGTGAGCGTGCGCGCTTGCTGCTGGCCAAACTGTTCAGCAAACCGGCGAACCTGCTGGTACTCGACGAACCGACCAACGACCTCGACGTGGAAACCCTCGAGCTGCTCGAAGAAGTGCTGCTGACCTTCAACGGCACTGTGCTGATGGTCAGTCACGACCGGGCATTCCTCGACAACGTGGTCACCAGCACCCTGGTCTTCGAAGGTGAAGGCAAGGTGCGGGAATACGTCGGTGGCTATCAGGACTGGATTCGTCAGGGCGGCTCGCCGCGCCTGCTGGGCGTGACCGAGAGCAAGTCGGGCAAGGCTGACCTGAATTCGGCGGTGGTCACCGCTGAGCCAGCCGTGGTTGCCGCACCTGTCGCTGCCGCGCCGGCAGCCAAGAAGAAGCTGAGCTACAAGCTGCAGCGCGAGCTGGAAGCGTTGCCGGGTGATATCGATGCCAAGGAGCAGCAGATCGCGGCCGTCGAGGCTGAAATGGCCGAGGCCGGCTTCTATCAGCGTCCGCCAGCAGAAACGGCCAAGGTGATTGCTTCGCTGGAGCAGTTGCAGGCTGAGCTCGATACGCTGGTCGAGCGTTGGGCCGAGCTGGATGCCTGATTGATCCGGCCATGAAAAAGCCCGGCGTTCAGTGATGAGCGCCGGGCTTTTCATATACGGGTGGAGACCTAATGTGGGAGCGAGCCTGCTCGCGAATGCGGTATGTCATGCGGCATTAATGCTGATGTGCCGACGCCTTCGCGAGCAGGCTCGCTCCCACAATGATCAGTGTTTCAACGTTTGACCAGGTGTACCGCCAAAACATCGCAAGGCGCGCCATGCAGCACGTCATTGGCCGTGGAGCCCAGCAACAGTGCCAGACCGTGACGGCCATGGCTGCCGACCACGATAAGATCGCACGAGTTTTCCTTGGCGAAATGATGGATCTCCTGACGTGGCTGGCCATAGGTCAGGTGGCAATTGGCGCCTTCGAGCTCGGCATATTTGGCTTTCAGGCGCTCAAGACGCTCCTTGGCCTGATCGAACTGCTGCTGTTGCAGTTGTGACAGATCCATCGGCACATCGCCGCCGAACGCCATGGCCATCGGTTCGACGATATGCACCAGCGACAGCTTGGCGCCATTGCTCGCCGACAGCTCGCGGGCGCGGTGAATCACAGGGTCGCACTCTTCGGTCAGGTCTACGGCGACCAGGATATGGTTGTAGGGCATGAGGTGCTCCTCGTGACGGTTCAATATTGTTAAGTATGGCTGGTTTCAAGCGCATTGGTTCCAAAGTGACACAATGCGCTCACCTTAAGTCGGGAGTAGAGATATGACGGTCTGGTTGGTGGTGTCAATCCTGCTGGTGGTTTTGAGTCCACTGGCGTGGTTGCGCCCGTCGCGCGTGCAGAGCGGCCGGATGGCCCTGCGCATGGAGGCGCGACGCATCGGGCTGGCCATGCAGCTGGCGCCTCAGGAGTGGCCGCACTGGCTGTCTCAGGAGCCGCCCAGCCCGTGCGCGCAATATCATCGGCCACGGCGTGGCACTCAGCCGGCGTGCTGGACCTACTGGCAGAAATCGCCGGGGGTATGGGTCAATCAGTGGCAGGAAGTCTGCGAGGACCGGTTGCTGCTCGATCATTTCGAAAAGTTGCCGGGCAACGTGTTCAAGGTCGAGGCCGACAAGCAGATGATCGCGCTGTACTGGGGCGAGAAGGGCGAAGCCACGGTTTTGCAGGATATCGACGCGACTCTGAAAGCGCTGGCCTGACTCGCGGACTTTTCCCACTGCAAGGGTGGGGAGCGTCCGGCAGACGAGCAATAAAAAGCCCGACATGATTCATCGGGCGGGGTGGCCAGGCAGGCCGGTAACTGTTTTTATCGCTGCCTTGGCTTTTCGCGGTCAGCGATTCTCCCTGTAGTCCAGCCAGCGTAGCCTGTTAAACAAGGCTCGCCGGGAATTAGGGCGACTTTTCTAACTATTGATTCTATGAATGGCTTTGCATGCAGCTGCGTGTTGCGGATCTGTGTGCAACGGAAATGACCACAAAGTCGCATTTCAACCCGTATTTTGGGCGATTGACAATTGTTGGAAATTCCGTGAAGGTGACGTACCCAAATCAAACGGGCGTATGAATTGAGCGTTTGTCTTACAGACTGCTCCTACAGAATCCCGACTATCGCGTTGGCGGGTGTGCCGGGTGGATTGGCGTCAGCATCGACGAAAAAGCGTCCTGCCGAGCCATTTACCTGCGTCCGACGTGTACTGTTCAGCTTCCATATCGTGGAGATCAGTTGATGATTTACGAAGGTAAAGCCATCACGGTTAAAGCTCTTGAAAGTGGCATCGTCGAATTGAAATTCGACCTCAAGGGTGAGTCCGTCAACAAGTTCAACCGTCTTACCCTGAACGAACTGCGTCAGGCCGTGGACACCATCAAGGCAGATGCTTCGATCAAGGGCGTGATCGTCAGCAGTGGCAAGGACGTGTTCATCGTCGGCGCCGACATCACCGAATTTGTCGACAACTTCAAGCTGCCGGATGCCGAGCTGGTTGCTGGCAATCTCGAAGCCAACAAGATCTTCAGCGATTTCGAAGACCTCAACGTTCCGACCGTGGCCGCGATCAACGGCATCGCCCTGGGTGGCGGTCTGGAAATGTGCCTGGCGGCGGACTACCGCGTCATGTCGACCAAAGCCAAGATCGGTCTGCCGGAAGTCAAACTGGGCATCTACCCAGGCTTCGGCGGCACCGTGCGTCTGCCGCGCCTGATTGGCATCGATAACGCCATCGAATGGATTGCCGCCGGCAAGGAAAACCGTCCTGAAGATGCGCTGAAAGTCAGCGCCGTCGACGCCGTGGTTGCTCCAGAGAAGTTGCAGGAAGCTGCCCTTGAACTGATCAAGCGCGCCATCTCCGGCGAGTTCGATTACAAGGCCAAGCGTCAGCCAAAACTTGAAAAACTCAAGTTGAACGCCATTGAACAGATGATGGCTTTCGAAACCGCCAAAGGTTTCGTGGCAGGGCAGGCTGGTCCGAATTACCCGGCGCCGGTCGAAGCGATCAAGACCATCCAGAAAGCCGCGAACTTCGGTCGTGACAAGGCGCTGGAAGTCGAAGCCGCCGGTTTCGTCAAACTGGCCAAGACCTCTGCCGCGCAGAGCCTGATCGGTCTGTTCCTGAACGATCAGGAGCTGAAGAAAAAGGCCAAGGCCTACGACGAAATCGCCAAGGACGTGAAGCAGGCTGCCGTACTGGGCGCCGGCATCATGGGTGGCGGCATCGCTTATCAGTCGGCCTCCAAAGGTACGCCGATCCTGATGAAGGACATCAACGAGAACGGTATCGAGCAGGGGCTGGCCGAAGCCGCCAAACTGCTGGTTGGTCGCGTTGACAAAGGTCGCATGACCGCCGCGAAAATGGCAGAAGTGCTCAACGGTATTCGTCCAACCCTGTCCTACGGTGACTTCGGTCACGTCGATCTGGTTGTTGAAGCCGTGGTCGAGAACCCGAAGGTCAAGCAAGCGGTGCTGGCTGAAGTCGAAGACAAGGTCAAAGAGGACACCATCCTCGCGTCCAACACCTCGACGATTTCCATCAGCCTGCTGGCCAAGGCCCTCAAGCGCCCGGAAAACTTCGTCGGCATGCACTTCTTCAACCCGGTGCACATGATGCCGCTGGTGGAAGTGATCCGTGGCGAGAAGTCCAGCGAGCTGGCGATTGCCACAACCGTTGCCTACGCCAAGAAAATGGGCAAGAACCCGATCGTCGTCAACGACTGCCCGGGCTTCCTGGTCAACCGCGTTCTGTTCCCGTACTTCGGCGGTTTCGCCAAGCTGGTCAGCGCTGGTGTGGATTTCGTCCGCATCGATAAAGTCATGGAAAAATTCGGCTGGCCGATGGGCCCGGCGTACCTGATGGACGTGGTCGGCATCGACACCGGTCACCACGGTCGTGACGTGATGGCTGAAGGTTTCCCGGATCGCATGAAGGATGACCGTCGTTCGGCCATCGACGTGCTTTACGAAGCCAAGCGTCTGGGCCAGAAGAACGGCAAGGGCTTCTACGCCTACGAAGCCGACAAGAAAGGCAAGCAGAAGAAGGTTGCCGATCCGTCGGTGCTGGAAGTGCTCAAGCCGATCGTTTACGAGCAGCGCGAAGTCACTGACGAAGACATCATCAACTGGATGATGATCCCGCTGTGCCTGGAAACCGTGCGCTGCCTGGAAGACGGCATCGTTGAAACCGCCGCCGAAGCCGACATGGGTCTGGTCTACGGTATCGGTTTCCCTCCATTCCGTGGCGGTGCGCTGCGCTACATCGATTCGATCGGTGTGGCCGAGTTCGTTGCCCTGGCTGACCAGTACGCTGATTTGGGCGCGCTGTACCACCCGACCGCGAAGCTGCGCGAAATGGCCAAAAACGGCCAGAGCTTCTTCGGTTAAGCGCCCCCAACTAGAGTGAGAGTGAACTTATGAGCTTGAATCCTAGAGACGTCGTGATTGTCGACTTCGGTCGTACTCCGATGGGCCGCTCCAAGGGCGGCATGCACCGCAACACCCGCGCCGAAGACATGTCGGCGCACCTGATCAGCAAACTGCTGGAACGCAACGCCAAGGTCGATCCTGCTGAAGTCGAGGACGTGATTTGGGGCTGTGTGAACCAGACCCTGGAGCAGGGCTGGAACATCGCGCGCATGGCGTCGCTGATGACCCAGATTCCGCACACCTCGGCCGGCCAGACTGTCAGCCGTCTGTGCGGCTCGTCGATGAGCGCCCTGCATACTGCAGCGCAAGCGATCATGACCGGCAACGGTGACGTATTCGTGGTTGGCGGCGTCGAGCATATGGGCCACGTGAGCATGATGCACGGTGTCGATCCGAACCCGCACATGTCGCTGTACGCGGCGAAAGCCTCGGGCATGATGGGTCTGACCGCAGAAATGCTCGGCAAGATGCACGGCATCACTCGTGAGCAGCAGGATGCCTTTGGCGTGCGCTCCCACCAGCTCGCCCATAAAGCGACAGTGGAAGGCAAGTTCAAAGACGAAATCATCCCGATGCAGGGCTACGACGAAAACGGCTTCCTGAAGCTGTACGACTACGACGAAACCATTCGTCCGGAAACCACCCTGGAAAGTCTGGCGGCCCTCAAGCCTGCCTTCAATCCAAAAGGCGGCACCGTGACAGCCGGTACTTCGTCGCAGATCACCGATGGTGCTTCGTGCATGATCGTGATGTCGGCGCAGCGTGCACAGGATCTGGGGATCCAGCCGATGGCCGTGATCCGTTCGATGGCAGTGGCGGGTGTGGATCCGGCGATCATGGGCTATGGTCCAGTGCCGGCGACACAAAAAGCCCTGAAGCGTGCGGGCCTTGGCATCAACGATATCGACTTCTTCGAGCTCAACGAAGCTTTCGCTGCACAGGCCCTGCCAGTGCTGAAAGATCTGAAAGTGCTCGACAAGATGAACGAGAAGGTTAACCTGCACGGCGGCGCGATCGCCCTGGGTCACCCGTTCGGTTGCTCCGGTGCGCGTATTTCCGGCACCTTGCTGAACGTGATGAAGCAGAATGGCGGCACCTTCGGGGTGGCCACCATGTGCATTGGTCTCGGCCAAGGCATCTCCACCGTCTTCGAACGCGTTTAAGCGTCTCGTCGATGGAAGCCGGGGCCAAGTGCCCCGGTTTTTGTTTTTTGCGGATTTATTTTTGTATTTATTTTGAAAAAATTTGAGTGAGGGCCAAAACATGCCGATACAACCTGGGCTCTACCAACATTACAAAGGTCCGCAGTACCGCGTATTCAGTGTGGCGCGGCATTCCGAGACCGAAGAGGAAGTGGTGTTTTACCAAGCCCTGTATGGCGATTACGGCTTTTGGGTGCGCCCTTTGAGCATGTTCGTCGAGTCGGTCGAGGTTGACGGCGAGCAGGTGCCACGCTTTGCTTTGGTGCACGCCGAACCGAGCCTTTTTTCCAAGGCATAAGGCGAGTGCGCACAGAACCCTGTGCTTGACCTCACCTTGTAGCCACTATATATAGCGGTGCCGCGTCAGGCGCCAACCGCCTTTCACTTCTAGAATTCAGGAATTTTCTGATCCATGGGCAAATCGCTGGTCATTGTGGAATCCCCGGCTAAGGCCAAGACCATCAACAAGTATCTGGGCAACCAATACGTGGTGAAGTCGAGTATCGGCCATATCCGAGACCTGCCCACCAGCGGTTCGGCTAGCGCCAGCAAAGAGCCAGCCGCCAAGCGCGGCAAGGCTGCCGCGGGCGAAGGGCCGGTGCTCACGCCGAAAGAGAAAGCGCGCAAGCAACTGGTCTCGCGCATGGGTGTCGATCCCGATCATGGCTGGAAAGCCCAGTACGAGATCCTCCCGGGTAAAGAGAAGGTCATCGAAGAGCTGCGCCGGCTCGCCAAGGATGCTGACACCATCTATCTCGCAACCGACTTGGATCGCGAGGGGGAAGCCATTGCCTGGCACCTGCGCGAAGCCATTGGTGGTGACGACAGCCGCTACAAGCGCGTGGTGTTCAACGAAATCACCAAGAAGGCGATTCAGGAAGCCTTCTCCGAGCCGGGCGAGCTGGACATTGATCGTGTAAATGCCCAGCAGGCGCGTCGTTTCCTCGACCGCGTTGTGGGTTACATGGTCTCGCCGCTGCTGTGGGCCAAGATCGCCCGTGGCCTGTCGGCCGGTCGCGTGCAATCGGTTGCCGTGAAACTGGTGGTGGAGCGTGAGCGTGAGATTCGTGCATTCAACCCGGAAGAGTACTGGGAAGTGCACGCTGATCTTGGCACCGCCAAGGGTTCGACCGTACGTTTCGAAGTGGCGCGCGAGAAGGGTGAAGCCTTCAAACCGCTGAACGAAGCTCAGGCCACAGCCGCGCTGGAGAAGCTCAAGTCCTCCAGCTACAGCATCGTCAAGCGCGAAGACAAACCGACCAGCAGCAAGCCGTCGGCGCCGTTCATCACCTCCACCCTGCAGCAGGCCGCGAGCAACCGCCTGGGCTTCGGCGTGAAGAAAACCATGATGATGGCCCAGCGTCTGTACGAAGCCGGCTACATCACTTATATGCGTACCGACTCGACCAACCTCTCGGCTGATGCCGTGGCGATGGCGCGTACCTATATCGAGGACGAGTTCGGCAAGAAGTACCTGCCGGAAACACCGAACGTCTACAGCAGCAAGGAAGGCGCACAAGAGGCTCACGAAGCGATTCGTCCTTCCGATGCCAATACCACGCCAAGCAAGCTTGCAGGCATGGAGCGCGATGCTGAGCGCCTCTACGAGTTGATCTGGCGCCAGTTCCTCGCTTGCCAGATGCTGCCGGCGCAATATCTGTCGACCACCGTCAGCGTTGCCGCTGGCGACTTCGAGCTGCGTGCCAAAGGCCGCATCCTCAAGTTCGACGGTTACACCCGCGTTCTGCCGCAAATCACCAAGCCTGGCGATGACGATGTTCTGCCGGACATGGCGCAGGGCGATGCGATGAAGCTGATCAAGCTCGATCCGTCGCAGCATTTCACCAAGCCGCCGGCCCGTTACTCGGAAGCCAGCCTGGTCAAGGAAATGGAAAAACGCGGCATCGGTCGTCCTTCGACTTACGCAGCGATCATTTCGACCATTCAGGATCGCGGCTACGTGACCCTGCACAACCGTCGTTTCTACTCGGAAAAGATGGGCGATATCGTCACCGAGCGTCTGTCGGAGAGCTTCTCGAACCTCATGGACTACGGCTTCACCGCCGGCATGGAAGAGAACCTCGATGATGTGGCTCAGGGCGAGCGCGACTGGAAAAACGTGCTGGACGAGTTCTACGGCGACTTCAAGAAGAAGCTCGAAGTGGCCGAGAACCCGGAAAGCGGCATGCGTGCCAACCAGCCGGTCATGACTGACATTCCGTGCACCACGTGCGGTCGTCCGATGCAGATCCGTACGGCATCGACCGGCGTGTTCCTCGGTTGCTCGGGCTACAGCCTGCCGCCAAAAGAGCGCTGCAAGGCCACCGTCAACCTGGTGCCGGGCGACGAGATCGCTGCGGACGACGAGGGCGAGTCGGAGTCGCTGGTGCTGCGCGGCAAGCATCGCTGCCCGATCTGCAGCACCGCGATGGACGCCTACCTGCTCGACGAGAAGCGCAAACTGCACATCTGCGGTAACAACCCGGATTGTGCCGGCTATGAAATCGAAGAGGGCAACTACCGCATCAAGGGCTACGAAGGTCCGAGCCTGGAATGCGACAAGTGCGGCAGCGAGATGCAGCTCAAGACCGGCCGTTTCGGCAAGTTCTTCGGCTGCACCAACCCGACCTGCAAGAACACCCGCAAACTGCTGAAGAGTGGTGACGCGGCGCCGCCGAAGATGGACCCGGTGAAGATGCCTGAGCTGAAATGTGAAAAGGTCAACGACACCTACATTCTGCGCGACGGTGCTTCCGGTCTGTTCCTGGCGGCCAGCCAGTTCCCGAAAAACCGCGAGACTCGTGCTCCGCTGGTGATCGAGATTCTGCCGCACAAGGATGAGATCGATCCGAAGTACCACTTCCTCTGCGAAGCACCGCAGAAGGATCCTGATGGTCTGCCGGCAGTAATCCGTTACAGCCGCAAGACCAAGGAGCAATATGTGCAGACCGAGGTCGACGGCAAGCCTACCGGCTGGAAGGCTTACTACGACGGTGGCAAGTGGACTGTTGAAGACAAGCGCACAAAAGCCAAGGCTGAGTAAGCGCTAGCCTGATCCACAAAAGGCCGCATGATGACTCTCGGGTTTTCATGTGGCCTTTTTGTTTTGTGCTTGCGGTGGGATCGGCTGATCCATGACACTGTCCGGCCTGTGTGACGCAATTATTTCGCTGTGGAGACTGCCGGCATGGCGCACGAACTCTATACCCGCACCAATCAGAAGATCTATTTCGCCGGCCTGTCGCTGGAGGCTCTGGCTCGCGCCGAAGAGGGGCGGGCGATGAATTCGTTGGCGCTGATTCAGGCTGGCCGTGAATCAGCATTGTTTCACCTCTATGGCGCGCTTCTGGGACTGTGTCACGAGATCGCCGGTTTCTATCGTCTGCCTCAGGCCAATGCATCGCGAGCCGAAGCGTTGCTGACTCGCGAAGTCCTGGAATCGATTGCGATCCCGGAACTGGCCGAGATGGTTGAGCTGGCTGGTAACCCTGAAACCTGGCTGGCGAAATTGCTGGCGGCGCACTCGGCGTTGTTTCAGCCGCCACGGGTGCCCCACAAGCCCAAGGGTGATGTGACACAGCCATTGATTCAGGCCATTAATCTCGATGAAGAAGAGGCGCCGCAGGAGTTGAGTCGGGAAGAGCTGGAGAGCTGGCGGCAGAATCTCAAGGGCCTGGCAATCCGCTTTCGCGAAGGCTTGAACGAATGCTGAGGACAATTGACACGGTGGCAATCTGAAACATGCTGCTGGTCAAGATCCCGAGCGAAGCCCGAATGATGTCTATATAATCCCTGCCTTTCGTGGAGAACAGACCTATATGCCAACGTCCTTTCTAGAAATTGTCGAGTTACCAGACGGCCGAATCGAACTGCGCAGGGCTGAGGACGAGGGTTCTCTGGTGACGCTGGATTTCTCCGAGGATGCCAAAGCATTCCTGCAAGGCCAGCATGTGGAAATCGCGAAAGCGATGTTGAGCGTCGGCGTACAGATGGCCGGCCGTATGGTCGAAGGCGAATTTGATAAGGAAGAAGGGCCGCGGGTTCTTCACTGAGATCCGCCTGTCGGCGCTTGCCGCTGCAACATCAGATCGGCTTCTCTGTCCCTGGAGAAGCCCTGCGCTTCACACAGCGCGCGTTACAAGTGAATCAACCCAATCGAATGTTCAGGCTCTGAGCGTCGCCCGTGCGGGCTGCGCTGATCAGTTGTTGCCGTGAACTTGTGTTCAGCGGATTGAGCCAGGTTACCACCGTATGGCTACGACCCAGGCGCAGTGCTTCGCAGGCCAGTTGCTGAGCGCTTTGCGCACCACGAGGTTGCAGTAGCAGAATGCGTTCACGGTTCAGGCCGGCCTCTCGCAGCCAGATCTGGGTCAGGCTGGCTGGAGGGGCGATCAGCGTCAGCCAGCGTGCATCCTGATCCTCGCTCAGTTCGCGAAGGATCGGGGCCAGCAGGTTCAGGCAGTTCCCGGTCGCACCGCGCAGTGACAGCTCACTGAATACTTCCGGTTCGGCAATCCATGGGCGCTCGACCACATCTTTCAGGATCGGTGCCATCGGTTGTGCCAGAAACGCTTCGAATAGAGGCAGTTGTGTTTGCTGGGGTGTGTGTGGGAACTGCATAAAGCCTCCTTTAGCGGCGGATTACGCCGACACTCAAGCCTTCGATCACCAGTTCCTGATCTTTCAGGTCGACTTCGATAGGGGCGAACTCAGGGTTTTCGGCAATCAACCAGACTTTGCTGCCTTCGCGCTTGAAGCGCTTGACCGTCACTTCATCGCCGATCCGTGCAACCACCACCTGGCCATTGCGTGCTTCGCGGGTGGTGTGAACCGCCAGCAGGTCACCGTCGAAAATGCCGATGTCCTTCATGCTCATGCCGTGTACGCGCAACAGGTAATCGGCCCGTGGGTGAAAGAACGCAGGATTGATGTTGCAGGACTCTTCGATGTGCTGCTGGGCGAGGATCGGTGCGCCGGCAGCGACCCGGCCAATGATCGGCAGGGTAGAGTCGTCAGCCTTGGCTTCGAAACCGGGGATGCGAATGCCGCGGGAGGCGCCCGGGGTCATCTCGATAGCGCCTTTGCGGGCCAGGGCCTTGAGGTGTTCTTCCGCCGCATTGGGCGACTTGAAACCCAGTTCCTGAGCGATTTCCGCGCGGGTTGGCGGGTAGCCGTTGTCTTCGAGGCAGCGTTTGATAAAGGCCAGAATCTCGGCTTGGCGTGGCGTCAGCTTTAGCATATTGATCGCTCTGTCTTTTTATACAGTGACTGGGATTATATACAGTGAAGCGGTCTTGGCAATGCCCGTTTTTTTGCAGCCCGCCGGACGGTCGGTTCCCGTGCTTATTAATGCGCCGGTCGAGTGTGGTTAAATAGCTGACCGACCATTCCCAAAACGAACTGGCAGGCTTGACAAGGCACAGGCTGAAACGTATGTTTCAAACAAGTGTTTGTCAGGCGGAGTAGCCATGGCCCAGTCGGAAACCGTTGAACGCATTCTTGATGCTGCCGAGCAGTTGTTCGCGGAGAAAGGTTTCGCTGAAACCTCATTGCGTTTGATCACCAGCAAGGCCGGGGTAAACCTGGCGGCGGTGAATTATCATTTCGGCTCCAAGAAAGCGCTGATCCAGGCGGTTTTCTCGCGCTTCCTCGGGCCGTTCTGCATCAGCCTCGATAAAGAGCTGGAGCGTCGCCAGGCCAAGCCTGAAAACAAGCCGACCCTTGAAGAGTTGCTGGAAATCCTCGTCGAGCAAGCGCTCGTGGTGCAGCCACGCAGCGGTAACGACCTGTCGATCTTCATGCGTTTGCTCGGTTTGGCGTTCAGCCAGAGCCAGGGTCACCTGCGTCGTTATCTGGAAGACATGTACGGTAAGGTGTTCCGCCGCTACATGCTGTTGGTCAACGAAGCGGCTCCGCGCATCCCGCCAATCGAGCTGTTCTGGCGCGTGCACTTCATGCTCGGCGCTGCGGCGTTCAGCATGTCCGGGATCAAGGCCTTGCGCGCGATTGCCGAGACCGACTTCGGCGTCAACACCTCGATCGAACAAGTGATGCGTCTGATGGTGCCGTTCCTTGCCGCCGGCATGCGTGCCGAAACCGGTGTCACCGACCCCGCGATGGCGACTGCGCAGCTTCGCCCGCGCAGCAAATCGACTCCGGTGGCCGCCAAGGTTTAACCGCACACGGGTGGGCGCGGCTGCTTGTATCCGCTAAGCTAGCCGCCCATGCCGACTTTCGTTCTGAACCCGATCTCCATAGAAATTATTGGCCTGCCGAGCCCTGCTCACGGTAGCGATTTCTGGCGGATCGGGTTTTTCGTTTTCAAGGAATCTCTATGACTGCTGGCCTGCAAGGCTCGTTGATGGTGGACGTCGCCGGTACTTGGCTGACGGCCGAAGATCGCCAATTGTTGCGCCAGCCCGAAGTGGGCGGCCTGATCATTTTCGCGCGCAACATCGAGCACCCGCGCCAAGTGCGCGAGCTGAGTGCTGCGATCCGCGCCATTCGCCCGGATCTGCTGCTGGCGGTCGACCAGGAGGGCGGCCGGGTGCAGCGTCTGCGTCAGGGCTTCGTGCGCCTGCCCGCGATGCGTGCCATCGCCGACAACCCGAACGCCGAATACCTCGCCGAACAATGCGGCTGGGTCATGGCCACCGAAGTGTTGGCGGTCGGCCTCGACCTGAGTTTCGCCCCGGTGCTGGATCTGGATTACCAGCGCAGCGCCGTGGTCGGCACTCGTTCGTTCGAAGGGGATCCCGAGCGCGCAGCGTTGCTCGCCGGCGCCTTCATCCGCGGCATGAACAGCGCGGGCATGGCCGCTACCGGCAAGCATTTCCCCGGTCACGGTTGGGCCGAAGCCGACTCCCACGTCGCGATCCCGAATGACGAGCGCAGTCTCGACGAGATCCGCGCCAACGACCTCGTACCGTTCGCCAGACTCAGCAAGCAACTCGCTGCGGTCATGCCGGCGCACGTCATCTATCCGCAAGTCGATTCGCAGCCGGCCGGGTTCTCCCGTCGCTGGTTGCAGGACATCCTGCGCGGCGAGTTGCAGTTTGACGGCGTGATCTTCAGCGACGACCTTTCGATGGCCGGCGCCCACGTGGTCGGCGACGCTGCCAGCCGGATCGAAGCCGCGTTGACTGCCGGTTGCGACATGGGCCTGGTGTGCAATGACCGCGCTGCGGCCGAACTGGCCCTGAGTGCTGCGCAACGGATGAAGGTCAAGCCGTCCGCACGCATTGCGCGGATGCGCGGGCAGGCGTTCGCCAGCACCGACTACCGTCAGGATCCGCGCTGGCTCACCGCCATCGGCGCGCTCAAAGACGCTCAACTGATCGATTAAGGATTTTTGCTATGACGGTTTACGCAATCATCGGTGGCACCGGCCTGACCCAGCTCGAAGGCCTGAGCATTCGTCAGTCGTTGGCGGTGGATACGCCTTACGGTTCGCCGTCGGCTGAAGTGCAGATCGGCGAATATGCCGGCAAGGAAGTGCTGTTCCTCGCCCGTCACGGCCATCCCCATCGTTTCCCGCCGCACAAGGTCAACTACCGCGCCAACCTGTGGGCGCTGAAGCAGGCCGGCGCCGAGGCGATCATCGCGGTCAACGCGGTGGGCGGGATCCATCCGGCCATGGGTACCGGGCATTTCTGTGTGCCGCACCAGATCGTCGATTACACCAGCGGTCGCGAACACACGTTTTTCGCCGATGATCTGGAGCACGTCACCCATATCGATTTCAGCTTCCCTTACAGTGAGCCGCTGCGTCAGCAATTGATCGTCGCGCTGGCTGCCGAAGGTTGCGAATACAGCGATCAGGGCGTGTATGCCTGCACCCAGGGCCCGCGTCTGGAAACTGTGGCCGAGATCGTGCGTCTGGAGCGCGATGGCTGCGACATCGTCGGCATGACCGGCATGCCGGAAGCGGCATTGGCTCGTGAGCTGGATCTGGATTACGCCTGCCTGTCGCTGGTGGTGAATCCGGCGGCGGGCAAGACCACGGCGGTGATCACCATGGCCGAGATCGAGCAGGCGCTGCATGACGGGATGGGCAAGGTGAAATCGACGTTGGCGCGGGTGTTGGCCAGCTAAGGACTGTCCATGAGCAGTTTCATCGAGCGGCTTAAAGGGCTGGCATGGACTCACGCATTCAGTAGCAAGGCGTTGGCCAAGGCCCGCGCTTATGCTGCCGATGATCGGGTAGAGATCATCGAGATCGATGACAGGAAAATCGAGGCGTTCTGCGTCGGTTCGGAAACTCAGGCGTATGAACAAAGCATCTACCTGTCCGATGATCGCCTGGGATCGGTTAATTTGCGTTGCTTATGCACCTGCCCCGTCGCGATTGATTGCAAGCACTGCGCGGCGGTGCTCTATCTCCTGCAGGGCATTGACGACGATACGTCCGAAAGTGACGCCCAGATCCCCTTGGGTCGGGCGCTGGAGCATTGGCTTTCGACAGTCCCCGTCCCGGCCAGGCCCGTCGACGAAGGGGCGCAAACCGCGGGCACGCGCCTGTTTTACAAACTCAAACCCACGTCTGCGAACGGCAAGTGGCTGCTGGATATTTTCAAGGTCTATCAGCTCAAGAGCGGCGAGTTACGCGAAGTAAAACCGCTGTATTCGCTGTCGGACATGCTCATGCGTCAGCCCGGTTATCTGTCCGAACTGGATCTGCGCGTTGCCAGGCTGTTGGTCGCCATGCATTCCCATCACGCCTATTACAGCGGCTATCCGCTGGAAGGCAGCAGTGGCGCGGAACTGCTGGAAATGCTCCTGCGCACCTCGCGCCTGTTCCTCGACTTCGAAAACTTGCAGCCACTGACGCCGGGCGCGAAACGCATGGGTCTGTTCTCTTGGGCCGAGCAGGCCGACGGTGGGTTCCGCGCCCAGTGGAGCAGTGCCGAGGCTACGCAGGAAACCGTGCTGGCGCTGGAGCCGCTTTATTACCTCGATCGTGAGCAGCGACAGGTTGGTCCTCTGTTCAGTGAGCTGGAAGAAAAACTGGCCTGCCATTTGACCCTCGCCCCAGACATCCCGGCGCGTCAGGCGATGCAGTTCAGCCATCGCATGAGCGCGATGACCAAAATCTCGCCGCCGCACAAGCTCACCGAACGAATCATCGATGACGTGTTTCCGCAGCCGCAACTGACCTTGGTCAGCGGCCGGGAGCGTTCGCGCTGGGAATACGTTCTGGAGCACCGCGCCGCTCTGGTGTTTACCTACAACGGTCATCCGGCGGTGGATCGTAATCCGGAAGTGATGATCCTCAATGGCACTGAAACCCAGCGCATTCGACGCCAGCCTGCGATGGAAAAGAAGCTGCGCCAGAGCCTGCAAAAGCACGGCTTCAAAAAAGCCACGCGCAAGAGCGCTATGGATCGTCTCGGCGAGATGTTCACCTTGCCGGATGATTCCGCCTGGCTCGGATTCATGCATGAAGGGCTTGCCACACTGCGCGCCGCGGACTGGGAAATCGAAATCAGTCCCGGCTTCCATTTCGATGTGCAGCCGGTCGAACACTGGTACGCGGAGGTCGAAGAAGAGGCCGGGCATCAATGGTTTGATCTGCAACTGGGCATCGTCGTCAATGGCGAGCGCTACAGCTTGTTGCCGATCCTTCTGCATCTGTTGCGCACCCAGCCACGTTTGCTCGACCCGGTGAATCTGGCGCAACGCAGCGACGACGAAAAACTCCTGATCGAACTCAAGCCCAGCGGTTTTGGCGACCCGGCAGGCGCCAAGGTGGCGTTGCCGCTGAGTCGGGTCAAACCGCTGATGGCGACGCTGGGCGAGCTGTACCTGGGCGGACATCAGGGCGATGCGCTGCGCTTGACTGTTCCAGACGCCGCGCGCCTGAGTATGCTCGATGGCATGCCACTGGAATGGCAGGGCGGCGAACGCCTGCGCACTTTTGCCAAGCGGCTGCACAATTCCAGTCACACCCATATTGCTGCGCCGGCCGGCCTTAATGCGCAACTGCGCCCATATCAGCTCGAAGGCCTTGGCTGGATGCAGACTCTGCGGGAGCTGGAGGTCGGCGGCATTCTTGGCGATGACATGGGCTTGGGCAAAACCCTGCAGACCCTGGCGCATCTGCTCACGGAAAAGCACGCTGGTCGCCTCGATTGCCCGGCACTGGCGGTGATGCCGACCAGCCTGATTCCCAACTGGCTCGACGAGGCCCAGCGCTTCACGCCTCAGTTGAAGGTCCTGGCGCTGCATGGGGCCGGGCGGCAAAAAGACTTCGCCAATCTCGCCGAATACGACTTGGTGCTGACCACTTACGCCTTGCTGCCCAGGGATCTTGAAACGTTGCGGCCGCAGTCGTGGAGCGTGCTGATTCTCGACGAAGCGCAGAACATCAAGAACCCGCTGAGCAAAGCGGCGCAGGCCGCACGTGACTTGCAGGCCCGTCAGCGCTTGTGTCTGAGCGGCACGCCACTGGAAAACCATCTCGGCGAGCTGTGGTCGCAGTTTCATTTCCTCATGCCTGGCTGGCTGGGCGACAGCAAATCCTTCAACCGCGATTACCGCACACCGATCGAGAAGCATGGCAATGTCCAGCGCATGCAGCACCTGACGGCGCGCATCAAGCCGTTTCTGCTGCGTCGCAAGAAAGATCAGGTCGCCACTGAGCTGCCGCCGAAAACCGAAATCATCCATTGGGTTGAACTCAGCGACGGCCAGCGCGACGTCTATGAAACGGTGCGCGTGGCGATGGACAAAAAAGTGCGCGATGAAATTGCCCGCAGTGGTGTGGCGCGCAGTCAAATCATCATTCTTGATGCCTTGCTCAAGCTGCGTCAGGTCTGCTGCGATCTGCGCTTGATCAACATGCCTCTCACGGCGAAGGCATTGCGCTCGGGCAGCGGCAAGCTGATCAGCCTGATGGAGATGCTCGAAGAGTTGCTCGGCGAAGGTCGGCGCATCCTGCTGTTCTCCCAGTTCACCTCGATGCTGGCGCTGATCGAGCAGGAGTTGCAGCAGCGCGCTATCGGTTATTCGTTGCTGACTGGCGACACCACCGACCGGCGCACGCCAGTCAAGAATTTCCAGGGCGGCAAGGTGCCGTTGTTCCTCATCAGCCTCAAGGCTGGCGGTACCGGTCTGAACCTGACGGCTGCGGACACGGTGATCCACTTCGACCCGTGGTGGAACCCGGCAGTGGAGAATCAGGCAACTGATCGCGCTTATCGTATCGGGCAGAACAATCCGGTGTTTGTTTACAAGCTGATCGCTCGCGGCACGGTAGAGGAAAAGATACAAGCGTTGCAGCAGGAGAAAGCAGCGTTGGCCGGGGCGGTGCTGGAAGGGGGTACGACAGGTGGGTTCAAGCTGGAACAGAGTGACATCGAGGCGCTGTTTGCGCCGCTGCCGGTTTCCAGGCAGTAAGCTTCAGTTTGAACCTTCAACTGAGGTGATCCGTTCGCGAGCAGGCTCGCTCCCACAAGGGGAAATGCGATCCAACTGTGGGAGCGGGCTTGCTCGCGAAAGCTATCTAGCAAACACTGCACATCTCAACGCTTGTCGAACTTGTCCGGTAATGGCGCAAACAGCGCTTCGATGTCATCGCTCTGCAGTTTCCAGTCCCCGGCCTTGCGCCCATCCAGTACGCCTGCTGCCAAGTCAGACTTTTCCTTCTGCAGGTGCTGAATCTTCTCTTCCACCGTGCCCCGGGCAATCATCTTGTAGACGAACACCGGCTTCTCCTGGCCGATTCGATAGGCGCGGTCGGTTGCCTGGTTCTCGGTCGCCGGGTTCCACCACGGATCGTAATGAATCACCGTATCCGCTTCGGTCAGGTTCAAGCCGACGCCGCCGGCCTTCAGGCTGATCAGAAAAATCTGACGTTTGCCGCTCTGGAATTCCTTCACCGGCGTGCGCCGATCGCGGGTCTGGCCGGTCAGCAAGGCGTAGGCTACGTTGCGTTTTTTCAGTTCGTCTTCGATCAGGGACAGCATCGAGGTGAACTGCGAGAACAGCAGAATCCGCCGACCTTCTTCGAACAGCTCTTCGAGCATTTCCATCAGGCTGTCGAGCTTGCCCGAGCTGCTGCCGCGGGCGGGCAGGGTGGCGTCGTTGACCAGACGCAGATCGCAGCAGACCTGACGCAGCTTGAGCAGGGCTTCAAGAATGATGATCTGGCTACGCGCCACGCCTTTGCGAGTGATCTCGTCGCGGACTTTCTTGTCCATCGCCAGGCGCATGGTTTCGTACACGTCGCGCTGCGCCTCATTGAGATCGACCCAGTGGATGATCTCGGTTTTGGGCGGCAGTTCGGTGGCCACCTGTTCCTTGGTGCGGCGCAGCAGAAACGGTTTTATCCGCCCATTGAGGTGCTGCAGCCTGACTTCGCTGGCGCGCTTTTCGATCGGCACGCGGTAGTCGGCATTGAAGCTTTTGACATCGCCCAACCAGCCCGGCAGCAAAAAGTGGAACAACGACCACAACTCGCCGAGGTGGTTTTCCAGCGGTGTGCCACTCAGGCACAGGCGCTGGCGCGCGTTGAGTTCGCGAGCGGCCTGCGCGGCCTTGCTGTTCGGGTTCTTGATGTACTGCGCTTCGTCGAGCACCAGAACGTGCAGCGGCTGTTGTGCCAGCCGTTCGACGTCCTTGGGCAGCAGTGCATAGGTGGTCAGGATCAGGTCGAAGTCGGCCAGATGCTCGAAATGCTTTTTGCGGCCGGCACCGTACAGCGCGACCACTTTCAGTTGCGGCGTGAAGTGCGCGGCTTCGTCGAGCCAGTTCGGGATCAGGCTGGTGGGCATCACCACCATGCACGGTCGATCCAGACGCCCGGCGTTTTTCTCACTGAGAATATGCGCCAGGGTCTGTAAGGTTTTACCCAGACCCATGTCGTCCGCCAGAATCCCGCCGACCTCAAGCTGACGCAGGGACTGCATCCAGCTCAATCCTTCGAGCTGATAGGGACGCAACGTCGCGTTCAAGCCTTCCGGCGCTTTCGCGCTGTAGTCGCGGATGTCGCGCAGGCGTTGGGCGAAACTTCGAATCTGTTCGCCACCCTCCCACAGCAGGGGAATGCCTTCCAGCGAGTTGAGCCGCGTGGCGTCTGCCTTGCTCAAGCGCAGGGTGGTTTCGCCCGGCTCCTGCAAGTAGAACTCGCCCAGCGTCGCCAATACCGGTTTCAGTCGGCCAAGGGGCAGCGCCACTTGCAATGGCCCGTGCTCACTGTTGCGTTGCGGAATATTGACCAGAATCAGCTCGTCATCGCGGCGCCGCGCCAGGCGTTCCGGGTTGAGGATTTCCGTGTGCGAGCGCATCAGATTGAGCAGGATCGGCAGCAGGCTCAGGCGCTCACCATTGACGATGATCCCCAATTCCAGATCGAACCAGTCGCGTTCCGGCGCCTGTTCGACGGTGGCGTACCAGTCGTCGACGGCGGTCAGGTCGAAGCCGAATTCCTCGTCGATCTGCAATTCCCAGCCTTGGGTGCGCAGCTTCGGCAGTTCGTTGAGGGTGAACGTCAGCCAGGCGCTGTCGTTGACCATCTCGTACAGCTCACCGGCGCTTTCCGGCAGCGCTTTGCTCTGGCGCGTGGCGATACGGAAGCCGAGGATTCTTAACTGTTCGCGGTAGGACTGTTCCACTTCCGGATGGCGTTTTATCCGCAGGGTCTGGGTTTCCTGGCGAATCAGAATGTCGCTGTTTTTCTGCCCGCTGACGTACTCATCCAGATAGCTGAACGACAGCGCCGCCCGATGCTGAATATAGCGCTGCATCTTGCCGTTGCGCGGCTCGAACGCGCTGAACTCGACGCTGGCCAGCCACAGGCGCGGCAGCGGTTGCACGTTGTCCACCAGCACTTGCGGCGGCGCCTTGGGGCTGCGGTTTTCCAGAACAGCCTGGAGCTTTTCCAGCAACTCGGCGTCTTTCGCAGCGGCAGGGTATTCGAGGGTTTCCTGCACTTGCAGCAGCACCGCGGCGCAGTGTTTGCAGTTGTTGCGCACCGGGCAGGTGCAGGTGGCGTCAACCAGCAATAGGGTGTCTTTGGCTGACTCGCGCAGGTGAATGGTCTGACGGTAGACGTTACCGCCAGAGCCTTCGCAACTGGCGGTGATAGTCGCATCGCCGACCTGGGCGATGCGTACCCGGTTCTCCAGGGCGTAGCGGCGGCCACGCTCCAGGCTCTGTTCCTTGAATCGGCTGACCCAGGAGGGTGCCAACGGTTTACTCAGGGGCGGGGACATAAGGACTTCGATCAGTCCGGAATCGCTTCAGGGGCTTGCCGTGGGGCGGGCGCCGTCAGGGACGTGATCTTGATCAGCAGCGCCAGGTGGCCGTTGTCGAGATAGTTGAGCTGGCCGTTTTTGGTGTGACTGTCCTGTTTCAGGTGTTCGCTGGCAGTGACCATGCCGTTGGCGTCGATCTGGTTGACCCAGAAGTCGGCGTTCACGTCGGTAAAGCGCCCGAGTTTCATTTCCAGCGTGCCCTCGATCGGGAACTGGCCGAACTGTTCCTTGCCGTCGCTGACGGCCACCTTGGTCGGCGCTTCGCCGAGGGTCTGCTGCCAGGCCTTGTGCATCAGCACACTGTAATCACCGCTGGCGGTGAGTTTGCTGGCAACGTCGCCGAGCGCAGGTGTGCGCAGGCTGTCATCACCCAGGCGTTGAGCGCCGGCGGCCCAGTCTTCCGGGGCGGCGCGGCTGACGATAGCCGGCACGGCGTTCTGGCGCACCAGAATCATTTCGACCTGATACAGGTCATCGGCGAAAACCGAAGGGGCTACCAAGGCAAGTAGCAAAGTCAGTGAGCGAAACAGGCGCATGCGGCGTCCTTCAAACAGTTTTCGGGAGGAGGCGCTCGAACAGCGCCTCTACAGTATTAAAGCGCTCTTCCGGGCGTTCCATCGGCACCTGGAACTTGAACATCGTGGCGCCTTCGAATTTGTAGCGTTTTGGCTGAGTCTGGATCAGTTTGATCAAGGTCATCGGGTCGACCGGCGTCTGCGCGGCGAACTCGATGCGTCCACCCTGCGGGCCACCGTCGACTTTCTTGATGCCCAGCTGTTCGGCCTGCAACTTCAGCGCAGTGATGCGCACCAGATTCTTGGTCGGCTCCGGCAGCAGGCCGAAACGATCGATCATCTCCACTTGCAGATCCTTCAGGCCTTCCTCGTCGGTGGCCGAAGCGATGCGCTTGTACAGAATCAGGCGGGCGTGAACGTCCGGCAGATAGTCTTCCGGAATCAGCGCAGGCACGCGCAGGTTGACCTCCGGGCCACCGCCGAGCGGTTGATCGAGATTCGGTTGCTCGCCCTTGCGGATCGACTTCACCGCGCGCTCGAGCATTTCCATGTACAACGTAAAACCCACGGCCTGAATTTGCCCGCTCTGGCCATCGCCCAGCAGTTCGCCGGCGCCACGGATTTCCAGATCGTTGGTTGCCAGCACGAATCCGGCGCCCAGATCCTGGGTGTTGGCAATCGCTTCCAGACGCTTTTCAGCATCCGAAGTGATTTGCTGGCGCGGTGGGGTCAGCAGGTACGCGTAAGCCTGGTGGTGACTGCGGCCGACACGTCCGCGCAGCTGGTGCAATTGCGCCAGACCGAACTTGTCGGCGCGCTCGATGATGATGGTGTTGGCGCTCGGCACGTCGATGCCGGTCTCGATGATGGTCGAGGCGATCAGCACGTTGAAGCGCTTGTGATAGAAGTCGCTCATCACCTGTTCGAGTTCGCGTTCACGCATCTGTCCGTGGCCGATGCCGATCCGCGCTTCCGGCACCAGTTCGGCGAGATCCGCCGCGCACTTCTCGATTGTTTTGACGTCGTTGTGCAGGTAGTAAACCTGACCGCCGCGCAGCAGTTCACGCAGCAGAGCCTCTTTGACCGTGCTCTTGTTCTGCTCCATGACGAAGGTGCGCACCGACAGGCGGCGCGCCGGCGGCGTGGCGATGATCGACAGATCACGCATGCCCGACACCGCCATGTTCAGCGTGCGCGGAATCGGCGTGGCGGTCAGGGTGAGAATGTCGACTTCGCTGCGCAGGGCCTTGAGCTGTTCTTTCTGCCGCACACCGAAACGGTGTTCTTCGTCGATGATCACCAGACCCAGGTTTTTGATCTTCACGTCGTCGGACAGCAGCTTGTGCGTGCCGATGACGATGTCGATCTTGCCTTCCGCCAGATCGGCAATCGCCGCGTTGACTTCCTTGGCCGACTTGAAGCGACTCATCACTTCCACGGTCACCGGCCAGTCGGCGAAGCGGTCGCGGAAGCTGTTGTAGTGTTGCTGGGCGAGCAGGGTGGTCGGCACCAGAATCGCTACCTGACGCCCGCCGTGCACGGCGATGAACGCGGCGCGCATCGCCACTTCGGTCTTGCCGAAACCGACGTCGCCGCAGACCAGACGATCCATCGGCTTTGGCGCGAGCATGTCTTCGCGCACCGCTTCGATGGTCGCTTGCTGGTCCGGCGTTTCTTCGAACGGGAAACCGGCGCTGAAGGTCGCGTAATCGGCTTTCGGGTCGGCAAACGCGTAGCCTTCGCGGGCGGCACGACGGGCATAGATGTCGAGCAGCTCAGCGGCGACATCGCGCACCTGTTCGGCGGCTTTGCGCTTGGCTTTCTGCCAGGTCTCGGAGCCGAGGCGGTGCAGCGGCGCCAGTGAGTCATCGCTGCCGGTGTAACGCGCGATCAGATGCAGGTTGGCCACCGGCACGTAGAGCTTGGCGTTCTCCGCATATTCCAGAGTGAGGAATTCGGCCGCCTGGTTGTCGATTTCCAGAATCGTCAGGCCCAGATAACGCCCGACACCGTGGTCAATGTGCACCACCGGCGCGCCTTCGCGCAGTTCGGTAAGGTTTTTGATCACTGCATCGTTGTTGGCGTCGGCGCGTTTTTCCCGGCGACGACGCTGCATGACGCGCTGACCGAACAACGGGCTCTCCGCCACCAGCGCCAGCGCCGGGTCATCGAGCATCAAGCCTTCGTCGAGCGGCGCGATGGTGATCGCCAGGCGATCCTTGCTCGAAACGAAGTCCGGCCAGCTGTCGACGGTTTTCGGCCGCAGCTTCAGCCGTTCCAGCAGCTCCAGCAGGACTTCACGCCGGCCCGCGGATTCGGCGGTGAACAGCACGCGTCCGGGGAATTCGTCGAGGAATGTCGAGAGCGCCGCCAGTGGTTGTGTGGCCTTGGCTTCGATCGCCAGGTTTGGCAGTGCCTGCGCCGGGAAGCGCTCGCGACCGGCACCGGATTCGACGTCCTGCTGACTGGCAACGACCCGTGGCCAGCTCTTGAGGCGGGCGAAGCAGTCTTCCACCGGCAGGAACAATTCCGCAGGCGGCAATAGAGGGCGCGATGGATCGACGCGGCGCTCTTCGTAGCGATTGCGCACGTCGTTCCAGAAGTTTTCTGCCGCTTGTTCGATACCCGGCAGCGAGAACACTTGAGTGTCCTGCGGCAGGTAATCGAACAGTGTCGAGGTTTCATCGAAGAACAGCGGCAGGTAGTACTCGATACCGGCCGGGGTGATGCCGCTGCTCAAGTCCTGGAAGATCGGGCAGCGTCGGAAGTCGACATCAAAACGCTCGCGAAAGCGCGCCTTGAAGCGGGTGACCGCATCTTTCTGCAGCGGGAACTCTCGGGCCGGCAGCAGCTTGACCGAATCGACTTTGTCGATGGAGCGCTGGTTTTCCGGATCGAAGGTGCGCAGGGTTTCGATTTCGTCGTCGAACAGGTCGATGCGATAGGGCAGTTTGCTGCCCATCGGGAACAGGTCGATCAGCGCGCCGCGCACGGTGAACTCGCCGTGCTCGTAGACCGTATCGACGTAGCGATAGCCGCTGGCCTCAAGCCGCGAGCGCATCTGTTCGACATCGAGCTTCTGCCCGACATCCAGCACCAGGCTGCTGCCGAGCAGGAACTTGGTCGGCGCCAGGCGGTGCAGGGCGGTGGTGATCGGCACCACCAGCACGCCGTGCGCCAGTTCCGGCAGTCTATAAAGGCTGGCGATACGCTGGGAGATGATGTCCTGGTGCGGCGAGAACAGATCGTACGGCAGGGTTTCCCAGTCGGGGAAATGCAGCACGGGCAAATCCGGGGCGAAGAAACTCAGCTCCTGTTCCAGCCGTTCGGCACTCTGGCTGTCGGCGGTCAGTAGCAGGGTGAAGCGCTTGGCAGCGCTGGCAGCCTCGGCAATCGCGAGGCTGAGGGCAGCACCGGGCAGGTTGCCCCAATGCTGTTTACCTGCCGCGGCAGGGAGAAGCGGTAGACGCAGAACGGGCACGGAAGGTTGAGCTCCAGGCTTTGCGACAAAGTCGGTAATTGTAGCGGCGTCAGGTGCCGGCTGTCAGTTGCAGACTGCGTCTATCTTCGCGGTTTGCGCAAAATGTAGTGGTAACCATAAAAACGAGCACTTTTTTAGTGGTTATGTAGTGCCGAAATCGACTGGTGTTGCGGAGGGTTACAGACATCGTCTAACAGTCGTCGAAAAATTGACTGCGCTGGAAGCCCCGGTTTTACTGGGCTGGCGCGGGGCGTAATTTTTTTGAACGGAATTTTGTTACCGATTGCGCGACAAGCGCGCATTGCTACAAGAGGTTCTCGGCGGCATAATGTAGCCCCTTTTTTCTGCCCCTACATGTGGAAGGTTCCCGTGACTCAGAAGCCCGACCAGTGTCTTGGTGAATGGATCGACCGTGAAGCACTCGCAGAAGCGATGATTCCGCTTATCGGTCAGCTCTACCGCAATAACAACGTGGTGAGCTCGATCTATGGCCGCAGCCTGATCAACCAGTCTGTCATCGCGATTCTCAAAGCTCACCGCTTTGCTCGCCACCGTTCCTCCGACGATAGCGAACTCTCCGTCCACGAAACATTCCCTCTGCTGAAAGCCATGAGCGAGCTCAAGCTCGGCGCGGCTTCGGTAGACCTGGGCAAGTTGGCGTTCAAATTCCGCAGCGAAGGCAATGGCCGCAGCGCCGAGCAGTTCGTGCGTGAAGAACTGGCTGACGTGGTTGGTCAGCAAAACGCTTCGGCCCGCAAAGGCACTGACGTTGTGCTGTACGGCTTCGGTCGTATCGGCCGTCTGCTGGCGCGCATCCTGATCGAGAAAACCGGTGGTGGCGACGGTCTGCGTCTGCGTGCCATCGTCGTGCGCAAAGGCGCCGAAAACGACCTGACCAAGCGCGCCAGCCTGCTGCGTCGCGATTCGGTACACGGCCCGTTCAACGGCACCATCGTCATCGACGAAGAAAACAACACCATCACCGCCAACGGTAACCTGATCCAGGTGATCTACGCGAAGAACCCGACCGAGGTGGATTACACCCAGTACGGCATCAAAGACGCGCTGCTGGTGGACAACACCGGTGTATGGCGTGACGCCGATGGCCTGGGTCAGCACCTGCAATGCCCGGGTGTGGCTCGCGTTGTTCTGACCGCGCCTGGCAAAGGCAAGCTGAAGAACATCGTTCACGGTATCAACCACAACGAAATCACCGCTGACGACAAGATCGTGTCCGCCGCTTCCTGCACCACCAACGCCATCGTGCCGGTGCTGAAGGCTGTGAATGACAAGTTCGGCATCATCAACGGTCACGTCGAAACCGTTCACTCGTACACCAACGACCAGAACCTGATCGACAACTTCCACAAGGGCGATCGCCGTGGCCGTAGCGCCGCGCTGAACATGGTGATCACCGAAACCGGTGCTGCCACCGCCGCTGCCAAGGCCCTGCCTGAGCTGGCCGGCAAGCTGACCGGTAACGCGATCCGCGTTCCGACGCCAAACGTGTCGATGGCCATTCTCAACCTGAACCTTGAGAAAGCCGCCAGCCGTGAAGAGATGAACGAGTACCTGCGCTACATGGCGCTGCACTCCGATCTGCACAAGCAAATCGACTTCGTCAACTCGCAGGAAGTGGTGTCCACTGACTTCGTGGGTTCGCGTCACGCCGGTGTGGTCGATGCTGAAGCAACCATCGTTCAGGACAACCGCGTTGTGCTGTACGTCTGGTACGACAACGAGTTCGGCTACAGCTGCCAGGTGGTTCGCGTGATGGAAGACATGGCTGATGTAAATCCGCCAGCGTTCCCGCGCTAAGCCTTCGCTGCAAATGAAAACGCCCCGACTTAGGTCGGGGCGTTTTTTTATGCCTGCTGAATCTTTATTGCCTGTACCGGCCTCTTCGGGAGCAAGCCCCCTCCCACAGGTTTGGCGGTGTTCACACAATCATGTTGGCACCACCGGACCTTGTGGGAGGGGGCTTGCTCCCGAAGGCGTTTTATCGGGCGCCGCCTGCCACAGGCGCTTGCGCAGTCCGCAGCTCATGCTTATTGCCACGGAACAGCACCAGCGTCGCAATCAACCCCAGTACCGCCGCACCGCTGAGCCAGATCCCCGGCGCAGCCTTGTTGTCCAGCACATGGATCAGATAAGTACAGGCTGCCGGCGTGAAGCCACCAAAGGTCGCCGTCGCCAGGCTATAGGCCAGCGAGAATCCGGTGGTGCGCACTTCCACCGGCATGATTTCGGTCAGAGCCACGACCATCGCGCCGTTGTACGAACCGTACAGGAACGACAGCCACAGTTCGACGATCAGCAGATGACTGAAGCTCGGGTTCGCCACCAGCCACGACAGCGCCGGATAGGCGGTCAGGATCGCCAGAATGGTCGCCGCCAGCAGTAGGGGTTTGCGCCCGATCTTGTCGGACACCGCGCCCATCACCGGCAGCCAGAAGAAGTTCGACAGACCGATGCACACGGTCACCAGCAGCGCGTCGAAATCCGACAGATGCAGTTCAGCCTTGCCGAAGGTCGGGGTGTAGGCGGTGATCAGGTAGAACGACACCGTGGTCATCACCACCAGCGCCATGCCGGCGATGACGATGCCAAAGTTCTGACCGATCGAGCGGACGATTTCCCGCAGGGTAGGGCGATGTTTGCGCGCCTGGAATTCCGGAGTTTCCTCCAGCGAACGACGAATGACGAAGATCACCGGAACGATCATGCAGCCGATCAGGAACGGCACACGCCAGCCCCAGTCACCCATCTGTTCCGGGCTTAGCCAGTGATTGAGGCCCACCCCGAGCAGGCCGGCAAACACCACCGCCGCTTGCTGGCTGGCGGACTGCCAACTGACGAAAAAGCCCTTGCGGCCCGGCGTGGCGATTTCCGCCAGATAGACCGAAACACCGCCCAACTCGACGCCGGCCGAGAAGCCTTGCAGCAAGCGACCGAACAGCACGATCAACGGCGCTGCGACACCCAGAGTGGCATAGCCCGGCACGCAGGCGATCAGGATCGTACCGGCGGCCATCAACGCAAGGGTAATGATCAGGCCCTGGCGACGACCGTGACGGTCAATGTAGGCACCAAGGAAGATCGCGCCCAGTGGACGCATCAGGAAACCGGCACCGAAGGTGGCCAGGGACAGCATCAGGGAAGCGAAGGCGCTGTCGGCCGGGAAGAAGGTTTTGGCGATGGCCGTGGCGTAGAAGCCATAGACCATAAAGTCGAACATCTCGAGAAAATTGCCGCTGACAACGCGAAAAATCGCTTTGCCTTTGCCCGTGGTCGAGGACATTTTCAGTTACTCATTATTGGTTTCTTATGACGCGTTGCATCCGTTGGGGAGCGTGCGGGCCTTTGATCCATAATGGCCGGCGCGCTTTTATGGGGAGATGAAGAATTGTTCACTGGACGGTGGGTTTGGCTTGTGAGTGTGACGGTTGTCCTCGCTGCCTGTGGCAACGGTGAGTCCATGGAAAGCTTTGGGGGGCCGACCATGGGCAGCACGTATTCGATCAAGTACGTGCGGCACTCGGGTATTGCCGAACCGGCGCAAGTTCGCCGGGAAGTGGAGGCTATCCTCGCGAAAGTAGATCGGCAGATGTCGACCTATCGCAATGACTCCGACATCGAACGTTTCAATGCCTTGCCAGCGAACAGCTGTCAGACCATGCCGGCTGCCGTGCTCGAATTGGTCCGTGTCGGCGAGCAGCTGTCGGAGCAAAGCGAAGGTTCCTACGACCTGACTGTCGAACCGCTGATGAACCTGTGGGGGTTCGGCCCGCAAGGGCGTGAAGAGACAGTCCCCGACTCCGCCGCGCTGGCCGAAACCCTGCAGCGAGTCGGCTACCGCCATTTGCATATCGACGGCGACCGCTTGTGCAAGGACGCCGCTGTCGAAGTCGACTTCAACAGCATCGCCGCCGGTTACGCGGTCGACACCATCGCCGCCAGGCTCGAGTCGATGGGCATCCATGACTATCTCGCCGAAGCCACCGGTGAGCTAAAGGCCAAGGGCAAGAAGCTTGATGGCTCATCCTGGCGTATTGCGCTGGAAGAGCCGCGAGACGATCAACAGGTGGCCGAACGGATCATTCAGGTCGACGGCTACGGGGTTTCCACCTCCGGTGATTACCGTAACTATTTCCTGCAAGGTGGCCGGCGTTATTCCCACACCTTCGATGCGCGGAGCGGGGCGCCGGTCCTACACAGCCTGGCGTCAGTCACGGTAATTCATCCTTCAGCGTTGATGGCCGATGGACTATCGACGCTGTTGCTGATTCTCGGGCCTGAAAGGGCTTGGGACTATGCCGAAAAACACGACATTGGTGCATTCTTCGTGATTCGTGCCGATACAGGTTTTGTTATCCGCACCAGTGCAGCTTTCGAACGCCTCAGTGGCGCAAAAGTTGACTGAAAACAGTACGAAAGCTGGCGTTGTAGTGCAGGCAAAAGTAGCCTACGACGCGACCAAGGGTTAATGTGCGCGGCGTTGACGCTTCTATAGACTGTGTCCGGGTTCTTTACTGACCCCCAATTGTTCCTTCGCGCCACGATTCGGCGTGATTTAGCCGCAGGTGCTGCTGGCACCGCGGCCTGTTCTGAGGAGTACGCATGGCTGTCTACAACTACGACGTGGTGGTGTTGGGTTCCGGCCCAGCGGGAGAAGGCGCGGCAATGAACGCCGCCAAAGCAGGGCGCAAGGTGGCGATGGTCGACAGCCGTCGCCAGGTCGGCGGTAACTGCACCCACCTCGGTACCATCCCGTCCAAGGCCCTGCGTCACTCGGTGCGGCAGATCATGCAGTTCAACACCAACCCGATGTTCCGGGCGATCGGCGAGCCGCGCTGGTTCTCCTTCCCGGACGTGTTGAAAAGCGCTGAAAAGGTTATCTCCAAACAAGTCGCTTCGCGCACTGGCTACTACGCCCGTAACCGCGTCGACGTGTTCTTCGGCACCGGCAGCTTCGCCGACGAGCAAACCATCGAAGTGGTCTGCGCCAACGGTGTTGTCGAGAAGCTGGTGGCCAAGCACATCATCATCGCCACCGGTTCGCGCCCGTATCGTCCGGCGGACATCGATTTCAATCACCCGCGTATCTACGATAGCGATACCATCCTCAGCCTCGGCCACACCCCGCGCAAACTGATCGTTTACGGCGCCGGCGTGATCGGCTGTGAATACGCTTCGATCTTCAGCGGTCTGGGTGTATTGGTTGAACTTGTGGACAACCGTGGTCAGTTGCTGAGCTTCCTCGACTCGGAAATTTCCCAGGCGTTGAGCTATCACTTCAGCAACAACAACATCACCGTGCGCCACAACGAAGATTACGATCGTGTTGAAGGCGTCGATAACGGGGTTATCCTGCACCTGAAGTCCGGCAAGAAGATCAAGGCCGATGCCTTGCTCTGGTGCAACGGCCGTACCGGTAACACCGACCAGCTCGGTCTGGAAAACATCGGGGTCAAGGTCAACAGCCGTGGCCAGATCGAAGTCGACGAGGCTTACCGCACCTGCGTGCCGAACATCTACGGCGCCGGCGACGTGATCGGCTGGCCGAGCCTGGCCAGTGCCGCCCACGACCAGGGTCGTTCGGCTGCTGGCAGCATCGTTGATAACGGTAGCTGGCGCTTTGTGAATGACGTGCCGACCGGTATCTACACCATTCCGGAGATCAGCTCGATCGGCAAGAACGAGCAGGAGCTGACCCAGGCCAAGGTGCCGTACGAAGTCGGCAAGGCGTTCTTCAAGAGCATGGCGCGTGCGCAGATCGCCGGCGAGCCGCAAGGCATGCTGAAGATCCTGTTCCACCGTGAAACCCTGGAAGTGCTGGGCGTCCACTGCTTCGGTTATCAGGCGTCGGAGATCGTGCACATCGGTCAGGCGATTATGAGCCAGCCGGGCGAGTTGAACACCCTGAAGTATTTCGTCAACACCACGTTCAACTACCCGACCATGGCCGAAGCCTATCGGGTAGCAGCGTACGACGGCCTCAACCGGCTTTTTTGACGGGCTCCGGCCGGTGGCCTGAGCCGGCCGGGGAGACCGATTTCAGCAATTCTCAAGGGTGGCAGTGGCCAAACCGGGAAAGTCTGTAATCAGGCTGTCAACGCCGAAGTCGGCGAGTCTGCGCATCAGCGCAGGCTCGTTGACGGTCCACACCGAGACATGCAGCCCCTGACGCTGCGCCTTCTGCAGGCGTTCCGGCGTACACAGCGTCCAGTTCAAAGCCAGAATCTCACAGCCATAGCTGGCCGCGACCTTTAGCGGGTCGAGCCAGGCGTATTCGGCGACCAGTCCACGCGATACGTCCGGCACCAGGTCCAGCGCCGCTTTCAGCACTTCCCGTGAGCTCGAAGTGATGGTGACCTTGTCCAGCAAGCCATGACGCTGAGCCATTTCGCGAATCGCCAGTACGGTAGTCGCGGCGCGGGTGCGTGAAGCGCTTTTGACTTCCAGTTGCCAGTGCTCGAAATCACACTGCTCGAACAATTCTTCCAGGGTCGGAATCGGGCACGGTTTGATCCAGCCCGGGCCGCCCTTGCGCGCGTCGTAGGTCACCAGTTCAGCGGCGGTGTGTTCGACCACCTTGCCGCGCCGGTCGGTGGTGCGCTTGAGGGTCGGGTCGTGGATCACCATCAGCTCGCCGTCCTTGGACAGGTGCAGATCCAGTTCGCAACGGCGCACGCCGTGCTTGAGACATTCCTGAAAACTGGTCAGGGTATTTTCCGGTGCTTCGCCCTTGGCGCCGCGGTGGCCGTAGATGAGGGTCACGGTGCTTCCTTAATTTAAATGCCTGATTCGTTCTGTTCACGGGCCAGGCGTCGTTCCTGGGCCTGTTTCTGCAAGATATAGCGGGCGAGCAACTGGCGCTGGGCGTCGGTCAAGTGTTCGAACTCGGTGCCGACGTCGTAGCCGTCGCCCTTGCGGTCGCAATGGGTGACGCGGGCGCGCAGCAGCAGGCCCAATGCCTGCGGCATCAGCACCAGTTTGACCGACAGGTGTGCGCCAGTGGCCAGCGCGGTCGGGTGCTGAAAGTCGATCCCGCCTTCGGAGATGATCACCGGTTGCGGCTCGCCGATATGGCCGAGCACGGTCAGGGCGACCACCTGGCTGAGCAGGTCGACGCGTTTGTTCTGGGATTTGAGAAACGCGGCGATCGCCCGGTCGCGCTCGCTGATCTGGCGTAACAGGTGCTGCGACTCGAATTCGCTCAGGTGCAGTTCGCTGAGCAGGTTGAACAGCGGGGAAGCATCCTGCAACACTTCCTGGCCTGCGGCTTCGGGAGCGGACAGGGGCCGAATTTCCAGTGCGATCATGTCCTCGATACGGTAGTATTCGCGGCGATCTTCTTCATCTAATGTCGACATGGCGAACCCATGGTAGCGGCGGTGGTCTGAGTGTAAAGCTGGTTATCGACCCCCGCCACAAGGACGTTCCTTTTCCCTCCGAACAAGCCCCGACATGTTCAGACCTCTCTTCGTATTTATCGGCACGCGTTATACCCGTGCAAAGCGTCGCAATCATTTTGTGTCATTCATTTCCCTGACTTCGATGATCGGGCTCGCCCTCGGCGTGATCGTGATGATCGTGGTGCTTTCGGTGATGAACGGCTTCGATCATGAGATGCGCACCCGCGTGCTGGGCATGGTGCCCCACGCGACTCTTGAAACCGGCGAACCGATCAACGATTGGCAGAGCCTGGCCGCCAAGGTCAAACGCAACCCTGAGGTGACGGCGGTTGCGCCGTTCACCCAGATGCAGGGTTTGCTGACCAACAACGGTCAGGTATCCAAGGTGTTGCTCAACGCCATCGACCCCGCGCTCGAGCGCAATGTGTCGATCATCGACAACTTCATGAAGCAGGGCAAACTCGACGACCTGACGCCGGGCAGCTTCGGCATCGTCATCGGCGACAAGGCTGCGACCAAGCTCGGCGTGGGCCTCGGTGACAAAGTCACCTTCGTCGCGCCGGAGGTCAGCGTGACCCCGGCCGGGATGTTCCCGCGCATGAAGCGCTTTACCGTGGTCGGCATCTTCCATGTCGGCGCCGGTGAGCTGGACGGCTATCTGGGCGTCACCAACCTGCAGGATCTGGCGAAGATGCACCGCTGGAAACCTGATCAGGTGCAGGGCATCCGGTTGAAGTTCGATGATCTGTTCCAGGCGCCGCGCGTGGCCTGGACCATCGCCCAGCAGTTGGGCGAAGACCATTACTTCGCCCGCGACTGGACCCGCACCCACGGCAACCTGTATCAGGCGATCCGCATGGAAAAAGCCATGATCGGTCTGCTATTGCTGCTGATCGTCGCGGTGGCTGCGTTCAACATCATTTCCACGCTGGTGATGGTGGTAAATGACAAGAAGAGCGACATCGCCATTCTGCGTACCCTCGGCGCCACGCCGGGGACGATCATGCGCACGTTCATGGTGCAGGGCACCGTGATCGGCGTGGTCGGTACGGCGATTGGTGCCGTGGTCGGGATCTTCGCTGCGCTCAACGTCAGTGCGGCGATTTCCGCCCTCGAAGGGCTGATCGGCCACAAGTTCCTCAACGCCGATGTGTATTTCATCGATTACCTGCCGTCGCAGGTGCAGAGCCAGGACGTGGTCATGGTCTGCGCCGCTGCGTTGGTCCTGAGTTTCCTCGCCACCCTGTATCCCGCCTGGCGTGCTGCGCGCACCCAGCCGGCGGAGGCGCTACGTTATGAGTGAGTCGGGCATGAGTGATAAAGCAATCTTGAGCTGCCGCAACCTGGGCAAATCCTACGAGGAAGGCCCGGAGTCGGTGCAAGTGTTGGCCGGTCTGCAACTGGAGTTGCACCCGGGCGAGCGTGTGGCGATCGTCGGCAAGTCCGGTTCCGGCAAAAGTACCTTGCTCAACCTGCTGGGCGGTCTCGACACGCCGACTGAAGGCAGCGTCTGGCTCGACGGCGAAGAACTGTCGGCGCTGAGCGAGAAGAAGCGTGGCCTGCTGCGTAACCGTGCCTTGGGGTTCGTGTACCAGTTCCACCACTTGCTGCCGGAATTCACCGCGCTGGAAAACGTCTGCATGCCGCTGCTGATCGGCAAGACCGCGATCCCGGAAGCACGTCAGCGTGCTACCGCGTTGCTGGAGCGCGTGGGGCTGGGCCATCGTCTGGAGCACAAACCGGCCGAGCTGTCCGGTGGCGAGCGCCAGCGTGTGGCTATCGCCCGGGCGCTGGTGAACAATCCAGGCCTGGTGATGCTCGACGAGCCAACCGGCAACCTTGATTCGCACACCGCCGAAGGCATCCAGGACTTGATGCTGGAACTCAGCACTTCGATGCGCACGGCGTTCCTGGTGGTGACTCACGACATGAACCTGGCCCGCCAGATGGACCGCGTCCTGCAGTTGCAAGAAGGTTGCCTGACCGCCATCTGACCGACCGAAACCCGGTGCCTGTGTAAGGCATCGGGTCTTTTATTTTTATACGGTGCCCCAGCGAATGTTCAGACCGTTATCGATCTTTATCGGCACGCGCTATACCCGCGCCAAGCGCCGCAATCGCTTTGTTTCGTTCATCTCGATGACTTCGATGATCGGGCTCGCCCTCGGCGTGCTGGCGATGATCGTGGTGCTGTCGGTGATGAACGGCTTCCAGCGTGAAATGAGCTCGCGCATCCTCGGCATGGTGCCGCACGCGACCATCGTTGGCGTCAAGCCGATCGATGACTGGCAGCCGGTAGCCGCCACCGCGCTGAAAAATCCTGAAGTGACCGCCGCCGTGCCGTTCACCGAGATGGAAGGCATGCTGTCCTACAAGGGTTTGATGCAGCCGATTCAGATCAGCGGCGTCGATCCGGCCCAGGAAGGCAAGGTGTCGATCGTGGCCCAGCACATTGTGCAGGGACGTCTCGATGACCTGAAACCGGGCGAGTTCGGTGTAGTGATCGGTGAAATCACCGCGCGCCGCTTCCGCCTCAACGTCGGCGACAAGATCACTCTGATCGTGCCGGAAGTCAGCACCGCACCGGGTGGCATTACCCCGCGCATGCAGCGCCTGAACGTGGTCGGTGTGTTCAAGGTCGGCGCTGAACTGGACGGCTCGATGGGGCTGATCCACGTGGCCGATGCCGCGACCATGCAGCACTGGCAGCCGAATCAAGTGCAGAGCGTGCGCCTGGCGGTGAAGGATCTGTACGCCGCGCCGAAAGTCTCCTCGGACATCGCCGCAGGCCTCGGTGCCGAGTTCAAGGCTGACGACTGGACTCACACCCAGGGCAGCCTGTTCAGCGCGATGAAAATGGAAAAAACCATGATCGGCCTGCTGTTGCTGATGATCGTTGCGGTGGCGGCGTTCAACATCATCGCCACGCTGATCATGGTGGTTAACGACAAGGGCGCGGACATCGCGATCCTGCGCACCATCGGCGCCACGCCCCGGCAGATCATGGCGATCTTCATGGTGCAGGGCACGGTGATCGGCATTGTCGGCACACTGATTGGTGGCGTGCTCGGCGTGATCGCGGCACTGAATGTCAGCGAGATGGTCGGCTGGGTCGAGCGCGTTACCGGGCAGCATATCTTCAGTTCCGACGTGTACTTCGTCAGCAACCTGCCTTCGGAATTGCAGGGCGGGGATGTGCTGTTGATCTGCTCGGCGGGGTTTGTTCTGAGCTTCCTGGCGACGGTGTACCCGGCGTTGCGGGCGGCGAAGATCGAGCCGGCGCATGCGCTGAGATATTCGTAAGCGCCAATACCGTCTTCGCGAGCAGGCTCGCTCCCACAGGGAAATGCATTCCAATTGTGGGAGCGAGCCTGCTCGCGAAGGGGCCGGTCCTATCGACCTCATTCTCCTTTGGGCAACTCGATCACAAACCGCGTCCACCCCGCAGCCGATTCGCAATGAATCTGCCCACCATGGGCGCGGACGATCGATTGGGTAATCGCCAGCCCCAGCCCCGCATGTTCACTGCTGCCTTCCTGCCGCGCCGGATCTGCTCGATAAAACCGGTCAAACAGCCGTGGCAACAACTCTGCCGAAATGCCTTCGCCACTGTTCTCCACCGACACCTGCGCTATGTGCGGTTGATCGACGATGGACAGGCGCACGCTGCCTGACGCCGGGGTGAAGCGCAGCGCGTTATCCAGCAGATTCGACAAGGCCCGGCGCAGCATGCTGCGATCGCCTTCTATACGCGCATGACCTTCGCGGCTCAGCGTCACCCCGGCGTCCTCGGCCAGTGGCGCAAAAAACTCCAGCAATACATCGCTCTCATCCGCCAGCTCCAGCACCTCACGCTTGGGCATCAGCAAACCGTGGTCAGCCTTGGCCAGATAAAGCATGTCGTTGACCAGTTGGGCCATCCATTGCAGTTCTTCGAGGTTGCTGTGCAGGGCTTCGCGGTAATCCTCGATCGGTCGCGGGCGGGTGAGGGTGACCTGGGTGTGGGTCAGCAGGTTCGACAGCGGAGTGCGCAGTTCATGGGCGATGTCGGCAGAGAACGCCGACAGCCGTTGAAACGAGTCGTCGAGGCGTCCGAGCATGGCGTTGAAGCTGTGGGCCATTTCTGCAAGTTCTGGCGGCATTTGCGCTTCCGGCAGTCGGGCGTTGAGCGAATGTGCAGAAATCCCACGGGCGACTGCGCTCATACGGCGCAACGGACGCAAACCGCTGCGCGCGGCCCACGCGCCGAGCAGCGCGGTGGCCAGGGCCGACAAGCCGACGGTCAGCCAGATCAGATGCTGCATGCGTTGCAGGAAGTGCTGGTGATGGGTGATGTCCAGCAGCAGAGTGAGCTGTGGCGAGTCGGTTTTGTCAGGGTAGAGCGGGGCGTTGAGCACGCGGTAGTCGGCGCCGTCATGGCTGATGGTCGACAGGCCCGGCTGTTGCGGCAAGTCCTGCGGTAAATTGATCGAGCTGTCGTACCAGCGCTGGCCGTCACTGCCGGTAATACGCAGCGCCAGATCGGCCTGACGGCTCAGCTCATCCGCCAGCCGCGCCTCACGCTGAACGGGTTGCACATCCTGCAAGGCACGGCGCAAACCGATCAGCTTGCCGTCCAGCAATTGCTGATCGAGCTCAATGAAGTGCGCCTCGCTGGCGCGGCTGAACAGCACCCCGGCGAATAGCGAGACCACGGCGGTGCAGGCGGCAAAGAGCAGCGCCAGACGAGAAGTCAGCGACAGGCGACGCATCAGGCCGGACGCTCTTCAAGCACGTAACCCATGCCGCGCACGGTGTGGATCAGTTTGTTGGGGAAGTCATCGTCGATCTTCAGGCGCAGGCGACGGATCGCCACTTCGATCACGTTGGTGTCGCTGTCGAAGTTCATGTCCCAGACTTGCGAGGCAATCAGCGATTTCGGCAGCACTTCACCCTGACGGCGCAGAAGCATTTCCAGCAGGGCGAATTCCTTGGCGGTGAGGTCGATGCGCTGGCCACTGCGTTCGACCCGACGGCGAATCAGGTCCAGACGCAGGTCGGCCAGTTGCAGACTGGTTTCCTGGGGCAGGGCGCTGCCCCGGCGCAGCAGGCTGCGCACCCGGGCCAGCAATTCGGAAAAGGCGAACGGTTTGACCAGATAATCGTCGGCGCCGAGTTCGAGGCCGTGAACCCGATCTTCGACTGCATCTTTGGCGGTCAGAAACAGCACTGGCGTGTCGAGGCCGGCACTACGCACCGCCTGCAGAATCTGCCAGCCACTGCGCCCGGGCAGCATCACGTCGAGAATCAACAGCGCATAATCTCCGCTCAACGCCAGTTGCTGACCGCTGACGCCGTCGGCCACCAGTTCTGTGTTGAAACCGGCCTCGGTCAGGCCCTGGCGCAGGTAGTGGCCGGTTTTCGGTTGGTCTTCGACGATCAGCAGTTTCATGGGCGACTCGGGTTGTAGGAACAAAAGCGTTATACCGTGGGAGCAGGCGACGCACGCCAACCTGACAAAGTTGTAATCTGCCTGTCAGGTAGCTGCCAGCGCAGGCGGGCTAGAGTTTCCCACAGGCTGAACCTTATCTTGTTGGAGTATGACTATGTTTTTGCGCAACCCTCTGACCGTCGCCGCCTGTGTGCTGGCGCTGAGTTCACCTGTCTGGGCCGCACCCGCGCACAGCTATGATTTCGGCCAACCGGCACCAGCAGCCAAGGCTACTCGCAGCATTGAAGTTGTACTGAACGACATGTCGTTCGATCCCAAGGCGATTCAGGTCAAGGCCGGTGAGACGGTTCGCTTTGTGCTGGTGAATAAAGGCCAGTTGCTGCACGAATTCAACCTCGGTGACGCGGCGATGCATGCCCAGCACCAGCAGGAAATGTTGCAGATGCAGCAAAGCGGCATGCTCACGCCTACCGGCATGAAAGAAATGTCCCACGACATGGCGGGTATGGATCACGGCAGCATGGGCCACGGCATGAAGCACGACGACCCCAATAGCGTGCTGGTCGAGCCGGGCAAGACCGCCGAGCTGACCTGGACCTTCAGCAAGGCCAGCAGCCTGGAATTTGCCTGCAATATTCCCGGTCACTACCAGGCGGGCATGGTCGGCAAACTGACTGTCAGTCAGTAAGCACTCAAAGGCGGGCGCAAAGGCTGATAGAATCCGCTGATTCTTCAGTCAGGTTTCCGCCATGCATCCCGCAGCCGAACATTCGCCGCTGGGCAAATCCAGCGAATACATCGCCACGTACACGCCGTCCCTGCTGTTCCCGATTCCGCGCACCGCGAAATGGGCCGAGCTGGGCCTGACCGCCGAAACCCTGCCGTATAAAGGCGTGGATTTCTGGAATTGCTTCGAACTGTCGTGGCTGTTGCCGTCGGGCAAGCCGGTGGTGGCAATCGGTGAATTCAGCATTCCGGCGGATTCGCCGAACATCATCGAATCGAAGTCGTTCAAGTTGTACCTGAATTCGCTGAATCAGACGCCGTTTGCCGATATCGCCAGCCTCGAAGCGACGCTGGTCAAGGACCTGTCGGCCGCTGCCGGCAAACCGGTCGGCGTACGGGTACGCAGTCTGAAGGACGTCGAAGCCGAAGGCGTGTTGGCGTTGCCGGGCGTGTGCATCGACGATCTGGACATCAGCGTCAGCAACTATGAGCATCCGCGTCCGGAACTGCTGCGTTGCGATGATTCGAAGATTGTCGAAGAGAGCGTGCATAGCCATCTGCTCAAATCCAACTGCCCGGTGACCAGTCAGCCGGACTGGGGCAGCGTGGTGGTGGAATATCGTGGCGCGGCGCTGGATCACGCCAGTCTGCTGGAATACATCGTCAGCTTCCGCCAGCACTCGGACTTCCACGAGCAGTGCGTGGAGCGGATTTTCCTCGACCTGCAACGTTTGCTGAAGCCGGAGAAACTCACGGTGTTTGCGCGCTATGTGCGTCGGGGTGGGCTGGATATCAACCCGTATCGCAGCACTGAAGCGGTACAACTGCCGAACCATCGTCTGGTCCGTCAATAAACATCTGAATTGTGGGAGCGAGCAAGCCCGCTCCCACATTGGACTGCGTTTCAAATTGTGGAAATGAAAAAGCCCTGCCAGCGCTGGCAGGGCTTTTTGCATTTCAGGGGAGGGAAATCAGATCCCCATGCTACCCAGCGCATTGACGATATTGCGCAGGGTGCCGGCAATGGCTGGGTGTTCGAGTTCAAAGCGGTCCACCGCCAGGTTCACGCCATCGGCGATGCTGGCATCCTGAGTGGCGTTCTCCAGTTTGATTTCCGATTCGATCTGCGCCATCAGCGCATGCAGATCTTTACGCTCGGCTTCGGACAGCGGAGGATTCTGCTCCAGTTGCTCGCGCAGGGTGTCGAGTTGTTTTTGCAGTTCTTGGGCGGGCATGGTGGGGTTCCTTTTATCAAGAGGCACTGGCATTGACCGCAGCCGCGCGCCAAAGGTCTATGGCTGACCTTTAGATTAATCCACTCTGCGGCAACCTGCATGATCCCGGTCAGGGCTTTTCGCCCTTGAGGCGGCGCAGGTTGATGTCGGCCAGGCAGGTGTCGAGTTCGCCCAGATGATCGATCACCGAATGCACGCCCAGGTTAAACAACTGCAGGGTCGCCTTGCCGCGGCGCTGTTCGCGTTCCTGTTGGCTCAAGGCTTGCCACTCGCTCGGCGACAGGCCGCACAGTGAGCCGCAGGACGCCAGGCCGATGGTCCACAGCCCGGCGTTGAGGCCCGCTTGCAGCAACCGGGGCTCGCCGCTCACCAGCACGCAGCCATCCAGGCAGCTGACGTTCAAAACCATCAGCGCCTGCCAGCAGGCGTTCGGTGCGGGCCATGGATTGATTGTTGCTGAATATTGCGTCGGTTTGATCCACGCCGGCAGAGAGGCCGCCAAGGGTTGCGCGAGGGCAGGGGGCAGCTCGTCGATCCACGCACAGGGAATCTGCTGGCGCTGCAGGCTGAGCAGGCTGTCGAGAGCGCCGGGTGTGGCGTCGGCGTGCTCGGGCAGTACGCTGGCGTGTTGATGGGCACGGGCGCCGAAATCCACCAGACAGCCACTGAGTCCGAACAGCACGGCGGTCAGGCCGGGCGCGGCGACAGGCAAGACTTCAGCGTGGGTCATGGCAACGTCCCTGAAATAAGCATGAGGCTAGGCGACATCGGTGACAGTTGGATGACAGGTGTGTGAAGGCGCTCCCTGGAAACGTCCTGCATTACTCTTCACGGGCAGACTGCCCAAAACGGCTTTTGCGCTTATACTAGCGCTCTTAACGCCTGGGCCCGGGGCCCGCGCCAGTAAAAATCCAAGGAGTTTTTCTATGCGCTGGAGCAATCCTCTCGCTCAGCTATGTGTATGTGCCAGCGTCCTGCTGGTTCCGTTCGCCGCCAACGCTGCAACGGAAGAAGACCCTTGGGAAAGCGTCAACCGCCCGATCTTCCAGTTCAACGACTTCGTCGACACCTACGCGCTCAAGCCGCTGGCGCAGGGTTATGAGTTCGTGACGCCGCAGTTCCTCGAAGACGGCATCCACAACATGTTCCGCAACGTCGGTGACGTCACCAACCTGGCGAACAACATTCTGCAGGCCAAGCCGGCAGCAGCCGGTGTCGATACCGCGCGTATCATCTTCAACACCACCTTCGGCCTGCTGGGCTTCTTCGATGTCGGTACCAAAATGGGCCTGAATCGCAGTGACGAAGACTTCGGTCAGACCCTCGGTTACTGGGGCGTCAGCAGCGGCCCTTACGTGATGCTGCCGTTGCTCGGCCCGAGCACCCTGCGTGATGCACCGTCCAAGTACGTCGACAGCTACACCGGTCCGTACCGCTACATCAACGACGTGCCTGTCCGTAACTCGGTGTTCGGCCTGAACATCGTCGACACCCGCGCCAGCCTGCTGTCGAGCGAGAAGCTGATCAGCGGCGACAAATACACCTTCATCCGCAACGCCTACCTGCAGAACCGCGAGTTCAAGGTCAAGGATGGTCAGGTCGAAGACGATTTTTAATTTCGACCGATGACAGGAAGGCGGCCCATGAGGCCGCCTTTTTTGTGTGCGCTTATTTCATCAGCAGAATGGTCAGGCCGAGCTTCTGGCCATCGCCGTCCTGAGCCTTGACCCAGACCACTTCGGTCTCCGCCTCCAGCCCGCTCAACGCCGCATGCTCGGAATCGATGCGCACGCTCAAACGATCGCCAACCGCGAACTGGCGCGGCGCTTCGACCTGCATGCCGCTGCTGGAGAGGTCGATGCACACGCCGGCGATCTCATCGCCTTCATGAATCAGCACCACATCGGCATCGACCCGCATGCGGATGAAATCGCGCTTTTCGCTGTAGTCCCGACCGGTTTGACTCATGGCTTCGACCTTCCATTGGGTTACGGTTTGAGCTGTTCTTATAACTCTCGGTGATTTGACAAGTAAAGTCGTCAAGCGACCATCGGCGCATGCTTGAAACGCCCCGCGGATGGGAGTACCGTCTGCGCCTTAGAAGGGCACCTCTGGTGCAATCGCGTTCCGGCTCAGTGCTCGAAAGCGGTGCAGCAGAGAGGCTAGAAAGCGAATCCAGTAGTCTGAGCCGGGCCGATGCCCCGCCTGCTACGCCAACCTAATTCTGGCGCCGTTTGCCCACATGCCAAAAACCAGTGCCACGCTGCTGATAATCGATGATGACGAAGTAGTGCGCGCGAGCCTCGCGGCCTATTTGGAAGACAGTGGTTTCAGCGTCCTGCAGGCCAGCAACGGCCAGCAGGGTCTTCAGGTATTCGAGCAAGACAAGCCCGACTTGGTCATCTGCGATCTGCGCATGCCGCAGATGGGTGGTCTCGAACTTATCCGTCAGGTCACCGAGCGCTCACCGCAAACGCCGATGATCGTCGTTTCGGGTGCCGGCGTGATGAACGACGCGGTCGAGGCGCTGCGCCTGGGTGCGGCGGACTACCTGATCAAGCCTCTCGAAGACCTGGCCGTGCTCGAGCATTCGGTGCGTCGCGCGCTGGATCGCGCGCGCCTGCTGCTGGAGAACCAGCGCTACCGCGAGAAGCTGGAGAAGGCCAACCGCGAGCTCGAGGCCAGCCTGAACCTGCTCCAGGAAGACCAGAACGCCGGTCGCCAGGTGCAGATGAACATGCTGCCGGAAAGCCCGTGGCGCATCGACGAGTTCCAGTTTGCCCACCAGATCATCCCGTCGCTGTATCTGTCGGGTGATTTTGTCGACTACTTCCGTGTCGACGAGCGTCGGGTGGCGTTCTACCTGGCCGACGTATCGGGCCATGGCGCCTCGTCAGCGTTCGTCACGGTGCTGCTGAAGTTCATGACCACGCGCCTGCTGTTCGAGTCCAAGCGCAACGGTACGTTGCCGGAATTCAAGCCTTCGGAAGTCCTTGGTCATATCAACCGGGGGCTGATCAGTTGTAAGCTGGGCAAACACGTCACAATGGTCGGTGGAGTCATCGACGAGGAGACCGGTTTGTTGACCTATAGCATCGGCGGCCATCTGCCGTTGCCTGTGTTGTACACGCCTGACAGTGTTCGTTACCTCGAAGGCCGCGGTTTGCCGGTGGGCCTGTTCAATGAGGCCACCTACGAAGATCACGTGCTTGAGCTGCCTCCGACGTTCAGCCTGACGCTGATGTCCGACGGCATTCTGGATCTGTTGCCAGAACCGACGCTCAAGGAAAAAGAAGCCGCTTTGCCCCAACGGGTGAAGTCGGCGGGCGGCAGCCTGGATGGTCTGCGGCAAGTGTTTGGATTGGCCACGCTAGGGGAGATGCCGGATGATATCGCCCTGTTGGTGTTGAGCAGGAACCTTCAATGAGTACCGGTAGAATCCAGTTCGCCGAGCAGGACGGCACCTTCGTCCTGAAGTTCGTCGGTGAAGTTCGCCTGACCCTGTGTTCGGCGTTGGATGCGACTATTGAGAAAATCTTCACCGCGTTGAATTTCAACGCGATCGTGATCGATTTGACCGAAACCCGCAGCATCGACAGCACCACCCTCGGCCTGCTGGCCAAACTGTCGATCCTGTCGCGGCAAAAGGTCGGCCTGCTGCCGACCGTCGTCACCACCCACGAAGACATCACCCGTCTGCTGCAGTCGATGGGCTTCGAGCAGGTGTTCAACATCGTCAACCACCCGGTGCCGTGCCCCGAGTGCCTGGATGACCTGCCGGATCAGGACCAGTCCGAAGAAGTGGTGCGGATCAAGGTGCTCGAAGCGCACAAGATCCTCATGGGCCTGAACGACTCCAATCGTGAAGCCTTTCATGATCTGGTGAATGCCCTCGAAAGGCATTGATGGCCTGAAATGTGGGTAGGGTCTGCTGGCCCTATCGCGAGCAGGCTCACTCCTACAGGGTTTCTCATTCGACGCATAATCTTGAGTAATCCACAGATCCACTGTAGGAGTGAGCCTGCTCGCGATAGCTCTCGTCAAAACACTAATAATCCAGCAGGCACAAAAAAAGGGCGAACCCGTTTGGGTTCGCCCTTTTTGCGTTTCAGCGACTCAGATCACAGCTTGGCCTGCAGCAGCGCCTCGAGCTTCTCCTGGTCACGGGCAAACTGACGGATGCCCTCAGCCAGTTTCTCGGTAGCCATCGCGTCTTCGTTGGACAGCCAGCGGAATTGCGCTTCGTTGAGGCTCAGGCGCGCTTCGCCGGCGTGGCCCGGGGCGAGTTTGCGCTCCAGTTTGCCGGTGTCTGCCGCGAGCTTGTCGATCAGGTCCGGGCTGATGGTCAGGCGATCGCAGCCGGCCAGTTGCTCGATCTGGCTCAGGTTGCGGAAGCTGGCACCCATGACCACGGTCTTGTAGTCATTGGCCTTGTAGTAGTTGTAGATGCGGGTCACCGACTGCACGCCCGGATCATCGGCGCCGGTGTAGTCGTTGCCGTTAGCCTTCTTGTACCAGTCGTAGATGCGGCCCACGAACGGCGAGATCAGGAACACCCCGGCGTCAGCGCAAGCGGCAGCCTGAGCGAAGGAGAACAGCAGGGTCAGGTTGGTCTGGATGCCTTCCTTCTCGAGGATCTCCGCAGCGCGGATGCCTTCCCAGGTCGAAGCGATCTTGATCAGCACGCGGTCACGGCCGATGCCGGCCTTGTCGTACAGCTCGATCAGGCGATGCGCACGCTTGAGCACGGCGTCCTGGTCGAACGACAGGCGCGCATCCACTTCGGTAGAAATGCGGCCCGGAATCACTTTGAGGATTTCCTGGCCCACGGCGACGCCGAAACGGTCGCTGGCCAGACCCACGTCGCCCTTGCAGTCGCTGACGCAGTCGTTCAGCAGCTCGGCGTAGGCGGGGATGGCGGCTGCCTTGAGCAGCAGGGAAGGGTTGGTGGTGGCGTCGACCGGCTTGACCCGGGCGATCGCTTCGAAGTCGCCGGTATCGGCAACTACGGTAGTCATCTGTTTGAGTTGTTCCAGCTTGGAAGTCATGGGTGTGCTCTGTCCTGTGGGTTTGACGACATTACCCGAGCGTTGACAGCCACTCAAGGGCATCAAGGCGCAACGGGTTCCCCGGGGGCAACAACCTGAGAACGGCTGTTTGAACGGTGGGGCGCGGTATCGATGAATACGATGCCAAAATCGGCCGCAGGTTCAAAGCAACTGACGGCCAGCGCCCCTTGAGCACATTGATGGAGGTTATTGCTGGCTTAGCTGGGTTTTGACCGCAGTTTCTGCCGGTTTCGGCTGGCCATCGGACGTCAACAGACCGAAATTCTTCTCGCGGTCATTGCTGCCGGTGTCGCTGTTTTTCCACTCGTAAATCGAGGTCAGGGCAATGTTGCGGGTTTTGATATCGGCGACGAATGCGCTGATTTTGCTGGCCTGACCCTCAATCCCGCCGTTGGAGGCGAGCGCCGAGATGCCCCATTCGCTGATCACCCCCGGCAGATGGAAGTTCTGCTGGATAAACGCCTGGGCGGTGCTGATCTGCGTGCCGCTCATGCCGTAGGGATGGTAGGAAACCGCGTTGAGGCATTTGGGGTATTCACTGACGATTCGGTTGAGTGCCACAGTGGACGCCGAGCCGGCGGTGGGCGGCCGGGCAAAACCAAAACCGATCACCGGGACAGTCTGGGGTTTGTCTTGCAGGGTCTTGCACGCTGCGCTCATGAACGGCACGAAGGTCGTGTCGAAATTGCCGGTCGGCCAGTAGGTGCCGAGGTCCGGCTCATTCCATAGCTCGATCGCCACCAGTTGTGAGCCATAGGTCGCTGCCAGGCTGGTCAGCGCGTTGGCATACGCGACCCCAGCGTTCGCCAGATCATTGGCCGGTAACGGCTTGGTCGCGCGCAGGGTCATCAGCACCGGCAGACCGGCCGCGCGGGCCACGGCGAAGGCATCGCTGATCTGCTTCTGGTAGGCCGCGCTGGGCAGGCTGTCAGTCCATACGCCAAAACGCACGAAACTGAAGCCGGTGGCTTTGACGCGCTCGGCGTCGGCAGCGGAGAAGGTCTGGACTTTGACCTGAACCCCGATGGTTTTATTGGCGGGCAATGCCGGGAACAGTTCATTGGCCTGGCTCTGGCCGGTTGCCGCCAGCAGTAACAGGGTCAGGGCGCTCAGGGGTTTGAGATGGGCTGATTTCATGTCGGTTCTCCGGGTGAGAAGTGACAACGGCGAAAAGTATCTCGAGATAACTGTTTCGAAACTAACAATCGCACTAAGTGCGCCAATGTTATTTTTTGTCAGGAAAACCAGACCTGAAAATCACAGTTATTTTTAGTCCGTTAATTGTGTTTTGGCGGCTTTTGACCCTGTGGTACTTAATACGCTGGTACTAACAGGGCGAATCTATTTCTGAGTGCAGAATGATCTAGTGGGTTCATTAAGATCCGCTCTAGATGTTGGCAGAATGATATTACACAGGAATGTAAACCTTGTTCAAAAAGATCCTCGTCGTGTGCGTTGGCAATATTTGCCGAAGTCCGACAGCAGAACTTCTGCTGCGTAACGCGCTGACCCCCTCAACCATTTCGGTGACGTCCGCAGGTCTCTGTGCGCGGGTTGGCGAAGGCATGGAAGCCTCGGCGCGCCAGGTGCTGGAAGACCACGGGCACAGCGCCGAGGGTTTCCGGGCCCGGCAATTGACCGCCGATATCGTCAATGAATCAGACCTGATTCTGGTCATGGAAAAACAACATGTGAATCAGGTGCTGAAGATTGCCTCGCACGCCCGAGGCAAAGTATTTCTTCTTGGCAAGTGGCAGAGCGAACGAGAAATACAGGATCCGTATCGTCAAGGTAAGGCCGCTTTTATTCATGCCCATGCATTGATTGAAGATGCTGTTAGCTCGTGGGCGCAGCGCCTCGGACATTGATGAATATTCTTCAGATCAGTGAATGGTAAGAAAGACTTATGCAGTTACCGTCAGTAATCGCCAACCGTGATAACGATCAAGACAGTATTGATCTTCTCGGCATATTCGGCAGTTTGATCGACCAGAAATGGCTGATCGGTGCATTCACCGGTGCGTTCATGGCCGCCGGCGTTGCCTATGCGGTATTGGCGACGCCGGTGTACCTGGCGAACGCGCTGGTGCAGGTCGAACCGAAAAAGAACGACATGCTCGGCTTTTCCGACCTCAGCAGCATGCTCGGCGGGCAATCGCCGTCGGTGACCGAAATCGGCATCATCAAATCCCGTGCGGTGATCGGCAAAACCGTCGACGACCTGCGCCTGGATATCGACGTCACCCCCAACACCTTCCCGGTGGTCGGCGGTTTTCTCGCCCGGCGTTATCGCGGCGAAACCGAGTTCAGCGTGGCGCCGCCGCGTTTTGGCTTCAACAGCTACGCCTGGGGCGGCGAGCGTCTGGAGTTCACTCGGCTCAATCTGCCCAAAGAGTTGTTGGGCAAGAAGCTCACCCTGGTGGCTGGCGAACAACAGCACTTTCAGTTGCTCGATGACAACGACAACCTGTTGGTCGAGGGCGTCGCCGGCGAAGCCTTCGCCCAGGACGGCGTCGAGGGTTTGATCGAGCGCCTGCAAGCCAACCCGGGCACCCGCTTTGAAGTGGTGCGCAATCCACGGATCGTGACCATTCAGGGTTACCAGGATGCGCTGGATATCTCCGAGCAAGGCAAGGAGTCGGGGATTATCCGTCTGGCGCTGGCCAGCGCCGATGCGGCCGAGGCGGTGAAGATCCTCAACAAGATCGCCGCGCTCTACGTGGATCAGAACGTGCGCCGCACCTCGGCGGAAGCGGCGCAGAGCCTGGCGTTCCTGCAAAGTCAGTTGCCGCAGGTCAAGCGTGATCTGGCCAAGGCCAGCGATGCGCTCAACGCGTATCAGACCCACGGCAAGACCGTGAATATTTCTCTGGAAACGCAATCGGTGCTTGGTCAGTCCGTGGCGCTGGAAACGCGGATTTCCGAGCTGAAAATGCAGCAGGCGGAAATGGATCGCAAGTTCACCAAACAGCATCCGGCGTATCGCGCCTTGATGTCGCAGATCGGTGAGTTGACCCAGCAGCAGAAGTCGCTGGAAGGCAAGGTCGGTGATCTGCCGGCCACGCAGCAGGAGCTGCTCAACCTGACCCGGGATGTGGAAGTGGCTTCGCAGATCTACACGCAGTTGCTGAACAAATCCCAGGAACTGGACATCGTCCGCGCCGGGGCGGTGGGCAATGTGCGCCTGATCGATCCGGCGGATGTTGACCTGAGCAGTCCGGTCAAACCGAAAAAAGCCCTGATCGTGCTGATCGCAACGTTCCTCGGCGCCTTTGTCGGCGTAGCCCTGGTGCTGTTGCGCAAATCGTTGAGCAAAGGTCTGGAAGGGCCGGAAGCCATCGAACAGCTCGGGCTGCCGGTGTACGCGTCGATTCCCTACAGCGCCTTGCAGCGTGACGAGGACACGAAAAAGGGCCGGGCCAAAATCACCGCCGAAACACCGGCCTATCTGCTGGCGCTGCGCAACCCGACCGACCTGTCCATCGAGTCGATCCGCAGCCTGCGTACTTGCCTGCATTTCGCCGCGCTGGATTCGACCAACAACCGCATCATGATCTCCGGCCCTAGCCCGCAGGTCGGCAAGACCTTCGTCTCCTCCAACCTCGCGGCGGTCATGGCGCAGAGCGGTCAGCGCGTGCTGCTGATCGACGCCGACATGCGCAAGGGCCACCTGCACAAGACGCTGAATGTGCCGATCGCCAATGGCCTGTCGGATCTGCTGGTCAAGCGCTGCAGCATCGAGCAGGCGGTCAACACGGTGGAAATCGACAACCTGCACTTCATCAGCCGTGGCCAGGTTCCACCGAATCCTTCCGAGTTGTTGATGCATGCCAACTTCCGCGACCTGCTCGCCGAACTCAGTGAACGCTACGACGTGGTGATCATCGATACGCCGCCACTGCTCGCGGTTACCGACGCGGCGATTGTCGGCCGCGAAGCCGGCATCAGCCTGATCGTCACGCGGTTTGCGGTAAACCCGGCCAAGGAAATTGAAGCGACCATTCGCCGCTTCGCGCAGAACGGCATCGAGCTCAAGGGCGCGGTGTTCAACGGCGTCGAGAAGCGCGCTGCCAGCTACTACGGCAATGGCAGCTATGGCTATTACAACTACGAATACGCGTCGGACAAATCCTGAAATCAGGGGCGTTCCAACAGGCATGAAAGTGGGTGGGTTGTGAAGAAAATACTGCACGTGGCTGAAACGATAAAAGGTGGGGTCGCCACCGTTATCCGCACCATCTCGGCGTCGCCCGAAGGCCAGGATTCGAATTACGAGCTGGTCTATCTGGTGCCGCTCGACCAGAAACAAGAGCTGCACGGCATTGATGCACAGCAGATTCGCACGTTCGAACGCAGCGGGCGTGATGTGCGTTCGCTGCTGCGTTTTGCCTGGCAACTGACCCGGGTGATGCTCAAGGAAAAACCCGATGTGGTGCATTTGCACAGCACCTTTTCCGGGGTGATCGGCCGCGTGGTCTGTGTGCTTCTGCGACCGTGGCGCAAGCCGAAAATCGTCTACTGCCCGCACGCCTTTTCGTTCCTGATGGAAAGCTCGCCGACCAAGCAGAAGATCTACGCATGGATCGAGCGGGTCCTGCAGAGAGTCACCGACGTGATCATCTGCGTCAGCCGCTACGAGATGGACAAGGCTGCGCGGTTCGGCATTCAGCGCTCGCGCATGAAGCTGATCTACAACGGCATTCACCAGCGTGACGAAGCACCGAAGACCGAGAGCCCCGCGCCGATTCATCTGCTGTTCGTCGGTCGCCTCGACTACCAGAAGGGCTTCGACGTATTGCTCAAAGCCTTCGCCAAGGTACAGCGCAGCGATCTGAAACTCACAGTGGTCGGCAGTGCGGTCAACGAGGACACGGTCGAGTGCCCCGAGATGGACGCGGTCGAGTACCTGCCGTGGGTCACGCCAGCCGAAGTGCAGGCGCTGTATCAACAGGCCGACGCGCTGATCGTTCCGAGCCGCTGGGAAGGTTTCGCCATGGTGCCGCTGGAAGGCATGGCCATGGGCTTGCCGGTGATTGCCAGCAACTGCACGTCACTGCCCGAACTGGTCACCCATGAAGTGTCCGGCTACGTCTTTCCCACCGGTGATCATCAGGCGCTGGCCGACGTGCTGGCGCGAATCCAGAAGCCGCGGTTGCTCGACCTCGGCAGCGAAGGCCGGAACATCGTGCGCGAGCGCTTCAGTGCCGCGCTGATGATCCGCCAGACCTACGACGTGTATTGCGCTCCCACTTATTAAGTAGAACTCAAGCTTATGAACGTAACGATTTTGCATGGCTACAGTGCCTCCAACTCCGGTGACGGCCTGCTCGTCGATCTGGCCATCGCCTTGGTGCAGCGCAACTTTGGCGAAGACACCGCGATCAATGTCGTGGCGTCCGACCCGCAGTCTTTCGCCTACTTGCCGTACCCGCGATTCGACGCGCCGGTGATGGCGGCCAAGGGCCTGGGGCGGGTCAAGCAGGCGGTGTTTCTCAATCAGTCGTATGCCGGGCTGGCGGATCTGTTGCGCAAGACCGATCTGATCGTCGGCGTCGGTGGCGGCTACATGCGCTCGAAAAGTGCCTTCGAACACATCAAGCTCAAACTCGGCCACGCCAAGCAGCTGGAAACGGCGATCCTCAGCAAGGTGCCGTCGGTCTACCTGCCGCAAAGCATCGGCCCGTTCCATGGCGAGAGCCGCCAGATCGTCGATCACTACGCCAGCGCTGACGCGGTGTTCGTGCGCGATAACCGTTCCTCGGCGATGTTCGATGCCTGCGAAAACGTCTACCGTGCGCCGGATCTGGCGGTGCAGTCGTTGGCCAGCAAGATCCTTCAGCAACCCAAGTTCACCCGCTGCGCCGCATCGCCGGCCACCGTGTGCGTGGTGCTGCGCAAGCCGCCGGAGTGGAGCAAGGAAAAGAAAGTCGCCTACGTTGCCAACCTGAAGTTGCTGCTGCAGCGGCTGAAGAACAAAAGCAAAGTGGTCTGCGCCGTGCAGAGCGCCGTTCGCGGCAACGATGACGGTGCGTTCTATCGCGAACTGGGCATCACCGAGGACCTGCTGTCGTTGAAGGCGACGATTGCCAAATATCAGCCGGACCTGGTGATCTCGGTGCGTCTGCACGGCGCCATCGAGTCGCTGCTGTCCGGTGTCCCGGCGTACCACATCAGCTATGAGCGCAAAGGCTTTGGCGCCTATCAGGACATGGGCGTGGAAGACTGGGTGATCAATGGCGGCGATATCAATGTCGAGCAGATCATCGACACCGTTTATGCGCCGAACGCGCTGTCGAATTTCGGCAAGCGCCTGACCGATACTTGCCGCGAAATCGAAGCCAAGACGGTGATGATGGACGAGATCATCAAAGGCGTCGTTCGATGATATTTCGCTTGCTGCTGCGCGGCGGAGCCTTGGGCGCGAAGTTTCTGCTGGTGTTGGCCATCACCCATTACCTGGGCTACGAAGCGCTGGGGTTTTATGGCGTGGTGGTCGCGGCGTCGCTGATCGCTTCGAAGTTCTACAGCGTTGGTTTCAGTTCCGAGATCAATCGGTTGATCAGCGTTGGCGGCAGCTCGCGGCGGGTGGTCGACAAAGTCCTGTTGCTGTACCTGGCAGTGGGGCTGCTGCTGTCGCTGCTGACGGTGGGGATTTACTCGCTGTTCCAGCAGGTCGAGGCGAGCACCGCGCTGATCCTCTGCGTGACACTGGTGCTGCTCACCGAACACCTGTCGTTCGAGATCAACTCGTTCGTGTTTTCTGCGCAGAAGGCCACGGCAGGCGCGCTGCTGTTCTTCATCAAGACCGGTCTCTGGGCGCTGCTAGCGGTGGGCGGGATGATGCTCGACTGGGTCTCCGGCATCGCCAGTGTGCTGTGGCTGTGGGTGGCCGCCAACGTGCTGGTGATCGTCGCCGGTTACCTGATCGTGGTGAATGTGCACAAGGGTCGGGTCAGCGAAGCACTGACTACCGCGACCGTGTGGAAGGCCGGGTTGCCGTTCTACTTCGGTACGGGCTTGATCGCGCTGAGTCAGTACGCCGAGCGCTTTCTGATTGCCGATCTCGAACCCTACGCCAGCCTCGGTAAATACGTGTATGCGTGGTCGGCGGCGAACACTTTGCAGGCGCTGTCTTACGCGGTAGTGGCGGTGGTCGGCATTCCGGTGCTGGCCAAGCGGTTTCAGGCGGATCAGCAGGCGTTCACCGTACGGCACTTGTTCGTCAACAAGTGGGTGATGCGCTCGTTGGTGGTGTCAGCGGCGGTGGCCGTGTTGATCTATCTGTTCTTCAACGTGGTGCTCGATTATGTCGCCACCAGCGTACCGCGCCCGGACAACGCGATTCTCGGCGTGCTGATCTTTTCCTTTGCCCTGCGGGCCATCGGCGACATCGTCTGGGGCGGTCTGATCGCCTCGAAAAACAGTCGAGTGTCATTCGCCAGCGCGGCAATCTGCCTGCTGGTGTCGGTGCCGGTCAGCTATGTGCTGATCAAGCACTATTCGATTTATGGCGCGGCGTGGGGCAATGTCTTTGCGATCATCGTGCAGCTTGGCGTGATTGCCGTGTTGACCCGAGCGACCCGCGCAAAAGGGGCGCTGGCATGGGGTTGAAGTTGCCGTGCATCGAGTTTCGCGGCCGCAGACTCGATTCTTCGCTGTCGTTCCTGATTCTGTTCACCGGGCTGTTTCTGTCGGTGGCGATGCCGCTGCTGATCCCGCGCGCTCCGGGGCCGGATGCCATGACCTTATGGTCGTCCTACGCCCGCGCCGACAACTGCAATTTCTGGAACCCGTTCTCGCCGGATCGCTCCTCCTACGAGTGTTCGGCGTTCCTGCTGCGGCCCACCGGGATCAACCTGACCAACGCCTGGGCTTACGGGATGTTCTGCAATTTCTTCCTCACGGCGATTCCGGTGGTGGTGTTCCGGCGCATGCCGCTGGCGATCTTCGGCACCCTGTGTCTGTGGGGGATAGTGCGTTCGTTTTTTCTGGAAAACCTGACCAAGGAAATCATCGTCTCGGTGGCGGTGCTGAGCATTTTGTTCAGCTCGCTGACACGCAAATACCGCGGCGGATTTTTTCTGTCGGCGGTGATCTACGGCGTGCTGATCCGGCCTTACTGGATTCTGTTTTCGCTGTCGTGGGTCGGCGTCTGCGTGATGAAGAAGTACGTGTCGCGCTTCACTTTCTTCCTGATGCTGTTCCTGTTTTACCTGGCGGTGGCCATGGCGATCCAGCTGGCGTTGGGGTTTCCGGTGTCGTCGATTCGCGCCAGCAACAACGAGTTGCGCACGGCGGGGGAGGAGGGCTCGAAATCGCTGATTGTCTCGTGGCTCAGCGGCAGTGACTTCGTTTCGCAGGCGCTGGACTCGATGATCATTTTCTTCCGGCTGTCGTTCCCGGTGGAGCTGATTCTGTTGTCCGGGCCGGGCCAGGTGATCTTTGTGGCGCTGATGATCATGACCGCGCTGCTGCTGTTCAAAGTCATCACCTCCACTGATTACAAAGGCGCGCCGATCGAAACCAAACCCAAGGAACTGATCGCGATTCCGCTCGCGTTTTTGCTGGTGCAGGGTTTGTTCGAGCCGGACTTCGGCTCCTTCGCCCGGCACTTTTCCATGGTGGTGCCGGTGCTGTTTGTCGGTCTGGGCCTGATGTTGCGCGCGAACAAACCGGTGCGGGTTGAATCACGAGTTCTGAATTGAGGCAGGTGCTGTATGTCGAGCAAGAAAAAATCGCTGGAGATCGAAACCCTGCGTGGCCTGGCGTGCCTGCTGCTGGTGCTCTATCACGTCATTGGCCCGTTGGGCGGAGGGTTGAAAATCGATATCGGCTCGCCGTTCCGAGTGATCGCCGACTCGATGGTGTACGTGCGCATGCCGCTGTTCACTTTCATTTCCGGCTACATCTATTCGATCTACAAAATCCGTGGCAATGACTTCTCCGCGTTCTTCAGTGGCAAAGTGCGACGGCTGATCGTGCCGCTGTTTTGCGTCGGTGTGCCGTTCTCGGTGTTGCAGGCGGTGGGGCCCGGGGTGAACAAGGACGTCGGCGTGATCGATGCGTTGTTGTCGTTCTGGGTGCCGGTCAATCACTTCTGGTTCCTGCAGGCGGTGTTCATCATTTTCATGTTCGTCGGCCTGCTGGAATGGCGCGGGATGCTGCGCTCGATGACGCGCTTGTATCTGCTGTTCGCCTTCGCTGCGGCGGTGTTTCTGTTGCCGCCGTTCAAGCTCGATGCGTTCGGCATCAATGGTGCGATTTACCTGCTGCCGTTTTTTGTGGCGGGGATGATCGGTCAGGAAAATGTCGAGGCGTTGAAGCAACGGTTCAAGGTGATCGGGCCGCTGGTGTTTGTGCTGATCTCGCTGACGCTGCTGTACGTGGCGGCGATTGATCGTGAGTTGATCGTCGACCGCCGCAGTCTGATCGGTCTGACCGTGGGGTGTGTGTCCTGCATTGCTTTGCTGTCGAGTGACATGCGCTCGAAGTGGCTGACCTGGCTGGGCGGCTATTCTTACGCGATCTTTCTGTTCCATGTGCTGTTCGCGGCGACTTCGCGGTTTGTCATGGGGCGGCTGGGGGTGAAAGACGAAAGCATTCTGGTGCTCGGTGGGCTGCTGTTTGGTCTGTTGGGGCCGGTGGTGCTGTCGATGATTTTCAGTCGCTTCAATGTCACTTCGGTGCTGTTTCTTGGGGAGCGTGCGGCGAAGAAAAAACCGCTGGCGAGCGTTACTCCGGTGGTGCCGGCCAATAGCTGAAAGGCTTCGCGAGCAAGCCCGCTCCCACAGTTTTCGGTGCTGGACACAGATTCAGCAGATGACCGCAATCTCTGTAGGAGTGAGCCTGCTCGCGATAGCGGTTTGTCAATCAGAGTTGCACCGTCTGAACCAACGCCATCGCGAGCAGGCTCACTCCTACAATGGATCTGGGTCGTACTCCAGTCCCCGCATTCCAGACTGAAGGAAATAATGCATGTTGGCAGTAAATGACGCTCAGCCTGTCGCAGCGTCGATGGTTGAGGTAGGCGATGCCCGCGAGCGTTTTGCGCAGTGGCGCGAAGGCAAGGCCGGAAAGGTCTTGTCGGTCTCGGTGATCGGCGACAGCTACAGCGCCGGGCAGGATTTCTACCTGAACAAACTGGTGCAGCGCGTGGCCGGCGAGGTCGGTTTTGCCGGCCCCGGTTATGTCGGCTTCAACCATGGCGCGGCGCTGGGCGGCACGCATTTCAAATACACCCGCAGCAGCGAAAAGTACTTCGGTGGTGGCTGGCAGGTGTCCGGTCTCGGTCAGGCCAGCCCCGACAGCCGCACGGTGACCGGCAAGCCCGGTGCCTGGCTGCAAATCGATGCCAGCCCGACACCGGCCATCGACACCCAAGTCACCCAGGCGAAATTGCTCTATCTGGGCAACGGCGAAGCCAGTGAGCTGCGCTACCGTTGGACACCCTCGGAAGACTGGCAGCCATTGACGCTCAAGGGTTCGGGCGTTCAGGAAGTACCGCTTGCAGGTCTCTCTTCAGCGCCAGACTGGTCATTCAAACTGGAAGTGGTGAAGGGCGCACCGACCTTGTTTGGCTTGTGGATGAGCAACGAACAGAACGGCGTGCGTGTTTCGAAACTGGCGGCCTCGGGCGCGGCCTCGGCGGACTTCTATCACCGCGACCCGCAATGGCAGGTGCAGTGGAAAGCCGCCGTGTCGAAGATCCCCGCCGACGTTTATCTGATCATGCTCGGCGGTAACGACCAAGGCTTCGGCGTCAAACCTGCGGAGTATCTGCAGAACGTTCAGGGCCTGGTAACGATGATCCGCGAGATCCAACCGGCGGCGAGCATCAACCTGATCATGCGTCAGGACACCACACGTTCCAGTGCCTATCCGATGTCGGCGTATGCGCAGGTGCTGCAGCCGTGGGCGCATGAGCAGCAGCTGGGTTTTGCCAATCTGCAATGCGCGTTCGGCCCTGACGTCAAACGCTATGCGGCGGCGATGATCGGCCCGGACAAGATTCATCCGCAGCCGGCCACGGGCGGGAAGGTGATTGCCGATTACTTCTATCGCTGGATCGTCAGTGGCATCAACGCGGACAGTTGCGACTTGTAGGAGCTGCGGCACGCTGCGATCTTTTGATCTTGCTCTTCAAAACAAAATCAAAAGATCGCAGCGTGCCGCAGCTCCTACAGGGGGAGTGTTTTTATTTGAAGTTATCTATCTGGCTGAGGAGCTCAGCAGTCTTCTGCGGCATCAGTTGCGTGGCACACCGCGTCTCGACATTGATGATGATCGCCGGCTCGTTGCAGCACAGGCGTACGCGGAAGCGCCAGTCGCTGAAGATCACCTTCAGGCCATCACGATCGTCCATTTCCAGCGCCTGCTCGGCATACCGTTGTTTCAGATGGGCGAGCAGGGGATAGGGATCCGCCAGCGTGCGGCGAATGTCGCCGGACGAGGGAAACATGCCGATGCGTTCCACCAGCAGAATGCTGCCCAGCCACGACTCGTTGGCGCTGGGCAACGGCTGATGGTGTGACAGCCAGCTCACCGTGCCGAGGTTGCCCACCTCCCGTTCAATCTCTGCTGCATGCTGTGCCATGTTCATGGGTTGCCTCCTGAAAAGAGAAGTGGGCGGCGACCGTCTCAGCGGCCCTTGAGGTAGACGTTGTCGTAGCAGAAGTTGGTCGCCTGCAGGTAACCCTCGGCGTCGCCGCAGTCAAAGCGCAGGCCCTTGAACTTGTAAGCCAGCACGCAACCGTTCTGCGCCTGTTTCATCAGCGCGTCGGTGATCTGGATCTCGCCGCCCTTGCCCGGTTGGGTGTCGGCGATCAGGTCGAAGATGTCCGGCGTCAGGATGTAGCGGCCGATGATCGCCAGGTTCGACGGCGCGTCCTGCGGCGCCGGTTTTTCCACCATGTTATTGACCCGGTAGATGCCCTCGGAAATCAGCTCGCCGGCGATCACCCCGTATTTGTGGGTCTGGTCGGCCGGGACTTCCTGGATGGCGACAATCGAGCAGCGGAATTTCTTGTACAGCTGGATCATCTGCGACAGCACGCCGTCACCTTCCAGGTTCAGGCACAGGTCATCGGCCAGCACCACGGCGAAAGGTTCATCGCCGATCAACGGACGGCCGCTGAGAATCGCGTGACCGAGGCCCTTCATTTCCACCTGACGGGTGTAGGAGAAGGTGCAGGTGTCGATCAGCTCGCGGGTGCCGGCGAGGAATTTCTCTTTCTCGGTGCCGCGGATCTGGTGTTCGAGTTCGTAGCTGATGTCGAAGTGGTCTTCCAGCGCACGCTTGCCCCGACCGGTGACGATGGCCATGTGTTGCAGGCCGGCGTCCCGTGCTTCTTCAACGGCGTATTCGATCAACGGCTTGTTGACGATCGGCAGCATCTCTTTCGGCATGGCTTTGGTCGCCGGCAAGAAACGCGTGCCGTAACCGGCAGCGGGGAACAAACATTTACGAATCATAAAAGTATCCTGGACAGTCATGGAACACAGGCAACGGATGCGCGCACTTATCAAAGCGCACAAGTTTCAATGATTATTGAACGAGTACTTTAATACCTGAGTCAGGTTGTTAATGGCAATTAGCGCAGGGGGTAAAACATGACAATGTTATGAGATGTCGGTTAAGGCGTTATTAGTTATTTTTAGTCGGTATCTGTTGATAGTGATGAGTGTACTTGGGGTGCTAATAAGTACCGGGCAATACAGTTTGACCTGCAAAAATATTTATTGCCAGTGGTTGAACTAATTTTGTTTAAGGCTGTTGTCGTCCTTATTTGTGTGGTGCGCCACAGATTCAATGAAAGGGACTTGACAGGCTACTTGTCACTTATCCAATGACGGACCGCGCTATGAAGATTCTGGTAACGGGTGGCGCCGGCTATATCGGCTCGCACACCACACTTGCGCTGCTTGAAGCAGGTTATGAAGTTGTTGTACTGGATAATCTTTGCAACAGCAGCGATGCGGCACTGCACGCGATAGAAGGTATCTGCGGCAAAAGTGCGCTGATGATTCGCGGCGATGTCTGCGACCGGGCGTTGCTGGACCGGATTTTCCGCGAGCATGCGATCGACGCGGTGCTGCATTTTGCCGGGCTCAAAGCCGTCGGCGAGAGCGTGCGCAAGCCGCTGGATTACTACGAAAACAACGTCGGTGGCAGCATCACGCTGTGTCAGGCGATGGCGGCGGCCGGGGTGTTCCGGTTGGTGTTCAGTTCGTCGGCCACGGTGTACGGCGAGCCTGAGCAGATGCCGATCCGCGAGGATTTCCCCACCGGCATTCCGACCAATCCTTACGGTCAATCCAAGCTGATCGTCGAGAACGTGCTGCGCGACCTGAGTCAGGCCGAGCCGCGCTGGAGCATCGCCTTGCTGCGTTACTTCAACCCGATCGGCGCGCATCACAGCGGGCATATGGGCGAAGACCCCAGCGGCATCCCCAACAACCTGCTGCCTTACATCAGCCAGGTCGCGGTTGGCAGCCTGCAGGAGTTATCGATTTTCGGCGACGATTACCCGACGATCGACGGCACCGGGGTGCGCGATTACATCCATGTTGTCGACCTCGCCGATGGCCATCTCAAAGCCTTGCAATCGATTGCCGACCGCCCGGGCATCCATACCTGGAACCTCGGCACCGGCGACGGCTACAGCGTGATGCAAGTGCTGCAGGCCTTCGAACAAGCCAGCGGGCGACCCGTGCCGTACCGGGTGATGCCGCGGCGCAGCGGGGATATCGCCGAGAGCTGGGCCGACGCCTCGAAAGCGCAAAAAGAACTCGGCTGGAAAGCCACGCGCAGTTTGCAGGACATGGTCACCGACACCTGGCGCTGGCAATCGAATCATCCACGCGGTTATCTCGAATGATGTCGTTCTAATACTGAATGTTAGTTTCGGTCAGCTGTTAGATATCGTCGGGAAAATACGCTGGAAATGCCTTTTGCAAGTCCGTAGATATAAACCTGCCGTTCGACTTTTATCAGTTGGGTAAGACTGTGAAAGAACGACGGATCTTGTTCGCGCTTTTCGCGGACTTGAACGCTACCACCGCTAACAAAGACCGGTTTTTAACAGGTCGAATGTTAGAAAGGAGTTGATATGAAAAAAGTGATGGCGATTGCCCTGTTGACGATGTTGAGCAACTGGGCGTCCGCTGCTGAAGCGCCGCTAACTGCGGTGACCAATGTATCTGGCAGTGTTGCGGCTTCTACAGCGCCTGCTGCCAGTACTGCAATGGTTGCCAGTGCAGTCGCGGCGTCCAACAGCGGCGGAAGTGCCAACGGCGGTACCACTGGCACCACCGGTACTACCGGCACCACCGGCACGCACAACTAACAGGAACATTTGTTAGTGCAGTACAGGGTCGCCCGACGCAAGTCGGGTGACTTTATTTTTAGATTCGCCCTTGAATAGCGTAGTGCCATTATGACTCGTAGTTTTTCTCTTTTGCTGTTGGCAAGTATCGCTTTGCAAGGTTGCATGTTTTCCCCCGGCCAATACCTGAGCACCGGCGACATCACGCGCCAGGGCGCCAGCGAAAGCAGTCGGGTCGAGCTGATCCCGATCACGCCCAAGCTGATCTCGATGACCCGTGCCACGCAGAAGCGTGAAACGGTACCGTCGGAACTGTTGGCCACGCCTGCGGAATACCGCATCGGCAGCAACGATGTGCTGTACATCACGGTCTGGGATCACCCGGAGCTGACCGCGCCATCGGGGGCACAACAGCAGATCGACGCCAACGGTCGACTGGTGCGCTCCGATGGCACGCTGTACTACCCGTTCATCAAGGAGGTGCAGGCGGCCGGCAAGACCATTCAACAGCTGCGCTCGGACATCGAAACCCGCCTGTCGGCGTTCATCGCCGAGCCGCAGGTGGATGTCGCGGTGCTGCGTTTCGCCAGTCAGAAAGTGGTGGTCTCGGGCGCCGTGGCCAAGGCCGGTCCGCAGCCGATTTCCACCAACCCGTTGAGCGTGGTCGAAGCCCTCGGCACTGCCGGCATCGACACCAACAACGCCGATCTGTCGGGCCTGCTGCTGACCCGCAATGGCCGGGTGTATCCGCTCAATCTCGACTCGCTCAACCAGCAGGATTCCGAGTTGCAGCACGTCTTCCTCAAGGGCGGCGATCAGCTGTACCTGCCGTACAACGACAACAAGCGCATCTACGTCATGGGTGAGGTCAATCAGCCCCGTGCGCTGAGTTTCAAGACCGCGACGATGAACCTCTCCGACGTGCTCGGTTCGGTCGGCGGTCTGAGCCAGACCACCTCCAACGGCAACGCGGTGTACGTGATTCGCGGGGTGGAAAACCTCGATGTCGAGCCAGCGAAGATCTATCAACTGGAAGCCCAGTCGCCGACCGCCATGGCACTCGCTTCGCACTTTGAAGTGCGTCCACAGGACGTGGTGTACGTCGGCCCGGCCAATGTCACGCGCTGGAACCGCTTCATCAGCCAACTGGTGCCGTCGGCATCGATTGTCGGGACCGGGGCTTCCGCTGCGAAGAACTGGAGCGAATTCAGTAACAACAGCAAATAAGGCCGACCGTGAAAACCTTGAAAGTTGGCGTCTGCCTGATGGCGGCCTTGATGTTGTGTGGCTGTAACCCGCTGATGACCGCTTCGGTGCGCAACCTCAAGTCGGCGGTGCTCGGCCCGGACGAGCTGGACGTGAGTGCGGCGCAGGTGGCCGAGGTCAAGTACCCGCAAGTCAAACTGACCACGCCGTCCGGCTCCGGGGTGCTGGCGCTGGTGCGCGAGCGTGAAGACCTGCAGTTCTGGGTCGCTTCCGGCAAACAGGTGTTGCTGCTGCGTGACGGCCTCGCTGTGCGCACCATCGGCCTCGGCGTCGAGGGCGACCTGGACGGCACGCGGCTGGCCGACGACGCGCCGTTCAAACGCGGCCTGCATCAAGTCGCCGACGGGTTCACCAGTCAGCGCTGGATCGACCTGTACAAGGGCCAGGAAGTCGGTTTGATCGTCAATAGCCGGTTCTCCCGCCGATCCACGCAAACCCTGCAAATTCTCGACAAGGAATACACCGTGCTGCGTGTCGACGAACGTATCGACGTCCCGGCGATCGGCCTGCGCGCGACCAACCATTACTGGGTCGATCCGCTGGACGGTTTCATCTTGCAGAGCGAGCAGCAACTGACCACGCAACTGCGCGTGCGCATCGTGCAACTGACCCCTGATCGCAGGCACCTGCCGTGAAGCGCTTACGAATGTTATCGGCGGGTTTGCTGTTGCTCAGCGGCATCAGTCAGGCAGCGGTCACCGTCAGCGGCGATGTCGCCAACCCAGGGCCGGTGGAGTTGCCGCCGGGCGGGCGCTTGCTCGACGTAATCAGCGTGGCGGTGCCGAATGCCGAAGGTTACTGGCTGGCCGGCGTGTTGCTGCGCCAGTCGTTGCTGGAACAGCAGGCGCGGCTCAAGGCCGGGGTGTTGTTTGATCTCGATGTGTTGCAGCGCATGGCTTCGTTGTTTGACCGCCCGAGTCGCGCGGCGCTGGCGCTGCGCCTGGCTGAGCAGGTGCGGCAAATGCCGGTCACCGGGCGTCAGGTGGCGGACCTCGATCCGGTCGCGGTGGAAGTCGGTTTCGCGCGCAACATTCGTCTCGACGATGGCGATCGGCTGATCTACCCGAAACGGGTCGACGAGGTGCAAGTGCTGGGCGCGGTTGCCGAGACCTGCCACCTGCCTTATCAGCCTCTGCTGGAGGCGCGCGAGTACCTGGAAAGCTGTACGCCGCTGGACGATGCCGAGGCCGATTACCTGTGGCTGATCCAGCCCAATGGTGCGGTGCGGCGCGTGGGTATCGCGCACTGGAATCGCGAGAGCGGGCAGTTCCCCGTGGCCGGCAGCAAGATTCTGGTGCCGGTGAAAAACGATGATCTGGATCCGCCTGTTCCTGAACTGAATCAGCAGTTGGCCGAATTGATTGCCACGCAGCTGGCTGAGGTGGTTCGTTGAAGTTACGTTTTGCAGCTGTGTTGTTATTGCCGTGCGGTCTGGTGCATGCCGAGCCGCGTATTACCCAAAATGATTTCGGCGGCACCGGTCTGTTGCAGACCCCGACCGCGCGCATGGCCCCGGCCGGAGAGCTGAGCGTCAACGCCAACCGCACCGAGCCTTACAGCCGCTACAGCGTGTCGTTGCAGCCACTGGACTGGCTCGAAGGTTCGTTCCGTTACACCGCGATCACCAACCGGCCGTACGGCTCTGAGGCGCTGAGTGGCAGCCAGAGCTACAAGGACAAGGCGGTCGACGCCAAAGTCCGGCTGTGGCAGGAAAGCCACTGGGCGCCGGAAGTCGCGCTGGGCTTCCGAGACATCGGTGGTACGGGCTTGTTCTCCAGTGAGTTTTTCGTCGCCAACAAGCGCTTCGATAATTTCGATTTCAGCGCCGGTATTGCCTGGGGTTATCTCGGTAATCGCGGTGATCTCGACAACCCGCTGGGCTACGTCAGTGATCGCTTCGACACTCGACCGGCTCTCGAAGGTACCGGTGACGTCAACTCCGGCTCGTACTTTCGCGGTCGGCCGTCGTTCTTCGGTGGTGTGAGCTATCAGACACCGTGGGACCGACTCAGCCTGAAGCTCGAATACGAAGGCAACGACTACAAGCACGAGCCGAAGGACAACGTGATCAAGCAAGACTCGCCGATCAACTTCGGCGCGGTGTTCAAGGTGGCCGATTCGGTGGACGTCAGCGCGGCGTGGGAGCGGGGCAACACGGCGATGTTCGGCATCACCTTCCACACCAATTTTGTCAGCCGCAAGGCGCCGGCCAAGACCTACGATCCGACGCCGGAACCGCTGCCGGCGAAGATGCCGACCACGCCGATGGAACAGGTCAACTGGGCCGACGTGTCGCAACGCTTGCAACAGAATGCCGGGTACAAGGTCGAGCGCATCAGCCAGCGTGATTCCGAGCTGATCGTCTACGGCGAGCAGCAGCGCTACTTCCATTCGTCGAAGGCTGTCGGCCGCGCGAGCCGGATTCTCGACAACAGTGTGAACGACGACATCAACTGGTTCACCGTGGTCAACAAGCGTTACGACCTGCCGCTGGAAGAGACCAGTGTGCCGCGCCAGACTTTCCGCGAAGTGATCAACAACGAGGAGCCGCTGGAGTCGTTGCACCGCACCACCGAGATCAACCCGGCGATGCCGCACAACGAGAAAACCCTCTACAGCGAAGCGCCGCAGCACTTCAATTATGGTGTTGGCCTGGGCTTCAAACAGAACGTTGGCGGCCCGGATGGTTTGCTCTATCAGTTCAGTGCCGATGCGGACGCCGAGTACCGCTTCAACCGCAACACCTGGTGGAACGGCCTGCTCAGTGCCAACCTGGTGAACAACTTCGACAAGTTCACCTACGATGCGCCGAGTGGTCTGCCGCGGGTGCGTACCGATTTGCGTCAATACCTGACCACCTCGGAAGTGACCATGCCGTTGTTCCAGGTCAGCCATGCCGAGCAGTTGGACAAGGACCTGTATGGCATGGTCTACGGCGGCTATCTGGAGTCGATGTTTGCCGGCGTCGGCGGTGAGGTGCTGTTCCGGCCGACCGGTGAGCGCTGGTCGGTGGGGGCGGATCTGAACTATGTGCGTCAGCGCGAGTTCGACCAGGGTTTCGGCCTGCGCGACTACTCGGTCTGGACGGGGCACATCACCGGTTACACCGACTTGCCGTACGACACGCTGGCAGCAGTCAGCGTCGGTCGTTATCTGGCCGGCGACTGGGGCGGTACGCTGGACATCTCCCGCGAGTTTTTCAACGGCGTGCGCTTCGGCGCCTGGGCCACGATCACCACGGCTGGCAGCGCCGAGTACGGGGAGGGTAGTTTCGACAAGGGCATCTATTTGTCGATCCCGTTCGACGAAATGATGAGCATGTCGACCATGCGCCGCGCCAACCTGGTCTGGGCCCCCCTGACCCGTGACGGCGGCGCCAGGCTCAATCGCAGCTTCCAGCTGCACTCGATGACCGATAGCCGCGAGGGTGACATGTTCTATCGCAACTTCTCGAAGATTACCGAGTAAACCCGAGCCCCCCCCTTGAGACCTGTGGGAGCGGGCTTACTCGCGAAGGCGTCGGCCCATTCAACATCTGTGCTGCCTGACCCACCGCTTTCGCGGGCAAGCCACGCTCCCACAGTGTTTTGTGGTGAGGCACATATCCCGATCCATACCGAGATCCCCTGTGGGAGCGAGCTTGCTCGCGAAGGCGCCGGCACATTCAACACCTGTGCTGCCTGACCCACCGCTTTCGCGGGCAAGCCACGCTCCCACAGTGGTTCGAGGGTGAAGCAAATATCTTGATCCACACTCCAATCCCTGTGGGAGCGGGGTGAACTGGATATCTTGATCCCCCTCCCAATCCTTGTGGGAGCGAGCCTGCTCGCGAAGGCGCCAGTCCATTCAAAATCCATGTTGCCTGATCCACCGCTATCGCTTGCAGGCAAGCTCCCACAATGATTTTGTGGTGTGCCCGATTTGAGTGAACGCCGCCTGACCCTGTGGGAGCGAGCTTACTCGCGAAGGCGTCGGCCCATTCAACATCTGTGCTGCCTGACCCACCGCTTTCGCGGGCAAGCCACGCTCCCACAGTGGTTCGAGGGTGAAGCAAATATCTTGGTCCACACCCCAATCCCTGTGGGAGCGAGCTTGCTCGCGAAGGCGTCAGTCCATTCAAAATCCATGCTGCCTGACCCACCGCTATCGCTTGCAGGCAAGCTCCCACCAATAATTTTGTGGTGTGCCCGATTTGAGTGAGCGCCGCTGGACCCTGTGGGAGCGGGCTTGCCCGCGAAGGCGGCGGCACTGCCACCCTCGCAACAGCCTGACCCACTGCCCAAATTCCGCCCACAAAAAAGGGGACTTTCGTCCCCTTGCGGTATCGCCTGGCTTGTCACCAGCCCATCAATAAATATCTTTCGACAACAACGTAAACGGCGTCTTCACCAGGATCTTCAGATCCAGCCATAACGACCAGTTGTTGATGTAATGCAGGTCCATCTCCACCCGGCGCTGCATCTTGTCGATGGTGTCGGTCTCGCCACGGCACCCGCTGATTTGCGCCAGCCCGGTGATGCCCGGTTTGATTCGATGGCGAGCCATGTACGCGAGGATTTTCCCCGAGTAGTAGTGGTTGTGCGCTACAGCGTGCGGACGCGGACCGACCAGGGCCATTTGCCCCTGTAGCACGTTGAACAACTGCGGCAGCTCATCCAGCGAGGTGCGGCGAATGAAGCGCCCGACCGCAGTAATACGCGAGTCATTACGGCTGGCCTGAACCACTTCACGGTCATCGTGCACGCGCATCGAGCGGAATTTCCAGACCTGAATCACCTTGCCGTTCCAGCCGTGGCGATCCTGCTTGAAGAACACCGGCCCCGGCGAGTTGATCTTCACTGCCAACGCGATGAACAGCAGCACCGGGCTCAGCAGGATAATCGCCAGCAGCGCCACGCCTTTTTCCACCAGACTCTTGCTCAGCGCAGCAGTAGGGCGGCTGGTCAGCGGACTTTCGTTGAGGCAGATCGCCGGCAGACCATCCACGACCTTCACCGAGTGGTTGAGCAGGGTCAGACTGTTCAAGTCCGGCACCCAGACCACATCGACGTTGGCGCCGAGCAAATCGACGTACATCGCTTCGATTTTCGCGGCCTCAGCCAGCGGCAGGGTGATGTACAACCGGCGGATGTCATGGTCTTTGATCAGCTTGAGCAGATCTTCCTGATCACCGACCACACGCGGTGCATCCGAATCCAGATTCGGTGTCGCGCCATTGCTGACCAAACCCACCAGCGGCAGGTTTTCCACCTGACTGATCTTCTTCGCCAGACCCAGAGCCAGCTCGCCAGTGCCGACGATCAGGGTCTTCTGCGCGCTGGTGCGTGAACGCTGGTAGTACTTGGAAAAGGCATGCAGCGGCGCGTACATCAACGCCTGACCGAGGAAGCCGTAGACCGCCCAGCTCAGCGTCACCTCGCGGGAGAACACTTCGTCGGCCTTGCACACGAACGCGATGCCGGCCAGCGCCACCATGGTCATCGACCAGCCCATGAACAAGCGTCCAAGCCCGGTCAGGTAATTGTCCTGCTTGCGGTACACGCCGCTGAACGTATACGCCGGTACCGAGGCCAGTACCGCCAGTGTCGCGCACATGCGGTAATAGAACTCGACGGTGCCCGTCTGCCGTTCAGCCAGTATGAATAACAACGCAACAATGAAAGCCTGCGCCAATGCCCATTGGCCCCAGAAGGTAAGTCCCTTGAGGCCGTTATTTCGATTGATCCGTAGAGAAAGTTCCATGAGATATCCCCAGAAATACGTCCATTCAGGTTTCGACAGTTGAAGTCCGAGTTGCTAGATAGGCTTGTTGTTGTTATTGGACGAGTGTCCTGAGGTAACAACGTCGATAGGCCGAACTGTCGTCAATCAATAGACTAAGTTATTGCCGGAGAGGGTGTCTGACGAGTTCTAACAAGATGGCACAGTGCCAACTTTTTAATAATCAAATACAAGGGTGTTAGAAAAGGTCGCAGAGCGGGGGGTGAATAAATTATGTTGTGTTTGTTACTGTAGGAGGGGTGGAGGCAGGGAGCTATTATTACCAGGGGAGGTGAAGCCAAACAGAGTGCTCTTGTTGTTTTTGTAATCGCACTGTTTTCTGTTTGTTTTGTTCGCGGATATCGGCGGTATTTACGCAACGATTTCCTGAATGAGGCAATAACCGCGGTTTCTTACGGCACGGAACAATCGCTCACCATTACTCGCGTTTTTGAACTTGTCCTGCAGGCGACTCAGGCACATCTCCAGGCCCCGATACTGCTCCGGCTCGCGGCCGATGCTGAGGATCAGGTCATCTCGACTGACTACACGTTCTTCGTGATGGAGCATTTTGCGCACCAGCGCGGTTTCCAGTCCGGTAAGGCTGATCTCGACGCCTTCCTTGACCAGGGCCCCTTGATCGTTGTCCAGATGCCAGGTTTCGTTGCAAGTGGCGGCGTCTTCGATGGCAGCAGTGCGGTTGTCGCTCTCTGCACTTTGAAACGGCTTCGCCGATTGTGCGGACAACCATTCCGATTCGAGGGTGGCCAATATGCGCTGGGTGTCGTGTTCAATCGTGCGGGCAACGTTTTTCCGGGTGCCCCTTGGGTAAGTGAACTCCATCAGCATGGGAGCGGAAGAGGGCGAAGTAGCACCTTCAATAAACATTTGTGCCTGAGACGTGCCAAACGAATTGAAGCGCTCGCTGGACAGAATGCTCTCAAGTTCACGCTGCGACGTTGTACTGTTGGTCACGACGACAAAATATTTTCTTGGGAGGGTTGTACTAGTTTCCATGTCTCTCTCCTAAAATGTGCACCAAAATGGGCGAAAAGGTAAATCGGCAGGCGAGCAATAACTTCCTTGGAAGTAACCGACAGGCAGGGTCTGGGCCCAAAATGGCCTCGATAAATTCCACTCGTTCTGCTGCTATGTTGTTAAGTTTATTGTTATGGTTCGGTGTAGCCGTGCTCATTCAATGGCTTGATTATTAGTAGATTTGAAGTACAACTTGAGCTGTATGGTTGCATATGACGATCCTTCGTGATTATGCAAAGAGAATGGCTGCCCGAGAGTCAGGCAGTCGATATCAGACCCCGCATCAGGCGATAGCCGTAGCCGCGGATGCTCTGAATCGCATTGGTACCATACATGTCCTTGATTTTTCCACGCAAGCGGCTGATGGATTTTTCCAGCGCTCTCGGATCGTAGAAATTGGTATTGAGCCCCATGATGCTGGCGATTTCATCATGGCTGAGAATGTGATTGCTGGTCTGCGCAAAGGCTTCCAGGATCTTCATCTCGGCGAACGAAATGTCGAGTTTCTGGCTGGTGCCACCCTGCAGGCAGATGCGCGTTGGGTCGAGCGTGAGGTTGATATCCCGCTGCCATTCTTCACTGTTGAAGAATTCACCGAGCAACTCGTCGCCCTCGTCGGAAAGGGTATTGAGTTTGATACAGAAGTCGGCACCGGCCAGGAAATACTTGATCTTGTTGAAAGCGCCGCGACCGGTTATGACCGCGCAAATGATCGGTTTCAAGTTGTCGGAACGCAGGTTCTCGATCAGCGCAAGATTGTCTTCCAGCGCTTGCGGAGTGTCGATAACGATGAAGATGGCTCGATACGAACCAGAAAGTTCATTGTTATAGGAACTAGTGTACGAACTGGCCTCAAGTGCCATATCAGTGCGTACGTGCTTTGCGATCAGCGCACTAAAATGTTCGGCCACGCCACGGGTACGGCCCAGTGTGAGAACGCCGGGTACGTCGTTTGTCGGGCGCGGACTTCTAGTCGCCAAGTTCCCTGAGAGCATCATGCTTTGACTCGAATTAGGTGCTGACATCGGGATGTTAAAGCACCGGTTCTCATCTGTGACTGACAATTGGTAACATTCACGCGATTTTTAGACGTGGCTCCCGAGTTTTCTAACAATAATTAAGCATTTCAAGCTTTTAGTTGATTTTCTCGGGGTTGTGAACTAGTCGTTACATGATGGCGATGTGGAATTGTGCCACTATTTTGAATCTATGGCGATGGCTTTATTCATGTCCAATTGCCACTGTCGACGATCCTGAGACAATGTGAGCTGGATCACACTTTATTGGCCAGTCGAACTTTTTTCTACTATAGCCCTAAATATTTTTCGTGTAGTTCGTAGGCGGACGTTTATTAACATGGCTTGAGTGTGTCTTTTGATAAGACATATTCTCCGTCGCCTGATCAGGCAATGGGTGTCGCGTTATACCGATTGTTTAACTTCAGATACTCAATTCCTGAATACAGTTGACCGGTCGCTCATCAAGAGCGCTCTGACGGAGGATTAATGGATTTCTGGACCTTTATCCAGGTGTTGATATTGGGCGCGGTAGAAGGCCTGACCGAGTTCTTGCCGATCTCCAGTACCGGCCACCAGATCATCGTCGCCGACCTGCTGGACTTCGGCGGCGAACGCGCGATGGCGTTTAACATCATTATTCAGCTGGGCGCGATCCTGGCCGTGGTCTGGGAGTTTCGCCCGAAGATCTTCGACATCGTCAAAGGCCTGCCCACCCAACGCAATGCACAACGTTTCACCCTCAACCTGCTGATCGCCTTCCTCCCGGCGGTGGTTCTTGGCGTGCTGTTCGCTGACAAAATCCATCAATACCTGTTTAACCCGATCACTGTGGCCATGGCCTTGGTGGTGGGCGGCATCGTCATGTTGTGGGCCGAACAGCGCAATCATGTGGTGAGCGTCGATCACGTCGACGATATGCGCTGGTCAGACGCGTTGAAGATCGGTTTCGTGCAATGCCTGGCAATGATTCCCGGCACGTCGCGCTCCGGCTCGACCATCATCGGCGGTTTATTGTTCGGCTTGTCCCGGAAAGCCGCCACAGAGTTCTCGTTTTTCCTCGCCATGCCGACCATGGTCGGCGCCGCGGTGTACTCCGGCTACAAATACCGCGACCTGTTCCAGGCCGGCGACCTGCCAGTGTTCGCCCTCGGTTTCGTCATCGCCTTCATCTTCGCCATGATCGCCGTGCGCGGCCTGCTCAAATTCATCGCCAACCACAGCTACGCCGCGTTCGCCTGGTATCGGATCGCGTTTGGCTTGTTGATTCTGGCGACGTGGGTGTTTGGCTGGGTGAACTGGACGGAAGCGGCGGCGGGGTGATGCGCACGCCAGGCGGATCACCCCGCCTGGCGCGTGTTACGGAGGGAGGGCATCAACGCCCTTGCAGCAACTCGCCGGCCTGATCCAGCAACGCCAGCGGATCCTTGGCCTTGTGAATATCCACCGACAACAACTGGCGGAATTTACGCGCACCCGGGAACCCGGTGCCCAACCCCAGCACGTGCCGGGTGATGTGATGCATCGCGCCGCCGGCCTGCAAATGCTCGGCAATATAAGGCCGCAACTGCGCCAGCGCCTCGGCACGGCTGATCACCGGGGCGCTGCTGCTAAACAACTGCTGATCGACCTCCGCCAGTAAATACGGATTGTGATAAGCCTCACGCCCGAGCATCACACCGTCAAAGGTCTGCAAATGCTCATGGCAGGCCTCCATCGTCTTGATCCCGCCGTTCAGCACAACCTCCAGCTCCGGAAAATCCGCCTTCAACTGCGCCGCCACGTCATACCGCAACGGCGGAATGTCGCGATTCTCCTTTGGCGACAACCCCTCCAGAATCGCAATCCGCGCGTGCACAGTAAAACTGGTACACCCGGCATCGCGCACCGTCCCGACGAAATCACACAACTCGGCGTAACTGTCCCGCCCATTGATCCCGATCCGATGCTTCACCGTCACCGGAATCGACACCGCATCGCGCATCGCTTTCACACAATCCGCCACCAACTGCGGATGCCCCATCAGGCACGCACCGATCATATTGTTCTGCACCCGATCACTCGGGCAGCCAACATTGAGGTTCACCTCGTCGTAACCATGCTCCTGCGCCATGCGCGCGCAGGCGGCCAGATCCAGCGGAACACTACCGCCCAACTGTAGCGCCAGCGGATGCTCGGCTTCGTTGTGACGGAGGAAGCGTTCGTGATCGCCGTTGAGGAGGGCGCCGGTGGTGACCATCTCGGTGTAGAGCAGGGCGTTCTTCGACAGGAGGCGTAGGAAGTATCTGCAATGCCTATCAGTCCAATCCATCATCGGGGCCACGCTGAAGCGGCGGGACGGCTCAGAACGGGCAGGGCTAATAATTACGGGCGCTTCAGGTTTTTCGAAATTCATTGATACTGGTCTTTTATACAGCGGTTTTTACCCATTTTTCCTTGTTTTTCGAAGTCGGTTGCTACAATGTAGCAAGTGAATTCGGCAATGTAGCAACTGGAAATGGGCACGATCACATCACGCAAGCGCAAGGACAACTCGACGGCCTACACGGCGCAGATACGGATCAATCGGGACGGGCGCACAGTTTATCAGGAAAGCCAAACCTTCGACCGAAAGCAGGTCGCACATGCTTGGATCAAACGGCGTGAGACGGAGCTGGCTGAGCCTGGTGCGATTGAGCGCGCAAATCGTAAGGGTGTGACGATCAGAAAGATGATCGAGCAGTACCTGGACGAGTACGAGAAAATCCGGCCGCTGGGCAAGACCAAGAACGCGACGTTGAAGGCGATCAAGGATACTTGGTTGGGCGACCTAGACGACTCGGCCCTGACCAGCCAGAAGCTGGTGGAGTTTGCACAGTGGCGGATGGGCAAGGAAGGTGGCGGCGTCCAGGCGCAGACGGTTGGCAATGATCTCTCGCACCTGGGGGCGGTCCTATCCGTGGCGAGGCCGGCATGGGGCTACGAGGTGGATCCGCTTGCCATGCCTGACGCACGCAAGGTGTTGCGGAAGCTGGGCATGGTAAGCAAGAGCAAGGAGCGCAACCGTCGGCCCACGCTCGACGAGTTGGACAGGTTGATGGCGCATTTTTTCGAGATGCAGGTACGTCGGCCTGAGTCGATCAACATGCCGAAGATGGTTGCGTTTGCTCTCTTCTCGACGCGCCGGCAGGAGGAGATCACGCGGATCCGCTGGGATGATCTCGACGAGTCCCGGCAGGCCGTCCTGGTGCGAGACATGAAGAACCCCGGACAGAAGATCGGCAACGATGTGTGGTGCCATTTGCCCGATGAGGCGTGGGCGATCCTGCAGAGCATGCCCAGGACAGAGCGGGAGATATTTCCGTACAATTCCAGGTCGGTATCCGCGTCGTTCACGCGGGCGTGTCCGCTGCTGGGTATTGAGGACCTGCACTTCCATGATCTAAGGCATGAAGGCGTGAGTCGCCTGTTCGAGATGGACTGGGACATTCCTAGAGTATCGAGCGTATCCGGGCATCGGGATTGGAATTCACTTCGGCGATACACACATTTGCGCGGGAGAGGGAATCAGTACTCCATGTGGAAATGGCTGGATAGAGTCATAGCCTAGGTTTTATGTGCATAAATTTCAGCATTTGAGCGAGTGATTGATTGATGGACTTAAAGGGTATTTATCTTGTGGCGAGGCGTTACAGCGCGGCTGTGCTTTGCATGGCGACACTATTCGCTGGCGGCGCGTTGTTTCTCTGGAACGGCTACAAGGATCTCGATGCGCAAAAGGTAGCTTTCGAGAAAGAGAAGCTAAGTGTCGTTGAGGCCCAGTTCAAACGGGAGTTGGAGCTGCAAAAACGTGAGTTTCTAGTAACGCATACTGAGTCAATGAATGTCGAAAAAACTGCTCAGCTCAAGGCCAAAGAGATTGAGCAGGAGAAAGTTTCGGCCCTACTCATGGTGGAGCAGCAATCTATTAGCAAGGCGCAGATCAATAAGGCTGCAGAGGAAAAACTCCAGATGCTCATGTCTGAGTTTTCCGCTTTGGGTGTCAACTTAAATGCGAAGCCAAACTGCGGCGACGATCAAGCAAAGTACAATTCTGCGAAAGCTAAATATGATGAAATCTATTCGTGGGCTGAGGCACATGGGCTCGAAAAAAAATACAGCAATTTTCTCTTTCATAATCAGCGATCAACAATCACCTTCGGTTGTTTAAAGCCTGAAAAAGGGGCATTCGCCCCTTAGTACACCGCTCTACCCATGAGCTGGTTTTGCTCCTTCGCTGCTTTTTCGCGCTGCCGGTCGATGTAGTCAGAAAGGTCCTTCAGGTGGATGCCCAGCCCGGCCTTCTGGCTATTGGCGCCTAGACGCACCACCGGAATATCGATCTCGCCGGCCAAGCGCTTCTGTTTGAATTTTTCCACGGTCAAATTCATGTAATCGGCACACACGCGATCCAGGGGGATGACCGCTTGCCCGTTGTACTGGGCCATCAACAGGAAAAGGGTGTTCATGCGACCTCCTGGTTATCGTCTGTCAGAGAGTAATTTGAATGCGCTCGCAGCCACCGCTGGAACCTGTCCATTGCCAATGGCTTTAAGTCGGTCCACCCGATGGGCCACCCCATCAGCCACTCGGCCCATTCCGGGTTCAGATGACCACCATCCAGTGCCATCACGGCGTGATCCAGGCGATCGTTCGAGCGGTCTGCCCCGGAACGGCGAGTCAGTGCGGCAGGGGAGGATCCTTTGGCCATGCTCGCCACCGGTGTTGGCCATCGTCTGACGGGTGTCTTCTGCGATGAGCCAGATCCTGTCCCGCTGATGAGGGGCGCCGAGGTCAGCCGCTCCGATAACACCCCATCGCGCGTCATACCCGATTTCGGCAAGGTCACCGAGCACCACGGCAAGTCCTCTTCCCACAAGCAATGGTGAGTTCTCCAGTTCGACGTAGCGCGGTCGTACCTCATCGGTAATTCGTGCCATCTGCTGCCAAAGTCCTGAGCGGGCGCCGTCGATACCGAGGCCGTTGCCTGCGACCGAGATGTCCTGACAAGGAAATCCTCCCGAAACCACGTCAACAAGGCCTCGCCAGGGGCGTCCGTCAAAACTGCACACGTCAGACCAAATCGGGAAAGGCGGAAGCAGTCCATCGGTTTGTCGTTGCGCCAGAATCTGTGCGGCGTAGGCATCACGCTCAACGGCGCAAACGGTGCGCCACCCGAGGAGCTGGCCGCCGAGTATTCCGCCACCAGCGCCTGCGAAAAGAGCCAGCTCATTCACGCGGCCTCCAATGAAGGACGCTTATACCCCTGAACAAGCTGCGCGGGCGGGCGATCCGGAGCGATTAGCGTTGCCTTGGGTGTGGCTGCCTCGCGCAGCTTTTCGTGGGGTATAAGCGCCTCGGTGGTGCTGCTGGAAGAGGCAATAATGCCTGCTGCTTCGCAGCAGAGACTGTTTGTTTCTAGTGTGGCGACGCTGGTTTCTTTGCAGAGCAAAGCGGTCGTGGTTTGGGTGTTGTGCCGGTCCTTTTGCATGCCGCTTTCCTCTGAGGTTTGGTTGCGCGTTGGTTCGTCAGTCGCTGGTAAATCGTGTGCCGTGTAGCGGGGGTTGCCGGGCTGAGCAAGGTTCTCGGTCATGCTGCGTCTCCTGCATTGAAAGGAGCCAATTGCTGAGCCATGTCGAGTGCCTTATCACGTAGTGCGCGGGTGTCGCGCTCCAGCTTTTTACCTGTGCGGAAGGCACTGAATGTTTCTGCGGCAATCCGGAGTTTTTCGGCAATTTCCAGCAGTGCCAGGTGTTCAGGGCCACCGAATGCCAGCGCTCCCTCCAGTCTTTTGCTGTAGTGCGCCAAGCGGGTACGGTCGGCCGTGATGAAGTGGAGGGACTCTTTCAATTCGCGAATGTTCTTGGCGCTTGCGGCGTGCTGGATCTCTTGCCCTTCCTCCGCGCCGGTTGATTTGCCGTCGCTGTAACCCATTCTGTAGCCGACCCAGACAAGGAAGACGGCGAGGGCGATCAGGGCGATGAGTGCGCAGATCTGAATTGCAGTCATGTGGTGTGCTCCTGGTGAAGTCTTTGGCTGGTGGTGGCAGCCATTCAGTTTGTGGTGGTTACTCGTTTGCGTCGTCCTGCTGTCGCTGCATGTCTTCGTCGGCCTTGTAGGCGCGGATGTCGATCAGGGAAGCGACGTGTCGGATGTGTGCGTACTTCGGTGCCTTGCGGCTGGTGTCCAGCGTGGTGATGGGGAGCTGGATGCGGCCGCTGCTGATCTCGGCCACGAACGATTGCTCGTTGAGGTTGCGGAAGTACTGCTCTCGCACTTTGTCGAGCGGGATCAGGACGTCGCCGAAGATGCGGTAAAGCAATTCGACGGTGGCTGACTCCGGTGCCGGGTGTAAGCGGAGCGGGTTTTGTGCTGTGTTACTCATGGCTTTGTTGGGCCTCCTTGCGTTGTTTTCTGGCCGGATGGTTCCAGGCGTTCAGGCAATGCGTTTTGGTGAGCTCGCGCAGATGTTCGGGTACTTCGAGGAGCGCTGTGTTGCGCTCCTCTCGTGTCCGCATGGCGATAATCTGGCGGGCGTATTCCCTAGGCCACGTCACGGCTGTCTGCCGGAATGGCGGGTAGGTCGATTCCCAACTGTTCAGCCAGCCAACGGATACCGTGCTGTTTGATCCGGGTCGATTGGCTGTACTGCATGCCGAGCTGATCGTGGTACCACTGACCGTCCTTGATGCGCAGATAGTCGCGGTCACGGTTGGGGTAGACGGGTAGGTTCCGCTCGTTGAGCAGACCTTTTTCACGCATGCGTGCGATGAGCTTCGGACGAGTCAGGCCGAGTTGGGTTGCGGCTTGGGCGAGGGTGCGTTCCATAGTGTGCCCCTCATGCCGCGTGCGCAGCTGGAGTTGCCGCTGCAGCAAGGTGGTTGATGGACTCGCTGACCTTGACGTAGATCTCTGCATCGCTGCCGTACACGGTGAAGCACCGGGTGTGCGGGCTTTTGTTACCGATGCTCAGGATGGTGGTGATACCTGAGCGGGATTGCGTGCGGTGCACCGCGACTTGCAGGGGGTAGTCGAAGCCCATGTCGAGGCTCAGCACGCCGCCGGTGCGTACCAGCTCGAACACGCGCTGCTTGTCGGAGACCTCGAAGCGGCCATATTCGCGGCTGGCATGCGGGCTATGCACCAGGTCGCTGGTGTTGTTTGCGTCGAACGGGCCGTTGGCGATGTCTTCGATGAAGTCAGCTAGCTTGAGGTGTGTCTTCTTGTCGTTCTCCAGGGTCAGCGTGTGGCGTTCGCTGCCCAGCTCAACGACGAAGGTGCTCTCCGTTGCGCCGCGTTCGACCTTGAGGCGGAACGCCAGGCACTCACGCTTAGGCGCTGTCCGGAGGACGTGGTTGAACGTCTCGCTCAGGTTCACTTGGGCGTTGAGTAACTGCAGGGTACGGTTGTCGATTTTGAATTTCATCATGCCGCGTGCCCTCCGCCGTTGGGATCGAGTGGGGTGGGAGAAGTGGGCGCTTGCTGCTTCGGTTTGGTGGTGACAAACGAACAGCCACTCTCGCGGGCCAAACGGCGGATCTCGAAGATTCGGAAGGGGTCAGCAGCGGCTGGGTGGACATGTAGGGTTGCTGTGGTGTGCATGGTTTTGCATCGCTCTGTGGTGGAAGAGTGATGCAAATATCAACCTATGGTTTATAAAAGTCAACAACCAACAGTTGATAAAATGCGGGCGCAAAATCTGCGCGCGACGCTGCCGGCATTTGAGACGGATTTATTCGAACAAAAATGAAAATGTGGACCATATAATTGCTTTTAGCCATTATTCGGTCTTGAATGCTCCCCAATAGATGCAATCGATGATTGAAGCTCAAGGACTGGCACATGGCCAACGCAAAACCCCATAGGAAATCCTTTGGTGAAAACATGAATATTGTGCTGGTCACACAAGTCGGGGGTGTTTGCCCTAGATGTGATGTGCAATTGATGTATTCCAAAGCTTCCAGGAAGAATAAGAATTATGAGTTGGCTCATATTTATCCACTGCATCCTACTGGGCCTGAGCTTTTATTACTTCAGTCTGAAGAACGTCTCAGCAAGGATGTAGATCATGAAGATAATCTGATACCACTCTGTGTTACTTGTCATACGAAGTTTGATAAGCCAAGAACGGTGGATGATTATCGACGCATGGTGCAAACGAAAAAAGGCTTTATTGAGGCTGAAAGACAGCGAGCTCTAATCGGTGAGTTTGCAATTGAGGAAGATATATCGCAAATCATTGATGCCCTTTATGCTGGTGAAGATATGAGCTCTTTAGGTGAGTTGAGTTTGCAGCCTAAAAAGTTGGAAGATAAACTGAATGATACTATGACAAATTTAACTAAGAATAAAATTCAGTATTGCGTTACTAATTATTTTATGTTTGTTCGTAAAAAACTAGCTTTGATGGAGGCGGAAAAGCCACTCTCCGCGGAGAATATTAGTCTTCAGATTAGGTTGTTTTATAATAGACAAGCTCAAGGTTCCGATTGTCAGCAAGATATATTTAGGAATATTGTTGAGTGGATAAACTCTAAAACCAAAGCTAAGTCGGTGGAGGCTCCTGAGATCTTAGCTTCCTTTTTTGTCCAAAATTGCGAGGTATTCAGATGATATCTCCAAATAAATTTGTTACTTATAATGAGTCTGCGTTAAGTAAAGTTGAAAAAGTATACAATTTGTTTGAGGAAAGTATGTTTATTGGCGAGTTGTACGACGCTGCTAAAAAATATCTGGATTCAATAGATCAGTTTATGTATGCAATAGAAATACTTTATTTGAATGATAAGATTTTGGTTGATTTTGACTCTGGCTTGGTGAAGAAATGCTAATTAAGATCAGTTGTGAAAAGTTTAGAGAAAAGGATATTCACTTTCATGCTGGTCTTAACGTTGTGCTTGGCGACGACAAGGCTACAAATTCTATTGGGAAAACGACTCTTCTAAAAGTTGTGGATTTTGTTTTCGGCGGAAGCTCGCTTTTGAAGTACAGCGAGGATGTTGTACAGGTTCTCGGGCACCACGGCTATAATTTTACACTTCGTTTTGAGCGGGATTATGAGTTTTTACGAACAACTAATAATCCTGATGAGGTTTGTTTGTTGGGTGATGGACAAAAGATCGTCAAGATCTGGTCGCTAGAAACTTATGGAGAGTTTTTAAAGGGGAAATATACTGAGGGTATCCATGGTGTGTCCTTCAGAGAGCTTGTTACTTTGGTCTCAAGGATCTGGCCAAAGCCCAATTTAGAGCCTTTAAGACCGCTTCATGCGTTTTCGGCCCAAAACTTTACCAGTTGCGTTGAATACTTGATTAAGTTATTTGGAGAGTTCGACAAGATTGATCAGTTAACTCATGAAGTCACTGAAAAAAAGAATGAAAGGTCTGGAATTAAAAAAGCCTTTGATAATAATATCATTCAAAAAATAAATAAGACGCAACATAAGGAGAATAGTCTAAAAATCGAATCAAAAAATGCTCAAATTGAGAGCATTAAGGAAGAGCTTTCTCGCTTTGCTATAAGTTTGAATGAACTCATAAATGAAGCTGTTTTGGAGGCTAAGGCTGATAAGAATAGTCTTCTATCGACCAAGATGGAGTTGGAGAGTCAGCTTTTAAGGGTTCGAGGTAATCTCGAGGCTAGTATAAAGGTTACAAAGAAAAATTTTGAACCATTGGAAAGGATTCTGCCTAGCATTAATACTGCTAAACTCGCTGAGATCGAAATGTTTCATTCTGGATTGGCGAAAATCCTAAAAGACGAAATTCATCGAAAAGAACTCTCTCTTCTAAGTCAAATTGAAATCCTCGACCTTGAGATTGCTGAGGCTGACCTAAAAATAACACAGGCATTGAGTTCGGTTGATAAGCCAAGCTTCATAGTTGATGCTGTATGTGATATTTCACTGGAGCTTAGTAAGTTAAAGCGACAAAATTATTACTTTGAGTCCGAAGCTGAGCTGACAGCAAAGATTGTTGATTTGAATAAAGAAATTGTTTTAAAGAAAAACCAGATTCTCGCTGTGATCGAAAGTGCAATTAATATTAAAGTTCGGAATATTGTAGATAGAGTGTACGATACTCATCGTAAATCGCCAGTTGTAAGCTTGTCGCCAAGTCGTTACAGCTATTCAATTGTGCAGGATACAGGGACTGGGTCAGCTTATTCGAATCTTATTATTTTTGATATTGCCCTGCTTGAATTGACCCAGTTACCGTTCTTAATACATGACTCTGTGCTTTATAAAAATATTCAAAATAACGCAGTGTCAAATATATTGGGTATATATGATGGTGAAGAAAAGCAATGTTTTATTGCCTTCGATGAGATGTCAAAACAGTCTCCGGATACTCAAAAAATACTACTGAGAAATAAGGTGCTGAAGCTTGCCGATGATGCGGTTCTGTACATCGTGGACTGGAGAAAAAAACGGAAAGAAGGCGAGTTAGGACCAAGTAGCTAGTGAGCATTACGCAACTATTCTGGGATGAATGCCCCTACGACTTTTCCGCAAATATGTGTTTCTTCCGTAATGTCAATGATTGGATATTGCGGATTGATCGGCCTTAAAAACTGACGTCCAGCATCCGCCACCAAAATCTTGAACGTTGCTTCATTTGTTCGTGGAACTCTGGCGATAACACGGTCCCCTGTCTTAGTTTCTGCCTCAGGGTCTACGAAGATAATGCAGCCTGTTGGGTAGCTGCGGCCGGGTCCTGGGTTAGTCATTGAGTCCCCTAGGACCTTGAGGGCGTACCCATTTGGGCTAATCGGCACGGGGCAGGACAGCCATGAATCGGCATCATAGGCCTCGGTATTCGAGATTGCCTCGCACCAAGCTCCGGCTTGCACCCAGGAGATCAGTGGAACTTTGCCGAAGCGCTGCGTAACTTCGCTAACATTGCTCTCATTGTTGGTAACCAATTGACGCACATTGCTTTCACCGGTCTGTTCTTTTGGCAGAACGCCATATTCTAGCCATTCCCGGCGAACCTTCAGCCAAGAGCAAAGCGCAACCATGCTGTCCGCTTCGGCTATGGCCTCGCCGTTCAGCCATTTGCTGACGGCCTGGGTGGTCTTATCAACCCCTAAACTCTTCAACTGACGATGAATGTCCACGCCACGACCACGGCTGCGTACGCCGGCATCGTCGAGGGCTTCGTGTAGGCGCGAGCTGAAAGCGGCGCGTAATGCATTTTTATCAACCATGAGTTGAGAGTGCCATGGAGCTTGCGCAATAGTCAGTTGATGTTTAATATCAACTTCGGGTTGATAAATGGAGGTTGCAATGTTGGACCCCGCAGATTTTCCGAACGCCATAGCGTTTGCTTTCGAAGCAGTAGGCGGCATCGGGGCCGCCGCCAAGGTTTGCGACAGGAGTTATCAGGCGTTGAACAAGTGGCGCTTGGCGTCCAGCCTGCCACGAACTGACTACACCGGTGAAACCAAATACGCATTGCTTTTGGCGACAGCTGCAAAGCAGAAGGGCAACCCGTTTGAGTCTGCCTGGTTGCTGAAGGCGTCCGCGCCACAGAAGATTGCTGCATAGCATAGTCAGAAAAAAGGCGACCCAAAGGCCGCCCAGTTCCTCCCGGCACGCACCACCACAGCGCTGTCGGGTCGCGATAAAGGAAGGTGGGCACACCACATGCAACCACCTTCCTTTATCGCGCTTTTCCAAGGCTCGGAAGCCTTGGCGTTGCTGCCTCTTCCACCACAGATTTGGCAGCTTTTGCGCCAGGGGCAAGCAACGGATTGCTTGCCCCGGCACGGTGCCGGTATCGATCCCTAAGATCTAGCCGGCGTTTGGGCCCTTTCAAGCCACGCGGCAAATGTATCACCACTGCATGTCGCGCGGCACTGGCAACTTATAAGGATTAATGCCATGAGCCGTATCGCTCTGAGTTCTGTTGAGCGGGCGCAGCGGGAAGTTTTGCCGCTCGATCTCGCGCTTTACCATGCCGCTCGGGACTACCCTGGCGGCGCCGCAGCCATCGCCGCCACCACCGGCCGAAATGCGACCACGCTGCAGCACAAGCTTTCCCCAACTCACCCTAGCCACACAGTAAACATCCAAGAGTTCGGCGAGATTCTGGAGCTGACCAAGGATCGCCGCATTCTTGATGCGGTGCATGCGTTGGTCGGTGACACGACTTGGCAGGAGCTGGCTGAGGCGTATACCAATGATATGCCCGAGACGCTGACCACCGGGATTGCCGAGTACTTCCGGCAGGTGGCGGATTTGGCGGATACCTGGGCCAAGAGCATTGGTGACGGGGTTGTTTCCGATGAGGAACTCGCCGCGATTCGCCTGCAGGTGTTCCGTGGGATTCAGGGGCTGTTGGGGTTGTTCAACCGCGCCACTTATGTCAACCAGACGACGCGGGGTGTTGATCGTGGCTGACATCGCGGATTTCGCTAATGACTTGGTGCAAGAGCGTCTCGATCAAGCGCTCGCTGCACGCAACGCCGCTAAACCTGCTTTGGCGGCGCATTCGTTTCTATTCTGTGAAAACTGCGATACCCCAATCCCCGAGGGACGGCGTTTAGCTGTTCCTGGCTGCACGCAATGCGTGAGCTGCCAGGAGGTCGAGGAGATCATGGAGGCCATCCATGCTCGATGAAGTGTTGGGCCAATTCGCGGACTACGGCCTTGAGCCTGCGCAGCCGCTGGTTTTTGGCAAGCTGACCCGGTGTAAGACTTCGCAGGACAAGGGCAAGGAAAAGAATGGCTGGTATGTCGTCCATGAACAGCACACGGAGAAAGGCGAGACGCTGATCTTCGGTGCGTTTGGTGACTGGCGTTCTGGCGAGTCTCAGAAGATCAAGGTCAAGGCTGGACGGATGTCGCCTGAAGAACGCGAAGTTATGCGCGCTCGACAGGAAGAGGCCAAGCGCCGGGCAGCTGAGATCTCGGCCAACGCGGCACGTCGTGCGGCGAAGCGTGCAGCGGGTATGTTCAAACGCATGCCAGAGAAGGGCCGTAGCGACTATCTGGACCGCAAGCAGATCGTTGGCTTCGGCGTTCGATACGCGCCGCGCTCTGGTGCGTTTCTGGTGCCGATGAGCAACGTGCGCGAAGAGATTGTCGGCCTGCAGGTGGTGTTTCCAACCAAGCAAGAGAACACCGGCCGGGACAAATCCTATTGGCCTCACGGCATGTCGAAAGAGGGCGCCTTCCATCTGATCGGGCCGCACCCGGATCCGGGCGAGCCGGTGCTGGTGTGTGAGGGTTACGCGACTGGCGCAAGCCTGCATATGGCTACGTCTCTGACCGTGGCCGTTGCGTTTGATGCGGGCAATTTGCTGGTGGTTTGCAAGGCCATGCGCGAGCGTTTCGCCGGTTGCCCGCTGATCATCTGCCGAGATGATGACTGGAAAACCACGAAGCCGAATGGCGATGCGTGGAACCCCGGTGAAGAGAAGGCAAACAACGCGGCGCTGATTGTCGGCGGCCAGGTGGTCGCGCCGATCTTTTCCAGTGAACGGGAAGCTAAGTGGACCGACTTCAACGATCTGCATGTTGCGGAAGGTTTGGAGGCGGTGCGCCGTCAGGTGTTGGCGGTAGTCAAGCCGCCGGCCGCTGGTGGTTGGAAGGACATGCTCGCCCGTAGCGAAAGCGGTGCGTTGATTGCGCATATGCAGAACGTCGAGTTGATCCTGGCCAACGATGAGCGTTGGGCCGGCGTGATCAGCTACAGCGCATTCAGTTCGAAGATCGTGAAGCTGCGTGCGGCGCCTTATGGCGGCGGCACGGGCGATTGGGCGGACATTGATGATGTGCGGGTGATGAAGTGGCTCGCGCAGCAGTACAACTTGCGGGTCAAGGCCTCGCATGTGATCGAGGCGGTGAGTGTGGTTGCGCATGACCATGCGTTTCATCCAGTGCGGCAGTACTTGCGCAAGCTGCAGTGGGATCAGGTGCCTCGGCTCGAAAGTTGGCTGACTGACGTCATGGGCGTGAAGGCAACAGATTATTCGGCGAAGGTCGGCAAACGCTGGATGTTATCGGCGGTGGCGCGGGTGATGAAACCCGGCTGCAAGGCTGACTCGGTGATGATTCTGGAAGGTGCGCAGGGCGCCGGTAAGTCGACCGCGATGAGCATCCTCGGCGGCGAGTGGTTTATGGACACGCCGTTTGCGCTGGGTGACAAGGACGGCTTTCAGGCGATCCGGGGCAAGTGGATCGTCGAGTTGGGGGAGTTGGACAGCTTCAACAAGGCTGAGAGTACGAAGGCCAAGCAGTTCTTTTCGGCGTCTACTGACACCTATCGCGAAAGCTACGGCCGCAGAACGATGGACGTGCCACGCCAGTGTGTTTTCGTGGGCACAACCAACCAGGACGAGTACCTGAAGGATGCCACCGGCAACCGGCGTTACTGGCCGGTCGCGTGTACCAAGGTGGATCTGGAGTTGTTGCGCTCGATGCGTGATCAGCTGTGGGCCGAGGCGGTGTTCTGTTACGACGCCGGCGATCTTTGGTGGGTGACGCTGGATGAGGCGGCGATGTTCGGCGAGGAGCAGGACGAGCGCTTCGTAGTAGATGAGTGGGAAGGGCCGATTCTGACCTGGCTGGAAGAGTCGCAGATCGGCGAGACCGCCACCGGCAGTGACGTGCTGCTCAGTGCGCTGAAGTTGGACCTCGGGCATTGGGGTAAGCCGGAGCAGATGCGCGTCGGGGCGATCATGCATCGGTTGGGCTGGCGGCGGGTGCGGTTGCCAGCGCTGGCGAAGAGCGGGCAGCGGCCTTGGGCATACAAGAAACCGGCAGGGTGGGGCGGTGCTTCGGCGTTGCAGCGGGTTCAGTTCGAGGAGCCTTGCTTTGATTAAGGAAATCGATTCGTTGCTTCGGTTGTGGGCCCAGGAGCTGCACTCAGAACATTCAAAAGGGGGGCTCGCTGGGGGGAACATGGTTGCCATGATGATGGAGAGTAACGGGCAACTGATTCGGGGGCGACGTGCCTTCCGTGCGCCGATGGAAAGTTCGTTGGACATCGAGCTGATCGTGACCAAGCATCTCGCGCCGGAGCTGGTGACGGTGGTGCGTGAGCATTACTGCACGCTCGATGTGGATATGCGCTTGCGATATGCCCACTGCGGTTGTGGCCGCGACACGTACTACCAGCGTTTGCATGAGGCGCATCTGCAGATCTTCGGCGTAATGATGGGGCTGGCTGCGTGACCCCAGACATTGCTCCGGTTGTGGTTGTCCCACTGGCCCGTCTTGTCTCGCTGCGTTTTGATGCAGTGGGACAGGTGCGGGCCTTGTCGTTGTTTGGCTGTCCCACCGTCCCGCCTGCGAGTGCCTCCCGCCCATGTGAGCGTAGCGGGCGAGCAGTACGCGCTTACGCGCGAACGCGTGTTCTTTAAATTTCTTCCTTTACACGAGAAAGAAGAAAGATAAGTAGGACAGTGGGGCGAAGCCCCGAATTTAGGTGCTCTCAGGTGTCCTACTTCGATTCTGACAAGTGGGACGTATGGGACACCGCCCCAACAACAGAACGCCGTGGGGGTGTATTCGCCGACATTCGCTAGGCGTTCCCCCGGTGTTACCCACTTATTCACCGGGTGGCATTAAAACAGGGTTGCTGCCACCGGAATCGACCTGTAAAAAGTAGTCATCTTCGATAGGTGCGACCGCAGAGAGCGGCAGGCACCACACCACTAAACCCGGCCATTGCGCCGGGTTTTTGCGTTCATGGGGTAGGCGATGACAAACGAGCAACAAGCACTGGCAGAGATGCCGATCTGGTTAGTGGTTGTCCTGGCGCTGGTCGGCGGGGTGTCGGGTGAGATGTGGCGGGCGGACAAGGATGGGGCGCGGGGCTGGGCATTGTTGCGCCGGCTTGCGCTTCGGTCGGGTGCCTGCATTGTCTGCGGGGTGTCGGCGATGATGTTGATGATCGCTGCCGGCATGTCGCTCTGGACGGCGGGCGCCTTGGGTTGTTTGACGGCGATGGCCGGTGCGGATGTTGCCATCGGGTTGTACGAACGCTGGGCTGCGAAGCGGCTTGGTGTGTGCGATGTCCCGCCGAATGGCGGCGGGCCAGCCTGAAACCGCCGGGGACCCTAGGGTTATTCGGAGGGTACGGGGTCGGAAACCCGCGGGAAACTGTTAGCCGCAGGCTCCCCAGCTTACTGAAATTTCAATCATTGAAATCTTGAAAGGATTCATTGAAATACGTTGAAAAAGGAGGGCTCATGACAGAACCAACCTACCTGTCGAAGAGCGCCTTCGCGGCCCGGCTCGGCAGGTCGCCGAGTTACATCACCTGGCTTAAAGACAACAACCGGTTGGTACTTTCGCCGAATGGTAAACAGGTTGATGTTCAAGCCACCGAAGCGCTGATTCGCGACACCGCTGACCCGAGCAAGGCCGCTGTTGCCGAGCGACACCAACAGGATCGGATTCAGCGTGACGTTTACAGCCAACTGTCGACTCAGACCGAACCGACTCCCACGGCTGCGCCGCCGCAGGTGCTTACCGGCGACGGCAAGCTCCCCGATTTCCAGAAGGCCCGTGCCCTGCGTGAGCACAACATGGCCAAGCTGGCGGAGATCGAACTGGGCAAAGCCCAAGGCTCACTGGTCTCCAAAGAAGCGGTCGAAACCGGCGCCTACAACGCTGGCCGATTGCTGCGCGATCAACTGTTCGGTCCGCTGCCGCAACTGTCCCATGACTTGGCGGCCATGACCGACCCTTGGCTGATCGAAAAACACCTGACCGCCACTTTTCGTCGAACGCTGGAGGAAGCCGAGCGGCTCTCTTCAGCAGATCTTGAGCACGCCATGACATCGGACTGAACCTATGCACACGGAATTTCCTGACGGTGCAGAGGTGTACCGTGAGGCTTATTTCCGTGGACTGCGCCCAGACCCCGATCTCTGGATCGACGAATGGGCAGACGAGTACATGCGAATTCCGCGTGACACCGGTGCCCCTGAGCCCGGCCAGTACCGCACCTCACGGACACCTTATGCCCGCGAGCCAATGCGCTGCCTGTCGCCGGCTCACCCTTGCAGACGCGTGGTCACCATGGTGGCCTCGCAGTTGATGAAAACCCAGATCGCCCTGAACTGGATGGGTGGCCTGATCCACATGGCGCCGTCAAACATCCTGGCGCTGCTCCCCAGCCTTGGTCTGTCCAAGCGGGTATCCGGACGGATCAGCAAGACCATCAAGGCCACTCCCGTTCTGCGCGAGCGGGTCGCGGCCACCCGCTCGCGGGACGCACGCAACACGATGGACACCAAGGAATTCGAGGGTGGCTCGCTGTACGTCACCACCGCCGGTTCTGCGGCCAACCTTTCGGAGCTGTCGGCGCGTTATATCTACGGCGACGAAGTCGACCGCTGGGAGAATGACGTCGGCCAGGAGGGTGATCCCATCAAGCTGGCTGAGACGCGGGCGACCAACTTCGGTCGCAACGCCAAGATCTACTTCTCCAGCTCGCCGACTATCAAAGGCGCCTCGCGGATCGCCGACCTGTTCGAGTCCAGCGACCAGCGATACTACTACGTGCCATGCCCTACCTGCGGTCATATGCAGGTGCTGGAATGGGAGCGGCTGCACTACAGCAAGGACCTCAGCACTGTGCATTACGAGTGCGCAGCACCTGAATGCGACGTTCTGATTGAGGAACACCACAAGAGCGACATGCTCGCCCGAGGCGAGTGGCGCGCTCACGCTGGTGGCGACGGCAAAACTGTTGGCTTTCATCTGAACGCACTGTATTCGCCGACCGGCTGGATGGATTGGGCCGGCCTTGCAGAGGAGTTTGAAGACGCCAAAAAGGCGCAGGCTCAAGGTGACACGAGCCTGATGCAAGTGTTCTACAACACCCGTCTGGCCAAGGTCTGGGACAGCGCGCTCGAACAGACTAAGGCTGAAGTGCTGATCGCTCGGGCGCGGCTGGAGACCTACACCCTCGGCGCGATGCCGGCCGGTGTGCTGATGCTTACCGGCGCCGTCGACGTCCAGGCCAACCGCCTAGAACTGATGGTGATGGGCTTCGGCGTGGGCATGGAGCGCTGGGTGGTCGATCACCAGATCATCTGGGGTGATCCGGCAGATGAGCGCACCTGGGCTGTACTGGACGAGAAACTCAAGGCCCGTTACCGGCATCCCTGTGGTGTCGGTCTGGCGATTCTCGCCGTCGGCGTCGACTCCGGCGGTCACCACACCGATGAGGTTTACCAGTTCTGCCGCGTTCGCCGCTGGCGCAACATCTTCGCCATCAAGGGCGCGAGCAAGCCGGGCCGACCGGTGATTGCACAGCGCCCGTCCATGGTCGACGTGACATGGAAGGGGCAGACCGAACGCAACGGCGCCGAGCTGTGGTTCGTCGGCACCGACACCGCCAAAGACTGGATCTACAACCGCTATCCATTCCCGGATGGTCCGGGATCGCTGCACTTTGCCAATGACCTGCCGGACGAGTTTTTCGCCCAATGCGTCGCCGAACGCAAAGTCGTCCGCTACGTGCGCGGACACAAGCGTATCGAATGGGTGAAAGGCAAGGCTGAGCGCAACGAAGCGCTCGACCTGATGGTGTACTGCCTCGCTATGGCGCATTACCTCGGCATCAACCGCTACCAGGAACACGATTGGGACAGGGTGCGACAAGCCCTGGCTCAGTCCGGCTTGTTCGATGACGCCTTGAGCATCAAGCCTGTTCAGGGCGAGCGACTTGATGTTGAGCAAACACAGGCGCCCTCAGCTGTACGCCAAGCCCAGCCCGCACCACCACCCGTTGCACCGGTTACGCAAGCGCGACCGGCAGCACCCCCTCAACGCCGTAGTTCCACCAGCGGTTACCTGAAGAGACGCTGATATGTCCTTTACTCCAAAACACCTCGACGCCATCGAGCGCGCCATTGCGCGTGGCGAAAAGACCGTGCGCTACAGCGACCGAACGGTGGAATACCGTGACGTTGATGAGCTGCTCCGCGCACGGGAAGAAATCCGCAGTTCGCTCTCCAGCGCTGCCGGCCCGCGCTCGCGGGTTGTGCGGATCAGTCATGGAGGCAAGGGAATCTGATGGCTCGACAATTCCCGGCGCTTTCACGTAGCGGATTCTTGCTGCCATCGAACATCAAGGCCAGCTACGAAGGCGCCGGGGAGGGTCGCCGATCTGCTAGCTGGGACGCCACCGACGATGGTATCAACAGCATCAACACCCCGGCGCTACGCAACCTGCGTGCCCGCTCACGGGCGGCGGTGCGCAATGACCCGTATGCGGCCAATGCCATCAACAAACGCGTCAGCAACCTGATCGGCACCGGCATCACGCCGCGTCCAAAGGTAAAAGACGAAGAGCTGCGCAACCTGCTGCAGGAATTATGGGATGACTGGGCCGACGAGTCGGATGCCGACGGTCTCTGCGACTTTTACGGCCAGCAGGCGCTGGTGGCTCGCACCGTGGAAACGGCAGGTGAATGTTTTGTGCGCTTGCGTCCGCGCAGTCTGGACGATGGTCTGGTGGTGCCGCTGCAGCTGCAGACCCTGGCACCAGAGTTCGTGCCGCACGACAAGTTCGAGATGACCAAGACCGGCAACATCATCCGTGCCGGGATCGAGTTCAACCCGGCCGGCAAGCGCGTGGCCTACTGGATGTACCGCTCGCACCCGCGTGATGCGTCGTCGCTCAACAGCGGCTACAACCAACTGGTGCGCGTGCCGGCCAGCCAGGTGCTGCACATCTTCGAACCGCTGGAACCGGGGCAGTTGCGCGGCGTGCCGCGTATGTCGCCGGTTCTCAAGCGCCTGCGCAGCCTCGATAACTACGACGATGCGGTGCTGTTCCGGCAGGAGGTTTCCAACCTGTTCGCCGGCTTCATCAAGCGCCCGTCGCCGGACATGGGGCAGGTGCCACGCGACCCCGTCACCGGTCAACTGATCACCGCTGACCGCGACGGCTTCACACCTATGGTTGCACTCGAACCCGGCACCATGCAGGAGCTGGGCGCGGGTGAGGAGGTCGAGTTCTCCAAACCACCGGATGCCGGCAACAACTACCCGGACTTCATGCGGCAGCAACTGATGGCAGCGGCAGCGGGTACCGACACGCCCTACGAGATCCTCACGGGCGACATGAAAGGCATCAACGACCGTGCGCTGCGCGTCGTACTCAACGAGTTCCGGCGCCGCCTCGAACAGCTGCAATTCAACGTCTACATCCACCAGCTTTGCCGGCCGGTCCGCGCTGCTTGGCTCGACATGGCGGTATTGAGCGGCGTGATCGAGTTGCCGGAATACGCCAAGCGTCGTCGCGAATTTCTGCGCACGCGCTGGGTGCCTCAAGGCTGGGCCTACATCCAGCCGGTGCAGGACGTGCAGGCGCGAATGCTTGAGGTCAATGCCGGGTTCGGTTCGCGCAGTGAGATGTGTCTGCGAACCGGTTATGACTCCGAAACGGTGGACGCGGAAAACGCCGCCGACGCTCAACGTGCTCGCGACTTAAACCTCAATTACCGAACGCTCGTCGAGATTGATAGTGAACACGACGACCAGGAGAAACCATGAAACCGCCGTTCCCTCTACGAATCTTCAACAAACTGGACGGGCAACTACCCGTGCAAGACAAACACTGGTACAGCCTCCGGGCCAGCGGTGAAGCCGAACAGCGCACTATCGAAGTGTACGTTTACGGCGAGATCGGCACCTGGGGTATTACGGCCAATCAGTTCGTGCGTGACCTGGCCGCGTTGGATGACGGTAAGTCACCGATTGTGGTGGCGTTCAACAGCATCGGCGGCGACCTGTTCGACGGTCTGGCCATTCATAACGCCCTGTCGCGCCTGGGTGAGCGCTGCACCGGCCGCGTCGATGCCTTGGCTGCCAGTGCCGCGAGCGTTGCAGTGTGCGGCGCTCATCGGGTGGTAGTCGCGGAAAACGCCGCACTGATGATCCATAACCCGTGGACCTACGCCTCAGGTGATGCCGAGGACATGCGCAAGGTAGCGACCGCATTGGATCAGGCGCTGGAGCTCATCATCACAGCCTACAAGGCCAAGGCGCCGGATATCGACGAGTTGGAGTTACGGCGCCTGGTCAATGCAGAAACCTGGCTGACGGCTCGCGAAGCGGTGGCCCTCGGATTGGCCGATGAAGTCGGCGACGGTGTGCAAATCAAGGCGTGTCTGGGGCAGGGCACAGTCATGCAGAAATACCAGCGCACACCCCAGGCGCTGCTGGATCTGCTCAACGAACCCACGAAACCGACCGAGCCGGTGGTCGACCAGCCTGAGCTATCGGCGCCTGGTGCGGATGCGGCGGCGCTGGCTCTGCTGATCACCCAGTCATGCACCCAGGCCGGTATCAGCAACTTGATCGAACCGCTGATTGCAGCGACCAAGCTGGTTGACGAATCGACTGTGCAGGCTGCGATCACCCAGGCCAAGTCGATCCGCGATCTGTGCGTTGCCGCCCGGCTGCCAGAGTTTGCGGTGGAGTTTGTGCAGGCCGGACTGGATACCAGCGCCGTGCGTGCGCGACTCTTCGACAAAGTCGTCGGGAAAGGCGGGGGCTTCGAGATCGACAACAGCCTCCCGCAGAACGAAGACCCGACTCCCAAAATTCAAGCCAAGCAACCCGATCCGCCGTCGATTTGGGCGGCACGTCAGGCCGCTCAATCTCAAGCCTTTAAAGGAGTAAGACCATGACTATCAAACGCGAACCGATGCATGCAGGTGAGTTCCTGCTTTCCGAGGGCGCCGGGACCATCTCGCGAGAAGCAATCAACGTCGCTGCCGGTCACGCACTGGAGCCTGGTCAGATCCTCGGCCTGGTGACCGCGACCAGTGAGTTTGCCCCGTACAACCCGACCGCCGAAGACGGCACGGAAAACGCCATCGCCATTCTCTACGGCCCGCTCGGTGAGTCGGATGTCGTTCGTCGCGGCCGCGCCGTGGTGCGGTTGGCCGAAGTCAGCGAAGCACACCTGACCGGCTTGGATCTGGCCGCTGAGAAAGCACTCGCCACTCATTTCGTAATCGTCCGCTAAGTCGATCCTACTTTTATATGACTCCCGCCGCGTGCGGGATTTTTCGTTTCTGGAGAGTACCCATGGCCGATATCGCCATTTTTGACGACGAAGCTTTCAGCGTCGACTCGCTGACCGCTGCACTCAATGATCAACCTTACCTGCCGGGACGCATCAGCGCGCTGGGCCTTTTTCGCGAAGAAGGCATTACCACCCTGACCGTGCAGATCGAGAAGGACGGCGACACCCTGGCACTGGTGCCGGCCGGTGAGCGTGGTACGTCCGGCCTGGTAGTCGCGGCCAGCAAGCGCAACCTTATCCCATTCAACACCGTGCACCTGCCGGAACGCTTCACCATCAAAGCCGATGAGATTCAGGGCATCCGCGCCTTTGGTACTCGCACTGAGTTGCAGGCGGTGCAAGACGTGGTCAATGCGCGGCTGGCCAAGGCGCGCCGCCAGTTGGATGCCACTCATGAATTTCAGCGCATGGGCGCGCTCAACGGCATGATCCTGGACGCTGATGGTTCGACGGTCTTGCTGAATCTTTACGAGCGGTTCGGCGTGGAGCGTCAAAAGCTGTCCATGGGACTTAAGGATCCTAAGACTGAGCTGCGTATTAAATGTGTCGAGGCGTTAGATATGCAGGAAGACGCACTCGGCGCTGTAACCAGCACAGGCTCGCGTGCTTTTTGCGGTAAGCATTTCTGGAACGAACTCATCGTCCATCCCTCGGTAAAAGAGACCTACCTCAACAGTCAGCAGGCGGCGGCTCTGCGCGGTGATGCTCGCGAAAGCTTCGAGTTCGGCGGCATCATCTGGGAGCGCTACCGTGGCAAGGTGGCCGGCGTTTCGTTCGTGCATGACGACAAGGCACTTCTGATCCCTGAAGGCGTGCCGGATCTGTACATCTCGGTGTTTGCGCCGGCTGACTACATGGAAACGGTCAACACCCAGGGCATTCCGTACTACAGCAAGATCGAACCGATGCAATTCGGCAAAGGCATGGCCGGTGAAGCCCAGTCCAACCCGCTGCACCTGTGCACACGACCACGTGCGCAGGTCCTGCTGGAACTCTGACCGTGGGCTTTCGCGATCTGATCGCCGACGTCGACGCGGTGGTGTTCGAAACGCTGGGCGACACTGCGCGGATCGAAGGTCGCGAAGAGCCAGTGTTCGGCATGTTTGCCGCGCCCTGGCTGCAACCCAAGTTCGGCAAGCTCAACACCGGTTTGCGCGAGCCGCGCTTCGAGATCCGTGTCAGCGATTCGCAAGGTCTGGAGCAGGGCATGCTGGTCAGCGTCGAGTTGCCTGCCTTGGATGGTGGCGGTGACTACGACCTGATCCAGCTCGAGCCGAGCGGCGACGGTCTGGTCGCCCTGATTCTGAGGTTGCGGCCATGAGTGTCGGCAGCTATTTCAAACCCTCGGCCGGGGGCGGGATGATCTCTATCCAGTCCTCGGCCGCAGATTTTCAGGCGTTCCAGGACTTTGCCAAGGTGGTGCCTAAAGCGGCTGCTGCGGCGCATCGGCGCGCGATCAACAAGACGTTGGGAAGGTTGCGCACGCACATCGCCCGAGCCGTCAGCCGGTCAGAGCGCATTGCCGTAGCAGCGGTGCGTCAGCGGTTGCGCAGCTATCCAGTTTCCGGCGGTGCCGCGAGCGGCAAACTGTGGTTCGGGTTGAACAGCATCGAATCCAGCCGGATCGGCCGGGCGCGGCAGACCGGGAGCGGTGTGTCGGTGGCGGGGCGGCGTTACGAAGGTGCCTTTCTCAAGAAGGTCTACGGCAACAAGCCGGACATCTGGATCCGCACAGCCAGCAAGCATTTCAACGGGGACGACTACCCGGACAGCACGGTGTCCCCCGGTCGCGGGCCAAGTTCGGGGTGGGTCGCCGAAAACGGTAGTCGTTTCCCGCTGGCCAAAGCCAAGGTGTCGCTGGAGCAAGCCCGGCCGCACTTCGACAGCTGGGTCAAAAAGGCAGATGAGATCCTGTTGGCGATTCTCAAGCAGGAACTCAACTTTGAGCTGCAGAAATACCTTAAGAGGATCGGCAATGTCTGAAGAACCGTTCAGCCTGGACCAGCTTTATCGGGCGGTAGAACAGCATCTGCGTACCCACTTGCCTGGCGTACAGGCCGTCACAGCCTGGCCAGACATTAAGGATCGCGTGTCGCTGCCAGCGGTGTTTCTGGAGGTGGCCGAGATCGAGCCGGGTACCGATATCGGCACCGGCGAAACCTCGCTGGTGTGCAAGTTCGAGGCTCGGATCATTGTTGACCCGATCAAGGCGCACCATCATCAACAGGCCGTGCAATTGGCGACGCAGTTGGCGGTGCTGCTGCGTTCGCAGACGTGGGGGTTGGCAGTTGAACCCGCCGAGTTTGTGCAATCGCTGCAGGACTGGACCCAGCCGCACCTGGATGGATACACGGTGTGGCTGGTGGAGTGGACTCAGCAGGTTTATCTCGGCCTTGAGGAATGGCCGTGGCCGGACGAACCGCCGGGATCGTTGGTGTTTGAAGTCGATCCGGGTGACGGGCAATTCAGGCCGGAGGATCTGCCGTGAGTTACGCAAGCGCGCAGCATGACCGCATGATCGCGGGTGCGGTAAAGGCTTGCTACGTGGTCGCGGTGGATCTGTCCGCTTCGCCGCCGGTATGTCGCGTGTCGGATGGCAGTGAATGGGTCAGTGCTTGGGTGCGGTGGCACAGCATTGCAGCGGGCAAGGCAAGACACTGGCGGGCACCGTCTATGGGCGAGCAGGGCAGTTTGATCAGTCCCAGCGGTGACGTGTCACAAGGCACGTTTGTCCCAGGCTTGTATGGCAATGCCGGACCGCCGCCAGATAATCGCGACCATGTCGAGGTCTGGCGTTTTGATGATGGCGGCTCTCTGATCTACGACTGGCAGGCCAAGAGCTACAGCATCACTCTGCCGAGCGGCACAGTCACCATCAAGGTGGCCAGCACGGAAGCGGTTGTAACCGATAGCGCCGTGACCGTGACCACCGGCAACATCAATTTGAAAGCGGCGGTGATGATCGACGGCGCGCTGCACGTTACCAAGGGCATCACCAGCGCCGGCGCAATCATTGATGCCACCGGCAACAGCAATCACCACACGCATTAATTTCAACTCACCACAGCCCGCCCAGTGCGGGCTTTTTCATGCCTGGAGAACCACATGGCCAAGATCGATACGAACTCAACCGATGCGCAAGCGTCCTCGGAACCGGCATTGTCATCCTCAACTTACTCATCGCCTGAGTCCTTGAAATTTCGCGACAAGCTCTACACGTCGCGACTGGTGATCGTGCCCGGTACCGACCGTTCCTATCCGGTGGAGAAGGCGACGGTCGTGGTGCCGGTCTCCGACATCGAAGCGGTCAAGTTCCTGAAAGCCAGCGAAGAATACGAGCCGTTCAAGGAGTGACATCGATGATCGGAATGGATCGCCAGACCGGCCTACCCATATCCGGCATTGAGCACCTGCGGCAATCCATTGCCGACATCTTGAGCACGCCGCTGGGCAGTCGCCGGCACCGCATGGAGTACGGCAGCAAGCTGCGCCGGTTTGTCGATTTGCCCGTTAACGAGGGCTGGAAAAGCGCCGTACAGGCTGAGGTCGCCCGCGCTTTGGGGCGCTGGGAGCCGCGTTTGAAGTTGGATCAGGTGCGCGTCATTTCCGTCATTGGTGGGCAAATCAATCTGCAAATCGTCGGGACGTACCTGGGCGACGGCGTCACGTTGGAGGTGGCTGTATGAGTACCGTTGATCTGTCGTCGCTGCCGGCGCCGACCGTGCTGGAGCCTCTGGACTTCGAAGAGGTTTATCAGGACGGTTTAGGCATCTTTCGCGGGTACATGGATGGCAACTGGACGGCCGCGCTGGAAAGCGATCCAGTGGTCAAAGTGCTTGAGGTCGGGGCTTACAACAAGGTCGGCAACCGCGCCCGGGTCAATGACGCCGGCAAGGCGCTATTGCTGGCGCACGCCATTCGCGGCGACCTCGATCACTTGGGGGCCAACGTCAATCTGCAGCGCCTGGTCATTCAGGCCGAGGATCTGCTGGCGGTGCCGCCGGTGCCCAAGGTCATGGAAGAAGACGACCCGTTTCGCGAGCGCATCCAGTTGGCCTATGAGGGACTGACTACGGCCGGCCCGCGCAACAGCTACATCCTGCATGCGCGTAACGCTTCTGGGCTGGTTGCAGACGCTACGGCCGAAAGCCCGGCGCCTTGCTACGTTACGGTAACGGTGCTGGGGTTTGATGGGGAGGGTGAAGCGCCGCCGGAGTTGCTGGCCACTGTAGCCGCTGCGCTGAATGACGATGACGTGCGCCCGGTTGGTGATCGGGTGACTGTGCAGAGCGCGCAGGTGATCCGCTACGAGATTGATGCCATCTTGCACATGGCCGGCGCCGGCCCGGAAGCGGATGCCAGTTTGGCCGAAGCGAAAAGCCGATTGGTCAGTTGGATCAATCCACGCAAGCGGCTGGGCGTCGAGGTCGCACGCTCTGCTGTTGACGCTCAGTTGCACGTTGCCGGCGTTGCCCGGGTTGAGTTGGTCGGGTGGCAGGACTTGGCCCCGACCAAGGCGCAAGCGGCGTTCTGTACGCGCTACAACGTGAGGCTGGCGGGATGATATGAAAAGTCTACTGCCGCTCAACAGCACGCAACTGGAACGGGCCATGGAGGCCGCGTTTTTCGAAAAGACGATTGTCCCACTGCGCGACCTCTACAACCCCGACACCTGTCCGGTGCATCTGCTGCCGCATCTGGCCTGGGCATGGTCGGTCGATCGCTGGGATTACCGGTGGTCTGAGGCGACCAAGCGCGCGGCCATCAAGGCGTCTTTCTACATCCACAAGCACAAAGGCACCATCGGCGCTCTGCGCCGTGTGGTCGAGCCGCTGGGCTACCTGATTGAGATCGTCGAGTGGTTCCAGGCAGTGCCCGAGGGTGTGCCGGGCACCTTCGCGCTGAAGGTGGGCGTTCTTGATACCGGTATCACCGAGGAAATGTATCAGGAGCTGGAGCGCCTGATCGACGACGCCAAGCCTGTTACGCGGCATTTGATCGGGCTGGATATCACGCTGGAGACTCGTTTGGACGCCTATGTGGGGTTCTCCGTGTACGACGGTGATGAACTCGACGTTTACCCGTGGAGCAATCCAGACATTGACGTGGTGGTTCAGGGTAGCCACGGCATTAGCGAATACACCCTAGACGAAATGGATGTGTACCCCCATGGTTGATAAAAACTCTATTTTTGGTGGCATGCTCACGACACAGGGCGCTGCCAAAAAAACAAACTGCGACGCACTGGGCATCCCTTGGGAACCGCGCTACATGCTGATCGGTGATGCAAATGGCACCGATCCCGTACCCAGCGCCTCGCAGACCAAACTGGTGAATCAGGTTTACCGGGCGCAGCTCAATCAGTTGCGTGTGTCTCCCACCGATTCCAATGTCCTGATTGCCGAGTTGGTGTTGCCACCGGACGTGGGTGGTTGGTGGATTCGCGAACTTGCGCTGGAAGACAAGGACGGCGTTTTCTGCGCGGTTGCAAACGCAGCACCAAGCTACAAGCCGCTACTCGCCCAAGGTTCTGGACGCAACCAGGTGGTGCGGATGCACATCATCACCAGCGGCACCTCGAACATTCAGTTGAAGATCGACCCGTCGGTGGTGTTGGCCACTCGCGGGTATGTGGACGATTTGATCAACGGACTGCTGCCGGCGAACAAGGCTGCCGGGACGTATACAAAGGTCACGGTGAATGATCGCGGCGTGTTCATGTCCGGGTCCAATCCAACAACCTTGGCCGGGTTTGGCATCAAGGACACTTATACCAAAACCGAAATCGAGTCGATGATCGCGCAGGCTTCGGCCTTGCCGGTCGGCGCTACGGTCGCTTTTCCGTTGGACAAGGTCGCGCCGGGCTTTTTGGAGCTGGACGGTAGTGTCAAAAGCATTGCGGTCTATCCCGATCTAGCGGCGTTCCTCGGTACGGCCTTCAACAAGGGCGCCGAGGGGGCAGGTAATTTCCGTCTGCCAGAATCGCGCGGCGAGTTCCTGCGCGGTTGGGATCATGGCCGAGGCATCGACGCGGGTCGCGCGATTGGTAGCGCTCAGCTCGGCACACTTACGGTATACGACAGTACCTTCACGGGTGCATCGGTCGACATTGTACGAGGCACTATAGAGGGTGTTCAGGCTGACGTTTACAGCGTGGCGGATTATCCGGGTGTTGGGATCACTTTCACGTCAACGAATGTGAACTATAGCCAAAACCTCGCTGGCGGCGGTGTAGCCCGTCCTCGCAACGTTGCGGTGATGTGGTGCATCAAAGCATGGAACGCGCCCATCAATCAGGGAAATATCGACATTGCCGCGCTCGCGGCTTTGGCGACACAGGCCACGGAAATCAAACTGGGTACGGCCAAAATCGCCACGCAGGCGCAGTTTGATGCCGGTACCGATGACACGACGATCGTCACGCCGAAGAAGCTCAGGCAGGGTTTTATGGCGAATCTTTCGCCAAACGGATACCAGAAGCTCCCGTCAGGGTTAATCGAGCAATGGGGCACTGTCTCTGTTCAAGACAATACTGAGCAGACCGTTCTTCTTTCGACCGCGTTCCCGAACGCGATTCTGGGGGCTTTGGCGTCGGTCCCTAATGCGGGGTCTGCGGGGCCAGGGGAGTTCTCTACTGCCGGGGTGAGAAAGAACGGCAGTAGCCTCAACAGCATTTTGGTGAACTCGAACTCGGGGCCGACCGTTTCTGTAATGCCTGTCGTTTTCTGGCGCGTGTGGGGGTATTGATCGTGATCTTCTTTAGTGCGTCGCAGCTTGGCTTTTATGACAGCGCCATCAGTGAGGTAATTCCAGATGATGGCGTTGAGGTTTCCTATGAACACCGTCGCGCAATTCTGGATGGTCAATCTGCCGGGATGGTCGTCGCTGCTGACGAATTCGGCGGCCCCATCCTGATCGATCGATCGCCGCCTAGCCCTGAGGTGCAGGCCGCTGTAGAGCGCGCTTGGCGTGATGCGCAACTGGCGCTGACAGATCCGCTGGTTTCCCGGCACCGGGACGAGGTCGAGGAGGGCGGGTCGACCTCGATCACGGCCGAGCAATACACCGAGCTGCAAGGCTACCGCCGCCTGTTGCGCGACTGGCCGCAAGGGGATCAATTCCCGCTCGCCGGACACCGGCCGCCGGCGCCGACCTGGCTGTCAGCACAAGCCACTTAACCCCCTCGCTGACGGGGCGATTTTCATTCCGTTACGCGTAACACCAACAACCTCACAGCCTCGCTTATGCGGGGCTTTTTCGTTTCTGGAGACTGACCCTTATGAGTTTTTTCCACGGCGTCACGACCACGTCGGTCGACACTGGCGCGCGCATCATCTCGTTGCCGTCGTCGTCAATTATCGGGCTGTGCGACACCTTCACCCCGGGTGCCCTCGGCGGTGGTACGGCCAAGGCGGGCGAGCTGAAGTTGATCACCACCGAGCGCGAAGCCATTGCCGCCTTCGGCGCTGACTCGGCGATCACCAAGGCCTGTAAGGCAATCTACGTCAAAGCCAAGGCGGTGATCGTCGCCATCGGCGTGCCCAAGCTTGAAGACGCCGCGCTGCAAACCTCGGCGATCATCGGCGGCGAACTGGTCTCGGGTCAGCGCACGGGATTGCAGGCGCTGCTCGACGGTAAAAGCCTGTTCAACGCGCAGCCGCGGTTGTTGATCGCGCCAGGTCACACCGCGACTCAGGCGGTGGCCACGGCGCTCGATAGCTTGGCGCAGAAACTGCGCGCCATCGGCATCATCGACGGTCCTGGCACCACTGACGAGGCCGCCATGGCCTACGCCGATAACTTCGGCAGTCGCAACCTGTTCATGGTCGATCCGGGCGTCAAGTATTGGGACACCATCACCAGCAAAACCGTGGATGCGCCAGGCTCAGCTTGGGCGGCGGGCCTGTTCGCCTGGACGGATGCTGAATACGGCTTCTGGGCTTCGCCATCGAACAAGGAATTGACCGGCATCACCGGTACCGGTCGCGCGGTTGAGTACCTGGACGGCGATGAAACCTGCCGGGCCAACCTGCTCAACAACGCCAATATCACCACGATCATTCGCGACGACGGTTACCGCCTGTGGGGTAACCGCACGCTGTCGAGCGATCCGAAGTGGGCGTTCGTTACCCGCGTTCGCACGCTGTTCATTCTCATGGACGCGGTGCAGGCGGGGCACAAGTGGGCGGTCGACCGCTCGATCACCAAGACCTACGTGACCGATGTCACCAACGGCCTGGATGCGTTCATGCGCGACCTGAAAGCCCAGGGCGCGATCATCAACTTTGAAGTATTCCCCGACACCGAACTCAACACGGCCAGCCAGATCGCCCAGGGCAAGGTGTATTGGCGTATCCGTTTCACCGACGTGCCGCCGGCAGAAAACCCGAATTTCCTTTTCGAAGTCACCGATCAATGGATGACCGAAGTGCTTGAAGCAGCCTAAGGGGGCGTAACCAATGATTCCTCAGACTTTGTACAACACCAACCTGTTCGTCGACGGCGTGAACTTCTCCGGCGACGTGCCGAGCATGACGCTGCCCAAGGTGACCACCAAGACCGACGAATACCGTGGCGGCGGCATGGCCGGCCCCATCGATATGGATCAGGGGCTTGAGAAAATGGAAGCCTCGTTTGTCACCAAGGGCGTGCGCCGCGAGTCGCTGAAGTACTTCGGTCTGGCTGACGGCACGGCGTTCAACGCCACGTTCCGAGGTGCCTTCAAGGGCCAAAAGGGCGCGGTGACAGCGGTCGTTGCCACCTTGCGCGGCCGGCTCAAAGAGGTCGATCTCGGTGACTGGAAAGCCGGTGATGCTGCCGAGATCAAACACGCCGTTGCGGTCACGTACTACAAGCTCGAAATCGACGGGCGCCTGATGTACGAGATCGACATGGTCGCCGGCATTCAGGTGATCGACGGCAAGGACCAACTGCTCGAAGTGCGTCAGGCACTTGGCCTGTAAGGAATAGATCCAGATGACTCAAGCAACCGCTAAAAACCTGCCGGCCTGGCTGTCGCTCAGCGCGCTCGGCGCTGTTGTAACGCTGACCCGGCCAAGCCAGGCCAATAGCATCGACGTCGAGACTTTGAACCTGCGTAACCCGACCGTGCGTGAAGTGCGCGCGGCTGATCGTGCTGCCAACGGCGATGATGAACAGCGCGAGCTGATGCTGTTCGCAGGTCTCGCCGAAGTCGGACTGAAGGATCTGGAAGGCCTCAAGCTGACGGATTATCGCCGCGTGCAAACGGCTTATTCGCACCTGGTACCGAAAACCGATTATTCGGACTCGATGCCGGCGTGGTTGTCGCTGACCACCGACCAGGTGCTGGTGACACTGTCGTGCCCGAGTGAAATCAATGGCGTGACTGTCGACAAGCTGGCGTTGCGTTCGCCGACCGTGGGCGACGTGCGAGCCGCCAACCGTGAGGTGGGTGGTGATGATGAGCAGCGCGAGCTGGTGTTGTTTGCTGCATTGTCCGGTGCGCGTGTGGCGGATCTGGAGGGGCTGAAGCTGGTGGATTTTAACCGCTTGCAGGCCGGCTATTTTCGCATGGACAACGACGACGGGCTTTAACCCCAGCGTTATCAAGTCGGCGGCGAAACGTCTGGCGGCGGAAACCGGATTTTCCGCCGCCGAGATCCAGTCGATGCCGTTCGCGGATATGGTGTGGTGGCTCACGGATTGAGCCGCCACCGGTAGTGTTGGGCACATGAGGGCCATGACATGGCAAACAAACTCGCCCTCGGGCTGGTGATCGGCGGTGCCGTCAGTTCCACGGTCGGCGCCGCGTTCAAGGACGTGACCGGGCGCATCAAGCGCCTTGAGGCAGAAGGCAACAAAGCGCGCGTGCTGCAGCGCACGATCGGCGACACCATTCGCCTGCGCGAAGAATGGAAAAAGGCTCACGACACCGGCGCTGCCGGCGCGTCCAAATTACTCAACCGTTTGAACTCGAACCTCGACAGCTTGAAAAAGCAGGGGATCGAGGTCGGCCGGCTGGAAAAAGCCTATCGCTCGATGGGGCAGACGGTTAACAAAGCCGAGCTGAAAGCCAAGGGGCATCAGCAGATTGATTCTGGCGTAAAGGGCATGAAGGGCGCTGTCGGTGCGGCGGTGGTCGGTGTCGGTGCCATGGCGGTACCGGCCAAGGTCAGCGCTGATTTTGGCGCCATTGTGCGAGACATCGCGATCAAGGCTGGCATTGCCAACAAGCCGCAAGAACAGGAGATGTCGCGCAAGATCATCGACACTTCACGCGACACCGGCATGGCGCGCAACGATGTGGCCGACGTGGTCAATCAGTTGGTCGGTGCCGGTATGGACCTGAGCAAGGCGCTGGAGTACGCGCCTGTTGCGGCCAAGTTTGTCGTGGGGCAGGGATCCAGCGGCGTCGACACGGCCAAGATGATCAACGCCCTGGGGCAGAACGCCAAGATCACCGACCCCAAGCAGATGCAGCAGGCGCTGGAGGCGATCGCCTACCAAGGGCAGGCGGGCAGCTTTGAAGCGGCCGACATGGCCAAGTGGTTTCCGGAGCTGTTGGCGAACATGGCCAGCAACGGCATCACCGGCTTGGATGCGGTGACGCAACTGGGCGCCATGTTGCAGGTGCAGATGAAGCAGGCCGGCAGTTCGGATGAAGCGGCCAACAACCTGAAAAACTGGATGGGCAAAATCGGTTCGACCGATACGGTCAAGGCCTACGAAAAAGCCGGGATCGATTACAAGGGATCGATGCAGACCGGTTTGCAAAACGGTATGTCGACGCTTGAGACCAGCATGTCGCTGGCTCAGAAATACATTCAGGCGACCGATCCGAAGCGTGCGGCGGCCATGGCCGAAGCGACATCAAAAATCAGCAAGGAAGCGAATCCCGAAAAGGCCAAGGCCATGATGGCCTCGCTGGAAGAATCCCTGCGCACCGGCGACCTGTTCGCCGACATGCAGGTCAAGGCCGCACTGTCGGCCTACATGCAGAACAAGGCGCTGTACAGCCAGCTCAAAAACGATTCGCGTGACGCGACCGGGATCCTCGACAAAAACCTCGCCGAGCGGCGCGAGTCGTCATCGCAGAAATGGGCGGAAATGGCCCAGTCGATGGATGACGCCATGCGCAGCATCGGCGATGCGCTGCGCCCGGTGACGGACACCGTGGCCGAGTCGTTGACCAAGGTTACTAAAGGCATTACGTCGCTGACGGATAGCGCGCCCGGGGTGGTTGCCGGTATCGCCACGGTCGGGGCGGGGCTGATCGCCTTAAAAGGTATCTTCAGCACGATCAAGATCAGCAAGGGGCTGCTAAACCTTGCGCGTGGGTCGCGCGGTGGCAGGAATGGGAGCGAAGCCCCAAATAAAAACCCCGGAGAACTTGATCTGGTAGCGACTGGCCTGGATGTTGTTTCGCGGGTGAAGGATGCGGCAACAGGCGGTGGCCTTGGTACTGAAAGTGGTGCAGGTAACGACGGCGTCAAGAAGGTTTTCGTCGTCAATGCCGTCGCTATGGGGGGCGGTGTGGATACGTCGGGCGAATCGCGCCGACGTGGACGTGGGTCAAGGCGCAGCGCTCGGCGCCGGTCGTTGCCGAGTTCGAGAGGTCCTCGCCCGTCTGTGCCTCGTCCATCTGTTCCGGTTTCACGTCCCCCTGTTTCGATCCCATCGCCATCAGTCCCTTCCGTTCCAAGTGGAGCATTGTCCAAGCTCGGCGTCGTCGCAGGAACCGTCGGTAAGGTCGGCAAGGCGGCCAAGGTCATTCCTGGCGGCACGCTGCTGGAGTCCGGCGCGATGGCTTTTGAAACCTTTCAAAACGCCAAGACCAAGGACGAAAAAGCCGAAGGTTACGGTTCGGCCGCTGGCAACCTGGCCGGCACCATGGCCGGTGCAGCAGCAGGCGCCGCCATCGGTTCGGTTGTGCCTATTATCGGCACCGCGATCGGCGGCATGATCGGTGCTTACCTGGGCAGTCAGGGCGGTACGGCGCTTGGCGGGTCGTTGGGTAAGTCGCTGTTCGGCGGTGAGGATGAAAAGCCCGAGCAAACGGCAAAGGCGCCGGTGCCGACCACGCCGCTCATGATGGCATCAGCGGCGCAGCAAGGGCCGGCGTTGGGGGATGTCGCGCGCTCGATGGCAGTGACGGCGCCGCTCAAGTCGGCGGCGCTCGCCATTCAACCCAAGGAGCCAGAAAAACCGGTGCCGGCCAAGGTGGACCAGCAGTTTCAGTACTCGCTGAACATGCCGGTCACGGTGCAGGGCGATGTCAAAGACCCGCAGCGCTTGGCTCAAGAAATGATGCCGCACATGCAGCGAATGATGGCGGACGCGGCGAAGAGTAACGCCGCCAAGCTGTACGACGAACCCCATGTGTAAGGAGGTCTCATGGCTTACATGGAGCAAATGCAATCGAGCCTGAAGTATTTGGTCGAGGCAGCGGAAACCGGGCGGCGCAGTGCAGACGGCATGCTGACCCCGGTCAACGGTGCGATTCGCGAACTGACCGGCGCCGCGTCCGAGCTGGAAAACATCCCGTTTGTTGGTCCGGCCATCGGCGCCAAACTTCAGCGTGTGATGCGCGGCGTCGACGCGGCTCAGGCCAAGGTCGGTCAGGTGGTTGCAGTGTACGGCCGCGCCACCCGGGCGGCGGCCGAAGTACAGGAGCGGCTGGGCACATTGAAGGAACAGGCGGGCAAGGCGGCCACGGCGATCAACAACGTCGCCGGGAAGGTCAGTCCGTCGCTGGCCAACATCGTGCCCACCAGTTCCTTTGCCGGTGAGGCCACGCCGGCGCCGGAGGCGGTGAAGCCGTTCCCGCATCTGATGATCATTCAGCCGCGCGATCCGAAAATTGAGCCCTATTACTTCAACCTGGACACGGCGGCCTTTGATGAACTGAGCCGTTCGACCGAGTTCCGCTGGGCTTCGCAGGAGCGGTTGACGCGCCGGCCGGCGAAGCAGGCCATCGGTATGGGTGATGAAAAGCTGACGCTCAAAGGCACGATCTACCCGGGCTTCAAGGGTGGATTGAAGCAGCTCGATACCCTGCGTTCCATTGGTGCCAGGCTTCAACCGCTGACCCTGACCACGGGGTATGGCGAAGTGATCGGAACGTGGTGCCTGAAAAACATCAACGAAGAACAGTCCGCGCTGCTGCACGGCGGGATTGCTCGAAAACAGGGGTTCACTTTGGAGTTTGAGCGCTATGGCGACGACATGCAGGACGTCTGATGGCGACATGCTCGATGTCATTTGCAACAACGTTTACGGCCATCTGAATGGCAGCGTCGAGGCCGTACTCGATGCCAATCAGGGGCTAGCCGATGAGCCTCAACCGTTCCGATTGGGCGTGATCATCGTCCTGCCGGATCTGCCGAGCCCGACCAGTGAGGGCGTCAGCTTGTGGAATTGACCCTGGGCGATGCCGTCGCCGGCGCAGCGCCGCATCACGCATAAAGACACGTTGTTTTCTGACCCGCCTTGTGCGGGCTTTTTATTGGAAAAAAACCATGACTCCGATGTTTCGCATTGTCGCCGATGGGGCCGACGTCACGGCCAAGATCAACGATCGGCTGTTGTTGCTGCGAACCTCTGACAAGCCGGGCATGGAGTCCGACGAGTTTGAGCTGCGTATCGACGACCGTGATGGGCAAGTGCAATTGCCACGGCGTGGCAGCTCAATCGAGATCTACCTGGGCTATGCCGAAACGTCCTTGGCGCGTATGGGCAGTTATACCGTCGACACGGTCGAGGTGTCAGGGCCGCCGGATACCATCGTGATCAAGGGCAAGGCCAGCGACATGCGTGGCAGTGGCAAGACTATCCGTAGCGGAAGCTGGGAAGACGTGCCGCTGTCGAAGATCGTGGCTGACGTCGCGGCGCGTAATGGCTGGCAGCCGGTGTGCCCGGTGTCGACCAAGGTCGCCCGCGTCGACCAGCTCACCGAGTCCGATTTCAACTTCATCACCCGGCTGGCCAAGCAATACGACTGCACAGCCAAGGTCGCCGACGGCAAGCTGTTGGTGATGCCGCGTCAAGGTGGCCAGACAGCCAGCGGCAAGACGTTTGGCGCCATCACTCTGACCCGCCGCGACCTCAGCCGATGGCAATTCAGTCTCGGCGATCGCAATTCGCACAAGGCGGTGGCCACCAAGCATCAGGACAAAAAGAACGGCAAGCTCGCGGTGGTTACCATCGACAACGATGACGCTCCGGACGGCCTGCCGGCAGTGCATACCGACCGCCATATCTACCCGGACAAAGGCGCTGCTGAAGCGGCGGCCAAGGCCCGATTGTCAGCGTTCAACCGCTCGACAGCCGATGTGCGGCTTGAGATGCCCGGCCGCACAGACATCTTCGCCGAGCGTCCGATCATCGCTCAGGGTTTCAAGGTCGGGCTTGATGGCGAGTACCTGGCGGATTCGGTCGAGCAGGTGTTCACCCAGTCCGGCTGGTCGACCACGGTCGAATGCAACGCCGGCAAAGCCGGTAAATCCAAGGGCAAGAAAAAGAAAGGGCCGAAACCACCCCTCAAGGTGGTGAACATCGAGAAACAGTAACCGCATCCCATCGCCGCCTGAGTGCGGTTTTTTTATGTCTGGAGTTTGTATGTCCATCACTGAACAACAGCTGCAAAGCATCATGCCCAACGCCCGCCGCCAAGCGGGCGTTTTTGTATCCGCCCTCAACGCAGCCATGGCCCATCGACAGATCAACACGCCGAAACGCCAAGCCGCGTTCCTGGCGCAAGTCGGCCATGAGTCGGGCCAGCTGCAATACGTCCGGGAACTGGGCGGCGATCAGTACCTGAGCAAGTACGACACCGGTAACCTGGCTGCGAAACTGGGCAACACGCCGGCAGCGGATGGTGATGGCCAGCGCTATCGCGGTCGCGGCCTGATCCAGGTCACTGGCCACGACAATTACTTGCGCTGCAGCTTGGCGCTGTTCGGTGACGAGCGATTGCTGCGCACGCCTGAACTGCTGGAACTGCCGCAGTGGGCCGCTGAATCGGCCGCGTGGTTCTGGTCCGTGAATGGACTGAACGCGCTGGCCGATCAAAATGAATTCAACACGATCACCCGCAGGATCAACGGCGGCCTCAATGGCCTGCAGGATCGGCTGGAGTTGTGGGGGCGGGCGAGGGCGGTGCTATGCGTCTCGGCGAACTGATCCCGGACCCGTATTGGCTGCTGGCAAAAGGCGTGCTGCTGGTCGTCTTGGTCTGTGGTTTCGCTGCCATTACTTGGCAAGTACAGGATTGGCGCTACGGCAAACAGCTCGCAGAGCAGGCCCGACGCCACACCGAAACCATTAACGAGTTGGCCCTGGCCACGGTTGCGCAGCAGCGTGCCCAACAGGACAAACGCCTTGCGCTCGAGCAGCGCCTGGCTACCAGCGAACAAACCCATTACCGAGCCTTGAGTGATGCCCAACGTGATCAAGGTCGCCTGCGCGACCGCCTTGCCACTGCTGATCTGCGCCTGTCAGTCCTACTCGACGCTACCACCGCCACCGGCAACGGATCGGTGTCAGCCACCACCGCCACCGGCGGCATGGTTCATGGCCCCACAAGAGCCGAACTTGACCCAGCGCATGCTCAACGAATTATCGGCGTCACCGATGACGGCGACCGGGGGCTAATTGCCCTCGCGGCCTGTCAGGCATACGCCAAAGAAGTCTCAACACCAAAGTAAAAAAGAGCGGCCGGTCTGGATGCGTCAACATCCGGATCGACCGCCGTCCCTGCAGATGGTCCCTGCAAGTCCAGCCAAGGCTCTTGCTCCGTGCACAAAGCGCGGCGAGCCTAGCACCTGTTTATTCATACAGTAAAGGTCTTGCTTTCAATGTCTACACCCATCATCCCTTGGATGGGCGGCAAACGCCGCCTGGCCGATCGCCTCATTCCGCTTTTTCCGCCACACGAATGCTACGTTGAAGTCTTTGCCGGCGGTGCCGCGCTGTACTTCATGAAGCCCCAGCCGTCGCCGGTCGAAGTCCTCAATGACATCAACGGCGACCTGGTCACGCTTTACCGCGTCGTGCAGAACCACCTCGAAGAGTTCGTCCGCCAATTCAAATGGGCGCTCAGTTCTCGGCAGGTGTTCGAATGGCAGAAAATGACCCGCCCCGAAATCCTAACCGACATCCAGCGCGCCGCCCGATTCTTCTACCTGCAGCACCACGCCTTCGCCGGCAAGGTCTCGGGGCAGACGTTCGGCACGGCGACCACTGCCCCGGCTATCAACCTGCTGCGGATCGAGGAAAACCTCTCGGCCGCGTGGCAGCGCCTGTCCGGCACCTACGTCGAAAACCTCCCCTGGCTTGAATGCGCTGAACGCTACGACCGTGCACATACCTTCCACTACATGGATCCGCCTTACTGGCAGACCGCCGGTTACGGCGTGGATTTTCCGTTCGAGAACTACGAACGGATGGCCGACTTCATGCGCCGCTGCAAAGGCAAGGTGATGGTTAGCATCAATGACCATCCGGACATCCGCCGTGTATTTGAAGGCTTCCACTTCGAGACGCTGGACATTCGCTACAGCAACACCAACCAACGACAAGGCAAAGTCGAAGTTAGCGGTGAACTGGTGATCTTAAACTGGGTTCCCGAAGAGTTAGGTAGTATTTTTTAAACAAAGCTTAACGATTTACTGATCTAGTGGTGCTTCTATCTTTGTCATCGCCCTAATATAAGCACCACAGGTTTCAGCGGCTGGACACCTTGTTTCATTTGGTTTCTCGAACCAAATGTGGGAGATGCAAGTTCCGCTATGAAAAGTGATGTGCTCTTCCAAGGGGAGTTCGCGCGCTAATACTTTTCCCTTACACATTCCGCAGACTTGAGTGGTTATATAAGGTTTCAATTGGGTGTTAAGAAAATAAAATACTTCACCTAGAAATTTATTGACTTCAGATATTAGAGTTTCAATTTTTTCAAATATGTCTGGGATGATTAAAGGTTTTCCCTTGGTTTTTATTCCTGTGTGCATATATTGGATGCTTCTATTTTCTCTGTTGAGGGTACAGTGGCCCAATTCTGAGTGTGTAAGTTCATCTCTTATTCTGAGCAAATCTTCGTACCAGCTTGCTGAGAGAAAGGCTTTTTTTAGTTCGTCAGGGAAATCGCTCCCTAGCTGATGATCTCGAATCCGCTGAAAAATTTTTCGAGTGGAGTCGGGTATTCTTCGGCATTTCCTATAAATACTAACAATGATTTTTCGAGTGCAGTCAATAGATGAGTATAGTTCGGTAAAAACTTCTTCTGCTACGGCAGTAAATTCTGCGGAGTTGATAGCAGCTGTGTGTCCGTTTTGATTTAGTTCTTCTTCATCGATTTGCAAGTTTGGGCTAAGTTTGCGAGCAAGATTGTATAAGATTTGGGCCTTGTTGAAGTGGTTCGCGACTCCGGTTATCGCCTTGGTTGTGTCGCTGTCAAATGTATGTGTGCCCATATAAAAGAATTTGAACTTGGACAGTGTTCCCCATTTTTCGGGTTGGAAAAAAATCGCGGTTGGTGCTGTGCGCATTGCGCTTACTCTAAGTTATATGTTTAAAGAGGCTGGATGGTCCGGTGTTATATCCACTTTTAAACTTATTTGGCAATCAATTTCGTCACAATGGGAGTGGCTTAATCAAGTCAGCCCCGTGGTTGCGAATGTTACCTACTGCCCGGTCGATCCTAAACCATTCAAACGCTTCGGATACCTCCCCTTGATGAAGCACGATCTGCTCTGCGCGCTCCTTCGGCGTGTCCAAATCTAGCCATTCGCGCGCGACCGCCGACGATAGCGTGACCGGGCGCCTGTCATGTATGTCAACCATACCACCAGCACTGTCAGCTGTGATGATCACAAAGCCATCGTGCTCGCTAGGTGGATGCTCTGCATCGGGATACTGGCCGATCGCAGCGCAGAAAAGAGGCGCACGATCTCTTCGACGAATAAGATAAGGCTGCTTTTTCGGATCGCCTTCGTCGACCCATTCGAACCAGTTATTTATCGCAATGATCGCCCGATGCGGCCAGATCGTCCGGAAGAATGGGCCGTGTGCCACTTTTTCGGCCCGAGCGTTAATGGGGGCAGCTCGATCTTTTGCCCAATGTGGACGCCACCCCCAGCGGACCATGTCCGCGTGCAGGTACTGTCCTTCCTAATGAAAGAGCGCGAGTTGTGTAGAGGGGGCGGCGTTGTACCGTTCGAAGGGCAGATCACCGGTATGATTGACTAGAGGGGTGGGCATGCTCAGTGCCGCAACGAAGTCATGAATGCCGTCGTACTGTGAAGGTCGTCCGCACATCTCCTGCCCGCCTATCTGATATTTCCTACAGGAATTGACCGCAAGTCATTCTGAAAGTTAACTGTACATTCGTACAGTATCGGAAGTCGTGCGTCATGAGCTTTTCAATCTTAGGCCCTATTACCGTGGCCGGTCGTAAATTACCTCTGTGCCTTTTTCAGGTGCCCGCTGGCTTTCCTTCGCCGGCAGCGGATCACATTGAAGCCCACATATCAATTGATGAGGTTTTGAACATTCGTGCTCCTCACGTTTATCTGGTGAAAATCACCGGAGAGAGTATGCAGGGAGCGGGGATCTTCGACGGGGATTTGGCGGTGGTGGATCGTTCTCTTGAGCCTGCTCATGGACATATTGTTGTTGCGCTGCTGAACAACGATCCGCTGTGCAAACGCCTGAGCATCCGGGGTAAGGAGGTGATTCTGCTTTCGGAAAATCCCAAATACCCGCCTCGCTACGTGCTGGAGGGCGATGAGCTGGCGATTTGGGGCGTGATCATCGGTAGCGTTCGCAGCCATGTCTAAGACTAAAACGGTATTCGGCCTGATCGACTGCAACAGCTTCTATGCCAGCTGCGAGCGAGTGTTCCGCCCCGACCTCGCCAAAGTGCCTATCGTGGTGCTGTCGAATAATGACGGTTGCGTCATCGCCCGCAGCTACGACGCTAAGCCGTACGTGAAAATGGGCGAGCCGTACTTTCAGATCAAACACAAGCTCAGGCAACATGGCATTGTCCCGTTTTCCTCAAACTACGCGTTGTACGGCGATATGAGCGAGCGTGTCATGACACTGATCGAATCGATGGTGCCAGCCGTCGAGGTCTACAGCATTGACGAGGCCTTCGTCGATCTCACCGGCATCAGTGACTTGGACGGCCTCGGCCGCAAGATTCGTAGCCAAGTGCTGCGTTGCACGGGTATTCCCGTCGGCGTTGGCATCGCGCACACCAAGACCCTGGCCAAGCTGGCCAATCACACCGCCAAACGCCTGCAGGCGCAAACCGGTGGCGTCGTGAACATCTGCGATCCAATCAAGCGCGATTGGGTGCTGCGCAATACGGACGTATCAGAGGTGTGGGGAGTGGGGCGGCGCATGAAAATGCACCTGGACGGCATGGGAATCAAGACCGCCATGGATCTGGCCAAGGCGGACCCATGGACGTTGAGAAAAAATTTCAGCGTCGTGATCGAGAAAACTGCCCGGGAATTGGCGGGCACGTCGTGCCTGGAACTGGAGGAGCCGGATCCACCCAAGCAGGAGATCTGCTGCAGCCGAATGTTTGGCAAAAGGCTGAAGGAACTGCCGCCGATCAAGGAGGCAGTGGCGACCTACATGATGCGGGCATCGGAAAAGCTCCGGGCGCAAAAGTCTCTGTGCAAGAAGATCCGGGTCAGCGTCCGCACCGGAATGTTCAACCCCGATGAGGCAAAGTATGCGAATGGTGTCATGGTGGATTTGCCTTACCCAACGGATGACGTTCGGCTGCTAACGACGGCGGCCGTCGATGCGCTTGATCGTGTGTTCCGTCCTGGATTCAGTTACAGCAAAGCGGAAGTAATGCTGCTGAATCTATGCCAGCCGGGTGAATACACAGACGATCTGTTCGCCATTTCTCAGCCCACTGAAGCAACAAGAGTGATGGCGGTGTTGGACGAAATCAATGGACGGTGGGGCAGGGGTACGCTCCGGGCTGCGAGTGTGCCGAGCAATCCAGATTGGGGCATGCGACGAGAGATGATGAGCCAGAGCTATACGACAAAAATAGACCAATTGTGGACTATCCTCTGTAAATGACACTAAGCATCAGTTATAAGCACAAAAATCCTATTCAATTTTAAGTGATAACGTGTCGACAACTGTCGGCCATTTTTTTCTCGCGCGTCGGGCGAGGCTATTTAATTCGCCTAAGTATCTGTCGAATGCTCACGCGTTTGAGCATGCCATGCGAGATTGCCCTAAACGACAAGAAAAAAGTTCCAAATGAACTTAGGATGAGTATTATTGGAATAAAGAAAATCAGAAGTAAATAGGACTGTTGTTCTTTAGTAACAAGAGAGAGCTTTAGTTGCGCAATTATCGTGGCTATGATTGCGCCACTTCCAAATCCTAATGCGAATAAAACTGTCGATTGAAGTGCCCTCTCAGCAGCATACAAAGAGCGACGCTGAACTGGGCCAGGTTGGAATGCTCTTGAACGGTTATATAATAATGCCGAAAATCCAAACAATACCGCTAAGATAGGGAAGCATACAGTGGCTAAGAGGATGAAGTTATTTTGTCTTAAATAATGATCCATTGCGCCAAAAAAAATAGTTGCACCAAACATCCAAATGGAAAAAAAGAAAAGTCTTGTGAGGAGTCTGTCGATAGATCGCAATAGTTTGGCTGGCATATGATCTCCATGTTGAACGGCTTGGGTAATTCTGGCTTGAGCTTAGTTATGGTTCTGGTTGTGGTCTACTGGATTCAAGTCACATATTGAAAATTAATCTTATTTCAGCTCGGCTTCCGCCTCGCACTGATCTCTATGCCAGTTTTGCCAAGCGTTCTCCTCTTGCTTATATGTTTCCGTGCATACGAGTCGAGGTTGAAATGTATCGACATCGCATGGGTCTGTCGAAAAGATGTAGCGGTCCGCATGTTGAATGATAATTTTACGCAACAGTTGAGCCATACCAGTTTCTAACACCGTACCGCGCATCCAAGAACGCTTGCCAATAGTCGTGTGTAGAAGATGTTTCGGGCTCAGTGGGAGTAATATGTCGGTGTTCGTCACTCCCCATCCTCCCCCGAAGTCGTAGTTGCTAGGGTCTTGATAGTTAAGTCTGATTAGAGGGTTGTCTGACGTCGGCCATGATACTCCTGCCGGAGCGTGGAGCACAGTCCACCGTTGTCGGGGAATACGTTTTAAGGTGCTGGTTAGAAGGTGTTTGATATTCCAAAGCCACATTCCTCTACCGATAGTTGCCTCGGCCTGCACCTTCCAACTCCCTGATGTGGGTTTCTCTATAGTGATTTTTAAAGGTAGCTCACGAGCCATATCGATTTCATTAACTTGAATTTTATGGTTTTCAGCGAGGCGTTGTTCCAGATTATTAACGGTTTGTGCCAATGTTTTATCCATCAGCGGTTTCAATGTCTTATTTTGGCGACTAAGGAACTCTTTAAGCCGTGCAGGGGTGCGCACATCTTGAGCCACAGCAAAGCGAACCAAATGTCTCCAGTGATCTGGCGTGAGGCGCTGTTCGTTGATGACGCGATATATCGCTTCTTGAGCCGGACTTTCAAACTCTCTATCAAGCCAGCGTTCAATCTCATCTGTCTCCTCTTGCCCGATCAGAGCGGTATAGAGATGCCGACGAAAGGCAATACTTTTCAGGGGTAACCTTTCCCAAAGAGGAAAGCTGTCATGGGGGACCAGAAGCCGGTAAGTGGGAACTCTACCTGCATGCTCCCACTGCTTTAAATAAAGCTCCGGAACGTAATGATTTCTAACGCGTAGCTGTTGCATTCGCTCTCCTTGCTCGAAGGTAAACCGTGCAGACCATCATAGACTACACAACCTTGTGGGCACCCGGTACGACGATCAATATCAGCCCATTTCGTTCTGATATTACCTAGCTCTCCTTACAAAAGTGATATCGTTATGATTTGTGCGGATCATAATCCTAGGAGGAAATGATGAGTGAAGTGAAAGCTTTGGAAAAGCTTCTGGAAACCGGCAGCCTTGATGATGAAGATGTCAAGGTACGCGGCATCGCTCAGCTCGCGGTGGATAAGGGCTTCGATCATCTGAGTGAGCCTCAGAAGAACGTGTTGCGACCGCATTTGACGAAGGCATGTGACGGCGTGACGGATCCAGGTGGTTACCATAATGATTGCCAGACGGTTCTTGAAAGTGATGAGCTGGCGACTGCTCTAGAGAATCAAGCCTATTACGGCAGCCTACTTTGCGAAAAATGCATTGATGAAGCAGAGCAATATGCTCGGGAGTGGGAACGGATTGACCGAGAGTAGTTCTATGAACGAACTGTGATGAGTTACACATCGGAGTGCCCAGCACTAATTGTTCGTCCATGGCGCAAGAGTGTTAGGATATGGGGAAATTTGACCTGATATTGCAGCGAGTTACTTCAGTTAGTCAAATTGTTCTTGTGGCTATTGCTGTTTTTACGATTTTTTATTCAGTGATTCCACTTTATCAGAAAGAACTAGCAAGCGAGCAACTTGCAAAGATACAAATTGACCAAATAGCTGCAGAGGAACGATTGGGTTTTCTGAATGCTAGCTACTCTTCACAGCTTCAGGAAGTAGAGTCTGCTCGGAAGGAAGTTTCAGGCCTGACGACAAAGTTAGCTGATGACAGATCTCGGTTGCACGCTTTAGAGGAAGAGATAGGGCAAAAAAATGATCAACTGCTCCGCTTAAGTTCGACATTGAATAAAGAGAAGCTCCGGGCGCTATCCGCCAACGCTAAAATTGTTCAATCTCAGAAGCTGAGGTTTATTCAAGCCTTGGAATGGTATACTTTAATTTCTCCACTCGACAAAAAATGTGATACCGGCCTGAGGCGGTGGACCCGTCCCGATAGTCCTGAATATGAAAAAATGAAAAAAGTTGGTTGTAATCCTTACGAAAATATAAAGTCAGCTATATCAAATGTTCAGCTCGCAACGGCAAAAGATTCATCCGGGGATGATTTGCAAATTGAAAGAACTAGTCTTGAGGCGTGGAGTAAGCAGGCTTATTCGTTGATGGAGAAAAATAAATATCAACTCTCTGACAGAATGGATTACGCATACAGAGATCAGCTCTTACGCGAAGCAGAAAAAGAAACCGAAAACGGCCTGTCTCCTGCTGAAGTTGACGAGGCATTGAGAAAAAGTCTTGAGGCTGGAAAGACGCTCATTAATTATGAGCACTCTATTAGGGAAAAAAATAGAGAGGCAGTTAGCTGGTACATCAAATTGTTACGGGACGCGATTTGAGTGCTATCGGGCATGCATATACACTAAATATCTATTCGCAGCATTGAATGGTTTCGAGTGGCTTCTAATTTTTTTTGGGGTGGGCGGCGTAAACCATTGTGTGGTCATTTTACTGCGCAAAAGGAGGCGCTCGAAAGGAGACTCCCTAGAATGATTACAGACGTGAGTTTAGGGCAAATTTAGGGCATATCGTAGGCGGCAATAGACCGCGGCATGCCATGCGATTACCGCGTAAATGCCCAATTTGGTGGCCTGAAGTGGCCTAGAAGGAGTTCGGAGGGGGTTCGAATCCCTAACCAAGGCGACTGAGTTGCGGTAACGGATAGATAGCTGCCATTGCAATAGGCAGCTATCAATAACAAATGGTCATCTGGCGTTTAAAATTTGTGTGATTTGGCTAGCGGCCTACTACGTCAACGCTCCAGAAAGCCGCGCTCGCGTTTTTCAACTGCTCATCGAGCGAATGCCATGCGAACCCGGCATTGCGGATAAGCATCCCGATGATCTCCACCAGGCGTTGCATCTGCTCTACGGTTGCCTTGATGTCGCCCCATTTAATGCCTAACGTGCTGATGTCAACAAACTGGTATTTATCTGCTACATAGCGCACTTCTGTATGTGCAGATACCTTGTCACGGATAGTTCTGAATGACTTAATTGTTGCACTGGTGGATAACTCTTCCCATAGTTTGGTGGCTTCGCAATACAAATCATCGAATTGGGATCCAAGCTGAGCCTCTTCACGCAGCTCAATACGTCTGAGGGCCTCGAGTATTTCAGTGTCGGTCACATCCTTGCCGTTAGGTATTTTCCAGCTAGCAAATTGTTCACGTAGTGTTTGTCGAAGCTCGTCGTCAGCCAGTGCTTGAATGCTATTGTTTAGACTTGGTGTTCGCGGATCATCATCGAACGTCAGTTTCGCTATGTCCTGCGCACATGAGAGGAATAATGAGTGCTTAAGAATGCTAAACCCCATAGCTCGTTTTCCGGCGCCAAGGGTGGTCACGACAGATTCATCGAAGAGCATCGGGTCGAGGATCGAATACCTCTGACGCATTTCAATAAATGCGTCGAGTAAATGAGATGCGTGAGCCTGCATTTTTTCAAGCGGGGTAGGCATGAGTAGTGCCTCTATTAGCCATGTAAACAGATCATGCCGTCTTTGTCCGAGAGCGGCCCAATAACGCTGATTCCGAAACGGCATAGCCGATCGAATCTAGCCCTCGCTTTTTCCCCTCAGCTTGGCCAAGCCCTGCTTGATGTGACCAGAGTTCTCGCCGATCACCCACAAGGCGCCACGAACGTTTTCACCAACCTCGGCTAAACCTTGTTGTTCTGCATGAAGCGTCAGCTCCATCAGAGCTGCTTCCAAACCGAGCTGATTCTGGTAGATCCTTTCCAGCACATCCCGTAACGAATATTCGTCTGACATTGCATCGACTCCTTTCGAAAAAGAACAAGCATAGTACCGGTAGTGCTCTTTATGGGCGGTGATTGCTGCTTGCTTAAAAATTGCTACAAAGAATTGTAGTTTCGAGGGGGGAGCTAGGCTGGCCGGTGTGCAAGCGAGGGGCTACGCCCAATCCATCATCGGGGCGACGGAGAAGCGGCGGGAGAGTGGGGCGGGTGTGGCGGAGATAGGGGACATTGGCGGTTCTGGATTGGGTGGGGCTGGGAGGTGGGGGAGTTTATCAGGATTGAGAGTGGCGGGCTTGCAGATGCTCTCCCGCGATGATTGCGACATTTGTGAGTGCTTTTTTCAATCATCTGACTAGCATAGGGTGGCTATTTGATGGCTAAATCCCTATTTTCTAAACCAACAAAACCAAGCCTGTGCAGGGAGAAGCAATGGACGCTCAGCAAGAAAAAGTCTTTTTTGACGAACGTGAAGTAAAGGTTACCAACAGCCGATTCATCCTTCCGGGGCAAAAGACGTTCGCGATGAGCGGAGTCACGGCAGTGAAAACCTCTCAAATAAATCCTAATCGTACTTGGCCCATACTGCTGATGATTGTCGGGGCGATTATCGGATATAAAAAAGGTATAGATACCGCTTCCGTCGTCTTGTTTTTTGCAGGTCTTGCTTGGTTCCTTATGCAGAAGACGATATATACAATTGTACTTACTACGTCTTCTGGGGAGCAGCAAGCTCTGCAAGATGCGGATCTTTCTTGGATTTCCAGAGTCGTTGGCGCGATAAATGACTCAATCATTCATCGTGGATGAAAAAAAGCGACGGATTTATTTAATGCTAGATGCTCGACGGTAAATGATCGGCGGCAAATTAATTCGTCCAGTTTGTCGCTTTGTTGGTTAACTTTGTTGCGTTCATCCAATTTAATGGTTTGGTTTTTTATTGAGGTGGTTGTTTTTTTGTTTCCATCTCATTCGGTTTCTATATCATGAAGTACAAAGCATAAGGGTTGTGGTTTTATGGAGGAGACTCAGGTTGAGAAGTCTAGAAGCTTTTATCTTGGTCCAGATTTGGATTATCGAGATATGAGAGTTGGTGATCGATTGAATGATGAGCTTATTTTGAATATTTATCATGTCAGTCCAAGAGCGATTGTTTATAGGAATGAATCAATTATTAACTGGGCTGCCAGAGGAGTCTCGCTTGTAGAAAGACGCCTAATGTCACGGCTAAATTTTTTGCTTGAAAGGGCGAAGGATAAATTTAAAGGAGTTCACGCTAATAGACTAGACAGATATAAGGTTCGTATTTTTACGGCAGTGCTTAGCGGTGAGAAAATAGGAGATTTGCAGCATGATGACTCTGATGCTTGCTATCTGCTCGATGAACTGGAAAAGTATATAGATGCATCTGATGAAATATTCAGAGTGATTGATAAGTCAAACGATTTTGTCGTCTGGATCGATAGGGAAGGAGAGGTGGCTTATGAAGTAAGGGATGGGAAAAAATTTGATGATGGTATTTTTGTTGAGTTGTCTGAGCTTAGTGCTTTAGGGCGATTAATGTTAGGGGATGGTCAGCGGAAATTATTTGTTTTTAAATTGGCGTCAAGTTTGGTTGTTGCGTTGCGTAAAAATTCTTCAGATACAAGTGGCGCCTATGAGTCGGCAAAGCAATATTTAATGAAGGTGATTGAGGTGCAAGCCAGTTCCAGGTTGATCTATTCTGTTATAGCTTTTTCGTTGTTACTTTTTTTTGTTTTCGCTTTTATTTATTTTAAGTGGGAAGTTTTTGGTTTTGATGGACTAAGTCCGTTATTTTTGGTGGGTGCGGTTGGCGGCTTACTTGGGGCATTGATTTCGGTTTTGCAGCGTTCAAAAGATATAAAGGTTGTTCCTTTCGAGCCTTTGCATCATATCGTTTTGCAAGGTGTAGTACGCATTGGCTTAGGTTGCTGTTTCGGAGTTGTTGCTATCTTGGCTTGTAAAGCTGGAGTATTTTTTGAGTTGTTAAGCTCTGATGTTAAGAAGTTGCTTTTGTTGGCAATAGTGGCTGGGATTAGTGAAAGATTGATTCCAGATTTTATTGAGAAAATTTCCGATGAGGGTGGGCGATCTACACAGAGTTTGTAAGGGACGTGAAAACGGATGATCTGAAGGTCGGGCAGCTTATTCGTCGAATGTTTGGTGGTGAATAAAGTTGGCGTGGCTGTAAGTCCGCAGAAAGGATATCGAGGGATGTAGAAATGATATTTTTGGGGCGGTGCCGGGCATTGGACAATTGGTGGGATCGGTGATACGCGCGGCGGGCTTTGCCATTTTTGACTCCCTGACAACGAATGAACCGGTGCTGACTTTATCAGACTTGCCTAGACTCGTGCCTTGGGCAGCGCCCTCAATTTAAACGTCTTAGATACGGTCTGTTTAAAGTGTGGTTGCCTGCACTACCTTAGCCCTACAACGCCTTGCACCATCCCCTACACCTAAGACAGAATCCGCCGGCTTGTGCGTCTAGCTCGTGGGTTCTATCGTCCCTATGTCACTGCAAACCAGTGTCCGGGTTTGGTAGCCCGCTTCGTTTCTAGACTCATGGCGTCACCGTGTGCAGTCCTTCCCGGGACTTCGATTTCATGGTGGTCATGCGTGGGGCTCATTCGTGGGCGCCGGGTTCTAGTGCGACCGGTCTACCAACCCGCGTATGGCCGCCACCTATCGTTTGGTAGCGAGGGTGATGGCTCCTTTTAGTATTCGCACTAGAGGCTCCATCCATGTTCAAACCAACACCCAACCCACCCGAATCCAACCCCGCATCCCCCTACGAATCCCTCGATTCCCGCAAACTCCACGAAGCCGCCGAGCGCGCCCTCGATCACTACCTCACCCCGGCCAGCCAGATCATGGCCAGCGGTGATCAATCCAAACCAATGTTCCTCGCCAACCCGGCCTACGACACCGAATCCCTGCTCGCCAACGCCAGTGAATCCCTGGGTTCCGCCACGACCATGCTCAACGACTTCGCCGCGTTGCTGGATGTCTCGCACCGCAAGACGCTGCTGGGCATTGCGCAGGTGGTGATGTTGGGGGAGTTGGCGGTGAATCAGGCGTTGGATAACGTCGAGCTCAAGGCGTAGATCGCTGCCCTCCGTGGCGAGCGGCGAGCTTGTGATCGCGGAGGGCGTTCATTCGATGCGCAAAACAACCGCCGAAAACGACGGGTTTCAGCCTGTTTCCGGAGCAATAGCGATGTGCCACAAAAAATGATGGCAATGCGTCATCACGCGCTCAAAAAAGTTCAACGATTATACAAAAAAATAAAGTTGTACAACTTTTCTCAAAATTTATAGCATCCGTTCCAACACCTTTGCTGAAACGATAAATCCAGCGTCAGTCCTGGATTTGTCCGCTGGTGCGTGGGCCGTCGGTACGGCTTTACACGTCAGTTTGTTGCAGCCGGGTCAGTGGAAGCTGCCCGTATTTCGCCCAGGACGACGACCCCGAATATGAGCGGTAACTCCGGTTATCAGAGATCTACTTTTTGTGCCTGACGTTGAACCGCGTCAAGGCGTTAGAGGCTGAACATGGCAGAAGCATCGAATTTCCTGGGCAACATCAAGGTTTCCCGAAAGTTGGGAGCCGGGTTTGGCGTTCTTTTGCTGGCGGTGGGGGCGGTGGCGTTCATTGGCTATAGCAGCAGCAATGTGCTGGTTGATCGCTTGGGCACCACGCGTCTGATCGGCACGCTCAACGATGCGACGCAGGATATGCGGCTGTCGGAGAAGCAGTACGAAGCGGCGGCGGATGTCGCTTATACCGAGGCTTATCAGTCGCAGCTGAATGTGTTGCAAGGGCTGATCGCCAAGGCGTTGCAGACCCTGACGCGGGCGGAAAACCAGCAGGCCTTGAAGCGTTTGCAGGACACCACGCTGGCTTACGATCAGCAGGTCAAGCGTTTGGTCGAGGCGGACAAGGCGACCAGCGATGCGCTGAAACCGTTGGGGGCGATGTCGGACAAGTACGCCGAGACCTTCAACAGCATGTTCGAGAGCACCACGGCCAGTGCGTTGGCATCTGCCGACAGCGCGCGGGTGGCGGACTTGCGCACGGTGGCGGATCTGCGCAATGGCATGACTATGTTTCGTCTGATGTTGCGGCGTTATATCGCGGTGCCGAGCGAGGCCAACAAGCAGGTGCTGCTGGACACCACCGATGCGTTTCTGGCCGACATGAGCAAGGCGCGCAGCGGTTTGCCGGCGGCCCTGTCGAGTCAGCTTGAAGAGGCGCAGGCCGGGATGCGCCGTTATCGCGAGGTGCTGGTGCAGGTTGCCGCGCTGTTCGAGCAGAAGCAGAGCCTGCGTCAGCAGGTGGATCAGCAGAGCCAAGCGATGGACAGCATCATGACCGGCCTGATGGACACTCAGCAGCGTCTGGCGCGGGACGATCAACAGCGTGCGTTTATCCAGATTGCAGTGCTGACGGTGCTGGCGCTGGTGGTTGGTCTGTTTGCTTCAGTGCTGATCTCGCGGCAGATCACCGGGCCGCTGGCGCTGACGGTGGAGCTGGCGCGACGGATTGCCAAAGGCGATCTGACGGTGCAAGCCAAATCCAGCCGCAAGGATGAGTTGGGCGATCTGCAAAACGCGATGCAGGACATGGCGCAAAGTCTGAACACGTTGGTGCAGGGAATCGGTAACGGCGTGACGCATATTTCGACGTCGGCCGAGAAGCTTTCGGCGATGAGCGAGCAGACCAGCGCCGGTGTGCGTCAGCAGAAAGTCGAGGTGGATCAGGTCGCCACGGCGATGCACGAAATGGCCTCGACCGTGCAGGAGGTGGCGCGCAACACCACCGACGCATCCGCCGCCGCGACCCTGGCCGATCAGCAGGCACGACACGGCAGTGCGGTGGTCAAGCAGGCGACCGTGCAAATCAGCGAACTGTCGGTGGCGATCGAGGAGTTGGGCGCGGCGATGAACGTGCTGTCCCAGGACAGCGAGCAGATCGGCAAGGTCATCGATGTGATCAAGGCTGTCGCCGAGCAGACCAACTTGCTGGCGCTGAACGCGGCGATTGAAGCGGCGCGGGCGGGGGAGCAGGGCCGTGGTTTTGCCGTGGTTGCCGATGAAGTGCGCTCGCTGGCGCAGCGCACCCAGGATTCGACCAAGGAAATCGAAGCGCTGATTGTCACTCTGCAGCAGGGCACGCAAGCGGCATCTACGCTGATGACATCCAGCCGCGAGCGCACGCTGGACACCGTGGTGCTGGCGCAGAAGGCCGAACAGGCGATTACCGAGATCAACCATTCGATCGGCACGATCCAGCAAATGAGCCTGCAGATTTCCGCCGCCGCCGAGCAGCAAAGTGCGGTGGCCGATGAGATCAATCGCAGCATCGTCAGTGTGCGCGATGTGGCCGATCAGTCGGCCGTCGCCAGCGAAGAAAGTGCTGCTGCGACCATTGAGCTGGCGTCGCTGGGGCAGGACCTGCAACGCATGACGGCGCATTTCCGCACCTGATGGCATTTCGCAATGAACTTGGCCGGAATTGACCGGTCAGCCTGTATAAGCGGGGGCCGCCAAGCGGCGCCACCCGGTCCGTGCAGTGATTTTTTTCTGGGCCATGGATGGTTGCAACCCGCTCTCAGGGGGCGTCATGACCAATACACCAATTTTCCCCCAGCCCAGCGGGGGGTGCCAAGGATGCCGGCAAAAAGGCGAGGCCGATATGGCGTTCTCCTTCGCGTTCCAGCCGATTGTCGATGTGCGTGATCAATCGACCTTCGCCCACGAGGCACTGGTACGGGGCGTGCAGGGCGAAGGTGCACTGTCGGTTCTGCAGCAGGTCGATGACCAGAACCGCTATCGCTTCGATCAACTGTGCCGTGTGCGGGCGATCTCTACGGCAGCGCAGTTGGGGCTCACCGGGTTCCTTTCGATCAACTTCCTGCCGAACGCCGTTTATCGCCCGGATCTGTGCATTCGCAGCACGCTGGAGGCGGCGCGCGCGCATGCGTTTCCGCTTGAGCGGTTGATCTTCGAAGCGGTCGAGGGCGAGCACGTTGAAAGCAATAAGCACTTGATGAACATCCTGCGCGAGTATCGCGAGTTTGGTTTCAAGACGGCCATTGATGACTTCGGTGCGGGGTATTCCGGGCTGAATCTGCTGGCGGACTTTCAGCCGGATCTGATCAAACTGGACATGGCGCTGATCCGCAATATCCACCGAGACCGTGTGCGTCAGGCGATCGTGCGGGGCGTGGTGGGCATGTGTACTGAACTGGGGATCGAGGTGATTGCCGAGGGCATCGAGCACCCGGAGGAACGGGACTTTCTCGCCGATTGCGGGATTTATCTGATGCAGGGTTTCTGGTTCGCCAAACCGGCGTTTGAGGCGATGGCGCAGATTCCGATGGAGGCGTGGCGGGCGGTTTGATGCCAACCTGAACCCGTGCTGTCGATCGGCAAAATTTCATCTTCCCGAGTGCGGCTTAGGCCTAGGATGCTTGCACAAGATCATCCCAAGGGGAGCTGTACCATGCGCACCAATGTCGTCAAAGTGCTGTTGATCGCCGCAGCTGTCTCGGTATTGAGTGCCTGTTCGGGCGCCGGAGGTTTGACCACCACCAGTTGTTTCTCCTCGGATTGTCAATCGCCGGAGGGGCGCAGTCATGCGACGACCCTGAAGTTTGGCGGCAACAGCATTGGCAGCAGCTTGAACCAGTACAGCTCCGGGATGTTGCATGACGATTGATCAAAATCGAGGCTGACCCTGACCCTGTGGCGAGGGGATTTATCCCCGATGGGTCGCGAAGCGACCCCACTTTTAAAACAGCAGGACTGCTACGCAGTCCATCGGGGATAAATCCCCTCGCCACAGGTGTAATTGCCTCCACAGGTTTACTTGGCTCTACAGGTGCAATTAGCTCCATAGCTTCAATTAGATCCTCAGGTTCAGTGTACAGGCCAATAAAAAGGCGCCCATGTCGGGCGCCTTTTTTTGTGCCTGTCGCTTACAGATACTGCTTGAAGAACCCCACCATTTTCTCCACCGCCGGCCCGACGAACTGTTCCTTGTCGTACAGGTCGATGTGGCTTGCGCCCTCGATCAGCACCAATTCCTTCGGCTCCAGCGCCTTCTTGATCGCCATTTCGCTGAAGTAACGGGTGTCGGCTTCCGAGCCGGCAATCATCAGCAGCGGATGCGGCGAGATCAGGTCGATGTGCTCGTAGGACGAGTACGCCGCGATCCGGCCGATGCTGGTGAACACGTACTTGTTCGGCGAGTTGGGATGTTGCGCACGCGGGGTGCGGTAGTAGTCGCTGCCTTCGCGGAACAGGGGCGGGGTGTCGGCGTTGATATCGGCGGTTTCCGGGACGATCGGGTCGATGCGCACCGGTTCGCCACGGGCTTCGCGAGTGCGTTGTTCGCTGACTTGTTCCAGCAGTTGTTTGAGCTGTTCCGGGCTGACGCTGCCGCCAAGGCCTTCGCGGTAAAGCAGGCCGATGTCGGCGGCGCTCACGGTGGCGACGGCGCGGATGCGGCGGTCGGTCTGGGCGGCGAAGGGCACGTAACCACCGGAAGCGCAGATGCCGAGGGCGCCGATGCGTTGTGAGTTGACCGAGGCGTGGTTGGCGAGGAAGTCCACCGCGCTCTTGATGTCTTCGGCGCGGACGAACGGGTCTTCGAGGTAGCGCGGTTCACCTGCGCTTTCACCCTGGTAGCTGGCGTCGTAGGCGAGGGCGATCAGGCCTTTGGCCGCGAGTTTGGCGGCGTAGAGGCCGGCGGTCTGCTCCTTGACGCCGCCGAACGGGTGGGCGACGACGATGGCCGGGCGTTGTTCACCGGGTTGCAGGTCGTCCGGGGTGTAGAGGTGGCCGGCGAGTTTGAGGCCGTTGCTGAGGAAGCTGACGTTGGTTTTCATAGGTGCACTCCACGGGTTGCTGCGATGCCGCAGGTGGCGGCTGACGAGGCACAGATTGCCGCCGTGGGTGGGAGGCAAAAAGAGAGCGCGGATCCTGGGAAAAACTTTCCTATGATAAGGATTGCCTTCCCCCGGACGCGCTCGCGCGCAATGATCGCCCCATGAATACACACACCAGCCCCAACGACCTCGGCGAATTCCTCCGCGCCCGTCGTTCCGAACTCGAACCGACGCAAGTCGGTTTACCCGCCGACGCCGGTCGGGCACGCCGCGTCGCCGGTTTGCGCCGCGAAGAGGTGGCGATGCTGGCCGGCATCAGTGTCGATTACTACACACGCCTGGAGCAGGGGCGCTTGTCGCCGTCTAAATCCGCATTGGCGGCGGTCGCCCGCACGTTGCGCCTGCGCGAGGATGATCTGGATTACCTCTATCGACTGGCGCGTCTGGGGCGAACCACGGTCGATCAGCATCGCCGGCAAACCGTCGGCCCGCAGCCCCAACGATTGCTGGACAATCTGCAGGGCATTCCGGCGATGGTCATCGGGCGCTACATGGATGTGTTGGCGTGGAACCCGTTGGCTGCCGCACTTTACGTCGACTTCGCCGAGATACCGATCGAGCAGCGCAACCTGATTCGGTTGTCATTTCTCGACCCGAGGTTTCGCAGTCTGTACATCGATTGGGAGAACAACGGGCGCAACTGCGTGGCGTTTTTGCGCATGGACACCGCGCGGTTTCCCGATGACCCGAGGCTGGCTTCGCTGATTGGCGAACTGTCGCTGCGTGACGAAGATTTTCGCCGCTGGTGGGCGACGCATCTGGTGGCCAGCCCGACCTGCGGCAGCAAAACCTTTTTGCATCCGCAGGTGGGTAAACTCAGCCTCGACTGGCAGATGGTGTCATGCGCCGAGAGCCCGGATCAGGCGCTCATCGTCATGACCGCCGCGCCGGGCAGCGAGGCCAGCGAAGCGCTGGAAACGCTTATTGCGGCACTGCCAGCCACTCACCAATGACCTTCTGATAACTGCCAGTGACTTTACTCAGATGCAGCCACTGATCAACGTACAGTTTCCAGCTGATGTCATCGCGCGGCAGCAGATAAGCCTTCTCACCGTACTGCATGTATTGGTGCGGATTCACCGCGCACAACCCCGGTTTGAGTTTCTGCTGATACAGCGCTTCCGAGGCGTCGGTGATCATCACGTCTGCCTTGTTGTCGAGCAGTTGCTGGAAGATCGTCACGTTGTCGTGCAGCGCCAGTTGCGCCTTGGGCAGGAAGGCATGGACGAAGGCTTCGTTGGTGCCGCCCGCCGGTTCAACCAGACGCACGTTGGGCTGGTTGATCTGCTCGATGGTCTGGTACTTGGCCTGCTCGGCACAGCGCACCAGCGGGATCTTGCCGTCGCTGTCGAGGGTGTCGCTGAAGTAGGCTTTTTTCTGCCGGTCCAGCGTCACCGAAATCCCGCCCATGCCGATGTCGCACTTGCCGGCCTGCATGTCCGGCATCAGGGTTTTCCAGGTGGTTTGCACCCACTCGACCTTGACTCCTAGGCTGTCGGCCAGCGAGCGCGCCATGGCGATGTCGATGCCCTCGAAGTCGCCGTCGGTGCGCTTGAAGGTGTAGGGCTTGTAGTCGCCGGTGGTGCAGACGCGCAGTTGGCCTTGTTGCTGGATGCTGTCGAGGTGCGAAGGGCTTTCCTGCGCCTGAACGCCAGCGGCCAGGGTCAGCGCGCCGCAAAGGATCATCGTGCTTTTTAGAATGGTCATGGACATCGGGCTTCTGCAGAGGACGGTAAGCCAGTGTAGTGAAAGGCCTTCGCGGGTGTCATCCCGAGTCCGGACTCAACGTGCCGAGCCACGCCACCAACGCCACGATCAGCAGGGCCAGGCCCAGTTCCAGCAGCACGCTGCGCCTGAGTGCATTCGCCGCGATCCCGTGCTGTCCATCGCGTATGGATCGCTCCAGCGCAGGCCCAAGGTGAAAGCGGTTCAGCGCCGCCAGCACCAGCATCGCGGCAAACAGCAAAACCTTGATCGCCAGCAACATCCCATAGGTGCCGAGCAGCACGTCGTCCAGCCTCGGGCCGACGATGAACAGGTAATTGACCACGCCGCTCACCGACAGCGTCAGCACAATCGCCGCGCCGATCCATTCGAAGCGTTTCACCGCCTCTGCCAGCAGGCGAATCCGTGCTTCATCCACATGACCCCGCACCAGCAGCACCAGCGCCAGCATACCGCCCAACCATGCCCCCGCCGCCAGCAGATGCAGGATGTCGCTGAGGAAATGCCAGACCCGCAGCGAGCCCTCGTCCATTGCTCCGTGCCCACTCCACGCAAGGGAGGTGAGGGCGACCGCGCCGGTCATCGACGCGAGCCACTTCCCCGGCTGAGCCAGCACCACGATCAGTGCAATCATGCGCAGCGCCCACGCCAGCCCGACGTCCGTTTCCAGCAGCATCATCTGCAGGTGCGGCCAGAGTGCGGCGAATTCGGTTTCGCCACTCATGGCGCTCGTCATCAGCAGCAATCCAGCCACCGACAGCAGCGCACCGAGCAACGCCAATCCACGCAACAGCGGCCTGAACCGCAGCGGCGCGTTCACGCTGTACAGCGCAAACAACGCCACCCCGAACAACAGCAGCAAATCCACATACAACGCCAGGCGCAGAATGATGTTGATCAGTTCAGCCATCGCTCACTGCACTTTGAACGTGACGTTGCCGGTGATCGGGTGCGTGTCGGACGACACCGCGCGCCACTCGACCTTGTAGGTGCCGGCGGGCAACGGCGTGAGCGGGGTGACGAGCATGGATTTCGGGTCGCTGCCGGCGCTGACTCTGGCCTTCATCGGCATCGGCGAATGGGCCATGCCGGGCATCTCGGTCATCACCAGTTTGGCGCCGGAGAACTGAGTCAGCAGGCTCTCGGAAAAGTGCAGTTCGATCTTGTCGGGAGCCGCGCCGTCGGCACCTTCGGCCGGGGTTGATGACAGCAGTTTCGGGTGAGCCTGAGCGAGGCTGCTCAAGAGCAATCCGCTGGCGAGTACAAGGGTGATATTCAACGTGCGCATGCAAGACCTCTGGGGTGTTTTTCAGTGGGAATTCAGAACCACAGCCGCACACCAAGCACGAGCCGTGCTTCGCTGCGACTTTCGCCTTCTTCGCGGACGTAATCGGCGGTGTTGCCGTAGGTGCGGTGCCACGTCACGCCGAGGTACGGCGCAAATTCGCGGCGGATTTCGTAGCGCAGGCGCAGGCCGGCTTCAGTGTTCGACAGGCCGGAGCCGAGGCCTCGTTGCGGGTCGTTTTTGCCGTAGACGTTGAGCTCGGCGGTGGGCTGCAGGATCAGCCGATTGGTCAGCAGAATGTCGTAATCGCCCTCCAGCCGCAGCGCGCTTTGTCCGCCCTCACCGAGAAACGCCGTGGCCTCGGCTTCGAAGTTGTACAGCGCCATGCCCTGCACGCCGAACGCGGCCCAGGTTTGCGGCGCGCCGGGTTTGAAGTCCTGACGCACGCCGCTGACCACGTCCCACCACGGCGAAATCGCGTGGCCCCACAATGCCTGGAGCTCGGCGTCCTCGGTTTTGCCGTTGCTGCGTTCGCCTTCGGAGCGCAGCCACAGGCGATCGATGTCGCCGCCGATCCAGCCGGACAAATCCCAGGCCAAAGCGCTGCCGTCATCGGCGTTTTGCCATTCGAGTTTGTCGGCGAGGAAGTAGCTGTTGATCGCGCTGTCGTGCACCTGATGGCCGCCGGGGCTGACAAACACGGCGGCGCGGTCGGCGTCGGTCAGCACCGGGATCGGCGTGCGACTTTCTGTCGGCGCGGCGGGCTGCATCATGCCGTCGTCCATGCTCTGCATCGAGTGATCCATGCCGGGCATCTGACTGTGATCCATGCCTTGCATGTCGTCGGCGGCCATGACGGAGCTGCCGATGATTAACAAGGAGAACGCTGCGATTCGAGTCATGATCGGCCCCTTCATTCTTCCACCCGCACTTCGCGGAACATGCCGGTTTCCATGTGATAAAGCAGATGGCAGTGATAGGCCCAGCGGCCCAATGCATCGGCCGTCACCCGATAGCTGCGACGGGTACCGGGGGGCATGTCGATGGTGTGTTTGCGCACCTGAAAGTTGCCGTTCTCGTCTTCCAGATCGCTCCACATGCCGTGCAGGTGGATGGGGTGGGTCATCATGGTGTCGTTGACCAGCACCAGACGGATGCGCTCGCCGTACTTGAGGCGCAGCGGCTCGGCGTCGGAGAACTTGATGCCGTTGAACGACCAGGCGAACTTCTCCATGTGCCCGGTCAGGTGCAGCTCGATCGTGCGCCCGGGATCGCGGCCGTCCGGGTCTTCGAAGGTGCTGCGCAGATCGGCGTAGGTCAGCACGCGGCGGCCGTTGGTGCGCAGGCCAAGGCCGGGGTCGTCGAGTTTCGGCGCGGTGCTCATGGCTTGCATGTCCACCAGCGGATTGTCCTGTTCGCTGGCGGGGTGCGATTGCATCGGGCCCATCGCCGAGTGATCCATGCCCGCCATGGCGCTCATGTCCATCGAGCCGTGATCCATGCCGGCCATGCCCATGTCATCCATGGTCACCAACGGGCGCGAGTCCAGCGCAGGCACCGGTGCTACCAGACCGGCGCGGGTGGCGAGGGTGGCGCGGGCGTAACCGCTGCGATCCATGGCCTGGGCAAACAGGGTGCAGGCCTCGCTGTCAGGCTCGACGATCACGTCGTAGGTTTCCGCCACGGCGATGCGCAGCTCGTCGACGCTGACCGGTTTGACGTGCAAACCGTCTGCCGCGACCACGGTCATTTTCAGCCCCGGAATGCGCACGTCGAAGTAAGTCATGGCCGAGCCGTTGATCAGCCGCAGACGCAGTTTCTCGCCGGGGCGAAACAGCCCGGTCCAGTTGCTGTCGGGCGTATGGCCGTTGATCAGGAAGGTGTAGGTGGCGCCACTGACGTCGGCGATGTCGGTGGGGTTCATCTTCATTTGCGCCCACATCGTGCGGTCGGCGACGGTGGCCCCCCAGCCTTTGTCGCTGACGTCGTCGATGAAATCGCCAACGGTGCGCTTGTGGTCGTTGTAGTAGTCGGACTGCTTTTTCAGGGTCTTCATCAGGCTGGCCGGGTCTTCGTCGGTCCAGTCGCTGAGCATCACCACGTAGTCGCGGTGGTACTGGAACGGCTCCGGCTCTTTCGCGTCGATCACCAGCGGCCCGTAAACCCCGGCCTGCTCCTGCAAGCCGGAATGGCTGTGATACCAGTAAGTGCCGTGCTGCCGCACCTTGAACTGGTAGACGTATACGCCGCCGGGTTCGATGCCGTGAAAACTCAGGCCCGGCACACCGTCCATGTTCGCCGGCAGCAGAATGCCGTGCCAATGGATCGAGGTGCTGGCGCTGAGTCGGTTGCGCACCCGCAACGTCACCGTATCACCCTCGCGCCAGCGCAAGAGCGGGCCGGGCAGACTGCCATTGATGGTCAGCGCAGTGCGCGGGCTGCCGGTGAAGTTGACCGGGGTTTCGCCGATGAACAGCTCGAATTCGCTGCCGCTCAGTTCGTTGATCTGCCCAGGCGGGGTCAGCGCCCAGACAGGCGCGCGCCACAGACCGAGGCCGCCGAGCAGGCCGCTGGCGGCCAGGCCTTTGACGAAGGTGCGTCTTGAGGTGTTGGAAGGCATGCGCTGGAAGTCCCCGTTTGATACATGACGGGGAGGCTACCCAGCGCTGGCTTTCAGTTGGCTGAGAGGGGGATTACAGTTTTGACAGTTTGGCCGCTCGCGTTACAGACCGAGCCCTTCCTGCACCACCTGCAACAGGTTGTTCTCGGTCAGCGCAATGGCATCCAGTTCCTGCCCGGTTTCCACCGTTTGCAACCACCAATGGCTCTCATGATGTTCATCGACGGTGCGCAGCAGATAGGTGTTGCGATCCGGCAGGGTGATCTGCACGCGGCCGGCGCCGTCTTCGGTAAACCGGGCGATGGGATCAAAGGTCAGGGTTTGCTGGTTGGCTTCGATCACCAGTTGGTCGATCGCGTAATCGTGACTTTCGCCATCGGGTGAGCTTTCGCAAACGTGGGTCGGGTTGCGACGGATTTTCAGGCCCACTTCAGTGACTGGCTGCAGCCAGGCCTCGATGCGGTGGTACAGATCGTAGACCTGCGCCGGCCAGCAATCGATCTCCAGCGCGGCATCCGCTTGGGTGTGCCGGGTTTGCTTGAGTTTGGCGGCGAGTTCGTCTGCTTTACTCATTTCGGATCCCTTGGTTTGATGTCTGCCTGTTAATCGTAGACCTTTCAACGGCGTACGGCCTTGCCTTGCGTCATGCGCTTGCAACACAAGCATGGCGAAATCAGCGCTGGCCAAGTCTGGTCAGCATCAAAAACCACGGACGCAGGCGTCCCAAGGAGCGGGTACATGAAAAAGCTGTTTACAATTCTGGCGCTGATCGCGCTGACGGCCGGTAGCATCGGCCTGAGTTCGGCGCGTCAGTCGAACGCCAGCAAGGTACAAACGGAAGCGGTAGCGGGGCAGTTCGATTACTACCTGCTGACGCTGTCCTGGTCGCCAACGTTCTGCCTCACCCACAAAGATGACGTGCAATGCTCCGGCAAGGGCTACGGCTTCGTGCTGCACGGCTTGTGGCCGCAATACGCCAATGGCGGCTGGCCGGAATCCTGCCCACCGCTGACCACGCTGTCGGCGGCGGAAACCACCAAGGGCCTGACGCTGTTCCCGACCAAGAAACTGCTCGATCACGAATGGTCCAAGCACGGCACCTGCAGCGGTCTGGGCGCAATCGGTTATCTGGACGAAGCGGACAAAGCCGTCGGCGCGGTGAAAATTCCGCAGGAGCTGCAACCGTTCAGCTCCTCGTATTACTTCGAAGCCCAGGAAATCGCCGACCTGTTCCGCAAGGCCAACCCGGGGATCCCGGCCAATGGCATCGCGGTGATCTGCAGCGGCCCGGAACTCTCGGAAGTGCGCGTGTGCATGGGCAAAGATCTGCAGTTTGGTGCGTGCGGCAAGGGCGTGAAGACCCAGTGCCGGGCGGGGGATATTCGGGTGCCGCCATCGCGTTGATGTGAGTGGTTTGCACGAATAAAAAAGGCGCCTCGATCGGGCGCCTTTTTTTGCCTGAAGGTTTGAAGCAACCGGAAAATTCACGCATGCTTGCGCCCCCAAAAAGGATGACCCGCAACACTGCAAGGAGCTGTTCATGAGCGGAAAACCCGCCGCCCGCGTCACCGACCCAACCGCCTGCCCACTCCCGGGACATGGCACCAATCCGATTGCCAGTGGCTCGCCGAATGTGAATTTCGACGGATTGGTGAAAAGTGGCTTATCTCCTTTGGCCCTTCATTAAACGTCAATGTAGACACAAATCATGCAAATGCTTTGGGGTTGTTTACTGCCCGTATCGCCGGGGGCAAGCCGGCAGGCGATATGCTTTTTGACTCAATCATGAAGGAGTTTCCATGATGTACAGGCTACTCCTTTGCGTTTTACTCGCTATTTGCTCTGGTTGTGCGAAGAACCACGTAAAGCCTCCCGCAAACCTGAACTTCGAATCTGTGGAAAGAGAAAAGTCGCTGCTATACATCATCCGGTATCAGTCGGACGTTGATGTGTTGGATCTTTTTGATCGCGGGGAGCGAGTTGGGATGATTTCGGGCATGCTTCATTGCGCATTGGCGGATGATCATGATTTCTCAGTAGGCAAAGCCATACAGTTCTCCGCATCCGGTTTGATACGATCGGAAAAAAATGACAACAACAAGGGAAAGTTTTCCTACCTTACTCGCGCATTCCTCAGTGAAACTTCCAGCAACCGAAGTTCTGAGAGAAATCTTTCAGTAACGGAACTGAATCAACTCCTCGCGAACAAACAACAAATCCCCTGCAAAGTCGTCGTCACCGCGTACGGCTACAAACCCTACTACTCAAACACCATGAACCTGCCGGTCGCGGATCTGCTGCGCGAAATCAACAAACCCCGATAGTCGTCATCGGTGCCCTGCGCAGATACGCGAGGGCGATCGCCCGCAAAACCACCACTGAAAATAAATCGACGTGCGGAGGTCATCCAAATCCCTTGCGCGCCGATACAGCGGGGCAGGCGTGTGTTGGCGGGGCGGGTTTGCTGTGCGCACCCCGCTGGGCTACGCTCATGAAAAGTAAGGGTTTCGGGCTGCGGCCCCTGTCGTACCTGCCCAGGACACGTTTTTGCCAATCCCCATTCACGACCCCCATCAGACTCCCGGCACGCTTAAACGCCTGCCACTGCGCAAGGCGGCAGCGCTGTTCATCGTTGCGGTGTGCCTGTGCCTGTCTGGCTTGCTCTATCTGCAACTGGAGCAGACACGGCGTCAGGACCTGGCGAACGCGCAGATCGCGTCGACCAACCTGACCCGAGCCATGGCGCAGCAGGCCGAGGACACGTTTCTGGCCGCTGACCTGGTGCTCACCAGTCTCGCTGATTGGGTCGAGGACGATGGTTATGGCGCCGCGCAGCGACCACGTCTGCAAAAAACCTTCGCGCGTCGGGTGCAACAACTGGAGCAGTTGCACGGCATGTTCCTCTTCGATCGCGAGGGCCAGTGGGTGATCACCTCGTTCCCGGACCTGCCCCGTGGCAAGGGTGTGGCCGACCGCGAGTACTTCAGGTTTCACCAGCAAAACGCTTCTACCGTGGCGCACATCGGCCCGGCGATTCGCAGCCGCGAGAATGGCCAGTGGATCATCCCGATCTCGAAACGCATCAACGACCGCGCCGGCAACTTCCAGGGCGTGCTGATGGCCGGGATCAAGATGGCGTACTTCGACCGGTTCTTCAAAAGCTTCAGCCTCGATGACAACGGCATCATGTTTCTCGGACTCAAGGACGGCACGTTGCTGGCGCGGCGACCGTTCGACGAAGGCCTGATCGGCTCGTCGCTGGCGCAAGGCAGGATCTACCAGAAGCTGCTGCCCGAAGCCCCGGCCGGCACTGCGATGATCAAGTCGGTGGTCGACGGCGTGGTGCGCTTGTACGGCTACCGCCAGTTGGCGGCTTATCCGCTGGTGGTAGCGTCCGCCTCTTCGCGCGACACGATTCTCAAGGGTTGGTATGAGCGGGCCTTTCAGTCCAGCGTGATTGTGGCGCTGGTGATTCTTGGCGTCGGCCTGTTCGGCTGGGTGTTCATTCATCAGGTGCGTGACGGCGAGCGAATCGAGAAAAACCTGCGCAAGGCACAGCGCACACTGGAGCAGATCGCGACCCACGACAGCCTGACGGGGCTGGCGAATCGGCGCCTGTTCGAGCAATCGCTGGAGATCGAATTTGCCCGCGGTGCACGGCAGTCGAGTCCAGTCGGCTTGATCATGCTCGATATCGATTTCTTCAAGCGCTACAACGATGCCTACGGGCACGTGGCAGGGGATCACTGCCTGACTCAGGTGGCCCAGGTGTTGAAGAATTGCTCTCAACGCAAGTCTGACCTGGCGGTGCGTTACGGTGGCGAAGAGTTCGCGGTGTTGCTACCGGATACCGACATCAACGGCGTGCTGGCGATTGCCGGGCAGATTCGCCGCAGCGTGATGGATAAACGCATTACTCACAGCGGTTCGCCCACCGGTTACCTGACGGTGAGTCTGGGCTGCTACTCATTTGTTCCGAGTGGCAATGACAGCCTCGAAGTGTTTATCCAGCGTGCCGATGCGGCGCTGTATCAAGCAAAAAATGCCGGACGCAATCGCGCGGCGGTGTTGTCGCTGGAGGAGGGTGTTGCCGAGTTGATGCGGTCGGATCGCTAAAGCCTCCGCGCTTGATCTGTGGCGAGGAATCGGACTCCAGCGCCACAGATTCATGCCTTCATGCCGGATCACCAGCGGTCACGCTTGTTCGTTCAGCTGCCTGTGCCACCACCGGCACCGCCAGTTCCGCCGCCGGCCGAACCAGTGCCGCCCCCCGCTCTCGATCCAGAACCCATGGTGCCACTGTTGGTGCCGGTACCCTTGCTGGCGCCATCGGTACTGTCACCGTTTTTCGGAGCGCCGGGGGTGCTGTTGGGTGGCATGTTGGTGCCGCTTGTAGCACCGGATTTGGTGCCTGAGGCATCCGCCCCGTCATTGGCGGCAAAGGCGCCGACCGAGGCGGTGGCCAGCAGCCCGGCGAGCAACAGGGAAGTCAGTTTGCGCGTTGTCATGGTACGTCTCCCAAAAAGGTTCGGTTACCTGACTTTGGTCTGACGGCCGCAACTGTTGGTGCCGATTGGCTGACGAGCGGTTGTCGAGCCTCAGCCTCGATCCTCAGCCAGTTTCTGCTCCAGCACCTGCCGCACCTGCGGCCACTCGTCATCGATGATGCTGAAACGCACCGAGTTACGCTTGCGGCCGTCGGGCATGATCCGCTCGTGGCGCACGATGCCTTCCTGTTGCGCACCGAGGCGCAGAATCGCGTTGCGCGACTTCTGGTTGTTCTCGTCGGTGGTGAACTGCACTCGCACGCAGTCGAGCACCTCGAAGGCGTGACGCAACATCAGGTATTTGGCTTCGGTGTTGACGAAGGATTTCTGCCAGCGCGCCGAAATCCAGCTGCTGCCGATTTCCAGTTTGCGATTGAGCGGGTCGATCTTCCAGAACCGGGTCGAGCCGATCACTTCGCCGCTATCCTTCAGTACGATGACAAATGGCATGACGCTGCCGGCATCACGACCGTCGAGGGCTTTTTTCAGATAGCTGTCGATGGTGCTCGCCGACGGCACCACAGTGACGGTGAGGTTCCACAGTTCGCCGTCGGCGGCAGCGCGGAGCAGGGCGTCGGCGTCGCTGTACTGAAGTGGACGCAGGAGGATGCGCGGGCCTTGCAGGGTGGTGAGCATGGAGGCGAGTCTCGGCAGTTTGGGGCAGTGACGAGCGCCTATTACGCCGCAGCCGGTTGATCCGATGCAACCACCGCCGTTAGCACAGGGTCACAATTTTCACACCTTGTTCGCCGGAGCCTGGACGATGAAAAACCTGCGGATCGCCACGTTCAACGTCAACGGCCTGCGCGCACGCTTGCCGAACCTGCTGGCGTGGCTCAAGCGCGAGCAACCGGACATCGCTTGTCTGCAGGAACTCAAGTCGGTCGACAGTGCATTCCCCGCCGCCGAACTGGAGGCAGCGGGGTACGGCGCGATCTGGCACGGGCAGGCGTCATGGAACGGCGTGGCGATTCTCGCCCGCGATGCGCAACCACTGGAGAGCCGTCGCGGTCTGCCGGGCGATCCCGAGGACAAGCACAGCCGTTATCTGGAGGCGGCGGTGCACGGTGTGTTGGTCGGCTGTCTGTACCTGCCCAATGGCAACCCGCAACCGGGGCCGAAGTTCGACTACAAACTGGCCTGGTTCGAACGCTTGATCCGCTACGCCAAGGATTTGCAAAGCAGTGATCATCCGGTGGTGCTGGCCGGCGATTACAACGTGGTGCCCACTGACATGGACATCTACAACACCCGTTCCTGGCTCAAGGATGCGCTGCTGCAACCCGAAAGCCGCGAGTGTTATCAACGACTGCTCGATCAGGGCTGGACTGATTCGCTACGCCATCTGTATCCCGACGATCGCCTCTACACCTTCTGGGATTATTTTCGCCAGCATTGGCAAACCAACTCCGGTCTGCGCATCGATCATCTGCTGCTCAACCCGGCACTCAGTCCGTATCTGCACGAGGCCGGCGTCGACGCCTGGGTGCGCAACGAACCGCACGCCAGCGACCATGCGCCGACCTGGATTCGCATCGGTTCGCGCAAGCGTCGGTAGCGCTGATTGGCGAAATCAATTGTCGGAGTCGGGGCCCGATCCCGTATACATGTCGGCCAGCGGCGCAACGATCCGCGGCCACATGCAAAAGGACTGAGCAATGAGCGAGCCACGTCTGGCGAATCCAGCGTTATACCTGCAACACCTGGGGTTCGACGCTCCACCGGCACCGACCCTGGAAACCCTGCGGCAGTTGCAGTTGCGCCACACCGGCGTCTTTCCCTTCGAGAACCTGTCGACGATCACTGGCGCGCCGGTGCTGATCGATCTGGCGTCGGTCGAACAAAAGGTTCTCCACGGTGGCCGGGGTGGTTACTGCTACGAACTGAACAATCTGTTTCTTGCGTTATTGCTGGAGCTGGGCTTCGACGCCCGTGGCATCTCCGGGCGTGTGGTGCTGGCGCAACCCGAAGGCACGTGGACGGCGCGTACCCACCGCTTGAGCCTGGTAATCATCGATGGCGAGCGCTACATCACCGACGTCGGCTTTGGCGGTATGGTGCCGACCGCGCCGCTGCTGCTCGATACCGAGGCTGAACAGGCGACGCCGCACGAGTCCTATCGCATCGAGAAACAGGCCGATGGCTACATGCTGCGCGCCAATGTCGCCGGCGAATGGCGCGCGATGTACCTGTTTGATCTGCAACGCCAGGAAGACATCGATTACACCCTCGGCAACTGGTACGTCTCGACCCATCCCGAATCACCGTTTGCTCAGCGGTTGATGGTTGCGCGCACCGGCGATGGCTGGCGCCGGACCCTGAATAACGGCAGTTTCGCGATTCATCATATGGGCGCCGACAGCGAGCGGCGCGAGGTGGCGGATGTCGATGAGTTGATCGAGGTGCTGGAGCAGGAGTTCGGCTTGCGTCTGCCTGACCAGCCGCATGTGCGTCAGTCGCTGGCGCGGATGCTTGTACCAGCCTGATCTCAGGGCTTGGCTTCCGGTTCCAGTACCCGGCGGATTTCCCCGACCGCCGCCGACAGCTTTTTTTCCAGACTCTTGAGGTCGGCGGCGGTGATGCCTTTCTTGAATTGCCCGGAGTGGGGCGGCTCGGCTTCCTGCTTTTTGCTGCCAGCCTCCAGCAGGGCATGGCGCAGGGTGTTGTTGATCACCGTCTGATAACCGAAGCCTTCGTTTTCCGCCACGCTGCGGGCGGCTTCGATGACCGCGTCATCGAGCATGATGGTGATGCGGGTCTTGCCCTTGGCGGGCGCCAAGGCACCGCGCTTGCCGTGCGAGAAATCGTATTCGTCTTTCATTGATCAAGCCTCCAGAAAATATGCGCGACGTTCGCTCGGTGTGGCGACACGTGCAGAAATGATTCGTACGACGTTGGCTTCGCGATAACTGTACGCAACCACCAGCAAGCGCCCTTTGCCGTCGAGGCCGAGGGTGATCCAGCGCTGTTCGTCATGGTCGTTGTCCTCGATCGTCAGCGCGCGTTCGTCATGAAAGACCGGCTCGGTCTCGGCAAGGCTGACGCCCCTGTGCTTGAGTTTGTTGGCTGCGTTCTCGCTTTTGTCGTACTGAATTTCGAATGACTTCATTATGCATACTTTATATGTATAAAAAGAGCGCCGGTGCACCGCTGGTCGCCATGAACAATTCAGCCTAGTGCGATAAAAACCGGGGGCAGGAGGGGATGTGTTGCCGGATTTGTGGGAGATGGAGGTGGCGAGATAGAAGCTTGGGTGGCTACCTATCCATTATGTGACTGACAAGTTGTATACAACTCTATGGACATTTGTCCCGAGTATTGAATACAGTGTGCGCATAACAAAAACCAGGGAACCCCCCACATGAAAACGCCCCATGTTTCACACCAACGGCCCGAGGACGAAAATCTCGGGGTCGGCGCGAATATGGCTTACGGCCTGCAACATGTTCTGACCATGTACGGCGGTATCGTTGCGGTGCCACTGATCATCGGCCAGGCGGCCGGGCTGTCGCCGGCGGACATTGGTTTGTTGATTGCTGCTTCATTGTTTGCGGGGGGGCTGGCGACACTGCTGCAAACCCTGGGTCTACCGTTTTTTGGCTGTCAGTTGCCGCTGGTGCAGGGCGTGTCGTTTTCCGGTGTGGCGACCATGGTCGCGATTGTCAGCAGTGGCGGGGAGGGCGGCTTCCAGTCGGTGCTGGGCGCGGTGATTGCCGCATCGTTGATCGGCTTGCTGATCACCCCGGTGTTCTCGCGAATCACCAAGTTTTTCCCTCCACTGGTCACCGGTATCGTGATCACCACCATCGGCCTGACGCTGATGCCGGTGGCTGCGCGCTGGGCCATGGGTGGCAACAGCCACGCGCCGGACTTCGGCAGCATGCAGAACATCGGTCTGGCGGCGGTGACGCTGGTGCTGGTGTTGCTGCTGAGCAAGGTCGGCAGCTCGACCATCTCACGTCTGTCGATCCTGTTGGCCATGGTGATCGGCACGATTCTGGCGGTGTTCCTCGGCATGGCGGATTTCTCCGGTGTCACCCAAGGGCCGATGTTCGGCTTCCCGACGCCGTTCCACTTCGGCATGCCGACCTTCCACTTCGCCGCGATCCTGTCGATGTGCATCGTGGTCATGGTGACCCTGGTGGAAACCTCGGCGGACATTCTGGCGGTCGGTGAGATCATCGGCACCAAGGTCGACTCCAAGCGCCTGGGCAACGGTTTGCGCGCGGACATGCTGTCGAGCATGTTTGCGCCGATTTTCGGTTCGTTCACCCAAAGCGCCTTCGCGCAGAACGTCGGGCTGGTGGCGGTGACCGGAATCAAGAGCCGTTATGTGGTGGCTACCGGGGGCATCTTCCTGGTGATTCTCGGGCTGCTACCGTTCATGGGCCGGGTGATCGCGGCGGTGCCGACTTCGGTGCTGGGCGGCGCCGGTATCGTGCTGTTCGGTACGGTGGCGGCGAGCGGGATTCGCACACTGTCGAAGGTCGATTACCGCAACAACGTCAACCTGATCATCGTCGCCACCTCGATCGGCTTCGGCATGATCCCGATTGCCGCGCCGAACTTCTACGATCATTTCCCGAGCTGGTTCGCGACCATTTTCCATTCGGGCATCAGCTCCTCGGCGATCATGGCGATCGTGCTGAACCTGACCTTCAACCACTTCACTGCCGGCAACTCGGATCAGCAGTCGGTTTTCGCCGCAGCGGAAGAACGCACCCTGCGTTATCGCGACCTGGCGGCGCTGCGTGAAGGCGATTACTTCAGCGACGGCAAGCTGCACGATTGCGATGGCAAGGAAGTGCCGGTGATCGAGCCTGATGAACACGATCATGGGCATGGCGTCCCGAAGGTGCAGGTGAAGAGTGGCGAGCATGTCTGAGCGCTGACTGCATGAAAGAGGCCGATCAGTTGTGAGACAGATCGGCCTTTTCGTTTGAGTGATGCTGAATATGCTCACTCGGGTCTAGCATGACGTTGGCTTCCATTCTGATAGCTCAGGACAATCGAATTGGCGCGCCAGGCTCGATAAAAGCTGTGTATCGAGGCTGTTGCGACCTGTGACCATTCATCGGAAATCCGCTCCGACCTGATAGTTCTGACAGTAGCCAACGTCCTCTTTTGCTCCCTTAATAACTCTGTCGTCCAACCAATCGATGGAGTTCTACCATGTCATCTACATCGCTAAAATCCCGCGTCGAAAACTTTCAGTCATATCCAGAAGGCGGAAAAATTTCGGATTCTACTCAAACCCTCGAGGGGGAACACACCAAAGTAAAGATTGTAATAACCGCGGGATTGTCTTCGAATAATTGCACAGTGACCAATGAGCCGAGTCTGAGGGCCGTGATGTTTAGCGTGAGGGAAGACAGCGATTTTGTGTACTCATTGGCACTGAATGAAGGGCGTGCCAAGAGTGCAGAAATCAGCGGCCGATTGTCTTTCATGTACCGTACTAAAATCCTTCTTTACTTCCTGCTGAATAAGGAAGCATTAGAAGAACCCACAATCCTGTTCGACGGAACTGGCAAAGAGCTTGCACTTGATAAAAAGGTCGCTCCAGAAAATGGCCAAGAATTCGATGAAGTGCATTTTCAGATAAAGACTATGACTAACGATCTGACAAGCCCCAGTTTCACATTGCGTACAATCGCCTTCACGCTCAAAGACAATCACTCCTCTTGAAGCATCACTGACGCGAAAACGGGTGGTAATCCACGCCAAGTGCCTCCCTTGATGGGGAGGCGCTGCTCAAGCTGGCGCCTTATTTCTACGCATGGCGCTCATCACTGACGCATTTCTCCCGCCGCCAGCAACTGCTCATGCATTCTCCACGGGTTCGAAAAGACAAGTAGCTGGCCTGTCGAGTGATTCGCTGCTTTCAATGGTGGCGACGCAGCATTGAGGCTATGGGATCGTGCGACCGTTCATCGCAAATACCTCCTCACCTGTAATTTCTGACAGTAGCCAGAGCCGTTATCTTCAGCGCTGAATAACTCCACGCCCTTTGTCTCCCGACAGTTCGCTTGGAGTTCCGACCATGCTCGTTCAGCCCAAGAAGAAAAGCTCTGCCCCCCATTCATTGCTGGACCCGATAGTGCTCGGACGCCTCCTGCCTTCCGGCCAGTGGGGGATCAACCGGGCGGCGGTGTTCACTTTTCCCGACCTCGGCCTGCTTGTCGTCATCCCCGTCTGGGCCAGCAAGGATGTCGGCGATACCGTCAAGCTGCTGCTCAATGGCCGTGAGGTCGACGGGCGTCCCATCATTGACGAGGCCGAGCTCAAGCAACCGACCCTCTTGTGGGTGGCTCCCCGTCATCTGCAGACCGGTTCTTACGAACTCACCTACGAAATCAAACAGCCCAATCAAAAAGAAGAGCGTCCAGACAAGCCCCTCAATCTCTTCGTCAAACTGGAACTCCCCGGTGGCCAGGACATCGACCCGGGCCCTGGTCACTCCAACCTGTACATGTACATTCCCCCGGAAATCGTTAACGGCGGGGTGGACAAAGACGTTGCCGAAGCGGGAGTGCCGATTGTCATCAGGTCCGCGTCCGGCAGCGGCTCGCCTTACCCGGACATCGCGGTGGGCGATGTCATTCATCTCAGTTGGGGTGGCTTTTTTGAGTATTCCACACCGGTGACCCTGGAGCAGATCAACGATCCAGCGGCAAACCCGATATTGATCACGGTCTCCAAAGCCACTATTGAACGGGCTGGTGACACCGACCTCTCCGGTCTGGCGGTCACCTTCAAGGTGCGCGACATCGTCGGCAATGAATCGGAAGACTGGTGCAAGGAAACCCGCATCGTCGTCACCACCGGCATCGACCTGCTGGCCGCACCGATTGTTCAGGAGGCCGTCAACAACAAGCTCGACGTCGATAAACAGGGCGACAACGACATCACGGTGCATGTCACGGCCGACCGACCAGACTTCGAGATGGGTGACATCATCCACTTGAGCATGCTCGGCACCACCCTGGAGGGCGAAAAAGTCGAAGTCACCGCCCTGCCCCAGACCGTCGACAACATCCCGCATAACTACGAGTTCAAGCTGCCCATTGCCGACGTGCGCAAACTGGTCAATACCCAGGTCAGTTTCTTCTATCGGCTGGAACGCAGCGGCAGCAGTGACCCGTTACGCTCAAAAAGGCAGTTTGTACAAGTCACCGGCGCAGCCCACCGCCTGGCCGCACCGATCATCGAAGAAGCCGAGGGAGAATTCATCGATCCCACCGAAACGCAAATCAACGTCCGCATTCCGTTCGATCCGGCCATCGAGTACGGCATGGGCATCGAGCTGTTCCTGTTGGGTAAACGTCCGGACGGCAGCACCTTCCTGCCTGAGTTGAAGTGGCACATTCCGGAGGAGGATGAAGTCGAGAATCCCGAAGGTTTTGTCATCACCGTCGATGACTACAACCTCAAGCTCCTTGACGGCGGAACCCTGAAGGGGTGGTACGACCTGCTGACAGCCGAAGGCGACGAGATCCTCAGACGGGAGTCGCTGCACACGAAATTGCTCAATGTGGGTGAACCGAAATTCGAGCTGGACGCCCCCATTGTCCTCGGGGTGGCGAACGGCTTCCTCGACCCGGCCACACTGCCCGGCGGTACCAGTAAACTGACCATCCCCAGGCCTGTGGTGAAGCCATGGGTAGCCAACGACGAGGCCACCTGGAAGTGGGTGGGCGACATCTCCGGCGAGGAACCCGGGTCCCGCACATTCAATGCCGTAACCGCCCAGCAAGACTGGGTCATCAACCTGGACGCCGCCTTCGTCGCCCAACACATCGAACCGAACCGCGGCAGCAAGATCACCGTCCGCTACCAGCTCTGGCGCCATGCCACAGATGAGACCAGCCTTTCGAATCCATTGGTGTTCACCGTGGGCGTCGCGCTGGAACTGCTCGCCCCCTCGATCAAGGAGAACAACGGCGACAGCGCACTCAACCCGCTGCTGGTCAGGGACACCTTGACCATCGTGGTGCCGGACAACAGCGCGTTGCTGCCAAACCATGCAATCAGCGTCACCTGGACTGGCGCTGACGGCACGCCGGCCGGCGGGTCGCACACCTCAGTGCCGCGTGCGGTAAGCGAAGGGCTTGAGTTTGCGATCCCCAACAGCGTGGTGGCGTTCAATCTGGGTAAGCAGGTAAAAATCTCCTACGTCGTCATCATTGATGGTCATCCAACACCGTCCCGGGTATTTGACCTGACGGTGCAAGCAATGCCGCAGAGCGCGCTGGCCAGCCCCACCATCGAGCAGGCCGACAACGACGGCGCCGGCCCGGAACTGCATACCGGCAACCTGACCCAAGCTTCCGTACGCATGGGCGACTGGCCGCTGATCGCTCTCGGCCAGTACGTCTGGTTGCGCCTGCACGGGACCAATGCCGACGGCAGCGCCTACCTGCGCGAGATCTGGAGCGCGCCGACGGCCTTCACCAACCCCGACTGGATTGCCGACCGGTTCTTCACTGTTTCGCTTCCAGTCGATGAGCTCCAAGCTCTGCAGGATGGCAGCGGCCTGGAATTGGTGTTTAAAGCGGCGCTTGGTCAGAGCACGGTGGAGAGTGAGGCGGTGGCGTTTCCAGTGCGCACTTATACGATCAAAGCGATTGAGGATGTGCGGCCAGAAATTACCCGAGTGGAAGACTCCAAAGGGAATGAGATTCTCCCAGGCACCACGACCGTTGACACCTCGATCATGCTTAAAGGGAAAGGGGCTAAAGGTCAGAAAGTCCTGATCAAGGACGGCAATATCGAAATAGGCACGGCCGACATCGATCCACAGAGTGGTGACTGGGAGTTCCCGGTGACGGGGCTGAGCGTCGACACCCATAGTTTCACCGCTACTGCGATGTATGGCAGCGGGCAGGTGTCGGATCCGCCGCGGATCGTGGTCGTGGTGGCTGCCGACACACCGGCCATCACATCAGTAAAAGACGAGAGCAACTGGAACATCCGCGAAAACGGTTACACCGTGCACACCAGCGTCACGCTCACTGGCTCCGCGCCGGACGGCCAGGAGGTGGAAGTTTTCCTCGGTGCGGTCTCCAAAGGCAAGGCCAAGGCAAACAGCAACTCCATCTGGACCCGTACCGTGAGCGGGTTATCGCTGGACGTGTTGCATACCTTCAAGGCCATTGGTCAATACGCAAATAACCCGCCGTCGAATCCCTGGCGCCTGACCGTGTTGAATGGGGTCCAGCCGGCCATCACCGGTGCGGAAGATTCCAAAGGGCAGCCAATCAGCAATGATGGAAGCACCAGTGACACCACTGTTCGTCTGAGGGGGACGGCGACCAAGTATCTTGAGGTGGAAATTTTCGACGGTAACAGCTCCACTGGCACAAGGGTCGAGGTCAATGGAAATGGCATATGGACCGTTGAACTGACCGGGCTGACACGTACGAAGCATGTGTTCAAAGCCAAGGCGTTGTATGGCAGCGGGACGGAGTCGGGGGAGTGGACGGTGACTGTGGTGGTCGATCTCATTGATCTCGTCGAAGACTTTAAGTCATATCCGGAAGGCGGAAAAATCTCAGAGCCTTTTGTTGGATTACTCGAGGGGAAACACACTGAAGCAAGGGTTTTTATCACCATGGGATTGTCTGAGAATAATTGTAAAGTGACCCCTGTGCCGAGTCTGAAGTCCGAACTGTATGGCCGAGGGAGTGAAGATTATTTTGGGTATGCCTTGAAACTGAAAGAAGGGAGTGCCACGAGTGCACAAATCAGTGGCGACGTGTCTTTCCCATCCAGAATGATTATCTATAGGGATTTACTATTGGAAGGGAAGGAATTGGAAGGAGAATTCCTAAAACTTTTTGAACGCGAAGGCAATTTTGAATTGAATGAAAATATCGCCCCAAAAAACGGCAAAAACTTTGATGAAGTAAGATTGCGGATGACGACTACGATTGCAGGTGTGAAGACCTACAGTTTCACGTTACGTAAAATCGTCTTCACGCTCAAAGATAATCACTCTTCCTGAAGCATCATTGACGCGAAACTGGAAATCCACGCCAAGTGCCTGCCCTTGATCGGGTTACAGGCCAAAAAAAGCCCCTGAATCTTTCGATTCAGGGGCTTTGCTATTTGGCTCCACAACCTGGACTCGAACCAGGGACCCAATGATTAACAGTCATTTGCTCTACCAACTGAGCTATTGCGGAATTGGTGCGTATGTTACTGATTCAAAAAGAGAAGTCAAGCGTCGGGTGTAAATTTTGTGCGTTCGGCAGGACGGACGGTGTTTTGTCAGCGATTGGCGGTTACCAGAACCGCCTCACAGGTCTACCATGGTTGCCCGGAAGTGGTGACACGCGCTGCCGGCCATTCGCCGAAAAGGTACGCGCCATGACTCGAACCGTTATTGTTTCCCTTTCACGCGAGGTGCTCGTATGAGCGTCACGCAAATCAGTCTGCCCAAGGGCGTTGGCCCTCACGCCGAGAAACTCTTCGACGCGATCACCCAGGCCAGCACCGCTGAAGAGCTGAACCGTGCTGGCGGCAAGGCCGAAGGGTTCGTGCTCGGTCTGGAAAGCACCAAGGCGATCAAAAGCCAGATCGCCGAATCGCTCTACGTCGCGTATGACGATGCTGCCAGTCAACGGGCGACGGAACTGGCCTAACCGCCGAAGGTGATCGTACCGAGCATCAGCTTGGCGTAAGCGGCGGTGGCGGCCAGTTGTACCAGCCACAGGGCCAGGCCGCCGAGGAAGACGCCCGCTGCGACTTGCAGCACCAGGCTTTTGTCGCGTTTGGCCGGGGTGCGGGGGATGAAGTCATCCAGGTCGTCTCGGTCAGCGCGCAGGTTGTCGTTTTTCATTTGGGTTCTCACAAAATTCCTGGATGTACGAAACCTGTGGGAGCGAGCCTGCTCGCGAATGCTGTCAGCCACCAACAATGGCGACTGACCCACCGCATTCGCGAGCGGGCTCGCTCCCACAATTCAGATTTGTGTGCAGTTTAGAGGGAATGTTGGATTCCTTCGGACAAATAAAAAACGGGAAGCCCCAAGGCTTCCCGTTTTTCATTGCCAGGCGAAATCAGATGACCTGAACGATCGCATCCGTGACCGCTTTGATGTTGCTCTGGTTCAGTGCTGCCACGCAGATGCGGCCGGTGTCCAGGGCGTAGATGCCGAACTCGTTACGCAGACGGTGCACCTGTTCGGTGGTCAGGCCGGAGTAGGAGAACATGCCGCGCTGACGGCCGACGAAGCTGAAGTCACGCTGCGGGGCTTTTTCGGCCAGCAGGGCGACCATCTGCTCGCGCATGCCGCGAATGCGCAGGCGCATTTCTGCCAGTTCCGCTTCCCACTGGGCGCGCAGTTCCGGGCTGTTCAACACGGCGGCGACGATGCTGGCACCGTGGGTCGGCGGGTTGGAGTAGTTGGTGCGGATCACACGCTTGACCTGCGACAGCACGCGCGCGCTTTCTTCTTTCGATTCGCTGACGATCGACAATGCACCAACGCGCTCGCCGTACAGCGAGAACGACTTGGAGAACGAGCTCGAAACGAAGAAAGTCAGGCCCGATTCAGCGAACAGACGCACAGCCGCGGCGTCTTCGTCGATGCCGTCGCCGAAACCCTGGTAAGCCATGTCGAGGAACGGCACGTGACCTTTGGCCTTGACCACGTCCAGCACGTTTTTCCAGTCGGCCGGGGTCAGATCGACGCCGGTCGGGTTGTGGCAGCAGGCGTGCAGCACAACGATCGAGCCGTTCGGCAGGGCGTTGAGGTCGTCGAGCATGCCGGCACGGTTCACGTCATGGGTGGCAGCGTCGTAGTAACGGTAGTTCTGCACCGGGAAACCAGCGGTTTCGAACAGCGCGCGGTGGTTTTCCCAGCTCGGGTCGCTGATCGCCACGACGGCGTTCGGCAGCAGTTGCTTGAGGAAGTCGGCACCGATTTTCAGCGCGCCGGTACCGCCGACCGCTTGAGTGGTGACGATGCGACCGGCAGCGATCAGCGGCGAGTCGTTACCGAACAGCAGCTTTTGCACGGCCTGGTCGTAGGCGGCGATGCCATCGATCGGCAGGTAGCCACGGGAGGCATGCTGAGCAGCGCGAATGGTTTCGGCTTCGATCACCGCGCGCAGCAGGGGAATTCGCCCCTCTTCGTTGCAGTAAACACCTACACCCAGGTTGACCTTGGTGGTCCGGGTATCGGCGTTGAATGCTTCGTTGAGGCCCAGGATTGGATCGCGGGGTGCCATTTCGACAGCGGAGAACAGGCTCATTATTACGGTGGCTCTGAATGGAGAGTGGAGGGACGTGTCGCGCTCCAGCCGAATGCACTAGAGCGGTGCACAAACGGGGAGCTAGTATAGAGGCCATCACCGAGCAATGGCGACAGGCGATTCAGCTTTTCCGGCAAGTTTTTCGGATTATTTCTTGACCGTTAGTCGATTGACTCTGTCAGAGACTTTATCGGATGTAGGACGTTTGCCTTGAAAGGCGAGGCAATCGGCTCCACATTGAGCACAATCTTCGTTTTTCCTTGGGCGACAACGGTCGTTTGCGGTCATCCCCGCGGCTCGGCTGTTTTCTGCGCGAGCCGCGATCCCAGAGGTGTGTATGTCCGAATTCCAGCTAGTCACCCGCTTCGAGCCTGCCGGCGATCAGCCAGAAGCGATCCGCCAATTGGTCGAGGGCATCGAAGCCGGGCTGGCGCACCAGACGCTGCTCGGTGTGACCGGCTCGGGCAAGACCTTCAGCATCGCCAACGTCATCTCGCAGGTACAACGCCCGACGCTGGTGCTGGCGCCGAACAAGACCCTCGCCGCGCAATTGTATGGCGAGTTCAAGGCGTTCTTCCCGAACAACGCGGTCGAGTATTTCGTTTCCTACTACGACTACTACCAGCCCGAAGCCTATGTGCCGTCGTCCGACACCTTCATCGAGAAGGACGCGTCGATCAACGACCACATTGAGCAGATGCGTCTGTCCGCGACCAAGGCGTTGCTCGAGCGCAAGGACGCGATCATCGTCACCACGGTGTCGTGCATTTACGGTCTCGGTAGCCCGGAAACCTATCTGAAGATGGTGCTGCACGTCGATCGCGGCGACAAACTCGATCAGCGCGCCTTGCTGCGGCGTCTGGCCGACCTGCAATACACCCGCAACGACATGGATTTTGCCCGCGCGACCTTCCGCGTGCGCGGCGACGTGATCGACATCTATCCGGCGGAATCCGATCTGGAAGCGATCCGCATCGAACTGTTCGATGACGAGGTCGAGAGCATCTCCGCGTTTGACCCGCTCACCGGCGAAGTCATCCGCAAGATGCCGCGCTTCACCTTCTACCCGAAGAGTCACTACGTGACGCCACGTGAGACCCTGCTCGACGCCATCGAACACATCAAAGTCGAATTGCAGGAACGTCTCGAATACCTGCGCAGCAACAACAAACTGGTCGAGGCCCAGCGCCTCGAACAGCGCACCCGTTTCGACCTGGAAATGATCCTCGAACTGGGTTACTGCAACGGCATCGAAAACTACTCGCGCTACCTGTCCGGACGTCCGGCCGGTGCCGCGCCGCCGACGCTGTATGACTATCTGCCGGCCGACGCCTTGCTGGTGATCGACGAGTCTCACGTCAGCGTGCCGCAAGTCGGCGCGATGTATAAGGGCGACCGTTCGCGTAAAGAAACCCTGGTGGAATACGGCTTCCGCTTGCCGTCGGCGCTGGACAACCGGCCGATGCGTTTTGACGAGTGGGAAGGGGTGAGCCCGCAGACCATTTTCGTCTCGGCGACGCCGGGCAACTACGAGGCCGAGCATGCCGGGCGCGTGGTCGAGCAAGTGGTGCGTCCGACCGGTCTGGTCGACCCGCAGGTTGAAGTGCGTCCGGCGCTGACTCAGGTTGATGACTTGCTCTCGGAAATCACCAAGCGCGTGGCGGTCGAGGAGCGGGTGCTGGTCACCACGCTGACCAAACGCATGGCCGAAGACCTCACCGATTACCTCGCCGACCACGGCGTGCGCGTGCGTTATCTGCACTCGGACATCGACACCGTCGAGCGGGTCGAGATTATCCGCGACCTGCGTCTGGGTACCTTCGATGTGTTGGTGGGGATCAACCTGCTGCGCGAAGGTCTGGACATGCCGGAAGTGTCGCTGGTGGCGATTCTCGATGCGGACAAGGAGGGCTTCTTGCGTTCCGAGCGCTCGCTGATCCAGACCATTGGCCGGGCCGCGCGGAACCTCAACGGCCGGGCGATTCTCTACGCCGACCGCATCACCGGCTCGATGGAGCGGGCGATTGGCGAGACCGAGCGTCGTCGCGACAAGCAGATCGCCTTCAACCTGGAAAACGGCATCACCCCGAAGGGTGTGTTCAAGGACGTCGCCGACATCATGGAAGGCGCCACCGTGCCCGGCTCGCGCAGCAAGAAGCGCAAGGGCATGGCCAAGGCTGCCGAAGAAAACGCCAAGTACGAAGCCGAACTGCGCTCGCCGAGCGAAATCACCAAACGCATTCGCGCGCTGGAAGAGAAGATGTACCAGTTGGCGCGGGATCTGGAGTTCGAAGCGGCGGCGCAGATGCGCGATGAGATTGCCAAACTGCGTGAGCGGCTTTTGGCGGTTTGATCTTCATTGTCTTGGCGGGCCTCTTCGCGAGCAGGCTCGCTCCCACATTGGATCTGTGTCGTTCACAAATCCCCTGTGGGAGCGAGCCTGCTCGCGAATGGCGGCAACGCGGTCTTAATGAGACTCCCCGGCCTTCAGCCCTTGCGGCAATTTCCTGGTCAACAAAATCGCCAACATGCTGACCCCCAGCGCAATCCCGACAAAATGAAACGCGTCGTTGTAGGCCATGATCAGCGCCTGCTGATGCACGATCTCACTCAACTTGCCGAGCGCCGCCGTGTCACTGCCAAACCGGTCTGTCATCGACGCCAACCGCTCGGCCACTTGCGGATTGGTCGGCACCACCGCTTCACGCAAATAATCGAAGTAGGTCTTGGTGCGCGCATCCAATAGCGTGGCGAGCAGGGCGATGCCGATCGCGCCGCCGAGGTTGCGCAGGATGTTGAACAGGCTCGATGCCGATCCCGCGTCCTGCGGCAGGATGTACGCGGTGGCGATCAGCGAAATGGTCACCATGATCAGCGGCTGACCCAGCGCGCGGATGATCTGGATCTGATTGAACTGCGGCCCGGCGAAATCCGGGTTGAGCACCCCCGACGAAAAACTCGCCAGCCCGAACAACCCGAAGCCCAGGGTGCACAGCCACTTCGGCGAAACGAACTTCATCAGCTTGGGCACCAGCGGAATCAGGAACAGCTGCGGCACGCCCATCCACATGATCACTTCGCCGATCTGCAGGGCGTTGTAATTCTGGATCTGCGCCAGGTACAGCGGCAGCAGATAGATCGAGCCGTATAAACCGACGCCCATGCCCAGGCTGGAAATGCTCGACAGGCCGAAGTTGCGATTACGCAGGATGCCGAGGTTGATCAGCGGGTTGGGTTTGGAAATCTGCACGATGACGAAGGTAATCAGGCTGAGCAGGGCAATGCTGCCCAAGGTCACGATCAGGTTCGATTCGAGCCAGTCCTTGCGATGGCCCTCTTCAAGAAATACCTGCAAGCATCCGAGGCCGACACCGAGCGTGAGAATCCCGGTGTAGTCGGTGCTTTTCAGCAGTTCCCAGTGCGCTTCCTTCTTCTCCAGCCCGTACATCAGCCCGGCGATCATGATCAGCCCCGGAGGAATGTTGATGTAGAAGATGTATTCCCAGCCCCAGTTTTCCGTGAGCCAGCCGCCAAGGGTCGGGCCGATGGACGGGGCGAAGGTGGCGGTCATGGCGAACATTGCCATGCCTTTGGCGCGGTGGTGTTCAGGGAGTTTGATCAGGGTCAGGGTGAACGCCAGCGGGATCAGCGCGCCGCCGGTGAAACCCTGCATGGCGCGAAAGACGACCATGCTTTCGAGGCTCCAGGCCATCGAGCACAGCAGCGATGACACCAGAAAACCCAGCGACACCCACACCGCCAGCCGTCGCGCGGAGAGCAACTGCACCAGCCACGCGGTCAGCGGGATCATGATGATTTCCGCGACCAGATACGAGGTGGAAATCCACGAGCCTTCTTCCAGCGTCGCCGACAGCGCGCCCTGAATATCCTTGAGCGAAGAGTTGGTGATCTGAATATCGAGCACCGCCATGAACGCGCCAAGCATCACGCTCATCACCGCAATCCAGTCCCGCCGGGTCGGTTCGCCAACGGGGCGGATCAGCGAATCACCGGCCATTGTCTGGGGCGTCTTTGATATTCACGGTGGCGGTGACCGACATGCCCGGGCGGATCTTGCCATGCAACGGGTTATCGGCCTTGAAGGTCAGTTTCACCGGAATCCGCTGCACGACTTTGGTGAAGTTGCCGGTGGCGTTATCCGGCGGCAGCAGGCTGAACTGTGCGCCCGAGGCGGCGAACAGGCTGTCGACCCGCGCTTCGATCGGCGTGTCGCTGTAGGCATCGAAGGTCAGCTCGGCTTTCTGTCCGGGCTGCATGTGACCGATCTGGGTTTCCTTGAAGTTGGCCTGCACCCAGATGTCTTCATCGGGAACGATCGACAGCAGATAGGCGCCGGCCTGCACCACCTGACCATTGCGTGCAGCACGCTGGCCGACCATGCCGCTGATCGGCGCGTGGATTTCGCTGCGGGTCAGGTTGAGTTCGGCTTGCGCCAGATCGGCGCGGGCGTTGGCGATCTGCGCGTCGAGGCGTTTGATCTCGGCAGTCAGTGCGTTGACCTGCTGGCGCTGGCTCTGTGCATCGGCCTGGGCCTTGGCCACTTGCGAGCGGGCAATGTGCGCGTCAGCAGAGAGGGTGGTCACCCGTTCTTCGGAAACGTAACCGGGTTTGCGCAAGGTTTCGGCTCGCGACAAATCCATCTGCGAACGGCCAAGGGTGGCTTGGGTGGTCGCCACTTGCGCGTCGCTGGCGGCGATCAGGCTCGATTGCTGGGTCAATTTGCTTTGTGCCTGCAAACGCTCGGCTTCGCGGGTGGCGAGGGCGGCATTGGCGCGGTCGACCGCGAGGCGGAAATCATTAGGTTCAAGGCGCACCAGCAACTGGCCTTTTTCCACGTGCTGGTTGTCCTGCACCAACACTTCGTCGATGCGTGCGCTCAACTGGCTGGAGACGCGGGTGATCTCGCCCTGGACATAGGCGTTATCGGTGCTTTCATAAAAACGGCCCTTGAAAAACCAGTGGGCGAAGAAGCCCCCGGCAATCAACAGAACCAGCAGCAGGAAAATAAACAGGCGACGCTTGAGTTGGGCAGGCATGGGCAAACTGTAGTCGAGGAATTGTAAGGAAAGTTATCTGCGGCTGAATCTGGCATACCGCCGATAAACGGTAAATGCCAATGGCTGATATTCGGGCCGTCACCACGGTCTATGGGCGTTACAGACGCAAACTTGGCTTAAATGCCCTGCCCGCTGGAGCGGGGCGGGTGTCGCCTGTTACCATTCGCCGCTTGATTGTTTTGCTTTTCATTCTTTTCGAGACATGCCATGACCACCGTCCGCACTCGCATCGCGCCATCGCCTACCGGGGATCCCCACGTAGGTACCGCTTACATCGCATTGTTCAACTACTGCTTTGCCAAGCAGCATGGCGGTGAGTTCATCCTGCGCATCGAAGACACCGACCAGTTGCGTTCGACCCGCGAGTCCGAACAGCAGATCTTCGACGCCCTGCGCTGGCTGGGGATCGACTGGAGCGAAGGCCCGGACGTTGGCGGCCCGCACGGCCCGTACCGGCAGAGCGAGCGTGGCGATATCTATCAGAAGTATTGCCAGCAACTGGTCGACATGGGCCATGCGTTCCCATGCTTCTGCACCGCTGAAGAACTGGATGAGATGCGCGCCGAACAAATGGCGCGCGGCGAGACCCCGCGCTACGACGGCCGCGCGCTGCTGCTGTCGAAGGAAGAAGTCGCCGCCCGTCTGGCCGCCGGCGAACCGCACGTGATCCGCATGAAAGTGCCGACCGAAGGCGTCTGCGTGGTGCCGGACATGCTGCGTGGCGATGTCGAGATCCCGTGGGATCGCATGGACATGCAAGTGCTGATGAAGACCGACGGCCTGCCGACGTACTTCCTCGCCAACGTGGTCGACGACCACCTGATGGGCATCACCCACGTGCTGCGCGGCGAAGAATGGCTGCCATCGGCGCCGAAACTGATTCTGCTTTACGAATATTTCGGCTGGGAACAACCGGAGCTGTGCTACATGCCGCTGCTGCGTAACCCGGACAAGAGCAAGCTGTCCAAGCGCAAGAACCCGACCTCGGTGACCTTCTACGAGCGCATGGGCTTCATGCCCGAAGCGATGCTCAACTACCTCGGTCGCATGGGCTGGTCGATGCCCGACGAACGCGAGAAGTTCTCGCTGCAGGAAATGGTCGACAACTTCGACCTCAAGCGTGTGTCCCTCGGCGGGCCGATCTTCGACATCGAGAAACTGTCGTGGCTCAACGGCCAGTGGCTGCGTGACCTGCCGGTGGAAGAGTTCGCCGCACGCGTGCAGAAGTGGGCGTTCAATTCCGAGTACATGATGAAGATCGCACCGCTGGTGCAGGGGCGCGTGGAAACCTTCAGCCAGGTTGCACCGCTGGGCGGCTTCTTCTTTGCCGGTGGCGTGAACCCGGATGCCAAGCTGTTCGAATCGAAAAAGCTTTCCGGTGATCAGGTGCGTCAGTTGATGCAATTGATCCTGTGGAAGCTGGAAAGCCTGCGTCAGTGGGAGAAGGACAGCATTACCGCGACGATTCAGGCGGTGGTCGAATCTCTTGAGCTGAAGCTGCGTGACGCGATGCCGTTGATGTTTGCCGCGATTACCGGGCAGGCCAGTTCGGTATCGGTGCTCGATGCGATGGAAATCCTCGGCCCGGATCTGACCCGTTTCCGTCTGCGCCAGGCGATTGACCTGCTGGGTGGCGTGTCGAAGAAAGAAAACAAAGAGTGGGAAAAGCTGCTGGGCGCGATTGCTTAAGCACGTCTGACTCTGCGGTTACCGCCGAAGGCCGGGATCGTTTGATTCCGGCCTTCGGCGTTTTTCCCCCGGATTTTCGGGGGGAGGGCGGTAAGTGATTGTTATGCCGACAAAAAACTTTGAAATTTTTCAAAAATAAGTTTGACAGGCTTTCGATACGCCCTTAAGATTCGCCCCGTCCTCAGCGATGACATCAACGATGAGGGGCTATAGCTCAGCTGGGAGAGCGCTTGCATGGCATGCAAGAGGTCGACGGTTCGATCCCGTCTAGCTCCACCAATTTACACTTCGAAGCCTGGCCACACCGGCTCCGAAGCGATCAACACTCAGCGTTGATCAGTTGTATAGAAGGGTTTGCGTCCCCTTCGTCTAGTGGCCTAGGACACCGCCCTTTCACGGCGGTAACAGGGGTTCGAGTCCCCTAGGGGACGCCAGTTTTACAGAAGCGATGTTGCAAGATGTCGCTGCGCCGCGAGGCGAAAAATCCGGGGCTATAGCTCAGCTGGGAGAGCGCCTGCATGGCATGCAGGAGGTCAGCGGTTCGATCCCGCTTAGCTCCACCAATTTTACAGTTCAAGGTCTGGCCACACCGGCCTTGAATCAGATCAGATCTCAGCACTGATCAGCTGTATAGAAGGGTTTGTGTCCCCTTCGTCTAGTGGCCTAGGACACCGCCCTTTCACGGCGGTAACAGGGGTTCGAGTCCCCTAGGGGACGCCACGATTACCCGCTCTGCGGGATTTATAAGGGTCATTCAATTATTGAATGGCCCTTTTGTTTGTCTGGCGTTTGGCCAACTCTCCTTTTCCTTACACTGTGCTTCAGACCAGCGGTCATATCCTCGACTTGCGGAATATTATTATGCGAATAATATTCTAGTCGTAATATTCGGAGGCAACGATGAACGATAAAAAAGCTCAAACCCGCGAACGCATCCTCAAGGCGGCCAGCGCCGCGCTGATGCAGCGTGGCCCGGCGGATCCAAGCGTGGGCGAAGTGATGGGCGCCGCCGGCCTGACCGTCGGTGGTTTCTATGCGCACTTCGAAAGCAAGGACGCGATGATGCTTGAGGCGTTCAAGCAACTGCTCAGCCGTCGACGCGACCTGATTGCCGACATGGACTCCGAGCTGACCGGCGAAGAGCGTCGCGCCTTGGTCGCTGCGTTCTATCTGTCACGCAAGCACCGTGATTCCAGCGATGCCGCGTGCCCGATTCCGGCTTCCATCGGCGAACTGGGGCGTCTGCCGGAATCCTTCCGCATCGCGCTGAACGAACACTTGGAACTGATGATTGCGCAGTTGGCGTCCAGCCCCGAGGACACCGACAAAGCATTGGCTGATGTGGCGTTGATGGTGGGTGGTCTGGCGCTGGCACGTGCGCTGGGCCCGGGCGATTTATCCGATCGATTGCTGCGCGCTGCCAAGTCGGCGGTGCGTTGACCTGAAGGCAACACGCCTGAGGAGAAAGCGATGAACACGTTGAAGTGGGTTCGTGGCGTTAATGGCACCTTGGGCTGGATTGCACCGCAACGAGTAGCAAGCAAAATGCGTCAGGCGTTCATGACGCCGCGCACGTTGCCGCTGCGTGATTGGGAGCTGCCGCTGCTGGCGAGTGCCGAACGCATCACGCTGCGCTTCGGCCTGTCGGCGCTGCGTTGGGGGCAGGGGCCGGCGGTGCTGTTGATGCACGGTTGGGAAGGGCGGCCCACCCAGTTTGCGGCGTTGATCACGGCGCTGGTTGAGGCCGGTTACACCGTCGTTGCCCTCGATGGCCCGGCCCATGGTCGTTCGCCGGGGCGTGAAGCCAACGTCGTACTGTTCGCCCGCGCCATGCTCGAAGCGGCCGCCGAATTGCCTCCTCTTCAAGCCGTCATCGGCCACTCCATGGGCGGCGCCAGTGCCATGCTCGCGGTGCAACTGGGCCTGCGCACCGAAACCCTGGTCAGTATTGCAGCCCCTGCACGAATTCTCGGCGTGCTGCGCGGTTTTGCCCGCTACGTCGGCATGCCACCGCGGGCGCGCTCGGCGTTCATCCGCCAGGTCGAGCAGGACGTCGGCATGCGCGCCGCGACCCTCGATGTCGCGCACTATCAACTGGATATGCCGGGCCTGATCGTGCATGCCGAGGACGACACCTTTGTCTCGGTCAAGGAATCGCAATTGATCCACGAATCGTGGTTCGACAGTCGCCTGCTGCGCCTGGAAAGCGGCGGCCACCAGCGGGTGCTGGCCGACCCTCGGGTGGTTGATGGAGTGTTATCACTGTTGGCGGGGCGCAGCCTTCAGGCGCTGCAATCGGCCTGACATCCGTTACACTGCCCCGGTTGAATCATCTGACCGGGAGTGGGGCATGGGCTGGGATCGGGCAACGCCGTTCACCATTGATCTGCAAGTAGGCGCCGAGGACATCGACGGGCTGGGTCACGCGAACAACGCGGTGTACGTGACCTGGCTCGAACGCTGCGCCTGGCGCCACTCGCAGCGTCTGGGGCTGGATCTGGTCGAATACCGGCGCCTGGATCGGGCGATGGCCGTGGTGCGTCACGAAATCGATTATCTGGCGGCGGCCTACGAAGGCGACGAACTGCAACTGGCGACCTGGATCGTCGATTGGGATCAGCGCCTGAAAATGACCCGGCACTTCCAGCTGATCCGCCCCAGCGACAACGCCACCCTGCTGCGCGCCCAGACCACTTTCGTCTGCATCGAACTGTCCAGCGGCAAGCCCAAGCGCATGCCGGCAGAGTTTATCGAGGGCTACGGCCCGGCGATCCTGTCCCTGGCCTGACCCGATCCCTGTAGGAGCTGCCGCAGGCTGCGATCTTTTGACTTTGATTTTTAAGGATCACAATCAAAAGATCGCAGCCTGCGGCAGCTCCTACAGGTGGTCGTGGGTTTAACCGGCTTAATCCAGTAAACTGCCGCACGTTTTTTCTTCCTGAGTAGTGTTTTCCCCATGCAAATTGCCCTGGCGCCCATGGAGGGGTTGGTCGACGACATCCTGCGCGACGTGCTGACCCGCGTTGGCGGCATCGACTGGTGCGTGACCGAGTTCATTCGGATCAACGATCAGTTGCTCACCCCGGCCTACTTCCACAAGTTCGGCCCGGAGCTGCTGAACGGCGCCCGCACCCGTTCCGGTGTGCCGTTGCGCGTGCAATTGTTGGGCTCCGATCCGGTGTGCCTGGCGGAAAACGCGGCGTTGGCCTGCGAGCTCGGCTCGGAAGTGATCGACCTGAACTTCGGCTGCCCGGCCAAGACCGTCAACAAATCCCGGGGCGGGGCGGTGCTGCTCAAGGAGCCGGAGCTGCTCAACTCCATCGTCGAACATGTGCGTCGCGCCGTGCCGGCGCACATCCCGGTCACCGCGAAAATGCGTCTCGGTTTCGACAGCCCGGACGGCTCGCTGGTCTGCGCCACGGCGCTGGCCGAGGGCGGCGCCGAACACATTGTGGTGCATGCCCGGACCAAGGTTGATGGCTACAAGCCGCCGGCGCATTGGGAGTGGATTCCGCGGGTGCAGGACGTGGTCAAGGTGCCGGTGTTCGCCAACGGTGATATCTGGAGCGTCGAGGACTGGCGCCGCTGCCGCGAGATCAGCGGCGTCGAAGACATCATGCTCGGACGCGGTCTGGTATCGCGCCCGGATCTGGCCCGGCAGATCGCTGCCGCGCGCGCCGGTGAAGAAGTGGTCGAGATGAGCTGGGCCGAGCTGTTGCCGCTGATTCAGGACTTCTGGCTGCAAGCCAAGGCGCAGATGACCGCACGCCAATCGCCGGGTCGCTTGAAGCAATGGCTGGCGATGCTGACGCGCAATTATCCCGAGGCGACCGAGCTGTTTACCGTGCTGCGTCGCGAGACAGAACCGGATCAAGTCTCGCGTTTGCTGGGTTTGCCGGTCGCCGCCGCAGCCTGAAAAAAATCTGTAAATACGCTCTTGAAATCATTTTGGCGGTCCCTATCTAAGGGTTACGCGATGCCGAATTCGGGTCGCGGAGACACAAAAACTTGCTGATTGTTTTCAGGAGATTTGAACCATGAGTACTGCATTTTCCCTGGCACCACTGTTCCGTTCCTCGGTGGGTTTTGACCGTTTCAACGATCTGTTCGAAACCGCGCTGCGCAACGAGCCAGGCAGCACCTACCCACCCTACAACGTGGAAAAACACGGTGACGATCAATACCGCATCGTCGTAGCGGCCGCCGGTTTCCAGGAAGAAGACCTGGAGCTGCAAGTCGAGAAGGGTGTGCTGACCATCAGTGGCGGCAAGCGTGATGCCAACGAAGGCGTGACCTTCCTGCATCAAGGCATTGCCCAGCGTGCTTTCAAGCTGTCCTTCCGCCTGGCCGATCACATCGAGATCAAGGCCGCCGATCTGAGCAACGGTCTGTTGAGCATCGACCTGTTGCGGGTGATCCCGGAAGAAGCGAAAGCCAAGCGCATCCCGATCAACGGAGCGCAGAAGCCGGTTCTGCAATAAGGCCGAGCAAGAAAAAAGGGCGCCACTGGCGCCCTTTTTTTGTGCTCGTCATTCGAGCATTTTTTTCAACGCCTCCAACGCCACCGGCCGACTGTGCAGATAGCCCTGATACAAATGGCAGCCCAGCCCTTGCAGGAACGCCAGTTGCTCCGGCGTCTCCACGCCTTCGGCAATCACCTCCAGTTCCAGGCTGCGGGCCATGGCGACGATGGCGCGGATGATCTCGGCGTCGTTGGGGTCGGTGGTTGCGTCGCGGATGAACGACTGGTCGATTTTCAGGGTGTCCACCGGCAGGCGCTTGAGGTAGGTCAGCGATGAATAGCCGGTGCCGAAATCGTCCATGGCGAAGCTCACACCGAGTTTTTTCAGGCGACGCATTTTGCTGATGGTGTCTTCCAGGTTCTGGATGACGATGCCTTCGGTGATCTCCAGTTTCAGCAGCGAGCAGGGCAGGCCGTGACTGCTCATGCTGTGTTCGATGCGTTCGACGAAGTCGTTCTGGCGGAACTGCCGTGGGCTGATGTTTACGCACAGGCTGAAGTTGAGCGGGTCGACCAGTTTCAGCGCGATCAATTGTTTGAACGCCTCACAGGCCTCATCGAGGATCCAGGTACCGACCTCCAGAATCAGCCCGCTGTCTTCCAGCACCTTGATGAATTCAGTGGGCGATTGCGCGCCGAGTTCCGGGTGATTCCAGCGCACCAGCGCCTCGGCGCCAATGATGCGGTTGTCCCGCGCATCGACCTGCGGCTGGTAGTGCACGTTGAATTCACCGCGCGACAACGCCAGACGTAAGTCAGTCTCCATGCGCAGCCGTTCGCTGGCCGCCTTCTGCATGGTGTTGTGGTACATCTGCGTGGTGTTGCGCCCGGAATCCTTGGCCCGGTACAGCGCAATGTCGGCGCGTTTGAGCAGGTCGGTCGGGGTCGAGCCGTGATCGGGAATCAGTGCCACGCCGATGCTCGGTGTCACTTGCAGGCGCTGGCCGTCGAGGAACATCGGCTCCGAGAGCAGTTCGCGAATGGTGTCGGCCAGTTCTCGCACTTGTGCACTGACCTCGTTGCGCGTGCCTTCCAGACCACTGAGCAGCACCACGAATTCATCGCCGCCGAGACGCGCCACCGTGTCCTCCATGCGCACGCTGGCTTCAAGCCGCGCGGTGATGATTTTCAGCACCGTGTCGCCGACCGGATGACCCAGCGAGTCGTTGATGTGCTTGAAGTGATCGAGGTCGAGGAACAGCAGCGCACCGCGAAGGTTGTGGCGCTTGAGCAGGGCGATCTGCTGGCTCAGGCGATCCATCAGCAAGGCGCGGTTGGGCAGATTGGTCAGCGGATCGTGATAGGCCAGATGGCGGATCTGCGCTTCGGCGTTTTTCAGCAGGCTGACATCTCGGGCGGTCAGCAGCAGGCACGCGGTTTCGTTGAGGGTGATCGGTTCGATCGACACTTCCACCGTCAGCAACTCACCGCGCTTGTTGCGCCCGAGCATTTCCTGATGGTGCACGCGGCCCTTGATCTGCAGTTCGGCAAGCAGCGCCGAGCGTTGTTTCTCTTCGGCCCAGATGCCGATCTGGTACACGGTTTTGCCCACCACTTCTTCGGCGCGATAGCCGGTGAGGCGGCAGAAACCGTCGTTGACCTCCAGATAGCGCCCGGTGTCACGTTCGGTGATGGTGATCGCGTCGGGGCTGGAGTGAAACGCCTTGGCGAATTTCTCTTCGCTGGCCTTGAGTGCGGCCTCGGAGCGCTGTTGTTGGGTGATGTCGCGCAGGGTGGTGACGATGCACGGCTGATTGCCGACGCTGATCTGCCGGCTGGAAATCACGCACGTCAGCGACTGGCCGTCCTTGTGCTGGACGATGATCGCGACATTGCTCAGGCCCTGTTCGCGGATCACCCGCTCGATACGTTGCAGGCTTTTCGCCGAGGCGTCCCACAGGCCGATGTCCTCGGCGGTGCGCCCGATCACGTCGGCGGCGCTCCAGCCGAAGGTCTGGGTGAAGCTGTTGTTGATTTCGATGAACTCGCCGCTGTCCTGACGGGTGACGCAGATCGGGTCGGGGCTGACCTGGAACAGCGTGGCGAATTTCTCTTCCGAAGCGACCAAGCGCTGCTCGCGCTCGACCTGATCGGTGATGTCCAGCAAGGTCCCGGCCATGCGCAGCGGCGCGCCGTTTTCGTCGCGGTAGAGGCGGGCGCGGCTTTCCAGATAGCGCGAGCTGCCGTCGGACAGCTGCACGCGATAAGTCAGTTGATAGTTGCCGGCCGGGCCTTCACGCAGGCTGCGGTAGGCGTCGCGCATGCTGTCGCGCTCCTCACCGGGCACGCCTTCGAAGAACTCCTCGAATGATTCGTGAAACGGGATCGGCTCCAGCCCGTGCAATTGCGCGGCCCGCGCCGAGCCGTAGAGCATGCCGCTGGGAATGTGCCAATCCCAAGTGCCGAGTTGCGCCGAGTCCAGCGCCAGATCAAGGCGTTCCTGACTGTCTTTCAAGGCGTGTTCGGCGGCTTTGCGTTCGGTGGTGTCGAGAAACGTGCTGAGCAGATACGGCTGGCCTTCGAGTTCGACCTTTTGCGCACTGAGGATACCGTCATGAATCTGCCCGTTGCTGGCGCGGAACTGCACTTCCATGCTGATCAATTCACCTTTGGCCTTGGTCTTTTTCACCAGCTCTGCGCGTTGTTCCGGGTGCACCCACAGGCCCAGTTCCAGTGTGGTGCGACCGATGGCGTCCTGGACCGGCCAGCCGAACAGACTTTCGAAATACTGGTTGGCTTCGGTGATCAGGCCGTCTTCCTGGCGCGTCAGCAGCACCATGTTCGGGCACAGGTGAAAAAGTGTGGCGAAACGTTTCTCCGAGCTGCTCAGAGCCTGTTCGCGCTGGCGCTGGTGGGTGATTTCGCGAATCACCCCGATCATTCGGGGCCGGCCGTTTTTGTCCGGCAGCAGGCTGCCGCTGATTTCCAGCCAATGCAGGCTGCCGTCGGGCCAGCGGATGCGGTGGTGCATCGCCTGTTCCAGCGGGGCGCCGGCAATCACCGCGTGGAAGGCGCGCACGGTTTTCGCCCGGTCTTCGGGCGGCAGCAGATCCAGATATTCAAGATCCTGCGGCAACGGTTGACGTGGATCGAAGCCGAACAGCGCCTGAGTGCCCCGTGACCAGCTGATCTGCCCGCGCTCGATGTCCCAATACCAGGCGCCGAGCCGGGCGCCGTTGAGCGCGGCGAGCAATTGCGGCGCACTCTCCCAGCTCTGCTCGGAACGTCGCGGATCAATGGCCTGAATACGCGGCATCGGCGGAATTCGGTCAACAGATTTCGGCATTGTTAACGGGCCTTGAGCTGATGGTGGCGTTAGGCACAGGGACAGCGGCTCTATAGGAGTAGCACAAGTTAGCCGGGAGTCCCTGGCAGATCGATTTGCGCATCCAGCAAGGCCATGAAAGCCCTTGCCGCATTCGACAGCGTCCGTTCGGTGTGCACGATATAGCCTAGCTGGCGACTGAGCTGTATGCCCGGCAAAGGTATGCGCGCGACCTGTTCATCAAGCATGGTGCGGGGCAGAACACTCCAGGCCAGACCAATGGAGACCATCATCTTGATGGTTTCCAGGTAGTTGGTGCTCATGGCGATGTTCGGCGTCAGCCCTTGGGCTTCGAACAAGCGTTGGACAATGTGATGAGTAAAGGTGTTGCCTCCGGGAAAAACCGCCGGATGACCGGCAATGTCCGCCAGGCTCACCGCGCCATTGCTGATCAGCGAATGTTCCGGCGCCACCACGAAATCCAGCGGGTCGTCCCACACCGGCGCGGCTTTGACCAGCGTGTGCGGTTCCGGCGCCAGGGTGATCACCGCCAGTTCCGCACGGCCATGGAGAATCTCTTCGTAGGCCACTTCCGAATCAAGGAACTGAATATCCAGCGCCACCTGTGGGTAGCGGCGGGTGAATTCCCTTAACAGGGGCGGCAAGCGGTGCAGGCCGATGTGGTGACTGGTGGCCAGGGTCAGCCGGCCGCTGACTTCGCCGGTCAGGTTGGTCAGGGCACGGCGGGTGTCGTCCAGCACGTTGAGAATCTGATAAGCCCGGGGCAACAGGGCGCGGCCGGCCTCGGTCAGGCCGACTTCACGACCGAGTCGGTCGAACAGCCGCACCTTCAATTGTTGCTCCAGTCCGGCGATGCGTTTGCTGATCGCCGGTTGCGTCAGATGCAGGCGTTCCCCGGCGCCGGAGAAGCTGCCGGTCTCGGCGATGGCGATAAAAGCATTGAGGTTGGCCAGATCCATGGTTCGTATTCCAGTTAGTTATCCAAAGCATAAAAAATATGAATTTGAGTTATTTAATGTAACCCCATAGGATCGGCCTCACAAGCCAAAGGGTTATTGATAAGCCCAGGGCATAGAAACAAGCTGATGAGGAACCGTCTGATGGCCGGCAAAACGCTCTACGACAAGCTCTGGGATTCGCATTTGGTCAAACAGCGCGACGATGGCTCGGCGCTGATCTATATCGATCGTCACATCATCCACGAAGTGACCTCGCCGCAAGCCTTCGAAGGCCTGCGTCTGGCCGGGCGCAAGCCTTGGCGCATCGATGCCAACATCGCGACCCCGGACCACAACGTACCGACCACACCGGAGCGCAAGGGCGGCATCGCCGCGATTGCCGACCAGGTCTCGCGTTTGCAGGTTCAGACCCTCGATGACAATTGTGATGAGTACGGCATTGTCGAGTTCAAGATGAACGACATCCGCCAAGGCATCGTCCACGTGATCAGCCCGGAGCAAGGCGCAACCTTGCCGGGCATGACCGTAGTCTGCGGCGACTCGCACACCTCGACCCACGGCGCGTTCGGTGCCTTGGCGCACGGGATCGGCACTTCCGAGGTCGAGCACGTGCTCGCCACCCAGTGCCTGGTCGCGAAGAAAATGAAGAACATGCTGGTGCGCGTCGAAGGTCAGTTGCCATTCGGCGTGACCGCCAAGGACATCGTCCTCGCGGTGATCGGCAAGATCGGCACCGCCGGCGGTAACGGCCATGCCATCGAATTCGCCGGCAGCGCGATCCGCGACCTGTCCGTCGAAGGCCGCATGACCATCTGCAACATGTCCATCGAAGCCGGCGCCCGTGTGGGCCTGGTGGCTGCGGACGAAAAGACTGTCGAATACGTCAAGGGCCGTCCGTTCGCACCGACCGGCGCGCAGTGGGATCAGGCAGTTGAAGCCTGGAAGGATCTGGTCTCCGATGCCGATGCCAAGTTCGACACCGTAGTTGAGTTGGACGCTGCACAGATCAAGCCGCAAGTCAGCTGGGGCACTTCGCCTGAAATGGTGCTGGCCGTTGATCAGAACGTGCCGGATCCGGCCAAAGAGATGGATCTGGTCAAGCGCGATTCGATCGTCCGCGCCTTGAAATACATGGGTTTGACCGCCAATCAGGCGATCACCGACATTCAGCTGGATCGCGTGTTCATCGGCTCCTGCACCAACTCGCGCATCGAAGACTTGCGCGCTGCGGCTGTGATCGCCAAGGGCCGCAAGGTCGCTTCGACGATCAAGCAGGCGATTGTCGTACCGGGTTCGGGTCTGGTGAAGGCGCAGGCGGAAGCCGAAGGTCTCGACAAGATCTTCCTCGACGCCGGTTTCGAATGGCGTGAGCCGGGATGCTCGATGTGCCTGGCGATGAACCCGGACCGTTTGGAGTCCGGCGAGCATTGCGCCTCGACCTCCAACCGTAACTTCGAAGGCCGTCAGGGCGCCGGTGGTCGTACCCACCTCGTGAGCCCGGCCATGGCCGCTGCGGCGGCGGTGAACGGTCGTTTCATCGACGTTCGTGAATTGATCTGAAGGAGAGCGCAGCATGAAAGCTTTTACCCAGCACACTGGTCTTGTCGCGCCTCTGGATCGTGCCAACGTCGACACCGACCAGATTATCCCGAAGCAGTTTTTGAAGTCGATCAAGCGCACCGGTTTCGGCCCGAACCTGTTCGACGAGTGGCGTTACCTGGATGTCGGTCAGCCGTATCAGGACAACTCCAAGCGTCCGTTGAACAAGGAGTTCGTGCTCAACGCCGAGCGTTATCAGGGCGCCAGTGTGTTGCTGGCCCGCGAGAACTTCGGTTGCGGCTCCAGCCGTGAACACGCGCCGTGGGCGCTGGAAGAATACGGTTTCCGCAGCATCATCGCGCCGAGCTACGCCGACATCTTCTTCAACAACAGCTTCAAGAACGGCTTGCTGCCGATCATCCTGAGCGACGCTGAAGTCGATGAATTGTTCAAGCAGGTCGAGGCCGAGCCGGGCTATCAATTGCAGATCGATCTGCACGAGCAGACCGTGACCAGCCCGAACGGCAAGGTGTACCGCTTCGAGATCGACGCGTTCCGCAAGCATTGCCTGCTCAATGGTCTGGACGATATCGGCCTGACCTTGCAGGACGGTGATGCGATTGCCGCGTTCGAGGCCAAGCATCGTGTGAGCCAGCCTTGGTTGTTCCGCGACGCGTGATTGATTCGAGATTGATGTAGTCAGGGCCGGCCTCTTCGCGAGCAGGCTCGCTCCCACACTTGAAATGCATTCCCCTGTGGGAGCGAGCCTGCTCGCGAAGACGGCCGCTCAAACAACACAAATGCAGGATGTGACCATGACCAGCACCGCCCAACACAGTCAGGTTGTACAAAAGCAATTCGGTGAACAGGCCGCCGCCTACCTGAGCAGCGCTGTTCACGCTCAAGGCACCGAATTCGCGCTGCTACAGGCTGAACTGGCCGGGCAGGGCGAAGCCCGGCTGCTGGACCTGGGTTGCGGCGCCGGTCATGTGAGTTTTCATGTGGCGCCACTGGTCAAGGAAGTGGTGGCCTACGACCTGTCGCAGCAGATGCTCGATGTGGTGGCCGCTGCGGCGGTTGATCGCGGCATGAACAACATTGCCACGGTCAACGGCGCCGCCGAGCGCCTGCCGTTTGCCGATGGCGAATTCGATTACGTGTTCAGCCGTTATTCGGCGCACCATTGGAGCGACCTCGGGGTGGCCCTGCGTGAAGTGCGTCGGGTGCTGAAACCGGGCGGTGTGGCAGCGTTCATCGACGTGTTGTCACCGGGCAGTCCGTTGTTCGACACTTACCTGCAAAGCGTCGAAGTGCTGCGCGACACCAGCCACGTGCGCGATTATTCCGCCGGCGAGTGGTTGCGTCAGGTCAGCGAGGCCGGGCTGCACACTCGCAGCACCACGCGTCAGCGCCTGCGTCTGGAATACAGCAGTTGGGTCGAGCGCATGCGCACGCCCGAGGTGATGCGCGCGGCGATCCGCCAGTTGCAGCAGTCGATGGGCAACGAAGTACGAGAATATTTTGAGATTGATGCCGACGGCTCGTTCAGTACAGATGTAATCGTATTGATGGCTGAGCGCTAAGAATTTTTCCGGGCGCGCCCTGAGTGGCGCACCGATTGAAGACACGAGGAAAGCATGAGCAAGCAGATTCTGATTCTCCCAGGTGACGGTATTGGTCCGGAAATCATGGCCGAAGCGGTCAAGGTGCTGGAGCTGGCCAACGACAAGTACAACCTGGGCTTCGAGCTGAGCCATGACGTGATCGGTGGCGCGGCCATCGACGAGCATGGCGTGCCGTTGGCCGACGAAACCCTCGAGCGTGCCCGTGCTGCCGACGCCGTGCTGCTGGGCGCAGTGGGCGGCCCGAAATGGGACACCATCGAGCGTGACATCCGCCCTGAGCGTGGTCTGCTGAAAATCCGTGCGCAGCTGGGCCTGTTCGGCAACCTGCGTCCGGCGATCCTCTACCCGCAACTGGCCGACGCTTCGAGCCTGAAGCCGGAAATCGTTGCCGGTCTGGACATCCTGATCGTCCGTGAGCTGACCGGCGGCATCTACTTCGGCGCGCCACGCGGCACCCGCACCCTGGAAAACGGCGAGCGTCAGTCTTACGACACCCTGCCGTACAGCGAAAGCGAAATCCGCCGTATCGCCCGCGTCGGTTTCGACATGGCCATGGTTCGCGGCAAAAAGCTGTGCTCGGTGGACAAGGCCAACGTGCTGGCGTCCAGCCAACTGTGGCGTGAAGTGGTCGAGCAGGTCGCCAAGGATTACCCTGAAGTCGAGTTGAGCCACATGTACGTCGACAACGCCGCCATGCAACTGGTGCGCGCACCGAAGCAGTTTGACGTGATCGTCACCGACAACATGTTCGGCGACATTCTCTCCGACGAAGCCTCGATGCTTACCGGATCGATCGGCATGCTGCCGTCGGCCTCGCTGGATTCGAACAACAAGGGCATGTACGAGCCGTGCCACGGTTCGGCCCCGGACATCGCCGGCAAAGGCATTGCCAACCCGTTGGCGACCATTTTGTCGGTGTCGATGATGCTGCGTTACAGCTTCAATCTGCACGATGCGGCCGATGCCATCGAGAAAGCCGTCAGCGTGGTGCTGGATCAAGGCTTGCGCACCGGTGACATTTATTCGGCCGGTTGCACTAAAGTCGGAACGCAGGAAATGGGTGACGCAGTAGTCGCCGCGCTGCGGAATCTGTAATCTCTCGGGCCCGCTGCGAAATTCAATACAAAGCAGCGGCCCACTTTTCAAGAAGGTGTAGTTGCGATGAAACGTGTAGGTCTGATCGGTTGGCGCGGCATGGTCGGTTCCGTGCTCATGCAGCGGATGCTGGAAGAGCAGGATTTCGATCTTATCGAGCCGGTGTTTTTCACCACTTCCAATGTCGGTGGCCAAGGCCCGTCCGTGGGCAAGGACATTGCTCCGCTCAAGGACGCTTACAGCATTGAAGAGCTGAAAACCCTCGACGTGATCCTGACCTGCCAGGGCGGCGACTACACCAGCGAAGTGTTCCCCAAGCTGCGCGAAGCCGGCTGGCAGGGTTACTGGATCGACGCGGCTTCCAGCCTGCGGATGAACGATGACGCCGTCATCATTCTCGACCCGGTCAACCGCAAGGTCATCGACCAGCAACTGGACGCGGGCACCAAGAACTACATCGGCGGCAACTGCACCGTCAGCCTGATGCTGATGGGCCTGGGCGGTCTGTTCGAGGCCGGTCTGGTCGAGTGGATGAGCGCCATGACTTATCAGGCGGCCTCCGGTGCCGGCGCGCAGAACATGCGTGAACTGATCAAGCAGATGGGCGCGACCCATGCTGCGGTGGCCGATCAGCTGGCCGATCCGGCGAGCGCGATCCTCGACATCGACCGTCGCGTGGCCGAAGCCATGCGCAGTGACGCGTACCCGACCGAAAACTTCGGCGTACCGCTGGCCGGCAGCCTGATCCCGTGGATCGACAAGGAACTGCCGAACGGCCAGAGCCGTGAAGAGTGGAAGGCCCAGGCCGAGACCAACAAGATCCTCGGCCGCTTCAAGAGCCCGATCCCGGTCGACGGTATCTGCGTGCGCATCGGCGCCATGCGTTGCCACAGCCAGGCGCTGACCATCAAGCTGAACAAAGACGTGCCGATCGCTGATATCGAAGGGCTGATCAGCCAGCACAACCCTTGGGTCAAACTGGTGCCGAACAACCGCGACATCAGCATGCAGGAGCTGAGCCCGACCAAGGTCACCGGCACACTGAACGTACCGGTGGGTCGTCTGCGCAAGCTGAACATGGGCTCGCAATTCGTCGGTGCCTTCACCGTCGGCGACCAACTGCTGTGGGGCGCGGCCGAACCGCTGCGTCGCATGCTGCGGATTTTGCTGGAGCGTTGATCGCTTGATGCAATGAAAGAACCCGTGCCTTGTGAGAGGTGCGGGTTTTTTTATGCCTCAGGTTTCCCGTTGTCTGGTCTGACGCCTTCGCGAGCAGGCTCACTCCTACAATGTTCGGTGTGAGGCGAACTTTTGTGTGCAACCACCCCTGTAGGAGTGAGCCTGCTCGCGATGAGGCCGGAACTGACAGCGCAAATGCCCGACAGAAATTGCCTGCATCTCACTCACCCGGTAAAGTGCCGCTCCCCCCGTTTCGCCAGAGGTAGAACCATGACCCAGACCCTTGATATTGCCGTCGTCGGCGCCACCGGTACTGTCGGCGAAACCCTCGTACAGATTCTCGAAGAGCGCGACTTCCCGGTCGGCAACCTGCACCTGCTGGCGAGCAGCGAATCCGCCGGCAGTTCGGTGCTGTTTCGCAACAAGAACGTGCGCGTGCGTGAAGTCGACGAGTTCGATTTCAGCAAGGTCAAACTGGTGTTCTTTGCCGCTGGCGCTGCCGTTTCCCTGAGTTACGCGGCGCGTGCCCGCGCGGCCGGTTGCTCGCTGATCGATCTGTCCGGCGCATTGCCGGCCGAGCAGGCGCCGCAAGTGGTGCCGGAGGCCAACGCCGAGGTGATTGCCGGTCTGAAAGCGCCGTTCCAGGTCAGCAGCCCAAGTCCGTCGGCGACGACGCTGGCCGTGGTGCTGGCACCGCTGCTCGATTTGCTCGAGCTGCAATACGTCAACGTCACCGCCAATCTGGCCGTGTCCGCCCAAGGTCGCGAAGCCGTGACCGAGCTGGCCCGGCAGACCGCCGAGCTGCTGAACATGCGTCCGCTGGAGCCGACTTTCTTTGATCGGCAGATGGCCTTCAACCTGTTGGCCCAGGTCGGCACGCCCGACGCTCAAGGCCACACGCTGCTGGAAAAACGTCTGGTGCGCGAGTTGCGTCAGGTGCTGAAGCAGCCTTTATTAAAGATTTCCGCCACTTGCGTTCAAGCCCCGGTGTTTTTTGGCGATAGCTATAGCGTGACCTTGCAGTCAGCGAGCGCGGTCGACCTGGCAAAGGTCAACGCTGCGCTTGAGGATGCGCCCGGCATCGAGCTGGTTGAGGCCGGCGATTATCCGACTGCGGTGGGTGACGCGGTGGGGCAGGACGTTGTCTATGTCGGTCGGGTGCGCAGCGGTGTCGACGACCCGGCGGAACTTAATCTGTGGCTGACGTCAGATAACGTACGCAAAGGCGCGGCCCTGAATGCTGTGCAGGTCGCTGAATTGTTGATAAAAGACCTGCTGTAAAAGATACTTGGCAACAATTTGTCGACTGATTCTAGGTGAGCGCTATGCTTGCCCGGAGCACTTGATAACGTGTCACCCTCCGGGACTTTCCGGGGCATCAAAGAAATGATCGCGCGCGGCAGTCTGTCGTCGTCGCGCGCAATGCCTTACGGCAGCGGCAATCAACATCTTCTCGCTGGCCGAGGAACGTTCAAACAAAGGATGAGGCTATGGTTCAAGTTCGCAAACTGGTGTTAGCAATAGCGGCCGCCTCGGCGCTGTCCTCCGGTATGGCGCATGCCCTCGGGCTCGGGGAGCTGACCCTGAAGTCGACCCTGAACCAGCCGCTGGTGGCCGAGATCGAGCTGCTCGACGTCAAGGATCTCACCGCTGCCGAAGTGGTGCCGAGCCTGGCTTCACCCGAAGATTTCGCCAAGGCCGGCGTCGATCGCCAGGCCTTCCTCAACGACCTGACGTTCACCCCGGTGCTCAACGCCAGCGGCAAAAGCGTGCTGCGCGTGACTTCGAGCAAACCGCTGTCGGAACCGATGGTGAAATTCCTCGTGCAGGTGATGTGGCCGAATGGCCGTCTGCTGCGCGATTACAGTGTGCTGCTGGATCCGTCGAAATTCTCGCCACAGACCGCTGACGCCGCCGCACAACCGGCGCCGGCGCAGACCATCGCCGCACCGACCACCGGCGCCACGCACCCGTCGCAATACACCACCACGCCGCGCGACACCCTGTGGGAAATCGCCGCGAAGGCGCGCACCGGCGGCTCCGTGCAGCAGACCATGCTGGCGATTCAGGCGTTGAACCCGGACGCGTTCATCGACGGCAACATCAACCGGCTGAAAACCGGTCAGGTGCTGCGCCTGCCGGACTCGGTGGAAAGCACCGCGCTGCCGCAATCGAAAGCGATTGCCGAAGTCGCCGCGCAGAACGAAGCCTGGCGTCAGGGTCGTCGCTATGTGGCCAAGCCGGGTACCGGCCAGCAGCAGCTCGATGCCACCAAGCGTGGTCGCAGCAATGTCGGCGCCGGCCAGAATGCCAAGGACAACCTGAGTCTGGTCTCTGCCGAAAACGCCAAAGGGCGTGGCAAAGGCCCGGCCGGCGATGCCAAGGCCTTGAGCAACAAGCTGGCGGTGACTCAGGAAAGCCTCGACACGACCCGTCGTGACAACGAGGAACTGAAAAGCCGCATGGCCGATCTGCAAAGTCAGCTGGACAAGCTGCAACGCCTGATCGAGCTGAAGAACAATCAACTGGCGAAGATGCAGGCCGAAGGCCCGGGCGCTGCGCCAGCCGCGACCGCTGCCGTACCGGCGATCACCGCCGAACTGGCTGCAACCCCTCCAGCCACCCCGGCAGAAGCGGCGCCAACACCTGAATCGGCGATTGCGCCACCGGTCGACACGCCTGCCGAGACGCCAGTGGTTGCGCCAAAACCGGTAGTCGACGAAGACAAAACCTTCAATGAACTGCTGACCAATCCGATCCTGTTGGGTCTGATCGGTGGCGGTGCGGTGGTGTTGCTGCTTCTGCTGTTGCTGCTGGCCCGTCGCCGCAAAGCCCAGCAGGAAGCCGAGAAACACCTGCGCATGGCCCGCGCCCTGGCGGAAGAACAAGAGTTCTCTGCCGAGCAGGATCTGCCGGAAAGCAGCTTCGAAGGCCTGGAAACACCTGCTGCCAGCGTCAAGCTCAACACCCCGGCACCTGCGCCAGCGCCTGCTGCGGTAGTGGCTCCGGTGGTGATGGCTGAGCCGATTGCCGCGCCATTGGTCGCACCGTCCGCCGAGCGTTCCGATGACGTGCTGGACAAGGCTCAGTCGCACATCAATGCCGGTCGCCTGAATCAGGCCGCAGCGTTGCTGGAAGAGGGCGTCAGCCTCGAGCCGCAACGCAGTGATCTGCGTCTGAAGCTGATGGAAGTCTACGGTCAGCAGGGTGATCGCGATGCGTTCGTGGGTCAGGAGCGTCAGTTGGTGGCCAACGGTGATAACTTCGCCAAGGTCGAAGAGCTGAAAAAACGCTTCCCGGCCATGGCGGTCGTCGCTGTCGCGGGTCTGGCTGCAGCGGCAGCCGCCGCCGAACTCGATGCGCAATACGTCAAGGAGCTGCTGCTCGACGAGCCGGAGGCGCCTGCACCTGAGCCTGCGGCAGACGATCTCGATAGCGCGTTCGACCTGAGCCTGGACGATCTCGACAACATCACTCCGGTTGAGCCTGCACCTGTTGTTGAGCCTGACGCGCCGGTGGAGCTGGACGAGTTCCCGGCCGACGACGATCTGAGCTTTGAATCGGTGCTGCAACAGCAGACCGAGATCAAAGAGAACCTCGACGACCTGTCGGACTTCGACCTCGATCTGGATCTGGGTGCCGAGCCTGCGCCAGCCCCGGCGGCGGATCTGGCGGAGGATGACTTCCTGCTGGATCTGGACGAAGGCGTGAAAGATCTGTCGCCGGCCGAGCCTGTGGTCGCCAACGAAGTGCCACAGGACGATCTGGAGCTGCCGGCGGATTTCGATCTGTCGCTGGCTGATGAAATGGACAGCAACCCGGCGGCCGAGCCTGACGCATTCGCAGCGGAACTGAATGACGTCAACGCCGAGCTGGATCGCCTGTCGCAGAGCATCGCCGAGCCGACCTTCACCGAAGCCGATGCGGCCATGGGCGATGATCTGGGCGAGGACGATTTCGACTTCCTCGCCGGCACCGACGAAGCCGCGACCAAACTCGATCTGGCCCAGGCCTACATCGATATGGGCGACAGCGACGGCGCACGCGACATCCTCAACGAAGTGTTGACCGAGGGTGACGAAAAGCAGCGTGGCGAAGCCAAGGAAATGCTTTCGCACCTGGCATGAGCCAGCGGTAAATAAAAACGGCAGCCCATTGAGGCTGCCGTTTTTGTTTGGGCTGGATTTTGTGGCGGCGGTGCTATCGCCATCGCTGGCAAGCCAGCTCCCACAAGTATTGCATGCGCTGCAGAAACTGTGGGAGCTGGCTTGCCAGCGATGGGGCCAGATCGGTCAACACAGAACTGACTGGCATCCCCGACTCACAGCCTTATAATGCCCGCCTTTGTACATCAGCAGGCTGTCCCACCTTGGCAAACATAGATAACCCGGTCGCCGAAATGGCACCCGAAGGCTTTTACCGTGTGGCACTGGGCGTCGAGTACAAAGGCTCGCGCTACAGCGGCTGGCAGCGTCAGTTGACCGGCGTGGCCACGGTGCAGGAAGAGCTCGAAAAAGCCTTGTCGAAAGTCGCCAATTCGCCGATTTCGCTGCAGTGCGCCGGGCGTACCGATGCCGGGGTGCATGCTTGCGGACAAGTGGTTCATTTCGACACGCCAGTCGATCGTTCGCTGAAAGCCTGGGTGATGGGCGCCAATATCAATCTGCCCCACGACATCAGTGTCAGTTGGGCGCGGGTGATGCCGGCGCATTTCCATGCGCGGTTCAAAGCCATCGCCCGGCGTTATCGCTATGTGATCTACAACGATCAGATTCGTCCGGCGCATCTCAACGAAGAGATCACCTGGAACCACCGCCCACTCGACGTTGAGCGCATGGCGCAAGCTGCGCAATATCTGATTGGCACCCACGATTTCAGTGCGTTCCGTGCTGGTCAGTGCCAGGCCAAGTCGCCGATCAAGAAGATGCATCATCTGCGCGTGACCCGTCACGGCAAGATGATTGTGCTCGATATCCGCGCCAACGCCTTTTTGCACCACATGGTGCGCAACATTGCCGGTGTGTTGATGACCATCGGTGCTGGCGAGCGCCCGGTCGAGTGGATGAAGGAAGTGCTGGAAAGCCGCGAGCGCCGTTCCGGTGGCGTGACAGCGCATCCGTACGGGTTGTATCTGGTGCAGGTCGAGTATCACGACGAATTTCCGTTGCCCGAGCGTTTTATCGGGCCACATTTCCTTACGGGTTTCTCGGAACTTGACGGCTGACGCCCTCGAACGCATTTGTTACCATCCGGGACTTTCCCGAATTTGACGCGGAGTTTTTCTCGATATGTCAGCCGTTCGCAGCAAGATCTGCGGGATTACCCGCATAGAAGATGCGTTGGCAGCGGTCGAGGCCGGGGCGGATGCGATCGGGTTCGTGTTCTACGCCAAGAGCCCGCGTGCAGTGAACGTGCAGCAGGCGAGGGCGATCATTCAGGCTTTGCCGCCGTTCGTGACGACGGTGGGCCTGTTCGTCAACGCCAGCCGCTGCGAGCTGGGGGAAATCCTCGATGCCGTGCCGCTGGATCTGTTGCAGTTCCATGGCGACGAAACCGCTGAACAGTGCGAAGGTTGGCATCGTCCGTACATCAAGGCATTGCGGGTCAAGGCTGGCGACGACATCGCCGCTGCCGTCGATGCCTATCCGAGTGCCAGTGGCGTGCTGCTCGACACTTACGTCGAAGGCGTGCCGGGCGGAACCGGCGAGGCGTTCGACTGGTCATTGATTCCGCAAGCGTTGAGCAAGCCGCTGATCCTGGCCGGTGGCCTCACCCCGGAAAACGTCGCCGACGCTGTGGCCCGGGTCAAACCGTACGCGGTCGATGTCAGCGGCGGGGTAGAAGCGAGCAAGGGCATCAAGGATCATGCGAAGATCCGCGCGTTCATCAATGCCGTACGTAGAAGCTCGCAGGGAGCGTCTACTTCGATGTGACGGCTGGCGAACTGCCGCCGTCCATCAATGCACTTGCACAAAGCAGGCGAGGCTGAGGGTTTCTGGAGTTGCACGCAGGTCATGTTCCGCGCTGACCGCGGCGTTCCATCAATCATCGCCACACACATGAATTTAGCTGAAGGGCATACGCGGGGCTGCGAACCAGAGCGTTCGGGCCGCCGGTACTGGAGAAAGAAAGCATGAGCAACTGGTTGGTAGACAAACTGATCCCTTCGATCATGCGTTCGGAGGTCAAGAAGAGCTCGGTGCCTGAAGGTCTGTGGCACAAATGCCCGTCCTGCGAGGCTGTGCTGTATCGCCCTGAGCTGGAAAAGACCCTGGACGTTTGCCCCAAGTGCAACCACCACATGCGCATCGGCGCACGGGCGCGCATCGACATCTTCCTGGATGCCGAAGGCCGCAACGAGCTGGGTGCAGATCTGGAGCCGGTTGACCGTCTGAAATTCCGCGACGGCAAGAAGTACAAGGACCGTCTGGTCGCTGCACAGAAGCAGACCGGCGAAAAAGACGCGCTGATCTCCGTCAGCGGCACCCTGCTGGGTATGCCGGTGGTGGTGTCGGCGTTCGAATTCAGCTTCATGGGCGGTTCCATGGGCGCCATCGTCGGTGAGCGCTTCGTGCGCGCCGCCAACTACGCCCTGGAAAACCGTTGCCCGATGATCTGCTTCGCCGCCTCCGGTGGTGCGCGCATGCAGGAAGCGCTGATCTCGCTGATGCAGATGGCCAAGACGTCGGCGGTACTGGCGCGTTTGCGTGAAGAAGGCATTCCGTTCATCTCGGTGCTGACCGATCCGGTCTACGGCGGCGTTTCCGCCAGCCTGGCAATGCTCGGCGACGTGATCGTCGGTGAGCCGAAAGCCCTGATCGGCTTCGCCGGTCCGCGCGTGATCGAGCAGACCGTGCGTGAAAAACTGCCGGAAGGCTTCCAGCGCAGCGAGTTCCTGCTGGAGCATGGCGCGATCGATCTGATCATCGATCGTCGTGAACTGCGTCCACGCCTGGGCAATCTGCTGGCGCAACTGACCGGCCAGCCGACTCCGACCTACGTCGCCGCTCCTATCGAGCCAATCGTCGTTCCACCGGTGCCTGCCAACGTATGACCGAGCGTACCCTTGGCGAGTGGCTCGCCTACCTTGAGCAGTTGCATCCATCGGCCATCGACATGGGGCTGGAGCGTTCGCAACAGGTAGCGTCCCGCATGGGACTGGGCCAGCCGGCGCCTCGGGTGATTACGGTCACCGGCACCAACGGCAAGGGTTCGACCTGCGCTTTCGTGGCTTCATTGCTGCGGGCGCAGGGCCTGAGCGTGGGTGTCTACAATTCTCCGCACCTGCTGCGTTACAACGAGCGGGTGCAGCTCAATGGCGTCGAAGCCACTGACGCTCAGCTGTGCGAAGCCTTCGCTGCAGTCGAGGCCGGGCGTGGCGACACTTCCCTGACTTACTTCGAAATGGGCACCCTGGCGGCGTTCTGGCTGTTTCAACAGGCAAAACTTGACGCTGTGGTGCTGGAAGTCGGGCTGGGCGGGCGTCTGGACACGGTCAATGTGGTGGACGCCGATATCGCGCTGGTCACCAGCATTGGCGTCGATCATGCCGAGTACCTGGGCAATACCCGCGAATCCGTGGCCTTCGAGAAGGCCGGGATTTTCCGTCAGGGCAAGCCTGCGCTGTGCGGTGACCTGAATCCTCCGCAACCGTTGCTCGACAAGGTCCGCGAGTTGGCGTGCCCATTCTCTCTGCGCGGGCGCGACTTCGATCTTGGGATCACCGATCACCACTGGCAATGGCGCGGCACTGACGCCCAAGGTCAGGTGGTCGAATTGCATGATTTGCCGCTGCTCGATCTGCCGATGGAAAACGCCGCGCTGGCCTTGCAGGCGTATCTGCTGCTCGGTTTGCCGTGGAATCCGTCGCAAATTGTTGCTGCCTTGCAGGCCACTCGCGTGGTCGGCCGGCTGGATCGCCGCTCGTTCGAATTCGATGGCAAGCGCCTGAACCTGCTGCTGGACGTGGGGCATAACCCGCACGCGGCGGAGTATCTGGCGCGGCGCCTGGCCACTCGGCCGCCGGTAGGCAAGCGCCTGGCGGTGTTCGGCTTGCTGGCCGACAAGGATCTGGATGGTGTTGTCGGCGAATTGAATGCTAGTGTCCAGCATTGGGCGGTCGCGCCGCTGGATTCGCCGCGTTCGCGTCCGGTCAGTGAATTGCACGCCGGGTTGCAGAACCTTGGCGCGTCCGTCACGTCCTATGACAGTGTCGCGGCTGCGCTGGAAGGGCAGTGCGAGATCGCAACCAGCGACGACGAGATTCTGTTGTTCGGATCATTTTATTGTGTCGCCGAGGCCCTTGAATGGTTGGCCCGGCGCTCCACGGAGGAAGCGGCAAATGGCTTTGCTGGATAAAGCGTACAAGCAGCGCATGGTTGGCGCCCTGGTGCTGGTGGCACTGGCGGTGATTTTCCTGCCGATGCTGTTTTCCCGCCAGGACGAGCAACGTCAAGTGACGGTCGAGGCGCCTGCCGCGCCGCAAGCCCCTTCGATGCCGCAGGTGCAAATGGAATCGGTGGCCGTGCCTGAGCCGCAGGCTTTGCCGCAAGAACCGGTGCCAGCGGATGAAGAAGTCGCAGAAGATACTGCGCCTGCTGCACCAATCGCGGCAGCCCCGGCGCCGACGGCGCCCATAGCAATCGCCAAGCCGACTGCGCCGCCTGCGGTGGCCAAACCGATTCCGGCACCTGCTCAGCCTATTGCTGCTGCGTCGAAACCTGACACTACGCAAAGTCGCGTCGATGCCAATGGCCTGTCGGTCAGCTGGTCGGTGCAACTGGCCAGCCTGTCGAGTCGCGCCAGCGCCGAAAGCCTGCAGAAAACTCTGCGCAGCCAAGGCTATAACGCCTATATCCGTTCCGCCGATGGCAAGAATCGGGTGTTCGTCGGGCCGCTGATCGAGCGTGCCGAGGCCGATCGTCTACGTGATCTATTGAGCCGCCAGCAGAACCTCAAGGGTTTTGTCGTGCGCTTCCAGCCCGAGCGCGGCTAGGATCTATCGATTCGATTGAAATGCACTGAAAATCGCAGCTTACCGACAGCGGTGCGCTCTGCTAAAATGCGCCGCCTTATCCGTCTGTAGGCTGCACTGTGCCATTTACCCTGGTTGACTGGGCGATCGTTGCAATCATCGCCATCTCCGCTTTGATCAGTTTGAGCCGCGGCTTCGTCAAGGAAGCATTATCGCTGGTGACCTGGATCATCGCAGGAGCGGTTGCCTGGATGTTCGGTGGCTCACTGTCCGAGTACCTCGCCGGATACATCGAAACCCCATCGGCTCGCGTGATCGCGGGCTGTGCCATCATGTTCGTCGCCACACTGATCGTGGGCGCAATGATCAATTATCTTATCGGCGAGTTGGTGCGCGTGACCGGGTTGTCCGGCACCGACCGATTCCTGGGCATGGCCTTCGGCGCGGCGCGTGGCGTGTTGCTGGTGGTCGTGGCAGTCGGGCTGTTGAGCCTGGGGCCGGTACAGCAGGACGGGTGGTGGAAAGAATCACAGCTCGTGCCAAAGTTTCTATTGGTCGCCGACTGGTCCAAAAACCTGATTCTCGGGTGGAGCAGTCAGTGGCTTGCCAGCGGAATCAGCGTACCCGCTGATATTCCGTTCAAGGAGCAACTCTTGCCGTCGGCCAAAACGCCTCAGTGAGTGTTGTTCAGTTCAGATCCATTAAGTAGGGGTTGCGTCGCATGTGTGGCATCGTCGGTATCGTCGGTAAGTCGAACGTCAATCAGGCGCTGTATGACGCGCTAACCGTGCTCCAGCACCGCGGCCAGGACGCTGCCGGTATCGTGACCAGCCATGATGGCCGGTTGTTCTTGCGCAAGGACAATGGTCTGGTGCGTGACGTGTTTCAGCAGCGTCACATGCAGCGCCTGGTCGGCCACATGGGTATCGGCCACGTCCGTTACCCGACTGCCGGCAGCTCGACCTCGGCCGAAGCGCAGCCGTTTTACGTCAACTCGCCTTACGGCATCACCCTGGCGCACAACGGCAACCTGACCAACGTTGAACAGTTGGCCAAGGAAATCTACGAATCCGACCTGCGTCACGTCAACACCAGTTCCGACTCGGAAGTGCTGCTCAACGTGTTCGCTCATGAGCTGGCCCAGCGCGGCAAGCTGCAACCGACTGAAGAAGACGTGTTTGCCGCCGTGACCGACGTGCACAACCGTTGCGTCGGCGGTTACGCGGTGGTGGCGATGATCACCGGTTACGGCATCGTCGGTTTCCGTGACCCGCACGGCATCCGTCCGATTGTGTTCGGCCAGCGTCACACCGACGAAGGCGTCGAGTACATGATCGCTTCCGAAAGCGTTTCGCTGGACGTGCTCGGTTTCACCCTGATCCGCGATCTGGCCCCGGGCGAAGCGGTCTACATCACTGAAGACGGCAAGCTGCACACCCGTCAGTGCGCGACCAACCCGTCCCTGACCCCGTGCATTTTCGAACACGTCTACCTGGCGCGTCCGGATTCGATCATCGACGGCGTGTCGGTGTACAAGGCGCGTCTGCGCATGGGCGAGAAACTCGCCGAGAAGATCCTGCGCGAGCGTCCGGAGCACGACATCGACGTGGTCATCCCGATTCCGGACACCAGCCGCACCGCCGCGCTGGAGCTGGCGAACCACCTGGGTGTGAAATTCCGCGAAGGCTTCGTCAAGAACCGCTACATCGGCCGGACCTTCATCATGCCGGGCCAGGCGGCGCGCAAGAAGTCGGTTCGCCAGAAGCTCAACGCCATCGAACTGGAATTCCGCGGCAAGAACGTGATGCTGGTCGACGACTCGATCGTACGCGGCACCACCTGCAAGCAGATCATCCAGATGGCCCGCGAAGCAGGCGCGAAAAACGTCTACTTCTGCTCGGCGGCTCCGGCCGTACGCTTCCCGAACGTTTACGGTATCGACATGCCGAGCGCTCACGAACTGATCGCGCACAATCGTTCGACTCAGGACGTGGCGGATCTGATCGGCGCTGACTGGCTGATCTATCAGGACCTGCCTGACTTGATCGAAGCGGTCGGTGGCGGCAAGATCAAGATCGAAAACTTCGATTGCGCGGTGTTCGACGGCAAGTACGTGACCGGCGACGTCGACGAGGCTTACCTGGACAAGATCGAGCAGGCACGCAACGATGCCTCCAAGGTCAAGACCCAGGCGGTCAGTGCGATCATCGATCTGTACAACAACTGAGTTTCTACCGGCCCTGAGGGGCCGGTTTTGTATCTGGCAAAAGACTTTCATTTATTCAGAACAGGGCAAGGAGTGACAGCATGAGTCAGGAATGGGATGCCGGTCGGCTGGACAGCGACCTCGAAGGCGTAGCGTTCGATACCCTGGCCGTACGTGCCGGTCAGCACCGTACGCCGGAAGGCGAGCACGGTGATCCGATGTTCTTCACTTCCAGCTACGTGTTCCGCACCGCTGCCGACGCAGCAGCGCGGTTTGCCGGGGAAGTGCCGGGCAACGTTTACTCGCGCTACACCAACCCGACCGTGCGCGCGTTCGAAGAGCGCATTGCCGCTCTGGAAGGTGCCGAGCAAGCGGTCGCCACCGCCACGGGCATGGCCGCGATCATGGCGGTGGTGATGAGCCTGTGCAGTGCCGGTGATCACGTGCTGGTGTCGCGCAGCGTGTTCGGTTCGACCATCAGCCTGTTCGAGAAGTACTTCAAGCGTTTCGGTGTGCAAGTTGATTACGTGCCGCTGGCCGATCTGTCGGGTTGGGATGCGGCGATCAAGCCGAACACCAAGCTGCTGTTCGTCGAGTCGCCGTCCAATCCGTTGGCCGAGCTGGTGGATATCACCGCACTGGCGGAAATCGCTCACGCCAAAGGCGCGATGCTGGTGGTCGACAACTGCTTCTGCACGCCAGCCTTGCAGCAGCCGCTGAAACTCGGCGCGGACATCGTCGTGCACTCGGCGACCAAGTTCATCGACGGCCAGGGCCGCTGCATGGGCGGTGTGGTGGCCGGTCGCAGCGAGCAGATGAAAGAAGTTGTCGGTTTCCTGCGCACCGCCGGGCCGACACTGAGTCCGTTCAACGCGTGGATCTTCCTCAAGGGCCTGGAAACCCTGAATCTGCGGATGAAGGCGCACTGCGCCAACGCCCAGCAACTGGCCGAATGGCTGGAGCAGCAGGACGGTATCGAGAAGGTTCATTACGCCGGTCTCAAGAGCCATCCGCAGCATGAACTGGCCCAGCGTCAGCAGAAGGGCTTCGGCGCGGTGGTGAGTTTCGAGGTCAAGGGCGGCAAAGAGGGCGCGTGGCGCTTTATCGATGCCACCCGGTTGATCTCGATCACCGCCAACCTTGGTGACAGCAAAACCACCATCACTCATCCGAGCACCACCTCCCATGGCCGTCTGGCGCCACAGGAGCGTGAAGCAGCAGGGATTCGTGACAGCCTGATCCGCATCGCGGTCGGTCTGGAAGACGTGGCGGACCTGCAGGCTGATCTGTCGCGCGGTCTGGCGGCGTTGTGATCGAGTTGTCTACTCCGAAGGCGGGCACCCATGGCCGCGTGGCGCTGGTTACCGGTGCTGCGCGCGGCATCGGTTTGGGTATCGCGGCCTGGTTGATCAGCGAAGGCTGGCAAGTGGTGTTGACTGATCTCGATCGTGTGCGCGGTTCGAAAGTGGCGAAGGTGCTGGGCGAGAATGCCTGGTTCATCGCCATGGACGTGGCGGATGAAAGTCAGGTCGCGCTGGGCGTTGCCGAGGTGCTCGGCCAATTTGGTCGTCTCGATGCGCTGGTGTGCAACGCGGCAGTCGCTGACCCGCACAACATCACCCTGGAAAGTCTTGATCTGGCGTACTGGAATCGGGTGCTGGCGGTGAATCTCAGCGGGCCGATGCTGCTGGCCAAGCACTGTGCGCCGTATCTGCGCGCGCACAACGGCTCGATCGTCAATCTGGCCTCGACCCGTGCGCGGCAGTCGGAGGCTGATTCCGAGGCGTATGCGGCGAGCAAGGGCGGGTTGTTGGCGCTGACCCACGCGCTGGCGATCAGCCTCGGGCCGGAAATTCGCGTCAATGCGGTCAGCCCTGGCTGGATTGATGCCCGGGATCCTTCTGCGCGGCGAGCCGAGCCTTTGGCCGATGCCGATCATGCTCAGCATCCGGCGGGCAGGGTAGGGACGGTCGAGGATGTGGCGGCGATGGTCGCGTGGCTGTTGTCGCGCAATGCCGGGTTTGTCACTGGGCAGGAATTCGTCGTGGATGGCGGCATGACCAAGAAGATGATTTACACGGACTAAGAAGCGAAGCCGCAAACCTGTGGGAGTGAGCCTGCTCGCGATAGCGGTTTCAGGGTTGTTGCTTTCTTCAGGGAATGAAGCAATTTCGTCTTTTTCAGAAAAACTTCAATCCTGCTATTGACTTAGGTTCGCTACCTGCGTAAATTTCGCGGCCTCGGAGATGCAAACGGGTGATTAGCTCAGCTGGGAGAGCGTCTGCCTTACAAGCAGAATGTCGGCGGTTCGATCCCGTCATCACCCACCACTCCCCGAGAAACTTGCGAAAGCAAGAGGTAGGCTGAAAGTGCCTCCACCGACGCGCAGCGGTAGTTCAGTCGGTTAGAATACCGGCCTGTCACGCCGGGGGTCGCGGGTTCGAGTCCCGTCCGCTGCGCCATATTTTACGAGTCAGACATTGTCTGGTTCGCGATTGCAAAGCACCGAAGCTTTCAGTCAAAACGAGTTACTTGAGCGCAAGCTCAAAGCGATACGCAGCGGTAGTTCAGTCGGTTAGAATACCGGCCTGTCACGCCGGGGGTCGCGGGTTCGAGTCCCGTCCGCTGCGCCATATCTGTTTCAAGGACCACTGAACGCCTTGAAACACCGAAAGCAACCGCTGGTTGTTTCGGAATCGATAGCAAAGACCCTGGTCGAAAGACCGGGGTTTTTTGTGTCTGAAATTTGGCTTTCCTCTCTTCCTCCCTCCTCAATCCAGCGCAAATCCCTGTGGGAGCGAGCCTGCTCGCGAAAGCGGTGTGCCAGCTAATAATGTGCTGGCTGACAGTACGCCTTCGCGAGCAAGCCCGCTCCCACAGGGGGTTGTCGGTGTGCCCGGCGATCTGCTGCGGTGCCACGTCGCATTGATTTTTTGATTCTTTAGTCAAATTTTTGTAACTGGTTGTTTGCCGGACGCTCAGAAACCTTTAAAGTTAACCTTTCGGTCAGCTTTGCACTGTCAACACGCCCTTTGTTTCGCCAAGAAGGGCTTCTGCAAGACTCGAGATTCCCAGTAGATAACCAGAAGGGCGGACACATAACCGCCCAGAGGATGATCCATGTCCAACCGTGATATATCCCGGCGCTCGTTCCTCCAGGGCGGGCTGGTGGCGGGTGTGAGCGTCACGCTCACGCCGCTCAGCAGTCAGGCGCTGGCTGCCTTGATGGAAAACAGCGTCACCGTGCCGTCCGAGAAGTGGCTCGGCAACAACGGCAAGGCACGCCAACGTAACGACGCCCTGTCCAAGGTCTGCGGCAGCAAAGTGTTTGCCCGCGACATTCGCTCCAAGGACATGCCGGGCTGGCCTGAACAGCAAGGCCACGCCATGCTGCTGAAAACCATCAAGGCCGACCGAATCTACGAAGGCTACGACCTGTCGTGGCTGGGCGCGGACTTGCAACCTGACCGCATTGTCACTGCGGCCGATCTGGACAAGGACGGCATCGTCTTCCCCGAAGAACACGCGCCAGACCCTTTGCTGCCGGAAGGCAAAGTGCCGATGTTCATCGGCCACCCGGTGGCGATCCTGATCTGGAACGATTTCGAGCGTTTCCGCCAGGCCAAGAACAAACTCAAATTCAATGACAAGGCGATTCGTTACGGTGCACAAGTGCCGTACTACGAAGGCGACCCTTATGGCAGCTTCCGCTACGTGCGCGTGGGCGGTGCGACCTCGGCCGACGAAGACGAATTCGCCAGCCTGAAAGACTCGATTCTGTTCCCGATGCTGAAAAACCGGCGTCCGGTGTGGAATTCCCAGCCGAACCTGCACGGCAACCTGACCGAGCGCGGCCTGTTCTACGCCGACCGCATGAAAAAAGAGATCGATACGCCGCCGGACAACTGGCTGGTGTTCGACGAGCGCTACAAGACCCCGTCGATCGAACCGGCCGCCATGGAGCCGGACAACGGCAACGGCTGGTACGACCCGAAAACCAAGACCCTGCACTTCGTGGTCGCCACTCAGTGCCCGCTGGAAGCGGCGACCGAGACCGCGAAAATGATCGCGCCATCGCGCTTCGGCCTGGCAAACCTGAACATGCACCCGGGTTACACCGTGGGCTACGGTTCCAAAGACCACAACATCTTCGTCTACTACGCGGCCCTCGCTGCGCTGTATGGCGCCGGTGTGCCAATCCGTTTGGCCAACGACCGCTACGAGCAGTTCCAGAGCGGCATCAAGCGCCACCCGTTCGACATCCGCTACCAGCTCGCAGTGGACAAGAATGACTACAGCTTCAAGATTTTCCGTGCCGAGATGAGCGTCGACGGTGGCGGTCGCATCAACTACAGCCCGTCGGTGGCGGCAGTCGGTGCCACGGCAGCGCAGTCGATCTACTACATGCCGCAGAACGATCTGCAGGTCACCGCTTATCACTCGCGTGGTGTTGAAGCGGGTTCGATGCGCGGTTACGGCACCCTGCAAAGCATGGCCTCGACCGAAATGATGGTCGACGAAATCGCCAACCGCCTCGGCGTTGACGCGATTGATCTGCGTCGCAAGAACGCCTTGCGTTCGGGCATGAAAAACACCCAGGGCGCGATTCCGGCCGGTGCCCTGCGCCTGCACGAGATTCTCGACAAGGCCTCGGTGCACGAAGTCTGGAAAAGCCGCGACGCGATCAAGAAACAGCGCGAAGCTGCCGACCCGGACAACTGGTACGGCGTGGGTTTCGCCATTTGCCAGAAAGATTTCGGCACCGGTTCCGAAGCGCCGATGGCCAGCATCGAATTCACCGCTGAAGGTCGCATCACCCTGCGCCACATCGGTATCGAAATCGGCACCGGCATGTCCACTTCGCAGGCGCTGGTCGTTGCTGATTTCCTTGGCAGCCCGGCGCACGACGTGAAGACCGGCGAAACCGAATGGAAGGAAATGCAGCTGATCACCAGCGGCAACCCTTACATCATGAGCCAGGCCGAACAGGACAACCTGCTGCGCAACCCGCGCTGGGTTGGCAAGCTGGCCTCGGCGTCGTCCGCGACCAACTCGGCCTACTACTTCAGTCACGCCACCCGTGAAGCGGCGCGCGTGCTGTTCAACAACGGTTTGTGGCCGGCGGCCATGGAAATCTGGCGTCAGGGCCCTTACGGCGGTCAAGCCAACCCTTACGTGGTGCGTCGTGAAGATGCGCATTGGGTCGATGGCAAGCTCACTGCCAATGGCATGCAGCCATTGAGCTTCGAAGAGCTGGCCAAACGCGCTCACGAACGTGGTCTGGTCACCGGCGCCACCGTGCACGCGTTCAACCGCTGGAGCTGGGCCGAGGCCGAATACAGCATCGACGGCGTGCGCGAGCGTCTGCCGCTCGACGGTCTCGCAGTGAAGTACGGTGATGGCGCGCCGAAGGCGAAGAAAGCGTTGATGATCACGGCGGGTTTCCACCTGCTGGATCGCCAGAACATCAACTATCCGGTGGTCCAGTTGAACAACGCGGCGGTGACTTACTACAGCCCGGTGGCCACGTTGGTCGAGCTGAAGGTCAATAAAGGCTCGGCGGAAGTCGAGGTGCTCAACCACCATTCGTGGGTCGAGTGCGGTCGGGTGCTGGTCGAAGAACTGGTCAAGGGCCAGCTCGAAGGCGGGATTGCCATGGGCATCGGTCACGCGCTGATGGAAGAGATGCCGCTGTACGAAGGCGGACCGGGGGAGGGTGACTGGAACTTCAACCGTTATCGCCTGCCGATGGCCCGCCACGTGGCGGTGTGGAAGCAGACCGCGGAGATTCTGCCGCCGCTGTCGCCTAGCGATCCGTCCAAAGGCATCGCCGAAGTGGTGATGATCCCGGTGGTCGGTGCCATCGGTAACGCCGTGGCGCATGCCATCGGTAAACGTGTTCGCGATCTGCCAATCACTGCTGCGCGCATCAAGGAGGCCCTCAATGGCTAACCGTCCGCTTCAACTGACCCTCAATGGTCAATCCGTCGGCCCGGTGGACATCCCTGATGACCTGCCGATGATCGACTACCTGCACGAATACAAGAATCTCACTGGTTCGCGCCTGGGCTGCGGCCAGGGTATCTGCCACGCCTGCGTGGTGATCGTCGACAACCCGGACGGCACCAGTGAAGAAGTGCGCACCTGCATCACCGGCGCGCATTACTTCGAAGGCAAGAAAGTCCGCACCATCGAAAGTCACGCCAAGCGTGATGAGAGTGGCCAGGTCACTGAGCTGAACCCGATCCAGCAGCGTTTCGTCGACGAATTCGCCTTCCAGTGCAGCTACTGCGCGCCGGGGTTCGTCAACGCCGCGACGGTGCTGGTGGAGAAGCTGCAGCGCCAGCCGATCGTCAAAAGCCAACTGGAAAAAGTCATCGAGGACAGCCTCGGCCACCACATCTGCCGTTGCACCGGGTACGTGCGTTACTACAACGCCACGCGCAACGTGCTGACCGATCTCGGCCTGGTCAAGGAGGGTTGAGCATGAAGCATCTATTGACCCGCCTGACCCTGGCGGTCGGGCTGGCTGCGCCAGTGTTGTTTGCTCACGCTGATGATCAGGTCAAGCGCGGCGAATACCTTGCTCGCGCTGCCGATTGCATGGCCTGCCACACCGCACCGGGCGGCGCGCCGTTTGCCGGTGGTCTGCCGATCGTCTCGCCGTTCGGCACGATTTACGGCACCAACATCACCCCGAGTAAAGAGCACGGCATTGGTCTGTACAGCGATGACGAGTTCTTCGCTGCGCTGACCGAAGGCAAGCGTCGTGACGGGGCGAATCTGTATCCGGCGATGCCGTACACCTCGTATCACCTGATGCCGCGGGAAGACTCGGATGCGATTCATGCATACCTGAAAACCATCGAGCCGATCGAGCGCGCCGCGCCGGTCACCAGCCTGAGCTTTCCGTTCAACGTGCGTCCGGGCCTGATCGGCTGGAACATGCTGTACGGCAAGGCCTTGAAGCTGGAATCTACCGAAGGCAAAAGCGCAGCCTGGAAGCGCGGCCAGTACATGGTCGAGGTGCTCGGTCACTGCGGCGAATGCCACACACCACGCGGCCTGCCGGGCGCGATGCAGTTGGATAAACGCCTGACCGGCGGCATCCTCAACGGTTATCTGGCGCCGAGCCTGCTCGCCACCGATCTGGCGGCGCGCGGCTGGAATCAGCAGGATCTGAGCACGTTCCTCAAGCATGGCATGAGCGCCCAGGGCACGATGTTCAACGAGATGTTCCCGGTGTTCCACAACAGCACCCAGGGCCTGAACGATCAGGATCTGGCAGCGATGGCGACGTTCCTCCTCGGTGACAAACCACCTGCAGCCAAAGAGCTGACTGAAGTGTCGCTGGACAAACTCAGCCCGAGCGCCCAGCGCGGCCGTCAGGAATATTTGAACGTCTGCGCCGGTTGCCATGCCGCTGGTGGTGAAGGCAAACCGCACATCGCCGTGGCCATGCGTGGCAATACCACGCTGCGCCTGGAAGATCCGCGCAACCTGGTGCGGGTGATCGAGGACGGTATCGGTGAGCAGAAATTCGCCGGGTTCGAACATATGCAACCGATGCCGGGTTTCGCCGACAAGCTCAAGCCTGAGCAACTGACCGATCTGCTCAACTACCTGCGTCAAGGCTGGGGCGGCCAGTCGGCAGAGCTGGCGGTGAGCGACGTGCAGAAGCTGCAGGCTGACGCTCCAGCGGTCGAGCACAAGGCGCACTGACATGCAGCATCTCGATCTACAGGTTGTGCGGCGGGCACTGGAGTGGTCGGTGGCGGGGCAGCGCATTTGGCTCTCCACCGTGCTGACCACTTACGGCTCGGCGCCGCGTGCGCCGGGTTCGTTGCTGGCGGTGAACGATAGCGGCCAGTGGATCGGCTCGCTGTCCGGTGGCTGTGTCGAGGAAGACTTTCTCGAGCGCGTCGCTGAAGGCGCGTTTCTCGATGCGGTCAATGTCGTGCGTTACGGCGAAGGCGATGATCCGCGCTCGCGGGTCAGCTTGCCCTGTGGCGGCATTCTCGACGTACTGGTAGAGAAGTTTGACGCCGACTGCGAGGTGCAGGCGCATCTGCGTGAGCTTGAATCGGCGCTGCTCGGCCAGCGCCGTTTGATTCGCGAGGTCGATCTGGCCAGCGGTGCGCGCAGTCTGTTCACTGATCGCGAGCAGGGTGCGCGCATCGAGCGCGAGATTGATCGGGTGCGGATTCGCGTCGGTGCTGCTCAGCGTCTGTTGCTGGCGGGATACTCCAGCGTGGCGCAGGCCTGTGCCGAGTTCGCGGTGGGTCTGGGTTTCGAAGTGATTCTCTGCGATCCGCGCGATGAAGTGCTCGAAGGCGTGGTGCTCAACGGCGTGGAGATTCGTCGACAGTTGCCGTCAGTGTTCATCGCCGATGGCGGCTGTCATCGCGATACCGCGGTGGTGGCGCTGACCCATGATCCGCGCATCGACGATCTGGCGATGATGGAAGCGGTGCGCACCGAGGCGTTTTACATCGGCGTCATGGGCTCGCAGCAGACTTCGCAGAAACGCTTCGAGCGCTTGCGCAGGATTGGTGGGCTAGGGGAGGTCGAGCTGGCGCGGATTCATGCGCCAATCGGGCTTAACCTGGGCAGCAAAACACCCGCGGAGATCGCTTTGGCGGTGCTGGCGGATATCTTGCGGATTCGTAGCGGGATTAGCCGAGACCAACTTTGATCTGAATTCTGCAAATATTTGTGGCGAGGGAGCTTGCTCCCGCTGGACTGCGCAGCAGGCCTTCTTTTTAGATAAAAGAGAGTCCGCTGCGCGACCCGGCGGGAGCAAGCTCCCTCGCCACAGTTGTTTGCCAGTCAAGAAAACTGATCAGAACCCCAGCTTGTCACGCAACCCGTAATACCACGCACCCAATGCCGCAAATGGCGTGCGCAGCAACTGCCCGCCCGGGAACGGGTAATGCGGCAGATCGGCAAACGCATCAAAACGCTCGGCCTGTCCGCGCAACGCCTCGGCCAGTACCTTGCCGGCCAGATGTGTGTACGTCACACCATGGCCGCTGCAGCCTTGCGAATAGTAGATGTTATCGCCCAGGCGCCCAACCTGCGGCAGGCGCGACAGGGTCAGCAGGAAGTTGCCCGTCCACGCGTAGTCGATCTTCACGTCCTTCAGTTGCGGGAGCGCCTTGAGCATTTTCGGGCGGATGATCGCTTCGATGTTCGCCGGATCCCGCGCACCGTAAACCACGCCGCCGCCGAAGATCAGACGCTTGTCGCCGGTCAGTCGGTAGTAGTCGAGCAGATAGTTGCAGTCTTCGACGCAGTAATCCTGTGGCAGAAGAGATTTCGCCAGCTCATCGCCCAGCGGTTCGGTGGTGATTACCTGGGTGCCGCACGGCATCGATTTCGCCGCCAGTTCCGGTACCAGATTGCCGAGATAGGCGTTGCCGGCAACGATGATGAACTTGGCCCTGACCTTGCCTTGCGGCGTGTGCACCACCGGGTTGGCACCACGCTCGATGCGCACGGCTGGCGATTGCTCATAGATGGTGCCGCCGAGGGACTCGACCGCAGCAGCTTCACCGAGCGCCAGGTTCAGCGGATGAATGTGGCCGCCGCTCATGTCGAGCATGCCGCCGACGTATTGATCGCACGCCACCACTTCGCGAATGCGGCGCTGATCGAGCAGTTCCAGTTGCGTGTGGCCAAAGCGCTCCCACAGGCGCTTCTGCGATTCCAGGTGTCCCATCTGCTTGGCGGAGAGCGCGGCGAACACGCCGCCGTCCTTCAGGTCGCACTGGATGTCGTACTTGGCCACGCGCTCCCGAATGATCCGGCCGCCTTCGAAGGCCATCTGCCCGAGCAGTTGCGCCTGCTTTGGGCCAACCGTGCGCTCGATGACGTCGATGTCACGGCTATAGCTGTTGACGATCTGCCCGCCATTACGCCCCGACGCACCGAAGCCGACCTTGGCAGCTTCCAGGACTGTCACGCGAAAACCGTTCTCCAACAGAAACAACGCCGACGACAGCCCGGTATACCCGGCGCCGATCACACAGACATCCGTCTCCACATCATCCTGCAAGGCCGGACGTGGCGGTACGGCATTGGCCGACGCAGCGTAATAAGACTCTGGGTAAGGGGTGTTCGCCATCCTGCAGCCTCTGTTTAATATATTTTACGAGTGCGTCGATCCTACCCGAGTTGAAAAACCTCCGCCAGCCACCGGAAAAATCTTATCTGCCGGCCCGAAATTAAATATTTTGCATATTCATAGGGTTAGGTGAAAAAAAGGTGTTGACACCCCTCCGGAATTCCGTAGAATGCCGCCTCACAGCAGGCACGTAGCTCAGTTGGTTAGAGCACCACCTTGACATGGTGGGGGTCGTTGGTTCGAGTCCAATCGCGCCTACCAAACAAAATCCGCTCTGCTGGGCGGTCTAGAAGGGCTCACCGAAAGGTGGGCCCTTTTTTGTTGTCTGCGATTTGCCAAAGCCTTGTTTCAGGGGCTTGCTTCGATATCTTCAGATCTTTCGTTACCCTTAGTGCTTAGCGTGTTTCGAAATAACACGATCTGCTGATATGGCTTTCTGTTTATTTTTGGATCCGTCGAAAAAGTGTGGATATTGAACGGGTTACCGATATTTTTAACCGACCGGTTATCAAAAAAATGTTGTTGCAGTTCGTGAACTTCAGTAACATCTGTCCCGCGTTCACCACCACGGTTTATGCATTTTTAAATCCCAAGCTTCCATCAGCTGCTTGGGATTTTTTTTGCCTGCGATTTGGTGAATCGCGCTTTTTGTCTCCCGGCTTCCAGTGCGAAGCTTTCCAACCCCACGATCGTGTGCGGGCGCAACCGGCCTTTTTCGACTACTACTGACTGGCGTTTTCCAGGGATTTCTCAAAGGAGTTCGTTGATGCTGGTTCACTGGTTTCTCGCCGCTATTCATCTCTTGGCTTTTGCACTGGGCTTCTGGGCCGTGTTGACCCGTGGCACGGCGTTCAGTCGTCTGGCCGCTGGCGTCGGTGAGGCCAAGCGGGTTTTGCTCGCTGATAATCTGTGGGGGATTGCTGCGCTGGTGCTACTGGTGACCGGTGGCATGCGCGCCTTCGGTGGCTTTGAAAAGGGCACTGACTACTATCTGCACCAGCCGCTGTTTCATTTGAAGATGACGTTGTTCGTGCTGATTCTGCTGATAGAGCTGGCGCCGATGATCACGCTGGTCAAATGGCGGATCGAATTGGCGCGGGGCAAGGCGCTCGATACCGGACGTGCAAAGCTGTTCGCACGGATCAGCCATGTCGAGGCGCTGCTGTTGGTACTGATGATGATTGCAGCTACCGGCATGGCGCGCGGCGTGACGTTTGGCTAGCAGGGAGCAATTCCCTGTGTCCTCTCGGAAATGTCTGACAGCCAGGCTTGGCAGTCGCAGGTAGTATCGCGCTGCTGGAGAAAGGGAGGGGAGCGAATGAAGCGGAGAAGGGATGTGTCAGGCGCCGTGCCCAGTGGACTGGGGAGCGGATGGCAGTACGGCGCGTGAATCTTTAGCCAGTCATTACGCAGAGGCAAACGGACTGGCTACTGACTGCAATGCGGCTCAGGGAGTTTGTGGCTTGTCCGGGGCGGTCAGGCCAGCCTGAATGCGCTGATAGATCTCTTCACGGTGCACGGCAACGTTTTTCGGGGCGTTGATGCCGATACGGACTTGCTGACCGCTTACGCCGAGGATGGTGATCGTAATGTCATCACCAATATTTATGCTTTCACCGACTTTGCGGGTGAGTATCAGCATGGTCTTCTCCTTGATTGCTTTGTAGGGCACCTGATTCAGACAGTGCAGAGGTCGGTGGTACGTATAGATTAGTGCGAAGTCTCACGGTTTGGGTGCCTCTTTCTGACGCGCAGATGCGGCATTAATTCCCAGGGCGTAACTATACAGAGGCTGCAATCATCAATCTCGTTGTTTTGTGCCCATTTTGCGGGCCTCGCGAAGTATTTATGAATGTTAAGATCGCCGCTTTGTGATTTTCGAGGAAAGCGTTGTGCGCAAACTGGTCTGGATGGTCGCGGCACTGGCATTGGCGGGATGTGGTGAAGGCAAGAGTGTAGACGTGCAGAAGCCGAAAACGGCCGTCGCGGCCGCACCTGCGGCAGCGTCCGCCCCGCAATGGGACCTCGAAGTACGCGGCGAAACGCCTCAGGCTGTCAGTGACCTGAGTGGCTGGTTGATCGAGCATGCGTTCGTGCCGACCGTGATCAAGGACAGCAGCGGAAAGACGCGGATCCTGATTGGTCCGTTCAACTCCCAGGCCGACGCGCAAGCGCGCAAGGTAGAGGTGGATGCGGCATTGGTGAAGGCCAAGAAGCAGAACGTCGAGTCGGTGATCGTCGAGCATCCGCTCGCGCCGTAAGCAGCACTTTCAGCGGAGCGGCCTAAAGGACATCGCGGGCGATTCGTCTTATACGAGTCAATCACGATTTCCCGAAGGAGCTCCGCATGGCCTCCGCCGCTCCCTACAAACTCTTCAATGCGGTTTTGCACCGCAAGACGCTGGTGAGTCCGCACATGATGCGGATCACGCTCGCCGACCCTTCGATAGGTGGCATGGCCACTTGGGCGCCGGATCAGCGCGTCAAACTGTTCTTTCCTGCTGAAGATGGATCGCCTGCAAGTCTTGCGCAGGAGGAGGGCTGGTACAGCCGTTTTCGTTCGATGCTGGCGAGCCGCCGGCCAGCAATGCGCACCTACACCATTCGTCATTTGCGCGCCGAACAAGGTGAGGTCGACATCGACTTCGTTCTGCATGGCGAAACCGGTCCCGCGTCGCGCTGGGCGCTGCGTGCGCAGCCGGGAGCGTCGATGCAGATTCTCGCTCCCGACAGCGGTTTTTCCGCGCAGGACGCCGGCGGGTTTGAATGGAAACCGCCGCAGCTGCTCAAGGAGGTTTTGCTGGTGGCGGATGCCACGGCATTGCCGGCCGCCATGGGCATTCTTGACGAGTTGGCTGCCATGGCTGAACCGCCTCAGACTCAGGCGTACTTTGAAGTGGACAGCGTGCCAGACATGCTCCCGGTGCCGGATTGGTCTGGGCTGTCGGTGCAGTGGCTGATTCGCGATCAGGCGCCAGAAGTAGTGGCTGGGGCGCTGATGGTAGAGGCAGTGCAGCAGGCGTTCCTGCCGGCAGAGGATTCATCGGTCGGGCAAGCTGCCGAACTCGCCGAAGTCGATATCGACAAAGACATACTCTGGGAGATCGCCAACACGGCCCCTGAAGGATTTTATGGCTGGATTGCCGGAGAAAGCGCGGCGGTCATGCGTCTGCGCAAATACCTGATCAAGGAGTGCGGTATCCCCCGCGAGTCACTCAATCTGATGGGCTACTGGCGCTACAACAAGGCTGGCAGCTAAAAACAAAAAAGGCCTCGAACATCACGTTCGAGGCCTTTTCTTTTGCGCTGAAGAATCAGCCGCAGGCTTTCAGGTTTACCGGGCCGACAAATTCATTACCGCGTCCCATCACGCACGCCACGCTCTGATTGCGTTGACGTTCCCAGTCCTGCACTGGATAAGTTTTGTCCCACGCTTCGTACAGTTGCCGATCCTGTTTCGACAGGCGCAAGCCGTACTGCTTGCTCATGTAGAAATAGGTGCGCGCGATCATGCCGCGAATCGACGGACGCGGCATGACCTTCTTGGCCTTGAAATCGACCTGGGTCAGGCACGAGCCGTACTGCCCGGATTGCACCGGCAGCCAGCCATAACTGAAGTTGCTGCGGTCACCGTTGACCTCACCAATGCTCGGCACCAGGTTGTGCAGGTCGGCTTCGGCTTTCTGGTAACTCGGGTCATAGCGGGTGCAGTTCTTGCGCCCGCCCGACTGCCAGCATTGGCGCTGGTGACCGAACTCCCACGCCGGGACGATGTGCTCCCATTCGATGCGCGAGGCGCGTTTGGCATTTTTGCGCGGCACGTAACCGCATGCCTTCAAGTCAACCTTGTTGCCGGTGTACTTGCACCCGCAGTAAAACTCGGTGGACTGCGGTGCATAGAGTTTCCAGGCGGCCTTTTTGGCTTCGGTAAAGGTGCGGGGTGCGCCAGCCTGGGCGCCAAAAGCGATGAACAGCAGCAGCAAAGCAAAACAGCGGACACTCATTGAATCAATCTTCCTTCGGCACAACCCAAAAAATCTGCACGCCGCCATCGTCGCGATAGGCGAGTGTGACGTTGTCGTTCTCGTCGATTTCCTCGAGCAGTTGCTCCCATGCATCCACAGGCTCGTCCGGCAGGCGGAAGATCAGTGCGGCTTTGGCTTTTTGTGCGGTAGGAGAATTGATGATTTTCTGAACGCGCATGCCCATGCGTTCGTAAGCGTCAGGAGCATCAGGAGAGGTGGCCACGAGGTTATCCTTATTAAGCTGTACGTGCATACAGTATTTAACTGTAAGCATTTTCGCAACTGCTTAAAATTCAAGAAAATCCTCTGACAGCGCTTTTCCGATTTTGGTGTAGGTCGGGTCGATTATTTTGTATGAAAAAGTCGCGCTCAGCGTAAGTGGCAGCACCACCCGCCGCACGGGCGAGTGGTGAGCAGGTTGCCCGACCCGAAAGGGTCAGGCGAGGGCCAATCAATATTCCCAGAACATCCGCTGCAGTTCTTTGCTGTCGTTGGTTTTGGTCAGGGCGACCATGGCCAGGATGCGGGCCTTTTGCGGGTTCAGGTCGTGAGCGACCACCCAGTCGTACTTGTCGTCAGGTTGTTCGGCGTTACGCAGAACGAAACCACCGGCGTTGACGTGGGAAGAACGGATGATCTGCACGCCGTCTTTACGCAGGGCTTGCAGAGATGGCACAACGCGGGAGGACACCGAACCGTTGCCGGTACCGGCGTGGATGATGGCTTTGGCGCCGGCCTGGGCCAGGGCCTTGTAAGCGGTGTCATCGACGTTGCCGTAGGAGTAGGCGATTTCTACGTCAGGCAGGCTCTTGATGTTTTTGATGTCGAATTCCGAATCCATGGTGTGACGCTTGGCCGGCAAGCGGAACCAGTAGGATTTGCCTTCAACCACCATGCCCAGTGGACCCCAAGGGCTTTTGAACGCCTCGGTCTTGATGTTGATCATTTTGCTGACGTCGCGACCGGACTGGATCTCGTCGTTCATGGTTACCAGCACGCCTTTGCCGTGCGCTTCTTTGCTGCTGGCGACGGCGACGGCGTTGTACAGGTTGAGCATGCCGTCCGCCGACATGGCGGTGCCCGGACGCATCGAGCCGACCACGATGATCGGCTTGTCGGTTTTTTCCACCAGATTCAGGAAGTACGCGGTTTCTTCCAGGGTGTCGGTGCCGTGGGTGATGACGATGCCATCGACGTCTTTGCTGTCGGCCAGTTCCGATACGCGGCGACCCAGTTGCAGCAGGTTGTCGTTGGTGATGCTTTCCGAAGCGATCTGCATGACTTGTTCGCCACGCACGTTCGCCAGTTTGCTCAGTTCGGGGATGCCGGCGATCAGTTGTTCAATCCCGACTTTGGCCGCTTGATAGGTGGCGCTGTTGGCTGCGCTGGCGCCGGCACCGGCAATGGTGCCGCCCGTGGCAAGCACCACGACGTTGGCGAGTTTGGTCTGGGTTTCGACTTCTTTTGCCTGAAGGGCGGTGGGCAGGAGCAGGAGGAGGGCCAAAGCGCCCGGAACCAAGGTGTTGAAAGCAGATTTCATTATTTTTCTCTCTAGTAGTGAGACGGTGCTGATGCAGGTTCATCTAGATGCGCCCCGAGCCGATCTGAATGCCCGGGGTGCAGGCTAGGGAGCAGGATCTGTACCAGTGCTACTTTGCTTTAGAGAAATGTTTAACCTGATGATTTATATCAATATTTTGTAAGTTGGCGGATTCTTGAATGAATGGCTTGTCCGGGTTTCCGAACAAAAGAAGCTTTCGTGTTCGGTTCACCGAAAGGGACTGCACCTCCTGGCGACCGCAACGGCTTGCCGGTTCAGTTTTTCCGCTAAAGAAACCCGTCAGCAGGCCGATGGCTGTGGAAGGAAACGTTTATTTAGGGAGTTCACATGTCACTGACGATCGGTTTTTCAAATCCCGGCTCAGTCACCATTGGCGGTAAAACCGCAGCGACAATCAATGCAATGAACCAGGCGGAAGCAGATGCTGCCGACGAGGCGCTTGGCGTTGAAAAAGAACCGAGCAATCAAGTTCGCACCGGTGGTCCCGCGCAAGAAGCCAGCAAGGCGGATAGCGCTGACAGCGGCGACAGTCTGAGCGTGACCGTAAAAATGTTGCTCAAGCGCATGCAGGAATTGCAGAAGCAACTGCAGGAGCAGCAACAGCGACTGGCGGCGGCTCAGGCGGCGAGCTATCCGACGCCCGAGGCCAAGTCACAGGCGGTGATGTCCGTTCAGGGGCAGATCGCGCAAACTAGCGGCGCGCTGATGGAAGTCGCAGCGGCACTGGTCAAGGAAATGTCCAAGGATTCCACCAGCGGCAACCTGGTCAGCACCACGGCTTAAGCGGTAAGGGGTGAATCAGACGATTGCGCCCCGCAATACAACGACGATTTCTGATTGTTGACAAATGTCGGCGGGATTCGCATAGTTCGGTTTACGCAAACGTTTGCGCGGCTTCCCCGGTGCACTATTATCCGGAAGAGAGCGCTGAAGCTTACGCCAGCGCGAGCGTTGCTCACAATAATCATAAGATCGGAGTGAACCCATGAAGCTGCCATTCGCTGGACGTCTTCTTGCTGTCGCTATGCTGGCTGCCGCAGCCGCCGCACTACCTGTCTCTTCGGCTTTCGCCGAGTCCCCGGAAAAACCCAAAGTCGCACTGGTCATGAAATCCCTGGCCAACGAATTCTTCCTGACCATGGAAGATGGCGCCAAGGCCTACCAGAAAGAACACTCCGCCGACTTCGACCTGATCTCCAACGGCATCAAGGACGAGACCGATACCGCCGGCCAGACCCGTATCGTCGAGCAGATGATTCTGGCCAAGGTCAACGCGCTCGTTATCGCACCGTCCGATTCCAAAGCCATGGTGCCGGTGATCAAGAAAGCCGTCGATGCCGGCATCACTGTGATCAACATTGACAACCAGCTTGATCCGCAGATCGTCAAAAGCAAAAACATCAGCGTGCCTTTCGTAGGCCCGGACAACCGCAAAGGTGCGCGTCTGGTCGGCGAATACCTGGCCAAGCAACTGAAGGCCGGTGACGAGGTCGGCATCATCGAAGGCGTGTCCACCACCACCAACGCCCAGCAACGCACCGCAGGCTTCAAGGATGCGATGGAGGCGGCGCAGATCAAGGTTGTCTCCTTGCAATCCGGTGACTGGGAGATCGACAAGGGCAACAAGGTTGCTGCGTCGATTCTCAGCGAATACCCGGATGTGAAGGCGCTGCTGGCGGGTAACGACAGCATGGCCGTTGGCGCTGTTTCCGCTGTGCGTGCTGCCGGCAAGGCGGGCAAGGTACAAGTGGTCGGTTACGACAACATCAATGCGATCAAGCCGATGCTCAAGGATGGTCGTGTGCTGGCGACGGCCGATCAGTTCGCTGCCAAGCAGGCCGTGTTCGGTATCGAGACTGCGCTGAAAATCCTCAAGGGCGAAAAAGTCGACAGCGGCGTCAATGGCGTGATCGAAACGCCAGTCGAGCTGGTCACTAAGTAAGTCTTCCGGCGACACAACGGCGCTCGTCCGTCCGGACGAGCGCATGGAGAGTTTTTTATGTCAGTTTCCGCCCCGAACGCTGTCCTCTCGGTCAGCGGTATCGGTAAGACCTATGCGCAACCGGTGCTCACGGGCATCGACTTGACGCTGATGCGCGGTGAAGTGCTGGCGCTGACCGGTGAGAATGGCGCCGGTAAAAGCACGCTGTCGAAGATCATTGGGGGGCTGGTTACGCCCACCACCGGTCAGATGCAATTCCAGGGCAAGGACTACCGTCCGGGCAGTCGCACCCAGGCCGAAGAGCTTGGCGTGCGCATGGTCATGCAAGAACTCAATCTGCTGCCGACCCTGTCGGTGGCGGAAAACCTGTTTCTCGACAACCTGCCGAGCAACGGCGGCTGGATCAGTCGCAAGCAATTGCGCAAAGCCGCGATCGAGGCCATGGCGCAGGTTGGCCTCGATGCCATTGACCCGGACACCCTGGTCGGCGAACTGGGCATTGGCCATCAACAGATGGTCGAAATCGCACGCAACCTGATCGGCGATTGCCATGTGCTGATCCTTGATGAACCGACTGCGATGCTCACCGCCCGCGAGGTGGAAATGCTCTTCGAGCAGATCACTCGCTTGCAGGCGCGTGGCGTCTCCATCATCTATATCTCGCACCGCCTCGAAGAGCTGGCGCGCGTCGCGCAACGCATTGCCGTGCTGCGTGACGGCAATCTGGTCTGCGTCGAACCGATGGCCAACTACAACAGTGAGCAACTGGTCACCTTGATGGTCGGTCGCGAACTGGGCGAACACATCGACATGGGCCCGCGCAAGATCGGCGCCCCGGCCCTGACGGTCAAGGGCCTGACCCGCTCCGACAAGGTGCGCGATGTATCCTTCGAAGTGCGTGCCGGCGAGATCTTCGGGATTTCCGGGCTGATCGGGGCAGGGCGCACCGAATTGCTGCGACTGATCTTCGGCGCCGATCTGGCCGACAGCGGCACGATTGCGCTGGGTTCGCCGGCACAGGTGGTCAGTGTGCGTTCGCCGGTTGATGCGGTGAACCATGGCATTGCCTTGATCACCGAAGACCGAAAGGGTGAAGGCTTGCTGCTCAGTCAGTCGATCAGCGCCAACATCGCCCTGGGCAACATGCCGGAGATTTCCAGGGCAGGAATCGTCAATGCCAGCGACGAAATTTCCCTGGCGCAGCGTCAGATCAACGCCATGCGCATCCGCAGTTCCAGCCCAACTCAGTTGGTGTCGGAATTGTCTGGCGGCAACCAGCAGAAAGTGGTGATCGGCCGCTGGCTGGAGCGCGATTGCTCGGTGCTGTTGTTCGACGAGCCGACCCGCGGCATCGATGTCGGTGCCAAGTTCGATATCTACGCCTTGCTGGGCGAGTTGACGCGTCAGGGCAAGGCGCTGGTGGTGGTGTCCAGTGACCTGCGCGAGCTGATGCTGATCTGCGACCGGATCGGTGTGCTGTCGGCAGGGCGTTTGATCGATACCTTCGAGCGCGACAGCTGGACCCAGGATGATTTGCTTGCCGCCGCGTTCGCCGGCTACCAAAAACGTGATGCGTTGCTCAATGAAGCGGCGCCTAGGGATCTCCCATGAAAACTGCATCTTCCGCCGGCAAACGTAGTGGCAATTTCTACGGTCTGGGCACCTATCTGGGCCTGGCCGGGGCCTTGTTGGCGATGGTGGCGCTGTTCTCGATGATGAGCAGCCACTTTCTGTCCTATGACACTTTCAGCACGCTGGCCAACCAGATTCCCGATCTGATGGTGCTGGCGGTGGGCATGACCTTTGTACTGATCATCGGCGGCATCGACCTGTCGGTCGGTTCGGTGCTGGCACTTGCCGCTTCGACAGTCAGCGTGGCGATTCTCGGCTGGGGCTGGAGCGTGTTGCCGGCCGCGTTGCTCGGTATGGCGGTAGCGGCACTGGCGGGTACGGTGACCGGTTCGATCACCGTGGCGTGGCGCATTCCGTCGTTCATCGTTTCGCTCGGTGTGCTGGAAATGGCCCGTGGCCTGGCGTACCAGATGACCGGTTCGCGCACCGCCTACATCGGTGATTCGTTTGCCTGGCTGTCGAACCCGATCGCGTTCGGCATTTCGCCGTCGTTCATCATTGCCTTGCTGGTGATATTCATTGCGCAAGCTGTGCTGACCCGCACCGTGTTTGGTCGTTACCTGATCGGTATCGGCACCAACGAAGAAGCGGTGCGGCTGGCCGGGATCAATCCAAAACCGTACAAGATTCTGGTGTTCAGCCTGATGGGGCTGCTGGCCGGGATTGCCGCACTGTTCCAGATTTCCCGTCTGGAAGCTGCAGACCCGAATGCCGGCTCCGGTCTCGAATTGCAAGTGATCGCCGCCGTGGTGATCGGTGGCACCAGTCTGATGGGTGGCCGTGGTTCGGTGATCAGCACCTTTTTCGGTGTGTTGATCATTTCGGTACTGGCCGCCGGTCTGGCGCAGATCGGCGCGACCGAGCCAACCAAACGCATCATCACCGGCGCGGTGATTGTCATCGCGGTAGTGCTCGATACCTATCGCAGCCAGCGCGCCAGTCGACGGGGCTAACAGATGGCAACGATCAAGGATGTGGCGGCGCTCGCGGGGATTTCCTACACCACGGTTTCTCACGTGGTGAACAAGACGCGCCCGGTCAGCCAGGAAGTGCGGTTGAAGGTCGAGGCGGCCATCAAAAGCCTCGACTATGTGCCGAGTGCGGTGGCGCGTTCGCTGAAAGCCAAGACCACTGCGACCATTGGCTTATTGGTGCCCAACAGCCTCAACCCGTATTTTGCCGAGTTGGCACGGGGCATCGAGGATTACTGCGAGCGTAACGGCTACTGCGTGATCCTGTGCAATTCTGACGACAACCCGGAAAAACAGCGCAGCTATTTGCGCGTGCTGCTGGAGAAGCGCATTGACGGCCTGATCGTCGCCTCCGCCGGTGGCGACATCGGGCTCGCGCAAGGGCTGGCCGGGGTGAAAACGCCGATGGTCATCGTCGACCGCGGGCTGGATGGCGTCGACGCCGACCTGGTGCGTATCGACCATGAATATGGCGCTTATCTGGCGACGCGGCATCTGCTGGAGCTGGGCCATCGCGATATCGCCACCATCGGTGGTCCGTCGAGCACCAGCGTGGCGCAAATGCGTCAGGCGGGTTTTTGTCGGGCGCTGCAGGAGGCGGGCATCAAGGTGCGGGCCGAGCGCATGCTGGAAAGCGATTTCACCAGCACTGGCGGTTACAACGCGGCGGCGATCCTGCTTGAAAGCAATCCGCCGAGTGCGATCTTCGCCGGTAACGACATGATCGGGATCGGTGTGCTGCGCGCGGCGGCCGAGCGCAATGTGCGCGTACCGAGCGAGCTGTCGGTGATCGGTTTCGACGATATCCAGATGAGTCGCTACGTGTACCCGGCGCTGACCACGGTCGGCCAGTCAATCCTGCAGTTGGGCGAGATGGCTGCCGAAGTGTTGCTGCGAAGGATTGCTACCCCGAGTCTGGTCACCGATCAACGGATCGTGACCCCGAGTATTGTCTTGCGCGAATCGACTGCGTCGCTGTCCGGCGTATTCACCGAGTACCGCTGAAACCGAATTGACGAGTAGTGATGTATGCCAGCAAATGTAGTGGTAATAGGCAGCCTGAACATGGATCTGGTCACCCGGGCGCCACGGCTGCCCAAGGGCGGTGAAACGCTGATCGGTCATTCCTTTGCCACCGTGTCTGGCGGCAAGGGCGCCAATCAGGCAGTCGCTGCTGCGCGCCTGGGTGCGCGGGTGGCAATGGTCGGCTGTGTTGGCAACGATGACTACGGCGTGCAATTGCGTGAGGCATTGCTGGCCGAGCAGATCGATTGTCAGGCGGTGAGCACGGTCGAAGATTCCAGTGGCGTGGCGCTGATCGTGGTCGATGACAACAGTCAGAACGCCATCGTGATCGTTGCTGGCGCCAACGGTGCAATGACCCCGGCAGTGATCGACCGTTTTGATGCGGTGCTGCAAGCGGCCGACGTGATTATCTGCCAGCTCGAGATCCCGGATGCAACGGTAGGGCATGCGCTCAAGCGTGCACGTGCGTTGGGCAAGACGGTGATCCTCAATCCGGCGCCGGCCAGTCGTCCGCTACCGGCAGACTGGTTTGCCGCCATCGACTACCTGATCCCCAACGAAAGTGAAGCATCCGCGTTGAGCGGGTTGCCGGTCGATTCGCTGCAAAGCGCAGAAAGCGCTGCCAACCAGTTGATCGCAATGGGCGCGGGCAAGGTCATCATTACCCTCGGTGCGCAAGGTTCACTGTTTGCCAATGGCAAAGGTTTCGAGCATTTCCCGGCGCCGAAAGTGAAGGCTGTCGATACCACCGCCGCCGGCGATACCTTCGTCGGCGGGTTTGCCGCGGCGCTGGCCAGTGGCAAATCCGAGGCCGAGGCGATCCGGTACGGGCAAGTCGCGGCAGCGCTATCTGTGACCCGGGCCGGCGCACAACCTTCCATTCCAACCATGTCCGACGTACAGGCGTTCAAACCCGCATGAAAAAGACTCCTCTGCTCAACGTCGCGTTGTCGCGGCTGATCGCCTCCCTGGGCCATGGTGACATGGTGGTCATCGGTGACGCCGGACTGCCGGTGCCACCGGGTGTTGAATTGATTGATCTGGCGCTGACCCACGGCGTTCCGGATTTTGTCAGTACCCTGAAAGTCGTGCTCAGCGAGATGCAGGTGGAAAGCCATGTGCTGGCCAACGAAATTCTCGACAAGCAGCCGACCGCCCTGGTCGCGCTGGACGAGTTGCAGGAAGAGGGCGCCCTCGGTCGGCGCGATCTGCTGACGCATGAGCAATTCAAGGTTCTCAGCCGACAGGCGCGGGCGATTGTTCGTACAGGCGAATGTCAGCCGTACTGCAACATCGTGCTGGTGGCCGGGGTAACGTTCTAATCGGGTTCCGACCCTTTCATTTTCATCAGCACAAGGAATGCGCCATGCACCGCTATGCTCAAAAACTCCACCAATTGCTTCGGAGTCTGCTGCTTTTGTCTTTTATTACCGCCACCGGCGCTCAGGCTGCTGAAAAGATCGACCTGATCATCGACACCGACCCTGGCGCCGACGACGTGGTCGCTTTGCTGTTCGCCCTGGCTTCGCCGGATGAACTGAACATTCGTGCACTGACCACCGTGGCTGGCAACGTGCGCCTCGACAAGACATCGCGCAACGCGCGCCTGGCTCGCGAATGGGCAGGGCGCGAAGACGTTCCGGTGTATGCCGGTGCGCCGAAACCGCTGATGCGTACGCCGATCTACGCCGAGAACATCCATGGCAAGGAAGGCCTGTCGGGTGTCACCGTGCATGAGCCGAAAAAAGGCCTGGCCGAAGGCAATGCGGTCAACTACCTCATCGACACCCTGAAAAAAGCCAAGCCGCACAGCATCACCATCGCCATGCTTGGCCCGCAAACCAATCTGGCGCTGGCGCTGATCCAGGAGCCGGAGATCGTCAATGGCATCAAGGAAGTGGTGATCATGGGCGGTGCGCACTTCAATGGCGGCAACATCACCCCGGTGGCCGAATTCAACCTGTTCGCCGACCCGCAAGCGGCGGAAGTGGTACTCAAGAGCGGCGTGAAACTGACCTACCTGCCGCTGGACGTGACCCACAAGATCCTCACCAGTGATGCACGCCTGAAACAGATCGCTGCACTGAACAACAACGCAAGCAAGATTGTTGGCGACATCCTCAACGAGTACATCAAGGGTGACATGGAGCACTACGGCATCCCGGGCGGTCCGGTGCACGACGCTACCGTTATCGCTTACCTGCTCAAGCCTGAGCTGTTCACCGGTCGTTCGGTGAACGTTGTGGTGGATAGTCGCGAAGGTCCGACTTTTGGCCAGACCATCGTTGACTGGTATGACGGTCTGAAGGCGCCGAAGAACGCGTTCTGGGTGGAAAATGGGGATGCTCAAGGCTTCTTCGATCTGCTGACCGAGCGTCTGAAGCGCTTGAAGTAAGGCTGTGACCCGCAGGTGCCAGCCTGCGGGTTTTTATTTTCTCTCGGTGTCCTGCGTGCTCTCGTCGTCATGCTGGTACCGCTCGAACACTTGGGCGATAAACGTTTGTGCGCCCTGGGTTCCCATCGTCTTGACCAGCAGATCGATGCTGATCAATGCCAACTCCTCCGCACTGCCCGGGCTGTACGAGCTGTGCCCCTTCGGCCAATGAACCTTGATGTCGGCGGAGATGCTTACGGTGTTCATGAGTGCGCTCGAAAAGTCGGAAATGTCTGAAAGCGAGTTAACCACTTTGGCGGGCGTTTGGCACTGCGACTTAGGCATGAGCGCGGCGCTATGCGACACTTGGTCTTTTCCGGCTGATCCAAGGAATGTGCTGTGCAGATCGATATGAACACCCCCGACGGCCTGACACTCGACGCTGTGCGCCAGTTGCTGGCGTCGGCCAGCGATGATGAGCACACGCAACTGCGTGTGACCAAGGGTGGGATTGCCTATATCTCTTCCGGTGTGACCGGCGGCCAGGATATTGATGGCCTGCTGTTTCGCCTGGAGACCTGGGCCAAGGGCTCGGGTTATGTCGGCAATGTTGCGGCCAGCGATGAAGTCTGGGTGATGCAGATTTTCAACGCGCTGAAAGACAACTGGCCGAATCCGCCGCTTGATTACATCGACGTCTATTGAGCGTCGTTAATATTCGGTGACGATTGCGTGAGGATGCGGTGCCCGCACTTCAGGCAGACTCAGCGTTTTTCCGGGTCGTGGGGCAGGGTGATGGCACCGGCTGTGAAACCAAACGCCGGATTGGCGGTCGCACGATCTCAGCTTAACCATTTGAAAGAAGGAGGCTTCATGCCTTTGAAGTTCGCGTCTCTGGGTGCACTTATGGCCGTTGCCATGTTGGCCGGTTGCAGCACAACCTCCAGCGAGTCGGCAAAGGATCCTGTGGCGACCGATGCCGGTCATAGCCGCTGTGAAGCAAAAGCCGCGGAATTTGCCATCGGGAAAAAGGCTTCGCCGGAACTGCTCGATCAGGCTCGTGCCAAGGCTGGCGCGCAAAACGCCCGCTTCCTCAAGCCAACCGACATGATCACTCTGGAGTACCGTTCCGATCGCCTGAATCTGAACACCGACAACAACCTGGTGGTCACTCGCGTCAACTGCGGCTGATCGCAGACCGCTTTTGTTGCAGGCATAAAAAACCCCGTCACATGGACGGGGTTTTTTTAGTGCGCCAGGAAATTACTCTGGGCGAACTTGTGCAGCTTGCATACCCTTTTGGCCTTTCTCAGCCACGAAAGAGACGGTCTGGCCTTCTTTCAGGCTTTTGAAACCGTCGGATTCGATAGCTTTGAAGTGTACGAACAGGTCGTCACCGCCACCTTGAGGAGTGATGAAGCCGAAGCCTTTTTCATCGTTGAACCATTTAACGGTGCCGGTTTGGCGATTAGACATGGTGTATCTCCAAGAAACATATATTTTCAGTAGTACTGTGCTGCTCAGGCCAACTGGGCACACCGGAGTATCATAGTCGAAATGTTCGCTTTGGTAGCCCCCCGGACGTGCTGTTTGCTTTCATATTGCATCGATTTCAACCTCTGAAATGTCTGCAAGCCCCGGTTTCAGTGGCTTTCAGGCGAGTGAAGAGGGTGTAAAAAAAGCTATAAAACCTGCGTAAATTATCGATTTCGGGGTCTTTTTGGCGGTTTTCAACCTGCTGGACGCCCGAAAAAACATTCGTCAGCGCTTATTTCTGCACGCGGCAAACCGAGATTTCTTTCAGTGCGCGCTGACCCAGTTCACCACTTGGCGGGGTGTTCTTGTCCATCAGTTGCGCGATCTCTTGCGTGGTGAATTTCTTTTCCAGAACGTCGGCACCGCAAGCGCAATGTTTATTGGCTTCGGCCGGATTGACGCTCTTGCTGGCTGCGGCGGTGCAGTCGTTCATGTATTGGGCTTTGACGCCGGCAGGCCAGGCCGCGTTGGCGCTCAGCGGCAGCAGCAGGGCCAGCGGGGCCGCGAAAGCAAAAAGTCGGATGAGGCGCATGTCGGAAACTCCTTGGGTTGATATCGGCGACGATTCTCAGCCTATTTGAGGCAAAGCGTATATCCCAAGTTCACTTCGCGCCGCAAAAATGCGCAAATCAGCAACACCTCAATTCGATGACGTCGATGACCGCTCATCTGTGCTAGCATGCCGGGCTCAAGCGTTCTCAGGCTCCGGTTGGCCTTCAGCCCCGGCAGCGGTCAGCGTGCGAAAAATTCTGATTTGAATCCCAGTCACTCTGGTTCGGTTTTCCGGTTGGCCGCAAGGCTCCTGCCGCTGTAAGGCAGGCGTTCGTCATTGAATGGCCTGGATCGGATCTTGTACTGGCTCATCCCAACCCACGTGACCTTTGGTAGGGGTCACCACTAGGAGAGGAGGCGCCATGCCAACTATTACTCTTCCCGACGGCAGTCAACGTTCATTCGATCACCCGGTTTCCGTAGCCGAGGTCGCCGCATCCATTGGTGCCGGTCTGGCCAAGGCCACTGTGGCCGGCAAGGTCAACGGCAAGCTGGTCGACGCCTGCGACATCATCGACAGCGACGCGACGCTGCAAATCATCACGCCAAAGGATGAAGAGGGGCTGGAGATCATTCGCCACTCTTGTGCGCACCTGGTTGGCCACGCGGTCAAGCAGCTGTACCCGACTGCGAAAATGGTCATCGGCCCGGTTATCGACGAAGGCTTCTATTACGACATCGCCTTCGAGCGTCCTTTTACGCCGGACGACATGGCCGCCATCGAACAGCGCATGCATCAGCTGATCGACAAAGATTACGACGTCATCAAGAAAGTCACTCCGCGCGCCGAAGTGATTGAAGTGTTCAAGGCCCGCGGCGAAGACTACAAGCTGCGTCTGGTTGAAGACATGCCGAACGAGCAGGCCATGGGCCTGTACTACCACGAAGAATACGTCGACATGTGCCGCGGCCCGCACGTGCCGAACACGCGTTTTCTGAAATCCTTCAAGCTGACCAAGTTGTCCGGCGCCTACTGGCGCGGCGATGCCAAGAACGAGCAATTGCAGCGCGTTTACGGCACAGCCTGGGCTGACAAGAAGCAGCTGGCGGCTTACATCCAGCGCATCGAAGAAGCGGAAAAGCGCGATCACCGCAAGATCGGCAAGCGCCTGGGCCTGTTCCACACACAGGAAGAAGCGCCGGGCATGGTGTTCTGGCACCCGAACGGCTGGACTCTGTATCAAGTGCTCGAGCAGTACATGCGCAAGGTGCAGCGTGACAACGGCTACCTGGAGATCAAGACCCCGCAAGTGGTCGACCGCAGCCTCTGGGAGAAATCCGGGCACTGGGCCAACTACGCCGACAACATGTTCACCACCGAGTCGGAAAGCCGCGACTACGCCATCAAGCCGATGAACTGCCCATGCCACGTGCAGGTGTTCAACCAGGGCCTGAAGAGCTACCGCGAGCTGCCGATGCGTCTGGCCGAGTTCGGTGCCTGCCACCGTAACGAGCCATCAGGTGCGTTGCACGGCATCATGCGTGTGCGTGCGTTCACTCAGGACGACGCTCACATTTTCTGCACCGAAGAGCAGATGCAGGCCGAATCCGCGGCGTTCATCAAGCTGACCATGGACGTTTACCGCGATTTCGGCTTCACCGACGTCGAGATGAAACTGTCCACTCGTCCGGAAAAGCGCGTGGGTTCCGACGAACTGTGGGATCGCGCCGAAGCGGCACTGGCGGCGGCCCTTGATTCTGCGGGTCTGCCGTATGATCTGCAGCCGGGTGAAGGTGCGTTCTACGGTCCGAAAATCGAGTTCTCGCTGAAAGATTGCCTCGGTCGCGTCTGGCAGTGTGGTACCTTGCAGCTCGATTTCAACCTGCCTGTCCGTCTGGGCGCCGAATACGTCTCCGAAGACAACAGCCGCAAACACCCAGTGATGCTGCACCGGGCGATCCTCGGTTCGTTCGAGCGTTTCGTCGGGATTCTGATCGAGCATTACGAAGGTGCATTCCCTGCGTGGCTCGCGCCAACCCAGGCAGTGATCATGAATATCACTGATAAACAGGCAGATTTCGTTGCTCAGGTTGAAAAAACTCTCAACGAAAGCGGATTTCGTGCCAAGTCCGACTTGAGAAATGAAAAGATCGGCTTTAAAATCCGCGAGCATACTTTGCTCAAGGTTCCCTATCTTTTGGTTATCGGAGATAAGGAAGTCGAGATGCAGACTGTCGCTGTGCGTACTCGTGAAGGTGCTGACCTGGGCTCGATGCCCGTCGCCCAGTTCGCTGAGTTTCTCGCGCAAGCGGTTTCCCGGCGTGGTCGCCCAGATTCGGAGTAATTATTATTAAGCGTGAAATGAGACAAGATAAACGAGCTGCACCGAAAGCCCCGATCAACGAGAATATCTCGGCACGCGAGGTTCGGTTAATTGGCGCTGATGGCGAGCAGATTGGCATCGTCTCGATTGATGAAGCGCTTCGTATTGCTGAAGAAGCAAAGCTTGATCTGGTAGAAATCTCTGCTGACGCAGTCCCACCGGTTTGCCGGGTGATGGACTACGGCAAATCGATCTTCGAGAAGAAGAAGCAGATTGCAGCAGCGAAGAAAAACCAGAAGCAGATTCAGGTAAAAGAAATCAAGTTTCGTCCAGGGACGGAGGAAGGGGATTACCAGGTAAAACTGCGCAACCTGGTACGTTTCCTGAGTGACGGGGACAGGGCCAAGGTATCCTTGCGATTCCGCGGCCGTGAGATGGCCCACCAGGAGCTGGGGATGGAACTCCTCAAGCGGGTTGAAGCTGACCTGCTCGAGTACGGTTCGGTCGAACAGCATCCTAAGATGGAAGGACGCCAGCTGATCATGGTCATCGCCCCGAAAAAGAAGAAGTAATCAACAGGGCACGGCAGGCCTTCTGATTATGTTTATCAACTGAATGCGGAGTATCCGAACATGCCAAAAATGAAAACCAAAAGTGGTGCTGCTAAGCGGTTTCTGAAAACTGCTAACGGTATCAAGCACAAACACGCTTTCAAGAGCCACATCCTGACCAAAATGTCGACCAAGCGTAAGCGTCAACTGCGCGGTAGCAGCTTGCTGCATCCGTCTGACGTGGCAAAAGTCGAGCGCATGCTGCGCCTTCGTTAATTTTAGTCAAGAATAGAGGAAGTAACTCATGGCTCGTGTAAAGCGTGGCGTCATTGCCCGTAAGCGTCACAAAAAAATTCTGAAACTTGCTAAAGGCTACTACGGCGCACGCTCCCGCGTATTCCGTGTTGCCAAGCAAGCGGTAATCAAGGCAGGCCAATACGCCTACCGTGACCGTCGTCAGAAAAAACGTCAGTTCCGCGCTCTGTGGATCGCTCGTATCAACGCTGGTGCTCGTGTTAACGGTCTGTCCTACAGCCGTTTCATCGCTGGCCTGAAAAAAGCGTCCATCGAGATCGACCGTAAGGTTCTGGCTGATCTGGCAGTGAACGAAAAAGCGGCGTTTGCTGCGATTGTCGAGAAAGCTAAAGCCACCTTGGCTTAAGTACCCCCGACAGTCACCCGGCCTCACCTCTGTGGGGCCAGGTGTTAAACGTCATAAATAGGGGAAGAGCCTTCAAGCTCTTCCCCTATTTTGTATCTGGAGTCTGTACATGGAAAACCTGGATGCGCTGGTCTCTCAAGCACTAGAGGCTGTGCAAAGCGCTGAAGATATCAATGCCCTGGAGCAAATCCGGGTTCAATACCTTGGCAAAAAGGGTGAATTGACTCAGGTGATGAAGACCCTGGGGAATTTGCCGGCAGAAGAGCGTCCGCAAGTCGGCGCCCTGATCAACGTTGCCAAGGAGCGTGTTACAGGCGTTCTCAATGCGCGCATGGCTCTGTTTGAAGAAGCCGAACTGGCTGCCAAACTGTCTGCCGAATCCATTGACGTGACGTTGCCGGGCCGTGGCCAGACCTCCGGTGGTCTGCATCCGGTGACCCGGACTCTGGAACGAGTCGAGCAGTTCTTCACCCGCATCGGCTACGGCATCGCCGAAGGCCCTGAGGTCGAAGACGACTATCACAACTTCGAAGCGCTCAACATTCCAGGCCATCACCCGGCCCGGTCGATGCATGACACCTTCTATTTCAATGCGAACATGTTGCTGCGCACCCATACCTCGCCGGTACAGGTCCGCACCATGGAGTCCAGGCAGCCGCCGATCCGCATCGTCTGCCCAGGCCGTGTGTATCGCAGCGACTCCGATATCACCCACTCGCCGATGTTCCACCAGGTCGAAGGCCTGCTGGTCGATCGCGACATCAATTTCGCCGACCTCAAAGGCACCATCGAAGAATTCCTGCGGGTGTTCTTCGAAAAAGAGCTGGCCGTCCGTTTCCGTCCTTCGTACTTCCCGTTCACCGAGCCATCCGCTGAAGTCGACATGGAATGCGTGATGTGCAGCGGTAAAGGCTGCCGCGTCTGCAAGCAGACCGGCTGGCTGGAAGTCATGGGCTGCGGCATGGTGCACCCGAACGTGCTGCGCATGTCCGGCATCGATCCGGAAGAGTTCTCCGGTTTTGCCTTCGGCATGGGTGTCGAGCGTCTGGCAATGCTCCGTTACGGCGTGAACGACTTGCGTCTGTTCTTCGACAACGACTTGCGGTTCCTCGCGCAATTTCGCTAGTCGTAACGAATTCTTAGGAGAGCAGGATGAAATTCAGTGAACAATGGCTGCGTGGCTGGGTTAGCCCGCAGGTAAGTCGCGACGAGCTGGTTGCTCGTCTGTCGATGGCGGGTCTGGAGGTCGATAGCGTGACCCCGGCCGCCGGTGTATTCAGCGGCGTGGTCGTGGGCGAGGTGCTGAGCACCGAGCAGCACCCTGATGCCGACAAGTTGCGTGTGTGCCAGGTCAGCAATGGCGCGGAAACCTTCCAGGTCGTGTGCGGTGCGCCAAACGTGCGTCCGGGCCTGAAGATTCCGTTCGCCATGATCGGTGCCGAACTGCCGGGCGACTTCAAGATCAAGAAGGCCAAGCTGCGTGGCGTCGAGTCCAACGGCATGCTGTGCTCGCAAGCCGAGCTGCAGGTCGGTGAAGGCAACGACGGTCTGATGGAACTGCCGGCCGATGCGCCGGTGGGCGAAGATTTCCGTGTGTACCTGGATCTGGAAGATGCCAGCATCGAGGTCGACCTGACCCCGAACCGTGGCGACTGCCTGTCGCTGGCCGGTCTGGCCCGTGAAGTGGGTGCGCTGTACGACACGCCGGTCACTCGCCCGGTGGTCATGACCATTCCGGCTGTGCACGATGAAGTGCGTCCGGTAGAAGTGCTGGCGCCTGCCGCCTGCCCGCGTTACCTGGGTCGTGTCATCCGTAACGTTGATCTGTCCAAACCAACCCCGCTGTGGATGGTTGAACGTCTGCGCCGCGCCGATGTGCGCAGCATCGACGCTGCCGTCGACATCACCAACTACGTGATGCTTGAGCTGGGTCAGCCACTGCACGCTTTCGATCTCGCCGAAATCAATGGCGGCATCCGCGTGCGTATGGCGGAAGAGGGTGAGAAGCTGGTTTTGCTCGACGGTCAGGAAGTCAGCCTGCGTAGCGATACCCTGGTGATTGCCGACCACACCCGCGCTCTGGCGATTGCCGGCGTAATGGGTGGCGAGCACAGCGGTGTGTCCGCAACCACTCGCGACGTTTTCCTGGAAAGTGCCTTCTTCGATCAGATCGCTGTGGCGGGCAAGGCTCGTTCCTACGGCCTGCACACCGACGCCTCGCACCGTTACGAGCGTGGCGTGGACTGGCAACTGGCCCGTGAAGCCATGGAGCGCGCCACTGGCCTGCTGCTGGAAATTACCGGTGGTGAAGCCGGCCCGATCATCGAGACCGTCATTGAACAGCACCTGCCGTCGATCGCGCCGATCACCCTGCGTGCGCAGCGCATCACCCAGATGCTGGGGATGGAAATGGATTCGGCGCAGGTCGAGCGTCTGCTCAGCGCCTTGGGTCTGAAGATTTCCGCTGACGGCGCAGGGCAGTGGCGCGTAGAAGTGCCAAGTCACCGCTTCGACATCAGTCTGGAAGTCGATCTGATCGAAGAGCTGGCGCGTCTGTACGGCTATAACCGTCTGCCGGTTCGTTACCCGCAAGCGCGTCTGGCGCCGCAAGCGAAGGCTGAAGCACGCAGCGAATTGCCTGAGCTGCGTCGTCTGCTGGTAGCCCGTGGTTATCAAGAAGCGATCACTTACAGCTTCATCGATCCGAAACAGTTCGAACTGTTCAACCCGGGCGTTGAGCCGCTGTTGCTGGCCAACCCGATTTCCAATGATATGGCTGCCATGCGTTCCTCGCTGTGGCCGGGCCTGGTCAAGGCGTTGCAGCACAACCTGAACCGCCAGCAGGATCGCGTGCGTCTGTTCGAAAGCGGTCTGCGCTTCGTCGGTCAGCTGGAAGGTCTGAAGCAAGAACCGATGCTGTCGGGTGTTGTTTGCGGCAGCCGTCTGCCGGAAGGTTGGGCGCAGGGTCGCGACACCGTCGATTTCTTCGACGTGAAGGCTGATGTTGAAGCGGTGTTGGGCTTTGCCGGTGCACTGGATACCTTCACTTTCACTCCGGGTAAACACCCGGCGCTGCACCCGGGTCAAACCGCGCGCATCGAACGGGACGGGCGTGAAGTCGGCTTTATCGGTGCGATTCACCCCGAGCTGTCCAAAGCCCTGGGCCTGGATCGTCCGGTCTTCGTCTTCGAGCTGGTTCTGGCTGAAGTCGCTTCCGGAAAAATGCCGCAATTCCACGAGTTGTCGCGTTTTCCTGAAGTGCGTCGTGACCTTGCACTGATCGCACACAAAGACGTCGCGGCCTCGGCTGTATTGGACGTAATTCGTGAAAATGCAGGCGAATGGCTCACGGATCTCAGGCTGTTTGACGTGTATCAGGGTAAAGGTATTGATCCTGATAGAAAAAGCCTTGCAGTTGGCTTGACCTGGCAGCATCCATCGCGCACTCTTAATGACGATGAGGTGAATTCGACGACGCAAAATATCCTCACCTCGCTCGAACAAAGGTTGAACGCCACGTTAAGGAAGTGACGTATGGGGGCTTTGACGAAAGCTGAGATGGCGGAACGTCTGTATGAAGAGCTGGGCCTGAACAAGCGGGAAGCCAAGGAATTGGTTGAACTGTTTTTCGAGGAAATCAGGCACGCTCTTGAAGACAACGAGCAGGTCAAATTGTCCGGTTTCGGCAATTTCGACCTTCGGGACAAACGCCAGCGGCCTGGCCGCAACCCGAAAACGGGGGAAGAAATCCCGATCACGGCTCGCCGTGTGGTCACCTTTCGTCCAGGGCAGAAGTTGAAGGCCCGAGTTGAGGCTTATGCTGGAACCAAGTCATAACGACGAACTACCCGTCATCCCGGGCAAACGCTACTTCACCATTGGTGAAGTCAGCGAGCTGTGTGCGGTAAAGCCACACGTGCTGCGCTACTGGGAGCAGGAGTTTCCTCAACTCAACCCCGTCAAACGCCGCGGAAACCGCCGGTATTATCAGCGCCAGGATGTGCTGATGATCCGGCAGATCCGCGCGCTCCTTTACGATCAGGGATTCACCATCGGCGGCGCACGCTTGCGTCTGTCCGGTGATGAAGCCAAAGACGACACCACCCAGTACAAGCAAATGATCCGCCAGATGATCGCTGAGCTTGAAGATGTACTGGTGGTGCTCAAGAAATAAAAAGCTGCGTTTGAATACTTCCAGTTTTCAAAAGCTTGCGATATATTCTTGAGCGCTCTTCGAGACGAGGGGCGGGTTTCAAACCAGTCGGGGCGTAGCGCAGTCCGGTAGCGCACTAGCATGGGGTGCTAGGGGTCGAGTGTTCGAATCACTCCGTCCCGACCATTATTCCTGAGTAAAATCAGACACTTAAGCCGATCATCTAGATCGGCTTTTTTGTGCCTGCGCAAAGCTCGCGCAAAAAAAGGTCGCTGGATGAAAAATTTGGATCACTTGATAGACAAGCGGGATCCGGCGCTGCCCATCATTGAAAAAATGCTGGGGGAAGCCGTACTCAACTATCAGTTACTCCCTCCCTCCACCGAAAATGGCAGAGTTCTTTCAGGTCTTCAGCTCACGACTAAATCGACTTTAGGTGCGATCGCCTTCGAAACGGGTGGGCTGTTGATTGATCACGGCTGGTTACGTGAGCTCGGCTCCGGGCATCTGCAATTACCGCGAAATCTTCTGGATTGGAATGGCGGCCGTGCTGATGCTTATATGTTGGTCGCCGACGATGCCGCTGGAGGTTTTTTTGCTCTCAATGGCGGTGGTTTGGGTGAAGAAGTTGGGGCGATGTATTACTGGGCGCCTGACACGCTCTTGTGGGAGCCATTGCACATTGCTTACACCGACTTCCTTGGTTGGGCGTTGAGCGATCGGCTTGCGACCTTCTACGACGGTTTGCGCTGGAACGGCTGGATTCGCGACCTGCAGGCGCTGGAAGCGGATCAGTGCTTTTCGTTTTTCCCATTTCTCTGGACTCGGGAAGGCTCAGTCGAAAAGAGTCGCCGTACGGCGATTGATGTTAGCGAACAGTTCGAAATGAATGTCGAGTTGGCACGCAAGCTCGGCAAAGGTTCTGCGCAGTTACTCTGATGTCGGGTTAATACTCTGCCTGTCAGGGCTGATTTCCTTCTACTTCTTTACCTTCAGTGAGCCGAGCCATGTGCAGCAGTATTGCGGGGTTTGATAGACCGTACTGTCAGTGCGCTCGCCTCTGAAGCGCCACTAAATATTGGCGATCGGGTGCCGATACTTAGTCATCTAAATTCCGATCGAGCGAAGGCGCATGGACATCAGCAATACCAGCAGTGAATATCAAAAGCCGAAAAATCTCGCAGGGCTGGGCCGTCGCTGGGGTGGGCAGATCATCGATACGTTGATCACCTACTTTTTGATCCTCTTCGTAGGACGGCTGGCGGAGTTTATTGGTTTGCCGCCAAATGTGGTGGCTGTCCTGGCTCTTGGTACGGGTGTGGCGTATTACCTGTTTTCCGACGCAATGCCCAACGGGCAAAGCCTGGGTAAAAAGCTGCTGGGGATGTCGGTGATTGATGAGCGTAGCTACTTGAACTGCAATCTGTATCAATCGTTCATACGCAATATCACAACGCCGTTTCTGAACATCCTCGACTGGATTTTCATTTTCTTTGGCTCGCGCAAACGCCTGGGCGACATGCTTGCGTCAACAATTGTGATTCGTGTCAGGTGAGTCAAGTGGGCGACGGCAGTCGCCCAAGTGTTAAGGTTTCGAATCTTGCTGAATATCCTCCGAGTCACTGGAGGTTGCGGCGTCCTTCTGCGTTTCTTGCGGTTCGGCGCCGGAGTTTGAGCCTGACGCTTCTTCGCCTTTTTTATTGGCCTTTTCCTCGTTGGACTCTGAGCTTTGCGCCTGATTTGTGCCGGAGGAGGCCGTCGGTGTTGCTGCCGAACTGGTCTGCGTGAAGAGCGAGCCAGTCAACAGCAGGCTTGCAAGCGTCAGGGTTGCAATCGACTTGTTCATGATCTGAGTCTTCCGCGCGATGTGGGTAACTCTTTGGAGGCATGAACAGGCCTAAGGTGCTGGCCGTTGGACGAGCGGTAAAGTCACAGATACCCGGCCCAATGTGAAAGTAGAAGGATTTCTACCAAGCCGACCACAAACATGACCGCGACAAAGCGGCGCGAAAACACACGATTACTGCGCCGCCTTGATCTGAAGTCATCGTAAGCGACGAGTGCTGCCAGGAAATCAAAAAGCTCGCTCAAGTTGTAGTGGCTCTCATGGGGCATTATTTTTCGGGTGGCCGGCAATGAATGTCGAGCTTATGAGTGCATCTGCTTTCGTGCAAGCTGTGTGCCTCAGTCGAGGGCGCTATATTTTGCGGCCTTGCAAGTCGGCCCATTCAATCCCGAAGCGGCTCAGGTATTTTCTCAAGCGATCTGCATCATTCGGCTGCGCCTTGGCCTGGCGCGATACGCCGAACAGTCTGCGTCCGGCATCCGACAGGCTGTCCGCTTGCTGACATACTTCAAGCACCGCTTTCAATTGCAGTCGATCAAACAGGTCGAGGCTATCGGCGTCTCCCGGGAGGTCATCCGACACGCCGTCCGGTTGCGCCAGTCCCCACGCATAACGCAGTCGATCGATTTCTTCCTGCACTTGCGCCTCATCAATTCGTCCGCTGTCCGCCAGCGTGGCCATCCGGGTAATCGACGCTGACAGTTCGCGAAAGTTGCCCAGCCATGCCGCTTCGCGAGAGCTGGCGAAGGCGAGGTAGCGCCGCCGCGCTTCGAGGTTGAAGCGCACCAGTTGGCCGTGATCGCGAGCGTGACGTTCGAGCTCGAAATCGATGTTGGGCTCGATGTCTTCGCGGCGGCCGGCCAGGCCGGGCAAATCAAATGTCCAGAGGTTGATGCGTGCGTACAGATCCTCGCGGAACAGGCCTTCGGCAACGCGGCTGCGCAGATCGCGGTGAGTGCCGGCGATGATCAGGAAGTCGCTGTCGACCTCCTTGTCGGAGCCAAGCGGAAAGAAGCGCTTTTCTTCGATAGCCTTGAGCAGCATCGCCTGTTCGTCCGCGCCCAGCTCACCGATTTCATCGAGAAACAACATGCCGCCGTCCGCTGCCCGTAGCAGGCCGTCGCGGGCGTTCTGCGCTCCGGTGAATGCGCCTTTGACGTGACCGAACAGAGCCGACATCGCACCGTCGCCCCGCAGGGTGGCGCAGTTCACCTCAACAAACCGGCCCTGCATTTGATGGCGGCTGCGTTTGAGTTCATAGATGCGTCGGGCGAGAAACGATTTGCCGGCGCCGGTCGGACCGATCAGCAGCATGGGCGCCTTGGAGCGCACGGCCACGCGTTCAATCTGTTCGATGGAGCGGTTGAACGCCGCGTTACGGGTGGCGATGCCGGACTTCAAGAACTCCAGGCCCTCGAGGCGTTTGTTGGCGAAACGCGAGGCAATGCGGTCATAACGCGACAGGTCGAGGTCGATCAGCGCGTGAGTGCCGGTGGCTTGTTCATCTTCGCTTTTGCGTCGGGCGGGGGAGGTCTGGATCAGGCGCGCCGGCAGATAGCGTGCTTCGGTCAGCAGGAACCAGCAAATCTGCGCGACGTGGGTGCCGGTGGTGATGTGAACCAGATAGTCCTCGTGCTCGGTATCGAAGCTGTAGGCCGTCGTGAAGTCATGCAGTGCGCCGTAGACCTCTTCGAAATCCCACGGATTGCGCAGTGCCATGGGGTGCAGGTGTACCTCGGTTTCCGGCGAGACCTGCTGGATATCGGCGCGAACCCGTTCAGCGAGGCTGATGTCGCGCGCGTCGATACCGTGAATCAGTTCCAGACGATGGATCAACACGTCCGGTTGCTGGCACAGGCCAACGCTCGGTCGCCAGTGGCTCCAGCGATTGGCGCCTTTGCCAACGCGGTCCAGGGTGGCGCCGATAAAACCGATGGCGACGGTGCGTTTGTTGGGCATGGCTATCTCAAAAGATAAATGACGATATCAAATGATAGGTTTCTCACACTGGGTTTGTCTTCGGTTCAGCCCAAAGAAATCGATAAAAAATAAAAAAACTATATAAATCAATAAGATAAAAAATAAATTTTGCGCCTCTCAAAAACTGGCACAGCCGCTGCAATACCTATCGCAACGAACAGGACAACACAGCGAGACGCCACGATGGCCAACGTCAAACTCTTCAACACGCAATCGAAACAGCTGCCAGCCTGCGACACTTTGAATGCCTCCGGCGCCTCGGCATATGCCCACACGCCGAAGCATCAACTGGCCCAGCTGGCGGTCACCGGTTGCCTGAACCAGACGTTTTACGCCAGTGCAGAGAGTCAACTGGATCAAGTATTGAAGCTGGTGGCTGAACTCGACAGCCGTTTCGTGGCGAAGGCTGCTGTCTACGCTCGCCATAAGGGCCACATGAAAGACATGCCGGCGTTGTTGCTCGCGGCGTTGACGGCGAACCGTTCGGCGTTGGTACCTGAGGTGTTTGAACAAGTGATCGACAGCGGCAAGATGTTGCGCAACTACGTGCAGATCCTGCGCAGTGGCGCCACCGGGCGCAAATCCCTTGGTTCGCAACCCAAACGTCTGGTGCAGAACTGGCTGAACGGCGCGACCGAACGTCAACTGCTACAAGCGTCGATTGGCAACCAGCCATCGCTGGCGGACGTGGTGAAGATGGTTCACCCCAAGCCGGCTGAGGCCTGGCGCGAAGCGTTCTTCGCCTGGCTGATCGGCAAACCGGTGGATGTGCAGGCATTGCCCGAGTTGACCCGTGATTTGCTGGCATTTCGCAGCGGTGCGAGTCGCGAAGTCCCCGCGGTACCGTTTCAACTGCTCGGCAACGAAATTCTGAGCAAAGAGCAATGGGCGGCGCAGGCTTGCAACATGGGCTGGCAGGGGTTGCGCATCAACCTCAACACCCTGGCGCGGCATGGCGCGTTCGAGGTTCCGGGTTGCGTCGAGTACGTGGCCGCGCGACTTGCAGATCCGCAAGAAGTGGCCAAGGCGCGGGTTTATCCGTACCAGTTGCTGGCGGCCTACCGGATGGTTGGCGATAACGTACCGCTGCAGATCCGCGAGGCGTTGCAGGATGCACTTGAGTTGTCGCTGGCCAACGTGCCGAAGCTGGAAGGCGCGGTGGTGGTTTGCCCGGACGTATCGGGTTCAATGGGCAGCCCGGCGACCGGTTATCGTCAGGGTGCAACCACCGCAGTGCGTTGCATTGATGTGGCGGCACTGGTCGCGGCGGCGGTGTTGCGCAAACAGCCGGCGGCGCGGGTGATGCCGTTCGAAGTGACGGTGGTGGATATCAAGCTCAACCCACGGGACAGCGTGATCAGCAATGCGGAGAAACTGGCCGCGGCCTTTGGCGGCGGCACCAACTGCTCGGCGCCATTGAAGAAACTGGCGGACAGCAAGGCCAGGGTCGATACGTTGATTCTGGTATCGGACAACGAGTCCTGGATCGACACGCGGCGCCGTGGTGCCAGTGAGACCATGCTCCAGTGGGAGCGCATCAAGCGGATCAACCCGCAGGCACGGCTGGTGTGCATCGATATCCAGCCGGGTTATGCAACGCAGGCAGCCGACCGCGACGACATTCTGAATGTCGGCGGTTTCAGCGATGCGGTGTTCGATGTGGTCGAGCAGTTCACCAGCGGTCGTTACGGTGCCCAGCACTGGGTCGAAGCGATCGAGAAGATGCAATGAATTGATTTGTCACAGGCGCTGAATGCCGGTGGGACTACATCCAAGACGTCTCATCAAACCCTTGTCAGCGTGTGTGACGGCACGAATGCCTGATGGCTGTACATCTGAGGCCGGTTAACCCCGGTGCGCGGCGACGCGCAACAGTCATCAACTTTTGTCGTGCCACCTTATTGAAAAAGAAGGCAGCGAATGCAACAGGTACTCCATCGGAACGCGGGTTCGAATCCCGCCCCGGCAACGGGGGCTCGACTGGCAGAGCCACAGTGTCTGTTTTTTTGTCGCTGCACATGACGGAACAACGCCGAATCATCGGCCAACGAATAAAGAATAGAGAAATGAAAGCACACACTTACCAACTGCTCGAAGTCGCCAACGGCAAGCCGATCAAACTCTGGACTGAAGGCGTCCCGGTGGAAAACGAGGCCCGCGAGCAGCTGATGAACACGGCAAAGATGCCATTCATCTTCAAGCATCTGGCGGTGATGCCGGATGTGCATCTGGGCAAGGGCTCGACTATTGGCAGCGTGATTCCGACGGTGGGCGCGATCATCCCTGCGGCCGTCGGCGTGGACATCGGTTGCGGCATGATCGCCGCACGCACGTCGCTGACCGCAGCCGACTTGCCGGACAATCTGCAAGGTCTGCGCAGCGCCATCGAGCAAGCGGTGCCCCATGGCCGCAGTTCGAACCGTTCTCGGCGCGACAAGGGCGCATGGGACGAGATTCCGCAGCAAGCCGATCAGGCCTGGGCGGGGCTTCAGCCACGTTTCAAACTGATCACCGACAAGTACCCGAAACTGACCAACACCAACAACCGTGGGCATCTGGGCACGCTCGGCAGCGGCAACCACTTCATCGAAGTGTGCCTGGATGAAGCCAACCGGGTCTGGTTCATGTTGCACAGTGGTTCTCGCGGTGTCGGCAACGCCATTGGCAACCTGTTCATTCAGATGGCTCAGGCGGATATGCGGCAACACATCGCCAACTTGCCGGATCGTGACCTGGCGTACTTCGAAGAAGGCAGCCAGCACTTCGATGATTACGTGGAAGCGGTGAGCTGGGCGCAGGACTTCGCCAGACAGAACCGCGAATTGATGATGCGCGCGGTGATTCAGGCCACGCGCCAGATCATTCGCAAGCCGTTCGAGGTGGCGCTGGAAGCGGTCAACTGCCACCACAACTACGTGCAGAAAGAGCGGCATTTCGGCGAAGAAATCCTGGTCACCCGCAAAGGCGCGGTGTCGGCGAAGAAAGGTGAACTCGGGATCATTCCGGGTTCGATGGGCGCCAAGAGTTTCATTGTGCGCGGCCTGGGCAACGAAGAGTCGTTCAGCTCCTGCAGCCACGGCGCCGGCCGCACCATGAGCCGAACGAAGGCAAAGAATACATTCACCGTCGAAGACCAGATCCGCGCCACGGCGCATGTCGAGTGCCGCAAGGATGAAGCGGTGATCGACGAAATTCCGATGGCCTACAAGGACATCGACAAAGTCATGCACGCCCAGCGCGAGTTGGTGGAAGTGCTGCACACCCTGCGGCAAGTGGTGTGCGTCAAAGGATAAAAGGATCAGCAGTTATGGAATTTGCAGAACGCCACCCGCTGTGCGCCACGATGCGTGCGCGGGTACTGGAAGAGTTGGCGCGTGTAGAGCGCGAGCGCAATGTCACGGTGTTGTACGCCTGTGAGTCCGGCAGTCGGGCCTGGGGCTTTGCCTCGACCGACAGCGATTACGACGTGCGGTTCGTGTACGTGGAAAAACCGCAGTGGTTCGTTCAGGTCGACACGCCGCGCGCTGTGATCGAGCGGCCATTGGACGATGAGCTGGACGTCAGCGGCTGGGAACTGCGCAAGACCCTCGGGTTATTGCGCAAGTCCAATCCGACGTTGCTGGAGTGGCTCGACTCGCCATTGGTGTACCGCAGCGAAAGCGCGCAGGTTGCGCAACTGCGTGAGCTGGCCGAAGCGTTCTACAGCCCGCCGGCAGCCCGCAACCACTATCTGTCGATGGCGAAAAACAACTTTCGCCAGTACCTGCAAGGCGACAGCGTACGGTTCAAGAAGTACTTCTACGTGCTGCGGCCGTTGCTGGCGGTGCGCTGGATCGATCAGGGGCGTGGGCGTCCACCGATGACCTTCGCCGACCTGCTGACCACGGTCGACGACCGCGCACTGCTGGCTGAAGTCGACGAGCTGCTGGCACTTAAACGCAATGCCGACGAGCGCGCCTACGGCCCGCGTCGTCCGGCACTGCACAGGTTCATCAATGCCGAACTCGAACGCGATGTGCCCACATTACTCAGAACTCAGGAAGACTCGCGACGACTGGATGACTACCTCAGGGACATCGTCAGGTTGTATGCGTAAGGATTGAAATGGAACCGCAAGTGATTGAACTGGACGGCGCGATTGGCGGCGGTCAGGTGTTACGCAGCGCGCTGAGCCTGTCGATGGTGACGGGCCAGGCGTTTCGCATTAAACAGATTCGTGCCCGCCGCAGTCGGCCGGGATTGTTACGCCAGCATTTGACGGCAGTGATGGCGGCCGCCGAAGTCTGCGGCGCACGGATCGCGGGAGCGGAACTGGGCTCGCAGGAGTTGCGCTTCGAGCCGGGAGCGATTCGTTCGGGTGATTACCGGTTTGCGATCGGCACGGCCGGTAGTTGCACGTTGGTGTTGCAGACATTGCTGCCGGCACTGTTGCAGGCGCCGGGCACAAGTCGCGTACGGATCAGCGGCGGTACGCATAATCCGTTGGCGCCGCCTGTCGATTTCCTTACGCGCAGCTGGTTGCCGTTGATGCGGCGCATGGGTGCCGGCATTGAGCTGGATCTGCTGCGTCACGGCTTTGTCCCGGCCGGTGGCGGTGAGATCGACGTCACGGTGCAGCCGTCGCAACTGACGCCGCTGGACCTGTGTGAGCGTGGGGCGCTGCTGTCGCAGCAAGCCTTGGCGCTGACGGCCGGTCTCGCACCGAGCGTCGCCGAGCGTGAACTGAATCAGGTGGCGAAACGCATGCGCTGGGCAGCGGAAACTTTGCATCCGATCACGCTCGACCCGGCGCGTGGCCCCGGTAACGTGCTGTTACTGGAGTACGTGTTCGAGCAGGTCACCGAAGTCTTCAGTGCCTTTGGCCAGGTGTTGTTACGGGCGGAGAAGGTCGCTGATAGCGCAATCAATCAAGCGACAGACTGGTTACGCAGTGACGCTGCGGTGGCGGAACACCTCGCCGACCAGTTGCTGCTGCCGATGGCGCTGGCCGGTGGCGGATCATTCACTACCCCAAGAATGACCGAGCATCTGCACAGCAACATCGCGGTGATCGAGCGCTTCTTGCCGGTCACTATCGAATGCTCGGAAGCGGGCCCCGAGCGTCTGCGGGTTGAGGTCCGCAACGGTCGCTGACCGCGTCGCAAGCCCGGATCAATCTCGCGAATGCGGCAATTTGCTGGCCCCCAGGCTTGGGCTTCCCCGGCAAAATCGCCTTTTTTCAAAAGGTTAGGTTGGCTATATGCGGACGATTGTCATAACCGTTGCAACGCTTTCCCTGGCTGCTTTCGCTTCGGCCATTGAAGCGAGAGAGTTGAGCAAGAGTCACCGGTTTGCCTGTACGTGGGGCTCGGACATCGCCGCCGGCGCACAACAGTCGAAGCTCTCGGGGATCTCGTTGTACGGCGCGCGCAAGCAGTTGCAGGTGCGCAAGTTCCAGCAACCGTGGATGCGCATGACGGCAATGGGGATTACCGAGCAGACCTACAACAGCACGTCGAAGCTCAAACCTGCAGCGGTCAAGCAGACCTATTACGAACAATGCGTGCGGCATGAGCTGGCCCAGCGATAAATCGAAAAGCCCAACCTGAAGAGGTTGGGCTTTTTCATGCCTGACGAAACGTCGGCGTTACTTGTCAGTCTCGCAATTGACCATCCACGACACGCCGAAGCGATCGACCAGCATACCGAACCGGGCGGCCCAGAAAGTCGCCTCTAGCGGCATATCGACGCGACCGTCCTTGGCCAGTGCATTAAACACCCGCTCGGCTTCGGCAATGCTGTCGACGTTGAGTGAAATCGAGCAACCACTCATACCCCCGGTCGGCCGGTCAGGCGTGGTGTCCGAGGCCATGATCATCTGGTCGCCAACCTTCAGGCAGGTATGGATGACCAGGTTGTGGTGCTCTTTCGGTACGTGTTCGGCGGCGGGTGTTTCGCCGAAGGTCATGATTGCTTCGAGTTTTCCTTGCAGCGCTTGCTCATAAAAGGTGAAGGCTTCACGGCAGTTGCCGTTGAAGATCAGGTAGGGATTGATTCGCATGATGGCGTTCCTGGCAGTAGGCGCGGAGAGAGGCGATGTTCGCCAGGTTCCGCGAAAGGCGGTTAAACCATAGCAAAGCATTGGACGCCGCAACGGCCAGAGTTTTTCCAGATGTTTTTCTTCTGAAAACGCCGCGCTTCAGCACGGATAAAACCTGCGGAGTACCATGACACCCTGTACGACCTATCGAGCTTGTTCTGCCATGCCTTTGATTTCCCGCTTCAACGCCCTGTTCGATCAGGCCCGGCGCGCCTTGCTGTTGGTCTGGGCGACCTCACGCGGGTTATTTCTGGGCCTGGTGCTGGCGACCCTGATAGCGGGTGTCCTGCCGGCGCTGGCCGCATGGCTGGGTCAGCGCATTGTCGATGCGGTGGTGACGGCGATGCAGTTGCACGCGCAACAGGGCGATGCACCCCTGTGGCCGGTGTTGCGTTATGTGCTGATGGAGGCGGGCGTGCTGGCGTTGTTGTCCGGTACGCAACGGGCGCTCTCGGTGCAGCAGTCATTGTTGCGGGTGCAGTTGGGGCAGAAGGTCAACACGCTGATTCTGGAAAAGGCGCAGACCCTGTCGCTGGTGCAGTTCGAGAACTCCGAGTTCTACGACAAGCTGGTGCGCGTGCGCCGCGAAGCCTCGACCCGGCCGCTGGCGTTGGTGATGAAGTCGCTGGGGCTGATCCAGAACCTGATCATGTTGATCAGCTTCGGTGTGCTGCTGGTGCATTTTTCGCCGTGGGCACTGCTGTTGCTGGTGATCGGCGCGTTGCCGGTGTTCTTTGCCGAGGCGCATTTCTCCGGCGACGCTTTCCGCCTGTTCACCCGCCGGGCCCCGGAGAGTCGGCAGCAAAATTACATCGAAACCTTGCTGTCCCACGAAGCCTATATCAAAGAGGTCAAGCTGTTCGGCTTTGCGCCGTTGCTGCTGCAGCGTTATCGGGACACTTTTGCCAAGCTCTACGCCGAGGATCGGCGCCTGACATTGCGTCGTGATGGCTGGGGTTTCGGTCTCGGCTTGCTCGGTACAGGGGCGTTCTATCTGGCTTATGCCTGGGTGGTGATCGATGCGGTGCACGGCAATATCAGTCTCGGTCAGATGACCATGTACCTGGTGTTGTTCAAGCAGGGGCAGAGTGCGGTCAGCAGCAGCCTGAGTGCGATCAGCGGTTTGTATGAGGACGGTCTGTACCTGTCGAGCCTGTATGAGTATCTGGCCGAACCGGTGTTGGCTGATTGCGGTCATCTCACCGTCGGCGCGCATCCGGGTGATGGCCTGCGTTTTGAGAACGTCGGTTTCCGCTATCCGGGGGCCAGCCGTGCAGCACTGGAAGGCATCGACCTGCACCTGGTGCCGGGCAAGAGTGTGGCGCTGGTGGGGGAGAACGGCTCAGGCAAAACCACGCTGATCAAATTGCTGACGCGCCTGTATCGGCCCGATCAGGGGCGGATTCTGCTTGATGGCAGCGATTTGCAGGATTGGGAAGAGAACACATTGCGGCGGCGTATCGGCGTGATTTTTCAGGACTACATTCGCTACCAGTTCACCGTGGGCGAAAACATCGGCGTGGGGGATACCTCGGCGTTCAACGATGAATCGCGCTGGCAGGCCGCAGCGGCCGAAGGCATGGCCGCGCCGTTCATTGAAGGCCTCGACCGTGGCTATGCCACGCAGTTGGGCCGCTGGTTTGCTGGCGGTCAGGAGTTATCGGGCGGGCAATGGCAGAAGATTGCCTTGTCTCGGGCCTATATGCGCCGCGATGCCGACATCCTGATTCTCGACGAGCCGACCTCGGCGCTGGATCCGGCAGCGGAAGCGGCAGTGTTCGAGCATTTCAGCCAACACACCGAAGGGCGCATGACCTTGTTGATTTCCCATCGCTTTTCCAGTGTGCGCAATGCCGATCAGATCATGGTGCTGGAGGGCGGACGGATACTGGAGAAGGGCGATCACAACAGCCTGATCGCTGCAAACGGGCACTACGCCAAGCTGTTCGATCTGCAGGCTCGCGGCTATCGCTAGGAATCCTGCGCGCTGCGCACCAATGCTGGGCCGGCCACGCGCGGCGCGGGTTTGGACTGCATCATCGCATCGATCGCCTTGCGATAATTCTGCCCGCCCAGCGCCATGCTGTTGTTGTGGGTGGCACCCGGCACCAACAGCAGTCGTTTCGGTTGTCGGGCGGCGTTGAACAGTTGCTCGCTGAAACGTGGCGGCACGAATGCGTCGGCCATGCCGTGCACCACCAGCAATGGCATGTGAATCTCGGCGATCTTGTCGATGGAGTCGAATTTCTGCGACAGCAGCCAGCGCACTGGTAGCGAAGTGTTGGCCACGGCGGCAGCCACGTCGGCGAGAGAGGTGAAGGTCGATTCGATCACCAGACCTTTGACCGGCAGCGGTGTCTTGTCCCGTGCGGCGTCCTGGCCGAGTTCGGCGGCCAGATCAATAGCCACGGCGCCACCCAGTGAGTGGCCGTAGATCAGGCGCTTGCTCGGGTCGGGCTGCAGGAGTTTGAAGCGCTCCCACGCCACACGGGCGTCTTCATACACGCTGCTTTCCGAAGGCAGATCGCCCTTGCTCTGGCCGAAACCACGGTAGTCGATGGCCAGTACCGAGTAGCCGGCCGCGCGCAATTGCTCGATGCGGAACAGCTGTCCGGTGAGGTTCCAGCGCACGCCATGCAGATAGAGAATCGCCGGAGCGTTCGGTCGTTCCGCAGGCCACCACCAGGCATGAATATTCTGCCCGGCCTTGAAGCTCTTGGGCTGCAAGTCGAGTTCCTGCACGCTGCCCGGCAAGCCGTGATACCAGCCGGCCGTGCCCGGTTCGATGCGAAACAGCAGTTTGCGCTCGGTGTGCTCGAGCACCGCACAACTCGTCGGCACGCCAATGATCAGCGCAGCCATGCAGGCGAACGCCAGACGGCGACGACGCAAACGGGTCATGAAGGACAGGAACATTAAACGGTTCACCACAGCGCAGACAAAGAAGGCTTTTTACCAGAAGGCTCGGTCTGCGCGTGACTTTTTCGATCACCGTCTACTCGCAACGATTACAAAATGCTGCGGCTCAGCCCACGCGCAGAACGATTTTGCCGATGTGGTCGCCACCTTCCATGCGCGCATGCGCCTGGGCCGCATCGTTCAGCGAATAAACCTTGTCGATGATCGGCAGGCAGCGTCCGGCGGCCAGCGCCGGCCAAACGTGTTCGCGCAGTTGCTCGGCAATTTCGGCCTTTTCCTCAGCGGTTCGCGCACGCAGCAATGAGCCAGTGATCACCGCACGCTTGGCCATGATCGCCAGCAGGTCGATGTCGTTGGCCTTGCCGCCACCGAGAAAGCCCAGCATCACCAGCCGGCCATCCATCGCCAGCGCGCTGACATTACCGTTGAGGTACGAAGCGCCCATGATGTCGAGAATCGCGTTAACGCCTTGGCCAGCAGTTTTTTCGGCGATGACCGTGGCGAAATCCTGCTCGCGATAATTGATCGGCTGCCCACCCAGTTTGCTGATTGCCGCGCATTTATCGGCACTGCCTGCGGTGGCGAAGGCTTCGATGCCGAACTCGCGGCAGAGCATCAGCGCGGTGGTGCCGATGCCGCTGGTGCCGCCGTGAATCAGCACGCGCTGACCGCGCTGAACGTCGCCGAGGCCGAACAGGTTGGCCCACACGGTAAAGAAGGTTTCCGGGATAGCGGCGGCCTGCACCCAATCCAGTCCATCGGGGATCGGCAGGGTTTGTCCGGCCGGGACGTTGCAGTATTCGGCGTAACCGCCACCGTTGGTCAGTGCGCAGACCTTGTCCCCCACGGCAAACTGACTGACACCGGCACCCAGCGCCACCACTTCGCCGGCCACTTCCAGACCGGGGATCGGGTTCATGCCCGGCTTCATCGGGTATTTACCGGCCCGTTGCAGGGCGTCGGGGCGATTGATTCCGGCGGCATGCACGCGGATCAGCACTTCACCGGCTGCAGCGACGGGCAGGGGCACACGTTTGGCTTGCAAGACGTCCGGGCCACCGGGTTCAGTGATTTCGATCCGGGTCATTTCGTTGGGCAAAGTCATGTCGATTCCTGTTGCTTGAGGTTCTGAAGATGGGAGCGCAGCCCGCAGGCAATGATTCCCTTCAATTTTCACAGACGCGTGGTTCAGTCGCTGAGGGCAGCCATTTCAGGGCGTGCTCCAACAAAATCGCCACGACAATCGCCCCGGCGGCGATCACGAAAAGCATTGCGTGCTGACCGCCCGTGGCATTGAACAGCGCCGAATAGGCAAAACCGGCCAGCGCCTGAAACGTGGCAAACGATACGGTGGCGCGGCTCCAGGCGATTTGCTGGCGATGGTGATCCGGTACCAGTTCATGCACGCGGGCCAAGGCCAGCGGGACGATGCCCGGCGGGAATGAACCGATGATCACTGCCAGTACGGCCAACGCCATGAAAGAGTGGGAAACCGCCAGCAGTCCCAGCGCAATCGCCTGCACCACCAATACCAGCCGAATGCCCATCCGCGCGCCAAGCCGATCCGCGAGAAAGCCGTAACTTACCGGGCCGACAATTGCGCCCAGGCCATACATCACCCAAATCAGTGCACCAATCTGCGCCCCGGCACCGAGCCCGCGAGCCACGTAATCCACCAGAAACACCATGGCCGGCACCAGACCTGCGGCCATGAATGCGTATTGGCCGAACAGCAAATAGACGGCGGAGGGGGTTGGCTCAACCGTCGCGCCTGCGTGAGTGGCGGTCGGGTGCGGTAGATCAGCAGGCCAGCCAAACCAGCTTATTGCGGTCAGCAACAACGACAATCCGCCCAGTCCCAACCAGGTGGCGTGCAGGCCCATATTCAACAAGGGCGGGACGATGGTTCCGGAGGCGGCGATGCCCAGGCCGATACCGAGAAAAATCGCACCGCTGGCCAGTCCTTTGCGGGATGCCGGCACGTGGGACAGAACAGTCGCCGCCACCAGCACCATAATTGCGCCGCCGGTAATCCCCGACAACAACCGCCAGCCAAAGAACCAGATCACCGACAATGGAAATGCACAGGCAAAAAACGCTGCGGTGACCAGCAGCATCATCAGTCGCAGGGCGTTTTTATTGCCCAGTTGCCGCGCTATCGGCCGGCCGAGCAGGGCGCCGATCAGATAGCCGACCAGATTGGCTGCGCCGAGGTAGACCACGTCGTTGGCAGAAAACCACTGCGCCTGAATCAGCGAGGGAATAAGCGGTGTGTAGGCAAAACGCGCCAGACCAATGCCGACCAGGCTGGCGCAGAGTCCTGAGAAAATCGGTAACGCTGAGGTGGATGTACGCATGACAGCATTCCTGAGGAAGGTCTATGGCGCTCAGGATATCGGCTATCTTTGCTGCGGTAATGCAGCGATTTGGCTTTATAGTGATGCAAATTCGCATCGGTTGGGGGCAGCATGAACTGGGATGATGCGCGGGTATTTCTCGCGGTATGCAGGGAGTCGACATTACGCGGCGCAGCGCGGGTTCTGGGGGTGGATCAGGCGACCGTCGGGCGACGGATCACGGCGCTGGAAAAGTCCCTGAGCGCGACCTTGTTCCTGCGCACCTCCGACGGCTTCGCACTGACCGCAGTCGGCGAAGCCGCGCTCAAAAGCGTGGAAAAAATGGAGCATTCGGCGCTGGAACTTGAGCGGCAGATTCAGGGCCTGGATGATCGTCTGACCGGCAACGTACGCGTCAGCACCACCGACTCACTGGCCATCGACTTCCTGATCCCGGCCATGACCCGCCTGCACGCGCAGCATCCGGACGTGCGCGTTGAACTGGACGCCTCCACGCAGATCCTTAGCCTGGCCAAGCGCGAGGCCGACATCGCTGTGCGCAATACCCGGCCTGACAATCCCGATCTGATCGCGCGGCGGATTGCTCGCTGGCCCGTGGGATTGTTCGCTTCACAGGCGTATATCGACGCCCATGGCATCCCGCCGCAGGGTACGGCGTTCGAAGGCCATGATCTGGTGGTCTACCAGCCGTATTTGCAGACACACAAGGACATGACGCTGGTTTGCGAGCCGCTGCATCGCGGACGGATTGTCGCCAGCCTGAGTTCAAGTCTGTTGGTACGCCGCTCGATTGCGGCCGGCCTGGGCGTAGGAGAAATTCCGGTATACATGGGCGAGCGCGATGGCCTGATCAGGCTTTGGCCGGAGCGCAATCGCCCGCAACCGTATGAGGTCTGGCTGGTGACCCACGCGGACTTGCGCCACACCGCACGGGTCAGGGCGGTGATTGAGCAGATTGTCGAGGCGTTTGCACTGGAGAATGAGTGACGGCTCAAAGCGTTTTGGACAAGCTACAGCGTCTGACGAAACGCCCTACATCCACAGCAGAATCTGCCGGCTTGTGGGCTTGGAGCGCCAGTCCTAAGGTTGATGCAACTCGCAGCGCCAGGAAATCGGTGCGCCAGAGAAGGTATCGCTAACCCAGGGAAGGGGATCGGATTGAAAGCCAGGGAATTCGAGCAATATCAAAGCTTCGACACATTGAGCAAAGGTCGTAATACACAAATCATGAACGCTATCAGCCGTGAAGAATTCAACGCCAGGATCGAGACCATCGAGGCAAGGATGGATGCTCGGGTAGAGCGAGTGCACGCCGATATTCGAGAGTTCCTTTGCTCCCAGGCAGAGCGAGACAAGGCGAATGAGCGCATTCAGGTCGAACGGGATAAACGCTACGACTCGATGATTCAAGGCATTGCCATCGAGTCCAGAGAGGCGCTCAAAAAGGCGGGTACCGTAAATGCCAACGTCTGGATGGCAACGGCTGTGCATCTGTTTGGTGTGGTCAGCATTGTCGTCGGTGGCTATTTCGCCAGTCAGGCCAACCTGTATGCAGCGATACAAACAACATTGGCGGCGGTTCAGGCAGGCAAAGATGTCGGTGCAGCCAAGCCTGCCGAGCAGCCATCATCGGTGTTGCCAAAATAAAAAACGGCCTTCAATCGAAGGCCGTTTTTGTTGGCTAGGAAGCCCATGCCTCATGGCATTTGCGGCAGTTCTTGCGGACGCAAGTCAAACACCAGCACTTCGGCATCCACGCCATTGCTCAGGGTCAACGCCTGTTCCTCGCGAACCCGCACGCCGTCACCTTCCTGCAGCAACTGGCCGTTGAGTTCAACACTGCCGCGAGCCACATGCACGTAGGCGTAACGGTTGGCGGACAGTTTCAGGGTGGCGCTTTCCTTGCCGTCGAACAACCCGGCGTAAACCCGCGCATCCTGGCGCACTGTCAGCGAACCATCGCTGCCGTCCGGCGAGATGATCAGTTGCAGACGACCGCGTTTTTTCTGCGCGCTGAAGTGCTCCTGCTGATAGCGCGGTTTGGCGCCGCTGATCTCCGGCACAATCCAGATTTGCAAAAAGTGCACGGGTTTGGTGGCCGAATGGTTGAACTCGCTGTGCGCCACGCCGCTGCCGGCGCTCATCAGTTGTACGTCGCCAGGGCGGATCACCGAGCCGGTGCCCAACGTGTCTTTATGTTCCAGTGCGCCTTCGAGCACGTAGGAAAAGATCTCCATGTCACGATGCGGGTGCTGGCCGAAACCTTTACCGGCGGCAACGCGGTCATCGTTGATCACCAGCAGGTCGGAAAAACCCTGTTCACGCGGGTCGCGGTAGCTGGCGAAGGAAAAGGTGTGGAACGACTTCAACCAGCCATGATTGGCGAGGCCACGATCGGAGGCTTTGCGAAGAGTCAGCATGATGAAATCTCCTTGTGGGACGTGAATTCGTCCGAGTGAGGAGAAGATTACTGTTTACTCTGCGGGGTAATAAGTAGATGGAAATTGAAATACTGTCCGTTTCTGGTTGACAGTTGTGTGCGCTCGATCACGTATTTTTTTCCGACGACTGTGCCGCAGTTGGCCATAATGCTCAGCCAGTCTTGTCCGTCCATTTTTCATTATCAGTGATGTGTACCCCATGAAAACCGTGGCCATGGTGTTGTTCCCCGACTTTCTGCTGCTCGACATGGCCGGGCCGCTGGAAGTGTTTTCGGTGGCCAATCGCTATTTGAAACCGGAGTCGCACTATCAGCTGACGACCCTTGGCACCGAGCGCGGGCCGTTGCGTGCGTCCAACGGTGTGCTGGTACACACCGACCGGCATATCGAACAAGCCCTTGAGCGCTACGATTTGCTGCTGGTGCCAGGAGGGCCGGGGGCTTACAACGAAAAACACCCGGCGTTGCTGGCCTGGCTGAAAGCGGCCGTGCCCTGTGCCGAGCGATATGGTTCGATCTGCACCGGCGCCTTCGTGCTCGGCCATGCCGGGTTGCTCGACGGCTATCGGGTGACCACTCATTGGAACTACACCGAACGCCTGATCAAGGCATTTCCAAAGGCGAGCGTCGCCACCGACCAGATTTTCATTGAGGATCGCAATCTGATCACCTCTGGCGGGGTCACGGCCGGCATCGACCTGGCGCTGGCGCTGGTGGCGCAGGATCACGGCAAGAAGTTGGCCCAGGACGTCGCCAAAGTGCTGCTGGTGGTGATGAAACGTCAAGGCGGACAGGCGCAGTTCAGCCCCTTGATGGCGGCGGTGGCGCCTCAGGAAACACCGATCACCCGAGTACAGAATTACGTCCTGGACCATCTCGACGAAGTGTTCACTGTCGAGCGCATGGCAGGATTGGCCAACATGAGTGCACGGCACTTCGCGCGGACGTTTGTCCGCGACATCAATATGACGCCGATGGAGTTCCTGCAAAGTGCGCGTATCGACTGCGCACGAAATCTTTTGGAAACCACTGACCTGCCTTTGAAAACCGTGGCCTACAAGAGTGGTTTTGGCAGTGTTCGGCACATGCGTCTGTTGTTCGCGGAAAAACTCGGCCTTACCCCTGTGCAATACCGCGAACAGTTCAGCTAGAGCGGTTCTGTCCGTTGTGCGCACCCGGATGTCCGTGCTGCGCCCTGTGTGAAGGTTGTGCCGTCATCGCAGGCTGCCAAGATAGTTGGCATGAACAGCCTCAACGATTTGCACTCGGCGTCAGTCCTGTATTTCGGCCCTTACGCCTTTCATTTGCGCCAACGGCTGATCCTCGACGGGGATCGGCAACTGCGCATGGGCGGGCGGGCGCTGGACATTCTGCAGGTGCTGGTCGAGCGTGCAGGCCGAGTGGTCAGAAAGGAAGAGTTGATTGCACGGGTCTGGCCCACTTCGGTGGTCGAAGAGATCAATCTTCGCGTCCACATTGCCGCCCTGCGCCGGGCGCTCGGTGACGGTGAGAACGGCCAACGCTACATCGTCAATGTGCCGCAATGTGGCTACAGCTTCGTTGCTCCGGTGCACGGCGACAATTTTGAGCACGTGGCCCTGGAACACCTGCAAGCGCCACAACACAACTTGCCTGTGCGGCTGACGCCGGTGACCGGTCGCGATTCAGTGGTGGGCTCGATGGTGCGGCAATTGCCACTGTGCCGATTGATGACCGTGACGGGGCCTGCGGGTGTCGGCAAAACCACGGTGGCGTTGCGTGCTGCAGAGTTGCTGTTACAGCATTTTCGCGACGGGGTCTGGCTGGTGGACCTGGCGGTAGTCAACGACGCCACGCCACTGCTCGATTATCTGTTGCACACCCTCGAAACCGATCTCGTCACGCTGGCAGCGCGTCACAGCTTGCTGGTGCTGGATAACTGCGAGCATCTGCGTGAAGCCTGCAAGGCTCTGGTTGAACGTTTACTGGAGGCCGCGCCACGGTTGTCGATTCTTGCGACCAGTCGCGAAGCATTGCAGGCCAGTCTGGAGACCGTGCAAACCCTGCCGCCACTGGCCATTCCCAAGTCCTCAGCGTTGGGCAGTGTCGAAGAGACCATGAGCTATTCGGCCGTGCAATTGTTTGTCAGTCGTGCCCGAGCCCGGCAGCAGGGTTTTACCCTGCGTGAACAGGATCTCAATGCTGTGCGCGACATCTGTCGGCGGCTCGATGGGCTGCCACTGGCGATTGAACTGGCGGCGGCGCACATTGATGCGCTGGCGTTGGTCGGCTTGCAGTCACAACTCGACAATTGTTTACAGCTGCTCAGCCATGGTCGGCGTACTGCCGTGCCACGCCATCAAACCCTGAAAGCCGCGCTGGACTGGAGCTATCAGCACCTGAGTGAGCAGGAACAGCGGGTGCTGCAACGCCTGTCGGTCTTCAAAACGGCGTTTGCCATTGATGCGGCGATGGGCGTCATCAGTTGCGCGCTATTACCCCCGTCGACGTTGGCCCTGATGATTGATCGGTTGGCGCAGAAGTCTTTGCTGGCGGTGGAGCGGGGCAGTGCCGGGTTGCGCTATCGCATGCTCAACACCACCCGTCGTTACGCCCGCGAACAACTGGAACGCAGCGGTGAATCCAACGAGTACGAGCGTCGGCATGCGCGCTTCGTCAGCCGCAGTCGTTGGGTGTCAGGCTCGCAGTTGGCGGCCCAACTCGTCGAGTAACCAGCGCACCTTGCGCAGGTCCGGGGTGGCGTAGCCCTCGGTGAAGCGTTGATAGATCGGGTTCAATAACTCCAGTGCTTCGCGGTAGCGGTTCTGCCGTTGCCACAACTGCGCCAGCGAAGTAGCACTGCGCAGTTCCCAGGCCAGGGCGCCCTGGGTTTGCGCGATCGACAGTGCCTGGAGCAAGACCTTTTCGGCTTGCCGGGTGCTGCTGTCGGGGCAAGCCGATTGTTCAAGCAACATGCGCTCGGCCCGAGCCCGCAGAATCTCCGCCGTGCTCCAGCCTGCAGCTCCGCTGTGTGCCCGCTCAAGCAACGCATCATCAACAAAGCGGCTGTCCAGGGTCACCATGATTTCTCTGATCAGACCGCTGTCATCGGTCGCTATTGGCACGGCGGCATCGGCGTCGAGGACCTGCGCGTATTGCCGTGCCCAGCGATAGAACAGCAATACGGAATGCTTCTGCGCCTGCTCCAGCAACAGCTGCAGCAAAGCACGGGCGTTTTGCGCGTCACCGTTGTAATGAGCAATCAGGCAACTGGCCAGCGCCAGGGTGTAGCAGATCGAGGTGCCGTGGTTGATTTGCACGGCGATGTCCAGTGCCTGCCTGGCCGTACGCCAGGCCTGTTCAGGGAAACCTTGCAGCCACAACACCCGGGCCAGCACCGTCAGCGAGGCGACGCTCTGGTCGTACTGCACGCCGAAGCCATGGGTGAAACGGTTGGGATTGCCGTTTTGCGCCATGTGCTGAATCACTTGCTCGGCATGCAGGCGTGCCTGCTGCTGGTCGCCGGCGTAATGCAGCGCCAACACCCGCAGGCGATGTGTACTCAGCGACAACTGCGGGTCGCCGTGCAGGCCGAGGCGATCGAACTGTTCGCTCTGTTCCAGCGCCGATCGATAGTGGCCACAGCTGAGGTTGACCGCCATGTGCCCGGACACTGCACGCAGCTGGCCGGCCACGTCGTCGTACGCTTGCGCCAGCGCATGGGCATCGACGAACGCCGCGATGGTTTCCGGGGTACCACCCCAGGTGTGGTAGCAGGCGCTGCCGAGCGCCAGCTTCAGCGCGATCTTCACCCGAGGGCAAGGTTCGGCAGCGTTTTCCAGCAGGGCCAGCGCCTGACGCACGTAACCGCCGTATTCCTTGAGCAGCGACAACTCTTGCCACAGGGGCGCCGAGGTCGCGGCCAGATAAATCCCCACATCGTTGGGGCCTGCACCGTTCAGGCTCCAGTCGAGCGCCGCGCGCAGGTCTTCCAGACCGCGTGCGTAGCGTTCGATCCACAGTGCGGTTGAGGTGGTTTCCCAATCGGTCTGCCCCTGATACATCAGCGCCAGACAACGTTCAGCGTGGCGTTCGCGGGTTTCGGCGAGTTCGGCGCCTTGCTCGAGTTTTTCCAGGGCATAGCGGCGCGTGGTGTCGAGCAACCGATAAAACACTTCTTCGTCACCGACTTCGACGTTGAGCAACGATTTGGCGACCAGTTGGGTGATTGAGCCGAACACCTCGCCGGGCTGGATGTGCTGTCCACCGATCACCGCAGCGGCGGACTCCAGCGTGAAGCCACCCCGAAACACGCCGAGCCGGCGCAGGCAGGTCTGTTCGCAATCGGTCAGCAGGTTGAAGCTCCAGTCCAGCGTGGCACGCAGCGTCTGGTGGCGTTCCACGCTGCTCTGATTGCCGGTCGCCAATACCGGCAGACGCCCTTGCAACTGGCTGAGCAAACCCTGCAGGCCGAGTTCTCCAACCTGCGCCGCCGCCAGCTCCAGCGCCAGCGGAATGCCGTCCAGACGCCGACAGATTTCAAGCGCATCGGGCAACTCGGCGTCGCTCAATTCGAAGCCCTCGTGCGCGGCCAGGGCGCGTTCGGCAAACAGTTGCAGTGCCGAAAAACTCAACGCCTGCGCACGATCAAGCACGGCAATCGGCGGCGGGTAATCGAGGGATTCGAGACGTTGCACATACTCGCCTTCGGCACGCAGGCTCTCGCGGCTGGTGGCCAGAATGTGAACCTGCGGCGCACCGCGCAAAATGCTCTCGCTGAGCAGTGCCATGGCGTCGATCAGGTGTTCGCAGTTGTCGATCACCAGCAGCATCTGGCGCTCGCGCAGCGCATTGACGAGGTGGGTCAGCGGATCGTTGTCATGCGGCACCACATCCAACAGGGCCGCCAGGTGCGAGCAGATCATTCGTGCGTCGTTGATCGGCGACAGATCCAGCAGCCGGATACCGTCCCGATAGTGGCCGATCATCTGCTCGGCAACGCGCAGGGCCACGGTGGTTTTGCCGATGCCGCCGGGGCCGACCAGCGTGATGCAGCGCTGGCGTGGCAACTGCCTGATCAGGCTGTCGACCAGCGGCTGGCGGCCGATCATTCGCGTGCGGCGCAGTGGCAGGTTATGCCGGGTGCCGGTCTCTGCGCAGGTGTGCTGTTCGATCGATTGCAGCCTGATCGGTGCGACAAAGCTGTAGCCGCGCTGCGCCACCGTGACGATGTATCGCTGCCCGCCCTGACCATCGCCCAGGGCTTTGCGCAACGCCGCCATGTGCACCCGCAGATTGATGTCTTCGACGACGCTGTCCGGCCACACGCCGGCAATCAGTTGCTGCTTGCTCACGACATCGCCGGCATGCGCCAGCAGGATCAGCAGAATATCCATGGCACGTCGGCCCAGGCGTAACGGCTGCTCGCCTTCAAGCAGCAGCCGTTTGCCGGGCTGAATCCGATAGGGGCCGAAACCGAGGGCCTGATTCGGGGGAAGACTCAACAGCTCACTCCTGCGAAATTTTTATAATCCTGCCCACGGCGTGTGAAGCCTCCGTGAAGGGCAGCGCGGATCAGCGTCAGCGGCACGCAAGCCTTCTAATCCGCAGTTTTGCGGACATATTCCGCAGGTTCTGGCGTCAGTGCAACGTGCAGATTGCCGGCAATGCTCGAAAGTGATGCTGCGATCGGCATTTTTGCCCGCTGCAATGTTCAGACCAGCGCTTTGTCTCGCGGACAATTAACAACGATTAACTCGTCTGTGTTCGCTTCAACCCCAAAAATCCGATGAAGCAGGCCTGGACCTGACGGCTGCAATGGAGTGCACGCGTGCGGAGGGCGACGCAATGAGCAACGTGGTGGTGGTCTATCACAGCGGCTATGGCCACACTCGCGTCATGGCAGAAGCCGTGGCGCAGGGCGTCGAACGGCACTTGGGCAGTACCTGCCGGTTGGTGGCGGTAGAAGAGGTCGAGTTCTATTGGGATGAGTTGCACCGCGCCGACGCGATCATTTTCGGTGCGCCGACTTACATGGGCAGCGCCTCGGCGGGCTTCAAGCATTTCATGGAGGCCAGCGCGGCGTTCTATCTGGCAAAACCATGGCGCAACAAGGTTGCCGCCGGGTTCACCAATTCCGGAAGCCTGTGCGGCGACAAGCTCAATACATTGCTGCAAATGGCGGTGTTCGCCGCGCAACATTCGATGATCTGGGTGGGGCTCGACCTGCTCCCGGCGCGCTCGGTGGCGGGCTGCTTCGATGGTCAGTTGAATCGTCTGGGCAGCGCGCTCGGGGCCATGTCGCAATCCAATGTCGAACAGCCCCCCGAGCAGGCTCCGCCGCTCGAAGACCGGCGCACGGCGGCACACCTGGGCGAGCGGGTGGCGCAAGTGGCGCAGCGCTTGAGGCAGCAATGAAGCGCAGGGAAATGAGCTTGGCGCGCGACAGCGTCTAGACCGCCAGGCGTATGCCGACAGGCGCGGCCGCTGACTGCGGTCTTTCGGGCTTCATGCCCGGCACCTCACGACACCGCCAGGCGAACGGACTGATCCCTTCGCTGCGAGTGAAGATATGGCAGAAGTGTGCCTGATCACAGAAGCCACACTCCAGGCTGATCTGCGTCAGGCTCAAGTGAGTGAACCGGATCAACTGCTTGGCGCGAGCGATGCGCTGGGTGCGGATCCAGTCCTGTGGCGAGAGTCCGGTACTGCATTTGAACGCCCGGGAAAAATGACTGCGTGACAACGAACAGGCCTCTGCCAGTTCGGTGACTTCCAGGCTTTCACCCAGGCGATCGAGGATCAACTGTTTGGCCCGCCGTTCGCGTTGCGGACTGAGGCCGCCGATGCGCGGTGTGCGGGATTCGCTGGAGGGGGCGAGGGCGACTGTTTGTTGTAAGTGAGCCATGGCCAATGTCCGTGTCGGGGGGGTAACGCACGCTCGGCACGTTTCCCTCTGGTCAAAAAAACAATGTTTCGCAGAGGGTTTCATTGTTGGACGGGGCCGGAAGACTGACGAGTTAAACGTTGTTAATTGCGCCGCAAAACGTTGAACTCAGCACATCGCTGCAAGTCGTCGCCATCGACAAACACTTCCAATGGGTGCCGGTGAAATACGGCCCATACAAACGTGCGGCCAGCGTACCGTTGATCAAGTAAAGTACGGCGCTATCGCACCCGACTGAACACGACTTCTCAAGCAAGGAACTCGAGCCCATGAACCGTAACGATCTGCGTCGCGTCGACATGAACCTGCTGGTGATTTTCGAAGCGCTGATGTTCGAAAAGAACCTGACCCGCGTCGCCGAAAAACTGTTCATGGGCCAACCGGCGGTCAGTGCGGCGCTGGGGCGGTTGCGTGACCTGTTCGATGATCCGTTGCTGCTGCGCAACGGTCGCAGCATGGAGCCGACCGCCCGCGCGCTGGCGATTCTGCAGGAGCTGCAACCGGCGATGGATGTGATCTCCGGCGCGGTCAGCCGGGCCAAGGAGTTCGACCCGGCCAGCAGTTGCGATGTGTTCCGCATCGGCCTGTCGGACGACGCCGAGTTCGGTCTGTTTCCGCCGCTGCTGCGACAGCTTCAGCAGGAAGCACCGGGGATTGTCGTGGTGGTGCGCCGTGCCAATTATCTGTTGATGCCGGCGCTGCTGGCGTCCGGGGAAATCTCGGTCGGGGTCAGTTACACCACCGATCTGCCGGCCAACGCCAAGCGCAAGAAACTGCGCGACATTCCCTGCAAAGTGCTACGCGGCGATGATCGCCCGGGGCCGCTGACGCTGGACGAATACTGCGAGCGCCCGCACGCGATGGTGTCGTTCTCCGGTGACCTGAGCGGCAACATCGATCTGGACCTGGCCAAGGTTGGCCGGCGTCGGCGCGTGGTGCTCGGCGTGCCGCAGTTCAGCGGTTTGCGCGCGTTGCTTGCCGGGACCGAAATGATTGCCACCGTGCCGGACTATGCCGCGTGTGCGTTGGTCGAAGGCTGCGCGTTGCGCGCTGAAGATCCACCGTTCCCGATCGACGCCGCACAGCTGTCGATGGCCTGGAGCGGGGTGCACGACAACGACCCGGCCGAGCGCTGGCTGCGTTCGCGGATCAGCCAGTTCATGGCGGCGCCGCTGGATATCCCGCCTGCCTGACGCGCCAAGTTTCCCTGTGGGAGCGGGCTTGCTCGCGAAAACGGTATGTCATTCAACAATGATGCTGGCTGACCGGACGCCACTGTCGGATCGCCGCCCGCACCAGGCTCGCTCGCACAGGAATCCGACTCGCCTGAAAGAGAGCACATCCATTCAATTTTCCCTCGCCCGCACCGAGCATGATTCAACCCGATAAGGATTAAAGGGTAGGGTCATGAGCGCATCACAACACGATGAACAGGCACAGGATATCGGTCTGCTGTTTCTGCGGGTCAGCGGTGGACTGTTCCTGCTGTGGGTCCACGGTTTACCCAAGCTGCTGGATTTCAACGCGCAATTGCAGCAGATCGAAGATCCGTTCCACCTCGGCGCGCACCTCACACTCTGCCTGGCGATTTTCGCTGAAGTCCTCTGTCCGCTACTGATCGTCGCCGGGGTGCTGGCGCGATTGGCCTGCTTGCCTATTCTTTTTGTTCTGCTGGTGGCGCTGCTGGTCGTGCATCCGCAATGGAGTGTGGCCGAGGGGCAATTCGGCTGGTTGCTGTTGATCCTGTTCGCCACTGTGTTTATCGCCGGGCCGGGACGCCTGGCGCTCAATGTTCGTCTGCCCGGAGTGCTGCGTTATGCCTGAAGCCCTGAGTCCAAAAGCACCGGGGGTCGGTGAAACCGTGACCCTGATCGTCAAGCACCGGGTCAAGGCCGGATTCGAACAGCCTTACGAGGCGTGGTTGCGCAACATCGTCCGGGTCGCCGGGCAGCGCGACGGTCACCTCGGGGTCGACGTGGTGCGCGGCAAACTGGCCGGTCTCGACACCTACACCTGCGTCCTGCGCTTTTCCTCCACCGAGGCCATGCAGCTGTGGCTGGAGTCGCCGCAGCGTCAGGCGCTGGTGGATGAGGCGGCGCCGATGCTCGCCGATGGCGACCAGACTGAAGTCGCACCGGTCAACGAATTCTGGTTCGCGCCGCTGGCCGATGCCGCGAAGCCGCCGCCGCGCTGGAAGCAAGCGGTGATCACCCTGCTGGTGATTCTGCCGCACACGCTGTTGGTGCCGCTGATCTGGGGGCCGCTGCTCAAGCTGCACCCGCTGCTGTCCAACTACGTGGTCGCCACGTTCCTGATCACCCTGACCATCGTCCTGTCGGTGGTGTACGTGTTCATGCCCCGCGTGACCCGGTTGTTCGCGCCGTGGCTGGAAGCCGGTCAGGCCCATGCTCACGTCGAGCCGGCGAAACAGCCGTCACGCTGACACCCATTCATCTACTCGAAAGGAACTGCGATGAACGCCGATCTGATTCTGTTCAATGGCCAATTTCATACCGTAGACCGCAGCAAGCCGCTGGCCAGTGCCGTGGCGATCAAGGATGGCCGCTTTGTCGTCGTTGGCAACGACACCCAGGCCATGGCCCTGCGTGGTTCGGCCACGCAAGTGATCGACATGCACGGGCGCTGCGTGATCCCCGGTCTCAACGACTCGCACCTGCACCTGATCCGTGGCGGCCTCAACTACAACCTCGAACTGCGTTGGGAAGGCGTGCCGTCGCTGGCCGATGCACTGCGCATGCTCAAGGAGCAGGCCGACCGTACGCCGACTCCGCAGTGGGTGCGTGTGGTCGGTGGCTGGAACGAATTCCAGTTCGCTGAAAAACGCATGCCGACTCTTGAAGAGCTCAATCAGGCCGCGCCAGACACCCCGGTGTTCGTCCTGCACCTGTACGACCGCGCGCTGCTCAACCGCGCCGCACTGCGCGTCGCCGGTTACACCCGCGACACGCCGAACCCGCCGGGCGGCGAGATCGTGCGTGATGCCAACGGCAACCCGACCGGGATGCTGGTGGCAAAACCCAACGCGATGATTCTGTACTCGACGCTGGCCAAGGGGCCGAAGCTGCCGCTGGAATATCAGGTCAACTCGACCCGGCAGTTCATGCGCGAACTCAATCGCCTCGGCCTGACCAGCGCGATCGATGCCGGCGGTGGTTTCCAGAACTATCCCGACGACTATCAGGTGATCGAGCAACTGGCCAAGGATGATCAGTTGACCGTGCGCATCGCCTACAACCTGTTCACCCAGAAGCCCAAAGAAGAGCTGACTGATTTCCAGAACTGGACCGGCAGCGTCAAGTTGCACCAGGGCGACGATTACCTGCGGCACAACGGCGCTGGCGAGATGCTGGTGTTCTCCGCCGCCGACTTCGAAGACTTCCTCGAACCGCGCCCGGACCTGCCGCAGACCATGGAACAGGAGCTGGAACCGGTGGTGCGCCATCTGGTCGAGCAGCGCTGGCCGTTCCGTTTGCACGCCACGTACAACGAATCGATCAGCCGCATGCTCGACGTGTTCGAGAAGGTCAATCGTGACATTCCGTTCAACGGTCTGCCGTGGTTCTTCGACCACGCTGAAACCATCACCCCGCAGAACATTGAGCGGGTGCGGGCGCTGGGCGGCGGCATTGCGATTCAGGATCGCATGGCGTTCCAGGGCGAATACTTCGTCGACCGTTACGGCGCGAAAGCCGCCGAAGCCACGCCGCCGATCAAACGCATGCTCGCCGAAGGCATACCGGTCGGCGCCGGCACCGATGCCACGCGGGTTTCCAGCTACAACCCGTGGACCTCGCTGTACTGGATGGTCAGCGGTCGCACCGTCGGCGGTCTGGCCTTGTACGAAGAAGGTCTGCCACGCACTACCGCACTGGAACTGTTCACCCACGGCAGCGCCTGGTTCTCGTCGGAGCAGGGCAAGAAGGGCCAGATCAAGGTCGGGCAACTGGCGGATCTGGCGGCGCTGAGCGCGGACTTCTTCCACGTCGAAGAAGAAGCGATCAAGTGGATCGAGTCGGTGCTGACCGTGGTCGGCGGCAAGATCGTTTACGCCGCCGGCGATTTCGAAGACCTCGGCCCACGCTCGATCCCCGTGCTGCCGGACTGGTCGCCGGTGGTCAAGGTGCCGGGCCACTGGCGCCCGAACTCGCCTTTGCAGGCGCAAGTGCACCAGTGCGTCGGTGCCTGCGCAGTGCACGCGCACAGCCATGAAAAAGCCCGATTGTCCAACGCACCGGTCAGCGACTTCGCCGGTTTCTGGGGCGCGTTCGGCTGTTCCTGTTTCGCTTTCTGATCACTACAAAAAAGCGCCGGCCATCCGGTCGGCGCCTCACGCAACAACCATCCACCGAGGAGTTTCCCATGAGCGTTCCCTACAAGCGTCTGAACAAAGATGATGCGGTCGTGCTGCTGGTCGACCACCAGACCGGTCTGATCTCGCTGGTACAGGATTTCACCCCCAACGAGTTCAAGAACAACGTGCTGGCGCTGGGCGACATCGCCAAGTTCTTCAAGCTGCCGACCATCCTCACCACCAGTTTCGATGCCGGCCCGAACGGCCCGATCGTGCCTGAGCTGCGCGAGCAATTCCCCGATGCACCGTTCATTCAGCGCCCTGGCCAGATCAATGCCTGGGACAACGAAGACTTCGTCAAGGCGATCAAGGCCACCGGCCGCAAGCAACTGATCATCGCCGGTGTGGTGACGGACGTTTGCGTGGCATTCCCGACCCTGTCGGCCATTGCTGAAGGTTTCGAAGTGTTCGTGGTGACCGATTCTTCCGGCACCTTCAACACCACCGTGCAACAAGCCGCGTGGGCGCGCATGTCGGCCGCCGGTGCACACCTGCTGAACTGGTTCTCGGTAGCGTGCGAGCTGCAAGGTGACTGGCGCAACGACATGGAAGGCCTGGCGCATCTGCTGTCCGAACGCCTGCCGAACTACCGCAACCTGATCAACAGCTACACCAAGTTCACGGCCAAGTGATGCCTGAAGCCCCTCACCCTAGCCCTCTCCCAGAGGGAGAGGGGACTGACCGAGGGGTTTGTTCGCGATACGCCGACCTGCAATACCGAGCCGATCTCCGAAATTGAAGTACACGGAGATCGGCTCCCTTTCCCCCTCGTTTGGGGGGAGAGGGGACTGACCGAGGGGTTTGTTCGCGATACGTCGACCTGCAATACCGAGCCGATCTCCGAAATTGAAGTACACGGAGATCGGCTCCCTTTCCCCCTCGCCCCCTTGGGGGAGAGGGTTGGGGTGAGGGGGCTCTTGATCTTGCTCTCGCATCAGCGCTTTTGCAGCCAACCCAGAAAACCACCCTTGCGCACCGCCACCGGTTCGGCCATCAACGCCAGCCGGCTGTTCTGCTGTCGCACGGCCTGCAATTTGTTCAGCGCCTGGCCGACTTCGCTGCGCTGTTCCATGCATTGGCGGGTCAGCGCTTTGTCGAGGCGATAGATGATGCTCGACGTCAGCGCGGTGAACGTGGCTTGCGACGGGGTATCGGCGAGGATGCTCTGTTCGCCCATGACCTCACTCGGCCCCATGCGTCCGGCTTCGGTCTGGCCGTTGCCATCGGGCACGGTTGCACTGACCACACCAGTGGCGATGACAAACAGACTGTCGGGTACTTCATCCAGCCCCAGCACCACCTGACCGGCCGCGTATTGCTGCGCGACCATCGATTCGGCGAGGCGATCACGTTCTTCATGGCTCAGCGAGCGGAAAACTTTCACTTCATCGAGCAAGGCCCGGGCGCGGGTCGAGGGCTCGATCACGCCATCGGGGTGCCGGGAAATTCCTGCGGCTTCGAGATGCCGGTGGGCGAGGTCGAACAGTTGATTGCGCACCTCGCCTTTCTTGCTCAGTTCACTGATGAAACCGCTGGCGACATACTCCGACATCTCCTCACCGGCCTCTTTCAACACGGCTTTGGGCGGCGGATTGAGCAGCAGACTGCTGCTGCCTTGCAGCGTGCGGTCGAGGGCGTCGAGCACCCGCCGTGGGCGAATGTGATTCGGCACCTTGATGCTGATCGACACCCCGTGCAGGTTGGTCGGGCGACTGAGATTGACGATCTTCGCCTTGGCCGCCACCGAGTTCGGCACCACGGCCAGCGTGCCGGTGCTGGTCAACAGATGCGTGGCGCGCCAGTCGATGTCGATGACCTTGCCTTCGACGCCGTCGATCACCACGAAATCGTCGACCTGATATGGCTTGGTGGTGTTGAGCACGATCCCCGAGAACACGTCGCTCAAGGTGCTTTGCAATGCCAGACCAACGACGATCGCCACTACCCCGGAAGTCGCCAGCAAGCCCTTGACCGGCAGTTCCAGCACATAGCCGGCGGCCGCGACGATCGCCGCCAGAAACACCAGCGCACCGATCACGTCCTGCAACAGCCGACCGCTGTGGCCGATGCGCCGCATCAGTGCCAGACCGATCACCTCGGTGAGCACCCGCGCAGCGTACAGCCACCAGACAATTGCCAGCGCGGTCGCGCCCAGTTGCATCACCCGGTCATCGGCGAACAGCGGCGCCTGCAACGGGCTGATCTCGGCATTGATGATCAGTGCGCTGAACGCCAGAAACAGCGCCAGGCGAATGCCGACTCTCGGTGCGCGATGCTGAAACGGCGCGAGGTGCCAGAGCAGCGCATCGAGCAGCAGCAGGGCGGCGCTCCAGGACAGTGGGTGAGTGAGGAGGATGGACATGGCGATCTCCGGAACTGCATGAACGTTGGTGTTGAAGAGGCTTTTGTGGTGAGGGGATTCATCCCCGATGGACTGCGCAGCAGTCCCCTGCCTTTCTGGTTAGCGGCGGGGTCGCTTCGCAACCCATCGGGGATGAATCCCCTCACCACAAGGGTTCCTGCAGACAAAAAACTCGCCACACCGTCAGGTGTGGCGAGGGAGGGGGCTTAGTTCAGATGTGTTTTCAGCTCAGCCGCGGCCTGGCGCACGGCCGCTTTCACTTCGGGAATCTGGCTCAGCGGATTGAGCAAGCCAAAGTCATGAATCATCCCGTTGTAACGCACCGACGTCACCGGCACACCGGCCGCATCCAGATGCCGCGCATAGCCTTCGCCTTCATCACGCAACACATCGAACTCGGCGGTCTGCACCAGCGCGGCGGGCAGGCCCTTGAGCTGTTCGCTGCTGGCGTTCAGTGGCGAGGCGTGGATCTGTGCGCGCTCGGCCGGGTTGGTGGTGTAGTTGTCCCAGAACCATTGCATCATGCCCTTGGTGAGGAAGTGGCCCTCGGCGAATTGCTGGTACGAGCCGTCGTCGAACTGCGCGTTGGTCACCGGCCACATCAGCAGTTGGAAGCGCAGGGCCGGGCTCTGCTTTTCTTTGGCCATCAGCGCCACGACCGCTGCCATGTTGCCGCCGACGCTGTTGCCGGCCACCGCCAGACGCTTGCCGTCGACCCCGATCTGCTTGCCGTTTTTCGCGACCCATTGGGTCGCGGCGTAAGCCTGATTGATCGCTGTCGGATACTGCGCTTCCGGCGACGGCGTGTAATCGACGTAGACCGCGACCGCTCCAGAGCCGACCACCAGATCGCGAATCAAGCGTTGGTGCGTCGGGTAATCGCCCAATACCCAACCGCCGCCGTGGAAGAACATGAACACCGGCAATTCACCTTTGACCTTGGCCGGACGCACCACTTTGAGGTTGATCGTCTGGCCATCGACCTTGATTGCCTTGTCACTGACTTCAACTCCGGACAGGTCAACCTTTACCGAGGCCTGAGCGCCGGTCAGCACCGCACGGGCATCCTTCGGGCTGAGTTGCTCCAGCGGTTTGCCACCGCCGGCGGCGAGGGCTTCGAGGAACGCCTGTGTGTTGTGTTCGACACCCGGGCTGCCGGCGGCGAACGCGTTGCCGATGGACAGGGCGAGGAGGGATGCGGTCAGGGTTTTTTTGATGTTCATGCTCAATTCCATTTTCGAAAGTTATTGGTGTTGTGTCGGGCTGTTTTCAAACCGTGAGCACAGATTAATGAGCTGTCGAAAAGTGAAAAAGCGGCTATAAAGCGTTTGACTGTCTACCAGAGAGTGACAATGAACCCGTTCGAAGACATGCGTATTTTTTGCCAGGTCATGGACTCCGGCAGTTTCACTGCTGCGGCCGATCAGTTGGGCCTGTCCAAGCAGTTCGTCAGCCGCCGTTTGATGCAGCTCGAAGAGCGCCTCGGTGTGCGGCTGTTGAACCGTTCCACCCGACGCCTAGACGTCACGCCACTGGGCCAGAGCTACTACGAATCGGCGCTGCGTCTGCTGGGCGAAGTGGAACAGGTCGAGCAGGGCATCGCCGGGCAGACTGCCGAGCCGCGCGGGACCATTCGCGTCAGTGCACCGCTGTCGTTTGCCGTGGCGCATCTGGGCTGTCTGCTGCCGCTGTTCCTGCAGCGCTATCGCGATGTCACCGTGGAGGTGGATTTGAGCGACCGCCCGGTGGACCTGCTTGGCGAAGGTTATGACCTGGCGCTGCGCATTGGTGTGCTGGAAGACTCAACATTGATCGCCCGGCGCATCGCCGCCATCGAACGGGTGTACTGCGCCAGCCCGGCATATCTGGCCGAACGCGGCACGCCGCTCAATCCCGAAGACCTGCACAGCCACGACTGCCTGCCGTACGGCCATGGTCGTTCGGTGCAATGGCGCTTCAATGCGGGGCAGGGCAAGCCGCTGCTGGTCAATGTCACCGGACGCATGCGGGTGAACAATGGCGAGCTGTTGCGCGATGCGGCGGTGCAGGGGATGGGGATTACTTATCTGCCGACGTTCATCGTCGGCGCGGCGCTGAAGGACGGGCGGCTGATGCCAGTGCTCGACGACTACCGCCCCGAACCGCTGACCCTGTCGGCGGTGTACCCGCAACACCGCCAGGCTTCGCGCCCGGTGCAGGCACTGGTCGAATTCCTGCGCGAACGCCTCAACCAGATGTGACCACGCCAAAAGTGTGGGAGCGGGCTTGCTCGCGAAGAGGTCGTGTCAGTCGATGAAGATGTTGGCCGGACCGACGTCTTCGCGAGCAAGCCCGCTCCCACAGGTTGTGCGACGTGTGCAAATCTTGTGGGAGCTTTTTGCAGCGATGAGGCCCGGTCGCAAAAAGCTCTACGAAGCCGCCGCATTACCCCCTGTGGGAGCGGGCTTGCTCGCGAAAGCGTCCTGTCAGCCAACATCTCCGTTGCCTGACTCACCGCCTTCGCGAGCAAGCCCGCTCCCACAGTGGAACGGCGGTGCGGCTTACAAAGTCGCAACAACCGTACTGATCGGGCTGTTCTAGACTCGGGTCCGCTCAATCACGAGCATCGCCCGGAGTGCGCCATGGAAGTGCCCAACAATAAAACCGCCATCGACAGCAATCGACAGGCGTGGAACGATTCTGCTCGTCATCACCGTGAGTCGGCGGAATGGCAAGCGCTGTTGAACGACGTATCAAAGGCTGATTTCTCCTGCCTCGATGACACCTTGCGCGGTCAGCTGGAACAGGTCGGCGTCGATGGCAAAGCGCTGATTCAACTCGGTTGCAACAATGGTCGCGAAAGCCTGTCGCTGTTCGCCATCGGTGCGCGCAGTGTGGTCGGCGTCGATCAATCGGAGGCGTTTCTCGAACAGGCCCGTGAGTTGAACCAGCGCTCGCCGCACAACGCCGAATTCATCGAAAGCGATATCCATCACCTGCCGACTGCGCTGCACAGCCGCTTCGACGTGGCGCTGATCACCATCGGCGTGCTGAACTGGATGCCCGACATCGGTGAGTTCTTTCGCCATGTCGCGCTGACTCTCAAACCGGGCGGCAAACTGGTGATCTACGAAACCCATCCGTTTCTGGAAATGGTCGACCCCGACGCCGAAGACCCGTACCGCCTCGCCAGCTCCTACTTCCGCGCCGAGCCATTCGTGCAGGAAGAACCGATCGTCTACGTCGGCAAGGTCGAACAGCAGGCTGCCAAGTCCTACTGGTTCGTACACACCCTCGGCGCGATCTTCAGCGGCGCCATCGCGGCCGGCCTGAACATCGCGCACTTCAAGGAGTATGCGCATTCGAACCGGGAGGAGGTGTATGACCAGTATCTGAATCGCGAGGCGCAGATGCCGTTGTGCTTCACCTTGGTCGCTCGCAAAACCTGAGAATTTGTTGCTCCATCTGGCCTCATCGTGAGCAGGCTCACTCCTACACGTGATCGGTGTCGTACACAAATCCACTGTGGGAGCGAGCCTGCTCGCGATGGCGGCCAAAGAGCCGCCATCGCTTTTACGATTGAATCACGCCTGCGCCGCCGCACTCACCACCGGCCGCCCAGGTTTGCGCAGGGGGTCCAGGCGTGAGCCGTCATAGCGGCTTTCGCGGTAGAAGCGCCAGCGGCCGAACAGGCCGTAGACGTGGGTGACGCGGCCCTGTTCGTGGTAGCCCATGCGGATGTGCAGTTTCAGCGCCGGGATGTTGTGGGTTTCGCAGACGTCGACGACTTTGTCGCAGCCTTGGGCGGCCATGGCTTCCCAGAGCGCGACTTGCACGTCCACCGACAGGCTGGTGCCGAAATACGGGCGGGCCATTTCGCCGCCGAATTCGAAGAACTCGCCGGGTTTGACCGGGAACCAGCAGCCGTAATAGTGGCGGTCGTGGTAGTCGCGCATGCTGCCCCAGATGAATGCCACCGCGTGGCCGTCGGCATCCAGGTACATGTGCCCGGTGTGGCCCTCGGCGGCGAGTTCGGCCATGGTTTCCACGCGGTCGCCGAAGTGCTTGGCGAAGGCCCCGGTGTTGAGCTGGGTGATATCGACTTTGCGCAAACCTTCGTACGGGCGCAGCTTGTGCGGTGGCACCGGGGAAACCAGATCGCGCTCCATCCACAGCAGCTCCCAGTGGAAGAACACGTAGCGTTTCCACAGGGTGGCGAAGAGACGGCCGAGGCCCTTTTGACGAATGCGTTCGCGCAGTTTTTCGATAACACTCATGTTGCCCTCCGTGGCCGAAGCCCGGTGTGGTGGATGTTGCTGTTGGGGGGATGAATCAATCGAGTGCCGCGGCACCCCGTGAAAAATCCTTGTGCAGATCGGCATAGGACACCCGTGGCACACCCGGCAGCCGCTGCTCCAGCACGTGGCTCAGGGACTCTTCGGGGTTGAGGTAGGCATCACCGAAATCGCTGCCTAGCTGATTCGGGTGGGCAACGATTTCCAGCACGCCGTCGTTCGGCGCGGGGTCGTTACGCAGATCCACTGGCGTGCACACATAGTCCGCCGTGGCTCCGGTCAGACTCTGCAAGCGCCAGTTGAGCAAACCTTTGAATATGCGTTTCGGCAGACTGAGGTTCTGCCCCAGGTTGCGCGCCAGGCGAATCGGCACGCCTTGATGGGCAGCAAAGCGCGCGACGATTTCGCCGATCGGCCAGATGTTGTGCACGTGCTGATGCGAGTCGATATGGCTAGGTCGCACGCCATGTTCGACGCAGCGCTGCCACTGCGTCTGCAACTCTTCACGCACCGCTTCGCGATCTTCGCGACTCAGCCACAGGCTGTGCCGTGGCAGGCTCAGATCGAACACGCCGTGGCCGTCGCAGAAGGTGCGACTGCGCAGGATCGAAGCGCTTAACGGCCGCCCGTAAGTCAGGTTGAAGTGCAACCCGACCCGACCTTGAAGCGACGGATGCCGGGCCATCGCGCAGGCCGCTTCGAAGGCCGGCATGTTGGCCATGGCTGTGGCGCTACTGATAACCCCGGCCTGAAACGCGGCGAAGATCGTCGCGTTTTCGTTCGGGCTCAAACCGAAATCGTCAGCGTTGACTATGACTTGGCGAGGCATGATCGCCCTCCGTGGTGATGACGACAGGTGTGGGCGCCGATGCCGGTCTGGCCGCACGTCGCGCGCGCCATTGCTGCACCGTCGGTTTCAAGCGCTGCCAGAGCCGCAACCCCAGCCCCAGCAACATCCCGCTGGGGCGCCAGGAATAGAAACTCCAGCGCCAGTGTTCCAGTTGTCCGGTCATGCGTTCGTGCAGTTGGTGGCTGGAGTTTTCCAGACTGACCCGCGAGGCATCGATCCAGCACCAGTGCTCATCCAGCCCCCAGCGAATCCATTCCTCCAGCAACACCCGGCCGCTGCCCAGATCGGCGTATTGCGGCAGGAACGCGAGGTTGTAATCGTAGAGTCGACCCTGTTCCAGCAAGCCGAGGCGATAGCTGATGCAACGCCCGTTGAGTTCCAGCGTCACCACCCGCACCAGGCCCTGGCCGGCGAGGGCGGTGAAGGCGCGTTCGATCCATTGCCGACTGCGCTCGCTGGCAAAGATCCCCACGCCTTCGTCACCTTTCCAGCTCACCGCTTCGACTTCGCTGATCGCCCGCAACAGCGGACCCATGCTCAGCGCGTCGGGGCTGATGCGCCGCACCTGGGCGCCACACGCGGCAATCCGTTTGCGCGCCCGCCGCAGCTTGTAGCGCGGGTCGCCGGAGACCTCCTGGTGATCCGCGTCGCTGATCAGATGCACCGGCACCCGGCAACTGAGGCGGCGTTCGCCCGCAGAACTGTGGGCCATCCATTCGGTCAGGGCGCTTTCCTCACCCGCCGGCTCGGACAATTCGTTGAGTTGCAGCAGGGCGTGCGGCAGCTGTCGGCGGATCAGGTGCAAGGCTTCGCGCATGTCTTCGCCCTTGAGCAATGACAGCAGCGCCAGCCGGTCTGCCAGCGGATAGCCCAAGTGGTGCAGTACACGAAACGGCACGCCGGCAAAACGCTCGCGGCCCGCCACCAGCGGCAGGCACAGGCGCAATTCGTCCGCATCCCAACTGAGCAGGATGTGCAGGCGCTCACCCGCGCCCAGTGCCTGCTCCGCCGCGCACAACCAGCCCAGGTGGTTGAACGGCGTGTGATCCGTCACCTGCAGGCGCAGCGCTTCATAGGCGGCTGCCGGGAAGTCGGCGGCGCACAGTGAAGTGCGCCATTCGAATCGCGCCGTCATAGGCTCAGGCCGCCGTGGCTGTGACAGGTGGGCGGGACGGTTTGCGCAGCGCATCCAGTCGCGAACCGCTGTAGCGGGTTTCGCGGTAGAAGCGCCAGCGACCGAACAGGGTGTAGACATTCATGATCCGGCCTTGCTCGGTGTAACCCATGCGCAGGTGCAGTTTCAGCGCCGGGACGTTGTGGAACTCGCAGACGTCCACCACCTTGTCGCAGCCCTGGGCCGCCATGGCTTTCCACAGTTCCAGTTGCAGGTCCACCGAGAGTTCGCTGCCCCAGTAGGCACGGGTCAGCTCGCCACCGAATTCGAAGAACTCGCCGGGTTTCACCGGGAACAGGCAGCCGTAGTAATGCCGGTCGAAGTAGTCCCGTGCGCTGCCCCAGATGAACGCCACGGCATCGCCCTGATCGTCCAGGTGCATGTGTCCGGTGTGGCCTTCGTTGGCCAGCTCGGCCATGGTCCCGACGCGATCGCCGAAGTAGCGGGCAAAGGCGCTGGCGTTGTCGGCGGTGATCTTCACCACCCGCAGTGGCGGATACGGTTTGAGGCTGTGCGGTGGCACCGGACTGACCAGGTCGCGCTCCATCCACAGCAATTCCTGATGGAAAAACACGTAGTGCTTCCACGCCTTGGCGAGGGTGGCGCGCAGGCCTTTTTGTTTGATGTGCTGGCTGAGTTTGCTGACGGTACCCATGTTCTGTACTCCGGCGTTCCGGCAGGGCGAACAACTGTGGCGAGGGGCTCTGTGGCGAGGGGATTTATCCCCGATGGGCTGCGAAGCGGCCCCGCATTTACAGGCTAAAAGCGACGACTGCTGCGCAGCCGATCGGGGATAAATCCCCTCGCCACAAAAACTCCCTACCCACAAATCTTTGTTCGCTTTACCTTTTCTGATATTCGGAATTGGGTTCATGACGCGCTCCAGCTCAGGGCGAACAGGGTTTCTCCTGGCAAGTCGAAGCTGACGCGTCCGTCGCGGCAGGCGAATGGCGCGTCGCGGCTGCGGTTGTCCGCGCCGAAGTAACGCAGCGCACCGTTGTTCAGCGGGCACTTGGCGCCACTCAGGTCAACACGTTGCAAACGCGTGCCTTTGTTCACACCGAGCAGACCCCGCTGCTCGTCGCCGGCCATCGCCAGCACATCGACTTCAAAGCCATCGTTTTCTAGCCACAGCACTTGGTGCAGCCAATGCTGCGCGATGAACTGCTGGGCCAGACCTACCGGCTTCAACTCGAAACGCTCAGCGCCCAAAACCCGGATCATGCCCTTGGGATACTGCGGTTCATCGGCGGCCTGAAACCAGTTGAGCATCGTCAGCAAACCGTCCTGCGAAGCGTTGATCACCACCGAGGCCCACCACAGCGAGGCGTAGTGGGTTTCCTGATCGTAGGGGCTGAGGCTGGAGCCGCTGGACAGATTGGTCTGATCCAGCAGCAAGGCTTTGCGCGGCTGGCCGTGGGCGTCGAGGCCGACCAGTTCGGCGGCGCGGTGCACGCTGTCGCGGTAAACCCGGGTGGCGAGCAGGTCGCGGATCATCCATTCGTGCCACGCCAGTGCGTCGATCTGCTCGGCGGATTCACCGAGCAAACGTCGCGCCCAGTCGATGCCGCGCTTGTCTGCCGCGTTGTCGGCAAACGGCCCGTTGACCAGCCGTGAACTGGCCGGCATGGCGATGCGCACGCCGGCCCTGGCATTCGCCGGATCGCTGCGCACTTGCCTGGCCATGCTGGCGAAAATCGCCCGGTATTGCTCGAAGCTCGAATAGTTGAGGTTCGGCTCATCAGCAAAACCGATGTAGTGCGTGCCTTTGCCGCCCAAGGCGCGGGTGCCGGCCAGCCATGCATCGAGGCCGCCATTGCTTTGCACGTCGGCGCGCAGATCGGCCTGACGCTGGCTGCCGGCGAGCAGGGTGATGTCCTGACGGATGCCGAAGCGCTCCTGATAAGCCTGGCGGAACGCGTCTTCGAAGTGCGGATTTTTCGCCGTGACATCGACAAAGCTGTAGTAGCTGGCGGCGGTCGCTTTCAGCGCATCCAGCACCGCGTGACTACTGGCGGGTGGCATCACGTAGGGCAGGGCGATGCCCAGATCCGGGGTGCGGCCGAGGATTTTGTCATGCAGGGTCAGGTGGATCTGGCCGGACTCTTCGCGCACAGGTTTGAGTTGCTGCGGAGTTTGCGCAAACCGATTGGCCGTGCCGTCGAGCCAGAACGCCGCTTTGCCGCTGCCTTGCAGACGCAGGCGCCAGACCTGTTCGCGTTCGCTGACCGGCAACGCCAGTTGATCGAACTGCCAGTAGGCGCGATAGGGTTTGAGCGCCAGCGTCAGTGACTGATCATCGCCCACCCGTTGCGCCTGCAGCGCGTTGACCCCGCCATGAAACTTGCCGGCCAGCACCGCGTGTTCCCCCGGCGCCACCTTGAAATACAACTCGTCGCCGTTCTGCGTCTGCGCGCTGAAATGCACCTTGGCCGGTTCGAACAGCGCCACGGTGCGGTCGTCGTGTTCGACCCGGTAATTGCGGAAGCTGTAGCCGGGAATTTCCAGGCGATAACTGGCGGCACCCGGCAGCAACGCCCAGCTCTGGGTGCCACGGGTTTCGCTGGCTTTGATCAAGCGCTCGCCCTGCAATTTGCCCTGACCGTCGAGCAGGTACAGATGCTCTTCGTTGGCATCGGCCTGCCACGCCGGGGTCCAGCGCACGGTCACGCTGTCCGGGCGGTCGGTTTGCAGATACAGGCTGCCGTCGCGGATCTCGCCCCAGCGCATCGACGCGGCAAAGGCGTCCAGCGACAGGCCGAGACCGAGCAGCAGGACCAGGCCTTTCATGCGGCCTTCCGTTGCAACATCTGCCACATCGGCGCGATGTCACTGGGCAGGATGATCAAAGTTTGCCAGAACGCCACGCCGCTCAAACGGCAGTACAACACCAGCATCGCCACCGTCACCGCCAGATAGGCAATCGATGAAGCCGCCGCTGCGCCAATGATGCCGTAGGCCGGAATCAACACCAGGTTCAGCGCCAGATTGAGCAGGGCGCCGAGGCCCATCAGCAGCGACACCCTGCCGGGGCGGTTTTTCCCCAGCAGGTCCAGACGCAGGATGCTCGCGTAGCACAGGCCGAGCAGCCCCGGCAGCAAGGCGAGCAGCGCTGGATACGCCGGTTGGTAGGCGATGCCGAACAGGGTGACGATCAGCCAGTTGCCGATCACGGCCATGCTCAGGCACGCGCCGAGCATCACCGTGGCGGTCAGGCGCAGGGCCAGCGGAGTGACCTTGTCCATGCCTTCGTCCTGTTGCAACAGGCGTTTCATCAGCGGCGTGGTCACCGCTTCCGGCACGATCAGCAGCAGTTCGGCGGCGGCGCTGGCCATCGCGTAATGACCCAGCGCGGTGCTGCCGAGCAGGGCGCCGATGAACAGGTAATCCGAGCGCAGAATCACTTGCTGGAACAGCAGGTCCGGATGGCTGCGGGCGCTGTAGCGCAGCAGTTCGTTCTGGCTGGCGCGATCCCACTGCAACTGCAGCGGTTGCGCCCGTTTCAGCCAGACCCAACCGGCCAGCACTACCAGGCTGATCCCGGCCAGCCAACTGATCAACGCGGCTTCCAGCGCCGCGCTTTTCCACATCCAGAACAGCGCGAGAAACAGCAGCAACGGCGCCAGTGATTCGGTCAGGCGCAAGGCGTTGAACGCAACCACGCCACCGGAGGCGTTGTGCAGGGTCAGCAGGCCGCTTTTCAGCACGGTCAGCGGCACCGCCAGCAGCAACAGCCACGCCAGCAGACCAAGCTGCACGGTGACATCCAGTTCACTGCCGAACTCACGGACCAGCGCCACCACCAGCAGGGTAAGCAGACCCGCGAGCAAGCAACCGAACACCAGCACCTGACTCAGCAGCAGGCCCATCGGCCGTTGTTTGGCGGCCTGATAACCGACGGCTGAATTCAACCCGCCACTGGTGGCAGCGCTGATCAGATCGGGCAGGGTGCTAAGCAGCGCGAACAACCCGCGCTCACTCGGCCCTAGGATCCGCGCCAGCAACACGTTACGCAGCAGGCGCAAGGCGATCATCGCCAGTTTGGTGCCCATGCTCAGCGCCAGATGCTTGAGGTAATGGCTGCGGCTCATGGCCGGTTTCCACGAAAGATGCGCCACGAAAGCAGCTCAGGATTGCGCGCAGTACGCTGGCTGACACCGAAACGCGGCAGGTTCAGCGGATCGCCTTCACCGCGATAGATGCCGGTGCCGGTGCCCAGCGCGAACGGATAATCGTGCGCGGCAATCTGTTTTCTTACTCGCTCGTCGTTGTTGCCGTTGGGGTAGCAATACACCGGCAACGGCCGGTTGCAGCCGTTGCTCAAGGCGTCGCGGCTGCGGCTGATTTCTTCGCTCAGGCGCACATCGTCCAGTTCAGTGAGGATCGCGTGGCTGGCGCCGTGCGGGCCGAAACGCACCAGCCCCGAAGCCTCCAGCGCGCGTACCTGATGCCAGTCCAGCGCTTGCGGCTGCGCTTCGGGCGGGCATTCGTCGGTCAGGCGTTCGAGCATCGCCGGTTCAAGGGTTTTCAGGCTTTGCAGGTAATGCAGCAGCGACAGGCTGCGGCGATCGACGTCGATGTCATCCACCAGCACCGGCACCGGGTGGTGGATTACGTGCAGGCATTCGATCAAGTGCATGCGGGCCTTTTCGCCGTGGCTGCCCCACAGGGTTTCGCCAAGGCTTTCCCACCAGAAGCGCTGACGGCTGCCGATGAAATCGGTGGAGAGGAAAATGCTCGCTGGCACCTGATGTTTTTGCAGCAATGGGAACGCATTGACCGCGTTGTCGCGCCAGCCATCGTCGAAGGTCAGCGCCACCCTTGGGCGTTCGCTGCGCAGTGCGGTGGGCGTGAGGATGTCCATCAGCGGCACGCAATCGAAGTGCCGGCGCAGCCACACCAGCAGGTGCTCGAACGCCTTGGGCCCGACACACAGCTCATTGCGGTGCGGCAAGTCGGCGGCGCGGTCGTTGGCCAGCACCCGATGCAGCATCAGAATCACCCCGGCGCCGTGCAACTGGTTTCGTCCCACGGGCGAGTTGAGGTAAAGCCAGCCACTGGTGCGTTTTATCAGTTGTTTGATCGCCATGGCTTCGGTCCTCTCAACGGTTTTGTTCAGGGTTCCACTGGGCATATCGGTGGCCGCGCAGGAACTGCCACAGGCCGAGACTCATCCCGGCGAGGGTGACCAGCAGGAACGCGGCCAGACGAAACGGTTTGGGCAAGCGATGTTGCGAGTCCAGCAGTCCGGCCAGCGCAATGGCGTAGCCGAACAGTTGGGCGATCAGGGCCAGTCGATAGAAACCGTGGTCATCCCACAGCCAGAAGTTGCTCAGCAGCAGCGGCAGCAGGAGGATCGGTGCCAGGCGCCGAATCAGTTTGTGGCTGATCAGCGCCAGCGAATACAGGCCATGTTTGAGCGGGTTGAGCAGCTCACGGCGCTGGGCGAGGCTTTGCAGGCCACCGACGGTGACGCGTTGACGGCGGCGGAACTGTTTGTCCGCTTCGTCGACACCGTGGTCGATCACTTGCGCCTCGGGCACGTACACAATGCGCTTGAAGGCCACCGGTGCACAGGTGCTGAGAAAGAAGTCGTCGTTGACCTCCGCCGGCACGCTCTGGAACAGCTCGCGGCGCAGGGCGAGCAGGGCGCCGTCGGCCGAGACCATGCAGCCGGTGCGATTCTCCACCCGACGCAGCCAGCCCTCGTAATGCCGGTACAGACTGTCGCCGACGCTGAGGCCGCCGCCGGTCACCGGAATCACCATGTGCCCGGCGCAGGCCCCGACGTTGGAGTCGCTGAGTGGCGCGAGCAGGTAGCCGAGGGTTTCCCGCGACCATTGGTTGTCGGCGTCGGTGAACACCAGAATATCGCCAGTCGCCAGGGCTACGCCGGCATTCAGCGTCGCGGCTTTGCCTTGGCGCGGCAGGTCGAGGACAGTGATGCGCGAATCAACCACTTTGTGCGCGCGGGCCACGGTGTCGTCGGTCGAGCCATCGCTGGCGAGAATGATCTGCAGCGTGGCAGGCTGATAGTCCTGCGCCAGCAGCGTGCGCAACTTGTGCTCGATGTGTCGCGCCTCATTGTGCGCGGCAATCACGATGCTGATGTTCAGCGCTGGCGCCGGGCTGTGGCGCCAGGCCGGGAACAGCGGCGCCAGAACGGTCAGCAGCAGCGGGTAGCCGAGGTAGGCGTACACCGGCAGCAACAGGCACATCCAGAAAATGAATTCAGCCACGGGCAGGCCTCCTGGCGTTCCAATGACACAGACTGAGAATGAACGCGGCGCCCGCCAGGTGCAGACGCACCCAGTGCAGGCCCCACAGTTGCACGGTCAGGCCGATGTCGTGGTGTTTGATACTCTGCCGCACGCTTAGCACCAGCCCCGGCAGGAGGGTCAACGCGACCATGAACGCGGCGTGATGCGGGAAGCCGTCGAGCAACGCTGAAATCGCCAGAAAGTCGAGGATCCACACCGCAATCGACAGCAGCGGAAAGCGCAACAGACGCAGGCTGAAACCGTGAGTGCGCAGCAGTTGCAGATGACTGCCCTGACGCCACATTTCCTTGCCCATCCACTCGCGCCAGTTCATCTCATAGCCCCAATGCAGGGCCACGCTGCTGTTCACCGACAGCAGCCGCGCGCCTTGTTCGTGCAGGCGCAGGGTGAACTCCTTGTCCTCGCCGGTGCGCAGGTGTTCGTTGAAGCCGCCAACCTTGTCGAACCAGCACCGGCGCATCAGCAGGTTGGAACTTGGCAGCCAGTCCACCGGGTGCGAGCTCTGGCTGGACGGGCGCAGCGTGCGCCGTTGCCAGGCGGCGGCGTACCACGGCGCCGTGGCGGGGGTATGCAGGTCGAGGCCGAAGACGTCGGCCTGACCCTCGGCTTGCAGCTCGAACAAGGGCTTGAGCCAGTCTTCGGGCATTTCGACGTCGGCATCAATGAACGCGATCCACTCGCCGCTTGCCAGCAGCGCGCCGCGATTGCGCAGCGCACCGATCAGCAGGTCCGGCAGCACCAGCACCTGTGCACCGAACTGGCGGGCGATGTGCGGGCCGTCGTCGCTCGAACCGTTGTCGACCACAATCAACTCGCACTCGACATCGGCCGCATGTGCGGCTTTTTGCGCCGCCAGCAGCGTGCGACCGATGTGCCGGGCCTCGTTGTACATCGGGATGATGATGCTGATCCGGCTCATGTTCTGGCCTCGGTCAGTGGCGCTTGCTCGGCCTTGAGGCGCAGGACGCTGGTCAGCGCGAGCATGATCCACACGTACTTCTGGTTCGGTGCGCTGAGGAACATCAGGAACAGGGTCAGCGACAGGAAGCTCACCCCGAGGTGTGTCATCAGGTCCGCCTGCTGCCAGTCGCGTCGCAGCATCCACGCGGCGCGGGCGCGGATCAGGTTGTACAGACCGAGGCCGAGCATGCCGACAAACAGCAGGCCGGCGGGAATCCCCAGTTCACTGAAAATTTCCAGATAAGTGTTGTGGGCACGGCGGTACAGATCGCCGATCTTGCGGTTGGCGGAAAACGCTTTGGCGTAGCCGGTGGTCGCGTAGTGCAGCGGGAAGGTGCCGGGACCGGAGCCGAGCAGCGGGTTCTCGCGGATCATCTGCCCGCCGACCACGATGTACGAGGCGCGGCGGCCGAGGGATTCGTCATCGTGGCCCTTGGCCCCGGCGCTCAATACGCTCAGGGACTGGATGCGCGCGAGGTAACCGGCGGGCATTGCGTAGATCGCCAGCGGAATCACGATCGCCGCGCCGAGCATCGCGAACCCCAAGTGCCGTGGGCGAATGCGGGTCAGTTGCGTGCGGTAGTGCCAGCAGCCGATCAACAGACTCAGCGCCACCACCACCAGCCCCGAGCGCGATTCGGTCTTGGTCATGCCGCCCAGCAGTAACAAACAGCAGGCACCCCAGAACAAGCGGTGCAGCAGATTCGGCCCGCGAATCACCAGCAGCAGCGCCAGCGGAATGGCGAAGGCGATCAGCAAGGCAAACGCGTTGGGGTCTTCCAGAAGACCGGCAGCGCGCCCCTGATCCTGGAATTTGACCGAAAACATCGCCATGGCGCAGGTGGCGCTGACGCTCAGGGTCACCAGTCGGGCGAACAGGTCGAGATTCAGTTCACGGCCAATCAACAGGGTAATGACAAACAGGATCAGCCCGACGCTGAGTTCGCGCAGATGCCCCAGCGACATGCCCATGTCGTCGGTGTTGAGCAGGCTGAGGAAATACAGCACCAGAAACCACAGCAGAAACCGCCAGATATTGCTGCGCAGACGCTCGGACGGAATCTGATGCATGGCCAGTTGCAGCATCAGGATCACCGCCAGCGAGGCGCCGATCAGTTTGCTTCCGGACAATGCGCTGTCCTTGAAGAAACCTTCGAACGGCACCAGTGCGGCAATGCCCAGCAGGCCCCAGGCCGGCTTGCGATACAACACCGTGAAACCCACCAGGCCAATGACCGCGCCGGGTGCGAGAAACGGATAAGGGCTGGCGAGCAGACCGATGCACACCAGACCGAGCAGCGTGACGATCGAGAGCGGGAAAATCATGCGCGTGCCTCCCGTGCCGTGCGGATGTACAGCTGCGACCAGCGTTCGGCCAGGGCCTTGAGGTCGTAGCGATCCTGTTGCGTACGCTTTGCGTTGTCGCACAAATGCCGGGCCAGCTTCGGCTCGCTCAACAGGTTGTCGAGCTGACGGGCGAGGTCGGCGCTGTCGGCGGGTGTCGCCAGCAGACCGTTATGCCGGTGCTCGAGCACATCGGGAATGCCGCCGACGGCGAACGCCACCACCGGCACGCCGCTCTGCATCGCTTCGAGCAGAATCATCGGCGTGCCTTCGGTGCGCGAGCTGATCACCAGCGCATCCAGGCGCTGCCACCACGGTTGCATGGCAGTCTGGTAGCCGGGCAGACGAATTCGTTGGGTCAATCCGGCGGCGTCGATCCGCGCCTGCAGTGCTTCACGTTCCGGGCCGTCGCCGAGCATCACAGCGTCCAGTTGCGGATGCTGGTGACACAGCGGAATCAGCGCATCGAGAAACAGGTCCGGGCCTTTCTCGCTGCTCAGGCGCCCGACGTAACCGGCGAGCCAGCGCTGGCGGTCAACGGTGCTCACCAGCGCGTCAGCGGCGGGCAATCCGTTGGGGATCACCTGGAGTTTTTCTGCCTGCACGCTGGCCTGACGATGCAATACGGCGATGCTCTCGGCCACGCACACCACCCGATCCACCGACGCCGTGCGGCACAACTGCAGACTCAGCCAGGTGTAGAACTTCTGCTTGCGGCTGCGCGGGGTGAAGCCGTGTTGGGTGATGACCAGCGGCAAACGCAACAGCGTCGCACCGGCCCAGCCGAACAACAGCCCTTTGAAGTTGTGCGTATTGATCAGCGGCCGTTCGCTGCGCCGGGCCCGCAGGTGGCGCAACAGCTCACCCAGCCCGGCACAACCACGACAGTCCACCCCGGCCTCGCGAAAGCGTGCGATCAACGCCGGCGGTGCATCGAGGAACAGCACCTGGTGCTGTCCCGGTGTCGCCAGACAGTGATCGAGCAACATGCGCTCGGCCCCATAGAAGCCGCCGCTGCTGAGCAAGTGAATGATCGGCAGCGCGGCGTTCGGGGTGGACAGCGTGTTCAATTGCGCACCCAGTGCACGAAGCTTGGCACGGTCCAGTTCTTGTGCGGATTGCTCGGCAGCACGTTTTCGTCGTTGATCACCAGCAACACCGGCAGGCCCAGTTCGTGGGTGATTTGCGCCGGGTGTTTGAAACGGTGATCGAAGAACTCACGCACATAGACCAGGGCAATCGCCAGCAGCAGACCGGTGAACAGCCCGAACGGAATGATCAGCAGCGGTTTGGGGAACGCCGGCTCGGTCGGCTCGAACGGCGGGCTGAGCACCTTGGCGTTCGACAGGTCGTCGTTGAGCGAACCGGCGGTGCTGCTTTCGGCGAAGCGTTGCGCATAGGTCGAGAACGCCGTGTGCAGCGCGTCGATTTCCGTGTCCATCTGCCGCAGCTTGCTCTGGGTCTGCTGCAAGGTGTGGATGCGGTTCTTGAACTCGGCGATGCGCGCGGTTTTCTGATTGATCACCTGTTGCACCACGGCCAGGTCGTTGGTGCGTTCCTGAATGCGGTTGCTCACCACTTTGAGGAACTGCTGGCGAGTGCGGGCGATCTGCTCGCGGGTCAGCAGCATCGGCTCGCTGCCGGGCTGGAACACCGCGAGGTCATTCATGTAGCGGCTGACCTGAGTGGTCAGTTGCTCGCCCAACTGTTTGATTTCCCGATCCTCGAACGCCACGTTATCGACGGTGGTGGTGAAGGTGAAGGGGAAGGTGTAGTCGTTGAGCTTGTTGCTGCTGGCGGCCGTCAGCGCGGTTTTCAGGTATTCGAGCCAGCGCTGGCTCTGTAGCAGACGATCCTGGTACAGGTTCAGGGCTTGCTCTTCGGTGTTGATCGCGTTCAGGCGGAAGGTGATTTCTTCCTTCGGATCGGACGATGCAACACTTTCCAGCAGCGCTTGCCGATTACCTTCCAGCCCGTCGAGACGCACCTGATACAGGTGCTTCTTGGTTTCGTAGAAAGACTGCGGCAGGTCGATCGACTGCAGCGCCTGACGGCTGCCCAGATAGTTCTGCAGCAGAGTGGCGACGAACGTCGTGCCCTGATGCGGATCGGGGAAGCTGTAGACGATCGAGATCACGTTGGAGCCGGGCAGGGTCTCGATCTTCAGGCTGTTGATCGCATCTTGCGTCAGGCCGTCGAGCACGGTGTCACGCACCGGATCGGTTTGCAGCCCGAGCATGTTGCGCAGCGGGTTGATCAGGTACTGCCGCAGCGGCGACGTGACATAGCGGCGGAACGGTTCGCTCACCAGTTTGGCGAACACGCCCACCGGCGGGTTGTACTCGCCCTTGTCGCGCAGCTCGCTGATGGTCTGGCGGATCAGCGCCGGGGACCGCAGGATGTTGCTTTCGGTTTCCATGTCCGCCAGCGACGGCGGAATGAAGGTGGCGTTATCGACCGTCAGTGACGTGGTGGCGTCACCCTGGGAGAGTTTTTTCGACTGCACGATCACCTGAGCGGTGATATCGAAGCTCTGTTTGAGCACCAGCGGCAGCAGCAACGCGATGACTGCAAAGATCAGGAAGACCCGTTTCACCAATTGCTTGTTGGCGAAGAAGATCCTGAAGAACTCATGCAGGTAGTTTTCCTTTGGATTCATGATCGGTCACCTGAGAGTCAGTTGTTGTTACTGTCTTTGTTGTCGACGCGGTAGCCGAAGCTGAAGCCCACGCCCTGGAACAGCACCACGTCCGCCAGTTGCCGAGCCAGCTCACCGGCACTCGCCAGTTTGGTTTTCGGCACAAACAGCATGTCGTCCGGTTGCAGGTAGGCGATCTGCGACGCATCGCCCGACAGGGCTTTTTCCACGTCGTAGTGCACGGCCTGCACCTGGTTGCCGTTGCGCCGCATGATCACCACCGAGTCGAGGCGCGCCTTGACATTGGTGCCGCGCGCCAGGGTCAGCGCTTCAAGCACCGACACTGGACGGCGGATCGGGTAGGAACCCGGTTGGCCGACTTCGCCGAGCACGTAGATCTCGTTGCCGGCGGTGGACTTGAGCATCACATCGACGCTCATCCGCCCCGGCAATTGCGCGTACTTCTGGTTGAGGAAAGTTTCCAGTTGGTTGATGGTCATGCCTTGCAGCGGCACGGCGCCGATTTCCGGAAAGCTCGCATAACCGTCATTGCCCACGGTGATCTCGCGGCTCATGCCGGTGGCCGGGTGATTCAGTGCGCTTTTCAGGTTCTGCTCATTGGTCAGCGGGCTGATGACCTGCACGGTTAGCTGATTGCGGTTGGGCTGGAACAGCTGTTTGCGCTGGTAAGCACGCTGGATTTCATCGCGCGCCTCATCGGCGGTCAGGCCGGCGATTTTCACCGAGGTGTTGGCGCCGGGCAGGTTGATGGTGCCGTCGGGCAGCACCAACTGGTTGCCATTGAGCTGGCTGGCGGCGGTGAAGTTCAGGCCGATCTGGTCACCCGACTGCACGCGGTAGGCGTCCGAGCCGCTGGTGCTGATGTGGAAGATCACATCCAGCACGTCTTGCGGGCGCAAGGTCTGCTCGATCTTCGGCATGTCGGTGGCCTGGGCGTTAGCCGGGGTGGCGGTGAGAATGTTCACCGGCATGTTCTGGGTTTCGGAATTGCTCGAGCAGCCTGCAAGCGGCAGCATCAGCAGAACCAGTATCTTGGCGTTCATGGCGTCATCCCTCGCGTTTGCTTACAGGTTTTTGTAGAGCCACTTGGGCATGTAGTACTTGCGCCGGTTGAACACGCTGCCGACCACCTTCGCGCCGGCCTGGGTCAGGCGTTGCACGGCGGCCTGGGCGACTTCCCAGCGGGTGTCTTCGGCGCGCACCACGAACACCACGCCATCGACCTGAGTGGCGAGCACCAGCGTGTCGGCGGCGGAATACACCGCGTCACCGTCGATCACCACGAAGCGGTACTGGGTGCCAAGTCGGTCGAGCAGCGGGCTCAGGCGCTCGGCGGTCAGGTGTTCCAGAGTGCGGATCGGCCGGCCGTTGGGCAGCACATGGAAAGGCAGGCTGGAAACCTGCACCACGCAGTCCTGCAACAGTGGCGGGTTGTCCGGGTTGAACAGCAGGTCGCGCAGGCCGCGCTCCTTGCCCAGGTTCAATTGCTGCGTGAGGTTGCCTGCCGACTGGCTGGCATCGACCAGCAACACCTGGCCGCTGCTCATCTGCGCCAGTTGGCTGGCCAGTGCCAGGGCACTGGTGGTGGTGCCTGCGCCGGGGTTGGCGGCGGTCAGGAACAGGATCCGCAGATCCAGATCCAGCACGGTCGAAATCAGGTTCGATTCGCTGGGGTTGGCAATGCTCAGGCTTTTGTTGGTTGAACCGTCCATTAGCTTGCTCCGTGGCCGCTGAATACTTTGAAGGGGGTTTTCAACAAGATCTTCAGATCAAGCAAAAGGCTTTGCTCGGCGATATAGCTGAGGTCCAACTCAACGCGCTGGTCGAAGTCGATGTTGCTGCGCCCGGAGATCTGCCACAGGCCGGTCATGCCGGGGTAGATGCTCAGGCGCGCAAGGTGGTTGTCCTTGTAGCGGTAGGCGTTGAACGAGGTCGGCCGCGGGCCGACCAGGCGCATGTCACCGCTGACCACGTTGAACAGGTTGGGCAGTTCATCGAGGCTGGTACGCCGCAGGAAACCGCCGATGCCGGTGATGCGTGGATCCTTGTCGATCTTGAAATCGATGGCGTCGACCCCGTGCTTGTTGAGGTGGCGCAGCGATTCCTTCAGTTCTTCGGCGTTGCAGACCATGGTGCGGAACTTGTACATGCCGAAGGTGCGGCCGCGATAACCGGTGCGTTTCTGCACGAACATCACCGGGCCCGGGCTGGTGAATTTGATGGCCAGCGCCAGGCCCAGCAGCAGCGGCGAAAACACCACCAGAATCAGCAGCGCACCGAAGCAGGCCAATACCCGGTTGGTGCGTGACAGCGTCCATGGCCGGCCGCCGTCGCGGCCGGTCAGCCAGCCACGGCCCTGCCGGTGGATGGCGCTATCGAGGCGCATTCGGTGCTCGGGATCCATGCGCTTGTCGCGGCGCATCTGATTGATCGGTACACCTTGTTCATGTCCAGTCATGGGGTCCTCCGCTGATGTTCAGCCGCGAGCGGCGCGTGGGCGATAGGCAGTGGGGTAGTAGTCGCGAAACCAGGCGATGAAACGCCCCAGTCCTTCATCCAGCTCGATCCGGGGCTGGAACCCGGTGGCCTGGGCCAGATCATCGGTCTCGGCACAGGTGTTGAGCACATCGCCCGGTTGCAGGGGCAAGAGCTCGACAATGGCTTTCTGGCCGAGGTGTTTTTCCATCAGCGCCAGATAGGTTTTCAGCTCCACCGGGTGGTGGCCGCCGATGTTGAACAGGCACCACGGCGCCATGCTGCTGCCCGCGTCGGGATGTTCACGATCCCACTCCGGGTGGCTGTGCGGCGGATGGTCGGTGAGGCGCGCGATGCTTTCGACGATGTCGTCTATATAAGTGAAATCGCGCTGGTGCTCGCCGTAGTTGAACAGCTTCAGCGGCGTGCCTTCGGTGATCGCCCGAGCGAACTGGATCGGCGACATGTCGGGCCGACCCCATGGCCCGTACACGGTGAAAAAGCGCAGACCGGTGCTGGGAATGCCGAACAGATGGCTGTAACTGTGGGCCATCAGCTCGTTGGCTTTTTTGGTCGCGGCGTACAGCGACAGCGGATGATTCACCCCGTCATGCACCGAGTACGGCGTGTGCTGGTTGGCGCCATACACCGAGCTCGACGAGGCGTAGATCAAGTGCTCCACCGGATGGTGCCGGCAGCCTTCGAGAATATTCAGGAAACCGCAGAGGTTACTGTCGAGGTAGGCCTTCGGATTTTCCAGCGAGTAGCGCACCCCGGCCTGCGCCGCGAGGTGGATCACCACTTGCGGTTGCTCGCGGGCAAACAGCGCCTCAATCGCCGCGGCATCGGCCAGATCGATCCGCGCCAGCGGGAAATTCCCGACCTGATCGCGCACCCATTGCACCCGATCGTGTTTCAGCTGCGGGTCGTAATAGCCGTTGAAGTTATCCAGGCCGACCACCGCATGCCCGTCGCGCATCAGCCGCAACACGCAATGGGCGCCAATGAAGCCGGCTGCGCCGGTGACCAGGATTTTCATGGGCGCAGTCCTTCCGGAGCGATGTGGCGCAGGCCGATGCCGCTGTAATGCAGACCGGCGGCGGCCACGTGTTCCGGGTTGTAGAGGTTGCGACCGTCGACAATCACTTTCGAGCGCAGCTTGCTCGCCAGCAGCTCGAAATCCACTACGCGAAAATTCTTCCACTCGGTGCAGATCACCAGCGCATCGGCATCTTCCAGGGTGTCGTCGCGGGTGGCGCACAGGTGCAGGTCGTTGCGATAGCCGTACAGGCGCCGGCATTCGGACATGGCTTCCGGATCGTAGGCCTGCACGCTGGCGCCTTCGGCCCACAGCGCGTCCATCAGGTAGCGGCTGGGGGCTTCGCGCATGTCATCGGTATTGGGTTTGAACGCCAGGCCCCAGATCGCAATCGACTTGCCGGCCAGACCCTGCGGAAACTGCGCCTTGAGTTTGCCGAAGAGGATGTGCCGCTGGCTGTCGTTGACGTCGGTGACGCTGCGCAGCAATTTCAGCGGCATGCCGTTGTGTTCGGCGGTGTGCAGCAGGGCGCGCAGATCCTTGGGGAAGCATGAACCGCCGAAGCCGCAACCGGGGTAAATGAAGTGGTAACCGATGCGCGGGTCGGAGCCGATGCCTTTGCGCACCGCTTCGATGTCGGCGCCGAGCAGTTCGGTGAGGTTGGCCAGTTCGTTCATGAAGCTGATGCGCGTGGCGAGCATCGCGTTGGCCGCGTACTTGGTCAGCTCGGCGCTGCGGTTGTCCATGAACATCAGTTTTTCGTGGTTACGGCAGAACGGCGCGTACAGCTCGCTCATCTGTTCGCGGGCTTCGTCATCGCGGGTGCCGACGATGATCCGGTCCGGGCGCATGCAATCGGCGAGGGCGCTGCCTTCCTTGAGGAATTCGGGGTTGGACACCACGCGGACCTTGAGGGCGCTTTTGCCGCGACGCAGCAACTCTTCGCTGGCCTTGGCGGCGACCTGGTCCGCCGTGCCGACCGGCACCGTGGACTTGATGATCAGGGTGCGATCGGCCTCCATGTGCGAGGCGATCTCCCGAGCCACGTTCAGCACATGGGTCAGGTCGGCGGAACCGTCTTCATCGGCCGGCGTGCCCACGGCGATGAAAATCAGCTCGGCATGCTCCACCGCGTCGCTGGCCTGGGTGCTAAAGAGCAAGCGGCCGGCCTTGATGTTTTCTTCGAGGGTGCTGGAAAGACCTGGCTCACTAATAGGTGGCACGGCTTGTTGCAGTTGCTTGATCTTGTTGGGGTCAATATCGACACATAAAACCCGATGCCCTACATCTGCAAGTGCGGCGGCTTGAATTAATCCGACATAGCCGGTGCCAAATACGCTCACGTCCATCTGCGCACCCTCGATAGAGCGAAAAGAAGAAGTTCGGAAGAAGACTGTAAAAGGGGTATAGCGCAGGGTTTGGAAAGCGTGTCAGCAAAATGACATGTTGCACCTGTATAACACTTGAGCGCTTTTTGGCGATTGGCCATCAAGTCATTGCTGCGATTGGATTTGTTGTTTTTTTGCAGATTTGTTCAGATTTAAAATAAGCGATAAACGGTTGTAAGTCTTTAATTTAAAGGCTTCTAGCGTTTGGTGTGTGTCAGATTTGAGTCACCGGTTTTTTGACGCTTTCTAAAGAAAACAGTCAATTCTTGCGCTTTGATGGCTGGGTGCTAGTGTCAGGTTCTGACCGACAAACCTTTGACTCCCTGCCGTTTTGCACGAGCGGTATCGCCATGTTCAGATATGCCAAAGAAGTGCTTTTAATTGTTTATTTGCTGCTTTATTCCGAATATTACGTTGATCGGTTAAATGCTATCGGCGTCGGTTTTGCTGTACTTCTTTTTGGCGCGATGTTTTTGGCGCTTACTTTAGCGTTATATCTAACGGCTTATATTCGTCAGGCTCTCATTCGCCACTTATTCGCAATAACACTGTTTGTCTCGGCGGTGTTTTTCGATGTCTATACCCGGGTCACCGCGGATTACCTGAGCTACAGCAGTTTTGTCTCGCTGGTGTACTCCGGCGGCTTCATTCAGGAGGCCGCCTACCAGTATCGCGACGCGATCATTCATGGCGCGCTCAGTGGTCTGCTGTTGCTGTTTGGCATCGGTCTGAAACCGCGCCATGCACTGGTGGTGCCCAACACGTTGCGTGTGGCGGCGCCGGTGTGTGGTGTGCTGCTGTTGAGCGCGGTGTTGTTCCTGCGGGCGGGCGAGGGCGCGCGCGGTTTGCCGATCATGTACACGCCGCTGGCCTATCTGAACCTGTTCGCTTATGAAGCGCTGCACAACACGGTCGGCCCGCGCGAGCCGGTGACGCTGGCGCGCAACGCAGTGGCGATCAATCACGACATCGTGCTGATCATCGACGAAAGCATTTCCGGCAATTACCTGGACATCAACGCGCCGTTCGGAGTGCACAGCAACCTGAATCAGGCGCATCCGGGCGTCGACATTTTCAACTACGGCTACGCCGCATCCATCGCCAATTGCAGCGCCGACACCAACGTCACGTTGCGCTACGGCGGTACCCGTGCCGACTACATGCGCATCAACAGCACGCTGCCGTCGATCTGGCAGTACGCGAAAAAGGCCGGTTTGCGCACGGTGTACATCGATGCTCAGCGCACTGCCGGCAATCTGCAGAACCTGATGACCGACACCGAGAAAAAAGATATCGACGAGTTCGTCCAGTTTGACCAGACCAGCGTGCGTGACCGCGACATGGCCGCCGCCGCCAAGCTGATCGAGCTGCTCAACGATGATCAACCGGAGCTGGTGGTGATCAACAAGGTCGGCGCGCATTTCCCGGTGCACGACAAATACCCCGACGCCTTCATGGCCTACCGTCCGACCTTGCCGCGCGGGCAATTCACCGAAGTCGCCGACACCGGCAAACGCGACGGTTTCAACGGCCAGCCGAATGACTGGGTGCTGTACCGCAACGCCTACAAGAACACCGTGCTGTGGAATGTCGGCGAGTTCTTCGCCCGGGTATTTGCCCAGGCCAATTTGCACAATGCGCTGCTCATCTACACCTCCGATCACGGTCAGGACCTGCATGAACGCGGCAACCCCGGGCTCAATACCCACTGCGGCGGCGATCCGGTGGAGGAAGAAGGGCTGGTGCCACTGGTGGTGATTCAGGGCGATCAGCTGCACGGGCCGGACTGGGCGCAAGCGTTGCCGGCGAACAAGGATCGCTCCAGTCACTACAACATTTTTCCGACGCTGCTGCAGGTGATGGGTTATGACCTGGCGGGCATCGAGGCGCTGTACGGCAAACCGTTGACGCTGCCGACGGCGGACGACTTCACCTTCAACTACCGCTTCAATGCGCGGCTGGGGGCCAAGCCTGAGTGGAAGCACATTGATCTGAAGACCATCGTCACACCGGGTGCGGCGGCGACCAGTGTGGCGACCGGGGATTGAGATTTGTGTTGGATTCACTGCCCTCATCGCTGGCAAGCCAGCGCCCACAGTGTTTCAGGGTGTACTCAGTATTTGTGGACAACCTCAATCCCTGTGGGAGCTGGCTTGCCAGCGATGGGGCCAGTTCAAACACCGCTGATCTGAAGATATTTCCTACGGTGTTTGATGGTGAGTCCAGTATTTGTGAGCAACCTCAATCTCTGTGGGAGCTGGCTTGCCAGCGATGAGACCAGTACGAACACCACTGATCCAATCAGGCCGCTATCCGCTATCCTTGCCCCACATTGACCCAACGGATGGCGGCATGCTTCAGGTTCAAGGCGTGTTCAAAAGTTACCTCACCCCCCAAGGCCCGCTCCCGGTGCTGCAAGGCGTCGACCTGACGCTCGAAGCCGGTAGCAGTCTGGCGCTGATGGGCGAATCCGGCAGCGGCAAAAGCACCTTGCTGCACCTGATTGCCGGCCTCGACAAAATTGATCGCGGCAGCATCCACAGCGGCGAGCATCGGCTGGAGCAGATGAACGAAGCGCAACTGGCCGACTGGCGCCGCACTGAAATCGGTCTGGTGTTCCAGCAGTTCAACCTGATCGGCAGCCTGCGGGTCGAGGACAATCTGGCGTTCCAGGCGCGCCTGGCCGGGCGCCATGAACCGCGTTGGCAAGCGCATCTGGTGCAGCGTCTGGGGCTGGGCGATTTGCTCAAGCGTTATCCTGAACAACTTTCCGGCGGTCAGCAGCAGCGGGTGGCGCTGGCCCGGGCCTTGGCGTCGCGGCCGAAACTGCTGCTGGCCGACGAACCCACCGGCAGCCTCGACGAAGCCACCAGCGACGAAGTGCTGCGCCTGTTGCTCGAGTTGCTGGATGACACGCCGACCACGCTGTTGATGGTCACGCACAGCCCACGCGTGGCGGCGCGACTGGCGCAGCGGGTGGTGTTGTCCAGCGGCCGTCTGACGTGAACGTATTCTGGCAAACCCTGCGTGCGTTGCTCAGCCACTGGCGGCGGCATCCGGTGCAGTTTTTCAGTGTGCTGACCGGGTTGTGGCTGGCGACCAGTCTGCTGACCGGGGTCGAGGCACTGAACAGTCAGGCCCGCGACAGTTACGCCCGGGCCAGTCAGATGATCGGCGGCGAACCCCAGGCCAGTCTGGCCACACCGAGCGGTGCGACGTTCACCCAGCAGTGGTTCATCAATCTGCGCCGCGCAGGCTGGCCGGTGTCGCCGTTGCTGCAAGGCCGTTTGGTTCTCAAGGATCACCCGGATCAGCGCTTGCAACTGATGGGCATCGAACCGGTGTCGCTGCCGACGGACGCTGCGGTGGCCGGGCAGGCGATGCCGATCGAGCGCATCGTCGCGTTCTTCTCACCGCCGGGCAGCACCTGGATTTCCCCGGAAACCCTGCACGCCTTGGGCCTGACCGAAGGCGCCACGCCGCAAACCGCCAGCGGCCAGACGCTGCCGCCGCTGCACGCGCAAAAGGACATGGCGCCTGGCGTGTTGCTGGTGGACATCGGCGTCGCGCAAACCGTGCTCGAACAGCCCGGGCAATTATCGCGCTTGTTGCTGCCGAAGGATTTTCATGGCGAGCTGCCGGCCGCGTTCAATGGTCGGCTGCAGCTCAAAAGCAGCGCCGAGGAAAACAATCTGGCGCGCCTGACCGAGAGCTTTCACCTCAACCTGGATGCCTTGGGCTTTCTCTCGTTTCTGGTCGGACTGTTTATCGTGCACGCGGCGATCGGTCTGGCGCTGGAACAGCGTCGTGGCCTGCTGCGCACGTTGCGCGCCTGCGGGGTCAGTGCGCGGATGTTGATCGGCTGTCTGGTCGTCGAGCTCGGTGTGCTGGCGTTGGCTGGCGGGGTGTTCGGAGTCATCAGCGGTTACTGGCTGGCGAGCGTGTTGCTGCCGGATGTCGCCGCCAGCCTGCGCGGTCTGTACGGCGCGGAAGTGGCGGGGCAGTTGCGCCTGAGTCCGTGGTGGTGGTTCAGCGGTATTGGTTTGAGCCTGTTCGGCGCGTTGCTGGCCGGTGCCAATAGTCTGCTGCGTGCGGCACGCTTGCCGCTGTTGGCGGTGGCGGATCCGCAAGCCTGGCATCTGCAGCATGCGCGCTGGTTGCGCCGTCAGGGTTGGCTGGCGGCGGTGCTGGGCTTGATTGCGCTGCTGGCGTTGCTGTTTGGTGACAGCCTCGGAAGTGGTTTTGTGTTGATGGCCGGGTTGCTGCTCGGCGCCGCGCTGGCGTTGCCGGTGGTGCTCAGCGCAGTGCTTACTCCTTTGCTCGGGCGCAGTCGTTCGGTGCTGGGTCAGTGGTTTCTCGCCGATTGCCGCCAGCAACTGCCGGCACTCAGTCTGGCGTTGATGGCGTTGCTGCTGGCGCTGTCGGCCAATATCGGCGCCGGCAGCATGACCGCCGGTTTTCGCCAGACCTTCGACGACTGGCTCGAACAACGCCTCAGTGCCGAGTTGTACCTCAACCCGGTCAATCCGGCGCAATCGCGCGAGATGTACACCTGGCTCAAACAACAGCCGAACGTCAGCGCGGTGCTGCCCAACTGGCAAGTCGCGGTCACCCTGCAAGGCTGGCCGGCGGATGTCTTCGGGGTGATCGATCATCCTTATTACCGGCAGCACTGGCCGTTGCTCGAGGCGATCGCCGGTGATCCGTGGGCGCATCTGGCGAACGACGATTCAGTGATGCTCAGCGAACAACTGGCACGACGGCTGAAGGTGCGGGCGGGGGATCATTTGAGCGTGCCGACGCCGGGCGGGGCGTGGTCACCGCGGATCGTCGGGATCTACGCCGACTACGGCAATCCCAAGGGGCACGTGCTGGTCAACAGCAATCATCTGCTGCGGCTGTGGCCGTCACTGACACCGAACCGTTTCAACCTGCGCATCGCGCCGCCCGATATCCCGCCGTTTTTGCGCGCACTGCAAACGCGCTTTCAGCTTGATGACAGCCGCATCGTCGATCAGGCGCGACTCAAGGGTTGGTCGGTGCAGATTTTCGAACGCACCTTCGCCGCCACCGCCGCGCTCAACAGCCTGACCCTGGCGGTGGCCGGTGTGGCGCTGTTCATCAGCCTGCTGACCCAGAGCCAGAGCCGCCTCGGGCAACTGGCGCCGCTGTGGGCGCTGGGTGTGACGCGCCGTCAGTTGATGCTGCTTAACCTCGGCCAGACCTGGCTGCTGGCGGTGCTGACGCTGGTGCTGGCGTTGCCGTTGGGGATCGCGTTGGCGTGGTGTCTGGATGCGGTGATCAACGTGCAGGCGTTCGGCTGGCGCTTGCCGTTGCGGATCTTTCCGCTGCAACTGCTGCAGTTGCTCGGGCTGGCGTTGCTGGCGACGCTATTGGCCTCGGCATGGCCGCTGTATTCGTTGTACCGCACGCAACCGGCGGATCTGCTGAGGACGTTTGCCCATGAGGATTAACCGGGTTGCGCTGCTGTTCGCGTTGCTGCTGTTGGGCGGTTGCGATCAGCCTGTGCCTGAGCAGAAGGGTTTTGCCGGGCTCGGCGATCAGGCCGCGCAGTTCACACCGGTGGTGCCGGGGCGGGTGTTCAGCTTCCCGGCAGATCACGGCGCACATGATGGTTTTCGTATCGAGTGGTGGTATGTCACCGCCAATCTCAAGGATCAGCAGGGCCACGATTTCGGTGTGCAATGGACTCTGTTTCGCAGTGCGTTAAAGCCTGCGGCAGAGCAGCCGGGCTGGGGCAACCAGACGATCTGGCTCGGGCATGCCGCGGTGACTTCAGCCACCGCGCACCATGCCGCCGAGCGCTATGCCCGGGGCGGAGTGGGGCAGGCCGGGGTGAACGTGGCGCCGTTCGAGGCGTGGATCGATGATTGGCGCTTCGCCAGTCAGGCGCAGGATCCGCTGACCGATCTGCAACTCAGCGCCAGCGACAAAGCCTTCAGCTATCAATTGCACCTCACCTCCAGTCGTCCACTGGTGTTGCAAGGTGACAACGGTTTCAGCCGAAAATCCGAACAGGGTCAGGCTTCGTACTACTACAGTCAGCCGTTTTTTCAGGCCAGCGGCACCCTGCAAATCGACGGCCAGACCTACACCGTCAGCGGCCCGGCGTGGCTGGATCGGGAGTGGAGCAGCCAGCCGCTGGCAGCCAATCAGACCGGGTGGGACTGGTTTTCCCTGCACCTGGACAGTGGTGAGTCGCTGATGCTGTTTCGCACCCGGCAAACCGACGGCGCGCCGTATCTGACCGGCACCTGGATCAACGCCGACGGCCAGACCGAAACCCTGCACGGCGCGCAGATGAGACTCACACCCAAGGACACCGCAAAAGTTGTCGGCCGCCAGATGCCGGTGCGCTGGTCGATCAGCATTCCCGACAAACACCTCGACATCAGCCTCGACGCACTCAATCCCAATGCCTGGATGAACCTGCGCATCCCTTACTGGGAAGGGCCGGTGCGGATCAGCGGCAGCCATGGCGGGCGCGGCTATCTGGAAATGACCGGGTACTGAGTTTCGTACACAAACCCCTGTGGGAGCGGGCTTGCCCGCGAAGGCGCCGGTACAGTCACCCACAGAGCAATTGCCCGGAACTCCGCCCCGTCTACCACCCTCTACCGAACAATCCCGGCCCATTTCCGAGACCCCGGCGAGGAGCCCGCCCATGAGCGACGACCTGCAACCCCCAGATCTCACCACCTGGCAACGCCTGTTCGACGACCAGACCTACTGGCAGCAGTCCCCCGACGCTCACTATTTCGATCTGCAGCGCATCGCCGACGACCTGCTCGGTCAAGGCGCGATCGATCTGGAGCAGTGGCAGATCCTGCGCGCCAAGGCCGATGACCTGCACAAGGATTCGCCCGCCGCGAACGTCGCCAATGAACTGGATGACCCTGACGCCTGAGGAGAACCACCATGAAACCCGTATCCCCCAGCGAACACCCCGACGAACCCCGGCCACCGGGAGAAACCGAGCGCGACAACGACGCCCTGCGCCCGACCGACCCCAAACAGCGCGAGGACAGCGGCAAGGGCACCACCAGTGGCGAATCCACCGCGCAGGAGACCGCCGCGGCAGAAACGAAAGCCAAGCCCTGAACAGCGTCTATGCTCAGTGGCACATTCGGCGCCAAATACGCGTTGGCGCCGGTTGCTGCCATTCATTACAGGGAAAGTACCGCTTATGAAGCTCCACGCTCTGGCCAAGGCCATCACCCTCGCAACCGTCCTGTCCGCCACCAGCTTCGGCGCCATGGCGGCCGATATTCCGCTTTCTGCTACCGTCGAGGCCGATCAGGTCACCACCAAAGTGCTGGCTGTCGATGCGGCCAATCATCAGGTGGTGCTGGAAGGTGCCGAAGGTCAACAGGTTCACGTTCAGCTTAGCGACAAGGCGAAAAACCTCGCCAACCTCAAGGTCGGTGATCTGGTCAAAGTCGAAGTGCAGCGTTCCGTGGCGGCTTACCTCGATACCGATGTGGATAAAGGTCTGCCTGGCACCGTCGAGCGCAGCGGCGAGCTGCGCAACGCTCCGGGCACTGAAAACCCGGGCGGGGAGGCTTATCGCCAGATTCAGGTGCAACTGAAAATCACCAAAATTGATTTGAAGAATAATCAGGTAACCTTGGAAAACCCCCAAGGCCAGTCGAAAACACTCGACGTGAAAAAGCCTGAAATTCAAGCCAGGCTGAAAGATCTGAAAGTCGGGCAAAGCGTAGTTGTCACTTATACCGATGTATTAAAAGTGACCAGTCAGCATGAAAGCTGAGTATTAACTCTACAAGATGATTGTTCTTGTACAGATTATTGTATGAGAACAATCATCTGAAACGATTTGAGCCGTGCGTTGAAAGTTTCATGAAAGGATTTCGTCGATAAATATCTATTAACTTCTTCGTACATTAAATTTACCTTTAGGTATGACGACATATCCGCCAACTTCTATTAAAATCCTTCCCGTTCGCCCAGTGTCAGGGCTCTTTACCGGTGCATGGATTGCCAGGCCATTACACTGGGCGAACACCTCTTCGGAGCGGATGTATACAATTTAAGATAAAAAAAGGGCGACTTTGCAGTCGCCCTTTTTTGTGTTCGCGATTATACCGATGCCTGCCCCTCAAAGCGTTTGAGGGTGGCTTCATACATTTTGGTGCGGCGGTGGTTTTTGCCGTAGGTGCCGGCAGCGGCGACGGTTCCTGCCTGGATGTGATCCAGGTAGCGGAAAATCTTGCGCGGTGACAGCAGCTTGATGCCGTAGCCCAGACCGACCATTCGATCCTGCAGGGTATAACCGGGCACTCGGTCATCCATGCAAAAGTGCAGTCCCTGGGACTTCATCAACTTGGCGTTCCACAAGGTGCAAAAACTCTTGAGATGAGTTTCCCGATAAGGTTTCGGCTCTTTACTGTGCAGACCCAATGAGTTTTTCGCCCGGCGAATATAATGTTTGCAAAAGCGCGAAGTTAGTCGCCAGGTGTCTCTCAGAATCCCTCGATTGATTTGCTCGACACACCCGACTGCGGCGATGTCCGCAGACTTTGTACACTCACGCAGCATCATCGCGAAGACTTCCTTGTCGTAGACAAAGGTGTCGGTGTGCAGCAGAAACAGATAATCGGTTTCAACTTTTTCCAGCGCCAGATCCAGCGCCTTGCCATGCGCAATATGTCCCGCTTCTTTGCCGGGGGAGGGACGTTCGATCAGATTGATCCAGTCCAGCGAACGCAAGTAATCCAGGCTGGCGTCCGCCGAATCATTGTCCACCACCCAAACCGGAATGCGCTGCGCCTGAACGTGCTGACGCAATAACTCCAGGCACATCCGGGTGATGTCCGGGGTTTTGTAATTTACCAATACAAGACTGAAATTCGGCTGCGTAACGGCTGGTAAATCAAACTGGCTCATTCGGTAAGCTCATCCGCGGTTGATCGGCGACAGGTGTCTCTCGGGCCGGGATGCTAGCGACGCAAGCTTAGCTGAAGCTTAATTTGCTGTTCAGCAAGCCATTCGAAGTGTGTCGAGACACGACATCTCGCGCACGACGCAAGCCGTCCCACAGGCTAAACTGCGCGCCCCTAACACGCTTCAAGGACAAAACGGCGCCTGCCGTTGCCTCACGGATGAAACCACTTTCCCTCTACCACCCGGCCCTGTACTGGCTGCGCGTGTGGCAAAAAAGACTGTTCCGCCAGATCGCCTGGCGTTGCTCCAGCAAACGCTACGCACGCCTGGTTGCCGGCGCTGACCGTCTGCCATTCCGCTACCTCAAACACACCTCGAAACTCATCCGCAAACTCGGCGACTCCGACCTCGCCCTGCAACACAACAAAGTCATCAACCTGAAACTCGCCGTCGCCGCCATCGACGGCCTCATCATCGCCCCCGGCGAACACTTCTCCTTCTGCCGCCTCGTCGGCCGCCCAACCCGCAAACGCGGCTACGTTGAAGGCATGGAACTGTCCTTCGGCGAAGCACGCAGCGGTATCGGCGGCGGAATCTGCCAACTGAGCAACCTGATCCACTGGATAGCGATCCACTCACCTCTGATAGTGGTTGAACGCTCCAACCACAGCTTCGACCCATTCCCGGATGAGGGGCGAGTACTGCCATTCGGATCTGGCGCGGCGATTTTCTACAACTACGTTGATCTAGTACTGCACAACCCGACTGATCGGAGTTTTCAGTTGAAGTTGAACGTGGGGGTGACGCAGTTGGAGGGGGAGTTGTTGTGCGATCGGGTGCGGGCGTATCGGTATCACGTGTTTCAGGAAGGGCATCGGTTTGTGCGGGAGGGGGAGCGGGTGTATCGGGAGAATGAGATCTGGCGGGAAGTGCGGGAGAAGGGGCAGGTGGGGGAGTTGGTGGAGAGGGTGAGGTTGTATCGGAATCGGGTGGTGGTTAAGTATGAGGTGATGGACGAGTTGATCGGGTAGGGCGCACAAATAGCTACGATGATATTGGCGCCCACTGATCAGTTTCTGAAATAGAGCTCATCCAGTTGGCGTTTGCGTATGGATAGATACTCTTCCCATACCTTGGGGAAGTCTTCATCTTTGGTCAGCGGGAAGGTCAGATAGATGTGCCTTCCAACCACACTGATGTATTGCCTCACACGCTTGAAGGCGGGTTGTTCGTAAGCTGCCACGCTTTCGTCATAGGCGTCATGGTAGTGATGGATGCTCACTCGGTGCGGGGCGATCATGCACCGCGAGAAATCGATCACCCAGCAGCTGTCAACGGCTGTGCTCAAATAACCGTAGACACCGTCGCTGGATAGATGAATGCACGAATTAGCCTGGGTGCCGTCGTCATCGTTGACCAAAATGATCTTGTCCGCGAAGTAATTGATATTTCTGCCGTCAGGTCCTTGCAGGAGCAAGCTCCAGCCTTCGGCTCCCATGCGGAACTCACCGTTGTTTTCGAAGGTGGCGGTCCAGTTATTGGTGAGTGTGATTTGATGTTTATTCATGGGTGCTCATGTAAACCGAAGGGCCGCAAAGTAATGGGTATGGTTTCTGCATAGAGCCAAGAAGCTCACGAGCCAGATTTATGAAAGCGTTTAGGTTGTAAGATAATCACATCTATGTAATAAGAAACTGTGATCTTTTCCCGACATCGTCGGTAGTGTCTGAATGCACTACTGTCTATAAAAGTGTCAGTGAGCGCATTGCGCTACACTGCGCCGTCATTATTGTATGCCGTAATATTGGCTATATTAATATTTTTTGCTTGACATGTGGTTGTACAGTTATTTTCAAATTTAATTGTGGCTTTGTAGTCTGAGGATTTCCCCTCGATTGTTAAGGTGATGGTGCCGCTGAAGTTGAAATTCTCTATGTCTACTATGTAGAGCTGAAAATCATACTCGTTGTAATTCTTTGTCAGCCACTTTTTTAGGGGCTGCTTGCTCTATTTTGCTGGATAATTTTATGCATATAGAGTTTCCGTCCAGCATTACGTATGACATACGCATGCTTGAGGGGGAATATGTTTCTCCGAAAATCGACGTCCACTGCTTTTTGTTCGATATTGATGATGTCCACATGTTAGGTTGCTCAAAATGCTTAGTGGTTTCTACTAGATTCTTTGCTTTTACTAAGTTTTAAGTTGGTCATAGATTTAAGTTTAGCAAAAGGGAAGTATTTGTTTTTAATGTCTTCTGAGGTGTCTGTGGAATATGAATTTGTCCCTTTCATCTCTTGATTTTTCTTCATTTATTCGATGTCCATAGCTTTTCTATATTTTTCGAATGTGATAACGCATGCATCATCTTCATCGATTAACTTTTCATAAAAGCTGTCGTCATCAGCCCATTCGCAAAAAACGAGCTGTGTCTTGACTTTTTTATTGTATGTGTCTTTTGAGTTTAGGACCCAATAAGAAGAAAGTTTTTGATCTGTTATTTCAAAAAAATCTAGTGCGAACGGTTTGGGGTATTCATCGTAAGAGTCTGCGCATATATAAATCCATGGGCAATTATCCCAGAACTCTATACCGTAAACCGTATATTCTTTTCCAATTTCTATGTCTAGCTCACTGTCGCTGATCGAGATGTAACGCTCCAGTCTTGTTGCAGTATCTTGCGTAAAGCTGTTGTCTATTTTGTTTGTTTTGCATCTGACTTTCATTTTTCTTTATAGTCCCCAGGTGGCACGGATGGGTCGTTACCCCATGGTTTATATCATCAGTGCTGTGTTTTTTTCAAAAAGGTGACAGATTTGTTTTTTCAATATCTTTGAGTGCTATGGAAAATAATCTGTTTCCTTTGATCGCTGTCCTTATAGATGTAAGCGTATGGAAACTTCGCTGCTGATTATATCTATAAAAGTCTGTTGAGAATTATATGTTTGAAAATTTATTTAAGGTTTCCAAAATTTAATCCCTTCCATGTGGCGCTCAATGTCATCCATGTCATCATCTCCTAGTGTCGAATCAAAATTCTTGCTTATGATTTTTCTTACTTTGGCAAGTCGTTGGGTGACTCCTTCGTTATCAATGAAGTTAGTGGTGGCTTTTTGGTAGTTTTCGATTGGCTTGTCGGAGTAATAGCTACCCATTTTGTGCAGTGAAATTAATATGAACTCGATATCTGCTAGGACTTCGAGAGCATCTTCTCCGTTAAGAATAATTTTTTTGTTGGTTTCTAACATTATTTCCGCCGATTAAATGTGGGGTTTTCAAGCGTCACATTTCCTTTGGGTGTAAGATTTTTATGCCGTATCTACAGTTTTTTTATCCATTCAGGTTTAATAACGGGAAGTGATTTAAAGAGCGGGGTGGATTTGTTTTAGTGTTTTTTTGTAAAGTGTGAAAAATAAATTTTCCCTCTCGCTTTATTTGCTTTTGCTATATTGGTAGGTACTGGGTTTAGATGTCTGTATTTCACGATTCGATCATGAGTGATTCAATTTTTTTATAAATTCAATCTTGCTTTTGGTTCTGAACTCACCAAGAAAGACTTCGGAGTTTTTAACAGGTTTTCCTTTTTGGTCGTGATCGATTTTCAGAAAATCAATTACGAACTCTCCGTTGGGGTCGCCATCAGGTTCTACTCTAGAATCGAAGCAGTGCCCGCTACTTCGACGTACCCCGCCCAATAGTACTGAGCAGGTAAACCAGTCGGTGGTTTCTGGTGTAAATTCAACTTCAAAAAGGTTGTTGATTGTTACTGTCCAACCGCTTGGGACTCGAATCGGTTGAAGTTCATATTTGAGTTTTGGTCTAATTTTACATTGCCCATGTATTTTTTAATTAATTGAAAAAGTCGGCGGATTTATTTCCTTCAACAAAAAAATTAGCTCCCTCTGATTGCAGTTCGGCAACTAGAACGGGTATTCACACCGCCATGGAGTGGTGAAAAGTTCTGGGTCGATGTCATACTTCTCAAGAAGGGCGTTGATTTCCGCCTCAGAGTTCATGGTTTCTATTTTTAAGAGATTGATGTCTCGGTCGTCCACGCCGTCACTTATTTCAAGTGTTTCGGTTGGGATTGTAAATATCACTGTTGCATATCGGAAATTTTTCGATTGATGGATAAAGTCGTAATACTGATATGGATCACTGGTAAAGGGGTATTTGTAAATGGCGTATACTGAAATCCATTTTCTTAGTGAAGGATCTTCGGATTTTAGCTCTTGCGCAATGTTGTTGTAACCTGTTCCGTCGAGCCCATGCCATACGCTTCGTGGGATACATTTTTGTGTTGTCATTTTTGCCCCTCGAACGGATTTTGGTATTGCTTGCTCATATGTTGGTTGGGTGGATGGAGATTTCTTTTGCAATAATATCTACGTATATGGGTAGGGTATGTTTTTTTTGCTCAAGAGAAATTAGTATTATCGCATCCCCAATTTTTAATACACCGCAACCGTCGTCCTCAATAACGATTAACTCTCCTGTGATGTATGTGAATCCTAGTTCGAAGGATATGGAAGGCGTGTTTTTTGAGGAGGGGGTCAAGTTTTCTCCCCAAATGAACTCATCATCTATATTGATTTCGACATCAAGTGTTTGATTTGCGTTAGGGGGCGAACCTGTAAATACTGATAAGCCTTTTCCATAGGGTGTTGAATACTCGACAAGTATTTTATTGTGCGTACTTTTAACTATGCTTGCTATCGTAATATTCATTTATTTTGTTCCTAGTGGTACTCGTATTACGGTGTTGTCGACGTTCATTACATTGTTTATTAGATCTAGTGTCCACGTCTCTTCATGGTAGTGATGCTTATTCGGTTTGCTACTCATTTCGTGGTTACCATACCGAATACTTCTCTTGCCGTCGGCAGACACAATTCTATCGTTGTCTGGTAACCCAGTCCTAGGATGAATATTTGTATACGGCCCCTCACCTAAGAAATCTTCCCATCGTTTTACTGCATCTTGTGGTTTTACTGGTTTACTTCCATAAACCTCATTGTGATATCCCTGACCGATAGGTGGTGGTTCTGGGGGAGCGGAAGGTCCTGCGTCTTTGACTGTATCCCCTGAAGTAGACCCAGGGGTTGCACCTTGCGGTAATTTCTTATCCGCATCAGGACAGTTACCGCTCAAACCCAACGGATCCACCCACCCCGTAGGGTTAGGCACGTACTGGTAGTTATTCAACCCGCCCGCAAGCTTGATCGGGTCCGGCGTCAAAAACCGCCCAGTGCCCGGATTGTAGTAGCGGTGCCGGTTGTAATGTAACCCTGTCTCGGCGTCGAAATACTGACCCTGGAAGCGCAGCGGGTTATCGATTTCGCTGACGTCCAGCGCAGCGAGGTTACCGTAGGCGCGGTACTTCGCGGACCACATGATCTCGCCACTGTAGTCGGTGAGTTCCTGCGGTGTGCCGAGGTGGTCGAGTTGGTAGTAAAACGGCGTGGCTTTGCGCGGGCCTTCGCCATCAAGCATCGCCAGTGGACGGAAGCTGCCCGGCTCGTAAATGTAGCTGCGATAGCGATTGTCTGCGCTTTCGGCGATCAGCCGTTCGCCTTGCCACAAGAACTCGGTGGTCTGACCATCGACAGTTTTTTCGATACGACGACCGAAGGCATCGTATTTGTAGAACGCGGTGCTGCCACCCGGCAGGCTGACGCCGATTAGGCGATGCTGGCAGTCGTAGCGGTATTCGGTAACGAGTTTCTGGCCCGTGCCGCGACGTTCGCGGATCAGGTTGCCATAGGCGTCATAGTCGTAATGACGGTCGCCCTGCATCAGCAAGCGGTTGCCTTTGACGTTGGCGAGGTTGGCCGTGCCTTCGTTGTTCTGACCGAGCAGGTTGCCCGCCGGGTCGTGGGCGAAGCTTTCCGGTGTCGTGCCGCGTACGCTGACCAAGCGATCGAGCGGGTCGTAATGGTAGCTGCGATTGCCTTTGCGGCTGTCGTCAATGCCGGCGAGATTGCCGTTGGCGTCGTAGTTGTAGCGCCGCTGGAACAGGTTTTTATCACGCTGGCCGACGGTGTGTGCTTGCAGGCGGCCTTGTTCGTCGTATTGGTATTGGCTGAGCAACAGGCCTTGCTGGCGCTGTTGTTCGCGACCGGCGCTGAACTGGTGGCTGGTCAGGCGTGAGCCGTTGAGGTCGATGCTGCTCAGGCGTCCGCCGGACAGGTGACGGTAGTCGAGTGTGCTGCCGTCAGGGAGACGGCAGTGACTCAGTTGGCCAACGCTGTCGTATTCGTAACGCGTGGTGCCCCAGCCCTGGTGTTCGGTGATCAGGCGATCCTGCACGTCGTATTCATAGGCGAGCGGCCAGTGGCCGTCGTCGACATTCACCAGACGACCCAAAGCGTCGTAGCTGTAATGAATCTCTTCGCCATCGGCGAGGGTTTTTACCAGCAGACGGCCAGCGGTATCGCGCTGGTATTCGGTAACAAGTTCGCTGCCGTCATCACCGAATTCGGTTTTCTTCAGCAACTGGCCGTTGAGGTCGTATTCGTAGGCCGTGCGACGGCCGTCGAAGCCGGTTTCCTGTTGGATCAGGCCGTTCGAGTAGTAATCGAGCTGGTAATGTTCGCCGCGCTCGTTTTCGATGTCGGTGAGTAACAGACGCGAGTTGTCGTAGCGATAGCGCAGTTGGCTGCCGTCCGGATTGATGCGGCGGCTGACCAGGTGTAGGTTTTCCGCATACTCATATCGCGTGACGCGACCGAGTTCGTCGCGTTCGGCGGTGACGTTGCCATAGGCGTTGTAGGTGAAGGCACGTGTTGCGCCGCCCGGCAGCGTGACTTGTGCCAGGCGGTTGGCCGCATCCCATTGGTAGTGGGTGATGGCGCCGGATTCTTCCTGACGGGTAATCTGCCGACCCAGTGCATCGTAGCGATATTTACGCTGGCCGCCGTCCGGCAGGCGTTCTTCCAGTAACTGCCCGAGGTTGTTCCAGCCGAGTTGATGGCGGCTGCCATCGGGGTGGCGGATCTCCAGCAGGCGACCCTGGGCATCGTAGCTGTATAGCGTGGCATTGCCGTCCGGGTCGATTTGTTGGGTGATGTCGCCCTGACGGTTACGTTGGTACTTCCAGCTGGCTTTGCCGCGATGAACATCGCTGACGAAACCATTGATGTATTCATACGTGGTGGCTTCGTCTTCCGGCGGGATGACGGCAGTCATCAGTCCGTTGTCGTCGTACCGGTATTCGGTGACGGCACCCAACGGATCCTTTTCCGCGATCAACTGACCTTTGTCGTTGTACGCCTTGAGGTGTTCGGCGCCGTCCGGGTCGACCTTGCTGATCAGTCGCGCCTGGTCGTCGTGGGTGTAGACCTCTTCGCTGCCATCGGCGTTGGTTACCGTTACGCTGCCTTTATCGTCCCAGGCGTAATGCGCTTCCATCTGCGAGAAGTTGGCCCAGTGACGGATGCAACGAGACAGTTTGCCTTCGTTCTCCCACTCCCAATAGAAGGCCGCGCCGCCCGCCAGTTGGCGCTCCAGAATCACGTGCTGTTCGTTGTAGCGATAGCGCTCGGCTTCGCCGGCCGCGTTCTTCGCTTCGATCAGACGGTGCTGTGCGTCATAGCTGTACGTCACCAGCGTTTGAACGGTATTCCAGGCATCTTCCAGGTTGTCCGCTGGCAGGAACTGTTGATAGTCCACAGCGATAATGTGTTAGCGGTCGTAACGCAGCAGCAGGGCGCGACCGGCACCGTTATCGAGGCGCTTGATTAGACCGTGGATATCGCGCGTGACGTGCAGCCGATTGCCATAGCTGTCGCTGATGGCGATCAGGGTGGCGCCTTTGCTGTTGAAGCGGAAATGGTAGACGGATGAATTTTTGCCGTCTGGGGCCAGAATCAGAAAAGTGACAGATTTATTCTTGTAAGAAAAAACTGTCACCTAAGCTCGGTTCTCTTTTGTTTGCGTGTCTGTGGCGCTGAGAAGCGAAAAAGAGACAAGAGGTTAGTTTTATCATCATGGGTATATAAAATATACCTGTCAGTTCTCTTATTTCTTAATCATCTACACAGATGGAGTGAAAATTGAATGGTTCTAATTTTTTTCTGACAGAGTCTACTGCTTGTTCACTGGGTTTCTGTGTGCTGACAGATGCGTAGATGTCGTTTATGACTAAATCTGAATCGGTCTTGTTAATTTCTGAAATCAAGGAGGCTAGATTTCTATCAGAAAAATACTCATAAAGAAGAGTCAGTACAGGAAAGTAGTCTGGGGCGGATATACCTTCTGGGTAAGCCTGTTTCAACATGTGAAAAGCATCTAATAAGGACTCATCTAAATCACTTTTTGTCTTCACCTTTTACTCTCCTTTCAAAGGTACTGGGTCGTGAATGTGGACATCAAAATCAACGCCTTGACTGGATGCTCCTCGAACAAATTTGGCATCCGATGTCATTGTTTTAGCACCGATTTTATCTCCAGTACCAAAAATTATTTTATCGTTTTCGCCGACTTTTTTGGTCGTGGTTAACTTGATGGCCCTTTCAGATGGGTCGTCTGGAATGATCTTCACTTTTTCCATGAAACGTTCAGCCCGAGCTTTTTCTTGGGGGCCAGCAATTTTACTGGTGATGTTTTTAAATTCTCCAGCAGCTGTTTCAGTCATAACCATCTGTTTGCCTTGGACTTCGGCTTTCAGACCATGCCTGATAGGCGAGTTCTGCGAGACAAAGGCGTTCGCCGTTCCTGTATCGATATTAATTGGTGTTGGCTGCCCTTCATCTACTTTCACCTTTTCCGGCGGACTTTCGACCTTTCCTGACGATTGGGATGTGCTTTTAAGGCACTCGTTATTCAGGCCCAAAGGATCTACCCAGCCGGTAGGGTTGGGCACGTACTGGTAACTGTTCAGCCCACCTGCAAGCTTAATTGGATCAGGCGTCAAAAACCGTCCAGTGCCTGGATTGTAGTAGCGGTGCCGGTTGTAATGTAACCCTGTCTCTGCGTCGAAATACTGACCTTGGAACCGCAGTGGGTTATCGATTTCACTGACGTCCAGCGCTACCAGATTGCCGTACGCACGGTATTTCGCCGACCACATGATCTCACCGCTGTAGTCGGTGAGTTCTTGCGGTGTACCAAGGTGGTCGAGTTGGTAGTAAAACGGCGTGGCCTTGCGCGGGCCTTCACCATCGAGCATCGCCAGTGGGCGGAAGCTGCCAGGCTCATAGATGTAACTGCGGTAGCGGTTTTCTGCGTTTTCGGCGATCAGCCGCTCGCCTTGCCACAGGAATTCGGTGGTGTGACCGTCGACGGTTTTTTCGATGCGGCGGCCGAAGGCGTCGTACTTGTAACTCGCGGTACTGCCGCCCGGCAGGCTGACGCCGACGAGGCGGTGCTGGCAGTCGTAGCGGTACTCGGTGACGAGTTTCTGGCCTGTGCCGCGACGTTCACGGATCAGGTTACCGTAAGCGTCGTAGTCATAATGGCGGTCGCCTTGCATGAGCAGGCGGTTACCTTTGACGTTGGCGAGGTTTGCCGTGCCTTCGTTGTTCTGACCCAGTAGGTTACCCGCCGGATCGTGGGCGAAACTTTCCGGGGTTGCGCCGCGTACGCTGATCAAGCGATCCAGTGGATCGTAGTGATAGCTGCGGTTGCCTTTGCGGCTGTCGTCGACGCCGGCGAGGTTGCCGTTGGCGTCGTAGTTGTAACGACGCTGGAAGAGGTTTTTGTCACGCTGGTTGACGCTGTGTGCTTGCAGTCGGCCCTGTTCGTCGTACTGATATTGGCTGAGCAGCAGGCCTTGCTGGCGTTGCTGCTCGCGACCGGCGCTGAACTGGTGAGAGGTCAGGCGAGAACCGTTGAGATCGATGCTGCTCAGACGTCCACCGGACAGGTGACGGTAATCGAGCATACTGCCATCGGGCAGGCGGCAGTGACTCAATTGACCGACGCTGTCGTATTCGTACCGGGTGGTGCCCCAGCCCTGGTGCTCGGTGATCAAGCGGTCCTGCACGTCATATTCGTAGGCAAGCGGCCAGTTACCGTCGTCGACGTTGACCAGGCGACCTAGGGCGTCGTAGCTGTAGTGGATTTCCTTGCCGTCGGGCAGGGTCTTTACCAGCAGGCGGCCTGAGGTGTCGCGCTGGTACTCGCTGACCAGCTCACTGCCGTCATCGCCGAACTCGGTTTTCTTTAGCAACTGACCGTTGAGGTCGTACTCATAAGCCGTGCGGCGGCCGTCGAAGCCAGTTTCTTGCTGGATCAGGCCGTTGGCGTAGTAATCGAGGTGGTATTGCTCGCCGCGTTCGTTCTTGATTTCAGTGAGCAACAGACCTGCGTTGTCGTAGCGATAGCGCAGTTGGCTGCCGTCCGGGTTGATACGGCGGCTGACCAGATGCAGGTTGTCAGCGTATTCATAACGGGTGATGCGTCCGAGTTCATCGCGTTCGGCGGTTACGCGGCCGTAAGGGTTGTAAGTAAACGCGCGCGTGGCGCCTCCGGGCAGGGTGACTTGGGTCAGGCGATCAACAGCATCCCATTGGTAATGAGTGATGGCGCTGAATTCGTCTTGCCGGGTAATCAGCCGGCCCAAGGCGTCGTAGCGGTACTTGCGTTGGCCACCGTCCGGCAGACGTTCTTCGAGCAATTGACCGAGGTTGTTCCAACCTAATTGATGGCGGCTGCCATCGGGGTGACGAATTTGCAGCAGTCGGCCCTGACGGTCATAGCTGTACTGGGTTTCATTGCCGTGCGGATCGATTTGCTGGGTGATGTCGCCTTGCGGGTTGTAGTCGTACTGCCAGCGACCTTTGCCTCGTCTGACCTCGATCAGTTGGCCGTTGTAATAGTTGTAACGCGTGGGCTCGTCTTCTGGGGGAATCACGGCCAGCAACCGGCCAGCGTTGTTGTACTGATACTCGGTGATGGCGCCCATTGGGTCTTTTACAGCGATCAAACGGCCCTGATCGTCGTAGGCTTTTTGAGTTTCTGCGCCATCCGGAGCGGTTTCGCTGATCAGACGCGCATTTTCGTCATGCACGTAAACCTGTTCACTACCATCACCGTTGTAAACCGTTACCGTACCGTTGTCGTCCCACTCATAGCGTGTTTCCAGTGGCGAGTAGTTTGCCCAGTGGCGGACGCAACGGGAAAATTTGCCATCACGCTCCCACTCCCAGAAGAAGCTGGCGCCGCCTGCCAGTTGCCGCTCGAGAATCACGTGCTGCTGGTTGTACCGGTAATACTCGGTTTCACCGGCGGCGTTAGTTGCCGAAACGAGTTGATGTTGAGCGTTATACGCGTATGAGACTAGCGTCTTCAGGGTTAGCCATGGATCCTGGCGTTTCCCGGACTCGTCATATTCCGAACGTTGTTGCTGTTGATCCACGGCAATGATATGCCGGTCGTCGTAGCGCAGCAGTAAAGCCCGGCCGGCGCCATTGTCGATGCGCTGAATGCGCCCGACCAAGTCATAGCTGATGTGCACCTGGTTTTCATACGAATCACTGATGGTGGTCAGCCGGTTTGCGCGGAAATGATAGAAACGCGGTTTTGCCCCGGCCTGCGTAAGAATCAGTTCACCGGGTGCATCCCCCAGGAAAATCGCTGCTTGAGCAAGGCTGTTCGTGATGGCAGGTCTTTGCTCGGTCGGTATCGGGAACCGGGTTTGACGGTTTTCGTTGTCCGTCCACAGCACGCCTTCATCATTGATCTGCAGGCGATGAGAAAACGAGTGGCTCCAGCCCGGCCCCATGCGGTTATCGATTTCGACGGCGCTGCTGCGGTAGAGACGGGTCCACTCCAGGGGTAACAGGCCGCCCAGCTCACCGTCGGTGAGGGTGAGCAGTTCTTCACCGGTGACCATGGAAACGGGGTCACCGTTAGTGCAGGTTTTGTTGGCACACTGAGCGGGTTGATCAGCCTGGTTCTTGGCCTGGGCGGGCGCGTTTTCAACCTTCTCCTGCTGCTCGAGGCGGGTTTCGTTCTGGGTTTTGTTTCGTGCGTGGATTTGCGCGTCGTTTTCGACTTTCCCTCCTGTCGTGGGAGAGGGGCGCTTCGGAGCGGTGGCTGTTTGTGCAGGCGTATGATCAGCGACAGTAGCCACTGCTTTTTTGCCTGAATTGGTGACACCGTTGCCGTGAAACCTCAATGAAGCGGCTGCATCCGCATGGGCTTTGGAGCGAATCCTGCTGATTTCGATGAGCTTGGCGGTGACTTTCTCAACCATGTTGATCGCTTTTTGCGCTTGCAACGTGCCCTTGACCGTTTTAGCTCCTGCGCGCAATGCAACGCCCAGTCCACCTGTGAAAATGATCCCCAGCACGATATAGAGGATTTCCGACTTCAATCTGGCCAATACTTCGGTGCGGGTCTGCGGTGGCAGCATCGACACCCACGTCCAAACGGAAGAGACATAAACCCAAAGCAACGGCTCATCACTTGCGATTAGAAAACTGGTGCGAAGTGCTTCCGTGGAAGCGTTATAGATCTTCTTGATATTTTCGTCGGTGAAGAATTTTTTGAGCGTTTCATAGTTCTCGCGAGGGTGAGTCACCAGATGAAATAGCGACTTGATATCGCCCCAGATACCCATGACGAATTTCCAGAAACCATCCAGTTCGGATTGCAACTGCTGCCAGAAGCGCCCAGCGATCGAAGCGTCGTTATGTTCTTTCCACAACGGCAGGCAAGTGGTTGTCCATTCTGAAGACAACCACTTGCTTAGATCGCCGATGACGTCGTCGTAGGATTTGAACAGTCGATCGTTGTCTGCGCTGGTCAGGCCAGGGAAAAAGCTAATCCGGTACAGCTGGCGAGGCTTCAGGTCGCTGACGACTTCAATTCCGGTTGCCCCGATGGTTTTGCGCACGACTTCCCCTGCCACAGGGTTGTTCTTCGCATCGACGGGAGTCAGGACTACTGGCGTGTTGCCAATCGGCACAAAACGCGCCGATTCAAAACTATGAATCAGCGTGAGTTTTCCATTCTCGGGACAGGTAGCGAAATACACGGCTTTGTTCTTGCTGTCCGCCGCGACGGGTTTTTTGACCTCGTCCCCAACTTGAAATTGCTGCTCCATTTCCAGGCCAGGAATGACGCGGGCAGTGGAACGGTAACTTTTCAGGCAATTCTTGAACTCCGCAATGAGCGTGTTGAAGTCAGGCTGTTTAGCGGTGACATGAGCGATCGTATCCAATGGGGTCATACCACCACCTCTTTTTCCAAATAGGCCTTCAACAGCCCGGTAAAATTTTCTTCCGTGAGTGGCGTGCGTTTTACGAACCGCGCCACTTTTTGTTTCAGGTTTGATTCGGGGAAGGAGAAATACAGATCAGCATGTTCTTCTTGCAGCCACTGCAGCATATTGCCGATGACGGTCGACGGGTTTTCCTTGGTCAAGCTGTCCAGCAATGGTTTCGGCACCTCCCACCACGGCCAATCCTTCACCTTCGGCAGCACCCGTGTCCCAACCTCCAGCGTCTGCCCATTAATCAGATACCGCTCAAACACCGGCAGTACTTCTCCAGCCTTCTCCCCAAGCCCCTTCAGAATCGGATAAATATGCCGCCCATCCCAGAAGCGGAAAAACACCTCAGTCCCGTCGGGCATCTTCACCTGTGTCAGGCTGCGCAGGTGCTCGAACACGTCGTTCGGTTCGGCGTATGACACCGCCAGCCAGCCCCAGTCGAGGGCGTCGGTTTCGGCGATCCACGGCAGGAATGCCGAGTTCGGTTTGAGTTCGGTGACGTAGGGCATCACTGGTTGCCAAGTGGAGTAGGGCGTGCCGCCCCAGATTGGCAGGAGCTGGGCGGTGGGTTCGGTCAGGTACAGGGTTTTCAGCGCGTCGGCATCGCTTGCTGCGCTGACGATCAGGTACAGGCGCTCGCCACTCTGCAGCGGCTGTTGTGCCAGCCAGTCCTTGGGTGTCAGTCGATCAGATGGCACAGGCACCTGCCTTGCATTTTTCGCATTCTTCGCAGAACGGCGCGTTACGTTTGAGGGTGTTGATCTGGGCCGGGGTCAGGACCTGGCCGGCCTTGTCGGCGTCGGCCTGTTTCAGCACGCCGGGCATCAGCGGGGCGGCCCCGGTGCCGCTGCCGGGGCTGCCGCCGGAGTTGATGTTGATCGTCGGGCCGCTCATGGTCACGCCGCCGGCGTCGATCTTGATGAAGCTGCCGCCGCCGACCAGAGTCAACTCGGCGCCGGCTTCGAGCACGACTTTCATTCCGCTGCTGAGGTGGATTTCCTGGCCGGCATCAATGAACTGGCCGGTGCCGATCTTGATGTGCTGGTTGACGCCCACGGTCAGGTGGTCGTTGGCGCGGGCTTCGACTTTGCGGTCTTCGTAGACGGTGTGATGTTCTTCGGCTTTGAATTCCGTGTAGCTGTTCTGCTCGACGGTGTCGTGGCGTTCGTTGCCGACGCGGATCTTCTGGTCGTGCTCGATGTTCTCGTCCCAGTCGCGCTGGGCGTGGAGGAAGATCTGCTCCTGACCTTTTTTGTCTTCGATGCGCAGTTCGTTGTAACCGCCGCCACCCATCGAGCTCAGGGTCTTGAAGGTGCTACGGGTCTTGTTTGCCGGCAGCTCATACGGGACGGTGTTTTCCTTGTGGTACAGGCAGCCGCTGATCAGCGGTTGATCGGGGTCGCCCTCAAGGAAGGTGACCAGCACTTCCATGCCGATGCGCGGGATGGCGATGCCGCCGTACTGGGCGCCGGCCCAGGCGCTGGAGACGCGCAGCCAGCAACTGGTCTTGTCGTCGGCCTGGCCTTCGCGGTCCCAGTGGAACTGGACTTTGACCCGGCCGTACTGGTCGCAGTGGATCTCTTCGCCTTTCGGGCCGGTAACCACTGCGCTCTGGCTACCGAGGATGCGCGGTTTCGGGTGGCGCAGCGGTGGACGGTTCGGCACGTCCCACGGGGTCGCCTGGAAGCGGTTGCGATAGCCCTGATGGAAATCGTCTTTAAGGGCAGTGGTGTCGCTGGTCACCGATTCTTCCAGCACTTGCGGCTGCTTGCCTTCGTGCAGGACTTCGGTCAGCAGCCACAGGTCGTTCCACTTGGCCTTCGGGTGTTCGGTCAGGGCGAGGAAATGGCCGCTGACCAGCAGCGGCTGATCGCTCTTGCCTTCGGCAAGCTGGAAGTCGCTGCGGTGACGTTCTAGGGCGCGTTTGGCCAAGTGCTTGCCGCGCTCGCGGTCGATGAACCGGCCCGGGTAGTCGTAGTCTTCGAGGTCGGGCAGGGCGTCGCCACGGTTTTCGCTTTCCAGCGTCAGGCGCGGTTTTTCGAAGTCGTAATCGCGGCGCGTGGTACGGCTGGTGCGGGTTTCCAGACGCAGGTCGAAACGCTTGATCACCGGGTTGCTGGCGACCATGCCGGAGTCTTGCTGGTAGGCCACAGGCTGGAGTTTCGGGAACACTGTCTGGTCATCGCCGAACACCAGCTTGTGCGCCGTGGCGCTGTGCTGGAAGTGGTAGTGAATACCTTCTTCCTCGCACAGGCGCTGGATGAAATGCAGGTCCGATTCATCGTATTGCACGCAGTAGATGCGCTCGGGATAGATCGAACCGGTCTTGAACTCGTAGGCGTTGCTCTGGATGCCGTGCTCTTCGAGGACCATGCCGATGATTTTCGGCACCGTGAGGTTCTGGAAGATGCGTTGGTTGACGCGGTGCGCCAGGTACGACAATTGCGGGCGCAGGGTCACCGAATAGCGCGTCAGGCGCTTGCCCGAGTCACCTTGCGCGGCGCGGTAGATCTGGCCGTGGATGCCGCTGCCATCGGGCGACAGCTGCAGAAAGGCCGGTTTGTGCAGCAGGGTTTCGAGGTCCAGCGACGGCTGCTCACTGACCAGCTCCACCTCAAACACAAAAGGCTGGCTGATGGCTTCCCGGCCGGTCAGGGTAAATACCTGAAAATCGGCGGAGAGCCCTTCGATGGTCAGGGCAAAGTGGGTTTCATTGGCCGGCGCGAACATCCCTTGTTCCTCGTGCTGTACAGCGGCGCTCGTCGACGGCCGCAAAAAAAGCGGCTCAACGTACGCGAAATTCTGGAGGGGCGTAAACAACATCGACCAGCAGGGCTGGTCGATGCTTGTAACGATCAGCCGTAATTAAACGACTGGAGCACGCCAGTCATCGGAACCCGAAGTACCGGATACTTCGTGGGTCCAAGTGATTTTGCGGTAGGTGAACTGCACTTCTTCCAGGTGGGTGAAGTGCGAGTTGCCTGGATCCTGGCAGTTGTGCATTTTGTTGTTGATGGCGACGATGATCGCGTCTTCCAGTTTGGTGGTGTAGTAGTGCTCTTGGGTACCTTGAGCAGAAGTACGGTACCACTGGATAACGATTTCGCTCATGCGCTCGCCGGAGGTCAGAGCCGCTTGCAGCAGAGGCGAAGCCTTGTCGTAGACCTTGGTGATGATCACTGGCTTGTGAACGCGCTGACCGGTTGGCTGACCGGATTGTGGGTCACGCGGGATGATCACGTCGTGGCTGAAAGCCTGAACCATAACCTGGTCTTCGTGGCCTTCCTGGTAGGTGTTGCCAACGGAGTCGGCGGTGAAGGCGCCGGCAGTGATCAGGCCTTGTTTTTCGCCGGTAACCGACATGTACGCTGGTGTTGCCATGGGGTGCTCTCCTTGCGGATAAATTTAGGGTGCCCGGGAGGCGAAATCGCCCGGTGGGTGCCTGACTGTTATCAAGGAGCGTGCCAGGTTTGCCGAAGGTCCCGGCAACCGGGGGTGGAGTGGCTCTGGCGTGCGGTTTTGACGATGTTTTTTGCTGAATCGAGAGGGAAAGTGCGCAACTTCTTGCGCAGTACTGCGCAAGAAGTTGCGCACTTGGCTGTAAGCCACGCCAGTCAAGGCCTGCAGCGCGATGAATTGCCTTTTTCACCGAACAAGTGCGCAAGAAGTTGCGCAGTAAGGCCAAGGGCCAGCGTCGAGCGTTTCGCCTTGTTGTCGCGACTGCGCTAGAGGCAACATTTGATTCTGTGGCGAGGGAGCAAGCTCCCTCGCCACAGTCAGAACAGTTTCAGGTCCAAAACCTGGGCGCACTCCTCAATCGAACGCCGCTGCGTCTGGGCATACAACCCCAGCTCATCAATCGTCGCGCGGCCCAAGGCCTGTTCAAACGCCTGACGGTTCGAGTGTTCGCCATAGTGCGTCTGCGCAGCATCCCCAAGGTTCGACTGAAAAATCCCCGCCGCACTCACCGGCAGGAAATCTTCGTACACCAACGGTTCAGCTTTCACATGGCCCTCACGGAGCAAATCCTCCAGCGATGCCGACGTGAGGCTACCCGCTGCCAGGCCTTTTTCCGTAGGGAAGTAGCGAAAGTACGCCAGCTCCTGTTCGCGCATGCCTTCGACGCTGTCAGGAAATTCGCCAAAGTGCTGAGTCATCAGCTCGTTATAGCGTGCGGCGTTGCCTTCGTTGGGGAAGTCACCGAGTTCATCGCGGGCGGCATTCAGCAAACGGTCATACAGCGCTCGCCCCTTGGGAGTCAGCGCCGCACCGCGTTGTTCGATTTCGCCGAAGCGCGCGCTGTGGCTGCCACGGGTGTTGTGCTGGTCGGTGAAAGTGATCGGCTCATCCAGCGCTTTGAAACTGGTCTGGCGCAGCAGGATGGGGCAGTGCCGACGCGGCGGCCCTTCGATTACCGCTTTCGGGGTGATGCCATGCACCGGCATTTGCGCCTGAACCTTGTCGATGTCCAGCGTGCGCGGGGTCAGGTGGTTGATGTGCGGGCCTTTGAACGCCACCACATCGGCGATCAGACGGTGCTGAGCGCTGAGGGTCTGGTACTGCGCGGCGGTGACGGTTGCGCTGTGGTGCCAGCGAAAGGTCTCCAGGGCCTGCAGGACAAATTCCTCCGCTTCAGGCTCATTCAGCCCACCCGCTGACTCAGCCTGCTCGATCAGGTGCAAGACAGTAGGGGTAAAGATCGAACGCTGATTCAGTACCGATTCAGCAAACGCGCGCAGCTCGGGATCTTCGATCAGTTCCAGACGCAGCAACGAAGTGAACACCCGAAACGGACTGACCTGCAGCGCCGCTTCATGCACCGCGCGAAACGCCGTGGAGTGCACCGGCACGCCCGCCGGGGTCAGGTCGTAATAACCCACCGGTTGCATGCCCATCACCGCGAACAAACGGGCGAGGGTCGCCAGCTCCTTGGCCGTACCGACGCGGATGGCGCCGTGGCGCTCCATGTCCAGCCGTTGGATTTCACCGGTGCTGTCGAGCTGCCGTGCGATGTCCGGCTGAGCCGCCAGCACTTCGCGGTTGGTCTGATCCACCAGCTCCATCAGCGCGCCGTACAGCGGCACTTCTTCGCGGTACATGTCGGACATCGCTTTGGAGAAGCGTTGGCGGATCAGGTCGGGGCTGACGAAAGGCTGCACGGTCATGAAAAAAATTCCTGCCACGGTCACGGTTTGGATGGAGGAAAAGATCGCAGCCTTCGCCGACGGCGGCAAACGAAGAATCCTACGAACTTCATTCTGCCAACGACTGATCCACCAGTTCGATCCAGTGCAAAACCTGGGTGCGCCCGCCGCCGGCCAGATGATTCTGGCAACCGATGTTGGAGGTGACGATCAGGTCCGGGCGATCGCTCTCCAAGGCGTTGAGGCGGTTGTCGCGCAGTTGCCGGGCAAGGGTCGGTTGCGTCAACGAATAGGTGCCGGCCGAACCGCAACACAAATGCCCGTCCGGCACCGCCGTGAGGTTGAAGCCCAGCCGGGTCAACAGTGTCTCCACCGCGCCGCCGAGTTTCAGCGCATGTTGCAAGGTGCAGGGGCAATGCACGGCGATCCTGCGTTGGCTGGCGGCGCACAGTTTCTTCAAGGGTTCCCGGGCCAGGATCTGTACCAGATCCAGCGTCCGTTCGCTGATCTGCCGCGCCTTGTCGGCGTAGCGCGGATCCTGTGCCAGCAAATGCCCGTAATCCTTGATGAACGCGCCACAACCGCTGGCCGTCTGTACGATGGCTTCCGCGCCGTTTTCCAGGTGCGGCCACCACGCGTCGATGTTCTGCCGCGCGCGGTCGAGGCCCTTGGCCTGGGCGTCGAGGTGATAGTCCAGCGCGCCGCAGCAACCGGCCTCGGCCACCGGCGTCACGCTGATCCCCAACCGATCGAGCACCCGCGCCGTCGCATCATTGGTGTTCGGCGACAGGCCCGGTTGCACACAACCTTCGAGCAGCAGCACCCGCCGTGCGTGGCGCGGAGCAGGGCGTGTGCCAGACGCTGGCGAGCGCTGGGGCAATTTGCTTTCGAACAGGCGCGGCAGCAAAGGCCGGAACGTCGTGCCGACCCGCAACAAGCCCTTGAACACCCCGGGATTCGGCGCCAGTGCGCGCAGACCCTCGCGTAACAAGCGCTGGGCAGCGGGGCGCGGCACCGCCTGATCGACCACCGCCCGTCCGATATCCAGCAGGTTGTGATAGTCGACACCGGAAGGGCAGGTGGTTTCGCAGTTGCGGCAGGACAGGCAGCGATCCAGATGCAGTTGTGTCTGCTCGGTAGCGGGAGCGCCTTCAAGCACTTGCTTGATCAGATAGATGCGTCCGCGCGGCCCGTCAAGCTCATCGCCGAGCAACTGATAGGTCGGGCAGGTGGCGTTGCAAAAACCGCAATGCACGCAGGTACGGAGGATTTTTTCCGCCTCGGCCGCACGCGGCAGTTGTCGGGACTCTTCGCTGAGGGTGGTTTGCATGGCTAGAACTCCGCGTACATCCGGCCGGGGTTGAATAGCCCTTGCGGGTCGAGTTGCGCCTTGAGTTGCCGGTGATAACGCATGAGCGTCGGGGCTAGCGGCTGGAACGGTGTGTCGCTGGCACCATGGGTAAAGCTGGTGGCGTGGCCGCCGAGTTCCTGGGCGAGGATTTGAATGTGTTGGTGATCGGATTTCAGCCAGCGTTGCGCGCCGGCCCAGTCGAGCAACTGCTGGCCGGGCAAGTCCTGCGGCCCGAGATTGTTCGGCAGTGACAGGCGCCACAGCGGCAGACCTTCGTCGAAAAAGCTCAGGCGTTGCTCGTTCAGGTCGCGCCAGAACGTTGAATCCAGCGGCTCGCCGCCGAGCCGTTGATGCGCGGCGGTGACCGAGCCTTCGCCGCCCTCAAGGCGCAGATACAGGCTTTGCCCATCATGGCAGGCGCCGCTGATCGGCAACGGTTGCTGGCCCCACTCGGCAAGCCGCGCCAGCGCCCGCGCGCAATCGATATCGAGGCGAATGCTTAGACACTGGCGCGGTTTCGGCAGGACTTTCAGCGAGACTTCGGTGAGCACCCCGAGACAACCAAAACTGCCGGTCAACAGGCGTGAGAGGTCGTAGCCGGCAACGTTTTTCATCACCTCGCCACCGAAGCGCAAGTGCTCACCGAGGCCAGTGATGACCCGGGTGCCGAGGACAAAATCGCGCACCGAACCTGACCATGGCCGCCGTGGCCCGGACAGTCCGCTGGCGATCATCCCGCCCACCGTGGCGCTGTCGCCGAAGGCCGGCGGCTCGCAGGGCAACATCTGCCCGGCCGCGTCGAGCGCCGCGAGCAGCTCGCGCAACGGCGTACCGGCGCGCACGCTGACTACCAGTTCCGTCGGTTCATAGCGCACGATGCCGCGATGTGCGCGGACGTCGAGCACTTCACCGGCCACTTCGCGGCCGAGAAACGCCTTGCTGTTGCCGCCCTGAATCTTCAGCGGCGTGGCGTTGGCCCGGGCCTGGTTGACCTGATCGAGCAGCGCGCTGCTGGCGTCGAAATCAGCCATCAGAAGCGCTCCAGTTCGGGGAATGGCAGTTGTCCGGCATGAATGTGCATCGCACCGAATTCGGCGCAGCGATGCAGAGTCGGGATGTTCTTGCCGGGGTTGAGCAGGCCTTGCGGGTCGAACGCGGCTTTGACCGCGTGGAACAGGCTCAGCTCAGCGCTGTTGAACTGCGCGCACATCTGATTGATTTTCTCGCGGCCGACCCCGTGTTCACCGGTGATGCTGCCGCCAACCTGCACGCACAGTTCGAGAATCTTCCCGCCCAGCGCTTCGGCGCGATGCAGTTCGCCGGGCTGGTTGGCGTCGAACAGAATCAGCGGGTGCATGTTGCCGTCGCCGGCATGAAACACGTTGGCCACGCGCAAGCCGTATTCGGCGCCGAGGCGGGCGATGCCTTGCAACACGCCGGGCAACTCGCGGCGCGGGATGGTGCCGTCCATGCAGTAGTAGTCCGGCGACAAGCGGCCGATCGCCGGAAAGGCGTTTTTGCGCCCGGCCCAGAAGCGCACGCGCTCGGCTTCATCGCGGGCCTGCCGCACTTCGCTGGCGCCGGCCTCGAGCATGATCTCGCGCACCCGCAGGCAATCGTCGTGGACATCGGCTTCGACGCCATCGAGTTCGCACAACAGAATCGCCTCGGCATCAACCGGGTAACCGGCGTGGATGAAATCTTCGGCGGCGCGGATCGCCAGGTTGTCCATCATCTCCAGGCCGCCGGGAATGATCCCCGCGGCAATGATGTCGGCCACGGCGCGGCCAGCCTTTTCCACCGAGTCGAAACTGGCCAGCAAGACCTTGGCGACCTGCGGTTTGGGCAGCAATTTGACCGTAACTTCGGTGATGATTCCCAGCAATCCTTCGGAGCCGGTAAACAGCGCCAGCAAATCGAAACCCGGCGCATCGAGGGCGTCGCTGCCCAGCGTCAGACGTTCGCCCTCGATGCTCAGCACTTCGATTTTCAGCAGGTTGTGCACGGTCAGGCCGTACTTGAGGCAATGCACGCCACCGGCGTTTTCCGCGACGTTGCCGCCGATCGAGCAGGCAATCTGCGACGACGGATCCGGCGCGTAATACAGACCGAACGGCGCGGCCGCCTGGGAAATCGCCAGATTGCGCACTCCGGGTTGAACCCGTGCGGTACGGGCCGCCGGGTCGATGTGCAGGATGTTGTTGAAGCGCGCCATGACCAGCAACAGACCTTTTTCCAGCGGCAGCGCACCGCCCGACAACCCGGTGCCGGCACCCCGGGCCACCACCGGCACGTTGTGTTGATGGCAGAGCTTGAGCAGGGTCTGCACCTGATCGAGTCGCCGGGGCAGGGCGACCAGCATCGGCGTGGTGCGATAGGCCGAGAGGCCGTCGCATTCGTAAGGCTTGAGTTCGTCTTCACGCCAGAGCAGGTCGAGATCCGGGAGGGCGCGCTGCAGGGTTTTCAGCAACTCGGCCTTGTTCACCTCCGGTAGCGGGCCATCGAGGCGTTCGTCGTAGAGAATGTTCATTTCGACCCCATCGGCGGACGTGATTACCTGTGGTGAGGGGATTTATCCCCGATGGGCTGCGCAGCAGCCCCAACCCAGAGAATGCGGTGTGTCTGATTCAGCTTGGTGCTGGAGTTGGGGCTGCTCTGCAGCCAGTCGGGGATGAATCCCCTCACCACAAGGATAGTGTTGGGTTTCATCGCTGGTTTCCCAGAAACTCCCGATACAACCGCGCGGTATTCCCCGGTTGTTCGACCATCGGCATGTGCCCGACGCCATCCCACACTTCGACCCGCAGATTGGCGATGCCCTTGCTCCACACCGGCACGCTGCTGACGTCGATCAAGCGGTCCTTGCGCCCCCACAGCAGTAGCGCCGGGCATTTGATCTCGGCCAGTTTCGGCTCCATGGGTGGGCTGGCGCGAAAGTCGCGGAAGATCTCTTCCAGTTCATCACGCTGGCGTTCGTATCGCTGGGCGATGGCGTCCAGCACCAGCCCGGGCACCCACGGCGGCGAGGCCATGGTCATCGCATAAAACTGGCGGAACTCTTCCCGGGAGTTGATCAGGAACGGGTTATGCCCACGGGCGAGGTGGCGCTCCATGTCGCTGGCCTGCGGTGCAGTGACGCCGGCCGGGTCGATCAGCGCCACCGAGGCGATCCGCTCCGGGTAAGTTGCTGCCAGCCATGCCGCGATGTAGCCACCCATCGAGTTGCCGATCACGTGGACTTTCTCCACGCCGCACACGTCCAGCAGCTGGATCATGCGCTTGGCCTGCAGCGCAATGTCGTAGCCGCCACCGGCCTTGAACCCGGTTTCCCCATGACCGGCGATGTCCGGAATGATCACCCGGTACTGGCGGACAAAATGCCTGGCGAAGCGCAGCCACAGATTCTTCTCGGCGCTGTAGCCGTGCAGCATCAGGATCGCGCTGGCTGCTTCATAGGGACCACCCTGCCAGGTCGAGACGGTCATTTCGGCAATCGGCACCTCGATTTTGTGCAACTTGTACAACTTGGCCTCGAGCGCCGTGCTGAGGTCGTACAACCAATGCCCGACCGCCGGGTAACTCAACCAGCTCCAGGCCACGAAAACCGCGAGAGCGACAAACAGCACAAGCATCGACGTCTTCCTTTTACGTGTTCAGGACAGAATGTGGTCAGCCGGTTTCAGCGTCCGGGTCAACCGGTAGTAGCTGAAACTGAAGCCCGGAAATATCGCGATCACATGACCGCTCTTGCTCTGATACCAACTGTGACAGCCGCCGGACTTCCACACCGTGCGTTCCATCTCACGGTGGATCATTGCAGTGTAGGTACGTTCCGCTGCGGGGCGCACTTCGATGCTGCGCAGGCCTTTTGACTGCAGCGTGTGGATGCAGTCGAGGATGTAGTTCATCTGCGCTTCGATGATGAACAGCGCCGAGGTATGCCCGATGCCGGTGTTGGGCCCGGTGACGATAAACAGGTTGGGAAAGTCCGGCAGGCTGGTGCCCAGGTAGGCGCGCGGGTACTGCGCCCAGACGTCCTTGAGTTGCACGCCGTGCCTGCCGGTCACCGGATAGGAGACCACACCGTCGGTGGCGTCGTAGCCGGTCGACCAGATAATCAGATCGACATCGATGTGCTGGCCGTCGGTGGTGGTGATGCCGGTTTCGTCGATTTCGGCGATGCCTTGTTCGCGGCTGTGCAGCGTGACGTTGGGCCGGGTCAGCGCCGGGTAATAGGTGCTGGAAAGCAGGACGCGCTTGCAGCCGATAGTGAAGTCCGGAGTGAGTTTTGCGCGTAGAACCGGGTCCGGCACCTGCTGTTTGAGAAAGCGCAGGGCCTGACGCTGGACCAGATGAATCGCCGGTTTCGAATATTTGAAGGCGATGACCCGGGTTTCGAATTGCCAGTAGAGCAACCAGCGCAGCAGCTTGTAGGCCGGTTTCACCCCCAGCAACCAGCGCTGGAAAGGCCCGAACCTGCGATCGGCGCGCGGCAGCACCCAATGTGGCGTGCGCTGGAACACGTGCAATCGCTCGACTTCTGGAGCAATCGCCGGAATCACCTGCGCAGCACTGGCGCCGCTGCCGACGATGGCCACGCGTTTACCGCGGTAGTCGTAGCTGTGATCCCAATTGTTGGTATGAAAAGTCTTGCCCTGAAAGCGATCCAGGCCGGGGAAGGGTGGGATCACCGGTTGGCTCAACGGGCCGGAGGCGTTGATCACGAACTGAGCGTAGAAAATCCCCTTGCTGGTATGCACCGCCCAGCGCTGTTCGGCGTCGTCCCATTCGATGCGTTCGACGTTGGTTTGCAGCTCCACGCGCTCGCGCAGGCCAAAGCGCTCGATGACGTGTTCGGTGTATTGGTGCAGTTCAGCCTGGGCGGCGAACATCTGCGTCCAGCGGTACGGCGCGAAGGACAGCGAATACAGCGGCGACGGCACATCCACCGCCGCGCCGGGGTAGGTGTTCTGGCACCAAGTGCCGCCGAGGAAGTCGCGTCTTTCCAGCAGGCGAAAATCGTCGATACCGGCCTTGAGCAAATTGACGGCCGCACATTGGCCGCCAAATCCGCTGCCGATGATCAACACTCGGTAGGTCTGCATGGGCCTCCTTCTTATAGTCGTTTTTCCGTTTTCGTCCTTTCAGGTATAGCTAAAAATTTGCCCTGTGCGCGACGGCGATGGCGCGGTATTCAGCGGCTGGCCGGTGATAGCTATTTAACGGCTGCCTGTTAGACTTCCAGCACATCCGTCTGACGGTGTGCGCAGGTTCCGTTGAGTGGTCGAGGCCCTTATGCGAAACAAGGGGGGAAAGGGACTTTCATTGGCCAGGAGGCTTTATACATCGCGAACCCTCGGGCTGGTGCTGGGGCTGTTGTGCGTGAGCGCGGCGATGTACCCGCTAGACCCGCCGCTGTGGGTCTGGGCGTTGATGCTGTTCAATGGCCTGCTCTGGCCGCACCTGGCGTTTCAATGGGCCCGTCGTGCCAGCGTTCCTTACCATGCGGAACACCGCAATCTGTTGGTTGATGCCTTTATGGGCGGCTTCTGGGTCGCCGCCATGCAGTTCAATCCGCTGCCCAGTGCCACCACCATTTCGATGATGGCGATGAATAACGTCGCCATCGGCGGATTACGTTTTCTCGCCGCAGGCCTGGCGGCGCAGATCCTCGGTATCGGCGTCGGCCTGGTGGTTTTCGCCCCGGCGTTCATCCCGCAAACCTCGCCTCTGCAGCTTTATGCCTGCCTGCCGTTGCTGATGCTGTACCCGCTGGCGCTGGGCTGGATCTGCTTTCGCCAGGCCTACACGCTGGGCCTGCACAAGCGTGAGCTACTGGCCCTGAGTCGCACCGACAGCCTCACCGGACTGCTCAATCACGGCGCGTGGAAGGATCAACTGGAAATCGCCTTTCAACGTTGCCGCCGGCAGCAGCAGGGCGCAGCGATCGCGTTGATCGACATCGATCACTTCAAGGCGATCAACGACACCTACGGGCATGTGGCGGGTGACATCGTGCTGCGCCAGTTGAGCAAAATGCTCAAGCAGAACCTGCGCGCTGCGGACGTCGCCGGGCGCTATGGCGGCGACGAGTTTTGCGTGATCCTGCCTGACCTGCCGCTGTTCAATGCCGCGCAGGCCATGGAAGCCTTGCGCGAGCGTTTCGCCACCCTGGGTTACGAGCAGAACCCGGCGCTCAAGGTCAGTCTGAGCATTGGTCTGGCGGCTTACGAACCGGCACACGGCGACGCGACCCGTTGGCTCAATGATGCGGATCAGGCGCTGTACGAGGCCAAGGCGAGCGGGCGCAATCGGGTGATCTGCAACAGTGATGATCTGCCGAAGCAGGAACTGCTCGATTCGGTCTGACGGCCCAGCACAATTTCCTCCTACAGGTGTTCGGTGTCGGCCGCAGAGATGTCGCATCCGGTATAGAGCCTTGCGTCGATGTCAGGTACGGTTCAATTCCCCCCGACGCGAAACAAGGATCGATTCATGACGTTCTCATTTTCCCGCTCGCTGCTGGCCGCCAGCCTCGGCCTGTCCCTCGTCCTCAGCTCCGCCAGCGCCTTCGCCGAACCGCACAAGCAAGTGCTGGCGGATGCCGAGCAGTATCAGCCCGAAGCCCTGAAACTGCTGGAACGGCTGGTCAACATCGACTCCGGTTCCGGTTATGAACCGGGCCTGAAACAAGTCAGCGAGATCGCCATCGATGAGCTGAAGAAGCTCGGCGCCACCATCGAGCTGGTACCCAATACCCCGGAAAAATCCAACCACGTGCTGGCGACCTTCAAGGGCACCGGCAAGGCAAAAATCCTCTTGATGGCGCACATGGACACGGTGTTCAAGGAAGGCTCCGCCGCCGAGCGCCCGTTCCGCATCAAGGACGGCCGCGCCTACGGGCCGGGGGTGATGGACGACAAGGGCGGCATCGTCGCCGGGATCTACGCGCTGAAGATTCTGAAGGACCTCGACTTCAAGGATTACGCGCAAATCACCTTTTTGCTCGACGCCAGCGAGGAAACCGGTTCCGACGTCGCCACCGACCTGATCAAAAAAACCGCCAAGGCTCATGACGTGACCCTCAACCTCGAACCGGGGCGTCCGGCCGATGGTCTGGTGGTGTGGCGCAAAGGCAGCGCGACGGCGCTGGTCGAGGTCAAAGGCAAGGCGGCGCACGCCGGAGTCGCGCCGGAACTGGGGCGGAACGCGGCGATGGAAGCGGCGCACCAGATTCTGCAACTGGGCAAACTCGGCGACGAAGCGAAGAAAACCACCATCAACTTCACCGTGCTCGAGGCCGGTGATCGCACCAACGTGATCCCGGATCACGCCACCGCCAAGGCTGACGTGCGTGCGGCGGTGCCGGAAGAGTTCGACCGGATCGAGAAAGACCTGGCGCGAGTGTCGCAGGACAAGCTGATCGCTGAAACCGAAGTCACCACCAGCCTCAAACGCGGACTGCCACCGATGCCGCAAACGGCGGAGTCGGATCGCTTGATGGCCATGGCCCAAGGAATTTACGGCGAGATCGGCCGCAAGCTGACCGAGGAGGGCAGTGGTGGGGCGGCGGATGCCAGCCTGTCCGCCGGGGTGGGTACGCCGACGTTGGACGGTTTCGGAATTGTCGGCGGCAATATCCATACGCCTGAGGAATACGCCGAAGTGGCGAGCGTGGCGCCGCGGATTTATCTGTTGTCGCGGATGATCATGGAACTGGCCAAGCGCTGACTTCCTCGGATTGGCGGTGCTGCAACTGACGCCTTCGCGAGCAAGCCCGCTCCCACAATGGATCTGTGCCGAACACCAATGCTGTGTTCACTGAAGATCCACTGTGGGAGCGAGCTTGCTCGCGAAGGCGGCGGGTCAGGCTAGATGGGTGTTGAATGTGCCGACGTCATCGCGAGCAGGCTCACTCCTACATGGGATCTGTGTTCAACACCCATGCTGTGTTCACTGAAGATCCACTGTGGGAGCGGGCTTGCTCGCGAAGGCGGGGGGTCAGGCTAAATGGGTGTTGAATGTGCCGACGTCATCGCGTGCAGGCTCACTCCTACATGGGATCTGTGTTCACCACCCATGCTGTGTTCACTGAAAATCCACTGTGGGAGCGGGCTTGCTCGCGAAGGGGCCAGACCTGACGGAAGCTTATTCCTTGACGCTCATGTATTCCTTCGCCCACAGAATGTAATCCTCAGGCTGGGTATAGGTGTGCGTCAGCTCGGTGGCGCTCAGGTCCGAGGCCTGGGTGAAGATCTGGCGTTGTTCGCGCAGGCTGTCGTAGGTCGCCTTGATCGCGGCGAAGTAGGCGCCGTGGCCGTCGATGGTCACGCGCACCCCGAGTTCGGCCAGGCGCTTGTCGTCGCGCAGCGCCGGGTTGCCGTAGGTCACCAGCATCAGCGGGACCGTCAGGTGTTCGGCGATTTGCTCGAGCTGATCGAAGTCCTGCACCCCGACCATGCAGATGCCGTCGGCACCGGCGGCCTGATACTGCTTGGTGCGGCTGATGATTTCCTGATTCGGCAGAATGCCGGCATTGGTGCGGGCGATGATTGCCATTTCCGAATCGACCCGGGCTTCCAGCGCCGCGCGGATCTTGCCGACGCCTTCGGCGACCGAGATCAGGTCGGTGGACTTACGGCCGAATTGCGCCGGCAGCAGGGTGTCTTCGATGGTCAGGGCGGCGACGCCGGCGCGTTCCAGTTCGACGATGGTGCGCATCACGTTGAGGGCGTTGCCGTAACCGTGGTCGGCGTCGGCGATCACTGGCAATTGGGCGACGCGGCCGATGCGGGTGGCCTGTTCGGCGAATTCGCTGAGGGTGATCAGGGCAAAGTCGGGGGCGCCCAGCACCTGCAACGAGGCCACGGAGCCGCCGAGGATCCCCACCTCAAAACCCAGGTCTGCGGCAATGCGCGCGGACATCGGGTCGAACACCGAGGCGGTGTGGTAGCAGGTGTCGGAAGCCAGCAATTGACGGAAGTTACGGCGCAAATCTTGATGGGAAAGCCTGGTCATACGAGTTCCACCAATACAAAGGAATGGAACGGCTTGAGCAAAGGTGTCAACGCCGAAGAATGAAAAGGCTATCACGCGAATGGGTCAAGGTTCATGACGAATTTGCGAGTGAGGCGTTGATGAAGGATCCAGCGGCTGAAAGGTTTCATCGGCAGTCAGCGGATTTTCACTGGCTAAACCGCAGATCAGGCCGCTACCGCCTGTTGCTGTTGCCTGGGCAGCAGCACGGCGCGCACCGAATTGCCCGGTTGCAGTTGCAGGCGCTTGGCGGTGAGGCGATCGACCACCAGGGTATTGCCGACCAGACGACCGGGGGCCACGGTGATGCGGCAGTTCTCCAGGCGCCGGTTGTGGATCAGCCACAACGGTGCCTGATCGTCCGGCGTGCCGAGACTCAGGGTCAGCGCCAGGCTGTCGCGCACGGTACGAATGTTGCCGATCGGTGCTTCGATCACCGGGCCACCGTCGAAGATGTCGATGTAGCCCTTATGCACAAATCCTTCTTCGCGCAGGATCTTCAGCGCGGGCTCGGTATTGGGATGCGCCTGGCCGATGGCCGCCTGTGCCTGTTCGGTGAGCATGCAGGTGTACAACGGCTGGCGCGGCATCAGTTCGGCGATGAACGACTTGTTGCCCAGACCCGACAAGTGGTCAGCATGGCTGAAGTCCATCTGGAAGAAATGCCGGCCCAGACTGTCCCAGAACGGCGAGCAACCGAGTTCATCGGCACTGCCGCGCAGTTCGGCGATCATCTTCTCGCCAAACAGTTGCGGAAACTCGGCCACGAACAGCAGCCGCCCGAGCGACAGCAGCCGTCCATTGTTGCCATGGCGTTGCTCATGCTGAAGGAACAGCGAACACAGTTCCGACTGGCCGGTCAGCTCGTTATTGAGAAACAGCGTGGGGATCTGCCGCGAAATGCCCAGATCCGGTGCCGAACTCACGGTCAGGCCGACTCGGTAGTTGTACCACGGCTCGCGCAAGCCTACCGCGCCGGTCAGGGCGCTGACGCCGATCACCCGCAGGTCGTCATCTTCAAGCACGAACAGATAATCGGCGTCGGCCCGTTCCACTTGTCCGGAAAACGCGCGCTGGGCCCAACGCACCCGGTGGGCGAGGCGATCCTCATTGGCCGGGAGGGTGGTGAACCCCGGGCCGGCCTGTTGCACCAGGGTCATCAGTGCTGGCAGGTCGCTGACTTTGACCGGACGGACGATCATGCGGTAACTCCTTGTACGCGCCTGTTCGGGCACTGTCGTTGGGTGTGCAGCCGGTGGCGGTTCACAGGGCTATCACCCTGATCGTGCTGCCATCGGTGACCTTCAGTGCGGCACACAGATCCGGCGTCAGCGACAACGGTTGCTCAGGCTGGTAATCCAGTTCGGCGACGATGGCCCGGAAACCTTGCAGCGCGTCGTTACTCAGCAGGTAATGGCCACGCGTGTCGATCGGCGCTTGCTGGCGCACGCTGGCGGTCTGGCTGCGGGCGATCGAACGGATGTTTGCGGTGCGCGCATACAGGGTTGGGCCCGCATCGAACAGATCGATGTAGCTGTTGGTTTCAAAGCCTTCGCGTTCGAGGATGTCGAACGCTTCCTGACCGTCCGGGTGAATCCGGCCGATGCATTCCTGTGCTGCCGGGGGCAGCATCGGTACGTAAATCGGGTATTGCGGCATCAGTTCGGCGAGAAACGTGCGGCTTTGCAGGCCGCACAGGCGCTCGGCCTCGACGTAGGGCAGGTCGAAGAAGTGTTTGCCCAGTGCGTCCCAGAACGGCGAATGACCGTTCTCATCGCTATAGCCGACGATCTCGGTGATCACCGCATCGGCAAAGCGTTGTGCGTGAGCGGCGATGAACAGCAGCCGTGCCCGCGACAGCAATTCGGAAAAGGCGCTGCGCACCAGTGCGTTGTCGATGTGAAACCCGCGCAATAGCGTGTGTCCGCTGAGGTCGTGACACAGTGACAACGCCGGCACCCCGTGCTCGATGTTCAGTTCCCGCGAAGCACTGGTGAAGTGGCGATTGCGCAAGCTGTAGAACGGTTCGTTGAAACCGGCCGTGGCGAGGATCTCCGAGCAACCGACCAGCCGTTGAGTGTCGAGGTCTTCCAGCACGAAGAAGTAGTTCTCCGGGCCTTGCGCCTGAATGTCGTTGTCGAACGAGGCACAGGAGCCGGCGATTTTTTCGCGCAGGCGTTCGACGTCGTCAGGCAGCGACGTGACGCCGACCAGGCTGTCGCGGGCCAGCTGCTGCAATTGCGGCAGGTCGGTTGTCTCGACTGGGCGTAAGACCAGCATGGATGCACTCCTGTATCAAAGGGTCCGGTGATCCCCACCGAACCTGACTATCACTGTCGGTTGCCACGCTTTAAAGCGGCGGTCGCCTGATTTGATGTCAGACGCCGCTCTTTTTCTTGTCAGCCATTGCTCGGGTCAGGCAGCGCTGTGCTGGCGCCGAGCTTGTTCAGGAAGAACAGGTACACCAGACCCAGCGCAATCCAGATCAGGCCGAGTTTCTGCGCATCGACGCCCATGTTGTACATGATGGCGGCGACGATGATGAAGCCGATCACCGGGCAGATCAGATGGCGTACGACCTGACCGGACTTCTGCCGACGCCAGTAGTAGTTGATCACTGTCAGGTGCAGCAGCATGAAACCGCTGAGGGCACCGAAGTTGACCAGCGAGGTCAGGGTGTCGACCGAATTGATGAACAGGTAGCAGATCACCAGCGACAGCACCGCCACCAGATAAATGCTCAGGTACGGGGTGTTGTGCTTCGGGTGCACCTTGGCCAGGACTTTTGGCAACCTGCCATCGCGGGCCATGCCGAACAGCAGGCGCGACACTGCCGCTTGCGAGGTGATCGCTACTGCGACACCCCAGGCCAGCGCGGTCGCCACCCCGGTCAGGGTGGCCAGCCAGCTGCCAGCGGCGATTTCGGCGATTTCATAGAACGCGGTGTCGGCGGACTTGAAGCCCATGCCGGCGGCCAGATCGGTGGCGATCCAGGTCTGTACGACGAAAATCACGCCCATCACCACCAGCGTGATCAACGCTGCGCGGCCGACGCTGCGGCCCGGATCGCCTTTGATTTCTTCGGCGAGGGTCGAGATCGCATCGAAGCCAAGGAACGACAGCACGGCAATCGACACCGCTTGCATCAGCAGGGCGAAATTGAACGTTTCCGGGTGATACAGCGGCGCCAGGGTCAGCTCGCCGTTGCCGCCACCGTTGTGCAAAGCGTTCCAGGCATAGAACAGGAAAATCCCCAACACCACCAGCTGTGCCAGCAGGAAGATGATGTTCATCCGTGCGGTGAAGGTGATGCCGCGCAGGTTGACGAATGTCGCGCTGACCAGAAACGCCAGAATGAAGCCGACCTTCGGAATGTCCGGGTACAGATGGTTCAGGGCCATCGCCGCGTAGACGTACAGCAGCGGTGGAATCAGCAGGTAGTCGAGCAGCATCAGCCAGCCGGCGATGAAACCGACGTGTTGATTGAGGCCGCGTTGTGCGTAGGAATACACCGAACCGGCGATCGGAAACGCCTTGGCCATGCTGCCGTAGCTCAGCGCGGTGAACAGCATCGCGACCATGCCGATGATGTAGGCCAGCGGCACCATTCCGGGCGCCTCGGCATTCACGTAGCCATACACGCCGAAGGGGGCGATGGGGATCATGAAGATCATCCCGTACACCACCAGGTCGGTCAGTGTCAGGCTACGTTTCAACTCCTGTTTGTAGCCGAACTCTTCTATTTCCATGAAGCGCAACTCCTTGTCAGCCTATCCAGCGTTTTAGTTGTTATGTCGATCCATCGTTACAGCGTCAGCAGTCTTGCAGCATTCTTTACAGCAGCGGCGCCAGGCGCTCGGCCCACAACGATACCGCTTCGGGGCTGCGCAGCAGGTCGTTGCGCACCTCGATCAACACCGATTCCAGCCCCCGGGCATCGCCGTGCACTGGCACGGTCATGTCGCCCAGCGGATCAACCCGGTACGGCTGGTTGCCCGCGACGTTCAACGGGTGCTGGCCGAGGCCATCGATCACCCGTTGCGCATAGGCGCCGGCCTGACCGAACAGCACGCCGACTTCCAGTGAGCGCGGCTGGCCGTAATACACCGGGGTAAAACTGTGAATCCCCACTACCCGTACTGCTTGGCCTTGTGCAACGCGCTGGTCGATCAGGGTCTGCAGCCGGGCGTGAAACGGTTTGAACAGGGTCTGGCGCCGGTATTCGCGCGTGGCTTCGTCCAGCTCGCGGTTACCCGGCACCTGATAAATCTCGCTCTGCCCCGGAATGCTGTCGGGGGCATGCCGGGGCCGATTGAGGTCGATCAGCAGCCGTGAATAGTTGGCGCTCAACAGTGTCGCGCCGAGTGTCTCCGAGAGCTTTTCGGCCAGTTGCAGTGCGCCGATGTCCCAGGCGATGTGTTCGCGCGCGGCGGCATCGTCCAGGCCCAGATTGTTCAGGGCCTCGGGGATGTAGCGGCTGGCGTGCTCGCACACCAGAATCAACGGATGCGATGAATCTTCGCGGCTCAGGTTGTAGACCGGGCGGGTGTACAACCCCAGCTCGGCGGATTCAGTACAGGCGTGCATAGTGCTCACACAGGTCAGCGGGCGAGAGCTGTTCCGTCAGCGCCAGTTCCTCGGTTTTAAGGGCGTGGTAAGTGTCGAGCAGCGGCTTGGGCAGCCATTGATTGAAGGCTGCACTGTCACGCAGGCAATCCAGCGCCTGGGCCAGCGAGGCGGGCAGGGCCACAATGCCCCGGGCCTTGCGTTGCTCGTCGTTGAGTGAATCGGGAATTTCATCGGTGATCGCGTTTAGCGCCAGACGCTGTTCAATGCCCAGCCGTCCGGCGATCAGCAGCGCGGCCATTGCCAGATGCGGCGAGGCGGTGGCGTCCATCGCGCGGAATTCGAGGTTGTACTGCGCCGCCACGGATTTGCCGCCCAGGCTCACGGTCGGGCAGATGCGCAGCGCCGCTTCACGGTTCTGCTGCCCCAGACACGCATAGGACGCGCTCCAGTGGTGCGGCTGCAAACGCTCGTACGACACCGGTGTCGGCGCGGTGAACGCACACAGCGCCGGCAAATAATGCAGGATCCCGGCGGCCCAATGCTGGCCGAGGGTCGACAGACCGTTGCTGGTGCCGGCGTCGTAGAGCAGCGGCAGACCTTGCAGGTCGAGCAGACTGACGTGCAGGTGCACGCCGTTGCACACCGCGTCGGCCTTGATTTTCGGCGCGAAGCTGACGTCGACACCCATTTGTCGGGCGATTTCGCGGGTGATCTCGCGCACGTTGACCGCACGATCCGCCGCCGCCACCCCGAGGGTCGGCCGGCAGGTGATTTCGTATTGGTGCTTGCCGTATTCGGGCAGGAACATTTCCGGCTCGACACCGCCGGCGCGCAACGCGCTGAGCAGCCAGCCGCCGAACTCGGCCCCCTGCCGCTGGGCTTCAAGGGAAAACGCCAGATGCTCGGCAAAACCGGCATGCAGGTTGAATTCGTGTTCGAACGCCGCGTTGACCTGCAAACCGAGGTCGTCGCGATAGCGCTCGATTTCATCGCGCAACAACGTGCGCGGGCAAGCGCTCCACGGCCGGCCATCGGTCTCGCGGATGTCGCCATGGATGAAGTCCAGCGCCGGTGCTGCGGCGTCCGGGCCATTACCGACCGTCACGCGACTGGCCAGATCGGGAATCAACCGCAAATCACCATAAGCGCCCCATGGGTTGGTCGAGGCGATGATGTCCTGAGGCGTCAGTGCGCTGTTGGCTGGCACCCAGCCGCACCCGGCCGCTTGATAATGTTCCAGCTGATCGGTGGGAAACGAGCGGCCACGGGTGATGCCGATCAGGTCGGTGGTGACGATGGTGGTCATCGGCAACGGCGTCAGGCGCTCGCTCATGGACGCATCTCCTGCAAGCGGCCGAGCACGGTTTGTGTGTCAGTGATCCAGCAGTAACCCTTGATCGCGTTGAGGCAGGCGTCATGCCGCGCCGGGGTGTAGGTGGCGCAGGCGTCTTCGACCAGCGTCACCAGATAGCCACGGTCGGCGGCATCGCGCACGGCCATGTCGACGCACTGGTCGGTGACGATGCCGGCAATGATCAGGTGGCGGGTTTCGAGGTTGCGCAGTACGTAATCGATGTTGGTCGAGTTGAACACCCCGGACGAGGTTTTCGGCAACACGATTTCGTTTTCCACCGGGGTCAGGTCGTCGATGATCCGCGCCTGGGTGCTGCCCTTGGGCAAGTGCATGTCCGACAGTTTGTGATCCAGCGAGCGGTCGCGACCGTCGGCGGTCAGGCTTTCGATAATCGTGTGCAGCACATTCTGCCGCGCTTCGCGAAAGGCACTGAGCAAGCGGCGCTGGTTGGGCACCACCTGCATGTGCGCGCGGGTCAGGAAATACTCGGCATCCGGGCCGTTCAGGTGCGGGTCGAACTGCGGTTCGAGCCAGGCACGCTGCATGTCCACCAGCAACAGAGCGGTGTGACCGGTGACGAACGGCAAATCCCGCGGCGAGCGGTGGGGAAGACTGAACATCCTTATTTATCCTCCAGCAGATGGGTGTTGAAGTCGTTGCGCAGGGCGTCGATGCCTTCCAGGCGATCGGCCAGATCGGGGCTGCGCAGGGTCAGGCAGGCAATCAGCGCCTCGACCTGGGCCAGCGCCGGCACCATGGTGTCGAACGGCGAGGCCGATTCCACCGGAGCACTGATGATCAGGTCAGCCAGTTCACGCAGTGGCGAGGCATAGATGTCGGTGAACAGCACCACCCGCGCGTTGTTGTTCTTCGCCGCCGAGGCCACCCGCAGGGCCTGGGACTGGTAGCGCCGATAGTCGAACAGCAGCACCACGTCCTGGCGTTGCAGATCGAATAGGCGGTCGGGCAGTTGCGCGTTGTCCTCCAGGGCAAAGCAGCCGGGCCGCAGCAAGCGCAGGTGGTTGAGCAGGTAGTTGGCCATCAGGCTGCTGAAGCGCCCGCCGAAGCAGTAGATCTGGTGCCGGGTATCGAGCAGCCAGTCGAGCAGAATGCGCACGTCTTCGGGTTGCGTCAGAACCTGGGTTTCCACCAGCAGGCGTTGGCTGTCAGCCAGATAATGGCCCCAGGCATCGTCCTTGTTCAGGTGCGAACGCGGCTGCAACAGGGTGCGCGGCGAACGCAGACGGTGATCCATGTCGCTGAGCAGGGCGTCCTGAAACTCGGCGTAACCGCCGAATCCGAGCTTCTTCACCAGCCGCACGATGGTCGGATCGCTGACGCCGGCGTGCTCGGCCAGACGCGCCATCGGACCCAGGCCGTTGCGTGGATACTGGTCGAGCAGGGCGCGAATCACTTTGCGCTCCGACGGCGTCAGTTCCAGGCCGGGGTCGGTGATCAAGTCTCTCAGAGGGGGCATCCGGGCTCCTGCTGGATGAAGGGGGGGGGGTGTTGAATTCGTTTCACAATCCGTTAAAACAGTATTTATGTAACTCAGGTTACATGTCTAGTGAATTTTTAGCGTTGGCGATTCGACGTTTAAATAAGCTCACAACCCTGAGTAACAAGGGCTACACCTGAGTCTGTGCCTCTTGTAGTCCATTGCCTCCAGGCGTGTCAGACATTGCCGCTTTTTCTACTTCAGAGTACTGGGCTGGAGGTTCACGAGATCCCCTGAAGCGACCGTGTTACGGCACAATTGCCACAAGACCGGCGATTTGCCGCCGATTCAGCTGATGTTCATCGAGTGAAACCCTGTGCAGTCCACCCGTTTGACTTTGATTTGCCACGCGCGAACCGTCGCACAGAAATTGTCGCGCTTTCCTACGAACGAGCCTGTTGAAAATTCGCCATTCGCGATTGGCGCGTTGGCCGCGAAGTTCAGCGGTGCCAGCCGTTTGTTGTGCGGGCCGGAATTGCGTACGCGCCAGACCGCCGAATGGTTCGGTGCGCCGCCGCAGGTGGACGAAGCGCTGCGCGATTGCGATTTGGGGCGCTGGCACGGGCAAGCGATCAAGGATCTGCAAGTGCGCGAGGCCGAGGCCTTGCAGGCGTGGATCCATGATCCGCAGGCGGCACCGCATGGTGGCGAGTCGGTAATGCAGTTGAGCGAACGCGTGGCGGCATGGCTGACCAGTCTGCAAGGCGTATCGGGGCACATCGTCGCCGTCACCCATCCGTTTGTGGTGCGTGCGGCACTGATGCAGGTGTTACAGGGCGCGGCGTTCAACGCCATTGATGTTGAACCGTTGTCCATGGTTGAACTGCGGTTCAACGGCATCTGGCGGCTACGCTTGCCGGGTATCGATCTTGCGGGAGCACTGTAATGAAACGACTGCTGGTCATTGGCATCGGCGCCGGAAATCCCGACTACATCACGATGCAGGCGGTAAAGGCGCTGAATCAGGTCGACGTGTTCTTTCTGATGGACAAAGGCCCGAGCAAGGACAAACTGATCGATCTGCGGCGCGACATCTGTGCGCGCTACATCACCGACCCTGGGTATCGCTTCGTCGAATCCCACAGCCCCGAGCGCGCGCGCGGCGACGTGGACTACACCCGCGCGGTCGATGATCTGAACCGTGCCAAGCAGGAAACCTTTGAACGGCTGATCAATGAAGAATTGGCCGACAACGAATGCGGCAGTTTCCTCGTGTGGGGCGACCCGGCGTTGTACGACAGCACGATTCGTATCCTGCAGGCGATTCGGGTGTCAGGCCGCTGTGCTTTCGAGTTTGAAGTGATCCCTGGGATAACCAGCGTTCAGGCGTTGGCGGCGCAGCATAAAGTGCCGTTGAACAGCATTGGCCGGTCAGTCGAAATCACCACGGGCCGGCGTCTGGCGGCGGGGCAGGTGAGTGACACGGACAGCCTGGTGGTGATGCTCGATGCCGAGGACTCTTACCACAGCGTGGCGGATCAGCAGACCGAGATTTACTGGGGCGCTTACCTCGGCACGCCGGATGAGATTCTGATCAGCGGCAAGCTCAAGGATGTTGCGGATCAAATCGAGCGCACGCGCAAAGCGGCGCGGGCCGAGCATGGGTGGATCATGGATACCTATCTGTTGCGCAAGCCCTAGATTATGTCTGTCTGGGCTGGCCTCTTCGCGAGCAGGCTCGCTCCTACAGGGGGACCCATTTCAAATGTGGGAGCGAGCCTGCTCGCGAAGGGGTCATCACAGCCACCTCAGGATATCGCTTTGACCCCACGCCCAAACCGCTCCCGATACACCGACGGCGGCACCCCGACCACGCTGCGAAACGCCACGCGAAAACTTTCCACCGAGCGATAACCGCAGCGCAGGGCAATCTGCTCGGTGTTGTGCACGCTGCTCTCCAGTAATTCCCGCGCCCGGGCCAGTCGCTCGTGTTGCAGCCACGCTTTGGGCGATTGTCCGCTGGCTTCGGTGAAATGGCGCAAAAAGGTGCGCTCGCTCATCGCCGCTTCGCTGGCCAGATCGCGCACTTCCAGCGGTTGGTGCAAGCGCTCGCGGGCCCACTGCATCACCCGCGACAAGTCGTTGCGCGGCGTCGCGCTGACCGGCGTCGGGATGAACTGTGCCTGACCGCCAGTGCGTTGCGGCGACATCACCAGACGCCGGGCCACTGAATTGGCGACCTGGGTGCCGAAGTCCCGTGCCAGCAGATGCAGGCAGGCGTCGATCCCGGCGGCACTGCCCGCCGAGGTGATCAACTGGCCGGAGTCGACGTAAAGCACACCCGGATCGACCGCAATCGCCGGAAAGCGTCGCGCCAGTTCTTCGGTGTAGCGCCAGTGGGTGGTCGCACCGTGGCCGTCGAGCAAGCCACTGGCGGCCAGCACAAACACCCCTGAGCAAATTGACAGCAACCGCGCACCCTGGGCGTGGGCCTGTCGCAAGGCGCCGATCAGCGCCGGCGGCACCGGGGCCTCGCGGTCGCGCCAACCGGGAATGATGATGGTGCGCGCCTGCGCCAGCAGCTCCAGGCCGCCGTCGGCCAATACGTGAATCCCGCCCATGGCGCGCATCGGCCCTTGATCGACGGCGACGATGCAGTGCTCGTACCACGGGAAATCGAATTCCGGCCGGGGCAGGCCGAAAATCTCCACGGCAATGCCGAACTCGAAGGTACAGAGGCCATCGTAGGCCAGAATCGCAACCAATCCAGGTGAGTCAGGCATTTGGCGGAAAATTCCCGGTGAGTGTCTTGCGCGCCACTGTAGCGCCAAGCGCTGGCCCGATAAAGTCTGCTCACACCCCAACAGATGAAGGAGCCACACAACATGACCAGCCTGGTTCGCAACATTCCTGCTGCACCGTCGGCCATTGCCCTGATGCATTTCAGCAACCGTCTGACGTTTGAAACCGATTGTTCTGACGTGTACAGCAGCCAGGAGGCCGGTGAAGTCGATTTTGTCCTGGTCGATGTGCGCGGTCCTCTGGCGTTCGAGCGCGGTCACGTGCCGGGCGCGATCAACATTCCGACCCGCTTGCTGACCGCCGAAGGCCTGGCGGAGTATTCGACGAGCACGTTGTTCGTGGTCTATTGCGCCGGCCCGCACTGCAACGGCGCCAACAAGGCTGCGGTGAAACTGGCGGCGTTGGGTTACCCGGTCAAGGAGATGATTGGCGGCGTGACCGGCTGGCTGGATGAGGGTTTTTCGCTGAGTGTCGAACAGCCTGCCCGAGTTGTCATTGCCTGCGAATGCTGACAGTTTTTTCAGCCATTTCCTGAGCAGAATCGGAGTTTGTCCTACAGCCTTTGCACCATGTCGGCGCACTGTTGATCCCGGTCAACGCGTGCGCCGATTTTCTGTAAGTATTTGTCGCCTAAACACAATTTGCCCTGTGCGCCCCGCCATAGACTGCCGGCCACGTCGGTTTTTGCTGCTCAATGGCCATGACCGAACGCCAATCGAAAGCTGCCAATAAAAGCCTCCGCACACAGGAGTAATAAATGAAGAAGCTAGTGATGTTCGGTGCCCTGGCACTGTCGATGTTGTCCCTGACCGCAGTGGCCGAAGACGCCAAACCGATTCGTCTGGGGATCGAAGCCGCTTACCCGCCATTCTCGATGAAAACCGCTGATGGCAAACTCACCGGGTTCGACGTCGATATCGGCGATGCCCTGTGCAAACAGATGGATGTCAAATGCGTGTGGGTCGAGCAGGAATTCGACGGCCTGATCCCGGCACTCAAAGTGAAGAAGATCGACGCAATCCTGTCCTCGATGACCATTACGGATGACCGCAAGAAAAACGTCGATTTCACCATCAAGTACTACCACACCCCGGCGCGCTTCGTGATGAAGGAAGGCTCCGGTGTCAAAGACCCGCTGACCGAGCTCAAGGGCAAGAAAGTCGGCGTGCTGCGCGCCAGTACCCACGACCGCTACGCCACCGACATGGCCAAGGACGCCGGGTTTGAAGTGGTACGCTACGGCTCGCAACAGGAAGCCAACCTCGACATGAAATCCGGTCGTCTCGACGCGATGCTCGCCGACTCGGTCAACCTCAGCGACGGTTTCCTGAAGACCGACGCCGGCAAAGGCTTCGAATTCGTCGGCCCGACCTACGAAGACGCCAAGTACTTCGGCGGCGGCGCGGGCATCGCGGTGCGCAAGGGCGATACCGAGCTGGCCGAGAAATTCAACAAGGCCATCACCGAAATCCGCGCCAATGGCGAGTACAAGAAAGTCCAGGACAAGTACTTCGACTTTGACGTGTACGGCCATTAATACGCTGTAGAAAAAAGTGGTCCCGTTTGCGCGGTGGCCACTTTTTTTGTGCTCTGATTCATAGGAGAACCCTGTAGGAGTGAGCCTGCTCGCGATAGCGGTTTAACATTCAGCCGCTTTAGTGCCTGACACACCGCTATCGCGAGCAGGCTCACTCCTACAGGGGATCTGCGTGATCCAGCCATTCAGGAGTTTTCCCATGCAACGCATCGACCATGTCCTGCCCTGGAGCCATCTGGGCAGCGAACGTTCCCTCAGCGTCTTCCGTTACGGCGCGGGCAGCCGCAAGGTGTACATCCAGGCCAGCCTGCACGCCGACGAACTGCCGGGGATGCGCACCGCGTGGGAACTCAAGCAACGCCTCAACGCGCTGGAACAGCAGGGTCGTCTGCAAGGCGTGATCGAGCTGGTGCCGGTGGCCAACCCGATTGGCCTCGACCAGCATCTGCAAGGCAGCCACATGGGGCGCTTCGAGTTGGGCAGCGGGAAGAATTTCAACCGCGCGTTTGTTGAACTCAGTGCGCCGGTGGCGGCGCGCATCGGCGAGCAACTGGGCAGCGACGCCGAGGCCAACATCGCGCTGATCCGCCAGACCATGGGCCAGGTGCTCGATGAGTTGCCAGCCCCGGCCTCGCAACTGGAAGCGCTGCACCGCTTGCTGCTGCGCCATGCCTGCGACGCCGACATCACCCTCGATCTGCATTGCGATTTCGACGCGGCGATTCACATTTACGCATTGCCGCAACACTGGCCGCGCTGGCAATCGCTGGCGGCGCGACTGAAGGCCGGCGTGGCCTTGTTGTGCGAAGACTCCGGTGGCAGTTCGTTCGATGAATCGTGCTCATCGCCGTGGCTGCGTCTGGCGCGAGCGTTTCCGAGTGCGGCGATTCCCCCGGCGAACCTCGCCACCACCCTTGAACTGGGCAGCATGGGCGACACGCGGGTCGATCAGGCGCAGGCCAATTGTGAAGCGATTCTCGGCTTTCTCGCCGAGCAGGGCTTCATCAGCGGCGAATGGCCGGCGGCGCCGAGCGAATGCTGCGAAGGCATGCCGTTCGAAGGCACCGAATACCTGTTCGCGCCGCACCATGGCGTGGTCAGTTTCCTGCGCAATGCCGGGGAGTGGGTCGAGCAGGGCGATGCGCTGTTCGAGGTGGTGGATCCGTTGAACGACCGCCTCACCACCGTCCGCGCCGGCACCAGTGGCGTGCTGTTTGCGATTGATCGCGGGCGTTATACCCAGCCGGGGATCTGGCAGGCCAAGGTGGCGGGGCGTGAGCCGATTCGGGAGGGCAAGCTGATAAACGACTGACAGATTTCCTTGGATTTTCCGGCCTCATCGCGAGCAGGCTCACTCCTACATTTGGAATGCGTTTTCCCTGTAGGAGCGAGCCTGCTCGCGATAGCGGTCTCGCCAGCACCACAATCTTCAGAGAGTGTTAGGCTCACCGACGAACCCGACACTCTGTGAAGGAAGGCTCTATGTTGAAGGCGTTTGCCCTGTTAACCCTGCTGGCGTCCAGCGTCGTCCACGCGCAAACCACGCTGCAAAGCGATTTGCCACTGAAATACATCGAACAGGTTCACCCGGACGCGAACACTCGGCCGCTGGTGATTTTTCTGCACGGTTACGGCAGTAACGAAGCCGATCTGATCGGTATGAAGTTTCAGCTGCCGGCGCAGTACAACTACCTTTCGGTGCAGGCGCCGTTGGCGTTGGGCGAAGGGCGTTTCCAGTGGTTTCGCAAAAAAGGCGAAGGCGCCTACAACGGTGAGACCGATGATCTGAAGGCCAGCGGTCAGAAACTGCGGGAGTTTGTCGCCCAGGCGGCGAAGAAATATCACGCCAGCCCGGACAAGGTGTACCTGATCGGCTTCAGCCAGGGCGCGATGATGACGTACGAGGTGGGCTTGCGTCCGCCCGTGGCGGTCGGTGGCATCGCGGCGTTGAGCGGACGCCTTTTGCCGGTGTTGAAAACCGAGCTCAAGGCGCAGCAGCCACCGTTGCCGCTGAAGATCTTCATCGGCCACGGCACCGCCGATGATCGGGTGCCGTACCGCGACGGCACCGCGGCCAATGCGCTGCTGCAAAAACTTGCCTACAAACCCGAGTTTCACGCTTATCCCGGTGTCGGCCACAGCATCAGTTCTGCCGAACTGCGGGACTTGAACGCCTGGCTGCAGCAGCTCAATCCGTAAGGATCACTTGTCCTTGAGGATGGTTTTCACCAGCGCATCGTGACCGCTCTTGTCGCTGGCCCGGGAAATCACCTGGACCAGCGCCATGCGCTTGCCGGAGGCGGCGAGCAGCGTGGTATTGAGGGTCTGGCCGCCGCCCTGAGTGGCGGTGCTGTCGACCTGACGCACGCCGAGGCCGCTGCTTTTCTGGGTCAGGCTTTTTTCGCTGAGCTTGTTGAAGTCCGGCAGGGCCTTGCGCTGGTCATCGATGAAACTCGCCAGGCTGCCATCGAGAAATTCGTTGTCGTTGTCCTTGACGCTGGCGCCGCCGGCGATCTGGTTTTCCGCGGCGATCACCACAGTCTTGGTCGCCTGATTGGTGTACATCGTGCCCTTGGCACCGGTTGGCCCGGCCGGCAGCGGGTCGGCGGTGAAGCCTTTGGGCAGGACGAAGGTGAACTTGCCGTCGAGCATCGACACGTTGTTGGTCGAGGCCTTTTCCTTGGGCTTGGCTGCCTGGGCGTTGAGGGCGCCGAAACCGGCGACCGCCGCCAGCAACAGGACGACGGCTTTCTTGCTGAGCAATGACATGTGAATCTCCGAGGGATGGTCGCGCCAGGGCGGCGATGATCCCACGGAGCATGCCTGGCATTCCAGCGCGGTTTTTCAGGCGTTTGCGTCAGCCTTGAGGTTGTGGGCTTTTGGCGGGAGTCGGTCGGGCCAGCAGTTTGCGGGTGACCCCGAGCATGGCCACCGACACCGCGACACCGGTGATGAATCCGCTGAGGCCGAGACTCGGCAGGGTCAGCGCCGTCACCAGGCAAAACGCCGAAAACGAGTACATGCCGGTCGCCGTCGCCCGCAGCAATGCCGCGGTAAACGCCGGGCCGCGAGTCTGCTGAGAGAACACCGCCATCACACTGCCGAGCACCGGGAACACCGCGAGCAGGCCGCTCCAGCGCTCGCCCACGGTACTCGCAAGCATGGTCACCAGTAGCGTCAGCGCCGCGCCGGCAATCATCCGCCAGAGCAGTTTGTCCGACTTCGGTGCCGGGCCGCTCAGCACCGGCTGCACGTCGGGAAACAGGTACGGCGCGGCGAGCAGGGCAATCGCCGCCGCAGCGACCGAGAACGTCAGTGACGACGGAATCAGCGACAACACCAGCGCCAGTACCGCCCACACCGACAGTGACGCCGTCAGCGCCAACGGCCAGTTCGCCCGCTGCGCCACCTGCGCGTAGGTGATGCAGAACGCGATCATGGCGAACATCGCCGACAGCGCCGCCACCGCCGATTGCGCAGCAAACTGCGGCCCCTGTTCGATGGCGAGGAAAAACAGAATCGGCCCGACCACCACCGGCAGCCCCGACAGCCAACCGGCGACGCTTGGTCCCCAGCGCTTGCCGGCGAGAGAAATCAGCAGCAGAAAAGCGGGGATCAGCAGTAATTTGAGGATCAGCACGCGGGAGGCCTCCGGGGATGGAACGGCCAATGTAACCGATTGCTGCATTGATCGACAATTTTTGTATACAAAGTCTGCGAGTGATATCCGCTATGCTCTGAAGATCAGGTTTTAACGGAGTCGATGCCGCGATGAGCAAACCATCGAAGTTGCTGCGTGGGTGCTGTGGCATCGGCTTGTGGGCGTTGTTGCTGACGCCGACCTGGGCCAATTGGCAGGACGCCGTGCCCGGCGCGCAAATCATCGGCACCGGTGATTTCAGTGTGTTCGGCTTTGACGTCTACAACGCCCGGTTGTGGAGCGCGGCACGCCCGTTGTCCACCGAGCAGCCCTTCGCTCTGGAGCTGATCTATCGGCGCAAGATCTCCCGTGACGATCTGGTGCAGGCCAGTGTCGATGAAATCAAACGGCTGGCAGGCTCGAGCGTCAGTCCCGCACAACTGTCCAGGTGGCAAGAGCAAATGCAGCAATCGTTCGTCGATGTGCAGGCCGGCACGCGGATTACGGGCGTGTATCTGCCGGGGCAGGGTGCGCGGTTTTTTATCGGTCAGCAGTTGCAGCATGAAATCGATGATCCGCAATTTGCCCGGGCGTTTTTCGATATCTGGCTGGATCCGCGTACGCGCAATCCCGAACTGCGTGAGCAACTGTTGGGCATGAGCCGATAGAGTTTTTGTTCTTCAAGGCGCTGACTGAAACCTCTAAGCTGCGTCTTTCGAACTTGTTTCTGGATGTGTGCGTGAAATTCAGCTTACCCAAAATAGCCACCGCGCCGTTCTGCCCGCCGGAAGTGGCCGGCAGCGTCGCGGTGGATCCGAGCGCTTCGTTCTTCAAACGCGTGCTGCGTTTTGCCGGTCCGGGCTTGCTGGTGTCGATCGGCTACATGGACCCGGGCAACTGGGCGACCGCGATCGAGGCCGGTTCGCGTTTTGGTTACAGCCTGCTGTTTGTGGTGTTGCTGGCGAGCCTGGCGGGGATGGTCGTGCAATGCCTGTGCTCGCGGCTGGGCATCGCCACCGGCCGCGATCTGGCGCAATTGTCCCGCGAGCGCTACAGCACCCCGACCGCACGCCTGCAATGGGTGCTGGCGGAAATTTCGATCATCGCCACTGATCTGGCCGAAGTGCTCGGCTGCGCCCTGGCGTTTCACTTGTTGCTTGGCTGTTCGCTGACCTTCGGTATTGCCCTGACCGCCTTCGACACGCTGCTGGTGCTGGCCTTGCAGAACCGTGGCTTCCGTCGGCTGGAGGCGATCATGCTGGTGCTGGTGGCGACCATCGGCGTGTGTTTCTTCGTTGAACTGGTGCTGATCAAACCCTACTGGCCGGATGTGTTCGCCGGTTTCAAACCGTCGCTCTCGGCGATCAGCGATGCCGCACCGCTGTATCTGGCGATCGGTATTCTCGGCGCGACGGTGATGCCGCATAACCTCTACCTGCACACTTCGATCGTGCAGACACGGATGATCGGCAGGGACCTGGCCAGCAAGCAGGACGCGGTCAACCTGGCGCGCATCGACACTATCGGCTCGCTGGCGCTGGCGCTGCTGGTCAACGCGGCGATCCTGATTCTGGCGGCGGCTGCGTTTCACCAGTCCGGGCATACCGACGTGGTCGACATTCAGGACGCCTACCATCTGCTCGACCCGCTGGTCGGCGGCGCGCTGGCCAGTGTGCTGTTCGGCGTGGCGTTGCTGGCGTCGGGGCAGAGCTCGACGTTCACCGGGACCATCGCCGGACAGGTGATCATGGAGGGTTATCTGAACCTGCGGATTCCCTGCTGGCAGCGGCGTTTGATCACTCGCGGACTGGCACTGATCCCGGCGTTCCTCGGCGTGTGGCTGATGGGCGATAACGCGGTGGGCAAATTGCTGGTGCTGAGTCAGGTGGTGTTGAGCCTGCAGCTGCCGTTTGCGCTGTACCCGCTGATCCGCATGACCAGCGACAAGCAACTGATGGGGCCGTTTGTGAACCGGCTGCCGACCCGGGTGCTGGCGTGGGGCTTGTTTGCGGTGATCAGTGGGGCGAATGCCTGGTTGATTCTGCAGATGGTGGTGTGATTTTCAAAGCACCCTGTGGCGAGGGGATTTATCCCCGATCCAGTGCGAAGCGCTGGCAAAGATGTGTGTCGAGGCAATAAAAACTGGGGCTGCTGCGCATCCCATCGGGGATAAATCCCCTCGCCACAAAAGCGATGAAACCAGGCAGCGAGCGGATGTCGTGGATCCGTCCGCCGCCTGTATTGCTCCTTTGGGTTAAGCGCGCTCCAGCGCCAGCGCCACACCCTGACCGCCGCCGATGCACAGGGTCGCCAGACCTTTTTTCGCATCACGCTTGATCATTTCGTGCAGCAGCGTCACCAGCACGCGGCAGCCCGATGCACCGATCGGGTGACCGAGGGCGATGGCGCCGCCGTTGACGTTGACCTTGTCCAGATCCCATTGCAGATCCTTGGCCACTGCCAGCGATTGTGCAGCGAAGGCTTCGTTGGCTTCGATCAGGTCCAGTTGGCCGATGTTCCAGCCCGCCTTGTCCAGGCAGCGACGGGTGGCCGAGACCGGGCCGATGCCCATGATCGCCGGGTCCACACCCGCATTGGCATATGCGGCGATTTTTGCCAGCACCGGCAGGCCCAGGGCCTTGGCCTTTTCGGCGCTCATCAGGATGACTGCAGCGGCGCCATCGTTCAGCGACGAAGCATTACCGGCGGTGACGCTGCCGTCCTTCTTGAACGCCGGACGCAGTTTCGCCAGCGATTCGGCGGTGGTGTCGCCGCGTGGTTGTTCGTCGACCTTGAACGCCACCGGGTCACCTTTGCGCTGCGGGATCAGAATCGGGGTGATCTCATCGACAAAGCGTCCGGCCTCAATGGCCGCAGCGGCTTTGCGCTGCGAAGCGGCGGCGAAGGCGTCCTGCTGTTCGCGGCTGATCTCATATTTATCGACCAGATTCTCGGCAGTGATGCCCATGTGGTAATCGTTGAACGCATCCCACAGACCATCGCTGATCATGGTGTCGACGATTTGCGCGTGACCCATGCGCAGACCGGTGCGTGCGCCCGGCATCACGTAGTTGGAAAGGCTCATGTTCTCCTGACCGCCGGCGATGATCACCTCGGCGTCGCCGCAACGGATCGCTTGCGCGCCCAGGTGCAGGGCTTTCAGGCCCGAGCCGCAGACCTTGTTCAGGGTCATGGCCGGCACGGCGTGGGGCAGGCCGGCCTTGATCGCGGCCTGACGCGCCGGGTTCTGGCCAGCGCCAGCGGTCAGCACCTGGCCCATGATCACTTCATCGACCTGCGCACCGTCCAGACCGGTTTGTTCCAGCAACTGGCGAATTACCGCAGCGCCCAGATCCACGGCGGACACGCTGGCCAGCGAACCCTGGAAACTGCCGATCGCGGTGCGGGTGGCGGCAACAATTACGACGTCTTGCATTTTCGAATTCCTCACTGGGCAGCGAACTGCATTTCCGGTACGTGATCCGGGACGATCAGTTTACCAGCGGTTTTGGCGACGATTTCCTCGACGCTGACGCCAGGTGCGCGTTCCTTGAGGACAAAAGCGCCATTTTCGATTTCCAGGTAGGCGAGGTCGGTCAGCACGCGCTTGATGCAGCCGGCGCCGGTCAGCGGCAGGCTGCACTTGGCCAACAGTTTGGACTCACCGTCCTTGGAGGCGTGGGTCATGATCACGATGATGTTGTCGGCACCGGCCACCAGATCCATCGCACCGCCCATGCCCTTGACCAGTTTGCCGGGAATCATCCACGAGGCGATGTTGCCTTCAACGTCGACTTCGAACGCGCCCAGCACGGTCAGGTCGACATGCCCGCCGCGGATCATCGCGAAGGATTCGGCGGAGTTGAAAATCGATGCGCCGATGCGCGCGGTCACGGTCTGTTTGCCGGCGTTGATCATGTCGGCATCGATGGTGTCTTCCGTCGGAAACGGGCCCATGCCGAGCAGGCCGTTTTCCGATTGCAGCATGACTTCCATGCCGTCGGGAATGTAGTTGGCGACCAGGGTCGGAATGCCGATGCCGAGGTTCACGTAGTAGCCGTCCTGCATTTCGCGGGCGACGCGCTGAGCCATTTGTTCGCGGGTAAGTGCCATGTTTTTATTCTCCGTCAGCCTGGATTATTTGCGGATGGTGCGCTGTTCGATGCGCTTTTCGAACGTGCCGCAAATGACCCGGTCGACGTAGATGCCGGGGGTGTGGATCTGCGACGGATCCAGCTCGCCGGGCTCGACGATTTCTTCGACTTCGACCACGGTGATCTTGCCGGCGGTGGCCGCCAGCGGGTTGAAGTTCTGCGCGGTGTGACGGTAGACGACGTTACCGAAATGGTCGGCTTTCCAGCCTTTGACGATGGCGAAGTCGCCGGTGATGGACTCTTCCATCAGGTACTTGCGCCCTTTGAATTCACGCACTTCCTTGCCTTCGGCGACCGGGGTGCCGACGCCGGTGGCGGTGAAGAAGGCCGGGATGCCGGCGCCGCCTGCACGCATTTTCTCGGCGAGGGTGCCTTGCGGGGTCAGGATGACTTCGATGTCGCCCTTGAGCAATTGCTCTTCGAACAGTTTGTTTTCGCCGACGTAAGAGGCGATCACCTTGCTGATCTGGCGGTCGGTCAACAGTACACCGAGACCGAAACCGTCGACGCCGCAGTTGTTGGAGACCACAGTGAGGTCGCGCGTGCCCTTGCGTTTGATCTCGGCGATCAGGTTTTCCGGGATGCCGCACAGGCCGAAGCCGCCGGCGATCACGGTCATGCCGTCTTCAAGACCGGCCAGAGCTTCCTCGTAGGAACTCACGCGCTTGTCGAAACCTGCCATATGCACCTCTTTTATTGTTGGTCGGGCGGCTGGCTAGCCGAATGACTGGAGTGTCTCGCTGGAGAATATATTTGTTAAGTTGATTTTTAAGGTTGATTGATTGATAAAGTTAAACAATTGGCTGATTGCAGATACGGAAGCATAGCGCTCATGACCATCAAACAGATCCGTGCTTTCCTCGCTGTGGCTCAGAGCCTGAGCTTCGCCGTGGCCTGCGAGCGTCTGCACTTGTCGCAATCGGCCCTGAGCCTGACCATCAAGGCGCTGGAAGAGGGGCTGGGCGGGCGGTTGTTCAGTCGCAACACGCGCAATGTGGCGCTGACCGCCGAGGGCGAATCGCTGCTGCCGCTGGCCCGGCGTCTGATTGCCGACTGGGACAACGCCGAAGACGAAATGCGTCAGCGCTTCAGCCTGCAACGCGGGCGGGTGACGCTGGCGGCGATGCCGTCGTTTGCCGGCAACCTGCTGCCGCCGATCCTCAAGACCTTTCGCGCGCGCTATCCGAACGTCAATGTCACGGTCAACGACGTGATCAACGAGCAAGTGCTGGAAATGGTTCGCGACCGCCACGTTGAGCTGGGTGTCGCGTTCGAACCGATGCAGAACACCTCCCTGACCTTCACTCCGTTGTACATCGACCGCTTTGTCGCCGTGGTGCCACAGGATTCAGCGCTGGCCGGGCTTGGCGAAATCGACTGGCAGACCTTGCTGCAGGAACCGTTCATCACCCTGCAACGGCCGTCGACAGTGCGGGTGATGCTCGAAGAACACTTGCAGGCCCGGGGTCTGAAGCTGCCGGTGGAATTCGAGAGTCATCAACTGGCAACCGTCGGGCGCATGGTCGCCAGTGGCCTGGGGGTGAGTGCGGTGCCAGCGTTGTGCGCCGAGCAGATGCTGGAGCTGGGCGCGCATTGCCTGACCTTGAATGATTCAGTGGAGCGGGCGATTGGTGTGCTCACGGAGCCGGGCAATGAGCTGTCGGCGGCGGCGCAGGCACTGTTCGACATCCTCAAAGCCGAACATTGATCCTGTGGGAGCGGGCTTGCTCGCGAAGGCGGGGTATCAGTCGAGGAAAGTCTTGGCTGAAAGGACGCTATCGCGAGCAGGCTCGCTCCTACAGGGGATTTCGCGAGTCAGGAAGTCAAGCGTTGCACCAGCAACGGCAGCAGCTGTTCGCATGACGCCTCGATCTTCAGATCCAGCAGGTCATCGGCGCGAGTCTTGCCCAGATTGATCGCCAGCAACGGCTTGCTCCGATCGGCGATCACCCGGCACAGACGAAACGCCGAATACGCCATCAGCGACGACCCCACCACCAGTAATCCCGCAGCATTTTCTGCCGCCGCCATGGCCCGCGCCGCCGTCGGCTGCGCCACGTTCTCACCGAAAAACACCACGTCCGGTTTCATCCGTTCACCCTCGCAATACGGGCATTGTGGCGTCTGAAAACGTGCTTCGAAGGCCGGGTCGAGCAGGGTATCGCCGTCCGGCGCCTGCACCGCATCGACCCCGGCCAGATACGGATTCTGCTCGACCATCCGCTGCTGAATGTCGTCACGCGCGCTGCGCTGGCCGCAATCCAGGCACAACACACGGTGCAGGCTGCCATGCAGTTCGATCACGTCCTGACTGCCAGCCTGATCGTGCAGAGTGTCGACGTTCTGCGTGATCAAGGCGCTGACCAGACCCCGGCGCTGCAAATCGGCCAGTGCTTGATGCGCGGCATTGGGCCGCGCCTGACGCACCCGCGGCCAGCCAAGCATGGCCCGCGCCCAGTAGCGGCGACGGGATTCCGGAGCGGCGAGAAATTCCTGATACATCATCGGCTGCCGGCCCCGGCGTACACCCTCACTGTCGCGGTAATCCGGGATGCCCGACGGCGTGCTGATACCGGCGCCGGTCAGCACTACAAAGCCGCCATCGGCCATGACTTGGTGCAAGGTGTCGAGGTGTTCGCGGGTCGGGCTGTCGAGCATGGTCAGCACTCCGGGGAGGACGATGCCCGCAGGTTAGCATTAACCGTGTGGCGAGGGAGCTTGCTCCCGCTGGACTGCGCAGCAGGCCTGTTTTTGGGCTTGCTTTGCAATCCGACGGGAGCAAGCTCCCTCGCCTCCGGTGATAGCGGTGATTTATTTGCGCGCCTCCAGTATCAGATTGAACGGCGTCTGCGTCGCCCGGCGAAAATGCTTGAACCCGGCCTCGGTAAACACCTTGCGCAAGCGCATTTCACCGGCCTGCGCACCCAGCCCCAGGCCAACTTCCTGGGACAGCGAATTCGGCGTGCAGATAAAGGTCGAGGCCGCGTAAAACAGGCGTCCGACCGGGTTGATGTTGTCGTCCAGCGCATCATTGGCAAACGGCTCGACCAGCAGCACCGTGCCGTCCTTCTTCAATGATTTGAATGCATGCCGGGCCGCGCCGACCGGGTCGCCCATGTCGTGCAGACAGTCGAAGTAGCAGATCAGGTCATAGTCGTCGCCGGGGTAGTTTTTGGCGTTGTTCTGGAAGAACTTCGCCCGGCTGCTGACCCCTCCTTCTTCGGCGCGCTGGGTGGCGACGGTGATCGACGGCGCGTGATAATCGAAACCGACGAAGCGCGAGTTGGGATACGCCTGGGCCATGATCACCGTCGACGCGCCGTGGCCGCAGCCGATGTCGGCGACTTTGGCGCCTTTTTCGAGTTTGGCGACCACGCCGTCCAGCGCCGGCAGCCATTCAGCGATCAAGTGACCTTTGTAGCCGGGGCGAAAGAAGCGTTCGGTGCCGCTGAACATGCACGGATGGTGATCGCCCCAGGGCAGGGCGCCATTGCCGCGCATGGCTTTGACCAGTTTGTCCTTGTCGTGGAAAAACGAGGCCACCACACCGAGCCCGCCGGCGACGTACACCGGCGAGTCTTCCACGGCCAGTGCCAGCGCCTGCTCTTCCGGCAACCGAAACTGGCCATCGTGATGCTCCATATAGCCGGACGCGACATGTGCGCTGAGCCATTCGCGTACCAGACGCGGGTTGCAGGTGGTTTTTTCGGCGAGGGCTTGCGGGGTGATCGGCTGACTGTCGGCCATCGCCCGGTACAGCCCGAGTTCTTCGCCAACGATGACGTTCGCCAGCATCGCGGCGCCGCCCATGTCGTTGACCAGTTTGCCCATGAAGGCGTTGAGTCGTGTTTCGTCCATCACGAGTGCTCCTGATACAGGATCACCGTCCGGTGGCAAAACGTTGTCGAGGCATGGGCCGCTGGGCGGTGGTCACAGAAGTGGGCAGGGCACAGCTGACGTCGTCCTGCAATCCCCCTCGACTGGGTAATGAATCAGTCTAGCCGGGCTGGGGCAAGATGCAGTGTTTGTGCGCCATGCAAATTCCAATGTGGGAGCGGCGGTACGAAGCTTCGACTTGCTCGCGAACGCGGTGTGTCAGTCGATGCATCAGGGGCTGATATGCCGCTTTCGCGAGCAAGCCCGCTCCCACAGGGGGTTGGTATGGGGTTCAGCGCAGGGGCAGTTTGAGTTCGGCGCACAGGCCTCCGCCCTCGCGGTTGCTCAGGGTCAGCGATCCGCCGAGGGCCATGGCAAGTTGCTGGGCGATGGCCAGGCCCAGGCCGGTGCCGCCGGTGCTGCGGTTGCGCGAGTTTTCCACCCGGTAGAACGGCTGCATGACCTGTTGCAACTCGGCTTCGGCAATGCCTGGCCCGCGATCGAGGATTTTGATGCAAAGACCGTCGTCGATATCGACCTGCAACTGCGCGGCACCGGCGAATTTCAGTGCGTTGTCGGTCAGGTTCACCAGCACCCGGCGCAGGGCCTGGGGACGGGTATCGATCACCGCCGCGCTCTTGCCGCTCAGTTGCACGTCCTTGCCCATGTCCTGATAGTCGAACACCAGGCTGTCGAGGAACGAGTCGAGATCGGTGCGCCGGCTTTCCTCGGTCGAGCCGTGGATGCTGCGAGCGTACGCCACGCCTTCGCGCACCAGATGCTCCATCTCGCCGAGGTCGTTCCACAGTTTGTCTTTCTCGACCGAGTCGTCCATGAACTCTGCGCGCAATTTCATGCGGGTGATCGGGGTTTGCAGGTCATGGGAAATCGCCGCCAGCAGTTGCATGCGCTCCTTCAGATACGCAGCGATCCGCGCCTGCATCGCGTTGAAGGCCCGTGCGGCGTAGGCCACTTCGGTCGGGCCGTGTTCGTCGAGCATCACCGGGTGCGCGTTGGGGTCGAGGGATTCCACGGCATTGGCGAGGCGGGCGAGGGGGCGTATGGCAATGCGCACCGCCAGCCAGGTACAGGCGATCAGCAGCGCCAGTTGCCCGAGCAATACCCCCGGCAGCCACGGCGACAGGGGAGGCATGGCCGGACGCACATCGATGGTCAACGGGCTGCCGTCGCTGAGGCGCAAATGGGCCTGGAAGTGTTTTTTCTCTGCGGAAAATCGGCTGAAGGACAGCGGATGGGCGCCGCCGATCGCACCGCTGATCGAGGTCGCGGCCACCGGTACCTCCTCGGCGTCGAGCGGGGCGCCGGGATCGCCGTCGTTCAACCGATAATCGTAGTTGGTGCGAGCCAGTCGTGGCAGCCAGGCGGGGCGTTCCTGCGCGGGCAGGCGGTCGAGGATGGCAACCGACGTCGAAACGTCGTTTTGCATATTGCTTAGCATGGTGCTTCTGGCGCTTTGGAAACGCTCGTAATACTGCGCGCCAAACGACAGGGCCTGGGCCAGGATCAGCCCGATCAGAAAGATCAGCGACAACCGCGAAGCCAGGGTGCGTGGCCAATGCAGCTTGAGGCTCATGCCGAGGCCCCGAGGATCTCCACCGGCAGCGAGAACACATAACCCTCACTGCGCACGGTTTTAATGTAGGCCGGCTCACGCGCATCGTCGAGCAGGCGCTGGCGCAAACGGCTGACCAGCAGATCAATCGAACGGTCGAACAGATCGGCCTCGCGGCCCTGGGTCAGGTTGAGCAATTGATCACGGCTGAGCACCCGTTGTGGATGATCGAGGAACACCCGCAGCAAGCGGTATTCGGCACCACTGAGGGCGACCAGCGTGCCGTCATTGTCCAGCAGATGCCGGGCCGAGGTGTCGAGTTGCCAACGGCCGAAGGCCAGCAGGCGACCGCTTTCGGTGACCACCAGATTCGGTGGCAGCATGCGCGTGCGCCGCAGCACCGCGTTGATCCGCGCCAACAGTTCGCGGGCGGCGAACGGCTTGGTCAGGTAATCGTCGGCGCCCATTTCCAGGCCGATGATGCGGTCGGTTTCATCGTTGCGCGCCGTGAGCATCAGCACCGGCGTGGCCTTGTGTTTGCCCACGCGTAGTTCGCGGCACAGCTGTAGGCCATCATCGCCGGGCATCATGATGTCGAGCACAATCAGGTCGACGGTGTTGGCTTCGAGAAAACTGCGCATCTGCCGGCCATCGGCGACCACGGTGGTGCGCAGTCCGTTCTTCTTCAGGTAATTGCCGACCAGCTCGCGGATCTCGCGGTCGTCGTCGACGATAAGGATGTGATCGACATGTTCCATCGGTGCAGAACCTCTATCAAAGGGCAATGCCATGCAGTCTATCGAGCCTGCGCCGGCTTGCCTGCCCGGGTTTGTATTGCAGTGTATCTGGCGTAATGGCGGATACACACACATGCAAAAACGCGATTTTTTCAGGGTTTTGTATCGCTGTGTATCTCCGGGCGGCAGAGATACACAGCGATTGATAGCGACCGTTTCCTGACACAGACGCGATACCTCAAGCGCTTCAAATAGGCTCCATCGAGGCCCACACAGCTTGCCTCGGCTCAACCCATACAAGCCTTGAGGAAACCACCATGACGCACAAAACCGTTGTCGCCGCCTGCCTGTTCGCCGCCCTGAACATCTGCACCCTGTCGGCCCGGGCCGAAGCCGATGTCAGCCCGCACACCTACACCTACGGCACGCACCTGGACATCCAGAAAGTGCTGTCGATGACCGAGGACAACGCGGTGAACTGCGGCATTATCGATGCGCGCATGACGTACCTGGATTCGGCCGGAAAAACCCAGGTGCTGGATTACCGCAAATTTGCCGATGGCTGTAACAACCAGAACTGAGTGCTCAGATGCATCGACAGTCACCGCCCGCGCATATCAATGGCTCACAGGTCGCGCACCATGAGCCATTGCTCGTTGTCCCAGGCGCGAAAGCGCTCCAGCACTGTCCAGCCGCGTTTGGCGTAGTAGTCCTGCTTGTTCTGTGTGTGCAGATAGAAACGTGCGAAACCGCGCTGTTTCGCCGCCTGGCTGATGCCATCGATCAACCGCTCTGCCAACCCCTGGCCACGAGCTTGCGGGCTGACAAACACGCACGCCAGCCAAGGGCCGAGATCCGGACGCAGGGCCAGATCCGCCCGGGCCAGCGCCGCACCGCCGAGCAGACGCTCGCCGTCCAGCGCAATCAGGCATGACCAGTCGCCATTGTTCTGGCCGGCAGCGAACTCGCGTTGCCATTCGGCCAAGGGTTGCTCGGCGTATTCGTAGGCGAACTGGCGGTGGATCCACGCGGCGTAAGTGTCGCTGTGCTGCGGGTGATTGACGAGCCATTCAAGACGCAGGGACATGATGGAATCCATTCACGGAAGACGGGAAGGCATAAAAGCCGATTGCCCCACGCAATGGCAATCTCGGAGTGTCTCGAGGCCTTTACAAAAAACCGCCACTCATCGGCCCGGCCGTTGTTTTGCCGGCTCTTCGGACGATTGGCAGGGACGCCATCGACCCTCGGCGCGATAGTGGATGAGCAGGGCCACTGTCGGCCCTGTCACTGATAAAAAGAACGCGAGGTTGCCATGCCGAAATTCGTGATTGAACGCGAGATTCCAGGGGCCGGAAAGCTGTCGCCGCAAGAACTCCAAGCCGTATCGCAAACCTCCTGCCAGGTGTTGCGTGAACTCGGGCCACAGGTGCAGTGGCTGCAAAGTTACGTCACCGCCGACAAAATCTATTGCGTCTACATCGCCCCTGACGAAGAGCAGGTGCGCGAGCACGCCAGGCTGGGTGGATTCCCGGCCAACAGCGTGGCGCGGGTGATGACGGTCATCGACCCGACCACGGCCGAATGAAGTCCTTCTACCTGCTGCGGAGCACGATTGATGAGTACTCCCATTGATCTGACGGGTCTGAAAGAGCGCCAGAAAGTCGCCTGGGCCAGCGGTGATTACGCGGTGATCGGTACCACCTTGCAGATCGTCGGCGAAAACCTCGCCGAGGCCTGCGACCTGCACTGCGATGAGGAAGTGCTGGATGTCGCCGCCGGTAACGGTAATGCGACTCTGGCGGCGGCGCGACGTGGTTGTCAGGTGACCTCGACCGACTATGTCGCGGCGCTGCTGGAGCGGGGACAGGATCGGGCACGGGCCGAGCATCTGGATGTGATTTTTCAGGTCGCCGATGCCGAAGCGTTGCCGTTCGCCGACGAGAGTTACGACGCGGTGCTGTCGACCTTTGGCGTGATGTTTGCCCCGGATCAGGCGACTGCCGCAGCGGAACTGGCGCGGGTCTGCCGAAGGGGCGGGCGCATCGGTCTGGCGAACTGGACGCCGGAAGGTTTCGTCGGCCAGATGTTCAAGGTGCTCGGTCGCCACGTCCCGCCCCCCGCCGTGGCCCAGCCGCCGTCGAACTGGGGCACCGAAGCGTGGTTGCACAGCCACTTCAATGAGCGCGAATTTTTGCTGCAGGTCACCCGCCGCACCTTCAATTTCCGCTATCGCTCGGCGGCGCACTTCATCGACATTTTCCGTCACTGGTACGGGCCGGTGCACAAGGCATTTGCGGCATTGCCGCCGGAAAGCGGGCAGGCGCTGGAGAGTGATCTGGCGGATCTGCTGAACCGCTCGAACCGGGTGGGAGAGACGTCACTGGTGGTGCCGAGCGAGTATCTGGAGGTGGTCATCAACAAGCGCTGAATGTTCAGAATCATGCCAAAACCTGTGGGAGCTGGCTTGCCAGCGATGGCGGCCGTCCTGTCCAAACGATGTCGACTGGCAGTCCGAAATCGCTGGCAAGCCAGCTCCCACAGGTATTCGTGATTGGCAGGTCTGGTGCTATTTCAGGTGCGGCCGATCAAACCACTCCAGCGCCGTACGCCAGATGCAGATCCCCAGAAAGTACGCCGACGCCAGCAACCACAAACCCATCACCAGCGGATTGATCACCGGGTGATTAAGCACCAGCGACAGGCTGCACAGCAGCCAGATGGCCGTCACCGCGATGTTGATCGGCATGAACCGGCGTACCCGGAACGGGTGCAGGAACTTCATGCGGGTCACGGTCAGCAGCGCCAGACCGATGATGGTCAGAAAGGTGATCCACGGCCCCGGGTCGATGATGTACAGGCACAGGGCAACCACGTTCCACGCGGCGGGGAAGCCGACGAAGTAGTTGTCCTTGCTCTTCATGTTGACGTTGCAGAAACAGAACAGCGACGACACCAGAATCAGCGATACGCTCAGCAGCAGGGTGTAGTCGGGCAGGGGAATGTAGCGATAGATGAACAGCGCTGGGATGAATACGTAAGTCAGGTAGTCGATCACCAGATCGAGGATCGAGCCGTCGAAACTCGGCAGTACCGACTGCACATTGACCTTGCGCGCGAGCGCTCCGTCGAGACCGTCGACGATCAATGCCACGCCCAGCCACATCAGACAGTGTGTCGGCTGGTTCTCCAGCAGGGCGAGGGTCGCCAGAAAGGCAGTGACCACGCCGGTCGCGGTAAAACCATGGGCGCCCCATGCTTTGAGCCTGGCGATGTGTACGGTCGATATCACAGGGGCGTTCTCCAGAAAAATGAAGCATGCCGGGTATTACCCTTGGGCAAAGGGCGCCGGCAAACCGGGTCGGGGTTGCAGCTATCGACCGGTTTGGCCGGGATAAGGTTCACCACCTTTGAATCTTAGCTGGCCGCTCGAAAAATACCTCGGCGAAATCTGCAGGTGGCAGCCGGCGTCAGCCAGACGGTGCTGGCGCGCCGGCGTCGGCGGTCTATTGTTGCCTGACGCATTTATTGCCAATGGCTGAGGACGAGATCATGAACACCAGTGATTTGCTCGAACAACTGCTGCGGGGCCAGGCCTCGGTGGGACAACAAGGTGCTGGTTCGGCCGGCGCTGGGCTGGGTGGATTGGGCGATTTGCTTGGCGGTCTGTTGGGTGGCGGTGCAGGCCCCGGCGGCAGTGCGGTGCAGTCCGGAGGGCTGGGCGGTTTGGGCGGTTTGCTCGGTGGCCTGCTCGGCGGCGGTAGCGGTGGTGGCTTGGGCGGCGCGCTGGGTGGGGCACTCGGTGGCGGCGGAACACAAAGTCGTTCCGGCGGCACCAATTATGCGGCGCTGGCCTCATTGGGAATGATGGCGTTCCAGGCGTATCAGGCCTGGCAGCGCAGTCAGGCGTCGGCGGCGCCACAACAGATTCCGCCAACCGCAAATCTGCTGGCCGGGCCCGAAGTCGAGGAGCACGGGCATGCTGTGCTGCGGGCGCTGATCGCGGCAGCCAAGGCTGACGGCGAGATCGACCCCCGGGAACAACAGATGATCAACAGTGAAATCAGCAAGCACACCGACGATCCGCAATTGCAGCAGTGGTTCGAAAGCGAAGTCGCCAAATCGCTGGACGCCAACGAAGTCGCCACGGCTGCAAACGGCGACCAGGCCATGGCCGCCGAGATGTACCTGGTCAGCGTGATCCTGGTGGACGATCAGCAAGACGCCGAACGCAACTACCTGGATGAACTGGCTGCCGCGCTGCAGATCGACCCGCAATTGCAGGTGCACCTGGAGGCTCAGGCCAAAGGTCGGGCCTGAAGCACCGTCAAAAATCGCGGTCTCGGGCAGCCCTTGCCGGGACCACGATGCTCCGTCCGTCAGGGCAATTTTCATGTCGATTGAATTTTTCTCCGTAGCGGTTGCTCTGCTGATGTAGAGGCGTGAAACAACGCCCTGACCGGCCAACCGAGTGAGAACACTGACATGACTGCCCTGACCCCTCTGCATGCGCCGAGTGCGCAGCAACAGCCCATCACTGCCGACGGTGACCTGCGGCGTATTTATGAGGCACTGCTGCTTGAGGATGCGCCTGAAACCCTCGCACAGGACTTTCTTGCCGAGCAGTTGCAGCGCGCCGCGCTGTTGCCCGAGGAACTTCCGCAGGATCCGTCGGCGTGGCAAGGCTGGGTCGCCGAGCACTGCACAGAAGTTGCCCGGCAGTACGCCGATTACCTGCAACAGCGCCAGGCCGGCGGACCGCGCCAGTTCTTCAGCAACAAAGCCCATGCGCTGTACTTTCTGCAAGCCGTGGCGCCGACCAAACTGGTGGATGGCGCGTGGCTGTACGGTTTGTTGGCGCAGTGGCGCGACCCGCGTTTCGACGGGTTGCTGTGTACCTATCTGGAAGAGTTGGGCGACGGCAATCCAGCGCAAAACCACGTGGTGATCTACCGCAAACTGCTCGCTGAGCACGGTTTGCAGGACGCCAGCGCCATCGCCGATGAACGCTACCTGCAAGGTGCCCTGCAACTGGCACTCGGCGTCTGTGGCGAAAGCTTTCTGCCGGAGGTGATCGGCTACAACCTCGGCTACGAACAACTGCCGCTGCATTTGCTGATCAGCGCCTATGAACTCAGCGAGTTGGGCATTGATCCGTACTACTTCACTCTGCATGTGACCATCGACAACGCCAGCACCGGGCATGCGCAAAAGGCCGTGCAATCGGTACTTGACTTGCTGCCGCTGGAAGCCGATCGCGGCGAATTTCTGCGCCGGGTGTCGCTGGGCTATCGACTCAATGACTTGGGGCAGGGCAGTCGCGCGATCATCGAGGGCTTTGACCTGGAGCACGAAGTGCTGGCGATGCTCGAGCGCAAGCGCCCGTTCGGTCAGCACATGCACTCCGACTACTGCCGTTTCGAAGGCAAAACCGTCAATCAGTGGCTGGCCACTCCCGAACAGCTACCTGGTTTCCTGCAGGCAATGCAGGACAAAGGCTGGATCAAACGCAACGAAGATCCGCAAGCCAGCCGTTTCTGGCAGCTGATTGACGGCGACGGTGCGGCGATGTTCGGCGTGTTCAGTCCATATGAAAAGCAACTGCTGCACGACTGGATTGCCGGCGACTGGACCCCATCCGACCAACGCAAAGCGCCACGACGCAGCCGTCAGGTCGCCACCCCGGACGCCGCCGTGCCCGAACACGATCCCGATGTGCAGCGCCTGACGGCCGCACTGCAAGGTCAGGACGGACACGCACAAATGGCGACGCTGATCCCATGGTTGTCACCGGCCCGGCATGCCCACCCGGCGGGGCTGCTGGCGACACGTCGCTTCATCGAACTCAAATCCAGTCTGCGCTAAGGAAATCTCCATGAATCAGGAAGAACAACTGTCCGCCAATGATCTCACGCTGCTGCAACTCGGCCGGCGCTTGCAGGCCGACGGCTACCGTTTCATCACGCCGACGCCCTTGACCCATCAGCGGGTCAATCAGCGCGACGAAGGGCAGGTCGCAGATACCCTGCGCGACGTCTTCGGCTGGTCGCGGCCGTTCGAACCGGGGCTGTTGTCCGCTGACGAACAGCGGCAGTTGCAGGATGCTCAAGTGATTGATGTCTACGACGGCCGCTTGAAAAGCCGGGTGCGCTGGTCGAGTCTTGATGACTTGTTGTTCGTGCATTCCGGCTTTCCCACCGATGCCGCCGATTCGGTGTTTTTCGGCCCGGACACCTACCGTTTCGCGCAGCTGATTCACGCGCATCTGCAACAGAGCTTCGCGCCGATTCAGCGTGCGGTGGACATTGGCTGCGGCGCCGGCGTCGGCGCCATCCTGATTGCCCGCGCACGGCGAGAAGCGCAGGTGCTGGCGGTCGACATCAATCCCGCCGCGCTGCGCCTGACCGCGATCAACGCAGCATTGGCCGAGGTCGCCAATGTTGAGGTGCAGACCAGTGATGTGCTGCAGGGCACCGAAGGCAACTTCGACCTGATTGTCGCCAACCCGCCGTACATGGCAGACCCGGCCGGGCGTGCTTATCGGCATGGCGGTGGCTCGCTCGGTGCAGGGTTGTCGCTGCGCATCGTCGAGCAGGCGCTCAATCGACTGGCGCCCGGTGGCTCGTTGCTGTTGTACACCGGGGTAGCGATGGTCGATGGTCGTGATCCGTTTTTCGACACCGTGGTGCCACGCCTGGATTCGACGCGATTCGGCTGGACCTATCGCGAACTGGATCCTGACGTGTTCGGTGAAGAGTTGTTGAACCCCGGTTACCAGCGCGTGGACCGGATCGCCGTGGTCGCGCTGACCGTGACCCGCATTGGCTGACACAAGGCAGGTGCGCCATGAACAGGAACCTCGACGATTACAACCGCATGCGCGATTTCTCGGCGACCTCGGAGCCCGCCGCCGTCAAACGCCGTGGCCGCAGCAAGGCCACTGAACATGCGCTGCAGTTCTGCATCCAGAAGCACGACGCGTCGCACCTGCATTATGACTTTCGCCTCGAACTCGATGGCGCACTGAAGAGCTGGGCGGTGCCCAAGGGCCCGTCGCTCGATCCCAAGGTCAAGCGCCTGGCGGTGCACGTCGAAGATCATCCACTGGATTACGCGACGTTCGAGGGCAGCATCCCCGAGGGGCATTACGGCGCCGGCGATGTGATTGTCTGGGATCGTGGCGTGTGGATTCCCCTGGAGGATCCGGCCAAGGCTTACGCCAAGGGCAAACTCAAGTTCGAGCTGCAGGGCGAAAAGCTCTCCGGGATCTGGAACCTGGTGCGCACGCACATGCCGGGCAAGAAGGAAAACTGGTTTCTGATCAAACATCAGGACAGCGCCGCGCGCCCGCAAGACGACTACGACGTGCTCAGCGCCGAGCCGGACAGCGTGCTCAGCGAACGCACCCTGATCAGCAAACCCAAGCTCGCCGCCGAGCAAGCCAAGCCAGTGAAGAAGTCCCCGGCCAAACCGCGCAAGGCGGCGTCCGGGACGCTCACCGGTGCGCGCAAGGCCAAACTGCCGGCGCAGCTCAAACCGGAACTGGCGACTCTGGTCGACAGCGCACCCGAAGGACAGTGGAGCTACGAAATCAAGTTCGACGGTTACCGGATCATGGCGCGCATCGATCACGATCAGGTGCAACTCTTCACCCGCAACGGCCACGACTGGACGCACAAACTGCCGCAACAGGCGCAAGCGCTTGCCGAATTGGGGCTGGAATCGGCATGGCTGGATGGCGAAATGGTGGTTGCCAACGAACACGGTGTACCGGACTTCCAAGCGCTGCAAAATGCCTTCGAAGCCGGGCGCAGCGCCAGCATCATGTACTACCTGTTCGACATGCCCTATCTCAACGGCGTCGACCTGCGTGAGGTGCCGGTCGAGGAACGCCGCGCGGCGTTGTCCACGGTACTCGGTGGGCATGAACAGCCGTTGCTGCGCTTCTCCGAAGCCTTCGATGAAACTCCGGACGCGTTGCTTAACAGCGCCTGCCAGATGCAGATGGAAGGGCTGATCGGCAAACGCCTCGGCTCGCCCTACGTGTCGCGGCGCAGCAGCGACTGGATCAAGCTCAAGTGCAAGCATCGGCAGGAATTCGTGGTTGTCGGCTACACCGATCCGAAAGGTGCGCGCAGTGCTTTCGGTGCGCTGTTGTTGGGCCTGCATGATCGCGACAGTGGCGAGTTGCGCTATGCCGGCAAGGTCGGCACCGGCTTCAACGAAACCACGCTGAAAAGCATCCTCGCTCAGCTCAAGCCATTGCAGGTGAAGAAGGCTGCCGTGGTCAATCCGCCGAGCGGCTTCGAGGCCAAAGGTGTGCACTGGCTCAAACCCAATCTGTTGGCAGAAGTGGCGTTCGCCGAAATGACCAAGGACGGTTCGGTGCGCCACGCTGTGTTCCATGGTCTGCGCAATGACAAACCGGCCAAGTCGATTACCGAGGAGCGCGCGAAACCCGTGAAGACTTCAGCGAAAGCCACCCCGTCGAAAAAAGCTCCCTCGACGAAGAAAACTGCAGAATCAAAGAAAGCCACTGAGCCGAAGAAAGCCGAACCGGCGCCGTCCCAGCTGGGGCTGGCCAGCGGCAAAGTGCGCATCACCCACCCCGACCGGGTGATCGATGCGGTCAGCGGCGCCACCAAGATGCAACTGGCCGAGTATTACGCCAGCGTCGCCGAGTGGATCCTGCCGCAGCTCAAGGATCGCCCGGTTGCGCTGGTGCGGGCGCCGGACGGCATTGCCGGCGAGCTGTTCTTCCAGAAAAACGCCGAGCGCCTGGCGATTCCCGGCATCACCACGCTGGACAAGGACGTTACCGGGCAACCGGTGATGTTGATCAACAATGCCGAGGCCTTGATCGGCGCAGTGCAGATGAGCACGGTCGAGTTGCACACCTGGAACGCCACCACCGTCGATCTGGACAAGCCTGACCGCTTCGTCCTCGATCTCGACCCTGACCCTGCGCTGCCGTGGAAAAGCATGGTCGAAGCCACCGCACTGACCCTCACCGTGCTGGATGAACTGGGGCTCAAGGCCTTTCTCAAGACCAGTGGCGGCAAGGGCATTCACCTGGTGGTGCCGTTGACCCGCAAGCATGGCTGGGACGAGGTCAAGGATTTCAGCCATGCGATCGTCAGTCACATGGCCAAGCTGTTACCGGAACGTTTCTCAGCGGTGTCCGGGCCGAAAAATCGTGTCGGGCGAATCTTTATCGATTACCTGCGCAACGGTCTGGGCGCCACCACTATTTGTACCTATGCCGCGCGTACCCGTGAGGGCCTGCCGGTGTCGGTACCGCTGTTTCGCGAAGAAGTGGGTGAAATCAAGGGCGGCAATCAGTGGAACATCAGCAATGTCCATGAGCGCTTGAACGATGTCGGCGATGAGCCGTGGGCCGACATGAAGAAAACCCGCCAAAGCATCACCGCAGAGATGCGCAACCGGGTCGGGATGAAACGCTGATCAGGTATCGCGCAGCAAGTCGTGGGCGTTGAGCAGTTCGAAGGCGATTTCGGGGTGGTTGTTCAGGCCCCGGCGAATCGCGGCCGGGATTGACTTGCGCGTCTTGCGGCACAGCCCCGGCAGTGCCTCGATTTGAATCTCGATGCCGAGCATGCTGCGCACTTCATGAAAGCCCGGGGAGATTTCCACCCGCAGGCCCAACTGTTCGTGCATGCGCTGTTGCAGATGCCGCAAGTCCGCAAGGTCTTTGAGTTGTTCCAGGCGGGCGAGGAGGATTTTTTCCTGCTCGCGGGTCAGGCGCAGAATGCGCAGATCCGTGCCCGGCGTTTCCAGCAACGCGTCGCGCCCGCAATCGCAGGCGCCGGGCGGGCAGGGTGAGCGCAAAGGCGCAGGAGGCGCAAGAGTCGTCATGGCCTCCATCATAGAGGCCGTCAGACGGTTTTGCCTATGCGCCCTCAGCTGCCGTCCATCGGCCGCTGCGTCCCTGGCAACTACTGATTCAGGCCTTCGTAATGCACCAGAATCGCGTTGGCGAGGTCTTCATCGCTGGCATTGAGGCCGGGGTTGTCGTGCCGCACCTGTTGCAGTACCGACTCAAGATAAACCCCACGGATGGCCCCGCCGCTGGCGACGAACGCTGACAGGTCGTCGCGCGCCGGGATCACCATTTTGTGATCCTTGAAGGTCGAGTACAGCGACGCGGAAACGCCCGCCGAGGTGGCGACATCGCCGGCGTCGACACGGGCCAGAGCCGAGCCGACAGGGAGGCAGAGCAGGAGAGAAGAAATGAGCACTAACTTGCGCATGACGATGTTCCTCCACAAGCGCGAAGCAAAAAGGAAGGACTACATAATCTCAGAGGTGCGACCTTTGCCGGAGTTCCGTTCGAACACGCGGATACTTGCTGAAACGCTCTGAAGCGGCACATCTGCACAAATAAGCTTAACTGAAATCCTGAAAGGCGCATTCCGGCGCGCCTCAGGGGAGGAACCCACCGTGTCGATCAAATTGCGTTTGCTGCTGCTGATTGCCACCAGTCTGTTGACGGCGCTGATCGTGAGTCTGGTCAGCTATGTGGGGAATACGCGCATGTCCGCAGCGGTGAACGACAACGCGGTGAGCATGACCGCGCTGCGCAATCACATGGAAGCCGACATGATGCACGATGCGCTGCGGGCCGACGTGTATTCGGCGATGCTGGTGGGCTTGGGCAAAAGTACCGGCACGGCCGCAGAGGTGCAGGACTCAATCAACGAGCACGCCACGCATTTTCGCGAAGTGCTGGAAGAAAACCTCAAATTGCCGGTCAACCCGACGATCAAGTCTGCGCTGGAACACATAAAACCCAGCCTGGACACCTACATTGCAGCGGCCGAGCGCATTGTCGGTCTGGCATTGGACAACCCGGATAGCGCGCAACGGGAGCTGGGCACGTTCAATGCGGCCTTCAGTCAGCTCGAAGAGCAGATGGCGGCCCTCAGCGAACTGATCGAAAGCAACACCCGTGACACCAGCCAGGCCACCGAAAGCGCTATTCGCAACGCCAACATCGCCCTCGGCGCAGTATTGCTGGCCAGCCTGCTGCTGTTATTGGGGCAAGGGCGTTGGGTGACCCGCAGCATCATGGGGCCGCTGAAATCCGCCAACCAGATCGCGCAAAGCATTGCCCACGGCAACCTCAGCGAACCGATCAGCGAGCCGGCCGGCAAGGACGAGGCCAGTACGCTGATCCGCAGTCTGGCGACCATGCAGCGCGACCTGCGCAACATGATCGACGTCGTTCGGCGCAACGCCCATGGGGTCAGCGGCATGAGCGAGCAACTGAGCCACGGCTGCCATCAGGTTGCCGACAGCAGTCAGCAGCAAAGCGCCGCCGCCGGCACCATGGCCGCCGCCGCGAGCCAAATGACCGCCAGTATCGAGGAAATCACCCGTCATGCCGAACGCGCGCTGGGCATGGCCAATCAGGCCGAGTCGCTGGCCAAGAGCGGCGGGCAGGTGATCCATCAGGTGGTCAGCGACATGGACGACATCGCCCGCTCGGCGCAACAGTCGGCACAGGTGATCCGTACGCTGGATCAGGAATCCGAAGGCATCTTCAACATCATTCAGGTGATCAAGAGCATCGCCGACCAGACCAACCTGCTGGCACTCAACGCCGCCATCGAGGCAGCGCGGGCCGGCGAGCAGGGCAGGGGCTTTGCCGTGGTTGCCGACGAAGTGCGCAGCCTGGCGGCACGCACCAGTGCCTCAACCCAGGAAATCGCCGCGATGGTTGCACGGATCCAAAACAGCACCCGGGAGGCGGTCAGCAGCATGGAGGCCGGCGTGGCCCAAGTCGACAAGGGCATGGCGGTCACGGCTGAAGTCGAACGGGCGATTCGCGAAATCCTCGACGCCACCCTCAGCACCACGCAACTGGTCAACGACATCACCCGCACCATCGGCGAGCAAAGCCAGGCCAGCAACGAAATCGCTCATCAGGTGGAAATGATCGCCGGGATGTCCGAGGGCAACAGTAAAGTGATCGGGCAGACGGCCAATACCACCGATGAACTGTCGAGTCTGGCGGGGGCGTTGGCGTTGTCGGTGGATCGGTTTCGGTTGTAGTGCCGCCATCGCGAGAGCAGCCCATTCCCTGTAGGAGTGAGCCTGCTCGCGATGGATCCAACCCAGCCACCACAGGTTTCTGAATCATGTTCAGCCCAAACCGGCCGATAACGCCCACAGCGGAAAAAGACTCTCAAGTCGGGAACAGACGCGCGGGTTTGCCCTGACGTGATATTCTTCGCGCCAACTTGGTTTGACCTTATTCGGTTTGCCTGCCTTTGGGGCGGGCTGACGGAATCCCTGTCGCTCAAGTAGCTGAAGCCAATAATGATAAGAAGTCAGTTCAGAAGGGACATTAACTGAGGTCGATGCGGTACGTCGGCCTTGTGTGCCCACCCGTCAAAATTGAAGTGTGCCGGAATCTGCGACGCGAGCCTGAGCGTCATCAAAGCGGATCGCATACAGATAACAGCGGCGGGCGGAAGGCGTTTTATCATAGGTGCAACGGATGTTTAAGAAAGTGAACACAGCCTTGCTCGGGCTGGCTTTGGCGATGGGGATGTCGTCCGCCAATGCTGCAGAAGCAAAGAAAGTCGACGTTCTGCTGATCGGCGGCGGCATCATGAGCACCACCCTGGGTGTGTGGATCAATGAGCTGGAGCCAAGCTGGTCGATGGAAATGGTCGAGCGCCTCGACGGCGTCGCCCTGGAAAGCTCCAACGGCTGGAACAACGCCGGTACCGGTCACTCCGCCCTGGCTGAGCTGAACTACACCCCGGAAGACGACAAAGGCAACGTGACGATCCCGAAAGCGGTCGAGATCAACGAAGCGTTCCAGGTGTCCCGTCAGTTCTGGGCCTGGCAGGTTCAGCAAGGCGTTCTGAAGAACCCTCGCTCGTTCATCAACACCACGCCGCACATGAGCTTCGTGTGGGGCGATGACAACATCAAGTTCCTGAAAAAGCGCTACGAAGCCCTGCAAGCGAGCCCGCTGTTCGCCGGCATGCAGTACTCCGAAGACCCGGCTGTGATCAAGAAGTGGGTCCCGCTGATGATGGAAGGGCGTGACCCGAACCAGAAAATCGCGGCCACCTGGAGCCCGCTGGGTACCGACATGAACTTCGGCGAAATCACCCGCCAGTTCGCCGGTTACCTGCAGACCAAGCCTAACTTCGACCTGAAGCTGTCGAGTGAAGTCGAAGACATCACCAAGAACGCCGACGGCACCTGGCGCGTCAGCTACAAAAACCTGAAAGACGGCACCAAGACCGAAACCGACGCCAAGTTCGTGTTCATCGGCGCTGGTGGCGGCGCTCTGCACCTGCTGCAGAAGTCGGGCATTCCTGAAGCCAAGGAATACGCTGGCTTCCCGGTCGGCGGCTCGTTCCTGGTGACCGATAACCCGGCCATCGCCGAGCAGCACCTGGCCAAGGCCTACGGTAAAGCTTCGGTTGGCGCACCGCCGATGTCGGTTCCGCACCTGGACACCCGTGTTCTGGACGGCAAGCGCGTCATCCTGTTTGGCCCATTCGCGACCTTCAGCACCAAGTTCCTCAAAGAAGGCTCGTACCTGGACCTGCTGACCAGCACCACCACCCACAACATCTGGCCGATGACCAAGGTCGGCATCAAGGAATACCCGCTGGTCGAGTACCTGGCCGGTCAACTGATGCTGTCGGATGAAGACCGTCTGAACGCGCTGAAGGAATACTTCCCGAACGCCAAAGCCGAAGACTGGCGCCTGTGGCAAGCCGGCCAGCGCGTGCAAATCATCAAGCGTGATGAAGCCGCTGGCGGCGTGCTGAAACTGGGCACCGAAATCGTTGCTGCACAAGACGGCTCCATCGCCGGCCTGCTGGGCGCATCGCCAGGCGCGTCGACCGCTGCACCGATCATGCTGAGCGTGCTGCAGAAAGTCTTCAAAGACAAAGTCGCCACCCCTGAGTGGCAGGCCAAGCTGCACCAGATCGTGCCAAGCTACGGCACTCAGCTGAACAACGATCCGGCAAAAGTGGCACAAGAGTGGGCGTACACCGCCAAGATCCTCGAACTGCCAACTCCACCGGTGATCGGTCAGGCTGCTCCGGCTGCACCTGCACCTGCAACTGAAAAAGCTGAAGCACCGAAGGAAAATGCTGCACGTGACATGGCGCTGTAACTAGACGCCACATACGCAAAAGCCCACTGAACCGGTAATGGTCAGTGGGCTTTTTTTGTGGCGCCTGATCCTACTTTGGTTTCGCGCTTGCCAGATACGCACCAAGCCGCCGCCCCATCTCTTCGCCGAGAGCCTGCAACCCGCTCAACGGCCGCACCATCACCTCGAACTCGACAATCTTCCCGCTCTCATCAAAGCGAATCATGTCGATCCCTTTCAGTTCTTTCGTCCCCACCTTGGCGCTGAACTCCAAAACCACATTCAAGCCATCGGCAGTCGCCAGTTCGCGGTGGTATTTGAAGTCTTCAAACACGTCGAACACGGTGTTGAGGATCATCGTCACCACTGGGGCGCCGGGGTAAGGCGAGTGGGCCATGGGCGAGCGGAATACCGCGTTCGGGTCGAGCAGTTCGGGCAAGGCCTTGAGATTGCCGGTGCGGATCATCTCGTGCCAGTGCTTTAGGGATTCGGCGGCGTTGGGGTGCAGGTTCAGTTCGGACATTGACCACTCCTGGGATTGTTATTGTTCTTCGCGCGACGGCAATCACTCTAGTTCAAAGCGGCGGATCACGAACCGTTGTGTGCCGATCTGAATACCAGATCATGTCCGGAGCGGATCAGATGGGCATCTGATCCGTATTTTTCTGTTGGATCTGCCTCTGTAACCGGCTCAGTCAGGCGCTCAGAATAGCCCGGCAATTCGGTCACCCGCGGCAGCCCTTCATCCCGAAGCGCCCGGTGCACCGCAAGCTCAACATTAAGGAGAGCAGCATGAACAAGATGGCGATTTTCCTCGGTGGGTTTCTGACGTTGACCATTCTGATCGGAATGCTTGCGACGATTTCTCCGGTCTGAACCCCGGTCGTTTTACTCCAGACTCCAGCGCCCTTTTTTATCGAAGGGCGCAACTGTTTCTACTGCGCTGTAACTTCTCGCATCACACCGAACTGGACTGAACCGGGAGGCGGCGCAAGCGATTGAGGGTGTCTGTACCAGCCTCTACGAGCAAGCCCGCTCCCACATGGATTTGTGAACAACACAGATCCAGTGTGGGAGCGGGCTTGCTCGCGAAGAGGCCAGTAGCGTCACTGAAAAGCTCTCAAGCGAATCAAGGCGCGCCAAACACCATCGTCCAGTAAACCCCCTCATCACTGCGCGCCTCACTGGCGAACCCGGCACCGACCTGAGTGAACATCGGGTTCATCAGGTTGGCGCAATGGCCGGGGCTGGCCAGCCATCCGGCCATCGCCTTGCCCGGTGAACTCTGGCCGGCGGCGATATTCTCGCCGATCTGCCGACCTCGATAACCCGCCGCCCGGGCGCGATCCGCCGGCATATCGCCGTCCGGGTCGCGGTGGGCGAAATAGTTGCCGTATGCCATGGCTTTGCTGTGCCCTTGTGCGGCGGCGCCCAGCGCCGGGTTCCAGCTCAGGGGGCGGGCGGCGGCAAAGCGTTGGCGCCCGCACATCCGGGGGCGTGCCCGAGCGGCGTTGACTTCGGCGAGCAAGGCCTTGCCGACGCTGCGGTTGTCGCCGACACGACTGTCGAGCACCGGTTGCGCCAGCACCACTTGCCATTCACCACGGGAGCGGCTGACGCCGATGTCGGCGTACTGATCGTCGAGCAGTGCGCTGCAGTGGCTGTCTTGCAGCTGTTCGAAGGCTTCCTCGGCATCCCCGGCCCCAATGATGCGGATACTGCGTACCGCCACCGACGAATACCCCGAAGATTTCAATCTCTCGCGCAAGCCACCGCCGTAGCCATAGCCGATCGGCAGCGCCAGATTCGATTTCAGCGACAGTGGCGCCAGGCGCTGGGCCGGGCGGCGGTCGCAGCGTTGCGGATGGGCGCGGTAGTCGTTGATCGCGGCCACGAGTTGCCGCTCTTCGCTGGCGTGGGTGGTCTCGGTGAACAATGGGGCAAGGATCAGCAGGCACAGCGAAACGAAGCGTGATGAGCGAACGACATGGCGCATGGGACGGCAGACTCAGGGAAAAGGACAGTGCTGAAGTGGGCAGCCGCGGAATACGGCGCCACTAGGACTGGGCTTTTTGCACTTGGTTCATGCTGGCCATCTGGCTTTTTTGGTGGGTGATGAAGGGGAGGGCGATCCTTGGATTTTGTGTTGTTCGCACTGGCGCCTTCGCGAGCAAGCCCGCTCCCACAGGGGATTGCATTATCAAGGTGGGAGCGAGCCTGCTCGCGAAGGGGCCAGTTCAGCCAACGCAATAATCGGCTATCAGCGATCAAGCACTTCCTGCATCCACTGCAGATACTGCACCCGCTCGGAAATCGAGTTGTGCCCCGAATCCGGCACCACCCGCAGCGTCGCCACGCCTTTGGGGAAATGCGTCAGCAGCCGCTGCGTGCTGTCTCGTGGAATCACTTCGTCATCGCTGGCCGCCAACAGCAACGTCGGCACGCGAATGTGCGCGGCATAGCGGCCCGATTCGAAGCGATCCTTCAGCAGCCACTTCACTGGCAACCACGGATATTGGCGGACGGCAATTTCTTCGAGGCTGTTGTACGGCGTCACCAGAATCAATCTGGTCGCCGGACGCTGACTCGCCAGCCGCACCGCCACCCCCGATCCCAGGCTGCGGCCGATCACGGCAATCTGCGGATGGCTGGCGTACACCTGATCAAACAGCGCCAGCGCATCTTCGGCAATCGCTTCTTCCGAAGGTGAGCCGCCGCTGCCACCGAAGCCCCGGTAGTTCAGCAAAAACACCGCGTAGTCGGGAAAAGCCTCGCTGAGCGACGGCAGATTGCGCGACACATCTTCGGCATTGCCGCCAAAGTAGATCAGCGCTTTTGGCCCGGCATGCGCGCGCGTGGTCACCCACACATCGGCCTCCGGCATCGCCAGTTTCAGCCGCGAATCTTCCGTAGTCACGGCGTTGTCAGGCTGGGGGAAATAGATCAGCGAGCGCTGAAAAATGAACAGCGCCCCGCACAGCAACAGGTAGAGGGCGATGAGCAAGGCGACGAGTGACATCAGTTTTCTGGACATTCGACTAACTTTAACGGGGCGCGGGTGTTCGCAGTCGCAGTGTAGTCCAGCGAATCGGGCCGGCAGCCGTCGCACATAACGTGCAACAGATTCACGCAGCAGGGGAACCCGCATGAGCCACACTGAGGGTTGTTCCCGGCGCCGCTTGCTCACGCTGGCTGCCGGGGTTTCGGCGGTCCTGACCTTTGACCGGGCGTTGGCCACTGCCATCACGCCGACTGCCACTTCGCCGAGCCAGGCAGGAGACCAGACCATGCAGACCCGCGCCATCCCTTCCAGCTCCGAGCTGTTGCCCATAGTGGGCGTGGGCACTTATCGCGGCTTTGACGTTGCTCCCGGCGATCCGGCTTATAAGCTATTGCCAGCAGTGCTCGACGAGCTGTTCAAAAAGGGTGGCACGTTGATCGACAGCTCGCCGATGTATGGCCGCGCCGAGCAAACTACTGGCGAGCTGCTATCGATTCACGAACCGCGTTCACCCGCGTTTCTGGCGACCAAGGTCTGGACCCAAGGGCGCAAGGAAGGTATCGCGCAGATGGAGGAATCCTTCCGTCTGCTGCGCACCGAACGCATCGACCTGATGCAGATCCACAATCTGCTGGACTGGCAGAGCCATCTGCCAATCCTGCGCGAATGGAAAGAACAGGGGCGCATTCGCTACATCGGCATCACCCATTACACGCCGTCGGCCTACGATGAAGTCGAAGCAGTGCTCAAGGCCGAACAACTGGATTTTTTGCAAATCAACTACGCCCTCGATGACCGTGGCGTGGAGAAACGCATTCTGCCGCTGTGCCGTGAACGCGGGGTGGCGGTGATCTGCAATCGGCCTTTTGGCGGCGGCGGGTTGCTCGCCCGTCTCAAGGCCAAGCCGTTGCCGGCCTGGGTCTCGGACGTGCAGGTCAACAGCTGGCCGCAACTGGCGTTGAAGTTTTTGCTGTCGCACCCGGCGGTGACTTGCGTGATTCCCGGCACCGGCAATCCGCGCTACATGGCCGACAACGCTGGCGCCGGATTCGGGCCGATGCTCACCGATGCGCAGCGGCATCAGTTGATTGCGCTGCTGGGGTAGGCGGTCAACCGCGATACCGCAACGCCTCCACCAACAGCGCAAACGCCGGCGCAGCCTGCCGTCGGCTCGGGTAGTACAGGTGGTAACCGGCAAACGTCGGGCACCAGTCTGCCAGCACTTGCACCAGACGCCCGTCGGCCAGATACGGCGCGACGATGTTTTCCGGAATGTAGCTGAGGCCGAAACCGTCGACTGCGGCGTCGAGTAGCGGGTAGACGCCATTCAGCGTGACTTGCCCGGACACTCGTACCTTGAGGCTTTCGTCACCCTTCTCGAATTCCCAGGTGTACAGCCCGCCGTTGGTGGGCAGACGCAGGTTGTTGCAGGCGTGGTCAGTCAAGTCTCTTGGTGTTTGCGGGCGTGCACGGTTGGCGAAATAGGCCGGCGAGCCGACCACCGCCATGCGCATGTCCGGGCCGATGCGGGTGGCGATCATGCCTTGGGCCACGTCTTCGCCCAGCCGAATGCCGGCGTCGAAGCCTTGTCCGGCGATGTCGACGAAACCGTAATCGCAGATCACCTCGACGGCGATGTCCGGGTACTGGGGCAGGAATTCCTTGAGCACCGGGCGCAGCAGCCAGTTCAGCGAATGGTCGGTGGCGCTGATGCGGATCCGGCCGGCCGGGGTTTCGCGCAGGTTGCTCAGGGCCGCCAGTTCCTGTTCGATCTCTTCGAAGCGCGGGCCGATGGTCTGCAGTAAATGTTCGCCAGCCTCGGTGGGTGAGACGCTGCGCGTGGTGCGGGTCAGCAGGCGCAGGCCCAGACGCGCTTCAAGGGCGCGAATGGTATGGCTGAGCGCCGATTGCGAAACGCCGAGTTTGGCTGCGGCTTTTGTGAAGCTGCGCTCGCGGGCCACGGCAAGGAAGGCGAGCAGGTCACTGGCGTTTTCTCGAAGCATTGATGAGTGTCCTGCATAAGTTTTTTCGAATTCTAGTCGATTATCTGAAGAGTACGGCCCGGTAAAGTGCGGCTATTGATCACCGGAGACCATCGCCATGAACCCGATTGCCGCTTCTGCACTGACCCTGTCCTTACTGGCGGGTGAGGCCCAGGCCAACGAATCCCCGCGCGTCATTGTTACTCCCAACGGCTCGCAACCCTCGGCCCAAGGCCCGGCAGACTGGTTCACCGGCACTGTGCGTGTTGACGCGCCGTTCAAGGGCAGCGATGCCGCGCGTGTCAGCGGCGCCACGGTGACCTTCGAGCCCGGCGCACGCACGGCGTGGCACAGCCATCCGTTGGGTCAGACGCTGATCGTCACCGCCGGTTCAGGTTTTGTGCAGGAGTGGGGTCAGCCGGTTCGACAGATCCGTCCCGGCGATACGGTGTGGATCGCGCCGCAGGTGAAGCACTGGCATGGCGCCGCGCCGACCACGGCGATGACGCACATTGCGATTGCCGAAGTGCTGGACGGTGAAGTGGTGGAGTGGATGGAGCAGGTGAGTGCGGCACAATACCCAAGATCGGAATAACTTCCGCATCCTCGACCCCTAGCACCCCATGCTAGTGCGCTACCGAAGCCCTCACCCCATATCGCTTGGGGAGAGGGCTTGAATGTGCAGATGACTAGATCATCTCCGGCAACGAATCGAGGATCTTGTCCAGCGTAATCGGATACTCACGCACCCGCGCCCCGGTGGCGTTGTAGATCGCATTTGCCACCGCCGCACTCACGCCGCAAATCCCCAGTTCCCCCACACCCTTGGCTTTCATCGGCGATGAAATCGGATCGGTTTCGTCGAGGAAAACCACCTCCTGATGCGGGATGTCGGCATGCACCGGCACCTCGTATCCGGCCAGGTCATGATTGACGAAAAAGCCCAGCCGCTTGTCCACCGCCAGCTCTTCCATCAACGCCGCGCCGACGCCCATGGTCATCGCGCCGATCACCTGGCTGCGTGCGGCTTTCGGGTTGAGAATCCGTCCCGCCGCGCACACCGCGAGCATGCGCCGCACGCGGACTTCGCCGGTCGCTGCATCCACCGCAACCTCCACGAAATGCGCGCCGAAAGTCGATTGCTGATACTGCTTGGCGAGGTCGGCGAACTCGATGCTGTCCTCGGCCTCGACCACGCCATCTTTTGCCGCATCACGCAGCGGCAGGGTCTTGCCGCCGGCGCGCACCTGACCGTCAGCAAACTCGACGTCACTACCGCTCATGCCCAGCTTCGTCGCCACCGCTTCACGCAGCTTCATGCACGCGGCATACACCCCGGCAGTCGAGCAATTGCCGCCGAACTGGCCACCGGAGCCGGACGATACCGGGAAGGTCGAATCCCCCAGATGCACGCTGACGTCCGCCAGGTCCACGCCCATCATCTCGGCCGCGGTCTGCGCAATGATCGTGTAGCTGCCGGTGCCGATATCGGTCATGTCGGTTTCCACCGTGACCTTGCCGTCGCGCTCCAGCCGCACTCGGGCGCCGGACTTCAGCAGCAGGTTGTTGCGAAACGCGGCGGCGACGCCCATGCCGATAAGCCAGCGACCTTCGCGACGGCTGCCGGGAGTAGCATTGCGCTGGTTCCAGCCGAATTTCTCGGCACCGGTCTGCAAGCATTCGATCAGGCGTCGCTGGGAAAACGGACGCTCGGTTTTTACCGGGTCGACCTGGGTGTCATTGAGGATGCGGAACTGCACCGGGTCGAGCTTGAGCTGCTCGGCCATTTCGTCCATGGCGATCTCCAGCGCCATCAGCCCCGGCGCTTCACCCGGCGCGCGCATGGAGTTGCCTTCGGGCAGATCCAGCGGCGCCCGGCGCATGGTCACCCGGCGATTTTCCCCGGCATAAAGCAACTGGCTCGGTTGCGCGGCGACCTCGACTTTGCCGTCCTTGAGGTTGCCCGACCAGCCTTCGTGAGCGATGGCGCTGAGCTTGCCGTCCGCCGTCGCGCCCATCCGAATGCGCTGGATTGTGGCCGGGCGGTGGGTGGTGTTGTTGGCCATTTGCGGGCGGGCGAGGGCGACTTTCACCGGGCGGTTGGCCAGGCGCGCACCGAGGGCGGCGAGGATTGCGTCGGCACGAATGAACAGTTTGCCGCCGAAGCCGCCGCCAATGTACGGCGAGATCAGGCGCACGTTTTCCTTGGGCAGGCCAAGCGTCGTGGCGACGTCGCCGACGCTCCAGGCGATCATCTGATTGGAGGTCCACAAGGTCAGATGATCACCCTTCCAGGCGGCCAGGGTCGCGTGCGGCTCCATCATCGCGTGGGACTGATCGGGAGTGGTGTAGGTCTGGTCGAACTGCACCGGCGCAGCGGCGAAGGCTTTGTCGAAATCGCCGTGGGTGACGTCGGGCAACTCGTCGTCTTCGACGCCTTGGTCAAGCACTTTGGCCAGTTCGAACTCGCCTTTGGCCGCGACGTAATCGACCTTGACCAATTGCGCCGCAGCGCGAGCCTGTTCGAAGGTCTCGGCGACCACCAGCGCCACGGCCTGGTGATAGTGCTGCACCTCGGGCCCGGCGAGCAGCGGCGCCGAGTTGTATTGGCCTTTGCCAAGCTTGCCGGCATTGGCGGCGGTGACGATGGCCAGCACGCCGGGCGCCGCTTGTGCAGCGTCGAGATCGATGTGGCTGATGCGGCCCTTGGCGATGGCCGAGCCGACCATGAAACCGTAAGCCTGATTCGCCACGGCCTCGTGCTGCTCGTAGGCATATGGCGCCTGACCGCTGGTTTTCAACGGGCCTTCGATGCGGTCGGTGGGTTTGCCGACGACCTTGAGCTGGTCAATCGGGTTGGTGGTGGCGGGCGTGTCGAACTTCATGCTTCATCCCTCGCTTGCGCCAACACCGAGCCGAGCGTGCGCTCGACCAGCGTCAGTTTGAATTGGTTGTCGTGGGTTGGCGTGGCACCGTCGAGCAAGCGTTCGCTGACGGCTTTTGCGCCTTTGGGCAGCAACGCGTCGGCGTCTTCCACCCGCCACGGTTTCGGCGCAATACCGCCGACCGCCACACGGCCGCTGCCGTCCTTTTGCAGGATCAGACCGACCGACACCAGCGCGAAAGCGTACGACGAGCGATCGCGCACCTTGTGATAAATGTGCGTGCCGCCAACCGGGGCCGGCAGGGCTACCGAAGTGATGAATTCGCCGGGCGTGAGGCTGGTTTCGATGTTCGGCGTATTTCCTGGCAGTTGATGGAAATCGGCGATGGCGATGCTGCGTGTGCTGCCGTCCGGCTTCACCGTTTCAACCTGCGCATCGAGGGCGCGCATGGCAATCGCCATGTCGCTGGGGTGGGTGGCGATGCAGGCGTCGCTGACGCCGATCAGCCCCAATTGGCGACTGACCCCGCCAATCGCCGCGCAGCCACTGCCGGGCTGGCGTTTGTTGCAGGCCTGATTGACGTCGTAGAAGTACGGGCAGCGGGTGCGTTGCAGCAGGTTGCCGGCGGTGCTCGCCATGTTGCGCAACTGGCCGGAAGCCCCGGCGAGCAGGGCGCGGGAGAGCAGCGCGTAGTCCTTGCGCACGCGGCTGTCAGCGGCCAGGTCGGTGTTGCGCACCAGCGCGCCGATGCGCAATCCGCCTTCAGGCGTGGCTTCGATCTGATCGAGGCCCAAGTGGTTGACGTCGATCAGATGCAGCGGGGTTTCGATGTCGAGTTTCATCAAGTCCAGCAGGTTGGTGCCACCGGCGATGAACTTCGCGCCTTCGACCTGCGCCGCCAGCGTTGCGGCTGCGGCGGGGGAATCGGCGCGGCTGTAATTGAACGCTCTCATGCTGGCACCTGCGCGACTTCAGTGATGGCTTCGATGATGTTCGAGTAGGCGCCGCAGCGGCAGATGTTGCCGCTCATGCGTTCCTGGAATTCGCTGGCGATCAGTTGCGGGGCTTCGGTCAGGCTCGGGCTGACGTGGCTGGGAATGCCCTCGCGGATTTCCTTGAGCACCGCCACCGCCGAACAGATCTGCCCCGGCGTGCAATAGCCGCACTGGTAGCCGTCATGCTTGATGAACGCGGCCTGCATCGGGTGCAGGTTGTCGGGCATGCCCAGGCCTTCGATGGTGGTGATCTCGCTGCCTACATGCATCACCGCAAGCGTCAGGCAGGAGTTGATCCGGCGGCCGTCGGCGATGACGGTGCAGGCACCGCACTGGCCGTGGTCGCAGCCTTTTTTGCTGCCGGTCAGGTGCAGGTGCTCGCGCAGGGCGTCGAGCAGGGTGGTGCGGTTGTCCACCTCAAGGGCTTGGGGTTTACCGTTGACGTTGATCGTCAGTTTGGCCATGGCGGGTTGCTCCAGACTGGCCGCGTAGGCCTTGAGGCTAATGAAGGGGGGCATTGCAAACGCGGTGGCGGTCACCGCGCCGAGGATCAGGAATCTTCGTCGGGAAATCGTCATGCTTCGATTCCTCTCTGGCTTAATCAGGACGGCAGGGATTGAAGGGCCCAAACGGGCGCGCCGGCATGTTTACCGGTCTCGTTCTTGGAATGACCTGCGCGGAGGGGAAAAGGTTTTTGCGGATTTGCGCTATAGAGTTATGCGCATGGCTCATCAATTGGCTGGGCAATGCTTAACCTTGTGGGAGCTGGCTTGCCAGCGATGAGGTCGTGTCAGTCAGCCTTTCGCTTAAATGACACACCGCCATCGCGGGCAAGCCCGCTCCCACAGAGTTTGTGATCAATGCCCGCCAACCACCATGTGCGTAAACGGCGCCACATACGCCTGCAATGTCACCAGCCCGCCCACCAGGATGGCCAGCACGATCGAGTGGAAGAACACGTAGCGCAGAATCTCGCCCTCGTGCCCATACCAGCGGGTGGCAGTGGAGGCGACCACGATCGATTGCGCATCGACCATTTTGCCCATCACCCCGCCGGAGCTATTGGCTGCGGCCATCAGCACCGGGCTGATGCCCAGTTGTTCCGAGGTCACCCGTTGCAGTCCGCCGAATAGCACGTTCGAGGCCGTATCCGAGCCGGTCAACGCCACGCCGAGCCAGCCGAGCAGGGTGCCGAACATCGGGTAGAACACCCCGGTCGCGGCAAACGCCAGACCCATGGTGGCGTCCAGTCCGGAATAACGCGTGAGAAATCCCAGCGCCAGCATCGCGGCAATGGTGATCAACGAAAAGCGCACCACCCACAACGTGCGCAGGTATTGCTTGATCAGTTGCGGGATCGAATAGCCCATCAGCAGCCCGCCGACAATCGCCGCCAGCAGGATGCCGCTGCCGGTGGCAGTGAACCAGGTGAACTTGTAGATCGCCTCTTCGGCTTTCGGCGCCGGCACCACCGGTGGGACTTTCTGCACTTGCAGGTGCAGGGTGGTAAAGGTCAGCGCCGGCGAGAAAATCGGATTGGCCTCATTCAGCGGTTTGCCTTGCGCATCAAGTTTCACCGAATGGGTTACCGGATCCAGCGCCGGGCGCACGTCGAAGATGTTCTTGAAGCCCTGGGTGCCCCAGGCAAACACGAACACCGTGAGGATGATCCACGGCATCCACGCACGCATCACCGCCGGGCGCGCCTGATCGCGGAAGGCGGCGCTGGCGGTGACTTTTTCTTCCTCGACCCGGGAGTTGTCGACCCGCCCGGACAGGGCGGCCGAGGTGTACACCGTCGCCGGTTTCCAGACCCGCAGGAACAGGGTCAGGCAGGCCATGGAAATCAGCGCGGCGATCACGTCCACCAGCATCGGCCCGTGGTAGTTCGATACGAGGAACTGCGGCACGGCGAAGCTGACCCCGGCCACCAGAATCGCCGGCCAGATCTCCAGCATCTTGCGCCACCCGGCAAACGCCCAGATCAGCCAGAACGGCACCAGCACCGAGAAAAACGGCAACTGCCGACCGACCATCATCGACAGCTCCATCTCGTCCAGCCCGGTGACTTTCGCCAGGGTGATGACCGGCGTGCCGAGGGCGCCGAACGCCACCGGTGCGGTGTTGGCAATCAGCGCCAGCCCCGAGGCGGCTAACGGCGAAAAACCGAGGCCGATCAGAATCGCCCCGGTCACCGCAACCGGCGTGCCGAACCCGGCCGCGCCTTCGAAAAATGCACCGAAGCAGAACGCGATCAGCAGCAACTGCAAACGCCGGTCATCGGTGATTCGCGCCAGAGAATCCTGCAGCACTTTGAACGAGCCGTTCTCGGTGGTCAGGCGGTGCAGAAAGATGATGTTGAGCACGATCCAGCCGATCGGCAGCAAGCCATTGGCCGCGCCGAACAGCGCGGCTGAGCCGGCCATGCTCGCCGGCATACCGAAGGCGAAGATCGAGATGAGCAGGGCCGACGCCAACGCCAACAGGGCGGCCAGATGCGCCTTGACGTGAAAGAACGCCAGCGCCGCGAGCATCACCACCACCGGCACTGCAGCCATGAGCGTGGAGATCAACGGGTTGCCGAACGGGTCGTAAATTTGCTGCCAGACCATGGTCCACCTCTGCTTGTTGTTATCGAGGCGCAGATCCGTTGCGTGGGAGTCGCTAAGCAGCAGTATAGGTGGCATTTCGCCGCTGCCCGGATGCTGGCGGCGGGCCGATCAACGGTCGTGGTCGGGCAGTGAATCAAAGTCCTTTTGTCCGGTCGTATCAGCGGCTGCGCGCACTGCGTCCTGAAGGCGCGGGCAGTGACAGCCGTTCCGTGGTCAAGACTTTGGTGTTAGGGAAGTTTGAATGAAGCGTGCAACAACCTTGCTGTTGACGATATCCGCCGCTGTTTTGCTGGCTGGCTGTGTGGCGGACTTTGATGATGATCATCGCCACGGACGACATTACGACCGTGATCACGGGCGCTATTACGACCATGACCGGCGTTGGGATGACCGCGACGATGGTCGTCGCGACGGGCGTCGTTACTATCGTGATCGCGATGATGACTGAGTAGAAATCAAAAGGGCGTTCCCGCAACGGGAACGCCCTCGTCGATTAAAAATGAGCGCTCGCCCGGACGCTGGAATGCGCAGGCGCGGTGGCCTCGAGATCCAGCAGATGGGTGGCGAGTATGTCGCTCAGAAAGCGGAACTGATCGTTGATGCCGACCACTTCATTGCTGAAATGATTGCTCGCGGCGGGCATCAGCACATCGTCGAAATCTTCGTTGAACAGCAGCGCCTGGGACTTGCGCGAGACGACTTGCTGGTCGTAGTAGTTGCTGCCGAACACCGGGAAGCTCACGGAGAGGGTGATGGTGCGAATCATGATGGGTACTCCTCGTTGCGTCTCGGATGGGTGAATCGTGCCTTCGCCGGGCGGCGGGCGGAAGGCAATCGTGGCGATGGTGAATATCGACGGCGTTGATGGTTGATGTTCCCCCCCAGTAGGAGTGGGCTTGCTCCCACCTTGAAATGCGTCCCCCTGTGGGAGCGAGCCTGCTCGCGATGGGGCCAGCTTGGCCACAACCGACAAATGGCCCAATACCCGCACCTATACTCAAATCTGTTTTCCTCCATTCAAGGACTCCACCACCGTGAACCTGCGTGCACTGAGCCTCGCCGCACTGTGTCTGCTGGCTGGCTGCGCCTCCTCGGCGCGGGCTCCGGTGGCGCCGCGAGCAGTGGTGGTATCGCCGGCGATCTGGCAGCAGATCGATCGCGACATCGTCAGCGCCTCGCAGCAATCCACCGAGCAAGTCAAAGTATTTGCCCGGGGTTCGATGGAACATTGGCGCACTCGCGTCTATCAGCAAACTGAAGAAAATTTCATTCCGTGGTTCAGCAGCTACTGGACCCAGGAATGGCTGTCGATGAAGGTCAGTTGGTACACCATCAGTGCCGGCGGAGAGCAGGATGCGTCGGCCAAGCGCCTGGCGAGCTATCTGCTTGAGCAATATCAGGAAAGGGTGCTGGCACCGGTGGCGGTGGAGATCGATCCGGACGCGATCCTCGGGCAGGCCACGGCGTTCTACGCGCAACTGATGGCCCGGCAGATGCCGCTCATCGCCCAGCGTTACGGTGTGCCGGTGGCCCAGCTCAACGGGCGTCTGCAGAAGGTCCCGGCGATTGCCCTCGGCCCGCCGCCGGCGCGGGATGCGTCGCTGTATCAAATAATCAGCACCGAGCCGCTGAACACCTTGCCGGCGTATGCCGCGCTGATCGACAAGATCCACACCGAAGGCGGCAGCAAGGGCATCGCTTCGACCGACGCCGGCATGGCCCCCGTGGCCAAACGCGCCAGCCAGCGGATGGAGGCGGAAATGGCTCCACGCGGTGCCGCCAGCGCCGTGGCGGCTGCGGCGGGCAAGTTGGTCGGCGGGGTGATCTCGATCGGCGTGGCGGGCATCCGCGCGATCATCCAGGCCAACGACCGGCCCGACAGCGAAGCGCTGATTCGCAGCAGCCTGGGCAGCACGTTCGACAAGGCCTGGGCGAAACTGCTGCAGAACCCGACCACCGGGGTCATGGCCGGAACCCTGCATATCGCCGGGCAGGTCGAGGGCAGCCTTGGCGGGGGCGAACAACCGTCGGTCGGGCAGGGCGTGAATCGTGTCGAATGGCAACCGCCGCAATCGACTACCCGGCAGATCGAACCCAACGTGCAAGGAGAGTGATCATGGCTTACATCGATATTTTTGTAGCACCCGTGCCGAATGCCAATCGCGAACAGTACAAAAAACACTGTGAGATCGCCGCGAAACTGTTCAAGGAATACGGAGCGAAGGAGGTGGTTCAGTGCTGGGGCGATGACGTGCCGGAAGGCAAAGTCACGTCATTCCCGATGGCGGTAAAACTCAAGGACGGCGAGACGGTGTCGTCCGGCTGGCTGATCTGGCCCGACAAAGCCACCCGCGATGCCGGTATGGCAAAGATGATGGAAGACCCGCGCATGCAACCGGACGTCAATCCCATGGGGTTTGATGGACAGCGGATGATCTTTGGTGGTTTCAAGAACATTCTTGAAGCCTGAAACTCACCAGATTCCGTGTAGGAGTGAGCCTGCTCGCGATGGCGGTGTGTCAGTCAGCGGGTTTGCAAAATGTGCCGGCCTCTTCGCGGGCAAGCCACGCTCCCACAGGGTTTTGCGGATGGCGACGATCATGGGCACGCCACAAATCCAGTGTGGGAGCGGGCTTGCTCGCGAAAGCGGCGTGTCAGGCAATGTGAGGCTGAATGTGCGGACGCTTTCGCGAGCAGGCTCGCTCCCACATGGGGTGGTGGTCACTCCGGAGTGGGGGTGATCCGGCAGCCTTTGCGGTTGCGAATCTGCTCGTCCGTGGGCCGTTCGCGGACGAATTCGAAACGCGGTTCACCTTCGCTGTAATGCACCAGCCAGCCCCATTCCAGCTCGGTTTCATCCTGCCCGGGGCTGGGTGGCCGGGCCCACCACGGTTCTTTGCTGAGGATCTCGCGCATGGCGACCTCCGGTTCGATGGCAATCCTTGAACTATAGCCGGGTGTCGCCAGTCGCCAGAAGAGCCTGTGTAGAATCGGCTGATCGACGAGCGAAGGAGTTGGCCCATGACCGATGATGCGCGCAGGGATGAACCGTTCAAGCGACTGTTTTTTGCCCTCGACTGCCCGCCACCGCAACGCAAGGCCATCGCTCAGTGGCGCGGCGAGTTGGGGTTGCGCACTGGCAAAGCGGTGCCGGCGGATAACTTTCACCTGACGTTGCTGTTCCTTGGTGCCGTGCCGCTGGCGCAAATCCATGAGGTCTGCGAGGCCGCCGGCAAGGTGCGCACGCCGGGTGAGCCGTTGCGGATTGCGCTGGATCGGCTGCAGGTCTGGCATCGGGCCGGGATTCTGTCTTTGGCGCCGGAGCAGGCACCGCCGGGGTTGTTGCGTCTGGTGTATGCGTTGGAGCAGGCGATGCTGCCGTTCGGCTTCGAAGAATCACCGCGCGAGTTTCGCCCGCACCTGACCCTGGCTCGGGACTATCGAACAGAGGCGCCGGAGGCCACTACGCCGCCGGAGTTTTTCCTGCGCGCCGAGCGCTTTGCCTTGTTCGAATCGCACAAGGGTCGCTACCGGATTCTTCAGGATTGGCCACTGAATTGAGCGCAGAAAAAAAGGCGCCCGAGAGCGCCTGAAAATTCACCTGAGCCGAGGGAGCCAGGTGAGGCCGTTCATTGCAGGGTGCAGCGGTGGTAAGGCGCTGCGTGAACGGGAAATCGAAAGTCAGACACAGACCCTGTGGGAGCGAGCCTGCTCGCGAAGGCGTCGGCACATTCAGCATTTTGGTTAACTGAACCACCGCTTTCGCGAGCAGGCTCGCTCCCACATTTGGATCTGCGCTTGGCCTATTTACCGAGCTTCACCCGGGTCCAGCCGCGGGTCATGATCCGCTGCGTGGCAATCGGCTGATCCGGCACCGCATACAACGTCGCCATCACCGCCTGCGACGGATACGAACCTGGATCGTTGCGGATCGCTTCGTCCACCAGTGGCGTCGCCGCCGAGTTGGCGTTGCTGTAGCCGTTGCTGTTGGTGATCTCGGCGATGATGTCCGGGCGCATCAGGAAGTTCATGAACAGGTAGGCGTTCTCGACGTTCGCCGCATCGCGCGGGATCGCGACCATGTCGTAGAAACTGCCGGCACCTTCCTTCGGAATGCTGTAATCGATCTGCACTTTGTTGCCGGCTTCCACCGCGCGGGCCTTGGCCTGTAGCACATCTCCGGAGTAACCGACCGCCACGCAGATGTTGCCATTGGCCAGGTCGGAGATGTACTTCGAGGAATGGAAGTACGCCACGTACGGGCGGATCTTCATGAACAGCGCTTCGGCTTCGAGAATGTGCGCCTTGTCCTTGTCGTTCACCGGGTAGCCCAGATAGTGCAGGGCGGCCGGGATCATTTCGGTCGGCGAGTCGAGGAAACTGATGCCACATGCTTTCAGCTTCTCGGCGTTTTCCGGCTTGAACAGCAAGTCCCAAGAGTTGGTCGGGGCCTTGGCGCCCAGCACTTCCTTGACCTTATCCGGGTTGAAACCGATGCCGATCGAGCCCCACATGTACGGGAACGCGTGAGCGTTGTCCGGATCACTGGCGGCGGCGTTTTTCAGCAGCACCGGGTTGAGATTCTTCCAGTTCGACAGCTTCGATTTGTCGAGCGGCTGATAGACCCCGGCCTTGATTTGCTTGGCCAGGAAACTGTTGGACGGCACGACAATGTCGTAACCGGATTTGCCCGCCAGCAAACGCGCCTCGAGGGTCTCGTTGCTGTCGAACACGTCGTAGGTCACCTGGATACCGGTCTCGTCTTCGAACTTCTTGACGGTGTCCGGCGCGATGTAATCGGACCAGTTGTAAACACGCAGCACCTTGTCGTTGGCCTGGACGCCCGTGGCGATTGCGCCCATTAAGGACAGTGTCAGCAGAGTCCTGCCAAACATTTTCATCGGTGAAACTCCATTTTTTTTATTCAAAAACCCAACATAAAAAATCGGTGCACATAAAACCTGTGGCGAGGGAGCTTGCTGTGGTGAGGGGATTTATCCCCGATGGGTCGCGAAGCGGCCCCAAGCCAGGCACTTGCGGTGTAACAGGGACACCGCATGCAATGGTTTGGCGACTGCTTCGCAGCCGATCGGGGATGAATCCCCTCACCACAGTGTTCATCGGTGTTGCTTAGGCGGTGGCTGCGCGCTGAGGCTGCCACGCCTCGTTCGCGGTCTGATCCATCGCTTCCTGAATCGCACGCTTGCGGTTGGCTTCTGCCTTGCGGCCGAAGTACCAGACCAGGAAGGTCACCAGCGACACCGCGAGCAGAATCAGGCTGGCCACGGCGTTGATCTCAGGCTTCACGCCCAGACGTACTGCCGAGAACACTTCCATCGGCAGCGTGGTCGAACCCGGGCCGGAGACGAAGCTCGCCAGCACCAGGTCGTCCAGCGACAGGGCGAACGACATCATGCCGCCCGCTGCCAGCGACGGCGCGATCATTGGAATGGTGATCAGGAAAAACACCTTGAACGGCTTGGCCCCCAGATCCATCGCGGCTTCTTCGATCGACAGATCCAGCTCCCGCAGGCGGGCGGAGACTACCACCGCCACATAGGCGGCACAAAACGTGGTGTGGGCGATCCAGATCGTGACGATGCCACGCTCCTGCGGCCAGCCGATCAACTGCGCCATCGCCACGAACAGCAGCAACAGCGACAGACCGGTGATCACCTCAGGCATCACCAGTGGCGCCGTCACCAGACCGCCAAACAGCGTGCGACCCTTGAAGCGCGTCACTCGCGTCAGGACGAAGGCGGCGAGGGTGCCCAGTGCGACGGCGGCAATCGCGGTGTAGCAGGCGATTTCCAGCGAGCGCACCACCGAGCCCATCAGTTGCGTGTTGTCGAGCAGGCCGACGTACCACTTCACTGACCAGCCTCCCCATACTGTCACCAGTTTTGAGGCGTTGAACGAGTAGATCACCAGAATCAGCATCGGCAGATAGATGAACATCAAGCCGAAGATCAACATGAACTTGGAAAAACCGAAGCGTTTCATCCCCGTGCCTCCATCTCTTTGGCCTGGCTGCGGTTGAACAGCAGAATCGGCACAATCAGGATCAACAGCATCACCACCGCCAGCGCAGACGCCACCGGCCAGTCGCGGTTATTGAAGAACTCTTGCCACAGCACGCGACCGATCATCAGCGTCTCCGGGCCACCCAACAGTTCCGGAATCACGAACTCGCCGACCACTGGAATGAACACCAGCATGCAGCCGGCAATGATGCCGTTCTTGGCCAGCGGCACGGTGATTTTCCAGAAGTTGTTGAAGTTGCTCGAACCCAGATCTGACGCGGCTTCCAACAGGCTGCCATCGTGTTTCACCAGGTTGGCGTACAGCGGCAGCACCATGAATGGCAGGTACGCATACACCACGCCGATATACACCGCGGTGTTGGTGTTGAGGATCTCGATCGGGTGATCGGTCAGCCCGGTCCACATCAGAAACGCGTTGAGCAGACCGTTGTTGCTGAGGATGCCCATCCACGCGTAAACACGGATCAGGATCGCGGTCCAGGTCGGCATCATGATCAACAGCAGCAGGACGTTTTGCGTTTCCTTGCCGGTCTTGGTGATTGCGTAGGCCATCGGAAAACCGATCGCCAGGCACATCAGCGTGCTCAGCGCCGCGACCTTCAGCGAACCGAGGTAGGCCGACAGGTACAACTCGTCTTCGCCGAGCAGGGTGTAGTTGCCGATGTTGAGCAGCAGCTGGAATTTCTGTTCGGCGTAGGTGTAGATCTCCGAGTACGGCGGGATCGACAGCGCGGCTTCCGAGAAGCTGATCTTCATCACCAGGAAGAACGGCAGCATGAAGAACAGGAACAGCCAGATGAACGGGATGCCGATGACGAATTTTCGCCCGCTGGGCACCAGGCGCAGGAATTGCTGATTGAAGGTTCTCATGAGCGCAGTACCACGCCGCTGTCGTCTTCCCACCAGACGTAGACCTTGTCGTCCCAGGTCGGCCGCGCGCCACGGCGTTCGGCGTTGGCCATGAACGACTGGACGATTTTGCCGCCGGGCAGTTCGACGTAGAACACCGAGTGGCCGCCGAGATAGGCGATGTCATGCACCTTGCCTTCGGACCAGTTGTAGCGGGTCTCTGGCTTGAGCGTACTGACGAGCATTTTTTCCGGGCGGATTGCGTAGGTGATCGACTTGTCCTGCACCGAAGTGCTGACGCCGTGGCCGACGTAGATCTTCTGCTGCAGGTCCGGGCTGTGGATGATCGCGTGACCTTCAAGGTCTTCCACCACGGTGCCGTCGAAGGCGTTCACGTTACCGATGAATTCGCAGACCATGCGGCTGACCGGCGCTTCATAGATGTCGACCGGGCTGCCGATCTGGGCGATCCAGCCCAGATGCATGATCGCGATGCGCTCGGCCATGGTCATGGCTTCTTCCTGGTCGTGGGTCACCATCACGCAGGTCACGCCGACGCGCTCGATGATCTCGACCAGTTCCAGTTGCATCTGCGAACGCAGTTTTTTATCCAGCGCGCCCATCGGCTCGTCGAGCAGCAACAGCTTTGGACGCTTGGCCAAAGAGCGGGCGAGGGCGACGCGCTGGCGCTGACCGCCGGACAACTGATGAGGTTTGCGTTTGGCGTATTGGGTCATGTGCACCAGGCGCAGCATCTCTTCGACACGGGCATCGATTTCGCTGGCCGGCAAACGGTCCTGCTTGAGGCCGAAGGCGATGTTCTGCGCCACAGTCATGTGCGGGAACAGCGCGTAGGACTGGAACATCATGTTGATCGGCCGCTCGTACGGCGGCATGTCGGTGATGTCCACGCCGTCGAGCAGAATCCGCCCTTCGGTCGGGCGCTCGAAACCGGCGAGCATGCGCAGCAGGGTCGATTTGCCCGAGCCGGAGCCACCGAGCAGGGCAAATATTTCGCCCTGATGGATCTCCAGGGACACATCGTCCACTGCCGTGGTTTCGTCGAACTTCTTGGTGACACGATCGACTTTCACCAGAACCTTTTTCGGTTGCTGGTGGCCTTCAAGTGCCTTCCGGTAAGTGCTGGAGGCGTTTGCCATGTGAAACTCCCAACAGGTTTCAGTCGCCGGGCCAATGTGGCCTGGCTTAAGTGGATTGCAAGCCTGTAAGCGCAATTTCAGTCATTACATATCCCCCTGTAGGAGTGAGCCTGCTCGCGATGAGGCCATCTCAGTCGACATCTCTGTTGACTGGTCTACTGCTATCGCGAGCAGGCTCACTCCTACAGGGGAATTGCGCATGCCTGACTGACCTTGCGCTGCCGAGGGCTTGGTCGGCGCCGCCGTCCTGGCTGCCTGGGTCGTACTTGTTGTTATTACGGTTTGTTGTTTTCACGGATGACGGATGCGCACACGCGCAACCGCCGACCCCGTGGGGGCAGTAAACAGTTTTGAAATGCTGGGTTGAGTCAGCGCTGGTTGCGTCGCGCTGCCCGTTGCCGGCAGGCCTCGCCGAATGCCTGGAAAATCTTCAGGTAGTTCGGGTTGTCCAGCACCTGCCATTCCGGGTGCCATTGCACGCCGAGGGCGAAGGTCGGGCTGTGCTCGACCGAGATCGCCTCGATCAGGCCATCCGGCGCCACCGCTTCGGCACGCAGGCCGGGTGCGAGGCGGTCGATGCCCTGACTGTGAATCGAGTTGACCTGGAACTCGCCCGGCAACTCCAGCGCTTCGAACACGCCGCCCGCCAACACGCTCACGGCATGCGCCGGTGCGTATTGCACGGCCACGTCCGGGCTGTCGGCTTCACGGTGATCGAGCATGCCCGGCAGCTCGTGCACCTTTTGGTGCAGGCTGCCACCGAAGGCCACGTTCATTTCCTGGAAGCCACGGCAAATGCCGAGCACCGGAACGCCCGCGGCAATGGCTGCACGCAATAAAGGAAGGGTAGTGGCGTCCCGCGCCGGATCGTGATCCGTACCGGGTTCGCTGGCCGGACCTTGATAGTGGAAGGGCTCCACGTTCGAGGGTGAGCCGGTCAGCAACAGACCGTCGAGTTGACCGAGCAGGTCTTCGATTTCAGTCAGTTTGCCAAGGGAAGGAATGACCACTGGAAGACCCTGAGCGCCAACGCTGACAGCACGTACGTACTTGTCGCCGCTGATGTGATAGGGGTGCAGGCCAATCTGTTTGACGCACGCAGTAACGCCGATCAATGGCTTGAATGCCATTTTTATTCACCTCGAAGTTTGACACTTGAACGAGCTTTTCCGGAGCTTAGCCTCGTTGATTTTAATTAACAACTGCCATGTAAAAAATTCTAAACGCCGTTCATCCAATCTTCATGATTCCAGGCCTTGCGGCGCCTGCATTGGCACGTGAGTGTTAAAAAAAGCCCGAAAAATAAACGCTGAGCGGCCAGGTGTTCGCTATTGACTTCACTTTGCCTTTCGGATTGACTGGCTCGGCGAAACAGCGGTGAACATAATAATTAACAGCTAAATAGGTGCATCATGTCGGTCCCTCTGCGTGCCGTTCAACTCAACGAAGCAAACGCATTCCTTAAGAAACATCCTGAGGTTTTGTACGTCGACCTTCTGATTGCAGACATGAACGGTGTGGTGCGCGGCAAGCGCATCGAGCGCACCAGTCTTCACAAGGTTTACGAGAAAGGCATCAACCTGCCGGCCTCGCTCTTCGCCCTCGACATCAATGGCTCCACGGTGGAAAGCACCGGTCTGGGCCTGGACATCGGCGACGCCGACCGCATCTGCTACCCGATCCCGGGCACCCTGAGCATCGAGCCGTGGCAGAAGCGCCCAACCGCACAGTTGCTGATGACCATGCACGAGATCGAGGGCGAGCCGTTCTTCGCCGATCCGCGTGAAGTACTGGCCAACGTCGTGCGCAAATTCGACGAGCTGGGCCTGACCATCTGCGCCGCGTTCGAACTGGAGTTCTACCTGATCGACCAGGACAACGTGAACGGCCGTCCGCAGTCGCCACGGTCGCCGGTCTCCGGCAAGCGCCCGGTGTCGACTCAGGTGTATCTGATCGACGATCTCGACGAATACGTCGACTGCCTCCAGGACATTCTGGAAGGCGCGAAAGAGCAGGGCATTCCGGCTGACGCCATCGTCAAGGAAAGTGCCCCGGCGCAGTTCGAAGTCAACCTGCATCACGTCTCCGACCCGATCAAGGCCTGCGACTACGCGGTGCTGCTCAAGCGTCTGGTGAAGAACATCGCCTATGACCACGAGATGGACACCACCTTCATGGCCAAGCCGTATCCGGGCCAGGCGGGCAACGGTCTGCACGTTCACATTTCGATCCTGGACAAAGAAGGCAACAACATCTTCGCCAGCGAGGATCCCGAGCAGAACGCCGCGCTGCGCCACGCGATCGGCGGTGTGCTGGAGACCCTGCCTGCGCAAATGGCGTTCCTGTGCCCGAACGTCAACTCGTACCGCCGCTTCGGCGCGCAGTTCTACGTGCCGAACTCGCCGAGCTGGGGCATCGACAACCGCACCGTTGCAGTACGTGTGCCGACCGGTTCGGCTGACGCCGTGCGCATCGAACATCGCGTGGCTGGCGCCGACGCCAACCCGTACTTGCTGATGGCTTCGGTACTGGCCGGTATTCACCACGGCCTGACCAACCAGATCGAACCGGGCGCGCCGGTTGAAGGCAACAGCTACGAGCAGAACGAACAGAGCCTGCCGAACAATCTGCGCGACGCATTGCGTGAGCTGGACGACAGCGAAGTCATGGCCAAGTACATCGACCCGATGTACATCGACGTGTTCGTCGCGTGCAAGGAAAGCGAGCTGGCCGAGTTCGAGAACTCGATTTCCGACCTTGAGTACAACTGGTATCTGCATACGGTGTGATTTGCAGACCAACACCGATCCAATGTGGGAGCGGGCTTGCTCGCGAAAGCGGAGTATCTCGCAATGAAGACGTTGGATGTAACGACGCCTTCGCGAGCAAGCCCGCTCCCACAGGGGATTCGGTTACCCAATTCGATTGACGGGTGTTTGCCCGTCATCCACCCCCTTGTCGAGCCACAACCATGACCACCACACGCAACGACTGGGAACAACGCTTCCAGTCCCTGACCATCGAATCCCGCGCGTTCATCAACGGTGAATATCGCCCGGCGATCAGCGGCGCCACCTTCGAATGCCTGAGCCCCGTCGACGGCCGTTTTCTCGCCTCCGTGGCCAGCACCGATGAAGCCGACGCCAACCTCGCCGTCGAAGTCGCGCGCCAATCGTTCAACTCCGGCGTGTGGGCCAACAAAGCCCCGGCCGAGCGCAAACGCATCCTAATCCGCTTCGCCGATCTGATCCTGCAACACCAGGAAGAACTGGCGCTGCTGGAAACCCTCGACATGGGTAAACCGATCAGCGACTCGATGAGCATCGACATCCCGGCGACCGCCAATGCGATCCGCTGGAGCGCCGAGGCCATCGACAAGATCTACGACGAAGTCGCCGCCACCCCGCACGATCAACTCGGTCTGGTGACCCGCGAGCCGTCCGGCGTAGTCGCCGCGATCGTGCCGTGGAACTTCCCGCTGATCATGGCCAGCTGGAAATTCGCCCCGGCTTTGGCGGCGGGTAACTCGTTCATTCTCAAGCCTTCGGAAAAGTCGCCACTGACCGCGATCCGCATCGCGCAGCTTGGACTGGATGCCGGCATCCCGAAAGGCGTGTTCAACGTGCTGCCGGGCTTCGGCCACACCGTCGGCAAGGCGCTGGCGCTGCACATGGACGTCGATGTGCTGGCCTTCACCGGCTCCACGGCGATTGCCAAACAGCTGATGATTTATGCCGGCCAGAGCAACATGAAACGCGTCTGGCTCGAAGCCGGTGGCAAGAGCCCGAACGTGGTGTTCGCCGACGCCCCGGACTTGCGCGCGGCCGCCCAGGCTGCGGCCGGTGCGATCGCCTTCAACCAGGGCGAAGTGTGCACCGCCGGTTCGCGTTTGCTGGTCGAGCGTTCGATCCGCGAGCAATTCATCCCGCTGCTGGTGGAAGCGCTGCAAGCGTGGAAACCGGGGCACGCACTGGATCCTGCGACCACCGTCGGCGCGGTGGTCGATCAGCGTCAACTGGACAACGTGCTGCGCTACATCAGCATCGGTCGCGAGCAGGGCGCCGAGCTGATTGCCGGCGGCCAGCGCACCCTCGAAGAAACCGGCGGCCTCTACGTGCAACCGGCGATCTTCGACGGCGTGACCAACGCCATGACCATCGCCCGCGAAGAAATCTTCGGCCCGGTGCTGTCGCTGATCACCTTCGACACCGTTGAAGAAGCGCTGCAGATCGCCAACGACAGCATCTTCGGCCTCGCCGCCGGTGTCTGGACCAGCAACCTGAGCAAGGCGCACACTTTCGCCCGTGGCCTGCGTGCCGGCAGCGTCTGGGTCAACCAGTACGACGGCGGCGACATGACCGCGCCGTTCGGTGGTTTCAAACAGTCGGGCAACGGTCGCGACAAATCGCTGCACGCGTTCGACAAGTACACCGAGCTGAAAGCGACCTGGATCAAGCTCTGATTTTCTACAGCGGTGGTCGCCCTTGATGGGCGACCCTCGGAGAACAAAAAAATGAAGCAACAACACGTCAACAGCTACTACGCCGCCACGCGCAACGAAGTCATCGACTTCCCGACCCTTGAAGAGTCGGTCGAGTGCGATGTCTGCATCATTGGCGCCGGCTACACCGGCCTGTCCTCGGCGCTGTTTCTGAGCGAGGCCGGCTACAAAGTCACGGTGCTGGAAGCGGCGAAAGTCGGCTACGGCGCCAGCGGTCGCAACGGCGGGCAACTGGTGAACTCCTACAGTCGTGACGTCGATGTGATCGAAGAGCGCTACGGCGACAAGACCGCGGAAATCCTCGGCAGCATGATCTTCGAAGGCGCCGACATCATCCGTTCGCGGATCAAGGAATACGACATCCAATGCGACTACCGTCCGGGCGGCATTTTCGCAGCGATGAACAAGAAACAGCTCAACGGCCTGGCCGAGCAGAAGCGCAGCTGGGAACGTTACGGCAACAAGAACCTGAAGATGCTCGATGCCGCTGACATCCGTCGCGAAATCGGCTCCGACGCCTACGTTGGCGGCCTGCTGGACCTGCAGGGCGGCCACGTTCATCCGCTGAACCTGGCCCTCGGTGAAGCCGCAGCCATCGTGCGTCTGGGCGGCAAGATCTACGAGCAATCGGCTGCCGTGGAAATCAAATACGGCGAGCCGAACGTCGTGCGCACCGCCAAAGGCCAGGTGCGTGCCAAGTACCTGCTGATCGCCGGCAACGCCTACCTGCCACAAGGTCTGGACAATCGCGTGACCGCGAAAAGCATGCCCTGCGGCTCGCAGATCGTCGTCACCGAGCCACTGACCGAGAAGCAGGCGCGCAGCCTGATCACCAACAACTACTGCGTCGAAGACTGCAACTATCTGCTGGATTACTACCGCCTGACGGCCGATAACCGTCTGCTGTACGGCGGCGGTGTGGTCTACGGCGCGCGGGAACCGGACGACATCGAACAACTGATCCGGCCGAAGATCCTCAAGACCTTCCCTCAGCTCAAGGACGTGAAAATCGACTACCGCTGGACCGGCAACTTCCTGCTGACCATGTCACGCATGCCGCAATTCGGCCGCATCGAGAAAAACGCCTACTACATGCAAGGCTACAGCGGCCACGGCGTCACTTGCTCGCATCTGGCCGGCAAACTGATCTCGGAAATGATCCGTGGCGACGCCGAACGCTTCGACGCCTTCGCCTCGCTGCCGCACATGCCAATGATCGGCGGCCGCACCTTCTCCGCCCCGTTGACCGCCCTCGGCGCCGTCTACTACTCGCTGCGCGACCGTTTCGGCATCTAGTTACCTCCCCGGCGGCGGCCCCCAGGACCCCGCCGGTTTTTTACCTGAAACACCAAGGTGACCACTGTAGGAGTGAGCCTGCTCGCGATGGCGCCAGTACAGGCACCATCACTCCCACAGAAACACTGCAAACCCTGTGGGAGTCTGGCTTGCCAGCGATGACTCCCTGACAACCGCCACAAAGCCAACTGACACAAAAGTGATCCAACTGTGGGAGCGAGCCTGCTCGCGAAGAGGCCATATCAACCAACATCGTTGTCGACTGACACACCGCTTTCGCGAGCAGGCTCGCTCCCACAGTGACTGTATTAACAAGGCAAGAGGGACTTTTGCCCCACCGTCCATCGAACCTGCTGAGCAACACCGGCAAACGTGATTTAATAGCCGCCTTTCACGGTTCCGGGACACGGGAGCAACGTGATCCGCGCGCCTTGCGCGGCACCCGCCACCCACCCCCATTACCCTTAAGTACTACTCACATAAGGCTGTCATGGATACGGGTTCTCGACTCAAACTAGTACGCGAAAGCTACAAACTCTCCCAGCGCGAGCTGGCCCGGCGTAGCGGCGTGACCAATGCCACCATCTCCCTGATCGAACAGAATCGCGTCAGTCCTTCCGTCAGCTCGCTGAAAAAGCTGCTCGAAGGCATCCCGATGTCCCTGGCCGACTTCTTCACTTTCGACCAGCCCCCGCGCGAACACCAATACGTGTTCCGCGCCAACGAACAACCCGACCTCGGCCGCCACGGCCTGCGCCTGCTGCTGATTGGCGCCTCGGTGCCGAGCCGTCAGATGCGCTTGCTTCGTGAGCAGTACGCTCCGGGCGCGAGCTCCGGGGAAGAGCCGATCGTGCATGCGGAAGGCGAGGAGTGTGGGCTGGTGACGCGTGGAACGGTTGAGTTGACCGTGGATGGGCAGGTGAGTGTGTTGAATGCCGGGGATGGGTATTACTTTCCTACGACGCTGCCGCATAAATTTCGGAATATTGGGGCGGATGAGGCGGAGATTATCAGTGCGAATACGCCGGCGAATTTTTGATTTGTTTCACTTTGAAATTCAATTTAATTAATTGTGCTTGAGCATGTTTGCTGAAAGTGTACCGCTGAACTCGAAAGAGACAGCGGTACTTCTTTAAGGCGTGTAGAGCAGTTTTTTATAGATCAGTAAGTTCGAAGTTATTGCTTTTCGTGCTTAGGGTTTTCTCCAGGTAGTATCTTTATTATCCGATGATGGAGGGGGGTATTCTGGCAACTTTATTTTTATAGGGGGGAGTGTCTTGGGATCAGGTGAAGTCCGGTATTTTTCGCGATTGATTTCAAATTCCTGCGCAGTGATGAACTTTTGACTATTTTCATCGTAATACCAACCCTCTTTTATTTCCTCCGTGCATGAAACGCTCTCACCTTCAAAATGCATCGCCTCTGCCCCTCTCATGAGTCCAACTTTTATTATGCAATGGGCAGAAAACTCGTTGGACTTATTGTAGTAGGCATATAACGCACTCATGGATAATCTCCTGAACGATAAATATTGATCTTGCCGAAAACATAGGTTATCGCAGTAGCCGTTTTTTCTAACCTGTCATTACTGACAGGTTTTTAAATGAAAAACTAATAATCTGCCTTTTAATCAGTTATAACGCTTCACGTTTACTGACTCGACGGTACCGCTAGCAAAACGGACCATCCGGTTTTGGGGCCGCTTCGCAGCCCAGCGGGAGCAAGCTCCCTCGCCACATGAAGTGTTTTCCTACGAAGTTTTCAGATATCGAAACTGCGCGAAATGACTGGGCGACAACCATTCGTCCGACACACCGCACCTTCGCCACACACCTTCTTCCAATGCTGTAACTCCCCACGCAGAGGAAGAGCCACCATGCTGAACCATAAAATCGCGGTGTTTACCCTCGCGGCGTTGCTGTCCGGCAGCTCGCTGTATGCGATCGCGGCCGGCGATATGCCCACCCCAACGGCAAACGACGGCAACAGCCAGACTCGCGACCCGGCGTCCCCTGCCACCCATGCCGATCCGGATGCCAATTCGCTACCTGAAGGTGGGGATGGTGGCAAGACCGACAATGGGCCGGTGCCTTCTGCCTCCAAGCCCAGCTCCGCGGGTCAACCGTCCGATAGCAGCAGTGGGGGTAACGGCGGTGGTTAACGGATATTGCGCATTAAAAAGCCCGGTCTTTTGAGCCGGGCTTTTCTTTGCCTGTCGCAAACACAGATATCAAACGCTTACTTCGCCTTCCAATGCCCACCACCATTCTCACAATCAATTCGCGCCTGGGCCAAATGATCCACGTCATAGTAATACGTGGTCACTTGGGCGTTGTCGGGGATATTCAGCGCCTTGGCATTTTTGTCTTTGCTGGTGGAGTGAGGGTTGGCCAGGGATTCCTGAGTGATCGTGGCGATACACGTGGCCTGAAAGTGGTCGGCACAGTGCTCGACCTTGGTTTTCTTACTGTTGAGCATGTCTTTGCTTTCATTGCTGCACGACCAGTCGATGGAGCTGACGGGCATGCCTTCGTATTCGTAGCAGCTGTGCGTTTCCACCGCTGGCACCGAAGCGCTGGAGGATTGGGTCTGAACGTCGCAGCCTTCGGCCATGACGCAGGTGGGGATGACGGCGAACGTGGCGATTAGAAGCAGGAAGCGAATGTTCATCGGGGTTTCCTCTTCAGGGGCGCCGGGTCTGATCGAAGCTTTTGGCGCTTTCGCTTTATAGTTTCGAGATGGCGTGGAGGAGGGAGGTTCCATCGGGTTTTTGATTTGCTCCTGTGGCGTACACTGCGAAACAATCGGAAACATTAAGCGCCCAAGGATTGGAACATTGCCCATGATCGAAATCGGCAGCCGCAATAACGCGCTCCCCTCGCAGCATCCCTTTCACGACATCTATCTGTTTCACATTGACCCTGCAAAGCCAGACTCGCCTTTCTGTTTCGAGCAGTCGATGTCTGGCGGGCACATGGAACACGGCGGTGCGCGGTGGTTGGCGCTGGATGAGCTGTACGCCTGGCCGGGCGAGTGGCGTGAACACCTGAGAAAAGCTGATTGTGCGTGGGTTGTCGAGTTGATCGATGCCCATCCAAATGCCGATCAGTCCACCGTGGTCTCGCTGATCCTTCAACGTCATTCCGGGCCTGCGAAGCCAACCGGACGGCTTGCAGCGATCCGCAACTGGCTCAAACGCAACATCCACATTGGCGGCCGCTATGGCGTTTAAACCACGGAGACTTCCATGACCCAGACCCTCGAACGCGCTATCTCCATCGCCGCCACCGCCCATGCCGGGCAGGTCGACAAGGGCGGTGCGCCGTACATTCTGCATCCGCTGAAAGTCATGTTGCGCATGACCACGCTGGAAGAACGCATCGTCGCCGTGCTGCACGATGTGGTTGAGGATTGCGGCGTCAGCCTCGATGACTTGCGCAAGGAAGGTTTCAGCGAAGAGGTGCTGACGGCGATTGAATCAGTGACCAAAGTGCCGGGCGAGTCTTACGAGGATTTCGTCGAGCGTGCGGCGCAGAACCCGATCGGTCGGGTGGTCAAGCTGGCGGATCTGGAAGAGAACAGCGACCTGTCGCGGATTGCCTCGCCAAGTTGGGAAGATCTGGAACGGGTCGAGAAGTATCGGCGGGCGATCGGGCGGTTGCGCACGTAAAAACGAACACCCCCTGTAGGAGCCTTCGGCAGCTCCTACATGGGATTGATGTCGGGTCAGTTGAATAGCCAGGAAGGCGAAGAATATGAAATCGATTCTGTGTTTGTTGATCGCTGCTGCTGTCGGCGCTGCGTTGCAGGTCAGCGGTGTTCCTCATGGCCTGTTGCTGGGGGCGATTCTTGTCACCGCATTGGTCGCCACCAAGTTCGGGTTTGCCCCCGCCACCCCTTATGGTCTGGGCTACATCCAGGTCACGCTGGGCATCGCCACCGGGCTGATGTTCGAAGCGTGGGACAGTGCGACGGCTTCGGCGATGTTGCCAAGCCTCGGCGTTCTGCTTCTATGCCTGACGGTACAGATCGCCCTCGCCGGATGGTGGCTGACCCGCGGCGCTGGCTGGAACCGTACCGATGCGCTGTTGGCGGTGTACCCCGGTGCATTGGCGGCGGTGTTCGATTTGCTGGAGTCGGAAAAGGCTTCGAGCAAAGTCATCATCGTGCACCTGATGCGCTTGCTGTTGATCACGGTGCTGGTGAGCTTTTTGATTCCCGGGCAGGCATCGGTGGCGGTGGTTGAAAGCGCTCCGTTGAGCACGGGTATGGCGTTGACCGTGCTGGCGCTGATCGGCTTGAGCATCGTCATCGGGCGACTGCTTTTGGTGATCGGCGTGCCTGCGCCATTCATGTTGACGGCGATTCTGCTCACTGCCGTGTTTGTGAAATCGGGATGGCTGCACGGCTTTCACATGCCGGACTGGAGCCTGAACCTGGCGGCGCTGATTCTCGGCGTGCGGATCGGCTCGCGCTTTCAGGGACTCGGCCTTGCGGAGCTGGGGCGGCACGGGCGGACGGCGTTGGTGTCGGTGGGGATGATGATCGTGGTGGCGGCGGCATTTGCCGAAGTGGCGGCGCGCTGGCTGGGCAGTGATCCGCTGTCGCTGTGGCTGGCGTACATGCCGGGGGCGATCGAGACGATTGCGATTGTCGCGTTTGCCGGTGGCTTGAATGTAGTGTTCATCCTCACGCACCACTTGGCGCGGATGGTGCTGCTGCACTTTGCACCGGCGTTGCTGGTGCAGGTGCGGCGGGTGCGGGAACAAAGCTGATCCGGCCTGGACGTCGGGCCGGTGCGCCTACAGCACATTAGAAGCAAAAGATCGCAGCCTTCGGCAGCTCCTACACAGGAATCACGTTTTCCCTGTAGGAGCTGCCGAAGGCTGCGATCTTTTCCGGGCATCAACGCAAATGCGCGGCGAAGCCTTCTTCACCCGGAGCAATATCATCCTTGAGCGTCAACGCCGGGATCTCGTAATCCCCGGCATTCTGCTGCCGATACGCTATCGGCCGCGTGCTCCACAATTCATCCAGACGCGTGCCCAGCGCCTCGCAGGTCTCGGCAAACCGCGCTTGATCCATGCGGCTGGCGCGGTACACCAGGAAGGGCGGCACCACGTCGAAACCGGGGTAGAACAGCACGCCGTGCTGGATCGGAAACAGCAAATCATCAATCGGCCCGTTGATCCCGCGCGGGCTGTAGTGAGAATCCCAGCCTCCGGTGGTGACCAGCAGCATCGCGCGTTTGCCTTTCATCTTGCCTTCGCCGTAGCGCTCGCCCCAGCGCGCATCGGAGTGTTCGCCGACACCGTAGGCAAACCCGTAGGCATACACGCGCTCGACCCAGCCTTTGAGGATCGCCGGCATGGTGAACCACCACAGCGGGAATTGCAGGATCAGCGCGTCGGCCCACAACAGCTTTTCCTGCTCGCGGGCGATATCGGCGGACTGCCGGCCCTGTTGGTAAGCCAGTTTCGAATCGATCGAGGCGTGGAATGGCCGGCTTTCATCGCGACCGGGGGCGTCATCGGCGTCGATCGTGGTCTTCCAGTTCATCGCATACAGGTCGGAGACCTGCACGGTGTGACCGGCGGCTTGCAGACGCTGGACGGTGAAGTCCCTGAGCGAGCCGTTGAGCGAAGTGGGTTCGGGGTGGGCGTAGACCAGTAGCACATTCATGTGGCAACTCCTTGGTTGAATGCAGGCAGGATCAATCCTTGATCGGTATATTGGAAATGAATGTCTGATATGTCAGGTATAGCCATGAATAATTTACGACGTCTGGACATCAACTTGCTGTTGACCCTAGACGTGTTGTTGGCAGAACACAACGTAACCCGCGCCGCAGAGCGCTTGAGCCTGTCGCAGCCGTCGGTGAGCGTGCACCTGGCCAAGCTGCGCGAGATCTTCGGCGACCCGCTGTTGCTGCCCGGGCCACGGGGCATGCGCCCGACGGCGCGGGCCGATGAACTGCGCGAGCCGTTGCGCGAGGCGCTGGAAGCACTGGAACGCGCGGTGGCGCCGGCCAGTGCCTTCGATCCGGCGCAGGCCCGCCACATCTGGAAAGTTGCGGCGACGGATTACGGCGAATCGACGGTGGTGCTGCCAGCGCTCAGCGGTTTGCGCACTCAGGCGCCGGGCACGCGGCTGGCGGTGCTCGATCTGGTGCCGGCACAGTTGGCCAGGCAGGCGGAGCAGGGCGTGTTTGACCTGGCGCTGCACATCACCGAAGAGGCGCCGCTGGATCTGCATCAACGGGTGCTGTTCACCGAGCATTACGTGTTGGCCGGTCGCGTCGGGCATCCGGGGTTGAAGCGTAAGCCGACTCGCGAACAGTTCTGTGCGCTGGAACACGTGATGGTGTCGCGCGAGGGCGGGGGCTTTTTCGGGGTGACCGACAAGGCGCTGGCCGAGGTCGGCCTGGCGCGCAAAGTGGTGCTGTCGGTGCCGCATTTTCTGATGGTGATGTCGGTGCTGGCGAGTACCGATCTGGTGGCGATGCTGCCGTCACGCTTGGTTCGCGACAACCCGGCGTTGCAGGTAGTCGATGCGCCGTTGCCGGTGCCGGGCTACGAAATGGCGATGTTCTGGGGCGAGCGCGCGCATCGCGATCCGGCACACAAATGGTTGCGTGAGCATCTGGCGGCGTCGGTGTGACGGATCAGGCGTGGCCCAGGGCAATCGCAAAAGACACCACGATCATGCACGCAAACGCAAAATTGAGATTCATCAGCTGTTCATCCTGAGCCTTTTTAAAGTGAGGCCATTCTGAACAGGCTGAATGCAAAGAAAAAATTCGGCATGTTGATTCCAATGATCGAAACAATTGATACCCGCCGGTTTGTGTTTGCCCAAAGCTTTCGCTAGTCTCGGCAAAACCTGCAACTACAAGCATAAACAGGCAAAACCATGCACGATCATTCGGTCACCGAACTCCCGTCCCTGCGCCGGCAGAAAATCCTCCTGATCCTCGAACGCGACGGCAAGGTCATGGCCTCCGAGTTGAGCCAGCACTTCGCTGTGTCCGAAGACACCATTCGCCGCGACCTCTCCGAACTGGACAACGCCGGCCTGGTGCAGCGCGTGCATGGCGGGGCGCTGCCAAGGCCCAAGGACAGCGGCAAGGATTACTTCACCCGGCTGGATGAGACTGATGAGGTGAAGGTGCGTCTGGCGCAGTTGGCGGCGCAAAAGGTCGAGGATGGGCAGATTGTGCTGTTCGATTCCGGCTCGACCGCGTTGCAGGTGGCGCGCTCGTTGCGCGCGGATATCCAGATCACTGCGGTGACCGCCGCGCCGATGACAGCGATTGCCTTGTCCGAATACAAGGGGGTGAAAGTGATTCTGGCCGGGGGACAACTGAACCCGCGCACGATGTCGGCCAGTGGGCATGAAGCGGTGCGCATGCTGGCCGGGATCAAGGCGGATCTGGTGTTTACCGGGGTCTGTGCGATTCACCCGGAGGTGGGCATCACCTCGCTGCATTTCGATGAAGTGCCGGTGAAACAGGCGCTGCTCGACAGCGCGACGCGGGTGATTGCGGTGACCACCGCGGACAAGCTGGGGGCGGTGGAGCCGTTTGTGGTGGCCGCGTGTACGCGCCTGCATACGCTGATTACCGAGCGGCATGTGGCGTCGGGGAGTGTCGAGGATTATCGGCGGTTGGGGATTGTGGTGGAGCAGTTGCCGGACTGAGATTTGTAGTGAGGCTGCTGGCCTCTTCGCGAGCAAGCCCGCTTGTGTCTGAGTAAGGGGATAAACTCTGGGGTGAGAGGGGTGGATGGCAAGCTGTGAGTCCGCGGTGCTTGAAGCACGAGTGGGAGCAAAGCTGCCATCCACCTTTCTACTCTGGCCCCTAAGCCCGAACAGTTGGACGAGCGCCACTCGAATCACAAGCGTGGGCAAAGCCAGAGCACTCTCACTTCTGAGTGTAAGAGGGTTTTGCCATGATTTCCTGGGTCGGCATCGATATCTCCAAATCCAATCTGGTCGTCTGGGTTCAACCACAGAAAGACGGCTTTGAAGTTCCCAATACCGTTGAAGGCTTTGATGTGCTGGTCGCGCGTTTAGGTCAGTACACGGTTGGCCGCGTGTTGCTGGAAGCCACAGGCGGCTATGAACGCAAGGTCATGGCGGCATTGCAGCAGGCAAGTTTCAGCGTGTTGAGGATCAATCCTCGCCGGGCCAGAGCCTTTGCCGTAGCAATGGGCAAGAACGCCAAAACCGATCCCATCGACGCGGCGGTTCTCGCCGATTTTGCCGAAGCGCTGCATGCGTCTCGCGAAAAGCCCATCTCGCCTGAGCGTGAAGCCCTGCGCGAGTTGATTCAATTACGCGAGCACTTCGTCCAGCAGCGCGACGACAACAAGCGTCGACTCCAGCAGGCCCAGTTGCCTGCGGTTGTAGAGGCGATCAAGGACCATATTCGCTACCTGCAAACCCAGATCAAGCAGCTCGGCAAAGCCATCGATCAAAGCATGCGTGAGCTGGATGCGGAAAAAGCCGATCGGCTTATCTCTGTCAAAGGCATCGGCACTGTGGCGACCGCCAGCTTGCTGGTTTATCTACCCGAACTCGGCGAGCTGGATCGCAGGGAGATCGCCGCACTGGCGGGAATCGCCCCCTACAACGACGACAGTGGAAATCACAGCGGGAAACGTCAGATTTACGGAGGGAGAGCGCGCGTCAGACGTGCGCTTTACATGTCGTGCTGGGTCGTTATCCGTTGCCAGGCCGACTTCAAGGCCCGTTATGAATCCTTAAGAGAACGGGGCAAGAGCGCGAAAGTCGCGCTCATCGCCTGTATGCGAATACTGCTGATCAGACTGAATGCCATGCTGCGAGACGGCACAGAGTGGCGGTGACGAACGGTGGTAGTAAGACAGTTGCTCCCACATTTGGAATGCATTTCAATGGTGGAGCAGTTGCCGGAGTGAGATTTGTGTGAGGCTGATGGCATCATCGCGAGCAGGCTCACTCCTACAGTTGGAACGCGTTTCCCTTGTAGGAGTGAGCCTGCTCGCGATGGGGCCGGTGCGGTCAACGCAACTTTTCAAGCATCTGGTAATACCACATCCCCGCCGCCAGCAACGGATTGCCCAGCCAATCCCCCATCGGTACCCGGATGTGTTGGCACTGCGCAAAGGTCTCGAACTGTTCCATCTGCCCGGTGATCGCGCGGCTCATGATTTCGCCCATGATGTGGGTGGTAGCGATGCCGTGTCCGGAATAACCCTGGCAATACCAGACGTTTTCCGAGAGCTTGCCCAGTTGCGGGATGCGGTTGATCACGATGCCCATCGCGCAGCTCCACTGGTAGTCGATCTGCACCCCTTTGAGCGCGGGGAAGGTCTGCTCGATGCACGGGCGCAGCTCGGCGGCGATGTCCCGTGAATCCTTGCCGCTGTAGTTCGCGCCGCCGCCGAACAGCAGGCGCCCGTCGGCCGTGAGGCGGTAGTAGTCGAGGACGAAACGGCAGTCGTACACCGCGAGGTCTTCGGGATTGATCTGCCGCGCCAGATCACCCAGCGGCGCGGTGGTGACGATGCCGCCCATGGCCGGGAAAATCTTGCCCTTGAGCTGGCCCGGTTCGAGCTTGTGATAGACGTCGCCGGCGAGCATCACTTGATTGGCATCGATCTGGCCGTGGGCGGTGCGCACGCCTGGCGTCTTGCCGTGAATGATTTCCAGCACCTCACTGTTCTCGAAGATCAAGGCACCTAGACTTTCCGCCGCCCGCGCTTCGCCGATACACAGGTTGAGCGGGTGCAGATGCATGTTGCGGGTGTTCTTGATTGCGCCGTGGTAGAGGTCGCTTTGCAGCAGGTCGCGCACCTGACTGCGGTCTAGCAGGCTGACCTCATCACCCAGGCCGCGACGCACGGCTTCGTCGTAATCCTGGCGCAAACCGTCCATGTGGCTTGGCTTGTAGGCGGCGTGCAGATGGCCGTGCTTGAGGTCGCACTGGATGCCGTATTTCGCCACACGCTGCCGGATGATTTCATGCCCGCGCCAGCGCAGGTGCCAGATGAAATCGTCGACTTCATCACCGAGTTTCGGGCGCATCTGTTTGCGCATCGCACCGTCGCCGGAGAGGCTGCCGGTGACTTGTCCGCCATTGCGTCCCGTGGCGCCCCAGCCGATCTTGTGGCTTTCGACGATGGCGACTTTCAGGCCTTTTTCGGCGAGTTCGACGGCGGTGGCGACGCCAGTGAAACCGCCGCCGATGATCACCACATCGACCTGATGCCGGCCCTGCAGGGTCGGGTAGTCGGTGTCCTGGTTGAGGGTGGCGGTGTAGTAGGAATTGCAGCGTTGGGTCATGTCGGTGTCCACACAAATTCTTCGGTTGTACGCGGTCCCCTGTAGGAGTGAGCCTGCTCGCGATGAGGCCATGTCAGACACATTATTGCTGAATGACACACCGCTATCGCGAGCAGGCTCACTCCTACAGGGGTTAGTGGTGAGGCTTCAGGCTTCGGTCAGATACCAACGCCAATCCTGTTCACCCACCTCGGCCATGAACTGCCGGTACTCGGCACGCTTCACCGCCAGATACACCCCGAGAAATTCCTGGCCCAGGGCATCCCGTGCCCACGCAGAATTCTCCAGCGCCTGCAGCGAAGTCAGCCAGTCGGTCGGCAGCAGTTCCTTGGCTTGCGCGTAGCCGTTGCCCTCGACCGGCGCACCCGGATCAAGACTTTCGCGAATCCCGCGATGGATCCCGGCGAGGATCGCTGCCGCCGCCAGATACGGGTTGGCGTCGGCGCCGCAGATGCGGTGTTCGATGTGCCGGGTGTTGGCCGGGCCGCCCGGTACGCGCAGGCTGACGGTGCGGTTGTCGACGCCCCAGGTCGGCGCCAAAGGCGCATAGCTGTTGGCCTGGAAGCGGCGGTAGGAGTTGGCGTTGGGGCAGAACAGCAGCAACGTATCGAGCAGCGAGGCGAGCATGCCGCCAATCGCGGTGCGCAGCAGCGGGGTACCGGCCGGGTCTTCGGAAGCAAACAGATTGCGCCCTTCGGCATCGGCGAGGCTGACGTGCATGTGCATGCCGGTACCGGCCAGATCATCGAACGGCTTGGCCATGAACGTCGCCTGCATGCTGTGCTTGTGCGCCACCGCTTTGACCAGACGTTTGTAGCGCACCGCCTGATCCATCGCGAGCAACGCGTCGCCGTGTTCGAGGGTGATTTCCACCTGGCCCGGGGCGTATTCCGAGATCGCCGTGCGCGCCGGAATGCCGTGCAGTTTGCAGGCGCCGTAGAGGTCGGCGAGGAACGGTTCGATCTGCTCCAGTTCACGCAAACCGTAGACCTGGGTGTGTCGCGGTCGGCCACCGTCGGCGTCCAGCGCCGGTTGCGGACGGCCGTTGTGATCGCGTTTGGCGTCGAGCAGATAGAACTCCAGCTCGCACGCCATCACCGGGTGAAAACCCTCGGCCTTGAGGCCGTCGATCACCTTGATCAGTAGATGACGCGGGTCGGCGATGCTCGCCGGCATTCCCTCGCTCGGGTGCATGCTGACCTGCACCGCTGCGGTCGGAATCTGCCGCCACGGCAGGCGCACCAGACTGCCTTCGAGCGGGTAGGCGCGGCAGTCGATGTCGCCGACGTCCCACACCAGCCCCGAGTTTTCCACGTCCTCGCCCTGCACGGTCAGGCCAAGGATGGTGCTGGGCAGCGGGCGTCCGCTTTCGTATACAGCGAGCAGTTCCTCGCGGTGCAACAGCTTGCCGCGCGGCACGCCGTTGGCGTCGAGGATGAACAGCTCGATCATGTCGATATCGGGGTTCTGTTCAAGGAACAGGCGTGCGTCTTCGATGGCTGCGAATTTCATGGTCAATCACTCACGATGGCGCCGCACAGGCGCGCAGATTCGGGCCGGACACGACGCGGTAAATAGGCGTGGGTGTCCTGGCAGGGATATCAAAAAGAAAAAAGTATTTCGCTAATGCCCGGCAGTCAGAAGTGACACTGAACCTGTGGTGAGGGGATTTATCCCCGACGGCGCGCGTAGCGGGCCAAAAAGATAGGGACTGCTGCGCAGTCCATCGGGGATGAATCCCCTCACCACAATGGATCTTTTCTGACTGATGGAAATCAGCAGGCGATATCCGGCGGGCGTGCGGAGTGACGCAGCTTGGAACGGCGCAGGGCCATGGGGAGATTGACGATGCGATTCATGCGCGGCCCCTGTGACAGAGGGCGCACACAGCGGAGACGTTCAACCTTTCTGGTTGTTGTGGTGACGTGCTCATAACGCGTGTTTCCGTTGGCGGAAAACGTCGGTGGCGGGGCAGGCCCGCCGACCGGTGTGCCCGGATAGTAAGGGGGAATTCGCGGGCGTGTAAACGGGAGATTCGCAGGCCAGGATTCAGCGCATCAGATGAAAGCCCAGCCCGGCAAGGGCGCAAACGATCAACACTTCGATCACCCCGCGTTTGAAAATGAACAGTGCCAACGCTGCCAGCAGCGCCAGCCCGATCGAAAACAGATCCGCGTGCCCGGCAAAACCGTTGGGCCAGAACACGTGATAAGCGAAGAAACACGCCAAGTTGAGAATCACCCCGACCACCGCTGCGGTGATCGCAGTCAACGGTGCGGTGAACTTCAATTCGTTGTGCGTTGATTCCACCAGCGGCCCGCCGGCGAGGATGAACAGGAACGAGGGCAGGAAGGTGAACCAGGTCACCAGCGTCGCCGCCAATGCACCGGCGGCGAACGCATGTTCTGCGCCGAACGCCGGTTGCACGTAGCCGCCGATGAAACCGACAAACGCCACCACCATGATCAACGGCCCGGGCGTGGTTTCGCCGAGGGCGAGGCCGTCGATCATTTGCGTCGGCGTCAGCCAGCCATAGTGCCCGACCGCGCCTTGATAGACATAGGGCAACACCGCGTAAGCGCCACCAAACGTCAGCAACGCGGCCTTGGTGAAGAACCAGCCCATTTGCGTGAAGGTGCCATCCCAGCCGAACAGCGCGGTCAGCAGGCCCATCGGTAAACACCACAGCGCTGCGCCAACCAGCAGCAGACGCCACAGTTTCGGCAGGCTGAATCGCGCATGCTCAGGTGTCGGTGTGTCGTCATCGATCAGCGCCGGGCCGAAGGATTTGGCACTGCTGCGCTGCCCGCCATTGTTGAAGCGCTGTGGCGCCAAGCGTCCACCAAAATAGCCGAGCAATGCCGCGCCGAGGACGATCAGCGGGAACGGCATATTCAAGGCAAAAATCGCCACGAATGACGCCCCGGCGATCGCCCACAACCAACTGTTTTTCAGCGCCCGCGAACCGATACGGTGCGCGGCGTGCAAGACGATCGCGGTCACCGCCGGTTTGATTCCATAGAAAATTCCGGCCACCACCGGTACATCGCCGAACGCGATGTACAGCCACGACAGCGCAATCAGGATGAACAGCGACGGCAGCACGAACAGCGCCCCGGCGATCACCCCGCCCCAGGTGCGATGCAACAGCCAGCCAATGTAGGTTGCCAGTTGCTGGGCCTCGGGGCCGGGCAGCAACATGCAGTAGTTGAGTGCATGCAGAAAGCGCCGCTCGGAGATCCAGCGCCGGCGCTCGACCAGTTCCTGATGCATGATCGCGATCTGCCCGGCCGGGCCGCCGAAACCGATGCAGCCGAGCTTGAGCCAGAAGCGCCAGGCCTGGCGCAAGGTGACGGGAGCGGGGCGGGGCAGGTTGTTGGGCGCTGTGCTCAAACGAAACTCCGGAGTTTAATCCTGGCGGAGTGGCTATCTAATCAGACTTTCAACCCTCACCCCAGCCCTCTCCCAGAGGGAGAGGGGGCCGACCGAGGTGTCTGGCGTCATCCATCGACCTGAAAGATCGAGTCGATTATGGATTCAGAGCCAATCTTTCAATTCGGTGAATTTCTTCAATATTCCCCAATCAGTCCCTCTCCCTCGGGGAGAGGGCTAGGGTGAGGGGCTTTTGCTCTTCAGGCATGCGCCAGACTCCAGCGCAGTGCCGCATTCTGATCACTCTCCCGCGCCTCGACCCAGTGCGAACCCTGCGCCGTGCTCTCACGCTTCCAGAATGGTGCACGAGTCTTGAGCACGTCCATGATAAACGCGCAGGCTTCGAACGCCATGTGCCGGTGCTTGCTGCTGACGCCAACAAACACGATCGGCTCGCTGACCGCCAGTGCGCCGACCCGATGCACAATCTCCACACCCAGCAGCGGCCAGCGCTCGCGCGCTTCGTCGGCGATCCGTTCGAGGGCTTTTTCGGTCATGCCCGGATAGTGTTCGAGGAACAGCTCGTTCACGCTCTGGCCAATGTTCAGATCGCGCACATAGCCGATGAAATTCACCACCGCGCCGACCCGTGGATTGCGCGCATGCAGGTCGGCGGTCAACTGGCCGACGTCGAAGCTTTTGTACTGAACTCGAACCGTCATGCTCAGCCCCCGGTGACCGGTGGGAAAAACGCGATCTCGTCGAAGTCTTCGATCGCCGCGCTCGGTTGGCACAGCTCTTGGTTCAACGCACACATCAGGTTGCCGGCGCCAAGCACTTCGCGCCATTCTTCACCACGGGCCATGAGCATCTGCCGCACGTCCTCGATACAGGTCAGATCGTCGCTCAGGGGGATTTTTTCCCCGCCCAGATTCAGGCGATCACGGTAGCTGGCGAAGTAGTTGATCAGGATCATTGCGCGTCCTCCCATTGAAAGTGTCCGGAGCGGCCGCCCTGTTTGCTCAGCAGGCGGATGTCGCCGATGACCATGGCCCGGTCCACGGCTTTGCACATGTCGTAAATGGTCAGCGCCGCGACGCTGGCGGCGGTCAGGGCTTCAAGTTCGACGCCGGTCTGGCCGGTGAGGCGGCAGGTGCTGGTGATTTGCACGCGGTCCGGTTCGCAGGCCTTGAGTTCAACGTGAATCGAGCTGAGCAGCAGCGCATGGCACAGCGGGATCAGTTCGTGGGTGCGTTTGGCCGCCTGGATTCCGGCGATGCGCGCCACGGCGAAAACGTCGCCCTTGGGGTGACCGTTGGCCTGGATCATCTGCAGCGTTTCCGGGCGCATCTGCACCCAGGCCTGCGCCGTGGCTTCGCGGCGAGTCGCGGCTTTGTCGCTGACGTCGACCATGTTGGCGCGGCCCTGATCATCAAGGTGGGTGAGGGTGTTGCTCATGGCAAAAGCTCCTGGATCGGGCTGTAGATTCGGGGGGCGTTGCGGTGCGGTACGTGGATCAGATTGAGCCGATGCTTGAGCGCCCAACGCACCGTCAACGCGGTGGGGGCGGACAGGCTGACAAGGGTGCCAAGTCGGGCGCGCACGGCTTTGTGGATCAGCTCCAGGCTGCAACGGCTGGTGACCACCACGAAGCCCTGGCGCGCATCGACGTCAGCGATTTGCATCGCGCCGATCAGCTTGTCGAGGGCGTTGTGCCGGCCAATGTCTTCGCGGCACAACAGCGCCTCACCGCTGGCATCGAAGTACAGCGCCGCGTGCAGGGCGCCGCTGCTGCGGGCCAGTTGCTGAGCCTGTTCGATGCGTTGGCGGATACCGTCAAAATGCGCGGCCGGCGGCAGCGCGCAGGGTTGCAGAATCTGCAGTTGCGGCAACGCCTGCTCCAGCGCCTCGACGCCACAGATGCCGCAGCCGCTGGTGCCGGCCATCTGCCGACGATGATCTTTCAGCGCCCAGAACGCGCGACTGGATATCTGCACCTCGGCCTGACAGGCCTGATCGAAATGGCTCAGGCGGATGTCGTAGATCTCGTCGACGCTGTCGATGATCGCGTTGCTCAGGCTGAAGCCCCGGATGAAATCTTCAAGGTTGCCGGGCGAGACCATCATCACCGCCTGGCTCAGGCCATTGAAGGTGATCGCCAGGGCGATCTCCGCGGCCAGGGCGACGTGCGAGAGCGGGGCGTGCGGCAGGTATTCGCGAAACGCCACCTGTGACGGTTGCGGTGCGGGGGCGTTGGGTTCGGTGTTGGATTCGACGTGGCAGAGCATCTTGAAAAGTCCCGAAGCGCTGAAGTGGGTTCAGGCTACGGGGGTGGTGAAAGTGCGTCCAATCGCTTGTTCTGATCTGGTGATTGGGTGGGTCGATCACCGCTGTTATATCCGAAATGTGTATTCGCTGGGCGGTCCTCTTCGCGAGCAAGCCCGCTCCCACAATTGAAATGCATTCAACCTGTGGGAGCGGGCTTGCTCGCGAAGACGGTCTGACAGCCAGCATCAATGTCTGGAGAGATTACTCAAGCAACCGGCAACTCAACCCCGAACAACTTGCGCGCCTCGGCAAAACACTTCTCGGCTATCGCCGAACGCGGCTCGGTCTTGCGCATTACCAGCCCCAGCGGCGCCAGCACGCTGGCATCCGGCAGTTGCATGAACGACAGGTGTTCGATTGGCTCTTCCAGCCCGCTGTCCAGTGGCATGATCGAGCAGCAGAAACCCTGGTGAATCGCCTGCAGCAACTGGTAGGTCGAATCACTTTCCATGATCGGCTGCGGATTGAGTCCGCGACTGCGGAAGCTCAGGTCGATGGATTTGCGGTAATGCATGCCGGTGGTGATCATCCCCAGCGGCAGTTCGGCGGCGTCTTCCCAGCTCATTTCCGAGCCTTCGAAATGGTAGTGACGGTTGTCGTAAAGCAGACCGACGCGGGTTTCGCCGATCTCGAAAAAATCGAAATAGTTCGGGTTGACGTGGTCGAGGTAGCACACGCCCAGATCCAATTGGTTGTTGCCCAAACCGGCGATGATCTCGTCGGAACTCCCCGACGACAGGCTGAATTTCAGCTCCGGATAGGTCCCGGACAAACTCTGAATGTAATTGACCGGGTTGAAATTGCTCAGCGGCACCAGACCCAGGCGCAAGCTACCGACCAGTTGCCCGCGGCACGCCGCCGCTTCGGCGAACAGGCCGTCATGCGCGGCCAGCAGTGTGCGCGCCCAGGCCAGCACCCGTTCGCCGGCCTGGGTGAAACCCTCGAAGCGCTGACCGCGATTGACCAGCACCAGATCCAGCTCATCTTCCAGATTGCGCAGACGCATCGACAGGGTCGGCTGGGTGATGTGGCAGCGGGCGGCGGCCTGGCCGAAGTGTCGGGTTTCGTCCAGTGCGATCAGGAACTTGAGTTGTTTGATGTCCACGCAGGCACCTGCTCGTTGAGAAATTGAATGGAGTATTGACGCAGATGCGCGCAGCGCACGAAAAACGCGAGGTGTGACGATCTCACCTGCCTGTATCTGCGTCCAATCGGAAGAATTGAAAAGCCTATCGATCAGCTCTATCGCCCATGGTTTCAAAGGCGTCGGCCGAGGTCAACGGCGCCGATAGAGCAGCTCGATAATGTGGTTGGCCAGAGTGATTAGACAGTACTCATAAGTGGCACTTAGGCTGCTTGGCAATCTGATTGACTACTGCCGGAGATTCCCATGAGTGCGAAAGCGGATGCCCTGTTTGTTCCCCTGAACATTGCCGTACTGACCGTCAGCGATACTCGCGATTACGCGAGCGACACGTCCGGCCAATTGCTGGTCAGCCGCTTGCTGGAGGCCGGTCATACCTTGAGCGAGCGCAACCTGCTCAAGGATGACCTGTACAAGATTCGCGCCCAGGTCGCGCACTGGATTGCCGACGACAGCATCCAGGTGGTGCTGATCACCGGCGGCACCGGCTTCACCGGGCGCGACAGCACGCCGGAAGCAGTGGCCTGTCTGCTCGACAAGCAGATCGACGGGTTTGGCGAGTTGTTCCGCGCCATTTCGATTCTCGACATCGGCACCTCGACCGTGCAAAGCCGCGCGCTGGCCGGGCTGTCCAACGGCACGCTGGTGTGCTGCCTGCCGGGTTCGACCGGTGCCTGCCGCACCGCGTGGGAAGGCATCCTTGCCGAGCAACTGGATAACCGCCATCGCCCGTGCAACTTTGTGCCGCACCTCAAATCAGTCGCTGCTTGTGGGCCGCGCGGATGAGCAAGGCAGGGTTGATGCCGGTCGAGGACGCCCTCGATCAGTTGCTCGGCATGGCCAATGAGCAACGTCTGGCCGACAGCGAAACTCTGCCGCTGGACGAGGCGCGTGGGCGGGTGCTGGCCAGTGATCTGGTGGCGACACTCGACCTGCCGCCATGGCCGAACAGTGCCATGGACGGTTATGCGTTGAACCTGACCGATCTGCATCGTCAGCCGCTGAAGGTGTCGCAGAAGGTCTACGCCGGTCTGGCACCGGACGCGCTATTGCCCGGCACCTGCGCGCGGATCTTTACCGGCGCACCGTTGCCGCCCGGCGCTACCTGCGTCGAGATGCAGGAGAACGTCGAAGTGCTGGAGGACGGCCGCGTGCGTTTTTTGCAGCCGCTGAAAGCGGGGCAGAACATTCGCGCACAGGGTCAGGAAAACCGCGTCGGCGACATCCTGCTGCGTGCCGGCAAACGCCTCGGGCCGTTCGAACTGGCGGTCGCCGCCGGACAGGGGCTGGCACAGTTGCACGTGGTGCGTCGCCCGCGTGTGGCGCTGCTGTCGACCGGTGACGAACTGGTCGAACCGGGCCTGCCGCTGCGTCCCGGCAGCATCTACAACAGCAATCGTGTGCTGCTCGGCCACTGGCTGAAGGAACTGGGCTGCGAGGTGATCGACGCCGGGATCCTCCCGGATCGCCCGGCGCAGACGCGGCTCAAGCTTGAGCAACTGCAAGTGGCGGCTGACCTGATCCTGACCACCGGCGGGGTGTCTGCCGGCGATGCCGATTGCCTCGGGCAGGTGCTGCGTGAGGACGGCAAACCGCTGCTGTGGAAGCTGGCGATCAAGCCTGGCAAACCGCTGACCGTGGGCCATTTCGGCACGGTGCCGGTGATTGGCCTGCCGGGCAATCCGACCTCGGCGCTGGTGACCTTCGGCCTGCTTGCGCGACCGTATCTGCTGCGCATTCAGGGCGTGGAAGAGGTCATGCCGTTGAGCTTTACGGTGAATGCCGGGTTCGCCTGGAACAAGGCTGGCAGTCGTCGAGAGTACTTGCGGGTTCGGCTGGAGGCGGGGCGCGCGGTGTTGTATCCGAACCAGAGTTCCGGCGTTTTGCTCGGAGCGACCTGGGCCGATGGGCTGGTGGAGGTGCCGGAAAACAGCACTCTCGACATTGGCGATCCGCTGCGTTTCATTCCCTTCAGCGAACTCTTCTGACCCCGACACAAATCAGAACTGTGGGAGGATTGTCATGACGAATCCTCGGAGCTAGGGTTTAAGAGCTTGTTGGGGTCTACCGTTGCGCTGGCTTGTCTCTATCGTCGGTTTACCGATGAATTCCTTATTGGCGCTTTGGGTAGAAGGGGCGGGACGAGAAGTCTCCCACGGTCTGTACTGGTCAGAGTCAGAATCGAGTCTGTAGTCCCGCCCACCCCTTCAAGTCTAAACATACAAGCGAGCCTGCTCGCGAAGGCGGCGTGTCATACAACATCAATGTTGACTGACAGGCACTCTTCGCGAGCAGGCTCGCTCCCACATTCGGATGTGTGATGATCAGCCATTCTGCGGGGTGTACCTGGAACCTGTAGGAGCGAGCTCAGCTCAGCACATAGTCCACCGGCAGCAACATCGGCGGCAGGTCGGTTTCGCCCAGTTCGCTGAGAATGTCACGCTCGATGGTGCGCACCAGCGAGTCGGTCGCCAAATCGTTTTCATCGCGGCCGAACGGGTCTTCCAGCTCATCGGCAATCGCATCCAGACCAAAGAACGTGTAGCTGACAATCGCCGTGAACAGCGGGGTCAGCCAGCCCAACGGTTCGGCCATGGCGAACGGCAGCAGGACGCAGAACAGGTAGATCGTGCGGTGCAGCAGCAAGGTGTAGGGGAAGGGCAGAGGGGTGTTTTTGATCCGCTCGCACACCGCTTGTGCCTGAGTCAGGCTGGTCAGGTGATTGGCCAGCAGCATGTAGCGCCACTCGCTCAGTTCACCGCTTTGATGCAGATCCGAACATTGCTGGCCGACCTGCTGCAGAATCCGCCCGCTGTAGTCCGGCACCTGCGCATCGTGTTGCGGGGTGATCCACTTGCTGCTGGCCGCCGCTTCGCTTTCCCGGCGCAACCGCGCGTTCAACGCATGAGCAAACCCGCAGAGGTTGAGCAGCAACGGCTTGCGCTGCGCCGATTCTCGGATGACATGGGTTTCGCGAATTACCGAACGAATGTGCACCAGCACATCGCCCCAGGCCTTGCGCGCTTCATACCAGCGGTCGTAGCAGGCGTTGTTGCGAAAATTCATGAAGATCGACAGTGACAGCCCGAGCAGGGTGAACGGCGTGGCGTTGACCTTGGTGAAGTTGCTCGGGTGGAGCATTTCAATCAGCACGATGGCAGAAGCCAGCAGGGTGACCATCAAGGTGCGCAGGGCGATACGTTTGGCGATCGAACCCTTCAGGGTGAAGAGGATGGCGAATTGGTTGACCTTGGGTCTGATGATCATGCTGGGCGATCCCGGTTACGCAGGGTGAGGGCGGCTCAGCCGCCGGTCATGTTCATGAAGCGCACGACCTGAACGTCGTCGTTCACTTCGAAATTGTGCCGATACGGCTTGAGTTTCATCGCTTCGATGATGGCCTTCTCCAGCCGCTCTGGTTGCCCCGGATGAGCGCGCAGCACGGCTTTGAGATCCACCGAATGCTCGTTACCCAGACACAGTAGCAGGCGCCCCTCGACAGTCAGCCGCACCCGGTTGCAAGTACCGCAGAAATTGTGGCTGTGCGGCGAGATAAAGCCCAGACGAATATCCGGCGCCTCGGCCAGCCGCCAGTAGCGCGACGGGCCCTGGGTCGACTCGGCGGAGTCGATCAGGGTGTAGCGCTCGGCGATTTTTTCGCGCACCTGGGCGCTGGAGAAAAACGACTCGGCGCGGCTGTGTTCGCTGATGATCCCCAGCGGCATTTCCTCGATGAAGGAGACGTCGAGCTGGCGGTCGATGGCAAAGCTCACCAGATCGTTGATCTCCTGATCGTTGCGCCCCTGCATCACCACCACGTTGAGTTTGGTTCGGGTGAAACCGGCCTTGCGCGCCGCATCGATGCCGCTGATCACCTGTGCCAGATCACCGGTGCGGGTCATTTGCTTGAAACGATCCGGGTCGAGGCTGTCGAGGCTGATGTTCAGTCGCTTGACCCCGGCGTCGAACAGCGGCGCGGCGAGTTTGCCCAGCTGCGAGCCATTGGTGGTCATGCACAGTTCACGCAGGCCGGGCAGGGCGGCGATCTGCTCGCACAGCTTGACCACGCCCGGACGAATCAGCGGCTCGCCGCCGGTCAGGCGAATCTTGCGCGTGCCCAGCGCCACGAAGCTCTGCGCCAGTTGATAGATCTCCTCCAGCGTCAGCACTTGCTGGCGCGGCAGAAACTGCATGTCCTCGGCCATGCAATACACGCAGCGGAAGTCGCAGCGGTCGGTGACCGACATGCGCAGATAGTCGACGCGGCGGTTGTAACCATCGATCAAGACACGCTCTGACATGACAGCCTCGCAGAAGTGGGAAGTCCGCATGGACGGAACCGGTTAGCGCAGATTATGGGCAACTTCAGATCTCGTCCAATCACTGTTTATGACTGCTTGATTGAGCGCGTCGATGATCAATTATTTTCTCTGGAAAGTTACCGCTTTAGTTTCGCAACACCGCGTAAATAAAGGGTTTTTCGCCGTGATAGAGGGTTTCGATAATGTGGTCATAAATAGCAATTAGACAATGTTTTGTAACGGTTCATATCCTTGCTCCGGCAACTGAAACGACCACTTTATTGCTGTGCAAAGTCGGCCGTCGCTGTTTAACCAAGATCAGGTTCATGCCTGTGTGCATCGTCATGGAGATGTCCCATGTCACAAGTCGACCGTTACAAACCTTACAAGGGTGCCGCTGCCGGTTGGGGGGCTGTGATCAGCCTGACCAAAAGCTGGCTGGGCAGTGAAAACGCCCTGAAAAACATCCGCGCCATGCTCAAGACCAACCAGAACGGCGGCTTCGACTGCCCGGGCTGTGCGTGGGGTGAAGCGCCCGGTGCGAGCATGCTCAAGTTCTGCGAGAACGGCGCCAAAGCGGTGAACTGGGAGGCTACCGGGCGTTTGGTCGACCCGGCGTTCTTCAACAAGTACACGGTATCGAGCCTGGCCGAGCAGAGCGACTACTGGCTGGAATATCAGGGCCGGCTGACCCACCCGATGCGTTACGACGCGCGGGTCGACCGCTATGTGGAAACCACCTGGGAAGATGCGTTCGCGCTGATCGCCGAACATCTCAAGGGCCTGAAATCGCCGCACGAGGCCGAGTTCTATACCTCGGGCCGGGCCAGCAACGAAGCGGCGTTTCTCTATCAGTTGTTCGTCCGCGCCTACGGCACCAACAACTTTCCCGATTGCTCGAACATGTGCCACGAAGCCAGTGCGGTGAGCATGGGCGAGACGCTGGGCGTGGGCAAGGGCACCGTGGTCTACGAGGATCTGCATCATGCCGACGCGATTTTCGTCATCGGCCAGAACCCCGGCACCAACCACCCACGCATGCTCGAACCGCTGCGTGAAGCGGTGAAACGCGGCGCGCAGGTGGTGTGCATCAACCCGCTGAAAGAACGTGGCCTGGAACGTTTCCAGAACCCGCAGAACCCGCTCGAGATGCTCAGCAACGGTTGGGAAGCGACCAACACCGCGTACTTCCGCCCGGCGCTGGGTGGCGACATGGCGATGATTCGCGGCATGGTCAAATTCCTTCTGCAGTGGGAGCGTGAAGCCCAGGCCAGCGGTGGCGAACCGGTGTTCGACCATGCGTTTATCGCCGAGCACACCTCGGGTCTGGACAGCTACCTGGCAGAAGTCGACGCCACGACTTGGGAGCACATCCTCGAGCAGTCCGGCGTGCCGTTGCACGACATCGAACTGGCGGCGCGCATGTATGGCCGCGCCAAAAGCGTGATCATGTGCTGGGCCATGGGCCTGACCCAACATGTGCACTCGGTGCCGACCCTGCAGGAAGTCATCAATCTGCAATTGCTGCGCGGCAACGTTGGCCGTCCGGGCGCCGGTCTGTCGCCGGTGCGCGGGCACAGCAACGTGCAGGGCGACCGCACCATGGGCATCAATGAACTGGCGCCGAAGGAGCTGATGGACGCGCTGGAAAAACGCTTCAACTTCAAAGTGCCGCGCATGCACGGGCACAACACGGTGATGGCGATCGGTGCGATGGAGCGTGGCGAAGCCAAAGTGTTTATCGGTCTGGGCGGCAACTTCGCTCAAGCCACGCCGGACACCCCGCGCACTCACGAAGCGATGCGCAAACTCGACCTGACCGTGCACATTTCGACCAAGCTCAACCGCAGCCATCTGGTCACCGGACGCGACGCATTGATCCTGCCGTGCCTCGGTCGCACCGACATCGACATTCAGGCCGAAGGCCCGCAAGGCGTGACCGTGGAAGACACCTTCAGCATGGTGCATTTGTCGTTCGGTCAGTTGAAACCGAAGTCGGCGCACTTGAAGTCCGAGCCGGCGATCATTGCCGGGATTGCCGCCGCGACCTTGGGCAAGCATCCAATCGACTGGGAGTGGGCGGTGGGCGATTACGGACGCATCCGCAACCTGATCGGCGACGTGATTCCGGGCTTCGAAAACTTCAACGAAAAACTGCTGACCCCGGGTGGCTTCCACCTTGGCAACGACGCCTCGGATCGGGTCTGGAACACCGAGTCGGGCAAAGCCCAGTTCACCCCGTGCGTGCTGCCGGAACACCTGATCAGCGAAGGCGTGCGCAACCTGCCGGTCAAGCCGGATCTGATCCTGCAGACCATGCGCTCCCACGACCAGTACAACACCACGCTGTACGGGCTCGACGACCGTTATCGCGGGGTCTATGGCATGCGCGACGTGATCTTCGCCAACGAACAGGATATCCAGCGTCTCGGTTTCGAACCGGGGCAGAAGGTCGATCTGGTGGCGCTGTGGGATGACGAGCGCGAGCGTCGGGTCAGCGGGTTCACCCTGATCGCCTACGACATTCCGCCCGGTCAGGCGGCGGCGTACTACCCGGAAACCAACCCGCTGGTGCCGCTGGAAAGCTATGGCGACCGGACCTACACGCCGACCTCGAAATTCGTCGCGATTCGCCTCGAAGCGGCCAAGGTCAGCAACCTGATCCCGTCATCGCTGGCCTGACCCGCTACCTATAAAAATTCATAGCAATTTGACTGGCTGCAGGCGTTCGCGCCTGGCGGTGGCCCGGCGACGTGCTGCCGCTTTTCAGCCTGGATGAGGACATCATCATGCTCAACATGGAGGCACTGGACCTGGCGCGAATTCAATTCGCGTTCACGGTTTCGTTCCACATTATCTTCCCGGCGATCACCATCGGCCTGGCGAGTTTCCTCGCGGTACTTGAAGGCCTGTGGCTGAAAACCCGTGACGACACCTACCGCGATCTCTACCACTTCTGGTCGAAGATCTTTGCCGTCAACTTCGGCATGGGCGTGGTCTCGGGGCTGGTCATGGCGTACCAGTTCGGCACTAACTGGAGCGGCTTTTCCGACTTCGCCGGGAGCATCACCGGGCCGTTGCTGACCTATGAAGTGCTGACGGCGTTCTTCCTTGAGGCCGGTTTCCTCGGGGTCATGCTGTTCGGCTGGAACCGCGTCGGCCGTGGCTTGCACTTCTTCGCCACGGTGATGGTCGCTATCGGCACGCTGATTTCAACGTTCTGGATTCTCGCGTCCAACAGCTGGATGCAGACGCCGCAGGGCTTTGAAATTGTCGACGGTCGGGTGATGCCGCTGGACTGGCTGGCGATCGTGTTCAACCCGTCGTTTCCGTTCCGTCTGGCGCACATGGCGATCGCCGCGTTCGTCGCCACGGCCTTCTTCGTTGGCTCGTCGGCGGCCTGGCATTTGCTGCGCGGCAACAATACCGCGCCGGTGCGCAGGATGTTTTCCATGGCGTTGTGGATGGCGCTGATCGTGGCACCGATTCAGGCGGTGGTCGGTGACGCCCATGGCTTGAACACCCTGGAGCATCAACCGGCAAAAATCGCCGCCATCGAAGGCCACTGGGAAAACGCCGACAACGGCCCGACGCCGCTGGTGCTGTTCGGCATCCCCGACATGCAGGCGGAGAAGACCAAGTACGCGCTGGAAATCCCGTACCTCGGCAGCCTGATCCTGACCCACAGCCTCGACAAGCAGATCCCGGCGCTCAAGAGCTTCCCGAAAGAGGATCGGCCGAACTCGACCATCATCTTCTGGAGCTTCCGCGTGATGGCCGGGCTGGGCATGTTGATGATCCTCGTCGGTGTGCTCGGTCTGGCGCTGCGCCGTGGCGGCAAGCTCTATCAGCATCGCGGCTTCCAGCGTCTGGTGTTGCTGATGGGGCCGAGCGGGTTGATCGCGTTGCTGGCCGGCTGGATCACTACCGAAGTCGGGCGTCAGCCGTGGGTGGTTTACGGCCTGATGCGCACCCATGACGCCGCGTCGCACCACTCGGTGGCGCAGATGAGCACCTCGCTGTTGCTGTTCGTGGTGATCTACTGCTCGGTGTTCACCGTGGGCATCGGCTACATGATGAAACTGGTGCGCAAGGGCCCGCAGCCCCATCACGAACATCCGCCGGAGGGCGATCAGTTGCAGACTCCGCGCCGGCCCATTTCGGCGGCTACCGCCCCGATGAAGGAGCATTGAGTCATGGGTATTCAAGGTATCGATCTCTCGTTGATCTGGGGTGTGATCATCGCCTTCGGGGTGATGATGTACGTGATCATGGACGGCTTCGATCTGGGCTTGGGGATCCTGTTTCCGCTGATCCCGGATGAGCAGGAGCGCGACGTGATGATGAATACTGTCGCCCCGGTGTGGGACGGCAACGAAACCTGGCTGGTGCTCGGTGGTGCGGCGTTGTATGGCGCGTTTCCACTGGCCTACGGGGTGATTCTGGAGGCGCTGTACCTGCCGCTGATCCTGATGCTCTGCGGGCTGATTTTCCGTGGCGTGGCGTTCGAGTTTCGCTTCAAGTCGTCAGCGCAAAAGCGTCACTGGTGGGACAAGGCGTTCATCGGCGGTTCGCTGCTGGCGACGTTCTCCCAGGGTGTGGCGATCGGCGCCTACGTGTCGGGCATTCCCGTGGTGAATCGGCAGTTTGCCGGTGGCGGCCTGGACTGGCTGGCGCCGTTTCCGCTGGTATGCGGCCTCGGTCTGGTGGTGGCTTATGCGCTGCTGGGCAGCACCTGGTTGCTGGTCAAGACCGAAGGCATGCTCGAGTCGCGGATGCGTCTGTTCACTCGGCCATTGGCGTGGTTGCTGCTGGCGATGGTGGTGGTGATTGGCGTCTGGACCCTGCAGTTGCACCCGGAACTGGCTACGCGCTGGTCCAGTCATGGGCACTTGATGGTGTTCGCCGGGTTGGTGGTGCTGGCGCTGCTGGCGTTGTTCGGGCTGCTGCGCACCTTGCGTCAGCGTCACACCCACTGGCCGTTCGTGTTCACTCTGGTGTTGATGCTGCTCGGTTACATCGGCCTGGCGCTGAGCATCTGGCCAAACATCATCCCGCCATCGGTGAGCCTGTGGGCGGCGGCGTCTCCGCCTTCGAGCCAGTTGTTCGCCCTGATCGGCGCACTGTTCATCCTGCCGGTGATCCTGATGTATACCTTCTGGAGCTACTACGTATTCCGCGGCAAAGTGAGGATTGGCGATGGCTACCATTGATTCGCGTGAGGTCAGATCCTCCCGCTGGTACCAGCGTCTGGGCTGGTTGTTGCTGATCTGGTTCGGCAGCGTGGTATCGCTCGCGGTAGTGGCGAGTGTGCTGAAACTGGCGATGTATGCAGCGGGGATGAGAACCCACTGACAACAGAAAAACCGGAGCCATGACTCCGGTTTTTTTGTACCGCCCCATCCTTCGGATGACTGATTAACCTGTGGGAGCTGGGGGTTGATTGGAGGAGGTGAGAACACTGCCAATTATTGTGGGAGCTGGCTTGCCAGCGAAGGCGATGGGTCAGCCGACATCGATGTTGACTGTGCTGGCCTCATCGCTGGCAAGCCAGCTCCCACAGGGGATGGGGGTTATTGGAAGAGGTGAGAACACTGCCAATTATTGTGGGAGCTGGCTTGCCAGCGAAGGCGATGGGTCAGACGACATCGATGGTTGACTGTGCTGGCCTCATCGCTGGCAGGCCAGCTCCCACAGGGGATGGGGGTTATTGGAAGAGGTGAGAACACTGCCAATCATTGTGGGAGCTGGCTTGCCAGCGAAGCCGATGAGTCAGTCGACATCGATGTTGACTGTGCTGGCCTCATCGCTGGCAAGCCAGCTCCCACATGGGATGGGGGTTATTGGAAGAGACGAGAACACTGCCAATCATTGTGGGAGCTGGCCTGCCAGCGAAGGCGATGGGTCAGTCGACATCGATGTTGACTGTGCTGGCCTCATCGCTGGCAAGCCAGCTCCCACAGGGGATGGGGGTTATTGGAAGAGGTGAGAACACTGCCAATCATTGTGGGAGCTGGCTTGCCAGCGAAGGCGATGGGTCAGTCGACATCGATGTTGACTGTGCTGGCCTCATCGCTGGCAAGCCAGCTCCCACAGGGGATGGGGGTTATTGGAAGAGGTGAGAACACTGCCAATCATTGTGGGAGCTGGCTTGCCAGCGAAGGCGATGGGTCAGTCGACATCGATGTTGACTGTGCTGGCCTCATCGCTGGCAAGCCAACTCCCACTGGCAACACTAGTGTTTTTGGGAGTTACTGCGCCCCAAACATCGCGGTCCAGTAAATCCCGGCGCTGCTCTTTGGATCGGTCGCGTAGGCGGCGCCGAGTTCCTTGTATTGCGGGTTCATCAGGTTGGCGCAGTGGCCGGGGCTGGCGAGCCAGCCGTCGACGACCTTGCGCACGGTGTCTTGCCCGGCGGCGATGTTTTCGCCGACCAGTTGGCCGCTGTAGCCGGCCAGTTCGGCGCGGTCTCCGGGTGTGCGGCCGTCGCGGTCCTTGTGGTCGAAGTAGTTGTTGTTGGCCATGTCGCGGCTGTGATCCTGGGAAATCGTGCCCAGGCTCGCGTTCCAGGCCAGTGGCCCGGCCGCGGCAAAGGCCTGGCCGCCGCATTGACGCGGTTGGGCGCGAGCAGCGTTGAGTTGTTCGAGCAACTTCTGGCCTTCGCTCTGCGCATCGCCGAGCTTCGCCGACAGCAGTGGTCGTGCCAGCACAATTCGCCAGTCACGATCGGCGCGGCTGACACCGACATCGACGAACTGCGGATCCAGCACCACCTGACAGAAGCTCTCCTGAATCGCCTGCATCGCCGACGCCGCATCCCGTGGGCCGTTGAGGGTGATCGCCTGCACGTTGACCATCGGGTAGCTGGCGCTGGCCATGGCCTGTTGCAGATCGACCGCACCGGCGGCCGGCAGTCTCAGCCGTGGGTCGGCCGACAGCGGTGGCAGTTCACTGGACGCCTGGCTGCCGCAACGCTGCGGTTGGCTGCGGTAGGCATTGATCGACTCGATCAGTTGCGACTCGTCGGCAGCCATGGCCGAGGCGGCCACGGCCAGCCCCACGGCCAGCGCGGCGAAACGCAAAACGGATGGCATGAAGCGCATGGAAATCTCCCTTGAGCTGAGTGCGCTCATGATGCGCGAAAGGCCCCCGGTCAGTGCAATGTCTTTTTCTTCATCGTGCGGATTTTTCTGCGGAACAATGCGCCGAAATTTGCCGTCTACACTCTCCGAAGGCCCCGGGAACCGGGCGTCTCCCCCACGAAACACCTTGCCCGGAACGGGCGCTGCCGGAAGAACAGACATGGGATTGAAATGGTTGGCTGGCTGTTTCGCATTAACCCTTATGGCCGGCGTTGTGAGCGCCACCGAACAGGCGCCGATCAAGGCCAAGGCCGAAGAGAAGGCTCAAGTGCTGGAAGAGAAGGCCGCCGACAAAGTCAGCGCGGCACCGGCACCCAAATCCGAAGCGATCACCCCCACCGAAGTGCAGGCGGTTGACCCCGCTGGCACCGCGCCGCTGGACGATCCGATCACCTGTCTGGCGCGCAGTATCTATTGGGAAGCCAAGGGCCGCGATACGCTGGAAATGGAGGCGGTGGCCAACGTGGTGATGAACCGCCTCGGCCATGACGGCTTCCCCGACACCGTGTGCGCAGTGGTCAAGCAAGGGTCGGAAACCAAGAGCTGCCAGTTTTCCTGGTGGTGCGACGGCAAGGCCGATCAGGTCAAGGAAGACGCCGAATACACTCTGGCCAAGGACATCGCCGGCAAGGCGCTCAACCGCCAGTTGCCGGATCGGACCCATGGCGCGCTGTACTTTCATGATCGCAACGTGCATCCGAGCTGGGCCAGGGAATACCGAAAGACCGCTGCGGTCGGCAAATTCCTGTTCTACAAACCGTCTGGGGGCGATGCGCGTTAAACGCAGACTTCTCGTACACAATTGCGCAACCAGCGGTGCGCCGGGTCGGCGTCCATGCGCGGGTGCCAGAGCATCGACACGCTGATCGGCGGCATCCTGAAGGGCAGGGCGAAGCTGTGCAGGCCCATGCGCAGCTTGCTGGTGTGACGCTCCGGAACCGTGGCGATCAGGTCCGATTCGCGCACCAGCGTCAGCGCCGCCGAAAAGCCGCCGAATGACGTGACGATATCCCGCGTCAGACCTGCGGCGAGCAACGCTTCGTCGACCGGGCCGCTGCTGCGCCCGCGCCGTGAGATCAGAATGTGCTGGCCGCCGGCAAAACGTTTGCTGCTGATCTTGCCCGAGCTCAACGGATGGCCCTCACGAACCACACCGATCCAGTGATCCTCAAACAGAATGCGGCTGTGCAGCGTCGGGTCGGTGCTGTCGTCGACCACGCCGGTCTCCAGATCGACCCGGCCTTCGCGCAGCGGCGTGCTGTCCTTGTCGGCTTTCTGCACAAAGCGCAGGCGCACGCCGGGTGCTTCTTCAGCGATGCGCGCGAGCAGCGCGGCGGCGAAGGTTTCGACAAAACCGTCGGTGTTGCGCAGGGTGAAGGTGCGCTGCAATTGGCCGGGATCGAGCACTTCGGCGGGACGCAACACCGCCTCGGCTTCCTGCACCAGAGCGCTGACCCGCTCACGCAATTCCAGCGCACGCGGGGTCGGCACCAGACCTCGGCCGGCGCGCACCAGCAACGGATCGCCAGTGGTTTCGCGCAGCCGGGCCAGGGCGCGGCTCATCGCTGACGGGCTCAGCCGCAGAATGTGCGCGGCGCGGGCGACGCTGCCTTCGCGCAACAACACGTCGAGGGTGATCAACAGGTTCAGATCCGGTGTGCTCATGACATGGCGTTCCGTGCAGGTATCAAGTGCAAAGCATGCGTCTTGCGCCTTGCCTTGTCGAGACGCAGGCTATGCCGTCTGACCTTTGCACCAGGAGCGCCCGATGCCCGGATCCCCCTTGCCCCCTCAAGCCCGCTGGGCGCTGACCAGTCTGGCGCTGTCGATGTTGATGCCGTCGCTGGACACCAGCATCGCCAATGCCGGATTACCGACCTTGGCTGCAGCGTTCGAGGCGACGTTTCAACAGGTGCAGTGGATCGTGCTGGCCTACCTGCTGGCGGTCACCACGTTGATTGTCAGCGTCGGGCGTCTGGGCGATGTGTTCGGGCGGCGGCGACTGCTGCTGATCGGCATCGGCATTTTTACCAGTGCTTCGCTGTGCTGTGCGCTGGCGCCGGGGCTGGGCTGGTTGATCGGCGCGCGGGCCGTGCAGGGCCTTGGCGCGGCGATCATGTTCGCCTTGACGGTGGCGCTGGTGGCGGATGCGGTGCCCAAGGCGCGGGCGGGCAGTGCGATGGGCTTGCTGGCAACCATGTCGGCCACCGGCACCAGCCTCGGGCCATCGCTGGGCGGTCTGCTGATCACGCATGTCGGCTGGCCGTCGATCTTTGTCCTCAACGTGCCGTTGGGCCTGCTCAACGCGTGGCTGGTTTATCGATATCTGCCGGCGGATCGGCCAGCGAAGTCGAGGGTCGCGTTTGACTATCTCGGCAGCGGGGTACTGGTGTTGACGCTGGCGGCCTACGCGCTGGCGATGACAGTTGATGGATTCACCCTGATGTTGTTGCTGGTCAGCCTGTGCGGAGCAGGGGTGTTTGTTGCGGTCGAGATGAAAGCCAGGGCGCCACTGATTCGTTTGTCATTGTTCGCCGATGCGCGACTGAGCAGCAGCCTGGCGCTGACGTTGCTGGTGACGACGGTGATGATGACTACGCTGGTGGTCGGGCCGTTTTACCTGAGCCGGGGCCTGGGACTGGGCAGCACCGTGGTCGGCCTGGCATTGTCGGTCGGGCCGCTGCTGGCGGCGTGCGGCGGGGTGCCGGCGGGGCGTCTGGTGGATCGCTTCGGTGCGCGGCGGGTGGTGCCGGGGGCGTTGTTCGGTTTGGCCGGTGGTTGCAGTTTGTTGGCATTGTTGCCGATGAGTCTCGGTCTGCCGGCGTATCTGCTGCCGATGGCGGTCATTGCCAGCAATTACGCGTTGTTTCAGGCGGCCAACAATAGCGGGTTGATGGCCATGGTCAGTCAGGATCAGCGCGGCGTGGTGTCGGCCCTGCTCGGGCTGTCACGCAATCTCGGACTGATCACTGGCGCGGCGTTCATGGGTGCGGTGTTTGCCTTCGCTACGGGCGACCCGACGCAAGCCCCGGCCGAGGTCATCGGCAGTGGCTTGCACAGCACGTTCGGGGTTGCGGCGGCGCTGATGGTCGTGGCCCTGATCGTCAGCTGGCGTGGGTACTCAAGATGCTCGCCACTTGCTGCGGCTGGCAGTTGAGGTACGGCGAGGACTTCAGCCAGCGCTGGTCTGGGTACCAGGAGAACATGAACTGGCCGTCCTTGAGTTTATCGATCACCTGCTTCGCCACTTGCGGGCGCACCGCCGGGCAACCCTGGCTGCGACCGATACGGCCCTGACGCTTGCTCCACAACGGATTCACGTAGTCGGCGGCGTGGATCACGATGGCGCGGTCGCGGGCCAGGTCATTGAAGCCCGGTTCCAGACCGTCCATGCGCAGCGAATAACCGTGGGTCCCCTCGTAACTTTCCTGGGTGCGGAACAGACCGAGGCTGGACTGGTAACTGCCTTCGCGGTTGGAGAACTGGGTAGCGAAATTTTCCCCGGAATTTGAACCGTGGGCGACCAGATCGCGCAGCACCAGTTTCTTTCTGTTCAGATCGAAGATCCACAGCCGGCGGGCGGTGGAGGGCTGCGAATAGTCGATGATCGCCAGGTGGCGTGAGGGTCTCGCACCATTGTTCACTGCGCATTGCATGGCGCTCAAGGCACCTTTCAGCGCTTGGGGATTGAGTTCCGGCGCGGCGTGGGCGAGGCTGGTGAAGAGCACCGGCGATGGTTTGCCGGCGGCGAAAGCTGGGCTGCTCACGACGACGAGGGTCGCGGTGGTCAGCAGAAGTCGGCGCAAATACGTCAACATTTATAAAGTGTCCTCACTTGCTACTTATTTGGCACTTTGGCTCCTGACTCCCAGTCATACCCGACAGACCCCTGTTTCGAGCCTGACTGTTCAGCGCACCTGATGTAAGGTTGACCGTCATTCAGACGGCCACGGATTGGAGTAAAGCAGTTGTTCAAAAAGTACGCATGCTACTTGAGCATTTGTTTGCTCGCTGCGCCGTTTGTCGCTTGCGCCGATGAGCCGCTGCCAGCGTTGCAGACCCTGCCGACGCCGCCGGCGGAAATGCCGCTCGAGCCGCAAAGTCCGCTGCAAGCGGTGCTGATCGGTTTACCCCAGGCGTGCCCGGCGATTGCCGCGCACCTGAGCGGCGCGGCGCTGACGCAATTGCAGGCGTTCTATCAGCAGCAGGACTGGCTGCCGGTGTGGGCCAGCGAGTCCGGGCGTTTGCCGGCCTTGCGCGCGCAGTTACAGCTGTTGGCCGATGATGGCCTCAATCCCAAGCGCTACCCGGTGGCGGCCAACCCGCCGCAGGACGGCGAGTTGTGCGCCGATATCGACATCAGCCGCTCTTATCTTCAAGCCCTGCAGGACCTGCATTACGGTCGTCTGCTGCAATCGCATTTCGAGCCGCTGTGGCATTCCGATGACACCCCGCGTGATCGTCAGGCGGAATTGCTGGCGATCGCCGTGCCCGGTCTGCAGGACATCAAGACTGCGTTCGATCTGGCGCGCCCGCGTCTGGCGCAATACCAGAGCCTGCGCCACCTCTACGCCAGCCAGCGGCTGCAGGCCTTGCCGCACTGGCAGTCGGTGGGCAACGGCCCGTTGCTGCGCCCGGCGATGGAAGACAAACGCGTGCCGGAACTGGCCCAACGCCTGTTCAACGAAGGCTATCTGACCCACGCCATCGGCACGCCCGGCAATGCCTATGAGGGTGTGCTGGTGGAAGCGGTGAAGAGCTTCCAGGCCAACCATTCGTTGCAGGCCGACGGGGTAGTCGGGCCGGGGACGATTGCCGAGCTCAACATCAGCCCGCTGACGCGCCGCGAGCAGTTGCGGGTCAACCTTGAGCGCTTCCGCTGGCTGGCGCAGGACATGGAACCCGACGGTTTGCTGGTCAACGTCGCCGCCGCTGAACTGACCCTGTATCAGGCCGGCGTGCCGGTCTGGCAGACCCGTACCCAGGTCGGTCGCGCCGAGCGGCAGACCCCGCTGCTCAAATCCCGGGTCACGCGCCTGACGCTGAACCCGACCTGGACCGTGCCGCCGACCATCTGGAAAGAAGACAAGCTGCCGGCGATCCGCAAGGACCAGACCTTCCTCAGCCGGCAGAATCTGCAGGTGCTCGACGCCCATGGTCAGCCGTTGGCCGCAGCGGATATCGACTGGGACAACCCCGGCAACATCATGCTGCGCCAGGAGGCCGGGCCGCGTAATCCGCTGGGGCAACTGGTGATCCGCTTCCCCAACCCATTCGCGGTGTACCTGCACGATACGCCGAGCAAGGCCCTGTTCGACAAAGGCCCGCGCGCCTTCAGCTCCGGCTGTGTGCGGGTCGAGCACCCGATGCAACTGCGCGACCTGTTGCTGACCCCGGCGGAACGTACGCGCACCGACACCTTGCTCGCCACCGGCAGCACCCACGAATTCCGCCTGTCGGCACCGGTTCCGATCCTGATGACCTATTGGACGGCGCAGGTCGGCAAGGATGGGCAGGTGCGTTATGCGCCGGATATCTACAGCCGCGACAGTGCGCTGCTCGCCGGTCTCGACGGCGCACACTGAATTCCAGTCATACATACAACCCTGTAGGAGTGAGCCTGCTCGCGATAGCGGTGTATCAGAAAGATCAACTTCACAAATACACCGCTATCGCGAGCAGGCTCACTCCTACAAAGGGGTTTGTGTGATTCCGCAAGCTTGCGCAGCGTCTAGCCCCAGTGTCCCCGCAATCCCATGGGGCGAGACTTCGGAACCCGGCATGCAAGCGCTGTTGAACGAGATTCTTGACGCTGTCCGGCCCTTGATCGGGCAGGGCAAAGTGGCTGACTACATTCCCGCCCTCGGCACCGTGCCGGCCAATCAGCTGGGCATCGCCGTGTATGGCAACGACGGCGAAATGTATTGCGCCGGCGACGCCGAGACGCCGTTCTCGGTGCAGAGTATTTCCAAGGTGTTCAGCCTGGTGCAGGCGATCGAGCATTCCGGTGAGGCGATCTGGGAGCGCCTGGGGCACGAGCCGTCCGGCCAGCCGTTCAACTCGCTGGTGCAACTGGAGTTCGAACGCGGGCGCCCGCGCAATCCGTTCATCAACGCCGGGGCGCTGGTGATCTGCGACATCAACCAGTCGCGTTTCGCCGCGCCAGCCCTGTCGATGCGCGACTTCGTGCGGCGCCTGTCGGGCAATCCGCAGGTGATCGTCGATGGCAAGGTCGCCGAATCCGAGTACCAGCATCGCGCCCGCAATGCGGCCATGGCGTACCTGATGCAATCGTTCGGCAACTTCCACAACGACGTCGAAGCGGTGCTGCGCAGCTACTTCAGCCACTGCGCGCTGCGCATGAACTGCATCGATCTGGCCCGCGCATTCTGCTTCCTCGCCAACGACGGTTTCTGCAAACACAGCGGCGAACAGATCCTCACTCGGCGCCAGACTCAGCAGGTCAACTCGATCATGGCCACCAGCGGCCTGTACGACGAGGCCGGCAACTTCGCTTATCGCGTCGGCTTGCCGGGCAAGAGCGGGGTTGGCGGCGGCATTGTCGCGGTGGTGCCGGGGCAGTTCAGCGTGTGCGTGTGGTCGCCGGAACTCAATGCTGCCGGTAACTCGCTGGCGGGGATGGCGGCGCTGGAGATGCTCAGTTCGCGGATTGGCTGGTCGGTGTTCTGACCCGATCTTCCAAACACTAAAAAAACCCTGTGGGAGCGAGCCTGCTCGCGAAAGCGTCGTGCCTGTCGATGCATCTCTCGCTGATCCACCGCATTCGCGAGCAGGCTCGCTCCCACAAGGGTTTTGTGTTGCCTCGGAGAGCGCAGTTCCTATACATTTTCCGGCCGCCCCTCATATGGTGAATCCGCTTCATGTCTCTTGCGCTCGAACGTCTAGTCGCTGGCACGCCGATCCCTTTCGCTGGTAACCGCGTGACCGTGGTCAGCCCCGAACTGGCGGCGCGGTTTCAGCCCGGTGACCACCTGCTGGTCGAGCAGGTGAGTGGCGAGCTGTTGCTGATTCCGGTGGTCGATCAACAAGCGGCTGCGGTGGCAATCGAGCGTGCTGAAGCGGCATTCACTGCATTGTCGGCAGTCTCCGACGAAGCCATCAGCCACTTCTTCGATCTGTTCGCGCAACGCCTGGAAACCGCGGAGTGCTGGAACCTGATCGAAGCCGCCAACCTGGCCGACATCGAACGCGCCAAGGCCCGTGGCCGCTCGACCACCCGACTGTTCGCCGACGAACGCATGCGCCGCGACATGATCGCCGGTCTGCGCGCCTGGCGGGATGCGCCGGCCACGCGCGGCAAGGTCATCAGCAGCGTCGAACACGACGGCTGGAAGGTCGAGCAAGTGGTGTCGCCGCTGGGCATCGTGGCTTTCGTGTTCGAAGGACGGCCGAACGTGTTCGCCGATGCCGCCGGTGTACTGCGCACCGGCAACACCGCGGTGCTGCGCATCGGCAGCGATGCATTGGGCACCGCGCAAGCAATCGTCACTCACGCGCTGAATCCGGCGCTGGCCGATGCCGGTCTGCCGGCGGGTGCGGTGTCGCTGGTGGAAAGCGTCAATCACGCCGCCGGTTGGGCGATGTTCGCCGACCGGCGTCTGTCGCTGGCGGTGGCCCGGGGTTCGGGCCGCGCGGTCAGCCAGTTGGGCAGCATCGCCCAGCAGGCGGGCACGGCGGTCAGCCTGCACGGCACTGGTGGCGCGTGGCTGATAGCCGATCGTCACGCCGATGCCACACGTTTTGCCGCCGTGGTGCGCAACTCGCTGGATCGCAAAGTCTGCAACACCCTGAACGTTTGCCTGATTCAACGCGATCGCGCCATCGAACTGGTGCCGCTGTTTCTCGATGCGCTGAAGCAGGCCGGCAGCGCACGCGGGCAGGGCTGCAAATTGCACATCGTCGCAGGCAGCGAAAGTTACCTGCCGGCCGAGTGGCAGAACGCGACAGTCGAGGTCTATCGCGCCGAGGGTTATCAGACCGAAGCCCTGGCCGAAGTGCTGGCGGAATCCGAATTGGGCTGCGAGTGGGAGTGGGAAGAAACCCCGGAAGTCAGCCTGATGATCGTCGACGATCTGGATCAGGCGATCGCGCTGTTCAACCGCTACAGCCCACAGTTCACGGTGTCGCTGATCAGCGAGGATGCTGCTGCGCAAGAGCGTTTTTACAACGCCGTGAACGCGCCGTTTGTGGGTAACGGGATTACCCGTTGGGTCGATGGCCAGTACGCGCTGAACAAGCCGGAACTGGGGCTTTCGAACTGGGAGAGTGGGCGCCTGTTTGCGCGCAGTGCGATCCTTTCGGGGGATGGCGTGTTCACGGTGCGTAGTCGTATGACCCAGATCGACCTCAGCGTAAAACGCTGAAAACGCCTTATCCCGATTGATGCACACCGGCCCTGTGGCGAGGGGATTTATCCCCGATGGGGCGCGAAGCGGCCCCAAGAGATCGGGCCTGCTGCGCAGTCCATCGGGGATAAATCCCCTCGCCACAAGTTCCTCTTCACCTCAGCGGACTTGTATCAGGCAACTGCGCTGGCGTTTGCCTGAATGGCACAAGTCGCCGGCTGCTCAGCCAGAGGCACAAACGTGCGGCGATCCGCCGCCAGCGCATTGATCGAGCCGGTCTCGATGTCATACACCCAGCCATGCAGATTCAGCAGGCCTTTCTCCTGGGCCAGGCGCACGCTCGGGTGGGTCTGAATATTCGCCAGTTGCGCGATCACATTTTCCCGCACCATCGAACTCAATTTCGCCGCGTCATTGGCGTGCGGCCGCGCCTCGTTCACCACTTTCGCCGACTCGGCATGTTGCAGCCAGCCGCTGACGGCGGGCAGATGATCCATGCATTTGCACTGGGCAATCGCGGTCATCGCGCCGCAATCGGAGTGGCCGCAGATCACGATGTCCGTCACCCCAAGCACCGCCACCGCGTATTCCACCGTTGCCGACACCCCGCCCGGATGCGGGCTGTAGGACGGCACGATATTGCCTGCGTTACGGATCACGAACAGCTCGCCGGGTTCTTGCTGGGTCAGCAGTTCCGGGACGACGCGGCTGTCGGAACAGGTGATGAACAAGGTGCCCGGGGTTTGAGTGGTCGCCAAGTGCTTGAACAGCTCGGTGCGTTGCGGAAACGCCTCGTTCTGGAACTTCAGAAAGCCTTCGATCAGGTTTTTCATGGTGTTGTCCTCTCAGTTCGAACAGCCGGTGCCGAATTCGCTGTATTGAAGAATGTGTTTTGCGCCGTGGCTGTCGAGGTAGGTCATCTCGACCGGTACAGCGCCGCAGACGTCGGTGACCGGGGTGATGCTCACGATTTCAGCAATATCCAGAGTCATGCCGTATCGGTAGGCAATCGCCTCTTCATCAGCCTGGGCCTGGGCGGCAAGGCCGGCGAGCAGGGTCAGGGTCAACAGAATTTTGTGCATGGGGCAGCCTCCAGGCAGATGTGGTGACGACTTGGCAATTGAGGTTTGGATGGGCCCGCACACGGGGTGCGGGCCGGGGTGGATCAGAACGGACGCAGCGGCAGGAACTTGCCGTCGAGGGTGACCACGGCGCGGGAGCCGCCCTCCGGGTCTTCGACTTTCTTGATGTCGAGCTTGAAGTTGATGGCGCTGATGATGCCGTCGCCGAACTGCTCGTGAACCAGGGCTTTGAGGGTGGTGCCGTAGATCTGGATCATCTCGTGGAAGCGGTAGATGGTCGGATCGGTCGGCACGCCGCTGAGGCTGCCGCGCAGCGGGATGATCTGCAGGGCGGCAACGGCGTCGGCGTCCAGTTCGAGTTTGTCGCCAACCACTTGCGCGGCGTCTTGTGGCAGCGGGTGCTGGCCGAGCAGGGCAGCGGTGACGTAGGCCAGGCTCAGGCCGGTGCCATCGGCAAGATCTTGCCATGACAGATTCTTGCGGGCCTTGATGTCGAGAATGCGGGTGGTCAGGGCCAGGCTGGCATCGTTATAGGCGTGGGACTGTTGCATGGTGTCACTCCTTTCAAGGTTGGCTTGCTGTGTGGGAGCCATCTTCTGCCGATTGATCCATAGCGTCCAAGACCGATATACAATGCTTCGCATAAGCACTGCCTATAGATGGTGATCCCATGCTGCTGCGACATTTGCGATATCTGCTGGCCGTTGCCGATCACGGCGGCTTCACCCGGGCGGCGGAGGCGTTGCATGTGTCGCAGCCGACCCTGTCGCAACAGATCCGCCAACTGGAAGAAAGCCTCGGGGTGAATCTGTTCGACCGCACCTCGCGCACCGTTAAACCCACCGATGCCGGTGAGGCTTACATTGAGTGTGCGCGGCGCGTGTTGGTGGAACTGGAGGCGGGCAAGCGGGCGTTGCATGACGTTAAGGATCTGTCGCGGGGGCGCTTGCGGCTGGCCATGACGCCGACGTTCATGGCCTATCTGGTCGGGCCGTTGGTACGTGATTTCGCCGCACGCTATCCGGGTATCCATCTGCAGATTTTCGAGCTGTCGATGGATGATATCGAGGCGGGGCTGGCGGACGATTCGCTGGACATCGCGATTGCCTTTACCCCGGTGCGCCACCCGGACATCGAGTGTATCCCGGCGTTTACCGAAACCCTGGGGATCATGGTCGGGCGCGAGCATCCGTTGTACGACAGCAGCGCGGTGCTGACATCGAGTGATCTTGCGCAACTGGATTTCGCCTTGCTGGCACCGGATTTCATCACCCGGTTATCGATCGATGAGTATTTCCGTCAGCAGGGGGTCACGCCACAGGTGCGGATCGAGGTGAACTCGGTAAGTACGTTGCTGGAGGTGGTGCGGCATTCGCCGATGGCGACGATGTTGCCCGAAGCGATTGCCAGCGAAGACCGGGCGTTGCGTCGCTTGAGCGTCGAGAACGAAGCGCCGCAGCGTGGGGCGGCGTTGTTGCGGCGGCAGAATAATTACCACAGTGCGGCGGCGCTGGCGTTTGTGAATCTGGTCCTGCAAACGAAAATCTGACCAACAACACAGCCCCCTGTGGGAGCGGGCTTGCTCGCGAATGCGGTGTCTCAGTTGAGGTGATGGTGACTGACCCGGCCCATTCGCGAGCAAGCCCGCTCCCACAGGATTGTGTGGTGAATTGCGGATATAAAAAGGGCCTGCTTCTGTTGGAAGCAGGCCCTTTTTATTTATTGAAGTTGTAACTCAGTAGAACCGGTCAATCACCCGAACTTCATTCTTGTTCTGCATCGAATCCCACGCCTGTTTCAGCGTCTGCAGCACATTGCCGATGAAGTCCTTGTCGGCCGCAGCTTTCTTGCCGACATAACCGTGGCCGCGGCGGTACATCTTCAGGCGGGCCAGCAGGTTCTGGTTGCTGCGGTCGAATTCTTCTTCACCAGCGTGGGGTGACAGGCAGTCGATATGCACCTGACCCGACTTGCTGATCCAGAGAATGTGGCTGTCGTGGCTGTCTTTTTGCGCAGCGAACATACGAGCCAGTTCTTCGATAGTAGGTTGATTGTTCAGATTCATGATGTTTGCCCCTTGACCAGTCTGGTGATCTTTCAAAGTTGATTCGCTAATACAGGTAGCCCATCGGTTAGTTGATCCCTGGCACCGAAACCAGGACGTCAGCGGTCGCCCGTGTGAAGTACGGGGTCATGCGTCTGTTGCATGTAGTCGTGTTGAATAACTGCTACGCAATAGCGTCACAACGAGGAGAAGCAGCGAAAACCGGGAGGCTCCTTGACGACGTTTTCAGGGTCGACCACAAGCGTCTTGAGAATTTTCGCCAGCGCTTCTCGTCCTTGTACTGGACGTTCAGGCCAGGTCAGCTCTTCAATCTGCCTTGTGGGCAGCGTGTATCCGGAAAAAACAACTCGGCGGTCAGACGAGTTTGCTCAAGCGTGTTACCGATGTTCCCGATCGGGGAACGTCTTCATCATGCAAAAGCAAAACGGTGCCGTCAACGGTTTTGTAGTGATTATTTTTGCTCACTACATATTGTCGGACAAAGCGGTTTTGGAATGAGAAAAGTTCCGTTCAGGCAACGGATGCGGGGGCGCGCAGGACGTAGAAGGTGCAGGGGTAACCGTCCACGGCGCGCTGCTGGCGGGTGACTGCGCCGCCAGTCAATTCGGGGATCAACCTGGCCCAGAAGCGCTGCGCAGGCAGGTTGGCGTCGATGTGAAAAATCTGCCATTGACCGGGCAGACGGCTCAAGAGGGCAGAGACGACAAACTGCGCGACGCCTTGGCCACGAAAACGCCGGGTGAGGAAGAAGTAGCCGATGTTGTGTTCGGCGCCGTCGATGTGGGTGTCGTTATCCACGGTCACGAAGCCGGCCAGTTCACCGTCGACGCGGATCAGGAACGGTTGGGTAGCGGGATTGCGCCAGTAATCGTCCTTCTGCTGAATGCTGAAGAAGCCGTGTTCGCCGAGTTTCAGTGGTAGCCATTGGCTGAAGTCGTACATGTAGAACTGCATGAGGTTTTCGATGGTTTGCAGTTCGTCGCGGTAGGCGGGGTGCAGTTCGATGGTGGGCATTGGGTTAACTCCCTGCGGTGATGAACCCGATAATGTGAACTCACACCTTGTGGCGAGGGGATTTATCCCCGATGGACTGCGCAGCAGTCCTCTAGTTTAAGTAAAAGCTGGGGCCGCTTCGCAGCCCATCGGGGATAAATCCCCTCACCACAGAATCCCCCACCAGAGTAAAGATCATTACTTCGTTGTGCGTTTGGCTGCCCCGGCGGTTTTACTGCGCGTCGATTTGCGTTTCTTCTTCCACGGCGCAGCAGCCTTGCCGGCCGGTGGCGGGCCGCTGATGGTCAGGCTCAGCGCAGAACAGCGGGTGACCTGCTTGCTCATCCACGCCGCCTGTTTGGTGACGAACTCTTCCAGGCTCATTTCGCCACTCTGCACCATGTCCAGCGCCTGTTCCCAGATGGCGGTAGTGCCGGGATCGGCAATCGCCCGGGGCACGGCGTCGATCAGGCTGAAGGCCGCCGGCGTCGCGGCCAGCGCCTTGCCGTTCTTCACCAGATAACCTCGATCCAGCAGACCCTGAATGATCGAAGCGCGGGTCGCTTCGGTGCCGATGCCGGTGGTGTCCTTGAGTTTCTGTTTGAGCAACGGATCTTCCACCAGTTTGGCGACGTTCTTCATCGCCTTGATCAGGTCGCCCTCGGTGTAGGGCTTCGGCGGCTGGGTCCACAGATCCTTGAGGTTCACGCCGGCCACGGCGCAATCGATACCCTGACTCAGCGCCGGCAGGGTTTGCGGGGCTGGCGCTTCACGGCCCTTGGCCGGGGCGAGGGCTTCGGGCAAGGCGCGCTTCCAGCCCGGTTCGATGATCTGCTTGCCGACGGCACGCAACGCTTCCCCGGCGCAATCGAAGTCGGCCTGGGTGCGATCGTATTCATGGTTGGGCAGAAATTGCGCCAGATAACGCGCACGAATCAGGGTATAGACCGCCCGTTGCTTGCCGCTCAGACGCTCGAGATTTTTTGCTGCCGCCGTGGGGATGATGCCGTGGTGGGCGCTGACCTTGGCGTCGTTCCACGCCCGTGAGCGGCGCTGCGGGTCGAGGTGACCGTTCAACACGTCAAGGCTCGGGTCGGCCTGACGCAGTGCCGCCAGTATCCCCGGCGCTTCACTGTGCTGGCTCAGCGGCAGAAAGCCGCAATCGCTACGCGGGTAGGTGATGACTTTGTAGGTTTCGTAGAGCGCCTGGGCGATGTCGAGGGTTTCCTGGGCGCCGAGACCGAGTTTCTTCGAGCAGACCTCCTGCAGGGTGCCCAGATCGAATGGCAGCGGTGCCACTTCACGCATGCGTTCAGTGCGCAGTTTGACCACCCGCGCACTGGCGGCGCTGTTCAGAGCGGCGGCTGCCTGCTGGGCCAGCGCCTGATTCAGGCAGCGATCCTGATCGTCGCAAGCGTCGGAGGGCGCACGCCATTGCGCGGTGAACGGCGTGCCATCGTGCAGCAGGTGCACATCGATCGCCCAATACGGCACCGGCACGAAATCGGCGATGCTGCGGTCGCGGTCCACCACCAGCCGCAGTGTCGGCGTCTGCACCCGGCCGACCGGTAGCACGCCCTGATAGCCGGACTGCCGGCCCAATAGCGTGAACAGGCGACTCATGTTCATGCCGATCAGCCAGTCGGCCCGCGAGCGCCCCAGCGCCGAGTGATACAGGCTGAAGGTTTCCGCCCCTGGCTTCAGCGCGGCCAGAGCCTTGCGGATCGATGCTTCATCCAGCGCCGACAGCCACAAGCGGCGGATCGGCCCGCGATAGCGGCAGTGCTCGACCAGTTCCCGGGCAATCATCTCGCCCTCACGGTCGGCGTCGGTGGCGATGATCAGTTCGCTGGCCTCGCCAAGCAGGCGCTTGACCGCCTTGTACTGGCTGGCGGTGCGCGGCTTGACGGTCATTTTCCATTTGTCGGGAATGATCGGCAGATCCGCCAGCACCCAGCGCTTGTAGCGCGCGTCGTAGGCATCCGGCGGCGCGGTTTCCAGCAGATGGCCGATGCACCAGGTCACTGTGACGTCCGTTCCCAGCCAGCAGCCGTCGCCCCGACGCCTGGCGCCCAGCACGGCCGCGATGTCTTTGGCCTGGGAAGGTTTTTCACAGAGGTACAGCCGCATAACCACCGTCGTCGATCAGTTCACTGGAGGTGCACAGGATGGCCGCAGTTGGCGCTCGGGGCAACTTTTATCTGTATGGATATACAGATCAAAACATTGCCGGAGATGACCGGTATTACCGGGACGTCGCGAGCGGCTATCGAGAAATCGATTGGCAAGGCAGTTGACGCCCGTGTCAGGTTCAACGGGCTTCTCAGAAACGCGAGTGACCGGACGATCTCGCCAGTGGATCGCCGTGCTCGACGCGTACTGCCAACTCTGAAACAAGGAAGTCCCACCATGGCTCAAGCCAAAGCAAAATCCAGCAGCGCCTATGACGAAGTGAACGCCTTCAGCCACCTGTACGACCGTGGCGTCGGCCTGGTGAACGGCAAACCGTCGTTCACCGCCGATCAGGCAGCCGACGAAATCCTGCGCAAAAACCTGTCGTGGCACGACAAGAACGGCGACGGCAAAATCTCCCTGACCTACACCTTCCTTACCGAGAAACCGGCAAACTACAACCCGAACCTCGGCAACTTCAGCCAGTTCAGCGCTCAGCAAAAGGCTCAAGCCATACTGGCCATGCAATCCTGGGCCGACGTGGCCAAGGTCACGTTCACTGAAGGCAAGGGCGGCGACGGCCACATGACCTTCGGCAACTACGACGTCAGCACCGGCGGCGCAGCGTTCGCCTACCTGCCGAGCGGCGGCAGCTATGACGGTCAGTCGTGGTACCTGATCAACAATCAATATCAGGTCAACAAGACCCCGGACACCAACAACTACGGGCGTCAGACCCTGACCCACGAAATCGGCCACACCCTTGGCCTGTCGCACCCGGGCGCCTACAACGCCGGCAACGGCAGCCCGACCTACAACGACGCCAAGTACGCCGAAGACACCCGTGGCTACAGCCTGATGAGCTACTGGAGCGAAGCCAACACCGACCAGAACTTCAGCAAGGACGGCAGCGGCGCCTACGCCTCGGCGCCGTTGCTCGACGATATCGTGGCGGTGCAGAAACTCTACGGCGCCAACTATGCAACCCGCGCCGATGACACCACCTACGGTTTCGGCTCCAACGCCGGCCGCGATTTCTACAGCGCAACATCGGCGGCGTCGAAAGTTGTGTTCTCAGTGTGGGACGGTGGCGGTAACGATACGCTGAACTTCTCCGGCTTCACCCAGAACCAGAAGATCAACCTCAATGAGGGTTCGTTCTCTGACGTTGGCGGGCTGGTCGGCAACGTATCGATTGCCTATGGCGTGACCGTGGAGAATGCGGTTGGCGGTTCGGGCAATGACCTGCTGATCGGCAACTCGGCCGTCAACCATCTGTTCGGCGGAGCCGGCAACGACATCCTTTACGGCGGTGGCGGCGCGGATGTGCTGTGGGGCGGCGAGGGCGCAGACACCTTCGTGTTCGGCGCAGCCAGCGATTCGACCGACAACCAGCCGGACTGGATCATGGATTTCAAGAGCGGTGTGGACAAGATCGACCTCTCGGGCATCGCTGCGTTTGCCACGGGGGCGGCGTCACTGAACTTCGTCAGCAGTTTCACCGGCCACGCGGGCGATGCGATTCTGACTTACTACGCGCAGAACGGTCAGACCGGGCTGCTGGTCGATCTGACCGGGCAGGGGCAGGTTGACTTTGCCGTGGGTGTGGTGGGGCAGGCGGTGGCGACTGATATCGTGGTTTGATGCCAGAAGAGCAGCCCTCACCCTAACCCCCTCCCGAAGGGAGAGGGTTGGGGTGAGGGACCTTGGCCGTTCGGCTGCAAAATCACCCTGGTCTGAACCTATGAGCTATACCTGAACCGGTCTCTCTGCGCCGTATTCAGGAGTAACCCCAATGAGCACCACCGGCCTCAATCCCGTCATCACCCTCGAAGAACTCCCCGGTTGCCTGCTGGTGAAATTCCACGGCATCCAGGTCGCGGCGTCCTCGCATGTGCTGGTGCTCCATGAGGCCAACTACCCGCCGGTGTACTACGTGCCCCGCGAAGACATCGACGAGAAATACTTCGCCCGCACCGACCACACCAGTTACTGCCCGTACAAGGGCGATGCGAATTACTTCAGCCTGCAAGTGCCGGGGCATGAGGGGGCGAATGCGGTGTGGACTTACGAAAATCCGAAAGTCTCGGTCGCGCCGATTCGTGACTACGTGGCGTTTTATCCGGATCAGGTGAAGTTTGAGGTGATCAAGGCTGACGCTTAGTTCCTGGAGGAAGAGATTTAATTGTGGCGAGGGGATTCATCCCCGATGGACTACGCAGTAGTCCCCTTTTTCACGGGGGGCGCTACGCACCCCATCGGGGATAAATCCCCTCGCCGCAGGTTTTTTTACCAAAGGATCATGTTTCAGATTCAGTTCTTATCGAGATCGATATTCTTCGTCTCTCGCAGACAGATCATCCCCACCACCAGGCTGACCCCGGTAATCAGCACCGGGTACCACAGCCCATAGAAAATATCCCCGGTGTACACCACCAGCGCGAACGACACCGTTGGCAGGAAACCGCCGAACCAGCCGTTGCCGATGTGATACGGCAGGGACATCGAGGTGTAGCGGATGCGCGTCGGGAACAGTTCGACCATCAGCGCAGCCAGCGGGCCGTAGCACATGGCCGAGATGATGATCAGCGCGACGATCAGCGCCACGATCATCGGTTTGTTGATCTGTTGCAGGTCGGCCTGTTGCGGGTAGCCGGCGAGGGTCACCGCGCCGCGCAGGGCCGATTCGTCGTAGCCGTCGATCTTCACGTCGCCGATGCTCACCTGCACGCCACTGCCGGCCGGAGCGGCGACGCTGGAGTAGGGCAGGCCCTGCTTGACCAGGAAGGTCTTGACCTTGTCGCACGGGCTGTCGAATTTGGCCTTGCCCACCGGGTCGAACTGGAAGGTGCAGGTGGCCGGATCGGCCAGCACGGTGATCGGCGCCTGACGGCTGGCCTGATCGATAGCCGGGTTGGCGTAATGCGCCAGGGATTTGAAGATCGGGAAGTACAGCGCGGTCGCCAATAGCAGGCCGAGCATCAGCACTGGTTTGCGTCCAACCTTGTCCGACAGCCAGCCGAAAATGATGAAGAACGGCGCACCGATCACCACACTGATGATCAGCAGGCTGTTGGCCACCGCCGGGTCCATTTTCAGGAACTGGGTGAGGAAGAACAGCACGTAAAATTGCGCAGCGTAGAAGGTCACCGCTTGCCCGGCGTTGATGCTGAACAGCGCGATCAGCACGACCTTGAGGTTCTCCCATTTGCCGAAGGATTCGCGGATCGGCGCTTTCGAGGCTTTGCCTTCCTCTTTCATTTTCAGATACGCCGGCGACTCGTGCAGGCTCAGGCGGATCCAGGTGGAAATGCCCAGCAGCACGATCGACAGCAGGAACGGGATGCGCCAACCCCAGACTTCAAACTGATCGCCAGTGAAGTAGCGGCAACCGAGCACCACCAGCAGCGACAGCAGCAGGCCGAGGGTTGCAGTGGATTGAATCCAGCTGGTGTGGAAGCCGCGTTTGCCGATCGGCGCGTGTTCCGCCACATAGGTCGCGGCGCCGCCGTATTCACCGCCCAGGGCCAGACCCTGAAGCATGCGCAGCACCACCAGAATGATCGGCGCGGCAATGCCGATGCTGGCGTAGGTCGGCAGCAGACCGACGCAGAACGTGGCGATGCCCATCAGGATGATGGTCGCGAGGAAGGTGTATTTGCGCCCGATCATGTCCCCCAACCGACCGAACACCAGCGCCCCGAACGGCCGCACGATAAACCCGGCGGCAAAGGCCATCAGCGCGAAGATGAACGCCGTGGTGTCGTTGACCCCGGCGAAAAACTGCTTGCTGATCACCGCCGCGAGGGCGCCGTAGAGGAAGAAGTCATACCACTCGAACACCGTCCCCAGGGACGAGGCGAAGATGACTTTCTGCGTGGCATTGCTGGTGCTGGCGCCGCTCGCGGCGTCCAGCGGCTGAGCGTGTTCTGACATATCGGTATCCCTCACAGTGATTGTTTTTGTTGTTCCACTGGTGTTGCGTGTCCGGGTGAGTCTTGAATTGACGCAGTTCTTGTAGGAGTGAGCCTGCTCGCGATGGCGGTGTATCAGCCAACGGAAATGTTGAACGTTATTCCGTCATCGCGAGCAGGCTCGCTCCTACAAGGGTGGAGTTCGGAGCGGTTGGGTTGAGGATCAACTGCGCCGCCTTCTCGGCAATCATCAGCGTAGGCGAACAGGTGTTGCCCGAGGTGATGCGCGGCATGATCGAGGCGTCGGCGATGCGCAGGCCGGGCACGCCATGCACGCGCAATTGCGCATCGACCACCGCTTCCGCGTCATTGCCCATGCGACAGGTGCCGACCGGATGGAAAATCGTCGTGCCGATTCGCGCCGCCGCTTCGTGCAGTTGTTCTTCGCTTTGCAGGCTGTCGCCGGGCAGATATTCCACCGGTTTGAACGCTTGCAGGGCCGGGGCGCTGACGATACGGCGGGTCAGGCGGATCGCGTCGGCGGCCACGCGCAGGTCTTCAGGATGGCTGAGGTAATTCGGTTGAATCAGCGGTGCTTCCTGCGGATCCACCGAACGGATGTCGATACGGCCACGGCTCTGCGGACGCAGATCACACACCGACGCGGTGAACGCCGGAAAGCTGTGCAGCGGCTCGCCAAAGCGCTCCAGCGACAGCGGCTGCACGTGGTATTCAAGGTTGGCGGAAGTCTGCTCCGGCCCGGATCGGGCAAACGCCCCGAGCTGACTCGGCGCCATCGACAGCGGCCCGCTGCGGTCATACAGATAACGCAGGCCCATGCCCATCTTGCCCCAGACGCTGCCGGCGATCTGATTCAGGGTCCGAGCGTTCTGCAGTTTGTAGATCAGGCGCAGTTGCAGGTGATCCTGCAGATTGCCGCCGACCCCCGGCAGCTCATGAATCACCCCGATGCCGAGGCGCTCGAGCAGCGGACGCGGGCCGATCCCGGAGCGCTGCAGAATGCTCGGCGAACCCACGGCGCCAGCGCAGAGGACGATTTCCTTGCGCGCCTTGAAGTTTTTCACCTGACCTTCGTGACGCGCGCTGACCTTCGATGCGCGACCGTTTTCCAGCAGCACCCGATCCACTTCAACCCCGGTCAGCACCGTCAGATTGACCCGCTCGCGAATCGGTTTGAGAAAGGCCTTGGCCGCGTTCCAGCGCACCCCGGCCTTCTGGTTGACCTGAAAGTAGCCGCAACCCTCGTTGTCGCCCTGATTGAAGTCGTCGATGCTGGCGATGCCGCTCTGCTCGGCTGCGCTGCGAAACGCGTCGAGAATCGGCCATGACAGCCGCTGTTGCTCGACCCGCCATTCACCCTTGGCACCGTGAAATTCAGCGGCGCCGGCAAAGTGGTTTTCGCTCTGTTTGAACAGCGGCAGCACGTCGTTCCAGGCCCAGCCCGGATTGCCCTCGGCGGCCCAGCCGTCGTAGTCACCAGCCTGGCCGCGCATGTAGATCATGCCGTTGATCGAGGAGCAGCCACCGAGCACTTTGCCGCGTGGGTAGCTCAGGCTGCGACCTTGCAGGCCGGGTTGCGCTTCGGTCTTGAAGCACCAGTCGGTGCGCGGGTTGCCGATGCAGAACAGGTAACCCACGGGGATGTGAATCCATGCGTAGTTGTCGCGTCCGCCGGCTTCGAGCAGCAGCACGCGCTGCTGTTTGTCTGCCGACAGTCGATTGGCCAGCAGGCACCCGGCGGGGCCGGCGCCGACCACGATGTAGTCGTATTCTTCAAGGGAAGTCTGCATTCCCTGACCTCGCTTTTTGTTTTTATTGTCGGACACTCTAGTTGTTAGCTTTCGTTAAAAGAATGTTAGTTTTTGCGCAGCTGCTGTGCGTTTTCAAACAGCCTGGATTGACGATAGCTGACAAGGACAACCCATGTTCGACTGGAATGACCTGCGGTTCTTTCTTGAGTTGCAACGCAGCGGCCGCCTGCTCACCGCTGCCCGGCGCTTGAACACTACTCACGCCACCGTGGCCCGACACATCGAGGCGATCGAAAAAAGCCTCGGCACCGCGCTGTTCGTCCAGCACGCCCAGGGCTATGAAATGACCCCGGCAGGCGAGGCGCTGCTCAAGCACGCCGAAGCCATGGAGAACGTCGCGCTGCTGGCCCAGGAAGAAATCACCCAGTCCACCGCACCGCTGGGCAAGATCCGTGTCGGCGTCACCGAAGGGCTGGGCATCAAGTTTCTCGCCAGCCGGATGATCGGCCTGTTCGAACGTTATCCGGGACTGGAAGTGGAACTGGTCGCCGTGCCGCGCTTCGTCAGCATCCTCAACCGCGAGGCGGAAATCAGCATTCATCTGGAACGTCCGGCGGCCGACATGCTGGTCACGCGCAAACTCACCGACTATCGGTTGGCGCTCTACGCCAGCCAACGCTACCTCGACAACGCACCGCCGTTGCGCAGCCGCGAAGACCTTGCGCGGCATGCGTGGATCGGTTATGTCGATGACCTGCTGTTCAGTCAGGAACTGATGTTCCTCAACAGCTTCTGCCGCAGCCCGCGCGTGGTGTTCCATAGCACCAGCGTCATCGCCCAGCAGGAAGCGGCGCGCTCGGGATTGGGCATTGCGGTGTTGCCTTGCTACATGGCCGCGTCGGATCCGGATCTGGTGGCGTTGTTGCCGGATGACAGCATCGAGCGCAGTTACTGGATCAGCACCCGGCGCGAGCTGCACAAGTCGGTGCGGCTGCGGGTGGTCTGGGACTATGTCGTCGGCCTCTGTGAGGCGGAGCAAGGCCTGTTACGCGGCTGATCCTGCCCACACAAATCCCTTGTAGGAGTGAGCCTGCTCGCGATAGCGGTGTATCAGGCGACTTCTGCTTCACAGACATACCGCTATCGCGAGCAGGCTCACTCCTACAAGGGATCGCATCTGGGGTTGAATAATATATGGATATCCGTATATTCGGTTTTCCATATGTTCGAGCCCGCCCCCCATGCTCACCCCCACCGAACTGTTCAAAAGCCTGGCCGATGAAACGCGTGTCCGCGCCACCTTGCTGATTGCCGAGCAGGGTGAGCTGTGTGTCTGCGAGCTGATGTGTGCCCTCGACGACAGCCAGCCGAAAATCAGCCGCCACCTCGCGCAACTGCGCAGCAATGGGTTGTTGCTCGATCGCCGTCAGGGTCAGTGGGTCTATTACCGGCTCAACCCGGATCTGCCGGATTGGGTTCACCAGATCCTCAAGGTCACGGCCACGGCCAACGCCGATTGGCTCAAGGACAATGCCTGTCGCCTGCACAACATGGACGGCCGTCCTGCCCGCGAAACCGCGTGCTGCTGAATTTCAAATATCCCCGGAGCTATCCATGCGTGTCCTGTTCATGTGCACGGCCAACAGTTGCCGCAGCATCCTTTCCGAAGCCATGTTCAATCATCTGGCGCGCGAGGGTTTCGAGGCGGTGAGCGCCGGCAGTTTCCCCAAGGGCCAAGTGTTGCCGCGCAGCCTGACGACGCTGCAACAGGCCGGTATCGCTATCGACGGTTTGTACAGCAAAGGCAACGACGCCTTTGAAGGCAACCCGCCGGACATCGTCATCACCGTCTGCGACAAGGCAGCGGGCGAAACCTGCCCGGTGTACTTCGGCCCGGCGATCAAATGCCATTGGGGGCTGGAAGATCCCTCTGATGTGAGCGGTGACGAGGCCGCAGTGGATGCCGCGTTCCGTGCCACGCTGGCGATCATCGAGCGCCGCTGCGCAACCTTCCTCGGTCTTCCTTTCAAATCACTCAGCCGCGTTGAGCTTCAGCGCGAACTGGATCGCATCGGCTCCCTCTGAGCCGGAGGACATATGTCAGAGCACCTGCCCAATCTTGATCACAGCCTGTTCGAAGGCCGGATCACATCACCTTCGCACGAACACAAACCACGCATCCTGCTGCTCTACGGTTCGACCCGCGAACGCTCCTTCAGCCGTCTGCTGGTGGAGGAGGCCGCACGCTTGCTGGAGCACTTCGGTGCCGAGACGTGCATCTTCAATCCGTCCGGTCTGCCGTTGCCTGACGACGCCCCGGTCGACCATCCCAAAGTCCAGGAACTGCGCGAGCTGGTGCTGTGGTCGGAAGGTCAGGTCTGGTGTTCGCCGGAACGCCACGGCGCGATGTCGGCGGTGTTCAAGGCGCAGATCGACTGGATTCCGCTGGAGCTCGGCGCGGTGCGTCCGACCCAGGGCAAAACTCTTGCGGTGATGCAGGTCTGCGGCGGTTCGCAGTCGTTCAACGTGGTCAATCAACTGCGCGTGCTGGGGCGCTGGATGCGCATGTTCACCATCCCCAATCAGTCTTCGGTGCCCAAGGCGTTCACGGAATTCGACGAGGCGGGGCGGATGAAACCGTCAGCGTTTTATGACCGCGTGGTTGATGTGATGGAAGAGCTGGTGAAGTTCACCGTGCTGCTGCGCGAGCGCCAGGATTTTCTGGTGGATCGCTATTCCGAACGCAAGGAAAGTGCCGAGCAGTTGATGGCGCGGGTCAATCAGCGCTCTATCTGAAATGCACAAACCTTCTAGCCTCAACCCGCCAATTGTGGATTACTGGCCCCAGCCCACCACTGTACGCACGCCATGAGCAACTGGATCGACCTTGCCCGCGACCGGGAAACCGGCATCGAAACCCTGCACGCGCATTTCGCCGGGCACGCGCACGCCTACGATCCGCACTGGCACGAAACCTACCTGATCGGCTTCACCGAGCAAGGCGTGCAGCGCTTCAACAGCCGTCGGGCGCGGCACGACAGTACCCCGGGCAAAGTCTTCATGCTCGAACCCGGCGACATCCATGATGGCGATGCGCCGAGCCCGGACGGCTTTACCTATCGCATGCTCTACCTGCAACCTTCGTGGCTGGAGCAGGCGCTGGACGGTTTGCATCTGGGCAGTTACGGCAGCGGCTTGCCGGGGATCGGCAGTGTGCTCAACGATGATCCCGAACTGGCCCGCGCCACCTTGTTTGCCTTCAATGCGCTGCATAAGCAGGACGTGCGCATGGTGCGCGATGTGGCGCTGGATGCGTTGCTGGAGCGACTGGCGATTCATCTGTACCGGCGACCGCAACCCACCGCCGTATCCCGCGCGCCATTGATCGCCCGGCAGGCGCGCGATTATCTGGTGGCCTACCACGAGCAGGACATCAGCCTGCAAACCCTGGCCGACGTCTGCGGCACCGACCGTTTCCGCCTGACCCGCGCGTTCAAGGCGGCCTACGGTCTGGCGCCGCACGCGTGGCTGATCCAGCTGCGCCTCAGCCGTGGCCGGCAGATGCTCGCCGCCGGCATGCAGCCAGTGGAAGTCGCCAGCCGCCTCGGCTTCGCCGACCAGAGTCATCTGGGCCGCTGGTTCGTGCGTGCCTACGGCATCACGCCGGGCGCCTATCAGCAACGCGCCATCGGCACGTTTCGACGCTGAACAAACGTTCAAGACCACCACGCTGCTCAGCCATCACAGTAGGCCCTGACTTTCTACAGGGCCGTGCCATGCTTGCGTTCATCCTCTTTGCCTTCGTTGCCTCGGTCACCCCGGGGCCGACCAACCTGATCGTCCTCAGCACCAGCGCCCGACGCGGCTGGCGGCCGTGCCTGCCGATCATTCTCGGCGCGGGGGCGGGCGCTGCGTCACTGGTGTGGGTGGCCGGTGCGGGTGCCAGCACCTTGATGCTGCCCGGCGTGCGCCCGGTGATCAGTGCGCTGGGGATGGGCTGGATGCTGTGGCTGGCGTGGCAGATTTTCACCGCGCCGGCCACCGCCATCGATCCCGCTGCCGGCGAGGAAAAAGCCGAACTGGGCCTGCTCGGCGCCGCGCTGTTGCAATGGGTCAACCCCAAGTCGTGGATGATGGCGATTGCCGTGATCAGCGTATTTACCGCGCAAGGGCAGGGCTTGAACGCGTTGTGCCTGGCGTTCTTTCTGGTGTCGTTGCCGTGTCTGGCGCTGTGGGCGTTGCTCGGTCGCGGTGCTGCGCGCTGGTTGAGCAATCCGGCGCAGTTGCAGTGGCTGAACCGGATTCTGGCGGTGTTGCTGGTGGTGTCATCCGCTGCTGCGTTGCTGCACAACTGAGGCGAGGCGTTGAGTGAGATAACAGAGGTTTTTTTCACAAAATTTGCAGGTGAAGTGAGGATAATGAGCGGGCAATCTGCAAGGGGTCTTGAGGCTGCAAGGGCAGGGTGGTGCAATCGGTTCGCCCTGCCATTGCGACGAGACCGTCGCTCACGACAATCACGAGGCACGTTATGACTCGCGACACCGCCGTCACCCGTTATGGAAAACTCTCAATCACCCTGCACTGGCTGATGCTGGCGCTGTTCGTCGGCGTCTATGCCTGTGTCGAAATCAAGGGCTACATGCCCAAGGGCAGCGAAGCACGCGGCCTGCTGATGGGCTTCCACGGCCTGTTCGGCGCGAGCATCTTCATCCTCGTCTGGGTGCGTCTGCTCGGCCGCTTGAGCCCACGCCCGCCGATCACTCCGAAGCCGCCAGCCTGGCAGACCGGCATCTCGCACCTGATGCACCTGGCGCTGTACGTGCTGATGATCGCCACGCCGATCCTCGCCTGGCTGATGCTCGCCGCGGCCGACAAACCCTTCCCGTACTTCGGCTTCCACGTCCCGGCACCAGTCGCCATCGACCCGGACTTCGCCAAACAGCTCAAGTACTGGCATGAAACGCTGGGCAGCGCCGGCTACTGGCTGATCGGCTTGCACGCGGCGGCGGGGCTGTTTCACCACTACTGGGTGCGGGATAACACGCTGGTGCGGATGTTGCCGGGCCGCACCGAATAACCCTGACCTCCTTCAACCCTCGATCCCTGTGGGAGCGAGCTTGCTCGCGAAAGCGGTATGTCAGCCACTGATGATGGCGTCTGACACGGCCCCTTCGCGAGCAAGCTCGCTCCCACAGGTTTTTGTGGCGTCTCGAAGAGCGGGGCAGTTGCCGCAATCGTACTTCGCGTCCACTCTATGGCATGCCGACAAGGAGCGTCGCCGACCCTCCGTCGTGACCCAAGGGAGCTTGCAGCATGAGCGAAGACAACAAGGTAAAAGGCCCGGCGTCGTACTTCCCCTCCATCGAAAAAAAGTACGGCCAGCCCATCGATCACTGGCTGAACCTGCTCGCCGGCATCCCCGACAAGAAACACATGGAACTGGTGGCGTGGCTCAAGGATGAACACGGCATGGGCCACGGCCATGCCAACGCCTTGGTTGCGCATCATCTGACGGTTAAAAAGTGAGGGCAGGGCAGCGATGAATTTCTCCCACCGGCCAGTGACGGCCGACGACGTCAAAACCATCTGCAGCTTTCCGCAAGGCGAACAAGAGCTGTTCTTCATGTTCCCGAAAGCGAGCTTCCCGCTGACGGAAGAACAAATGCACACCGCGATCAGCCAGCGCTTCGACTCCACGGCTTTTCTGGCCAACGGCGAATTCGTCGGTTTCGCCAACTTCTACCGTGCCGAGCACGACGGCGTCTGCTGTATCGGCAACGTCATCGTCGCGCCATACGCCCGGGGCCAGGGTGTCGCTCGCTACATTGTCGAAACCATGACCGCGGTCGGCTTTGAAAAGTATCAGGCCAGGGAAGTGCAGCTCTCCTGTTTCAACGAAAACACCGCAGGGTTGCTGCTCTACCCGAAACTCGGCTTTACCCCGTTCTCCATCGAAGAGCGCGCGGCGCCGGGTGGCAGACGCGCAGCCCTGATCAACATGACCCGCCACCGACAATAGCCATCCCCCAACCCCTGTGGGAGCCGGGCTTGCCCGCGATGGCGTCCGCCCGGCCAGACGTGCTCCCGAGCCTTGCGCAGAACCTGTGGGAGCTAACACTCCAGGCGACGCATCAATTGTTGAGGGCTGTGCTAATCCGGGCCTAGTAAATGAATCAACAACAAAGCGAACAAGAATGGACACACTGAAAGAAGACTCGCGAGCAGTAAAGGTGGCAGCGGCTTGGCAGTCGCTGACCAAGCAGATGCTCAATGCAAAAGCGGTGCACCGGATCGAGCATCTGGTTTCCAGGCATCACCCTGTCAACGTACCGTCGAGTGCAGGAGTTTATGCATTCTGGTGGATGGGCTGCCGTAAGCTTCTCATGAGCGCTAATCGGCATATTATTCTGAAGGGGCCGGGAGGCTCTGATGTCGATGTGCGTTACCACGACTGGTGGCCGGCAGACGCACCGTACCCGTGTTTGTATGTCGGTAAGGCGACCGATTTAAAGCGTCGGCTGAGGGAACACCGTTTGCCTGGTACACCTGGTCGCGCGCACCCACCGTTAACCCAGAACAATAAGGCCAAGCCTCGAACAACCTCATGCCAGTTGCGGTTTGGCATCGAACACGTTTTTCCTCGGGAAGCTGATCCCCTGACATTGATAAACAACAACATCGGGTTTTCCTGGTGCGATGACTTTTCGGATAACGCGGTCGCTGAGCGTTTCTTTGCCGAAGACAAACTGGTTGGGCACCTTCGGCCCTGGTTCAACATCGATTCAGAGCGGTGATGTGCGATGAGGGGCTCTTGCCACTTGTTGAGACTTTTCAAAGGGTTTGATGATGTCAGAAGCAATCTCACGCTTGATCTACCGACGCCCGAAGCCAGCAGACCTGCCTACCGTTTTCGCCATTTTCGGCGACCCACAAACCAACCTGTTCAACCCCGCCGGCCCCATGACCGACATCACACAAGCCGAAGCACTGCTGAATCGCTGGCTGCAACACTGGGAAGCCCACGGCTACGGATGGTGGGCAATCAGCAGCGCACAAGCCCCTGAGCAGATCCTCGGATTCGCCGGCATCGCCGCTCATGACTACCTGAGGAAAACGGTCACCAATCTCGGCTATCGTTTCGCCGTGGAAGCATGGGGCCACGGCTATGCAACAGAGGCCGCACAAACCGCGCTAACCCACGCCTTCGACCATCTCGGGTTGCCTGAAGTGTTCGGCTTGGTCAGGCCGGATCATGTGGCCTCGATCCGCGTTCTTGAGAAAATCGGCATGCGCCGTATCGATGAGTTAGACGACGTACCGGGCAAAGCACCAAGTCTGATATTCCGCATCCAGCGGGACGACATTTGAACAAGGCACGTCATTCGAAACGCGTCCCCTGTAGGAGTGAGCCTGCTCGCGATGGCGCCCGCACAAGCGACACCGCACTCTATCCATAAAAGCCATCAACCAACCACCCAATCACTCAAACCTCCTCACCTCTAAGCTGACGACTCATCAGATCACAACTCGCCGACCACGACGTCAACCACTCCGGCATCTCGGGCGACTGTTCAGGCAACCCCAACTCTCTGACAAACTCACCCGGCGCAATCGTGCCTTTCGCCGAACGAAACAGCCCACGCATGACCACCACGCCGATCACCCGTCCCTTGCTCACGAAGCGATGCTCCATGAAGCTCCATTTGTCGTCCCAGCCAAGCATCCGGCTGTGAATTTCAAACGCTTCAAACAGCTTCAGTTCACGCCGAAATTTGCCCCAAGTATCGCCAACAATCGGCAACGCTTTAGCGCGCAACGCCACCCGAAACGCGCCACTGCGCAACACAAAATCCATGCGCCCGACGTCAGCCATAGTGAAGTAGCGACCATTGGTGACATGCCGATTCAAGTCGAGATCCAGCGGCCACACGCGCATGCGGATAACGGTGGATTCCAGCGCATTGACCGGCTTGCGCCACGGTCGGCGAAAAAGCATGCAGAGCAGTCGAAACCACAGATTCATCAGTACGTCAGCCAGTTGAAAAGAGCGCTGCACTCTAGCGAGCCGAGCGATGGCGAGGTAGGTGCGTAAATGACTTTTTTGAACGGAACAGTGCATTCCGATCATTGCCGGGTTGGTGTGGGATCGGTAGCCCGTTGAACCGACGGATAAACAGGAAAGAATCATGGTGTTTACATGAAGCGTGCCGTTACCACCGAAGCCCTACAACGCCTTGCGCCATCGCCTACGAGTACGCCAGAATCCGCCGGCTTGTGCGTCTGGCGCACCCTCCGTACCTTGATTCCTGTCACTGCTCATCAGTGATCGGGTCTGCAAGCCCGCCGGAAAACCAGTCGCATAGCTACGCCAAATGGACGCTCGTTGGTGTCCACAAAATGGCAGCTTTGTGCGGGAGACCTTCGGGTCTGCCGGGTTCCTGGTTTCCCGGTCTTGCAGACCCGCGCACAGCTGCCACCCATCATCTGCAAGTGATGCTGGTAGCTCCTAATGAACAATCAGGAGTTTCACCATGATCAAACCAACACCCAACCCGCCAGAAACCGACCTCGCATCCCCCTACGAATCCCTCGATTCGAAAAAACTCCACGAAGCCGCCGAACGCGCCCTCGACCATTACCTGTCCCCGGCCACCCAAATCATGGCCAGCCCGCACAAGCCCGAACCCATGTACCTCGCCAACCCGAAGTGCGACACCGAATCCCTGCTCGCGAACGCCAGCGAAACCCTCGGCTCCGCCAGCGAAATGCTCAACAACTTCGCCGCCACACTCGACATTTCCCACCGCAAAACCGCACTGGGCATCGCCCAGGTCGTCATGCTCGGCGAACTCGCCGTAAACCAGGCCCTCGACAACGTCGAAATCGCCCACTAGCCATGCCCGTGCGACGAGCCAAACCCTCGTCGCACCCAGCAATTTCAACCGAGCTGGCACAGAGCCACGCCTTGCGCCCCCAAGCCTCGGCTGTCACCCTTCGGCCCGTTCTTCAAGGATCAGAACAAGGAATCAAGGATTGAGTGGCTACGTTCCCAACCCCCCGAAAAACTACCGCTACGAAGAAGCCAAACCCGTCGACATTCATGCCCAGCGTTGGGCTGAGTACGAGAAACACGGGAAAGAACCTGCGCGCGAGCCTGAGAAAATCGGCATTGCGTTGAGGATTGGGGTTTTCTTTGATGGTACTGGTAACAACGCAAACAACTCCGCTGCGGGGTTGCTCTGCGGTGCTCATCATCCCATTGCGCCGCAGGATATCGATGCCAGTTGCAAGCCGTACATGAGTGATCCGGATAGCAGCTACGGTAACGACGTCAGTAATGTTAAAAAATTGAGTGACCTGTACTTCGCACCTCAACAGGCCGAAGGAGACAGTTCTCAAAAGCAAGCGTTTCGTATGGTCTATGTCGAAGGGATCGGAACTCGATCAGGAGAAGAGGACAGCACGTTTGGTGCGGGGACTGGTCGAGGAGAAACTGGCGTTGCTGGTCGGGTTCAGCTTTCGTTTACCGATATCAAGCTGCGTATCAAGGACGTCTTGGATAGCCATCCCAATAGCGAAATTACCTCTCTGACGTTTGACACCTTTGGTTTTAGCCGTGGCGCCGCTGCCGCTCGACACTTTGCCAACGAAATCGTACGCGGAAAACAAGGTCCTCTAGGGGACGTTCTACGCAGTAATGCCCGTGCTTTCAGCCGAACCTTTGTCGAGCAATACAACGGTAGTATCAGGATGGGCTTCATCGGTCTTTTCGACACTGTGCCGTCAGTTGCAGGTTGGTCAAATCTGGGCAATGTGAAAAGTCCCATCGCCACGGGTATTAAGCTGTACCTCGATCGACGTTTTTTCACAGATGTCATTCAACTCTCTGCGCGCGACGAGTGCCGAGCGAACTTCGCCTTGAGTCGGGTCAAAGCTGATCATTTGGAGATCACGCTGCCAGGCGCCCATTCTGATATCGGCGGCGGCTACCGCGATGAGGTTGAGGAGTGCGTACTTGTCAGTCCCATGCAAACGCTTGAGGTCTCGCAATTTACCGACGTCTCTACCACTTCGATCTACCTTGATGCGATGGCTATAAAAGATCAGTGGCTAGCTAAAGGTTGGCCTACGGAAATGTTGGAAGTCGTTACCCCTGATCCCCTTCTTCTGCCAATCGATAGGCAGGATCGACTTAGTCCTCGCAAGAAGCGCGTTTATGCGGCCTTGCAACTCAAGCGTCCAGTGAGCGGCATGCTGTCCAGGGTATATCTGCGAGTGATGCTCCAGCTTGCAAAAGAGAAGGGTGTTAAGTTCAACGACATTCCTGATACCCCAGAATTGGCAGTTCCCACTGAGCTTCGTGCGCTGTGTGATCGATTTCTGGCAGGTGATTACAACATCACCCCGCAAGAGGAAAAACAACTGAAGCTCAAGTACATTCATATGTCTGCAAATTGGAATCATCCTCTCGGGCGAAGAGATGGCAGTGGTATCCGTGCCGTTTACATCAATGCCCCTACGACCGATTCGATTCGCGTGCAACATCCACACGTACCTGACTGGGCACTCTGGTAATGAAAATACTTTTAGCCTTGCTATGCGCGCTGGTAATTACCGGCTGCCAGTCTGCTGATCCACTCTCAGCCAAAAATGATCCGAAGTCCGAATGGTGGGAGCTGGCGTTTATTGAGCCGGACTACATGAAGGTCTGGGTTGAAAACAGTTCTGTTCAAGACATTAACGGCAGGATTTTCTACAAAACCGGCGGCGGCACCGCTGCTGGGGGAGAACCTGAAGATGGTACAGAGTCAGCCCGGGGATGGACAGGTGGGGTTGGCGGTAGCGGGAGGAGGGTGGTGGGAGCAGACCTGCCCGTTCGCATCTGGGTCCGTTGGCAATCAATCGTCGAACAGAAAACCTGGCAAGCATGGGTAGATATTCCAGAGGAGGCACGAAAGTTGATGGTGACGTCCGTCAATCAGCGCTGCCCGCAGACTCCCGATCAGGAGGCAAGATTTATGGCGTCGGTCTATCTAGGTCTAGCTCCCGGTGGCGTCGTGCAGGTTTGGGTAAGAGACTCATGTCATCACCCGGTCAAAGTAGCGCGAGCACAGGCCGAAATTGAGCCACTGGGGCCGAGCCAAGGCAAGAACGAAGGGCGTTACGCCTATCCGGTGAGTGAAAAGGCCAAGCGGTATATCGATAAATATGGCATTCCATACGGGAGTTGGTAGTCGTGGCAATTGAATAGTTGGGTGCTTTGGCAATGAGAATGCTCGTAACCTTGTTGGGCGGCTTGATCGTCACTGGTTGTCATGTCACAAGCACCAACTCTGGTGAAAACGATCCCAAGTATCCTTGGTGGGAGCTGGCATTTATCAAACCCAACTTCATGAACGTCTGGGTTGAAGACAGCTCCGTGGAGGACATCAACGGTAAAGTCGTTCTACGTGCCGGGGGAGGGAACGCCAGTGGTGCAGAACCGACTGATGGCAAGGAGTCTGCGCGCGGTTGGATTGGTGTCGGAGGTACAGGCAAACCGGTTATCGGTGCAGGGTTACCCAAGCGCATCTTCGTCCGCTGGCAATCGATACCGGAACAAAAAACCTACAGGGTTTGGGTAGATATTCCTGAGGAGGCCAGACAGGTGATGGTGACGTCTACCCACCAGCGTTGCCCGGAGACTCCTGAGAAAACGGCACGCTTCATGGCCTCGGTCTATTTGGGACTCGCACCGGGTGGAGTGGTGCAGGTGTGGGTGAGAGACCTTTGTCGGCGCCCAGTTAAAGTCGCTCGCGCTCAGGCTGAGTTGGAGCCGCTGGAGCCTGAGTTGGGCAAGAACGGCGGTCAATATGCTTATCCTGTGAGCGAAAAGGCTAAGCGGTATATCGATAAGTACGGCATTCCGTTTGGGAGTTGGTAACCGTCATCTGATGAAACTACTTACAACGATGCTTTGTGTTCAGTTGATCAGCGGGTGCCAGTCAAACGATCCGCTTTCAGCAAAGAACGACCCTAAATCTCCATGGTGCGAACTCGGTTTACCGAACCTAACGACATGAAGGTCTGGGTTGGAGACAGCGCCGTGGGAGATGTAAAGGGCAAGACGGTTCTACGTACTGGCGGTGGAACCGCGTCGGGCGGGTAAAGTCACGGAAAAAATGGATCTGATATTGAGGAATTTGTTTGGCTTACAACAATTTTTTCTCGAGATATAGGGAGGTGTAAAAATGGTGCCAGATCACTATTGATGTACTAGTCTCGTTCCTCACAATTCTAACGTGCCTAATGAGTAGCGGGGATTGCATTCTTAAACAGTTCCTCAAGCTTTTTGTTGCATCAAGGTTTTCTAGTGTAGTCACTCCGCTTGACATCGTGCCTTGAGCGACTAGCATTCTTATAATTGCCATTCTCAGTAACCTCGCTGTTATTATAAGGATGCTGTATGCCCTCATTGTCGCTCACTGATTTGGTTGATGTTTTTTCAAAGGCCGGTACTCCTCGGGTCACTAAGGTTCGCGAAATCAAGAACCGGGAAGCTTATTCTCCTGCGACGGATTACTATCGTCGTTTTCGCGAGGGGGTGGTTGAGATTCATTCTTTGGGTAGGTCTAAAGATTCGCTTGGTGAAATTCTGCAAACCTTACCAGCCAATAAGGTAGAAAATTATTCTGAGATGGTTGAAGGATATAGGAAGTGGTGGGGAAGAAAAGAAATAACTTGGTTTAATCCGCCAAGAGGAAGCTATTCTTATCATAATTTCACTATCTCTGTTAATCCTGAGTTGGGCGTTGAATTTGATGGGCGTCGACACGTAATAAAGCTTTATACAAAAGCTGATACATTGGCTAAGAATAGAGTTGATCTCGTACATTCCATTCTGGAATTGTCATTGTCGGCACTTTCTCTTGAGAGGGATAGGTTGTGCGTACTTGATGTTCGCAACTCGAAGTTATTTGTGTCTAATGGGATAATGGCTAATGCCCAGGCAATTATAGATGCTGAATTAGCTTATATTGAAGCTCTTTGGCCAAGTCTCTGATCTTATCGATCGCGCTTTAGATATATTAGATAGTCAGATGAGGAATAGGCGGGCAAACAATATTTCAATAATGGTGATCTGCCCCCTATTTCACTGTAATCGAAAAAACCTAGATATTCAAAGAATAAACAGTCGTTTCTTCGGGGTATAGTGATCTAGAAATTTTTTCAATTTGACCTGCAGAAATATATTTTGATAAGTCCTCAGTAATTATAGTCTTACTTCCAAGTGGATATCTGGTGAATAGGTCATACATTTTCCGGGTATTAGCAAGGGATGAGTCGCTTTTCGCCAAATGCGATAATAATTTCTGAATGAAAAGCCCTAGGGCGCTATCTGCCGGCCTAGCTTCTCCTTCGTCATGATATTCATATACTCTTTCGAAAGTCATGTTCATTGGCTCATTATCAACATCGTAGCAAAAAATTGTGCGAGTTCCCGCCAAACAAAAACTATTAAGCGAAAGTACTGCATCGACCATGCACAGTGATGGACCTAAATCAAAGTGATGCTTTGCAAGCGCATCGAGAACAGACTCATATGCAGGCTTGTATTTATTTTCGATATCACTAGAAAGGGCCAATACGCCGTAGAAAATTGGTATTTTATCAATTGGATCACTTGAGCTTGTACCATTTAAAAGCTTTGCCGTATGAACAGCATCTTTTATATGTTGCAAACGCAAGCTTAGTTTGCATTCAAAAGCAGCCACAACAGACTCGATCGGATACACCTTGGTTTTAAAAATAGCTTTAGGAAAATTTTTGTCCACTATCAATATATCAATTTGAGGAGATATCAATGGGCCTGTCCCAGCGATCACACCTTTAAGAACGACTTCATATTGTGGTAGCAGATCTTGCAATAGTTCTACCCAAAATTCCTCAGTTGCGTCACCCGCTGTACCATGATCTAATCCAGTATAAATGTTTTTAATTAAAAAACACTCTGCGCCTAGCCTGCGCTCTCGCTCTAAAGTTGAATAATAAATTACTCTATCATCGGGTTGCCATTTTTCTCGCGTGCGAGTTTTCAGTGAATCCAAACCCCGATGATAGGCGACTTCCCCTATAACCTCACGAAAGCAGCGAAGCCAAATACTTTCACGGATCCAATCCGAACTAGGCTGACGCATCATCACCTACCATGAATAACTTAGATTTTTTAATTTGCTTTTTTTGATTGGTCATTTTATTGCCGTTTTGGTTTGTTTGTCTTTTGCACTTGACGATAGATTTATAAGGTATTTGCCTCATTATTTTGAAGCTTGCGCATGCGAGTTCGGATGAAGTCTAGCAACGGTTTTTCAGGTTTGATTTTGACGCTCTGTCCGTTGGAGCAATGGATTGTTATTCGAATAGTGGCGATATCGAGCTCGGTTAGACAATCATTTCCCATTGTCGCAACCCAATTGGTTTCAGATTCAAGCGGAAAACCAAAATGCGCTTGGTCACCATCATTGAGTACGCGCAGCAAGCTTTCGCAGTACTCGGTTGGAGCGCCTATTTTTAAGACGCCATATTTTTTTTTAATAAGTCCATGCTGAATAGAGATATTTGAAATTTTGAACTGTCTATCTCCGGTGTTGGTTACCATTATGGACGCGAGGTGCACGGGTGCCGCGCCGCCACCGACTATAACCCGCACCCCGCAAATGACCGATAGTTGCACGCGTTGTGACGTATGTGCCAGGTACAATGCCACCATCGCTGCCGACACAGATCCGAACGCAGAAGCCCAATCGGCTACCGAGCCCCAGTTAATCCCCGTTACATCCATTATCAAACCTCTCATGCTGTCATAAAGCTATCCAACTGGGTCAATTTTGACCCGCCGCATGACCGGCGAATTGAATAGCACCCAATATTTTAGACTCTTCTGACCGACAGCTTTTGGCCGAAAGCAGCCTTATCCGTAATTCCCTGTAACTCCAAGTACTGCCAGATCAACGGAATCTATTAGCGGTATCAATCAGCAACGATCTCAAACGCACCACTCCCCAAAACCTCCCCATTAACCAAAACCCTAACCCCATGCCGCCCCACAAAATGCCTCCGCGTCGTAAAATCCTTAATAACCTGCCGCCTCCCCACAACCACCTCCCCAAACCCCGCCAACCCCACCGTCTTCAACTTGAACACTTTCCCCGAAACCCCGCCATTCGCCTTCACATAGTCAATCGCATAATCAATCACCAACCGCTGTTCATGCGCCACCGTCGACTTCACTGTAAACGACAACGTAATCGCCTCACCCAACCGAACCACCGCCGGCTCAACCCGCACGTCCAGCAACTCAACTTCAGCCTTGGCCCCCGCACCAATCACCGTCAGCGCACGCAGATCGCCCTGTTTGATCAAGCTGCGCAGCGCATGCTTGGCAATCCATGCCGTGTGTTTGTTCTCCAGTGGCCAGCCTTCAATCGTGTCCAGCACCCATTCCGGATGCTCTTTGGTCACGTCATTCAGATGGTTCGCCACGGACTTGCGTACGTACAAACTCTCGTCGGCTTTCAACCGGTCGAGGATGCCGGCGGCCAGTTGCGGGTTGGCTTGCACGGCTTCCAGGCGGAATGACCAGGGCAGGCGGGGGCGGGTGCCTTCGCTGGCGAGGCGGCGGACGTGGTGGTTTTGGTCTTGGGTCCAGTCGTGCATGAGTTCCAGTGAGCGTTCGAGGTCGCTGCGCAGGAAGTGGCGGATGGCGAATTCGGAGGAGCCGAAGGTGGTGAAGTATTTCAGTGCTTGCATCGAGGTATCGAAGGCGTGGCCGCCGTAGCTGGCGACGTAGTGCGGCAGGCACATGCTGACGAATCCGCTGTTGAGGCGGGGGGCGAGTTGGCGCAGGACTTCGAGGGAATCTTCGTAGTCCAGCGGCAGCACGGCGTGCAGGCTTTCGCTGACGCGGGCCATGCGTTGCATCACCGACAATTCCGCCAGCCCTTGGTTGGCGTGCTTGAGAAACGCCTTGGCCTTGAACGCGGGGTACACGGCGCTCATTTCGCTGGCGATGTGTTGCAGGCGTTCGGCGTTGAAGATTTCCTTTAACGCCGGGGCGGCGGTGTCGGTGGTGCTCATGGTCAGGTCATCGGGGTGCTGACGAACGCTTCGAGGGTTTCGGCGTACGCGGTGTATTGGGCGATGTGCGGGTAGCGGCGGGTGTCGATCTGGTCGGGGACGACGAGGTCGGTGAAACTCCACGCCACGGCGAGGCTGATGCCGGCCTGGGTGAGGGTGCCGTCGGTGGGCAGGCCGGTTTTTTCCAGTTCCTGTTCGAGGGCGGTGAACGCGGCGGCGAGTTGGCCCTCGACGCGTTCGACCCACGGTTGGTATTGGATGTCGGCCGGGCGCAGGTTGCGTTCGTAGTAGAGCTGCACGGCTTTTTCGCAGGCGGCGAGGCTGAGGCCGATCAGGCGCAGGGCGTGGGCGCGTTGTTTGAGGTCGCTCGGCAGCAGGCTTTTGCCGCTGGCGGCTTCGAGGTAGTCGAGGATGAGGGTGGAGTCCATCAGGACCACGCCGTCATCGAGGATCAGCGTGGGCGCCTTGACCACCGGGTTGATCTGCTGGAATTGCTCGAAGTGGCGGAACACCGAGACCGATTCATGTTCGAGGTCGATGCCGAGGCGTTTGGCGGAGATCGCCACGCGGCGCACGTAAGGGGAGTCCAGCATGCCGATCAGTTTCATGACGCGTTCCTTCAAGTCGAACCGGTGGGAAGGCATAACCTAGCCGAGCCTGAGGCAAATGTCAGTCGTCAAAACCGGCTTGTTCGTGAATCTCATCCACATTCAATTCCAGCCGATACGCCACCGCCACGAACAACGCCTGACACAAACACAAGGTCGCACTCAACGAACGAAACGCCAATGCGCTGCCCTCATTCACCAGCAGCAGGCTGTTGGCGTTTTTGGCCAAGGGCGAGAGGTGGCTGTCGGTGAGGATCAGGGTGCTGGCCTGTTGCTGGCGGGCGTAACGCAGGCAGTGCTGGGTTTCCTTGGCGTAGGGGGTGAAGCTGATGGCGATGACCAAATCACCGCTACGCACGCTGCGCATCTGTTCGCGATAACTGCCGCCCAGCCCGGAAACCAGGTGAATGCGCTTGTGAGTGTGTTGCAAGTTGTAAACGAGGTAGTCGGCGACGGCGAAGGAGCGACGCACGCCGACCACATAGATGTTGTCGGCGTTGACGATCAGGTCGACGGCTTTTTCGAACGCGACGTCGTCGAGTTCGCGGCCCAGGCGTTCGATGCCGGAGCGGGTGGCGTCGATGCATTCGCGGGCGAGGTCGCCGTCGCTGGCTTGTTGCGACTGGTTGGCGATCATGCTGCGGATGCGTTGCTGGTAGTTGTGCACCGGCGAGGCTTTGTGGGTGTAGGCGGCGCGGAACAGCGCCTGCATTTCGCTGAAGCCGCTGAAGCCGAAGCGTTGCGAGAAACGTACGATGGCGGACGGATGCACCTCGCATTCCCGGGCGATGTCGCTGATGCGATCGACCATGATCCGGTCGCTTTGCTGGCTCATGTAGCTGGCGATGCGTTTGAGTTGGCGCGGCAGGGTGTCGTATTCGTCGGTGATCAGTTGCAGCAGACGCTCGGCATTGATCGGGGGGCTGGCGAGGGGGCGCTCGTCGTTGGCCGGCAGATCGGGGCGGGGCATAAGTCTTCCTTTAGGCTGATCAAATCACACAAAGTGCTGGATTGTGGCTGATGTTAGGAGGGCTTTTGGGGTTCTGCTTGGCTGAAACGATGCACCGGGAGTAGAAAAATTCGCGATGAGACGCCAGCGGTTAGCCGTTTGTCTTCTATATACAGCCGTTGGACTGAATTTCTTGCTATAAACGCACTCCGATGACCGCCATGAAGCCTGTGTCAGACCCGTTTACGGCTGTTGTCGGACAAATTCCCGGTATTTACAGTTGCTGAGGCCTCAAACGGGCCTTAGACTGCCGCCCCTTCGTAAATTGAGTGCCGGGTGGCGTTTGCAATAAACGATGCCTTTTCGTCGACCGGACACGGTTCGCCGGAACGCTCCCTATTTCGCCTTAATGCACGTTTTTTTATAGAGATATCAATGACAAAGGACAAGTTGCTGGCCATGCCGGCAGATGACTACATGAATGCCGAGCAACACGCTTTCTTCACTGAGCTGTTGCAGAACATGAAAGTCGAAACCCACGAGCGCATTGAGCAAAACCGTATCGCCATCGAAAGCCTGGACACTCCGGCCGACCCGGCGGACGCGGCTTCGGTTGAAGAAGAGCGCACCTGGCTGGTGAACGCGATCGATCGCGACCAGCGCATGCTGCCGCAACTGGAACAAGCCCTTGAGCGCATCAAGGAAGACAGTTTTGGCTGGTGCGACGACAGCGGCGAGGCCATCGGCCTGAAACGCCTGCTGATCAGCCCGACCACCAAGTACTGCATCGAAGCTCAAGAGCGTCACGAGCAGATCGACAAGCACCAGCGTCAGGCCTGATTCCATGGCTGCCCCCTGAATCGGGGGCGCCTGCAAAAGATCGCAGCCTTCGTCAGCTCCTACACGAGCTGACGGGGCTGCGATCTTTGCTTTTGCTCGTCTGCGATATGTTGCGCGCCGTTCCATTGACCTGCTGCAGACTCCACGACTAACGGACCATGGATAATGGCGTTCTAGTGGCGTTTAATGCAGTCACAACAATGAGAACATGCGTGGGGTGTTGATATGACGAGAGATGGATCTCTGGTTGGGGCTTTGCCCGCACCAGTGCTGTTGCCGAAAAACCGCTGGATCGCTCCGACCCTGCAAAGCATCGCCCTGATGCTGTTGCTCGCCGGCATGACGCTGGGTGGATGGTCGCTGTACATCGGCCTGCCGCTGGCGGTGCTGATTGTCTGGCTGCCGCGCCTGCGCTCGCGGGCCACCCCTGATGCTGCGCCTGTCGATGCCGGTAGCGCGATTTCCGAACTCACCCGCGATCTTTCCTACACCACCAGTCATAACGCGCTGTCAGCCGCCGGTGTGGCGTTTTCCGTCAAGCAACTGGCGAGCAAACTCGAATCGCGACTCGACGCGGCGGCGCAGATTGTCAGCAACGCCGAAGTGATGATCGCCACTGAACACGCCACTTCGCAGCTCAGTCGTGAAGCGCTGGACGCCGCCAGCGAGGCGCATCACAGCAGCGCGGCGGGGCGCACCGAACTGGTGGATTCGATTGCGCGCATGCATCAACTCAGTCAACGCGCCAACGCTAGCCGTGAGCTGATCGAAGCCCTGAGTCTGCGCAGCGACGACATTCAACGGGTGACTTTGGTGATTCAGTCGATCGCCAGCCAGACCAATCTGCTGGCCCTGAACGCGGCGATTGAAGCGGCGCGGGCGGGCGAGCATGGTCGGGGATTTGCGGTGGTAGCGGACGAGGTGCGCGGTCTGGCAGCGCGGACTGCCTCGGCGACCGGCGAGGTCGGGGAGATGGTTGCCGACATTCAGCAGCGTACGGCGCAAGTGGTGGAGCAGATCCGCGAGCTGTCCAGTGATCTGCAGACCGGCGTCGAGCAGGTCGAGAACACCGGCCAGCATCTGGAAAACATCGCACGGCTGGCGGCCGGGGTGGAAACCCAGGTCGGTGAAATCGCCCGTGGCGCGGAAACCAATCGCGAGCAGCTCGACAGTCTGTTCAAGGCCATCGAGCAGATGCGCAGTGATCTGGCGATCAGCGATCAGCAAACCCGACGCCTGGCCGAGGCCGCTGTGCAGATGGAAGGGCAGGCGGAAACCATCAGCGAGCGTCTGGCCGAAGTCGGTCTGGATGACTATCACCAGCGCGTCTATGACCTGGCGCGTGAGGGCGCGAGTCAGATTGCGGCGCGGTTCGAGGCGGATGTCGAGCAGGGGCGGATCAGTCTTGAGGATTTGTTCGACCGTCAATATCAACCGATTCCCGGGACGCAGCCGGCGAAGTTTCAGACCCGTTTCGACCGCTACACCGATCAGGTGCTGCCGGCGATCCAGGAGCCGTTGCTGCCGCGCCATGAGGGGTTGGTCTTCGCCATCGCCTGCACGCAGCAGGGTTATGTGCCGACGCACAACCTGGCGTTCAGTCAGCCGTTGACCGGTGACCAGCAGGTAGACGCGGTGGGTAACCGCACCAAACGCAAGTTCGCTGACCGCACCGGGATTCGCTGCGGCAGCCATCAACAGGCGGTGTTGTTGCAGACCTACACCCGCGATACCGGCGAGCTGATGCACGACTTGTCGGTGCCGATCATGGTCAAGGGCCGGCATTGGGGCGGACTGCGCCTGGGTTACAAACCGGAGAATCCGCGCTGATCGATTGTTACCGCTCGCGCAATGAATCTGTGCACGGGCGTTGCTGTTTCCTCTGCGATGAAGTCATTAGTATGGCCGTTAGTTAGGTAGCTAATGAAATCGAGAGGTCAGTATGTGCAGAGTCGATGTCGCGGTGATGATTGGCAGTGGTGTGCCCGCCGGATTGCGCGCGATGGGCCAGAGCGTCTGCTGGGTGGTGTTGCTCAATGGTGAGCGGCGTGGCACCGCGTTCGCCAGTCGCGACGAGGCGGAGGAGTGCAAGGCTGCCTGGCTCGCGCAACTGATGGCCGAGCCTGGCGACAGCCTGCACTGACATTTATTAACGTCCGTCGTGCAGGCGTACGTTCAATTCATCGACCATCACCGCTTCTTCGCCGTCGGCGCGCAGCCACTCCTTCAGCAGTTGCGCCTGTTGCGGTGTCCAGAAGTCGGCATCGATCAACTTGGTTTTGGCGTCCAGCGGATGCGCTTCGATGAAATCGTCGATTGCCCCGTTTTCCGACGGCAGGCCCAGTTGGTCGAACAGGGTTTTCAGATCATATGCAGGCAGTTCCATCGTGTACTCCTTTTGCGTGTGCCGGAATGGCGCTGTCGCTCGCTCTTTATCTGAGGCAGCCGTTGGACAAGAGTTCGATCCGTGATTCAAGCAAGCGGGCGAGGGCGCACGCTTCGTTGTGGTCTTCGCGGAAACCTCTTACACGACCGGTGGAAGATTCCTTGATATGAAAGAACGCGTTACCTGCCGGGACCACCTGAAATCGCGGGGTCTGAACGCTTTGTGCGTATTGCGCAAGTTCCGGCAAATCAGTGCCGTGCAGCACGAAAGGCGTATCCATGACTGGTTTGGAGGGCTGGGCAAAGTGAGTCAGAGTGCACATATGAAGTCCTTTTCATGAGATAGCCGACGGTTACAGGTCGGTTCGGGTAGTCGGAAGCAGCATCGCTGCTCTAGAATCGCCAGTGTCTGCTGGCGACAGGTGCCTATCTAAAGCAATTTTTTACCGGCGATATGTCGGAAAAGGGCTTTTTTTCGTCAGTTTTTTCCCTAAAGTTTGTAGTCCGTCTTCGTTGCGCTTCAATGAAGATTTTTCCTTCAAGGCCTGGCGAACGTCGAGGCAAGTTTCTCGCCTGACTTTCCAGTAGTCTTGCGAACTTGTGATGTATGGGCGCTCCGCTTGTTTCAGGTGTACTGAAGTCATTCGGTAACAGCATCGGCCTGGCCGTTTTTTTTGCCGTGCGCGTTTTGGCGCCGGGTACTTTTTCAGATGTGGGGATGTTTCTTTGGCAGTCAGTAACCTCGATATGCATGCTTTGTTCGTGTTGGGTGATTTGCGTGCAAAGCTGGTCAAGCTGTTCCAGTCGCGTTTTGTTTACATCACCGAACAGAACGCCGAAGGCATTTACGTGGCCGAGATCGACACCGAAAGTGCGTTGGTGGTCGATGACAAACCGGGGCTCAAGCTCAAGGTCGGCGATCATTTCAGTGCGGCCGTGCTGCCTAGCCGTGAAGGCGGCAAGATGGACATCCGCTTTCGCGAAATCAAACTCACGGTGTACGGCCTCGGCGATTACGCCTTTGTCGATACAGCGGATGGTCACGCGATCCTGTTCAAGGAAGGTCACAGCGTGGTGACGGTGTTCGCCGCGAACCAGCAACTGCAGGAAGGCCTGACCAAGACCCTGAAAGCCGTTACCGGTAAAGCGGCGAAGTGGCGCAAGGGCGAACTGATCACGTTCAAGGCCAGCGAGTGATCGGTGGTGTGAGTCGCGCCGACTTCCATTCGCAAAACCTTGACCGTGCGCGTGAGGAGGCATTGCGCCTGTTCAACGCCAAAGCCGAATTGCAGGGCGCGTGGCTGAACTGGGTGGCAGCGCAGATCTACACCTTGCGGCCTGCGGAATACGCCAGCATGGTCAGACGCGAGCTGCAAAGCTTGCAGGAAAAGTCTGAAACATAACCTCGCCGGGATTGGCCCCCGGAAAAAGCAGGAACCTCGGCTACAGTCAGTTGACTGAGTATTCAGAGGCTTGCGGTCTTCTGCCAGGCCATCCTGCTATTGCTGTGAACAGCACGAGGTGCAAAGCATGAAAGGAATTCGACGGCTATTGGCCGCCAGCGTGGTTTCGTTCGGTGTACTGACGGCCGCGCAGCCGGCAGCGGCGGCACAGGCACCGATTCATTTTGCCGACCTGAACTGGGAAAGCGGCAGCCTGATCACCGATGTCCTGCGGATCATCGTCGAGAAGGGCTATGGCCTGCCGACCGATACGTTGCCCGGCACCACCATCACCCTGGAAACCGCGCTGGCCAACAATGACATTCAGGTCATTGGCGAAGAGTGGGCCGGGCGCAGTCCGGTGTGGGTCAAGGCTGAAGCGGAGGGCAAGGTCGTCAGTCTCGGCGATACGGTCAAGGGCGCCACTGAAGGCTGGTGGGTGCCGGAATACGTGATCAAGGGCGACCCGGCCAAGGGCATCAAACCGCTGGCGCCGGACTTGCGCAGTGTCAGTGATCTGAAGAAATACAAGGACGTGTTCAAGGACCCGGAAAACCCGAGCAAGGGTCGGTTCCTCAACAGCCCGATCGGCTGGACCTCGGAAGTGGTGAACAAACAGAAGCTGACCGCTTACGGCCTGCAGGACGATTACACCAATTTCCGCAGTGGATCGGGCGCGGCGCTGGATGCCGAGATCAGCTCTTCGATCCGTCGGGGCAAACCGGTGCTGTTCTATTACTGGTCGCCGACGCCATTGCTGGGCAAATTCAAACTGGTGCAGCTGGAAGAGCCACCGTTCGATGCCGAGGCGTGGAAGACCCTGACTGATGCCGATAACCCCAATCCGAAACCGACCCGTTCGCTGGCATCGAAGCTGTCGATTGGGGTGTCTACGCCGTTCCAGAAGCAGTATCCGCAGATCGCGGATTTCTTCAGCAAGGTGGATTTCCCGATTGAGCCGCTGAACAAGGCGTTGGCCGAGATGAGCGAGAAACACACCGCACCACGTCAGGCGGCTGAGGCGTTCATGAAGGCGCATCCGGAGGTGTGGCAGGCGTGGGTGCCGAAGGATGTGGCGGATAAGGTGGCGGCTGATCTGAAATAGATAGTTGAGACTGCTGGCCTCTTCGCGAGCAAGCCCGCTCCCACAATTGGAGCGCTCTGTCCTGTGGGAGCAGTCTCACTCCCACAATTGGAACGCGCGTTCCTGTGGGAGCGGGCTTGCTCGCGAAGCTTTCAGGCTTTTAGAACTTGGTCTGCACCGCCAACTCAAAGGTGCGCGGTGTACCCAGATAGTAAGCCGGCGACACATGCGCAAACTCGGCATACACCTCGTTGGTCAGGTTGCGCACTCGGCCGGTGACGGTGGTGTGCGAGTCGACCTTGTAGCTGAGGAAGCTGCCGAACAGCGTGTACGACGGCACGGTCATGGTGTTCGCCGTGTCCGCATACACCGACGCCACATACCGCGCATCGACCCCACCTTGCCATTGCGGCGAAAAATCGTAAGTCAGCCATAGATTGCCGACCCGATCCGGGACGTTGGTCGGTGTATTGCCCTTGCGTGAAACCACCGCACCGGCGGCGTTCTTTTCGGTGAAGTCATCGTACTGCGCATCGACCCAGGCGAAGTTGCCTTCGGCCAACAGCTTGTCGGTAATCCGCAGGGAACTGGCGATCTCGATGCCCTTTGAGGTTTGCTGCCCTACCGGGATGCTGCTGGTCGGGTCCAGCGGATCAGTCACAGCGAAGTCCTTGCGCTCGATGGTGTAGGCGGCAACTGTCGCCGAGCCACGGCCATCCAGGTAGTCGAACTTGCTGCCGATTTCCCATTGCTTGCCGGTCGACACGTCGAAGTCCTGCGTGCCATTCGGTTGCTCGGCGGCGGTGCTGTATTGCACGTAGATGTTGGCGGATGGAATGAACTGGTAGGTCAGGCCGACGCGTCCGGTGACCGGCTCCCAACTGCGTTTGAGGTGCTTGGGATTGGCGGCCGTCACCGTGCGATGGTTGGTCACGTCGAGGTCGATGTCGTCGTAACGCAGGCCGGTGAGCAACGTCAGTTTGTCGGTCAGTGCCAGGCGGTTTTCCACGAACAGCGCCTTGGTGGTGACCTCGTTGGTCTTGTCGCTGATCAGTGTCGGGTTGGTGCCGGGAATATCATAGAAATGCCCCGGACGGTAGTTGTTCGGATCGACCGTGCTTGCGCCTTTGATATTCAGCGGCGAGTTGGTGGTCTGGTTGACCTTGTACTCGAAACCACCGGACCAAGTGGTGTCGAGGCCGAACAGGGTGTTGTCGTGGCGCAGCTCGAACTGGTTGCCGTTCTGCTCACCCTGATGCCGCACTTGATAGGCGGTGGAGCGGTTCACTGCGGTGTTGTCGGCGTTGTACTGGTAGGTCTCGAGGTTGCGGTAATCGCGTTGGCTGTCGAGGTGATACAGCGTGTTGCGCAGGGTGGTGCTGTCGTTGATCCGGTAGTCGATGATCGAGCGCACCCAGATCGTGCGCTGTTCGTAGCGCCCGTCCTCGACGTTGTAGTTGTTGAAGCGGTTGTGTTTGTCGATTTTCAACTCGCCGGCTTTGGGGTTGAGCACCGGCGTGCCCCAGTACGGGCTGTCTTCGTGTTCGTCCTGATATTCCAGGGCCAGGGTGTGCGACAGATCCGGCGTGAGGTCGCTGAGCAACGAGAACGCCACGCTCCAGGCATCGCGCTCCTGACGGTCGATGTAGCCGTTGCTGGTGTTGTGGCTGACATCGAGCCGCGCGTAGTGCTGCACGTCGGCGCTCGGGTCGGTCAGCGCGTGGTTGAGGCCGAACGCGGTTTCGGTGGTGTCGTAGCTGCCGTAGCTGACGCGACCTTCGGCGGCTTGTTCGTCGCGGGTCGCCAGTTTGGTCACGTAGTTCAACGAGCCGCCGACCGAGCCGGCGCCGTTGATCAGCGACGACGGGCCGCCCACCAGTTCGACTCGATCATAGATCCATGAATCCACCGGTCGGGCGAGGCCCCCGGAGACGTTGATGCCATTGAACATCTGGGTGATCTGGCTGCTGGTGAAACCGCGATAGGAGACGAATCCGCCAAAGCCCGGTGGTGCGCTGGCATTGACCCCGGGCAGGGTGTTGGCGGCGTCCTGAAAGTTCTGCGCGCCGTGGCGTTCGATGTCGTTGCGGTTGGCGACGGCCACCGAGGCCGGCGTGTCGCGCACGCTCAAGCCGAGGTGCGAAGCCATACCGCTGGATTGGTCGAGGTTCAGGCCCGGTTCGCTGGTGGATTCGCCGTCGATGGTGATCGGCGCCAAATCCACGGTGGATTGCGCCCAGGCGTTAAGGGACAGGCAGCCGCACAGGCTCGCCAGCAGAGGAATATGTTTCATCGTTGAATCCTGAATGCTTGTCTAGGAATCAGCGCACAGGCGAACGCCGCGCGTTGGCGCAGTGGGCTGAAAAATCAAAAAGGCAAAGACACTCAGGCGAGCGGCGGGGCACGAGGATTGGCCGAAGGCCAGGTGAAGCGGGCAGGGAGGTCGGCGCTGACGATGGGCGCCAGCGGCGGGCTGTGTTGCTCGGGCAGCACCGCGAGGGTCAGGCTGGAGTTGAACGCCGGGCCCATGCCGCCGCCGACCGAGCACAGCGGGCAGCCAAACGCCTTGGACAGGGTCGGCAATTGTTCTTCGCCGGGATTGCTGGTCAGTGGCGCTTGGGTGGCCGGGTCGACCGTACAGAACTGGCCGCCGATGCCGTTGAGCTGCATCCCGACCATTTGCCCGTGACCGATGCTGCAGGCGAACACGTTGAACAGGACGCAGCAATAAAGCATCCAGGCCAGCAGTGAGCGATCGGAACGGGTGAATTTCATGGGGCGGCACTTTACCGTACCGCTGATCGGTCGTGCACTTCAAAAAATGCCGACTAGGATGTTTTGTTCAAATCCCTCGAAAGGATTCTCGACCATGACCTTTGTGTTGGCTCAATGGCTGGTGACGATATTTGCGGCAATCAGCCTGGTACACGTGTATTGGGCGCTGGGTGGGCAGTGGGCGGCGGTGGCGGCGGTACCGCAAGTGCCGGTGCGAGGGCTGGTGGCGACGGTGCGACCGGCCTTCAAACCGTCTGGCTGGATCACGCTGTTGGTGGCGGCAGCGTTATTGGTGATCGCCGCGCTGGTGTGCATGCGGGTCGGTTGGGGCATGCCGCCGGTGCATCACAAAGCGTTGCAATGGGTGATCAGTGCGATTGCGTTATTGATGTTCGCCCGGGCGATCGGCGATTCGAATCTGGTGGGGTTTTTCAAGGAAGTGAAGGGGTCGCGGTTTGCGCGGCTGGATACCTGGGTGTATTCGCCGCTGTGTCTGGTGTTGGGGGCGGGGTTGTTGGCGGTGGCTTGGGTCTGAGGTTTGAGGTGATCCGGAGATTGCTATCGCGAGCAGGCTCACTCCTACATTTGGAATGCGTTCCCCTGTGGGAGCGGGCTTGCCCGCGAAGAGGCCAGACCAGGCAGCGTAAAAGTTGAAGTTAACTACCGCTCTCGGTCCTGCGACTGCTCACCTCAGCCGGCACATCATCCCCGGCCATGCGCTTGCGGAACAACGCCGCCCGCGCCAGCAGCAGGGTGGTCACCGGCACGGTGATCGCCAACAGAATCGGAATCAGCCAGGCATGCATCACCGGCCCGGACTTGAGTGCCGAAAAACAGATGATCGACGCCAGTGCCACACACCATGCGCCCAGCGTCGAGGCCAGCGCCGGCGGGTGCATGCGCTGGAAGTAATCCTTCATGCGCAGCAATCCGGTCGCGCCAATCAGTGCAAACACCCCGCTGAGCACCAGCAGGATCGCCACCGGAATCTCCACCCACAATGACAATTCAGCATTCATTCGATCACCTCGCCACGCAGCAGGAATTTCGCCAGCGCAAACGAGCCGACGAAGCCGAACAGCGCGATCAGCAGCGCCGCCTCGAAATAAGTGTCACTGGAATAACGAATGCCCAGGGTCAGCATCATCAGCATGGCGACGATGTACAGGTAATCCAGCGCGAGTACCCGATCCTGTGCCGACGGCCCCTTGAACAGGCGAATCAAGGTCAGGACCATTGCCAGCGAGAACAGGAACAGCGTCAGCAGAATCGCGTTCGACAGCAGCGGGCTCATTCGAAAATCTCCATCAACGGCTGCTCGTAGGCAGTCTTGAAGTGGTGGATGAAGTGCGCCTCGTCATCCAGATCCCAGACATGCAGCAGCAGAATGCTGCGATCCAGCGCCAGCTCCGACCACACGGTGCCGGGCACCACGGTGCAGATCATCGCCAGCGCCGCCAGACCGTTGGCATCGCGCAGGTCCAGCGGGACTTTGACGAAGCCTGAGCGCGGCGGGCGGCGACCGGCGTTGAGCACGCCCCAGGCGACGATCAGGTTGGAGAGGATCACGTCACGGCCGACCATCAGGAACAGGCGCAAAATCGTCAGCGGGCGGCGGATGCGCACCTGTTTCGGACGCAGCTTGCGCATCATCAATGGTGCGGCGAACCCGAGGATTGCGCCGAGCAGCAGGTTGCCCGGGCTGACAGACAGGTTCAGCGTCAGCCACAAAACCCACAACGCCAGTGACAGTAATGGAGCCGGAAACACGCGCTTCATGGCTGCACCTCCAGCATCGCCGCTTTGGCTTCAGGGCTGGGAACGGCGCGGGTGCCGAGCACCGCCATTACGTATTGCTGCGGGTTGTTCAGCGCGTCGGCGGTGGCCTGGGTGTAACGCAGCAGCGGTTCGGCCTTGAAGGTCAGCGCGATGCTCAGCCCCAGCAACAGGAAGATCGGTGCGCATTCAAGCTTGCGCAGCAGCGGCGAAGGGCGCTCCTCGGGCGTCCAGAAACGCTGGATGCCCATGCGCGCGAATGCCATCAATGAGGCCAGTCCGGACAGGATCAGCAGCGCCAGCAACGCCCAGGCTGCGTTCGAGATCGGTGCCTCGCCGCCCAGCCCCAGCGGATTGAGCAGCGCACCGATCAGGTTGAGCTTGCCGATGAACCCGGACAGCGGCGGCATGCCGATGATCAGCAGCGCGCAGGCAATGAAACTCAGGCCGAGAAACGCCATGGTCCACGGGATGACCTGACCGACCACGGCTTTCTGCTCGTCATCGAGGTTGATGCCTTTGGGCGGTTGCAGGGATTCCTGCGGACGCGGCAGCAACTCGCTTTCGTCCTCCAGCGGGATTTCGTTGGCCGAACGCGAACGCTCGATCAACTCCGCCAGCAGGAACAGCGCACTCAGTGCCAGGGTCGAGCTGACCAGATAGAACAGCGCCGCGCCGATCAGGTTTGGCTGGGCGAAACCCACCGCCGACAACAGAATCCCCGCCGACACCAGAATGCTCAGGCTGGCCATGCGCTCCAGACGCTGTGCAGCCAGAATCGCCAGCGCCGCGCAGGCGATGGTCGCCATGCCGCCGTAGATGAGCCAGTCGCCACCGAAGAAGGCCGAGGCTCCGGCCTGACTGGAAAACAGCAGCGTCCACAGGCGCAGCAGGGTGTAGACGCCGACCTTGGTCATGATCGCGAACATCGCCGCCACCGGCGCGCTGGCCGAGGAGTAGGCCGGCACCAGCCAGAAGTTCAGCGGCCACATGCCGGCCTTGGCCAGGAATGCCACCGCAAGAATCCCCGCGCCGGCGTGCAGCAACCCACGGTCGGCTTCCGGAACCAGCGGAATTTTCAGCGCCAGATCGGCCATGTTCAGCGTACCGGTGACGCCATAGATCAGCGCCGCGCCAATCAGGAACAGCGACGAGGCCAGCAGGTTGATCGAGATGTAATGCAGCCCCGACGACACCCGCGCCCGACCCGAACCGTGCAGCAACAGGCCATACGAGGCGGCGAGCAGCACCTCGAAGAACACGAACAGGTTGAACAGGTCGGCGGTGAGGAAGGCGCCATACAGGCCCATCAGCTGAATCTGGAACAACGCGTGGAAGCTCGATCCCGCGCCGTCCCAGCGCGCCATGGCGAACAGCAGGGCGCTGACGCCGATGATCCCGGTCAACACCAGCATCAAGGCCGAGAGGCGATCAACCACCAGCACGATGCCGAACGGCGCCTGCCAGTTGCCCGGCAGATACACGCCGATGGAACCGGGCACGCCGGTGGTTTGCGTCCACTGCAGCAGCATCACCGAAATGAACAGGCCGACGAGGCTGGAGAACAGGTTGATTTTCGCCTTCAGCGGCCGATGCTTCTCGCCGAGCATCAACATGATGGCGGCGGTCAGCAGCGGCAGCAGGATCGGTGCGGCGATCAGGTGAGTCATCGCCATCATTCCTTGGGCTCCCGGCCGTCGACGTGGTCGGTGCCGGTCAGGCCCCGCGACGCCAGCAGCACCACCAGAAACAGCGCGGTCATGGCGAAGCTGATGACGATCGCGGTCAGCACCAGTGCCTGCGGCAGCGGATCGGTGTAGTGCAGCAGGTCCTGGGTCACGCCGTCCTTGATCACCGGCTCTTTACCGATGAACAGGCTGCCCATGCTGAAGATGAACAGGTTGACCGCGTAGGACAGCAGGCACAGGCCCATGACCACCTGAAACGTCCGTGGTCGCAACACCAGCCAGACCCCGGAGGCGGCGAGCACGCCGATGGCGATTGCGATGACTTCTTCCATCAGACGGCTCCTTTGCTGGCGACGGACTTGGGCAGCGACGCGGTCTTGTGACCCCGCACCGATTGGTGGGCGAGGGCGGTGAGGATCAGCAGCGTCGAGCCCACGACCACGGCGTACACGCCGATATCGAAGAACAGCGCGCTGGCGATATGGATCTCGCCCAGCAGCGGCAAGGCGAAATGCCAGGTGTGGGTGGTCAGGAACGGATAACCAACCGCCATCGCCCCGAGACCGGTGGCGGTGGCGAACAGCAGCCCGGTGCCCATCCAGCGCAGCGGTCGCAGGCTCATTTGCGCCTCGACCCACTGCGTGCCGGCGACCATGTATTGCAGGATGAACGCCACCGACATCACCAGTCCGGCGACGAAACCGCCGCCCGGCTGGTTGTGACCGCGCATGAACAGGTAGCACGACACCACCAGCGCAATCGGCAGCAACAGGCGCACCAGCACCGCCGGCACCATCATGAAGCCGAGCGCGGTGTCGCTGGCGCTGCGCGGGTTGACCAGATCGGTGACCACGTCCGGCGCGAGCAGGCGTTGCTGGGCCGGCAGTTGCAGGCTTTCTTTCGGCGGGCGGAAGCGTCGCAGCAGGGCGAACACGGTCAGCGCCACGGCCACCAGCACGGTGATTTCACCGAGGGTGTCGAAGCCGCGGAAGTCCACCAGCATCACGTTGACCACGTTGCTGCCACCACCCTCGGGCATGGCGCGACTGAGGTAGAACGAGGAAATGTCGTTGGGCGTTTGCCGCGTCAGCATCGCGTAGGACAGCAGCGCCATGCCGGCGCCGACGGCAATCGACAGCAGCAAGTCGCGCAAGCGGCGCACGCGGGCCTTGCGCAGGCTCGACGGCAGTGGCGAGACTTCTTCGATGCGTCGCGGCAGCCAGCGCAGACCGAGCAGGATCAGCACCGTGGTCACCACTTCCACCGCCAGTTGCGTCAGGGCCAGATCCGGCGCCGAGAACCAGACGAAGGTCACGCAGGTCATCAACCCGCAGACGCTGACCATGGTCAGGGCGGCGAGACGGTGATACTTGGCCTGCCATGCGGCGCCGAGCGCGCAGGCGATTGCCAGCAGCCACAGGGTGACGAACACGATCGAACCCGGAATCTTCGGCCGGTCGCCCCAGCTCAGGCTGCTGTGCAACATCGGGATCAGGCCGGCGAGCACTGCCGCCAAGACCATCAGGAACAGTTGCATTTGCAGGCGGCGGGTGCCGAGTCGGCGTTCGACCCGACGGGCCATGCGCATCATCAGCACCAGGCTGCGCTCGAACAGGCGCTTGCCGTTGAAGCGGCCCACCAGTGGCGGGTATTTGAAGCGGCCACGCTTGAGCTGATTGCGCAGCAGCAGATAGACCACGATGCCGCCGGACATGGCGATCAGACTCATGATCATCGGCGCGTTCAGCCCGTGCCAGATCGCCAGGCTGTATTCCGGCAAGGTCCCGCCCACCACCGGCAGCGCGGCGGCTGCGAGCAGCGGGCCGACCACTTGGGCCGGGAAGATCCCGACGACCAGACAGGTGAACACCAGCAGCTCGACCGGCGCACGCATCCAGCGCGGCGGTTCGTGCGGGGTGTGTGGCAGATCGGTAGCGGTCGGGCCGAAGAACACGTCGACGGTAAAACGCAGCGAGTAGGCGACGCTGAATGTACCGGCGATGGTCGCGACAATCGGCAACGCTGCTTCGACCCACGCGGTGGCGTTGATGAACACGGTTTCGGCGAAGAACATTTCTTTCGACAGGAAGCCGTTGAGCAACGGCACGCCAGCCATCGACGCACTGGCGACCATGGCCAATGTGGCGGTGAACGGAATCAGTTTGATCAGGCCGCTGAGTTTGCGGATGTCACGGGTGCCGCTTTCGTGGTCGATGATCCCGGCGGCCATGAACAGCGAAGCCTTGAAGGTCGCGTGGTTGAGAATGTGGAACACCGCGGCAACGGCTGCCAGCGGACTGTTCAGGCCCAACAAAAGAGTAATCAGTCCGAGGTGGCTGATGGTCGAGTAGGCCAGCAGACCCTTGAGATCGTTCTGGAACATCGCGCAGTAGGCGCCGAGCAACAACGTACACGCACCGGCGCCGCTGACGATGTAGAACCATTCTTCACTGCCGGACAGCGACGGCCACAGGCGCGCAAGCAGGAACACCCCGGCCTTGACCATGGTCGCCGAGTGCAGATAAGCCGAAACCGGGGTGGGCGCCGCCATTGCGTGCGGCAGCCAGAAATGGAAGGGGAACTGCGCGCTTTTGCTGAGGGCGCCGATAAGGATGAGGGGAAGCAGGATAGGGTAGAGGGCATGTGCGCGAATCTGATCGCCGGCGGCCAGGACCTTGTCCAGGTCATAGCTGCCAACGACATGGCCGAGGATCATGACCCCCGCCAGCAGGCATAGTCCCCCGGCACCGGTGACCATCAGCGCCATATAAGCGCCACGCCGGGCATCCGAGCGGTGGTGCCAGTAGCCGATCAACAGGAACGAGAAGAGGCTGGTCAGCTCCCAGAAGAACACGATCTGGATCAGGTTGCCGGAGATCACCAGCCCGAGCATGGCGCCCATGAACGCCAGGAAAAAGGCGAAGAAGCGCGGCACCGGGTCGTCCGGCGACATGTAATAACGCGCATATAAAGAGACCAGAGCGCCGATGCCCAGCACCAGCAACGAGAACAACCAGGCGAAGCCGTCCATGCGCAGGACGAAATTCAAACCGAGGCTGGGCAGCCACATGAATTCTTCGCGGATCACCCCGCCGTGGGCGATTTGCGGGTACAACAGCGCGACCTGCACGGTGCCGATCAAAGCGACCAGACCTGCCAACAGGGATTCGGTATTACGCGCGTTGTGTGGCAGCACCGCTGCCAGACAGCTGCCAATGAATGGCAGAAGCAGTAGAACTATCAGGGACATAGGCTTCTAATCTGCGGAAGTTTGTGAAGCATCATACGTGCCAGCTCCCTGATTACCAAACGCCAGGATGTCTCAGAATCCTACAAAGTAGTCTGAAAAATTTGGTTTGGCATTGTTTCAGGGGGAGGGATGTTGTGACGGATGGCCCTTTCGCGAGCAAGCCCGCTCCCACATTTGAAATACATTTCAAGGTGGGAGCGGGCTTGCTCGCGAAGGCGATGGGTCAGGCACTAAAGATATTGCGGATTAACCTTGGGTCTCCCGCTCCAGCTCAGCGTCTTCTTCGACAACCTTACCCTTGGTTTTCAACTCACTGACAATCACCGCCGCCACAATCAACCCTGCACCCACCAAGGCAATCGCCGGCAAGCGCTCCCCGGCAAGCCGCCCGACGATCCCGGCCCACACCGGTTCACCGGCGTAGATCAAGGTCGCCCGGGTCGGCGAAACGCTTTTCTGCGCCCAGTTCATCGCCACCTGAATTGCCGCACTCGCCGCGCCGAGACCCAGTGCGGTCACCAGCAAGGTCCAGGAAAAATCCGGAAGCGTTTCACCGGTCGGCACCACCAGCAGAAACGACAGCACCGAGGTCGCCGCCAGCTGCACCACGGTCACCCGGCGTACATCGACTTGACCGGCATAGGTGCTGATCAAAATGATCTCGGCGGCGATCGCGATGGCGCTGATCAGGGTGGCGATTTCGCCGGGGCTGAAGTTCAGCGCAGCCCCGGACGGCCCGGACAACAACATCAAACCGGTAAACGCCAGCATGATGCCGATGCTTGGCATCAACCCCGGACGACGGCCCAGCACCAGCCATTGCAGCAACGGCACGAAGGGCACGTACAGCGCGGTGATGAATGCCGACTGACTGCTCGGGATCGTTTGCAGACCAACCGTCTGCAAGCCGTAACCGAGCATGATCGCCACGCCGATGAACGATCCGGCCTTGAGCTCGAACAGGGTCAGTTCACGCAAGTGGCGCCAGGAGAACAGCGCAACAATGGCGGCCGCAGCGGCAAAGCGCAGGCCGACAAAGAACATCGGCCCACTGACGGTCATGGCGTGTTGCACCAGCAGAAACGTACCGCCCCAGACCATGGTGATCAGCACCAGCACGCACTCGGCCTTGCTGAAACGGGAGAAGCGAAGAGGCGTGGGGGAGCTGTTCACTGACGTCATGTCCTTGCGCACTATAAAAGGCAGGACGCACAATGCGCCCAACGTTGCGCAGTATACTGCCCAACCCCACCGAGTGAGCAATATAGTGCACAAAGATTCCAGCCAACGGGCGTCCGTCCTGCAACACGTCAGTCACAACGTCCGGCGCCTGCGCCACGCTGCCGACATGAGCCAGACCGCGCTGGCGGAAAAGTCCGGCGTCAGTCGGCGCATGCTGGTGGCGATCGAGGCCGGGGAAAAGAATGTCAGCCTGACCACTCTCGATCGCGTTGCCGAAGCGCTCGACGTGGCCTTCAGCGACCTGATCCAGGCCCCAGACGCACGCGATACCAGCCGCATCAACGAGGTGGCGTGGGCCGGGGTGATTCCCGGGAGCAAAGCGGTACTGCTATCCAAGGCCACCGCCACCCGTGAAGTCGAACAGTGGGAATGGTGTCTGCAACCGGGCGAGGTCTATCCGTCGCAACCCGACGCCGATGGCTGGAGCGAGCAGATTTATGTGTTCGAAGGTTGCCTGACGCTAACGGTGGGTGGTGTGACCAATACCATTGCGAGCGGCGAGTTTTTCATGTTTGCCAGCAACCAGCCCCATGGCTATCGCAATGACGGGCCGGTGGCGGTGCGCTTTGTGCGCAATGTGGTGATTTGAATGAGTCAGAACGCAGACATCCTGATCATCGGCGGTGGCCTCAGCGGCACGATGCTGGCCGTGCAATTGCTGCGACTGCCCGGCCATCGTCGGATCCTGATCATCGAACCGCGCGCCGAACTCGGTCGCGGTGAAGCTTACAGCGCCGTTGAACTGGGCCACACGCTCAACGGCAATGCGGCGCGCATGAGTGTCGACCCCGATAACCCCGATGACCTGACTCAATGGCTGACCGCGCACATCGCTGCCGGTGGCTGGCCGGAATCTGCCGAGCAGAATGTGCCAATCAGTGAGCTGTTCCCTCCACGCGGGCTGTTTGGCGTTTATGTGCAGCAGCGTCTGGCCGAGGCGCGCGTCGTTGGTGCGCAGCATGGTTCGACCGTCGAGCACGTTCGCGCTGAAGTCGTCGATCTGCAAACTGATGCGGATTCGGTGCAAATGAGCTTGAGCAATGGGCAGACTCTGCGCGGCGCCTATGCCGTGCTCGCCACGGGCATGTTCCCCGCCGCACGCACGCCGCAGAAAGAGTCCAGCGGCCTGAATGCCGCAGCGCTTGATCCGTGGGATGTCGCCGCCATGCGTCAGCTCGATCCGCAGTCAACCGTGCTGATCATCGGTTCCGGCCTGACCATGGTCGATGCAGTGGTTTCGCTGGAGCAGGCCGGGCATCGCGGGCCGATCGAAGTGTTTTCCCGTCACGGACTGTTACCCCATGTGCGGCGCCAACCGCCGGCGTGGGTGGATTTTCTTGCCGAAGATCAGAGCATTCGCAAACCTCGACAGTTGTTGCGCGAGCTGCGCAGGCATTGCCGCGAGGCGATCGCTCAGGGCATCGATTGGCAGGCGCCGCTGGACACGGTGCGGGCCCATATCGGACGGCTGTGGAGTCAGGCGACTGACGTGCAGCGTCGACAATTCGTACGCCATGTGCGGCCGTGGTGGGAAAGCCATCATCATCGTTCGCCGCCGCTGAGTGCCCAATTGGTCGAGCGGTTGCAGGGCGAAGGGCGGTTGCGGATTCAGGCAGCGTCGTTCAAAGGGTTAGAGCCTTGCGCGGAGGGCGGCGTGAGCATTCGCATTCGTCGCCGTGGTGATGCTGAAACCTGCTTAATTCATGGCGCAGCGCTGATTAATTCCAGCGGCATTGAATATGACTGGCGTCGGGTCGCGCGGCCATTGCCGCAGCAGTTGTTGGCGCGCGGACTGGTGCGGTCGGGGCCGTTGGCGTTGGGGATCGCGGCTGCGATTGATGGTGCGGTGCTGAACGAACACGGGCAGGTAGCGAACCGGCTGTTCGCCATGGGCCCTCCGTTGCGAGGGATGTGGTGGGAGAGTACGGCGGTGACGGATGTGGCGTCACAGGCGAAGGCGTTGGCTCTGAGGCTGGTGCGGTGAAGTCGAGGTTGCCGTTGGTCGGAATAAAGGCCCCGCCTGTAATTTCTGACAGTTGTGGACCTCCGGCGGCAGGGTCCTAATGGCTACGCAGCGATACCTTCGCGTGCTCAACCTGTTTTTAGAGGAATAAAGAAATGGCTAAGAATCTTGAACAACTTGTAATCAAAGAAGCTGTAGGCGGCATCGTAAAAATGACCGATGTCCCTGAGGGTGCTACTGCACAGATCCCGCCGGGTTTTTTGGCGGAGAGTGATCACATTCCATTTTTCGTTCAGGTTATTTTAGATGGCACGTGGATCGGTGAAAGATTTTCCGGTACCACTCCTTATTCGGAGACTATCGAGATAAAAGTACCTCGCGAAGACTTGCTAGAACATGCAGGCCCGCAGGGCGCTAAGTTTGCCTATGTGGTGAATTTGGGCGGAAATGAAGTGGACGCACCTTTTACGGAGTACAAAATTATTCATTAGGTTAGAGGTCTGTCGGGAAAATCCATTGGCATCCGGCGTTTAGGGCGCCGCATGTCAATGGAAGTCTTGCTTTGATCGCTGGCAAGACAGCTCCCAAGGTTTTGGGTGTGCCTGAACGTGTGTTACGCCACCACCCTATAGCACGGCACATACGCCGCGCCGCCCGGCAGTTTCATCCGGTGCTGGGCGACGAAGGCTTTGAGCAGCGCGTCGAGCGGTTGCATGATCGCCGCGTCACCACGGATCTGGTACGGCCCGTGCTCTTCGATCAAGCGGATGCCCTTGTCCTTGACGTTGCCGGCGACAATCCCGGAGAACGCGCGGCGCAGGTTGGCGGCCAGTTCGTGGGGCGGCTGGTCGCGGTGCAGCTTGAGGTTGGCCATGTTCTCGTGGGTCGGATCGAACGGGCGCTGGAAGCTTTCGTCGATCTTCAGCAGCCAGTTGAAGTGGAACGCGTCGTTGCGCTCGCGGCGGAACTGCTTAACCGCTTTGAGGCCGGCAGTCATCTGCCGGGCGACTTCGGCCGGGTCGTCGATGATGATCTCGTAGTGCTGCTTCGCCGCATCGCCGAGGGTGGCGGTGACGAAGGCATCGAGTTGTTCCAGGTACGGCGCGGCATGTTTCGGCCCGGTCAGGATCACCGGGAACGGCAGGCCGGCGTTGTCCGGGTGCATCAGGATGCCCAGCAGGTACAGGAACTCTTCGGCGGTGCCTGCGCCGCCCGGGAAGATGATGATGCCGTGGCCAACACGCACGAACGCTTCCAGACGTTTTTCGATGTCCGGCAGGATCACCAGCTCATTGACGATCGGGTTCGGCGCCTCGGCGGCGATGATCCCCGGCTCGGTCAGGCCGAGGTAGCGCCCGCCATGGATGCGCTGCTTGGCGTGGGCGATGGTCGCGCCCTTCATCGGGCCTTTCATCACGCCGGGGCCGCAACCGGTGCAGATGTCGAGGCTGCGCAAGCCCAGTTCGTGGCCGACTTTCTTGGTGTATTTGTATTCTTCGGTGTTGATCGAGTGGCCGCCCCAGCACACGACGATTTTCGGCTCCACACCCGGACGCAGGGTGCGCGCGTTGCGCAGCAGGTGGAACACGTAGTCGCTGATGCCTTGCGAGGTGCTGAGGTCGATGCGTTGGCTGTCGAGTTCGTTTTCGGTGTAGACGATGTCACGCAGGGCGCTGAACAGCATCTCGCGGGTGCTGGCGATCATTTCGCCGTCGACGAACGCGTCGGCCGGGGCGTTCAGCAGTTCGAGGCGCACGCCGCGATCCTGCTGGTGAATGCGGATTTCGAAGTCCTTGTAGGCTTCGAGGATGGTCTTGGCGTTGTCGACATGCGCGCCGGTATTGAGGATGGCCAGGGCGCACTGGCGGAAGAGGGTGTAGGTGCTGCCGGATCCGGCTTCGCTCAGTTGCTGAACTTCACGTTGAGAAAGAGTTTCCAGGCTGCCTTTCGGGCTGACCGAGGCATTGATTACGTGTCGTTGGGTCATGCAATGATCCTTAAAACGATGTCATCCCTGAACCAGGCGGATGGCATCCGAATAGTGTGTATCCATGAATGAAGATGGCACGATCTGCGCTGTACCGCCATGTCCCCGTTGGACGCTGAAAAGATGAAAAGGGCCCCCAGCATAGCTAAATCCCCGAGAGAGGCGATAATGCGCAGCGAGTTTTTTCCGTTGCCCTTTTATCGCTCAAGGAAGTCATGCCTGATGTTCGAGATCCAGCCGATGGACCCAGCAACGTTTCGCCAGCAGACGCGCCGCAGCACGTTGATCATTGCCGTGCTGTTCCTGGTGCTGGCGATGGTGCTTTCGACGGCGGCGGTGGCGCTGTTCGGCGAGCCTGGCGGGGATAACCTGCGGTTCAATGTCGGCGGGGTGTTCGTCGCGTTTCTGCTGACGGCGGCGCTGCTGCGCGGGCAGTTCTGGCAGCAGCCGTGGATGGCACCGGCGGTCTACAGCTGGCGGCTCAAACGCAGTCTGATGAGCGTGACCAACGTGATGCATCAGGTGACCGCAGCGGTGGAACAGAATGATCCGACCGCGATGAAGGTCTTGCGCTTCTATCATCTGGGACTGACCCAGATGCACGAACTGGACGGTAACTCCAGCGATCACGCGCAATTGCACCGGGAAGTCGAAGCGCACAAGGAGCGGATGCAGGCACTGGGTCTGGAGATCGACCAGAAGCGCCTGGATCCAGCCTGGCTGCAAACCTTGAAACCCGCCGCGCGTTAAAACGGAATACGGCTGGCGCGGCGCAGTTTCCACGCACGGGCCAGACGCCCGTAGACCAGCAGGTTGATCACCAGCACCACGCTGCCCAGCGCCAACTGGATCTGTGGCGTCAGACCTGCGGGGTAGATGATCGGCCAGATGTAGTGCTCGATGAAGCCGCCGGCGTATTCGGTCTGCCCGGCGGCGTGGCGCATCAGGTTTTCCCAGTAGGTCAACGGACAGGTCAGGTGCAACACCTCGACCGCCACGCCCCATGCAGCCGCCGGCAGATGCAGCCACATCAGGCGTGGCCACTTGAGCACCAGCAGCCCGCCGAACAGCACAAACAGAATGAATGACAGATGGAACAGCACCAGCCCGTCGGCTGCGATTCGGTACAGCATGTCGTCTCCCTGACGTGGTTGTGAAGGCCTCCATGGTACGCCGACAGCGGACTCGGGACGCGGCGATTTAGCGCAAGTGCGCAAGATTGTTCAAGCCACGAAGGGGCACTTGCTGGCAGAGTCTGCGACCGTTTCCTCGGTTGAAGAGCGTTATGTCTGACTCACTTATGCCGCGCCGTGCGTTTCTTCGCGGCGCTGCGGCGATCATGCCGTTATCACTGGCGACGGCGCCGTGGGGGCTGCTGGCCGGCTCCATGGCGATCGAAGCCAATCTCACGCCGTTACAGGGGCAGGGCCTGTCGAGCATCGTGTTTGCAGGGGCCGCGCAACTGGTGGCGATCGGTATGCTCAAGGGGGGTGCCGGGATTTTCTCGATCCTGCTGACCACGCTGCTGCTGACCTCGCAGCATTTGTTGTACGGGATGAGCATGCGCTCAGTGATTTCGCCGCTGCCCGGGCGCTGGCGCATCGGCCTGGGCTTTTTGCTCACCGATGAGCTGTTCGCCCTGACCAGCCAGCATGACCGCCAGCAGTTCAATCGCTGGTACGCATTGGGCGTCGGTCTGACGTTCTATATCGCTTGGAACCTGTTCACCCTGGCCGGCATCGTCTTGGGCAGCAGCATTCCGGGGCTTGAGCACTTAGGGCTGGATTTCTCGATTGCCGCCACTTTCATCGCATTGATCACCCCGGTGGTGCGTAACGTGCCGACCGTGGTGTGTGTGGCGGTGTCTTTGTTCTGCTCGGTGTTGTTCAGCTATTGGCAGTGGGGCTCGGCACTGGTGTTGTCGGGCCTGGCCGGGATGACCGCAGGATTTGTCTGCAACAAGTTGTATCGGGGGCGCGCATGATGGTCTGGGCAGTGATTTTCGGCATGGGGATTCTGGTGTTCCTCAACCGTTACGTGTTTCTCGAACCGCGCCTGCCGCTGCGTTTGAGCAGCAACGCACGGCAGTTTCTCGGGTTTGCCGTACCGGGCATGTTGACCGCGATCTGCGGGCCGATCGTGTTCATGCCGGACAAACAGCTGAATCTGCAGTGGGATAATCCGTATTTGCTGAGTTCGCTCGTAGCGATCGGGCTGGTGCTGTACACCCGCAATACCTTGCTCAGCATGCTTTTGAGCATGGGGTTTTTCTTTTTGCTGCGCTGGTGGTTGTAAGTTGCCGGGAAAAAACTGTTCTAAGCTGGTTGGATGACTATTTTCGACAAGGCGAGGTGCACATGACGACCGAGCAAAAGCGTCCCGATGAAGACGAAGAAGTAGACGAGCCCAGCGAAGAAGAAATCGAGCGTGAGAAACGCAAGGAACAGACGTGGAAGCACGACGATGGCAAGGAACTCACCGGGCCTGACGTGAAACTCTGAGAGCCATCTGCAAGAAGCCCCGCAATAGCGGGGCTGCTTTTTTTCAGAGGTCTTCCAGGTGCGGGAAGTCCGGGTGTGAAGCCCGATAGCCCAGGGTCTTGTCGAGCCACGCATTGAGCTCGTTGACCATCACCGGTGGGTGCCCGGGATAGCTCTGGAGGGTCGTGCGCAAGACGCGTTCGATGTCCGGCACCGAACGCAGGTTTCGGGTCTTGATGTAGTGGCCGATAAAACAGTCGAGTTGAAAGCGTTCTGTCATGGACAGATAAATACACTCCAGGCCGTTGGCCTGTTTGATTGCAAAATCGTCGCGCAACTTAGTTCTCTGCAAGGCTTGTTAAAGTTGTAGGGGATTCCTGGTTTTGCTGACTCTTTGGTCAACTGGTATGCCAAACGGAAATGCGGCGCGCATGCTATCCGTAGTGCATGTAAATGTATGTATGACGGTTGAAATGTCAGACAGGCGGTTAGTTCGCTCAAACGACTGTTTTTCTCGGGCTGTCTCAACAATGAAACACCAGCTGTAAAGATCTTGCGTCAACTACAAGGTAGACGCGTGAGAACGTGGATCTTTAAGCCACTTCTTCAATCAGCCCTGCACCCTGATTGCGTGAATTGCCGACTGCCTTGCCGACTTTGTGCCAGGCGAAGGCATCACTGGGTTCGCCTTCAAACAGGAGCATCTGTTCGGCGCGTTCAACAGGCGTGGCGCTGTCGAGCCACTCGGCAGCCATGTCAGCGCGAAAGACCACGGGTCTTCGATCATGAATATCGAGCAGGCCGCCGACGCTGTCGGCGGTGATGATCACAAAACCATCGTCGTCCCGGCCATCGCTGCCGGGTGTCGGAAATTGTCCGATGGCCGCACAGAAAACCGGCCCTTGATCGGCACGACGGATCAGCCACGGCTGTCGGGTTTTGTCCGGGCCGTCGACCCATTCGAACCAGTTGTCGACCGGCACGATCAACCGATGACGCCAGATCGCCCGGAAGAACGGCCCATGGGCGACTTTCTCCACGCGCGCGTTGATTGGCGCCGCGCGGTCCTTGGCCCAGTGCGGGCGCCAGCCCCAGCGCAGGTTGTCGGCATACAGGCGTTGATCATGTTGATGGAGCACCGCGAGTGACGTGGTCGGCGCCGCGTTGTATCGCTCCAGCGCAGCGTCGCCGACGTGATTGATCAGCGCATCGGGAATGCTCAGCACCGCGACAAAGTCGTGAATGCCGCGGTACTGCGAGAGTCTTCCGCACATGCGCCGAATCTCTGGATGGACGCTTTCAGCATAGTTGGCTCTGGCCAATCAATCCTGCGCCTCCTGACCGGTGAAGGTGTCGCGCCAGATCAGCCAGCGGCGTTCCAGCACCGCGAGCAAACCGTCGCTGAGTTTGCCGAGCAAGGCGAGCACGATAATCGCCGCCAGCACGATGTCCGGGCGCGAGGTTTCGCGGCCGTCGCTGAGCAGATAACCGAGGCCCTTGGTCGCAGCGATCAGCTCGGCGGCCACCAGAAACATCCACGCCAGACTCATGCCGCTGCGCAGTCCGGTGAACAGGCCGGGCAGAGCGGCGGGCAGCAGAATCCGCCGCACCAGTTGCCAGCGGCTGAAGCCATAGATGCGCCCGACCTCGACCAGTTTGCGATCGATGTTGCGAATCGCCGCGACCACGTTGACGTACACCGGAAAAAACGCGCCGATGGCGATCAGCACGATCTTCGAGGTTTCATCGATGCCGAGCCACAGCAGCAACAGCGGCACCCAGGCCAGACTCGGAATCGAACGCAGCGCGGCGAATGTCGGTTCCAGATACGCTTCGGCCTCACGACTGAGCCCGACCCACGCGGCGAACACCAGCGCCAGGCTGGCGCCAATTGCAAAACCGAGCAACACCCGCAACAGGCTGGCGCTGATGTGTTTCCACAGGGCGCCTTCGGCGAGGTCGGTGAGGGTCAGGGCGATCTCGCTCGGAGCAGGCATTTGATAGGACGGCAGCCAGCCGAGGCGCACGATGAACTCCAGGGCGACCACGATCAGCAGCGGCAGAGCCAGACCTTTCAGGCGCCGGCGCCATGTCGTGTTGAGAGATGAAGGACGCGGCCGCGACAAGCTGCGAGGCGGCGCGGGCAGTTCGTTACTGCGAGTGCTCATACGTGGGCTCCGCTCACAGCGAATCCGCGTCGGGCGCGGATGGGCTGTGAGTCTGGTCGGTTACTGGCGGGCGACGGCTTGCTGCACACCACTGTCGAGCAACTGATCGATGACTTGATCGACATTCACTCCACGCCGCACCAGTTCCTCGGAGACCAGAATCGGTGCTGCGGCTTTCGACGCTTGCACATCGTTGGCGGTCAGTTGTGGACTGCTCAGGTCGGTGCGCGACAACTGCAGTTTGGCCACGTCCAGCGGCAGACCGGATTCCTTGGCAAGCAGGGCAGCGAACTCGTCGGGATTTTTCAGCGCCCATTCGCGCGCCTGCTCGTAGGCTTTGATCACGGTATCGATGGTTTGCGGATGTTCCCTGGCGTACTGCTCGGTGACGCTGACCACGCCGTAGCTGTTGAATGCCGGGTTGCGATACAGCAGACGTGAACCGGCCTGCACCTGGCTGGCGGCCATGTGCGGATCGAGTCCGGCCCAGGCGTCGACATCGCCTTTTTCCAGCGCGGTGCGGCCGTCCGGATGTTGCAGGTGCACCAGTTCCACGTCGTCTTTCTTCAGCCCGGCCTGTTGCAGGCTGCGCAGGGTGAACAGGTACGGGTCGGTGCCTTTGGTGGCGGCGATTTTCTTGCCCTTGAGGTCGGCGAGGCTCTGGTACGGCGAATCCTTGCGCACTACCAGCGCGGTCCATTCGGCACGGCTGTAAACGTATACCGACTTGATCGGGCTGCCGTTGGCCCGGCTCAGCACTGCAGCGAGGCTGGCGCTGGAGGCGAAATCGACGCCACCGCTGTTCAGGTATTCCAGCGAACGGTTACTGCCCTGGCTCAGCACCCAACTGATTTTGGACTGTGGCAGGGCCTTTTCGAGAAAACCGAAATGTTTGAGCACCAGACTCACGGGTGAGTAGTAAGCGTAATCCAGATGGACTTCCGCAGGCGGCGCTTCGGCGGCTTCGGCCAGCGGTTGCAGGCTCAATGCCATGGCGCTGGCGACCAGCAGCGTTTTGAGGCGGGTAAACGGTAAGAACGATGTCATGGGGCGCTCCGGCAAAGGCACTGGTTGTTATGTCCAAAAATATATTTTTATCGGCTGCGTCCTGCATGAATGGAATATTGCAGGCTCTGTGCCATGTGCGTTTCGACCCATGTTTACGGGGTTTTCCCCGGTTTTAGCGCCTTTCAACTGTTGCATGGGAAACATTGTGGCAAGGCACTGTTGCGCAGCGGACAGTGAGCATTCCGAGCGCTGAGCTTATGCCTTAATCGAATTTAAAATCGGTTTATCAACAGCGTTATGGTCTATGCAAAATCTCGTCGCAGGACCTCCCCATGAAGCTCTCTCGTTTGCTCCGCAGCACACTGATGACCGCATTATTCACCGCACCGCTTGCCCACGCCGCCGAGCCGTTGGTCCTGCACGTCGGAGACCAGAATTACTACAACATCCGCGCTTCGGTCGAAGCCTCCGGCGTGTTGAAAGACGCGCCTTACAGCGTCGACTGGAAGCACTTCCAGGCCGCCGCGCCACTGGCCGAGGCGTTGCAGACCGGCTCGCTGGATCTGGGATTTCTTGGCGATTCGGGTTTTCTGTTTCTCGCCGCCAAACAGGCGCCGGTGAAACTGATCGGTGTGTCGCGGCAGAACCCGGACACTATCGCCTTGCTGGTGCCGAAAGATTCGCCGGTGAAAACCATCGCTGATCTGAAGGGCAAGAAAGTCGCCTACTGGCCCGGCGCCTGGAGCCAGCAGCTGACCTTGCGCGCCCTGGAGCAGGGCGGTCTGCCGGAAAATTACGTCGACTTCGTCAAGTTGATGCCGATTGATGCGGCAGCGGCATTGCCACAGGGCAGCATCGACGCGTTCCCGGTGTGGGAACCGTACATCTCCCAGCAAATCGTGTTCTCCGGTGCGCGGCCGATTCTCACCGCGAAAAACCTGATGCCGGGACTCAGCGCGATTGCCGCGTCGGCGCCGTCGATCGACAGCAAGCGTGCCGCGATTGCCGATTTTCTCGGGCGTTTGAAACAGGCGCGGGCCTGGGTCGACAGCCACACTGACGAATACGCGGACCTGTGGGCGAAGAAAGCCAATCTCGATCAGCAGGTTTCACGGCACTGGTTGCGTCAGGCGCACATGACTGTCGGGCCGGTGGATCAGCAGGCGGCGGTCGACCTGCAAGGCACCGCGGACTTCCTGTTCAAGGTCAAGGCACTGCCGGCGCCGCTGGCCACCGCCGGGGTCATCGATACCTCGTTTCAACAGGCTCTGGCTAACTGAGCGAGCGCCGGAACCAAAGCCTGTGTACCCTATCCAAATCTGGCTCGCGAAGCCGGGCGCAGGGATGGATCAGGGCGAGGGAGTTTTGCCAGTCGACAACAGGGCCGCAACGGCCAGGCGCAAGGCAAAACATGAAATACGCGTTCAATCTTCTCTGTGCAGCGGCCATCGCGCTTGGGCTGGCCGGCTGCATTGCCGCGCCGATCGAAATGACCGCGCAAACCGAAACCCGGCTCAATGCCCAGGCCCCGGTGCGTTTTCTGCTGACCTTCGATGATGGCCCCAGCGCCTCGAGTTTCTGGAACCCTTCGGCGACCGTGCTCGATAGCCTCAAGGTCAACCCGGTGCAACCGGACATCAAAGCGGTGTTCTTCGTCCAGACCCGCGCGCCTCGCGCCGGTAACAGTGACATTGGTCGCGGCATCATGCGGCGCGAGCACGCCGAAGGGCACATCCTCGGATTCCACACCGCCACCCATTGGCACACCAATCATCGCTCGCTCGATCCGCAAGAACTGGAGCAGTCGTTGCGCAACGGCACGGCGGATATCGCCGCGATCACCGGAGCAGCACCGATCCTGCTGCGCCCGCCATTCTGGAATTACGACAAGCGCACCTTCGCCGCGTATCAGCAGCATGGCTTGCACGTGTTGTTGACCGATTTGAGCGCCAATGACGGCAAGATCTGGGGCTTCAACGCCAGTCCCCGACGTCGGGCGAATATGCTGCGCCAGCTATCGGAAGTCCGCGAGCGCATTGCCCTCGGCGAATTTCCGACCGTAGACGGGGTGATTCCGGTAGTGGTGACCTTTCATGACCTCAACCGCTACACCGCGCGGCATACCCGCGAATACCTGCAAATCCTGCTCGACAGCGCCGCCGCCACTGGCGTGAAACTGGCGGACAAACCGTTCTACGATGATCACGCGGCGCTGCAGAAAGCGGCGCTGGCGCGCACGGTTCAGCAGAGTTCGCAGCCGGTGCAGTTGCCGGGGATGTGGAACTGGATCTGGGATCATGACGCGCACTGAGGCTGGGCGAAAAATGTGATCGGGTTGGCACTTGCTTGGGCGGCAGATTATTGATCGCTCATCTATGCTGAATCGGTCGACCGACTCATCGCCTGCGAGGCGTGCGCCCATGTTAGCCATTGCCGACATCTGCCGGATTGTCGAATCCGGCTTTCCGTCGCTTGAATGCGAATGCACACAAGTGGAGCAGGGACTGTTGCGGATCAAGGTGTATGAGCCTGACTCCGGGCGAGTCGAGTTGTTGCTCAATGGCGTCTCACCGGAACACTTGGTGACGATCCGTGATATTTCCAATTTCATCGGCGAATTGCGTACGGAAATGAGCGCCGGGCGCCGGGCATTCGCCGGCTGATGCCTTACAAGCGCCGCTGAAACGCCTGCACGATGCGTAACGTCGCCTCGCTGGTGGGTAGATTCTGCACCGCGTCCAGCGGATGCCAGATGCATTCGGTGATCTCGTTTTGCGGGCGCAACTGCTCAAGATCGAGCACCGACGCCTCGTAGACATGATGCTGGGTGCTGCCGCTGTGCAGTTCCATCAGATACAACATCTGCTCGGCATCCAGTGCTGTTTCTTCCTGCAGCTCGCGCATCGCCGCCCCGGCTTTGGTTTCCCCAGGCTCGACCTTGCCGCCGGGCAATGTCCAGCGGCAGCGGGGTTTGCGCACCAGGAGAACGTGTCGATCCTGCTCGCAAATAACGGTGGCGCGTACTTTCATCTGTTACCTGTTTACTGCGTGTCACATAAATGAAATAAAACTGCAATATTCGAGCCGGGCCCGGATTCAAAGGTTCCCTCGGGGTTTTGAGTGTTTGGCCTGGCGGAAAGTGCCAGAGCCTTGGCGCATCGCGATGGCGACACCCGGTCGGCACAACAGCGGCATCCGGGTGTAAGTTAAAAAGGCAGAGCTGAATCCACCGTCGGCAAAAAGGAGGTACCCATGAGCATTCCGGTCTTGAACAAAATGCACATGAACGGCTACGACGTACTCAGCGTGAACAACGGCCCGTGGCGGGTTTGTACTCAAGGCGATCGGCTTGCGTCGTTCGATAGCAGAGAGGAGGCGCTGGCCTATGCCGCTGCGTTGCCGGGTTACAGAAAACGCTCGGTGCGAGCGCGAAGTCACACTGCAAATTGAAGCAAATGTAACGAAAGAGCCCCGGTGATTGCCGGGGCTTTTGTTGGGGGCAGGGGGTGGTATCAGTGGACTTTGGTCCGGCTGATGGAGCGCGTCTTCACTTCCCTGGCATACAGCTGCAGGCGTTCTTCATCACTTTGCAGCACCTCGCAGGACCTGAGTACCGCCTGGGCATCCGCTTCATTGCCGCTCTTGCGCAGCTGTTCGGCGATGCGTTTGAGGTCGACCGCCGACCATCTCAGATCCGATGCAACGGCTTGCAGGTCGCGCTGAAGTTCGTGTTCGTATTCATTGAGCCGCATGATCACCTCCGGAACATTCTCGGTAGAACAGAGTAGTCGCATTTTTCTTCGATGATGCGCAGCTCGTCTGCCACCGGGCTGCATGCATGTAAATATTTGTCCAAATGCCCTTGTAGCGGGGCGTCGGGATGGATGTACAACCGGTTACACGTTACATTCGCTTTTTTTCAGATCAGGGAAACACCATGCGGATATGGATCGGGAGTTTGGCGTTGGCATTGCTGGCGGGTTGCTCATTGCCAGCATCGCTGGTGCCGGGCGAGCCAAATCTCAGCAAAACCACCACCAAAGCGCCTAAAGACTATGCCGCGTGCTTGTTGCCGTTGTGGCAGCAGGACATTCCTAAGACCACGCAGACGTCCATTTCCAACGGCTACCGGATCAAGGCGCCGAGCCTCGTCACCGCCGACGAGATTCTCGACATCATCAAATACAAGGACGGCAGCCGCGTTTCCCTGTATCAGGGACCGCCATGGGCCAAGTCCGGGTCGTTGCGCAAATCGGTGCGTGACTGCCTGTAAAGCCCAGCCTCCGCAGCAAAAGCCAGCCCCACAAAAAGCAGAAACCGGATCAATGGTTTCTGCTTTTTTTTGCTTTGCGAAATGCGCTGTGACAGATCGGCACGAGGCGTATCCCCAGTGTGCGCTAGGCTTTTGAGTGCCGCCCGGTAACCGGAGGGACATGCCTTTCAAGGAGCCACGGATCATGGATGATCTGGTCAAAGAAGTTATTCCGTTGTTGCAGTATCTGATTCCCGGATTTGTTTCTACCTGGATTTTCTACACGCTCACTTCATTCAAACGGCCTGATACGTTTGGGCAGATTGTGCAGGCAATGACAAACTGCACAAATGGTTACGAAGTAAAAATGTAACGAATAAAAACTCATACCCCAGCGAGTGGTACAGCACCTTTGCCCGCCACAATCGCCTGGTAACGCTGCATTTGACGGATGAAAGGCGATTGTTCGGCTGGCCCGTCGAGTGGCCTTCCGGCCCGCTGGAGGGGCAGTTCATCATGCTGAATCCAGGCTGGCTGGGGGAGGATGGCGTGGCGTTGCCTTTTGGCGCCGAACTATTGGTGATAGATTCCTCGAAAGTCCAGTGGGTCGAATTCAGTTCTGTCGAAGAGGTTTCATCATGAGCGCAAAAGAGCCTACTCCCATGCCGCCCAGCGTCAGGCGCCTGTTTTATGGCCCGGATGGCAAGCTGCTGGCCAAGCCCCTCGTCAAGGGGCCGAGTGCGCCGCCACCGCTAAAGCGCCAGTACCGGGATTGACTGAACGCCGCTCATCGAGCGGCGTTTCGTTATGTTTTGCATTTGTGGGGGCTGCGGTCAGAGCGTATCCACCAACCAATCCCTGAACGCTTTCAGTGACGGTAACGCCTCATTACGCGGCGGATACACCAGGTAGTAGCTGCGCCGGCTGGTGATCGGCTCCCCCAGTTGCTGCAGCTCGCCGTTAAGCAATTCATCCTCCACCAGAATCCGTGGCACCAGCCCCACGCCAATATTCGCCCGGACGGCCTGAATCAGGTGCGAAGTCATTTCAAAGCTCGGCCCGATGCGCATGCTGCGGTGGGGCAAACCATGATGCGTGAACCATTCCGCCCAGGCCTGGGCATTGCTGCTGACATTGAGCAGTAGCTGCCCGGCGATGTGCTGTTCCGCATCATCGCGTTCGGCCAACGACAACTGCGCACTGGCAATCACCACCAGTTCTTCAGTGTGCAGGGGCAGGGCGCTCAGCCCCGGCCAATCCCCCGCACCGACACAGATCGCCGCATCGATTTCGCTGGTGTCGAAGTCGATCGCTTCGATGCGTGAATGCAAGTGCACGGTCATGCCGGGGTGTGCGGTGTAGAAGTCCTTGAGTCGCGGCAGCAGCCATTTCGAGCCGAAGGTCGGCAGCGTCGCCAGACGCAAACTGTGAATGCCGGAACCGAACGCCATGGCCTGCAACGTCGCGCTGCGAATCTGTCCGAGGGCTTCGGCCAGTTCGCGCTGATACATGCGCCCGACATCGGTGAGCACCACTTGCCGGCCTTCGCGGCTGAACAGGCGCATGCCGAGCATCTTTTCCAGAATCTGCACCTGACGGCTGACCGCGCTTTGCGTCAGCGACAGTTCATGGGCGGCGCGGGTGTAACTTTCATGGCGTGCGGCGGCCTCGAAGGCCAGCAATAACGACATTGAAGGGGTGAGGGTTCGCGGATTCATTCGTTTTAGTCATGGATTGCGGGTCGATTTTACGTTTGTCCCGACGGCGCCAAGCAATGAACATAAGCACCATGAGATGGCGGGAGCGTGACGCAATCATTCATTGCGCACAACTGTTCACCGCCACACGGCCCGATTTTGACCGAGATTTCCCGACCGATGATTGCCCAGCTGTCGCCCGCCACTGCATTGACCGCCGATTACCAGAAGTTCCTCAAAGCCCTGAAAGCCAGTGGTTTTCGTGGCGAGATCAGCGCCGATTACGCCAGTCGCGTGGTGCTCGCCACCGACAACTCGATCTACCAGCGCCTGCCGCAAGCGGCAGTGTTTCCGAAGGATGCCGAGGACGTGGCGCGGGTCGCGCGGCTGATTGCCGAACCGGCCTATCAGCAAGTGGTGATCACTCCACGTGGCGGCGGCACCGGCACCAACGGCCAGTCGTTGACCGATGGCATCGTCGTCGACCTGTCGCGGCACATGAACCGCATTCTGGAAATCAACGTCGAAGAGCGCTGGGTGCGGGTGCAGGCCGGGGTGGTCAAGGATCAGCTCAACGCCGCGCTGAAATCAGCCGGGCTGTTTTTCGCCCCGGAGCTGTCGACCTCCAACCGCGCCACCGTCGGCGGCATGATCAACACCGACGCCAGCGGCCAGGGCAGTTGCACCTACGGTAAGACCCGCGACCATGTGCTGGAACTCGACATGGTCCTGCGCGGTGGCGAGCGTCTGCACGGCGCAGCGCTGGCGGAAGACGACCTGACAGCGCTGTGCGCCCGTGAAGATCGGGTGGGTGAAGTTTATCGCTGTGCGCGGCAGATCATTGATGAGCAGGGCGAGCTGATCAAACAGCGCTTCCCGGATCTCAACCGCTGCCTGACCGGCTACGACCTGGCGCACCTGCGCGAGGCCGACAACCGCTTCAACCTCAACAGCGTGCTGTGCGGCGCCGAAGGCTCGCTGGGGTTTGTGGTTGAGGCGAAGCTCAACGTACTGCCGATCCCCAAACACACGATGCTGGTGAACATTCGCTACGCCGGGTTCATGGATGCGTTGCGCGATGCCCGGGCGCTGATGGCGCTCAAGCCGCTGTCGATTGAAACCGTGGATTCCAAGGTGTTGCTGCTGGCGATGCAGGACATCGTCTGGCACGGCGTCGCCGAGTACTTCCCGGAAAGTGCCGAGCGGCCGACGCTGGGGATCAACCTGGTGGAATTCTGCGGCGACGATCCAGAGGATCTGCAACGCCGGGTCGAAGCCTTCCTCGAACATCTGAGCAGCGACGCAACAGTTGAACGCTTGGGGCATACGCTGGCCGTCGGCCAACCGGCGGTGAACAAGGTCTATGGCATGCGCAAGCGTGCGGTGGGCTTGCTGGGCAACGTTGCCGGTGAAGCGCGGCCGCAGCCGTTCGTTGAAGACACCGCCGTGCCGCCGCAGCATCTGGCCGAGTACATCGCTGAACTGCGCGATCTGCTCGACAGCCACGGTTTGCAGTACGGCATGTTCGGCCACGTCGATGCCGGCGTGTTGCACGTACGGCCGATTCTCGACATGAAGGATCCGCAGCAAGCGGCGCTGGTGCGCCCGGTGTCCGACGGCGTCGCGGCGCTGACCCAGCGTTACGGCGGCCTGTTGTGGGGCGAGCACGGCAAAGGCCTGCGCTCGGAATACGCGCCGGCGTTTTTCGGTGAGCTGTACCCGGCGTTGCAAGCGTTGAAAGCCGCGTTCGACCCGTTCAATCAGTTCAACCCGGGCAAGATCGCCACCCCGGCCAATACCGCTGCGGCGTTGCTGAAAATCGACGAAGTGACCCTGCGCGGCGAACTCGATCGGCAGATCGATGAAAAAGTCTGGCAAAGCTACGGTGCGGCCATGCATTGCAACGGCAACGGCGCCTGCTACAACTTCGATCCCGACGACGCCATGTGCCCATCGTGGAAAGCCACCCGCGAGCGTGCGCAATCGCCCAAGGGTCGTGCATCGCTGATCCGCGAATGGCTGCGTTTGCAGGGCGAGGCAGGGGTGGATGTGCTGTCGGAGGCGATCCGTCGTCCGGCATTTTTCCGCAACCTGTGGACACGCTGGCGCAACAGCCGCGCGCAGGATGCAGACTTTTCCCATGAGGTGTACGACGCCATGGCCGGCTGCCTGGCGTGCAAGTCCTGCGCGGGACAGTGCCCGGTCAAGGTCAACGTGCCGGAATTCCGTTCGCGTTTCCTTGAGCTGTATCACAGCCGTTATCTGCGCCCTGCGCGGGATTATCTGATTGCCTCGCTGGAGTACAGCATTCCGTACATGGCGCGGATTCCGGCGCTGTACAACGGTTTGATGGGCGCAACCTTTGTGCGCAAACAGTTGGAGCGTCTTGGCGGCATAGTCGATGTGCCGTTGCTCAGTCGCTTTGATTTCCACGCTGCGCTGCGCCGCTGGAAGGTGCAGCCGGCGACGGTTTCCACGCTGTCGGCGCTGACCCCAGCCCAGCGCGAGCGCAGTGTGGTGCTGGTGCAGGATGCCTTCACTCGTTACTTCGAAGCGCCGCTGCTAGCGGATCTGCTGGAGTTGATTTCACGACTTGGCTATCAGGTATATCTGGCACCGTTCAGTGCCAACGGCAAGCCGCTGCATGTGCAGGGTTTCCTGTCGGCGTTCAACCGCGCGGCGCTGCGCAATGCCCGGCAACTGCGTGAACTGGCCGATGTCGGTGTGCCGTTGCTGGGACTGGACCCGGCGATGACGCTGGTCTATCGCCAGGAATACCTGAAAGTGCCCGGCATGGACCACTGCCCGGAAGTCGCGCTGGTACAGGAATGGCTGCTCAAGGTGATGCCGGAGCAGGCTACTGCCGATGCGGCCCGGTCATTCCGTCTGCTGGCACACTGCACCGAGAAAACCAACGCGCCGGCCGCCACTCGCCAGTGGGAACAAGTGTTCGAGCGAGTCGGGCTGAAACTGGCGACGCAGGCCACCGGCTGCTGCGGCATGTCCGGCACCTACGGCCATGAAGCGCGCAACCGCGAAACCTCGGCGGTGATCTACGAGCAATCGTGGGCGCGGCAGGTCGAAGCCCCGGCGGATCAGGGCGAAGCACTGGCCACCGGCTATTCGTGCCGCAGTCAGGTCAAGCGCCAGTCGGATCGGGCGCTGCGCCATCCGTTGCAGGTGCTGCTTGAGGTGGTGCGTCGCTGAGCGGTTCGTCGTCCGGGGCATTGTCCCAGATCAGCCGTGGGTCGAAACTCATCGCCGAGAGCATGGTGAACACCACCACCATGCCGAAAAACAGGATGCCCGGGCGTGGTTCGATATCGCCCAGCGCCTGGAATTTCACCAGCGCCGCGACCAGGGCGACCACCAGCACGTCGAGCATCGACCAGTAGCCGATCAGCTCGACGAAACGGTACAGCTTCGAACGCTCACGGCGCGCCCAGTCGCTGCCCCGCTGCACGGTGATCAGCAGCAGCGACAGGGCGACGAATTTGATCCCCGGCACCGCGATGCTGGCGATGAAAATGATCAGTGCGATGTCCCACGCGCCGCCCTCCCAGAACTCCAGCACGCCGCTCATGATCGTGCTGTCGGCGCCGTTGCCGAGCATCACCGTGTTCATCACCGGCAGTAGATTGGCCGGCACGTAAAACGCCAACGCGGCGAACAGATAGGCCCAGGTGCGCGTCAGGGAGTTGGTCTTGCGCCGATGCAGCGGCGCATCGCAGCGCGGGCACTCGTGCGGCTCGTCGGTCATGTCACAGGCCAGACCACAGCTGTGGCACAGGCACAGATTCAGTTCGCTGGCGGTCGCGGGTCGCTTCATAGAATGTCCCACAGATCACGAATGTCGCGGCCGGCAATCCGGATCATCATCAGGCTCAGCACCGCCAAAGCGAACAGGCCGATACCCGGCAGCACATCGAGCAGCCCGGCCAGTTTGAATACCGCGACCATCGCCCCCAGCAGACACACTTCGAGCATGCTCCACGGACGCAGGGTTTCCAGCCAGCGCATGCACAGCTTGAAGCCCGGCGCCCGGCGCGATGACAAGGCGAAACTCAGCACCCAGATCAACAGCACCAGTTGAAACGCCGGGGCGATGATGATCGAAATCGCCGCGACCATCGCCATGAAGGTGATCGGCCCCTGACTCAGCGCCAGTACCGAATCCCACAGCGTCGCGCTGTTCTTCAGGCCCTTCATGCTGATGCTCATCACCGGATAGAAATTGGCGAACAGCCACAGCATCGCCGCAGTGAAACTCAGGGCCAGCCGCTGCTCGACGGTCAAGCCGTTGTAGCGCTGCAGCACGCCGCCGCACCGCACGCAGAGGGTTTTCTGGTGTTTGCCGAGCACGACCTTTTCGTACACACAGTCGCAATGCTCGCAGATGATCAGGTGTTCGGTTGAGGTCATGGGCAACGCTCGACAGCAGGCGCAAAAGCGCAGGGGGCGCCTGATCACTATAGAAGCCTGACGTGATTGGGCAAATGGCGTTTGGCTTGGGAATCGACTTTTAGTGTTATAGAGTAACGCGAATTTTTGGCGGGGCGTGCGGTTGCGATCCCCTGATTCATTTGCTCGTTGGCGAAATCTCCATGACGATTGTGTGTACCCGTTCCAACCCGCTGCCGACCGGCCGCTTGCTGTCCATTGATGCGTTACGCGGTCTGGTCATCCTGTTCATGCTGCTGGATCACGTGCGTGAAACGTTTCTGTTGCACCGTCAGGTGTCCGACCCGATGGACATCGCCAACACCGAGCCGGCGTTGTTTTTCAGTCGCACGTTGGCGCATCTGTGCGCACCGGTGTTCGTGTTGCTGACCGGATTGTCTGCGTGGCTGTTCGGCGAGAAGTACGCGGGCAAGGCCGATGTCAGTGCCTTCCTGTTCAAGCGTGGGCTGTTTCTGGTAGTGCTGGAATTCACCTTGGTGAACTTTGCCTGGACGTTTCAGTTGCCGCCGAGCGTGATCTATCTGCAGGTGATCTGGGCGATTGGCTTGAGCATGATCGCGTTGTCGCTGCTGGTCTGGTTGCCACGCTGGTTGTTGCTGACGTTGAGTCTGGCGATCATTGCCGGGCATAACCTGCTGGACGGGCTGCATTTCGCGCCGGAGTCGGCACTGCATGTGCCATGGGCGATCCTGCATGATCGGGGCTGGATCGAGGTCGGTGACAGTCTGCGCTTGCGCACTTCTTATCCGCTGTTGCCGTGGATCGGCGTGATCGGTCTGGGTTATGCGCTGGGCCCATGGTTTGCCCGTGCGGCCGACGCCGGAGTTCGTCAGCAGTGCCTGTTGCTGGCTGGTATTGCCGGACTGCTGGGTTTCGTCGGACTGCGGCTGCTCAACGGATACGGCGAAAAGCCTTGGGCGGTTGAAGACACGACCGTGCAAACGCTGATGGCGTTTTTCAACATCACCAAGTACCCGCCATCGCTGCTGTTCATCAGCCTGACGGTGAGCATCGGATTGCTGTTGTTGCTGGTGTTCGAACGGCTGCAGACCCGGCGCTGGATTCGCTGGCTGACGGTCTTCGGTTCTGCGCCGATGTTCTTTTATCTGCTGCATCTGTACGTGCTGAAGGTGCTGTACCTGATGGCGCTGGCTCTGTTCGGACTGAATCAGGGTAGCCATTTCGGATTCGACTCGGTGCCGGCAATCTGGCTGGTGTCGGTGCTGCTGGCGGTGGCGCTGTACCCGGCGGTGCGCTGGTTTTCCGCGCTGAAATCGCGGCGCCGCGATATTGCCTGGCTGAAATATCTGTAAGCCCTAGTGACTACTGCGCTCGCGCGCGAAGTCGATAAAAGCCTTGAGCGGCGCCGGTACGTGGCGCCTGCTCGGGTAGTACAGATGCAGGCCCGGATAGTAGGGGCACCAGTCGGCCAACAGCTGAATCAGACGCCCCGATGCCAAGTGTTCGCTGACCATGTCATCGAACACATACGCCAATCCCAGACCTTGCAGTGCAGGGCCGACCATCAAGCTGACGTCGCCCAGGGTCAGCGGGCCGTTGACCTCGATTTCCTGGGCAATGCCATCGCGTTCGAATTCCCAGCGATACAGCGTACCACTGGGGTAGCGGTGGCGCAGGCAGGGCAAATCGCGCAGATCTTCGGGTTTTTGCGGCGCAGGATAGCGTTCGAGGAATGCCGCCGAAGCCACCACCACCGAACGCATCGCCGGGCCAATCGGCAGCGAGACCATGTCGGCCTGCAGTCGATCGCCAAAGCGCACGCCCGCATCAAATCCGCCAGCGACGATATCCAGCAACGCTTCGCTTTCGACCACCTCCATGCGAATGTCCGGATACGTCTGCAAGAACTCGCTGGCAATCGGCAGCAATACCAGTTCGCACGCCTGGCGTCCGCAGGTGATACGCAGGTTGCCGGTGGGTTTGTCGCGAAAATGGTTGAGGTCTTCCAGTGCATCGTCAATGTCGCGGAACGCCGGTTTCAGGCGCGCGTAAAAGCGCTCACCGGCCTCGGTCAACGCCACGCTGCGGGTGGTGCGATTGAATAGACGCACACCGAGGCGATTCTCCAAAGCCTTTACCGAATGGCTCAGGGCTGACGGGGTGAGCCCGAGTTCGACGGCGGCCTTGCTGAAATTCAAGTGCTGCGCCGTACAGAGAAATACGCAAAGGTCTGCCGCTGAGGGTGATTTCATCTGTGAATCCCTTTCACAAAGTCATGCAAAATTGCTGGGATTATCGCATCAATCTAACGGCCTTAAAGTCGCAGCCTGGCAATTTCTTTAAAGGATGAATGCATGACAACGGTCGCTCATCAACCAGGCGCGCATAACAAGGTGCTGATCCTCGCGGCCGTGTGCCTGTCGGCATTGGTACTGCCCTTGAGTTTTACCGGTGGCGCGGTGGCGACGCCCGCCATTGGTCGTGATCTGGGCGGCAGCCCCGTGGCCCTGACCTGGATCACCAATGCGTTCATGTTGTCATTCGGCAGTTTGCTGATGGCGGCGGGAGCGTTGGCCGACGTCTATGGGCGTAAACGCCTGTTCAGCTTCGGCATGTTGCTGTTCACCGCAGCATCGATTGCGCAGAGCCTGGCACCGTCGGTGTACTGGCTGGATGGGCTGCGTGCAGTGCAGGGCGTGGCCGGTGCTGCGGCGTTGGCCAGCGGCTCAGCGTCGCTGGCGCAAGAATTCGAAGGCCATGCGCGAACCCGCGCGTACAGCGTACTCGGCACCACATTCGGCATCGGTCTGGCTTTCGGGCCGCTGCTGGCCGGTGCGTTAATCGAGGCGTTCAGCTGGCGGGCGATTTTTGTTTTCACCGCGCTGATCGGCGTAATCGCCATGGTCTTCGGCCTGCCGCGCATGCGCGAAAGCCGCAACCCGGATGCCACGGGACTGGATTGGCCGGGCACGATCACCTTCAGTGCGATGTTGGCGCTGCTCACCTTCGGCGTGATTCAGGCCCCGGAAAGCGGTTGGGACAGCGCGCTGGTGGTCGGTCTGCTGGGCGCTTCGGCATTGTTGCTGGGGTTGTTCGTGATGATCGAAAGGCGCGTCAAACATCCGATGCTCGATCTGACCCTGTTGCGTTTTCCGCGCTTCATCGGCGTGCAGATGCTGCCGATCGGCACCTGTTTTTGCTACATCGTGCTGGTGGTGATGTTGCCATTGCGCTTTATCGGCGTGGAAGGCTTGAGCGAAATCGATGCCGGCCTGCTGTTGCTGGCGCTGTCGGCGCCCATGCTGGTGGTACCGATGCTGGCGGCGTCGCTGACCCGGTTTGTCTCGGCGGGGATTCTCTCGGGGATCGGTTTTCTGATCGCTGCGGTGGGCTTGCACGGGTTGAGCCTGTACAACGTCGGCGAGCCAAAATCCGCCTTGGTCATTGCGATGCTGTTGATCGGGATTGGCACCGGTTTGCCGTGGGGCTTGATGGATGGTCTGTCGGTCAGCGTCGTGCCGAAGGAGCGCGCGGGGATGGCGGCGGGGATCTTCAATACCGTGCGCGTGGCGGGTGAGGGTATTGCGCTGGCGGTGGTGGGCGCCGTGCTGACTTCGCTGCTGCATACCGATCTGACGGGTACAGTGGCAGGCAGTGTCGATGCGGCGTTGATTGCCGAGACCGCGCACCGCGTCACCACGGGGGACATGGCGCATGCGCTCAACACCGTTCCGGGGCTGGCCAAAGAGCGTCTGGTGCAGGGTTATGCCACGGCGTTTCAGTACCTGTTGCACATCCTGACCGGGATCACTCTAGCTTCGGCGGCAGTGGTGCTTGGGCTGTTGAGCAAGGATCGGGCGGTTACGCAGCCGCAAAAAACAGCGCCCGACTTGCTATAGCGGTGTGTGCGGAATTTTCGAGTGTGGGAGCGGGCTTGCTCGCGAAGGCGTCAGGTCAGTCACTATCAATGCTGAACATGCCGGCCCCTTCGTGAGCAAGCCCACTCCCACCAGTGCGTGTTGGAGTCCTGATTATTTACGATCCAGCCACACCGTCTGCGCGTTGCAGAACTCGCGCACGCCGAAGTGCGACAACTCGCGACCGAAACCGCTTTTCTTCACGCCGCCGAAAGTCACGCGCGGGTCACTGGCCGAATAGCCATTGATGAACACGCCTCCGGTTTCCAGTTCGCTGCTCAGTTGCTGGGCCAGCGCGACGTTGGCGGTGTAGATCGTCGCGGTCAGGCCGAAGTCGCTGTCGTTGGCCAGGGCCACGGCGTGGGCGCAATCGCGGGCAGTGATGATCGATGCCACCGGGCCGAACAGTTCCTGTTTGAACGAGGTCATGCGGTCCGTGACATCGGCCAGCACGGTCGGCTCGTAGTAGTTGCCCGGGCCTTGGGCCTTACCGCCGCCGAGCAGCAGGGTGGCGCCTTCTTCGAGGGTGTCGCGCACTTGCTGGTCGAGTTCATCACGCAGATCGAAACGCGCCATCGGCCCGATGTAGGTGTCGGCGGACAGCGGATCGCCGACTTTCAATTGACGCGTGGCCTCGACGAATTTGCGGGTGAACTCTTCGACCACGCCTTCTTCGATGATCAGGCGCTTAGCGGCGGCGCAGACCTGGCCGGAGTTCTGGTAGCGGCCAATCACGGCGGCCTGCACGGCTTCGTCCAGATCAGCGTCATTGAGCACGATGAACGGATCGGAACCGCCCAGTTCCAGCACGCATTTCTTCAGCGCGGCACCGGCCTGAGCACCGATGGCCATACCGGCGCGCACGCTGCCAGTCAGGGTGACAGCGGCGATGCGCGGGTCGGCGATGGCGCTGGAAACGCCTTCCGGGGTGACGTTGATCACTTCAAACACGCCATCGGCGAAACCGGCGCGCTTGAACGCGTCGCGCAGCAGGTAGGCGCTGCCCATCACGTTCGGCGCATGCTTGAGCACGTAGGTGTTGCCGGCGATAAGCGCCGGAACGGCACCGCGCAGCACTTGCCAGATCGGGAAGTTCCACGGCATCACCGCGAGGATCGGGCCGAGTGGTCGGTACTCGATACGCGCCTTGCCGCCTTCAACCTGAGTCGGTTCGGCGTCGAGCATGGCCGGACCGTTTTCCGCGTACCACTCACAAAGCTTGGCGCATTTCTCGATTTCGCCACGGGCCTGGGCGATCGGCTTGCCCATTTCCAAGGTGATCATGGTCGCCATGGCTTCGGCGCTGTCGCGCAGAGCGCCGGCGAGGGCGGTCAGGGCGCGGGAGCGATCCTGCAGCGGCTTGCGTTTCCATTTCGAGAAACCGAACGCGGCGCGGGTCAACGCGGCGTCGAGGGCTTCGGCGGATTCAAAGGCGTAGTGACCGATCTGTTCGCCGGTGGCGGGGTTGATCGAGATGGCGTGGGTCTGGCTGGAAATCTGGCTCATGGCTGGCTCCTGCGAGTTCAGTGGATGGGCCTAGAGTAGGGTGGCGTTTGTTTTCTGGAAACTGAATAATAAAGATCGTTTCTTTCACGATTGGAGAATGACTGTGGATCTGGTGCAGCTGGAAATCTTCAAGGCCGTTGCCGAGCACGGCAGCATCAGCGCCGCCGCGGCGCAGATTCATCGCGTGCCATCGAACCTGACCACGCGGATCAAGCAGTTGGAGCAGGACTTGGGCGTTGACCTGTTTATCCGCGAGAAAAGTCGTCTGCGTTTGTCGCCCGCCGGCTGGAGTTTTCTCGAATACGCGCGGCGCATTCTCGATCTGGTGCAGGAAGCGCGGGCCACGGTCGCCGGTGAAGAACCGCAGGGCGCATTTCCCCTCGGTTCGCTGGAAAGTACCGCCGCCGTGCGCATCCCCGAACTGCTCGCGGCGTACAACCAGTTGCATCCCAAGGTCGATCTGGATCTGTCGACCGGCCCGTCCGGGACAATGATCGACGGCGTACTCTCCGGACGATTGGCGGCGGCATTCGTCGATGGCCCGGTGCTGCACCCGGCGCTGGAAGGTGTGCCGGCGTTCGAGGAAGAGATGGTCATCATCGCGCCACTCAATCACCCCCCGGTGCGGCGCGCGGCGGATGTGAACGGCGAGAATATCTATGCGTTCCGCTCCAACTGCTCCTATCGGCATCACTTCGAAAAATGGTTCAGCACCGATGCTGCCGTGCCGGGCAAGATTTTCGAAATGGAGTCGTATCACGGCATGCTTGCCTGCGTCAGTGCAGGGGCCGGGCTGGCGCTGATGCCGCGCAAGATGCTGCAGAGCATGCCTGGCAGCGCAACCGTGAGCGTGTGGCCGCTGGCGGCGGATTTTCGCTATCTGACCACCTGGCTGGTGTGGCGCCGGGGCACGGTGTCGCGCAGCTTGAGCATGTTCGTGCGTTTGCTGGAGGAGCGCGGGGTGGTGCGTGCGGAAGAGTAATTAACACGTTGTGTCATGACTGTATCTTGATCGGCGTTTCGCAATATAAAAAACTATACAGCGTAGCCATGAGGAACAAGCAAATGAGTGCAGCCCTGAGCGGAAAAGAAGCAGTCGGTGAGCGGTTTGTGCTGGAAACGATGCGTCATGCGCAGGGCCTGACCTGGAACGCCGTTGACGCCATCGCCCAGGTGATCAAGCCCGGCATGCGTGAGTCCGAAGCCCAGGAGCGGGGCAAGCAGATTCTCGCCGAACTGGGCATGGACCGCATCTGGCATCCACTGCTGATTCGCTTCGGCGCCAATACGCTGAAGGCGTTCAAGGAGCGTTCCGAAGGCGATCCGGTGCTCGGTGACAACGATATTTTCTTCATTGACATGGGCGTGGTCTGGCAGGGGCACGAAGGCGATGCCGGCGCAACCTTCACCACCGGCTCCGATCCGGAAATGATCGCCTGCGCGGCGGCGTCCAAGGAGCTGTTCAAGCGTGTCGAGGCACTGTGGCGCCAAGGCGTGAGCGGTGTCGAACTTTATCGCTATGCCAGCGATCAGGCTGAAGCCATGGGCTGGAAACTCAATCTCGATATCAAGGGCCACCGCGTCAGCGATTTCCCTCACGCGATCCATCGCGGCGGCAATCTCGGCGATTTCGACCAGACGCCAAATGCCGGGGTGTGGATTCTGGAAATCCAGATCGCCCACCCGCAGCGACCGTTCGGCGCGTTTTATGAAGATCTGTTGATCTGATTGTCACGGCGTACCGTTTCTGCCGTACAGGCGAAAGCCTTCGCGTTGGCTCAGACGCTGGTAATACGCGCTGACGGCGGGATAGTCCGGATGCGCGAGCGGCGTTTCGAACCAGCGGTTGACTGACAGCCCGATGGGGATATCGGCGAGGGAAAACCGGTCGCCACTGACGTAGGCGCCAGTCTTCTGCAACTGTTGATCGAGGATGCCCATGGTCTGCGACCACTGCTCGATGCCCTTGGCCAGAGCGGCGCTGTCCTGATAATTCGCTGACTGGCGCACCAGCGACATGAATGCATACGACCACGACCGGTTCAACTCCGACGCTTGCCAGTCGATCCACTGATCGACCCGCGCACGAACTCGCGGCTCGGCGGGGTAGAGGTCTGCGCCGCCATAGTTGCCCGCCAGATAACGAATGATCGTGTTCGATTCCCACAGGGTGAAATCGCCGTCCTGAATCACCGGCACCATGGCGCAGGGGTTGAGGGCGAGAAACTCCGGGGTGTCGGTGGGTTTGAAGCTCGAGCCCCAATCCTCACGCTCGAACGGGATCTGCAGTTCAGCGCAGGTCCACAGCACTTTGCGCACGTTGATCGATGACGCCTTGCCCAGAATTCGCAGCATGAGTTTTCCCTGTCTCGTGGGTGCCTGTCGGGGCAACAAGAAATACCACACCACAACGCAGAAGGCCCGCGCATGGCGGGCCTTCTTTTTACATCGAATCAATCTCAGTGACTGCCCACCAGTTTCCCGCCCATCATCCGCCGCCGATAGGCGCTGTCACGATTGGCCAGCCAGAAGTACAGCGGCGACGTCACCAGCAACCCCACCAGCCACGACAGGTCCGCGCCGTTGATGTGCGCCGACACCGGGCCGACGTACAGCGGGGTGTTCATGAACGGGATCTGCACCGCAATGCCGATCGCATAGGCCAGCAACGCCTGCGGGTTGTAACGTCCGTAGATGCCACCGTCGACCTGGAAGATCGACTGGATGTCGTACTGGCTCTTGTGAATGGCGTAGAAGTCGATCAGGTTGATCGCCGTCCACGGCACCAGCACCACCAGCAGCACCAGCACCATGTCGACGAAGTGGCCGATGAAGTCCTTCGACGCGCCGACGGCGGCGAAGCAGCAGGCCAGCAGCACGATGATCGAGATCACCGCACGGCTCTTGGCGGTCGGAATCCAGCGATAGGCAAAGGTCTGCACCAGGGTGATCAGCGACAGCACCGCGCCGTACAGGTTGAGGGCGTTGTGGCTGATCACGCTGAGCAGGAATAGCACCAGCATCAGTGGGCCAATCGAGCCGGTGGCGATTTTGACCGCGTCCATGGTGTCCATGCCCACGGGTGTCGCGAGCACGGCGACGGCACCGAATATGAACGCCAGACTCGAGCCCAGCGCCGAACCCAGATACGTGGTCCAGAATGTCGACGAGACTTTGACGTCGGCCGGCAAGTAACGCGAATAGTCGGACACGTAAGGCGCAAACGCGATCTGCCACAGCGCGGCGAGCGACACGGTGGCGAGCCAGCCGGAAAGGTTGAAGCTGCCGCGGGTGAGGAAGTCGTCGGTTTGAATATGGGTGAAGATGTAGCCGAAACCGACGACGATGCCGATCCCCAGCACCCAGGTGCCGATGCGGTTGAGCACGTGGATGAAGCGGTAGCCGATGATGCCGATGATCCCCGAGCCGAGGGCGCCGATGACGATGCCGACCGGCACCGGCACGCTGTCGACCACGCCGTGCAGCGACTTGCCGGCCAGCACGATGTTGGAGGCGAAAAAGCCGATGTACATGACCCCGGCAATCAGCACCACCAGCAGAGCACCGAGCGAGCCGAACTGTGCGCGGCTCTGGATCATCTGCGGAATGCCCATCTGCGGGCCTTGCGCCGAGTGCAGCGCCATCAGCACGCCGCCGACCAGATGACCGACCAGAATCGCGACGATGCCCCAGACCAGATTCAAGTGGAACAACTGCACGCCCAGCGCGCCGGTGACGATGGGCAACGGCGCGATGTTGCCGCCGAACCACAGCGTGAACAGATCCCTGACCTTTCCGTGGCGATCTTCGGGGGGCACGTATCCTATCGTGTGTTTTTCAATGAGCGGCGCGGATGTTGTTGCAGAGGTGGACATGACGAACTCCAAGGCAAGGATGAGTACGTGGACGTACTTCGGTAAGCGCCGACACGGACGGCGCATTTCTTGTTGAAGCGATCATGTGCAAAGGTCCGGGATAGATAAATTAGTAAGTTTGTTGCTTCAGACCTTAAAAAATATATGCCGCGTGTAATGCGTAGCTCCGGTATGTTCAGGCTTCACTCTGTCCTGGATTTACACAGTTTTGTGGTGAGGAGATTTATCCCCGATGGGCTGCGAAGCGGCCCCTCTTTTGACTTTAGAAACAGGGGCCGCTTCGCGCCCCATCGGGGATAAATCCCCTCACCACAGAACCCCTGACTACAGATAAATGTCCTGACAACAGATAAATCTCCTCACCACAAAAGCGTTGTCTCACTTGCAGAGGTTTTTATATGGCCGCCTACAACCTGCGCCAGCTCAAATACTTCGTCACCACCGCCGATTGCGGCAGCGTCGCCGAAGCCTCGCGCAAGCTCTATATCGCCCAGCCGTCGGTCTCCACCGCGATCAAGCATCTGGAAGAAAGCTTCGGCGTGCAGCTGTTCATCCGTCATCACGCCCAGGGCGTGTCGCTGACGCCCAGTGGTTCGCGGTTTTATCGCAAGGCGCTGGAATTGCTGCGAGTGGCGCATGAGTTCGAGCAGAACGCGCTGGCGGACAACGATGTGGTCTCGGGGCAGATCGATATCGGCTGTTTCGAAACCGTAGCGCCGTTGTACCTGCCGCGCCTGATCGCCGGGTTCAAGCAGCGCTGGCCGGGCGTGGAAATCCGTATTCGCGATGGCGAACAACAGGAACTGGTGCAGGCGCTGACCGCCGGCAGCATCGATGTGGCGATGCTCTTTGAACATGACCTCGACACCACCATCGACACCACGCCGCTGATGCCGCCGCAGCAGCCCTATGCGTTGCTGCCGGCCGACCATCGCTTTGCACAACAGGCTAAAGTCTCGCTGCACGATCTGGTGCTGGAACCGATGATCCTGCTCGACGTGGTGCCCAGCCGCACCTACTTCGTGAGCATCTTCGAAGAGCGCGGACTGACCCCGCACATCGTCTTCAGCTCACCGTCGATCGAGATGGTGCGCGGCATGGTCGGGCGCGGATTCGGCTTTTCGATTCTGGTGACCCGACCGTTCGGCGAGTACACCTACGACGGGCAGAAAGTGGTGTGCGTACCGCTGGCGGAAACCGTGACCGGCTCGGGCTTGTCGGCAGCCTGGCTGCGTCGGGTACAACTGACCAAACCGGTGCAGTTGTTCGTTGATCATTGCCGTGAGGAATTGGCCCGACTGCACGCTTGAAGGCAGGCAGTCAGGCCGAAAGGATCAGGCGCGAATCGAGGCCAGCATCCGTTGCAGCATCGCATCGCAGGCATCGAGTTGTGCGCGGCTGACAAACTCGTCCGGTTTGTGCCCCTGATCCATGCTGCCGGGGCCACAGACCACGGTGGGAATACCCGCCGCATCGAACAGCCCGCCCTCGGTGCCGAACGCCACGGTGCCGTATTCCCGTGAACCGCAAAACGCCGCAATCAGCGCCGCCGCCTGACTCTGCGCATCGGTAGCCAGGCCGGGATAAGCCGACAGCTCACTGAAACGAATCGCACTGTGCTTACTCACTGCCCGCATGCGCGGCAGCACTTGCTGCTCGGCGTAAGCTTGCAACTGTTGTGCGACCTGGGTTGGATCCTGCGAGGGCAGGGCGCGGATTTCGAAGTCGAAGCGACAGTCGGCAGGGACGATGTTCAGCGCTTTACCGCCGCTGATCACTCCGGTCTGCACCGTGCTGTAGGGCGGATCGAAACGCTCGTCGTGATGCTCGGGCGCCTTCAGTTGCTGGCCGATGCGCCCAAGCTCACCGATCAGCTCGGCGGCGTACTCGATGGCGTTGACCCCCAGCGGTGCGTAGGCCGAATGACACGGATGGCCGTGCACGTCGCAGCGCATCGCCAGTTTGCCTTTATGGCCGAGCACCGGTTTCAACTCGGTCGGTTCACCAATGATGCACAGCAGCGGTTTGACCGGCCGCTGCTGCAGCTCGGCGAGCAACGAGCGCACCCCGAGGCAGCCGACTTCTTCGTCATAGGACAGGGCGATGTGCACGGGCATGCGCAGCTCTGCAGCGACCAGCGCCGGCACCAACCCCAACACGCAGGCGATGTAGCCCTTCATGTCGGCAGTGCCTCGCCCGAACAGCTTGCCGTCGTGTTCGCTGAGTTCGAACGGCGCTACTGTCCAGGGTTGACCATCGACCGGCACCACATCGGTGTGCCCCGAGAGCACGATGCCCGGTTGCTCCGCCGGGCCAATGGTCGCGAACAGGTTGGCCTTGCTGCGCTCGGCGTTGTAGATCAGCTCGCACGGCACATCGAAGCCTGCGAGGTAGTCGCGCACGAACTCGATCAGTTGCAGATTGGATTCGCGGCTGGTGGTGTCGAAGCCCACCAGCGTCCTGAGCAACCCGACGTTGTTCATCGATCATCCCCGGCAACGCCATAACCCGGCGCCTTGGCCGGATCGAGGGCGCGGTCGATGTAGTCCTGCAACTGCGGCTGATAGGCGTCCCAGAGTTTTTGCAACTGGCCGATCGGGTCTGCGTCTGCCCAATCAACGCGCAAATTGACGATCGGCCAGGTCTGTTCGCCGACCACCACCACGGCCGCCGAATGCACCGGCCCGGCTTCGCCACCGAGGGCTTGTGCGGCGTGCAAGGCCTCAAGCAAGCGGTCGGCCAACTGGCCTTCGCCGTCCTCAAAGGCACTGACCATCGCTTCGATTACCGAGCGCCCGGCGAGCATGTTGCCGGCGGCCACGCATTGTTCGCCGGAGACCGCGTTGTGCACGCCGAGGGTTTGCGCGCCGCTGAAATGCGCGGTCTGGCCGAGGTGGTTGATCGCGGTGATCTGCCGGTATTGGCTGTAGCCGTTGCGAGTCAGCACCTGGTCCAGCGCAGCGTCGGGCGCGTGGCCTTGCTCCATCAATGCAAGGACTTCCGGGCCGAGGGATGGCAGGGTGATATTCTGGCTCGACACCGCGCCAACCCCCGGCAGCAACCACGGGCAGCGTGCGCCGACGGCGATGCTGGAGGAACTGATGGCGACACCGAACTGGCCGGTTTCGGGGCAACGGGCTGCGATTGAAAAGGTCATGGTCTAACTCCTTGTGTGTCTGGGCCGGCCTCTTCGCGAGCAGGCTCGCTCCCACAGGGGATTGCATTTCAATGTGGGAGCGAGCCTGCTCGCGATAGCCGCGACTCGGTCTGCCGACTTACTCGGGAATCACCGCCACCACATCAATCTCCATCAGCCACTGCGGCTGCCCCAGTGCCGACACCACCAGCCCGGTGGAAATCGGGAACACGCCTTTGAGCCACTTGCCGACTTCCTGATACACCGGCTCGCGGTAGCGCGGGTCAATCAGGTAGGTGGTGGTCTTGACGATGTGGCTCATGTCGCTGCCGGCTTCCTCCAGCAACTGTTTGACGTTGCGCATCGCCTGTTCGGCCTGTGCGCGCGGATCACCGAGGCCCACCAGATTGCCGTCGAAATCGGTGCCGACCTGACCCCGCACATACACGGTGTTGCCGGCGCGCACGGCCTGGCACAAATCGTTGTCCAGGGTCTGGTTCGGGTAGGTGTCCTTGGTGTTGAACATACGGATGCGGGTGTGGGTTGGCTTGCTCATGTACAGCTCCAGACTGAGTGTTCAGCGGCGCACCGGGCACCGCCGCGAAAGAGGGCAATCAAGCGTCGACGGTATCGGCGGCCTTGGTGCTGGCGGTCGAATGCAGGGCGGCTTCACGCTGCTCGGCATCCTTGTAATCGAGGTATTTACGCTGGGTGGCGATGTGGTCGGCCACGTGTTTGGCGTCATGCCACACGCCCCAGATGAACGACGAACCTCGCCGCGACTGCCATGGCAGCCCGAGGAAATACACCCCCGGCTCGCTGGACACGCCGCGCTGGTGCTGCGGTTTGCCCTTGTCGTCAAACGCTGCAACCTGCAGCCAGGAATAATCCACGGCGAACCCGGTGGCCCAGATGATCGAAGTGATCCCGGCTTCGGCCAGATCCAGATCGAGCAGCGGATCTTTCACGCAATCGGGATCCGGATAGGTTTCGCGCGCCTCGGGTTCTTCGGGAAGATCCAGGCCATTGCGTTCGATGTAGGCATCGGCGGCATCCAGCAGGGCGAGGTAGTTGTCATCGCCACGCTTGAGGTTGTCCACCAGGTCCTGCTTGAAGGTCACCACGCCGTTGCTGAACGACTCGGTCACGCCGACGAGGGTCATGCCGCGATGGGCCAGACCACGAAAATCGATGGTGCGCCCGCCATGGGCGCCGCTGACCGCGATGGTCACGTGCTCACGACCGGGTTTCATCGCTGCCTGATCCCACTCGCCGAGCACCCCCAGCCACCAGCAGAAATCACGGTTGCGATAGGCACGCGGCGGACGGTCATGCGCACCGACCGACAGATAAACCTGCTTGCCGGAACGCTGCAGTTCATCGGCGATCTGCACGCCCGACGACCCGGCACCCACCACCAGCACCGCGCCTGCGGGCAGTTGCTGCGGATTGCGATAGTCAGCGGAGTGGATCTGCAACAGACGCGGGTCTTGCGGGGCGATCGGCGGGATCACCGGGCGCTGGAACGGGCCGGTTGCCGCGACCACGCGGCTGGCCTCGATCACGCCTTCGGAGGTCTCGACGGTGAAGCCCGGACGCCCGACATTGCGCACCACGCTTTTGACCTCGACCCCGGTGCGGATCGGCGCGTTGAATTTCTTCGCGTAGGCTTCGAAGTAGTCCGCCACGCGCTCCTTATGGGCGAAACCGTCGGGATCGACATCATCGAATTCCAGCCCCGGGAAGCGGTCGTGCCACGCCGGACCGTTGGCTACCAACGAGTCCCAGCGCCCGGTGCGCCAGCGTTCGGCGATGCGACTGCGCTCCAGCACCAGATGCGGCACGCCGAGTTTGCTCAGGTGCTCGCTCATCGCCACACCGGCCTGTCCGGCCCCCACGACAAGCGTGTCTGTTTTTATTATTTCAGTGGTCATTTCTACATCCTTCCTGGCAAGGCAAGTGGATTCGGATCGCTTCAGGCTTGTCCGTTTTGCTTGCGGTCAGACTAGGCAGGAGGGGGGTATCGGTAAAATATTATTAAGCTGGGATGTGAATACAAATTGCTGAAGCAGAAGGGGCGAAGCCAGTAAAAACGCGGCTTGCAGGACAGGGGGAGGGTTGTCCCGGGCAGGAAAACCCGGGACAGGAAGGTGAAAATTCACTTTAAGGGGGGGGAGCGTCGCGTCAGTTACCGTCGGCGACCTTGCGTTCGATTTCATCGGTCTTGCGCTTGAGTTCTTCGGCGTCCTGTTCCTTTTCGCGAATGGACGTCGGTGTAATCACCTCATCCACGGCGCGGGTGTCGTCGTCGCTGTCCTGCAGATCGCGGCGCACCACATCCACCGGTTTACCCGAGGAATCGAGCGATGGTGCGTTATGCGGGGTTGCAGGCTTGCTGTCGTCGGTGCTTTTCATTTCTCATACCTCCATTGACTTACAACGTTGGATACGACGACATGACACGAGTTCGAGAAATTTCACGGGTGACCGCTGCCACCCTCGGCTGTGCGCTGCTGATCGCTGCCAATTCAGCACACGCCGCCAGTTTCGACTGCGCCAAGGCCCAAGCGGCAGACGAAAAAGCGGTCTGCGCCAACCGCACGCTGAACGATCTGGACGTAACCATGGGCGAGTTGTTCAGCCTCGACAAACGCCTGCTGCCGATGGGCGGGCGCGATGCTTTGATCGGTGAGCAGCAGGACTTTCTGAAAAGCCGTCAGGCCTGTGGCGCGAAGGTTGGGTGTTTGACTGGTCTGTATCAGAAGCGGGTTAACGCGCTGCGCAGCATCATCGAGACGCGGGTGATGACGCAGGGGCCGTTTTGACGGACTGGTTGACCCTCCGGGCGATGCATAGCAGCATCCCGGGCAAACCATTCGCCAACAGGAAATTGCCACGATGTCTGGCTCTGATGATCTTGATGAGTTGCTAGAGCGTGTGAACGACGAGCGATCGTTCATCACATTTATTCAGGCACTGGGTGCCGATTTCGCCCGTGAGCGGACGATGAACGAACCGCTGTTACCCTATGGTCGGGGCGCGTTGGGTTGGGAAAATGGATCTGTGGATGCGTTTCTTGAGGCAGCAGGTGCCTGGGCAATCGACAGTTTCAGGCAGGTGGCAGCAGAGGAATCTTCGGCCAACGTATGGCAGCGCTGCGCGAGCATTTTGCTGGCCGGCAAGTTTTATGAGTGAACCGGGCGAGCATCAAGAACAGAGCAGGAAAATGTGTGATGAGTAGGCCGTTGAGTGAAGCTGACCTTCATCTGGTCATGTTGGAAGCGATTGAAGAAGGTTTGACCATCGATCTGCAACCCTTTTGTGAGCGGCTGCAGGTCGACCGTCGCGATCTGCTTAATCAAGTCACGATCGCCGTAGCCAGAGATTTCCTGTCCAACACGCGTGATTTTGAGTTTGGCGATGAAGTGATGAATGCACTTATCAACCCCATGGTTGGTGTGTCGATGCATGAAGAAATGCCCCAGCCAGCCTTTGACATCTATCAGGCATTTGATGCCGGCGAGTATCTGCACACAGGCGATGCGCTGGATGTTTGCCCTTGGGAGAAACATACGCGGCCGGGGCTGGAGAATATTTTGCGTAATCATTTGCCTACGGTGGAGTAATAACCCGGCGGTTGCCGAGTATGCAAACCGTCAGAGCAAACTCCACGACACCCCGACATAAACCCCGAGCCCTTCACCCGGCGTGGACCGTGCTGCATCGAGACCCTTGTCGTCATACCCCGGCGTGACCGTCGCGGCGTAGTGCTTGTTGGTCAGGTTGCGCAGGTCGAGCCAGGTCTGCCAGTCGTTTTTCGGCGCGTTGTAGCCGACGGTGGCGCCGAACAGTGCGTAGGGATCGGCGTAGTAGCTGTTGGCGTAATCCACCGCGACTTTGGACACCAGTTGCGTGTTGACTGCCGCGAAGAAACCCTGCGGCCAGTCGTGGCGCAGTTCGCCCTGGTAGTAGTGCATCGGCAGGCCGGGCAGGCGGTTGTCGCCGAAGCGCTGGTCGTCGCGGTAGTGGAAATCGCTGAAGGTGTAAGCCTGACGCAGGCTCAATTTACGTCCGTCGGCGGCCGACCACAGCGTGCTTTGCAGACTGGCTTCCACGCCTTGGTGCACGGTGGGGCTGGCGTTGAGTTCGTACGGGGTGACGGCGTTGGCATCCGGCAGTACCGACAGCAATTCGTGGCGCACCTGGGCGTAGTACCACGCCAGGCTCCACTGGCCGAGGGTGCTGTCGCCGCGACCGCCGAGTTCGAGGGTGGTCGCGGTCTGGTTCTGCAGTTTGATCGGGTCGCTCTGGGTGCCGGTCGCCGCACCGTTGCCGGCCGGGAAGCGGATGTTCGAGCTGTAGATCAGCGACCATGGGTGCGGTGCTTCGACCGAACGGCTGAGGTTGCCGAACAGTTGCAGGTCCGGCGTGACCTGATAACGCAGGCCCAGACGTGGCGCGTAACCCCAGTCGTTCATGCTGGTCTTGCCGCCGCTTTGCGGGTAGGTGACGGCGCTTTCGCGGCGGGTGTAAATGGCGGCGAGGCCCGTGGTCAGCCACAGGTCGTCGGCGATTTCCAGGTCGTTGCCCACGTGCAGAACGGTGTCCGAACCCTGATAGGTGAAGTTGCGCATGCGGGTGCCCGGCGCATACGCGGCGGTGTTGCCGGACGGGATGCGTACGAACTCACTGGCGCCGTCGTTCGGCAGGTGTTTGGTGGTGCGCAGGCCCACAGTGCTGCGGCTTTCCATGCCGAACAGGGTGTCGCGGCGCTTGTAATCGAACGTGCCGCTGACATCGGTGTAGGCCACTTTCAGACGGTTCGGGCCTTCGCGCAGGTCCATCGGGTAGTCGTGATAGACCAGCCCGGTCTGGATGCTCGAATCGTCGTCGATGTAGTAGGTGGTCTTGTTGCCGATGAAGGTGCTGCCCGGTTGTTTGCGGCTGTCATCGCGCGCCACGTAGGCCGGGTTGGCCGCCCGTGGAGTGTGCTCGATCGAGTGTTTGGTCACGCGGCCGGCGAGATCGTTGTCGGTCTCGCGATAGCGGAAATAGAAGCGGGTTTCCAGGTTTGGATTGAAGCGATAACCGAAGTTGGCGATCACGCCTTTGCTCTCGCTGGCGGTGTGATCCTGATAGCCGTCGGCGTTCGAGTCGGTCAGCGACAGGTAGTAATCGAAGTCGCCCAGCACCTGCCCGGAACTCACCTGACGCTGCTGATAACCGTGACTGCCGGTGGCATAGCGCACTTGCAGTTTCGGCGCGTCGTAACCGGTGTGGCTGACGTAATCGACAGCGCCGCCCAGCGCCAGCGCGCCGCGATCAAAACCGTTGGCGCCGCGCAGCACCTGCACATGGTCGAGCCACAGCGGTTCGAGCAATTCGTAGGGCGTACCGCCGGGGCCGGTCAGCGGCAGGCCGTCGAGCATCGTGTACAACCCCGAGGCATGCGCGCCCGGTGCGCGGTTGATCCCCGAACCACGGATCGAGATTTTCACCCCTTCATTACCCGCCGATTGCGCGTAGACCCCCGGCTGATACGCCAGCACATCCTGATTGCTCGCCACACGGCCCTGCAACGGCTGGCGCAGGTCAACCACGTTGCTGCCGCCTGGCACCTGCGCCAGACGCGATTGGGCCTCGGCCACAGAGGCGTCGACGTCGCTTTGTTCTTCAGCCGAAATCAGCACCTGTCCCAACTCCATGCTTTTGGGTTCCTCGGCCATGACCGGGCAGGCGAGGGCCAGGCCCAGCAGGGCAGAGGGCAGGGATTTGAGCGACGGCATCGAAGAAACTCCAGGCAGACAGGAACGGGCAATGAACAGTGCGACGCAAGAAGGAACGACGGAAACACATGGCAATTTTGCTTTTTTAACGGGGTGCTGCGTGGCAGGCGGGGGCAGGATTGCTCAGGAGGCGGCAGTCAGGGCCATACACGCAGACGACTGGCCGGGCTCTATCGCGGCCAGTCGTCCGGCGTATATCTGGATCAAGCAATTTTCAGCGCCATGAGAATGTCCAGCGGTGTCTGGGCAAATGCCCGGGCCTGTTCGGTCATCTCGGCAAGGTTTTCTTCGGCCGTGAGCAGCGGCTGGTCACCCTTGTGCAGCACTTCGCCCTGATCACCGATGACGGCCCACGCCAACTGCGCCCAGTCTTGCGGGTCGGTCATGCCTTGCTTGATCGAAATCAGGAACAACTGCTGCACGCGGCTGATCGGTACGCCACCGCCGGTGACCGGACTGGCCAGCACCTGAATGTTGTTGTTGAACAGCGCGCGTTTGCACAGTTGCAGGTTGAGAGTGTCGCAATGTTCCTGCACCTGCCTTTCGGCGGCTTCGCTCTGGCACGGCGCGGCGACGCCCATGCCGATCAGCACGGTGACAGCCTGCACCAGGTCGTCGTAAGACACGGAGCCGACGGCCATCGACAACTGCTGCAGGGTTTTCGGTGCGTAGGCACTGGCAGCGAGCGCTTCGAGCACCGGGCTGTAAATCTCTGTTTGCAGCGCAGCCTCGCCGGCGGGACCAGTGACCGTGCCGGGAATGCTCTCAATCGCTTGCAGCAGGACAAAACGCGTTCTCAGCAGGCCATCGCGTTGCTCGGCGGCAGACAGCCGATTGGCGCCGCGTACGTACAGATCCCGGCGGAAGTTCTGATTGATGAAGTAGTCGCGCGCCTGTTCGCGCATGATCGGGTGCTCGATACCTTCCAGAAAGTCCATGCCCTCTGCACTCAGATTCAGCGCAGCCACGGTGTCCAGCGGTACGGCCGTAGTGGCGTAGTCGAGTTTGGCTGCGGTCATGGCATCGACCACGTCGATGAAATACATGCAGTCCCAGTTGCGATTGAAATACTCGTGGGCCACGTACTGACGGTTCTGGCCCTTGATGCTCTGCAACTGGGCACCCAGGGCCGGCGCCGCTCTGGCGTACTTCGGATTGGCCGCCAGCAGCGTTTCGGAAAACTCCATCGCGGCATCGATGCGTTTGGCCGGGCTGGTCGAGGCCTGGCTGGCAAAGCGATTGTGCAGGCTGAACAGATTGCGCAGTGGCGCCGAAGGCGACCAGCCCGGGAAGCAGTTGTAGCTGACGTACAACATGCCGCCGGGCTTGAGCTGGCGACGGGCGAACTCGACGATCAGTTGCTGATTGTCGCGGCTGACCCAGGACCAGATGCCATGCAGGCTGATGCTGTCGAACGCCGGCAGATCATCGCGGGCCAGCAGTTGCTCGAAGCTGTCGTCATACAGACGGGCCTGGCTGTTCCAGTCGTTCGCCAATGCGATGGCATGCGCGGCCTGAGATGGCGTGAAGTCGGTGCCAACGTAGTTGCCCGGGTTGGCGGCGGCGTGGATGTTGATGGAAACACCCTGGCCAAAGCCCAGTTCGCAGTGGTAGCCGCCGGCGTTCTCCAGCGTGGCAAAGCCACGCAGCAACAGGCAAAAGCGCTGGAACACCGGGTTGATTTCCCGGCTGTACGAGTAGGTGTAGCCCTCGTCGGTGAAATACCCTTCGTTCCAGGCATTGCTCATGGGTGCATCCTTCAATTCGCGAGTGAGAGCCGCTCTTATAAGGGGTTGGCAATGTGCACCACAAGCGGAAAAACATGTAAGTGAATCTTACGATTGCCGAGGCGTTTAGACGTCTGTCTGCCATCGCTGCTGTGGGCCGCAAATCGGTCATGCAGTCTTTCGGGCCAGCGCCCGGGTTAATTCGAGCACCATGCCCTGTAGGAGCTGCCGCAGGCTGCGATCTTTTGATGTTGATCTTGAAAGTCAAAAGATCGCAGCCTGCGGCAGCTCCTACAGGGGCGCGTGTGGAGTCAGCGCCCGTGCGCCGCGTCCGCCAGTTGCCCGGTATCGACCCGCACGAACACCGAATCGCCCACCGCCGTCAGCACTTCTCCGGCGTACACCTCGCAGATCACCCGAGTTTTGCGCCCGACGTCGCCTTCGACCCTGGCGCGCAAGGTCAGGGTGACGCCCATCGGTGTGGGTTTGATGAACTTGAGGCCGAGGTTGCCGGTGACGCAGTCGATGCGCGGCAGGCTGCCCGGCTCGCGATGTTCGTGGCGGTAGTGGTAAGCCATCGCGGTCCAGTTGGAGTGGCAGTCGACCAGCATCGCCAGCAACCCGCCGTACACCAGGTCCGGCCAGCCGCAGTATTTGTCTTCCGGCAGTTGTTCGGCCATGACGTGCACGCCGTCCTCGTGCCAGTAGCTTTTGACGTGCAGGCCATGGGGGTTGCGGCTGCCGCAGCCGTAGCAGACGCCTTCGGGGGCGGCGAGGTCTTGCAGAGGCGTTTCGGAACGGGTCATGGGTCTGATCATCCTGAAGTGGTGAGCCCGGTCAGGCGCAGGCGGTTGCGCCCACCGCGCTTGGATTCATACAGCGCGGCGTCGCCTTGTTCGATCAATGCCGCGAGGCTGGCCGGTGGCTGGTTGAACAGGGTGGCACCGATGCTCAGTGTCACCGGCTCTGGTGTCGGGAAGGCTTGCGCGGCGCTGCGCTGAAATTGATCGCGCAGGGCGTCGCCCAGTCTGACGATGTGATCACTCGGCGCGTTGCTCAGCAAAATCACGAACTCGTCGCCGCCCAAACGCGCGGCCAGCGCCTCATCGGTGGTCTCGGCGCGGATCATTTCGCTCAACGCCACCAGCAAACGGTCGCCGGCGCTGTGGCCGTACTGATCGTTGACCGATTTGAAGTTGTCGATATCGATCAATAGCAGGGCGCCGGGATGCGCCGCAGACACGCCCCGCAGCAGGCCCGGCGCGCGCATGTCGAGGGCGCGGCGGTTGTAGAGCGCGGTCAGTGGATCGCGGGCGGCCAGTCGGGCGATCTGCTCCTCGCGCCGGTAGCGTTCGGTGCCGGTCATCGACAGTGCGATCAGCATGATCGCCATCGCGCCCTCGACCAGCGAGATCTGGATGATGACGCCACGGAACGCAGCCAGGTCGATCAGCGTGCCGGGGATCACTACGGTCAGGGCCTTGGCCACATAGAAAATCCCATGCCCGAGCAGCACGTAGCGCAATTGCACCGCACCGACGCTCAGCGATTTGCCATGCGGGCGCAGCAGCAGGCTGGCCTTGAGCGTCGAGGCAGCGACCAGCAGCGAGTTGGCGGCGAGCATGACTTTCGACCATAGCGGCCCGTCCGGCAGCAACAGCATCACCAGCCAGCAGACGAAGATCAGGTACCAGGCCGGTGACAGGCGGATCTGCGTAAAGCGCGCCACCCCCAGCAGAAACAGGAAGTGCGCGGTCACCAGCAAGCCGTTGGCGAACCAGATGCCGATCAGCAAAAAGCCGTTGCTACGCAGCAGAGCCAGGGTGGAACCGACGGTGATGGTGGCGAAACCGGCGCTCCAGAACAGCAGCGAAGGCTCACGAATGCTGCGCCACTCGACCGCCAGATACAGCGCGGCGGCGGCTGCGAGAGCGATCGAGATGGTCAGCATCGTTGGTGGGTCGAGCGGCATTTCCGGGGGAGCCTGTCAGAAGGTCGGTAAGGCCGCCGATTGTAAGCGTTCGGGGCCGTTTTGGCAGGCGCCGCATACGATCATCACCGACCGGCGTCCACGCTCATTCGTGAGGCGTGAGCCAAGTGTCGACGACCCGCCGATCCAGTTCTTCCCAGTACGCCATGCCCAGCACCCGGGTGGTGTTCAACCCGCGCAAATAGCCACGCAACTGATTGGCGGTATCGCGCTTGAGCTGCGCATCGGTGATGTCCTTGTCCAGCAACACGTTTTCGTACTGCACCAGGTATTCCGCCACCCGCTCGCGAAAGTCCTGCAAAACCGCGTCGCGGATCAGGTCAAAGGTTCTCAAATCGGCGTCCTCACTGTTGTTTTATTCATTGTGGATGAGTGTGTACCCGTCTTTATCGTCGGTAACTATCGCTAGAAGTAATAGTGACCATCACGAAACGCAAGTTCAGCTTTGCTGGCAATAGGCGGAAAATTGCCCTCATTGAAAACGCAGCTCAAGGAAATTGCGCGATGAAGACACTGACCCGACTGGCGCTGACCGCTCTGCTGATGAGCGGCATGGTAGCCACGGCACCGTCTTACGCCGACGACGCCTGTGCGTGTCATCTTCAGCCAATCGCCGGCAGCAGCGCGACTTTGCAGCATTCACAGACCGTGGGTGTGTTGTACAGCGAAAACACCCGGGAAAACCTGCAATACCTGACGCGCTACCACGATATGGCGCTGCACGGCGCCAAGGATGCACTGGATTCGCGAATCCGCGCCGCCTTTGTCAGCAGCTCCGACCCGGAACTGGCGATCGACTGGTTGCTCAGCTCGTTGCAGCGCCAGTTCATGTCGGTGACCGTTTACGACAACCTCGATGCGCTGATTCTGGCGCATCCGGACATCGTGGTGAAACTGGATACCTTCAACCGCTTGCTGACTCAGCAGAACAGTCTGTACGAGGCGCACTTTATCGCGCGTTTCTACGATGCCGACCTGCAATACATCGGCAAGGCCGAAGGCTCGGTGGAGAAACAGATCCCGGCGGTCTGGGTCCACGACAAAGCGGCGCACGAGATTGCCGCGCAGATCGAGCAGCAACGTGACCTGCAACTCAATGCCTTGAAGCAGTTCGATGCCTCGCTCAAGGCGCTGGTGGCTTCCAGCTGAACACTCAAAACCAAAAGGGCAGCGGCGGCGCCGTGACGCTGAATCGCTGCCAGATGAACCGAACCTTTATTTTCAGGATGACCCCGATGCGTGCTTTGTTTGCCCCGACCCTGGCCGTTGCTTCCTTGCTGCTCGCCGGTTGCGCCTCCGCACCGAACGACCCGACGCTGACCTTGCAGACCAACAAGACTCCGGCGCAATACGCCGATTGCGTGGTGCCGAAGCTGCAGGGCAGTGCGCTGAACCCGACCGTTTCGCAGACCCAGCGCAGCTACCGGATCGTGGTGCCAAGCAAGGTGTCGGCAGACAACGTGCTGGAAGCCTACAAGGCCGGCAACGGCGGCAAGGTGTTCATCTACGAGCGCCACTTGCTGGCTTCGAACTTCCTGCCTTCCAGTTTTGAACGCGCCGCCCAGGACTGCATCTGATCCGGCTGCACAAACCGTTTTAACCGAGCTCCTTTGGTTGGCCGCAACCAACCAATACTTTGCCCCGCACCTCATTCGGTTGCGGGGCTTTTTTTGTCTGACGTTTGCTGCTGTGGCGACGCCGACAATCGACCGCTCGCCCGGAGTCGTCGGCTTCTTGCACCGTCATATTGAAATATGGTTGTATGGTGCAACTAAATTTCAGCGGTGATGTGTCATGAGTATCCCTACAGCCTTGATCGAAGAAATCCGTACAGCGTCGCGCACGATGGTGCGTGAATTCGGTTTCCTGCGCGCCACCCTGGCGGCGACCGACTATTCCGCCTCCGGCGTGCACGCATTGCTGGAAATCGAGGCCGGGGACGGCGTCAGCGCTGCACAGCTGGCGCAAAGCCTTGGTCTGGAAAAGTCCAGTGTCAGCCGCATGGTCGGCAAACTGATCAAGGCCGGGGAGATCGAGGAGCGTGCCGCCGAGGACGCGCGGGTCAAGCATCTGCACTTGACGCCGCAGGGCCGGCAGACCGTCGCCGACATTCATGCCTATGGCCAGGCCCAGGTCAGCAAGGCATTGGACACGCTCAATCCGTCGCAACAACAGAGCGTGGCGCAGGGCCTGTCAACCTACGCGCATGCGCTCAAGACCATCCGTCTGGGCGCCGACCGGCCACTCACGCCGAACCTGCACATCAGCGCCGGCTATCGCCCCGGGCTGATCGGCCGCGTGGCGCAAATGCATGCGGATTATTATTCGCGGCATTCCGGTTTCGGCGCGATCTTTGAAAGCCGCGTCGCCCGTGAAACGGCGGAGTTTGTCGGGCGCCTCGATCAGCCCTGCAACCAGATCTGGGTAGCCACGCTTGATGAGCGCATCGTCGGCTCGATCGCAATCGACGGCCAGGATCTGGGCAACAATCAGGCGCATTTGCGCTGGTTTATCCTCGACGACGGCTGCCGCGGCAGTGGCGTGGGCCGGCAGCTGCTGAGCGCGGCAGTGGAGTTTTGCGATCAGCAGGGTTTTGATGCGATTCAGCTCTGGACCTTCAAGGGCCTCGACGCCGCGCGCCGACTGTACGAAGCGGCCGGGTTCGAATTGACCATGGAAGAGCAGGGCAGTCAGTGGGGTAGCGTGGTGACGGAACAGCAGTTCACCCGAACAGCCGTCTCACGCTGAAGGTTGATTCAGCGTCATCACGTAGGCGCTGAACATGTCCGCCAGCCGGTCGGCGAAAGCCGTGATTTCCAGATCGCTGCGCGCAGTGCCGGAAAAGTCTTTGCCCACCGAACTGAGCGTGGTCAGGATCAGATCGCAGGCCGCGATGCGGGTTGGCTCATCGGATTCCGGCAGCAAATGCTGCATGAACGTGGCGAAGATCTGCCGTCCGGCCGTGCGCACTTCGTGGGCCTCGGGCGCATCGCGATACAGCGGCGCCGCGTCATTCAGCGCACCGCGCATCTGCGCTTCCTCGCACTCCGAACGGATGAAAGCCTGCACCAGTGTGCGCAGACGCGTCAGGGGCGGCTGTTGATGATTTTCCAGAATCTGCTGCAGCATCTGCGTGGTGTGCAGCCACTCATCACTTTGTAATCGGAACAGGATCGCCGCCTTGTTGGGGAAGTACTGGTACAGCGAGCCGATGCTCACGCCGGCCTTTTCCGCGACCCGTGCGGTGGTGAATCGGGGCGCGCCATGCTCGGTCAAAACCTGAATAGCCGCCTGCAGAATCGCCGCGACCAAGTCAGTCGAGCGTGCCTGCTGCGGCTGTTTGCGCGAGGAAATACGGGCGGTCTGACGATTGCTCATGGGCGGCTCGGGCCTCGGGGGAAACGCGAATAGCGGATCGAGTGAATCACTTGCATCATTTAAATGCGACGAATCACTCGCATCTTAATCCCCCATTGACGGAAAGCAATCATGACCACCCTGACTTCTGAACCATTGGCCAGCCTGATCGAACGCCTCTACAGCCAGGCCAGCGCCGCCACCAGCCCGGTGCTGGAAACGGTGTCGGGCGAGGAGCGCGAGCGCCTGATGCACAGCAAGACCGAGTACCTGCAACTCTACGCCATGCTCAAGGACCTATGGCTGCCGGTCTCGCGCGACACCGGCAAACTGCTGTACATGCTGGCGCGCAATACCAAGGCCAAAGCGATTGTCGAGTTCGGCACCTCGTTCGGCCTGTCCACTCTGCACCTGGCGGCGGCACTGCGCGACAACGGTGGTGGCGTGCTGATCGGCAGCGAATTCGAACCGTCGAAAATCGCCCTGGCTCGCCATCACTTCATCGAGGGCGGCATCAGCGATCTGGTGGAAATCCGCGAAGGCGATGCTCTCGTCACACTCGCCAGCGACCTGCCGCCGTCAGTCGATTTGCTCCTGCTCGATGGGGCCAAGGCGTTGTACGGCGACGTGTTGAGGCTGGTGGAAAAACACCTGAAGCCTGGCGCACTGGTGGTGGCGGATAACACCAACTATTGCCCGGAATATCTGGCCCACGTGCGTGCGCCACAGAACGGTTACCTGTCGGTGCCATTTGCTGATGACATCGAGCTGTCGATGCGACTGGGCTGAGTCCTGCTTACCCCAAGGGCAAACCACTACAAACGCATGCCCATTTCGACAGCTCGAGTCTCAAAGCCGAACTCCGCATACATCCGCGCGGCACGGTTATTGAACGGCCAGACGTTCAAACGCAGATCCTGGGCATCCTGTTCGATCGCCCAGTTTTTCACCAGATTCATCAGCCCACGGCCGATGCCCTGTCCCGAAAACTGTTTGGCGACACACACCGAGCCGATGCGAACGACATTCTGCGGTTGCATCAACGGCCCTGAACTGGCCGACAGGCTGGCCGTGATAAACGCCGCAGGTTGATCGTCGACATGGGCGATGAACACAACGTGACCGGGTTTCTCGAACAGCGCTGACCAGTGGGGCAGGTCGCGGGAAAAGTCCGCGGTGGGAGGGGCATAGATGTCGGGGCGGGCATTGTGATGCACGTCGTTAAGCAATTGCCCCAGCTCACACATGCTCAACGCGTCTGCGCTCGTCGCGGTGCGGTAAGTGATTTGTTCCATGTCGTGCGGTGCTCCTTGATTACGCGCAAGCCGCGAACGGCGCTGTTGATCGCTATTGTTCCAGCCAGTCAGGATAGATCTGCACAAAGTGCTGCTGCAGCCATTCGACAAATACCTGAACTTGCGCAGCCAGATGCGTGCGGCTGGGGTACAGCAGTGATACCGGGCGCGGGGTGGGCCGATAGGCGCTGAGGATTTCCACCAGGGTGCCGCTGGCCAGATATTCGGCCACGGTGATGCCTGGCGCCTGAATGATTCCAAAGCCCGCTACGCCGCACTGCACGTAGGCATTCGACTCGGTGACGGTGATGCCGGCGTTGCTGATGAACGCGCGGTCTTTGCCTTTGACCGAGAAGTGCCAGGGCAATGTCCTGTTGTTTTGGCCGGAAAGAAAATTCACCCCGCGATGGGCATTCAGATCGTCGAGTGTCCGCGGTTCGCCGTGTTCCTGCAGATACTCGGGGGCTGCGCACGTGACCATGGTTGCCATGGCGATCGGGCGAGCGATCAAGGTCGAGTCCGGTAACTCGCCAATTCGTAACGCGCAGTCGATGCCTTCACCGATCAGGTCGACCGCCCGATCAGTCACGCCCAGCACCATGTCGATCCCGGGGAAGGCGCTGGTGAAGGTTTTCAGGTTTTTGATGAAGTCCAGTTGCGCGAACGCGGTCGGGATATCGACCCGAAGCCGGCCTTCGAGCGTTGCTCCGCTGCGGTCGAACATCGAAGTGGCGGCCGAGATATCTGCGAGAATTTCCTGCACTCGCTCATAGAACAGTTGGCCTTCGGTGGTGAGCGCGACTTTTCTGGTGGTGCGCTGAAACAGACGCACACCCAGGGATGTTTCCAGCTCCTGGATGTAACGGGTGACCTGGGGGCGCCCGATGTCCAGCGATTCGGCGGCTTTGGTGAAGCTGCCGAGCTCGGCAAGCCGAGCGAACAGTCGCATCGATTGCAGCAATTCCATGATCGGGACCTGACGGAATTCAATTGTTGCTTGAGGATAGAATAATCATGTGCCTTTTTGCGTATTTATTGCGCGAGCCCAACAGCGAAAGATGTGCCCAGGCAAACCCTTGGTGGTTTGCAGCCATTGATCCGTTTTTGGAGATTCGCAATGAAAGCCTGGTTACTGAAAGATTTCGGCCTCGACAATCTGCACCTGGAAGAGACAGCGACCCCGCAGCCACAGTCCGGCGAATTGCTGGTAAAGGTCGGCGCCGTGTCCCTCAATTTTCGCGACAAGGCGATCGTTGACGGCATCTACGAGCCGCACATGGTGCCCAAACCGTTGATTCCGGTGAGCGACGCAGCGGGCACCGTGGTCGCGGTGGGTGACGGCGTCAGCCGCTTCAAGGTCGGCGATCGGGTCAACTCGCATCTGTATTCCCGCTGGCTGGATGGCGAGCCGGGGCCGAATGAACCGGACTACTGCTTTGGTTCGCCGCTGCCCGGCGGACTGGCCGAATACATGATCATCCACGAAGACAGCGCCGTTGCCGCGCCGGACAACATGAGCGACGAAGAGGCGGCGACGTTGCCGATTGCTGCGCTCACGGCGTGGTACTCACTGGTCGACTTTGGACAGATCCAGCCCGGCCAGACAGTGCTGGTACAAGGCACGGGCGGGGTGTCGATTTTTGCCGTGCAGATCGCCACGGCGCTGGGCGTCAAAGTGATCGCCACATCGAGTAGCGAGCACAACCTGCAAGCCGTGAAGGCACTGGGAGCGGTCGCGGGCGTGAACTACAGAACGACACCGAACTGGGCCGATGAAGTGTTGCGACTGACTGACGGCAAAGGCGTGGATCTGCTGCTCGACGTGGCTGGTGGCAACGGCATCAATCAGTCGGTTGCAGCGACCAAGGCTTCCGGGCGCATTGCACAAATCGGCTTTTTGACCGGGCAGACCGTTGCACTCAATCTGATGCCGCTGATTTTCCGCCAGACCACCCTTCGCGGTATCGCCGTGGCGCCGCGCTCATCCTTCGACCGGATGAACGTCTTCCTCAACCAGCACAAGATTCGCCCGGTGATCGATCAGGTGTATCCGTTCGAGAAAGCGCGCGAGGCGTACGAGCATCTGGCAAAGGGCGCGTTTGGCAAAGTGGTGATCAAAGTCGCCTGATATAGGCACAGGGCCAAGCAACGGGGCTCAATGCGATTGCGCCAGACCCTGTTGCGCCTTGGAGCTGGCGATCGAAAACGCCTTCGGCAAATTGGCGCCATTCTTCGCGGCCAGGATCTCGGCCATCACGCTGACCGCGATCTCCGCCGGTGTCTTGCTGCCAATGTAGATGCCGATCGGTCCGTGCAGCCGTTCGAGTGACGCCTGGGTCTCACCAAAATGCTCGATCAGACGTTCGCGGCGCAGCTGACTGTTGCGCCGCGAACCGATGGCGCCGATGTAAAACGCCGGGCTGTGAAGAGCTTCGAGCAGTGCCAGATCGTCGAGTCGCGGATCATGGCTCAAGGCGACGATGCAGGTGCGCAGATCGACCGCGAAGTCGCGCACCACGTCATCCGGCATGCCGATGATGCGCTCCACACCGTTCACCGCCCAGGTTTCGATGTATTCGGCACGCGGGTCGCACACCGCGACCTTGAAGCCGTTGAACAGCGCCATGGTCGCCAGATACTCGGCCAGCGCGCCGGCGCCGATCATCAGCAGCCGATACCCCGGCCCGAGAGTATTGAGCATCCGGTGGCCGTCGAAACTGAATTGCTCAGGAGTTGCCGTGGCTTGCAGTGTGACGCGACCGCTATCCAGTGCCAGGCAGCGGCGCACCAGTTGCCCGGCATCCAGTTGCACCAGCAGTTCGTCGAGCACCTGCCAGGACGGGTTGAACTCCAGAATCAGCTCAAGCGTGCCGCCACAGGGCAAACCGAAACGATGCGCCTCGTCGGCGCTGACGCCGTAGCGCACCACCTCGGGCACACTGTCCTTCAAGCCGCTGCCGCCATGCGCGGTGGTGTAGCGCTGGATCAGGTCGTCCTCGATGCAGCCGCCGGACACGCTGCCCACCACGCGACCGTCGTTACGCAAGGCCATCATCGACCCTGTCGGGCGCGGCGAAGAGCCCCATGTGCGAGCCAGTCCCGCGCGGTGCGCAGGACCAGCAAGTCGATGCTTTCCATCAAACGTTCCTCTAACGCATTTGCAGGATGATCGGGCTACTGCTGGCCGGATCCGTACGTTCACGCAGCTTGTTGACGGCCTGCGCTTCAATGGCACCGCCCTGATTGCCCCAGGTGCTGCGCATGAAGGTCAGCACTTCAGCGATCTCTTGATCCGACAACTGCTCGCGGAAGGCTGGCATGCGATAGGCGTCCGGTACTCCGGCGGCCACCACCCGTTGCGAACCGTTGAGGGTGATGTTGATCGCCGAGGCGCTTTCCTTGGCCAGTGCCGAGGTGGCGCCGGCCAGCGGCGGCATCCATTCCGACTGGCCCTTGCCGTCCAAACCGTGGCACGAAGCACAGCGCGTGACGTAGGTATGGGCACCGGGCGCGTCCAGACGTTCCGTCGCCGAAACCGTTTGGTACTGCCATGGCTGGCCGTCGCGCTGACGGTCCCCCGGCAATGACTTGAAATAGCGGGCGATCGCAGTCAGATCGTCATCGCTCATGAACTGCGTGGAGTTGTTGAACGCCTCGGTCATTGAGCCATAAACCACTGCATGTTTGTTACGCCCGGTCTTGAGGAACTGCACGATCTCCGGTTCGCTCCAGCGGCCCAGACCGGTGTTGTGGTCGTCACGCAGACTTGGCGCGTACCAGCCATCGAGCAAGGCGCCGGCGAGGTACGGCGTGGCGGATTCATCCAGGGCCTTCTCGTTGAATGCCAGCCCGCGCGGCGTATGGCAACTGCCGCAGTGTCCCGCGCCTTGAACGAGATAGGCGCCGCGATTCCACACTTCATCCTGCGACGGTTTGGCCACGTAAGGTTCGGTATCGGCAAACACACCGTTCCACAACGCAATCGGCCAGCGCAGGTTCAACGGGAAAGGAATCGCACTCGAGATATTCGCCTGCTTGACCGGTGTCACGCCTTTCATGAAAAACGCGTACAGCGCCCGCACATCATCGTCACTGAGCTTGGCGTAGGACGGGTAGGGCATCGCCGGATACAGACGACGGCTTTCAGGTGCCACGCCGTGGCGCACCGCACGGTCAAAGTCCGCGAGGCTGTAGCGGCCGATGCCGGTTTCCGGCTCCGGGGTGATGTTGGTCGCGTGGATCGCGCCCAGTGGTGTGGCCATTTCCAGGCCGCCAGCGAACGGCGCACCGCCCGGCACGCTGTGGCATGCCACGCAGTCGCTGAGTCGGGCGACGTATTCGCCACGAGCGACCAGCGCCGGGTCGATATCGGCCACGGCGGTGTGGTTGTTTTCAAGGCGCGAGACAGGCTCGCGGGTGACATACCAGGCCAGCAGGCCTGCCGCGACCAGGCACGGCACTGCCAGCCAGCCAGCGGTTCTTGCGAATCGGCGGTTATTCATGGACGCTCCGGCGCTGATCAAGTGAAGGTGTGTCGGCTCATGGGCAGGCTGCGCACCCGTTGCCCGGTCAGCGTTGCCACCGCATTGGCGACGGCGGGCGCGACAGCGGGCAACGGTGGTTCGCCGATGCCGCCCATTTTTTCCCCGCTCTCGACAACACGCACGTGGACCCGGGCCATCCGCGCAGGCGGCAGGATCGGATACAGGTCGTAGTTGCGCGCGCGCGGTTTGCCATCAATCCACACGGCTTCCTCCACCAGGGTCTGCGACAGGCCCAGCGCCACCGCGCCATTGACCTGCGCTTCGACAATCGCCGGATTGACGATGCTGCCGGGGTCGATTGCCTGCCAGATGTCGTGCACCTTGACCTGACCGTTCTCGATGGAGACCTCGGCGATTACCGCCGTCTGGGTACCGAACGGCGACGCCATCGCCACGCCTCGGGCGCGTTTGCTGCCGTCCGCCGCGGTAAACGGCCCGCGCTTCCAGCCACCCGACAGCTCGCCCACTGCTTGCAGCAGCGTGGTCAGTCGCGGGTTGTCTCGCAGCAGATGCAGGCGCAATTCGAACGGGTCCTTGCCGCCCTTGTCGGCCAGTTCGTCAAGGAACGATTCATAGAAGAAGTCGTTGAGCGAGTTGCCCACCGAACGCCAATAACCAAGCATCGCCGGGCCTTTGGCGTAGATCTGCGCGATGCGCTTGTTGGGGATCGCATAGGACTTGCCCGACAAGCCTTCAAGCGCCGTCGGGTCGAGTTTTTCACCCTGTTTGCCGGCCAGCGCCTCGGTCGGGCCTTCGGTGGCGCTGATTGCTTCGATCGCCAGCGGCCAGCCGTCGTTGTCCAGCGCGGCGCGGAAATTCACGGCGGCTACGGGACGCAGCACGTCGCGCAGGAACTCCTCCTCGCGACTCCAGATCAGTTTGACCGGGCGGCCAACTGCCTTGGACAGCTCGATCGCCTGAGGGTAGGGACTGGCGGCGTCGTAAAGGAAATGCCGACCGAAGAAGCCCCCGAGCAATGGCGAATGCAAGGTGATGCGCGACGGGTCCAGCCCGGTGCGTTTGGCGATGTCCGCTCGGAACATGTCCGGCGCCTGATTCGGCAGCCAGATTTCCAGCGAACCGTCGGGATTGAATCGGGCCAGCGCCGACGGCGGCTCCAACTGGCCGTGGTTCAGGTACTGGTTGTGGTAAGTGGCGTCAATCCGCGTCTTGGCGCTGGCCAGAACTGCAGCCACGTCGCCCTCATTTTCATCATCCCTGGCCGGGCCTTTGTCGTCAGCCAGGCGCTTGAGCCAGGCATCACTGGAAAAGTCCGCAGGCATCGGCCGTACCTTGCTGTCGGCTGTTGGTTCCTGCCAGTCGACCTGAATCGCTTCCACTGCACGTTTGGCGTGCCACCAGCGCTCGGCCACCACCGCCACGGCCCCCGGCAGGCGATGCACGGAATGCACGCCTTTCATTGCCTTGACCTGCTCTTCGTTGCGCAGGTTACCCACGGTCATGCCCAAACGCGGGGCATGTTGAACGGCAGCATGCAGCATGTCGTCGACCTTCAGGTCGATGCTGTACAGCGCTTTGCCCACGGACTTGTCGTAGGCATCGACGCGCTTCACCGGTTTGCCGATCCAGCGGAACTGGCTCGGATCACGCAGTTGCACCGAGGCCGGATCGGGCACCGGCAGATCCATGGCGTGCTCGGCCAGTTCGCCGTAGGCCAGCGAGCGGCCCGACCTGGCGTGCACGACTTTGCCGGGTTCGGTGCTCAGTTCGCTGACCGGCACCCCAAGTTTCTGCGCACCGGCCTGCAGCAGCATGGCGCGGGCGAGGGCGCCGAGGCGGCGCATCACCGGGTAACTCATGCGCACCGACATGCTGCCGCCGGTGATGCGCATGCCGTTTTCCATGACTACATAGGCTTCGCCGGGCGGTGCGGCTTCGACCAGGAACGTCGACGGGTCGGCATCCAGTTCTTCACCGACGATCTGCGCCATCGCGGTGAACGTACCTTGTCCGCCTTCCATGAACGGGCAGAGCAGGCGCACGCGGTTGTCCGGGCGGATTTCCAGAAACGCCGGCACCTGCGTGCCACGCTCGGCAGTCGCGGCCGCCACTGCGGCTTGCACCCGAGTCGTGCCCAGCGGCAGGCCGAAACCGAGCACCAGTGCGCCGACAGCGGTGCCGGCCAGGAAACGTCTGCGCGACACGTTGATTGGTTCGTGCAGAGCCAGTGCTGATGCTTCCTGAGCAGGATCGATACGCACGTTCATCAGGCGTCTCCCTTGCCGGCCAGTTCATGCACGGCGGCATGAATGGCGTTGTACGTGCCGCAGCGGCACAGGTTGACCATCGCCGCCTCGATCTGCGCATCACTTGGTTTGGGGTTCTGCTTGAGCAGTGCCGTGGCGGCCATCACCTGCCCGGACTGGCAGTAGCCACATTGGGCGACCTGCAGATCAACCCAGGTCGAGACCACCCGTTTGCCCACGTCATCGGCCTCGATCGCCTCAATGGTGGTGACCTCGCGGCCGACCACACCGGCCACCGGCGTGACGCACGAGCGCACCACGTTGCCGTCCACCAGCACGGAACAGGCGCCGCACTGCGCCAGTCCACAGCCGTACTTGGTGCCGGTCATGCCCAGATCATCGCGGATCACCCACAGCAGGGGCGTATCGGCGTCGGCATCGACCTGATAGGTTTTCTGGTTGATTCGTAGTTCCATGGTTCACCCGCTCGATCATCGGTTGACGTGCATTTTTATAAGCGGTGAAACGCTGCGTGGCGCCTCACCGGTAAAGCGTGTTCTTTTGCTCAACTGGCCGTATTGCCCAGTGCTTCTGCGGCGAAGGGGTCGCCACGCAGCAGCGCGATGTCCCGACTGGGTGCGGTGCCGTACAGGCGTGCGTATTCGCGGCTGAACTGCGAGGGACTTTCATAACCGACCGCAAACGCCGCTCGCGAAACGTCCAGACGCTCCATCAACATCAGCCGGCGCGCCTCGTTCAATCGCAGCCATTTCTGGTACTGCAGCGGGCTCATGCCGGTGAGCTGGCGGAAGTGGTGGTGAAAAGTCGGTGCGCTCATCTGCACCCGCGCCGCCAGTTCATCGATGCGCAGCGCCTCGGTGTAGTTGACCTTGAGCCAGTCGATGGCTTTGGCAATGCGATAACCCTGGCCATCGACGGCCGTGATCTGCCGCAGCCGCGCGCCTTGGTCGGTATGGAGCAGCCGATAGTGGATTTCCCGCAGCACCAGCGGCGCCAGCACCGGGATCGCCTCAGGCTCGTCGAGCAATGTCAGCAGGCGCTCGAGCGCGCCTTCCAGAGCGGAAGACATGTTGCCAATGCCAGCGCCGGTGTTCGTCGACGGCTGCCGTTTCGCAGGCAAGCCACCTTTGCTGAGGATCTCGGCGAGCATGCCGACATCCAGTCTCAGCACCAGCCCGACACAGGGCTGTTCGGGGCTGGCTGCAAGCACTTCGGAATTGGCGGGCAGATCCAGCGAGGTGACCAGAAACCGCGAAGGGTCGTAGCGGTAACCCTCACCGCCGACCCACAAGCGCTTTTCCCCACGGCCCACCAGAATCAGGCTCGGCTCGATCATGCACACGGTCGGTGGCGCCGGCTGATCGCGACGAAACAGCGACAGGCCGGGTATCGACGTGGCGAAGTCGCCCGCTACGCTCACGCGCGAGTCAATGTTCAACGCCAAAGGTGATTCGTGGCGCAGCGGGGTAGGGATCATGTCGGGCAACTCCTGTTGAACGAACTCTAATCCGCTGCACAGGCGATTCCTATACACCACCCTGCATCCTCAGAGGATCAGGCAAGCATTCAAGAGGAATGCACTAGGGCAGAGGTGAATCGACCGGGAGAATGTATCAAACCATTACAGGAGAGCCGCGATTCGACAACGCGATCCTGACGCCTCTCGCAATACAGGTAATTCCAATGACTTCCCTTTCTACAGAACAACGCGGCTGGAGCGCCGTGCTGGCCATGTCGCTGGCCGCCTTCGCCCTGGTCGCTTCAGAATTCATGCCGGTCAGTCTGCTGACGCCGATTGCCGCCGAACTGCACATCAGCGAAGGTCAGGCCGGGCAGGGGATTTCCGTGTCCGGTGCATTCGCCCTGATGACCAGCCTGGTGATTGCAGCGGTCGCTGCTCGTGTCGAGCGCAAGAAGCTGCTGTTGGGTCTGACCTTGCTGATGATCGTCTCGGGGACGGTTGTCGCGTTCGCGCCGGGCTACCCTTCGTTCATGTTCGGACGGGCCCTGATCGGCATCGCGATTGGCGGTTTCTGGTCGTTGTCGGCGGCAACCGCGATGCGTCTGGTGCAGCCTGACCAAGTGTCCCGGGCACTGGCGATCGTCAACGGCGGAAACGCGCTGGCGACGGTAATTGCCGCTCCGGCGGGGAGTTTTCTCGGCGCGTTGATAGGCTGGCGCGGCGCATTCTTCTGCGTAGTTCCGGTCGCCGTGCTGGCGGCCGTGTGGCTGCTGATCAGCCTGCCGTCCTTCAAACTTGAGCGTCAGGCCGGTAGCGGCAACGCCTTGCGGCTGATGAAGCAATGGCCGGTCGCCTTGGGGATGGTCGCTGTCAGCGTCTTTTTCATGGGGCAGTTCATGCTGTTTACCTACCTGCGGCCCTTTCTGGAGGGGGTCACCGGGGTCAGCGTTGCAACCCTGTCCTTGATGCTGCTGGGGCTGGGGCTTGCCGGTTTCATCGGGACCTTTGTGATCGAAAGATTCCTCGGCACTGGCCTGTACCGCACGCTGACAGTTATCCCGCTGATGATGGCGGTCATTGCGCTGGCGCTGGTGAACTTCGGCGCTTCGCCGCTGCTGACTGCGGTGCTGCTGGGCCTGTGGGGGCTGGTCGCCACGGCGGCTCCCGTGGGCTGGTGGACATGGCTGGCGCAGACGCTGCCGGAGGATGCCGAAGCCGGCGGAGGCTTGCTCGTGGCCATCGTGCAACTGGCCATCGCCGCAGGGGCCATCGTCGGTGGACTGGCGTTTGATCTGAGCGGTTATAAAGCCACCTTCGAGCTGAGCGCGGCGGTGTTAGTGATTGCGTCGGTGCTCGCCTGGTGCGCCGGTCGCAGTGCGACTGAAGTTCATCTGGTCGAGTCGAACGCGGCCGGCTGACGGGGACACGTTGTCATTTGAGCGTAACGACGACCTTGCCCTTGGCGCGCCCCTGCTCGACGTACTTCAACGCCTCTGCCGTCGAGGCAAACGAGAAGCTGCGGTCAATCACCGGTCGGATGATTGCCTCCTCGACCAGCGTGGCAATTTTTTGCAGTTGTGCACCATTGGCCCGCATGAAGACGAACGTGTAGCTGACCGCCTGCTTGCGCGCCTTGCGCCGGATACCGAAGCTCAACAGGCGCATGACCTGTTGCAGTGGCCAGGACAAGCCTTGTTCTTGGGCGAACTGTGCTGTGGGCGGGCCCGAGATGGAAATGAGCTGGCCGCCGGGCTTCAGGACCTTGAGTGATTTTTGCAATACGTCCGCGCCGAGGCTGTTCAACACCACGTCGTAGTCGTGCAGGACGCTTTCGAAGTCTTGCTGTTTGTAGTCGATGACCAGATCGGCGCCCAGTGCCTTGACCCATTCGACATTCGTGGTGCTGGTGGTCGTGGCGACGAAGGCGCCGAGGTGTCTGGCCAACTGGATAGCAATGCTGCCAACACCACCGGAGCCTGCGTGAATCAGTACTTTCTGGCCCCTTTTCAGTTGTGCGGTTTCGACCAGTACTTGCCACGCCGTCAACGCGACCAAGGGCAGGGATGCGGCTTGCGCCATGCTGGTATTGACGGGTTTTCGGGCGACCGCGTTTTCGTCCACGGCGATCAATTCGGCAAACGTTCCGATCCGCGTTTCCGGCGGGCGAGCGTAGACCTCGTCTCCCGGTTTGAACTGCGTCACCTGTGAGCCAACCTCCACCACCACACCCGCCAGATCATTGCCCAGTATCAGCGGTAATGCATAGGGCAGAATCAGCTTGAACTCGCCGCTGCTGATCTTCGAATCCAGAACATTGACGCTGCTGGCGTGTACCTCGATCAAGACATCACGGGCACCCACCACAGGGGCAGACGCTTCGCCAATGCGTCCGGTGTTCTTTCCATAGCGATCAATCAGAAATGCTTTCATCGTAGTGCGGCTCTTGGCGGTTGTAAGGAGGGTAGCTGGCGCGTTGCGGTGTTGCTGCGCCGTGTCGTCAGGCGTCGAGGAATGCCTGGGCCTTGGCGACAAAATCAACGCAGTGCTGGAAAATCCCGCCGTGCCCGGCATCCTCGTAAATCACCAGTTGTGCGTTGGGAATGCGCTTGGCCAGCGCCATCGAGTTGACGCTGGGCACCATGATGTCGCTGTCGCCGTTAACGATAAGCGTGGGTATGCGCAAGCGTCCGAGGTCTTGCGGCGGCTGTTGGCCCCACGCGGTGATCGCTTTCAACTGGCGCAGAAAAGCGCTCGGTGTCGGGCTTTTGTCGCGATTGTTTTTGCGTGCTTTCAGGCGTCGCAGATACTGCGCCGCAGATCGACGGCCATTGGCTGACGAGGTGAAGAACAGGTAGACCTTGGGATCGCGCAAGGTCAGTAAGCCTTTGAGGATCAATGGCCACGTCACCGAACCGACTCTGTCGATGCCGTCGCCACCGGCCGGGCCGGTACCGGTCAGAATCAAGCGACGCACCAGATCGGGCGCCTTCAGGGCGATGTCCTGAGCAACGAAGCCGCCGAGCGAGAATCCCAGTACATCAACGGTTTCCAACCCCAGCGCCCGGATCAACTGAATGGCATCGTCAGCCATTTCGCCGATGGTCAGTGGCGCGGTTCCACCAGAGCCGCCAATACCGCGATAGTCGGTGGTAATGACCCGTCGTGTTCGTGCCAGGCCATCAATGATCGCGGGATCGAAGTTGTCCAGCACGGCGCCCCAATGGTTGAACAGCACCAGAGGCACGCCGATAGCGGGGCCGATGTCGCGGTAAGCGAAGCGAACGCCGTTGACCGTGATCGACTGGTTCGCCGCGTTGCTGAATGGCGTCGACGCGCCAGTGTGGTTATTTGCCAGGGTTTGATTCATTTCTGCTCCGGATCGCGGGCCGGATTCGATGCAGTGACTTGCGCCTGCATCGAATCCGCCGCGCGTGTTCGCTACCAGACAATCACTGTGGGTCCAGGTAGCGCTGGGCAACCGCAGACTGACGGATTTGCCCGATCAGGCCCTGACGTGCGCCTTGCAGATCATCCCAGCGTTGCGCTTCGTGCAGCGGCGGGATGGTTACCGGTTCGCGGCGATCGAAACCGACCAGAGCGGCATCCACCAGATCGCCCACTTCCATGATGTCACTCAAGGTGTTGATGTCGATGCCGGAGCGATCCCAGATCTCCGTACGGGTGGCGGCGGGGAGTACGGCTTGCACGTAGACGCCCTGAGGTGACAGTTCCAGGCTCAGTCCCTGGGACAGGAACAGGACGAAGGCCTTGGTCGCACCGTAGACGGTCATGCCGAACTCCGGTGCCAGACCCACCACCGAACCGACGTTGATGATCGCGCCGTCACCGGCCTTGACCAGACGTGGAGCGATGGCGCTGGCCAGGCGCACCAGCGCGGTGGTGTTGAGGGCGACCAGTTGCGCAACGCTGTCGGTGCTTTGGTCGATGAAGTTGCCGGAGAGGGCAGCGCCGGCGTTATTGACGAGGATGCCGATACGGGCGTCGTCGCGCAGGCGGTTTTCAACGGTGCTCAGATCAGCGAGTTGGGTCAGGTCCGCCGGGATCACATCGACGGTGACATCGTGTTCGCTGCGCAAGCGGGCTGCAAGTGCGTCCAGGCGTGCCTGGTCGCGGGCGACCAATACCAGATCGTGGCCGCGTTGCGCGAAGCGCTCGGCGTAGACCGCGCCAATGCCGGTGGAGGCGCCAGTGATCAGAACAGTAGGGCGGGTGCTCATGGGGGATCTCTCTTTCAGGGTGTGAGAAACGGAACGCGCTCAGCTGGCGCTGACGCTCGATTCAGCCAGCGTCGGGTAGTCGATGTAGCCTGCCGCACCGCCGCCATAGAGGGTGGCGGGATCGAACGCGGACAAAGGCGCGCCCTGCTTGAGGCGCTCCACCAGATCCGGATTGCCAATGAACGGGCGACCGAAGGCGATCAGGTCGGCCTGGTCTTCGGCGAGCTGCGAAGTCGCCAGGTCCAGGTCATAGCCGTTGTTGGCGATGTAGGTGTTTTTGAAGCGCTGGCGCAGTGCGCCGAAGTCGAAGGGCGCCACGTCGCGCGGGCCCCCGGTCGCGCCTTCGACCACGTGCAGATAAACCACGCCGAGGGCATCGAGTTGCTCGGCGACGTAATCGAATTGCGCCTGCGGATCGCTGCTGGAGACGCCGTTGGCCGGCGACACCGGAGACAGGCGCACACCGGTGCGATTGGCGCCGATTTCATCAACGACGGCCGCCGTCACTTCAAGCAACAGACGCGCCCGGTTTGCAATCGAGCCGCCATAGGCGTCGGTTCGCAGATTGGCGCTGTCCCTGAGGAATTGATCGAGCAAATAGCCGTTCGCGCCGTGAATTTCCACGCCATCGAACCCGGCGGCAATCGCGTTTGCCGCAGCCTGGCGAAAATCCGAGACGATCCCTGGCAGTTCAATGGTCTCCAGCGCGCGCGGCGCCGAGACATCTTCAAAGCGATTGTTGACGAAGACTTTGGTGGCGGCGCGCAGCGCAGAAGGGGCCACGGGGGCGGCGCCGTTTTCCTGCAGATCAACGTGCGATACGCGGCCGACATGCCACAGCTGCAGAAAAATTTTTCCGCCCTTGGCATGGACTGCATCGGTCACCTGGCGCCAGCCGTCAATCTGCGCCGGCGTGTAGATTCCCGGGGTGTCCTGATAGCCCTGACCTTGTCGGGAAATCTGCGTGGCTTCACTGATCAGCAAGCCTGCGCTGGCGCGTTGGCTGTAATAGGTGGCCGCGAACTCGCTGGGTACAAAGCCTGCGCCTGCACGGTTGCGAGTCAGCGGTGCGAGGACGACGCGGTTCGACAACGTCAGGTCGCCAAGTGTGTAAGGGGTGAACAGCGTCTGGTTACTCATCTGGTATTTCTTCCGTGCCCGTTGGTGGAGATCGGTGTGCGTGCAATTAGGATGATGATCGAAATCTAAACTGTCAACGGTTTTGATTATGACCAGCATCTATGTATGATTGGCGCAAGCATTCCCAATGAACACGAGGTACTGCACGTGCGAGTGACCAAGGCCCAGGCGCAGGCCAATCGAGAACACATCGTCGAGACCGCTTCCGAGCTGTTCCGTGAGCGTGGCTTTGACGGCGTCGGTGTGGCGGATCTCATGGCGGCTGCCGGTTTCACCCATGGTGGTTTCTACAAACATTTCGGCTCCAAGGCCGACCTGATGGCTGAAGCCGCTTCCTGCAGTCTTGCCAAGTCGCTGGCAGGTGCCGAAGCGCTCGACGTGCCTGGCTTCATCGATGTCTACTTGACAAGAGAACATCGCGACGGACGTGGCAGCGGTTGCACCATGGCCGCGCTGTGTGGCGACGCGGCGCGTCAATCGGATGAGGTGAAAACGACGTTTGCCGAAGGGATCGAGCGCACCCTGCAGACCCTGGGAGACAAATATCCGACCGGGCCGGACGCCGTGGCGGGCGAAGGGAGAAAGAAAATGATCGACCTGCTGTCGCGGGCTGTCGGCGCGATTGTGCTGTCGCGTGCCTGTCCGGATGATTCCGCCCTGGCCGACGAGATCCTTGAGGTGTGCCGCGCTGAAATGCTGGCTTCGTTGCCGGTTGACGAAGAGGTGGTCTGAGGCGGCGCTCGCTCAGTAAACCCAGCACAAAAACGCCCGTACAATCAGCGGCCAACCAACGGCCCGCCACTCAAAAAAAGCGCCGTCAAATCGCAGATTGACGGCGCCTCCTGCTCAGATCCAGACGTCGTTGTCAGCCGTGCGCTCGCCACCTTCGTGCCCGGTGTTACGCACACCCCGAGGCTCGATCATCATCAGGCGCGCTTCTCCTTCCGCTGCCGTCCGATGTTCGATCCCGCGCGGCACGACGTACAGCTCACCCGGTTCGATGTATACGCTGCCATGGGGCAGGTCGATCCGCAGCGTGCCCTCGATCACAATAAAGGCCTCATCGGTTTCCGGGTGGGAGTGCCAGATGAATTCACCTTCGATGCGAACCACTTTGAACTGGTAGTCATTCATTTCGGCGACCACACGGGGGCTCCACTGCTGATCGATCAGCGCGGATTTCTGCGCCAGATTGATGGCGTGCAGTGCTGGTACTTTGCTGGTATGTGGCATGACAAATCCTCTATCAGACAGAAGTCGTCAGCCTAGCGGAGGGGTTATTGGCGATGCTTGTACGATCCTGCAAGTTGCCTTTGCCCCAGGACGCGTTCCAGCCAACGCGACGGAGATACCCCATAAGTGCGGGTGAAGTGCCGGGTCATATGACTTTGGTCGTGAAAACCCGCAGCCAGGGCGGCATCGACCAGTGAGAATCGGTCAAGCAGCAGCGTGCGCAATACATCCAGGCGGCGCAGGGTCACGAAGCGATAGGGGCTGGTGCCAAACAGCACTCTGAAGTCCCGAGAGAGGCTCCATCTTTCACGACCGCTGGCGCGCTCCAGCATTTCCAGCGTAATGCTCTGGTGCAGGTGAGCCATGATCAATTCCCTTGCGCGCTCGGCTGCCGGGTAATCGAGCAGTTTGCGCCCGCGAGGTTTGCCGGCCACGGCGCGCAGGGCCATTGCCAGATCAAACAGGGCGTCCTGTTCTTCCAGCGGATCAAGTGAGTAATCCATCGCCTGGACGAACGCTTCGCTGGCGCGATACAGGCGTGGGTCGCTGGACAGACCGCCGGCGATGAAGGGTAGCGGTTCACCCTTCAACACCTGCTGAATCAAAGCCGGATCGACATAGGCCATTCGATAGCGAAACCCCGCTTCGGTCCCGGCCATGCCATCGTGCAGTTCATCAGGATGCAGGAGCAAGGTGTTTCCCGGTAAGCCGTGGCGCAGGCTGCCCTTGTAGTGAAAGCTTTGCACGCCAGAGAGTGTGCGACCGATCGAGTAAGTATCGTGCCGATGTGGGTGGTAGCCATGGCCGCCAAACCGGGCTTCGATACGTTCTATCCGCCCCGGCTGTGTGCTGCGCACTACCCAATCGGAATCTGGATCTGGTCTGGACTGTTCCATGGTTTCACTGTCCTTGAGAGAAGCCTGCTGCGAGCGATGATAGCCAACCTGATCGAAAGCAGGGTGTCACCGTTGCCCTCGCGTATTTTGCGCCAGACGCTCACGCCAGTTGCCACCGTGAGTACGCTGGCACGCCTCCTCGGAGTCGAAACGCACGTTGCGCTCTGAAGGGGACAGGTCGATATCGGCCTCCCTCAGCGCAGTGGCCGTCAGTTCGAAGAGGCGTGCCTTGGCGTCAGTCAGGGCGAGGTTTTTGTCGGCTTCGGTGTCGAACACCCAAATGACGTTCAGGGTCGCCGCCAACGCGTTCAGGTCAGCGGTGTGGGTCAGCCAGGTGAAGCCCTGGATTTCAGCTTTTGCGGCTTCACACGCGTCGGTGAGCGTGGCAATCAAGCGCCGCTCGATCCGCGCCAGTTCTCGTTTTCCAGCAGGCATTGCAGATCCTTTGACGACAGTGGTGGTGTGGTCTCAATGTAATTGCTGAGGTTCACAAATTCTCATATCCAACCCAAATACCCTGTGGGAGCGAGCTTGCTCGCGAAAGCGGTAGGTCTGTTATGTCAGTGTTGACTGACTTGGCGCCTTCGCGAGCAAGCTCGCTCCCACAAAGGTTGCTGTGAACCGGGATGCCCCTGTCCAGCGCAAATCTTTGTGGGAATGTGGCGTCAGTCCAGATCGCTGGCCTGATGTCGCTCCGCAACCTGACTGGCCTCGTCACCCCAGGTGCGATTGACGCGCTGGCCACGAATCACCGCAGGGCGTTGGGCGATGTCCTCTGCCCAGCGCTGCACGTGGGTGTATTCGTGGGCCGCTAGAAATTCGGCGGCCGCATACACGTTGTTGCGCACCAGTTGGCCGTACCACGGCCAGACCGCGATGTCGGCGATGGTGTAGCTGTCGCCCGCCAGATAGCGGCTTTCCTTGAGGCGTCGGTCGAGTACATCGAGCTGACGCTTGGCTTCCATGGTGAAGCGGTTGATCGGGTATTCGAGCTTCTCCGGCGCATACGCATAGAAGTGCCCAAAGCCGCCGCCCAGATAAGGCGCAGAGCCCATCTGCCAGAACAACCAGTTCAGGGTTTCCGTGCGGCCAGCCGGGTCTTTCGGCAGGAAGGCGCCGAATTTCTCTGCCAGATACAGCAGGATCGAACCGGATTCGAATACCCGAATCGGCGGCTGTACGCTGTGGTCGAGCAGCGCCGGAATCTTCGAGTTCGGATTGATCTCGACAAAACCGCTGGAGAACTGATCGCCCTCGTTGATGCGGATCAGCCACGCGTCGTACTCGGCCTCGGTGTGCCCCAGTGCGAGCAATTCTTCCAGCAGGATGGTCACCTTGACGCCATTGGGCGTCGCCAGTGAATACAACTGCAGCGGGTGTTTGCCCACTGGGAGGGTCTTTTCATGCGTCGGCCCGGCAATCGGGCGGTTGATGCTAGCGAAATGGCCGCCGGACGGGGCTTCATGTTTCCAGACTTTGGGCGGTACGTAGGGCGCTTTACTCATGAAATGGGCCTCATGGTGAACTTGCCGAGAATGACCTGACGGGTATCAGACCTGACAGCATAAACGCTCTAGCTCAAGACTGCGCAACCCCCGGAATGATCAAACACGCCGCCAGACCCATCAACGCGATCCCGATGACCTTGTCGAGGAGCCGCTGTTTTTCCAGCAGGCGCCGGCGTAACCGTTCGGTGGAGAAAAACAGCGCGACCAGGCTGAACCACAGCCAATGAATGACCGACATGAACAGGCCATAGGCGAAGTTCATCGTCAGCGAACTGCCTGGCTCCACCACCTGACTGTACGCCGCCACCACGAACAACATGGTTTTCGGATTCAGTGCATTGGTCAGAAAACCTGAGCAGAACACCTTCCAGGCACGGGGTGCCAAAGCGCTCGCCTCGGCAAATGTCAGTACAGATTTATTGGTAAAGGACTTGATGCCCAGATAGACCAGGTAGCCGGCACCCAGCAGCTTCATCATCCAGAACAGCATGGGTGACTGAGTGATGATCAGCGCCACCCCGAACACCGTGTAGAACACGTGAACCTGCACGCCACAGGCGATGCCCAGCGCAGCCAGCAAACCACTGCGCCGCCCGTAGGCATAACTGTTGCGAGTGACCATGGCAAAGTCCGGGCCGGGGCTGATCACCGCCAGAACAGTGATGGCGATTACCAGAAACAATTCATTCATCCATACGCTCCATCGCGTTATTTGCGCTACTTGAATTCACAGATACAACGCCTGCAGCATCGCCGCCAACAACGTGGATGGAATTAACAGGCCCTGAGTGGCGACATGATGGAGAAGTGTCTTTGGCAAAAAAAACGATTTATAGTCGCGAAAATCTGTGAGAAATCATCGTCTATATGAACCTGCCTCCGCTGGCTGCCTTTCGCTTCTTCAACACCGCCGCCCAGACCCAGAGTTTCGTCAAGGCCGCTGAGTTGCTGCACGTCACCCACGGCGCGGTCAGCCGCCAGGTGCGCTTGCTGGAGGAGGCGATCGGGGTCGAATTGTTCGAGCGGCGTAACCGCGCGATTTTTCTCAATCACGCGGGACGCTTGCTGTTCAACGTCACCGCGCCGATGTTCGAGCAATTGCAGAACACGGTTTATCGCCTGCAGCGTGAAGTCCACGACGATGTGCTGGTGGTGTCCTGCGAGCCAACCATCGCCATGAAGTGGTTGATCCCGCGCTTGCCTGACTTCCACAGCGCACACCCACAGTTGCAGGTGCAATTGCTGACGGCCGGCGGACCGATCGACTTCGCTCGTTCAGGCGTGGATCTGGCGATCCGCCGCGACGATTTCCATTGGGACGAGACCGTGCACGGCGTGACTATTTGCGAGGAGTGGATCGGTCCGGTTTGCGTGCCGTCCAGTCGTCCTGACGGCGAGCATTTGCGCGGCGCCTGCCTGCTGCACAGCAAGACGCGCCCGCAGGCGTGGGACAACTGGATGCGACAGACCCGGATCAGCGCGGCAGGGGGCAGTCGGGTCGATTACGAGCATTTCTACCTGTGCATTCAGGCCGCGCTGGCCGGGCTGGGCGTCGGTATGGCGTCGTTTCTGATGGTGCAGGACGAACTCAAATCCGGCCAGTTGATCGCGCCGTTCGGCTTCGTTCGCGACGGTTCGAGTTATTGCCTGCTGTCACCGCGACCCTTCGAACAGAGCGCCAATGCCATGCTTTTTCGTGAGTGGATTAGCCAGCAGATGAGTGCGTGCAGCCAATGGCTCGGGGGTGATCTGCAGCCTTGAAGACAGAGCGCTGCATTCATCAGCCAGGCATGATCAACGGGCTTGCATCGGCCAGCGCCTGTTCAGGTGCTCCGTCAAATAATCCATGAAGGCTCTGACCTTCGGCGTCATCGCCGCACGTTCCTGCACGCAGGCATAGATGTCCATCGGTTCGACATAAGCCTGTTTCTCACGCTGGAGATCGTCGAACAGCGGCACCAATTGCCCGCTTTCAAGGTAGGGCGCGGCGACGAATTCGGCCAGGCGCGTGACACCTGCGCCGTTGACTGCCATTTGCGCCAAGGCATCGATGTCGTCGCTGATGGCGGTGGCGTTGATCGGGGCGTCGTAGCGCTGACCGTCGCGGATGAGGCCCCAGCGCAGAAAGCGTCCATCCAGTGGATAGCGAAACGCGAGGCAGGCGTGGTGTTGCAGCTCTTGCGGTGATTGCGGCACCCCGGCGCGCGCAAGGTAGACGGGGGCGGCGCAGAAGATGAACGGCAGGGAAACAATCCGGCGCGCGACGATGCCGTCTTCCAGTTGCGGTTTGATCCGCAGGCTCAGGTCGATGCCGTCCTGGATGTGATTGATCTTGCCGTTGGTGGTCGACAGCTCGACCAGCAGGCGCGGATGCAGCGCGGCGAAACTGGCGAGTAACGGTGCCAGGACGTGGCGGCCGAATGCGCTGGTGGAGGCGATGCTCAAGCGGCCCTGCAATTCGCTTTCATCGTTGATGATTGCGCTTTGCGCCGACTCCAGATCAGCCGCAATACGCCGCACCTTTTCGTAATACAACGCGCCGTTTTCAGTCAGCGCCATGCTGCGTGTGGTGCGCTGCAGCAGGCGAACGCCGAGGTGCGTTTCCAGGCGACTGAGGGTCTGGCTGACCGCTGCCGCACTGACGCCCAGGGTCTTGGCGGCGCCGACGATCGAGCCGGCTTCAACCACTTTGATAAAACTGGCAATCGCCGCCAACAGATTCATCCGTGTCCCGCCGCGTGGGTTTGATTCGTAAGTTGTGCTTTATAAAGTACCTGCGGCGGGCCGTCTAGTTGAGGGCAGGGGGCTTTGCTAAGGTGCCGGCTCCCTGTCAATGGATGGAAAAGCCATATGAATCAAAGAACCACTACCGAGGCCTTGTACTCGACGCGTCGCAAGTTGTCGTCACGGGCGACGCCGTATGTGTTTGCGTTGTACATGGCGACGATCATGGCGTTCCTGATGTCGCTGGTGATCACCGCCGCCAACTCGGGGATTGATAACGACTACCTGAGTAATGCGCTGCACGCCTATAAGCTGGCGATGCCGGTGGCTTTCCTTTGCATCCTCGTGGTGCGGCCGATCGTGATCAAACTGGTGGCGATGACGGTGCATCCGCATCGTTGAGATACACCTCAGAAAAACTCGTCGAGCAACTGATAAAAGGCGATTTTTTGCTGATCCGGTTGCACTCCGTAAGCCTCGAAAAATACCGGCAGCCATTGCTCGCCCAGGTTGTAGGCGATGCTGTGGGCTGCCAGTGCCAAGTCCTGAAACCGATCGGCAACCCCCAGTCGCCCGCAGTCGACGAAACCGCTGAAGCGACCGTTGTCGGCGAGCAAGTTGGGCAGGCATGCGTCGCCATGGGTCACCACCAGGTCTTCGCTGTGCGGGCGCGCGGTCAGCATCTGCTCGAACACCGCTTCGGCGCTTTGGCCGAGGCGCGAATCGTCGAAATCTTCTTCATCGATCAAACCAGCCAGCAGGTGCTCGCGGGCCAGGGCGATTTTCGCATCGAGGCGATGATCGAACGGGCAGTGTTTGATGTCGAGCGCATGCAAGGTGCGCAGGGCATTAGCCGCGAGCGAGACAATTTGCTGCGGTGCGAGATGCTCGCTGCTGGCGAGGTCACGCCCCGGTACGGCAGTCATCAGCAACCAGAAGCGCTCACTTTCTTCGACGCTGTCGAGCACGCGCGCCGCTGGCAGATCCTGCTCCGCCAGCCAGCACAGGCGCTGTACTTCGCCGGGCAATTCGGCAAAGGAAATCCGTGGTTCCGATTTGACGAACAGCGGGTCTGATCCAGCGGGCGTGAGGCGGAACACGGCGGCTCGGGATTCACCGATGGTTTGTTGTTCGTAGCGGATATCAGCGAAGCGTTGGCGCCATGTCGGTGGCAGATCCATTTTCATTGGTTCCTTGTGACAGTGGGCGCCAGTGCGCCTTCAAGAATTCGATAAACACTTTGACCTTGCGCGTGCTGCGCCGGTGCGCCAGGTACAGCACGTAAATCCACGGGCCGAATGCGCTTGGCTCACGCCAGTACTCGGGCATCACCTCCACCAGTTCACCGCGCGCCAGATACGGCGCGGCGCTCCATTGCGGCAGAAACTGCAGGCCCTGGCCCTTCAGCAGGCACGCCAGCAGGAAGTCGTAATTGTCGCTGGCCACCCGTGGATTCGGCTGGGTCAAACGTATCCGCCGGTCCCCTTGCTTGACCCACCAGAAATGCCGGTTGAGCAGCGGATGACGGAAGATCAGCCAGTCGTGCTGCTGATAGTTGTCCAGTGACACCTCTTTGCCCTTGCGCGCCAGATACGCCGGGCTGGCGCAGAGCACCACCTGATTCTCGACGATGGGTTGGGCGATCACCCCCGGCAGATCGATCGGGCCGTCACGCAGTGCCAGATCGTACCCGCCGTCCACCGGGTCGTCATAGCTGTCGCTCAAGTCGACTTCCAGATGCACCTGCGGATGGGCGTCGAGAAAACGGCAGCAGACTTCGTTGAGGAACGCCGGGGCGAAGGAGGGTGGCGCGGTAATGCGCAGGCCGCCGCTCAACTCGTGCTTGAGCTGTTCGACGCCTTCGCAAGCCAGTTGCAGTTGCATCAGCGCCTGCCGCGCACCGTCCAGATAAATCCGTCCGGCCTCGGTCAGCGCCATGCGTCTGGTCGTGCGGTCGAACAGGCGCGTGCCGAGCTCGTCTTCCAGCTGCGCCACGGCTTTGGTCAGGGCTGACGGCGTCTTGCCGAGCACATCGGCGGCGCGGCTGAAATTGCCGTGTTCGGCGGTGGCGACGAACATGGTCAGGGCACTCATCTTGTCCATTGATCTATTCCTGCTGGGCACAGAAGTTGTGCGCGAGGTGGCATTCAGTTATCGCCAGGGCTTGGATAGGCTTGCTCGCAGCCTAACAAAAATAACGAGAAGCCTCATGAAGCAGCTACTGACCCTGATGGTGTCATCGGCACTGGCCTGTGCCTCACTGGAAAGTCTGGCGTCCGCCGATCTGATCCTGCACAACGCCAGGGTCTACACCGCCGAACCCGGCCAAGCCTTGCAGCAAGCGGTTGCGGTGGAAAACGGCAAGATCCTCGCCGTGGGCATGGATGCGCAGGTGATGCGTCTGAAGACGGCGGCCACGCAAGTGATCGACCTGCACGGCAAGGTGCTGATGCCGGGCTTCATCGACTCGCATTCGCACACCATCAAGGGCGGTCTGCAGATGTTGCAGGCCAACCTCGACGGGCAACTGTTGCCGCTTGATCAACTGGAACAGCACCTGCGGCAATGGCGTCAGGACGGCAAGGCGCAGCGTGGAGAATTCCTCAGTGTCGGCGGATTGCCGTCGACTTACTGGAGCGACATTGCCGGCCTCGAACAGCGCTTCAATCAGGGCGAATGGGCGAACCAGCCGATCCTGCTGCTGGGCTGGGATCTGCACACCGGTTGGGCCAATCGGGCCATGCTCGACCGCGCTGGCGTGACGGCTGAAAAGATCAAGGCACTCAAAGGCGAAGAGCAGGCAACCATCGGCCACCACCCCGACGGCAGCCCGGATGGCTTCCTTGTCGATGCCGGTCTGTACCCGGTGCAGGCCCTGCTGCCGCCGCCGACGGCTGATGAGTTGCTGGCGGGCGGGCGCGCGGCGCTGAACTACTACAAGAGCCTGGGGATCACCGGGTGGCTGGATCCGCTCGCCAACGAAGTCCCCGGCAGTGACGTTACCAACACCTCGCTCGGCGTGCTGCCGACCTACAAAAAACTCTCGGAAAACGGCGAACTCACCGCTCACGTTGCGGCGCTGCTGATGGCGGACTCCAAGGCTACGCCGACCGACCTTGATGAGCTGGACAAGGTGCGCCAACAGTTTCTCGGGGTCAGCAACCTGACTCTGCCGGGGATCAAGATCTTCGCCGATGGTGTGGCCGAAGTGCCGGCGCAAAGCGCGGCGATGCTTGAGCCTTACCGCAACTCGAAAAACACCGGTGAGCTGCTGATCGACCCGGCGCACTTCGGCGAGCTGGTCAGTGCCGCCGATGCCCGTGGCTGGCTGGTGCACATCCACGCCATCGGCGACCGTGCGGTACGTGAATCGCTCAACGGCATCGAGCAGGCGCGCAAGGATCGGCAGAGCGGCATCGCCCATTCGATCACCCACCTGCAAATGGTCAACCCAAAGGAATTCGCCCGATTCAAGGCGTTGAATGTGATCGCCTCGATGCAGATGTTCTGGGCCGCTGCCGACGAGTCGAGCATGGATCTGGTCAAGCCTTACGTCAGCGCGATGGCCTTCATGTACACCTATCCCGCGCGCTCGCTGCTCAAGAATGGCGCGACCATCGCCGGTGCCAGTGACTGGCCGATCACCACCCCCGAACCGTGGAAGGCGATCTATCAGGCCGTCAGCCGCAAAGGCCCGAAAGGCGTGCTCAACGCCGCTGAAGACATCGACCGCCAGACGATGTTCCAGGCCTACACCCTCAACGCAGCCAAAGTGCTGCGCCTGGAAGACCGGATCGGTTCGCTCAAACCCGGCAAGCAGGCCGACATGATCGTCCTCGACCGCGATGTGTTCAGTGTCGAGCCGCAGGCCCTGCGCGACACCCAAGTGCTCAATACCTGGTTTGCCGGGCGCGAAATCTACCGCCGCAAGCCTTGACGGCATCTCTCTGTAAAGTAACCAAGGAAACCTTTTCGTGAATGTTCATTGCTTTGTCACCGACACCCGCAACCCACAGATTCGCGGGCAACAGATTGGCGCCACCTGGGCGGCTCAGATCCGCCAGACCGTCGAGCTCTATCTGGATTTCTTCAATCAGGTCGGTGTGCCTCAGGCACAGGTGCAGACCATCGGCGAAGCCAGTCTGCAAACCCTCCAAAGCTGGTGCCCGAGCCTAGCCGAAGAGATCGTCGCCACTGCTGAGGGCGCTGGCGTGCCGCTGTGGCAGCTCGCCAGCCTGAATGCCCGCACCGAGATACTCGCGGTGATGCCGGCGTCCACCGAAGGCGAGTGTTCCACCGCGGTGTTTGCGCCCAACGGCGCATTGGCGCCGCGCACTATTCAGACCTGGGACTGGCACGATTCGCTGGTGCCCAACGGGCTGATTCTGCAACTGACTACGGCCGCGGGCATGACGGTCAAGCTGTTCACCGAATTCGGCATGCTCGGCAAGATTGGCGTCAACAGTGCGGGGCTGGGATTGCACTTCAACATCCTGCATCACGCCAGCGACAACGGGTCGGCCGGGGTGCCGGTGCATGCGATTGCCCGGCGCATCCTCGAAGAAGCCAGCAGCGTTGACGAAGCGATTGCGCTAGCACGTTCAGCGCGGGTCAGTGCCTCGACGGTACTGACCGTGTTCACCCGTGAGGATTCGAATCCGCGTGCGGTGAGCGTTGAAATGTCGCCAGCCTTCACCGCCGTGGTGCGGCCCGACGCCGACGGCTGGATCACTCACACCAACCATTTTCTCGATCCCGAACTGAGTCTGGGCGAGCGCACGCCTGATGCGTCCACGACCTACGCGCGTATTGCCCACGTCAACACGGGGCGGCCGAACATGACCAACGGCAACCTCAGTCAGCGGGCTGACGCCATGTGTGGCGAGGCGGGCGTAGACGCGCCGATCTGCTTCCACCCGGATCTGAGCATGCCGGCCACCGAGCGTTGGGAAACCTTGCTGACCATCGGCATCGACACTGAAAACAGCGTGCTCGAATACGCCGCCGGCAACCCCGCGCAGCTGGCCCGAAACGGCTATCTGCGCTTCTGAATCGCTGCCTCCAATAAAAACAAAACGAGCAATACACATGGCTACCGAGATTGATCGCATGAGCGGTTCCCCGTCTGCGCTGAGGACGTTTTTCGTCTCCGGCATGGGCACCGCCCTGGAGTTTTACGACTTCGTGATTTACGGCACCGCTGCCGCGCTGGTGTTTCCCAAGGTGTTCTTCCCGCAGATGGATCCGCTCACCGCGACCCTGGTGGCGTTCGGTGCTTTCGGTGCCGGGTTTTTCGCCCGCCCCCTTGGCGGCATGGTGTTCGGGCATTACGGCGACAAACTCGGCCGGCAGAAAATGCTGGTGATCACGCTGCTGCTGATGGGCCTGAGCACGCTGCTGATCGGGTGCCTGCCGGACTACGCAACGCTCGGTGCCGGCGCACCGGTGTTGCTGGTGCTGCTCAGACTGGTGCAGGGTTTCGCCGCCGGTGGCGAGTGGGGCGGTGCGGCGCTGTTCGGCATCGAGTCGGCGCCGCCCGGGCGACGTGGGCTGTGGGGCAGTTTCACCAGCATGGGCATCGGTATCGGCGGGATTCTTGGCGCCGGGGTGTTCGCCATTGTCAGTGTCGCGGCGCACGATGACTTGGCCGGATTCGCCTGGCGCATTCCGTTCTGGCTCGGCGGTGTGCTGGTGCTGATCGGTCTGTATGCGCGCTTGCAAAAACCGCTTGAACAACCCGCCGAACCGCAGACGCACGTGCGCATGCCGTTGCTCGAAGCGCTGCGCGCACGGCCCAGAGCCATGCTGCTGTGCACCGGTATCGCTTTCGGCTACGTGACCATCGCCTACATCGGCAGCACGTTCTTTCTGTCGTACGCCACGCAACTGGGCTATGGCAGCACCGATGCGCTGGTTTTCGACTTGTCGCTGTCGATCGCCATCGTGATCACCGCGCCGTTGTTTGCCTTGCTCTCGGATCGCATCGGACGCCGCAAGGTGATGGTTCTCGGCGCGGTGATCATGGCCCTCGGTTTCTTTGCGTTTTTCCCACTGGTCGGCCTCAAGAGTCTGCTGATTTCTACCGCTGCCTATATCGCCATCGGTGCGTTCATGGGCGCCACGCAGGGGCCTATTCCGGCGTTCCTGGCGGAACAGTTTCCCCGGCACATGCGCTATTCGGGAATGTCGGCGGCCTATCAGATCGGCGCGGCGCTGGGCGGCGGGACGGCATCCAGTGCGGCCACGGCGATTCTGCTCGCCAACAATCACAACGCCTTCGGGGTGGCAGTTTACGGCGCGATTGCGCTGGGCATCGTCGCGTTGTGCTCGTTGCTTCTGAAGGAAACGGCGCACCTGAGCCTTGCCCAGATCGATGAGGCCGAGTGGGCTTCAGCTGTTCCCGCTGTCACTGGCTAGCGGTAAAAACAATCGAAACTTCGCGCGCGTCCCGACTGTCCAGACCCATGTACTGCCCGGCGGATATCTCGCCGGGCAGGCTTCATGCATCGGTGACAGGCGAGGAACGAGATGACGACGACAGTGGGAGATTTTCTGGTTGAGCGGCTCAGCCAATGGGGCGTCACGCGGATTTTTGGTTATCCGGGAGATGGCATCAATGGTGTGTTCGGCGCGCTCGCCCGAACCAATGGCAAGATCGAATTCGTTCAGGCCCGGCACGAAGAAATGGCCGCTTTCATGGCCTCGGCCCACGCCAAGTTCACGGGCGAGTTGGGCGTGTGCATCGCCACTTCGGGACCGGGTGCTTCGCACCTGATCACCGGGTTATACGACGCACGCATGGATCATCAACCGGTGCTGGCGATTGTCGGCCAGCAGGCGCGGACGGCGCTTGGCAGTCATTACCAGCAGGAGCTGGACCTGGTCTCGATGTTCAAGGATGTGGCCGGGGCGTTTGTGCAGCAGGCCTCGGCGCCGTCGCAGGTGCGGCATTTGCTTGATCGCGCCGTGCGTACGGCGGTTGGCGAACGGCGGGTGACGGCGATCATCCTGCCCAATGATCTGCAGGATCTTGAGTATGAGCCACCGGCGCGGGCGCATGGCACCGCGCATTCCGGCGTCGGATACACCAAGCCGAAAGTGCTGCCCTACGAGGCCGATCTGCAGCGCGCCGCTGATGTGCTGAACAGCGGTGAAAAAGTCGCGATTCTGGTGGGCGCCGGTGCACTGCAGGCAACGGATGAAGTGATTGCAGTTGCGGAAAAGCTCGGTGCTGGCGTCGCCAAGGCGTTACTCGGCAAGGCTGCGTTGCCGGACGATTTGCCGTGGGTCACCGGCAGCATCGGCCTGCTGGGCACCGAACCGAGCTACAAGATGATGCACGAGTGCGACACCTTGCTGATGATCGGCTCGGGTTTCCCCTATGCCGAGTTCCTGCCCAAGGAAGGTCAGGCGCGTGGCGTGCAGATCGACCTGCAGCCCGACATGCTGAGCCTGCGGTATCCGATGGAGGTCAATCTGGTCGGCGACTCCGCCGAAACCCTCGCTGCACTGCTGCCGTTGCTCGAACAGAAAACTTCGCACAAGTGGCGCAAGAAAATCGAAGGCTGGCGCAACAGCTGGGAGAAAACCCTGGAAAAACGCGCGATGTCCAAAGCCGATCCAATCAATCCGCAGCGGGTGGTGTATGAGCTGTCACCGCGCCTGCCGGATCAGGCGATCATCACCAGCGACTCGGGTTCCTGTGCCAACTGGTACGCCCGTGACCTGAAAATTCGCCGCGGCATGCAATGTTCGTTGTCCGGTGGCCTGGCCTCGATGGGCGCTGCCGTGCCGTACGCGATCGCCGCCAAGTTCGCCCACCCCGAGCGCGCGGTGATTGCGCTGGTGGGTGACGGCGCGATGCAGATGAACAACATGGCGGAGCTGATCACCGTCGCCAAATACTGGCGCCAGTGGAGCAGCCCGAAGTGGATCTGTGCGGTGTTCAACAACGAGGATCTGAATCAGGTCACTTGGGAGCAACGAGTGATGGAGGGCGATCCGAAGTTTGAAGCGTCGCAAAGCATTCCCGACGTGCCGTATCACCTGTTCGCCATTTCCATCGGCCTGAAAGGAATTTTCGTCGACCGTGAAGAAGACGTCGCCGCGGCCTGGGAACAGGCGCTGGCCTCGGACGTGCCGGTGCTGATCGAGTTCAAGACCGACCCTGACGTGCCGCCATTGCCGCCGCACATCAAGCTCGAACAGGCAAAGAAATTTGCCACGACCTTGCTCAAGGGCGACCCCGACGAAGCGGGCGTGATCGTGCAAGCCGCCAAGCAGGTGCTGGCCAGCGTCCTGCCCGGCAAAAAATAATCGTGTAGGCGCTTCGTCGCGCTCCAATCTGTGAGCACCGCTGAACTCTGTGGGAGCGAGCTTGCTCGCGAAAGCGTTGTGTCAGGCACAGCGTTTGTGGATGTATCGACGCCTTCGCTGGCAAGCCAGCTCCCACAGGTCCTTTGTCGTGCTCCAAGTCTGTGAGCGTCGCCGAAATTGTGGGAGTGGGCTTGCTCGCGAAAGCGTTGTGTCAGGCACAGCGTTTGTGGATGTATCGACGCCTTCGCTGGCAAGCCAGCTCCCACAGGTCCTTGGTCGTGCCCCCAATCTGTGAACGCCGCCGAAATTGTGGGGGCGGGCTTGCTCGCGAAAGCGCTGTTTCAGGCGCAGTGGATTGTGGATGTGCCGACGCCTTCGCTGGCAGGCCAGCTCCCACAGGTCCTTTGTCGTGCTCCAGGTCTGTGAGCATCGCCGAAACTGTGGGAGCGGGCTTGCTCGCGAAAGCGCTGCGTCAGGCGCAGTGGATTGTGGATGTGACGACGCCTTCGCTGGCAAGCCAGCTCCCACAGGTATTTCGCCATCCCTGAAATCTGTGAACGAAGACCGTGGAGATTTTCATGCGTGAAGCGGCGAGGGTGCTTTTTTGATGTTCATCGGTTGCGCAGGCTGGAGTCTGGGGCGTGAGTATTGGCCGCAGTTCCCGGCTGAGGGTACGCATCTGCAGCGTTATGCGGCGCGGTTCGACTGTGTGGAAATCAACAGCTCGTTCTATCGCCCGCATCGGCGTCAGACCTATGCGCGCTGGGCGGACTCGGTGCCGCCGGGTTTTCGTTTTTCGGTCAAGGTGCCAAAGCAGATCACGCATGAATTGCGTCTGCAGAACTGCGATCAAGCGCTGGACGAGTTCCTCGGACAATGCGAGGGGCTGACTGACCGGTTGGGCTGTCTGCTGGTGCAACTGCCACCGTCGCTGACATTCACACCTGAAGTTGTCGAAGCGTTTTTCGTGGCGTTGCGCCAACGCTTCGCCGGTGCCGTAATGCTTGAGCCTCGGCATGAGTCATGGGTGGCGGCGGCGCCGATGTTGCAGACGTATCGGATTGCCCAGGTCGTGGTCGATCCGTCGCGGATCACTACCGATGGTTCGGCGCAGGGCTGGGCGGGTTTGCGCTATTGGCGGCTACACGGTTCGCCACGCATCTACCACAGCGCCTACGATGAGCGCTATCTGCAAGCGCTGGCAGAGCAAATGAAAGTCGCGGCAGCAGAGGGTGCCGCGGCCTGGTGCATCTTCGACAACACTGCCAGTGGTGCCGCGCTGGGTAACGCGTTGGCACTGGCAGCGTTGATGGCAGATTGAAGCAGGCGGACAACTACTCTTAGAAGGTTGTCGCGCCGACGCACATCAGCGGTTCAGGAAACCCAACAGGTCTTCGTTCAGCGCCTGGGCGTGTGTCACGGCAAAACCGTGCGGTGCTCCGGCGTAGACCTTCAACTCGGCGCCTTTGATCAGTGCCGCCGCCTGCTTGCCGGTGGTTTCGAACGGCACGATCTGATCGCCGTCGCCGTGGATCACCAGGGTTGGTACGTCGATCTTCGCCATGTCCGGACGGAAGTCGGTTTCGGAGAACGCGGTAACGCAATCCACGGTGCCTTTCAGCGAGGCGAGCAGGGCGACGTTCAGGGTTTGCGTGAGCACGCCGTCGGAGACTTTCTGGCCCTGATTGATGCCGTAGAACGGCGCGGCGAAATCAGCGATGAATTGCGCGCGATCCTTGAGCAGACCGGCCTTGATCCCGTCGAACACCGAGGTGTCGACGCCCTGCGGGTAGTCGGCGTTCTTGCCGAACAGTGGCGTCACTGCACCGAGCAGTACCAGCCCGGCAACGCGCTCGCTGCCATGGCGGGCGATGTAGCGGCTGACGTCGCCGCCGCCCATGGAGAAGCCGACCAGCGTCACGTCGCGCAGGTCGAGGTGGTTGATCAGTTGCGCGATGTCATCGGCAAAGGTGTCGTAGTCGTAGCCGGTCCATGGTTGATCGGAGCGGCCGAAACCACGGCGGTCGAAGGCAATCGTGCGGTAGCCGCGACTGCTCAGGTATTCCATCTGGTATTCCCACATGTCGGCATCCAGCGGCCAGCCATGGCTGAACAGTACGGGTTTGCCGCTGCCCCAGTCCTTGAAATAGATCTGTGTGCCGTCATCGGTAGTGAATGTGCTCATGGAAACTCCTTGCTGTGGGCAATCGTTCAGGAAGGCCGGATGCCGCATTGGCCGCCCATCACTATCGGTGCAAATCGCGGCTGTCACTTGTACGCAAGTGCTCAATTGCCATGGCGGGTGGCGTGGTTCTTTTCCAGCTTCACAGTTATAAGATGCAACCACACGCTGGATTTGACGGAGAAACACCCTGTGAAGCGCAAAAGCCTGCACGGCGACGCCTGCCCGGTCGCCCGTACGTTGGACCTGATCGGCGACTGGTGGTCGCTGCTGATCATCCGCGATGCGCTGGAGGGCATCCGCCGCTTCAGTGATTTTCAGAAGAATCTGGACATCGCCAAGAACATGCTCAGCGCCCGGCTCAAGGCTTTGGTCGAGCAGGGGATCTTGCAAACGGTGCCCGCCGCCGATGGTGGTGCCTATAAGGAATACGTGCTGACCGAACGCGGCAAGGAGCTGCAGACGGTGATCGTCGCGCTGTCGCAGTGGGGCGGGGAGCACCTGTATGCGCCGGGTGAGCCGGGTTCGGTGATGGTTGATGCGCAGCAGCGGCAGCCGATCAGGAAACTGGAATTGCGTTCAGCGGATGGCCGCTTACTGGCACCTCAGGACGTGGCGACGAAGTTGGGCGTTGCGCACTGAACCAAGGATTCCCCTCGGAAAACCGCAGCCGCATCGATTGTTCAATCCCTGTTACAAACCCGACAAAAGGTTGAAACGATTGTTTGACGTCAAAATGATGGCCATCTAATATCGCGCCACTATTTTGATGTCATTCCGTATCGAGGGATCGAACATGTACCCACCCGCCCTCGCGGCGAGGTTGTGCGCAGCTTTGCTGTGCCTGTCTCCACTCCAGATTGCCTTCGCTGCACCCACTCCCGGTGAAACCGACCTGATCCGCGATCGCCAGAATCGCTTGCTCGAAGAGCAGCAGCGGCGTCTTGAAGACCTGAAAAATCTCCCCGGCAAAGAGGCCGGTCCGGCGCAACCAGCGGCGCCCACCGACACCCGTTGTTTCCCGATCAAGGACATCGAACTCAAGGGCGCCGACAGTCTGTCCGACAGCGACAAAACCCGCCTGCTCAAGCCCTACATCGACCAGTGCCTCGGGGTGCCGCAACTCAACGAGTTGCTCAAGGTCATCACCGACCATTACATCGAGAAAGGCCTGGTCACCAGCCGCGCCTACCTGCCGCAGCAGGATCTGTCTGGCGGGCATCTGAAAGTGCTGGTGGTCGAAGGCAAGCTCGAAGGCATTAAAGGCGCCGAGAACAGCAAGCTTTCGGAGCGTGAGCTGGCGATGGCCTTTCCCGGCAAGTCCGGCGATCTGGTCAACCTGCGCGAGATCGAGCAGATGGTCGATCAGCTCAATCGCCTGCCGTCCAATCAGGCCAAGATGGAGCTGGCGCCGGGCAAAAACGTCGGCGGCAGTGAAGTGTTGGTCACCAACACGCCGCAGAAGCCATGGCGTGCCGGACTGTCGCGCAGCAACGATGGCCAGCGCAGCACCGGCGAACAGCAGTGGGGCACCACCTTCGATTGGGACAGCCCGCTGGGCCTGGCCGATCAGTTGAGCCTGCGCGGTGGTCACGATGCAATGACCGATCACCAGCACACCTCCAGCAACGCCATGCTCAATTACAACTTGCCGTGGGGCTGGTGGAACTTCAGCTACACCTACAGCCAGAGCGACTACCGCTCGCAGATCGCCGCCAACGGCTACAACTTCAAGCAGACCGGCGACAGCGAAAACCATCAGCTGCGCGTCGAGCGGGTGATCCATCGCGACTCGGTGAGCAAGACCTCGCTCAGCGCCGGTCTGTCCTACCTGCGCACCAACAACTTCATCGAAGACAGCAAGCTCAAGCTGAGCAGCAACCGCATCAGCGAAGCGCAGTTCGGCTTCAACCACGGTCGCCGCATCGGCAGCGCCTTCGTCAACTTCGACGCCGGCATGCAGGAAGGCATCGGCGCGTTCGACGCGCAGGGCAGCCACGATCCAGGCCCGGGCGAACCGGACGCACGCTACCGCAAATACACCGCGACCCTGAGCTATCTGCAACCGTTCAAAGTGTGGGGCGAATCCTTCAGCTTCAGCAGCCTGATGACCGGCCAGCGCAGCGAAGACGTGCTGTTCAGTCCGCAGCGCACCAGCCTTGGCGGGTCAGCATCGATCCGTGGCTACAAGGATCAATCGCTGTCCGGCGACAGCGGCGGCTACTGGCGCAACGACCTGCGCTGGAGCCGACCGGTGACGGCCGAATGGCTGCGCCCGGTGTTCGCTGAATACGGCACCAGCCTCGGTTACGACCAAGGCGTGATTCGCGGCGACCGTTACAACGGTGATCAGCACGGACGCATGTCGAGCAACTCGCTGGAACTGTTCGCCCGCGGTGAGCATGTGGCCGCCAGCGTGACCTTTGCGCATTCCCTCGAACGCCCGGACGTGCTGACCGAGCGTGAAGCGCCGATCTATTTCCGCCTCGACTTTTTCATCTAATTCAAATTCTTCGAGACCATCGACATGGATGTTCGTCAGTTCGCCTTCCTTGCAGGCCAGCCTTCTGCGGCCGTAAAAAACCGTGAGTCGTTTCTGGGCATGCCCAAGCGCGGGCTGGCGTTCCTGCTGGCGAACGTGATGTTCTGGCAACCGATGTGGGCGCAGGCCGACGGCATTGTCGTGGCCAACCCGAACACCGCGCTGGACCGGGCCGGCAATGGCGTGCCGATCATCAACATCGCCACGCCCAACGGCAGCGGGCTGTCGCATAATCAGTTCCACGATTACAACGTCGGCGCGCAGGGTGTCATCCTCAACAACGGCTCGGCGCAGACCTCGAACACCCAGTTGGCCGGGCACATCATTGGCAACCCGAACCTGAAAAACAGCGGTTCGGCGCAAGCTATTCTCAACGAAGTCATCAGCGGCAACCCAAGCCAGTTGCGCGGTTACACCGAAGTGGCAGGGCAGTCAGCGCGAGTGATCGTCGCCAACCCGTATGGCATCACCTGTAATGGCTGCGGCTTCATCAACGCACCGCGCGTGACGCTGACTACCGGTAAGCCGGTGCTGGATGGCGCGGGCCGGCTGGATCGTTTTCAGGTTGATCAGGGTTCTGTGGCGATCGAAGGCGCAGGCCTCAACGCCAATAACGTCGACCGCTTCGAAATCATCACCCGTAGCGCGAAGATCAACGCCGAAATTCAGGCGCAGAATCTGACGATTGTTGCCGGGCGCAACGACGTCAACGCACAAACCCTGAATGCCACGGCCCGTGCCGATGACGGCAGCACCAAACCGCAACTGGCGATTGACTCCTCGGCGCTGGGCGGGATGTATGCCGGGGCGATCAAACTGGTTGGCACCGAGGCCGGGGTCGGCGTGAAGCTCGACGGTAAACTGATCGCCAGCGGTGGCGATATTCAGCTTGATGCCAATGGTCAATTGAGCCTGGTTGATACCTCGGCGACCGGTGCGGTCAACGTCAAGGCGGCCAGTCTCGATGCGCGCGGGCCGGTGTATGCCGGCACGACATTGAACGTGCAAACCCAAGGCAATCTGACCAACCGCCAGACCCTGGCTGCCCGCGACAGTATCAACCTCAGTGCCGGTGGTCAGCTGACCAACGCCGGAGTCATCGAGGCCGGGGTCAACGCCGACGGCAGCCGTAACGCCAACGGTGATCTGAGCCTGAGTGCGCAAAACCTCGACAACACTGGCAAAAGCCTCATCGCCGGCCGCAATCTGACAGTCAGCACTGCGCAAACCCTGAGCAACCAGGGCGGTACGCTCAGCGGACAAACCACGGCGATCACGGCGGGCACGCTGGACAACCGCAACAGCGGCCGCGTGCTCGGTAATGCGACGCTGAACGTCACCGCCAATCAGCTATTCAACACTCAAGGGGTGATCCATAGCTCGGGCCATCTGACCGGTAGTTTCGGTCAACTGGACAACAGCAACGGCGAGTTTTCCAGCAGCGGCCTCACCCGGCTCAACGCGGCAACGGTGAACAACCGCAGCGGTCAGATCCTCGGCGATCTGGGGCTGAATATCGACCTCAGCGGCGCGCTGGACAACCGTGACGGCGTGCTCGGGTCCGGCCAGTTGGTGAGTCTGCAGGCGGCCAGCCTGGATAACCGCGATGGCGGTGTGCTCGTCAGCGACGGTAGCCTGACCGTGCGTCTGCGCGGCGCACTCGACAACCGCAACAAAGGCGAGATCACCGCCAAGGGCGCCATCGATGCGCAAGCCGGCAGCCTCGACAACCGCGACGGCAAACTCATCGGTAAAACCACCCTGGCACTGCGCAGCGATACCGCGGACAACCGTGCCGGCGTGATCCAGGCCGATCAGCAATTGACACTCAACGTCGACCGTCTGGACAACCGCGACAAGGGCCAGATCACCGGCAAGTCCGGTATCGCTTACGCCGGTACACGTCTGGACAACAGCGGCGGACTCATCAGTGCGGTCGGTCCGGTGAGCCTCAACGCGGGCGAAGTGCAAAACGCCGCAGGTCGGATCTCCAGCCAAGGTGATCTGACTGCGGCCATCGGGTTGCTGCAACAGCAGGGTGGTGCGCTGGTCGCTCAGGGCAATCTGAGCCTGACCGGCAAGACGCTCGACAACCGCAATGGCGGTCTGGTCGGCACCACAAAAGCGCTGACCCTGACAGTCGACGACATCGACAACCGCAACGGCGAAATCTCCAGCAGTCTGCTGTTGAACATCAAGGGCCAGCGCCTGGACAACAGCGACAGCGGCAAGCTGCTGGCCGGCACCGACCTGGGCCTCGCCGTGGCGAAACTGATCAACCTGAATCAAGGCCTGATCAGCGCCAAGGGCGCAACCACGCTGACCGGCAGCAGCCTGGATAACAGCGGCGGTCGCTTCAACAGTCTCAACGGTCTGGTGATTACCCTCGACGATGCCTTGATCAACGCGCAGGGCACTATCAGCAGCGAGGGCACGCTGACGGCCAATCTTGGCCGGTTCGACAACAGCGCCGGTGGCCTGAGCACAGCCGGCGTATTGTCGGTAACTAGTCGTGGCGCGGTGCTCAATCGGGCGGGTTCGATCAACACCGACAGCTCCTTGACCCTGACCAGCGCCAGCCTCGATAACAGCCAGAAAGGTTTGATCAGCGCCAAAGGCGCCAGTCATGTCGATACCGGTGATTTCGATAACAGCCTGGGCGGCAAACTCACCAGTGAAGCGTCTCTGACGCTCAAGGCCGCTCAGGTCAACAACGCCACTGGCCGGATTGCCAGCCAGCAAGCGTTGAACGTATCGGTCACCGGGCTGGATCAGCAGGGCGGCGAACTGTTCAGCAAATCCGACCTGACCCTTGATTTGAACCACGGCCAATTGAACAACCAGAACGGTTTGATCAACGCGCCCGGCACCCTGCTGCTGAAAAACCTCAATGGCGTGAACAACCACAGCGGCGAGATCTCCAGCCAGCAAGCATTCACCCTCGCCGCCAATGACCTGGATAACAGCAACGGCAAGCTGATCAGCCAGCAAGGGCTGACGCTGCGTATTGCTCAAGCGCTGAATAACCTCAAAGGCGTAATTTCTGCGGCGGCACTCGACAGCCATTCCGTGAGCCTCGACAACCAGGATGGCTTGATCAGTAGTCGCGGCCCATTGCTGCTGACCACCTACAAGACCTTGAACAACCAGTCCGGCACACTCATCGCCGACGGTGAACTGACGCTGACCGCTGATACGCTGATCAACCAGCAGGGCAGCATTGCCGGCAAGTCCGATGCCAGTGTTCAGGTCAAAAACCTGAACAACCAGAACGGTAAACTGATCGCCACCGGTATGCTCAAACTGAGCGCCGAGACCCTCGACAACCGCCAGGGTGGCTTGCTCGGTTCGATCAAAGCCATGACCCTGACGGTCGATGCGCTGGACAACCGTGGCGGCGAAATCACCACCAACAGCGATCTGCTGCTGACCGGTAAAAAACTCGATAACAGCGATGGCGGCAAGGTCTTCACCAGCAACGCACTGACGCTCACGGTCGATCAGTTGCTCAACCGCAACAAGGGCCTGATCGACACGGGCACGCTGCTGAAGCTGCAAGGTCGTACGCTGGACAACAGCGGCGGTGAATTGCTCAGCCAGAAGGACATGCTGCTGAACCTCAGCGGCGACTTCACCAACCAACTCGGCAAAGTCAGCAGCGAAGGCGCGCTGACCGTCAATACTGCGCAACTGAGCAATACCGGTGGCAGCCTGTCCAGCGCGGCGGATCTGACCCTCGACAGCAGCGGCAACATCGATAACCAGGCAGGCAGGATCGTCACCGATGGCGCCCTCGTGCTGAAAAGTACTGGCCTGGATAACCGGCAGAAGGGCACCCTCAGTGGCAAAGGCGCGGTCACGGTCACGACCGGTGACTTCGATAACAGCAGCGGTTCGCTGAGCAGCGCCGACACGCTCAATCTCGTCGCCGGCCAGGTAACCAACAGCGATGCCGGCAGTATCGGCAGCCAGGGCGCACTGACCGCATCGGTGACAGGCTTCGATCAACAGGGCGGCAAGCTACTCAGCAACACGCGCCTTAGCCTGGACCTGAACCAAGGCCAGTTGAACAACATCAACGGCGTGATCAGCGCGCCCGGCACTCTGCTGCTCAAGCAACTCAACGGCGTCAACAACCAGGGCGGCACGATCTCCAGCACTGAAGCGTTCACCTTGACCGCGCAAAGCCTGGACAACAGCAACGGCAAACTCCTGAGCAATCAGGGCCTGACCCTGCGCATTGCCAACGCGCTGGACAACGTCAAGGGGCTGATCGGCGCGGCGTCGATTGATGTCCGGGCAGGCAGCCTGAACAACAGCGGTGGCAGCCTGGTCAGTCGTGGCGATCTTGAACTCACGGTCGATGGCCTGCTGCGCAACGATGCCAGCGGCCTGATCAGTGCCGCGCAGGCGCTGAACATCAGCAGCGCCGGTCTGAACAACCAGAGCGGCACGTTACTGGGTGTCAGCGCAGTCACGCTCAATGCGATGGCGCTGAACAACCGTGACAGTGGTTTGATCAACAGCAAGGGCAATCTGAAGCTGACCGCGACCAGTCTCGACTCCAGCAATGGCGGTGAAATCTCCGCCGCGCGTGACATCGATCTGACCCTGACTTCGTTGACCCAGAACGGCGGCCGCCTGTTGGGCGACCAAGCCATCACGCTGGACCTGGCCAACGGTGACCTCGATAACCAGAACGGCCTGCTCACCGCCAAAGGCCCGCTGACCATCAAGCGTCTACGCGACCTGAACAACCAGCGCGGTGAGATCTCCAGCAACCTGGGTTTCGACGTCATCGCTCGTACCGTGAATAACAACGCCGGCAAGTTGATCAGCGGCGAAAAACTCTTGCTGCGTGGCACCTCGATCACCAACCAGAAAGGCTTGCTGTCCGGCTGGCAAGGGTTGAGCGTCAGCGGCGACAGCCTCGACAACCGCGACAGCGGCACACTCTCCAGCAAGCTCGGCGATGTCGCGGTCGAGCTCAAGGACGCTTTGCTCAACAGTGGCGCCGGTGCGCTGGTCGCCGAGGGCAGCCTGACGGTCAAGGCCGGCAGCCTCGATAACAGCAACAAAGGTATTTTGAGCAGCGGAGCAGGGCAAAGCCTGACGCTGAGTGGTGCGCTCAATAACAATCAGGGCGGTTTGATCGCCAGTGATGCGGCGCTGGTTCTAGTCAGCATGGCGCTGACCAACGTCGGCGGCGCGATCAATGCGCAACAAGCAATCACCGCCACGGTTTCGCGACTGGACAACAGTGGCGGCCAGATCGCCAGCAACGACGCGATCACCCTCAACCTCAGCGGCGACCTCAACAACAACGGTGGCCGACTGGCTGGCGCGGGATCCGTGCTGATCAAGGGCGTGACCGACCTGAGCAACCAGAACGGCCAGATCGCCAGCCAGAAGAATCTGGACCTGTCGACCGGCACGCTGGACAACAGCAACAAGGGCACCATCGCCGCCAATGATCTGCTACAGATCACCGCCAGCGGCGCAGTGCGCAACAATGCTGACGGCTTGATCTACAGCCAGAACTCCGCGCTGCAACTGAAGGCGGCGAGCCTGAACAACGGCAAAGGCGCGCTGCAAAGTGAAACCGGCCTGACCCTCGATGTCAGCGGCGACCTCGACAACCAGAGCGGCAAGGTCATCGCACAAAACGGTGATGTGAGCGTCAACGCCGCCAACATCGATAACCGCGGCGGCATCCTGTCCAGCATCAAAGGCGCACTCGAAGCGCGGACGGTGGGTGTGCTGCGTAATGGCTACGACCTCAACAACAACCGCCAGGGCGGCATCATTCAGGCGCAGGGTCTGAAGCTGACGGCATTGGCGGGGCTGGACAACAACGGCGGACGCATCTCCGCGCAAGCGACAGACGCGAACATCACCACGGCCGGATTCAATAACCGCAACGGTGTGCTTTATGCCAAAGGTCTGGTGAGCGTCAGCGGCACCAACCTGGACAACGGTGCCGGGCAGATTGCCGGTGAGCGCATCGACTTCGGCCTCAGCGGCGCGCTGAGCAACGTTGCGGGCGTCATTGAAAGCAACACGCAACTCGCCGTCAGGGCGGCCAACGTCAACAACCAGAATGGTCGTCTGCGTTCGCTGGGCAACTGGGGCAAGACTGATTTGCAGATCGGTGGCCAACTCGACAACCGTAACGGCGTGCTGGAAACCGCCAACACCGACATGACCGTCAACGTCGGCAGCTTCCTCAATGACGGCGGGCAACTCAACCACGTCGGCCGCGGCAAGTTCGAGATCTCCACGGCCAATGTGATCGGTGCGGGGGGCAGCATCACCACCGGTGGGCTGCTGGAACTCAATGCTGATACCTGGAACAACTCCAGCGTGATTCAGGCCGGAACCTTGAACGTCAATGTCCGGCAATTCAGCCAAAGTGCCAACGGCAAGTTGCTCGCCTCGGATGTATTACAGCTGCGGGGCGGCAACTGGACCAACGATGGCTTGATCGCCAGTGATGGCTTGATCGATATGCAGTTGAGCGGCGGCTACAGCGGCAATGGCCGGCTGTCGAGCCAGCGCGGCACTTACCTCTCTGCAGCACAGATGAACATCGGCGCGAACGGCAGCTTCGCCGCGGGTACGACCTCGACCATCAGTGTGGGCGGGGCCCTCGTCAACGCCGGGCGCATCACTTCCGGCGAAGACCTGACCGTCAATGCCGGTAGCTTGACCAACTACGGCACCCTCGGGGCGGCGCAGAACCTGAACATCAACACACCTTCGTTGCTCAATGATCGCGGGCTGATTTTCAGCGGCAACGACATGACACTCAGTGTGGGCAATCTGACCAACCAGAACGGTGATTTCTACGGGTTGGGGAATGTGACCATCAAGGGTTACGGCGGCGCCGCGCGGGCTGCTGGGGTCTACAACATCTCCGGTTCGATGGAGAGCGGTGGTGGGTTCCAGATCAACGCCGATGTTTTCGAGAACCGTACCGAAGGTCCGGTGATGTCGGGCGATCGCAAACTGATCTCGGGTTATATCGCCAATATTTGCAATGACTGCAGGGGCGGTACTTTCACCTTCACACTGATAGCTCGCGAGCTTTTTCAAAGTACTGACACTGATAGCAGCGCGTCAGCAGTGCTCAATGTCGGCAAGGATTTCGTTTTCAAGGGTGGTACGTTTCTTAATAGCAAAAGTACTATCGCCGCGAGCGGCAACATCGACATCACTGCTGACAACTTGAAGAATATCGGTGCAAAAAGCGGGACGATCGAGCGCTCAAGTACTTACGTACTCACCATGGGGGGCGGTACTACGACGCAATTTCTCGAAGACGTCGTAATGCCCTACAACCAGCGAAACAATCCTGATTTCCCGTATGTGTATTACATCGATCCGTCAGGCGGCATCCGTAAGGCCATCCCGAAATCCGGTCGTATCAGAGAGGGCAACCGCGACGGTGAGTGGTATGACGTGGTTTCGCTCAAAGACAGTGAAACGGGCGCCGTTGTTAGTGCGTTGCGTGGATACGGCATCGCACTTCCGGCTCTGAACTACGGCTTTGAAACCACAACTCCCTCCCTGTATGACCCGAACAATCTGGTTGAACTGCCCGGCCAGTTGACCCAGTACAAAGCGGAGTCTGTCACTGAAATCGCCGTGGACAGCACCGGTGCTGCCAGTACCAACACTGGCCGCAACGCAGTCATCCAGGCAGGCGGCAACGTATCGATCACCGCCGCCAAGGAACTGGAAAACAGCGTTATCCACCAAGACTACGGCTCGACCGGAGGCACCAACAAGGTCGGCAACACCAACGTCGGCACCACTGGCACCACCGTTATCCGGATCAACAGCCAACTGCCGCCGGACCTCGCCCAGCAGCAGGTCAACCCGCTGTCCCTGCCAGGCTTCTCCCTGCCAACCGGGGAGAACGGTCTGTTCCGCCTGAGCGGGCAGGGCGCCGCTGATACTGCGCCAGTCGCCGCGACCGGCCCGGCGCCGACCTGGACCGTGGGCGGGCAAACCGTCGCCACGGAAGCTCACGTCGTGGCTGGCAGCAGCGGCGGCCCGCGTAACCTTTTCATTGACGCGCCGCCCGCGGTCTCCGACAGCACGCGCGCAGTAGATACGTTCCACCGCACCCCAAGCATCGTGCAGGCCTTGGCCAGCACGGTCGACGTCAACGTGCCGGTGAACGCCGCCGGCCCGGGCATGAAAGACCGCGGCAACGACGCCAAGGAGTCGATCGACACCCGTCCGGTGACCCGCGTCACCGGTCTGCCGGACACCAAGGCGCCGTCCTACGCGCACAAATACCTGATCGAAACCAACCCGGTGCTGACCGACCTCAAGTCGTTCATGAGCTCCGACTACCTGCTGGAAAAACTCGGCTACGACCCCGACCAGAGCGCCAAGCGCCTCGGCGACGGCCTCTACGAACAACGCCTGATCCAGCAAGCCGTGACCGCCCGCACCGGCCAGGCTTTCATCGACGGCCAGACCTCCAACGAGGGCATGTTCAAGTACCTGATGAACAACGCCATCGCCAGCAAGGACGCCCTCAACCTGTCGGTAGGCGTCGGCCTCACCTCGCAGCAAGTCGCCGCGCTGACCCACGATATCGTCTGGCTCGAAGAGCACGAAGTGAACGGCGAAAAAGTGCTAGTGCCGGTGGTTTATCTGGCGCAGGCCAATGGTCGTCTGGGTCCTACCGGGGCGCTGATTGCCGGTAATGATGTGACGCTGATTGCCGGTGAGAACCTGGATAACGTCGGGACGTTGAAGGCGACGAATAATCTGTCGGCGACGGCGGGTAATAATCTGATAAATAGTGGACTTATTCAGGCTGGGAATCGTCTGGATCTGTTGGCGACCAACGACATTATCAATAAATCCGGGGGCGTCATCACCGGGCGTGAAGTGTCGCTGAACACACTCAGTGGAGATGTAATCAACGAGCGCACTGTTACTTCATCCGACAGCAGTACACGTTTCGGTACTCAGCATCACGATTTCGCCGATACAGCTGCACGTATCGAAGCCACCAATGACCTGAGCATCATGTCCGGCCGCGACATTAATATCTCCGGTGGTGTGCTGCAAAGCGGTCGAGACATGGATCTTGATGCCGAGCGCGATCTCAATATCGCAGCGACACAAGTCACTAACAGCGTATTTCACGACAGCAAACACAACAGCAGTGACGTCACTCAACTGGGTGCGAACGTCAATGCGGGACGCGATTTCACAGCGCAGGCCGGTCGCGACTTGGCAGTGATCGCCAGCCAGATTGATGCTAAGCGCGATGTCTCGATGAGCGCTGCCGAAAACTTGATCATCAGTTCTGCGGCGGACGAACAGCACTCTTTGTCCAAGGGCAAGAAACTTACCGTTCAGGAAGATCATGTCAGCCAGGTCATGTCGGGGGTGACGGCAGGCGGCAGTGTGGCGCTTAGTTCTGGCGAAGATCTGACCGTCGTCTCCAGCCGGGTCACGGCGGGCGACGAGGCGTATCTGGTAGCGGGTAACAACCTGAATATTCTCGCGGCCCAGGACACTGATTATTCGCTGTACGACAAGAAGAAAAAGGGCTCTTTCGGTTCCAGTAAGACCAAGCGTGATGAGGTGACCAAGGTCGACAACATTGGCAGTGTGATCACCTCGGGTGGTGACATGGTCCTGGTGAGTAATGGCGATCAACATTACCAGGCCGCCAAACTGGAAAGTGGCAATGATCTGACCATCACCAGTGGCGGCTCCGTTACTTTCGAAGGCGTCAAGGATCTGCATCAGGAGAGTCACGAGAAGAGCAGTTCAAGCTCGGTTTGGAGTTCTGCGAAGGGGCGAGGGAATACCGACGAAACACTGCGTCAGACCGAACTCACAGCTAATGGCAATCTGGTAATCAATGCTATTGACGGCTTGAATATCGACCTGCGCGACATCAACCAAAAGTCGGTCAGTCAAACGATCGACGCCATGGTCAAAGCAGACCCGGGGCTCGCCTGGTTGAAAGACGCCGAGAAACGCGGTGATGTTGACTGGCGCATGGTCAAGGAAACCCACGAATCGTTCAAATACAGCAACTCCGGAATGGGGCCGGCAGCCATGCTGGCGGTGGTCATCATTGTTTCTGTGCTGACAGCAGGAACCGGAACAGCCGCGACGATAGGGGCTACTGCAGGTCAAGCGGCTTCGTCTGCGGCAATCGCTGCGGGTGCTTCCGCATCTACGGCTGCTACCATTGCCGCGGCTGCATCTGCGGCAGCCACGGCGGCGTTTTCTGCAGCGGTAGGGCAGGCTGCCACCAGTGCAATCAACAACAAGGGCAACTTGGGCGATACCTTCAAGGATGTGATCGCTTCAGAGAGTTTCAAAAGTTACGTTTTCGCTGCAATCACGGCAGGTATTGCCTCGAAGTTCGGATACAACCCCACAGATCTGAACTTCGATCTGGACAGTGTCCAGAGCGTAGCTATGAAGGCGACGTTTGATGCCTTGGCGAAAACGGCGGTCATGGGCGGGAGTCTTCAGGACAATCTGGTTTCTTCAGCACTTGGCTCCGTCGTTGCCATCGGTGGCGCGGTTGCAGCTAATAAGATTGGTGATATCACCGTATTCGACCAAGGCAAAGTCACCAAGGTTGTGATGCATGCCGCGCTGGGCGGTTTGATGGCCGAAGCGATGGGTGGCGATTTCCGTACCGGTGCGATTGCAGCGGGGGCGAATGAGGCGCTGGTTGATTTTCTGGCCGACAAACTGTTGCCGGTAGGTGTTGACAAGAACAGTGCGGTTTATCAGCAAGGGGTAAACAAGTTACTGGCAGCCTCGCAGTTGGTTGGCGTACTGACGGCTGCAATTACAGGTGGGGATGCGTCCACTGCTGCTGCTGTGACAGCCAATGCAACCCAGTACAACAATCTTGACCATCCGTCCGCCGAACGATTGCTCAAAGAGCTTGAGGGATGTCGATCAACTGCTGGTTGTAGTGCGCAAACGATCCGCGACATCGTCACTAAGTATGAGGATCTGTCCGCCCAACGTTCGATGGCAATCAATGATTGCAAAAGTCGGGCATGTGTTGATGAAATCCAGAGCAGCGCCGTTTCCATGGATACTCCGGTGGCGAAGGATCTGTTGAATTTCCTTCGCAGAAATGTTTCTTACGACATGGTGGGTTTGCTTAATGGTAACCCCTGGTCGATAGCCGTTCCATCGCAGGGCGTTGACGGTTGGGGGGCTTTATTTACCTCCGATAAACAGATGGCCTTCGCCAAAAACCTGGCAGAAGGTTGGTTGACCCCCGACGAGATGGCTCTCGCAGACCAGTGGGCAAAAGATACCAGTTGGCTGGATCAGCAAGCGGGTCAGCCGCTAACGCTGCAACAGCGGGCGACGTTGATGACTGAGCTGCAGATGACCGCAGGGATGTTACTTATTGGCAAAAGCGCCCCTTACCAAACTGGTATAGAGTTTAAGCCAAAATGGACGCGAAAGAGCGTGGGCCAAATTGATGCTTATACCTCACCTTCAGAAGCAATAAAAACGCTGGAAGCCAACGGTTACAACAGAACGTTTTCAGGGGACGGAACGGTCTCCATGCTGACCAAAGGAGACAGGACTTATAAGTTCTATCCGATGTCTACGTCGACAAAAGAACCTACGGCAGAATTGCTAATTAAAGGCATCGACAGATCGATTGTCAAAATCCGATTCAAGGTTGAGTAAATGAGCCTGTCAAAAGTGGAATTTAAAGAAGTGAATCGCATAACGGCAGCGTTAGCGAGGCACCTTGATTTGGAAAAAGATCTTCCTGCGATGGTCTTTCTTGATTCAGGGCTTGAGTATTATTTTTTTGAAAGGCCAGTGCTAAGTAGTACTGATGTTCTCAGTGACTTGGTTCGCTTGAACTATGAAGTTTTCTCGACAGACGTATTCGCCTTGTTCAGCGCACCTTCTGGCTTGTGCTACCTTTTCGATGGGAACAATGTCGATGAAGGTATCGAAGTCTTGAATTCTGGCTTTCGGGACTTTTTCAAAGGCACTGCGGATTACCCGATGATCATCGGTAATCTAGGTTTTGATTGGCTATTGTTTGAAAGTGCTTACGAAGAGTTTGGTGTGCTGGCTCTGAGTAAGGCCAATGCCAAGTTAAAATTTTCTGAGGGCGTAGGGCGTAATTTGATCCGTTCCAAGGAGTTTCAAGCCCTTAAAGGTCGTGATGGAACTTTGGACACAATCATTGACGCGTTTCATGATTATTTCAATGATGAAGGTGGGCGGGTCCCGCTCGAATAAACCATACCACTTCCGCTTGTTCCTCCCGGTATTGGAGATCGAACCATGAATGCTCTGCAACAGGATCTGGTGATCGATCTCCCGTGTGGAAAAGTGTTGAGAAGAAGGCCCTCAAGGTTGTTTTTTTTCGGGCTCCGCTGTGCCAGCATGTAGGTGCGGCCAGACCACGTTTAGATAAAGGGGCACGGGCCACAGCTTTGAAATTTATTTAAGAAACGTGGTCTGTCCGCGTTTTCCCCACGTGATCGCTATCTAAAAATTCAATTGAATGTATTTACAGTGGAAAATTGAATATGCGAGTCGATAGTATGTTTAATCAGGCTAGAGCTATGGTTGCAGGGAACTATAGCTACGCGATTGATGAACTTGGTTTTCGTCCGGAACAAGCGTTTGCGTATACTCAAGATGAATTGGAGCGTCTTATGCGAAAGGATTCTCCTGGCGCTAACGCAGTTCTTCAGACCGCTATTTATATGGAAGGCATTCGTCGTGGGTTAAGGCTGTCAAGGGAAAGTCAATACGCGATTGATATGTTGGAATTTTTGGCAGATACGTACGAAAAGTGCAGCGTTGAGAGTCTTGTAGAAATCGGCGTTGATGATAAAGAATTAGAGATTATCCAGTCTGATATGGACACTGTTAGCAAAGTGTTTTTGTGATTGGAATTATTAGGCCGGGTTTCAATTGCTGCTGAACTGAAAAGCCCCGAACTGCTCGGAGCTTTTTATTTGGACTGGCGATCGGCAGTGACTTAACGAAACGCCGGCACCACATCCCTGATAAATAGCTCCAACGACTTCTTCTTCTCCGCATGCGGCAAGCTGTTGTCACACCAGAAACTGAACTCATCCACCCCAAGTTCCTGGTAATACTTGATCCGCGGAATGATCTCTTCCGGCGTACCAATCATCGCCGTCTTGTGCAGGCTCTCCAGCTCAAACTCCGGGCGGCCAGCAAATTTCTCTTCTGGGCTGGGAGCGAGGAAGCCGTTGACCGGTACTTCCTTATTGCCGAACCACGCATCAAACGTGCGGTAAAAACGTGAGATCGCTTTAGCGCCGACTTTCCAGCCGCCCGGATCGTCAGCCGAATGCACGTGGGTGTGACGCAGCACCATCAGTTGCGGACGCGGCACGTCTGGATTGTTGTCGAGCGCGGTCTGGAATTTGTTCTTCAGGTCGACGACTTCTTCGTCGCCTTTCATCAACGGCGTGACCATCACGTTGCACCCGTTGGCCACGGCGAAATTGTGCGAATCCGGGTCGCGGGCGGCGATCCACATTGGTGGATTCGGCTTCTGAATCGGCTTCGGCACGCTGGTGGAGGTGGGGAATTTCCAGATGTCGCCGTCGTGGGCGTAGTCGCCTTGCCACAGGGCGCGGACCACCGGGACCATTTCGCGCAGGGCCTGACCACCGCTGGAGGCGGGCATGCCGCCGGCCATGCGATCGAATTCGACCTGATAGGCGCCGCGCGCGAGGCCGACTTCCATGCGTCCATTACTGATCACGTCGAGCAACGCGCATTCACCGGCCACCCGCAGCGGGTGCCAGAACGGCGCGATGATGGTGCCGGCGCCGAGGTGGATGGTGGTGGTTTTGGCGGCGAGGTAGGCCAGCAGCGGCATCGGGCTGGGTGAGATGGTGTATTCCATCGCGTGGTGTTCGCCGATCCACACGGTGCTGAAACCACCGGCCTCGGCCATCAGGGTCAGTTCGGTCAGGTCTTCGAACAGTTGGCGGTGGCTGACGCTTTCGTCCCAGCGTTCCATGTGGATGAACAGGGAAAATTTCATGACGCTTCCTCGGATCTTTTATTGTTGAGGCTACAAAACCTGTAGGAGTGAGCCTGCTCGCGATAGCGGTGTGTCAGAAAACACTTCGACATCTGCTAAACCGCTATCGCGAGCAGGCTCACTCCTACAATTGTTCCATTCAGGCCAGAACGGGCAGGGCGCCCATCTTGCCGTGGCAATACACCAGCGGCCCGGTGTGCTGCTCCGGGACGATTAGGTTCTTCACCGCGCCGACCATGATCGCGTGGTCACCACCTTCGTATTCGCGCCATAACTCACATTCGATGATAGCCGTCGCGTTGGCCAGGATCGGGTTGCCCAGCTCGCTCAACGTCCACTCGATGCCCTGCGCCTTGTCCTTGCCTTTACGGGCGAAGGCATAAGCTTCGCTTTGCTGGCCGCCGGACAGGACGTGGATCGCGAATCGCTTGTTCTTGATCAGCACGGGATAAGAATCGGAGCTGTAGTTGGGGCAGAACAGCACCAGGGCCGGGTCGATCGACAGTGAACTGAAGGCGCTGGCGGTGAGGCCGACGATCTGGCCGTCATCGTCCAGTGTGGTGATGACAGTGACGCCGGACGGAAACGAGCCCATGACTTGTTTGTAGATGGCAGCATCGATCATTGGACGGTCCTCGGGTGTTGTGACGCGATTTTTATGTATTTGTTGGTCTGATGGTATACCAGTATTTTTTCTTTGCAAGGGCTTTTAGGCTGAACCGATAAACGTGGTGCTTTCGTCGGAAACTCAGCGTTTATTGGGCTTTCGGCTGGCCTGCAGGCCGCAGTATCAGTGAGGATGGCGGATCAGCTAGCGCCGCAAACTACGGATCAGTCTTGTGAAATGTTTGGAATACCATAATATGGTCTGCATCTGAGGAGCGGCCCAGAGTCCCCCCGGTTTGGCTTCATACAAAGATAAGAACAGACAAACTCGAGTTCATGCATATGTCCCAGATGTCCCGGCAAGATCCGTTGATCGAGAATCACACGGTCGACTACGTCCCACTCGCGGAACGCCACGGGAAGGCCCGCGACCTTTTCACCTTATGGTTCAGCACCAACATCGCGCCACTGCCCATCGTCACCGGCGCCATGGTGGTTCAGGTGTTCCATCTCGACTTGCTTTGGGGGCTGCTGGCGATTGCGCTGGGGCACCTGATCGGCGGCGTGGTGATCGCCCTGGCCTCGGCGCAAGGCCCGCGCATGGGCATTCCGCAAATGGTTCAGAGTCGTGGTCAGTTCGGGCGTTACGGCGCACTGCTGATCGTGTTTTTTGCGGCGCTGATCTACATCGGTTTCTTCATTTCCAACATCGTGCTGGCCGGTAAATCGATTGTCGGCATCGCACCGTCGGTACCGGCGCCGCTGAGCATTCTGATTGGCGCACTGGCGGCCACGGCGATTGGCGTGATCGGCTACAACTTCATCCATACACTGAACCGCATCGGCACCTGGGTGATGGGCAGTGCGTTGCTCGCCGGTTTCATCTACATCTTCGCCCACGACTTGCCGGCAGACTTCCTGACGCGCGGCAGCTTCAACCTGTCGGGCTGGCTGGCGACGGTGTCGCTGGGGATTATCTGGCAGATCAGTTTCTCGCCGTACGTTTCCGACTATTCGCGTTATCTGCCGGCGGATATCGGTATCGCCAAACCGTTCTGGGCGACCTATTTGGGAGCGACGCTGGGGACGATTCTGTCGTTCAGCTTTGGCGCCGTGGCGGTGCTGGCAACGCCTGAAGGCACTGAAGCGATGGCTGCGGTCAAGCAGTCCACCGGTTGGCTCGGGCCGATTCTGATGGTGCTGTTCCTGCTCAATATCATCAGCCACAACGCGCTGAATCTGTACGGCGCGGTGCTGTCGATCATCACCTCGATCCAGACCTTTGCCAGTCAGTGGACGCCGAGCATCAAGGTGCGTGTGCTGTTGTCGAGCGTGGTGCTGGCGGGGTGCTGCGTGGTGGCGCTGGGGGCCTCGGCGAATTTCATTTCGCAGTTCATCGGACTGATTCTGGCGTTGCTGCTGGTGTTGGTGCCGTGGGCGTCGATCAACCTGATCGACTTCTACCTGATCAAGCGTGGCAGCTATGACATCAGCTCGATTTTTCGCGCGGACGGCGGCATTTACGGGCGCTTCAATCTGCACGCGATCATTGCCTATTTCATCGGGATCATTGTGCAACTGCCGTTCGCCAACACTTCGCTGTACGTCGGGCCGTACGCCAATCTGGTGGACGGTGCGGATCTGTCGTGGCTGTTCGGCCTGGTGGTGACGGTGCCGTTGTATTACTGCCTCGCCACGCGCGGGCAGACGCAGAAGCAACGTGGCGAGGGGATTTATCCCCGATCGACTGCGAAGCAGTCGTGAAATCAGCGAGTGCGGCGCCCTTTGAAATATAAAGGGGGCCGCTTCGCGACCCATCGGGGATAAATCCCCTCACTACAAGTGATCTCCTCCTAGACTCCGCATTCCAGCGGTCATTCAAATTGGCCATTTCGATCCCCTTTTGGCCCGTCAACCACTGTGCCGCGGCCCCGCGGTCGGCAAGAATCAAAGCCATAACGAAACGCTGAACCTTCCTTGCCCTTGGCTATCTTTGCAGCCGCTGCCGTGTACAGAACATAAAAACCATCGATCTCACGTCGCAATCCGGGGAAACAACCATGGTCACGATGAAACGCATTCTGGGTGCCACCGTGTGTGGGCTGACGCTGCTGGCCAGCGCGGTACACGCCGAGCAGCGCGAGCTGCGGGTCTACAACTGGGCGGATTACGTTCTGCCGTCGGTGCCCAAGGATTTCGCCGCGAAGACCGGCATCAAAGTGACCTGGGACACCTTCGACACCAACGAATCGCTGGAGGCCAAGTTGCTCACCGGCAACTCCGGCTACGACCTGGTGGTGCCGTCGAACCAGTTCATCGACACTCAGATCAAGGCCGGGGTGTTCCAGAAACTCGACAAGTCAAAACTGCCGAACTGGAGTCATCAGGATCCGGCGCTGCTCAAACTGCTCGACGCCAATGACCCTGGCAACCAGTACGGCGTGCCCTACATGTACGGCACGGTACTGATCGGTTTCAACCCGGCCAAAGTCAAGGCAGCGCTCGGCGACAACGCGCCGGTGGACAGCTGGGATCTGGTGTTCAAGCCGGAGAACATGGAGAAGCTCAAATCCTGCGGCGTGGCGATGCTCGATTCGCCGTCGGAAATCCTCCCGCTGGCCCTGCATTACCTCGGTCTCGATCCGAACAGCCAGAACCCGGCCGACTATGAAAAGGCCAAGGATCTGATGCTGAAGATTCGCCCGTACGTGACTTATTTCAACTCGGCCAAGTACATGACCGACATCGCCAATGGCGACATCTGCGTGGCCATCGGTTACTCCGGCAGCTTCTACCAGTTCGGTAATCGTGCGAAAGAGGCGGGCAACGGTGTGGTGGTTGACTGGCGCTTGCCGAAGGAAGGCGCGCCGATCTGGTTTGATACTTTCGCCATTCCGAAAAGCGCGAAGAATGTCGAAGAGGCGCATGAATTCCTCAACACCTTGCTCGATCCGAAAGTCATTGCGCCGATCAGCGACTTCCTCGGCTACCCGAACGTGAACAAGGACTCGATGCCGCTGGTGAACAAGGACATCACCGGCAACCCGAACCTGACGCCAACGCCTGAGGCCCTGAAAACCCTTTATGTAGTCCAGCCACTACCGCAAAAACTCGAACGCGTGCGCACGCGAGTGTGGACCAGCATCAAGTCCGACAAGTAACGCCGCGGTCACCTGTAGGAGTGAGCCTGCTCGCGATGCGTCGTGTCAGCCGACATTCAATAAAGGTGTCGGCTGACCCGACGCCTTCGCGAGCAAGCCCGCTCCCACAGGTGATAGTCAGTGGATGGAGGATCCGGAGCTGGCCGAGATCAAAGGGTGGGAGTGGGCTTGCTCACGAAGGGGCCGGCACATCCAGCATCAATGTCGGCTGACACGACGCATCGCGAGCAGGCTCACTCCTACAGGTTTTGTGGCGCGTTTTTACTCATCACCAGACTCAACACCACCGATCCCAGAATCACCCCGCCGACCACCGCCAGTGACCACTCCACCGGCATGTGAAACCAAGGCATCAGCGTCATCTTGCCGCCGATGAACACCAGCACAATTGCCAGTCCGTACTTGAGTAAATGAAAGCGGTCGGCCATGTCCGCCAGCAGGAAGTACAGCGCGCGCAGGCCCATGATCGCGAAGATGTTCGAGGTGAACACGATGAACGGATCGGTGGTGACCGCGAAGATCGCGGGGATGCTATCGACTGCAAACATCAGGTCGCTGGCCTCGATCAGCACCAGCACGAGGAACATCGGCGTGGCCCAGCGCACGCCGTTCTGCAGCACGAAAAAGCGCTCGCCGTGAAAGCCCTGGGTGATCCGCATGTGCCCGCGCACCCAGCGCAGAAGCGGGTTTTTGTCGAGGTCTGGTTGTTGCTCGGCGAACATCAGCATCTTGATCCCGGTAATGATCAGGAACACCCCGAAGGCATACAACAGCCACTCGAACTGCGACACCAGCCACACCCCGGCGAAGATCATCGCCGTGCGCATCACTATCGCCCCGAGTACGCCGTACAGCAGCACCCGGCGCTGCAATTCCGGTGGCACGGCGAAGTAGCTGAAGATCATCACGAAGACGAACATGTTGTCGATCGACAGTGACTGCTCGATCAGATAACCAGTGAGGAATTCCAGCGTCTTGCGCTGGGCAATTTCGGCGCCGAACTCGCCGTGCAGATACCACCAGAGCAACCCGGCGAAAGCCAAGGCCAGTGCGCACCAGGCGATCACCCAACAGGACGCTTCCCGCACTGAAACGCGGTGTGCCTTGCGTCCGCCGAAGACGAACAGGTCCAGTGCAAGCATGGCGAGAACGAAGATGATAAACGCGCCCCACATCCATGGTTCGCCAATATTGATGTTGGTGGTTGGCATGGTTGGCTCCCTGGCTTTTATTGAATTAGGGTCAGGCAGGGCCATGCTAGCGGCGAGTTTAGATGTAAGAAAAATCGCTTATTTCTTAGCGACAGTTCGGGAAAAACGAAGTGTTGTACTGATGATGCGCGCATAGCGGTATGATCGCCGCCTTCATTGGGTCGGGCGAATGCCTTGTCCGGCAACGAAAAGGAGTTTCGTAATTGAATCAGCCAGTCAATGAGTTGCGTGCAGAAGAGGGGTTGGAACGCTACCGGAAATACTTGCGCATCGAGGTTTCGTTATTCATTGCGGCGATGCTCGGCGCATTCGTACTCAATGGCTACGCTCATCTGGAAAAATATTATCTGGTGCTGGATGTGCCGTTTGACCGATTGAATATCAGTGGTCAAAAGCTTGCTGCGTATGGCGCTGCAGGACTTGGCGCGATGATCGGCGCGTTACTGTTCGCCATAGCATTTGTCATTGCCGTTTCATTGATCATTGCCTTGACTGAGCGGCCGGGAAGGCTGCCGGTATCCCCGACAAATCCTCTGTGGCTTGTGAGGTTTCGCCAACGTGCAAGTGAATTGAACATCGTGTTCAAACTCTTCGCTTTTTCCGCAGTCCTGGCCGGATTTTCCATTCTGGCCTGGTATCTGACCGTCCACGTACCCTCGATGTCGGGCAGAAAATCTGCCCTGGATACCGCCGCGAAGTGCGAGGAGCGCACCTTGACCTTCCGCAGCCTGGACCGCTACACCGCCTGCCAGGTCGCAGAGTCTGAGGACATGTTGTATCTGCTCAAGCGCGACTCAAAAAACAACACCCAGGTTTCGTTTTATACCTTTCAGCTCCCCAAAGCCGGCCTTGTTGAAAGTAAGGGAGAAAGCAAGAAAATGAAATTCGATCCGGATGATGACGACGCGAAATAACATGACTGTCGGCATCAGGACCGATCAAGTGCGCGCACCTGATCGGTCATCTGGCGTGCCCGAGGAGGCTGCAGCTGCCGCCTCGGGTTAGTTATTTGCCACGGGCCAACGCCGGAGTACGCGGCGGCACCTGACGCTTCGATCCGGTAGCCTCAAACGCCGAGGCCAGACGCAACAGATTCGAGTCATCGTAAGCACGACCGGCGAAGGTCAGGCCGACCGGCATGCCGATGTCGGCCATGATCCCCATCGGCACGGTGACAGTTGGCACGCCGAGGTGCCGGATCGCCAGATTGCCGTTGGCGACCCAGACGCCATTGCTCCAGGCGATGTCTGCCGATTCCGGATTGATATCGGCATCTGCCGGGCCGACGTCGGCGTTGGTCGGGAACAGCACCGCGTCGAGTTTCAGCGCATCCATCCAGTCTTCCAGATCAAGCTTGCGGGTCTTTTCCAGACCGCGCAGGCCATCGGGCAGCGTCGGGATCTGGTCCCACGGAGTGATTCCGCGCTCGGCCATGCGCACGTATTCGTCCATGCCGGCGGCCAGATCGCCTTCACGGTTGGGCAGGGTACCCGGGTCGTGCGGGAAGATTTTCGGCCCGTCGACATCGGCCAGGCGATTGAGCTTCGGATCGCCGTTGGCGCGCAGGAAATCGTCGAAGGCCCAGGCCGACAGATCCCACAGTTCGTGGTGCAGGAATTCCTTGGAGACGATGCCGCGATTGAACACGGTCGGCGCGCCGGGGCGGTCGCCTTCGCAGTTGGAAACCAGCGGAAAATCCACTTCGATGACTTCGGCGCCGGCCGCTTCCAGCGCGGTGCGGGCCTGGTTCCACAGGTCGATCACCGAAGCGCGGGTGTTGATCCGCTGCCCGGTCGGGCCGCCGATACCCGGTGCTTCACTGTTGCCGGCTTCAGGGTCGGCGTTGATGTACATCTTCGGTACACCGAGGCGTTTGCCGGCCAGTGCATCGGACTTCACCGCCAGTTCGGCGTAGGACGCCGGGCGTACCGAGGCAACGCTCGGGATCGGCACCCACGGCTGCAGGCGCCACAGATCGCCACGGGTGTCGGGGTCTTCGGCGACCACCACGTCGAGCACCTCAAGCAGATCGGCCATGGTCCGGGCGTACGGCACGACCACGTCCATGGTCGGCGTCAGCGGCCAGTTGCCGCGCACCGAAATTACTCCGCGCGATGGCGTGTAGGCGCACAAACCGTTGTTCGATGCCGGGCCGCGACCGCTCGACCAGGTTTCTTCCGCCAGACCGAACGCCGAGAAGCTCGCCGCGGTCGCGGTGCCGGCACCGTTGGACGAGCCGGAAGCAAACGGTGCAGTCAGATAAGCAGCGTTATACGGGCTCTCGGCCCGGCCATAGACGCCACGCTGCATGCCGCCATTGGCCATCGGCGGCATGTTGGTCTTGCCCAGGCAGATCGCTCCAGCGGCGCGCAGGCGTTCGATGGTGAAGGCGTCGCGATGTGCCACCAGATCGGCGAATGCCGGGCTGCCGGAAGCCGCAGTCAGACCCTTGACCAGATAGCTGTCCTTGGCGGTGTAAGGGATACCATCCAGCGGGCCGAGGGTTTCGCCCTTGGCCCGGCGCGCGTCGGACGCCCGGGCTTCGGCCATTGCTTCGGGATTGCGCACCACCACGGCATTCAGTGCGGTGGCGGTGTTCGGGCCGTCGTAGGCGTCGATCCGGGCCAGATAGGCCTGCACCAGTTCAACCGCGGTGGTCTGGCCGGCTTCGAGCGCCGCGCGTAATTGAGCAATGGAGACTTCAGTGACTTCGATCATGCTGTTACCGCCGACAGGTTCGCTAAAGGGGTGGGTCATTATGGTTATCGTCGAAACGTGTGAAGAATTACCGATGGGCGAAACTCTACCCTGAACTTTGCCGAATGGCATGTGCTAATTCGATAAATATCGACAAAACTCAGCGAAAAAATTCCCCCGGTGTCTCGCCAAACTGTTGGCGGAAGGCTGCGATGAACGCCGAGGTCGAGTCATAACCGCAGGCCAGAGCCACGTCGGTGACGCGTTCGCCACGTTCCAGCGGGGTCAGTGCGCCAAGCAATCGCAAGCGCTGGCGCCAGGCGCGGAAGGTCAGGCCGGTGTCGCGTAAAAACAGGCGGCTGAGGGTTTTTTCGGTGACGCCGAATTTTTCGCTCCAGTGCTGCAGTGTGGTCTGCTGTTCCGGATGTTGCTCCAGGCTTTGATAGATCTGTCGCAGGCGGCTGTCCTGGGGGAGTGGCAGCATCAGGTCGATCTGCGGCGCCTCGGCCAGTTGATCGAGGATCACCTGGGCCAACCGACCATGTGCGCCACCCTCGTCATATTCCACCGGGACCAGACTGAACGCACGAATCAGCTCGCGCAGCAGGTCGCTGACGCCCAACACATGACAACGCTCCAGCGCCCAGCCAGCCACGCTGCAATCGATGTACAGGCTGCGCATTTCCGTGTGCGGCGAGCTGAACACTCGGTGCGGCACGCCCGCCGGAATCCACACCGCGCGCTCGGGTGGCGCGACGAAACGCCCGGCGCTGGTCTGCACCTCAAGCACGCCCTGAATCGCGTACGACAATTGCACCCACGGGTGACTGTGACGCCGGGTCAGTGCGCGATTGGGCAGCGATTCGGTGCGCCCGTACAGCGCACGGGGCAGGCTAGGCAACCCGGGAATGCTGCGCCGGAAGCTTTTCTCATGTCCTTTAGGCGGCATCTGTCGGCTCTTCGGCGTTAGTCGGTAATTTCTGCTCACGTTAGAGTCGCAGTCACGTACTGGCAACCCCCGGATGAGCAAACCATGACCCGCCCAAGATTCCTGCCCGACAACTTCACCCTGACCCTGATTGGCGTCGTGCTGCTGGCCAGTTTTCTGCCGGCCAGCGGGCAGGTCGCGGTGGGGTTCGGCTGGCTGACCAACATTGCCATCGCGCTGCTGTTCTTCCTCCACGGCGCCAAGCTGTCGCGTGAATCAATCATCGCCGGGGCCGGCCACTGGCGCCTGCACCTGTTGGTGTTCGGTCTGACCTTTGTGCTGTTCCCGCTGCTCGGGCTCGCGTTGAAACCGCTGCTGTCGCCGCTGATTGGCGACAAGCTGTACATGGGCATGCTGTATCTCTGCGCGTTGCCGGCCACCGTGCAGTCGGCAATTGCCTTCACCTCGCTGGCCCGAGGCAATATCCCGGCGGCGATCTGCAGTGCAGCGGCGTCGAGCCTGTTCGGGATCTTTCTCACGCCGTTGCTGGTGACGCTGCTGCTGAACGTGCACGGCGACGGCGGTTCGACCCTGGATGCGATCCTGAAGATCAGCGTACAACTGCTGCTGCCTTTCATTGCCGGGCAGATCGCTCGGCGCTGGATCGGCGCGTGGGTCGGGCGCAACAAGAACTGGCTGAAGTTTGTCGATCAGAGCTCGATTCTGCTGGTGGTGTACGGCGCATTCAGCGAGGCGGTCAACGAAGGTATCTGGCACCAGATTCCGGTAGTCGATCTGCTGGGGCTGGTGGTGGTCTGCTGCATTCTGCTGGCGCTGGTGCTGTTGGCATCGACCTTGCTGGGCAAGGCGTTCGGTTTCAGCCAGGAAGACCGCATCACCATTCTGTTCTGCGGTTCGAAGAAGAGCCTGGCCACCGGTGTGCCGATGGCACAGGTGTTGTTTGCCGGCAGCACGATTGGTGTGTTGATTCTGCCGCTGATGCTGTTCCATCAGATTCAGCTGATGGTCTGTGCGGTGCTGGCGCAGCGTTATGCCAAGCGGCCGGAATCGGTGCCGGAGCTGATGGCGCAGGTTGATCCATAATGCAGTGATGCCCGGCGGTCAGCCATCGCGAGCAGGCTCGCTCCCACAGTTGACCGCGCAGGGCATTACAGCGCAAGAATCCTTCAGTCCTGAGTCACGTGTTTCGGGCCGGCCAGTGCCCAGGCAATCAGGCCAAACAACGGCACGAACACGATGGCGATAATCCACACGCCTTTGTTGCTGCCTTTGCCTGCGCTCTTGCGCACGCGGTTGATCGCCCACAATTCAACGATCACAAGAACGACGGCGAGTACGATCCAGACGGGTTCAATTTGCATGGGCTACCTCCTGATGGTCTTTCAGTTAGGTGAGTCCAAGCGCGCAGGGTTCATTTAAATTGTGCCGCTGCCTCCCGAATACTTCACCGCAGCGGCTGCCCGCGACGGCACATTGAGCGTTCGCAACAGCGACGACACGTGGATGCGCACGGTGAACGGCGAGATATCCAGTTCCCGGGCGATCTCCTTGTTAGTCTTGCCTTGGGCGATCAGCCGTAACACATCCTGCTGACGCGGGGTGAGGGCGGTGCCGGTCTCCAGCGGCAGCAGCCCGGAAGGCGCGTACCTGACCAGCACTTCGCCTTCGCGGATCGCCAGAATGGCCTGACCGATCTCATCCGGGACAATGTTCTTGCCGATGAAACCGTCGATGCCGGCCGCCATCACCTCACCAATCAACGCCTCGTCGTCGACCATCGACACTACGATCAAAGTGGTGCGCGGCAGTTTTTTGCGCAGCTCGGCGAGTTGGCTGATGCAGGTCAGGCCGGGGAAGCGCAGGTCGAGAATCAGTGTGTCCGGCTCGCTGCCGTCGGGCAGCAAGGCCAGCACGGCGTCGAGGTCGCCGGCCTCCTCGATAGTCGCCTCGGGCAACAGGCGCTGCACGGTGCGCCGCATGGCTTCGCGAAACAACGGGTGATCGTCGGCTATGATGATGCGGCATGTCATGACGTGACCCTCCCTGGATCAGCGTGGTTTACGGCATGCACCTTAGCACCGCGTACGCAGATTGCCTGCCGGCCGCTGCTGAATCTGACGACTGTCGCACAAGGACGTTGCCCATGAAGTTCGAGAAAAACACCGAGCTGGATCAGACCAATCTGCGGATCATCATCGCCAGCATTGCCATGGTTTACATCTGCGTGCTCGGTGTATTGCCGGGTCAGCGCTTCGATGTCTATCTGCCGGTGGTGGTCTACATCACGCTGTTTCTGCTGGCGTCGATTGTCCTGCGCCAGGCCATCGCGCGCTGGCCGGGGCATTACCCGGCGCGACGAATATTCGCGATGATCCACGATTACACCGGCACCTGTTTCGGCCTGGTGCTCGGCGGTGAAGCGGCGTTGCCGCTGTACGCGGTGATCATCTGGGTCAACCTGGGCAACGGCATGCGCTATGGCTCGCGCTATCTGGCGATTGCCACGGGGTTGGCGCTGCTGGCGTTGCTGGCGGTCTATCGGTTGACGCCGGTGTGGCAGGCGCAACCGTACATGGTGCTGATGTTGATGCTCACCAGCACCGTGATTCCGTTCTACGCACACTTGCTGCTGGAGCGCACGCGCAAGGCCTCCGAAGAGGCGGTCGCGGCCAATCTGGAGAAATCGCGGTTTCTCGCTCAGGCCAGCCATGATCTGCGCCAGCCGATTCACTCCATCGGTCTGTTCACGGCGTGCCTGCGTGAATCGCGTCTGGGCGAGCAGGAGCGGCAACTGGTCGACAACATCGACCGTTCGCTGCTCAACGTCTCGCAGTTGTTCCGTTCGATTCTTGACCTCTACACCCTCGACAACGGGCGCATTCTGCCGAGGCTGCAGGTGTTCAATCTCGGCGAGTGGCTGGCCGACCTGATCCGCCAGAACGCCGAGGCGGCGCGCTGGGCCGGTGTGGAATTGCGCCTGCGTCCGTGCCAGCACTGGGTAGAGAGCGATCCGGCGTTGCTCTCGACCATGGTGCAGAACGTGCTTTCCAATTGCTTCAAATACGGCGCGCAACGCCCGGTACTGATCGGCGTGCGCAAGCGTGGCAACGGGCTGGCCATAGTGATTTATGACCGCGGCAACGGCATTGCCGAGGAGCATCTGCCGAAGGTCTTCGAGGAGTTTTATCGAGTGCGTCAGGTGCGCGACAAGGACGTGGAAGGCGTCGGCCTCGGACTGTCGATCGTCAAGCGTCTGGGGCAGTTGATCGGCGTCGATGTGGCCTTGCGCTCGCAGCTTGGGCGCGGCACGGCGGTCTCCCTGTATGGCTTGCCGGTGGCCGTGACGCCGCAGTTGCCGGTCATGCGTGACGATGTGCGGCAGGCCGGCCTATTGACCGGGCTGAAGGTGTGTCTGGTGGAGGATGATCGCAACGTCTTGCTGGCGACCTCGGCGCTGCTCGAGCGCTGGGGCTGCGTGGTGCAAGGCGAATTGAGCGGGCAGGGGCTGGTCACCGATTGCGACATCATCGTCGCCGATTACGATCTGGGTCCACATTCCACGGGCATCGAGTGCATTGACGAGGTGCGGCGCCAGCGTGGCTTTGCGGTGCCAGCGATGATCATTACCGGGCATGACATCGAGAAAATACAGGCGGCCTTGCACGACCGCCAAATTGCCATCCTGTCCAAACCGGTACGCCCGGCCGAGCTGCGCGCGACCTTGCGCAGCCTGCGCGACCGGCAAACCGAGCCGGCCGAGCAGGTTTGACTCAACGCTTGCAGAGGTAGTCCTGAGTGATGGTGGTTTGCAGGCAGTTGAACTGGCCCATGGTGCGGCAGATGTTCTTCTCGGAACCGGTCACCTCGGCGTTCTTGTAGCCCCAGGTCTTGCAGCGCTCCATCGCGACAGTCAGACCTTGTGCGGCGTTGGTCTGGCCGCTTTCGAACTGACCCAATTCGTAGGAGACCTGGACCACGCCGTCGTTCTTGCTACCACCGGTGGCTTCCCATTGTTTGGGTGTGGCGCAGCCTGTCAGAGCGAGGGCGGTGAGAGTGAGAGTTGCGATCAGGATTTTCATGATGGAACGTAGTCCTTTACCGGGAGGAGGGATTACTGGAACGGAATCGGTGAGGCGCCTTTGGGCAGGCACGACAGCGGCGGGGTCATGATGCCCATGCTCGCCACGGCGATAATCGCGCCGCTGGGCAACTCGCAGTTGTACTCGCCGGCGGGGGTGTACGCGGTATAGTAGGTGAGGGTGCTGTCGCTGCGGATGTTGTCGATTTTCGACACCGGTTTACCGATGACCGTCTGCGCGCGTTCTTTCATGCTGGCTTCGGTAGGTTTGGCGGTCTGGCAGCCGCTGGCACCAAGCAGCAGAGCGCTGACGATGGCCACTTTGCACAAGTTGGAATGCAGTTTCATGGTGTTTCTTCCTTGGTGTTTTTCTGATTTCCAGGCACGACGATCCCGCGCACTGCACAGCGGCAATGTTGGGGAGCAGCGGGGGTTGCGAGGGAATATAACGCCGGTGGGCGGTGCGGTCGATTAGCACAAATGTGCTAGTGCGGCGGAGGGAGAGGCGACCCAATGGGTCGCCCCGCGCCGATTACTGAGGGGAGTTGAACTGGTCGGAATAGCTGCCGGTCATCAGCGCCGAAGCGACGCGATCAGAACCGACGCCGACGCGTGAGTAGGCATAGCGATTGGCGCCGACCTTGTCGGTGCCGTCGGAAGCCAGTGCGCCTGCGCCGACATGATCAGAGCCATCGGAGGCGACTGCACCAGCCCCGACATGATCAGAACCGTCCGAGGCGACTGCACCAGCCCCGACGTGATCGGAACCATCCGAGGCGACTGCGCCAGCCCCGACGTGATCGGAACCATCCGAGGCGACTGCACCAGCCCCGACATGATCAGAACCGTCCGAGGCGACTGCACCAGCGCCGACATGATCGGAACCGTCCGAGGCGACTGCGCCAGCCCCGACATGATCCGAACCGTCCGAGGCGACTGCACCAGCGCCGACGTGATCGGAACCGTCCGAGGCGACTGCACCAGCCCCGACGTGATCGGAACCATCGGAAGCCACTGCACCAGCGCCGACGTGATCGGAACCATCGGACGCCACTGCGCCAGCACCGACATGATCAGAGCCATCGGACGCCACTGCAGCGGCTCCGACATGATCCGAACCATCAGAGGCCACCGCCTGCGGCTGCGCAGCCCAAACCGTTGGCAACATCACGGTCGCCGCGACCGCAAGAATGGCGCCTGACAAAAGCGTGTGTTTCATGATTTTCTCCACGACCCATCAGCCACACAGCATTCGTTGGCCCGGGGTTGACCAGGTTGGCAATTGGCACGGGCGCGCTCGATGGGCGCACGGGTGTCGACGTTTTTGCATGAAACCGCGTTAGCGAACTGAAAAGTATAGATCGGCAAAATGCAGGCGCAGGTGCGACAACATGCAAGCGATAGTCGGTTAACTTCCTTGCACAGGGGCGCTTGAAGGAAATCAGTCTAAAAACACCACCCGCGACTCGATGGCTTTTGCTAGCCTCAAAGGTGTAGGCGAAGACGCAGACTGATGCGCAAGCGGATAGCAAGGGGACGTGGGGCGCGTTCCGAAGGGTACACGGTTAGAAAGATCTCCGCGCTGAGATCCAGCCCTTATGCCGTGTGAGGCAGCAAAGCACCGCTCTTTTTCCATGGTTGCTTTTGTACTGTGAGAGGCCCGATAAACCTTGTAAGCCAGAGACCAGCACTGGCCGCCTACTCGAACACCAAAGCCCGCATTGCTGCGGGCTTTGTCGTTGTTGCAGGGTCAGATCTTCGTCAGCGCGTACGCCAGATCGGCGCGCAGGTCTTCGAGATCTTCGACCCCCACCGACAGGCGCACCAGGCCGTCGCCGATGCCCAGTTTGGCGCGGGTTTCAGCTGGAATGGTCGCGTGGGTCATGATCGCCGGATGCTCGATCAGGCTTTCAACGCCGCCCAGGCTCTCGGCCAGGGCAAAGATCTTCACGTTTTCCAGAAAGCGCCGTGCACCCTCCAGATCACTGTTCAGATCCACCGAGATCATCCCGCCAAAACTATGCATCTGCCGTTTGGCCAACTCATGCTGCGGGTGCGACGGCAGGCCCGGGTAGTAGACGCGTTTGACCTGCGGTTGTTGCTCCAGCCACTTGGCCAGTTCCAGCGCGTTGCTGCAATGACGCTCCATGCGCAGCGCCAGAGTCTTCACCCCGCGCAGGGTCAGGAACGCGTCGAACGGGCCGGAGATCGCGCCAACCGCGTTTTGCAGGAAGCCGAGTTTGTCCGCCAGTTCGGCATTCTGCCCGACCACCGCGATACCACCGATCACGTCGGAGTGACCGTTCAGGTACTTGGTGGTCGAGTGCAGCACGATGTCGAAACCCAGCTCCAGCGGGCGCTGGATATAGGGGCTGGCGAAGGTGTTGTCGGCAACGCTGATGATCCCGCGTGCGCGGCAGATGCGCGCAATCGCGGCCAGATCCGACAGGCTCAGCAGCGGGTTGGTCGGCGACTCGACAATCACCAGGCGGGTGTCGTCCTGCAGCGCCGCTTCGAACGCCGCCAGGTCAGTCAGATCGACGTAGCTGAAGCGATGCCCGGCGCTGCGCTGGCGCACCTTGTCGAACAGGCGGAACGTGCCGCCGTACAGGTCATTGCCGGAGATCACGTGCGAACCGGCATCGATCAGTTCGAGCACGGTGGAAATGGTCGCCAGCCCGGAAGCGAAAGCGAACGCGCGGGTGCCACCTTCCAGATCCGCCACGCAACGCTCCAGGGCAAAACGCGTCGGGTTGTGCGAGCGCCCGTAGTCGAAGCCCTTGTGCACGCCGGGGCTGTCTTGCAGGTACGTCGAGTTGGCGTAGATCGGCGGCATCAGCGCGCCGGTGGTCGGGTCAGGCGTCTGCCCGGCATGGATCACCCGGGTCGCGAAGCCTTGGGATTTATCGTCGTGCTGACTCATGCGAGGGATCTCCGTAATTGGTTGAGCATGTCGGTGCGGGTAATCAGGCCGTGGAAGCCCGAAGCATCGGCGATGATCGCGACGAGGCCGCGACTGAGCACCGCTTCCAGCTCGGCGAGGTTGGCACCGGGGGCGAGGGTTTGCAGTTTGTCGGTCATCACGCTGGACACCGATTGACTGAAGCGCGCAGCGTCTTCGTGCACGGGCAGCAGGATGTCCGACTCGTCGATCACCCCGACCAGTTGTTTGCCTTCCACCAGCACCGGCAGCTGCGAAACATCCGCCAGACGCATGCGCTGGAACGCGGTCAGCAGGGTGTCATCGGGACCTACGCTGATCACGCGGCCGTCTTCGAAGCGCCGGGCGATCAGATCGCGCAGGTCGCCATAGCGCTTGCGCTGCAACAGGCCTTGATCGGTCATCCACTGGTCGTTGTAGACCTTCGACAGATAGCGTGTGCCGGTGTCGCAGACAAAACTGACCACGCGTTTCGGCTCTGTCTGTTCGCGGCAATAACGCAGCGCGGCGGCGAGCAAGGTGCCGGTCGACGAGCCACCGAGAATGCCTTCGGCCTTGAGCAACTGGCGGGCGTGATCGAAGCTTTCTTCATCGCTGATCGAGTAAGCGTGGCGCACGCTGGTGAGGTCGGTGATCGATGGAATGAAATCCTCACCGATGCCTTCTACCGCCCATGAACCGGGCGTCGGCATGGTGCCGTCGCGGCTGTACTGAGCCATCACCGAACCCACCGGGTCGGCGAGGACCATTTCCAGATCCGGCTGCACACGTTTGAAGAAACGGCTCAGGCCGGTCAGGGTGCCGGCGGAACCGACGCCAACCACGATCGCATCCAGATCATGCTCGGTCTGCGCCCAGATCTCCGGCGCGGTGCTGCACTCGTGTGCCAGCGGGTTGGCGGGGTTGTTGAACTGGTCGGCGAAGAACGCGCCGGGAATGTCTTTTGCCAGGCGTGCGGCCACGTCCTGGTAATACTCGGGGTGGCCCTTGCCGACGTCCGAGCGAGTGATGTGCACTTCGGCGCCCATGGCTTTCAAGTGCAGGACTTTCTCGGTGGACATCTTGTCCGGGACTACCAGCACCACGCGGTAGCCTTTGGCCCGGCCGACCAGCGCCAGACCCAGACCGGTGTTGCCGGCGGTGGCCTCGACGATGGTGCCACCCGGTTGCAGGCGCCCGTCGCGTTCAGCGGCATCGATCATCGCCAGACCGATGCGATCCTTGATCGAGCCGCCGGGGTTTTGTGATTCCAGTTTGAGAAACAGTGTGCAGAGGCCGGTATCGAAGCGGGTAACCTGTACCAGCGGCGTATTGCCGATCAGCCCAAGTACGGCAGGGCGTGAATCCTTTGACATTTCTTCACCTCTTGTAGTGGTGTTGATCGCGTTCCATTCGCGGGGAAAAGCTCGCGTGCAACATAGGCTTAGACATGATCCGTCGCAACCTTTAACCCGCCGCTGCGCCAGCCATTTTGATCTAACCATAGAACAGAATCGAAGCCTGCAAGCGCCCGGTTTCAGAGGGTTTACATCAAGGCGCCATCGAGTATTGAAAGGGCGTCGTGAGCTTCGCCTGCAGCTTGATCTGCGGATGAATATCCTGCAGGGCAAACCGTGTTTTCAGCGGAAAACAGCTCACATCTGATCATGAGAGAAACTCGTGATCATCAAGATTAAAATGAGTTTGTCTCACTAGCGCTTGATCTCGACAATGGCCGCCATCAACAAGACATTGGAGTTGTTTGTCATGGCACTGGCCCATTCCCTCGGATTTCCGCGCATTGGTCGCGACCGCGAACTGAAAAAAGCGCAAGAGGCGTTCTGGAAAGGAGAACTGAACGAGGCCGGCCTGCGTGAAGTGGGTCGTGAACTGCGCAAGGCCCACTGGGACCTGCAAAAGAACGCCGGCATCGAGCTGCTGCCAGTGGGCGATTTCGCCTGGTACGACCAGGTGCTGACCCATTCGCTGATGTTCGGCGTGGTTCCCGAGCGCTTCCGACCGCACGACGGCAAAGCCACGCTGCAAACCTTGTTCGGCATGGCCCGTGGCGTCAGCGACAGTTGCTGCGGCGGTGCCCATGCGCAGGAAATGACCAAGTGGTTCGACACCAACTACCACTATCTGGTCCCGGAATTCAGCGTTGATCAACAGTTCCAGCTCGGTTGGGAACAGTTGTTCGAAGAAGTCGAAGAAGCCCGCGCACTGGGGCATAACGTCAAACCGGTGATCATCGGCCCCCTGACTTATCTGTGGCTGGGCAAGGCCAAAGGTGCCGAGTTCGACAAGCTGGAATTGCTTGATCGTTTGCTGCCGCTGTATGGGCAGATCTTCGCCCGGCTGGCCGCACTCGGTGTGGAATGGGTGCAGATCGACGAGCCGATTCTGGTGCTCGACCTGCCGCAGGAATGGAAGAACGCTTTCGAGCGTGGGTACAACCAGATCCAGCGTGATCCGCTGAAGAAACTGCTCGCCACTTATTTCGGTGGTCTGGAAGAAAACCTCGGTCTGGCCGCCAATCTGCCGGTCGACGGTTTGCACATCGACCTGGTACGTGCAGCGGAACAGTACCCGACCATCCTTGATCGCCTGCCGGCCTACAAGGTGCTGTCGCTGGGTGTGGTCAACGGCCGCAACGTCTGGCGCTGCGACCTGGAACATGCGTTGGCGACGTTGCAGCATGCGCATGAGCGTCTGGGGGATCGGTTGTGGGTGGCGCCATCGTGCTCGCTGCTGCACAGCCCGGTGGATTTGGGCCGCGAAGACCAGCTCGATGCCGAGCTGAAAAGCTGGTTGGCGTTTGCCGTGCAGAAGTGCGAAGAAGTCGCCGTGCTGGCACAGGCGGTCAACGAGCCGGAGGCGCCGAAAGTGCTGCGCGCCTTGGCCCAAAGCCGCTCGGTACAGACCAGCCGCGCCGCCTCGCCGCGTATTCACAAACCGGCGGTGCAGGCCCGTGTGGCGGCCATTACCGCGCAGGACAGCCAGCGTCAGTCGCCGTTTACCCGACGTATTGCCAAGCAGCGCGCCGGCCTTGATCTGCCGCTGTTCCCGACTACCACTATCGGCTCATTCCCGCAGACCGCGTCGATCCGCCTGGCGCGTCAGTCGTTCAAGCAGGGCAAGCTGAGCGAAGCCGAATACACCGAAGCCATGTACAGCGAGATCCGTCACGCCGTGCAAATCCAGGAGCAACTGGGCCTCGACGTACTGGTGCACGGAGAAGCCGAGCGCAACGACATGGTCGAGTACTTCGCCGAGCAACTCGACGGCTACGTATTCACCCGTTTCGGCTGGGTGCAGAGCTATGGTTCGCGCTGCGTGAAACCGGCAGTGATCTTCGGCGACCTGAGCCGCCCGCAAGCCATGACCGTGGACTGGATCCGCTACGCGCAAGGCCTGACCGACAAGGTCATGAAGGGCATGCTGACCGGCCCGGTGACCATGCTGATGTGGTCGTTCCCTCGCGAAGATGTGTCCCGTGAAGTGCAGGCACGGCAGTTGGCGCTGGCGATCCGTGACGAAGTGGTGGATCTGGAAGCCGCCGGGATCAAGATCGTGCAGATCGACGAAGCCGCATTCCGCGAAGGTCTGCCGCTGCGCCGCGCGCAATGGCAGCACTATCTGGACTGGGCAACCGAAGCGTTCCGCCTGTGTGCCTCCGGTGTACGCGACGAAACGCAGATCCACACGCACATGTGCTACAGCGAATTCAATGATGTGATCGAGTCCATCGCCGCCATGGACGCCGATGTGATCACCATCGAAACCTCGCGCTCGGACATGGAACTGCTGGAGGCGTTCGAGGCCTTCGATTACCCGAACGAGATCGGCCCGGGCGTCTACGACATTCACTCGCCGCGGGTGCCGGATGCTTCGGAAATGGCCAATCTGCTGCGCAAGGCAGCGCAGCGAGTTCCGGCCGAGCGGTTGTGGGTCAACCCGGATTGCGGTCTGAAAACCCGTGGCTGGCCGGAGACAGAAGCGGCGTTGGTACACATGGTCACCGCCGCCCGGCAACTGCGCAAAGAACTGGCCTGAGGAGACACCCACCAAACCCTGTGGGAGCGAGCCTGCTCGCGAAGGCGGCGTGTCAGTCGAATAATGTTTCTCTGATACACCGCTTTCGCGAGCAGGCTCGCTCCCACACTGAGTTCAGTGATCGGTCAGTGACGGCTCATCAAACCATGCAACACACCGAGGCGCAGTCCCGGTTCCGACGGCACCATCTGCGAAATGCCAAACACCTTGAACGCCGCCAGCATCAGCACCAGCCCTCCCGGGAGGATGCTCTGGCGATGCGGCTGCAAGCCTGCCAGCTTCAATTGCTGAACGTTCTTCACCTTCAGCAGCAACAGCGACAAACGCAACAACCCACCATAGGTGATGCCATCCTGACCGAAGTCATTCAAGCGATTGGCCTTGAGCACCTTCGCCAGCATCCGCGCCGTGCCGGAGGAACCAATGGTCTGTTGCCAGCCCTGCGCGCGATAGCGGCGGGCGACTTTTTCGAATTGCAGGATCGCCACGCGCTCGGCTTCTTGCAGTGCGCCGGGAGCAATGCGCCCGTCGGGGAAATAGCGTGCGCCCAGGCTACCGCTGCCAATGGCGATGCTTTCGGTGAGCAGCGGTTGCGACCCCTGGCCGAGAATCAGCTCGGTGGAACCACCACCGATGTCGACCACCAGCCGCATGTCCTCCGCCCCCGGCAGGGTATGAGCGACGCCGGCATACACCAGTTGCGCCTCTTCATGGCCGGAGATGACGTCGATGCGAAAACCCAGATGGCGTTCGGCACTGTGCAGAAACAACTGCGCATTGTCGGCCTCGCGCACCGCGCTGGTCGCCACGGCCCGCACCTTGCCGGCCTCGAAGCCGCGCAGTTTCTTGCCGAACCGCGCCAGCGCCTGCCAGCCACGATCCAGCGCCATTTCGTCCAGTGCACCGCCGTCGAAGCCTTCGGCCAGCCGCACCGGTTCACGCAGGGTTTTGACTTCCTGAATCATGAAGCCTTTTCGACTGCGAACCGACTGGCCGATCATCAGGCGAAACGCATTCGAGCCCAGGTCGATGGCGGCAAACAGCGAGGCGTCTTCTTTCATGGGAATCCCTGCAAGCATCCGTCGAAGGCTCAAGACGGTTTGCGAGGATTCTGCGATGCGCTTGATGACATCCTGATGACGGGGCAGGGGCGGTTCAGTGAATTGTTGGTTGTCATGACACTGTCATTATCCGGCGACTATCCTGACCCCAATACATCGCGTGTTCTTAAAGTTTTTGCTGCCTCTTTGGGCAGCTTTTTTTTTGCCCGCGATTTGGCAAGCCGTGCGCAAGGTTTGCAATCGTGGGCGTCCCTTGGCTAATATACGATCCATATACACTTCGTATCGGATTCGGATATGGGCATCGTAAAAATTTCAGAAGACATGCATGAGAACCTGCGCATCTCCAGCACCGCGCTCAGCCGCTCGATCAACGCGCAGGCCGAGCACTGGATGCGCATCGGCATGCTCGCCGAGCTGCACCCCAACCTCGACCACAGCGCCATTTGCCGCTTGCTGATCCGCGCCGAACAGAACGGCGGGCTGGATCTGCATCAACTGACTCAGGAAGCCGTCAGCGCATGAGAAATCAGATCAAGATCAATACCCCTGCGGAAATCGCGAAGTCGCGTGCGGCGGGCAAACTCGCCGCCGAAGTGCTGGCGATGCTGGTGCCGCACGTCAAGGCTGGGGTGACGACCGATGAGCTGGATCGGTTGTGCAACGATTACATCGTCAATGTGCAGAAAGCCATTCCGGCCAACGTCGGTTATCACGGTTTCCCGAAAACCGTCTGCGCCTCGGTCAACGACGTGGTGTGCCACGGCATCCCGTCGGGCACACCGTTGAAAGACGGCGACATCGTCAACCTCGACATCGCAGTGATCAAGGACGGCTGGTTCGGCGACACCAGCCGCATGTACGTGGTCGGCGAGGCGACGCCTGAGGCGCTGCACCTGATCAAGACCACTTATGACGCGATGTGCGCGGGTATTCGTGTGGTGAAACCGGGCGCCACGCTGGGCGACATCGGTCATGCGATCCAGAGCCTGGCGGAGAGCGAAGGTTTCAGCGTGGTGCGTGAATACTGCGGGCATGGCATCGGCAAGGTGTATCACGATGAACCGCAGATCCTGCATTACGGTTTTCCCAATCAGGGCATGAAGCTCAAGGCGGGGATGATCTTCACCGTCGAGCCGATGCTCAATGCCGGCAAGCGCCATGTGAAGAACATGCCGGACGGCTGGACGGTGCTGACCAAGGATGGCTCGCTGTCGGCGCAGTGGGAGCATATGGTTGCGGTGACCGAAACCGGCTTCGAAATCCTCACCGCCTGGCCGGACGAAATTGAAGGTTTCACTCCGATCGCCTGAACACCACCAGACCCCTGTGGGAGCAGGCTTGCTCGCGAATGCGTTGTGTCATTCAACATAAACAGTGACTGACACACCGCCTTCGCGAGCAAGCCCGCTCCCACAAGGGGATTTGCAGTGCTGCCGAGATTCTCAGTGAGAACCGGCCGCTTTGTTGAGGTCGCTTTCAGTCCATTCGGTGTAGACGCAAGCATCGGCAGTAGCCCAGCGCACTCGCACCGGATCGCCAGCCTTGAGCGGCATGCCCGCCGCCGACAGCGCTTTAACCGTCATCGAAGTACCGCCCGACGTCACCACGCTGCACGTCTGGCTTTCGCCAAGAAACAGCACCTCCACGACCTTGGCCGACACCTCATTCCAACCCGCTGCCAGCGGCTCCTCGCTCGCCTGCTGCACGCTCAGCGCCACCGCTTTTTCCGGCCGCACCATCAGCAGCACATCCTGCTCGGTGTGCAAGCCGGCAGTCAGGCGAATCGACAACGACTGCCCCTCGAAACTCGCCGCCGCATTGCCCTGCGCCTTGAGCTTGAGGAAGTTCGAGTTGCCGAGGAACGACGCGACAAACGCATTCGGCGGATTCTGATACAGGTCATAACCGCTGCCCAAACCAACAATCTTGCCGTGACTGAAAATCGCGATGCGCTGCGACAGGCGCATGGCTTCTTCCTGATCGTGGGTCACGTAGACGATGGTGATGCCCAGGCGTCGATGCAGCTGGCGCAGTTCATCCTGCAAGTCTTCACGCAGTTTTTTATCCAGCGCACCGAGCGGTTCGTCCATCAGCAGAATGCGTGGCTCGTAGACCAGCGCCCGGGCGATGGCGACGCGTTGCTGTTGCCCGCCAGAGAGTTGCGAAGGGCGGCGATGGGCGAATTGTTCGAGCTGCACCAGTTTCAACATCGCATCGACACGCTTGTCACGTTCGGCGGCGGCGAGTTTGCGGATCGCCAGCGGGAAGGCGATGTTGTCGCGCACCGACAGATGCGGGAACAGCGAATAGCGCTGGAACACCATGCCGATGTCGCGCTTGTGCGGCGGCACGTTGACCAGCGACTGACCGTTGACCAGGATCTCGCCGCTGCTCGGGGTTTCAAACCCGGCGAGCATCGACAGCGTGGTGCTTTTGCCCGAGCCGCTGGAGCCGAGGAAGGTCAGGAACTCGCCGTCCTTGATGTCCAGCGAGATGTTGTCGACGGCGGCAAAGTCGCCGTAGTGCTTGTTCAGATTGCGCAGGCTGACCAGGGGTTTGTCGTTCTGCTGGGATGCGTCTTTGATCACGGCACTCATGTCGTACTCCTGGGCGCTCAGGCGCTGATTTCGTTGCGCCGGCGCAGCGCGGCGGCGATCACCATGACCAATACCGACAGGCCGATCAGCAGCGTCGAAGCGACGGCGATCACCGGGGTCAGGTCCTGGCGCAGGGTGGTCCACATTTTCACGGGAAGGGTTTGCAGGGTCGGGCTGGCCATCATCACGCTGAGCACCACTTCGTCCCACGAAACCAGAAAGGCGAAGAGGGCGCCGGCGACCATGCCCGGACGGATCGCCGGGAACGTCACCTTGAACACCGCTTGCAGGCGTGAGGCGCCGCAGATCACCGCCGCGTCTTCAATCGACTGATCGAACAGCTTCAGCGAGTTGATGATCGAGATGATGGTGAACGGCAGCGCGACGATCACATGGCTGACCACGAAGGCAAACATGGTCCCGGTGTAACCGAGTTTGAGAAATAGCGCGTACACCGCCACCGCGATGATCACCAGCGGCACGATCATCGGCAGGGTGAACAGACCGTAGAGCATTTCCCGACCGGGAAAGCGCCCGCGCACCAGCGCAAACGCGGTTGGCAGACCGAGGGCCACGGCGCAGATCGTAGTCAGCACGGCAACCTTGAGGCTGGCTGCCGCAGCGTTCATCCAGTCGGCGTTGGAGAAGAACTGGCCGTACCATTTCAGCGTCCAGCCCGGCGGCGGGAACACCAGCCACTGCGATGAGCCGAACGACAGCAGGACGATGAACACGATCGGCAACAGCAGGAACAGGCCGATCAAACCGGTGGTTGCGTAGAGCCCGAAACGCATCCGCCGGCTCATGGCATTGGGAGTCAGGAGCATCTCGGCTTACCTCGCGTTGCTGGCGCCAACCGGGGATTCCGGCTGAAGCTTCAGGTAGAAGTAGAACAGCACCAGCGTGATCGCGATCAGCAACGCGGCGCCGGCACTGGCCAGGCCCCAGTTGAGGAACGATTGCACCTGCTGAATGATGAACTCCGGCAGCATCATGTTCTGCGCCCCGCCGAGCAGCGCCGGGGTCACGTAGTAACCGAGCGACATGACGAACACCATCAACCCGCCGGACGCCAGACCCGGCCGGCACAGCGGCAGGAACACCCGGAAGAAATTGGTCCAAGGACTCGCGCCGCAGATCGAGCCGGCCTGCAGGATCATCGGATCGATGGCCTGCATGGTCGCCTGCAACGGCAGGACGATGAACGGGATCATGATGTAGCTCATGCCGATCACCACGCCGGTCAGGTTGTGCACCATTTCCAGTGGCTGATCGATGATGCCTAGCGCCATCAAGGCCTTGTTGATCACGCCCGAGGCTTGCAGCAGCACCAGCCACGAATAGGTGCGGGCGAGCAGGCTGGTCCACATCGATAGCAGCACGATATTGAGGATCCAGCGGCCCCAGCCGCGCGGCACCAACGTGATCGCCCAAGCCAGCGGAAAGCCCAGCAACAGGCTGAAAATCGTCACCAGCCCGGCCACGGAAAAGGTGTTGAGCAGCACCCGTGCATACGCCGAGTTGGCGAACAGTTGTTCATAGTTGCCAAGGCCCGGGGTAGGTTCCAGCACGCCGCGCAACAGCAGGCCAATCAACGGCGCGAGAAAGAACAGGCCGAGGAACAGCAGTGCCGGGACCAGGTTGCCGGCACCTTTCCAGCGTTGTCTGAAGGTGTGGGTCGAGCCGGCAACGCCGGTGGCGCTCCCGGTCACCGTTGCAGGACGAGGCGCAGCAGCCGCCATTTTCATTTGACCAGCCATTCGTTCCACCGTGTCGCGATGGCCGGGCCGTTCTTGGCCCAGTACGCGAAATCAAGAGTGATCTGATCCTTGGCGTAAGCCGTCGGCAGGTTCGGGGCCAGCACCGAGTCCAGGCGCGCCACGCTGTCGACGTTGACCGGGGCGTAGGCGGTCAGGTTGGAGAAGTCGGCCTGGCCTTTGGCACTGCTGGCGTTGGCCAGGAACTTCATCGCCGCGTCCTTGTTTTTCGAACCTTTTGGAATCACCAGAATGTCGGCCATGACCAGGTTCTGTTTCCAGCTCACGCCGACGGGTGCGCCGTCTTCCTGCAGCGCGTGAATGCGGCCGTTCCAGAACTGACCCATGCTCGCTTCACCGGAGGCCAGCAGTTGCTGCGACTGCGCGCCGCCGCCCCACCAGACGATGTCTTTCTTGATGGTGTCGAGTTTCTTGAAGGCGCGATCCAGATCCAGCGGGTAGAGCTTGTCGGCCGGCACGCCGTCGGCCAGCAGCGCCAGTTCGAGCACGCCGGGGCTTGGCCATTTGTACAGGGCGCGTTTGCCGGGGTAGGTCTTGGTGTCGAACAGCGCGGTCCAGTCTTGCGGCTTGGCCGCGCCGAGCTTGCCTTCGTTGTAGCCGAGGACGAAGGAGAAGAAGAACGAGCCGACGCCGTAATCGCTGACGAAACGCGGGTCGATCTTGTCGCGCTGGATGACTTTGAAATCGAGGGGTTCGAGCAGGCCTTCGGAAGCGGCGCGCAGGGCAAAGTCGGCTTCGACATCGACCACGTCCCATTGCACGTTGCCGCTTTCGACCATGGCTTTGAGTTTGCCGTAGTCGGTCGGGCCGTCTTGCACCACGGTGATGCCGCTGGCCTTGCTGAATGGATCGGCCCAGGCCTGTTTCTGCGCATCCTGGGTGCTACCGCCCCAGCTGACGAAGTTCACGCTTTCGGCGGCCATTGCAGCCTGGCCGGTCACGCTCAGCAGTCCCGCAAAAAGGATTGCGGTTGCAGCTTTGTTCAACACCATTTTTACGCCCTCATTGTTGTGTTTTTGAGCGGGCTTGCGTTGTTGCCCGCCTGTCGGGAGCAGTAGCCGGACGGTTTTTCAGGTCGCCCGGTCTATGGAATATCATATTATGGTATTCCAAACTTTGTGCAAGCACTTTGCCTTACCGGTTATCTGGCGGATGGGCTTTTTGTGAGCTCGAGGGAATTAAATTGAAATGCAAAACCCTGTAGGAGTGAGCCTGCTCGCGAAAGCGGTGTGACGTTCTGCGATGATGTTGGCTGATCCACCGCTATCGCGAGCAGGCTCACTCCTACAGTTGGAATTGTGGTTGGCGTGGATTATTCGCTGAAGGGAATGCTCTCGACCACTTCCAGGTCATACCCGGTCAGCCCCGCATACTTCAGCGGCGGCCCAAGATGCCGCAGCTTGCCCACCCCCAGGTTCTGCAGAATCTGCGCCCCGGTGCCCACCTCCGAATAAATCCGTGATTGCGAGCGGCTGAACTGCCGTGGCGGCTGGGTCAGTTGCGGCACGCGCTCGAGCAGCGCCTGCGACGATTCATGATTGGCCAACACCACCACAACCCCATTACCTTCCGCCGCGACCCGTTGCAGCGCCGCCCACAACGTCCAGTTGCTCGGCCCGCTGTACTCGGCGCCGACCAGATCACGCAGCGGATCAATCACATGCACACGCACCAGCGTCGGCTCTTCGCGGCGCAGATCGCCCATCACCATCGCCATGTGCACGCCACCCTCGATGCGGTCTTCGAAAGTGATCAGACGGAACGTGCCATGCACCGTCGGCAGCTCACGTTCGCCGATGCGTTCGATGGTGTGCTCGGTGCTCAGGCGATAATGAATCAGGTCAGCGATGGTGCCGATCTTGATCCCGTGCTTGCGGGCGAACACTTCCAGATCCGGGCGGCGGGCCATGGTGCCGTCGTCGTTCATCACCTCGACGATCACCGAGGCCGGGGTGAAACCGGCGAGGCGGGCAAGGTCGCAGCCGGCTTCGGTGTGGCCGGCGCGGGTCAGCACGCCGCCTTCCTTGGCGCGCAGCGGGAAGATGTGCCCAGGCTGCACCAAGTCTTCGGCGCGGGCGTCTTTGGCCACAGCGGCCGCGACCGTGCGTGCGCGGTCAGCTGCAGAAATGCCAGTGGTGACCCCGACCGCCGCTTCAATCGACACGGTAAACGCGGTACTGAACACGCTGCCGTTGCTCGGCACCATTTGCTCAAGGCCCAGGCGCTGGCAGTGCTCGTCAGTCAGTGTCAGGCAAATCAGCCCGCGCGCCTCACGCGCCATGAAGCTGATCGCCTCGGGTGTGCAGCAGTCGGCGGCCAGCAGCAGGTCGCCTTCGTTTTCCCGATCTTCGTCATCGACCAGCAGGACCATTTTGCCGAGGCGATAATCTTCGAGGATTTCTTCGATGCTGTTGAAGGCCATGCTGGACTCTCAGGGTTTGTTGGAAATATATTGGTATACCATAATACAAAATCAACAAAGAGGTCACTATGAAGGCGTACTGGATTGCCCACGTGGATGTCGACGATGCCGAGCACTACAGCCAATACACCCAGCGCGCACCGGCAGCCTTCGCCGCGTTCGGCGCGAAATTTCTAGCCCGGGGCGGACGCAGCGAAGCGCTGGAGGGCAGAGCTACTCCTCAGCGTAGCGTGGTGATCGAATTCGAGAACTATGAGAAGGCCGTGGCGTGCTACCACTCGGCGGCGTATCAGGAGGCGAAACGTTATCGCGAGGAATGGGCGAGGGCGGAGATCGTCATCGTAGAAGGCATCGCACCACTTTAAGCAACACCGCTAAACACTGTGGGAGCGAGCCTGCTCGCGAAAGCGGTCGTTCATTCAACATTTGTATCGACTGACCCGACGCCTTCGCGAGCAGGCTCGCTCCCACAGGGGGATAGGTGGTGATCAGCGGATGAAGTGGATCTTGCCGCTGTCATCATTGCCCATGTAGATCCCATACACCCCGGCCTGACGCTCCTCGATGTAACGCTCAAGAATCTGCCGGATCGCCGGGTAATAGATCTGCTCCCACGGAATGTCTTCAGGGGCAAAGAACTTGTAGTCGAGGGTCTCAGGGCCGAACTGCCCGGTGATCTCCAGCGCGATGGCGCGGAAGATGATGTACACCTCGCTGATCTTCGGCACGCTGAAGATCGAATACGGCGAGACGATTTCCGCGCGCACGCCGCTTTCTTCCCAGACTTCGCGCAGCGCCGCCTGCTCGGTGGTTTCGCCGCTTTCCATGAAGCCGGCGGGCAGGGTCCAGGTGCCCGGGCGTGGCGGGATCGCCCGTTGGCACAAGAGGTATTTGCCGTCCTGCTCGATGATGCAGCCGGCGATGATCTTCGGATTGACGTAGTGGATGTAGCCGCAGCCGCGGCACATCAGGCGCTCGTGCGTATCGCCCGGCGGTACCTGCTGACCAAGGTCAGGGCCACCGCATTTCGGGCAAAAGCTCGGGCTGAACATGTCAGTGACCTATACGCGGTTCTTTCAGCGCGATCGGCAGGGTGATGTTCGGCGTGGCGCCGGTCTCTTCCTGTTTGCGCTTGAGGTAATCGAGGGCCACGGCAGCCGCGGCGCGCACGTGATCGACACAGGCCTGATGCGCCGCCAGCGGATCGCCGCTCTTGATCGCCTCGACCATTTTTTCCATCTCGTGGTTACTGGCGCCGCGACGGTTTTCCTGAGACACCGAGGTCGCCCGCAGGTAGCTGATGCGCGCCTGCAACTGGCGCAATTGAGTGGCCGCAACGTGGTTGCCCGAGCCTTCGAGCAGCACGTCGTAGAAGCCCTGTACCGAGTCGATCACCTGTTGTAGCTCGCCGTCCTTGAGCGCCTTGCGGTTCTCGTCGAGGGCTTTTTCCAGGGCCTTGATGTCCTTGGCCTTGGCACGCAGGGTGAACAGCTGGACGATCAGGCCTTCGAGCACGCAGCGCAGCTCGTAGATGTCGACTGCATCGGCGAGGGTGATGATCGCCACCCGTGGGCCTTTGGCATCGGCGAACTCGACCAGGCCTTCGGACTCCAGGTGACGCAAGGCTTCGCGCACCGATGTGCGGCTGACACCGAGGCGATCGCACAGATCGCGCTCGACCAGACGATCGCCGGGCATGAGCTGGAAATTCATGATCGCGCTACGCAGTTTATCCAGCACGATTTCGCGCAGGGTAACGGGGTTGCGATTGACCTTGAAGCTGTCGTCGAGTGGCTGGCGTTTCATGGGGTCCGCTCTTTGCTGTGGCTGTCCATGCCAGACGGGCATCAAAACAGCCGAGGGGTTAACTAGAGGCCTCGGCGTCGGCTTCGGCGAAGGCTTCACGGGCGAGCCGGAAACTGTCCACGGCTGCCGGGACGCCGCAATAAATACCGACCTGAAGCAGAATTTCGCGTATTTGCTCACGACTCAGGCCGTTACGCAAGGCGCCGCGCACATGCAGCTTGAGTTCGTGCGGGCGGTTGAGCGCCGAGATCATCGCCAGGTTGATCATGCTGCGCTCCTTGAGCGACAAACCTTCGCGACCCCAGACATGGCCCCAGCAGTATTCGGTGACCATTTCCTGCAGTGGGCGGGTGAAGTCGTCGGCGTTGTCGATGGAGCGCTGCACGTAGGCTTCGCCCAGCACCTGGGTGCGGATTTTCAGGCCTTTTTCGTACTTTTCGTTACTCATCATTCCTCCTGACACCCTGCTTCCCCTGTGGGAGCGGGCTTGCTCGCGAATGCGTCGTGTCAGTCGACATCAATGTTGAATGATCCACCGCATTCGCGAGCAAGCCCGCTCCCACAAGGGGGATCTATGTATCCATCAGGCCAGGGTTGGCAACGGCCCGAGCTTGCCCTTGTGATAAATCATCGGCGTCACCGGTTGCTCGGGCAGGATCAGGTTCTTCACCGCGCCGACAATGATCGCGTGATCACCACCGTCGTATTCACGCCACAACTCGCACTCAATGATCGCCGTGGCCTTGGCGAGGATCGGGTTACCGAGTTCGCTCAAATGCCACTCGATGTGCTTGGCCTTGTCCTTGCCTTTACCGGCGAAGGCGTAGGCCTCGGCGGTCTGGTCGGCGGACAGCAAATGGATCGCGAACTTCTTGCTGTCGCGCAGCACCGGGTAGGTGTCGGAAGCGTAGTTGGGGCAGAACAGCACCAGCGCCGGATCAATCGACAGCGCGCTGAAGGCGCTGGCGGTGATGCCGACGATGGCGCCCTCCGGGTCGAGGGTGGTGACCACCGTGACCCCTGACGGAAACGAGCTCATGACGTCTTTGTAAATGCCGGGTTCGATCATGTCGCAGGACTCCTAGCGCATCACAAACGGATCAGGCATCGGAGCCTGAGAGAGATTGATCCACACCGTTTTCAGTTCGGTGTAGGCCAGCACCGAATCGATGCCGCTTTCGCGTCCATAGCCACTGTTCTTGAAGCCGCCGATCGGCGCCATCGCCGACACCGCACGGTAGGTATTGACCCAGATGATTCCCGAACGCACATCCCGCGCCAGACGATGGGCGCGGCCCAGGTCGCGAGTCCAGATGCCGGCGGCGAGGCCGAATTGCGAGTCGTTGGCGATTGCCAGCGCCTCGGCTTCGTCTTTGAAGCGAATCACCGATGCCACCGGGCCGAAGACTTCTTCCTGCATGATCTTCATCGAGTTGCGGTCGCACTCGAACAGCGTCGGCTCGTAGAACCAGCCGTCACCGAGATCGGTCGGACGCTTGCCGCCGGTGCGCAACCGCGCGCCTTCAGCAAGGGCATCAGCCACCAGACCTTCGACCACCGCCAATTGCTGCGCGGTGGCCATCGGACCCATTTCGCTGTGGTCTTCCTGCGGGTTGCCGATGCGGATGCGCTGGGCGCGTTCGACCAGGCGATTGACGAACTCGTCGTAGATTTCGTCCTGCACCAACAAACGTGAACCGGACACGCAGCTCTGGCCTGAGGCCGCATAGATCCCGGCAATCGCGCCGTTGATCGCGCTGTCCAGATCGGCGTCGGCGAAGATGATGTTCGGCGACTTGCCGCCGAGTTCCAGCGACAGCTTGGCGAAGTTTTCGGCGCTGCTGCGCACCACGTGCCGGGCCGTGGCCGCGCCGCCGGTGAAGGCGATCTTGCGGATCAGCGGATGGCGGGTGAGGGCGGCGCCGGTGCTCGGCCCGTAACCGGTGACAACGTTGACCACACCCGGCGGAATCCCGGCTTCGAGGGCCAGACGTGCCAGCTCAAGGATGGTCGCCGAGGCGTGCTCGGACGGTTTGATCACGATGGTGTTGCCGGCGGCGAGGGCCGGGGCCAGTTTGATCGCGGTCAGGTACAGCGGGCTGTTCCACGGAATGATCGCGGCAACCACACCCATCGCTTCGTGCACGGTGTAGGCAAACAGGTCGGGCTTGTCCAGCGGCAGGGTGCCGCCTTCGAGCTTGTCGGCGAGGCCTGCGGTGTAGTGGAAGAACTCCGGCAGATAGCCGACTTGACCCCGGGTTTCGCGGATCAGCTTGCCGTTGTCGCGGCTTTCCAGCTGCGCCAGTTGTTCCTTGTTTTCTGCGATCAGGTCACCGAGACGCCGCAGCAGTTTGCCGCGTGCGGTGGCGGTGAGGCCGCGCCAGGCCGGGCTGTCGAATGCGCTTTGTGCTGCTTGCACCGCGCGTTCGACGTCGGCTTCATCGGCATCGGGCAGTTCGGCCCAGGCTTGCGCGCTGGCCGGGTTGAGGCTTTCGAAGGTCTTGCCGGAGAGGGCGTCGACCCATTCTCCGCCGATGCACATCTGGAAGCGTGCGAGTGTCATGCAACGATCCCCTTTATAGGGTTTTGTCGGGAGTGTGCGTAGTCGAGAAATTCCAGCAGCGTCTGATTGACCAGCCGCGGCGACTCTACCGGCATCATATGCCGTTGCTCGGGCAGCACCGCAACCTTCGCGCCGGGGATGCGCCGGGCCAGTTGCTCGGCCATTTCCGGGGTGGAACCGGGGTCGAGTTCGCCGGTGGCGATCAGCGTCGGTGCCTGGATGCTGCCGAGGTCGTCGGCGCGGTACATGTCCTGCGTGGCGAACAATTCGTAGGTGGTCAGGTAACCCTGCGGGTCGTTGCCGGCCAGGGTCTGACGAATGGCTGCGATCTGCGCCGGGTTGGCCGCCTGATATTCACGGCTGAACCAGCGCGACAGCGCCGCTTCGGCATTGGCATCCGGCCCGTGTTCCGCCGCTTGTGCAGTGCGCGCGATGACCCCGGCACGCTGTTCTTCACTGCGGTTGAACACGCTGTTAAGCACCACCAGGCTTTGCAGGCGCTCCGGGTAGTGCAGGGCAAACGCCCGTGCCACCAGTCCGCCCATGGAGAAACCGATCACCGCAGCCTGAGGCAGATTCAGGTGATCGAGCAGCTCCAGCAACTGATCGGCATAACCGAGCAGGCCGGTGCCGCTGGCCGGGCGCGGGCTGGCGCCGTGGCCGAGCATGTCGTAGGCGATCACCTGGTATTGGGCAGACAGGCCAACGATCTGGCCGCCCCACATTTCTTTGTTCAGGCCCACGCCGTGGATCAAGACCACGGGCTGGCCTTGGCCGGTCGCCAGGTAACTGGTGCCAGCCGGGGTGAGTTCAGCGGTGAGCCGAATCATGGAGCGCTCCTGCAATGCCTTTTTATTGTGATTACTGGGCTTTTTCGGCGGCCAGTTCTTCCAGATCGATGTAGCGGTTGCCGATGCGCGGGTGCAGGCGACCACCGTCGGCGCAACCGAGCACCACCACGATTTCGTCGGCACGCGGCGCGTCTTCGATCTGCATTTCCAGGGTGATGTAGTGCGAACGCTGGCCTTCGTCGTCCTTGTGCATCATCGGGATCTGAATCGAAGTGCCCGGGCCGCCGCGCTTGTTGGTGAAGCTCAGGTAGCTCTTGGCCTTGACCGCCTCGCGGTAGTGGTTGCCGAAGCGCAAGGTGTGGATCACCGCCGAGGCGTGTTCGATCTCACCGTCGGCGCCGACCACTGCCGCTTTGCCGTACGCCTCGATCTTCTCGGCGCCGCCGATGATGCCCACCAGACGCTCGACCATCATGGCGCCGAGGTCGGAGCAGTTGGCGCGGATCTGCGGTTTCAGATCCTCGACGAAACCGTTGCCGACCCACGGGTTCTTCATCACCACAGCCAGCCCGACCATGGTCACTGGCTTGTCCGTGGCCTTGCCGCCTTCGATGAAGGTTTCTTCGACATAGCTGACGATCTTGCGAATTTCGAAACTCATGAGCTGCTCCGTAGGGGGATTGAGAGTGTCTGTGCGTCTGATGGTATACCATAATACCGATCGTGCAAGTCCCCCATGCAAGATTTGCCGCATCCATCCGGCGAATGGCGCTGTATTCACTGCCAGCCCCAATCTCACAAACACCATTACACCCTGTGGGAGGGGGCTTGCTCCCGAAAGCGGTGGATCAGTCGACATCTCGGGTGCCTGACACAGCGCCTTCGGGAGCAAGCCCCCTCCCACGATGGAAATCACCGCTGACAGGGGGGGCATCCGGTTAACAAAAGATAACGTGGCGCCGATTGTCAGACGTTTCCAAAGCCCGATAGGATGAGCCAGCTTCCCAAGGCGCTCTGGACTGCGGGTTTCACGGCTATGCTTGTGACCTGTCAGTTACCACGAGCACCCTTGCGGCGCCCTAAGGCCCAATGGCCTAACAATAATAAATAGGGGAAGGTCTATGAGTCGTTGCCGCCCGCCGGCGTTTCGCAACACCGCGTTGCTGGCCACAGCCCTCACACTGCTGGGCTGTGCTGTCTTGTCGGCACCCGTGCTGGCCGCCGAAGCGCCCGCCGACGGGGTGTATTCCACCGAATCGGCCAAAGCCGCCAAAAGCCTGATACTCGATGTTGTCCACGCCGGCACCCGGTTGGTGGCGGTGGGTGATCGCGGGCACATTCTCTATTCCGACGACCAGGGCAAGACCTGGGCCCAGGCCAAGGTGCCGACCCGGCAACTGCTGACGGCGGTGTATTTCGTCGACGACAAGCACGGCTGGGCGGTCGGCCACGACGCGCAGATCCTCGCCAGCGAAGACGGCGGCCTGACCTGGAGCAAACAGTTCGAAGACCTCAAGCGCGAAGCACCGCTGCTCGACGTCTGGTTCCAGGACGTTAATCACGGTGTTGCGGTCGGTGCTTACGGTGCGCTGCTGGAAACCACCGACGGCGGCAAGAACTGGCAAGACGTCAGCGACCGCCTCGACAATCAGGATCAGTTCCACCTCAACGCCATCGCCGCCGTCAAGGACGCCGGGCTGTTCATCGTCGGCGAGCAGGGCAGCATGTTCCGCTCCCCGGACTGGGGTCAGACCTGGGAAAAACTCCAGGGCCCGTATCAAGGCTCGCTGTTCGGCGTGATCGGCACCGCGCAAGCGCAAACCCTGTTGGCCTACGGCCTGCGCGGTAATCTCTACCGCTCCAGCGATTTCGGCTGCACCTGGCAGCAGGTCGAACTCAAGGCCGCGCGCGGTGCGCTGGAGTTCGGCCTGTCCGGCGCCACGCTGCTCGCCGACGGCTCGATTGTGATCGTCGGCAACGGCGGCTCGGTGATCAGCAGCAGCGACAACGGCGAAACCTTCAGCGTGTTCAACCGCCCGGACCGCATCTCGCTGTCCTCGGTCACTGCGGCCGGCGACGGCAATCTGATTCTGACCGGGCAGGGCGGCGTGCACACCACGCAGCCCAACGGCGCCGAAATCAATAATAAGAAGGCGGGGCTATGACTTCCTTGATCACTCCTCAGCAGGACAAAGCGACGCTCCTCGAACGTCTGATTTTCAACAACCGCCCGGCCGTGATCCTGATCTGCCTGGTGGTCAGCATCTTCCTGTTCTGGCAGGCCACGCTGATCCGGCCGTCCACCAGTTTCGAAAAAATGATCCCGCTCAAGCATCCGTTCATCGAGAAGATGATGGAGCATCGCAACGATCTGGCGAACCTGGGCAACACCGTGCGTATTTCGGTGGAAGCCAAGGACGGCGACATCTTCTCCAAGGAGTACATGGAGACGCTGCGGCAGATCAACGACGAGGTGTTCTACATCTCCGGCGTCGACCGCTCCGGCCTCAAGTCGCTGTGGAGTCCGAGCGTACGCTGGACCGAAGTGACCGAGGAAGGTTTTGCCGGCGGTGAAGTGATTCCGCAGAGCTACGACGGCTCGCCGGACAGCCTCGACATGCTGCGCAACAACGTCCTCAAGTCGGGCCAGGTCGGGCGTCTGGTGTCCAACGACTTCAAATCGAGCATCGTCGACATCCCGCTGCTGGAGTCCTACCCGGACCCGCAGGATCAGGGCAAGCTGCTGGCGCTGGACTACCGCCAGTTCTCCCATGAACTCGAAGACAAGATCCGCAACAAGTTCGAAGCGCAGAACCCCAACGTCAAGATCCACATCGTCGGTTTCGCCAAGAAGGTCGGTGACCTGATCGACGGGCTGGTGATGGTGGTGATGTTCTTCGGCATCGCTTTCGTCATCACCCTGATTCTGCTGCTGTGGTTCACCAACTGCCTGCGCAGTACCGTCGCGGTGTTGAGCACCACGCTGGTGGCGGTGGTCTGGCAGCTCGGGCTGATGCACTTCTTCGGTTTCGGGCTGGATCCGTACTCGATGCTGGTGCCGTTCCTGATCTTCGCCATCGGCATTTCCCACGGCGTGCAGAAGATCAACGGGATCGCCCTGCAATCGAGTGAGGCGGACAACGCCCTGACTGCGGCGCGGCGCACCTTCCGGCAATTGTTCCTGCCGGGGATGATCGCGATCCTCGCCGACGCCGTCGGCTTCATCACTCTGCTGATCATCGACATCGGCGTGATCCGCGAACTCGCAATTGGCGCGTCCATCGGCGTGGCGGTGATCGTGTTCACCAACCTGATCCTGCTGCCGGTGGCGATTTCCTATGTCGGCATCAGCAAGCGCGCCATCGCCAAGAGCAAGAAGGACGCGAATCGCGAGCATCCGTTCTGGCGCTTCCTGTCGAACTTCGCCAGCCCGAAAGTCGCACCGATCTCCATCGCTTTGGCGCTGATCGCCTTCGGTGGCGGCCTCTGGTACAGCCAGAACCTGAAAATCGGCGACCTTGATCAAGGCGCGCCGGAGCTGCGCCCGGACTCGCGCTACAACAAGGACAACAACTTCATCATCAGCAATTACTCGACCAGTTCCGACGTGCTGGTGGTGATGGTCAAGACCGCCACCGAAGGCTGCTCGCGCTACGAAGCCATGGCGCCGATCGACGAACTGATGTGGAAGATGCAGAACACCGAGGGCGTGCAGTCGGCAATCTCGCTGGTGACCGTGTCCAAGCAGATGATCAAGGGCATGAACGAGGGCAACCTGAAATGGGAAACCCTGTCGCGCAACCCGGATGTGCTGAACAACTCGATCGCCCGCGCCGACGGCCTGTACAACAACAGCTGTTCGCTGGCGCCGGTGTTGATCTTCCTCAACGACCACAAGGCCGAAACCCTCGACCGCGCGGTACACGCGGTGCAGGAATTCGCCAAGGCCAACAACAAGGACGGTCTTGAATTCATCCTCGCTGCCGGTAACGCCGGGATCGAAGCGGCCACCAATGTAGTGATCAAACAGGCCGAGCTGACCATCCTGATCCTGGTGTACATCTGCGTCGCGGTGATGTGCATGATCACCTTCCGTTCATGGGCGGCGACCCTGTGCATCGTCCTGCCGCTGGTGCTGACCTCGGTGCTGGGCAACGCGCTGATGGCGTTCATGGGCATCGGCGTCAAAGTCGCGACCCTGCCGGTGGTGGCGCTGGGCGTGGGCATCGGCGTCGACTACGGCATCTACATCTACAGCCGTCTGGAGAGTTTCCTGCGCGCCGGTCTGCCGTTGCAGGAAGCCTATTACCAGACCCTGAAATCCACCGGCAAAGCGGTGCTGTTCACCGGTCTGTGCCTGGCCATCGGCGTGTGCACCTGGATCTTCTCGGCGATCAAGTTCCAGGCCGACATGGGCCTGATGCTGACCTTCATGCTGCTGTGGAACATGTTCGGTGCGCTGTGGCTGCTGCCGGCGCTGGCGAAGTTCCTGATCAAACCGGAAAAGCTGGCGGGGCAGAAGGGCAACTCGCTGTTTGCTCACTGATCCGGATGCCTGAAACGACGAAGCCGCAACCTTGGGGTTGCGGCTTTTTCATGCCTTGAACTTCACGCTGAACCCCTGTGGGAGCGGGCTTGCTCGCGAATGCGGTGTGTCAGATAAGTTTGTGCCGACTGACACACCGCATTCGCGAGCAAGCCCGCTCCCACAGGGGATTTGTGGTGTGTCAGGAGAGCTCGGTGCCGAGCACAACACTCAGCGCACTGCGCGCATCATCCAGCTGCACCAGCGTCGCGTGGCGGGCGCCAAGGGCATCACGGTTCTCGATCGCCGTAAGAATCGCTTTGTGCCTCGGCAGCGCCAGTTCATGCAGATTCGGGCGCTGGTTGGAATGCTTCAACGCCTCGGCAATCGCCACCGAAAGCATGTTGCACAGGTTCGCCAGCAGATCGTTATGGGTCGCGTCAGCGATGCGGCTGTGGAAGTCCAGGTCCGGTTGTAGCAAGGCTTCCGGCGTCGGCGCTGATTCCATGCGTTGATAGGCCTCGCCGATGGCGGCGATGTCGGCCTCGGTCGCGTGCTGGGCGGCGAGGGCGGCAGCGGCCGGTTCGATGATGCTGCGCACACTGGTCAGCACATTGAAGAATTCATTCTGCGGGCTGCTTTGCATCAGCCAGTGCAGCACATCCGGGTCGAGCATGTGCCACTCGCGACGGGCCTTGACCACCGTGCCGACCCGCGGTTTTGAATACACCAGCCCCTTGGCCACCAGCACTCGCGTGGCTTCGCGCAACACCGGGCGACTCACCGCGTATTCCTCGCACAACAGCGCTTCGGCGGGCAGTTTGTCATCGGGCAAAAAGCGTCCGGAGACGATCTGCATGCCCAGTTCCTGGACAATGCGCGAGTGCATGCTTTTACGGTCGGAAGGTTTGCGGTAATCCATGGGGAACGGCGCGATCCTGAGCGATGGAGATGCCGCGCATCATAGCAGGCGTGCGGCGATCTTGAGGCCGATGCATAGCAAATGTAGGAGTGAGCCTGCTCGCGATGGCGGTGTGTCAGTCAGCATGTGTAACAACTGGCGGACCTTTATCGCGAGCAGGCTCACTCCTACAGTAGATCTGCGGGGTTAGTGAGAATGACGCGGGACTTCCGCCCCTCGACAACCGACGAGGAAGTCGAAGTCACAGCCCTGATCCGCCTGCAGCACATGATCGATGTACAGCTGACGATAGCCACCCGCCAACAACTGCTGCGGTGGCTGCAGATCCGCCATGCGCGCCGCCAGTTCGGCATCCGGAATATCCAGATGCAACCGCCCGCTGGCGCAATCCAGCTCGATCCAGTCGCCTTCCTGCACCACCGCCAACGGCCCGCCGGCTGCCGCTTCCGGGGCGACGTGCAACACCACCGTGCCGTACGCGGTGCCGCTCATTCGCGCATCAGAAATGCGCACCATATCGGTCACGCCTTGAGCCAGCAGCTTGGCCGGCAAGCCCATGTTGCCGACCTCGGCCATGCCCGGATAACCCTTCGGCCCGCAGTTCTTCATCACCAGAATCGAATCTTTATCGACATCCAGTTCCGGATCATTGATCCGCGCCTTGTACATGTCGAAGTTCTCGAACACCACCGCACGACCGCGATGTTGCATCAGCTCAGGTGTGGCGGCGGACGGCTTGAGCACCGCACCCAGCGGCGCCAGATTACCGCGCAGCACGCAGATGCCACCGTCAGCGCGGATTGGATTGTCGAGGGTGCGGATCACTTCGTCCTCGCCGTAGATCGGCGCGTCTTTGGTGTTCTCGCCCAGCGATTTACCGTTGACGGTCAGCGCATTGGGATTGGGGATCAGATTGGCCTCGCCGAGACGGCGCAGCACCGCCGGCAAACCACCGGCGTAGTAAAACTCTTCCATCAGGAAACGCCCGGACGGTTGCAGGTCGACGATGGTCGGCATGCCGCGTCCGATACGGGTCCAGTCGTCCAGATCCAGCTCGACACCGATGCGCCCGGCGATGGCTTTCAGGTGAATCACCGCGTTGGTCGAACCGCCAATAGCCGCGTTGACCCGAATGGCGTTTTCAAAGGCTTCCTTGGTCAGAATCTTCGACAGGCGCAAGTCTTCGCGAACCATCTCCACCGCGCGCATGCCGGACATGTGCGCCAACACGTAACGTCGCGCATCGACGGCCGGAATCGCCGCGTTGTGCGGCAGGGACGTGCCCAGTGCTTCGGCCATGCAGGCCATGGTCGACGCGGTGCCCATGGTGTTGCAGGTGCCCGCCGAGCGTGACATGCCGCCCTCGGCCGCGAGGAAGTCGTCAATGGTGATAGTGCCGGCCTTGACCTGCTCGCTGAGCTGCCAGACCACCGTGCCGGAGCCGATGTCCTTGCCCTTGTGCTTGCCGTTGAGCATCGGCCCGCCGGTGACGACGATCGCCGGCACATCGCAACTGGCCGCGCCCATCAGCAGCGCCGGAGTGGTCTTGTCGCAGCCGGTCAACAGCACTACGCCGTCAATCGGGTTGCCGCGAATCGCTTCTTCGACGTCCATGCTTGCCAGGTTGCGGGTGAGCATGGCGGTGGGGCGCAAGTTTGACTCGCCATTGGAGAACACCGGGAATTCCACCGGAAAGCCACCGGCCTCGATCACCCCGCGTTTGACGTGCTCCGCAATCTGGCGGAAATGCGCGTTGCACGGGGTCAGTTCCGACCAGGTGTTGCAGATGCCGATGATCGGCTTGCCATGAAACTGGTGGTCGGCGATGCCCTGATTCTTCATCCAGCTGCGGTACATGAAGCCGTTCTTGTCGGCAGTGCCAAACCATTGGGCCGAGCGCAGTGTGGGTTTCTTCTCAGACATGATCGATTCTCTTATTGTAAGACTATTGTTTGCGAGTCACGGCTAAACATAAGCGCAAAATCGCCGCTTTGGAAGTGTTGTTGGGTAATTAGTATTACTATATAGTCGTTTTCGACGGAGGGATTGGCCCTGGCGGTTTTCCGCGAGAGGCGTCCCCCGAGGTTCTATAAAAACAACAATCGGAGACCGATCCCATGAGCCAGGAACTGCGGCTTGTCCGGCGCATCACGCTGAAACTGATTCCCTTCCTGATCCTGCTGTACCTGATCGCCTATGTGGATCGCTCCGCCGTCGGCTTCGCCAAGCTGCACATGGGCGCCGACATCGGCATCGGTGATGCGGCCTACGGTCTCGGTGCCGGACTGTTTTTCATCGGCTATTTTCTTCTCGAAATCCCCAGCAACCTGATGCTCGAGCGCTTCGGTGCGCGGCGCTGGTTCGCGCGGATCATGATCACCTGGGGCGCGATCACCATCGGCATGGCGTTCGTCCAGGGCCCGCACAGTTTCTACGTCATGCGCTTTCTGCTCGGCGCGGCGGAGGCGGGGTTCTTCCCCGGCGTTCTCTACTACATCACCCAATGGTTCCCGGTGCGCCATCGCGGCAAGATCCTTGGCCTGTTCATCCTCTCTCAACCGATCGCGATGATGATCACCGGCCCGGTGTCCGGCGGCTTGTTGGGCATGGACGGCATCCTCGGCCTGCACGGCTGGCAGTGGCTGTTCATCGTCATCGGCACCCCGGCAATTCTGTTGACCTGGCCAGTATTGCGCTGGCTGCCCGATGGCCCGCAAAACGTGAAGTGGATGGATCAGGCCGAGAAAGACTGGCTGACCGGCGAACTGAAAAAGGATTTGCAGGAATACGGCCAGACCCGTCACGGCAACCCGCTGCATGCACTCAAGGACAAACGCGTATTGCTGCTGGCGCTGTTCTACCTGCCGGTGACCCTGAGTATTTATGGCCTCGGCCTGTGGCTGCCGACGCTGATCAAACAGTTCGGTGGCAGCGATCTGGTGACCGGTTTTGTCTCGGCGGTGCCGTACATCTTTGGCATCGTCGGTCTGCTGATCGTGCCGCGCAGCTCCGACCGCATGAATGATCGCTACGGCCATCTGGCGGTGCTCTATGTACTGGGCGCGCTGGGCCTGTTCTTCAGCGCGTGGCTGACCCTGCCGGTGGCGCAACTGGCGGCGCTGTGCCTGGTGGCGTTCGCGCTGTTTTCCTGCACCGCGGTGTTCTGGACCTTGCCCGGGCGGTTCTTTGCCGGTGCGAGTGCGGCGGCGGGGATCGCGCTGATCAACTCGGTGGGCAACCTCGGTGGCTACATCGGCCCGTTCGTGATCGGGGCGTTGAAGGAATACACCGGGAATCTGGCTTCGGGGCTGTATTTCCTCAGCGGGGTGATGGTGTTCGGTTTGATTCTTACCGGAATCGTCTACCGCGTGCTTGAGCGCAAACACGTGCTGCCGGTCGAGCAGTTCGCCGCCAGTGCACGCGGTGCCACCCGAACCTGACTAGACAACGCTGGCCCCTGTGGGAGCGAGCCTGCTCGCGAAGAGGCCATCACATTCAACATTGTGGGTGACTGACACACCGCTTTCGCGAGCAGGCTCGCTCCCACAGGGGAACGGCGGTGTTTTTGAGGGAATAGGAGAAATTTATGCATCTGGTTCAATTCGAATTGATTAACGGCGAGCGCCGCGTCGGCGTGGTCGACAACGGGCTGATCCGCGAAGTGCAGGACGCCCGCAGCGTACGCGATCTCGCGCTGGCCGCGATTGAGGCCGGCGGCACTCTGGAGCAGCAAGTACAAACCCACGGCCTCGGCATCAGTCATGACTACGCGCAGTTGCTCAAAGACCGGCGCATCCTGCCGCCGCTGGATCACCCGGACCCGGCGCACCTGCTGGTCAGCGGCACCGGCCTCACGCACCTGGGCAGCGCCTCGGCGCGGGACAAGATGCACCAGCAGGCCGGCGACGAAGCGCAAATGACCGACACCATGCGCATCTTCAAATGGGGCGTGGAGGGCGGCAAACCGGCGGCGGGGCAGGCGGGCGTGCAGCCGGAATGGTTCTACAAGGGCGACGGCAGCATCGTCGTGCGTCCGGGCGAGGCGTTCCCGTTGCCACCGTTTGCCGAGGATGCCGGCGAGGAACCGGAAATGGCCGGGCTCTACGTCATCGGCCACGACGGCAAACCGTATCGCCTCGGTTTCGCGGTGGGCAACGAGTTCTCCGACCACGTCATGGAGCGCAAGAATTACCTGTACCTGGCCCACTCGAAACTGCGCAGTTGCAGCTACGGCCCGGAACTGCGCACCGGTGAATTGCCGCAGCATCTGGCCGGCAGCAGCCGCATCCTGCGTAACGGCGAAGTGCTGTGGCAGAACGAATTTCTCAGCGGCGAAGCCAACATGTGTCACAGCCTCGCCAACCTTGAATACCACCATTTCAAATACCGCCAGTTCCTGCGTCCCGGCGACGTGCACATCCACTTTTTCGGCACCGCGACCCTGTCGTTCGCCGATGGCATCCGCACCCAACCGGGCGACCGGTTTGAAATCAGCCAGGCCGAATTCGGCGCACCGCTGGTCAACGGCATAGCCCCGGCAGCAGCGGCTTTTCAACCGGACAGCATCGGCACCCTTTAAGGAGCTCCCATGACTCAGATTCTCGGTCACAACTACATTGGCGGACAGCGCAGCGCAGCGGGCAATGTGAAACTGCAAAGCGTCGACGCGACCACCGGCGAACAGCTGCCGTACGATTTCATTCAAGCGACTGAAGCCGAAGTCGATGCCGCCGCCAAAGCCGCCGCCGCAGCGTACCCGGCCTATCGCAGCCTCAGCGCCGAACGTCGCGCGCAATTTCTCGACGCGATTGCCGATGAACTGGATGCCTTGGGTGATGAGTTCGTCGCGCTGGTCTGCCGCGAAACCGCGCTGCCTGCGGGGCGGATTCAGGGCGAGCGCGGGCGCACCAGCGGGCAGATGCGCCTGTTCGCCAAAGTCCTGCGGCGCGGTGATTTCTACGGCGCGCGAATCGATTTGCCATTGCCGGATCGTCAGCCATTGCCGCGTCCAGATCTGCGCCAATACCGCATTGGCCTCGGCCCTGTCGCAGTGTTCGGTGCGAGCAACTTCCCGCTGGCGTTCTCGACGGCCGGTGGCGACACCGCTGCGGCGCTGGCCGCCGGCTGCCCGGTGGTGTTCAAGGCCCACAGCGGCCACATGGCAACCGCTGAACTTGTTGCCGACGCACTGATTCGTGCCGCCGAAAAAACCGCGATGCCGGCAGGCGTGTTCAACATGATCTACGGCGGTGGCGTTGGCGAATGGCTGGTCAAGCATCCGGCGATCCAGGCAGTGGGTTTTACCGGTTCGCTCAAGGGCGGTCGGGCACTGTGCGACATGGCAGCGGCGCGGCCGCAACCGATCCCGGTGTTCGCCGAGATGTCGAGCATCAACCCGGTGATCGTTCTGCCGCAAGCCTTGGCCGAGCGCTCGGAAACCATTGCCCGCGACCTGACCGCTTCGGTGGTGCAGGGCTGCGGTCAGTTCTGCACCAATCCGGGATTGGTCATCGGTATCCGCTCGCCGCAGTTCAGCGCCTTCGTCCAGCAAGTCGCCGGACTGATTGGCGACCAACCGGCGCAGACCATGCTCAACGCCGGCACCCTCGGCAGCTATGGCAAAGGCTTGCAGAAGCTCTTGGCGCATTCCGGGATCGAGCACTTGGCGGGCCAGCCGCAGCAGGGTAATCAGGCGCAGCCGCAATTGTTCAAGGCCGATGCCAGCCTGTTGATCAACGGCGATGAAGTGCTGCAGGAAGAAGTGTTCGGCCCGACCACGGTGATCGTCGAAGTGGCCGATAAGGCGCAACTGAGCGCGGCATTGCACGGCCTGCACGGGCAACTGACGGCGACCATTATCGGCGAGCAGGCCGACTTCGAACGCTTCCCGGAACTGACGCCGCTGCTCGAACAGAAAGTCGGACGGATCCTGCTCAATGGTTATCCAACGGGTGTGGAGGTGTGTGATTCGATGGTGCATGGCGGGCCGTATCCGGCGACATCGGATGCGCGTGGAACGTCGGTGGGGACGCTGGCGATCGACCGGTTCCTGCGCCCGGTGTGCTTCCAGAACTACCCCGACAGCTTGCTGCCGGAACCGCTGAAGAATGGCAATCCGTTGCGCATTCAGCGGCTGGTAGATGGCAAGCCCTCACGCGACGCCTTCTAACCCACACCGCAAATCCCCTGTAGGAGTGAGCCTGCTCGCGATAGCGGTTTCACATTCGACATCTTGGTTGGATGACACACCGCCATCGCGAGCAGGCTCACTCCTACAAGGGCCGGGCACGACAATGAGCTATCATTGGCCCTTTCCCCCCTAAGAAAGACTGTTTGCCATGACTGCCCAAACCCTTCTCAACGCCCTCGAACACTGCGGCATGGTCGAAATCGACGGCCTGCACGCCTTCGAATTCGCCCTCGACGAAGACGACAACCTGCACATCGAATGCATCGACGGCCGAGAGGCCAAGCATTGGGAATTCACGCCGGCTCAGGTTGAAGCAGCAACGTTTGATGAAGACCTGAAAAGCTGGCTGATCATTGGCTACGCCAGCGACACCAAGACCACCGGCGAGCACCGTTTGGTCTGCCTCGGTGATGTAGTCAGCAGCAGCGACGACGAGGAAGATGATCAATGAACATGCGTAAATTCTGGCCACTGCTGATGGCCGGCAGCGTCGGTGCGATGGGCCTGTCCAGTGCCAGCGCCGAGACCTATCAATTGCTGGTGGGCTCCTACACCGCCGGCACCAGCCAGGGCATCTATCGAATGAATTTCGATAGCGCCACCGGACAGATCGCTGCCAAGCCGCTGCAAGTGGTGAAGAGCGAAAACCCGTCGTGGCTGACCCTGTCCAAAGACCAGAAGCAACTGTTCGTGGTCAACGAAAACGGCCCCGGCCAGAAAGATCCGGTCGGCCGCGTCAGCAGCTACTCGATCGATCCGAAGACCCACGCCCTGACCCTGATCAATCAAGTGCAGAGCCTGGGCAACGAGCCGACCCATTCGAGCCTCAGCGGCGATGCCAGCCATCTGTTCGTCAGCAACTATTCGGTGGTCGAAGATCCGGGCGGCACCCTCGCGGTGTTGCCGGTCGGCGCTGACGGCAAGCTCAAACCGGTGGTGCAGATGAGTGCGCACCCGGCGAGCCGGGTCAACCCCGAGCGTCAGGCCTCGAACCACGTGCACTCGACGGTGTCCTCGCCGGATGGTCGCTATGTGTTCTCCAACGACCTCGGGGCGGACAAGGTGTTCATCTACCAGTTCGACCCGAAGGCCAACCCGGACCTGCCACTGACCCCGGCGAAAACCGCTTCGGTGAGCCTGCCGGCCGGCAGCGGCCCGCGTCATCTGCTGTTCAGTGCCGACGGCAAGCATGCCTGGCTGACCATGGAAATGAGCGCGCAGGTCGCGGTGTTCGACTACCACGACGGCGTGCTGACCCAGACGCAACTGGTCGATCTGGCCGCCGGTCAGCCGACCTCGGACAAAGCCGCCGCCGCTCTGCATGCGTCGGCCGATGGCAAGTTCCTCTACGTCAGCAACCGTGGCACCGCCAATCAACTGCTGGTGTTCAGCATCGATCCGGTGACCGGTCAGCTCAAAGAGCTGCAAAAGCGTTCGGTAGAAGGCGATCACCCGCGTGAGTTCAGCCTTGATCCGAGTGGCAAGTTTCTGCTGATCGCCAACCAGAAGAGCAACGAAATTGTCGTCGTCGAGCGCGATGCCAAGACCGGTCTGCTCGGCAAAACCGTGCAAAAACTGCCGATGGACGCCCCCAGCGACCTCAAGTTTCTAGTGCGACAATAAGCCACAGGCCCCGGTTTGCGGGGCCTGTCTCGTTGTATTAATCGCGCTGATATCCGGTAATGCTACAAAGCATTTCAAGCGATCAACCCTCGAGCGTTAAGTTTGCTTCACGGCCCAACCGGGCAAAGCAAGCCAACCGAACACGAGGGTTACCGCCATGAACTTCAATCTCTTCTCGATCATCGCCGCTTCCGCCATCTCCGCCACCGTTGCATTGCCAGCCAGTGCCAACGCTGAAATCAGCAGCAAAAAATCCCACACCCAGAGCTACACCCAGAAATACCTGCAACAGAGCGCCAACTTCTACGCCGCACTGGATCACAAAGCCCAACACTGAAATGCCCGCTTCGAACAACTCCCTGTAGGAGCTGCCGAAGGCTGCGATCTTTTGATCTTGTTTTTAAAAAGCAAAATCAACAGATCGCAGCCTTCGGCAGCTCCTACACGTGTGCGTGTGTTTTTCGCAGCCTGATAGGTTTCTTGAACCGCGCAAATAGACCGGCTAAATAATCAACCAAGCTGATGTTTACTATGGCAAACCCTGAGTGGTTACCGCGGCTTTTTTGATCGATCCTGACGGCACTGAAACATGCCCACGGAGCACATCATGGCCAGTTCAATCATTACCTCAGCCAAGCGCGGCGCCTACCTGGCCATCGGTCTTTACCTGGCCTTGGTGCTGTTTGTCAGCATCGCCGCGCAAACTCAACACAGCTTCGACGCACCGATCCAGGTCGCACACCCCGGCATCCAGTTCGAACACCGCGCAGACGTGCTGGTTGATCGCGCTGAACTCGCAGGAGTGGGCGGCGCATGAAAGGCTACAGACTCTGGGTCATCGCCGGGCTGGCACTGATGACCAATGGTGCGGCGTTGCTCGGCTTTGGCCAAGGCTCGGTGGGTGCGCTGGCTCGGGCCATAGAGGCCAATCACAGCATCGCGCACAACATCGAACGGGCCAACTCCCAAGGGTTGCTGGCCGGCAATCCGCCGATCAAGGCTGAGGTCGATTTTCTCGGGCCGTTTGAAGTGGATTGCATGGCACTCGGCATGTGCAACGCCTTGGCTTAGACAACCCGATCATTGTGGTGAGGGGATTCATCCCCGATGGGCCGCGAAGCGGCCCCAGACCCGGCGAACCGGATTATTCTGATACACCGAGGTGTCTGATTTCAGGGCAGCTTCGCCGCCCATCGGGGATGAATCCCCTCGCCACAAGGAGTTCGGTACCAGGAGTTCGGGTTACTTCTTCATGATCGCCGTGAACAGCTCGGACTCAAGAAAACTTTGCAACCACGCTTGCAACCGCACATAAGGCGTCTGCGCAAACCACTCGCGATCCACATGCGCAAACTGCCGAACGAACGGCAGCAACGCGATATCCGCGAGACACGGATGATCACTCAGCAAATAATCCCGACCTTCAAGCAACCCATCCAGCCGCTGCAAAAACAACGCCCCCTCAGCCCGATAAACCTCCATCGGCTGCTCGGGGTAGCGCTCGGCATATTTATAGCGGTTCAAATGCACCTTGAACCCTTGATCATTAGCCTCAATCAACCCGGCAATCCGTGAATCCCCGCCGAGTAGCCAATCGTCCGGATCATGCTGCGCCAACGCCCAGCGCATGATCTCCAGACTTTCATCAATCACCTGCCCATCGGCATCCAGCACCGGCACCGTGCCTTTGGGCGAGATCGCCAGCATCGCGGCCGGTTTGGCCTTGAGGCTGACTTCGACAATCTCCACCGGCACCCCCGAATAACGCAGGGCCATTCGCGCGCGCATCGCGTACGGGCAGCGGCGGAACGAGTACAGCGTGTTCATTTCACCTCCAGGGTGCTCAAGCCGTTGCCCTGGCGTTGCACCTGAATCTGCACCGGAATCCGTTCGTGCATTTCCTGCACGTGGGAAATCACTGCGACCTTGCGACCCTGCGCCTGCAAACCGTCGAGGGCGTCCATCGCCAGTTGCAGCGATTCCGGGTCGAGGCTGCCGAAGCCTTCGTCGATGAACAGCGATTCGATTTTCAGCGTGCTGGAGGCCATCGATGCCAGCCCCAGTGCAAGGGCCAGCGACACCAGGAAAGTCTCGCCGCCGGACAGCGAATGTACCGAGCGCAATTCGTCGCCCATCTCGGTATCCATCACCAGCAGGCCGAGCATGCTGCCACCGCGTTTCAAGCGATAGCGTTTGACCAGTTGGCGCAACTGCACGTTGGCGTGATGCACCAGCAGGTCGAGGTTGTAGGCCTGGGCGATCTTGCGGAAGGTGTCGCCGGTGGCCGAGCCGATCAACGCATTCAAACGCGCCCAGCGCTGGTACTCGGCATAGGCGTCGGCGATCTGCTGCGCGAGTGCCTGATTGGCATTCTGCCGGCGCTGATCTTCAGCCTGTTCGGCGCGCAGTTCGGCGCACTGTTGCTCGCTGAGGTTGAACTGGTTCTGCAGCTCGGCGAGGGCGCTGGCGAGTTGCTCGGCATCGAGATTACCGTTGTGCTGCGCCTGATGATCGGCCAGGCGCTGATCACGTTCCTGCAGCAGCACTTTGGCCTGTTCGATGGCTTTTTCGTTGTGCTGCAAGCGTTGGCGCAGTTCGCTGAGCTGCGTGTCATCGACGCGCAGCAGGTCTTCGAGGCCGCCGTCATCCAGCTCAGGATGGCGTGCGCGCCAGTCGGCAATCTTCTGCGTCAGTTCGCTGTCTTCGCTTTGCAGCGCCTGTAAGCGTTCTTGTTGCGCCTTGAGTTCGGCGCCAATTTGCACAAGTTGCGTACGCACGCTCTGCAGTTCCGCAGCGGTGCTGGTTTCGGCGTTGCGCGCCTGATCCACAGCCTGTTCCAGTTGCTGTTGCCAGTGCTCGGCGCTGCTGTGTTCGCCCAACAGTTGCGCCAGTTTCGCCTGACTGGCCTGCTGCTGCTCGGCCAGTGCGCTGAATTGCTGCTCGGCGCTTTGCAGCTGCTGGACGCGGCTGAGCTGGCGATCCTGTTCCTTCTCCAGCGTCTGCTGGCGCTGCTGCTGTTCGGCCAACTCTTCCTTCTGCTGATCAACCTGCGCCAGACGTTCGGCAATCTGCCGATCCAGCTGCATGAAGGTTGTCGCCGGCTCGATGCGCAAGGCCTCGAGGGTTTCGACTGGCAGCAAACTGGCGAACGCGCTGAGCTCTTCGTCGAGACGCTGACGGTCGCTGCTCAGTTCGCGTTGTTGGTTGCTCAAGTGTTGCGCCGCTTGCTGATGCGCAGTTTCGGCATTACGCAGTTGCTGGGTCAGGCGCGCCGCATCCTGTTGCAGGGTGAGCAGGGCGCTCTGGCGTTGTTCGTCCTGAGTGATGCTCTGATTCAGTTGATCGTTCTGCCGTGTCAGCCAGGCGTCACGCTTGTCGGCGTCCTGATTGAGCAACTGAGGCGCCAGCGGATGCGCCTGCAAACTCGGCGCCAGTGCCTGAAGCTGGGCGGTCAATTGCTCCTGCTGTTGCAACAGCTCTTTCTGCCGGGCGATCACGCCCCCGACGTCGGCGCGCAGCTCGGTGAGTTTTTCCTTGAGCTGATCCACCGCTTGCTGCGCGTTGGCCTGCTCGGATTCATCGTGACGGCCGAGGCTTTGCAGCAGCGCTTCCGGCTGATGATACGGATGCTCGTTGCTGCCACAGACCGGGCACGGCTGATCGTCCTGCAACTGCGCGCGCAGCTCTTCGACACTGGCACTGCGCGCCAGACGCTGGCGCTCGAGCAGTTCTCGGGTGACGTTAAGGGTTTGTTCGGCGACGGTGAGTTCGGCCTTGGTTTTCACTCCGTCCTGGGTCAGACGCTCGCGTTCCTGCTGTGCATCGAGCAGACGCTGTTGCAGCTCGGCGCCGCGTTTTTCCAGCTCCTGCTGACTGGCCCAGAGCCGTGTCAGGTCTTCGATGGCGCGCAGCTGTTTGCGGTTGTCCTGTAACAGAGTGCCAAGGATGCCGATCTGCTCGGCGACGGCATCCGGCTCGGCGCCGGCCTCTTTGAACAGCACTTCCAACTGCTGTTTTTGCGTAGCCAACGCGTCGGCGCTGTGCGCGGCGTTCTGTTCGAGGGTCGCCAGTTCGGCCTGGCCCTGGTTCAGGCGATTGCCGATCAGCATCAGCTGTTGCAGGCGATCGCGATAGGCATTCCATGCGTCGCTGAGCGGCGCCAGATCCGCACTCTGCTCCAGCTCGGCGGCGATTTTCTGCAGGCGTTCAGCGACTTCGGCCTGTTTCGTCTGCAAGGCCTGAATCGCGCTCTGGCCTTCGGTGCAGGCTTGCTCGGCGGACTGGCGGGCCTCGGCGCTGAGGGCGGTGTCCTTGGCGAGACGGGCGAGGGTGCTTTGCTCCTCGAATGCCTGACGCAGCAGCGGGGCGCTGTCGCTGTGTCGCTGCTGCGCTTCGCTGAGGGCGACTTTCGCCGACTCGAGCGCCTGTTCCAGTTGTGTCTGGCGTTCGCCGAGTTCGCCGTGTTGGCGAGTGTGCGCGGCAATCTGCGCCGCCAGCGGCGTCAGCTGCACATCGAGTTCGGTCTTGCGCGCGAACTGGTGACGTTGCGGGGCGAGTTGTTCCAGGCGCGTCAGTTTCAGGCGCTCGCCGGCCAGGCCTTCCCACTGTTGCTGCGCACTCTGCAATTGTTCGGCGGCGGCTTGCTGCGCGTCCTGCAACTGGCGCAAATCCCTGAGCCAGCTGTGCTGTTGTTCCAGTTGCTTGAGCTGCGCTTGCTGCAACTTCAATTGCTGCTGGGCAGCGTTGAAGCGTTCGTCCAGCTCGGCGCGGGCTTCGGGGGCCAGTGGAGTGACGCCAGTGGCCTGATCCTGCAGCAGCTTGTGCGCTTCGCGGGCCTCTTTGGTCTTGTCGAACGCGCGGCGGCCGAGGCGGGTGTAGAGCGCGGTGTCGGTGAGTTTTTCCAGCAGTTCGCTGCGGTCGTTGTCGTCGGCCTTGAGGAACGCGCTGAACTCGCTCTGGGCCAGCAGCACGGCACGGGTGAACTGTTCGAAATTCAGGCCCAGCGCGGCTTCGAGTTGGGTCTTGTATTCGCCTTTCTGGCTGGCGAGCAGTTGATCCTGATCGATGTTGCGCAGGCTCTGCCGGCTGGCCTGCAATTTGCCGCCAGCCTTCTCGCGGGCACGGTTGGCTTCCCAGCGCGCACGGTAACGGCGGCCATCGACGCCGACAAAATCCACTTCCGCGTAACCTTCACCGGTCCCACGGCGCAGCAAGGTGCGCGGGTCGCCGGTGGTGATTTCGCCGTCCGCATCCGGAACCTTGGCGTCACGGCCAGTGTTGTTCAGCCGCGGCACGGCGCCGAACAACGCCAGGCACAGAGCATCGAGCAAGGTACTTTTACCGGCGCCGGTCGGCCCGGTGATCGCAAACAGGCCAGCACTGGCCAGTGGTTCGGCGGTGAAGTCGATTTCGAACGGCCCGGCCAGCGAGGCGAGGTTCTTCAAGCGAATGGCGAGAATCTTCATGGCTGCTCGCCCTCCAGTTGTACGTCCTGCAGCAGTTCGGCGAAGTCCTTGAGCGTCTGCTCATCGACCTCGTTGCCATAGTTGTCGAGCCAGGCGCGACTGAACAGTTCTTGCGGAGTGAGTTGATCCAGTTCGACCAGCGCGCTGCCGTCGTCGCTACCCTCGGCGCCACGGTTGCCGGCGTACTCGGCGGCGATCCGCACCAGACGCACGGCTTTGCCTTGCAGAGCGTTTTCCACCTGATGGCGCAGATCCGGCTGCGGCTCATCGAGGGTTACGCGCACTTCCAGCCATGGCTGGCGCTGGGTTTCGGCGAGCAGATCGATGTTCGGCAGGTCGGCCAGTTGCAGCAGGATCTCCGCCAGCGGCGCCGGGCCGATGCGTTGCAGGTTGACCGAGCGCGGGATCAGTTTCGGTTCGACGCTGACCAGGGTTTCGCCATCGAGGGTGATGTCGAGAATCTGGTGCTGATAGCCGATCTCCGAGAACGACAGCGGAATCGGCGAGCCGCTGTAGCGAATGCGTTCTTCACCGTTGACCTTCTGCGGCTTGTGCAAATGGCCGAGGGCGACGTAGCTGATGCTCGGCCCGAACAGGCTGGCGGGCAGCGCTTCGGCGTTACCGATGATCAGGCTGCGCTCGGAGTCTTCCGAGACCGAGCCGCCCGCCATGTGCGCGTGGCTGATGGCGACCAGCGCCTGACCCGGCTGACGCTTGGCATTCGCCGCTTCGATCAGCCATTCATGCACCTGACCGATACCGCGCAGATAGTTGTCGCCCAGATGCGCACCGGTCACTTCGGCTGGACGCAGGAACGGCAGCGCCAGGCACCACGCGGCGATTTCGCCTTGGGTGTTCGGCAGCGGCAGCAACAGCCGTTCGGCGTCGAGCTGGCCGTCATCCAGCCACAACACCCGCCCCAGCGCATGGGTGCGCAAGCGGCGCATCAACGGCGCCGGCAGCTCGATGCGCGAGCCGGAATCGTGGTTGCCGGCGATCATCACGATGGTCAGCAACGGCTGCTGCTCGTGGGCGCTGACGATGAAGTCGTAGAGGCGTTCCTGAGCTTTGACCGGCGGATTGACCGTGTCAAAGATGTCCCCGGCAATCAGCAGCACATCCGGCTGCGCCAGTTGCAGTTGGCGCAGCAGCCATTCGAGAAAGCACGCATGCTCGAAATCGCGCTCCTGGCCGTGCAGGTTTTGCCCAAGGTGCCAGTCGGAGGTGTGGAACAGACGCAAGGTGGACTCCGCTACATAAATAGGTGATGGCCGCGGGGAAATGATGGGCGGCTAAAGAGGGGGGAGTTTACTGGCAAACGGGCGGACTTGCCCAAAGGCTTGAGAGATCAGGAGGTCGTGGCGGATGCCGTCTGTCGCTACTGTCAGATCTGACAGTAGCTGGCCGGCAGCTTCGGGTGATGGGATACCGCAGTCGCCAAGGCGTCAGGCCGGGGCTTTCTGTCACTTGAGGATTTGCTTGTATGAAAACGCAATCACCATCAGCCTCTACGTCTTCTGATCCAGGCGTGAGCGCGCTCAAGCCCATAAGGATCACCAAACTCAAGACTCCCGTGCAGGGCTATGACGGTGGTTTGCCGGTGGCCGCCGTGGAGGGAGGCGTCGAATTTCTGGTTCCTCCCTGGCTGGTCATGGAGGCGGGTGATCTGCTTGAGGTGTTCTGGGGCGACCTGCAGGCGCCGGTCTGGAGTAAAGACATCGAGCCGGAAGATGAAAACGAACTCATCAAAGGGGTTATCGATGAGGGGCATATCCGCAGAGGGGAGGCCTATCCGGTTTTTTATCGAGTGACCCGGCCGTTTCAGGAACCTGAGTCAACACCGCTGCAAAGGTTCTTCGTCAAACTGGATCGCCCCGGCGGCTTCGATGACGACCAGTCAACGCCCGGCAACCAGAACCTGCGCTACCACATTCTCCAAAGCATCATCGACAACGGCGTCGGCCCTGGGGAGGCCGCGGCGGGTGTGCCGATCACGATCCTGCCGTACCCCTTCATGCGTATCAACGACCGTGTAAAGGTGGCGTGGGGCAGCGTAGAGAAAAACGTCCTTGTCGAGCAAAAACATATTGGCGACCCTGACGACCCTAACTACAGCCCGCTGGTCGTGACCATCGATCAAGCACTGATCGAGGAGGCGGGCGACAGCGCCGGGGTGATCGTGGTGTACCAGGTGATCGATGAGTGTGGCAATTATCCGGATCCACGGTCACCGTGGTCGGCGGAAACCCGCATCTTGGTGGATCTGAAAGGAAGTCGTCTGGATGCGCCTATCGTGCTGGAGGCCGATCCTGTCAGCAATGTCATCGATCTCGACGAGTTGCAAGATGACGATGTGAACGTTCTGGTCAATACCCCCGCTAGCGTCTTCAAGTTGCAGGACATTGTCGCATTGACCTGGCAAGGCACTAACGCCGAGGGCGCGCCGATCAATCATGGCCCGCTGGAGTTGCCGGTGACGCGAGTCGGCGTTGCGCTGACGTTCACTGTCCCGAACGACAAGGTGTGGGCCATCGCCAAAGGCCGGGCCAGTGTCTCTTACGTACTCAAGCGAACAGGCGAGGCTGATCGGCCGTCGAAGAGTGTCGGTATCTCGGTAGAGGGGGAGGCCATCCGTCTGCCGGCTCCTACGGTGGATGAAGCCCCCGCCGGTACGCTGGACCCGAACGAGCATTGGGCCACCGTGCGCATTCCATGGTTTGCGGGACGCGCCGCCAGTGACCTGTTGACGCTGATCTGGGAGGCCACGCGTCCCGGCGGCGGCATCGTCTATTACGAAGACTCGCGCCCGGTTGGCGATGTGCCGGATGACGAGCCGGTGTTGCGCAATGTCTCGAACGCGGAGATCCAGCGTTTCGACGGCTTGCAGGTCTCGGTGTTTTACACCGTTGCCAATGATGATGAGGCGACACTCAACGTGCGCGAGTCGTTGCGGTTCGAGATGCAGGTGGGCGAAGTGCAACCGCTGTTCGTGACGCCGCGCGTGGAGGAGGCGGTGCCTGGCACGTCGTTGATCGATCCGGAAGCCGTCCCGCCGCTGGGCTGTAAATTGATTGTGCCGTATCTGCAGACACAGCCCGAAGACCTGGTGAATTATCGCTGGCGCGGTACAGGCAGTAATGGCAGCACCAGTGGCTCACTGCGTCTTACAGCGCAAACTGCGGGTAGGGAAGTGCCGTTCACGGTGCCTAAACAGTTTGTGACCAACAATCTCAATCGCCGGATTGTCATCGACTATTTCATCGTGCGTGACGGCAAAACCCTGGGTTACTCCTTTCCACTGACCTTGCGGGTCGGCAATGCCCTGCTGGATTTCGATCCGCCCTCAATTGACGGCGCGCGCGGCGACCAGATTGATGCGAGCGCGGTGCCAGCGGTAGGTGCAACCGTGCGTCTGGCTGCGGCGTATGGCTTGAGGGTGGGCGACAGCGGTGAGATCCGCTGGATCGGCGTTGCCGGAGGCGGCACGGCGATCGTGCCGTTTCGCGTGGAGAGCGGAGAAGCGGGGCGCGACAAACTGATCAGCGTGCCGCAGTCGGTGGTGTTGGCCAACGTCGGGCGGGAGATCTCGCTGGACTGCACCGTAGTGCGTCAGGCCGGTGGTCGCCAGTATTCGCGGGTGGCGGTTTATGACGTGCGTGCAACGCTGGGGACAGGACGCTTGCTGGTGATGGGCGCGCGCTCGCGGGGTAATTACCAGAATTATGGCGGCGGGACTGCGTGGTTGACCGCGCTGGATGCAACCACCCGCCATCCGGTCAGGGCCTGGTGGCGTTATAACGGCGAGGAGGGCGAGGTCAGTGGCACGACGTTCCGTGACACTCGGCCGGATCGGCTGCTGCATGTGCGGATCAGTGATGATCAGGTGACGATCAATCCGCAGAACCTGTGCGGGAACGGTAATTTTATAGCCAGCCAAGAAGAAAATAGCGCCGCCTTTGCGGCGCGCACCGAACGTGGAGCCCTGGTGGCATGGGGTAAGCCTGCCCGTGGTGGGGATCTGGGGGATTCGTTACCGGCCATTTCTGATGCCATATCGCTGAGTGCTTGCGGTTATGCCTTTGCGGCACGACAGGCCTCGGGTGCGGTAGTGGCTTGGGGGCTGAGTGGAAACGGAGGAGAGGTGTCGGAACCCATCAGTCCTTTGCGGGATATCGTAGCGGTAAGCGGCAACGGTTATGCGTTTGTCGCGCTACGTCGTGATGGGAGTCTGGTGGCGTGGGGAAGCCCTACTTGGGGTGCAGCACTTCCAGAGCCGGTAGCTGCACTGAGGGATGTCGTCAGAGTGATTGGCAACCTCCACGCCTTTGCTGCGCTTCGGGCTAATGGTTCGGTGGTGGCTTGGGGGCACCAAACCCATGGAGGTAATGTGCCTGCGGCCATCGCGGCGTTGATTGACGTTGTTGATGTAGTCGCTACCGACTACGCCTTTGCAGCCCTGCGTGCCAATGGTGCTGTAGTTGCATGGGGAGACTACGGTTACGGGGGATCCGTGCCTGGCAGGATCAAACTGCTTACAGACATTGTGGAACTGAGTGGGGCCGAAGCAGCCTTTGCCGCACGACGCAGCAATGGAAGCGTTGTTGCTTGGGGGTACCCTTCAGCTGGCGCAAGCGTTCCTGCGCCGATCGCCTTATTGACAGACATCCGCACGGTAACGGGTAACAATGGATCATTCGTTGCACTGCTCGGCAGCGGGCGTGTCGTGGGATGGGGACGTCAGGCAATCCCAACACCGATTGCATTACTGACTGACGTCGTACAGGTGGTATGCGGGGGAGTTGCTTTTGCTGCGCTGCGAGCCAACGGCACCGTTGTAGCCTGGGGGACCGCTGATCGAGGTGGTGAGATCCCGGATTACATTGCCGCAAGACTGGTCAACGTCCGCGCCATTTATGGCAACACCCATGCCTTCGCCGCGCTGACCTCCAGCGGCGAAGTCGTGACCTGGGGCCGTGGCCCGGCCGGCGGTAACAGCGATGCCGTCGCCGATCAGCTCAACGGCAAAATCTTCTACGAAGCTACAGCGTTGTCCCGTGGTCTGGGAATGCGTGAGACACGACTGCTTGAAGCGGCGGAAAGTGAACAAACCTCATAACACCGCCAACGCCTGAAAGATCGCAGCCTGCGGCGGCTCCTACACGTGATCCCTGTAGGAGCTGCCGCAGGCTGCGATCTTTTGCTGTTTACTTCGGATAAAGCGGCGGCAACCCGCTGTCACCCACCGGATCCTGCACCCGTTCCGCCGCCGGAATGGTACGGATCGCCCGCCACAGATCTTCGCCTTGCCAATGCTGGCCGGTCTCGCTGTACAGCGCGCCATTGAGCCCATCCAACGCATCCGACAACGGCACAAACCGCGCCGCCATATCTGCCAAAGTCTCCGGCTGCTGCCGCGCCCATGCATCCAGCGCCTGGCGCGTCGCTTGCGGATCATTCGCCTGGCACGCCCGTTTGATGTCGTCCAGCAAAGTGCGCGGGCTCGGCCCGGTTTGGGCGGCGCGGTGCACCGCCGGTTGCCAGCGCGCACGCCACCACAGGCCGAAGCCGAGCAGGGTGGTGCAGGCGAGGATCAGCGTGCTGAGTTTCCACCACCACAACACATCGTTATCGACGGCGTTCACTTGCAAGGTGCCGGCCGGGGTGTCGACCTGCAGGCTCGGGTTGTTCGCTACTTGCAGGGTGCGCGCCGGCAGGCTGGTGTGTTCCAGATGGTCTTCAAAGGTGTTCCACCAGATCACGTCGACGGTCGGCAACTCGATCGCACCGCTGCGGCTGGGCACCAGCGCTTCGCGTTCTTCACGGCTGCCGATCAGGCCGCGCTCGCCGCTCTGGTTGCTCAGCACCGGTTGATCCGGGTAACGGCGCAGGCCGTTGGCCTCGGTGGCGGGCAGGGCCGGCAGTTGCGAACTGGCCAGGCCTTCGGCTTTTAAAGTCAGGCTGCGGGTCAGGGAGTCGCCGACCTGAAGGTGATCCGGCTCCGGGTTCCAGCTTTCGCTCAGGCTCAGGCTTCGTGCGGGCAGCCATGGCGCATCGGCGGGGTAGGTCAGGGGTTTCGGTTTGACCGTCAGCGGAATCTCTGAGGAGCTGACGTGCAGCAGCTTGCCCGGTTTCGGGCCTTGCGCGGTCGCGTCCTGGGCGGGCTGGGTATCGACCAGCGTGGCACTGAACGTCTGCGGGGCGATGGTCAGCAAACCGCTGTGCTGCGGGTAGATCGCATAGCGCATCTCGATCACGCCATGGCGCACGCCGTTGATGTCTTTCTCGTAAGTGCGGGTGTCGCCCAGTTGCTCGATGCGTGCATCGGCGATCTGCAGCGGGGTCAGGCTGCTGTCGTCGTACAGCGACACCGAGTGGTAGATGCGCAGGGTCAGGATCGCCTGGGCCTGCACGTACACGCTGGACTGGTCGAGACTGGCCTCGATGAACACCGGGTCCAGGTTGTTTTTCTCTTCGCGGATGTCGCTTTCGACCACTTGCACGGTGATCGGCTGGCTCTGCACCTCGCCCAGTTGCAGCGGCGGAATGACCACACTGCCGTTCTCTTTCGGCAGCAGGGTGATGATCCAGCGCGTGGTGGCGCGGTTGTCGCCATTGAGGGTGTTCAACTGATTGACCTGACGTGTGCCGCGCACCTCGAACAACGGTTCCAGCGGCGCCAGGTCGGGTTTGCCGAACTGCGTGACATCATCCGTTTCGAGGGTGAGTTCGACCGTCTCGCCGGAGTTCAGGCGACTGCGATCCACGCTGGCCGTCAGCTCGGCCGCCTGGGCGGTGGCCGTGCAGAGCAGCAGGGGCAGCAAGAGAGCGGTGAAACGGGTCATCGAGTTTTTTCCTGATCCTGATGTTGTTGCTGTTCGTACCAGAATTTGCGTCGCAGCAGTTCGCCCGGATCGTCGGGGATCTTGCCCAGCCATTGTTCCAGTGCCTGACGTTGCTCGCCTTCGAGGTTGTCCTCGCTCGGACGCAGCGTTGGCACGGTGTCGGTTTCTTCCGCTTCATCGTTGCCCGGCACTTCATTGGGTCCCGGTTGCGGCGGGGTGGTCAGCGGCGGCTCGTTGGCGGACTCGCCGGGCTGGGCCTCGCTCGGGGTGTCACTTTTCACCGCAGGTGGCGGCGTGGTCGCTGGCGGTGGTTCATCGCCGGGCACATTTGGCTGAGCCGGTTGCGGTTGTGGCTCGGCTGGCGGCGGAGTGTTCTTCTGCTTGAGCAGATTTTCCACCAAGGCCTTGTTGGTCAGCGCCGGGCGCAAATCCGGTTGCAGTTCCAGCGCCTGTTCATAGGCATCGATCGCCGCTTCCAGCTCACCACTTTTTGCCAGCGCGTTGCCACGATTGTAGTGGGCGCGGGCATCGCTGCCTTCGGCGAAACGCTGAGCGGCGCCACTGTAATCGCCGGCCTCGTACAACGCCACCCCTTGCCACTGATGATCTTCGAAGTGTTCGGCAGCCTCGGCCGGGCGTTTCTGCTTGAGCAAGTGCAGGCCCTGTTGATCGGGGCGCAGCCACAGGTCCTCGAAGTCAAAAGCGTAGCTCGGCTGCGGCAGGCACAGCAGCAAGGGCAGGCAGAACAACCAGCCACGTCGTCCGGCGCAGGCGGCCAGCAGCAATAGCGGCAACAACAGCCAGTAACCCTGATCGGCCCAAGTGTCGAGGCGCACGGTCTGGCCATCGTCGCGCAGGCTGCGCGGGCCATCGAGCAGACCGAGGGCGCGCAAATCGGACTCGTCCAGCCGCGCGTTGTGGTACTCGCCGCCGACACTGGCGAGGAATGCGCCAAGGCCCGGGCTGTCGAGTTGCGGCACGCGGATCGCGCCTTGTTCGTCCTTGAGGAAACTGCCGTCCTCCTGAGCGATCGGCGCGCCTTCAGCGGTGCCGATGCCGAGCATCAGCAGTTGTGCCGATTGCTGGCCGAGGGCGTGGCGAATGCCTTGGCGTTCTTCTTCGGTCAGCGAGGAGCCGATCAGCAGAATCCGTCCCTGACCGAGCGCACCCTGCTTGAGCAAGGCCAATGCTTTGCTCACGCCGAGATCAGCGCGGTGACCGCTTTCCGGCATCAGCGACGGCTTGAGGGCGTCGAGCAGATTGCGACTGGTCGCCAGGTCATCCGACAGCGGCACCAGCGTGTGCGCGCTGCCGGCGTAGACGACGATCGCGGTCTGCGCGTCGCTGCGTACCTGCAACAGGTCGAACAGCTTGCGCCGGGCCTGTTCCAGTCGCGTTGGCGGTGAGTCGGTGGCGAGCATTTCCGGGGTCAGCTCCAGCACCACCACCAACGGGTCGGCAGGTTTCTGGCTGGTCTGTTCGACGCGCTCCCAACTGGGCCCGAGCAGGGCGACGATGGTCAGCAGCCACGCCACGCCAAGGGCGACCCACGGCAGCTTGCTGGCGCGCCCATTGCCACCGCTGAGCAGCGTCGCGTGGAACGCCGGCGGCAGAATCATTTGCCAGCGTCCGGCGCGTTTCTGCCGGTGCCAGAGTTGCCAGATCAGCCAGCCCAGCAGCGGCAGGAGCAGCAGCCACCAAGGGCGGAACCAGTGCGGCCAGAGCGCGATCATCGGCGCCTCCGCGGACGCAGGCGCTTCAGACGCTCGCGCCAGTCAGGCAGCGGACTTTGCAGATACAGCTCCTTGGTAAACAGGCGTTGCAGCGGGTTGTCCGGCCACAATTCGCGGGCGACCAGCAACAGGCTAAGCAGCAGGGCCAATGCCAGTGGCCACTGATACAAGGCTTGCGCCGGGCGTGCCTGGGTTGGTTGCTGGGTCACCGGTTCGAGTTGATCGAGGGTGTCGCGGATCGCTTGCAGCTCTTTGCCGTCGCGGGCGCGGAAGTATTGGCCGCCGGTGGCGTTGGCGATCGCTTTGAGGGCCGGCTCGTCGAGGTCCAGGCTCGGATTGACCCCGAGCAGGCCGGTGCTGCCACTGTCTTCGGGGTCGGCGCCGATGCCGATCGGGTAGATTCTCACCCCTTCGCTGGCGGCCAGTTTCGCTGCGGTCAGCGGATCGATTTCGCCGCCGTTGTTGGCGCCGTCGGTGACCAGAATCAATACCCGGCTTTGCGCCGGACGCATGCGCAAGCGCTTCAGCGCCAGACCGATCGCATCGCCGATGGCGGTGTTCTTGCCGGCAATGCCGATGCGCGCTTCATCGAGCCAGACGCGCACGGTATGGCGGTCAAACGTCAGCGGTGCCTGCAGATAGGCCTGACTGCCGAACAGGATCAGACCAACGCGGTCGCCATCACGGCTTTCAAGGAAATCGCCGAGCAGATGCTGAACCAGCGACAAGCGACTGACGTCTTCGTCCTGCCACTGCATGTCGGGAAAGTCCATCGAGCCGGACACGTCCACCGCCACCAGCAGATCGCGGCCGCTGGCGGCAATCGGCAACGGTTCGCCGAGCCATTGCGGGCGGGCGGCGGCGCTCAGTAGCAACAGCCACAGCAGCAGGAACGGTGCTTGCTGGCGCCACGCCGGCAGGTTGGCGCGGGCCCGGCGCCGTGCCAGACCTTCGAGGTCGGAGAGGAAACTCACGCGCAGCGCCGGCTCGCCGCTGTCGGCCACTGGCAACACCAGACGCATCAGCCACGGTAGCGGCAGCAGCACGAAGATCCACGGCCAGGCGAACTCAAACATGCTTGCGAATCCAGGTGTCGACGGCTTGAGTCAGGCCGGCGATGGCTTTGTCGTCGAGTTTGCATTCGGGTTTGTAAGCACCTTCGACCAGCACCATCCAGCGCGTCAGGCCAGCGGCCGGGCAACGGTTGTCGAGAAACGCCAGCCATTTGCGGCCATTGAGCGTGTGGCTCTGGCTGTAGGGGTAGTGGTTGCGGCACAGGCGTTTGAGCAGACCGTTGAGCTGCTGCAGCCAGGCACCGGCCGGTGCGCCGTCGTAGGGTTTGGGCATCTGTGCCAGTTCGGCCAGCGCGGCGATGCGCACGGGGTCGAGCGGCTGTTCGGCGCGCACGATCGGGCGTTTCCTGGTCGGAATGAACCGGCGCAAACGCCACACGGCGAAGCCCAGCAACGGCAGCAATAACAGCAGCAGCCACCAGCCCGGTGCTGGAGGCCAGAAGTCGATCGGCGGCGGGGAAATCAGCGGTTGCAGTTGTTCGAGGCCGTTCATCGACTGCTCCCCGGGCGCTGCGGATTGAGGAACTCGCGCATCTGCTCGACCATTTCGCTTTGCGTGCTCAACGGCATCAACAACACCCGCAGTTTTTGCGCGAGCAATTCCCAGCGGGCGATGCGTGCTTCGGCCTGAGCGCGATAGGTCTGGCGCAGCTCGAAATTCAGCGTGTCGAGTTCCAGCTGTGCGCCTCTTTCCGCGAATCTCAGCAGCCCGGCGGCGGGCAGGGCGTGATCCAGTGGATCGGACAGCGGCAACAGCAACAGATCGCAGTGCCGCGATAGCAGGCTCAGTTGCTGCTCGGCGCTGTCGGACAGCGCGCGCTCGTCGCAGATCACGATCACCAGACTGCCTGGACGCAACACTTCACGCGCCCGGCGCAGCGCCACGCCGAGGGCGTCGCGGTCCGGCTCGCGTTCGCTGTGCAGCGACTGATTGACTTTCACCAGGCGGTTGAGCAATTGCAGCAGGCTCTGCTTGCTGCGGCGCGGTTTGATTTCGTAATGCTCGTTGTCGCCGAACACCAGTCCGCCGACCCGGTCGTTGTGCCCCAGCGCGGCCCAGCCGATCAACGCCGCCGCTTGCGCCGCGAGCACCGACTTGAACATCAGCCCGGAGCCGAAAAAAAGCCGCGTGCTTTGCTCGACCATGATGAAAATCGGTCGCTCGCGTTCTTCATGGAACAGCTTGGTGTGCGGCTCCTGGGTGCGCGCGGTCACGCGCCAGTCGATTGTGCGCACGTCGTCGCCGGCCTGATAGACCCGCACCTGATCGAAGTCGACCCCGCGACCACGGAATTTCGAGTGATGCAGGCCGATCAGCGGACTGCGCTGACTGGGTGTGGAAAACAGCTGCACTTCGCGCACACGGTGGCGCATCTCGATCAGATCGGTGAGGCTGATGCGGATGCCCGGTTCGGACGGCAGGGGGGCGTTCATGGGGGTCAAGCGACGGCTACGACGTCGAGAATCCGCTGCACCACCCGATCCTGATCGATGCCGGCGGCTTCGGCTTCAAACGACAGAATGATGCGGTGACGCAACACGTCGAACAGCACCGCCTGAATGTCTTCCGGGCTGACGAAGTCGCGCCCGGCCAGCCAGGCGTGGGCCCGGGCGCAGCGGTCAAGGGCGATCGAGCCGCGTGGGCTGGCGCCATAGGCGATCCACTCGGCCATTTCCGGGTCGAACTTGGCCGGGGTGCGCGTGGCCATGACCAGTTGCACCAGGTATTCCTCCACGGCGTCGGCCATGTACAGACCGAGGATTTCCTTGCGCGCAGCGAAGATCGCCTGCTGGCTGACCCGGCGTTCCGGTTTGGTTTCGCCATTCAGCGCTTCGCCACGGGCCTGCTGCAGGATCCGGCGTTCGACGGCGGCATCCGGGAAGCCGATCTTCACGTGCATCAGGAAGCGGTCGAGCTGCGCTTCGGGCAACGGGTAGGTGCCTTCCTGCTCGATCGGGTTCTGCGTCGCCATCACCAGAAACAGCGGCGACAGCTCGTAAGTGCTGCGCCCGACACTGACCTGACGTTCGGCCATGGCTTCGAGCAGCGCCGATTGCACCTTGGCCGGGGCGCGGTTGATTTCGTCCGCCAGCACCAGGTTGTGGAAGATCGGCCCTTGCTGGAACACGAAACTGCCGGTTTCCGGACGATAGATCTCGGTGCCGGTGATGTCGGCCGGCAGCAGATCCGGGGTGAACTGGATGCGATGGAACTGGGCTTCGATGCCCTCGGCGAGTTCTTTGATCGCTTTGGTCTTGGCCAGACCCGGAGCGCCCTCGACCAGCATATGGCCGTCGGCGAGCAGGGCGATGAGCAAACGCTCGATGAGTTTTTCCTGGCCGAGAATCTGCGTTGAAAGAAAGGTTCGCAGCGCCAGCAGCGCTTCACGATGTTCCATCGGTGACTGTTCCTGGAAAGGGTGGCCGCAGGCGTTCGGATAACGCCGGGGCTGGGGGCGTTACTTTAATCCATCGAGGGGGGCGGCGACTAACGGCATTTTGCGCAAAGTGCGGGAAATGACTGGGGGATTTGTTGGAATTTTGTAGCCGGAGAAAGGTGCAGTGTTCTTTCGGACGCCTTCGCGAGCAGGCTCGCTCCCACATTTGAACGGCGTACACCCGTCAAAGTGGGAGCGAGCCTGCTCGCGAAGGGGGCAGTCCAGACAACGTCAAATTTCGCCTCATCGCTGGCAAGCCAGCTCCCACAGGTATTAGAGGTGCGAATGCGATCGGCCACTGTGGGAGCTGGCTTGCCAGCGATGAGGCCAGTCCAGCCAGCATCAAATCTGGCTGATATAGGTCCCGGTGCCATCCAGGATGTTCTTCAGGGTTTCTTCAACTTCAGCCAGATCAACCATGTCCGGGTTGAAGGTGATCTCCAGCACATCATCGCCATTCAACGCATCGGCATCTGCCGCAGCGATTTCGATCTTCAGCAGGGTCTTGGACAGGGTGACTTTCACGCCGTCGAGCGTCGAAGGCTCGCCATCCAGGGTGATCTCCAGCTCGTCCTCGTCCGGGTAGCGGCTCATCAGAAACATGTCGCCCTTGTCGCTATGGCAGCAGAGCATGGCCATGTTGTCTTCTTCGTCGTCGCACGGGTTGACGATCAGTAGGGCGGTGGTCATTTGCATGGGGGAATTCCTGGCCGAGGGGCGCTAAGTGCAATCGAAAGCGCGATTTTGCCAGCCTTGGCGCATTTGCGCTGCTCTCTTGCGTGGGTTGCTTTGTTGATGCCTGCAACAAGAGGGTGCGTGAAACCTGGCGGAATCAATGAACAAGGAAAATTCCGACAGATGAATTCTGGGTTGAGGGTTGAAATTTCCGAGGACGCCGCAGGAAAAATTACTTGTTTGGACTTGGCAGCCGTTTTCTGCTTTTTCGCTTGTTTTATCGCCACGATTGTCATTATTTTGCGGTTCGAACGCAAAGGAGTGCGTCATCTCAAACCGAAAAAAGGGACCTCTTTCAATGCATCCGTATTTCGAACGCGCTGAGGAAATTGCACACCTGTCCGACGATCAGATCGAGCAGATTTATCAGCGATATCTGGACGGGGAAAAAAGCGCTGCGCTTCTGGTCGAGTATCAGATCCCTGCCACTGTTCGCAGCTTGCTCAAGGTTTTGCCGCCGATTGTCAGTCAGGATCTGAAGTGCCCTTATTGCGATGTGCCGATGTGGGTACGTCGGCACGCCCGGGGCACTCCGGTCTCGCAGCGTCATCCTTACAAGTGCATAAGGTGCGAGCACCGATACTCAGCATCCGCCCGCCATGGCCGACGCATGGCGTGTACTTGCCAGGCATGTTGCCAGGCTCATCAGCAACAATTGGCGGCGCAGGCCGAGCGTGATCGACGCGAACTTGAATCGCGCTTCGGTGTACCGAGTCCCGCGGTGCCGTATTCGACCCTTGGGTTTGTGCAGAAGCTGACGTTGCTGGCCTTGCTTGACGATGGCAATGCCAACCATCCCGAATGGATCGCGCCGTTGAGCGCGACATCCCGAAGCGAACATCTGGCACCGAGCGTCGAGGCCAGCGAGGAAAGATTGAAGAGTCTGCACGAGGCTGGCGTGTTAACGGTCGCGACGAGCTCTGATATCAGGGCCTTCGATCGCACTGAGGGTTGCAGTATCAGTGACTATTGCGCAGTGCGCTGGCAGCCTAATGTGGCACTCGGCGGAGTTGCGCGCTGTAATCGGGAAAGTCTGTACCTGACGCTCTATCAGGAGTTATCCGGCGAGATTCAGGTCGCCTGGAAGAGTGAACTCTACGGGCTGATTTTCGATCTGGCCCGAGAAGAATCGCTTCAATACATCCGTGTGCTGGCCAACGAAGTCAGTTTTTCGTTCACGGCCGAGGCGCGTGCCGAAACGGTTGTGGGGCAACTCCTGCAGGATTTTTCCGTAAGCCAGCTCTACTACTTCGCCCGCCTGGCAGTAAAAAACGCTGCGCACTTCTACGCCACCGGCAACTCCAAAGGTCGCAATCATGCGTCCAACACCATCCCGCGCAACATGCTCGGGACCGCTCAGGACGCCCTGACTCGGAACTGGCGCAAAAACGCACACCGCGATTCGCGGGTACCGCAATCGGCGTTGCATCGGTTGTTGTATGACGTAGTGCTCAAGGACAGCGGTGCCGGGTTTTCCAAGTCGCCGGGAATGTATTGGCGCGATGAACTGGTGCCGCAGTTCTTCTCCCGTGCAGCTTTTGACAGCGACCTGCTCGGTCATTTGAGGCTGTTTTGCCGAGAGTGTGATTCCAGCAATATCGACGCCAGCATGGATAAATTGATCCTGAAAACCATGTGTTACGACTGTGCCACCGTGAGCAAATTCAGGGCTTTCGAGGAGCTGCCTGACTGATGTTGATGGTGGGGGGCTAAGCGGCCCAGGAAAAGGGAAGGCATAAGCTCAATGTGGCTGCTTTCCTTTTTTTCTTCGAGGTGGTTCCTGAGGATGTTGCCTTGAATCTTTTTTGAGTTCTGAGGGCTGTTTTCTAAAGTGCATGATTGTGCGGTAAGGAACGTAAAACAGGAGCTGAAAAAGAATCGGGGGGAGTAAGAACACGAAAAGAAAAACTCCTGAAGAGTACGTTGAATAGAATAGAAAATTCTGACCCATGATCCTCAGTTTTGAGTCGCGGCTCATGAGGTCGGTGGAGTTTAAATAAGCTTCATAGGTGAAGGTAGAGCAAAATAAAAGCAGGACAATGAGCGATAAGGAATATTTTATGAGTGAGAGTTTGTTTGCTCTTTCAAATATCTGGTCGGATATTTTTAAGCATCTGTACAGGAATATTAAGCTGAATATTGGCGCAAATACCGCAATGTAATTCGTGGTTATCCTGGAGCTTAGAGGGAGTTTGGACGACCAGAAGCCGATGTTTTCGATCAGATAGTTTTGTAGAGCAGAATCGAGCAGCATAGGATGGTGCTCGTTAATGATTGGAACTATCAGGTTGATGAGGAGGATCGGCGCCAGCATGGATATAAAACATGCGGTTGATATGGATGGCTCAGGAGTGTTTTGCACCGTGTAATCCTTGTTGGGTGGCCGGCTCAATTAATTGAACCGGCGGGCAGAGTATTAATGCGCTGGCGTCGTTTCAACTAGCGTGAAAATCGTGTCATTTATCTTTTCTACGGTTTTGGCATCGAGTAAAGCGGCAACGCCAGCCACGAGGAGGCCGGTAGCGACTACAGCAATTACGGGTGGAAACGAAAAAGCAGCTAGCACTGGTGGTGCTATGAGAGCGACCAGCAACCCTGCTCCGGCTCCTGCGGCAATGCTTTCGAATTCGAGTAACAGGGGTTTCCAGTTTCCATCCTGAAAACCGATGATTGCCTTTTCCACAACAGAATGCACCTGCACGATTTTTCCGGTTACGCCAAATCCTTTGGCGAGCCGATTGACACTGTCCATGTAGGTCGCCTTGTCCAGCGCGTTCAGTGCGTCGACAACCGCACGGGTATCCTGCGGGCTGAGCCTTGCATTCGGGTTGGTTCGCACCTGCTCGAACGTTCGCAGCGCCTCGTTGTAGCTCCTGATCTTTTTCCCTGATACATCCTTTTGAAGATCCATCACCACTTGATGCAGCTTGACGCCGTATTTCTCGAGGATGAATTTGTTCGCGTCGGCGACGTAAGCCACCGCGCGTTTGTAGTCATCAATACGTTTGGCCTCCGCTTCGGCAGCGATCCGCTGTTTTTCTTCCTCCAGTCGCAGAGCAGCCTGAAGCGCCTGCTCTTGTCTTTGCGCCTCTTCAGCTTGTCGCGCCGCTTCGGCGGCCTGCTGTTGGGCGAGGGCCTCGGCCTGTCGCCGAGCTATTTCGGCATACAGTCTGGTCTGGCGGTCTTGAAGATTTGCGATTTGTTCGTTCAGAAGCATGGCGTCGTAAGTGGCTTGTAACTTCGCATATTGTTGCGACGTTTTAATATCCCTTAATTTTTGCTGCAGCTCGGTGTTTTTTTGAAAAAGTAATTCATTGACAATATTGGTGGCTTTGTTTAGCCATGTATCGGGAGTAGGGTGGGTCAGCGGTGGGTGCCTGCTGTCTATAATATTCAACTCAGTTTGCAAGCCTTGCTCTAAATTGTGCTTTTTTTCCAGATAGTCACTTTCTATCGCCAGTGTGAGCCCATGCATCGGGTTGCCCAGCGGATAGTTCTTGAGAATATCTCCGCGAATGGTGCCAGGGTTCAAATTGATAATTTCCCAAGAGCCATCGCCGTAGATTATCGTTGTCGGAAGTTCAAGTTGTCGCATGTGATGATTCCTTTCTTTGATGGAGACCCGTTCCGTGGGTCAGGTTGACAAATGATGTCTGGTTTTTTATGGGGTGCGCTTATATAGATAGCACTGCAGATTTTTGCGTTCAAATCGTGCTGTAGGAATTCGGTCTTCAAATTATGTGAGACATTTCTTGTCAGTTTGTAAGCATTCTTTAGTGTGTTTCTACTTGTTGTTTTTATTGGTTTTTTTAGTGCGAACAATCGAAGGCTGTGTAAGCTTTGGCTGGGTGATTTTCCAAGGAGGAAAGGTGTGGCAGGAACGAATTTCAGGTAATCGGTCATTTCAGGTGCGCTTGCCTGTTGAACGGCCACCTGAAGCGCGAGAATTCTCTTTGGCTGCTAATGTTTACCGGTGCGCGGGCCCGCGTTTACGTGCCAATGACCGAATATGTCGCAGCACCGCAAGCAGACACATTGTCGCACCCATTAAGCTGCGCAACGGATGAGCACCCGTAAAGACATTGTCGGCGGCCTCGACAGTCGTTTTTGCAGATGCCCATTCAATGGAAGGTGAATGTGACCTGAGTGTCTCGTCCAGCTTCACCCACCTGTCCCCCTGTTTCCTCTGCCCGAGAATCAGGAACAGGGCGACACAAGCCCCGCAAGGGGTGTTGCACGCGACGCTTTCCATCAATAACAAGCTTAAGCGGAGTACCACAGATGGCGTTCTTCACCGCAGCCAGCAAAGCCGACTTCCAGCACCAACTGCAAGCGGCACTGGCGCAGCACATCAGTGAACAGGCACTGCCACAAGTGGCGCTGTTCGCTGAACAATTCTTCGGCATCATTTCCCTGGACGAGCTGACTCAACGTCGCCTCTCCGACCTCGCTGGCTGTACTCTTTCCGCGTGGCGCCTGCTTGAGCGCTTCGATCACGCGCAACCGCAAGTGCGCGTCTACAACCCTGATTACGAACGCCACGGCTGGCAATCGACCCACACCGCTGTCGAGGTCCTGCACCACGACCTGCCGTTCCTGGTCGACTCGGTCCGCACCGAGCTGAACCGCCGCGGCTACAGCATCCACACCCTGCAGACCACCGTGCTCAGCGTACGCCGTGGCAGCAAGGGCGAGCTGCTGGAAATCCTGCCCAAGGGCAGCACCGGCGAAGGCGTGCTGCACGAGTCGCTGATGTACCTGGAAATCGACCGCTGCGCCAACGCGGCCGAACTGAATGTGCTGAGCAAAGAGCTGGAGCAGGTGCTCGGTGAAGTGCGCGTCGCGGTCGCTGATTTCGAGCCGATGAAGGCCAAGGTGCAGGAGATCCTCACCAAGCTCGATAACAGCGCATTCGCCGTCGATGCCGACGAAAAGACCGAAATCAAGAGCTTCCTGGAATGGCTGGTGGGCAACCACTTCACCTTCCTCGGCTACGAAGAGTTCACCGTTGTCGATCAGGCCGATGGCGGCCATATCGAATACGACCAGAACTCCTTCCTCGGTCTGACCAAACTGCTGCGCACCGGTCTGACCAACGAAGACCGGCACATCGAAGACTACGCAGTGAACTACCTGCGCGAACCGACCCTGCTGTCGTTCGCCAAGGCTGCGCACCCGAGCCGCGTACACCGTCCGGCCTACCCGGACTACGTGTCGATCCGTGAAATCGACGCCGACGGTAAAGTCATCAAGGAACACCGCTTCATGGGCCTGTACACCTCCTCGGTGTATGGCGAGAGCGTGCGGGTCATTCCGTTCATCCGTCGCAAGGTCGAAGAAATCGAACGCCGCTCCGGCTTCCAGTCCAAGGCTCACCTGGGCAAGGAACTGGCGCAGGTACTCGAAGTGCTGCCGCGTGACGACCTGTTCCAGACCCCGGTCGACGAACTGTTCAGCACCGTGATGTCGATCGTGCAGATCCAGGAACGCAACAAGATCCGCGTGTTCCTGCGCAAAGACCCGTACGGTCGCTTCTGCTACTGCCTGGCCTACGTACCGCGCGACATCTATTCCACCGAAGTGCGCCAGAAGATCCAGCAGGTGCTGATGGAGCGCCTGAAGGCCACCGACTGCGAGTTCTGGACCTTCTTCTCCGAGTCCGTACTGGCTCGCGTGCAGTTGATCCTGCGTGTTGATCCGAAGAACCGCATCGACATCGATCCGCTGCTGCTGGAAAAAGAAGTGGTACAGGCCTGCCGCAGCTGGCAGGACGACTACGCCGCACTGACCGTCGAAAGCTTCGGCGAAGCCCACGGCACCAACGTGCTGGCGGATTTTCCGAAAGGCTTCCCGGCGGGTTACCGCGAGCGTTTCGCGGCGCACTCGGCTGTGGTCGACATGCAGCACCTGCTGAGCCTGAACGAAAAAAATCCGCTGGTGATGAGCTTCTATCAGCCGCTGGGCCAGGTGTCCGGTCAGCGCGAGCTGCATTGTAAGCTGTACCACGCCGACACCCCGCTGGCACTGTCCGACGTCTTGCCGATTCTGGAAAACCTCGGTCTGCGCGTGCTGGGTGAGTTCCCGTACCGTCTGCGCCACACCAACGGTCGCGAGTTCTGGATTCATGACTTCGCGTTCACTGCGGCGGAAGGTCTGGAGCTGGATATCCAGCAACTCAACGACACCCTGCAGGACGCATTCGTCCACATCGTCCGTGGCGATGCCGAGAACGATGCGTTCAACCGTCTGGTGCTGACCGCCGGTCTGCCATGGCGCGACGTGGCGCTGCTGCGTGCCTACGCGCGTTACCTGAAGCAGATCCGACTGGGCTTCGACCTGGGTTACATCGCCAGCACCCTGAACAACCACACCGACATCGCTCGCGAGCTGACCCGGTTGTTCAAGACCCGTTTCTACCTGGCGCGCAAGCTGGGCAGCGATGATCTGGAAGACAAGCAACAGCGTCTGGAACAAGCGATTCTGACCGCACTGGACGACGTTCAGGTGCTCAACGAAGACCGCATCCTGCGTCGTTACCTGGACCTGATCAAAGCCACCCTGCGCACCAACTTCTATCAGACTGATGCCAACGGCCAGAACAAGTCGTACTTCAGCTTCAAGTTCAACCCGCACGCGATCCCTGAGCTGCCGAAGCCGGTACCGAAGTTCGAAATCTTCGTTTACTCACCACGCGTCGAAGGCGTGCACCTGCGCTTCGGTAACGTGGCGCGCGGTGGTCTGCGCTGGTCCGACCGTGAAGAAGACTTCCGTACCGAAGTCCTCGGCCTGGTAAAAGCCCAGCAAGTGAAGAACTCGGTCATCGTGCCAGTGGGTGCGAAGGGCGGCTTCCTGCCGCGTCGCCTGCCACTGGGCGGCAGCCGTGACGAGATCGCGGCCGAAGGCATCGCCTGCTACCGCATCTTCATTTCCGGTCTGCTGGACATCACCGACAACCTGAAAGACGGCGCGCTGGTGCCGCCGGCCAACGTCGTGCGTCATGACGACGATGACCCGTACCTGGTGGTGGCCGCGGACAAGGGCACTGCGACCTTCTCCGACATCGCCAACGGCATCGCCATCGACTACGGCTTCTGGCTGGGTGACGCGTTCGCCTCCGGTGGTTCCGCCGGTTACGACCACAAGAAAATGGGCATCACCGCCAAGGGCGCGTGGGTCGGCGTACAGCGCCACTTCCGCGAGCGCGGCATCAATGTCCAGGAAGACAGCATCACTGTGGTCGGCGTGGGTGACATGGCCGGTGACGTATTCGGCAACGGCCTGTTGATGTCCGACAAGCTGCAACTGGTTGCCGCGTTCAACCACATGCACATCTTCATCGATCCGAACCCGAACCCGGCGACCAGCTTCGTCGAGCGTCAGCGCATGTTCGACCTGCCGCGTTCGGCCTGGACCGACTACGACACCAGCATCATGTCCGAAGGCGGCGGCATCTTCTCGCGCAGCGCGAAGAGCATCGCCATCTCGCCGCAGATGAAAGAACGCTTCGACATCAAGGCCGACAAGCTGACCCCGACCGAACTGCTGAACGCCTTGCTCAAGGCACCGGTGGATCTGCTGTGGAACGGCGGTATTGGTACTTACGTCAAGGCCAGCAGCGAAAGCCATGCCGACGTGGGCGACAAGGCCAACGACGCACTGCGGGTGAACGGCAACGAGCTGCGCTGCAAAGTGGTGGGCGAGGGCGGTAACCTCGGCATGACCCAACTGGGTCGTGTGGAATTCGGTCTGAATGGCGGCGGTTCCAACACCGACTTCATCGACAACGCCGGTGGCGTGGACTGCTCCGACCACGAAGTGAACATCAAGATCCTGCTGAACGAAGTGGTTCAGGCCGGCGACATGACCGACAAGCAACGCAACCAGTTGCTGGCGAGCATGACCGACGAAGTCGGTGGTCTGGTGCTGGGCAACAACTACAAGCAGACTCAGGCTCTGTCCCTGGCGGCGCGTCGTGCCTACGAGCGCATTGCCGAGTACAAGCGTCTGATGAGCGATCTGGAAGGCCGTGGCAAGCTGGACCGTGCCATCGAGTTCCTGCCGACCGAAGAGCAGATCAACGAGCGCGTTGCGGCAGGCCATGGCCTGACCCGTCCCGAGCTGTCCGTGCTGATCTCGTACAGCAAGATCGACCTCAAGGAACAGCTGCTGAACTCGCTGGTACCGGACGACGACTACCTGACCCGCGACATGGAGACGGCGTTCCCGCCGACTCTGGTCAGCAAGTTTTCCGAAGCCATGCGTCGTCACCGTCTGAAGCGCGAGATCGTCAGCACCCAGATCGCCAACGATCTGGTCAACCACATGGGCATCACCTTCGTTCAGCGACTCAAAGAGTCGACCGGCATGAGCCCGGCGAACGTGGCTGGCGCCTACGTGATCGTGCGTGACATCTTCCACCTCCCGCACTGGTTCCGTCAGATCGAAGCGCTGGACTATCAGGTCTCCGCTGACGTGCAACTGGAGCTGATGGACGAGCTGATGCGTCTGGGCCGCCGTGCCACACGCTGGTTCTTGCGTGCCCGTCGCAACGAGCAGAACGCTGCCCGTGACGTCGCGCACTTTGGTCCGCACCTCAAGGAGCTGGGTCTGAAGCTCGACGAACTGCTGAGCGGCGAAATCCGTGAAAACTGGCAGGCGCGTTATCAGGCTTACGTCGCGGCCGGTGTGCCGGAGTTGCTGGCGCGTATGGTGGCGGGTACCTCGCACCTGTACACCCTGCTGCCGATCATCGAAGCGTCCGACGTCACTGGCCAGGATCCGGCAGAAGTGGCCAAGGCCTACTTCGCCGTGGGCAGTGCGCTGGACATCACCTGGTACCTGCAACAGATCAGCGCGCTGCCGGTTGAAAACAACTGGCAGGCCCTGGCCCGTGAAGCGTTCCGTGACGATGTGGACTGGCAGCAACGTGCGATCACCATCTCTGTCCTGCAACAGGGCGACGGCACTCAGGACGTGGAAGCACGCCTGGCGCTGTGGATGGCACAGCACGAAAGCATGATCGAGCGCTGGCGCGCCATGCTGGTGGAAATCCGTGCTGCGAGCGGCACTGACTACGCCATGTATGCAGTAGCCAACCGTGAACTGCTTGACCTCGCGTTGAGCGGGCAGGCGGTGGTGCCTGCGGCTGCTGCGAATGCCGAGCTTGAACTGGCCTGAGTAGTGGTTGAATGAAGAAGCCCCGGTGTCGTGAGATGCCGGGGCTTTTTTATGTCTGAATTTTGTGTTGATTAATCTGGCCTCATCGCTGGCAAGCCAGCTCCCACAGGTTTCTCGGGTGTTCACAGAATTTGTGCTCACTGCAGATCCCTGTGGGAGCTGGCTTGCCAGCGATGAGGGCCTTACTTTCAATACAAGTCAGGTGCTTGTTTGTTATCCAGCATCGACACTTTCTCTGTCGGCCTGGTCAATAAATTACTCAGCGATTGATCAAACTTCTGCAACGCCCGAACTTGCACCTCCTGCTGTTGATTAATATCAGCGACGATCTCTTCCGAACGTTTGAAGTCCGCCCAAACCGGTGTCAGTTCTTTGGCCTCCGAACCTTTCGCCGTGCCGATGTAATTCAACTTCGCATCATAGAAGTCCGCACTGACATCGGCCTTAATGTCGGAGCTGCGCGAGGTAATCAACTGGCTGTGGGCGTCGACGATCGCCACCACATCGGGGTGCGCCGCGCGCAGGCTCTGCATGTCCGGGTACACCGTCACCGAGCCGAACTGCCGTTGCAGCGAGGCCTTGACCCAGTCCACGGCCATGTCCGGTTTCGAGGTGTTGACGTAGGCGTCGTGGATCGGCTGCACCAGCAGGCTCTGGCCGAAACCGGTGCCGGCGTTGGCCTGATAGTCACGCAGATATTCACGGTTGGTCTGGGTACTCGGGCTGTAGACCACGCCCAGTGACACGCCGGGACCGCTTTGCACCTGGGCGGCGCTGCTGCGGCCGACCGGTTGGGTGAACAGGGTATCGAGGGACGACACCGCTTTCGGCGCGGTGGGTACTGAACAGGCGGACAAGGCTAAAACCGATATCGCCAGGCTACTGGCAAAGGCAAGTTTCATGGTGAGTCTCCCGTGAAGCAACTTCAGTCGGAAAGTCAGCGTTGTCGCGGCTGTGGGTGACGGGCGCACGACAGTTGACTCAGACTAAACCCGCCAACCTGTAAATAAGCTGACAATTTTTCCAGTTATGGCGATGCATTAGTTTTATTGGCTTTAAGGCAAATCGGTTAATTGCCTCGGGAAATAAAAAGGCGCAAAACAGTGTTTTGCGCCTTTTTATTTATGGCTGTGCCAACAACCATCAGTTTTTCAAGGGGATCAGTACTTGCTCGTCCGGGGCTAACACCATGAATACCAGCAACTTCGCCGGTTTGCTGTTGCTGGCGTTTTTTGACACCAGATGTTCGGAGCCGGCCGGTTCGTACCAGAACTGGCCTTTCTTGTAGGTGATCGGCTGTTCGCCCTTGACCTGGGAAATCACTTCGCCTTCGAGCACGTAGGCCATGGCGGTGCCGTCGTGTTTGTGGGCGATCGAGGATTGGCCGGGTTTGTAGTCGACTTCGATCATCATGGCTTTCTTGCCGGGGGCGTTCTTCAGCATCTGGTCTTGCAGGACGGTGACTTTTTCCGACGGGTCGTGAGCCAGGGCGGCGGCAGACATGGACAGGGCGAGAACGGCGGTGAAGAGGTGCAGGGCTTTCATGGTGGATCACCTGTGGGAGGGGGTGGTGACCACAGTAGTCTGCGGGGTGGGGTATTCAAACGGCCAATATTCGGGAAGATCGGGTGACCAATCTGGGGGATATCAGCGCTTTCGAATACGCCATCGCTGGCAAGCCAGGCTCCCACAGGTTCTGCTGTCGTTCATATGATTGTTAACAACACGAAACCCTGTGGGAGTCTGGCTTGCCAGCGATGGCGTCAGTAAGTCAAATGATCGGAAAGGAGTTGAAATCCACACTATTGGCCAGACGGCTATCGATCAGGTCAATAAACCCCTGCGCTTCGGGCCGGTTGAAGTGCGCCTGCATCGCCGCTTCCGACTGCCAGCGTGCACTCACCGTCCAGCGCTGGCTGTCCTCGGGGCAGCGGTCGACCATGTAGGCGTCGCAGCCCGGTGTCTGGCGCAGGGTGTCGACGATCTTCTGCAACTGTCGGCCGAGTTCTTCCGAACGCCCGGCGGCGGCGCGCACCTGGACGGTGTTGATCACTTCGTTAGACATTGCTCACACTCCTGAATCAGGCCGGACGAATCCTGCTCATTGAGGGATAACGCCCGTGCAGAATAGGCCTGCACCTGCTGATCACCAATAACCAATCGGCGGTTAATCGCCCAGACCAATCATTCACGCCACTTGTTGCAGAATGTCGCGCAGGCGATCCAGAGCGGTGTCGATATCGAGGGTTTCAATGGCGCCGAAGCCGAAGTACAGACCGCTCTTCACCGGTTGCCGGTAATGGAATCCGTCGATGGAATACAGCCCGACCTCGACTTTTTTCGCCAGTTCGATCACCAGCGGCAGGTCGATCGGCACCTTGCACAGCACCGCCATGTGGAACCCGGCACTGGGCGGTATCGCTTCCAGCCAGGGCGACAGATCCGTGGCCATGCGCGCCAGAATCCGTTCACGGCGCTGGGCGTAAATCGTATGGCAACGGCGGATGTGCTTGAGCAGGCAACCTTCGGCGATGAACTTGGCCAGCGCCCATTGCGGCAGGGTCGAGGCGTGCAGGTCGGTGAGTTGTTTGGCGCGGATCACCGCCTCGAGAATCGCCGGCGGCAGGATCGCGTAACCCAGGCGCAACTCCGGCAGCAGGGTCTTGGAGAAGGTGCCGACGTAGGCAACGATGCCGCGCTGATCGAGGCTGAACAGTGAGTCCGTAGGCCGCCCTTCGTAGCGGAACTCGCTGTCGTAGTCGTCCTCGATGATGATCGCGCCTAGCTCATAAGCCCTGGCGAGTAAGGCCTCGCGGCGCGCCTGGCTCATCGGCATGCCCAGCGGGAACTGGTGCGACGGCGTGACATAAATCATCCGCGTGCCCTCGGGAATCTGCTCGACCACAATCCCCTCGGCATCCACCGGGATTCCGACCACCTCGGCGCCGTGGGTGCCGAACAGCAGGCGCGCGGGCGGATAACCCGGGTCTTCCATCGCCACTCGACTACCGGGGCTGATCAGCACGCGGGTGATCAAGTCCAGCGCCTGTTGCGCGCCGTTGCACACCACGATGTCCTCGTCCTGACAGTTGATCCCGCGCGAAAACGCGATGTGCCGGGCAATCGCATTGCGCAGCGCCGGCAGGCCTTCGGGCACGCTGTAGAAACCTTTGGAGCCGGCCATCTGGCGCATCGCGTGCGACACGCAGCGGCGCCAGTCGTCATGCGGGAACTGGCCCTTGCTGGTGGCGCCGCCGATGAAGTCGTAGCGCAGCGAGCCTTCCAGCGACGGGTGGCGCAAGAACACCGGCAGGTTGCGCCAGCGCTCGATCACCTCGGCGCTGGCCAGTTCGGTGTGGCTTTGCTTGCGCTGAATCTGCGCCGGGCGGGCGTTGACGTAGGTGCCTTTGCCGATCACCCCGGTGAGGAAATTTTCGTAAGTCAGCTGCGCGTAGGTGTCGGAAATGGTCTTGCGCGAGATCCCCAGTTGCTCGGCCAGCAGACGGCTGGGCGGCAACTGCGTGCCGGCGGCCAGGCGCCCGGACTCGATGGCGCCGCGCAACTGGTTGTATAGCTGGCCGGCGAGGTCCTTGCGGCCATTGATCACGACGTGAAGTTCCATACCGACGCGGCTCCGGGGGGGCGATTGAAGTGTCGGCCAGATTAACGCTGTTGCGTGAATGGCAGTAGTTGCCTACCCGAAAAACTCCAAATTGGTCACTAACCCATGTGGGAGCGAGCCTGCTCGCGAATGCGGTGTGTCATTCAAAAATGGGCTGACTGACCTGACGCCTTCGCGAGCAGGCTCGCTCCCACAGGGGATCTATGTAGAGGAAGAGGGCAGTGGTGTAGCGATATTCCGTGGAATTGGGGCTGTAACGCCGGCAGTTCTGCGCTTACCGTGAACTCATCACTCCGCTTCCCGAGAGCTGCCATGTCCCCGCGTCTGGACTACTACAACGCATCGCCCAAGGCGATGAAAGCGATGATCGCCATGGAGGCGCTGACCAGCGACCTGAGCATCGAGGCGCCGCTGTTGCAACTGATCAGGATCCGCGCCTCGCAGCTCAACGGCTGCGCGTTCTGCACCGACATGCACTCGGTGGACGCGCGGCGGGCCGGGGAGAGTGAGCGGCGTTTGTATGCGATCGCGGTGTGGCGCGACAGCGGCTTTTTCAATCCGCGTGAGCGGGCGGCGTTGGCCTGGGCCGAGGCGGTGACGTTGTTGGCCGGGAGTCATGTGCCGGACGATGTTTATCAGTTGGCCAAAGCGCAGTTCAGTGAGGCCGAACTGGTGGATCTGACCATGGCCGTCACCACCATCAACAGCTGGAATCGCCTGGCGGTAAGTTTCCGCCAAACCCCGAGCGATTGACGTGCATACCCTGTAATTGGGGTATTTCTAGTGATTGAGGTATTCCTTGTGGTGAGGGGATTTATCCCCGATGGCCTGCGCAGCAGGCCTATAACAATCCGACGCGGGTCCTTCAGATAAACCGAGTCAGCGGGATTGACGACTGCTGCGCAGCCGATCGGGAATAAATCCCCTCGCCACAGGTGTGTTTCCCCTTCCTCTAGGTGTGTGAGTTTCTTAGCCTCAGGTGTTTGATTCATTTATTGGTTAATGGGGATGTTCCGTTATTGGCGGGTGGGCGTTGTGGTTTGACTGAGGTGCCGAAGGTGTTGCCCATGCGTGTTCCAGTTGCGGCCGGGGTTGCGAGGCCAACCTGATTCGGTGGCCGTTTGTTCACCGGCACATTCAGCGCCTCCTGATTCTTCTGCGCAGCCGCAGCACCCTCGGGGTTGTTACCCATCTGCTGACTCAAACAATCGTAATTCGGCGCCTTGTAGCCACCCACCGTCACCTCCACACAGCCCAGCGGCTGCTCGGCGTGGGCGCTGGCGAAGGCGCTCAGCAGCAGCCCGCCGAGGGCGAATTTCCACAGTGATTTCATGCAAGCCTCCTGGCCGGCCCGAAGCGGCCGTTCTCTGTATGGAGTCTAGTGCAAGCCTTGCGCGAATCCCGTGATGGTTTTTTTGCACCGCCCGTCACACCAGATTCATAAACAGCCATCAGGATGACGGTTTTCAGGGGTACGTCAGCCGTGCAGCGAGGCAGTTCCAGGGACGGTCTTCAGCGTTCAGCGACTCTCGTGCGCCGGGTGAGTCTGGGGCTGCTGCTTGGCTGGTTCAGCGGCGGGGCGACAGCCGAACCGGTGCCGGCGGACTTGCGTATGACGCTGCACATTCCGGCGCAGGATCTGGCCCGGGCGCTGGATCAGTACAGCCACGCCACGGGCGTTGCGGTGCTGGTCGACAGCCAGTTGAGTCGTGGCCGGCGCTCGTTGGCGGTCGATGGCGAATACACCGCTGCCGATGCGCTGCGCCGTTTGCTCGGCGGCAGCGGCCTGATGGCGCGTTATGCCCGCGACGATGCGTTCACCCTGCAAGTGGCGCAGGTCGAGGACGTGCCATCGGCCCTGGAGAAGTCCACGCCGGCAAGCGCCGCCGTGAGTCGCAGTTACGCCACCGCGGTGCAAGCGGCGATCGAGCGCAACCTGTGCCGTTCGCCGCTGACCCGTCCGGGCAGTTATCGCGCGGTGTTGCAGGTCTGGGTCGGGCGCGACGGCGTGGTGCAGCACAACCGGTTGGTCACCACCACCGGTGATGTACGGCGCGATACCGCGCTGGTGGAGAGCTTTCGCAATCTCAGGATCGACCGGCCGACGCCCAGCGCGTTGCGTCAGCCGGTCACGTTGCTGTTGTTACCGGAGTCGTCAGGGAAACGCATGGAATGCACCAAATGGGAAGGAGTTTCCGGGGGATGAAAGACACCGGACAAGGTTCGATGGTCCAGCTGTTCCTGACGTCCTACGAGGACTTTCGGGTGCGCTTGCGCCGCCGTCTCGGCTCGGAAGACCTGGCCAACGACGTGCTGCACGAAACCTACCTGCGGGTCGACCGCATGGAAACGCCGCCGAACCTGCTGCGGCCCAATGCCTATCTCTATCGCATGGCCCTGAACATCGCCGCCGACCGCCGTCAGGCCGATGCGCGCCTGCTCACCGGCGAGGAAGTCGAAGAGCTGCTGCAAATCGGCGACGAGGCGCTGGACCCGGCGCGGGTGGTCGGTGGGCAAAAGGAAATTCAGTCGCTGCTCAGCGCCCTTTACGAGCTGCCCGCACGGCGTCGCAGAATCTTCATCGCGGCGCGGCTGGAGGAGGCGCCGCACCTGGAAATCTCCCAGCGCTTCGGCATTTCCACGCGCATGGTCGAGAAGGAAATCAAAGCTGCATTGGGCTTCTGCGCGGCGAAACTGGAAAGAAAAGTGTTTCAGCGGTTCGGTCGCGGGGCCGGAAAACCGTCATCTGAATAGTGCCCGATCAATTCGTTGAGAATTTGCGCGTTTGAACATCTTTCGACTGACACCTGCCAAGCCATCGGCGGCCGACAATCTGCACAGCGAAGCCCACGACTGGTTGGTCCTGCTGACCTCCGGCCGCGCCACCGTGGCCGACGCCCGCGCGTTACGCCAGTGGTGCGCGCAGAGCGCCGAACATGCCCAGGCTTTCGAGCAGGCCAAGGTGTTGTGGCACAACCTGCAGCCTGCCGCTGAAATGCTGCAATCGCCTCGGCGCTTCGGTCGCCGGGCATTTCTCGGTGGTGCCATCGCTGCATCGGCGGCGTTCCTGCTGGTGCGCGGCACGATTCCGGGTGGCTTCGAAGGGCTCGGCGCCGATTACATCACCGAAGTCGGCCAGCAGAAGCGTTTTGAACCGGCCGACGGCGTGCGCCTGGAACTTAACACCCAGACCCGCATCAACCAGCGTTCTGGCGATGATGGCGTGCAAGGTTTTGAGCTGGTCAGCGGTGAGGTTGAAGTGCAGACCGCGCGGCTGCCATTGGCGATGCAGGCCGGGGGAGGGTGGTTACGGGCGAGCCAAGCGCGGTTCAATTTGCGCAACACCGATCAACAGGTCTGCGTGACGTGCCTCGATGGTTCGGTGGACGTCAATGTCGATGGCCGCAGCCTGCGTTTGCAGCCGGGTGAGCAACTGACCTACGACGCGCAGCAAGTGGGCGCAGTGCAAAGCGTCGACACCGCAGCAGTGATGAACTGGCGCCAACAGGTACTGGTATTCAACGGCGCGACCCTCAGCCAGATGATCGACGAGATCAACCGCTACCGCCCCGGCATGTTGCTGCTGCTCAACCGCGAACTCGGCCAACGCCGCGTCCAGGCCCGCTTCAACCTCGACCAACTCGCCGGCGTTGCGCTGCTGATTCGCGACGCCTACGGCGTCAAATGCACCGAACTACCCGGCGGAGTAGTCGTCCTCAGCTGACCCCAATCCCACCAACCCCACCACCCCTGTGGGAGCTGGCTTGCCAGCGATGACGCCCTAACAGCCAACCACCCTCCAACTGACCAAACCCAATCCAACTGTGGGAGCGAGCCCGACCTTCCAGCCAACTCATCTCTCTCAGACTGCATACCATCCACTTGTAGGAGTGAGCCCGCCCGCGATGACGGCCCGACAGCCGACCAATATCTACCAGCTGCACTCAGTCTATGTGGGAGCTGGCTTGCCAGCGATGGCGGCCTACCAGCCACCCCCCTCCATCTGACCAAACCCAATCCAACTGTGGGAGCGGGCTTGCTCGCGAAGGCGTCCACTCAGCCAAATCATCATCAACTGACCCACTGCATTCGCGAGCAAGCCCGCTCCCACAGGTTTTTGCAGTGATGCTAGCTACTGCAGCGGCCCCATCACCTGCCGATACCGCTCCACCCCCTGCGCCGTCTCCCGCGTCAACCGCACCTCCAACCCCAACGGATCCTCCCGCCGATTGCCACTCAACTGCCGCCAACCCTTATCCACCTCCCAAACCCGCACCTGCACATCACTCACCCCATCCAACACCGCCACCCCAGCCCCCGGCGCCGGCAACGGATAACGACTGCGCGCCTCAGCCACCGCCCGATACAACGTATCCCCCTTGACCCACCACCGCACCCGCTGCAAAGCCCCAGGCTGATCCGGCGCACTGCGAATAATATCCAGCCGAAACCCCTTGCTGTCACTGCTCCGCACCGTCAGCGCAGGTGGTGCACTCGGCGGCTCATCATCCACGCCAACCTTCTTCGGCTCACTCAACTCCACACCCGCACGCATCTCCACATCACGCTGCAACTGATTCAACGCCCGCAACAAACGGTCGCTCTGCTCACTGCTCGCCTGCAAATGACTGTCCGCCCGCGTCTCACTGTCCAGCCCGCGCCAGGCAATCAAACTGACCACCGCCATCAACAGAATCGCAACCATCACCTCGATCAGGGTAAAGCCCCGTTGGTCGTTCATTGCACACTGATCCTTCCACTGGCATCACGCAGCACACTCAGCCGATTCAGCCCATCAGACAGGGTCAATTGCAGCGGCGGATTGATCCACTCGGCGTTAAGCACAACCTTCTGCTTCGGCTCCACCCGCACCTCCAGCTTCGGACTCTGCCAGGTGCGCGGCCGCAATTGCGGGTCATCCTTGAAATGCTCAAAACCCCGACCACCGTCACCGCGCCGACTGAACCGAAAGCCCTTGCCATCACTCACCCAAACAATCGGCCGACCATCCGCCCGCGCCTCCGCCTGCGCCACCTGCAGCAACTGCGCCACCCGCTCGGCATCCTTGCGCAGCAACTGCAGTGGATCCGGCTTGATACTCAGACTGATCGCCGCACTGGCAATCCCGATAATCACCAGCACCACCATCAGCTCGATCAGCGTAAAGCCCTGTTGCTTGCCCACCTTCATCGGTTGCGCGCTCCGTTGCGTCCTGCCCCGTCCAAAAAAGCATCCTGCACGGCCAACATGTAAGACGTGTGAAATAAAACCGTGAGAATTGCCGCGTAGCCTGTCAGCAGGGACAAAAAGGAGATTCAGCCCATGATGCTCGCCACCCGCATATCCCCCCCGCAAACCGTCCAGGCCCTCGCACTGCTCGCCGCCCTGATCGGCGTCGCGACCTGGTCGTCGCTACTCCTGACCTCCGCCGAATCGCATACCCCACCAGCGCCCCCACAAATGCTCGCGGCGCGCAGTGATAGCCCGGCGTTGCAGTGGTTTTCCAACCAGACGGCGCCGGTGGATATCAAGGTGAGCGGGGTGATGGCGGGGAGTCGCGGAGCGGTGGCGATTTTGAGTTTGAACGATGGACAGCCGAGGAGTTTTTTGCAGGGGGAGAGGGTGGGGCCTGGGGTGAAGTTGGTGGCGGTGGAGGGGGATGGGGTGGTGATTGAGCAGGGGGGGGAGAGGGTAAGGTTGGGGGTGGAGAGGTTGGGGGAGGGGGTGGTTTTGCCGAAGTTAACTCGGCCCTGATTAGCAGGGTTTTCGACCAGAAGCGGAGCGCCAGGAATGTTTCATTCGGAGACTTCTTCATGATGGCGTATTGACTCCTCGCCCGAACTAATGCAAAGATCCCGTCATGCCCCTAGGGGGTGAACGGGTGCCCTAAAGCTCTGGATTTAGCTATCAGAGAGATGTGCGGTAGAAGTAGAGAAAGCCTCGAAACTGCTGGATTTAGCGATTTATTTTTGCGTGGTTGCATCCGTGGGAAAAAAGCTCAGCATTCGTGTTGGGCTTTTTTTTTGATTGAATGAGAGGGATCTATGATATTAGAAAAACAACTGCTCAAATTTATCCAAGCTGAGGCAGAGAAACTAAGTGATCGCCACCATGCGTATCACAATTCAGTGAATTTGGAGTTTGAGCGTAAATCTAAGAGATTGTTGGATCCAGGGAAAAAGGTCGTTACGTTGCCACCTCACTGGTCCGAAGATAAAAAATTTAACCCTTTTCACGTAAATAAAAATCGAAAAAAAATTGCTCACTCCATAGCAAAAAAAATACTTTTAGGTACATATATTCCAAACTCTCCTGCCTCCATGAAGGTTCGTAAACCATCAGGGGGGTATCGCACGGTATCAATTTATCAAATTCCAGATGCTGCGGTGTCATCTCTATTTTATCATCAGCTTCTTAGAAAAAATAAACATAGATTAAGCTCCTTTGCGTACGCGTATAGAGATGATCGTAATGCTCACTTTGCAATTCAGGATATCTCTTTGGAACTTGGGCAAGCCCCAAGGATATTTGTTGCAGAGTTCGATTTCTCTAAATTTTTCGACAATATTCGGCATGATTATCTTTTTGAGCAGTTTGACCAGAACGGATTTTCAATCAGTGAAAGTGAACGTAAAGTAATTCAAGCATTTCTTGGGCCTTCCGGTAAAGGGATACCTCAAGGTACGTCAATTTCGTTGTTTTTAGCGAATTTAGTTTGCTGGAATCTCGACAAGAAACTTGAGCTTGCGGGGTTGAGATTCGCTCGTTATGCGGATGATACAATTATTTGGGCAAACGACTATCAAAAAATTAACATCGCTTACGATATTATTTACAGGTTTTCCGCGGAAACCGGCGTAGCTATCAATTTAGAAAAATCCGAAGGTATAAGTTTACTTTGTCCTAAGGATCATAAGAGCGAGTTTGCGCAGTGTAAGGATTCTGTAGATTTCTTAGGGTATACACTCTCGAAAGAGAAAATATCAATAAAAGAAAAGTCTGTCCTAAAAATAAAAAAAGAAATTAGCTATATATTATATAAGCATTTGATTCAGCCGCTAAAATCCTCGGTGCTTAAGTCTCTGAGTATCCCGGCGAACAATAAAGATGTTGATCTTCTACGAGCAGTATCTGAGATACGTAGATTTTTATATGGGGATTTAACTGATGAAATGATATCTAATTATATAAATGGAGCTAGTAGTCGAATATTTTTCAAAGGTACAATGAGTTTCTATCCTCTACTCAATGATGAGATGCAACTCCGTCAATTAGATACGTGGTTGGTTTTGGCGATTTTTAAATCTATTAAGCTTCGAAAGAAACTACTGGCAAGGCACGGATACAACAGAGCGCACTCATCTCCATTTAATATACGAAAAAGAGATATCGCTTCAACGTTGCGTAGGCAGAAAGATGGCGGGAAGAAAAAATTGCAGATACCAAGCTTTTTCTTCATTTATCAGGCGTTAAGAAAGGGGTTGTCTGATATGGGTGTTGAGGGTGTCATGAATCCGAAATCAAATATGTATAATTATTAAGTCATTAGTTTGGCGTGGAAATATTTAGCCTAAGGACTTGATGAGGTATGATTTTTATGCCGATATTTCCAGTTGTAACTGACCATATCGGCAATTTCCTTTCGTCTGCTAGGAGAAGGGCTAAGGTGAGTTGGGGCCTATCAGGGGGGATGAAGAAGAATTTTATGGATTTATTATCTGAGAAGTAACCAGCCTCTTTATGTTCTGAAAATGTAGGTGCGTCCATTGTAATTGGCTAGTAACATTATCCTGAGCAGCCTGCAGCCAATTTGAAGCTTTCGCCAGATTGTACTTTTCCTAATAGCGCAACCGCTGCTTCAGAGTACTTTCTAGTAAAACTACTCTCAGATTTACCAGTTTTTAATTTGAAATGGTAGGGGTTGTCTGAGTTTTTCATGTCAAAGCCAGTCGTTTCCTCTAGCAGTTCAATAAGCTTGTGAGCACCATTCCAACTAGTGAATCCCAATTTCTCCGCTACCATTTGAAGAGTATATGGATAGTTAGCGTTCACGCTAGCCGGTCCGTCAAGCGATGTAATGCCCAATATTTTTGCAAAATTCTCGTCATTTTCCACAGCGTGTTCAAGCATTGAAAAATTTACTTCTACATGTTTTGATAATGTATCTCTCCTAACTAAGTTAAAGGCTCGGGCCATTAGTGCGCGTAATAACTTTACGTTAATTTGCTCGAGTGCGCCATTGTTTCCAAAGGCTTTAAATACCCAGTCAAATGAAGATGAGACTATGCTTTTTATGCGGATCGTAACATCGCCTCCCACGTTAATGATACGCTCGCGTGGTGGGTATGAGTTGTCACTAATATCCTTGTCCCATTCCAATATATAAATATTTGGAGTTAAGGTTTGGGTTGCCTTGAACATCCTAGTGACGTCATAAAGTATGCTTTTTATATTTTGGTCTTCGGCTCTGTATCCGACAAAAAGCAAAGGGTGCTCTGCGAAGTATGTAAGGAGTTTTGCGCTTAGGTACTTTTTGTCAGCTTCAAATGTTTTGTAATCTTCTTCGGTTAACACCAGAGATAGAGGGTCGGAAATGCATCCATGTATCTTAAATATTTCACCGATTGATAAGTAAGGCTTGCTCAGAACTTGTTGACCTACGACTCGTTCAAAATCTGGAAAAATCAACTCCAATAATTGATCGTAATTTGTTGTAATGAGCGCATGTGGACTCATTGCCTTCAGGGCCGCAATTTCTGCGTCTAAATCTTCTGATCCGTACGACCCTTTTTTATCTGGCCCCATTCCATGCAGAATGGTGGCAATAGAATGTTTGATGAATATATCGGATGGAAAATTTTCGGAAAAATATTCAGCTGGAAATTGATCTCTGCCTTCGGTCCATGCCCACTCTCTAAAGCAATCAGAAAATATACTTCCAATTTCGACTAGGCTTTTGTTCTTTTGCTTGTAATATGCTAAGTCAAGACTAATATTAGGGCACATTGATGCCAGTTCCTTTAGCAGTTCTTCCCAGCTCGGACCGTTTGAATATCGTTTGGAAAATCCTGAGTCTACGAATAATATCGGTTGGCATGCGGCTTGGCCGAGAACGTTTAAAATGTCAGAAATTACTTCTTCCCGATATTGTTCATAACTTAAAGGCATAGACACTCCAGTTTCGTTTTTTAGGGGCGCAGAGGGTAATCCAGATGAGAAGCTTTGGGGTGTTAATAGTGAGGTTATAGCAGCTATTTGAAAGATCAATCGACTGTCTGCATTTGAAAGCCTAGACCCAGCGCAGAGCTGGAGCTAAGGGGGCGGGTTATTTATGGAAGCGCGTCGCAACGAAGCCTCAATAAACGCCAACGTTTAAAAAGACATCTCCAGATACTCTCTCAGGCTACATATCCTTGCGCCTTTGCCTACAGCTACGCCAGAATCCGCCGGCTTGTGCGCCTTGGGGACGGGTTCTATTGTGGTGCGGTCGCTGATGAATCAGCGATCGGGTTTAGCGACTCGACTTATAAATAGGTGCATCAGCGTTCCATGCTTTGTCGCAGATTCAATGTTTGCGGCTCCGCTATGGTGGCTGTATGCGGGAGACCTTCGGGTCTGCCGGGTGCCTATAACCGGTTCGCTAACCTGCGTACAGCCGCCACCTTTCTGTTTAGCGACAGTTCTGGGCGGCTCCATTCTTATAGGAGCTTCACCATGATCAAACCAACACCCAACCCGCCCGAAACCGCCTCGGTTTCCCCCTACGAATCCATCGACTCAAAAAAACTCCACGAAGCCGCCGATCGTGCGCTCGACCATTACCTTTGTCCGCCCGGATCCACGCCGCCGCCACGTAAACACCGTGGGATGTATGCCGTGACGGCGGACAACAAAACTGAAGAATTGCTGGTGGATGCCAGTGAAACACTCGCTTCGGCCAAAACCCTCGCGCAGAACATCGCCAGCTTGTTGCCGGTGTCGCAGCGTCATGCGCTGGCGGGGATTGCGCAGTTGATCATGCTCGGGGAGTTGGCGGTGAATCGGGCTTTGGATAATTTGCAGTTGCCGGGGTGATGTAGGTGTCGGGGACACTTGGTGATTGATCGGGTGTTCATTCTGGCGCCTTCGCGAGCAGGCTCGCTCCCACAGGGTTTCAGGCTGATTGCGGATATCGTGTGGGGCATGCGTTGTTTTTGTTGCCTGAGATGTTTGTGTAGGGGTTGCCGGAGGCTGCGATCTTTTTGAGTTTAAAAAACAGGATCAAAAGATCGCAGCCTTCGGCAGCTCCTACAGGGGGCGATTCAATAGGGTTTCCAGGCGGGCCAGGGGCGGGGCGTCCTGGTTGCGGTTGAAGACTTGGATGGCGATTTTGAGTAGTCGGCCATTTTCAGCCGCTGCGATTACTTGCTCACACCGCAACGACAATCGTCCCTGATCACAATCAACGGCTTTCACACCGGTCGGCAATCGACCTTCCAGTTGCAGCTCCGCCATGCGGGTTTGCGCTGCGATCATTGCAATCGAGCGATCACGCAGAACTCCGCTGCTTTGGGTCATCAACCCTGCCACGCGCACAGCCGCCGACATCGCCACGGCAATGATCGCCAGCGCCACCAGCACTTCAATCAGGGTGAATCCGTTTTCTCGGGAGCGCATAGGCATATGAGGCCCAAAACCCAAACTCAGCCCTCGACCCTAACCCCCGTCCTTGACGGCTTGACGACGAAAACTCCCGAGGATTTTCAACATCCCTGACATATCTTCTTGCAACACTGCGCGTCGAATCGAATCAAGCCAAGGGAATGTCGAGATGGATATCGCGCAGTTCAAACAGCCCGGACGACCGAGCCGGATGCCCCGCGGGCAGCAGGGTTTTACTCTGATCGAGATCATGGTGGTGGTGGTGATTCTCGGGATTCTGGCGGCGATGGTGGTGCCCAAGGTACTCGATCGGCCGGATCAGGCGCGGGCCACGGCGGCGAAGCAGGATATTGGTGGTTTGATGCAGGCGCTGAAGTTGTATCGCCTCGATCACGGCACTTATCCGAGCATGACTCAGGGTTTGAAAGTGCTGGTGGAGCGGCCGGCGGATGCGAAGAACAGTAACTGGCGTTCGTACCTGGAGCGTTTGCCGAATGACCCGTGGGGTCGTCCTTATCAGTACCTCAACCCCGGCGCGAATGGCGAGATCGATATCTTTTCCCTCGGTGCCGACGGTCAGCCTGAGGGCGACGGCGTGAATGCCGATATCGGTTCCTGGCAGCTGTAAGGCCGGTGATGAACAGCCAATCGAGCCAGCAGGGGATGGCGATCATCAGTGCGCTGTTGATCGCGGCGGTGGTCGCGGTGATTGCGGCGGGGATGTTGACCCGGCAGAGCGTTTCGACCCGCGCGCTGGAGGCGGATCAGCAGCGGGTGCAGGGGCGCTGGGTGTTGCACGGTGGGCTGGAGATCAGCCGGCAATTGCTCTGGGATGCGCGGCAGCGTGATCCGTTGACCCGGCTCGATCAGCCGTGGGCGCAGCGCTTGAAGGCGCAAGGCTTCGAGGGGTGGCTGGAGGATGAGCAGGGCAAGTTCAACCTGCGCAATCTGGTGGCCAACGAGCGTGTCGATGAGGCGCAGGTGCAGGCGTTTCAGCGGCTGTGCGAGTTGATCGGTATCAGCGCCGGGTTGAGTCAGCGCATCAGTCAGCGGGTGATCGGCTCTTATCCGTATCTGTTGAACCCGCAGATTGCCGAAAACACCGCGAGCAAAAACGCCTTTGACAGTGGCCGCGCCACATCGCCGAATGCTTCGCGCAAGCCACAGAATCCGAAGTTGCCGATGCTGCGCAGTGTTGATGATTTGCGCAGCGTCGAGGGCGTGAATGAGGCGGTCATCGGCAAACTGGCGCCGTACCTGACGGTGATCCCCGCGACCACCTGGCTCAATGGCAATACCGCCACTGCGCCGGTGCTGGCCGCGTATGTGCCGGGGTTGTCGCTGGAGCGGGCGCAGGCGCTGATCAATGAGCGTGACGCCGGGCGCTGGTTCATCAACCGTGGCGATTTCGTCAACCGCTTGCGCATGCCCAATCTGGAGCTGACCAGCGTCAAGGTCGGCATCACCAGCGATTGGTTTCGCCTGCGTGGCGAGGCGCGGCGTGATCAGCGTCGGGTCAGTCTCGATGCGTTGCTGCACCGCAGCGAGGATCGTCTGCCGCAGGTGATCTGGTCGCGGGTGGGCGTATGAGTCAGTTGCGTGTGAGTTTGCCGCCACTGGCGCAGTTGAGTCTCGACAGTGAGATGGATTGCGCGTGGCTGGATCGGCAGGGGCAGGTCATTCGGGAGCAGCGTCTGACCTTCATCCAACTGGGGCAGTCAGCGAAACAGCCAACACTGAGCGCTTTTCTGCACCCGGCGGACAGTCTGCTGGCGAGCATCGACCTTCCACCGTTGCCGGCGAACAAGACCGCAGCGGCGGTGCAATGCGCGGCGCAGGCCTTGATGCTCGGTGACTGCAATGACATGCACATCGCTCACAGTTCGCGGGACGAAGCGGGGCAGGTGCAGATCGCCTGGGCGCCGCGTCAGCGTTTGCAGCATCTGGGGCAACTGCTGAAGCAGGCCGGGCTGAATCTGCGCGGCTTGTACCCGGCGGCGTACAGCTTGCCGGTGCTGCCGGGTACGGTGGCCTGTCGGCAGGACGGCCATTTGTTGCTGCGCGAAAGCGTGCAGGTGGCGCGGGTGCAGCCGCTGTTCGACGAGGAGATTGGCGATTGGCTGCTGAGCTGCGGCACGCCGCTGCACTGGATCGGTTCGACGCCACCGCCGGATGCGCAATTGCCGATGGCCGAGGCGCAACGCTGGACCGGGCCGTTGCCCGGTTGGGGCCTGCAGGGTGCGGTGCAACAGCAGCGCAGCGAGCATCGCGGTTGGGGCCGGGCGCTGGGGCTGTGCGGATTGGCGGTGGCGGTGTGGGTCATCGGCTTGAACCTGTATGCCGCCCGCGAAGCCAGTCAGGGCCAGCAGCTCAAGGCGCAGATGGCGCAACGGGTGAAGCAGGTCTTTCCCGAGTTGCCGGTGATCCTCAATCCGCTGCAGCAGGCGCGTCAGCAATTGGCGGCGCGGCAGAAGGGCGCGGCGGAGGATCCGGCGCAACCGTTCAATCGGCTGGTGTTGCAGGCCGGCAGTGGCATGCCGTTCATGGCCGGCACGGTCGAGCGCCTGACGTTTGTCGATGGCACCTTGCAGTTGAGTCTGCTGGCCGATGCCCGGCGCGGCGCCAATGACAAGGACAAGGATTGGCAAGCCGCATTGGCCCAAGTCGGGATCAGTGCGACGGCTGATGATGAAGGCTGGCTGCTGCGCCCGAGCGACGAAGTCACCACTCCCGATGAAAGCACCGACGACAGCGGAGCAGAAGATGAATAAGGCATCGCTCGCGTTGTACCGCGCCCGCTGGCAGGGTTTCAGCGCGCAGCTTCAGGCGCGTTGGCAAGCGCTTGCCCTGCGCGAAAAACGCATGGTCGGCGGCATGGCGGTGGTGCTGCTGTCGCTGTTGGTGTGGGTCGCGCTGATCCAGCCGCCGCTGAAAAAAATCACTTACTGGCAAAGCGAAACGCCGAAGTTGCGCGCGCAGACTGAAGCGCTGGAAGTGCTGTTGCGCGAGGTCAGCGTGCGCCCGGACGGGCAGAGCCTGGCGCAGTCTCTTGAACAGACGCTGCAGGCCAGCGGCCTGGCCGGGCACTACCAGTTGCAGGCCGGGGAGACTGGCGCCTGGCAGCTGACGTTCGACGCGGCGCCGGCCGATGCAGTGCTCGACTGGCTGTTGAGCAACCCGGCACAACTTTCTCTGCAAGTGGTCGAGGCCCGTCTGCAACGCGCCGACAACGCTTCGACCGAAGTCACTGCCGGCACATTGTCAGGCACCGTTCGCATGGATCAGGCGCTGGGCGCTAAGGAAGCTTCATGAAGGGGTCAGGATCCAAACCGGCGCGCATGGCGTTGCCGATGCTGCTGATGGCGTTGAGCGCGTGCAGCAACACCACCACACCGCCGAACCAGCCGCCGTTGCTGGTGGACAGCGAACTCGGCCGGCCACTGGCCAACACCCAGCGCAGCGGTGATGCGCTGCTCGACCGGCAACGTGCCCAGGCACAAACCGCGCCGCAACCACGGCAGATGCACAACATCACCGAACGCGCGCGCAGTGGCGGCGTCCCGCGCGGCAGCACACTGCCGAGCAATCCGCTGGGCGATCAGCCGGTGACGCTGAATTTTGTCGACGCCGATATTCAGGCGGTGGTGCGCGCGTTGTCGCGTTCCACTGGCCAGCAGTTTCTGGTCGACCCTCGGGTCAAGGGCAGCCTGACGCTGGTTTCGGAAGGTCAGGTGCCGGCGCGGCAGGCTTACGACATGTTGCTGGCGGCGTTGCGCATGCAGGGCTTCAGCGTGGTCGATGTCGGCGGCGTCGCCCAGGTGGTGCCGGAAGCCGATGCGAAACTGCTCGGCGGGCCGATCTATAGCCCGGACAAACCGGCCGGCAACGGCATGCTCACCCGTACCTTTCGCCTGCAATACGAGAACGCGGTAAATCTGATTCCGGTGCTGCGCCCGATCGTCTCGCCGAACAACCCGATCAATGCCTACCCCGGCAACAACACCATCGTGGTTACCGATTACGCCGAGAACCTCACGCGCGTCGCCCAATTGATCCAGACCATCGACACCCCGAGTGCGATCGACACCGACGTGGTGCAGATCCAGAACGGCATCGCCGCCGACATCGCGCCGATGGTTGCTGACTTGCTCGACGCACCGGGTAACGATCCGACGCAGAAAATCGCGGTGATCGGCGACCCGCGTTCCAACACCATCATCATCCGCGCCGGCAGCCCCGAGCGCACCGAGCTGGCGCGCAATCTGATCTACAAACTCGACAACGCGCAGAGCAATCCGAGCAACCTGCACGTGGTTTATTTGCGTAACGCGCAAGCGGCGAAACTGGCGCAAGCCTTGCGCGGACTGCTGACTGGCGAGAGTGACAGCGGCACCAGCGACAGTGCGCGATCGGTGCTCAGTGCCATGGGCAGCAACGGCAACAACAATGGCGGTTCGAGCGCGCAGAGCGGCACGCAAACCAGTGGCAACACTTCGACCACGTCGAGCACGGGCAGTACTGGCGGCAGTTATGCCCAGGGCAGCAGTTCGACCGGCAGCGGCGGCAGTCAGGCCAGTGAGCAGAACGTTGCGTTCAGCGCTGGCGGGGTGACGATTCAGGCTGATGCGACCACCAACACCTTGCTGATTTCTGCGCCGGAGCCGTTGTATCGCAACCTGCGCGAGGTCATCGATTTGCTCGACCAGCGCCGCGCACAAGTGGTGATCGAAAGCCTGATTGTTGAAGTTGGCGAGGACGATGCCAGCGAATTCGGCGTGCAGTGGCAGACCGGCAATCTCGGCGGCAAAGGCGTGATCGGCGGGGCGAATCTTGGCGGTTCGGGGATCAACCTCAACGGCAAGACCAGTCTCGATGTGCTGCCCCAGGGTTTGAACCTCGGTTACGTCAACGGCACGGTCGATATCCCTGGCATCGGCAAGATTCTCGACCTGAAAGTGCTGGCCCGGGCGCTGAAGAGCAAGGGCGGCACCAACGTGCTGTCGACGCCGAACCTGCTGACGCTGGACAACGAAGCGGCGAGCATTTTTGTCGGCCAGACCATTCCGTTTGTCAGCGGCAGCTACGTTACTGGTGGCGGCGGGACCAGCAACAACCCGTTCCAGACCGTGACCCGTGAAGAGGTGGGTTTGAAGCTCAACGTGCGGCCGCAGATTTCCGAGGGCGGCACGGTCAAGCTTGATATCTATCAGGAGGTCAGCAGCATCGACGAACGCGCGTCGGCCAGCGCGACGTCGGCGGGGATCGTCACCAACAAGCGCGCGATCGACACCAGCATCCTGCTCGACGACGGCCAGATCATGGTCCTCGGTGGCCTGCTGCAGGACGGCTACAGCCAGAGCAATGAAGCGGTACCGTGGCTGGGGACGTTGCCGGGGATCGGCGCGCTGTTTCGCAACGAACGCCGGGCGATCACCAAGACCAATCTGATGGTGTTCCTGCGCCCGTACATCATCCGCGACAGCGAAGCGGGGCGCAGCATCACCCTCAACCGCTACGACTTCATGCGCCGCGCCCAGGGCGGGCTGCAACCGGAACGCAGCTGGGCGATGCCGGACATGCAGGCGCCGCAGTTGCCAACGGCGGCGCAGGGGGTGCCGAGTCCGGTTCCGGCTTCGGGACCTCGCGCGACGATCAAAGCGGTGCCGATCGAAGGGAGCACGCGCTTTTGAATCCGACCCTCAATCTGAGAAGTAAACCTGTGGTGAGGGGATTTATCCCCGATGGGCAGCGAAGCGGCCCCAAAACCTATGCACGCGGTGAGTCAGATGTATTCGGATATCAGGTTTCGGGGCTGCTGCGCAGCCCATCGGGGATAAATCCCCTCACCACAAGAAATCCGCTCTCCATAAGAAATCCCCTCACCACAGGAACACCTCCAGGCAGAGAGATTGGGGAGGTTTTGAGATGAGTTCACTTCCCTACGCCTGGGCCAAGGCCCAGCGCATTCTGTTGTGCGACGGCGTGCTGACGGTGTGCCCGTCGACGCCCGGCTGGTCGATCAGCGAGGTGCGGCGGCAGTTCGGTGAGACGTCGCTCAGGCGCGTGCGCGACGACGAGCTCGATGGCCTGCTCGCCACGGCCTACGCCGACACCGGCAGCGCCGCCGCTGTGGTTGGCGCAGCAGAAAACGAAGTCGACCTCGATCGGCTGATGCAGGACATGCCGGAAATCACCGACCTGCTCGACACCCAGGACGGTGCGCCGGTAATCCGCATGATCAACGCCTTGCTGACCCAGGCTGCACGCGATGAGGCCAGCGACATTCACATCGAACCGTTCGAAACCCATTCGGTGGTGCGCTACCGGGTCGACGGCACCCTGCGTGATGTGGTCTCGCCGCGCAAGGCGCTGCACGGTGCGCTGGTGTCGCGGATCAAGATCATGGCCCAACTCGACATCGCCGAAAAACGCCTGCCGCAGGACGGTCGTATCGCGCTGCGCGTGGCCGGGCGGCCGATCGATATTCGCGTGTCGACCGTGCCCACCGGGCATGGCGAGCGGGTGGTGATGCGTTTGCTCGACAAACAGGCCGGGCGTCTGCACCTGGAAACCCTCGGCATGGACGCGCAGGTGCTGGCCAGACTCGATCACCTGATCCGCCAGCCCCACGGTATCGTGCTGGTCACCGGCCCCACCGGCAGCGGCAAGACCACCAGCCTCTACGCCGCGCTGGCACGCCTCGATGCCAGCACCAGCAACATCCTCACCGTCGAAGACCCGGTGGAATACGACCTGCCGGGGATCAGCCAGATTCAGGTCAACGCCAAGATCGACATGACCTTCGCCCTGGCATTGCGGGCGATTCTGCGCCAGGACCCGGACATCATCATGATCGGCGAGATCCGCGATCTGGAAACCGCCCAAATCGCCGTGCAGGCGTCGCTCACCGGGCACCTGGTGCTGGCGACGCTGCACACCAACGACGCGGTGTCGGCGGTCAACCGCTTGATCGACATGGGTGTCGAGCCGTTTCTGCTCGCTTCGTCGATGCTCGGCGTTCTGGCCCAGCGGCTGGTGCGGCGCCTTTGCAAAGAGTGCAAACAGGAAGATTCGGCAGCGCCGGGCACCTGGCGCCCGGTGGGCTGCGCCGCCTGCAATCATACCGGCTACAGCGGCCGCACCGGCATCCACGAATTGTTCTGCATCGACGACGACATCCGCACCCTGATTCACCAAGGGGCAGGGGAGCAGGCCTTGCGTGCGGCAGCGGCGAAGGCCGGGATGTTCAGCCTGCGCGAGGACGGCGAGCGCTGGATTCGCAGCGGCGCCACCGCCCCTGAAGAAATCCTTCGTGTGACCCGGGACGCCTGATGAATCGCTATCGTTTTGAAGCCGCCGACGCTACCGGCAAGATCGAGTCCGGGCACCTGGAGGCGGACAGCCAGGGCGCGGCGTTCGGCGTGTTGCGCAGCCGTGGTTTGACCGCGTTGTCGGTGCACAAGGAAAGCAACGTCGCCCAGCATGGCGGCGGTGGCTTGTTCAGTGCGCGTATGTCGGATAACGATCTGGCTTGGGCCACCCGGCAACTGGCGAGCCTGCTCGGTGCCAGCCTGCCGTTGGAAGCGGCACTCAGCGCAACGGTGGAGCAGGCCGAGAAAAAACACATCGCCCACACCCTCAGTGCGGTGCGCGCCGATGTGCGCAGCGGCATGCGTCTGGCCGAGTCGCTGGCGGCGCGACCACGGGATTTTCCGGAGATCTACCGCGCGTTGATCGCTGCGGGCGAGGAGTCCGGCGATCTGGCGCAGGTGATGGAGCGGCTGGCCGACTACATCGAAGAACGCAATAACCTGCGCGGCAAGATCCTCACCGCTTTCATCTATCCGGGTGTGGTCGGGCTGGTGTCGATCGGCATTGTGATTTTCCTGCTCAGTTACGTGGTGCCGCAGGTGGTCAGTGCTTTTTCCCAAGCGCGGCAGGATCTGCCGGGGCTGACGTTGGCGATGCTCACCGCCAGTGATTTCATTCGGGCGTGGGGCTGGTTGTGTGCGGCGATCATGGCCGGGGTGTTCTGGAGCTGGCGTTTGTATCTGCGCAATCCGGCGGCGCGGTTGAGTTGGCATCATCGGGTGCTGAAGTTGCCGCTGATCGGGCGTTTCGTCTTGGGCCTGAACACCGCACGATTCGCCTCGACCCTGGCGATTCTCGGCGGTGCCGGGGTGCCGTTGTTGCGTGCGCTGGAGGCGGCGCGGCAGACGCTATCCAATGATCGCTTGAGCCTGAGTGTCAGCGACGCCACGGCCAAGGTTCGCGAAGGGGTGAATCTGGCGGCGGCGTTGCGGGTGGAGAACGTGTTTCCGCCGGTGCTGATTCACCTGATCGCCAGCGGCGAGAAAACCGGCGCACTGCCGCCGATGCTCGAACGTGCGGCGCAAACGCTGTCCCGCGATATCGAACGGCGGGCGATGGGTATGACCGCGTTGCTCGAACCGCTGATGATCGTGGTGATGGGCGGGGTGGTGCTGGTGATTGTGATGGCGGTGTTGTTGCCGATCATTGAGATCAACCAGTTGGTGCAGTAGCTGATTTTTCGGGTGTCTGGTCTGGCGTCATCGCGAGCAGGCTCACTCCTACAGGTGTAATGCATTTCAATTTGTAGGAGTGAGCCTGCTCGCGATGACGCCGGCCGAAACAGCAAAAAATTCAAATATTTTCCCTTCAGCCTGATACTCACCCGACCCTGATTCCCCCCATCCTCGGGTTCTCCTTTCTGTCATCTGCAACCACCCCGCAACGGCTGCAGCCAGTTTCAGCCAAACCCACGATCCAGACCCCTCGCCATCCCCCGCAAACACCCGAGAAAACCGTCGGAAAATCAGCGCGCAGCTCCCGAGGTTTTTTCCTTTATCTGTCACCGGAAACTGCGAATTTCTCAGTGCGACTTAACCACGGACCCCGCTTGCGAAGGTCAGCGGTGAGTCTTCCCAGTGTCATGCAAGACCCCTGAAAACCTGTGTTCACAACCATCGTTGAAAAGGAGATTCTTCATGTTCAAGCGCACTCTGATCGCCGCTTCCCTGACCGTCGCCGCTCTGGCTTCCGCTCAAGCCATGGCCGTTACCGGTGGTGGCGCCACTCTGCCAGCCGCTCTGTACAAAGGTTCGGCCGACAGCATCCTGCCTGCCAACTTCAGCTACGCGGCCATTGGCAGCGGCGGTGGCAAGACCGCTTTCCTGACCAACAACCCGGCCGGCTTCAGCACCACCGGCACCGTGCATTTCGCCGGTAGCGACTCGATCCTCAACGCTTCGGAACTCAGCACCTACAAGAACACTTACAACGCTTCGTACGGCCCGTTGATTCAACTGCCGTCGGTGGCCACTTCGGTTGCCATCCCATACAAAAAAGCCGGCCAGACCGCGCTGAACCTGACCAGCGCTCAGCTGTGCGAAGTGTTCTCGGGCCAGAAAACCACCTGGGGTGCTCTGCTGGGTACTTCCGACGCGACCACGATCCGCGTTGTTTATCGCAACGTTTCCAGCGGCACTTCGGAAATCCTGACTCGTCACCTGAGCTCGGTCTGCCCGACTCAGTTTGCGACCAACTCCACCTTCACCAGCGCTCGTATCGGCGGCATCGCTCTGCCTTCGAACTGGGTCGGCGTCGCCAACACTTCCGAAGTTGCCACTGCCGTGAACGCGGTTGACGGTTCCATCGGTTATGTAGGTCCGGACGGCGTCGATGCCACCAGCAACGCTGTTGTTGCTCGCATTAACGGTGTTCAGCCGACTGCGCTCAACGTGACGCTGGCGCTGTCGTCGGTCAATCCTCCGGCGAATGCTATCGATGCTGCCGATCCGTCCAAGTGGTCGCCAGTGGTTGCTAACCCGGCTTCGGGTTACAAACTGGCTGCCTACACCAACTTCATCTTCGGTCAGTGCTACAAGGATGCAGCCGTGGCCGCGGACGTCAAAGCCTTCCTGACCCAGCACTACAGCAACCCGGGCAACAACACTGCGACCCAGGCCCACAAGTTCGTCGCCGTGCCTAATGCCTGGAAAACCGCTGTGACCGCCAACTTCATCACCAACACTTCGGGCAACAACCTGGACATCAACAACGCCAGCGTCTGCAACGCTATCGGTCGTCCTTTGTAAGCTCGCGCGGTCGTAACACCGATGACGGCAACCTTCGGGTTGCCGTCATTTTTTTTGGCTCGAATACACGCCGAACATGAAGTTTGTGTGACATCCGTTCGGTCGCGCCTCTCGCCAACGGCCTATGTCGTAACAGCAGGTTTTTGCGCGCCTGCGGCCATATGTGGCAATCAAAAAAGGATCTCGTAGTGATGCTCGCTCGCCCATCCCGTCGTCGTACCCACGTCCAGTCCTTCCAGCGTGATGCCGTGGAGCCGGCGCTGTGGCTGCTCAAGCCATTGGCGCACGCGGTGGCGTTATGTCTGGTGGCGGGTAGCGCGCAAGCGCAGACGGCGTTCAGTTCTAGCTGGTTTGCCGCCAAGGGTGCGGCGCAGCAGGCCGCAGCGGCGCGTCCGAGCGTGGGTGGGCTGCCGGGGATGACACCGCCATTGGCCCAGCAGCAAAAAGCCAATGCGCAGTTGCAGCGCTCGATTCAGACTTTGAACAACACGGTTGCCGCGATTGCTGCGCAACAAGCGGCGCAGGCGGCCGGACGCGCTGCTGCGTTGGGCACGGTGCAGTTCGTGCCGGACGGCCTGGGCGAGGGTGGCTTGAAAGTCGATAACAGCCTGACCCAGGGTTGGCAGAACGCGAAGGGCCCGCAGCAGACCCAGGTCGATGGCAAAACCACAGTGACAATCGAGCAGACCGCCGACAAGGCTATTCTCAACTGGGAAACCTTCAACGTCGGTCGCAATACCACGGTCGATTTCGCCCAGCAGTCGAACTGGGCGGTGCTAAACCGCGTCAACGACCCGAATGCCCGGGCCAGCCAGATTCAAGGTCAGATCAAGGGCAACGGCACGGTGATGCTGATCAACCGTAATGGGATCGTGTTCAGCGGCAGCAGTCAGGTCAACGTGCGCAACCTGGTGGCCGCTGCCGCCAACATCACCGATATCCAGTTTCGCGATCGGGGTCTGTATTTCGACAGCACCGGCACTCAGCCGACGTTCACCGATGCCGCCGGCAAGGTGTTGGTGGAACGCGGTGCCTCCATCGACACCCACAAGCCGGCATCGTCTACCGCTGCCGGGGGATATGCGTTGCTGCTCGGCAGCGAAGTGCAGAACGACGGCAGCATCAACTCCGCCAAGGGCCAGACCGTATTGGCCGCCGGCGACCGTTTCTACATCCGCAAAGGCTCGGGCACCGAAGGCAATGCGCTGTCCACCACATTCGGCAGCGAAGTCATTCCGGGCTTCAAGGCCGGTGCCGTTGCGGGCAAAGTCACTAACAACGGACTGATCCAGTCTGCCACCGGCGACATCACTCTGACTGGTCACGAAGTAGTGCAAAACGGCGTATTGCTCGCCAGCACGTCAGTGGCGACGCGGGGCACGATTCACCTCTCCAACCCGAGCACCGATGCTAACGACAGCGTGACGCTGGGACAGGGCAGTGCCACGGCCATCATGCTCGACAGCAGTGACCTGACCGCCCTCGACAGCCAGCATCAGGCCGCGCTGACGGGCGTCACGGCCAACAACCGGATCCGTGGCGATCAGTCACGCGTCGAGATTCAGAGCGGCGGCAGTGTCGAGTTCCAGAACGGCTCGATCACCCTGGCCACCGGCGGCCAGGTCGCGGTCAATGCACAACGCCGCAGCCTGGTGCGCGACGGCGCGATGATCGATGTATCCGGTGCCCTCGGCGTCAAAGTGGCAATGAAAAACAACAGCATCAAGATCAACGTGCAAGGCAACGAGCAGCGCGATGCCTCGGTCAACCGCGAAAAGGGCGCGCTCAACAGCAATGACATCTGGGTCGATGTGCGCGATCTGGTGTATGTACCGGCCGGCACCAACGGCTACGCCACGGATCGCTGGTACACCGCCGGTGGCCTGTTGGAAGTCGGTGGTTATCTCGGCACTCAGGGCCACAGCGTCGGCGAATGGATGGCTCAGGGCGGCACGGTGAGTTTTGCCGGCAACGACGTGGTCACGGAAAAAGGTTCGTTGATCAACCTGTCCGGCGGCACTCTGGATGTGCAGAGCGGCGAGATCCGCCAGAGCTGGCTGCGTGGCGCCGACGGCAAGTTGTATGAAGTGTCGCGCGCGCCGGGGGACCTGCTCTACAGCGGCCTGTACAAAGGCTATGAAGACAGCAGCCAACGCTGGGGCCAGACCAGTTATTACTACAGCCCGCTGATTGCCCCGCGCTCGCGTTTCGAGTCGGGTTACACCGTGGGCCGCGATGCCGGACAACTGGTGATCGCCACGGCCAACGCCGTGCTCGACGGGCAAATGATCGGCGAGGTGTATGAGGGCGAACGGCAGAATCAGGCGCCGAAACCGGTGCTCGATGGCTATGAGCAGAGCCAGACCGCGCTGGCCCGGCGGGCGCAATTGATCGTCGGCAGTTATGACCCGACCTTCGTCGCGGCGTCGAATGGCCTGCTCTACACCCTCGATCCATTGCTCGATCAGGTGCAGATCGGTGGCGCGCGTCCGGTCGCTGGCAACGATCCGGACTTGACCGGCGTGGTGTCCGATGCCCCCAAAGGCAAGCTGTATCTCGATAACGATCAGCTCAACGGATTCCGCCTCGGTGCACTCAAGGTTTCGGCCAAGGATCAGATCGCCGTTGACGGTGCGCTGACGGTCGATAACGGTGGCGACATCACCCTGTATTCCCCGGATGTTCAGATCGGCGCCGACCTGACCGCTCGCGGTGGCAGTCTGCGTCTGGGCAACGTACTCAATCAGTTCAATGGTGGCGCAAACACCGACACTCGCCTGGCGGCCCAAGCCGACAAAACCACGCAAACCCGCATCGTCGAGGGCGTGCATCTCGACACCCGAGGGCTGTGGAGCAACCTGCGCACCAACCCGGACGATAACGCCAGCCTCGCGTATCTGAACGGTGGCCTGATATCGATCCGCAGCAGCGGTGATATCGACGTCGCTGCCGGCAGCCTGCTCGACGTTTCTTCCGGTGGCGCCATACTCGCCAATGGCAAGACCCGGGGCGGCAAGGGCGGTGATCTGACGCTGGAGTCCAGTGCCATTTCCGCGCCGGGCACATCGCATCTGAACCTCAATGGCGAACTGCGCGGTTACGGCGTCACGGGCGGCGGCACCTTGACGGTGCAGGCCAACAGGATTCTCGTCGGCCAGACGGATAAAGCCCTGGCAGACAATACCCTGCAACTGTCCACTGACCTGTTCGGCAAGGGGTTCTCCGCCTACAACCTGATCGGTCTCAACGGGCTCGACGTTGCCGAAGGCGCCGCGATTGATGTGACCCTGCCGGTGTACCGTTTCGGTGATGCGGCACCCAACCAGGTCAGTGGCGCCGATCCGCGAACGGCGCTGGAACTGTGGTCACCGACGCTGTTCCAGGAAAACCCGACCAAGGGCGTGCTGACCCAACGCGCCGGCGCCAGCCTGACCTTGCAAGGTGGCGCGACGCTGGTCGGGCTGATAGACGCAGCCAACAGCTCGCTGACCCTGGGCCGTGGCTCGCGCATCAGCGTCGACCCGGGGCAGAGCATCAAGCTGCGTGGTGCCGGGCAGATCACCGTCGATGGTGAACTGAATGCGTGGGGCGGCACGATCGATATTCGTCAGCAACAATTCGGCTCGATCCAGCCGGCCACCTCGATTCAAGCGGCGGATCCGAACGCACATGACCGCTCGATCTGGATCGGCGAGCAGGCCGTGCTGGATGTCGCCGGGCGTGCCAATACGGCGACCGACACCCTGGGCCGCACTTACGGGCAGGTCGGCAAGGGCGGCAGCCTCATCATCGGCGGCGAGATCGATTCGAAACTGGCAACCGCCACGGCTGCCGATGCCTACGTGATTGTACGTCCGGGCGCGCGGCTGGATGCCTCGGGCACCGAGGCCGTTCTGGATATCGCCGGTCAAGGCCCGACGCGTATCGCAACGGACGGCGGGCGCATCAGTTTGAGTTCTTATAACGGTCTTTTCGTTGAAGGCAACTTGCGTGCGGCGGCGGGTGGCGTCGGGGCGGCCGGTGGTCGTCTGGAACTGGCGCTGGAGACGCCGTTGTATTCCGATTCGGCGAGCAACGCGGTGCGCTCGCCGAGGGAAATGATCATTGGTCAAGCGGCAGAAAACGAGCTGCTGCCCGCGAACCTGCAACCCGGCGAAGGCGCCGATGGCTTGCGTTACGGTCAAGCCCGTCTGAGTGCCGATGGCTTGATGACGGGCGGTTTCGACAATCTCAGCCTGCTGAGCAACGGTCTGTTGTCGTTTGACGGTGACGTCAATCTGCGCATGAATCAAAGCCTCAGTCTCTTCGCCGCAGCGCTGTCTCTCGCCGAGAATTCCAAAGGCACGGCACGGATCGACTTGAGTGCTCCGTACCTGCGCCTGTCGGGTGTGGGCACCTACTTCGCCGGCTTCAACATGATGCGCCCACGGTTGCTCCCTGGCCCGACGGCCCGATCGTCCGATGCAACGTTCAATGCCTCCGCGAACCTGTTGGATGTGAGCAATGGCCTGTCCTTCGGGACTCAGGGTTCGATCCTGCAACGGCAGGCGCCGGCCGTTGAATACAGCCGTCGGGCTTTCGGTCTGGTGAGCCTCGACAGCAGCGGCGACCTGCGCTTCCTCGCGCCGAATGATGGTGCGGAGAAAACCAGGCTGTGGACGCCGGGCGACTTGAACCTCGGTGCGGCGCAGATCTATCCCGCCACCGGCATTCAGGCTGAGGTGCGTGCCGGTTATCAGGGCGCCGTCCCGGTTTCCGAACACACCTTGCGGATCAGCGGCCACGGCGCGGCACCGACTGCGGTGCCGTACTCGGCATTCGGAAAGCTGATTTTTTCCGCCGCGTACATCGAACAGGGCGGTGTCTTGCGTGCACCGCTGGGCAAGATCGTATTGGGTGACGATTTGCTCGGCACCACTCACGAGGTTCGCCTCTTGCCGGGCAGCTTGACCTCGGTCAGCGGCGCTGGCCTGGTCATGCCGTACGGCGGCACCACGGACGGTATCGACTATCGCTATAACGGCAAATCCGTGGTGCTCAGCGGCATCTCCGGCGAAACATCGGGCGTGTCGATCGGCACGCAGTTCGCCGATGTGCAAAGCGGTGCGGTCATCGACCTGTCCGGCGGTGGCGATCTGCGTGGCGCCGGTTTCGTCTCCGGTCGCGGGGGTTCCACCGATGCACGTTTCAACCCGCTGGTGCGCACTGCGACTGACGGCACCTTCAGCCTGCCGGGGCTGGCGAGCAACCCGGTGTATGCCATCGTGCCCGGCAACCAGAGCAGCTACGCGCCGATGCTGGCCGAAGCGGGTGCGGGCGATCCGCGCATTGGCCAGCAGATCACTATTGGCGCCGGTGTGCCGGGGTTGGCGGCGGGTACTTACACACTGTTGCCGTCAACGTTTGCCCTGATGCCTGGTGCGTTCCGGGTTGAGGTAAACGGTCAGGCAGCACCCGGCGTGACAACGGGGGCGTTGCCACTGCGCAATGGTTCATGGACCAGCAGCGGGCAGATGTCGATTGCCAATACCGGCCTGCGTGACAGCCTGGCCAGTCAGTTGATTCTCACGTCAGCCGATGTGTTGCGTCGTTACTCGCAGTACAACGAAACCGGTTTCTCTCGATTCATCCAGAGCGACGCCGCCCGGCGCGGTGTGCCGCGTGCGCTGGCACCCATGGACGGCAAGACACTGGATCTGCGCCTGGCCTCCGGCGGCAAGCAAGACATCGCTTTGCAGTTCAACGGGCGCACGCTGTTCGAGGCTGCCGAGGGCGGCATGGCCGGCACAGCGGTGGTACGTGGCGGCAACGCCGGGAGCAGCTTCGAGATACTGGGTGCGGGCCGTGCATCGACACCGGGTTTCAACGGTGTGTCGCTGTACGTCGACACGCTCAACAGCCTCAACGCGGGGCGGCTGACCATCGGTGCGATGCCGAATGTCTTGTACAACACGACCGCTAACATCATCGGCTTCCTGGGCGCGAGTGAAAGTATTGTCTTGCGTGAAGGGGCGATTCTGTCTGCGCCGCAGGTTTTGCTGCGTACCACGTCAACGCTTGGCGGCATCACGGTCGAGGCGGGAGGCGGGATCAATACGCTGGGGCGTGGCAACGTGGCCTACGACTCGCTGGCCGGTTACGTTTATGAGCCGAAAGGTTCCAGCCTGTTGGTCGTTTCCAACGGCTGGACCAATGTGCTGGCGCCGGAAGCGGCCAGCGGCATCAGCGGCGCGGGCAGCATCCGGATCGGCACTTGCGCAGCGAGTGCGTGCAACAATCCGGCCCTGCTGTATTCGAACGGAAGCATCACTGCCGCCACGGATAACCAGTTTGAACTCGGTGAGGCGGTGCGTTTCGGCACCCGTCATCTCGCACTGTCGGTCGGCTCGGTCAATGCCGGCAGCGCCCAAGCACTTGCAGGGGCGGGCAGCCGCGTACCCGCCGGCCTCACGCTCAACCAGAACGTACTCGACCGCTTGCTGCGCGGTGATACGCAGTTTGCCGCGCCGGCCCTGGAAACCCTGAGCCTGACCACTCGCGACGCCTTCAATTTCTACGGCAGCGTCAGCCTCGACACGATCGATCCACAGACCGGTCAGAGCAAACTGCAGAACCTGGTGCTGGTCACCCCGGCGATCTACGGTCTGGGCGATGCCAACGATGTGGCGAGCATTCGTACTGCCAACCTGATCTGGAACGGCGCTACCCAGAGCCCGGGCGCAGTCATCACGGGCGGCGCGGGCACCGGCAGTGGCACGCTGGATATTCAGGCCCAGCGGATCGAACTGGGTTACGGCCCGATGCCTCAGGCCAGCGGACTGGATCAGAACAATCGTCTGGCGCTGGGTTTTGCCAACGTCAACCTGAGCGCCAGCGAGCGCATCACCGCCAATCACAAGGGCAGCCTGGCGGTGTATCAGGAGCAGGGCGCCTACGATCCGCTCACGGGTTACCGCTACAGCGGCGGCAATCTGAACCTGCGCACGCCGTTGCTCACCGGTGAGGCGGCATCGGTCAGCCTGCTCAAGGCCGGCAACAGCCTGACGCTCAGCGGCGCCGGGGCTGCCGGGGTGGCGAATGCTTTGGGTGCGGAGTTGAATCTTGAAGCCCGCGATGTCGTGCTCGACAGCCGTATCGCCTTGGCCAGCGGCAAGCTGACCGTCAAGTCCGAGGGCGATTTGACGCTGGGCAATGGTGCGGTGCTGGACTTGGCCGGACGTACCTTGCCGTTCAACGATGTCAGCAAATACAGCTGGGGCGGCGATGTCTCGCTGTACAGCGCCAACGGCAATATCCGTCAGGCTGCGGGCTCGCGGATCGACCTGTCGGCGAAGAACAATCAGGCCGGTAACCTCAGCGTCGTCGCTCTGGCCGATGCGGCCGGGATGGTCGATCTGCAAGGCGAGATTGTCGGCGGCAGCAGCGGTTACTACGACGCCGGGGGCACGTTGGTGCCGTACAAAGCCGGTGGCGTGGACATTCGCGCGCAGCGCCTGGGAGGTGACGCCACCGAGCAATTCGCCGCGCTCAATCAGCGTCTGAACGCCGGGCAGGTGTACGGCAGCCGCAGCCTGCAACTCAAGCAAGGCAATCTGGTGATCGGCGACGGTCTCAAGGCTGGTGAGATCAATGTGTCGGTGGACAATGGCAGCCTGACGGCGACCGGTCTGATCGATGCCAGCGGCGAACGAGTCGGCAGCATTCGTCTGTCGGCGAAAAATGGCCTGACGCTGACTGGCAGCAGCGTGCTCGATGCCCATGGTCGCGTGCTGCGGGTCGACAGCTACGGCAAGATCATCGATGCGCCGAACCGCGCCACGGTCGAACTCAGTTCCGGTGATGGCTTGCTCACGCTGGGCAGCGGCGCGCGCATCGATCTGCGCCACGGCACCGATGCCGTGCCCGGTTTCCTTGCCGGACAACACGATGGAATGCTGCACGGCACGCTGGAGCTGAACGCGCCGCGTCTGGGCAGCAATGACATCGCCATCGACGCCAGCGGTGCGTTGACCATTCAGGGTGCACGCTCCATCGGCCTCAACGGTTTGCGCCGCTATACCGATGCCCGCGAGGGTGTCGATCAGGCAGTCAGTGGCCGGCCGTATCAAATCATCGATCAAGCCATGCTCGAACGCATTCACGGCGACAGCACTGACTTTATCAACGCCGCACTGGGCAACAATGATCTGCTGCAACGCAAACTCGCCGGGTTGAATAACGCCACGTATGCCGATGCGTTCCACTTGCGACCTGGTGTGGAGATCGCCAGCAAGACGGCTGACGGTGATCTGGTGGTGGAGGGTGATCTGGACCTTTCAGGTTATCGCTATGCCAGCCTCAATCCGCACACGCAATTGAATCCGTCGGTGTACGGTTCCGGTGAGGCCGGTAGCCTGATAATCCGCGCCGGTGGCAACCTCGATATTTACGGCAGCATCAACGACGGCTTCGCGCCGCCACCGGAAACCCAGGATGACGCCGGGTGGAAACTGATTGCCGGTGTGCAGCCGTTCGGCGGCGATCTGATCGTGCCGGGCAGTGGAGTGACGCTGGCCGAGGGCACGCAGTTTCCGCTGGGGGCGACACTCAATTACGACGTGATGATTCAACCAGCGGTTCTGGCCAGTGGCACGTTGCTGCCGACTCAAGCTGTGCTGAACGAGGCGTATACCTTCAGCGCCGGCACCGTGCTGGCGGGGGCGATCCACGACAGCAACGGTCATCTGCTGTACGCCGCCGGTACGCTGCTCAGCGACAGCGTGACGTTGCCTGCCGACACACGCCTGGGGGCCGGCATTCGCTTGAACAAGGCCACCGCCCTGCACGCGATGAACTGGCCCAAGGGTGTGCCGTTACCCAGCGTTTACGATGCAGATCTGACGACCTCCTCCGGGGTGAAATTAAAGGGCGAGCTGGCCTTGTTGCGCGGTTCGCTGATTCCGTCGATGACCGATGTGAAGCTCGCCGAAGGCACTTCGCTGATCGAGTTGCGCCCGTTCAACGGCACACAACAGGGCAAGAACTGGGCGCTGGCCAGCATGCTGCCGTCGGGCAGTGCGTCGTGGTCGATGCGCGTGGTCGCCGGTGCAGATCTGGCTGCGGCCGATAGTCGTGCGGTCAAACCGCTGACCCCGGAAGGCAATCTGCGGCTGGCGGACAGTCATTACGGCGTCAACATCACCACGGCGGCGGGCAAGCTGGTCTGGGCTCCGGATAATCCCTTCTTTACGCCCTACGAGCCGGTCCCTGATGACATGCTCGAGTACTGCCAGCAGATTGCCGACTTGTGCGTACCCATGGCCCGTTGGGTCTGGGCGCCAGGCAGTGGAATGGGGCCGGACTACGAACCGGTTCCCGAGGAGGCCCAATTCATTTGTGATCTGCAGCCGGAACTGTGCATCGGCAACAATCCCGGGAAAACGGCCAAGGCTCATATGCAGATGTTCAGTGTTCTGCGCACCGGCACGGGTGATCTCGACCTGATCGCCGCCGGCAATCTGAGCATGGATTCACCGTTCGGCGTGTACACCGCCGGCACCCAATCAGCGAATATCGACCCGCTCTATAACCAGCCGCGCGGGCATCTTTCGGATAACGATTCGGTGTTGGGTACGGCCGGTGCCGCTTATGAAAAATGGGTCGACGGCGGCAGCGACAGCCTCTATCAGGCCTGGTATCCGCAGATGGGGGGCAACCTGACAATCAATGCCGGTGGCTCGGTTTCCGGTGATTCGGTCGGGACGAAAGCCCAATCGACAGCGAGCGGGTTCCGCGAGCAGATGGCCAGTGTGGCAGTGGGCAACTGGCTGTGGCGTCAAGGCACGGGAAACCCGGATGTGCCCACGGCCTGGTGGATCAACTTCGGCAGTTATTCCACCCAAATGAACTCAGATCGGGTGATCAACACTGAACCCTACCTGGTGGGTTTCACCGGTTTCGGTACCTTGGGCGGTGGCAATATCAGCCTGCGGGCTGGTGGTGATGCCGGCATGCTCAAACCGGTAGGCGATGCCGTTAACTACCCGCGTGGTCAGGGGCTGATCGTCGCGGTAGGCAGCACCGGTCGAGTCGCCAGCGATGGCAGTGTGCAGATGACCGGTGGTGGTGACATGGACATTCGTATCGGCGGCACGCTCAACCCTTCGCTGCAAGCGCGAGCCGGAGAAACCGGCTTCGGCCAACCGAATCATGATCTGCAGGGCGCGCTGATCAACCTGCGCGGCGCGGCACACATGACGGGTGGAGCACTCGGCGGCATCAACCTGCAGTACGGCGCCGGCGCCGTGTTCAATGATCTTCGGGAAACCCGCGCACTTGATCCGTTTACCTCGACCACCGGTAGTGCTTCCGGAGGCGTGGTGCTGATTCCGGGTGACTCGGGCATGAGCCTGAGCAGCCGCGGTGATCTGGTGTTGGGCGGTGCCGCGGATCCTGGGCGAGTGAGTCTGATGAATGCCAGCCCGATCATGGCGGCCGACGCAAGCGTTGAGCAGGGCGGTATCCTCAGTGGCTTTTCATTGTGGACTGACCACACGGCAATCGATCTGTTCTCGGCTGGCGGGAACCTGACGCCGGGCACACAGATAGCAGAATTCAGTACATCCAACGGCCTGATCACGGGCCGCAATACCTCACCTACCGACGGCCGATTTGTCTACCCATCGATTCTGCGCGCGGTGGCGGGCCAAGGGTCCGTTTATGCAGGGCCATCCGCGACATTCATTGGCGTAAACAACTACCCGCTGCAAGGTTACTCACTGCTTCTGGCGCCGTCGAAGTCGGGGCAGCTTGAACTGCTGGCAGGTGACTCTATCTACGCCGGTGGCTATGCGATCAACCAGTCGGGGGCCAGCCCGATGGCCGTGGCTACCCCGTTCAACCCGGCATTCAATGCTTACACCAACAGCAACGCCGGAAAACCGCTGCGCACCAACTACAGCGACGATGGCGTGGCGGCAGAGGGCAACGTGCGATATCCGCTGTTTGCCTATGGTCCCAACAGCTACTCGGGATCGAACGACGTACAGGGGCCGGCGCGATTCTATGCGCTGACGGGGGACCTGGTGGGCATTCGCAGTGGCGAAACGTTGAGCTTTTCCACTTCCAGACGCACCTGGTACGAAGCGGCGGGGCCTGTGTGGATGATCGCCGGACGCGACATCGTTGCCTCTGGCACTGCCCTGGGGCAGCCTGCGGCCGTGCCGACAGTGGAAATGAGTAGCGGCAAGGAGGACATTTTTTCCACCGGCAACCTGTTCGTCCACAATGACCTGCGAGATGTATCGCGCGTCTCGGCGGGCCGCGACATTCTCTACAGCAGCTTCGATATCGCCGGACCTGGAACGCTGGATATCAATGCCGGGCGCAACATCCTGATGGAAAACCGCGCCAGCATCACCAGTCTCGGCTCGATAGTGGCCGGGGATCTGCGGCCTGGTGCCAGCGTGGTATTGCAGGCGGGCGTGGGCGCGCAGGGGCCGGATTACACAAGGTTCATCGCCCGTTACCTGAACCCGCAAAACCTTGCTGATCCGAATGCCTCTCTCAACGGCCAGCCGGGCAAAGTGGTCAAGACCTACCTCGACGAGTTGCAGAGCTGGCTGACCCTAGGTTACGGCTTCAGCGGCAACGCAGAGCAGGCACAGGCGTTCTATACCGCGCTGCCAAGTGCCGAGCAGGCGATCTTTGCGCGCCAGGTGTACTTCGCCGAACTGCGCGCCGGCGGCCTGGAATACAACGACGCTGACGGTCCGCGCAAAGGCAGTTATCTGCGCGGTCGCAACGCCATTGCCGCACTGTTCCCGAGCACCGATGTGGCGGGCAATCCGCTGCGTTACGACGGCGACATCACGCTGTATGGCGGAGCAGGGGTCAAGACGCTGTTCGGCGGCGATATCCAGATGCTCACGCCGGGTGGTGGTCAGGTGTTCGGCATCGAAGGCGCGGCGCCACCGTCCACGGCAGGGATCATTACGCAGGGGGCGGGCAACATTCAGCTCTACTCGCAGGGCAGCATTCTGCTGGGGCAGAGCCGGATCATGACCACCTTCGGCGGCTCGATCCTCGGCTGGTCGGCCGAGGGCGACATCAACGCCGGTCGCGGCTCGAAAACCACTGTGGTCTACACCCCGCCGAAACGGGTTTACGACACTTGGGGCAATGTAACCCTGTCGCCTTCGGTGCCGAGCACCGGTGCGGGTATCGCCACCCTTAACCCGATTGCCGAAGTGGCGCCGGGTGACATCGACCTGATCGCGCCGCTGGGCACCATTGATGCGGGCGAGGCTGGCATTCGTGTCTCGGGCAACGTCAACATCGCCGCGCTGACCGTGGTCAACGCCGCCAACATCGCCGTGCAAGGCAAGACCAGTGGCGTACCGGTGGTGGCTGCGGTGAACACCGGGGCGATCACCTCGGCAAGCTCCGCTGCCTCTTCAGCCACCCAGGCCGCTGAGGACGTGGCGCGTCAGCAGCAAGCAGCAGCGCGGCAGAACCAGGCGTCGGTGTTCACTGTGCAGGTGCTGAGCTTCGGCAACGAACAACTGGCGCCGAGCCGTGATGGTGCCAGTCGTGCGCCTACGTCGGGGTATAACCCGAACAGCCCGGTGCAGGTGCTGGGTGCGGGGGCATTGGATGAACAGGCGAAGCAGCAGTTGACTGAGGAGGAACGCGGGCAGCTGACGTTGTAAAAGACTCTCGTGTAGTACGCTTCGGGCGGCCTTTTGGTCGCCCTTTTTTTATGTTGATGAGGTTCGTGGGTATTGTCGTCGGGTGTGGACTAACGTCAGTATTTTGATGCGCCCGTTCACTCGATAGACCAGCAGATAGTTCGGATTGACCACCATTTCCCGAGTGCCTGGCACTCGACCGGCCCGGTAACCATAGGGGATTGATGAAAGCCTTTGCGTTGCTGCACCAACCTTGTGCTGTAGAGCCACGGAAGCGTTGGAGTTGTATTGTTCAACGTAATCGATAATGTCAGCCAGATCGTTCAGAGCTTGAGCGCTCCATTCAAGCAGCAGCGCGGCGCTTCCTGCGCATCTCTTCCAGCATCTGGTCAAGCATTGCCATAGCTTCATCATGGGGAATGCCAGGGCTGGGGTCATCGAGTGCCTCCTGTACCTTGGCACGAAACCAGCGATCGTAGCTCTCTGCCTCTTCTTCGGATTCGAAGTCAGAGTAAAACGGGGAAAGTAATAAGCTCATAGTGATCTCCGTGATCAATCTCAGCAGTTTAAGGGGGGAATGGCCCATTGTCGTCACTGGCAGACGATGTACCCCATGAGCTCTCGAAGAACCATGGGATGACGAAGCCCAGTATCTGCAAGCGCCCCTTTGGAGTCTGCCGGACGTTTCCCTCCGTTGTCCGGCAATCTCGACCGCTGTTGTAGGCCTATTCCTCCACTCTGTTTTTCAGGTTTCCAGCCTACAAATCCGCGCGCACCTTCCTACAAATGCACTCAGAACGCATACGGAATACTCACCTTCGCCCACAACATTTCCCCCTCCGGCCGGTTCTCCACGTCAAACTCCTTGGCCCAGCGAATCTCCGCGCTGGCGTATTTGAGAAAGGTGAAATGCAACGCCGGGCCGATCGCGAATACCTGGCCGCGCACGCCGTCATCCACATCCTGCCCGGCGAATTGCACGGTGTGGCCGTACTGTTTGTCGTCGGTGGTCTGCTTGAGGTAATAGCCGTTAAGGCCGAGCATCACATCGTCGGTGATCTTGTAGCTGGCCGAGTAATCGAAGTGGAAGATCTGCCCGGACTTGTAGTCGGTGTCCTTGTTTTTCTCATTGAAGCTGTAGGTGGTCTTCATCGACACTTCGGTCTTGTCGGTCGGCAGCCAGGTGAAGGAAAACAGCGGCTTGTAGGTGTAGAAATTGTTGCTGGTGTTGGCCAGCCGATCGACGCTGTATTCGCCGGTGGGTACGGTGATCTCCACGGCAGCACCCAGGGTCAGGTTCTTGCCCATGTCCCACAGGATGATCGGCGCAATCGTGGTGTCGCCCATTCCTTCGCGGGTATCGCTGAGACCGAATACCGAGACTTCCTGCTTGAGCCAGGGCTGGGCGATGTAGCCGGCCAAGCGTCCGCCGAACACGCGCACCGGGCTCAGGTAGTCAATACGCGGGATCACCGCCGTGGATTCGATTTCGACATTCGGCACCTTGCCGCCCAACGAACTGATGTTGAGCTTCGTCGACTTGTAATGGTTGTAGTAGAGGTTGAACGCGACCATGTTCTGCGGAAGGCTGTCGACTTCCAGCGGCAGCATGAAGAACCCGTCGGTGCCGGGGCCGATGTTGTCGACGCCGGCTTCGGTGGCCAGGGCCGGCAGGGACGCGGTGCAACCGAGCAAAGTCAGTGCCAGGCGTAAGGGGAAAGTGGCGCGGTTCGGGCTCATGGCTGTCCTCATTATTATTGTGGTGGGACGTGGCGCCGGTACGCAGAACGTCCGGCACCATAGAAATAAGCGCTTGGCGCCCGACAGGGCAGGGTATTGGCGGACAGTTAGGGGGACTTCTGCGGACAGTCGGCCAACCCTGTGCTAACTTCCTTCGACATAACCGGTTACAAAAATAACAATCAAGCGTGATCCGGAATGTCAGCCCCCATGAACGTAAAAGTCCAAGACCCCACTTTTGAATTGGCGCTGGTCTCGCCGTTTCTCCTGCAAACCCTCGCTGAAGTCGTGCACAACAAAGGCATCGACCCTGAAAGCCTGTGTCGTGGCCTGGGTTTCACCCTCGAAGATCTGCAGGATCCCGCGCAGCGGATTTCCTACCGCCAGGCCGTGGCGATGATTCAACGGGCGCTCAAAGTGCTGCCCAATCAGGGGCTGGGGTTGTGGGTCGGCGCGCAGAATGTGTTGGGTACGCTGGGGCTGCTCGGGCATGTGCTGTCGCTGTGCAAGACCTTGCGCGATGCCTTTGCCCTCGGCATCCGCCATCAGCACACCTCCGGCGGAATCGTGGTGTCCAGCGTCGATGTGGTCGGCGATCAGGTGCACCTCGATGCCGAATGTCGCTTACCGTTTGCCGATGTGCAGGTGTTCGCGGTCGAAGAGTTTTTCGCCAGCCTGCTGGTGTACGGCCGGGCCTTGGCGGGCCATGATTTCAAGGCGATCGCCGTGGAGTTTATGCACGCTGCACCGGATTACCTGAGCGAATATCACCGCCTGCTCGGGCCGGACGTACGCTTCGGCTGTCTGCACAATCGCATGCTGATCGATGCCCGGTGGCTGGACGTCAACCTGCCCAATCATCATTCGCTGGCACTGCGTCAGGCGGTTGCGTTGCTGGAGCTGGAAGCGGCGCAGGTACATCAGAAACTCGATCTGATTCAAGCAGTGGAGCGGGCGATTGCCCGGGACTTGAGCAGAGGCAGCCATATCGAAAAAATCGCCGGCGACCTGAACATGAGCAGCCGCACCCTGCGTCGGCGCCTCACCGAGCACGCACTGACCTTCGAAGCGCTGCTGGAACAGGTGCGTCAGGCGCGCACGATGAGTCTGCTGGCCAATCCGGACATGCCGATCGAGCGGATTACCGAAGAAGTCGGCTACAGCGACGTGCGCAGCTTTCGCCGGGCGTTCAAGCGCTGGACCGGGATGAGTCCGAGTGCGTGGCGGCATGACACATCTCCTGCCTGAACACGAACACTGTGGCGAGGGGATTTATCCCCGATCGGCGGCGCAGCCGTCGCGAATTCTGAAAGCTCGGTATTTCAGTAGTCCGAGATTGCAGGGTTGGGGCCGCTTCGCTGCCCATCGGGGATGAATCCCCTCACCACAGGACTCTGTGAACTCCGATATTGGCGTCTCAACCCCACAAACCCTCCGGCCACAGGTAAACTCCCGCGCACTTTCCCAAGGAGTTCACATGAGTTACTACCAGCCGGGCATTCTCGCCACCCCTGTTCCTGCGCAAGCACGTCACCTGTTTTTTGCTCTTGCGTCGGTTGAAGCACTGCCGCAGGCGATCGACAACCTGATGAATCTGGTGGACGGCAAGTCGGCGGTGATCGGTTTCGGTGAATCCCTGACCAAAGCCCTGAACGTGCAAATCGACGGTCTGCGCAGCTTTCCGGCCATGAGCGGCGTCGGCGTGGAAAACCCGTCGACCCAGCACGCGCTGTGGGTCTGGCTGCACGGTGTCGATCGTGGCGAATTGCTCAATCGCTGCCACGCCTTCGAAGCCGCGCTGGCCCCGGCGCTGCGCCTGGTAGACATGCAGGAAGCCTTCCGCCACAAGGACGGCCATGATCTGACCGGCTACGAAGACGGCACCGAAAACCCCCACGATGACGCCGCGATTGCCGCCGCGTTGCTGGGCGAGGGCGCTGATGGTCTGGTCGGTGGCAGCTTCGCCGCGATCCAGCAGTGGCAGCACGACCTCAAGGGTTTCCATAAATTGTCTGCCGAAGACAAGGACAACATCATGGGCCGTCGCTTGAGCGACAACGAAGAGATCGATGACGCGCCAGTCTCCGCCCACGTCAAACGCACCGCCCAGGAAAGCTTCGCCCCCGAAGCGTTCGTCGTACGGCGTTCGATGCCGTGGATTGAAGGCGATCGCGCCGGCCTGATGTTCCTCGCCTTCGGTGTTTCGCTGGACGCCTTCGAGGCCCAACTGCGGCGTATGAGCGGTCTGGAAGACGGCATCACTGACGGTCTGTATCGCATCAGCCGGCCGATCACCGGCGGCTACTACTGGTGCCCGCCCATCAAGGACGGCCACCTCGATCTGCGCGCGTTGCGCATCGGCTGAGTGTTTCAAACACAGGGAGTTGAGCATGGACGTGGTGCGTTGGGGCATGATCGGTTGCGGCAGCGTCACTGAACGCAAGAGCGGGCCGGCCTTTTACAAGGCGCCCGGCTCGGCGCTGGTGGCGGTGATGGGCCGCCGCCTCGAAGCGGTGAGCGATTACGCCGCGCGCCACGGCATCGCCCGGGTCTACACCGATGTCGATGCACTGATCAACGACCCCGAGGTGGACGCGGTGTACATCGCCACGCCACCCGACAGCCACCACGCCTACAGCCTGAAAGTCGCCGCCGCGGGCAAGCATTGCTGCGTCGAGAAACCGATGGCGCTCAACGCCGGACAAAGCCGCGAAATGCAGCAGGCGTTTGCTGATGCCGGTCTGCACCTGTTCGTTTCCTACTACCGCCGTTCGTTGCCGCGCTTTGCCCAGGTTCGGCAATGGCTGGCGCAGGGCCGCATCGGCGAGGTGCGGCACCTGAGCTGGACGCTGACCAAGGCCCCATCGGCGGCGGATCTGGACGGCAGCGCCAACTGGCGAACCGACCCGAGCGTGGCCGGTGGCGGCTACTTTGCCGATCTGGCCAGCCATGGTTTCGACCTGTTCCAGTACCTGCTCGGCGACATCGCTGAAGTCGCCGGTTTCACTGCGCGTCAGGCCGGTTTGTATGCGGCGGAAGACGCGGTCAGCGCCAGTTGGCGCTTCGCCTCCGGAGCGCTGGGCATGGGCTGCTGGAGCTTTGTGGCGGATCGGCGCGAGGACCGGGTGGAGATTATCGGCAGTCAGGGCCGGATCGCGTTCTCCGTGTTTGACGAGCATCCGGTGCAGCTGTTCGCCGATGAGCAGATCAGCCTGGAGATCCCCCATCACGAGCACATTCAGTGGCATCACGTGCTGGGCATGAATGCGCATATTCGTGGCGATTCGCAGCATCCGGCCGTCGCCGAACATGCCCTCAAGACCGATTGGGTGATGGACCAGATCCTCAAACGTCCCTGAATTTTCCTCTGTAAACAAACCCTTGTGGTGAGGGGATTTATCCCCGATCGGCTGCGCAGCAGTCGTAAAACCATGCGCCTCGATCCGTCAGGTAGATTGCATAAGCCGGGTTCAGGGTTGCTTCGCAACCCATCGGGGATAAATCCCCTCGCCACAAAAGTCCCGGTCAACCTGTGTCTAAGGTTATGCCCAAACAATATTTCTCAAGCTTGTCATAACGTCTCTAAGATCACGTCATAACTCGTTATAACAAGTGATCCCTGATGACCGATAACGTCCTGTCCCTCAGTAGCGTCCCGCTGCACACCCAACTGCGCGATGTCCTGCGTGCGCGCATTCTCGATGGCGAATACCCGCAAGACAGCCAGATGCCGTCCGAAAGTGAGCTCGGCACGCTGTTCAAAGTCAGCCGCATCACCGTGCGTCAGGCACTGGGCGATCTGCAGAAAGAAGGGCTGATCTTCAAGATCCACGGCAAGGGCACCTTCGTCGCCAAGCCGAAAACCTTTCAGAACGTCAGCAGCCTGCAAGGCCTCGCCGAGTCCATGACCGGGCGCGGTTACGAGGTGATCAACCGCCTGCGCAGTTTCAAATTCATCCCCGCCGACAAACGTGTCGCCGAGCGCTTGCAGGTGGCCGAAGGCGAGACCGTGGCGCAGATCAAACGCGTTCGGCTGATCAACCGCGAACCGATCTCGCTGGAAATCACCTACCTGCCCAAAGCGATTGGCGAACGGCTGGAGAAGGCCGATCTGGTGACTCGCGACATCTTCCTGATTCTGGAAAACGACTGCGGCATCGCCCTCGGCCACGCCGATCTGGCGATTGACGCGGTGCTGGCCGACAGCGATTTGACCCAGGCGCTGAACGTCGAGGCCGGCTCGCCGATCATGCGCATCGAACGTCTGACCCACGACGCCAACGGCCAGCCGCTGGACTTCGAACACCTTTACTACCGTGGCGATGCGTTCCAGTACCGCCTGCGGATCGACCGGCAAAAAGGGGCGTGACATGACCCGCAAGACCTTGGAACAGGAATACGACATCGTCGTGATCGGCGGCGGCACTGCCGGCCCGATGGCGGCGATCAAGGCCAAAGAGAAGAACCGTGATTTGCGCGTGCTGCTGGTGGACAAGGCCAACGTCAAACGCAGCGGCGCGATCAGCATGGGCATGGACGGCCTGAACAACGCGATCATCCCCGGCCACTCGACGCCGGAGCAGTACACCAAGGAAATCACCATCGCCAACGACGGCATCGTCAATCAGGCGGCGGTGTACGCCTATGCCACTCATAGCTTCGAGACCATCGAGCAACTGGATCGCTGGGGCGTGAAGTTCGAGAAGGACGAGACCGGCGATTACGCGGTGAAAAAAGTCCACCACATGGGCGCCTACGTGCTGCCGATGCCGGAAGGGCACGACATCAAGAAAGTCCTGTATCGCCAGTTGAAACGCGCGCGGGTAAGTATCACCAATCGTCTGGTCTGCACCCGTTTGCTCACCGACGAGGAGGGCGCGGTCAACGGGGTGATGGGCTTCGATTGCCGCAGCGCCGATTTCCATGTGATCAAGGCCAAAGCGGTCATTCTTGCGTGCGGCGCGGCCGGTCGCCTCGGTCTGCCGTCCTCGGGTTACCTGATGGGCACCTATGAAAACCCGACCAATGCCGGCGACGGCTACGCCATGGCCTATCACGCCGGGGCCGAGCTGGCGAACCTCGAATGCTTCCAGATCAACCCGTTGATCAAGGACTACAACGGCCCGGCCTGCGCCTATGTCACCGGCCCGCTCGGCGGCTACACGGCCAACAACAAGGGCGAACGCTTCATCGAGTGCGACTACTGGAGCGGGCAGATGATGTGGGAGTTCCACCAGGAGCTGGAAAGCGGCAACGGCCCGGTGTTCCTCAAACTCGATCACCTGGCCGAGGAAACCATCCAGAACATCGAGGAAATCCTGCACAGCAACGAGCGCCCGAGTCGTGGTCAGTTCCACGCCAATCGCGGCACCGATTACCGCACGCAGATGGTCGAGATGCACATCTCCGAGATCGGCTTTTGCAGTGGCCATTCGGCGTCCGGGGTGTGGGTCAACGAGCGGGCCGAGACCTCGGTGAAAGGCTTGTACTCGGCGGGTGACATGGCCGCCGTGCCGCACAACTACATGCTCGGCGCGTTCACCTACGGCTGGTTTGCCGGGCACAACGCGGCGGATTTTGTCGCCGGGCGCGAGTTCTCGACGCTGGATGCCGCGCAGATCGAAACAGAGAAAGCGCGGGTCTACGCACCGCTCGATCGAGAGCACGGGCTGCCGCCGGCGCAGGTCGAGTACAAGCTGCGGCGCTTCGTCAACGACTACCTGCAACCGCCGAAAGTGACCAAAAAAATGCAGATCGGCTTGCAGCGCTTCAGCGACATCGAGCGCGACCTCGATCAGATGAAGGCCAACAACGCCCACGAACTGATGCGCGCGATGGAAACCAGCGTGATCCGCGACTGCGCCGAAATGGCTGCGCGCGCCTCGCTGTTCCGCGCCGAGAGTCGTTGGGGCCTTTACCACTACCGCGTCGATCACCCGCAGCGCAATGACAGCGAGTGGTTCTGCCACTGTCATTTGAAGAAGGGCGAAGACGGTCAGATGACCAGTTTCAAGAACCCCGTCGAGCCGTACATCATCCCGCTCGATGCCGAAGAAATGCAGGCTTACGACCGCTTGCGGGTGGGCGCTTTCGCCGCTTGATGCATCACCAGAGAGAGTCTGAACCATGGCCTATCAAGCCCAGGAAATCTTCTTCCGCTCCAACGCCCCGGTCACTGTGGACGAGGACAAATGCATCGCCGAAAAGGGCTGCACCGTGTGCGTCGACGTCTGCCCGATGGACCTGCTGGCAATCAACCCAACCACGCAAAAGGCCTACATGGCGTTTGATGAATGCTGGTACTGCATGCCGTGTGAGAAGGATTGCCCGACTGGTGCCGTCAAGGTCGACATCCCTTATTTACTGCGTTAAACGCTTTCCCCTGTAGGAGTGAGCCTGCTCGCGATAGCGGTGTGTCAGACAACACGTCGCCATCTTATGCACCGCTATCGCGAGCAGGCTCACTCCTACAAAGATCTACGACACCCTGAAGCTACCCGGAAACACCCGGACGCTGGATTCACCCAAAACCCCTCGTTTCCCACCGCGCCCTGATCGCGGCGGAGACGAACATCCAATAAATGATTCGAGGGGAAACACACCATGTTGCGTGCAGCAATCGCCGGTCTGGTACTGGCTTCATTCACCCTGTCGGCCTCGGCCGAAACCATCCGCATCGCCATCGGCACCCAGGATACCACCATCAATTGCGCCGCCGGCGGCCTGTTGATTCGTGAACTCGGTCTGCTCGACAAATACCTGCCGCACGACGGCGCCTACAAAGACGCGAAATACGACGTGCAGTGGAAGAACTTCACCAGCGGCGCGCCGCTGACCAATGAGATGGTCGCCGGCAAACTCGACTTCGGCGCCATGGCCGATTTCCCCGGCGCGTTCAACGGGGTGGCGTTCGAAACGGCCGGCAAGCACAGCCTGTTCATCAGCGTGCTGTCGGGCAGCATCAAGGGCAGTGGCAACGGCATCGTGGTGCCGAGCGCGTCCGGGGTGCAGGCGTTGAGTGAGCTCAAGGGCAAGACCATCTCGGTGCCGTTCGCCTCGACCGCCCACGGCATGTTGCTACGCGCGGTGGCGGAGCAGGGCTGGGATCCACTGAAAGACGTGAACATCATCGCCCAGCCGCCGGAGGTCGCCGGCTCCGCGTTACAGGCCGGCAAGATCGACGCCCACGCCGATTTCGTGCCGTTCGCCGAGCTGTTCCCCAGCCGTGGTTTCGCCCGCAAGATTTACGACGGCGCCCAGGCCAACGCGCCGACTTTCCACGGTGCACTGGTGGATCAGGCCTACGCGAAACAGTACCCGGAAATCGTCGTCGCCTACCTGCGGGCGAGCATCGAGGCCAATCAGTTGCTGGCTGCTGAGCCTGAGAAGTACAGCGAGCTGATCGCCAAAGTCACCGGCGTCGATGCCGAGGTCAACTACCTGTTCCACGGCCCGCTTGGCGTGCAGACCCGCGACCTGAGCTGGAAGCCGGAATACCGTCAGGCGGTGGGCACCGCGATCGACACCCTGAAACTGCTGAAGAAGGCCGATCGTGGCCTCGACCTCAACACCTTCATCGACGATCAGTACATCCGCGCCGCCTTCAAGGCCTCGAACCTGGATTACACCGCGCAACTCGCCAACTACGCGCAAACGCCGTTGAAAGCGCTGGATGCGGTGACCGGCAAAGCCATCACCGACTTTCGCCACGTCGCCGAAATCTGGGTGCGCGGCGAAGACAAAGTACGCCAGTACGCCTCCGCCGAATCGGCCTTCACCGCGTTGGCCGCTCTGAAACAGGACGGCAAAAACATCCGCGCGGTGTATGCGCAGGCCAGTGACAGCGGGATCAAGTTGCTCGCTGATCAGGCGTGGTTTGCCAGCGACGCCAAGGGCCGCTTGAGTGCGTTCCTGCTCAAGGGCCAGGCGCAGCAATATGCGGCGGCGCAGGGCGGCAAGGTTTTCGACTTTACCGATGCCACGACCCAGGCCGTAGCCACCCGCTAACCCGCAGAACACCTCGGTCAACTGTAGGAGTGAGCCTGCTCGCGATAGCGTTGTGTCAGACAACACATCAACAACTGACACACCGCATTCGGGAGCAAGCCCCCTCCCACAGGGGATTTGGGTTGAGAGGAAAAATTGTGTACCGATCTTATTTACGTTGGGTTCCAAGGGCCGCCTCCCTGCTGCTCTGCCTGCTGTTCTGGCAACTCGCCGCCAGCCACCACTGGAACCTCGGCCTCGTCACCTTCGCCAACGTCCCAACCCCGCTGGCCGTGATCGAAGCCGCGTTGGGCCTGGGCGACTCCGGCAAGCTGCTGCAGCACCTGAGCGCGAGCCTCGGCCGCGTGTTCGCTGGCTATCTCGCGGCATTGATCATCGGCATTGCCCTGGGCTTGGCCATCGGCCGCTCGAAATGGGCCGAAGACCTGCTGCTGCCACCGCTGGAAGTGCTGCGGCCGATCCCGGCGGTGGCGTGGATTCCGCTGGCGATCCTGATGTTCCCGTCGTCGGAGCTGTCGATGGTGTTCATCACCTTCACCGGTGCGCTGTTCCCGATCCTGCTCAACACCGTGCACGGCGTCGAAGGCGTTGATCCACGGCTGATCGCCTCGGCAAAAAGCCTCGGTGCAGGGCGCCGGGCGATCCTGCTGGAAGTGATTTTGCCGGGTGCCGCCCCGAGCATCATCACCGGCCTCGCCATCGGTATGGGCACCTCGTGGTTCTGTCTGGTGACCGCCGAGATGATCTCCGGCCAGTTCGGCATCGGCTACTACACCTGGGAGTCCTACACCATTCAGAACTACGCTGACATTGTCGTTGGCATGCTGCTGATCGGTGTGCTGGGCATGGGCAGCAGTCTGCTGATCAAGCGCCTGGGCGGGCTGTTCACGCCCTGGCATCGACCACGAGGGAAAGCCTGATGAGCGCAATGCAAACCCCCGAAGGGCGAATCGATATTCGCCAGTTGTCGATCGTTCTCGGTGAGGGGCAGCAAGCCTTCGAAGCCGTGCAGGGGCTGGATTGCCAGATCGAACCGGGCCAGTTCGTGTGCATTCTCGGCCCGTCCGGTTGCGGCAAGTCGACCTTGCTCGGCGCACTCGCCGGACACTTGAGCGCCCATACCGGCAGCCTCAAAGTCGATGGCGGCGAAGTGTCCGGGCCGTCGCCGCAGCGCGGCATGGTGTTCCAGCACCACACGCTGTTTCCATGGCGCACGGTGCGCGACAACGTGGCTTTCGGCCTGAAGATGCGCGGCATCGGCAAAACCGAGCGCCATCGCGCCGCTGATGAAATGCTCAAACTGGTCGGCCTCGACGGCTTCGTCGAGCGCTGGCCCGATCAACTGTCCGGTGGCATGCAGCAACGGGTGGAGATTGCTCGGGTGCTGGTCAATCGTCCACGGCTGCTGCTGATGGACGAACCGTTTGGCGCGCTGGATGCCTTGACTCGCCTGAACATGCAGGAGCTGCTGCTGGACATCTGGACGCGGATTCGCACCACGGTGGTGTTCGTCACCCACGACATCGACGAGGCGCTGTTCCTCGCTGACCGTTTGCTGGTGATGAGCGCACGTCCGGGTCGAATCATCGAAGACCTGCGCCTGGACTTCCCGCGTCCGCGCACCTCTGAGCTGGTCACCAGCGCCGAATTCTCTCGCCTCAAGCGCCACTGCCTCGATCTGCTGCGCCACGACAACTCCCGACCGCTGCCGCGCCTCAACCCGCTCGGCTTGCCTCCCGAAAACCCCTTGCCGCGATTTGCCTTATGACCTCATTTTTTGCTGTGACTGACAACGATGACATCCTCGCCCTGCAACCGCGTCTGACCGCTGACGATGCCGGTGTGCGGCGCATTGCCCTGATTGATTTGGCGGATCTGGAAGAACCGGACGGCCTGCTGTGGCTGGTCGAAAGACTGGGCGAAGATCCCGCCGAAGAAGTCCGCGCCGAAGCTGCGCGGCTGCTGGAAGCGTGGGAAGACGAACCGGTAGTGGCTGCGCTGTGCCAGGCACTGACCGATCCATCTGCGGCAGTGCAGGCAGCCGCCGCGCAAAGTCTGAGCCTGCTCAAGAGTGAGGCGGCAGGCCGGGTGATTCTGCCGTGGACCGATCATGCTGAGGTCAGTGTGCGAATCGCCGCGTTTCGGGCTCTGCGCGAGTTGCGTTTTGCCGATGCCGCACCAGCGGCTATCACCGCATTGAGCGATGCCGATGCCAATGTGCGCCGCGAAGCCGTCGGTGTGCTCGGCTGGCTCAAGCAGCTCGACGCATTGCCGGCTCTGGCGCGTCTGGCCAGCGCCGACCCGGACACCGAAGTGCGCCGAGCCGCCACCGGCGCCCTCGGTCTGGCGTCCGGCGCCGACGTGCTGCCAGCCTTGCGTCAAGCGCTGCAGGACGATGCCTGGCAAGTGCGCGAAGAAGCGGCCACGACGCTGGGCAAGGTCGGCCACAGCGACGCTGGTCCGGCGTTGATCGCAGCCCTCGGCGATGACTACTGGCAAGTGCGCCTGCGTGCTACCCGCAGCCTCGGTCGCTTGCGTTTTGCACCGGCGCTGGACGCCTTGATCGAGACCCTCGACCATCGCATCAGCAACCTGCGCAAGGAAGCTGCGCTGGCCCTCGGTGAGTTGCATGATCGCGGCGCGGTGGCGGCGTTGCAGGCGGCGCAGGATGACGGTGATCCGGAAGTGCGCAAAGCGGTGCGGATTGCCTTGAGTCAGTTGCAATGAACCCGCTGTCAGTCGGCAATTCGCAGAGCCAGCGGACGCTGCGCCTGAGCTGGCCGGACGGCCGCGAATCGCTGTTCAATCACGCCGAACTGCGCCGCCAGTGCCCGTGCTCGCAGTGCCGCGTGTTTCGCCTGAAAGGTCTGACGCCGCTGGTGGATGAGCGTGTTCGCCTGATTGAGATCAACCCGCAGGGCTACGGCGTGCAACTGGTGTTCAGTGACGGCCATCAACGCGGGATCTACCCGTGGGACTATTTGGCACAGCTCGATTCTTGATGTGCCACAGCCCCTTGTAGGAGTGAGCCTTCTCGCGATAGCGGTGTATCAGCCGACATCATTGTTGAATGACACACCGCTATCGCGAGCAGGCTCACTCCTACAAGGGTATAGGTGCAACTCCGGGTTATTGCGCAGCCGTCATGGCTGGCCGGCACCCGCGAAACACATCCAGCCCCGGCTGATACAGCGCGGTCTTCACCTCGAACAACCCCAGCACCGAATGAAACAGGTTGTCATGGCTCAGGTCCGGCTGCCCGGTCTTGCCTTGCAGGCAATCGCGATCAATGCCCAGTTGCGCCAGCGTGTTGTTGCCAAACCACATCACCATCGGCACATGCGTCTGCGCTTCCGGCGCCAATGCATACGGCGCCGCATGCAGGTACAAACCGTTTTCACCCAGCGATTCGCCATGGTCGGAGACATACAGCATCGAGGTATCCAGCGTGTCCTGATTACGCTTGAGCAATTCGATGACCTTGGCGAGGAAGTGGTCGGTGTAGAGGATCGTGTTGTCGTACACGTTGACCAGTTCATCGCGGCTGCAACTGCCCAACTGGTTGGTGTGGCAGATCGGCTTGAAGCGTTCCATTTCCTTTGGATAGCGCTCGTAGTATTCCGGGCCGTGGCTGCCGTCGGCGTGCAACACGATGATCGCGTGGCCCTTGAGGCTGTCGATGTAGCTTTGCAGGTCGGCCAGCAGCGCCTCATCGAGGCAGTTGTTGCCGTCGCAGAACGGCCCCGGCTGGTTCTTCGCGATGTCGCGGTGCGGCACGCGCAGGCAGGTGCCTTTGCAGTCGCTGTTGTTGTCCAGCCACAGCACTTGCACGCCGGCGCGTTGCAGGATATCCAGCAGGCCTTCGTAGGTTTTGCCTTTCTTGTCGCTGTAGTCCTCACGCGGGAACATCGAGAACATGCACGGCACCGACACTGCCGTGGACGTGCCGCAGGAGTGCACCTGGGTGAAGTTGAGGATGCCCAGTTTGCTCAGCTCGGGATTGGTCTCGCGCGCATAGCCGTTCAGCGAGAAATGATCGGCGCGGGCGGTTTCGCCGACCACAAACACCATCAGCGACTTCTTCTCGCGGCTGGCGGCTTTCGCGCTCATCACCGCGTCTTCACCGATGGCCTGCACCACAAAGTGCTTTTTGATGCCCAGGCGCTGCTTGGTGTATTTGCTGATGGCGTAAATGTAGTTGGTCGGGTTGATGAAGTGGGTGAGCTTGTCTTCTTCGCGGAAGATCGGCGCATAGGTCGAATAGAACGCGCCCACCGAGGCGCCGATCACCAGCACGCACGCGGCAATCACCAGCAGCTTGTTGAGCAGGCCGCGAAAGAACGGCCGATAACGCACCGGCCAGCGCCAGATCAACGCCGCCGGCAGCACGCCGAGCAGCAACACGTAAGCCAGCAGCTTGCCGTTGAACAGCGCAGCGGCTTCGCCCGGGTTGGTTTCGAACACGTTCTGGATCATCACCGTGTCGATGGTGATCCCGTATTCGTTCATGAAATACGCAGCGCAGGCCGAGAGCAGGGCCACCACAGTCAGCGCCGGTTTCAGCGTCCAGCGAAACGAAACCAGGGTCAGCAGCAGGGTGATCGCCGCCCACAGGAACAGCCCGAACGAAGCAAAAAACGCCAGTTTGTGTGCACCTTGCAGGGTGATCAGCGTACCCAGCGCCTTCCAGGTCGCCAGGTTGTACAGCGCCACCAGTGCCAGGGAAAACAGCAACACCAGCCGGGTGGAAGTGATGGACGGTAAACGCAGTCCTTTGCCCAAAGCCATTACAGACATTCCTCTACTCGAATAGATCACGCGCGGAAACGCGCGTAACTGTAGAAGAACAATAGTAAAAAATTCGTAAACATCCTGTAACAAAACTCGGGCGCAAATCTAAAACTGTGGGAGCGGGCTTGCTCGCGAAGGCGGTTGGTCGGCCGACATCGTTGTTGAATGACACACCGCTATCGCGAGCAGGCTCACTCCTACAATGGGTACTTTGGTGGGTCAGAAGGATTTGCTCAGGCTGGCGACCACCATTGCGGTGCACACATCCTTGAACCCCCAGTTACTCAGGCACTGGCTCTGCGACAGATCGGTATCGATATAGCTCAGGCCCAACACCACCCCGGCCAGGTTGTGGGTCAGCTTGACCTCCCACTCCCGATAACTGTCCTCGCCATGCCCGGACGCCGAGTACAGGTGCGGGTCCTTGAAGTCCATGTTGCCGTAACGCAGTTTCAACCCGGAATCGAACGGCAGCCCGGTTTCATAACCGACATAGGTGTAGAGCGAGCTCTGCTTGCTGTCGCCCCCCGGCGCATCGCTGGAGTAATACGCCGCCAGCTTCACCCCGTAGACGCCGAGAATCCCGTAGACCTCGCTCTGGTTGAACTGGCTTTCCTTGGGGTAGGCGTACTTGAGGTAACCCAGATCGAGGCTGACATCCTCGGTGGCCTGCCACAGCCAGCCGGCGTAGTAGTCGATTTCCTGCCGGGTTTTCAGGCCACCGCCAAAGTCGACGTTGGAGCTCCAGGCTCCCGCGTACAAACCGCTGCTGTGGGCCAGGGTCAGACCGGCCTGCACGGCCGGGTCATTTTGGGTTTGCGAGATGCCGCGGGTGCGGTAGTCGCTGGCCAGGGTCAGGTCGATCAGCACGGCGAAATCGTCGTTCAGGGGGATCGCGTAGCTGCTCAAGGGCAGCAAACTGGAAAAACCGAGGGCGAACAGGGGCAAGGCTTTCATGGAGAAGTCCCGGTGTTGTGATTGTTATGGGGGCTGGAAAATGCAGTGAAAATGCTTGGGTAGGGTGAAAGTCCCTGTGGGAGCGGGCTTGCTCGCGAAGACGGTGGGTCAGGTATCGAAATGTTTGCTGACCGGACGCCTTCGGGAGCAAGCCCCCTCCCACAAAAGCGAGGGGGGATCCTGATGTTATGGGCTGGCGGTGTAGACCTGTCGCCCACCAAACCAGGTTTGCAGCACCTGGGTGTCATGCAGGGCTTTTTCGTCGACGCTGAACACGTCGCGATCGACCACGATGAAGTCCGCCTGCTTGCCCGGCGTCAGCGAGCCAATCTGCTTCTCCAGGCCAATCGTGCGCGCCGCGTTGAGGGTATAGGCGTAAAACATGCTTTCGCGATCCAGACGCTCGTCGGCATTCAGCACGCCCAGCGGCCCGACGCGGGTGATGGCCTGGGCCATGGCGTTGAACGGGTTGGGCGACGACACCGGCCAGTCGCTGGCACCGGCAATCGTCGCGCCCTGTTTCAGCAGCGAGTGCGCCGGGTATTGATAACGGAAGGCGAGGGCGCTGACGTAGGGCTTGATCATGTCGGTGGTGTAGTCGTCGGCGCTGGCCCACAGCAGTTGCATCGAAGCGATCACGTTCAGCGGCTTGAAGCGGGCGAACTCTTTCGGGTTGACCATCTGCAGGTGCGTGATCGAGTGAGTGATGCCGCTCTGCCGATCCTTGCGCGCACGTTCGATGCCATTGAGTGATTCACGCACCGCACGGTCGCCGATGGCGTGGATGTGCACCAGCCAGCCGCGCTGGTCGATGGCGCTGACCAGCTCGCCGAAATGTTTTGGATCGATCAGCAGTTCGCCCTGTTTGTGCGAGTTGCTGTACGGGTCGATCATCGCCGCGCTCTGCGCCGGGTACTCGATCACGCCGTCGGCGAAGATCTTGACCCCGGGCAGGGTCAGGTTGGGGATGCCCTGAAACTGCTGGCGCACCTTATCCAGCGTGTCGAGGTCGGCCGGCAGACTTTTCGGATTGGCGACCAGCAACGCTGCGACGTGCACGCTCATGTCGCCGCTTTCCGACAGTGCTTTGTAGGCCGGCAGCACGCCGACGGTTTTTTCGGTGGGTTTGAGCGCGAACACGGCCTCGCCCGGTGCGGCGTTGGCGGCCGGGTCCATCCACGCGGTGATGCCGAGGCTGTTGTTGAAGCGCACCGCGGATTTGGCTGCGGTGAGCATATCGGCCGGGCTCGGCACCGGCATTTTCGCGGCAACCCGATCCCAGCCGGCATCGACCAGGAAGCCGTTGGGCTCGCCGTTGGCCAGTCTGCCGATCGTGTCTTGTTCCGCAGCGGGCAGGGTCTTGAGCAACGCCGCGTCGATGCCGGCGCGCTTGAGCATCACATTGTTGGTCCACGCGGTGTGGTGATCGCTGCCGGTGAACACCACCGGCACGTCAGCCCACTCGCCGTGGTTGAAGGTCTTGCCCAGCGCTGCGGCCTGCGCCCAGTACGCCGAGCTCATGCCGGCAATGCTCAGCACATCGCCATGCTTGGCCTTGCCGTCGTCACGCCAGGCGCGCAGGCGTTTTTCCAGTTCGTCGAGGGCGACGACTTCGTCTTCCATGTTGGCCGAGACCATTTCCAGACCGCCGAAAATCGCGTGGGAATGGCTGTCGATCAAACCTGGCATCAGCGTCTTGCCGCCGAGGTCGATCACCTGCGTGCCGGGTTCGATCAGCGCCTTGATCTGCGCATCGCTGCCGACTTTCAGCACCTTGCCGTTTTCCACGGCCAGCGCCTGCACCTTCGGTTGCGAACGGTCGGCGGTGAAAATCTTGCCGTTGACCAGCACCAGATCGGTGGCGGCCATGGCTTCCATCGAGGCAAAACTTATCGCGCTCACCAACAGACTCGGGATGAATCTTTTCATTGAAGATTTCCTTGTTATTGCGTCTGATGGCCAGATTAGTGGCTGGCACTGGCCGACAGAACGCCTCCCTCACGAAAAACGTTTTTGCCTGAATGGAAAAAGCATGGACAAGCTGGGTGCACTGAAAATGTTCGTGGTTACCGCGCAACTCGGCAGTTTCAGCCGCGCGGCGGAGCAACTGAGCAAGACCCCATCGGCGCTGACCAAAGCGGTCAATCATCTGGAGTCGGAACTTGGCGCGCGGCTGTTCGAACGCAGTACGCGGCGGATTCTGCTCACCGAAATCGGCCGGGTTTATCTGGAAACCGCGCGGCTGGTGTTGCAGCGACTGGAGGAGGCCAGCGAGGAAATCGAGCAGTTGCAGCACGGTCTGCGCGGCAGCCTGAAAATCACCGCACCGCTGGCGTACGGGCGGGCGTTTCTCGATCAGGTGTGCGACGGCTTTTTGCAGCAATACCCGCAAATCAGCCTGCAAGTGGACCTGTGCGACGCGTTCGTCAATCTTCTGGAAAGCGGCTATGACCTGGCCTTGCGCGAGGGCCATGACGACCTGCCGGGGCTGATCGCCCGGGTGGTCGGCAGCAATCGCCTGGCCTTGTGCGGGAGCCCGGACTATTTGGCGCGCAAGGGTTTGCCGGTCACTCCGCAAACCCTTGAGCAGCATGAATGGCTGTTGTATCAGCATCCGTTACTCAGTCGCGAGTTCTGGTGGGCCGAGCGCGACGGTCAGCGGCTGAGCCTGGCGCAACCGACGGCGCCGCGCTTGCGCAGCGACAATTACGACCTGCTGCTGGCCAGTGCTTTGGCCGGACGCGGCTTGCTGCACACGCCGCTGTGGAGCGCCGCGCCGTACATTGCCGACGGGCGTCTGGTGCGGGTCATGGCTGACTATGAAATCGACCCCGACACTTTCGGCCCGCACATTCTTGCGGTGTACCCCAGCCATCGACGAGCCACGGCCAAGGTCGTCGCATTCATCGATTACATCTCGGCATTTCTGGCCGAGCGTGGGTTGAACTGACTGGCGGTCATTGCCAGCAAAAATGCGAAAGAGTACAAATGTACTCCATGACCAATCTCACTCCCCGCCGTACCGCCATCCTGACCTTCATCCGCGAACGCATCGCCGAACACGGTCAGCCCCCAAGCCTCGCTGAAATCAGCGAGGCTTTTGGTTTTGCCTCGCGCAGCGTGGCGCGCAAGCATGTGCTGGCGCTCACCGAAGCCGGATTTATCGAGGTCAATCCGCATCAGGCCCGGGGCATTCGCCTGCTCGGGCAAGCGCCGCGGCCGGAGCTGCTGGATATTCCGGTGCTCGGCCGGGTGGCTGCCGGTGCGCCGATCGGTGCCGATGCCGACATCCATAGCCGCTTGATGCTCGACCCGGCGCTGTTCTCCCGTGCGCCCGACTACATGTTGCGGGTGCAGGGCGACTCGATGATCGAGGACGGCATTCTCGACGGTGATCTGGTGGGAGTGAAGCGCAATCCCGAAGCGCTCAACGGCCAGATCGTGGTGGCGCGCCTCGACGGTGAGGTGACGATCAAACGCTTCGAACGTGTCGGCGCTACAGTGCGCCTGCTGCCGCGCAATCCGGCGTACCAGCCGATTGTCGTGCGCGATGATCAGGACCTGGCCATCGAAGGGGTGTTCTGCGGTCTGGTGAGGCAAGGCTGATGGGCGCCGTCGTTGCACTCGATACGCTGTTCAATGGCGGCCAGGTCTGGAAGGGCCGGCCTGCGCCACCGGCCGCCAGCCCGCAACCCACCGGGCATGCCGCGCTGGATGCGGCACTGCCCAGCGGTGGCTGGCCGGAAGCGGCGCTGAGCGAAATCCTCCTGGCCGGCCCCGGGGTTGGCGAGTTGCAACTGGTGTGGCCGACGCTGGCGCGGATGTCGGCGGCGGGCGAGCGCATCGTGCTGGTGGCGCCACCGTTCGTGCCGTACCCGCAGGCGTGGGCGAACGCCGGGGTCGATCTGCGCCAGTTGTCGGTGATTCAGGCCAGCGAACGCGATGCCTTGTGGGCGGCGGAGCAATGCCTGCGTTCGGGTAGTTGCGGCGCGGTGCTGTGCTGGCCGCACAAGGCCGATGACCGTGCGTTGCGGCGTTTGCAGGTGGCGGCGGAAACCGGCCAGACCCTGGCGTTTGCCTGGCGCCCGCTGAGCGAGGCGATCAACCCGTCGCCGGCCGCGTTGCGTATTGCCATCGACGCCAGACCGGCCCAGTTGCGCGTGCTCAAGTGCCGTGGCGGACTGGCGCGCACGGCGCCGATTGCCTTTGCCGTGGGGCACTGAGGTCGTCATGCGCTGGGTGTGTATTCTGTTCCCGCAATTGGCCCTCGACGCGGTGCTGCGTCAGCGTGCCGATCCCGATGAGCCGTTGGTGCTGCTCAGCGGCCCGGCCCAGCGCCGGGTGCTGCAAGCGGTGAATGCAGCGGCGCGCCAGCTCGGCTTGCGCGCCGGCCAGTCGATGACCGCCGCGCAGGCCCTAAGCAAAGGCTTTGCCACCGCCGATTACGACCTCGCCGAGGTCGAGCACTGGCAGCAGTTTCTCGCCGCGTGGGCCTATCGTTTCAGCGCGCAGGTCAGCGTGCATTATCCGCGTACCGTGGTGTTCGAGATCGAGTCGAGTTTGGGCCTGTTCGGCTCCTGGGCGCAGTTCGAAGCGCGGCTGCGCAAGGAGCTGACCGAGCTGGGTTTCCGCCATCGCATCGTCGCCGCACCGAATCCGGTGGCGGCGCGGGTGCTGGCCAACGCCTACGACGGTCTGGTGGTGCCTGACGGTGAAGCCCTGCAGCATCACCTCGGAAAGTTGCCCGTCGACCGTGTCGGGCTGGAGCCGCAAGTCGCCACGGCGCTGACGCGCATGGGCCTGCGCAACCTGAACCAGCTGCAAAGCCTGCCGCGTCAGGCCCTGGCCCGGCGTTTCGAAGCGTCGATGCTCAAACACCTCGACACCTTGTTTGGCGCGCGTCCGCTGGCCTTGGCGTTCTATCTGCCGCCGGATCGTTTCGATGTGCGCATCGAGCTCAATTTCGACGTGCAATCCCATCAGGCGCTGCTGTTTCCGTTACGCCGCTTGACCGCTGACCTGTCGGCATTCCTCTGCGGACGTGACAGCGGCGTGCAGCGTTTCGACCTGCATCTGGAGCACGCCGGGCTGCCGGACACGCTGATCAAGGTCGGCCTGCTCAGCGCCGAGCGCGATCCGGCGATGCTCTTTGAACTGGCCCGTGGGCGACTGGAACAAGTCCAGGTCGAGGCCCCGGTACGCGGCTTTCGTCTGCGGGCCGAAGACCTGCCGAGTTTTGTGCCGCAGTTTCAGGAACTGTTCGATGACCGTCCGCAACAGACCTTGCCCTGGGAGCAATTGCGCGAACGCCTGCGTGCACGGCTCGGCGATGACGCGGTGCAGGGCCTGCGCTTTCAGGCCGACCATCGCCCGGAATGCGCGTGGCAGCACGGCGTCGACAAACAGCGGTGCACAGGCTTGCCGAGCGTGCAGCGTCCGGGCTGGCTGCTCGGCGAACCGCAGAGCGTGCCGGAAGGTTCGGCGCGGATTCTCATGGGTCCGGAGCGCATCGAGTCCGGCTGGTGGGACGGTGACGATGTGCGCCGCGATTACTACCTGATCCAGAACCGCGCCGGTCAGCAGGGCTGGGCCTATCGGGCCGTGGGCGAGGGCGGTCCGTTGTGGCTGCAGGGCTGGTTTGCATGAGCCACGGCTATGCTGAGCTGCACTGCCTGTCGAATTTCAGTTTCCAGCGCGGTGCCTCCAGTGCCCTTGAGCTGTTTCAGCGGGCGAAAAAACACGGTTATCAGGCGCTGGCGATCACCGACGAGTGCACCCTGGCCGGGATCGTCCGGGCCTGGCAAGCGGCGAAATCGGTGGAGCTGCCGCTGATCATCGGCAGCGAAATCCGCATCGATAACGGCCCGAAACTGCTGCTGTTGGTGGAGAACCTGGCGGGCTATCAGGCCTTGTGCGGCTTGATCACTCAGGCCCGGCGGCGTACGCAGAAGGGCCAGTACCAGGTGCTGCGCGAGGACTTCAACGAGCCGTTGCCGGGGTTGTTCACCGTGTGGGTGCCGGACAGCATCGATGACGTGGAGGAGGGCCGTTGGCTGAAGCAGACTTTCGGCGAGCGCCTGTATCTGGCGGTGCAGCTACATCGCGGGCAGGACGATCAGCGGCGGCTGGCGGCACTGCTGAGTCTGGCCGGGCAGTTGCAGATTGCCGCCGTGGCCAGCGGCGATGTGCACATGCACGCCCGTGGCCGGCGCGCCCTGCAGGACACCATGACCGCGATCCGCCATCACGTCCCGGTGGCCGAGGCCGGATTGCGCCTGCACCCCAACGGCGAGCGCCATCTACGCAGCCTCGAGGTGTTGCGTGAGCTTTATCCGCCGGCGTTGCTCGACGCCTCGGTGCAACTGGCGCGGCGCTGCACTTTCGAACTGAGCGAGTTGCGCTATCAGTATCCGAAGGAGCTGGTGCCGCAGGGGCACACCGGCAGTTCCTGGTTGCGCCAACTGACCGAAGAAGGGATTGCCTGGCGCTGGCCAAAAGGGCCGCAGGCCAAAGTGCTCAAGCAAATCGACGATGAGCTGAAACTGATCGCCGAACTCGGCTACGAAAGCTACTTCCTCACAGTGCACGACGTGGTGCGCTTTGCCCGCGATCAGCAGATTCTCTGTCAGGGCCGCGGTTCGGCGGCCAACTCGGCGGTGTGTTTTGCTTTGGGTATCACCGAGATCGACCCGGATCGCACCACGCTGCTGTTCGAGCGTTTCATGTCGAAAGAGCGCAACGAGCCGCCGGACATCGACGTCGACTTCGAGCACGAACGCCGCGAAGAAGTCCTGCAATACGTGTTTCGCCGATATGGCCGGCGGCGTGCGGCGCTGACGGCGGTGGTCAGTACCTACCACGCTGCCGGGGCGGTGCGTGACGTGGCCAAGGCCCTTGGGCTGCCGCCGGATCAGATCAATGCACTGGCCGATTGCTGCGGCCACTGGAGCGACGAAACACCGCCGCTGGCGCGCTTGCTAGAAGGCGGCTTCGACCCCGACAGCCCGGTGCTGCGTCGAGTGCTGAGCCTGACCGGGCAACTGATCGGCTTCCCCCGGCACTTGTCGCAGCACCCCGGCGGTTTCGTGATTTCCGAGCAACCGCTGGATACGCTGGTGCCGGTGGAAAACGCCGCGATGGCCGAGCGCACGATCATTCAGTGGGACAAGGACGACCTCGACGCGGTCGGGCTGCTCAAGGTCGATATCCTCGCCCTCGGCATGCTCAGTGCGATCCGTCGTTGTTTCGACTTGCTGCGCCGTCATCGCCATCTGGATCTCAGCCTGGCGACGATCCCTGATAAAGACAAAGCGACCTACGAGATGATCAGCCGTGCCGACACCATTGGCGTGTTCCAGATCGAATCACGGGCGCAGATGTCGATGCTGCCGCGCCTGAAACCGGCGAAGTTCTACGATCTGGTGATCGAGGTGGCGATCGTCCGCCCGGGGCCGATTCAGGGCGGGATGGTCCATCCGTACCTGCGCCGGCGTAACAAGGAAGAACCGGAAACCTATCCCTCGCCGGAACTGGAAGTGGTGCTCAAACGCACCCTCGGCGTGCCGCTGTTTCAGGAACAGGTGATGCAGATCGCTATCGTTGCGGCCGACTACAGCCCCGGCGAGGCCGATCAGTTGCGTCGCTCGATGGCCGCGTGGAAACGCCATGGAGGCTTGGAGCCGCACAAGGAACGCCTCGCCGCCGGCATGAAGAAAAACGGCTACACCGAGGAATTCGCCGCGCAGATCTTTGAGCAGATCAAAGGCTTTGGCAGTTACGGCTTTCCCGAATCCCACGCTGCCAGTTTCGCCTTGCTGACTTACGCCAGTTGCTGGCTCAAGTGTCACGAACCGGCGGCGTTCGCCTGCGCGTTGATCAACAGTTGGCCGATGGGTTTTTACAGCCCGGATCAGATCCTTCAGGACGCCCGTCGGCATCAGTTGCAGATCCGTCCGGTGGACGTGCGCGCCAGCGACTGGGATTGCAGCCTGGAACCGATCAGCGGCGCGCAGCCGGCGATCCGCATGGGCCTGCGGATGATCAAGGGCTTTCGCGAGGATGACGCCCGGCGCATCGAAGCGGCGCGGGCGCGCGGGGCATTTGCCGATGTCGCCGATCTGGGCGAGCGGGCCGCGCTCGACAGTCGCGCCCAGGCGCTGTTGGCTGACTCCGGCGCGTTGCGCGGCATGGCCGGGCATCGGCATCGCGCACGCTGGGAAGTGGCCGGGGTGCAGAAACAGCTGGGCCTGTTTGCCGGTTTGCCAAGTCAGGAAGAGCCGGATGTGCTGCTGCCCAAACCGAGTGTCGGCGAGGACCTGCAGGCCGATTACGCGACTATCGGCACCACACTGGGGCCGCATCCGCTGGCGCTGCTGCGTGGCGAACTGAAGGCGCGGCGTTGCCGCAGCTCTCAGGAGTTGCTGGACGTCGAGCACGGCCGGCCGGTGAGCATCGCCGGGCTGGTCACCGGGCGTCAGCGACCGGGCACTGCCAGCGGCGTGACTTTCGTCACCCTCGAAGACGAGTTCGGCAACGTCAACGTGGTGGTCTGGCGCGATCTGGCCGAGCGCCAGCGTCAGGTGCTGGTCGGTTCGCAATTGCTCAAGGTCGATGGCCGCTGGGAGCGGGAGGGCGAAGTGCGGCATTTGATCGCCGGGCGATTGAGCGATATGACTCCGTTGCTCGATGGCATCCGCGTGCAGAGCCGCGACTTCCACTAAACCCCAGAACACCACAAATCCCCCCCCCTGTGGGAGCGGGCTTGCTCGCGAAGACGGTGTGTCAGTTGGCAAATAAGTGGCTGACACACCGCTTTCGTCGGAACGCCGCCCGGAGCAAGCCCGCTCCCACAGGGGGGATTTGTGTGTGTCCAAGCAAGCCAATTGATTGGCGTCAAAAATCTCTGTCACCAATGGTGGCACTTTGTCATAATGCCGCCCCTTTTCCGCTCCCCACCGCCTTGCCGTGCCGGGACACACCGTTTTTTTTCAGAAGGAATGCACAGTGAGAATGATCTCCCGGATGTTGGTCTCAGGCGTTGCGATTGCCGTGCTCGGCACCCTCGCCAGCTCCCTTGCCGGGTGCGCCACCGAAAGCTCCCGCGCACTGCCGGTGGCCAAGGTCGAGAGCGCCACGCAAGTCTGGACCGGTGCTCGCGTACCGATGGCGGTGGGCAAGTTCGATAACCGCTCCAGCTACATGCGCGGGATCTTCTCCGATGGTGTTGATCGTCTCGGCGGCCAGGCCAAGACCATCCTGATCACTCACTTGCAGCAGACCAACCGTTTCTCGGTACTGGATCGCGACAACATGGGCGAGATCCAGCAGGAAGCGGCGATCAAGGGCCAGGCCCAGCGCCTCAAGGGCGCCGACTACGTGGTCACCGGTGACGTCACCGAGTTCGGCCGCAAGGAAACCGGCGACCACCAGCTGTTCGGCATTCTCGGCCGTGGCAAGACCCAGGTCGCCTACGCCAAGGTCAACCTGAACATCGTCAATATCAGCACCTCCGAAGTGGTGTATTCGACCCAAGGCGCCGGCGAGTACGCCTTGTCCAACCGCGAAATCATCGGCTTCGGCGGCACCGCTGCGTACGACTCCACCCTCAACGGCAAAGTCCTCGATCTGGCCATGCGCGAGGCGATCAATCGTCTGGTTGATGGCATGAACGCCGGTGCCTGGAAACCGGGCAACTGATCGCTATTCATTGCAAGGAGCAACACCCATGAATCTGACTTTGTCGCGGTCGCTGCTGGCCCTGACGCTGGCCGCCAGCGCCTTGCTGGCCGGTTGCAGCAGCCCGAAAACCCTGTACCAGTGGGAAGACTACCAACCGCAGGTTTACGAATACTTCAAAGGCGAAGAGCCTAAAGAAGCCCAGGCCGAAGTGCTGGAGCGCGACCTGCAGAAGATCCGTTCCACCGGCAAGGCCGTGCCGCCGGGTTACCACGCGCACCTGGGTCTGCTGTACCTGAGCATGGGCAAGGACGATCAGATGGTGCAGCAGTTCCGCACCGAAAAAGCGCTGTTCCCCGAGTCCGGCCCATACATGGATTTTCTGCTTAAAAACGCCAAGACCGGAGACGCCAAATGATCTCGCGCACCCTGAAACTGCTGGCCGCCGGTTTGGCCCTGACCGTGCTCGGTGGCTGCGTCGCGCCGAAAACCGTGGATTACTCGGCGTACAAACAGGCACGGCCGAAGACCATTCTGGTGCTGCCGCCGCTGAACACCTCGCCGGACGTCAAGGCTTCCTACAGCTTGCTGTCGCAGGTGACGTTCCCATTGGCCGAAGCCGGTTACTACGTGCTGCCGATCACCCTGGTGGACGAAACCTTCCGCCAGAACGGCCTGACCACCCCGGATGACATCCATCAGGCGCCGGCCAACAAGCTCAAGGAAATCTTCGGCGCCGACGCTGCGCTGTACATCACCGTGACCGAGTACGGTACGCGCTACATGGTGATCAGCAGCGAAACTGCAGTGACTGCCACCGCCAAACTGGTGGACCTGAAATCCGGCACCACGCTGTGGACCGGTTCGGCACGGGCGTCGAGCGAAGAGGGCGGCAATAACAGTGGTGGCGGCTTGGTCGGCATGCTGATCACCGCCGCGGTGAAGCAGGTGATCAACAGTTCGACCGACGCCGGGTATCCGATTGCCGGCGTGGCGAGCAATCGCCTGTTGTCGGCCGGTCAGCACGCCGGCCTGTTGTACGGCCCGCGCTCGCCGAAATACGGCACGGACTGAAATTACCGGCACGCCTGAAATCTCCTGTGGGAGCGGGCTTGCTCCGGGCGGCGTTCCGACGAATGCGGTGGGTCAGTCGCCAAATGTTTTACTGACCCGGCGCATTCGCGAGCAAGCCCGCTCCCACAAGGGGAAGGCGTTTCGCAGCCGATTTATTTGGCGACCGCCAAAACCGCTCGCCACCGCCCGCTGCTTCCGTCCACGCTTGCAATGAGCGGGTCGGCAAATCGAAATCATCCCGCCGACCAATCGTATCCAGACCCTGCATCTCGACGCCGAAGGCGATATCCTGCGCCACACTTATCTGCGCAAACGGCGAATAACGCTGCAACACCGTGTTTGCCCGAGGCTAAAGGAGTGTTCGAATGACCGAGAAGAAACTGGAAACCACGGTCGACCGCGTCTACCAAGGGGTTTACCAGGCGATCAGCAAGCGTTCGCTGCGTCCGGGGATGAAGCTGGGCGAAGCGTCCCTGGCCGAACTGTTCAATGTCAGCCGCACGTCGGTACGCGCCGCGCTCAAGCAACTGGAAGCCGAGGGGCTGGTCACCACCGAGCCGAATAAAGGTGCATCGGTGTCGCTGCCCAGCAACGAAGAGATCCGCTCGCTGTTCGAAACCCGGCGGCTGATCGAAATCGGCATGGTCACCGAACTCTGTCGGCGCAAGGACACCGCCGCCATGCAGGTCTTGCGCGAGCACCTGCTACTGGAGGACGCAGCCCACGCGGCAGGCGATCACGAGCAACTGATTTACCTGCTCGGCGAGTTCCACCTCAAACTGGCGCGCAGCCTCAACAACCCGGTGCTGCTCGACTGGTTCCAGAAGCTGATTTCCCGCGCCTCGCTGTATGTCGCTGCACTGGATGACGACAGCCATGAAGCCTGCCGTGACAACGAACATCTGCGCCTGATCGAATACATCGAGGCGGGCGACCAGAGCGCCGCCATCGAACTGACCTGCACGCATTTGAACGGCATCGAGAAGGCGATTCTCGACGTCGCGGCGAAGATGAAAACTGGCTACCATCCGCTCAAGCACCTGATCGGGGTCTGATCCGGGCCTGGTCTGAAATCGGCTATACCTCTAATGAAACCATTACGGCCGATGAGGCTCGAAACAGACGGGCGTCGCGGCGTTCTGCCGTCGCGATGTATCGGGCAAACACCACAGGACACCGAGTCAATCGATGCAGTTTTTATCCGATAGCCACGGTTGTGACGGCTGGAAAGGCGAGATGGCCGAACGCATTTGCGCGTTCGACTGGCGCCTCACCGAACTCGGCCCGCTCGACACCTGGCCTGCCAGCTTGTGCAGCACCGTGCAATTGATGCTGGCCTCGCCCTTGCCGATGGTCATGCTCTGGGGCCACGCCGGCTACATGATCTACAACGACGCCTACTCACAGTTTGCCGGTGGTCGCCACCCGTATCTGCTAGGCGCACCGGTGGAACTGGGGTGGCCGGAAGTCGCCGAGTTCAACCGGCACGTGGTCGACACCTGTCTGGCGGGCGGCACCTTGTCCTACCGCAACAAGGAACTGGTGCTGCTGCGCGATGGCGTGCCCGAAGATGTCTGGATGGATCTGTATTACAGCCCGGTGGCCAACGATGACGGCGTGCCTTCAGGAGTGATGGCGATGGTGGTCGAGACCACCGAGTTGGTGCGTTCCGAGCGCCTGCGTCAGGCGGCAGAAGACGCTTATCGGGCCGACAACGAACGGGTGCGTCTGGCGCTGAATGCCGGGGCCTTGCTCGGCTCGTTCGTCTGGGACGTGAAGAACAATGTGCTGTCGGCCGACGAGCGTTTCGCCCGGACCTTTTGCTATCCGCCGGATCAGGACTTGAGCAACCTGCCGCAATCCGTCAATGAGTCGCGGATCCACCCGGACGACCTGGCGTGGGTGCATGATCGGGTCAGTCATTCGCTGCAGACCGGTGAGCCGTACAACGCCGAATACCGCGTGCGGCGTGCGGACGGCAGCTACCTGTGGGTGCTCGCCAGTGGCGCCTGCGAGTTCGACGAACACGGTGCGCCGTTTCGTTTTCCCGGGGTGTTGATCGACATCCATGAACGCAAGATTGCCGAAGAATCCCTGCTCAAATTCACGCGCAACCTGGAGCAGCGGGTGGCCAACGAAGTGGATGCTCGACTGGCGGCGGAAGAGCAACTGCGCCAGTCGCAGAAGCTTGAAGCCATCGGCGGACTGACCGGCGGCGTGGCCCACGACTTCAACAACCTGCTGCAAGTGATCGCCGGCAACCTGCACCTGCTGGCGCGGCATGAGCCGGACAATGCCAACGTGCAACGCCGGGTCAGCGCCTCGCTGGCAGCGGTCGAGCGCGGCGCCAAGCTGTCGTCGCAACTGCTCGCCTTTGCCCGGCGCCAACCGTTGTCGCCGGCGGTGTGCGATCCGCGGCAGATCTTCGACGGCGTCGGTGAATTGCTGCAGCGCGCATTGGGCGAAACCATTCAGATCGACGTGCAATTGCCGCAGGACCCGTGGCACATCAACGTCGACCGCAATCAACTGGAAAACGCCATTCTCAATCTGGCGATCAACGCCCGCGATGCGATGAAAGGCGAGGGTACGATTGTCCTCAGTGCCATTAATACTCGGCTGGACAGCACTTTTTGCGCGGGCAAAGGCATCGTCGCCGGCGATTTCGTGCGGGTGGTGGTCAGCGATACCGGCGTCGGCATTGCGCCGCAAATGCTCGAGCAGGTGTTCGAGCCATTCTTCACCACCAAGGCTGACGGCCAGGGCACCGGGCTCGGTCTGAGCATGGTGTTCGGCTTCGTCAAACAGAGTGGTGGCCACGTCGAGATCGACAGCACCGTGGGCGAAGGCACGCGGGTGCAACTGTACTTTCCGCGCAGCCTGCGTCCGGTTCTCGATGAGACGCCGAGCGTCGACCCGCAGCAGAGCGGCGGCCACGAAACCATTCTGGTGGTTGAAGACAACGACGCGGTGCGCGCCTCGGCAGTGGAATTGCTGCGCGAGGAAGGCTACCGGGTACTGACTGCGAGCAATGGCGACGTGGCAATGCAGTTGCTGCTGGACGGCGCGCAAGTGGATCTGATTTTCACCGACGTGGTGATGCCAGGGCTGATCAAAAGCTCCGATCTGGCGGCGTGGGCCAAGGTGCAGACACCACCGGTGGCGGTGCTGTTCACCTCCGGCCACACCCGCGACATCATTTCGCGCAACCACCAGTTGAGCCCGGACACGCATTTGCTGGGCAAGCCGTATGGCCCGGAGGCGTTGTTGCAGATGATTCGCTCGGTGCTGAGTGCCTGATTCCCTGTGGCGAGGGGATTCATCCCCGATGGAGTGCGCAGCACTCCCCAGCACTCCCCAGCATTTTCCCAGCTATATGGAATTTGCAGTAACTGCGCCGGCTGCGCCGCCGATCGGGGATAAATCCCCTCACCACAGGGTTCAGCTTCGACCCCCATTTTTCTGCAGGGACAGCCAATGACTTCCAAGCGTAATTCCAAAGCACCTACCGGCATGGTCCGGGTGCGTGGCGCCCGCGAACACAATCTGAAGAACGTCGACGTCGACATCCCCCGCGATGCGCTGGTGGTGTTTACTGGCGTTTCCGGTTCGGGTAAGTCGTCGCTGGCGTTTTCAACGTTGTACGCTGAAGCCCAACGGCGTTATTTCGAGTCAGTGGCGCCGTATGCGCGGCGGTTGATCGATCAGGTCGGGGTGCCGGATGTCGACTCCATCGAAGGCCTGCCGCCCGCCGTGGCCCTGCAACAGCAGCGCGGTACGCCGAGCACGCGGTCGTCGGTGGGCAGCGTGACCACCTTGTCGAGCCTGATCCGCATGCTCTATTCCCGCGCCGGCAGTTATCCACCGGGGCAGCCGATGCTCTACGCCGAGGATTTCTCGCCGAACACCCCGCAAGGCGCGTGCCCGGAGTGCCACGGTCTGGGCCGGGTCTACGAGGTGACCGAGGCGCTGATGGTGCCCGATCCGAACCTGACCATCCGCCAACGCGCCGTGGCCTCCTGGCCGCTGGCGTGGCAGGGGCAGAACCTGCGCGACATCCTCGTGACCATGGGCATCGACGTCGATATTCCCTGGAAGAAACTGCCGAAAAAGCAGCGTGACTGGATTCTGTTCACCGAAGAAACCCCGACCGTGCCGGTGTACGCCGGGCTGACCCCGGAGGAAACCCGGGTCGCCCTCAAGCGCAAGATGGAACCGAGTTATCAGGGCACCTTCACCGGCGCCCGCCGTTACATCCTGCACACCTTTACCCACTCGCAAAGTGCGCTGATGAAGAAGCGCGTTTCGCAGTTCATGCTTGGCAGCCCGTGTCCGTTATGCGACGGCAAGCGCCTCAAGCGTGAAGCGTTGTCGGTGACCTTTGCCGGTTACGACATCGGTGAGCTGTCGCAGATGCCACTGCTGCAAGTGGCCGAAGTATTGAAACCCGTGGCTGCGGCGACCTATCTGCAGCAGGCCGAAGAAAGCGGCGAAACCCTCAGCCATGCGCAAACCCGCGAGGCGCGCCAGCAGCGCGTGGCCCACGGTGCCAGCGGCCACGCCAGTGCGCCGGACGTACGCCACACGCCAAACCTGTCGCTGGAAAAACGCCTGGCAGCGCAGCGGATTGCCGAGGACTTGCTGGAGCGGGTCAGCACCCTGACCGATCTGGGCCTCGGTTATCTGGCGCTGGAGCGCAGCACGCCGACACTGTCGTCCGGCGAGTTGCAGCGCCTGCGCCTGGCGACGCAATTGGGCTCGCAACTGTTCGGCGTGATCTATGTGCTCGACGAGCCGTCCGCCGGTCTGCATCCGGCCGATGGCGAGGCGCTGTTCGAAGCCTTGCAGCGCTTGAAGACCGATGGCAATACGCTGTTTGTGGTCGAGCACGATCTGGAAACCATGCGCCGCGCCGACTGGCTGATCGATGTCGGCCCGGCGGCGGGAGAGAAGGGTGGGCGGGTGTTGTACAGCGGCCCTCCGGCCGGGCTGGCCGAGATCGACGAATCGCAGACCCGCGCCTACCTGTTTGCCGAGAGCCAGCGGCAGACCCGCACCGCGCGCAAGCCGAGCGGTTGGCTGAAACTCGATGGCATCAGCCGCAATAACCTGCACAACCTCAGCGCTGAATTTCCCTTGGGCTGCTTCACCTCGGTCACCGGGGTGTCCGGTTCGGGCAAGTCGAGTCTGGTCAGTCAGGCGTTGCTCGAACTGGTCGGCGCGCAACTCGGGCGGCCGCTGGTTGAGGACGAGCCGGAAGAGCTCAGCCTCGAAGACGATGCGCCGCAGGCCAGCACTGGTCAGGTGACTGCGGGGTTGGAGTCGATCAAGCGCCTGGTGCAGGTCGATCAAAAGCCCATCGGCCGCACGCCACGTTCGAATCTGGCGACCTACACCGGGCTGTTTGACAACGTGCGCAAACTGTTCGCCGCCACGCCCGAGGCACGGGCGGCGGGGTATGACGCCGGGCAGTTTTCCTTCAACGTCGCCAAGGGGCGTTGCCCGACCTGCGAGGGTGAAGGTTTTGTCAGCGTCGAGTTGCTGTTCATGCCGAGCGTGTATGCGCCGTGCCCGACCTGTCATGGCGCGCGCTACAACCCGCAGACCCTGGCGATTCAGTGGCAAGGCTTGAGCATTGCGCAGGTGCTGCAACTGACCGTGGAAGAGGCGGTAGAAGTGTTCAACGAGCAGCCGGGGATTCGTCGTTCACTGGAGGTGCTGCGTGATATCGGCCTCGGTTATCTGCGGCTCGGCCAACCGGCCACGGAGTTGTCCGGTGGTGAAGCACAACGGATCAAACTGGCCACTGAGCTGCAGCGCAATCAGCGCGGCGCGACCCTGTATGTGCTGGACGAACCGACCACCGGGCTGCATCCGCGGGACGTCGATCGGTTGTTGGAGCAACTGGATACGCTGGTCACGGCCGGGCACACGGTGATCGTGGTCGAGCATGAAATGCGCGTAGTCGCACAGAGTGACTGGGTGATCGACATCGGCCCGGGGGCCGGGGATCAGGGCGGCAAAATCGTCGCGGCCGGCACCCCGCAGAAAGTCGCAGCGAGCAAAAAGAGCCGCACCGCGCCATTTCTGGCCCGGGCCTTGAGCCGATAGCGACGCCGTTCCTACTGGCCCCACAGGGGGCTGCGGTGTACTCGGAAGATGTCACACCGCAATCCCTTGTAGGAGTGAGCCTGCTCGCGATAGCGGAGTGTCAGCCAGAAATGAATTGACTGACCTGACGCCATCGCGAGCAGGCTCACTCCTACAGGGTCTGTGTTCTCAACCGAGCAACCTGATGGCGGTGTATCAGGCACCATCAAGCGTGCGGCGGACCTTGTCCAGCAGTTCGCTGATCTGGAACGGCTTGACCAGCATCTCCATGCCGCTGCCCAGGAACACCTGGCGATTGATCGCGGTCTCGGCATAACCGGTCATGAACAGAATCGGCAGGCTTTCACGCCAGCCCCGCGCCACGTCCGCCAGTTCCCGGCCGCTCATGCGCGGCAGACCGACGTCGCTCAGCAGCAGGTCGATCGTCGGATCATTCTGCAAGCGCTCCAGCGCGGTTTCGATATCCGCCGCCTGCGTGCAGCGGTAACCCGCGTCTTCCAGCACTTCGGTGACGAACATACGCACTGCCGGCATGTCCTCGACAATCAGGACATGCTCACCGGCGCCCTGCGGATCAACCTTCGGCGCCGGGATGTCGGCGCCGGTCGGGTCGTTCGTCGCCGGCAGCATGATGGTCACTTCCGTGCCGCGCCGTGCCACGCTGCGGATGTGCGCATCGCCACCGGACTGGCGGGCGAAACCGTAAATCGTCGACAACCCCAGACCCGTACCCTGGCCCAGCGGTTTGGTGGTGAAGAACGGATCGAACACCTTGTCGATCACACTGTGCTCGATACCGGTGCCGTCATCGCGCACCGACAGCGCGACATACGCACCATCGGCCATGTTCGGGTCGCCGTGGGAATACGCGGCATAGGTGTTGACCCAGATATTGCCGCCTCGGGGCAGCGCATCCCGGGCGTTGATGACCAGATTCAGCACCGCGCTTTCCAGCTGTACCGGGTCGACCAGGGCAATCGCCGGTTTGTTGGTCAGTTCAAGCTTGAGGGTGATGCGTTCGCCGATGGTGCGCATCAGCAATTCTTCCAGCGAGCGCACCTGCTCATTGATGTCCACCGGCCGGGTATCCAGTGGCTGTTGGCGGGCGAAGGCCAGCAGACGATGAGTGAGGGACGCCGCACTCATCGCCGAATTCAGTGCGGCTTCGGCGTAGAACTGCACCTTGTCCGGACGCGCATCGGCCATGCGTTTCTGGATCAGTTCGAGGCTGGTGATGATCCCGGTCAGCAGATTGTTGAAGTCGTGGGCGATGCCTCCGGTGAGCTTGCCCAGTGCGTCCATTTTCTGCACTTGCAGCAACTGCGATTCGGCGCGCACCCGCTCGGCAACTTCCTTGGCCAGTTGTGTGGTGGTGTCGTCCAGCTGTGCCAGGTGCGAGCGCTCGCGGTGGCGATGCTCAGTGACGTCTTCGACGAATACCAGGCTCAGCTGCGGTGTGCGGTACGGGGAAATCTGCCATTCGGTTTCGCGGACCTCGCCCTGTACGCGCATGTTCAACGTGCCTTTCCAGCGCTCACCATCAACCAGCCGCAGGCGCAACTCGTTGAGGATCGCGCCCTGGTCTTGGTCAAAGCACTCGCTGAGCGTTTCCGGGTTGCGGTTGTCCTGAATCATCTGCGTGAAGGCGTGGTTGCACTCATGCACTTTCAGGTTGGCATCAAGCACGGCAATCGGCGCCGAGACATTGACGAAAATCTCGCGGAAGCGGGCCTCGCTCTCGCGCAGCGCGTTTTCGGTATCACGTACCCGCAGCAGAGTGCGCAGGGTCGCCAGCAATACGTCCGGGTCTACCGGATGAATCAGGTAGGCATCCGCCCCGGCATCGAGACCGGTGATGATGTCCCCGGTCTGGATCGACGCGGCAGACACGTGGATCACTGGCAGCAACGCGGTGCGTGCATCAGCACGCAAGATGCGCACGATGTCGAAGCCGCTCATGTCCGGCAGGTTGACGTCGAGGATCAGCGCATCGAGTGGCTCGCTCGCGATCAGCGCCAGGCCCTCGCTGCCGGTGCCGGCCTCCAGCACCTCGTAGCCATGGCGCTCCAGGCGCCGGCGCAGGGCGTAGCGGGTGGCGGCGTTGTCGTCGACGATCAATAGACGGATGTCACGTTTCATCGACGTTCTCCAAGGCGAGCGCCAGCGGAATGATCACGAAAAAGGTCGAGCCGACCCCCGGTGTGCTGTCCATCCCGACCTCGCCGCCGAGCAGGGCAGCGAAGCGCTTGCACAGGGACAAGCCGAGGCCGGTGCCGCGCAGACGTTTCTGCAGCGGCGAGTCGACCTGCGAGAAGTCCTCGAACAATGCACCGTGCAGCTCCGGCGCGATACCGATCCCGGTGTCGCTGACGGCAAAACGTACTTTGTCCGAGCCTTCCAGGCGCGCCGAAACCCGCACTTCACCGCGGGTGGTGAATTTCAGCGAGTTGGAAATGAAGTTGCGCAGAATCTGCCCGAGTTTTTTGTCGTCGGTGTACAGGCGTGGCAGGCCGACTGGCTCTTCGAAGATCAGGTCCACCGCCGACGCATCGACGATCGGCCGGAACATCCCGCGCAGGGCGGAGAACAGGTCGAACATGTCGAACCATGCCGGGGAAATAGTGATCCGCCCGGCTTCGATCTTCGCCAGATCGAGCAAGTCATCGACCATGTCGCTGAGTTCGCGGGCGGCGCTGCTGACGAACGCCACCTGCTTGTGCTGCTCGGGGCTGAGCGGGCCGTCGAGTTCGTCAGCCAGCAGGCTGTTGATGCTGAGGATCGAGCCGAGCGGGGTGCGGAACTCATGGCTCATGTACGACAGAAAGCGGCTTTTCAGGTCCGAAGCCTGCCTCAGTTCTTCCGCCTGGGTGTCGAGTTCGGCGTAGAGCGCCAGCACGCCCTGGTTGGTCTCGTCGAGTTCTGCGCGCAGGGCGGCGGTCTCGCTCTGCAATCGGGCGATCAGCGCAGCCTGTTCGGCGGCATTCAGGGTTGGCGACTCAGCCATGGGCGGCCTCCAGGGCAACGACCAGTACCGTGACGTCGTCGCGCCCGCGACAGAAGTCGCGGTGCAGGACGCTGGCTATCACGGCGGGATGGCGGTGCACCAGACCGGGGTAGTCTTGAAGATTCCAACGGGACTGCAGGCCGTCGCTGTACATGATCAATAGATGTCCGTTCACGTGAGCATAGTCAAAAGGCTGGGCTTTCCGGTATTGGCCGCCGACGATGCCCGGGTGCGAGGCCAGGCCCCGCGACTTGTCGGCGGTGATCAGGCTGGCGCCGATGTTGCCCACGCCAGTAAAGGTCAGGCCGTCGCGGGCGGCATTGAACTGGGCGAACGCGGCGGCGCCGCCACGGCTGCCGATCATGTCGCGGTGCATATCCTCCATCAGCAGTACCGGGCTGGCGAACGGGGTCTCGGCGAACACCCGCTCGCCGGCCTTGGCCGCGCGTTCGGCATCCTCACCGTGGCCGAGGCCGTCGATGATCAGCGCACTGACATTCGCGCCGTTGTACGCCAGGTGCCAGGTGTCGCCGCACGCCGGGTCGTTGTGCAACGAGTGCTGGCTGACGCCGTAGCGCAAGTCCGGTTGACGGTCGCCGCGCGGATACAGACGCGCCAGCAGCACCGCCCCACGGGCGTCGGCGTGCACGTCGAAGACCTCGGTCTGCCGCGCCACGGCGCCCAGTCCGATGCCTTGGGTGCCGCCGGTGGAAAAACCGTCGGTCAGGCACGCGTCGAGGTCAAAGCCCTGTGCGCGATCGACCGCGAGCATCTCGATGCCGAATCCGCCGGGGCGCGGCAACAACCGCAGATGAAGCTCGCCGCGGCTGGCGTGCTTGAGCACGTTGCTGGCCAGTTCGGTGGCGACCAGCGCCACCCGCCCGGCATCGGTTGCATCAAAACCGTGTTGCTCGGCGAGCCGTTGCGCGGTGCGCCGGGCATGGCCGATCTGGCTGCTGTCTTCGATCAGCAGTACCTGGGTCAGCGACCCAGCGATATTCATGTCCATCGGGTGATCGTTATTCGCGTGCCCTTGCCCGGCTCGGTGTCCAGTTCGAACTCCTCGACCAGCCGTTTTGCCCCGGTCAGGCCCAGGCCCATGCCGCTGCCGGAGGTCCAGCCGTCGGTCATCGCCAGTTTGATATCGGCAATACCGGGGCCTTCGTCACGGAACGTCAAGCGCAGACCGACCTTGTGATCTTCATCGAGAATCTGCCAGTCCATGTCGCCGCCGCCACCGTACACCATGGTGTTGCGCGCCAGTTCGCTGACCGCCGTGACCATTTTGGTCAGGTCGATCAGGCGCATCCCGCATTCGGTGGCGAGTTTGCGGGCGGTCTGGCGTGCGAGCACGACATCCTGCTCGATATGGATGGGTTGAGTACCGCTGCTGCGTACGGTCATTGCCGGTCTACTCGTTCCTGCAGCAGTTTCATCCCGCGCTCGACGTTCAGTGCGGTGCTGACGCCGGGCAGGGTCAGGCCGAGTTCGACCAGGGTGATCGCCACGGCCGGCTGCATGCCGACCAGCATGGTTTCGGCGTCCATGATTTTCGACAGCCCGGAGATCGTGCTGATCATCCGGCCAATGAACGAGTCGACCATGTCCAGCGCCGAGATGTCGATCAGCACGCCACGCGCCGAGGTCTTGCTGATGCGCTCGGACAAGTCGTCCTGCAATGTGAGGGCGAGCTGGTCATGCATGTCGACCTGAATGGTGACCAGCAGGAACTTGCCCATTTGGAGAATCGGGATACGTTCCATCGGCTCAGACCGCTTTGCCGAGGCTGATGCCCAGGCGGGAGAGGGCGAGCTTCAGTGCGTCGGCAAGGTTGGCCTTGGTCACCACGCCTTGCAGGTCGAGGCCCAGGTGGACGATGGTCTGGGCGATTTGCGGACGCACGCCGCTGATGATGCAGTCGGCGCCCATCAGGCGAATCGCGGTCACGGTTTTCAGCAGGTGCTGGGCGACCAGGGTGTCGACGGTCGGTACGCCGGTGATGTCGATGATGGCGATTTCCGAACCGGTGTCGACGATGCGTTGCAGCAAGGACTCCATCACCACTTGAGTACGTTGCGAGTCGAGGGTGCCGATCATCGGCAGCGCCAGGACGCCATCCCACAGCTTGACCACCGGCGTGGAGAGCTCCAGCAGTTCTTCCTGTTGGCGTTTGATCACCGCTTCACGGGACTTCTGGAAGGTGCGGATGGTGTGCATGCCGAAGGCGTCGAACAGTTCGGAAATTTCCCAGAGTTGTTCGGCGAGCAGCGCTGGCTGTTCTTTGTAGTGCGCTTGCAGCAGGGCAAACAGCGGGCCCTTCAGGGCGAAGATGAAACTGGCGGTCTGTTGCGAATCCTGACCGAGCTGGGCGCGGCTGTGGGAGAGCTTTTCGAGGAACTGGCGGGTGGCTTCCCAACCCGGCGCATTGATGTTGGTGCCGTTGTCATCCTGCAGGCCATTGATCACCAATTGCAGGAATTCGCTGGTCTGTTGTTGCAGGTCATGGTCTTTGAGGTTGCGGGTGGCGCCGCTGGCTTCCAGGCCGTTGATCCATTCGCTCAGCAGTTGTGGTTGTTTGTTTTTCATCGCATCGAATGTGCTGTTCTGCAGTGCTGCCATGTGCCTGTTGCTCCGTAGCGTATTGGGGCCGGTTCTGTAAAAAGTGACCGGTGCGAAGTCAGTGACCTTTGCCGTTCAAAATAGTTGTTCGGTTGCTCAGGGATATTTTTGATCCGGCGCAAGAAATGCCCCGGTAACTCTAGTCGGCGCCCTTCAAACCAGCGATGTTTTGAACGTTGGCACCGTAGCGGCTTCGAATATACAAGGCCGACGGATCTGAGTCGCGCCAGCATTGAAAAACGAGGTGGCTATGAACGAGCAATCGCAACAGCAGCAGAAACCGGACGCCGAACCGATCAATCGCAACGACCCGGCCATCGATCCGCAAGTGCCGGGGCAGAACCCGCCAACGCAACCCTCGGGTGGCGCCGAGCAGGCGCAGAGCGCCGATCCGGTGGTGGACCAGAAGAACAGACACACCGACAACGACAACGAATTCAGCCCCGGTTTCGAACCTGAGCCCGATCGTCCGAAGCCCGGTGAAGAAACCGATGCCGACATCGATACTGACGGCGGTTGATCGCGCTGAAACGACAAAAGGCCGCATTCATCAATGCGGCCTTTTGCTGTACAGCGCCCGGGTTACTTGCTCGGGTGCTTGGCTTGCAGCTCTTTGGCCGCGGTCAGGTGTTTTTCCAGCGCCGGGAGCATTTTCTGTGCAAAGGCCTTCAGTTCCGGGGCTCCTTTGACTTTGTCGTCGGTCACGGTGTTGGCTTCTTTCTTGAACAGTTCGATGGTTTCTTCGTGGGCCTTGACCTGGTTGTTGGCGTAGGCCGCGTCGAAGGATTCATCGCGCATGTCGAGGATCTTTTCCTTGGCCTGTTTGACCAGGGTGGTGGTGTCAGGGACTTCGATGTCATTGGCCTTGGCAATGCTGGCCAGTTCGTCGTTGGCCTTGCTGTGGTCGGTGATCATCATGTTGGCGAACGCCTTGATGTCGGCCGACTGACTTTTTTCCAGGGCGAGGCGACTGGTCTCGATCTCCGCGATGCCACCGGCAGCGGCGTTGTCGACGAAGTCGTTGGAAGTGACGGCGAAGGCACTGCCCATGCCGCTGCTCAGAGCGACAGCCAGAACGAGATGACGCAGGTTGAATCCGTCCATTGATGTATCTCCACACAGGTTTTTGTTGACGTTATGCAATGGAGGGAGCACAGCGGAAAAAGGTTTGATCGCGTTTCCGACAGGGCGACGAACGGCAACCGCTGGTCTGACAGGTGGTCGACAGAACGGCCCGACCAAGGCCATTCTGATAACTGCCAGCGCAATCGGTCGCGTTGGTTGCCGATCAACTGACGGAGGTGTTCCATGCCGGTGACTCATGACCTGTATCAGGACTTGAAGCTAACGAAGGAAGAGATCCAGCAAAAACGCACCGAGGATCCATTTCTGGATGCACTGATCAACAAGTATTCCCAGGCGGACGCCGAAGTAGTCAAGGCCGAGACGGCGACCTCGGATGCACCCAGCGATGACACCCTGAAGAAACTCAAAGAGAAACGCTTGCAGGTCAAAGACAAGATCGTCGCGCAGTTGCAGGCTCGATCCTGACCGTCAGTCGCTTCACCGCTTCAAAATGGTGAAATGACTGAACGCAGCCCCTGACCGGCACCTCGAATGTACAGAGTCTTCACTCAGCGACTCTTTGCGAGGTGCCACATGAACACACCCAGATTCCCCAGTGAAGAGCAGGGCGGTTTCGACCCGGTTCCCACTCACCCTGAGCCCAACAGCCCGGCACACACCACCACTTTTCCCGAAGAGCCGGACGAAGATCTTCCTGAAGATGAAGATCCGGACAAGTTCGACAGATCGGGCAATTGAAAGACCGCTATCGCGAGCAGGCTCACTCCTACAGTTGGAATGCTATCAACTGTAGGAGTGAGCCTGCTCGCGATGACGTCAGTTGATCTAACATAAAACCAGCAGGCTCACTTCAACGCATCCGCCAACGGTAGCCGCGCCATGTGCGTAGCCTTCAGCGACCCCAGATACAACCAGTCCCCATACTCGCGCGCTGTGGTGATCGGAGAGTAATTGCCGCTGCTGGCGTCCTGCAGATTGGCGATCACCTTGCCCTCAAGGTCCAGCCCCAGGACGAACCCGCGTTTCTCCACCGGTTTTGGCAGCACCGTCAGCGCGCGCACGATCATCTTGCGCACCCGCGGATGCCCGGCGGTGCCGTCGAGCAAGGCACTGCGCGGTGCGTACAGCGCGACCCAGAAGCGGTTGCTGCCATTGAACGCGAGGTTGTCCGGCAGGCCGGGCAGGTTGTCGATGAACAGGTCATGGGTGCCGGCCTTGGGTCCCGTCAGCCAGTAACGACTGATGCGGTAGGCGCCGGTTTCGTTGACCAGCACATAAGCGTCATCCGGGCCGAGGGTCACGCCGTTGGCAAACTGCAGTTTGTCCAGCAGCACGCTGGTCTTGCCGGTCTGAAAGTCATAGCGCAGCAGGCGCCCGTCACCGCCATGTTCAATGATCGCCTCACCGTCATGGCCGTAGCCCCAGCGGCTGCTGGCATCGCTGAAATAGGCGTAGTGCCCGGACTTGTCGATCGCCACGTCGTCGGTAAAACCGAAAGGCAGGCCATTGGCCTCGGTGGTCAGAGGAATCAACTGACCCTGGGCGTCGAGCGACAGCAGACCCTTGACCCCGTCGGCAATCACCAGCAAACCATTGGGATGCCGCGCCAAGCCCAGCGGCCGGCCGCCAGTGTCGCTCAGCACCTTGCGCTCCTTGCCATCGAGGCTCGTGCGGATCAGTCGCCCGTCATGCAGGCCAGTGATCAGGTAATCGCCCTCCAGCAGCAGTGCTTCGGGGCCGTCGATGTCGCTCGGGCCAACCTGTTCGACGGCCTTGAGCCGCTGGTTTTCCGCGTAGACCCCTTCGTTCAGTGACGGCGCCGCTGGCGGTTTCCACGCCACCGGCTGCACCTTGGTCGGCATCAGCAGCAGAAACGCGATGACGAGGATCACCAGCAATAACAGCAGACGCTTCATGAAAGGTGCCCCGTCAGCGTCAGGTGCCTGAGCGCCATGTCGCGCAGGGCCTGCATCGAGGTCGCCGATTCCCGCTCGATACGGCGCTTGAGCAGCAGCAGATTGGCCAGGCGCATGCCAAGGCCATCGAACCGGTAATCCAGAGTGCGCACGAACCGCGTGCCGTCGCCTTGCGCCGCGCACTCGTAGGTCAGCAACAGCGACAAGCCATGATCGCCCCGCGCCTTGGCGCACCAGCGGCGACCGGGCAGATACTCGGTGACCTCCCAGCGCAAATGGCCGGCGCGCCCGCCGGCATGAATGTCTTCTTCGAAACGCGCGCCGGCATGCAGCGGGCCTTGCGGGCCGTCGATTTTCAGCGACGACGGGTGCCACTCGGGCCAGTGGTTGACGCTGGCGGCGTAGCGGAGCACGGCGATCGGTTCGCCGGCTATATCGATCTGGTGCTGCATGCGGGTCATGGGCGATCTCGAATAGCGCAACGGGGCGGGTGGCGGTTCCCAGTACAGGGTGCCGAACAGGTAATCCATCAGCGGAAAAACGATATTGAAATTACGCTCCTGCATGCGCTCGCGACGGTGATGCAGTTCGTGCAGATGACGCATCTGGCGGATCCACGGCAGGTGGGTCAGCGGATTATTCGGCGGTAGATGCTCGCAGGCGTGAAACACTTCGTAGGTCAGATAACCCAGCACCATGCAGCCGCCGAACAGCCCGGCGACATTGGTGTTGAACTGCGCGAGCAGCCACCACAGCGGCAGGGTGAAAACCAGTGTATGCACGACGATCAGCCAGGCTGGAAACAGAATCACCCGCCAGTCGCGGGCGCCGTCGTACGTCATGTGGCCGGGGGTGAAAAAGCTGTGATGGTCGCCGGCATGTCGGGCATAGAACAGCTTGGCGAAAGTCTTTTTGTGATGGCCGAGATGGCGATGGACCATGTACACGCCAAAGTTGAACAGCAGCAGGGTCAGCGGCACGCTCAGCCATTCCAGCGGCTGCACCTGATGCGCGCTGCTCCAGAAGGCGCCGATCGCCAGCACGCCAAACAGCAGCACGAAGGCGCCGTGCAGCCACGGGTTGTACAACGGATGAATGGCCGCGCGATAGCGGCTGCGGAATGCCTCGGTGGTCTGCCTCACTGCGTTCACCTGCGGGTATTGTTGTTATACCCGGCAGATTAGCCGATTCGGTCGTTTGTGCAGGCCGCACCTTGGCGGCACTTGCGCCATGCTCCGGTGTAAAGCGGCCGACTCAGCTCAACGGGTTCCAGCGTTGCGACCAGTCGTCATCGGTGGCGATTACCTGGCGCAGCAGATCGAACGCCTGTTGCAGCGTCGCCGAGTCGCGCTCGCGTGCATACACCAGATAGGTTGGATAGCCGAATTCCGGGGCTTTGGTGACCGCTTCCAGGGCGCCGGTTTCCAGATAGCTGCGCACCACACGGGTACGGAAGTAGCCACTGCCGCCATGTTCGAGGATGTATTGCAGGGCCAACGGGCCGAGGTTGAAACTCAGCGCGGCTTTGGCCTTGTCCGGCAGTGCGGCGTCGTGCTGGCGACGAAAATCCGGCCCCCAGTCGATGTAGACATAGGGATCCGGGCGGTTCGGCGCACGCACCAGAATCAGTTTTTCTTCCAGCACCTGCTCGACTTGCAGGCCGGGCCAGTATTCCGGCTGATAGACCAGCGCGGCATCGAGCACGCCGAGTTCGAGTTGGCGCAGCAGGTTTTCGCCGTCGCGGATTTCCATGCGCAGGGCGTGGCCGGGAATCTTCTCGCGCAGTTCGGCGGCCCAGCTGAGCATCAACGGGTTGCACAGGCTGACTTCGCCGCCGATGTGCAGCACGTTGTGATAGCCGTCCAGCAGTGGCAGGTCGCGCCGCGCGGCTTCCCAGGTCTGCACCAGTTGATTGGCGTAGACCACGAAGGCCTCACCGTTTGCGGTCAGTTTCGCTCCGGCGCGGTTGCGCACGAACAGCGTACTGCCCAGCTGACTTTCGAGTTTCTGCACCCGGGCGGTGATCGCCGTCTGCGTGACGAACAACTTCTGCGCCGCCGCCGCGAGGCTGCCGTGGCGGACGATTTCCAGAAAGGTGCGGGCGAGGTCGATGTCCATGGGCGGGCCGGTGTCTGAGGTGCGGGCATTGTAAGTGCCGGCTCGCCACCGCGTCATCGTTCATCGCGAGCGGGCTCACTCCCACAGGGTCCTGCGCTGGCCCATCGATTTCGCGAACGACCCGAAATCCTGTGGGAGCGAGCCTGCTCGCGAATGGTGTCTGGCTGCCAAACCAGCATTGCCTGACCCACCGCCATCGCTGGCAAGCCAGCTCCCACAGGTTTTATGTCGCTCACAAGTTCTGTGAGCGCCGCAGTAACCTGTGGGAGTCTGGCTTGCCAGCGATGAGGCCGTAGTGGCGGTGAAGCTCAACCCGCCAACTCAACCTTGCGCACCCGCGCCCATTCCTCGACCAATCGCGCCGGCGTGCCGCAGGCCTTGCGCTTGTAGACGAAGTGGCTGCACTTCTCGGCAAACTGGTTGCGGTTGTAGAGCATGTCTTCCTGCATCTCTTGCAGTTCGCTTTCCCGACATTGCTCGATCAGCACCTGATCAACCCGCAACTTGCGCTCGCGCACGGCGGCGTAGGTCGGATCGGTCAGTGCCGCGTTGGCCCGTTGCAGCAACCACAAGGAAAACTCATCCGGGCAGCGCGGGCCGATTTCCTGGACCATGCCCAGTTGCAGCGCCTGCGTGGCACTGACCGGCAGGCAGGCCTGGGTCAGTTGCTCGGCCATCGCCGGGCCGACGGCGCGCGGCAGGCTGTAGGTCCAGTATTCCGAGCCATACAGGCCCATGCTTTTGTAATGCGGATTGAGCACGATGTCGGCCCGGGCAAACACGATGTCAGCAGCCAGTGCGAGCATCACGCCGCCGGCCCCGGCATTGCCGGTCACGCCGCTGACCACCAGTTGCCGCGCGCTGAGCAGTTCGGCGCAGACATCGTCGATCGCCTGAATATTCGCCCACGCTTCAGCGCCGGGGTCCTGCGCCGCCTGGATCACGTTCAGGTGCACGCCGTTGGAGAAGCTGCCGCGCCCGCCCTTGATCAACAGCACGCGAGTGTCCCGAGACTTGGCCCAGCGCAGCGCTTCAACCATGCGCTGGCACTGTTCGGTGCTCATCGCACCGTTGTAGAACTCGAACGTCAGCTCGCCGACATGCCCGGATTCGCGGTAGCGGATCGGCTGATACGCCTCGTCGTTGAACGGCTCGCTGGCGATCGACCAGTCGAGGGTCGGCACGCCGTCCAGTTGCCCGGCCAGCACATGCCGCGCCGGTTGCTTGAAGGTCTCTTCGCCGGGCAGCGGTTTGCGTCGCAACGAGCCGATCCACAGGCTGTGATCGCCGGTGGCGACCAGCACCGCGTCATCATGCACCGCGAGGATTTTGCCGGGAATGCCAGTGCGCTGATCGAGGTGCGCGTCGTACACGTAATACTGCCCGCCCGCCAGGCTTGCCAAGACCCCGGGCTGGCCGTCAGCGGCGTCGATGCAGCGTTTGATGAACCGCGAGCAGTCGTGCCAGCTGAAGGTGCGGTCGTCCTGCTTCATGTTTGGCTGCAAGCGACCCCGGACTTTTGGGTCGGTGTAATCCAGTGCGACCGGAACGAAGCCGTCGATGAACTTCTCGACCACTTCGCGAATGCAGCGAATCGCCGCATCGCTGACCCGCCCGTTGTACAGCTCGGACTTGCGCAAGCCCGACGGCAGATTGAATTCGCAGGTGGCCCAGACCGGGCCGGCGTCCATTTCTTCCACCGCTTGCAGCGCGGTCACGCCCCAGCGTGTGAGTTCGTTGGTGATCGCCCAGTCCAGCGCGCTGGCGCCACGATCGCCGACGATGCCCGGGTGGATGATCACCACCGGGCGCCGCGCATTGCTCCACAGCGCCTGCGGTACGCGGTCCTTGAGGAACGGGCAGATCACCAGATCGGCGCCGCTGTGTTCGATCTGTTCGCACACCGACGCCTCGTCGGTGAACACCACGACGCTGGGCGAGTGCCCGGCCTGACGCAGTTCCAGCCAGGCGCGTTGAGTGAGGCCGTTGAAGGCCGATGACAGCAGAATAATCTTCAGTGATCGCATGGTTTTCTTCCTTGAAGGGATAGCCGCGGGCTCCCGGTGAGCCGTCCTTGGCGTTCGATGAAGCGCGCAGATTAGAGAGTGGCTGCGCGCTGGCAACTGATCAGGGTCAACGTTGTGTCAGTCAATATTTCTGCGGCGACGGAGCGCCTTATTCTCAATGGTTTGCTTATCCTGATTTTTAATTACTTCAAATGTCCGCAACGCTATTGCACAGTCGCGCCTGATCAAGAGCCGGACGATCCCGGCAGAACGATGGTTTTTCGCAGCGGGTGGGACCCGTTTCAGGGAGCAAGGCATGGGTGATGTTCAAAACCCGCATTACCGGATGATTGGGCACATGTTCCAAAAGGACTATCGCTGGCTGTGCGCTGCCGTTGGCCGCACGCTGGGTTGCCCGCACAGCGCGCAGGACATCGCCTCGGAAACTTTTTTACGGGTGCTGGCCCTGCCGGACCCGAGCGCCATTCGCGAGCCGCGGGCGCTGCTGACCACCATCGCCCGGCGGCTGGTCTATGAAGGCTGGCGCCGCCAGGATCTGGAACGCGCCTATCTGGAAAGCCTGGCGCTGGCGCCGGAACCGGTGCATCCATCGCCGGAAGAACGAGCGCTGGTGATCGAGGCGTTACTGGCGGTCGATCGCTTGCTCAATGGCTTGTCGGCCAAGGCCAAAGCCGCGTTTCTCTACCATCAGCTCGACGGTTTGACCTACAGCGAAATCGGCAAACGGCTCGGGGTTTCCACTAGCCGTGTGCAGCAGTACATGGTCGAAGCCTTCAAACGCTGCTATCAGGCGATGCAGGCATGAGGCCGGACGAGGCGGTGATCGATGAGGCGGCGCAGTGGATGGCGCTGTTGCAGTCCGGCGAGGCCAGCGCTGGCGAGCGTGCGGCGTTCGAAGCGTGGCGCGCGGCTGATCCGCGCCATCAGCGGATCATCGAACAAATGGGCGGCGGCCTTAACCTGCTGCGCAACCCGAACTTGCGCGGGCTGCCACGCAACAGTCTGCTGCACAGCCTGAATGCGCCGTCGAGCCGGCGGCGCTTTGTCAGTGGCAGCTTGAGTGTACTCGGCATCGCGGTGCTGGCCGGGTTGCTCGGGCGCCGCTATGGCTGGCTGCCGGAAGTGGGGGAGTTGGCGACCGGCACCGGCCAGCGGCGCGATTTCACCCTGGAGGATGGCAGTGCGCTGAGCCTGAATGCGCGGACGCGGGTGGTGGCGCGATTCGATGCGACTCAACGCTTGCTGGCGTTGCGCTCGGGTGAGTTGCTGGTGGACGTCGCCAAGGATCCCGCGCGGCCGTTCGTGGTCGAGACCGAACATGGGCGGATGCGGGCGCTAGGGACGAAATTTCTGGTGCAACAGGGCGACGATTCTACGCGGCTGGTGATGCTGCATTCGCAGGTCGAAGTGGTCACCGCTGGTGGTGCGCGGCAAGTGGTGGAGGCGGGGGAGAGCCTGCTGTTCAACGCTCAGGACATTCTGGCTCTGGAGCGCAGCACCGGCCAGGAAAGTGCCTGGGTGCAAGGTCGTCTGGAAGTGCGCGACCGGCCGCTGAGTGAAGTGATCGACAGCCTGCGCCGCTATCGCCGGGGCATTCTGCACCTGAGTCCCGAGGTGGCCGATCTGCGCCTGAGCGGCCTCTATCCGCTGGACGATAGCGACCGCACCCTGCAACTGCTGGAGCGCTCGCTGCCGATCCGCGTCACCTGGCACAACCCCTATTGGGTCAGCATCGGCGCGCGGTTATAGCGTCATAACTTCTTGGCCTAATCGCCGCCCTATAAAAAGCGCCGGCCCGCTGCTCATTCCCTGCAGACGCCTTCAACAGGGAAGCCCTTGATGATTTCATTCAAACAACAATTACCGCGCCTGACCCTCGCCGCCGCACTGGCGATGGGGCTGGCGCCGATCGCGGTGTATGCGCAGGACTCTGCCGCTCAGGTCTACACCTTCGACATCGCCAGCGGCCCGCTCGACGAGGTCTTGCTCGACATTTCACGCCAGACCGGCGTACCGATTTCCTTCAGCCAGAATCTGGTGCAAGGCAAACGCAGCAGTGCCGTGCGCGGAGCGTTGGGCGGGCGTCAGGCCGTCGAGAAGGCCTTGCTCGGCAGCGGCCTGCAAGTCGAGCAAAGTGCCCAGGGCCTGAGCGTGCGTGAAGGCGCGGCGAGCACACCGGTGGCGGCCAAAGTCAGTGTCGTGGCCCCGGCGACCAGCGCCGATTACCGCATGGAAAAAGTCACCGTCACCGGCTCGCGAATCGCCCGTGCGCAGAGTGATGGCGCGACCCCGGTCAACGTCATCACCCATGAAGAGATGGAAGCGCGCGGCTACAAGAACGTCTACGACGCCTTGGCAACGCAGACGCAAAACACCGGCATGACCCAGGGCGAGGACTACGGCAACACCTGGCAGCCGGCAGCCAGCGCGATCAACCTGCGTGGCCTCGGCCCCAATCACACGCTGGTGCTGATCAACGGCCGGCGCGTCGCCGATTACCCGACGCCATACGATGGCAAGGTCAACTTCACCAACCTGGCGAACATTCCCTCGGCAGTCATCGACCGTATCGAAATTCTCAGCAGCGGCGCCTCGGCGATCTACGGTTCGGACGCAATTGCCGGCGTGGTCAACATCATCCTCAAGAAGCAGATCAATGGCATCGACGTCAATCTCAAGGGCGGCACCAGCGAGCGCGGCGGTGGCAACAATCAGCGCCTGCAAATCAGCGGCGGTGGCAGTTGGGGTGACTTCGACGGCTTGTTCGGCCTGGAGATGACCAACCGCGATCCGATCTGGGCCGACGATCGCGGCTTCATGCAGAGCGGCCCGCTGGCGGATGTCGGTTACCGTCGCGACCTGAGCAACAACCGCTACCTCGGCCCCGGTTGCGGCGCCTATCAAGGCACTTTCGATAACAAGCTGCTGAACAACGCGGGTCGTTGCCGCACCGATCAGATGTACAACGATTACTGGACGATCCAGACGCAAAAGGAAAACTACGACGGCTACACCCGCGGCACCTGGCACTTCAGCGACAGCGGTCAGGTGTTTGCCGACTTGATGTATGGCCTCGATCACATCCAGAACAACACCCGTGGCCCGACTTTTACCTCGCCGGACTTCATCAACCAGAACAGCGGCAATCTCGAGCGCTGGTATCGCCGTTACGGTGAAGAGGAAATCGGTGGTCGCACCAGCAACAACAGCAAGTGGACCGACACTTCATGGACCGGCACCCTCGGCCTCTCGGACAAGATCGCCGACACCGGCTGGAGCTACGATCTGGCGGCCAACCGTTCGGAATATCGCAGCGTCAGAACCACGCGCTACACGCCGCTGTCATCGATTCAGGATTTCTACCTCGGCCCGCAATTGGGCGTGAGTGGCGGTTATCCGGTGTTCGCCCCGGACGCCTCGCGCCTCGATCGCCCGCTGACGCCACAAGAGTGGGAGCAGTTTCGCAGCAACCTGACCCAGCGCAGCAAGTCGGTTTCCACCAGCTACAACGCCTCGATCAATGGCGACTTGTTTGACCTGCCGGCCGGCCCGGTCGGATTCGCCGGCGTGCTGGAAGCGGGCAAGCAGGAATATCGCGTCGACCCGGATGACGCTCTGAATAACGGCACCTTTTATGGCGTGAGCCCGGCGCAAAGCTCCGGCGGTTCGCGCAAGCGCTACGCGGCGGGCGGCGAGTTCAGTATTCCGGTCACCGACACCGTGCTGGCCACCGCCGCCGGGCGTTGGGACCAATACAAATTCAGCGGCCGCAGCGAGCAGCAGAAAACCTATAACCTCGGCCTCGAATGGCGCCCGATCACCAGTCTTTTGCTGCGCGGCAGTTACGGCACCAGTTTCCGCGCGCCGGACCTGAACTACATCTACCAGTCCGACAGCAACGGTTACTACCCGGCGCAGATCGACTACTACGGTTGCAGCCAGGGCGTGCAGGGCGCGTGTGATCGCGGTCGGGTCGATTACACCCAGAGCGGCACGCCAGACCTTGAGTCCGAGCGCGGCAAATCCTGGACCTATGGTTTTGTCTGGTCGCCGTCGCGCAACTTCGATTTCTCCACGGATTTTTGGCGGGTCGAGATCGACGACCTGCTGACTACCGTCGACGAAAACCGCCTGTTGCAGCAAGAGAACGAATGCCGCAACGGCACCCAGGACATCAACTCGGCCAACTGCCAGTCGACCCTGGCGCGCATCGACCGCAATCCGGGGAATGCCGCCATCGATCCGAATCAGTTGCAACGAGTGCGGGTCAATGCGATTAACGCCGCCAGCGAGCGGGTCAGCGGTCTGGACTTCAAGAGCAACATCCGCTGGGGCGCCGGGCAGTACGGCGCGTTCAGTTCGGCGCTGGGCTATACCCTGGTGCTTTCGCATTTCTACAAGGAATCCGACGAAGCTCCGACTCAGGACTGGCGCACCTCACGCACCAACTACGACTGGCGCAGCAAGGTCAACGCCAGTCTGACCTGGGATTACCAGAAGGCCACGGCGACGCTGATGGGCATTCGCTACGGTTCCGTGACCAACGGCGCGGGTGACGGGCGTCTGTCGCCATGGACGGTGTTCAACGCCAGCGCGCGCTACAAGCTCAACGACCGCGCCAGCGTCGGCCTGACCGTGAACAACGTGCTCAACCAGATCAAACACGATGACTCGGCTGGCTGGCCGTATTACCCGACCGGTAACTATGACCCGTACGGGCGGCAGTGGTGGCTGGATGTGAGTTATCACTTCGGCAGTTGAGCGCGCGGTATTCGTGGGTAATGTCCTACGGAAACAGGTCTGGATTTCGCAGAAACGGGGATATTTCCGACGACATTCTCAGGTTGGTCGTCGGAAGCGCGATCTATAGCATCGGACATGACATTGAAGTCGTAAACGGCTTGGACGCTCAGGCCTCTGATAACGGATGGATTATGCGAACTCCCCACCTCGAATACGAAACGCCTGCTTATTCCCATCGCCTTCACTGGCGCACCGATCGTGCCAGATGCCCCATGGAGGAGGTCACGATGCCCAGCGTCAAGGTACCCCGGCTGACGGGGGTGAAGAGGGCCGAGGGCAGACCTGTCGACTTGCTCGTGAATGGCCGGAACATAGGTGACGATGCCTTTCTGATCGTTGACCTGACCGACGAAGGTTTTGAGCTGAACGATGTCGTCAACATGCTTTCAACCTCTGAGCTTTATCTGCAAGGCGACATGGTCAAACGCATCACCGGCAAGTCGGTCAGCACCGTACGCCGATTACTGAAGGAAGGTAAAACGGTACGGCTTGACCCGCAGCAGAGCGTCGTCGCCTACCAATATGCCTTGGTGCTGGAAAAGGCCACTCGCGCCTTCGGGAGGCAGTCACGGGCCGAGGAGTGGCTGCGCAAGCCCAGCACCTACCTGAACGGTCGCGTACCGGTGGAGTTTATTCGGCATTCACTGGGGTTTCAGATGGTGGAGCAGTATCTGGGGCAACTGATATACGGGGTTTACACATGAATCCCTTGCCCTGGGACGAGCACTGGTATGCCTGGCGGCTGGACCCCGAGGTTTATGGCGGGACGTGGGACAGCGGGATGGGTTCGAATCTCAATGGTGGCCGATGGAACATACCCGGGCGGCGAGTCGTTTATGCATCAGTCGATCCGTCGTCGGCCATTCTGGAGGTGGCAGCCAATCACAGCTTTGATGCGCTGGACAGTGAACCTTATGTGCTCACGTGTTTTGAGGTCGTCAGCGAAGCAAAAGTGAAAATCGTCCAGCCGGAGGATGTGCCGAATCCTTATTGGTTGAGCCCCGCCAAGCCTTCCCCCAATCAACAACTGTTCGCCGATGCGTTATTGGCAGAGCATCCGTTTGTACTGATTCCCTCGGCGGCAACCCGGCACTCGTGGAATCTGCTGGTGAGCTGCGAGTTGGCGGAGGGGCAGTTCAGGATGGTTTCCCAGGAGCGATTCGGGCTGGATACACGGTTGCTGAGGGAGATGGAGCTGGCTTGATCCACACCTGCCATTTTTTTGCATAACCTCATCACCCAACGGTCTAAATCGGGCTCTATAAAACCCTGCTGTCCATTGCACATCCCTGCATAAACCAAAACGCAGGGATGGCTGTTCATGATCCATTTTTCACCCGTTAGATCCCGTTTGAGCCTGGCCTTGCTGCTGGCGATCAATACCTTGCCGGCAGTCGCTAGCGACGAACCCACGACCCAGTTGCAACGGGTGGAAGTCACCGGCACGGCGATTCGCCGGGTCGATGCGGAAACTGCAGTACCCGTCACCATTCTGCGAGTTGAAGAATTGCGCGAGCAGGGGGTGAGCACCACCGAAGAGCTGGTCAGCCGGATTTCCGCCAACCAGTCCTCGGTCGGCTCCGGTCGTTCGGTGGGTTCGAGCAGCGGTGGGGCGTCGTATGCCGATTTGCGCGGTATCGGCCCGAACAAGACGCTGGTGCTGCTCAATGGTCGGCGGCTGAGCAACAACGCGACCAATGCGATCAACGGTTCCGGGGTTGACCTGAACACCATTCCGTTCGCCGCCATTGATCGCGTCGAAGTCCTGCGTGACGGCGCTTCGGCGTTATACGGCACCGACGCGATCGGCGGGGTGATTAACTTCATCACCAAGACCAGTCTCACCGAAGGCCAACTGAGCACCAACTACGACACGCCGACCCATGCCGGCGGTGGGGAAAGTCGTAACTTCAGCGGCAGTTGGGGCTTCGGCGATTTGCAGGATGACCGTTTCAACGTGTTCGGCGTGGTCAGTCATGACAAGCAGCAACGACTGGCTGCCGAAGACCGTGGTTACACCTACAACTATCAGCCGGGACGCGGCCTCGATTACACCTCCGGCACCGCATCGCCGGCCAACTGGAGTCAGGGCAGCAACGCCACCAATCCACTGGCCAGTTCCGCTTGCAATGCACCGGGGTTGCTGGCGCGCAATGGCATCTGCCGCCAGAGCCTGTGGAACTACCTCGATCTGGTGCCGGAAACCGAGAAGACCTCGGCTTTCGCCAAAGCCACCGGCAAGCTCGCGGATGATCACAACGTCAGCCTCGAATACTTCTGGGCACGTAACGAAAACCGCACGCAGATCGGCCCCGGTACGCTGATGGGCAATCAGGTCAATCCCGGCACGACGTTCTATCCCGGTAACGGCATTACTCCAGGCCCCAACGGTTTCGCCCTCGACCCGACGCAACCGGTGGATGTGAACTGGCGCGAAACCGCCGTTGGCGCGCGCCAGCACGAAGACGACAACACCGGCCAGCGTTTGCTGTTGAGCTTTGACGGCAGCGTGGTGGGTTGGGACTACAACGTCGGTGCGTCGTACAACCAGAACAAAGTGGTCAATAGCATCGAGGCCGGCTATGTCAACGACCGCGCCGTCAGCGCCGGCATTGCCAATGGCATCATCAACCCGTTCGGTGCGCAGACTGCTGCCGGGCAGGCACTGCTGGCCGCCAATTCCGTAGACGGCGATTACGGCACGGCGGTCGGCCGCGTGAAGGCGATTGACGGGCGTGTCAGCCGCGAGATCGGTGACTGGTTCGGCGCCGGCCCTTCGGCACTGGCGCTGGGTGGCGAATACCGCAAGGAAGATTTCCATCAGGACTTCGCCCAGTTCGCCGCCGATGTGCAGAGCCTGGGTGTCGACCCCAATGCCAGCGTCACCGGGGATCGCAGCGTCTCGGCGCAATACGCCGAGGTCAACGTGCCGGTGCTCGACAGCCTGGAATTGTCCGCTGCCGTGCGCCACGACAAGTACAGCGACTTCGGCAGCACCACCAACCCGAAGTACTCGTTCCGCTTCCAGCCGTTAAAGGGACTGGTGGTGCGCGGCGCCTACAGTGAAGGTTTTCGCGCACCGTCGTTGTATGAGCTGTACAACCCGAACTTCACCACGTTCACCGTCGCCAACTACAACGACCCGCGACTGTGTGCCGGTGGCAACCCGAGTAACGGCGGGATCGCCAACCGCGACTGCGCCCAGCAGTTTTACAGCCGCACCGGTGGCAATACGGACCTCAGTCCGGAAACCGCGCGCAACGTCACCCTCGGTTTCGTCTATCAGCCATTCGAGCGCCTGAGCACCGGGCTGGATTTCTGGTGGATCAACATCGCCAACCAGATCGCCGAATTCCCGGAATCGGCGGTGTTCGAGAACCCGGAGCTGTACCCCGAGCGCCTGGTGCGCAAGCCGGACGGCTCCATTGATCACATCGTCACCGGGCTGGCCAACCTCGGCAAGGTCAAGACCAATGGCGTCGACGTCAGTTTCGACTACCGCTTGCCGAGCACCCCGTACGGCAACTTCGGGATCGGCCTGCAGGGCACTTATGTCAGCCGTTACGAGTACCAGCAGCAGCTCAAGGGCGACTACATCGACAAGCTCGGCGATTTCCGTGGGGGCGACTTTTCCTCGGCCGGTGCCGTGGCCCGCTGGCGCCACAGCCTGACCGGCAGCTGGAATTACGGCCCCTACGGTATCGCCCTGACCAACCGCTACACCAGCGGTTACCACGACTCCGACCGCGAGACCCACGATTACGTTGGCTCGTACAACGTCTGGGATCTGGCCGGCACCTACACCTGGCGTAAAACCCTCAGCGTGACCCTCGGCGCGAAGAACCTGTTCGACCGCGAGCCACCGTTCAGCAACCAGACCTACACCTTCCAGAGCGGCTACGACCCGAAATACGGCGACCCGTTCGGGCGGACGTTGTACACGCGGGTCAATTACAAGTTCTGAGATTGCCCAGAGGCGGCGGGTTTTAGTCACTTATTGATCTAAGCCTGCCCTATAAAAATCGCCGGCCTGTTGCACATCACAGGTAGGCAGAAGGTTTGGTGATTGTTCGGGCCTCATCGCTGGCAAGCCAGCTCCCACAGGGATTTGTGAACACCGCAAAACGTGTGGGAGCGGGCTTGCTCGCGAAGAGGCCAGTAGCAACACCTTGTGAAAGGATCTGCCAATGCTATCCAGGCTCATTCTGCTCAGCGCTTTTGCGCTCTCAAGCCCCTTCAGTTGGGCCGCCCCACAACCCGCCCTCACGGTCTACGGCGAAGCCCCCAAATACGCCCCGGACTTTCAACACCTGGCCTACGCCAACCCCAACGCCCCCAAGGGCGGGACGCTGCGCCGCTCCTCACTGGAAAGCGGCCCGTTCGATCACCTGATTCCGTACATCGACAAAGGCACCGGCGTCGCCGACATCGACGGCTGGCTCTACGCGCCGCTGGCCTATCGCAGCAAGGACGAACCCTATAGCGTCTACGGTCTGGTGGCGCAGCAGATGGAACTGGATGCGGATCGTCGCTGGCTGCGCTTCTACCTCAATCCCAAGGCCCGGTTCGACGACGGCACGCCAATCACTGCCGAAGACGTGCGTTACACCTTCGAACTGTTCACCACTCAGGGCAGCCTCAAATATCGCCAGCAGTTTCGTGACGTCGCCGACGTGGTGGTGGAGTCGCCAACGCAAGTGCGCTTCAACTTCAAGAACAACGACAGCCGCACCTTGCCGCTGGATCTGGCGACGCTGCCGGTGCTGCCCGAACATTGGTGGCGTACGCGCAACTTCGCCGAGGGCGCCGGTTTCGAGATCCCGCCGGGCAGCGGCCCGTACCGGATCAGCGCGGTGGATGCCGGGCGCAGCGTGAAATTTCAGCGCGTTGCCGACTGGTGGGCCAAGGACCTGCCGATCACTCGCGGCCTCTATAACTTCGATCACTTGAGCGTGGAGTTCTTCGCCGACACCGATGTTTCCCGGCAAGTGCTCAAGGCCGGTGGCTTCGATTACAACCGCGAGTTTTCCGCGACCAGCTACACCATCGGCTATGCCGGCGCGGCGCTGGAGCAGGGCAAATTGCTTCGCGAACATCTGGCGCCGGGTGCTGCGCAAGGTTCGCAGGGTTTCGTGTTCAACCTGCAAAAACCGATGTTTCAGGATCGCCGGGTACGTCAGGCGATCGCCATGCTCTGGGATTTCGAATGGAGCAATCGGCAAATGATGCGCAGCATGTACCTGCGCCAGCGCAGTTACTTCTCGCACAGTGCGTTGTCGGCCACCGAGTTACCGGATGCCGAGGAGCTGAAAATCCTCGAACCGTGGCGCGGCAAGATCCCCGACGAGGTGTTTACCCAAGTCTTCGAAGCGCCGAAAACCGACGGCAGCGGCAACATCCGCGCCGAGCAATTGCAGGCCTTGAAACTGCTGGAAGCCGCCGGCTGGAAACCCCGTGGTGATCAGTTGGTGAACGCCAATGGCGAGCCGCTGCAGTTCACTTTTCTCAACGGTCAGAAGGGCTTTGAACGACTGCTGCTGCCGTTCAAGCGCAACCTGGCGCAGATCGGCATCGGCTTCGATATTCGCCAGGTCGACACCGCGCAATACACCAACCGCGTGCGCAACCGCGACTACGACATGATCGTGGTCGGCTACCCGGTGAGTCAGGCGCCGGGGCGCGAGATGTTCAATTACTTCGGCTCCGACGGCGCCGACGATCCCGGCTCGAACAACTACATGGTGCTGCGTGATCCTGCGGTCGATGCCTTGCTCGAAGGGCTGGTGCAGGCCGACAACCGCGAAAGCCTGCTGCGCCATGCCCATGCCCTGGATCGGGTGTTGCAGTGGGGTTACTACTGGATTCCCAATTACTACCCGCCGGGGATTTCCACGGTGTGGTGGAACCGTTTCGGCCGTCCGGCGACGGCGCCGCTGTATGACGCCGGGCTCGATACCTGGTGGGAAATCAGCCCGACCGCGCTGACCGCCACGCAGATGCAGCAACAGCAAAAGGAGTACGCCCATGTTGGGTTATAGCCTGCGGCGTCTGCTGCTGATCGTGCCGACGTTGCTCGCCATTCTGCTGGTCAACTTCGTCATCGTGCAGGCCGCGCCGGGTGGCCCGGTGGAACAGGCGATTGCCCGGTTGCAGGGCATTGGTGTCGGCGCGGCGGTGGGCGGTGGTCATGTCGAAACCATCGGTGGCGAATCCCGCGCCACCCGGGGGCTCGACCCGAAACTGGTGGCCGACATCGAGCGTCAGTACGGCTTCGATAAACCGGCCGGTGAGCGCCTGTGGCTGATGCTCAAGAGCTACGCGCAACTGGATTTCGGCCAGAGCTTTTTCCGTGGCGCCAGCGTCACCGAGCTGATCTGGCAGAAGCTGCCGGTGACCTTGTCACTGGGCTTGTGGGCCACGTTGATCACTTACCTGGTGTCGATTCCGCTGGGCATCCGCAAGGCCGTGCACAACGGTTCGGCGTTCGATGTCTGGAGCAGCGTGGCGATCATCATCGGCTATGCGATGCCGGGGTTTCTGTTTGCGCTGTTGTTGATCATCGTGTTTGCCGGCGGCTCCGCGCTGGACTGGTTTCCGGTGCGCGGACTGGTCTCCGACAACTTCGCCGAGCTGTCGCCGTGGGCCAAGGTCGCGGACTACTTCTGGCATCTGGTGTTGCCGGTCACCGCGCTGGTCATCGGTGGATTCGCCACGCTGACCATCCTCACCAAAAACAGCTTTCTCAACGAGATCTCGCGGCTGTATGTGGTGACGGCGCGGGCCAAGGGCCTGAGTGAACGTCAGGTGCTGTACGGCCATGTGTTTCGCAACGCGATGCTGCTGGTGGTGGCCGGCCTGCCTCAGGCACTGGTGACGGTGTTTTTCGGCGGCTCGCTGCTGATCGAAGTGATCTTCTCGCTGGATGGCCTCGGTCGCCTGAGTTACGAGGCGGCGGTGTCCCGCGATTACCCGGTGGTGTTCGGTTCGCTGTTCATCTTCACCCTGTTCGGCCTGCTGATAAAACTCCTCGGCGACCTGTGCTACACGCTGGTCGACCCGCGCATCGACTTCACCGCGAGGACTGCCTGATGCTGACCTTATCTCCCATAGGACAGCGCCGTTGGGCGCGATTCAAGGCCCATCGACGTGGCTGGTGGTCACTGTGGCTGTTTCTGCTGCTGTTTGGCCTGAGCCTGGGCGGCGAGCTGATCGCCAATGACAAACCGTTAATGGTCGAGTATCAGGGCCAATGGTATTTCCCGGCGTTCAAGCGCTACACCGAGCAGGATTTCGCCGGCGAACTGCCGTTCCAGCCGGACTATCGCAGCGCGCAGGTGCGGCAACTGATCGAGGGGCAGGGCGGGCGGATGTGGTTTGCGCCGATCCCGTTCGGTTTCGATACGGTGAATTACGACCTGACTGAACCGGCACCGAGTCCACCGAGCGGCGAGAACTGGCTGGGCACCGACGATCAGGCGCGGGATGTGCTGGCGCGGGTGATCTTCGGTACGCGGGTGTCGCTGCTGTTTGCCTTGGCACTGACCGCCGCCAGTGCGCTGATCGGCATTGCGGCCGGGGCCTTGCAAGGCTATTACGGCGGTTGGGTCGATCTGCTCGGGCAGCGATTGCTGGAGGTGTGGTCGGGGCTGCCGGTGTTGTATCTGCTGATTATTCTGTCCGGGTTCGTCGAGCCGAATTTCTGGTGGTTGCTGGGGATCATGGCGCTGTTTTCCTGGCTGAGTCTGGTCGATGTGGTGCGCGCCGAGTTCCTGCGCAGCCGCGGTCTGGAATACGTGAAAGCCGCGCGGGCGCTGGGTGTCAGCGACGCGCAGGTGATCAGTCGGCACATCCTCCCCAACGCCATGAGCGCGACCCTGACCTATCTGCCGTTCATTCTCACCGGGGCGATCGCGACCTTGTCGGCGCTGGATTTTCTCGGTTTCGGCATGCCCGCCGGCAGCGCCTCGCTGGGCGAATTGATCGGTCAGGGCAAGAGCAATCTACAAGCGCCGTGGTTGGGGCTGACGGCATTTTTTGCCCTGGCGCTGATTCTTTCTCTGTTGGTGTTCATCGGTGAGGCTTGCCGAGATGCCTATGATCCAAGGACTTGAGATGAGCGAAAACCTGATCGAAATCCGCGACCTGCGTGTGGCATTCAATGGCCAGCCAGTGGTGCATGGCATCGACCTCGATATTCGTCCGGGCGAATGCCTGGCGCTGGTCGGGGAGTCTGGCTCCGGCAAATCGGTGACCGCCCACAGCATTCTGCAATTGCTTGACCCGAACATCACGCGGATCGACGGCAGCATTCGTTATGCCGGGGAGGAGCTGCTCGGCGTGCATGAGCGCTATCTGCGCCAGTTACGGGGCAACCGTATCGCGATGATTTTTCAGGAGCCGATGAGTTCGCTGAATCCGCTGCACACCATCGAACGGCAACTCGGTGAGAGCCTGGCGTTGCACAAAGGCCTGGCGGGCGCGCAAGCCCGTGAGCGCATTCTTGAGTTGCTGGAGCTGGTCGGCATTCAGAAGCCGCGCGAACGGCTCAAGGCCTATCCGCATCAACTCTCTGGAGGTCAACGCCAGCGGGTGATGATTGCCATGGCGCTGGCCTGCGAGCCGCAACTGCTGATCGCCGACGAGCCGACCACGGCGCTGGATGTGACGGTGCAGCGCAGGATTCTGTTGCTGCTCAAAGACTTGCAGCAGCGCCTGGGCATGGCGCTGCTGATCATCAGCCATGACCTGAATCTGGTGCGCACCATTGCGCAGCGGGTGGCGGTGATGCGCAGTGGGCGGATCGTCGAGCAGGCGTCGTGCGAGCAGCTGTTCCGTGCGCCGCAGCATCCCTACAGTATCGAATTGCTCAACGCCGAGCCGGGGGGCGAAGCGCTGTGCCGGGATGTGGCGCAGGACTTGTTGCAGGTGCGCGGTCTGAAGGTGCGTTTTCGTCTGAGCGGCGGTTGGCTGCGGCGCAAAACCTGGCTGGACGCGGTGAAGGGCATCGATCTGAATCTGCAGCGCGGCAAAACGCTGGGGATTGTCGGCGAGTCGGGCTCGGGCAAGTCGACCTTGGGTCAGGCGATTTTGCGCCTGATCGACGCCGAGGGCAGCATTCGCTTTGCCGGTGAGGCGCTGGAGCAGTTGAGCGGCAAGCAGCTGCGGCCACTGCGCAAACGCCTGCAAGTGGTGTTTCAGGACCCGTTCGGCAGCCTCAGCCCGCGCTTGTGTGTGGAGCAGATCATTGCCGAGGGCTTGCAGGTACACAGCGACTTGAATGCTGCCGAGCGTGAGCAGGCGGTGATCGATGTGCTGCGCGAAGTCGGTCTCGATCCGGCGACCCGACATCGCTATCCGCACGAGTTCTCCGGTGGCCAGCGCCAACGGATTGCCATCGCTCGGGCGCTGGTGCTCAAGCCTGATCTGATTCTGCTCGATGAGCCGACCTCGGCACTGGATCGCACGGTGCAGAAGCAGATCGTTGCTTTATTGCGGCGGCTGCAGGAAGAGCATGGGCTGACTTATCTGTTCATCAGCCATGACCTGGCGGTGGTGCGGGCGTTGGCTCATGACCTGATAGTGATGAAGGATGGCGAAGTGTTGGAGCGTGGCGAGACCAGTGCGCTATTCAGCGATGCGCAGCATCCCTATACGCAGGAGCTGCTGGCGGCATCATTTGCTGGTTGATGACAGCTCCAACGTAGTAGAAGGTGCATGCCACGGTTTATGGTGCGCCACGTGACCCATGTGGGAGGGGGCTTGCTCCCGAAAGCGGTGTGACAGGCGGCAAAACTTGTGGCTGATCCGACGTCTTCGGGAGCAAGCCCCCTCCCACCTATGACCTGTTTATGACGAAACCCGGGAGCCAGACGCAAAAATCCCGCCACAGGGGCGGGATTTTCTTCAAAACGAACGACGTCTTACGACGGGAACAGCTCGGACAGCTTCATCGACAGCATCATGTCGCCTTCAACGCGCAGCTTGCCGCCCATGAACGCTTGCATGCCGTCGGTTTCACCGCTGACGATGTCTTTCAGAGTTGCGCTGTCCAGTACCAGGGTGCAGTTGGCGTCCGGGTTTTCACCTTCCTGGATGTCGCAAGTACCGTCTTTGACGATCAGCGCGTAGTGCTTGTCTTCGTCGGTGATGTTGAAACCGAAAACCAGATCCAGACCGGCAGCAGCGGCTGGGTTGAACTTGGCTTGCATCGCTTTTACGGCATCAGCTACGGAGGTCATGGTTCGATCCTTTCTTGGGTTAGGCGCTGGTTGATTACAGCAAGGGTCACAATTATCCGGACTCAGCGGAAAGTGATGAGTTCCGGAGCCTTCAGCAGTTGCAGGTGTGCGTGACTGTTGAAGGAGGCCAAAGCCACCTCGCGACCGCGGAACTTCAGCTGGTTGAGCGAGGTGTTGACGATTTGCCAATTCAGTTCAAAGGCCTGCCGGGCAGGCATCTGGGTAATCAGGTGTAGCAGGGCGGTGATGGTGCCGCCGGAGGTGAACACGGCGATTTTCTGGTTGCCGTCGGCCTGTTCGAGGATCCGGTGCAGTCCGGCCTGTACCCGCTCGACGAAACCCAGCCAGCTTTCCAGCCCGGGGGTGTCGTAGGTGCCTGCCAGCCAGCGCTCGATGACCAGGGCGAAGATACGCTGGAATTCGGCGCGGTTCTGCGCCGCGTTGCGCAGGATGTCGATGGCTTCCGGCTCGTCCTCGAGCATGGCCGGGATCAGGGCGCGGATGATCGCGTCGGCATCGAACTCGTTGAACGCGGAGTCGGTCTCCAGCGTCGGTACCGACAGGCCCTTGGCGCTGAATTGCTCCAGCGCACTGCTGGCCGTGTGCTGCTGACGACGCAGGTCGCCGGCCAGGCAGCGATCAAAGCGGATTCCCAGCTCGGCGAGGTGCTGGCCGAGGACTTCTGCCTGGCGCACACCGATGGGCGACAGGACGTCATAGTCGTCTGCACCAAAGGAGGCCTGGCCATGTCGAATCAGATAGATGCTGCCCACGTCCGCGTCATCCCGGTACGTTGAAGGTTTGGCGAGGTTATGAGGATGAAAGAGTGCTGTCAATGAAAAAACATACGCTTGTTTGAAATGCTCGTTACAGGCCTGTTGCCAGAGGTTTCACGGCTGGCCGACGAGGCGGCGCATGGGTATGCTGGAACCATCCCGCGCGTGTTTTGCATCCGCGCATTGTTTTAAGGAGTCTCTGTGGAGTTTTTCACCGAATACGCCAGCTTCCTGGCCAAGACCGTAACGCTGGTGGTCGCCATCATGGTGGTGCTCGCCAGTTTTGCTGCATTGCGCAGCAAGGGCCGGCGCAAGTCGGCGGGGCAGTTGCAGGTCAGCAAGCTCAACGATTTCTATAAAGGCTTGCGTGAACGTCTGGAGCAGACCCTGCTCGACAAGGATCAGCTCAAGGCTTTGCGCAAGGGCCAGGCCAAATCGGAAAAATCCGAGAAGAAGCAGAAGTACAAACCCGAGAGCAAATCCCGGGTGTTCGTGCTCGATTTCGACGGTGACATCAAGGCCTCGGCCACCGAGAGCCTGCGTCACGAAATCACCGCACTGCTGACCCTCGCCACGCCAAAGGACGAAGTGGTACTGCGTCTGGAAAGCGGCGGCGGCATGGTGCACAGCTACGGCCTGGCGTCTTCGCAACTGGCACGTATTCGCGAAGCCGGCGTGCCGTTGACCGTGTGTATCGACAAGGTCGCGGCCAGCGGCGGTTACATGATGGCGTGCATTGGCGAGAAGATCATCAGCGCGCCGTTCGCGATTCTCGGCTCGATTGGTGTGGTGGCGCAGTTGCCCAACGTCAACCGTTTGCTGAAAAAGCACGACATCGATTTTGAAGTGCTGACCGCCGGTGAGTACAAGCGCACCCTGACCGTGTTCGGCGAAAACACCGAAAAGGGCCGGGAGAAGTTCCAGGAAGACCTTGACATCACCCATCAGCTGTTCAAGAACTTCGTTTCCCGTTATCGCCCGCAACTGGCGATTGATGAAGTGGCTACCGGTGAGGTCTGGCTTGGTGTTGCAGCGCTGGACAAACAACTGGTCGACGAGCTCAAGACCAGCGATGAATACCTGGCCGACCGGGCGAAGAAAGCCGAGGTTTATCACCTGCATTACGCCGAGCGCAAAAGCCTGCAGGAGCGCATCGGCATGGCCGCCAGCGGTTCAGTGGATCGCGTGCTGCTGAGCTGGTGGAGCCGCTTGACCCAGCAACGATTCTGGTAAGAAAAGGCCAAAGAAAAACCCCTTTCACCGTAACGGTGGAAGGGGTTTTTTTATGGTGGCGGTATATATGTATAGTTTGAGTTTGAATAGTTGATTCGAACTTGAAGTTTTTCATCGGCAAATCGCGCTTTTATAAAAAAGCCTGCTCGATAAGCTGTTGCTACTTTCAGTTTTCGAGATATTCAGTATGTCTTCCTTACCTGTACAGGCTGTCGCGCCTGTATTAACACCCGAACAAAAAGGCATGTTCTTTGAGTTAATCAAGAACAATGCTCCCGGCTGGCTGCTGTCGGCATCGGATGAACTGCGTCAAACACTTTATCAAAGCGTGATGGCCAGCCATCGCGCCCAGAGTGAAATGGACCCGTTTCTGAAAGACCTCAAGTCTCCAGAAGAATTTTGCGCACCGTTACTGGCCAGCGCCATGTCGCAAAAGCTCGGCCACTCGCTGGATATCGTCGGGGTGATTTTTCAGCACGTGCGCTCCACCTCCAGTCTTTTGGGCTTGCGCAGGAAACTGGTGTTGCCAGTTGATCGGGATCTGCTCACGGCCGCCTGCGAAAACTTCGAACTCAGCGAGGCTCAGGCCACAAATTATAACGATACCTCCTTGATCTATATTCCCGAGAAAGTAACCGGTCGAGAAGCGCATATATTATCGATCCAGCCCCATGAATTTGCGCTGTTGTGTCGAACCCTGGACTTGGGCCAGCAATATCAGACTCATCTTCGTGCGGTCTTCAATGTGGATGCCGAGGCCAATCCGTTGCGCAGCAAGTTTACTGCGAACTTGCGGTGTCGCTTCGAAGTGGATCGGCACGTCGCATTGCTGAAGAAACACATCAGTGTCGAAGTGCATGAGATGTTGCAGGCAGTCAAGGATAACCAGGACACGCTCAAACTGGGCAACAACACCCTGGGTTATCAGGGCTTGCAGATGCTGGGTGTCACACTTAACGGTGTGCTGTTTATCGGCCCGGTGAGTGAGCACGCCGATGACGACTATCGATGCGTTGTTTACCTGCCAGGTGATCCGTTGCACCCGCTCAAGGAGTATTCATCCTTCAGCGATTTCGAGAAACAGTTGAGCCAGCGGTTGAAAGGCGCAGCGTTTCGCCAATTCTTCATGCGCTTCATCAAGATCAGTGAGCGCGCAGTGTGGGTGACCGAACTCGATGGGCGTTTGTATCCGCACAGTCATTCAATCCTGCCTCGTGCCGCGTTCTACGTGACGTTGTCCGGCATCGATTTTGCGGGCGACCCGTTCACCCTGATGTATCGCCAGCACGCCGAACAGACCATGGCCGACGCTCGGCTCGTAGTGGTCCCAACCGACGATGAAGACGAGAAAACCCGGCTGGCCCGACTGGACACCTATAAGGCCATCGGGGTCGACCTGCTGTTGGTCGCTGTATCGTTCATACCTGTAGTCGGAGAGGCTCTGTTGGCGGTGACCGCGGTGCAGTTGCTCTCGCAGGTCTATGAAGGGATTGCCAGTTGGTCCAGAGGCGAGCAGGAGCAGGCGACGGATTACTTTTTCGATGTCGTCGAAAACCTGATCCTGATGGCGGCTTTCGCTGCGAGTACCAGGGCGGTAGGCACAGCGTTCAAAGTCGTCAGGTCATCGGCTTTTATCGAGCGCTTGCGCATGGTCAAACTGGCTTCAGGGCTGTCTCGCCTCTGGAAGCCTGACCTGCACGTGTATCAACAGCGTCGGGCCTTGCCTGCCGGAGTGCGTCGCGATGGCCGCGGCTTGCGTTGGGTTGATGGCCAGGCGTACCTGACGCTCGATGATCTGCACTATGCAGTGCGCCCCGAACCTCAGACCGGGCTGTGGGAAGTGCAGGCGCCGCCGGAATCGGCGAGCCGCTATGCACCGCTGCTCGAAACCAACGATCGGGGTGCCTGGCGTCATGACAGCGAGCTGGTTCAGGACTGGGATCGATTGAAGCTGCTGCGCCGCTTCGGCCATCCCCGCGAGGAGCTGTCGGATGCCAGTGCGCTGCAGGCTCTGGCTGTCTGCGGTATCGAAGACAGCGTGTTGCGTCAGATCCATGTAGATCGCGGTCATCCGCCGGCCTTGCTGCTCGACACGGTGTGGAGATTTCGCGCCGATGCAGCGGTGACGGAGTTTATCGAGCAACTGCAGATCCCGTTGTCGGCCCCCATGGCGGATGCTGACCTGCAATTGCACCTGCTGACGACATCGGCCAGTTGGCCGGCAGACTGCGCCATTAGTGTCGTCGATGCAGCGGGCACGCCAATCAATCGTTATGGCGCAACCCACGCCACCACGATCCTGAAGATAACTCAGCAGGATGTGCATCGGGGGAAACTGTACCGTTCTCTGCTGGCTGCACTCGGCAGCCAGCGGCGCAAGAACTTGCTCGGCTTGACGAGCCAGGATTCGGCGGTTCAGACGCGCAAACTGGTGCAAATCGTCGGCGAACAGGCACAAGGGCGACGGGAGCCGTTGTTCCAGCGAATTTATCGACGCCACGAAGCGCCGAGCAATGGTCGGGTGGCGTTGCTGATGAAGACCTTTGCCGATCTGCCTGCCAGTGTTGCCGAGGAGTTGGCGGGCAGTGCCCTGGATGGCGAAGCGCAGGAGCTGGACGCTGCCCGCGTACCATTGCGGCTGGCGCAGGAGGTGCGCCGCTATCAACAGGCGATTGCTGTGTGTCGAGCCTATGAAGGCCTGTACCTGGAGAGTGGCGGTGGTCACAGTACCAATCGCCTGGTGCTCGATACCCTTGAACATTTGCCGGGCTGGTCAGGGGCTTCAGCGATCGAGATACAGGAGTGGTCGGGCAGTCACGGCAGTGTTGCAACGACGGCGTCAAGCTCATCCAGTGAGCGGGTGATCATCAATGTGTTGGCGAACCGCATCAGCGTTCTGCAGGGTACTGATGCTGCGCTGAAAACATTTTCCGGGCGCACCCGCGAGCATTATTTCCAGGCCCTCTGGCATGGGTTGTCGGCGCAACGCAAGGTCGCGTTGGGCCTGTCGATCGAGGCCGGGGCGAACGGGCTACGGGAGAAAATCACCGAGCTTGCCATGCAACGGCGAACAACGTTTGCCAGGACCATGGGCGAACGTCCCGGCGACTATTCGCCGATGGCCCTGGCTGACCGGCCCCCGGCGGGGCCATGGGCGAACTCAGGTGTGAGCGTTTCAGTGATGGTGCGCCGTATTCAGGAACTCTACCCGGCCCATTCCCCTGCACAGATCCATGCGCTACTCAACGTCTTGGGCCGCAATGAGATCCTGGTGCTGATGAAACTGGAATTGCTGCGCCTGGAGTTTCTCGGTATTCGCGAAGTCCTGAGTCGTTGGGTGACGCGGCAAACGCAGTACAACGGGATCGATGGCTCATTGCTTGATGTTCCACAGTCGGCGAAGTCCCGGGCCATGCGCGCGATCATCCGCTGCTGGCGCAGAGAACCGGGGGCCTCGGGCGACGCGCCACCCGACACCTTGATTTTCGCCCCGGAGCCGTTGGGAGAGTTGCCAGTGCTGGTCGGGGATTTCAGCCACGTCACGCATCTGATCATGGACGGCACTACGCCGCTGGGGCTGACGGCATTTTTGCGTCATTTCAGAAATTTGCGCAGCCTTTCCCTGAGGGGGAACCAATTGACCCAGTTACCGGTGACATTGGAACGCATGCCCTGGCTGACGCATCTGGATCTGAGCGAGAACCGTATTCGTCTATCTTCTGCATCGGTGCCGTCACTGGCGCAATTGAAAAAGCTGCGGGTGCTGAGCCTGGACTTCAATGTTGATCTTGCGCATGCCCCGGATGTCAGCTCACTGCCGGATCTGGAAAGACTGCGCTTGCGCGGTTGCGCAATCGATCATTGGCCCGAGGGAACCACCGGTTTGCAACGACCGCAACTGATCGATCTGCGCGATAACCAGATAAGCACGGTGCCGGAGGCGGTACTCAGGGCTCCGTTGGTGGTCACCCGCGCCGTTCGCCTGATGGGTAACCCCTTGTCGCCTGACGCCTTGCGACAGATTGCGACGTATCAGCAGGCGAACAGCGTCAGTTTCGGTGTAATGGCCCGGGTCTATCAACACCAGCCGCTACCCAGCGTGTCGTATGAAGGTCAGAGTGCGCGCTGGCTGACCGGCAGGCCTGCCGTCGAAGCGATACCGCGCAGCGTTACCTGGGAGGCGGTAAGGGCAGCGCCCGGCTCGCGGGATTTCTTCAATGTACTTTCACAATTGATCCACACGGCCGATTACACCCGGTTGTACCCGTATTTCAGCCAGCGTGTGTGGAATGTGGTCGAGGCGGCCGCTGAAGACACGCGGTTGCGCAGCGAATTGTTCCGCACGGCGCGCGTCGCCACCAGTGTCGATGGTTATTCCGCGGTGTTCAGTGAGATGGAAGTCCAGGTTCTGTGTTACCGAGCCATGGTCGCGGCCGGGATCGATGGCGCGCCGCTGGAGCGGCAACTGACGCATTTGCTCAGAGGCTTGTTTCGCCTGCAAACGCTGGAAGAGCAGACCTTGGCAGAGATCAACACCCGCGCCCAACCGAGTGTCTACGAGCATGCGCTCGAATTCAGTCTGGCCTATCGGGTGGGGCTGGCGGAGCGCCTGAATTTGCCTGGGCAGCCAAGGGCGATGAGCAGCCCGTTGAATGTCGAGGTATCGCAGGTAGAACTGGATCAGGCTTATCAGGCCGTCATGCGTATCGAAGGCTCTTCGGCGTTTCCCGACTGGTGTATCGGCCAGCGATTCTGGGTCGAGTTTCTCGAATCGGCCTACCCCGACGCTTTCGCCCTTGTCTATGTTCGAACCTCGCAGGCATTGGCGCGCCTGGAGGAGCAGGCGGAGCTGACGCGCGATCAGGCAGCGGTGCAGATGAACGCGATTCACGACAATTTCAGAAATGAGCGTCAGGCGCTGATTCGCCAGCTCACCGATCAGGCACTCGCGCGCCATCCGGCCAATGAGCTGGCCAGTTCGGATACAGAAGAGGAGGGAAGTACGCCTTGAGCAGGTGCTCAAGGCGTATTCGAGTCAGCGGCGACGGAACAGCGGCAGCGGTTCGTCAGTGGCGGCCTGGTAGGTCACCGAGAAGTCTTTCAGGCTTTCCAGTGCCTCGTACGGGTCCTTGTCGGCGCGCAGGGCGAACGCATCGAAACCGCAACGGTGCATGTAGAACAGCTGATCGCGCAGCACATCGCCAATCGCCCGCAGTTCACCTTTGAAACCATAGCGGTCGCGCAGCAGGCGGGCGTTGGAGTAGTTGCGGCCATCGGTGAAGGCCGGGAAGTTCAGCGCGATGACCTGAAACTGATCCACGTCGTCACCGATTTCCTCGGCTTCTTCGTCGGCGTCCAGCCACACACCCAGCCCGCCGTCGCGGACCTTGAGCGCGTGAGCATGATCGCGCCACAGGGCCAGCGGCACGATCAGGTCGTCGCAGTTGGAGATGCCGTCGAGGGTCGCGTCCTTGGGCAGCAAGTGCCAGGTTTCGTCGACCACCTCGTTGTTCTTAATGATTCGCTGCATAGACGCGTTCCTTGAAGAGGTCGATGCCAATACGCTGGTAGGTGTCGATGAAGCGCTCGTCTTCGGTACGTTGTTCAACGTACACGTCGATCAGCTTCGAGATCACGTCCGGCATGTCGTCCTGGGCGAAGGACGGGCCGAGGATCTTGCCCAGGCTGGCGTCACGGCTGGCGCTGCCACCGAGGGACACCTGGTAGAACTCTTCACCTTTCTTGTCCACCCCAAGGATGCCGATGTGGCCGACGTGGTGGTGACCACAGGCGTTCATGCAACCGGAGATGTTCAGGTCCAGCTCACCGATGTCGAACAGATAGTCCAGGTCGTCGAAACGGCGCTGGATCGATTCGGCGATCGGGATCGACTTGGCGTTGGCCAGGGAGCAGAAATCACCGCCCGGGCAGCAGATGATGTCGGTCAGCAGGCCAATGTTCGGCGTGGCGAAACCACCTTCACGCAGCTCGCCCCAGAGGGTGAACAACTGGCTCTGCTCGACGTCGGCGAGAATGATGTTCTGCTCGTGGGAGGTGCGCAGTTGACCGAAGCTGTAGCGCTCGGCCAGATCGGCGACGGCATCGAGCTGCTTGTCGGTGATGTCGCCCGGCGCAACGCCGGTCGGCTTCAGCGACAGGGTCACGGCCACATAGCCCGGCTTCTTGTGCGCCAGGGTGTTGCGCGAACGCCAGCGGGCGAAACCCGGATGCTCTTTGTCGAGTTCGGCCAGGGCGGCAGTCTGGTTCTCCAGCGCCTTGTAGTCCGGATCAACGAAGTGTTTGGCGACGCGATGCAGTTCGGCTTCGGTCAGTGTGGTCTGGCCACCGCGCAGGTGTTCCATCTCGGCATCGACTTTCTGCGCGAACACTTCAGGGGTCAGCGCCTTGACGAGGATCTTGATCCGCGCCTTGTATTTGTTGTCGCGACGGCCATAACGGTTGTACACCCGCAGGATGGCGTCGAGGTAGCTCAACAGGTCCTGCCATGGCAGGAATTCGTTGATGAAGGCGCCGACCACCGGGGTACGGCCCAGGCCACCGCCTACCAGCACACGGAAGCCCAGCTCGCCGGCGGCGTTGTGGACCGGCTCCAGGCCGATGTCGTGGACTTCGATGGCCGCACGGTCAGCGGTCGAACCGTTGACGGCGATCTTGAACTTGCGCGGCAGGTAGGCGAATTCCGGGTGGAATGTAGTCCACTGACGGACGATTTCGCACCATGGGCGTGGGTCGATCACTTCATCGGCAGCGACACCGGCGAACTGGTCGGTGGTGACGTTGCGCAGGCAGTTGCCGCTGGTCTGGATCGCGTGCATCTGCACGGTGGCCAGTTCGGCGAGGATGTCCGGGATGTCTTCCACCGCCGGCCAGTTGAACTGCACGTTCTGCCGGGTACTGATGTGGGCGTAGCCCTTGTCGTAGTCACGGGCAATCTTGGCCATCATGCGCACCTGACGGGAAGTCAGCTGGCCGTAAGGCACCGCCACGCGCAACATCGGCGCAAAACGCTGGATGTAGAGGCCATTTTGCAGGCGCAGGGGGCGGAATTCTTCTTCGCTCAGCTCGCCTGCCAGATAGCGTCGGGTCTGATCACGGAACTGCTTGACGCGGTCCTCGATGATCCGCTGATCGTACTCGTCGTATACGTACATATAAGTCCTGTTCTCAGGCTTTGGGCTACTCGGAAAACGCTGCGTTTTCGCTTGCTGGAGTCCGATGGTGCCTCGGCAATTACGCGCGCACGGCCGCGCACTCCCTAACGGAGCCGGGGCAATATACCCGTTTGCAGTTATGCGCAAAAGTGATGTTTGAGTATATGTAAAGAACCAAATCGCCTAACGAGAATAGTTGTTGATTAACCCACATTTGTCGCGGGGACAATCATCGTCTTAACTGTGATCGAGTCTTTCTGCAATCACCGATAAAACCGACAAGAGGCGATGCAATGAGCAATCCGACCAAGGCAAGAAAAAGCGATAGCAGTGTCGATGCATGGGCCATTCTGTTCCTGATCATTCTGGTAGTAGGGACGGCGGTATTCTGGGTCAGTCATCAGTAAACGACCGATCCGGGTCCGCTTCCGACGATTGTCGGACAAAAAACGGGATCAGGCGTCAATAGTCGCTGGTTCGAGGGCTATAATGCGCGGCCATTTTTCCTTGGGCCCGGATCATTCATGTTGAAGTTTGTCCATCTCAGCCTGCTGCTGTTCGGCGCGGCTGTCAGCGTCGCAGCGAAAGCCGAGTCGGTGCTGTTCCTCAACCCGGGTTCGACTCAGGAAGCCTTCTGGGTCAGCTACTCGCAATTCATGCAGGCGGCCGCCCGCGACCTGGGCGTCGATTTGCAGATTCTCTATTCCCAGCGCCAGCCGGAATTCACCCTGGCCCAGGCCAGAGTTGCCCTGCAGGGACCGAATCGTCCCGACTATCTGGTGTTCGTCAACGAGCAGTACGTGGCGCCGCAGATCCTGCGTATGGCGGAGGGCAGCGGGGTCAAGCTGTTCATGGTCAACGCGGTGCTCACCCCCGATCAGCAGGCGCTGATCGGCGAGCGTGCCGATCGCATCGGCAGCCTGGTGCCGAATGACGAGGAGGGCGGCTACCTGATGATGAAGGAGCTGATTCGCCTGCACCCTCCCGTGGCGCGGGGCGAACAGATCGAAGTCCTGGCGTTTTCCGGCCTGAAGATCACCCCGTCAGCGCAATTGCGCGAGCAGGGCATGCAACGCGCCTTGGCCGAGTATCCGCAGGTACGACTGCGGCAGCTGGTGTACAGCGGCTGGACCCGGCAGCGTGCCTACGAGCAGGCGCGGCAACTGGTCAGCCGTTATCCGAAGGTGTCGCTGGTGTGGGCAGCCAATGATGAAATGGCCTTCGGTGCGATGCATGCGTTTGCCGAAGCCGGCAAAGTCCCTGGCAAGGATGTGCTGTTCAGCGCGGTCAATACCTCACCCGAGGCGTTGCAGGCGGTGGTCGACGGGCGCTTGAGCGCGCTGGTGGGCGGACACTTCACGCTGGGTGGCTGGGCGCTGGTGGAGTTGCATGATTACGATCAGGGCGTCGATCTGGATCGTTATGGCGGACGTGACCGGCAATTGTCGCTGCTGCAACTGATCGACAAACATCAGGCACAGCAAATGCTGGCCATGGGCGCCGCGCCGGATTACGGCGTGAGTTTTCGCAAGTTGTCGGCCAAGGACCGTCCCGCGTCCTATCGCTACCCGTTCAGCCTGCAGATCCTGATGCACTGAACCCTGTCAGACCCCGGCGAAATGCAGTACCAGCTTGACGATGACAAACAGCGTCAAAGCGAACACGGCGGTGAAGCCGATCCCCAGGATCACGAAATGGCTGGGCTTGCCATGGGTGAAGTCCCTTGCCCGATTTTTCCCGCTTTGCACGCCGAATGCCGCAGCCATCACGCTGTGCAGCATCTGCCAGAAGCTCGGTGGCTTGTTGTCGACTGGATCGTCCATAAATCCCCCGTCCGAAAGGCTGTCCCGACAGCATAGTCAATCCAGCGGGTTGTGCCGTGGGTCGCACGCGAGTTCCTGACTTGTCCGGTAACACGTCCGCGCTAATACGATAACTATGTACCGCAGATCACCGTGGCGGACATGGTGTCCTGTCCTCCCATTTTTCAGGAGAGACAGGATGTCCACTCATCCCCCGACATTGCCCCGCGCACCGGTCAGCGCCAGCCTTCACGGCAAGCTGCTGGAGCAGCTGATCCCCGATTGGCTGATTGCCGCTTCACCCGAGCGGCGAGCCGCGATGAAAGTGGCCAGTACCCGGCCAGCGCACGGCTATCACCATTTCTCGAATGATCAGCAACAAGCCTTGAAAGACCGGGTCACGGCGGCCTTTGTCGCCCAGAGCCGACTCGACAAGACCATGGCCGGCCTTGAAAGCGTCGATGCATTTGCCCAGGCGCTGCTTGGCAAGGCACTCAAGGATCAGTTCAACGTCACGGTCGATCTCGGCAAAACCTTGCTGTGTCTCAGACGGCCCCTCGAACTCGGGGTGCTGGAAGTTGAAGTTTCCACGTTCGAAGTGTTGAAGCTGCCCTTGCTGCAAGCGGCATTGCACAACTTCGAGGCTTCGGAATGTGAAGCAGGTGCCTATCACGCCAGATCCGGTTTCGTGGTCGAGACGGCAACCCCGGGCGAGTTTCAGGCCGTAGACATCGGCATCACGGTCAGGCAGTTTCTGACGCTGTGTCGTTCGCTGGACGTCGGTGCCCGTTATCAGGCAAGGATCAAAGCGTTTTTCGAGAAAACCGACACCTTGCGCCGGCACTTCATTGCCAGCCAGAAAACCGCGTTGCGTGCCGCCGCTGAATGGGCGCTGCTGAAACAGGACATCGAGCCCGCCGACTACCGGATGATTCTGTCGGTGGTGGACGGCCAGATCCATCCGCAGCTCGGCGGCAAGGCCGTGTGGTTTCGCGACCTGAGCCTGATGAAGCGGCGGATGACCGGTTGCGTGGTGTTCAGCATCAGCGAGCGCTACCGCTACACCAACGAGTTCATCGTCTACATTCCCCATGACCCGCAACACCCGCTCAAGCGCTACACCATGGCGCAGATGCGTGAGGTGTTCAAAGGCAAGTTCACCGCGACTGATCCTACGACTCCCGCGCAAGGACCCACCGCTTACCAGCAGTTTTTCAGTCAGTTCGTGGCTTATGCCGACCGTCCTTACTATTTCAGTCAGTTCACCCAAAAGGCTGCGGACTCGCCGAGTGACCCGTTGCATTCGATCTGGGTCAAGGTCGCACAGCTGATACCGCCACTGTCGACCATCGCGCGAATCAAGGAGCTGCCACCCGAAGCCCCCGGCAAGCGCGAGCCGCAGCCTGACCCGTATCTCGACCCGTTGCCAACCACGCGCAAAGGCGTGGCCGGGATCTGGGCCGACAACACCGATCTGTGGCAGTACCTCTATGAGCAGCACCAGGCCAAATTTATCGCCGACGCGCGTGCGCATGCCGTGCCCACAGCGGACGTCGACGCCCGGGTGCGGGCTGAAAAGCTCAGTCATCTGCTCGAACTCGGCATGATGGCGTTGAACATGGTGTCGATGTTCGTCCCGGTACTGGGCGAAATCATGATGACCGTGATGGCCGGGCAACTGCTCTATGAATCATTCGAAGGCGCTATCGAATGGTCGGAAGGTGATCGCCAGGCTGCCAAGGCGCATCTGGTAGATGTGGCGCAGAACCTGGCGCTGATTGGCGTGATGGGCGCGGTCGGCAAGGGCGCAGGCCGACTCCAGGCGGCCTCCGCCGAGCCCGTGATCGAGCATCTGCAGCCGGTCGAGCGGCCTGACGGCTCGGTCCGCCTGTGGAAGCCTGACCTCGATGCTTACGTCAGTGACAGTGTCCTTCCGGCGAGTGCCGTGCCCGATGCGCAGGGCGTGTATCGATTCGACGGCAAGACCTTCATTCGCCAGCAGGGCAAGGTCTACCAGACGCACTACGACGAGACCCTGAAAAGCTGGCGCATCCGCCACCCGCATGATCCTGCGGCGTATCAACCGATCCTTGAGCACAATCGACTGGGGGCCTGGCGCCACAACCTGGAGCGACCGCTGAGCTGGGATCGACTGACCCTGCTGCGGCGCATCGGGCATTCGACTGAGGCGTTTTCGGATGCGCAACTGCTCGAAATCGCCGATGTCAGTGGTGTCAGTGATGAAGCCCTGCGCCAGATGCACCTCGATCATCAGCCAGCACCACTGGCCCTGGCCGATACGCTACGTTTGTACGAGGCGGATCAGCAGGTCGGGCGGCTGATCGATCAGGTCGAACGAGGAACCCCCCTGGATGATTCGTATCTGCTGACGCTGCCAATGCTCACGCAAATGCCGCGCTGGCCGAGCGGAAAGATTCTGCAAGTCTTCGACGGACCGCTGCTGTCCGGCCCCAGCCGGCTGTTCGGCGCAGAATCAGGCTTGATCGAGGGCCAGACGCATACACCGATCCAGGTGACCCGCGCCGAAGTGCTCGACGGCCAATTGCCTGAGCGTATTCTGGCCGCGCTGGATGAGCCGCAAACACGTTGGCTGCTGGGCGCCGAGCCGGCGCGTGTGGTCGAATCGCGGCCGCTGGAACTGCGCAAACAGATCGCCGATTACCTGCGCACCCGGCAACCGGCGATGTTCGACAGGCTCTATGACGAGCCCGCGTTGAACGACCCGCGAATCGCCAGGCTACAAGCCGCGACACCGGGGTTGGGCAGCTCGGCGGCAATCCGCGTGCTGCTGGAGGCGAACGCCGAGGAACTGACGCGCCTGCAAAGCGGCAAGCGGGTGCCGTTGCGGCTGCTGGAGATCTCCCGTGAATTTGCCCGGCAACGCCGCTTCAACCACGCGGTCGCCGGCCTGCACATGGAAAATTCCGGCGGCAGCGAAAGCCAATGGCTGGCCTTGCGCGCCCTGGAACGACTGCCGGGCTGGTCGGACGAGGTGCGTCTCGAGGTGCGCGAAGGCAGCCTCGACGGGCCGTTGATTGACAGTGTCGGCAGCGAAAGTGCAGGCCTTACCAAGTATCTGGTCAAGCGCGGGCCGGTCTATCAGGCGTACAACGAGCGCGGCGAAGCGCTCAACAGTGTTCCGCGTCACGGCGACAACTTTTTTGCCTCAATCCTCCATGCCTTGCCCGACCAGTCGCGACAGGCCCTGGGTTTTACCCAGGTTGCGCGTAGCGCCGGACTGCGTCGGGCACTGATCCGGTATGTGGCCCGACACCGTGCCGAACTGGCTCGACTGGCGAGCAGACGCCATGGCCACAAGCAACGCTTCAAAGCGCCGGTGCGGGTACGCCAGCACGGGCTGGGTTATTACGCCAGCGGTCGCGGCGAAGGCGTCAATCCGTTGCTGGTGACGCGCGTGCAGGACGTGTATCCGGCGCTTACGGATCAGCAGGCGGGCGGGTTCATTCTCAAACAACTGGCCGCCGGGCGGACTGACGCGCAGATCTACGAGCTGTTGCAAAGGCGCCTGCGTGAATGGCAGGAACTCGAATCGTCGCTGGCGCAATGGGAAGGTGTGCCGGCCCCTGAGCCGACGCTGGAGTCGATGATCGGCGGTCGATCCAGCGTGGTGCGCAGCCTCAAGCAGAGCTGGCGCAATTCGCCGCTGGCCGATAGCCACGCGAGTGCCGCACGCCTCGATCTGACCTGCGATGATCCGCTGCCGGTGCTGACGGCGGACTTCTCGCATGTGCGCGATCTGCGAGTCAGGGGGCGGTGCATCACCGATGCCAACGTCGATGAACTGTTGGGCAGTTTCCCCAGGCTCAAGTCGCTGCGCATCAACGCCACCGCAGAAGCGTTCACCAACGTGCCGGCGGTGTTGCAGAACATGCCGGAATTCACTGACCTGACGCTTTACAGCGCAATGCCCTATGCCGCCGATATGCCGGCACGCCTGGCTCAATTGACCCGGCTGGAAGCTTTGAGTGTCAGCACCTCGAGCTATCAGCCGCTGGCTTTCGACGTCAGCGGCATGCGTAACCTGCGCACACTGGAAATCGTCGCCTATTCATTGTTCGACTGGCCTGCGGGTGCGCTGGAGTTACCGGCCCTGGAGCGTCTGAACCTCAGGGACACCGGAATCAGCACCGTGCCGGCAACACTGTTGCAGGGGCATGGAAAACTCTGGTCGGGGCTGTCGCTGGACTGGTCAAGATTCTCCCGGGAAAACTTCACGGGCGTGTACGAATACGTCAAGACCCATCCAGAACACCTGATCGATCGAGAGACGATGGTCAGGGATTATTGCCGCGGCGAGTTGCGGCGCCTGGGCGAGGGCGTGAATCAATCGCCGGAGGGGGTGTTCAATCGCTTCTTCGAGCAATGGCCGGATGAGCAGCAGCGTTTCACCGCCATCAATGCCTTGAGCGATCAATATGCCGCGCTGGATAGCCAACTCAATCAGTGGCAGCAGCGCGTGGTGGTGTCGGCAGAATCGCTGCGCGAACTTGTCGCGCGATCAAACCTGGCCCATGTCCTGAAAACCAGTTGGCGCAAGGGCATGTTCAAGCGCTATGGCGCGACCATCAGCGCTTCGACTCTGGACTTGTCGGGGCTGATGCTCAGCGACCTGCCAGCGTTACCCGCTGACGCATTTGCGCATGTACGCACGCTGCTGCTCAACGGCCAGCGCGTTGCGGCCGCGCAGATGCGCGGTTTCCTCAGTGCGTTCAGCGAAGTGCGAACCCTTGATCTGAGTGACAATGCCTTGCACGAATGGCCGATCGAGTCGCAGAGCCTTTCGCGCCTGGTGCACCTGGATCTGGCCGACAATCAGTTGACCGACGCTTCAGGCCTGGAGCGCGGATTGAGTGAATTGCCTGCGCTCGAACAGTTGAATCTGCGGAGCAATCCGCTAAGCGAACTGAACGTTGGCAGCCTGCAGCGCTTGAAGGCCCTCGACCTGCAGGCAACGCACCTGCAACAGTGGCCGACAGGGGCCGAAGGTCTGCCGCAACTGTGGTGGCTGGATCTGCGCGATACCCGTATCAGCACGTTGCCGCCTGCCGTACTCGAGAGCACTGCACTGCTCAATATCAACCTGACCGGTGCGCCGCTGACCGCAGCGGCGTCAGCTGAATTGCGTCTGGGGCAACTGCGGCTCGAGCACACCCTCGGCCTGCCTGCCGGCGCGCTGGATGCGTTTGCCCGGCAGCCGGTGCCGGCGACTTTTCCGCCGGCGGAGAACGGTTTGTCAGTGGCCCGCCAGTTGCTGCCGCTGACGCAGGCACCTGTCAGTACCGGGCTGACACGGATGCGCCAGAACCTGCAGCGAGTGCAGCCGGCCCTTACCGATGAACAAGCCATGCAGGTGATCGAGGCGCTGCGTACCGAGGGTGCGACTGATGTGCAGATCGGCGAGCGGATCGCGGGCTGGAGCCAGACCTTTGAAACCCTCGTTCGCCGACTCAATGGCTGGCTGTATACCCGGGAAACCCGTGGCGTTGACTGGGTCATCTCCTCGCAATCGCGCAGCCTGGCGGCGTGGCGCATTCTGACGTGCTGGCGCGCAAGGTTATCGACTGTCGGGGGCGATGCGGTTCTGGATCTCAACGGCCTGCAATTGGGCGATCTACCGCCGCTGCCCGAGGATTTCGGGCATGTCGGCAGCTTGAACCTGACAGGCACACGAGTGACGGCCGAGGGCAGCAACGGCTTTCTCAAATCCTTCACTCAGCTGCGCGATCTGACCCTCAGTGGCAATGAACTCACCGCGCTGCCTGATGGCGTCCGGCAAATGCCGCAGCTCGAGCGACTCGAGCTGGCCAGCAACAACTTCACTGACACCGAGCCGCTGTATGCCGCGCTGTCCGGTCTGCAGCATTTGCAAACGCTGGACCTGAGCTACAACCATCTCGAGGCGTTCGACGCCAGCTACTTCGAGCATTTGCAAAGTCTGGATCTGCGCAACAACAACCTGGCCGAATGGCCGGCCGGGACGCTGGATGCGCAGCACCTGCGGACACTCAACCTCAGTCGCAACGACATCACCGCCATCCCCGAACAGGCTCTGGACGGTCAGCACGATGAGCTGATGGACGGCACCGACCTGACTGACAACTACAACCTGTCGGAGGAGTCGCTTGAAAGGCTCAGAACCTATCAGGCTGCGGGTAATCGCCTGCGAGTGCTCGGTTTCTCCAGTTCCGATCTGGAGGAAATGGCTGACGACGTTGCCGGCGGGCTCAGTGAAACCACCGACAGCATCGAGTCCGACGAAACCCTCCCGGGCGAACAGGCCCATGCGCAACAGAAAGCGCCGTGGCTGGCGAATCTGCCGGCGGATCAGGCGTTGGCACGCGACAAGCTCTGGGATCAACTCGCTGCCGAACCGGATAGCGCGGCATTCTTCCATTTGCTTGATCGATTGCAGGACACCCAAGAGTTTCGCGTGGCCAACGCCGATCTGACCCGACGGGTGTGGATGGTCATGGAAGCGGCGGCGGCCAACAGTGAGCTGCGCGAGGTGATTTTCGCCGGTTCGGCCACACACGGGACTTGCGTGGACGGGCGCATCCTTACGTTCAGTGGTCTGGAGAGTAAGGTCTTCACCTACAACGCCTTGCTCGATTTACCGGCCGGCCGTCCGGGAATCCGCGGCGAGGCCTTGTTGTCGCTGTCGCGGCAGCTGTTCCGGCTGGACAAGGTCGATGAACTGGCAAAAGCGGCGGCGGCGCGTAGTGGTTTCGACGAAGCCGAAGTCCGCCTCGGTTACCGGATCGGTCTGACCGGGGGCTGGGACGATGGACTGGAATTGCCCGGGCAGCCGAAAAACATGAAATTTGCTTCCGGTGTCACCCCGCAGCAGTTGGTCAATGCGCGGGCCGAGGTGGTTAACGCGGAACGTTCCGACAGATTTCTGGAGGACCTGATCCAGCGCGATTACTGGCTGGACTATCTCAAGGAGCAGCAGCCCGAAGCGTTCAGGCAAATGGATGAACTGCAGTTGATGGAGGAGGGCGAGGACGAAGGTCTGAGTGCTGACGATCCGCTGTATCTGAGCAGGCTGTTCGATCAGGCGGCGGCGCGAAATGCCAGGCTCATCGAATTGTCGCGACAGGAGATTGAACGGATCGGTTTGTCTGCCGGCAACGCACAATTGCCCGGAACCTCCGGGCAATTGTCAGGCGCGTAAACCCGGTGAATGGTCAGTCCCCAGCAGGTCCGGGGGCTGACCATTGCGCTTATTCGTCGTAACCGAGGTTCGGCGCCAGCCAGCGCTCGGTCACGCTCAGCTCCTGACCTTTGCGCGAGGTGTAGCTCTGTACCTGATCCTTGTCGACCTTGCCGACGGCGAAGTATTGCGCCTGCGGATGGGCGAAGTACCAGCCGCTGACCGCCGCCGCCGGGAACATCGCGTAATGCTCGGTGAGGAACACGCCGCTGCGGCCCGCACGCATTTCGCTGGCTTCAGGATCGAGCAGGGTGAACAGCGTGGCCTTCTCGGTGTGATCCGGGCAGGCCGGATAACCCGGTGCCGGACGGATACCGGAGTACTGCTCTTTGATCAGCGCGTCGTTGTCCAGCGCCTCATCCTTGGCGTAACCCCAGTGCTCTTTGCGCACTTGCTGGTGCAACCATTCCGCGCAGGCCTCGGCCAGACGGTCGGCCAGTGCCTTGACCATGATCGAGTTGTAGTCGTCGCCAGCGTCCTGATAGGCCTTGGCGACTTCTTCGGCGCCGATGCCGGCGGTGGTGATGAAACCACCGACGTAGTCGGTCACTTCGCTGTCTTTCGGCGCGACGAAGTCGGCCAGCGAGAAGTTCGGCTTGCCGTCGGTCTTGATGGTCTGCTGACGCAGGTGATGCAGGCGCGCCATAGGCTTGCCGTCATCGCCGTACAGTTCGATGTCGTCGTCATGCACCTGATTGGCCGGCCAGAAACCGAACACCGCCCGGGCGCTGATCAGCTTCTCGTCGATCAGCTTGGTGAGCATCTCGCGCGCGTCCTTGTACAGCGCGGTGGCCGCTTCACCGACCACTTCGTCTTCGAGGATGCGCGGGAATTTGCCGGCCAGGTCCCAGGAGATGAAGAACGGCGTCCAGTCGATGTACTCGGCCAGAACGTTGAGGTCGATGTTGTCCAGCACGCGGGTGCCGGTGAAGGTCGGTTTGACCGGCGTGTAGCTGGCCCAGTCGAACTGTGGCTTCTTGGCAATCGCCGCCGCGTAGCTCAGTCGCTCGGTACGGGCGCTGCGGTTGGCGGTGCGCTCACGCACATCGACGTATTCCAGACGGGTCTTCTCGACGAAACCGGCCTTGAGTTCCTTGGACAGCAACTGCGTCGCCACACCGACCGCACGCGAGGCGTCGGTGACGTAGACCACCGCGTCGTTGCTGTACTTCGGCTCGATCTTCACCGCAGTGTGCGCCTTGGAGGTGGTCGCGCCGCCGATCATCAACGGCAGATGGAAATCCTGACGCTGCATTTCGCGGGCCACGTGGACCATCTCGTCCAGCGACGGGGTGATCAGGCCGGACAGGCCGATGATGTCGCACTTTTCTTCCTTGGCTACCTGGAGGATTTTCTCCGCCGGAACCATCACGCCGAGGTCGACGATGTCGTAGCCGTTGCAACCCAGCACCACGCCGACGATGTTCTTGCCGATGTCGTGCACGTCGCCTTTCACCGTGGCCATCAGGATCTTGCCCTTGGCTTCCGGCTTGTCGCCTTTTTCCAGTTCGATGAACGGGATCAGGTGCGCCACGGCCTGCTTCATTACGCGCGCGGATTTCACCACCTGCGGCAGGAACATTTTGCCGGCGCCGAACAGGTCGCCGACGATGTTCATGCCGGACATCAGCGGGCCTTCGATAACTTCGATCGGCCGCGCGAACGACTGGCGCGACTCTTCGGTGTCTTCGACGATGTGGGTGGTGATGCCTTTGACCAGCGCGTGCTCCAGACGCTTGTTGACGTCCCAGCTGCGCCACTCTTCGGTCTCGGCTTCCTTGACGCTGCCGTCGCCCTTGTACTTGTCAGCGATGGCGAGGAGGGCGTCGGTGCCTTCCGGCGTGCGGTTGAGGATCACGTCTTCGACGGCGTCGCGCAGCTCCTGCGGGATCTGGTCGTAGATTTCCAGCTGACCGGCGTTGACGATACCCATGGTCAGGCCGGCGCGGATCGCGTACAGCAGGAACACCGAGTGAATCGCTTCACGCACCGGGTTGTTGCCACGGAACGAGAACGACACGTTGGACACGCCGCCGGAACTCAGCGCATACGGCAGCTCGTCGCGGATGTAGGCACAGGCGTTGATGAAGTCCACAGCGTAGTTGTTGTGTTCTTCGATGCCGGTGGCCACGGCGAAGATGTTCGGGTCGAAGATGATGTCTTCCGGCGGGAAGCCGACTTCGTTGACCAGAATGTCATAGGAGCGTTTGCAGATTTCTTTCTTGCGCGCCTCGGTGTCGGCCTGGCCGGCTTCGTCGAACGCCATCACCACTACCGCAGCGCCGTAGCGTTTGCACAGTTTGGCGTGATGGATGAACTGCTCGACGCCTTCTTTCATGCTGATCGAGTTGACGATGCCCTTGCCCTGAATGCACTTCAGGCCGGCTTCGATCACTTCCCATTTCGAGGAGTCGATCATGATCGGCACGCGGGAGATGTCCGGCTCACCGGCGATCAGATTGAGGAAGGTCACCATGGCCTTCTTCGAATCGAGCATGCCTTCGTCCATGTTGATGTCGATCACCTGCGCGCCGGCCTCGACCTGCTGCAGGGCGACTTCCAGGGCTTCGGTGTAGTTGTCTTCACGGATCAGACGGGCGAACTTGGCGGAACCGGTGATGTTGGTGCGCTCGCCGACGTTAACGAACAACGAGCTGCGATCGATGGTGAACGGTTCCAGACCGGACAGGCGGCAAGCCTTGGGAATGTCCGGAATCTGTCGCGGCGCGTAACCGGCCACGGCTTTGGCGATGGCTTCGATATGGCCCGGGGTGGTGCCGCAGCAACCGCCGACGATATTGAGGAAGCCGCTCTGGGCGAATTCTTCGATGACCTTGGCGGTTTGCGCCGGCAGTTCGTCGTACTCGCCGAACTCGTTCGGCAAACCGGCGTTCGGGTGCGCGGAAACGTGGGTGCTGGCCTTGTTCGACAGCTCTTCCAGGTAGGGGCGCAGCTCACTGGCGCCGAGGGCGCAGTTGAGGCCGACCGAAATTGGCTTGGCGTGGGCCACGGAGTTCCAGAACGCTTCGGTGGTCTGGCCCGAGAGGGTGCGACCGGACGCATCGGTGATGGTCCCGGAAATCATGATCGGCAGTTCGATGTGCAGCTCTTCGAACACGCCTTGCACGGCGAAGATCGCGGCTTTGGCGTTGAGGGTGTCGAAGATGGTTTCGATCAGGATCAGGTCGACGCCACCTTCGATCAGGCCCTTGGTGGCCTCGGTGTAGTTTTCCACCAGTTCGTCGAAGGTGACGTTGCGGTAGCCGGGGTTGTTCACGTCAGGCGACAGCGAGCAGGTGCGGCTGGTCGGGCCGAGCACGCCGGCGACGAAACGCGGCTTGTCCGGGTTCTCGGCGGTCTTGGCGTCGGCCACCTTGCGCGCCAGTCGCGCGCCTTCTACGTTTAATTCGTACGCCAGCTCTTCCATGCCGTAGTCGGCCATGGAAATGCGCGTGGCGTTGAAGGTGTTGGTTTCCAGAATGTCGGCGCCGGCATCCAGATAAGCCTTTTCGATGCCGCCGATCACGTCCGGACGGGTAATCACCAGCAGGTCGTTGTTGCCCTTGACATCACTCGGCCAGTCAGCGAAGCGTTTGCCGCGATAATCCTGCTCTTCGAGCTTGTAGCTCTGGATCATCGTGCCCATGCCGCCGTCGAGAATCAGGATGCGCTCTTTGAGGGCTTGCTTGAGAGCTTGAAGGCGGACGCTGCGATCGGACATTGGGACTACTCGAAAAGACCATGACGAAGGGCCGGGATCATAACAAACCTGTGCGCTTTTGGAGCACGTGCTGCTTTTGCATGAATATCGTTCATGTTGGTACGAGCGTCATACTGTAGAATCGCGGGCGTTTTTTTCACGATCGGGATCATGGGCATGTCGTACCGCGTCATCAGCATTTTCTTGCTGTTCTTAAGCTGGGGCGCCATTGCGCAGGAACCCGCGATCTCACCTTCTATTTCATATACGCGTGACATCCAGCCAATCTTCACCGAGAAGTGTGTGGCCTGCCATGCCTGCTACGACTCGGCGTGCCAGCTCAATCTGGGCAGCGGCGAAGGCGCAGGGCGGGGCGCGAGCAAGATGCCGGTCTACGACGGCGAACGCACGCAAGCGGCGCCGACCACGCGACTGTTCTACGACGCCTTCGGCAAACGTGCCTGGCAGCAGAAAGGCTTCTACTCGGTACTCGATGCCCAGGGCAGTCAGGCGGCGCTGATGGCGCGGATGCTGGAACTGGGGCACAAAACCCCGCTGACCCCCAACGCCAAGCTGCCGGAAGACATCGTGCTCGGCCTGCAACGGGAAAACATGTGCGCGATGCCCGCCGAGTTTGACGGCTATGCCGGCGCCCACCCGAAAGAAGGCATGCCGCTGGCGGTGACCGGGCTGACCGATCAGCAATACCAGACCCTGCAACGCTGGCTGGCGTCCGGTGCGCCGATCGACGAGCAGGGGCTGGCGCCGAGCGCCAGGGAAGCGCTGCAAATCGTCCAGTGGGAAAACCTGCTCAATGCGCCGGGGGCGCGGCAGAGTCTGGTCGGGCGCTGGCTGTTCGAACACTGGTTCCTCGCGCATATCTATTTCAAGGACGGCGAGCCGGGGCACTACTTCCAGTGGGTGCGTTCGCGCACGCCGACAGGGCAGCCGATCGACCTGATCGCCACCCGCCGCCCGAATGACGATCCGGGCACTCAGGTGTATTACCGCTTGTGGCCGGTGCAAGGGGTGATCGTGCACAAGACCCACATCACCTATCCGCTGAGTGCGGCGAAGATGGCGCGGGTGAAGAGTCTGTTCTACAGCGGCAACTGGCAGGTCAACGCGCTGCCGGGTTACGGCCCGCAGAGCCGGGCCAACCCGTTCGCCACCTTCGAGGCGATTCCGGCGCAGGCGCGTTATCAGTTCATGCTCGATAACGCTGAATACTTCGTCCGCACCTTCATTCGCGGGCCGGTGTGCCGTGGGCAGATTGCGACGGATGTGATCCGCGATAACTTCTGGGCGCTGTTCCAGGCGCCGGAACATGATCTTTACATCACCGACCCCAACTATCGCGGCCAGGCCACGCCGTTGCTGGCAATGCCCGGGCAGAACGACGACGTCGGCAGTGTGCTGAGCCTTTGGCACAACTACCGCAACAAGCGCAACGAATACGAAGCCCTGCGCCGCGACAGTTACGCCGAACTGCCGGCTCCGAGCTGGTCAACCCTGTGGGCCGGCAACGACAACGCGCTGCTGAGCATTTTCCGCCACTTCGACAGTGCGTCGGTGACCAAAGGCCTGATCGGCGAAGTGCCACAGACCATGTGGCTGTTCGACTATCCACTGCTGGAGCGCACCTATTATCAGTTGGCGGTCAACTTCGATGTGTTCGGCAACGTCTCCCATCAGGCGCAGACTCGTCTGTACTTCGACCTGATCCGCAACGGCGCCGAGCAGAACTTCCTGCGCCTGATGCCGGCCGATTCCCGCGAGGACTACCTCGACGATTGGTACCAAAGCAGCGGCCAGTTCAAGATGTGGCTCGACTATGAGGCGATCGACGACGACAAACCGACCGCGCTGAAACTCGATCCGAAGGACCCGAAATACGACTTCGCCATGCAGTTGCTGGCGCGTTACGGCGACCTCAATGCGCGGCCGGATCCGATCAATCGCTGTGACGGCGCCTATTGCTCGCGACCGAATATCGACCCGGCGCTGCAGAATGCCGAGCAGGCGCTGAGTCGCCTGACGTCACGTCCGGCCGCCGGTTTGAAGGTGATCGACCAATTGCCGGAAGCAACCATGCTGCGCATTGAAACCCGCAGCGGCAAACGCGAGGTGTACAGCCTGCTGCGCAATCGCGCGCACAGCAACGTGGCGTTCCTGTTGGGCGAGTCGCTGCGCTATCAACCGGGGCTGGACACCTTAACCGTCTACCCGGGCGTACTGAGCAGCTATCCGAATTTCATCTTCAACATTCCGGCCGAGCAAGTGCCGGCCTTTGTCGATGCCATGGAGAATGCCAAGGATGCGCAGCAGTTCGAAAAAATCGTCGAACGTTGGGGGATCCGTCGCAGTCATCCGCAATTCTGGTTCTATTTCCACGACCTGAGCCAATACATCCACGAAACCGATCCGGTGGAAGAGGGCGTGCTGGACATGAATCGCTACCAGAATCTTTGATCGTTTAATACAGGCCGACTGTCACAGCTTCAGGTAACACACAAATCCCCTGTGGGAGCGAGCCTGCTCGCGAAGGCGGAGTGTCAGGCGCCGAATACATTGAACTTGCCGTCGCTTTCGCGAGCAGGCTCGCTCCCACAGGGTGAAGTGGTGTTTTTGCAATTGTGATCGGGAGCGGCTGATGTTGATTTCAGTGCAGGCCCTGCGGGCGCTTGCCGCGTGGACGGTGGTCTGTCACCACTTCATGCAGATTTTCTTCGACTTCAAGGCGCGCGGCCCGGTCGGGCAGTTCTTCATCGACAAAGGCGCAGTCGGCGTCGATGTTTTCTTCGTCATCAGTGGTCTGGTGATTTTCCTCTCCACCGAAAGCAAAGCGCTGCCTCCGGCGCGGTTTCTGCTGTATCGGTTGTTTCGCATTGTCCCGGCGTACTGGCTGTACACGCTGTTGATGGCGTTGCTGGTGCTGTTCGCCCGGCCGATGTTGCCGGATCAGACGGTGGATTGGGCGCATTTCCTCGCGTCGCTGTTATTCATTCCTGCGCAAAACCCCGGCGGCTACGGGATTTATCCGACGCTGAATGTCGGCTGGACGCTCAACTACGAAATGCTCTTCTATGTGTTGTTTGCATGCGCGCTGGTGTTCCGTTGGCAGGTGCGCTTGCTGGTGGTCGCCGCGTTGCTGTTTTCGGTGTGTCAGGCGTTCGGCTGGCTCAACGAGTTTTACCGTTCCGACATCGTCTACGAGTTTCTGCTGGGGATCGGCATTGGCGTGCTCTATCGCCGGGGCTGGATTGGCGCCGGCCTGTGGCTGCCGCTGTTGGCGATGGGCGCTGCGATGATGGCGATCTATCACCTGGCACCGGCGCCAAGGTTATTGAACTGGGGCGTGCCGAGCGCGGTGCTGGTGATGGCTTGCATGGCGCTGGAGCGCTACGTCGAGCGCAATCGGGTGATGAAATGGCTCGGTGACTGTTCCTATTCGGTGTATCTGATGCACGTGTTGGTGTTGTCGGTTGGTGGTTTTATCGCGCGACGCTACGGAATCAACCCATATCTGATGTTCATCGTCTGCGCTCTGGCGATTGGTGTGGGGTCATGGTTGAGCTACGAATGGGTGGAAAAACGCAGCTATCAGTGGCTTAAAGCGCGGATCGAGGGCGAACCGATGCGCGCACCTGTCGAGAATCTTTCCCGACAAAAATACTAGGACTTTGTCCGGCGCAATGATTGGCGTAAACTGCGCCCAAGCCTGCGAGGAGTTTCCATGACCGCTATTACCATTACCGACGCCGCCCACGATTACCTGGCCGATCTGCTCTCCAAGCAGAACACCCCGGGCATCGGCATCCGCGTCTTCATCACCCAGCCTGGCACCCAGTACGCCGAAACCTGCATTGCCTACTGCAAGCCGGGCGAAGAAAAACCTGAAGATACCGCGCTGGGGCTGAAAAGCTTCACTGCCTATATCGATTCGTTCAGCGAAGCGTTCCTTGACGACGCCGTCGTCGATTACGCCACCGACCGCATGGGCGGCCAACTGACCATCAAGGCGCCAAACGCCAAAGTCCCGATGGTCAATGCCGACAGCCCGGTCAACGAGCGCATCAACTACTACCTGCAAACCGAAATCAACCCGGGGCTGGCCAGCCACGGCGGTCAGGTCAGCCTGATCGATGTGGTCGAGGACGGCATCGCCGTGTTGCAGTTCGGTGGTGGTTGCCAAGGCTGCGGCCAGGCCGATGTGACCCTGAAGGAAGGCATCGAGCGCACCTTGCTCGAACGTATTCCAGAGCTCAAAGGTGTGCGCGACGTGACCGACCACACGCAGAAAGAAAATGCCTACTACTGAGTAAGGTGTTCACTGCGAACACGAAAAACGGCGCCCCGTGAGCGCCGTTTTTTTATGCACTTGATTAATGAGTGCCTGTTTATTGTGTGGCGAGGGGATTTATCCCCGATGGGTTGCGAAGCAGCCCCAGAAAAGGAACTGCTGCGCAGTTCATCGGGGATAAATCCCCTCGCCACAGGTTGGCACCCAATCCCATATGATTCAGGGTCTGTAGAGGTGCGCATGCCCCGCGCGATACAGCGACGATTCGCTAAACACCTCACTGCCCAGCACCCGACCCACCAGAATCAACGCCGTACGCCGAAACCCTTTGGCCGCAACCTTCTCGGCAATATCCTCCAGCGTCCCCACCACCCAGTCCTGATCCGGCCACGTCGCCCGGTGAATCACCGCAATCGGGCAATCCGCGCCGTAATGCGGCAGCAGTTCGGCGATGATTTTCTGCAGATGATTGACCCCCAGATGAATCGCCATGGTCGCGCCATGTTGCGCCAGACTGCTCAGCTCCTCACCCGCCGGCATTGCGGTCTTGTCCGCGTAGCGGGTCAGAATCACGCTCTGCGACACGTCCGGCAGTGTCAGTTCCGCGCCTAGCAAGGCTGCACACGCTGCGGTCGCGGTGACGCCGGGAATGATCTCGAACGGAATATTCAGCTCGCGCAGATAACGAATCTGCTCGCCAATCGCGCCATACAGGCTCGGATCACCGGAATGCACCCGCGCTACGTTCTGGCCCTTGGCATGGGCGGATTTGATCAGTTCAATGATCTGCTCCAGATGCAATTCGGCGCTGTTGACCACGGTTTCAGCCTGATGCCCCTCCAGCACAGCGGCCGGTACCAGCGAGCCTGCGTAGATGATCACCGGGCAACTGCGGATCAGCCGCTGGCCTTTGACGGTGATCAGTTCCGGGTCGCCGGGGCCGGCGCCGATGAAGTAGACGGTCATGAAGAAATCCTGTGAAAAACGGGGCAGGGCAACGCTTCAGATGAAGATTGCTCATGATCAAACGGGGGGATTATCGGAAATTTACGCAGCGCCGGCCAATGCCAAGGTCGCCTGAGCGTATTTTTGCCGGGAAATCAGCAGTTTTGCCGGTGCCTGAATCAACTGTTCGGCAAGGGCCAGGGCGGCACTTTCCGCCACGCCGTAGCAACCGGTACGCTCGTAGGCGATCTGCGAATGGTGGCTCAGACGTTGCTGATAATTGGCCAGTTCGTCGCTGCTGAAATATAACAGCGGCAACGACAGTTGGCTGGCCAGTTCCTGCAGGCCGGGTTCATCGCGTTTAAGGTCGATGCTGGCCAAGGCCTTGACCGCTTCAAGTTCTATACGATGCGCCTGTAACGCCTGATCGAGTAACGCGCGCAGCGTGCTGACCGGGCAGCCGCGCTGGCAGCCCAGGCCGACCACAAAGGTCGGCGCTGCGCGGTCATCGGTCATGCGTGGTATTGACCATCGCTTTTGCGGCGGAACAACCAGGCGCTGATCAGGCCCAAGGCCAGCCAGAACGCCACGTTGGTCAACTGCGAAGCGATTTTGAACTGAGTTTCCAGCGCCTCCGGGGCGAGCATCGAATGCACTTCCGGTTGCGGCGCGCCGATCACGTGCGGCACGGCGAGGATCGCCACGCCGAGCAGCTTCATCAACCAGTGGCGGCTGAACACAATCAACGCCAGGCCAACAGCGGTGGAAGCGGCGGTGCCGATCCACCAGGTTTGCCGCGACGCCAGATCGGCTGCAGCGGTGCCCGGCAGTTCAGGCGGCAGGCCCAGGGTCGGTGCGAGCACGAAGGTCGCGTAACCGGCCAGGCCCCAGAGCAGGCCTTGCGAGGTTTTGGTCGGTGCACGCAGGGTGTACAGGCCAGCGAGCATCAGGGCGAAACCGACCGCCACCACCAGATTGCCGCCGGTGGTCGAGACCACGCGTTGCCAGCCGTCTTCCGGCTCCCAGGCTTCGGCGTCATGGGTGTGTGCGGCCGTGCCGGCGGCGTGTTCGTGAACGGCCACCGGTTCGGACTTCTCGAAGGTTTCGGCCTGCAGAATCAGCGGCGAGACCCAGAAGCTTTGCAGCAACGTCAGCAGCAGGGCGGCCAGCAGGCCGGTGAAGCCTGCGGTTTGCGCGATACGCTTGATCATGTCGGCAGGTCTCAGTGGCACGGGAACGCGGCGCTGTGGCGGGTATCGTGAGCGGCGTTGTGCACCGCTTCGATGTGCGAGAAACCGGCGAAGTACACAAGGCTGGCACCCAGAATCGACGCGAAGATCGCGGCGGTCAGGCGTTGGCTCAAGGTGGCGGTGCTGGAGATTTTGTCGGTGTTGCTGCCGGTGCTGCTGATGATCGACATGGCGCTTCCCTCTGGAGTGTCAGCGGGTGATATAGAGCGCATGAAAACCCCTGCGAGTCGGGCACGCAAAGGTTCGAACAGCGCCCGCCCACCGCGGGTTTGTTATGTTCAGCGACGCAAACTGCGCACTGTGTGTTGCGGGCCGGTCTCCGGGCTCACGAGGGGTTGGCGTCTGGCCGACCTGCAAGCGTCACCTTCCCATGCCGCGTTGGCACAGTGGATCTGACGCTTCGCTCGCTTACCGTTGCGGGGGCAGCACCGGACTGACATGGCTTTGAGTAAAGCACATGATTCACCGGTTTCCCGTTTCACCCTGTGAAGGGCACCCGTAACAAGTTGTGTAGGAGAGCATGGGTTGGGGATTTGAGTCAATTGAATGGGTATGGGGGTATATCCGTTGCTGCGGTAACGGCTTCCTATGGTTCCGCCCTTACGGCGGGTCACTTTTGGCAAACGCCCCAAAAGTAACCAAAAGGTCTGTGCCCTGACGTTCGGCCCTCGCCTAGGCTCGGGTTCCTTCGCTGCGGGATTCATCCGGGGGGCAGCGCCTACGGTTTGCTTCGCTGCACCTCCTCTCGCTGTGTTTGGCTGCGCCAAACGGTCGCTGCGCTCCCCCCCCCCGGATAAACCCCTCCACTCAGCCTGCCGACGGGCCCTCAGATCAAAAGCTTTACTCGAGCTAACGCTCATCGTGTTGAGTGGGGCGGCTTCGCCGCATGGGGTGCACGCTTTCAGCCTGCTGGCGATGGCGGCCTGACAGCCGACCAATTTCTAACTGATCACACCCGATCCCACTGTGGGAGCTGGCTTGCCAGTGATGGCGGCCTGACAGCCGACCAATTTCCAACTGAACACACCCATTCCAACTGTGGGAGCGAGCTTGCTCGCGAAGGCGGCCTGACAGCCGACCAAATCCCAAACTGAATACACCCAATCCCCTGTAGGAACTGCCGAAGGCTGTGATCTTTTGATCTGCTTTGGCTTTGCTTTGGCTCTAGCTCTTGATTTGGCTTTTGATCTTCAGCCCCTTCGGCAGGCCGAGCGTAGGTGTTCATCCGGGGGTTAGGCGCGCAGCGCCATGCGGCGAAGCCGCATCTATCGAGAGGAGGTGCAGCGAAGCAAACCGGAGGCTATGCCCCCGGATGGACACCGTAGCGAGGGAACACTGAGCCTAAGCGAAGTGCCGTACGCCGGGGCAAAGCCTTTTGGGTTACCTTTTCGGCGTTTGGAAAAGGTGACTCGCTGTAAGAGCGAAACCGCCAGCGGCGACACCCGCAGCAACGGATATGCCCCCAATCCAAAAAAACCAAACCCCTTAACCCGAAGTCTGGCAAAAGTGACCCGCCGCAACGGCGAAACCGTAATCAGCAACCCCCGCAGCAACGGATAAGCCCCCAATCCAACCATTGACCGGTCACCACCCGATGCGTAGCCTTGCGCTTTCGAGGTTCTTCGGCCCACGCCGAAGCTAAGAAGGGAACGCGGTCAAAGCCGCGGCTGCCCCCGCAACTGTGAACGGTGAAGTTCGTTGCCACGCCACTGCCAGCTCAATCCACTGAGCCCGCGGGAAGGCGCAGCGAACGCCGGGCCCAAGGCCCGAACACCGTCAGCCAGGAGACCTGCCTCGTCACAGATTTCTCACTACAACCGGGCGGGGTGATCCGGTGGCGAATTCTTCCGCGCGCACGCTCGCAGCGGATCTCGTCCCGTATGCCCGCCACCTTGCCAAAGGGCATCCGATGAAAACACTGGCCAAACTCCCCGTCACCATCGTCACCGGTTTCCTCGGCTCGGGCAAAACCACCTTGCTGCGACACATGCTCGACAACGCTCAGGGCCGTCGCATCGCGGTGATTGTCAACGAGTTCGGCGAGTTGGGCATCGACGGCGAGATCCTCAAGCAATGCACCATCGGCTGCACCGAAGAAGAAGCCACTGGCCGCGTCTACGAACTGGCCAACGGTTGCCTGTGCTGCACGGTGCAGGAAGAGTTCTTCCCGGTGATGCGTGAACTGGTCGCCCGGCGCGGTGACCTCGATCACATCCTGATCGAGACGTCCGGTCTGGCCCTGCCAAAACCGCTGGTACAAGCCTTCCAGTGGCCGGAAATCCGCAGCGCCTGCACCGTGGACGCGGTGATCACCGTGGTCGACAGCCCGGCCGTGGCCGCTGGCACGTTTGCCGCGTTCCCGGATCAGGTCGATGCCCAGCGCAAACTCGACCCGAACCTCGATCACGAATCGCCGCTGCACGAGCTGTTCGCCGACCAACTGGCCAGCGCCGATCTGGTGATCCTCAACAAGGCCGACCAGACCAGCGCCGAAGATCTGGCTCGCGTTCGCGCCGAGGTCGCTGAAGAACTGCCGCCAGCGGTAAAAATCATCGAAGCCAGCAACGGTCGTCTGCCGCTGGACGTGCTGATCGGCCTCGGTGCCGGATCCGAAGAACATATCGACAGCCGCCACAGCCATCACGATCACCACCACGACGGTGATGACGACCACGATGACCACGATCACGACGCCTTCGATTCAATCTCTATCGAACTGCCGCAAGCCGACGAAAGCCTGCTGCTCGACGCGCTGACGCAACTGGTTGTGCAGCACGGCATTCTGCGCGTGAAGGGCTTCGCGGCGATTCCGAACAAGCCGATGCGCCTGTTGATTCAGGGCGTGGGCACGCGTTTCGACAAGCATTTCGACCGCCAGTGGGTCGCTGACGAAGCGCGCGTCACCCGTTTGGTGCTGATCGGTCAGGCACTCGACGCCGCGCAACTCGAAGCGCAACTGCGCGCCGCGCTCAGCGTTTAAGCCATGCACCTGCTCAGGACCCAGCCCGGCAGTTTCGTGTCGGATGACAACATTGCCGACCTTGGACAAACCCCCGCCGAGCTGGTGATCCTGTGCAGCGGCGATTCCAGCCTGGCGCTGCTCGCCGAAGCCGCGCAGCAATTGCCCGAGGATTACCCGAGCCTGCGCCTGGCCAATCCGATGCAGGTGCAGAATCACGCCTCGGTCGATCTGTATGTCGATGAAGTGCTGCGTCACGCCAAGGTCATTCTGATTTCGCTGCACGGCGGCATCGCTTATTGGCGTTATGGCGTCGAGCGACTGGTGGAGTTGTCTGAGCGCGGGGTGCAGGTGATTCTGGTGCCCGGTGATGATCGTCCCGACCCGGAACTCAGCGACCTGAGCACGGTGCCCGCCGAAGATCGCGACCGCCTCTGGCAGTTCTTGCGTCAGGGTGGCATGGGCAATGCGCTGGACTTCTTCCATTGCCTGGCCAACCGCTGGCTGGCGCGTGACTACGCCTGGGGCGAGCCGCAGGCGTTGCCGCGTACAGCGATTTACCAGCCACAGAAAAACACCGCCGCGCTGAGCGACTGGCAAGCCGAATGGCTGCCCGGTCAACCGGTCGCGGCGGTGTTGTTTTATCGCTCGCATTTGCAAGCGGCGAACACCGCGTTCATCGATGTGTTCTGCCAGCGCTTGCAGGCGGCGGGGCTCAATCCGTTGCCGATCGCCGTCGCCAGCCTGAAAGAACCCGGCTGTCTGAGCGTGGTCGAGGACTGGCTGGATGAGGTTGAGGCGGCGGTGATTCTCAACACCACCGGGTTCGCGCAGTCCAGCCCGGAAGCGCCGCATCTGCGCCCGTTCCGGCGCAATATTCCGGTGATTCAGGCGATCTGCGCCCAGGACAACGAGCCCGGTTGGCGCGACAGCGAGCAGGGCCTGGGGCCAAGGGACCTGGCGATGCACATTGCCTTGCCGGAACTCGACGGGCGCATCATCAGCCGGCCGATCAGCTTCAAGGATCTGGCCTGGCGCAGCGAGCGCAGCCAGTCCGACGTGGTCTGCTACCGGGCGCAACCCGAACGCATGGATTTCGTCGCTGAACTGGCGCGGCGCTGGAGCGATCTGGCGCGGCTGCCGAACGCTGAAAAACGTATTGCGCTGATCCTCGCCAACTACCCGACCCGCGATGGTCGAGTCGGCAATGGCGTCGGTCTGGACACGCCGGCGGCGGCATTGAATATCCTGCGCGCGTTGCAGGCGGAAGGCTTCCCGCTGACGGCGAAGTTGCCGGACAGCGGCACCGAACTGATCCAGCAATTGCTCGGCGGCGTCAGCAACGACCTCGACAGCATCGACCTGCGTCCGTGCCAGCAAAGCCTGGCGATGGACGCCTATCTGGCGATGTTCAATACGTTGCCGGAAGCCAATCGCGCGGCAGTGCTGGAACGCTGGGGCGCGCCGCAAAACGATCCGATGTGCCGTGACGGACGGATGATGATCGCCGGTCTGCGTTTTGGCCTGACCTTCGTCGGCATTCAACCGGCGCGCGGTTATCAGGTCGATTCGAGTGCGGTGTACCACGACCCGGATCTGGTGCCGCCGCACGGCTATCTGGCGTTCTATTTCTGGCTGCGCAACACCTACGGTGCCCACGCGGTGATTCACGTCGGCAAGCACGGCAACCTCGAATGGTTGCCGGGCAAGGGCGTGGGGCTTTCGGAGAATTGCTGGCCGGACGCATTGCTCGGGCCGCTGCCGAACATCTATCCGTTTATCGTCAACGACCCGGGCGAGGGCGCCCAGGCCAAACGGCGCACGCAAGCGGTGATCATCGACCACCTGATGCCGCCGCTGACCCGCGCCGAAACCTACGGCCCGCTGCGCAATCTGGAACTGTTGGCCGACGAATATTACGAGGCGCAACTGCTCGATCCGCGTCGCGCCCGCGAGCTGCAGCGCGACATTCTGCAACTGGTGCGCGAGACGCAGATCGACCGCGAACTGCAACTCGACGCCGGTCTGGACAGCGACGCCGACGCAGCGATCTGGCTGCCGCGTCTGGACACCTATCTGTGTGACCTGAAGGAATCGCAGATCCGCGATGGCCTGCACATCTTTGGCGAATCGCCGACCGGGCGTTTGCGCATCGACACGCTGCTGGCGCTGCTGCGCATTCCGCGTGGCGACGGCAAGGGTGCGCAGTCGAGTCTGCTGCGGGCGTTGGCCAAGGCGTTTGAGCTGGGGTTTGATCCGCTGGATTGCGCACTTGCCGAACCGTGGAACGGCCCGCGCCCGGCGGAGCTGCAAAGCGTCAGCGACGAAACCTGGCGCACCGCCGGTGACACCCGCGAACGCCTCGAACTGTTCGCCACCCAACTGATCTCCCAAGCACTACAAGTCCCCTGTGGGAGCGGGCTTGCTCGCGAAAGCGTCGTGTCAGTCGATATAAATTTATCTGACCCACCGCTTTCGCGAGCAAGCCCGCTCCCACAGGGACCGGAATGGTCTGATGTAACGTCGATCCTGAACAGCCTGCGCGAAGTCGTCGCCCCACGCCTAGACGCCTGCGGCCCCGCCGAAATGCGCGGTCTACTCGACGCCCTGAACGGCCGCTTTGTCCCCGCCGGCCCAAGCGGCGCGCCCAGCCGTGGTCGTCTCGACGTGCTGCCCACCGGGCGCAATTTCTACTCGGTGGACGTGCGTAACCTGCCGACCACCACCGCGTGGCGCATCGGTTTCCAGTCCGCCACGCTGATTCTTGAGCGGCATTTGCAGGATCACGGCGATCACCTGCGCCAGCTCGGTTTATCGGTGTGGGGAACGGCGACCATGCGCACCGGCGGTGACGACATCGCCCAGGCCATGGCGCTGATGGGCGTGCGTCCGGTCTGGGCCACCGGCAGTCAGCGCGTCGATGATTTCGAGATTCTGCCGCTGAGTCTGCTCGATCGGCCACGAGTCGATGTCACGCTGCGGGTCTCGGGCTTCTTCCGCGATGCCTTTGCCAACCTGATTCGCCTGTTCGACGCGGCCGTGCAAGCGGTGGCAGCGCTGGACGAACCGGATGACCTCAATCCGCTGGCCGCGAAGGTGCGCGCTGAACGTGAGGCGCTGCTGCAATCGGGGCTGGATGCCGAAGCGGCGCGACGCCAGGCCGGCTGGCGGATTTTCGGTGCCAAACCCGGAGCCTATGGCGCGGGCGTACAGGGCGCCATCGATGGGCGTCTGTGGCAGAGCCGCGAAGATCTGGCCGAGGTCTACCTGAACTGGGGCGCCTACGCGTACGGCGGGGCGGACGAGGGCACCGCCGCCCGCGAGCAGTTCGTCCAGCGCCTGAGCCAAGTGCAGGCGGTGTTGCAGAATCAGGACAACCGCGAGCACGATTTGCTCGATTCCAACGACTATTACCAGTTTCAGGGCGGCATGCTCGCGGCGGTGGAAACCCTGCGCGGGGAAGCGGCGGCGAGTTATCACGGCGATCACAGCCAGCCGGATCTACCGAAAATCCGCACCCTGAAAGAAGAGCTCAATCGGGTGATCCGCTCGCGGGCAGCCAATCCGAAGTGGATCGACGGGGTCAAACGTCACGGCTATAAAGGTGCGTTTGAACTGGCGGCGACGGTCGATAACCTGTTCGCCTTCGACGCCACCACGCAACTGATCGATGATCATCAGTATGCGTTGCTGGCCGATGCCTATTTGCTCGACCCGACGACGCGGGATTTTGTTCGTGAACACAATCCGCATGCGCTGCGCGACATGACCGAGCGCATGCTCGAAGCGCAGCAGCGCGGGATGTGGCAGGAACCCGGGGCCTATAAAGAAGCCCTGGAAAACCTGCTGCTGGATATAGAAGAAGACACCTGACATACCGCCTCACTCTGTGGGAGCGAGCCTGCTCGCGAAGGCGTCGTGTCAGACAGTATTTTTGTAGCTGGCACACCGCTTTCGCGAGCAGGCTCGCTCCCACAGGGATCAAAGTGGCTCCCAACGATTTTCGACAGATCACCGACCATGACCGAGTATTGATGATGACCGACACCCCGCATTTCCCGCTCTCCGCCGTGGTCGGCGCCGATGACCTGAAACTCGCGCTGTGCCTCACCGCCATCGACCCGAAAATCGGTGGCGTGCTGATCGAAGGCCCGCGCGGCATGGCCAAGTCGACCCTGGCCCGTGGCTTGGCCGATCTGCTCGCCAGCGGTCAATTCGTCACGCTGCCGCTGGGCGCCACCGAAGAGCGTCTGGTCGGCACCCTCGATCTCGACGCCGCGCTGAGTGACGGGCGTGCGCAGTTTTCTCCCGGGGTTTTGGCCAAGGCTGACGGCGGTGTGCTGTACGTCGATGAGGTGAACCTGCTGCCCGATCATCTGGTGGATCTGCTGCTCGATGTGGCAGCCAGTGGCACCAACCTGATCGAGCGCGACGGCATTTCCCATCGGCATTCGGCGCGATTTGTATTGATCGGCACGATGAACCCGGAAGAGGGCGAATTGCGGCCACAGCTGCTTGACCGTTTCGGCCTGAACGTCGCCCTCAGCGGCCACACCGCGCCGACCGAACGCGGGCAGATCATCCGCCGCCGACTGGATTTCGACAGCGATCCACAGGCGTTCTGCGTGCAGTGGGAAGCCCAGCAGCAAGCGCTGCGTGAGCGCTGCGAACAGGCGCGCATCGCCTTGGCGAACATCCCGCTGGATGACGACGCGTTGGCGAGCATCACCCAGCGTTGCTTCGCTGCTGGCGTCGATGGCTTGCGTGCTGATCTGGTCTGGCTGCGTGCGGCCCGTGCGCATGCGGCATGGCGCGGCGCCGAAGCGATTGCCGAGCAGGACATCGACGCCGTGGCGGAATTTGCCCTGCGGCATCGGCGTCGCGAACCTTCTTCGTCGAGTCCGCAACCGCCCGCGCAGAGCCCGGCCAAATCCCAGGCTGAACCAAGCGAAGGGCAAGGGCAGTGGGGCGATATGCCCGCCCCGGCACTGGCCACGGGTGCTCGCCGTGAAGTGCCGAGCTGGCCAAAAAAGTAACCGGCATTCGTCCCCGATCCGACGCGGGGGCGAATGCCAGACCCCGCGCCGGACGCCTCGACCATGGACGCCAGGGCCAGCGCCACGCAGCGCGCAGCGGCCTGGTGAACTGGCCGGGCACGCTGCTCAATGGTCGGCCGCAGACTCGTGAAGATCTGCAGTTCCAGTTGCGTACTCGAACTCCCCATGAGCTGTGGCTGGTGATCGTTGATGCCTCGGCTTCAACGCGTCGGCATCAGGCGCTGAGCGATGCCAAGGGCCTGCTCGCGCAATTGTTCGATGATGCTTATCGGCAGCGCGCGCGACTGGCCTTGCTGACCGCCAGCGGCAGCGCGCCGAAATGGCAGGTGCAGGGGTTGAAGGCGTCGAGTGGCTTGCGCACCTGGCTGGAGGCACTAGGGGCGGGCGGTGGAACGCCGCTAGTGGCAGCTTTGACGCAGGCACAGCAATGGCTGACCCAACGACAAAAGCGCTTCCCGGCCGAGCAGCAGCGCGTGCTGGTGGTGACGGATGGGCGTTTGAAAGCCTTGCCGTCGATACCGCCGCTGGAGTGTCCGGGATTGTTGATCGACATTGAGCGCGGGCCGATCCGCCTGGCACGGGCGCGGGAATTAGCGACGGCGCTGAATGCGGAATATCGGCATATCGATGATGTGTGAAGTCTGAGCGGGCCTCTTCGCCAGCAGGCTGGCTCTCACAAGGAATGTGAACGCTGCTTTACCTGTGGGAGCGGGCTTGCTCGCGAAGAGGTCACCTCGGTTCAAACGGATATCATCCAAACTTGCAGCGCTGCTCTATGCTCCACCCCAGCCCAATCACAAGGAGTGAACCATGCGGGTATTGGTCGCCAATCCTCAGGACGATTTCCGCGTCAAAGCCTACGCCGGCACCAATGGCGTGCTGCTGGCCATGGATCTGGCTGAGCCGCGGCGTAAAGGCTTGCTCGGGTTTGCCATCGAAAAGCAGCAGGGCGACAAACCGTGGTTGTTTCTGTTCAACAGCCTGACGTTTCCCGGCAAGGCACACACGTTCCTCCAGTATCACGCCACGCCCAGCGATAAAGCGCCGCTGCAGAAATTTCGCTGGGCCGATTACGCGGTCAATCCGGGCACGACGATGCACTATCGCGTGCATCTGGCCTACGGCACGGCAGACGCGCCACAACTTGGCGAATCACTGGAGCTGAGCATCACCAGTGACGACGGTCATCCGGCCAACCAGAGCGTGATCTTCAACCGTGCCGTGGCCGCCAGTCAGGCCTTCCAGCGCAAATTTCCCGACCTCGACGCGCAGATCAGCGCCAACAAAAATCTGCCCATCGAAGCCTGGCCCGACGCGGCGCGCCTGTGGCTGGAGAACGGACTGCTGGAGCGATTGCTGGGTTTTATCGAACGTGCGGTGGACGCGCAGTGGGCGCTGGACATTGCGATCTACGAGTATCAGTTGCAGGCGATTGTCGATGCAGTGAACGCTGCGTTCGCCCGTGGGGTTCAGGTGCGCGTGCTGTATCACGCCCAGCCTGATGACCCTGGTACAACCTTCAACGAAGCGAACCTTGCCAGGTTGCCTGAGGCGAACAAACGTGGCCGGGTCACTCACAATATTTTCCACAACAAATTCATCGTCCTCAGCCGTGTCGATGGCGCGGGTCAGCGTCAACCGCAGGCCGTGCTGTGCGGCAGCACCAATTTCACCGCCAATGGTGTTTATCGCCAGGCCAATGTGGTGCATACGCTCGACGATGAGACGATTGCCATGCGGTATTTGCAAACGTTCGAAGAGGTTTGGGCCAATCCCGCCGACGTCGGCGCGACGCGCAACTGGATCACCGAGCACAATCCGATGGACTCCGCGCAGCCGCTGTTCGCCGGGTTCTCGCCACGTCGCGGCGGGGCTGATTTGCGCGAGTTCGTCGAGATCATCGAGGCGGCGAAAAAGGACGTGTTGTTCGTCACCGCGTTCAGCCTGCCGGATGCGATTCTCAACGCGCTGCTCGGCAAACCGCATGACGATATCCTGCGTTACGGTCTGCAAAACACCGCGAGCCGTATAACCGGATTTCACGCCGATCGCTCCGCCGAATTCGCCGCTACGGCATTGCTGAACACCGGTCTGGAAGGTTGGCTCAAGGAAAACATGAAAGGCCAGAAGGGTAACCTGCTGGTGCACACCAAAGCTGTGGTCAGCGATTTCACCAGCGATACCCCGACGATTATCAGCGGCAGCCACAACTTCAGCACCTCGGCCAGTAACGGCAATGACGAGAACTTCCTGATCATTCGTGGCGACACCGATCTGGCTGATCGTTATGGCCTGGAATTGTTGCGGTTTTATGAGCATTACCGCTTTCGCTATTTCGCGAAGAAGCTGGCGCTGAAGCAGGTGAGTCCGTTGGCGGAGGATGACAGCTGGACTTATGATTATTACGTAGAGGGGGATCTGCGGCAGTTGTCGCGCTTGCGTTTTGCCGGACGATGATGTGGTGTGTTTGATGACCCCTTCGCGAGCAAGCCCGCTCCCACATTGGACCTTCTTTGAAGTCAGAACCTGCGTCCGACGAATAGCCCCTGTGGGAGCGGGCTTGCTCGCGAAAGGGCCTGCAGGAAAATCACATTTCCTGTGCTCTTACAGATTTTGAAATGATTTGCCGCTGTAGAAAATGTGCCTTGAGCCTGTACGCTCCAAGGCCATTTTTCATTCAGGATTTGCATGAACACCCTCTTGGAGCCTCCCAGTCGTACCTTCTCCACGCGCCATGGCGCGGTCTTGACGCACTCGCAGCTTCCGGTTTTCCGACACCCGTCTATCGTTGACAACGCGGCTTCAGAGCCTTCGCGTTGCACTTTGCCGTGCCCGGCAGCCTGAATTCACTGAAGAGAGATCGAGACATTTTATGGAATGGTTAGCGGATCCCACGGCCTGGTTAGGCTTGTTGACTCTGATCGTGCTGGAACTGGTGCTGGGTATCGACAACCTGGTGTTCATCGCGATCCTGGCGGACAAACTGCCGCCGCATCAGCGCGACCGTGCGCGAATCATCGGCCTGTCGCTGGCGTTGATCATGCGCCTGGGCCTGTTGGCGAGTATTTCCTGGCTGGTCACTCTTACGCAGCCATTGTTCGAGGTATTCGACAAGAGCTTCTCCGGCCGTGACCTGATCATGCTGTTCGGTGGTGTGTTCCTGTTGTTCAAGGCCACCATGGAGCTGCACGAACGACTCGAAGGCCACGTCGGCCAGCGCTCGACCAACGCCGCTTACGCGCTGTTCTGGCCAATCGTCGCGCAGATCGTGGTGCTTGACGCGGTGTTCTCGCTGGACGCGGTAATCACCGCCGTCGGCATGGTCGATGAACTGGCGGTGATGATGATCGCGGTGATCATTTCCATCGGCCTGATGATCGTCGCCAGCAAGCCGCTGACCCGCTTCGTCAATGCGCACCCGACGGTGATCATGCTGTGTCTGGGCTTCCTGATGATGATCGGTTTCGCCCTGACGGCCGAAGGCCTGGGTTTCCACATCCCGAAAGGCTATCTGTATGCGGCGATTGGTTTCTCGATCCTGATCGAGGTGTTCAACCAGATCGCTCGGGCCCGACGCAAGCGTTCGATGCAAGGCTTGCGCCCCATACGTGAGCGCACGGCCCACGCGGTAATGCGTCTGCTGGGCGGGCGCAAGCTGGAGGCGGAGGAGGTCGGCGAGGAAATTTCCGATCTGCTGGATGACGGCGAAGCCCCGAGTGCGGAGCTGTTCGACCGCCGCGAGCGAGTGATGATCAGTGGCGTGCTGCAACTGGCCGAGCGGCCGATTCGGAACCTGATGACCGTACGTGCGGATGTCGACACCATCGATCTGGCCGACGACGCCGAGACGATTCGCACAAAATTGATGCACTCGTCGTATTCACGTCTGCCGCTGATTCGCCACGGCGCGGTGGATGAACCGTTGGGCTTCGTGCACAAAAAGGAACTGCTCAAGGAATACCTGGCCGGTGCCGAGCCGAACCTGGAGCACCTGGCGCGCAAGACCATCAACCTGCTCGACAGCTATTCGATCCTCAATGCGCTGGAGCAGATGCGCGCGGCGTCGACCCACATCGCCTTCGTGGTCAACGAATTCGGTGACTTCGTCGGTGTGTTGACCATGACCGACATCCTCGAATCGATTGCCGGCGAGTTGCCCGATGCCAGCGAAATCGAAGGTCCGGACGTGATCGAGGGGCAGGGCGGGTTCATCGTCAACGGCGCGTTGAACCTGACGCGTGTTCGCCAGCGCACCGGGTTTGGCGCCGAACCGACCGAGGACTATCAGACCCTGGCCGGACTGGTGATGAGCCTGCTGGATCGCTTGCCGATGATCGGCGATCGGCTGCAGTACGCAGGCTGGCAAATGACCGTCAAAGCCGTTGAGGAACGACGGGTGACGCAGGTGTTGCTGGTGCGCGATTCTGCGTAAGGCAGCAGCCTTGCGCTGACGGTGCCGGCCCCTTCGCGGGCAAGCCCGCTCCCACAGTGCACGCGTCGTACACGAAATGTGTGAACAACGTTGACCCCTGTGGGAGCGGGCTTGCCCGCGAAAGCGATGTGTCAGACGCCGCAACGATTACGGGAAATGCACTGCCTCAAATCACCCGCCGATGCGCACGCGTGATTGTGCAGAGCCTGCTCAATGTGCGGCGCAACCACGGCAGGTCATGTCGTGGTTTCTGCTGCACCACCGGTGCCCTGGTCCTGCCAATATGCCGGGCAAAGTCCGCCGCCAGTGTTTCCTCTGTGCCGATGCCTTTGAGTTTTTTCACCAGCCTGCCGTTCTTGTAGAACAGCACCGTCGGCGTGCCGGTGACCAACGGATGGCGCGGCGACTCTCGGGTGTTAAGCATGTAGATATTGGCGCGATGCCGGTACGGCTCGGCAATCTGACGAAAAATCGGCCCGGCCCATTCGCAGGCGGGGCAGTGTTCATTGGCGAAATACAGGATCACCGGGCGCCAGGTTTTCAGGGCTTTGCGGTAAACCGGGGCCAGATTGGAAATGGTATTGGCAGCGCTCATTGAGAACTCCTTTTCAACGACCTCGAAGGTTCGATGACGTTAAAGAAGGGTGAAGAACAGGTCTACTGTCAGAAATTACAGGTGGCCTGTGGATTCGCGAGATTTTTCCCACTTTTATGAAGGACCGGCCCGACACGAAGCCCGGAAATGTGGAATGTCGGGACGTGATACCTTTTTTCACTCAATAAAAGAGAAGGCGGTAATAAGCGATAGGCGTCGAAGCCGTCTTGGAGTGCTATTTTAAGCACCATTAACAGCACTCCAGGGAGCACCATCATGACTCACGTAGTCCTTTCTAATATCGTTGCGAGTATTTCTGAATTGAAAAGAAACCCCATGGGTACCGTGGCCGCCGGTGGCGGCCAATCTGTTGCAATCCTCAATCGAAATGAGCCAGCGTTTTATTGTGTTCCCGCAAAGGAGTATGAGGCGATGATGAATCGCCTTGAGGATCTGGAACTGATCGCACTGTGCAAGGAGCGAGAAAACGATCCCACCATCAAGGTCTCTATAGATGACCTATGAGTTGGAGTTTTCCGAGAAGGCCTGGAGGGAATGGAAAAAGCTTGATTCAGCACTTCAGATCAGTTCAAGAAAAAGCTCTCTACACGTCTGGTCAATCCTCACGTTCCTGCCGATCGACTCCGAGGGCTGGGAAACGCCTACAAAATCAAGCTTCGCAGTGCTGGATACAGGCTGGTCTATCGCGTAAAGAACGAGGTTTTGGTTGTTACCGTGATTGCGGTAGGGAGAAGAGAGCGGGGAGAGGTCTACGACAAAGCCGCTTGCCGATAGATATGGAGAGCTGGCCCCTTCAATCGCTAACCACATTGCACCGAAGTAGCCCTTCGTGCTCCATCTGGGAACCTGCTACTCGTTATTTGTAGCCTAAGGTAGCGCAGCCCATCAGTACCCGCACCTGACTCCATTTTTCGCATTTCCTGCATCCCGTTGATTCCAAAAACATTTAACCCCTCTACAGATTCCCTGTGATTCCTGTGGCACACTTTCTGCTGTTTATTCCGTAGTAACAAACCTTGTTCCGGTATAGCGGAATAAACATCATCTGGAGTGCTTGCCATGCATCGCCGTCCTTCGTTGTTCAAAGCGTGTGTTTTCGTTCTTGCGGCTTCGTCCGCTGTGATGGGCATGGCCCAGGCAGCCGATAGCAAGCTCGACAGTGTTCTGGCCCGGGGCAAGCTGATTGTCGGCACCGGCAGCACCAATGCGCCGTGGCACTTTCAGGGGGCGGACGGCAAGTTGCAGGGCTTTGATATCGACATCGCCAGGATGGTGGCCAAAGGGCTGTTCAATGACCCGAACAAGGTCGAGTTCGTCGTGCAGTCGTCCGATGCGCGGATTCCCAATCTGCTGACCGACAAGGTCGACATGAGTTGCCAGTTCATCACCGTTACCGCCAGCCGTGCGCAACAAGTGGCGTTCACCCTGCCGTACTACCGCGAAGGTGTCGGCCTGCTGCTGCCAGCCAACAGCAAGTACAAGGAAATCGAGGACCTGCAGGCGGCCGGTGACAGCGTTACTGTGGCCGTGCTGCAAAACGTCTATGCCGAAGAGTTGGTGCATCAGGCGCTGCCCAAGGCCAAAGTCGATCAGTACGACAGTGTCGATCTGATGTATCAGGCGGTGAACTCCGGTCGCGCCGATGCCGCTGCTACCGATCAGTCGTCGGTCAAGTACCTGATGGTGCAGAACCCCGGCCGCTACCGCAGCCCGACCTACGCGTGGAGCCCACAGACCTACGCCTGCGCAGTCAAACGCGGCGATCAGGACTGGCTGAACTTCGTCAACACCACTCTGCATGAAGCCATGACCGGCGTTGAGTTTCCGACTTACGCAGCATCTTTCAAGCAGTGGTTCGGGGTTGACCTGCCGTCGCCGGCGATCGGTTTCCCTGTCGAATTCAAATGATCCCGTGAGAGTGGGGCGCCTGCACGCGCCCCGCTCAAGGTACTGCTGACCATGAACTATCAGTTGAACTTTGCTGCCGTGTGGCGCGATTTCGACACCTTGCTGGCGGGGCTCGGTCTGGGTCTTGAACTGGCGCTGGTGTCGATCGCCATCGGCTGCGTGATCGGCCTGCTGATGGCGTTTGCCTTGCTCTCGAAGCATCGCGCCTTGCGGGTGCTGGCCTCGGTGTACGTCACGGTGGTGCGTAACACGCCGATTCTGGTGTTGATTCTGTTGATCTACTTTGCCTTGCCGAGCCTGGGCATTCGTCTGGACAAGATCCCCTCGTTCATCATCACGCTGTCGCTGTATGCCGGTGCCTATCTGACCGAAGTGTTCCGTGGCGGCTTGCTGAGCATTCCCAAAGGCCAGCGTGAAGCCGGGCTGGCGATCGGTCTCGGTGAGTGGCAGGTCAAGGCCTATGTCACCGTGCCGGTGATGCTGCGCAACGTGTTGCCGGCGCTGTCGAACAACTTCATCTCGCTGTTCAAGGACACTTCGCTGGCCGCCGCGATTGCGGTGCCGGAGCTGACCTATTACGCGCGCAAGATCAACGTCGAGAGCTACCGGGTGATCGAAACCTGGCTGGTGACCACGGCGTTGTATGTCGCGGCCTGTTACCTCATTGCCATGCTGCTGCGTTACCTCGAGCAGCGTCTGGCGATCCGCCGATAGGAGGCTGCGATGTACGAATCTCCCAGTTGGTTGCATGAATTGTGGGTGGCACGCGAGACGTTGCTGCAAGGCTTCCTGACCAGTGTGCAGGTGTCGGCATTGGCGATTCTGTTCGGCACGCTGCTCGGGGTTGTCACCGGTCTGGTGCTGACTTACGGCAAGTTCTGGATGCGCGCGCCGTTCCGCTTTTATGTCGACATTATTCGCGGCACGCCGGTGTTTGTATTGGTGCTGGCCTGCTTCTACATGGCGCCGGCGCTGGGCTGGCAGATCAGCGCGTTTCAGGCCGGTGCGCTGGGCCTGACGCTGTTTTGCGGCTCGCACGTTGCCGAGATTGTGCGCGGTGCCTTGCAGGCATTGCCGCGTGGACAGATGGAAGCGAGCAAGGCGATCGGCCTGACGTTTTATCAGTCTCTCGGTTACGTGCTGTTGCCCCAGGCGTTGCGGCAGATCCTGCCGACCTGGGTCAACTCGTCCACCGAAATCGTCAAGGCCTCGACCTTGCTCTCGGTGATCGGTGTCGCCGAATTGCTGCTCAGCACCCAACAGATCATCGCCCGGACCTTCATGACTCTGGAGTTCTACCTGTTCGCCGGTTTTCTGTTCTTCGTCATCAACTACGGCATCGAATTACTCGGCCGGCATATTGAAAAGCGGGTGGCCCTGCCATGACTCAAGCTCAAGTTTCCAACGTTCAGAACGGTCAGCCGCTGCTGGACATCCGTGGCCTGCACAAGCAGTACGGCGCAGTCGAAGTGCTCAAGGGCGTCGACTTGAGCATGCAGCGCGGCAACGTCGTGACGCTGATCGGCTCCAGCGGTTCGGGTAAGACCACCTTGCTGCGCTGCGTGAACATGCTTGAAGAGTTCCAGGGCGGGCAGATCCTGCTCGACGGCGAGTCCATCGGCTATGACGAGGTCGGCGGTAAACGTGTGCGTCATGCGGAAAAAGTCATCGCCCGCCATCGCGCCATGACCGGCATGGCCTTCCAGCAATTCAACCTGTTTCCGCACCTGACAGCCTTGCAGAACGTCACCCTCGGTCTGCTCAAGGTTAAGAAAATGCACAAGGACCAAGCCGTGGTGCTGGCCGAAAAATGGCTGGAGCGGGTCGGCCTGCTGGAGCGGCGCAATCACTTTCCCGGGCAGTTGTCCGGTGGTCAGCAACAGCGTGTGGCGATTGCCCGGGCGATTGCGATGAACCCCAGCCTGATGCTGTTCGACGAAGTCACCTCGGCCCTCGACCCGGAGCTGGTCGGTGAAGTGCTGAACGTGATCAAGGGCCTGGCTGAAGACGGCATGACCATGTTGCTGGTGACCCACGAGATGCGTTTCGCCTTCGAGGTCTCGGACAAGATCGTGTTCATGAATCAGGGGCGAATCGAAGAGCAGGGGCCGCCCAAGGAACTGTTCGAACGCCCGCAATCGCCGCGTCTGGCTGAGTTTCTCAAGAGCACGCGGTTCTAATTTTTGCTTTGTAATCAGGAGAAGTACCCATGAGCATTACTCGATACGGCACCGGCAGCACCGCCGCTGGCGGTCAGCCACGCCCCTTTGCGCGCGCGGTTGAAGCGGATGGCTGGCTGCACGTGTCCGGCCAGGTGCCGGCGGTGGATGGCGAGATCATCGTTGGTGGTATCGTCGAGCAGACCCACCAGACCATGAAAAACCTGATCGCGATTCTCGAAGAGGCCGGTTATGGCCTGGAAGATGTGGTGCGGGCCGGCGTATGGCTGGACGATCCACGGGATTTCAGCAGTTTCAATAAGGTTTTCGGGGAGTACTTCAAACCTGAACACGCCCCGGCACGGGCCTGTGTGCAGGCGAGCATGATGGTCGATTGCAAGGTCGAGATCGATTGCATCGCGTACAAGAAGAAACCCTGAAATCTGTGCTGACTTCTTCGCGAGCAGGCTCGCTCCCACATTTGAAATGCAATCCCCTGTGGGAGCGAGCCTGCTCGCGAAAGCGGCCTACCAAGCGCCGCAGTAGTCTCGGTAAACTCCCGGCACTTTCATTGGGAACTGAAAACATGACCGAAGACACCATCAAACGCCGGGCCCGTGGTCTGGATCGGGCGTTCGATATCCTCGACTTCCTCAAGGAGATCGGCCAGCCGCTGCGTCCGAACGACATCGCCAACGGTATCGGCAGCCCGAAATCCACGGTCTACGAACTGGTGGCGTCGCTGCTGGAACGACGGATTCTGGAGCCGGTGGGCAAGGACGGTCACGTCTATCTCGGACGTCAGTTGTATTTCCTCGGGCAGGCGCATCTGCGCCATTTTGACCTCAGCCGCGAGGCCGATCACGCCTTGCAGGAAATCGTCAGCCAGACCCGGGAAACTGCGCAAATGTGCCTGCTCAACGGGCGCAAATACACGGTGGCGCTGATGAAGGAGGGCGAGCGGCATTTCCGCATTTCGTCCGACATCGGCGAAAACGCGCCGATCCCGTGGACTGCGTCCGGGCGCTTGCTGCTGGCGCATTTGAGCGACCAGCAGATCATCGACCTGATCGACGAGGACGACTACATCCTGCCCGACGGCGAGCGCCTGCCGCTGGAACGCTTTCTGGCGGAGATCCGCCAGGCCGGCATCGACGGATTCTTCTCGTTCGACAGCGTGGCCGACACCTTCACCCATTGCTTCGCCGCGCCGGTCAAAGACCCCAGCGGCGTGGCCATTTGCACCCTGTGCATCGTCGCCCCACGGGCCGATGCGAAGAACAATTACGACGACTATCGCCGGGTGCTGATCGAGAGCGCCAACAGCCTCGCCCGGCGCATCAACGAATAACCGCGGCTGTTTGCGGCCGCGACTGAATGCGAGGAGTTTGACCATGACGACTGCCATCAATACCGCTGTGGAAAAGGGCGACGCTGCCGTTGGCGCGCACCTTGTGCGCGACGTCAGCCTGCCGGCGCTGGTGTTGCACCGCGAGGCGCTGGAGCACAACATTCGCTGGATGCAGAAGTTCGTCAGCGACAGCGGCGCCGAGCTCGCGCCCCACGGCAAGACCAGCATGACCCCGGCGCTGTTCCAGCGTCAGCTCGACGCCGGCGCGTGGGGCATCACCCTCGCCAGCGCCACCCAGACCCGCGCCGCATACGCCCACGGCGTGCGCCGGGTGTTGATGGCCAACCAACTGGTCGGCACGCCGAACATGGCACTGATTGCCGATCTGCTGGCCGATGCCGATTTCGATTTCTACTGCATGGTCGATCACCCGGACAACGTCGCCGATCTCGGCGCCTACTTCGCCTCGCGCGGAGTGAAGTTGAATGTGATGATCGAGTACGGCGTGGTCGGTGGCCGCTGCGGTTGCCGCAGCGAGCAGGAAGTCATCGCGCTGGCCCAGGCGATCAACGCGCAACCGGCGCTGGCTCTGACCGGCATCGAGGGTTACGAAGGGGTGATCCATGGCGATCACGCGGTTAGCGGCATTCGTGAATTCGCCGCGTCGCTTGTGCGCCTGGCGGTGCAGTTGCAGGACAGCGGCGCGTTTGCCATTGCCAAGCCGATCATCACCGCCTCGGGTTCGGCGTGGTACGACCTGATCGCCGAGTCGTTCGAAGCGCAGAACGCCAGCGGACGCTTCCTCAGCGTGCTGCGCCCGGGCAGTTATGTCGCCCACGATCATGGCATCTACAAGGAAGCGCAGTGTTGCGTGCTGGATCGTCGTAGCGATCTGCACGAAGGATTGCGCCCGGCGCTAGAGGTTTGGGCCCACGTGCAATCGCTGCCGGAGCCGGGTTTTGCGGTGATCGCTCTCGGCAAGCGCGACGTGGCGTTCGATGCCGGACTGCCGGTGCCGTTGTTGCGGTACAAGGCCGGTGTGGTGCCGGCGGTCGGCGATGACGTTGGCGCGTGCAAGGTGACGGCGGTGATGGACCAGCATGCGTTCATGAGCGTGGCGCCGGGGGTTGAGTTGCGGGTGGGCGACATCATTTCCTTCGGCACCTCGCACCCGTGCCTGACGTTCGACAAGTGGCGGGTGGGGTTGCTGGTGGATGAGCAGTTGGCGGTGGTCGAGAGCATGGAGACCTGCTTCTAAGGTTTCAGACCGAGTCGCGCCCATCGCGAGCAGGCTCACTCCTACAGGGGAACGCATTCCAATTGTAGGAGTGAGCCTGCTCGCGATGAGGGCCGCCCAAACACCGATGATTATCCAGAGACACCTCCCAATGACCAGCCTCAGCCCCCTGGGCCCGAACACCCCGCGCATCGCCCTGATCGGCGAGTGCATGATCGAACTCCAGCACCGCGCCGACGGCAGCCTGCAGCAAAGCTTCGGCGGCGATACCTTGAACACCGCGGTGTACCTGTCCCGCGCCCTCGGCGACAAAGCCCAGGTCGATTACGTCACCGCGCTCGGCGACGACAGCTTCAGCGATGCCATGTGCCAGAGTTGGGCCGATGAAGGCATTGGCCTGGATCTCGTGCAGCGTCTGCCCGGTCGCTTGCCCGGCCTGTACTGCATCCAGACCGACGCCAACGGCGAGCGGCGTTTCCTCTACTGGCGCAATGAAGCGGCGGTGCGCGATTGCTTCACCACCCCGGCGGCGGAGCCGATTCTGGCGGCGCTGCCGGACTACGATGTGCTGTATTTCAGCGGCATCACCCTCGCAGTGTTAGGTGCGAAGGGGCGCGAGCGCTTGATCCAGACCCTGATCGAAGCCCGCCAGCGCGATGCGCGGATCGTCTTCGACAACAATTATCGGCCACGCTTGTGGGCGTCACAGGAAGAGGCGCGGGCGGCCTATCGCAGCGTGTTGCCGCATGTCGATCTGGCGTTGTTGACCGTGGATGACGAACAGGCGCTGTTCCATTTTGCCGATTGCGACGCGGTGTTCGAGGCGTACGCGCAGATCGGCACGCCGGAAGTGGTGCTCAAGCGTGGCGCCGAGGCGTGTCTGATTCGCTGCGATGATGAGGCGTTCGAAGTGCCGGCGCAGCAGGTCGAGAAGGTGGTGGATACGACGGCAGCGGGGGATTCGTTCAGTGCGGCGTATCTGGCCAGGCGTTTGCTGGGTGGCAGTCCGGTCGAGGCGGCGCAGGCGGGGCATTGGCTGGCGAGTCGGGTGATTCAGGTGCCGGGGGCGTTGATTCCCAGGTAAGCGGTGGATGGCCGCTTGCTGCGCAATCGGTTCGCGGGCAAGCCCGCTCCCACAGGGGACCGCATTCCAGACTGTGGGAGCGAGCTTGCTCGCGAAGAGGCCCGAAAGCAAAGCACTTAATCGCGGAAAAACACCTGCACCAGGTGATAGCCGAACTTGCTCTTGATCGGCCCATGCACCGTGCGCAGCGGCTTCTTGAAAATCACCGCATCGATCGCGCCGACCATCTGCCCCGGCCGCACTTCACCCAGATCACCGCCGCGTTTGCCGGACGGGCAGGTCGAGTATTTCTTCGCCAGCACATCGAACGCTTCGCCCTTGGCAATGCGTTGCTTGAGTTGTTCGGCCTCTTCGGCGGTTTTCACCAGAATGTGGCGGGCTTGGGCTTTCATCGTGCGATACCTGTAACGGGGTGACGGCGGGGCGCGGGATTATGCCTCAAGTGACGGCGTTTGGTTGATCATCTCGCGGATCTTGTTGGCCAGCACTTCAATCGAAAACGGCTTGGCCACCATGTCCATGCCATCCTCGAGAAAGCCCTGACGCTCGGCGGCTTTCTGCGCGTAACCGGTCATGAACAGCACCTTCAGCCCCGGACGATGCTGGCGGGCGATTTCCGCCAGTTGCCGGCCATTCATCCCCGGTAGACCAACGTCGGTCACCAGCAGATCCACACGCAGCTCCGATTCCAGCAGCGGCAGGGCGGCGCTGGCGTCGGCGGCTTCGTGGGCGAGGTAACCCAGCTCCTTGAGCAGATCGAGCACCAGCATGCGCACCGCCGGGTCATCCTCAACCACCACCACGGTTTCCCCGCAAGTGGCCGTCGGCGCTGCACCGAGGGTTTCCACAACTGGCCGTTCCGGCTCCAGCAGGTTCAGGCGCGGCAAGTACAAGCGCACACAGGTGCCCTGATTCGGCAGACTGTCGAGGCTGACATGCCCGCCCGACTGCTGGGCGAAGCCATAAATCATCGACAGTCCGAGCCCGGTGCCCTGGCCGATCGGTTTGGTGGTGAAGAACGGATCGAACGCCTTGGCGCGCACCGACGGCGTCATGCCGGTGCCGTTGTCGCTGACCGCCAGCATCAGGTAGTCGCCGGCCTTGACCGGTTCGAGGGTGGTGATGTCGTTGCCGTCGAGGTAGACATTAGCGGTTTCGATCAGCAACTCGCCGCCATCGGGCATGGCGTCGCGGGCGTTGATCACCAGGTTGAGCAAAGCATTTTCCAGTTGGCTGACGTCGGTGCTGATCGGCCAGACATCGTCGGCCAGGCGCAGCGTGAGTTCGATCGGGTCGCCCTTGGTGCGGCGGATCAAATCCTCCAGCGAATGAATCAGTTCGTTGACGTTGAGAGTCTTGCGGTCCAGCGACTGCCGACGCGAGAACGCCAGCAGCCGATGGGTCAGCGCCGCCGCTCGGTTTGCCGACGACACCGCCGCTTCGGTGAAACGGCCGATTTCATCGGCGCGGCCGTCGGCGATGTAGCGCTGCATCAGGTCGAGGCTGCCGATGATTCCAGTGAGCATGTTGTTGAAGTCGTGGGCGATACCGCCGGTGAGCTGGCCGACCGCTTCCATTTTCTGCGCATGGCGCAACGCATCTTCGGCGCGCTCACGTTCGAACATCTCGTTCTGCAGACGCTGATTGGCCTGAGCCAGTTGTTCGGTGCGGGCGCTGACCCGCTCTTCGAGGGTTTCATTGAGATTGCGCAGGGCTTCTTCGGTCTTCTTCCGTTCGGATTCGTCGATCACGAAAATATAAAAACCGTTGACTGAGCCGTCGGCGCCGTGGCGCGGGAGGTAATTCATCAGCGCATGGCGGTTGCTGCCGTCGCGATGCGGGGTATACAGGCTGAACGAGCAGGGCCGCCCGGCCAGGGCCTCGGCAATATAGGGCGCGCGCAGGAAGTAGGCTTCTTCGCCGATCACTTCGCGAATGGTGCGGCCATACAGTTCCTGCGGCGTGAGGCCGTACCAGTCCAGATACGCCGCGTTGTTCAGGCGAAAGCGCTCTTCGTGGTCGACATAGCTGATGAGGATCGGCATTGCATTGATGATCAGCTGCAATTCCGTCTGGCTCTGGCGCAGCGCCTGCTCGGTGTGCTTGCGTTCGGTCAGATCCAGCGCGGCGCCGAGGAAACGCACCGGTCGCCCGTGGTGATCCTTGTAACAGCGGCCCCGGGCAAACACCCAGCGCAGCTCGCCGTCGGCTTTCAGCAGGCGATATTCCTCGGCGTACTCGGTGCCGTGGGTGATGCAATGCTTGATGCTGCGGGCGATCAGCGCGCGGTCTTCGGGGTGCACGCCTTGCAGGTAGTCACTGATCGGTAGCTGGCTGGCGTGGGCCGGATCGATGCCGTGCAACTGGGCGAAATGGGCGTCGGCAATGAAACGGTCTTCGCCGATGTCCCAATCCCAGGTGCCAACCGCATCGGTGGCGGCCAGCGCCAGTTGCAGGCGTTCTTCAGTGTCGCGCTGAGCCTTGAGACTTTCTTCGGAGCGGCGTTGCAGTTCGAGGGCGATGCGCCGGCGTTCGTTGGTTTCAATGGCCGTCACCAGGATCCCGGCCACTTGCGTGTTTTCATCGCGGATGGGGCTGTAGGTCAGGTCCAGCCAGAAGTCGGACTCTATGCCTCCGCGTTGCAGGGTAAATCGCCGCTCGCTGTAGGTGCGCACCTGGCCTTGTAGGACGGCTCGATAAATCGGGTCGGTAAAGTCCTGAAGTTCCGGCCATATAAGGTGCGCCGGCTGTCCGAAAGCGTGTGGATGCTTGCTGCCGGCGAGCATCGCAAAGCCATTGTTGTAGATCTGCGTGAGCTGCGGCCCCCACAACAGCAGCATCGGCATCGGCGAGTGAATCACGATGTCCACCGCGGTGCGCAGGCTTTGCGGCCAGGTGCCAGAAGCGCCCAACGGCGTGCGGCTCCAGTCGGTACGGGCGATCAGGGCTTGGGCGTCATCGGGGGAGGGTGCTGCGTTCATTACATCTATCCTGAGCGTCGGTCAGTGCGTTGGCATCTACTATTCTTGCACTTGCGGTAGACGCTGTATGACCCGTGACGTCACGACAGCGGGTCATTTCTGTTCATTGAATGCTTCGCGGGTGCTTATTGCCATGGAAATCGATGCACTGTTGCTCCGTCTGTCGAGCCAGCACGGCTCTGACCTGTTCCTGTCCACGGGAGCGCCACCCAGTGCGCGCATCGATGGCGTGCTGACGCCGTTCAGCGAGCGGCCGTTCAAGCCCGGCGAGGTCGAGACCATCGCCAACTCCCTGATGGACGCCGAGCAACGGCGCGAGTTCGATCGGGATCTGGAAATGAACCTGGCGATTTCCCGTACGGGCATCGGGCGTTTTCGGGTGAACGTCTTCAAGCAACGCAATGATGTGTCAATCGTGATCCGCAACGTCAAACTCGATATCCCGCGCTTCGAAGACCTGAAACTGCCGCCGGTATTGCTGGAAACGGTGATGCTCAAACAGGGGCTGATCCTGTTCGTTGGCGCCACCGACTCCGGTAAATCCACTTCGCTGGCCGCGCTGATCGATCACCGCAACCGCCACAGCAGCGGGCATATCATCACCATCGAAGACCCGGTGGAGTATATCCATCGACACCAGCGCTCGATCATCAATCAACGCGAAGTCGGCGTCGATACCCGCAGTTTCCATGCGGCGCTGAAAAACACCCTGCGCCAGGCCCCGGATGTGGTGCTGATCGGTGAGATCCGCGACCGCGAAACCATGGAGCATGCGCTGACGTTCGCCGACACCGGGCATCTGGTGCTGTCGACGTTGCATGCGCACAACGCCAATCAGGCGCTGGACCGTATCGTCAATCTGTTCCCCGAAGAGCGCCGCCTGCAGTTGCTGCATGCACTGGGCAACAATCTCAAGGCGTTCGTCTCGCAACGGCTGGTGCGCACTGTGGACGGTCAGCGGCGGGCGGCGGTCGAAGTGATGCTCGGCACCCCGACCATCGCCGACCTGATCCGCCGCAACGAGTTGGGCGAACTCAAAGGCATCATGGAGAAGTCCGGCGAGGCCGGCATGCAGACGTTCGACGCGGCGCTGTACGGGCTGGTGGTGGAGGGCGTGATCAGTGAGGACGAAGCGCTCAAGCATGCCGATTCGCAGAACAATCTGCGCCTGCGTTTGAAACTGCACACCGAGGCGGGCCCGGCGCCCGCACCCACAACATCAGGCGATTGGGGCCTGATGGATTAACACCCCACCCCTGTGGGAGCGGGCTTGCTCGCGAAAGCGGTGTATCAGTCACATTGTTATCGACTGACAGATTGCCTTCGCGAGCAAGCTCGCTCCCACAAGGGATTGGGATCAGTCCGACAATTCCGGGCGATTGCGGAACTGCTCCAAGGCCTCGGGATTGGCCAACGCATCGGTATTTTTCACCGGCTCGCCATGCACCACATTGCGCACCGCGAGTTCCACCACCTTGCCGCTGATGGTGCGCGGAATATCGGTCACCGCGACGATCTTCGCCGGCACATGGCGCGGCGTGGTGTTGGCGCGGATCACCTGGCGGATCTGCTGTTGCAGGTGGTCATCCAGCGTCACGCCATCCTGCAGACGGACAAACAGCACTACGCGCACATCGTCTTGCCATTGCTGTCCGATCGCCACGCTGTCCAGCACCTGCGGGACCTTCTCGACCTGACGATAGATTTCCGCCGTGCCGATGCGCACGCCGCCGGGGTTGAGCACGGCGTCGGAGCGGCCATGGATCAGCATCCCGCCGTGGGGCAGTTGCTCGGCGTAGTCGCCCTGGGCCCAGATACCGGGGAACAGGCTGAAATAGGATTTGCGCAGCTTTTCGCCGTCAGGGTCATGCCACAGCCCGACGGGCATCGCCGGGAAGTGTCGGGTGCAGACCAGTTCGCCTTTTTCGCCGATCACGGCAACGCCGGCGTCGTTCCACACTTCAACCGCCATGCCCAGGCTCTTGCCCATGATTTCGCCGCGGCGCACCGCCGACAGCGGATTACCGTTGACGAAGCACGACACCACATCGGTGCCGCCGGACATCGACGCCAGGCACACATCGCGCTTGAAGTCGCGGTAGACGAAGTCATAACTCTGCGGCGACAGCGCGGAGCCGGTGCAGAGCAGGGTCTTCAGGCTACTCAGATCATGGCTGTGCGCAGGCTTCAAACCGCTGCTTTCCAGTGTCGCGAGAAACTTGGGGCTAGTGCCGAACACACTGATGCGCTCGTCGTCGATCAGGTCGAGCAAGCGCTCATGGCCCGGGTGAAACGGCGAGCCGTCATACAGCACCACCGCGCTGCCGACCGCGAGGGCCGAGACCAGCCAGTTCCACATCATCCAGCCGCAAGTGGTGTAGTAGAACAACCGGTCACCGGGGCCAAGATCGACGTGCAGCCCATGCTCCTTGGCATGCTGCAGCAGCACGCCGCCGGTGCTGTGCACGATGCATTTCGGCACGCCGGTGGTGCCGCTGGAATACAACACGTACAACGGGTGATTGAACGGCACCGGAACAAAACGCGGTTCGCCGCCGGGTTGGTAGAACTCGTCCCACAACGTCACGTTGGCGTGGGTTTGGTAATCCTCGGTACGGGCCTGCGCGCGAGCGTAGGGCACGATGATCAACTGCTGCAGCGATGGCAGTTGCGCGAGGATTTCGTTGATCTTGGTGGTCTGGTCGATGTCTTTGCCGGCGTAACGGTAGCCGGCGCAGGTGATCAACACTTTGGGTTCGATCTGGCCGAAACGGTCGATCACGCCGTGGGTGCCGAAGTCCGGCGACGAGCACGACCAGATCGCCCCGAGGCTGGTGGTCGCGAGCATCGCCACCAGAGTCTGCCAGGTGTTGGGCATGCACGCGGCCACGCGGTCGCCGAGGCCGACACCGGCGGCTTGCAGGCTGGCCTGAAAACCGGCGACGTGCTCGGCCAGTTCGGCCCAGGTCAGCTGTTCGCGCTGACCGTTTTCCGCCACGGCGATCACTGCAACGGCATGGTCACGACGGCGCAGCAGGTGTTCTGCAAAGTTCAGGGTCGCGCCGGGAAACCATTCGGCACTGGGCATCTGCGCGCCTTCACGCAGGACGGCGTCGGGCTGGGTGTGAAAGCGGATGTCGAAGAAATCGACGATCGCCTGCCAGAACGCTTCGCGCTGTTCCACGCTCCAGCGGTGCAGGTCGGTGTAGCTGCTCAGCGCCAGGCCATGGCGCTGATTGATGTCGCGGCGGAACTGATCCATGCGCGATTGGGCGATACGCTCGGCGTCGGGTTGCCAGAGGAGGTCGGACATTGGTTTGCCTCTTGTTGTGTTGTTCATGACACATCACTTGTAGGAGTGAGCCTGCTCGCGATAGCGGAATTACATTCAACATTGATGTTGGCTGATACACCGCTTTCGCGAGCAGGCTCGCTCCCACAGGGGCGCAGCATTACTGCGCCAACCAGCCTCCATCAATATTCCACGCAGCTCCCCGCACCTGGCTGCCAGCCTCGCTGCACAGAAACAACACCAATTCCCCAAGATGCTGCGGTGTGACGAACTCCAGCGACGGCTGCTTCTCCGCCAGTAAATCATGCTGCGCCTGCTGCGGATCAACGCCTTTGGCGGCACGATCATCGATCTGTTTCTGCACCAGCGGCGTCAGCACCCAGCCCGGGCAGATCGCGTTGCAGGTCACATTACTGGTAGCCGTTTCGAGCCCGACCACTTTGGTCAAACCGATCACTCCATGCTTGGCCGCGACATACGCGGCTTTACCGGTCGAACCCACCTGACCATGCACCGAGGCAATATTGACGATTCGTCCCCAACCCTTGGCGCGCATGCCCGGCAGGCTCAGGCGGGTGCTGTGGAACACCGATGACAGGTTGATCGCGATGATCGAGTCCCAGCGCTCTACCGGGAACTCCTCCACGGCCGCCACGTGCTGAATCCCGGCGTTGTTGACCAGAATATCGACGCCGCCGAATTCGCGTTCGGCGTAAGCGATCATGTCGGCAATCTGCGCCGGGTCGCTGACGTCCGCCGGATGATGACCGACCTTGCCGCCAAACTGGCCGACTTCGGCGATCACGCTCGAGGCATCACCGAAACCGTTGAGAATCAGGTTGGCGCCGGCCTTGGCCAGGCTCAGGGCGATGCCCAGACCGATGCCGCTGGTGGAACCGGTAACCAGTGCGGTCTTGCCCGAAAGAGTCGTCATGAATACCTCACACAATGCCAGTGGCGTAGAAAGTGCCGATCACTACGAAGACCGCCAGGGTCTTGATCAGCGTAATACAGAAAATGTCTTTATAGGCTTCGCGGTGGGTCAGGCCAGTGACCGCCAGCAGGGTGATCACCGCGCCGTTGTGCGGCAGGGTGTCCATGCCGCCGCTGGCCATCGCAGCCACGCGGTGCAGCACTTCCAGCGGAATGTTCGCGGCGTTTGCCGCCGCGATGAACTGCTCGGACATCGCCGCCAGCGCGATGCTCATGCCGCCCGATGCCGAGCCGGTGATACCCGCCAGCAGGGTCACGGTGATCGCTTCGTTGACCAGCGGATTGGGGATTTGCTTGAGCCAGTCGGCCAGTACCAGAAAGCCCGGCAACGAAGCGATTACCGCACCGAAACCGTATTCCGAGGCAGTGTTCATCGCCGCCAGCAGTGCGCCGCTGACCGCGCTTTTGCTGCCTTCGGCGAGTTTGCTGCGGATCGCCTTGAAGCCGAACACCAACACCATCAGGATGCCGATCAGCAATGCCGCCTGCACCGCCCAGATTGCGGTGAGCTTGGCGATTTCCGTGGTCACCGGCGTGGCCATCCCCGGCAACGCGAGGCTGTGGGTCTTGCCGTACCACTGCGGAATCCACTGGGTGAACAGCAGGTTCATGATGCCCACCGCCAGCAGCGGCGACAGGGCGATCCATGGGTTCGGCAGTTTCAGGTCTTCGGCGGTTTCCGGCTCGTTACGCAGCTCGGTGCCATAACCTTCGCCAGCACGCTGGGCCTTGTTGCGTTGGCGCTGCAGGAACAGCATGCCGGCGCAGAACACGAAGATTGTGCCGATCACCCCCAGCCACGGCGCGGCCCACGCGGTGGTGTTGAAAAAAGTGCTGGGGATGATGTTCTGAATCTGCGGCGTGCCGGGCAGGGCATCCATGGTGAACGAGAATGCGCCGAGGGCAATGGTTGCCGGGATCAGGCGCTTGGGAATGTTGCTCTGGCGGAACATTTCCGCGGCAAATGGATACACCGCAAACACCACCACGAACAACGACACGCCGCCGTAAGTGAGCAAGGCGCAGACCAGCACGATCACCAGCATCGCCTGTCGGGTGCCGAGCAAGCGAATCGCTGCGGCCACGATCGAACGGGAGAACCCCGACAATTCGATCAACTTGCCAAACACGGCACCGAGCAGGAACACCGGGAAATACAGTTTGATGAAACCGACCATTTTCTCCATGAACACCCCGGTGAAGGCAGGCGCGACGGCGGAAGGGTCAGTGAGCAGGACAGCGCCGAGGGCGGCAATCGGGGCGAAGAGGATGACGCTGTAGCCACGGTAGGCGGCGAGCATCAGCAGCGCGAGGGCTGCCAAGGCAATGATCACACTCATGGAGTGTCTCCAGGGATTGTTATTTTTGTGGGTGAAGCGGGTGCTGGAGAGGCTTTAGCGAGATCTGTGCCAGATATTCAAATCATTGAAATGTAAGAGTTTTATAGGTTTAAGCGTGTTGAGAGTTGAAGGGTTGTCTCTCTTTGGAGATTTTTGTCGAGAGGGCTGACGCCTTCGCGAGCAAGCCCACTCCCACATTTGGGATGCGTATTCCCTGTGGGAGCGGGCTTGCTCGCGAAGCTTTTGCTGTTGTCTTTTATTAGAGACTTGGGTCTCTTTATTGAGACTCGGCGATACCCAAGGCCAGCATCTTCTTATACAACGTCGAGCGCCCCAACCCCAGCCGAGCCGCCGCCTCCGGCACTTTTCCCGCACATTGTGCGAGGGCAGACTGGATCAGTTGCCGGTCAAACCGCTGCCGTGCCTGGGCAAAAGTCTCTTCCGCCAACGGTTCCAGCGTCGACACCGACGGACGCTCAACTGGGGTAAAGGTGCCGATGGCCGCGCGAATATCCTCTTCGGTGAGGATCAGGTCATCGCTGAGCAGCGCCGCGCGCTCCAGCACGTTGCGCAATTCGCGGATGTTGCCCGGCCACGCATGTTGCCCGAGCAGATCCAGCGCTGCGCGACTCAGCTCATGCTGACTGCGCAGTTCTTCAAGAATCGCCTCGCTGAGCGCCGGCAAATCGTCGAGACGCTCGCGCAGCGGCGGAACCTGGATCGGCAGCACGTTAAGTCGGTAATACAGGTCGGCGCGGAATTCACCGCGTTTGATCGCGGCTTGCAGATCGGTCGAAGTCGCCGCGATCACCCGTACATCGCTCTGGATCACGTCGTTGGAGCCAACCGGCTCGAACTCCTTTTCCTGCAGCACCCGCAGCAGTTTGCTTTGCAGCGGCAACGGCATGTCGCCGATCTCATCGAGAAACAGCGTCCCACCCTGAGCAATCTGCAACTTGCCGGTACGACCCTTGCGGTCAGCGCCGGTAAACGCACCGGGCGCGGTGCCGAAGAATTCGGCTTCGAGCAACGCCTCCGGGATTGCCGCGCTGTTGATGCTGACGAAGGCTTTGTGCGCCCGGGGCGAAGCGCTGTGAATCGCCTGAGCCAGCAACTCCTTGCCGGTGCCGGTTTCGCCGAGCAGCAACACCGGGGATTCGGCGCTGGCACTGCGCCGGGCGCGGCGTTTGACCTCGAGGCTGGCGCTGCTGGTGCCGATGAAATGGGCAAAGTTGTATTTGGTCTGCCGGGCCCGCAGCAGCGAGCGGGTCGAGGCCAGTTCTTCCTGCATGCTCAGGTAGCGCTTGAGCATCGGTGACAGGCTGCGCAATTCGTCGAACAGAGCAAACCCGATGGCGCCGATCACTGCGCCGGCATCGTCGTGGATCGGCAGGCGCATCACCACCAGCGGCTCTTTCGGTGTGTCCTGCATGTCCAGCAGGATCGGCCGGCCGGTGCGCACCACTTCACGCAGCAGGCTGCCGGGGATCACGCTTTCGCAGGGTTGGCCGATGGCTTTTTTCGCCGACTCAAGACCAAAACGCCGCGCATAGCGCTCGTTCATCCAGACGATGTTCGCATCACGATCGACAATCACCGTGCCTTCGCTGGACTGCTCGATGATCTCGAACAGCGAGCGGATCGCCAGCGTGCGAACGCGTTGGTAGTCCTTGAGGCTTTCGGTGGTGTTCATCTGACAGATCCTGAATGTCTTTCGGCTTTGGCGACGCCATCGCGAGCAGGCTCACTCCTACAATGGAACGCATTTCAAATGTAGGAGTGAGCCTGCTCGCGATAGATGCTACTCGGTATCAAGGCAAGCGCCGATTATGCCTACCCCGGATGCGCCGCTGCCAACAGCTCCTTGGTGTAAGGATGCTGCGGCGAGTCGAACACCTCGTGGCTGGCACCGCGCTCAACCACTTTGCCGTCCTTGATCACGATCATGTCATGCGCCAGCGCCCGCACCACCGCCAGGTCGTGGCTGATGAACAGGTAGGTCAGGCCGTGTTTTTCCTGAAGATAGCGGAGCAGGGCGACCACTTGTTTCTGCACGGTACGATCGAGGGCCGAGGTCGGTTCGTCGAGCAGGATCAGTGCCGGTTTCAGCACCAGCGCCCGGGCGATGGCGATACGCTGGCGCTGACCGCCGGAAAATTCGTGCGGGTAGCGATGACGGCTTTCCGGATCCAGGCCGACTTCCTTGAGCACACGGATCACCTGTGCATCGCACTCATCGGCGCTGGACTGACAGTGTACCTCCAGCCCTTCGCTGATGATTTGCGCCACCGACATCCGTGGACTGAGGCTGCCGAACGGATCCTGAAACACCACCTGCATCTGCCGACGCCATGGTCGCAATTGCTTCTGATCGAGGCCGTCGAGGGCGGTGCCCTGAAAACGGATACTGCCCTCGGAATCGAGCAACCGCAGAATCGCCTGACCCAGGGTCGACTTGCCCGAACCGGACTCACCGACAATGCCCAGGGTTTTGCCGCGCTGGATATTCAGGCTGATGCCGTCCACCGCGCGCAAATATTGTTTGCGCTGGAACAGCCCGCCACCGACGACAAACTCGACCCGCAGATCATCCACTTCCAGCACGTTCTCGCGTTCGTCCCGGGGCAGGGCTTCGCCTTCCGGCTCGGCGTTGAGCAGCACGCAGCTGTAAGGATGTTTCGGTTCGGTAAACAGGGTTTCGCACGGGGCTTGCTCGACGATTTCGCCAGCCTTCATCACGCACACCCGTTGCGCAATGCTGCGCACCAGATTGAGGTCGTGACTGATCAACAGCAGCGACATGCCCAGGCGTTGTTGCAGGGATTTGAGCAGCAGCAGGATCTTGCGTTGCACTGTCACATCAAGCGCCGTGGTCGGCTCGTCAGCGATCAGCAGTTCCGGCTCGCAAGCCAGGGCCATGGCAATCATTACTCGTTGCCGCTGGCCGCCGGACAGTTGATGCGGATAGGCCTTGAGGCGCTCTTTGGGTTTCTGAATACCCACCAGCTCCAGCAGTTCAAGGATGCGTTGTTGCGCCGCTTTACCGCCCAGGCCGCGATGCACCAGCAGCGTCTCACCGATCTGCTTTTCGATGGTGTGCAGCGGATTGAGCGAGGTCATCGGCTCCTGGAAGATCATTGCGATCCGGTTGCCGCGTAGCTCACGCAAGACCTTTGGATCGGCACCGAGCAGTTCCTGACCGCGATAGCGAATGCTGCCGCTGGTTTGCGCATCGCCTTCGGGGAGCAGTTGCAGGATCGAATGCGCGGTTACCGATTTGCCCGAGCCCGACTCGCCGACCAGCGCCAGGCACTCGCCGGGGCGGATGTCCAGGCACAGGTCGCGCACCGCCGGCTGGCCATGGAAGGCGACGTTCAGGTCACGGATTTCGATCAGGTTATCAGTCATGGTCACACTTCAGGATCGAGGGTCGAACGCGTCACGTAACGCTTCGCCGATGAACACCAGTAAAGAAAGAATCAGCGCCAGGGTGAAGAACGCTGTCAGCCCGAGCCACGGCGCTTGCAGGTTCTGTTTGCCCTGGCCGATCAGTTCGCCCAGCGAAGCGCTGCCGGCGGGCATGCCGAAACCGAGGAAGTCGAGGGCGGTGAGGGTAGAAATCGCTCCGGTCAGAATGAACGGCAGGTAACTCAGCGTCGCGTTCATCGCATTCGGCAGGATGTGCCGGAAAATCACCTTGCGGTCGCTCAGGCCCAACGCGCGCGCCGCTTTGACGTATTCCAGATTACGCCCGCGCAGGAACTCGGCGCGCACCACATCCACCAGTGCCAGCCAGGAAAACAGCGCCATGATCCCCAGCAGCCACCAGAAATTCGGCTCGACAAAGCCGGACAAAATGATCAGCAGGTACAGCACCGGCAATCCGCTCCAGACCTCCAGCAAACGCTGCCCGAGCAGATCGACCCAACCGCCGTAATAGCCTTGCAGGGCGCCGGCAGCAATGCCGATCAGCGCGCTGACGGCGGTCAGCATCAGGGCAAACAGGATCGATACCCGTGCACCGAAAATCACCCGCGCCAACACATCGCGCGCCTGATCGTCGGTGCCGAGCCAGTTGACCTTCGAGGGCGGGCTCGGCGCAGGTTGATTGAGGTCGTAGTTGGGCGTGTCGTCGCTGAACGGGATTGGCGGGAACAGCAGCCAGCCACCGCCCTTGCGGATCAGGTTCTGCACATAGTCACTGCGATAATCGGCCTGGAACGGCAATTGCCCGCCAAACTCCTGTTCGGTGTAGCGCTTGAAGACCGGGAAGTAGAGCTGGTTCTGATAGCTGACCACCAGTGGTTTGTCATTGGCGATCAGTTCACCGCCCAGCGTCACCACGAACAGTCCGATAAACAGCCACAACGACCACCAGCCACGGCGGTTTTTCTTGAATCGCGCGAAACGGCGACGGCCCAGAGGCGAGAGCTTGAACATCAGGCGTTCCTCGCGGCGAAGTCGATACGTGGGTCGACCAGGGTGTAGCACAAGTCGCCGATCAGTTTTATCAGGAGGCCGAACAGGGTGAAGATGAACAGCGAGCCGAACACCACCGGATAGTCGCGAGAAACCGCCGCTTCGTAACTCATGCGGCCGAGGCCGTCGAGAGAGAAGATCACCTCGATCAACAGCGAACCGGCAAAGAACACACTGATGAACGCCTGCGGAATCCCCGAGACCACCAGCAGCATCGCATTGCGGAACACATGGCCGTAAAGCACGCGGCGCTCGCTCAAGCCTTTGGCGCGGGCGGTGACTACGTACTGGCGGGTGATTTCATTGAGGAACGAATTCTTGGTGAGGATCGTCAGCGTGGCGAAGCCGCCAATCACCAGCGCCGTCACCGGCAACACCAGGTGCCAGAAGTAATCGGCAATCTTGCCCAGGGTCGACAGCGATTCGAAGTTGTCCGAGACCAGACCGCGCACTGGAAACCAGTTCAATGACGTGCCACCGGCAAACACCACGATCAGAAACATTGCGAACAGAAACGCCGGCATCGCGTAGCCGATGATGATCGCGGTGCTGCTCCAGATGTCGAAATGGCTGCCGTGATGCACCGCTTTGCGGATGCCCAGCGGGATCGACACCAGATAGGTGATCAGCGTCGCCCACAAGCCGAGGGAAATGGTCACCGGCATTTTTTCCAGAATCAGATCGGTGACCGTCGCACCGCGGAAAAAGCTTTTGCCGAAGTCCAGCTGCGCGTAGTTCTTGAGCATCAGCCACAGCCGCTCATGCGCCGGTTTGTCAAAACCGTACTGCTTTTCGATGTCCTTGATCAGTTGCGGATCGAGGCCACGGCTGGCGCGCGAAGTGTTGCTCATGGTTTCGCTGGAACTGCCGCCGACACTCGCACCGCCGATGCCTTGCAGATGGGCGATGGCCTGTTCGACCGGGCCGCCGGGTGCCGCCTGAATGATCACGAAATTGACCAGCAGGATGATCACCAGCGTCGGAATGATCAGCAGCAGGCGCCGCAGAATGTATGCCCACATCAGTGCGGTCCTCCGGGTCTGCCACGCCCGATTTTTTCGGCGGTCATCTGTTGGTTGGTCAACGGCGTGCTGCTGATTTCCCACCAGCTCTCGATGGCTTCGTCATTGCTGGCCTGGATCGCCGGCATGCCGAAGCGGTTCCACCAGACGGTGGAGGTGCCCGGCGGGTAATAGTTGGGAATCCAGTAGTAGTTCCATTGCAGCACCCGGTCCAGAGCGTGGGCGTAGTGCAACATGTCGCTTTGGGTCGAGGCGCGGATCAGGCCGTTGATCAGGGTGTCGACCGCCGGATTCTTCAGCACCATGTAATTGTTGGCGCCGGGGTCGTTGGCCGATATCGAACCGAAGTAGTTGAGCAGCTCGCCCCCCGGAGACGTGCTGACCGGGTAGCCGGTGACGATCATGTCGTAATCACGGCTCATCAGGCGATTGACGTATTGCGAGGAGTCGATGCGGCGGATATTCAGCTCTATGCCGATCTGTTTCAGCGTGCGCTTGTAAGGCAGAAGCAGGCGATCCATACCGTTCTGGCTGACCAGAAAGGTGAAACTCAAAGGTTCGCCTTCGGCGTTGACCAGTTGGTCGCCCTCGGGTTTCCAGCCAGCCTGTTCGAGCAGTTCCAGGGCTTGCAGTTGCTTGTCGCGGATCAGCCCGCTGCCATCGGTTTTCGGCGCCTCGAAGACCTGGGTGAACACTTCGTCGGGAACCTGCCCGCGCAACGGCTCAAGGATTTTCAGTTCGGCGGCGTCCGGCAGCTCGCGGGCTGCCAGTGCGGTATTGGAGAAATAGCTCTGCTGGCGGATGTACATGTTGCGCATCATCTGCCGGTTGCTCCACTCGAAATCCCAGAGCATCGCCAGCGCCTGGCGCACCCGACGATCCTGGAACATCGGTTTCTGCAGGTTGAACACGAACCCCTGCGCCGATTGCGGGGCCTCGGTGGCCAGGTGGGCTTTCTGCAAACGTCCGTCACTCAGCGCAGGACTGTCGTAACCGATCGAATAGCCGGTGGCGGAAAACTCGCGGTTGTAGTCATAGGCACCGCCGCGCAATACCTGACGGGCAACATCGGTGTCGCCGAAATATTCGATGCTGAAGTGATCGAAGTTATACAGGCCGCGACTGACCGGCAGGTCCTTGCCCCACCAGTCGGGGTTGCGTTCAAAGGTGATGCTGCGCCCGGAGTCGACCTTGCCGACCCGATACGGGCCGCTGCCCAGTGGTGGTTCATAGCCACCGCCACCGGCGAAGTCGCGGGTTTTCCACCAGTGCTCGGGAAACACCGGCAGGGTGGCAATGTCCAGCGGCAGGGTGCGGTTCTCGTTGCTCTTGAAATCGAAGCGCACGGTCAGCGGCGCTTCCACTTCCACGCCTTTGACGTCGGCGAACTGCGTGCGATAGCGCAGGCTGCCCTGGGTCATCAACAGGTCATAGGTGTAGCGCACGTCTTCGGCAGTGATCGGCTTGCCGTCGGCAAAACGCGCCTTGGGATCGATGAAGAAGCGCAGCGACAGACCATCCTGCGAGCGCTCCATCTTTTGCGCCACCAGGCCATAGACCGTGTAGGGCTCGTCCATCGAGCGCTGGGCCAGCGGCGAATAGAGCATGCCGTCGATCTGGGTGACGCCGATGCCTTTATCTATATAAGGCAGGATGTGATCGAAATGCCCGATCTCTATCGCCGAGCGGCGCATGGTGCCGCCCTTGGGCGACCGCGGATTGGTGTAGTCGAAATGGCTGAAACCGGCCGGGTATTTGGCAGGTTCGCCATAGACGGTCAACGCATGTTGCGGGGTGGCGTTCACACCGGCGGCGCCCAATAGCAGGGCCACGGCAGTGAACAGTAAAGTCGGGAAAGCCAGTCGCATTGTCAGCCTTAAAGCCGGGTGATCGATAAGCGCAATTTGTACGCGAGCGGCGCGTCAGTCGCCAGCCGTATCCTGTAACCAAAACACAACGGCCCACCAAAAGGCGGGCCGTTGGGACAGCAATCAGGCGACGGATCAGTCCTGACGGCTGGTGACTTCGAGCAGGTGATAACCGAACTGGGTCTTCACCGGGCCTTGCACGACGTTGATTGGCGCGCTGAAGACTACGGTGTCGAATTCCTTGACCATCTGGCCAGGACCGAATGAACCCAGATCGCCGCCCTGACGGCTGGACGGGCAGCTGGAGTTGGCCTTGGCGACCTCGGCGAAATCAGCACCGCCTTCGATCTGGGCCTTGAGTTCGTTGCACTTGTCTTCGCTGGAAACCAGGATGTGGCGGGCAGTGGCTTTAGCCATGGGGAAATTCTCCAATCTATTTCAGTAAAGTGTGGAGCCTACCGGATTCAGTAAGCGATTTCTCTGCAAAGTTCCACTCGGTACATTGACGTACATCTACAGTTGCGCGGCTTTCAGGCGCATCGCGTGTTCGACATAGAGGTCGACGGGATACGCGCCGGGTATTCGCAACCCGCCCGGATGGCGCAAGCTGCCAAGGTGATTGAGGGGATAGTCGGAGCGGATGACCCGGCCCAGGTGAGAACTGTAACGGCCCACGAAACCATCGTTCTGTCCGGCCTCCGTGACGAAATGGCTGGATAATGCGTGGCAGACGGAATGCACTGGATCCAGAGCCTGCAACAAATTGTCCTGCAGCGTGCCGCTCCAGGAGTAGTAGTGGACGTCATTGACCCGTTCCGCCCCCTGGCCGCCCCACGTCGAAGGCAGGCCTTGAGGGTATTTTTTGTTGAATTGCCCGACGTCCGCAGTCGTCAGGGCATTGAGTGCGGCTACGGCGGCCTGCGGCAGACCCGGTTGACCGCTGAGTAGCGAGAGGAATCGCGCAAACTGTGTCGCAGCGTGCTCCGCCACCTGCTCCGGCAGGCCTCCCGGAACCAGCGCCAGGCGTAAGGCGTCAGCCAGTTCCGAGCCGTGATTGGGGCCGCTGACCGATGTCACCGAGGCGACTTTCTCCGGCGCGAGCGCAGCGGCATAACGGCATGCCAGCGCGCCCTGGCTATGTCCGATCAGGTTGACTTTACCGGCGCCGGTGCCTCGCAGAACGCGCTCGATCTGGAACATCAATTGCTGGCCGCGAACTTCGTTGTCATGGGTTGCGGACAGCTGCGGCACAAACACTTGCCCGCCTGCCTCCCTCAGCGCTTGCTTGACATCATGAAAAAGCTCGAAATGGCCGATACGGTCAAACCCGAACAGGCCATGGACCAAAAGGATGGGGTAGCGGGTTGTCGCATTCCGTTGCATGTTCCTGCCTCTTTTGCAGATGCTTGTCAGTGGTTGGTGCGTGCCACTGTAAAACAGGCCTGCGGGTCGGCGATGTCTGAAAAATCCTCTGTACTGAAAGGAAATTGGACTAAAAGCGGTACGAATTTTCGCTTCTGCTTGAGAGGGTAGTCGGAACATTTGGCAATCTTTTGCCCGGTATCGCTGGATTCTGCTTCGTAAGCCTACGTCATGCGGTGTATTTACCCTGCCGACGGAAGGCGTTGTGCTGACTTCCGCCGGTCGCTGGATGGTGTTCAATGGATTTCGTTCGACGCGGCCTTCACGGCGGCGTTTTATCCAAGGAATGGAGCTACGAATGTCTATATACGAAGCCACCGGCGATTCTTCTGTGGTACCAGCGTCAAATATGTCCCCTGTAGCGGATGAATCCGGTGAACACCGTCTTCTGAGTTTGAAGGTGGACGGCGACCACTTCGAATTCTGCTATCGACACGCGTCTGCGGCGGCAGACTCTCCAGACTCGTGGCTGCCTGCACCGATGCTTGAGGTTATGGAGGGCGGAATGCTTGATCCTTCACTGGACCATGCATTCGTCAGGGTGGCGCCTTACCCGAACATGTTGTGCGGCGACAAACTTGTGCTGAGCTGGCAAGGGCTGGATGACGAAGGATTGCCCTATATTCACGAAACCACTCGTGCGGTCAGTGAAAACCAGGTGGGTCAGGAACTCGTCTTTGTCATAAAGGGTTTGCACATCGCAGCGCTGGAGCGCGGCTCGCTGGAGGTTTACTGGACGCTGTACAGCGTTGCGCTTCAGAAGCCCGTGTCATCCAGGCGTTTGCAGCTGAATGTGGGTGATCCGGAACCCGATTTGCTGGCTCCGATCCTTGAAGAAACGGTGGGCGGGACGCTCGATCCGGCCCGTGTTCCGCAGGGCACTAGCGTTATCGTGCGACCATACGCCCGCATGGCTGTCGGGGACCGGGTCACCCTGTCGTGGCAAGGTGTCGAAGCACTGCCGGTGATCAGTGATGTGTTGCTCGTGGAGCCGTTTGCTGTCGGCGAAGCGCTGTCTTTCTGGATACCCGCAGATCGCATCGCCCCTCATCGTATGCAGGAGGTGAGCGTCAGCTACCGGGTGGAGTCAGGGGCGGAGCAGGTGAGGAACTCTGCAACCTCGCGAATTCTGATCGCGCCATTGATGCGAGGCGAGCTCGCAGCTCCGCAGGTACTGGAAGCGCAAGATGGCGAACTGGAGGCAGCAGATGCCGAGGATGGCATTACCGTGGTGATCGGCAATGCCCAGGCCGAGGAGGGGGAGCTGGTTTACTTGAAATGCGATGGTGAGTATTTCAGTCACCGCGATGATCGGGACATCACCCGGGAAACTGCAGGCGAGCCTTTGGTATTCATCGTGCCTTATCGTTTCTGGCGAGAGCATCGGGAAACTGTGGTGCAGGTGTCGTATTCAGTGGAGCGGCTGGATGATGTCAGCCAGGCTTCCGAGATAACACGCATCCGGGTGCGGGCATAACCCGGTGGTGAAGTCTGAGCGATGACTCAGCCTTTGCGGGATTTTGATAAGCCCGCAAAGGCTGCTCGGATCATCAGTCTCGAAGACGTTCGGCAGCGCTCGACAGCAACTGTTCCGTCGCACTGAACCCAAGGCAACCATCGGTAACCGACACCCCGTAACGCAGTGTGGGGCTCAAGGGCTGGCAGCCTTCGAACAGGTGGGATTCAATCATCATGCCGATCAAGGCGCGATCACCTTGCAGGCGTTGTTCGAGCACCTCGTTGAACACGTCGGGCTGGCGCAATGGGTCCTTGCCGCTGTTGGCGTGGCTACAGTCGACCATGATCCGGCTCGGAATTTTCAGTCGGCTCAGGTCGGCATGTACCCGGGCGACGCTTTCGCGATCGTAGTTAGGACCGTGATGACCGCCGCGCAGCACTATATGAGTGTCGGGGTTGCCCGGGGTCTGGATGATCGCCGGGTGCCCTTGGCTGTCGACACCGAAGTGTCGGTGCGGATGTGCTGCTGAGCGCATGGCGTCGACGGCTACACCTACGCCACCGTCGGTGCCGTTCTTGAAACCAACGGGCATGTTCAAGCCGCTGGCCATTTCCCGGTGAATCTGCGATTCGGTGGTGCGTGCACCGATAGCAACCCAACTGAGCAGGTCGTCGAAGTAGCCGGCCGCCATTGGTTGCAGCAACTCGGTAGCGATGGGCAGCCCCAGGCGGATCATCTCAAGCATCAATTCACGCGACAGGGTCAGGCCGCCAGCCATGTCGTCGCTGCCATCCAGGTGCGGGTCGTAAGCCAGACCTTTCCAACCGACGGTGGTGCGGGGTTTTTCGATGTAGGCGCGCATCACCAGCAGCATCTCGTCGCTGACTTCATGGGCCAGGCGGGAAAGTTTTTCGGCGTATTCGAGTGCGGAGCGCGGGTCATGAATCGAGCAAGGGCCGACGACGACCAGCAGGCGATGGTCTTCGCCATTGAGGATCGCGCGGACCGCCTGGCGGTGGGCTGCGACTTGCTGGGCGAGGGCATTGCTCAGGGGCAATTGCTGTTTGAGCTGCAATGCGCTGGGCAGACGCAGGGTCAGTGCTTCGTTGGCAGAGTCAAGGGTGGTCAGTGGCAGAGCAGAAACAGACGAGTTCATATTCGGGATTCCTGGGCTGGCGGCGGGTGTTTCCCGCTCACTCGGCCCTACTGGGGTGTTCGACAATTGGCCGGATTGGCTGCGTGTGTGTGCTTGCCACCTGTGGGTGACCGATCGGAGGCGGCAGGCTGTCCCGAGCGGAGGTTGCTAAATCGCCAGGCGGTAAAAGTGTCGTAACGGTAATAAGTGGCGTAGTTCATGTCGTGATTCCTCAAAGTTCTGGTGTGTTGCTGAAAAATTTGGGGCCTGAAAAAACAAAACCCCCGGTCGGGAGGCCGACCGGGGGTTGAGAATTCTCTGGTAGGCGACCCGTTTTTATGGGCGCCGGTGGGTATCAGGCGCGCCAGTGGCTAAACCAATACCCAAAATAAAAGCTGACAGGAGCGCAAACGTCATTCGCCCGGGCAGCCGCAACCGAGCGCAGGGCGCTGGCGGAACGAAGCTGTGAGAGGGCGTTGAACATGGTTTGTCTCCGATGAATGCGCCGAGCTTACTAGAGGCCCGTACGGCTGAGCAATCAGAAATTGCTATCGCCATTGCGGAGGTTACCTATCGCTTGAGTGCTGCAGGCGTTGTGACACACTGGTTGCTTTGCACAAACACCAAGGATGATTCATGTCGATGTTCACGGTCGCTGCAGCTCAGTCGCTCTCCATTGCCGGTGATCTGGCGGCGAACCTCGCCCGTCATTTGCGCTTCATGGCCGTGGCGGCTGAGCAGGGCGTCGAGCTGCTGGTGTTCCCGGAGCTGTCGCTGACAGGCTACGAAGGCCAGATGGCCGCAGACCTGGCAATCGATCCGCAGGATGCTGTGCTGCAACCCTTGCGCGATTGCGCTCGCGAGCTGGGCCTCACCGCTGTCGTCGGTATGCCGATTCGCGATAGGGACAGTTCGAAGGTATTGATCGGCGCGCTGACATTAGGAGGGGATGGTTCTCTTGAGGTTTACAGCAAACAACATCTGCACAGTGGCGAAGAGCTTTTCTATGCCCCAGGTGCTGGTGGTTCGTCCTTGAGCATAGGCGGCGATACCGTAGCGCTGGCGGTCTGCGCTGACTTTTCCCACGCCAGTCACGCGGCAGCGGCCGCCAATCTTGGTGCCGACCTGTACGCAGCAGGCGTGCTGATCGGGGAAAAAGGCTACGGCGTGGATAGCGCGCTGCTGCAGGGCTATGCCCAAAACCACTCAATGGCGGTGCTGATGGCCAATCACGCCGGGCTCACGGGTGGATGGCAATCGGCGGGTCGCAGCGCGTTCTGGTCTGAAAGCGGGACGCTGGTGGTGGCGGCGCGAGGGCCGGGTGAAGTGTTGGTTATTGTCCGGCGTGATGCCGGCGCATGGCAGGGGCGGGTAGTACCCGTGGCGGTAGACCTGTGACCTGGGCATTGCGTCGTGCCGAATCGGCAGATCGGGCGTTTGCCCGAGAGCTGACGTGCCAGAATATGCTGCGTTATTACATTGACCACGATCTGCTGTGGCAGGACGAAGCGTTCGACGTTGCCTGGGATGGGCGGGACAACTGGCTGGTCCTTCTTGGTGAAGTTCCTGTGGGATTTTTCAGTCTCAGTCATGATCGCCGGGCCTTGTACATCCGCGAGCTGCAAATAGCCGAGGTCTCTCGCAGGCAAGGTGCAGGATCCTGGGCGATTGATCAGGTTGTCGCTTTGGCTCGCGGTGAAAAACTGTCAGCACTGCGTTTGACAGTATTCAAAAATAATCCGGCGCAAAGTCTGTATAAGAGAAAAGGCTTCAAGGTGTGCGGTGAGGACGAGTGTTTCCTGAGGATGGAGCTCGATTTCGGTACACTTGTGCTCTGAAACCCACGGCCGGCAAGCCTTCGATGATGAATTGAAACTTTTTAAATGATGCTTGCCGCTAGGTCTGTCTGGCACTTTTTGCTAAGGTGTCCGGCATCCCAATAAGACCATATCGCGAGGTGTCTGCTTGATTAGGGTGCTAGTGGTCGACGACCATGATCTCGTTCGTACAGGCATTACACGTATGCTGGCCGATATCGATGGCTTGCAGGTGGTTGGACAGGCCGAGTCCGGGGAAGAATCCCTGATCAAGGCCCGTGAGTTGAAACCCGATGTGGTCCTGATGGACGTAAAGATGCCCGGTATTGGTGGCCTCGAGGCCACGCGCAAGCTGTTGCGCAGCCACCCGGACATCAAGGTCGTCGCGGTGACCGTGTGCGAGGAAGATCCATTTCCTACGCGCCTGTTACAGGCTGGTGCCGCCGGCTACCTGACCAAGGGCGCTGGTTTGCCGGAAATGGTTCAGGCGATCCGTCTGGTGTTTGCCGGGCAGCGATACATCAGCCCGCAGATTGCCCAGCAACTGGCGATCAAATCGTTCCAGCCAACCAACGATTCCCCTTTCGACGCCTTGTCCGAGCGGGAAATCCAGATCGCGTTGATGATTGTCGGCTGCCAGAAGGTGCAGATCATCTCCGACAAACTCTGCTTGTCGCCGAAAACAGTGAACACATATCGCTACCGGATTTTCGAAAAGCTGTCGATCAGCAGTGACGTCGAGCTTACGTTGCTGGCTGTGCGCCACGGCATGGTGGATGCCAGCGCCTGATCATGACTGAAGTATTCGATTCCGGCGCCTTCCTGGCGACTGTCAGTGGGCGCCCCGGCGTCTATCGCATGTTCGACAGCGATGCGCGCCTGCTGTATGTCGGCAAGGCCAAGAACCTCAAGAAGCGCCTTGCCAGCTATTTTCGCAAGACCGGGCTGGCGCCAAAAACCGCTGCGCTGGTCGGGCGTATCGCGCAGGTCGAAACGACCATTACCGCCAACGAAACCGAGGCGTTGCTGCTTGAGCAGACGCTGATCAAAGAGTGGCGGCCGCCGTACAACATTCTGCTGCGCGACGATAAGTCCTATCCCTATGTCTTTCTGTCTGACGGCCAATTCCCACGTCTGAGCATCCACCGTGGCGCGAAGAAGGCCAAGGGCAAGTATTTCGGCCCGTACCCGAGCGCCGGGGCCATTCGCGAAAGTCTCAGCCTCTTGCAAAAGACCTTTTTCGTCCGTCAGTGCGAAGACAGCTATTACAAAAATCGCACGCGCCCGTGTCTTCAATATCAGATCAAGCGTTGCAAGGCGCCTTGTGTCGGTCTGGTCGAACCTGAGGTCTACGCCGAGGATGTACGCCATTCGGTGATGTTTCTCGAGGGGCGCAGTCATGCCCTGACCAATGAGCTGTCCACGGCAATGGAAGAGGCGGCAATCAATCTCGAATTCGAGCGCGCCGCCGAGTTGCGTGACCAGATTGCCTTGCTGCGCCGTGTTCAGGATCAGCAAAGCATGGAAGGTGGAACGGGCGACATCGATGTTATCGCAGCTTTCGTCAACCCGGGCGGCGCTTGCGTTCACTTGATCAGTGTGCGCGGCGGTCGGGTGTTGGGCAGCAAGAACTTCTTTCCGCAGGTGGGTATCGAGGAGGAGGTCGCTGAAGTCATGGCGGCGTTCCTCGGTCAGTACTACATCAGCAGTCCGGAGCGCGACCTGCCAGGCGAACTGATCGTCAACGTGGTTCCCGAAGACGCCACGGCTCTGATCGACGCCATCCACGAGCTGCGCGGTCGGGAGCTGAGCATCAGCCACCGGGTACGCGGCACGCGGGCTCGATGGCAGCAGTTGGCGGTCACCAATGCCGAGCAAGCGCTGGGTGCACGCCTGGCCAACCGGCAACACACGGCTGCGCGCTTCGATGCGCTGGCAGAAGTGCTGAACCTGGATGAGCCGCCGCAGCGTCTTGAGTGCTATGACATCAGTCACTCCAGTGGTGAGGCCACCGTCGCTTCCTGTGTCGTGTTCGGCCCGGAAGGCGCGATCAAATCCGACTATCGTCGTTACAACATTGAAGGGGTCACGGCGGGTGATGACTATGCAGCCATGCACCAGGCGTTGACTCGGCGCTTCAGCAAACTGAAGGACGGGGAGGGCAAGCTGCCGGACATTCTGTTGGTGGACGGCGGCAAAGGTCAGTTGTCGATGGCCCGCGACGTACTCAACGAGCTGGCGGTGCCGGATCTCATTCTTCTGGGTGTGGCCAAGGGTGCAACACGCAAGGCAGGCTTCGAAACTTTGTATCTCAATGATGCCGCGCATGAGTTCACGCTGCGTGGCGATTCCCCGGCGTTGCACCTGATCCAGCAGATTCGTGACGAGGCGCACCGCTTCGCAATCACCGGCCACCGTGCGCGGCGCGGCAAGACCCGCCGCACCTCGACGCTGGAAGGCGTTGCGGGTGTCGGGCCGACCCGACGTCGGGACTTGTTGAAACATTTTGGTGGATTGCAGGAGCTGTCTCGTGCAAGCATCGAAGAGATCGCCAAAGCACCGGGGATCAGTAAAAAGCTCGCAGAGTCGATTTATGCAAACCTGCATAGCGAGTAGAATGCCAACTCACCTCGTAGCCAGTTGTGCCGATGAATATCCCTAATCTGATTACCGTTCTCCGCGTCCTGCTCATCCCGATCTTCATTTTGCTGTTTTACCTGCCTTACCAGTGGAGCTATATGGCCTCCGCCTCGGTATTTGCCTTTGCGGCGGCAACTGATTGGCTGGATGGCTATCTGGCCCGCCGCCTTGAACAAAGCACGCCGTTCGGCGCGTTTCTCGATCCGGTTGCCGACAAGCTGATGGTGGCAGTCGCTTTGGTACTGCTGGTTCAGGAACACGGCAATTTGTGGCTGACACTTCCCGCAGCCGTCATCATCGGCCGCGAGATTGTCGTATCGGCCTTGCGTGAATGGATGGCCGAACTCGGTGCCCGCGCTCATGTAGCAGTGTCCAATCTCGGCAAGTGGAAAACCGCGGCGCAGATGCTGGCGCTGGTGATCCTGCTGGCCAATCCCCGCGATTTCAGCTTCTGGGTGCTGCTGGGTTACGCCTTGCTGATGATCTCGGCGGGCCTGACGTTGTGGTCGATGGTTCAATACCTGCGGGCCGCCTGGCCGCATCTGAAAACCGACGTTGAAAAGAAATAAAACTTTTTTGAATCAAAGGGTTGACGGGGCATCTGAAATCTATAGAATGCGCCACACCAAGCGGGAATAGCTCAGTTGGTAGAGCACGACCTTGCCAAGGTCGGGGTCGCGAGTTCGAGTCTCGTTTCCCGCTCCAAGTTTGTACGCGGTTGTTGTTGTGCTACTAAACAGCGATCGTTTGAGGCCGAGTAGCAAAATGGTTATGCAGCGGATTGCAAATCCGCCTACGCCGGTTCGATTCCGACCTCGGCCTCCACTATAAACAAGCTCCGTAGATCCATGATTTACGGAGCTTTTTTATTTTCAGTGCGCTGCAAGATTAAGTCTTGAAATCAGCCACTGTGAACTTGCTTCACCGGGACGTGATGTATATATTTCCCGCTCTGCTTCAAAGGCTCAACACAGACAGATTCTCTGGTCGACTGATTTGAGCACTACAACAGCGCTACCGCCCGAATGGCGAAACTGGTAGACGCATGGGACTTAAAATCCCCCGCTCGTAAGGGCGTGCCGGTTCGATTCCGGCTTCGGGCACCATCTAAAATCAAGGGTTTGCGGGCGAAAGCTGAGACAAACCCTTGTTTGTTTCCGGATTGCCATTTTTAACTGGCTCCTCATCAATTCCTTGCGTTTCTGCGCGCAGAGACCGTTGGTCACTTCTCGATGCAACCAATCCTGCAAGCGTCTACGTTTGTGGCTTGGTCGAAGATATCAAAAGTCATTGAGTGAACATTTTAGCTTGACCCGGTGGCGTTGATATCAGGATGGATCTTGATCATGGCGCGGTACATCGCTCAGGCGATGGGCATTCAGACGGCCTGTCTGTTACGCCAGCCCCGCCATTTTTGACGTGTTAAGGAGAACACCGATGGCAATCAATCAAGTGCACGCAGCAACCGATAAAACCGCTCTCGTCGAAGCCGAGGTATACCGTTGGTACAATCTCTTCTTTCCGTGGTCGCGCGGTATGTCTTCCCGGTCGGAGGGCGCCATCAAGCCCCTGTACGATGCGTTGGCGAATGACTTCCGTGTGGTACTCACCGATGGACAGATCATGAGCCGGACGGACTATTGGGAGCGACTTTGGGGCTTGTATGGCAAGCGTGCTGGAAGCCCTGAATCACACATCACCAACCTCTCGATCACAGCGCTTCCCGGGGACTGCTTCCTGGCCGTCTTCGACCTTGTCAAAGACGGCATTACCAAGAAGAAAGTCGATTCGGCGCTGATGCGCGTCGATCAGGCCTCGCCATCTGGAATTTCATGGGTTTATGTCCATGAAAGCGAGCACGAGAGGAGCCTGGCGTAAGTCACTTGGGTTGCACTCTCGTGGCTAAAAAGCCTGGATGTTTTTAACGGTGACGAAAAATCAGGCCCAGCCCCGCGCTGGGCTTTTTTGTATCTGCTGTTCGGCCAGAAAACAAAAAGCCCAGGCATGCCCGGGCTTGTCAGGGAAAAACACTCAGCGCGAATCAACCTCTTTTGCAGCCTGGGCGTTTGATCGTTCCTTGCGCCTGCGCAGCCAGCTGAAGAATGCATGTACCGGGTGCAAAAACGCAGCCAGTACGCACAGTAGCATGATGGTGAAAATGGCAATCAGCGGGAGGCTTTCGTGCGAGAACATGGTGGGGTACTCCTGTAGGCACTATGTTGGAACCTGCAGGCTAGACGCATTGAGCCATGCTTGCGATGAACGTATGTTCATCCTCGGGCGCTTGAACTGTGCTACGGAGGGCTCACCAAAATGATCGATTCCAGAGGTGCGCAAGTGCCGGCCTTCAGTAAAGGCCAGCGCTGGGCGTGGAGTGATTACGCAGGTGTGTTTTCAGCTGCGTTTCGGCAGCTTCCAGTTTGGGCGGATGAAATGGCAGGTGTAACCGTTCGGGATCCGCTCCAGGTAGTCCTGGTGCTCAGGTTCAGCTTCCCAGAAGGGACCCGCCGGTGCGATTTCGGTGACCACGCGTCCCGGCCACAGCCCGGAAGCGTCGACATCCGCAGCAGTGTCTTCGGCGATGTCGCGTTGCTCTTCGCTGAGATAATAGATCGCCGAACGATAGCTGGGGCCGAGATCGTTGCCTTGACGGTTGGGTGTACTCGGATCGTGGATCTGGAAGAAGAACTCGAGGATCTGCCGGTAGCTGATCACCGCCGGGTCGAAGATGATTTCGATGGCTTCAGCGTGGTTGCCGTGGTTGCGGTAGGTGGCGTTCGGTACATCGCCGCCGCTGTAGCCGACTCGCGTCTGCAACACGCCGGGATAACGCCGCAGCAGGTCCTGCATGCCCCAGAAGCAGCCCCCGGCGAGAATCGCGGTTTCGGTTTGTCCGGTCATGATTTTTTGCCTCTAGGTGACGGTGGATACGGTTCTGGTTATGAGGGCGCGTTGGCTATTTGCAAGCCTGATTCAGGGCTACGGGCTGCTCGAACCGGTGTTTTCAACAAAAAGCCCTGACGATAAGGCCAGGGCATTGATGGGTTCGAGCGGTGAATTCGGGACAATTCACGTCGAGTGATGGACTTTACACACGACATCAATCGGTTATACGAACGCTTGCCCGAAAAAGCCCCTTGGCAGGCGCTGCGGCCCGGCCAGCGCGGTCAGGCGTTCGATCCACTCCGAACGCCAGTTCGACGCACCATGATCAGCTTTGGTGTGGCGCGCTGCGCGGCGTGCGGCATTGCGCTGGGTCTTGCGTGCTTCTTTGTAGGCGTCTGTGTTGCGGCAGCTGCGGCATTTGACGCGATTGAGTTCCAGGCTTGAGGCAAGGTTGTTGCCCTTGTGACCACAAGCCAGATGTCCGTCTGTTTTGAAATGGATAACCATGAACCGTCTCCTGGGTGACGTGTACAGGTTTTGACCGCCCACACCTCGGGGCGTTCGGTACATCGGCCAGACGGTACGCCGGTTAGCTGTCGTTTATCGCGGTGCAGTCATCTGAAACGCGGCAGTGGCCGTTCGACAGGCTGTAGCGAAGACAGGGTGCTGCGGATCAACGGTGTGTCTTTTTCGATGTCGTTCAGTCGATCGCGGATGCGCAGGGCGGTCGGATGGCCGCCTTGATGGTCGACCCAGTCGGCGATTTCCTTGCAGGCCGCGGCAAGTCGCGCCTGACGCGAGTCGAGCAGGGTGAGGAGGGTGGTGATGGACTCTTTTTCGGACATGGAACACCTCCGTTCAGACAAACCGTTGAGAGGCAGCAAAAAGCCCGCGGGCTGCGAGCTCTCGACCGTTGGGGCGCTGGTCCGTCAGCTGCTTTGAGTATAGACCCCGCCTGTCAATTGCATCAGCCGGCCGATTGTCGCGCCGGCAGCGGCGAGCTGGCCGCATTGAGCCGTTGGCATTCGCGTCGGGCATCTTGCTCAAGATCGTAGCCGTCGCCGATGAAGCCGCCGGTGCGGGTGTCGTTGATCCGAAACCAACTGCTGGCCTCAGCGGGTTCATGCTTACTTTCCCCGGCGCGGCGGCCGTGAATGATGATCTTGTTGCAGCGCTTCACGACAAATATGTCTTCCATGGCGTCACCACAGCAAATAGGTGTCAGATCAACTATAGAAGCCTTGGCCAATCGTGCAAAAAATAGCCAGTCAGTTCGTCGGTTGCAGCCGCCACTCTGTGGCATGCCAATCCAGATGGTGCGTCGGTTTCAACGCCTGTAGAAACTCAGTGTCGTGGGAAACCGCAACAATTGCGCCGGGAAACGTCTGCAATGCCTGCTCGAAAGCCTGAACCGATGCCAGATCCAGATGATTGCTCGGCTCATCGAGCAGCAACAGTTGCGCAGGCGTCTTGCCCCACAAGGCCACCGCCAGCGCGGCTTTCAAACGTTCTCCACCGCTCAGTGAAGCGCTCGCTCGAGTGACCCGTTGCGCGTCCAGTTGCAGATGCGCCAGATGGCTGCGCAATTCGCTCTCACTCAACGGACTCTGCAGCGCGAGCAGTTGCTCGATGACGCTGAGACGGTCATCCAGCAGCTTCAGATGCTGGTCCAGATAAGCCGCAGGAACATGGGTGATGCATTCGCCGCTGGCGGGATGCAGTTGACCTGCGAGCACTCTGAGCAACGTCGATTTGCCGCAGCCATTCGGACCAATGACGGCGACGCGCACAGGACCGCTCAGCGTGAGATTGAACGGTTGCGCCGGCAGCCATGGCAGGCACGTATCAATCAACGAGCAGACTCTGCGCGCAGCAGGCACTGCGCTGCCGGGCAGGTTCATCAGCACCGCATCATCCGCGAGCACTTTGGCATAGGCATCGCGCACCCGTGCATCAAGCTCCGATTTGCGCTGCTGATGACCATGACGCACCTGGCCCATGATCTGCCTCGCCGCACCTTTGAGGCCGGCGCGTTCGAAGCCCGAGACGTTGGCGGTTTTGGCATTGCGCAGTGAGCGGGCGGCATGCCGCTGGATGGTGTCGTGCTCGTTTTGCAAGCGCTGCTGCTCGCGCCGGCGCTCTGTTCGGCTTTGATCCAGCGTCGCTTGCGCCGCCGCCTGATGGATCTGTCGTTGCTGCTGGTAAGCGGAAAAATTGCCGCCGTACACCGTGACACCCAGCGGCGTCAGCTCGACGATACGCTGCATGCGCTCAAGCAATTGCCGGTCGTGACTGACGACGATCAATCCGCCGCGCCAGCGTTCCAGTTCGCTCATCAACCAGTCGCGGCCGGGGCCGTCGAGATGGTTGGTCGGTTCATCCAGCACCAACAGATGCGCCGGATTCAGAAGCGCCCCGATCAACGCCAGCCGCGCTTGCTGGCCGCCGCTCAGCGGTTGGGTCAGATCGGTGGGAGCAATGTCCGGCAGACCGGCGTTATCCAGCGATTGGCGCAGACGTTCGGGCAGATCCCAGCGCTCGCCGAGGATGTCAAAATCTTCTGCTGCCGCCTCGCCAGACTGCAGCCGTTGCAATGCGCGAAGGGCGGCGGCGGTGCCGGTGGCATCGGCCACGGTCTGCGCCGCATCGGCGGTGAATGTTTGCGCCACATAAGCCAATGGCACCGAGCAGGTGACGCTACCGGCAGTTGGTTGCAAGTGCCCGGCGATCAGCTTGGCCAGCACACTTTTACCGACGCCGTTGCGCCCGACGATGGCTGTGTGGATGTGATCGAATTGCAGATTCAGGTCGTTGAAAATCGTCTCGCCATTAGCGAACTGAAAACTGGTTTGATTCAGGGAGACGAGGGCAGGCGTACGCGAGACGTGAGTCATCGGCACCTCCGAAAAATGTCGTGAAGACTGACAGGCGCTATTCAGCGCTTATCGCGATTACATTTTCAGAAGGCTTGATTGTTCACTGTCTGCGGTCGTCCCGAAGGGGGAAAGGTGGCTAGCCTAGATCACCCATCCGCCGCGATCAAGACGTGTCCATCATTTGCTCGAGAAACATCGCCAGCGCCACTTCCTCGGAGCGCAAGCCCTTGCGCACTCTCGGGCGTGGCAGTTCGGCCAGCGCACCGAGCAGGAAGCGCTCGACCACGGCTGGATGGATGTAGCACTTGCGGCACACCGCCGGGGTGTTGCCCAGCTGTTTGGACACGCTCTTGACCATCTCCACCACATGCCGTTTCGCCTCGGCTTCCGACTCCCATTGCAGTTCGCGTAATACCGCCAAAGCCAGTGCGCTGCCGGCCCAGGTGCGGTAATCCTTGGCGGTGAAGTCAGCGCCGGTGAGGGTTTGCAGGTAGCTGTTGACGTCATGGGAACTGACGGTGTGCCGCTCGCCGTTTTCGTCCAGATACTGAAACAGATTCTGTCCGGGGATTTCCAGGCAGCGCTTGATGATGCGCGCCAGGCGACGATCCTTGACGGTGATCTGGTGTTCGATACCGCTTTTGCCGCGAAACTGGAACAGGATCGCGCTGCCGTTGACCTCGACATGCCGGCTGCGCAGGGTGGTCAGGCCATAGGAGCGGTTGTCCCGCGCGTATTGGGTATTGCCGACACGAATCAATGTGGCGTCGAGCAGCGTGATGACCGTGGCCATGACTTTGTCGCGGCTGAAGCCGGGGGCGTCCAGCAAGCTTTCGAGCTGTTTGCGTAACTTCGGCAGCGCCAGGCCGAACTCACGCAAGCGCGAGTACTTGTCGGCATCACGCACCTCGCGCCAGCGCGGGTGATAGCGATACTGCTTGCGGCCCCGGGCATCGCGTCCGGTGGCCTGCAAATGGCCACGCGGATCGGCGCAGATCCAGACATCGGTGTAGGCCGGCGGCACTGCCAGCGAATTGATCCGTTTGATCTCATCAGGGTCGGTAATGCGCTGCCCGGCCGGATCGAAATAGGCGAACTTGCCACGCAGCTTTTTACGGGTGAGGCCGGGTTGGGTATCGTCGACGTAATGCAGGTCGGGCGGCAAGACGTCGGCTAGTGCGGTGTCGGGCATGGCGGTGTCCTTGGCGAATCGCTCTGTTACAGCGATTGACCGCGCGCCGTGGCCGTCGTGCCAACCAATTCAGGCCAGCACGGCGACGGCCTTGATCTGCGCCCATAAATGCTGGCCCGGGTGGATGCCGAGCTGATCCCGGGAAAACCGCGTGATCCGCGCCAGCAGCGGTGTGCCGCCGGCATCCAGACGAATCAGCACATGCGCGGCATTGTCCGCCGCCAGCTCGCTGACCACGGTCACCGGCAAGCGATTGAGGATGCTGCTGGCCTCGCTGTTGTGCAGGGCCAGACTGATATCGCGGGCGTGCACCTTGCAGCGCAGGGCCTGACCGACCGCCATCGGCGCGTGAGTCACCCGGATGTTCATGGCAGTCGCCGGCAATTGCAGACTCAGCAACTGGTACTCGGCATCATAGGCGCTGACCTGGCCTTCGATGATCACTCCGGCGTCATCGCCCAACGCCATTGGCAGGTCAAGGCGCGCGAGGGTTTCGCCAATCGGGCCGCTGGCCAGGGCCTTGCCGTCGCTGAGCAGCACCAGATGATCGGCCAGGCGGGCGACCTCATCCTGCGCATGGCTGACGTAAAGCACCGGGATGTCCAGCTCGTCGTGCAGACGTTGCAGGTACGGCAGGATTTCGTTTTTGCGCTGGCTGTCGAGAGCGGCCAATGGCTCATCCATCAGCAACAGTTTCGGGCTGGTCAACAGCGCGCGGGCGATGCCGACACGTTGGCGTTCGCCGCCGGACAGATGCTGCGGATGACGCTCCAGCAAATGACCGATGCCCAGCAGTTCGGTGGCTTGCGCCATGTCGACCCGGCGCTGGGCCTTGGCAATGCGTTTAAGGCCAAATTGCAAGTTGGCCAGCACTGACAGGTGCGGAAACAGACTGGCTTCCTGGAACACGTAACCGATTGCACGTTTGTGCGGCGGGACAAAAATCCGCCGTTCGCTGTCCTGCCAGACTTCGTCGTTGATCTGGATGAAACCCTGCTCGGCTCGCTCAAGCCCGGCGATACAGCGCAGGCAAGTGGTTTTGCCCGATCCGGAATGGCCATACAGCGCAGTCACGCCACGCCCCGGCAAGTGCAGATCGACATCCAGGTTGAAACCCGGATAAGTGATTTTCAGACGTGCATCAATCATCGATCAGCTCCAACCCGCGCGGGTCTTGCGGCTGGAGTAGAGCGCCAGCAACACCAGAAACGAAAACACCAGCATCGCCCCGGCCAGCCAATGGGCCTGAGCATATTCCATCGCCTCGACATGGTCGTAGATCTGCACCGAGACCACGCGGGTCTTGTCGGGAATGTTGCCGCCGATCATCAGCACCACGCCGAATTCACCAACGGTATGCGCGAAACCGAGGATCGCCGCCGTCACGAAACCGGGGCGGGCCAACGGCAGGATCACGCTGAAAAAAGTGTCCCAGGGATTGGCGCGCAGGGTCGCGGCCACCTCCAGTGGGCGGGTGCCGATGGCCGAGAACGCGTTCTGCAACGGTTGCACCACAAACGGCATGGAATAAATCACCGAGCCGATCACCAGCCCGGTAAAACTGAAGGTCAGAGTGCCCAGACCCAGCCATTGCGTGAAGTGGCCGAGAAAGCCATTGGGCCCCATCGCCAGCAGCAGATAAAAGCCGATCACGGTCGGCGGCAGTACGAGGGGTAGGGCGACGATTGCGCCGATGGGGCCACGCAGCCAGGAACGGCTGCGCGACAACCACAGGGCAATCGGCGTGCCGACGACCAGCAGGATAGCGGTGGTCAGGGACGCCAGTTTCAGGGTCAGCCAGATCGCCGCGAAGTCGGCACTCGTCAGCGACATTTAGAGCTGGTAACCGTAGGACTTGATCACCGCAGCGGCTTTCGGACCCTTGAGGTATTCAACCAGCGCTTTGGCGGCGGCGCTGTCCTTGCCTTTGTTGAGAATCACCGCGTCCTGTTTGATCGGGTCGTGCATGCTCGCTGGAACGATCCACGCCGAACCGCTGGTGACCTTGCCGTCCTTGTAGATCTGCGACAGTGCGACAAAACCCAGTTCGGCGTTGCCGGTGGACACGAACTGGAAGGCCTGGGTGATGTTCTGGCCTTCGACGATCTTCGCCTTGGTCGCCTCAGTCAGATTGAGTTTTTCCAGCACCTGAGTAGCGGCCAGACCGTATGGCGCGGCTTTCGGATTGGCGATGGACAGGTGCTGGTATTCATTCTTCTTCAGGACTTCACCTTTGGCGTCGACATAACCATCTTTCGCCGACCACAGCGCCAGGGTGCCGATGGCGTAGGTGAAGCGCGAACCCTTGACGGTGTCGCCTTCTTTTTCCAGTTTTTCCGGCGTGGTGTCGTCCGCCGAGAGGAACACTTCGAACGGCGCGCCGTTTTTGATCTGGGTATAGAACTGGCCAGTGGCACCGTAGGCGGCGACCAGTTTGTGCCCGGTGTCTTTTTCGAAGTCGGCAGCAATGGCCTGGATCGGCGCGGTGAAGTTGGCGGCAACGGCCACCTGCACTTCATCAGCCTGAGCGGTACCGAAGGCGAATACCGCAAGCAGGGTGGCCAGGCAGGTTGGGGCAAAACGTGGGGCACGAATGGTCATGTAACAGCTCCGTTATGGGCGAGTGCAGAGGGCAGTTATTGTTGGAGGTGGACTGCACCGATGCGAAGGGTGGAACGCTATATAGCGAAATATATAGCGAAATGCCGCTAAACAGGAAGTGCTGGTGAACACAGGGTGAGGTGGTGCCATGTCTCACCCTGCGCCGGATCAGCGGCGGAGCAGTTTTGCCAGAGCGCCATCCGCCAGTTGCCGGGTCAGATCAGCGCTGTTCAGCTCTTCGCCCAATGGGAACGCCTGACCGGCCCAGAGGTTGCTGAACTGCGCTTCACTTTTGGCACGCAACGGCATCAGCGCCCCGCCGGCCAGCGGGAAGGCCGGGGCTTTCGGTGACATCGGGCCGATTTCGCGCATCACCCGATTGAGAATGCTGCGAGCCGGGCGGCCGGTGAACAGGTTGGTAATCGCGGTTTCGCTTTCCTTGGCGCTGCGCAGCGCCTGGTGATGCGAGGCGCTGACTTTCGCTTCCGGGGTGAACAAATACGCGGTGCCGACCTGCACCGCTGACGCACCGAGTACCAATGCTGCGGCCACACCGCGCGCATCGGCAATGGCGCCGGCAGCGATCACCGGCACCTTGACCGCATCGACGATCTGCGGCACCAGCGCAAAGGTGCCGACCTGACTGCTCAAATCATCGCTGAGAAACATCCCGCGATGCCCGCCAGCCTCGTAACCCATGGCGATGATAGCGTCGCAACCGTTTTGCTCAAGCCACAGCGCTTCATCGACAGTGGTGGCGGACGAGAGGATTTTCGCGCCAGTGGCCTTGACCCGATCCAGCAGAGATTTTTCCGGCAGACCAAAGTGAAAGCTCACCACCTCAGGACGAAACTCTTCGAGCACGGCGCACGCTGCCGCATCGAATGGCGCGCGGTTGGAAACCGGTGTCGGTGCGTCGAAATCCACGCCCAATTCGCGGTAGTAAGGCTCCAGCAGGTTTTTCCAGTCTTGCGCGCGCTGTTCATCGGCGGCCGGTGGCTGGTGGCAGAAGAAATTGACGTTGAACGGTTTGCGGGTGTGCTCGCGAATGGTCTTCAGCTCTTCGCGCAACTGCTCGATGCTCAGCATTGCGGCAGGCATCGAACCCAAGCCGCCGGCGTTGCACACGGCGATCACCATTGCCGAAGTCGTGGCGCCGGCCATCGGGGCCTGAATGATCGGCAGCTCGATGCCGAGCAGGTCAAGAATGCGAGTGTCAGGCCATTGGCTCATGAAAGCGGTTCTCCGAACGATGAAACGGGGCAGGGACGGCAGAGCCGGTTTTTTAACAGCAAAACCGGGCTCGGGGCCAGTCTGAATTTTCAATGCAGCCATCAGCGGCGATGAAAACCGCCGCCCCCGCCGCCCCCAAATGAGCGGTTCATGACTTGCGAGGAGTTGTGAAAGTTGTTGGTGCGCTGGTTGCCGAAGTTGCGCGCAGCAGACTCGCGATTGAGGTTCTGCAGTTGCGCATTGTTGTTGACCGGCGCCGTGCGGGCCGGGCTGCCCTTGACCATCGATTGCCAGCCGTTGTCGGTTTTCTTGTAGACGTTGCCGTCGCGCCCGGCATAGACGTTGTCGCCCACCCGTGCGGTGCCGCCGTTGCGGCCTTTCACGCCGGCATACTGCGTGGTCTTGTCGGTGTTAGGGTTGTACACCGCGCCACGATTGGCGGTGACCTGGGTGCCGGTGCGAGCATTACCTGCGGTGACCCGGCCACCGGCGATGGCGCCACCATTCGGCCCGACCACTTCACCGCTGCGTCCAGCCGCGTAGTTGCCGGTGTAGGCGTTGTGCACCGCGCCGCGTTGGCCTGCCGCCGCAATGCCGGTGCGCGAGTTATAGGACGAGCCAACCTGACCGGCCCAGCGATTGCCGGTCCAGGCGTTGTATCCGGCGCCATAGCGACTCACCGTCGCGCGATCCCCCCACTGACGATAAATGTTGCCGGTGGTGCCTGCCCAGCCACCGGGCCCCCAGGCCACAGCACCGCCACGATAGCCATAAGCGGCGCCGCCCCAGGCCAGTGGCGCGGGGTACAGGCGCGGCCCCCAGGCGTAACCCCAGCCATAATTGCCCCACCATGGATAAGCGCCCCAGCCCCAACCCATCGCTACGGTGTTACCGCCCCAGCTCCATCCGAAGCCGAAACCGAAGGTCCAGCCAGTCCACGGCGTGTAGCGCATGGCGACGCCGAAACCGTAGGTCACCGGCGGCCCGTACCAGACGCTGCCGACCCACGGCGTGTACGGATAACCGGTGCCGTAGACCACCACACCGGTGGCCGGATCCAGATTTGACCCTTGATAGCCCGGGGTGTAGCCGACCACCACGGTGTCGCCGCTGGACTCATAGACTTTGACGTAGGTGAGGTAATGCATCGGTGAACTCGGCGGGATCGAATAGATCACCGCCGGCACCGAACTGGCGACGCTCCATGGTCCGTTCACCGAGGTGGCGCTGAACCAGATACCGTTTTCCACCGCATACCAGTTGTCGTTGTCGACACGAATAATCGGCGTCGCGCTGTTGACCACGTACTGCAGGGATGTGCTGTTGATTGCCTTCAACTGTGGCTCGCCATCGAACTGCGGTGCGGTCATTTTCACTGCGCTTTTCTTGAACGACGAGGTTTGCGGGATGGTCGCCGCGATCGCGGCTTCCTTGGCCTGCGGTGTGCCGGCGACCGAGGCCTTGACGTTCTCTTTCGGGCTGTCGTCCGGGATGTTGGCGAAATCTGCCGGCAGTTTGTCCGCCGGGGTAAACGTCCATGGGCCGCGCATGTCGGCAGCGCGAAACCAGCGCCCGGAGATCAGCACGTAACTGTTCTGGTCACCGATTTCCTTGAAGATGTGCCCGGTGGTGTTGCTCACGTAGAGCAGGCTGGTGCCCTGAATCGGTAGCCACTGCGCTGCGCCGTCGGTGACGATCAGCTCAGTGGGCGTGGTGGCGATGAAGATTTTCGGCTGCGGCGGTCTGGCCAGATTTGGCACCTTGTCTTTCGGATCACTCTGCCCGGTCAGCAGATCGACCTGACGGCTCTGGATCGCCGCCTGTTTGGCCTTCTCCAGATCGGCCGGTGGTGTGGTCAGACGGGTGTATTCGCCGCTGAGGCTGTCAGCGACCATCCAGCCATCGAACACGTGCAGGTAGTGCTTGCCCTCGGCGTCCTTGAGCAATAGCGGGCGGGTGTTGATCACCCGTTGCAGCGCGGTGCCATCGACCGCCCGGTACACGGCGTCGCCATCGATGTAGACGAGCAGCGCCGGGACGTCTGAACTGATGATCGTCGGCGGGGTGTTTTCCAGCGGCGCGCTGTCGGCTTTCTGCTCGGCCGACAGCACGCCGACGGCGGCTTCAAGTTGATCGAGGGAGATGGTTTTCTTGCGACTTTCGGCATCTTTCTGCAGCGCGCCGAGCCAGACGTCGGCCTGACTGGCGTCGGCAGGGAAGTCGGCCTTGATGATCTTGTACTGATCCAGTGCGACCCAGCGCGTGGCCTTGTCGACCAGCGTGTGCGCGCTGAACTGGACGATGCCGAAGGTGGGTTTGCCGTCGGCGCCGGTGGCTTCGACGGCAGCCCGGGCATTGAGGGTGTAGCCATCCCAGCTGTCGAGTTGCGGCTGGTACACGGTCAGTTTGGCCTTGTCGCTGGTGATCACTTGCGGCCACGTCGGCGCGCTCGGGGCAGCGTCGGCAGCAGCAGGTTTGCTGGCGGTAGCCGGGGCAGCCCAAGTGTTGCCAACCGTCAGCAGGCACAGCATCAGTATCGCAAGCAACGAGCGCGGGTAAGACATTGTCAGCTCCATCGACAGGGCCGCTTTCAGCAGGATGGCAGCGAAAGCACGGCCGTCGAAAAAGCATAGTCGCCCGCTCTGGAATTACTGGGCGGATTTGCGAATTGGCGCAAAGTCGGGTGGGGCAATGTGTTGCTTTGTGTTATTCCAGGGCACGAGTATTTGAATCCATTGATTGAGAGGCAGCCATGTTCAACGGCATTTTGATCGACAAAGACGACAGCGGATATCGCGCCAGCCTGCAGCAGATCAACGAAGCGCAGTTGCCTGAAGGCGACGTGACGGTGAAGGTCGCCTACAGCACGCTGAACTTCAAGGACGGACTGGCGATTACCGGCAGCAGCCCGGTGGTGCGCAAGTTTCCGATGGTGCCGGGGATCGATCTGGCAGGCACGGTCGAGGTCAGTTCGCATCCCGATTACCAGGTCGGTGATCAGGTGCTGCTCAACGGCTGGGGCGTGGGCGAGAGTCACTGGGGCGGATTGGCGCAGAAGGCGCGGCTCAATGGCGACTGGCTGATTCCGTTGCCCAAAGCCTTTACCGCCGCGCAAGCCATGGCCATCGGTACCGCCGGCTACACGGCGATGCTGTGCATTCTGGCGCTGGAGCGTAACGGCGTGACCCCGGATCAGGGCGAAGTGCTGGTGACCGGCGCCAATGGCGGAGTGGGCAGTTTCGCCATCGCCTTGCTCAACAAACTCGGTTATCGCGTGGTGGCGTCCACGGGCCGGGTGTCCGAGCATGAGTACCTGAAACAACTGGGCGCCAGTGAGATCATCGACCGCGCAACCTTGTCCGAGCCGGGCAGACCGTTGGCCAAGGAACGTTGGGCCGGGGTGATCGATTCGGTCGGCAGTCACACCCTGGCCAACGCTTGCGCCAGTACCCGCGCCGAGGGCACCGTCGCTGCCTGCGGTCTGGCTCAGGGCATGGATTTTCCGGCGTCGGTGGCGCCGTTCATTCTGCGCGGTGTGACCCTGGCCGGAATCAACAGCGTGACCCAGCCCAAGGCACGGCGGATCGAGGCCTGGGCGCGTCTGGCCAAGGATCTGGACTTCGCCCTGTTGCCAGTGATCAGTCACGAAATCGCCCTGAGCGAGGCCATCGATGCGGCACCTGAGCTGCTTGCCGGACAGCTTCGCGGCAGGGTTGTGGTCGACGTCAATCGCTGACAGAGTAGGCGTCATTGCGGCCCTGTGTGGCCGCACTTCTATACAGGGAGCCGCAATTTCGATGGATTTGAAACGACAGCAAATCGACGCCTTCACCGTTGCTGGCCTGCGGGTGCGCACCACCAACGCCGCAGAGCACCAACCCGAAACCGCGAAAATCGGCCCGATGTGGGGCCGGTTTTTCGGCGAGGAGTTGGCCGAATCCATTCCCGGCAAGTCAGCCCATTCGCCGATTTATGGCGTGTATTCGGCTTACGAGTCGGATGCTTCGGGTGCGTTTGACGTTACCGCTGGCGTTGCCGTGAATGCTTCAGTCAAAGACTTTGAGTCCGTGCGGATCGAAGCGGGCGAGTATCTGGTGTTCGAAGCGCAGGGGCCGTTGCCAGACGCGGTCATCTCGACCTGGGGAAAGATCTGGGACTTCTTTGCAGCCAATCCGCAGATTCAGCGCCGTTACGCTACCGACTTCGAGGCCTATACCGGCCCCGAGTCCGTGTCGGTCTACATCGGCGTGCGCTAAGACTGGGTTTCGCGTTCCAGCAACTGGCGCTTACGCTCTACGCCCCAGCGATACCCCGACAGATTGCCATCGCTGCGCACCACGCGATGGCAGGGGATTGCTACGGCCAGACGGTTGGCGCCGCAGGCTTGCGCCACGGCGCGCATGGAGGTCGGCGCGCCAATGCGCTGAGCGATTTCGGCGTAACTGGCGGTGCGACCCACTGGAATCTCCCGCAACGCCTGCCACACCCGCTCCTGGAACGCTGTGCCACGCACATCCAGTGGCAAGTCGAGGCCTAGCGCTGGCGCTTCGATGAAACCCACCACTTTGGCGATCAATTGCTCGAATCCGGCGTCGGCGCCAATCAGGTTTGCGTTGCGGAACTGATCCTGCAGATCGCACACCAGTTGATGCGGATCGTCGCCCAACAGAATCGCGCACACGCCGCGCTCACTCTGCGCCACCAGAATCGCCCCGAGCGAACATTGGCCAACGGCAAAATGAATGTCGTTGTTGCGACCGGCAGCGCGATAGTCACCGGGTTTCATGCCCAGTACCTTGTCGGCTGCCTCATAAAAGCGGCTGTTGGAATTGAATCCCGCGTCGTACAGCGCATCGGTCACCGTGCCGCCATCCGCGAGCCGTTCACGCACCCGGCGCGAACGATGCGCCGCCGCGTAACCCTTTGGTGTCAGGCCGGTTGCGGCCTTGAACACCCGATGAAAATGGAAAGGGCTGAGGCCGGCGGTTTCGGCGAGTTCATTGAGTGCGGGCACTGTTTCACTCGACTCGATCTGCCGACAGGCCATCGCCACGGTCGCGGCGTGCTGGCTGGCGACGTCAGTCTGATCTTTGCTTGTGCGTTTGCTTGGGCGGTAGCCCGCCGCTTCGGCAGCTTCGGCGCTGTCGAAAAATTCGACATTTTGCGGTTTGGGCAAACGTGAAAGGCTGCTGGGGCGGCAGTAGATGCCGGTGGTTTTCACCGCATAGACAAACTGCCCGTCGGCCCGCGGGTCCCGTGCAACGACGGCGGCCCAGCGTGGATCGGTTTCAACGTTGATGAGGGGCGAAAGCTTTTTCATGGCGAGTAGTCCGTTGACCTGTTTGATTCAGGTTAACCAGCGGCAATGTTGGTAACACTCCGGGCCTTGCGGTCAAACTTTTCAGATCACCCGGCGACACGCAAGGTCAGGTTGATCCGGCGTTCGCCCAACTGCGGATGCCGCCCGGGTTTGATCGGCAGCACGCCGTGAAAGCGCAAGCGATCAACCCCGCCCCAGATCACCATGTCGCCATGCAGCAGAGGAATGCGCTGGCTCTTGTCGCTGCGCAAAAAACCACCGAACAGGAACATCGCCGGCAACCCCAATGACAGCGACACGATCGGTGCCGCGTAGGCATTTTCGTCTTTGTCCTGATGCAAAGACATTTTCGCGCCGGGGACATATTGGTTGATCAGGCAGGAGTCTGGATGAAAGTCGGCAAATTCAGCGCGCTGTGCTGCTTTGCGCGCCAGTTCCGACAACACTTCTGGCATCGCCGGCCAGGGCTGGCCACTCAGCGGGTCGACGGTGCTGTAGCGATAACCGCTACGGTCGGTGATCCAGCCCAGGGTTCCGCAACTGCTGGTGCCCACCGACATGCTGAAACCGCCCGGGGTCATCATGTGGCGCAACGGTGCTACGGCGAGAATGGCTTCCAGCGCTGGCAACAGTTGATCGATCACCGGCAAAGCGAAGCCGCGCAACACCCACGATTGTTCGCCGATCTGCTCGGCGCGGGGTTGTTGCTCGGGTTCGTGGTCGGCGAACAGGTCGAAGGTGGTCGGGTGCATGGCGTTCATGATGCGTCGTGGAAGATGATGCCCAGAGTATGCCGATTTCCGCTGTGCAGGCGACTGACGCCGTGACGCATGGTCACTCGATAATCGCCGCGTGTGCCGCTGACCGGGCGCTGGTTGACCGCGAAAATAACCGCGTCACCCTTGTGCAGATCCACGACGTGCGGGCGCGACTGCATGCGTGGACGCTGCTCGGTCAGGACGAACTCGCCACCGGTAAAATCCTCTCCGGGCTGCGACAGAAGAATCGCCACTTGCAGTGGGAAAACCAGTTCTCCGTACAGATCCTGATGCAGGCAGTTGTAGTCCTGCGGGCCGTATTGCAACAGCAAGGGTGTCGGCCGCAGTTGGCCGGCAGCCTGACAGCGCTGCACAAACTCGGAATGGGTTGCGGGAAAGCGTACAGGCACATTCATGCGTTCGTACCAGCGGTTGGCCAGTGGCACCAGGCGCGGGTAAAACGCAGTGCGCAGACGTTCGATGGCTGTCGGCAGGGGATAGCTGAAGTACTTGTATTCCCCGCGACCGAAACCGTGGCGGGCCATGATGACCTGCGAACGAAACGGTTCGGTCTGCGAATACAGGGCGCTCAAGCGTTCACAGGTTTGCGCCGACAGCAACGAGCGGACGATGGCATAGCCATATTGATCCAGATGCTGTTCGAGGCTTGCCCAATCGAGCGCATCCAGCCGAGACGGGGACATTGACATGCTGACTACTGAACCCTTTGGTCGAGGCTGTCAGTCTGGGCAAATACCGGCGGCAGAACACTCCGCCGCTTGCGGTCGAATCCCGAGTGTTGCGTTACAGGGCTTTGCTCACGGCGATGTCGCTGATCACGTCTTCGGTGGTGCCATGGATGGCGTCCAGTGCGGCCTTGGCCTCTTCGACGGTGCCGTTTTCCAGTTGCGCGAACTCGAAACGGCGTTCACCGTTGAGCTTGTATTTGATGACGTATTTGGTCGTTTGGGCCACGGTCGTGCTTACCTTTGCGTTAGGGGCGACTCAGCTCAGTTTGGAGCTGGAGCGGCGGATGATCTTGATCGAGTGGGTCAGGGTCGGCTTGCGCGTGACGCTGATGGCGCGACGGTTGACGGTGTCGATGGTGATGTTCCAGAAACCGGTGCTCGGCGCGGTGATGCGTGCAGGAAACGTGTCGAAAGCGCCGCCGTGGTAGGTGTGGCGGCCGCCGTTCTTGAACGCGCGGAAGTTGGCGTCGTTCATCAAGCGGATGTTGCAGGTTTGCGAGCATTGGATGACGACGATGTCGTCTTCGTTGAGGTGCTCGCGCTGGTGAATGAATTTCATGGGCGCCTCCAGAAGGGCTTTTTCTACTAAATCAAAACGATAGCATGTGCGATTGGCGCAGTTTATCAGCCCGAACGGGTTATTATCCCGCCGTCGAGCGCTGCTTTGACAATTAAAAACAGTTATTCGCGATTCCATGCGGGTTTAATGGAGTAAGCCTCGGAGAAAAATGGCATTACTGCTGTCCGAGGGTCTTTATGGGAGGTATTTGTATGAAGTGGGGTGTGGTGTGTCTGCCGTTGATGTTGGTCGTGGGTGGTTGCGCGAGTGTTTCCGAAATCAACGAAACCTTGCCCACCATGAGCGTGATTTCCGGCAAGAAACCCCATGAGTATGCTCAGTGCCTGGCCGACAAGCTTGCCAGCAGCCGCGGCGCGCTGCAGATGCAGCCGCACAAGGATGGCGTGCGAGTGATTGTTCCCGGGAAATTTTCCACCGGCGCGGCTGCGGTGTTTGATATCGAAGACCGTTCCGGCGGCAGCAGCATCAAGCTGCATGAGCGGATGTCCAATGTGCCGGTTCGTCCCCGTGACGTGCAAAACGCCGCCAATGCCTGTATTTCCGGCTGATAGAATAGCGTCCATCAGCACCGATGCCGTCACAGTCTTGCTGTGGCGGCATTTTCATTTCTGGAGTCGCGCATGAAGCGAGAGCAAGTACGGGAACGGCATGCAGAGGGCCTTATCTCTGCCACGCATGTGATTCAAAATCCGGCGAACTCGGGCGAGTGGATCGTGTTTTTCAAGAAGAGCGCCGGTCGCAGCTATTTTCTGGTGGACGATAACGACGAAGTCGAATCCTTCGCCCGGCTCGACGACCTGATCGAGATCGTGCGCGGGCTCGGGATCAAGTTCGCCGAGATCCACATGTAGGGTCTATTTGCAGACCACCACCACACTGCGGTTCTTGTAGTTGCCGACGTCGACCCCCAGGGTCTTGTCGCTTTCCTTGGGCGCCGGCGTGCCATCGGTACCGACGATGCGATAACCGGTGCCGGCGCAGGAGGCGTCAGCCTTTTCGTAGCAGGTGGCCCAGGAGTTGGCTTCCCCGGAGCAGTCGATGCTCAAGCCCTGTTCGCCGTTGTTCAGGTAGGTGGTTTCCGAGGTGGCACAGCCACCGAGGGCCAATACCGCGATCAGCGGCAGCATTCTGTTCATGTTCATAAGTGTGTCGTCTTCAGCGAGGGAGGGGCTAAACGCTCTGACAGCGCCAGCATGAAAAGGTTATAGCGATTGGCCACTTGTTTTCATCATGCTGCGAGCGGCCACAAAAAAGCCCTGCACAAGGGCAGGGCTCGGCGCGTGTCGCAACAGATCAGTCCTGATCTTTGCCACGGCGTTTGGACGACGCAGGGGTGTCGGTGAATACCGACGCTACATCAGTCGCCAGTTGCTCGCTGTCGAAAGGACCGGCGATGTGTTCGCCATTGGTAGTGGTCAGGTTCCACTTGCCGTCTTTCTTGTCGATCACATACCCGTTGATGATTTTTACCGCGGCCATCTATCTGTCTCGTTCGCTGGTTCAAAGGCGCCATGATACCGACAAATCCTCACATTGGGGGATGATGAGCGTATGGTGATGCAGCGCATTTGCGTGTTTGAGCTACTCTGTTTTCGCGGGTCGAAGTCGCCAACGGAACTATCGGCGAGAATATTTCTCTATGTTGGCATCGGTTAGCCAGTGCGGGGCATTGTAAGGTGCACGCCGCCTGATTAGACTGCGCCGAAACTCGTACACACAGCCCTTTCAAGGACTTATATGATCAAGAAATGCTTGTTCCCAGCAGCCGGTTACGGTACTCGCTTCCTGCCAGCGACTAAAGCCATGCCCAAAGAAATGCTGCCGGTGGTAAACAAGCCACTGATCCAGTACGGCGTTGAAGAAGCTCTGGACGCTGGCCTGACTGAAATCTCGATCGTGACCGGTCGTGGCAAGCGCGCTCTGGAAGACCACTTCGACATCAGCTATGAGCTGGAAAACCAGATCAAAGGCACCGACAAGGAGAAATACCTGGTCGGCATCCGCAAGCTGCTCGACGAGTGCTCGTTCTCCTACACCCGTCAGACCGAAATGAAAGGTCTGGGCCACGCGATCCTCACCGGTCGCCCGCTGATCGGTGACGAACCGTTCGCCGTGGTGCTGGCGGACGACTTGTGCGTCAACCTCGAAGGCGACGGCGTACTGACCCAGATGGTCAAGCTGTACAAGCAATTCCGCTGCTCGATCATCGCCATTCAGGAAGTCGATCCGCAGGAAACCAGCAAGTACGGCGTGATCGCCGGCGAGATGATCCGCGACGACATCTACCGCGTACACAGCATGGTCGAGAAGCCAAAGCCGGAAGACGCGCCATCGAACCTGGCGATCATTGGTCGTTACATCCTGACCCCGGACATCTTCGATCTGATCGAGCAGACCGAGCCAGGCAAGGGTGGTGAAATCCAGATCACCGACGCCCTGATGAAGCAGGCCCAGAACGGCTGCGTCATGGCCTACAAGTTCAAGGGCAAGCGTTTTGACTGCGGTGGCGCTGAAGGCTACATCGAAGCCACCAACTTCTGCTTCGAGAACTTCTACAAGACCGGCAAGGCTTACTGATAGCGCCGGACCTGCATCGCGAAGGGTGTGAGAGCACCCAAGTGAACGCACCCACAAACGCCCCGACTTGTTCGGGGCGTTTGTTTTTGTGCTGGAATAATCCTTGATCCTGGTGGTGCAATTTACTGGCGCCCTCTGAGCGCGCTGGCTGCTCTTTCAGGGAGGAGGGTACGTGCGAGCATGCTGGCTGCTCCGATTTCCCTCAGGCGGTACAGTAGAGCCCCATAAAGCGGGCTACCTGACCGCCCAAAGCGAAAAAAGCTCCGTATCTTGCGATACGGAGCTTTTTCTTTATGCGTTACACCGGTTGCGATCTCTCGAAACCGATGCCTTCCGAGCGGTTACTGCTGCACGACATTCGCTGCGGCAGGGTCGACCTTTTTCGGCTTCATCAGGCTGAAGTCGATCAAGGCGCGCTGCTCGCGTTCGTACGGGTTGCCGATCATCAGCGGACGCGGTTTGAAGCTGTCGCTGACCAGACTCTTGCTGCGGTCCAGTTCATCGAAACTCAAACCGGCCATGTCCGCCCAGGTGTGGATCAGGTGCGAGCTGCTGTACGGTCGGCCGAGGTCGGCGGCGAAGTTCCAGTCGTGGTTCTCGCGCCATTTCGGCGACGCCCAGGCCATGAACGGAATGGTGTACATCGGCGCGGTCGGTTTGTTCTCGTTACGGCCGAGGGTGTTGTGGCCGGCGGAGTCGAACACGTCTTCACCGTGGTCGGAGAGGTACAGCAAGAAACCGTTCGGATCGGACTTGGCGTAGTCCTTGATCAGGCTCGACACCACGAAATCGTTGTACAGCACGGCGTTGTCGTAGCTGTTGTAGGTCGGCACCTGATCGTCACGCACACCGGCCGGCACGCCGGTACGGTCCTGGAACTTGTCGAAGGTCGGCGGATAACGGTACTGGTAGCTCATGTGAGTGCCGAGCAAGTGCACGACGATCAGCTTACGCTGCGCCGGGTCGGTCAGCGCTTTGTTGAACGGCTCGATCACGTCACCGTCGTACTGCGCGGCGTTCTGGTTGCGGTTGTTGTTCAGGTACACCTGCTCGTCGGCCTGCTCGGAGAAGGTCGTGAGCATAGTGTTGCGCTTGGTCATGGTCTGCTGGTTGGTGATCCAGAAGGTCTTGTAACCGGCCTGTTTCATCATGCTGACCAGCGACGGCGTGGACAGGTACAGATCAGGATTCTCTTCGTCGGCGAAGGTCAGCACCTGCTGCAGCGCTTCAATGGTGTAAGGGCGCGGGGTGATGACGTTGTCGAACACCGCGAGCTGATCCTTGAGCTTGTCCAGTTCCGGGGTGGTGTTGCGTCCATAACCGTACAGGCTCATGCGCTGACGGTTAGTCGACTCGCCGATCACCAGCACCAGGGTCGACGGTTTATCGGCGTCGGCAACTTTCAGGTTATGCAGCGGCGGAACCTTGCTCGCGCTGTGCAGCATGTCTTGCATGCCGGCCAGGGTGTCGAGGTAACGGTGGTAAGCCACCGCCATCTGCCAAGGCACGGCTGGCTCGATGCGGTCTTCGAACTTCTCGAAACCGCCGGCGAAACTGCCGGTACGCTGGGTCTGTTTGATCAGCGGGTAGCCGACTACGGCGAAGACGATCGCGATCGCGGCCACGAACGCGCGGCCTCGGGGCATGTACACCGGGCGCAGGCGGGTCCACAGGAAATAGGCGAAAGCGGTATGGGCGAGGAACGCCGGGATCATCCACCAGGCGAAGTACTGGGTCATGTATTCGCCGGCTTCAGAGATGTTCGACTCGAACATGATGAAGATGACGCTTTGCGAGAATTCCTGCTGATAGATGAAGAAATAACCCAGGCTGGCCATCGAGCAGGCCCACAGGACGATACCGATCAGCGCGGCCAGCAGTTTGGTGCGTTTGGGAAACGCCAGCATCGGGGCGAGCCACAGCGCGCTCATCACGAAGGCCTGACGGAAACCGCTGAAGCCGGAGGTGCCGGTCAGCTGAATCAACAGTTGGGTGATGCCCGAGAAATACCAGAAGAAAGCGAACAGCCAGAGAACCCCGGCCCAGTCGAAACCTGTCGCAGTCGTTTTGCTGCGTTTGAACAATGCCATTCAGCACTCCAGCTCATCGTCACTAACCACCGTCGGAGCGCTACATCAAACCGACGAACGGAAGCCGCGCGCAAACGCACGGCCAGAATGCGCCGGAGTATCACCAAGGCAGTGTGAAAACTTCGTTAGTTGCTGATCAGGGGCAGGGGAGCATCATGTCGGGAACGACAGGCGCCGTTCCCGAAGCTGGCGGGGCAGGTCAGGCGTGCGGATGGCGCTGGACCACCGGCAGAGGTTTGGGCTGAGCGCCCTGGGTCAGCGAGCGCAGCTGCGCCAGCTCCTGCTTCAACTGGTCGCGCTCGTCTTTCAACTGACGCAATTCATCGCGACGGATCGTGACGTACAGGGTTTGTGGCGGCATTGCTGTGTGTACTGTGCCCATTGCTCACCTCGCAAATGGCGTGTCTCAACTGCAAATCGTCCCCGCGTCGGGGCTACTGACTTGCTATCGGCGCCAATTTTGATTTCTTTTGCCCGTGAATGGAACTTTTTTATTTTTCATGGTCGGTGTGTCTTCGGCAGGATTCGGGGCGTTATCAGTCTGGATCGGGCACAATGCCCGGAAACTTCATCGCAACGCTCTGGACTAACCTCCATCAGTCGCGTTGGGCTATAACCAATGACACACATTTATTTGTAGTAAGGAGCATCAGCACATGCAACTCGGGATTATTGGACTGGGCCGCATGGGCGGCAATATTGCGCGACGTCTGATGCTCAACGGTCACACCACCGTTGTTTACGACCGCAATACCGCTTTCATCGATAACCTGGTCGCCGAGGGCTCCACCGGCGTTGCCGACCTGCCCGCTCTGGTGGCAGGCCTGGCCAAGCCACGTGCCGTATGGGTCATGTTGCCGGCCGGCGCGCCGACCGAAGACACCATCAACACTCTGAGCGACTTGCTGGAAGCCGGTGACACCATCATCGACGGCGGCAACACCAACTATAAGGATGACATTCGCCGGGCGAAAACCTTGGCCGAGAAGGGCCTGCACTACATCGACGTCGGTACCTCCGGCGGCGTCTGGGGCCTGGAGCGCGGCTACTGCATGATGATCGGCGGCGACGCCGAAACCGTGCAGCGCCTTGACCCGCTGTTCGCTGCGCTGGCGCCGGGCATGGGCAACATTCCGCGCACCAGGGATCGCAAGTCCGAGGATCACCGCGCCGAGTACGGCTACATTCACGCCGGTCCTGCCGGTGCCGGGCACTTCGTGAAGATGATTCACAACGGCATCGAGTACGGCATGATGGCCGCGTTCGCCGAAGGCTTCGACATCCTCAAGACCAAGTCCAGCGAGCGTCTGCCGGAAGATCAGCGTTTCGACCTGAACGTGGCCGACATCGCCGAAGTCTGGCGCCGTGGCAGCGTGGTCTCGTCCTGGCTGCTCGACCTGACCGCCGACGCACTGGCCAGCGATCCGAAACTCGACGGCTTCTCCGGTTCGGTGGCTGACAGCGGCGAAGGTCAATGGACCATCGAAGCGGCCATGGAGCAGGCGGTGCCGGTTCCGGTGCTGTCCAACTCGCTGTTCTCGCGCTACCGCTCGCGCGGTCAGGGCACCTTTGGCGACAAGATTCTTTCGGCCCAGCGCTTCGGCTTCGGCGGCCACGTGGAGACACCGAAGAAATGACCCATACGATCCGCAGAAAGTCCAAGGCAGAACCCGCACCACCGACCACGCTGTTTTTGTTCGGTGCCCACGGCGACCTGGTCAAGCGCTTGCTGATGCCGGCGCTGTACAACCTCAGTCGCGACGGCTTGCTGGACGAAAACCTGCGGATCGTCGGCGTTGATCACAACGCCATTACCGATGAAGCCTTCGCGCAAAAACTCGAAGACTTCATCCGTACCGAAGTGGCGGCGAAAGTCGGCAAGGGCGATCAGATGCTTGATCCGGCCTTGTGGGCCAAACTCGCCAAAGGCATCAGCTACGTCCAGGGCGACTTCCTGGACGACAGCACTTATTCCGCGCTGGCGGCAAAAATTGCCGACAGCGGCACTGGCAATGCGGTGTTCTACCTGGCCACCGCGCCACGTTTTTTCAGTGAAGTGGTACGCCGTCTCGGCGCCGCCAAGTTGTTGGAGGAAACCCCGGAAGCATTCAGAAGGGTGGTCATCGAGAAGCCGTTCGGCTCCGATCTGCAAACTGCCGAAGCGTTGAACGCCTGTCTGCTCAAGGTCATGTCCGAAAAACAGATCTATCGGATCGACCATTACCTGGGCAAGGAAACCGTGCAGAACATTCTGGTCAGCCGGTTCTCCAACAGCCTGTTCGAGGCCTTCTGGAACAACCATTACATCGACCACGTGCAAATCACCGCGGCAGAAACCGTCGGCGTCGAAACCCGTGGCAGTTTTTACGAGCACACCGGTGCGCTGCGTGACATGGTGCCCAATCACCTGTTCCAGTTGCTGGCGATGGTCGCCATGGAACCGCCGGCCGCGTTCGGCGCTGACGCCGTGCGCGGCGAGAAGGCCAAAGTGGTCGGCGCGATCCGTCCATGGAGCGTTGAGGAGGCGCGAGCCAACTCGGTACGCGGTCAGTACCGCGCCGGCGAGGTCGATGGCAAAGCGTTGAATGGCTATCGCCAGGAAGCCAACGTGGCGCCTGACAGCAACACCGAAACCTACGTCGCGCTGAAAGTCATGATCGACAACTGGCGCTGGGTCGGCGTGCCGTTCTACCTGCGTACCGGCAAGCGCATGAGCGTGCGCGACACCGAAATCGTCATCTGCTTCAAACCGGCGCCCTATGCGCAGTTCCGGGATACCGAGGTCGACGAGTTGCAGCCGACCTATCTGCGTATTCAGATCCAGCCTAACGAAGGCATGTGGTTCGACCTGCTGGCCAAACGGCCGGGGCCGGCGTTGAACATGGCCAACATCGAGCTGGGTTTTGCCTACAAGGATTTCTTCGAAATGCAGCCGTCCACTGGCTACGAAACGCTGATCTACGACTGCCTGACCGGCGACCAGACGCTGTTCCAGCGCGCCGACAACATCGAGAACGGCTGGCGCGCGGTGCAGCCCTTCCTCGATGCCTGGCAACAGGATGCGAGTGTGCAGACTTACGCTGCCGGGGAAGACGGCCCGCAAGCCGCCAATGATCTGCTGACTCGCGACGGTCGCGTCTGGCATGGTCTGGGATGAGTGAATCGATCCGCTTTTTATTGAGTGACATGGACGGCACGCTGCTGCTGCCCGACCACAGCCTGAGCCAGCGCACCATTGATGCCGTTCGTTCGCTGCGTGAGGCCGGCGTGTTGTTCAGCCTGGCCACCGGGCGCCCACCCAAAGCCATGCTGCAGCAGATCGAAGCCTTGGGTGTCGATCTGCCGACCGCCGCCTTCAATGGCGGCACCATCGTCAATCCGGATGGCAGTCTGTTGGTGGCGCATTACCTGCCGGTGCCGACCGCACTGATTGCTCTGGCGTTGTTCGCTGACCAACCGGATGTGGAGATCTGGGTGTTCAGCGGTGGCGACTGGTTGCTCAAGGATCCGCACGGGCCGATGGTGCCGCGCGAGCAGCACGGCCTCGGTTATCCGCCGGTGGTGGTCGAGAGTTTCGAGCCGTACCTGGAGCGCATCGACAAGATCGTCGCCACCAGTAACAACACCGATCTGCTGATCGAGCTTGAGGCGCGCCTGTTAGCCAAGGTCAGCGGCATGGCTCAGGTTTCGCGTTCGCAACCGGTGTACCTGGACGTGACGGCGCTGGAGGCCAACAAGGGCACCGCACTGGCAACCATTGCCGCGCACCTCGATATCCCGCTGGCGCAGACCGCCGCGATTGGCGATGGCGGCAACGACCCGGCGATGTTCCATTGCGCGGGATTGTCGATTGCCATGGGGCAGGCGGAAGAGGCGGTGAAGCGCCAGGCTGACGTGGTCACCGCGCCAAACACCGACGACGGCGTGGCGCAGGCGATCGAGAAGTACATCCTCGGTCGCTGAACTCACCCCAAAAACAAATGTAGGAGTGAGCCTGTTCGCGATTGCAATGTATCAGTCACCATTTCTTGGGCTGACACACCGCTATCGCGAGCAGGCTCACTCCTACAGTTTATTCGGCGTAATTACAGCCAGTAGCTGACGGCGTACCAGCCCAGCAACCCCATCACTACGGTGTACGGCAACGCCATCCACACCATCCGCCCGTACGACAGGCGCACCAGCGGTGCAATCGCCGAGGTCAGCAGGAACAGGAATGCCGCCTGACCGTTCGGCGTCGCCACGCTTGGCAGGTTGGTGCCAGTGTTGATCGCGATCGCCAGGGTCTCGAAATGCTCGCGGCTCATGTGCCCGGACAGGAAAGCCTGTTTCACTTCGGTGATGTAGATCGTGGCGACGAACACGTTGTCGCTGATCGCCGAGAGCAGGCCATTGGCGATGAACAGCATGCCCGGCTGTTGCTCCGCCGGCAGCGCCAGCACCCACTGGATCAGCGGCGCGAACAGTTGCTGATCGTGAATCACCGCGACCACGGCAAAGAACACCACCAGCAATGCGGTGAACGGCATGGCGTCCTTGAACGCGCTGCCCAGACGATGCTCGTCGGTGATGCCGGTGAACGCGGTGATCAGCACGATCACCATCAGGCCGATCAGCCCGACCTCCGCGACGTGAAACGCCAGGCAACCAATCAGGATCAATGCGGCAGCGCCTTGCACCAGCAGGGCGGCACGCTGACGCGGGGTGCGTTCGGCGTTGTCTTCGGCGGCGTAATTGGCCAGCACGGCGCGGACGTTGTCCGGCAGCAGGGTGCCGTAGCCAAACCAGCGCAGTTTTTCCAGCAGCACGCAGGTCACCAGACCCGCCGCCAGCACCGGCAACGAAACCGGCGCGACTTTCTGGAAAAACTCTGCGAAGTGCCAGCCCATTTCATGACCGATCAGCAGATTCTGCGGCTCACCCACCAGGGTGCAGACCCCGCCGAGTGCGGTGCCGACCGCGCCGTGCATCAGCAGGCTGCGCAGGAATGCGCGGAATTGCTCCAGGTCTTCATGGTGCAGGGCCGGCAGATGGCGGTCGTCGCTGAATTCGCTGTCCTGACGCGGATCATTGCCCGAGGCCACGCGGTGGTAGACCGAATAGAAGCCGACCGCCGCGCTGATGATCACCGCGGTTACGGTCAAGGCGTCGAGAAACGCCGACAAAAAAGCTGAGAGAAAGCAGAACATCAGCGCCAGCAGCGCCTTGGAGCGCACGCCCAGCAGCAACCGTGAGAACAGAAACAGCAGCAGATCCTTCATGAAGTAGATGCCCGCGACCATGAACATCAGCAGCAGGATCACCGGGAAGTTGTGCACCAGTTCATCGTACAGGGCCTGTGGTGAGGCCATCTTCAGCAGCAGGGCTTCGATCAGCAACAAGCCACCGGGCATCAATGGATAGCACTTGAGCGCCATGGCCAGGGTGAAAATGAATTCGATCACCAGCAGCCAGCCGGCGGCGACCGGGCCGACAGTGAACAGCACCACGGCGTTGAGGATCAGGAACCCTACGATGCACGCCTTGTACCAGCGGGGCGAGTGCCCGAGAAAATTATGCGCGAACGCCTGGGCCAGTGAACCGGACATCGGTTGCTCCTTGTATTAAGAAGCGCGCAAGTTGCCGCATGTGTCTGGCAAGTTCAAGTCCGGGAAGTTATTGATTCAGATAGCGCGCGACCATGGCGCGGTAGTTGCCGTCGAGCGAGTAGCCGCCGACAAGAATTTTCCGGTCTGGCTGGATCGCGAGAGAATTGGCGGTATCCAGGCTGCGGCCCAGGCGCGTGCGCAACCAGCCGTGGCCGTTGCCGAAGCTCCGGTCGAGATGGCCATCAGCTTTATAGCGAGCAACGATGAAGTCGGCCTCGACGCCGCCGATCGTTGCACCCACCGCCATGATCCGACCATCCGCCATGCGTTGCGCGGCGCTCCACTGGCAACCACTGGGGCCGATTTCCAGCAGATGCGGGTGACCAGTGTCGTTGCGCCAGTCCGGGCGGCCGTTAGGGTGCAGGCTCAGCGCCAGGCAGCGGATCGGATCGCGACTGCTGCCAAAACAGTGCAGATGTTCCTTTGACTCGATGACCTGACAGACCATCGCACTTTTGCCGTTGGCTTTGAAAGCCAGGAAGCCATCCACCGCGAAGCGCTCATCAAGACGCCCGTCAGGCAGGTAGCGCGCCACCAGGCCCTCCTGGGGGAAATCAATTGAGCCGGCGACAAGGATCCGCCCGTCCTCCTGCAATACGAGGCTGCTGAGCCACGTGTTGAGCAGCAAATGTCGAATCATCACGAAACCGCGCCCATTGAAGCTTGCATCGAGCGTCCCGTCTGGCGTCAGGCGGATCAGCATTCCGGCATGGTCGGCGAGTTCGAAGTGGTGATTGGCGATCAGCAGAATATGCCCGTCGTCCTGCACGGCGATGTCACAGGCTTCAGCACCCGGTACGCCGGGAGGCAGCCAGCAATCGCGGGAACCGATGGACAGGTCGCCGGGCAGGCGCACTACTTTGCGGCCATTTTCACCAAAGCTCGGGTCGGGGATACCCTCGGTGCTGAACAGGGCAAGGGCGGGCAGGGTGCGATGGGCGTTTTGATAATGCAGCCCGGCCAGCAGGATTCGTCCGTCGGGCAATACCTGGACCTTGCCACCGGTGGCCTCAAAACCGCGTTCGAACTCGCCAATCACGCTGCCATGCTGGCCGAAAGCGAGGTCGGCCGAACCGTCCGCGAGTAGGCGTGCCAGACCGAAACGACTGCCTTGAGCAGTGCCGACCTTGGCGGCGACCAGCACGCGCCCCTGTCGATCCAGTGCGACACCCTGAGTCATGCTGGAAACACTGCCGGCGAAATACACTTGGGCAACGCCAGTGTTGGCAAATTGTTTGTCGAGTTGCCCGGAACTGTTGAGTAGTGCCGGGCGCGCAAAGGCGTTCTCGGGTGACATGCATGCCTCTCCTTGCAAGTTGACCAGGCCCGAATGGGCGGTAACTGCATGAGCGGAACATTCAATCCCTGAATACACGCAAGTTCAACTGACAGAACTAACAGGTGGAGGGTCGCACTGTGCCATAACAGTGTCTTTTTGAACCAAACGAAAGCCTGCCAAGCAGTGGCGCCTGGCAGCTTGAAGAAAGTTGTACAGAAGCATTGAAGATAAACAGCAGCGGATAACTAACAAAGAACAGAGCGGATGACGTGAAAGTCATCCGCATTAGCCTCTGATCAATGTGGCATCGACCACGATTGCAGCAGGTAACCTTCTTTGCTCAATTCGGCGCGGGCCTGTTGCAACAGCAGTTCCAGTTGCGCCGGATCGGAGTAGGCGCTGCTTGGAATCTGCTGGCGACCGATGTGCGAGTTGGTACGGTCGATGACGGTCAGGTTCAGTTCGCCATTGCCGTCTTGTGGGGCCCAGGCCACGCACTGAAAGGGTTTGAACGCGTGGTTGGCAATCAAAAGAGCTTCGTTGATACGGAGCGGGGCGGTCATTGGGGTCTTCTCTCTGTCGTGCCCAATCAAGTGATGTGCCGTCGGTTGGGCTTACCGTTCGGCTGGATACTTGTACTGATGCACGCAACCCCGTGGCAGGTCACACACGAAACAGAGAAATTTCAACTTAATTGCTCAGGCTCAACATTCCGAACGTTTTTGAAAGCCTGGTGAAAGATAGCAACTCGATAGCTGACTAATAAACTTGCTTCTTATAACTCGTTAGCTTGTACACCTATAAGCAATCGATACAAGGCCCTGTCAATTTCTTGCTAATGTTACAGTCGGGTCTGCCAAATGACTGTTTTTACAATAATTTCCTTAAATTTGGCGCCAAGGAACAGTCATGATCGAAGCGCCTGCGTTACGACGTTTATTGGTGGTCGACCCGTGCGACGACTGTCACCGGTTATTACCTGGTTTGCGCTCGGTGGGATGGGATGTCGACAGTTGTAGCCTGGAAAATGCCGCCGATCGGACATGCGATGTCGGGCTGCTGCGACTGCAACCTTTTCACCTTGAACGTCCCGAAGCGGTCAAGGAACTGATCAGCCGTAGCGGCACCGAGTGGATCGCGGTGTTGAACCAGGAAGTCCTGCGGTTGCAGAACGTCGGTGACTTCGTCTGCGAATGGTTTTTCGATTTCCACACCTTGCCGTTCGATGTCTCACGGGTTCAGGTGACCCTGGGCCGCGCGTTCGGCATGGCGCGTTTGCGCGGGCAAGGCACGATTCACGTCGACCAGCCTGAACACGAGTTACTCGGCGACAGCAAGCCGATCCGCGAACTGCGCAAGTTATTGAGCAAACTGGCGCCGACCGAATCCCCGGTACTGATCCGGGGCGAAAGCGGCACCGGTAAAGAACTGGTGGCACGCACGCTGCACCGCCAGTCCCAACGCCACAGCAAGCCATTCGTGGCGATCAATTGCGGGGCGATTCCCGAACATTTGATTCAGTCCGAACTGTTTGGCCACGAGAAAGGTGCGTTCACCGGTGCGCATCAGCGCAAGGTCGGGCGCATCGAGGCCGCGAATGGTGGCACGCTTTTTCTCGATGAAATCGGCGATCTGCCGCTGGAATTGCAGGCCAATCTGCTGCGTTTTCTGCAGGAGAAACACATCGAGCGCGTGGGTGGCAGCCAGCCGATCCCGGTGGATGTTCGCGTGCTGGCGGCCACCCACGTCGACCTCGAAGCGGCGATCGAGAAAAAGCGTTTTCGCGAAGACCTGTATTACCGCCTCAATGTGCTGCAAGTGGTGACCGCGCCATTGCGCGAGCGCCACGGTGATCTGTCGATGCTGGCCAACCATTTCTCGCACTTCTACAGCCACGAAACCGGGCGCCGCCCGCGCAGCTTCAGTGAGGATGCGTTGATTGCCATGGGCAAGCACGACTGGCCGGGCAATGTGCGGGAACTGGCCAACCGCGTGCGACGGGGCCTGGTGTTGGCAGAAGGCCGACAGATCGAAGCCCGGGATCTGGGATTACTCAGCCAGCACACGATTTCGACGCCGATGGGTACGCTGGAAGACTACAAGACCCGCGCCGAACGCCAGGCGCTGTGCGATGTATTGAACCGCCACAGCGACAACCTCAGTGTGGCGGCGAAGGTGCTGGGCGTGTCGCGGCCGACGTTTTATCGCCTGCTGCACAAGCATCAGATTCGCTAGAGAACAAAGCTCAAAAGATCGCAGCCTGCGGCAGCTTCTACAGGGATTACCTCTGTAGGAGCTGCCGCAGGCTGCGATCTTGTGCTTTAGAAGTAGTACGGGAATTTCAGGCTGAAGGAGAAGTCCGGGGCATCGTCGGTCATGCCGATCGACAGGTTGGGCACGATGGTCAGGTTATCCGTGGCGGCAATGGTCATGCCGACGTTGAAGTAACCGGCGTTGGCGTCACTGGACACCACCGATTGCCAATCACCGCCATCCTGTTTCAGCTTGCTCTTGCGTTGCACCAGGTCAGACACCGAGAACGACATACTCATCTTTTCGTTCAGAGCGAACGCAATACCGGCGCCGATCTGGAAGCTGTCGCCAATCTTTACCTTGCCCGGGTTTTTCTGGTTGACGGTCGAACTGATGTCGTCGAACGACTCCTCCAGGTTGTGGGTGTAGGACAAGCTGCCGAACAGCACTGCCGGGTCGAACGTCTTGACCAGCGAAACCCCGGGTGTGATCGACCAGACACCGTTACCGGTTGGCAGCGTGTCAGGCACGAACAGGTTGGAGTTGGCGTCGGTCTGGCGCAGTTTGATGCCGAACGGATCCTTGCCGGTTGGCGCCTTGACCCGCAGGGTGACCACGGCGTCCGGCGTGTTGACCGACTCGTCGAGGAACTTGTACGCGATGCCGAAGTTGACGTCGCCGAGGGTTGGATCACGCGAAACATCCTGTTCCGTCGTGACGTTGGATGCACCACCGTTGCCGCCGCCGGACTGGTAGGTCGATTCGCGGTAAACCACCGGCACGTTCACGTCGAACTGCCAACGGTTGTCGAAGTTGTAGCGCCCGGTCAGGTCCAGCGTCCAGGTGTCGGCCTTGATCCGGTCGAGGTTGATGTTGCCCAGAAAGATCGAGTCCAGCGCGAGGAAGCCGTTGAGGATCAGTTGCCGGGTGTCGTAACGCGAGTAGGTCACACCGGTTTCAAAGCTGAATTTACCGCCGCCGAAGAAGCCGCTGGCCTCGTCGTAGAGGTTGGACACGCTCTGTGCCGGTTGCGAATCATCGGCCAGCGACTGGCCGTAAGAAGCGCCACTGCCCCCGGCCGCGCCCCCCGACGCTGCTGCGGCACCGGTACCAGGCGCTCCGGTACTGGTAGCGACTTTTGGATTGCCTTTCATGTCAGACGGCGACTTGGCCAGGCGTTTGGGTTGCGGGGCCGCCGGTTGATCCTCAACCTGACGGACCCGTTGTTCGAGCACCGCCAGGGCCTTTTGTTGTACTTCGTATCGTTGCTTCAGCTCCAGAAGTTCCTGTTTCAGGGTCTCCACATCTGCGTCGGGTGCTGCTTGCAGCATCGCCGCAGGTAGAAGAGTACTCAGACATACAGCGGCACGCAGTGATACTGATCGATACATGAATAAGCCGTCCCTTTAAGCCCAATGATCGAGACTCAGCGTAGTTCAATATCCGATATTGCGTAGTGCCCTGAGTTGAGTCAGGTTGCAGTCCAGTGCGCCGGGGCTGATGCCGTTATTGTTAAGCACAACATTGAGTTGGGTCATGTTGTTGACCACGTTGGCGCTGCCGAGCAAGCGGGTGTTCTGCAGCAGGCCACCCTGGGCCACTTGTTGCAGGGCGGTGCCTTGATTGCCCGAGGCCTGAATGGCCATTTGCACGCCACTGTTGGTGGCCGAAACGGCGACACTGCCGGCGGCATTGCTGGCCCCGATGGTCTGCCCGGCCATCAGCGCCTGGCCTTGTGCGGGTGCCAGCGGAGGAGGGGTGTTGGCTTCTTTTACATTGATGGCCACATTGTTGCTGGCGGTGTTGCCGTCGCCAGCGGCGCGTACGCTTTGGGTCACGCCCTGGCTGCTGTTGAGTGCCGCGCCACCAATGACATTGCCAGTGCCCGGAGTCGGGGTGCTGCCGTTGCCCTGTTCCTTGATGGTCGAGACATAGAATTCCGGTTTGATCGTGGCGGCCTGGATTTGCATCGACGTCGCAGCGCCGATCAGATCACCGCTGGCGTTGCGCCAGGTACTGCTCATGACAATGCCGAAGCTGATGATCCGCCCCGGCATGACGTAACGACCACGAAGCTGGGACAGCTCCTGATCCTGAACTTCGATGGGTTTGAATCCTGCATTGGCATAGCCTGACGCGCTCGCTGCCAGGCAGGCGGCGGCCAGCCAGTATGAGGTTTTCATCTGCTGCTCCCGGGACATCCAGCCCCATTCTTTATAATCGGCGATTAAAAGAAGTCGCTCTGTATGAACCCGAAGTCCATCAATTCGGCATCTCTGACAGGGTTGAAGTTATCCAGCTTGTTCTTCGCGGTCAGCGGGGTCGGCGGCATGCGCAATGCATTGGTTTTGTCATAACCGGGGCCGACGATGGCGAAGACGATGCCGTTCCAACCTTTGACAAAGTCATCATGGGCGTAGCGTTTATGGCCTAAGACGGGATCTCCGATATAAACCCAATCCTTGTCCGAACGCTGCAGCACCACGAAATGCTTGTAGCCGCGAATTTCCATCAGTACCACCACCGGGATGGTTACGTCGTCGAGTTTATCCGGTGGAATCTTGTAGCCCCTGGCGCGCATGCCGATGCTTTCTATGTAGCGTTTCATGTCCAGCATGGAGAAACCTTGAGTACGCACAAGGTCCTGGTCAGCGTTGACCAGCATGCCTTTGATGATGTGCTCTTCATCGACGTCGAGCCAATAAGCCTGGCGCAGTACCGTGGCCAGCGCGGCGGCGCCGCAGCTGAAATCGGTTTTTTGTTCGACGATGTCGGCAAACTTGCGTTCACGAATGCTTTGCACGTTCTTGTAGACGAGTACGCCGCCGGGCAGGGCAGCGACGGGCATCTGGGCAGCCTGGGTCAGGCCGGACAGGCAAAGCAGGGCGATAAAGGCAGTCTTACGCATGATCGATACGCCTTTGCGGACTGAGGAAAAGCCCCGTTTCCGGGGCTTTCGTTTCGATCGCGATTACATGCAGGCTTTGCAACCTGCAGCGATGGACAGCGAGTTGCTTTGTTGGTTGCCAACACCGGCGGCGTTGTTGTAACCAGCGTTACCGGAGAAGTTGTTACCAACGTTCGAGATGTTCGCGTTGTTGGTCACAGGGTTTTTCCAGCCATCAGGGGTCAGCACTTGTTGAGTGGTGACGCCAGCCAGGCCGAAGACACCGACAGCTTCGAAGGTGGCTTTCTGATCTTTGCTGCCGCCGTTACCGCCATGGCCGCGATCGTTGTCGCCATAGCCGCCACCGCCGTGGCCTTTATCACCTTCGATGGTAGCCTTGCCAACGGCAGCGAACGCGCCGACGGCGGCCACGGTGCCGGTGAGGGTATCTTTTTTGTAGGTTTGAGTGCCGTTATTGGACACAGTCAGGCCAGTGGAGCTTTGGTTCGCAGCAGCAGCAGCGTTAGCTACACGACCACCCGATACAGCAATAGCCAGGTTGTTTTTCTGTTGGTTGAAGTTGCCGGCACTGTTGTTCACGCCAATGTTGCCGGAACCGCCGTTACCCACGTTGTTGAGGTTGGCGTTGTTGGTTGTCGAGTAGTTGGCAACCGCGTTGTTGTTGTTGACCTGAGTGGCGCTGGAGACAGATACCGCGCTGCCGAAGATAAAGCTTTCGTCGGCAGTCGCCAGTGCAGCAGCGTTGTCTTGCTGGTTGCCATCGCCGGCGGTGTTGTTCATGCCGACGTTGCCGTTGGTGCCATTGGCCGAGTTATTGACGTTGGCATCGTTTTTGGTGCCTTGGTTGCCCACCAGGTTGCCATCGCTGTTCTGCGTGTCGAGTACGGCAGCCCCGGCGCCGGCTCCGATTTGCAGAAGTTGTTCCAGGGTAGGGCCTTTGGGTTCATGGTTGCCATGGCCATTGCCGTGCCCGTTACCATGATCATTGCCGCCTGCCTGAGCCGCCATTGCCATTACTGCTGCAAGTGCGAAAACCAGTGGTTTGAGAGCCATTGTAGGTTTCATGGTGTTTCTCCATCGTGCTTATTAGTTGGTTAAGTGTTGGTACTTTCTAATTGCACTGCTTTTGTTGTTTGGGTCAGTCAGCGACCCGGATGCTCAGGGTGTTAGCCATACGGTTCCCCACCCCGGCACTCTGGTTCACCTGAATCACCCCTCGGCTGCCGGTGAAGGCCTGATCACTTGTCGTGACCTGGCGACTGCCGGGTGAGGTGCCAGTTGCTCCTGAGCTCGGTAAAAGCGCCACGTTCTGTTGCGACAGGGCGCTGTCGTCAACGCTTTGCGGGGCAGCACTGATGCTGACGCGCGTCACGTTGGCCATCTGGTTGTTGGCCCCGGCGCCCTGGTTCACGCCCAGGATTCCGTTGCCATTACTGAAAGAGTTGCCGCCAATGGTGGCGCTGGAGTTCGTTGAAGGGTTGGCCGGTGTATCGATGTGCTGCCGGACGTTGGTGGTAGCACTGGCCGAGGTGCCAATGGCGATGGCTTTGGTATTGGTTTGTTGCATCTGGTCGCCAGCAGCCTGGTTGACGTTGTAGTTGCCGCGGTACTGGACGCCGGTGTCCTGAATGTTCGCGTTATTGACCGAGTCGGGGGCGGCCAGCGCCTGGACGCAGCCGAAAAGGGCAAGTAAAAGAAGGGAACGATTCATCTCATTGCCCTCCGGCCATGCGGGTCAGCGGAGCAAGACCGGAACTCATCGCACGGTTGACGGTGTTGGAAATCGAGCCGCCCGCGCCACCGCCGTGACCGCCGCCCATGCCGGGCAGGCCGTTGGGATTGGTCAGGGTGTTCATGCCAGGCATGTTGGCGGTGGGCGTGGTGATATTGCCGCGAATCGAAGCGCCACTGGCTACACTGGCAAATTCACCGTCATTGAGCTCGGTGCTGGTCATCGCCTGATTGATGCGAGCCGAAGGGTTGGCATTGACCGTGGTTGGGTAGGGGTCCTTGCCACCGCTGCGCCCGATAGGAATGGGCTGAACGTCGCGGTTGAGAACGATCACGCCATTGCCTTCGGCCTGAACGTTGAAACTGATGAATGTGCTGGCGGCTGATCCAATCAGCAGAAGGCAGGTCAGGCCTTTATTGATATTCCCCACGGCGGCAATTCCTTCTTCAGTGGGCTGGCTCTTGTCAGCGTTGGGAAGGAGAGAGCGAAAGCTGTGCCGCTTTTGAGTTGTCTATTGTTTTCAACGGGTTGGCGCTGCGGCACGCAATCTTGATACATAACCTGTTTCAGCGCTGAAACAGTCACGCCGACAGCGGCGGGGGCAGGGGCGGTGCAAAGCTCTGGAACAAGGGTTTGCCGGGGACTGTTTCACCGGCGTAACAGATACCCTTTCAGAATGATGAAGGCCATTTAAACGGCTGCTTTGCGCGGGGTCGGGTGTTTCAAGAATGGACACTTGGGCTCCGAAAGGAGCTGTTTGCCAAGTCAATCAGCCATTAAACGCGCCACTGCTTCGAAAGCCTGAGACCGCCGCTCATCCCAATCGCCCTGAATGATCTGCAGCGGTTGCCGTTGTTGTTCCAGCCAGTCGCGGGTGGCCTGAAAGAACGCCATGCGTTGGCTGAGTTGCGGCTGGCAGCGTTGGCCGTCGTCGGTCCAGTCGATCTGCTCCGGCGACAACAGCAGATGCAGGTCGTAATGCCGGGCCAGCAGCTCGGGTTCCAGCCACGCCGGGCAGTCGCCAAACAGGGTCTGGCTCCAGAGGATGTTGCTCAGCAAATGGGTATCGAGAATCAGCAATTGCGGTTGCTGCGCCCGCGCCTGATCTTCCCATTGCAGCTGCCCACGCGCGATGTTGGGGATGTCGTTGAGGCAGGTATCGCGTGGATTCTGCTCGATGAACCAGCGCACGTATTCGTCCACCCGCAGGCCGCCGAAGCGCGCCTGAAGGCCAGCGGCCAGCCAGCTCTTGCCCGTGGATTCCGGGCCGGTGAGGACAACTACCTTCATCGCTGCAACGCCGGATCGGCGCGCCATTCGCGCCAGCCTTGCACAGCAATCAGGGTGAACAGGGCATACAGCGCGGCGGTGAGGTACAGACCCTTGTACAGGAACAGACCAACGAAAATCACATCCAGCACGAACCACAGCGCCCAGCATTGCAGGCGTTTCTGCGCCATCCACAATTGCGCAACCAGACTGAACGCCGTCAGCGCGGCATCGAGCCACGGCTGCGCCGCGTCGGTCCAGTGCGCCATGGCCGCACCCAGCAGCAGACTGCCGAGGGCGCCTACGCTCAGACCGAGCAGGATCGAGCGCCGATCCAGACGCGTGACTTCACGGCCGTCATGCATCGTCCCGGCGCGGGTCCACTGCCACCAGCCGTAGACTTGCAGCGCGGCGTAAATCACTTGCAGCAACATGTCCGAGTACAGCTTCACGTCGTAGAAGATCCAGCTGTACAGCAACACCATGACCAGGCCGATCGGCCAGCACCACGGATTCTGTTTGACCGTCAGCCAGACGGCGATCACACCGAGGGCGGCGGCAAACAGTTCAAGCCCGGACATGGGGGTTCCTTGGGGGAGTGCAAGAAGGGGCGCAATTGTACCCAAAAACCTTGAATGACGAATAACCCTGTGGGAGCGAGCCTGCTCGCGAAAGCGGTATGTCAGCAACGCAGATGTTGACTGACATTAAGCCTTCGCGAGCAGGCTCGCTCCCACAAGGGTGAGGGGTCAGACGCGGAACTGGCGCAGAAGCTGGTTCAGCTGTTCACTCAACTGCCCAAGCTTTATGCTCGCCACACTCGACTGCTCCGCCGCCAGCGCCGTGCTGTGAGACAGGCCGGCCGCCTGCGTGACGTTCTGGTTGATGTCCTCGACCACATGCGCCTGTTGCAGTGTGGCGCTGGCAATCGAGGCATTCAGGCCGTTGAGATTGCGCAGGGCCTGGCCGATGGCATTCAGGCTCGCGCCGGCCAATCCCGCCTGTTCGATGGTCAGTTGCGAGGCCTTGCTGCTGTCGCCAATGACTTTCACCGCCGCTTCGGAATGATTCTGCAGGCGTTCGATCATGCTCTGGATTTCCGCCGTCGACTTTTGCGTGCGCTGCGCCAGCAACCGTACTTCATCAGCCACCACCGCAAAGCCCCGGCCCTGTTCCCCGGCGCGGGCCGCTTCGATGGCCGCGTTGAGCGCCAGCAGGTTGGTCTGCTCGGCAATCGAGCGGATCACCTCCAGCACACTGCCGATCTGCGTACTTTCGGCCGCCAGGGTGCGAATCACTTCGACCGCTTGGTCAATGGTTCCGGACAACTTGTCGATCTGTTGCAGACTGCCGTCGATGTTGATCTGGCCCTGCTGCGCCTGAGCTTCGGCATCGCGCATTTCAGCGGCAGCATGTTCGGCATTCTTCGCTACGTCCTGTACGCCGTAGGTGACTTCGTTGATTGCGGTTGCGACCAGTTCCATCTGCTGCGATTGCTGTTGGCTGCGCTGCTGGGCCTGAGTCGCATCGTTGCCCAGTTCACTGGACGACTGACCCAGCGCACTGGCCGAAACCTGCAGGTCACCGATGACCCGGCGCAACTTGGCGGTGAAGGCGTTGAAGTGATGCGCCAGTTGCGTGACTTCGTCCTGACCGTGGGTGTCGAGGCTGCGGGTCAGGTCGCTCTCGCCGCTGGCGATGTTGGCCATGGCGTTCACGGTTTCCTGCAACGGACGGACGATGCTGCGGGCAATCAAAATCACCAGCAAGGCCATGATCACGGCAATCACCAAACCAATCACCGAAGCCTTGATTAACTGCCCCCGGAACTCGCTCTGCACATCATCGACGTAAACGCCCGAACCGAGCACCCAGCCCCACGGCTCGAACAATTTTACATAGGAGGTTTTCGCCACCGGTTCGCTGGCACCGGGCTTGGGCCAGCGGTAATCGACCATGCCCGCGCCTTTGCTTTTGGCGATCGCGACCATCTCGTTGAACACCGCGAAACCGTCTGGGTCGCGGATCGCCGAGAGGTTCTGGCCTTCGAGTTTGGGGTTGGTCGGGTGCATGACCATCACGGGGGTGAGGTCGTTGATCCAAAAGTAATCGCTCTGGTCGTAGCGTAGGCCACGAATGGCGGTCAACGCCTGTTTCTGCGCGGCGTCGCGGGTCAGGGTGCCGGCGGTTTCCAGGTCGTGGTAGTAACTCAGCAGGCCGCTGGCGGTCTGCACCACATGCTGGGTTTTCTGCGCCTTGGCGTGGTACAGGTCATCGTGGATCTGCTTGAGCATCAACACGCCCAAGGTCAACAACATGACCACGGCCACAATCAAAATGAGCCACAAGCGTCGGCTGATCGACACACTGCGCAAGCTGTTCATAACGCTGTCACTCCGATTTCTTTTTCTTGTAATAAATCAACGCCAGCATCCAACCACGTTTGGGTGGTCAGGCATACGCGACCCAAGTCGAATAACGCCGCAGCACTATTAAGGCTTGTCTGTTAGGATTTCGGCCCCGCGCGTGAAAACCTGAATCCAAATTGATATTTCACGGAATTTTGACCGTTTCGTGTGGATGCTGTGTGCGCGGAATCGGTACAGCTACAAACAGCTACGCTGATCGCAGTGAACGTAAAAAAATACTATCGGGGCATGCCTTTGTGCATCGCTCTTTGGGGGACTGATGGATCTTTGGACCGCCTTGCAGGCACTGATTCTTGGAGTTGTAGAGGGGCTGACGGAGTTTTTGCCCATTTCCAGTACCGGACACCAGATCATTGTTGCCGACTTGCTCGACTTCGGCGGCGAACGGGCCATGGCGTTCAACATCATTATTCAGCTCGGCGCGATCCTCGCGGTGGTCTGGGAGTTTCGTCGCAAGATTCTCGACGTGGTGATCGGCTTGCCGACCCAGCCGAGTGCGCGGCGTTTTACCGCCAACCTGCTGATCGCGTTTCTGCCGGCGGTGGTGCTGGGGGTGATTTTTGCCGACCTGATTCACCAATACCTGTTCAATCCGATCACTGTCGCGACCGCGCTGGTGGTGGGCGGTGTGATCATGCTGTGGGCCGAGCGTCGGCAACATGAAGTGCACGCCGAAACCGTGGACGAGATCACCTGGAAGGACGCGCTGAAAGTCGGTTTCGCCCAGTGTCTGGCGATGATCCCCGGTACCTCGCGTTCGGGCTCGACGATCATCGGCGGCCTGCTGTTTGGCCTGTCGCGCAAGACTGCGACCGAGTTCTCGTTCTTCCTGGCGATGCCAACCATGGTCGGTGCGGCGGTGTACTCCGGTTACAAGTATCGCCATCTGTTTGTGCCGGCGGACTTCCCGGTGTTCGCCATCGGTTTCATCACCGCGTTCATCTTCGCCATGATCGCCGTGCGCGGTCTGCTCAAGTTCATCGCCAGCCACAGCTATGCGGCATTCGCCTGGTACCGGATTGTTTTCGGTCTGGTGATTCTGGCGACCTGGCAGTTCGGCTGGGTCGACTGGTCGGCGGCCAAGCCATGAGTGATTCCCGCGCGCGCCGCCCGGACGGACGCCCGTCCGGTGGCGGCATTCAGCATCTGAAACTGAAACTGGCGGTGCTGCTGATCGTGTGCGCGCTGCCGCTGTTCGGCTCGCTGTCGATGTGGCTGCGCGGCATCTCGCTGGTGCCGTTGACCGCTTATGGCGTGGTCAGCGTACTGGCGTTTTTCATGTACTGGGCAGACAAGCGCAAGGCCCGCGCCGATGCGTGGCGCACACCGGAGAACATCCTGCATGCGCTGGAACTGGCCGGCGGCTGGCCCGGCGCGCTGATCGCCCAACAGGTATTCCGGCACAAGACGCGCAAGGTGTCGTTTCAGATTCTGTTCTGGGTGATTGTGGCGCTGCATCAGGTGTTCTGGATCGATCAGTTGTTTCTCGGTTCGAACCTGCTGTCACTGTTCTGAATCACCACAAATCCTCCTGTAGGAGTGAGCCTGCTCGCGATGGCGTCGCATCAGTCAAGGAGATGTCGACTGACACACAACTATCGCGAGCAGGCTCACTCCTACAGGATCGGGTTTACAGCAGTAATCCGATTTGGGTTTTCTTGGGCAATTTGCCTACCACCAATTGATGCGAACGCGTCAGTAATCCCTGCAGCTCCTCGGCACCCAGCGGGTAGGGCGGGTGCATGATGATCCACTGCGCCCGCGCCAGATAAGGCGCAGGGTGAATACCCGGGCGGTCGCAATGGCCGAGAAACAGGTCCTTGTCGACCTTGAACGCCAATGAATCCCCGCGCAGCCCTTGCAGGGCAAACATCTTGTTGCCGGCAATCGAGAACACCCGCACGCCGCCCCATTTGTAATCCTCCTGCGCACCCGGCAAGGCCAGGCAGAAGGCGGCGACATCCGCTTCGTTCATCTTTCCCTGTTTCATAACAACCGCTCCCCACACGCATTGAACGATTCGACCAAGTGATCGATCCACGCCCGCACCGCCGGCATCACCCCGCGTCGATGCGGATACACCGCCTGCAACCAGCCGCCGGGCAACGACCACTCGGGCAGCAATTGCACCAGCGCGCCGCTCTCAAGGTCGGCTTCGCAATACATCATCGGCAGCAGGGTAAAACCCTGGCCAGCCAGCACACAGGCCTTGCGCACGATGAAGTCATCGATGCCCAACCGCGCCTCCATGTTCAGTTCGACGCTGTTGCCTTGCTCATCCAGCAAGCGCACATGCACCATGCGATCGGCCTCCAGCGCGCCGAGCACCGGCAGGTTCTTCAAGTCCTGCGGATGAGTGATGGTTTTGCCCTCGACAAAGGCCGGGCTGGCCACCACGACCATTTGCGCCTGGCGCAGACGCCGGGTGACCAGCAACGGATCTTCATCACCGAGTTCGCGCACACGCAACGCAACGTCGAAACCTTCGGCCACCAGATCCACCCGGCGATTGAGCAGCACGACCTCCAGTTGCACCTGAGGGAATTTGCCGAGGAATTCGCTGATCACCCACGGCAACATTTCCCGCGCTAGACCGGTCGGGCACGACACCCGCAAGCGGCCGCGTGGCTCGCTGGACATGCTGGCGACCGCTTCGTCGGCCATCTCCGCTTCCAGCAACATCGCCTGACAGTGGCGCAAGTAGCGTTCGCCAACAGCGGTCAGGTTCAACTGGCGCGTGGTGCGTTGCAGCAGACGGGCGCCGAGGCGCTCTTCGAGTTCGGCAATGCGTCGTGACAGTCGAGACTTGGGAATGCCCAGCAAACGCCCGGCTGCGGCGAAGCCACCGGCCTCGACCACCTTGGCGAAATAGTAGAGATCATTGAGATCCTGCATGAAAAGTCCACCGTTCTATCAGTGGGACGAACTATCGCATTGTCGGCGGCTAATCAGCTATTGGTTTCTTCCGTAGGATTGTCTCCATTCCGTCGCCGCCGGCGATTCTTTACAGGAGATTCCACATGAAACTGCTGCACATCGATTCGAGCATTCTGGGCGACAACTCCGCTTCCCGTCAGTTGAGCAGCCAAGTCGTCAAAGCCTGGCAAGCCGCCGAGCCAACCGCCGTGGTCACCTACCGTGACCTGGCCGCCGACGCCATCAGTCACTTCTCGTCGACCACCCTGGTGGCTGCCGGTACCACCGCTGAACTGCGCGACGCCGCACAACAGCACGAAGCTGAACTGAGCGCCTCGACCCTGGCCGAATTCATCGCTGCCGACGCCATCGTCATCGCCGCGCCGATGTACAACTTCACCGTGCCGACCCAGCTCAAGGCCTGGATCGACCGCGTCGCCGTTGCCGGCCAGACTTTCCGCTACACCGAAGCCGGCCCTGAAGGCCTGTGCGGTGGCAAGAAAGTGGTGATCGTCTCCACCTCCGGCGGCATCCATGCCGGTCAGGCGAGCGGCATCGCTCACGAGGAATATCTGAAGCTGGTATTGGGCTTCCTCGGCATCACCGACATCGAAATCGTCCGTGCCGAAGGTCTGGCCTACGGTGATGAAGTGCGCAACAACGCGATGAGCGCTGCTCAGGCGAAGATCAGCGAGCAGTTGTTCGCCGCCGCGTAAGCATTGCGTAAAGACCAGCTGCCGTTCAGGTAGCCCCTCAAAAAACTCTGTATTCTGGTTCTGCAAGGGCCAGATGCGGAGTTTTTTGTTTCTGACTGTTGCATAATCTGGCCCGGGTTATGCAGTCAAACGATCAACGTCTGAGTGCACCGTTGCGCCGGATCTCCGAACCTCAGGGTTTGGGGCGTGTCGGAACACAAAGGATCTTTCGATTGAGTAACACAGGGTGGGCCATCCCATGATGCGTCTTTGTGCAACGTTACTGATTTGCCTGCTCGGCAGCCTCGGTTCAGTGCATGCCGCGCCCGGGCGACACCCTGTCTGGAGTGTCGGTTACCACGAAATGACATTCCTTGATCCGCTGGATCTGCAACCGATGCGCGCCATCGCCTTCTATCCTTCCAGCGACCGCGAACATAGCAGCCTGCTTGAGGGTTACACCGTCGAGGCCGGCGCTGACACCAAGGTGGCCATCGGTCGTTTTCCGATGCTGATGCTGTCTCACGGCAACACCGGAACGCCGCTGGCGCTGCATGACCTCGCCACCTCGCTGGCACGCAAGGGCTTTGTGGTGGTCGCGGTGATTCATCCCGGCGACAACTCCAAAGACCACAGCCGCCTCGGCACCCTGAGCAATCTGTATGGGCGGCCGATCCAGATTTCCGAAGCGATCACCGCAACCCTCGGCGACCCGATGCTCTCGCCGTTCGTCAACGCCGATCAGGTCGGGGTCATTGGTTATTCGGCCGGTGGCGAAACCGCGTTGATTCTCTCCGGCGCGCAGCCGGATCTGGATCGCCTGCGCCGCTACTGCCAGGAACGCCCGGACGACCATGATGCCTGCAACACCCAGGGTGAACTGATCGTCGACCGCGACGATTTGCAGCCAGTGGCCGATTCGCGCGTGCATGCCTTGCTGCTGATGGCGCCGCTGAGCCTGAAATTCGGCCGTAGCACCCTGGCGGATGTGCATGTGCCGGTGCTGCTGTACAGCGGCGATGGCGACAAACTGGTGGCCTTCGACAAAAACGCCGCGGCTCTGGCGCGCAAACTGCCGACCGCGCCGGACTTCAAGTTATTGGCCGGGGCAGGGCACTTCGTATTCATGGCGCCGTGCAACGAAGAGCAGATCCGCGCCATGCCGGCGTTGTGCACCGACGCCGACGGTGTGGATCGCGAAGACATTCACCGCAACCTGATCTCCGAGGCCGGGCAGTTCTTCTCGCGCACGCTGGGCAAGCCGAGCCGGGCGGGGATGCAGACCGCGGATCAATAAACGACTCAATCCCCCCCTGTGGGAGCGGGCTTGCTCGCGAATGCGATAGATCAGTCACTCTATATTTTGACTGACCCACCGCCTTCGCGAGCAAGCCCGCTCCCACAGTGATTTGTACGAAATTTCAGGATGTCGAGTGGCGCTTGAGTAGCAAGGTCAACCCCAGCCCGATCACCGACAACAGCGCCGCACTGAAGAAAATCCACGCATACCCCAGATTCAACGCCACCGCGCCCATCAACGGCCCGGCAATCGCCAGCGCCAGATCAAAGAACACCGCATAAGCCCCCAACCCCGAGCCACGGCTGGAACTGGGCACCTGCTTGATCGCCTCGACCCCCAGCGCCGGATACACCAGCGACAAGCCAAACCCGGCCAGTCCCGCGCCAATCAGGGCGAATGCGGTAGAGGGCGCGAGCCACAGCAACACCAGGCCGACGGTCTCGATGGTCATGCAGGCGATCGCCGAATTGAAACCGCCAAAGCGGCTGATCGCCGAAATGAACAGCAGCCGCGACAGGATGAAACATACGCCGAACACCGTCAGGCAATACGCCGCGCCGCTCCAGCCACGGTTGAGGTAATAAAGGGTGATGAAGGTGGTCAGCGTGCCGTAACCGATCGACGCCAGAGTCAAACTGGCCCCATACGGTGCAATCCGCCCGAACACCGCCCAAAAAGGCAGCCGTTCACCGCGTACCACCGGCACCGAGGGTTTATTGCGGATCAACACCAGGGCGCCCGCGGCCAATATCGACAAGGCGATACCCAGGCTGGCAAAGCCGTAGTCGGCGACCATCACCACGCCCAGCGGTGCGCCAATCGCTATTGCGCCATAGGAGGCAATGCCGTTCCAGCCGATCGACCTCGCCGTGTGTTCGACGCCGACCTGGCCCATGCACCAACTGATGGTACCGACCCCGATCAAGCCCTGTGCCACGCCGAGCAGCAGGCGCCCGACGATCAGAATGATCAGGCTCGGCATCGGGAAGTCCTGCAACAGCGTTGAGATCAGCGTCAGCAGCCCGCTGAGCACAATCCCCGACAAGCCAAAAACAATCGCCCGTTTGGTACCCAGCGTATCCGACATGCGTCCGGCCATCGGCCGACTGAGCAGGGTGGCCAGATACTGCGAGCCGATGACCAGCCCCGCAATAATGGCGCTGAAACCCAGCTGCTCATGCACATAACCGGGCAGTACCGCGATCGGCAGGCCGATGCACAGGAAGGCGACAAAGGTGTAAAACACGATGGAGACGATCTGCAGGGTGATCGCCAGGGAGCTTTGCGGAGGCGGTTGCTGCGCAGACATGTGGACTCGTTCGCGGGCGGCGGTGGGAGAGTGGGCATCATGGCTGGGCGCTGGAATAAAAGGAAGCAGGCTAACTATTTTTCCTGGAGGCGGTGGTGTTTTCGAGGGCCTCTTCGCGAGCAGCACAAAATCACTATCCCTTGAAATGCAAAAAGCCCCGTCACAAGGACGGGGCTTTTATCTTGCAGCTAGCAGCTCAATACTCGAAGCTGCTCTTAGAACACCACACCCTGACTACGCAGGTAGTCATCGTAAGTGCCGCTGAAGTCAGTCACGCCGTTGGCGCTCAGCTCGATGATGCGCGTAGCCAGGGACGATACGAACTCACGGTCGTGGCTGACGAAGATCAGCGTGCCCGGGTAGTTTTCCAGCGCCAGGTTCAGCGCCTCGATCGATTCCATGTCCAGGTGGTTGGTCGGTTCGTCCATGATCAGCACGTTCGGCTTTTGCAGGATCAGCTTGCCGAACAGCATGCGACCTTGCTCACCACCGGAAATCACTTTGACCGACTTGAGGATCTCGTCGTTGGAGAACAGCATGCGGCCCAGAGTGCCGCGAATCATCTGCTCGCCCTGAGTCCACTGACCCATCCAGTCGAACAGCGTCACGTCGTCTTCGAAGTCGTGCGCATGGTCCTGAGCGTAGTAGCCCAGTTCCGCGGCGTCGGTCCACTTGACGCTACCGGCATCCGGGGTCAGTTCGTTGACCAGGGTACGCAGCAGGGTGGTTTTGCCGATACCGTTCGGGCCGATGATCGCTACGCGCTCGCCCGCTTCAACCTGGAAGCTGAAGTCTTTGAACAGTGGCTTGCCGTCGAAGCCTTTGGCCATTTTTTCGACCATGACCGCCTGACGGTGCAGCTTTTTGTTCTGCTCGAAGCGGATGAACGGGCTGACGCGGCTGGACGGCTTGACCTCGGCCAGCTGGATCTTGTCGATCGCCTTGGCGCGGGAAGTGGCCTGTTTGGCTTTCGAGGCGTTGGCCGAGAAGCGGCTGACGAACGATTGCAGCTCGGAAATCTGCGCTTTCTTCTTGGCGTTGTCCGACAGCAGTTGTTCGCGGGACTGGGTCGCCACGGTCATGTACTCGTCGTAGTTGCCCGGGAACAGGCGCAGCTCGCCGTAATCCAGGTCAGCCATGTGCGTGCACACGCTGTTCAGGAAGTGACGGTCGTGAGAGATGATGATCATCAGGCTGTTACGCTGGGTCAGAACGTTTTCCAGCCAGCGAATGGTGTTGATGTCCAGGTGGTTGGTCGGTTCGTCGAGCAACAGCACTTCCGGATCGGAGAACAGCGCCTGCGCCAGCAATACGCGCAGTTTCCAGCCTGGCGAGACTTCGCTCATCGGGCCGAAATGCTGTTCCAGCGGAATACCCAGACCCAGCAGCAGTTCACCGGCGCGGGATTCTGCGGTGTAGCCGTCCATCTCGGCGAACTCGGTTTCCAGCTCGGCCACGGCCATGCCGTCTTCTTCGCTCATTTCCGCCAGCGAGTAGATGCGATCGCGCTCGGCCTTGACCTTCCACAGCTCTTCGTGACCCATGATCACAGTATCGATCACGGTGAATTCTTCGTAGGCGAACTGGTCCTGGCGCAATTTACCCAGACGCACGTTCGGCTCAAGCATGACCTGACCGCCGGATGGATCGAGGTCGCCGCCGAGGATTTTCATGAAGGTCGACTTGCCGCAACCGTTGGCGCCGATCAGGCCGTAGCGGTTACCCGCGCCGAATTTGACCGAAACGTTTTCGAAGAGCGGCTTGGCGCCGAACTGCATCGTGATGTTAGCTGTGGAGATCAATTGCTTTACCTATCAATGGGTTGCGAGCCGCACATTTGGCGCTTGGGCCATTTCTGGGGCATTTTGGAGCGTTTTCTTCCCGACCCGATCAGTGCTGGCGGTAAGCCGGCAGGCGTGGGGCGAGAGCAGCATCTGGACGCGGTGTCCAAGCTGTTGGGCAATAAAGGCGGGATTCATGCCAGACATTGCGCGCATTGTCGCATAAGTCATGCGGCAGTTGTATGGCGGACGCTGACGAACCGGCAGGCTGCCTGCATCGGGGAACGCAAAATGCGCGTTCACGTAGCGGTTTATCGAATTCATGAGTGTCGATGCGGACTTCCAACAATCATGGGAGGGACTAAAACTCCCGATATCGTCTACATTTCATCAAGGAATTCCGATGAGAGGACGGTCATGTTTAAAAAACGCTTACTTGTTGCGTCTGTTGCTTGTCTGGCCTTGGCGGTGAGTTCAGTAACCGCACTGGCCGATCCGGGAAATGGTAATGGTAATGGCAAAGGGAACGGCAAGGGCGGCTCCCAGAACAGTCAGGGTCACGGCAATCAGGGTGGCAAAAACAAAGGATCCAACTCGGGCAACCGGGACTATGCACCGGTGATCGATCGAAGCGGTGTGCTGGGCGTGCTCAACGGCTACAGAGACTACTGGAGCCCCGGTCCGGCACTGCCTCCCGGCATTCAGAAGAATCTGGCGCGCGGCAAGCCGTTGCCGCCGGGTATCGCCAAAAAACTGGATGGGAGACTGGCGGGGCGCCTGCCTCATTACGACGGATATGAGTGGCAGCAGGCGGGCACCGATTTGATCCTGGTGGCGATTGCGAGCGGGCTTATTTACGAAGTGCTGAATGGCGCTTTCGATTAATCGGTTGCCGGTTCTAAGGCAGCATCTCCAGCAAAGGCCGCGCCGAAGGTCAGGTAACGGATCATGACGGCGGGGCCCTTAGGCAGCATGGCGTCCATGGTCAACCTATCGGACTCGACCACAATATCGTCCGTGGGCACGGCATAGCGACCTCGGTCGAAGCGTATTCCAACCTTTGTTTTTGTTCTGCGTCAGCACTCCTGCACCTGCACGAGCGTATTGTCGCGCCTGCCGTTTGGCAGATTCTGCGGACAGTTTTTAACAGATCAGGTTCACCATTGGTTACAAAGTATGGCTAAAATGCCATCCGATTACCCAATAGCCGCTAACGGCATGGGCTCAAGGAAGTGCCACCGGGATAGTATCTGTATTCATGCCACTGCATAGACCCTGGGCCTCCGGCCGGCAGGCGCGCAGTTTGTTCACTTTTGACGTGTGACGATTTCCGTGAAACTCATCATTGCCGCTATTTATGTCATTTCGATTGCATACGTTCACCTTCGTGGCCGTGTGCGTCACAAACTGGGCCGTCAATTGAGCGATCACTCGACGTTTCTGGCCCCGATCAACTGCTTCCTTTACCTGTTTTCGAAGAAGCCGAACAAACCGTATCTCGATCCGTCCGAGTTTCCGGACCTGAGCCCGTTGCAGGCGCATTGGGAAGAAATTCGCCAGGAAGGGCAGGATCTGCTGCGTGCCGGTGAGATCAAGCGCTCGAATCAGTACGATGACGTCGGTTTCAATTCGTTCTTCAAAAGTGGATGGAAGCGTTTCTACTTGAAATGGTACGGCGAGAGCCATCCGTCGGCGATGAAGCTGTGCCCGCGCACCACTGAGCTGGTGCAGAGCATTGGTTCGATCAAGGCCGCAATGTTCGCCGAGCTGCCACCGGGGTCGAAACTGGTTCGCCACCGTGACCCGTATGCCGGTTCGTACCGCTACCACCTGGGTCTCGACACGCCGAACGACGCCGGTTGCTACATCAATGTCGACGGCGAGAGCTACCACTGGCGCGATGGTGAAGCGGTGATGTTTGATGAGACTTACATCCACTACGCCGAAAACACCACCGACAAGAACCGCATCATCCTGTTCTGCGACATCGAGCGCCCGATGAAATATCGCTGGGCGGCGGCGTTCAACAGCTGGTTCAGCCGTACCGTGATGTCCGCGGCCGGTGCGCCGAATGACGCTGGTGACCGCACTGGCGGGATCAACCGCCTGTTTACCAAAATCTACAAGGTTCGCCTGCGCGGTAAAGAGCTGAAAAAGCGTAATCGTGCGCGTTACTACATGGAAAAGTGGGCGATATTTGGCGGTTTGCTGGCGATCTTCATTTTGATCTGATTGCTGTACCGCGCCTGTTTATGTCATCGCCAGCAGGCCAGCTCCTACAGTGGAATGTGAGTTCAGGAACGATCGCATTTCAACTGTGGGAGCGATGAGTCTCTCAAAGCCAACCTGTCAGCTTCCTGACAGGAACCGCATCTGATTACTCCCCCGAGGCCTTTTTGGTCTTTCTCGCCGGGGCTGCCTTACTGGCAGGCTTTTCTTTTGCCTTCGCTTTGGCCGGCGCTTTACCGCCCAGGCTGCGTTTAAGCAACTCGGTCAAGTCGATAACATCCGCAGACTTGCGCTCCTCCTCGCCACCCACGGTCTCGACATCCTCGATCTTGCCTTCGTGGGCCTTTTTCTCGACCAGGGCCATGATCTTGTCTTCAAACTCATCCTTGTAGTCCTCCGGGCTCCAGTCCCCGCTCATGTCCTGCACCAGACGTTTAGCCATGTCCAACTCGCCCTTGGCCAGTTGCGGTTTGGTCACTTCGCTGCCCAGCTCCAGCTCATCAAGGCCGCGGACTTCCTGCGGCCAGCGCAGTTTGACCAGCACCAATGCTGATTCCAGTGGCATCAGTGCCGCCAGATATTGCCGAGTGTGCAGGACGACGCGGGCGAGGGCGACCTTGTTGGTTTTGCTCAATGTTTCACGCAGCAAGGCGTAGACCTTGCCGCCGCGTTTGTCCGGGGCCAGGTAATAAGGCGTATCGATGTTCTGCAGCGGGATCTGCTCGGCATCGACGAAGGAGAAAATGTCGATGGTCTGAGTCGACACCGGGTGCGCCGAGCGGATCTCTTCCTCGCTGAGCACTACGTAGCGACCTTTTTCATAGGCCACACCTTTGACGATGTGCTCCTTGGTGACTTCCTTGCCGGTGACCTTGTTTACCCGTTTATAACCCACCGGATCCATGCTGCGGCTGTCGAGCCAGTCAAAGTCCACGCCGTGCGAAGAGGTTGCCGACACCAGCGCGACAGGGATGTGTACCAGTCCGAAACTGATCGCGCCTTTCCAGATTGCCCGAGCCATGGTGAGTTCTCCAAGTGATGATCAGGTGACCTGTGGCGCAGTGCGAAAGTTTCCGGCATTTGCGTGGCGCGCGGCGTTGCCGGTCAAGCCGTGTTACATCTTGTTTAAGGGCTACGGGTTAACAAATCCGAACCCGGGGCGTAGCGTGGACTCGAAGGCTCTATCACCTGTGCATCGAGAGGCCACCCCATGAAACGACTACTGCCAGGCATTATCGCTCTGCTCCTTGGGGCAGGTCTGGCGCATGCCGGCGTCGCGGCACCGTCCGCGCCGCTGGTGCTGGCGCAAAGCCCAACCGGTACCAACAACAATCCCTACAACAGCCCGATCCGCCGGGCCAATCCCAACAGCATGCAGGGCACGCAGCCCAGCGCGCCGGCGATTCGCGGGCCGAATACCGTGCCGGCGCCCAGTACGCCCACCGTTGGTAACGGCGGGATTGGCAATGGTCAGCAGCAACGCTCGGTGCCGAGTACGCCGCCCAAATTCATCCCCAACCCACCGCCACGCGATGGAGACAGCAACCGTTGAACGGCGGGACTGCGTCCCTGTCAGCCTTTGAAATGAACAAAAGGAATCGTGCATGTTGCGTAAAACCCTTCTAGCCACGCTGTGCGCCGGCGCGCTGATCAGCGCTCCAGCTTTCGCCGCTGCTCCACAAGAGTTGCAAAGCGAGCAGGGCACCCTTGAAGTCACCACGATTACTCAAGGCCTCCAGCACCCTTGGGCGCTGGCGTTTCTGCCGGATCGTCAGGGCATGCTGGTGACCGAGCGCCCGGGAGCCCTGCGGCTGATTACAGCCGACGGCAAGCGTTCCGAGCCCATCAGTGGCGTGCCGAAGGTCTGGGCCAAGGGCCAGGGCGGTTTGCTCGACGTGGTGCTGTCGCCGGACTTCAAACAGGATCGTCTGGTCTATCTGTCCTACGCCGAGGGCGGTGGTGCCGGGGACAAGGCCGGTACGGCGGTGGGGCGTGGGCGGCTGTCGGATGACCTGAAGACGATCAGCGATTTCAAGGTGATCTTCCGTCAGGAGCCGAAACTCTCGACCGGCAACCACTTCGGCTCACGACTGGTGTTCGACCGCGACGGTTATCTGTTCATCACCCTGGGCGAAAACAACGACCGACCGACCGCGCAGGATCTCGACAAGCTGCAGGGCAAGGTCGTGCGGATCTTCCCCGACGGCAAGGTGCCGGATGACAACCCGTTCGTGGGCCAGTCCGGCGTGCGTCCGGAAATCTGGTCGTACGGCCAGCGCAATCCGCAGGGCGCGGCGCTCAATCCGTGGAATGGAACTATCTGGGAAAACGAACACGGCCCCCGTGGCGGCGATGAGGTGAACATCATTGAGCGCGGCAAGAACTACGGTTGGCCGCTGGCGACCCACGGCATCAACTACTCGCTGCAACCGATCCCGGAAGCCAAGGGCAAGAGCGTCGAGGGCGCGGTTGACCCACACCATGTCTGGGAAAAATCACCCGGTGTCAGCGGAATGGCGTTCTATGACGCTGACCGCTTCAAGCCTTGGCAGCAGAACCTGTTTATCGGCGCGCTGGTTAGTCAGGAGCTCATTCGTTTGCAGTTTGACGGGGACAAGGTGGTGCACGAGGAGCGTTTGCTGGGCGACTTGAAACAACGAATTCGCGATGTACGGCAGGGGCCGGACGGGTATCTGTATGTGCTGACGGATGAGCAGGATGGTTCGTTGTACAAAATCGGTCTGAAATAACTTCACTTCAGACACTGAGTTTCAACTGTAGTGAGGGGATTTATCCCCGATGGCCTGTGCAGCAGGCCCTTAAAAATTCAGGAGGGCCCGCTTCGCGCCATCGGGGCGGTGCGACGTTTCGCTAAATCCCATCACTACAACGGGTCAGCCAGAGATTTCATTCCGGGCATACAAAACCACCGCCGCGCGCAATTTCCCACGCCCAAACCGGCTCATCTTCTCAAACTCGCCATGGCTGACCGGCACATGCTGGCAGTCCATCGGCTGACGATGCTGGCTGTGATCGACATCCGGATCGTGCAGATACACAAAGTCTTCATCGCAATCGGTGACCACCACCCAGTGCGGTGACTTGGAACGGGTCAGGCGATAGCTGCTGATCAGCACCAGAGGCTGTCCGCCAGCCTGTAACAACTTCGGCAAATCCAGGTGGGTGCCAATCTGCCGATCGATGTCGGTTTCGTGCATTTGCGCAGTGAACTCCTCGTGCACCAGGCGCATGACGTCTTTTTTATGCTCATCGCGCACGCCATCGAGGAACAATGGTCCGGCCATACTCAGCTGCAAACGCACCTTAAAACCCCGTCGCCAGGCCGCCAGTGCCAAGCCCTGGGGGCTGCAGCCACCATGGCCGGAGGTCATGAACACCGTGGTCGCTTCACGCCAGATCTGCAATTCCTCACGCCGCTCCAGCAAGCGCTCAGGTTGCAGCGCGCCCATGGCCATCAGCAGGCAAGCCGGGCCACAGGTAAATTCAGTGGTTTGCGGGTAATAGGGCACCTTGATGTTGCGCGAGTCACGGTGCTGAACAATGCGCTTTTCCAGACGCAACGCATCGGCGTGGTCTTCGTAGTAATCGTGAATCAACGCAAAGCGTCGGTAGCCGTTGCGCTCGTAAAGCGCGATGGCGGTGGGGTTGTCGATACGCACTTCAAGGCGCAGGTATGCGCAGTCATGCTCGACGGCGCAGGCCTCGATACGTTGTAGCAACTGTTTGCCCAAACCGCTGCCGCGAGCCTCGCCAGCAATGGCGATCGAGTACAGGCGCGCCAGCGAGGTGCCGCGATGAAACAGCACCAGTGCGTAGCCGAGCAATCGACCGTCAAGCTCGGCCACCAGCAATTGCGCGTGGGCGCGAGTGATCATCCATTGAAAGCTGCGGCTGGTGAGCCGGTCGGTGGTGAAACATTGCATTTCCAGGGCCAGCAGCGCTGGCAGATCTTCAACTACCGCCAAACGAAAAACAGCATTCATATGACCACCGTAAAAGTTGCGTAACGAAACGGGACTTTCGAAAAACTTCGTGCTTAATAGAAATGGTCTTGTTCTCCAACGGATCAATCTCTATGTCAGCGGTACAGGGTCATTGGCGCGAAGTATCCGAGCAAAGTTTGCCGGCGGCAACTTTTTTAAATCCAGCCATCAGAACTTCCAGTCAAGTGTTGATTATCGTCGAACGCAAGGAAGACTGGGCCTCGTACTTTCCCAGTGAGGACATCGTCACGGCTCAGGAATACCTCGAGCAAACCCGTGATAGCGAGCCGGGCAAGCGCGTGCAGGTGATCAACCTGTGCCGCAGCTACAAATACCTCGGGCACGGTTACTACTGCTCGCTGCTGGCTGAAGCCCGCGGCCACAAAGTGATTCCATCGGTGCGCACCATCAGCGAGCTGACAAAAAAATCGCTTTACGGTCTGGCACTGGACGATCTCGATAAAACCCTGGAAAAGGCCCTCAGTCATCATCTCTACAGCGATACCGAAGGTTTTACTCTGACACTTTACTTCGGCAAGACTCATATCGAGCCGCTGCAGGATCTGGCTCGACAGTTGTTTGAAGTGTTTCCTTGTCCAATCCTGTTAGTTGAGTTTCGGCGAACTAACGGTTGGCACATCGTAGGCATAAAGTCCGGCGCGCTGCACAAGTTGCGTGACGATCAGGAAGACCAGTTCGCCAATGCGCTGGACGGCTTCAGCCGTAAAGTCTGGCGGGCGCCACGCTCGCCACAAGTGGCGCGTTACGACCTCGCGATCCTGCACGATCCGCAGGAAGCCTTGCCGCCATCCAACGCCAAGGCGCTGGAAAACTTCGTGCGGGTCGGCAAACGCATGGGCATCGACGTCGAACTGATCGAGCGCAGGGATTATGCGCGGATCGCCGAGTACGACGGCTTGCTGATCCGCGAGACCACCAGCGTCGACAACCACACCTATCGCTTTGCAAAAAAAGCCGAAAGCGAAGGGCTGGTGGTCATGGATGATCCGACGTCGATCCTGCGCTGCACCAACAAGGTGTATCTGACCGACCTGCTCAACAGCCACCAACTGGGCATGCCCGCCACCGAAATTCTCTACAAGGAACGACCGGAAGACTTCGAGCGGGTCGGCGAACGCCTCGGTTTTCCGCTGGTGCTGAAGATCCCCGATGGCTGTTTTTCTCGCGGAGTGATCAAGGTCGAAAGCCAGCAGGCATTGCTCGAAGCCACCGCCGAACTGTTCGAGCACTCGGTGTTGCTGCTGGCTCAGGAGTTTTTCTACACCGAGTACGACTGGCGCATCGGCGTGCTCAACCGCAAACCGATCTTCGCCTGCCAATACTTCATGTCCAAGGGACACTGGCAAATCTACAACCACAAAGCCAAGGGCCAGGACATCAACGGCGAGTGTCGCACCCTGGCCGTGCACGAGGCGCCGCGAGCGGTGGTGGAACTGGCGGTCAAGACCGCCAACCTGATCGGCGATGGCCTCTACGGCGTGGACCTGAAACAGGCCGGCGACAAAGTGGTAGTAATCGAGGTCAACGACAACCCCAACCTCGATGCCGGTATCGAAGACGCCTACTTGCAGGACGATCTGTATTCACTGGTGCTGGAGGAGTTCGTGCGACGGCTGGAGCTCAAGCGTCGCGGCCAGGCCTGGTGACGCGCCGATGATCAGCAGTTTCGCATTGAGTCATGGCGCGTTGCAGCGGGTCGAGCGGCTGGATGCCGAGGTGATGCTGTTCAGCAATCCCGATGCGGCCGAACGCGATTTGCTGCACAGCCACTACAAGGTCGACGAACACGCGTTGGCCTCGGCGCTGGACCCGGACGAGGTGTCGCGAATCGAGTTTCACCCTGATCATTTATTCCTGATCTGGAAACGTCCGGAAAACTATTCCGGCGGTGGCAGCCTGGCGTTTGAGGTGTCGTCCTGCGGCCTGCTGTTCGCTCCCGGGCAACTGCTGGTGATCGCCACCGACGACACGCCGTTGCACGGCATCGGCACGCGCCAGCCGCTCAACGCGCCGCTGGATGTGTTGCTCGATTTGCTGTTCAACAACATCCATCACTACCTCGGCCATCTGAAGGTGATCAAACTGGTTGCCCGCGAGCTGCAACAGAAATTCAACGCCTCGATGCAGAACCAGCATCTAGTGCAGATGTTTAATCTCAGCGAAAGCCTGATCTATTACATCAATGCCCTGCACAGCAACGGCGCGGTGCTGACGCGGCTGCGCAATCATGCGGAAAAACAGCATTTCGGCAGCGAGGCGATCGGGCTGATCGACGACCTGATCATCGAGAATAACCAGTGCTACAAGCAGGCGGAGATCTACTCCACGGTGTTCTCGGGGCTGATCGATGCGCGCGGCAATCTGATGAACAACAGCATGAACAACCTGCTGCGCAAGTTGACGTTGATCAACGTGGTGTTTCTGCCGTTGAACCTGATTGCGAGCATTGGCGGGATGTCGGAATTCAGCATGATGACGGCGGGCACGCCGTGGTGGATTTCATACCCGGTGTTTCTGCTGGTGATGTTGTTGGGGGCGGGGGGGATGTTGTTTGGGTTGCGGCGGTTGGCCAAGTGATCTGTGGTGGCTTGCCGACGCCTTCGCTGGCAAGCCAGCCCCCACAGTGGATCGCGGGCTGGCACGGGATCTGTGCCTGACACAAATCCCTTGTGGGAGCGGGCTTGCTCGCGAAAGCAATTTCAGCAGCACCGGAGGCTCAGGATCAGCTCGCCGGATCTGCCACAGTCACGTTCCTGCGCTCCCGAACCCCACGCACCACCAGATACAACAACGGCCCAATCGACACAAACACCGCCGTCAGCAACAGATACGGCACCACCGACCAGACCGACATCCCTCGCGAGCGGGCGTCCTTGACCATCCATACCCCGGCCAGCGTCGCCAGCAGATACAGATCAATCACCACCTGCGCTGTGTCCGGACGCGACATCAGGCTGATACCGAAGTCGATCAACGACTGTTCGGCCTGGAGCATCACCGACACGGTGTAGCCAGTAAACGCAATCAACGCCGTGAGGGGCAGGGCGACAGGCATCATGTATTCCTTCCTTGGGGTGATGAGCAGAATCGCCAGCCTACCTTGGCGTCCGCAAATAAGCCATTGACTCGCCGGCCGCCGCCGGGCTAATTTCAGGCCTATGACTTCCACCGTATTGCGCTGCCAGCCAAGCATTATTACCGCCATTCCTCATTTGGCGGGCTAGCTCACGACTGCAGCACCCAACCCGCCCTAGAGGCGGGTTTTTATTTTCTGTCTCCGGGGTTCTGATCAAAACGTCAGGAGACGACCATGCCGCACAGCCCCGACCAACAAACCCTGCTTGAGCAGTACGTGAAAAGGATCCTCGCCGCGCCGGTCTACGACATTGCTGTGCGCACGCCGTTGCAAGCTGCGCCGGCGCTGTCCGAGGCGCTGGGCAACCGGGTCCTGCTCAAGCGCGAAGACCTGCAACCGACGTTCTCCTTCAAGATCCGTGGCGCCTACAACAAGCTGGTGCAATTGAGCGATGCGCAGAAAGCACGCGGGGTGATCACCGCTTCGGCGGGCAATCATGCCCAAGGCGTGGCGCTGGCAGCGCGGGAGCTGGGGATCGCGGCGACCATCGTCATGCCCTCGACCACGCCCGAACTCAAGGTGTTTGGGGTGCGAAGTCGGGGCGCCGAGGCGCTGCTGCACGGCGAGAGTTTTCCGTTTGCCCTGGCCCATGCGCTGCAACTGGCCGAGCAAACCGGGCGCACCTTTGTCTCTCCATTCGACGACCCGGATGTGATCGCCGGCCAAGGTACGGTGGCCATGGAAATCCTCCGTCAGCATCAGGGCTCGCTGGATGCGATCTTCGTTCCGGTCGGTGGGGGCGGGCTGATCGCCGGCATCGCGGCGTACGTCAAATACCTGCGACCGGAGGTACGGATCATCGGTGTCGAATCGGAGCATTCGGCCTGCCTGAAGGCGGCGCTGCAGGCGGATGCGCGCGTTGTGTTGCCCAGTGTCGGAACGTTCGCCGATGGCGTGGCGGTGGCGCAGATCGGCGCTTATGGTTTTGAGGTGTGCCGGTTCTGCGTGGACGAGGTGGTCACCGTCAGCAATGACGAGTTGTGCGCGGCGATCAAGAATATCTACGACGATACCCGCTCGATCACCGAGCCTTCCGGGGCATTGGCGGTGGCCGGCATCAAGCAATACGTGGCGCGCAGCGGTGTTCGCGGGCAGACCTTCGTCGCGATCGACTCCGGCGCGAATATCAACTTCGACAGCCTGCGCCATGTCGCCGAGCGCGCCGCGGTGTGCGGCGTCCCGGCGTGATAACACTCAGGGCAGCAGTGGGCGCAGGAAACTGCGCTCGTAGCTGACGATGAATTTCTTCTGCACCAGTGATTCCACCAGCGCCGTGCTTTCCGGGTCGGTCAGCGCGATGTGCCGGTAGCTTTCGTAATCGGCCAGCGAAGGAAAGCTGAACAGGCAATAAGCGATGTTGCTCGCGCCCTCGGAGGGCAGGAAATAGCCGTGATGCGTGCCGCCCAAGCGCTCGACGATGCCCAGCCAGGCCTTGGCGTAGGCCTCGAATTCGGTCAGTTGGTACGGATCGATCACGTATCGCACATGGCAGGTAATCACGTTTGGCGCTCCCTGTTCAGGTCATTCCGCAATAGCAGTGCCGACCTTGTCCGAAGCCGACCAGATGCGATAGCGCACCTCGACATCTTTCGGGGCGTAGATCACCAGTGGCAGCTTGCTGTTGTAGCGCAGCATGAAGCCGTCACCGACAACCGGGACAAAGGCGCGTTTCTTCGCGGTGCCGGGTGGGCAGGCCATCAGCGTGCTCATCGGGCCAATGACTTTTTCCAGGCGGTAGAACGGATAGCCCCAGCCTTCGAGGTTTTTCTCGTCCAGAGCGCCGCCCAGGCGCTGGCGATTGCAGTCGACTTCCAGGGTTTTGCCGGCGAGCACTTCAACCTGAAAGTTCTCTTCCTGATCCTGTTTGGGCAGGTAGATGACTTGGCGGGTGAAGCCGTTTTCCGCCTTGGGATACGGCGCAACGTCTTCGAGTTTGGCCGCGTGGGCGAGGGTGGACAGGCCGGCAACGAGCAGACCGATTGTCGCGCGAGCGCGTAAAGAACCCATGAAAGCCTCCTGGCGGGTGTAGGGTGGATGTCGGGCATTCTCACTGTCATCAGCGATGAATGCAAACCGGTGTCGACTTGCAAATTGCAGTGCTCAGGAGGGTCGATCTTGCATTTTGCAACTGGCCAACTGCTGGCCACCGCGCCAAGTGCTTGATTTCATGAGGGTCGAAATGACCCGATGAAAGGCACGTTTTATGCGTCGCTTTGGTGCAGCGCACCGGCTTCGGGCGCCTACACTCCAATGGGCATTTCGCAGTACAACCGTTTGCCGCACCAGGGAATCAGCGGGGACACACCCGTGCAGGGGCAGCAAAAGCGGTCAACGTGAAGAGTTGATTGGCAGTTTCATCAATAAGGAGAGGTTCACCATGTTTCTGTCTGCCTTGGAACTACGCAATATCATTGAAAGCAGTTTTCTGCCTAAACGCTGCCAGTGCACGCTGTCGCCAGACCTGTCGATGACCGTCAAGGTCTTCGGCGACCACCAGACTGACCAGGTTGATCTGCACGTCAGCGGTATCGACGCGAGCCATCTCAATGGCTGTCGCGAGATCAACGATCTGATTGCCGGCCTGCGCTCGGATCTGGCGCAACAAACCACACCACAGCATTACAGTCCTCGCTCCAGAGCGCTTTAACTCACCGTTTCACCCAGTTCGACCGTCACGCGCCGGGCCTGCACAAAGCCTAGGCCCAGCGCGAACTCGACCAGCACCGCGAGCAGAATCCCGGGGCCGGCGTGGCCGTTCAGCCATTCGCCAAAACCCAGTACCGCCAGACCAAAACAACCGACGATAAACCCGTTACTCAGGGCATTGCGCCCCAGCGACGGCGGCGCGCTGCGCACCAGATAAAACATCACCCCCAACGCTGCAAACAGCACCGCACTGCGTCGCGCTACAAAACCGGCAGCGCTCGAATACTCAATGCTCCAGATCGCCAGAAACACCTGCGGGAAAAAGCCCCAAGCCAGCGCCAGCACGAAACACAACAAAGATGTGATGATCGACAGCGTGCGAAACGACAACTGCATGGCGAGTCCTTGCGGCAGTGAGAAGTGACCCCGAGCATAACCCGCGAGCCCCTCACCGCCTACCGCAAAGCCGCAAATCAGAGCCTTCTGTCAGTTCTGGAAGCTGCAGGCGTCAGACATTTTCCGGTAGGTGATTTCCGCCGGCTTGCCTGCATTGTCGATGTACTTCATGTCAGCGGTGATGACCTTGCACTGCTGAGTCTGTGGCTCGGTCAGCGAGATCACTTTGTTCACATGCAACGGCATGCCGTACTGGTAAGGAACGGGCTGGGTAGCAGCGTTGGTGTCATTGGCCTGAGCCAGCCCGGCGAATGCGCAGCAGGCTAGGGCGGAGGTGAGCAATAGCGTGCGAATGTTCATGAATCGGACTCCCGTACGACGGAATGAGCGTTCGGCGCCATACGGCCGAACCTGCCGCACTCGGCGTCAGCCAGGAGCTGAGGTGTGCGGTTCAGTACAGTCTTGGACTGCGGCGTTAAGCGATGGTTAACCGGGCTGAACGCCGGCTGTCTGGCACAGGGATGATTTCTCGGGGATGCGGTGCCGATTCCTACAAGGGGTGATGCCTTGTCTGCTTTCGGCGGCGGGAGCGGGGCGGTTATGGTTTGGCGTCGCTGCAAAATCAGCGATTCGGGTTTGGTCACCTGAGAATAATCGATTGCATATGTGCCATCATTTGCACCGCGGAGTTCTTTGACCGTGTAGTGCATTGCTGTGGTGGCCGTGTGCAGGACGCCTTCGGGCGAGCTGAGTTGATTGTTCTCGGTTGACCAAGCCTGTACACGGTCCGCCTCCCATCGTTTGGTCACGGTGCTGGCGGGTTACTTTCGAAACAATCGAGTAATCAATATGCTTACACCAAATCCGCTCCCTAGCCGCTATCACCCGCTCAACAGCGGCGTCACCGACAGCGCGCCAATGGTCATCGACACCCTAGCCAACCCCCAAGACATCCTCGAGTCCGCCGTCCAGCGCATCCGCGCCTGCAGCGACTTGCTCGAAACCCTGCACTGCATGTGCTTCCGGCATGGCGATGTTCAGGACATTCCACACATTACCCATGCGCTGTACCTGCTGGCGCAGGACGGCAATGATTTGCTGCAGGTGGCACAGCAGCAGATGCTGGATTGGAAGGCGCCGGTTTGATGTTGTAGCAAGAAGGGAATGAGTGAGGTTGAAGTAGAGTTCATACAACTCACTCTTTCCGTTATTTACGGCATTTCTTTCGCAGAAATAATTGTTTTTAACGTCCCAGTTTTTCGGGGAAAAAGGAGAGGGGCGGGTGACTGTCTTTCCATTTTTTAGCGACTGCTTTTGAGCTTTCAATCTGTTCGGAAGTCATCTTTGCCCCAATCTCTTCAAGAGTATCCTGAACGAAATCCTGAATGGCACCACCCCCATCCAGCTCTTTGAGCAGGCTAATCAGTGCATAGCCCTTAACCAAATCCAAAGGGTAACCAACCTGATCAGGCGCATGAGCAAGGTAAGAGCCATAGCTGCTGATTGCTTTTTGATCCCCTGTTTCAGCCGCTACTTGAAGCCAATGACGGACGCCCTCGAGATCGTTGTTTTTATAAAGGATCTCAATGTAATCCATCATTGCTTTTGGATTCCCTCCCTCAGAAGCCGCTTTCAACCACCGGCTTACTGATGCTTCCCGCTTCCCGGGAAGAAGGAAAAATCCCTCACCTTGCCGATCACCGACGGCCATCCAATACTGTGCGAGCGCGTAGCCTGAGCTAGCCGATTTTTCTAACCAGGTACGATCGAAAGTTATTTCATACATCAAATACAAAGACTCAGGATCGCCTTTGCTTGCTCCCTTCATAGCTTGATCTTTTGCCTGGCTCAACCATTCGGCGCTTGATTTTTCGCTAGGGGGGCAGTTGTTCATTTTTTTGCAAAGATCATTGTTTTGGCGACCTAATTGAATCATCGCAAATATAGATCCATTATTCGCAGCTTTTTCATACCATTGCTGTGCTTCGCTCGTCATGTAGCGATTCCGCTTTCGAAGAGCCTCTCCTAAGTAATATTGGGAATCTATATCGCCGGCCTTTGCGTCTTTTTCTAATTGTGGAATGGCAGCGTCGATTTTTAATTGGTTGTATAAGATGATTCCGCTAATTTTGTTGCGGTTATTCTGACTGTCTGGCGTGGAAGCAAATGCTGCAGTACTTACGCTCTGAGAGAAAATAACAGACCAGATGATTAGCGAGCGAAGCGCCTTATAAATACTCATATTTTCTGTGCTCATTAGAAATTTCTTAAAAAGGGTGACGCTCCACTACTAGAGTAGTTTGGACGAGGAACGAAATTTTTCTGGCAATACTCTGAAAGATTCGCGCCAAGCAGCTTTACGTGATTTTTGTAACGCTCTCTGGCACTGTTGCTTTGTTTGTCTAGTAGGTTTTGAACGCCTTCTGCCATGAAGCTATCTAGCGCAAATCGATTCTTGCAGTAATCTTGCTCTGAGTTAGCAGCTCTTACGCCGAATTCATTCATCGACATACACGCCATCTCAAACTGGCTTTGTGCTTTGTCAATAGTGTTGTTCTTCTGTGCGTTTTTAACAATCCAACCTAAAACTCGCTCGATTGCTTTCTGTTGAAGTGCATGAGCTTCCGATTGTGGATATGTTCGTTTTGAACCTTCGCTATTTACAGAGAGCGCCTCAGGCGGGCTACTTAATGTTCTAAGTAGCGGGCCCAATGCGCTAGGGATTGCATTAATACACCAGTCCTCTAGCTCGCTCTGATTGCCGTACTCAACAATCGCATCCGCAATTGGACCACCCTTGCCACTACGAGTCAGCGCCTCATATAGGCTCATCACAACATCACAACATCACAACATCACAACATCACAACATCACAACATCACAACATCACAACATCCCAACATCCCAACGCATCATGTACGCCATCGCCACGTTCAACCCGGCAGCACCCAATGCATTAAGCGCTGACGCATATTCACTCGCTTCAGGATCCATCCACTCGACCTTACGACCTTTAGTCTTGTGAAGTTCCTTACGGTACAAGTTGATGATATCAACCACCGCCTCATAACCAATCTCAAACTTAAAGCTGCCGTTAGCACCAGGGCCCAGCACTACCGCAGCCTTCAGATTGAGAATAAAGCGGCCTTATCCACAGAAATCTGCGCCGTTCCCTGGAATCCTGCGCCCAGCGCAACCCCCACAGACCCACTCAGCTTGGCAAGCGTCAACCATGGATTCGCTTTTTTCGCGTCTTTATCGCTGCCGATACCCATCGTTGGTGCGGTGCGCAGTGCGACCAGCTCTTTAGGTGGTGCCCAGTTCAGTGCGCCGGTGAGTTCGATGGCGGCTTGCAAGCCTCCGAAAACATTGAAAGTCGCTTTCGATTTGGACATTGGCGGCACGCCCGGTCAGCACTTGGTCTGTGCTTTTGGTGCTGGCAACGGTGCCGGATTTGGACTTGTGTTGTCATGATTGTGTTTTAGTCATTTATTCTTTGGGCCGTAATATGTCGCTCTTCCGCCAGAAAGGTATGTCCGGCCATAGTGCGTAAATCGTTGAAAAAAATCGTCTAGTCTCGCGCCAAGCTCCTCAACATGTTTTTTTGTATCTAGCCCTAATCTGGTCGTGGAAGTGCTTTGAATTAGCGTCCAAGTTTGTCGGGGAAAAAGGAGAGCGGCGGGTGAGTAGCTTTCCACTGTTGTGCAAATATTTTTGCTTCTGCTATTTGATTTTGCGTCATTTTTGCAGCGATTTTAGGAAGCTTATCATTGACGTTCGCATCCATGCCGCCTCCGCCATCAAGCTCTTTCAATAAATAAATTAAGGCATAGCCTTTGATGATGTCATAAGGGAAGCCATAAGTATCGGGCTCATGGGCAAGGTCTGACCCATATCCATATACTGTAGTAGCGAAGCCAACTGAAGCGGCTTGTTCATTCCAATATCGAAAACTCTCCACGTCACCCTTCTCGAAAAGAATGGCAGCGTACTCCATCATTCCCTTGGGATTACCTCCCATAGCAGATGCCTTTGCCCAACTCTCCACAGCTTCCGATCGTTTCCAAGGCAACAAAAAGGATCCATTACCTTCCTTATATCGAATGGCAAGCAGCCATTGACCTTGAGCAAAACCAGACTCTGCGGATTTTTTTAACCAGTCCAACTGGCCAGTCGCCAAATACATGATATAAGCGGACTCAGCGTCACCCTTTTCAGCTCTAGATGTTGCTAACTCTTTTACTTTATCCATCCACTCTGCCGAAGTTTTTTGCCCGGGAGGGCAGTTTTTCATTGTCGTACAGAGATCATCGTCCGAGCGGGCGAGCCTAAGCATGGCGTAAAGATCACCTTGTGCACTTGCCGCCTCTAACCATTTTTTTGCCTCAGTCGTAATGTATTGGCTTCTTTGTCGGAGCTCTTCAGCCAAGTAGAATTGTGATTCAGCGTCACCTGCTTCTGCAGCAATCCGAAGTTCCGTTTCAGCAGGTTTATATTGATTAAAAAGCGTAATTCCTTTTTCTTTAGCAGTTGCCTGAGCGCTTGTGAGTGCCATAGCGGAATTAGATACGAACACCAGGAGCACAAAAAAGATTTGGGATATTGATTTGTATTGCATGTTTTTAATCATTTTACACTGTCGTCCGGTCCGGTATAGGTTGCTTTTCCACTTGGCAAATATGTTCTTCCATAGTGTGTAATCCGAGCGCAATAGCCGTCTAGTCGCTCGCCAAGAGTTTTAACATGCGCTTTGTATCTAGCTCTGGTGTCGTCACTTGTTCGATCTTGAAGTCGCATAACTGCTTCCGACATGAAATTATCCATGTGCAGGCGGTTCTCGCAATATTTCTGGTTTTGGTTCTTCTCTTTTGTCCCAAACCTGTTCATGCACATGCAGGCTTCTTCAAATTGGCTTTGTGCTTTTAAAATAGTTCCGTCTTTTTCGGCGCGCTTTATTATCCAACCAAGAGTGCGCTCAATTGCTTTTTGCTGAAGAAGGTGAGCTTGGTCATGACTATACTCAGTAGCGAGGCTGCTGTCGGAAAGTTTTAGTGGGATTTTGAACGCTTCCGCTGCACTGGTAAGTGTCATTAGCATCGGACCCAACGCTCCTGGCGTAGCTGCTATGAACCACTCTTCAAGCTCTGCTTGGTTTCGATATGTCATGATTGTATGAGCGACAGTACCGCCTCGACCACCTCCTGTTAACGCCTCATACAAAGACATCACCATATCAACGCCCTGCATATAAGACATCGCCACTTCCATACCGGCAGCGCCAAGGAAATTGAGCTTGTCGATATAATCCGATGCTTCATCCGTAACAAAAATCAGCGATTTATCCTGGTTCTTGTGAATCTCGCGGCGTAGGAGGTTAATCAGGTCAGTAACCCCGTCATAACCGACTTCGAACTGGAACTCGCCGCCGGCTCCCGCTCCGACAATGACAGATGCCTTGAACCGCATAATGAAGCGGCCTTCGTGCAAGGAAATGCCAATGTCTGCATTCGTGCCAAGCCCGTATGCGGCAGTAAAACCAGCAGTAAGTCTGGCAAGACTGGACCATTGACTGGCTTTGGTGCTGTTGACGCTGTTACCCATTCCGGGCGTTGGCGCGGTGCGCAAGGCTGCTATGTCTTTTGGTGGTGCCCAGTTCAGAGCGCCGGTCAGTAGGATCCCTGCCTGCACTCCAGCAAAAAGGTTGAATTGAGCTTTGGCGCCGTCCTCTACTCGAACTTTGGCGGCATTGCCTTCCAGCACCGGTTCGCTTCTCACGGTTCCAGCGGTTGAATTTGTCGTTTCAGGACGTTTTGCGTCGGTGATTTCCGGAAGATTTAGGCCGCCTTGTACGTTTGCACGTCCCAACTGCACGCTGGAGGAAAGGAGGAGAGTGGCACCTGTGTATCCCCAGGCTCTGGCGCCCAGGTGGATGGAGAACCGACCGAGATTCAGGTTTTTGCGATTTTTGTCGTAGTCGAGGTAAGGAATCAGGATGTCTTTGGCCTGATCTCTGCCCGGAAGATCCATTTTCATCAGTTCGACTTCGCCACGTGCGAGGTCAATGCCCAGGCTTGCTTCAGCCTTGGCGGAAGCTTTGAAGTTATCCGCGACACTGAATGTCGGGCCGTTTATCTTAGCGCCAGTGTGGATTGATGACTGCGGCGGTGTGAGGCAACGCACGAGTTGCGCTTGGGGGCTATTGTCGAACAGGCGCAACGAGCTTCTGACTTCTTCTTTGAAGAGCAACTGACGAAGACGAAGTCCCCAGTCCTTGCGGGCTCCTGCATCCTCAAAGGTTTCGACCTTGTAGTTTTTCGACTTCAGGTAAGAATGGAACAGCTCTACATCAAACCAGCCTTTCTCATCAAACCAGTCACTCTGCTGATCTTTGATGGCTAGTGCACCTTCCGCTCGCAGCCACTCATGGAAAGGATTGTCGTCAGTGTCCGATGTTGCTTTTCCGTTGCTGTTTCCCGGAAGTTTCTTCAAATCCTTGCTTGCTTTGGCGCCGATTTCACTCGCGTCCTTTTTCAGTACCTTTGTGATGCCCTCCAGATTGAGCAGACTCAGGTGTTTAACGGGACTGTTGGGACTATTGAAAAGTGCAACTTCGCGCAAAGGAAATTCTGCTTTGACCAAGCGCTCTTCCGGTTTTGGTTGAAACTGCTCGGGTTCCCACAGGAGGTGTCGTAATGGCAGGGCTGCAGCAACCGCTGCTTCAGCGTCTTCGCGGAGTTTAAGGCGATCTTGTTGGATGCGCTGCCACTCTGCTTGCTCCGCTTCCACGATTCCTGTGGGGGGCGCGACGTTTTGGCCGCTGGCGTCAATCCAGGCTTTATATTTCGTGCGGATCTGCTCGGTGAGCTTGATCTGTTGCTGCTCCATCTCGAGATATGCTTTGAACTTCTCGACACCTGCGCTGATGTCACCCGTCTCAGGAATGAGCGCAAACTCCGGTAGGGCCAATCCGTAGTCGGCAACTTTCAAAATCGCATCGATATAAGCAGCGAAGTCTTTTTCGACTTTTTTGCGCTCGTTAGCAACTTCCTTTAAATAACCACACATCCGGGCTTTGCCATCGATTACGCAGTTTGTGGCGTCCAGATAAGCCTTTTTGTTTTTCTGAAAGTCTGCCTCCTTCAGAGTCGTCAACTTGCCACTCTTCGTGAGCGCAGCGCGGGCTTTCAAGTAAGTCTGCACGCGATTTCTTGCTTCGATCGCCCCTGGGGAAAACAGGTTGCCGCTTTCGTAGGTGTAGCCAGCAATTTTTGCCTGTGCAACTGCAATCGCTTTCAGCTTCTTCCATTCGTTGTAGAGGCGCTGCAGTTTCTGGCCGTCAGAGTTGGCTTCAAGCAGGCTCGCTTGCTGTTGATTGGCAAGCTCCCGATTGCGAGCGTATTCGCTTTGGTCTGGCAGTTTGTCCAAAGCAGCGGAGTTTCGGGCCTCTCGGCTGACAGCCTTCAATCGCATAGCCATGGTGGGCTGCGCGATATCGGGTTCCTGAGCCTCGATTTCGAGCATTCGGCTTTTTTGCTCGCCTTGCAGGAAATTACTCAGTTTGGGCTCCAGAAAGTACTCTAGAAGCCCTGCGGTGTTCATACCTTTGAGTCGTTCTTCCGGAGACTTGCTGGCGCTGATGTGTTGCTCGAGTTCATTCATCGCCTCTTTGATCGAGCTGGCCGCTCGTTTAGGCAACAGGTAGAACATTTTTTCCTTGGTGGCGTAGATCACTTCGCCATATTCCGTCGAGCAAGGCGTCTTCACGTTGTCGAACGCGTTAGAGCAACTGTCAGGCGCTTCAGGCTGGGGATCAAGCTCCAAAGCTGGCTTGCTTTCTACCGGTACCGCTGAAGTCGATACGTTCGCACTTGGTCCGTTGAGATCTACCTTGGGTGCTTCTGAAATTTCAGTTTCCATTTCGCTTCCATTCATTCTTTACGGACGGGCTCATCAAGCAGCGCTGTTAGCGTGTTTCTGCAACTGCTGCACTTTGATGAACGACTCTTCCCTGGATTGCAGGATGGCCATTGCCTGTGGCTGCGTTTCGAGCAGCGGGCCGTTGGTGATTTGGCCCAGTTTCAGTAAATGACGCCCTTCGTAAATGTTGTGGGCAACCAGCACATTGAGGTTTTCCACGAGGTTGGGCAGTTGTTCGTCGGTAGGTTCACCGTAGGCAGAGTATTGCTCGTCTGCCCAGTAAACCCATCCCAGATGCGCCTGAACCTTTGGCGCTGCTGGTGGCAGGTTGAACGCTGAGACGTCGTCCAGCCATTCAAGTTCCGAAAGGGCTCGCCAACTGAGCCAGCGACCGCGATTGCGCCCGAAGTGGACCGGCGCCGGGCTGTATACGTGTTGCCAAGGGCCGAAGAGCTGATGCGAACTTTCACCGGCGGTGTAGGCCAGCGCGGCCCACAGACTTGGCTTGTGATAACTCAACAGACTTTGACCGCCGGAGCCATCGTTGGCACGCAGGAGCCAGCGGGCGTGTGCAAGTGCTTTGACTGGATCTGCTGTGGTGAGGGCGATGCCGGAAAAGTTCTCTTCGCAGAGACCTGCCGCTTCTGCAGCGAGGCGACTGCCCCACGGGGCGACCAGCCAGAGAGGGCCGTCTGCGGCGATTTCGGCGAAGTCGGTGTTGAGGAACAGGCCTTGGGTGTCGACGGGTTCGCCGACACGGTAGAGGCGGCTCATGGCTTCTGGCTGACGGACGCGATCAATGATGAAACACAGGCTCAGGTCGGAGCTTTCTGTTGGCAAACCCTCGAAGGGGTGGCGTGGCGCTTCGAGGAGGGCGCTCAGCGCTTTTACATGCATGTGCAATCCTTACGGCTGCAAGCGCCGTTGCTTTGTTTGCCGCACAACGGCGTGATACCGGACTCGTTGAGGCGTTTGGGCAGCGGGATGAGCACTTTGCCCGCCTTATCCGCATCCGCCACCTTCATCGGCCCTGGCAGCAACGGCGCGGCCGGCGTACCTACACCCGGTGCACCGCCGGTATTGACCTTCACCTCGGCGCCGCTGATGGTCACGCCACCGGCGTCGACCTTGACGAAGCTGCCGCCCGCTTTGGCGGTCAGTTCCATTGCGCCTTCGACGACGACTTTCTGGCCGGCGTAGTAATGGATTTCGCTGCCGGCTTCGACGAATTGCGCTGTGCCTACTTTGAGGTGCTGGGTGACTGCGACGGTCAGGTGATCATCTGCGCGCATTTCACTGACGCGATTCAAATGGGTGATGCGGTGCTCTTCGACTTTGAATTCGCTGTAGGTGTTGGCCTCAACCGTGTCATGCCGCTCATTGCCCACGCGGATCTTCTGGTCGTGCTCGATGTTCTCGTCCCAATCCCGCTGCGCATGGATGTAGATCTGCTCCACACCCTTTTTGTCTTCAATCCGAAACTCGTTGTAGCCCTTGCCGCCCGGGGAGCTGAGGGTTTTGAAGGTGCTGCGGGTCTTGTTTGCCGGCAGGTCGTAGGGGACGACGTTTTCCTTGTGGTACAGGCAGCCGGTGACGAGTGGCTGGTCGGGGTCGCCTTCGAGGAAGGTGACGAGGACTTCCATGCCGATGCGCGGGATGGCGATGCCGCCGTAGGCGGCGCCGGCCCAGCCGCTGGCGACGCGCAGCCAGCAGGTGGTTTTGTCGTCGGACTGGCCGTCGCGGTCCCAGTGGAACTGGACTTTGATGCGGCCGTACTGGTCGCAGTGGATCTCTTCGCCGGCCGGGCCGGTGACGATGGCGGTCTGGCTGCCGAGGACTTTGGGTTTCGGGTGTTCGAGGGCAGGGCGGTAGTGCGCATCCCACGGGGTGGCGAGGAAGCTGTTGCGGTAGCCCTGGTGGAAATCGCTTTTGTTGTCGGTGACGTCGCTGGTGACGTTTTCACCGAGCACTTGCGGTTGTTTGCCTTCGTGGAAGACTTCCAGCAGCAGCCACAAGTCGTTCCATTCAGCGCGCGGGTGTTCGGCCAAGGTCAGGAAGTGGCCGCTGGTCAGGGTCGGTTCGTCACCTTTGCCTTCGGCGAGTTTGTAGTCGCTGCGATGACGTTCGAGGGCGCGGGTCGAGAGGAATTTGCCGCGCTCGCGGGTGGAGAAACGACCGGGGTAATCGTAGTCCTCAAGGTCCGGGGCGAACTCGGATTTGACCGCGCCTTCGGGCAGGATCTTCGGTTTTTCGAAGTCGTAGTCGCGGCGGCTGACGCGGGTGGTGCGGGTTTCCAGGCGCAGGTTGAAGCGCTTGATCACCGGTTTGTCGGCGCTCATGCCGGAGTCTTGCTGGTAGCTCACGGCCTTGAGTTTGCGGAACACCGTCTGATCGTCGCCGAACACCAGTTTGTGCCCGCTGCTGCTGTGCTGGAAGTGGAAGTGAATGCCTTCCTCTTCGCACAGGCGCTGGATGAAGTGCAGGTCGGACTCGTCGTACTGCACGCAGTAATCGCGCTGCGGGTACTCGGCGTTGAGCTGGAAGCTGTAGGCGTCGGCCAGAATGCCGCGATCTTCCAGCACCTGGGCGATGATCTTCGGCACCGTGAGGTTCTGGAAAATCTGCTGGTCATGGTTGTGCCGCAGATAGGCCAGCTGCGGCACCAGACTGATGCTGTAACGGGTCAGGGTCTTGCCGGAATCGCCTTGTTCGATGCGATACACCAGGCCGTGAATCTTGCCTTCGCCGGTGGCGCCGAAGGTCAGGACGCCGGGCTTGTGCAGCAGCTCTTCGAGTTTCAGGTCGGGGCGGGCGCTGACCAGTTCGAGGTCGAAACGGAAAGGCTCGTTGAGGGCTTCGCGACCGGTGAAGCTGAGCACTTGCAGGTCGGCGGAGGCGCCTTCGAGGGTAAGGGTAATGTGGGTAGCGTTGGCGTCCAGCATGCCTTGAATTCCGTCCATTGAATAAGCAGGTGACGGATGATGGAGGATTAGACCGCCTCGTTCAAGGCGCAAATGCCGTAGAGAGGGGGCCCGTGCTGTATAGGGAAAACCCCTATGACGGCGTTTAAACCCAATGAAACCGGGGGCTTCGCAGTCGTGAGCCCTTGGTCAGCGCATGATTTGAGCCAATCGCAGGCCGAAGAATCGCCAGTCAGTTTCAGACTAAAGTCGCCTTCAGACCGTCAAAGCCATCTGCCATCATTGCAACTCACCCCTGCGTGTCCACTTCTTCCCGGCTGTTTTTGACCCGGGACGGGAGCTATTTTTCTGGCTGACTGCGCCCCGGCGCAAACGCTGTACTGTTGGAGTTTTTCATGCGTCCCCCATTCCCTCTCATCACCCCGCGCCAGTCGTTTGGCTTCGGAGCCGTTGTGCTGTGCGCCGGTTTTGTCGCGCAGGTTCAGGCCAGCGGTTTTCTCGAAGACACCACGGCGAAAATCGAATCGCGCACGGTGTACTTCAACCGCGACTTCCGTGATGGGCATACCTCCAGCGATCAGGGCGCTTCCAAGCGTGAAGAGTCGGCGCAAGGTTTTATTCTCAATCTGCAATCGGGTTACACCGAGGGCACGGTCGGCTTCGGTATCGATGCGCTGGGCATGCTCGGTTTTCAGCTCGATTCCAGCCCTGATCGCAGCAACAGCGGCCTGCTGCCGTCCAGCGGCGAGAACCCGCGCGGCTCGAAGGGCCAGTACGCAAAAATGGGCCTGACCGCCAAGGTCAAGGTTTCGGACACGGTGTTGAAGTACGGCGCGCTGCTGCCGGATCTGCCGTTGCTCAAGTACAACGACGGCCGCTTGCTGCCGACCATGTTCAACGGCGCCATGCTGACCTCCAGGGAAGTGAAGGATCTGACCTTCATGGCCGCACGTCTGGACAAGTACACCGCGCGCGATTCCACTGATTCGCAAGACATCCGCGTGCACTGCAAGAACAAGCGCTACGCCTGCAACACCACCGCCGATCATTTCGACATGTACGGCATCGATTACAAGATCAACGATCGCCTGACCGCGCAGTATTACTACGCCGAGCTGGAAGACATCTACCGCCAGCACTTCATTGGCTTGCTCGGCAACCAACCGCTGGGTGACGGTGTGCTGAAGGCCGATCTGCGTTTGCTGAAAAGTGCCGACAGCGGTGATGCCAAAGCCGGCTCCATCGACAACCGCGCCTTGAGCGGCATGCTCTCGTACGGCATCAGCGGCCACACCTTCAGCGCCGGCTGGCAGCGCATGAACGGCGACAATTCGATGCCGTACCTCGATGGCAGCAATCCGTATCTGGTCAACTACGTGCAGGTCAACGACTTCGCCGCCGCGCAGGAACGTTCCTGGCAGCTGCGTTATGACTATGACTTCAAGGCCATCGGCATCAACGGCCTGAGCTTCCTGACCCGCTATGTCAACGGTGATCACATCAAGGTCCCGGGCAGTGATCAGGAGGGCAAAGAGTGGGAACGCGACAGCGAGTTGAAGTACGTGATCCAGACGGGCACGCTCAAGGATGTCAGCCTGCGTCTGCGCAATGCGACTTACCGCACCAACTATGAAAAGTTTGCGCGGGATGTGGATGAGACCCGGTTGATTGTGAGTTACAACTTTTCGGTGTTGTAACCCTTAGGACTATGGCGCCTGGATGACCGCTATCGCGAGCAGGCTCACTCCTACAAAGGAATTTTGGTCGCCGCGGATAGCGTGTTCGCCATCGATCCCTTGTAGGAGTGAGCCTGCTCGCGATTGGGCCTGATAGTCATCCCTACAACCAATGCCAGAACCGGCTCCAGAAGCCGCGATTCAGATCTTCCTTGCACCCGGCATACTGCCGCGCATACACGTCGGAGCGCGCCTGCACCTTGCGCGCAGTCGGCATCAGCCAGGCCTTGCTGGCGTAGGTTTTATTGCGAAAACCGCCCCAGCCTTCGTGGTAGTTCAGGTACTGGTTATAGGCGTCGTACTTGTACACGCCGTTGATCGAGGTGGTCTTGTCCATGTACCAGCCGACGAAATCGATGGCGTCATCGAAGTCTTCGCGGTCGGCCCAGTTGCGCCCGGTACTCTTCTGATAATCGGCCCAGACTTCATCCTTGGCCTGGGCATAGCCGGCGGCTGTCGACACCCGGCCCCACGGGATTACCCACAACAGGTATTTGCGCGGCGTCTTGGCGTCGTAGCGGTAGCCGGACTCCTGATACATGATCGCGAAGGGCACCTGGATCGGCACGCCCCAGCGCTTTTGCGTGACTTGCGCCGCATCGTACCAGTCGCTTTTCTCGCGGAAGATCGCGCAGATGTCTTCCGGCGAACGCGGCGGCGAGGTGCCGCAGCCGCTGAGTAATCCCGCCAGTATCAAAAGTCCCGCCATCCGCCCCGACATCAAACCGTCATCCCCATGCGCGCAAAAAGGCCGACAGTCTACGCGCTCAGCTCAACTGGTGACGATAGGGCAAATCCGGACCGGTCTTGCTGCACGTAAGGGCGGCCGCCTGTACGGCAAACCTGAGCATCGCGTCGATCTGCTCGCGGCTGAGCTGTCGCACGCCCTCAACCGAGTCCATACCTTGTTCGGTCAGCCAGGTGATCAGCGCCGCCTGAAAGGTATCGCCGGCGCCGACGGTATCGGCGATCTTCACCGAGCGCGCCGGTGCTGACCACGAACCGTGCGCGCGACTGAATACCGTTGCGCCTTCGCCACCACGGGTGAGGAACACCAACTGGCAGCGATGCTGCAGCCAGCCTTCGATCACGCGCTGTGGATCCTGTTCGGGATACAGCAGGCTCAGGTCTTCATCGCTGACCTTGATCATGTCGGCCAGTTGCACCAGGGTCGCCACTCGCTCGCGCCACAAGTCGATGTTTGGCTCCGGGTTGAGCCGTACGTTGGGATCGAGAGTGATGAGGCGCTTGCCGCTTTCGCGCTGCACCAGGGTCAGCAGGGTGTCGGCAATCGGCTGCACCACCAGCGAGAACGAGCCGATGTGCAGACCACGGACTTCAGCGTCCAGTTGCGGCAGATGGGCGAGGCTTAATTGGCGATCAGCACAGCCCTCGCCGCGAAAACTGTAATGCGGTGAACCGTTGGCGCCGACCGCGACCATCGCCAGCGTAGTTGGCGCGGCGAAATCGATCAGGTAGTCCGCCCGCACGCCTTCATCCCGCAGCACTTGCTGCAAACGCCGGCCGAGATAGTCGGTAGACAGCCCGGCAAACAGCGCCGAATCCACGCCCAAACGGCGCAAGCCGACCGCGACGTTGAACGGCGAGCCGCCGGCAATCGCCTTGAAATTGACTTTCGAAGCCAGACCGCTGGCATCGTCTTCGCTGAAGAAATCGAACAGGGCTTCGCCACACACCAAATACATAATTGTTTGCTCTTTATAGGGTTGCGACATGCTGTTGATAGCGTTCATAGGCCTGCTGGAACGCCGCGACATCGGCGGCAACCGGCAGGGTTTCACTGTGCAGATCGAGCTTCACGCAGCGCTGGCACAGATCGGCCAAAGTGTCCTCGTGACCGTTCGACCATGACTTGCACCACGCTGCCTGAATCGCCGCGCCAAGGGCTGCGGCTTCGCTGTGTTCGGTGCAGATCACCGGGGTGTTCATGATGTCGGCGACGATCTGCCGCCACACCGCGCTTTTCGAACCGCCGCCGATCAGGCAAATGCTGCGGCTTTGTAAACCATTGTGGCGCAACAGATCCAGTCCATAACGCAAACCGAAGGTGGTGCCTTCGACCACGGCGCGACACAGGTTGGCCTGGGTCAGGTTGCTCAGGGTCAGGCCGTGCAGGCTGCCGGTCGCATGGGGCAGGGCGGGGACGCGCTCTCCGTTGAGAAATGGCAGCATGCTCACGCCTTCGGCGCCGATCGGCGCCTGGGCCACGAGGTCGTTGAATTGTTCGAGATCAAGGTCGAACAGTTCGCGAATCGCACCGGTGGCGTTGGTCAGGTTCATGGTGCAGATCAGCGGCAGCCAGCCGCCACTGGACGAGCAGAACGTCGCAACCGAAGCGTCCGCGCTGACCTGCGGCGCCTCGGCGTAGGCGTACACCGTGCCGGAGGAGCCGAGGCTCATGGTGATCGCTCCCGGCTGAATGTTGCCGGTGCCGATGGCGCCCATCATGTTGTCGCCACCGCCGCTGGCGACCAGCGCATTAGGGTTAAGGCCGAGCTGTTCGGCAATCGCCGGCAGCAGGGTGCCGACCGCCTGATGTGCGTCGATCAGCTCCGGCAACGCGGCTTGCAGGCGACCCGTGGTGTCGATGTCGCGCAGCAGTTGTAAATCCCACTGGCGACTGCGCACGTTGAAATAGCCGGTGCCAGAGGCGTCGCCGTACTCGCTGCAGGCGCGGCCGGTGAGCCAGAAGTTCAGATAATCGTGGGGCAGCAGGATGCGTGCGATGCGCGAGAACACCTCAGGATGCTGTTCTTTGGTCCAGAGCAGTTTCGACACGGTGTAGCCCGGCGCGATGACCACCCCGAGGCGCTCCAGAGAGCCTTTTTCACCGCCGAGGTGTTTGAGCAGGCGATCGTTTTCGTCAGTGGTTTCGGTATCGCACCACAGCTTGGCCGGGCGCAGCACCTGGCCCTGATCGTCGAGCAGCACCAGCCCGTGTTGCTGGCCGGAAACGCCGATGCCGAGGATCGCTTGACCGTCAACATTGGCTGCGAGCAAGGCGCGGCGGGTGGCGAGGGCGAAGGCGTCGAGCCACTGTTGGGTGTCCTGCTCGCGCCGGCCATTGGCGCCGCTGATCATCGTGTGCGTGGCCGCGCCTTCGCCGAGCACCTGACCGCTGCTGGCATCGAGGATGATCGCCTTGGTGCCCTGGGTGCCGCAGTCGATGCCGAGGAAGAGTTGTCGGGTGGTCACAGTGAGGTCCTCAGGGTGTCAGGTTTGCCAGGGTGAGGCTGCCATTCGCGAGCAGGCTCGCTCCCACATTTTGAAATGCGTTCACCTGTGGGAGCGAGCCTGCTCGCGAAGGCGGCAGTAAAGTCACCGCATCATTCAGTCAAGACCCGCTCCAACGTGCGCGTCACACCCACCTCGCGCAAGCTGTTGCAGCACCATTCAAATGCCGCCACAAACGCCGCCGAACGCGGTATCGCCGTGCCGAAGATCTCCTCAACCGCCAACAACCGCTGAGTGATCAACGCATCATCCGCTACCAGTCCCTGACAAAACTCTGCCCGTGGATCGGGAATCGTATAAGTGTCGCCATTCTCATCCACGCCCTTCAAATACAACGCCCAGGCCGCCACCACCAACGCTGCGCGCTTGGTTTCCTTACCATCGGCAATCAAGCGATTGATCGTCGGAATGGTGAACTTGGGAAACTTCGACGAGCCATCCGAGCACACCCGTTCCAGCTGATCGGCAATCGCCTGATTGGAAAAGCGCGCCACCAGCGTGTTCTTGTAGTCGGTCAGATCGATGCCCGGCACCGGTGCCAGTTGCGGGGTGACGTCGAGGTCCATGTAGGCGCGCATGTAGCGCACGAACAGCGGGTCGTTCATGGTCTCGTGGACGAAGCGATAGCCTTTCAAAAAGCCCAGATACGTCAGCGCCAGGTGGCTGCCATTGAGCAGTTTGATCTTCATTTCTTCGTAGGGCGAAACGTCATCGGTGAACTGCACGCCGACCTGTTCCCAGGCCGGGCGACCGTTGACGAATTTATCTTCCAGCACCCATTGTACAAACGGCTCGCAGACCACCGGCCAGGCATCGTCGACCGCGTGTTTGTCGGCCAGTTGCAGACGATGCGCGGTGCTGGTCATCGGCGTAATGCGGTCGACCATGGCGTTGGGGAAACTGACGTTCTGCTCGATCCAGTCGCGCAGCCCCGGGTCACGCAGGGTGGCGAAGGCCAGCAGTGCCTTGCGGGTCACTTCGCCGTTATGCGGCAGGTTATCGCAGGACATGATCGTGAACGCTGGCGTGCCCGCGCCACGGCGTTTTTCCAGCGCCGCGCAGAGGAAACCGAACACGGTTTTCGGCGTTTGCGGGTGTGCCAGATCGTGTTGAATCTGCGGCAGGTGCGCCATGAATTCGCCGTTGCTGTCGTCGATGCAGTAGGCGCCTTCGGTGATGGTCAGCGAGACAATGCGGATCTGCGGATCGGCGAGTTTGTCGATCAGCGCCTGTGCGCCATCCTCGGCCAGGAGCATGTCGCGGATCGCACCGATCACCCGCACTTCGGTGTCATCGTTGTCGCCGAGTTCGAACAGGGTAAACAGGTAATCCTGCTCCTTGAGGTCGTCACGGGCGCGGCGGTCTTCCGCGCGCAAGCCGACCCCACAGATTGCCCAGTCCAGCGCCTGGCCGGTGTTCATCAGCGCATCGGTGTAATACGCCTGATGGGCGCGGTGGAAGCCGCCGACGCCAATGTGCGCGATGCCCTGACGGGTGTCGCTGAGGTTGTAGGCCGGCAGTTGCACCTCGGGGGCGAGGCGGTGCAGGTTTTGTTCATTCAGTTTCATCGGGCAGGTCTCGAAATTCAGGCCGCGGCGCGAAGCGGGCGGGTCAGCGCCACGCCATCGGCGTCGAACAGGTGGCAATGGCTGGCGTCCAGGTGCAGGTTCAGTTGCTCGCCGTAGCGGCTTGCCAAGTCGCCGCGCACGCGCATGGTCAGGGCTTCGCCCGCGTTGGTGGTGACGTGGCAGAAGGTGTCGCTGCCCAGGCGTTCGCTGACGTCGGCGGTGACTTGCAGGGTGCAGTCGCCCGGTTGTGCCAGCTCCAGATGTTCCGGGCGAATGCCCAGGGTCACCGCGCTGCCGACGCTCAGGTTGGCGGCGTTGAACGGCAATGTGATGCGCGTACCGGCGTCCAGCGAGACTTCGCAGGTCTGGCCGTCGATGCGGGCGATCTTGCCTTTGAGGAAGCCCATTTTCGGCGTGCCGAGGAACCCGGCGACGAACAGGTTGGCCGGGTTGTGATAGAGGTCCAGCGGCGAGCCGACCTGTTCGATTTTGCCGCCGTTGAGCACCACGACCTTGTCGGCCATGGTCATCGCTTCGACCTGGTCGTGGGTCACGTAGATCATGGTCGCTTGCAGGTCCTTGTGCAGGCGCAGCAATTCCAGGCGCATCTGCACTCGCAGGGCAGCGTCGAGGTTGGACAGCGGTTCGTCGAACAGGAAGATTTTCGGGTTGCGCACGATGGCGCGACCGATGGCGACCCGTTGCCGTTGGCCACCGGAAAGTTGTTTCGGCTTGCGCTCGAGCATCGGCCCGAGCTCGAGAATCCGCGCCGCTTCGCCGACCTTTTTCTCGACTTCGGCTTTCGGCACGCCCGCCAGATCGAGGGCGAACGACATGTTCTTCTTCACGGTCATGTGCGGGTACAGCGCGTAGGTCTGGAACACCATCGCCAGATCGCGCTTGGCCGGGCTGACTTCGGTGATGTCGCGGCCATCGAGTTCGATGGTGCCGCCGCTGACCTCTTCCAGCCCGGCGATCAGTCGGAGCAGGGTGGATTTGCCGCAACCGGACGGGCCGACGAAGACCACGAATTCCTTGTCATTCACCTCAAGGTCGATGCCCTTGATGATGGAGAAACCTTCGAAGCCTTTTTGCAGATTCTTGATTTTCAGGTTGGCCATTTTGATGGGCCTCCACTTAAGTTAATTCAATGGCGCCGGGCATGCTTTTATGTGGGAGCGAGCCTGCTCGCGAAAGCGGTGTGTCATTCAGCATTAATGCCGACTGACACGGCCCCTTCGCGAGCAGGCTCGCTCCCACAGGGGATTGGGTACGGTTGGAGCACTTCATTTCACGGCACCGAACGACAAGCCGCGCACCAGTTGTTTCTGGCTGATCCAGCCGAAGATCAGGATCGGTGCACAGGCCAGGGTCGAGACTGCCGACAACTTGGCCCAGAACAAGCCTTCAGGGCTTGAATACGAGGCGATCAGCGCGGTCAGCGGCGCGGCTTTCGACGAGGTCAGGTTCAGCGACCAGAAGGCCTCGTTCCAGCACAGAATCAGCGACAGCAACACGGTCGAGGCGAGGCCGCCCTTGGCGATCGGCAGCAGCACGCGGACCATTTCCTGCCACAAGGTGGCGCCGTCGAGGCGGGCGGCTTCTAGGATGTCTTTGGGGATGTCCTTGAAGTAGGTGTAAATCATCCAGACCACGATCGGCAGGTTGATCAGGGTGTAGATCACGATCAGTGCGATGCGTGTATCGAGCAGGCCGAAACTCTTGGCCAGCAGGTAGATCGGCATCAGCACGCCCACCGGCGGCAGCATCTTGGTCGAGAGCATCCACAGCAGCGTGCCTTTGGTGCGCTGGGTTTCGTAGAACGCCATCGAATAGGCGGCGGGCACCGCGATCAGTAGGCACAGAGCGGTAGCACTGAACGAGATCACCACCGAGTTCCAGGCAAAACTGAAGTAGTCGCTGCGCTCGTTGATGTGCAGGTAGTTCTCCAGCGTTGGCGTGAAGATGAATTGCGGCGGCGTGGCAAAGGCGTCGATTTCGGTTTTGAAACTGGTCATCACCATCCAGAAGATCGGGAAGAAAATCACGATCGCGATGGCCCAGGCCAGGGTGCCGAGCAGCAGGCTTTGCAGCCGGCGGGATTGTTGAAGAGTCATGGCAGGCCTCAGGCTTTGTCAGTCAGGTTTTTGCCGATCATCCGCACCAGAATGATCGCGGCGATGTTGGCGATGACCACAGCAATCAAGCCGCCCGCCGAGGCCATGCCGACGTCGAACTGCACCAGCGCCTGGTTGTAGATCAGGTAGGCGAGGTTGGTCGAGGCGTAGCCGGGGCCGCCGTTGGTGGTGGTGAAAATCTCGGCGAACACCGACAGCAGGAAGATCGTTTCGATCATCACCACCACGGCAATCGGGCGTGCGAGGTGCGGCAGGGTCAGGTGCCAGAAGATCGCGACGGGGCCGGCACCATCGAGGCGCGCTGCTTCTTTCTGTTCCTGGTCGAGGGACTGCATGGCGGTCATCAGGATCAGGATCGCGAAGGGTAGCCATTGCCACGAGACAATGATGATGATCGACAGCAGCGGGTAGTGCGCCAGCCAGTCCACCGGCTCGGCGCCGAACAGCCTCCAGACGTAGGCGAGGATTCCCGACACCGGATGGAAAATCAGGTTCTTCCAGATCAGCGCGCCGACGGTGGGCATGATGAAGAACGGCGAGATCAGCATCACCCGCACGATGCCGCGGCCGAGAAATTCGCTGGCCTCGAGCAACGCGCTGATCAGCACACCGAACACCACGCTGATCAACAGCACGCTGCCCACCAGCAACAGGGTGTTGGTGGCGCCGGGCAGGAACCCGGAGTCGGTCAGAAAGTAAGTGAAGTTCTCCAGCCCGACGAATTCGTTGACGCCCGGATCGAGCAGGTTGTAGCGAATCATCGAGAAGTAAATGGTCATGCCCAACGGCACGATCATCCACAGCAGCAACAGGGCCACCGAAGGGCTGACCAGAAACCAGCCGGGATTACGTACGCGGACTTTGCGCTGAGGTTGCGACAAGTCGAGGTGGGCTTTGGCAGTTGAAGTATTCATGGTGATCACAACCGAGTCATACAGACCTATGGAGATCTAATGTAGGAGTGAGCCTGCTCGCGATAGCGGTGTGTCAGCCACCAATGGGGTTTGATGGAAAACCGCCATCGCGAGCAGGCTCACTCCTACAAAAGGCAGGAGCGAGCAGTGTGGTTACTTGGGATAACCGGCGCGCTTCATCTCGCGTTCGGTGGTTTGCTGCGCGGCGGTCAGGGCCTGATCCACCGTGGTCTGGCCGATCAGCGCCGCCGAGAACAGCTTGCCGACCTGGGTGCCCACGCCCTGGAACTCAGGAATGGTCACCAGCTGAATGCCGATGTAGGGCACCGGTTTCAGCGTCGGTTTGCTCGGGTCTGCGGCCTTGAGCGATTCCAGCGTGACCTTGGCGAACGGCGCCGCGCTCATGTAAGCATCGCTGTAGGTCGAGGCGCGGGTGCCCGGTGGTACGTTGGCGATGCCGTCGGTCTTGGCCACCAGCTCGCCGTATTCCTTGGAGGTGGCCCAGGCGCTGAACGCTTTGGCGGCGTCCTTGGCCTTGGAACTGGTCGGAATCGCCAATGCCCACGAATACAGCCACGCCGAACCTTTATCGGTGACCTGATGCGGGGCGAAGGTGAAGCCGACGTGATCGGCGACCTTGCTCTGAGTCTTGTCGGTGACGAACGAGCCGGCGACGGAAGCGTCCACCCAGATCGCGCATTTGCCGCTGTTGAACAGCGCGAGGTTTTCGTTGAAACCGTTGCTGGACGCGCCCGGCGGGCCGGATTTCTTCATGGTGTCGACGTAGAAATTCAGCGCGTTTTTCCATTCCGGCCCGCTGAACTCAGGTTTCCACTGCTCATCGAACCAGCGTGCGCCGTAAGCGTTGGCGACGGTGGTGATCAACGCCATATTTTCGCCCCAGCCGGCCTTGCCACGCAGGCAGATGCCGTACTGTTCTTTGTCTTTATTAGTGAGTTTTTCTGCGAAACCGGCGATCTGTTCCCAGGTCGGGCGCTCGGGCATGCTCAGGCCGGCGTCCTTGAACAGGTCGGTGCGGTAATAGGTGATCGAGCTTTCGGCGTAGAACGGCAGGGCATACAGCGAACCCTTGACTGACAGGCCTTCACGCACCGACGGGAACACATCGTCGAGGGCGTAAGAAGCCGGCAGATCCTTCATCGGTTCGAGCCAGCCCTTGGCGCCCCAGAGTGCCGCTTCGTACATGCCGATGGTCAACACATCGAACTGGCCACCCTGAGTGGCGATGTCGGTAGTCAGGCGCTGACGCAGGACGTTTTCTTCCAGCACCACCCAGTTGAGCTTGATCTCCGGATGCTCGGACTCGAAAGTTTTCGAGAGCTTTTGCATGCGGATCATGTCGCTGTTGTTGACGGTGGCGATGGTCAGGGTCTGGGCGCCAAGGGTGACGCTGCTGAGGGTCATGCAGGTGAGGGCTAGCAGAGCTTTTGCAGTGGGTTGCATCGTGCACTCCTTTTCTGCACCCGGCGGGCGGCAGAAGGACAGTTATTGTTTTTGTGTCTTCCGAATGCAGGAAGAATGTGCGCTGATTACAGCCCTCAATCGACGGACTGACAAATCATCCGTCGCACTCAAATCAATACTTTTTTGCACTGGTGTTTGTTGCGGTAGACGCAGGGAAGGGCTTTTCAGTGGGAAGGGGCTATCGAATCAGTACAGGTTTCATCGCGTCGGATGCTGTTTGTGGGGGCGGGCTTGCTCGCGAAAACACTGTGTCAGTTTGCCGATCAGTTGACTGATACACCGCTTTCGCGAGCAGGCTCACTCCTACAGGGGGCGGTGGTATCAGCCGAGGTTTTGTTCGGTCAGACGCTGTACAGCGAGGCGTCGATAGTGCGACGGCGTCATGCCCTTGAGTTGCTGGAAGCGCCGATTGAAGTTGGAAATGTTATTGAACCCCGACTCGAAACACACCTCGGTCACCGGTTTGTCGCCATCGGCCAGCAGTTCGCAGGATTTGCTGATGCGCAGGCGATTGACGAATTCGATGAAGTTGCGCCCGGTGGCCTGTTTGAACACGCGGCTGAAATAGGTCGGCTTCATCCCCAGATGATCGGCGACTTCTTCCAGAGTCAATTCGCGGGCGTAATGGTCGAAGATGAAGTCGACCGCTCGGTTGGTGCGGTCGATGTTGTGCTCGTCGGCCAGTTGCGTGTTAGTGGCGCCGGACAGCAATTGATAATCGTCAGTCGCCGCCAGCAGCTCCATCAAAATGAAAAAGTGTCCGAGACGGGTAACGCCGCGCGTGTCGGCAATTCGCTGCATCAACGTCATGGCCTGACGGATCGTATCCTTGTCGCGAAATTCGATGCCGTATTGCGCACGCTCCAGCAGCGGCGCCAGGGTCTTGAGTTCGGCGAACACCTGGTGCCCGCTGTCGAACAACTCATCGGTGAAGTTCACCAGCATGTCGCGCTTTTCCACCACCTCGTCGTCGGCCACCTGGCTGATCCAGTTGTGCGGCAGATTGGGCCCGGTGAGGAACAGTGTTTGCGGATAAAAGTTGCCGATGTAGTCGCCGATGAAGACCTTGCCGGAACTGGCGACGATCAGGTGCAGTTCGTATTCCTTGTGAAAATGCCAGCGCACTAACGGGCACGGAAAACCATGCTGACGGTAGATGATGGACAACCCGTTATGGTCGTCCATCAGTTCGTAGGAGGGATCAGTGATTCTGGTTGCCCGAGTCATGTCCGATGCGTCTTGTTGTGGTGTTCAGGTGCCCATCATGCACGCGCGCCACGGACAGTTCCAGCGCCTCAGCCCCGGGCCTTGCGTAGACCTTTGGACTGGTTGACCTGCTGGCAATGGCTGATCAGTGGAGTGCCACCGATGAAGTCGGCATTGATAATGCTGCACTTCGGCGCCCATCCCGAGTCTGGGCCAAACCATTGATCGAGTTCGTCGGTGATCCGCTTGACGCCGGCCAGTTCGCCGTAGCTGGTGGCCGACAATGACCAGAGGCTGCCGGGTACCGGCGGGTTGGCGAGGGTTCGGGTGATGTGTTGCTTGAGTTGCTCTGGCGAGGTGATGTCCGAGCCGCTCCATTCATGGCGGATTTTCGGCCAGTACAGGGGCGAATTGAAATCCGGGTGCGAGTCGCTTGCCAACACCACGCGTTGTAGCGAGCTGGCCCTTTTAAGTTGTTCAAGGGTCAGATGACCGTTGTTTCGGGGAATAAGCCGCGAAGCCAGCTCCGTGGTGATGACTTCATGGAAACCCTTGTAATCGAATGGCTGATCGTTGGTGCCCTTGAGTTCATGTAAGTCCAATACGATGAATTCGTTCGGATTTTCATTGAGGAAAAAATTGAGACTTTTTACCAACTCGCTCAAGGAGCGTCCCTGGAGCAGTTTCACGCCATGAAAGGTATGAAACTTCCTGATGCCCAGCCAGTGTTCATCGGCGTGCAGACGCAAGTCGAAGGCACGCACGCCTTCATTAAGTTGCTGAATGAACGGACCGTCCTGACAGACAAACCAGTTCTGGGCGGGTTGGAGATAAGCCGGGTACGGAAAATCAAAATCCAGCCCGGAGTTATGCGCGCCGGGCCAGACCACTTCGCCAAGGGTCAGTCGGTCCATATCCGGTGTAGCCGCCATCCAGTTTTTGAAAGGGTAATTACTCATGGTGCATTCCGTTGCAGATAAAGTTTAATTTCCGACCAGTCAACTTGTTTGGTCAGTTCGGAAGTTATTCTTTGGTGCAAACGGAAAAAGTACAAGCCAGCACTCTTTGCAAAGTATTGGCAATGTGGTTTTGCACTTTAATTATCAACTTTTCTGGTTCTTTGCTTCGATCCACTGCGCCATGTATTGAGTGCTTTTATGCAAGTGGTGACGCAACATGCTGCCAGTAAAGTTGGCGCGACGTAATGCTGACAAGTTGTCGCGGCAATGTTGCAGGCGAGCGATCAGCGCCGGGCCGTGATCAGTCTGCCGATAGCGCGCATTCAACAACGCGACGCCGGCCTGCTGTGCGTCAGCCCAGCGCAATCTGTCTTCGTGCAGCGCTACAGCGGCGTCGGCCAGGGCCTGGGCCGACTGAGCCATCGCACCGGGCCAGGGCAATGCGCCGCCCATGCCTTCGGCGCCGATGGGCGTCGTGACGTTGGGCGTGCCGCAGAGCATTGCATCGACGATCTTGCCCTTGATCCCAGCGCCGAAACGCAAAGGCGCCAGGCAAACCCGGGCTTGCGACATCACTTGCAGCGCATCTTCTGCCCAGTTCATCACATGAAACCCCTGCGCCGCGTTGTGCAGGGCTGTGGCCTTGGGCGGCGTATAGGCACCGTAGATATGCAGTTGGGCGCCGGGCAATTGCTGGCGGATCAGCGGCCAGATGGCGGTCTTCATCCACAGCACGGCGTCCCAGTTGGGCGCGTGACGGAAGTTGCCAATACTCAGAAAGTGCGCCCGCTCTTCAAAGGGGACGAACGAATCGCGCGGTGGTTCGAGCATCAGCGGGCACCAGTGCAGCAGGTCGCCAGGGACTTGAAACTGTTCGACCAGCAACTGAATTTCAACTTCGGAAATCATCAGATTCAGATCGCAGCGATACAACGCGGCGATTTCCCGTTTGGCCAGGTCCGTATCGGCCATCAACTCGAACTCTTCGCGCAGCGCCGGGGCGAACAGGGCGCTGAAGTCCTGATTGTCCGGGTCGTCTTTCAAACGTTCCTTGAGCCGTTGGTGGCGGGCGTGGCGCAGGCTCTGCAGGTCGGACGTCTCCAGTACGCGCAAGGCATTCGGGCATTGCTTTTCGACGCGCCAGCCGAACTGCTCTTCCATCATGAACTGGTCGAACAGCACGATATCCGGGGCCAGTTCACTGATGAAACTATCGAAGCTGCTGTTGTTCAGTTCGATCGGCACTTCGCGGATGCCCAGCGCGGTCAGGTCAGCCTTGTGCTCGCCCGGGCCGGCCGGGCTGCTGAAGGTGATGTCCCAGCCTTGCTGCAAAAACGTCTCGAGGATCTGCATCACATGCCCGCTGGCTGCCGAAGAGCGCGGTTCGGGCCAGACGTAACCGATGACCAGAACTTTGGTGGCGGGTGATGCAGTCATTGACGGGTAATCCTTGCAGGCAGGCGGCTGAAAATGGCGCGCAATTAGAGCACATCTGCAGCCGCTGCCGGATCAAGGCCAATCACTCGGTCAGAATGCCCTTGACCTTGTCACGCAGTTGATCGATCGAGAAGGGTTTGCCGATCACGTGCATGCCGGCGGGAACGTCGATGTTTTCGGCGTAACCGCTGGCGAACAGAACGGGCAGGGTGGAGCGCAGTTCACGTGCCTTGCCGGCCAGTTCACTGCCTGTCATGCCCGGCAGGCCGTAGTCAGTCATCATCAAGTCGATAGCCTTGCTCTGATCCCCGAGAATCTCCAGCGCAGACTCGCCGTCATCGGCCTCCAACACACTGAATTCCAGCTCCTCGAGCACATCGACGATGAGCATGCGTACGATGTCGTCGTCTTCTACTACAAGGATGGTGGACGCTGGGGTGGACATAGGGATAGCTCTCAAGAAATGAAATCGGAACGGCGACCGGTCGAAAATGCCGGGCTCTTGCATGAGTAAGTGGCGCATGGCCACAAGTTCCCGAGCGGATACGAAAAAGATTAGCTGCAAATCGGGGCGGCAAGGATACCCGTTGCCTGATCGGGAAGTGCAGCAAATGTAGGAAATTGCCATCATGGCGGTGAGAAAAATGGATCCATAGTACCGTTTTGGGGCAAACTCCCGGGTTTCGACAGTTCGACAAGGCTGCCCCATGTCCACTCGGTCTACAGTTGACGAAACACGGTTCCGTAAACTCCTGACGCGCAACATCAGTCTGCCTTTGGGCGTCGGCGCGATCAGTGCAGTGTTTTTCATTTCGCTGATCACCTATTTGCTCTCGGTGATCCAGTGGGTGGAACACACCGACCGGGTGATCAATAACGCCAACGAAGCGGTGAAACTCACCGTTGATCTGGAAACCGGCATGCGTGGTTTCCTGCTCAGCGGCGACGAGCACTTCCTCGACCCGTACGAGACTGCCAAGCCGCGGATCAATGTGGCGCTCAATACCTTGCTCGAATTGACCGCCGACAACCCGGTGCAGACCGATCGTCTGCGGCGTCTGCAGGCCTTGCAGACCGAATGGAGCAACTACGCGCAATCGATGATCGACCTGCAGCGCTCCAGCGGCGACTACCGGGGCGCGGTCAAGGCCGGGCGTGGCAAGCGCCTGACCGACGAAATTCGCAAGCAATTCGAAGACGTGATCGACATGGAGCAGCAGTTGCGCACCACGCGCAACGAAGAGGTGCGCCGCACCACGATCTGGAGCATCACTCTTTATCTGCTGTTTATAGCCGGGATCAGCGGTTTGCTGGCCTATGTCGGCCGGCGCGATCTGGTCAGCCTTTCGGACAGCTACAGCGCCAACCTCGCCGCGCAGCAAGCCAGTGCCGAGCGTCTGGAGCGCCAGGCGTGGATGCGCAGCGGCCAGACCGAACTGGCGGAGCAGGTGCTGGGGCAACTGACGCTCAACCTGCTGGGGCGCAATATTCTGCAGTTCTGCGCGCAATACCTCGGCACTGCGGTGGCGGCGCTGTACGTACGTGAAGAGCACGGCGGCCTCAAGCGCGTGGCGTCCTATGGGTTCTCCCGCGAACAGGAAGAAAAGGATCAGCAGATTTACAGCGGCGAAGGCATCGTCGGCCAGGTTGCCCAGCAGGGGCAACTGATTCGCCTGGATTCGGTTCCGGCCGACTACTTCAAAGTCAGCTCCGGCCTGGGCGCAGGTCTGCCGCACAGTGTGCTGGTGGTGCCGACCAGTGATGATGATCGGGTCAACGGCGTGATCGAACTGGGCTTCCTGCGCCCGCTCACCGACCGCGATATCGATTTGCTGGAACTGATTGCCGGCAACATCGGCACCTCGATCGAAGCGGCACGTTATCGCCAGCGTCTGCAGGAAGTGCTGGCCGAAACCCAGCAGCTCAACGAAGAGTTGCAGGTGCAGCAGGAAGAGCTGAAAACCGCCAACGAGGAGTTGGAAGAACAGTCGCGGATTCTCAAGGAATCCCAGGCGCATCTGGAAACCCAGCAAGTCGAGCTGGAGCAGACCAACGAGCAGCTGGCCGAACAGGCGCAGACTCTGGCCGAGCAGCGCGACGCCATGGACCAGAAGAACACCGAGCTCAATCAGGCACAGGTGCAGCTCGAGGAGCGCGCCGAAGAGCTGCAGCGTTCGAGCAAGTACAAGTCCGAATTCCTCGCCAACATGTCCCACGAACTGCGTACGCCGCTGAACAGTTCGCTGATCCTCGCCAAGTTGCTGGCCGAGAACCCGCAGGACAATCTGACAGCCGAGCAGGTCAAGTTCGCCGAGTCGATCTATTCGGCGGGCAACGATCTGCTGAACCTGATCAACGACATTCTCGACATTTCCAAGGTCGAGGCCGGCAAGCTGGAAGTGATCCCGGAAAACACCAGCGTCGCGCGGCTGGCCGACGGCCTGCGCAGCGTGTTCGAACCGCTGGCGGCGGACAAGCAACTGACGTTCAGCGTCGAGTTGCAGCCGGATGCGCCGATCATGCTGTACACCGATCGCCAGCGTCTGGAGCAGGTGATCAAGAACCTGCTGTCCAACGCCGTGAAGTTCACCGAACACGGCGCGGTCAGCCTGACCATCGCTGGCCAGCCGAACGAGCGCATTGCGTTCATCGTGCGCGATTCGGGGATCGGTATCGCCGCAGATCAGCAGGAAAGCATCTTCGAAGCGTTCCGCCAGGCCGATGGCACCACCAACCGCAAGTACGGTGGCACCGGTCTGGGCCTGTCGATCTCGCGTGATCTGGCAGCCTTGCTCGGCGGCTCGATCAGCGTCAGCAGCGCGCCGGGGCAGGGCAGTGTGTTTACCCTGGTGCTGCCGCAGCAATACAGCGAGCCGGGTGACAGCCCTGCGATCCCACTGACCTTCACGCCGCCGGTATCGGCCCCGGCCCCGGTGGTGCAGCCGCCATCGATCGCGGTGTCGCCGCTGGCGCCGGTGCACATCCCGCGCTTTGCCGACGACCGTGGCAAGGCGCCGTTCGCCACACGCTGCATTCTGGTGGTGGAAGACGAGCCGAATTTCGCCCACATCCTTTACGACCTGGCCCACGAACTGGGTTATCAGTGCTTGGTGGCGCACGGAGCGGATGAAGGTTATGACCTGGCCCGCGAGTTCGTGCCGGACGCGATCCTGCTCGACATGCGTCTGCCGGATCACTCCGGTCTGACCGTGCTGCAACGCCTGAAAGAACACGCCGAAACCCGGCACATCCCGGTGCATGTGATCTCGGTCGAAGACCGCGTTGAAGCGGCGATGCACATGGGGGCGATCGGTTATGCAGTCAAGCCGACCACCCGCGAAGAGCTCAAAGACGTGTTCGCCCGTCTCGAAGCCAAGCTGACTCAGAAGGTCAAGCGCGTGCTGCTGGTCGAAGATGACGATCTGCAACGCGAAAGCATTGCCCGCCTGATCGGCGACGAGGACATCGAGATCACCGCCGTCGGTCTGGCGCAAGACGCGCTGGAGAAACTGCGCACGACGATTTACGACTGCATGGTGATCGACCTGAAATTGCCGGACATGCTCGGCAACGATCTGCTCAAGCGCATGTCGACCGAGGACATCTGCTCGTTCCCGCCGGTGATCGTCTACACCGGCCGCAACCTGACCCGCGATGAAGAGGCCGAGCTGCGCAAGTATTCGCGCTCGATCATCATCAAGGGCGCGCGCTCGCCGGAACGCCTGCTGGATGAGGTGACACTCTTTCTGCACAAAGTCGAATCGCAGTTGTCCCATGAACGGCAGAAGATGCTCAAGACCGCCCGCAGCCGCGACAAGGTCTTCGAAGGCCGCAAGGTGCTGCTGGTGGACGACGATGTGCGTAACATCTTCGCCCTGACCAGTGCGTTGGAGCACAAGGGCGCAGTCGTGGTGATCGGCCGTAATGGTCGCGAAGCGATTGATAAGTTGAATGAAATCGAGGACATCGACCTGGTGCTGATGGACGTGATGATGCCGGAGATGGATGGTTTTGAAGCCACCATTCAAATCCGCAAGGATCCGCGCTGGCGCAAACTGCCGATCATCGCAGTGACGGCCAAGGCCATGAAAGACGATCAGGAGCGCTGCCTGCAGGCGGGCGCCAACGATTATCTGGCCAAGCCGATCGATCTGGATCGCCTGTTCTCGTTGATTCGCGTGTGGTTACCGAAGATGGAACGCATTTAGTGGATAGCAGTCACTCCGCGGAGCGCAACAGCGAAATTGAATTACGCCTGTTGATTGAGGCGATCTACCTCAAGTACAGCTACGATTTTCGCGATTACTCGGGCGCTTCGATCAAGCGCCGGGTGCAGCACGCCTTGAGTCAGTTCGAATGCGCGACGATCTCGGCGTTACAAGAGAAAGTCCTGCACGATCCCACGGCGTTCATGCAGTTGCTGCAGTTGCTGACGATCCCGGTCAGCGAGATGTTCCGCGACCCGTCGCACTTCCTGGCAATCCGCAAGGAAGTGGTGCCGCTGCTGCGCACCTATCCGTCGCTGAAGATCTGGATCGCCGGGTGCAGCACTGGCGAGGAGGTTTACTCGATGGCGATTCTGCTGCGCGAAGAAGGCCTGCTCGACCGTACGATCATCTACGCCACCGACATCAACCCTCGCTCGCTGGACAAGGCCAAACAGGGCATTTTCTCGATGGAGAATGTCCGGGCCTACACTGCCAATTACCAGCAAGCCGGCGGTCAGCGTTCCTTTGCCGATTACTACACCGCAGCCTACGGCTACGCGATCTTCGACAAGAGCCTGTGCGAGAACGTGACCTTCGCCGATCACAGCCTGGCGACGGACAGCGTGTTCTCCGAAACGCAGTTGATTTCCTGCCGCAACGTACTGATTTACTTCAACAAGAAACTTCAGGACCGTGCCTTCGGTCTGTTTCACGAATCGCTGTGCCATCGTGGTTTTCTGGTGCTGGGCAGCAAGGAAACGCTGGATTTTTCCGGTTACTCGAATCAGTTCGAACCGTTGGTCAAACAAGAACGGATCTACCGCAAATTATGAACGATGCCGTGGATTTGCCTCGTGTCGAGGCCATCGTGGTCGGTGCTTCGGCCGGTGGGGTCGAGGCCCTGCTGACCCTGCTCGCGCCGCTGCGCCAGGGTTACGTGTTGCCGATCATTGTTGTGTTGCACCTACCGGAGGAGCGGCGCAGTCAGTTGGCCGAAGTGTTCTCCCGGCGACTGATGCTGCCGGTGGCAGAGGCGACCGACAAGCAAGACATCATGCCCGGCACGGTTTATTTCGCCACGCCCGGGTATCACCTGTCGGTGGAACAGGATCGCAGTCTGTCGCTGAGTCTTGAGGACCGCGTACACCATTCCCGACCTGCCATCGACTACTTGTTTGAGTCCGCCGCTGATGTTTACGGCGAAACCCTGGCTGCCGTGTTGCTGACCGGCGCCAATCACGATGGCGCTCGCGGCCTGGCGCAAGTCAAGCAGCGTGGCGGACTGACCATTGTTCAAGACCCGCAGGACGCACAGGTCGCCACCATGCCTCTGGCTGCGCTGAAAATTCAGCAGCCTGACCATGTCCTACCCATTCACGGCATCGGCCGTCTGCTTGTCGAGCTGGAACGAATCGCATGCTGAGTAATATCCAGGCCAAATTGCTGATCGTCGACGATCTGCCGGAGAACCTGCTAGCCCTCGAAGCGCTGATCAAGCGCGAGGATCGCACGGTGTACAAGGCGCTGTCGGCGGACGAGGCACTTTCGCTGCTGCTGCAACACGAGTTCGCCATGGCCATCCTCGACGTGCAGATGCCGGGGATGAACGGCTTCGAGCTCGCCGAGTTGATGCGCGGCACCGAGAAAACCAAGAACATTCCGATCATTTTCGTCAGCGCCGCCGGCCGTGAACTGAACTACGCGTTCAAGGGCTACGAGAGCGGGGCGGTGGACTTCCTGCACAAGCCGCTGGATATCCACGCGGTGAAGAGCAAGGTCAACGTATTCGTCGACCTGTACCGCCAGAGCAAGGCCATGAAACAACAGGTCGAAGCCCTGGAGCAGGCGCGTCGCGAGCAGGAAGCGCTGCTGCAACAACTGCAAAGCACGCAACTGGAGCTGGAGCAGGCGGTGCGCATGCGCGATGACTTCATGTCAATCGTCGCTCACGAAGTGCGCACGCCGCTCAATGGCCTGATACTCGAAACCCAGTTGCGCAAGATGCACCTGGCGCGGGACAACGCCGCGGCGTTCACCCTCGACAAGATGCACGCGATGGTCGATCGCGACGAGCGCCAGATCAAAAGTCTGATCCGCCTGATCGAAGACATGCTCGACGTTTCGCGTATCCGCACGGGCAAGCTGTCGATCCGGCCGAATCGTTTCGACCTGACGCAACTGGTGAGCAACCTGCTGCAGAATTTCGCCCAGCAGATAGAGGCGGCGGAGACCGAAGTGTCGTTCACCGCGCCGCAGCCGGTGGAAGGTTACTGGGACGAATTCCGCATCGAGCAGGTGGTCTCCAACCTGCTGACCAATGCCTTGCGCTACGGTGGCCGCAGCCCGATTCAGGTGCGCGTGTACCGTGAAGGCGACGAGGCGCGGGTCGAGGTTCAGGACCGTGGCATCGGCATCAGCGAAGAGAACCAGAAGCGCATTTTCCAACAGTTCGAACGGGTTTCCGCCAAGACGGTAGTGGCTGGTCTCGGGCTGGGTCTGTTCATTTCCGAGCAGATCGTCGCCGCCCATGGCGGTTCCATCGTCGTCGAGAGTCAAATCAACGAAGGCGCCCTGTTTCGCGTTTGTCTGCCAATCCAGGAAAACGGCATATCCGACGCAACCTCTGAGTGACCGCACGGTCGTATCAGCAGCTATTGACCGAACAAAGGCTTCCCATGAGCGTAGATGCACAAGATGTAGTACTCGTCGTCGAGGACGAACCGGTTATCTTGATGGTGCTGACAGATTACCTGTCGGGGCAGGGGTACCGCGTGTTGCAGGCCGAAAACGGCGAGCAGGCGTTCGAGATCCTCGCGAGCAAGCCGCATCTGGACATGCTGATCACTGACTTCCGCCTGCCGGGCGGGATCTCCGGCGTGCAGATCGCGGAGCCGGCAGTAAAACTGCGCCCGGATCTGAAGGTGATCTTCATCAGCGGCTACCCGCAGGAAATCCGCGAGACCGGCAGCCCGATCACGCGCAAGGCGCCGATCCTGGAAAAACCGTTCGATCTGGACGTATTGCAGGAAAAGATTCAGGAATTGCTGGCCTGATTCATAGCGGCTGATATTTCCCATGTAGGAGCTGCCGCAGGCTGCGATCTTTTGATCTTGAAAAACAAGATCAAAAGATCGCAGCCTGCGGCAGCTCCTACAGTCGTTTTGGGGGATCAGTTCTGGATCATCTCGCGGACCTTGGCGGTCAGCAGATCGAAGGTGAACGGCTTGGTGATCATCTGCATCCCCGAGTCGAGGAAGCCTCCGCGCACTGCCGCATGCTCGGCATAGCCGGTGATGAACAACACCTTCAATCCCGGCCGATACTGCCGGCCGATTTCCGCCAGTTGCCGGCCGTTCATGCCTGGCAGGCCGACGTCACTGATCAGCAGGTCGATGCGCTGCGTCGAGTTGAGGATCGGTACGGCGCCGTCGGCATCGCCGGCTTCGACAAACGCATAACCCAACTCACTGAGCACCGCGCTGACCAGTACGCGCACGGCGGGGTCGTCCTCGACGATCAACACGGTTTCACCATCCATTGCTTCCGGAGCCTGCTGAACATCGGACACCGGATGCTCCAGCTCTTCACCGCGAAAACGCGGCAGGTACAGTTTGACCGTGGTGCCCTGATCGATTTCGCTGTCGATCGAGACGTGACCACGGGACTGCTTGCTGAAGCCGTAAATCATCGACAGACCCAGCCCGGTGCCCTGGCCGATCGGCTTGGTGGTGAAGAACGGATCGAACGCGCGGCTGACCACGCTCTGCGCCATGCCACTGCCGTTATCGGTGACGCTGAGCATCACGTAGTCGCCGGGTTCGAGATTCGGGTAGGCCTCGGTGAATTCCGGCTTAAGCACCTGATTGCTGGTTTCGACCACCAGTTTGCCGCCCTCGGGCATTGCATCGCGGGCGTTGAGTACCAGGTTGAGCAGGGCGCTTTCCAGTTGATTGGGATCCGCTTCGGCGATCCACAACTGGTCGTTGAGGCGCATCTCCAGCTGGATACTTTCGTTGAGGCTGCGCTGCAGCAGCTCGCCCATCGACAGCACCAGTGTGTTCATCTGCACGGCTTTGGAGTCCAGTGATTGCCGGCGGGAAAACGCCAGCAAACGGTGGGTCAGGCCGGCCGCGCGGTTGGCTGAAGTAACACCGAGATCGATCAGGCTGTCGAGGTCATCAAGGCGTCCGCGAGCCAGCCGCCGGCGCAGCAGTTCAAGGCTGCCGATAATCCCGGTGAGCATGTTGTTGAAGTCGTGAGCGATGCCGCCGGTCAACTGACCGACCGCTTCCATTTTCTGTGACTGGCGCAGGGCTTCTTCGTTGTGGCGCAGTTGCGCGGTGCGTTCCTCGACCTGTTGCTCAAGGGTTTCCAGGGTCGATTGCAGTCGGCGTTCGCTTTCACTCAAATCGATCAGGCGGTCGCGGGCTTCGTACTGTCGTCGTCGCCCGCGCAGGGCGGTGGAGACCAGACTGACCAGGGTCGCCGGATGAAACGGGCGCTCAAGGAACGTGACGTTGCCCAGCAGTTTGCTCAGGCGCGAGGAGGGGCCGGGTTCCGGGCCGCCGTGGTGGGTCAACAAGACGATCGGCAGATCCGACCAGGCCGGTTGCTGTTCGAGAAAATGCAGAAGACTTTCCAGCTCGGGGCCGCGCAGCGCTTCGGTGGCAATCAACAAAAGTCCGGCGCCAGGCTCCAGCTCTGCGCACAGTGCACCCAGATCCGGGGTGATGACTCCGCCGTAACCGGCCTCATTGAGGATCATCAGCGCCACTTGGCTGTCCCGACCCATGGGCGCCAGGATCAGCGCCCGTTCCGGCAGTGATACGGAGGCTGTCACAAGGTTTCTTCCCGCAACAGCGGATTGCTCGCGCCGAGGTAAGTCGGCACGCCACGCAGCACGCCCTGGAACGCTTCCAGCGGTTCGCCGATGGTCATGCCCTGGCCCGAAATGCGGTATTCACGGATGGTCGATTCGTGGCTGCCGGTGCGTTTCTTGATAATGGAAATGGCTCGGCGAACTTTGCCGATGGCTTCGAAGTAGCGCAGCAGGATCACCGTGTCGGCCAGGTAAGTGATGTCGACCGGCGCCTGCATGTCGCCGACCAGGCCATGCTGGGCAACCGTCATGAAAGTCGCCGCACCTTTTCGGTTCAGATACAGCAGCAGCTCATGCATGTGCAGCACCAGCGCGTTTTCTTCCGGCATCGCGGCCTGATAGCCGTTGATGCTGTCGATTACCACGGTCTTGATATTGCCTTCGTCTACGCAGCGACGCACCCGATGCGAGAACTCGCCGGGGGACAGTTCGGCGGCGTCCACTTGATCGATCAGCAGGTTGCCGGTGGCTTGCAGGGCCTTGAGGTCGATGCCGATATTTTTCATGCGCTCGAACAGCAAGCCCAGCTCTTCATCAAAGATGAACAGCGCCGCTTTTTCGCCGCGTGCTACGGCTGCGGCGGCGAAGATCATCGAAATCAGCGATTTGCCGGTACCGGCCGGGCCGAGAATCAGCGTGCTGGAACCGGTCTCGATGCCGCCGCCGAGCAGGGCGTCCATTTCCTTGATGCCGCTGGTCAATTGCAGGCGCGGGTAGTCGCTGCGGTGTTCGGCGGCGACCAGTCGTGGGAACACATGGACGCCGTCGCCCATGATGGTGAAGTCGTGGTAACCGCCACGGTATTTCTGGCCGCGATATTTGACGATGCGCACGCGGCGGCGCTCGGCACCGTAATTGGGGGTCAGTTCTTCGAGGCGGATCACCCCGTGGGCGACGCTGTGCACGGTCTTGTCGAGAGACTCGGTGGTCAGGTCGTCAAGCAGCAGGACGGTGGCGTCGTAACGCACGAAGTAATGTTTGATCGCCAGAATCTGCCGGCGGTAGCGCAGCGAACTCTGCGCCAGCAGGCGGATCTCCGACAGGCTGTCGAGCACCACGCGGGTGGGTTTGAAGCGCTCGACCACTTCGAAAATCTGCTTGGTGGCTTCGCCCAGCTCAAGGTCGGAGGAGTACAGCAGGCTTTGCTGATGCTCGGCGTTGAGCAGGCTCTCGGGCGGCGTCAGCTCGAAGATTTCAATGTTCTCGTTCAGCTCCCAGCCGTGGGAGGCCGCGCCTTGACGCAATTCACGCTCGGTTTCCGACAGCGTGATGTACAGACAGCGTTCGCCGGCACGGGCGCCCGCCATCAGGAAATGCAACGCGACGGTGGTTTTGCCTGTACCGGGTTCACCTTCGAGCAAAAACACATGCCCTCGGGACAGACCACCGGCGAGGATGTCATCCAGGCCAATGATGCCGGTGGCGGCTTTTGCACTGATCAACTCGTTGGACGTAGACAAAGAATGCCCTCTCATGACTAGGGGAATCGAGGCAGCAGGCTGTATCAGCCGTTGTGCTCTACCTGATTACTTGACCGCTGCCAGTCATGACGGTTCCGATGTTTCGATATCAAAATGTCATTGAATCAGCGGGTAAAGGCTCAGAGTCCCTGCTGTAACGCCGGGTCATCAGGGTTCATCTGCTCCAGTTGCGCGAGCAGAATCTGCACGTTCTGCAACTGGCCGCTTTCCTTCCAGTAATTGATCAGCAGCACTCGCGCCTTGCGGTCGGCTGGGTGACGCTGGACGACTTCCTGCAACTGCTTTTGCGCCGCTTCCAGCTCTTCGGCAGCGTGCAGGGTGGTGGCGAGGTCGTAGCGGTAATCCTTGTTGTCAGGCTCAAGTTCCACCGCTTTGGACAAGCCGAGCAGGGCGAATTCACGCTGGCCGTGGTGCAACAGCCACAGTCCGAGCGCGTGTTGCAGGTAGGCGGAATCCGGTTGCGCCTGCAACTGTCTGGCGAGCAACTGGCGGGCGGCGTCGCTCTGACCCTGGCGGTCGAGGACATCGATCTGCATCACCAGTGCCGGCAGGTTGCCCGGTTCCAGCCGCAGGGTGTTGTCCAGCGCTTGTTGGGCCTGTTTGAGTTCGGCGTTGTGCAGATACAGGCGTGCCAGTTGCGCATAGGTGGCGGCGCTTTCCGGCTGTCCCTTGAGCGCTTGTTCCCAGCCATCGATCGCCTGCTGCAGCGGGGCGAAATACAGCCCCAGTTCATCCGGCGTCAGACCGAGCAGGGCGTTGATCGCGGCGAACCGTACGTTTTGGTCCTCATCGTCGAGCATCGGCCCGAGCAGCAGACTGCGTTGCCCGCCGGGCACCAGTCCGACCACACTTTGAATCGCTGCCAGCCGTACTTCGGGGGCTTCGTTTTGCAGATGGGCGTCGGCCAGTTTCAGCGCTTGCGGGCTCGGATAGTTGGGCAGCTCGGCCAGCAGCCAGACACTGCGTTTGACCGACAGGTCCGGGCGACCCAATTGCTGATACAACTGCCGCGCGGCTCCCGGCTGACCGGAACGGGCGGCCGTCAGGGCTTCGCTGTAGCCGCGCTTGATCGCTTCCGGCACCACCGGGGCGGTGGAGCGCAGGGATAACCAGGCGATGACGACGAGCAGCACAAGGCCAAGGCTGATAAGCAGGTAGCGGCGGGACTGAGGCATGCAGATTTCCGTGAACTGGCGTTCTATAGCAGAACGGCAAGCTTCGACCAGCGAGGGCCGTGAGTCAAACCCCGTGCATGCGAATCGCCCTACAACATCTGTCGATTCAGTTACCCATCAGGCATTCGATGCAGAGTCTACGCTTGCAGGAGTCGCTTCGATGAGAGCCCCCATGCAAGCCCTGCGCAATTATTTCCAGGTCGTGATCCATCCCGGTCAGGCTGTCCTGCTGTTTGCCCTGCGCACCATTGCCGCCGGGCTGTTGACGCTGTATCTGGCGTTTTTGTTCGATCTCGACCAACCCAAGTGGTCGATCATGGCCGTCGTGATTGTCAGCCAGCCGTTGGCCGGCATGGCGCTGGCGCGTAGTTTCGGTCAAGTGATTGGCACCACGCTGGGTGCTGCGGTGGCGGTGTTGATCATGGCGATATTCCCGCAGGCGCCGCTTCCGTTCATCACAACGCTGGCACTGTGGCTGGCGCTCTGCACCGCGGGCGGCACGTTGCTGCGCTATACCAGTTCTCAGGCGTTTGTGCTCAGTGGTTATACCGCCGTGGTGGTGGCATTGCTGGCCATTCCCGACCAGGATGGCACCTTTCTGCTGGCTGTCACCCGCGTTACCGAAACCTTGCTGGCCGTAGCGTGCGTCTGCGTGGTCAGCCTGCTCACCGCGCGTCCGGAAGCAGTTGCCAAAGGTTACTTCGCCAAGGTCGATCAGGTGATCAAACTGGCTGCCAGTCACTCCGCTGCGGTGATTCGAACAGAAGAAAGTGAAGCCGACTTTCAGCGCCGTCAGATGCAGTTGCTCGGTGAAATCAGCGCGCTCGAAGGGTTGCGCCGCCATCTGTATTTCGATGCCCCACGGTTGCGCGGTGCCGACAATCTGGTGCTGCTGTTGGGTAATCAACTGATGTTGCTGACCTCGCGTTTGACTGCATTACGTCATCAGCGCGAATTGCTCACCGAACGTTGGGAGGGCGATCTTCCTCTGGACGTACAGCGCTTGCGTGCAGAAGAGCTCGCACTTCTCGACCAGTTGGCGCAGTTGGGCCGAGCGCTGCCCGCCGAGCGGCGGCATCAATTCATCACGCTGCAGCAGCAGTTTGAAGCCTTGGCGTATGAGGCCGAACAACTGACCGAAGACATGAGCGCTATCCTGCGCTCGCTGGCGTGGGCGTTACGCTGGGAGCAGGCGCGGCTGTTGCAGCAACTGGAGCAGATTCTGGAGTTGAGTGATGCCATTCAGGAAGGGCGCGAAGCCAGTTGTCTGTATCGCGGTCAGGCCAGCCCGCTGCATCTGGATTTCACACTGGCTTCAATGAACGCCATCCGCGCCTTTACCGCATTACTGGTAGCCGGGTTGATCTGGATCGAAACCGCCTGGGATGGCGCGCGGGGCGGGATGATTCTGGTGGGGATTCTCTGTTCGCTGATGGCGACATTCCCGCGGCCACTGATGGCCGCGCAGAGTTACGCGCGTGGGTTGGGACTGGCACTGGTGGTCTCGGCGTTCTATCAATTCATGCTGGTGCCGACCATCAGTGATTTCGAGCCATTGGCGTTGATGCTGGCACCGCTGCTGTACGTGATCGCTGTCGGTTTGGCGAGCCCGACGACCGCGGGCATTGGTATGGGCCTGGGGTTGTCGAGTTTCCTCCTGCTCGGCCCACAGAATGTCGGCACCGGGCAGAACACTGCGATTCAATGGTTCGAATTCGCCGGCGCCTATGTCAGCGCGGCGATGCTCGCTTTGATGGTCTACGCATGGATTTTCCCGTTCCGTCCGGCATTGCGCATTCGCCGCTTTTATAACGAGGCGCGTGAGCAGGTTTATGAACTGACCAAAAAACCGGCCACCGATGAACAGCAATTCGCTTTCGAAAGCCGTATGGTCGACCGACTGACCAGCATGCTTGGCTTGCTGCCGGCCGTGAGCGAGCGCGCCATGCAGCAGCTCTATGAAATCAGTCTGGCGTGCGTCGCATTGGGCGTAGCAATGCATCAACTCCGGCAGCAGGCACAGAACAATGCACTGCTGACGGACGCGTTCAGCCAGCAATTGGCTTCGGCGCTGCGCAAGACCGGCCGTTTTGTGGCCGGGCGCCAGGACGTGCAATTGCAAGCGTTGTTGACCTCGCTCCAGCTATTGGGTGATGAGCTGGACGAGTTGCACGTCGCCAGCCACGAACATTTGTGGTCGGTGTTTCGCATGCGCGTGGCGCTGTTGATCGTCGTGTCTTTCCTGAAACGCCACGGCGAATACCTGCAACGTAAAGTCTCGGAAGGAGAACCGGCCCTTGCCCATTGATTTCGAAATGGGTGGCGTTTATCTGCCACCCATTGCCCAGGCCCTATTGCTGGCGATACCGATATTTATGCTCCTGGACTGGTGTTTGCGACGTCTGGGTGTGTTGCGACTGGTCTGGCACGAGGCGCTGTTTGAGGGCGCCTTGTATGCATGCGTTTGTGCCTCGCTGATTTTGCTGATGGGAGCCTGATGCCTTGAAAGTGTTACTCGCTCGAACAACGACATTAGCGGTGGTGTTGCTGGCCATCGTGCTTGGCTGGTTTGCCTGGGAGCATTACACCCGTGCGCCTTGGACGCGGGATGCGCGGGTGAGGGCGGACGTGGTGACGCTATCAGCCGATGTTTCCGGGCGTATTGTCAGCCTCGTGGTGCAGGACAACCAGCATGTCGACAAGGGGCAATTGCTCATGGAGATCGATCCGGCGCGCTATAGCCTGGCAGTCGAGCATGCGCGGCGTTCGGTCGAGGTGGCGAAGGCGACGCTGGGGCAATCACAGGCATCCATCGTCGCCAGTGAAGCGCTGCTCAAACAACGCCAGAGCGAAGAGCGGCGCCGGCGTACGCTTAAGCAGGGTTTTGCAATTTCCGGGGAAGAATGGGAGAAGTCCAATACCGATGTGGCGGTGGCTCAGGCTGATCTGTTGCGCAATCAGGCCAATCTCGGGCTGGCCGAGGCCAATGTGCAATTGGCGATTGCTGCACTGACTCAGGCGGAACTGGACTTGCAGCGTACTCGTGTCGAATCGCCGGTCAGCGGTTACGTCACTAATCTGCTGACCCGACAGGGTGATTACGCGGTTGCGGGTGGTGCACTGCTGGCACTGGTCGACAGCGATTCGTTCTACGTCAGCGGTTACTTTGAAGAGACCAAATTGCCGCGAATCGAGGAGGGGGACCGCGTGCGCGTGCAGTTGATGAGCGGAGAAACCTTTGGTGGCACGGTCCAGAGCATCGCCTTTGCCATCGCCGACCGGGAAAACGCCACGGGTGGCCGACTGCTGGCCAATATCAATCCGAGTTACACCTGGGTGAAGCTGGCGCAGCGGGTGCCGGTGCGCATCGGCATTGATGGTGACTATGCCGGCAAGAATCGATTAAGGGCCGGTACGACAGCCACTGTCACTGTACTGGAAGCGCAAAACCATCAGGCCAAAAAAAGCCCCGCGACCGAATGATACGCGGGGCAAAAAAATTGGTTGGTTGCGGCCAACCAAAGGAGCTCTTTAACAACTATTACTTACTGGCGACGGTTTCCGGCTGCCAGCCACCACCCAAGGCCTTGTAGATCGCGACGATGCCGCGATACAGATCAACTTCGGCCTGTGCCTGGCTGTCTTCGGCATTCAGGCGTTCACGCTGGGCGTCGAGCAGCACGAGGAAGTCGGTAGTGCCTTCGCGGTAGCGGATTTCCGCCAGATCGGCAGCCTTGCGGCTCGATTCACTCTGACGAATCAGCGAGATCAGCCGTTGCTGACGCTTGCCGTAATCGCTGAAGGCGTTTTCCGATTCTTCCAGCGCCAGCAACACCTGTTGCTCGTAGGTGGCGAGTGCGCCTTCGGCGTCGGCATCGGCGCCGCGCAGACGCGCGCGCACGCTGCCCAGATCGAACGCCGCCCAGGTGATGCTCGGGCCGAGTGCCCAGGCGTTGGCCGCCGAGGAGCCGATCTGCGAACCACGCCCGGCCGTCCAGCCGAGGAACCCGCTGAGGCTGACCCGTGGAAACAGATCAGCCTTCGCCACACCGATTCGCGCGGTGGCCGAGGCCAGTTTGCGTTCGGCGCTGAGGATGTCCGGCCGGCGTTGCAGCAGTTCACCCGGATCGCCGATCGGCAGGGCCTTGGCAATCGCCGGCAAGTCTTTCGGGCTCAGATCCACGGTCAGTTTGTCCGGACGTTCACCCAACAGAGTGGCGATGCGGTTTTTCTGCCGAACCTGTTCCGCCTGCAATTGCGGCACGCTGGCTTCGACCGAGGCCAGACGCGCATCGGCACGTTCGACGTCGAGCTGATCGCCCACGCCGGCGTCACGCAGGCTGATGGTGATCTTGCGCGACTCCTGCTGGTTTTCCAGGTTGGCCACGGCGATCTTCTCGCGCAATTGCGCACCGCGCAGTTGACCGTAGGCGTCCACCAGTTCGGCAATCATGGTGACTTGCAGTTGGTACAGATCGGCTTCGGCCGCCTGCTGGTCTGCGTCGCTGGCTTCCAGATTGCGCTGGATGCGCCCGAACAGATCGAGTTCCCAGGCCATGTCCAGGCCCAGATCGTAGCGTTCGCTGTTGACCCGTTTGGTGGTCTGGCCGGGGATTTGCCCCTTGGCCAGATCACTGCTCGCGCGGCTGGTGATGGTCGGCATCGCATCGTTGCTGACGTCGTCGCGGATCGCCCGGGCGGCTTTCCAGCGGGCGAACGCCACGCGCAGTTCACGGTTGCCTTGCAGCGATTGCGTCACCAACTGGTTGAGGGTCGGGTCGTCGAATTGCTGCCACCAGATGCCTTCGAATTTTGAACGGTCAAAGTTCTTCTGAGCGGCAGCGCCGTCGGTGGCGGTCGTGATGTTGGCCGCCTCCGTCGCCGGGGTCTTGTAGTCAGGGCCGACGGCGCAGGCGCTCAATGCCAGCACCAGCAGACTCGGCAGGAAGACTTTCAGACTCATTATTGCGCCTCCAGTGGCTTTTGAAGAGCTTGCGCCTTGGCCGCTTTGCGGGCTTCGCCACGCTCGACGAAATTACGGATCAACACGTAGAACACTGGCGTCAGCAACAGACCGAAGAAGGTTACCCCGAGCATCCCGGAGAACACCGCCACACCCATCGCGTGACGCATCTCGGCACCGGCACCGCTGGAGAACACCAGTGGCACCACACCCATGATGAACGCGAAGGAGGTCATCAGGATCGGCCGCAGACGCAGACGGCAGGCTTCCAGTACCGCAGCCAGCGGATCGAGACCTTCCAGCTGTTTATCCTTGGCGAATTCGACGATCAGAATCGCGTTCTTGCACGCCAGGCCCACCAGTACGATCAGGCCGATCTGGGTGAAGATGTTGTTGTCGCCGCCGGAGACAATCACCCCGGTGATGGCCGACAGCAGGGTCATCGGTACGATCAGGATCACCGCCAGTGGCAGGCTCCAGCTTTCGTACTGCGCCGCGAGCACCAGGAACGCCAGCAATACGCAGAGCGGGAACACGAACAGCGCGGTGTTACCGGACAGAATCTGCTGGTAGGTCAGGTCGGTCCACTCGTAGGTCATGCCGTTCGGCAATTCATCCTTGAGCAGTTTCTCGATGGCTTTTTCGGCCTGGCCGGAGCTGTAGCCGGGGGCTGCCGCACCGTTGATTTCCGCAGTGATGAAGCCGTTGTAGTGCATCACGCGATCCGGACCCGAGGTGTCGCTGACCTTGATGAAGGTCGCCAGCGGGATCATTTCGCCCTTGTTGTTGCGCACTTTCAGTTGACCGATCTGGTCGGATTCGAGGCGGAACTGTTGCTCAGCCTGAACGTTGACCTGATAGGTGCGTCCGAAACGGTTGAAGTCGTTGGCATACAGCGAACCCAGGTAAATCTGCAGGGTGTCGAAGATGTCGCTGACGGCCACGCCGTGGGTCTTGGCTTTTTCGCGGTCGATGGCGGCATCGACCTGGGGTACGTTCACGGTGTAGCTGGTGAACAGCCCCGCAAGCTCAGGCACGCTGTGGCTCTTGGTGATGATGTTCATCGTCTCTTTGTACAGCTCGTCGTAGCCCAGGTTGCCCCGGTCTTCGATTTGCAGGCGGAAACCGCCAATGGTGCCCAGACCTTGTACCGGCGGTGGCGGGAAGATCGCCATGTACGCTTCCTGAATGTTCGCGTACTGACCGTTCAAGGCTCCGGCGATCGCACCGGCGGACATGCTCGGGTCTTTACGTTCGTCGAACGGTTTCAGGGTCACGAACACGATGCCGGCGTTCGGGCTGTTGGTGAAGCCGTTGATCGACAGGCCCGGGAACGCTACGGCGCTTTCCACGCCCGGCTGTTTCAGCGCCAGGTCGGACATGCGCTTGATCACGTCTTCGGTGCGATCCAGGCTCGCGGCGTCCGGCAGTTGCGCGAAGGCCACCAGGTATTGCTTGTCCTGGCCAGGTACGAAACCGGTCGGTGTGCTGGAGAATCCGAAGAACGTCAGCACCATCAGGCCTGCATACAACAGCAGGGCGATGCCGCTGCCACGGATGACCCGGCGCACTGTACCGACGTAACCGTGACTGGCCTTTTCAAAGAAGCGGTTGAACGGACGGAACAACCAGCCACCAAAGATCTTGTCGAGCACTTTGGAGAAGCGGTCTTTCGGCGCGTCATGACTTTTCAGCAACACAGCGGCCAGCGCTGGCGACAGGGTCAGCGAGTTGAACGCGGAGATCACGGTGGAGATCGCAATGGTCAACGCAAACTGCTTGTAGAACTGCCCGGTGAGGCCGGAGATGAACGCCGCCGGAACAAACACCGCACACAGCACCAGCGCGGTTGCGATGATCGGGCCGGTCACTTCACCCATGGCCTTTTTGGTCGCATCGAACGGGTTGAGCCCCAGTTCAATATTACGCTCGACGTTCTCCACCACCACGATGGCGTCGTCGACCACGATACCGATCGCCAGTACCAGGCCGAACAGCGACAGGGCGTTGAGCGAGAAGCCGAACAGGTGCATGACCGCAAACGTACCGATCAACGATACCGGCACCGCCACCAATGGAATGATCGAGGCGCGCCAGGTCTGCAGGAACAGGATCACCACCAGCACCACGAGGATCAATGCTTCGAAGAGGGTGTGAACCACCGCCTCGATCGAGCCGCGTACGAAGATCGTCGGGTCATAGACGATGCTGTAGTCCATGCCTTGCGGGAAGCCTTTCTTCAGCTCTTCCATCTTGCCGCGAACTTCGTTCGAGATATCGATGGCGTTGGAGCCTGGACGCTGGAAGATCGGGATCGCTACAGCGGGCTGGTTGTTCAGCAGCGAACGCAGGGCGTACTGGCTGGAACCCAGCTCGACGCGCGCGATGTCCTTCAGACGAGTGATTTCACCGTTATCGCCTGCGCGAATGATGATGTTCTCGAACTCTTCTTCAGTGACCAGACGGCCCTGAGTGTTGACCGACAGCTGGAAGCTCTGGGCATTCGGGGCAGGGGGCGCACCGAGTTGACCGGCAGCGACCTGACGGTTCTGCTCACGAATCGCCGTCACCACGTCAGTGGCGGTCAGATTACGCGAAGCAGTCTTGTTCGGATCGAGCCAGACCCGCAGCGAGTAGTCGCCCATACCGAACAGCTGCACGTCACCGACGCCGCCCAGACGCGCCAGCTCATCCTTGATGTTGAGGATCGCGTAGTTGGACAGGTAGAGCATGTCGTAACGTTTGTCCGGCGAGGTCAAGTGCACAACCATGGTCAGGTCGGGCGAGGCCTTGTCGACGGTGATACCGATGCGCGTCACTTCTTCGGGAAGTTTCGGCTCGGTCCGGGTCACCCGGTTCTGCACCTGCACCTGCGCGTTGTCCAGGTCGGTGCCCAGAGCGAAGGTGATGGTCAGGGTGATCTTGCCGTCGGCGGTGGACTGCGAGGACATGTACAGCATGTTCTCGACGCCGGTGATGGCTTGCTCCAGCGGAGCGGCCACGGTTTCACCGATGACTTTGGGGTTGGCGCCCGGGAAGTTGGCACGCACCACCACGGTCGGTGGCACGACTTCCGGGTATTCGCTGATCGGCAGCTGGAACAGCGAGATCGCACCGGCGATCAGGATCAACAGCGAGAGCACCGCTGCGAAGATCGGCCGTGAAATGAAGAATTGGGAAAAATTCATCGGAGTTGTCGTCCCTTAACCGCGTGGGGTCGTAGCGGCCAGCTTCACAGCCGTACCCTGTGCACCTTTGGCGGGTGCGACCTTGGGCAGGTTGCTGGCTTCCAGCGCTTGACGTTGTTGAGCCAGAGCGGCAATGGTCTGCTCGCTGGCCATCGGGATCACTTCAGGCGTCACCGGCGAACCCGGACGCACCCGTTGCAGACCCTTGACGATGATCGTGTCGTCCTTGTTCAGACCTGTGCGCACAATGCGCAGGCCTTCGATTTTCGGCCCCAGTTCGACAGCGCGGTAAGCGGTCTTGTTGTCCGCATCCATCACCAGAACGAACTTCTTGCCCAGATCGGTACCGACCGCTTCGTCGTTGATCAGCATGGCGTTGTAGGTGCCGCTGCCGACCAGTTTCAGCCGCGCGTACAGGCCCGGGGTGTAGGTGCCGTCGCTGTTGTCGAACACCGCACGACCACGGATGGTGCCGGTTTTCGGGTTGACCTGGTTGTCGACGAAGTTCATCTGACCGAGGTGCGGATTGCCGTCCTCGTTGGACAGGCCCATGTACACCGGGGTAGTGGCGCCACGTTGGCCGTTGCGGGCGAGTTGGGTGTATTTAAGGAACACACGCTCGTCGGCGTCGAAGTAGGCGTAGACCTTGTCGGTGGAAACCACGCTAGTCAGCGGGGTGGTGTCGGCAGTCACCAGGTTACCGGCGGTGATCTCGGCACGGCTGACGCGGCCACTGATCGGTGCGGTGACGCGGGTGAAGCTCAGGTTCAGCTTGGCCAGGTCCAGTTGCGCCTGCAGGGCGCCGACGGCGGCGCGGGCTTCCTGGGCAGCGCTGGTACGCGAATCGGCCAGTTCAGCGGAGATCGCGTTGCTCGCACGCAGACGTTCGCCACGCCCGGCTTCGTTTTCACTGCGAGTGGCATTGGCACGGGCCTGGGCTACCAGGGCTTCGAGGCGGCGAACCTCAGCCTGGAAAGGACGCGGATCGATCTGGAACAGCAGGTCACCTTTCTTGACCAGCGCACCTTCGGTGAACGCCACCTCGTCGATCTGGCCAGAGACCCGAGGACGGATTTCAACAGTTTCCGGCGCTTCGAGGCGCCCGGTGAATTCGTCCCACTCGTTGACCGGTTGTTCCAGCACCTTGGCCACGCTGACTTTGGCTGCGGGCATAGTGGCGGCAGTCTCCGGAGTCTTGCCGCAAGCGCTCATCACCAGCACGGCCAACATGGCCAAGGGGAAGCGCAAATGTTTGAGTGACTGTTCCATGGAATCATCCGCCAATGTATTGAAGATGGGCGGATGATGCTCGGCGGGCTGTGATGGCACGAATCGAATGAAGCAAAGGTAACTATCATTCGGAATGATATAAGACCGATTCGAGCCCTCTAGCATGCACCTTTCGTTAGGGGGCTATCAATTGGTTTGATGACAAATGTGTGTTGCGTCGAGTGCAAAGGTCGCTTGGCCAAGTAAAAGCGGTATTCCATTTGAATAGTGGCTTTATGATGCTATTTTTCGCGAACTTTATTCTGTTTCATTGGCTCAGGGAGAAAGAGCACTCATGGTTGAGCATCAGTTGATCCTTTTCGGCCCGCCCGGCACCAGCAAGAGCCATCGGGCCCGGACAACAAAGGCCAGGGTTCTGGGCGTTAACAGTACCCAGATCGTTCCAGTGGCCTTCCACCCGGATTACAGTTATGGCGAGTTTGTCGCGCGGTTGATGCCAAGAACCCGGGAAAACCAGATCGAGTATCGCGTGCATGCCGGGCCATTACTGCGGGCGCTGGCACTGTCATACAGTCATCAGCCTCAGGAAGATAACGCTCAGGAAGCGCAGAACGTACTGCTGCTGGTCGATGAGATCAACCGTGGTAATTGCGCGGAAATTTTTGGCGATGTGTTTCAGTTGCTTGATCGTGATGACGAGGGTTGGTCCAGCTACGCGATCAGTGTTTCCGATCTGGTGATCGATGCCCTTGAGGCCGAGCTCGCGCTGCTTGGCCACATCAGCCCTTTTCCCGATCTGAATCGGCGACTGGCCGATGCGCTGAAGCAGCGTCAGTTATGCCTGCCACCTAACCTGTTCATGATCGGCACCATGAATACCAGCGACGAATCGGTGTTTTTCATGGATTCGGCGTTCAAGCGGCGCTGGCATTTCGAGTTTTGTGCGGAAGCGTTTAACGATGAGGTGCCGACCAGCCAGAGCAAGGCGTTGATGCCATCAACTCATCATTTGACCTGGGAGACATTCGTCACAGCGCTCAACCAGTTCATTCGTGATCGGTGCACAGCCCCGAGGCTCGATGACAAGCTGGTCGGGCCATGGTTTATCAAGGCCAGGCGGGAGCCTGACAAAACCCTGGCTGAAGTTTATCCGGGCGAATTGGCCAGACTCGTCGCCACTACCAGCATGATCGGAGATCCCGCCAGCGGTGTTAAACAAAGCAGGGCATTCGATGATGACCTGTTGGAATTGGCGACCAAAATGTCCAAAGCCAATCGCAAGCGACTGCTCGATGAGGGAGGGCATGAACCAGACGCCGAGCTCAAGTTCAAGCGAATCCGCTCTAATTCGGGCCACGCCAATCAATACTATTGCTCAAAGACCTCTCCCAAGAAGTTCAAGTCGGACACCAAGGGTCTCATTATCGAGGATTACCTGGAGCAGCTCGCCAAGTTCAAATTGCGCTTCGAAGTCCACCATATTCAGCGCGCCGATATCGTCGGCAAGTTGTTCCTGTATCTGTGGGACAACGTCTTTGATCGTGACCGAACCCCCCTGTGTTCGCTGCTTGAAATCGAACCGCGTGAGCTGCGCACCTTCGGTCAGTTTGCCAAACGCGCCGATGAATTCATTACTTGTCTGTGCCCGCCTCCTGATATTCACGAACTGCTGAGCGCCGCGTTTGCTGATGCCGCATTCAACTCGGAAGATGACGGACTGACGACATCCGGCGAGGCCTGATAATGCAGCTCGACGAAATCGAACGAGTAGAAAGCGACGGCGAGGTGGGACTGGTTCGTGAAGCGGATGGGCGTTACCTGTTGAAGGTGCCCTATGGCATGGGGGCAATGAGCGGTGCAGAAGCGTTGTCGCTGCTTTACCGGTGTTTCGTGGTATTTCGCCGGACACGACGCGAGCCTGAGGTGCTGACGGCCCGTGATGGCGTCGAGGCCCACGGCAAGGGCAAGGAGCGTGTTGGCGACGGACTTGCATTTCACGATGCGCTGGCGCTGGACGAGTTGTTCGACCGCGTCGACCCACGCAGTCTGCTTTCAATGTGTGAGCGCCGCGGTCGCAGTGTCGACGACCCCTATCGCCGTTTTGATCGACATCTGCATCGTGCGCTGTTTGATCAACGGGGCGCTGCTTACTTTGAGTCGGTCGCGCAGGATCGTCGGGTCGGTCAGTTTGGCAAGGCGGATATCGTAGGCCTCTATTGTTTTTTGGCAGTGGATTTCTATCGGGGTTTTCTGCAGGTAGATCCTCGATGTGCCTGGGGCAGCTTCGTGGGTGAAGGCGAAGCGCTGGCGCAAGACTTCCAGCATCGTTACCTCAGCGCTGAGGACTCGCTCTATTTTGGCAATGTCCACTCGCGTCAGCGCAGCCTGAGCCATCTGCGGCACCTGCTGCAGAGTATCGACCGCTGTGCGGCCCCGCGCGACGCTCACTATTATCAGTTGCACGATGCTCTGAAGCGCTACCTGCATGCGGGTACACAAAGCGACCTGGACACGGGACTGATATGGGGCGTGGAAAAGTTCTGGGCTGTCTGGGAGTCAGTCTGTCTTTGTCATGGATTGAGCGAAGGCGAGGGAGGGCTGGAACGCTTCCAGACGTGCGACGACCAGCATCTGCCTCACGGGATAGCCAGCACGGCTATACAGTCTCGCTGGCAACAGCAGCGTCGAAAGATTTTTGCGCGCAACCACATCAAACGGCGCCCTGATCTGGTGAGGCAGGACGGTAAAAATTGGACGGTAGTGGATTTCAAATACTATGAGCGGGCGACTTTCCAGCGCCCCAAGTGGAGCAAGAATGCAGAAATCGCCAAGGAGGAGCGAGACTTTCTGAATCTGGAAGCCTACGGGCTACTGCTGCATAACCATCTGGCCAAAGAGGGATTGAGCGAGCACAAGGTAGGACTGGAAATGTGGTTGCCGGGCGAGCGAGAGGCATGGTTCGAGTTCGTTGGCGAACCGGCATGGGATCCGCCTCTGCGAATGCGAACGCTGGTGACGACCGAGTTGATCAAGGCATATGCCGATCGATACGAGTCCTCGGCAAGGCCCTGATTCCGTCACTGTGGGCGCTCTTGTTCTTTCGCCATGGCCGCACGCTACGCAGGCCTTTTGCTGCTCAATGAAACGGCAGATTGATTCATCAAGCCGACTGGACCAGATTAGTGTGGCCTGGCTCACTGATGGTGCGTCCCCTGAACGTCGACACATTCGGCAATCGGTATCAAGACACCGACAGATGGGCACAGATCGCTTGCGTACAATTACGCGCGATCATCAAAGAGTAATACGACGTTTAAATGAGTGATTCTACGGCGACAAACAACGGCAACTGGTACGCAGTCATTGCCTTGGCACTGGCTGCGTTCGTGTTCAACACCACCGAGTTCGTCCCGGTCGGTCTGTTGAGTTCGATTGGCAGCAGCTTCGACATGTCGACCGCGCAAGTCGGCCTCATGTTGACCATCTATGCGTGGGTGGTGTCTTTGACGTCGCTGCCGATCATGCTGCTGACGCGCAACGTCGAGCGGCGGAAATTGCTGATTGTGCTGTTCGGGATGTTTATCGCCAGTCACATTCTGTCGAGTCTGGCGACCAGCTTCGGTGTACTGCTGGTGAGCCGGATCGGTGTGGCGTTGTCGCATGCGTTGTTCTGGTCGATCACCGCGTCTCTGGCCGTGCGCCTGGCACCGCCGGGCAAACAGGTTCAGGCCTTGGGCTTGCTGGCAACCGGTACTTCGCTGGCGATGGTGCTGGGGATTCCCCTCGGCCGCTTGCTGGGCGAGGCCATGGGCTGGCGCACCACGTTCATCGTGATTGCAGGCTTTGCCGCGGCGCTGGTGTTCTGTCTGGCGAAGGTGCTGCCGTTGTTGCCCAGCCAGAACTCGGGCTCGCTCAAGAGCCTGCCGATATTGCTGAAGCGACCTGCGCTGGTGGCCGTCTATGTTCTGACGGCTCTGGTGGTGACGGCACAGTTCACCGCTTACAGCTACATCGAACCGTTCGTACTGACCGTGGCCAACATGAGCGGCGACGTGGTGACGCTGCTGCTGTTGCTATTCGGCGGTGCCGGTATCTTCGGCTCGCTGCTGTTCAGCTACCTGCACAGCTATAACCCCCAGCGCTTTCTGATCATCTGCGTATCGGTGCTCGCCTTGTGCCTGGCTTTGCTGTTGCCGTTGAGCGGCAACGTCTCCTACCTCGGCGTGCTGAGTGTGTTCTGGGGTATGGCGATCATGGGCTTCGGGCTGGCGTTACAGTCCAAAGTCCTGGTACTGGCGCCGGACGCCACCGATGTGGCGATGGCGCTGTTTTCAGGCATCTACAACATCGGTATCGGCGGCGGGGCACTGGTGGGCAGTTGGGTGGGCAGCCAGTTTGGTTTTGCTTACATCGGGGTGGTGGGCGGAATGCTGGCGGCTTCGGCGCTGGCGTTTTACTGCCTGTCGATTTATCGCAGCAGCCGGGCTGGGGCTTGAGTCGCTGGCTGCCTGGTTAATGCGCAGGCAGCTCGAGACTGTCCGGATCGCCAAAGAACATCTGAATCCGCGACCGCAACCAACGCTCCCCCGGATCGTTATCCTGCGATCCACGCCAAGCCATATGTAGCTCAAACGTACGCGTTGGCAACGGTGGATCCTCCGCCCGCACACCGCCGGCAGCCGTCAGCGCATCCGCCGTGTAATCCGGCACCGTCGCGACGATGTCGGTACCGGCAAGCAACGTACTCAACCCATTGAACTGCGGCACGGCCAGCACCACGTGGCGCTTACGCCCGAGTTTCTCCAGCTCTTCATCAATAAAGCCACTGAGGTCGCCGGCGAACGACACGAGAGCGTGCGGGCGTGCGCAGTAATCATCCAGGCTTAGCGGCCCCGGCACGGTGTCGGCGCGCAGCAGTTTCGGCTGGCTGCGGCGCAGCACCTTGCGCTTGGCGTTGGCCGGCAGGTCGGTGGTGTAGCTGACGCCGATGGAGATTTCGCCAGAGGCCAGCAGGCCCGGCATCAATATGTAGTTGACTCGGCGCACGACGAGGACGATGCCCGGTGCTTCGGCGCGCAGGCGTTTGAGCAGCATCGGCAGCAGGGCGAATTCGACGTCGTCGGACAGGCCGATGCGAAATACCGAAGTGCTGGTGGCGGGGTCGAATTCCGCCGCGCGGCTGACAGCCGTTGAAATCGAGTCGAGCGCCGGGGAGAGCAGGGCGAAGATTTCCACCGCGCGGGCGGACGGTTCCATGCTGCGTCCGGTGCGCACGAACAACGGGTCATCGAACAGGCTGCGCAGGCGCGAGAGCGCCGCACTGATCGCCGGCTGGCCTAGAAACAGCTTCTCGGCGGCGCGGGTCACGCTGCGTTCGTGCATCAATGTTTCGAATACGATCAACAGGTTCAGGTCGACACGACGCAGGTCATTACGATTCATCTGGAGTCCTGGCAGAGTCATCAAGCTTGACGAGAGCGACCATATGAGAACAATGGCCGGCATGAATATTACGGGGAAAGGCTGGTACTCTGCACCGCTAAATTCAGCTTTACCGGGCCGGTGGCGGCATTTTTTCATCAATTTTGCCAATGCCGTTCATACTGCGGAATCAATGACAGGCATGTCGACTATTAATAGCCACTGATAGTCTTGGGTCAAAAGCCCAGATAGAGTTCAGGGCATTAGAGGTTACTTTGACGAGGTTTGCGATGTCCCGCACGATCCGTTTTCACAAGTTTGGTCCGGCCGAGGTGCTCAAATGCGAAGAGCATGCGGCCGCTCAGCCAGGTCCTGGCGAAGTGCAGGTGCGTGTCGAGGCAATCGGCATCAGCTGGTACGACATTCTCTGGCGTCAGAACCTGGCCTCGTCCCAGGCACGCCTGCCGTCCGGTCTCGGCCATGAAATGGCCGGTGTGGTCACCGCCGTCGGTGACGGTGTGGACGATCTGTCGGTCGGCGACAAGGTGGCCAGTTTCCCGGCCGAAAGCCCGAACGATTACCCGGTGTATGGCGAGCAGATCGTGCTGCCACGTACCGCGCTGACCCGTTATCCGGATGTGCTCAGCCCGGTTGAGGCCAGCGTGCATTACACGCCGTTGTTGATCGCCTACTTCGCCTATGCGGATCTGGCGCGGGTCAAACCAGGGCAGTTTGCCTTGGTCACTGATGCCAGCCATTGCGCCGGTCCGTCCTTTGTCCAGTTGGGCAAGGCCATGGGCGTGCGGGTGATTGCCGCGACGAAAACCGCTGATGAGCGTGAGTACCTGCTGTCGCTGGGTGCCGAGAAAGTCATCGTCACCGAGGAAGAAGACTTGTTGATGCGAATCAACAAGATCACCGACAACCGTGGCGTCGATGTGGTGTTCGACGGTCTTGGCGGCCCGCAGATGTCGTTGCTCGGCGATGTCCTCGCACCGCGTGGCAGCCTGGTCCTGTATGGTCTTCAGGGTGGCAACCAGACACCATTTCCGGCCTGTGCGGCGTTCCAGAAAAACATCCAGTTCTTTGTGCACTGCATCGGTAATTTCACCGGTAAACCCGAGTTGGGCATTGTTCAGGATCAAGTCGCCTTGCAACGTGCCCTGCGTGATATCAATCAGCTGACGGCGGACCGTGTGCTGCTGCCACTCAAGACCCGGGTCTTCCCGTTCAACGAGTTCGTCGAAGCACATCGCTACATGGACGAATGCCCATGCCGCGAACGGGTCGCCCTGCAGGTCGAACCCGCGTAACTCCTTCCGAACAGAGTCCGTGGCCCCACGGACTCTTGCGTTTTTACCTCTCGCAAATAATCAGACAGACCAAGCATGGTGCGTGGCCGGTTGTGCATCTGAACCGGTTTTTGTCTGCCATCTGTATCTTCTATTCGCCATATAAGCCCTGATAATTGAATGATTACTTTCATCTCAAGGAATGAGCCATGTCTGTGCATTCTGTTTTTCATTTCGCGTTTAACGTTTCCCCTCGTGGGCGATATAGCGGTTTTTGTTTAATGACTGTAGGGCATTTCCTATTGTTGTTCTGCTTTTGTTGTACTCAATGTTCGTGGGACGCTGTAAGAAGTTTCCTCAGATATTTCACGATCAGAAAAAACTCAATGCTGACAGTGGTTTACGATGTCTGAGGCGGTGGGATTGCTGACTTCCTTGCGTCAAGTGTTTCAAATAACTTCAAAATCATAAGTGTTAGTATTTGATCGTCTATTACTTATTGATGAATTTATTGCGCCAGCGTCATCGCTGATGCGCGATATGAATTTTTTATGCCGGGTAAAGTACTGATGAGCACGATCCATGATCAGGCAATGAACTATGTCTACCAGCAAGTATTGCAACGCCTGCTGAGTTTCTTTTCCAGAGCCGAGCGCACAGCGCTGCAGTTGCTGATCCAGCGTCTGGTGGTCGCCGCCGGCGGAATGGAGCGCATGGGTGAATACAAGGTCATGGTGACGCCATCCGGTACCCGTGACAGTTGCTACATGCTGGCGCTGCTGCGCGCCGCCCAGTTGAGTATTGCCGGCCGCGCCCCCGCCACGTTCCAGTTACGTGTGGCCACCTTGCGCCGCAGCGAATCGGGGACGGCGGCGCTGAACAACATGCACCGCAGCTTCGCTGCCTTGTTTCTGTATGACGACCCCCGTGTCGAGTTGCTCATGGTGGAACATCGACAAGTGTTGCCGTTCAACCATCTGGCGCCACTCGGAATGGACAGCGCGAACGCCCATCGCACCAATCTGCTGATGATGGGGCATCGACGTGCCAGGGGCGAGAAGCTTGAGTGGCGGGACGACGCCTGCCTGGCCTGGGCCGAATTTTACGGCCAGATTGCTCGCTGGAGTAACGGCGTGGATGCCTGGCTGGCCAGCGAATCGCCGCGTCGTCAGAAGCAGTTTGTCGAAGACCTGGACCGGGCCGTGCAGAAGGCCGGTATCGGGGCGCTGACGCCGAATTCCGGGACGTTCGATGAGCTGTTCGCTTTGCTGGACGGATTGGGAGGGGATTTGTATCGCGGTTTTTACTCCGAATCGGAGCGGCAATGCTGGCGTCCCGAGGGTGGCTTCGAGTCATGTCGTCGCACGACATTTGTCGACATTCATGACATGGCGGTCGGCAATCTTGAAGAACGCTGGCCGCTACTGAGCGAGTTTCTGGGGTTCGAGGCAGAGGAATGGATGTTTCACCAAGGCGAGGGCGAATACGCCGACCCTTTGATCGAGGCCCATTTACGCGGCCTGGAAGCTGAGTTCATCAGCGATCGCAGCTATGAAGCGGGGTTCTCGGAACATGTCCAGCGCATGCTGGCGAACATGCAGCTGCAGCGGGTGCCGGAACCGGTCTGCGAGCAGATGATCGCAAGACTGGGGCAATGGCAGACCACGGAAGAACTGCGCGAAGCAGCGGCGAGCTGGCTGCACCAGACTTACGGTCTGAACGAAGCACAATGGGTCTGCCTGCTGTTCACGCCGTTCATCGAGCGTGGAGCCGGGCTCGAGCGGTTCCTGCGCAGCTGTCATCCCGGCATGTTGGTGGCGCTGCCTGATTTGCATCGGGCCATGCAGGGGCTGCACGGCCCGGAGCAGGTAATGCAGTGGATGATGGACGTCAGCGGTTTACCGGTTCGGCTCATCGGCCACCTCTACGCCATGGAACCCTTGCCTGCGCACGGTGCGGCCCGGCAAACACTGGAGACCGCATTCGACGCGGCAGGCCTCGATGGCTCCGGCGTGGGTGACCGGTCAGTGGAACGATGAAGTGAGCGAGCGATACTTGGGCGCACCAACGGTTATGGTGTCCGTCTCATGAAGGCTGCACGGGAATCCGGTTTCGCCTACCAGGCAGTCTATCGATACCTGATGCGCTTGATGGCCGAGTCGGCTTGCGATGGCAATTCAAGGCTGCCATCGCTGCGTCAGTTGGCAGATCGCTTGAACGTGTCGATCTCGACCATTCAATACGCTTACTCGTTGCTCGAAAAGGAAGGGCGGATCTATTCGGTGGCCAAGTCCGGGTATTACGCCAGGGCGGTTTCGGGGGGGACGCCACCTGCCATGAGCAATGATCTGCTCGAAACGCTCTATGTCAACGCGCGGCACCCGGGTATGCGTTTGTTGAATGCTGATGATCCGGTTTCGCTGCAATCACTGGACAGTCCATTGCTGTTGTTGGAGCGTGAGCTGCTGCGCCAGTATCCCCGCCAGCCGCCGTTGCTCGACCAGCCTTGTGGTGAACTGGAATTACGCGCCGTCCTGGCGGCCCGCTATACCACCTCGCCAAAGCAGTGCTGGCACGCCGAGGATGTTTACATCGGCGCGGATATGCGCGGGGTGCTGGAGATCCTGGTGGCTGTTCTGCAGCTCAGGCACACAACCATTCTGGTCGAGTCGCCCTGTGACTGGGTGATACTGCGGTTGCTGCAGGCGGCTGAGGTGCGTGTAATCGAACTGCCGTTGCAGGCCTGTGGCGGGCTGGAGCTGCAGCGGCTGGAAACACTGCTCAAGACCGAAGACGTGCGGCTGATTCTGCTGTCCTCGGGCCTGTGCATGCCGCGCGGTACACAGGTTCCAGCGGATAACCGCAACGCGATCGCCGGCCTGCTTGGCGAGCACGGCACCTGGGTGCTGGAAAACGACTGCTACGGTGAACTGGGCGAGGCAACGGGCGTCGAGCGTCTGCGTGATCAACTGGACCCTGACCGACTGCTGGTCTTCTCCACGTTCGAGAAATTCATCGGTATCGAAGCGCCTTACGGGTACGTGTTGTCGCGCCAATGGAAGCACGAAATGCAGCGGCATTTTCTGATGCGCTCGTTCCGGTTGTCGCCCGTTCGCCAGAAGGCCATTGCCCGGCTGTATGGGAACGGTCGGGTCGACCAGCATCTGTACGTACTTCGCCGGCGCCTAAAGGAACGCCGTACGCCGATGATCGACTTGTTGCGCGAACGTCTGGGCGAAGCGCTGCAGGTTGTCGAGCCACAAGGTGGGGCGACGGTCTGGGTGCGGGCACGGCGGCCGGTGGACATGCGCGATGTGTTTCAGCGCCTGCTCAGGCAACAGGTGTTGATTGCGCCGGGCGAACTGTTCAGCTTGCAGGGATTGCACCGTCGGCATCTGCGCCTGAACCTGCTGGATCACGGTGAGAGCGGCTTGGGCGGAGCGCTCGAGAGGTTGGGAGAGGCGTTGCGCTTGGCGCCGCTGGAATGAACGTTGAAATCTGTCGGATAGATCCCGTCGCGCTGCGGTCGAACTGTCAGTAAACTGCGCTGTATTTCCTGAACCACTCTATTTCAGAGGTTTTGCATGACTATCAGTCCTTTTGCGGGCAAACCGGCACCAGCAGAATTGTTGGTCGACATCCCGCGACTGGTAACGGCTTATTACACCGGCCAACCGGACGCTTCGATTGCCACCCAGCGTGTTGCATTCGGTACTTCCGGGCACCGCGGTAGCTCCTTCGACCTGAGTTTCAATGAATGGCACGTTCTGGCAATCAGCCAGGCGATCTGCCTATATCGCGAAGCCCAGGGCATCGACGGCCCGTTGTTCGTCGGTATCGACACCCATGCGCTGTCGACCCCGGCCGGGGCCAGTGCGCTGGAAGTGTTGGCGGCCAACGGCGTGACCGTGATGATCGCCGAAGGTGACGAATACACGCCGACACCTGCAGTTTCGCATGCAATTCTCTGCTACAACCGTGGCCGTACCTCGGGCCTGGCCGATGGCATCGTGATTACGCCGTCGCACAACCCGCCACAAAGCGGGGGCTACAAATACAACCCTACCAACGGTGGCCCGGCCGATACACACATCACCAAGTGGATCGAAGCCAAGGCCAACGAACTGCTGGCCAACAAGCTGGCAGGCGTCAAACGCATCAGCTACGAGCAGGCGCTCAAGGCCAGCACCACCCACCGTCATGACTATCTGAACACTTACGTCGCCGACTTGATCAACGTGATCGACTTCGATGCCATCCGTGACGCCAAGCTGCGTCTGGGTGTAGACCCGTTGGGCGGAGCAGGGGTGCGCTACTGGTCGGCGATTGCCGAGCATTACCGTCTTGATCTGGATGTGGTGAACAAGCAGGTCGATCCGACTTTCCGCTTCATGACGGTCGACTGGGATGGACAGATTCGCATGGACCCGTCGTCCAGCCATGCCATGCAAGGTTTGATCGGTCTCAAGGAACGTTACGACGTAGCGTTCGCCTGCGACCCGGATCACGATCGTCACGGTATCGTCACACCGTCGGGTGGTCTGCTGGCGCCGAACAACTATCTGGCGGTGTCCATCGACTATCTGTTCCAGAACCGTCCGCAATGGCGCGCCGACGCCGCCGTAGGTAAAACCGTGGTCAGCAGTGGCCTGATCGATCGTGTGGCCAAGCGTCTGGGACGTCGTCTGTACGAAGTGCCGGTCGGTTTCAAATGGTTTGCCGATGGCCTGTTCGATGGTTCGCTGGGTTTTGGTGGCGAGGAGAGTGCTGGCGCTTCGTTCCTGCGCAAGGATGGTGGCGTCTGGAGCACCGACAAGGACGGTTTGATTCCGGCGTTGTTGGCGGCTGAAATGACTGCCCGTACCGGCCGTGATCCGAGCCAGGCCTATCGCGCCCTGACCGATGAACTCGGCGAACCATTCTCGGTACGCGTCGATGCCAAGGCCAACCCTGAGCAGAAAGCGCTGTTGAGCAAACTGTCGCCGGAGCAAGTGACGTCGACCGAGCTGGCAGGCGAGAAGATTCAGAGCATTCTCAGCCATGCGCCGGGCAACGATCAGGCCATTGGTGGTCTGAAGGTGATGACCGAAAACGGCTGGTTCGCCGCACGTCCTTCGGGCACCGAAGACATCTACAAGATCTACGCCGAAAGCTTCATTGGCGACGACCACCTCAAGCAACTGGTGGCTGAAGCGCAAACGCTGGTGGATGGCGCAATCAGCACCAAGTGATCTTCAGGGAGGTGAGTTCTTCCTGTGGTGAGGGGATGAATCCCCTCGCCACAAAAGCTGCAAAAAAGGGGCGACCATGACGGTCGCCCCTTTTTTTACCTGCATATCAGGCGATCAAGCCAGATCCACCAACACGATTTCGCTGTCTTCGAGCGCCGTCACAGTCAGTATTGACTCATGCTCGACGGCAACACCGTCTCGAGCTTGTGCGCGCAAGCCATTGACTTCAATCAGACCGGTGGCGGGTACCAGATACGCTCGACGTCCGGCATCCAGCTGATATTCAGCTGTTTCGCCGGCTTTGAGGTTGGCCGCGACCAACCGCGCATCACCGCGAATGCGCAGGCTCTGATCGTCGCCGTCCTTGCCGCTGGCGAGGGTCACGAAGCCTTCGCGCTGGCCTTTGGGGAACGGTTTGGCACCCCACGATGGCGGCGCGCCAGTTTCCGTCGGCAGAATCCAGATCTGAAAGATTCGGGTCTCTTTGTCTTCCAGGTTGTACTCGCTGTGTGCGATGCCGGTGCCGGCACTCATGACCTGCACGTCGCCTGCTTCAGTACGGCCCTTGTTGCCAAGGTTGTCCTGGTGAGTAATCGCACCTTCACGCACGTAAGTGATGATTTCCATGTCGCGGTGCGGGTGCAGCGGGAATCCGGTGCCGGCGGCGATCACGTCATCGTTCCACACCCGCAGATTGCCCCAGTTCATGCGTTGCGGATCGTAGTATTCGGCGAACGAAAAGTGGTGATGGGCATCCAACCAGCCGTGGTGAGCGCCGCCCAGTGTATTGAAAGGTCTGAGTTCAAGCATGATCGTCTCCTCAAAAGGTTCGTCATGGGGCGTAACGCCAAAGCCATGAAGCGAGACCGTCGGTTATGACGGGCATCATCCATGAGGCAACCATCGAGAAAAAGCGTAAAAAGTGCGGCATTCTCATCGAATCTGTTGATGGGAAACCGGCTCGAAACGATCTCACCCAACTTTCAGTTCATCGCCTAAACCAATGAGCTGTAAGCATTTCGCTAGAACTCATCAGCAAATAAAGCCACCATAGCCCCCAACAGCCTCACACACTGGAGCCCCTCAGCGTGGCGCAACACACTCCCGATCTTCCTCCCGAACTTCGTCCATTGGCCGAGATGCCATGGTTCAAGCGTCTCGCCGCACGTTTCTTCGGCCATGGCCTGACACGCTTGCGCGCTCAACACCGTGCGTCGTGGCTGCACGGCCAGGCGGACGGTTTTCGCAGCGGACACACCGCTGGCGTGGAGTACGGCTTCAAGGAGGGGAAACTCGAAGGCCTGGAAGAAGGCCGGCAGGTGCTGTTGATTCGTGACAGTCGCAGCACCGAGCATCGTCCGCCGAGCGTCGATAATCATCTGTTCGACGACTGGCGTCTGCCACTCAGCGCCGACCTGAAGAAGCGCATGAAAGCCGATGTGGCGCGCCTGCTGCCCGCGCATGCCCAGCCAAGCCTCGCTCAATGGAAGATGATTTTCAGTGACACTCCCTCGACCTCGGTGATCGCCGGGGCCGGGGCAGGCAAGTCGACCACGTTGGTGCTGCGCATCCTGTTGCTCACGCATTATCTGGGGTTTGAGCTGGATTCGATGACCGTGGTGACCTTCACCCGTGAGTCGCGCAAGGACTTCATCAATAAGCTTATCGAGATGTTCGCGCTCTGGGGCCAGCCATTGAGCCTGCAACAGGCGCGGGAACTGGTGCGCACCTTTCACTCACGCATTTTGCCGATGGTCCGCAGCCTGCCGGGGTTCGAGCGCTTGCAGGCGTTTGAAAACCTTAGCCTGCGGCCGCAAGGCGCTGACGAGGAGGTCGACAGCAACCCGTTCGATCTCCGGATCAATGATGCCCAGCGCCAGCAGCTCAACGCCTGCTATCACCAGCTGTTCAATCAAGACCAACGTTTTCGCCAGTTGATTCAACCACTGGCCAAGGCTGCCTTGCAGCTCAAGGAACTGGAGCGCGATCACCCGGACGTGCAGAAGCGCATGGCGGTGACCGAACTGGCAGCCAAACGCGACGAAGAACTGTGCGATGCCATCGAAGACCTGTGGTTTCGCGCCGGAGTCTGGCCGATCAAGGGCATTGAGCCCAGCCGGCAGACGTTCGAGATCAACGGTTCGACCTTTCACTGCCACGGCTACATTCCCAGCCTCGATGCCTGGGTGGTGCTCGGCTTCGATCCCCGGGAAAACCCGCAAATCTGCCGTCCCAATGCCAAGCTCAGCATGCGCGCTGAATGGGCCGTGAAACGCACCCTGTTTCAAGCTTTCTGTCGTAAGCCATTGATTTGGTTGGATAGCTACGAAGCATCGAAGCGGGTGTTGGCGACATTGGCCGGCGACGCGAGCGCCGGTCCGGGCTTCGATTACAAGGTCAAAGGTGAACTGGTTTCGGCGCCGTTACTGGACTGTTTTGTTGCGGCGGCCGGCTTTATCGAAAACCTTGGGCTGGACGTGCCGGATGCCGTCGGCCGCATGAGTTTTGCCAAAGACGACCCGGACCGATTCTTCTTTGAGGCGCTGAGCCTGTTCTGGCGTGCCCTTGAAGATCATCTGCTCGATCAGAAGCCGCCGGTGATGACCTACAACCGAATGTTTGCGCTGTTCAGCGAGCACTCGCCGGAGAACCTGAAGCTGCTGAGTGATGAGCTGCTGCGACCGATGTCGCACCTGATGATCGACGAATTTCAGGACGTATCGCCGCAGATCGTCTCGTGGATCCGTGCCAGCCTCGCGGAAATCCGCAGTCGCGGCCCTGCCATGCATGTCGGGCGGGGTGCGCAGCGTTCTTCGTTGCTTTGCGTAGGCGATGACTGGCAGTCGATCTACGGCTGGCGCGGCAGTTCGCCCAGTTACTTCATGGAGTTCAACAAGGAATTCCCGTCACCGAGCACCACGCGGGTGATGCTCAGTGACAACTATCGCAGCCATCAGCACATCATTGATGCTGCCGAGCACATCGTTCGTGCCGCGCCGGCAATCCCCGGCAAGAAGGCCAAGGCCAGCGGTGCTCCCAAGGCATTGCAGCCAGTCAATGTGCTGGAGCGCGATGATCAGGCCTTGGGACAGCGCCTGGCTGAACATTACAATCGTGGCGATTCGATCTTGATGCTCTATCGAAAAAGCAGCGATAAGTTATTGATAGAGCAGCATATTCAGCCTGTAGTTAATGTTGATTCGAGCTTGCCTTACGAAGCGCGACGGCTGAAACAGCTGACTTACCACAGCGCCAAGGGGCTGCAGGCTGATGCGGTGTTCCTGCTCGGTGACTGCCAGCACCTGACCAGTTCGCCCTACAAGAACCAGGTGTATCGCATGGCCGGCTTGGGCAAGGCTGGCGACAGTGAGCCTTATGACACGGCGCAGAAGGACGAGATTCTGCGGCTGGCCTACGTTGGTATCACCCGGGCGGTCAGCCATTGCTACTGGTACGTCGAGCCGCAGGATACCCAGGCGGTGAACATGCCAAGGGCGTCCGATCGGGTTACCCAAGGCAAGGCGTTCTTCGCCGATCACCGGAAACAGCCGCAAAACGCGTAGCACGCGAGCACAAAAAAGCCCGCCTGAATTGGCGGGCTTTTTTATATAAAACAATAGTTTATGCGTAACTCTTGAGAGATTCCGGAGGAATGAAAGCCTCCAGTTCGTCTTCCACAGCCTCAATGATGCGCTCGACATCGGCCGCGTTCATCACTGTCGCACAAGGAATACCGGCGATGGCGATCATGGTTTCACCGCTGGCACGATCAAACAGACGGGCAATCATGCTGCCCGGCGCATCCATCGTTGCCTCAAAACCCATGGGATGAAAGTGCCAACGCATCAGTTGGCACGCATTGGGAAACGTGACTTTACTGGAGCCTTTATTCATGTGTTGCCCGCCTTCTTCATCGAGCGCTTCCTTTTGCTCATGTTAGGTGGGAAGAGCCTTCATTGGCTCAACCGGTCAGTGACGTTAAAAGTAGCACCCGTATGTGAATTTTCCGTGAGATTTTTCAGTTCATTTTGCGATTGCTGCGCGTTTTTTGATGTAAGTCACGTCGGGATCAGTCATCGCCAAATGGCCACTACGGTTTGCTCGTTGATCGTTTTGTCGAACTTGGGCAAGCTCGGTTCTTTTGCGCCGAGCCCTTTATGCACGCCGACGATGACGGCCCCGAACAGACCCCGGCCACGGCCGCCACGGTCATGCGCTACCACCTGAGCTGGAAGCACCGCGATCTGGACAGCGTCATGACGCTGTATCACCCTGACGTCCAATACAACGATTCCTTTCAGAACCGGGTCCTGGGTCTCGACGAATTGCGCGAGTACGTGCGCGTGAGCATGCCGCGAGAATCCGACGAAGCGCTCGAGCATTGCGACCGGATTCGCGTGGATGGCAACACCGCTTTCATTCAATACGAAGTGACTTTGCGCGGTGGCGACGGGCTGGTGTCGTTCCGATCCAGCGAAGCGATCACGGTCAAGGACGGGCTGATCTGGCGGGTCAACGAATACGCCTCGCTGGTCCGCACGCAAACCAACGGCGCAGTAGCACCCAGTCAGCGTCCGGCGGTGAGTCGTCTGGGGCTGTCGCCGCGCCAGATCAGTTTCATGGCCGAGGATCTGCAGCAATATTTCGAACGCCAGCAACCGTATCTCGATCCGGAACTGGATCTGCAACGGGTGGCGAAGGAGTGCGGCTACAGCCGCAATCAGATTTCCTACCTGCTCAATCAGGTGCTCGGCCAAAGCTTCTACCGCTACGTCAACCAGGCCCGCCTGCAGCACTTGCTCAAGACGCTGGATCAGGCCACGCCGCCGCTGCGCATCGATGAGCTGGCGTTTGCTGCCGGTTTCAATTCGCTGTCAGCGTTCTACAGTTGTTTCCGCCAACACACCGGTCAGTCGCCGAAGGCCTACGCCAAACAAATTTCTTTGCGGGCACGCGCGCAAGACAGTGATTGAAGTCACGCACTAGGATCGACGCCATCGAAGGTTTTCAGTGGCGGAGTCTTGCATGCCGGCGTGGCGCACTATCAGTTTGTGGATGGATCAACTCGACGAGCCGTTGATTGCGCGGCCGGCGTTGGAACAGGATCTGGATGTCGACGTGGCGATCATCGGCGCCGGTTATACCGGGTTGTGGACCGCGTACTACCTGAAAAAACTCGCTCCCGGTCTCGATATCGCCATCGTCGAGGCGCAAACCGCCGGTTTCGGCGCGTCCGGGCGCAATGGCGGCTGGCTGATGGGTAACCTGCTGGGCGAGGATCGACTGCTCGCCGGTCTCTCTCCAGAACAACGTCGCGCATCGTTTGATCTGCTGCACAGCATTCCGGATGAAGTGGAAGTTGTCCTCGAACGTGAGGGCATCCACTGCGATTACCGTAAAGGCGGGGTGCTGTACTGCGCCGCCCGTTACCCGGAGCAGGAAGCCAGCCTGCGCGAATACCTCGACAAACTGCACGCCCAAGGCCTGACCGACAACGATTACCGCTGGCTGAACCCCGAGCAACTGGCGCAACAGATTCGTGTGGCGAAACCCTACGGCGGCATATATGCGCCGCACGTGGCGACCATTCACCCGGCGAAACTGGTGCGCGGTCTGGCGCGCACCGTGCAGAGCATGGGCGTGAAGATCTATGAAAACAGCCCAGTCACCCATTGGCAGTCCGGCAGTTTGCGCACGGCCAGGGCCAGTGTGCGCAGTCGCTGGATTGTGCCGGCGGTCGAAGGTTATTCGGTCACGCTCCCACCGTTGGGTCGCTATCAGTTACCGGTGCAGAGTCTGATTGTTGCCACCGAGCCGTTGTCGGCAGCGACCTGGGATGAAATCGGCCTCAACCGTGGCCAGGCTTTCAGTGAGTTCAGCCGTCAGGTCACTTATGGCCAGCGCAGCGCCGATAACCGCCTGATCTTCGGCGCCCGCGGCGGTTATCAGTTCGCCGGCAAACTGCGCCACAACTTCGATCTGACCCGTGATGAAGTCGAGCTGCGCCGCTATCTGTTCGGCGAACTGTTCCCGCAGTTGAAAAACGTGCAGATCACCCACGCCTGGGGCGGCAACCTCGGCATGTCCCGGCATTTCAAGCCGCACATGCTCTGCGATCGCGCCAATGGCATTGCGCTGTCCGGCGGTTATGGCGGGGAGGGTGTGGGTGCCAGCAATCTCGGCGGCCGCACCCTGGCCGATCTGATTCTTGAGCGCGATACCGAACTGGTGCATCAGCCGTGGGTGCTGCCGGACGGCGGAATTCATGCGCTACGCGCCTGGGAGCCGGAGCCGTGCCGCTGGCTTGGCTACAACGCGATCATCAAAAGTTTCGTCCACGAAGACCAGACTCTGGCCAACCCGGCCAGCGCCCCGTGGCGGCGCAAGCTGGCCAGACAGGTCGCGGGCTTCATGGAAGGTTTCATGCACTAACCGCCGTTTTCTTCACAAGACAGGTCTCACCATGAGCATTACGCAGTTCAAGAACACCGCCAGCCTGCAACTGGATGAATCCAACCCGGTCGCCGTGCCACTCGGCGAGCCGGTCGCCATTGCCTCGACCACCAGCGTCGAGCGCGATGACGGCGTTGAAACCGGCGTCTGGGAATGCACCCCGGGGCGCTGGCGCCGGCAGATCACCGCGCAGGAGTTCTGCCACTTCATCTCCGGCCGTTGCACGTTCACCCCGGACGACGACGGCGAAACCCTGCACATACAAGGTGGCGACGCACTGATGTTGCCGGCCAATACGCTCGGCATCTGGGATATCCAGGAGACCGTGCGCAAGTCCTACGTTCTTATTTTCTGATTGTTTGATCCTTTGATTGCCTGCCAACAAAAATAGCCACTACAGGAATCGACCCCATGATCCAGAAAACCCTCGCTCTGGCGCCGCTGCTGCTGGCCGCCTCCATTAGTCATGCCGCCGAAACGGTGAAAATTTACAACTGGTCGGACTACATCGCGCCGGACACCACGAAAAACTTCCAGACGGACACCGGCATCGGCGTCACCTATGACGTCTATGACAGTAACGAAACCCTGGACGGCAAGTTGATGACCGGCAAATCCGGTTATGACGTGGTGTTCCCGTCCAACCATTTCATGGCGCGGCAGATCCAGGGCGGGGCGCTGAAGAAGCTCGACAAGAGCCAGTTGCCGAACTGGAAGAACCTCAACCCGATGTTGCTCAAGGCCTTGCAGGTCAACGACCCGAACAACGAGCACGGCTTTCCGTATCTGTGGGGCAGCACCGGCATCGGCTACAACGTCGCCAAGGTCAAGGCGGTGCTGGGTGATAACGCGCCAGTGGATTCCTGGGATCTGATCTTCAAGCCCGAATACATGGAAAAACTGCAGAAGTGCGGCGTGGCGATCCTCGATAACGGCCCGGAATTGCTGCCGGCAGCCCTCAATTACCTGGGCTTGCCGCCCCACAGCAAGAACCCCGAGGACTACAAGAAAGCCGAAGCATTGCTGATGAAAGTGCGGCCGTATGTCAGCTACTTCCATTCCTCGAAGTACACCAGCGACCTGGCCAATGGCGATATCTGCGTGGCGGTCGGTTTCTCCGGTGACATCCTGCAGGCGGAAAACCGCGCCAAGGAAGCGAAGAACGGCATCGACATCGGTTACGCGATTCCCAAGGAAGGCGCCGCCATCTGGTTCGACATGGTCGCCATGCCCGCCGATGCGCCGGACGAGAAGGCCGGTTACGCGTTCATGAACTACCTGCTGCGCCCGGACGTGATGGCCGGCATCAGCAATTACGTGCATTACGCCAATGGCAACCAACAGGCCGACAGCCTGATCGATCCGGCAATCAAGGGTGACACCAAGGTCTATCCGAGCCCGGAAATGATGGGCAAGCTGTTTGCGCTGGAGGCAATGCCGCTGAACATCGATCGGATCCGCACGCGGGTGTGGAACAAGATCCGTACCGGTAGCTAAACCACATCACCCCTCCTGTGGGAGCGGGCTTGCTCGCGAATGCGTTCGATCAGTCAGCAAACAGGTTGGCAGATAAATAGCATTCGCGAGCAAGCCCGCTCCCACAAGTGTTTTAGCAACGCTGATTTGGATTGATATCACTGCACTGGCATCGCACTAATAGAGTGCAGCAAAGTGAGACGTATCTATCAAAAAGCAACTTACCGATATTTAATATTTAAATAGAAAATCGTCAGACAATTAGGCGAGAACAAACACCTCATAACAATCTTTCGACCCCGCAGTCATTGTTTACGGGCATTTGACGGAACAGTCGGTTTTGATCTAAAAAAAACGCTAGACGACAGATTTCAAATTGTGTCAGGTTTCTTACGCCTTCATTGGGCGAGTGATAGGACGATCTCGCCAGGGATCGTCGCTATCTGACAAAAACTGTTCCATTGCTAAACAAGGAAGTGTGTTTATGTCGAAAGTAAAAGCGAACGCTATTGATATCACCGCAGACACATTCGTGCCTGTCGGCGCAGCGCAATCTCTGGCTGCGACCAGCTCTGCCTGGAACCAGATCAATAGCTTCAGCCATCAATACGATCGTGGCGGCAACCTCACGGTCAATGGCAAACCGTCCTTCTCGGTGGATCAAGCCGCCACTCAACTGTTGCGCGACGGTGCCTCCTGGCACGACCTGGACAACAGTGGCAAGATCGAACTGACCTACACCTTTCTGACCGCCAAAACCGCTAACTTCAGCGGCCTGGGCGTCACCGGTTTCAGTCAGTTCAGCTCCCTGCAGAAAGCCCAGGCCGTGCTCGCCATGCAATCCTGGGCGGATGTCGCCAACGTGACGTTCACCGAGTCGGCCCGTGGTGGCGACGGTCACATGACCTTCGGTAACTACAGCGGCGGCCAGGAAGGCGCAGCGGCGTTTGCGTTCCTGCCAGGCACCGAGCCAGGCTATGACGGTCAGTCCTGGTACCTGACCGGCAGTGGCTACGACGTCAACAAAACCCCGGGTCTGAACAATTACGGGCGTCAAACCCTGACCCACGAAATCGGCCACACCCTGGGCCTGTCTCACCCTGGCGACTACAACGCCGGCGAAGGCAATCCGACTTACAAGGATGCTTCCTACGGGCAAGACACCCGCGGTTACAGCCTCATGAGTTACTGGAGCGAAAGCAACACCGCCCAGAACTTCAGCAAAGGTGGTGTGGAAGCCTATGCTTCCGGCCCGCTGATGGACGACATTGCAGCGATCCAGAAGCTGTACGGCGCCAACCTGACTACCCGTACCGGTGACACCACCTACGGCTTCAACTCCAACGCCGGTCGCGATTTCCTCAGCGCCTCGTCGTCGAGCGACAAGCTGGTGTTCTCGGTGTGGGACGCGGGCGGCAAGGACACCTTCGACTTCTCGGGTTTCACCCAGAACCAGAAGATCAACCTCAACGAAGCCTCGTTCTCCGACGTTGGCGGCATGATCGGTAACGTGTCCATCGCCAAGGGCGTGACCATCGAGAACGCCATTGGTGGTTCGGGCAACGACCTGCTGATCGGTAACAGTGCGTCCAACGAGCTGAAGGGCGGTGCCGGCAACGACATCATCTACGGCGCCGGTGGTGCGGACAAACTGTGGGGCGGTTCGGGTTCGGACACTTTCGTGTTCGCCTCCAGCTCCGACTCCAAGCCGGGTGCAATCGATCAGATCCTCGATTTCGTCAGCGGTCTGGACAAAATCGACCTGAGCGCCATCACCAACGGTTCCGGCCTGCACTTTGTCAGCAGCTTCACCGGTTCGGCCGGCGACGCGATCCTGACCTCGTCAGGCGGCAACAGCCTGTTGTCGGTGGACTTCTCCGGGCACGGCGTGGCGGACTTCCAGGTCAGCACCGTGGGCCAGGCAGCGACCAGCGACATCGTGGCGTGATGTGAAACGGGAAGCGGCGCTTGATGCGCCGCTTTCTTTGCTTGCATCGTGTTGATGGCTGGGCAAGGCTAGGTGCTGGAGCGAATTTTCTGATGATCTGTAAAGTTTTTACCTACAAGGCAATGGCGTGGCTTTCGGCGGCGCTGATCATGATTTCTGGAGAAACAACCATGGCAAGCAGCCTCAGACTTGAAGACCCCTCGGTTTTTGCCGGGCAATGGCAGGCGACGTTGAGCACTGGAAATGACGCGCCCGAAGCGCAAAAGCTGCAGGATAAACCGTCGAACACCTGTGCCCTCGAACTGCAAGCCAATCAGACCGTCGGCAAGGGCGCCGAATGCCTTGGTGCATGGCTGGAAGATTCGCCTACCGGCTGGTTTCCGGAACCCGACGGAATTTCGATCACCGGCAAGGAAGGTTCAAGAATCGTGTTTTTCAGCCGACAACGTGACGGGCTCTATTCCAGCACTTTGAAGTCGGGCCTGATTGTTACACTCGTACGCGCGACGAAATAAACGCTCAACTAATCCAGTTCGAATATATGGCAGTGTTTGAACGTTATAAGTGATCGTCGCAGTTGTTGTTGAATGGTAAGCGAGTACTTGCAAAACATCTTTCGCAGGTAGGCGGAACATTAATTGAGCGCTCGTCGAAGTCTGGCGGGATCTATCATTTCAGGAAGAAACAATGAAGATGGCGAAGGCCCCAGCCACCGCTCCCTTGTTCAAGGCTTTGGGCGACTATAAAAGCATTCTGATCAGCGTCGGGTGCTTTACCGCACTGATTAACGTGCTGATGCTGGTGCCCTCCATTTATATGCTGCAGGTCTACGACCGCGTACTGTCTTCGCAGAACGAAACCACCCTGGCGATGCTGTCGTTGATGGTCGTCGGGTTCTTCGCGTTCATCGGCATGCTGGAAGTGGTGCGCAGCTTCATCGTGATCCGCATCGGCAGCCAACTGGAGCGCCGCTTCAACCTGCGGGTGTATCAGGCGGCGTTCGAACGCAACCTGTTCAAGGGCGAGGGCAACGCCGGGCAATCGCTGGGCGACCTGACCCACATTCGCCAATTCGTCACCGGCCCGGCCCTGTTCGCGTTTTTCGACGCGCCGTGGTTTCCGGTCTATCTGTTTGTCATCTACCTGTTCAACGTCTGGCTGGGCGTGCTCGCCACGGCCGGCGCGCTGCTGCTGATTGCGCTGGCCTGCCTCAACGAATACATGACCAAAAAACCGCTGGGCGAAGCCGCCGGTTACTCGCAGAAGTCCAGCCAACTGGCGACCAGCCACCTGCACAACGCCGAAACCATTCAGGCCATGGGCATGCTCGGCGCGTTGCGCAAGCGCTGGTTCGGTGTGCACTCGCGTTTCCTCGGCCTGCAGAATCAGGCCAGCGACACCGGTGCGGTGATCAGCTCGATCAGTAAAACCCTGCGTCTGTGCCTGCAATCGCTGGTGCTGGGCCTCGGTGCGTTACTGGTGATCAAGGGCGACATGACCGCCGGGATGATGATCGCCGGTTCGATCCTGATGGGCCGCGTGCTGAGCCCGATCGACCAGTTGATCGCCGTGTGGAAACAGTGGAGCGGGGCGAAGCTGGCCTATCGTCGTCTGGACTCTTTGCTGCAGGCGTTCCCGCCGAGTGATGACGCCATGGCGCTGCCGGCGCCGAAAGGCCAGATCACCTTCGAGCAAGTCAGTGCCGGCCCTCCCGGGCAGCGCGCGGCAACCCTGCAGATGATCAATTTCAATCTGGGCGCTGGCGAAGTGCTCGGCGTGCTCGGTGCTTCCGGTTCCGGCAAGTCGACCCTGGCCCGAGTGCTGGTCGGCGTGTGGCCGACCCTCGGCGGCACGGTGCGCCTGGACAGTGCCGACATCCATCGCTGGAACCGCGACGAGCTCGGCCCGTACATCGGCTACTTGCCACAAGACATCGAACTGTTCAGCGGCAGCATCGCCGAAAACATTGCCCGTTTCAGCGAAGCCAACCCGGAGAAGGTCGTGGCCGCCGCGCAACAGGCCGGCGTCCACGAGATGATTCTGCGTCTGCCGCAAGGCTATGACACGCAACTGGGCGAGGACGGCAGTGGCCTGTCCGGCGGTCAAAAGCAGCGTGTGGCCCTGGCCCGTGCGATGTATGGCGATCCGAGCCTGGTGGTGCTCGATGAGCCGAACTCCAACCTCGACACTGTTGGTGAAGCCGCGCTGGCCAGCGCCATCGCCCAGCTCAAGGCCAAGGGCACCACCGTAGTGCTGGTGACGCATCGCTCTTCGGTACTGGCTCAGGCGGACAAGCTGCTGGTGCTCAACGATGGCCGCTTGCAGGCGTTCGGCGCCAGTCAGGAAGTGCTCAAGGCGCTGTCCGGCGCTCAGGAACAACAACGGGAAAAATCCGCGCAGGCACCGGGCGGGCTCAGCATGAGCCGGCAGTACCAGCCCTCGACAAGGAATTCGGGTGTATGAGCAGCGCCAGCATGAACACTGAAAACGAAGCCTCCATGGAACACGCGTACGTCACCGAGCGCCCGGAGCGCGATGCGAAATTCTTCGCCCGCATGGGCTGGATTCTGGCCATCGTCGGCGCCGGCAGTTTCTTCACCTGGGCCGCACTGGCGCCGCTGGATCAGGGGATTCCGGTGCAAGGCACCGTGGTGGTCTCGGGCAAGCGCAAGGCTGTGCAGTCGATGAGCAGCGGCGTGGTCAGCCGGATTCTGGTGCGCGAAGGCGAGATCGTGAAGCAGGGTCAACCGTTGTTTCGCCTCGATCAGACCCAGGTCGCGGCCGACGTGCAGTCGCTGCAAGCCCAGTACCGCATGGCCTGGGCCAGCCTCGCACGCTGGCAGGCCGAGCGCGACAACCTCAAAGAGATCACCTTTCCTGCCGAACTGAGTAACGACCCGGATCCGCGTCTGGCGCTGGTTCTTGAAGGCCAGCGTCAACTGTTCAGCAGCCGTCGCGAAGCGTTCTACCGCGAGCAGGCCGGTCTGCGCGCCAGCATTGAAGGCGCCACCGCGCAGCTGGCGGGCATGCGCCGCGCCCGCACCGACCTCAACGCCCAAGCCGATTCGCTGCAACAGCAACTGAGCAACCTGCAGCCACTGGCGGACAACGGCTACATCCCGCGCAACCGTTTGATGGAGTACCAGCGGCAGCTGTCGCAAGTGCAGCAGCAGCTGGCGGAAAACACCGGTGAAAGCGGCCGGGTGGAGCAGGGGATCCTCGAATCGCGCCTGAAGCTGCAACAGCATGGCGAGGAGTACCAGAAGGAAGTACGCACGCAACTGGCCGACGCGCAGCTCAAAAGTGTGACCCTGTCGGAGCAACTGACTTCGGCCGGTTTCGACCTGCAACACAGCGAGATCCTCGCCACCGCCGACGGCGTGGCGGTCAACCTTGGCGTGCACACCGAAGGCGCCGTGGTGCGTCAGGGCGAAACACTGCTGGAGATCGTCCCGCAAGGCACCACCCTGGAAGTCGAGGGGCACTTGCCGATCAACCTGATCGACAAGGTCGGCACGCATCTGCCGGTCGATATCCTGTTCACCGCGTTCAACCAGAGCAAGACCCCGCGTGTACCGGGTGAGGTCAGCCTGATTTCCGCCGACCAGATGGTCGACGAGAAAACCGGCGTGCCGTACTACGTGTTGCGCAGCAGCGTCAGTGATCAGGCGATGGAAAAACTCCATGGCCTGGTGATCAAGCCCGGTATGCCGGCGGAAATGTTCGTGCGCACGGGCGAACGGTCACTGCTCAACTACCTGTTCAAACCATTGCTCGATCGCGCTGGCTCTGCGTTGACTGAAGAATAAGGATGTTCGGCTGTATGAATAAGCTTTCGATGTTGGGAGCAGCGTTCGCGCTGCTCGCAGGAAACAGCGCGCTGGCGGCCATGGGGCCATTCGAAGTCTACGAACAGGCATTGCGCAACGATCCGGTGTTCCTCGGCGCGATCAAGGAGCGTGACGCGGGCCTGGAAAACCGCACCATCGGCCGTGCCGGGCTGTTGCCGAGACTGGGTTACAACTACAACCGGGGTCACAACACCTCGAAGGCCACGCAACTGACCGCTCGCGGCAACCTGACCGAAGACCGCAACTACAACAGCTATGGCTCGACGCTGACCTTGCAGCAACCGTTGCTCGACTACGAAGCCTACGCGGCGTATCGCAAAGGCGTGGCGCAGTCGCTGTTCGCCGACGAAGCGTTTCGCGGCAAGAGTCAGGAGCTGCTGGTACGGGTGCTGGACAACTACACCAAAGCCTTGTTCGCTCAGGATCAGATCGACATCGCCCAGGCCAAAAAGAAGGCTTACGAGCAGCAGTTCCAGCAGAACGAGCACATGTTCAAGCAGGGCGAGGGCACGCGCACCGACATTCTCGAAGCCGAGTCGCGCTATGAACTGGCGACCGCCGAAGAGATCGAGGCGCGCAATGAGCAGGACGCGGCGCTGCGTGAACTGGGGGCGCTGGTCGGCGTGCAGACGGTGGACATCAGCGAGCTGGCGCCACTGGATCAGAATTTCCAGACCTTCGCCTTGATGCCGGCCAACTACGACACCTGGCATGAACTGGCGATCAGCAACAACCCCAATCTGGCGTCGCAACGCCAGGCGGTGGAAGTGGCCAAGTACGAAGTCGAGCGCAACCGCGCCGGGCACCTGCCGAAAGTCAGTGCCTACGCGTCGATCCGCAAGACTGAATCGGACAGCGGCAACACCTATAACCAGCGCTACGACACCAACACCATCGGCTTTGAAGTCAACGTGCCGCTGTATGCCGGTGGCGGGGTATCGGCCTCGACCCGTCAGGCCAGCCGCACCATGGAGCAGGCGGAATACGAACTCGACGGCAAGACCCGCGAGACGCTGATCGAACTGCGCCGCCAGTTCAGCGCCTGCCTGTCGGGCGTCAACAAACTGCGCGCCTACCAGAAGGCCCTGGCCTCGGCTGAAGCGCTGGTGGTGTCGACCAAGCAAAGCATTCTTGGCGGTGAACGGACGAACCTCGATGCGCTGAACGCCGAACAGCAACTGTTTACCACCCGCCGCGATCTGGCGCAGGCGCGCTACGACTACTTGATGGCCTGGACCAAGCTGCATTACTACGCAGGGACGTTGAACGAACAGGATCTGGCGCGGGTGGATGAGGCGTTCGGACAAGGCCCGAAAAGCAACCCGCGTTAATGCTTGGCACCGAACCTGTGGCGAGGGAGCTTGCTCCCGCTTGAGTGCGTAGCGCTCACAAGATTTTGGGCTGCTGCGCAGCCAGCGGGAGCAAGCTCCCTCGCCACAAATAGACTCGCTCGATATTTCAAGAAGTGCTCGCCCGGCGAAACGGGTCATAACAAAAACATAAGAAAAGTGAGTGGTGAACATGGAAGTACGCATCAAGCCGGCAGCGGTCGGCACTCTGTTGCTCGCAGTTTCCATCGCGCAAGCCAATGCGCAGTACCTTGAAACCGGCAAGCCCGGCGATCCCGCCAGTTGGCGCAGCGCCGAATTCCAGCGTGACTGGGGCCTTGCGCGGATGCAGGCGGATCAGGCCTACGCTGCCGGCATCACCGGCAAAGGCGTGAAGATCGGCGCCCTCGACTCCGGCTTCGATGCCGCCCATCCCGAGTTCGCCAGCGACCGCTATCACCCGGTGCTGGCCTTCGGCAGTTACGTCGACGGCTCACTGTTCAACGTCAACGGCACCCTCAACCCCAACAACGATTCCCACGGCACCCACGTGGTCGGCACCATGGGCGCGAGCCGTGACGGCACCGGCATGCACGGGGTGGCGTACAACGCGCAAATCTACGTCGGCAACACCAACAACAACGACAGCTTTCTGTTCGGCCCGAAACCCGATCCGCGCTATTTCAAAGCGGCCTACGACGCTCTGGCCGCTGCCGGCGTACGGGCGATCAACAACAGTTGGGGCAGTCAGCCGCCGGATGTCAGCTATCGCACCCTGGCCGATCTGCATGCCGCTTACGCCCAGCACTGGAATCAGGGCACCTGGCTCGACGCGGCGGCGGATGTCTCGCGCCGTGGCGTGATCAACGTGTTCAGCGCCGGCAACAGCGGCTACCCGAACGCCAGCGTGCGCTCGGCGCTGCCGTACTTTCAGCCGGACCTCGAAGGCCACTGGCTGGCGGTTTCCGGGCTGGATCAGAGCAATCAGCAGAAGTACAACCAGTGCGGCATCGCCAAATACTGGTGCATCACCACGCCGGGGGCGAAGATCGACAGCACCATTCCGGGTGGCGATTATGCGATCAAGTCCGGCACCTCGATGGCCGCGCCGCACGCCACCGGGGCACTGGCGCTGGTGATGGAACGCTACCCGTACATGAATAATCAGCAGGCGCTGGAAGTGCTGCTGACCACCGCCACGCAACTCGACGGCTCGGTTACCGATGCGCCGACCGAGCGGGTCGGCTGGGGCGTGGCCAACCTGAACCGGGCGATGCGCGGGCCGGGGCAGTTGCTTGGCGCGTTCGATGCCAACCTGGCGGCCGGGCAAAGCGATGTGTGGAGCAATGACATCTCCGACAAGGCATTAATTCAGCGCCAGCGCGAAGACCTCGCCGAACACGGCGCCTGGCAGCAGACCTTGCAGGACAAGGGCTGGCAGAACGGTATTCCGGCCGGTGCCACTCAGCAGGATCAGACCGACTACGCGGTCGGTATGGCGCGCGATGCCGCAGCGGCGACGCGGGTCTATCAGGGCAGCCTGATCAAATCCGGGGCAGGGCGCTTGCTGCTGACCGGCGACAACACCTTTCGTGGCCCGACCACGGTCAATGGCGGCTTGTTGAGCGTCAACGGCTCGCTGGCCTCGGCGGTGACCGTCAACGACAGCGGCACCCTCGGCGGTTCCGGGCGGATCGCCTCGTTGCTCGCCAACAGCGGCGGCCGCGTGGCGCCGGGCAATTCCATCGGCACCTTGAACGTGGCCGGTGACGTGACCTTCGCCCCAGGCTCGACCTACGCGGTCGAGCTGTCGCCGACCAGCAGCGACCGCATCGTCGCTGGCGGCAGCGCGAGCATCAGCGGTGCCACGGTCAGCCTGTCGCTGGAAAACAGTCCGACCCTGCTCAGCACCACTGAAACCCGCAGCCTGCTCGGCCATTCGTACGACATTTTGCAAGCGGCCGGTGGTATTCAGGGCCAGTTCGGCGCGGTGCTGCCGGATTACCTGTTCATCGGCGGCAACCTCGACTACACGGCCAACGCCATTCAGCTCGACATTCAGCGCAACGCCACCTCGTTCGCCAGCGTCGGGCAGACCCCGAATCAGCGTGCGGTGGCGGCCGCCATCGAAGGCCTCGGCGCCGGCAATTCGGTGTACGAAAGCCTGCTGCTGTCGGCGTCTGCCGCCTCGGCGCAGCAAGCCTTCCAGCAATTGAGCGGCGAAATCTACCCGGCGCTCGGCTCGATGCTGATCAATGACAGCCGCCAGTTGCGCGACGCGGTCGGCGAACGTCTGCACGATGCCAACGCCACGCAAAGCAATGGCTGGATCAAGGCCCTCGGTGCCTGGGGTTCGACCAACTCCGGTAACGACACCTCGCGCTACAGCACCTCAATCGGTGGTCTCCTCGCCGGTGTTGACGGCGCGCTGGACGAGCAGACGCGCATCGGTCTGGTCACCGGTTACAGCGACAGCTCGCTGAACATGGGCTCGGACACGCATTCGTCGGCGAAGGTCGACAGCTATCACCTCGGCGCTTACGCCGGACATGAAATCGGCGCCTGGCGCCTGAGCACCGGCGCGGCCTACAGCTGGCATCGCGCCGATGTGAAACGCGATCTGCAATACGGCGACGTCAGCGCCAAACAGAAAGCCAAGGTCGATGCGGCCACCACGCAGGTCTTCGGTGAGGCGGCTTACCGGCTGAACCTGCAACCGCTGGCATTGGAGCCGTTCGCCAACCTCGCTTACGTGCATCTGGATACCGAAGGCTTCACCGAAAAGGGCGATGCAGCGGCGCTGAAAAGCTCGGGCGATCAACGCGACGCAGTGCTCAGCACCCTCGGTGTGCGCGCGGTCAAGCGCTTCAACCTGTCGGCCGCGCAGGCGCTGGACCTGAGCGGGCATCTCGGCTGGCAGCACAGCCTCAGCGACATCGAATCTGAACAACATCTGCGTTTCGCCAGCGGTAGCACACCGTACGCGGTCGAGAGTTCGGCACTGGTCCGTGACGCGGCGCTGGTCGGCGTACAAGCCAGCCTGGCATTGAGCAAGGACGTGCGGGTCAACCTCGATTACAACGGACAACTGGCCAACCGCGAGAAGAGCCACGGCGTGGGGCTGAGCCTGAACTGGCAGTTCTGACGGAGGGTGAATACGTCCCCTGTAGGCGCTGTGGGCACATACCTGTGGCGAGGGAGCTTGCTCCCGCTCGGCTGCGCAGCAGTCGTAAATCCGATGAGCCGGGTTCGACTGGAAGAATGCACAGGGCCGCTTCGCGCCCCAGCGGGAGCAAGCTCCCTCGCCACACAAAGCAGCATTCATGAGATTGAAGTAGACGGATTTTTCGCAACAACACTAAGGAAGGTCGCTGGATGAATAACAACAAAACCCCCGCGCAAACGGGCGGTCGCTTCGCCATGAAAACCCTCAATTGCGCCGTGATTTGTGCGCTGACCACCTGGGGCACCGCGCACGCGGCGCCTTACGTGGAAAGCGGCCGCAGCGGCGATCCCGCCAGTTGGCGCAGCGCCGAGTTCCAGGCGGAATGGGGCTTGGGCGCCATTGGCGCGGATCACGCCTACGCCGCCGGTTACACCGGTAAAGGTGTGAAACTGGGGATCTTCGACCAGCCGGTGTATGCCGCGCACCCGGAGTTTTCCGGTGCCAATAAAGTCATCACCCTGGTCACCAGCGGGATCCGCGAATACACCGACCCGTACATCCCGGTCAAAGCCGGCGATGCGTTCCGTTATGACGGTTCGCCCTCGGTCGGTTCCGACGGCAAGCTCGGTGCCCACGGCACCCACGTCGGTGGCATCGCTGCCGGCAGCCGTGACGGCGGGCCGATGCACGGCGTGGCGTTCGGTGCGCAGATCATCAGCGCGGATAACGGTGACCCGGGCCCGGAAGACGGCATCGTCCGTGGCAACGACGGCGCGGTGTACAAGGCCGGTTGGGATGCGCTGATCGCCAGTGGCGCGCGGATCATCAACAACAGCTGGGGCATTGGCATCACTGACCGGTTCGACCTCGGCGGCCGCGACCCGGCGTATCCGCACTTCACCGTCAACGACGCGCAATTGCAGTTCAACGAAATCCGCACGCTGCTCGGCACCAAGCCCGGCGGCGCCTACGACGGCGCCATCGCCGCCGCCCGCAGCGGCATCGTGACGATCTTCGCCGCCGGTAACGATTACAACCTGAACAACCCGGACGCCATCGCCGGCCTCGGCTACTTCGTGCCGGACATCGCGCCGAACTGGATCACCGTCGCCGCGTTGCAGAAGAACCCTGATCTGGCCAGCGCCAATCCGTACATCATGAGTACGTTTTCCTCGCGCTGCGGCTACACCGCGAGCTTCTGCGTCTCGGCGCCGGGCACGCAGATCTACAGCTCGATCATCAGCGGCACCAACGCCGACAACCTGACCACCGGCTACAAGAACTACAACGGCACCTCGATGGCCGCACCGCATGTGGCGGGATCGATGGCGGTGTTGATGGAGCGCTTCCCGTACATGACGGGCGATCAGGTCGCCACGGTGCTGCGTACCACCGCGACCGACCTCGGCGCACCGGGCATCGACGCCTTGTACGGCTGGGGCATGATCAACCTGCGCAAAGGCATCGACGGCCCGGCGATGTTCGTCACCGAGCAGGACATCCCGGAAGAGTTCCGCATCCAGGGTGCCTACGGTTCCGGGCAGTTTGTCGCGGACTTGCCGGGCATCGGCGCGATCATCGACAAGGGCAAACCGACCGAGCGCCTGTGCACCGACATCACTTGTGGCCTCGACACCTGGCGCAACGACATTTCCGGTCACGGCGGCCTGACCAAGCAGGGCATCGGCACGCTGGTGCTGACCGGCAACAACAGCTACAGCGGCCCGACTCTGGTCAATCAGGGGCGTCTGGCGATCAATGGCTCGCTGGCTTCGGCGGTCACGGTCAACGACAGCGGCATCCTCGGCGGTAACGGCCGCATCGGTGCACTGACCGCGAAAAGCGGCGGTACCGTCGCCCCGGGCAATTCGATCGGCACGCTGAACGTCGCCGGTGACGTGACCTTCGAGCGCGGTTCGACCTACGCGGTAGAAGTCTCACCGACCAGCAGCGACCAGATCGTTGCCGGTGGCAAAGCGGTGATTGATGGCGCCACGGTCAGTTTGTCGCTGGAAAACAGCCCGACCTTGCTGACGACGACTGAAGTGAAGAGCCTGCTGGGTTCGCAGTTCAACATCCTGCAAGCGGCCGGTGGCATCCAAGGCCAGTTCGGGCAAGTGCTGCCGAACTACGCGTTCCTCGGCGGCACCCTGGCGTACTCGGCAAACGGCGTGCAATTGGACGTCGGGCGCAACGGCGCGTCGTTCGCCAGTGTCGGCCTGACGCCGAATCAGCGTGCGGTCGGCGCGGCTGCCGAGCGTCTGGGCGCGGGCAATGCGCTGTTCGAAACCCTGCTGCTGTCGCCGAGCGCGGCCTCGGCGCAACAAGCCTTCCAGCAACTCTCCGGCGAGATTCATCCCGCCATTGGGACGATGCTGATCAACGACAGCCGCTACCTGCGTGAAGCGGTGGGCGAGCGTCTGCGTGAGCGCGATCTGTTCAATGCCAACGCACCGACCGACGACCGCAGCAACACCTGGGTCAAGGTGCTGGGTTCGTGGGGCAAGAGCGATGGCGGCCACGAAAACGCCGACTCCAACAGCTCCATTGGCGGCCTGCTGGCCGGTGTCGACGGCCTGATCGCTGAAGATACCCGTCTGGGTTTCGTTACCGGTTATAGCGACAGTTCGTTGAACATGGGCGGCGGTACGCATTCTTCGGCCTCGGTCGACAGCTACCACCTGGGTGCGTACCTGGGGCATCAGATCGATGCGTTGCGTCTGACCGCCGGTGCGGCTTACAGCTGGCATCGCGTGGACGTGAAGCGTGATCTGCAGTTCGCGGGCGTCAATGGCAAAGAGAAAACCAAGCACGATGCGGCGACCACTCAGGTGTTCACCGAAGCGGCTTACGATCTGCGCCTGCAACCGATGAATCTGGAGCCGTTCGCCAACCTGTCGTACGTGCACTTGAACACCGACAGCTTCACCGAGAAGGGTGATGCGGCGGCGCTCAAGAGCTCTGAAGACAACCGCGATGTGGTGCTGTCGACTCTTGGCGTACGCGCCAAGCGCAGCTTCGCGCTGTCGGACAAACATCAGCTGGAACTGGGCGCGACCCTCGGCTGGCAGCACAACCTGAGCAGTGTCGATGCTGACAGCCACCTGGCCTTCGCCAATGGCAACAGCGCGTTCACCGTGCAGAGTGTGTCGATGGATCGTGATGCGGCAGTGGTCGGCGTGCGTGCCGGGCTGGCGCTCAATCGCGATGTCCGGGTCAACCTGGACTACAACGGACTGATCGGTAACAACGAGAAAGACCACGGTGTGGGTCTGACCCTCGACTGGCAGTTCTAAAAGCGTGCCGGCAGTCCCTTGGGGGCTGCCGGTTTTGAAGGAAGAGAGAGCACAACATGGGATTGTTCGATTATAAAAATGCCGACGGCAAAGCGTTGTACAGCGACGCCATCGCGCTGACGCTGTATGCCTACACGCCAACCGGCCAGCCGTTGCCGGCCACCGCCTGGAAACCGCTCAGCGCCACGGCGTTGGGCTATCAGGGCAAGGTCGGCGCGCAAGGCACGTTCTTCGGTGAGAAGGACGGCTTCACCAGCGCCGAGGCTGAAGTGCTCGGCAAGTACGACGCCGGCGGCAAGCTGATCGGCATCGGTGTGGCCTTTCGCGGCACTGGCGGGCTGGGTTACAGCGACACCTTCGGCGACATGAAAAACAACCTGCTGGCCGCCATTGGGCCATCGGATTACGCGAGCAACTACGCGAAAAATGCCTTCGACAACCTGCTCAAGTCCGTTGCCGCGTTTGCCATCGCCAACGGCATCGCCGCCAAGGACGTGTTGTTCAGCGGCCATAGCCTAGGTGGCCTCGGGGTCAACAGCGTGGCCGAGTTGAGCGGCAGCAATTGGGGTGGGTTCTTCAAGGATGCCAACTACATTGCGTTCGCTTCGCCGACCCAGAGCAGCACCGGCAATAACGTGCTGAACATCGGTTACGAAAACGATCCGGTGTTCCGTGCGTTGGACGGCACCACGTTCAGCAGCGGTTCGCTGGGCAAGCACGACGGGCCGCACGAGTCGACCACCGACAACATCGTCAATTTCACTGACAACTATGCGTCCACCGCGCAGAACCTGGTGCCGTTCAGCATCGTCAATCCGCTGAACTGGTCGGCCCACAGCTCGCTCGGGTATGCCGATGGCTTGAACCGGGTGATCGATTCGAAGTTCTACAACCTCACGCACAAGGACTCGACCCTCATCGTCTCCAACCTTGAGGAATCGTCCCGGGGCAAGACCTGGGTCGAGGATCTGGGGCGCAGCGGCGAGCCGCACACCGGCAGCACCTTCATCATCGGTACGCAGAGCAACGACTGGCTCAAGGGCGGGGCGGGTAACGACTTCCTCGAAGGCCTGGGCGGCGATGACCGCTTCCGCGATGACGGTGGTTTCAACATCCTCCTCGGTGGTCAGGGCCACAACACCTTCGAGTTGCAGAAACCGCTGCAGAACTTCAGTTTCGCCAACGACGGAGACGGCACGCTATACGTGCGCGACGCCTACGGCGGCATCAGCATGACCCGCGACATCGGCGCGCTGGTGAGCAAGGAGTCGGGTTCGTGGTGGGGCAGCAAGGAAATCACCTGGGGCGTCACGGCCAAGGGTTTGACCAATGGCAGCGAACTGACCCAGTACACCCATTCGCTCAACGGCGATGCGTATGGCAACGCGCTGCACGCCAGCGCCGACGGTGACTGGCTGTTCGGGCTGGGTGGCGATGACAAGCTGATCAGCGACAAGGGCCACGTGACCTTCGTCGGCGGCACCGGCAACGACGTGATGACGGCGGTGGGTGGCAACAACACCTTCCTGTTCAGCGGCGCGTTCGGTTTCGACGCGATCAACGGCTACCAGGGCAGCCACAAACTGGTGTTCATGGGCGTCGAAGGCGCGGGGCAGGGCTACGACTACAAGCAGCATGCTGTGCAGTCGGGGGCCGATACCGTGCTGAAGATTGGCGAATATGCCGTGACCCTGGTCGGGGTGGGAGTGGCTAACCTGTCGGACTCCAGTTTCATGTTCGCGTAGATCCAATGTGGGAGCGAGCCTGCTCGCGAATGCGTAGTGTCAGTTGAAGTATTCGTACCTGACACACCGCCTTCGCGAGCAGGCTCGCTCCCACAGTAAACAGCAACAAGTAGTACTGAAATGCTCCGGGGCGTGCCCGTGAGGGGCGCCCTGGCTGTGAGCTATCTCTGACAATTCCAACAAAAGAGAGGCAATAGCAATGGGTGTGTATGACTACAAGAACTTCGGCACAGCCGATTCCAAGGCGCTGTTCAGCGATGCCATGGCGATCACGCTGTATTCCTATCACAACCTCGATAACGGCTTTGCCGCCGGTTATCAGCACAACGGCTTCGGTCTCGGCCTGCCCGCCACGCTGGTCACCGCGCTGCTCGGCGGTACTGATTCGCAAGGGGTGATTCCCGGTATTCCGTGGAATCCCGACTCGGAAAAACTCGCCTTCGACGCCGTGAAAAAGGCTGGCTGGACACCAATCACCGCCTCGCAACTGGGCTACGACGGCAAGACCGACGCGCGCGGAACCTTCTTCGGTGAGAAGGCCGGTTACACCACCGCTCAGGTGGAAATCCTCGGCAAGTACGACGCCCAGGGCCATCTCACCGAAATCGGTATCGCCTTTCGCGGCACCAGCGGGCCGCGGGAAAACCTGATCCTCGATTCCATCGGCGACGTGATCAACGATCTGCTGGCAGCGTTCGGTCCCAAGGACTACGCCAAGAATTACGTCGGCGAAGCGTTCGGCAATCTACTCAATGACGTGGTGGCGTTCGCCAAGGCCAATGGCCTCAGCGGCAAAGACGTGCTGGTCAGCGGCCACAGCCTCGGCGGGCTGGCGGTCAACAGCATGGCTGACCTGAGTGGCGGCAAGTGGGGCGGGTTCTTCGCCGATTCCAACTACATCGCCTACGCCTCGCCGACCCAGAGCAGCACCGACAAGGTGCTCAACGTCGGTTACGAAAACGATCCGGTGTTCCGCGCCCTCGACGGCTCGACCTTCACCGGCGCCTCGGTCGGCGTGCACGACGCGCCCAAGGAATCGGCCACCGACAACATCGTCAGCTTCAACGATCACTACGCCTCGACCGCGTGGAATCTGCTGCCGTTCTCTATCCTCAACATCCCGACCTGGATCTCGCACCTGCCGACCGCTTACGGCGACGGCATGAACCGCATTATCGAGTCGAAGTTCTACGACCTGACCAGCAAGGACTCGACGATCATCGTCGCCAACCTGTCGGACCCGGCGCGGGCCAACACCTGGGTGCAGGACCTCAACCGCAACGCCGAAACCCACAAGGGCAGCACCTTCATCTTCGGCAGCGACAGTAACGACCTGATCCAGGGCGGCAGCGGCAATGACTATCTGGAAGGTCGCGCCGGCAACGACACGTTCCGTGACGGTGGCGGCTACAACGTGATTCTCGGTGGCGCCGGCAACAACACCCTCGACTTGCAGAAATCGGTGAACACTTTCGACTTCGCCAACGATGGCGCCGGCAATCTGTACGTGCGCGATGCCAACGGTGGGATCAGCATCACCCGCGACATCGGCAGCATCGTCACCAAGGAGCCAGGTTTTCTCTGGGGGCTGTTCAAGGACGACGTGACCCACAGCGTCACGGCTAGCGGCTTGAAGGTTGGCAACAATGTCACGGCCTATGAATCGAGCGTGAAGGGCAGCAGCGGCGCCGACACGCTCAAGGCAAATGCCAGCGGTGACTGGTTGTTTGGTCTGGATGGCAACGATCATTTGATTGGCGGCGTCGGCAACGACGTGTTTGTCGGTGGCGCCGGCAATGACCTGATGGAGTCTGGGGGCGGGGCGGATACGTTCCTGTTCAATGGCGCGTTCGGTCAGGATCGGGTGGTTGGCTTTACGGCCAATGACAAACTGGTGTTCCTTGGCGTGCAGGGTGTGTTGCCTAATGATGACTTCCGCGCGCATGCCTCGATAGTGGGGCAGGACACGGTGCTGAAGTTTGGCGCTGACTCGGTGACGCTGGTCGGGGTGGCGCTGAATAGCCTCAGTGCCGATGGAATTGTGATCGCCTGAGGTTGATAGGGCGCCGGTAAGGGCCTCTTCGCGAGCAGGCTCGCTCCCACATGGGGCTATGTGATCGACACAGGTCCAGTGTGGGAGCGAGCCTGCTCGCGAAGGATTCAGCTCGGTATCAAAAGTGACTCAACAGCCACACCCTGACTCAAAAGCTCTGCAAACAGCAGAAGCGGCCTAAAGCCAGCACGTGCACACACGTTCTATAGCCAGCCGCCATTGAGTACAGGAGATGCACACGTGAAAAGGTTCAAGGGGTATGTCGGGATTGTCGGACTGGCGCTGTTATCGGCCAATGCCTGGGCCGATCTGCCTCAAACCTCGATTCTGAGCCGCTACGGCATCAGCAGTGACCAATTGCCGAAACCGGCGAAGACCGAAGCAGCCGAGCCGGTCGAAGAGAAAAGCCTGTTTCAGATTCAGCCCGAACAGCCCTTCGTGACGTTTCGGCGCGGTGATGACAAACAGGCACAAGCCACCGGTAACCTGAGCATCGACCGCATGACCCAACAGGATCTGGAGCGCTGCCGGCGTCTGCAAGCCGAGCTGGCGCGGCGCGGTGAGCAGTATTTCAGCTGTGATCACAGCATTATGGGTTTGCCTGCTTTCGAATAACCCAGGCGGTAACACTTCCCCTGTAGGAGCTGCCGCAGGCTGCGATCTTTTGATCTTGTTTTTAAAATCAAAATCAAAAGATCGCAGCCTGCGGCAGCTCCTACAGGTAAAACGGGGTGTCAGTCTTCCTTGCGTACGGTCGCGACCTCATCGGAGCGGACTTTCACCTTGGTCCCGGAAATATCCTCGAATTCATAGAACCCGTCCTTGTTCTTGGTTTTCGGCATGTCCTTGGTCAAATACTGAGTACCGTTCTGCAAGGTCACCACGGTTGGTGTCGAGCAGCCGCCCAATGCCAGGAAGGCTGCTACCGCCAGGGGAAGACCCAGAGTCTTGATGTTCATACCCACCTCAAATACCTCATTCCATATCAATTGACCGACTTCGGTCTCTAACGCGGTTGGTGCGATCGAACCGGGAAAAGTTCGATGGCACCCTGAAAAAATCCCGATTGCCGCTGCCACTGATCTTTTTCCGTTTGCAGGAGACAGGGCAGAGCTGGTATCTGTACGCATAACCAGTATTCGCTCGCCATGGCCCTGAATTCCCGTGACTGCCAACCCGCTCGACGATCCGTTCTATTACCTCAACAACTTCCGGCAAGTGCTTGATTGGCTTGAGCTTCGCTATGCCGATGTGATGAGCGAATCCGAGCACGGCTTTATTCGCGACTTCAAGGCCTTGCCACGCGCTTCGCAGGGTTTGCTGGTGCGCATGATAATGCGCAAGGGCGTGCATTTCCGCTTCGGCAAACTCAACTACCCGGAAATCGGGGACATCAGCAACGCCGCGCAGCCGTTGTTGCGTCACGGCTGGCTCGACGATCAGGCTCTGTTGAGCGTGGCCGAAGTGTTCGACGTGTTGCTCAAGGCTGAACTGCTGCAGGCGTTCGGCAGCTTTATCGAGCAACCCAAGGGCCGCAAGGACGACTGGCTGCCGGTGCTCGCCGAGCAATTCAGCGAGTCGCGCAGCCTCTCTGGTTGGGCACCGACGCTCGGCGACCGCTTGCTCAGCCTGACCATCATGGACCTCTGCGACCGCCTGCGTCTGATGTTCTTCGGCAACCTGTATCAGGACTGGTCGGAATTCGTCCTCGCCGACCTCGGGATCTTTACCTACGAAAAAGTCGAGTTCTGCGCCGACTCCCGTGGCCTGCGCAGCCGTGAAGACGTTGACGCCTGTCTGTTCCTGCATCAGTGCCAACTGCGTTTCGAAGCCGGTGAACCGTTGGAGCCCATTGTCGAGCAGGTCCGCGCGTTGCAGTTCGACAACCCGTGGCTGCAGCGGCGGCGCGGCAAGGTGCTGTTCCAGATCGGCCAGTATTGCGAGCGCATCGCCGAGTTTGCCTTGGCCCTGAGTATTTACCGCAACTGTGCCTACCCCGGCGCCCGTCAGCGAATGATCCGCGTGCTGGAGCGCTGCGGCGAATACGCACTGGCGCTGGAGCTCGCCAGCCTCGCCGAACAGGCGCCGGAAAGCGCCGCCGAACAGCAGAGCCTGCAACGGATGCTGCCACGGCTGCGGCGCAAACTCGGCGGGCCACCGCTCAAACGGGCAACGCCACGCCCGGTCGAGCGCCTTGATCTGCAACTGCCGCGCACTGATCCGGGATTGTCGGTGGAGTTCTATGTGCAGGCGCATTTGCACGAAGACAGCGGCCCGGTGCACTACGTCGAGAACAGCCTGATCAACTCGCTGTTCGGCCTGTTGTGCTGGCCGGCGATTTTTGCGCCGCTGCCGGGGGCGTTCTTTCATCCGTTCCAGCGCGGGCCGGTGGATCTGCTCAACGAAGACTTTCAGCAACGCCGCGCCGAACTGTTCCAGGCCTGTCTCGACCAACTCGACGACGGCCGTTATGCGGCGACCATTCGTGAGCGCTTCGCCGCCAAATGGGGCGTGCAGTCGCCGTTCGTGTTCTGGGGCGCGTTGAATGAGCAACTGCTGGAGCAGGCGCTGGCGTGTTTGCCGGCGGAACACCTCAAGCACTGGTTCAATCGCCTGCTGCTCGACATCAAGGCCAATCGCGCCGGCATGCCGGATCTGATCCAGTTCTGGCCGCAGCACAAGACCTACCGGATGATCGAAGTCAAAGGCCCCGGTGACCGCTTGCAGGACAACCAACTGCGCTGGCTGGAATTTTGCCACCAACACCAGATGCCGGTCGCCGTGTGCTACGTGCAATGGGCGGAGCAGAGCGCTTGAGCTACAGCATTGCCGTCCGTGCCCTATGCGAGTTCACCGCCAAGACCGGCGACCTCGACCTGCGTTTTACCCCTTCGCCGACAGCCCTCGAAGGCATGCTCGGGCACCGCACCGTGGCCTCGCGGCGCAACGACAAATACCAAAGCGAAGTGGCACTGGAAGGCGAGTTTTTGCAGTTGAAGGTCAGGGGCAGGGCGGACGGCTATGACCCGGCGCAGAACTGTCTGGAAGAAGTCAAAACCTATCGCGGTGACCTGAGCAAGCAACCGGCCAACCATCGGCAGTTGCATTGGGCGCAGGCGAAGATCTACGGCTGGCTGATGTGTCGCAAGCTGGAGCTTGCGCAGATCAATCTGGCGCTGGTGTATTTCGACATCGTCAGCGAAAAGGAAACCTGTCTGGTCGAGGCCTTCAATGCGCCGGTCTTGCAGGAATTTTTCGAACAACAATGCCGGTTGTTCCTGAACTGGGCCGAGCAGGAAATGGCCCATCGCGAGGCGCGCAATCTGGCGGCGCAGCAATTGGGCTTTCCCCACGCCGACTTTCGCCCCGGCCAGCGGCATCTGGCTGAATCGGTGTTCAAAGCGGTCAGCACCGGCCGCTGCCTGATGGCCCAGGCGCCCACCGGCATCGGCAAAACCCTCGGCACGCTGTTCCCCATGCTCAAGGCACTGGCGCCGCAGCAACTGGACAAGGTGTTCTTTCTGACCGCCAAGACCCCGGGGCGCAAACTGGCGCTGGATGCCAGTCAGGTGCTATTCGATCAATCGCAACACTTGCCGCTGCGGGTGCTGGAGATGGTCGCCCGCGACAAGGCTTGCGAACACTTGGACAAAGCCTGTCACGGCGAATCCTGCCCGTTGGCTCATGGCTTTTATGATCGGCTGCCCGCCGCCCGGCAAGCGGCCAGCCGGATCAATCTGCTGGATCAGGCGGCGATGCGCGAAGTGGCCCGTCAGCACACGGTTTGCCCGTATTACCTGAGCCAGGAGATGGCCCGCTGGGCCGACGTGGTGGTGGCGGACTACAACTATTACTTCGATTTCAGTGCGCTGCTGTTCGGTCTGGCCCAGCTCAATCAGTGGAAGGTTGCGGTGCTGGCGGATGAAGCGCACAACCTGGTCGAACGTGGGCGCTCGATGTACAGCGCCAGTCTCGATCAGGCCGCGCTGGCCAGTGTGCGCAAGACGGCCCCCGAGGTGCTGAAAAAATCCCTGCAACGGGTCAACCGCGAGTGGAACGCGCTGCATCAGCCGCAACTGGCGCCGTATCAGGCCTACGACAAGGCCCCGGAAAAACTGCTGCAAGCCGTGTCCCTGTGCAGCGCGGCCATTGGCGACTACCTCAATGATCATCCGCAGGGACTCGACAGCGCGCTGCAAACCTTCTACTTCGACATGCTGCAGTTCGGCCGGGTGGCGGAGCTGTTCGACGAGCATTACCTGTTCGACATCAGCAAGCGCGACCTTGAGCGCAAGCGGCCGCTGTCGCAGTTGTGCCTGCGCAACGTGGTGCCGGCGGCGTTCATCGGCCCCCGGCTGAAAGCGGCGCGCAGCAGCGTGTTGTTCTCGGCGACGCTAAGCCCGCGGCGCTATTACGCCGACCTGCTCGGCACGCCCGCCGACACGGTATGCATAGACGTCGAATCACCCTTCAGCGCCGAACAGTTGCAGGTGCAGATCGTCAGCCGCATTTCCACGCGCTTCAATCATCGGCAGGCGTCGCTGGAGCCGATCGTCGAGCTGATCGCCCGCCAGTTCAGCGAGCGCCCGGGCAATTACCTGGCGTTCTTCAGCAGCTTCGATTACCTGCAACAAGTGCTGACGCTGCTCGCCGAACGCCATCCGCAGATCAACCTGTGGCAGCAGTCCCGGGGCATGGCCGAAGGACGGCGGCAGGCATTTCTCGATCAGTTCACCGCCGACAGTCAGGGCATTGGCTTCGCCGTGTTGGGCGGTGCGTTTGGCGAGGGTATCGACCTGCCCGGAGCACGGCTGATCGGCGCGTTCATCGCCACCCTGGGGCTGGCCCAGCTCAACCCGGTCAATGAACAGTTGAAACGGCGCATGGCAGCGATTTTCGGTGCCGGCTACGATTACACCTACCTGTATCCGGGCGTGCAGAAAGTGGTGCAGGCCGCCGGGCGGGTGATCCGCACCCGTGAAGATCGTGGCGTGGTGATGCTGATCGATGATCGCTTCGCCGAACCGCGCATTCAGCAACTGCTGCCACGCTGGTGGTCGCTCGGCACCGACTCGTCCTCAATCAACCCATTGATCACGCCGTGAATAGAAGCGCGTTTGCACCTTCCCATGGCGCCGGATTGCCGCATACTTGCGCTAATGAAAACCAGCGGTGAACCTGATGAGTGACAACCCGAGCAAAACTGCCGCGATCGAGGAGATGCGTTTTCGTCTGCTGATCGATGCGGTGGTCGATTATGCGATTTATATGATCGACCCGGACGGCATCATCACCAGTTGGAACTCCGGCGCCAAACGCTTCAAGGGCTACGAAGAGGCGGAAATTCTCGGCGAGCATTTCTCGCGCTTCTATACCGCCGATGATCGTGCGGCGGGTCTGCCGCAACGCGCGCTCGACACAGCGCTGCACGAAGGACGGTTCGAAGGCGAAGGCTGGCGGGTGCGCAAGGATGGCACCAGCTTCTGGTGCCATGTGGTCATCGATCCGATCATTGATCCCAACGGCAAACTGCTCGGCTACGCCAAGATCACCCGTGACCTGACCGACCGCAAGATGGCTGAGGAAACCCTCAAGCAAAGCGAACAGCAGTTTCGCCTGCTGGTGCAGGGTGTCACCGATTATGCGATCTACATGCTCAGCCCCGAAGGTCGTGTGAGCAACTGGAATCAGGGCGCCCAGCGGATCAAGGGGTACCAGCCGGAAGAAATCATCGGCCAGCATTTTTCGATTTTCTACACCCCGGAAGACCGCGTGGCCGGCGAACCGCAACGGGCGCTGGAGATTGCCACCCGCGAGGGCCGTTTCGAGAACAAGAGCTGGCGCATGCGCAAGGATGGCACGCGGTTTCTGGCCCACGTGGTGGTCGATGCCATTCGCGGCGAAACCGGCACGCTGCTCGGGTTTGCCAAGATCACCCGCGATGTCACCGAAGCCCATGAGTCGCAAGTGGCGCTGGAAAAGACCCGCGAAGCGCTGTTTCAGGCGCAGAAGATGCAGGCCATCGGTCAGCTCAGCGGCGGCATCGCCCATGACTTCAACAATTTGCTGACGGTGATTCTGGGCAATCTGGAGATTCTGCAAAAGCGCATCGGTGACGATCCGAAAAACAGCCGTCTGCTGGAAAACGCCACGCAGGGTGCGTTGCGTGGAGTATCGCTGACCCAACGCATGCTGGCCTTCGCCCGCCGTCAGGAACTCAAGACCGAGCCGGTCGATATTCCGCAACTGGTGCAAGGCATCACCGGACTGTTGCGCAGCTCGATAGGCCCGGGGATTCGCATCGAGACACGCTTTCCCGAGGATCTGCAACCGGTGCTGGCCGACAGCAACCAACTGGAACTGGCGTTGCTCAATCTGGCGACCAACGCACGCGACGCCATGGTCGACGGTGGCAGCCTGTGCATTACCGCGCAGCCGGAAGTCGTGCTTGAGCAAAGCCATTCGTCAATGGCGGCCGGGCACTATGTGTGCCTGAGCGTGATCGACACGGGCGAGGGCATGGACGAAGCCACGCTGGGTTCGGCCAGGGATCCGTTTTTCACCACCAAGGGCGTGGGCAAGGGCACCGGGCTGGGCTTGTCGATGGTGCATGGCTTTATCGAGCAACTGGGTGGCCGTTTCATTCTCAAGAGCGAAAAAGGCCATGGCACCCGCGCTGAAATGTGGATACCGGTGGCGCTGGCAGGGGAGACGGCAAAAAACCTCTACCCGGCGGTCAAACCGGTGTTGGTGCCGCGCCTCAGCGTGCTGGTGGTGGACGACGATTCGCTGGTGATGACCAGCACCACGCTGCTGCTCGAAGACCTTGGCCATCGCGTGATCAACGCCACATCCGGTGCCAGGGCGCTGGCGTTGTTCGAGCAGGGCGAAGTCATCGATCTGATGATCACCGACATGGCCATGCCGCAGATGAGCGGCGCGCAACTGGCGCATGCGGTGCGCCTGCTCAAGCCGGATCTGCCGATCATTCTGGCCACCGGTTACGCTGAACGCCTGGAAGGCTTTGCCGCGCAATTGCCGCGTTTGCCCAAGCCATTCACCCAGCTCAACCTGGTGGAAATCATCGCGCAGTCGATGAAGTGAATCCGCCTGAACTTGTCCGTGGCGAGGGCCTTCTAAAAGGTTTCCCTGCCCCGGAGCGCGCGTCCCTTGCCTCGCATACTGACCCAGCCCACCGCTGAAGAACACTTGACCGAACATGACGCCAAGATGTTCGGCTCACCCAAGGAACGGCTGGATTTCTATCGCAAGGAAATCCAGTACGAAACCAGCATCCTCGCCAATCGCACCGATGCCTATCTGGCGGCGCAGTCGTTTCTGGTGATTGCCTTCGCATCGTGCATGGCCAACCTCAACCCCGAGTGGGGCAAGCTGTTCACGCTGGTGGTGCCGCCGTTTCTGGCACTGCTCGGGCTGCTCAGCTCGCTCAACGCCTGGCCGGGGATTCGTGCGGCGTACGACATCATCGATCACTGGCACTACAAGCAGAGCGAGTTGTTGCGCAGCGAGCCGATCATGGGCATGGCTTACGACGAGTCGCCGCTGTTCAGTGAAATGGAGTCGAGCCACAAGGGCTATCGCAAGTCGCTGTTGTTTTCGGTGCGCACGCCCTGGATCTTCGCCACGTTCTGGATCCTGCTCGGGGCTTATGCAGTGTTCATTCAGGTGACCAACCCCGGGGGCTGAACGCCGCCCAAAGAAAAAGCCCGGACATCGCTGCCGGGCTTTTTCTTGTGCGCTTTATTCGACGGTTTCAAGCTGTCGACGCAATTCCTGCGAGTGATGCGGTGACATTGGAATCGGCGGGAAGTCTTCGTTGAGGACGCACAAGTGATCGATGGCTTCTTCGAACTTCCCATCGGCTTTGCGGCGCATTGCTCGATAGTGCTCAAACTGTTCGAGGTCCAGATTGTCCGCTTCCAGCAGCTCGTAAGCCGCTCGGTTGAGGGCGTGGGCATCTTCGAACAGTTGACGATTGCGTTCCAGGGCCAAAGCCCTGCAAGCCTTGATTTGTGCCGGAGTCGAGCATTCTTTCATGACCGTGACCTTGTTATCCAAAGATTCCTCTTCATGGGCTGCAAGCCGCAGGGGAACCGAACCTGCCGGACCTCGCCGAGTGCATCCAGCGAGGGGTTATGGTTGTGACTGTCGGTTTTGGCCGAGGGATCCATTTATTTTCAGAAAAAACTTCGATGTATTTCCCGTGATATTGCCGCCGGAAAAATCAGTTTTTTCGTTTTTGCCGTTGTTCGTAGCGCGCCAGCAACGGCTGCGTACTGATGCCATGCAGCAAAATGCTCAATGCCACTACGGACAGGGTGATGTTGGTGCACAACGCCGCGACCGAGGGACTCAGGCCATGGTTCAAGGCGTAAAACAGATAGAACAGGCTGCCGATCCCGCGAATGCCGAACCAGCCGATCAACAGCCGCTGACCACCGTCGAGCAAACTGCCCCATGGCATCAGCGCAACGCAGACCGGACGCACCACGCAGAACAGCACCGCGCCAATGACCAACGCCCGCCAGTCCCAATGCGGCACCAGTACCACACCGAGCAGGGTCACCAGAAACACTTCCATGGCCCGTTCCACCAGACTGCCGAATGAGAGCATGTCGCCCATCATGATGCCGGCGGCGACCTGACTGCTTTCCAGTCGTTCGGTATCACCGTGCACTGCGTGCTGCGGTTCGATGTTCTGATGGCCCACCACCGGTTGCACCAGATGTTCGGCGGGCGGCTGACTGGCGCCGGTGGATTTGACTTCTTCCTGACGCAAGCCGAGGCCGGCGGCGAATACCGACAGAAAACCATAACCGCCAATCGCATCTGCGCCGACATAAGCCAGAGCAATCAGCGACAGCGCCAGATAATCATTCGGGCTCAGGGTGCTGTCGTCGTTGCGGATGCGCAACGACAGCGTCAACCGACCGATGCCGCGCCCCATCCAGTAACCGGTGAGCAAACCGACCGGCACCGCCCAGAGCAAACCGTGCAGCACCCAATCGATCAAGGCGCCGGGTTGCGCGTCGGCCTGCAACAGCAGCAAGCCGAGAATCACGAACGGGAAGGCGATGCCGTCGTTAAGCCCGGCTTCACCGGACAGACCGAAGCGTACGCTGTCGACATCCCGTGCGTCGTTGACCTGCACCAGAGCGGCCAGCACCGGGTCGGTCGGTGCCAGCATCGCCCCGATCAGGAGCGACGGTCCCCACGACAGTTGCAGGCCCCAGTGCAGCAATACGCTGACCCCGGCGATGGTCACGACCATCACCGGGCCCGCCAGCCCGAACGCAATCCGCCAACGCTTGTCGCGCAGCGGCAGACGCAACTTCAGCCCGCAGACAAACAGCGAAAACAGCACCGCCACTTCCGTGAGGTGCTCCATCCATACGGAAGCGTTTTCCAGTGACAGTTTCAGCAAATCCAGACCGCTGGGGCCGATGCCGATCCCCAGCAGCAGGCACACCGCCGAAGTGGTGACCGGCATCCAGCGCAGGTACGACGAGGTCAGCGCGAGGGTCAGCAACACCGCGCCAAGCACCGCGACCCAGATGACAAAGCTCATGTTCGGCCGTCCATCGACGACAGCGTTGGCACCGGGTTAACCAACGGTAGTTCGCAGGTACTCGGGCGCGAGCACGTTGAACCACAGCAGAATCATCGACACCAGAATGGTCACCATCACCAGCAGGCCGACGCCCCAGACGCAAGCCGAATACAGCAGGCCCTGTTCCTTGCGTTCATGCATGAACGTCGGCAGGCCGACGAACAGCAGGAACGTCGAATACACCGAAGCGGCACCCAGCACCAGAATAGCCAGCCAGCGACTTGGATAGAGCCCGGCGATGCCGGCGACGAAAAACGGCGTCACGGTATAGGCGGCAAAGCCGATGCACTGGTTAAGCGTGGGGCGCGCGTCGAACGTACGTGACATCCAGCGGATGAACCCGCCGATGATCGCGACCCCGGCGACAATCGCCACATACAGCAGAATGCTCAGTTGCAGTGCACTGGCCGTGCTCAAGCGTACGGTCTCGCCGGCTGCCAGACTCCAGCCGACATAAGTGGTACCGAGGAACAGACACACGGCGGGAATCAGCGCCAATAGCAACAGATGCGCCAGGTAGTGACGGGGATGGGCCTCTTCCTCGCGGCGGATGTCGGTCCAGGCGAAGTTGGGCTGGGTGAAGAGTTTGATGAGCGGGGCGGACATGACGACCTCCTGATCCTGCGGACCGGTTGGGGCTCTTAAAGGTATGGAGGGACGTCATGCCGCCAGGTTCAGTTTTTCTCGCGCCGCTCAGAGCATCGGCTTGCCGCCGGTCACGCCATAGCGCTGACCGGTGATGTAACTGGCTTCATCGGAGGCGAGCAGCACATAGATTGGCGCCACTTCCACCGGTTGCCCGGGGCGACCGAGCGGGGTTTCGCTGCCGAAGTTCTGCACTTCTTCATCGGGCATAGTCGAGACGATCAGCGGCGTCCAAATTGGTCCGGGGGCCACGCAGTTCACGCGGATTTCTTTCGGCCCGAGGATCTGCGCCAGACCGCCGGTGAAGTTGGCGATCGCGCCCTTGGTGGTGGCGTAGGCCAGCAGGGTCGGTTTGGGCATGTCCGAGTTGACCGAGCTGGTGTTGATGATCGACGCGCCGGGGCGCATGTGTTTGATCGCTGCCTGGCACAACCGGAAAATCGCCGTGATGTTGACGTCGAAGGTCATCACCCATTCTTCGTCGGGGATTTCTTCGAAGTTTTCGTGGGTCATCTGGAACGCAGCGTTGTTGACCAGAATGTCGATGCGCCCGAAGCGTTCGACCGTCTTGTCCACCAGTTCCTGACAATGGGCCTTGTGCGCGAGGTCGCCGGACAGCAACAGGCACTGGCGGCCTGCCTGTTCGACCCAGCGCGCGGTCTCTTTGGCATCGTCGTGTTCATTCAGATAAGCCACGACCACGTCAGCGCCTTCACGGGCGAAGGCAATCGCCACGGCGCGACCGATACCGCTGTCGGCACCGGTAATCAGCGCAATCTTGCCGGCCAGCCGCCCGGAGCCGACGTAGCTTTGCTCGCCGCAGTCGGGGTAAGGCTGCATTTTGCTTTGCGCACCGGGGACGGCTTGGGCTTGTGCGGGGAAGGGTGGTTTTGGATAGTCGGTCATCACAGATCTCCGAGGTTCTCAGGGCAGGTATGGGTGGTTGACCCGGACGGTTTGCCGTGAGTTCGATCGGATTTGCGCTGGTCTTTCAGACTTGGAAATGCAAAAACCAATGTGGGAGCGAGCCTGCTCGCGAATGCGGTGTATCAGTCACCCCCTTTGTTGGATGAAAGACCGCGTTCGCGAGCAAGCTCGCTCCCACAGGGGGATCTACTGTGGATTCAGGTATTGCGCTGGGTCAGGGCGCGCTCCATGCGGCTGATGCCCTCTTCGAGCAACGACCGCGGGCAGCCGAAGTTCAGGCGCACGAACTGTTGGTGCTGATCGCCAAAATCCAGACCGGCGCTCAGACCGACCCTGGCCTGTTCAAGGAAGAACTGCTGCGGATTGTCCAGGTCCAGCGCCGAGCAATCGAGCCACGCCAGATAGGTTCCCTGCGGCACATTGATCGTCACGCCCGGCAAGCGGCTGCGCACTGCATCCACCAGCCAGTCGCGGTTGGCCTGCAGATAGGTTTTCAGTTCGGCCAGCCACGGCGCGCCTTCGCTGTAGGCGACGCGGGTGGCTTCCATGCCCAGCGGGTTGACGCTGTCGACCATGCCGCAACGGGCGTGGTTGACGCGCTCGCGCAGGGCGGCGTCCTGGATGATCATGAACGAAGTCTTGAGGCCGGCGATGTTGTAGGCCTTGCTCGCCGACATCAGGGTGATGGTGCGCTTGGCGATTTCCGGGCTGAGGGACGCGGTCGGAATATGCACGCGGCCGTCGAAGCACAGTTCGGCGTGGATCTCGTCGGAGATGATCCAGGCGTCCTGTGCCGCACAGATATCCGCTACGGCTTGCAGCTCCTCACGGCCAAACACCTTGCCGATCGGGTTGTGCGGGTTGCTCAAGAGCAGGGCGCCGCCGCCGTTCAGCGATTCGCGCAGGGTCTCCAGCGGGGTGGCGTAGGTGCCATCGGCCTGGGCGACGAATTCCAGCTCGACCTTGTTCAGCCCCCAATGCCCCGGCGCATGCCGCAGCGGCGGGTAGTTTGGCACTTGCACCACGACGTTTTGCTGCGGCTGCACCAGCGCTTTCAAAGCCATGTTGAAACCGGATTCAACGCCCGGCAGGAAGATCAGCTCCTGCGGTTTGACCTTCCAGGCAAACTTGTTCCACAGGTCGGCGACGATGGCTTCACGCAGGTTGTCCTGCGCCACGCTGTAACCCACCAGTGGGTGCAACAGACGCTGCTGCAACGCCTCGATGATCACCGGTGGCGCGGCGAAATCCATATCAGCGACCCACATCGGCAACACATCCGCCGGGTAGCGGCTCCACTTGGTGCTGCCGGTGTTATGGCGGTCGAATAGCTGATCAAAATCGAAAGTCATGCGCGGTCTCGTGAAGGCGGGTTGTTCATGGGCGCCATGATAAACCCATGACACTCGGCGATACACAAAACCTGTGGGAGCGAGCCTGCTCGCGAAGGCGGTGTGTCAGTCAATATTTGTCTCAACTGACAGGGCCTCTTCGCGAGCAGGCTCGCTCCCACAGGTTTTCCAGGGCATGACCGATTGTCGCCGACGGTCGGTTTTCACACAGAGTGTGTGGTCATTGTCTACAGTGAAAAAGCCGGCAGGCATTCTGCCGTAACCGTGTTTGTCCAGAAAAAGCCCGGCTCAAGTACCGGGTTCCACCTGATCAGGAGTGCACGATGGATCTCAGCCGTCGTCAATTCTTCAAGGTCGCCGGTATCGGCCTTGCAGGCTCTAGCCTGGGCGCGTTGGGCATGGCCCCGACGCCCGCCTTCGCCGAGCAGGTGCGTCACTTCAAGCTTGCCCACACCCATGAAACCCGCAACACCTGCCCATATTGCTCGGTCGGTTGCGGGTTGATCATGTACAGCCAGGGCGATGCCGCGAAGAACGTCGCGCAAAACATCATCCACATCGAGGGCGACGCCGACCACCCGGTCAACCGCGGCACCCTGTGTCCAAAAGGCGCGGGCCTGCTGGACTTCATTCACAGCCCGGGCCGCCTGCAATACCCGCAAACGCGCAAGCCCGGCAGCAGTGAATGGACCCGGATCAGCTGGGATGAAGCACTGGATCGCATCGCCGACCTGATGAAGGCCGACCGCGACGCCAACTTCATCGAGAAAAATTCCACCGGGCAAACGGTGAATCGCTGGCTGACCACCGGGTTCCTCGCCGCGTCGGCAGCGTCCAACGAAGCCGGTTACATCACCCAGAAGGTGATTCGCAGTCTCGGCATGCTGGGGTTCGATAACCAGGCGCGTGTCTGACACGGCCCGACGGTGGCAAGTCTTGCCCCGACGTACGGCCGTGGAGCCATGACCAACACCTGGACCGATATCGCTAACGCGAATCTGATCCTGGTGATGGGTGGCAACGCAGCAGAAGCGCATCCGTGCGGCTTCAAATGGGTGACCGAGGCCAAGGCGCACAACGCTGCCCGGCTGATCGTGGTCGACCCGCGTTTTACCCGGACCGCTTCGGTGGCCGACTATTACGCGCCGATCCGCACCGGTACCGACATCGCCTTCATGGGCGGATTGATCAATTACCTGCTGACTCAGGACAAGATCCAGCACGAATACGTGCGCAACTACACCGACGTCTCGTTCATCGTCAAAGCCGGCTATGGCTTTGAAGACGGCATCTTCAGCGGCTACGACGCGGCCAAACGCAGCTACACCGACAAATCCGGCTGGGGTTACGAGTTGGGTGAGGATGGTTTCGTCAAGGTCGACCCGACCCTGCAGGATCCGCAGTGCGTCTATCAATTGATGAAGCAGCATTACAGCCGCTACAACATTGAGCTGGCGAGCCAGATCTGTGGGATGCCGGTCGATGCCATGCAGAAAATCTGGGATGAGATTGCCACGTGCTCCACGCCGGGCAAAACCATGACCATCCTCTATGCACTCGGCTGGACGCAACATTCGATCGGCGCACAGATCATCCGCAGTGCGGCGATGGTGCAACTGCTGCTGGGCAACGTCGGCATGCCGGGCGGCGGGGTCAATGCCTTGCGTGGGCACTCGAACATTCAGGGCCTGACCGACCTCGGGTTGCTGTCCAACTCGCTGCCGGGTTATCTGACCCTGGGTGGCGATGCCGAGCAGGACTACAACGCCTTTATCAAAAAACGTACGCAAATGCCGTTGCGTCCGGGGCAGTTGTCCTACTGGCAGAACTACAGCAAATTCCACGTCAGCCTGATGAAGTCCTGGTACGGCGCCAACGCCACGCTGGAGAACAACTGGAATTACGACTACCTGCCGAAACTGGACATCCCGAACTACGACGTCCTGAAGATGTTCGACCTGATGAGCCAGGGCAAGGTCAACGGCTACATGTGCCAGGGCTTCAACCCGATCGCTGCGTTGCCGGACAAGAACCGGGTGATGGCTGCGCTGGCCAAACTCAAATGGCTGGTAGTGATGGATCCGCTGGCCACCGAAACTTCGGAGTTCTGGCAAAACGTCGGGCCGTACAACGACGTGAAAAGCGCCGAGATCCAGACCGAAGTGATTCGTCTGCCGACCACTTGCTTTGCCGAGGAGGACGGCTCGCTGGTCAACAGCAGTCGCTGGCTGCAATGGCACTGGAAAGGCGCCGACGGCCCCGGTGAAGCGCAGACCGATATCCGCATCATGAGCGAACTGTTCCTCCGCCTGCGCAAGCGCTATCAGGCCGAGGGCGGCAAGTTCCCCGATCCGCTGCTGAACCTGTCGTGGCCGTACAAGATCCCCGACGAGCCATCGCCGGAGGAGCTGGCCAAAGAGATCAACGGCAGCGCCATGGCCGACTTCACCGATGCCAGCGGCGTGGCGGTCAAGGCCGGATCGCAACTGGCCGGGTTTGGCCTGCTCAAGGATGACGGCAGCACCGCGTCCGGTTGCTGGATCTTCGCCGGCAGCTGGACCGAAGCCGGTAACCAGATGGCCCGGCGTGACAATGCCGATCCGTATGGCATGCATCAGCATCAGGGCTGGGCCTGGGCGTGGCCAGCCAACCGGCGGATCCTCTACAACCGCGCTTCAGCGGACGTCGCCGGCAAACCGTGGGATCCGAAAAAGCGCCTCGTATGGTGGAACGGCAAGGCCTGGGGCGGCACCGATGTGCCGGACTACAAGGCCGATGTGCCGCCGGAAGCCGGGATGAACCCGTTCATCATGAACCCCGAAGGCGTGGCGCGGTTCTTCGCCGTCGACAAGATGAACGAAGGGCCTTTCCCCGAGCACTACGAGCCGTTCGAAACGCCGATCGGCATCAACCCGCTGCACCCGCAAAACAAGAAAGCCACCAGCAACCCGGCGGCGCGGATCTTCGATTCGGTCTGGGAAAGCCTCGGCGAAGCCAAGGACTTCCCATACGCCGGTACCAGTTACCGGTTGACCGAGCACTTCCACTTCTGGAGCAAGCATTGCAAGTTGAATGCGATTGCCCAGCCTGAGCAGTTCGTCGAAATCGGCGAAGTGCTGGCGAAGGAGAAGGGCATCGCCGCCGGAGATCGGGTGCGGGTCAGCTGCAAGCGCGGGTTCATCGAGGCGGTGGCGGTGGTGACCAAACGCATCCGGCCGCTGCAGGTCAACGGCCAGGTGGTGCATCAGATCGGTATCCCGCTGCACTGGGGATTCACCGGCCAGACGCGTCACGGTTACCTGACGAACACCCTGGTGCCGTTCCTCGGCGATGGCAACACACAGACCCCGGAATCCAAGTCATTCCTGGTCAACGTGGAGAAACTGTAAATGGCCAGCCAAGACATCATTGCCCGCTCGGCCACCACCACGGTGCCGCCCTCGGTGAGGAATCAGCAGGAAGTCGCCAAGCTGATCGACACCACCAAATGCATTGGCTGCAAAGCCTGCCAGGTCGCCTGCTCGGAATGGAACGAGCTGCGCGACGAGGTCGGCCACAACCACGGCACCTACGACAACCCGCAGGACCTGAGCGCAGAAACCTGGACCTTGATGCGCTTCACCGAACACGAAACCGACGCCGGCAACCTGGAGTGGCTGATCCGCAAGGACGGCTGCATGCATTGCGCCGAGCCGGGTTGCCTGGCGGCATGTCCGAGTCCCGGGGCGATCATCAAGCATGCCAACGGCATCGTCGATTTCGATCAGGATCACTGCATCGGCTGCGGTTACTGCATCACCGGTTGCCCGTTCAACATTCCGCGCATCTCGCAGAAGGATCACAAGGCCTACAAATGCACCTTGTGTTCCGACCGCGTCGCGGTAGGGCTGGAGCCGGCCTGCGTGAAAACCTGTCCTACCGGCGCCATCGTCTTCGGCACCAAGGAAGACATGAAGGAACACGCCGCCGAACGCATCGTCGATTTAAAAAGCCGTGGCTTCGACAACGCCGGGCTGTATGACCCGGAAGGCGTCGGCGGCACTCACGTGATGTATGTGTTGCACCACGCCGACACGCCGAAGATCTACGCCGGGTTGCCAGAGGCGCCGGCCATCAGCCCGCTGGTGGGCTTGTGGAAAGGCATCAGCAAACCGTTGGGCCTGCTGGCGATGGGTGCGGCGGTGCTGGCCGGGTTCTTCCACTATGTGCGTATCGGGCCGAACCGCACCGAGGAGGATGATCATCCGGCGCCACCGGATACTTCGGTGCACGTTGTCGATCCGGCGGTGCACACCTTCGATCCACGCGGGGAGGACCGGCCATGAGCAACAAGACGATCCTGCGTTACACCGCCAACCAGCGCACCAATCACTGGCTGGTGGCAATTCTGTTCTTCATGGCCGGGCTGTCCGGGCTGGCGTTGTTTCATCCGTCGATGTTCTGGTTGACCCACCTGTTCGGCGGCGGGCCGTGGACGCGGATTCTGCACCCGTTCATGGGCGTGCTGATGTTCGTGTTGTTCCTCGGCCTGGTGTTCCGCTTCTGGCGCGCGAACTTCTTTATCGACAACGACTGGAAGTGGATGCGCCGCATTGATCGGGTGCTGGTCAACGACGAGGAAAGCGTGCCGCCGGTGGGCAAGTACAACGCCGGGCAGAAGATGCTGTTCTGGACTTTACTGCTGTGCATGCTCGGGTTGCTGTTCACCGGGCTGGTGATCTGGCGCGCGTATTTCAGTGCTTACTTCGGCATCACCGTGATCCGCTGGGCCATGCTCCTGCATGCGCTGGCCGGGTTTGTGCTGATCCTCAGCATCATCGTGCACATCTACGCCGGGCTGTGGATCAAGGGTTCGGTGGACGCGATGCTGCATGGCTGGGTCAGCCGCGCCTGGGCGAAGAAGCACCACGAACTGTGGTATCGCGACATCACCCGCGATGAACGCAATCCGGACGTGCCGGAGCGACCGATCACCAAAAAGGGCTGACTTTTGGCAACCATTCTTGAACCCGGGGAAATCGAGGCGGCGGCCAGTTCGCCGCCGTTTCTGCACCTGCCGCCGCACAACCTGTTCACCTTGCGCGCCCAGCGCCTGGAGCAATTGGCTCACGGGCATCCGCTGGCCGATTACCTGCGACTGATCGCCGGATTGTGCCGGGCTCAGCAGCAGGTTTTCGACGATCCACCGCTGACGGCACCGTTTGATCAGCAAAGGATCGAAGCCTGTCAGCAACATGGTTTGCCGCCGTTTGCTGCCGACACATTGGTGCGCGAGGAGGGCTGGCAGGTTTATCTGGATGCTCTGTTGCAACGCTATGTGCCGCCCGATCAACCCGCCGTAGTCGACGCGCTCGCCACACTGCGCAGCGCCAGTGCCGGCCAGTTGCGTGCGTGGGCGGTGGCGTTGGTCAGCGGTCAATATTCGATGGTGCCGGCGCAGTTGGTACCGTTTCTCGGCGCCGGGCTGCAAGCGGCGTGGAGCCACTGGCTGCTCAGCGCACCGAACCTGCAACTGAAACCCGGCGACAGCCTCAGCCAGTGCCCGGGGTGCGGTTCACCGGCGATGGCCGGGGTGATCCGCCATCGCGGCAAACACAACGGCCTGCGCTATCTGGTGTGTTCGTTGTGCGCCTGCGAATGGCACGTGGTGCGGGTCAAGTGCGTGTATTGCGAGTCGAGCAAAGGCCTGGATTACTTGAGCCTGGAGGACGATCGCCACGCCGCTAATCAGGCGCCGATTCGTGCGGAGGTGTGCCCCAGCTGCAACAGCTACCTGAAACTGGTTTATCTGGAGAACGATGCCGAAGGCGAAGCGTTGTCCGCCGATCTCAGCAGCCTGCTGCTCGACATGCGTCTGGCGCAGGACGGTTATCAGCGTCTGGCACCGAATCTGTTGCTGGCGCCGGGAGACGAATGACCAGAGCGTCTACACTCCTGAAAAACCTGTGGGAAGGGGCTTGCTCCCGAAGGGGCCGTGTCAGTCAGATCATTTGTGGCTGACTCACCGCATTCGCGAGCAAGCCCGCTCCCGCAATTGGGGGCCGGTGTGCTGTATTTAGACGCGTTGCGTCAGGTCATGCCGGAGAGTCTTGTTTTCGGGAGTGGCTGATGTCTTCGAGTGTTGCCCTGCGGTTGCCTTCCATTGATGGTTTGTTGCGTCACCCGGCCTGTCTGCCGCTGGCCGAGCGTTATGGTCGTGAGGCGTTGCTGAGCGGCTTGCGGCAGTTGCTTGATGAGCTGCGGCTCAGCGTGTTGCAAGGTCAACTGTCTGCCATTGAAATCAGCCCCGAAGTGCTCGCCGGCCGCGTCGGCGAGCGTCTGGCGCAGCAACAGCGCAGCAACGTGCGGCGGGTGTTCAACCTGACCGGCACGGTGCTGCACACCAATCTGGGCCGCGCCTTGCTGCCGGACGAAGCCATCGACGCGGTGCAGATGGCCGCACGTTATCCGCTTAATCTGGAATTCGATCTGGCCAGTGGCAAACGCGGTGATCGCGATGACCTGATCGAAGGCCTGATCCGCGAGCTGACCGGCGCTGAAGCCGTCACCGTGGTCAACAACAATGCCGCTGCGGTGCTCCTGACCCTGAACAGCCTTGGTGCGCGCAAGGAGGGCATCATCTCCCGTGGTGAGCTGATCGAGATTGGCGGCGCGTTCCGCATTCCCGACATCATGGCCCGCGCCGGTGTGCGCCTGCATGAAGTCGGCACCACCAACCGCACCCACACCCGCGACTACGAAGCGGCGATCAGCCCGCGCAGCGGCTTGATCATGCGCGTGCATGCGAGCAACTACAGCATCGAAGGCTTTACCGCCCGGGTGCCCACCCCCGAACTGGCCGAGCTGGCGCATCGGCACGGCTTGCCGCTGCTGGAGGATCTGGGCAGCGGCAGTCTGCTGGACTTGACCCGTTGGGGCCTGCCGGCGGAACCGACGGTAAGGCAGGCGCTGCTCGACGGTGCGGACATCGTCACCTTCAGCGGCGACAAATTGCTCGGCGGGCCGCAGGCCGGGTTGATTGTCGGGCGCAAAGACCTGATCGCGAAGATCAAGAAGAATCCGTTGAAACGCGCCTTGCGTGTCGACAAGTTGACTCTGGCCGCACTGGAAGCGGTGCTGGGCCTGTATCGCGACCCGGATCGCCTCGCCGAACGACTGCCGAGTTTGCGGCTGTTGACTCGCCCGCAAGCCGACATTCTCGTCCAGGCTTGCCGTTTGCAACCGGCGATGGCTGAAGTCTTGGGCGAACCGTGGCAGGTCAGCGCCGTGCAGGCGTTGGGCATGATCGGCAGCGGCAGCCAACCGGTGGCGCGTTTGCCGAGTGCAGCGCTTTGCCTGCGCCCGCAGGTATCGAAACGCTTGCGCGGGCGCTGTCTGCTGAATCTGGAAGCTGCGTTGCGTAATTTGCCGATTCCGGTGCTGGGTCGAATTGACGACGACGCGCTGTGGCTCGATCTACGCCAACTCGACGACGAGCCGACGTGGCTGGCGCAGTTGCCGCAGTTGCAGGTCGAGTCGTGATCGTCGGCACCGCCGGGCACATCGACCACGGCAAGACCTCGCTGCTGCAAGCGCTGACCGGCCAAACCGGCGACCGCCGCCCGCAGGAACGCGAGCGTGGGATGACCATCGACCTCGGTTATCTCTACGCGGAACTGGAAGCCGGTGCCGGGCTGACCGGGTTCATCGACGTGCCGGGCCACGAGAAATTCACCCACAACATGCTTGCCGGGGCGCAGGGCATTGATCTGGTGTTGCTGGTGGTGGCGGCGGACGACGGGGTGATGCCGCAGACCCGCGAGCATCTGGCGATTGTTCAGTTGCTGGGCATTCCCCGGGCGCTGGTGGCGATCACCAAATGCGATCGGGTTGAAGCGGGCAGGGTGGAGGAGGTGCAGCGCCAGGTTCTCGATCTGCTCGAAGCCGGGCCATTCGCCGATGCACCGACGCTGGCGGTGTCGAGCGTGACCGGGCAGGGCGTCGATGAACTGCGCCAGAGCTTGCTGCAGATTCAAAGCGAAGTGCATGAGCGCAGTCGCGAAGGTGGTTTTCGCCTGGCCATCGACCGCGCCTTCAGCGTGGCGGGCGCCGGGATTGTGGTCACTGGCACGGCGTTGTCGGGAACGGTGTCAGTCGGGGACAAACTGGCCCTCGGGCCGTCCGGGAAATCGGTGCGGGTGCGGGGCTTGCACGCGCAAAACCAGCCCGCCGAGCAGGCCTTCGCCGGGCAACGGGTGGCACTGAACATCAGTGGCGATCGATTGACCCTGGAGCAGATCCATCGTGGCCAATGGCTGTTGGCCGAATGGCTGCACGCACCGACGCAACGGGTCGATATCGAGTTTCAGTTGTTGCCCGGTGAGCGCACCTTCGAACACTTTCACCCGGTGCATGTGCACCTCGGTACGCAAGACGTCATCGCCCGCGTGGCGTTGCTCGAAGGCCCGCGCTTGAGTCCCGGTCAGCGCATGTTCGCGCAATTGCTGATCAACGCCCCGGTGCACGCGGTGAAGGGCGATCGCCTGATCCTGCGTGACCACAGCGCGCAACGCACCCTCGGTGGCGGGCAGGTGCTCGACCCGTTCGCCCCGGCCCGGCAGCGCCGCAGCCCGGAGCGGCAGGCGCAACTGCAAGCGCTGGCGGGTAGCGACAGTCTTGAACAAGCGCTGCCGCTGTTGCTCGACCACAGCGCTGGCGGCCTCGATCCGCAACGGCTGGAGCGTCAATTCAATCGTCAGCGTGAAGACTGGGCGCTACCAGCCAACGTGCGCCTGATCGACACCCGCCAGGGCCCGGTGCTGTTCAACGTGCAGCGCTGGGGGCAGTTGAAGTTCACCCTGTTGGAGCAGTTGGCGAAACTGCACGAACTGGAACCGGACCAGATGGGGCCGGATCGCGATCGCCTGCGACGCTTCAGCGGTTTGGCGCTGGAACGTTCGACCTTTGTCAGCCTGCTGGAAGAACTGCGCGCTGCCGGGTCGATCAACGCCAGCGGGCCGTGGTTGCATCTGCCGGATCATCAGGTGCGTTTGAGTGCTGAAGACGAAACCCTGTGGCAGCGCATGCAGCCGCTGTTCGAACAGGCCGAGTTTGATCCGCCGTGGGTACGTGATGTCGCCAACGTGTTGGGCGTGGAGGATGCCGTGGTGCGCCTGCTGTTGCGCAAACTGGCGCGCCTGGGATTGATGCACCAAGTGGTGCGCGACCTGTTTCTGTCTGACGGGCAACTGCGGCGCATCGCCGACATTCTGTTGCAACTGGAGCAGGAAAATCCGTCGATCCAGGTGACAACCTTCCGTGATGCGCTAGGCTTGGGACGCAAACGCTGTATTCAGTACCTGGAATACTTCGACCGCCTCGGCCTGACCCGACGCATCGGCGAATCCCGGGTGATCCGCCACGACAACGCGCTGGCCAGTGCCGACGCACCCTGAGTTCAAAGGAAGGCAATCGCGCCCGGTGGCGCGGCCGGGCTTCAAACCCGGTTGGGGACGGCATCCGTTCCCGGGCAGGTTCGACTCCGGCTGCCTTCCGCCAATTACGCAATGCTCACACCCACAGGAGTTGACCATGCAGATGATTGAAGTGGTATCGCACCCAATTTAGTATTAAACCAGACCACACATGGTCCAGTTGCAACACATCGGAATCTTGCCTGTTGAGAAATCTGGGCTTTGCTAAGTCTGTGTTACTTCTACCAAGGTATGTCGCCGCTGTCCCGAAGGTGCTCCGCATACGGATGACAAATAAAAAGCTAGACGGATTGAGAAGAATATGTACAGCATCAAAAATACTGTTGTTGCTCTGGCTAAAATTCAGATTTCTCAAGGACGATGAGGACTGAGTCGGAAATGCGAGTCAATCACTGAAAATTACTGGAAGTGAAATCGCGTTGTTGAACGGAAAGTTATAACCAGCCCCCAAATAAAATCGAATGGACGAAGCGTGCATATGGAAAACTCTCTTGAGTCATTTTTGGCTACAAATAATATTTCTCAGGAAGTATGGGAAGGTTGTCAGTTAGACTGGAGCACTTTACAAGACATTGCAGCAGATCATGTTGTCAGATCAGAAGACTTGCGAGCAACGGCGAGTTACTTTGCTTCAGCATTTCAAGCAACGGATGGTGTTCATTCCGTGAGATGGAGAATTAAGGATCCAGATCATCTTGTTGCAAAAATAATAAGGAAAAAGTCGGAGCGTTCGGAAAAATACGAAAATATTGGAGTTGATAACTATCATACTATAATTACCGATCTTATCGGTGTGCGGGTGCTGCATCTATTTAAACATGAATATGAAGGTATAGATTTAGCAATTCGTGCAAAGTGGAATCTGCACGAAACTCCTCCAATACATTATATTCGGACGGGGGATACTACGCCTCAAAACTTCAAAAAGGAGCTTTTTGATGAAAAACCACACCCAGCTGGCTATAGATCTATACATTATGTTTTGAAGACGCAACCGACTATTCGCGAGTGCCTTGTGGAGGTGCAAGTACGGACAATATTTGAAGAAGGTTGGAGTGAAATTGACCATAAAATTAGGTATCCTAACTTCTCGGATAATGCATTGGTTAATTATTTTCTAACTATATTCAATAGGATGGCTGGCAGCGCCGATGAAATGGGTACATTCGTAAAGGAGCTATCGGTAGCATTTGCTTTAAATGATTTGAAAACTTCCAAGCTTACTAATGAGCGCGATGAAACGCTGAAAAAGATGGATGCTTTGGTTGGAGAGTTGGCAGTTGCTAAAGGTACGGGGAATGAGTATCAAGAAACAATTAAAAAGCTTCAGAGCGATATTCAAAGCTTAAAGGCGAATTCGAGTAAGGAGGCACTTGCTAGCTACTCTTCTTGGATGGATGAAATTATTCGCGCCAAATCCATTAGTGCTTCGGACAATCTAAATAAATACCTGTATGAATTGAAGGTGCCGAAGACATGGAATTTATCTAGCTTTAGCGAGTCAGAAAATAGCCTAGCCAAACTGGCCGATTTGTTAAAGCAGCAGCCTATCTCTCGAGATATTGAAGTGAAAAACGTCACGTCATTGGCTGAGCTTCTAGGGCAAAATAAAACAAGCATTAAGGGTTTAAAAAAAACCAAAGATCCCAAAGATCCAAAAAGTTCTAAGTAGATATAACTTATCTGGAACTAGGAGTTTTTTGTAAGACGTTAATTGGGAGAGTGATACGCTAGGCTTGGGACGCAAGCGCTGTATTCAGTACCTGGAATACTTCGACCGCCTCGGCCTGACCCGACGCATCGGCGAATCCCGGGTGACCCGCCATGACAACGCGCTGGCCAGCGCCGACGCACCCTGAGTTCAAAGGAAGGCAATCGCGCCCGGTGGCGCGGCCGGGCTTCAAACCCGGTTGGGGACGGCATCCGTTCCCGGGCAGGTTCGACTCCGGCTGCCTTCCGCCGATTACCGCAGCATCCATGACGCACTGAATCCCCTGTGGGAGCGAGCCTGCTCGCGAATGCGGTACGTCATTCAACGTCTATGCCGACTGATCGGCCGCTTTCGCGAGCAGGCTCGCTCCCACAGGGGGGGCAGGCTGGCGCGTACCAGCAGGGTTTCGTTGTCGGCGGCTTCGCGGAGTTTTTCCAGTCGATGGATTCGTAGGGCGACATCGGGCCAGAGGCTGGGTTTAACCACCAGCCATCAGAACCCCAACGGGTACTGAATCACTAAATAAATCCGGTCGATATCATCCCCGGCCTGTGCCTCGTTGGCCCGGTGCGAGACATGCGACAGCTGCACCGACAGGTCCTTCGCCGTGCCCGATTGCACGATGTATTTCAGATCGATATCCCGTTCCCAATGCTTGCCGCCAGCGCCTTGCTGCGGCTGATAGTCGCCAGTCTCGGCATCGAACGGGTTGTACGCGCCGCCCTTGGGCGCGTGAGTGCCGTCGATGTGGTCGCCGGAGACGTAGCGGGTCATGAAGGTCAGGCCAGGGATGCCGAAAGCGCCAAGGTCGAGGTCGTAGCGTGCTTGCCAGGAGCGTTCGCCGGCGCCGTTGAAGTCGGCGTATTTGATCGAGTTGGCGAGGTAGATCGAGTCACCGCCCACGAAATCGAACGGCGTGTCGCCATTTATGCGTTGCCAGCCGAGCATGACCGCGTGCGCGCCGAAACTGTACTTGCCGGACAGGCTGAACGCGGTGTTGTCGATCGCGCCGGCCAGCGCCCGACCGGTATCGCGGGTGTGGTAGAGGTTGGCATCGAGCAACAGGCCGGACTGTTTGAAGTGCAGATTGGCGTAGTACTGATGCCAGGTGTCGCTCAGGTCCGAGGCGTAAAGCGATCCACCGACCGGACTGTCGCCGAACAGGTCCACGCCTAGAAAACTGATTCCGCCGGCTTCGGTGTTGGCGCCGTAACCATAAAAGTCGCCGCGCCCTGAGGAGCTGTCCTGATTCTTGAATGCGGTGAAGTGTCCGGCCGTGAAGTTAACGTTGTCGATTTCACGACTGTTCACTAGCAAACCTGTGGCGTATTCCGGTTGCAGGCGTTTGTCCGAGGTGTCGAACACCGGCGTTTCCACGGTCATCTCGCCGAACGCGAGGGTGGTGCGCGAAACTTTCAGTTTGAACGCGCCGCCAGCGCTGGAGTAGTTCGGTTCACTGCGACCATTGCTGTCGACCGGCAACAGACCCGTGCCGGAATGTCCTTTGCCGCCATCGAGTTTCAGGCCGAGAAAGGCGTGGGCATCGATGCCGAATCCGACAGTGCCTGGCGTGTAGCCAGAGGTGAACGTGCCGATAAAGCCCTGGGCCCATTCCTGTTTATAGTTTTTGCCGGAGGGAGAGGGCGAGCGGTAGTCGTTGCTCAGGAAGAAGTTGCGGCTGAGCACTTCGGTTTTGGCGTCGTCGAAGAAGTCATTGGCCAAAGCACTGTCGCTCGCTGCGCAAAGCAGTGCCAACAACGCAAAGCGTGGTGTTGAGGGAGCCATCGTGAGGGACCGACAATCAGGGAAGGTCTCTGATGATGGGCACGATCATCCGTGCCGGATTGAGCCGATGTGCTGAGTTCAAGGCATACCTGATTCCCTTGTAGGAGTGAGCCTGCTCGCGATAGCGGTCGATCAGTTTAGATCGATGTTAATGACACACCGCTATCGCGAGCAGGCTCACTCCTACAAGGGGTATGCGTTACAGCACGCCGTATTCGCGAGCCGTGCGTTCCACGGCGATGCGTGTCTTGTCGACCAGTTCATCCAGCTCGACCCGTGTGGCGATCAATGCCGGGGCCATGATCATCCGGCCCAGCGTCGATCGAATGATCAGGCCTTCCTCAAAACCAATGGTGCGGCAGCGCCAGGCGATGTCGTTCTCGTTGGCGAAACGCTTGCGGGTGGCTTTGTCTTCGGCGAACTGCAATGCCGCCACCAGTCCGACGCCCTGAACCTCACCCACCAGCGGGTGGTTGCCGAACACTTCGTGCAGGCAGTTCTGCAGGTACGGGCCGGTGTCGTTTTTCACCTGAGTGACCACGCCTTCATCGCGCAACGCCTTGAGGTTGGCAATCGCCACCGCAGCCGCCACCGGGTGCCCGGAGTAGGTCAGGCCGTGAGCGAACACGCCGCCTTTTTCCACCAACGCCTCGGCCATGCGTCGCGACAGGATCAACCCACCCATAGGGATGTAGCCGGAGGTCAGGCCTTTGGCGATTGACAGGGTGTCCGGTTCAAAACCGAAGGCCTGGTGCGCGAACCATTCGCCGGTGCGACCGAAACCGCCGATGACTTCGTCGGCGCACAGCAGCACATCATATTGGCGGCAGATACGCTGGATTTCCGGCCAATAGGTGGCGGGCGGAATGATCATGCCGCCAGCGCCCTGGAACGGTTCGGCGACGAACGCGGCGACCTTGTCGGCGCCCAGTTCGAGGATCTTGTCTTCCAGTTGCCGTGCGGCGCGCAGGCCGAATTCTTCCGGGCTGAGGTTGCCTTCGTGGGCGAACCAGTACGGCTCGTCGATGTGCGCCACGTCAGGGATGGTGCCGCCCATTTCGTGCATGAATTTCATGCCGCCCAGCGCCGTCGCGGCCAGGGTCGAGCCGTGGTAGCCGTTCCAGCGGCCGATCATGATTTTCTTCTCGGGCTGGCCCATCACCTGCCAGAACTTGCGCACGGTGCGGATCAGCACTTCGTTGGCTTCCGAGCCGGAGTTGGTGTAGATCGCGTGGCTGTAGTGCTGGGGCAGCAGGCTGAACAACAGCTCGGAGAGCTCGATCACCTGCGGGTGAGTGGTGTGGAAGAACATGTTGTAGTAGGGCAGTTGTTGCAGCTGCGCGGTGGCGGCAGCGGCCAGGTCCTTGCGCCCGTAACCGAGGTTGGTGCACCACAGGCCGGACATGCCGTCCAGGTAGCGATTGCCGTCGTTGTCCCACAGCGCCAAGCGATCACCGCTGACCATCACCCGCGGGCCTTCCTCGTTGAGCGCCTTCTGGTCGACGAACGCGTGAATGTGGTGGGCGGCGTCGGCGGCCTGATAATCGCGGGTGCTACGGGTCGGATCGAATTCGGCGGACATGGCGGTTCTCCAGAGAAACGGGGCAAGTGGGTGCGCGTTCATTCCAGCGGTGCACGGCCAATATTTGTCACTTAAAAATATTTTTGTAAAGAAAATATTTGTCGGTGAAAAAAGAAATCCGTAGGCTGACGCCGATCAGCAAGACAGGACATCAGCACCATGAGCGGGCTCAGAGAACGGCAAAAGGAACAGCGCAGGGAAGTCATCGCGCAGGCAGCGCTGGAGTTGTTCAAGACCAACGGTTTTGCGGCCACCACGCTGGACCAGATCGCGGTCCAGGCCGGGGTTTCCGCGCCGACGGTGGTCAATTATTTCGGTGGCAAACAGGAGATTCTGCTGGCCTTGCTCAAGCAGCCGGACGAGCAGGCGATGCGCGATGCGCGGGCCAATCTGGACGACGACAGTGATCCGCTGGAGGCGCTGTGCGAGTTCGAAGGCTTGATGACCGACTATCAACTGCAAGCGATGCCGGCCTCGTTGTGGCGTGAACTGGCGCCGTTTCTGCTCACGGGCGAACTGGCTCAGGCGTTGAGTCCGTGGAATGCGGCGGTGATCGAAGAGACCAAGGCGCTGCTCGGGCATTTTCAAGCGCAGGGCAAGGTGCGGGCGTCAGTCGATCTCGATGTGGCGGCGACGCTGTTCAACCAGTACGCGAACATGGCGTTTATCCGTCTGGCGACCGAGCCTGAGCCGGACCGGGCAGCACATGCCGAACACATGCGCGGTGTGCTGGGTTTGATCTGCCATGGCATTTTGAGCAGCGAGTAGTGGTTTTCAGGTTTTCGGCAACCACGGCTGCATCTGCTCCAGCATCCCGCGTCCGCCACGGCGCAACCCGGCGGCCATGGTCAGCCACGACAGCTCGGTAATGATCACCTCGCGGGCCTGCAGCAAGCGCACTTCGCCCGCCGTGCCACCGGCCGTTCCGCCATCCGGCATGTACACTGTCATCCAGTCATCGAGACTTTCCACCACCAGACACAAGCGCCAGCCTTGTTCTTCGGCAATCAGGCCGACCTTCGAGCCGTCGGGGTTTTCCATTCCGGCAAAGCGTGTGGTGGTGTCCTTGAACAACTGGTAACCCGGCAGATTGCTCAAGACCTTGTCTACGGTGTTTTCGATCGCTGAAAGTCTCTAGTGACTAGTTGCCAGACACACCGCTTTCGCGAGCAGGCTCGCTCCCACATTGGAATGCAGTTCCCCTGTGAGAGCGGGCTTGCTCGCGAATAGGTCAGCACATTCAGTGAGCAAGGCTAGCTGAAAAAGTCGCTCGGCTAACGACGGGTCGCCAGGTAGGACTTCCCAAGATCACTGGCCCAACCGTCCAGCACCGCTTTGACGTCATCGGCGGTCAGCACCTGTTGGTCGTTTTCCAGCGGTAGTCCGATGCCCTTGCGCACGACTTCGGCGACCACTTCGCCGGTTGTGCCGTCCTCGAACGAGACTTCGGTGGTGATTTCGCTGTCCTGATCGCGGATGCCGGTTGCGGTGCTCACGCCGGCGGCAATCAAGGTCACCGGGAGCCATTCATAAAAACGCAGGCCCTGGGTGCTGGCGGCGACGCGGGTGATCGCCGGTCTGATGGTCAGGGTGTTCGGGCCGGGTTGCGGCATCAGGCGCATGACCTTGCCCAGTTCCAGCCTGAGCGCGGCGTCGTAGTAGTCGGTGACGCCGGACAGCGTGCTCAGCGGGATCCGCTCGGTCGGCGCGGCGCTCGGGTAGAACTGGCTGGGCGCCAGATAGGCCTGGGTGTAACGCCCCCGCGCCAGCGCCGGGCTGACCCAACCCAGCACCGTCTGCCCAGATGGCGACTGGCGCTCGCTGAGCACGCTGTAATCGTGCAGAAATCCGGTGTACTTCTGCGGTTCGACGGTTTTGCTGCTGCAGGCCGAAAGGCTGAGGGACGCCGTACACAGTACCGACATCAAGCAATGGCTTCTGATCATGCGAATCCTTGTTTTGCGCTTTTGCCTCGCGTCGTTCAAGCGCGGGCAGTGATTGGGGAGGAGAGCGGCGTGGTGTTGTCCGAGCATTCGATGTGCAGCTGGCCGTGGCTCATGATCCATTGGATCAGGTCGGCGGTCGGAATCGAATGCACGTACTCCACCCATTGCGAATCGCCGGGGCCGTACTGCTCGAAATAGCGGCGCAGGACGATTCGGCTTTGATCATCTGACAGGCCCAGGCAGAACTCCTGGAACAACAGCGGCGTATCCTGCTCAGGCGCGCTGGTGCGCTGGCTGAGAATCAACGGATAGCGGGCGTCGTGGCCCTCGGCGGTATAACGGTTGTGCAATGCGCTCATTGAATGCCCCCCGGTTGTTGATGGCGTGCAGGGTGCCTGAGGGGTTTTGCCGCAGAATGTCCGCTTGATGTCCGGGACGACGGAATGTTGCTCGATTGAAATATATGACCCGCCCGCCAGAATAGTTTTAGATGCGTTCTTTTTTGGCCTGAGGATCCTGTGCCCGTGAGCAGACTGCTGATCGTCGACGATGACGTGGAAATTCTGGCCCTGCTGAAAAAGTTCTTCGTCCAGCACGCCTACGAGGTCGATGTTGCCGCCGACGGCGCAGCGATGTGGGCGGCGATTGCCCAGCAGCGCCCGGACACGATCATTCTCGACCTGATGCTGCCCGGCGAAGGTGGCCTGAGCCTGTGCCAGAAAGTGCGCGCGCAGATGGGCATTCCGATCATCATGCTGACTGCCATGGGCGAGTTGAGCGACCGGATTGTCGGCCTCGAACTGGGCGCCGATGACTACGTCACCAAACCGTTCGCCCCACGTGAACTGCTGGCGCGCCTGCGCGCCGTGCAGCGTCGCGCCGGTGAACAGGTCAGCCCCGCGAGCGAGCCGTCGCGGCCGGTGATCGCCTTCGCCGGTTGGCATCTGGACATCACCTGTCGCGAGTTGCGCTCCCCGGAAAACGTGATGATTCCGCTGTCCGGCGGCGAGTTCGATCTGCTGGTGGTGTTTCTCGAACACCCGCAGCGCATTCTTACCCGCGAACAATTGATCGACCTGTCTCGTGGTCAGGGCCACGACGCCTTTGATCGCAGTATCGACGTGCAGGTCAGCCGCCTGCGGCGCAAGATCGAGCCGGACAGCAAACGCCCGGACCTGATCCGCACCGTGCGCAACGGCGGTTACATGTTCACCGCCAAGGTCACTCGTTCATGATCCATCGATTCCTGCGCCGTGATCCGCTGAGTCGGCGGATCGCGCTGACGATTGTCGCGGCCATGCTGGCTTCGCTGGCACTCAATTTCCTGTTCGTGGAGGTTGCGGGGACCTGGGCGCGGCCACCGATTGAACGTACCGGTTTGCTGGAGCAGATTGCCGCGACCGTCAAAGTGATCGAGGCCGCACCAGCGCCTTTACGCCCGAAACTGGCGCACGCAGCAACCGGCCCGACGCAGGAGGTGACCTGGAGTGCGCACCGCGACGAACTTGGATTGCCAGCAGGTGGCACGCAGCTCATCGCCAACAAGACGTCGGGGTTGCATCAGTTGTTGGGCGATGAGCGAGACATTCGGGTGTTCAATCCCGCTGACTGGCCGAGCGGCAGTCCGCTGGCGCGCTATGCGGCGCTGATTCAACTGCCGGATGCCAGTTGGCTGTTGTTCTCTTCGCCCGAACGCTCCTGGGGCCTGGACATCGGCACGCGCATCGCAATCATCATCGCCCTCGGCCTGATCGCCACCGTGCTGGTGGCCTGGCTGGCCACGCAGCAACTGGCCAAACCGCTGCAACGCTTTGCCAGCGCCGCCCGGCGTTTTGGCGGAGATCTGCGTGCGCCGCCGATCAAAGTCGAAGGCCCCGACGAGATCCGCCAGGCGATCATCGCCTTCAACACCATGCAGGCGCAGATTCAGCACTACATCAGCGAACGCACGCACATGCTCGCGTCGATTTCCCATGACTTGCGCGCACCGCTGACCCGTATGCGCCTGCGCAGCGAGTTCATGGAGGACTTTGATCATCAGGGCAAACTGATCCGCGACATCGAAGAAATGCAGTCGATGATCAACGCGGCACTGGCGTTCTTTCGGGAAGACACTCAGCCGGAGCAAAGCACCGCGTTCGACCTGTCGGAACTGTTGCAGACGATCATCGACGACTACCGCGACCAGAACATTGCCATCGATTTCCACGGCCCGGCGCATCTGGTCTACGAGGGCCGCCCGCTGGGGATCAAACGGGTGATCGTCAATCTGCTGGAAAACGCCGAAAAGTACGCGCAGCAGCCGGCAATCGCCCTGAGCAGCGACGGTTACAGCGTGTGCATCGACGTCAGTGACAACGGGCCGGGGATTCCCGAAGCGTCGTTGCAGCGGGTGTTCGACCCGTTTTTCCGCCTGGAAACCTCGCGCAACCGGGAAACCGGTGGCGTCGGGCTCGGGCTGTCGGCGGCGCGGGCGATTGTGCGCGAGCAGGGCGGCGAACTGAGTTTGAGCAATCGCAGCAGCGGTGGCTTGCTGGCGCGGGTTGAGTTGCCTTTGTAATACTTTGAAACATTTGCTCGTGACGGGCGGTCAACAGGACACATTCACTGCAAGAAGCGTCCATGAAAACCCCACGGCCCTCCGCACGTCTTGAACCGCTGTCACAACTGCGCAATCTGAAAATGGCTCGCTCCGCCCACGCCTATGTCCGTGGCAGTACGGTGCAGTTTTATGAGTGGCTGCACAGCCAACCGGGCCGCAACTTACCGAAGGGGCCGGCGGTGTGGATCTGCGGCGATTGTCACGCCGGCAATCTCGGGCCGACCGGCGATCTGAAGGGGCGCATCGACATTCACATCCGCGACCTCGACCAAACCGTTATCGGCAACCCCGCGCATGATCTGGTGCGTCTGGCGCTTTCCTTGGCCACCGCCGCCCGAGGTTCGGACCTGCCCGGCGTCGCCACCGCGCGCATGCTTGAAGAGATGATGCGCGGCTATGAACAAGCATTCGAAGACGACGTCGACAAAGAGCCGCCAAGACCCGCGCAAGTCAAGGCCGGCATGCGCAGCGCGGTGCAGCGCACCTGGAAGCATCTGGCCCAGGAGCGCATCGAGAGCACCAAACCAACTATTCCGCTGGGCAAGCATTTCTGGTCGCTGTCACGGGAAGAGCGCAGCGCGCTGAAATCGCTTTGCGCAACGCCTGACGTCCATACGCTGGTGACGTCCCTGAAGGGGCGCTCAAAGGACGACCGGGTGAAAATGCTCGACTCGGCTTATTGGGTCAAAGGCTGCAGCTCGCTGGGGCTCAAGCGTTATGCGGTGTTGCTGGGGGTGGGCGAGGGCGACGATCAGGAATATTGCCTGCTGGATATCAAGGAAGCGATTGCCGCCGCCGCACCTCGGGTGGCGCGAGCCGCGATGCCGCGCGACAACGGCAAACGCGTGGTCGAAGGTGCGCGGTTTCTCTCCCCGGGCCTGGGCAATCGGATGATCGCCACCCGCGTGCTCGACCATGGCTTCTTCATCCGCGAACTGCTGCCACAAGACATGAAACTGGAACTGGATCAGTTGAGCCAGACCGACGCGATGCTCGCCGCCGGCTATCTGGCCCGGGTCGTGGGGCTGGCCCATGCCCGGCAGATGGACATGAGCACTCGGGCTTCATGGATGCGTGAACTGCAAGCGTGTCGCTCGAAGACGCTGGATGCGCCGTCGTGGCTGTGGATCAGTGTTGTGCAGTTGGTTGGTAAACATGAGAAAGGTTATCTGGAGCATTGCCGGCGTTATGCGCTGGAGCATTGATCTGTGTGAGTGAAACAGTTGTCGGTTGCCGATATGAAATTTGTTCTGTAGATTTTCATGAAATTATAAGAAATAAATTTCATGAGGCGCCGAATGTTTCAGCAATCCCAACAGCATGTCGCCAGTTATTACGCCCACAGTTGCGCCGATATTCTCAGCACACGGCCGGCGCTGGAAGGTGCGCACGACACCGACGTGGTGATCATCGGCGCCGGTTTCAGTGGGCTGCACACCGCGTTGCGTCTGGCCTTGGCCGGCAAGCGCGTCACCGTGCTGGAAGCCAGTCGCGTGGCGTGGGCCGCGTCGGGACGTAATGGCGGACAGGCGATTCTGGGCTGGTCGTGCGACATGCCGCCGCTGGAAGCCGCGCTCGGCCATGAGCGCGCCAGGCGTCTGTGGGACGGCATGCGTTGGGCCGCGCAGGAGCTGCGTGAATTGCCCGGGCGGCATGGTTTCGATTGCGACTATCGCCCCGGCCATTTGTGGACGTCGGTGATGCAGCGTCGAGTCAGCCTGCTGACTGAGTGGCAACACGAAGCCAGTCACAAGTGGGGCCACGACGGTCTGCAGTTCATTCCTCGTGAAGACTTGCCGCAATGGGTCGCCAGCGATCGTTATCAGGCCGGCCTCTTTGACGCCGAAGGCGCGCACCTCAATCCGCTGAAACTCGCCCTCGGCCTGGCCGCCGCCATCGAGCGTGCCGGCGGGTATATCTACGAACAAAGCAAAGCGCTGAGCTATCAGCGCGAAGGCGACGGTTACCGGGTCAACACCGAGTACGGTTCGGTGAAGGCCGACGTGCTGGTGTTGGCCTGCAATGCCTATCTCGATGAACTCGATCCGCAACTCTCAAGCTGCATCCTGCCGGTCGGCACCTATCAAGTCGCCACCGCACCGCTGACGCCGGAGCAAGCCACTGCGCTGCTGCCGAGCAACGTCTGCGTGACCGACAACCAGTTCGTCCTCGATTACTTCCGTCGCACGCCGGACAACCGCTTGCTGTTCGGGGGCGGCTGCACCTATCTGGGCGGTATGCCCAAGGACATTGCGGCGGCAACTCGGCCGTTTCTCGAACGCGTGTTTCCGCAGCTTAAAGGTGTAGAGGTGGAATTCGCTTGGGGCGGGCATATCGATCTGACCATGAACCGTACGCCGGATGTCGGCGGCGAGGGCAATCGTTATTGGCTTCAGGGTTATTCGGGGCACGGCGTGTTGCCGACGCTGGCCGCCGCCCGTGCGGTGTCCGATGCGATTCTCGGGAAGGACGATGAGTTGGCGTTGTACCAGGGCCTGAGCAATGGCCGTTTCCCCGGCGGCAAGCACTTCGCCGCACCGCTGGAGGCCATCGGCAAGGCCTGGTATCGGCTGCGCGACAGCATTTGATGAGATTTTGATCATGAACAAGCAAGAAGAAATCGCCGCGCTGGCGATCCTGATCCACGACCTGCGCAAGCACAAGAAATACACCCTCAAAGAGCTGGCCGACAAGATCGGCCGTTCGGTGGGTTTTCTCTCGCAGGTCGAACGTGGGCTGTCGCGCCCGACCGTGGCCGACCTCACCGCGATCAGTGAAACCCTCGGTGTGCCGACCACCTATTTCTACAGCCTGCCCAAAGCCAAACAAGTGCCGTGGGTCACCCGTCCAGACGAACGACGCACGCTGTATTACGCCAACGGCATCACCGACATTCTGGTGTCGCCGCAGATGCGTGCCTCGTTCTCCATGCTCGAAAGTCATCTGGAGCCGGGCGCGAGCAGCGGCGACCGCCACATGAGCGACAGCTCGGAGCAGGGCGGTTACGTGCTCGAAGGCGAACTGACCTTGTGGCTGGGCAACGACGACGAGCCGGTCACCTTGAGGGCCGGAGACAGCTTTCAATTCGACAGTCACACCCATTGCCGTTACGGCAATCTCACCGGGCAGCTGACTCGCGTGCTCTGGGTCTACACCTGATAACAACAAAGGATGAACACGATGGACGCTGTCTGCTCTGACCTGCTCGCCGAAGTGCGCGCGTTTCGCCAACGTTACCCCGAGGTGCGTTATGTCGACCTGATTTCCTTGGACATTCCGGGGCACTTTTACGGCAAGCGCTATCCGGTGGACATGCTCGAAAAAGTCGCTGCAGGCAGCGCCTTGAAACTGCCGCAGAACTGCGTGTTGCTGGGCGTGCAGGGCGGTCTGTTCAAGATCGGCGATTACTGCTTCAACGACGGCGACCCGGACGCTGTGCGCCGCTTGGTGCCGGGCACGCTCAAACCGGTGACCTGGGAAGCGCAACCGCTGGGGCAGATGCTGATTACCTCCGACGGCACCGCCAAACCGATCGAATTCGAACCCCGCGAGGTATTGGCGAAAGTGCTGGATCGACTGGCAGCCAAGGGTATTCACCCGGTGGTGGCCTTCGAACTGGAGTTCTATCTGTTCGACAAAAAACTTCGCGACGGCCTGCCGCAATTCCCCCGCGACGAACTGACGGACGATACCGATGATCAGCCGAACATGCACATCGAGCGTCTGTCGCGCTTCGCCCCGGTGCTCGACGAAATGGTAGAAGCAACGCGAGCTCAGGGCATTGACGCCACGGTAATCACCGCCGAGCTGGGGCCGGGCCAGTTCGAAATCAATTTCGGCCATCTGGACGACGGCTTGCGTGCCGCCGACTGGGCGGCGCTGTTCTGTCGCAGTACCCGTGGAGTCGCGCTCAAGCATGGCTATCGCGCCAGCTTCATGGCCAAACCGTACGTGGAGCATCCGGGCAGCGGCATGCATGTGCATGTCAGCCTGTATGACGCGGCCGGCAATAACCTGCTGGCCGCCAATCACCAGCAAGCACTGCGCCATGCGGTGGCCGGTTGCCTGGATCTGCTGCCGCACAGCATGCCGATCTTCGCCCCGAACCAGAACGCCATGCGCCGCCTGAGCGGCACGGTGAACACCGCGACCAAGGCGAGCTGGGGTTACGAGGATCGTGACGCCTGCCTGCGCATTCCTGAATCCGACACGAAAAACCTGCGCATCGAATACCGACTGGCCGGCGCCGACGCCAACCCGTATCTGGTGCTGGCGGCAATTCTGGTGGGTCTGGAACATGGTCTGGAATCAGGCAAGGAGCCGATCCCGCCCCTCAACGATGACCGCAACAGCGGCATCGATTTCCCGACGGAAATCCTCAACGCCGTGCGCGCGCTGCAGCATCAGCCGCAACTGCGTGCAGGACTGGGCGCCGAGTTTGTCGACGTGTATTGCGAGAACAAACGTCAGGATCACCTGGCGTTCATGCAAGAGATCAGTGCGCGGGAGTATCGCTGGTATTTGTGATCACTGGTTCAGCACACCACATGAATCGGGTGCAGGGGCCGCGATGACCGGATGGAATTCAGTACCGGTGAATTCCATCGCTCATCAAAATTGAAGAGCGTGCCAAGAGGTATTTTGAACACGGGGCGTGAGGATGGCGGAAGAACGGCTTCGAATGACGTTTGGAGATAATCCAACGCCATCCCGTGTAATGTCTGCGCTGAGTTGGAAATAGTTGACGTTGGCTGGCAGCTATCGGCCAAAAGCAGGCGCTCGGGAGTGGCGTCTCGCGGCCAACAGTGGACACTCAATCAGTTGATGAGGAAATTACTTGGAAGTCCAAACCGTCTAGCACTCGATCTTGCCGCGTCCTTACCCATCGATCTCGCCGTTACGAATGGCCATCCTGATGGCTTGTGCTGTCGTTGTCACGCCCAGACGTCGGCGTGCTGAGCGCAGGTGATTTTCAACTGTACGCTCCGACAAACCGAGAGTCGCTGCAATATCCGCTTGCCGTCTTCCGGCAGCCGTCCATTCCATGACTTCGCGCTCTCGCGGGGAAAGGGTTCTTAACGCTTCGTCCAATGGCGCCTCAAGCAACCGCCGAGCCGCGAAAAAAGCGGCCGTCGCAACCAGGCTGAGTCCCAAGCGCACCCGCGCGCTCCCATCCACCGGCTCCCCCCCCAAGCTCATTGCGCCCTCAAGCCCCTGTGGACCAAAAACTGGCACCTGCAACCCCTGAATTCCTGGTCCACCTGGAGAACGAATCATCCGGTAACGCTCTTCTCCCTTGACCTGCTCTTTCTGCCAGAAGAAGGATTGCCGAGCATTCAAAAGGTGACGAGTCACCGGACAATGTCGAACGTAAGTCTCGGCATCCACCGCTTGACCGTTATCGAACCAATCGCCTTCGACCCAGTAGATATGCTCAACCACTTCCTCACTTGCCGTCGATGCAGAAAACAGCACGAATCGATCATAACCGTAGGGTGTGGCGAAACCCCTGACGGATTTCTTGATTGATTCAAGCGTGCGCGCCGTCTCTATCTCCAGAGCAGCGCGCATCGCTGTTTCGGCCGGCCCGTCGCTCACTCCGATGCAACCTCTTTCAACAATGCTTCAGCTGCCAACTTGCCCAGATTGTTGCCTGCCAATGGGCTGTCGCCGGTCAGCAACTTGCGGTCTTGGAGCGTCGCACCTGAAATATCCTGATTGATGATCTCAACTCCCAAGGATTTCAACTGCTCACCAAATTTCCACGTCAGATGCCCAGGCATATACCCTATGTCGGGCGTCTTTGCGTCGAGACTGTCTGGAAATGCGCAGATCTTGTAGCCGTTGAATATGAAGGAGTTCCTTGACTCACCAATGCCCGCCGCGAGCATTGCTGCTGGGCCGTGACATAAGGAAATCACAAATTTGTCGTTGGTGATTGCCCAATGCAAAGCCGCTTTCACGTCGGCACTCTCCGGCAATCCAATCAGCGCGCCGTGCCCGCCAGGTATGAAAACGCCGATGTAATCCGAATCCTGCCCCAGCGCCTTCTCAACCACTTCGCACAGCTTCAAAGGTTTTTTGAACTGCTCACGGTATTTGGCGTAGAAATCCTTTACCTCGGTATCTTCGCTAGGCATGGCCCAGAACTCGAATTTCACTGGATTGCCTGACAGGGTCGCAACGTCGAACGCGAAACCGGCTTTGTCGAGGTGATACATGGGCAACAATGTCTCGACTGGGTGATTACCGGTGGAAAACATTGTTCCGTTGTCGGTCAGTAAATAGCGCTCATCGGCGCCAATCAGCAAAATCTTCCAGCGGCCACCTCGGTAGGGATTAGCGTAATCCGCATCACTCAGATCAGATTTTGGCGAGGTAAATTGGCTAAGCGAGTATGGGGAGGGAAAAAAGGCATTGTCCTCCGCCTGATCCGGAGTGGGGCGCTTGTCGTCACTCTGCAAGGTAGTCATGGGTTTCTCCTACGAATGGGCCGATTGCCGAGGTTCATGCTAGTAGCGTGAGGTAGGCCCAGCAATGAGGGTTTTCCCTTAAAGAAATATTCCTCACACATACAGCGCGCCGATCGGCTACTTTCGGCAAAAAGCGGTCAGTGACAATATTCGCAAAGGCTACCGCTCAGCTTCCCGAAGACCGATCTCGACTATTCGTTAGGTACAGCACCATCGCTGCACGAGCCGCATCTTTGATTACCTTCAGCCTCAACCAAGGTGATATTCCCGCCTTTATCACCCAGGTGATACGCCAGCGAAGCGCCCACGATGCCGGCACTAATGACAACGACTCGTTTGTCCAGAGCATTTCCCATATCAACCTTCATTCTGTCGACCTGAAGGCGGTGTCAGTGTCTGCCTCTGGTCGGTTTCTGCTTGTCGTAACGGGCAGCCGTTGTCGTCCAGAAAGCAGATGTAGATTTGTCTGAAGTGGCGAAATAGCTTCCAAAATCATCGTGTTAAAGCGCCGCCTGAAATGGCAGCAAGATAAGCGCGTAAGTGTTGTTGGCACTTGAGGGTACCGAAAATTCGTTCAGCGACTACGGCAAGCGTCATCAACGACTATAGTCATTGGTGAGCCAGAGCGAATCTGACCATTCCCCTGCCAACCTGGCCTAATCCAATTCCGCGATTACACGGCGGATCTTCTTGTGTTCCTTGATGCGGAACGTGAACGTTTCGCTGCCGAAATCACTCAGGCTCAGGCTGAGATCGAGGCAGCGTTGTCTTTTTTTGAACCCCTTGATGGTGGATGGAGTTATCCCGCCGGGCACGTCGCATCCCTCTGAGCACGTCCCAACAACCCATCTATCAAGGTTCAAGCAATGAATACTTTAGAGTTCGATGATGCACAAAAAACCAATGGCGACCTGGTTCAGGGTCCGCTGCCGGCCGGCACTGTCGCGCCCGACTTCACTCTTCACGCAACCCCTGATCAACAGTTGTCGCTGCGTGAGCTAAAGGGAAATCCCGTGATATTGGCGTTTTATCCCGCTGACTGGACTTCGGTGTGTGGTGACCAACTGACCTTGTACAACCAGTTGCTACCCACATTCAGAGAATACGGTGCGGCGCTACTGGGTATCTCGGTTGACAGCGCCTGGTGTCATCAGGCCTTTGCCAAAGATCGGAATTTTCACTTCAGCCTGCTGGCCGATTTCGAGCCCAAAGGGGCGGTGGCACGACAGTATGGAGCGTACGAATCCCAGCTCGGAGTTTGTAAGAGGGCACTGTTCGTGATTGACAAGGAGGGGGTGGTCGCCTGGAGCTGTGTCTCACCAATGGCAATCAACCCTGGGGCGGACGGCATTCTGGATGCGCTGGATGCTCTGGTGAATTCGCCACAAGGCACGCCAATCAAAAATTAACAGGTGATTACATGGCCACTCTCAAAGTCCCGGTAAGTGCCAACGACCATCGTCAGGGAAGTGCGCATGCCAAGGTCACCTTGGTGGAATTTGGCGACTATGAATGTCCCTATTGCGGTGAAGCGTATTGGATGGTCAAGAATCTGCAGCAGCATTTTCGCGATGATTTGCTGTTCGTGTTCCGTAACTTTCCTCTGACCACCGCTCATCCGCATGCGCTGGGTGCAGCGGTCACCGCGGAGTATGCCGGGAGTCGAGGGTTCTTCTGGGAGGCTCACGACGAATTGTATGAAAATCAGGATCGATTGGGTCTGCCGCTGTATCGCGCCATTGTTCTCAAACACGGCCTTTCCAGGGAGGAATTCGATCTTGCAATGCAAGAGGATACTTACATTCCCAAAATACAAGCCGATTTCAATGGCGGTGTACGCAGCGGCGTGAATGGCACCCCAGCGTTTTACATTGACGGGCTTCGCTATGACGGAGTTCCAGAGTTCATCGGGATGAGTCAGATGATTGAGCTTTTGTTAGTGCGTGGACGAAATCGCTAGAGAACCAAATCGGCTTGGCATCACCCACATCGGAGCCGAGGAAAAACCAACGTTAGCTTCCTTTTACATTAAAGAGGTGGACACGGAGCCGGCAACTAATGAAATCTTTGAAGTATTATGAAGAAAATCGACACGCCACATGGTTGGAGTTGTTTTTTGACCTGACTTTCGTTGTTACGATAGGCCAGGTTACGCACACTCTCGGACATGTTCATGAAGGCCACTTTGAACATAAGCAACTATGGACATTCTTACTGCTTTTTGTACCGTTGTGGTGGATCTGGTCCAGTCACACGATTTACTCCAACAGGTTTGATACAGACAGCAATCTTCACCGTTTGGCAACATTATTCATAATGCTCCTGCTCATTGTGCTGTCGGCACGGATCGGGGAAGACCTGGAAGTGAACTACCCGCTTATTATTGCTTGCTATTTTGGTATACGTGCGATCATCAGTGTTATGTATATTTCGTCCATTAGTAAACTCGATTCTCGCGGCGAACTTTCCTCAAGGCTCGGCTTCGCCCTATTAGTTAGCGCAGTTATTAGCCTTTCATCCGTTATTTTTGACCCGCCCTTGCGTTACCTTGTTGCTTATATTGGGATTGTTCTTGATATTCTGTTTCCTGTATTTTTCTGGACTAAATTAAAACCGTTGCCAGCACACACAGAGCACTTGGTTGAGCGCATAGGCCTACTCACCCTAATCTTATTGGGGGAGTCAATTATTAGCCTTTCCGGAGGCTTATCTAACATTCAATGGGGTTATTACAATGTGATGGCGGCCATCACCGGATTCATCATGATTTGCAGTATCTGGTGGATCTATTTTGATAGTTTTTACTTATTGAACAAACATCAAAGCGGTATGAGTGGGCACGCCTTGATCTACTCGCACCTTTTTCTTTTTATGGGGCTGGCACTCCTGGCAAATTTGATCAGGCATGCGATCCTGAATGACATTGCGATGCGCGATTTCCAGATTATGTCGATCACCGGCATGGTCTTGTTTTTCCTGGGGAAGCAATATGGCTATTTCATAGCTGTGAGTCGAATAAGGAAATACATACTGCAAAACACCTTGATCGTGTTTTCTTTAGGTGGGTTAGTTATATTTCTACCGCGTGTCGAGTACATATTGGTCGGCTTGACAGTCACCATGATCTGTTATGTTCTCCTGAATTTCAGATATCGTTGAGTCTTGATTATCAGGCCACAGCTCGGGAAAAGTGATCACGCGGCTGGTATGCGGTTTGCGCGCTGCCTACTACGTCATTCTCAGTGTCCAAGCGACATGCGACGCTACCCTTGGTCTCTTTGGGTTTGTAATCCTGGTGTCGTCGACCATAGTTAATTACCGGATGCCCCTTTTAGCTATTGCGACCAGATAGCACCAGCCGCATCGTAACAACAGGAGCCACGTCATGGTCAAAGTAGCGTTGTTCGTTCGTCTGGAAGCAAAACCTGGGAAAGAGAAAGAGGTGGAGCGCTTTCTCTTGAGCGGCCTTCCTTTAGTGGAGGAGGAGCCAGCCACTACAGCCTGGTTTGGAATCCGCTTGGGGCCGTCTACCTTTGGCATCTTTGACGCATTCCCGGATGAAGCGGGCCGGCAGGCTCATCTTTCGGGCAAGGTCGCGGCGGCGCTTATGGCAAACGCTGCCGAGCTGTTTGCCGAACCGCCATCAATCGAGAAGGTTGACGTCCTTGCGGCCAAGCTGCCCGGTTAAGCAAATCCAACAGGAAGTTCCATTCAGTTCGGGGAGGCTCACGATGGCTTCGTCAAGTGAGCATCCGTCGGCGTAGCAGTGACCGATCCTCAATGCGCTGCCGGACGCGGCTGCACTCCGAACTGCGCAACGATGTGCGTACCCAATTCCTCAATAACCTCCGCCGCAGGGCGCTTGCCATATTTGAGATTGAGAATGACGTGGTCCACGCCGATTTCCTCAAGCGACTCCAGCAAAAACCGTAGATGGTAACGTCCAAGTTTGAACCCCAAATGGATACGTGTGGGTGGCGTGGACGGATTCTCATCGAGATCGATGTACAGCGACTGAGTAAAGGGCTTGTACACAGAGCCACATTGCCTGGTGACCTCAAGCCGCCAATCTTCCACGACCAGCCGCTGCATATTCGGTATGCGTGGATAGTTGATCCATCCGTTGCTCTCACGCGCGATCCAATCCAGTGACTGGCGACTGTTGCCGGTCACCAGCATTGGAATGAATTGGGTGGTGGGTTTCGGAATCAGGTCTGCGCCGTGCATTTCGCCAGTGCTCCAGTGGATGGGCTCAAAGCTGGTGCTGTGGGCTTGCCGAATCACTTCGTAGTGTTCTCGAAAGATTTCTCCACGCCTTTCGGGATCGACACCAAAAGCCGAAAACTCCACCGGCCGATCTCCCGAAGCCACCCCCAGAATCAAGCGACCTGTGCTCAACTGATCGACGCTGGCTGACGCCTTGGCCGTGTGCAGGGGATGGTGCAAAGGGATGGCAATGGAAGCGGTGCCAAGCGCAATCTCCGAGGTATGAGCAGCCATATAGCCCAGGTACACCCAGGGGTCGAAGACTTGGCCGACATCGCCGAAGCCAGGGTCGCGAAGCGGCACGTCGCGAAACCAGAGCGCGCAGAAGCCCAGCGCCTCGGCTTGTTTAGCCAGTGTGACCTGGTTGAGCATGCTCGGAGTGTCCCCGTCGAACGCCTCCATGGGAAAGAATAATCCAAGGCTCAAATGCCCCTGAGTGAAGGTTCGGCTAAACCCTAGATGCTGCTGGTAAGGAATCGTGCTCGGCCGATACATACGGATTGACCTCATGGCAGAACGTGAACAGCGCCCCCGTTTCCAGAGGTGCTGCGGCATCGGTCGCTTTTGAACGACAGGTGGGGGACTGGGTCTGGCTTTTACCCGTTGCGCCGTACTGCTGGTCGTGTGGACCGGATTCAGGGGGCAGTTGCTGGCGATAGGCGCGGGTCGGTCCGGGTGGGTGTTAAGTGGACGGTCAAAGGAAGTCAGATCTCTCGGCTCTATACCACCAGATGGGCAAGGTGTTCGAGGAATCATTCTATAAGCGTAGGCGGTTTTGCAGCTCTCCGCCATATTCTTACAATCGAGCCGCTGGCGTGCGAAAGTCGCGTATCGAAGGCAGTTATCGGTTGTGGATTCAACCGGTCGACGCAACAGATTGGCTAAATCGTTCTGCCGGTGTTTCGTAGTCTAGCGTTTTCCGAGGGCGGCTATTTAGCTGCCTTGCCACTTCATTGAGCGTGGCTTGCGAGTGCTCCGCAAGGTCGGTTCCTTTCGGGAAGTACTGCCTTAACAACCCGTTGGTGTTCTCATTTGATCCTCGTTGCCAAGGACGATGAGGATCGCAGAAGTAGACTTTGATGTCGGTAGCCACCGTAAAGCGTTTATGGTCAGCCATCTCTTTACCGCGATCCCAGGTCAGCGATTTGTAGAGTTCTTGGGGCAAGTTACGGGCGTTTTCAATTAGGGCGCTGATGACCGTCTCGCTATCCTTACCGTCCAATTTCACTAGCATTACGTAGCGGGTATGTCGCTCAACAAGAGTGGCAATTTGGCTGTTCCTGCTACCGCACAGCAGGTCGCCTTCCCAGTGACCTGGCACCGCCCGATCCTTAGCCGCGGCCGGGCGTTCACGGATCGATACAGCATCAGTGATTCGTCCGTGATTTTCTTTTTTCTGAGTGTGATGACGCGAGCGACGCATGGCCCGCGTGCGCCGTAAATGCTCAAGCAACTCCTTCTTCAGAGCCCCGCGAGCCTGTATGAAGAGCGTGCGATAGATCGTCTCGTGTGACACCTGATAGCTCGTATCGTCCGGGTACGTGCGCTTCAACCAACCGGCAATTTGTTCCGGTGACCACTGCAATTGAAGCTTGTCTGCAACAATTTGCGCCACCGTTCGGTTCTCAACAAGTTTGCAGACCTTGGGTCGATGGGCGCGATCCCAGGCAGCCTGATCAGCTTGATTAGCCCGGTAGCATCCTTGGCCACCGTTGCGTCTGATCTCACGGCTGATCGTAGAGGCTGCTCGCCCTAGCAACGCAGCCATGGAACGGATCGAGTTACCTGCCACCACGGCACGCGAAATCTCTTCACGCTCAGCCAACGTCAGCGCCAATCTGGATCTGCGGCGTACAGCGGGTCTGATACCGCCTGTTTCCGCCAAGATGCGCTGTATCGATGAATGGTTTCGATCAAATAGTTGGGCGATGTGCTGGAGAGAGTCGCCTTTCTGCCAGTGATCCCACATCAGTTTTTTCTGGCTTTCGGTGTAATAGATCCGAGGTCTCTGCTTCATCTGCAACACTCCTTCTGCTTACACAGAATTTAGTCGTGTTGCGTCGACCGGTTGAATCCACAGCCAGAAGGGGTCATTCAAAGGATGTTTGTCAGTCTCTAACTATTATTTCTGCACACTTTTTTTGCTTTATGGAGGTGCACCAAATAATTCATATGCGCTCCTTTTTGATGCTGTTGCAGCCACATCTCCACAATTAAAGGCTCCGTTGGTCGTGATTTATTTGCCAAAATGGTGCATAAAAAATAGTTTGACAGCGCAGTTTGGTTGAACATTAATTATCAGGGCGCTCAACTGGAATGTGAAACACACTCTGCTACGGTTCGTGTTTAAGGGTTGCTACTTCGTATTGAGCAGTTGTCGTCTCACGCTCTTCCCCCAAAATTGTAGATTTGACAGGGTAGCTCTCGCGGACTACTGTGATTTCGTATTTGTTCTGCTTGCCATATCTCTAGTGATCTCTTCCGAGAGTTTCCATGTTGGACCAATCCGCTTCTCGGATTGGAAGCTTCTGAAAGTAAGCGTGTTAATCACCCATCAAATACGTAGAGGCTAGCAAGAATGGAATCTCAAACGTACGAAGTTGTCATCGGCAATGAACGAAACCTGGATAAGCCAATAGTTGCTCTGACCAACTGTGAGGTTGCTTTTTCAAGCAAGGAAGAACTGGATCTATGCATTGTCGCGGTAATGGAGTCTGATGAGCGATTGGGTGCTCGACCGGTTGAGGCCGTTTTCTACGATTGGCAGCTTGCGACTGTGGTAAGGGGGTTGACCATGTTTTTCGGCGTAAGATGGTATGATCGAGAGTATTTCGAAAAGAATCGAGATATATACAAGAATAGAATGCACGGCCACCTCTTTTCTAAGTTTGGTGTGAGCGCAGAAAGCTTTAAAGTCAATCATTTTGTAGCAGGCTGATTCGTGTGAAGGGGTCGCCATGGCAGGGAGCTATAGCGGCCACCATACGAAGAAGGAAATTATGAATTGAGTACATTCCGAACGTATCTATACCTGGAGTTATTGCTCTGGATCTACCTCGGATGTTGGAACACAACGCTGCCTCTGATTATTGTACAGCGGGGCAGCCTGTTTGAACTGGCTGTCTACGAAACAGCACTCGCATTCGCAGCGATAATTTCAATGTTGTGCTTTGCACCACGCGTTGAGTCGATGCGCCGTAGTACTGCTCTTAAGGCAGGTTGTATTGTAATCTTGTTTGCCAGTGCATTGCGGTACCTATTTGCCTCTAACTGGTATTCGCTTGACGCCCTGATTCTCATCGACGTTATTGCTGTAGCAGCATTTGGATTGGTCCAGCCTCTTTTTGGCATCTATCCTGCTGAAACTGTTGATAAACATCAAACGAGTGCTGCATTTCGCATTCGGCGTATCGTTGTTACCGTGGGTAGGGTTGCGGGGCCTTTGTTAGCGGGCATTGTAATTGCGGTGTATTCATTGGACATCTCGCTACTTTTTTCTTCAATACTGGGACTGGTAGCCGTAGTAATAGCAATGGCTCTACCGATAAGTGAAGCCCCCACAAAGCCGAGATCAACATCACATCGTATTAATGAAATATTTCTTGGGCTTAAACTTAAATGCATTCTTCCGCCAGAACAATTTTTGACCTGTTCTGGGCTGCTACTTGGTTTGACCGTCACGGCGATCGTGCCGATGCTGGTTCCAACACTTACACATACTCGCAATCTTGCGGAAGGCAGTGCAGGCCTGTTGAATGCTGTCTTCGCGAGTGGAGCTATTGCAGGCTTGTTAATTTTGAGCCCAATTATTGCTAAAAGACAAAATCAGCGCAAAAAGTATCTTGGATGTTGGTCGTTGCTGACTTTTTCACTTTGCGCGACGACGCAAAGCGACGAAGTTTGGCTATTGATTCCTTGGCTATTTTTCGCGGGGGCGGCCAGTGCTTGTATTACCTTGATCGGAATGGATAAAAGAGTTATGTCTATACCTTCGGGTGCACGCGTAAGATTGATGGCGTCCACGTTGGTTATTAGTCAGTTGGGAAGCTCGGTTTCATTCGTGATAACTGGCGCAATCATGTCTAAATTCGGCACGGCGAGTCTGGTATGGCTGTATCTGGGAGTGTTTGCAGTTATCGTTTTATACTCCATGCGTTCAAAAGAGGTATGGCAATTCCTGGAGAATGATGCTGAGGTGGAGCTGTATTATCAAAATAAACATCCCAAGCTCGCGGCAGTTATGGCTACATGATATAGGCTTCAGGTAAATGGAAGGGTTTATTGTAAAATATCAAGGGATTGTGGTTGCTCGTGTGCGTCATACAAACATGACCTTACCGTGATAGGCGCTCCATCGAGTAAAGGGCGTATTGCAGGTCTAGGACAGCTCTTGTAGGGATGGGGGTGTCGACTAGGCGTCGGGCACCTCATATAGGTTGGAAGAGAGGCAGATACTACACAGATGCCAATACGTCCGCTTCTGGCCCAGAGTGTGTAAAAACGCTTGATCCCCTCTCGGTCTTCAAGGCTGACCCTGCTCTCGCGAAACGCGGGGTCGAAGTTATCTGATTTGGAACAGGCGGGAGATCGCGGTTATGGCCTTGTCTCCGTCAGTTTCATAGAGACCGAACAGGCGCGTTTGGTCGCTCAGACGATGAAGCCGAAAATGGTTATAGAACGCTTGGCCTAAGCGCTGATTATCGAATACACCGCGTTCCCAAAGAGTTAAAAACTCTTGATACGCAGCGCGCTCAATTTCCAGTCTCGGCATGCTTTCCATGTACACATCCATTTATGTCAGCGATGACCGAATCCTACTGACGCAGGACAGATGCGGCAATGCGTGTTTGGGGGCGATTTTTAATCATCCGAGCTGGCTTTGGAGTTTTTACACACTCTGGACAGGTTCCTGCCCTTCGTGACAGGCAGCAAACGACACAAAGGAGACGGTTTCCATGTGGGCTGTGGGCATGGTTTCAGCTCCAATGTGAGCAATAAGGCTAGTACGCAGGCCCTGAAAATGTGGTGTCCATCGTGTGTCGGTCGTAATCCAGCAGGTATGTATGATGGAGACGATACAGCTGTAAAAGCAGATTTTTGTTGGGGCCGACCACATCCATACCTCTGTCGTCGTAGGGGAAAACCATGACATGTTTCTTCAAATTGAAGAGGTACAAAATGCAGTTGGGTTTAGGCTGAATTGCGGAAAAGTCCCTAGCCAAGGCACACCAAAGAAATGTTTGAAGCAGGGTGGCGGGTGCTTCAAAGGCGATGTTGATCCAATACTCCGGCTCTTTTTCGCAAAACCACTCCTCCGGATCTATTTCCTCACTCCAGACTGAGCATTCCGTGGGTATGTTAATGTCTGCAGATCGAAGAGCGCGAATCAGGGGCCGATGAGCAAATCGGTTGATGCCAGAATGAACGCGCAGACAAGCAACAAGCGTCGCGTCATCAAGGAAGATATCGCTGCAGATCTTTGCTGATTTTCGTAGTGCTGTTAGAAATTGCTCAATCACTCCGCCAGTTTCAGAGAGCTCAAAACGCAGACCTCCTGGATAGGTATAGAAAAGTGGCCTGGCAAATGCTTTACCCTCGAAGATCCTTTCAATTTCAACTTGTAGATTCACTTGATCCCTTCATGGCTAATAGCCCGACTCCATAGCTTGGGCGGTGCAGACGGATATTACTGTATACGTTAGATCTGAGCTAAACCGCGATCGTCCTTTATTGGCCGATTGCTGTCTGTGCCTACGGGCAGCTTCCGGTCGGAAGACGACACTCGCGAGTGACCGCTTTCCCATAGCGGCCCTGCGCGAACGGCGGATAAAGAGGAACGTCTGTCGCTCTCGTTTAGCCCAACCTCACACCAGCGCATCATCCTGATGTGACAGCGGTTGCACCGCCAGGTGTGGCGTTTCGCCGAAGAACTCGATCAGCAGTTCAGTGAGCACACGAATTTTGCGCGCAGGGTGCGGACCCGGCGGGCGGATGATGTAGGCGCCGGCCGGAGGGGGAGGATGGTTTGTCATGATCGGCACCAGTGCGCCGGATGCCACGTGTTCATGGGTGAGGCAGTCGGGCAGGTAGGCGACACCCAGGCCTGCGGTCGCGGCGGCGACCAGGGCGATGCCGTTGTCGGCTTTGAAGCGGCCTTGCGGACGAACCGTGATGACTTTGTCGCCATCCATGAATTGCCAGGCTTCGGTGCCCTGCATGAGGGCCTGATGGGCAATCAGTTCATCCGGCGTGTGGGGTTCGCCGTGCGCGTTGATGTATGCGGGACTCGCGACGAGCTTGGCGTAGACCGGGCCAATCCGTCTGGCGATCAGATTGGAGTCGTGCATATAGCCCACCCGGATGGCGCAATCGTAGCCCTCGGCAATGAGGTCAACGAAGCGATCGCTGTAACAGGTCTGGATGTGCAGTTGCGGATGCCGACGCGCCATTTCTGCCAGCATCGGGGCGAAGTGACTCTGGCCGAACGACAGCGGCACGGCCACGCGCAAGCGGCCGCGGAGGGCGCCGGCGGGCAGGATCGTTTCCTTGGCGATGTCGATCTCGGTGCAAACCCTGGCGGCGTAGTCCCGGAACGTCGCACCGGCCTCGGTGAGCGCCGCCCCGCGCGTGGAGCGTGCCAGCAATTGCACACCCAATTCGGTTTCAAGCCGAGCCAGGCGGCGGCTGACGATCGATTTTGACACGCCAAGCCGCAGGGCAGCCTGCGAAATGCCCCCGGCATCAGCCACTTCCACGAAGGTCTGCAGTTCTTCGATGTCCACGCTTGCGTTCCTCTTTTCGCGACACAGCACGTCGCGCAATGCTACTACTGCGGCAAACATGGGAACAGCACAATGGATTTGCCGGGCATGGCGTCATTCGCACGTGTCTCGGAACCCATCACCCGCACAGGCTCCGGCCTGATTCACAAACGTGCGTCACCCATGAAAAGGATTTACCAATGGCAAGCGAGACTCTCCGCAACCCCCATACCGATCAGCTACTGACCCCGGAAAACTCGGCGTTGATCATCATCGATTATCAGCCTGTTCAGGTTTCTTCGATCCGCTCGATGCCGCGTGATGAACTCGTCTTCAACATAACCAGCGTCGCGAAGGCGGCGGTCAACTACAACCTTCCGATCATCCACTCGACAGTCAATGTCGCGACCGGCCGCAACAAGCCGCCGATCCAGGCGCTGCAACAGGTGCTCGGACATCTGCCGACCTATGACCGCACATCGATCAACAGTTGGGAGGACTCGCAATTCAAGCAGGCAGTCAAGGCGCTCGGGCGCAAGAAGCTCATCATGACTGCACTCTGGACCGAAGCGTGCCTGACATTCCCGGTGCTCGACGCGATCCAGGAAGGTTATGAGGTTTATGTGCCGGTCGATGCGGTCGGCGGCACATCGCTCGCCGCGCACGAGGCGGCGTTGCGCAGAATGGAACAGGCGGGCGCGAAGCTCATCAGTCGGGTGCAAATGTACTGCGAACTGCAGCGCGACTGGGCGCGAGAAGTGACCGTACCGGGCTTTCTGGGCGTATTCGAGAACTTCGACGGGTTCAACGCTGAAAAAGCGCTGGAAGAAGCGGACAAGAAGGCCTGATTAGCGGGCAGGGGATGAAGGTGTCGCTCGCGAAAGCGGGCGCCACCTTATTTTTTTACTGCTCCAAACGACTGCTTTTGTGCAGACCCTGCCGCCGATTCAGTACCTTGGATGCGTCATGACCCTGTCAGATATCAACATGTGGATACTGAATAGTCGTGTTGCTTACTCATGAATCAGGAAGAGGCTTCACCAAAACCAATACGGCAGAAACTTTGGCGTGGGTTCGATCAGGAGCTCCGAGTGGTAGGTGATCGGGTTGAAGAAAAACATATCCAGTATCAGAAATGCCGCTACGCCAAACGACAGCGTCATGAACTCGCGATAGGGATGCTCGGCGAAGTACTGGTGTTTGCCATGGTAGAAGCTCAGCAGCGCAGACAATCCCAAGGCTACGCCCAAGTAGTTGGGCTGTAACGGAACATCGGCGAAGTTGTTGTAGACCAGCACCGCCACCAGCATCCCCAACCCAAGCATGGGCAACTTCAGGCAGAAGTTCAGCAGGCCGTTTTTGGCGCGGATCAAGGCGGCTTCCTTGCTGACGAAAAGGTAGGCGGCCAGCAGCGAAATGGCCGGCGTGATTGCCAGGATATAGCGCGCTTTCTTCGAGCTGGGGATTGTAAACAGCACCAGCAGCACCAACAGCCACCCGGTCAGATACAGCAGCAGGTCGATGTCTTTATCGCGGGTCGAGCGGAAGAACAGTTTGTACTTCTTGAGAATTACATTAATGGCGTAAAACACCGTGATGCCGTAGGTAAACAAGCCTGCGGAGAAGTAGAAGTAATAGCGTGGCGCGTGGTCGGAACCGAAGCGTGCGATGCCTTGCATGTTCAGCACTTCGTCCAGGAACGCTTGCCCACCTTGCAAGTAGGCGGCCCATGCCAGCAGCGCAACCCCAACAGTCAGAATCACGCCCGAGAGCAATGAAAACAGCAGCAACATGCGCCACTGCCGGCTCAGCAAGTAATAAGCACCAATGACAGTCGCGGGCCCGATCAAGCCAATAGGCCCCCGAAACGCGAAACCCAGTGCCAACCCGAGGTACAGCAATGCAAGGCGACGCGGGTCCTTTTTTATATCGGCCGCATAGGCAAAGTAGAAGCACATCACCGTTAACAGCGCCGGATAGATATCCAGTGCCAGTGAGTTGACGCCGTCAAGAAAAGCCCAGGTGAGCAGGCTGAAAAGAACGCCATACGCGCCCCATTTCTTGCTGTGCAACGCGCCCAGCCGATAAATGAATACCAGCATCAGCGACGCGGCCACGCAGGATGGAAAACCCATTGAAAGAATGGACACCCGGCCGAACGGCAAGGAAACCAGATAGACCAACAGAGTATTGAGAACCGTATAGTCGGGATAAGGCTTGAGGTCGTCGGCAATCGGGAACAGTGTGATGCCGTGCAGCAACATGTACTCGGCAAAGTCGACAAAACGTGTTGTGTAGTTGAGGACCGCGGGTTTGTACTGCAACGCCATGAACACGGCCAGTGTCATGAAAAAAATGCTCAGGCATGGATTTCTTGTAATCAGTCCTTTGAACAACACTGCCCGCCAAGTGCGCTCTACAACAAGCGGGGCCTCATATCGATCCATCGGTAACCCTTTAGTGAAGTTGTTCTTTTGACCGCAATCCTGACAGTCCGGTGACGCCTGCATTGAACTTGTGTGGGGTGCGAGATTGACGTTGAGCCTGGCCCGCGGTGAGGACTATTCAACCATGACGGCCCTAAACACACCCTGAACAAAACCAATTGAAGTCAACAGGAACACCGTATTAACGAAGAGTGTCGAGCCGGGCTTTGTGCATTGCTACGATGGATTATTGCCAGCGATGCAAGGCCAGCTAAATGACGCGACCTTTCTTCGACGGCGAATGATCGGCCGGCCCGGTTCTGGCGGTTTGTAGCAACCGGGCGAACGCCGTCTTGTCGATCGGCCGACTCATGAAATAACCCTGAACCTCATTGCATTGATCCTTGCCGAGAATCTCCAGTTGCTCCTCGGTTTCCACGCCTTCGGCGGTGACGGTCAGGCCCATGGCTTTGCCCAGGCCGATGATCGCCTGAACCACGGCGCGATCGTTGGCGCCGTTGCTGATCGAGGCGATGAAGCGCTTGTCGATCTTGATCCCGTCGAACGGGTAGGCGCGCAGGTAGCCGAGGGACGAATAGCCGGTGCCGAAGTCGTCCATGTTCAGGCGCACCCCGAGTTGCTTGAGCGCATTCATCGTGGCCAGCGCACCGTCGGTGTCGACGAGCATCACGTTTTCAGTGATTTCCAGTTCCAGGCGACTGGCCGGGAAACGGGTCTGGATCAGCGCTTCGCGCACGTCTTCAACGACATCGCTAAGGGCAAATTGCGCCGGCGACAGATTGACCGAGAGCAGAATGTCTGACGGCCAGCTCAGTGCGGTTTCACAGGCTTCACGCAATACCCAGCGGCCCAGCGCCACGATCAGGTCGGTCTGTTCAGCCAGGCCTATGAACACGTCCGGCCCCAGCAGGCCCTTGGTCGGATGCTGCCAGCGCACCAATGCCTCGACCGATACGATGTGCTTGCCGTCGACGGTGTAGCGCGGCTGGTAATGCAGGATGAATTCGTCGTTCTTCAACGCACCACGCAAATCGCTTTCCATTTGCCGGCGGGTCTGGATCTGGTCGTTCATGTGCGCTTCGAAATAGCACCAGGTGTTCTTGCCCTCGGACTTGGCCTGATACAGCGCGATGTCGGCGCAACGGATCAACTCGCTGGGCACGAAGCCCTGGCGGCGGCTCAGAGCGATACCGATGCTGGCCCCGACGTGCAGCGGATGGTGCTCGAAGACCATCGGTTGATGCAGGCTCTCGACCAGCCGGGTACAAAAGCGGTCGACCTCTTGCCGAGTGTCCATGCCATTGAGCACCACGACAAATTCGTCACCGCCCAGGCGCGCGACGATGTCGTGCTCACGGGTGCATTCGCGCAGGCGACTGGCGACTTCCTGCAACACCGCATCACCGGCCGGATGGCCGAGCGAGTCGTTGATCGGCTTGAAGTTGTCCAGATCGATCACCAGCAACGACAGTGGCGGGGCATGCTCTTTGAGCAGCAGCGCGTCATCCAGATAACGCGACAACTGATTGCGATTGGGCAGGCCGGTCAAGGCGTCGTGCATCGACAGGTGCTGGATCTGCGCATGGGCAGCGACTTCGTCGGTGATGTCACTGGCGGTGCCGCGATAGCCGATCACGCTTTGTTTCTCGATGATCGGCCGCGCTGATAGCCGACAGTGGCGTTGCTGCCCGGCGTGATCGCGGTAGGTGCAGCGCAGGTCGCTGGCATTGCTGTCTTCGGTGAGTTTTTTCAGCCACAGCTCCAGCGGCGTGGTATCGCAGGACACCAGTTGCCCGATGCCTTGCCCCAGCCACTCGGTTTGCGGGTAACCGGTCACCTCGCTGAAGCGCGCCGAGAGATAGGTCAGGCGCAGCTGATTGTCGACCTCCCAGATCCAGTCCGATGCAGCTTCGGCCACGGCGCGAAAGCGTTCTTCGCTGGCTTCCAGTGCATGGTTGGCCGCCTCCAGCGCCTGATTCGAGGTCTTCAACGTGCTGAAACTCTGATCGACGTAGGTCGACGATCGCACGGCGTGACGCAGGAAATAGGCGGTCAACAGCATTAGCACGGCCAGCACGCCGCCAAGCGTTGGCAGCAATGACCACAACAATTGCTGCCCGGGGCGCTTCAGATCTGCCGTCAAGCTGAAACCGGTACTGTCCAGCGGGACGCGTGGTTGCTCCCCGCTGAGCTGTTCATCCGGAATCAGCGTCAAGTTGTTCAGGCCATAGGCCACGCCAAGCGCTTGCAGTTTGGCCGGTGTCAGCTTGTCGACGAATACCAGCACCGACGTCTGTTGCGGGTCGCCCACCGGACGCTCATCGTTGGGCAGAATGGCCGCCGCCGTGACCAGCGCCGGCCAGCCGTCGAACAGCGAGTAAGTGCTGACAGGCACAGTCAGCTCGGACTGGTTTTGTACCTGCTCAATCAGTGACGCGGCAGGCACCGCGAGCCAGCGCGCGATGTCCGCGTCTTCCTGCTGTCCCTGCACCACGGCGTATTTGGTGCGCTGCCGATCCAGCACGAACACGCCGTCATAACCGTCAGTGGTGAACAGCGTCTTGCCGATGTTCTGCTGGGTATACGCCCAGTCGGTATCGACTTGGTTGTGCAAGTGCTCGTAAGCCGTGGTCCAGTCGGCGTAACTGGTGATGTAGCTCTTTGAGGTGCTGATGCGGTTTTCCAGAGCGCGGGCCATGTAGAAACGGTTCTGCTCGACATCCTCGCGATCCAGGCGAGCGGCAATACCGAGCAGGGTGCCGATAGCGGCAATCACCCCGACGATAAACAGCGTGCCGACCGCAAACGCCAGGCGGCGGGTGATTGCACTTTGCTGAGGCGGAACCGGCGCAGCGGGAGCGAAGACATCCATATGTTCGTCCTTGATTCTCTGTCTGAATCATCTGGAACAGCGGCCCGCGTGCAATGTTCAATGTGTTTGCCGGGCTTGCACCGAGGCGGATTTCTCAAGCGTAGTGAATGCGCGGGGATTTTGCCTTGAGACTGCGACGGGCATGCGATGGCCGGGAACGATCAGTGCTCAGTGCGAAGAAACATACGGGGAGGGCGTGGCGGACTGGGGCAGGGCATACGTGGCTTTCATCCACGCAATTTCGGCCAGCGGCGTGCGCCCGAAGAAACGCTTGAACTCGCGGCTGAACTGCGAGGCGCTTTCATAACCGACGTTGAACGCCGCCGTCGCGGCCGGTATGGCGCCACGCAGCATCAGCAAACGCGCCTGATGCAGGCGCGTGGCTTTGAGGTATTGCATCGGCGATGAGTCGGTGACGTTGCGAAAATGCACATGGAAGCTCGGTACGCTCATCCCGGCTTCCTCGGCGAGGGACTCGACGTCCAGACGCTGTTCATAGCTGCTGTGAATCCGCCGGATCGCCCGGCTGACCTTGCCGAAATGCCCTTGCTGCTGGAGCGCCGCACGCATCGAACCGCCCTGGGCACCGGTCAGAATCCGGTAGTAGATCTCCCGGACCAGCGCCGGCCCGAGGATCTGCGCGTCGCCCGGATCGCTCATCGCTTCGAGAAAACGCAGGGTCGAGGCGCGCAATGGATCATCCATCGGCGAGGCGTACATGCCCTTTGGCAAAGCGTCGCTGGGGCCGAACACCTCGTCGACCTGCAGCATCAACTCGCTGGCCAATTGCAGGTCGAGGCGCATATACACCGCCAGCATCGGCTCAGCCGCACTGGCCTCGGTTTCCATGGTGAACGGCACCGGCACCGACACCACCAGATAATGCTGTGCGTCATAGACGTAGACGTCATCGCCCAGATAGCCGCGCTTGCGCCCCTGACAGAGAATCACGATGCCCGGCTCATACAGCACCGGGGTGTTGCTCAGCGGCCGATTCGAGCGCAGAAAACGCACGTCCTCCAGCGCACTGAGGTTGTAACCCTCCAGCGGCGCGAGCTGTTCAAGCAACTGCACCATGCGCGCGGTATACGGATCGGATGGACTCATGGGCATTGATCTCTGTGCCGGGACTCAGCCATCGGTGGAGCGGGTCAGGGTTTCCCATTGCTCGATGTCGCTGAGGCTGCGTTGCAGTTTATCGCGCACCAGATTCAGCGCATCGCTGCCCAATAGCAAGTGTGCGGGCGGTGCGGCGCTGGCGATCAGTTGCAGCATGGCCTGTGCAGCCTTGCGCGGATCGCCCAACTGCTTGCCGCTTTTCTCTTCGCGGGCCTTGCGCACGGGGTCGAAGCTGGCGTCATAGTCGGCAATGCTGCGCGCCGTGCGCTGCATCGAACGCCCGGCCCAATCGGTACGAAACGAGCCAGGTGCCACCGCCGTGACAAAAATGTTGAACGGCTGCAATTCCTTGCTCAGCGTATCGGAGAGCCCTTCGAGGGCAAACTTGCTCGAGCAGTAATAGGCAATACCGGGCATGGTGATGGTGCCGCCCATCGAGGTGATATTCAGAATGCGCCCGGCGCGCCGTTGCCGGAAATACGGCACGAACGCCTTGATCATCGCTGCCGCGCCAAACACGTTGACGTCGAACTGTCGCCGCATCTCTGCTAGTGGTGACTCCTCGAAAATGCCCTCATGACCGTAACCGGCGTTGTTCACCAGTACATCGACCGGACCCAGTGTGGCGTCGACGTCGGCGATCACCCCGTCGATGCGTTCGAAATCGGTGACGTCGAGCAACACCCCGTGTGCCCGATCCGCTGACAAGGCCTCGAACGACTTCAGATCGGCCTCGTTGCGCACGGTACCGATCACCCGGTGACCGGCGTTGATCGCTTCTTGCGCGAGCGCGCTGCCAAAGCCGCTGCTGACACCGGTGATGAATAAGGTTTTGCTGCTGTGCATGGCAATCTCCGACAGATAGGTGAAACGACATGGTAGGCAGCGCGGCGTGGCAGGGGTATGCCGGTTTGTCTGGGAGGATTGCCTATTTCTATAGGCAGGCCCGCAAAGGAAGTTGTCCTTCAGCCCACAAAAAAGCGTCGCTCCTGGAGCGGCGCTGCCATTCAGTTGAGTGTTACTCAGCTACCAATCTGCACCTTTGCGGTGCTCGCCATGGGCGATCGGGTAGCACCGCTCGAGTCTTGCACGGCAGGGTCTTATCGCCGTTTTGCCGCTTAAATCATGCAAATCAAAAGCTTGGGCTGCACATGTGAAATCTGGCATGCATCGTGCTTTTTTGTATCCGTGGATAATTGGATACAAAAAGACAAAAGGTGCTGCCATGCAATTCGCTCCCGCCTACGATCAGCGTCAACCGATGACCGCCGAGGAAGAGGCCTACAACTTTCTGTTGGAAGGCATCTGCGGTGGTCGTTATCGCAAGGGCGACCGGTTGATCGCCGAGGACATCGCCAGTGAAATCGGCATGAGCCGCATGCCGGTGCGCGAAGCCTTTCGCCGTCTCGATGCACAGGGCCTGGTGACGCTGCGGCCTAACCGCGGCGCGGTGGTCAGCGGTCTGGATGTCGAGCAAATGCATGAGGTGTTCGAGATGCGCAGCGCCCTGGAAGGGCTGGCGATTCGCATCGCTGTGCCCAAGATCAGCGAGCGTCAGTTGACCGCGCTGGAGCGGCTGCTCGATGAAATGGACGACTACCGCGAGGAGAGTGCGGCATGGGTCAGCCGACATCGCAAGTTCCATGAATACCTGTGCAGCCTCAGCGATCGCCCACGGCTGCTCAAGCAGATCGGCGCCCTCTACTCATTGATCGAAGCCCCCATGCGCCTTTGGCTGCAGCACATCGAAAAGCCCCTGAGTGCGCGCCAGGAACACCAGATGATCCTCGATGCGATTCGCGCCGGCGACGCCAGCAGGGCCGAAGCCGTGGTGCGCGAGCACATCGAAGGCACCGTCCCCGAACTGATCAAATTTTTGCAATCGGAAAAATAACCACAGAGCGGAACACGAGTCCGCCGATGTTTTGACTTTGAGTACTGCCCCGTTACTAACCGAACTGGAGTGTCTGGTCATGCATACGTCTCGCCTGTTACTGGCTGCAATATCCCTCGGGCTCTGTACTCAGTGGGCGCTTGCCGCACCCACGGTGCCGGAGCGTTTGGTCAAGGTCGACAAACTGACCTATTGCTCGGGCATGGATTCGCCGCCACTGGTGTCTTTTGATGAAGCGCAAAAGCCCAAAGGGCTGACCGTCGACCTCGGCCTGGAAATCGCCAAGCGTCTGGGCGACAAGAAGGTCGATTGGCGGGTGATTCCATTCTCCGGATTGCTCCCGGCCTTGCTCGCCAAACAGTGCGACATGATCGTCGACCAGTTGTTCGACAAGCCCGAGCGCCGTGAGGTGATCGACATCGTCAATTACATGTATTCCAGCCAGGCGGTGGTGGTGCCCAAGGGCAATCCGAAGGCGCTGAAAACCCTTGCGGATCTCAGCGGGCACAAGATCGCGGTGCTCAACGGTTCGACCATCAAGACCTTGCTCGACACCGAAAATGAAAGCCTGAGCAAGGCCGGCAAGCCGCCGATGAAACTGGTGGTCTACAACACCGACACCGATGCCTTCCAGGCCCTGCGCATCAATCAGGTCGACGCTTACGGCACCACCGTAGAAACCGCCGGATATTACGCGGCGATGGCCCCGGACCTGTTCGAGGAAGGTGTGCCAGCCTTCAGCCGGATCCTGACCGGGCTAGGCATTCGCAAGGATGATCCGCAACTGAGCGCCGCCGTGCAGCAGATCATCACCGACATGCGCAGCGACGGCAGCTACAACCAGCTGTTGAACAAGTGGCACGTCTCCAGCGACACACTCGATTGAGGTAAGCGTTGATGAACTTCAATTGGGATGTGTTCTGGCAGTACCTGTTGCAGCCCAGCGGCGTGTACCTCACCGGGCTCTGGCTGACGTGCCTGATCAGTGTGCTGGCGATGCTGCTGGGCTGTGTGCTGGGGCTGGCCGCCGCATTGTTGCGCTTATCGAAGAACCCTTTACTGCATCTGCCGGTGCGTTTTTATGTGTGGCTGATGCGCGGCACGCCGCTGCTGGTACAAATCGTCTTTCTCTACACCGCGCTGGCGGCGGGCGGGATTTTTCGCTTCGAAGACATCGAGCTGTTCGGGCTGGTGGTGCCCGGCAACATTCAGGCGGCAATCATTGCTCTGGGCCTCAACGAAGGCGCGTACATGGCCGAGATCATTCGCGCCGGGATCGGCGCCGTAGACAAGGGCCAGTACGAGGCCGGCCGTTCGCTGGGCATGACCTTCGCCAAACTGATGCGCCGCATCGTGCTGCCGCAGGCGTTCCGGGTAATCGTGCCGCCGCTGGGCAACGAGTTCAACGTGATGCTGAAAAACACCACACTGGTCAGCGTGATCGGCGTGCAAGAGCTGTTGCTCAGCACGCAGATGGTCACCTCGGCGACTTTTCGGGTGTTCGAGTTGTACCTGGTGGTGGCGATCTATTTCCTGTTGCTTACCACGCTGTGGGGCTTCTTTCAGCGCTGGCTGGAGAACCGTTTCGGCCAGTCCGACCGACCTTCTGCGCCACCGCCGGCCTCCAGCCGGATGTTCGGGCGCAGCACGCTGAAACTGCTGAGGGGGCGTTAATCATGGCGCAGCAAAGTGACGAGCTGATCATCGAGGCGCTGAACATTCACAAGGCCTTTGGTGACCTGCAGATTCTCAAAGGCATTTCCCTGCAAGTGCGACGCGGTGAGGTAGTGGTGCTGATCGGCGCCTCGGGTTCGGGCAAAACCACGTTTATCCGCTGCATCAATCTGCTCGAAGACATTCAGGGCGGAGAGATCCGGGTCAACGGCCGGCCCATGGGTTATCGCACCCGGGCGGACGGCAGTCTGGTGCGCGACTCGGAACGCAACATCGCTCGCCAACGCCGCGACATCGGCATGGTGTTTCAGCGCTTCAACCTGTTCCCGCACATGACCGCGCTGGAAAACATCATCGAAGCACCGATTCAGGTGTTGGGTGTGCCGCGCCAGGCTGCGCTGGATCAGGCGCACGCGTTGCTCAAGCGAGTCGGGCTGGCAGACAAGGCCAGCCATTACCCCTCGATGCTTTCCGGCGGCCAGCAGCAACGGGTGGCGATCGCCCGAGCACTGGCGATGAAACCGCAGGCGATGTTGTTCGACGAACCCACCAGCGCCCTCGACCCGGAAACTGTCGGCGAGGTTCTGCAGGTGATGAAGGAGCTGGCCGAGGAGGGCATGACCATGGTCGTGGTCACCCATGAAATGGGCTTTGCCCGCGAAGTGGCCGACCGGGTGGTGGTGCTCGATCAGGGCGAACTGATCGAACAAGGCCCGCCGGAGCAGATTTTCAGCCGGCCCACCCATCCCCGTACTCAGGCCTTTCTCAGCCGCGTGCTGTGAATTTCACAAGGATATTGACGATGCGTTTATCGAGCTTATGCGCGGAGCCGCAGCCCCGACACGTTGCAGATCTTCGAGAAGATCCCCGGAAAACATCCAGCGGCTGATCACCCGTGAATGGAACCGGATCAAGTCCGGCCAATGAATTGCTGATTTTGAAGAGCCTTTGCCATGTTGAAATTTTCTGCTCACGAATATCCCTATCCATCGCAACGCCAAAGCGTGTTCGCCCGTCGTGGCATGGTCGCGGCGTCTCAGCCACTTGCCGCGCAGGCCGGTATCGAGATGCTGCAGAAGGGCGGCAACGCGATTGACGCCGCCATCGCCACGGCGGCGGCGCTGACTGTGGTCGAACCTACGGGCTGCGGCCTGGGCGGTGATGCGTTTGCGCTGGTCTGGTTCAAGGATCAGCTGCATGGCCTCAATGCCAACGGCCATGCCCCGGCGTCGCTAAGTATCGAAGCGGTCAAGGCGACCGGCCATGAACAGATGCCGCTATATGGCTGGACGCCAGTGACGGTGCCCGGTTGCCCATCGGCCTGGGCCGAGCTGTCGCAACGCTTTGGCGTGTTGCCGTTCGCCGATTTGCTGCAACCGGCGATCAGTCTGGCCAGAGACGGTTTTCCCTTGTCGCCGGTGGTTGCCCATCAATGGCAGATCGCGTTGGATGAGTTCGGCCCGCATCGTGATGAGGTGCTGCAGGCCTGGTTCGATACGTTCCTGATTGACGGTCGCGCGCCCAAGGCTGGGGAGCTGTTCCGTAACCCGGCGCAGGCGCGAACCCTCGAAGAACTGGCCCTCACGCGTTGCGAGAGTTTGTATCGCGGCGATTTGGCGCAACGCCTGGATGCGCATTCACGAGCTACCGGCGGCTATCTGCGCGCCACGGATCTGGAGCATTACCGCGCGCAATGGGTCGAGCCGATTCACGTCAATTACCGTGGCGTGGATGTCTGGGAAATTCCACCGAGCGGGCAAGGCCTGGTTGCGCTGATGGCGCTGAAGATTCTTGAAGGCTTCGACTTCGATCACCGTGACAGCCAGCAGACCTGGCACCGGCAACTGGAGGCGATGAAGCTCGCCTACAGCGATGGCCTGCACTACATCACCGATCCGCTGCACATGCGCGTGGCCGTGGCCGATCTGTTGAGTGACGAGTACAGCGCCCGCCGCCGCGCTCAGATCGGCGAACAGGCGCAGCCGCCGAAGCCGGGTGATCCTCACGCCAGCGGCACGGTGTACCTGGCCACGGCGGACGGGCAGGGCAATATGGTGTCGTTCATCCAGAGCAATTATCACGGCTTCGGCTCAGGCGTGGTGCTGCCGGACAGCGGCATCGCCCTGCAGAACCGTGGGCAGGAATTCAGCCTGGATCCCGAGCATGCCAACGCGTTGGCGCCGGGCAAAAAGACCTTTCACACGATCATTCCCGGCTTCCTCACCAAGGACGGTCAGGCGTTGGGCCCGTTCGGTGTGATGGGCGGCTACATGCAGCCGCAGGGCCATGTGCAGATGGTCATGAACCTGGTGGATTTCGGCTTGAACCCGCAGTCGGCACTGGACGCGCCGCGCTGGCAGTGGCTCGGCGGCATGAAGGTGGGCATCGAGCAGGGCGCTTCAAGGGATCTGGCCAATGCGTTGGCGCGTCGCGGGCATGAGGTGCAGATCGCCAGTGACCTGACGGATTACGGCAGAGGACAGATTATTCTGCGTGATCCAGTGACGGGCGTACTGTGTGGCGGGACTGAGCCGAGGGCGGATTCGCATATTGCGGTTTGGTAGAGACGGCAGGCACTCGTCAAGTCGGGAGCACACACTTTTTCACAAAGACCTCCCGGGATCCAATCGGTGGCAGAATCTCCCTGACTTGAACGTTCAGGAGAACATCATGCTTCGTGTGTTTGAACGAAGACTCGACCCTTTCCCGCCTGACGAGGTGCCACCGCCACCCAACGGTCTGGCTAAATTTCTCTGGGCCTGCACTCGCGGCGCTCGCGGCTACATTCTGGCACTGGCGTTGCTCAGCGCCGCCGTATCGGTCTATGAAGCCTGGCTGTTTTCCTTCCTCGGCCAGGTCGTCGATTTGCTCTCGACGTGGCAGGCCGGCGGTGAAGCGGCGGTGCAGGAAAGCCGTGTGTTGTGGGGCATGGGCATTGTCATGGTGCTCAGTGTCGGGCTGGTGGCGTTGCGCACCATGGTTCAGCACCAGATTCTGGCGATTAACCTGCCGCTGCGCCTGCGTTGGGATTTCCATCGGCTGATGCTGCGGCAAAGCCTTTCGTTTTTCTCCGACGAGTTCTCCGGCCGGGTCACGACCAAGGTCATGCAGACGGCGCTTGCCGTGCGCGACGTGCTGTTCACCATGATCGAGATCTTGCCGGGGATTGGCGTGTACTTCATCGCGATCATTGCCCTGGCCGGCGGTTTTGCGCTGAAGCTGATGCTGCCGTTTCTCGCCTGGGTCGTGCTGTTCGGTCTGGCCATGTGGTACTTCGTGCCGCGCCTGGGCAAGGTCGGCCAGGAACAGGCCAACGCGCGGTCGATGATGACCGGGCGTATCGCCGACGCGTACACCAATATCACCACGGTGAAGCTGTTCTCCCACTCCAACCGCGAAGCACATTTTGCGCGGGCGGCGATGGAAGATTTCAAGCAGACTGGCTTTCGCCAGATGCGTCTGGTCAGCCTGTTCGAGATCGTCAATCAGGCCTTGGTGGTGGCGTTGATCATGTCTGCCGGGGGCTACGCCCTGTGGCTGTGGCACCAGGGCGACGTCGGCGCCGGTGCGGTGGCGGCGATTACCGCCATGGCGTTGCGGATCAACGGCATGTCGAACTGGATCATGTGGCAGATGACCTCGCTGTTCGAAAGCATCGGCACCGTCCAGGACGGCATGGCGACGCTGACCCAAGGTACCAAGGTTCAGGACGCGCCAGATGCCGGCGTGCTGGTCACTTCTGGCGGCGAGGTGACGTTCGACAAGGTCAAGTTCAACTACGGTGGCGAGCGTCAGGTGCTCGATGGCCTGAGCCTGAGCATTCGTCCCGGTGAAAAAATCGGTCTGGTGGGCCGCTCCGGTGCGGGCAAATCGACGCTGATCAACTTGCTGCTGCGTTTCTATGACGTCGACAGCGGCGAGATTCGTATCGACGGCCAGAACATTGCGCACGTGACCCAGGACAGCCTGCGCAGCGCGATCGGCATGGTCACCCAGGACACATCGCTGCTACACCGTTCGATTCGCGACAACATTGCCTACGGCCGGCCCGATGCCACCGACGCACAGATCCGCCGCGCCGCTGCCAACGCGCAGGCTGATGAGTTCATCAGCCAACTCAGCGACCGTCAGGGCCATACCGGCTACGACACCCTGGTGGGCGAGCGCGGGATCAAGCTGTCCGGCGGCCAGCGGCAACGGGTGGCGATCGCCCGGGTGATGCTGAAGAACGCGCCGATCCTGCTGCTGGACGAAGCCACCAGCGCGCTGGACTCGGAAGTCGAAGTGGCGATTCAGGAAAGCCTCGACGACATGATGCAGGGCAAGACCGTGATCGCGATCGCGCATCGACTGTCGACGATTGCGGCGATGGATCGGCTGATTGTCATGGATGACGGGCGCATCATTGAGCAGGGCACCCACGCCGAATTGCTGGAGAAGAACGGCGTGTATGCGCGGCTGTGGGCGCATCAGAGTGGCGGGTTTCTGGGTGAAGACAAAGGCGTGGTGGAGGCCTTGGATCAGGCGTAAGCGGGCAGGGCACATGGCCGGGTCATCTTGTGGGTCCCCGGCCAATTTGCCTTGGTGCATTCAAGCCAGATCGGCACTCGCCATCATTCGAACGCTGGCAAACGTCGATTCGTTTCTCGCCTGATCAAGCGTTGTCAGTGTGTTGATCGATGACGGCGGCGTTATCCGTTTACGACTCATTGCAGAACCAGAGCGCTCGTCGCTCGGCGGCACCCCAAAGTGCTCGCGATAGCATTTTGAGAAGTGCGGTGTGGAGGCAAATCCGCAGACATACGCCAGTTCTACGATCGACAGCGAGGTTTGCTTGAGCAGTTGTCGCGCGCGAATCAGCCGCAACCTCAAGTAGTAGCGTGACGGCGTGCATTGCAGGTATTTCTGAAACAACCGCTCCAGCTGTCGGCGTGACAGATCGACGTATTCGGCAAGGTTGTCCAGCTCGATCGGCTCCTCAAGATTGGCCTCCATCAACGCAACGACTTCTTGCAGCTTGGGCTGATGCGTTCCGACCACATGCTTGAGCGGTACGCGTTGATGGTCCTGCTCGTTGCGGATGCGCTCGTAAACAAACATCTCGGAGATGGCGGCGGACAATTCACGACCATGATCGCGGGCGATCAGGTGCAGCATCATGTCCAGCGGCGCTGTTCCTCCGGAACTGGTAAAGCGGTTGCGGTCGAGGGTGAAGAGGCTGGTGCTGACGTTGACGCGTGGGAAAGCTTCCTGCATGGCCGCCAGAAACTCCCAATGCACGCTGCACTCATAGCCGTCGAGCAACCCGGCTTTGGCGAGTGCCCAGCTACCGGTGCACACACCGCCCAAGCGTCTGGATTGCCGGGCCAGGGATTGCAGCCAGGATGTGTGCTCGCGGGTGATCACGCTCTGGATGCCGACCCCGCCGCAAACAATCACCGTGTCCGCCACGCCGGGGTTGCTCCACGAGCCATCCGGCGTGATCGGGACCCCGTCGCTGGCCCAAACAGCCGCACCATTGGCGCTGAAGGTATGCCAGCGATACAGCGTTCGCCCCGACAATTGATTGGCCATGCGCAGTGGTTCGACGGCGGATGCCAGCGACATGAGGGTGAATTTATCCAACAGCAGAAACCCGACGGATTGGGTCGTACCGTCGGCCACGGAGGGGGTCGATGACATCATGGCCTCACAGGAACCGGTCTGAGATGCAGGCGTCGGTCATTCCCTTGGTCTTCGCCAAGGGAATATCGGCTTCGGCGTGAACGCCTAGCCCACCGACGTCGCGCGTGCCGCCGGGGCAGGGTGACGCGACGTCATCAGGCCGATAAAGGAGATTGCCAGCGCCAGGCCAATGGTGGTGGTGACTTCGGTGCGGTGCTGCGGGGTGATCATCATGACCGCCAGCGCCGCGCAGATGAAGCCGATCACCAGCCACGTCAGCCATGGAAACAGCCACATGCGGAAGGTCAGCTCGACCTTGCGCTGTTGCAATATCCGCCGCATGCGCAGCTGCGACACCGCAATCGCCAGATACACCAGCAAGGCAATCGCCCCGGAACTGGCCAGCAGGAACTCGAACAGCCCGGCGGGCATGAAATAGCTCCACACGGTGATCGACGCACCCAGCACGGTGCTGGCGATCACGGCGGCGCGTGGTACACCGGCCGCGGAAGTCGCCTTCAGCGCTTTCGGTGCATCGCCGCGACGGCCCAGCGAGTACAGCATGCGCGAGGCAATGTAGATCGAGGAGTTCATGCAACTGGCCACGGCGATCAGGACGACGACGTCGACCATGAACTTGGCGTTTGGAATATTCATGATTTCCAGGGCGCGCTGATACGAGCCCACCGAGGCCAGCAACGGATCATTCCAGGGCACCACCGAGATGACCACGAAGATCGACAGCAGGTAGAACACGCCGATGCGCCAGATCACCGAGCGGGTGGCCTTGGCAATGTTCTGCGCCGGATTATTCGATTCGGCGGCCGCGATGGTCACCGCTTCCGTGCCGATGAAGCTGAACATGATCGTGATGAAAGCGCCGACCACCGCCGACAAGCCGTTGGGCGCAAATCCGCCGTGCTCGGCCATCAGGCCGCTCAACCCGCTGACTTCGCGGTCGGGCACCCAGCCCATCAACACGGCAAAACCGACCCCGATGAAGCCGATGATCGCCACAACCTTGGCCATGGCGAACCAGAATTCGAACTCACCATACTTGGACACGCTGAACAGGTTGGTCACCACCAGCGCAATGATCGATCCCAACGCGAACAGCCAGGCATCGACCTGCGGAAACCATTGGTGCAGCACATGCCCGGCCGCCAGTGCTTCGATGGGAATCACCAACACCCAGAACCACCAGTACAGCCAACCGATGGTAAAACCGGCCCAGCGGCCGATGGCCTGGTCGGCGTAGGTGGAGAACGAACCGGTGTCCGGATTGGCCACCGCCATCTCGCCGAGCATGCGCATGACCAGCACGACGAGCAAACCGGAAAACAGATAGGCGAGCAGCACCGCCGGCCCTGCTGCGGCAATCGCGTGTCCTGAACCGACGAACAAACCGGCGCCGATAATCCCGGCGATGGACAGCATTGTGACGTGACGAGGCTTGAAGCCCTGCGCCAATTGGCTACTCGAATCCATGGAGTTCGGGCTGATCATCGGTATTTTTATTCTCTGCTGATCGACATTTAAGCCATTGAACGGGCATACGATCGGTCACCATCGTTGCCTGCTGAACTCCCGAGAGAAGCCCGTCCAACCGCCGCAGTTCTTATCAACCCCATGATCTGACCGGGATTGTTTTGATAGGAAGACACGGCACCTTAGCCGGCCTTGCTGCCGATTCAATAGCCTGATTGCGCCATGATCGTGTCTGATATCGACATGTGAATACCATGAGGTCGTATTGGAGACCTGTCGGTCACGCAAGGCTCTGGCAATCAAAATCCAGATTGATCAGGTCATGTTCGTTTTTGAGATGGGGGCCTGAATTCGACGGTGAAGCCAAACTGGGCCCCACAAGCCAGGCTCTCTATACTGGCCTTCCAGGATGGTAAATAGAGCACAACCTATGCCCGTCGCACCCAATCAAAATTTCCCAGTCATTTTGGTTCCGGCTCACCCAAGCGACCTGGAAAATCTTGTAGCCATTCGAATTGAGGCCATGCGCGAAAGTCTGGAGCGTGTCGGGCGATTTGATCCGGTGCGTGCGCGAGAGCGGTTTCTTGGCGGTTTTGACGCTCGCAACACACGCTATATCGAGGTATCTGGAGAGAGGGTTGGTTTTGTAGTGGTCAAGCATCACCACAATGAACTCTTGCTCGACCACTTGTATGTGAGACCGAGCGCGCAAGGATCAGGTGTAGGGGCTGCTGTTCTCACTCAGATTTTCAAAGAGGCGGATGCGGCTGCGCTCCCTGTTAAAGTTGGCGCTCTCAAAGAAAGTGCTTCGAATCGCTTTTATACCCGCCATGGCTTCCAATTCACCGAAAGCAGTGAATTCGACAATTATTATGTGCGTCAGAGTGTTCCGGCGAATGGCCCGGCTTAGTGGGCAAAAAACAGGATCAAACCACAGTGGGCCGCAACTCCTGCGCCAGTTCAATCAATGCACGCAACCGCGCGGGCACGAAGCGATGGCCCGAGTAATAGAGCCTCAGTCCGCCAAAAGACGGGCACCACGGCATCAACACCGGCAGCAGGGCGCCGCTCGCCAGCTCTTCCTGGATGAACCACTCGGAAATGAAACCAATGCCAAGGCCTGACAAAACGGCCTGTTTGATTGCCAGCATTTCGTTGGAGGCGAAGCTCACCGGCAGATCCATCTGCAGCTTTTGGCCATCGCGCTCCAATTCCCACTGGTAGAGGCCACCATGGGCCATGCGCATGCCGATGCTCCGGTGGGTGAGCAGATCTCGCGGATGTTCGGGCACGCCGTGGCGTTCGAGGTACTCGGGCGTTGCGACCACAAGCATCCGAATGTCACCTGACAGTGCCACGGCAATCATGTCTTGCGGCACGGACTCCGCCAGGCGAATCCCGGCGTCGAAGCCACCGGCGATGATGTCGACCATGCTTGATTCGCTGACGATGTCGATACGTACGTCGGGATAGCGCTGAGCGTACTGCTTCAATAGCGGATCCAGCAGCAGGTAGGCCGCGCCATGCGGTGCATTGATGCGCAATGTGCCGCTGGGCTCATCGGGGCCGACGCTGGCTTCTTCGCCGGCACTTTTGATCTGTGCCAACGCAGGTGCGATGCGTGCCACATAGCGTTGCCCAATGTCGGTGAGAGCAACGCTGCGCGTGGAGCGATTGAACAGGCGCACTTTCAGGCGTGCTTCCAGACTGGCCACCGCGCTGCTCACAGCAGTTGTGGACATGCCCAGCTCCTGTGCGGCGCCGCGAAAACTGCTGCGCCGCGCCACGGCCAGTACCACTTCCAGCTCGGTCATTCCTGTTCTGTGCATGGATCGTCCTGAATATAAGGATGCTTCATCAGCCAAAGGATGGCTTATCGGAATAATGAACCCTTCTTAGACTTCATCACAGAGGCTCGATTCAGACGAGTCGTTTTGAGCGAGGAGTCGCCATGCAACGCATTGAACATATCTATATCAACGGCGAGTTCGTTCTTCCACACGGTCAGGAATGGTTCGACCTTCATAACCCGAGCACCGAGCAAGTCATCGGTCAGGTTCGGTTGGGCGATGCGCTGGACGCACAGCGTGCGATCGCAGCCGCCAAGGCTGCATTCCCGGCGTGGGCCCGTACTAGCCGGGAGGAGCGCGTTGCGGCTCTGCACCGAATGCACCGGGCGGTGGCGGCAAAGGAGGAAGAGCTGTTGGAAGCCATCCTCACGGAGTACGGTGCACCTGTAGCTCGCGGGCGCTGGATGGCGACTTATCCGGCCGACGTGATTGCGCAGGCAATCGATGCTCTGGAGGCGTTCGATTTCGAGGAACAGGTCGGCACGGCCAGGGTCATTCTGACGCCCGTGGGTGTGACCGGTCTGATCACGCCATGGAACAGCAATGCGGGCTTCATCTGCAACAAACTGGCCACCGCGCTGGCGACAGGCTGCACCGCCGTCATCAAGCCTAGCGAGATGAGCGCGTTGCAGACGCAGGTCGTGGTCAGTGCGTTGCACGAAGCGGGGTTGCCACCGGGTGTATTCAATGTCGTCAACGGACGGGGTGATGTGGTTGGCGAGGCGATCGCCGGTCATCCCGATGTTGCCAAAATCTCGTTCACGGGCTCATCCGCTGTCGGTAAGCATCTGGTCAGAACCGGTGCCGACACCATGAAGCGTGTGACGCTGGAACTCGGCGGCAAGTCGCCCACCGTGGTGCTTGATGATGCTGATCTGCAGGCGGTCATGCCGATGGTGCTGCAAGCCGGATTTCTCAACAGCGGTCAGGCGTGCATCGCGGGCACTCGCATTCTCGTGCCGCGCGGCCGGCTGGCAGAGTTTGAGCGGATTGCGAAGGAGGGCGTCTCACAGATCCGATCGGGCGATCCGCGTAACACCGACACCGATATCGGTCCGATGGTGAGCCAGAAACAATGGGAACGGGTGCAGCGCTACATCCGTATCGGCCAGGAAGAAGGCGCAAGGTTGCTGGCGGGTGGCGAAGGTCGCCCGCAAGGCTTGCATGCCGGTTGGTTTGTGAAGCCCACGATCTTCACTGATGCCAACAACCGGATGCGCATTGCACGTGAGGAAATCTTCGGGCCGGTGTTGACGATCATCCCCTACGAGGAGGATGCCGATGCGATCAGCATTGCCAACGATACGGACTATGGGCTGAGCGCCCTGGTACTGGGAAAAAGCGCTGAACGTTGTATGAACGTAGCCCGTCAGATCGATGCGGGACGCGTGCTCATCAACACCCTGACCCACGAACCGCGTGCCCCCTTCGGTGGATTCAAGCATTCAGGCCTTGGGCGCGAAATGGGCAAGTGGGGGATGAGCGCGTATTTGGAGCCGAAGACGTTGATCAGCCATGACACGTTAAAATGACTGGGTCAGATTCCTGTCGTCAACAGGGTCGAACAACTTGCCGCCTCATGGCGGCAAGTTGCATCAGGCCCTACAAGGTAAATGACAACGCAGAGAAGACCATCCCGCCACTGCCTGCCCAGCCCATGCAAAACTGGCCGTTTTCGGCTTCGCCTCGACTCATGGCATCGAAGATGCCGTAGGGGATGGACGCGGTAATGATGTTGCCGGTCTTATGCCCGACGTGGTGCAGCTTGTGATCAATACCGATCAGTTGCCCAATGTGCTCCCACATCTTTGGCGAACCGGTATGAATAAACACTTTATGAACATCTGCTGCAGAGATGTTTTGCAGATTGAAGACTTTTATCGCTTCATTGCGGCCGTCTTCATGCAAGGCTGCCGCGTAGGAGTTGAATTGATATTGCCCGCCGGTCGGTGAAATACGCGGAATATCCTCCTCATTGCAGAACAGTTTCCAGTCCGGCAGGGAGATGGTCGACAAGTCACTCAAGTCCGGCCGGTTGATGTACGAGAACTTGAAGTTGCCGGGGGCCTCATGACTGAGGATGGTGACCGTGACGGCTTCGCCAATGGTAAAACTCGGAAACTTGTAAGCCAGTTCCGCCGACGACTGCAAAGAGAAGTTCTTGGGCATGACCGGCCCGCCAGCAGACATGCCAAATTCCATATTGACGATCGCCGCGTAGCGAATCTCGCCGGCCTGCATCTTACTGTTGATGACATCCATGGCAGTCACCCAGCCATTGCAGGCGTCGACCACATCGAAGTTTCTGCAACTCAGGCCCAGCGCCTTGGCGATGAACGTACTGTTGGCCGGCTCGATGAAGCCTCGCGTGACGTTCGGATAGATCAACAGATCCAGGTCGGTCTTGTCGATGTTGGCCTGAGCGAGCGCCGAGTTGAATGCAGTCTCCATCAGTTCCATCGGCGTTTCGTCGGCGCCCAGCCAGTGACGCGTGCCGCTGCCGCTTTTTTCAAGCAACTTGCTGATGGTCTTCAAGGTTTTAGGCAAGTCTTCCTGGAAGGTATCTTTAGAGTGTTCCTCGACCAGGTTTATAACGTCCTGATTGCTGACGATGCGTGACGGGAGAATCCCGGACAGCCCAACTATTTTCATATGACTTCCTTGTTGAAAGTATGCATCCGTGGGCAATGGCTGCGGATGAGCAAACCCTTACTCATCCCTGTAAGGAGCCACTGGCGGCAATACTTTTAGCACAAAGAAAACGCGGATCAAGAAAGTTGTTGGTTATTTTCCTTAATCGAATTGAATCATGACCTGGGTCAATTTAACGGCTTTCAAGTTAATCGAAAAACAGTCGGGCGGACCCTCGCGACGCGGTTGGCATCTGTGTTTGATGTCGTCGGCTATCGGCGAAAAGGACACACCTGAAGGGATAAACACCCCTCAATAGCCAATTTTCGTCACGTGGTTGCATAAAAGCCCCAAGCTGGCCCTAAAATCCTCGAACACCGAGGGAACTATTAACGTCCACCAACAGACTGAGCTGCTGTTGCGACCCTCATGCAAACGTCGCACGAAACGATTTCTACAATAAATGGAGCGCACAATGGGCAGGGCAGGCGATGAATTTGATTTCTGGTGGGGTACTTGCGGGTCGTGGGTGGAACCGCCGAATGTGCGCCGCAGCGGCACCAGCGGTGTCCAGCTGATTGTTCAAGGTGACAAGACGTTTTTTGTAAAGCGCCAGACCGGCCATTTGTTCCGCAGTCTCCGTTACCCCACTGGCCGACCCACCGCACTGCGTGAAGGCGTTGCCCTTTCAAGACTCGAAGAGCTGGGCGTGAATGCGCCAAGACCGGTATTTTATGGCGCGAGAAAAGTCGACGGCGTATGGCAGGGTGTCTTGGTTACCAAAGACCTGGGCGGCTTCATCGATCTGGATACCTGGTATAGCCAGGGCGCTGCAAGCCTGTTGACCACAGAGCAACATCTGCGACTCCTTGAACGTTTGGCGCAAATGCTGGCGCGGATGCACTCGGGCAAATGGCAGCACGGTTGCATGCGCTCCAAACACATCTTTATCAAGGCGTCGATTACCGACACAGACTTCGATTTCGAACTGGCGCTGCTTGACCTGGAGAAATCTCGCGGTCGTGCTACGGCAATGGGCGCGGCGCGTCACGATATTCCGCAGCTCAGACGGCATTCCTTCTGGGATGAGTCGCAGTGGCGGCATTTCCTTTCCTGCTACGAGCAAGCCGTTGGCAGAACCCTGTAAAAAGATTGTGCGGCAGTGACACCCGCTCAATCTGCGCCTGACAATAGCACCAGCGAACGCCGTCCGGGTTGGTAATGCACACACTCAGGCGTGGGGTGGCGGGCGACCGCGACAATCGCCCGCTGGCTGCTCAGATTTGCGCCTGGCCACCGTCAACAAACAGCTCGATACCGTTAACGAAACTGGCGTCATCGGAGGCCAGGAACAACGCGGCGCTGGCAATTTCGTCAGCTTCACCGACACGCCCCATGGGGATCAGCGAGGCCATATAGTCGAGCAAGCCCTGCTGCTGAGCGGCATCGGGGCCGGCCAATTCAACCAGGCCAGGCGTGCGGGTGGCGCCGGGGCTGATGGTGTTGATGCGCACCTGGCGGTCTTTCAAGTCCAGAATCCAGTTGCGGGCAAATGAACGCACGGCGGCTTTGGACGCGGCGTAAACACTGAATGCGGCGGTGCCCGAGCTGCCCGCCGTAGAGCCGGTGAGAATCACCGAGGCTTTTTGGGCCAGCAGTGGCAGTGCCTTTTGCACAGTGAACAGCACGCCTTTTACGTTGCGATTGAAGGTGTCGTCGTACTGCTGTTCAGTGATTTCACCCAGTGGCAGCATCGATCCGCCACCCGCATTGGCGAACAGCACATCGATTCGGCCGTGGGTTGCGCCAATCTGGCGATACAACGCGTCCAACTGATCAAGGTTGGCGGAATCCACCTGAACGCCGGTGGCGTTGCCAACCGCGGCGACAGCGGCGTCCAGTTCGGCTTGACGACGGCCCGTGATATAGACGTGAGCGCCTTCCTGAGCGAAGCGTTTGGCAGTGGCCAGACCGATGCCTGAGGTGCCGCCGGTAACCAATGCAATTTTGCCTTCGAGTTTGTCAGTCATGGTGTTTCTCCCGTATTTCGATTGAGTGAGTTGCGGTGTGGGAGAAGCTTATCGACGGGAAAATACTTTCAAAATAGAATTGTCTGAAACCTATCGTTGCAGAAATGAAATGAGCAGACTTCCGGATTTTGAAGGGTTGGCGATGTTTGCCAAGGTAGCCGAAGAGGGCTCGTTCGCTGGCGCGGCACGGGTCATGAGTGTGTCGGTGCCGACGGTATCGCGAGCTGTCGCACGGTTGGAGGAGCGTCTGGGCGGGCGCTTGTTCAACCGCACCTCGCGGCAACTGGCACTCACCGAATTCGGCGCGAGCATGGCGGCCAAGGCGGGTGAGATTTATCGGCAGGCTGAAGAGGTGGAAAGCGAGGCTCAGGATTTATCGGTCCAGCCCCGCGGCCAAGTACGCTTGGCGATCCCCATGTCGTTTGGCTTGCGTTGGGTGGCACCACTGATGCCGCAGTTGCTGCGCCAGTATCCCGAGCTGTCGATTGACCTGCACCTTTCGGATGCCTCGGTTGACCTGATCGCCGAGGGCTTTGATGCGGCGTTACGCATCGCCGTATTACCGGATTCCTCGCTGGTTGCACGGCGCCTGTGTGCCGTCACTCAATACCTGGTCGCCTCACCGGCTTATCTGCAAGCTCATGGAAACCTTGTCCATCCCCGCGAACTCGCGTCCCGCACGTGCCTGAGTTATGCCTACCGGGCCCGCAGCCAGGTGTGGCGATTCACTCATCAAGACGGCAGCGAAGAAGACGTGGTGCCCAGCGGTCCATTAAGAGTGACCAACTCGGATGCGTTATTGCCGGTGTTGCTTGAGGGCCAGGCCATCGCCGAACTGCCGGAATTTATCGCCAGCGAATACTTGAAAGACGGACGCTTGGTCGTGGTGCTACCGGAATGGAGCATGGCCCGTGGCGGTTTGTATTTCGTCACCCCTTCGGCACGTACCCGGCCGGTAAAAATCAAAGCGCTGTCGGACTTCTTTGCCGAGCATCTAAGCCAGCCTGAATGGCGATGGCCGTCATGAGGCGTTGGCTTTCAATTATGAAACGATGATTTTCATTAACGTCTATTTTTGAAATCAAAGGGATCTCCTAACGTGATCAGGTCAGCACCTGCAGCGTGCCCATCCCTTATGCGTTTCGGAGAAAGTCGTCATGAAAAATGCCGTGGAATTACTTCAAAACTACCTGGATGCCATCCAGACGCCGCACCTGGCGGCAGCACTTTTCGCGGAGGATGGCGTGCTGGAGTTGCCCTACCTGGAGTCGCTGGGCATTCCCCACCGTGTGCAAGGCCCCGCCGCCATTGAGAGTTTCATCGGCTCATTGCTCGGTAAAGTGCCGGACTTCAAATTTCGCAACGTTCACTTTCTGATCGACACACCCGACCAGGCGTTTGCCGAATACAGCGTAGAGGCCTTGGTGCCTGCCACTGGGCGCATCTACCAGCAAATGTACGCCGGCCGCCTGGTGGCCAAAGACGGCAGGATTCAGCTGCTGCGCGAATCTCTGGATACCGTGGCCGCTGCCAAAGCGTTCGCGCCGGTTGATTCAGAGCGAGACCAATAAATCGCGATTATCCCGGTATGGCGGGCAGGGACTGGTGCTGGCATGGATCACTTCCCTCAGGGGGCGTTCGAGCGCAGATAATGATGCAGTTCCTCACCCACCACTTCGAACGCCTTGGCGATCCGTTTGATTTTGCGCAAGTCACTGTGCATCGCGATCCACACTTCGACCTCGAAGCCGAAGCTGTCTGGCAATACGTGAATCAGCCCATGATTTCTGGCGATAGGTATCGGGCAAAGACCGAAGCCCAATCCCGCTTTCAATGCAGCCAGTTGCGCAAGGTGGTGATCCGTGGCAATCGCGAAATGCTGATCGGCTTCACACAGCCCGGCTTCGACCAAGCGACGCAAGTCAGCTGAGCGACGGTCTGGCCCGATCAACGGCCGCTGGCGCAGCGACGTCAGGCTGACGGGCTCACCATAACGCTCCAGGCACTCGGCACTGGCATGGACGCCGATCCGCAAGCTGCCGACCCGCCGCACCACGATATCGGCCTCCATCGGACGCATCAGGCGTACGGCTATATCCGATTGCAGCCTGGCGATGTTTTCCAGTGCGTCGCCGATGCTCAGTTCGAGCTTCAGTCCAGGATGGTCGTAATGGAAGTTCCGCAGTAAAGCGGGCAATACCTCCACTCCCAGCAACTCGCCACAGGTCAGCCGCACCGTGCCGTGGTCCACCGACGTTTCAGCGCTGGCCGCCCGGTTGAAGGCTTGCGCGGCGAGATCCATGGCCTCGACATGATCGATGAGGCGCTGCGCCCCACTCGTAGGCGTCAGGCCTGAGGGCGTGCGGGTGAACAGGCTCAAGCCGAGTGTCTGCTCAAGATGATCGAGGCGTCGGCGGGCCGTGGCCTGCGCAATCCCCAACAACTTCGAAGCACCGCTCAGGCTGCCGGAACGCAGCACCGCAAGGAACACCTGCTGGCTCTCCCATTCAAGACCGCTCATACATTCTTGACCAACAGCTGCTCCTTTTTTGCTCTTCTGCTCGGGCGTGTGAAAAGGGATCATGCGCGCCGAACTTATCCGGGCGTCATTGTAAGGAGTCAACGCATGAGATTCACCGGTCAATGTCTGTGTGGGCGCGTCAGCATCGAAATCGAGGCGCAGCAACTGCCACCGCTGTATGCCTGTCATTGTCTGAACTGCCAGCGTTGGAGCGGCAGTGCATTCGGCCTGCACATGCTATGCGCGGCTTCGGCAGTGCAGGTGACGGGCGAAACGGCGACCTTTGTACACGAGCACCAAGGGCATACCTCCACGCAACATGCCTGCGGCGAGTGCCATACCCGACTGTTCAACGAGACCAGCGCCGCGCCCGGCATGCGTGTGGTGCGGGGCGGCGTGTTGGAAGGTTCGGAGCGCTTCACGCCGGTGGCGCATATCTGGACGCGACGCAAACAACCCTGGCTGGTTCTGCCGCAAGGCGTTGCACAATGGGAGGAGAGCCCGACGCCCCAGGCGTTTGCCAGCGCACTCGGGTAAAGAAGCAAGATGGTGGCTTAACAATACTCACCAACGCTTGTACGTTGCCCCTTGGATAAGGGGGCAACACACTTCATCTCTATTGATCGAATCAAATCATGCGTCCTCCAGCGCTGGTCAAAAAACGCTTGCTCTGGGCCATTACAGCTGCACGAGCACTGTGATGCCTTTCTTCCGTCGCGATCCTTATCAGATTTCTTGCCCTCAACATTGGAATGTCGGCCAAGAGCTGAGGAGCAGTTATCAGAAATGGAAATAGGATCTTAATTTTTCATACCTTTTCTGGCCGATCTCATTTCCTCTGCTAGGTTTTTCTAACGAACAATCTTCCACCAGAAGATTGATTCACCGAGAAACCGTCCCAAGCAAGGATGCCTTCCGTATGAACAAAACACCTTTATTCGCCAGCGGCCTGCTCGCTACCGCGCTATTGCTCGGCGCAGTTGCCGTGCAGGCACAGACCTCGCCCGTAGTGCAGGTATCCGGCCCCGAAGCCGATGTGAAGGTGACCGAAACCTACGTACGGATGATGGCGCGGGAGGCGTATTTCTGGGGTTGGCCGATGGCTAATATTTATAATCGCCGCCTGAAGTTCAAGGATCTGCCGCAGGCCGGGTTGATGGGGGGCATCGTGCCCGTGGCGCCGATCAACCATCTGTCGATGCTCACCGACTACATTTCACCGGGGGAACGCCTGGTGGCTTGTCCGAACCAGGATGTGGTCTACGGTGCGGGCAGCATTGCGCTGGATATCGAACCGGTGGTTTTGCAGGTCCCGGACTTTGGCGACCGGTTTTGGGTTTATCAGGTGGTGGACCTGCGCTCCGACAGCTTCGCCGAGCTAGGAAAAATGTACGCCACCAAGCCGGGCTTCTATCTGTTGGTGGGGCCGGACTGGAACGGCAAGGTGCCTGAGGGCATCACCCAGGTCTTTCGTGCAAAGACCAATACCGGTTTCGTGATTCCGCGGGTGTTCCAGGACGATACGGCCGAAGATCGCAAGGCCATCCAGCACTATTTGTCGGGCATCGACATGTACCCGCTGTCCAAATACGACGGCAAACTCAAGCAGCGTGACTGGAGCCAGTCGCCGAAATTCCCTGCCGAGGCGTCGGGTGACGAGGAAACGCGCTGGGTGCTCCCGGAAAAGTTCTTCGATGAGTTGCCGGCGATTCTCAAGGACGCCAAACCGCTGCCGGGAGAAGAGGCGCGCTATGCGCAATTGGCGGTGCTGGCACAAATCGCCCAGCGCGATCCCGAGCTGAAAAAAGCCATGATCGACGAGGCGCAAAAGTCTGATGCAGACGTGGTCAAGCCGCTGTTGCAGTTCCGCAACTACGGGAAGCAATTGCCCAATCACTGGAGCACCATCGATAACGGCGCAGCGTTTGGCACTGATTACTTCCTGCGCACGGCGGTTGCCCGGTCAAACATCTTCGTCAACAAACAGATCGAGACCAAGTACTTCTATCAGGATCTGGACGAGTCCGGCGTCCGACTCAACGGCGCCCAGCGCTACAGCGTGACCTTCCCCAAAGGCGCGCTGCCGCCGGTCAAGGGTTTCTGGTCGCTGACGCTGTACAACCAGCAGCATTTCTTCGCCGAAAACTCGTTGGGCCGCTATTCCCTCGGCACCAAGAACAAGTCGCTCAAGACCAACGCCGATGGCTCGCTGACGCTCTACGTGCAGAGCGATTCGCCGGGCGCCGACAAGGAAAGCAACTGGCTCCCGGCGCCGAAGGGCGCGGACTTCTCGCTCTATGTTCGCGCCTACTGGCCGGAAGCGGCCGCGATGAATGGCCAGTGGACGCCACCGGCGGTGGTCAAGGTCAACTGAACCGATTTCCAACTGCGTTCATAAGGACAGCCCATGAACCGTTTGCGCACCTCACTGATGGCCTTGGCCGTAAGCCTCTCCCTAAGCGGCCTCGCCGATGCCGCGACGCGTTATGAAGAACTGGCCAATCAGCCTTTTGAAAAAGGCTTCCCGACCGAAGCGACCGCACGCAGCCTCATTGACGAATTGGTGTTCCAGCGCGCCGTGCAGTCGTATCTGTGGGCTCTGCCGGCGATCAATATCTGGTCGATGAAGGAAGCGTCGGAGAAGCAGTTCGGCGCGGGCTACAACATCCTGCCGACCTGGAAAAAACGCATCAACGCCAAGACTCTGGTAACCACACCAAATTCCGACCTTGTCTACGCCATGAGCTATCTGGATCTGGCGAAGTACGGCCCGCTGGTGGTCGAAGCACCGCCCGGCGTGCAGGGCATGTTCGATGACTTCTTCCAGCGCCCGATTGTCGGGCCGACCATCGACGGCAGAACCTGGCGCGGTGACGTTGGCCTGGCGGGTCCCGACAAGGGCAAGGGCGGCACCTATGTGCTGCTCCCGCCTGATTACAAAGGGCCGGAGCCGACCGAGGGATTCGTCTATCGCTCGCGCACCAACAACGTGTTCCTGTTCTGGCGCACCTTTTTCAAGGACCCGAAAGACCTCAGCGTGCCGGTAGCCGAAGTCGAGCGCACGAAGATCTATCCGCTGGGCAAGAAGGATTCGGCGCTGCCGATGCAATTCCCCGACGCCACCGGCGCACCGATCAACATGCTGTTCCCCGAAGACGGTCGCTACTTCGGCATGCTCTCGCGTTTCATCGACGCCGAAGCCGTCGATCCGGCGGACATGGACATGCGCGGGTTCCTGCACACTTTGGGCATCGAGAAGGGCAAGCCCTTCGCCCCGGATGCCGAGCGGCGCAAGCTGCTGGATGAAGCGGCGCGCACCGCGTTCAAGATGAGCAAGGTGGTGACCAGCCACTTGTTGTACAAAGAGCCGGGCGGTCTGTACTACAAGGATCGCCAGTACGTGAACACTTTCGCCGGGGAGAACACCGAGTTCCAGTCCAGCGGCAGCTTCACCAATCTTGAGCAGCGCGTGGCGTTCTTCACCTCGGCCTATTCCGACAGCCCGGGCATGGTCATGAACATGGTCGGCGCCGGTGCCAAGTATCCCGCGACTACCCGAGACGCCGAGGGCAAGTTCCTCGACGGCGCCCAGACCTACAAGCTCAACCTCCCGGCCAATGTCCCGGCGGCATTGTTCTGGTCGGTCACCGCCTACGACAACCTCACGGCATCGGGCCTGGACAACGGCCAGCCGTTCCCGTCCCTCAATCAAATGGATAAACCGGCGCAGAACAGCGACGGCTCCACCGACATCTACTTCGGCCCGACATCGCCGGGCGAGGGCAAGAACTGGATCAAGACCGTACCGGAGAAAGGCTTCCTGGTGATCGTGCGGTTGTATGGGCCGAAGCAGGCGTTTTTTGACCAGAGCTGGAAGCCAAGTGATCTGATCAAACAATAGAAGCACTCCGGACGTGAACACTTGGACCCTGCGCCTTCAGTACGCCTGGTGAAATGGAGGGCAAATCGATGCAATCGATAAGGATGCGATTAAGTCTGACACTCTGCGGGGCGGTGCTCAGTGGCTTGGCTTGTGCCGCCAGCCCTCTGCCGAAACTGGGTTCCCCGTCAGTTGCAGGGGCCAAGGTCGATCCGGAAAAATGCCACCAGCTACAACAGGACTTCGACATTGACCTGAAAGAAGTGGTCAAGGCCGGCTGCGAACCGTCCACCGAACAGATATCCAGACTGATGGACAACCCGGTGGGCAACCTTGTCCTGCTGTTCAACCAGTACGATTACACCGCGCTCAAAGGTCCGCACAGCAACGGCACACGGATGCTCGGCAAATACAGTTTCATGCCGACTTTTCCGATCTCTCTTGGTGAAGACTGGAACCTGATCAATCGCCTGCCGATCAGCTACGTCAGCGCCCCGGTCAACCGCAAGGCCGGTAACCTGATTGGCATGGGCCCCAACGAGATTCTGCACGATCGCGGTGACTTCACCTCGGTCGTGCAGGACCCGTTCGACCGTACCAGCGGTTTCGGCGACCTGGCCTACGTTGGTGTGTTTTCGCCCAAGGAGCCGATCCGCTTTGCCGGGGGTGGCAAGATGGTCTGGGGCTTCGGCCCGACCGCGATGTTTCCGACTGCCGAAGAAGACGTGCTCGGTACGGGCAAATACTCGCTGGGCCCGGCGTTCGTCGCCGCGTACCTCGGCCCGGACTGGACCCTTGGCGTGTTCCCGCAGCACTGGTGGTCGGTTGGCGGTGATAGCAAGCGCAAGGACGTCAGCCTGACCAATGTGCAGTATTTCATTCAGCGGGCGATTCCAGGGCCGGAACAGTGGCGCATCGGCATGACCCCCAACGTCACGGTCAACTGGAAGGCCGAGGGCGGCAACAAAGTCACGTTTCCCATCGGGATCGGCGCTGGGCGAATCTTCAATTTCGGCAAGTTGCCGGTGAGGATCTCCGGGGAAATTCAGTACTCGGCGATTCATCCGGATGACCTGATCAGCAGCCGCTGGAATTTCCGGCTGTCGTTCATTCCGGTCATACCTACCTTTATGTTTTGAAGATTACCCCAAGCCGGGGGTGCATGCGGGGGTATCAGAGCGGAGGGAGCGTGGGGCAGGGCGGAGTCGCGGTTGCGGCATTGGCTCAATCGCCGAGAGTAAGGACTGTCGTTTGGCTACAACAGGCGCTGGTGCGTGCTCAGCACATAAGTCACGCACCAGACTCGTTTGAATAATTACCACTGACCGCTTCCGAGGCAGGCGATTATTTCCCAGCCACTGAATTCCCACCAGGAATAGCGCTCATCAGAGCAGCTTCTGGCCAGGCTGGCCGTCTGGATTTCTCCGGCTTTTCGCTGGGTTGCGAAAGGCGTGTCAATCGAGGCGGTCGCCTGCTTGACCGTCTGTGGAGCACTGATGGTCGTTGGATGAACGGCAGCGTTTGTGACCGTTGCGGCGAGAGCGAGTGTCGCGGCGATGGCCAGGGTAGTCATGGACTTTTTCATGTTCGAATCCTTTCAGTTAGCTGACAGCGGGCTTAAACATTGGCCCCGACCTGCCTTCTGAACAGATCGGGCATTCGCGTAATGTGACGCCAGAAAAGCCTATCACTGCGCTATCTGCGGAACAGTCGCACAACTGTGCTATTGACAGTTTTGAACCGTTGGTATTTACAGCGCCGCAACTGATGCAGCGCTCCATTCCATGATGTTATTGCTGCAAATCATGCATTAATGTCTTGCAGTCAGCCCGTCTTGTTCGTCGGTAAGTCAGTTCTCACACTAGCGGCATCTGTTTGGAAGACTTCTGACCTTAGAGGAAACGACCATGGTATCCGCTATCCGCTTTAATCAGTTCGGCGCGCCTGATGTGTTGAGTCTGGAAACGTTGAGCGAACAATTGCCCGGGCCAGGTGAGGTCTGGATTGAACAGGACGCCATCGGGGTCAACTTCCTCGATGTGACTCAACGCAAGGGTGCGGTGCCTGTTGCGCTGCCATCCGGACTCGGATTGGAGGGGGCCGGGCGAGTCGTCACCGTGGGTGAGGGCGTCAGCAATGTGCACGTTGGTGATAGGGTCGCTTATGCTACTGGGCCCATTGGCTCATATGCTTCGGCCCGACTTTATCCAGCCGAGCGACTGGTGAAGATACCCGACGCCTTGTCGTTCGATGATGCCGCAGCTGTCATGTTCAAAGGCATCACTGCGCAGTACCTGTTAAAAACCACCTATCCAGTGGCACAGGGCACCACAGTTCTCATCTATGGCGTGGCTGGAGGATTGGGGGAAATCATGGTGCCATGGGCCAAGCACTTGGGGGCGACAGTGATTGGTGTGGTTTCAAAACTGGCCAGCGTCGAAAAAGCGCTGAGATCCGGTTGTGATGAGGTGTTGGTATTCAATGCCGACAACCTGGCGTCTGAGGTCAGCCGTCTTACCCAGGGCAGAAAGGTTGACGTGGTCTACGACCCTATTGGCCGTGCGTCTTTCCAGGCGTCTTTGGATAGTCTCCGGCCACGCGGGCTGATGGTTTCGTTCGGGGCCTCGTCAGGTGCGCCCTCGGCTGTAGAACTGTCGACGCTCAATGCTAAAGGCTCGCTGTTCCTCACACGTCCTTCACTGGCAGCACACACCGCCAGTGCCTGTGAGTACCAGGAACGGGCGCAGGATGTGCTGGCCGCCATAGGCGCAGGTATTATCAAGCCCAGGATTTGGGCCAGCTACGCTCTGAAAGATGCATCGCAGGCGCATACGGCATTGGAGTCAGGGCAGTCATCGGGGGCGATCATTCTAAAACCATGAATCTTGATGTTCTGAATAGTCAGCACAGTGACGAAATCGCTGCGTTTCTGGCCGTTGCCTCCCAAGGCTCGTTTGTCGCTGCAGGTCGGCTCCTGCAGCGACACCCAACCGTCGTATCGAAACGACTGGCCGCCATGGAAAAGCGCCTCGGTGTGCGTCTCGTCGAGCGTTCAACCCGTCAGGTTCGAATTACGCCAGTAGGTGCCAAGCTTGAGCAGCATCTGCGCTCGGCCATCAACCTGATGAATGAAGCGCAACAGCAGGCGACGCAAGGTGCCAGCGAAGTTCGAGGAACGTTGCGGCTTGCACTGCCGGCAGCCATGGGACGGCGCTGGCTTGGTCCGATGTTGCCGGAGTTTCTCAAGGAACATCCGCACGTTTCGATCCTCGCAGACTATAGCGAACGCCTGGTGGACATCATTGACGAAGGATTCGACGCTGCGATCCGAATCGGAGAACTGGAAGACAACCGACTGATCGCCAAACGGTTAAGTGACCACCGCCGGATCCTCGGCGCTTCGCCCGCTTACATAGAAAAGCATGGCATGCCCGACCATCCACACGACCTGATCAAGCACAATTGCCTTCGCTTTAGTGGCCTTGCGTCTTTTCCGCAATGGAGGCTTTTTCGCGGCAGCGAGTTGCAAACAGTCGCGCCAAAAGGAAACCTCACGGCCAACGACAGCGAATCGTTACTTGCCGCCGCTTGCGCTGATTCAGGGATACTCGGCGCAGGCGAATGGCTGATGCGCCATGACATTGCTGCAGGAAAATTGCTTCACGTTCTTCCGGACTGGCAACTCGACACCGCTGGTGGGGTTTACCTGGTCAGGCCGTCAGCCAAGTTTCCGAGCGCCGTGGTAATAGCTTTCAAACAGTGGATCGAGTCAAAGTTTACCCCTGCGCCTCCATGGGCTATTTGCCGGCCTGATTGAAATCCACTTCAAAAATTGCTGGCCTCTTGGTTAAACGCTCTCCAACTCTAAATAATCTGAACCCCGTCCGAACGCCCACGCCTAACGATCAGCTTGTGTTCATTCGCACAGGCCCGGTGCCAATACCGGCACATTCCGAGAGGTGGTCAACGTGGCTAAAGACGAGAAGAAAAGCAAAAAAGACGACGCTTCGAAAGCCAGCAAGGACTTGAAAGACAAAAAGTCTTCGCCGGAAAAGAAATCAGCGGCAGCTTCGGCGCTTTCCAAGTCCTCCGACAAGAAAGACAAGAAGAAAGACGCCGAACCTAAAAAGTCGGCGAAAAAAGCCGATAGCAAGCCGGAAAAGGCCAAGGATGCAAAGAAGGCTGACAAGCCGGCGAAAAAGAAGAAGTAATACCTGTGACTCGCCAGGGCTTCACGCCCTGGCGTAGCTCAGATCGTTCCTCAAGCCGTTTCTTCAACCCTGTGCACATCCCCCAACGAATCACGCTGCATCGACTGCAGGTTTTTCTCGATGGTTTCGCACAGGGCTTCCATCTGGATCTGGTGCTCGCTATGGCGAAACGGGCTTTGCAGGTCGGTGCCGATGCGTTCGATGGCCAGCAGCATGAAGCCCACCACCGTCGAGGCCAGCGGGGTGAACCAACCCAGCGATTCCACCAGCCCCACCGGCACAATCAGGCAGAACAGCGAGATAAACAGGCGCGGGAAATACACGTAGGGGTAGGGCAGCGGAGTATTGGCGATCCGTTCCATCCCGCCCTGGCTGTTGGACAGATCGACCATCGTCGATTCCAGCCGTGCCAGCCGAATGCTGTCCAGGCGCCCGGCCTTGTATTCCCTGGCCAGCAACGCCGCGGAACCGGTGAGGATGTCGTTGGCAAAGTTGTTGGTGGTGCCGCTGCGGGCGAACTCATCCGCCGGGATGAACGCGCGGACTTCCTCCGGGCAAGGCTGACCCTGCAGATGCGCCGCGAGGCAATTGACGTACGCCACATGGCGGCGCAACAGCGTCGCCTTCACCGGGTTCACTTCGTTGTCGGGATCATCCAGCAGCGTCAGCACCTGCCGGGCGAAGCTGCGCGAGCTGTTGATCATCATGCCCCACAGCGTGCGCGCCTCCCACCAACGGTTGTAGGCGCTGCTGTTGCGGAAACTGATCAGCACCACCAGCGCTGAACCGAGCAGCGTCAGCGGCATCAGCGGCAGGTTGATCTTGGCGTTCAGGAACAACATGAAGTCGACGGTGACGGCGATGTCCCAGAGCAACAACCAGAACAGCGACCAGCCCACGTAGCCCATGGTCTTGATGATCAAACGGTATTTTTTGACGATGGCTGCTTTCAAACGGAAACCTCGTGGCGAGCGGTAAGCGTTAACGCCCTAGCTCCGACGCTGGTTCGGGGGTAAAGGTTCGGTGTCGAGTGAGCTTCTTGGTTACGACAATTTTCAGGCAATAAAAAACCCGGTCATTACGCCGGGTTTTTTATTGCCTGCAGTTCTGCCAGAAGTCAGAGCGAGGCTTTCACCTGCAAGCCAAACACCAATGCATTGTCGATGTCCTGCCCGGAAAACGCGCCCGGTTCGATGATGTATTGCATGTTCGGACGCAGTGTCAACCAAGGCGTGGCCTGGTAGCCGTAGCCGAGTTCGATCAACTGCTCGCCACTGTCCAGGTTCGGGAACTGCGTGCCATTGGCCATGGCGGCGTCCTGCTGTACGTCGCGGCTGCGCGGGTTAGGCACGGCGCGGCCATAGCCCAGAGCGACGGTGTCACGCGGGCGACCTTCGAACGGTTTGTACAGCACCAGACCGGTGCCGTACCACTTGCTGAATGGCGAAGCCGCTTCGCTGGCCGCCGAGTATTGGCCGAACGCATGCAGGCTGCGGCCCTCGGACGTTGGCGAACTCCATACGGCCTGATCGATCAGCAGGTAGTGACCGCCACGGCCGGAGACTTCCTTGTCGCTGCCGATGCGTTTCACGTCGGAGCTGTCGTAGTAGTAACCGAGCTTGTATTCGCCAGGCAATTGGCCCGCGTGCTTGTAAACCAGTTCGATCGGCACCACGGTGCCGGTGGTGTGTTTCGGGCCCAGATGCCAGGCGCGGCTGGAGTTGCCGTTGCTTTCCGGATCGACGTTGAACGCCGCTACGCGCAGTTGCCAGGACGGCGACAAGTCGTATTTCACCCGCACGCCCAGGTGTGCGTTCGGGTAGTTGGTCCAGCCGCTGCCGCCGGACATGTTCAGCGGATGGCCGCAGAAACCGGCGTTCATGAAGTTGCACAGAATGCCGCTGTCGAGGCCGCCGAGGTCGTTGCCCATGGCCATGTAGCCCAGCTTCACGTTAAGCGCCGGGGTGAACAGACTGCGCTCATAGCTCAGTTCGGTCAGGCGGGTGTAGAGGCCGCCGTAGTTTTCCTGGATCGGCAGACGGTTGCCAACCAGATCTTCGGAGGCGCTGTTGCCGCGGCGGTCGTTGATGGTCAGCTGAACCTTGCCGGCGTTCTCTACGCCATACAACTTGCTCAGGTCGAACTGCGCGCCGAGCTTGATGTTCTGCGAATAACGACCGGAGCGGTGCAGGCCGCCGTCGGCGTTGTAAGCCATTTCGCCGGTGTAATCGCCGGTGAACTTGATCCCGTCTTCGTCCATCTGGTGGCGCAGGCCACCCCAGTCACCGGTCAGGGTGTTGCGGGTCAACAGGTTCGAATCGGTATCGGCGAAGGCGGGCAGGGTGGTGCAGGTCAGGCCCAACAGCACGCCGTTGACCCAGCCGTTACGAGTAAAACCAAACATGGAGATCTTCCTGCTCAAAGCTGTAGCGATATCGGAAAGCGGCGCGGCACCCTCAGGTGCCGCGCGCAAAAAGAAAGCGCCCGTGTTCAGCACGGGCGCTGCGGTTTACGGCAAGGCGTAAGCCATCACGTAGTCGCCGCGATCGGTCGACTGACGAGCACCACCGGCGGTGATGACGATGTACTGCTTGCCGGTCTTCGGCGAAACGTAGGTCATCGGGCCGCCCTGACTGCCAACCGGCAGGCGCGCTTTCCACACCTCTTCACCGTTGCCGCTGTTGAAGGCGCGCAGGTAGAAGTCCTGGGTACCGGCGATGAAGATCAGGCCACCTTGGGTCGACAGGGTGCCGCCGAGGGTCGGCAGACCGATCTTGATCGGCAGGTGCATGCGGATGCCCAGCGGACCGGTGTCTTCAACGGTACCGACCGGAACCTGCCAGGCAACTTTCTGGGTTTTCATGTCGATCGCGGTCAGGGTGCCGAACGGCGGTGCCTGGCAAGGAATGCCGGCCACCGACAGGAAGCGGTTTTTGTTGACCGCGTAAGGCGTTCCTTTGAGCGGTACCGCGCCCATGCCGGTGTTCAACGCTTCGCCACCGGAGGAGGCTTGAGCCTTGTTCTGCGACGGGATCATCTGAATCCACAGACCCAGGCGCATGTCGTTGACGAAGATGAAGCCGTGCACCGGGTCAGTGGAGATGCTGCCCCAGTTCATGCCGCCCAGCGAACCCGGGAAGCTCAGCGATTTATCAGTACCCGGCGCGGTGTACAGGCCGTCGTAACGCATCGATTTGAAATCGATCCGGCACAGCAACTGGTCGTACGGGGTGGCGCCCCACATGTCCGATTCAGTCAGATGCTGCGCACCGATCTGCGGCATGCCCACCGATTTCGGCTGGGTTGGCGAGTACGGTTCGTTCGGGATGTTCGCGGCTTTGACCGGGACTTCTTTAACCTCGGTCAACGGTTTGCCGGTGGCACGATCGAGCACGTAGATCTGCCCGGCCTTGGTGCCGATGACCAGCGCCGGAACGCTTTTGCCGTCCTTGGTGAAGTCGATCAGGCTCGGCTGCATCGGCAGGTCGAAGTCCCAGAGATCGTTGTGCACGGTCTGGAATACCCAGCGTTCATCACCGGTGGTAGCGTCCAGCGCGAGGATCGAGGCGCCGTAGGTGTGATCGAGTTTGCTGCGCTCGACACCATAGATGTCGGTGGACGAGCTGCCCATTGGCAGGAACACGGTGTTGGTTGCCGGATCGTAGGACATCGGCGCCCAGCTGTTCGGCGTGCTGCGTACATACGTGCTGCCGTCGGCCGGTGCCTGTTTGTCCTGCGGATTGCCCGGGTCGAAGGCCCAACGCATGGCGCCGGTGATCACGTCGAAACCACGGATCACGCCGCCCGGCATGTCGGTCTGTACGTTGTCGGCTACACGACCACCGACCACCACAGTGGTGCCGGCCATCAGCGGAGCGGAGGAGAGCTGGTAGTAGCTGTCCGGTACATCACCGAGACCGGCCTTCAGGTCAACCTGACCGTTGTTGCCGAAACCCTGGCAGAACTCGCCGGTGTCGGCATCGACCGCGATCAGGCGGGCGTCGATGGTGTTGGTCAGCAGACGGCGCTGGCAATTGGCGGCCGGTGCCGGTTTGGCTTCGATGATGCTCGAGTTGCTTGGCTGAGCGATGGCCTTGGTGGCATCGAAATAAGCCATGCCACGGCAACGCTGCCAGACTTTCGACTTAGCGTTGATCGCGTTCTTCCACAGCTCTTTGCCGGTGTCGGCATCCAGCGCGATCAGGTTGTTGTGCGGGGTGCAGATGAACACTTTGTTGCCGATCTGCAGCGGAGTGAGCTGGTCTTCGGCACCGTTGCCATCGCTTTCGGCGACGTCACCGGTGTGGTAGGTCCACGCCACTTTCAGCTTGTCGACGTTATTGCGGTTGATCTGATCCAGCGCGGCAAAGCGGCTGCCGCCCTCGGTGTTGCCATAGTGCGCCCAGTCTTTTTGCGCCTTGTCTGGCTCAACCGGGGTCAGGCCCGGGCCAGTGCCGGTCGCGGCGACAGTCGGGTGCGCAACGAACATGTTGCCGGCAGCCACCGCCAGGGCGATTGCCAACACTGCCGCGAGGCCGTAGGCACCGCGACCTGGAACACCACCGTTGGCACGTTTGAGCAGCGGGTAGACCAGCGTCACCGCCAGCCCCACGGCGCTGAACATGAACAGACGCGAGAACACCGGCCAGAACACCAGCCCGGCATCGCTCACGGCCCAGATCGCTGTCCCGACCAGAAACGCCGCGAACAACCAGGCGCCGGCCGTCTTGAAGCGAGCGATCAGCAGACCGGAAACGGCCATCACCAGACCACCCACGAGGAAGTACCACGACCCTCCCAGGCTGACCAGCTTCACTCCGCCAGCCGCAAGTGCCAGGCCGAGCAGGGCGATGATCACCCCCAGCCCGACCAGAATGAATTTTGATATGCCCGAGAGGCGTTGACTCTGCTTCACGTTGAATGTCCCGTTGAAATGAGGCGTGCATTATATAGATAGGTAACTACCTAGTTAAATCACTAATTCAGTAATGAACTGTTGTTCATTGCGAAATCCCCGTCCTGAGCGGGGACCTGCGCTTTCAAGGGCCTGGAAAGATATTTTGAATGCCTGAAAAACCGCCTTTTTGTCAGAAAAAATGCGAGTTATGACAGCTGCCGTCATCAACCACGGTTATTGCGCAGAATCGAGAAGTTCAACGCCGCCGCCACACACAACCAGGCCAGATAAGGAAACAGGATCAACCCGGTGATCAAATCCAGGCGCAACGCCATAAACACCATCACCGCGACCACCAGCCACAACAGCAGCAGAATCACCATGGCGGCGGCCACCTGATGCGCGCCGAAGAACACCGGCGTCCACAACGTGTTCAAGGCAATTTGCGCGGCCCACAGCGCCAACACTGTCTGACTGCCAGGAATCAGGCTCAAGCGATAACCGGCCCAGGCCAGCAATAGATAGATAATGGTCCAGGCCACCGGAAACGCCCAATTGGGTGGAGTAAATCCGGGTTTATTGAGCCCTTCGTACCATGGCCCGGGCTTGAAAATCACCCCGGTAGTCGCCGCAGCGCCGCACGCGATCAGAAAAATCAGAAACGTCACCATTTTTCACTCCTTGGCCGCAGCCACTCTCTCTGGGATTACAGCGCCGCAACGGTCGCTCATTCGGATTTCATCGCCATCAGGTCGCTGACCCGCGCCACCAGCGTGTCGACAGCAAACGGCTTGGTCAGCACCTGCATGTCCGGGCCCAATTGACCGGCACCAATCACCGCGTTTTCTGCGTACCCGGTAATGAACAGGGTCTTCAGATTCTGGCGGATTTCCCGGCCGGCATCGGCCAGTTGCCGACCGTTCATGCCGCCCGGCAAGCCGACGTCGGTGATCAGCAAGTCGATGTGGATGTCCGAGCGCAACATCTTCAGCCCGACCACACTGTCAGCGGCCTCTATCAAGGTGTAGCCGAGATCGCCGAGCACGTCAGTCAGCAGCGCACGCACCGTAGGCTCGTCGTCCACCACCAGAATTGTCTCGCCAGACTTGGGCAAGGCTGCCGGCGTGTTGTCCTTGTGATCCTGATTCGGCACGGGCTCGCCATGGTAGCGCGGCAGGTAAATGCACATCTCTGTGCCCTGGCCGACCTGCGAATGCACACGCACCTGGCCGCCGGACTGCTTGGCGAAACCGTAGATCATCGACAGCCCCAACCCCGTGCCCTGGCCCAGCGGTTTGGTGGTGAAGAACGGGTCGAAGGCCTTGGCGATTACATCGGCGGTCATGCCGGTGCCGGTATCGGTCACGCACAGGCACAGGTATTCGCCCTCGGGCATGTCCAGCGTGCGCGCCGTCTCGCAGTCCAGCGCACGGTTGGCCGTTTCGATGGTGATGCGCCCGCCATCGGGCATCGCATCGCGCGCGTTGATGCACAGGTTGAGCAGGGCATTCTCCAATTGGCTGGCGTCCACCAGCGTTGGCCAGAGCCCCGGTGCGGCGCGGGTTTCCAGAACGATGCTGGGGCCGACCGTACGCTGGATCAGTTCGGTCATGCCGGTCATCAACGTGTTGACGTCGGTCGGCCGCGGATCGAGGGTCTGGCGTCTGGAAAACGCCAGCAGACGGTGGGTCAGGGCGGCGGCTCGCTTGACCGCGCCCTGGGCGGTTACCATGTATTTGTCGACCTCATTCAGCCGGCCCTGGCTGATCCGCGCGCCCATCAACTCCAGCGCGCCGGAAATGCCGGCCAGCAAATTGTTGAAGTCATGCGCCAGGCCCCCGGTCAGTTGGCCGACGGCTTCCATTTTCTGCGACTGACGCAGTTTCTCTTCGGCTTGCATCAGCTCTGAAGTGCGCGATGACACGCGCTGCTCCAGCGTATCGTTGAGCGCGCGCAACGCGGCGATGGCGCGGTCGCGCTCCGCTTCGACATTGCGCCGTTCCTCGACATCGATCAGCACGCCGGGAAAGCGCAGCGGCGTTCCATCATCGGCACACTCAACACGGCCGTTGGCCTCGATCCACTGATATTTGCCGTCTGTGCGGCGCACACGGTACTGGTGGGAGTAGGCGCCACCACGGCCGATGGCTTCGTTGATCGCGGTGGTCAGTCCATCCTGGTCTTCGGGATGCACGGTCACCATGACTTGTTCGAGGCTCAGCCCTTCGCGGCCCAGCGCCGGGTCGAGATCAAACACCCGGGCGAACGCTTCGTCCACGGCAAAACGATCGGTGAGCAGGTCCCAGTGCCAGGTGCCGATGATCGCACCAGCGGCGAGCGCCAGTTGCACACGCTCGACGTTCTCCCGCGCCAGCGCTTCACTGGCACGCAAACGCTCCTCGGCGTCGCGCCGCTGGGTGACGTCGTTGAACAGGATCGCGATCTGCCGGTCGGCCGGATCGCCGACCCGTACCGCGCGCACGTCGAACCAGCGTTCGAAGGTGTTGGCGTAATTTTCGAAGTTCGCCGGCTCTCCGGTTTTGGCCACATGGCCGTAGGTTTCGAACCAGAAGCTTTCCAGATTCGGCGCGAACTCGGTCACCCATTTGCCGCGCAGGTTGACCCCGCACTGGTGTTCGAACGCCGGGTTGGCTTCGACGAAGTAGTAATCGACGGGTTTATCCTCGGCGTCGAATTTGACCTTGACGATGGCGAACGCCGACTCGATGGTTTCCAGAATGGTGATGAAGCGTGCCTCGCTGCGGGCGAGCGCATCCCGACTGGCTTGCAGTTGCGCCGCCATGTCGCGATCGAGGTCAACGTCCTGCGTGTCGACCAGGGTGCTCTGAAGCGCCGCGCGCAATCGCCTTACCTCTGACTCAAGCGCTTCGCGACTAAGGTGTTCAAGGGTATCCATGTGACCTGCTTTATTGAATGTTCAGGGGCTGGCTTCATAGAGCGCGTAGGCACAACGCGAGCAGTGAACGTCGCGCTCGCAGGGGACTTGAGCGCCGATCATCCGTTGACCGGGCGCGCTGTGCTTAAGTTTCACCATCCGCGCAAGCGAGCGCTCATTTCAGATCGATTCGCCGTTATCCAGGCGCGCCAACAGGTTCTGCCCGCGTTGCCACAGCGCCTCCTGTCTGGCTGGCGGCATGCGGTCGAGGTTCTTGTACATCATCGCCATGCGTTGATTGCCGCGCAGTTGTTCACCGTGGCGCATCAGAAAATGCCAGTACAACGCATTGAACGGGCAGGCATTGTGCGCGGTACTTTCGCTGACCTTGTAGGCGCAGCTTCGGCAGTAGTCGGACATGCGATTGATGTATTGGCCACTGGCGCAATAGGGTTTGGAACCGAGGTAACCGCCATCGGCATGCATGACCATGCCCAAGGTGTTGGGCAGCTCGACCCAGTCGAAGGCGTCCATATAGATCGCCAGGTACCACTCACAGATCTGGCTCGGCGCGATGCCGGCGAGCAGGGCAAAATTGCCGGTGACCATCAGCCGCTGAATGTGGTGCGCGTAGGCGTGCTGCAGACTCTGGCCAATGGCCTGGCGCATGCAGTTCATCTGCGTCGCACCGGTCCAGTAGAACTCGGGCAGTGGCCGGTCGTTGCCGAATGCGTTGCCCAGTGCGTAGTCCGGCATTTTCAGCCAGTACACGCCGCGCACATATTCCCGCCAGCCGATCAATTGCCGAATGAAGCCTTCGGCAGCATTCAGGGCAATCCTGCCGGCCCAATAGGCCGACTCGACGTCACTGCACAACTGCCGCAAATCCAGCAGGCCGATATTGAGCGCGGCACTGATGCGCGCATGAAACAGGAACGGTTCGTCACTGGCCATGGCGTCCTGATAGTCGCCGAATCCTGCCAGGCCAAAATCCAGAAAATACTCCCACAGCGCCTGCGCGTCGGCGTGGGTGACCGGGTAGTTGAAGTCGTCGAGTGCACCGTAATGCTGACTGAAGCGCGCCTTCACCAGATCCAGCACTTCGCCAGTGATGACGTCGTTGCCGAAACGGATCGGGTAGGGGGCTTTCACGCCTTTGGGCAGGGCCTTGCGATTCTCCGCATCGAAATTCCACGCACCACCCACCGGCGTGCCGTCGCCATTGAGCAGCAAGCGACTCTTGCGGCGCATCTCGCGATAGAAGAACTCCATTCGCAACTGCTTTTTGCCGGCGGCCCAGGCGGCGAACTCGGCGCGACTGCACAGAAAACGCGTATCCGCGTGCCAATGGATGGGCAAGCCAGAGTCCCTGATCGATTGCTCCAGGCGCCAGTCCCCGCATTCGGTGACGTGCACTTCTTCGACCTGCAACCGCTGTTGCCAGCGGCGTAATTCCCCCGGCACCGAGCCGCTGTTGTGCGGATCATCCAGGGTCACGTATTCGACACGAACGCCCTGATCTCGCAGGGCCTGGGCGAAATGGCGCATGGCACTGAAGATCAGGGCAATCTTTTGCGGGTGGTGCGGCACATGGCTGGCTTCTTCCATGACCTCGACCAGCAGCACAGTGTCGCGCTCGCTATCGAGCGTCTGCAAGGAAGCCAAGTCGAAGGACAACTGATCGCCCAGTACCAGGCACAACCGACGGTTCTGGTTCATTCACAGCATCCGTTTCATAGCGATGTGGCCAGCGAAAACGGAATCCGCAGCTCTTCGACGGGCCCGCTATCACGCCCGCACATTTCGTCGTGCACGCATTGCTGCACCAGCACGCAGGGGAATGCCGGCACGGTCTGCAGCAAGTCACGCAGATGGGTGATTGAACGCAGATGCATCGGTTTGGCTGCATCGTCGAGCAAGGTGAACTGGCCGTGATCCAGACGGACGCGGGCCAGATAAAAACCACCTTCAAGCGACAGCAACTCCAGCTCGCGAATTTCGCTGTTGGCCGCACGTTCGGTCAGGGTTTGCAGATTCATGCTTCACTCCTTGCCTATCAATTCAGCACTGTTCATTGATTTTCTCCCGCGCCCTGGCGACGGAAGAACAAGGTCACCTGGCCGACTTCAACCCCGAGTTTGGACATGCTGGTGCGGTTGATCAGCGTGTCCTCGTCCATCTGGTACATCCAGTCGTCCATGCTCATTTCATAGGTCGAGCCATCAACTGGCAGATTCAGGCGATAACGCCAGTGCAGCGCATTACCGGCGACCTGACCTGTAGCGACGCCCACCACATCACCCGCACGCCCACTCCAGCGTCCCTGGCCCTCGGGCGTCAGGGTCCAGACGCGGCGTTGGCGCGTGCCGTCGCTGTACAGGAAGCGCTCATCGAGAATCAGGTTGTCGCCTTCACGATGGCTGACGATGTCGACCTCAAAGCGCTTGACCACTTCCCCGGAGCGCTTCTGAAACATCCCCCAGGCTTTCACGGGTTTGCTGAAAAAGCGTTGCAGATCCAGCGCCGGTTGCTGATCGGCATAGTGGCTGACATCCACGCTGCCGCAGCTTGCAACGCCGAGTGCCAGAGCCAGTAAGAGCACAAGTCGGGCCATTGCCGTTCTCCCTGAGTGCACAGGTATAGGGGTGAAAATAGGAATATCGTGCTTGTACAGTGGGGTTGCTGTGTACAGGTTTATCGCGCCTGTCGAAGGTCGGAAATCAACTTCGCCGCCCGATCAATTGCAGGAACTCCTGACGCGTCGTGGAGCTGTCGCGAAAGGCACCGAGCATCACCGAAGAGGTCATGATCGAATTCTGCTTTTCGACGCCGCGCATCATCATGCACATGTGCCTGGCTTCAATGACCACGGCCACGCCGGCGGCATCGGTGATCTGCTGGATCGCCTCGGCGATTTGCCGGGTGAGGTTTTCCTGGATCTGCAGACGGCGGGCGAACATGTCCACCACGCGCGCTACTTTCGACAATCCCAGCACCCTGCCGGTGGGGATGTACGCCACGTGTGCCTTGCCGATGAAAGGCAGCATGTGGTGCTCGCACAAGGAATAGAGCTCGATGTCACTGACGATCACCATCTCATCGCTCTGCGATTCGAACAGGGCACCGTTGGTGACATCTTCCAGACTCATTGAATAGCCGTTGCACAGATACTGCATCGCTTTGGCCGCACGTTGGGGTGTGTCGAGCAGACCTTCGCGCTCGGGATTCTCACCGACGCCGACGAGGATTTCGCGGTAATGGCTGGCTAGTAGTGGGTTCATTCAGAGTGCTCGCGGCAGTGCTGTGCGTGGGGGCCAATCCGTAGCGGAATAGTTGTACGTAAAGAAGTGCTTTGTATAGGTTTTATTCAAGATAGGCTGAAAAAATAAACCTGACAATCAATCGGCAATCTTTTTTGTGCAGATGCGAAAACCTCGCAGCGCAGCGCGCGAGGTTGCGGGTATAGCGGGGGAGAAGAGGAAGCGCTCCCGGTGAGTGGGAGCGCTGTGCGAATTCGCGGAATTATTCGCTGTAGGTCGGGTAATCCACATAGCCTTCGGCATTGCCGCCGTAGACCGTCACAGGATTCAGTGGATTGAGCGGCCAGTCATTGGCGATGCGCGCCGGCAGATCCGGGTTGGCCATGAACGGACGGCCGAAAGCCACCAGATCAGCCAGTCCCGATTCAAGCAACTGCGCACCGGATTCAGCGTTGTAACGCCCGGCGTAGATGATCGCACCACTGAAGGTATCGCGCACCGCACGGCGGAAGGTTTGCGGCATCGCGGGCGCGTCGTCCCAGTCCGCTTCGGCGATGGACAGGTAGGCGATGCCCACATCCTCAAGTACTTTGATCGCTTCGATGTAAGTGGTGTGCGGGTCCTCTTCGACCATGCCCAGATAGGTGCGCGCTTCATCGGTGGTGGTGAACAGCGGCGCGAAACGTACGCCGACTTTCTCTTTACCGATGCACTCGGCGACACCCGACACCACTTCGCGCAGAAAGCGCAGGCGGTTGTGCAGCGAGCCACCGTACTGATCGGTGCGCGCATTGCTGTGGGCAGAAATGAACTGGTTCACCAGATAGCCGTTGGCGCAGTGCAGTTCGATTCCGTCGAAGCCGGCGTCCATCGCATTGCGCGCCGCCTGTATATAGAGCTGAACCAGTTCCTGGACCTCATCGGTGCTCAGCGCTCGCGGCGCGGATGGCGTAACCAGTTCGCCGGCGCCCGGCGCAGTTTCGATGAACACGCTGACTCGCTCGGTGGCGATGGCGGACGCTGAAACCGGGGCCGCCCCATCGGGTTGCAGCGCGGTGTGGGACACACGTCCGACGTGCCAGAGTTGGGCGAATATCACGCCGCCCTTTGCATGCACCGCTTCGGTGACTGTGCGCCATCCGGCAATTTGCTCAGGGGTGTGAATGCCGGGAGTCCAGGCGTATCCCTGACCGCGAGGCTCGATCTGCGTGCCTTCGGTAACCAGCAGACCGGCGCCGGCGCGTTGCTGGTAATACTCGGCCATCAATGCGTTGGCGACATTGCCCGGTTGTGTGCTGCGCTGGCGGGTGAGGGGCGGCAGGACGATGCGGTTCTTCAGGGTGTGCAGGCCCAGTTTGACGGGGGTGAAGTAAGGGCTGTTTTTCATGTGATTCCTGTTTTGGCCTTATTAGACCAGTCGACTAGTAATGCGGTAAAAAAACACCGTGCGGGATGCGCACGGTGTCTGGACGCTGGAGGGCTCAGGCCAACAGTTTCAGCAGTTTTTCGGCGACGGCTGCCGAGCTGGCAGGGTTTTGACCCGTCACCAGTTGGCCATCGGTCACCACGTGAACCTGCCAGTCAGCGACCTTGGAGTAGCGACCGCCGAGACGCTGGAATTCGTCTTCGATCAAGAACGGCACGACATCGGTCAGGCCTACAGCGGCTTCTTCAGCGTTGGTGAAACCGGTGACGTCCCGGCCTTGAATCAACGGTTTGCCATCGGCAGCCACCACGTGACGCAGAACGCCCGGCGCATGGCAGACGAAACCGTGAGGTTTGTGGCTGCGGTCGAAGGCTTCGATCAAGGCGATCGAGTGCTTGTCTTCGGCCAAATCCCACAGCGGGCCGTGGCCACCCGGGTAGAACACGGCATCGAAATCCTCAGCGCTGACATCCGCCAGGCGCCCGGTATTGGCCAGTGCCAGCTGAGCAGCAGGGTCCTTGCGGAAGCGGTCGGTTTCAGCGGTTTGCGCATCGGGCTCATCGCTTTTCGGATCGAGCGGTGGCTGGCCGCCGGCTGGCGATACCAGAGTGATCTGCGCGCCAGCATCCTTGAAGGCGTAGTAGGGGGCCGCGAACTCTTCGAGCCAGAAGCCGGTTTTCTTGCCGGTGTTGCCAAGCTGATCGTGGGAAGTCAGAACCATCAAGATTTTCATAGAGCGCCCTGTATTGGTCTGGTGTCCTCGACGGGTTCGTCTGCGACACCTCGGAAGGAGTGACGGGCACAGAATAGATTCATATTAGACCGGTCGTCTAGTAAATTTTTACGCCCGTGTTTCCAAGTCATCACTGTGGCAAACTCCTGCTCATCAGAAATATACGACTGGTCTAATGTTTGGTATTTTGCGCCCCATGAAACCGACCTACGACGATACCCGCCAACACCTGCTCGACACCGGCCACCGCATGATGGCCGAAAAGGGCTTCACCAGCGTTGGCCTGAGCGAGATCCTGCAGACCGCCGGTGTGCCCAAGGGCTCGTTCTATCACTACTTCAAATCCAAGGAACTCTACGGCCAGGCGCTGCTGGAGGATTACTTTGTCGGCTACCTGGCAGATATGGAGCGGCGCCTGACCCTGCCTGGCCTCAGTGCCTATGAACGGCTGATGGATTACTGGCAGGGCTGGCAGAACCGCTGCACCCTGGAAGGCCATGGCGATGAATGCCTGGTGGTGAAGTTGAGCGCGGAAGTCGCCGACCTGTCCGAGTCGATGCGCCTGACCTTGCGCGACGGCGCCGAGCGCATCGTTGCGCGCATCACGACGTGCCTGGAAGAAGGGCAGCTGGATAAAAGTTTGCCGCAGACTGACGCTCGGCAACTGGCAGAAACCCTGTACCAACTCTGGTTGGGGGCGAGTCTGTTGAACAAACTGCAGCGCACGGGGCAGTCGTTGCAGACGTCGATGGTGATGACGAAGCGGCTATTGCAGCGCTGAAAACACCCACGACCCTTTCATATCGAGTACTTTTGCAAGCATCCGGCATCAGGATTTGGAGAACTTCATGCGTGACATTATCGACGGCTTTCTGCGCTTTCAGCGTGAGGTGTATCCGCAACGTGTCGAGCTGTTCAAGCAACTCGCGACCTCACAAAATCCGAAGGCGTTATTCGTTACTTGCTCGGACAGTCGTGTGGTGCCTGAGCTTCTTACACAGCGCGAACCCGGTGAACTATTCGTGATCCGCAACGCCGGCAACATTGTGCCGTCGTACGGTCCCGAACCCGGTGGCGTGTCGGCTACCGTCGAATATGCAGTCGCCGTGCTCGGCGTACAGGACATTGTGATCTGCGGGCACTCGGACTGCGGAGCGATGGGCGCGATATCGCGCTGCACCTGTCTGGATCATCTTCCTGCGGTCGCCAATTGGCTGCGTCACGCGGACGCTGCGAAAGCGATCAACGCGGCGCATGAATTCGACACACCGCGCGCGAAGCTCGATGGTCTGGTTCGGGAAAATGTGATCGCGCAACTGGCGAACCTGCGCACGCACCCCTCCGTGGCCCTCGCGCTCGAGCAAGGGCGCATGAATCTGCACGGATGGGTCTACGACATCGAGGCGGGGTGCATCGATGCGCTGGATGGTTCAACCCGACGCTTTGTTCCCCTGGCTGATTCGCCGACTACCGTGGCGATCACTGCGCGTAACGGCAAGCAGATGTAACGGCTGGCCTCATCTGAAATCGCCAGACTTGTGACCTTATTCCTGTGTGGTCACAAGTTGTCAGCCCGCCATAGGATGAGTAAGCTGCTGTCATGAATCAGCTATCAATATCTGCCTCCTCGCCAAACACTCGTGGCCCGGCCGAGCACGACATTCGTGACCAGATTGTCGCCGCGGCCAATGAGCACTTCAGCCAGTATGGCTATGCGAAAACCACGGTTTCCGACCTGGCCAAGGCCATCGGTTTTTCCAAGGCGTACATCTATAAGTTTTTTGACTCGAAACAGGCGATTGGCGAGGCCATTTGCGCCAATTGTCTGGGGCAAATCGTTGCAGCGGTTGAGCAGGCCGTTAACGAAGAATCTCTTTCGGCGACCGAGCGTTTGCGCAGATTGGTAAAAACCGTCATTGCCACGGGTGTGAACCTGTTCTTCAACGACCGCAAGCTTTATGACATCGCGGCGTTTTCCGCTTCGGAGCGTTGGCACAGTGCCCAGGTGTATGAAGCACTGATCAAAGACTTTATTGTCGACATCGTGCGGCAAGGACGAGAAGCGGGGGAGTTCGAGCGCAAGACTCCACTGGACGAGACTGTCGAGGCGATCGATCTGGCGCTGCGACCTTTCGTCAACCCCTTGCTGTTGCAGCACAATCTGGATTTCATCGAGCAAGCGCCCACGCTGACCTCCAACCTCATCCTGCGCAGCCTCATGCCCTGACTGTCGCTGGTCAAATCTGTCAGTCGATTCGAGTCAAAACCACATCCCCCACATGACGTTTTCCGTTCCCGGCCAATGAGTGCCGGGAGGGCGCAACATTTTGCTCTTCGTGACCATTGACTGAATTGGTCACATGGATAATATGGCTTCGCTGTAGTTCGATGTTCTATTCCAGTGATCTCCATAGAGTCCCAACAATGAAAAGAATAATGCTCAAGAGCCCCGTGGGCCTGGCCGTCGTGCTTGCGTCTTCGAATGTGCTGGCCGGTGGCTTTGCACTCAACGAACAAAGCATCAGCGGGATGGGGTCCGGGTTTGCCGGGCGATCTTCATCGGCCGAAGACGCCAGTACGATCTACGGCAACCCGGCGGGCATGGCGCGACTTAAACAAGAGCAGGTCAGCGTGGGGGCGGCGACATTGTTCGCCAAGTCCGATATCAGCCGGACTCGCAGTACGTTCGCTGGCAACGAAGACGGCGACATGGTGCCCACGACCACCGTACCGATGGGCTATTACGTCAAACCCATCGATGAGCACTGGGCATTCGGCGTCGGATTTTATGTACCTTTCGGGTTGATCACCGACTACGGCAGTGGGTTTGCCGGACGCTATTACGCCAACAAGAGCGAAGTCACCACGCTGACTTTCCAACCGACCATCAGCTACGCCTTTAACGAAAAAGTCTCGATCGGTTTCGGTCCGACCATCAACCGTATCGGTGGAGAGATATCGGGCATGGTGCCCAATCCATTAACCCCGGGGCGCAATGACGGCAAGCTCAAAAGCACGGGTGATGACACCGCGCTGGGCTTCAACGCCGGTGTGCTGGTGCAGGCGACAGATCAGACCCGCCTGGGGCTGACTTATCACTCCAAAGTCAGTTACCACCTGGATGCGAAAACCAAGGTCACCGATGGCATCTTCAGCGTGCTGGGCGTCAGCGGCCGCAGTTATGACGCATCGCTGGATGTGGATACGCCGGAGTCGGTGGATTTTTCGGCCACGCATCAATTCAATAACGACTGGACGCTCTATGTCGGTAGCACCTGGACGCGCTGGAGTCGCTTCAAGGAGCTGACGATCGAAAACAGCGGCCTGCCGCCGTTGCTGAGCGGTCAATTGGGGACGATCAGCGAAGAGCAGAACTGGCATGACACGTGGGCACACGCCATCGGTACCGCTTATCAATTGAATAGCCAGTGGGTGTTGCGTAGCGGGTTTTCGGTAGATCAATCACCCGCCAACAATACCAATCGCGGCCCCCGTATTCCTACGGGCGATCGAAAGGTTATCAGCTTCGGTGCGGGCTGGACGCCGGTGGAAAATGTCACCATCGACTTCGCTTATTCCTACCTCTGGGAGGAGAGCGTGAAGGTCAACGACAGCTCGCCATCCAGAGGTGCCTACAGCGCCAGGTACAAGAACAGTGCGAGCGGGCTCGGTACGTCTGTCAGCTACCGTTTTTAGCTGAGGACTGTACTCACAATGTGGGGGCGGGAGTGCGTGCTGCCTCCCGACCCTCACGCGCAAGGGCATGTTGATCGGGCCGATTCTCGCAGAGAGGTTGGCCCTTTTTTGTAGGTCAAACCCCCATGACTTTGGCCATCAGGCTCTGATGAAAACGCCGTGGCGTGGCCCACGTCAAAACCGCGATCGACCTTTTGCTGCGTACTGTCGAGCCAAATTCTTTGCAAAGCTGGCGAGCTTCATCGCGACGCAACAGGCAGGGTTTCGGGAACTTGCCAGCCGCCGCCGAGCGCTTTGAATGCCGCAACCGCAGCCCGCGCCGATTCTGTCCGCGCTTGCGCACGGGCATCGGAAGCCTGGAGCAATGTTTCGTCGGCGTGGAGCACATCAATCAGGCTCGCGGTGCCTTTTCCATAGGCAATAAAAGACGCTTGGCGAGCCTGGGTCAGAGAAGCCTCGCCTCCCGCGAGCGTGGTGGCCTGGAGGTTGCGGTTCACCAGGGCGGAGAAGGCATTCTCGACATCCTCAGTGGCGCGTAACACCGACTGACGATAAGCGGCCAGCGCTTCGGCTTCCTGTCCTTTGGCCTGATCGATCTGCGCGTTTATCCGGCCTACGTCAAAAAGTCTCCAGCGCAACCCAAGGACCGCCGCCGACTGACTGGCGCCGCCAGTGAACAGGTTGCCGCCGGAAACAGCCGTGGCGCTACCGAGCAATGCGCTGAGCGAAAGTTTCGGGTAATACTCGGCAATCGCCACGCCGATGCGTGCATTGGAGGCTGCCAGGCGGCGCTCGGCGACGATCAGATCCGGCCGGCGACGCAGCAGATCGGCCGGCGTTCCCGAAGCGTTTATCGGCGGCACAACAGGAATGCTCGCTGTACCGGCCAGTTGCGTGCGGTGAGTCCCCGGCGGGGTGCCGAGCATCACGTCCAGCGCATTCATGGCGGCATCCAGGCCGGTCTGCAGCACTGGCACGCTCGCCTGGACTTGCGCCAGCGCGCCCTCAGTCTGTTGAACCTGATAGCGGGCAGCGAGGCCCTTGCCGTAGAGCAGGCGGACTTTCTCCAGCAGTCCCTGCTGGGTTTCGACTTGACGGTTGGCAATCTCCAGTCGCGCCTGCAACCCACGGAGGGTGATGTAGATATCGGCCGTCTGCGCTGCAATGGCCAGGCGTGTGGCGGTCGCGCCCGCCTCGGAGGCCTGGTATTCGGCGAGTGCGGCTTCGCGCTCGCGTCTCAACCCGCCAAAGACATCAATCTCCCAGCCGGCATTGAGGTTGAGCTCGTAGGAACTTCCGTAGCGATCATAGCCAGGCGTTGAGTTCAACACCTGGCCGAGCGGCGTTTCGACGGATTGATAGGCGCGTGCGGCCTGGCCATCAATGCTCCCGGAGGGCAACAGAGCGGCATTGGCGGCCCCCAATCCTGCCCGTGCCTGTGTGACCCGCGCCGCTGCTTGTGCCAGATCGAGGTTCTGTTCCAGCGCCTGGGTGACGAAACCGGTCAACACGGGATCGTTAAAACTCTCCCACCAGTTGACCAGCCGGGCCGGCGCCGTTGCCGGCGTCTGTTCGGCTGCTGGCTGACTCAGGTAACGATCGGGAAGCGCGAGGGCAGGCCGTTGATAGTCGGGACCGACCGCACAGCCTGCCATCAAACTGGCGGCCACCAAAAGCGTGATAGGGCGAACAGGAGGCATTGAGGTACCTGCGACGAAGATGATAAGTGACCATATTAAATTACGGTCACGGATTTAAGGTCAATGATATCTTGTTCGAATGCGCCACCCACTGAAAATGTGTGACCGTTGACATTATTGGTCACCTTAATGAAAATGCCGGCATGTCCTATTCTTGAGTAACGGAACCTATGCGCCGGCCTCTAGCTGTACCGATTGCCGTTTGTCTGTTGCCGCTCGTCCTGTCGGCGTGTGGCGACTCATCCGTCGTTGACGATCCCCGTACGCATGCCCCGTTGGTGAGGTCCGCTGCGGTTTCGGCGGCGTCCGAGGCTTCACGTGCTTTCACGGGGGTCGTGATCGCCCGCGTCGAGGCTGACCTTGGTTTTCGGGTCTCGGGCAAAATACTCGAGCGCCTGGTTGACACAGGCCAGACGGTCAAACGAGGTCAGCCACTGATGCGCCTCGACCCGATTGATCTCGGGCTGCAGGCGCGGGCGCAGCAAGAGTCGGTCATGGCCGCCCGGGCGCGAGCCATACAGACGGCGGATGACGAGGCCCGGTATCGTGATCTGGTCGCCGCCGGTGCCATCTCGGCCTCGGCCTACGATCAGATCAAAGCCGCCGCAGATACCGCCAAAGCTCAGTTGAGCGCGGCGCAAGCGCAGGCTGACGTCGCTCGCAATGCGTCCGGTTATACGCTGTTGCTTGCTGATTCCGATGGCGTGGTGGTGGAGACGCTGGCCGAGCCAGGACAAGTGGTGAGCCCCGGGCAAGCCGTGGTTCGACTGGCGCGGGCAGGGCAGCGCGAAGCCATCGTGCACCTGCCCGAGACGCTACGTCCGGCGGCAGGTTCGACCGCGCAGGCCACACTTTATGGCAACACCTCGGGTGCCGTGACAGCCAGGCTGCGGCTGCTGTCTGATTCGGCCGATCGCATGACGCGCACCTTTGAGGCGCGGTATGTGCTGGAGGGCGCGCTGGCCAATGCGCCGTTGGGTTCGACCGTTACGCTGCAGATCGCTGGCAGCCGCGCAAATGCACAGGTGTTGCAAGTGCCGCTGGCGGCGGTTTATGACCCAGGCAAAGGCCCCGGCCTCTGGGTGATTGCTGGCAACCCGGCCAAGGTGAACTGGCGGCCTGTGCGGATGTTGGGCGTGAGCGATGACATTGCGCGTGTCGACGGTGAACTCAAGGTCGGTGAGCAAGTTGTCGCTTTAGGCGCACATCTTCTGCGCGAGGGGGAGGAGGTGAGACTGGCTCAACAGGCTGACGTCCAGGTTGCCGGGAGCCGTCCATGAGCCAGGGGCGTTTCAATCTTTCGGCGCTCGCCGTTCGCGAGCGTTCGATCACGGTGTTCCTGATCTTCCTGATCGGTGTTGCCGGGATCCTCGCGTTTTTCCAGCTCGGGCGCGCGGAGGACCCGCCGTTTACGGTCAAGCAGCTGACGGTCATCACGGCGTGGCCGGGCGCGACCGCGCAGGAAATGCAGGACCAGGTCGCCGAGCCGCTGGAAAAACGCCTGCAAGAGTTGAAATGGTACGACCGCACGGAAACCTACACTCGTCCGGGTCTGGCCTTCACCGTGGTGACACTGCTTGATCGTACACCGCCCTCCCAAGTGCAGGAGGAGTTCTACCAGGCGCGCAAAAAACTCGACGATGAGTCGATCAAGCTACCGGCCGGCGTGATTGGCCCGATGGTCAACGATGAGTTTGCGGATGTGACCTTTGCGTTGTTTGCCTTGAAAGCCAAAGGCGAGCCGCAGCGACTGCTGGTACGTGATGCCGAATCGCTGCGCCAGCGCCTGTTGCATGTGCCAGGCGTGAAGAAGGTCAACATCATAGGTGAGCAGAGCGAGCGCATTTTTGTCTCCTTCTCCCATGAGCGGCTGGCCACGCTGGGGGTGACCCCGCAGGATATTTTTGCCGCGCTGAACAATCAGAACGTGCTGACGCCAGCCGGCTCGATTGAAACCAAGGGGCCAGAAGTCTTCCTGCGCCTCGACGGCGCCTTCGACAAATTGCAGAAGATTCGTGACACACCGCTGGCGATTCAGGGACGTACCTTGAAGCTCTCGGACGTTGCGACGGTCGAGCGGGGTTACGAAGATCCGGCCACCTTCCTTGTGCGTAACAATGGTGAGGAAGCGCTGTTATTGGGTGTGGTGATGCGCGAGGGCTGGAACGGCCTGGACCTGGGCAAGGCACTGGACGTGGAGACCACCCGGATCAACGAAGGCATGCCACTGGGCATGACACTCAGCAAGGTCACCGATCAGTCGGTGAATATCAGTTCAGCCGTCGACGAGTTCATGATCAAGTTCTTCGTCGCCTTGCTGGTGGTGATGCTGGTGTGCTTTCTCAGCATGGGCTGGCACGTCGGTATTGTCGTGGCCGCAGCGGTGCCACTGACGCTCGCCGTGGTGTTTGTGGTGATGGCGGCAACGGGCAAGAACTTTGACCGGATCACCTTGGGGTCGCTGATCCTGGCGCTTGGACTGCTGGTGGACGACGCCATCATTGCGATCGAGATGATGGTGGTGAAAATGGAGGAGGGCTACGACCGCATCAAAGCGTCCGCGTATGCCTGGAGTCACACTGCCGCACCGATGCTTTCCGGCACGCTGGTGACCGCTATCGGCTTTCTGCCTAACGGCTTCGCGCAATCGACCGCTGGCGAGTACACCAGCAACATGTTCTGGATCGTAGGCATTGCCCTGATTGCCTCATGGGTGGTTGCGGTGGCCTTTACCCCCTATCTGGGCGTGAAGCTGTTGCCGGACATCAAACAGGTCGAAGGTGGTCACGCGGCCATTTACAACACGCCCAATTACAACCGCTTCCGCCGGATCTTGACGCGCGTCATTGCCCGCAAATGGCTGGTCGCCGGTACTGTGATCGCGACGTTTGTCCTGGCCGTTGTCGGCATGAGCCTGGTCAAGAAGCAGTTCTTCCCCACCTCGGACCGTCCCGAAGTGTTGATTGAAGTGCAAATGCCCTATGGAACCTCCATCGAGCAGACGAGTATCACCACCGCCAAAGTCGAGGCTTGGCTGCAAAAGCAGCCTGAAGCAAAAATCGTCACGGCCTATATCGGACAGGGTGCGCCGCGTTTCTACCTGGCCATGGCGCCGGAACTGCCTGATCCGTCTTTCGCGAAGATTGTGGTGTTGACGCAGAGTCAGGAGGCACGGGAAGTCCTCAAGCTCCGTCTGCGCGAGGCCGTCGCCGAAGGGCTGGCTCCAGAAGCGCGGGTCAGGGTGACGCAGTTGGTGTTTGGTCCGTATTCACCGTTTCCTGTCGCTTACCGGGTGATGGGGCCCGATCCCTCGACATTGCGTGAGATTGCCGCTCAGGTGCAGACGGTGATGCAGGCGAGCCCCTTGATGCGAACCGTCAATAGTGACTGGGGACCGCTGACACCCGCGCTGCATTTCACCCTGGATCAGGACCGCTTGCAGGCGGTGGGGCTGACCTCCAGTGCGGTCGCGCAGCAGTTGCAGTTTCTGCTTGCCGGGGTACCGATCACGGCCGTTCGTGAGGACATCCGTTCGGTACAAGTGACCGGGCGAGCGGCGGGGGACATCCGGCTCGACCCTGCAAAAATTCAAGGCTTTACGCTGGTAGGCACGGCGGGCCAGCGGATTCCGCTGTCGCAAGTGGGGACAGTGGATGTGCGCATGGAGGATCCCGTCCTGCGGCGTCGTGACCGCACGCCGACCATTACTGTACGGGGCGACATTGCCGAAGGCTTGCAGCCTCCGGACGTTTCAAGTGTTATCACGAAGGCGCTGCAGCCGGTCATCGACACGCTCCCGGAGGGTTATCGTATCGAGCAATCGGGGGCGATCGAGGAGTCGGGCAAGGCCGGCCAAGCGATCTTGCCACTGCTGCCGATCATGATCGCCGTCACACTGCTGATCATCATTCTGCAGGTGCGCTCGGTATCGGCAATGATCATGGTGTTCCTCACCTCGCCACTCGGGCTGATTGGTGTGGTGCCGACACTGCTGCTCTTCCAGCAGCCGTTCGGTATCAACGCCTTGGTCGGGTTGATCGCCCTGTCGGGGATTCTGATGCGCAATACACTGATCCTGATCGGACAAATCCATCACAACGCGCAAGAAGGGCTTGATCCGTTTCACGCCGTGATCGAAGCCACGGTACAGCGTGCTCGCCCGGTACTGCTGACTGCGCTGGCGGCCATCCTCGCGTTCATTCCACTGACGCACTCGGTGTTCTGGGGCACGCTGGCTTACACACTGATCGGCGGCACGTTCGTCGGAACCATCGTGACGCTGGTGTTCCTGCCGGCGATGTACTCCATCTGGTTCAAGATCAGTAAGCCATAGGAAGCCATCTTCAGCGTTCGCGGCTGCTACGGCAGTCGCGGGGCGGCTCCTGCGGTTGATACCCCGAGCATTACGCTCTTCGAATGCTCGGGGGCAGGCTGATGCGGACTGGAGTGCGTCGACTCAGGCGGCCTGGTACAGACGGCGTTCGAGCAGCGAACTACCCCGCAGACGATGGCTGGCCTTGGCCGCGGCCAGTACGGCCAGGTCCAGCAGCGGTTCGAGGGTGATCACGGTCATGTAGGCACTGCCAAAGGTCAGAATCGACAGGGCGTTTTCGGCTGTGAAGCCTTTTCCGTAGAAAGCCCAGAACGCCACCCAGGCGACAATGCCTGCCTGAAAGGCGGTCGACAGCCCCAGCGCTTGTCTGTAGCTCAGTTCCACATACGGCGTGTCGGGCGCAATGATGCGTTTGGCCAGGGCAGCGACTGCGCACAGCGGTACCAGTAGCGTGGTGACGTTCATGCCATATTGCGGCAGGTCGAATGGCGCGAAGAACAGGCCCTGAATCAGCAGCCCCAGGGCGAGACCCGCCGCAGCAGGTGCAGCGCCAAGCAGCAGAAATAGCGTTGACCCCAGGATGAGATGCACCTCGGAAACACCGACCGGATAGTGCGGCAGCAGCTCGAAGAAGCTGAAGACCAGGGCCGTGGCAGTGACAGTCCGAGCCAGCAGCGAAAAGACCCCACGCTCACCGATGGCTTGCGCAGCGAGTTTGACGGTGTAGGCGCCGACACCTGCGGCAGTGACATAGCTCAGCCAGAGTTTTCCGGCTTCCACCAGATCAGGTTCGATATGCATGACGATTGCTCCTTGGCCGCTTCGCGGCCTCGACAGTAAAAAACGGATGACTGCGGTCTCAGTTTGCGGCTCGGCTGATCGCTACCGGCTCGCGCCGTGGCAGGTGTTCGTGCTCGTGTCCGTGGGGCGGTGGGCAACTCGCATTAAGCAGCGTGACCGGTTGTCCATGGGGCGTGTTCACGTAGGCTTGCTGCCATTCCTCGGTGCGCCGGGTGATGTCTTCGAAAGCGGTCAAACCGAGCGCGGTAACCATCCTTTCCATGGCCGCAATCCACTGCCGGTAGTAAGCGTCGTTGATGCTTTCTCCGGGCTGCGCCGGGCTTGCCTTGATCTCATCGCTGAATGTCTGCACCCAGTCCTTCCAGGGAAATAGACCGGTTTGGTGCAGGTGTAGCAGCAGGGAAAAGGCCTGGGCCTGCCAGGGTTGGTCGAACACTGGGCCTTCATTGTCCAGAGATAGCCCGGTGATGGGCGGGATGTGAAGCTTGCTGGCGTTCATACGGCCTCCAGATAGTTGTCCCACAGATCAATGCAGACACTGTCCGGTCGCGCCACGCCCCACAGTTCTGTCGCACTGAAGCGCACGGCATAGACCTGTTGCGGTTGTTCGCCCAGACCGTGGGCCATGGTGTCCGGGGTGGCAAACGCACCGTGCGCAATCTCGATGGTCCCGACCTTGCCGCGCGCGTAGCGTGGCAGTCGGGTGTGGGTGGTTGGATTGAAATTTTTCGTCCGTACTCGGTCACCGACCCGGAAGCGGCCGGCGACGGGCTCTTTCGCCCTGGATGAAGCGCCGCCAAGAGTCACCGCCTCGACGATGTCTGGTGTGAGCACCGTTGGCTGCTGCGTCGGCGAGGTCGGTTTGACCGCGCCCTGCAGTTCGCCAGCGCTGATCACGCCTTTTTCCAGCAGCAAGGTCTCGAAGGCGTGCAGCCAGTGTTCGTAGTAACTCGACTGCAAGTATTCCGCCGGTTGCATGCGTTCGATGCAATGGCGGAATTCGTCGACATTGAAGTAGCCGCCGACGAAGAGCGAGGCAAACAGCGGAAAGATCCTGCGTTCCCAGTCGTGATGGAACACCGGTTCATTGTCTTCGGTGAGCACCGGGCCGAACCCGTGCATACCGCCTAAGTCGTGTACACCGTTCATGGTTTTCTCCTTCACGGGGTCAGGCTGCGTCGCCCGGTGTCTTGGCCAGGCCGGTACCGATCATGGCATCACGCGTCACCAGCTCGACCAGGCGTTCCTCGCTCCAGCCGTCTGTGCCCGCCGGACGTTCCGGCAGTACCAGGTAGCGCAACTCGGCACTGCTGTCCCAGACCCGCACTTCCTTGTCATCGGGAACAAGCAAACCGAATTCGGCCAGTACGCCGCGTGGATCGATGACTATCCGTGAGCGATAGGGCGCGGATTTGTACCAGGCGGGGGGCAGACCCAGGGTTGGCCAGGGGTAACAGGAGCACAGCGTGCAGACCGTCACGTTGTGCACGGCCGCGGTGTTCTCCACCACCACCATGTCTTCGCCCTGCACGCCGGAAAAACCCAATTCGGCAATCGCCGCGGTGGCATCTTCCAGCAGCCGTTTTTTGTAATCGGGATCGAACCAGGCCTTGGCGACCACCTGAGCGCCGTTGCGCGGGCCGACCTTGTGCTGGTAAGTGTCCACCAGTGCATCCATGGCGGTCGGGTCGACCAGACCCTTTTCGATCAGCAGGGATTCGAGCGCCTTGACACGCAGGGCGATGGCCTCGGGGGGCTCGGTGTGATCGTGATCGTGATGATGTTCGTGCGTATGGCTCATGTATTGACCCCTCTGAATTTGCTACTCACGTTCAGTGCGATGCGCCGGTTTACAACGTCCGCCAATCGACAGAGGCCTCGAATGCCGCTGCCGCTTGATAGAGGGTGCCTTCGGCATAATGTTTTCCGACAAGCATCAGCCCCACAGGCAGTCCGTCCACCAGGCCGCAAGGGATCGACATGGCGGGGTGCCCGGTAATGTCCTGAGCGGCGGTATTGCCCAGCATCTCCAACGCACGCGTGACGGTTTCGGTGATGGAAGAGCCCGGTTCAGGGAGTGGCTGGGCGGTGATCGGCACGGTCGGCATGACGAGCAGGTCATAGGTATTCAGCGCCCGGTCATAGGCGGCCCGGGCAAAGCGTGCAATGTTCTGGGCCTTGGCGTAGTAGCGACCGTGGTAGCGCTCCAGACCGAACTGACCCACGAACATGCACAGCTTGAGTGACGGTGACAGTGCTTCGGCCTGATCGCGCCAACCGGCCTGTTTGTCCAGCAGGCCCACGTCGTAAAGCCCTTTCCAGTTAAAGCCCGCGCCGTTGCCGTGCATCATTTGCATGGTCAGGCCTTCACAGCCGATAGGGCTCCACAATGCCCCCGCCAGGTTGTGTTCGGGAACCGAGACTTCCTCGACCCGCGCACCCAACGCCTCGAGCCGGGCGATAGCACTGCGCACCTTTTCTGCGATACGCGGATCCTGGTTAGCGAGTTGGAAACCTTCCTGGAGAATTCCGATCCGCAGTCCGGTCACGCCTCGTTCCAGATAATCGCTATAGGCATCGACCTCGGGAGCGCTCTGGCGCGGGTCGAGTCCGTCCGATCCAGCCATCACTTCAAGCATCAGCGCGTTATCGCGGACGTTACTCGTCATCGGGCCGACATGGTCGAAAGTTGCCTCGATCGCCATGACGCCGGTATAGGGCACCAGACCGAAGGTGGGCTTCATTCCGTAAATGCCGCACCAGGCTGCCGGAATGCGGATGGAGCCGCCCTGGTCGCCACCGACAGCCAGGTCGACTTCACCCGACGCCACCAGCGCTGCGCTGCCGGAAGACGAGCCGCCGGTGGTGAATCCATGGCGATAAGGATTGTGCACAGGGGCTGGGTCTGAGGTATGGCTACCACCGGAGAGGCAGTAATGTTCACAAGTGGCTTTGCCGAGGATGGTGGCGCCAGCGTCGAGCAGACGTGTCACCACAGTGGCATCAAACGACGGTACGAATCCTTCCAGTGGCGCGGCACCGTTCATCATCGGGACACCGGCCAGAGAGATATTGTCCTTGAGCGCAACCGTCTTGCCGGCAAGCTTGCCCGAACTGGCGCCCATTACCTCGGTTCTGTAGTACCAGGCGTTCAGCGGATTGTCCGTACTTGAAGGGCGGTAACCGGCACTGCGCTCGTAGCACACCGGGGGGATGAAGTCTGGCAACTCATCGACGAGATCGTAGGCATCAAAACTGGATTGCATGAGCGCCAGGTATTCGCTGGCTTGCTCGGGAGTCAACTGTATGTGCAGGCGGCTGGCGAGATCCTGCACTTGTTCGAGCGTCGGGCGGATGATGGCCATGGAGTGTCCTGTGTCCTGTGCCAACCTGCTGGGTTGGCAATGTCTGTTCAAACGTCGTCTCGGAGAAGCCCGGTTACGGTGCGCACGATTGGCGATGTCGCGACCGGGCTGGTATCAAGCTATCTGCGCACATTGAGCGGCGCTTGGTTGAGAAGGACATTCGCTTGGTTGAGCGGGACGCCGTATTGCGGTGGCGCCGGTTTTTGCCGAGCGTGTCAGTCTTCGGATTCGGCCGTGGTCGGTTTTCGGAACGAATTCCCGGGTTTCGGCCAGACAACCCCGACGCTCTTCATGCCTTTGGCCGGGTCCATTTCCGGGTGCGCGAGTACCACATCCCGATAGGAGGGGCTGCCGATCACCGCCGGTTTGAACTTGATGAGGAAGTCATTGACCTCCTTGCGCAGGTCCGGGGCCAGGCCGTAGTCGTCGTAGCAGGCCTCCAGACAATCGAGCACCGCTTGCCAGTGCACCTCGGTCAGCCCCATCCCGCGATGCGCGGTGACCATGTCTCGGCCCCTGTATTTGGCGCTGCCACCCCAGTGCTCGGAAAGGAAGTCGACAAAATTGATGTGTTCCTTCTGGAACGTCGATTCCGACATATGGGCCCAGATGTGGCCGATGGCGGGGTGGCCCATGGTTTTTCTCAACACGGCGCCTGCGAACTGATAAATCGCGTCATAACCGCCAAGACGGGTGTAGAGGGAGGGTTGTTGTTCTGCGGTGGGTTGCTGGTCGGTCATTGTCGGGTTACTCCGTTTAAGATCAGGGGCATCTCATGAGCCGGTTGGCACGCTGGATACGGGCTGCGCGGAGGAGGGGGCTAGAAAACCCTGACGTAGCGCAGGTTCATGCGAAAGTCCTCTTTGGGGCCGTTCTCCACCGCAAGGTCGCGTCCAAGTTGCACCTGGAATTGGTCCCTGGCGGTCAGAAACTTTCTCGCCGTGACGCGGACGTTGGTGGTTTCCATCCTGTCGTCCTGGTTGACACCATCGACCTGGTTTTCCCCACCCCAACTGTGGCCGAAGCCGATCGCCAGCGCCGTTGTCTCGTCGGGCATGTAGCGCCCCATCAACTGGGCGCCATAGGAAACGTCCTGCTCGCGACGGGCAGAGCTGGCGCCGTAGTCGTTGTTGTCCCCGTACCAGATGGCGTCACCGACGAGGTCGATGGCCCACTTTTCTGTGAAGTGCTTGACGTAAGCGGCCTGCAGATCGAATTTCCAACGGTTCTCGCCAAGGTTGAGCGCGTCTTCCTTGTCGTAGTTGCCAGTTGGCACGTACAGGTAAGCGGTCGCACCGAGGGTGTCGTTGGCGTCGTTGAGACGGTACTTGAGTGGCGCAGTAAGAATGAGGTCGCCGATGCCGCTGGCGTCGCCCAGCGCAGACGCATCTCCACCGCCCGAGATATGGCCGAAGGGCAACAGGAATTGCGGTTCGATGGTCAGCCGCTCGCTCAACTGGTAGACGTGCAGCAGACGCAAAATGCCGACGTCGGACGTCAGATTGAAATCGGAGCTGGTCTTGTGCCCGTTGGAATAGGCTTTGTCGGTGCTGGCGTGCTGGTAGTAGACCACGCCGATGGTCGCGCCCACGGGGAGCGGCTCGTAGTCGCCAGGATCGACCTCGAGCGCGTGGGAGGAAAGGCTGGGGAGCAGGGCTGCAAGCGCCAGGTAGCGGAACCGTTTCATGATCGAAGATCCTTTTTTCGGGCAAAAAGAGCCCCGCTATCGCCAGTCAGGCAACGCGCAGGGCTAAAAGTGGAGTCAGCGATGGAGTCAGGCGGGCGACACGTGTGCGTCGCGCATCATCCCGGTCTGCGGGTGGCAGTTGATGTACTCGAACAGTTGCTGGCTACCATCCGCCACCGAGACCTCGTGATACAGCCGCAGCTTCGAAAGACCGCCGATCACGCGGAAGAACGTGGTGAAAATGCGCAGGTGAGTGGGGTGGGATTCTGCCCAGCGCTCCAGCTTGTCGAGCGATCGCCAGTGACCGATGTCATAGGCGATGTCGAGGAGATTGCCATCGAGGTCGATATTGCGTACGAAACGGTTGCTATAGCAGCCCAGCGCCTGCCCCTCGTCACGCAGGAAGTTCATGCCGTCTTGCAGGGGCGGCAGCATCTCGTTGAAATAGAGCGCGCGTTCTTCCTCGCCGGCTTCGACCCAGTCTTGTCCGGAGCGGATCAGCGTCAGGTTGTCGTGGCCACGTACGACGACCCTGCCGCCCTTGGCCGGATCGCCTGAAATGACTTGCAGCTCACTGGTCGGCTGCATCCAGTCGGTCTGGGAGATGGCAAAGCGGTCGCGCGCCGAACCCCAGTAGCCGTGCTCTTCAATCTCGCCGCTGATGCCGTCCATGACCGCACCGACGCCTGGCAAATCGTCTTTGAAGGCATACAGCGTTTCGAACTGCTCGGCGCGCGGGGCCATGACCTCGCGGAAATATCCCAGCCCCTCGCTCAGGCGCGCATCGTCGCCCCACCAATTCGCCACCGGCGGTGAAAGCAGCCAACGGTGATAGGCGACGGGATCACGCCAGTAGCCCACGGCGATGAAGTTTCCATACCCCTGATTGTCGAGGTGGTAGGTCAGGTCGTAATGCCCGGGGCCATCGGCGAGGGCGAAGCTGGCGTCAATGTAGCGTATGGCTTGCAGGGCGGCGGCGCGTTGTTCTTCGCGAAATTGCACCCCGAGGTAAGCCATCACGACTTGCTTCACGTTTTCGTCAGCCCGTCCCACAAACATGGGGAAGGGTGGCTGGTATTCGTCGTGGACGCGACGCGACAAAGTCCGCGGACATTTCAGATGTTTATCGATTGCAGATTCCATGGGGGGGGCTCCTTAGTTTCCGTCTCAAACGGACGGTTCGCTGTTCTACAGGCCAGTGGATGTTGTTGTTTTGCGATCAGGACCACGCCATCGGCGTTGCAGCGCCAAGGTCCCGAGTTGCACCAGGTAACTGGCGAACTCTTCGGGTGCCATGTCCCAGCGCTGTAAAAACCAGGACGAATCGGACAGTCGCTGCTGTTCTCGTCGTTGCATGAGGCACCTCGTCATTGGTGTCGGGAGGGACACGGCATGGAGTGAAAATTATCGAGGGGAGATGGGATGTGCTTGGCTCGAATGGACAACCGTTTGGTTAAAAAGGACAGCCGTAAATGGCCAGCTCATCGATGCGCAGTGATGGTGCGGGGCTTGTGAAACAAGGGACGAAATGCTCAGGAAAGTTGCAGGGGAAGTGCTGGGGAGGCACTGTCTGCCAAGTGTGCGGAGGGCGATCTCGCGGCGCGGCTAAGCGCTGGGCGTGAGACTGAGCAGATGGCCTGATAATTGCTGAGCTCGCAAAAAACGTTACCACGCTTTTTTGTTGAACCGCCGCCGCGAGGTCCATGCAATGAGCCAGACATGTCAGTATTCAACGCTTGCCGTCACGGCGCCCCAACGGTTCGATTACTGGAAGGAGGTGGTGTGTCACCATTGCCTGGACGCCGACAGCAAACTGCTGGCGCAGAGCGATTTCGACGGGGCGCTGGAGGTGCATGGCATGGGGGCATTGGACATCTGCACGTTGTCCGCACCCTTGCATTATTGGGAGCGGACCGCCCAGCACCTGCGCAGCGACCCGAATGACGATTTGTGGTTGGGCTTTACCCGCAGCGGTTATGGCGAACTGGAGCAGGCTGACCGGCGGACGAAGCTGGCGGCGGACGATCTGTTCCTTTACGACGCATCCCAGCCCTTCAGATTCAGCTTCGGTGGTACCGATAACCACCTTGTGCGCATTCCGCGACAATTGCTCAGCCAGCGGCTGCCCGGCATAGCGGAGTGCACCGCCATGGTTCTGGATGATCGTCGTCCAGGGGTAATTCCGTTACGCGAAATGTTGCGCCAGGCCGCAAGCATGGCTTCAGGCTTCCAAAAACCAGGCCTGTCCAGTCGTTATTCCAGCACGTTGCTCGACCTCTTGGTGGTCAGCCTGGAGCTTCAGGATTTAAAGCAGACGCATGACGAGCTGGACCTGTATGGCCGGATCATGAATTACATCCACCAGTATTTGACCGAGGCGGATCTTTCACTCGAGCGCATTGCTCAAGCTCACCATGTCTCCACGCGCACAGTGACGCGCGCTTTCGCCCGCCATCAGAAATCGCCGGTCGCGGAAATCTGGAAGGCACGGTTGTTCGCCAGCCGCGACGCGATCGAGCGTGGTCAAGTCCGTAGCATTTCCCAGGCGGCGCTGGATTTCGGCTTCTCGGACTTCTCTCATTTCAGCCACGCTTTTCGCAAGACCTTCGGCATTGCTCCCCATACTCTTCTGCGACGAGAGTGAAATGGACGGGCTTTAACGCTTCTCAAGCGAAAGACATTCAGCTTTTATCCACGGCTGCCATCTCTTGCTGACGCAGCACGGTTGCGTAGTGCGTTTCCACCCAATCGGCCAATTCGCGCACCCGTACTGCGGCTTCCATCCCCATAGGCGTCAGCGTGTATTCGACATGTGGCGGCACGACGTCATAGGCGTGACGCGCCACCATCCCATCGCCTTCCAACAACTGAAGCGTCTGCGCCAGCATTCGTTCGCTGACCCCGCCGATCTTGCGTCGTAACTGGCTGAACCGCAGCGTGCCAGGCAGCAGGGCAATCAGCACCAGCACACCCCAGCGGCTTGTCAGGTGGCTCAGGATTTCACGCGACGGGCACTCTGGCGCGAGCACGTCGCCGCGCCTCAATCGTTCGGACAATGGGACTGCAGACGGCTTTTCTGATGATTTCGAAGGCGCGTTCGTATTCATGCACTTACCTTTTTGTACGTACTTACTTTAAGTAATCTAATTTCTTATATTCGCTCATGGCTGTTTCTTCAACTCTTCCGTTCACCAAGGAGTCACCGCATGAGCATTGCCGTTACCGGAGCCACCGGCCAACTGGGCCGCCTCGTCATTGAGCACCTGAAGCAGCGAGTTGCCGCGAGCAGTATTCTTGCCCTGGCGCGCAAGCCGGAACAGGCAGAAGGGCTGGGCGTTGCGGCAAGGGCGTTCGACTATTCCAAGGCCGAGATGCTGGATGCGGCGTTGTCCGGAGTGGGAACCTTGCTGTTGATCTCCTCCAGCGAAATCGGGCAACGTGCTGCGCAGCACACCAATGTCATCGCGGCGGCGAAGAGGGTGGGCATCCAGCGCATTGTCTACACCAGTGTGTTGCACGCCGATTCGTCCGTGTTGCAACTTGCCGACGAACACCGCGCAACCGAGGCTGCCCTCAAGGCGTCCGGACTTTTCTACACGCTGTTGCGCAATGGTTGGTACACAGAAAACCACACCGGTTTCGCTGGTATGGCACTGGCTAACGGCGCGCTGTTTGGTAGTGCAGGCGAAGGCCGGATTTCGTCAGCGACACGCGAGGATCTGGCTGAAGCCGCCGCCGTGGTGTTGACTGCTGATGGCCATGAAAACGCGACCTATGAACTGGTCGGCGATAACTCATGGACGCTCACCGATCTGGCGGCAGAAATCTCGAAGCAGACCGGCAAGAACATCCCTTATCGCAACCTCCCGGAAGCCGACTACGCCGCCGCACTCGAAGGTGCCGGCTTGCCGAAGGAGCTCGCCGCAGCATTGGCTTCCTATGACGTCAGCGCTTCACAGGGAGCGCTCTACAGCAACGAGCGCGCTTTGGCTGAACTCATCGGGAGACCAACCACGCCGCTTGCTATCAGCGTCGAACGTGCGCTGAAGACGCACTGACGAATGCTGCCAAGCAGCAATGATCATGATCATGATCATGATCAGGCAGACAGGCAGTTCTGATTACCTGAAGCAAGGTCTGAAAAACACAGCGCCGTAGGTGGTTCGCCGTCAGGCGCTGAGTTCTTCAATCATTGCTGGCGTCGTCGCTGCACAGCATTTCGATCCGCGCTTGGCGACTATTATTCTGCAACGGCGGTTACCTGATCACTTATAAGCTGAGCCAAAATTCGCACAGGCTCGGTGAAACTCTGTCGAGATCGATGTACCAGCCCGATATCCCGGTGAAAGGTGTGTTGTCCCAAATCGATCGCTCGTACACCTTCGGGCCATTCCTGATGGGGCTCTGTCTGTGGCACCAGCGCTATGCCTACACCTTTTTCCACCAGTTTGATGATGGCCTCCAGTTCATCCAGTTCGCAAACTTCCTGCAAGGTGAAATGCATCTGTCGCAGGAAACGATCAACCTGCCGGCCGCCGAAAGATGATCGGTCATAGCGAATGAATGGCTGGCTGGACAGCAGTTCCGACCAGTCATTTCCCTCCAGCTCGCGTGGCACGATCAGTCGGTAGGGCTCTCGCGCCAGCGTCGTCCAGCGCAGGTCACTTTGAAGAGAGAAGGGCGGTCGAATGATGACAGCCATGTCGATTTCGCCGGCGTCTACGAGGTTCACCATCTCCATTGAAAGCCCTGGAATGACACGTGTGCGGCATTGCGGACACTGCTGGTGAAACTTCGCCAGCGCATCGGGCAAATAGGAACGTTGCACGGATGCGATCGCACCGATGTTGATGAGTATGTTGGTAGGTTGGCCCAGCGCAGTGGAACCCAGATTGTCGTATAGCCTGAGTAACTCCTGCGCCTGCAGAAGTATCTGGTGACCCATTTTGTTGAGATGGGCCGAACGTCCTTTCCTGTCGAAAATCTCAAAACCGAGTTCGGTTTCCAGGCGCTGAATCTGCGCGCTGACAGCGGCCTGGGTCAGGCCGATCTTGTTCCCGGCAGCGGCGAATGTGCCTTCCCGCGCCACCGCAATGAGTGTTTTCAGTTCTTTGATCATTCACAAATATTAATTGTGTTTCTGAGAAATATATATTGATTTTTATGTTTGGTTTTCCGTCCTAGGATGTTTTCCATCCCCGGCACCGGCTGAACCCAGAGAGCTGATGACGGTGGAAATGTTCGCCAACCAACAAAAAATATTTGGAGTTCTGATGAGCCTCTCGCCATTTCACCTCGCGATCCCTGTTTATGACCTGGCTGCGGCGCGCACCTTCTACGGTGAGGTCTTTGGTCTTGAAGAAGGGCGCTCCAGCACGCAATGGGTCGATTTCGATTTTTATGGTCACCAACTGGTGATCCACGAACATCCGAAAACAGCCTCACAAGAGAGCGTTCACAGCAACCCGGTCGACGGACACGATGTTCCTGTTCCGCACTTCGGCATCATTTTGGGTTGGGAACAATGGGAGGCGCTGGCCGAACGCTTGAAGTCCTTTGGTACCGAGTTTGTGATCGAACCGTACATTCGGTTCAAAGGCCAGGTAGGCGAGCAGGCCACCATGTTTCTCTTTGACCCGTGCGGCAACGCTCTTGAGTTCAAGGCGTTCAAGGATATGAGCCAGCTCTTCGCTAAATAGGAACACGCATGGCACAACCCGTTTGTGCCATTCGATCTCAAGTGAGCTGGAAGCTCATGACTCTAGCAACTGCGAATAGACGCAGACCTTTCATTCCAACAAGAAGGCTAGACATGAAACGTATTCCCTTGGTGTGGCAAATCGTTGCCGGGCTATTGCTTGGCGTGCTTGCAGGTTGGTACTTCAATACGCATCCGCACTATCAGACATGGGTGAGTGCGGAGATCCTCAAACCGCTCGGTGACATCTTTATCAAGATGATGAAGATGGTGGTTGTTCCGATCGTGTTCTGTTGCATGATTTTGGGGATCGCGGGCGGCGGTGACAGCAAATCGTTCGGCCGTATGGGGGTGAAGTCGCTCGGCTACTTCTTTGCGATTACCGCGCTGGCCATCGTCATAGGCCTGTGTTTTGCCAACCTCTTCGAACCAGGACGAGGAACCGATATTTCAGGCCTTTCGCATGGCGCTGCATCGATCACGCTTGAGCCGTCCAAAGGGGCGCTGGTGATTTTGCAGAACATCGTTCCAGACAACGTGATAGTGGCAATGTCAGAAGCGAAGTTGCTGTCGGTACTGTTCTTCGCTGTGCTGTTGGGGCTGGCGTTGAATGCTTTGCCCAAAGACCAAAGCGCGCCATTTATTGCGGTCGTGCAGAGCCTTTCCGATGCTATGTTCAAGGTGGTTTCCATTGTGATGGCCTACGCGCCGATAGGGGTGTTTGGCATGATCGGCGCGACCGTCGCGACGTTTGGTTTTGCCTCGCTGCTGCCGCTGCTCAAGTTGATTGGGGTGGTGTATCTGGCGCTGATGGTGTTCGCTTTAGTGGTACTGGGTGGCATTTGTTATTTGATTGGCGAAAACATCTTCAAGTTGATCCGCTACTTCCGTAATGAGTTGATTCTGGCGTTTTCCAGTGCCGCCTCAGCCGCCGTTATGCCGCAACTGATGACCAAACTGGAAAGCTACGGTGTACCGCGTCGGATCGTCAGTTTTGTGGTGCCGGTGGGGTATGCGTTCAATCTCGATGGCGCATCGATTTTTCTCGGTGTGGCGACCATTTTTGTGGCGCAACTCTATGGGATAGACCTGTCTCTGTCACAGCAGATTCTGTTGGTCGTGACGATGGTACTGACCTCGAAGGGCGCCGCAGGTGTGCCTGGGTTTGCAATCGTGATCTTGTCAGCCACCTTGGCCTCTGCCGGTCTTCCGTTGGAAGGTGTGGCATTGATCGCCGGCATTTTCAGGATTATCGACAGCGGCACCACCACGCTCAATGTACTGGGCAATGCGATTGCGCCGCTGGTTATCAGCAAGTGGGAGAAAGTCGCGCTAGAGCCCTCACGAACGGGTCATACAGACGACCACCTGTGTGACCAGGTGCAACGCTGCCGGTAACAGTCGTGAACACGATGGCAGCTTTTGAAACAGCACTATCACCAGCAAACGCCTGCTGACAGAGGGGCGTATTTTTTTAACCTTCCACTAGACGACCGGTCTATTCAGTCGAGGATTTTATGACGGCTAACACGTTTGATACCGACCTTTTTTCGCCCATGCAAATGGGCGCACTCCAATTGGCTAACCGAATTGTCATGGCACCTGTGACACGCAGCCGAATGGCCGAAGACGGCGTACCGAATGAAATGCACGCGACTTACTACGCCCAGCGCGCCAGTGCAGGCTTGATCATCGCCGAAGCGACCAATATTTCTCCCCAGGGGCGGGGTTACGCCATGACCCCGGGTATCTGGTCGGAGGCACAGGTAGCTGGCTGGAAAAAAGTCACTGACGCGGTGCACGCGGCGGGCGGCAAAATCGTCAGTCAGTTGTGGCACGTAGGGCGCTTTTCGAGTGTCGAGCTACAACCCAACGGAGAAGCGCCAGTAGCGCCTTCGGCGATCAAGGCCGAAGGCAGCACTTATACCGAGAAAGGCTTTGTCGAGGTGTCGATGCCTCGCGCACTGGAAACCTCGGAGATCCCTGGAATCATCGAGCAGTACAAGCTGGCCGCAGAAAATGCCCGGCGAGCCGGTTTCGATGGTGTGGAAGTGCATTCCGCCAACAGTTATCTGCTTGACCAGTTCCTGCGCGACTCCACCAATCAACGCACTGACCCATATGGCGGCTCCATCGAGAACCGGGCTCGACTGACGCTGGAAGTCACCGCAGCCGTGATTTCGATCTGGGGTAGCGATCGGGTCGGTATTCGCCTCTCGCCAGTTACACCCGATGCCGGAAATACACCTCCCGACAGCAATGTCATGGCGACTTACGGTTACCTGATTCAGCAGCTCAATCAATTCAATCTGGCTTATCTGCATTTTGTCGAAGGCGCCACGGCGACCTCCCGCACGGTCCCGGAAGGCGTGGATCTGGACGCGCTGAGTGCGCAGTTCGAAGGGCCATTCATTGGCAATAACAACTACGACCTGCCGATGGCGCTAGAGCGTCGTGCGCAGGGGCGGATCGATGCGGTGGCGTTTGGTCGTTTGTTCATTGCCAACCCCGACCTCGTGGAGCGTTTGCGTCGCGGGATCGAGCTCACCATCGCGCCACGCGAGAGTTACTACGGCGGCGGTGCCAAGGGTTACATCGACTGGCCAACCGCGAACGCCTGAACGACGGCATTTATCGATAAGAGGTAATGAGCATGAATTATCTGCATAACAAAGTAGCGATCGTTACCGGCGCGTCTTCCGGCATCGGCGCCGCCACCACCCGCGCGCTTGTCGCCCAAGGCGTGCGCGTAGTGGCCGCTGCACTGGATGAACAGGGTCTGGAAAGCTTTGTCGCCGAGTTGCGGGCGGGCGGTAACGAAGTGGTCGCTTTTACCACCGACGTGACTCAGGCGCATCAGACCCAAGCGCTCGCGCAATTTGCGCATGAGACCTACGGCGCCGTAGACATTCTGGTGAACAACGCCGGGCTGATGCTTTTTTCCAACTGGGTCGACCTGGCGGTACAGGACTGGGAAAAGATGATCGACGTGAATATCAAAGGCTACCTCAACACTACGGCGGCGGTGCTGCCTTTCATGCTGGAGCGCAAGTCCGGGCAGATTCTCAATATGGACTCTGTTGCCGGTCATCAGGTCGGACCGGCGGCCGGTGTTTACAGCGCAACAAAATTTTTCGTTCAGGCCATGACCGAGTCCATGCGCAAGGAGCTCGGTGTGCAGCACGGCATCCGCGTCAACACGGTCAGCCCGGGTGTCATCAATACCGGCTGGGCCGACAAGGTCAGTGATCCTGAAGGGCGCAAGGCTGCCCAAGCGCTCAACCGAATTGCCATCGCCCCCGACGATATCGCGGGTGCGGTGATTTACGCGCTCAACCAACCGGAAAACGTCACTGTCAACGACTTGATCATCTCGCCGACCCGCCAGGATTGGTGACTGTTTACCGAGCCTTGTCCGTAAACCTTCCTTGCTTTCTTCAGCCATTTACTAACTCAGGAATACCTCATGTCCACGCCAACTTATGTTCAGGAATACAACGCAATCGTCGACGTGCTCAGCCAGTACAACGAAGGTGGTGCCAAAGCTGACAGCGCCTTGATGAAGCCCGCATTCAACCAGCAGGCCACCATGTTCGGGGTCGACGAAGGCAGGCTCGTCGGCGGTGCGATCCAGAACCTCTACGACGTCATCGATAACGCGTTCCGCCCGTCTCCCGAAGCGCAAGCAGCGATCGTTCGTATCGACATCGTAGGCACGGCAGCCAGTGCCCGGGTCGATACGGACAATGTTTCAGGATTCCGTTTCACCGACTTCTTCAACCTGCTGAAGGTTGAAGGTCAGTGGACGATTGTCAGCAAGATCTACCACACCCACCCAAGCGCCTAAGCCGTTGAATGCAATTGGCGAGGTGCGTCGCGCCTCGCCCTTACTGGAAGGAGAGACACATGTCGAAGAACATCAAGGCAGTACCCACCGCTGAGTACAACGCTGTCATCGCCATTGCCAATCAGTATGTTGAAGGGCTGCGTGTGGGCAGTGCACAGAGCGTTGCGCAGGCGTTCCATAAAGACGCTGTGATGTACGGATTCACCAATGGTGAACTGCTGGGCGGCCCGATCAGGAATCTGTTTGATTTCGTAGAGAAGAACGGCGATGCCCCGAACATCATCACCCGACTCGACGTACTGGCGATCACGCCAACCACCGCCGTGGTTCGTGTCGATATGGAACAGGATGCAATCGGCGCTGATTACAACGATTACCTGACCCTGATCAAAATCGACGGGGCCTGGAAGGTCATTGCCAAGGTTTATCACCAATTCACAGGTTGAGCGTCTTCCGGTCCTGTTGATCCATACCGGGACCGGATTTCATCCACCTCTGACGTGCGCAGAGGTCAGGTTCGAAAACAGTTGATTTTGAGGGTGTACACGATGTCGATGGTTGAGTTCTCCGCTGTCCTGGACAGCGACATAGCGCACGCCTGGAGCGTGTTGAAGAGGTTCGGTGAGATTGGTAAATGGCATCCCTCCATTTTGGAAAGCAGCATTGAGGGAAACCAGCCCGATGGATTGGTTGGCTGTATTCGCAAACTCATATTGATCGATGGTGCTGTGGTCAGAGAGCGTCTTTTGTCGGTCGATGATCGCAATACGACGCTGTCTTATCGCTTGGAGGAGGCGCCGTTACCGCTGGACAACTATGTAGCTACTGTTCAATTAGCCTCGCTGACTGGGCAGTCAAAGACGTTCATCCGCTGGTCTGCAAGCTTCGATCTGCAAGATCTCAATACTGCCGAACACTATGAGGCGCTCGTTAGAGGACTGATCGTGGACGGCCACAACAGTCTCCAGTCATTTCTCCAGCAATAAGCTGAGGAGGGCGGTGAAGTAGGGTGAGGGCAGGGCTATGCCATTGGAAATGACAATTCAGCCACTGTGGAATGCCGGGAATGCGGTTAGAGTGAACCTCCATAAATCCATCGTTATGTGAACAATGAATCGTCCGCTGTTTGTTTCTCTGGATGGGCCCAAAGGCACCGGCAAAACCACGCTGCTGGAGGCCGTTACGAAGGTACTGAGGGCCGGCAACAAGAAAGTCATCCGGCTGTGCGAGAGAAAAAGCGATCCTTTCCGGGGTGAAACCATGGCCCTGATCAACGCACTTGCCAGAAATCCTTCCGAGGATCTGGAATGGGCTGTGTGCCAGCGCCTGGCTGATAGTCGGCGCTGGATTTCCCGACACGTACTGACGCAGCAGCCGCTGGACAGCATCATCCTGATCGATCGCTGGTATCCGTCAGATGCCGCGTTTCGCCGATCTATCCCGTTTGCCGAGATTCTCCAGTTGAACCTGGATCGAGACGTGCGCGTGCCGGATCTGCATTTCGGCGTCGTCACCGATCCGGATATTTCATGGGCAAGAGCTGCGACAAGATCGCGAGGATTGGGCGGCACTGTGATCCAGAAGTACGCAGAGCATATGGCGTGTACGGAGATGTTCGAGCAAGCAGTCAAGGAGCACGGTTGGGTTCTGTGCCGTAATGAGGGAACAATCGAAGACGCTACGATGCAGGTGGTTTCTGAGATTTATAGGGTGCTGGGGTGATTGTTGGAGTGGAGACAGATGTTGGTGCAGGAAGGCGCGTAGCGTAATACGTGGTTTAACATAATATACATTACACGTAACAAGATGTTTCAGGGTTAGCCCGGTTGCACGCCAGATTTCAATCCAGAGTTTTACCCTGAGTCCTCTTTTCAAAACCTCGGCCTTGCCTGCAATTGGCGACCTTCAATCAGCATCCCGCGTCAGTTTTTCAATCAGCATCCGGTGCTGTGGAAATTGCGCAATCAGTTTGCGTCGATCACCCATTTCCATATCCGCAAAATCAAATCCCGGCGACACGGCCTCGCTGATCAAGCCAAATCCATGTTCTCCCTCGAGCAGTCGCGAAGCTTTCCAGATTCCGCCAGGCACGTGCATTTGCAGATGCTGTCCCGCCAGAATGTCGTTGCCCATTACCAGCGTCTCCAGCGAGCCGTCAGCATGGATCATGCTGTACTCGATGGGATCGCCCAGATGGAAAAAATGCACAATGTCGGAATGATTGAAATGAAACTGGCCCACTGGTGATTGCTCGGTCAGCAGGTAGTAAATCGATGTCATCAGGTACCGTGGGCCACCGACGGTATCGAGCATCTCTCTATGATCGGCCTGATAGGTTCTGCGAAAGTAACCGCCTTCCACGTGAGATTGCAGATCCAGCGCCTGAATCAAGGCCTGTGCGTTTACTGTGCGTTGAGACATGGTCTGCTCCGGTGAATGGCGGCTTATTTTACGATAGCTCTACTAAACGGCTATTTAGTGTAGTTAACAGAAGATCACTGAATTTCGAAGATTTTACCCTCCTTTTAAGCGCGCACTTGTTTAACAAAGCAAATCAGAAATCCACCGTTGCTGATAGCAGATAAGTCCTCGGCGTCGAAAGCGTCAAACCGGGTTCGCTGTCATCTGATGCGCCCGCCGAACTCCAGTAGCGTTTATCCAATACGTTTTCGACATTGGCGCGTACGGTGATGGTCTTGTCGTCCAGTTTAAAGGCGTAGCGCGTCCCCACGTCGAATCGCTCCCATGAGTCGATTTCCTTCTGGTTGGACTGATCCAGATACTGCGAACTCGAATAGATTCCACGGCCTGTCAGCGTCAGCCCCTGCATATTTGGTACATCCCACTCTGCGCCGAGATTGACGTTGTATTTGGGTGTCGCGGGCGCGCGGTTGCCGTCAAAGGTTCCATGGGTGGTCTGGGTCAGTTCGCTGTCGATGTACATCACGCCGCCGAGCAATCGAAACCCTTTGAACGGCTCGCCGAACACACTCAATTCCACACCATCGTTCTGTCGTTTGCCGTTCGGGCCGAAGACTCGTGTCGAGGCGTTGGTTTCATAAGCAGGCTGTTTGATCCGGAACACAGACGCTGTAAGCGCATACGAACCCGCGTCATATTTGGCCCCGACTTCGACTTGTCGGCTGATAAAAGGCGGGAAGATTTCATCCTCGTTGATCGACGTCGATGGCGCAATTTTCCCTTGGCTGAGGCCTTCCATGTAGTTGGCGTAGAGCGAGAGCTTGTCCGTCGCCTTGAACAGAATGCCGCCCGATGGCGAGAGTTTTTCTTCGTCATAGGCTGTGTCACCCTTCACATCATCGCTCCAGTCGTCGACTTGAACCCTTTGCCAGCGAGCGCCAAGGGTCAGCAACAGGCGATCATCGAAGAACCCCAGCGTATCGGACAGTGCGACGCCGCTGAAGCGGTTTTCCGTGTAGACCTTGGCGTCGTAGCGTGTTGGCGTGCGAGGCTTCGTGGTTTCCACCGGGTCATACAGATTGCTGCGCCCTGCTGCATACCGCGCGCCGCCATTTTCGAAATCCATGTAGAAGTAGCTGGCCGCCAGATTGACCTCGTGGCTGACTGAACCGGTATGGAACCAGTTGCGCACACCCGCCGTGGCAGTCCGGACATTTTCGTCACGAGTGAAGTCCCGCGGTTGAACGCTGAAGTCGCCGGCGTCGTTGGTCACCGACACCGCATGCCGAAGGAAATCGTGGTTACTGTTACGGGCGCCGACGCCGCCATACAACATGACCGAATCGCTGACGTCGAACTCGCCATTGAGCGTGCCAAACGTATCTTTGGTTCGCGCCTGGCTCCAGGGTTGCGCGTAGTTGTCGCGCACATCATCAGCATCCGGAACTTTCGCGTTTGCACCGACCTGCACACGTTCTTGCGGTGCATCGGTATCGCGCTCGGTGTGACCGATATCGGTGGAAAGCCGCAGGCGCTCACCGCGAAAATCCAGGCCCAGCACTGCCATGTCGCGATCGACGCTCTGGTGATCCCATTCAGTGTCACCCGATTGTTTGACGCCGTTGAAACGCAGGCCGAACTGGTTGTCCTCACCAAAGCGACGGCCGATGTCGACGGCGCCGCCGAGCTGATTGTTCGAGGCGTAACTGGCCGTCAGCGATGTATTCGGCTGATCGCCGGCGCGCTTGGGCACCACGTTGATCCCCCCTCCTACACTGCCCCGCGGCGAAATCCCGTTGATCAGTTGGCTCGGGCCCTTGAGGATGTCGACGCGATCGGCCATTTCCATGTCGATCGTGTAAGTGGGCAGAACCCCGTAAAGCCCGTTGTAGGAAACATCACTGTTGAACAGGCTGAAACCGCGGATGGTGAATTGTTCATAACGGCCGCCTGCCGGGTTCGTCGCACGCACCGAGGGATCGCTGGCGATCACGTCGCCCAGAGTGCGGGCCTGCTGGTTTTTCACCGTTTCGCTGGTGTAGGTGGTCATGCTGAACGGGGTCTCCATGAAATCCCTGGAACCCAGCAGTCCTTGCGAGCCTCGGCGCGCCACTTGGCCACCGGCAAAAACCTCGGTATCCGTGCTACCCGTCGATCCAAGAATCGAAGTGGGTGCCAGTTCCAGACTGCCGCCGTCCGGCGCAGGAATGACTGTGTAAGCGCGGTCGCCCGCCGGTTGCAACTGTAGACCGGACCCCAGCAACAACCGGGTAAAGCCCTCCTCCACGCCAAACTCACCCGACAAACCATTGCTGTTACGCCCGCTGACCAAGGCCGGATCTACCGACAGATTGACCCCTGCCAGTCCGGCAAAACGGGTCAGCGCAGCACCCAGGCTGCCGGCCGGTACCTGATAACCGCGGCGGTCGGCGCTTTCCGCCCAACTGCAGGGGATCAACACAGGGCTGGCACTCAGGCTCAGCAGAAGGCTCAACTGCAACAACGGGCGTAAACGACCTGGAAATACTGCAGGCATAGGAAAAAGCTCTCGATTTGGTTCACTTGCCTGGAATGACCAGCGAGGCGAAAAAAAGGGACAGGTCTCAGACTGTTTTTTTGGACTGGGACAATTTTCGCGGAACGAGAGAGACCCAAAAGCGCGTGCGTTTCTGCACGTCGATCGGCAGGCTGGCCGCCAACAGTGAGAGCACTTGATCGGTGTTATCCAGGCGAAAACTGCCGGTGATGCGCAGCGCCTCCAGCTCCGGATCCCAGCGCAGCACGCCTGGGCGGTAACGGCTCAATTCACGCAGAAAATCCCCCAGCGGCTGATTCTGCGCCATCAGTACACCGTCGCGCCAGCTCGGCATCGAGTTGTCAAACGCTCGGACAGACCCCGCGCCAGAAGCCTGCAGCCTGATCTGCTGGCCCTGATCGAGGATCAGCGCCGGCCCGCTTGACGGTTGCAACTGCACCGAGCCACGGACCACCGACACATTGCAGTCACGCTCATTGAGATGCACGCAAATCTCGCTGTGACTGACGATGATCCGCCCGTACGGCACATTGATGATCAGGGCTGAGTCGCCTGGCACGTCAAGCGCCATCTCGCCACGCACCAGTGTCAACTGACCGGCAGCAAGATCCACATTGACGGCACTGTCGGTATTGAGCTGCAACGAACTGCCATCGGCGAGCGGCAATTTTTTGCGTTCACCGGTGCCCGTCTGCAAATCCGCGCGCCAGACATCCAGCGGCAGTTGCCGACTGAGCAGCCAGGCCGCCGGCACCAGTGCCGCGATGCCGAGCGCGCGTTTCAGCGCGGCCCGACGCGCTGCGTCCGGACGATCCAGCGTAGCCATGGCCAGCGCAGAAGGCAGTGCGGAAAACCGTTCGCGCAAGCGCTGGATTTTCTGCCACGCGTGTTCATGTCGGCTATCGCTGTTACGCCAGGCCTGCAATTGCGCATGATCGTCAGCGCCCGCTTCGCCGGACTCAATCAACGCCAGCCATTGCGCGGCGGCGCGGGCGACCTCGCGGGCTTCATCACTGGGGGCAACGCGCATCAAAGCTCCACCAGCAGACAATGCTCGTAGGCCTGCGCCATGTAACGTTTGACGGTGCGTTCGGACACTTGCAGGCGTTCGGCGATTTCACGGTAACCCAGGCCTTCAAGCTGACTCCACAAAAACGCCCGGCGCACTGCTCGGGGCAAACCATCGAGTAACTCATCCAGTGCTTGCAGGGTTTCCAGCAGCAGCCAGCGCTGCTCGGGCGACGGCACGCACTCCTCCGGGAGTTGCGCGAGGGCTTCGAGGTAGGCTTTTTCCAGACTGCGGCGGCTGTAGAAGTTGCTCAACAGGCGTTTGCCCACGGTCAGCAGATACGCGCGTGGCTCGCGCATGTCGGCAATGGGTTGAGCGCTGCACAGCACGCGCAAGAAGGTGTCCTGACTCAGATCCGCCGCATCCCACGCATTGCCCATGCGCCGACGCAGCCAGGTTTCCAGCCAGCCCCGGTGATCGCGGTACAGCGCGTGCAGGCTCTGCTCCGATGGCGTGGCGGCTTCAATCATCTCGGGAGACCCTGCGCGAAGTTAGATTCAAATGAGACTGATTCTATTTAACTTCGCTTGGGACACAAAGATCTTTTTGCCCGTGACGGCAATCTCTAGCGTTTCAGCGTCTCGCTCGGCAGCTCTTTGAACAGCGCCCGATAACTGCTGGAAAACCGCCCCAGATGCCAGAACGACCAGCGCATCGCCACCTCAGCCACGGTGGTTTCCGTGGGCCGGCGCTTGAGCAATTCGCGGTGTGCACTGTTCAGCCGGCGCAGGCGCAACCAGTGACTCGGAGTCATCCCGGTATAGGCCTTGAATGCCTGCTGCAATTGTCGCAACGGCACCCCTGCGACCTTCGACAGTTCGAGCAGATTGACGGTGTCTTCCGGCGAATCCGCCGCCCACTCCCCTACTCGCTTCATGATCATCCGTTCTTCGCTACGCCGCTGTAATCCGCCGCGATCAAGACGGGTGTGTGCGTTGTCGAGGATGAACAGGCAGTCTTCGAGTAACTGCTGAGTCAGTGAGTCTTTATCAAACGGATCAACAGCTTGCGACAACTTCGTGAGAGTTGAGCTTAACCAGCGACTGAACAAGGCGTTCTGCCCGCAGTTAAGCGGCGCCATGAACAATCCTTCGAGTCTCGCCACATCCAGACCGTGCTGACGGACGAATTCCGGGCCGAACACCACGGCGATTTCCTGGTAGTTCTCCGGGGTGATCCAGATGTTGCGGCTGTCTTCGTTGAGCAGATACAGCGCGTTATCGCTGCGATCGAAACAGAACGCCAAGGCACCCGACGGCGCGCTGAATGTCTGCTCGACGCGGGTGTTCATCTGTTCTTCGTAGACCTGCACACCCTCCAGGTCCAGATAGCGGATCTGCCCGGCGAAATGTCCGGGAGACATCTGCTGGTAATGCTGGACCCAACCCGGCGTGGCGCGGATCTGTTCGCTGACATCAGCGGTATTGAAAGCCTGAACCTGAAGCGGATTACACGTTGTCATGGGAGACCTTGCGCACTCTTTTGGTGCGCTTCGGTGCTGCTTAAAGTGGATAGATGGAACGGCAAGGCACGCCCAAGATAGTCGTCAACGCGCCACAGGGGAAGGGGCGGAAGATGAAACCCGCCCTCCCCGGCGTCTATAAAACCAATAACGAGGTCTTTATGAATGCCCCTTTCGATCAGCTGTTCACGTGGCTGAAAGATCACAAGATTACCGAAGTTGAATGTGTGGTCAGCGACCTGACCGGCATCGCCCGCGGCAAGATCGCACCGACCAACAAGTTCCTGCATGAGCGAGGCATGCGCCTGCCGGAAAGTGTGCTGCTGCAAACGGTAACCGGGGATTTTGTCGACGACGACATCTACTACGACCTGCTCGACCCGGCCGACATCGACATGGTCTGCAAACCGGTGAGCGACGCCGTGTATGTGATTCCATGGGCGATCGAGCCGACCGCCATCGTCATCCACGACACCTTCGACAAGTTCGGCAACCCGATCGAACTGTCGCCGCGCAACGTGCTGAAAAAAGTCCTGCAGCTGTACACCGACAAGGGCTGGAAGCCGATCGTGGCGCCGGAAATGGAGTTCTACCTGACCCAGCGCTGCGAAGACCCGGACCTGCCACTCAAGGCGCCGCTGGGGCGTTCGGGCCGTGCCGAAAGCGGTCGGCAATCGTTCTCGATCGATGCCGCCAACGAATTCGATCCGCTGTTCGAAGACGTCTACGACTGGTGCGAGCTGCAAGGCCTGGATCTGGACACGCTGATCCATGAAGACGGCCCGGCGCAGATGGAAATCAACTTCCGTCACGGCGACGCACTGGATCTGGCCGACCAGATCACCGTGTTCAAACGCACCCTGCGCGAAGCGGCGCTCAAGCACAACGTCACTGCCACGTTCATGGCCAAGCCGATTGGTGACGAACCCGGCAGCGCCATGCACCTGCACCAGAGCGTCGTGGAGATCGCCACCGGCAAGCCGATCTTCGCCAATGCCGACGGCACAATGAGCGAGCTGTTCCGCCATCACATCGGCGGCCTGCAGAAGTACATCCCGAAAGTGCTGCCGATGTTCGCGCCGAACGTGAACTCGTTCCGCCGCTTCCTGCCGGACACTTCGGCGCCGGTCAACGTCGAGTGGGGCGAAGAAAACCGCACCGTCGGCCTGCGTGTGCCGACCTCCGGGCCGGAAGCCATGCGCGTGGAAAACCGCCTGCCGGGCGCCGATGCCAACCCGTATCTGGCGATCGCCGCGAGCCTGCTGTGTGGCTACATCGGCATGGTCGAAGGCATCGAACCGAGTGCCGCCGTCGAAGGCCGTGCCTACGAACGCCGCAACCTGCGCCTGCCGATCACCATCGAAGACGCGCTGACGCAAATGGAAGAGTGCGACACCGTTGCCCGATACCTGGGCAACAAGTTCGTGCGCGGCTACGTCGCGGTCAAACGCGCCGAGCATGAAAACTTCAAGCGCGTGATCAGCTCCTGGGAGCGCGAGTTCCTGCTGCTTAGCGTCTGATCCATCCCACAAAGCCCCTTCACCTCTGTGGGATGGGCTTTTGTGGGAGGGGGCTTGCTCCCGAAAGCGGTCTGTCAGTCACAGAAAATGTTGAATGTGCCGGCCTCTTCGGGAGCAAGCCCCCTCCCACAGGAATTAGCGAACCACCTGAAAAATCCAAAAAATTCGAAGAGGTGTCGATATGCGTCTATTGAAATCCATGGTTCCCGCCGCACTGGCGCTGCTGTGCAGCACCGCAGCCCTGGCCCAGCCACAGGTCAGCGTCTACAACTGGACCGACTACATTGGTGAAACCACCCTCGCCGACTTCCAGGCCAAGACCGGGATCAAGGTGATCTACGACGTTTTCGACTCCAATGAAACCCTGGAAGGCAAGCTGCTCGCCGGCCGTACCGGCTATGACGTGGTGGTGCCCTCCAACCACTTCCTCGCGCGTCAGGTGAAGGCCGGGGCGTTCCTCAAACTCGATCGCGAGCAGCTACCAAACTGGAAGAATCTCGATCCCAAGCTGCTTGAACTACTCGAGAAGAACGACCCGGGCAACCAGCACTCGGTGCCGTACCTGTGGGGCACCAACGGCATCGGCTACAACGTCGACAAGGTCAAGGCTGTGCTCGGCATCGATCACATCGACTCCTGGGCCGTGCTGTTCGAGCCGGAAAACCTGAAGAAACTCACCCAGTGTGGCGTGTCGATGATGGACTCGGCGGACGAAGTGTTCCCGGCGATCCTCAACTACATGGGCATGGACCCACGCAGCGAGAACCCGGAAGACTATAAAAAGGCCGAAGCGAAACTGCTGAGCATTCGCCCGTACATCACCTATTTCCACTCCTCGAAATACGTTTCCGACCTGGCCAATGGCGACATCTGCGTGGCCTTCGGTTACTCCGGCGATGTGTTCCAGGCGGCCAACCGCGCCAAGGAAGCCAAGAACGGGGTGAACATCGCTTACGCGATTCCGAAGGAAGGCGCCAACCTGTGGTTCGACCTGCTGGCAATCCCGGCCGACGCCAGCAACACCAAGGAAGCCCACGCCTTCATCAATTACCTGCTCGATCCGCAAGTGATTGCCAAGGTCAGCGCTTCGGTCGGTTACGCCAACCCGAACCCGGCCGCCAAGCAGTACATGGATCAGGCGCTGGTGAACAATCCCGAGGTCTACCCGTCGCAGGCGGTGCTGGACAAGCTCTACATCTCCTCTACCCCGCCCCAGTCGATCATGCGTCTGATGACCCGGTCCTGGAGCAAAGTGAAGTCGAACAAATGAATCAGTACAGCAAAGAACACGCCCGCTCCTATTACGCGGCTTCGGCCCGGGCCAGTACGCCCTGGCCGGCACTCGACGGTGACCTCACCGCCGATGTCTGCGTGATCGGCGGCGGCTTCACCGGGGTAAACACCGCGATTGAACTGGCGCAGCGCGGGCTGTCGGTGGTGTTGATTGAAGCCCGACGCATTGGCTGGGGCGCCAGCGGGCGCAACGGCGGTCAGTTGATCCGCGGCATCGGTCACGAGGTCGAAGGCTTTGCCCGCTATGTCGGCAATGACGGCGTGCGTTACTTGCAGCGCGCCGGGATCGACTCGGTGGAACTGGTGCGCCAGCGCATCACCGAGAACGCCATCGAGTGCGACCTGCGTTGGGGCTTCTGCGAGCTGGCCAACACTCCGGCGCAATTCGCAGCGTTCAAGGACGAACAGGTCAGCCTCGACGAACTCGGTTATCAACACCAGACCCGTCTGGTCGGCCCGGAGCTGATCCGTCAGCAAGTGGTGAACGCCGACGGCTACGCGGGTGGTCTGATCGACATGGGCTCCGGCCATCTGCACCCGCTGGATCTGGTGCAAGGCGAAGCGCGTCTGGCGGAGTCCCTCGGTGTGCGGATCTTCGAGCAAAGCCCGGTGCTGCAGATCATTCATGGCGAAACCGTTGAGGTGCGTTGCGCCAGCGGCAGCGTCCGCGCCGGCAGTCTGGTACTCGGTTGCAACGCGCATCTGGATGAACTCGAACAGCAACTCAGCGGCAAGGTACTGCCGGCCGGCAGTTACATCATCGCCACCGAGCCGCTGTCCGAGGAACGTGCCGCGCAATTGATCCCGCACAACCTCGCGTTGTGCGACCAGAAAGTCGGCCTCGATTACTACCGGCTCTCGGCGGATCGACGCCTGCTGTTTGGCGGCGCCTGTCATTATTCCGGGCGCGATCCGGCGGACATCGCCGCCTACATGCGCCCGAAGATGCTCAAGGTCTTCCCGCAACTGGCGGACGTGCGCATCGACTATCAATGGGGTGGCAAGATCGGCATCACCGCCAACCGTTTCCCGCAAGTTGGCCGGCTGAAGCAGCAGCCAAACGTGTTCTACGCTCAGGGTTACTCCGGGCACGGCGTCAACGTCACGCACTGGTGCGCCAAGCTGCTGGGCGAGGCAATCCATGCCGGGCACAGTCAGGGCATGGACGTGTTCAGCGCGGTGCCGCACATGACCTTCCCCGGCGGGCCTGCCCTGCGTTCGCCGCTGCTGGCACTGGGCATGCTCTGGTATCGCCTGCGTGAAATCCTCGGCTGAGGCATCCACCACGTAACCATCTCCTTGCTTATTTGCTCTATCGCCAAGCACTTCTATATTGATGAAGTGCTTTTGCGTTCCTGACGCTCAGCATCCACAAAACCGAGGAGGACATGGATGAAGTCGTCAGCCGCCGATGAGCCACGAGCACCGGGCCAAGCGCCGATCAAGACGCGTCGCTTCGGTATTTCACTGGTGTGGATCGTGCCGATCGTCGCGGTGCTGGTCGGTATTTCGCTGGTGGTGCACAACCTGATGCAGGAAGGCCCGACCATCGTCGTCAACTTCAAGACCGGCAGCGGCCTGACCGCCAACAAGACCGAAGTCAAATACCGCAATGTGGTGATCGGTCAGGTGACTGACGTCGAGTTGAGCGGCGATCAGAAGAGCGTCGACGCCACGATCAAACTGGCCAAGCAGGCCGAAACCTTTACCCGCGAAGACTCACACTTCTGGGTCGTGCGCCCGCGCATCGGCGCCGGTGGCGTATCGGGCATCGACACCCTGCTCTCCGGCGACTACATCGGCGCCGACATCGGCCAGTCCGACAGCCGCGCCAAACACTTCAAGGGCCTGGAGAACCCGCCGCCGATCACTTACGGCGAACCGGGCAAGCGCTTCATGCTGCATGCGCCGGATCTCGGCTCGCTGGACATTGGTTCGCCGGTTTACTACCGCAAGATTCCGGTCGGTCAGGTGGTGACCTACACCCTCAATCCCGAGGGCAAAGGCGTGGACATCGAGGTGTTCATCCATTCGCCGAACGACGCGTTCGTTACCGAAAACACCCGGTTCTGGAACGCCAGCGGCATCGACATCAATGTCGGCGCCAACGGCTTTGCGGTGAAGACCGAATCGCTGTCGACCATGCTGGTCGGCGGCATTGCCTTCCGCGCCCCGGATTACAGCCCCAACGACGTTGCCGCCGCCGACGACAAGGATTTCGAACTGTTCGCCGATCAGCAGACCGCCCTCGCCCCGCCCAATGGCAAAGCGCAATACATGGTGCTGCGTTTCGAGCAGTCCTTGCGCGGGCTCAAGGTCGATGCGCCGGTGGAATTTCTCGGCATGGAAATTGGCCGGGTGGTCGGCATCAATCTCGATTTCGACGCGAAGAAACGCAGCTTCCCGCTGAACGTCGGCATCGTCATTTACCCGCAGCGCCTCGGTCAGGCCTACAAAAAAATGCTCACCGAATTCAAGCATGATCCCAACGACGAAGCGGCCGGCATTCGTCTGCTCGGTACCTTCGTCGACAACGGTCTGCGCGCCCAGGCCCGCAGCGGCAACCTGCTGACCGGGCAGTTGTACATCGCGCTGGATTTCTTCCCGAAAGCCGAGAAAGTTGCGTTCGACGCGACGGCCCGGCCGGTGGTCTTGCCAACCGTGCCCGGCAGCCTCGAACAGTTGCAGGAAAAACTCGAAGCCGTGGTCGACAAGCTCAACAAACTGCCGGTCGAACGGATTGCCGGCAACCTCGACAGCAACCTCGTCGAGCTGCGCAAAGGCCTGACCCAGTTCAATGCGAAAACCCTGCCGAGCGTGCAGACCACCCTGGCCGACGTCAGCAAGACCTTGCAGTCCGCCAGCTCGACCCTGGCCGAAGATTCGCCACAGCGCGAGAAACTCACCGAGACCCTCGACGAACTCGGGCGCATGTCGCGTTCGCTGCGTGAGCTGTCGGATTATCTCGGTCGCCATCCGGAATCGCTGATTCGCGGTCGTCCCGACAACGCGGCGCCGCTGGATCTGAAAGGACCGCCGCGCAATTGAGCACAGGAGCTATCCCATGGCTTTACCGCTGAAGATCACCGTGCTCGCTGCGTTCATGCTGCTTGGTGCCTGCCGCAGCGAGCCGATCAACTTTCACACCCTGACCCCGGTGCAACTGCCGCCGTCCCGTGCCGGCGCGCAGGTTCCGATCGAGGGGATCAGCGTGCCGCCGCAAGTTGACCGCCCGCAAATCGTCATCCGTCAGGGCAACAATGGCCTGGCGATTCTGGAAACCCAGTGGTGGGGGGCGAGTCTGGCGGATGAGCTGCGCAGTGCCTTGAACGATCAACTGAGCAATACCGGCAGTGGCGGCAACGTCTCGGTGCGCATCGATGTGCAGCGTTTCGACTCGATCCCCGGCCAGTACGGACTGATCGACGTCAAATGGCGCCTGCGTCCCAGCGGTGCGGCGGACAATGCTCTGCTGACCTGCCATTCAACCTTGCAAACTCCGTCCGGCCCGAGCATCGACGAACTGGTGGCCGCGCAACAGAACAACGTCAAACGCCTGGCTGCATTGATCAATCAAGCGGCGGGTAATTCTCGCGTCTGCCCGTCGGCCTCCTGAGCCGCCGACAGCGTGACGGTGAAACGGCAGCCGTTCGGTTCTCGAGTCACCAACTGAACCTGCCAGCGCTGATGGCTGCAGATCCGCTGCACCAGTGACAATCCCAGCCCAAGGCCTTCACCGCGCTGCTCGTCACCGCGCACGAATGGCTGGAACATCGCGTGGCGTTTCTCTTCCGGAATACCGATGCCGCTGTCCTCGACCACGAAGCTGTCCCTGAGCAGGGTCAAGCGGACAAAGCCCTGATCGGTGTAGTGCCAGGCGTTGCGCAGCAGATTGCCCATGACCGACTGCAAGAACGTCAGGTCATAACGCGTGGCGCCCGCCAGTTGTGGCTCGTAGATGAATTCCAGACCCTTTTCACGAATCAGTCGCCCCCAGATTTCCACCTGGGCATCGGCGATCGATTTGAGTGTGCAGGTGGATTCGGTACCAAGCTCTTCCGGCTTGCGCGCCAGCATCAAGAAAGTTTCGACCAGTTGGCGCATTTCAGCGCTGGCCCGGGCAATGCGTTTGACCTGCTGAGTGGAACGCTGATCCAGCGAGGGGTTGGCCAGCAACAGCTCGCAGGAGCTGGCCAGAATCATCAACGGTGTGCGCAGTTCATGACTGACATCACTGGTGAAGAGTTTTTCGCGGTTCAGGGTTTCGCGTAACCGGCCGAGTGTCTGGTCAAAAGACAGGGCCAACTCCCCTACTTCATCATCGGCGTAATCCGGATGCAGGGCCGGCGCCAGCGCGATCAATTGATCACGATGCCGCACCTGCCCCGCCAGGCGAATCACCGGCGCCATGACCTGCCGCGCCAGCAGCCTGCCGAGCGCGACGGCCAGCATGACGCTGAGGATGAACCCGACAATCACCACCACGAACAGCAAGTGCTCGCGCTGCTCGAAGCTTTCCTGATTGCGCAGCAGCACATACTTGCGTCCGCCGACCGCCTCGACCATCGCGTAGAAATCGTCACCGTTGAAGGTGATCTCCTGAAACCCCTGGGGCAGTGCTGCCAATTGCGGCGTCAGTGCCATGGGCCCCGGGCCGTTCTCGAAAAAAAACAGTTCGCTCTTTTCCGGCTCGTGGCGCCATTGATTGATGTCGTCCATCGCCAACAAGCGGCGCAGTCCACCGCTGAGGGCGGTCATGGTCAACTTGTGCTCGACGACATGCACCGTGGCCACAATGCCCATCGCGAAGACACCGGCCACCACCGCGCTCATCAAGGCGAACACAATCACAATCCGATTGGCGAGGCTTTGCTTGAGGTCCATCCGGTTCAATGACTCCAGTGCTGATGTCAGGGCTGCAAGGGGCGGCGCGACGACGTTGACCAATATTCGCAGCTTCGCCTTGCCCGGCGTTGTTGTTAAGTGTTTAAAACAAACAAAACGGGTATTTGAGTTTGTTTATCAAATAGCCGTTTTAGTTAACACACGCCGGACCTCGCAAATTTTTCACATGTTCTTCACTGCTCCGCCACGACTCTGAACGTAGTGTTCAGCAGCCATTCAAGTAGACCACCGTAAAGTAACTAACCTCCTGGAGCTTACGTTGCACTGCGCGTGTACTGAGTGGAACTCGGGAATGACAAGGGGCAACGTCGTGGTTGAATTAGTACACGTACAATCAGCGTCCAGGCGATGGGATCTGTCTCGTCCGCGCACCTGGGCAATCATTGCTGTCGGTTTGCTGTTGATTACACTGATTTGTGGCTTCGTCTGGATGCAACGTTCGCCCGCCAACCTGCGCTATGCGAGTGCGTCGGCTACCCAGGGATGGGTGAAGGCCTGGCAGGCCGGTGAGGTCGTCGCACTGGTGCGACATACCGAACGTTGCGACCGCTCGACCAATCCCTGTCTGGGGCCGGCAGACGGTATCACCCAGGCTGGCAGCATTGCTGCAGCCCAGGTAGGCCGTGGCTTTACGCAACTGGGCCTGGAAAAGACCCAGTTCTTCAGCAGCCCGTTGACGCGCACCCTGCAGACTGCGCATTACATGCTCGGCCACGATGCCGTGGCGGCGGAATGGCTGGAAACCTGTGGCCCGACGATGCGCAATGAATTGGTGGCGCACAAGACCCCGGGACAGAACATGATTCTGGTAACCCACAGCGGCTGCATCGCCGATTTCGAACGGCAGACCGGTTACCCGCGCGCGGTCGCCGCCGAATATGGCAGCACTGTTTTAGCCCGGATAGATGCGCAAGGAAAACTTGAAGTAATTGGCATCATGAATCCCGAAGGCTGGCAACGACTGGCCAAGTAATCATCAAACTTAGTCGAGAACAAACGGCTCGGCCAATGCTCTGGCACAGGGTATCGGCGTGTATGAAATTTGTAATAAGAAATGTTTTTTACTTTCCCGAACTGGAAAAAATTAATTTTAAAGCTTGTCTTCTCGAGGAGAACTTAACGCTGGAAGCAGACCCGTTCTCTGAATGCAGGACACGCCCATCGGCCGTGCTCGCCTCTGCATTCATTCAACCCAGTGCCGCACCTGCAACGGAAATTGCCGGGCCGTCACTGGAACGCACACTTTGTACTGCACCAAGGTCCAGTCATGACGTCTGAGAACAAACCGCTGCACCATGCGGCGTTGAATTTGCCGCGCCTCCACCAGTGCACGCTGATCGAACGCTTTGCGATACCCGGTCTGGTGCTGGCATTCGTGGTGTTTTATCTGCTGCCGCTGATGACTCACGGTCTGTGGATTCCCGATGAAACCCGTTATGGGCAGATCAGCCAGGAAATGCTGCAGAGCGGCAACTGGGTGGCGCCGCACTTCATGGGCATTCGCTACTTTGAAAAACCGATCGCCGGCTACTGGATGATCGCCATCGGCCAGGCGATTTTCGGTGAAAACCTCTTCGGCGTGCGCATCGCCTCGGCACTCAGCTCCGGGGTTAGTGTGTGGCTGGCCTACCTGCTGGCCCGGCGCCTGTGGAACAACCCGCGAATCAGCGCCGCGTGCGCCCTCCTTTATATGAGCTTCGGCCTGATCGCAGGACAAGCCGGCTATGCCAACCTCGATCCGCAGTTCACCTTGTGGGTCAACCTGAGTCTGGTGGCGATCTGGTTTGCCATCGACAGCAACACCCCGCGCGCGCGTCTGGGCGGCTGGGCTTTGTTGGGATTCGCTTGTGGCATGGGCCTGATGACCAAAGGTTTCCTCGCCCTGATGCTGCCGGTGCTGATCGCCCTGCCCTACATGATCTGGCAGCGGCGTTTCGGCGAACTGGTGCGTTATGGACTGATTGCCGTGGCCGTGGCCGCGCTGGTCAGCGTGCCATGGGCACTGGCCGTGCACGCGCGTGAACCGGATTTCTGGCGGTTCTTCTTCTGGCACGAACACATCCGCCGCTTCGCCGCCGGCGAAGACGCACAGCACGCACGACCATGGTGGTTCTACCTGCCGCTGCTGTTTGCGTCCACCTTGCCGTGGGCACTGCTGTTGCCTTCGACGCTGCTGCGTACCTGGCGCGAAAAGCGTGATCCGAAAATCGCCTTCCTCGCCTTGTGGTTCCTGCTGCCGCTGGCTTTTTTCAGCGCGAGCAGCGGCAAACTGCCGACTTACATCATGCCGTGCCTGCTGCCATTGGCTCTGTTGATGGGCTACACCGTGATGAACTGGATAGCTGACCAGAACGGCCGCGTCTTACGCATCAACGGTGTGGTCAACGTAGTGCTGGCCATCGCCGCACTGGTCGCGCTGATCTATCTGCAAGCGACCCGTGAAGTTTACGAACACACCGAAATGTTCAGCCTGTCGCTGGGCTATATCGTGCTGCTCGGCTGGCTGATTGCCGGATCGCTGCAAGCCTTGCGCCCTCTGGCGCTGTGGGCGATGCCGGCGTTGGGCATCGGCCTGCTCGTCGCATTGCTGCCGGCCGCGATGCCGGCGACCATCGTCAACAGCAAGATGCCGGATCAGTTCATTGCCGAACATCAGCAGCAACTGAGCGAAACCAGCTCGTTGCTGAGTAACGACCTGGGAGCCGCTTCCGCATTGTCATGGCGTTTGCGCCGCCCGCAAGTCGACCTGTTCAACACCGTTGGCGAGCTCAAGTACGGCCTCGATGACCCGGCCATGGCGTCACGCAAGGTCAGCCTCGACGGCGTAGGCGAATGGATGACCGCAGCGCGCAAGAAAGGCTCGGTGGGCGTGGTAATGCGCGTCAACAGCACCTCTGACGAGCAGCAACTGGAGCTGTTGCCGATCGATGGTCAGCACTTCCGGCGCGGCAACCTGGAAATCTTCATCTTTGCCCAGAGCAAACCATGACCGCAGACAAAAAAGATCGGGGCGCGTTGCTGCTTCTGCTGGCCGCAACTGCCCTGCTGTTACTGCTCGGCCTGTGCAGTCGCGAGCTGTGGGGGCCGGAAACCCGCTGGGCCAATATCGCCTTGCAGATGCTGCAAAGCGGCGATTATTTCGACCCCTATCTCAAGGGCAGTCCTTATTACGACAAACCGCTGCTGTCGTACTGGCTGATCACCGCGACCTCCTGGTTCACCGGCGGACTGGGACATTGGTCGTTGCGCCTGTCTTCGGTGATTTCCGCGTGGTTCAGCGTGTGGCTGGTGTACCTGATCGGCGAGCAACTGTTCCGCAAAGGCACCGGGCTGATCGCCGGCTGGATGCTGGCGACCACCTTCTATTTCGTGTTCTGGGCGCGAGTCGCCACCGCCGACATTCTCACCGTCTGCGGCGTGCTGGCGGCCGTCTGGTGGTACTGGCGCGGCCCGGATGACACCCGCTTCTGGCGCTATGTGGTGTTTTTCGGCTTGCTGTCGCTGACCTCGCTGTTCAAAGGCCTGATCGGTTTCATCCTGCCGGGGCTGGTGCTGCTGCCGCACCTGCTCAGCGAACACCGCTGGAAACGTCACCTGAACCTGCGACTGTTCGGCGCGCTCTTGATCGCCGGCGCGTTTTACATGACGCCGTTCCTGTTGTCTCACCTCTACGGTGCGCCCAACTACGAACAGAGCGGCCTCGGCCTGGTGCTGCGTGAAAACGTCGTGCGGTTTTTCCAGCCGTTCGATCAGTTCGGGCCGATTTACACCTACTTGATCTATCTGCCGGTTTACACCCTGCCCTGGGCACCGTGCTGGTTGATCGCCTTGTGGGTGGCCGCGCGCAACTGGAAGCACATCGAACCGGATACCCGCTGGCTGATTCAAGGGCTCGCGCTGCTGATGCTGTTCTTCACCGCCAGTGGCAGTCGCCGCAGCTATTACGTCTTGCCGCTGGTGCCCTTCGCGCAATTGCTGGGTGCCTGGTGGGTGACCCGGCGCATGGCCGCCCGCAACAGCGAAGGCCGTGGGCTGAAGATCGGCTTCGCTGTCACTACTGTGTTGCTCGCTGCGGTACTGGGTGTGCTTTACCCATGGACCAACAGCGGTGGCGGTGTCATCCGCTTCGGCGAGCAGGTACGCGAGCAGGCCAGTCAGCAGGCACCGTTGAATCAATGGCGCATGGTCATGATCGAGGTCGACAACAAAGTACCGATGTACCTGCAAACCGGTGGTGCACCGTTCTACTACGTGCCGGAAACGATCGAGGACTTCCCGCACAATGGCGACACAGCGACGCTGATCGCCTGGCTGCAACGCACCAGCGGCGAACATTGGGATCCGCAACGCACGATCTTCGTGGCGCAATACCGTTCCGGTGACGCCGTGCCACTCGATGCGCTGAAGGCTGATCATCAGGTCATCACCACCACCCCGACCCGTGGCGAGCAGCTATTCCACGGGCGCGCAGACCAGAGCGTGGCTTACATCCCCCACTCCCGAGCAATGACGTTAAGACAAAAGTAGCAAGTCGCGGTAAATTCGAATGGCAATGACAAGTATTAACGGCTTCTTTGACGTTTTTTTCTCATTTGCCACCCTACATTGCCGCGACTCGACACTTGCAAATCGTTCGCATTGTTTCCTGCGAGGGTTTGCTCATAACGTCTGAAAACAGGAGCTGCCCGAATGAATCCACGCTTTCCATCCTTCTTCAAGCGCGCATTGCTGGCCACCGCGTTGCTCGGCACCGGCCAGGCATTTGCCGCCGACTCGGTGGGTCTGGTGGTTTACAACGCACAGCACGAAACCCTGACCAAGGCCTGGGTGGCCGGCTTTACCGAGGAAACCGGCATTCCGGTGACCATTCGCAACGGCGATGACACCGAGATGGGCAACCAACTGGTGCAAGAAGGCGCGGCCTCGCCGGCAGACGTATTCCTCACCGAAAACTCGCCGGCGATGGTGCTGGTGGACAACGCCAAACTGTTCGCCCCGTTGGCGCCGACAACCCTTGAGCAAGTCGATTCCGCCTACCGTCCGGCCCACGGCAATTGGGTCGGCATCGCCGCCCGTTCCACCGTGTTCGTCTACAACCCAAGCAAACTGACTGAAAAGGACTTGCCCAAATCCCTGCTCGACCTCGCCACCCCGGCCTGGAAAGGCCGTTGGGCCGCCTCCCCGGCCGGCGCGGATTTCCAGGCGATCGTCGCCGCCGTCCTGCAACAGAAAGGTGAAGCCGCCACGCTGGAATGGCTCAAGGGCATGAAGACCAACGCCACGATCTATCGCGGCAACAGCGCGGTACTGAAAGCGGTGAACGCCGGGCAGATCGACAGCGGCGTGATCTATCACTATTACAGCTTCGTTGATCAGTCCAAGACCGGCGAAAACAGCAAAAACACCAAGCTGTACTACTTCAAACATCAGGATCCGGGCGCGTTCGTCAGCACCTCCGGCGCTGGCGTGCTGGCCTCGAGCAAGCATCAGGATGAAGCGCAGAAGTTCGTCAAATACATCACCAGCAAGGAAGGTCAGGAAGTTCTCGAAACCGGCACCTCCTTCGAATACGCCGTGGGTAAAGACGCGCCGTCCAATCCGAAGCTGACCCCGCTGAAAACCCTCGACGCGCCGAAAGTCGATGCGTCGACCCTCGACAGCAAAAAAGCCGTCGAGTTGATGACCCAGGCCGGATTGCTCTAAGTGATGCCCGAAACCTTGCCTGCACCGGCCGTTGCGACGGCCGCCGCCAGCCTCCTTCACCCGCCCCGTACGCTGGCCGGGCGTGGCAGTTCGTGGGTGGTGAGCTCGGCGGTGCTGGTGTCGTTGTTGTCACTGCTGCCGATTGCGTTCGTGATCGGCGTGGCGTGGTACACCGGCTGGGCGACCATCGAAGCCCTGATCTTTCGCCCTCGGGTCGGCGAATTGCTGATCAACACCGTGCTGCTGGTGCTGATCACCCTGCCGCTGTGCATCCTGCTCGGAACCGCCCTGGCCTGGCTGACCGAGCGCAGCAATCTGCCCGGCCGCCGCTTGTGGTCAGTGCTGGCGGTCGCACCGCTGGCCGTGCCGGCGTTCGTCCACAGTTATGCGTGGGTCAGCCTGATTCCGTCGATCCACGGTCTGCCGGCCGGTGTGCTGGTGTCGGTGATCGCCTATTTCCCGTTTCTGTATTTGCCGATTGCCGCGACCTTGCGCCGTCTCGATCCGGCGATTGAAGACGTCGCGCAATCCTTGGGACTCAAGCCGTGGGCGGTGTTCTTTCGGGTGGTGTTGCCGCAATTGCGCCTGGCAATCTGCGGTGGCGCGTTGTTGGTCGGTCTGCATTTGCTGGCCGAGTACGGCTTGTACGCGATGATCCGTTTCGACACCTTCACCACGGCGATCTTCGATCAGTTCAAATCGACGTTTAACGGCCCGGCGGCCAACATGCTCGCCGGGGTCCTGGCGCTGTGCTGTCTGGCGATGCTCACCGCCGAATCTGCCGCCCGTGGCAACGCCCGCTATGCGCGAGTCGGTTCCGGCAGCGCCCGGGATCAGCGCAGCGTGCAACTGGGCCGAGGCGTGACAACCCTGGCTTTATTGCTGCAAACCTTGACCTGCCTGCTCGCGCTCGGTGTGCCGTTGCTCACACTGGGCCGCTGGCTGCTGGCCGGTGGCGTACAGGTCTGGCAAGGTGACGAGTTGCTGCCGGCGCTGCTGCAGACCTTGTCTTACGGAGTGGCCGGCGCATTGCTGACCAGTGTCGCGGCGATTCCCATCGCGTGGCTGTCGATCCGCTCGCCGGGCAAACTGCAGCGCTTGCTGGAAGGCTGCAACTACATCACCAGCTCCCTGCCCGGCATTGTCGTTGCGCTGGCGTTGGTCACCGTGACCATCCATTTCGCCCGGCCGATCTACCAGACCACCATCACCGTGCTGCTGGCTTACCTGCTGATGTTCTTGCCCCGGGCGCTGGTCAGCCTGCGCGCCGGTTTCGCACAGGCCCCGGTCGAGCTGGAAAACATCGCGCAAAGCCTTGGCCGCTCGCCGATACGCGCATTGTGGCTGATCACCGTACGCCTGGCAGCTCCCGGCGCGGCGGCAGGTGCGGCACTGGTGTTCCTGGCAATCACCAATGAACTGACCGCGACCCTGCTGCTGGCACCCAACGGCACACGCACCCTCGCCACCGGTTTCTGGGCGATGACCAGCGAAATCGATTACGCCGCCGCCGCGCCCTACGCGTTCTTGATGATCCTGCTTTCACTGCCGCTGACGGCCATTCTCTATCACCAATCCAGGCGTACCGCTGGCCGATGAACGCTCTCGAACTGCTCAACCTCAGTAAAACCTTCGGCGCGCAGAAGGCGCTCGACGACGTCAGCCTCAACGTGCCGACCGGCAGCCGCACGGTGATCGTCGGCCCCTCCGGTTCCGGCAAGACCACGCTGTTGCGGATGATCGCCGGCTTCGAGTTTCCCGACAGCGGCAGCATTACGCTAAACGGCCAGACGCTGGTCGACCGCAGCCACGCAGTGCCGGCCTATCAACGGCAGATCGGCTACGTCCCGCAGGACGGCGCGTTGTTCCCGCACATGACGGTGGCGGCGAACATCGGTTTCGGCCTGGCCCTGACCGGTGCGGCCCGCACCCAGCGCATCCTTGAGTTGATGGACAGCGTCGCCCTCGACGCCAACATGGCCAACCGTTGGCCCCACGAATTGTCCGGTGGCCAGCAACAGCGGGTCTCGCTGGCCCGCGCTCTGGCGCAGCAACCACGGCTGATGCTGCTGGACGAGCCGTTCTCCGCCCTCGACACCGGTTTGCGCAGTGCCATGCGCAAAATGGTCGCGCGCCTGCTCGAAGACGCCGGCGTCACCACCATTCTGGTGACCCACGACCAGAGCGAAGCGTTGTCGTTTGCCGATCAATTGGCGGTGATGCGCAGCGGCCGGCTGGTGCAGTCCGGGCATCCGATGGATCTCTACCGCTATCCGGAGGATGAACAGACCGCGCACTTTCTCGGCGAAGCGGTGGTCCTGCCCGCGCGAATCGAGGCGGGTTGGGCGCATTGCGATCTGGGTCAGGTGGCGGTGAACAGCAACGGCTTCAGCGGCGCCGCGCAGATCATGCTGCGCCCCGAGCAATTGCAGATCGCCGAAGGGGCATCTGACAGTCAAGGCTGCCATGCGCTGGTCACCGACCGTGACTTTGCCGGCAACACCTGCACCCTGACGGTTGAACTGAGCTCATCCGCGACTCAGGATCCGGCCCGTTCGATTCTGGTGCGCAGCTCCGGCATGCACGCGCCGCCCGCCGGCAGCGCGGTGCAGCTGTCGGTACTCGGTGCGGCGCATGTGTTTGGCCTGAACTGATCAGAGATCGAAGCGATCCACCGCCCGCCGCCGCTCGTTGTCATCGCGCACATCGTAGTTGGCGGTGGTCTGGATGTTGCTGTGATGCGCCAGTTTCTGCGCGATCGACAGGTCGTGCTCCTCGATCACCCGAGTGATGAACGAGCGACGGAAATCGTGGGGCATGATCTTCACCCCGACCTGCGTGCCGCGCTGGCGGGCGATGTAGTAGATCGCGTGTTTGGTGATGCGCTCGCGGGTGATGTGGCTGCCACGGCGAATGCGGTTGAACAGGAAGGCATCGTCGCTCTCGCCTTCCTTGAGCTGTGAACGGCGCAGTTCGAGCCACGCGTCGAGCTTGCTGAACGCCCATGCCGGTGCGTATTTGATCAACTGCTTGTTGCCCTTGGCAGTAACGCACAGGCTGCGTTCGCTGAAGTCGACCTGATTCAGATCCAGGTCCACCGATTCCGACTTGCGCATGCCGGTGCCGTACAGCAACGCGATGATTGCCGCATCACGCAGGCCCTGCGGGCGTGGGTCGGCGGCGCAGACTTCCATCAATTCGTGAATCAGCGTGCGCTTGAGATTGCGCCCCTGAGACAGCCGCGTGCCGGCGATGCCCTTGACCGAACGCATCTTCAACAGATGTTCCTGGCTGATCAGACTCATGCGCCAGGCCTCATTCATCACCCCGCGCACCGCATTCACATACAACGAAGAAGTGTTGGGCGCGTAGTTGTCTGCGCGTAATGCAGCGACCAGCGCTACAACATCTTCCGGTTGCAAGGCATGCCAGGGAATCTCTTCGACATTCATGTCTTCAAAGCCCAGGCGATCGGCCGCATCTTGCAGCACGTAACGCATGGTCAATTGGCTGGAAGGCGCCAAACGCGCGAGGTACAGGCTCATCGGGTTGGTTTTTGGAGCGTCGGGGGTTGCAGCAACTAAATCAATCAAACGTTAAACCTTGAGTAAAAAATGTACAGCACTACAACAACTAACAAATGCAATGTACTTGAAGTAAAGAAGGTACTTGAGCGGCACTGTCCGACAAAAAACTGCGATGGACGGCAGAAGCCTGAACAGCGGCTGTATAAGTGACAGATAAACGATTCGCCAACCGGTTTTTCATGTTCCTTTCACAAAAACCGGCATAACCTTAATTCCCATAGGTTCGGTAGTGGCTATGCCCCAACCTGCCGGGCAAATCGTGAAAAGTCAATCAATCCCCGACGTCATGCTTTTTTTGCCAAGTTATTGATGCAGGAGCGCTTTTCTGTGTCTACGCTGAGGCTGGATCCAATAACCGCGTGAATCCATCCTTTATTTTTTTTGTAATGAGGTGCCCATGAGTCAGGCGTTTCTCCCCTTCTCCCGCCCAAGTATTGGCGATGAGGAAATTGCCGCTGTCGAGCAGGTGTTGCGCTCGGGCTGGATCACCACGGGGCCGAAAAACCAGGCACTCGAAGAGCAATTTGCGCAGTACGTGGGTTGCAAGCACGCGGTGGCCTTGTCTTCGGCCACCGGCGGCATGCACATCACGCTGCTGGCCCTGGGCATCGGCCCGGGCGACGAAGTCATCACCCCGTCGCAGACCTGGGTTTCGACCGCGAACATGATCTCCCTGCTAGGCGCCAAACCGGTGTTTGTCGATGTCGACCGCGACACGCTGATGACCGACGCCGCGCGCATCGAAGCGGCCATCACCCCGCGAACCAAGGCAATCATTCCGGTGCACTACGCCGGCGCGGCGTTCGATCTCGATCCGCTGTATGCCCTGGCTGACAAGCACGGCATCCCGGTCATCGAAGACGCCGCCCACGCCGCCGGCACCCGCTACAAGGGGCGCCACGTCGGTTCGCAAGGCACGGCGATCTTCTCGTTCCATGCGATCAAGAACATGACCTGTGCCGAAGGGGCGATGTTCGTCACCGACGACGAAGCGCTCGCCAGCCGCGTGCGCATGCTCAAATTCCACGGCCTGGGCGTTGACGCCTATGACCGTCTGACCGGTGGCCGCAAGCCGCAGGCGCAAGTGATGGAACCGGGTTTCAAGTACAACCTGGCCGACATCAACGCCGCGATTGCCCTGGTGCAGTTGCAACGTCTGGACGAAATCAACGCCCGGCGCACCGAACTGGCCACCAGCTACCTGCAAAAATTCGAAGGCCTGCCGGTGCAACCGCTGGCCCTGCCCGCCTATGCCCAGCAACACGCCTGGCACCTGTTCATTCTGCGCATCGACAGCGAGCGTTGCGGCATGGATCGCGAAGCCTTCATGAAGGCGTTGCAGGATCAGGGCATCGGCACCGGTATCCATTTCATCGCCACCCACCTGCACACCTGGTATCGCCAGCGTGACCCCGACCTCTACCTGCCCAACACCGAATGGAACTCGGCGCGGCTGTGCTCGATTCCGCTGTTCCCCGACATGACTGGTCAAGACCTTGACCGGGTGGTCGGTGCCATCGCACACATCATGGAAAAACGCCTGTGAAACCTTATCCAATCCGTAGCGTGTCGATCGTCATCCCGGTCTACAACGAACAGGAAAGTCTGCCCGAACTGCTGCGTCGTACCGAGGCGGCCTGCCGCCAACTGAATCACGATTTCGAAATCGTGCTGGTCGACGACGGCAGCCGCGACGAATCGGCGAACATGCTCGAAGAAGCCGCCGGGCGTGAAAACAGCCCGTTCGTGGCGGTCATTCTCAACCGCAACTATGGTCAGCACGCCGCGATCATGGCCGGTTTCGAACAGTGCAAGGGCGACGTGGTGATCACCCTCGACGCCGACCTGCAGAACCCGCCGGAAGAAATCCCGCGGCTTGTGGCCGAGGCCGAAAAAGGTTACGACGTGGTCGGCACCGTGCGCGGCAATCGTCAGGATTCGGCGCTGCGCCGCTACCCGTCGAAGCTGATCAACCTCGCCGTGCAGCGCTCCACCGGCGTCGCCATGAGCGACTACGGCTGCATGCTGCGCGCCTACCGCCGCACCATCATCGACGCGATGCTCGCCTGCCGCGAACGCAGCACGTTCATCCCGATCCTGGCCAACAGCTTCGCCCGTCACACCACCGAAATCGTCGTGGCCCACGCCGAGCGTGAACACGGCGACTCGAAATACAGCCCGATGCGCCTGATCAACCTGATGTTCGATCTGGTCACCTGCATGACCACCACCCCGCTGCGTCTGCTGAGCATCGTCGGCTTCGCCATGGCCGGCTTGGGCGTGCTGTTCGCGATTGGGTTGATTGTCTTGCGTCTGGCCTTCGGTGCCGGTTGGGCCGGTGACGGCATGTTCGTGCTGTTCGCCGTGCTGTTCGTGTTCACCGGTGGCCAATTCATCGGCATGGGCCTGCTGGGTGAATACCTCGGCCGCATGTACAGCGATGTGCGCGCCCGTCCACGTTTCTTCATCGAAAAGGTGTTGCGCAGCCAGCCGGCCGCTCCGGCCCCTGCCGTCACCGTTGATGGTCTTTCTTCTACCGCTACTTCTTCCACTTCCGATCAGGTTCTCTCATGAGTGCAAAAACTGTTGTCTTCGCTTACCACGATATTGGCTGCGCCGGCATTGAAGCCCTGCTCAACAGCGGCTATGACATTGCAGCAGTGTTCACTCACGCCGATGATCCGAAAGAAAACGCGTTCTATGCCTCGGTTGCACAGCTGTGCGCCAACAAAGGCATCCCGGTGCACGCCCCGGAAGACGCCAACCACCCGCTGTGGATCGAGCGCATCGCCAAGCTGGACCCGGAGTACATTTTCTCCTTCTACTACCGCAATCTGCTGAGCGAACCACTGCTGGCCCTGGCCAAAAAAGGCGCGTTCAACCTGCACGGTTCGCTGCTGCCACGCTATCGCGGCCGCGCTCCGGCGAACTGGGTGCTGGTCAACGGCGAAACCGAAACCGGCGTTACACTGCACCGCATGGTCAAGCGCGCTGATGCCGGCGCCATCGTTGCCCAGCAGCGCGTTGCCATCGACCGCAGCGACACCGGCCTGACCCTGCACGCCAAACTGCGCACCGCCGCGAGCGATCTGCTGCGCGACACCCTGCCGAACATGCTGCAAGGCAAGATCACTGAAACCCCACAGGACGAATCGAAAGCCACCGTGTTCGGTCGTCGCACCCCGGCGGACGGCAAACTGGTCTGGGCCAAACCGGCGGAAGAACTGTTCAACCTGGTGCGCGCCGTCACCCGTCCTTACCCGGGCGCGTTCTGCGCCGTGGGCGAACACAAACTGATCGTCTGGAGCGCTGAAGTCGTCAAGGGCAACGAAGGCCAGGCGCCAGGCCGCGTGATCAGCGTCGATCCGCTGCGCATTGCCTGCGGTCAGGACTCGCTGGTGATCAACGCCGGTCAGCGCAACGACAACGGCCTGTACCTCAGCGGCCCGCAACTGGCCAATGAACTGGGTCTGGTCGATGGCTCGCTGCTGCGCGGCGCCGAATCCGGTCGTGCGCCACGTCGCACTCGTGTGCTGATCCTCGGTGTCAACGGCTTCATCGGTAACCACCTGTCCGAGCGCCTGCTGCGTGACGACCGCTACGAAGTCTACGGTCTGGACATTGGCTCCGACGCCATCGACCGTCTGCGCAGCCACCCGAACTTCCACTTCGTCGAAGGCGACATCAGCATTCACTCCGAGTGGATCGAGTACCACATCAAGAAGTGCGACGTGGTCCTGCCGCTGGTGGCCATCGCCACCCCGATCGAATACACCCGCAACCCGCTGCGCGTATTCGAGCTGGACTTCGAAGAGAACCTGAAACTGGTTCGCTACTGCGTGAAGTACAACAAGCGCGTGATCTTCCCGTCGACCTCGGAAGTCTATGGCATGTGCCAGGACAAGAACTTCGACGAAGACAGCTCGAACCTGATCGTCGGTCCGATCAACAAGCAGCGCTGGATCTACTCGGTCTCCAAGCAACTGCTGGATCGCGTGATCTGGGCTTACGGCGCCAAGGGCCTGAATTTCACCCTGTTCCGTCCATTCAACTGGATGGGCCCGCGTCTGGACCGTCTGGATTCGGCCCGTATCGGCAGCTCCCGCGCCATCACCCAACTGATCCTCAACCTGGTGGAAGGCACGCCGATCCGTCTGTTCGACGGTGGCGAGCAGAAGCGTTGCTTCACTGACATCGCTGACGGCGTCGAGGCACTGGCGCGCATCATCGACAACGACAACGACGTGTGCAACGGCCAGATCATCAACATCGGCAACCCGGACAACGAAGCCAGCATCCGTCAACTGGGCGAAGAGCTGCTGCGTCAGTTCGAAGCGCACCCGCTGCGCCACAACTTCCCGCCGTTCGCCGGTTTCCGCGACGTGGAAAGCAAGGCGTTCTACGGTGCCGGCTACCAGGACGTGGAACACCGCAAGCCAAGCATTGCCAACGCCAAGCGCCTGTTGAACTGGGAGCCGACCGTGGAAATGCGCGAGACCATCGGCAACACCCTGGACTTCTTCCTGCGTGAAGCCATGCTCGAAATCGCGGACAAGAAGTAATGCAGGCAGGTCTTCGTATCGATGTCGACACCTACCGCGGCACCCGTGAAGGTGTGCCGCGACTGTTGGAGATGCTCGACGAGGCGCAGGTCAAGGCAACGTTTTTCTTCAGTGTCGGCCCGGACAACATGGGCCGGCATCTGTGGCGCCTGATCCGCCCGCAGTTCCTCTGGAAAATGCTGCGTTCCAACGCGGCCGGCCTCTACGGCTGGGACATTTTGCTGGCCGGCACCGCCTGGCCCGGCAAACCGATTGGCCGTGATCTCGGGCACCTGATGCGTCAGGCCCGGGACGCCGGTCACGAAGTCGGCCTGCACGCCTGGGATCACCATGGCTGGCAGGCCAATGCCGGACGCTGGAGCGACGCGCAACTGATCGAACAGATCCGGCGCGGCGTCGACACCTTGAGCGATATCCTCGGCGAAAAGATCCAGTGTTCGGCCGCCGCCGGTTGGCGTGCGGACGAGCGCGTGATCGAGGCCAAGCAGACCTTCGGCTTTCGCTATAACAGCGATTGTCGCGGGCAGAGCCTGTTCCGTCCGCTGCTGGCGGACGGTTCGCTGGGCACTCCGCAGATTCCGGTGGACCTGCCGACCTTCGACGAAGTCGTCGGCCCGCACGTGGCGGCCAAGGACTTCAACGCCTTCATCCTCGACCGGTTCCAGTCGCAAGCACTCAACGTCTACACCATTCATGCCGAAGTAGAAGGGATTCTGATGGCTCAGGATTTTCGTCAATTGCTGGCCGATGCACGCCAGCGCCACATTGACTTCAAACCCTTGGGCGACTTGTTGCCCGAGTTTTTCAACACCCTGCCCGTGGGCCGCGTGCAACGCGGTGTGCTCGAAGGCCGTGAAGGCTGGCTGGGAGTGCAAGGCGCATGACCAGACGCTGGGCACTGCCGCTGTTGGTCGGCCTCTGTCTGCTGGCCTATCTGTTGCCGTTGAGCACCCATGGCCTGTGGATCCCCGACGAAACCCGCTACGCACAGATCAGCCAGGACATGCTGCTCAGTGGCAACTGGGTGTCGCCGCATTTCATGGGGCTGCGGTATTTCGAGAAACCGATTGCCGGCTACTGGATGATCGCCATCGGCCAGGAATTGTTCGGACAGAACCTGTTCGGCGTGCGCTTCGCGTCGGCACTCAGCACGGCGTTGAGTGTGCTGCTGGCCTACCTGGTCGCGCGCAGGTTATGGAACGATCCGCGCAAGAGCTTCGTCTGCGCCCTGCTCTATATGAGCTTCACCGTCGTCGCCGGTCAGGCCGGGTACGCCAACCTCGATCCGCAATTCACCTTCTGGGTCAACCTGAGTCTGGTGGCGCTGTGGTTTGCGCTCGACAGCCGCAGCACCGGGCACCGTCTGGGCGCCTGGGCGCTGCTGGGGCTGGCCTGCGGCATGGGTTTCATGACCAAGGGCTTTCTCGCCTGGTTGCTGCCGGTGCTGATCGCGTTGCCGTGGATGCTTTGGCAAAAACGCTGGCGCGAACTGCTGGTGTTCGGTCCGGTGGCGATCGCCATCGCGATCATCGTCAGCTTGCCGTGGGCGCTGGCGGTGCACGCACAGGAACCGGATTACTGGCGGTTCTTCTTCTGGCACGAACACATCCGCCGCTTTGCCGGTGACGATGCGCAGCACGATGCACCGTGGTGGTTCTACCTGCCGCTGCTGGTGGCGTTCAGTCTGCCGTGGGTTGGCCTGTTGCCGACCGCGTTCAAGCAAGCCTGGCAAACCCGGGCCCAGCCGAACATGGTTTTCCTGCTGTTGTGGCTGTGGTTGCCGCTGGGCTTTTTCAGCCTGAGCAACGGCAAGCTGCCGACCTACATTCTGCCTTGCCTGTTGCCATTGGCACTGCTGCTGGGCAATGCGCTGGCTGATCGTCTGCGTCTGGAACAAGGTCGGGCTCTGGGTATCAACGGCTTGCTGAACCTGCTGCTGGGTGTGGTCACGCTGATCGCACTGGTTTACCTGCAATTGAACAAACCGGTGTACGACCACGAACTGCACAGCATGGTGCTGGTGTTCATCGCCCTGATCGGCTGGATCATCGCCAACCTGGCGCAAGCGTTCCTGCCGTTGCAGTGCTGGGCGGCACCGGCGCTGGGCAGTCTGTTGCTGGCCGGGATCCTACCGGCGGCATTGCCCAAGTCGGTGGTGGCCAACAAAACCCCGGATCAGTTCATCCGGCACCACGTCACCGAACTGTCCGGCGCCACGCATCTGCTGAGCAATGATCTGGGTGCGGCGGCAGCGCTGGCCTGGCGCATGAAACAACCAGAGGTCGCGCTGTACAACACGGTCGGCGAACTCAAGTACGGTCTGTCGTACCCGGAAGGCGCTGAACGCCGACTCACCAAGGACAACGTTCAACAATGGGTACGTGAAGCGCGCCGCAGCGGCTCGGTCGGCGTGCTGATGCGCGTCAAGGGTCAGGACGAGCTCGAAGAGCTGGACCTGCTGCCCAAGGACGGTACCCGTTATGAATCAGGCAATCTGGTGATCATGGTGCTGCCCAAGGATCCGTCATGAGCTGGTTGCTGTTACTGACGGCATGTCTGTTGACCTGCCTGGGGCAAGTCGCACAGAAATTCGCCGTGGAGAGCTGGCGCGGCGTTGATTCGTCGTGGGCCGACAAACTGCGTTCGCCGTGGTTGTGGCTGGCGCTGTTTTCACTCTGCAGCGGGCTGCTGGTCTGGCTGCTGGTGTTGCAACGCCTTGAAGTGGGCATCGCTTACCCGATGCTCAGCCTCAACTTCGTGCTGATCACCCTGATTGCCCGCTTCGTCTTTCGCGAGCCCATCGACCGTCAGCATTGGCTGGGCGTGGCGCTGGTGATCGGCGGCGTGGTTTTGCTGGGGCAACAGTCATGAACCAGGCGCGTGGAATCGGTTTTGCTCTGGGCAGCGTAATGCTGGTCAGTGGCGCCCAACTGGGCATGCGCTGGAGCATGACGCGCCTGCCACAACCGGAACAATGGCTGACGGCGCTGAGCGCCGGCAGTGTCGACCTGTCGGCAATGGCCGTGGTGGTGGCGGCGATTTTCGCCTACGCCCTGTCGATGCTCTGCTGGCTCGCGGCATTGCGCGATCTGCCGTTGGGCCGGGCTTATTCACTATTGAGCATCAGCTACGCGCTGGTGTACCTGCTGGCGGCCAGTCTGCCGCTGTTCAACGAATCGTTCAGTTTCACTAAATCGCTGGGCGTGGCAATGGTCATGCTCGGGGTCATCACTATTAACACTCGTCCGTCTCGTGCGCCCGAATTCAGGAGTGCTCCATGAAAATCACAGTATTTGGTAGCGGTTATGTCGGCCTGGTACAGGCCGCCGTGTTGGCCGAAGTCGGTCACGACGTCGTGTGCATGGACATCGATCAGAAGAAAGTCGAACTGCTGCGCCAGGGGCACGTCAGCATCTTCGAACCGGGCCTGTCGAGCCTGGTGCGCGAAGGCCTGGACTCCGGCCGCCTGCATTTCACCTCGGATGAAAAGCTCGCCGTACAACACGGTCGCGTGGCGTTCATCGCCGTGGGTACACCCTCCAGCGAAGACGGCTCGGCCGATCTGAAATACGTGTTGTCGGTGGGTGACGCCGTGGCGCGCCATCGTGAGCAGCCGCTGATCCTGGTGGAAAAATCCACCGTACCGGTTGGCACCGGCGACACCTTGCGTGCGCACATTCAGGCCGCGCTGGACAAGGCCGGTCGTGAGTTGCAGTTCGATATCGTCTCCAACCCGGAATTCCTCAAGGAAGGTTCGGCGGTGTCCGACTGCCGTCGTCCGGACCGCATCGTCATCGGCTGCGAAGGTGACGAAGTGCAAGATGTGATGCGCGACCTGTACTCGCCGTTCAACCGCAACCATGACCGCATCATGTTCATGGACCTGCGCAGCGCCGAGCTGACCAAATACGCCGCCAACTGCATGCTGGCGACCAAGATCAGCTTCATCAACCAGATCGCCGAACTGGCCGAACACCTGGGCGCCGATATCGAGTCGGTGCGTCAGGGCATCGGCGCCGACACGCGCATCGGTTACCACTTCATCTACCCGGGCTGCGGTTATGGCGGCTCGTGCTTCCCGAAAGACATGCGCGCGCTGATCCACAGCGCCGAGCAGGCACACTGTTCCAGTGACCTGCTGCAAGCGGTCGAGGCGATCAACGAGCGGCAGAAGCACAAGCTATTCGACCGCATCAATGCGTTCTACAAGGGTGACCTGCGCGGCAAGACCTTTGCCCTGTGGGGCCTGGCGTTCAAGCCAAACACCGACGACATGCGCGACGCACCGAGCCGCGTGCTGCTCGATTCGCTGTTCGCCGCCGGCGCCAGCGTGCGCGCGTTCGACCCGGAAGCCATGCAGGAAACCCAGCATCTGTACCCGAACGAAGAAAAACTGATGCTGATGGGCACTCCGGAATCGGTGCTGGCCGGTTCCGATGCGCTGATCATCTGCACCGAATGGCAGCAGTTCAAGGCGCCGGACTTCGACCTGATCGAGCAACGCCTGAAAGCCCCGGTGATCTTCGACGGCCGCAACCTGTACGACGCCGAGCGTCTGGCACGCAACGGCTTCAAGTACTTCCCGATCGGCCGTGGCGACTCGCGCAAACTGCCGATGCCGCTGCAGCAATGGTCTGACAAAGCGGACGTCGCTTGATCACGTTGTCGCCTGTCATCCGCCGGCAGTCCCTGATCGCAGGGCTGCTGGCACTGTTGCTGTTCATCGCCGGGGTTTACGGACAGGCTCCCATTGGCTTCGATTCACGGTTCGTACTGTTTGCCCAGGAAATGTTGCGACACGGGCCAACGGTATTCCCGACCACTTACGGTCAACCTTACGCGGACTATTCGGCGCTCTCGACGCTGTTCATCTGGTTGTTGTCGTTGCCCTTCGGCGCGATCAACACCCTGACGGCATGGCTGCCGAGCGCCATTGCCGGCGGCGTGATCGTGACGTTGATGTATCGCTTGCTGGCGGTGCATTCGCAACGCTGGGCCCTGATCAGCATCGCGCTGTTGATGCTCACCAGCACCTTTGTCACCGAAGTGCGCGCGGTGTCGCAAGACCTGATGCTCGCCGCCGTGGCGCTGTCGGTGTTTTATCTGGGCTATGCGCACGACCACTTCCGCTCACGCCGGCGCTGGCCGCTGATCTTTGTCCTGTTGTTGCTGGGCTTCGGGATTCGCGGGCCTATCGGCCTGGTGGTACCGACCGGCATGCTCTGCAGTTACTACCTGCTCAACCGTGAGTGGAAACGCCTGCTGGTGTTCGGTGTACTGGCGTCGATCCTGCTGGCCGTATGCGTCGGTTTGCTGTTGTGGCTGGCGAAACTCAGCGGTGGCGAAGCCTTCCTGCAGGACGTGATCCGCATGCAGTTCATGGGGCGCATGGACGGCAGTGAAGGCGTCAGCGGCTCGCTGTATTACTTCACCAGCTCCATCGGCAACTACGCACTGGCGTATCCGCTGGCGATCCTGGCGTTGGCCGCGACCTGGCTGAGCAAACCGCATCAGCGCGGGCCGGCCTTGCGTCTGGTGCAATATTGCGCCGCCGCCGGGCTGATCGTCATGGTCGGCCTGTCGATTCCACAGGCGAAGAAGGCGCGTTACCTGCTGCCGATGTTGCCGATGGCGGCGATCATCGCCGCGTACCCGTTTCAGGTGCTGCACGGTCGGGTGTTCCGCGTATTGCGTGGGGTGATTCAAGGTATCTGGCTGGTGACGCCGGGACTGTTGATGGTGGCCCTGCTGGTTGCCAAGCGCCGTTTTCCCGAGCAGCTCGACGGCATCACCCTGGTGCTGGTCGTGCTCGGCGTTCTGCAATTACTCGCGTTGTCGCGTCTGATGATCCCGCGCTGGCGGGCCGAAGTGTTGGCGCTGTGCTCGGTGTTAGCCTTGTGGACGGTGTATGCCGCGGTGTTCGAACCGGTGGAGCGACGTCTGTACGACACGCAGGCGTTCAGTCGTGCTGCCTTCGCGCAGGTGCAGCAGAACCCGGCCCCGCTGGTGCTGCACGGCATGGGCAAAGACGCCAAGGCGATCAAGTTCATGGTCAACGTCGAGCAGGATCTGCAACCGCAGTTCACCGAAACGGTGCAGCAACTCGAAGCCCTCAAAGCCCCGGCCTGGTTGATGATGGACAGCAAGGACCTGCAATCGCTGCAAGGCACCTCGCTGGCCAGCCTGCAACCGGTGCTGACCGGGCGTTTCGACAAGAACGATTACGTGCTGTTGTATCTGAAGCCCTTGTAGGAACTGATTGAGGCTGCGATCTTTTGTGCTTTCAGGAAAAAGATCGCAGCCTGCGGCAGCTTCTACAGGGACTGTTTACCATGAGTTTTGTTGTACGCCGGGCGCGGCAGAATGATGCCGCCGCCCTCCCCGCCATCGAACGCTCGGCCGCCGAGCTGTTTCGCACAGATCCTACCCTCGCCTGGCTTGCCGACACCGACGTGGCAAGCGCCGCGCAACACCGCCAAGCCATCGACAATGCCTACGTCTGGGTCGCCGAAAACACCTCGGCGCAACTGGCAGGGTTTATTCGCGCGCTGGATTTCGACAACCAACTGCACATTGAAGAACTGTCCGTCAGCCTGGCGTTTCAGGGGCAAGGCGTGGGTCGTCGACTGGTGTTGACTGCGATCGAACATGCCCGCCATGAGCAATTGCGCGCGGTGACCCTGACCACGTTTCGCGACCTGCCGTGGAATGCGCCGTTTTATCAGCGGATGGGGTTTGTGGAAGTCGCACCCGGTGAGCACGCAGCGCATTTGCTCGATGCTCTGCAGAAAGAAATCGAGCATGGCTTTGCCGCCGAGCGACGCTGCGCCATGCACCTGAAATTGCCCTGACAGGACAAATCCCTTGTAGGAGCGAGCCTGCTCGCGATAGCGTCCGGTCAGTCAACTGCGTTGGTGCCTGACACTCGGTATTCGCGAGCAGGCTCGCTCCCACACGGTTTCTCATCATGAAAATAAGGACATTTGCACTGCCGTGGCCACCTACTCCCGCCTGATCCGCCGACTGATGATCACTTCGCTGAGCATCGTCATCAGCCGTGCCCTGATCAGTCCGCTGCTGACCCTGTTCCTCAGCAACAAACTGGGTCTCAACCCGCAGGACGTCGGCCTGCTGTTGGGCATCGCGGTGTTCAGTGCCACGCTGTTGTCGCTGTACGGCGGCTACATCATTGATCGCCTCGACAAGCGTCAACTGTTGATCCTTACCATGCTCTCCAGCGGTGTCGGCCTGATGTTGCTGACCTTCGCGCAGAATCTGTACCTGGTCACACTGGTGCTGATCATCAGTGAAACGGCGTCGGCGCTGTTCCTGATCTGTTCCAAAGCGATGCTCAGTGAAAACCTGCCGGTCGGCCAGCGGGTCAAGGCGTTTTCGCTGAACTACACGCTGACGAATATCGGCTACGCCGTCGGCCCGATGATCGGCGTGGTGATTGCCGGGGTTCAGCCTTCAGCGCCATTTATCGTCGCGGGGCTGATTGCCGCTGGCAGCGTTTTTCTGCTGCTGGGCGTGTCCCGTGAGGCCAGTCCGGAGTCGCAGGCCAGCCCCCCACAGAGTTTCCTGAACACCCTGATCATCCTGAAAAACGACCGCACGATGATCCTGTTCACCCTCGGCTGCCTGCTCAGCACCCTGGTTCACGGGCGCTTCACCCTGTACCTGTCGCAGTATCTGCTGGTGACCCACACGCAAGAGCAGACCCTCGACACCATGGCCGCCCTGCTCGCCTGCAACGCGATCACGGTGATCCTGCTGCAATACCAGATCGGGCGCTTTCTCAAGCGTGAGCACCTGCGGTTCTGGATTGCCGGCGGCACCGCGTTGTTCATCGTTGGCCTGATCGGTTTCAGCATGGCCGACAGTCTGGTCGGCTGGTGCGTGGCGATGTTCATCTTCACCCTCGGCGAGATGATCATTTACCCGGCGGATTTCCTCTTCGTCGACACCCTCGCTCCCGAAGAGCTGCGCGGCAGTTACTACGGCGCGCAGAACCTCGCGGCACTGGGCGGTGCGCTGAGTCCGGTGATGTGCGGGTTCCTGCTGATGCACACGCCGGCGCCGAGCATGTTCTACGCCCTGAGCGCTCTGGCGGGGCTGGGTGGGTATCTGTGTTTTGTCAGTGGACGCCGCGTGGCGACAATTCAAAAATAATGCACTGAAGCAGCATTTATATGAATTTGTCAGCATCGACTTTGCACGGCACACTGTGCGCGTTCCTCCCCCAATAGTTGGAACGCTTCGAGGACTTTCCGAAACGGACAAGTCCTTTTTTTTGCCCCGAATTTACTGCAAGGACCCGATTCACATGCTCGCTCGCTGGTTGCCCGCCGCCATCAACACCCGCCCCACCGAATGGAGCCGCGCCGCCATCGGCATGGCGCTGGGCACCTTGTTCAGCGTCTGGGCGTGCAGTCAGGTGTTCGGCATTGAGGTCGCGTATCACCTGATCGGGCCGTTGGGCGCTTCAGCGGTGTTGCTGTTTGCCGTCTCATCGGGCGCCCTCGCGCAACCCTGGTCGATCATCGGCGGCTACCTGTGCGCCAGCGTGGTCGCGCTGCTGGTGGCCCACGTCCTCGGCCGAACCCTCGGCAGCGCCTGCCTGGCGGCGGGCATGGCACTGATCCTGATGTGTTGGCTGCGTTGCCTGCATCCACCGGCCGGCGCCTTGGCGCTGACGCTGGTGCTGGCCGATCCGGCCACCATCGCCATGGACTGGAAAGCCATGGAACCGGTGATGCTCGCCGCCGCCTGCATGCTGCTCAGCGCGCTGGCCTACAACAACCTGACGCGCATCCGCTATCCGAAACGCCCGGCCGAGCCAGCGCCGCCGCAGGCTCCCGTCGACAGCCAATCAATTACCGCCGAGGACTTGAAACTGGCATTGGCCGACATGGAAGCGTTTATCGACGTCACTCCCGAAGACCTCGAACAACTGATCCACGCCAGCGAGCTGCACGCCAAACGCCGCAGCATCGGTGAAGTTTTCACCCGTTAAGCACCTGAATCTCTGTGGCGAGGGAGCTTGCTCCCGCTCGGCTGCGCAGCAGTCGTAAACTCGCCGTGTCGGGCCGCTTCGCAGCCCGGCGGGAGCAAGCTCCCTCGCCACGAAAGCAATCCTCAACCTGCTGCAAAAACGCAAACTCCCCCTGCACATATCCCGGTTGTACACGGCAAATTTGCACTGTTACGATCCGTCAACGCTCGCGCGCGAGCTTCTCGAATAAAGACAATAAAAGCAGGGAGTTAGTGATGACTGCTCAGGCTTCATCCCCGCGGACGCCGTCCATGGATGCCACGCCAGACGAAGTGCTGGCCGAGGTTCGCAATCACATCGGTCACCTGACCCTCAACCGCCCCGCCGGTCTCAACGCCATCACCCTCGACATGGTTCGTCAGTTGCAGCAGCAACTCGATGCCTGGGCGACTGACGCCAGCGTGCACGCCGTAGTGCTGCGCGGTGCCGGTGAAAAGGCGTTCTGTGCCGGTGGCGATATCCGTTCGCTGTACGACAGCTTCAAAAGCGGCGACACGCTGCACGAAGATTTCTTCGTCGAGGAATACGCCCTCGACCTGACGCTACATCACTACCGCAAACCGGTGCTGGCCTTGATGGACGGTTTTGTCCTCGGCGGCGGCATGGGCCTGGTCCAAGGTGCCGATCTGCGGGTGGTCACCGAAAAGAGCCGGCTGGCGATGCCCGAAGTGGCGATCGGTTATTTCCCCGATGTCGGCGGCAGCTATTTCCTCTCACGGATTCCCGGTGAACTGGGGATCTATCTGGGCGTTAGCGGCGTGCAGATTCGCGCGGCCGATGCGCTGTACTGCGGGCTGGCCGACTGGTTTGTCGACAGCAGCAAATTGCCGAGCCTCGACGAACAACTCGATCATCTGGAATGGCGCGACACGCCGCTCAAGGATCTGCAGGGCCTGCTGGCGAAAAACGGCGTGCAAACCCTGGCCGATGCACCGCTGGAGAAACTGCGCCCGGCCATCGACCACTTCTTCGCCCTGCCCGACGTACCGAGCATCGTCGAGCAACTGCGCGCGGTCACCGTCGCCGACAGCCATGAGTGGGCGACGACCACCGCTGACCTGCTGGAGACCCGCTCGCCACTGGCGATGGCCGTGACCCTGGAAATGCTCCGTCGCGGTCGTCAGTTGAGCCTGGAACACTGTTTCGCCCTCGAACTGCATCTGGATCGCCAGTGGTTCGAACGCGGCGACCTGATCGAGGGCGTGCGCGCCCTGCTGATCGACAAAGACAAGACACCACGCTGGAACCCGCCGACCCTTGCTGCGCTGGACGCCGGGCATGTCGCGAGTTTCTTTCACGGTTTTACTGAGAGCGGGAGCTGAGTCATGCACGATCTCGAACTGACTGAAGAACAAGTGATGATCCGCGACATGGCCCGAGACTTCGCCCGTGGCGAAATCGCACCGCATGCGCAAGCCTGGGAAAAGGCCGGCTGGATCGACGACGCGCTGGTGGCAAAGATGGGCGAACTCGGTCTGCTCGGCATGGTGGTGCCCGAGGAATGGGGCGGCACTTACGTCGATTACGTGGCCTACGCCTTGGCGGTGGAAGAAATCTCTGCCGGCGATGGCGCGACCGGCGCGTTCATGAGCATCCACAACTCGGTGGGCTGCGGCCCGGTCATGAACTACGGCAGCGAAGAACAGAAAAAGACCTGGCTGGCGGATCTCGCCAGTGGCCAGACGATTGGCTGCTTCTGCCTCACCGAACCGCAGGCCGGCTCCGAAGCGCACAACCTGCGCACCCGCGCCGAACTGCGCGACGGCCAGTGGGTGATCAACGGCGCCAAGCAATTCGTCAGCAATGGCAAACGGGCGAAACTGGCGATCGTGTTTGCGGTGACCGATCCGGATCTGGGCAAGAAAGGTATTTCCGCGTTCCTCGTACCGACCGATACCCCGGGTTTCATCGTCGATCGCACCGAACACAAGATGGGCATCCGCGCCTCCGACACCTGCGCGGTGACCCTGAACAACTGCAGCATTCCCGAGGCCAACCTGCTCGGTGAGCGCGGCAAGGGTCTGGCGATTGCCCTGTCCAACCTCGAAGGCGGCCGCATCGGCATTGCTGCGCAAGCCTTGGGCATCGCTCGGGCAGCGTTTGAAGCGGCGCTGGTGTATTCCCGCGATCGCATCCAGTTCGGCAAGCCGATCAACGAACACCAGAGCATCGCCAACCTGCTGGCCGACATGCACATGCAAATCAACGCGGCGCGCTTGATGATCCTGCACGCGGCGCGCCTGCGCACGGCGGGCAAACCGTGCCTGTCGGAGGCATCGCAGGCCAAACTGTTCGCCTCGGAAATGGCCGAAAAGGTCTGCTCCTCGGCGATTCAGATTCATGGCGGGTATGGGTATCTGGAGGACTATCCGGTCGAGAAGTACTACCGCGATGCGCGGATTACCCAGATCTACGAGGGATCGAGCGAGATTCAGCGGATGGTAATTGCGCGGGAGCTGAAGAACTACCAACTGTAAAAGCAAAAGATCGCAGCCTTCGGCAGCTCCTACAGGAAACCGGTGTAGGAGCTGCCGAAGGCTGCGATCTTTTGATGTTGCCTCAAAAGCTTCGCGAGCAAGCCCGCTCCCACATGGGATCTGCGTCGTACACAAATCCCATGTGGGAGCGGGCTTGCTCGCGAAGGCGTCAGTCAGCTCAGCGCATTATTTGCCCTGAAACTCCGGCGTCCGCTTGGCCACAAACGCCGCCATGCCTTCCTTCTGATCCTGCGTGGCAAACGCCGCATGGAACACCCGGCGCTCGAAGCGCACGCCTTCGGTCAGGTTGACCTCAAAGGCGCGGTTGACGCTTTCCTTGATCATCATCGCAATCGGCAACGACTTGCTGGCGATCACTGCGGCGACTTTCAGCGCCTCGTCGAGCAGTTCATCACTCGGCACGATCCGCGCAACGATGCCGCAGCGTTCGGCTTCCACCGCATCGATCATCCGCCCGCTGAGGCACATTTCCATGGCCTTGGCTTTGCCCACGGCGCGGGTCAGGCGCTGGGTGCCGCCCATGCCCGGGAGCACGCCGAGGTTGATTTCCGGCTGACCGAATTTGGCGTTGTCACCGGCGAGGATGAAGTCGCACATCAGCGCCAGTTCGCAGCCGCCACCGAGGGCAAAGCCGTTGACCGCAGCAATGATCGGCTTACGGCGGTTGGCCACACGGTCGCTGTCGCTGAACAGATCATCCATGTAGATCTGCGGATAGGTCAGTTCGGCCATTTCCTTGATGTCGGCGCCGGCGGCGAAGGCTTTCTTCGAACCGGTGATGACGATGCAACCGATGTTCGCATCCGCTTCCAGACCATCGAGGGCATGGTTCACTTCGCTGACCAGCTGCGCGTTCAAGGCGTTCAGCGCCTGTGGGCGGTTGAGGGTGATCAGGCCGACGCGGCCGTGGTTTTCCAGCAGAATCGTTTCGTAAGTCATGGGCAAGATTCCTTGTCAGAGATTGCGCGAAATAACCATGCGCTGAATGTCGCTGGTGCCTTCGTAGATCTGGCAGACGCGCACGTCGCGGTAGATGCGTTCCAGCGGGAAGTCGTTGAGATAACCGTAACCGCCCAGCGTCTGCAACGCCATTGAGCAAACCTTCTCGGCCATTTCCGAGGCGAACAGTTTCGCCATCGAAGCCTCGACCAGCGCGGGCTGACCGCTATCGCGCAGGGCCGCGGCGTAATGCACCATTTGCCGGGCGACGGCGATCTGCGTGGCCATGTCGGCGAGACGGAAGGCCACGGCCTGGTGCTCGATGATCGGCTTGCCGAAAGTATCGCGCTCACGTGCATAGTCGCGGGCCGCTTCGAACGCAGCGCGGGCCATGCCCACCGCTTGCGACGCGATACCGACCCGCCCGCCTTCAAGGTTGGCCAGGGCGATCTTGTAGCCTTCGCCCTCCTCACCCAAGCGATTGGCGACCGGCACTTTGACGTCTTCGAAGAGAATCTGGCAGGTGTCGGAGGCGTGCTGGCCGAGCTTGTCTTCGACCCGGGCGACTTTGTAGCCGGGCGAATCGGTGGGCACGATGAACGCCGTGATCCCGCGTTTGCCGGCACTCGGATCGGTCACCGCAAACACGATCACGATCCCGGCGTTCTGCCCGGAAGTGATGAACTGTTTGCAGCCGTTGAGTACGTAGTGATCGCCTTCGAGGCGCGCGCGGGTTTTCAGGCTACTGGCGTCGGAACCTGCCTGCGGTTCGGTCAAGGCGAAGGCGCCGAGCATGGCGCCGCTGGCCAGCGGTTTGAGGAAGCGCTCGCGCTGGTCGTCGTTGCCGAACTTGAGGATCGGCACGCAGCCCACCGAGTTGTGCACGCTCATGATGGTCGAGCAGGCGCCGTCGCCGGCGGCGATTTCTTCCAGGGCCATGGCGTACGCCAGGTAGCCGGTGTCACAGCCGCCCCACTGCTCCGGCACAAGCATGCCGAAGAAGCCCAGTTCGGCCATTTCGCCGATGGCTTCCTTGGGGAAACGATGCTCGCGATCCCACTCGGCGGCGAACGGTTTCAGCCGTTCCTCGGCGAATTGCCGGGCCATGTCGCGGATCTGGGTTTGGTCTTCGTTGGGAATCATGGTGAATCCTTAAATCCGGGTTACCACACAGAACCCCTGTGGGAGCGAGCCTGCTCGCGAAAGCGGTGTGTCAGTTAAGCAAACATTGACTGACACGACGCCTTCGCGAGCAGGCTCGCTCCCACACGGATTGGCGTTTGTTTCAATAAACGCATTCCACGGCCATCGCCGTGGCTTCACCGCCGCCGATGCAGATCGCCGCGATCCCGCGTTTCAGGTTTTTCTGGCGCAGAGCTGAGAGCAAGGTCACCAGAATCCGCGCACCCGAGGCACCGATCGGATGGCCCAGCGCGCAGGCACCGCCGTGCACGTTGAGCTTGTCGTGGGGGATTTCCAGGTGGGTCATCGCCGCCATCGCCACCACGGCGAACGCTTCGTTGATTTCGAACAGATCGACCTCGTTCAACGCCCAACCAGTCTTCTTCACCAGCTTCTTGATCGCGCCAATCGGTGCCACCGGGAACAGGCCCGGTGTGTCGGCAAACGCCGCGTGACCATGAATCACCGCCAGCGGTTTAAGCCCGAGTTTCTGCGCTTGCGACTGGCGCATCAGCACCAGTGCCGCCGCGCCGTCGGAGATCGAGCTGGAGTTGGCCGCCGTCACCGTGCCGCCTTCGCGGAACGCCGGTTTCAGCGAGGCGACTTTGTCCAGTTTGGCTTTCGGCGGCTGCTCGTCGTTGCTGATCAGCACCTGCTCTTTGCCGACGGTCACGGTCAGCGGCACGATCTCGGCCTTGAAGCTGCCGTCCTTGATCGCCTGTTGGGCCCGAGTGGTCGAAGCGATGGCAAACGCATCCTGGGCTTCGCGGCTGAAGTCATTGGTTTCGGCGCAGTCTTCGGCGAAGGTGCCCATCAGCCGGCCCTTGTCGTAGGCGTCTTCGAGGCCGTCGAGGAACATCGAGTCGAGCACCCGGCCATGGCCCATGCGGTAACCGGCGCGGGCACGATCCAGCAGATACGGGGAGTTGGACATGCTTTCCATGCCGCCGGCGATCACCACGTCGGCGCTGCCGGCCAGCAGCATGTCGTGGGCGAGAATGGTGGTCTCCATGCCCGAGCCGCACATCTTATTGACCGTGGTGCAGCGCGTCGACTTATCCAGCCCGGCACCCAAAGCTGCCTGCCGCGCCGGCGCCTGACCGAGGCCGGCCGGCAATACGCAACCGAACAACACTTCGTCGACCGCATCGCTGGCAACCCCGGCGCGCTCAACCGCGGCCTTGATCGCAGCAGCACCGAGTTGCGGCGCGGTGAGGCTTTTCAGTTCGCCCTGAAAACCGCCCATCGGGGTGCGGACGGCGCTGACGATAACAATCGGATCGTTGGCAATAGTCATGACAAATCCTCCTTACTTGGCGGCCATGCGCAAGGCGCCGTCGAGACGGATCACCTCACCGTTGAGCATGCTGTTTTCGATGATATGCCGAACCAGCGCGGCGTACTCGGCAGGTTTGCCAAGACGCGGCGGGAACGGCACGCCAGCGGCCAGCGACTCGCGCACTTCCGGGGTCATGCCGGCCATCATCGGGGTTTCGAAAATGCCCGGGGCGATGGTCATCACGCGGATGCCGAAGCGCGCCAGTTCGCGGGCGGCCGGCAGGGTCAGGCTGGCGATCGCGCCTTTGGAGGCGGAATACGCGGCCTGGCCGATCTGGCCGTCGAACGCAGCGACCGAAGCGGTGTTGATGATTACCCCGCGCTCGCCATCGGCATTCGCCTCGCTCTCGGCGATGGCCGCCGCGGCCAGACGCAGCATGTTGAAACTGCCGATCAGGTTGACGTTGATCACCTGGGCAAAACTCGACAGCGCATGCGGGCCGTTCTTGCCGAGGATCTTTTCGCCACGGACGATACCGGCGCAGTTGACCAGACCGTTGAGGCTGCCAAAGGCTTTCACCGTCGCCTGCACCGCAGCTTCGGCAGCGGCTTCGTTGCTGATGTCGGCCACCACGCTGTGCGCGCCGAGGCGCTGGGCCTGAGCGGCAACGGCTTCGGCGTTCATGTCCACCAGCATCACTTTGGCGCCGGCACTCACCAGCAATTCAGCGCTGGCCGCACCCAGGCCGGAGGCGCCGCCGGTGACGATAAAAACCTTGTTCTCGATCTGCATGACTGACTTCCTGATTCAAGCTGAAACGTTGTGCGCCGCGGCCTCTTGAGCCTTGGCGATTTCCTGGTTGCGCAAGATAAAGCGCTGCAATTTGCCGCTTGGGGTTTTCGGCAATTCGCTGACAAATTCGATTTCACGCGGGTACGAATGCGCGGCCAAGCGTTTGCGCACGTGTTGCCGCAGCTCTTCGGCCAGCGCCGGTTCGGCGCGGTATTGCGGGTTGAGCACGACGAAGGCCTTGACCAGTTCGGTGCGCTCCGGATCCGGCTTGCCGACCACCGCGGCTTCGACCACCGCCGGGTGTTCGATCAGCGCGCTTTCGACGTCGAACGGGCCGACGCGGTAGCCAGAGGTGGTGATCACGTCATCACTACGGCCGACGAAGCTGATGCTGCCGTCCGGGTTCCATTCCACCGTGTCGCCGCTGAGGTAGTAATTGCCGACGAAGGCTTTGGTCGGCACGCCCTCGTAGCCGCCGAACCAGCACATCGGCGACTGGGTGCGGTCGATGGCGAGAATGCCCGGCTGGCCGACACCGAGTTCGTTGTAGTGCTCGTCGAGCACCACGATGCGATGGCCCGGCGAGGCGAAACCAGCGGCGCCGAGGTGGATCGGGTGCTGCAGACCGTGGTGGTTGCACAGGACCATGCCCAGTTCGGTCTGGCCGTAATGATCGTGAATCACCACGTCGAGATTGTCGGCGAACCAGCGGATCACTTCCGGGTTGAGCGGCTCGCCGGCGCTGCTGACGATGCGCAACTTGCCCTTGATCGATTTGGCGAACTCGTTGCCACCGGCAATCAGCAAGCGGTACGCGGTCGGCGAGCCAGTGAGGTTGGTGATGGCGTATTTGTTGATCACCCGGCAGGTGCTTTCGAGGGTGAACGGGCCATCGTAAAAGGTGATCGGATGTCCCATCGCCATCGGCCCGGTGACGCCGAAATAGATGCCGTAGGCCCAGCCCGGATCGGCGACGTTCCAGAACGAATCTTCGGGGCGCAGATCCACCGCGTCGCGGGTGTAACTCAGGAACGCGACGATCGCCTTGAGCGGCACCGACAGTGCTTTCGACGGACCGGTGGTGCCCGAGGTGAACATCAGCAGGAACGGGTCTTCGCCCGTCAGCAATACCGGTTCGCAGACATTGGAATAGTTGGCCAGTTCGGCCCAGAAACTGAAGTCGCCACGCACGATGCCCTGACCTTTGGCGCCGCCGACGGTGACGATGGTCGGGCAATCCGTGACTTCAGCGAGTTTTGGCCGGTTGACCGCGTCGGTGACCACTACTTTGGCGCCGGAGCTGTTCAGGCGATGTTCGATGGCCTTGGGGCCGAATGCGGTGAACAGCGGCTGATACACCGCACCAATGCGCCAGGTGGCGAACACGGTGATGAGCAATTCGATGTTGCGTGGCAGCAGACCGGCGACCTTGTCGCCCTTTTGCACGCCTTGTTCGAGAAGGAAATTGGCGAAACGCGCGGCTTGGTCTTGCAGCTCGCTGAAGGTGTACGTGGCACTCGCACCGTCGCGGCCCTCCCAGAACAACGCAATGCGCCCCGGCAAGGCGTGGCGGTCGCAACATTCGACGCAGGCGTTGAGCGCCTCCAGCGTGCCGCTGAGCGCAGCGTCCACGGTGTGCTGATAGTTGAACTGTTCGGTGGCAGACAAGTAATCGCGCATTGCCAGAATCCCTCGGTGTTTTTATTAGGCTGGGAACCGTAAACAACACAGGGATAGTCGCGCTGCGGCGCTGAAGCGGCAATGGTCAAAGCCATCAAAGTGGCTGACTGGTTTGGCCAAGGTTCGAGAGATGTACAGGCTGGACTGACGCCTTCGGGAGCAAGCCCCCTCCCACAGGGAATTGCATTTCACAATGAGGGATCAGCCACAAAAGCAAGGGAGGCTGCAATCACAGAAGGAATGCATTTCAAATGGAAGGCCACCTGGGTAAGCCAGGCAGGCTGCACATCACAGGAACAATGCATTTCAAATGATGGCCACCTGAGCAATCCAGGCAGGCTGCAAATACCAGGAAAAATGCATTTCAAATGTGGGAGGGGGCTTGCTCCCGAAGAGGCCTGATCAGGCTACAAACAATCCGGATCAGACCGCTTCATTAAGGATCAGCGTGCGGTAATGCCCAGGATTGGACCCCGACCACTTGCGAAACGCCTTGTAGAACGAGCTCGCATCGGCAAACCCCAGCCGCGTCGCGATTTCGACGAAACTGATCGACGGCTCCGCCAGCCAGCTGATTGCCAGTTCCTTGCGCACGCTGTCCTTGAGCCCCTGATAGGTCTGCCCTTCCTCGGACAAACGTCGGCGCAGGGTCGAGGCGGACATGCACAGCTGTTGCGCCAGCGCCTCGGTCTCCGGCCACTGTTCGGCGGGTAGCTGCCGCAGGTCCTGTTTGATCCGGCTGGCGAGGCTTTCCGGGTCGCGGTATTTCACCAGAATGTTCGCCGGCGCATGGGCCAGAAAGCGTTTCAGTTCTTCGGCCGTACGCTTGATCGGCAGGTCGAGGCAGTCAGCAGCAAAGATCATCCGCGTGCGCGGACGCTCGAAGCGCAGGTTTTCCGAGAACATTACCCGGTAGTCGTCGCAGAAATCCGGCTCGGCGCAGCGCAGTTCGATCGCCAGAATCGGAATCCGCCGCCCCGCCAGCCAACAGGCCACGCCGTGGACGATCATCCAGTAGGTGAAATAGGTAAACGCCCGACGCGGCTCGGGATCGTCTTCGAGCAGGACGATTTCCGCCAGGCTCTGCTGATGCGCCAATTGCGCGGGCATTTTTTCCAGCATCAAGGAGAGGAAATTCAGGCCCATGCCCAGGCCGGCGGCCAGCGTCGGTTGCGCCATGGCGCTGCGGCAAAGGAACTCAAGGCTGCCGGACTTTAGCCGACGCGGATCCATGCCGAAGAACTCGTCATCGCCGCGCCGGGCCAGCAAGCGCCAGAGTCTGGCGTATTGCGAGGCAGGCACCCGACCTTGCTCGCTGTGCAGCAGCGCCGGAGCAATCCCGACCTTGTTCAAGACTTCATCCGTGGCCACGCCCGGGGCACAACTTTGCAGCAGCGCTTCACGCACCAGTTGCACGGCGATGGTGTCTTTTTCCGACATGGAGCGAGGCAGACCTTGTTGTTTTCGGGTGAGTGGCATCTTAACGCAGGATGCGAATTCAGCACGAATCCCCTGTGGGAGCGAGCAAGCCCGCTCCCACAGGGATTTGTGCGTGGCAAAAAACAGGTTGTTCAGCTTGCGTTCAGGTTTATGTCAATCATTGTCATGTGAGAATGGTTGTCATTATGTTACAACTTGTAACTTCTTCGAATGACTTAGTGGACACCGAATGCTCGTTCCCTTTCTGATCATGCTGCGCGAAGGCATTGAAGCCGCGCTGATCGTTGGCATCATCGCCAGCTACCTGCAACAGACCGGTCGTGGCCAGTGGATGCCGGCAGTGTGGATCGGCGTCTTCCTCGCCGCCGCGCTGGCGCTGCTGGTCGGCGGTGGCCTGGAACTGGTCAGCGCCGAATTCCCACAGAAACAGCAGGAGTTGTTCGAAGGCATTGTCGGTCTGGTCGCGGTGGGCATTCTCAGTTCGATGGTGTTCTGGATGCGCAAGGTCGCGCGTTCGATCAAGCATTCGCTGCAAGCCTCGCTCGATCACGCCCTGACCTCGTCAAAGCATCAGGTGATCGCGCTGATCGCCATGGTGTTCTTCGCCGTGGCTCGCGAAGGCCTGGAAACCGTGTTCTTCCTGCTCGCCGTGTTCCAGCAGAGCGAAGGCCCGGGCGCGCCGATCGGTGCCCTGCTCGGCCTGGTGCTGGCGATTGTTGTCGGCTTCCTGATCTACAGCGGCAGCATGCGCCTGAACCTGTCGGCGTTCTTCAAGTGGACCGGGTTGTTCATTCTGGTGGTCGCCGCCGGGATCCTCGCCAATTCGGTGCAAGCCCTGCATGAAGCCGGCGTGTGGAATCACCTGCAAACCGTGCTGTTCGACTTCAGCGCGACGCTGCCGATGGACGGCCCGCTGGGTTCGGTGCTGGCCGGCATGTTCGGGTATCAGGATGCGCCGACCGTCAGCACTCTCGGTGCGTACCTGATCTATCTGGTGCTGGCGCTGGTGATGTTTTTCTACCCCGCCGCGCCGGCCTCGAGCGCTGACGCCGCCGGCAAATCGTCTTCCGTTTCCAGCCAATAAGGGCCTCCATGTCAAAGCCTAATACTCCTCAGGCCTCGCCTCCCCGCGCCTTGCGCTGGGCGGTGGCCGGTTCGGTGGTCGTGATGATCGCCGCCGGTGGCCTGTTCTACTACGCCTCGAAAATGGCCGCTGCCAAGCGTCAGCACAACCATGACGAAGTGGTGGTCAACATCAACGCGCACAGCTGTGATCCGAATGAGCTGACGGTTCCTGCTGGCCGCGCCAGTTTCCGCATCGTCAACCGTTCTGACCGGGCGGTGGAGTGGGAAATCCTCGACGGCGTGCTGGTGATCGAAGAGCGCGAAAACATCGCGCCGGGCCTGAGCCAGGTGATCAACGCCAATCTGCAGCCCGGCGACTACGCGATCACTTGCGGTCTGCTGAGCAATCCGCGTGGCGTACTGCACGTGACGCCAACTGCAGCCTCCGATGCTGCCGCCAAGGCCAAGCCATCGATGGTCGCTTTCGTCGGGCCGCTGTCGGAGTTCCGTGTGTATCTGGCGACGCAGGGCAGCGCGCTGATCAAAGCCGTGACCGCACTGAATCAAGCGATTGCCGGTGGCGACCTGGCCCAGGCGCAAGCGCTGTACCTGCCGGCGCGTGCCGCTTACCAGCGTCTGGCGCCTGCCGCGCAACGGCTGGCCGAACTGGACAACAGCATCAATGCCCGCGCCGATTACTTCGAAAAACGCGAACAGGATCCGGCCTTCGTCGGTTTCCACCGGGTCGAATACGCGCTGTTCCAGCAACGCAGCCTCGATGGCTTGAACCCGGTTGCCGAGCGTCTGCTAGCCGACGTCACCACCCTAAAACAGCAACTGCTGGCCCAATCGCTGCCACCGGAGCAACTGGTAAGCATCGTGGTGCGCAATCTCAACACCCTGGCCGACGTGCGTGCTGCCAGCGGTGAAGAGGAACGCTACAGCCACGGCGACCTCAATGGCTTCGCCAGCAACCTGGAAACCGCACACAAAGTGGTCGAGCTGCTGCGGCCGATGCTGACCAGGTCGGCGCCGGATCTGCTGCCGAAAATCGACGCGGCGCTGAGTGATTTCGACAGCGTACTGAACAACTTCAAGGTCAAGGACGGCTACGCCACTTACGACACGGTCAGTGGCGAACAACGCAAACAGATCGCCGACAAGGCTCAGGCTCTGGCTGACGCTCTGGATGGCATCGATCCCGCCCTCGGCCTTTCCGGCCTGTAAGCAGAAGACGAATACCGATGAAAGAATTGCAAAACCTCGATCTGCAACGTCGCCGCCTGCTGATGGGCATGGGTGTCGCCGGCGTCGCCCTGGCCGGTTCGGCCCTGAGCTGCCCGGCCATGGCTGCAGCGCCGGCGCAAGTCACCGAAGCGCCGAGCAGCGACAAGACCGAAGACCGCCACGATTTCCATGGGGTGCACCAGACCGGGATCGTCACCCCGCGGCCGGCGGCCGGCATGTTCGTGTCGTTCGACGTACTGGCTAGCGATCGCGAAGACCTTGAGCGGCTGTTCCGTACCCTCAACGAGCGCATCGCGTTCCTGATGAAGGGCGGCCCGGTGGCGCAGATCGACCCGAAACTGCCGCCGCCGGATTCCGGCATTCTCGGCCCGGTGGTGACTCCGGACAACCTGACCATCACCGTCTCGGTGGGCGAGTCGCTGTTCGACGAGCGCTTCGGCCTGGCCGACGCCAAACCGAAGCGCCTGCAACGCATGGTCGGCTTCCCCAACGATGCGCTGGAGGCCGATTGCTGCCACGGCGACTTGAGCCTGCAGTTCTGCTCGAACACCGCCGACACCAACATTCACGCCCTGCGCGACATCGTCAAGAACCTGCCGGACCTGCTGCTGGTGCGCTGGAAACAGGAAGGCAGCGTGCCGCCGCAAGCTCCGGCGAAACCGGGTGTGCCGGCGCAATCGGCGCGTAACTTTCTCGGTTTCCGCGACGGCTCGGCCAACCCCGATTCCAACGATGCCAAGGCCATGGACAAGATTGTCTGGGTGCAACCGGGCAGCGATGAGCCGGCGTGGGCGGTCCACGGCAGCTATCAAGCGGTGCGGATCATCCGCAATTTTGTCGAGCGCTGGGATCGTACGCCGTTGCAGGAACAGGAAAGCATCATCGGCAGGGTCAAGACCACGGGTGCGCCGATGGGCGCGCAGCATGAGACCGAAGTCCCGGATTACAGCAAAGACCCGGAAGGCAAACTGACCAAGCTCGATGCGCACATTCGCCTGGCCAACCCGCGCACCGCCGCGAGCCAGGCCAACCTGATCCTGCGCCGGCCGTTCAACTACTCCAACGGCGTGAACAAGAACGGCCAGCTCGACATGGGCCTGCTGTTCATCTGCTACCAGGCCGATCTGGAAAAAGGCTTCATCACCGTGCAGACCCGGCTCAACGGCGAGCCGCTTGAGGAATACCTCAAACCGGTCGGCGGCGGTTACTTCTTCACCCTTCCGGGTGTCACCGGCGACAAGGATTTCATCGGTCGCTCGCTGCTCAACGCCACCCAACCCAAAACAGCTGCCTAACCATAAAAAACCTCGGAGCCGCTCCATGAAAAAGTCGCCACTCGCGTTACTGCTGACCCTCGGTTTGCTCAACACCCCGCTGTCGGCGTTCGCCGCGACGGCGCCACTGGATCTGGTCGGCCCGGTGTCGGACTACAAGATCTACGTCACCGAGCAACTGGATGAACTGGGCAGCCACACTAAACAATTCACCGATGCGGTGAAGAAAGGCGATCTGGCCACCGCGCAAAAGCTCTACGCGCCGACCCGCGTCTACTACGAGTCGATCGAGCCGATTGCCGAGCTGTTCAGTGACCTTGATGCGTCCATCGACTCGCGCGTCGACGACCACGAAAAAGGCGTGAAGGCTGAAGACTTCACCGGTTTTCACCGCATTGAATATTCGCTGTTCTCGGAGAAAACCACTGAAGGCCTGACCGCTCTGGCTGACAAGCTGGACAGCGACGTGAAAGACCTGCAGACCCGCGTCGCCGGCCTGACCTTCCCGCCGGAGAAAGTTGTCGGTGGTGCGGCTGCTCTGCTGGAAGAGGTTGCCGCGACCAAGATCTCCGGTGAAGAAGACCGTTACAGCCACACCGACCTGTACGACTTCCAGGGCAACATCGACGGCGCGAAGAAAATCGTCGACCTGTTCCGTCCGCAGATCGAAAAACAGGACAAGGCGTTTGTTGCCAAAGTCGACAAGAACTTCGCCACCGTGGACAAGATCCTTGCCAAGTACAAGACCAAGGACGGTGGTTTCGAGACTTATGACAAGGTGAAGGACAACGATCGCAAGGCGCTGGTTGGCCCGGTCAATACCCTGGCGGAAGACCTGTCCACGTTGCGTGGCAAGCTCGGTCTGAACTGATTGATGTAGAGGCCTTAAGTGCCCCATCGCGAGCAGGCTCACTCCTACAGTTGGAATGCATTCCCCTGTAGGAGTGAGCCTGCTAGCGATAGCGGTTTTAACCGCACCGAATAATCTGAAAGTTTACAAAATCCGGTAGAGCAACCGCTCGATCCGCACCCGGCTCACGCGCTTGAGAAACTTCGCCACCCCCGCCGGGTACTCCGGCAAGGTTTCCAGGTTCTGGAAGCTGGCAATCCGCGTGGTGTTGCGGAAGATCTCTTGCTGCTCCTTCGCCCGTGGCTCAAGCCACTCGCCTTGCGGATCATCGATCAGCAGCGCGTTTTCCAGGTCGAGACGAAATGCCCGTGGATTGAGGTTGTTGCCGGTCAGCAGCGTATAGCGCTGGTCGACCCACATGCCCTTGAGGTGATAGCTGTTGTCGCCGTCACGCCACAGATGCAGGTTCAACTGGCCGCTGTCGATGTTGCGCTGATGCCGCTTGGCAAAACGCCGCAGGCTGATTTCGTACAGATACGGCAGCGCCGCAATCACCTTGAACGGCTCGCTCGGCGGAATGTAGAAATCGTTGGCCGTCTTGTCGCCGACCACGATGTCGATCTTCACCCCACGGGCCAGCGCACGGTTGACCTCGCGGATGATCGGCAGCGGCAGGTTGAAGTACGGCGTGCAGATGGTCAGCTGCTGTTGCGCACTGGCGATCAGCTCGACAATCACCCGGTTCAACGGGTTGTTCTTGCCCACGCCCAGCAGCGGACTTACCGACAGGCCGGTATGCGCGGTGCTGCCGGCGCTGGTGTCGTACGCCGCATATTTGAGACGGCTGCGCAGGTCGCCGATGTCGTTGCGCAGGCTGCGGGTGGTCGGCAGGTTCGGCAGGTCGAGGCGATGCACAGCCTTGGATTCGATCAGACCGTGCTTGACCAGATGATGCATCGAATCCGCCAGTTCGCGGCTGTGCAGCACGTGGTAGCGGTCGAAACGGTACTTGTCGAACTTGTGCAGGTAGACGTTGTTCAGGCTCGCACCGCTGTAAACCACGCAATCGTCGATCACGAAGCCTTTCAGATGCAGGACGCCAAACAGTTCGCGGGTCTGCACCGGCACGCCGTAGACCGGCACTTCACTCTGATGGGTGCGGGTCATTTCCTGGTACCACGCCGAGTTGCCCGGCTGTTTGCCGGCACCGATCAACCCGCGCTGGGCGCGCAGCCAGTCAACCACCACGACGATCTCCAGCTCCGGGCGCTTGAGCTTGGCGGCGTGCAAGGCATCGAGGATTTCCTGACCGGCCTCGTCGTGCTGCAGATACAGCGCAACGATGTAGATGCGCCGGGTCGCCTCAGCGATTTTCTCCAGCAGGCAACGACGGAACTCGGCGGCGCCGGACAGAATGGTCACGGCCTCGGCAGTCAGCGGAAAGCTGCGCAGTTTGGGCAGCAAAGAGCGTTTGAAAAGCAACGGCATAGGGCTCGCAATGGGTCGAATCCGAAGAACCCGAGAGCTTACACCATCAACCGGTTCGGGTCTTGTTACTGTCTGTAATGCCCCCTTCGCGAGCAGGCTCGCTCCCACAATGGATCGCATTTCAAATGTGGGAGCGAGCCTGCTCGCGAAAGCGGTATGGCAGACACAAAAATAACTGCTTGACCAAGGAGAACGATCGTTCTACTGTTGGCCGCATGAACGAAATCACTGACACCTCGACCCGCGACATCATTCTGGATGTCACCGAAAAGTTGATCTACAAAAGTGGCATCGCGGCCACCGGCATGGATCTTCTGGTGAAAACCGCCGGCGTCTCCAGAAAAAGCATCTACCGCTACTTCGCCAACAAGGAGGAGCTGACCGTCGCCGCCCTGCAACGCCGCGATGTGCGCTGGATGCACTGGTACCGCAGCGCCGTCGATCAGGCCGAAACCCCGGCCGACCGCCTGCTCAACCTGTTTACCGTGCTCAAAAGCTGGTTCGCCTCGGAAGGCTTCCGTGGCTGTGCTTTCATCAATACCAGTGGCGAGACCGGTGATCCCGAAGACCCGGTGCGCCAGGTCGCCAAAGACCACAAACAGAAGCTGCTCGACTACCTGTGCGAGCTGTGTACCGAACATGGCGTCGAAGATCCGCAACGTCTGGCCAGACAATTGCTGATCCTGATTGACGGCGCCATTACCGTAGCGCTTGTGATGGGTGATCACAGTGCCGCTGATAATGCGCAATGCATGGCGCGTAAGTTATTGGACCTGTAACGCCTTAAATAAGCCTCAACCGTTGTTTAATCGTTAATTAGATCGGGAGACTGAAAATGTCGACTGCTGCCCAAGTGCGTCCGCCTTTACCGCCGTTCAATCGTGAATCGGCTATCGAAAAAGTACGTCTGGCCGAAGATGGCTGGAACTCCCGCGATCCCGAGAAGGTTTCGCTGGCCTACACCCTCGACACAAAATGGCGCAACCGCGCCGAGTTCGCCAACAACCGCGAAGAAGCCAAGGCCTTCCTGACCCGTAAATGGGCCAAGGAACTCGACTACCGCCTGATCAAGGAACTCTGGGCCTACTCTGACACGCGGATTGCCGTGCGCTACGCCTATGAATGGCGCGACGATTCGGGCAACTGGTTTCGTTCCTACGGCAATGAAAACTGGGAGTTCGATGAGCACGGCCTGATGTTCCAGCGCTATGCCTGCATCAACGACATGCCGATCAAGGAAAGCGAGCGCAAGTTCCATTGGCCGCTGGGTCGGCGTCCGGATGATCATCCGGGGCTGTCGGAACTGGGTCTCTAGTTCACATAGATCGAAAATGTGGGAGCGGGCTTGCTCGCGAAAGCGGTTTGTCAGTTACATGAATATTGACTGACACGACGCCTTCGCGAGCAAGCCCGCTCCCACATTGGTTTTGTGGTGGTCAGGCTACTGCGGCAGTCTTTTCAGCCTCCAGCTCTCGCACCAACGGCAACACCCGCTTGCCGAAATACTCCACCTCCTCCTGAAAGTGCAGAAACCCCGCCAACACCAGATCCACCCCCACCGCTTTCAGCGCCACAATCCGCTCGGCAATCTGCTGTGGCGTGCCGATCAGGTTGGTCTTGAAGCCATCGTTGTATTGCACCAGATCCTCGAACGTCGATTTCGCCCAGTTGCCCTCACCCTCCGGCGACGCCCTGCCCGCCTGCTTCGCTGCGTCACCAAAGGCGTTAACCGCTTCCGGGTCAGCCTGATCGATGATCTGCGCCAGTACAGCACGCGCCTCTTCTTCAGTGTCGCGAGCAATCACGAAGGCGTTGACGCCGATCTTCACCGAATGATTGTTGGCTGCCGCTTTGGCCCGGATGTCATCGACCTGCGCCTTGATCCCTTCGACACTGTTGCCGTTGGTGAAATACCAGTCCGAGACCCGCGCCGCCATGTCTCGTGCCGCACGGGAACTGCCGCCCTGAAAGATTTCCGGGCGGCCCAGCGGTTTCGGTTTGAGGCTGTAATTGTCGAAGCGGTAGAAGTCGCCGCGAAAGCTGAAGTTATCCTGGCTCCAGATCCCGCGCAGCGAGCGGATGAATTCCTCGGAACGCCGGTAGCGCTCGTCGTGTTCCAGCCAATGTTCGCCGATGGCCTGGAATTCGCCCTTGAACCAACCGCTGACGATATTGACCGCAATCCGGCCGTTGGTGAGTTGATCGATGGTCGCCAACTGCTTGGCTGCCAGCGCCGGTTGCCAAGGCCCCGGCAGAATCGCCGCTATCACCTTGAGTTTGCTGGTGGCGGCCAGCAGCGCATGACTGAACGCCACCGACTCATGCTGGAACTCGGCACCGTAACCGGCGGTAAAGCGGATCTGCGTCAGGGCGTACTCGAACCCGGCCGCTTCGGCGAGTTGCGCCAGTTTGCGGTTGTAGTCGATGCCCCAGTCGGTGCGCTGCTCGATCTTGCTGACCACCAGGCCGCCACTGACGTTCGGCACCCAGTAGGCGAATTTCACGGCTTGCTTGCTCATTGGCGTGTCCTCGGGACATTGGGAAGGTCAATGGGACAGAGCAGCAAGCGTGCCAGGCTAGGAATGCCTGGTTTTGTTGGGTTTCGGGGTGGAGTTGATGTTTTGTGGAAGGGAGATTTGTTGCCGGGTTGTTGTGTGGGCAACAGTTGGATTGGTGGCGGCATGAAGAATGTCTTCGCGAGCAGGCTCGCTCCCACAGGGTGGAATGCGTTTCAAAATGTGGGAGCGAGCCTGCTCGCGAAGTCGTCAGACGGGTCGCCGCAACAGTTGGATACAGGTAACATGACCGCCTTCCCCGCAGCCCTTCTGCGCCCTGCCGAATAAGCCGATTCCATGCCTTTCGAACTCAGCGTTGACCTCACCACCCTGGCCGTTCTGGCCCTTGTCGCTTTCATTGCCGGTTTCATCGACGCCATTGCTGGCGGCGGCGGTCTGTTGACCACCCCGGCGCTGCTCACTGCCGGCCTGCCACCGCATCTGGTGCTGGGCACCAACAAACTCAGTTCGACGTTCGGCTCGGCCACCGCCAGTTTCACCTTCTACCGACGCAAACTGTTCCACCCCCGGCAGTGGATGCACGCGATCGTCGGCACCCTGGTCGGCGCGCTCACCGGTGCCATCGTCGCGCACTACCTGCCGGCGGAATGGCTGAACAAGATGCTGCCGGTGATCGTCTTCGCCTGTGGCCTGTATCTGTTGTTCGGCGGCACGCCCAAAGCGCCGCTGGACAGCGACGCGCCGATCAAGAAGAAATGGCAATCGACCCAAGGCTTCAGCCTCGGTTTCTACGACGGCGTGGCCGGCCCCGGCACGGGTGCGTTCTGGACCGTCAGCAGCCTGCTGCTCTACCCGATCGACCTGGTCAAGGCCAGCGGGGTGGCGCGCAGCATGAACTTCGTCAGCAACATCGCGGCGCTGTCGGTGTTCGTGTTTTCCGGGCAAGTGGACTGGATCATCGGCCTGAGCATGGGCCTGTCGGTGATGGTCGGCGCGTTCTTCGGGGCGCGCACCGCGATCAGCGGCGGCGCCAAGTTCATTCGTCCGGTGTTCATCACCGTGGTATTGGGTTTGACCGTGCGCCTAGCCTGGCAACACTGGTTCAGCGTGACCTAAGCGGCGCGCCACGTAGACGTCGATCAGGTACCGGGCAATCGATTTTGACGCCGGCAACGGCGGCAGATCGTGCACGTTGAACCACTGTGCGTCCTCGATCTCGTCCTCCTGACAGACGATCTCGCCCCCGGCGTATTCGGCATGGAAGCCGAGCATCATCGAATGCGGGAACGGCCAGCACTGGCTGCCCATGTACTGGATGTTCTTCACTTCGATGCTGACTTCCTCGCGTACTTCGCGAATCAGGCAATCCTCCGCCGACTCGCCCGGCTCGGCGAACCCGGCCAGCGTGCTGTAGACCCCGGTGACGAAACGCGGTGAACGCGCCAGCAGGATCTCGTCGCCACGGGTCACCAGCACGATCATGCTCGGCGAAATCCGCGGGTAACTGCGCAGGTCGCACGGCTGGCAATACATCGCTCGCTCGCGCGGCACCTGGGTCATCGCCTGCCCACAGTTGCCGCAGAAGCGATGTTCACGCGCCCAGGTGCCGATCTGCGCGGCATAGCCCAGCACCTTATAGACGGTGTGATCGCCTTCGAGCATGAACGCCCGCAGACCTTTCCAGTTGCAGCCCGGCATGTCGCTGGAGCTGTGCAATTCCAGCAGATACACCGGCTCGCCATCGAGATGGCCGATGCCGTGTTCGGTGAGGACTGACAGGTCTTGACGCTTGAGCCATTCCCGCGGAAACAGTGCGCCGTTGTCATCGAACAGAAAGCCTTCGGGGCTGCGCGCCACGGCCCAGCCGCCGGGTTGATCGGTGTCCAGTACTGCAGTGGTCCAGCGAGCTGTCATGGTTTCTCAATCCAGAAATTCGGGTTTCTGTTTACTCATATGGGCGGCCATGGCCACGCGCAAGTCGGTGGATTGCAACATGGCGGCGTTCCAGGTGGCAACGTATTCGAGGCCGTCGTCGATGCGATGATCGCGCATGTAGCTGATCATTTCCTTGGTGCCGGTGACCGCAATTGGCGATTTGCTGGCGATCTCGCGAGCAATGTCCATCACGCCTTCGAGCAACAGCTCCTTGTCAGCGTAAACGCGATTGACCAGACCGATGCTGCGCGCTTCATCTGCGCCGAAAGTGCGCCCGGTGTAAGCCAGTTCACGCAGCATGCCGTCCCCGATGATCCGTGGCAACCGTTGCAAAGTGCCAACATCGGCGGCCATGCCGATATCGATTTCCTTGATCGAGAATTGCGCGTCTTCGGCGGCGTAGCGCATGTCGCACGCGGCGATCAGGTCGATCGCACCGCCGAGGCAGTAGCCCTGAATCGCCGCCAGTACCGGTTTGCGGCAGTTGTCGACGGCGTTGAACGAGGCTTGCAGGGTGAGGATCTTGCGCCGCAGCAGGCGTGCGTTACGGCCGACGTCCTTGCCCAGTTCATTGGCGACGCCGGCGAGCATCATCAGGTCGATGCCGGAGGAAAAGTGTTTGCCGTTGCCGCTCAACACCACCACCCGCACTTCATCGGTGTCATCGATCCACTGGAAAATCTCGACGATCTCGCTCCAGAACGCGGCGTTCATCGAGTTGATCTTTTCCGGGCGATTGATCTGCACATGCGCGATGTTGTCGGCCAGTTCGACGCTGAAGGCGGTGTATTGAGTCATGGCAGTGATCCTTTACCGGGCTGAAAATGAGGCCCGAACTATAACAAGGCATCACGATGGCGGTTCGGCCAAATGCGGGACTGGGTCGAGAGATGCAGTGTCAGGGCTGGCCTCTTCGCGAGCAGGCTCGCTCCCACATTGATATTCGGTGAACGCAGTTCTGCATTCACCACCGATCCTTGTGGGAGCGAGCCTGCTCGCGAAGGGCTGCACCGCCGATCTAACCGCCCTTCACCGCCACATAAGCCGCCGTCTCATAAGGCACCGTCAGCACATGCCGCCCACGCAACGCCGGCTCCGAGGCAATCAACGCGCGAATCTGCTCATCAACCCTGTCGCGCTGCGCCTGCGGCAAGGCCGCAATGAAACTGGTGGAGCGCACCCGATTGAAGATCACGTCCTCGGGCGAGCCGGTGTGTCCATGATGAAACTGCTGCAACTGCAACGGCCCGAACGCCGGATGCGGAAACACCTCGCGCCATAGACCGGTGTAATAACGTGGCGTATCACCTTCCAGAGCATTGACGATCGCGTCGAGTTTCGGCACCCAGCTGACTTGCGTATCGCGCAGGTTCCAGATCAACCCAAGCTTGCCGCCAGGCTTGAGCACGCGGGCGATTTCCGTCAGGGCTTCCGGGGTCGCGAACCAATGGAACGCCTGCGCGCAGACCACTGCATCCACCGACGCGTCAGGCAGTGGCAGATCGGTCGCGGTACCGCTCACCGCCAACGCCTGCGGCCAGGCCGCGGAAAGTTTTTCCAGCATCTGCGCCACCGGTTCCACGGCGATCACCTGCGCGTCGGTGGCCGCCAGCCGTCCGGTGAACTTGCCGGTGCCGGCGCCCAGATCGATGACGGTCTTGTGACTGTCCAGACCCAACGTCTGGGTCAGCCACTGACTGACCTGCGGCGGGTAGTCCGGGCGGCCCTTGATGTAGGTGTCAGCGGCAGTCTTGTAGCCGGCAGCAGCGGAGTGATGGACCTGATCTTTCATGGCAGTTCCTCGTGTGTCAGCGCCGGGGCATGGCAAAGCGCTGGATGGACGGCGGGCGTAGCCGAGCATAACGCCGCGATTTGCGCGTACCTTGAACAGAGCCTGACAAAGCAATGAATAAAATGCCGGGCTGTGGTGTTCAAAGTGAAACATAACCCTCTGTGGAGCCTTGCCCATGACTATCCGTTCCGTTATGTTCGCCGCCCCGCTGCTGCTGGTCACCGTGTTGTCCGCATCGATGGCGTTTGCCAACGGTGATGAAAGCGCGCCCGTGCAGAAGCCCAACTGCCCCAAAGGCCAGGTCTGGGACAGCAAATCACAGAAATGTGTGCTGCAGACCAGCAGCGCCGTACGGGATGTCGATCGCACCGACTATGCCTACCGATTGGCCAAGGACGGTCGCTACGAAGAGGCCCTGGCCCTGCTCGACACCCTGCAACAACCGAACACCGCCAAAGCCCTCAACTATCGCGGTTACGCCACGCGAAAACTGGGGCGTACCGATGAAGGCATCGGCTATTACCTGCAATCGGTGAAACTCGATCCGCAGTACGCGCAAGTGCGTGAATACCTCGGCGAAGCCTATGTGATCAAAGGTCGCGTCGACCTGGCGCAGGAGCAATTGCAGCAGATCAAATCGATTTGCGGCACCGCCTGCGAGGAATACCAGGACCTGGCTGAAGCCATCAACGATTCATCGAAAACCTGACATAGATAAAGGAACGCCATCATCGTCAGCGATCAGGCATTCAGAGCGGAACTCGGACAGCATCTGGCGCGTTTATGGCGCTACGGCCTGTTGCTGTCGCGTAATCGGCACGTGGCCGAGGATCTGGTGCAGGCCACGTGTGTGCGGGCGCTGGAACGTGTCGGCCAATATGTGGCCGGCACGCGCATGGATCGCTGGCTGCTGAGCATCTTGCATTCAATCTGGCTCAACGAAGTGCGCGCCCGCCGGGTGCGTCAGGGCGCCGGTCAGGTCGATGCCGACGCGCAACTGGCCTTCGATGGCGAATACGCCGCGCAGACTCATGTGATGGCGGCGCAGGTGATCCGCCGGGTCGATGCGTTGCCGGAGACCCAACGCGAAACCGTGTACCTGGCCTATGTCGAAGGCCTGTCCTACCGCGAAGTCGCCGAGATCCTGCAAGTGCCGATCGGCACGGTGATGAGCCGTCTGGCCACCGCGCGACTGAAACTGGCTGAATATCCGCCCCTGCAAGCCGTGCCGAAAACCACCGGAGGTGACCACCCATGAACAGGCCCTCCGACGAACAACTGGTGGCCTACCTCGATGACGAGCTGGACCCCGCGTATCGCAGCCAGCTCGACAGCGCGATTGCCGACGACCCGTTGCTCAGCCTGCGCGTGCAATGGTTCGAACGCAGCAGCCTGCCGTACAAGGATGCCTATGACGAACTGGCGCAACAGGCACCGCTGGAACGTTTGCAGGCGCGCCTCGATGCCATCCCCGCCCCTCAGCAGCCAGGCCTGAGCAGACGCTGGTTCATCGGTGCGGCCGCCGCGAGTCTGCTGGCGGGCGGCGTGTTGGCCGATCGCCTGTTTCTCGCCTGGCAAACGCAGCAAACGCATAACTGGCGCGCCCTGGTGGGCGACTACATGGCACTGTATGTGCCGCAAACCCTCGATCACCTGCCCAGTGACGAAGCCAGCCAGCGATCGCAACTGCGTGCGGTAGATGCACGCTTGGGGCTGAGTCTGTCGCCGGCACTGGTGAAGTTGCCGGGCGCCGAACTCAAGCGTGCACAAATGCTCGAGTACGACGGTGTGCCGATTGCGCAACTGACCTATCTCGATGCGAAACACGGGCCGCTGGCCTTGTGCGTGACTCGCTCCAACAGTGGCAGCCAGCCTTTGGCGCACGAACGGCGCCACGAAATGAACGTGGTGTACTGGACCGAAGGTGAGCATGCGTGGATGTTGATCGGGCACAACCCGGCGCCGGCGCTGGAAGACCTGGCAAAACACCTGGTCGACAAGCTGGGCGCGTGAGTGCCGCTCCACTATGCTGAGCGGGTGATTATCCAAGGAGGAAGCCCCGATGCAGATTTCACCCCGCACCGCCCTGCTGGTCATTGACGTGCAGAACGACTTCATCCCCGGCGGCCAGTTGGCCGTGCCCGAAGGCGATCAGATCGTGCCGCTGATCAATCGCCTCGGTGGCCTGTTCAAACAGGTGGTGATTGCCCAGGACTGGCACCCAAGCGGCCACGCGTCCTTTGCCTCAAGCCACCCCGGATACCAGCCTTACGAGGTAATTCAGTTGCCCTACGGCGAGCAGGTACTCTGGCCGGAGCATTGTGTGCAAGGCACTGCCGGCGCCGAGTTTCACCCCGAGCTGAACCTGCCGCACGCGCAACTGATCATCCGCAAGGGCTGTAATCCGGACATCGACAGCTATTCGGCGTTTCTCGAAGCGGACCGGCGCACCACCACCGGTCTGGCCGGTTATCTGAAGGAGCGCGGTATCGACACGGTGTACATGGTCGGTCTGGCGTTGGATTTCTGCGTGATGTTTTCTGCGCTGGATGCACGGGCGGCGGGGTTCAACGCGTTCGTGGTGCTGGATGCCTGTCGTGCCATTGACAGGGATGGGTCACTGGCAGCGGCGATGGAGCGGATGCAGACGGCCGGGGTTGGCTTGATTCAGTCGAACCAACTGATCTGACCAACACAACCCCCCTGTGGGAGCGGGCTTGCTCGCGAAAGCGGTGTGTCAGATTAATTTATGTCGACTGACACTCCGCCTTCGCGAGCAAGCCCGCTCCCACGGGTTTCGGGTCAAGTCATGTCAGGCAACCACAACCTGAACCGCGCCCCCCCCAGCGGCGAACTTTCAACCGTCAAGGTCCCGCCCTGCGCCTCCAGCGCCCGACGGCTGATGGCCAGGCCCAGACCAAAGCCGCCGGTAGCCCGATCACGACTGCGATCAAGGCGATAGAACGGTTCGAAAATCCGCTCACGCTCATCATCCGGGATGCCAATGCCATCGTCGTCGACCCAGATCTCGCAACCATCGGGGCTGACCTGCACGCCAATCTGAATGCGTTTTTCGCAATAGCGCATGGCATTGCGCAGCAGGTTCTGGATCGCTCGGGCGGTCAGGCGCGGATCCAGCGTGAAGCGTTCGAGCTGACCGTGCAGCAGCACGTCGATAACGATGTCCGGTGAGTCCAGCTCTTCATCGACACTGCCCAGAATGCTGTCGATGAACTCATCCAGCGAAACCTCGACCTGCTCGGGCAACTGCGCCGGGTTCTGCAGGCGGCTGTAAGACAGCAGTTCCAGCACCAGCTCATCCAGTTCCCGAATGTGTGCGACCAGTCCTTGCAGGCGCTCGCGACTGGTCGCCGGCAAATCATCGGACAGCGCCAGGGCCAGACCGAAGTCCAGACGGGTCAGCGGCGTGCGCAATTCGTGGGACACCGCATTCAGCAGGTCGCGCTGCTGGTTGAGCAGATTTTCGATATCGCCGGCCATGGTGTCGAACACGTTGGCCAGGCTGCCGATGTTGGAACTGGCGGGGATCTGCGTGCGCTCGTTCAGGTGGCCCTTGCCGAAGCGTTCCGCAGCACCCTTGAGGCGTTCCAGATCGCGCCAGTGCGGGCGAATCCACAGCAGCAGGCAGGCGAGCATGCTCGCACCGATCAGCACGTTGATGCTCCAGTACAACAGATTGACGTCCAGCGGATCCGGCGGTACCACCATTTGCACGGCGACGTCATCGTTCAGCGGCGTGACCGCCAAGGTGCGCCATCCCCAATCGCCGATACGCACCACGTTTTCCCCGGCGCGCAAGCGCACTTGCTCGGGGGCGGTGAACCCGGCGTCGTCGATGCGCGCCAGTGCGATGTGCAGCGGCTGGAAGTCCTTGTCCATCGATTGCGCCAGTGCCGGCCACTGATCCTGCGGCACCGCGTGGAACTGCCGGGTGATCAGCGATTGCAAGCCGCGCGAGTAGTCGAGGTTGTAGGTGATGAAGCGCTCGCGGAACGCCATGATCACCAGATCCGGCACCAGATAGATCGCCGCGCTGTAGGAGACGATCGTCACCAGATACAGGCGAAACAGGATTCTGAACATCAGCTCAGCATTCCCACTCGGAGCGGCTGAACAGGTAGCCCTTGCCCCATACCGTCTTGATCTTGCGCGCCTCGCCGGCGTGGTCGTCGAACTTGCGCCGCAGCTTGGAAATCGCCACGTCTACCGAACGGTCGGTGCCGTTGAACTCGATGCCGCGCAGGCGTTGCAGGATTTGATCGCGGCTCAGCACTTCCCCGGCATGCCGGGCCAGCACCACCAGCAAATTGTATTCGCCGCTGGACAGTTCCACCGGTTGCTCGCGCCAGGTCACGGTGCGCTCGGACAGGTCGATGCACAGATTGCCCATGACGATGCGGTCATTGACCGTCATCGGCTCACCAAGGCTGCTGCGCCGCAGCAACGTACGCACCCGGGCCAGCAAAACCCGGGGCTCGCAGGGTTTGGTGACGTAATCGTCGGCGCCCATTTCCAGGCCCAGCACCTGATCGTGACTGTCGTCGCGAGCGGTCAACATCAGGATCGGCAGCGTCGCCGAATCGGCCCGCAGCAAGCGGCAGACCTGCAGGCCGTCGAGACCGGGCAGCATCAGGTCGAGGATCACCAGATCCGGCGGATTGATCCGTGCCCGCTCGCGCACGTGGTCACCACGGCCGATCACGCTGACGGAATAGCCGTTGCGCTCCAGGTAGCTGGAAATCAGTTCGGCGAGGGCGGTGTCGTCTTCGACCAGGAGGATGTTGGGCATGGGGTGTTCCAGGAAAGTGCAGTGGCGACTGTTTGGGCCTCATCGCGAGCAGGCTCACTCCTACAAGGTTCGTGTCTGGCACAGTTCCAATGTAGGAGTGAGCCTGCTCGAGATGACGGTTTATCTGTCGCAATAAATTTCAAGGCGTAAAGGATATACGCCCTCACCCGTCCCTGAGTAAAACCCTTACACAATTTCACACAGCGCCTACAAAGCTTCACCGCTACCCTCGGCGTCTGGCCTTAGGATGCGGGCTTCAATATTGGGGGTGGTACATGTCGAAAAATCTGCTGGCCGGGCTCGGCCTGATCGCCGCTGCGCTGTTGCTGAGCGCCTGTGATTCGTCCTCGAAGGCCGAAGAAGAAGCGCCGCCAGCCACCGTGCGCATCGAGACCATCGAGGCCCGCCCCCTGTCGATCAGCAGTGAACTGAGCGGGCGTATCGCCGCCCCGCGCATCGCTGAAGTGCGTGCCCGAGTGGCCGGGGTGGTGCTGCAACGGACCTTCCGTGAAGGCAGCGACGTGAAAAAGGGTGACGTGCTGTTTCGCATCGACCCGGCACCGTTCAAGGCTGATCTCGATAGCGCCGAAGCCGCGTTGCGCAAGGCCGAGGCCAATGCCTTCCAGGCCAGGCTGCAGGAACAACGCTACGCGCAGTTGATCGACGACAAGGCCATCAGCGCTCAGGATTACGACAACGCCCGCGCCAATGCCCGGCAAACCGCCGCCGATGTGGCGGCCAATAAAGCTGCAGTGGAACGCGCGAAGCTGAACCTCGGCTACGCCACCGTCACCGCGCCGATTTCCGGGCGGGTCGGCCGTGCATTGGTCACTGAAGGTGCGTTGGTCGGGCAGAACGAAACCACGCCGCTGGCGCTGATTCAGCAGCTCAACCCGATCTACGCCGACCTTACCCAGTCGACCCGTGAACTCAACGAACTGCGTCGCGCGTTCCGTTCCGGGCAGTTGCAGGCAGTCGGTCAGGATCAGGTCAAGGCCACGCTGATTCAGGATGACGGCAGCCTCTACCCGTTACCGGGCAAATTGCTGTTCAGCGACATCAGCGTCGATCCGGGCACCGGCCAGATCATTCTGCGCAGCGAGTTCCCCAATCCCGATCTCGACCTGCTGCCGGGCAGCTTCATCCGTGTACGTCTGCAACAAGCCACCGTACAGAACGGCATCACCGTGCCGCAACGTGCGGTGCAGCGTGACAGCGCGGGTATCGCCCAGGTGCTGACCGTCGACGAACAGATGCGCGTCGCCCAGCAGCCGGTGCAATTGGGCGCGGTGCAGAACGACCGCTGGATCGTCACCGGCGGCCTCAAGCCCGGCGACCGCATTGTCATCGAAGGCCTGCAACACGCCCGTCCAGGCGAAAAAGTGCAGATCGACGACACCCCTCTTCCACTTGCCCAGACCTCTGGTCAGTAAGCAGGACGCTTTCATATGCCGCAGTTCTTTATCGATCGCCCGGTGTTCGCCTGGGTTGTCGCCCTGTTCATCCTGTTGGCCGGTGCGCTGGCCATTCCGCAATTGCCGGTGGCGCAGTACCCCGATGTCGCGCCGCCACAGATCGAAATCTACGCGGTGTACCCTGGCGCCTCGGCGCAGACCGTCGATGAAAGCGTGGTCAGCCTGATCGAAGAAGAGCTCAACGGCGCCGATCACCTGCTGTACTTCGAATCGCAGAGCAGCCTCGGCAGCGCGACGATCAAGGCCACCTTCCAGCCGGGCACTAACCCGGAGCTGGCGCAGGTGGATGTGCAGAACCGCCTCAAAGTGGTCGAGTCGCGCCTGCCGCAGGCAGTCAATCAGCAAGGCCTGCAGGTGGAGAAAGTCTCTGCCGGTTTCCTGCTGCTGATCACCCTGACCTCCAGCGACGGCAAGCTCGATGACGTGGCGCTCAGTGATTATCTGGCGCGCAACGTGATGAACGAGATCAAACGCATCGACGGCGTCGGCAAGGCGCAGTTATATGGTGCCGAGCGGGCGATGCGGATCTGGATCGATCCGCAGAAGCTGATCGGTTTCAACCTGACCCCGGCTGACGTCAACGCCGCCATCGTCGCGCAGAACGCCCAGGTGTCGGCGGGTAGTATTGGCGACTTGCCCAATCCGTCCTCGCAGGAAATCACCGCGACCATTCTGGTCAAGGGGCAGTTGTCGACGCCGGAAGAGTTCGCCGACATCGTGCTCAAGGCCAATCCTGACGGCTCCACCGTGCGCATCGGCGATGTGGCACGGGTCGAAGTCGGCAGTCAGGAATACCAGTTCGGCACGCGCCTGAACGGCAAGCCGTCCACCGCCGTCGGCGTGCAACTGGCCCCGGGGGCCAATGCCTTGGCGACCGCCACTTTGATCCGGGCGAAGATGGACGAGCTGTCGCGCTACTTCCCCGCGGGCGTCGAATACAAGATTCCGTACGACACCTCGCCGTTCGTCAAAGTCTCGATCACCAAAGTGGTTTACACCTTGGGCGAAGCGATGCTGCTGGTGTTTGCGGTGATGTTCCTGTTCCTGCAGAACATCCGCTACACGCTGATTCCGACGCTGGTGGTGCCGGTGGCCCTGATGGGCACCTTCGCCACCATGCTCGCGCTGGGTTTCTCGATCAACGTGCTGACCATGTTCGGCATGGTGCTGGCGATCGGCATTCTGGTGGACGACGCCATCGTCGTGGTGGAGAACGTCGAGCGCATCATGGCCACTGAAGGCCTGTCGCCGAAAGAAGCGACGCGCAAGGCGATGAAGCAGATTACCGGGGCGATCATCGGTATTACCCTGGTGCTGGTGGCGGTGTTCATCCCGATGGCGTTCATGCAGGGCTCGGTGGGGGTGATTTACCGGCAGTTCTCGCTGTCGATGGCGACCTCGATCCTGTTCTCGGCGTTTCTGGCCCTGACGCTGACGCCTGCACTGTGCGCCACGCTGCTCAAGCCAATTGCCAAGGGCGAGCACCACGAGAAAAGCGGATTCTTCGGCTGGTTCAACCGCCGCTTCGAGCAACTGACCGATCGTTATCAAGGCTGGGTCGGTTACGCGCTGAAGCGCAGCGGGCGTTATCTGCTGATCTACGGCGTGCTGCTGATCGGCATGGGCCTGTGCTTTGCGCGTCTGCCCTCCTCGTTCCTGCCGGTTGAGGATCAGGGTTACACCATCACCGACATTCAGTTGCCGCCGGGTGCGAGCAAAAACCGTACGGTGCAGGTGGTCGAGCAGATCGAAGCGCACAACGCCAGTGAACCGGGGGTTGGCGACAGCACGGTGATTCTCGGCTTCAGCTTCTCCGGCAGCGGGCAGAATGCGGCGCTGGCGTTTACCACCCTCAAGGACTGGTCGGAGCGCGGCAGCGACGATTCGGCTACGTCGATTGCCGATCGCGCCAATATCGCCCTGAGCCAGATCAAGGATGCCATCGCGTTCGCTGTGTTGCCGCCGCCGGTTGACGGCCTCGGCACGTCGAGCGGCTTCGAATTCCGTCTGCAGGATCGCGGCGGTCTCGGTCACGCGACATTGATGCAGGCGCGCAGCGAACTGCTCGCCGCCGCCGAGAAAAGCCCGGTGCTGATGAACGTGCGCGAAAGCGCGCTGGCCGAAGCGCCGCAGGTGCAACTGGAGGTAGACCGCAAGCAGGCCAATGCGCTGGGCGTGTCGTTCGCTGACATCGGCAGCGTGTTGTCCACCGCCGTGGGTTCCTCCTACATCAATGACTTCCCCAATCAGGGGCGCATGCAGCGGGTGGTGGTACAGGCCGAAGGCGATCAGCGCAGTCAGGTCGATGACCTGCTGAAAATGCATGTGCGCAACAACGCCGGGCACATGGTGCCGCTGTCGGCGTTCGTTCAGGCGAAATGGACGCAAGGCCCGGCACAACTGACCCGATACAACGGTTACCCGGCGATTGCGATTTCCGGCGAACCGTCGCCGGGGCACAGCACCGGTGAAGCGATGGCGGAGATTGAACGTCTGGTCGCCCAAGGGCCGAAGGGTCTGGGTCAGGAATGGACCGGGCTGTCGTTGCAGGAACGGTTGTCCGGCAGTCAAGCGCCGATCTTGCTCGGTCTGTCGTTGCTGATCGTGTTCCTGTGTCTGGCGGCGCTGTACGAGAGCTGGTCGATTCCGACTTCGGTTCTGCTGGTGGTGCCGCTGGGTGTGCTCGGCGCAGTGCTGGCGGTGACCTTGCGCGGCATGCCCAACGATGTGTTCTTCAAGGTCGGGCTGATTACCATCATCGGTCTGTCGGCGAAAAACGCGATCCTGATCATCGAATTCGCCAAGAGCCTGTACGACGAAGGTCACGACCTGATCGACGCGACGTTGCAAGCCGCGCGCCTGCGTCTGCGCCCGATCGTCATGACTTCGCTGGCGTTCATCCTCGGCGTGGTGCCGTTGGCCATCGCCACTGGCGCCAGTTCGGCAAGCCAGCAGGCCATCGGTACCGGGGTTATCGGCGGGATGATCACGGCGACGCTGGCGGTGATCTTCGTGCCGTTGTTCTTCGTGGTAGTGATGAAGCTCGTACGACGCTTCAGCAAACACCACTGATCCCTGTGGGAGCGGGCTTGCTCGCGAAGGCATCGTATCAGTCAGCATTCATGTAGCTGACACAGCGCTTTCGCGAGCAAGCCCGCTCCCACAAGGTCATTCGAACAGTCAAGTCAGTGGTCATCCGAGACGTCGCTGGGCTAAGGTGTAAAAACATCCTGGCCCATCGAGTCCCCATGCGCTTTCTCGCCCGCACCCACCCTCGCCTGTCCGCCGCCGCTTTGGTCGGCCTTGCCACCGGCCTGCTGGTCCCTGCCGACTCCGTCGTCAGCAAAATCCTCATCGGCTGGAACGCCGGCGTCTGGACTTACCTGATCCTGATGTTCTGGCTCGCCACCCGAGCCAAGGCACCGGACGTCAAACGCATCGCCGTCGTCGAAGACGAGAATGCCGGACTGGTGCTGTTCGTGGTGTGCATCGCCGCATTGGCCAGCCTGGCCGCCATCACCCTGGAACTGGCCGGCACCAAGGATCTGGATACCCATCACAAACTTCTGCATTACGCGTTCACCGCCGTCACCGTGGTAGGTTCGTGGCTGGTGATCGGGGTGATCTTCTGTGTGCACTACGCGCGCCTGTTTTACACCTGGGACGGCAAGGAACCGGCCTTGCGTTTTGCCGAAGGTCTGACCACGCCCAATTACTGGGACTTCCTGTATTTCTCCTTCACCATCGGCGTGGCGGTGCAGACTGCCGATGTCGGCGTGGCTACCCGCGACATTCGCAAGATCGTCTTGGCGCAATCATTGATCGGTTTTGTGTTCAACACCGCGATTCTGGGCTTTTCGATCAATATTGCTGCCGGCCTGTTTGGCTGAGCATTGCGCAGATACTTCAATAACGCTGAGCACCGCCCGTCGGCGCCAAGTTGAAGTACCACGCGCATTCACTTGACGGAGTGTCAGCTTCTGGTGTTTCCTGAAACCGGTTTCAGCGCCATCGCGGCGCATGAAACGAATAAATCCAATAATAGGTTTCAGACCGTGAACGACTTCTCCGCCGCCCAGCGCAGCCGCGTGACCATGCTTGATGTTGCCGAACGCGCCGGCGTATCCAAGGCCAGCGTCTCGCGCTTCATCGGCGACGACCGCGCCCTGCTCTCCGATGCCATCGCCTTGCGTATCGAGCAGGCGATCAGCGAGCTGGGTTACCGCCCGAACCAGATGGCCCGTGGCCTGAAACGCGGGCGCACGCGCCTGATCGGCATGCTGGTGGCCGATATCCGCAACCCTTATTCGATTGCCGTGATGCACGGGGTGGAAACCGCCTGCCGTGCGCACGGCTACAGCCTGGTGGTGTGCAACACCGACCGCGACGACGAGCAGGAGCGCCAGCATCTGGCGCTGTTGCGCTCGTACAACATCGAGGGGCTGATCGTGAACACCCTAGGCCATCACCGTGACGAACTCCACGAGTTGCACCGGGAAATGCCCTTGGTGCTGGTGGACCGCAAGGTCGATGGCCTCGACAGCGACATGGTCGGGCTGAACAATCCGCAAGCTGTTGAGATGGCCCTGACGCACCTGGAACAGCGCGGCTATCGCGATGTGTTGCTGGTGACTGAGCCTTATGACGGCACCAGTTCGCGGATCGAGCGGGTCAGCAGTTTTCAGACGCAGATCGCCCAGCGCTCCGGGTTGACCGGGGCGGTGCTGGAAACCGGCGCAGAACTCGCCACTCAACTTCAGCACTTTTTGAAACAACCGGCGAATGGGCCGAAAGCGCTGTTCTGCGCCAATGGCGTGGCAGCGTTGGCCTGCACCCTGGCCTTGCGCGAAATCGGTTGCCGATTGTTCGAGGATGTCGGGCTGATTGCCCTGGATGATCTGGATTGGTACCCGTTGGTCGGCAGCGGGATTACCGCCCTCGCCCAGCCCACAGCCGAGATTGGCGCGCGGGCGTTTGAGTGTTTGCTCAAGCGTTTGCGGGGGGATGTCGAGATAGCGCGCAGAGTGGATTTTGCGCCGGTGCTGGTTGAGCGCGGGTCTACCCGAGGATCTTTGCGGTGACTGTTATGGCGCCATCGCGAGCAGGCTCACTCCTACAGGGGGAGCGCATTCCAAATGTAGGAGTGAGCCTGCTCGCGATGGCGCCCGAACGCCCGACGAAGATCAATCAGATTTTTTTGAACAAAAATGAAACCGGTTTCAGAGGTAGATAACAATGAATAAACCTGCCGTTTCCATCAGCCTGTCCAGTTACGGCGCCGAGCTTGTGCGCCAACGCGGGCAGGACTTCTTCATCGATGTGCTGGCCGCCGCTGGCGCTGATCGCATCGAGTGGCGCGAAGAGTTGCTGACTCGCGAAGTGCCCGAGCAACTGCAAGCCGCCACTCGGGCGCAGGGACTGCAAAGCATCTATTCGTCGCCGAGCGAACTGTGGCTCGCCGGTCAGGCGCGGCCCAATCCCGAGCTGATCAACGCCCTGCAACACGCAGAGGCATTCGGCTCGAAATGGCTGAAAGTCTCGCTCGGTTACTTCACCGACAACTGTGATTTGCAGGCGCTGAAACAGCTGCTCGACGCCAGCCCGGTGCAACTGCTGGTGGAAAACGACCAGACCTTGCAGGGCGGCCGCATCGAGCCGTTCCAGCGTTTTTTCGCGGCGGTGGAGCAGCATGATTTGCCGATCAAGATGACCTTCGATATCGGCAACTGGCAGTGGCAAGACCAGTCCGCCGCCAACGCCGCACGCCTGCTCGGACGCCACGTCGGCTACGTGCACTGCAAAGCCGTGGCCCGCCGCGCCGACGGCAAATTGGTGGCGGTGCCGCCCGCCGTCAGCGACCTGCATTTGTGGGAACAACTGCTGCGGCACATGGCCCAAGGCGTTATGCGTGCCGCCGAATACCCGTTGCAGGGCGATGATCTGGTGGCGTTGACCACGGAACACGTCGCCGCCCTCGCCCGCCTTGGTCAATCGCGCCTGGAGCCTGCCCATGTCTGACATCGATATTCTGTCGTTCGGCGAAACAATGGCGATGCTGGTCGCCGAGCAGACCGGTGATCTGGCTGCAGTCGAGCATTTTCACAAACGCATTGCCGGCGCCGACAGCAATGTGGCGATCGGCCTGTCGCGGCTGGGTTTCAATGTGGCGTGGCTGAGCCGGGTCGGCGCCGATTCCCTCGGACGTTTCGTGGTCGAGACCTTGATCAAGGAAGGTCTGGATTGCAGCCATGTCGCGGTCGATCACCAGCACCCGACCGGTTTCCAGTTCAAGTCGCGTAACGACGACGGCAGCGATCCGCAGGTCGAGTATTTCCGCCGTGGCTCGGCGGCCAGTCATCTGTCATCGCCGTCGATCACTGACAGCCTGCTAAGCGCTCGCCACCTGCACGCCACCGGGATTCCACCGGCGCTGTCAGCGAGCGCCCGGGAAATGTCGTTCGAGCTGATGACACGCATGCGTCATGCCGGGCGCAGCGTGTCGTTCGACCCCAATCTGCGCCCAAGTCTGTGGGCCTCTGAGCAAGAGATGATCCGCGAGATCAACCGCCTCGCCGCCCTCGCCCATTGGGTCTTGCCGGGCTTGAGCGAAGGTCGCTTGCTGACCGGCTTCGAAGACCCGGCGGACATCGCGGCGTTTTATCTCGATCAGGGCGCCGAAGCCGTGGCGATCAAGCTTGGGCCGCAAGGTGCCTATTACCGCACGCATCTGGATCAGGGTTTTGTCGCCGGGGTGCCGGTGGCCAACGTGGTCGACACCGTGGGTGCGGGTGATGGCTTTGCGGTCGGCATGATCAGTGCCCTGCTGGAGCATCAGAGTTTTGCCGAGGCGGTGCAACGCGCGAACTGGATTGGCAGTCGGGCGGTGCAGAGTCGCGGGGATATGGAGGGGTTGCCGACCCGATCCGAGCTTATCGCTGAATTCGAGGCCGCTGATCGCGAGCAGGCTCACTCCTACATTGGATCTCCGCCAGTCACAGCTGCAGCGGCAAACACATAACCCTTGTAGGAGTGAGCCTGCTCGCGATGAGGCCCGCTCAGACAACCCATTAATTGAACCTGCTGCGACAAAAACAACAAGCTCAGGAGCAACACCATGAAAACCGCAACCCTCGCCGCCCGCCGCTGGTGGTACATCATGCCGATCGTGTTCATCACCTACAGCCTGGCGTATCTCGACCGCGCCAACTACGGCTTTGCCGCCGCCTCCGGCATGGCTGCCGACCTGATGATCACCCCGGGCCTGTCTTCATTGCTCGGCGCGCTGTTCTTCCTCGGTTACTTTTTCTTCCAGGTACCGGGAGCGATCTACGCGCAGAAGCACAGCGTGAAAAAGCTGATCTTCTTCAGCCTGATTTTCTGGGGCGGCCTCGCCACCCTGACCGGCGTGGTGTCCAACGCCTACTGGCTGATCGTGATCCGCTTCATGCTCGGCGTGGTCGAAGCCGCAGTGATGCCGGCGATGCTGGTCTACCTGTGCCACTGGTTCACCCGTGCCGAACGCTCGCGGGCCAACACCTTTCTGATCCTCGGCAACCCGGTAACGATGCTGTGGATGTCGGTGGTTTCGGGCTATCTGGTGCAGCACTTCAGCTGGCGCTGGATGTTCATCATCGAAGGTTTGCCGGCGGTGATCTGGGCGTTTATCTGGTGGAAGCTGGCCGATGATCGTCCTGCTCAGGCCAAGTGGCTGAGCGAACAGGAAAAGCACGACCTGGAAAGCGCTCTCGCCGCCGAACAGGTCGGGATCAAAGCGGTGAAGAACTACGCCGAAGCGTTCCGCTCGCCGAAGGTGATCATTCTGGCGCTGCAGTTTTTCTGCTGGAGCATCGGCGTCTACGGCTTTGTGCTGTGGTTGCCGTCGATCCTCAAGGCCGGCGCACAAATGGACATGATCGAGGCCGGCTGGCTGTCGGCGCTGCCGTATCTGGCGGCGGTGATCGGCATGCTCGCGGTGTCGTGGGGCTCGGACAAACTGCAGAAGCGCAAACGCTTCGTCTGGCCGCCGCTGCTGATCGCCTCCATTGCGTTCTACGGTTCCTACGCCTTGGGCGCGGAACATTTCTGGTGGTCGTACACACTGCTGGTGATCGCCGGTGCCTGCATGTACGCACCTTACGGGCCGTTCTTCGCCATCGTTCCGGAGATCCTGCCGGCCAACGTCGCCGGCGGTGCCATGGCGCTGATCAACAGCATGGGCGCGCTGGGTTCGTTCGGCGGCTCGTACCTGGTCGGCTACCTGAACAGCTCCACCGGTTCGCCCGGTGCTTCGTACCTGCTGATGAGCGGCGCGTTGCTGCTGTCGGTGGTGCTGACGATTTTTCTCAAGCCTGGCGCCAGTGACCGCGTCGTGGCCAAAGCCGTAGTCACGCGTCCCGTGCCGGCGCATTCCTGAAGAGATTTTTGTTCATGAAAAAACATGTCGTGCTGTACAAAAAACTGTCGCCAGCGCTGATGACGCGTCTGCAGCAACAGTGTGAAGTGACGTTGATCGAAAGCCTCGACGCCGACGGCCTGATGAAGCTGCGTGACGCCCTGCCCGGCGCCCACGGTTTGCTCGGCGCCAGCCTGAAACTCGACGCCGCGCTGCTCGATCTGGCGCCACAACTTGAGGCGATTGCCAGCGTCTCGGTGGGTGTCGACAACTATGACATCGACTACCTGACTCAGCGCAAGATCCTCCTCAGCAACACCCCGGACGTGCTCACCGAAACCACCGCCGACACCGGTTTCGCGCTGATCCTCGCCACCGCCCGGCGCGTAGTGGAACTGGCGAACATGGTGCGCAGCGGCCAGTGGCATCGCAACATCGGCCCGGCGCATTTCGGCACCGATGTACACGGCAAGACCCTGGGCATCATCGGCATGGGCCGCATCGGCGAAGCGCTCGCGCAGCGCGGGCATTTCGGTTTTGGCATGCCGGTGCTTTATCACAGCCAGTCGCGCAAACCGGCGGTTGAGGAACGTTTTGCGGCGCAGTACCGCAGCCTGGAAGCGCTGCTGCAAGAGGCCGATTTCATCTGCCTGACCCTGCCGCTGACTGCGCAGACCGAAGGCCTGATCGGCGCCGAGCAGTTTGCGCTGATGCGCCCCGAGAGTATCTTCATCAATATCTCGCGCGGCAAAGTGGTGGATGAAGCGGCGCTGATCGACGCGTTGCGCCATCAGCGGATTCGCGCAGCGGGGCTGGATGTGTTCGAGCGTGAACCGCTGAATCATGATTCGCCGTTGTTGCAGCTGAATAATGTGGTGGCAACCCCGCACATGGGTTCGGCAACGCATGAGACGCGGGAGGCGATGGCGCGGTGTGCGGTGGACAATCTGCTGGCGGCTTTGGCTGGGGAGAAGCCGGTGAATCTGGTGAATCCGGTGGCTTGGCAGGGCTGAAACAATCGCCGGCTGAGAGTCCGTCTTCGCGAGCAAGCTCGCTCCCACAGGGTTCAGGTTGCACATAAAACTTTGTGCCCCCCCCAACTCACTGTGGGAGCGAGCTTGCTCGCGAAGGGGCCAGCCTCGACAACACAAACCATCAGGCACTACGCGCCTGCAGCAACCGCACCGCACACAATGCAATCCGCGCACAGGCATCCGCCAGTTGCACCCGATCCAGCACCAGCCCGATACGAATATGCCCCGCCGCACTCGGCCCGAACGCTTCGCCAGCCAGCACAGAGACCCCATAACCTTCCAGCAAGCGCTCGGCAAACGCCTGCGCGCCAAACCCGGTCTGGCGCACATCGACCATCACGAACATCCCGCCATCGGGCCGGATCGGCTGCAATCCCGGACAACCGCGCAACCGTTCGCACACCAGGTCGCGGCGCAAACGATATTCCTCGCGCATCTGCGTCACTTCCGGCAAATCACTTTCCAGCGCCACTTGCGCGGCCTTCTGCACGAAATCCGGCAGGCCGAAAAGCATGCTCAACGACAGGTTCACCAGATGCTCGGCCAGCACCTTCGGCCCGATCGACCAGCCAATGCGCCAACCGGTCATGGCATGGGATTTCGACAGGCTGTTGATGGTTGCCGTGCGTTCGGCCATGCCCGGCAGGCTCGCCGGGCTGATGTGTTCGCCCTCGTAGAGCAGATCGCTGTAGACCTCGTCACTGATCAGCCACAAATCGTGGCGCACGCACAGCGCCGCCAGCTCTTGCCAGATCAGCAGCGACAGGCTCGCGCCGGAAGGATTGTTGGGACTGTTGAGCAACATCGCGCGGGTCTTCGGCGTGATCCGTGCAGCGACATCAGCGGGATCAACACGAAAGCCGTTTTCCGGTCGAACCGGCACCGGCACCACCGTCGCACCGCACGCGCCGAACACGCCCTCGTAGGTCACGTACATCGGCTCGGCGACGATCACTTCATCGCCCGGATCCAGCAGGCATTGCGCGACCGAATACACCGCGCATTGCGCGCCGGGCAGCACGATCACGTGTTCGGCATCCACCACCTGACCGCTGCGCCGCTGGTGGCGAGCGGCGATCAGCTTGCGCAGCGCCAAACGGCCACGCACCTCGGAATAATGCGTATCGCCGGCCAGCAGACTGTCGATGGCGCCATGAATGATCGGCAGCGGCGTGTCGAAATCCGGATCCCCTACACTCAGCAGCAGGATATCGACCCCCTCGGCGCGCAGCTCCAGCGCTCGGTCATGAATCTGCCAGGCTGCGGCGCCCTCCCCGGCGATGCGTTGGGTCAAGGCTGAATAGCGCATGCACGTCTCCTGATTGCGCGGTTTCCAGCCTTCACCCTAGGTCAAATCACAAACCGCGCCAGCCGCTTTGTCCTTTGGATGAATTTAAAGAAGAACTTCGTACTGTGGTCGATTAGCGGTCGACTGACTACCTGTCAGAGTTGACAGTAGACCCACTTCACAAACGCTCGCTTAATCAACATGAGGAAACAACTGCGGCCCCCTCTAATCGAAACGACGGAGTGTTGAAACGATGACGAATCTGAATGAAAAAACCCTCTTATTGGACGCACCGGAAATCCCCGATGCGCTACCCAATTTCCCTGGCAGTCAGGTTAACCTGTTGCCATTGAGTGCATTGGTATCTCCACTAAAGGTGTTAATTCCAGACTGGCAGTGTTCACCTCCTGATCCAGGCGTGCCCGTACTGTTAAGGCTGTTGTTAAACGGGAATAGGGTGGCGGACTATCGTTTTACGACACCCATCGACCCGGAGCTTTTCCCATTTGAGGCCCATATCCCTGAGACACACCTGGTACAAGACGGCGTATATGAGGTTTCATACATCCTCGATATTGGCGGGAATGAAGACATGGCCGCGAGCACGCCGATCACGGTTGATCTAACGGCTCCCAACTTCGGCAATCCGGGAGAGCCTCCGCAATTTCCACCAGAAATCGACAGTGAGGGGATCACACGGCAGTATCTCGCCACCCACAATGATGAAGTTCTGGTAACCATTGGCATCTATATGCAGCAGCGAGTCTGCGACAGCATCGAATTTCACTTTGGCTCACTTGCGTCGGAGCCGGTCATCATTGAAACGGTGCGTGACGCAACTTCACGTACCGTTATCAAACTGAGTGGCGCGATTATCCGTGGGATAGGCTCCGGCACCATGTTCGCGTTTTACAGGCTGCGCGATCGTGCAGGAAACCTTGGGCAACAATCTTTGTTTAAGCAAGTCAAAGTGGACCTGTCTTGAAACGCTGACTCTTCGAGGTGGGCCGAACACTCATCTGGTTCGGCCCACTTCAGGCAACTGCGTATTTCTCAAATCACAAAGCGCGCCACCATCGCATTCAAATCCACCGCCAGACGCGACAGCTCATGGGTCGCGGCGCTGGTTTGATTCGCGCCGGCAGCGGACTGCGTGGCCAGATCACGGATGTTGACCAGGTTGCGATCAACTTCACGGGAGACCTGCGCCTGTTCTTCCGAGGCGCTGGCGATCACCAGGTTGCGCTCGTTGATCTGGTGGATCGACTGGGTGATTTGCTCCAGCGCCACACCCGCAGCGCGGGCCATTTCCAGAGTGGTCTGGGTACGCTGGTTGCTTTGCTGCATCGACGACACCGCTTCGCCGGTGCCGTTCTGGATGCCGGCGACCATTTTTTCGATTTCCTGGGTCGATTGCGCGGTGCGATGGGCCAATGCGCGAACTTCGTCCGCCACCACCGCAAAACCGCGTCCGGCCTCACCGGCACGCGCTGCTTCGATCGCCGCGTTGAGGGCCAGCAGGTTGGTCTGTTCGGCGATGGCGCGGATCACATCCAGCACCTTGCCGATGTCGCGGCCCTGTGCAGCGAGGCCTTCGATCATTTGCGCGGTGCTCTGCACGTCATGGGTCATGGTCTGGATCGCGTCAACGGTTTTCACCACTTGATCGCGACCTTCGCGGGCGGCCTGGGTCGACTGGTTCGAGGCTTCGGAGGTCGAGACCGCGTTACGTGCGACTTCTTCCACAGCGGCGGTCATTTCGTTGACGGCGGTGGCGGCCTGTTCGATCTCGTTGTTCTGCTGTTGCAGGCCACGGGAGGCTTCTTCGGTGACCGCGCTCAGCTCTTCGGCCGCCGCGCCCAACTGAGTCGCGGAACCGGCGATCTGTTCGATGGTTTTGCGCAGGTTGATCTGCATCGTGGACAGGGCTTGCAGCAGTTGGGTGGCTTCGTCCTTGCCATCGACTTCGATGGACTGGGTCAAGTTGCCGCCAGCGATGGTTTGTGCCGCCTGCACGGCACGATTCAATGGGGTGACGATGCTGCGAGTCAGCAACAGGGCCAGCAGTACCGTGGCGAGCGCGGCGACCACGGCAACAACGATGATGCCGGTAATGGCGCTGTCGTAATGTTCACCGGCCTGGGTGGAGGCGACTTTCGCACCCGCCGCGTTGATCGCGATCAGCTTGTTGAGTTGCTCGCCCATCTGGTCGGTGCCGTCCTTGATTCGCGTGTTGATCAAGGTGCGCATCTCGTCGACCTTGTCCTGACGCGACAGCTCCATCATCTGGTTTTGCGCTTGCAGGTAGTTGTCGAGCGTGGTCGCGAACGTCTGATACAACGCACGCTCTTCGCTCTCTGCCGGCAACGCGGCGTAACTGGCCTGAGCGCTGCGAACCTTGTCCACCAGCACGCCGATGCGTGTTTGCGCTTCTTGCAGACCTGCCGGGTCGCGGTTGACCAGAATCCGGAACGACAGAATCCGCAGGCGCAAAACGTTTTCCGTGACCACGCCAAGGTAAGTGACGCTGGGCAGTTGGTTGGTATCCATGTCGATGGAAGCCTGGCGGATGGTCGACATGCGGTTGACGGCGAACACGCCAAGGACAATCACCAACAAGGCGATAAAGGCAAAACCGAGGAAGGCGCGGGGTGCGATATTCAGGTTACGCAAGGACATGGTTGGACTCTCGGATAGAGGTAGCTGCGAGCGTCCGTGCCGTCATCACTGGCCCTTGGGGGCGGGACCAGTCAGGCGTCACTGTTCGAGGGAATCTGTGTGCGCCTGATCTCTGTATCGGCGGGGCTTTAGGAAGATTTGGTGAAAAGCGAAAATATTTTTCAAGGTGTTTCACCACTGAAACACCCTGACACCAACCCTCTGTGGCGAGGGGATTTATCCCCGATCGGCTGCGCAGCAGTCGCAAAATCTCAAAACTGGTTTTTTGCGAAAAACGCGGGGGGCTGCTTAGCAACCCATCGGGGATGAATCCCCTCGCCACAACATCTTCACGCAGTCAGTTATTGAGTTTGGCCATCTGCCAGACCCGGGCGATGTCCGTCGCGCGTTCGCGCAACAAGCGTGGAGCTTCGGCACAGGCCTGCTCCAGGGTCATCGGGCCGCTGGTGACGGCGAATGCGGCGTCGATGCCGTGCTCGTAGAGTTCCTGATAACCCTCACCCAAGGTGCCGGCGATGACGATCACCGGCACGCCGTGCTGCTTGGCAATTCGCGCCACGCCGAACGGGGTCTTGCCGCGCAAGGTTTGCGCGTCGAACCGCCCTTCTCCCGTGATCACCAGATCGGCGCCGTTGACCGCTTCGGCCAGCCCCACCAACTCGGCCACCACTTCCACGCCGGCCTGAAATTGCGCGCCAAGAAACGCCTTGGCCGCAAAACCCAATCCCCCCGCCGCACCACTGCCCGGCTCATCGCGAACGTCCTTGCCCAACGCTTGCGCGCAGAGCTCGGCGAAGTGCCCCAGCGCCTGATCCAGTTGCTGCACTTGCGCCGGCGACGCGCCCTTTTGCGGGCCGAAAATCGCCGAGGCGCCGTGCGGGCCGCACAGCGGATTGTTAACGTCGGCGGCGATGTCGAAGCGCACGTGGGCCAGACGCGGATCAAGCTCGCTCAAGTCCAGTCGCGCCAGTTGTGCCAGCGCCAAGCCGCCCGGCACCAATGGCTGACCCTGCGCATCGAGCAATTTCACCCCGAGCGCCTGCATCGCGCCGGCGCCGCCGTCGTTGGTGGCGCTGCCGCCAATCGCCAGAATCACCCGTTGCGCGCCGGCATCCAGCGCGGCGCGAATCAGTTCGCCGGTGCCGAAAGTGCTGGTGATGCAGGCATCGCGTTGCCCCGTAGGCACTAATTGCAAACCACTGGCCTCGGCCATTTCGATGATCGCGGTGTGATTGTGTGGCAACCAGCCCCACGCGGCGTCGACCGGCGCACCCAGCGGCCCGCGTACTCGGGTGCGGCGCAGTTCACCCTCGCAAGCGGCGAGAATCGATTCCACCGTGCCCTCGCCGCCGTCGGCCATCGGGCATTTGACCAGTGTTGCTTGCGGCCAGACTTGCGCCAACCCCAGCGCAATGGCCTCGGCAACGCCTTGGGCACTCAGGCTGTCCTTGAACGAATCGGGGGCGATGACGATCTTCATGCGAATTCTCCAGTTCCAATGCTCCTCATGCTGCCAGTCGGCCTGCGCATTGACGCCGGTCCGCTGCACAAGGGCGGTGGGCGTTTATTGTTCATTTCTACAAAGACCTTGTATGGAATGTGCCGACGCCTTCGCGAGCAGGCTCGCTCCCACATTTGAAATGCATTCCCCCTGTGGGAGCGAGCCTGCTCGCGAAGGTGTCGGTGAAAACACCCGATCAGTCCGGCTCAGTCTGAGGAAGCAACTGCACCCCGAGGTACAACGCCAGCATCCCGTCGAGTTTCAGCGGATCAACCCCGCTCAACTCAGCAATCCGCTCCATCCGATAACGCAGACTGTTGCGATGAATGCCCAGCGCATCGGCGCAGGCCTGACTCTGCCCGTCGTGTTCACACCAACTGCGCAGGGTTGCGAGCAACTGGCCGTTGCTGTCTTTGGCGATGACTTTGCGCAACGGTTTGAGCAGTTCATCCAGCGCGTCGTCATTGCGATGGCGCCAGAGCATCACCGGCAAGCGATAGCGATTGAGCGTCAGCAGTCGCGACTGCGGCAGCACCTCACGCCCATACGCCAGCAGATCGCCGACCCGTCGATAACAGCGGCGCAAACCGGCCAGCCCATCCGCCTGCCCACCCACAGCGATGCGCAGAATATTCCAGCCGAGGCCATCGAGTTTTTCCAGCAGGCGATCATGCTCAACCGTTTGACTTGCCGGTCGGCACCACAGCAGCGACGACTTGGCCGAACTCACGCACCAGCTGTCCGGGTAGCGCGAGGCCAGCCAGGCGCTCAAGGCCTCGACGGTTTGCCCCGGCCCGTGCTCCAGACCCAGTTCGAACAGATATGGCACCCGGGTCAACTGCGGCTTGAGCCCCAATTGCTGCGCCTCATCGACCAGCCGCGGCGAATCCCCGGCTTCGCTCAACAGCAACGCCAACAGGTCATCGCAACGCTGGCGCCGCCATTGCTGCTCGGCCTGCTGGTTGCGCTGACCGACGAGCATTTCGGCGGTCATGCGCACCAGTTCGGCGTAGGTGCGCAGTTGCTCCGGTTCGCCGGTAATGCCGAGCACGCCGATCAGGCGTTGATCGAGCATCAGCGGCAGGTTGATCCCCGGCTGCACACCCTTCAAGTGCACAGCGGTTTGTGCGTCGATCTCCACTACCCGCCCGTTGGCCAGCACCAGTTGCGCGCCTTCGTGACGGGTGTTGATGCGCTCCGGCTCGCCACTGCCGAGGATCAGGCCCTGGCTGTCCATGACGTTGACGTTGTAGGGCAAAATGGCCATGGCCCGGTCGACGATATCCTGAGCGAGGTCGTGATCGAGTTCGAACATGATCGGCAAAATCCTTAAGCAGCGGCGGCGGACGGTTGTTCACCCGCACAGGGTCTGGCGGCAAACCCTGTGCTCAGGCACAAAGACAATCCGGCCACAGGTGGCCGAGACTCTCGGGGCGATCAACGTTAACCTGTGCATCGCAAAAAATCATAATAAAGAGAGAGCCGCTATGTCGCAGAGCGCCGCAGCTACCCAGACCATCGACGACGGTAAAAACGCCGTCTACAAACGCATCACCCTGCGCTTGATCCCCTTCATCTTCATCTGCTACCTGTTCAACTACCTCGACCGGGTCAACGTTGGCTTCGCCAAACTGCAGATGCTCGACGCATTGAAGTTCAGTGAAACCGTATACGGCCTCGGTGCCGGGATCTTCTTCATCGGCTACGTGCTGTGCGGCGTGCCGAGCAACCTGGCGCTGACCCGATTCGGCCCGCGCCGCTGGATCGCACTGATGATGATCGCCTGGGGCACGCTGTCGACCTGTCTGTTGTTCGTCACCACCCCGACCCAGTTCTACACCCTGCGCCTGTTCACCGGTGCGGCCGAAGCCGGGTTCTTCCCGGGTGTGGTGCTGTACCTCTCGCAGTGGTTCCCGACGTTCCGCCGTGGACGGATCATGGCGCTGTTCATGTCGGCAATTCCGGTCTCGGGCCTGCTTGGCAGCCCGTTCTCCGGCTGGATTCTCAATCACTTCGCCGCCGGGCAAGGTGGACTGGCCGGCTGGCAGTGGATGTTCCTGCTGCAAGGTATTCCGACCGTGATTCTCGGCGCCCTCGCCTATTTCCTGCTCAGCGACAGCTTCGCCAATGCCAAGTGGCTGAGCCCGCACGAGCGCGCGGTGCTTGAGGCGGATCAGGCCGAAGACTTGGCGAACAAGCCGAAAACCACCTCCGACTCGCTGCTCGCGGTGTTCAAGAACCCGGCGATCTGGGCCTTTGGCCTGATCTACTTCTGCATCCAGAGCGGCGTGTACGCGATCAACTTCTGGCTGCCGTCGATCATCAAGAACCTCGGCTTCAGCGACAACCTGGTGATCGGCTGGCTGAGTGCGATCCCCTATCTGCTGGCGGCGGTTTTCATGTTGCTGGTCGGGCGTTCGGCGGACTTGCGCAAAGAACGGCGTTGGCACTTGGTCGTACCGATGCTGATGGGCGCGCTCGGTCTGCTGATCGCCGTGAACTTCGCCGCCAACCCGGCCATCGCCATCCTCGGCCTGACCCTTGCAACCATGGGCGCGCTGACCGGCCTGCCGATGTTCTGGCCAGTGCCGACTGCCCTGTTGAGCGCGGGCGCGGCGGCCGGTGGTCTGGCGTTGATCAACTCGATGGGGCAGATGGCCGGTTTCCTCAGCCCGTACCTGGTGGGTTGGGTCAAGGACAGCACCGGTTCGACCGATGCGGCGTTGTATCTGCTGGCGGGTGTGATTGTCGGCGGCAGTTTGCTGGCATTGCGCATGACGCGGACGCTGCGCGCGTAATCACGCTTCCAGATCAAAAGATCGCAGCCTGCGGCAGCTCCTGCATGGAAATACGCGTTTCCCTGTAGGAGCTGCCGCAGGCTGCGATCTTTTTTGCTTAATGATTACAACGCCCCGACTTGCCAATCACGGAAAAATCCCGCAAAAACGCACAGATCTTTAAAGGATTTTTACCAATGAGCTCGATTCTCGATCTGGAGATCTTCGTACGCGTGGCCGACTCCGGCAGCATCTCCGCCGCTGCCCGCGCGCTGGAACTGACGCCGGCCGCCGCAAGCATCGCGCTGAAGCGTCTGGAAACCCGCCTCGGCATCCGCCTGCTCGCGCGCTCTACCCGCAGCATGCGCCTGACCGAAGAAGGTCGGCGTTATCTCGACAGCGTACGCATTGCCCTGTCCGCCCTGGCCGAAGGTGAGCAGGCACTGAAGCAACACGGCGAAGGCCTCAGTGGAGTGCTGCAACTGGCTGCTCCGTCGGATTTCGGACGCAACGTGTTGTTGCCGTGGCTGGACGACTTCAAACGTGCACACCCGAATATTCAACTGCAATTGTTGCTCAACGATCGGCACGCCGATCTGTTCCGCGAAACCGTGGATGTCGCGCTGCGCTTTGGTGTGCCCAGTGATTCGACCCTGGTCGCGTTGCCGATTCTGCCGGCGCATCGCCGTGTTGCCTGCGCCAGCCCGGACTATCTCGCCCGCCATGGCACACCGCAACATCCCGGCGAACTGTGCGAACACAGCGCCCTGCTCTACCTGCGCAATGGTCGGCCCTACAACACCTGGCGCTTCAGTCGCGAGGACGAAACGCTGGAGGTTGAAGTACACGGCGATTACTTCAGCGATGACGGCGAAGTCGCGCGGCGCTGGGCCCTGGCCGGGCATGGCATTGCCTACAAAGCCTGGCTGGACGTCGCCGAGGATGTGCGCGGCGGACGCCTGCTGACGCTGTTCGATGACTGGCATGGCGAGAGCGTACCGTTCAATCTGCTGTGTCCGCATCGGGTGCAGGTGTCCGAACGCGTTCGGGTGTTGCAGGCGTTTTTGCAGACGCGTTGCACAGCGCTCAGCCGATAATTCACTTTGCCCCGTCGGATGCTTCTGGTATTTGATTGGAGTTTTCCCACCCGATAAAAGGATTTCGGCATGAGCTACCGCACACTGGGGCACTCGGGGTTGCAGGTGTCCACCCTCACCCTCGGCACGATGATGTTTGGCGAGCAGACCAGCGCCGAGGACTCGCTGCGCATCATCGACAAGGCCTGGGATCAGGGCATCAATTTCATCGACACTGCCGACGTCTATACCAATGGCCGCTCGGAAGAAATCGTCGGCGAGGCGATCGCCCGCCATCGGCACGAATGGGTGTTGGCGACCAAGGTCGGTTTCGGCCCGGCGGACGGCGTGCCAAACCGCAGCGGCTTGAGCCGCAAGCACATCTTCAATGGTCTGGAGGCCAGCCTGACGCGCCTCGGCACCGACTATCTCGACATCTATTACCTGCACCGCGAAGACCACAACACCCCTCTGGAAGTCACGGTGTCGGCGATTGGCGATCTGATTCGCCAGGGCAAGATTCGCTATTGGGGCCTGTCGAACTATCGCGGTTGGCGCATTGCCGAAGTGATCCGTATCGCTGACAAGCTCGGTATCGACCGCCCGGTGATCAGCCAGCCGCTGTACAACATCGTCAACCGTCAGGCCGAGACCGAGCAGATCAGCGCCGCGCAAACCTATGGCCTCGGCGTGGTGCCTTACAGCCCGCTGGCCCGCGGCGTGCTCAGCGGCAAGTACGCACCCGACGCCACTCCCGACGCCAACAGCCGCGCCGGGCGTCAGGACAAACGCATTCTGGAAACCGAATGGCGCGTGGAATCGCTGCGCATCGCCCAGCAGATTCAGCAGTACACCCAGGGCCGTGGCGTCGGGATTGTCGAATTCGCGATTGCCTGGGTGTTGAACAACAGCGCGGTGACCTCGGCGATTGTCGGACCGCGTACCGAACAGCAGTGGGATGCTTACACCAAGGCGCAGGCGGTGCAGATCACGGCGGAGGATGAAGCGTTTATCGACTCGCTGGTGACGCCGGGGCATGCTTCGACGCCGGGGTTTAACGATGTGAGCCATTTTGTGTCAGGCCGTAAACCGCGTCAGGCCTGAAAGCCTCACAAGCCGGGCATCAGCGGCGTCAGCAGATTACGAGGGCAACACAAATCCATTGTGGGAGCGAGCCTGCTCGCGAAGAGGCCGGCACATTCAACATCTGCGTTGTCTGGCACACCGCTTTCGCGAGCAGGCTCGCTCCCACAGGTTTTGTGCTTATCTTCAGGATGTGGGAAACATTGATCACTCGGCCAATATTCAGCACAAAAACCACGTATCCTGCGCGCCCTGTTTGATCACCCATCCGCGAGGACAGTTTGTCTAAAGGTATCGCTCTATCGGTTTCAGCTTCGGTGCTGTTTGCCGTCATGTATTACTACACCTCGCTGCTCACCCCGTTGAGCGGCGTGGAAATCTTTGGCTGGCGGATGCTGCTCACCGTGCCGTGCATGACCGTGTTCATGCTGGTGTCGGGTGAATGGCGGCGGGTGCTGGAGTTGCTGCGCAAGGTGGCGGGCTATCCAAAGCTGATTGGCGGTCTGATTGTTTCGTCGGGTTTGCTCGGCGTGCAGTTGTGGCTGTTCATGTGGGCGCCGCTCAACGGCTACAGCCTCGATGTGTCGCTGGGTTATTTCCTGTTGCCGCTGGCGATGGTACTGACCGGGCGCATTGTGTACGGCGACAGCCTGTCGTACCTGCAGAAAATCGCGGTGTTCTTTGCCGTTCTCGGCGTGGCGAACGAGCTGTATCGGGTCCGCGGATTTTCCTGGGCGACCCTGGTGGTCGTGGTCGGTTACCCGCTGTATTTCGTCCTGCGCAAACGCCTGAAGACCGACAACCTGGGCGGTCTGTGGGTCGACATGACCTTGATGCTGCCGGTGGCGTACTGGTTCGTGCGCGGTGGTGAGCAAGGTTTCGCCGTGTTCGATCAGTATCCGGGCTTGCTCTGGCTGATTCCGCTGCTCGGTCTGATCAGTGCTTCGGCGCTGGTGGTGTACATCATTGCCAGCCGCTTGCTGCCGTTCAGCCTGTTTGGTTTGCTCAGTTACGTCGAGCCGGTGTTGCTGCTCGGCGTGGCGCTGTTGCTCGGTGAAAGCATCAAGGCCGGCGAGTGGCTGACCTACATTCCGATCTGGCTGGCGGTGGTGGTGTTGGTCTTCGAAGGCTTCAAGCACCTGATGCGGCAACGCCGCCCTTAATCGCACCACAAAACAACTGTGGGAGCGGGCTTGCTCGCAAAAGCGTCAGTTCAGTCAACAAAGACCTTGAACCAAAGACCGAATTCGCGAGCAAGCCCGCTCCCACAGTTTTTGCGGACGCAAAAAAATCCCGGCTGTGCATGACTGCAAGCCGGGATTTTTTCATTCTGGTGGAGGATTACTCGGTTGCGAGCACACCACGACGCACCTGATCACGCTCGATCGATTCGAACAGGGCCTTGAAGTTGCCCTCGCCGAAACCATCATCGCCTTTACGCTGGATGAATTCGAAGAACACCGGGCCCATCAGGGTTTCCGAGAAGATCTGCAGCAGCAGGCGCTTGTCGTCCGGGTTCGACGAGCCGTCGAGCAGGATGCCGCGCGATTGCAGCTGGTCAACCGGCTCACCGTGGTTCGGCAGGCGGCCTTCGAGCATTTCGTAGTAGGTGTCCGGCGGCGCGGTCATGAAGCGCATGCCGATCTTCTTCAACTGATCCCAGGTCTTGATCAGGTCGTCGGTGAGGAACGCCACGTGCTGAATGCCCTCGCCATTGAACTGCATCAGGAACTCTTCGATCTGCCCGGCGCCCTTGGACGACTCTTCGTTCAGCGGGATGCGGATCATGCCGTCCGGTGCGGTCATCGCTTTCGAGGTCAGGCCGGTGTATTCGCCCTTGATGTCGAAATAGCGGATCTCGCGGAAGTTGAACAGCTTCTCGTAGAAGTTGGCCCAGTAGGCCATGCGGCCGCGGTACACGTTGTGGGTCAGGTGGTCGATGATCTTCAGACCGGCACCGACCGGGTTGCGATCAACGCCCTCGATGAACACGAAGTCGATGTCATAGATCGAACTGCCTTCACCAAAACGGTCGATCAGGTACAGCGGCGCGCCGCCGATGCCCTTTATCGCTGGCAGGTTCAGCTCCATCGGGCCGGTTTCGATGTGGATCGGCTGAGCACCGAGTTCCAGTGCGCGGCTGTAGGCCTTTTGCGAATCCTTCACGCGGAACGCCATGCCACACACCGACGGGCCGTGTTCGGCCGCGAAGTACGAAGCGACGCTATTGGGTTCGTTGTTGAGGATCAGGTTGATCGCGCCCTGACGGTACAGGTGCACGTTCTTGGAGCGGTGGGTCGCGACTTTGGTGAAGCCCATGATCTCGAAGATCGGCTCCAGGGTGCCAGGAGTCGGCGATGCGAACTCGATGAACTCAAAGCCCATCAGGCCCATTGGGTTTTCGTATAAATCTGCCATGGTGACGCCTCATCATTCTTATCAATTAACCAGAGTTATTTGTCAGTAATGCTGAGACCGGCGGGCGGTGCGCAGGAGATGCCTCGCACACTGCGGGCGAGGAAGTCACCATAGATCAGTTGAAACCCGAATATCTTCATTGTCGACCCAAGGCTCTTGCGGGCGAGGCTTCTGCTGCCAGAAGACGTTTATTATTGTATGCGTAACCCGATTCTACACAGCGTAAATAGGGTTGTCTGCCCTCTCTATAAAATCCGCCTTTTTCGCATCGGTGCAAGGGGTTTGTTGCACAGGTAAATCCCCACCAGCACCAACCCGCCGCCCAGGCACATGCTCAACGTCAGTTGCTCGCCGAGCAGCAACGCGCCGAGCACCACCGCGGTCAGCGGATTCAGGGCAATGAACACGCCGGATCGGGTCGCGCCGATTTTGCGGATGCCATCGTAGTAGCCGATGTAAGCCAGCGCCGAGCCGAACACGCCGAGGTAAATCAGGCTCAGCCATTGTGCTGTGCCGAGGTTGATCAAGGCTGCTCCGCTGACCTCGCCACGCAACATTGCCAGCGCCCACAGCATCGCGCTGCCGATCAACACGGAAAAGGTCACGGTCTGCAGCGGGCCGATGGATTGGTTCAGCCCCCGGGAAAACAGCGAGTAAACACCCCAGCTCAACACGCAGCCAAAAATCAACAGATCACCGATCCACGCATCGGGTGTCACGGCAAGTAATTGCGGGTCACGGCTGACAATCACCAGGCCGGCGCCCGTGATGCAGATCGCGATACCGGCGACTTTCGCCCGACCCAGGCGCTCCTTGAACAACAACCACGAGGCCAGACCGATCACGGCCGGGTTCAACGCGACAATCAACGAAGCCCGTGAAGCGTTGATGTACTGCAGGCCATAAAAGAAGCACAGGTTGTAGAAGAAAATGCCGAAGAGCCCCAGCAAACTCAGTTGCAGCCATTGCCGGGGCGTCGGTCGCGCCAGCGGGATACGCGCTATCCACAGAAATCCGAGCAACGCGACGCTGGCGAGCAGGATGCGCAGGCTGGCGGTGAACAACGGGCTGAGGCTGCCCGACAGAAAACGCCCGGCGACAAAGGTCCCGCCCCAAATCATGGTTACCGCTGCCAGCGTCAGGTATACCGGCCGGTCGGAGGCCGTTAGGTGGGTTTGCTCAAGGTTGCGCATGATGCTCCAAACGAAAGAAGTTGAAGGATGGCGTATCATTCCCCTCATGCCCTCTCATCGTAAAATGAGCAAAAACTCATGACCCTCACGCAACTGGAGATCTTCTCGCTGGTCGCCGAACTGCGCGGATTTACCCTCGCCGCCCATCGTCTGGGGATTTCGCAGTCGGCGATATCCCACGCGATGAAATCGCTGGAACAGGAGTTGGGCGTGGAGTTGTTGCGGCGGCACCAGTCGCAGGTGGAGCTCACCGATATCGGCGAGCAACTGCTGCAGCGCGCACGGGCCATGCTCGGTCTGGCCAACACCCTGCGCCAGGAAGCGGCCGATGCGCGGGGCATGAAAACCGGCACGTTGCGTATTGGCTCATTCGGCCCGACGTCATCGATCAAGTTGCTGCCGAAGATTCTGCAGCGCTATCGCGAAGTGCATCCGGGCATTGAAGTGCACATTGATGAGGGACCGGACCGGCAGGTGCTGCAGTGGCTGGAGGAGCGGCGAATTGACGTCGGTTTTGTGGTGCTGCCCGAGGAGCGCTTCGACACTTTTGCTCTGGTCGAAGACCAGATGGTTGCCCTGCTCCCGCTCGATCACCCATTGGCGGCACGTGCGGCGCTGAGCCTCCAGGATCTGTGTGCCGACCCATTTGTGCTGACCGAGGCCGGCTCATCGGAACTGGTTTCGCGTCTGTTCAGCGCCGCGCGCCTGCAACCGAACATTCGCTATCGTTGCTCGCAATTGCTCAGTACGCTGGACGTCGTCAGCCGGGGCGATGCCATCACCGTTGTCGCCGAAGGCTCATTGCCGGACGATCCAGCGCCGCGTTACCTGAAGAAGCCGCTGTTGCCGGCGGTACAACGCTTGATCGGCCTCGCTGTCCTCGATCAGCGTCAGGCTTCGCCCGCCACTCGGGCATTTATCGAACTCGCCACGCAGATCAACCAGCCGTGAGCGGCACAAGCGCCAACGGCCATCTATCATCCCTTCTGACTTCGCTGTTTTTCACCGGTGCGCCGTTGCCAGGCCTGCATTCGAGAGTTCCACCCCATCGCGACAGGATGCGCCAATGCCCTTGACCGTCAGACCCCGCCGCAAACGCAGCGTACGCATTTTTGTGAGCCTGCTTTGTGGTGTTTTGCCCGTCCTGCTAGGCGGCGGGATTCTGTATCTGCAAGCCGAACGCACCTTGCAACAGAGCACGCAAAATACCGCCGAGGAGGCGTTGCGCCAGTTTGAACTGATGCTCGACAACACCGCCCAGGCCGCCAGTGAATTGTTGCCATTGGCCGGCCAGCCCTGCGATAGCGTGAAACTGGCCTTGCGTGAGCAGGTGACCCGTCGACCTTTTGTGCGCTCGACCAATCTGGTGTGGGACAACAACCTCTATTGCAGCTCGCTGTTCGGGGAGTTCAAGGAGGCCGTGAATCCGGGCGACTATACGCAGGGCAAACTGTGGTTGATGAATGGCAACCCCGTCACGCCCAACACCGCGCTGTTGGTGTATCGCCTCAGCGAAGGTCGCGGTGGCGCGCTGACCACCCTCGATGGTTATCACCTGAGCAACATCCTGCGCCTGATCGGCCGGCAGACGCTGCTGTTGTTGCAGGTCGGCGATAACTGGCTGTCCGTCGATGGCAAGGTGCATCAAGGCGCCCTGCCGCCGTTACCGGTGGCGCAGAGTATGCTCGCGTCTTCGCGCTATGCCTTCAGTGTCAGTGCAGGCTTTCCGCAGGGGCAAACGTGGCGCTACATGGCCGGCGAATACCCGCCGCTGTTCAGTCTGCTGATATTTTTCGGGGTGATCGCGGGCGCTATCGCCCATGTCCTGCAACGGCGCGCCACTTCGCCCAGCCATGAGATGCTGCGCGCGCTGGAGGCTGGCGAATTCATTCCCTACTTCCAGCCGGTGGTGCATGGCGACAGCCGGAAGTGGTCCGGCGCTGAAGTGCTGATGCGCTGGAATCACCCCAAGGAGGGTCTGGTGCGTCCGGATCTGTTCATTCCGTTTGCCGAACATTCAGGCCTGATCGTGCCCATGACTCGTTCGCTGATGCAGCAGACAGCCGCCCTGCTCGGCCCGTTGTCGGCGGAGTTCGACAAACCGTTCCACATCGGCATCAACATCACCGCCAGCCATTGCCAGGATCTGCAACTGGTCGAAGACTGTCGCGGGTTTCTCGCTGCTTTTGCCCCCGGCAGTATCAACCTGGTGCTGGAGCTGACCGAGCGCGAGCTGATTGAGCCAACCGATGTCACGCACCTATTGTTCGAGCAGTTGCACGCGCTGGGGGTGATGATCGCCATCGACGATTTCGGTACCGGTCATTCAAGTCTGGGCTACCTGCGAACATTCAATGTCGATTTTCTCAAGATCGACCAGAGTTTCGTCGCGATGATCGGCATTGATGCGCTGTCGCGGCATATTCTGGACACGATTATCGAACTGTCGGCCAAGCTCGATTTGGGTATTGTTGCCGAAGGTGTAGAAACTCAGGCTCAGGCTGACTATCTGACCGCACACCACGTCAACTTCCTGCAGGGCTATCTGTTCGGAAAACCCATGCCTGGCGCCGACTTCATCGATGCATTAAGTCACCATTAACTAAAAATAAATTAAGCCCGGCGCTGCGACCGGGCGCACCAAATTGATACAAAACACCACTGTTGTTACATGACGACAAGATCAGGATTTACTCTTGGCGCATTAACTACTACAATTTTTTCAGCCTGTGCAAGATTGGCAGGTGAGCCATTATCACCGAGTCGCTTCAAGGCTCTTGGCTTATAGCTTTGTTTGCGGTTGGTATCAGCCAAACACACTATTGGAGTAAAGATATTGTCCAGACTCGCTGAATTTCGTGCAGCTGAAAAGGCCCTTCAGGAACAGCTCAAGCAGTTGGAATCGCTGAAGAACGATGCCGGGCTCAAGAAAGAAATCGAATTCGAAGAAAAGCTCCAGGGGCTGATGAAAACCTACGGCAAAGGCCTGAAAGACATCATCGCCATCCTCGATCCGAACCCGTCCAAGTCCGGCCTGCAAGTGTCTGCCGCACCGAAAACCCGCCGCGCTCGCGTGGTCAAGGTCTATCAGAACCCGCACACCGGTGAACTGATCGAAACCAAGGGCGGCAATCACCGCGGCCTGAAAGCCTGGAAAGAACAGTACGGTGCTGCCACCGTTGATTCCTGGTTACGCGGTTAATCTTGCGTCAACAAACAAGCCCTGCTCTATGCAGGGCTTTTTTTCGACAATATCTAACAAAAGCAACGATTTCCGCCACGCTAGTTATCAATCTGCTTTAACACCCACAAGCCGTGAGGCTAAACATTTTGCGCCGGGATGTTGCAACCGCAACGACCGCTAAACTTTGTGCTTAATTCCTTCGGGTATCTAAACCCGTAGCGGTGCAAACAGACGCTTAAAGTTTCAAGCTGTTTCTCACTGCGACTATTTCCTCGGCGCTCGCCTTATAAACCTCAGCCTGACCCGCGTAAGAAAGTACATAAGCCTTATCCGTCGCGACCGCAGCAACCAATGTTTGCGACAACACATGACGGCCGTTTTCGGTGATCGTGCAGGTGGTCTCCAGTGCATCCAGAACGGCGAGTTTTGCCGGATGTATCTTGTTGCAAACGCTTTGATAGCCACCCTGGAAGAAGTCTTTCTGAATAGATTTGCGCATTTCCAGCAGGACACCCTGCACATTGACCTGATGGCCTGCCTCAACCTGGCTCATGGTCAACTCCATCACCATCACCTGATTGCCGTCAGCATCGTTTTTCACCGCGCGCTGGCGCGAAACCTGAGGGGCTTGATCAGGCAGCGCCTCTACTTCCCAGCCTGCAGGCCAGGTGATACTGGGCTGATCCGCCAGCGCCGGACCGGCAAGCAGCGATGAGAAAAGGCAAACGAACAGCGCTTTGAACGGTCGGATCATTACCAGAGGCACTCGCAGATTGAGCTGCAAAGTCTGAGGCCCGGCCGCCCACAGAGCAAGCCGCGCATTCGGTTTGGCGATGCCGCCCCGCATGCGTATCATTGCGCCCATTCACTCGCCCCATTGTTACGGAGGGCCTATGAGCCTGCACGAACTGAACACTTTCCCCGGCGTCACCGCCACTCCAGACAGCGCAACCCGCAACTTCGTCTTCAACCACACCATGCTGCGTGTGAAGGACATCACCAAGTCGCTGGACTTCTACACCCGCGTACTGGGCTTCTCGCTGGTTGAAAAGCGTGATTTCCCGGAAGCCGAATTCAGCCTGTACTTCCTCGCGCTGGTCGACAAGGCGCAGATCCCGGCCGACGCCGCCGCCCGCACCGAATGGATGAAGTCGATCCCCGGCATTCTGGAACTGACCCACAACCACGGCACCGAAAACGACGCCGACTTCGCCTATCACAATGGCAACACCGACCCACGCGGTTTCGGCCACATCTGCATCTCGGTGCCGGACATCGTTGCCGCGTGCGCACGTTTTGAAGAGCTGGGCTGTGATTTCCAGAAGCGCCTGACTGATGGCCGTATGAAAAGCCTGGCGTTCATCAAGGACCCGGATGGCTACTGGGTTGAAATCATCCAGCCTGCGCCGCTGTAACTGACCACATAAAAGCCTTTGTGGGAGCGGGCTTGCTCGCGAAAGCGGTGAGTCATTCAGCGAAAATGTTGGCTGACAGGACGCTTTCGCGAGCAAGCCCGCTCCCACATTAATTTGTGTCAGGCATAAAAAAACCCATGATCGCTCATGGGTTTTTTCGTTTCAGCGACTGCCGTTTTACGCCGGCGCCGAAGTACGGATCAAGTGATCGAACGCGCTGAGGGAAGCCTTGGCGCCCTCGCCCACTGCAATCACGATCTGCTTGTACGGCACAGTGGTCACGTCGCCGGCCGCGAAGATCCCCGGGATCGACGTCTCGCCACGGTTGTCGACGATGATTTCACCACGCGGCGACAGCTCGATGGTGCCTTTGAGCCAGTCGGTGTTCGGCAGCAGACCGATCTGTACGAAAATCCCTTCCAGCTCGACGCTGCGCAGTTCGTCAGTATTGCGATCCTTGTAACGCAGGCCGTTGACCTTCTCGCCATTACCGGTGACTTCAGTGGTTTGCGCACTGGTGATCACGGTGACGTTTGGCAGGCTGTGCAGTTTGCGTTGCAGTACCGCGTCGGCACGCAGTTGCACGTCGAACTCCAGCAGTGTCACGTGGGCAACGATACCGGCCAGGTCGATGGCCGCTTCAACGCCGGAGTTACCGCCGCCGATCACCGCCACGCGCTTGCCTTTGAACAGCGGGCCGTCGCAGTGCGGGCAGTACGCCACGCCCTTGTTACGGTATTCCTGCTCGCCCGGCACGTTCATTTCACGCCAGCGCGCACCGGTCGCCAGGATCACGCTCTTGGCTTTCAGGGTCGCACCGCTGGCGAAATGGACTTCGTGCAACTCGCCATTCTTGCCGGGAATCAGCTTGTCGGCGCGCTGCAGGTTCATGATATCGACGTCGTACTGCTTGACGTGTTCTTCCAGCGCCGTCGCCAGTTTCGGGCCTTCGGTTTCCTGCACGGAAATGAAGTTCTCGATGGCCATGGTGTCGAGCACCTGACCGCCGAAGCGCTCAGCCGCAACACCGGTGCGGATACCTTTACGGGCGGCATAGATCGCGGCCGACGCACCGGCCGGGCCACCGCCAACTACGAGCATATCAAAGGCTTGTTTGGCGCTGATTTTCTCGGCCTGACGCTCGATGGCGCCGGTGTCGAGTTTGGCGAGGATTTCTTCCAGGCCCATGCGGCCCTGGCCAAAGTTCTCACCGTTGAGGTAGATGCTCGGCACGGCCATGATCTTGCGATCGTTGACTTCGTCCTGGAACAACGCGCCGTCGATGGCGACGTGACGGATGTTCGGGTTCAACACAGCCATCAGGTTCAGCGCCTGGACTACGTCCGGGCAGTTCTGGCACGACAGCGAAAAGTAGGTTTCGAAGTTGAACTCACCTTTGAGCGAGCGGATCTGTTCGATCACTTCGGCACTGGCTTTCGATGGGTGGCCGCCGACTTGCAACAGGGCCAGCACCAGCGAGGTGAATTCATGGCCCATCGGGATGCCGGCGAAACGCAGACTGATGTCGGCACCCGGACGGTTGATCGAGAACGACGGCTTGCGGGCATCGGTGCCGCTGTCGATCAGAGTAATTTGGCTCGAAAGACTGGCAACGTCTTTTAGCAGGTCAAGCATTTCCCGGGATTTCGCACCGTCGTCGAGGGAAGCAACGATCTCGATCGGCTGGGTAACCCGTTCCAGGTACGATTTCAACTGGGCTTTAAGATTGGCGTCCAACATACGGGCGATCTCCTGTGTCTTTATTCGAGGCGAAAAAAAGCCCGAGCGAATCTCGCCCGGGCTTTTTCAATGGGCGGTGCAGCTTACTGAAGTAGGTGCGGAGTCCCGCCCTGTGTTGCGTGTCTCACAGACTCAGATCTTGCCGACCAGGTCCAGGGACGGAGCCAGAGTGGCCTCGCCTTCTTTCCATTTGGCCGGGCAAACTTCGCCTGGGTGAGCAGCAACGTACTGAGCAGCCTTGATCTTGCGCAGCAGCTCGGAAGCGTCACGGCCAACGCCGCCATCGTTCAGTTCAACGATTTTGATCTGGCCTTCAGGGTTGATCACGAAGGTGCCACGGTCAGCCAGGCCAGCTTCTTCGATCAGCACGTCGAAGTTGCGGGAGATGACGTGGGTCGGGTCGCCGATCATGGTGTATTCGATTTTGCCGATGGCTGGCGAGGTGTTGTGCCAGGCAGCGTGAGCAAAGTGGGTGTCGGTCGAAACGCTGTAGATTTCCACGCCCAGTTTCTGGAACGCAGCGTAGTTGTCGGCCAGGTCTTCCAGCTCGGTTGGGCACACGAAGGTGAAGTCGGCTGGGTAGAAGAACACTACGGACCATTTGCCTTTCAGGTCAGCGTCCGAGACTTGTACGAAGTCGCCGTTTTTGAATGCGGTAGCTTTGAACGGTTTTACTTGGCTGTTGATGATAGGCATTGATGACTCTCCGTCAGGGTTGTGAATTCGATGGGTGAATCCTACCCACTCACTCGACGGATGGCTCATTGGCAAACCTGATGCTGCTGATTTGTTTTCGCTATTAGCAGACTGTATTAATAGAAGAAAACCATATCTACGACGAAGCCGGTTTGTCCGTAATCCGGGCCATCCCGTGAAAGGGGCTGGCTTCAACATAGCGCATGGCTGACTTCATATCCTTCCAGCCGACGTAACTCATGAGCGATTTCAGATCCCAGCCGCTTTGATGCGCCCACGTGGCAAAGCCGCGGCGCAGGGAATGGCTGGTGTAACGCTCGGCCGGGATGCCGGCGCGCTCGAGCGCCTGACGCAACAGCGGAATGATGCTGTTGGCGTGCAAGCCCTCCTCGCTCAGATGCCCCCAGCGGTCAACGCCGCGAAACACCGGGCCGCGTACCAGCGCTGCCTCGGTGATCCAGTCGATATAAGCCTGCACCGGGCACAGCTTGAGCAGCGCCGGCGCCTGATACGTCTGCCCGAGGTTGTCGCGGTCGCCCTTGCTGCGCGGCAGGTAGAGGGTGATGCCGCTGCCGGCGTGCGCCTGCACGTGCTCGATCTGCAGACGGCACAACTCGTCACTGCGGAAGCCCCGCCAGAAGCCCAGCAGAATCAGCGCCCGATCGCGATAGGCCTTGAGCAACTGCGGACGATCCTGATTCTGCCTGGCGCTACTGGCTTCCTGCTCCAGCCAGTCGACCACTTGCTGCAGATCGTGCAATTGCAACGGTTCGGCCTGTTTTTCCTGCGCCGGATGCAGTGCGCGAATGCCTTTGAACACTTTGCGCACCACCGGCGCCTTGGTCGGATCGGCAAAACCCTGACTGTTGTGCCACTGCGCCAGCGCTGACAGCCGCAGTTTCAGTGTGTTGATCGACAGCACCCCGGCATGCTCGACCAGATACCGCGCCACGCTGTCGGCGGTCGCTGGCAGGAAGCCGCCCCACTTCACTTCGAAATGCTCGATCGCCGAACGATAGCTGCGGCGGGTGTTGTCACGGGTGGCGGCTTGCAGATAGCGATCGATCTCGCTCATGGGCAGTGTTCTCGCAGGCGTACTGATTGCTGGATGAAAAAACCGATTCAGGGGTCTGACATTGGGTAATACCAGTATATCCCGCCTGTGATTAATCAAGCATTTAACTTTATTTTCAGCGTGGTACACTTCGTACTTTGGTGGCATGTACCACAGTACGTAATGGTAGGAGTTAAAATGGCCCGTGGTGGCGTTAACAAAGCAGTGGTGCAGATCGCGCGCTCAGCGATTCTGGCCCGAGGCGAACACCCCAGCATCGATGCAGTACGCATCGAACTGGGCAACACCGGTTCGAAAACCACGATCCATCGCTATCTGAAAGAGCTGGATGACGGCAGCCAACCGGTCGAAGCGTCCGCGGAACCGATCAATGACGAACTGACCGCACTGGTCTCGCGTCTCGCCCAGCGCCTGAAAGAACAGGCGCAAGAGCCGATCGAACTAGCGCGCGAGCAGTTCGAAGAGCAGCGCGAAACCCTGGAAGCGGAACTCAAGCAGGTGCGCCAGGCACTTGAGCAACTGGAACAACAGCACGACATTCAAGGCGCGGCGCTGGCCAAGGAATCCGAAGCGCTAAAAGAAACCCGCTCGATGCTGCAGACCGAGCAAACCCGCAACGCCGGACTCAATCAGGCGCTGGCTGATTTCGAATTGCGCCTGCAGGACAAGGACGAGCAGATCCGCTCGCTGGAAGAGAAACACCTGCACGCCCGCGATGCTCTCGAGCATTACCGCAACGCCACTAAAGAGCAGCGCGAGCAGGAGCAGGCCCGTCACGAAGGACAGCTGCAGCAGTTGCAGATGGAATTGCGCCAGGCGCAACAAAGTGCACTGGTGCGTCAGGACGAGATCACTCAGTTGCATCGCGATAACGAACGCCTGCTCACGGAAAACCGTGGCACCCAGCGCGAACTGAGCCTGATGCAGGATCAGCTCAAGCACAGCAACCAGCGTCAGGATCAGTTGCTGGAGCAAGCCACTCGCGTCGACAACGAACGCACCCTCCTCCAGGAACGCCTGCGCGTGGCCCTGCTGGAAAGTCAGACGCTGAAACAGGATGCCGACGAACAGCGGCAGCTCAATCAGTCACTGGAAAAGGAACTGACCAAAACTCAGGCCAGCCTCGAAGACAGCCTGCGTCTGGCGGCTACCGTTGCGGCAGCGCCAGACACAGCCAAAGCGAAGGACGCTTAAGCGCCGACCGGCGTACGCATGGTGACGAACTCTTCGGCGGCCGTCGGGTGCACCCCGATCGTGTCGTCGAAGTCACGCTTGGTCGCGCCAGCCTTCAGCGCGATCGCCAAGCCTTGGACGATCTCCCCCGCGTCCGGGCCGACCATGTGGCAACCGAGCACCTTGTCGGTCTTGCCGTCGACCACCAGTTTCATCAGGGTTTTCTCCTGACACTCGGTCAGCGTCAGCTTCATCGGGCGGAAGCGGCTCTCGTAAATCACCACTTCATGCCCCGCTTCCCGCGCCTCTTCTTCGGTCAGGCCGACAGTGCCGATGTTCGGCAGACTGAACACGGCGGTCGGGATCATCTTGTAATCCACGGGACGGTATTGCTCAGGCTTGAACAAGCGCCGCGCCACCGCCATGCCTTCGGCCAGTGCCACTGGCGTCAGTTGCACCCGACCGATCACATCACCCAGCGCCAGAATCGACGGCTCGCTGGTCTGGTATTGCTCGTCAACCTTGATGAAACCTTTGTCGGTGAGCTGCACATCGGTGTTTTCCAGCCCAAGGTTGTCCAGCATCGGACGCCGGCCCGTGGCGTAGAACACGCAATCGGCTTCGAGCACGCGGCCATCCTTGAGGGTCGCTTTCAGGCTGCCGTCAGGCTGTTTGTCGATGCGCGCGATGTCGGCGTTGAATTGCAGATCCATGCCGCGTTTGGTCAGCTCTTCCTGCAGATGCCTGCGCACCGAGCCATCGAAACCACGCAGGAACAGATCACCGCGATACAGCAGCGTAGTGTTCGCGCCCAGACCGTGGAAAATCCCGGCGAACTCGACCGCGATGTAACCACCACCGACCACCAGTACCCGCTTCGGCAGCTCTTTGAGGAAAAACGCCTGATTGGAACTGATCGCGTGTTCGTGCCCCGGGATTTCCGGAATCTGCGGCCAGCCACCCGTGGCAATCAGAATGTTTTTCGCGGTGAAGCGCTCACCGTTGACCTCGACCTCGTGCGGGCCGACGATCTTCGCGTGGGCTTCGTGCAGGGTCACGCCGCTGTTGACCAGCAGGTTGCGATAAATGCCGTTGAGGCGATTGATCTCGCGGTCCTTGTTGGCGATCAGGGTCGTCCAGTCGAAATTTGCTTCACCCAGACTCCAGCCGAAACCGGACGACTGTTCGAAGTCTTCGGCGAAATGCGCGCCGTACACCAGCAGTTTCTTCGGCACGCAGCCGACGTTGACGCAGGTGCCGCCCAGGTAACGGCTCTCGGCCACCGCCACTTTCGCGCCGAAACCGGCGGCGAAGCGCGCTGCACGTACACCGCCGGAACCGGCACCAATCACATAAAGGTCAAAATCGTAGGCCATTGCTATCTCCTCGGCAGGCCAACAGCATACCCGCCGCCGTCTATTGGGCAAGCGCCGTGAGCAGCTTTTCGCCCGTCTCGGCGAAGTCGGGAAATATCTCCAAATAATAATATTTCTTGTTTGTTACTAAATCGCCGGCCTGCACCTCGTCTTTGAACCAACGGATTTTTTCCCTCGAAGACAAGGAGTCGGCTGCGATGTTCGCGCCCATTACCCGTTCCATGACCCTGACTGTCGGCTTGTTCAGCATGGCGTTGAGTCCCGATCTGCTGGCTGAAACCGATCCTGAAACAGCGCCACAATCCGCCGCCCAGGCGCTGGAACTGGACGCCACCAGCGTCAGCGCCGAAGGCCTCGGCGTTAACACTGAAAACACTGATTCCTACACCACTGGCGCGATGAGCACCGCGACGCGAATGAACCTGTCGATCAAGGAAACCCCGCAATCGGTGTCCGTAGTCACGCGCCAGCAGATGGATGATTTCAAGCTCGGTACCTTATCCGAAGCCATGCGCCAGACCACCGGCATCGTCGTGCAACACAACGACTCGGATCGGGTCAGCTATTCGGCGCGGGGTTACCCGATCAACAATTTCCAGATCGACGGAATGCTCAACACCTTCGGGCGCATGAAGTCAGACTCGGACACCATCATCTACGACCGCATCGAAGTGGTACGCGGCGCCACCGGCCTGACCACCGGCGCGGGTGATCCTTCAGCGACGATCAACATGGTGCGCAAGCGCCCGACTGCCCAGTGGCAGGCACTGGCCGGGGTCAGTGGCGGCAGCTACGACAACTACTACAGCTATGTCGATGTCGGCGGGCCGCTGGCCTTCGATGGTCGGCTGCGCGGGCGTACGGTGCTGGCCTATCGCGACAGCCAGTCGTTCCGCAACAAATACGCGCTGCAGCGCGAGGTCGGCTACGGCATTCTCGAAGCTGATTTGACCGACTCCACGGTGCTTGCCGTCGGTTACGACTATCAGGACAAGCAGGTGCAAGGCACGTCCTGGGGGACGGTGCCGTACTGGAACGCCGACGGCAGCAAGGCCGGCCTCGGCCGTTCAACGAACATGGCGACGTCCTGGAGTTCCTGGCCGCTGAAGGACAAGACCGCGTTCGTCACCCTGGACCAGCAATTGGGTAATGGCTGGAAGCTGAAGGCTGCCTACACCCACCGCGAAAGTGATACCGACGGCAAGGTCTATTACGGCGGCTCCGGTTTTCCCGAGGCCGACCGCAGCGGCATGACGGCCTACATGGGGCACATGCTCGGCACGCAGAAAATGAGCGTGTACGACTTCAACCTGTCAGGGCCGTACCAGCTGTTCGGCCGCGAACACGAGATGATGTTCGGCTACGGCGAGGCGGAAAACCGCTCGACTTCGCCCTACGCCTTCAACAGCCCCCAAGCCGCCGACTACGGCAAGATCCGCGACTGGAAATACATGGGTGACATCGGCAAATTCGCCGACACCGTTACCGGCCTGCCGGGCGCGCGAGGCATCACTCGGCAAAAGGCCGGTTACCTCGCGACCCGCCTGAGCCTGACCGATGAGCTGCATGCCGTCATCGGCAGCCGCTATGGCAGCTGGGACGAATCCAGCACCGATTACTACTATGATGCGCAGCAAAAACTGACCAGCACCGATGCCACCCATCAACGCCAGAATGATATCTGGACACCCTACGCCGGCCTGCTTTACGACCTGACGCCGGAGTACACGGTTTACGCCAGCTACACCGACATTTTCAAACCGCAGAGTAAGCGCGACAGCAACCGCAATTACCTCGACCCGGTGATCGGCAGCAACTACGAAGTCGGGCTCAAAGGCAGCCTGCTAGACGAACGCCTGAACCTGGCGACGGCAGTGTTCTGGAGCAAACAGGACAACGTCGCCGAGCGTGACAACTCGGTACCCCCGGACCCGGTGAGCGGCGAGGAGTTTTTCAAGTCCGGCGGCAAGGGTAACAAGGTCAATGGCTTCGAGGCCGAAGTGTCCGGGGAAATTCTCAGCGGCTGGAACATGACCGCCGGCTACACCTACACCCACTCCGTCGACGGCGAAAAACAGCGCAGCAACACCGCTCAACCACTGAACATGCTGCGGCTGTCCACGGCCTATCGCCTGCCGGGCAACTGGCACGCATTGACCGTGGGTGGCGCGGTGAACTGGCAGAGCGACGTCTATGGCGCGGCTAACCGCCCGGTCGGGCGCGGCGCCAACGGCCGGATCATCACCGAACCGGCGCGGATCAACCAGGAGGCCTACACCGTGGTCAAGCTGATGTCGCGCTATGAGTTCGACAGGCATCTGTCGGCGTCGCTGAACGTCGATAACCTGTTCGACAAGAAGTATTACGACAACGTCGGCTTCTACAACGGCGTGTACTGGGGCGACCCGCGCACGGTGACCCTGAGCCTGGACTGGAAGCTCTGAGCGCACCGGTTCAAACACCCCCCTGTGGTGAGGGGATTCATCCCCGACGGGTCGCAAAGCGGCCCCACTCTTCCAAGGGCATACCGTCAGAGCCCCTCACCACAGCTGTTAACCCCGAGTTAATTCCCCGCCGGGACACTGTGCCCCGAGATCTGCTTCATGGACGAACGGCTCCCACGTTTTTCAGTAGGAGGCACCATGAAAACCACCACCGCCATTCTTGCCGGGCTACTCGCCCTCGGTTCCGCCAGCGCCTTTGCCGAGGGCGGCGCCGAACGCATGCGGCATTACTACGACAACTTCCCGGTCCACCACTCGCCAAGCGAACAGCCGACCGATAGCAAAGCAGCGGAACTGAAGGTTCCGAACGATCAGACCGCGCAAGTCACCGAGTCTTATCGCGACTGATTCACCGAGCAACCGATGGACCTCCGATGGCTCCGCTCTGGCCTCGGAGACGACAGTTGGGCGCCCTGTCCGGGGCGCCTTTTTTTATGCCTGCAGATCCTTGATCCAGAACAGCATGCGGCCATGCTCCGGGTCGAACATGCCGGGGGCGAAGCCGAATTTGCGGTAGGAGTTCTGTGCCACCTCGTTGCCTTCGAGCACTTCCAGGGTGATCTTGCAGCAACCGCGCTGACGGCAGATTTCCTCGACCTTGCGCAGCATTTTCTGACTCAAGCCGAGGCCGCGAAATTTGCTCACGACCGCCACGTCATGGACATTGACCAGCGGCTTGCAGGCGAACGTCGAGAAACCTTCAAAGCAGTTCACCAGGCCTGCCGGCTCGCCACCGACGAACGCCAGCACACTGAACGCATGAGGCCTGCGCGCAAGTTCTTCCGGCACGCGACGCAACAGTTCCGGGTCAAGCGAATGGCCGCCGCCCATGGGATCTTCTGCGTAATGATTGAGCACGATGCCGATGGCTTCGGCGTGCAGTGGATTGGTGTAACTGGCTTGCAGCACAAGAATTTCTGCGGAATCCATTTCCATCCCCGATCATGGCCCCGGCGTGCAAAGTGCGCACCTGAAAGGCTGTTCGACCTTACCGCGAGGATGTTGCGGGCCACAACCGGATCTTTTGATTTCCAGGCTTCAGCGCCCCCAGATCAGCTCTTCGGTCCAGCCCAACTCGGCAAAATCCTGAGCACGCAACCCGCTCTCGCCGACGCAGAAAAACTCGTCCAGCTGTGGCGGTTTCACCGAGGTCGCGCTGAGCATCGCATGCACCTGCCCCCGGTGATGGATCTGATGCTCGAACAGGTGCGACAGCATACGCAAGCGACTGTCATGCTGCGGCGTTTCCCGGGCGATGGTGACGATCCGCCCCAGATCGGCATCGCGCAGTTGTTCGCAATAAGCGATCAGTCGACGATCGACGTGCGCCTGCTCTTCACGCAGCGCTGCGGCCTCGGTAAACGGCTCGTCATGGTTGAAAAACACATAGCAATCAGGATGCGGTTCGTCACCGCGCAACTCGCGTTCCAGTGCATCGACGTAGAACCAGTCGCACGTCAGGATGTGATTGAGGGTGAGGCGGATACTCGGAAAGAAGCTCGTTCGCGGCGCCGCCAGCTCAGTGGCGTAGAGCTGATTCCAGGCTTTGCCGAGGCGATGATTGGCCCACGCGTTCTGGTAGGCCATGGTCAGTAAATGATGCGACAGCGGTTGGCTCATACTCGCGCCCTCTTCGCTCAGGATTCGGCAAAACGCTGCAACTGCATCTCCTGCAACCGGCTGAGGGTGCGCCGGAACGGGAATTCCAGATAACCCTCGGTGTACAGCGCCTCCATCGGTACTTGGGCCTCAATGTACAGCGGCACCTTACGGTCGTAACACTCGTCGACCAAGGCAATGAAGCGACGCACGCCGTCGTCGTGCACCGACAGTTGCGGCAACTCACGGTCACCGGCCACCACCTGCGCCGAGCCGTCCTCGGTGCCGCGAGCGATGCGCCCTTCGCGTTTCTGCGCGCTGAGGTTCGGCACGTCGCTCAACAGAATAGACCGATAGTTGTCGCACAGTGCGATGAAATCCATCGCGGCAAATGGTTGCTCGCAGAGATCGGCATAGCGGCACCAGAGCACCGTCGCACTGGCTTGCACCACGTTCAGCACACGATGGCCGACGGGCACCGGCTCGGCGCTGGCGGGCTGCCCGGCGTTGAGTGACTGGAAGACCTGCTCCAGAGCACTGCCCTGTCCCGGCGCAGCGACGAAATAACGCTGCAGGCCCGCGCCCGGATGCAGACGATGATCCTCGGCGCCGTTCACCGCCACCACCTGCATGTGCGCCTTGATCGCGGCAATCGCCGGGACAAAACGATCACGGTTGAAGCCGTCGGCGTACAGCTCATCCGGCGGCAGGTTGGAGGTGCAGACCACCACCACGCCTTCGTCGAACATCACCTGAAACAGCCGCCCGAGAATGATCGCATCGCCGATGTCGTTGACGAACAGTTCGTCGAAGCACAACACCCGTACTTCCGCCGCCAACTCTTTGGCCAACGCCCGCAACGGATCGGCGATGCCAGTGAGCTGGAACGAGCGCTGGTGCACCCAGCCCATGAAATGATGAAAGTGCTGTCGTCGCGCCGGCACCCGCAGGCTTTGATAGAACTGATCCATCAACCAGGTCTTGCCGCGCCCGACCGGGCCCCACAAGTACACGCCGGTGACCGAACGGGCACCGGCATGCAAGGCTTCATGGCATTTTTGCAAGGCCCAGACCGCATGCTCCTGGGCTTCATCCTGGATGAAACCCTTGTGCTCGATCGCGTGTTGCCAGGCGCTTAAAGGAGAGTCGAAAGTCATGCGCGGCAGTATGCCACGATGTCCCTGAAAAACAGGTGCCCTTTTGTGGGAGCGGGCTTGCTCGCGAAGGCGTCAGGCCAGCCAGCAGCATCGTTGAATGACACACCGCTTTCGTGAGCAAGCCCACTCCCGCATTGGCTTTGCGGTGTTTTAAAGGTCGACTTTGTGTCGCGCGGCGTACAGGCAGAGCATTTCCATCGCCAAGGTGGCCGCTGCCAGCGACGTCACGTCCGCATGGTCATAGGCCGGCGCCACTTCCACCACGTCCATGCCCACCAGATTGATCCCGCGCAACCCGCCGAGGATTTCCAGCGCCTGCACCGTGCTCAGCCCGCCACACACGGGAGTGCCGGTGCCCGGGGCAAAGGCCGGATCCAGGCAATCGATATCAAACGTCAGGTATACCGGGTGATCGCCGACCCGCGCGCGAATCGCCTCGACAATCGCCTCGCAGCCACGCCGATGCACCTGGCGGGCGTCGAGCACGGCAAAGCCCTGATGATCGTCATTGGTGGTGCGCAAACCGATCTGCACCGAGCGCGCCGGATCTACCAGCCCTTCCCTGGCCGCGTGCCAGAACATGGTGCCGTGATCGACGCGTTTGCCGCCCTCGTCCGGCCAGGTGTCGCTGTGCGCATCGAAGTGGATCAGCGACAGCGCGCCGTGTTTGCGCGCATGAGCCTTGAGCAGCGGATAGGTAATGAAGTGGTCGCCACCAAACGTCAGCATGGCGCTGCCGGCATGAAGAATGCGCTCGGCGTGGGCCTCGATGCTTTCCGGGATGGTCTGCGGCGAGCCGTAATCGAAGTCGCAATCGCCGTAGTCAATCACCGCCAGATGATCGAACGGATCGAACGCCCACGGCCAGTGGCGTTCCCAGGCGATCCCGGTGGAGGCGGCGCGAATCCCCCGTGGGCCGAAGCGTGCGCCCGGGCGGTTGCTGGTGGCGGTGTCGAACGGAACCCCGCTGACCGCCACGTCGACGCCGCGCAAATCACGGCTGTAGCGACGACGCATGAAACTGGTGATCCCGGCGTAGGTGCTTTCGGCACTCGTGCCGTACAGGCTGTCGCGGGTCATGGCTTGGTCATTGAGCATCGGCACGTCCATCGGTGTGCTCCTTTTGTTATTGATGGCTACGGAAAGTGGTCCACAGACGCGTGCGCTGACGCATGTCCTTGAGGCTCATGCTGCGGTCGGCGTACAGGCGTTCGCGCATTTCGGCGGGCGGATAGATGTCCGGATCGTTGCGCACCGCCTCATCCACCAGCGGCGTCGCGGCCTGGTTGGCGGTGGCGAAAAACAGCGTATTGGTCAGCTCGGCCACCGACTCGGGGCGCAGCATGAATTCGATGAACGCCCGCGCCGCTTGCGGGTTTGGCGCGTCCTTGGGAATGGCCAGATTGTCCTGCCAGATCAACGTGCCTTCGCGCGGAATCCGGTAGGCGACTTCGTAGGCTTTGTTGGCCTTGTGCGCCTGATCGGCAGCCATGCTCACGTCGCCGTTGTAGGTCAGCGCCAGACAGACACTGCCATTGGCCAGATCGTTGATCTGCCGGCCGGTGGCGACATACAGCACCGACGGCTGGAGTTTCTGCAACAAGGCTTCGGCAGCGGCCAGATCATGCTGGTCGGTGCTGTAGGGATCCTTGCCCAGGTAGTGCAGCGCCAGACCAATGACTTCCTGCGGCGAATCGAGCACGGCAATCCCGCAGTCCTTGAGCTTGCTGGCGTACTCGGGTTTGAACAGCAGATCGAGGCTGTTCAGCGGCACTTCCGGCAAGCGTTTTTTCACCGCCTCGACGTTCAGCCCCAAACCGAGTGTGCCCCAGGTATAGGGCACGGCGTAGCGATTGCCGGGATCGACGGCGGCGAGTTTTTCCAGCAGATCGGGATCAACATTGGCGTAACCCTCGAGGCCTTCATGCGGGATTTCCTTCAGCGCGCCTGCTGCCAAGCCACGGGCCAGTACGCTGGACGACGGCACTACCACGTCATAACCGCTGCCACCGGTCAGCAGTTTGGTTTCCAGCACCTCGGAAGTATCGAAGGTGTCGTAGCGCACATGAATGCCGGTTTCCTGCTCGAAACGCTGCAGCGTCTGCGCCGGCACGTAATCGGCCCAGCTGTAGAGATTGAGGGTTTTGTCCTCCGCCTGTGCATTGAGGGCCACGGACAGCAACAGCGCGGGAAAACACAGCTTGGACACGGGAACCATGACGAACACCTGACCGGAGGAAGTGGTGGCAGGATGCGCCGTCGGATACATTGCAGAAATATCAAGTTTGTTAACCTGACTTTATCCCGGAGTAATGTAATGCTCGGTCAGCTTCACGACGTCGATTTGCAGTTGCTGCGCCTGTTTGTGCGAGTCGTGGAATGTGGCGGCTTCAGCGCGGCGCAAGGTGAGCTGGGCCTGAGCCAGTCGAGCATCAGCCAGCAAATGGCCAAACTGGAAACCCGTCTCGGCTATCGCCTGTGCAGCCGGGGCAAGGGCGGTTTCGGCGTCACGCCGAAGGGTGAGCAACTGCTTATCGCGATTCGTGCACTGTTCCAATCCATCGAGACGTTCCGGCATCAATCCAACGGCGTCGCTGGACGGCTGATCGGTGAGGTGCGGCTGGGCCTGTCCGAGGCGCTTGATCAGTCGGTGCTGCTGCGGGTGGCAGATGCGATCCGGCGCTTTCGCGAGCGCGATGAGTCGGTGCGCATCGAGTTGATCAGCGCGATGCCTGGGGAGATGGAGCGCTTGCTGCTGCAACAGCGACTGGATCTGGCCATCGGTTATTTCTCTCAAGTGCAGAGCGCGTTCGATTACCGCGAGCTGTTCCGGGAAACCCAGCATTTGTATTGCGCGCAGGGGCATCCGCTGTTCAGCGTCGATGCGCCGGATGACGCGGCGTTGCGGGCCTGCGACCGGGTGGATCATCCGTATCGGTTCATGCGCACGGGCGAGCCGTTCCCGGACAAACGCTTTTCTGCGCGTTCGGAACAGGTCGAGGGCACCCTCGCCTTCATTCTCTCCGGCAAGCATGTCGACTATCTGCCGGATCACTATGCGCGGGTCTGGGAGGACAAAGGCTTGTTGCGTGCTTTGCGACCCGGTGAGTTGAGTTTCGAGGTGGCGTTTCATCTGGCCCGGCATCGCGCTCAGGTGCCGGGGGATGCGCAGAAGGCGTTTGAGGAGGATTTGCTCGCAGCCTTCACCTGAATGCCAGCAAATAACTTTGTGGCGAGGGGATTTATCCCCGATGGACTGCGTAGCAGTCCCAGCCCAAAAAGCCGGGACGCTTCGCGTCCATCGGGGATAAATCCCCTCACCACAGAAACGGCAACCAGTTCAAACCCCGTTTTTCTTGACCTTTCAGGCAATTTTTGCTCGTTGCCCTCGCCGTCCTCTTCCGGCATCCTGCGCCTCCATTTTCTGACCCGGCCCCGCCTCGCGGCGCGCAAAACACCATGACCGCCTCTGAAAAAGTCCCGCGCAACAACGATCTGCTCTACGGCCTCAACGACCGTCCACACCTGACTGCAACGGTCTTCGCCGCGCTGCAACACGTGCTGGCGAGCTTCGTCGGCATCATCACCCCGACCCTGATCATGGGCGGCGCCCTCGGTCTGCAAAGTGAAATTCCGTACCTGATCAGCATGGCGCTGTTCGTTTCAGGCCTCGGCACGTTCGTTCAAGCCAAGCGTTTCGGCCCGGTCGGTTCCGGTCTGCTGTGCCTGCAAGGCACCAGTTTTTCCTTTATCAGCGTGATTCTCAGCGCCGGGTTCATGGTCAAGGCCCGGGGCGGCGGCACCGATGAAATCCTCTCGACGATTTTCGGCGTGTGCTTTTTCGCCGCGTTCATCGAAGTGGTGCTGAGCCAGTTCATCGGCAAACTGCGGATGCTGATCACTCCGGTGGTCACCGGCACCATCATCACCCTGATGGGCCTGTCGCTGATCAAAGTGGCGATGACCGACATTGCCGGCGGTTTCGGCGCGCCCGATCTGGGCGCCGCCAGCCATGTGTTTCTGGCCGCGTTGGTGATCGGCACTATCGTTGTGCTGAACCGCGTCGACGTGCCGTTTCTGCGCTTGGGTGCGATCGTCATCGGCCTGACCCTCGGCTACGTGGTCGCCTGGCTGATGGGCACCGTGGATTTCGCCTCGATGCCCGAAGTGCCGCTGGTCAGCGTGCCGGTGCCGTTCAAGTACGGCTTCAATTTCGACTGGGTGGCGTTCGTGCCGGTGGCGGTGATCTTCCTGGTTTCGCCGCTGGAAGCAGCCGGTGACCTGACCGCCAACTCGATGATCTCGCGGCAACCGGTCAAGGGTCCGCTGTACATCCGCCGAATCAAATCCGGTCTGCTCGCCGATGGCCTCAACTCGGCGATGGCAGCGGTGTTCAACAGCATGCCGATGGTCACGTTCGCGCAGAATAACGGCGTGATCCAGTTGACTGGCGTGGCCAGCCGCTACGTGGCGTTCTTCATCGCCGGCCTGCTGGTGCTGCTGGGGCTGTTCCCGATGATCGGCGCGGTGCTGCAACTGATGCCTAAACCGGTGCTCGGCGGCGCTGAACTGGTGATGTTCGGCACCGTGGCCGTGGCCGGGATCAAAATCCTCGCCGAGGCCGGCCTGCATCGGCGCAATATGCTGATCGTGGCGATCTCCCTGGGCATGGGCCTGGGCATCGCCGCCGTGCCGGAAGTGCTGCGCGAGTTGCCGCAAGCGCTGCGTAACATCTTCGAATCGCCGATCACCGTCGGTGCGTTGTGCGCTATCGTGCTGAATATCTTCCTGCCGGAAGAATTCATTGAGCTGGAAGAAGACGATTTCGATCCGGAAGCGTCGATTCTGCAGGTCATGGAAAACCCCGATCTGCCGGCCAAAGCTGAACCTGCAACGGCAGCGGCGGTCGCACAGTTGAACCGCTGACGCTGCGCCATGAAAAAAGGGCTGAGCCGGCAACGGTTCAGCCCTTTTTCGTTGAGAGACTGTTTATGCGCCGCGTCCACGCCATCATCCTGTCCCTGCTGCTGTTGTCCCTGAGCGCCTGCGCGCTGTTTCCCAACCGCGATCCGGTGAACATCAACGTGGTCGGCCTCGAACCGTTGCCGAGCCAGGATCTGGAAGTGCGCTTCGCGATCAAGCTGCGGGTGCAGAACCCCAATGAGACGGCCATCGATTACAACGGCATTGCCCTGGATCTGGAGGTCAATGGCCGTCCCTTGGCCTCGGGCGTCAGTGATCAGACCGGCTCGATCCCGCGCTTCTCGGAAACCGTGGTCAGCGTGCCGGTCAGCGTTTCCGCGTTCTCGGTACTGCGCCAGACTCTGGGTTTGAGCCAGACACAAACCCTCGACAACCTGCCCTACGTGCTGCGCGGCAAACTCGCGGGCGGCGTGTTCGGCACCATGCGATTTGTCGACAGCGGCAAGCTGAGTTTGCCGAAGGCCACTGCTGCGACGTGGTAACCGACTGCACATACTCTCCCCTGTGGGAGCGGGCTTGCTCGCGAAAGCGTCAGATCAGCCAACATCATCGCTGAATGTGACACCGCATTCGCGAGCAAGCCCGCTCCCACAGGGTATGTGTCAGTCCCGAAGTTATGCGGTGAAGCGCACCCCCGGTTTGGCCCGCTCATCGACACTCAGCTCAAACACATCCGGCCGCGCATAGTGGCCAACCACGTCATAGTCGTACCGCGCCCGCACCAGCTCATCAGTATCGATCTCAGCCGTCAGCAACCCGGCCTCCCCGCGCAACGGCCCGGCCAGCACATCGCCCATCGGCCCGACAATCACACTGCCGCCGGCAATCAGCGGCCGATCCGCCGGCCAGTTGGCAATCTCCACGCCCAGCTCGTTCGGCGAAGCCTGCACCTGACAGGCGCTGACCACAAAGCAACGGCCCTCGTGGGCGATGTGACGCATGCTGACCTGCCACATCTCGCGCTCGTCCACGGTCGGCGCGCACCAGACTTCAATGCCTTTGGCGTACATCGCCGTGCGCAGCAGCGGCATCATGTTTTCCCAGCACACCACCGCACCAAGTTTGCCGACCTGTGTGTCGAGCACCGGCAGCGTCGAGCCATCACCCTTGCCCCAGATCAGCCGTTCGGTGCCGGTCGGCATCAGCTTGCGATGCTTGGCCACCAGCCCCGCCTGCGGATCGAAATACAGCGCCGTGCAATACAACGTGCTGCCGGCACGCTCGATTACGCCGATCACCAGATTGGCCCCGGTGCGCGCCGACAAACCGGCCAGTGCCTCGGTTTCTGCCCCCGGCACATCAATGGCGTTGGCGAAGTAGCGGGCGTAGGCCTCACGCCCCTCGGGCAAGCGATAGCCCAACTGCGTGCCGAAGCCCTCACCTTTCGGATAGCCACCGAGCAACGCTTCAGGCATCACCACCAGTGCCGCGCCGGACTCGCTGATCGCGTCTTCCCAACTGAGGATCTGTTCCAGGGTTTCACCCTTGCCACCGGGCAAGGCGCCGATCTGCAGGGCGGCGACGATTGATTTGGGCATTGCGGTCACTCCATCGGGTTCAAGTGTTGCCGATTCTGCGGCGGCGCGGGATCATGAATAAACACCGATTCACTGCTGAATGATATGAGCCAAATGAATATCGCAACCGTCGACCTCAACCTGCTGAAAGTCTTCGAAGCCCTGCATGAGGAGTCCAGCGCCAGCCGTGCGGCGCTGCGTCTGGGCGTGACGCAATCGGCGGTCAGCGCGGCGTTGCGCCGGTTACGCGAGGTGTATGGCGATCAATTGTTCGTGCGCACCGGGCGCGGATTGGCGCCGACGCTCAAGGCCAATCAACTGAAACCGGTGGTCAGCGAGGCGCTGAACAAATGTCGGCAGAGCCTGGCGATGGTCGATCCGGCGGCCCACCACTATGACGGCCGATCAGTCACCGTGGGCCTGTCGGATGATTTCGAAATCGCTTATGGCCGGCGCCTGATCGAAGCCATCGCTCGCAGCGCTCCCAAGCTACGGCTGATCTTCCGCCAGACCCACAGCCAGATCGTCGCCCGCGCCCTGATGGAACGCAGCATCGACCTGGCGATCACCGCCGGTGGGTTCGCCGAGCGTCTGCTCAGTCGTCAGGTGCTGGGTGAAGGGGATTATGCGTGTCTGGTCGATCCGGGCAGTCTGGCGCCCGGCCAGCAGAACATCGATTTGCCGGAGTTCGTCGCCCGCGAGCACATTCTGGTGTCCTCGGGCGGTTTTATCGGCATCACCGATGAAGGCCTGGCGGCGCTGGGTCTGAGCCGGCGGGTCTGCGCCTCGACCACGCACTTTGCCGCGCTGCCGCATCTGCTCAAGGGCAGCGGCGCGGTGGCAACCATCCCCCGCCATGCCGCGCAGGCCATTGCCGAGCTCAGCGGACTGGTGCTGCTGCCCTGCCCGCTGGCGTTGCCGCGTTACCCGATCGAACTGGGCTGGCGCACCAGCACGCAGATCGATCCGGTAGTGATCAAGGTGCGTGAGGCGATTGTCGGGTGTTTCAACGCGGACTGAGGCGCGTGTTACTTGTTGGCTGCCATCAGTCGATTGACTTCACTGCGCACCATGTTGGCGAATTCCGGCGGGGACATGCCATCCAGCTCGGCGCGCACCCACTCGGCCCATTTGCCCTTGCGCTTGGAGCGTTCGCCGAACAACCGCGCGGCTTCGCCTTTGGCTTTGCCCAGATTGTTCTGCCAGAGTTCGAACAGACGGGATTTCTCGTCTTCCAGCGCTGCGCGCTCGGCGAGGGATTTGTCGGCCAGATTGAAACTCATGGGGAAATACCTGCTGCGTAAAATGGCGACATCTTACACGCTCGAGGGAAATCTCCCGCGCAGGTTTTTCTTTCGCACCTAAAATCAGTGCAACTTTTCAGTCAGCGCCACACTCCATTGATCACTGTTCATCCATCTGCAAGGAGTCACCCAATGGCCCGCAAATCCCGCGTGCAAGCCGTCGAAGACCAAATCAAGGATCAGGCATTCAGCGAACTTCAGGCGTTGATCGAAGAGTCCGACAAACTGCTCAAGAGCAGCGCCTCACTGGTGGGCGAAGAAGCCGAGACCCTGCGCGGACAAATCGCCCTGAAACTGCAACAGGCGCTGGATTCTGTTTCGAGCGTGCGTGAGCGCACCAAACCGGCGGTCGAGGCCACCGAGAGCTACATTGGCGGCCATCCATGGCAGACCGTAGCGATTTCCGCCGGTTTCGGTCTGGTGGTGGGCTTGTTGCTCGGTCGTCGTTGATCGACGTCTGACAAAAAACCTGTGGCGAGGGAGCTTGCTCCCTCGCCACATGGGTTATCTGACAATTATTCCCCGGCCAATTCGCGCAACTGCGCCAGCGTCTGCTCCTCCAGCACAATCCCCTCGGCCAGCGACCGCGCGCGCTGCAAATGCCGACGATCACCCGGCAAGCGCTTCAACCCCACCCCATGCATCTGCCGCACCAGTTCTTCGCTGCGCTCGGCAAAACTTTGCCCGGCGGATTTGCTTGGGTCGATGAGGATCAGCAACTGCCCGGTCCACGGGGTCTTGGCCCCGGGATGGTTCGTCCAGTCGAACTCGAAGGAAAAATTGCCACCCGTCAACGCCGCCGCCAGCAACTCGACCATCATCGACAATGCCGAACCTTTATGGCCGCCGAATGGCAACAGTGCGCCGCCCTCAAGAATGGCCTTCGGATCCTGCGTCGCCTGACCGAGACCGTCCACGCCCATTCCGGCGGGCAGACGTTCGCCCTTGCGCGCCGCGATCTGCACATCACCGTGAGCAATGGCGCTGGTCGCCAGATCGAAGACAATCGGCGCACCACCGGCCCGCGGCGCGGCAAAGGCAATCGGGTTGGTGCCGAACAGCGGCCGATCGGCGCCATGCGGCACCACGCAGGTCATGCTGTTGACCACGCTGAGCGCCACCAGCCCTTCTTCGGCAAACGGCTCGACGTCCGGCCACAGCGCCGCAAAGTGATGCGAGTTGCGAATCGCCAACACCGCGATCCCGGCATTGCGCGCCTTCTCCACCAGCAACGAACGAGCAGCGGCCAGCGCCGGCTGGGCGAAACCGTTGCCGGCATCGACTCGCACGAAACCCGAGGCTACGTCCTCGACTTGCGGCACAGCCTGTCCATTGACCCAACCGCTATTGAGGGTCGAAACATATCCGGGGATACGGAACACGCCATGACTGTGCGCACCGTCGCGTTCGGCACCGGCGCAGTTGGCAGCCAGAGTGCGGGCGACGGACGCCGACGTACCGTGGCGCAGGAAAACCTTTTCAAGCAATTGCGTCAGCGCTTCGAGCGAGAGTGTGGACGCAACGGGGGAAGACACGGAATCGTGTGGCGCAGACATCTGAAGCTCCAGACTAATTATTGGAGGGAACAACAGCGTACGAACAGCTTGCCCAGCGATTAACCACGCCCGGTACGGGTGCTGTCAACCGTTGTGGTGCCGGCTTGTCGCGGCTAGCACATTGCGCTGCCGCTGGTGCGGTAACTATGTACCACCTCTGTAATCGATCCGGTCTTTAGTCTCGTGTCTCAATTTACCGGTGCACCGGACGGTGCCCTGAACGAGACCCGATGATGCCTGCTCCCATTCCTCCCCTGCTGTTCCAGCCCATCCTCAACTCCCCCGGATCGTGGCGCGAACTCGGCAATCTCCATCACTTGTCGACTGCTGACTTTCAATGGCTGAGTCACGTGCAACTGGCGACCCACGCACTGCGCAGTCAGCAGACCCCGCCCATGCTTGCCCAGCGCATCCTGCTCAATACCGCTGGTGCGCCAGCGGTGCCTCTAGCCGGCAGTTTCATACTCAGTGCCACCCCGGATGATCACGGGATCCTGTTGTACACACCTTTCGCCGGGCTGAAAAAACATGCCAGCCTCACCGCCCTGACCGCGCACCTGGAACAGCAGCTGAACAGCGCCAGCGAGGACGACCGACTGCTGGCGTTCCTCGCCTTTTCCCAACGCAAACGACTGGCAGAACAGCACGGCATCAGCGTGACCTACCAGCTCGTCGAAGGCGATATCTTCGAAGATCAACGCGCCGTCATCGAGCATTGCCAGCAGCTCAACACGCAAGCGATGCTTGATGAATTGATGCAACTGCCCGAACTTGGCAGTCTGCTCCAGACCATAGTCGACGCACTGCTGACGCCAACGATGCGCGGCGTCGATCAGACACGCACGCGCGTGAACCTGTACGCGACCACGACTGCCACCGGCCCGGCATCGACCGACCTCGCTTCGCGGCATGGGCTTGAAGCGCTGTCGCTTGGCGATGCGCTGCTGTTGCACTATCGCCACACCGGATGGCCGGTTGGCCAGACCCATGAGTTTTCGCACCCCGACCGGACTTTCCAGGCCAGTGATCAGCAACACTGGGAGACAGCCGTCACCACGGCATCAGGCAAACTGCTGGTGTTGCTGTACCAGCAAATGGAGCGCTACTGGAATGGGCCCAGTGCTGACGGGGCCTCGCGGCGCGACGTATTGGCGCAGATCATTCGGCAGCAGGCGCTGGCGGACTTTTTGCTCAAACGCGAGGCTGGCATCATCGATCAGCGCCAATTCGACAGCCTGCTGACGTCGCTGGGTTTCAGTGAAAGTCTGGCACCTCGCGCGGCCGTGGAAACCGTGCGGTTATGGGAGCACCAGGCAAACTTCGTGGAGCTGGCCGGCGCGCTGATGATCGGCCATTCCGAAAGCTGCCTGTATACCCCGACGCACGGCTTGCAGGTGCTCAAGGACTACGCAGATCTAAAATCCATGCTGCTCGGCAAGTTCGCCAGCCCCGGGCACGAAGACGAACTCTATGGTCTGCTGAGTCTCGACGAGCGCCAGCGCTTCCTCGGTTTCGACCGGCCGCAGGTTTCCGGCAAATCGATCGCCGGAGACGTGTTCAGCGTACTGCTCGAATTGATCATCACCAAGCAACGACAGAACATCGACTATGCCTTGCAGTTGTCCCGGCACAGCGACGGCGTCGTGGATATCCGCGCACTGTTCGATAAGGCCCTGGACATCCGCTCGATGCTCCACGAGCGCCTTGTCACCCTGGATGCTCGCGGGCGCTGGAGCACCCGGCCGATGCTCACCGGCAACCCATTGCCTTCAAGGGTGCTGGCGGACACCGCCGCAGCCGAAGTGCGCAAGTTCGCCAGCATCATGCCAACCATCGCCGCAGACTTCGCCGCCCAGCCGTTGACCGTCACAGCGCTGCAGCGTACCTACCTGCAAGGTATCGCAGCGAAGCTGGCGCACGCCCTGTCTGTCGGCATCAATGGCGAAGCACGGTTGAGAGTCCTGGACGGAACGCTAAGCCGTCATGCACAAACCCTGGTCGACACCGTGTTCAATCCGGATCACCCGGATCGCAGCCGCCGCAAGGCACTCAACGGGATTCGGCCGGATGCCTGGTCATTGACGTTACAGGTCGCCGGTGAGAGCGAAGTGCTGCCGCTGGCCAACTGCGTCCTGCTCACGGAACGCGGTGGCCTCGATACGCAGCACTCCGGACGCGCGATCTTGTGGACCCCGGCTCTGGGCCTGGAAGTCTTCCGCTCGATCGAGCACGCCAGACAGGTTTTGAGCCAGCGGCTGCTGGATCCGCAAAAACGCCTGGTGCTGCTGGAAAACCTTTCACCACAGCACCAGAGGTTCCATCAACGCTACACGCTGGGACGGTTACAGCTGATCAGCGGCAATGTCCTGCAGGATCGCACCGAATCAGCGATCGAACACTTTCTCCAGCGCTGTGAACAGGTACGGGGCCGCCATTGGCCAAAGCCACGGGAACATCAGATCCTCAAGACGTTGAGTGAGCAAGTCGTTGAGACCAACCTGCAACGCGCCACCGCTCTGGCGATGGCACTCGGCAAGCAGCATTCACTGCCTGCCTGGCTGGGGATGGCCAGGCTTGAAGATCAGCAGTTGCACCTGGAACTGCTGGAACAGTGGCGGCACAGCGTCATCGACGACGAGGATTATCTCCATGCGCTGCCAACCTTGCGTGATTACATCAGGCAGACGCTTGAAACGCTGCTGAGCACCCGCTTGCACAGGCAGGATCTCGACCCCGAACAGATCACCGTCACCCCGGCGCTACCCCTGATCGGGTCCGCGATGAGCCTGACCGATTTCGCCTTGAACCATGCGCATATTGCCCAGGACACTGCATTCACCCTCAGCTCGAGCACCGACCGGGAGCTACCGACGGGACTCGACCAGCAAGCGGTCAGAAGCCTGCTGTTGTCCTTGAACGTTGCGACAACATTTGCCAATAAGATCACCACGGTGTTGTCCGCGAATGACGTCGACGCCGAACAACGCAAGCTGCGTTTCATCCAGCAACTACCCTGGCAACTGCTGCAACATGCCCATCAGTTACAACTGCAACAACGCTTGTCGACAAAAGCCTTCGACTTGATTACACAGGTGCTCGACATGCCCGATGCCGTCGCTCGTGCGACCGTGCAAGGGGCCGATGCGATTGTCCGGCCGTTGGCGCTGATCAAGACCGCCGAGGCATCCGCGATCAAGGCGCTGGGGCTGTACTTGATCGGCCCTGCGGAAAAACCCGGCCCTCAGGTGCTTTATGCGCCCTACCATGGAGAACACGCATTCAGTGAGTTCGAGGACGAGGCGGCAGTGATCGCCGCGCTGAATACGCCGGGCTCACTGCAGGACCTGCTGCTGCGCCGCTTGCCGGAAGGTCAGCGTTCGATCTTCAGCGCGTTGTTCAAGGCGAGCAGCGGCCAGACGAGCGAGATGACCCTGGCCACCACCCCGATCAACGGCAACTTGCTGCTGCAGTTGTTCGACGACAATCTGGCCTTGTTGCCGCACTTGCTGAGCAGCCATTCGCTGCCATCGGCGCAGGCGGATTGGGACGCCGCGAAGCACCTGTTCAGTTCCGGCATCCAGCAGATCCGGGGCCTGCTGCCGGGTAAACTCGCCTATGTGCAGTTTCTCTGGCAAAGCTACAAGGACTTCATGGGGTCGGCCGAAGCGTTGCAGGATCACCACTGGAAACGTGCGCTGGAAACCTTTGTCGCCGGCGCAGCGCAGATGATCAGTCTCGGGCGACTGGCGCTGGAGTCACGTCTGGAATCTCAAGCCGTGGCAGCGCCGCAACCACCGCAGCCAACCACGCTGAGCGCCCCCGTCCTTGCGCAGACAAAGCCGACCGATCCGCTGCGCACCTCGCTGCAGACATTCGAAGCTCCGCCTATCGCCCTGAAGGATCTGACTCACGATGCTGCCGAGGGCACGTATCAGGATCTGACAACCAAAGCGACTTACGCCCCTATCGCCGGCAAAGTCTATCCCGTGGAGCGGCCGGGAGCCGTCTGGCAGATCAAGGGCGCCGAGCAGCCAGGCCCGGTATTGCAACACACCGCTTCCCGGCAACTGGTGCTGGACCCGGATCGCCATACCGTGCATTTCGGCAAGGCCATGTCGACGATGTTCAACCATTACGCCACCCATCGCCAGGCGCGGTACATGCTGAATATCGAAGCGCAAGGCATGGAAGAAATCCGCGCCCGCCATCCGGAAAAAGCCCGCATGTTGATCGAGGCAATTGATCTGGCCAGGCATTACGCGTTCAACAGCCTGCACAATCTTGCGCAGCTGAGAAACTATGTGCCGGGCACCCGCCTCGATACTTTTCTCAAGTCTTTTTTTGACGTGCAACGGATTGATGCCGACATTCTCGACAAGCTGAAGCAGGCCATCGTGCCGATCTGTGATGCCTTGGTCGATCCAACAGAAGACCTGTTGAACACCAGTCGCTTTGTGGTCGGCTCGAACAGACACAGCAGCTCGGGTGTAATAGCCTTTGTACTGGGTGGCGATTTACTCAAGAAAGTCCATTTCACCGAAAAGTTCTTCAATCAAGGGCTGGATTGGTACAACACAGGCCTGACCGAACCGTTCAATGTTGACGGGCATGCACGGGCAGCGACGCTGATCCACGAGTTTTCCCATCAGTTCAGCAAGACCGTCGACATTGCCTCCCTGGAAGCGCGGCGCCCGTTTGCTGATCTGATTGCTACGGTGACCGGTTATGGAGCTGCCCGCAAACAGGTACAGACACGATTTCAGCGCGAAGCACTGTCACTGTCCACGCGCCGTGAAGAGCTGTTTTCGCGCTGGAGCGACAACCTTCAGGAGTGGCTCGATATCGACGAGTTTGAGGGCATGGAACATGTGCGCAGGGAAGTTCTCAAGACCACGGGGACGAGGAATCTCGAGGACGCGCGAACGGCGTTTCTCAGCCCGACCAACCCGCATCCACGCATCGACACCATATTGCGTAATGCCGATTCGATCGCCTTCCTGATTTGCGAAATGGGCCGCCAGCTGGATCCGGTAACCCAACCTCACGGAGGGCTCAACTGAGGTAAAAAAAATGCGCAGGCGGTTGGCCTGCGCATGGTTTATCGCTGGGTGAACTCAGTCTTTCTGGTCACGCAATACATTGCCCGAGGCGCCATCGATGCGGAACTCATATACCGAACCGTCGGCCTTGCGCCCCTCGCCTTTCCAGTAGCCGTCATTGTCGGCCTCGATTTCATAGACTTCGACGTAACCGGCCTTGGTTTTCACGATCTCGATAGCCTTTTCAATGGTGACCCAGCCCGCACCGGGACGATCAGCCATGGCGGCACCGGCGCTGAACAAAGCGGCGGTGGCGATTGCAGCGGCTAAGGTTTTTTTGATCATTTTTTCACTCCATTTGTGGATGATGTACGTCAGACGTCCTGAATTTTGGCGTCACACGGAAAAATAAGTTCCACTTTGATGGGCAATTGCCATGACGGATGTTCTCGGCACCCGGCTCGCAAGGTTAGAATGCAGCAAATCAGGACGAGTCAATGACCCAAGAATCCCTCTCGGAAGCCGAATACGATGCGATCACCGATGCCGCCGCGCACTGGTGCATGCGTCTGCACGCCGTAGACTGCTCCGCCGAGGAGCGTCTGGCTTTCGAGCAATGGCGCGATGCGCATCCGCTGCATGCATTCGAATACGAAGCGATGCTGGAGATCTGGGACGTTGCCGAACACTTGCCACGTCCGCAGACGCCGCCGAGTGTGCCGCTGAATAAACCACTGCCCGCCTGGCGGCGCTACGCAATTGCCGCGAGCGTCTGCGCCCTGGCCTTGCCACTGGCGGCGTACGGTGGCTGGAATCTGGGCTGGTTGCCCAACAGCTATCAGCATTTCGCAGCCACCGACAATGTCCATCAGGTCACCTTGAAGGATGGCAGTCAGGTCGAGCTCAACCTCAATACTGAGTTGACCTTCAGCAATTACAAGGACGAGCGGCGGGTCACCCTGAAAAAGGGTGAAGCGTTTTTCGAAGTCAGCCATGACCTCTCCCACCCGTTCGTGGTCAGGGCTGGCGAAGGCAAGATCCGCGTGACCGGCACCCGCTTCAATGTCTGGCTCTACGAAGATCAGGTGCGGGTCAACCTGATCGAAGGCTCGGTGCTGGTAACCAGCAACGCCGCCCTGCCCGGCGACGGCCTGCGCCTTGGACCGGCCATGCAGGCGCAGTACCGGCATGGCGACTACACGCCACAGATCAGCCAGACCTACGCCAACGATAACGCCCTGGCCTGGCGCAGCGGCAAACTGGTACTCGACAACCTGGCACTCAACGAAGCCTTGCCGCTGATCAATCGCTACCTGAGCAAACCGCTGAAACTGGCCGACGCCAGTACCGGCGCAATCCGTGTCGGCGGCGTCTACAACATCAAAGAGCTCGGCGGCCTCGTCAACACCCTGCCCAAGGTGTTGCCGGTCTACCTTACGCGCAATACCGAGGGTGATCCGGTGATCAACTCGATGCCGCGGCAGCCACCAAAAACCTGAAACCGGGCACCACCTGCCACGGTTAACTCAGGGCAACAAAAAAGCCGCTGTTCCTGTCAAGGAGCAGCGGCTTTTTCGTTCAGCCTGACTTACTGCGCAACCACCTCGGTGCCCTTGCCCGCCACCTCGCGAACCGTTTGCACCTGATACTGCGGATCGGCAGCGATCTGCTGCTCAGTGAACGGCAACACACTCCACTGCTTTTTCGAAAACGCCTCGGTCTGATCCCGGGAGTATTTCGACTCAGGGTCACTGGACAGCGAGAACGCCAGCAACCCTTGAGCGTGCGGGCCTTTGTCGTCGAAGGTCACCACTTGCAGGTAGCTGGTGCCGCTGACCACTTCGAGTTTGCCGTCTTCACGCGGCACGCTCTGGATCGCGTTGTAGATCCCCAGCGTTCCCGGCCCGCCGTGAATTGCGGTTTGTTGAGCGCCGCTGCTCGCCACCTGAATATCGCCCCAGCGGGTTTCAGGTTTGAGACCCATTTTCTGCGCAGTGGCAGCCGACGCCAGCAGCGCTTCACGCAGTGCCTTGCTCACCGCCGGTTGCTCGATCGCCAACCCGCGTGGCGTGTGTTGCGGGTCTTTTGGATCGAACGGCACACGCCAGACATCCGGCGACGCTTGCAGCGCCTGCATGATGTTCTGGAAATGCACCAGACCAATGCCCGAATCCAGATTCGCCCGGCCATCCCAACCCTTGAGACTGGCGCAAACCAGCTTCAACGCGGCCGCGTCCGCACCCAGATCCGCAGCGCAGAACTTCAGCAGATCGGGCAGCACCTGAGTCGCCAGATAGACGTTGTCGTCCATCACCATCTGTTGCAGATCCTTCACCGCCAGCGGCCCTTTTTTGCCGAGTGTGTTCAGGCGCTCCAGCGCAAATCTTGATCGCAGGCCCAGCGGCTGGCCGTCCTGACTGATCAGCGGCGAGAACCCGGTCAGCGGTTGTGCCGGGTTCGCCAGCCACGCCGAATCGTTGGAATGCTGGACGAAGTCCTTGCGCAACAGTTGCGGCAGCTGGCTGGCGGCATAGGTACCCTTCTGCGCAGCTTGCGGATCGATATCCCAGGCGCAAGCGCTGTTGGAACCGTCGAGCACGATCATCTGCAAGCCAATACGCGGGTCGCTGCACTTGGCCAGTTTGTCGGCGCTGACGTTCGGCACCACCGACAGGTTCATGTACAGCGTCTGCCCTTTGTCATCCACGGCCAGGGTGTTGACCCAGGGGATGCCCTGAAGCTTGTGCACCGAATCCTGCAGAGCCTTGAGGCTCGACGCCTGGTTCATCGCGTACCACTGCGTCAGCACGCGATCATTGTCGAGGTTGGCGTCGCGCAGGCTGTAGGCGTACTGATGATCCCAGTCGAGTTTGCCCGGCCATTGCACGATCGGGCCGAACTGCGAGCTGTAGACATCGCGCGAGACCGGCACCACCTGACCGTCCGCCTGTTTGACCTGCACAGTGACCGTCTGCTTGTTCAACGGCAGCGACTTGCCGTCGAGCAGGTAGCGGGTCGGGTCTTTCGGGTCGAGTTGCAGACGATACAGGGTGAAATGTTTGGATGAATCCACCGTGTGGGTCCAGGCCAGGTGCTGGTTGAAACCGATGTTGATCATCGGCAACCCCGGCAAGGCTGCGCCCATGACGTCGAGTTTGCCCGGAATGGTCAGGTGCATCTGGTAAAAGCGCATGCCGCCAACCCATGGAAAATGCGGGTTGGCCAGCAGCATGCCGCGTCCGTTGAACGAGCGTTCGCTGCCGACCGCCACGGCATTGCTGCCGCGATCCAGAGCGAAGCGCTGCAGGCGCGCGTCCGCCAACTGATAGGCCCGGGCATCGCTGCCGAGCTGCGCCGTGGCCTGCGGCGGCGTCGCGCCAGCCAGGGCTTCGGCGAACTGCCCGACACCGCCCTCGACCAACAGGCGCCGAGTGAGTTTGACCAGATCTTCGGCGCGGATATCACGCACCCACTCACCCTGGCACTGTTGCGGCAGACCCTGCTGGCGGCGTTCGGCGAGATAACGGTTATAGCCCGCGGCATAACCTTCCACCAGGTCGTGCACCTGCGCCGGTTGCGCGTCCCAGAAGGTTTTCACCGCTGCGGGAGTGTTGAGCCAGGTGAAGAACAGGTCGCTGACGCGATTCTCGCGTTGTTCGACGGTGAACTGCTCCGGCCCGAAATAACGCGAGCGCTGGCCATTGACCGTGACGATCTCGTTGGCCAGCAGGCACAGGTTGTCCTGCGCGTAGGCGTAACCGATGCCGAAACCCAGTCCGCGTTCATTTTCCGCGCGGATGTGCGGCACACCAAAGGAGGTGCGGCGGATATCGGCACTGGCTTGTGCAGCGGGACTGAACGCATGGGCAGACAGACTGAGTCCGAGAAACGCACCGGCGAGGGCCAGTCCGGTTAACTGTCGGGAAATAATCACACTCGCTCCTGAACGACAAGACAAGGATCGGCGCTTGCGCCGGATCCACTCTGAAATTGATTCATGCGCCTGGGCGCAAGACGGCTGTTCAGGAAACGAATGCGAGAAAAAAAATTTAGCCCGATTGAGGAAGGTGAAATTCACTGATTACGGGAAAACAACGAATAACCGACAAAATTTCTACATATTTCCTTTCATGATTTGTCGTGCTGAAACGTCTTGTTTACTGAGAGCAGTCAAAACGTTTCCTGATCGGGCTCTGAAAAGGAGTAACCCCATGTACAACTCGCAACTACCAATGGACGGTAGCCAGGCGTCACAAGGAGCTTCCATGAGTTCCCGCGCGAGCAGCTTCGCCCCCAGCCCCGAGCGTCAGGGCAATGAGCGTATTCGTCTGTTGCTGAAAAGCTTCGGCCTGCGCACCAGTCTGATTCGTCTGAAAGTCATCGACGCCCTGCTGGTCGCCGCACAAAGCGATCGACGCCTGGGCGTGCGCGGCGTGCACAGTCAACTGCTGGACCTGGATATTCCGTTGTCCTTTCTCAGCGTGCGCGAAGTGTTGAAGCGTCTATGCGCCGAAGGTGTGGTCACTTTCAACCCGGACAAGAGTTACAGCCTGCATCCACAGGCTGCTGCCGTGCTCAATCACGATTGAAGCGTCCCGCGATCGCCGTCAGGGCTTGACCTTGCGGCGCATCACCCCGTTGATCACCACCACGACCACCGCCACACCCATGGCGATGTACTGGAACATCTTCTGACTGATCATTCCGGCATTTTGCAGCCAGGACAGGCCGAGCATGATCGCCAGCACCGACAGGGCGATCAGGATCGAGTATTTCAAACGTTGCTTCTGGGTCATTGCGGGTTCCTGAAACTTTCAAATGTATCCGGTTTGTATCCGGTTGCATGCCATGCACATACCGTGTTGCGGGGATGGGCCCGGCCGAACGCGGTCTCATGTTACAGCCGATGAAGAGTTTTGGCTTCATGCCGGCGTAACCATGAGGACCTTTGAAATGTTCCGTCGAATCACCTGGCTGATTCCACTCCTTGCCGTACTGACCTTGAGCGGCTGCATCATTTTCCCCCACGGCGGTTGGCATGATGGCCACCATCGTTATCAGGAAGGCCCCGGTTATTACCATCGATAGAACAGGATCGTTCGCCCGCCGGTGCGCCTGAAATACCGGTCGGGATACCTCACCAGCCTTTTCAATGCCAACCATGCCCGCCCGCCAGCGGGCATTTTTGTTGGCGCGCCAGTGCCTAGCCAATGCCTTTTCGATCAGCCTGCGGGGGTCAGTAAATACGCTGTAAGTATTTGAAATTTCATGTCGCAGCAAAGGATTGGCTGCCGCGACAACTCTGCCTCTAGTCTCTGCGAACTTTTCTCGCTTACTGAAACAGGGATGTTTATGCAGAGAACCTTGATCGTAATGGCGCCCGTGCAGATTATCGGATTCTGCCTGGCCATTACCGCTTTTGAACTGCTCACCTATATGGCCAGCGACATGATCATGCCGGCCATGTTGACGGTGACCGGCGAGTTCAACGCCGATACCCGGCATGTAGCCAACGCCTTCAACCTGTATCTGATTGGTGGCGTGTGCCTGCAATGGCTGATCGGCCCCCTTTCCGACCGTTACGGCCGGCGTCGCTTGCTGTTGTTCGGTTGTGCGCTGTTCGGCCTGGCGTGCATCGCCGCAGTCATAACGCAGCGCATTGAAGCCTTTAATGCGTTGCGCCTGATCCAGGGCATGGGCCTGGGCTTTGTGGTCGCCGTCAGCTACCCGACCCTGCAGGAAGTGTTCTGCGAGGCCGATGCCGTGCGCCTCATGGCATTACTGGGCAACTTGGCGCTGCTGTCGCCGCTGCTCGGCCCTTTACTCGGCAGCCTGCTGCTGGAATGGCTGAGCTGGCGACAGATGTTTCTGGGGCTGGCGGCAACGAGTGTGGTTGTCTGGCTCGCTCTGTTTGTCTGGATGCCGGAAACGATCGACGTCGTGCGCCGTGACGGCCAGCGACAGGCTCCAGTGGCGTTTTCGCTCAGGCAGATCGGCCTGGGTTACCTCGCGCTGCTGCGCAACCGACGATTCATCGGCGCCAGTCTGACACTGGGCCTGATGAGCCTGCCGCTGATTGCCTGGATCGGACTGGCGCCGGTGCTGCTCATGCAACGCCTGGAGCTGTCTGCGCTGGAATATGGCCTGTGGCAAATCCCGGTGTTTGCGGCGGTGATCCTCGGTAATTTACTACTGGATCGATTGCTCGTCGGGCACACGCTCGCCCAGGTGATCGGTCTGGCTCTGTGGCCGTTTTGCCTCGGACTGCTGGGGCTGATCGCTGCTGCCCTGAGTTCGGCTGCGCTGCCATTGGCCGTTTGCGCACTGGCCGTGTATGCACTGGGGCTTGGTATGAGCAACGCCGCGCTGTACCGCCTCGCGCTGTTCTCCAGCGATGCGGGCAAGGGGCTGGTCTCGGCCATGATCGGCATGCTGTCGATTGCCGTGATGGGCAGCGGCGGCTCGCTCATCGCCATCATTGGCGGTGGCTCGAACCTGCAATCCTTTTCCCTGCTCGCCGGCCTCGGCGGCCTGCTGTGCCTGCCCCTGCTCTACCGCCTTCTGCGGCACCCGCCGCGCCCACCACACATCAATAAGGATATTCGATGACTCTGTTCCCCCACAGCGATGCGCTTTGCGCATTGCCGCAGCCCTATTGCCAGGAGGCCGTCCCCAAAGGGCTGTTCAATCTGGCCATGAGCGAAATCACCCGGTTTCACGCTCACCATACGCCCGGTTATGGCCACTGGTTGAACGCCCATGCAATCGCTGTCGATGACCTGGACGAGCTCGACGACTGGTCGCAATTGCCACCGATTTTCGCCAGTTTCTTCAAGCAACAGATGCTGCTCAGTCCGACGGGCGAAGACGCCCTGGAACTGACTTCCTCCGGCACCAGCGGGCAGAAGAGCCGCATGCGCTACGACGCGCGCAGCCTCGGCGCCGCGCAGTACATGGTCGAACGGATTTTCGCCCAATATGGCTGGATTGCCCCGCATGCCCCGTGCAACTACCTGTTGCTCGGCTATGAGCCGGAGCAGAAAAACACCTTGGGCACATCCTTCACCGATCAATTCCTGTGCGGTTTTGCTCCCGCCCATCGGGTGGTTTACGCCCTGCGTCGCAATTGTGACGGCCACCAGTTTGATCTGTTCGGCGTGATCAGCGCCTTGCAGGCCTTTGCCGAAGAAGGTCTGCCGGTGCGCATCTTCGGCTTCCCCGCCTTTCTCTGGGAAACCCTGCAACGCATGCGCGCCACCGGCGTGGCGGACCTGCAACTGCCGGCCGGATCATTGGCATTTTTCGGCGGCGGCTGGAAAACCCGCGCCGCCGAAGAAGTCCCCAGACAAGCCTTATATGCACGGATCCAGCAACAACTGGGCATCGCGACCCAAGACTGTCGCGACGGTTACGGCGCCGTCGAACACGCGGTGCCTTACGTCGAATGCGCCCACCATCACTTTCACGTACCGGTCTACGCGAAAGTGTACATACGCTGTCCGGTGGATTTTTCGGTCTTGCCCTATGGCCAGCGCGGCCTGCTGAATCTGGTCTCGCCCTACATTTCCTCAAGCCCGGCCCATGCCGTGGTCATGAGCGATCTGGCCACGCTGCATCCCGGCACCACTTGTGCCTGCGGTCTGGCCAGCGACTGGTTCCAGTTGCACGGCCGCGCCGGTACCACAGCCGCGAGGAGCTGTGCCATGGCCGCGTCCGAACTGCTGGGGAGGCACTGATATGTACTTGATCAACGGTCAGTTGCACACCGAGTGCAGCCTCGACAGCGCCTTGCACCAACTTCAGCGGGAGTTGCCACGAAGGCTGCAGATTCCACTGCAAACCAGCACGCTACTCGCCACTGCCAAGGCCTTCGCCGAACGTCTGCAACAAGAAGAAACGGAACTGCCACTGGCTCCCGGTCAGCGCGAGGCACTCATCGATTTCTGCCAGCCTGCCGCACTGCAAGCCAAGCTGGATCGTGAGTTGGGCTTGCGCCCCGATTCGCTGCGTCGCATCGACTATCGACAGTCACGCTTCGAGCGCTGGAGTCCGCTGGGCCTGGTGGTGCATATCACTCCAGCCAACGCGCCGCTGCTGGCGTTCTGTGCGGTGATCGAGAGTCTGCTGAGCGGCAACGTCAACTGGCTGCGTCCCAGCAGCAGTGACGCTGGCTTCACCGCGCGCCTGCTTCAGGCGTTGGTTGCCTGTGATACAAGCGGACAACTCAATGGTTACGTGGCGGTGCTGCCGACCCGCACCGAACAGATCGGTCAGTTGTGCAAGCACGCCAACGGTGTCGCGGCGTGGGGTGGCGAAACCGCGCTGCAAGCCATCCGCCAGCAGATCCCGCCAGGCTGTCGCTGGATCGACTGGGGGCACCGCATCAGCTTCGCCTACCTGACCCCGGACGCGGCATCGCCCGCCGTCCTCGATGCGATTGTCGATGAAGTCTGCCGCCTCGATCAACAAGCCTGCTCCAGCCCGCAGTGGTTGCTGGTGGACAGCGACGACGCGAGCGTACTGAACGATATCGGGGAGCAACTGGCCGCCGCGTTCGAACGCCGTGCCGGACAATGGCCGGCCCTTGCGCCGACGCTTGAAGAGGCTTCGCAAATCACCACCTGCACGGCGATGGCCCGGCTGGCCCAAAGTTTTGCCGGGCAGACCGGTCGGGTCTGGAGTGCGTCGGGCTGGCGGGTGATCTGGAGTCATGATCGCCAGCTCGAACCTTCTGCGCTGTTTCGCAGCCTGTTGCTCAAACCCCTGCCCCGCGAGCGGCTCAGCGCCACGTTGCTGCCCTGGCGCAACGTGCTGCAGAGCTGCGCCTTGCTGTGCCCCGAGGCGCAGATCGCCGAACTGGCACAAACGCTGATTGCCGCCGGTGTGACGCGCATTACCCCGATCGAGACTATTCACGATGGCTACGACGGCGAACCCCACGACGGTGTTTATGCGCTGCAGCGCCTGAGTCGACGCGTGTCGGTCAGTCTGCCGGCGAACGTGCTGACCCGCCACTCCACGCTCGACCAGCCGCCAGCCCCACCACCACTGACCGGGCTGCCAATCATGGACAAGGCACAATTCGTCCGCCAGCCGCCGACTTCAGCGGCGCAGCTGTTCTTTCGCTCCGGCGGCAGCAGTGGCGCACCCGTGCTTTCCGGCTTCAGTTACCACGACTTCCAGCGCCAGATGCAGGCGGCCGCCGATGGCTTGCTCGCAGCCGGACTGGACCCGGCGCAGGACAGGGTCATGAACCTGTTTTTCAGCGGCGGACTGTACGGCGGCTTTTCCAGTTTTGCCAAAGTACTGGAACAACTGCAGGCCCGACACTGGCCGATGGGCGCCCCGGCGGACGACGATTACCACGAGATCGCGCAGATGATCGAGGCTCAACGGATCACCGTGCTGATCGGCATGCCCGGCACCCTGCACCGGTTGTTTATCAACGAACAACAAATACTGCGGCGCTATGGTGGCGTCGCCAAGGTCTTTCTCGGTGGCGAACACCTGAGTGAGCAAACCCGCGAGCTCTTGCAAAGTTGCGGCGTCAGCCTGATCCGCTCGGCGATTTACGGCAGCGTCGATGCCGGCCCCCTGGGCCATGCCTGCCGGGCCACGGCAGATGGCGTTTTCCATCTGATGAGCGATATCCAGCACCTGGAAATTGTCGATTTCGAGCATGACGTGCCGGTCGGTGACGGCGAATCCGGTCGTCTGCTGGTGACCTCCCGCGAGCGTCAGGGTCAGTCCGTGCAGCGCTATGACATTGGCGACAGCGGACGCTGGTTACCCGGCCCGTGTGCCTGCGGTCTGACTTCGCCGCGCTTCGAACTGCTGCAACGCCACGGCAACCTGCTGCGCATCGGCACCGATTTCATTTCGCTGGCGATCCTGGAGCAGCACCTTCAGATGCCGTTTCAACTGACCCTCGATCACGGCCCTGACGGCCTGGAACGCATGCGCCTGCGCTGCCCTCTGGAACCGGCCGAGGCCCATCGACAGCTGCAGAATTATTCGACGCTGACCACGCTGGTGCAGACCGGTTTGCTCACGCTGGACGTCGAGCAATGTGCCGTCGAGCAGTTCGCCCGAAACCGGCACAGCGGCAAGACTCCCCTACTGATTGATACGCGCCGCTGACAGCAGCTATCTGCACGCGGCCCATCGCCACTTCATACAAGAAAAAATCATGAACACGATCGTTGAATTGAACAATTTGCTCGGTTACACCCGCCAACATTCGGCCTATTGCCGCGAACACTTCAAAGATGTCGCGGCACCCATCAGCGCTTTGACTGAACTGCCCCTGATCGACCCTGAACAATACTGGCGTGACAGTCAGCATCCGCACCAATGGCCAGTGTTGTCAGGCCCGCTGGAAGACGGGATGGTCTTCAAGACCGGGGGCACCACCGGCTCAGGAAAACTCTCGCTGTTTGCCCGCGCAGAATGGCAAACCCTGGTGCGCGATTTCGGCAGCCACCTCACGGCGCAACTGAACCCCGGCGACCGGGTCGCCAATCTGTTCTTCGTCGGCGACCTGTATGCCAGCTTCATTTTTCTTCACGACGCGCTGGCACATGTCCAGACTCCCGTCAGCGAATTTCCCTTCACCGGGGCCGTCGACAGCGCCGTACTGGCCGAGTCGATCGTTGCGTACCGGATCAATGTGTTGGCCGGTCTGCCGGCGCAAATGCTCAAATTCGCCGCCTGGCTTGAGCGCCAGTCACGGATCCTGGAGGGCGTCGAAACCCTGCTCTACGGCGGCGAGAGCCTGTTCGCCGCCCAGCTGCAAACGCTCCAGCGGGTGTTCCCGAACGCACGCATTGCCTCTATCGGCTACGCCAGTGTCGATGCCGGACTGATCGGCGTCAGCACCCGCGATTGCAGCCTGGGCGAACACCGGATGCTGGAGCGGCACAGCGTGCTGGAGATCATCGATGAGGTGAGCGGTGCCGTCATCGAAGAGTGCAACCGTAACGGCAGGCTGGTCCTGACCAATCTCACCCGGCGCCTGATGCCGGTGATCCGCTATCCGGTCGGCGACCTCGCCTGCTGGCGTGAACCGGCGGGGACGCCGATGCGCAAGTTCGCCCTGATGGGCCGCAGCATGAACAGCCAGCGCGTGCGGGTGAGCGTGTTGAGTCTGGATACCGGTGATATCGGCGAGCTGGTGCGCAAGATCGCCGCCAGCGATGACTGGCAACTGCTCATCGAACAGCGAGCAAGCAAAGATCTGCTGAGCCTCAAGTGGGTACCCTGCAAGCGAACGGCTGACATCAGCCAGGCAAGCTCAACCCTGCACCGTGCGCTGATCGACCAATACCCGTTGATCGAGAAGCTGCAGTTCGATCAATTGCTGGAGCTGGACGTGATCGCCTGTGCGAACGATGAACTGACCTGTCATCCACGCTCCGGCAAACATCAGCGGGTCGTGGATCGACGGGTTTACGAGCATCCGCAGCAGGGGCAAGCGTGATGGACACGACAATCATCCGCCGCTATCGCGTCGCCGATGCGCCGGCAGTAAGCCGCCTGTTCGAAGAAATCTACGGCGTTCATTATCCTCAACCCCACGTGTATCTGCCCTGGATGATCAGCCAGAACCACAGTGTCGGTCGCTGGCACTCGCTGGTGGCGGTGGTAAACGAGCATATCTGCGGGCATGCCACGTTGTTTCGCCAATCTGGCCGAACCGCACTGGCGGAGCTGGCACTGACCGTGGTGCACCCGGACACTCGCGGGCAAAACATCGCCACCCAGTTGGGTCAGCAACTGCTGATTCATGCCCAGGCGCTGGATTGCCGAGGCGTGACGATCAAACAGGTCACGCATCACCCGTATACGCAGCGCATGGCCGCCGGCCTGGGGTTTCACAGCTGTGGTCTGTTGCCCGATTACGCGCCTTCGCCGTTCGGTGGAACCGGGCGGGAGACGATTGTTGTGGGCCACTGCAGCATCGACGGTTATCGGCGCCCGCTGCCGGCACTCGCCTGGCCGCAGGATTGCCGCGAGCTGATGTCGCGTCTGGAGGCGGTGTTTGGTACCACCGACCATACCGTGCCATGGAAAGGCCCGAAGATCCGCTTCGATCACGTATCCGGGCGCTACGACCTGCTGCTCAAGGCCCTCGATGACAACCTGCTCGAGCAATTGGGACAACTGCCGGCGCACTGGCTGATTTCGATCAGACTCAGACTCGCCCAAGGGTTTTCCAGCGCGCTGCGCAAACTGGCCGATGCCGGTTTCGCTTTCACCGGGATTGTCCCCGATGACCACAGTGACGGCTGGCTGGCACTGTTTCATCGTGGCTACCAGGCCTCCACGCTGAGTCTGCACTGTCCACACATGCAGCACCTGCAGGATCAGGCGCAGCAGGCCGGCGAAAGGTATCAGGACTAAAAACGAAAACGGCCCACCCAATCAATGGGTGGGCCGTGGGTGACCGGCTCAGGCCTTGGACTTGACGCCTTGATCCACCGGTTTCGCCGCGTTGCCTTCACCGTAGGTTTTCAGGTTCTGCAGCACATAGATCGCCTTTTTGTATTCAGGGATCAGGTTCTTGCCGTAGGCATTGCCATTGAGGCCATTGTTCTGAATGGCGTCGAGCTGGGTGGCGAAATACTCCAGCGCATTGAATTTTGCATCAGGGTCTTTGGTCACGCCGAAACGGTCGAACTTGTCGCCGGCATTGAGCAATGTAAAGGAGGTGATGTCGGAAATCAGCCCGCGCTCACGCAGGAAAACACTCAGATTGCTCAGTTGCTTGACCGAGACATTCGCCGGATCGAACCCCTTGATATTTTTGCGCAGGCCTTGCTTATCCATTTCGGCAGTGTTCAGCGCGGTCGGATTGGTGCCGACCTTGGCGAGCATCTGCTGCACCTTGAGGCTTTGCTTGACCTCCTTCTTCGCGCCTGTATTGCGAACCAGCACCCCTGCCTTGCTCTCCCAGCCGCCGACAATGCCGATCGTCATGAGAAGACTCCCTGTGAAATAACCATGAAATGTCCTTGCTGGACTACTTGAATGCCGGGAAGTATCTACCGGCGAACTGGTGGCACCAACCCTTTTAGTGCGGTCGCTTACAATTTTTGTACATTCTCGATACAAATTGCCAGAAGCTCACGGTGCCGCGGTTTCATGGCAGTTTGACGATTGCTCGCGAAGCTTTTTTTGCGCTGGCTGACAAGAGGGTCAAGCCATTTGTATCGGAGTCGACACGCACCTTCCGTCAGCCCGACACTTTCTTGCACCAAAGTACTTAAAGCTTCCCCGTTCGCCGACGATACGCTGGTGTGACCCCGCCGTTTTTCCCTCGACCCCACAATAAGAATCGCAGCTCAAGGACCGGTATCCATGCCCGCATTCCGCACCATTCAGGCTCGCTACACGTTATTTCTGGTTCTGTTCATCCTGCTGCTGTCGGTGCTGACCGTGGTCGGTATCAGCCAATTGGTTGCCCCCAAGCTGCGGCATACCGAAGAACAGGTGGTGCTCAACCGGATTGCCGAAGTCGCCGAACAGATTCAGGGCGAACTGAACAAAGTCCAGGCGCAACAGCGCAGCATCACCCAGACCATTCCCCTGCTCGACAGCGCGGCCATCGACACAGTGTTGCCGGGCCTGGTGGATCAATACGGCGAGCTGAAAGTCTTCGGCGGCGGGATCTGGCCACTGCCGGGTCAGCGTGAGGCCGGGCGCAACAAGTTCAGCACGTTCTGGCACCGCGACGCCTCGGGTAAACTGGCGGTGAATACCTTCTGGAACAGCGACGCGGCGCCCAACTACTACGACCAGAGCTGGTACAAGGGCGGCATGCAGACTCCGCGCGGCCAATGTGCCTGGGCTGCGGCCTATAAAGATGACGCGAGTGCCGAGCCGCGCACCAACTGCGCCATGGCGATCCAGAAAAACGGTGCAGCGTGGGGCGTGTCGACCATCGACGTGACGCTGGGCTTCTTCAACGATCTGGTGGCGCGCAAGGAAAAAGACCTCAACGCCGAAATGCTGATCGTCGAGGCCGACGGCAAGATCATCAGCAACAGCTCGCGCATCAGCGGCCCGATCGTGCTGAAGAACATCAGCGAACTGGCCGCCGGTTCGACCTTCGCCAGTCAGGTCAAGGCCGGCCTGCAAAACCGCGATCAGGCGCAACGCGTCGAGTTCGACAACAACGGCGAAGCCAGCACCTTCTTCATGCGCCCGATCGAAGGCACGCCGTGGTTCCTCGCCACCGCCCTGCCAACGAAAATGCTCACCGCCCAGCGTGACGACGTGCTCAGCAGCCTGAGCCTGTTGCAGATTCCGCTGGTGATCCTGCTGGTGTTGTTGCAGGTGTATGCGATCCGCCAACTGGTGTCGCGGATGAAAGCGCTGAAGGCCAACATCGACTTGCTGTCCAGCGGCGATGCCGACCTGACCCGGCGCATCACCATCCGTGCCGAAGACGAACTGGGCGCCATCGGCCACTCGGTCAACACCTTTATTGCCTACCTGCAGAACATGATCGGTGAAGTCACCCAGGCCACCGGCGCCATGGCTTCGAGCCTGGACGACCTGCAGCGTACGTCGGCCAACACCAGCCAGATTCTGCTGCGCCACGCTTCGGAAACCGATCAGACCGTTACCGCCATCACCGAAATGAGTTCGACGGCCGAAAGCGTTGCGCAGAATGCCGCTGAAACCGCTGCGTTCACCCAGCGCGCCAACGAAAACGCCGATCGCTCACGGGTGGTGGTCGGTGAAGCGACCAACAGCGTGGTGGCCTTGATCGACGAAGTGGCCAGCGCCACCCAGAAAGTCGAGAACATGCAGCAGGACGCGCAGCGCATCACCGAGATTCTCGGGGTGATCGGCGCAATCGCCGGGCAGACCAACCTGCTGGCGCTCAACGCCGCCATCGAAGCCGCCCGGGCCGGTGAACAGGGTCGCGGCTTTGCCGTGGTCGCCGACGAAGTCCGCGCCCTCGCCGCTCGCACCCAGGCCAGCACCTCGGAAATCAACGAGATGTTGACCCGCCTGACCCAAGGCGTGAGCTCGTCGGTCAGCGCCATGGAAAACACCCAGGCCAGCTGCCAGTCCGCCGCCGACGCCACGGCGCGGGTCAACACCGGTCTGGATGAAATGGCCGGCTCGGTCAGCCACATCAACAGCCTCAGCACGCAGATCGCTACCGCTGCCGAACAGCAGAGTGCGGTCACCGAAGAGATCAACCGCAGCATGGTGCAGATCCGGCACATGGTCGAAGAACTGGTGCACAGCGGCCAGGCCAGCGAACTCAACACCCGCCAGTTGCTGGAAGCCAACAACCGGGTGAGCGCGATCATGGGGCGGTTCAAGGTTCGTTGAGCCTGACAGATTTGTAATCTCCCGCTCAGCAGGCTGTCAGGCTTGATCCAGGATCATCCTGCCAGCCTGCCTTGTATCAACTTGAAACACTCCGTTGATGCCCGGCAGGATAATCCGGTCAAAATACTTTCCTTTTTGACCGTCATCCTTGTCGAGAGCCCACCATGCGAACCTCCCTGCGACTGGCCGCCCTCAGCGCCCTGCTCCTGTCCTCCCTGGCCCAGGCCGCCGAGCTGATCCCGATCGAAGTGCACCGCGACGCCAATTGCGGCTGCTGCAAGAAATGGATCAGCCACCTCGAAGCCAACGGCTTCAAAGTCGAAGACCATGTCGAACGCGACATGAGCAGCTTCAAGCAGCAACACGGCGTGCCACCCCGCCTGGGCTCGTGCCATACCGCGCTGATCAACGGCAAGTTCGTCGAAGGCCACGTGCCGGCGGAACAAGTGCTGGCCCTGAGCAAGCGCGACGATCTGCTGGGTATCGCCGCACCGGGCATGCCCATGGGTTCGCCAGGCATGGAAATGGACGGTATGAGCGATGCCTATCAAGTGATCGGCCTGAAAAAGGACGGCACGGATGTGGTGGTGGCAGACTACCCGGCGCATTGATGGCTGCCGGTTATGTCGGGCTGTTCGCGGCGGCGTTCGGCGCTGCGACGCTGTTGCCGCTGCAATCCGAAGCGCTGCTGGTCGGGCTGATCGCCAGCGACCGTTACTGGCTCTGGGGCCTGCTGGGCGTGGCGACGCTGGGCAATGTCCTCGGTTCGCTGGTCAACTGGTGGCTGGGGCGCGGCCTCGAACGCTTTCAGGATCGACGCTGGTTCCCCGTCAGCCCGAACCACATGGCCACCGCGCGCAAACACTACGAGCGCTATGGTCACTGGTCGCTGCTACTGAGTTGGCTGCCGGTGATCGGCGATCCCCTGACCCTGATCGCCGGCGTCATGCGCGAGCCGCTCGGGCGCTTTCTGCTGATCGTCACGCTGGCCAAAGCTGCGCGTTACGCCGTGGTGGCGATGCTGACCCTGGGCTGGCTGGGTTGAACATTCCGGCCATCGCGTTGCCTGTGGTTAACGTCGCCCTAATCCGGGCGTTCCAGCATCGGCCGATTTCCATGGAGTTTGCCCTTATGTCCGTCACGCTATCCCGCTGGCTGCCCGGCCTGGTCCTGACTGCTGCGCTGCCGCTGTTCGCCCACGCTGCCGCGCCCACTGAAACTGCACCCGCCGATGGCCAGACCTATGGCCCGGAGCTGCAAGGTTTCCAATACCCCTACACGCTCAAACACTTTGCCTTTCAGTCCCAGGGTAAATCCCTGCAAATGGGTTACATGGACGTCGCCGCCCACGGCAAGGCCAACGGGCGCACCGTGGTGCTGATGCACGGCAAGAATTTTTGCGCCGCCACCTGGGACAGTTCGATCAAGGCCTTGAGCGAGGCCGGTTATCGGGTCGTCGCGCCTGATCAGATCGGCTTCTGCACCTCCAGCAAACCCGATCACTACCAGTACAGCTTCCAGCAACTGGCGACCAACACCCAACAGCTGCTCAAGGCCCTCGGCATTCAGAAAGCCACCCTGCTCGGCCATTCCACCGGCGGCATGCTCGCCACTCGCTTCGCGCTGCTGTTCCCGGATCAGGTCGAACAACTGGCGCTGGTCAATCCGATCGGCCTGGAAGACTGGAAAGCCCTCGGCGTGCCGTATCGCACCGTTGATCAGTGGTATCAGCGCGAACTCAAAGTCACCGCCCAAGGCATTCGCGACTACGAGCGCAACACCTATTATGACGGGCGCTGGAAACCCGAATTCGACCGCTGGGTCGACATGCTCGCCGGCCTGAGCAATGGCCCGGGCAAAACCCAGGTGGCGTGGAACTCCGCGCTGATCTACGACATGATCTTCACCCAACCGGTGTACTACGAGTTCAAGGACCTGAAGATGCCGACCCTGCTGTTGATCGGCACGTCCGACACCACGGCCATCGGCAAGGACCTCGCGTCCCCCGAGGTCAAGGCGAAAATCGGCCACTATGAGGTGCTCGGCAAGCAGGTCGCCAAGCTGATTCCACAATCGACACTGGTGGAATTCCCCGGCCTCGGCCACGCGCCGCAGATGGAAGAACCGGCGAAGTTTCACCAGGCCTTGCTCGGCTGGCTGAACAACACCAATCCCGTTCGTTGATGAGGTAAGGCTGATGGCGGTGCAGATTGCAGTGATCGATGACTGGCAGGACGTGGCACGGGACGTGGTCGACTGGTCGGTGCTCGACAGCATTGGCGAAGTGACGTTTGTGCATGACTACCCGGCAGACAACGCCACACTGGCCGAGCGACTGGGCCAGTACCAGGTGATCTGCGTGATGCGCGAGCGCACGCGTTTCGACCAGGACCTGCTGCAGCGCCTGCCCAACCTCAAGCTGCTGGTCACCGGCGGCATGCGTAACGCAGCGCTGGACATGCCGGCGGCCGCCAGCCTCGGGATCAAGGTCTGCGGCACCGACAGCTACAAACACGCGGCGCCGGAACTGACCTGGGCCTTGATCATGGCGGCCACGCGCAATCTGCTGAACGAAGCCAATTCCCTGCGCGCCGGTGGCTGGCAGCAAGGGCTGGGCGGTGACCTGCACGGCAAGACGTTGGGCATCCTCGGTCTGGGCAGCATCGGCCAGAAGGTCGCGCAATTCGGCCAGGTGTTCGGCATGCGCGTGATTGCCTGGAGCGAAAACCTCACCGCCGAACGCGCACAGCAGGCCGGCGTGACCTACGTCAGCAAGCAGGAATTGTTCGAACAGGCCGACGTGCTCTCGGTGCATCTGGTACTCAGCGAGCGCAGCCGCGGGCTGGTCGACGCACAGGCGCTGGACTGGATGAAACCCACCGCGCTGCTGGTCAACACCGCCCGTGGGCCGATCGTCGATGAAGCGGCGCTGATCAAGGCGTTGCAGAAACAGAAGATCGCCGGCGCGGCGCTGGATGTATTCGATCAGGAGCCGCTGCCTGAACTGCACCCGTTTCGCACATTGGACAATGTGCTGGCCACGCCACATGTGGGGTATGTCAGCCGGCAGAACTATGCGCAGTTCTTTGCGCAGATGATCGAGGATATTCAGGGGTGGGCCGCCGGGCATCCGCTGCGCCTGTTGAATTGATCGCAACATTTCGATTGCGGTGAATTGACTGACGCCTTCGCGAGCAAGCCCGCTCCCACATTGGAAATGCGTCGTACACAAATCAACTGTGGGAGCGGGCTTGCTCGCGAAGGGGCCTTAATAGACAACACATCAACAAATTGACCGCACCACAACAGTGCACCCTGCCATTCCACCAGCACAAAATCGTGACCAACCAGTCACCGTTTTAGCCCTCTCCCTCAAAAAAACCTGCCCTTCGTCGGTGCGTTCCTGCCTGCACACCACGGATTTCGCTGCCTGCCAACCGATTGTCGAACAATTTATCCGTTTGCTCTCGCCCGCTCTAGGATCTGGCCTAGACTGACTTTCGCGGATTAAAACCGGCCAGTCACAAACCCGAAAAATTGTCGAAACTTTTGCAGATGGCGGCGGGTCATCTGAAAGGCAGGGTCAACGCGACTGGTGCAATCCTTGCAACGGCCCCTTCACCCATTCTGCTTGCACGTGTTGGGTAACGTTTGCTCACCGATGCGTGGCGCGTTTGCGCCCGGCCACAGGATTTGGCCACAGCTTGTTCGATACAAGAATCAGATCAACGACACGGGAGATTCATATGATCAGTGCGGCATTGGATATTCAGGGAGAGCGTGCTCAGCAGGCGGTTGGTGAATCGAGCACGGTGAGTCTTCCCGGCAGCCGGTCGATCAACGTCCCGGGCACCAAAACGCTGACGCCGGTCGCCAGCCAGAATCCCAACAAGAAGAAAGTGTTGTTCGTGACCTCGGAAATCGCCGATCTGGTGAAGACCGGCGGTCTGGGCGACGTCTCCGCCGCCCTGCCCCGCGCCATGGCGCACCTGCACGATGTGCGCGTGTTGATCCCCGGTTACCCGCAGGTGATGCACAGCGAGAACCCGATCCACATCATCGGTGAGCTCGGCGGCCATGCCGCATTGCCTCCGTGCAAGATCGGGCGCATGGACATGCCGGACGGCTTGGTGATCTACGTGCTGATCTGCCCCGAGCTGTATGAGCGTGAAGGCTCGCCGTACGGTGCCAACAACGGTCGCGACTGGCCGGACAACCACATTCGTTTCGCCCGCCTGGGCCTGGCCGCTGCCGACATCGCCGCCAACCTCGCACAAATTCACTGGTGCCCGGATCTGGTGCACGCCCACGACTGGCCCGCCGGTCTGGCCCCTGCGTATATGCACTGGCGCGGGCAGCGCACGCCCACTCTGTTCACCATTCACAACCTCGCCTATCAAGGCGTGACCAGCCTCGGCTCGTGCCCGGAGCTGGGTATTCCGACCCATGCCCTGCAACAGGAAGGCATGGAGTTCTACGGCAAGATGTCGTTCCTCAAGGCCGGCATGGCCTATTCGAGCCACATCACCACCGTCAGCGCCACCTACGCGCAGGAAATCACCACCCCGGATTTCGGCTGCGGTCTCGACGGTTTTCTCGCCGCCAAGACCCAGCAAGGCTTGCTCAGCGGCATCCCCAACGGCATCGATGAGAGCTGGGACGCCGCGACTGATCCACACCTGTTCGCGCCGTTCGCCATCGGCGACTGGGAAGGCAAAGCGATCAATGCCGCCCATGTACGTGAACTGTTTGGCTTGAAAGATTCCAGCGGCCCGCTGTTCGCCGTGGTTTCGCGTCTGGTTTATCAGAAAGGCCTGGACCTGACTGAAGCAGTGTCCGAATACATCGTGCAGAACGGCGGCCAGATCGCAATCATCGGCCGTGGCGAGCCGGAAGAAGAACAGGCCATGCGTGAACTGGCGCTGCGCTTCCCCGGGCAGATCGGCGTGCGCATCGGCTTCAATGAGACCGACGCCCGGCGCATGTTCGCCGGCAGCGATTTCCTGCTGATGCCGTCGCGTTATGAACCCTGCGGCCTGAGCCAGATGTACGCCCAGCGCTTCGGCTCGTTGCCCGTGGCGCGCAATACCGGCGGCCTGGCCGACACCATCGAAAACGGTGTCACCGGTTTCCTCTTCGACGAATCCACTGTCGAGAGCTACCGCGAAGCGCTGAGCCGCGCATTCAAGGTCTTTGCCTTTCCCGAACTGCTCAATGCCATGCGCTGCCGAGCGATGGCCGCGCCGTTCAACTGGTGCAAAGCGGTCGAACCCTACGCCGAACTCTACGAACAACTGGTCGCCAAGGCGCTGGGTAAAGCCGGCCACAAATAACTCAGGGAGCTTTTCACCATGCCGTTACGGACCCAAGAAAACTGGCCCCACGGCGCGATCATGCAGGACGCCGAACACACTCAGTTTGCGCTGTGGGCACCGGATGCGTTTTACGTCAGTGTCGAACTTGAAGACGGCCAGTCCTTGCCGATGTTACCGCAGGCCGATGGCTGGTTCGTGATCAAGACCCGGTGCCCGGCGGGCACCCGCTACCGCTTCAACATCGATGGTGAACTGGAGGTGCCCGACCCGGCCTCCCGCGCCCAGGACGGCGACCTTGACCGCCACAGTGTGGTGGTCGATCCGCTGGCCTATGACTGGCGCCACACCACCTGGCACGGCCGGCCGTGGAGCGAAGCGGTGATCTACGAGCTGCATGTCGGCGCGCTCGGCGGCTTTGCCGAAGTCGAGCAGCATCTGGCGCGTCTGGTCGAGCTGGGCATTACCGCCATCGAACTGATGCCCCTGGCGCAGTTTCCCGGCACACGCAACTGGGGCTACGACGGCGTGCTGCCATTCGCACCGCAAGCCTCCTATGGCACTCCGGAACAACTCAAACACCTGATCGACACCGCCCACGGCCATGGTCTGGCGGTGATTCTCGACGTGGTCTACAACCACTTCGGCCCCGACGGCAACTACCTCGGGCGCTACGCCAAAGGTTTTTTCCGCGAAGACAAGCACACGCCATGGGGCGCGGCGATCGATTTCCGCCGCCGTGAAGTGCGGGACTTCTTCATTGAAAACGCGCTGATGTGGGTGCTCGAATACCGCTTCGACGGGCTGCGTCTGGACGCGGTGCACGCCATCGAAAGCCCGGATTTCCTGCCCGAACTGGCGCAGCGTATTCGTCAGCAGATCGATCCGAGCCGCCACGTCTGGCTGACCGTGGAAAACGAGCTAAACCAGTCGAGCCTGCTCGAAGAGGATTACGACGCGCAGTGGAACGACGACGGCCACAACGCCCTGCACGTGCTGCTGACCGGCGAAACCGACGCCTACTACGCTGACTATGCGCTGCAACCCACCGAACAACTGGTGCGCTGCCTAAGCCAGGGCTTCGTGTTTCAGGGCCACATCACCCGCCACGGCGAACCGCGCGGCGAGCCCAGCGAACACCTGCCCTCCACCGCTTTCATCCTGTTCCTGCAGAACCACGACCAGATCGGCAACCGCGCCTTCGGCGAACGTCTGCATCACCTGGCCGATCCGCGCGCGGTGCAGGCCGCCACCGTGCTGTTACTGCTGTCACCGATGATTCCGCTGATGTTCATGGGCGACGAATTCGCCGCCGAGCAACCGTTCCTGTTCTTCACCAGCCACCACGGTGAACTGGCGGATCTGGTGCGCGAAGGCCGGCGCAATGAATTCGCCGGGTTCAGCGCCTTCGCCGACCCGCACAAACGCGAAAAAATTCCCGATCCGAATGCCGAGCAGACCTTCCACGCCTCGCAGCCTCGCCTGATCGGCAGCGGCAGCGCAAAACAGCAGGAAACCCTCGCGCTGTACCGGCAACTGCTGCAATTGCGCCACCGCTACATCATTCCCAATCTGTCCGGCACCCAGGCGCTTGGGGCGCACATGCTCGGCTTCGGTGCGGTCAGTGCACGCTGGCGCCTGGGCGATGGCAGTGAGCTGCGAATTGACCTGAACCTCAGCGATACGCCAGTGGTCAACCCTGCACAGACCGACGCCGTGTGGCTGTTTCAACAGCCGCCCGCCGTTGCCCTGTCGGAACCGGGCGTACTGCCCGCGTATTGCGCGCTTGTCAGCCTCACGGCCGCAACCCCCTTGCAACCTCTGGATGGAGAGCGCCTATGAGCGATGCGCAACTGGAAATACTCGCAAGCCGCGCCGGCCTCGCCGTCGACTGGATCGACGCCAACGGCCGCCCGCAGAAAGTCGCCCCGGCGGTGCTGCGCAATGTTCTCACCGGCCTGGGTCATCCGGCCAATACCGCGCAGGAAATCGACGCCAGCCTGCTGCAACTGCAACAGGTGCAACAGGATCGCCACCTGCCGCCGCTGTTGACCGCAGATGTCGGGGTCAGCGTTGATCTGGCCCGCTATTTCGAGCCTGAAACGCCTTGCGAAATCCACCTTGAAGACGGTTCACGTCTTAACCTCAAGCTCGATACCGAAGCCAGGCTGCCAGGGTTGATCCCGGTCGGCTATCAACAGGTGCACATCGCCGATCAATATTTCACCCTGGCCGTGGCCCCCGAACGCTGCTTCAGCGTCGGCGATGCGGTAGACAACCCGATCCCTCGCGTCTGGGGATTAAGCGCGCAACTGTACAGTCTGCGCCGCCCCGGCGATGGCGGTTTTGGTGACACTCAGGCGCTGGAAGAACTGGTGCGGGTGGCTGGCGAGCGCGGTGCCGATGCGCTGGCAATCAGTCCGCTGCATGCGATGTTCAGCGCCGACACCGGGCGCTACAGCCCGTATTCGCCGTCCAGCCGCCTGTTTCTCAACGCCTTGTATGCCGCACCGGGCGCCATCCTTGGCGAACGCGCCCTGCGTGATGCGATCGACGCCAGCGGTCTGGCCGAGCAATTTCGGCAACTGGAGGACTTGAAGCTGATCGACTGGCCGGCGGCCGCCGACGCCAAACAGAAATTGCTGCAAGCCTTGTACGACGGCTTCGTCGCGGGCGAGCACCCGTTGTATCCGGACTTCGCCAGTTTCCGCCATGCCGGTGGCGAAGCCCTGGAAAACCACTGCCGTTTCGAAGCCATTCAGGAAATGCGCGCCGCCCGTGGCGAAAGCCTCGACTGGCGCGAATGGCCGGCACACTGGCATGAACCGCGCGGCGCCGCCCTCGAAGCCTTTGCCGAGGAATACGCCGAACGCATCAGTTACTTCGCCTTTTGCCAGTGGTTGATCCACCGCTGCCTGGAGCGCGCGCAAACGGCTGCGCGCAGCGCCGGCATGGGCATCGGCCTGATCGCTGACCTTGCGGTCGGTGCCGACGGCGCCGGCAGCCAGGCCTGGAGCTTTCAGGACGAACTGCTCGCCTCGCTCACCGTGGGTGCGCCGCCAGACATTCTCAATCGCTCCGGTCAAGGCTGGGGGATTTCCGCGTTTTCCCCCGAAGGTCTGATCCGCAACGGCTTTCGTGCGTTCATCGACATGCTGCGCGCCAACTTCGCCCACGCTGGCGGGCTGCGCATCGACCATGTGATGGGCCTGCAACGCCTGTGGGTGATCCCCAACGGCGCGGCCCCGGCCGATGGCGCTTATCTGTATTACCCGTTTGACGATCTGCTGCGCCTGTTGACCCTTGAGTCCCATCGGCATCAGGCGATCGTCCTCGGCGAAGACCTCGGCACCGTGCCCGACGGTCTGCGGGAAAAACTCAGTGCGCGGGCGATTCTTGGCATGCGCGTGCTGCTGTTCGAACAGGACAACACGTATTTCAAACCGATCCTCGACTGGCCGGACAACGCGCTGGCGACCACCAGCACCCACGATCTGCCGACGCTCAACGGTTGGTGGCATGGCCGCGATATCGACTGGAATGCGCGTCTGGAATTTGTCGACGCCAACGGTGAAATCGAATGGCGCCGCCATCGCCAGCGCGAGCGCGAAGGCCTGCGCGGGGCCTTGAGCCAAGACCCGCAAAACTTCCGCGAAGAATCCCACGAAGCCGATCAAGTGGTCGATGCCAGCGTGCGTTTCCTCGGTCATACCCGCGCACCGCTGGTGTTGCTGCCGCTGGAAGATGCGCTGGGCATCGACGAGCAGGCCAACCTGCCGGGCACCATCGACAGCCACCCGAACTGGTCGCGACGCCTGCCCGGCAACAGCGAAGCCTTGCTTGATGGCGCCGATGCCGCGCGCCGTCTGGAACTGCTGGCCTGCGCCCGCCTGCAAGCTGCCGAGCGCGACCAATGAACCAGACCCTCATCCAACCCCTGCGCGCCACCCTGCGCCTGCAATTTCACAAGGGTTTCACTCTGGAACAGGCGGTGCCGCTGGTGCCGTACTTTGCCCGCCTCGGCATCAGCCACATCTATGCCTCACCGCTGCTCGCGGCCCGCGCCGGTTCGATGCACGGCTACGACGTGGTCGACCCGACCCAGGTCAATCCGGAACTCGGCGGCGAACCGGCGCTGCGGCGTCTGGTCAGCACCCTGCGCGAACACGGCATGGGCCTGATCCTCGACATCGTCTCCAATCACATGGCGGTCGGCGGCGGTGACAACCCGTGGTGGCTCGATCTGCTGGAATGGGGCCGCCTGAGTCCGTACGGCGAGTTCTTCGACATCCAGTGGCACTCACCGGACCCGTTGATGGAAGGCCAGTTGCTGTTGCCGTTTCTCGGCAGCGACTACGGTGGCGCGCTGCAGGAAGGCACGCTGAAACTGCATTTCGATGCGCAGCAAGGTCGCTTCCACGTCGAGCATTACGAGCATCACTTTCCGATCTGCCCGAATGACTACGGCGAGTTGCTTAAACCGGTCGAAGCGCTGAAATCCCTGGCCGATCGTTTCAGCGCCCTGAGCTACCAGACCGACGCCCATGCGCTGGCGATGCCGCTCAAGGCTGAACTGAAAGAGCTGGCAAGCGATCCGCAAATTCTCGCCGCGATCGAGGAAAGTCTCGCGCATTACGACTCCACGACTGCAGAAGGCTTCGACAAGCTGCACCAGTTGCTCGAACGCCAGAGCTACCGTCTTGCCAGTTGGCGCACCGCCGCGGACGACATCAACTGGCGGCGCTTCTTCGACATCAACGAACTCGGCGGCCTGCGCGTCGAGCGCCCGGCCGTGTTCGAAGCGACCCACGGCAAGATCTTTCAGTTGATTAGCGAAGGCCTGGTCGACGGTTTGCGTATCGACCACATCGACGGTCTCGCCGACCCGCGCGGTTACTGCCGCAAATTGCGCCGGCGCCTCGATTTGCTTGCGCCGGGTCGGCACTTGCCGATCTACGTCGAGAAGATACTCGGCGAAGGCGAAACCCTGCGCACCGATTGGGCGGTGGATGGCAGCACCGGTTACGAGTTCATGAATCAGCTGTCGTTGCTGCAACACGACCCCGATGGCGAACATGTACTCGGCGACCTCTGGCAGCGACGCACCGAGCGTCCGGCGGCGTTCATCGAAGAAGCGCAACTGGCACGCCAGCAGATCCTCAACGGCTCGCTGGCCAGTGACTTCGAAAGCGTCGCCCAGGCGCTGCTGCAAGTGGCCCGGGATGACCTGATGACCCGCGACCTGACTCTCGGTGCGATCCGCCGAGTGTTGCAGGCGCTGATCGTGCATTTCCCGGTGTATCGCACTTACATCAATGCGCTGGGTCGCGCGGCTCAGGATGAACAGTTCTTCCAGCAGGCCATGGACGGCGCGCGGCAAACGCTGGGCGAAGGCGACTGGCCGGTGCTCGACTGCGTCGCGGCCTGGCTCGGTGGCACGCCCTGGCGGCAAAAGCCGCGCGGGCGCTCGCGCAAGATCCTCAAGCACGCTTGCGTACGCTTCCAGCAACTGACGTCGCCGGCAGCGGCCAAAGCCGTGGAAGACACCGCGTTGTATCGCTCGGCGGTGCTGCTGTCGCGCAACGACGTCGGCTACAACACCGAGCAGTTCAGCGCACCGGTCAGCGACTTCCATGCGGTCAATCAGCAACGCCTGGATGCGTTTCCCGACAATTTGCTGGCGACTGCGACCCACGACCACAAACGTGGCGAAGACACCCGTGCACGACTGGCGGTGCTCAGCGAACGCAGCCACTGGTATGCCGAACAGGTCGAGTTGTGGCGCGCCCTCGCCCGGCCGCTGCGCGACGATGATCAAGTGCCGTCGTCCGGCGATGAGCTGATCCTGTATCAGGCGTTGCTCGGCAGTTGGCCGCTGCAATTGCGTGATGACGATCAGGCGGGTTTCAGCAACTACGCCGAGCGCATCTGGCAGTGGCAACAGAAAGCCCTGCGCGAAGCCAAGCTGCAAAGCAGCTGGAGCGCGCCGAATGAAACCTACGAAAACGCTGCACAGACGTTTACCCAGCGCCTGCTCACCGGTGACGAGGGCGAGCTGCTGCGCGCCGCGCTGAGCAAGACCGTCAACAGCATCGCGGCGGCCGGCTCCCTCAACAGTCTGGCGCAAACCTTGCTGCGCATGACCGTGCCGGGGGTACCGGATCTGTATCAAGGCAACGAGTTCTGGGACTTTAGCCTGGTCGATCCGGACAACCGCCGGCCGGTGGATTACGCCGCGCGCGCGCAAGCTCTGGACGGACACGCGCCGCTCCCGGAGCTGCTGGCGAACTGGCGTGACGGGCGCATCAAGCAAGCGTTGATCGCCGAGGTGTTGAACCTGCGCGCCGAACACGCCGAGCTGTTTCGCCGGGGCACGTATCAGGCCTTGGAGGTGCTGGGCGAGCAGGCGCACAACGTGCTCGCATTCGCCCGTGAGCACGAGGGCCGCTACGCCATCGTGATCGTGCCGATCCGCTGCGCGACGTTGCTGGAAAACAGTGCCGTGCCACAGGTGGATGCGCTGCGCTGGGGCGATACACGGGTGGTTTTACCGTTCGCCGCCTCTGACACAAACCTGAAGGGACTTTTTCACAGCAGCGCAGTCACAAAAAACAGGGAGCTGAACGTCAGCGCCGCGCTGGGGGATTTCCCGGTCAATCTGTTTACCCAACTCTTTACGTAACGACGAGTTCAGTTCAGGAGCATTGCGATGAGTACCGACGATAAACGCATCCGCGAGTTTGCCTATCAGATCTGGGAATCGGAGGGCAAACCTGAAGGTCATGAAGCGCGTCATTGGGAGATGGCGCGCAAACTGGCCGATGCCGAGGCCCTCGCGCCGAAGAAGTCGCCAAAGGCTGCGGGCAGCAAAACTGCCGGCAAGACTGCGACCGGCAAAGCCACCGAAAGCAAGACCCCGGCGGCCAAGCCCAAGGCGCCTGCCGACGCCAAAGCCAAGCCTTCCAGCGCCGCCAAAGTGATTCCACCGGGCGAAAAAGCCGCCGAGAAAAAGCCGCGCGCCCCACGCAAGCCCCCGGCCAACTGACACACCCGGATTATTGAACTGAATGATCGTGTGGCGGGTTCGCTCGCCACCGAGGACTCACTCGTCCTCAAGAAACATACAACCTTCCTGTAGGAGTGAGCCTGCTCGCGATAGCGATGTATCAGGCGAAATCGCGATTGAATGTCAGACCGCTATCGCGAGCAGGCTCACTCCTACAAGGTTTTGTATCAGCCGAGAATTTCCCCGATTTGCAGGAGCAATCATGACCCGTCCAAAGAATGCCGAGCCCGCAGCGCACGCTGAACCTTCGAGAATCCGTGAAGGCCTGCCCTTCCCGCTCGGTGCGACCTGGGATGGTCTGGGGGTTAACTTTGCACTGTTTTCCGCCAATGCCACCAAGGTTGAACTGTGCATTTTCGACGATGCCGGCGAAGTCGAACTCGAGCGCATCGAACTGCCGGAATACACCGATGAGATCTATCACGGCTATCTGCCCGATGCCCATCCCGGGCTGATCTACGGCTACCGCGTGTATGGCCCGTATGACCCGGCGAACGGCCATCGCTTCAACCACAACAAACTGTTGATCGACCCGTACGCCAAACAACTGGTCGGCGAGTTGAAATGGTCCGAGGCGCTGTTCGGCTACACCATCGGCCACCCCGACGCCGACCTCAGTTTCGATGAACGCGACAGCGCGCCGTTTGTGCCCAAGTGCAAGGTCATCGACCCGGCGCATACCTGGGGCAACGACCACCGCGTCAGCGTGCCGTGGGACAAAACCATCATCTATGAAACCCACGTACGCGGCATCAGCATGCGTCACCCTTCGGTGCCGGAGAACGTGCGCGGTACCTTTGCCGGTCTGATGGTCGACGACGTGCTCGAACACATCCGCAAACTCGGCGTGTCGAGCGTGGAATTGCTGCCGATCCATGCCTTCGTCAACGACCAGCATTTGCTGCACAAGGGCATGACCAACTACTGGGGCTACAACAGCATCGCCTTCTTCGCCCCAGACCCGCGCTACCTGGCCAGCGGCAAGATCGCCGAGTTCAAGGAGATGGTCGCGCACCTGCACGAGGCCAATCTGGAAGTGATCCTCGACGTGGTCTACAACCACACCGCCGAGGGCAACGAGCAAGGCCCGACCCTGTCGATGCGCGGCATCGACAACGCCTCCTACTATCGCCTGATGCCGGACGACAAGCGCTATTACATCAACGACTCCGGCACCGGCAACACCCTCGACCTCAGTCACCCGTGCGTGCTGCAAATGGTCACCGACTCGCTGCGCTACTGGGCCAGCGAGATGCATGTCGACGGCTTCCGCTTCGACCTGGCAACGATTCTCGGGCGCTATCACGACGGTTTCGACGAGCGTCACAGCTTCCTCGTCGCCTGCCGTCAGGACCCGGTGCTGCGTCAGGTGAAAATGATCGCCGAGCCGTGGGACTGCGGCCCCGGTGGCTATCAGGTCGGCCACTTCCCGCCGGGCTGGGTCGAGTGGAACGACAAATTCCGCGACACCGTGCGCGCGTTCTGGAAAGGCGACGACGGCCAGGTCGCTGACTTCGCCAGCCGCATGACCGCGTCCGGCGAGATGTTCAACCAGCGCGGGCGGCGGCCGTACTCGTCGGTGAACTTCATCACCGCGCATGACGGTTTCACCCTCAACGATCTGGTGTCGTACAACGACAAGCACAACGAAGCCAACGACGAGAACAACCAGGACGGCAGCAACAATAACCTGTCGTGGAACCACGGCGTCGAAGGCCCGACCGACGACCCGGAGATCAATGCGCTGCGCCACCGGCAGATGCGCAACTTCTTCGCCACGCTGCTGCTGTCGCAGGGCACGCCGATGATCGTTGCCGGTGACGAATTCGCCCGCACGCAGGACGGCAACAACAACGCCTATTGCCAGGACAGCGAGATCGGCTGGGTCAACTGGGACTTGAGCGAGGACGGCAAGGCGCTGCTCAAATTCGTCAAACGCCTGATCAAGCTGCGTATGGTTTATCCGATCCTGCGTCGCGGGCGCTTCCTGGTCGGCGAATACAACGAGGACATTGGCGTCAAGGACGTCACCTGGCTCGCGCCGGACGGCACCGAGATGACCACCGAGCACTGGCATGACGCGCACAACCGCTGCCTGGGCATGCTCCTTGACGGTCGCGCGCAGGAAACCGGGATCCGCCGCAAAGGTGCCGATGCGACGTTGCTGCTGGTGGTCAACGCCCATCACGACATCGTCAACTTCAGCCTGCCGGAGGTGCCGGAAGGCAGTTTCTGGACCTGCATGATAGATACCAATCAGCCGTCGATTCGCGGTCAGGAACGCTTCGAGTTCGGCCATGAGTATTCGGTCACCGGGCGTTCGTTGCTGCTATTCGAACTGCAACGCGAAGAAGAAGACTGATATGGACCTGCACAGTTATCTGGCGCGCCGCCCGCCGGACTATCACGACACCGCCGCACTCGGCCATTGCCTGCGGGCGCTGGTCGAGGCCGGTCTGGATCAGTTGCCGTTACCGGGCAGCGGCCGCACGCTGGAGCGTTTTCAGCGTCTGGCTGAAGTCGGCGGACATGATCTGGGCTTGTGCAAACTCTACGAAGGCCACACCGACGCATTGGCGATCATCGAACAGCTCGGTGGTTCGCCCACACCGGGCAGCACTTGGGGCATGTGGGCGGCTGAACCACCGCAGGCTCGGGTGCAGGTGCGACCGGCCGGGCACATGGTGCGCCTCGACGGGCGCAAGGCCTGGTGCTCCGGGGCGGCGGTGCTCAGCCATGCGCTGCTCACCGCGTGGGACGCCGAGGACCGTCAGCAACTGGTGGCAGTAGCGCTGGATCAACCGGGCGTGACCATCACCGATCAGGGCTGGCAGGCGGTCGGCATGGGCGCCACAGGCAGCGTCGAAGTGTTGTTCGACGGCGCTGAAGCCCAGGCCATCGGCGAACCCGGCGACTACCTGAATCGTCCGGGGTTCTGGCAAGGCGGGATCGGCATCGCGGCGTGCTGGTACGGCGCGGCGCGGCAGATCGCCGAGGCGCTACGGCAACACTGCGCGCAACGTCAGGAGCCGCACGCCCTCGCCCATCTCGGCGCAGTCGATACGGCGTTGTATGCGGCAGCCAATGTGCTGCGCTTCAGTACCTTGCACATTGATGCGCATCCCGAAGCCGATGCCGAACTGTTGGCCCGGCGCGCCCGCGCCGTGGTCGAGCAATCGGCTGAGCAAGTGATGCGCGAGACCGGACGGGCGCTGGGTGCCGGGTCGTTCTGCAAGGACCGGCACTTCGCCCGGCTGATCGCTGATCTGCCGGTGTTCCTGCGCCAGAGCCATGCCGAGCGTGATCTGGCGGCCCTTGGCCAAGCGCTGGCTGAACACCCCGAGGAGGCCTGGACGCTATGAATGTCGCCAATAAACCCGATCCGATCATCGGCCACCAAGGCACTTCACTGCTGCAATGGCAACATTCGCGGCACCTGGCGGCACTGGACAGCGTCGATGTCCTCAGTCTGGTGCCACCGGGCGCGCGGGCGGTGATCGTCGCCCCGCACCCGGACGACGAAGTGCTCGGTTGCGGCGGAATGTTGCAGTTGCTGGCCGCCGCCGGGCGTCAGTTGCAACTGATCTCGGTCACCGATGGCAGCGCCAGTCATCCCGGCTCCGAGCGCTGGTCAGTCGAACGCCTGAGCGTGGTACGGCCGCAGGAATCGGCCGAAGCCCTGCGCCGACTCGGCGTGCCGCTGCACCGGATGAAATGGCTGCGCGGAGGGTTCAGTGATAGTCAGGTCGCCGCGGATGAGCCGTCGCTGGTCGCGTTCATCGAACGCCACCTGCGCCCGGGCGACGTGGTGTTCAGCACCTGGTGCGAGGACGGCCACTGCGATCACGAAGCCGCCGGCCGCGCCAGTATCGAAGCCGCGCGGCGGGTCGGCGCCACTTGCCACGAATTGCCGGTATGGACCTGGCATTGGGCCTCCCCCGAAGACGCCTCGGTGCCATGGCAGCGCGCACGCAAGATTCTGTTGTCCGCCGAGCAAGTGGCGCGCAAACGCCATGCGGTGCATGCGTTCGCCAGCCAACTGGAAGGCGACCCGCAAGCCGGGCTGCAACCGGTATTGGCGCCGTACGTGCTGGATCGTCTGCTGCAACCGTTCGAAGTGGTGTTCCTATGAGTGTCGATGATCGCTACTTCGACGGATTGTTCAGCGCTAACGATGATCCCTGGGCGTTTCGCGAGCGCTGGTATGAACAGCGCAAACGCGCGATCACCCTCGCCGCCCTGCCCCGCGCGCATTATCGGGCGATCTTCGAACCCGGTTGCGCCAATGGCGAACTCAGTGCGGAACTCGCCGAGCGCTGCGACCGCTTGCTGTGTTGCGACACCGCCAGTGCCGCGGTGAATCTGGCGCGTACCCGGTTGAGCCTGTTTGACCATGCCGAGGTGCGCCAAAGTCGCCTGCCCGGTGACTGGCCGGAGGAAAAATTCGACCTGATTGTATTTAGCGAAATCGGCTACTACCTCGATGCCCAGGATCTGACAGAAGTGATCCGCCGCATCAGTGAATCCCTGACGGCTGACGGGCAATTGCTCGCTTGCCACTGGCGCCCGCCCATCGATGGCTGCCCGCTCAACGCGCGGCAGGTACATGACCTGATTCACGAGCAATTACCGCTACCGCGTCTGGCGCTGCATCAGGAGTCCGACTTTATCCTTGAAGTCTGGAGCCGTGAGCCGCGCTCGGTGGCCGCACTGGAGGGCCTGCGATGATCGGCATTCTGATTCCCGCGCATAACGAGGAAGATCTGCTGGAACAGTGCCTGACGGCCGCCGTGCGCGCCAGTAAACACGGGCTGCTGGCCGGCGAGCCGGTCGAAGTGCTGGTGGTGCTCGACAGCTGCACCGATCGCTCGGCGCAGATCGTCAGCGGCTTTCCGGTACTGAGCCTGCACATCGACGCGCGTAACGTTGGCCAAGCACGAGCCGCTGGCGCGCAGGTGTTGCTGGAACGTGGCGCGCGCTGGATCTCCTGCACCGACGCCGACAGCCGTGTGGCCGAGGACTGGCTGGTGGCACAGTTGGGGCTGGGTGCGGACGCGGTGTGCGGCACGGTGACCGTTGAACATTGGGATCCGACGTTCGACGAAAGCGCGCAAATCCGCTATCACAGCCACTATCAGGCGCGGGACGGGCATCGCCATATCCACGGCGCCAATCTCGGGGTCAGTGCCGATGCTTATCGCTGGGCCGGGGGATTCGCCCCCTTGACCTGTGATGAGGACGTGCAACTGGTGCGGCAACTGGAATTGCTCGGTGCCGACATCGCCTGGAGCCATCGCCCGCAAGTGCATACCAGCGCCCGTCTGGACAGCCGTGCACGGGGCGGATTCGGGGACTACCTGCGAAAATTGGTACAGTTAGACATAAAAAAAGCGGATCAGATTGATCTGTGACGCGACGAACCGGTTTTCATGAGCAATACTCTGCTGCGCGGCAATCCAGGGTTCGGAGCGTCGCACAGCAATCCATTCGCCTTCACGGGTCGAGCGCACCTGCCTTTCTACGGTGCAGATTCGATTGAGGGCCTGACTCGACAAGGACGTAGCACCCATGAAACCGTTATTCCTCAACGAAAACCCGCCGCCGGTACAGATCTGGAACAGTTCCCCGCAGTTGGACAACATTCCCGTCATCAACACCCATAGCCTCGTTCCCCCCGGTGCTCGCGCCGTCGTCGTCGCCCCGCATCCGGGTGATGAAGTGGTGACCTGTGGTGGGCTCCTGCAATTGCTCTCCAGCCTCGGTCATCCGCTGCAACTGCTGTCGATCACTGATGGCAGCGCCAGCCATCCCGGCTCGCGACAGTGGTCGGAAAAACGCCTGAGCGTGTTCCGTCCGCAAGAGAGCGTCGAAGCCCTGCGTCGGCTCGGCCTGCCGATGCACAGTCTGAAATGGGTGCGCGGCGGGTTCACCGACAACGCGCTGCTCGAGCGCGAGACGGAAATCAGCAGTTTCATCTCACGTTATCTGCGCCCCGGCGACGTGGTGTTCAGCACCTGGCGCAACGACGGCAACGACGACCACGAAGCGGTCGGACGTGCCAGCGCCAAAGCGGCAGCGCAAGCCGGAGCCACCTATCACGACGTGGCGGTCTGGGCCTGGCACTGGCCGGAGCGCGAGCAGAGCCTGATCCCCTGGGATCGTGCACGCAAACTGCGCCTCGACACCTGGACAGTGGCGCGCAAAAGCCACGCCACCCACGCCTATGCCAGCCAGCTCAAGGGCGAACCGGCGATCGGCATCGCGCCGATGCTGCCGCCGGTGATCCTGGAACGGATGCGCCTGCCCTACGAAATTGTCTTCATCTGAAACACCCATCCCCTGTGGGAGCGGGCTTGCTCGCGAAAGCGTCGGTTCAGACACCTGTGATGTTGAATGTGCCGGCCTGTTCGCGAGCAAGCCCGCTTGTGTCTGAGTAAGGGGATAAACTCTGGGGTGAGAGGGGTGGATGGCAAGCTGTGAGTCCGCGGTGCTTGAAGCACGAGTGGGAGCAAAGCTGCCATCCACCTTTCTACTCTGGCCCCTAAGCCCGAACAGTTGGACGAGCGCCACTCGAATCACAAGCGTGGGCAAAGCCAGAGCACTCTCACTTCTGAGTGTAAGAGGGTTTTGCCATGATTTCCTGGGTCGGCATCGATATCTCCAAATCCAATCTGGTCGTCTGGGTTCAACCACAGAAAGACGGCTTTGAAGTTCCCAATACCGTTGAAGGCTTTGATGTGCTGGTCGCGCGTTTAGGTCAGTACACGGTTGGCCGCGTGTTGCTGGAAGCCACAGGCGGCTATGAACGCAAGGTCATGGCGGCATTGCAGCAGGCAAGTTTCAGCGTGTTGAGGATCAATCCTCGCCGGGCCAGAGCCTTTGCCGTAGCAATGGGCAAGAACGCCAAAACCGATCCCATCGACGCGGCGGTTCTCGCCGATTTTGCCGAAGCGCTGCATGCGTCTCGCGAAAAGCCCATCTCGCCTGAGCGTGAAGCCCTGCGCGAGTTGATTCAATTACGCGAGCACTTCGTCCAGCAGCGCGACGACAACAAGCGTCGACTCCAGCAGGCCCAGTTGCCTGCGGTTGTAGAGGCGATCAAGGACCATATTCGCTACCTGCAAACCCAGATCAAGCAGCTCGGCAAAGCCATCGATCAAAGCATGCGTGAGCTGGATGCGGAAAAAGCCGATCGGCTTATCTCTGTCAAAGGCATCGGCACTGTGGCGACCGCCAGCTTGCTGGTTTATCTACCCGAACTCGGCGAGCTGGATCGCAGGGAGATCGCCGCACTGGCGGGAATCGCCCCCTACAACGACGACAGTGGAAATCACAGCGGGAAACGTCAGATTTACGGAGGGAGAGCGCGCGTCAGACGTGCGCTTTACATGTCGTGCTGGGTCGTTATCCGTTGCCAGGCCGACTTCAAGGCCCGTTATGAATCCTTAAGAGAACGGGGCAAGAGCGCGAAAGTCGCGCTCATCGCCTGTATGCGAATACTGCTGATCAGACTGAATGCCATGCTGCGAGACGGCACAGAGTGGCGGTGACGAACGGTGGTAGTAAGACAGTTGCTCCCACATTGATAGGCGGCGAGCAAGTGGCCAGGGCTCACGACCGTTCATCGCAAATACGTCCTTACCTGTAATTTCTGACAGTAGCCAGAGCCGTCATCTTCAGCGCTGAATAACTCCCTGCCCTTTGTCTCCCGACAGTTCGCACGGAGTTCCGACCATGCTCGTTCAGCCCAGGATGAAAATCTCTGCCCCCCATTCACTGCTGGACCCGATAGTGCTCGGGCGCCTCCTGCCTTCTGGCCAGTGGGGAATCAACCGGGCGGCGGTGTTCACTTTTCCCGACCTTGGCCTGCTGGTCGTGATCCCCGTCTGGGCCAACAAGGCTGTCGGCGACACCGTCAAGCTGCTGCTCAATGGCCGTGAGGTCGACGGGCGTCCCATCGTTGACGAGGCCGAGCTCAAGCAACCGACCCTCTTGTGGGTGGCTCCCCGTCATCTGCAGACCGCTTCTTACGAACTCACCTACGAAATCAAACAGCCCAATCAAAAAGAAGAGCGTCCGGACAAGCCCCTCAACCTCTTCGTCAAACTGGAACTCCCCGGTGGCCAGGACATCGACCCGGGCCCTGGTCACTCCAACCTGTACATGTACATTCCCCCGGAAATCGTCAACGGCGGGGTGGACAAAGACGTTGCCGAAGCGGGAGTGCCGATTGTCATCAGGTCCGCGTCCGGCAGCGGCTTGCCTTACCCTGACATCGCGAAGGACGACGTCATTCATCTCAGTTGGGGTGGCTTTTTTGAGTATTCCACACCGGTGACCCAGGCGCAGATCGACGATCCAGCGGCAAACCCGATATTGATCACGGTCTCCAAAGCCACCATTGAGCTCGTCGGTGACACCGACGACTCTGGTCTGGCGGTCACCTTCAAGGTGCGCGATATCGTCGGCAATGAGTCGGAAGACTGGTGCAAGGCAACCCGCATCGTCGTCACCACCGGCATCGACCGGCTGAGCGCGCCTATCGTTCAGGAGGCTGTCAACAATGAACTCGACGTCGATAAACAGGGCAACAACGATATTACGGTCGTAGTCACGGCCACCCGGCCAGGCTTCGAGCTTAATGACATCATTCACTTGACCATGCTCGGCACCACCGTGGATGGCGAAGAGGTCAGGGTCACCGCCCTGCCCCAGACCGTCGACAATATCCCGCATAACTACGCGTTCAAGCTGTCCATTGCCGACGTGCGCAAACTGGTCAATACCCAGGTCACTTTCTCTTATCAATTGGTACGCAACGGCAGCAGTCTTCCCCCCTCCAAAAGGCAGTTTGTACATTTCAAAGGCGCTGCCCACCGCCTGGCCGCACCGATCATCGAGGAAGCCGAGGGAGACTTCATCGATCCCACGACGACACCCATCAACGTCCGCATTCCGTTCGATCCGGCCATCGAGTACGGCATGGGCATTGAGCTGTTCCTGTTGGGTAAACGTCCGGACGGCAGCACCTTCCTGCCTGAGTTGAAGTGGCACATTCCGGAGGAGGATGAAGTCGAGAATCCCGAAGGTTTTGTCATCACCGTCGATGACTACAACCTCAAGCTCCTTGACGGCGGAACCCTGAAGGGGTGGTACGACCTGCTGATAGCCGAGGGCGACGAGATCCTCAGACGGGAATCGCTGCACACGAAATTGCTCAATGTGGGTGAACCGAAATTCGAGCTGGACGCACCCATTGTCCTCGGGGTGCAGAACGGCTTCCTCGACCCGGCCACATTGCCCGGCGGTACCAGTAAACTGACCATCCCCAGGCCTGTGGTGAAGCCATGGGTAGCCAACGACGTGGCCACCTGGAAGTGGGTGGGCGACATCTCCGGCGAGGAACCCGGATCCCGCACATTCAATGCCGTAACCGCCCAGCAAGACTGGGTCATCAACCTGGACGCCGCCTTCGTCGCCCAACACATCGAACCGAACCGCGGCAGCAAGATCACCGTCCGCTACCAGCTCTGGCGCCATGCCACCGATGAGACCAGCCTTTCGAACCCATTGGTGTTCACCGTGGGCGTCGCGCTGGAACTGCTGGCCCCCTCGATCAAGGAGAACAACGGCGACAGCGCACTCAACCCGCTGCTGGTCAGGGACACCTTGACCATCGTGGTGCCGGACAACAGCGCGTTGCTGCCAACTGATGAAATCATCGTCACCTGGACTGGCGCACAGGGTACGCCCGCAGGCGGTTCGCACACCTCTGTTCCTCGGCCGCTGGGCAGCAACCGGGAGTTTGCGATTCCGAATAGTGTGGTCGCGTTCAACCTGAACAAAGATGTGAAGGTGTCCTACGTCGTCATCCGCGACGACAAGCCGCTGCCGTCCCTCGTCTTTGATTTGACTGTGTTGAGCATGCCGCAGAATGAACTGCTCAAACCGATCATCAAGGACGCGGATAACAACGGCGAAGGCCCGGAGTTCAACGTAGGGAATCTGACCAGCAATGCCACCTATCGCATGGGCGTCTGGCCGTTGATTGCCACAGGCCAATATGTCTGGCTGCGTCTGAGAGGGACGAACGCGGATGGCAGCGACTACAACCTGCAGATTCATACGGCACCAGGCTCATACGTCACTGATCAATGGATCAATCAAGGTTATTACGAGCGAAGCATCGCCTTTGCAGGCTTGAGAAACCTTAAGGATGGCAGCCCGCTGACCATGGAGTTCAAAGCCGCGTTCGGCAAGAGCACGGATGAGAGCGAGGCGGTGGCCTTCTCCGTGCGTACCTACACGGTTGTGACCCGGGGAGATCTGGATCTGGAACAACCCACGATCAAGGAGAACAACGGCGACAGCGCACTCAACCCGCTGCTGGTCAGGGACACCTTGACCATCGTGGTGCCGGACAACAGCGCGTTGCTGCCAAACCATGCAATCAGCGTCACCTGGACTGGCGCTGACGGCACGCCGGCCGGCGGGTCGCACACCTCAGTGCCGCGTGCGGTAAGCGAAGGGCTTGAGTTTGCGATCCCCAACAGCGTGGTGGCGTTCAATCTGGGTAAGCAGGTAAAAGTCTCCTACGTCGTCATCATTGATGGTCATCCAACACCGTCCCGGGTATTTGACCTGACGGTGCAAGCAATGCCGCAGAGCGCGCTGGCCAGCCCCACCATCGAGCAGGCCGACAACGACGGCGCCGGCCCGGAACTGCATACCGGCAACCTGACCCAAGCTTCCGTACGCATGGGTGACTGGCCGCTGATCGCCCTCAACCAATACGTCTGGTTGCGCCTGCGCGGGATCAAAGCCGACGGCAGCGCCTACCTGCGCGAGATCTGGAGCGCACCGACGGCCTTCACCACCCCCGACTGGATTGCTGACCGGTTCTTCACTGCTCCGCTTCCAGCCGATGAGCTCAACGCTCTGCAGGATGGCAGCGGCCTGGCACTGGCGTTTAAAGCGGCGCTTGGTCAGAGCACGGTCGAGAGTGAGGCGGTGGAGTTTCCAGTGCGTACTTACACGATCAAAGCGTTTGAGGATGTGCGGCCAGAAATTACCCGTGTGGAAGACTCCAAAGGGGAAGAAATTCTCCCGGGCGCCACGACCGTTGACACTTCTATCAAGCTTAAAGGGAAAGGAGCTAAAGGTCAGAAAGTCCTGATCAAAGACGGCAACATCGAGATAGGCATTGCCGACGTCGATCCACAGAGTGGTGACTGGGAGTTCCCGGTGACGGGGCTGAGCGCCAACACCCATAGTTTCACCGCTACTGCGCGGTATGGTAATGAGGAGGTATCGCTTCCGCGGATCGTGGTCGTGACCGCTCCTACCGCGCCAACTATCACTCGGGTGGAAAACTCCAAAGGGGAAGAAATTCTCCCGGGCGCCACGACCGTTGACACTTCTATCAAGCTTAAAGGGAAAGGGGCTAAAGGTCAGAAAGTCCTGATCAAGGATGGCAATATCGAGATAGGCATTGCCGACATCGATCCACAGAGTGGTGACTGGGAGTTCCCGGTGACGGGGCTGAGCGCCGACACCCATAGTTTTACTGCCACTGCCCAGTACGGCAGTGGGGCTGTATCGGGGCCGCGAGTCGTGGTCGTGACCGCTCCTACCGCGCCAACTATCACTCGGGTGGAAAACTCCAAAGGGGAAGAAATTCTCCCGGGCGCCACGACCGTTGACACTTCTATCAAGCTTAAAGGGAAAGGGGCTAAAGGTCAGAAAGTCCTGATCAAGGATGGCAATATCGAGATAGGCATTGCCGACATCGATCCACAGAGTGGTGACTGGGAGTTCCCGGTGACGGGGCTGAGCGCCGACACCCATAGTTTCACCGCCACTGCCAAGTACGGCAGTGGGCAGGTGTCGAATCCGCCGAGGGTCGTGGTAGTGATTTCGGAGTTAATCTTGGATACTTCAACAGTTACATTAAATGGGAGAATTATTTCGCAGCAAGGCGTGGTACCTCAATTGACGCGTTGGGGGGGCTACATCCCCCCCAATACGAGAGTCGAACGTATAGCAACTGGAGGAAGACCTCCATATACATACACTTCCTCGGCACCACAAATTGCATCTGTTCTAGGCGGTAGTGTTGAAAGCGAAGGAAATGGTAGTGCGACAATCACCGTAACGGACTCTTCAAGCCCGCCTCAAAGAAAGTCTTTCATCGTTAATGCGTCGAATGTAATCCGACTCATCCAGTCTCCACAACCAATACTTGGCCCCGATTCAATACAGTGGGCTGCTAGCATAGGAGGAACTCCTATTGCCCCTGGATATGCTTCCGCGGTGGACGTTGATCTCTTTCTTTCCATGTTCTCGATGGGTTTCCATATTAGCTACCACGTGTGCGCCCCGTGCACCACAAGTTTCCCCCAGCCTGGAACTATGCAAGTGCTAGGCGACAATGCGCTCAGAGCGTTTTTGGACTGCTGGCCTAATGCACAACCGCAAAATAAATTTGCTTTATGCTTGAAAGTGGTTTAACGGCTGCTGATCTGGAGTAGCTTCATGTAAAAATATCAATGAATGATAAGGTTTTTACGGGGGTGATAGTGCTTGTCGAGGTATTTACTGTTTTGGAGGGCGTCGATGAACTGTATTTGATTTTTGAATAGTATTGCACTTGCTTTATCCTGAAGCTCAGTGCGCTAGGCAAATCTACTTCCCCCGATACCCTACGAGAGATACGTTTTCGTAGGGTGTTTTTTTGGAAAAGCCTGAGCGACATGCAGGTTGGCTTTGTGTCGGGATCTCTTGCCTTAAGAAACAGCTCGTTAGGTTATGCCGTAAAATTCAAGCTGTCGTTAGACTTTGCCAAATTTGAAGAAACGGCCAATCGATACCTTCCCAACTACCTGCTAAACCCCATCAATACCATTCTCCCAGAACTGGGTGGGCTGGCGTACCACCATAGATAAGGGTTGGATTTATTTAATGACAATCGCGAGCAAACTCACACCTACAAGGGATCTTTGCCGGTCACATAACCTGTGACCAACGCAGATCCACTGTAGGAGTGAGCCTGCTCGCGATGAGGCCATTACTGCTGTCGGCTATTCCTTGGGCACAACATTATCCAGCGCCTGATTCACCGCCAACTCCCCCAGCATCACTACCTGCGCAATGCCCAGCGCTGTATTGCGACTCGGCCCATCCAGCGTGCCGGCAAAGTCACCGAGCATCACCGTGGCCGAGGCCAGGGATTCGCAGGCGTTGGCCAGCAGGGATTCGGTGTCGGTTTGCGGGTTGACCAGGAACATGCTGCTGGGGGTGTACGGCGTTGCCATGATTTGCGCGGGTGCGAGGTAATGGTCGAGGGCGCGTTCGGCGGCTTCGTGGAGTTTTCTGGAGTTGAGGGATTCGTAGGGTGATACCGAGTCTGTGGCCGGCGGATTGGGTGGGGTTTCGGACATCAGCTGGAACTCCGATCAAGGTACTTTGGAAGAATGACTCCCTGTAGGAGCTGCCGAAGGTTCGGGCCGCGTTCGGACGATCTTTTGATGTTGCTTTTAAAAAACAAAATCAAAAGATCGCAGCCTTCGGCAGCTCCTACAGGGGGACCGGGCAGTTAGTTCGGCACGCGGCGGCCGTCCAGTACCCGGTTGACCATCAGTTCACTGAGCATGATCACCTGATGCAGCATCAGCATGGCCCGGCGCTGTGGGTGGTCGACGGTGTCGCCGATGTCGCGGGCCATGTCGCTGGCGGCGGCTAACGATTCGCAGGCTTCGACGAGCAAGGTTTCTTCGTCCACGGTGGGGTCGATGAGGAAGATTCTGTTCGCCTTGCATGACGAGGTTGAAGGGATCGAGATCTTCAGGGCGCCGGGGTTGAGGTAGAAGTTGATGGCGCGGTCGGTTGCCGCTTTTATCTTCTGCGGGTCGAGGGCCGGGTCGTACGGGATCGGGTCGATGTCTGGGGGGTTGGGTGTGGCTTTGAACATAAATATCTAATTCCTGATTGAGGGCCGCGACCGTTCTCTACTAAAAGAAGGGTGGCGGCTGTGCACAGGTTAGTAGACCGGAGGAATTAGCAAGACCGGCGCGCTCGAGAGCGCCCTGCGCACAACCACCATCGAAGTGCAGGCAATAGATACGCCTGGCTCAATGGGACTCATGCACTTACTAAAACCATACGGGCTACTAAACCCGACCACCGATGGGCAGTGGCAGGGAAACGATATAGCGCAGGGTATGGTCGTGTAAGCCGGCGGATTCTGGCGTACGCGTAGGTAACGGCGCAAGGCGTTGTAGCCGTTATGGCGTAACGATTCGTGTACTTTAAACGTGGTTGCGGGGGTGCGTTTATTGTGTGTGGAGAACCGGGATTGCTCCTGTAGTTTTGATGGTGCCTGGCAGGCCGCTTTCGCGAGCAGGCTCGCTCCCACAGTTGGAACGAGTGCATTCAGTTGGGAGGTTGGTCGGCTTGTGAGCCGTCATCGCTGGCAAGCCAGCTCCCACAGTTTGACCGAGTGCATTCAGTCAGAGATTGGTCGATCGGGAGGCCGCTTTCGCGAGCAGGCTCGCTCCCACAGGTTTCCTGACGGCTCTGGTGATTTGTATTACGGCCTGAGGCATCTGGAAGGAACTGCCCGCTTCCAGACCAGTCGCATGAACAGGAAGCCGTTTTTTCAGAGGAGTGAACGTGTCCAGCGATCCCAAGCGTCACGCCGTAGACGCACCCGTCATCCATCGCCTGCGCGTGTTGACGGTCAACACTCACAAGGGTTTTACCGCCCTCAACCGGCGCTTCATCCTGCCGGAACTGCGCGAAGCGGTGCGCAGCACCTCGGCTGATCTGGTGTTTCTGCAGGAGGTGGTGGGCGAACACGAGCGCCACTCCAATCGCTACCAGGAATGGCCGCAAACCTCGCAATACGAATTTCTCGCCGACAGCATGTGGAGCGATTTCGCCTACGGGCGCAACGCGGTGTACCCCGATGGCCACCATGGCAATGCCCTGCTGTCGAAATACCCGATCCGCGAATACCGCAACCTCGACGTGTCGATCACCGGCCCCGAGCGCAGAGGCCTGCTGCACTGCGTGCTGGACGTGCCGGGCCACGCCGAAGTCCACGCGATCTGCGTGCACCTGAGTCTGCTGGAAAGCCACCGCCAATTGCAGTTGCAGCTGCTTTGCCAGTTGCTCGAATCATTGCCCGACGATGCGCCGGTCATCATTGCCGGCGACTTCAATGACTGGCAGCTGCAGGGCAATGCCGCCCTCGCCCGCCGCGATTACCTGCACGAAGCGTTCGAACGCCACCACGGCCGCCCGGCCAAGACCTACCCCGCGCGTTTTCCACTGCTGCGCCTTGACCGCATCTACCTGCGCAATGCCAGCAGTCACGACCCGCAGATCCTCGGCAACAAGCCGTGGACGCACTTGTCGGATCATTTGCCGCTGGCAGTGGAAGTGCATTTGTAAGCACAGACAATGACTTGGATATGTGCAGAAAAACAAACGCTTGCAGCGCCTGATTTAGCTGTACCGCTCATCGTGCAGTTTCTTGACGCATGGGCATCACTCTTCTTATCTCTACCTTACTACCCCCGGAATCACTAACCGGGGCGACCCTTCCGGCACTCGCGAAATCGAGCGCCGCGGTTCGCCCCGCTCCATTCGGTCGCCCCTCGTTCGGGGTAGGAGAGACGCCAGAAAAGAGATCCCGCATGCGCTTGCAAGGTAGACCTCCATGAAAAGCTCATTCACCCCACAAGAGATCAAAGTGACGTTTTGCACAGTATCGAGTTCGATTCTGCTGTGCTCATCCATGGAGGCGCAGGCCGGACCTGCGGCGGATGAAACCACTCCCTGGTATCACCAGGACATGCCCGGTCTGACCCTGCCGGCGACCGTTGTCACCCCCGAGCCACAACGCCTGAGTCCACGTCCCGATTTGCGCGGCACCGACCTGATCACCGAAGATCTGGCGCCAGCAGCCTGGGACCGGTTGTACGGACAAAGCGCCCGGCAAGCGCAAACCGACGTACTTTCGCCAGGTTTTGCCACGCCCGGCAACGGCGACTTCAAAGGCCCGCCCGTGCTCACCGTGCAAAGCGCCAGCGGTCACACCCAGACGCTCGGCCTGATTGGCGGATACAACCAGATCCAGGCCAACAGCGCCGGCCTGATCAACAGCCGCGCCCTCGCCGATCCGACCACCGACACCCTGAACCTGCAAGGCCAGAGCCTCGGTGCTTATTACCGACTGACTGGCGCGCAGGGCTGGCATGTCGACCTGTCGGCCAGCGGTGGCCGGGTCAGCGGTTTCAGTCGCAACGAACAAGGCGCGCGCCAGGCCACCGAAGGCAGTGCGATGACCTTCTCGGTCGAAGGTGGGTATCCGATCGGCCTGGGCGGCAACTGGGTGGTTGAACCCCAGGCGCAATTGATCAATCAGCGCATCACCCTCGACACGCCGTACGCGGGTTCCGGCAATGCTTCCTCAACGGATCTGTCGGCGTGGAGCGGCCGCGTCGGCGCCCGCCTCAAAGGCAGTTACGATGTGAACGGTCTGCCGGTGGAACCCTACGTGCGTACCAACCTCTGGCATACGGTGTATACCGGCAACACGGTGACTCTCGATCAGGTCGACAAGATCAGCAGCAGTCGCAAGTCATCAACGGTCGAGTTGGGATTGGGGTTGGTGGCGCGAGTGACGCCGGCGGTCAGCCTGTATGTCAGCGCCGATTACAGCAGCGACGTGGATGACAATGACTTGAACGGGTTGATTGGCAGCCTGGGGGTGCGGATGCGTTGGTGATTTCGGCTTGAGGGGCGATGGCCTCTGAGCTGAAGCCATCGCGAGCAGGCTCACTCCTACAGGGAGACGCATTCCAAATGTAGGAGTGAGCCTGCTCGCGATGACAGCGACGCGGTTGCGGATCAACCCTCCGGCTTGAGAATCAACACCGCCAGCGGTGGCAGATTCAGCTCCAGCGACAACGACTGGCCATGGCTCGGCACCTCTTCGGTAAATGCCCCGCCGCCATTGCCATAGTTGGACCCGGCGTAAGTGTCGGCATCACTGTTGAGCAACTCCGCCCAGCGCCCGGCAAACGGCACGCCGACCCGGTACGACTGACGCGGCACCGGAGTAAAGTTGGCCACCACCAGCACCGGTTTTCCGTCCTTGCTCCAGCGCAGCCACGCGTACACGCTGTTGATCGCGTCATCGCCGATCAACCACTGGAAACCCTGCGGCGCATCATCCTGGTCGTGCAGCGCCGGCTCCTCGCGGTACAAACGGTTGAGGTCGCCGACCAGTTTCTGCACGCCTTTGTGTTCCGAGTATTGCAGCAGGTACCAGTCCAGTTGCTGATCGTGATTCCACTCGCGCCACTGGCCGAATTCGCAGCCCATGAACAACAGCTTCTTGCCCGGATGGGTCCACATGAAGCTCAGATAGGCGCGCAGGTTGGCGAATTTCTGCCAGCGGTCGCCGGGCATCTTGTCGATCAGCGAGTGCTTGCCGTGCACCACTTCATCGTGGGAGATCGGCAGGATGAAGCGCTCGGACCAGGCGTAGACCAGACCGAAACTCAATTCGTTGTGATGGTGCGCGCGGTACACCGGATCCTGCTGGATGTAGTGCAGCGAGTCGTGCATCCAGCCCATGTTCCATTTGTAGGCGAAACCGAGACCACCCTGCTGGGTGCTCTGGCTGACGCCCGGCCATGCGGTGGATTCCTCGGCGATCACCAGCGCCCCCGGGGCCTCCAGCTCGACCACGTCATTCAAGTGCCGGAGGAAATCGATCGCCTCGAGATTCTCGCGCCCGCCGTGACGGTTCGGTACCCATTCGCCGGCCTTGCGCGAATAGTCGCGATAAAGCATCGAGGCCACCGCATCAACGCGCAGACCGTCGATGTGGAAATGCTTCAACCAGTGCAACGCCGACGCCAGCATGTAGCCGTGAACTTCGGTACGCCCGAGGTTGTAGATCAGCGTGTCCCAATCTTGGTGAAAGCCTTCCAGCGGGTTGCCATATTCATACAACGCCGTGCCGTCGAACTGCGCCAGACCGTGAGTATCTGTGGGGAAATGCGCCGGCACCCAATCGAGGATCACGCCGATATCGGCGCGGTGACAGGCGTCGACGAACTCGCCGAACTGCTCCGGCGTGCCGTAACGGGCGCTCGGGGCGAATTGCGAGAGCAACTGATAACCCCATGAGCCGCCAAACGGGTGCTCCATGATCGGCATCAGTTCGATGTGGGTGAAACCCAGTTCCTTGACGTAAGGAATCAGTCGTTCGGCCAGCTCGGGCCAGGTGTACTGGCGAGCGACTTCGCCCAGATCGTCCAGTTCGCACTGCCACGAGCCGGCATGCAATTCGTAGATCGACAGCGGCGCTGAATGCTTCTGCCGTTCACGTCGGCCGTTCATCCAGTCCTGATCCTGCCAGTTGATCTGCAGCGGCGCGGCGACTTTCGACGCGGTGTCCGGCGGCAGACTGGTGGCCAAGGCCATCGGGTCGGCCTTCAGCGGCAGGATGCCGTGAGCGCCGAGGATCTCGTATTTGTACAACTCCCCTGCTTGCAGGCGCGGAATGAACAACTCCCAGACCCCGGACGGATGGCGCAGGCGCATCGGATGGCGGCGACCGTCCCACACGTTGAAATCACCGACCACCGACACTCGGCGAGCATTCGGCGCCCACACGGCAAAACGCACACCGTCGACGCCATCGACCGTGGTCAGTTGCGCGCCGAGGCAACTGCTGAGGTCGCGATGATTGCCTTCGGCGAACAGATACAAATCCATTTCGCCGAGCAACTGGCCAAAGCTGTAGGGATCTTCCGCGACCTGTTCGCCGCCGGCCCAACGAGTACGCAGCAGATACGGCCGCGCCTGATCGAAGTGACCGACAAACAATCCCGGCGTTTCGGTGGCTTGCAGTTCGCCGCGTTCTTCACCGCTGTCCTTGTCCAGCACTTCGACTTTCAATGCACCCGGCAGATAAGCGCGGATGAACTGCCCATCGGCACCATCACCGTGCGGGCCGAGAATGGAAAACGGGTCGTGGTGTTCAGCGCGCACCAGGGCGTCGATGTCCCGCGCCGCCGGCAATAACGCTTCTTTAGCGTGACCCTGTTCCTTGTTCGAGAAACTCATGACTACTCTCCACCAAGATCGGAAAAGGGTTTAAGCCCCGTCAATAACCCATACAAACCGTGCAACGGCACGGGCAGCCACGTGGGGCGATTTTCGGCTTCATAGGCCACTTCATAGGCCGCCTTCTCCAGGCCGAACAGCGCAAGCGCAGCGTCGGCACCTGCAGGATCCTGCCAGGCATGATCAAGACTAGCTGCCGCTTGGCGATATGCCTGAACAAATGCCTCGCGCGCCTCACGCAGATAGCGCTCGGCAACGCGATGGCGGGCCGCTTCCGACTCTGGACTGTGATCGACGTTGTGCACGTTGATCGTCATCGCCGCCGCGTAATCGAAGGAACGCAGCACGCCGCTGACGTCCTTGTACGGACTGTGTTTGCCACGCCGTTCGTGCAGCGGCCGCGCCGGTTCACCCTCGAAATCGATCAGATAGGCATCGCCCTTGATCACCAGCACCTGCCCCAGGTGCAGGTCGCCATGCACGCGGATCCGCAAGCCGCCCACAGCTTTCTGCGCAAGTTCCTGCACATGGCCGAGGATGACTTTTTTGTTGTCCAGCAGCCGCGCGACCATTTTCTGATCCGCCGCGCTCAGATGACTCTGATGCTGCTTGAGCAACTTCAACGCATGCTCGACCTGCGCCGCAACGTCCTTGCCAGTGGCTTGGGCGTCCTTGGCACTGGTGGTTTGCGGGGCGAAGTCAGCGTTGTCGCTTGGTGCCGCCAGTACTTGGTGCATTTCGCCGAGACGCTGGCCGAGCATGCCGGCAAAGTCCTTAAGCTCGCCGAGGGCGTTGTAATGCTGCTCCTGCTCGGACATCGCGTCCGCCAGCTCATCACGCAACGCCCGTTCGAGGTTGTTCTGCGTCCATTCCCAGGCATCGCCCTGATTGCTCAGATAGCCTTGGGCGATCATCAGCAGGTTGTCTTCGCCCGCGCCATCGCGGCGGATCACCGAGCCGAGCAGCGGCGAGATGTTGGCGAAACCGGCCTCGGTCAGGTACGCGCTCATTTCCAGTTCCGGGTGAACACCCGAGGCGACCTTGCGGATCAGCTTCAGCACCAGACTGTTGCCGATCACCACCGAACTGTTCGATTGCTCGGCCGACAGATAGCGCACTTCGGATTCGGCACCGAGGCCGAGTTTGTCCAGTTGCGCGGTCGGCGCAAAACGAATCTCGCCCTGTTCGGAGTTGAGCACGGTGTTGCTCTGCATGCCTTGCAGCACCGCGTGCACAAACGTTTCGAGGCTGAACGCGTCAGTGATCAGACCCACCTGACGCCCGCGACGAACCCGCGACAATGCCAGTTGCTGCGGCAACGCCGGGCCGACCTGATCTTCGGCGATGAAGCCGAACGGCAGTTGATAGCGGCTGGTCTGCCCGGCGCTGGTGACTTCGATCTCGCTGAGCAACACCGGATGTTGCGCATCGCCGAAGCGCACGCCATAGGCCAGATTGACCTGCTCAATGGCTGCGTCCTTGCCGGCGAACCAGCGGCGGTTCTGCAGCCAGCTCGGCAGGATGCTCTGCTCCAACGTGTTGCGGGTCGGCGTTTCGAGCAGTTCTTCCATGCGTTTTTTCAGCACCAGGGTGGTGAAGTCCGGCAGGCTCTGCGCCGGTTCCACGTGCCAGCTCGGCATCTGGTTTTCCGCAGCCAAGGCGAACCAGTAGAAACCATACGGCGCCAGGGTCAGGAGGAAATTCAACTGGCCGATCGGCGGGAACGCATTACCGCCGAGCATCTCCACCGGGACCATGCCGACGTAGGCCGACAGATCGAGTTCCGCCGCCTGCGCGCTGCGCGAGACGTTGGCCACGCAAAGAATTATTTCGTGCTTGCCGTCGGCGTCGGTGAACTCGCGGGTGTAGGCCAGAATCCGTCGGTTGCTCGGCGAAAGCATCTTCAGCGTGCCACGCCCGAACGCCTTGGACTGCTTGCGCACGGCGAGCATGCGTCGCGTCCAGTTGAGCAGCGAATGCGGATCGCCGGCCTGGGTTTCGACGTTGACCGACAGATAACCGTATTGCGGGTCCATGATCGGCGGCAGCACCAGACTGGCCGGATCGGCGCGGGAGAAGCCGCCGTTGCGGTCGATCGACCATTGCATCGGCGTACGCACACCGTCGCGGTCGCCGAGGTAGATGTTGTCGCCCATGCCGATTTCATCGCCGTAATACAACGTCGGCGTGCCGGGCATCGACAGCAGCAGGCTGTTGAGCAACTCGACGCGGCGACGATCACGCTCCATCAACGGTGCCAGACGCCGACGAATGCCAAGGTTGATCCGCGCGCGGCGGTCAGCGGCGTAGTAATTCCACAGGTAGTCGCGCTCCTTGTCGGTGACCATCTCCAGCGTCAACTCATCGTGATTACGCAGGAAGATTGCCCACTGGCAGTTGGCAGGAATCTCGGGGGTTTGCCGCAGAATGTCGGTGATCGGGAACCTATCTTCCTGAGCCAGCGCCATGTACATGCGCGGCATCAGCGGGAAGTGGAAGGCCATGTGGCATTCGTCGCCATTGACGCCTGCGGCATCGGTATCGCCGAAGTACAGCTGGGTGTCTTCCGGCCATTGATTGGCCTCGGCCAGCAGCATGCGATCCGGGTAATTGGCATCGATCTCGGCACGGATCTGCTTGAGGACATCATGGGTCTCGGGCAGGTTTTCGTTGTTGGTGCCGTCGCGTTCGATCAGGTACGGAATCGCGTCGAGGCGCAGGCCGTCGATACCCATGTCCAGCCAGTAACGCATCACCGACAGCACCGCTTTCATCACTTGCGGATTGTCGAAATTCAGGTCGGGCTGGTGCGAATAGAAACGGTGCCAGAAGTACTGACCGGCGACCGGGTCCCAGGTCCAGTTGGACTTCTCGGTGTCGAGGAAGATGATCCGCGTGCCGTCGTACTTCTGATCGTCATCCGACCACACATAGAAGTCCCGCGCCGCCGAACCGGGCTTGGCCTTGCGCGCCCGCTGGAACCACGGGTGCTGATCCGAGGTGTGGTTGATGACCAACTCGGTGATCACCCGCAAACCCCGCTTGTGCGCCTCGGCGATAAAGCGCTTGGCGTCGGCCATGGTCCCGTAGTCGCTGTGTACGCCGCGGTATTCGGCGATGTCATAGCCGTCATCGCGACGTGGCGACGGGTAGAACGGCAGCAGCCAGATGGTGTTGACGCCGAGTTCGGCGATGTAATCGAGTTTGGCGATCAGGCCGGGAAAGTCGCCGATCCCGTCGTTGTTTGAGTCGAAAAACGATTTGACGTGAACTTGATAGATCACCGCATCCTTGTACCAGAGCGGGTCTTTGATAAAGGTGGCTGCCTTGGGTTTCTTCGCCATGTGAAACTCCTGTTCAATTCTGGAAAAACCGTGAGCCGATGACCTGACTCGAAAACGCTGAGCAACCTGTGGGAGCGAGCCTGCTCGCGATTGCGGATTAACATTCAGCAAAGATGTCGCCTGCAAAAACGCATTTCGCGAGCAGGCTCGCTCCCACAGGGAATCGGTGTTCAGGCAGTAATCCGCCAAATCCCGAACGGCTGGTAAGCCGGGTCAATCCGCATGAACTGATACTTGCCATGCCAGTCCCAGCGATGCCCGTTCATCAAGTCCTCACCGTGGGTGGTCGCGTCGTCGGGCAGGCCCATCTCCCACAGCGGCAACTCGAAATTGGCTTCCTGCACGTTGTGCGGATCGAGGCTCACCGCCACCAGAATGAAATTGCTGCCGTCAAAGCTGCGCTTGCCGAAATACAGAATGTTGTCGTTCCACGCGTTGTAGATTTTCAACCCCAGATGCGTGTGCAGCGCCGGGTTCTGCCGGCGGATGCGGTTGAGCTGGGCGATTTCGGCAATGATGTTGCCCGGCGCATTGAAGTCGCGGACGCGGATCTCGTACTTCTCCGAATCGAGGTATTCCTCCTTGCCCGGCACCGGCGCCGCTTCGCACAACTCATAACCGGAATACATGCCCCACAGGCCCGAGCCCATGGTCGCCAGCGCCGCGCGGATCAGAAACCCCGGCCGCCCTGATTCATGCAGGAACGCCGGGTTGATGTCCGGCGTGTTGACGAAGAAGTTCGGCCGGTAGCATTCACGCCACGGCGACTCGTTGAGTTCGGTGAAATAGGTCGCTAGCTCCGACTTGGTGTTACGCCAGGTGAAATAGGTGTAGCTCTGGCTGTAACCGACCTTGCCCAGCCGCGCCATCATCGCCGGTGTGGTGAACGCTTCGGCGAGGAAGATCACTTCCGGGTGCAGCGCCCGCACATCGGCGATCAGCCATTGCCAGAACGGCAGCGGCTTGGTGTGCGGATTGTCGACACGGAAGATCTTCACACCTTCGTTGACCCAGCCGACGACGATATCGCGCAGTTCCACCCAGAGGCTGGGGATCGCATCCGGCGCATAGAAGTCGACGTTGACGATGTCCTGATATTTCTTCGGCGGGTTTTCCGCGTATTTGATCGTGCCGTCCGGGCGCCAGTTGAACCAGCCCGGATGCTGCTTGAGCCACGGGTGATCCTGCGAACACTGGATGGCGAAATCGAGGGCGATTTCCAGGCCATGCTCAGCGGCAGCGGCCACCAACCGGCGGAAGTCTTCGCGGGTGCCGAGCTGCGAGTGAATCGCCTCATGGCCACCCTCCTCGCTGCCGATCGCGTACGGACTGCCCGGATCATCGGGACCTGCGGTCAGGGAATTGTTGCGGCCCTTGCGGTGGGCGCGGCCGATCGGGTGAATTGGCGTGAAGTACAACACGTCGAAACCCATGTCCTGAATCATCGGCAGCCGCGAGTGCACGTCGTTGAATGTACCGTGACGCTTGGGATCGTCAGTAATCGAGCGCGGAAACAGCTCGTACCAACTGGCAAACTCGGCCAGTTCCCGTTCGACATCCACCGGGAATTCGGCGCTCAGGCTCAGATAGGCACGGTGATCGGCCTGCGCCATCAATTGCGCACTGCGCGAGTGCAGAAACAGCGCCACCTGCTCGGTTTCGAGCAGGCCGGACAATTCATGATGCAAGGCGGCGAGTTGCTCGCTGAGCTGACCGTCGCTGCGCTCGGCGGCCTGCTGCACCATGCTGCGGCCTTCCTGCAGTTCGAGCGACACCGGGACGGCGGCGTTGTGCTTCTTCTCCAGTTCGTACTGGAAACTAGCGAAATGGTCGATCCACGCTTCGATGCAGTACAGATAGCGACCCTGGCGGTCCGGACGAAACTGCCCCTGCCAACTGTTATTGCCCAGCTCGTTCATCACCTCGCTGTGCCAGCTCTCTTCGCCCTCCGCACGCCAGCGGATGCGCACCGCCAGCTTGTCATGGCCGTCGGCGAAGACCTTGCTGGTGACGATCACGTCACGCTCGACAATCGACTTCACGGCAAACTGCCCGCCATCGAGGGTCGGCATGGTGTTTTCGATCACGATGCGCGGCAGCAGCAACGCCTGCGACAGCGGCATGTGAGGGTTGTAGCTCTGCTCTGAAGGTTTTTCAGCAGACATCGAGCATCTCTCCTTAACGCCCCAAGGACGCTCTTGTGCCGGAACAGTGTTCACAATGAGGCACCGGCCCCGACTTGAACTCACTTAGGTTCCGAGCGACCGGCGCGGGGAAAAGTTCACAGGGATTTGTCTGGACAGAAAAGCGGATCGAATTCATCACACGGTGGTCAATCCACTTAAGCACTTCTCACGCCATGTGCCACACGGAGGTCTACAGATGAACATCCCGATCCCGGCCGAAACGCCTGATCCGAACATCGACAAACCCACCCTGCCCGAGACCGAGCCACAGCCGATCCCCGAGCAGGAACCCCCAGGCACCACGCCACCGCCGAAGGAAGAGCCGCCGACGACGATGCCACCGGTGATCGTCTAAGCACCCAGCCGATCGTTCCCACCATCATGGGAACGATCGGTTACAGGTGCTGGTTTTTCTCCCCATCCTTCTCAAACATCCTGACCACCCGTGGCATCACGCTGAAAATCCCCAACGCCAACAAAGTGCTGAGCAGCGCCGTCGCTTCCCTGCCCAACCCGGCCGCCACGCCGATCGCCGCCGTCATCCACAACCCGGCTGCCGTGGTCAGTCCTTTCACGTGCCCTTCGTCACCTTCCTGATTCTTCAAAATCGTCCCGGCACCGAGAAAGCCGATCCCGGCGATCACTCCCTGCAACACCCGGCTCATCGCATCGGATTCGGCCCCTGAGGTCTGCGGCACCAGCACAAACAGCGCCGCCCCCAACGCCACCAACATGTGCGTGCGCACCCCGGCGGCCTTGCCCTTGTGCTCCCGCTCGAAACCGAGAATTCCGCCCAGCACCGCCGCCATCAACAGGCGCACGGTGATGCGCGTCAGTTGCGAGGCATCGCCGACATCGGCGAACTCCGCTTGCAGCGTCACCCACACTTCATGCCACCAGGCGTTCATCGCTCCCTCCTTTCTTATTGGTCGTTAGTGGATGGACAGCAGCGACCATTAATCAGTTGCGCAGAACGATCGGCAAAGCGCGCGCCCTAACCTTTCAGGTACTCATGAAAAAAGGACAGCCTCATGCCCGTTCGAATCGATGAATCCAATCCCGAAGCAAAAGTGTGTTTTTTCACCGTCGAAAATGGTGAAGAAATTCGTATCTGCGACACGCTGGAAGTCAAAACCGATAGCGAAAAAGCCATGTCGTTCGTTGAGATTGAAGGCCGGCGCGTTTACATCACCGAAGCAGAGGCGGATGCCTTGACCGTCGCCGGCGCGAAAGACGGTCGCAAGCACCTGAAGGCCGACGAGAGTGATTCGGTGATTTGACTGACCCGGATCAACATCCGGCGCAGACGCCTGCGATAGGCGTTTGCGCCTGCGCCTGCGGGCTGCTTCAAGTTGTCGCAGGATGTGTACCAAACGCCATCTGATACGCTTTTTATTCAAATAGCTGAGTCTGTTATGCAAACAGATCGGCGCTCATAGTTCGTCCGCCTGATGGAGGCTGATGAGCGAATGACCATGAGCGAACAAATCCCCGTCCGAACCGTAGAAGCAAGCCCCACCATAAAAAATGTGCCTGGTCGCCCGATGAAGGCGAAGGCCGGCTCCACCGACAATCACATCCACACCCGCAGTTTCACCGGCCTGTTCCGCACCTTGCGCATCAGCGGCGCGGGCGTTCTGTTTCTGCTGTTCTTCGGCACCGTGTGGCTGAACTGGGGCGGTCGTCAGGCCGTGCTGTGGGACTTGGCCGAAAGCAAATTCCATATCTTCGGCGCGACCTTCTGGCCACAGGATTTCATCCTGCTCTCGGCGCTGCTGATCATCGCCGCGTTCGGCCTGTTCGCCATCACCGTGTTCGCTGGCCGGGTCTGGTGTGGCTATACCTGCCCGCAGAGTTCGTGGACGTGGATCTTCATGTGGTGCGAAAAAGTCACCGAAGGCGAACGCAACCAGCGGATCAAACTGCAAGCGGCGCCCTGGGGCCTGAACAAACTGGCGCGGCGCGCGGCCAAGCACACTCTGTGGCTGGCGATCAGCGTGATGACCGGGCTGACGTTTGTCGGCTACTTCACGCCGATCCGGCCGCTGGCCGAAGAGCTGTTCACCCTGCAGATCGGCGGGGTCAGTCTGTTCTGGGTGCTGTTCTTCACCGCCGCCACTTACATCAACGCCGGTTGGCTGCGCGAAGCGGTGTGCATGCACATGTGCCCGTATGCGCGGTTCCAGAGCGTGATGTTCGACAAGGACACCCTGGCGATTTCCTACGACGTCGCCCGTGGCGAAAACCGTGGCCCGCGCAAACGCGACGTGAAACCCGCCGAAGCCGGCCTGGGTGATTGCATCGATTGCCAGTTGTGCGTGCAGGTCTGCCCGACCGGCATCGACATCCGCGACGGCCTGCAGATGGAATGCATCGGCTGCGCGGCGTGCATCGACGCCTGCGATTCGATCATGGACAAAATGAGCTACCCGCGCGGCCTGATCCGCTACAGTTCCGAACGCGAATTGCAGGGTGGCAAGACCCATCTGCTGCGACCACGGCTGATCGGTTATGTCGCGGTGCTGCTGGTGATGATCGGCGCCCTGGCGCTGGCCTTGGTCGAAAGGCCCATGGTCTCGCTGGACGTGACCAAGGATCGCGGGCTGTTCCGCGAGAACGGTCAGGGCCAGATCGAAAACATCTACACCCTCAAGGTCATCAACAAGACCCAGCAGCGCCAGGACTACAACCTGAGCCTGGTGGACGGCGACGGCTTCCAGTTGCAGGGCAAGACCGAACTGAGCCTGGCGCCGGGGGAGATTGTCGATGTGCCGGTGTCGGTGGCGATGACTACCGAACGTCCGGCCAGCAGCTCGCAGACCTTGAGCTTCAAGATCGCCGACAGCGACGAGCCCGAGATTTATAGCGTGGCGAAAAGCAGGTTTGTGGCGCCGATGAATCGCTGATCCCTTAGACTGCGGCGCGGCCATTCGCGAGCAGGCTCGCTCCCACAGGGTTTTGTGGACACTGATATCCAGTGTGGGAGCGAGCCTGCTCGCGAATGAAGGCACCGCGGTCTTCCAGAATGAACCCAACCCGGACCCAAGATGAAACGCTACGAAAAATTCGCCGACGACATCGCTGAACTGATCCGCTCCGGCGTGCTCGGCCCCGGGCAACGGGTGCCGTCGGTGCGCTACGCCAGCCAGACTTACGGGGTCAGCCCGTCCACGGTGTTCCAGGCCTATTACCTGCTGGAACGTCGCGGTCTGATCCGCGCGCGGCCGCGCTCCGGTTACTTCGTCAACACTCACGCACCGAGTCCGTTCTCGGAGCCGGTGATCAGCAGCCACGTCAACGACTCCACCGAAGTCGACGTCAGCGAACTGGTGTTCTCGGTGCTGGAATCGATCAAGGACCCGAGCACCGTGCCCTTCGGCTCGGCGTTCCCCAGCCCGACCCTGTTCCCATTGCAGCGCCTGTCGCGTTCGCTGGCCAGCGCCGCACGGGAAATGGACCCGCGCATGGTGGTCACCGACATGTCGCCGGGCAATCCGCAATTGCGCCGGCAGATCGCCCTTCGCTACATGGTCGGCGGGCTGATGCTGCCGATGGAAGAACTGCTGATCACCAACGGCGCCCTCGAAGCGCTGAACCTGTGCCTGCAAGCGGTCACCGAACCGGGCGATCTGGTAGCCATCGAAGCCCCGGCGTTCTACGCCAGCCTGCAAGTGCTGGAGCGCTTGAAACTCAAAGCCGTGGAAATCCCCGTGCACCCGCGCGACGGTATCGACCTCGGCGTGCTCGCGCAGACCCTGGAGCGCCATCCGATCAAGGCCTGCTGGTGCATGACCAGTTTCCAGAACCCGATGGGCGCGACCATGCCCGAGGCGAAGAAACAGGAACTGGTGGAACTGCTGCGCCGGCATCAGGTGCCGCTGATCGAGGACGACGTCTACGCCGAACTCTATTACGGTCAGCAGGCACCGAAACCGGCCAAGGCCTTCGACACGGAAGGGCTGGTGATGCACTGCGGTTCGTTCGCCAAGAGCCTGGCCCCCGGCTACCGCATCGGCTGGGTCGCCGCCGGGCGTTACGCACAGAAAATCGAACGGCTGAAACTGATGACCTCGCTGTGTGCCTCAATGCCGGCGCAAGCGGCCATCGCCGACTACCTGCAACACGGCGGCTACGACCGCCATCTGCGCAAACTGCGCTACGCCCTGGAAGAACAGCAAAGCGCGATGCTCGCAGCGATTGCCCGCTATTTCCCGGCGCAGACCCGCGTCAGCCAGCCGGCGGGCGGCTACTTCCTGTGGCTGGAACTGCCACCGCAGATGGATTCCTTGAAGTTGTTTCAGATGGCATTGGCGCAGGGGATCAGCATCGCGCCGGGGCCGATTTTCTCGCCGACCCAGCGGTTCAGGAACTGCATTCGCCTGAATTACGGCAGCCCGTGGACCGAGGATTCGGAGAAGGCGATGGAGACGTTGGGGCGGATTGTGCGGTCGTTTTAGCTCAAAATCCGACCGACGGTAGGTAAAATAGGAAAAACCTAGTATTTCTGACAGTAGATAAAACGCTCAGGTCAAAATAGGCTGAAGATGAAGTTAAGTTGATCGGCTATTACCAAGCTCACCTCCAGTGACAATAAACTTAACATTATCTAGAGCAATTTATGCCAAGGAGTTCCCAATGAGCGAAAAAAGCTACCTAAACGACTACACGAATTTTCACTACAGATGGCTAAGTACGGCCGGCGAGAATGGCTACGTCGTAGACGACAAAGGAAAAATGGCCTTAGGGGTTAAACTAAGGCGATCAACTGAAGGACAATCCTTCCATCTCGACCTAAGGAAAAAGTTCCCTGACTTTTTCAAAAAGGAAGATATAACGATCACATTCAGAATGTCCGCTCCAGAAGGGGTTGAAATAAAAGAGTTTACGCTTCGCGCCATTGGAGGTAACCAGAGAGTTCATATTCCCTTTCCTCCCTCGGATGGGAAATGGCATCAAGTGCAGGCACGCTTGCCAATCAACGAGAGCGACTTGAAGGAACTTTGGATCCAGATGGATACGGCACCTATTTTATCTGAGCAGGTACTTGTCGGATTTAATGACATCCATGTAGTTCAGCATTAACAACTTCATATTAGAGTGAGTGCGGAATGTAACTTTGATCTTCCGCACCTCACTCAATCCGCCTCAACAATCGGATTTTTCCCTTTCAACTCCATCTCACTTTTACAGGCTCTACCGCCCTCCCCCCAGATCAACAAACGTCCCGGTCGCATACGAAGCCTTATCGGAAAGCAGCCAGATAATCGCCTCCGCCACTTCATCCGGCCGCCCACCACGGGCCATCGGAATCGCCGACTCAAGTTTGCTGACCCGATCCGGATCACCGCTCAATGCGTGGAAATCGGTGTAGATATAGCCCGGCCGCACCGCGTTGACCCGAATCCCCTCGCCCGCCACTTCCTTGGACAGACCGATGGTGAAGGTGTCGAGCGCACCTTTGGACGCGGCGTAGTCGACATACTCGTTGGGTGAACCCAGACGAGCGGCGACCGACGACACGTTGACGATGCTGCCACCCTGCCCGCCGTGTTTGGGCGACATGCGCAGGATCGCGTGCTTGGCACAGAGGATCGGGGCCAGAACGTTGGTCTTCATGATTTTGAGGATGCGGAATTCGGACATTTCATCGACTCGCGACTTGTGCCCGACGGTACCGGCGTTGTTCACCAGCGCAGTGACTCGCCCCAGCTCGGTATCGACCCGCTGAAACAGCGCGATCACTTCATCTTCGATGCTGACATCGGCGCGTACCGCAATGGCTTGCGCCCCCAGCGCCCGCACTTGCTCCAGCACGCTTTGCGCGGCTTGCTCATCCGACTGATAGTTGATGCAGATCCGATAGCCCTGCCCGGCAGCCAACAACGCCGTTGCGGCGCCGATTCCGCGCCCGCCACCGGTGATTACCATGACTTTATCCATGCTGGCCCTTCCCCCCAATGCACACGTAACAGTCGGGTTGAAGAATAACCGCCATTGGGCGGTTTTGCATGGGCTCTGTTAAAGACAAAACCCTGCATGGGACCGAGATGTTTTTTGTGGCGAGGGAGCTTGCTCCCGCTCGGCTGCGAAGCAGTCGTGAATCCTGCCGACACGGTACAACCGATAGAAAAAGAGGCCGCTTCGCGCCCCAGCGGGAGCAAGCTCCCTCGCCACATTCAGACAGCCGCCTGAGTCTCTCCACGGGTAATGTTCTGCATAAACGTATCTGCCGGCATCGGATGGCCCAACAGATAGCCCTGCAACGAATCACAGCCCAACTGCGTGAGGAAATCCTGCTGCACGCCGGTCTCCACCCCCTCGGCAACAATGCGCAAACCGAGTGCCTGGCCCAGCGCCACGATCGCCGAGACGATGGCCGCGTCATCGCTGTCATGCTCCAGATCGCGGACAAAACCGCGGTCGATCTTCAGCTCGTTGGCCGGCAAACGCTTGAGGTACATCAGGCTCGAATAACCGGTGCCGAAGTCGTCGATCGACAGGTCGACGCCCATGTCGGACAACTCCTGCAACACCTTCATGCTCGCATCCGCGTCGCTCATGGCCGTGGTTTCGGTGATCTCCAGGGTCAGGCTGTTGGCCGGCAGGTGGTGGGTCGCCAGCGCCTTGGCCACGCTCTGCACCAGCCCCGCGTGGCAGAACTGCAAGGCCGAGAGGTTCACCGCAATGCGCCAGTCGGTGTAACCGAGCACGTACCATTCGCGCATCTGCCGGCAAGCTTCATTGAGCACCCATTCACCGATGGCGATGATCAGGCCGGTCTTCTCTGCCAGATCGATAAATTTGTCGGGCAGCAACATGCCCTGGGTCGGATGCTGCCAGCGCAGCAGCGCTTCGGCACCGACCGGACGACCACTGATGGCGTCGAATTTGGGCTGGAAATACAGGCTGAACTGACTGTGTTCCAGCGCGGCGCGCAGATCTTGCAATAGCTGCAGCTGCTTGCGCGCGTTGCTGTTCATCGAAGCATCGAAGAAGCTGTAACCGTTTTTGCCGCTGCCCTTGGCGTGATACATCGCCGCGTCGGCATTCATCAGCAGTTCCTGGGCGCTCAGGCCGTTGCCCGGGTACAGGGCAATGCCGACGCTGGCAGAAATCTGCAAGTCGTGCTCGGCCACGCGGAACGCCTGACCGAGCAACCCGACCTGACGCGCGGCCAGCCCCAGAGCATCGTCGGGTTCGCTCAGACGCACCAGCAGCACGAACTCGTCGCCGCCAATTCGCGCGAGCGTATCCTGACTGCGCAGATCTTCGCGCAGGCGCACCCCGACTTCACGCAGCAACTGGTCACCCATGTGGTGGCCGAAGGCATCGTTGACCGGTTTGAAACCGTCCAGATCGATAAACATCAACGCAAAACAACCGCCCTGCTCCTCGACCTTCTTCATCGCCTGATTGATCCGGTCGTCCAGCAGCATGCGGTTCGGCAGGCCGGTCAGAGTGTCGTGCAATGCCAGTTGCGTCAGTTCACGGTTGGCCAGGGTCAGCGAATGCGCCAGATCGGCGGTACGCGCTTCAAGGCGCGCATCGAGAATCGAAGTGAGCAAGGCGATCGACAGCACCGCGAGCGTGGTGATCAGCACCAGATTGTCGAGGCCGTTGCCCTTGAGGCCGTCGAGCGTTGCACCGCAGAAACTGCCGTCAGGAAATTGCGCGGCGGCCATGCCGGTGTAGTGCATGCCGACAATCGCGATGCCCATGATCACTGCCGCACCACCACGAATCAGACGCACATAAGGCGAGTGCTGGCGCAGGCGGAAGGCGATCCATAACGCCGCCGCCGAGGCCCCGACCGCGATCAGCAATGAGGCGCCGAACAGGGTCGGGTCGTAATCGATGCCAGGCGTCATGCGCAGCGCGGCCATGCCGGTGTAATGCATTGCACTGATGCCGGCGCCCATGACCAAAGCGCCAAAGGCCAATTGCCAAATCGGCAGTTTCGGCTGGCTGACCAGCCACAGGGCAAACCCGCAGGACAGCACGGCAATCAGCAGCGACAGCGCGGTAATCGCAATGTCGTAGCCCAAGTCGATCGGCAGCTTGAAGGCCAACATGCCGATGAAGTGCATCGACCAGACGCCGACCCCCATCGCCAGTGCACCGCCGGCCGTCCAGAAATGCACTGCGCGCCCACGGGCGCTGGCGATGCGCCCGGTCAGATCGAGCGCGGTGTAGGACGCGAGGATCGCCACACACAAAGAAATGAAAACCAGGGTGAAGGAATAACTACCGATGAGCATGAAGATTCTCGCGACCACCCGCGCCGTACTGCGTCCATTCTCGGCCGGGCAAATGCGGCGATTGTACTGATTGCGCAGAAGAACGCACTGACAAAGTAATCATTTTGCCATCAAGCCGATGAAACGCTTGTTTGATGGTTTTGCGAGGCTCTGGCCCGGGCCTCGTTCCCAGGATTCCGGCAATCAGCGCGATTGATGTGGGAGCGAGCCTGCTCGCGAAAAAGCCAGCACGTTCATCGCAGATATCGACCGAACTGACGGCTTCGCGAGCAGGCTCGCTCCCACGGATCAGCGATTGTCGCTGACATCGAGTTGTCCGTCCCAGCCACCGCCCAGCGCCGCAATCAATTGCACGCTGGCGATCAAGCGGCTCTGCAGAATGTTCAGCACAGTCCGCTCGTTGCTCAGCGCCGTGGCTTGCACCACAACCACATCGATGTAGGCAATCAACCCGGCCTTGTACTGGTTCTGGGTCAGGCGCAGCGAGTCGCGTGCAGCATCCAGTGCTTCCTGACGCACCGCCGCCTCGTCTTCATACACCTTCAGTTGCACCAGATAGTTTTCCACTTCGCGGAAGCCGTCGAGCACGGTCTGGCGATACTTGGCGACGGTCTGGTCGTACGCCGCCTCGGTACGGTCAACCTCGGCCGAACGAATACCACCGTCGAATATCGGCAAATCCAGTTTCGGCCCGACCGACCAGAAACGGTTCGGCAGCGTTAACAGATTTTTCGAGGTACTGCTGCTGTAGCCGCCGCTCATGCTCAGGGTCAGGTCGGGGTAATACGCGGCTTTGGCTACGCCGATATTGGCATTGGCGGCGATTACCGAGCGCTCCGCCGAAGCGATGTCCGGACGCCGCTCCAGCAGTTGCGAAGGCAGACTCAAGGGAATCTGCGGCAGATTCGGAATGTTCTGGGTTTCAGCGATGCTGAATTCGGCCGGCGCCTGCCCGGTGAGCACGGCGATGGCATTTTCAAACTGCGCCCGCTGCCAGATCAGGTCGACCAGATCGGCCTGAGTGGTTTTCAACTGGGTCTGCGCCTGCGCCACCGCATCGCGCCCGGATATCCCCGCGCGGTACTGGTTCTGGGTCATTTGCAGGGATTTTTCGTAGGCCGCGACGGTGGCTTCGAGCAGGCGCTTCTGCTGGTCGATGACCCGCAGTTGCAAGTAATTCTGCACCAGCTCCGACTGCTGGCTCAGGCGCATCGCGGCCAGATCGGCGAAGCTCGCCTGGGCGCTGGCCTCGTTGGCTTCCAGACCTCGGCGCAATTTGCCCCAGATATCAGCCTCCCAACTCACACCCAATTGCGCGTTGTAGGTGTCACGAATGCCGCTGGCGGAACTGCTCAGGCTCGAACTGCTGCTGCCGGTGCCCTGGCTGGAACGGGTCTTGCCCACGCTCAAGTCGACACTGGGATAAAACGCCCCACGGGCACTGCGCACCAAAGCCTGGGCCTGACGGAACTGAGCTTCGGATTGCGCGACGGTCTGGTTGGAACTGTTGAGTTTTTCGATCAGGCCATTGAGCTGCTGATCGCCGTACAACTCCCACCAGGCGCCGCGCGCCAGCGAGTCGCTCGGATTAGCCTGACGCCAGCCTTCGGCCTCTTTGTATTGCGCGACCTCGGCGGTCTGCGGACGTTGATAGTCCGGGCCGACGGCGCAGGCACTGAGCATCGCCACGCACAGCGACAGGCTCAACAGGCGCGAACCGCGCGCAGTGGCCAGATTGAGAAGCGAACGGTCAGTCATAGCGGAGTTTCCAGAGCGGCGTCAGTACGCACGCCGCGCCACTTGTTGAAGCGGTGGCGCAGCTTGTCGAGATAGAGGTAAACCACAGGCGTGGTGTAAAGGGTCAGGACCTGGCTGAAGATCAGGCCGCCGATGATGGTCAGGCCCAATGGCTGGCGCATTTCCGCGCCCTCCGCCCGGCCAAGCAGCAACGGCAAGGCGCCGAGGATCGCCGCCAGGGTGGTCATCAGAATCGGCCGCAGCCGTTGCAGGCAGGCGCTGCGGATCGACTCCAGCGGCGACAGGCCCTGATGGCGTTCCAGTTGCAGTGCCAGGTCGATCATCAGGATCGCGTTTTTCTTCACCACCCCGATCAGCAGGAACAATCCGAGCAGGGAGATCAGGCTGAACTCGCCGCCCAGCGCATAGATCGACAGCAATGCACCGACCCCGGCCGACGGCAAGGTCGAGAGAATCGTCAACGGGTGAATGTAGCTTTCATACAGCACACCGAGCACCAGATACACCGCGAGCAGCGCACCGAGGATCATGAACGGCTGACTCTTCTGCGTCGCGGCAAAGGCATCGGCGGTGCCGGCCATTTTCGCGATCACGTCTTCCGGCAGACCGACCTTGGCAATCGCCCGCTCGATCGCGGCACTGCCCTGCTCCACGGTCACGCCTTCAGCCATGTCGAACGCGATGCTTTCCGAGGCGAACTGGCCTTCGTGGCTGACGCGGTCGTCTTCCAGGCTGTTTTCGTAATGGGCGATGGTCGACAACGGAATCCGCGCACCGTCAGCGGTAATCACCTGCACCTGATTGAGCGTCACCGGATCCTGCGCGTATTTCGGATTGACCTCCATCACCACCTGATACTGGTTGAGGCTGTCGTAGATCGTCGAAATCTGCCGCTGGCTGTAGGCGTTGTTCAGCACCGCCGTGACCATGTTCATGTCGACCCCGAGGCGCTTGGCCTGATCGCGGTCGACAATCAACGTCACCTGCTGCGCGCCGCGCCCCTCGCGGGCATCAATGGCGGTCAGCTCGGGCAGTGCGCGCAGCGCAGTCACCACTTTCGGGTACCACTCGCGCAACGCCCCCAGATCGCCGCTTTGCAGGATGTAGCTGTATTGCGAGGTGGTCTGCTCGCGACCCCCGCCGAATTGCAGATCCTGATCCGCCATCAGCATCAACTGGGCGCCGGGCACCTTGGGCATTTCCTTGCGCAGGCGTTCGATGACTTTCTGCGCCGACAGGTTGCGCTCCTTGATCGGCTTCAGGCGTACCAGCATGAACGCGTTGTTGGTGCCGTTGGTGCCGCCGATGAACCCGGCGACGCTTTCCACTGCTTCGTCCTTGAGCACGGCACGGCGGAAGGTTTCCATTTTCGGCTGCATCACGCTGAACGACAGACCGTCGTCACCCCGGACGAAACCGATCAACTGGCCGGTGTCCTGCTGCGGCATGAAGGTCTTCGGCACCACCACGTACAGCGCGACGTTGACCCCGACCGTAATGATCAGGCTGAGCAAAGTCAGACGGCGGTGGCGCAGCACCCAATCGAGGCTGGTCGCGTATTTGCCGACCATCCAGTCGTTGGCGCGGCGGCTCCAGCGTTGCAGGCGGTTTTCCTGGCCCGGCGTGTGCGGCTTGAGCCAGCGCGCGCAGAGCATTGGCGTCAGGGTCAGCGAGACCACCAGCGAGACCACGATGGCTGCTGCCAGGGTGATGGAAAACTCGCGGAACAGGCTTTCGACAATTCCGCCCATGAACAGGATCGACAGGAACACCGCCACCAGCGACACGTTCATCGACAGCAAGGTGAAACCGACTTCCTTGGCCCCGAGGTAGGCAGCCTTCATCGGCTTGACGCCTTCGTCGATGTGCCGGGAGATGTTCTCCAGCACCACGATGGCATCGTCCACCACCAGTCCGGTGGCCAGAATCAGCGCCATCAGCGACAAGTTGTTCAGCGAGAAGCCATAGAGGTACATCACCGCAAAGGTGCCGACCAGCGACACCGGCACTGCCAGCGTCGGAATCAGCGAGGCGCGGAAATTCCCGAGAAACAGGAACACCACCAGAATCACCAGCGCCACGGCGATCAGCAGGGTCATTTCCGCTTCGTGCAGCGTGGCCTTGATCACCGGCGAGCGGTCCATCGCCAGGTTCAGTTTGACGCTGGCCGGCAGCACCGCTTGCAACGCCGGCAACTGCGCCTTGATCTCGTTGACCGTCTCGATGATGTTGGCACCGGCCTGGCGGTTGATCACCAACAGCACCGCCGCGTCATCGTTGAAGAAACCGCTGTTGTAACGGTCTTCGACGCCGTCGCTGACTTTGGCCACGTCTTTCAGACGCAGGGCCGCACCGTCCTTGTAATGGATGATCAGCGACTCGTAATCCTTGGCTTTCTCCAACTGGTCGTTGGCCTGGATCTGCCACAGGCGCTCGCCGTCTTCGACCGAGCCCTTGGGCCGGCGCACGTTGGCCCCGGCGATGGTCTTACGCACATCGTCGAGCGCCACGCCGTACTGGTTCAGCGCCTGCGGTTCAAGTTCGATACGCACCGCCGGCAGCGAACTGCCGCCGATCTGCACTTCACCTACGCCCTGCACCTGGGACAGGCTCTGCGAGAGGATGGTCGAGGCCAGGTCGTAGAGCTGGCCTTTTTCCAGCACATCCGAGGTCAGCGACAGCACCATGATCGGTGCCTGCGACGGGTTGACCTTCTTGTAGGTCGGCATGCTGCGCATCCCGCTCGGCAACAGGTTGCGTGAAGCGTTGATCGCCGCCTGCACTTCCCGCGCCGCGCCGTTGATATCACGGTCGAGGTCGAATTGCAGAATGACCCGGGTCGAACCCTGGCTGGAGCGGCTGCTCATGGTGTTGACACCGGCAATCGCCCCGAACGAACGCTCCAGCGGCGTCGCCACCGTGGACGCCATCACCTCGGGACTGGCGCCGGGCAGACTGGCCTGGACCACGATCACCGGGAAATCCATTTGCGGCAGCGGCGATACCGGCAACAGGCCGAAACTGACACCGCCCAGCAGCATGATCGCCAGACTCAGGAGCATGGTCGCGACCGGGCGCTTGATGAAAGGACCGGAGAGGTTCATTGACCAAGATCCTTACTTTCACCGTACTCCCCTGTAGGAGTGAGCCTGCTCGCGATGAGGTCGGCACATTCAATATCGATAGGGACAGACACACCGCTATCGCGAGCAGGCTCACTCCTACAAGGGGTATGTGTACGGATAGTCATACCGATACCTCTTCGGCATTGGTCTTGCCAAAGCGCCGACCGAGACGGTCGAAGTACAGATAGATCACCGGCGTGGTGAACAGGGTCAGCACCTGACTCACCAGCAGACCGCCGACCATCACCAGACCCAGTGGTTGACGCAACTCAGCCCCGGAACCAGTGGCGAGCATCAACGGCACGGCGCCGAACAGCGCCGCCAGAGTGGTCATCAGAATCGGCCGGAAGCGCAGCAGCGCCGCCTGATAGATCGCCTGCTCCGGCGCCATGCCCTGGGTGCGTTCGGCGTCGAGGGCGAAGTCGATCATCATGATCGCGTTCTTCTTGACGATACCGATCAGCAGGATGATGCCGATGATCGCGATCATCCCCAGGTCATTGCCGCTGAGCAGCAACGCGAGCAAGGCGCCGACCGCCGCAGACGGCAAGGTCGAGAGAATGGTGATCGGATGAATGTAACTTTCGTAAAGCACGCCGAGCACGATGTACATGGTCACCACCGCCGCCAGAATCAGCAGCAAGGTGCTCGACAGCGAGGCCTGAAACGCTTCGGCCGCACCCTGGAACTGGGTCTGCACGCCAATCGGCATGCCGATGTCCTGCTGCACCTGTTCGATGATGTCCACCGCATGCCCCAGCGCCACGCCGGGTGCGAGGTTGAACGACATCATCACCGCAGGGAACTGACCGATGTGGGTGATCGCCAGTTGCGCCTGACGCTCCTCGACATGGGCCAGGCTCGACAGGCGCACCTGCGCACCGTCAGTGGTCTTGACGTGAATCTGATCCAGCGCCGCCGGGCCGATCTTCTCCCCGGCCTGCGCCTGCAGCACCACGCGGTACTGGCTAGCCTGGGTGTAAATGGTCGAGATTTGCCGCTGACCGAAGGCGTCATACAGCGCATCTGTGATGTTCTGCACCGAGACACCGAGGCGCGAAGCCGCATCGCGGTCGATCACCAGATAGACCTGCAGGCCTTTATCCTGCAAGTCGCTGGCAACGTCGGTCAGTTCCGGACGCTGGGCCAGGGCCTCGACCAGACGCCCGCTCCACTGGCTGAGCAGTTCGGCATCCGGTGAGGACATGCTGAACTGGTACTGGGTGCGGCTGACCCGATCCTCGATGGTCAGATCCTGCACCGGCTGCATGAACAGGCGGATACCGACCAGTTTGTCCAGTTGCGGTTGCAGGCGCGCGATCACCTCCGTGGCGCTCAGGTCACGCTGGCCATGCGGCTTGAGGTTGATCAGCAGGCGACCGCTGTTGAGCGTGGCGTTGTCGCCGTCGACACCGATGTAGGACGACAGGCTCTCCACCGCCGGATCTTCGAGAATCACCTTGGCCAGCGCCTGCTGGCGCTCGCCCATGGCGGCGAAGGAAATCGACTGCGGCGCCTCGGAAATGCCCTGGATCACCCCGGTGTCCTGCACCGGGAAAAAGCCCTTGGGCACCACCATATAAAGGAACACGGTCAGCGCCAGCGTACCGATAGCCACCAACAGGGTCAGCGGCTGGTGTTTGAGCACCCACTGCAACTTGCGCCCGTAGGCGGCGATCATCCAGTCGATGAAGCCGCCGCTGGCCCGGTAGAAGCGGCCCTGCTCGTGGGCTTCCGGCTCACGTTTGAGCAAGCGCGCGCACATCATCGGCGTCAGAGTTAGCGAGACCACCAGGGAAATCAGGATCGCTACCGCCAGAGTGATGGCGAACTCGCGGAACAGCCGCCCGACCACGTCAGCCATGAACAGCAGTGGAATCAGTACCGCGATCAGCGACAGGGTCAGCGAAATCAAAGTGAAACCGATCTGTTTGGCGCCTTTCAGCGCTGCCTGCATCGGGCTATCACCCTCCTCGATGAAACGCGCGATGTTCTCCAGCATGACGATCGCATCGTCGACCACGAAACCGGTGGCGATGGTCAGCGCCATCAAGGTCAGGTTGTTGACCGAGAAGCCGGCCAGGTACATCACGCCAAACGTACCGATCAGCGACAGCGGCACCGCAACCGACGGGATGATCGTCGCACTGGCACGCCGCAGAAACAGGAACGTCACCATCACCACCAATGCAATGGCGATCAGCAGTTCGTGCTGCACGTCGGTGACCGAAGCGCGGATGGTCTGGGTGCGGTCGGTGAGCACGGTAACGTCGAGACCGGCCGGCAGGTTGTCGGTGATGCTCGGCAGCAAGGCCTTGATCCGGTCGACCACCTCGATGACGTTGGCGCCCGGTTGACGCTGGATATTGAGCAGCACTGCCTGATTCTGGTTGGCCCACGCGGCGAGACGTTCGTTCTCCGCACCGTCGACGATTTCCGCCACATCCTTCAAACGCAACGGCGCGCCGTTCTTGTAGGCGAGGATCAGGTTGGCGTAGTCCTTGGGCGACGTCAGCTGGTCGTTGGCGTCAAGCATCGAGACCCGGGTCGGGCCGTCGAAGTTACCTTTCGGCTGGTTGACATTGGACGCGCCGATCAGGGTGCGCACGTCTTCCAGGTTCAGGCTGTTCGCCGCGAGGGCTTCCGGGTTGACCTTGATCCGCACCGCCTGCCGCTGACCGCCGGCAATGCTGACCATGCCGACACCGCTGATCTGGGCGATCTTCTGCGCCATGCGCGTATCGACCAGATCATTGAGTTTGGGCAGAAGCATGGTTTTCGAGGTGATCGCCAGGGTCAGCACCGGGGTGTCCGCCGGGTTGACCTTGTTGTACACCGGTGGTGCCGGTAAATCGGTTGGCAGCAGATTGGTCGCGGCGTTGATCGCGGCCTGCACCTGCTGCTCGGCGACGTCCATGTTGATGTCGAGGCTGAAGCGCAGGGTCAGCACCGAAGCGCCGCCGGAGCTGGTCGAAGCCATTTGCGTCAGGCCCGGCATCTGCCCGAACTGACGTTCGAGCGGTGCGGTGACGGCACTGGTCATCACGTCAGGACTGGCGCCGGGGTATAGGGTCATGACACGAATGGTCGGGTAATCGACCTGCGGCAAAGCCGAGACCGGCAGCAGGCGATAGGCAATCAGGCCGGCCAGCACAATGGCCAGCATGCTCAGGGTGGTGGCTACCGGACGGAGGATGAACAGCCGCGAAATGTTCATGCGCCCTTCTTGGCCTTGTCAGCCGCGGCAGCGTCCGGCGCACTGGCGGCGGGTTTGCCCTGCAGGTGCCCGGTCGGGGTGGTCGGCACGTCATTGCTGTCGTTGACCACTTCCACTTCGCTGCCTTCCTTGAGGCGGTCGGTGCCTTCCAGCACCACGCGATCGCCCGCGGCGAGGCCTTCGGTGACCACAGTGTTGGTGCCGTCACTGGCGCCGATTTTCAGTTGGCGGATGGTGACTTTCTTGTCGCCGTCCAATGCGTAAACGAACGTGCCGTTGGTGCCGAACTGAATCGCCGCCGACGGTGCCAGCACCACGCCTTTGAGGGTGTCGGCCAGCAGATGGACGTTGACGAACTGATTGGGGAACAGCGACTGGTCGCGGTTATCGTAACGGGCCTTGAATTTCAGGGTGCCGGTGGCGACGTCGATCTGGTTGTCGAGGCTTTGCAGCACGCCGCTGGCCTGGATCTTGGTATCGCCGCGATCCCAGGCCTCGGCCGGCAGTTTGGCGCCGCTGTGGTAGCGCGCCAATACGGTTTCGAGACTGTTTTCCGGCAAGGTGAAGACCACGCTGATCGGTTGGGTCTGAGTGATCACCGCAAGGAACGTGGTGTCGTTGGCGGCGACGAGGTTGCCGACGTCGACCTGACGCAGACCGACGCGACCGGCAATCGGCGCGCGGATCTTGGTGAATTCGAGATTGAGCTTGGCGTCGTTGACCGCTGCCTGATTGGTCTTGACCGTGCCCAGGTACTGGCCGACCAGCGCTTCGGCGGTGTCCAGGGTCTGCTTGGCGATGCTGTCTTCCTTGTACAGACCGCGATAACGCTCGACATCGACCTGAGCGTTTTTCAACTGCGCCTGATTCTGCAGCAAGGTGCCTTCAGCCTGGAGCAAGGCGTTCTGGTACGGACGCGGATCGATCTCTGCCAGCAGGTCGCCAGCCTTGACCATCTGCCCTTCCTCGAAGTTGATCTTCACCAGTTCACCGCCGACCCGGCTGCGCACATTGATGGTGTTGAGCGCGGTCACCGTGCCCAGTGCCTTGTAATACAGCGGGAAGTCCCCCGTGACCGCCGGCGCCACCCGCACCGGAATCGGCCCGGCCGCGCCACCGAAGCCCGGCCGCATCATCCCCGAACGTCCGGCATGGCCGCTCGCAGCCTTGTCGGCGCCCTCCTTGTGGGCCGAACCGGCGGGCCAGAATTTCCAGCACAGGACGGCGATGACCAACAGGACGAGCAGGCTGATCAGCCAGCGACGGGAGTTGCGAGGGGACGATTGCATGGATTGATTAACCATTGGGCGCGTGGGCTTCTTTTACGGGAGGCTGAACGATAAGCACTGATCGGATTTAAGCAAAGCAGCTTTACCGGCAATTTACCTTCAACTTACGTTTCAAGGTGTGAGGCAAAACACTGATACACAAATGAAAACGGCCTGGACAGGGCCAGGCCGTTAACAATTGTAAAAGCGCTTATTTCAGAACGGCGAGTGCTGCGTCGTAGTTCGGCTCTTCAGCGATTTCCTTGACCAGCTCGCTGTGCAGCACGTTGTCGTTCTCGTCCAGCACCACCACGGCGCGGGCGGTCAGGCCTTTGAGCGGGCCTTCAGCGATGGCTACGCCGTAGTTTTCGATGAATTCGGCACCGCGCAGGGTCGACAGGTTCTGCACGTTTTCCAGGCCTTCGGCGCCACAGAAACGGGCTTGGGCGAATGGCAGGTCAGCCGAGATGCACAGCACCACGGTGTTGGCCAGTTCGTTGGCCTGAGCGTTGAACTTGCGCACCGAGGTGGCGCAGGTCGGGGTATCAACGCTTGGGAAGATGTTCAGCACTTTGCGCTTGCCGGCGAAGTCTTTCAGGGTGACGTCGGACAGATTGCCGGCAACCAGGGAAAAGGCTGGCGCCTTGGAACCGGCTTGTGGCAACTGGCCGTTGACTTGAACCGGGTTGCCCTTGAGGGTGACTTGAGCCATGACTTTAGTCCTTCTTAACGTGGTTATTGAGCATGCAAGAGGCCGAAGTTAACCACGAAATTGTCCGACGACCTATGCCCTGACTGAAAATTGTCAGGGGCCTGCGCAAAAAATTGTATACAACCCCGCCCCCCCCTGTAGGAGCTGCCGAAGGCTGCGATCTTTTGACTTTATCTTTTCATCAAGATCAAAAGATCGCAGCTTCGTTTCACCGACAGCTAAAAGAATTGGTCAGTCGGGCATGGATCGGATGATGTCGGCTAGATCATCCTTGGTTATTTCATTGGCCTTGATAGCAGCGGCAATATCGGTTTTGGAGAGCGGAAACCGTTTGAAAATTTCTTTCAAGGTTTCCTCATCAACATTGGCCAGCCAGAGCGGATCTATAAATGAACCACCATACTCAGGCTTCATGGGTACTTCTTCGTGTGCAATTGCACCTTTATGATTGAGATACACTACATAACGGTCGTGCCCTTCAGGAAAGCTTTTATCGTGATAAAGGGTAGTACCCAAAGGCAGGACATAGTAATTCTCGTCGCCATTTGGCCCTTCAATCAGCAACGGTTCTTTAGTTTTGATCATTTTCATATTGTGCCCCTTCGCAATATCGCCAAAAATCAGAAAAGCCAAAAAAATCGCATTGACGGATAAAACTGCCACCAGCCATAGGCCAAGACGTCTATTTGTAAACATTTTTCTTATCATAGGGGGCCTCGGTATTCGCTTCGAGCATGGCTTGTAAATCCGCAGGCATGAAAATACCGTCCTTCGGACTACTTTGCGTACGCGCTGCCTGTCTTTCGATGAAAGAAAGACCTCGCATCTCATTGAATTTCCCCGGGTTCTGCACAATTGACTTTCCCGAAACCTTTGCTCCTGCAATTGTCACGGTTGTGCAGTTATTCGTAGTCGGATGATAGTTCGATGGCAAGACATACCGAGCTGATGAGGCAGTCTTTTTTCGCTGTTCTTTTTGCTGGGCGACAATACCGTCGAAATGAGCGATCACAGCCTCGGCTTTTGCATTTTCCAAAAAATAAACAAAACCTGTTGTTGTACGCCCCAAACTGTTTTCACCAGAGATATACGCTTTGAAGGACGTCCAGACGTTCAACACGCCTTCGCCCTCGCTATCGAACGTGCCCCAGGTTTTTCCATAGCGACCAAAGTCATAAGTAATGTCTTTGCTACCGACCACCACGTGTAAAGCCGCGTGCCCGAAAGGATGCTCTTCTTTATCGCGGGTGTAGGGACCACCCACCAGCACTTCCATATACGCACCGGATACGACCACCTGATTGGTTTTCGTGGTTTTCCCTGATGCGCCTGTATTTTTTGCTGCCTGGGTTGTGCTGGTAGTTTTAGTAGACTGAACCATTAAAGATGTTCCGTATCTTCAAGTTTCGGAAACTTTATGCTGCAACTCCCCCTGGGAATATTTGCAACATGCACAAAGCCATTTTCGTCGAGGACGCCAGTCATCAAGGTTCCATCGGGAAGCGTCAATTCATACGCCTCGTTGGCTACAGGTTCATCTCTTTCATTAAGCAACTGAAACTCGACGAAAGTCTTTTCTTTCAGAAACTGCGAGAAGAAGCTGGCGGGAGCACTACCAGAATCACCGACGAAGGTGTCGGGTGATCCAGCAGTAATCGTCGCTCCACACGCCGTTTGGGAACCGACATGGGCAACGTCCTTTCCCAACCCAAAAACATGGGGGGCGCCCGTTGTTATGGGATTACTGCCGTGAATCGGGCAGGAATAGATATCTCCTACCAAAGCTACGGGAGTCGAGTTAACAAAAATAGGACTTGATCCAGTGCTGATATTTCCACCATGACTACCTGGATCTCCGAGTCTTGCGACTGGCTTTCCTGCCATCGTTTCTCTCCATTGAATATCACGACCTGCGGATGTTACCCGATCTTGTTTTGGAAAACAGGGTATCCATGGCACCTCCGGACTGGATAGAAAATACGACCGGCTAGAGTCTTTTTTGGTTGGTCGTTGACCGTTCCAACGCGCGGTAAAGGAATGTAACAAGAGAGCTCTGTGCGCCAACTCACGAATCTGACGCAGAGCGTCAAGGGCTGCATTGCTTTGCTGCGCGCGGGAAGGGTCATGATCAATCAGTCTTTAAGTTCTACGTGATCCAGTGCTTGATTTACCGCTAACTCGCCCAGCATGACGACCTGAGCAATGCCCAGTGCTGTTTTGCGCTGGGAGGTTTCCAGCGAGGCAGCGAAGTTGATGAGCATCACGCTGGCCGAGCCGAGTGTTTCGCTGGCGTTGGCTAGAAGAGATTCGGTGTTGTACCTGGGATTGGCGAGGTACATGGACTCCGGCTCGTTGGCGCTAGACATGATACGGGCGGCGGGATTGAGGTAGTAGTCGAGGGCGCGGTCGGCGGCTTCGTGGAGTTTTTTACTGTCGACTGAGGCGTAAGGGGTTGTGGTGTCGGCGCCTGATTCTGGGGGGGGTTGGGTGTTGGTTTTTTCATGGTGTAACTCCACTGAATAGTCGGAGCTGACCCCTTCGGTTTCCGGACGAAGAGGTGGCAGCTGTACGCAGGTTGGAAACCCGGGCAGCGGCGACCCGGACGACCCGAAGGTCCCCCGCGCACAGCCGCCATAACGGAGTGCACACATTCGAAGTGCGCAAGGATACGTTATGAAAGGCGTGTACGCGCCACTAATACCCATCGGGGTTTCCAGTCCCGGTCGCTGAATTGGCAGCGACGAACACAGGCTAAAGACCCTACGTCCGACGGACAACCTGAAAACCTTGTGGGAACGTTCCGCAAAATCGAAACAACGTTTAAACATTCTGAATTGAAATACGCACGGGGAGCTGCCGCAGGCTGCGATCTTTTGATGTTGGTTTTTAACGACAAGATCAAAAGATCGCAGCCTGCGGCAGCTCCTACCTTGGCAGTGCAGCGTGTCGGATTGCGTTTGTTAAAACGCCGGACTGCATCTTTTATTCAGAGACGTGTCGATTCACGCCCTGCCCGTTCGACTAAGCAGTGAATCAACCCCATTCCCTGGAGAAACCACCATGCGATTCATGATCCTTGTCAAAGCCAGCGCCGATTCCGAAGCCGGCATCATGCCCAGTGAAGAGCTGATCACCGCCATGGGCAACTTCAACGAAGAACTGGTCAAGGCCGGCATCCTCATCGACGCCGATGGCCTGCACCCGAGCAGCAAAGGCGCCCGCGTGCATTTCTCCGGCGACAAACGCACCGTCATCGACGGCCCGTTCATCGAGACCAAGGAGCTGGTAGCCGGGTACTGGATCTGGGAAGTGAAGTCGAAAGAAGAAGCCATCGAATGGGTCAAGCGCTGCCCCAATCCCATGCCGGGCGACTCTGATATCGAAATCCGCCAGATTTTCTCTGCCGAGGATTTTGGCGCCGAGTTCACCCCCGAAGCACGGGCGCAGGAAGAGCGTGTTCGCGAGCAAGCAAAGAAAAATGCCTGATCCCATGCCGGGTTGAATTTGAAATTGCCATCGTGGGCAAGCCACGCTCCCACAGGTATTGAGTCGGTCACAGGATTTGTGAGCGCTTCACCTGTGGGAGCGTGGCTTGCCCGCGAAAGCGTCATCACTGACAACACACATTTAATTGATCAGTTCACCACTCGACTGCGAAGCCGTACACAAAACCAAAGAATTAATCCCTTCGACTGGCTAACTCCCCATTAGCTGCTAGCGTCATTCAGACGTGTCCTACAGGCTTGATAAGAAAGGGAATAGGTCCAACGGCCGAGAAGCGCCGGGACGTCCATGCAGTAGCCACCAGGGAAACGGGGATCATGTCGAAAAAATTGGGGATTCGCGCCTTGCTGCTGGCGAGTTCGCTGGCGCCTGTATTTTGTGCCCTGGCGAATAACGCCGAAGAGGCCAACAAAAGCAACAACCCGCTGAACCTGGCGCCCGGCGCCAACCTGCAGGATTACTACACGCCGAAGCTGTTCGACAGCAACCTGCACACCAACGATGCCTTGCTGCGCGGTACTTTGCCGATTGCGCCCAACGATTTCATCGGAGTACCGCAGCTACTGCGCGCAACGATGCCGATCAGCACCCGCCCCGATCCGCACGGCGGCTACAGCACGGGGATTGGCGACCTCAACCTGTTCGACATTTTCCTGCTCAAGACCGACGGCGTGCAGTTGGGCATCGGCCCGCAGATCACCGCGCCGACCGCTGCCGAGGATGAACTGGGTACCGGCAAATGGCAGGCCGGCCTCGCGGCGGTAGCGATCGATTCGTCGCCGCGCGGTCTGCTCGGTGCGCTGGTGCAGTACCAGAGCTCGTTCGCCGGTGACCACGACCGCGCGCATGTCGAAACGGCAACCCTGCAGCCGTTCATCATTCATAACCTGGAAAAAGGCTGGTACCTGCGCTCCACCGGCACCTGGACGTTCGACCTGAAGAACAACACTCACTACATCCCGATCGGCCTGGGTGCGGGCAAAGTCTGGAAGTCCGGGAGCAATATTCTCAACGCCTTCCTCGAACCGCAGTGGACCGTCGAACGCAAAGGCGATGGCGTGCCGCAATTCACCCTGTTCGCCGGGATCAACGTGACATTCGGAAAATAAGGACATCGCCATGCACATCGCTTTACGCGCTGCCGGTTTCAGCCTGATGACCCTGTTCGCCAGCTGCGGCGTCGGTGCCCAGGAGCTCGACACGCGTATCGGCAAGATCGCCATGGAAGGCGAACTGCCGGCCCATGAGTCGATTGCCAGACTCTACGCCGAGCTGGATTTCCAGCAGGCGACCCAAAGTTACCTGTGGGCCTTGCCACTGGTGTCCTACGCGCAGTGGCAGGAAGAGTTTCGCGACAAGCTTGGCGCACGCAACGGCGATCTGATGGTGCTCAACAGCTACGAAGACAAACTCGGCGTGATCACCGCCAACGCCACCACGCCGTACATTCTCGGCTTCGTCGACCTCAGCGAAACCGGGCCGCTGGTGATTGAACTGCCACCGGGACCGACCGCCGGCGGCATCGGCGATTTCTGGCAGCGGGCGATCATCGACATGGGCCAGACCGGCCCGGACAAAGGCCAGGGCGGCAAATACCTGGTGCTGCCGCCGGGCGCGGAGCCACCGGCCGATGCCGACAAGTATTACCTGGCCAAATCGGAAACCATGAACGTGCTGGTGGGCTTCCGGGTGCTGGATCCGGATCCAGCCAAGGGCAAGGCGCTGGTCGAGCAATTCAAAATGTACCCCTACGCCAAACGCGCCGAGCCGAGCAAGACCCGCCTGCTGTCGCCTGACGGTAAAAAGTGGTCGGGCACCCAGCCGCGCGGCATCGCTTACTGGCAGCGGCTGCATCAGATCATCCAGAAAGAACCGGTGAATGAACGTGACCGCTTCTACATGGCGATGCTCGCCAGTCTCGGCATCGAGAAGGACAAACCCTTCAACCCCAACACCCAGCAGCGTCAGGCCCTGGAGTCCGGCGCGCAGGTCGGTGAACTGATCGCCAAGGCCAACACCTTTGCCAAGCGCTTTCCTGACGCGCAGTACTGGCCCGACCGGCATTGGGACACGGTGCTCAACATCGCCGAACCGTCGCAACGCGTGGCCTATTACGACCAGTTGTGGGAACGCAGCGCCTGGTTCTACGAAGCGGTGACCAATACCAAAGGCATGGTCTCCAAGACCCCGGGCCTCGGCCAGACCTACCTCGGCGCCTACACCGATGCCAAGGGTGACTGGCTCGACGGTGGCAAGACCTATCGCCTGCACGTCGGCGCCAACCCGCCGGCCAAGCAGTTCTGGTCGATGACCGTGTACGACATCCACAGCCGTTGCCTGATCGACAATCCGCAGCGCAAGGCCGACCTGTCCTCGCGCCAGGATCTGAAGAAAAACGCCGATGGCTCGGTGGACCTGTACTTCGGCCCAAGCGCACCCAAAGGCTTCGAGAACAACTGGGTGCAAACCGTGCCCGGCAAGCACTGGTTCAGCTACTTCCGCCTGTACGCGCCGACCGAAGCCTATTTCGACAAGAGCTGGAAACTCGACGACATCACGGTCGTGCAATGAATAAGGACGCCGCATGAACACACGCAATCTATGGCTGACCGGTATCACCCTCGCCCTGAGCTGTAGCGCCTGGGCCGATTTCAGCGCCAGCCCCGAAGAAGCCCGAGGCATCGCCAGGGAAGCCTATCTGTATGGCTTCCCGGTAGTGGAAATGTACAAGACTCTGTACACCCAGGCCGTGGACAGCAAGAGCCCAAACTTCAAGGCACCGTTCAACCAGATCGGCAACACCGCCAAGGCCTTCACCGCCAAGGACACCGCGTTCGTCACGCCGAACGCCGACACGCCCTACTCGTTCGTCTGGATGGATCTGCGTAGCGAGCCGTTGATCCTGACCTTGCCGCCGATCGAAGAACACCGTTACTACTCGGTGCAACTGATCGACGCCTACACGCAGAACTTCGCTTACCTGGGCACCCGCAGCACCGGTAATAACGGTGGCCACTTCATGATCGCCGGGCCTGACTGGCAGGGTCAGCAACCGATCAACATCGAGCGGCTGGTGCGCAGCGAAAGCAACATCGCCTACGCGCTGTACCGCACGCAGCTGTTCGACGAAAAAGATCTGGGCAAGGTCAAGCAGATCCAGAAAGGCTACAAGGTCGAGCCGCTGAGCCACTACGTAAAACAGAAGGCCCCGGCGCCGGCGCCGAAAGTCAGTTGGCCGAAACCGACGCCGACCATGAGCGAAACCCCGGAGCTGTTCCGCTACCTGAACTTCATGCTCGCCTTCACCCCGCCGCAGGATGTCGAAAAAGACCTGCTCGCACGCTTCGCCAAAATCGGCATCGGCGCCGGTCAGCCATTCGACCTGAAAACGCTCAGCACCGAGCAACGCAAGGCCCTCGAAGACGGCATCAGTGACGCCAAGGCCGAATTCGCCGCGTTCAAGAAAGACAAGGTCGACACGCACGAAATCAGCAGCGGTGACCTGTTCGGCACCCGCGATCACCTCAAGGGCAATTACCTGTATCGCTACGCCGGCGCCAACATGGGCATCTTCGGCAACTCTGCCGAAGAGGCGAACTACATCGGCTATTTCGTCGATAAGGACGGCCAGCCGGCCAACGCAGCGAAACACGACTACACCCTGCATTTCGACAAAGGCGCCCTGCCCCCGGCCGACGCTTTCTGGTCGCTGACCATGTACGACGGCAAAAGCAAGTTGCTGGTGGCCAACCCGCTCAATCGCTACCTGATCAACTCGCGGATGCTGCCGGATCTCAAGCTCGATGCCGACGGCGGACTGACCCTCTACGTGCAGCACGACAATCCCGGCAAGGACAAGCAGGCCAACTGGCTGCCGGCACCGAACGGGCCATTCTACGGCGTGTTGCGCCTGTACCTGCCGAAACCGGAAGTGGCCAGCGGCGAGTGGAAGATGCCCTTGCTCAACCCCGTCAACTCAAAACAATAAACGGAGCCAGTGATGGTCAAGCCTTACGTTGTGCGTCCGCTGCTGGCGCTGTGCATGATCGGCAGTACTCAACTCTATGCAGCCGAGGGTGGCGTGGGCCGGCCGATCACCGGGCAACAGGTGTATTCCAACGCCGGGATCATCCCGCCCGAACCGGGCTGGGTAGTCTCGGTCACCAGCATCTGGTACGACGGATCGCTCAAGGGCAGTCGCGGCGCGCCGATTTCCGGTGAAGTCAGTGCCGGGATCGACATGAAAGTGTCCTACACCATGACCAACCTGACGCACATCTGGGACACCGGCAAAGGCCCATGGAATTTTGCCTCGGCAATCGGCGTTCCAGTGCAGTACACCGACATTGACGCGGCGATCACCGGTCCGCGCGGACGCACCCTCGGCACCAGCGATTCCGGGACCCAGTTCGCCGACGCGCTGGTCACGCCGATTGCCGCCGGCTACCACTTCGACGAGCTCAACCACATCGCGTTCTCCCTGCCGATCTACGTGCCGACCGGCGCCTACAACGACAATCGCCTGGCCAACCCGGGGCAGAACAATTACACGTTCATGCCCACCGTGGCCTTCACCCATCTGGACGGCAAGGGGGGCGAGTTCACCCTGTCCAGTGGCCTGGAGTTCTACACCGAAAACACTGCCACCGATTACCGCAACGGCAACATCTTCACCCTCGATGCCTTGTGGACTCACGGCTTCGGCAGTGGCTGGAGCGCAGGTCTCGCGGCCGGTTATATCCAGCAAGTCACCGACGACAAGGGCCAGACCGCCGACAGCCTGAATGGCTTCCGTGGCCGCTCCGTCGGCGCCGGGCCGGTGGTCGCCTGGAGCGGCAAATTCGCCGATGCCCAGGCCAACATCAGTGCGCGTTGGGTGCCGGAGTTCGACACCAAGAACCGCCCTGAAGGCAACGGAATTGCCGTCAACATGACCCTGGCGTTTTTCTAGACCGGCCACAAAGGACTGTCCCATGACCACACTCACCGACCTCAATGCCCTGCAAGCGAGCATCGCCGAAGCCGTACTCGGCCAGGATCAGGTCATTCGGCAGATCCTCCTTGGCCTGCTGGCCAACGGGCATTTGCTGCTCGAAAGCCTGCCGGGGCTGGCCAAGACGCGCACGGTCAAGGCGCTGGCCACGCATCTGGACGCGAAGATGAGCCGCATCCAGTTCACCCCCGACTTGCTGCCCTCGGACATCACCGGCGCCGAAGTGCTGCATCAGGTCGCCGGGCAAAACGAGATCCGCTTCCAGCCCGGTCCGCTGTTCGGCAATCTGATCCTCGCCGACGAGATCAACCGCGCCCCGGCCAAGGTGCAGGCGGCGCTGCTGGAAGCCATGGAAGAACGGCAGATTACCGTTGCTGGCACCAGTCACGTGCTGCCGGAACTGTTCATTGTGGTCGCCACACAAAACCCGATCGAGCAGGAAGGCACTTATCCGTTGCCGGAAGCGCAGATGGACCGGTTCCTGATGAAGGTGTTGCTGGATTACCCCAGCGCCGATAACGAGAGCCAGGTACTGCGCCTGTTGCGCGCCGAGGAGTTTGCCCAAGGCGCGAACACCGCGCCGGGCAAGGGCTTCAGCCTGTCACAGGAAGTGATCTTCGCCGCGCGCAAGGAGGTCAGCGCGGTGCATGTATCACCGGCCATCGACCGCTACCTGATCGACCTGATCAACGCCACTCGCCACCCGGCCGATTACGATGAAGACCTCGGACGCTGGATCAGCATCGGTGCCAGTCCCCGGGGCGGCATCGGCCTGGATCGTTGCGCGCGGGCCGACGCGTGGTTGCAGGGCCAGGATTTCGTCTCGCCGGACAACGTGCGCGCCGTGGTGCATCCGGTGCTGCGCCATCGCCTGCAATTGAGCTACGACGCGGTCGCGGATGGCGTAACTGCCGATCAGGTGCTCGACCGTTTGCTGGATAAAGTGGCGATTCCGGCATGAACACGAACGGTCTGGTCTACGTGTCTCTGGCGCAATTGATGGCGCTGGAGTTCAAGGCCCGTGACCTGAGTTTTCTGGCGCGCCAGCCCCAGGGCAGCATCCTTGCCGGAAACCATGCCTCGCGCCTGCGTGGCCGTGGTTTGAACTTCGATGAGCTACGCCGTTATCAGACTGGTGATGATTTGCGCCACCTCGACTGGCGCGCTTCCCTGCGTACAGGCAAACCGGTGGTTCGCACTTTTACTGAAGAGCGCGACCGCCCGGCATTGATCGTGGTCGATCAGCGCATGTCGATGTTCTTCGGCTCGCGACGCAGTTTCAAATCTGCCCTCGCCGCTGAACTCGGCGCACTGGCAGCGTGGATGGTGTTCAACGCCGGTGACCGGGTGGGCGGTCTGGTGTTCAACGATCAACGCATCGACAGCATCGCGCCGTTGCGCAGCCGCAAACGGGTCGAAGCCCTGCTCAGCCGCGTGGCGCAACAGAATCAGGCGCTGAACGCGGCCAATCCCGACGCCGAAGACGAGGATCAGTTGGACAAGGCCTTGCAGCGTTGCCTGGCGTTGGCCGGTCACGACCATTTGATCTGCATCGTCAGCGACTTCGCCGGGGCGGGTGAACGCACCTTGCAATTGATGCGGCAACTGCGCGCGCACAACGACGTGATTGCCCTGCAAGTCTACGATCCACTGGCCTTGAAGCTGCCGAGCGATGGCCGGCTGCTGGTCACCCAAGGCCAATTGCAGGTGGAACTGGCTGTCGAGAAACGCAGCGTGCATCAGCCATTGGGCGATTACCTCGGTGGCCGCCTTAAGGACGTCGCCACCCTGCTGCGCCGCAGTCAGGTGCCGCTGATGATGTTCAGCACCGCCGAAGAGGCCCACGCGCAATTGCGCGCCGAGCTTGGCAAGTCTGCCGGCCCACGGCGATGAACCCGAATATCCCGGACATCGGCCAGCTCAAGGAGCTGAGCCTGCCGGTGCCGGTGAGTTATGCGCCGCAGACCTGGGGCTGGTGGCTGTTGCTGGCGTTGTTGGTTGTGCTGGCGTTGATGGTTGGCGTGCGGCGTTATGTGCAGTGGCGACGGGATCAGTATCGGCGCGAAGCGCTGGTGCGGCTGGCGCAGTTGCGTGAGCGCAGTGATGATCTCAATGCCCTGCGCGAGTTGCCCGAACTACTCAAACGCGTGGCCCTTTCGATGCCAACCCAATCCCGAAACAGGAACACAACCCCTGTGGGAGCGGGCTTGCTCGCGAAGGCGTCGGCACATCCAACATTGATGGCGCCTGACACAGCGCTTTCGCGAGCAAGCCCGCTCCCACAGAGTCCTGCGGCGCTGGGGAGAGATGAGTCGCAAGGGCTGGCGCAATTACGTAGGCGCAGCGCTGATCTCAATGCCCTGCGCGAGTTGCCCGAACTGCTCAAACGCGTGGCCCTTTCGATGCCAACCCAATCCCGAAACAGGAACACAACCCCTGTGGGAGCGGGCTTGCTCGCGAAGGCGTCGGCACATCCAACATTGATGGCGCCTGACACAGCGCTTTCGCGAGCAAGCCCGCTCCCACAGAGTCCTGCGGCGCTGGGGAAAGATGAGTGGCAAGCCTTTCTGCAGCAGCACTGCAAAACCAGGCTGCCCGACGACTTCAGCGCACAACTGGCCCTACTCGCCTACGCCCCCGACGCCACCTTGCGCGCCCTCCCCGCCGAACAGCGCCAGGCGCTGTTCGACACCTGCCAACATTGGGTGGAGCAGCACCATGTGGCAGCTTGATTACCCGTGGTTGTTGCTCCTGCTGCCATTGCCGTGGCTGACCTTGCGTTATCTACCGGCGTATCAGGAGGCGCGCAGCGCCGTGCGCGTGCCGTTTTTCGGCGCCATGAGCCGCGCCGTCGGGGAAGCGCCGAGCCGGGTCGGCAATCGTCAGAACCCCTGGCAAATGCTGCTCAATCTTCTGGTGTGGACGTTGATCCTGCTCGCCGCCGCGCGCCCGGTGTTCGTTGAAAAACCCATCGAACGCCAGCAACCGGTGCGCGACCTGATGCTCGCCATCGACATTTCGCAATCGATGGAGACTGAAGATTTCAGCAATGCCGATGGCCAGAAAATCAATCGCCTCGCCGCCGTCAAACAGGTGGTGCAAGGCTTCATCGCCAAGCGCAAGGATGACCGCATCGGTCTGATCGTGTTCGGCAGCGGCGCCTATCCGCAGGCACCCCTGACCCTCGACCATGCCAGCCTTGCGCTGTTGCTGGCCGACACTGGTATCGGCATGGCCGGGCCCAACACCGCCATCGGTGATGCCATCGGATTGAGCCTGAAGCTGCTCGACCAGGCGCACGAACAGCAAAAGGTGCTGATCCTGCTCACTGACGGCAACGACACCAGCAGCGCGATCACCCCCGACCACGCCGCGGAAATGGCCGCCAACAAAGGCGTGGTCATTCACACCATCGGCATAGGCGACCCGACGGCGTCCGGCGAGGCGCAGGTCAATCTGCGCGGGCTGCAACAGATCGCCCAAACCACTGGCGGGCAGTTCTTCCGCGCCGAAGATCGTACGGCACTGGATCAGGTCTACAGCACCCTCGATCGCCTCACGCCGCATCAAGTGAAAACCCTTAGCCATCAGCCGCAACGCGAGTTGTTTCATTGGCCGCTGGGCGCGGCGCTGACGCTGTTGGCGCTGTATCACCTCGGTGCCCTGCTGCGCCCGCGCCTGGCGCTGGCCCGCCAGCGGCAGGAGGCCTGAGATGGAGATCAATCTCGGTGACTTGCATTTCCTGCGCCCGCTGTGGCTGCTGCTCGCACTGTTCGCCGCGCTGCTGCCACTGCTCTGGCGCCGCAGCCGCGACTTGCAGCGCCGGCTACGCAACAACATCGCCGAACATTTGCTGCCGCACCTTTTGGTCACGCCAAAGGATCAGCAGCGCCTGCGCCCGGTGCACTGGCTGTGCGCGGTGTTGGCCCTCGGGGCGCTCGCCGCGGCCGGGCCGACCTGGGAGCAGGATCGCCCGGACTTTCTGCAGAATCGCGCGCCGCTGATCGTCGCCGTGGATCTGTCGCCATCGATGGACGCCAGCGACGTGCCACCGACGCGCCTGGAAGCGGCCAAGCACAAACTCCACGACCTGATTCAGCGTCGCGCCGGCTCCCGCACCGCACTGATCGCCTATGCCGGCAGCGCGCATCTGGTGTTGCCGCCGACCGACGATCCGGCGTTGCTCGACACCTTCATTCAGGCGCTGGGCACAGGCCTCATCGACAAACCGGGCAAGGACGTTAGCGCCGTCATCGAGCAGGCCAAACGCCTGCTCAGCGCCGAGCAAACCCCGGGCAGCCTGCTGCTGATCACCGACGGTGCTGACGTTGCACAGCTCGATGGTCTCGACAAACAACTCGACGACAACCAATTGCAGGTACTGGTACTCGCGGTCGGCAACGCGGATGGCGGCGTGATTCAGGGCGCCAACGGCCAGCCGGCAGTCGACAGCAACGGGCGTCCGCTGCTAGGCCGTTTCGATCCGGCGGCACTCAAGCAATTGGCCGCCGCCCTTGACGCGCCGCTGGGCAGCCTCACCCTCGACGACGATGATCTGGACTGGATCGAGCTGCACGCCCAACAACATTTCCAGAGTGCCAGCGCTGAACAGCAGCGATTGCACTGGAAGGACGCCGGTTACTGGCTGTGCTGGCCTCTTCTATTGTTGGCGCTGCTCGGTGTGCGCAAGGGCTGGAGCATCAACTGGGTACCGGCGCTGCTATTGGCCACAAGCCTTGGCTGGCCTGCCGCACCCGCCCAGGCCAGTGCACTGACCGACGCGTTCTTCACCCGCGATCAGCAAGGGCGCTGGGCCGCCGAGCATGAGCATTGGCCGCAAGCGGCGGCGCTGTTTGTCGATCCGTACTGGAAAGGCGTCGCGGCCTATCATGCGGCGGACTACGACCTCGCACTGGCGACCTTTGCCCGGCTGGACACGGCGCAAGCGTGGTTCTACCTGGGCAACATTTACGTGCGGCGCTTCAAGTTCGATCAGGCGATTGCCGCCTACACCCAGGCCTTGCAGCGGCAACCGCAGTTCCCCGAAGCCACGGCCAATCTGGCGCTGGCGCAGGCGTTGCTCAAGGACACCGACAGCGCCGAAAAGAACGCCCCCGAGACCAAACCGGACGAAGTGAAATTCGACAAGGCACCGGGCAAGGGCCAGAGCAAAAAGGTCGAGACCGAACAGGCGACGTCCGATGCGTTGTGGTTACAGAACCTGAGCACCTCGCCGGCGAAGTTTCTCAGGCAGAAGTTCAGTTTGCAGGATCAGTCGGGGGCCAGACCATGAACCGGGTTGGCTTCATCGCTGGCAAGCCAGCTCCCACAAGGTTTTGCGCTGTTAACTCGATTGGCGAAAACACAGACACCCCCTGTGGGAGCTGGCTTGCCAGCGATGAGGCCAGATCTGCCAGCAAAAAAATCTGCACCTTGCTCATGACCGGCTTGCTCAGCCTGAATGCCTCTGCCGCCGAACCCCAACTGAAAATCCAGGCCCACCTGCAACCCGCCGAAGGCGCGATGGTCGGCGGACTGCTCGAGCTGCAAGTCGACGTGCTCACCGACACCTGGTTCACCAGCGCCGCCACCCTGCCCGAGCTGAAACTCGACGGCGCCCTGGTCACGCCGCCGGACGGCCAGGCCCAACACCTGAATCAGACCATCGACGGGCAATCCTTCAGCGGCTTGCGCTACAGCTACCAGATCACCCCGAATGTCGCCCGCCGCTTCGAGATTCCGCCGTTGACGGTGAGTGCGACACCGGGTCAGGCCAGCACAGCGATCAGCGCACACAGCCAACCGTTGCACTTCAGTGCCGCTCAGCCACCCGGCTTCAAACCCGGAGAAACACCGCTGGTGGCCAGCGGTGTGCGCCTGAGCCAAAGCCTGACCAACTCGGCAACCCCGTTGAAAACCGGTGACAGCATCACCCGGCAACTGATCCTGCAAGCCGATGGCGCACTGGCGATGGCGCTCCCGGTTCCGCCATTGGCTGACGTGGCCGGGCTGAGTCGTTATCTGCAGACCCCACAAGTCACTCACCTGGATGACGGCCGCGGCAACGTGCTCGGTGGTCAGCGCATCGACGCCGTCACCTACCGCATCGACAAGGCTGGCGCCTACACCCTGCCGGCCATCGCGGTGAAATGGTGGGACGTCAAAACGCAGCAGAGCCGCATTGCGCACGTGCCGGCAGTGACCTTCGAAGCCGCAGCCAACAGCGCCTACAAACCGGTGTTTTCGATCACCGACGATCTCCAGCAGCTCGGCCGCAACAACCCGCATTTTTCCACGCGCTGGTTGCTGTGGCTGGCGCTACTCGCCGTGTGTATTGGCGTCGGTTATTGGCTGCGTCCGGCGCTGATGCGCGCCCGGCACCAATGGCAGGCGCGCAAGCACGCGCGGCAACTGGCCTGGGAGCAATCGGCGGACTTCGCCTGGCAGCAGATCAACCCGCAACTGCAGGCTCAACCGGCGCAATTGAGCGCCTTGTATCTGTGGCTGCGCCGCAGTCGCCTCGGGCTGCAACTGGTGAATGCCGGCCCGCGACTGCAAGGCCTGTTGCGCGGGCTTTATGGACGTGATCCACAGACTGCACAAACACTCGCTCAACTGCATGAATCGTTGACTACGCTTCACAGTCAGGCCGCCCAACAGCAGCGCAAACCGGCTCCGGCCCTGCGCCCGCTCAACCCCGTTCATGAAAGGGATTTCCCATGACCCATCCACCGCAGCAGCGTCAACGTTTCAGCCTTGCGCTGGTGTTTGCGCTGGCATTGCCACTGCTGGCCCAGGCCAGCGAGCCACTGCCGTCATGGAACGACGGCCCGGCCAAAAAACACATCATCGAGTTTGTGCAAGCCGTCACCGATCAGTCCGGCAAAGATTTCGTCAAACCCGCCGATCGCATTGCCGTGTTCGACAACGACGGCACCCTGTGGAGCGAGCAGCCGATGTATTTCGAGTTGCTGTTCGCCCTCGACGAAGTCAAGCGCAATGCGCCGCAGCACCCGGAATGGCAAACCACCCAGCCATTCAAAGCCGTGCTGGAAAACGATCATCAGGCCCTGGCCGCCGCCGGCATGGACGGGATTATCAAGATCTTCGGCGCCACCCACACCGGCATGACCACCGAGGCTTTCGACGATTACGCCAAGACCTGGCTGAGCCAGGCTCGACATCCGAAAACCGGCAAGCCCTACACCGAGATGATCTTCCAGCCGATGCTGGAAATGCTCGACTACCTGCGCAGCCAGGACTTCAAGACCTACATCGTTTCCGGCGGCGACACCGGCTTCATGCGCGCCTTCGCCGAGAAGGTTTACGGCATCCCGCCGGAACAGGTGATCGGCACCACGTTCGTCACCGCGTTCCAGTTCAAGGACGGCCAGGCCTCGATCCTGCGCACCCGGAAACTGGCACACAACGACGACGGCCCGGGCAAACCGGAGAGCATTGATGCAGTGATCGGCAAACGGCCGATCCTCGCGTTCGGCAATTCCGACGGCGACCTGCAGATGCTGCAGTGGACCGCCGCCGGCCCCGGCAAACGCTTCATGGGGCTGGTGCACCACACCGACGCCAGACGCGAGTGGGCCTACGACCGAAAATCCGATATCGGGCGACTCGACAAAGCCCTCGACGAAGCAAATTCCCGTGGCTGGACCGTGGTGGACATGGCGACCGAATGGCGCCGGATCTACCCGTTCGAGCCACCGGCAACCGGGCAGGTGCAATAAGAAAAAGCGTGATGCAGGACTGCAAGAAACGTAAGTCGCAACAACGACCCCCGCGATAAGGAGCAAGTCAGATGACTCGCATACGCAAGTGGCTACCGAAACTCGCCCTGGTGGCAACCTCGGTGATGGCGCTGTCGGCAACGGCCACAGCGGCTGAGAAACCCAACATTCTCGTCATCTTTGGTGATGACATCGGCCAGACCAACATCAGCGCCTACTCCATGGGCGTGGTGGGCTACAAGACCCCGAACATCGACCGGATTGCCAAAGAAGGCATGATGTTCACCGACTATTACGCGGAGAACAGCTGCACCGCCGGACGATCCTCGTTCATCACCGGCCAGACGCCGCTGCGTACCGGCCTGTCGAAAGTCGGTGCGCCGGGAGCGACGGTGGGCCTGCAAAAGCGCGATATCACCATCGCTCAGGCGCTCAAGTCTCAGGGATACGCCACCGGTCAGTTCGGTAAGAACCACCTTGGGGACAAAGATGAATACCTGCCGACCAACCATGGTTTCGACGAGTTCTTCGGCAACCTCTATCACCTGAACGCCGAAGAGGAACCCGAACGCCCCTACTGGCCCAAGGATGACCCGGACTTTGTCAAAGCCAACTCGCCACGGGGCGTAATCCACAGTTTCGCCGACGGCAAGATCGAGGACACCGGCGCGCTGACCACCAAGCGCATGGAAACCATCGACGACGAAACCACCGCTGCCGCGCAAGCGTTCATCGAGAAACAGGCCAAGGCCGACAAGCCGTTCTTCGTCTGGATGAACACCACGCGCATGCACCTGTTCACCCACGTGCGTGACTCGATGAAGGGCCAGAGCGGCATGCCCGGCAACGAATACGCCGACGGCATGCTGGAACACGACGGAGATGTCGGCAAATTGCTCAAGACCCTCGACGACCTGAAAATCGCCGACAACACGATCGTGGTCTACACCACCGACAACGGCCCGAACCAGTTCTCCTGGCCGGACGCGGCGACCACACCGTTCCGTAACGAGAAGAACTCCAACTGGGAAGGCGCCTACCGTGTACCGGCGATGATTCGCTGGCCGGGCAAGATCAAGCCGGGGGAAGTCTCCAACGAGATGTTCTCGGGCCTGGACTGGTTCCCGACTTTGCTCGCTGCTGCCGGTGACACCGAGGTGAAAGACAAGCTGCTCAAGGGCTGGGCGCCGACCTCCGGAGGCAACAACTTCAAAGTGCATCTGGACGGTTACAACCAGTTGCCCTATCTGACCGGCCAGCAACCCAACGGTGAGCGTAAGGAGTTCTACTACTTCAACGACGACGGCATGCTGGTTTCAATGCGCTTTGGCAACTGGAAGGCCGTTTTCGCCGAGCAGCGAGCGCCGGGTGGTTTTGCGGTGTGGAGCAATCCGTTCACGCCCTTGCGCGTGCCCAAGATCTTCAACCTGAGAATGGACCCGTACGAGCGGGCCGACGTGGTTTCCGATCAATACTACGACTGGTCGACCAAAAACGTTTACCTGGTTGCCGTTGCGACAACCAAGGCAGCGCGCTTCCTGCAGACCTTCATCGAGTATCCGCCGAGCCAGAAACCGGCGAGCTTCAGCATCGACCAGATTCGTGCTGCGGTGGACGCGAAGATTGAAGAGAAAATGAAAGCGGCACCGGCTGCACAGTAAGACCGTTGAACTGCCGCCCGCCCTCATTGGCGGGCGGCCCTGTTTCCAATCTGGGATCGTATCGGCCCATTCGCGAGCAGGCTCGCTCCCACAGGGGATTTGTGGTGGACACAAGTCCAGTGTGGGAGCGAGCCTGCTCGCGAAGAGGCCGGCACCGACACAGCATTTTCCGAATTGAAATAAGGCAATCCGCATGTCCTCACGTATCGCCAGCAAGCCGTCGGCCATACCCACCACTCAAGCCGCCACCCCGGCGCTGCTGATCCCCGCCCTGCTGTTGTGCATCTCCGGCGCCGCCGCGCTGGTGTATCAGGTGCTGTGGATCAAGCAGTTGTCGCTGGTGGTCGGCGTCGAGGTTTACGCCATCACCACCGGCATCAGCGCGTTTTTCGCCGGGCTGGCCATCGGTGGCTGGCTGTTCGGGCGCTGGGCTGATCGCTTGCAGCAACCGGTGCTGCTCTACGCCGGGCTTGAAGTGTTGGTGGCGATTCTTGGCGTTGGCGCCACGGTTGCGATGAGCCTGGCGGCGAGCCCGTTTGCCTGGTTGCAAGGTCATATCAGCCTTCTCGCCTGGTGCTTGCCGTTCACGCTGGTGGGGATTCCGGCGGTGTTGATGGGCGGCACGCTCCCGGTATTGGTGCGCTCGCTGGCGGCTGACCCGGGCAAGGCCGGCGGTCAGTTGTACGCAGCGAACACGTTGGGCGCGATTGTCGGCACCTTGCTCGCCGCGTTCGTGCTGATCGCCACCCTCGGCGTGCGCGGCAGTGCGCTGTTTGCCGCAATGCTCAATCTGCTGGCCGCAGCCGGTGCGCTGTGGTGGCAGCGTCAACAGCCGACGCCGGTGGCGGCTGCGGTCAAACATCACACCGAGAAAGCCGCGGACCGCACCGCACTGTGGCTGTACTCCATCGCCGGCGGCGTGGCGCTGGGGTATGAAGTGGTCTGGTCGCAGTCGATCGTGCAGTTCATGAGCACCCGCACCTACGCGTTCGCCGTGGTGCTCGCGACGTACCTGACCGGGCTGTTCATCGGCAGCGCCCTGCTCGCCCGCCGCGTCGAGCGCATTCGCGATCCATGGGGCGTGTTCGGTCTGTTGATTGCCGGTGCCGGGCTGATCGCCTTGCTGGAAATTGCCCTGCTCGGGCGCTGGCTGGTGTTGGCCCAGAGTCAGGCCGAGAGCTGGCTGCTGGCCTTGGGCGCCAGCGAACTGGCCGGTATGAGCGCACGTTTCGCAGTGGCGGCGCTGAGCATCGTGTTTGTGCCGACGCTGTTGCTCGGCGCGGCGTTTCCACTGGCGCTGCGCTTGAGTGTCGGTCGTGAGCGGGTCGGCCGCGATGTCGGGGCCGTGGTTGCGTTCAACACCCTGGGCGGGATTGTCGGGGTGATGTTCTGCGGTTTTCTGCTGATCCCGCCGCTGGGGCTGGTGCGCACGCTGGGCTTGCTGGCGATCATCGCGGCCGGCATCGGCTACGTGGCCGTGCGCAAGGGGCATCACGTCAAAAAAGGCCGGCGTCAGGCGGTGGTCGCGCTGGGACTGGTATCGGTGGCGTTGGCCGTACTGACGCCAGTGGACAAACTCGCCAGTCTGCTGCCCGGTGCGCGTAACGGCACGCTGGCGTTCTACGAGGAAGGCCGTGGCGGCACCGTGGCGGTGGTCGCTCAGGGCCGTGGTGAGAACAGCTTCCACCGCCTGTACATTCAAGGCGTGTCCAACACCGGCGACGCCATGCCGTCGCTGCGCTACATGCGCATCCAGGCGCTGCTGCCGTTGCTGATCCACAACGGCGAACCACGTTCGACACTGGTGATCGGCTTCGGCACCGGGATCACCGCCGGTGCGATGCTGCGCTATCCGGGGCTGGAACATCGGGTGGTCGCCGAGCTGCTGCCATCGGTGGTCAAGGCCGCGCCTCTGTTCAAAGGCAACTTCAACGCCGCCAGCGATCCCGGGGTCGATGTGCGCCTGCGCGATGGCCGTCAGGAACTGCTGCGCAGCCCGCAAACCTACGATCTGATCACCCTCGAACCGCCACCACCGTCGGCGGCCGGCGTGGTCAATCTGTACTCGCGGGACTTCTATCAACTGGCAGCCAGTCGTCTTGAACAACAAGGCATCGTCGCGCAATGGCTGCCGTTGCCGACCCAAAATATTGATGACTCTCGCTCACTGGTGCGCAGCTTTCTCGACGTGTTCCCGTATGCCTCGCTGTGGACCAGCGAGTTCCACGAGATGCTGCTGGTCGGTTCGCTGCAACCGATGGAGCTGGACGCGGCGAAAATCACCGAGCGCTTCCAGCAGGCCAGCGTACGCAGCACCTTGCAAGATGTCGGGATTGGCTCGGCGCCAGCGTTGCTCGCAACCTGGGTCACCGACCGCGCAGGCCTTGAACGCTTTGCCGCAAACGCCCCGGCGGTGACTGACGATCAGCCCCGAATCGAATACGCGCCGTGGGTGCGCAGCAAGGAAATCACCCGGGTGCTGCCGGCGCTGCTGGATCTGTATGTGCCGCCGCCACTGGTGAATGCCGATACCGGGTTCACTGAGCGAATGGAGACCCACCGCCAGCGTCTGCTGCAGTTCTACCGCGCGAGCCTGCATGCCTACAACGGCGACCGCGATGCCTGGGGGCGGGACATGAGCGAAGTGATGCAGAGCGACGGCGGCAATCCATACTTCCGCTGGTTCGTCGGCAAATGAGCAACGGCTGAGGACTTTTCGACGCGAAACAGGTAGGGTGCGCAAAATCAAATTGCCATCACTGGGTCGCGTCGCAGGTTTTCATGGAGTTGTATACGCAATGAGTTGCTGGACCGTCCTGGGCCTGACGCCCGACGCCGATACGCGCAGTATCAAACGCCAATACGCTGCCCTCCTCAAAAAGACCCGTCCGGACGACGACGCCGAAGGTTTTCAGCGCCTGCGTGACGCGTATGAGCAGGCCCTCAACTACAAAGAATGGGCACAGTTCAACGACGACCAGCAGGATGACGACGGCAACTGGGACCTTACCGGTCTGACGGTAGTAGAAGTCGACGCGTTGCAGCAGGTGACGCGTTCGCTGGCGGGCATCAGCCTCGACGAACTGGTCCAGCGTCATGCGATGGCCGTTCAACAGGGTTGCGCGCATATCCTCGAAGACACTGTCCTGCAGCACTGCATCGAGCATCCCGATACATCGGAATCTCTGGTGGACTGGGCGATTCCCACATTTCACTGGTTCAGTGCCTGGCAGCGCCTTGAACTGGACGAGGAATCGATCACGCTTCTGCTCGCTCAGCAGCGCGAGCGTATCGCTCGCCCCCTGCGTGACGCCCTTGAACTAGAGGACGACGAAGATTTTCTGCAGGCGTACAAGTCTCGCACGCAGTACCTGTGGCTCGAAGCAGAAGTGCACCGGCAATGGCTCAACCTGCTCCTCAGTCAATTGCTGCTGGATAGCCGTTACTGGTCCTCAAACCTTTTCGAACAGGTATGCGCCGGCCAGGGCTGGCACCCAGGCCCAACCAACCGTTGCCCCGAGAGTGAATGGACGCGCCTGCTCGCCCGTCATGAAGCGCCGATTTTTCTCGCGCGGCAGCGCCAGCTTGCCGAGGCACCGCTCGCCACGCCTGAACACCGCGCCGCGCGCATGCTCCTGGGCAACGGCCCCTTCAATCAACGTCGCGCTCTGGCCCGACGCCTGCGCGAAGAAGACTGGGCGCAGTGCCGTAAGTTGAGCTCGGCGCTGTACGCCAATAACCCACAGGTCTGGGCGGAGATGCCCGGTGGCACCGCGTTCTTCTGGCGCGACTGGGAATTGAGTTTCAACGATTGGCCGACATACGTGGGTGTCGTGCTGGCTTGTCTGATCGGCTATTTTACCCACTTCATCCCGCAGGGCCTGCGCGTCAGCGGGCTGATCAACATTGTCATGATCACGACGGTCGTATTTGCCGTGATCGCAGCCGGGCTCAATTGGCTGGTGCATGACCTGGCCCATCGCTGGTGGTTACTGGATGACCGGCTCAGTGCACGCATTCGCCTGGGCTTGCGCTCCGACTCGCCGCCGTTCGGAGTTCTGCGCGACCTCATTCCCTGTGCGCTGATGGCAGCCGCACTCAGTTGGCTTTTCGGTCCGATCGCTGGCGTTGTATACACCGCAACCCTCGCAGTTTTCGGGCTGGTACGGCGGCGCCAGGTCAAACCGCAGGTCTCCTGGGAGCAGAGCAGCCCAATTCTGAAAATCTGCCTGACGAGCCTGGGGATAGTGGTTCTGGTCGTTGTGCTGGGTGTCATCAACGTGATCGCCAGCCAAGGCACGGTCAACCGTAATCAGGGGTTGCAACCCTGGACTGAACGTTCGTGCAGCCGTATGCCGGCGACCACCACCGAATGCAACGCACCGGCCACCGTTGAGCAGTGGTACGGCAAGGAGGCGCGACCGTGAAAAACGCGAACTTGTTGTTCCCCATTGGTCTGGTGATCGCCGTTGTCGTGATGGGATTGATGGGGGCCAGTCGGCCCTTCTCACAACTCGACCTCTGGCTGGACGGACGCGATGCGCCGATCACCGCCCAGGCCAATGCCCTGAGCCCGCTCATCAGCTGCGTCAACCGGGTCGACGTGCAATGGCGAGTGGCTTACGACCGTTACAAGAATCCCCAGCCGCCTCAGCCTCACAACCAGCAATGGATGCTTGGCCTCAAGGATTTCGACGACAGCGATGCGTTGAATGTGCGTGACATACAGCGCGACGTCTGCTCTCAAGGCCTCGCCGAAAAACTTCAATTACTGGCCTACCAGCCCGAATTGGCGCGAAAGGCAACTGAATACGCCCGCTCGCTGAATACACTCGCGACGGTGATTCCGGTCGGCCGGATTTACAGGGAAGCCAGCTTTTCGACCGGGTCGCAAAACCCGGCGGCCATCATTGTCGAATCTGCATTCATCGAGTCCGCTGCGAGCGGTTACATCAAGGCGTCAACGGCCCTGAGAGAAGCCTTGCTGCCACTGGACGCCGCGCAACGCCCCGAACAGCTGAAACGGATGGAAGCGCGTCTGGGCAAGGATATCCATTGGTATTTACTGGCATACATGATCCAGGCCCGAGAAACTATCGACTTGCTCGATGAAGGCATGAGAAACCGCACACTGACGCCACAATTGCTGGCCGACACCACGGCAAAGCTGCAGCAGGCATGGGATCGTCGGGCACCCTTCCTCGTCTCGCAAAACAACGCGTTCAGGACGAAGACGGACGCGGCGCGGGATCTGTGGTTCCACATCGGCGAGCCAGCGACCCGCTATCTGGCGGCGTTGAAAACACTGCACAAGGACTGGCAGGACCACGCACCACCGCAGCAACTGAGCGACGACTTCCACGCAGTCAACCGGAGTTACGACGGTCTGCTCAGTCATTACAACCGCCAGGCCCGAGCCGAGTTCTGATGAAACACGCACGGGATCGTTCGCCCTGAACGATCCCGCTGGCGGATCTTACTTCGACTTGAGCTTGAGATAGGACTGATGCATGTCCGCCGCCCAGCCATCGATCACCGCTTTGACGTCATCGGCTTTCATTACCTGAGTGTCGTTTGCCAATGGTTTGCCAGTGCCCTTGCGCACAACCTGGGCCACAACCTTATTGCTGCCGCCGTCGAGAAACACCGCTTCGGTGGCGAGTGTGGTTTCCTGATCGCGGATACCGCTGGCCGTGCTGACCGCTGCCGCAACCAGCGCAACCGGGATGATTTCATACGGTTTGAGGCCTTCGGTCTTGCTGCTCACGGCAGTAATCGCCGCACGTACCACGATTACACCGGGGCCAGGGCCGTTGGCCAATGGCAAGGACTTGCTGATTTCGCGCTTTAGCGCTTGATCGTAGTAGCTGGTGATGCCGTTGAGAGTCTGTTGCGGAATCTTCACCGTCGCTTGCGGCTTGGGATAGAGCTGGGTCGGCTCGACGTAGACGCTGGTAAACCGGTTGATGTCGAGCTTCGGATCGACCCAACGCATTACCTCGGCACCGGACGGTGATCTGGCTTCCCGGAGCTGGCTGTAGTCCTTGAGAAATCCGGAGTACTGGTCAGGCTCGACAACCTTACTCGAACACCCCGCCACTCCAAGCGTGGCGATGCAGAGGGTGCTCATCATCAGTGCAAGCTTCATGCTGTAACTCCTGTCAGAAAGCCGAAGAAATTGCTTGGGGGAGTTACAGTTATAGCCAATGCCCGCGGATTTGCCCTGCAAACATTGAAGATTCACACGTGGTTGCGCAGTTGATCACAACCGCCATTTGACAGACAGCGACTCATCCGGCAAAGCTGCATCGAGCTTGAACGCATGCCAGCAGGCCAATGCATCTGACCACGGAAGTCGTAATGCCCAAGCATAAAAATAAAGTCGTACAGCCTGATCCTGATTCATCCCGACAGCCCCTTTCACGTTACCTGTTCCCCCTCACCATCGGCGTGCTGCTGGCCGCAGTGGCGGGAATTGGCTGGTTTCTGTTCAGCCCCGCGCCCGCGCCGTACACGGCCCCGCCGATCAGCGCGGCGGCGCCTGTCGTCGCCAGACCGCGACCTCTGGCGCGGCAGCCCGCGACCATGGTCGATGAGCAACAATGCCAGGGCTGTCACACCGAGCAGGTCAAGGACTGGCAAGGCTCGCATCACCAATTGGCGATGCAGGCCGCGAATGCCGAAACCATGCTTGGCGACTTCAATAACGTCACCTTCAAGGCCGAAAACGAGACCACCCGTTTCTCACGCAAGGGCGACGAGTTCTGGGTCAATACCCCCGGCATCGATGGCAAGAACGCTGACTTCAAAGTGGCCTACACCTTCGGCATCGCCCCGTTGCAGCAATACCTGATCGAGGTCGGCGAAGGCCGTTTACAGGCGCTCGGCGTGGCGTGGGATACCGAGAAACACCGCTGGTTTCACCTCTACCCCGGCCAGGGCGTGAACTTCAAGAATCCGCTGCACTGGAGCAAGCCGAGCCAGAACGCCAACTTCATGTGCGTCGAGTGCCACACCACCGGCTTCAAGCGCAATTTCGATGCGGCCAGCAACACGTTCAACAGTCAGTGGAACAGCCTTGGCGTCGGCTGTCAGGCCTGCCACGGTCCGGCCTCGAATCACCTGCAATGGGCGCAGAAAAAAGACGACCTGATCCACAAGGGTTTCGTCGTCGACCTCAAGGACAAGAACGCCAGCGTCGAGATCGAAACCTGTGCCCGCTGCCATGCACGCCGGGCGCCGCTGGGCGATGGCTACACCGTCGGCAAGCGCTTGATGGACGACTACCTGCCGAGCACCCTCACCCGCGAACTGTATGCGCTGGACGGCAAGATCAAGGATGAAGTGTTCGAACACGGCTCGTTCCTGCAAAGCAAGATGTTCGACAAGGGTGTGCGCTGCAGCAACTGCCACAATCCGCACAGCACTGAACTCAAGGCGCCGGGCAACGCCGTGTGTCTGCAATGCCACAACACGGCGGGCAAGACTTCGGTCGCTGGCGTCGCCGGCAAGGGCCTGCAAGCGAAGAACTACGATTCCATCGAACACACCCGCCACACCCCGGGCCAGCCCGGCTCGCAGTGCGTGAATTGCCACATGCCCGGCAAGTTCTACATGGGCAACGACTGGCGCCATGACCACAGCTTCAGCATCCCCAACCCGGAACGCGCGCAAAAACTCGGTACGCCCGATGCGTGTCTCAGCTGCCATCAGGGCAAGGCCGGTGACAAGGTCAGCGCACAGTTCAAGTTGTGGAATGCCTCCGCCTCGACACTGCAGACACCACGCTATGACGAAAGCCTGTGGCTGATCCGCAACGGCCAGCCGGGTGCGGCGGACGCCTTGCATGAGCAGTTGCAGCGCAGCGATCTGCCGGCGATTCAGCGTGCGACGTTACTCGCCGAACTGCCGCTGTACCCAAGCGATCAATCGCTGAAACTGGCCACCCGGGATCTGCAGAATCCGGCGCCGCAGGTTCGCGAAAGCGCAGTGCGGGCGATCAGTGCCTTCCTGCCACCCATCGAGCGCGCATCGTTGTTGACGCCACTGCTCGGCGATCCGGTGAAAGCCGTGCGCATCGTCGCGGCGCGTGACCTGCTCAGCGTCGCGCGCAACAACGGCCTCGGCGCCGCGCAGGACAATTGGGACGCGGCGATTGCCGAGTATGAGGCGGTGCAGAACAGTCTCGCGGAACGGGCCGAGGCCAACCTGAACCTGGCGATGTTGTATCAGGCCAGTGGCCGCGCATCCGAAGTCGAAGGGTTGCTGCGCACGGCACTCAAACGCGATCCGGATTTCTACCCGGCACTGGTGACGCTGGTGCAATGGCTGGAGGCCAATGGCCGAGGTCAGGAAGCGCAGAGCCTGCTGGACGACAGCCTCAAGGCGCACCCGGAGGCTGCGTTGTTGCAGCACACCCGTGGCCTGTCCTTGATCCGCGCCGGCAAGACTGCCGGAGCCATGGGCGCGCTGCACAAAGCCGCGCAACTGGAGCCGCAGAACGCGCAATACGGTTACGTGCTGGCGGTGGCGTTGCACGACAGCGGCAAGGTGAGCGAGGCGTGTGCTGAGCTGGAGCGTTTGCTCAAGGTGCAACCGGCGAACCGCAATGCGCGGTTGTCACTGATCCAGTACTACCTGGAGAACGGCCAGGAGCCGAAGGCGCAGGTGCTGTTGCAGGGGTGGAAGAAGATGAACATGGGGGATCCGGCGCTGAAATAACCGCTGATCCCTTGTGGGAGCGGGCTTGCTCGCGAATGCATTCTCTCAGCCAACATCAAGGGTGACTGATGTACCGCATTCGCGAGCAAGCCCGCTCCCACAGGGTCAGTGATTGGTCCCATACACTGAGTGTTACCAGGACGACGTCGCCCCGCTCTTCAACGCCATCTCCCGGCGGCTGTTGGCGCGCATCGCCTTGATCAGCGACACCGAGCCCACCAGCAGAATCGCCGCGCCGAACAGGAAGTCGATGTTGTACAGCTGGAAGTCCTGCACCGGCCCTACCAGCAGCACCCGCACCACGGCAATCGTCACCAGCGTGGCGAGGAAGTCGATCCCCGGCTCGTCGCGATAGAACACGTGCAACAGCGGCAGGCACAGCACCAGCAGGAACAACAGCACCACGACCTTGAACGAGCCTTTGCGCTCGACGCTGAACGCGCATTCGTGCGGGCCGTAGGCCTTGTAATCCTCGTCGCGGATCATCGAGTTCTTCTCGTTGATGTACTCGACGCGGTTGTATTTCTGAATCGGCGTGAAGGTGTTGGACATCTCCATCAGCGTGGTGATGTTCTTGAAGCGCAGGTCGATGCGCTCGCTGCCCTTGAGGTAATACAGCACCGGTTTGTAGCCGTAGCGATAGGTGTCGAAGGGGAATTCGGTAACCTGGCCCTGGACGCCGATGGGCCGTGGCTCAAGCTCGGCGTAGGCGCTTTTGGTCGGTGAGGCGAGGTTGCGGCTCAGCGGCTGAACCTTGACCTGTTCGAGGAAGATCGGCGTCACGCCGTACGACCACTGCAACGGCTCCAGGCGCAGACGCAGTTCGTTGCGACCCAGATCGTAGCGGTTGAAGGTGCGTTCGGAGACCACCAGCGAGCCACTGAGCATGAACTCGCCGCGCAGGTTGTTGGTGACGCGCAAGGTCAGTTGATCCTTGCCCAACAGCGCCGCTTCGGTGGACGGCGGCGCGCCGCACCACGCGGTGCTTTCACCGGCACCGCCCAACTGGCCGTCACGGTTTTCCTTGAACACATAGAAGTAACTGGCCCACAGCGTCAGCATCAACAGCAACGCCGTGAGGCCCAAAATCTTTTTGCCCGCACTCACTACCCAGACTCCCTTCTTCGTTCCGTCGTCCAGCCGAAAACCCGCTGGCGACGGGGACTCTACCAAAAGGCCAGCATCGACCCAAGGAAAAATCCGGGAATGGTGCGGGATGTAAGGGTTTCCCCTGTATAGAAGGGGCCGCTAGACAATTGTGGTGAGGGGATTTATCCCCGACCGGCTGCGCAGCGGCCGCAGAACCAGCCAACAGGTTTTAGCTGAAGAAATGCTTCGGCAGATTTTAGGTCTGCTTCGCAGCCCATCGGGGATAAATCCCCTCACCACAAAGTATCTATCAAGCAATGGATATTCAGCGTCTGCGGAACAGCGGCCGCGGCTCGATCACCGAGCGGCCGTACAGCACGCTCATGCCGGCCAGTCCCTTCAGCGCATCCTCAGCCGATTTGTCCTCGCGCACCGCAAAGCTGTCGAACCCGCACTGGCGCATATGGCTGAGCTGATCACGCAAAACATCACCAATCGCGCGCAACTCGCCAGCCCAGCCAAACCGGCTACGCAGCAGATACGCCTGACTGTAGGCGCGACCGTCACGAAAGCTCGGAAAATCCAAGGCAATCAGCGGCAGCGAGGCCAGCCACGGCACCACGCTTTCAACTTCATCGTCCGGCCCCAGCCACACCGCGTGGGTCGAGGGCGATTGCAGCCAGTGCGCCAGCGGCAGGATCAGCAACCCTTGCGGCCTGCCCTGCTCCGGCTCGCGAACCAGCGTCCATGGGTCGTCCTCGATCAGGCGTGCGACACCTTGCTCCAGACGCAGCAGATTGTTCATGCCGACGCCTCCAGCACTTTCGGGTAGACGCGTTCCTTGAAAGGCTCCAGGCCAATGCGCGCCACGGTGTCGACAAACAGTTCCTCGCTTTCGCGGTATCGCACAAAAGTGCCGATGATCCGCTCGATCACCTGCGGCACTTCGGCCGCGCTGAACGATGGGCCGATGACTTTGCCCAAGGCGCTGTTTTTGCCCTGCGCGCCGCCAAGGGTGATCTGATACCACTCGCTGCCGTTCTTATCGACGCCGAGGATGCCGATATTGCCGATGTGGTGGTGGCCGCAGGCGTTCATGCAGCCAGAGATGTTCAGGCTGATGTCGCCCAGGTCGTGCAGGTAGTCGAGGTTGTCGAAACGCGCCTGAATCGCCTGGGCAATCGGGATCGACTTGGCGTTGGCCAGCGCGCAGAAATCGCCGCCCGGGCAGGCGATGATGTCGGTCAGCAGGCCGACGTTGGCGCTGCCCAGATTGCGCTCGCAGGCCAGTTGCCAGAGTTCATACAGATCGGACTTCTGCACATCGGGCAGGACAATATTCTGTTCGTGGGCAATGCGAATCTCGCCGAAACCGAAACGCTCCGACCAGTCGGCTACCGCCAGCATCTGCTGGCCAGTGACATCCCCCGGTGGTGCACTCAGACCCGGTTTGGTCGACAGCACCACGCTGGTGTAACCCGGTTTCTTGTGCGGCTGCACGTTGCGCGCGACCCAGCGGGCGAACGCCGGGCTTTCGGCCAGACGCGTGCCGAAGTCCAGATCGGTGTCAGCCAGAGTGTGATAGATCGGCGGCACGAAGGCACTGGCGACCCGCTCGTATTCAGCCTCGGTCAGCTGCGCCGGGCCGTCCTTGAGGTGTTGCCATTCTTCCTCGACCTCTTTGGCGAACGCCTCGATGCCCAGCGCCTTGACCAGAATCTTGATCCGCGCCTTGTACTTGTTGTCGCGCCGGCCATGGCGGTTGTAGACCCGCAGGATCGCTTCGACGTAGGACAGCAGATGCTGCCACGGCAAGCCTTCGCGAATCTGCAGACCGAGGATCGGCGTGCGCCCCAACCCGCCGCCGACGATCACCCGCAGCAGCATCTGCCCGTCTCGCCCCGGATAAAGATACAGGCCGATGTCATGCATCATGATCGCCGCACGGTCCTGCTTCGCCGAGCAGATGGCGATCTTGAACTTGCGTGGCAGGAAGAGGAATTCCGGGTTGATCGTCGACCATTGGCGGAGGATTTCTGCCAACGGGCGCGGGTCGATCAACTCGTCCGCCGCGACCCCGGCGAAGGCTTCGGTGGTGATGTTGCGCACGCAGTTGCCGGAGGTCTGGATCGCGTGCATGTTGACCTGCGCCAGGCGTTCAAGGATGTCCGGCACCTGCGCCAGTTCGATCCAGTTGAATTGCAGGTTTTGCCGCGTGGTGAAGTGGCCGTAGCCGCGATCGTAATCGGCGGCGATGCTCGCCAGCGTACGCATCTGTTCGGCACTCAATGTCCCGTAGGGAATCGCCACCCGCAGCATGTACGCGTGCTTCTGCAGGTAGAGGCCGTTTTGCAGACGCAGCGGCAGGAACTCTTCCTCGCTCAACTCTCCAGCCATGAAGCGCTCGACCTGATCGCGAAATTGCACAACGCGCTCGAACACCAACGCCCGGTCGTAATCATCGTATTGATACATTCAGCGGCTACCCCATCAGGTTTGATCCCAGATCAAAACTGTGGGAGCGGGCTTGCTCGCGAAAGCGGTGTGTCAGGCAACTGACTTGTTGACTGACACACCGCTTTCGCGAGCAAGCCCGCTCCCACAGGATTTTCCCCTGACTATGGACGAGCAGCGCAGCACGCAACAGATTCACCTGAAACGATAAAAACCATATCAGGGCGCGGCAGAACGCCGCAGGCAGCACTTCAATCTGATCCGTACAAATGAAAGATTCCTGAGCCTGTTTTGTTTCCGGCGCTGTTCCTACAGTGCAGCTCGTGCCAGACCGGGTGGCCTGGCAAGACTTTGCAACCGTGGAAGAACTGACCATGAGCACAGCAACAATCGGACAGGCGTATAACTACAAGGTCGTCCGCCAATTCGTTATCGCGACGGTTTTCTGGGGTGTCGTCGGCATGGCGATGGGGGTATGGATCGCCTCGCAACTGGTATGGCCGGACATGAACCTCGACCTGCCCTGGACCACCTTCGGCCGCTTGCGGCCATTGCACACCAGCCTGGTGATCTTCGGTTTCGCCGGCAGCGCGCAATTCGCCGCCAGTTACTACGCGGTGCAGCGCACCTGCCAGGTGCGCCTGTATTCGGACAAGCTCGCGGCCTTCACCTTCTGGGGCTGGCAATCGGTGATCGTGATCATGCTGATCACCCTGCCGCTGGGCTACACCACCACCAAGGAATACGCCGAGATCGAATTCTCCGGTGCGGTGTGGATGGCGGTGGTCTGGGTCGCGTACGCCATCGTGTTTTTCACCACCGTGGTGCAGCGCAAGACCAAACACATCTATGTCGGCAACTGGTTCTTCGGCGCTTTCATTCTGGTGATCGCCATGCTGCACGTGGTCAATCACCTGTCGATCCCGGTGGACTGGTTTAAATCCTATCCGGTGTATTCCGGGGCGACCGACGCCATGGTGCAGTGGTGGTACGGCCATAACGCGGTGGGTTTCTTCCTGACCACGGGCTTTCTCGGAATGATGTATTACTTCGTGCCGAAACAGGTGAATCGCCCGGTGTATTCGTATCGGTTGTCGATCGTGCATTTCTGGGCGCTGATCACCCTGTACATCTGGGCCGGCCCGCACCACTTGCACTACACCGCGTTGCCGGACTGGGCGCAGTCGCTGGGCATGGCGATGTCGCTGATCCTGCTGGCGCCGAGCTGGGGCGGGATGATCAACGGCATGATGATCTTGTCGGGCGCCTGGCATAAGTTGCGCACCGACCCGATTTTGCGCTTCCTGGTGCTGTCGCTGGCGTTCTACGGCATGTCGACCTTCGAAGGCCCGATGATGGCGATCAAAACGGTCAACGCCCTGTCCCACTACACCGACTGGACCATCGGCCACGTTCACGCCGGGGCCTTGGGCTGGGTGGCGATGATCACCTTCGGCGCGACGTATCACATGGTGCCGAAAGTCTTTGGCCGCGAGCAGATGTACAGCACGCCGCTGATCAACCTGCACTTCTGGCTGGCGACCATCGGCACCGTGTTGTACATCGCCTCGATGTGGGTCAACGGCATCACGCAGGGCCTGATGTGGCGAGCGATCAACGAGGACGGCACGCTGACCTACTCGTTTGTCGAGGCGCTGCAGGCCAGTCATCCGGGGTTCATCGTGCGCTTTGCCGGCGGGGTGTTCTTCCTCAGCGGCATGCTGCTGATGGCCTACAACGTCTGGCGCACGGTGCGGGTCGCCGACGTGGCGCTGGCACGCAGCCAGGCACAGATCGCCTGAGGCAGGGAGCCGCAGAGGATGGATATTTTCTTGAATGTGCTGGGGGTGGTGTTTCTGTGGCTGGCGGTGGAGTACTGCCTGCGCCATCAGACTTCAGAGAGCCTCGACGATGCGAGCATGGTGCCGTTTGCTGATGATCCGGAGGTGGCACGGCGGGTTGAGTTGGCCACCGGTAAAACCGTGAAAGCCGTGGCGCCGGAAGAGGCGAAACCGGGCTGGATCAACCTCGAGATGTAACCCCACCACCGCCCCTTTGTAGGAGTGAGCCTGCTCGCGATTGCGGTCATTCAGCCAACTGTATGGTGACTGATATACCGCTATCGCGAGCAGGCTCACTCCTACAGGGGACTTGTGCAAATCCTGAGATCTAGGCGCGATCGCGCGGGATCAGGCTCTGCAACTGCTGTGCGAGAAAATCCGCATCAAACACAAAGATGTCGGGATCCTTCAGGCCATTGGTCTTGCGCCATTGCCACTCGCCGTTCGGCAGCCCGACCAGCGAAATGCTGCCATAGCGCGCCGCCGTCAGGCCCATCACCGCCAGGGAGATTTGCCCGGCGCTGCCCATCACGTCTGGCACGAATTCCACCGGTTTGCCGGCAATCACGATGCTCAGTTTCTCGGTCTTGAAGGTCGAGGTTTCCACCGGCGTGCTCGGCCCGAATGCGACGTAAGCCTCGCGGCTCACCTCCAGCAGGTTCGGTGCCTGCACCGGTTCCAGCCATTGCTGGATCTGGCCGAACAGCTCGGTGATGCGGCTGGCCCACGCCTGTGACTGCGTTTCGAACAGTTGCTTCTTGTGCGCTTCACTCTCGGCATAGTGACGAAGCATTTCGCCCAGTTGTTGTACGTCGTTCATCGGTACGTTCCTCGGGGAGAGCCTGCGATAGTCGATAGTGACAGATCAAGGCGCCGGCGTACGTTAAACCTCGATCGCCGGCACCGGGACACTTGGCAACAGGATCAACGGTACAGTTGCTTTGTACTGGCATCCGTCATTGAACCGATGGACACTCGGCCAGAGCCCGACTTTTCCAATACGGGCCATTGTTCGAGGAATTTCAATGCGCACCATCGGCCTGATCGGCGGCATGAGCTGGGAATCCAGCGCGGAATATTATCGTCTCATCAATCAACAGGTTCGTGACCGGCTCGGCTCGCTGCGCTCGGCGCAAATCCTGATGTACAGCGTCGACTTCGGCCCGGTCGAACAGGCGCAGCACGCCGGGCGCTGGGACGATGCGGCGGCGATTCTGGTGGATGCCGCGCGCAGGCTCGAGGCCGGCGGCGCCGAATGCGTGGTGCTGTGTACCAACACCATGCACAAGGTCGCGGCGCAGATTCAGGCAGCGATCAGCATTCCGTTCCTGCACATCGCCGAACCGGCGGCGCAGGCAGCATTGGCCATCGATGCGCGCACGGTCGGTCTGCTCGGCACGGCGTTCACCATGGAGCAGGATTTTCTCAAGCAGCGCCTGATTGCGCAGGGTCTGACGGTACTGGTGCCGGACGACGCCGAGCGCAAGGACGTGCACCGGATCATCTACGACGAATTGTGCGTCGGGGTGATCAGTGACGAATCACGCAAAATCTATCAACAGGTGATCGAAGCGCTGACCGCGCGCGGCGCCCAGGCGATCATCCTCGGCTGCACGGAAATCGGCCTGCTGGTCAAACCCGAACACAGCGCCCTGCCCCTGCTCGACACCACCGAGCTGCATGCGCAGTCGGCGGTGGCGTTCGCTCTGGGCAACTGACTCCCACAGGATTTTTTGGCTTATCGACGACGCAGACGGGCCATGCTCAGGGTGTCGACCCATTGCCCGTCGCGCACGGCGTAGTCACGAAACAGGCCTTCGTTCTCGAAGCCGAACTTGCGGTAGAGACCGATGGCCGCCTGGTTGTCGGCGTACACCGAGAGTTCGACCCGGTGCAGGTTCATCCAGTTGTCGGCGACGTCCAGCGCCGCCGCCAGCAGTTTCGACCCGACACCTTTGCCCTGCCAGGCCACGGCGACCGCCATGCCGACACTGCCGGCGTGGGCGCGGCGGATCCGCGAATAGTTTTCCAGCCCCAGATTGCCAATGACCACACCCTCATGCAGCGCCACCAGTTGCATCACCCGTTCGTTATCTGGCGCAAGGCGTTTGCGCCAAACCTCAGTGGGCTGAAACGGCATCTGCAGCACCTGCCGGGTCACGGCCGGATCGTTGTACAGCGCGGTGATGCCCTCAAGGTGCGACTCATTGAAGCGTTCGATTTTGATGGTGGGAGCGTGGTCGGGCATGGCAGATCCTTCCTGGATCGATGGGTGGCCGCTTACTCTAAACCGTTGAGCCTCTGGCTGGCGAATATCAAAATGTGGGAGCGGGCTTGCTCGCGAAAGCGGTCTGAAATTCAACATCTCTGTCACCTGACACACCGCCTTCGCGAGCAAGCCCGCTCCCACAGGGGATTGGGGGTGTTGGCAGAATCGGATCAGGTCTGGAACCATTCCTGGCGTTCGTTGAAGGTGTGCTGGATCAGTTCGACCAGGGTTTGCACTTCGGCGACGTCCCGGGATTCAGCATTCACCGCCAGCCACGCCTGTAGCTGCATCGGCTCATCAAACAACCCCGGCAACGCCACCAGCCCCCGGTCGAAACGACTCATGTACGCCGGCAATAAACCAATGCAAGCGCTGCAACGGATCATTTCCAGCATCAGTTCATAAGACTGCATCTGCACCACGCCCGCCAGACGTTGTTCGACCAGTTCATTCCACGGCCGGAAGCTGTCGATCTGCCGGTCGTGCTGCCATTGCACCAGCATGAAATCGCTGAGGTCGTCGGCACTCGCCGGGCGCGCGGTGACCCGGGAATAGCGTTTGGCGATGTGCGGCAGGTAATCCAGACGCGCCAGGGCCTGCGGCTGACTGGTGGTGAAAGTCGGGCCGGGGCTGGGGGTTTCGCCGTGGGCCAGCCACAGCACCACGTCGGCACTGACCGCGCGCAACGCCAGTTCGCTGTCCAGCGCGATGATCTCCAGGCGCACGCTGGCATTGCGCCGCAGCAACGCGATCAGGTCGCGACCGAGGATGTCATGCAGGATCGATTCGGCCACCGCCAAACGCACCAGTGGCTGCTCGACCACCGGCAGTTTGCGTTCGTGGGCCAGCGCCACCAGTTGCGCCTGCAGTTGCTGGCCCTCGCGGGTCAGGCTCAGGGCGCTGCCCTGAAAGCTGAACAGCGAGTGCTGCAGCTCCTGCTCAAGCTGCGCCAACTGCTTGCGCAGCAAAGTCGAACGCACGTTGAGGCTGCGCGCGGCCTGCATGAAGCAGCCGCAGCGGGCACTGACCAGAAAATATTGCGCGACCTCGGCATCAATGGTCGCGGCTTGCGCCAGCCATGGTTCGCGCTCGCCCTGTGCCCAGCGATAGTCGGGGCTACCCTGTCGTCCTGCGGGTTCGGTGAATGACATCGATGACTCCCTGTCGATCTTTGTTGGTCTTGAGTGCACCACAATCCACTGTGGGAGCGAGCCTGCTCGCGAAGGCGCCAGCACATTCAAAAATTACGCTGCCTGACACACCGCATTCGCGAGCAGGCTCGCTCCCACAAGGTGGGTTATTGGTTGGTTTCGAGGACTTTGTTCAGCTCAACCCCATCGATACTCAGCGTCGCGGTATTGAGCATCCCGTCCAGATACGCCTGAGCAATCTGCTCCTGCCGTTGCGCACGCAAGGCCTGGGTCAGTTGATCGCGCAGTTCGTCGAGGGTCGCAGTACGTGCCGGTTGCTGTTCGGTGAGTTTGATCACATGGAAACCCGCCGCGCTCTGCACCGGCTCGGACACCGCACCGACCTTCAATTTCGCCACCGCACCCCGTACCTCCGGCACCAGTTGCTGCAACGGTTGCAGCCCGGTGTCGCCGCCACGTTCGGCAGTCTGCCGGTCCTGCGAATACTGAGTCGCCAGCGCGGCAAAATCCGCCGGCGTGCCCTGGGCTTTCTTGCTTAGCTCGGTCGCCTGCTTGCGCACGGCTTCCAGGCTCTGGGCATCCGGCACCGCGAGGAAAATCTGGCTCACCCGATACAACGCCGGCGTCTGCCAGTTGCCCTTGCCAGCGTCATACGCCTGCTGCAACTCGGCCGTACTCGGGTAGTCCGCCGGCACCGTGCTGACCGAGCGCAGGTAATCGCGAAAGACGATCTGCTCAGTGGCCGCGCGGGTTTGCCGCACCACGTCCGGACGCTGCGCCCAGCCCTGAGCATCGGCCTGTTCCAGCACGACTTTCTCCGCCAACCGCGTACGCAGCCAGCGCTCCAGCGCTTCACGGTTGCCGCGCAATTGCTCGCGAGTCGCCGGCGGGACGGTAGCCAGCAGCGCCTGCAATTCCTGCGGCGTCACCTGCTGATTGCCCAACCGCGCTACCGCAGGCCCCGCAGCAACCGCCGCCAACGGCGACGATTGCTGGGCGGCGACCGGGTCAGCACCCGGTCGCAGCACCAGCGCCACGGCTACCACCAACAGCGCCACTGCCCCGGCGCCGATCACCATGGCAGGCTTTTTCACAGCGCGACTTCCTCTTGCTCAGCGGTAGCGACTTTGGCTGTCGAAGCTTGCGCGGCCTGGCTGAAGTCACGCAGGTAGACGATGAACTCCTGCAACAGGCGATCCCACAACTCCAGATTGCCGCGCAGGTGATCGCTGCTCACACCGGCCGCCAGCACCACGTCCATTTCCATCACCAGAAACTCGCCCTGCAACGACAACCGCGCAAAACGCCGGGTGGCGTTCCACTGTTCGGCCACGCCCTGTGGCAACTCACCTTGCACCCGCAGCGCGCAGCTGAAAGTGAAATCGACGTAACTGCCCTGCTCCACCGCCGGGTTGCCGAAACGCACGGCATAACCGATGCCCTGACTGGCGCTGAGCAACTGCACGATGCCGTTCTGTTCGGTCTGGTTGACGCGATAACCGGCGGCTTGCAGGACGTCGGTCAGGGATTGTGGGGATACGTGGCTGATCAATTGAGTCATTGTTTCTTCCTTGTTTAACAGGCTTTTTAATCAGTGCGAGAGCGCAGCTTGCGGCGCGTCGAATTGAGTCTTGTAAAGCTCGTCACCAAACCCCTGGGCCAGCTCATCGAACTTGACCCGGGCGCTGCCCGCAAAGGGCTGGCGGATCTTCATCACCTCGGCCACATCGATGTTTTCGTAGGCGCTGAGGATCTGCTTGGCGACGCCATACATCTGCTGATTCTTGACTGAACATTGCTGCACTTGTGTGTCACGTTCAGCCAATTGCGCTTGAAGCTTAGACCGTTCTGCCTCTTTGGCACGGGCCATGACCAGCAACTCGTCGTAGGCTTTCTTGAACTTGCCGACCTGTTCGCTGCTGGCGGCGACTTGCGCTTGCGCCTGGTTGTGCAGGTTCTGCTGCTGGCCGGCCAACTGCTCGGCGACGCCTTTGGCCTTGGCCAGTTCAGCGGTCAATTGCTTGATCTGCGCCTGCGCGGCCTTGGCCTCGTTCTGCGCCGCCAGTTGCGCGGCGCTGGCCTGGGCCTGCTGACTTTGCAGGGCCTGCAACTGTTGAGTGGTGCTGCGCAACTGGGTACGCAGACGCTCCTCCATGCCTTCGGCGTGCGCGCCTTGTGCGATGAAAAAACTCAGCCCCAACAGAAAAACTCGTGCGTGCATGACCGTACTCCCGGCGCCTTAGAAGCGCGTGTTGATCTCAAGCTGCAAGACATCGATGTCGAACGGCGCGCCGTACACCGCCTCGGTGCTCAGCCAGCGGCCGGTGGCGTAGACGTTCTTCGCCAGACCGTAATTGCCACCGAGGAAATAGCCCTTGGCGTTGGTGCCGCCGAGGTGGAACGAGGAATCGTTGAAGCCGTCGGGCAAGGCGTCCGGCTGGATGTACTTGTAGCCGGCGAACATATTCCAGTCGCCCTGCTTCTTCAGGTCCAGCGCATTGCCGAGGGTGAACTGCACCATCCACGCATTGGCGCCGCTTTCGATGTCGCCGTTGCTGTCGAGGTTGTTGACGATCTGCCCCTCGGCGCGTTTGCGCATGTCGCCTTCGTCGTAACCGAGGTTGTGGATGTAGTTGCCCTGGCTGCGCAGCTTGAAGTCCTCTGGCAGATCGGCGTCCCACACCAGGTTCAGGTCGAGCAGGTTGAACTCCGACGCCAGGCCGACAAACTGCGGCTGCGGTGTGGTGGTCGGGTTGGCCGGGTTCGGCGTGATGTCGCGCAGCAGGAATACGCTGTTGCCCTTCTGCATGAACGCCGCACGGCTGCCATCGGTGTCGCAGCCCGGGGCGCCGGCCCACGGTTCGCAAGGGCTGGAGCGTTGGCCTTGAATGTCGTCGAAGCGGTAGTAGGCCAGCGCACCTTTGAGGCGGTTGTTGCTGTTGATCGCCCACTTGGCGCCGAGCTGCGCGCCGTAGAGCCACTTGTTGTCGCTTTCTTCCTTGTCGAAACCGTTGCTGGTGGTGGTGTCGTTGGTGTAATCCACCGGGAACGCACCAACGGTGCCGAACACGCCCCAGTCGCGGTTGAGCTTGTGGTCGAAAATCGCCGCCACGCCGTCGAAATTCAGGTCGTTGGAATAGAGCATGTCGGTGGACATGAACGGGTTGGCGAAGCGCCCGCCGGTCAGGGTCAGCTCATCCGTGGGTTTCCAGTTCAGGTAGCCCTGATCGAGCCAGATATCTTTCTTGGCGAAGCCGCCGCCGAGGTTCTGCGTGGTCGACACCGGGTTGTTGTCCGAGCCGGTGCCGATGCGGATGCCGGCGGTCCATTCCGGCGAAATCACCGCTTTCATGCCCAGGCGGGCGCGCAGGCGGAACTGGTTGGTGCGGTCTTCACGGGTGTTGAGCAACGGCGGCAGACTGGTGCTGCTGTTGGGGTTCACGTCGTATGGGCCGTTGTTGTTGAGTTTGGCGAAATCGACGATTTCGTTGCTGTTGCTGCCCGAGTAGTAGCGCGATTCATCGCGCAGGCGGATGTCGCCATCGAAGCTGATGCGCGAAGCCCAGTCCGGGAAGGTGTTGGGCGCCGCCCAGTTTTCCTGCTTGGCGGTGGCCATGACTTCGGCCTTGACCTGATCGCGGATCTGGTCGCGCACCGCGGCGGGCACGTACTGCACGCGCACATCGCCCGGTGCCGCCACCGGTCCGGCCGCTACCGCTGTCGAAGCCGCTGCCTGCTTGGCCTGGGCGGCTTCGTTCTGCGCCTGGGCGATCAGCGCGTCAGCCTTGTCCTGTTTCAGAATGCCCTGCTCGACCAGCAAGCGGATCAGATTGATCGTGGCGTTCTCCGAGGGCGCAGGCGCTGCCGCTGCCTGACCGACCAGGGTCGCGATGACCATGCCGACCGCCAGGGACAATCGATTCACGTTGGAAATCATCTGCACACAACTCCTTTTCATACAGCTTTATGAATTCGGTTAACCCGGACGCCGTCCTTGCAGGGACAGGCGCACAGGCAAGGTGATGGAGGCCGGTGGCCGTTCGCTCAGATGGGGCGCGTTACGCAATGCGGCCAGCACCTGGGTATCGATCTCGGGCTTGCCGCTGGACTTGACCAACTCGACCCGGGTGATTTCGCCGACGCTGCTCAGCCACACATCGGCCTGCAGCGAAAAAACCAGGTTGCGCAGATCGGAGTTCTCGCGCAGCAAGCGCTGAAAAGTGAACGCGAGGAACTGGCTATAGGTGCCGGTGCCCAGGCGTCCGCCACCCGCACCGGCCATGCCGCCGCCCTTGCCGGCGCCGATGTTGAAAGCGTCGTTGCCACTCTGCGCGTCACCGTCCATTTGCATCGGGTTGGCCAGATCGTCTGCTGGCGATGGCGGCGCCTCTTCCTCGGGCTTGACCTCTTGCGGCTCGGGCGTGGGCTCGGGCTCGACGACTTTTTCTTCCACCGGGGTTTCCGGCTCCGGTGGTTTTTCCGGAGGTGGCGGCGGCGGTGGCGGCAACGGAATGATCGTCGGCACCTTCGGCGCTTCACGGCGCACGCCGCTCATGTCATTGGCCCACTGCCACAGGAACCACGCGGCGAGCGCGCCGAGCAGCAGCCCGGCGCCCCACTTTACAAAGCGCATCGGCGACCTTTTCACCGGCAGCGGCTCGATCGGAAGTTGTGCGGTCATCACTCAGCCCTGCGTCGGTTTGCCGGTCACCAGACCGACCTGAGACAGTTCGAGCCGGCGCAACAGATCCAGCACTTCAATGACCTTCTGGTACTGCACCGTGGCGTCGCCGCGCACGATCACCGGGAAGTCCGGGTTCTGCGCTTTCTCGATACGCAGGCGTTCCTCCAGCTCGGCCAGGGTCACCGGGTAGGCGTCGAGGAACACCTGACCGCCGTCGTTGACCGAAATCGCCTTGGTCTTGGCCTCCGACAGCGACACCGAGGCGCTGGCCTTGGGCAGGTTGATCTGGATCCCGGAGACCTGCGCAGTGGCGGTGAGGATGAACATCACCAGCACCACCATCAGCACGTCGACCAATGGGGTGATGTTGATGCTGTCCACCGCTGCATCTTCGTCATCGTCGTGGGAGGCATTTACGGACGCCATGGCAGTGCTCCTCAGGCCGGTACGGAGTGGTTGGCGTGATGGCCGCGCTGATGCGCCGCTTCGCTGGACTGGCCTTCGCCGTGCATCTCCGCCAGACGCGTGATGAACTCGTCGACGAACACACGCATGTCGGCGCTGACTTCCTTGTTGCGGGTGATCAGGCGGTTGTAGCCAAACAGCGCCGGGATCGCGACGAACAGGCCCATGGCGGTGGCCAGCAAGGCTGCGGCCATACCCGGGGCGATGGCGTTGATGTTGACGTCGCCGGCCATGGCCGTGCCGAGGAACACCACCATGATCCCCAGCACGGTGCCGAGCAGGCCGATGTACGGGCCGCCGGCGATAGCGTTGGACAGGGTCGAGAGTTTCGAGCTGAGGGCCTGGTTCTCACGGGTACGCACGCCGTCCATCGAGCAGCGAATCGCTTCAATCGTCGCTGCCGACACCGAAGAGGTATCGGCGCCCTGCTCGCGGCGGGTACGGATTTCCTTGACCGCCACCGCGTACAGGCGCCACAGCGGCGAATGCTGCAGACGCTGGGCCAGTTGCGCGTCGTCGGCGAACATCTCCAGACGGGTACCGACCTTGGCGAACTGCTCGCGGAAGTCCTCGTTGGCCTTGCTCACGCGGCTGAGGGTGCGGTTCTTGCGCAGCATGATGATCCACGACTGGAACATCATCAGCACCAGCACGGCGATGATCACCCAGGCGTCCACCGGCACCGCGTTGAGCAGGAAACCGAGGCTGCCGAAGCCGAAACCGGACTGTTCTTCATCGACACCGTAGGCCACCAGTTTCGACTCGGCGCCTTGCGAGGTCGCATCAGCCAGCAGCAACGGCGCCGGACGCGCGACTTTCGACAGGCGCAGTTCGTCGATGGCGCCCCCGAACGGCTGGTACGGGCCAGCGGCCAGATCGCCGCCAATCGCCATAACCGAATTGAACGCCGGCATCGCCTGAGCGAGGGTCGCACTCTCAAGACCATTGATGTACAGGCTGACTTTCGAACCTTCGGCGGTCAGCGCAACATGCTGCCATTGCCCCGGATTCAGCGGCTGAGAGGCCACGGCGCGCTGGCCGTCGATCTCCACAAACGGCACACCTTGATTGACCCCGACCAGCAGACTGTTGGCGCCTTCACGGCGGGCCAAGATCAGTTGCTCGCCATTGGCCTGATCCAGACGCAGCCAGGCGCTGAAGGTGAACGCACTGCCAGCGCTGTGCTGCAACGATGGACTGGCCTGCAGCAGCAGCGGCTGACCGCTGAACTGCAAGGCGCGCCCGACCACGCCGTCAATCGCCGCGCCAGTGGCGCTTTGTGCGGTGTTGCCGTAGGCGGTGGTGTCCTTGGCCGGCGTGCCGGTGGCGCCGTCGAAGTGATACAGCGCGGTGTAATTCGGATCGAAGGTCAACTGGCCGTTGCCGGTGGCCGGGGCCTTCTGATTGCCGTAATACATCCAGATGTCCTGACGCTGGCCGCCCTCGACATTCGGTACATCGACCCAGATCAGCGCCATGCCCATCAGCGCGTCGAAGCTTTCGATCTGGTGGTTGAGCACGGTCTTGTCATCGGCGGCAACGAAGCGCAGGTCCGAGCCGTCTTCCTTGACCCCGTCGAAGGTGAAGTTGCCGGTGTGCAAGCGCACCAGAAGCGCGGTGCGACCGAGGGCCTGATTGATCCCGGCGCCCTGCGGCGTGGTGTCGACGGCGATCTGTTTGCGGTAATGCCAGTCGTCCTGCCACCAGGCCTGCGCCGTGGCCGGGAGCACGAAGCCCAGGCAGATCAACAACGAAAGAATGAGGCGCTGCATGAACGTGCTCCTTTAGAAAGTGGCTTGAAGGTTGAAGTGCAGGCGCGACTCCTGCTTCGAGGTGTTCGGCCCTTCGAGTAACGGGTAGCCCCAGTCGAGGCTGCCGGACAGCCATTTGCTGAGGCTGGCGCGGGTGCCGAGGCCGACGCTGGCCAGGGCGTAACTGGCGTCCTGATCCGGCAGTTCGTCGCGCAGGTACAGTTGCGCGCCTTCGGCAAAGGCGTAGAAGCGCCATTCCTGCATCCAGCTGCCGGCGTATTTCGCCAGCGACGGCGTGCGCAGTTCCTGACTGAGCAGCACGCCGTCATCACCGGTGCGCTCGGCCGCCAGATAACCGCGTACCGAAGTCGCGCCGCCGGCGGAAAACTGTTCGTTGGAGACCAGTGGCCCCGACGCCAGCTGGAACGCGCCTTTGCTCGCGCTCTGCCAGTCGTTGTCGAAGGTCCAGGTGAAGTTGCTGTCGCCCTTGAGCACGGCGAAACTCGGGTTGGCGCGGTAGCGTTTGTAGTCGAAGTCTTCGTCGGAGCTGCCGTAACCGAAAATGCTGCGGGTGGCCGCCACCAGGCTCAGACCGAGGCCGAGCTGGCTCTTTTCGGTGTAACGGAAGCCGTTGTAGGCGAAGGTGAACGGCGCGTATTTCAGCGGCACCTTGTCGCTCTCGCCGGACAGCGTCAGGCGCTCGTCGAAGTCCTTGAAGTCGATACCTGCCGACAGCGAGTTCGACCAGTTGCCGCTGGACGGCAGCGTGTAGATCGCCGACACGCCGTAGGAGTGCCCCTTGCCCAACACGTTACTGCCGCCGATGGTGGCGACGTTGCTGTCGGACTGATAACCGGAGAACTGCACGCTCCAGCGCTCGCTCAGCGGCGCGGTGTAGGAAGCCGACCAGACCTTGGCGTTGTCGGTGTCTTGCGGCGCGGTGAAGTACGTCAGGTTGATGCTGTGGCCGAGTTGCCAGAGGTTGTTGTAGCCGAGGCTGGTCACGGCGCGCAGCTTCTCGGTGTCGGCGCTGTAGTCGTTGTTGAGGCCGACGCTGGCGCTCCACGGGTTCTGGTCCTCGACCTGCAAATCGACGTCCATGGTGCCGGGGCGTTGACCTTCGCGCACCAGCGGCATGACCTGGCGGCCCGGGGTCTTGTTGAGCTGCGCCAGTTCGCCCTGTACCTTGGCGAAGTCCGGCACCTCGCCTTCTTTCAGCGCCGGGACGTTGTCGCGGATGTCCAGCGGCGAATAGTGTTTGGCGCCGACCACGCGCACCCGGCCGACCTTGGTTTCGCTGACTTGCAGATAGACGATGCCGTCCGCTACCGCTTGCTCCGGCAGTTCGACGAACACCGATTGGTAGCCGCGTTCCTGATAAGCCTTCTGCAAGGCATCGCGGGCGCCTTCGATGTCAGTCATGGCTTTTTGCGGGCCGAGAAACGGGTACACCGCCTCTTCAATTGCCCGGGCGTCGAGCACGGTGTTGCCGCGCACGAAGTATTCGTTGACGTCCACCAGACGTTGCGGCGCTACGCTTTCGGCGGCCTCTTCGGCGAATGCCGGTTGCGCGCCGGCCGTCACCAGCAGCCAGCCCCACAGCGCCAGCCGTGACGTGAAAATCTGATCCACACTACCCCCTGAATTCGCGATGACCTGGTGGCGCTGTCGCGCGCCTTGTGTGTTGCGTCAGTTGCTGACTGTCGAGGCACCGCTGTGCTTGCCGAGCCAGGTGTGCAGCAGCGCGAAGTTCAACGAGAACTCGGGCATTTGCAGCAAAGCACCGCAGAACACTTCGCCGATGATTTTCTGAATGAGCTGCACCGCACGCGGGTTGTTGAGCAGCGTGGCGATGTCGCGACTGAGGACGTTGAAGCTCCAGACTTTCTGGTTCAGGCCAAGACCGACGAACCAGCGGAAGAGCAGGTTGTAATTGAGTTGCTCATACAGTTGCTGCTCGCTGGGCACCGAATACAGCAGTTGCAGGAGCAGGATGTGCATGACGGTTTGCGCGGGGATGAGCATGCCGGGCTCGGCATTGAGCTCGTGCAACAGGCCTTGGTGGGCGTCGAGCAAGTCGTCGATCTGCGGGCGCAGCAATACCAGCGAATGGCCTGGCGGAATGTAGCTGGAGACCTCTTTCAAGGCGCCCTGCCAGTCATCCTGCGAGACGATCCAGACCCACGGCGCGCCGTAGCGATACACCGAAACCGGCTTCTTGCGCGCGGCCTCGACGATCTTCGACAGGCGCTGATCGAGTTCCTGCATGCCCACTTTCGAGTAGCGTTCCATAGTCCCCATTGCCTCACTCCCGGCGTCCCGCCTCGGCTTGTGAAAAGCGCCCCGTTGGGCCCCTCAAGCGCGTTACATAGGCATGACCGGACTGGCTATGTGCTACCGAACTTTTGTCATAAAAGCTTCATTACAGAATGTGGGAGATGGCGCGGGATGTCAGGTGTACATCAATCTAATGTAGGAGTGAGCCTGCTCGCGATGGCGTTGGATCAGCAAAATACAGTTCAGCTGACAGGACGCTATCGCGAGCAGGCTCACTCCTACAGAGGAAATTTGTGGTGGCTGCGGGTCAGGTGTAGACCGGCCAGGTGTCGACAATCTTGCCGCCACGCACTGCCAGCAGATCACCGAATAGCAGCAGCACGGCTTCAGTCTGGGCCGGGCGCAGGAACACTTGATCTTCGATGGTCAGGCCCACGGCGTTGGAGCCGTTGACCATCTCCTGATTCGAGCTGCGTCCGTACACACCATTGCTCTGTAACCCCGGCGGCGATTCGAACTCGGCCATCCAGTTGCCGCCATAGATGAAATAAGTCTGCCGCTGATTCGGGTCCCACCACGAAAACAATTTGGAATTGTCATCCAGCGCCGGAATGTTCACCGCCCCCGTACTCTTCAACACAGGCGTGGCGATGTAGGTCGCCGGCACGTGGTCAACCAGAGAAGGCAGGTCGTAATGCGTCGGCTTGAGCATCGCCGTGCCCACCGAAACCTCGGTGCTCAACTGCTCGTTTTCATGGATGCGATAACTCGGGCTGCCGGCGGTGTTCAGGCACAGGTTGTCATTCCACAACGTCGGATACTGCTGGCGGGTGAAATCGACGCAGCGCTGATAAATCACCATCACCTTGGCGAACAATTCCTCTGGCGATCCGAGAATCCCCGGCACGCCCATGCCCACAAACGGGTCGTAGCCCATGAACCCGGCGAACTGCAGATGCTGCGGGTTGGCGCTGATCAGCGCGAGCATCTGCCCCAACACATTCACATCACTGACCCCGCCGCGATGCAGGCCGACATCCAGTTCGATGTTGATGCGCATCCGCGTGCCCAGCCCTTGCGCCAACGCCAGGTATTGCTGCAGCCGTACAGGCCCGTCGAGCAGCCATTGCAGTTGCCTGGAAGGATCGAACGGGCCTTTGTGAGTCTGATAAAACAGCTCGGCCGAACGCACCGGCAACGGCTTGCCGAGCAGGATGTCGGACTGGGGAAACGTGACGGCGTCGTGATTGAGGAACGGCTGGTGAAACGACATGAGTTTTTGCGTCCCGGCCCGTTGCGCGATGTAGCTCAACAAGCCCGGCGACGGCAGGGATTTTTCCACCAGACGCAAATGCTTGCCGCCGCGTTTGACCGACTGCATCACCACGTCGATGTTGTGATCGAGGCGATCCAGATCGATCAACAACACCGGGCGCATCGGGCCGTTGTCCTTCAACTCTTTATTCAGCGCGCGAAAATACTCGCTGTACGGGCCGCCACGGTCACTCGGTCGCAGCCAGGCGCCCACGCCCACTAACAAAGCGCCGACACCCAGCGTGCCGAGGAGAAAATTGCGTCGATTGACCGCCATCAGCTCACCCCCAGAATCGACGACAGATGCGCATTGAGAAAGCGTCCGCTCGGGTCCAGCGCCTGACGCACGTCGACAAACTCGCGCCAGCGCGGGTACAGCGGTTGCAGATTCTTCGCGTTGAGCGTGTGCAATTTGCCCCAGTGCGGGCGTCCGTTGTACTTCCAGAAGATCGGCTCGACCGCGGCGAAGAAGTTGTGATGATCCATCTGGTAATGCTGGTGCACCGAGATCGAACAGCTGTCGCGGCCCTCGAACATGCTCAGCGGAATGTCGTCGGCCTTGACGTAGCGGTACTCGATGGGAAACCAGGTGCGCAGGTCCTTGTCCTGAATCAGCTTGAGGATTTCACGCAGACACGCCGGGCCGTGTTCGGCGGGCACCGAGTATTCCATCTCGTTGAAGCGCACGGTGCGCACGTTGGCGTAGATGTCGAACGAGTCGCCGACCCGGTCATCGAAACTTGCCATATGCCGCAGGCTGTTGAGCAGCGTGCGGCGCAGCTCGGGGAAGTCGCTGCCGTATTTGTCGATCTTCTCGATCAGGGTCACGAACTCATTGCCGCCCTCCTCTTCGGGCGGGATCGGCGGCGTGGCCGGGTCGCTGGTTTCGTTGAGGGCGATGGACAGCGCGTAGTCGGAATGGGTGACCACGAGCATTTCCCAGTGCTGGTTTTCCCGGGTGTTTTTGTCGAGGTCTTCCAGCAGCTCTTCGGTCTTGGCGATCCACTGGCGTTCGCGCAGGCGGTAGGCCGGGCGATTTTGCAGACGGATTTTCGTCGCCACGCCCAGTGCCCCAAGGGATACCCGCGCGGCATTGAACACTTCCGGGTGGCGCTGACTGTCGCAGTCCAGCACCTCGCCGTTGGCCGTCACCAGTTGCAGGCCGCAGACATGCGCCGAGTACGACTGAAAGGTTTTGCCGGTGCCGTGGGTCGAGGTGGAAATGGCCCCGGCGAGAGTCTGGTAATCGATATCGGCCATGTTCTGCAGGGCCTGGCCGACGTCCTTCAGCGGCACGCCCATGCGCGACATTGGCGTACCGGCGGCGAATTCGGCCTGCAGGGTGTTCGGATCGTGGTCGAGCAGCCCGGTGAAGTAGCTCAGCGACAGCAAAGTGCCGTCGGTGGGCACCAGTGCGCTGAACGAATGCGCCGAACCGACCGGGCGGATTTTGCCCTGGGCCTGACGAATCGCAGCGCTTAGTTCATCAAGATTCTTCGGCGCCAGCCGCGCCGCCGGCAGGCAACTCTGCCCGCCCGACCAGTTGCGCCAGGGAATCAGTCGCGGGGCGCGCAGCAACTGCCCCAGCGCGGGATTGGCCGCCAATGCGCTGAACGCGCCGACGATACTTGCCCGTTGCAACAACTGACGCCGTGTCAGATCCATGCTCATGCGCGCGCCCTTATTGTGGGAGGGGCTGGTCGGCCATGAAGCCGATCAGTTGCAGGAATTGCTCTTCGCTGCACTCGACGCACTGGCCCATTGGCGGCATGCCGTTGTAGCCGTTGATGGCGTGGTCGAGCAGCGTGTCGGCGCCCTGGCGGATGCGTGGTTCCCAGGCTTTTCGGTCACCGGTCAATGGTGCGTTGGCGGCGGGATTGGCGTGACAGAGCTGGCAGCTGTTGGCGTAGATCTGCGCCAGTACCGGGTCGGTGGGAGTAGCATTGTGAGTGGTCGCCGGCGGTGCGGATTTTTCGTCGCAGCCGCACAGCGTCATGAATAGCGCCAGCAGTAAAGTGAGTGGGATTGCCCGCATAACGATCCTCGAGGGTGGCATCGCTTTTTGTTGTGATCACACCTTAAGGCAGGCACGGCAGCGGGTTGAGGGCATTGCCGGACAACGATGGGGGCAAACGGGGCCAGTCAGGATTGAGCTCGGGCTCGGACAACACCACAAAACCTGTGGGAGCTGGCTTGCCAGCGATAGCGGAGTGTCAGCCAATGAAAGTCGCGGGAGTGCCGGCCTAATCGCTGGCAAGCCAGCTCCCACAGGGTAAACGGCATTGCTGATATCCCTCTGTTCCGCCTCTCTGCGTGACATTCGCGTGACATTCACGGGTTTAAATTCCCGCGCATTCAGGCGTATAACCTGTAAAGACTTTTTGATCTGTATACGGACATCAACACGGGGTAGCGACATGACCACAGCAAACATCCTTGGCAATCTGTTCCCTTCTGTCAGCGACATCCCGGAAAAATACCGCCTCGACGGTCAGGTCGAGCAACGCGAATACCTCGTCGATGGCCAACTGCGGCGCTGGGACGGCCCACTGGCCACGGTGCGCAGCCCGGTGTATCTGCACGGCGAAAACGGCGATGAACAAGTGATTCTCGGCAGCACCCCACTGCTCGACGCCGACACCGCCCTCACCGCCCTCGACGCCGCCGTGCGTGCCTACGATCGCGGTCAGGGCCTGTGGCCGACCATGCGCGTGGCCGAGCGCATTCAGCACGTCGAAGCGTTCCTCGGCCGGATGCGCCAGCAGCGCGAAGCCGTGGTCAAGCTGCTGATGTGGGAGATCGGCAAGAACCTCAAGGACTCGGAAAAAGAGTTCGACCGCACCTGCGACTACATCGTCGACACCATCAATGCACTGAAAGAACTCGACCGCCGCTCCAGCCGTTTCGAACTGGAACAGGACACCCTCGGCCAGATCCGGCGCGTGCCGCTCGGCGTGGCACTGTGCATGGGCCCTTACAACTATCCGCTGAACGAAACCTTCACCACGCTGATTCCGGCGCTGATCATGGGCAACACCGTGGTGTTCAAACCGGCCAAGCTCGGCGTGTTGCTGATCCGCCCGTTGCTCGAAGCGTTCCGCGACAGTTTCCCGACCGGCGTGATCAATGTGATCTACGGCAGCGGCCGCGAAACCGTCAGCGCGCTGATGGCCAGCGGCAAGATCGACATCTTCGCCTTCATCGGCACCAACAAGGCCGCCAGCGACCTGAAAAAGCTGCACCCGAAACCACACCGCTTGCGCGCCGCGCTGGGCCTGGATGCGAAGAACCCCGGCATCGTCCTGCCGGAAGTCGATCTGGATAATGCGGTCAGCGAAGCGGTCACCGGTTCGCTGTCGTTCAACGGCCAGCGCTGCACCGCGCTGAAGATCCTGTTTGTGCACGAGGACGTGGTCGACGCCTTCATCGAAAAATTCAACGCCAAACTCGCCACCCTCAAGCCGGGCATGCCATGGGACAGCGGCGTGGCACTGACGCCGCTGCCGGAGTCGGGCAAGGTCGACTACCTGCACGGTCTGGTGGCCGACGCGCAGAGCAAGGGCGCACAAGTGGTCAACCGGAATGGCGGCGAGAGTCGCGAGTCGTTCTTCTACCCCGCCGTGCTGTACCCGGTGACGCCGCAGATGCGCGTGTACAACGAAGAACAGTTCGGCCCGGTGGTGCCGATCGTGCCGTACCGTCACCTCGATACCGTGATCGATTACGTGCTGGAATCGGACTTCGGCCAGCAACTGAGCCTGTTCGGCACCAACCCGGTGGCGATCGGCCGACTGGTCGACACTTTCGCCAACCAGGTCGGGCGGATCAACCTCAACGCCCAGTGCCAGCGCGGCCCGGACACCTACCCGTTCAACGGGCGCAAGAACTCCGCCGAAGGCACGCTGTCGGTACACGATGCCCTGCGGGTGTTTTCGATCCGCACACTGGTGGCAACCAAGTTCCAGGACAGCAACAAGGACCTGATCAGCGAAATCATTCGCGGCCGCGATTCGAGCTTCCTGACCACCGATTACATCTTCTGACGAGGACTTTGCACTGAGCACCTTCAGCACCCAACGACTGCCACCGCTGCTGCGGCGAATCCTGCGTCCGTTGCTGGACCCGTACCGCCGCTACCAGCACGCCCGATTGATTCACGCGGTGCGGGTAGCGCTGGGGCTGCTGGCGACCATCCTGCTGACCACCGGCATCAACCTGCCCCACGGCGAGTGGGCGTCGGTGACCATGCTGGTGGTGATCGGCGGCCTGCAACACCACGGCAACATCGGCAAGAAAGCCGCCGAACGCGCCACCGGCACCCTGATCGGTGCCGGCGTCGGTCTGCTGCTGGTAGCGCAACAGGCATGGCTGGGCCTGCCGTGGCTGACCTACTTTGCCATGGCGGTGGTCTGCGGGTTCTTCTCCTATCACGCGATCGGCAAGGGCGGCTACACCGCCCTGCTCTCGGCAATCACCGTTTTCATTGTCGCCGGACATGGCGACAACCCGATCACCGATGGCTTGTGGCGCGGGGTCGACATCCTGATCGGCATCGCCCTGGCCCTCGCATTTTCCTTCGCCCTGCCGTTGTACGCGGTGTATTCGTGGCGCTACAACCTGGCTGATGCCTTGCGCGACTGCGCCACGTTGTACGGGCGGATCATTGGCGGCCAACCGGTCAGCGCCGATGAGCATCTGAAGCTGATGGGTCGCGTGACCACGGTGATGGTGCAACTGCGCTCGCTGATGCCTTCGGTGTCCAAGGAGGTAAAGATCTCCATGACCGAACTGGACGCGATTCAACGCAACCTGCGGATGTGCGTCAGCACTCTGGAGATCCTCGGCAACACCCGCCCGGATGCCAACGACCCCGAAGCCATGGCGCACCTGCAATCAGCGCTGCGGGCCGAACACCGGGCGATCCGCATACAGTTGATCGGCATGGCCCGGGCCTTGAAATCCGGCGCCACGCAACGCCTGCAGCGCCCGCTGGAGTTGCCTGACGCCAGCCTCGACACACCGGTCTACAGCACGCTGGACGGTTACCGTTTGCTGACCCGACAACTGGCCGCGAACATTGGTGAGCTGCGTCAGCGTCTGGCGATGACGGCGCCGCGCTGGAACATCTGAATCAACGGAAAAATCCATGTAACAAAGCCGATATCATCACTACAATGCGGCTCACAACGGACGTGTACATGGATGCAAAATGCAGTTCAGGACGAATATCAACGCGTTACGCGCGCTCGCCGTTTTGTCGGTGGTGCTGTTCCATTTCAAGGTGCCCGGGTTCGCAGGCGGATTCGTCGGCGTAGACGTGTTCTTCGTCATCTCCGGGTTCCTGATGACCGGCATCATCGTCAACGGCGTGCAACAGCAGAACTTTTCCCTCCTTGGTTTCTACGCCTCCCGCGCCCGCCGCATCATTCCCGCCCTGCTGGTTCTGTGCGTTGCGCTGCTGATCTTCGGCTATCTGTATCTGCCGCTGGACGATTTGCGCCAGACGATCCGCACGATCAAGAGCAGCCTGCTGTTCAGCTCGAACTTCAGCTTTGCCGAAAGCGGCAATTATTTTGCGGCACCGCTGCATGAAAACTGGTTGTTGCACACCTGGTCATTGTCGGTGGAGTGGCAGTTCTACCTGCTCTATCCCGTGTTGTTAATGGGACTGCACCGGTTCTTCGGTGCCGATAAAACCCGCTTTGCCTTGCTGGCCGTGGCGCTGATTTCGCTGCTGGCGTCCATCGTTGTGACCCGCTTCAACCCGACGTTCGCCTTCTACATGCTACCCACCCGCGCCTGGGAAATGATCGCTGGCGGGCTGGTTTTTATGTTTCCCCTACGATTGAGCCAGCGCGGCGGCGGGATTTGCGAAGGGCTCGGCCTGCTGGCGATTGCCGTCAGCGTGCTGAGCTTTTCTGAAGCGGATCTGTGGCCGGGCTACCTGGCACTGGTGCCGGTACTGGGGACGATGCTGGTGATTCACGCCAACACCCAATCCGTGTTCAGCACAAGTCCTGCGCTGCAGTTTGTCGGGAGCATTTCCTACTCGGTGTACCTCTGGCATTGGCCGCTGGTAGTGCTGCTTTACCTGTGCGGCCTGTTGAGCAGTTGGCCGCACGTGATCGGCGCAATCATTGCCTCGTTCGCCCTCGGCACCCTGTCCTTTTACCTGGTGGAATCGAAGGTGAGGAAAGGTACGAGCGCCACTCGAACAGTGATCAAGTTCGCGTCGCTGACGGTAGCGGTGGTGGCCGTGTCGGCAACGACGTCGTCGCTGGTCAAGCAACACCCCGACTGGCGCCCGGCACTGGTCGAGCTCGGCCAGCCGGAATACACCAGCAAGCTGTATCCGCAGGAGTGCTACCCGAATGCCTATGCGGCGGCGGATTGCAAACTGGGCACGGGTGATGTGTCGGTGATTCTGTACGGCGACAGTCATGCGCAATCCACCGCAGCGGCGGTGCAGATGGAAAATCCTCAGGCGGCGCTGTCATGGTCACGGGGCGGTTGCCCGACCCTGGCGCACTTCGCCATGCACGACAAGACTGTCGAAAGCCAGTGCCGGGGCTTCAATCAGGAAAAGCTGCAACAACTGAAAACCGCGTACGCCGGCGTGCCGGTGGTGCTGTTCAGCCGTGCGGCGCTGTACGCGGATTCAGGGCGGGAAAACAGCTATCGGATTTCCTTTCCTGAGCGCCAGACCGCGTTTGCCGAAGCCTATACCGAAGAGTACGTCAGCACGGTCTGCTCGATCGCTGAAAACCATCCGGTGTATATCGTCAAACCGATCCCGGAGATGCCCTTCAGCGTCTACAAAGGCCTGAATCTGAATCAGCGATTGTTCCGGCAAACCACGGACATTTCCCTGCCGTTGCAGGCATACGAGAAACGCAACCGCATCGCCATCGCAACCATCGAAGCCGCCGCCAGCCGCTGCAACGCGACGGTGATCGACCCGACGCCGTACCTGTGCCCCAACGGCAACTGCATGGGTTCCATGGACGGCGTGCCACTGTACTTTGACGACAATCATCTGGTGGATGCCGGCAATCAGCAGCTCAAGGGCCTGTTCAAGGATCTGATCAAACTGATTTGAGCTGGCGCCGGACTTTCAGGCCCCAGCCCTGTTGCATCCCGGCGGCGGCCAGCAGAATTGCTGCCACCCCGATCCATTGCAGGATCTGCAGGCGATGGCCGAAGGCGAACCAGTCGACGAAAATCGCCGCAATCGGGTAGATGAAGGACAGCGCACCGGTCAGGGCAGTCGGCAGTTTCTGGATCGCGCCGTACAGCAGCACGTACATCAGGCCAGTGTGGACGATGCCCAGCGTCACCAGACTGGCCCAGGCTCCATTGGTTTGCGGCAGGCCGTTGAAGTGCGCGAACGGCGCGAGCAACAGCACTCCGGTGCAGACCTGGATCAGCGCGATCAGATGCGGCGGCGTGCCAGTCAGGCGCTTGATGATCAGCGCCGCCATCGCGTAGAGCAACGCCGCCCCCAACGCCAGCGCAATCCCCAGCAGATATTCGCTACCGCCCTCGCCCTGCCCGCCATGGGCACTGACGATCGCCAGCATGCCGAGAAAGGAAATCGCCAGCCAGAACAGCTTTTGCAAGGTGATTTTCTCGCCGAGAAACAGCGCCGCCAAACCGACCAGCATGAACGGCTGCACGTTGTAGACCGCTGTGCCGATGGCAATCGAGGCCCGGGAATACGAGCCGAACAACAACACCCAGTTGCCGACAATCGCCACCCCACTGAGCACCGCGAGCAGGAACGTGGTGCGGGTCAGAATGCCCGGACGCAAGAAGCCGAACGCCGCGCATATCAGCAGCAAGGTGCCGGCGCCGAACACGCAACGCCAGAACACCACATCCAGCACCGGTTGCCCGGACACCAGCACGAACCAGCCGATGGTCCCGGAAATCAGCATGGCGGCGGTCATTTCCAATGAACCACGGCGGATTGTGTTGTCCATCATCGATCTCCCTAAGCGTTTGACGAAAGCGTGGCAAAAGTATGCCAAGCCGACACCCGGCGTCTCCAGCGCAAAAAGCAGGCTAAACTCGAATTCTGCCTTTTTTATCGCGGGTGGTTTCCCGCAAATGCCTAATACCGGAGTTGCTCTATGACCGACGATATTGACCAGATCCTCATCAGCGCCTTGATGGAAGACTCGCGCCGCTCACTCAAGGCATTGGCGCAGATCAGCGGCCTGTCCTCACCCAGCGTGGCCGAGCGCTTGCGCCGCCTGGAGGAACGCGGCGTGCTCAAGGGCTATACCGTCGAGATCGACCCCAAATGCTTCGGCTATCAGCTCCAGGCCATCGTCCGGGTGCGGCCACTGCCGGGTCAACTGCAGGAGGTGGAGCGGCAGATCATGTCGATCCCGGAGTTCACCGAGTGCGACAAGGTCACCGGGGAAGATTGCTTCATCGCCCGATTGCATGTGCGTTCGATGGAACAGCTGGACACCCTGCTCGACCGCCTCAATACGCTGGCCGAAACCAACACCGCGATCGTCAAGAAAACCCCGGTCAAGCGCCGGTTGCCGCCGATGGCATGAGTGCGTTTCGCGCAGGATTGGCGTAGATTGAGATTTTTCCGGCGAAGGATTGGCGGTAATGAAATTTCAGGCATTGATGCTGTTGGCAGTATTGCTCACCGGGTGCGGAACGGTGCAAACGGTTGCGTTCAACGACAAGTTTTCCGTGAACCAGCTGAAAACCAAGAAAACCTACTGTGGCGCCGTCCCACGCATTTACAGCGGTGCAACCTACGACTTCTGCATGCTGCACGCCGAAAAGCCGGATGACGTCGACGCGTTCAATTACAACAACGCCTCCCTTGGCCTGGTGGTCGATGCAGCAGTTTCGGGTGTGCTGGATACGTTTCTGCTGCCCTACACGATTTACAAGCAACAGGCCGATGGCAGCATCGTGATCAACTGATTGAAAACCTCCAGACGCCGAGACGTCTGGAGGCTGCTGCACTTTACTCAAGCAATTGCTGCAAACTTGGGTCACGCATGACTTTTTGCTGAGGCTGCGAATTGTCGTCGCCTGTCTTGAGCATTTTCAACTTGAGGTTCTGAACCTTGGCGCAGGCGTTCTTGCCATCGGCGTAGATCCCGCTCATGTCACATTTCCATTCGAAATAATTAACCAGACCGCCTGACAGTTGCAGACTGTAGTCCGTGCTCTTGGTGCCTGGCGTGAACGGATGACCCGCCGGAATATTCTGGAACCACTTCATCCATTCCGCAGAACCCGGGCTCGGTATTTTGTCCTTGGGCTGGAAGGTGGGATTCATGATCGCCACCTGTGGCGACTCACCCGTGGCGTGGCAGCTCAGGCAGGAACTGTTGGGGTTGTCTACAGGCCCGTTGAGGCGACCGTTCCAGCCCAGGTGGGTGGGCGGCAGTTCTTTGGTATTGGCGTTGATTGCCGTCTGCTGCAATGCCGGGTTGATTCTGGTTTCAGTCGGCGTCGGATTGGTGAAGTCATTGCCGGTTTCTTTCGGATCGTTACCCCACATGATCCCGACCGGAACGAGATTGTCCCAACCGGCTTTGCCGGTTTTAGCCCCGTTGTACTGGAAGGTGCCGAAAATCCAGCCGGTGTCGCTCATACGGGTATCACGCACGGCGATGTCCATCTGAATGAGCGCAACATCTTTGATCTTGCGATTTGCGGACGTGAAAGTTTCAGTGATATAGCCTTGCCACAACACCGGGTTGACGAGGAACGGTACGGTGGTGCGATCAATATCGGCAAACAATGCCTTGCAGACTACGGTGCCATTGGAAAAGCTTTTGGGTTGCGAAGTGAAGCCAGGATCCGGGTTGTTCGGATCTTTCCAGACCTCGCCAATGGTGTAGGCGCCAATGTCGTTGTAAATGCCCACGGCGTAGGTCTGGCCACTGGCGATCTGCGTCTGTGCCAGTTGTTTGACCGGAATCTGCGCTTCCTTGGTCAGACCATGAATACCTTCACGCCCCAGCGGGCCATAGTGCTGCCAAGGCATGTGGTACCACTGACGCAGCTTGTTCTTCTGTACATTCCAATCGACCTCGACATTGCCTTCCAGGCAATAGTGTTTCACCTCCTCCATGTAGGCACGCCAGGTTTCAAAGTTGTTGTCGGGTTTGGCCGGAAGTTTTTTGAAAAAATCCGGCAGCGCTCCTTGGGGAGCTTGGGTCGGGTAACTCTGGCTGAGTTCGAACAACGGGCCTGAATATTGGCTGGCGGGTGGCTGATAGCCAAAATCGGGGTAGACACCGGCAAGAGTCGAGGCACTGAACAGTGCTGTCGTGATAGCCAATACGGCACGCTTTCCTTGGGGCTGGTTCATCGATGATCTCCTTGATTGGGACAACGCCTGCAGCGACCCATGAATCGAGTCCGACCACCAGGGCCTCCATTATTTTTTTGATAATCAGGGACTCGGCTTGCAGGCCGAGAGCAACTCACGGTTGAATCTGGGTAGGCTGGTTTGGAGGACCTCCTGTTTTCCGGATGAACGAATACGACAACCCGGGCGAAGCTACGGGCTTGAACAGAAGAAGAAAAATGGGATGCGGGGGCTGTAGAAGGTGTTACTGCATGCCGACTCCTGTCGACCGCCTGCCGTTCTTCCTTGTCTTAGGTGTAGGCCAATTCCATAAAGGCGCCATGATTTCTTGAAAAAATCTCGGCCAAAGGCCACTACGCTTTCGCACGGGCAACAAAAAACCCGCCGAAGCGGGTTTTTTGTTAATTCACAAATAGCGATCAGTCGTCGCGGCTCATGATGCCGAAGATCTGCAACAAGCTGATGAACAGGTTGTAGATCGATACATACAGGCTAATGGTTGCCATGATGTAGTTGCGCTCGCCACCGTGGATGATCGCGCTAGTCTGGAACAGAATGCACACCGACGAGAACAGCACGAAACCGGCGCTGATCGCCAGTTGCAGGCCGCTGATCTGGAAGAACATGCTCGCCAGCGTTGCACCCAGCAACACGAAGAAACCGGCGGTGATGAAACCACCGAGGAAGCTCATGTCCTTGCGGGTGATCAGCACATAGGCCGAGAGACCACCGAACACCAGCGCGGTCATCGCGAATGCCGAACTGACCACTTCTGCGCCGCCCTGCATGCCCAGGTAACGGTTGAGGATCGGGCCGAGCAGGAAACCCATGAAACCGGTCAGCGCAAAGGCGGACACCAGGCCCCACGCGGAATCACGGAGTTTGTTGGTGAGGAAGAACAGCCCGTAGAAACCGATCAGCACCACGAAAATGTTCGGATAGCCGACGCGCATCTGCTGGGCCACGAAAGCCATCACACCGCTGAATGCGAGGGTGAGCGCCAGTAGACCGTAAGTGTTGCGCAGGACGCGGCTAACCTCTAGCTGCTCAGCCTGCACGCTGTTGTGAACTGCGTAATCCTGTTCGCGCATGGCGACACTCCTGTTGGTTTGAAACGTTCAGTGGCAAAGATCATAACAGACGCTCTGTAACAAGCCATGCACAGAGTTTGACAGTGTGTTTCATTCAGGTATTATGGCGCCCGCAACGCAAACGGAGGTGTGGCCGAGTGGTTTAAGGCAACGGTCTTGAAAACCGTCGACTGTAACAGGTCCATGAGTTCGAATCCCATCGCCTCCGCCATATTTGATACGAAAAAGCCCTGATTATTCAGGGCTTTTTCGTATCTGGCATTCAGGAAATCAGCTCCGCTCTCTATGGATCGTTTCCGCATCTTTTCGGCTATTTCCGCAACCCTTCCCTTCCGACATCACTGGTTCGACCTTGACACATCTGAAAATGTGGACGTTTTCAATGGACAGCTTTTGGCCAGAAACTGCCGGCCTCGTTGAATGTGTTACGTCGGTATTCGGTATTTATCGCAATCCCTTCGACTCGAACAATTCGATTAGCCAATCGACGAAGACCCGTACGCGTGCGCTGAGGTGACGGTTTGGGGAATAGACGATGTAAATGGGTTGGGCCTGACGAGGTCTGATTCGGCTACGAGCCATTGATCGACAACCCGCGGGCTATTTCTTCGCCCACGGTGCCTACGCGCGCACCCGTGTAATCGAGGCAGGAGCCTTGATCAAACTGCCTGACGACATCTCCAGTGAAGAGGCTGCGGGCCTGCTGGCGAAGGGGCTGGCCGCCTGGGCATTGCTCAAACGTGTCCACCCGGTCAGCCCCGGCGAAACGGTGGTGGTGCAGGGAGCTTCGGGTGGAGTCGGCTCAAGTGGCCAGGTGGGCGAAATCCATCGGCGCCAGGGTCATTGCGACGGTCGGCTCGGCAAGCAAGATCAGTACTGTCAAAAGGTGGGGACTGGACCATGTGCTGCATATCGCCGAGCCCCGATTGGCCGAGCCGATTTGCGCACTAACCGCGGGTGTCGGCGCAGATGTGGTGTACGACCTCGTGGGGCGACAGACGCTCGATTCCTCCATCGAGGCGCTGCGCGCGGGCGGTGTTCTGGTCCATGCCGGCAACGCATCCGGAGCGGTGACAGCCGATACACAGCGGTTGGCCGCGCGCAGCATCCGCTATCAGCAACCGGCTACCCCGCAGTACGTCACCCCACAGAACCAGGATGTCGCGGCATCCGAGTTGTTCGAGCGCTACGGGGAAGGTGCATTGGGGCCGCTGACGCTCACACGTTATCGGTTGGAGGAGGCGGCTGAGGCCCATCACGCGATTATCCAGCGCAAGCACAGCGGCTCGATCCTGCTGATGCTCTGACCGTGCGGCATGAGAGCCTCAGGGCCGGCACAAACCGTCCTTGGTAGCATGGCGCCCGGACAATTGGAACAGATGGACGCGCTGCTGCCTGCGGCAAACCCGCTGCGCTTGAGCAGCAATGGCAAAGCAGAGGCATTGGCCCCCTGATCTGCCGCCAGGCGCCCTTGGTAGTCGTTCCATCGACCATCTGATCCCGCACCAGCTCGCAACAACGGCGCCGATCAGTCCTGCGATCAGTAATTCCAGCCTGTCGAACTTGTCGAGCAGGCGCGGCAATAACTCCATGCGCTCGACTCCGTTTGCATGATGGAAACTAAAACCTCTACAAACGAATAGTTCACGTATAGATAAAATCACATTAAATGTGAGCAAAATCATCAATTTAGGAATTGTCAGACGATTCATTGAATTTTCTCTAACAGCAAAAATCACTATCTCATGAGCCAAAAAGGAGCGGTAACCCGTGAGTTCGGTAGATATTTTTGTGATTGAGTACAAGCTCCATGGAAGACCGAAGTCTTTTGTCATCCGCACCAAACTGATGAACAACGCAGAGGCTTGGCAGTGGGCGAGCTGCGACGCGGGTATTGCTCCGATACCCAAACCCGGACGCCCTCCTCTCAAGCGGTTCACAAAACCCATGGCAGAACGATTTGGAATCGCCGACGTAAAGTGGCGGGCCACTACTGCCGTCACCTGGGAGGACATCGGAGCGACGCAAATGGAGAAATAGTGAATCGCAGGAAGCGCTCTACATGTCGATAGAGCGCAGCTCAAACGAATGGGAGGACACATGAGATCCAGATTCATAACCACATCCGATTGGTACGCAGCGACCGGGCGCAGTAATGAACTGTTTCAAGAGGCTGATCGACTCAATGCCATCGCCTACGAACTGCTAACCCATGCGGCCGACTCCCCCGAGGCAATGGAACGCTACAAAGACGCCAGAGATGCCGCGGATGCCAAAACGCTGGAAGGCAAAAAAGCTTGGGACGAAGCGAGAGGGAGACTTGCCAGGCGTCAGTAAAAAAGCCCGCGCTGGGCGGGCAAAAGGGAATCCACTCGTTCAGGCCCCAGATTCAGGGTCGCTGGCGGGTATGCCGCGAGGCTCCTTCACGTCGCCGTCCTGGAAATCTGTTGTGCCAGTCGTCACAGACACCGGGGCACTTGCGCCACTCCCCGCTTCCGGGTGTTCTGCAGATACAGCGTTTGTCGCGGCTACTTCTGTCATATCTTCATCAACGGGTGCTTCGTCATCCGGCGGTAGCGGTACCGCCGAATCTTCAGGCCGAGGATCATGACCTGTTTCATTGTCAGTCGAGCGGGTCACTGCCTGTTGCGATTGATTGCCTGGTGCATTCTCGTCGATTTCCATAATGCCTCTCCGATCGGTGCACGGGAGTCCGTGCTTAAACGTGTGAGGAGTCAGGTCGCGACAAGTGCCGGTCATTGGACGAATGGCTGATCCGAGCGGCTTTATGCAAAAGGTCCTGATAGGAACGCTCGTCTTTCCGAGCTGTCGCCTGAGACCTTCTCAACCTCAACAACCTAATAGAAAAATTGAATTAGCAGCCTGATCACCCGGTCAAGAAAGATGAACGCAGTAAATCTGACGAGGTAACAGCAATGACTATCCAAGCAGAGACACTGGTACAACTGACCGAAGCGCTGCAGGAGCGTGGAATGACGCTGGTTTCAGATGTTCACTTCACGCGGGCGCCGTACCGCTACAACCATCGCCGGATCTGCATCGTCGAGTGACCATGCTCGCTGCCGGCGTTCTGGACGAAGACTCCAGCGCAGGCGCCTTTTCCCGCCGCGCCGCTTTTCTGCTGGTTCGGGATCCGAGCGGATCCCCCGGTGCACGACCATCCAGCGCAGGCATGGGATCAATTGAAATGCCCGCTACGGCGCTAATCCATTCCTTATAAGCAGCACTTTGACGCGAGAGCGCTTCATCCCACTGCGAGCCGGAAATCTCACCCACAACGACCAACATCATTAATTGCGTGGTCGTAGCATCGAGTTCGACCAGAAGGACGTGGGCGCGGAATCTGAAGTTGTCTGACGGAATCATGACTGTGCTCTATAACGGAGGCTGTCCTGGAGCCGGAGGGAAGATGGATTCTTGCCGGAGTTTCACGCAAAAACCTGTACATGCATGATTCTTTTGTACATCCGATACGCGGCAAGTTTCATCACCGAAACCGCAATCGACGAACTTTATCCGGCAATTTGCCAGCTTGTCGTTGTGCGGCGGGCGGGGAATGCGCAGGCCCAACGGCTCTGTCAGCGTAGGTAAGCAAAAGCCGTGATCATTCAAGGCTTTTCGCTTCCTACAGGCATCAAGTCTGTTCAACCTTTGCAGATCGTCTGGGCCTGATCAGCCCTTGCTGTGCTCCGGCGACGAAGGCCCTTTGGTAATGCCGCGCGGCCCCGACACGCCCCAGATCACCACGCCCAGCAACGGCACGAGGAAGATCAGCGCGGCCCAACCGGCCTTGGTCGCGGACGACTTGTCGCTGCGCATCACGCTGTTGAGTGCCCAAAGGTCCAACAGCAGGAGCAGGACCGCAGCGGCGATCCACAGATATTCGCTTTGCATGATGTTTTCCTCCATGTTGCTCTGAAACGCCACGGCATGCTTAATTGCCGTGGCGTTTTATATGGAGCGCTTCAACCCTCATTTTTTTTCGAGGGTCGCCGCCTGATTACCGCCCTGTTCGGCAATCTTCGTCAGCTTTTGATCGGCGCCCTTTTCTTCTACTAGCGTGGCTTGTAGCAAGGTGACGGCATCCTCGAGTTTCAGGTGTTTGGCCATCGCGATCAGCGTGCCGTAGCTGGCGATTTCGTAGTGCTCGACTTTCTGCGCCGCACCGATAAGCGCCGCGTCCAGCACCGCGCCTTTTTCGATTTCGTCGAGCAGCTCCTTGGACTCTTCGACCAGTCCTTCCATGGCTACGCACTTCATGCGTTTGAGTTTCAGCCCGGCCAGTTCCACCAGTTGGTCGATGCGTTCGATCTGGCCCTGGGTTTCCTCAAGGTGCGAGGTGAAGGCTTCGGCAAGCAGCGGATTGGTCGCGGCGCGCGCCAGGCGCGGCAAGGCTTTGGTGATTTGCTTCTCGGCGCTGTAAACGTCGGAGAGCTCATGGATGAACAGGTCTTCAACAGTTTTTCTAGCCATTTCTAACTTCCTTCTGATGGTTGGATAGTGTTCTGGGCGAGACGTTCAGCGTGTCCGCCAATGTGGCTTTCATTACAGGTGACTCACCCTGCCGAGCAGGTGTTCAAAGCATTTTTCGATTCATGGATGAAGTGTTATTGGTTCAGCTCAAAGCGGTATCGAGGAACATCATCACGCCGAACCCCAGCATCAAACCGAGCGTCGCCGGCGTCTCGTGACCATTGCGGTGGGTCTCGGGGATGACTTCGTGCGACACCACAAAAATCATCGCCCCCGCCGCAAGCCCCAGCGCAATCGGATAGCCCAAGGCAAAGCCACTCGACACGCCCAGCCCGACCACCGCCCCCAGCGGCTCCATCAAACCGGAGCCGATCGCGATCAGTGCAGCACGCCAGGCTGAGATCCCGGTGACGCGTAAGGCAAGCGCAACCGCGAGACCTTCGGGGATGTCCTGTATGGCAATCGCGGTGGTCAGTGGCAGTCCGACTTTCATGTCGCCATTGGCAAAACTGACGCCGATGGCCATGCCCTCCGGCAAGTTGTGCAGGGTGATCGCCAGGACAAACAGCCAGACGCGGTTGATGCGTTGTGCATCGGGCCCGCGTCTGCCGATCTGCTGATGTTCGTGAGGCACGAAGCGATCAAGACCGACCATCAAGCCAACGCCCAGGGCCAGGCCGCATACGACCACGCAGGCTGCCAGCAACGGATTGCCACACAGCGCTTGCGCGGCCTCGATACCCGGCAGGATCAGCGAGAAGGAACTGGCGGCCAGCATCATGCCGGCGGCGAAGCCGAGCATGATGTCCTGAGTGCGTGAGCTGATATCGCGCAGGATGATCGCCACTACAGCACCCAACGCGGTCGCACCGAATCCTGACAGGCCACCCAAGGTGGCCAGGCGCAGGTTTCCCTTGTCTGCGCCGACCAGCGCGGAGTAACCGCTAAACAACAGGAGGCCGCTGACCAGCAGCAGCGTTGCCCAGAACAACATGCCCGGCCAACCGCCGCTGGACGCCATGCTCCAGCCGTTGCGCTGCGGCGTTGGCGTCGACGATGAGCTGAGTGACATGTCGCCTCCTAGCGTCCGATAGAGCGTTTGCCGCTGGAGTCGAGCACGGATTGGCGCAACGTCTCGGTGATATGCTGCGCGGTTCGATCAAACGACGTGACGCTTGCGTTAAACCGACTGGACAGCGACTGCGCCAGGTCGCTGCTGGAAACCCCGGAGTTCTGATTCATGTGCGGTACCTCGGATCTTATCGATTGAAAAACCGCACGCCGTTGCGGCATGCGGTCCCGGTCATCACGCGTCGGGTTGCCCCTGAACATCCGCGCCCAGATCGGCGCCAGTGATCGGGTTGCTGTCCGGGTCGGACATGGTTCGCGCTCTCATATCCAGCAGCAGCGCCTCTTCCTCGGCACTGAGCTGAACGCTGGCGCTGCCGTCGCCGCCATCCACCGCAGGCTCTGGACTTTCCACGAACTCCCAGTCATCGCCCTGGTTCCAAGGACCGCGCGTGCTGCCCTCTCCTTGGGACATGTTGAAGTACACGTTGGTGAACTCCGGCATGCCGGGTTGTTTGCCCTGCGGGAAGTTTGGCTGGATCGCATGAAGGGCTTTTTCGAAGGACAACTGGTGCGCAATTTCGCGGGTCATCAGGAAGCCCAGCGCTTCCTTGACGCCGGGATCGTCAGTGACGTTCATCAGCCGTTCGTAGACGATTTTTGCCCGGGCTTCGGCGGCGATGTTCGAGCGGAAATCCGCTGTGGGTTCACCGATCGTATCGACATACGCAGCCGTCCATGGCACACCGGCCGAGTTGGTCAGCGGCGCGCCGGCACCGTACAGCAGACTGGTTATGTGCGAATCGTTGCCGGCCCCGTTGATGGCCCGGTACAACTCCCCCTCTTCTTCCACGCCTTCGGCCACTCGGCCTTTGGCGCCCTTGTTGAGCATGACGATGATGGAGCCGACGATTTCGAGGTGACTCAGCTCCTCGGTGGCGATGTCCATCAACAGATCCTTGCGACCCGGATCATCCTCGGCCAGCGCTTGAGTGAAGTAGCGCGAGGCTGCCGCCAGCTCGCCCTGGGCGCCGCCGAATTGTTCGAGTAGCAAGTTCGCCAGTCCCGGATTGGGTTCGGCAACACGCACGGTGTATTGAAGTCGCTTGTTATGTAAGAACATGACAATTCCCTCAGGCTGTGTGAGATGAGATTCGTTATAAATTGCGTCACACAGTTCTGAATCGATACCGCGAACTAAAATTTCATTTTTTTGATCAAGGGCGACGAGTGGCAAAACTGGAAAGTTCTATTTATTGCCAACTTGCTGAATCAATGAACAAATGGGCACTGCTTCTAACGTTCCAAAATTATTTCTATCGATAATATTCACCTCGAGTTGTACAAAAGCAAATTCACTGTACAGGAATAAGTCAGTAACTATGGCCCTTTGCCTTGATTCCGAAGTTTAAAATTTCGAAAAAATCAGGATGCAGACATGCCGCTTTCTTTCGATCCGCGCTTCAACGATCTTCTCCAGCGCCTCATTCTCATGGCTCCGCCCGTGGGCCAAATCAATCTGGACATGCTCGATTCCATTGAGCCTGAGGCGATTGTCGACCCGGACGAACTGGTTGCGACAATCATCGAAGTCAGCACCCGACTCGCTGCAAAAAAATCTGACGCGCCCGACCATTTTGTAGAACTATTGCTGAAGCTGGAAAGGATTAATGCGCTGCCTCATGACAAGGCACAGCACTTCACTGATCGTGTGCTGGCGTATAGCAGAGACAATTGATAAACACGCAAAGACAAGTCGAAACCGAGACTTTTTAATTGCACTCGGATAGACCTGCCTTGCGACTTATGAAGGCTATAAACAAGTCACCCGCAATTAAGCCTGCCAAGTGATTAGTCAAGTCTCGTTGGGAATCACCGAAATCTTCCCATTACGCTCAATGATCGCAAACTTGATCTGCTCAATTCGTTCGATACCCTGACTGGAACGCGCGGCTTCCATGACATCCGCCTCGATCAGCCGCGCATGCCGCAAACGCCGGTGCAGCAGTTTGCCGTTCTCGACGATGATCGTCGGTTCGCCGTCGATCAGCCGCGACACCCAGCCCGACCGCTGTTTGAGCAGAGAGAAACGGACGTCGATGGCGATCAGCGTCACGATCACCAGCATCGCGTTGGTCAGGGAGAAATCATCGCCCAGCAAAGCCTGCTGCGTGGCCTCGCCGATAATCATCAGCAGGACGAAATCGAAGGTGGTCAGGTCCGCCAGCGAACGCCGGCCGGCGATCTTGAACAGCACCATTAAAGCCCCGTACATCACCGCCGCACGCAGTACCGAGTCCATGGGTCACCTACGGAAAAATGAATTGAGAAAGCGTGACGCCGCTGGAGCCTGGCGTACTGATGTGGCTGCGATACAAACCCAGGCCGTCGCCGCGCAAGCTCAGGTAAAGACTCACCTGGCCTTGCCTGTCGGCCTGCAGCCAGAAGCGCATGCCATCGGCCGCACTGCGACTGCGCAGCGGTTCCGGTTGCAGAGTGTCGATGCTGAAGCCCTGCAGCAGATCACCGGCCAGCTCAAGCTCCACCGTCGCTTCCGGCGCCGCTGTGAGGCTGATGCGCATTGAGTTGGTCGAACCGTTACGGTGGAACATTTCATACTGCACCCGGACGAGGCCATCCTCGGAGCGTACGTCGCGGCTGCTGATCAGGCCTCTGGAAAACAGCCCCGCCATGGCCAGCACCATCAGCAGCACCAAGGCATACCAGCCGCAGCGCTCGAAGCGCCAAACCTTCAGTTGATAGGCCATGTCTTCGCGAAACGGCACGTCCCGGCTGCGCAGATCAGGGTGGTCGGCATCGTCAGTCATCAACCGGACTCCTCGTCTCCTGAAGTGCCGCACGGTGAAATTGCTGTATACCCTGCAGCGCGTACTCCGTGGCCTGGTTTTGCACCTCACAGCGACTGCCGGAAAAACGCATTTGCCGAGAGTAGACAAACTGCCCGGCTGCGCACTGAAAGGCCCAGGCGAAGCACACCGTTCCGGCAGGGATACCGTCGACGTCCTCCGGGCCGAGAATGCCGGTGGTCGCCACCGCCACATTCGTCGTGCTGTCATGCAACGCTCCCACCACCATCTCGCGGGCGACCTCGACGCTGGTCAGGTTGAAGCGCTCGATGGTCTGCGGGTTGACGCGCAACAGGCGCTGTTTGGCCTGCGGCGAGTACACCACGTAGCCACACTCAATGAATTCACCACTGCCTGGCACCTCGGACAATAACGTCACAATCATCCCCGCCGTACAGGACTCGGCGGTGGTCAGGAGCAGTGAATGTTCGCGCAGATAATCAACAGTCGCTTCAGCAATGGACATGGCAGACTTCCAAAAACAGAACTGTCCGGTTGACCGTGGCTAGCGTGTTTGAGTTTCGCTCGCTTATCCGCAAGCGCGATCAATTGTTCGACTCGGCCGCCTTGTCTTTCTGGATCTGCAGCGACGCCTTGCTTTTGTCGCCGTCCTTGTTCGGCGCATCATTGGAACCTTCGAAACAGCCCTGCAACAGCAGCATTGAACAAAGCCCCAGACAGGCACAGATGGTTTTCATGATCTTCTCCCGCTCGATGATCCTGTGGCGAGGGGATCTCGCCACAGGTCTGCTTGCTTACACGGCCGGCACCAGCGGCGCCGTGCCGTCCGCCTCGGCTAGCGGCACATCGCTGCGGCCCGGGGTCAGGATGACCTTGCGGCAGTCTTCCTGTTTTTTATCAAAGATCTTGTAGCCCTCGGCCGCCTGCTCGAGTGACAGCCGATGGCTGATGATCGCGTCCGGTTGCAGGCGCCCGGTTTCGATATACCCCAGCAGTTCGGGCAGATAGCGCTGCACATGGGTCTGGCCCATCTTGAAAATCAGCCCCTTGTCGAAAGCATCACCAAACAGGAAGCCGTGGATAAACCCGGTATACACCCCCGGCACACTGACCGTGCCACCACGGCGCACCGCTGCGATGCACTGACGCAACGCCTTGCCGCTGCTGCCTTCGAGCTTGAGCGTGGCCAGCACGGTTTCGGTGGTGCTGCCCTTGGCCTCGAAGCCCACCGCATCGATCACGCCATCCACCCCACGGTTGCCGGGCGTCTGGCTGATGATGGTATCCGCCGGGTCGTCGTCCTCATCGAAGTTGATCGGGATCACGCCGTAGGTGCGCTGCGCATAGGCCAGTCGGTAGGCATGGTGATCGACCATGAAGATGCGCTCGACGCCAAGCATGCGCGCACACGCCGCGCTGAGCAGGCCGACCGGTCCGGCGCCGTAGATCGCCAGACTCGAATCTTCGCCGACGCCGGTATTGATCACCGCTTGCCACGCCGTCGGCAGAATGTCGGACAGGAACAAGACCTTCTCGTCTGCCAGCGTTCCCGGCACCTTGAACGGCCCAGTGTTGGCCTTCGGCACTCGCACCAGCTCGGCCTGACCGCCCGGAACCCCGCCGTACATCCGGCTGAAACCGAACAGCGCCGCCGGCGGTGGAATACGCTTTTTATTCATCGCCGCGCCCGGCCCGACATTGGTGGTTTCACACGCTGCGTACAGCGCATGCTGACAGAAGAAACAGTCGCCGCAGGCAATCACAAACGGGATCACCACCCGATCGCCGCGTTGCACCGCCGTCACGGCCGAACCGGTTTCCTCGACAATGCCCATGAACTCATGGCCGAAGATGTCGCCGTGCTCGACCGTCGGGACCTTGCCCCGATACAGGTGCAGGTCCGAGCCGCAGATGGCCGTGGCGGTTACTCGCAGGATGATGTCATCGGGTGCTTCAAGAATCGGATCCGGCACGGTTTCGACTCTGACGTCGTGGGCGCCTTGGTAGGTCATAGCTCGCATGGTGGAATCCTCTGACGATGGAAGAATTGAAGAACAGCCTCTTCAAGTTCCGAAGGACTCACCCAGCGCGAGTTCACTCTGTTTTGCATATTTCTGGATCAGTGGGAAGGCGGCACCCGGACTTTGCCACTGAACACTCGGAAGCAATAGGTGTTGTAAATCAGGGTGACCGGCACCAGCAGCGCGAACCCCACCAGTACGAATATCTGACTGTTGCGACTCGAGGTCGCCGCTTGCAAAGTCAGGTCGGGCGGAATGATCAACGGGAACAGCGCGACCAGCATCAAGCCGAACGCCAGAACAAAAACGCCAAGCGCGGCAAACAATGGCAGGCAGTCAAAGCGGCTGCGAAACCCTAGGAAAAAACCTATCAGCAACGCGGCAGCGGCGAAGGCTGCCGGCAATCCGATCAAGGGCGAGATCAGGCGCTCGGCATATTGCGCATGCAGCGTCGATGTCCACAGCACCAGCACAATCAGCAGCCCGACCGTGACCCACGCCAGCACCCGCGCCTGACGTGCCGAGCGCTGCTGCAGTTCATCGACGGTGCGCCAATACAGCCAGCAGGCACCCAGCCACGTATAACCGCACACCAACAGCAGACCGCAAAACAACGGGAACGGACCGAGCCATTCCCAACCAGTGCCGCTGTATTGCCCGCCAGCGTGCGGAACGCCCTGCACCAGCGTACCGAGCACCACCCCCTGCGCCATGCCGGTCAGCAGCGAAGCGCAGAGCAGGCCGGCATCCACCAGACGTTTCATCCGTGCGCTCGCGGCGTGATCACGAAACTCCAGGGCCATCGCGCGCAAGATCAACGCCAGAAACATCAGAATGAATGGCAGATACAGCGCCGGCAGCAGAATCGCGTAGGCCTGCGGAAACAATGCCAGCAACCCGCCTCCCCCGAGCACCAGCCAGGTTTCGTTGGCGTCCCAGATCGGCAGGATGCTCACGGCCATGGCGCGTCGGTGATCGCGGCGGCGAGTCAATCCCAACAGCACGCCAACCCCGAGGTCAGTGCCGTCGAGCAGCACATAATTGATCACTGAGAACGCCAGGGCGCCGGCGCACAACAGCGTGATCGCGTCAGTGTCCATGAAAACTGTTCCTCAGGAGCGCCCGATTTCGTCGGGCAGGGTTGGCTGCGGACCGGGTTCGCCATGGTGCGGTGGCTCGCGCAACAGCCGCAGCAACACCCACAGCCCCACCGTGAAAATCACCAGATAGAAACCGAGGATCAGCCAGGTTGAGCCGAGCACCTGCGCCCGCGATACCGAGGACAGGGTATCCTCGGTGCGCAGCAGCCCGTAAACGGTAAACGGCTGCCGGCCGACTTCGGTCACCATCCAGCCACTGAGCATCGCCAGAAACCCCGCCGGGGTCAGGAACGCGCTCGCCCATAACCAGCGCCGCGAAACATACAATCGCTGGCGCCAGCGCAGCACCAGACTGACCACCCATTGCGCGAACATCAGACATCCCAGCCCCACCATCAGTCTAAAGGCGAAGAACACCGGCGGCACCGGCGGAATGTCCTGCGGCGCAAATTCGTCGAGCGCGGCGATGGTGCTGCTCAGGTCGTGGCGCAGGTACAACGACCCGATACGCGGGATCGCCAGCTCCCAGTGATTGCGGTGCTCGTCCATGTCCGGCCAGGCGAAAATCCGCAGCGGCTCGCCAGCGCCTTGCACCGGGCGCGTCCACGAGCCTTCGATGGCGGCGACCTTTTGCGGCTGCAGCTGCAAGCTATGGCGGCCGTGCAGATCACCGACCACGATCTGTACCGGCGTCAACAGCGCGATCACCCACAACGCCATGGACAATTGCACCCGGGCCCGCGGGTTATGCGCAGCCTTGAGCAACTGCCAGGCGCTGACGCCAGCGACGAATGTCGCGGTGCCGAGAAGCGCCGCCAGCGTCATGTGCGCCAGGCGATAGGGAAACGAAGGGTTGAAAATGATCGCCCACCAGTCCGCTGCGTGAAAGCGCCCGTTCGCGTCGAGGGCGTAGCCGGCAGGCGTTTGCATCCACGAATTGGCCGACAGGATCCAGAACGCGCTGATCAGCGAGCCGACCGCCACCGCGCAGGTGGCGAAGAAGTGCAGACGCGGGCCAACCTTCTTCATGCCGAACAGCATGATGCCGAGAAAACCGGCCTCGAGAAAAAACGCCGCAAGAATTTCGTAAAACATCAACGGCCCGATAATTTCCCCGGCCTGCGCCGAAAGCCGCGACCAGTTCAGCCCGAACTGGTACTCCAGAATCAGTCCGGAGGCCGTGCCGATCGCCACGGTCAAGGCAAAGACCTTGAGCCAGTAGCGGAAAATATCCAGATAGACCTCGCGCCCGCTCCTGAGCCACAAGCCTTCGAGCACCATCAGGAAATTCGCCAGGCCAATGGTGAACGCCGCCAGCACAATGTGGAAACTGATAGTGATCGCAAACTGCATGCGCGCGGCCATGAGTGCGGTATCGGCGGTTTCCATAGCACTTGCACCTCGCTGGTCAGCCTTGCTGCGCAATACCCACCGAAGCACCTGCCAGAGTGTTCCGGTCGAAGATGTCGACCATTTATCATGCACCGGAGCGTTTAATGCCGACCAGCTAAGAAGCAGAAAGGCTAAAAGATAACCTGTGGCGAGGGAGCTTGCTCCCGCTGGACTGCGCAGCAGTCCCTGCTCTTGAGACAAAGAGGGGCCGCTTCGCGGCCAGCGGGAGCAAGCTCCCTCGCCACAGGTACAGCGTTCATACTTAACTGACTGGCATTAGTCAGAGCGCTGTCTTTTCGAACCCTTCGTTAGGGTCTAGTCTTAGACCCGGCTTCGCCCGACGCCAGACGCCTCCGCCTGATTCAAGGACAATGATGAGACTGCACGAGTTCATCCTGACGCATATCGGACAGATTCTCTCTGCCTGGGAGCGCTTGCCCGCTCCGTGGAAACCGCTCTGCCGCCTATGGATTCCAAGGGTTTGCGCGATCATTCGGAGCACATCCTGAGAGCCGTCGTCGAGGATATGCAAAGACCTCAGAGCGAGCGGCAGCAGATCGCCAAATCACTGGGCCATGGTCCCGATACGGAAGGCGATTCACCGGCCCAGCCCCATGCAATGACGCGGTTTGTCGCGGGGTTTTCCATGGATCAGATGATGTCGGAATATCGCGCGCTGCGCTCGAGAGTGCTCAGGTTGTGGCTGGCCCAACAGCGCGTGGATGACGAGCACGATGTGCAAGACATCATCCGCTTCAATGAAGCAATAGACCAAGCGCTCGTGGTGTCGATTGCGAGATACGGTGAAGCCGTGGAGAGCACGCGCAAAACTGTTTTTGGCGTACTCGGTCATGATCTGCGATCACCGCTTGGGGCTGTATTGATGGCTAGTGACATGCTGCGTAAAAACGCCAATATGACTGACAGGGATCGGAGGCTGGCAGAGCAAATCAACGCGAGTATAAGCAGAGCCAATCACATGGTCGGCTATTTGCTGGACTTGGCTCGCTCCAATCTTGGCGCGGGCATACCAGTGAATCCAGAAGATACTGATCTATCGATTGTGTGCGCATCTGTTATAGAAGAATTACGCACCGCGTTCCCTCAGGCGAAGATGGTTTCGAATGTGAGTGAACGAGTCCGGGGCGGTATGATCCGTCGCGCATCGAACAAGTCTTCACTAATTTGATCAGTAATGCGGTCAGACATGGTGACTCGCTGCAACCTATACATGTGACCTTGTCTCAAGATGACGATTGCTCAGTCTTCAGCGTGCAGAATCGCGGCGAACCTATACCTGCGGGTTAATACCCCATCTTTCGATCCCCAGGCCCGTTACTCAAGCTATGCAGCAACCGAAAAAGGATCGACGGCCGGCTTGGGGCTGGGGCTGTTCATTGCGTCGGAGATCGTGACAGCCCACCGAGGAAAAATCGGAGTGGTTTCAACTCCTGAGCAGGCACCATCTTTAGGGTTCAGCTCCCAATCATTTAGTGATCCATCTCACTCTCTCTAGCGGGAAGCTCGTCACCGTCTACAGTCAAGTTTGACCCTCATGCCCCCTTCACACCCGCCTCCCCTTGGCGGGTTTTTTTCGCATATGACACCCAATCTCTGCTAATAACGCTCATTCGTGTGGAAGCTATTAGTCGATAGCTGCCACTCACGAACGGCGGCTTTCGGCCAATAGCTGCCTGTCACGATTAGCCCGGTTGTCGCGATCAGCCGATTTAGAACGCACTGCTCAGAGGTGTTTCCCACACCCGTTGAAGGTGCCCACTAAGGGCGCCTTTCTTCAGCTCTATCCCCAATGTGGCCAGACTTAAAGCAAGTCTTCAAGCTGCATCGTCAAAATGATTTTCCCGACGTTTTCGGAAGACTCCATCCGGCGATGCGCATCGGCAGCCCGTGCTAGCGCAAAGGTGCTATCGACAACCGGCTCAAGGCTTCCGGCACCCTCGAAGCGATCAAGCCAGTGCTCGCGGAAGCGCTTGATCATGGCGTGTTTCTCCGGTTGCGTGCGCGACTTCATGACCGTACCGATGATTTGCAAGTGGCGATAAAGAATGTCCTCCAGCGCCACCGTGACGTTGCCGCCACCGCCGAGAATCCCCACCTGAATGAGGCGGCCGCCGCGTGCAAGGGACGCGACGTTGCGGGCGAAGTAGGGCTCACCGATAAAGTCGATGATCACATCGACGCCGCGACCCTGGGTTTTGTCGGCGATCACTTCAGCGAAGTCCTGCGTCTTATAATCGATCGCCACGTCAGCGCCCAAATGCTCGACACGCGCCAATTTGCTGCCTTCGGTCGTCGCATACACCGTGGCGCCGGTGGCGTAAGCCAACTGCACAGCGGCAGACCCGACGCCGCCTGCGGCCGCGTGAATCAGCACCGAATCGCCAGCCTTGAGTCGAGCCAGGTGCATCATTGCTTCATGGGCCGTGACGAAGACCTCGGGAATGGCTGCTGCGTGTACATAGTCAAGCTGCGCGGGGATGTGCATCGCCATGCGGTAATCGATGCGTGCCAACTCGGCGTAGGCACCGCCGCCGACCACGCCCATGACTCGATCTCCGACCTCGAACCCTGTCACCGCGCTACCTTTGCCGGTCACTTCGCCGGCGATTTCCAGGCCGATAATCAGCGAGTCACCGAAATTTGGATGGCCGTACCCACCGGTCCGGTGAGTCAGATCCGCACGATTCACCCCGGCGGCATAGACACGCACCAGCAGGTCGTTAGGACGCACTTCAGGATTGGCAACTTCTGCGAGTTCCAATACGTCTGCTGCACCAAATTCTCTGATTTTGATGGCTTTCATTCAGTTGTTCTCCGTTTCGCTGAACGTGGCGTTGGCAATAGCAGACGCAGTGATGGCGCCAGGGAAGCCAACGTAGAACGCCAGGTGCGTGATGGCTGCCGCCAGTTCGTCTTGGGTCACACCGTTGCCAGCCGCACGGCGTAAGTGGGCAGGCAACTCTTCCGAGTGCCCAGCGGCAATCAATGCCGCCACGGTGATCAGGCTACGGTCGCGCGGGGAAAGCGCCGGGTCACTCCAGATCTGCGGATAAAGCGTCGAGTCGACGAATTGCGACAGCTTTGGCGTGAACGCGCGCGCGGCTTCGCGAGGACTGCTGAAGTTGAGCTTGAACATGGGCGAGTTCCTTAAACCTGGCTGATGAATTTGTGGGTGAGATAGTGTTCGATGCCTTCAATGCCGCCTTCGGAGCCGTGACCGCTTTCTTTCATGCCGCCGAACGGGAGTTCGGTCGCGACGATGCGGTATTGGTTGATGCCGATCATTCCGGCCTCCAATCCGTCGGCGACGTCAATGGCCGTGCGCGCGCTGGAGGTAAAGGCGTAAGCCGAGAGTCCGTAGGGCAGGCGGTTGGCTTCTTGCAGTCCATCGGCCAGTTCATCGAACGGCATCAGCACGGCGATGGGGCCAAAGGGTTCTTCGTGCATGACGCGGGCGTCCATCGGCACATCCGCCAGAACGGTGGGCTGGAAGAAGTAGCCTTCGCCGGACAAGGCCTCACCACCGACCAATACCCGTGCACCTTTCTCGACGGCATCGGCGACCAGCTCTTCCATTTTTGCCAATTGCCTTGGGTTGGCCAAAGGTCCAACCTGAGTATCCGGATGCAGGCCGTCACCGATTCTCAGGGCTTGGGTCGCCGCGACAAAGTGATCGGCAAAGTCTTGATAGGCGCCACGCTGGATCAGAAACCGAGTGGATGAAATGCACACCTGCCCGGTGCCGCGAAACCGGTTGGCGACGCCTTCGATAGCGGCTTTTTCAATGTCGGCATCTTCGAACACCAGCACCGGTCCGTGCCCACCGAGTTCAAGGGTGATGGGCTTCACGCCTTCGGCAGCGCGTGCAGACAGCAGGCGCCCGATCGGCACTGAACCGGTGAAGGTCACTTTGCGAATGATCGGCGAGGCGATCAAATGGCTGGACACTTGATCCGGCACGCCGAAGATCACTTGCAGCACACCCTTGGGCAATCCAGCATCGTCGAGTGCACGCGCCAGGGCCAGTGCTGTGGAGGGGCTTTCTTCACCGGGTTTGAGAATGACGCTGCAACCGGCGGCCAGCGCTGCCGAGAGCTTGCGTGCCGGGGTGATGGCCGGGAAATTCCACGGTGTAAATGCGGCCACTGGGCCGATGGCCTGGCGTTTGACCAGTTGCAACACGCCTGGACGGTTGGCCGGGACCACACGGCCATCAATACGCCGGGCGCTTTCGGCGAACCATTCGAAATATTCCGCCGCGCGGGTCACTTCATCCAGGCTTTCATTCAGCGGCTTGCCTTCCTCCAGGGTCATCTGCGCGGCAATCTGCGGCGCACGTTCGAGGATCAGGTCGGCGGCACGCTTGAGGATTTTTGCGCGGTTGTCAGGCACGGTCTGGCGCCATTGTTCGAAGCTCAGGCGAGTCACTTCAAGGGCGTGATCAAGGTCGTCTGCGGTGGCGAGAGGGACGCGGCCGATTTCCCGGCCGGTTGCCGGGTTGACGACGGCGGCAGTATCGCGCCCATCGGCGCTGATCCATTCACCAGCTATGAAAAGATAAAGCGGGTCGTAGGAGGTTTTCATGATGTGGCCTTCAGTTTGGTTGTCAGAGATTCGTAAGAAACCCGGCGCCTGCTCAGGCGGCCTGTGCAACCAAGTCTATGGAAGGAGGGCCCGTTGATTTAGTGGGGCCGAAGGGAATCATTGTTGTCGCCAGAGGTAATATCGAGTGGCGGGCCGAACGTGTAGCATCCCGAAAAAATGCGCGTTATCACGGGTGAGCGTCAGATTTACAGGAAGGTCGCGATGGATAAGCTTTCGAACATGTCGGTGTACATAAAGGTTGTCGAGATGGGCAGTTTCACGGCCGTGGCCAATCATCTGGACTCAACGGTCGGTAACGTATCGCGTGCTGTTTCCGCGCTGGAAAACGTGCTCGATGCGCGCCTGTTGCAACGCTCGACCCGACGCCTGTCGGTCACCGATGCGGGGCGACGGTTCTATGAGCGTTGCACGAAAATTCTGGCTGACCTGGAGAGTGCCGAAGCAGAAGCCAGCAATGCCGCACTGGAGCCTCGGGGAACACTGAGGGTGCATTGCGTTCCCGGACTAGCCCGGCATCTGGTCACCGGGGCCGTGCTGGAATACCGCCAGCAATTCCCGGAAGTGACCGTGGATTTATTGCTCTCGCAACGCATGCCTAACCTGTTGGAAGACCAACTGGATGTCTCGATTCTGATCGCCCGCGCGCTCCCCGATTCGGCGTATGTCAGCCAAAAGATCGGTGTCAGCCATTGTGTGCTGGTGGCGTCGCCAGAATACCTGGCTAGGCATGCGGCCCCGGAGACACCTGAAGACCTGCGTGATCATCAGTGTCTGCTATTGGGCACCGTGGACTATGTGCGGGATGAGTGGCAGCTTAAGAGTAAAGCGGGGGACGCGACATTTGTCCCGACAGGTCCAAGTTTCAGCGTCAACGATATGGATGCGATGGCGCTTGCCATTCGAGAGGGGGCGGGGATTGGCTTGCTGGCCGGTTTCACGGCCGTCGACGATTTGCGGTCCGGAAAGCTAGTGCGGGTTTTGCCTGAGTACCATACCTATGAGCGCAACGTGTATGCCGTCTATACCTCTCGGCAGTTTGTCGATGCAAAAATCACCCGCTTTATCGATACGTTGAAAGATCGGGTTGGCAGTCAGCTGGCAGCCACGGCCCAAGCACTGATCGATTGAAACACTGCTTGGCAAAAAGGTATTTGCGCCTCGATGAGACCACTCTCCGAGGCGCAATGATGGGCGAACATCTGACTTAGCCTTGGCTACAACGGCCCATGACGTTATAGGCCAGTACGTGCTGTTTGCCTTGTGAATCCTGGTAGGTCATGTGCGTCGGTACGACTGCGCAAACATCTGGCACCGGGTCTTCAGAGATGACCTTGGCGACATCAAGGTGGGTGCCATAACCGTATTGCTCGACAGGTTGAGTATTTGCAGCGCCGTCCTGTGCCGCTACCACAGAGCTGAAGCCCAAGAGTGCGACGATGATCATTGCCGTTTTCATAATGAGATTTCCTAAAGTAAGTGTGATGTTGCTGGCAGGACGTACTTTAGGTTTGAGGGTTTTCTGGAAACAGGAGCGAATCAGGGAAAGACTTTTCTAAATTCCGAACACAATGAGGGGATGTCTGACGTAAAGGCATTCGTCTGTGACCGTCCGCTATTGGCCGAAAGCAGACGGCCAAATAGCCAGCTTCTTGGCGTCGTTGTCACGGGACAGGTCCACAGATACTTTTAGCATTCACTCAATGCAAATCCGAAGTCGTCACTGGACACTTGAGCGGCTTCGTTAAGCCGCTGGCGTAGTGCAGCAGTCAGCTGTCGTTCGACTTCCCATGGATCCGACAGGGCGGCTAGCTGTGGTGCCAATTGTGGCGACAGACTCATCAGCGAATGATTGAGCGAACGTGCCGTTTCAAAAGCGGCTTTCCGCACAAAGCTGATTTCCACCAGTTCTCCCTGCGCTTTGCGAAACTCCATCTCAGCCATACGCGCCAGGTAATGCTCGCGATGCGCTCGTGCTTTCTGAAAGTCCGGGGTCTGCCCTTGCGCGGGATCAACGGGCGGGGGCGCAGCCATGTTAGTCGACTCGGATTGTGCAGCGACGTGGCTGTACACATCACGTTGAAGCCGCTCCTGTTGGTGGCGAGCAGCGACGGCAGTCTTGCTTGGGTCAGCGGTATCGCGGATCAATGCTTCGGTGGCCAGAACGTCGACCTGCTTGCCATTGGGAGACAGGACCAGTCGACCATTTTCCTTCAGCCAGGTGATGTAACTCGGTGACCGTCCGATGTGCGCAGCAAAGGCGCTCTTTGACAGGTACGTAGCTGTGCTCATAAGCCCTCCTTTTCAGCGGCTTTTCAATGAATCCTTTCAAGATTTCAGTGGATTGAAATTTCAGTAAGCTGGCGGGTCTCCCACTAACACGATCCCGCGGGTTTCCGACCCCGTGTCCTTTGGAAATCCCCAGGGTCCCCGACGCCGTCTGGCGGACCGGACCGCAGATCCTTGCAACTCGGCTAGTATCCGATGGCGATCCGTCAGCAGGAGAGAAGTCATGCAAATGATTGCCGTGTATTCAAGGGCGATAATCGCTATTGGCTACGATGCTGGCACGAAACAGATGAGGATCAGCTTTCATCAGGGACACTCCTACGATTTCTTCGATGTACCCTTAGCCATACACAACGGGTTGATATCCGCTGTATCCAAGGGCGCCTACTACAACCAACACGTACGTGATCGTTATCAGCGCTGAGCTGCCCCTGCCGTTTGGAAAGACGGACATCCCTGCGCGCGTTTCAGCTAGAGAGAATCCGAGAGTTCGATAACCCGTGTAGGGGGCGGCCCTTGGGGAGGACCCGTGAAATCTGCGCCCTACCCGGCCTGCCCGGCTCATGCCTTCGGCTCGGCCTCGCTCAGGTCCAGCCGCTTGGCCACCCAGCGTTCGTACAAGCCGATGGCGACATCCGCGCCGGCCATTGCGGTCAGGCAACCCAAGGCGCCCGCTGTCCAGATCGACAGGCCCGCACCGAACAGCAACATCATCGCTGACACGCCGCAGACGATGCAGGCACCGGAGCGAAGTGCGAGGCGGCGCAGTAACGCCCAGCCCCGTGCTCCGTCCTTGTCAGCGCGCCACATCTCGCCGGACACGCCGCCTACCAGGGACAGGGCAATCACCAACCAGATCGGCATCTCTGCCAGCGCCTGTTGCTCGTTCGTCATTGCCCTGCCCCTTAAACAAAAAGACCCGGCGCTATGGCCGGGTCAGGTGGTGGGTGGCCTGCCGCGCTTTGCGCTCGCACCCATCGAAGATGGCCCCTTTTTACAGGTCGATTCTGGTGGCAGCAAGACCGTTTTAATGCCATCCGGTGAATGTGTGGCTTACGTCCGGTGAACGGCTGGCGAATGTCGGTGAATATCTATCCCGGCTTTCTTTTGCTGTTATGGCGTCCCATGCGTCCCACCTCTCTAAAACAAGGTGGGACGTCTGAAAGCCCCGCAGATTGGGGCTTTGCCCCACCGTCCTACTTTTATCTCTCTTTTCTCGTGTATAGAAAGAAATTTAAAAAGCACGCGTGCGCGTAAACGCGCGTACCTGTACCCGCTACGCACACACGGGCGGGAGGCATGAAAAAGGTGGGACGGTGGGACAGCCCAACAACGACGCGGCCTGCGCCCGTCCCACCACCGCAAAAAGCGGTGGGACGGAGGCAGGCCGGTGGGACGGCGTGAGTCAGAGTAATGCCCACGATCAAGCCGCTTCCCCCAGGAGGAAGTGCTCGACCACGATGTGAGCGTCATGCAGGCGCTGGTAGTAGAGATTACGGGTGCAACCACTCTGAGCCAGACGCGCAGTCAAAGGCGCATCAGGCTGGAAGTAATGCACCTGGACCACCGTCATCAGCTCGGGATCCAGGCGTTTCTTGACGATCCGCTCGATGTCCAGAGAAGCCTCCAGCGGCACCCTGCTCCCACGCCTGCCTCGCACCAGCTGACCACCGCTCTCCATCATCATGGCGACCATGTTGCCGCCCGAGTAGCCGGCGGCTACCTCATCGCTGTGCAGCTCCTGCGCCCATTGCTTGAGAGCCATATCGATCGCTTTAATCATCGAAGCACGGCTCCTCGAACTCAGGTTGTTCTAGCGCAGGCGCCCTGCCCCAACCCTCTGGCTTCTTATACGCCCATGGCCGCTGGCCGCTCTTGCTCAGGGCGCCCAAACGGAACCGTCGCCAGCCCAGTCGATGCAAGATCGCACCCACGCGCATCTGCTCTGGTTTGCCCCAATGACCGGGATCGAGCTTGAGCGCCTGACTCATCACCTCACTGCCGGTGGTGGTCTCGCCGATCTGCGACTCTTCAAGCCAGGTCAGGATGGGCGTTTCCCATTCGTCCACCACAAAGCGTTCGTCCTGTTCCTCGCTGAACATCGGCGCTTCCTCACGTGTTACCCACCAGAGGTCGCCGGCCTCAAAGCAAAACATCGCTTCGGCCCACAGTTGGTCGCGGATCTCGCGCAGCAACGCCACGTCGACCTTGGTACAGGCCACCGGCCAATACCGGCGGTTGCCGGTGGCGTCCTTGAGGTACTCGTCCTGGTTGGTGGTACCGACGAAAACACACTGGCGTGGCACGTCCAGCGTTCTGCGGCCATAGCTTTCGCGGTAGGTGTCAGTCGATGCCGAGAAGAACTGCTTGGCCTTGGTGCTCTCGGCCTTGTTGAAGCTGTCCAGCTCGCCCAGCTCGACAATCCACTTACCGCGGATCGCCTGGAAACCATCCTTGTCGCCAAGGGCAAACGGCGTGTCCATGAACCACTCTCCGCCGAGCACGCTCATGGCGGTCGACTTACCGGCGCCTTGTACGCCTTCGAGGATCATCACCGAGTCAGCCTTGCAACCGGGCTTCATAACCCGAGCCACGGCCGAGATCATCCAACGCTTGCCGACCTTGGACGTGTAATCCGTTGTCTTCACGCCCATGACATCCGTCAGCCAACGCTCCAGGCGCGGCACGCGATCCCATTCGAGTTTTTTCAGGTACTCGCGCACCGGGTGAAAGGCGTGGTCGTGGGCCACGACGCTGACGGCTTCGATCACGTGCGACGACTTCACACGCAGGTTGTACTGCTGCGCGAGCCACTTCATCACGCGCACGTCGTCGATGTCGGCCCACTCGCCGGTGCCACCGCCATAAGGCGCAGCACGCAGCTTGACGATCTTCGAGCTGAAGGCGCAGTAGCTGATCACCCCGACCCAGCGTTCGTCGTGAGCGAGGATCAATTCGACGTTCTGCATGTGCGCGATCAGCGCGCCGCTTTCACTGCGAGCGAGCTGATCTTTCCAGCCACCGGCAGCCGGTGGACGGACCACTGCAAGCACTTGGCGGCGCACCGCGTCGAGGCCTTCGGCGACGTGCAGGTCGTTGAAGTCGGTCCACTTGTCGTGACGCTCGACCGAGAAGATCGGCGCAACGACCTGGGCACCGACGATCAGCGCGGCGTTGCTGGCCTTCTCCTCACCCGGGTTCCACGCATCACCGTTGGGCTTGGTGGTCTTCCAGTCGTCATCGCGGCAGATGATCAGCGGGCAACCGGCGAAGCGCTCGCGCATGACCTTGCACACGGCCAACAGGTTGCCCGCATCGAAGGCCACCGCCACAGCGAGCGACGTCGCCATGTGCAGGCTGGCGCCGGTGGCGTAACCCTCACAGACCAGCACCGGTTCGCCCGGTACCGGATGCGGACCGAGCAGGTGGAATGTGCCCTCCTTCGCCATGCCGTAAGGCCAGTAGGATTTGTCGCGGCCGGTGTCTTCCTGCTTGTTCGGGAAGATCACTTGCAGGCCCATGATCTGATCACGAGCGTTCTTCATCGGCACCAGTACCGCACCAGTGCGCGGCGCGTAACGGACATTGATACCAACGATCTGCTTGCGGCCCAAGTAGTCGCTGCGGCCGGTGGTCGGCATGCGCTCGAACAAACCCTGCGCCCTTTTCGCGGCCCGCCGCGCAGCGTTACTCGCGATTTCGGCGGCGCGGCGCTTGGCTTCTTCCTGGCGAGCGCGCATCACTTCGCGCTCTTCCGGCGACATGCGACCGGCCTTGACCTTGATCTTTTGCGTCTCGCCCGAACGCCAGTCACCGAAGGCGCCGAAAATCAGGGTGTCGCCCTTCTCCGTGCGCTGCTCGTGGACCACGTACCAACCGTTCTTTTCCTTGCCCTTGTCCTGCGATGTCTTGCAGCGAGTCAGTTTGCCGAACACCAGCGGTTGCGCTGGATCCAGACCGTAATCGGCGAATTGCCCCAATACCTCATCGAGCATGCTGAATCCCCCGCTCAGAGAGGGATTGGCAGCTGATGCACTGCGAGCAACCCGGTGAGGCCAGGCGACGGGCTTCCGGAATCGGATCGTCACAGGCTTCACAGAACAGCAAGGAATGGGCAGCGCTTTCGGCCTTGGCAGCGCTGCGCGCCGCCATGACCTGATCGATGCGTTCCTGCACCAGATCATTGGCGAAATCGGCGATGTCAGCCACGGTCAGCACCTCGCGTCGTCTGGTTGACGTAGGTGGCGCGGTTGAACAAACCCAGCAGCCCTTGAATGCCCCTGAACACCTGCAGGCGAATCGCCGCCAGTTCCTGGTCTGTGACGACGCCGTCGCCGATGCTCTTGGCCCAGGTCTCGGCCAGATCGGCGACCTGGCGGAAGTATTCGGCGATGCCGGTGGTCAAGGTCTCGGGCATGTCGTTGGTATAGGTGTCGGCCAGCTCCTGCCAGATCGTGTCGCCGACCAGCGCATGCACCGCATCCAGAATGCGGCGATCCTTGGTCAGTTCGAGGATCTCGCCGAATTCCTGAATGTTGATGGAGTGGCTCGGGTGGGTCGGCGACAGTTTATGTTGCAGCGTGGTCGGGTTACGACCGGTCGTGGCTGCGATGGCAGCAGCGCCGCCCGGGTAATCGCGAGCGGCGTGGTACAGCGCTAAATCGAGCGGCAGGATTTCCCGCTGCGCCCGTTCCAGAGAACTGAGAGCGATACGGCTCATGGCATTAATCCTAAAAGTTGCCAGTGCCGCGCGACAGAAGTTGGTGATACATTTGCCGCGTGGTCTGGAGAGGCCCAAACGCCGGTAACCCTTGCAGGGGACAACCGGCACCGTGCCGGGGCGAACAATCCGTTGTTCACCCCTGGCGCAACAGCTGCCAGCTCTGTGGTAAGAACGGCAGCTACACCAAGGCTTCCGAGCCTTGGAAGCGCGATGAAAGTCGGCGGCATGTGGTGTGCTCGCCTTCTGACATCGCGACCCGATAGCATTGTGGTGATGCTATCGGGAGAAACTGGGCGACCCTTGGGTCGCCTTTTTTCTATGCAGCTTGTATTTCAGCGTCGGATTCGGCTGGGAATATCTCGGGTAAATCCGGCCTAAGCTGATGAGGTAGCAGCGCTCCAGAAAGTGCTTTCGATAGATGTCGAACCTGTGCGACTGGAATACCTCGCCGACGCCAATTAAAGAATCTCTGAGGGCTGATTTTGCACTCTCGCGAAAGCTGGGAAGGGCTTTTGCCGGAGGCCTCAGCAACCTGCAGTACTAAATCGAATATCTGAGCAGGTGTACTCATGACGTTATCCATACCAAACAATTTGAACGGCAAGACCAAACAATACGTTTGTTATCATCTGAATGCAAGCGCTGTAACATTCTGTTTATGAGTAAACAAACGCAAAACCTCAAAGGCCAACGCTTCCGCGAAGCGCTCGAAGACTCCGGATTGACGGGGGCCCAGCTCGCTCGAATTCTCGATCTCGAGAACGACCAGAACATCACGAACTGGAAAGCTAGGGGCGTCCCCGCATACATGGTCGGCGAAGTTGCGCTGACACTTGTCGTGGAGCGCGAGTGGCTAGAAGGGAAAGATGTACCAATGCGGACCAAGAGCACTGAGCGAAGCCCATTACGCCGGGCTGCTAACGATTCGCCGCTTTACGTGCTGGAGCCAATGGCTCCTTGGGACTCAGAAACACCAATAGACAATGACGAGGTGGAGCTAAGGTTGTACAAGGAAGTGGAGTTATCCTCTGGACCTGGAAAGGTTGCGCGTACAGAGGTTCAGGAGATCGCTGGGCCCAAGCTTCGTTTTTCACGAGCTACGATGAGGACTTGCGGAGTAGATCCCTCAAACGCTGTATTTGCCACCAACAGCGGGAACAGTAATCACCCACTGATTCTTTCGGGAGCGACAGTCGGCATTGATACGGGAATGACGCGAATCGTTGACGGCGAAATGTACGCAATCGACCACGACGGGCATTTTCGGATTAAGTTTCTTCAACGTACTGCCAACGGCATCAAAATGAGGAGCTTCAATTCACAGGAATACGCTGACGAAGACTATGACTTCGATCAGATCATGGCTCAACGGGTGGTAATTCTTGGCCGCATATTTTGGTGGTCATCAATACGTCCATTGAAAGGCCCCTCTCTGATCTGACACCAAACAAAATGTGTTGACCAAAAACCAAACAGATTGTTTACTTGCCTCACTCTCCAACCACAGTGAGGCATCACCATGCGCGCCACCGCATCCCTACATGTCCATCCTGCATGCGTCAGCAATCGCAAACTGATCGAACAGCTGCAGCTCGCCACGGGCTGTCTGGTCGTCATTCATAACAGCAAACCAAAGCTTGTCGCCAAGTCCTGCCAGCCCTCTCCTATCGATCCGAACGGTGGAGGGCACGCAGCATGATCAAGTACAAGATCGACAACCGCACGCTCCAGTTGCTCAACGCCCAGGTCAACCTGACCGAGACCTTCAACCACGTCCTGCGCACAGCACCGAAGCGTGAATGCCTGGCATTCCGCCTGAAGGCAGAACGCGGCACCGTGGAAAGCACTTTTGTCGTCGAACTGGGCAGCGAACGCCACACGCTAACCCTGCCAAACGACAAGAAGATGCACCTCAAACTGGCCGATTTCATTGAAGAGATTGCCAACGGTCCGTTCGACGCGAGCAACTCCAGCGACCTGGTGCATCTCCCGCATGCCGATCGTCAATACGGTCGCTTTGAAGTCCAGGACAAGCAGCGCGTGTTCGAACTGGTGCACACCGGCGGCGTGCTGAGCCTTGACATGGGCTTTGAACTTCCCCTGCATGTGGCGGTGCATCGCACTCATACACGCCGCGGCGTCACCGCCATCTTGAGCATCGGCAACAAGAGTCCGCATACGCGCTGCTTCACTTTGTACGACCCCGATGCCGAGATCTACGCAAGGCTCATTGAGTCCATCAACCACCTTGCTGCAGCGGCCACTCCTGCTGCGCACGCGGCATGAGGAGGACGATATGGAACGCACCCTCGCCCAAGCAGCCACACAACTCGGCCTCACTCGCCCCAAACTGATTGCTCTCATGCGGAAAAAAGGCTTGCTCAAGGGAAACCTGCCGGCGGACCCGAAGCGCGACAAAGCGTACCTGCGTGTCAAGGACAGCCCCTGGTATGACGAAAAATGCGGAATGCAGTACAGCCAGTCGACCCGCGTCATGCAAGCCGGCATCCGCTGGCTGGCCGAGCAGTTGGACATCGATCTTCCTGCCATCCCGGCAGATCGCCGTGACGTGGCCTAGGGAGTACGCCCGCCAGATCGTTGCCATGCGCACACGCGAGGAGCGCAACGCCGCGCTCCTCGAAGTGCCCGAACATCTGCGCGAGCTGACAAGACGCCACTGCCTGAACGCCTGGAACCACCCAGCACGACAACAACGCAAGGAGGCTCGACAAGGCCATGAGTAACGCTGCACAGAATCCGCTTCGCCTGCATCCGGCGCCAGAATCGACCACCGTCGAACTGCTCTATCGAATCTTCGGTGACGTCCTGATCCCGCTGGAAAAAGTACGCGAGCAGTACTTTCGCAACCTCAACGAACAGTCGTTCGTGACAGAAATCAACAGCGGCCGGATCCAGCTCCCGATCACCACGCTGGACACCAGCCGCAAGGCCCTCAAATACGCCCACATCCGGCACGTCGCCTCGCTGATCGACATCCGCGCCTACAAGGCTGATGAAGACATGCAGCGACAGCACGACGGACAACGCCCTGTTGCCCCCACACCACTGACGGCTGTCACCACCAGCCAACGACAATCCCAGGAGCACACCACATGATGACCCCAATACAAATCGGTGCACTCATCACCCTGATAGTTCTGGCCGCCCTGTTGCTTTGGGGCGGTTACATCATGGGCCGTAGTGATGGTCTCGAGACAGGTCTGCGCGAGGGCGAAGACATCCAGCGCGCAGCAAGCGCCAAAACCATCCGCGAGCTTCAAGCCCCCCTGCAGTTCATCCGGGCCGATCACACGCGTCTGGCACACACCTGTAAACGACTTGAAGCGGGTCCGCTGTTCGGCCCGGCCGAGCACCAGACGTTGATCGCCATCGGCGAGCTGCTACGGATCGCCGCCGAAACCTTCAGCGCCTTTCGTACCGGCAAGAAGCTTGAGCGTGATGCCCGCTCCCTGCGCGAAGAGTTGCTTAGGATGGCTGCGCAGCTGCAACCAGGAATTCAGGACAACAAGGTCGGACAACCGCTCTCCGGCGCCGCGCAAGTCACTGTGGAGGCCGCGTGAATGAGTTGGCTCTTTTCGCAGGCGCTGGTGGCGGAATATTCGGCGGCCACCTCCTCGGCTGGCGCACCGTCTGCGCCGTTGAGCGTGATGCCTACGCCGCACAGATTCTGGCGCAACGACAAACCGATGGACTGCTCCCGCCTTTCCCGATTTGGTCTGACGTGTGCAGTTTTGACGGACGCCCATGGCGAGGCCTTGTTGACGTGGTTTCGGGAGGATTTCCTTGTCAGGACATCTCGGTCGCGGGCAACGGCCTGGGTATCGCCGGAGAACGCTCAGGACTGTGGCGGCAGATGGCACGAATTACCGATGAGGTACGACCGCGCTACGTCGACCTGGAGAACTCACCATTGCTTGTGGGAAGAGGACTTGCCGTGGTGCTCGGTGACCTTGCCGAAATGGGGTATGACGCGCGATGGGGTGTTATCGGAGCGGCTGACCTCGGTGCCCCTCATCAGCGGGATCGGATCTGGCTCATCGCAGAAGACACGCGTCAGACGGTGGCCAACACCGGTGGCGAGCATGGCAAAGGGATCCTCCCCTGCCGCACTGACTCGCCGATCAGGGGCAGACCGATCGAACGATCGCCTGGATCACGCCGTGATGGCATTGGATGGTGGTCATCTGAACCCGGAATGGGCCGAGTGGCTGATGGGGTGGACCGACTTAAGGCCATTGGCAACGGACAGGTTCCAATCGTGGCTGCAAGCGCATTCGAAGCGCTCTGTATTTCTCAGTAAGGAGGCCGCGTGAGCATCCAACGATCAACATCAGCGTCGTAAGCCGACGAGAGCATTCAACGTCACCAGATCCCCTTACAACATACAAAAGCAATGCAGCAAAGGAACAATATGGAAATTTATAGCGAAACTCTTGCCGAGGACGAGCTCGTTGCAATCACCGGATATCAACGACCCTCATTGCAACTTGAATGGCTCAATCGAAACGGTTGGAGATATGTGCTCACAGGGGCCCGTCGTCCCGTTGTCGGTCGCGTATATGCTCGAATGAAGTTATCTGGTGTAAAGCCTTCATCTGAAAATATTGCAGCTGAAGTCTGGTCACTCGATCTCGCGCGCGTGGGGTGAAAATGCGACCACGAAAGGCATCAAATCGAGATCTACCACCTCGTATGATAAGACGGGTCAGGTCGTTGAAGAGCGGCGTTGAATGGATCGGCTATTACTACGACGGGAGAGATGATCACGGTAAACGGAAAGAAATACCTCTTGGTACCGACCTAGATGTTGCGAAGGCGGAATGGGCGAAACTCGATTGCAAGCCAATTCCGCAGCAGAACACCCTGCTCGGGAAAGTTTTTGACCGATACGAAGCCGAGATCATTCCAGGGAAAAAGCCTCGAACCCAAAAGGATAACTTGCTTTCACTGACACAACTTAGGAAAGCATTTAGTGAAGCACCTATCAATGCGGTGACACCCCAGGTGATAGCCCAGTACCGCGACAAACGGACCGGGAAAGTCCGGGCGAATCGCGAGATCTCGCTGCTCTCGCACATCTATAACATCGCTAGGGAATGGGGTATCACTGACAAGGAAAATCCAGCCAGCGGTGTGCGCAAGAACAAAGAGAGACCACGTGATTTTTACGCTGATGCAACGATTTGGAATGCCGTCTACGGTGTCGCCGCGCCAGAACTCAAAGACGCCATGGACCTGGCCTATCTAACCGGCCAACGCCCTGCAGATGTCCTATCCATGCGCGCTACGGATGTCACCGAAAGCTTTCTGCAGGTTGCCCAGGGCAAGACCTCAAAAAAGCTCCGCATCCGCCTCGATGCTGGCGAGTTCATTAACGGTTTGGGTGAGCTGATAGAAAAGCTGCTGACGCAACGGAAGGCGCGCGCAGTGCGAAACCCTTACTTGATCATTACGGAGGATGGTCGCCGCGTGACAGCGCCAATGCTTCGCCTACGGTTCGACTACGCACGCAATGTTGCTATCGCGAAAGCTCTAGAGGACGAAGATGCGCAACTCGCTTCAAGCATCCGACAGTTCCAGTTCAGGGATATCCGGCCGAAGGCAGCCAGTGAGATTGACGATCTTGGTCATGCCAGTCGACTGCTTGGGCATACCGATAAACGTATAACAGAAACAGTTTATCGACGCGTCGGTGAGATCGTGAAACCCACACGATGAACCCAGCATCATCAGTTGAATTCGCTCAGGAGCGCTCCGACCGCTGACCTAGAATTTAAGAGCTGCTCACAGTGGCATACAGCTCTCGGCCAATTGCTCCCAGTTGAATCCGGCAGCAACAGGCCAAAAGCAGACTTTCCGTGCATCCATATTCGGCAAAGCTCTTGGCGGTACGGGCCTCGTAGAAAGCACCCGGAAAACAACTTTTTCAAACGCGTCATTTTTAGGTGGAACCAATAGTGTCACTTTGATAGCTTCCATACCCGTAGTTCGCCCCTTAAACAGGAAAGTTTTTTCAAGAAGGAATCATGGGCCCACAATACGAACAAAAGTCGCTATCTCCATTGGCGAACCTTATCGTTGATCGCGCGATCGAGAACACCAACCGAAAACTGATCGCCGGCTTTCGCAACAAGAAGAACTCCCGCCCGAACGCCAAGACATCCGATCCTTTGCAGGCCGGCAAAGACACCCTTGCCGCCACGTCGGCGAAAAGTGCGATGGATGTTGCTAATCGGGGGGTAGCGTGGAAGGAGATTCTGCTCAAAAGCTTGTCAGCGGGAATCGGTTCACTTGCTACCTTGCAGTTCGATGGAGAGATCGATCTCAACGCTGCCGACACCTCCAGTACCAGTCAGCTGCCCGAGAAGCCAGGCGTTTATGTGGTGTATGACATGAGCGGCAAGCTGGTCTATATAGGCGATAGCACCAACATGCGACAGCGTTGGCAGGACGGACACCTGAACGACCATCGCAATGGCAACAAAAAGGGCGAACCGTACAAGCTTTCCGAGCAACTGGAAGCGGGATGCAAGGTGAAATTCGTGACCATGGACTCGGCCGAAACAGCTGCTGCCTTGGAAGCACACCTCATCAAGACTGAAAACCCGCCCATCAACAAGCGCCAGGAACTGCATCAGGAACAAGGCATTCGCAGCAACATCGAAGCCAAAAAGCTCAAAGATACCCTGGGAAATGCCACTGACGTCGCTCTGGGTGCTGGTAAAGAAGCACTGAAAAACTCAGGCTGGCAGTTGCTAGAACAACTGACTTCAGCCGCGATCATGGCCGTTAAAGACGAACTGGTCGACGTGTTCATGGGTGGCGCTGCTCGCCTAAAACAGCGCGTGGAGCGCTTCCTCAAAAAGATCTGGGCGGTGATCGAAAAAATCGTTGAGGCGCCCCTGAAGCTGCTCAACGGCATCGTCGAATTCATCGTCAATGCCTTGTCCAAGGCGATCCGCCAAGTCTACAACCTCGCCCGCAACCTTTTCGACCTCGCTCACGGCGCCTGGCAATTGTACAAAGGCGCGCAATCCATTAGCCGGGAAGAGTTGATCCAGAAGATCGTCGAGACCGTAGTCGTCAGTGGCACGCTGGTGCTCTGGGACGGCCTGGAACCGGTGATCGAGTCGCAATTGATTCCGCTGACCGGGGTGGCAGCACCCTATATATCCAGCGTGTTGTCGGCCATCGGTTTCGGGCTTTGCAGTTACCACTTGCAGAACCTCGTGCCCCCTATCGTTGCCTACTTGGTGGATTTCAAGACCGGTTGGAGCGAGTCGCTGGAAGCCAAACGAGAGGCGGCGCTGCAGCTTATCAAGGTGCAGGAAAACGAATGGCTGATGGCCGAAGGGCTGATCGAATATGCGCATTCGGTAGATGTGCTGGCCAGGGAAGCAATAGACCACCGCGAACGGATGGCTCGGCACACCAGTGTGCGCGCAATCGATTTTTCGGCACTTTTGCCAACCAAACGTATTTCGCAGGAGCCCTGACGTGTTCAATTTTCTGGGTGGCAGAGTCGTACTTACCGTGTCGCCGGCCGATGAAGTAACCCTTCAACCCGTACAGCAGTTGCTGCCGGCCCCGCGCTCCGAAGAAAACCAGCTGAAAGACTTCCATGAAGGCTTGCAAAAGCTCAACGCCGCGATACAGCGTGGCTCGAAGACCAGAGCGCAATTGAAGGACTTTCAGAACCAGGGCAGCTGGGACTCTTTCTGGGGTGGCTTGTCGGGCAGGAATGACAAAGACCTGGCCAAATTGCTGGCCGAATTTGGCGCGAGCCTTGAGGTGACGCAGAGCGTGGTGCAACTGGTCACCCAGGTTCATACCGTGAACAACAATGTACTGCGCGGTTTCAATGATGCCTTGGTGCGCGAGATCGAACGCCTGCAAACGGATACACAGACCCTGGAAGGTAACCAGAACGGGGCGTTGGTGGTGCTCTACGAGTTCAAGCATCAGATCGACGAACTGTTGGCGTTGGCAGATGGATATGAGTACTGCAGGCATGCAGTGAACCAATTGGCCACCGCGCAGAATAACCATGAGACGGAGTTGCAGGCACTGAGCCTGGCCTTCTTGAACGGCACCCGGATGCAGGAACAACTCAACGCAGCGTCCTCGCGTCAGTTAGCCCAGCAAGGAGAGGTTCAGCGGGCCCTGCAGAAGCAGGTCGAGCGAGTGACCAAGCTGCTCGGTAGTGAAATCCAAGCGAGGGAACGCCTGTCGACGTCTATGACGGCGTCATTGAAAGAAGTGGGCGACGCAAGCGAGGCGCTAGCCCAGCGTCTGAAACGCGTCGAGTCGAAGATGGGCGAATTATTGGCAAACCAGCAACAAATCCAAGCTCGAATCGAGCAGATAGAAGCGCAGTTGCTAGCCAAACCGGGCTGGCTGCGGCAGCAGGCCGTGGCCCTTGTCGCGGTGGCGTTTTCAGGCGCGGCGCTCGCCTCGATGTTTGCCTTTTGAGGCTACCGCGTGCGGAGTTTCGATCTCGACGACTCTCACCATCTGAATCGATCCTGATGTCGTAGTCATCTCCAAGCCGCCGGTTTTTGGTGGTTCGTGGGGGCTTCTTTGGTTCGATTGCTGCCCTCCTCGACAGGCAGCAATCGGCCAAAAGCGGCCTGTTAGCGGAATGGATATGGCAGACATTTGTATCGAATTGACTAATCTATTGGAGAGACTCTCCCAGAGCGCTCGCAATATCTGAAGCTTGAACATGCAGACCGTACATCGAGCCCGAATGATATTTGATTTTTCGGATTCTTCGCCCCACCACCACCGGATTTCTCACACGTAGTTCATGACGATCCTTCAAAAGCTCCGTATTGATTGATCTGAAGATCGAATTTGGCCGCAACTGACCTGCAACGCTAATATCAATCTCTTCAAGGCATACCCTGACGAGCTTGATCAACGTAATCGTCTCACTGGGAGAAAAGGTTGTCGGAGATTTGCCTCCGAAAATCAGGCCGGGGATGGACGAGCGTGCCTCCCAGAATCTCTGAAGGTTTGGTGCGTCGTGTCTCAGGAGCTTCGAGTACTCGCTCGAAAGCTCAGTGGCCCCGTGGATTACGTGATTTCGTCTTAATCTCAGGTATTTAACCGTCTTCAATAATGAGGACTCTATTAGCACATTATGCGCCACAAAATGCTGATTCAAGGTCTCATCAATGGGATCAGCCAGTGTGAAAGGGGTTTCGGCCATATCTCCCCAGTGCCGTAAAACAGCCTCGATGAAGAGAAGCAATTGCTCGACAGCGAAAGCGAAGCTCACTCCCAGCGATGTATTAAGTTGAGTATCACGAAACGACAACAGGCGTGTCATAGGAACGTGTATTCGCTCGGCGAACTCGTTGTCAGGGAACACTTCGCTCGTGAATTCAGTCGGACGAGATGTCGCTAACTCCAGCCATCGCGCAGCGACATCTTCGTGCATAAACAGCGTAAGGCACAATTGGTCGTTGACGCTCGCTAATGCTCGCATATGAACGTTGCGAAGGGGCGTTTTGGTCGGTAGCGACATTCAGTATTCTCTTGAGTCTTAGAAGGTGACTGGCTTTAGATTGTCACGAATGAGCAGAGAGTTTCCAGGGTTGGGGTTGCTGATACGAATCGCTCCTGGTTTCGTAGACACCTCGAACGACTGCAAAGGGTCAATAGAAGCCGATCAGACTAGACCGCTAATGGCAGTTTTCAGCCCTTTGTGGCAGGGGGGATCGGTCATGAGCCACCCATCAGGTTTGTACGTAGATAAAAAACGCGGTTCTTAGAAACGTCTCGCAGCGTTCACTTTTGTAAATGCGGCTTAAAATTATTTCGCGCGAAAGCTATTTCTACTTTTCTTGCTTAGTTTTATTTTCTTTCCATCTTGGCTTCTTTCGACGACTACCAAACTCGAATGAGTGAAATATAGCAGTTCCGTTATTGATTGTTACAGTGTTCGACACATGAACCGGCGAAATCTTAGAAAATTCCGCTATCAAATCCGCCTGAGCCTCTGTATTTGAAATAACCGCCTCATAGCCGAACCTACAAGTCTGCGCATTGACATGCTCTACCCATTCTTCAGAACTCGTATCAGTATGCACTAAGCCTTGATGAAGAAAGGTCGCTCTATATTCTGAGGCACCTACCAGTAAAATTTTTGGGCTGATTGGAAACTGCGCAAGTATAGGGCCGTCTGGATTAACCACATACGGTTTTTGTTGATCAAACGGTAATGAAGAGTCGAACCAGGCCACCGGATTGTCACTTGTCAGGAAAGGCCTACTTGTTTTGTTGTGAAAAACCACCCAGCCCACACTGTCGATAATTTGGCCAATACCTCTGATTATGGCGACCATTGCATGGATGCTCTGGTGCGGATCTATAGATATCTGCATTTTATCCAGTAAATTCTCACCACCCATTGGCAGCGCTGGTAACTTACCGTCTCGATACATTGTTTTCGCTATACTTTTAACCGTTGCAGCCAATACCAGTTCAACAGCGTCGCGGCAGGCGGGGACCCGAGCGCGTTGCAAAGCCATAAAATTGAACAGAGATTCAAGGCTATCATTGATGTTTTCACGTGCCTCTAGCCTCTTCACTAATGGAGGCCACTCCCCCTCAAACTCGCAAAAAAAATCTTCTAATTTGTTATTATCCATGCCCCCATCCGGCTTAGGTTGAGAGTAATAATAGCCTTGAAACTGAGTTGCATCCGGAATGACTGGTAATGGTTGTCCATTGCCATCTTTACGATACACAAGCACACGCCCGGCTTCATTGCAGAAAGAACTCATATACGCTTTCGGGATGAAGTGATGCCTTTTTTTTTGATTCATTCTACAAACCTGCTCGTGTCCAAAAATGAATTTTAGCCCATCGACTATGCAGCATTCCCGCTTTCCTCTTGGGGTTTCGCTTTGACCGTCTACTTATGGCCGATAGCGGACATTCATGAGAAAAAAATGGGGGACTTAGCCTACGAAAACCAGACTATTCTTTACTTTGCGCACTTCATTTTCTTTGGTCATCATTGGCAACGATCAAGTGCCTGCCAATGGCGCTATTTTTGGACTCCATCAAAAGAAAATCCGACCACGTTTACTTGGCCGGCGTACTTGAATTTGTTTATCTCTTCGTACGAAGCTTTTACTGATAGGCAAAGATAATCAAGAAGTAAGCACTTTTCTTGTGAGCTAAGCTCTGCCGGGGTTACCAAGCTCAACGGGGTGGCGTGCAATAGTCTGCTAGTAAATGCATAGAGAAATTTATACTGAGACGCCATTCCTAGCTTTGATGCTCGATCCGCCCAATTCCAGCGCGGAGCTTTTTCTAAAAACTCAGGCTCGAGTAGCGGGTTGATATCGGCGGGCATTGACCTCAAAAGTTCCGCCATATGCTCCTTTAATATTTTGATGCGCGCCTCATGATGTGGAATAGCATCACTCTCAATGAGGTGTGCTTGATAGGCATAGCCGTTACGCTTCGCCTGTTGAGCGTAGATCGAAAATGCAGACCTCGCCTTTAAGTCAACCTTTTCCGTACAAGCTTTTACGCAATTACTAATAATGGCGAGTCTTTCATCCCTTGTTGTATTTTCATCAACCAAATCAACAATTGAATCAAAGTCCGGCTCATCTTCTGACTCAAGCTGCTTGAATAGTTCGATTTCTTCTCGCGCCTTTGCAATCGCCTGCATCTGACTGTCTAGCTGCTGTTGCAAAAGTTGTCGATAAAATACCAGCCCATAATATTTATCTTGGTTAAATAACTTTAGCCAAATTAAATTCTCAAATGCATTGCGCGCAATGGCAATGACAAGAACATCCTGTTCAAGTCCGACGAGCTTGATGATCTGCTGAAATTTTTCTATTGTGCCAAGTTGGGCTTTCAAGACCCAGGTTTCTGGTTTTATTTTGTGGTCTTGGCCTGAAAGCTGAATCCATTGTAGCTGGCCGTTCAGCTTCGCTTTTGTTAGCTCAGCCTGGTCATTTACTAATGCAAGTAGCTCCCCCGCTAGAAGCGCTTCTCTATGCTCACTCATTTTGCAATACTAACTTCTCAAAAATATTAATACTGTAATTTGGCGCCGACCACTTCAAGCCGGCTACATTAAGTGATGAAATAGCTGCTGTCGCTCCAATATTTCACCGCCAAACTGTGTTATTGCAATGGCACTTTCTAGTTGTTGCTTTTTACGAAACCAGAGCTGCTTGCCGTGTACTAATCCATATCAGGATGAATGGTGCGGTAATATTCATTGACCACAGCTCTATACCTTTCCAAGAGGTAATCATAGCCAAGAGCGCTTTGCCCAAACCAGTAGCTAACGCCTTCATATTCAAAATAGAAAGTGAGGCCATCATCCTCATCTCGAAGATCTTCCAATGGGCGCCATACTGCTTTGTGAAGCTCGATCCTACAGTTTGGAGGGGCAGAATAGGTTTCAATGACTTCCCTACTGCGACCTGGCAAGAGAATGCGTTCAGGGCCGTAGCCGCTGGTCAGCGTAGCGACGTAAAACAAAGCTTGATCGTGTGACTTCATTCTGTTAGCAACTCCTTGTAAAAACGTGAATAAGACTAGGCGTAATGCTGATCGGGGCTAGTCATCGACAGCGATGATTATGATGCCGTTATGACATCGTCTCGCGCAACATCGACTTCCAGCCATCTCGATTGATAGGAATCGCGAAATACTAGTCGCGTCGTGATAGGTAGCTTTTGGACGAGTGAACCGCCCCGGGTTTTATAGACGCTCTTGGTGCCAGTTCTTGGCCGGTAGCGGTCGCTTGTGAGGGGCCGCTAACGGCCAGAAGCAGCCACACGATCTGCGCACTACGCGCATTCGAGGTTGTTCCGCAGAAACTCAATAGACCTTTGCATCTTCGCTGGAAGCAAACGGGTCTCAGTCAGCGCGTAAACCGACACGGGCATGGCCTGCCATATCCGCCAGCATTACGGGACGTGGATCAGCGAGGACGGACCGGACGTGGTTGGCATGCTGCAACTGGCCCTAAAGCTTTCACCGGTCACAGCTCCAACCCCTTTGAGTCCCGACTACTCGACGAATTTGCTCACAGCTATCTAATCGCTGAACAGATCAAAAGCCGCGCACTTGTCGGGATTTTTTATGGGCAAAAAAAACCGCTCTAATCGAAATTAGAGCGGCGCATCACCAAGCGTTACCGGCCGTCAAAGTAGTCCTTTAACAGTTCGGCGACGTGCACTGCACGCACGCAAACCACTACAAAGTCCCAAACATGTTTCAAACGCCTCAACATGTTTTGGCCCTCCATTAGTTGGGCCAACCTCCAGCGCACTTATCGGAATTTGTGCGCCTTCGAGATCACGTCAATGCTCCCTGTGAGGCGGCTAAGCTGATGGGCACCTCCTGAGTCATCCGCACGGATTACTAGCCCGTGTCAGGCGGCCGTCGAACGGTTTTTTCTATCACCGTACGAGTGCTTGCATGGTAACGATAATTTTACTGTTGTGGTGCGGCGAAACGGTGCATTAAGCTGCTTTGCAGTGGCGTTTTTTCGCCAGAGCTAAGCGCCACAAGGCTCTGACCGGTGAATATTTTTTTTCCGTATTAATTGATTGATATGGTTTTTGCTCAAAAAACCAACAAAAAGGGACATTTTCTGCAAAAGAAGCAGGAGTCATCACTACATCTTGTGTTTTGAGTGAGTCCCACGGAACCGCCAATCGTTAATTATTGCGCCCCCTAGTGCCACCTTGTACCCTAAGGGTACGTCAATGCTCCCTGTGAGTACGTTAGCTAGGCCACTAACCTAGCTTTCGACGGAAAAGCCGCCCTTACTAGGTGGCTTTTTTTTGCCCAGAATTTACAAAAAATAATTCCGCGATTGCGCGGACGACACGTCACAGCTCTACACGGAACTCACTGAGGCCGACGCTTTCGGCAAAACGCCCCACGGCTGTCAAGCTGGCCCAAGTGCGCAGCTACTCACGCCGCGAGCGCACCGGCACCCAGCGGACGCCGCTGCCGCCCAGGCGAATCGACAGACCCCAGTCAGGACCGCGATCCTGGCCACCAGGCATTCGCGCACGGCGTGTTGCTCGACCAGCGCGCGCAGCACCTCTTCGTGAATGCCTTCACCGATCACTGTTCGTGCTCCTGACGCCGCGCCCCGGCAGCACTGTCGAAGACTTCATACAACGCCCCAATGCGCACCGCGTCCAACGCCTCGACCGTCTCCAGTCCCAGGACAATACCTTCGGCGCGATCACTGGCGCGGAACAGATCGTCCGCCGTGTGCGCCAGGGCAATCTGCTGCAGCAGTTTCAGGGTTGTACTTTGCACAGCCTGTGGCAGATCTAGCGCGGCCAACTCTTGCTCAGGGTTATCTGTTTGCGAACCGGGCTCGGCCGCCGCCGGCGCAAACTCCAGATCGCCGGGTTCGACGTCGATCAGCAACCAGCCGCCCAGCGGTGCGTTGTAGCCATCAACGATCGGGCCTTGCACCATCCGCCCTTCGGGCAGGATCACCCGCAACACGTTGGCCTCCTTGGGGCCTTCCAAATAGCGCGCGAGTTCAACGCGGGTGCGATCCGTGCCGGCCGTTTCCAACCGTACCGGACATTCGAATGTCGTCAACTCGGCCTGTGGCTTCCCCGCATAGCGAGCCATCACGGTGACAGTGGCCAGGCCTTCAAAGACGTGAGGCATGAGTCGGGTTCCGAAGCGAGTCAGTAGACTTCGAGGAGAAAGCCAGGGGGTACATTAATGGTAGACCAGCCTTGGGAGACCTGGTTTCCAAGGCCACGACAAAAGGCCCCCACACCGGCCAAGTGTGGGGGGTGATTGAACATAGGCTGGAATTCCATGTACCGGTCATAGAAGGTCGCTGCCTGCTATTCCTACGAAACGACGACGGATCCCTAGGGCTTCGCTACCAGATATTTCGGCCTATACGATGCGAAGCAGAACGATGGACACCCGCCCGAGCGAGCGATAGTGTGACATCAGCATCAGCATCGAATCGATTTTTTGACCACATTTCCTATCGTAAGGAGTCAAGGAACGACATGAGGCCAACTCTAGATACCCCAGTTGCTATTTCCTTTGCCTCGGCATAACTAGCCATCCGCCAAAATATTGGATAAATGCATGAATATCGATGATTTGAAATTCCAAACACTCACTAGCAAACACCTCAAGCCTTACGCGAAAAGATCGCCCACTGAAACAATGCAGTTTTTAAAGTGGATTCTTGAGAATATTTTTCGACTCGATGCGCAAGACGCGGATGATGCATGTGTTGACCAAAAGCAAGACAAGGGTGTAGATGCACTACTAGTAAATGACACTCTTGAAACAATCTATATTTTCCAATCAAAATTCCGGAACTCAGACAAGTCCACTCTCGGTGACACTGACTTAAAAGAATTCACCGGAACGCTTGCCCAGTTTAAGACTCCCGCGGCGATTGATACTCTTCTAGCAGGAAAAGCTCATGAGGGCTTGAAAGCGACTATCAGAAGAATCGGCTTGAAGGAAAAGCTTGCAGCAGGGTATTCGGTCGAAGGCATTTTCTGCACAAATGCGAGTTTGAACGGTGAAGGAAAAGACTACCTTAAGAATGTAGACGACATAACCGTTTACGATGCGGAAAAGATTGTTATTGACTTTGTCGATCTCGACGCAGATTCAGGCATTGATGAGACTTTCGAATTCAACACATCAGACACTGAAATAATAGACTATCAAACTGCTGATGGTGTTACAGCCAAAATATTCTTAGCAAATGCTCTCCAATTAACGCATATGCAGGGAATCTCTGACAGTAGACTATTTAGCCGAAATGTCCGTTACTCACTCGGAAACACAAAAGTAAATAAGAGCCTATTGTCGAGCATAAAAGACAAGAAGGAGCACAAAAACTTCCCCCTATACCATAACGGCATAACTGTACTTTGCGATCACATGGAAGCCACTAGCGCAGATAAATTATCAATATCTAAGTATATGGTGGTCAACGGCGCTCAAAGTCTTACCTCCCTGCTGAACGCAAAGAACAGCATTTCGGCCGACTTAAAAGTCCTAGTAAAAGTTATTGCGTTAGGAGGCGACGAAGAACTAACGGATAAAATAACTCAAAACAGCAACAATCAGAATGCGATCAAAGCTCGGGATATGCGATCAAACCACGGCATTCAGCAACGCCTTAAGAAAGAGGTTTCCACTGGCAAAGCTGGGAAATTCACTCTGCAAGTGAAACAAGGTGAATCCGTTCAGAAAGGCTGGACGGCAATTTCCAATGAAAATGCGGGACTCGCAATACTGGCACTTGATTTGGCTGAACCTTGGAGTTGCCACCAAAAGTACAAGGTGATGGATGACTCATACTCGAAGATCTTTGGAAGAGCTGACGTTACAGGATCTAAGATCATTGGACTCTACTCTGCATTAAATTCTATAACTGATACACTCGATTCATTCGACGACCAGCTTTTCGGACATTACACACTAACAAAATACTTTTTGGCATACGTTGTCGCTGAAATCATTAAGGACGACGATGTAGGTAAAAAAGTTTTTAGAAACCTCAACTTGATAGTTGAATCAGGCAAACTTGAACTTTTCTTGGATGTATTTACTTCGCTAGCGAACACCACCGTCTCCGACTTAAATGCTGAAGTAGAAGAGCTTCGGGAGAATGAGGAGGGTTTCGACTACAAACGTGACCTTAAAAGCCCTAAGTGGTGCCGGGCAATGTGCGGCAAACTTAAAGCGGCATACAATAAAGATGTTAAAAGAAAAAAGGCCGAGCCAGTTTCCGTTTTGATGTCAGACCTCATTTAAAAATAGGCCGCCCTCCAAAGGGCGGCTTGCCTTCCCCGAGTCAAAAATACTCCCTAGCACTGACGTAACCGTACAATCGCATCTGTAATCGCTTTCGCATTCGTGTCCAGGGTCTCCATGGCGATCAGTGCGTTATCGGCGACGCTCTTTACGCCATTCCCTGAAAGCCATTTCGTTATCTCCTCTATTGCCGCCCCCAGAGCATGCTGGTTGTGCAGAAGCAGTGTCAGCGCATCTGCCGTGGCGATATTGGAGTCTGGGCTATTTGGCATGAGCGTCTTCCTTGGCGAGGGGTTTGAAAAGCTTAGTTCATGCAACCGGATCACACTGCCTTGGGCACTCATTCATGGGGTGGCTGTCTCGCACCAAAATAGCGCGCCAGTCCCATCTCAGTCCCATATGGCCTTTTTTTAGACACCAGAAACCACAAACCCCCGACTTTCTCTAGGAAAATAAGGGGTTTGCGTTTACTGAATGTGGCGGTGAAGGAGAGATTCGAACTCCAACAAACTTTTGCCACCATCAATCTCTTCAAGATTCATCGTTACTGTCCGCTTATGGCCGGTAGTGGTCGCTCGTGAGTGTCCGCTATTGGCCCAGAGTGTGTAAAAACGCTTCGCCAAAATTGAAGTGTGCGCGTCTACGTTAAATCTGAAATTTATCGGCACGTCAGCAGATGTGGATTTCGCGCAGAAGCGCGATTTTCAGTCCGGTTTTCATTACCTGTCGCGCTCAAAAACGTTTTTACACAGCCTCGGCCGGTAGCGGTCGTTAGCCAACGCCTGTTTTTGGCCGTTTCCTGCATGTCACGACTGACAAGGTTGGCTGCAAAAATCCCACTTCAGATAAAAGTCGCTTTCCATCAAGAGCAGTTTCTCTGCAGCTATGAAATTTGGGACGACCATAAGCCTACTCAAAACGCCTAATAGCCGGCCAAATCGTTTCCGCAAATGAGTGTCCCCCCCTTGATTTCAGAGGCCTCCAAGGTATTAATAAATACTGCCTAGCGGAAACTAATACCACTTAAAGCATTGAAAAATAAGGATTAATCTTCGGACTTGAAAACCGTCGACTGTAACAGGTCCATGAGTTCGAATCCCATCGCCTCCGCCATATTTGATACGACAAAGCCCTGATTATTCAGGGCTTTGTCGTTTCTGGGGGTTGAGGAAATCAATCGGCCGTCTCGTTTGGCACGGAAGCGTTCTCTGGAAGGCGTAAATGCCCTCCCGCCAAGCTTAACCAGCAAATAAAGATCTGCCGAATCAAGCGGCATACGGAAAAACACGGATGACTTCTTTCAGAAATGCTGGTTTCTGGGGCAAAGTTTGGGCTTGTGCGTGAGTAATGTTCCTGCTGCTGACTTCCGGCGATTCCGGCGCTAACTGGATGGATATAAGCTCATCCGGCCGCAAGCGCGTCTTCAGTCCTGGCTTTCTCGTGCTGTGCGTTTTTGTAGCGGTGATTGAGTTGATACTGCTCAACCACTTCTACGGTGCGCAAAACTGAAGACGAGATAGAGCATTCTTTCCACGCGGCTCGGCGTCATCACGCGGTGTTGCCTTCCTGATGCGGCAGATTTATCAGGCTTCAGTTCTTCCTGTTTTCACAGCAGCGTGAAAAACTGCGCGTTCTTTGTCACCCATTTTTTGCCTGCATTGATGGAACGGCCGATGGACATCATGGATACCCAGCAAGAAAACACCCTCGAAAAGTCACTCAGACTGGCGGCGGATGAACCCGCCCACCGACCTGATTTTTTCAAGACGCTGCTGAATTCGGATATCTACGTCCTCGGCACCGCCGGCACTGGCGAAGGGCGAGTCAACCTTGAGGCAGGCAGCAACATCAGCATTGCGCACTGGCAAAAGCCCGACGGCTCCGCTGTCATCCCGTTTTTCACTTCGTTGCATACACTACGAAGATCCATAAACAGCGAGGAGTCCTATATAGAGATCCCGGCCAGATCGCTGTTTGAAATCACGCTGGGCACTCCTCTTTTCCTCAATCCAAAGTCTCCTTACGGGAAAGAGTTTTTCCCCGAGGAAGTGCGCTACCTGCTCTCCGATGAGATCGGCCAGGGACCGGTGCAGCGCACGGTCGAAAAGGACACTCAGGTACTGCTGGGACAGCCGTCGCAATATCCCTCGAAGATGGTCCATTCGCTCAAGCAACTACTCGCCAGACATCGCAATGTGAAGCGCGCGTTTCTGGCATTGATGCATGACGCTTCGTCTGACCAAAAGCCTCATCTGATCATCGGGATCGAAGCGGACGGCGATTTTGAACAGGTCATGCGCGAAGCGGGCAGCGTTGCCGCGGACTTGGCTCCGGATTGCGAACCCGTTGACCTGTACCGCGTTCATGACGCAGATTCAGGCCTTAGCGATTACTTGCTCAAGCAAACCACGCCCTTCTATGAACGGAAGTCGGCAGGTTGGCTGCGTTCATTGTTTGGTTTTGACAAAGCATGAAGGAAGTCCAATTGCACGACTCCAAATATCTGGAAGACCTCCGCTCCCGCTTCAACGCTGGAGAGGAGCTGAACTATGTCTTTTTCTGGGGACACCAGCGAAGCAGGCACGGAGTCAGCGCTTCGTGCTTCAGCCAGTGGTTCGAAGCCGAATTTGTTGTCGACGGGCAACGCTACGCGACTGCCGAACATTTCATGATGGCAGAGAAAGCAGCCTTGTTCGGCGATCAGGACATTCGCGCTCAAGTGCTAACGGCGCCTACGCCCAACGCGGCCAAGGCGCTTGGCCGCAACGTGCGCGGATTCAACGAGCACGATTGGTTGCAACACCGATATGCAATTGTCGTCCGGGCCAACCAGGCCAAGTTCTCGCAAAACCCGGAGTTGAATGCATTCCTCAAGAATACCGGTTCTCGCATCATCGTTGAGGCCAGCCCGGTTGACAGCATCTGGGGCATCGGACTCGCCCAGGATCACGTAAACGCGAATAACCCCAACCTGTGGCAAGGCCTGAATCTGCTGGGGTTCGCGCTGATGCAGGTCCGCGACGAAACATGATTCGCCCACGTCGCAGTGGCGAACACCGCGACGGGCGTACCGCACAGAAGCCGGGCAGCTTACGCGACCGCCCTCTCGTGCTCGCTTTTCCTTCGGGACGCTCAAACAATGAATGGGGGCGGACGCAGTTCCTGACGCGAAAGCTGGCCGGAGTGAGTGCGCTGATGAGCTTGAATGTTCTCGCCTACAACTTGAAACGGGTCATGAAAATCATCGGTGCCTACGGTTTGATGCAAGCGCTAATGGCCTGAAAAAGGCTGATTTCGGCCCATTCCAGAGGCTGTAAAAACAGCGTTGCCGTGTTCCAAGCTACGAACGATATGGCGCGTGACATGACCGTGCGATCTCTCGGTCAGCAAATGTCACTGCTCGACGACGATGAGGTTCATGGTGTTTTACACACTCTGGGCCGATGGCTGGCGCTCAGGAGCGACCGCATTCGGCAAAAGCGGTCATAGGATGTTTACAAAGCCGGGGGGGGATTCACTCACGCACCACCATGATTAAGAAACACTATGGCAAGCTGATCCCATCCAATGCTAAACAGATGACCTCGCATGTCTCAGAACCGATGGGATTTGGGAAGGGGCTGAAGCGGTAAGGAGGTAGCGGATTTTGCTCCCAAATTGTCCGTCTTATGCCCCCGAGGCGATTTGAGCATTAAAAAACAAAGAAAAACCCCTGTAACTCATTGAGCTACAGGGGGGGCTTATGTGGAGGGGAATAGGGATTCGAACCCGTTCCAGAATAGCACAGACGCACAAATAGCTAACACAGTCAATATGATACGCACCCACCACTGCACTACTTACTACTATATCGCACAGCTCTTTTGACATTCCACGCACGCCAAACTATATGCGTGCGCTTATACCAGTAAAGCAGAGCGCAAAGACAGGGGAACAGGAAGCAACTTCACAAGTTCTTGTCCCACCTCTATAAACTTCACTAACTGCTCCAAAGTTTTAGTAAATTTATCCAGATCACTGATAGTCTTTTTAATTTCAAAGTTTATATTACTTAAAGAATCCACCTTACTCTTAATTTGAGGCGTCGTCGTATCGAAATAAGCACGAACCAACTTCCTCTGAAAAACATCTAAATCATCACGTATATCATCTAAAATAAGTCGCTTTGGAACGCCAGGATCAAATTCGGTTGATAGCACATCAACCCTAACTATCAAGTCACCAACAGCCCTAATCAAATCAGTGTAAGAAATAATATCAGAAGACATAAATCATCACTCCTTCCCGGAACGTAAAACCTTAATGGAATCAGCTATCACCGTCGCACTAGATACAAAAGCATCGACAGCCTCCACTAGTTCAGAAAAATCCTGAGGGTTCTTTGGGCTTTTCGCATAAACGACTAATTCCTGATGGGCTTGAAGCATTGCATCAAGACCAGGTCCAGCACCTAGCATTAGTTGTAATCCGTCCCAATCCTCCTCAGCCTTTTTAATCCCTGAAATATTCTTCTTCAGCTTTTCCGCATCAGGAATTTTCTGAGTCAACTCTAGATTATAGGCATCAACAGCGGATTTTCTTGACAAACTCAAAGAATTGCGACGGCGCTCATATAAATTAGCCATATCATCTTTAATTGAAACTATTAGTCCTTCAACAGCACTTTCAGATGACTTTATTGCCGAATCTAGAGCCTTTTGAATTTTAGCTTCCAAAGTAAGTTTTGTTACCTCTGCCACCACGCCTGCAAAAGCAGTTGCTTTAGCATCTACCGTATCAGGAGCGGTATTATTATTAAGTGACAAACGAAGACCCTTGACAGCATCATCAAGTGAGTTTGCTGCGTCCTTTGCTCTGTCAGGAGCATCACTACTTGCAAGAGCCAACAATAACTTACCGTGTTTTGTCAAAGCGTCTAACGCAGACATACGAACAGCCAAAGCATCAGCGCTAATTACACGCCAATCTCCTTTATCAATTTCACTAAGCGAAATACGCTCTCGCTTAGCAAGATGAGCATTAAGTAGACTATCGTACTCTCTACTGTTTGCCAGACCATACTCAGTGCGCGCTCCTTCGATAACCACTGTCGACGCCTGCTGATATCTAACAATTGGCTCTCGATATAATGCAGGCTTGGGACAACCAGCAAGCATAAAAACAGTAGCCACTAGAAAAGCAAGTTTCGATCCAGAACTAAAATTAGGAGTTAATCGCATAAGATCGCTTCCTTGCACATTAATTTTATGGATATCTCTGCAAAGGCAAAATGACACTAGTCAATCAAAATCACACTGTCCAATATTTTTTTAAATAAAACGGAATAAAAACCTGGGTGGCCATTCCATAACGCACATACCGCACATCAAAAAAATGGTTCTTCATGGAATACGGAACAAAAAATGGCAAAAAATGGGGGCGCAAAAAAATGGGACCAAAAAAATGGGGACGGATTTATTTCTCAGAAAATAAATCAGTCCCCTTTTCTCTGAGGCACGGATGAACATTCGCCATCAAATGCTGATCGGCGACTACTTTCAGGTGGGTACACAGGTCATTTAAATCCGAGCACTGGTCAATGCTGCGTAAAAGGTGGTGGGGTGAGACGTGGTTTTCCAGATTGAACGAGTGCTGCTCCCCTTCCGGTAACAACCCAATCATGCTGTTCATCCCCGCGCTCACTGACAGAGAAACTCTGCCAGGGGAATGGAGAGGTGAAGCTATTTTTTGACAGAATCGGCCAATTGCAGACTATGGATACACTGCTAGGCTCCATGGTATGGCCAAAAGCTATGTCGCCTTTCTTGCTCACCGCATGTCGTTTTTCTGGCGCGTTACACAGATTGAACAGTGAGCTACGCACATGCAAGGAGCGCAACCAGACACAAGTAGCGGAAACTGTAATGCGCTTAACTGCCGCTCACTTCGTTCGCCCTTTGGCTTAATCGTTGCTCCTTATGAAAACGGTCCCACTTTTCAGTCGCCTAATCTAAGGCTCTGGGTGGAAGTTCCAACCGTACGCTCTGATGGTGGACAAGGCACATGGATAATCACGTTTTAGCGCGCATAAGCGTCGCACTCCTTTTTTCCGTTCTGACAGGATGCTACTCGACCATCCGAGTTCTGCCAGATTCTCCATCTGCCACGCCGATTGCCGGCGGCGACTTCCCCATGGCCGTTGTCTACTTCATGGCCGACAATCAGGAGAGAGAGCTGTTCGGCGATCCGACGTACTACTCCGCGCGCCTTGCGCAGGACACCAGCGACGTCGCCATCCGCTCCGTCGAGCAGGATCTCTACACCAAGTATGTTGCCGAGTCGGTGATGCGGAGAATTACTCAGCAAGACGGGACTCCACCGGTGATCCACCTAGGCGATCTTTTGGACTATTCATGCCACTCCGAATTTAAGCGCCTTAAGCGCTTGTCCTTTCTATCTGCTCCAAACGTCTACATTGCCAAAGGTAATCACGATGGAATTTTTCAGGGGAACATGAGTTATGGCGGCTGGATGGGAACGGCTTGGCTTTACATCCGAAAAATTACTGTCAACCACAGCATCGATCCCTCACTTGAGGGGCACTTCAACGCCGTTTGCGGCCAGCTGGATGACAATCCGCTTGCATCTGATGCCAACAGACTGCGCCCATTTCCAGATGCTCGCGAATGGCCGCACCAGTTCAACTGTGATTACCTGCGGTTGAAGAGCGGCGGAAAACTCCCACTTGCAATTGATACCTTCTGCAACGCCTCGGACTATCACCGACGCGTACTTGTGGCGGCGGGCAAAGCAACACCTCCGCTCGTTAATTCGCAGTTGACTGTCCACACCCCATACGAGTACACGGCAACAATGAACACCGGCAACTCGGTGAATAAATGGAACAAGGGCTCGCTGCTCCAATCCGTACGCGTCCCCCTTAAACAGCTTGGCAATGTCACCAGTGCGGAGCTTGGTGTGATCCTGCTCGACACAACTGATTGGCCCAGCGTGCCGAGCTTTAAGTTTCTGTCGAAAGAGTCGAACTCCAATGTCGGCACTATTCGCCAAGGCCAGCGTGACCTAGTCGTAGAGCAGCTCAAGTCATGGCGGGACGATCCGACGCGCAGCGTCAAGGCGGTAGTGCTGACCGGCCACTATCCGCTTCGCGCCCTTGACCGCAGTTCGGCACAGTGGATGCTAAAGCTGCACGACGAGTTTCCCTTCGTAACCCCTGTCTACTTCAGTGCACACACTCACGAGGGATACACCGCTGTGGGCGACGACCAAGAAGTGTCGAAGGGCGTAATCCGGGAGATCAACGTCGGCTCGCTCATCGATGCACCCGTCCACTACCGTAAGGCGATCTTCAGCTGGGACGCAGAACGTTCGCGTTTGCTGCTTACATCTGAACTGCGTACCCCCTGGACGGAATTGAACTGCGCGGCCGACGGGTCGCCACAAGCCAAAGCAGCTGCGGCAGGTCGGGTTTCAGCCGAAACATACGCCCACAGCAAACGCTTTCAGCCGCAGCAACAATGGTGCGAACGCCTAACGTTCGCCGGTAGGTCCATGCGTGACCTCGCGGGGCAGGCCGTCGAAGAAAAGGACTACGCCGAGTGCACAGGTAGTGCGCTGCGCCCGACACCTGATTTTTTGACCCGCTACAGAACCGCTCAAGCATCTATGGACGCTTCGCTCATTGGTAACATTGCCGAGCAGGAGCGCCTAGCATGCGCCGCTCTCGCTGGCGGAAAAGTTTTTTCGTTCAATAAGAACCACAAGCCGCCAGAGACCGTCAGCTATGCCTTCGATTTGGCAGGAGGTGTTCCGAAATGACTAAAATGGCGACCACTAAAATGGGAACTGATTTATATTTTGGAAATAAATCAACCCCCTTTTTTGTCCGTACCCTTTTTTGCTCCCTTTTTTATGCGCACAAAAAGGAGCCATAAGGGACGCCTTCGCCGCCTGCCTCAGTTATACCCTCCTGTCCACTGGAACCAACTGGCGGTTCAAGGATGCTGATGTCCCGATTTCCGAACGACTGCGTGTCAACTCGCCTGAGTGTATACGTGAGTATCGTCAATGCAGGATTGGGCATCGCGCAGGGGCCGGGGGCGAGCGAAGAAGAAATCAGTCAGCGCCTGCATCCTTCACGTCGATTTGCGTAATACCCACCAGACTGGCCTGCTCCAGTATCTCTTCAGCAGTCGAGTCAGCTGTTGGCATGATCAGACTGTTCTCAGCATCCCCAAAATGCAGTTCCAGCAGATGCATGGCAGCGTCGTGAATGGAGAGCTTCGACTGCTGCAACGCGAGTTGATGCGTACGGGACTCGCCGTTGAACAGGTACTCGATGGTGTAATTGCGCATTAATAACCTCAAAATCAGAGTGGCAGATAACTACCCTGACTTACCGGTCAATCGTTAGTTCAAGCGGATAAATGTTCTGCAGCTCAACTGCGAGAAAGTGTTTTCAGCCGCTCGACCAAAGCCGCTTCAAAAATGACGTACAGCTTTTCAGCATCGCCGGCACGCAGAACCTCGCTGGTTTCCAGCCCAAGCACGAAGCCATCCGCACGAGCCCCCGCCTTCACGGCGATGATCATCGAGTCTGCCCGGACAATCTGCGCCAGGAGCCGATCAGCTTCACGTTGCATCTTTTCGCTCAACACTACGCCTTCCACTTTCCTCACCTTTCATTCAATGCGACATCCAACATTTATGAGATCAAGGCTACGCCGCCGATAACGGCGCCTCAAGCCGCACGCCAATGACGCTTCGCTATTGCAGCCATCAGGAACCTTTGATGTGAACGAATCCATTTTGTTTAGTATCAAAATGAGCAGTTTCAAAAGCGTTTAGCAGTCGCCAACTTAAAAAAATCATGACCGGAGAACAATGCATGCCCCTCAGTGACACCATTGACAGAGCGTTGCTAAGCGCAGAGGAACGTTCCTCTATCGCTGAAATTGAAGCTACAACCAATATTCTGCAGCTTGTTACACGCATGACCGGGACGCGGTTCGCGGCGATCGCGAAATTCACCGAGACTGACTGGATCGTCTGTTCCGCCTACGATCCGATCGAGCTTGGGATCAACTCCGGCGACACGCTGGAATTGGAAACCACGCTGTGCAGTGAGTTTCGCAGAGACCCTCAGGTGCTTTTCGTGCCGCAGATAAGTCGCGACGGCAGATTTTCCACACGCCCCGTGGTGAAGCAATATTTGATTGAAAGCTACGCAGGCGCGCCCATTTTCCTTCCTGACGGACAACTTTGGGGCGCGCTGTGTGCGTTGGACTCCAGGGCGGTGATTTTCGACGACCCGGATCTGGCGGATACGTTAGGCCTGTTCGCGAGACTGATCGGCTGTATCTTTTACGCGAATCTGACGGAGGCCGGCAGCGGCTACAGCCAGAACGTTTCAAGCGTTATCGGATAATCAAGAAACAGCCCTGAATATTCAGGGCTGTTTCATTTGTGGCCTGTGAGAATTTTGCTCCACCCTGCTACAAGGTGTAGGAAACGCCGACCTGCACGGTTCGCGGCGCCCCCGGGTAGGCATAGACGTTGCCGAATGCGCCCTCTTCATAATCACGGTCAAAGAGGTTTTTCACGTCGAGATTGAGCCGCACCTTGTCATTGATCTTGTAGAAGCTGAGCAAGTCGACAACGGTATAGCTGCCCATCGAAAACGCGGTGTTGGCGGTTTGGCCGGCGCGCTCGTCGACGTACTTGAGGCCAGTGCCCAGGCCCAGTCCCTTGAAGGTGCCGTCCTGAAACTCATACATGTTCAGCAGGCTGAAGCTGTTCTTCGGGATGTTCATCAGCCGCGTGCCAGAGCGCAGCACGTTGTCCTTGGTTACCTCGGCATCGACATAGGCGTAGCCGCCAATCACCCGCCATTCGGGAGTCAGGTTGCCGGCAACGTTGACGTCGAATCCACGGCTGCGCACCTCGCCGGCCGCAACGCTGAAGGTCGAGTCAACCGGGTCGGTGGTCAGCACGTTACGTTTTTCGATCTGATAGATCGCCGCGTCGACGCTCAACTGCTGATCCAGCGCTTCCCACTTGATTCCCATTTCATAGGACTTGCCCTTTTCTGGCTCGAACCCTCCGCCCTGGCGACTGGCGCCGGTGTTCGGCTTGAAAGAGCGCGCCGTATCGGCATAGATCGCCAATGTCTCGGTCAGGTCATAGGTCACGCCGATGCGCGGAGTCACCGCGTTGTCACTGGCCTGCCAGCTCTTGCCACCGGGCACGTAAGTTTCGTAGTCATGTTCGAAGCGCTCGAAACGCGCCCCGGCCAACACCTTGAGTTTATCGGTCAACGCCACCTGATCCTGCACGAACGCGGCATACGTCTTGAGGTTTTCCTTGTCGTGTGTCGGCGTGCGGGTGAGCGCCGGGCGCGGCTGGCCGTAGACCGGGTCGAAGATGTTGATCGGGTACGCACCGACGGCGCCGCTGGAGCGCTGGATGATCGACTTGTAGTCGTAATCCTCGTACTCGATGCCGGTGAGCAATGTGTGCTGCAAACCCGCGGTATCGAAATGCCCGGTCAGGTTGAGCTGGGTATCCTTGTCGGTCCACTCCAGCTTGCGATAGTTGAAATTGCGCCCCAACGTGCGGCCGTCATCGGCAATGCCATTGGCCTCGATTGCGTTGCCCTTGAGCGAACCGTCGAGCCACTGGAACCCGCCGCCCAGGGTCCAGTCGTCATTGAGCATGTGCTCGAAACGCAGTTGGGCCATGTTGTTGTCGTTATGCAGTTTGCCAGCGTCTTTTTCGCCGAAAAAACTGTCGCGCGAAGCGGTTCCCGTCTGTTTTGCGTAACGGGTAAGGCCGCGATCCAGAGGCGCGTTGTTGCGCATGAAATCGCCTTCAAAAATCAGCTTGGTCGCGTCGGTAGCCTGCCAGGTGAGCACCGGTGCGATGCCGTAGCGCTCGGTTTCGACATGATCGCGGAAAGTATCGCCGCCCTCGCCCACAACGTTCAAGCGATAGGCCAGACGCCCTTCTTCGTCGAGCGGGCCGGAAGCGTCAAGCGTGCCGCGTTTCATGCCCTGATCGTTGAGTTGGCTGCCCAGGGTGACGCTGCTTTCAGGCAACGGCTGCTTGGACACCACGTTGAAGGTGCCGCCAGGATCACCTCGACCGTAGAGCATGGTGGCCGGGCCGCGCAGCACTTCGAGGCGTTCGATTGTGTTGGCATCCGGCATGTTCGGATAGCCGCGGTTGATCGGGAAACCGTTGCGATAGAACTCGCCGGTGGTGAAGCCACGCACGGTAAACGTGGTCAGGCCCTGACCACCAAAGTTGTTCGCCCGCCCCACGCCGCCGGCGTAGTCCAGCGCGTCCTGCAATCGGGTGGCGCCCAGATCTTCGACCGCATCCTTCGAGACGACACTGATCGATTGCGCAGTTTCATGGATCGAGGTGTCGGTACGCGTGGCGCTGGCCGAGCGCGTCGCGCGATAACCCTGCACCGGGCCGTCCGCCCTTTCGTAATTCGCCGTACCGATGACATCGGTTGCGTCCAGCTCCAGCGTTGAGGGTGATGCCCCCGTTTGATCAGCCCAAGAGGCAGGCGACAATGCTTGCAGCACACAAATGGAAAGCAGGGTTCGACGCATGGAGAGGGAAACCTTTACGAATAGGCCAATGCAGGGGGTGAATCCGCCAAAAAACTCCCGCGCATGCTATACAAAATTATTCGCAATTAATACAGATTCCCATTAACAACAGTTGCTGCTGTCAATGCGGCACCGTCGCTCTGCGCCCTGCCCCGCCAAATTCTCAGGTTCCGCCCGAAAGCCCCTCGGTGGCCTGGGCGAACCTCGCGCCGGCCTTGCGCACCAACTGGCGCCATTCTGTTGCTGTAATCAGCCCTTCCTGCTCCATGGTGTCGGCCATTTTCAGCAACTCGTCGTATTGATCCTCGGCGTCCATACGGATCTCTGGCTCTTCCAGTAATTTTCGCCAGGCGGCCAACGCCTGCTCTTTGCGAATGTCGCTCATGGTCATTACCCCCGGACTTGTAAGTCGGTAGAGGGCTGCGGTTCTGGAGTGTTCAGCGGCGGCGACTGACGGCGCGACAGATGGTTTTCGTTGCGGCCTCGATAAATGACTCGACGACGCCCGGGCACACCACCGTGACGCGGATCTTGTCCGTTTTCTGGCGCAAATCATCCGAGATAGCGCGGGCTGCGAGCTCGGCGAAGGGCTGGATGGGGCGAGTGCCTGCTATCGAGTGGGCTACGAAAGCCCGTCGCAATTCAGTCGCCAGTTCGGGTGTCCGCCATCAAGAGACACCCAGCGGGTTCGCCGCCCGGCGTGAAAGTCCGCCCGACGGCGATCTATCGGATTAATGCCCACCAATCACTTCACAAACCGGTTACGCCCCAGCGTCTTGGCGTTATACAGCGCCTGATCGGCGACCTCGATCAACCCTTGCAAGGATTGCAGTTGGGCCCCCGAGGCCGTAGCGATGCCGATACTCACACTCAGCCGGCCGAATGGGCTGGACGGGTGTGCGATGTTCGCTTGCTCCAAGCGTTCGAGGATCAACTGCGCGACCACTGCAGCACCGTCACTGTCGGTGGCCGGCATGATCACGCTCAGCTCCTCGCCGCCGTAACGCGCCACCAGATCCGACGGGCGCCGCACACAACCTTCGAGGATTGTGCCGACCTTCTGCAGGCAGGCATCGCCGGCGACATGCCCGAACGAGTCGTTGAACAGCTTGAAGTAATCGATATCGATCATCAGCAACGCCAGCGTCGTGCCGTCACGTTGTGCGCGTCGGGCTTCCATGGCGAGGCTCTCATCGAAGCAGCGCCGGTTGGCCAGGCCGGTCAGGGCGTCCTTCATCGCCAGTAACTCAAGCTGACGATTGGAGGAAAGCAACTGCTGCTGCGTCCCGCGCAATTGATCTTCAGCCCTGGTACGCCTGCGAATATCGAGAATCAGAAACCAGCCGATGAGCCCGGTAAGCCCCAGCAACCCCGCGACCACCACTGCCGACAGCCAGGCCTCCATGCGCCACGCAGCAAGGGCTTCGCGCTTGCCGAGGGCGACAGTGGTGATCAGCGGCAGCCGGTCGCTCTTGCGGAAGGCATAGAGCCGCTCGACGCCATCGAGGCTGGAAGTAAATGACGCGGTGCCGACCGATCGATCGACCAGATACTTCTCATAGATCGGCGACTTGGAAAAGTTACGCCCCATGTCCTGCTCGCGGAACGGATAGCGCACCAGCAACGTACCGTCGGTATAGGACAAGCCGATAGCACCCTCCTGGCCCACATCGATCTTGCCGAACAGGCGCAGGAAGTTTTCGATACCCAGGGTCACCGCCACCACACCGGCAAACTCGCCGTGCGCATCATTGAAACGGCGGCTGACGGTGATCACCCACTCCTGATTGGAGCGACTCTGGATCGGCGGACCGATAAAGGTCTCGCGGCTCGGGTCGTCACGATGATGGATGAAATAAACACGATCACTGCTGTTGGCCCCGGCCGGAATCGGTCGGTTGGAGGACATCAGCCAACGGCCCTGATTGTCGTAGATGGTGATGCCGCTGAGCTGCGGCATCAGCGGTTCCTGGCGATTGACCAGAGCGCTCAGACGCTGGATCTGCGCGGGGCCACTGCCTTCGGTTTCCAGACGTTCGACGATCCCGAGCAGCAGCAACGAACTCTGGCGAACGATCCCTTCGGAATAAGTCGCCAGCGCCTGGGTCAGGTTCAGGCCATGAACGTTTACCTCCTCCAGTGCGCGCTCTCGAGAGGCCAGCACTTTCCACACCGTCAGTGACCCGAGGGAACAACCGATCACCAACAACAAAAGCACAACCAGGCGGGTATCACGCTTCACATTACTACCTTTGGGAAAGTCCGGTTTCCGTTCCTGCGGCGGGTCGACCGACTCGATGACTGCGGCCGCGTGTCCTTGTCGCGCGCAAGGATACAAGCAGCACTGACTCGCTGCAGCAACAGATTATGTGACGCAAAAAACGTACTTCTGAATTGCACGGCGTCGTCCGGAAAAAAAGCGTGCTAAAGACTTCAGGAAGGACTTGCGCTTGGCGAAACAGCGACAAGAATGCCAGACCAAACCATCGCCAGGCTTTCAGAATCCGCTTGGCGCCCACCGTCAGAAGCCAACTTTCTGACGCCTGTTTCACGACCCTTTCGTGATGTGTTGCCAAGCATAAAATTTTGGCACTTTTGCACAACAAGTTGACATCCAAAAGCATGCCACGGGCCACCGATATCATTAGAGTATGCGCCCTTAAAAAGGAAAGGACTCTTGATGACTCAGTCACTCTCACGGCGCGTTGTGGCGATTACCGGCGCCCTGGGGAATCTCGGCGAGACCCTGGCGGACATGGCCGCAGCCCAGGGCGCGGATCTGGTGCTGATCGATCAGGCGACGATGGCGATGCCCAGTTCCCACAATCGACTGGTCCTGTCCGGCATCGATCTGACCTCCCTTGCCGATTGCCAGGCAGTCGCCCACCAGATCAACCGCTATTTCGGACGCCTCGACGCCCTGGTCAACGGCGCCGGCGGCTATGCGTGGGAGCCGTTGCTGGGCAGTGCGATAGAGGCCTGGGATCGGCTCTACTCGCTGAACCTTCGAACCGCATTGAACGCCAGCAAAGCCTTGCTGCCATTGCTGCTGCAATCCTCGGCGGGACGCATCGTCAATATCGGATCGAGCATGGCGGCGAAGGCCGGGCTGGGCATGGGCGCTTACGCCGCGTCGAAATCCAGCGTTTTGCGCCTGACCGAAAGCCTCGCCGAAGAACTCAAGGACATGAGCATCACGGTCAATGCCGTGCTACCGAGCGTGCTCGACACCCCGCAAAACCGTGAAGCCATGCCCGACGCCGAGCACCAGCGCTGGGTGACGCCCGCACAACTGGCGGCGGTCATTCTGTTTCTGATCTCGGAACAAGCGTCGGCCGTCACTGGCACCGGTATTCCGGTGATCGGGCGCATGTAGGGTCTATTGACGCCGCGCGCCTTGGCGACGTCGCTTTCTTCACCTTTCGGAAAAGCAAGATCACCGGATTACCGGACTTCCCCTCCCCCCATGCGACCCGCCACTTCCAGCGCTGCCTTCGTTAACCACGTCCTTGATGTCGCCGAACAATACGGCTGCGATGGCGACTGGCTGTTGCAGCAGACCGGACTCTCACGCGAGCAGTTGTCCGACTCGATCGTGCGCATTCCCATGCGCCAACTGCGTGCCTTGCTGGAACTGGCGGCGCTCAGCAGCAACCTGCCGCATTTCGGCCTGCTGGTCGGCGCCGCCGTACGCCCGGGCACCTACGGCGTACTGGGTTATGTGCTGATGACCAGCGCGACACTGGGCGAATCGCTGAATATGATTCTGCGTTTCGGCAAGATCGTTTACGACAGTCCGTCCAGCCAGACCCGAATCGTCATCGGCGACGGCCGCGTGACCCTCGAAGATCAACGCATCAGTGAACTGGAGCCCTATTGCGCCCTGCATCAGGAAGCGCTGATGGTCGGCTGGGCAGCGTTCGGCCGCTGGTTGATCGCGAGTAATCAGCCGATGCTGGAAGTCCGGATGATGCATTCGGCGGTGGGCGAACCGGCGCTGTATGAACACTTCTTTGGCTGTCCGGTGCAGTTCGAGGCCGGTTGCAATGCGCTGGTGTTCGCCGAGTCGACGCTCTCGACGCGGATCCAGGGTGCCGACCCGCGCATGCATCGCAGCATGTTGCTGGAGGCCGACTGGCAGTTGTGCCTGTCGTACCCGGCATTTTCCGTGACTGACCGCTTGCGCGCGCTGCTCACCGAACAATTGCCGACCGGCGATTTCAGCTTGAAAAGCCTGGCCCGGCAGCTGGCGATTTCGCCGCGCACCTTGCAGCGCAAACTGGCGGCCGAAGGGGAAAACTTCAATCAGGTGCTGGAAACCATGCGCATGGAACTGGCCGACCATTACCTGCGCCGCACCGAGACCAGCATCATGAACATCGCCCTGATGCTGGGTTACTCGCAGGCCAGTTCTTTCAGCCATTCCTTCCGTCAGGCCCGCGGGATTTCGCCGGTGGATTACCGCAAGTTGCTGCGCGCCAGATAAGCCCGATCACGGTTTCAGCTGCAGCAGCGGCTGGCCCTTTTTCACCACATAGGTCGCCAGTTCCACGCCTTGGTCCTGGCCGACGTTCTTCGCCACATGGGCCACGCCAGCCGGGATGAACAGCGAGTCCCCGGCCTTTAGCGTGACTGCCGGCCGCCCCTCCAGTTGATACTCCAGCGTGCCGCTGAGCACATGCGCTACCTCGACACCGGGATGCGCATGCCGCGGCGCGGTGACACCCGGTTCGAAATCGATACGTGCCTGTATCACCTCGCGATCCGCATCGCCCAGGTCCTGACGAATCAGGTCGGTACGGCTCAAGCCCTGCTGCCAGCTCATGGCTTGAGCGTCTGCCGCCTGCGCCAGGCCGGTGAATGAAACCAGTGCGGCCACAGTGGCCAGAATCAGTGTGCGTTGCATGCAATTGCCCTCTCGACAGTCATGGTGTGAAGGCCTGCACTGTGACTGCCGGGTGTAGCGGCCATGTGTCGAAAAACCCGCGTTTGGTCTCGCCGTGTATCACGTGCAGAGCTGGATACACGGCCATACAAAGCACACCGGCTGTGTATCACAGTGTGTACAGACACCCCGGCGATACATGAACTTGAATCACCGCGCTTTTTCGACATGGGCCAGATACGTCAAGGCGTTCAAATGCCTGCAAGGTTTGCCGGGCTCAGCCCGCACCTGCCCCCGACAGGATTGCCAAGGAGACTTCAGCATGAAAAACGCAGCATTCAACCGTATGCACATCCTCGCCGTGACGCTGTTCGGCGCACTGGCGGCGACGCAAATGCCAACGGCCGCCGCCGCGCAGCCGGCAACCGGCGACCACAACGTCAGCTATTCCGCGCCCTCGCCGTTCGGCCCGCTCAAGCATGTGAAGGCCGGGCTGCTGGAGGTGGCCTACGCCGAAACCGGCCCGGCGCAGGGGCCGGTGGTGATTCTGCTGCACGGCTGGCCGTACGACATTCATAGCTATGACAAGGTCGCGCCGTTGCTCGCCGCCAAGGGGTATCGGGTGCTGATGCCGTATGCGCGGGGTTATGGCGACACGCATTTCCTCTCCGATCAGACGCCACGCAACGGGCAGCCTGCGGCGCTGGCCAGCGACGTGATCGACTTCATGGATGCCCTGAACATCAAGCAAGCGGTGCTCGGTGGTTACGACTGGGGCGCGCGCTCGGCAGATATCGTCTCGGCGCTGTGGCCGGAGCGAGTCAAGGCATTGGTCTCGGTCAGCGGCTACCTGATCGGCAATCAGGCTGCCGGGCAAAATCCGTTGCCGCCCAAGGCCGAATTGCAGTGGTGGTATCAGTTCTACTTCGCCACCGACCGTGGCCGGGACGGTTACCGGAAAAACACCCACGACTTCGCCAAGCTGATCTGGCAGCTCGCCTCACCGAAATGGGCCTTCGATGACGCCACGTTCGACCGCAGCGCCAAAGCGCTGGAAAACCCCGATCACGTCGAGATCACCGTGTTCAACTACCGCTGGCGTCTGGGCCTGGTGCAGGGCGAACCGCAATACGCGGCGCTGGAACAGAAACTCGCCAGCGCCCCATCCATCAGCGTGCCGACCATCACCCTCGAGGGCGATGCCAACGGCGCGCCGCACCCGGCGCCTGAGGATTACGCCAAGCGTTTCACCGGCAAGTACCAGTTCCGCCTGATCAACGGCGGCATCGGCCACAACCTGCCCCAGGAAGATCCGCAGGCGTTTGCTCAGGCAGTGATCGACGCCGATCACCTCTGAGGTCGAAGGCAGAAAACGCCTCGGTCTATTTGACCAGGCGTTTTTCCCTGGACGGGCGATAACCGAAAAACGCGCTGTAGCACTTGCTGAAATGGCTCGGCGAAACGAAACCGCAGGCCACCAGCACTTCCATCTGCGACAGCTCGGTGTGCTGCAACAGGCGCCGGGCTTCGGTGATGCGCAATTCCAGGTAATAGCGCTGCGGCGTGGTACCGAGTTGCTCCTTGAACAAGCGCTCCAGTTGTCGCCGCGAGCGCCCGGCGTACACCGCCAGTTGTTCCAGCTCCAGCGGTTCCTCGAGGTTGGCGTCCATCAGCTTGACCACCTCGCGCAACGGTGCACTGACGCAGAGGTTTTCATCCGGTTTGATCCGCCGGTACCGCGACTCCTCGAACGCCAGAATATCCTCAATGCCTTCGACCAGCGCCTTGCCGTGCAGGCTCTTGATCCAGTCCAGCGCCATATGGAAAGCCCCGGACGGACTCGACGCGGTGAGCCGGTCGCGATCGATCACATAAGGTTCGCTGCTGACCTGGGTGGCCTTGGCAATTTCCGTGAGTGCGGGACGGTGTTCCGGGTGGATCGCGCAACGATAACCATCGAGCAGTCCGGCGCGGCCGAGAAACCACGCACCGTTCCACAAACCGGCCAGACTGACGCCGCGCTCCGCCGCCGCGCGCAGCAGGCTGTTCAACTCCTCGCTGGCCTTCAGCTCAGTGCGGTAGCCGCCACACACCACCAGCAAGTCCAGATCCGCAAGGCTGGCGGCGTCAATCCGCGCATCCGGGCGAATCACCAGCCCCAGATCGCTGATCACTTCACCCTCGCCCAGCCCGAACGTGCGCGAGCTGAACAGTCCGGCGCGCAACAGGTTGGCGGTGATGATGGTGTCCAGCGCCTGGGTGAAGGCCGGCAGCGAAAAGTGTTCCAGCAGCAGAAAACCGGTGCGGGTGATGCGGGTCTCGGCGGATTGCTCATTCAGATAGCGGAGGTTTTTGCCCTTCATGCCTCCGCTGAATTGACGTCGTTCGATCAAGGTCTGGCCCATCGGTCATGTTGTTATGCGCCGATAGTTGGCTTGATGGGCCAAAGAGTCAATCACGCTTGTGGCAACTGAATTGGCGGGACCTGATCCGCACGGTCAGACGACCGTGAGATAACCCGCACCGAGCCGGCCTTCCAGACGACCGAACAGCACGTAATGCTGATAACCGCTGGTGAACGCGCCCGTGGAAATCGCGTTTTTGACGTCCTGGTTCATATGCAGGTATTGCGCTTCGTCGAAGTTCTCCGCACTGACTTCGCCGGTTCGCCCAAGCTTTTCGCTTTCGACCGGCAGCCCCATGATCGTGCGCCGCTGGAAGTCGATAATGCGGTTGACGGCGTGACTTTCCAGCGGCCCCCGATTGGATTGGGTCGAGTAGATGTGCAAGCCGTTTTTTGCGCAGCGATTGCACATGTCGACGCAATTTTTCTGGGTGGACTTCAGGCCGGTCAATTGCGCCAGAGGCATGTCCAGATACTTGCCGACCTGGTATTCGGTCTGATTGAAAACGGAACAGCACAAAACGGTATTGCCGTTGCAGTCGAGCACCAGCCAGTCATCCTTGAGCGAGCACGCTTGCTTGGGATATTGACGGACCAGATTGACCAGATCGTCGAAGGGCGGCAGCGCCAGCCTTTTCAGGGTTTCATGATCGGTATCCGTCACCGAAGGGTCGCGCTCGATCAGCGCCAGCGTTTTTTCCAGCGGCATCATCACTGAATATCCGGTGGAGAACTCGAAACCCAGACTCTGGCTGAATTCGCGCATCAGCCCTTCTTCTTCCATGTTGTCCAGATAACGGTGGTAGTAAACCTCGATGCGCGTACTCAAGCCATGTTGCTGCTTGAGTTCATGCAGTTTGATCATGTTGGCCTTGACCACTTCAATGTCGCCGCCCACGTGCCCCTGCTGGTAAGTCTCCTGGTAAAACCCGGACAACGAAATACGGAAGAACCACGGGTTGGCCAGCATGGCGGTTTCCATGTTCTTGGCCAGGTTCAAGTTGGAGCTGATACCGCTCTGCAAACCGGCGGCATTGATGATCTCGACAAACTCACCGATTCGCGGATGGATCAACGGCTCGGTCCAGTTGTACAGAAAGATCGTCTCGACCCCTTCGTTGCGGGCCTTCTCGACGATCTTGCGGAACATGTCGACTTGCATGGCTTTCTTGAAGTTGACGTTTTCCGAGTTGCCCATCGGGCACGAAGGGCAGCTTAAATTGCACGCACCGACAATATCGATATACATATTCATGACGGGTGACGCTCCTTGAGTGAATAGCGGTGCATCCAGAGCAAGCGACTGTCATGGTTGGCGTTATTCGTTAGTTATTTGACAGTCCCGGAGCGCGGCTCAGCAAGTTCCGGGCCATTGCCATGGTGCGCCATCAATTCCACGATCCAATTGATAAATACCCTTAGCTTTTGGCTGATATGCCGGTTCGGCGGGTACGCCACGTAGAGCGGCATCGGCTCGAGTTGCCAGTCCTCGAACAGCGGCACCAACTCACCCCGAGCCTGATGTGCGTGCGACATGTACCTGGGTAACCACAGCACGCCCATGCCGGCCAGACCTGCCGCAAGGTATGCGTTGCCGTCATCGACGGCGAGCACGTGGCGGCCCTTGATCTGCAGGTGTTCGCTGCCATTGTGCAAGGCGTAAGGCACGGGTTTGCCGGTGCGCGCCCAGAGAAAACCGACCACCCGATGATGCGAGTCCTCCAGCTCGCGTGGATGCTGCGGCGTGCCGGCACGGGCCAGATAATCCGGCGCGGCGAAAACCCCGAGCTGAAGATCGGCGACCCGCCGCGCCATCAGTGACTGATCAAGCAATTCGCCGCCGCGCACCACGCAATCGACGTTCTCATCGATGATGTCGACGATGCGGTCGCTGACACCCATGTCGATCTGAATGTCCGGATAACGCGCATGAAACTCAGGCAATGCCGGCACCAGAATCAGCCTCGCCAGCGGGCTCGGCACATCTACGCGCAAGCGTCCTCTGGGCAATGCCGAGGCGCCGGACAGACTGGTTTCGGCGTCGTCCATATCGGCCAACAACCTAATGACCCGTTCGTAATAGATTGCGCCATCGGCAGTGACGTTGACCTTGCGCGTGGTGCGGTTGAGCAACCTGACCCGCAGCCGGGCTTCCAGTTGCTGCACGAGTTGGGTCACGGTGGTCTTGCTCATGTGCAAGGTCTCGGCAGCCTTGGTGAAACTGCCCGCCTCGACCACCCGGGCGAACGCCTGCATTGCATCGAAACGGTCCACTTTGCGCCCTCGAATTGTTTGGAATCTGCAAACAGTGAACGCCAAGCTTGCGCGTTTATCGCCACTGCGCAAGCCCCTACAGTCACTCCATCAGCAACCACCAAACAATGATGGAGACACCCATGACCCAGCGCGACGTCGTTTTCCCGCCAGCCCGCCATGCGCTTTACGAGCGCCATCGTTATTCGCCAGCGATTCGTTCCAACGGTTTTCTGTTTGTCTCGGGGCAAGTCGGCAGCCGTGTAGATGGTTCGCCCGAGCCGGATCTGCAGAACCAGGTGCGCCTGGCGTTCAATAACCTCAACGCGATCCTCGATGCCGCCGGTTGCAGCTTCGCCGATGCGGTGGACGTCACGGTGTTCATGATCGATCCACAATCGACCTTCGAAACCATCTGGGAAGTGGTACCGGAGTTCTGGGGCAGCGCACCGTATCCGACGATTACTGCGGTCGGCGTGACCTGGCTGGCTGGGTTTCAGTTCGAGATCAAGGTGATTGCCAAACTCCCGGAAACCCCATGATCGTAATCCGGGGTAAAACATCGTCGGACACCACTGCTGGCCTTTGACAGCGCGGCTGCGTATAACCTCGCCGTTTCGTCTAACCTGATTGAGCGCCCGATCGCGACACCTCGCGTCGCGGCGCTTAGAATGCGACGCTCATGAAACGGAGATTTCCATGCTCAAACGAACCCTGGCACTGACTGCTGGTCTGGCCCTGTCTTTTTCTGCTCTGGTGGCGCATGCCGCCGATGTGTTGCGGGTCAGCGCGATTCCCGATGAAGCCCCGACCGAATTGCTGCGCAAGTTCGAGCCGCTCGGTGCGTACCTGGAGCAGCAGTTGGGCATGAAAGTGCAGTTCGTTCCCGTGGCCGACTATCCGGCGGTGGTTGAAGCCCTGGCGACCGACCGCCTCGACATGGCCTGGCTGGGCGGTTTCACTTTTGTTCAGGCACGCCTGAAGACCGACGCCACCACCCCGGTGATCCCGCTGGTGCAGCGTGAGCAGGATGCGCAGTTCACCAGCAAGTTCATCACCGCCGACCCGAACGTCAAGAGCCTGGCCGACCTCAAAGGCAAGACCTTTGCTTTTGGCTCGGTGTCGTCCACCTCCGGCAGCCTGATGCCGCGTTATTTCATGCTGAAGAACGACAACATCAAGCCGGAAGCCTATTTCAGCCGCGTTGCCTACTCCGGCGCCCACGACGCCACCGTCGCCTGGGTCCAGGCCGGCAAGGTCGATGCCGGTGTGCTCAACGCCAGCGTCTGGCAGAAACTGGTGGACGCAGGCAAGGTCGACACCAGCAAGGTCCACGTGTTCGCCACCACCCCGGCCTACTTCGATTACAACTGGACCGTGCGCGGCACCCTCGACCCGGCGCTGGCGGCGAAGATCAAGAAAGCTTTCCTTGACCTCGACCCGGCCAACTCCGAGCAAAAGAAGATTCTTGATCTGCAGGCGGCCAGCCGCTTCATCGACACCAAGCCCGAAAACTACAAGGGTATCGAGGAAGCTGCTCGCGCTGCCGATCTGTTGAAATGACCCTGAGCCTCAAACAAGCCCGCCTGCACCACGCCAATGGAGTCGATGCGCTGCGCGGCATCGACCTGCAGATTGGCGCCGGCGAGCAGGTGGCGATCATCGGTCCTTCCGGGGCCGGCAAGTCGAGTCTGTTGAACCTGCTGGCCACCGCGTTGCGCCCCAGCAGCGGTGAAATCGAGGTGCTGGGCGAACGTCCCTGGCATCTCTCGGCCCGTCAACGGCAACGCCTGCGTGCGCGCATCGGCCTGGTGCATCAAGCCCCACCGCTGCCGCCGCGCCAGCGCGTGGTAACGGCGGTGCTGGCCGGCAAACTCGGCCAGTGGAGTTTAGGCAAGAGCCTGCTCAATCTGCTGCACCCGACGGATATTCCCGGCGCCCGTGCGGCCCTGGCACGACTGGATCTGGGCGACAAACTCTTCGCTTACTGCCAGCAATTGTCCGGCGGCCAATTGCAGCGCGTAGGCATTGCCCGGGTGCTGTATCAGGCACCGGAGATTCTGCTGGCGGACGAACCGGTGTCGGCGATGGACCCGGTACTCGCCGGGCACACCCTGTCGATCCTCTCGCAGCACGCGCGGGCACATAACGTCACGCTGGTAGCGAGTCTGCACGCGGTGGAACTGGCGCTGGCGCACTTTCCGCGCATCATCGGTTTGCGCGACGGCCAGATCCTGTTTGACAGCCCGGCCGAACAGGTCAGCCGCGAGATGCTCGACACGCTGTACGCCAACGAGCAATTGCAAAGCCCGACGACGCCCAGTGCGCCGCTGATTGTGCAGATCCCGAGATGCTGAGGGCTGATTCACGCGACCCTGCTGCCGCGCCGCGACTGCTGCTGACCCTGCTGGCAATTGCCCTGCTGTGGCCGGGCATCCAGCTCAGCGAACTGGACCTTGGCGTGCTGCTGCACAGCGACAGCCAGACCGAAATGGGCCGCTTCATCTCCGGATTCTGGCCACCGGCGCATGACCACGACTTTCTTCAGTTACTGTTCAAAGCCACCCTGCAAACACTGGCCATCGCCACCGCCGGTATGGCCCTCGCACTGCTGCTGGCGGTACCGGCGAGCCTGATTGCCAGTCGCGCACTGTCGTTGTCCGCCGCGTCCCGCGGCGGCATTCCCAGTCGGGTCGGAAGCTTGCTGCGCTGGCCGGTGCGCGGGCTGCTGATCTTCTTGCGCAGCGTGCCCGAGATTGTCTGGGCGCTGCTGTTTGTGCGTGCCGTGGGCCTAGGCCCGGCAGCCGGTGTGCTGGCGATCGCCATCACCTACAGCGGCATGCTCGGCAAGGTCTACGCGGAAATTTTCGAATCCACCGACCAACGCCCGGCGCACGCCTTGATGCAGGCCGGCAGCGGACGACTCGCGGCGTTTGCCTACGGGATTCTGCCGAATGTCGCGGCGGAGTTGCTGTCGTACACGGTATATCGCTGGGAGTGCGCGATTCGTGCGTCAGTGGTGATGGGGTTTGTCGGCGCTGGTGGCCTCGGCCAGCAGATCGACCTGTCGCTGCGCATGTTCGCCGGCGGTGAAGTGGCAAGCATGTTGCTGACCTTCCTGATTCTGGTGCTCGGTGCCGATCAACTCAGCCGCCTGCTGCGCTGGAGGCTGACATGAATCGTCTGATTAATCTGTTGCTGATTGTCGGCATTGGCGTCGCGGTCATCGCCTCGTTCGGCTACCTCGAACTCGACCTTGGTGAACTGGGCAGCGCCACCAGCCTCAAGCAGATGGGTGCCTACGCGCAGCGCTTTCTCAGCCCGGACCTGAGCGCCACGCATTTGCAGGCGATCCTCAAGGGCTCGCTGGAAACCCTCGCCATGTCGGCCCTCGGCACCCTGCTCGCGGCGGTGTTCGGCATCCTCCTCGCGCTGCCCGCCGCCGGACGTTTCGGCTGGCCGCTGCAAAGCGCTTCGCGCCTGCTGCTCAACGGTCTGCGGGCGATTCCGGAACTGGTGTGGGCGGCACTGATGGTGCTCGCCGCCGGCCTCGGCCCGAACGCCGGCACCCTGGCGCTGGCCCTGCACACCACCGGCGTGCTCGGCCGGTTGTTCGCCGAAGCGCTGGAAAACACCCCGCCGGAACCGGCTGAAGCGATCCGTTTGCAGGGCGGCAACCCGGTGCTCGCCTTCTGCTATGGCACCCTGCCCAACCTTGCCCCGCAATTGCTCGCGTATTGCCTGTATCGCTGGGAAAACAACATTCGCATGGCCAGCGTGCTGGGCTTTGTCGGTGCCGGCGGTTTGGGGCAGATGCTGTATGTCAGCCTCAGCCTGTTTCAGGAAGCGCAGGCGAGCACGGTGATTCTGGCGATGCTGATTCTGGTGCTGGGCGTGGATTCGCTGAGTGCCTGGAGCCGGCAGCGCTGGGTCAAGGCCTGACGCGCAAGCCTCAGGGCGTTGTCGCCAAGCGATACTGGCGCGGGGTAAATCCGGTCGAAGCCTTGAACTGCCGGGTGAACGCGCTGTGGTCGGTATAGCCGCACTGCAGCGCCACTTCGGTGATCGGCAACTCGCCGTGCAACAGCCGATGCGCGTGCTCAAGACGGACTTTCTGGATCATCTGCCGCGGCGTCAGGTGGAACACGCGCTTGCAGTAGCGCTCCAGTTGCGCCACTGAAATTCCGGCGATGCGCGTCAGTTCGCTCAGGCTGACGCGCTGATTGAAGTTTGCCCGGATGTACTCGTCCACCGCCGCCAGCCGCTGATACGCCGGATGGGTTTCGCTGGCGGTCTGCAAGTCGACGGAAATTCCCGCCAGGCCAATGATCCGATTATCCCGGTTGTACAGCGGACGCTTGTGCGTCAGGCACCAGCCCGGTTCACGGCTGCCGTACAGATGCAGCTCCAGTTGATCTTCCAGCACAAACCCTTCTTCAAGCACCCGCCGATCCTGCTCGGTATAGCCCGGGCCCAATTGCGCCGGAAACACCTCGGCGCTGGTCTTGCCCAGTAACGGTCGCAGGTCTTTCAAACCGCAGCGCTGCACCAGCGTCTGGTTGGCCATTACGTAGCGCGCCTGCAGATCCTTGATGAAGATCGCCGCGTTGGGAATCACGTCGAGCATCGGCAACAGCAGCGCCATGCTGGCGAGCAGATCGTCGAGGCATTGCGGTCGGCTCGCCTCGTTCTGCTGGCTCAGGATCGCAAACGCGTTCTGCGTCATGACTGTCACTCCCCACTGTGCGCATTGGCTTGCGCGCAGATTGCCCGATGGCCGACAGCCTGTCGAGCCGGGCCTTTGCCGTTGGCCACTGTGCTGATTTCGTCATCGTCACCGGCAAAAAACATCAATCGCCCATCGCCCGATGAGTTCACTGTAGCGCCACTGCACGCCCCTCCAACAACCAACAAGAAGGCGACGCTATGACAGGCCAAGGCAAGTTCAAGAAACAACTTTCACTGATAGACCTCACGTTCATCGGACTGGGGGCGATCTTCGGCTCGGGCTGGTTGTTCGCCGCCAGTCACGTGTCGGCCATCGCCGGCCCGGCAGGGATCTTTTCCTGGCTGCTCGGTGGTTTCGCCGTGTTGCTGCTGGGCATTGTCTACTGCGAATTGGGCGCCGCGTTGCCCCGTGCCGGTGGCGTGGTGCGTTACCCGGTTTACTCCCACGGGCCACTGCTCGGTTACCTGATGGGCTTCATCACGCTGATCGCGTTTTCCAGCCTGGTGGCGATCGAAGTGGTCGCCTCGCGGCAATATGCGGCAGCGTGGTTTCCCGAGTTGACCAAGGTCGGCTCCAGCGACCCGACCGTGCTCGGGTGGTTCGTGCAGTTCGGGCTGTTGTGCCTGTTTTTCCTGCTCAATTACCGCAGCGTGAAGACGTTCGCCATGGCCAACAATCTGGTCAGCGTGTTCAAGTTCATCGTGCCGCTGCTGGTGATCGGCGTGCTGTTCACCTTCTTCAAACCGGCCAATTTCGAAGTGCATGGCTTTGCGCCGTTCGGTCTGTCCGGCATCGAAATGGCCGTGTCGGCCGGCGGGGTGATCTTCGCTTATCTGGGCCTGACGCCGATCATCTCCGTGGCCAGTGAAGTGAAGAATCCGCAACGCACGATCCCGATTGCGCTGATCCTGTCGGTGCTGCTGTCCACCGCGATTTACGTGTTGCTGCAAACCGCTTTCCTCGGCGGCATCCCGACCGAAATGCTCGCCAATGGCTGGGCCGGCGTCGCCAAGGAACTGGCCCTGCCGTATCGCGACATCGCCTTGGCGCTGGGCGTCGGCTGGCTGGCGTATCTGGTGGTGGCCGATGCGGTGATCTCGCCCAGCGGCTGCGGCAATATCTACATGAACGCCACGCCACGGGTGATCTACGGCTGGGCGCAGACCGGGACCTTCTTCAAGATCTTCACCCGCATCGATGAAAAATCCGGCATCCCACGCCCGGCGCTGTGGCTGACCTTTGGCCTGTCGGTGTTCTGGACCCTGCCATTCCCGTCGTGGGAAGCGCTGATCAACGTTGTCTCTGCCGCGCTGGTATTGAGCTACGCCGTGGCCCCGGTGACGGTGGCCGCACTGCGCCGTAACGCGCCGGACATGCCGCGTCCGTTCCGGGTCAAGGGCATGAGCGTGCTTGGGCCGCTGTCGTTCATCATCGCCGCGCTGATTGTCTACTGGTCGGGCTGGGGCACCGTGTCGTGGTTGCTCGGCCTGCAAATCCTGATGTTTGTCATCTACCTGCTGTGTGGGCGCATGGTGCCGACCGCGCACTTGAACCTCGGCCAGCAAGTTCGCTCGTCGGCATGGCTGATCGGCTTCTACGCGGTGACCATCGTCCTCTCCAAGCTCGGCAGTTTCGGCGGTATCGGCGTGCTCAGTCATCCGTTCGACACGGTGATCGTCGCGGTCTGCGCGCTGGCCATCTACTACTGGGGCGCGGCCACCGGCGTACCGGCACGCCTGATTCGTCTGGAAACCGAGGACGACGAAAGCGAAGCCGCTGAATCCTCCACCCATTCGGCAACGGGCCAGCGCCCTGCTCACGCCTGACCTTCACTCAAGGGACGAACCATGAAACGACTGCACATCATCGATTCCCACACTGGCGGTGAACCCACGCGCCTGGTGATGAAAGGCTTCCCCGAGCTGCCCGGCAACAGCATGGCCGAGAAGCGCGATGCCTTGCGCGAGGGCCACGATCAATGGCGCCGCGCCTGCCTGCTGGAGCCCCGTGGCAACGACGTGCTGGTCGGTGCGCTGTACTGCGCGCCGGTGTCGCCGGATGCCACCTGCGGGGTGATTTTCTTCAACAACGCCGGCTACCTCGGCATGTGCGGCCACGGCACCATCGGCCTGGTCAACTCGCTGCATTACCTGGGGCAGATCGAACCGGGCGTGCACAAGATCGACACCCCGGTCGGCCCGGTCAGCGCCACCCTGCACGAGGACGGCGCGGTGACCGTGGGCAACGTCCCGGCCTGGCGCTACCGCGAACAGGTGCCGGTGGACGTGCCCGGCTACGGTCTGGTGTTCGGCGACGTCGCCTGGGGCGGCAACTGGTTTTTCCTGGTTTCCGAACACGGCCAGGACCTGCAGATGAGCAACGTCGAAGCCCTCACCGATTACACCTGGGCGATGCTCAAGGCCCTTGAGGCCCAAGGCGTTCACGGCGAGGACGGCGCACTGATCGATCACGTCGAACTGTTTGCCGACGACGCCCACGCCGACAGCCGCAACTTCGTCATGTGCCCGGGCAAAGCCTACGACCGCTCCCCCTGCGGCACCGGCACCAGCGCCAAACTCGCCTGCCTGGCCGCTGACGGCAAACTCGCCGAAGGCCAGGTCTGGACGCAAGCGAGCATCACCGGCAGCCAGTTCGAAGGGCGCTTCGAATGGCATGGCGAACGCGTGCGCCCATTCATTACCGGCCGCGCCTACATGACCGCCGACGCCACCCTGCTGATCGACGAGCAGGATCCTTTCGCCTGGGGCATCTGACCTGCCCCGTTTTTTTGACTTGAATGAATGTCCCGAGGAGCTACAACAATGAGCGATAACATCTTCACTGGCTGCATTCCCGCGCTGATGACTCCGTGCACCGCCGCGCGCAAACCTGACTTCGACGCACTGGTGGCCAAGGGTCGCGAGCTGATCGATATCGGCATGAGCGCGGTGGTTTACTGCGGCTCGATGGGCGACTGGCCGTTGCTGACCGAGGCCGAGCGTCAGGAAGGCGTGGCGCGTCTGGTGGCCGCCGGGGTTCCGACCATCGTCGGCACTGGCGCGGTCAACAGCCGTGAAGCGGTGTCCCACGCCGCGCATGCGGCGAAAGTCGGCGCCCATGGCCTGATGGTGATTCCCCGCGTCTTGTCCCGTGGTGCTTCGGCCACCGCGCAAAAAGCCCACTTCGCCGCGATCCTCAACGCCGCGCCGAACCTGCCGGCGGTGATCTACAACAGCCCCTACTACGGCTTCGCCACCCGCGCCGAGCTGTTCTTCGAACTGCGCCGCGAACACCCGAACCTGATCGGCTTCAAGGAGTTCGGCGGTGGCGCCGACTTGCGCTACGCCGCCGAAAACATCACCTCGCAGGACGATGCCGTGACCCTGATGGTCGGTGTCGATACCCAAGTGGTGCACGGTTTCGTCAACTGCAACGCCACCGGCGCGATCACCGGTATCGGCAACGCCCTGCCGCGCGAAGTGCTGCAACTGGTGGCGCTGAGCAAGCAAGCGGCCAAGGGCGACGCCAAGGCCCGGCGTCTGGCGCGCGAACTGGAAGCGGCGCTGGCGGTGCTGTCGTCGTTCGATGAAGGCTGCGATCTGGTGCTGTATTACAAGCACCTGATGGTGCTCAACGGCGACCGCGAATACGCCCTGCACTTCAATGAAACCGACGCGCTGAGCGATGCCCAGCGCCGCTACGCCGAGACCCAGTACGCGCTGTTCCGCCAGTGGTACAAAAACTGGTCCGCCGAACAGAACCTCGCCTGACCGCAGCCCCTGCCCCGGTGTGATGCCGGGGTTTCACCTGTTTTTTCAAGGAAGCGTCATGACTCTGACAGGCCACATGTTGATCGGCGGCCAAGCCGTTGCCGGCAGCCGTGAAGCGATCCGCGCGATCAATCCCGCCACCGACGCGGTGCTGGAACCGGCCTATGCCGGTGGCACTGCAGAACATGTCGAACAGGCCTGCGCACTGGCGTGGCAAGCCTTTGATCGTTATCGCGAGACGTCCCTCAACGCTCGCGCCGAATTTCTCGAAACCATCGCCAATGAGATCGAAGCCCTTGGCGATGCGCTGATCGACCGTGCCGTGGCCGAAACCGGCCTGCCACGCGCCCGTATCCAGGGCGAACGCGGGCGCACCTGCGGACAACTGCGCACCTTCGCCCGCACCGTGCGGGCCGGCGAATGGCTGGATGTTCGCGTCGATCAATCACAACCACAGCGCCAGCCGCTGCCACGTTCTGATTTGCGCCAGCGGCAGATTGCGCTGGGGCCAGTGGCGGTGTTTGGCGCCAGCAACTTTCCGCTGGCGTTCTCCGTGGCGGGCGGCGACACCGCGTCTGCACTGGCCGCCGGTTGCCCGGTAATCGTCAAGGCACACAACGCGCATCCCGGCACCAGTGAACTGGTCGGCCAGGCGCTGGCTCGCGCGGTGAAAAAATGCGGTTTGCCTGAAGGCGTGTTTTCGCTGCTGTTCGGCTCCGGCAACGAGGTCGGCATTGCGTTGGTCAGCGATTGGCGCATCAAGGCTGTGGGCTTCACCGGCTCGCGCAGCGGCGGCCTCGCTCTGAGCCGAGCGGCGCAAGCGCGGCCAGAACCGATTCCGGTGTACGCGGAAATGAGCTCGATCAATCCGGTGCTGCTGTTTCCCGCAGCGCTAGCCGCTCGCGGTGAGGCGTTGGCGCAGGGTTTTGTCGCCTCGCTGACTCAGGGCGCCGGGCAGTTCTGCACCAATCCCGGGCTGGTCATTGCTCGCCAAGGGCCGGCACTGGACAGTTTCATCGCCGCTGCCGCCGAAGGGGTCCAGCGCAGCCCGGCGCAGACCATGCTTACGCCGGGGATTTTCCGCGCCTATTCAAGCGCGGTCGCCGCGTTGGCCGAACATCCTCAGGCGCAACGCGTGGCGAGCGGTCTCGCGACTGAAGGGCCGAACCAGTGCCAGGCGCAATTGTTCGTCACTCAGGCGCAGGACTTCATCGCTGACGTGCGTCTGCAAGGTGAAATATTCGGCGCCGCGTCGCTGATCGTACAGTGCGCCAACGACGATGAAATCCGTCAGATCTGCGAACACCTCGAAGGCCAGTTGACCGCCACCCTGCACCTGGATGACGCCGATCTGGATCAAGCCCGGGCCTTGTTGCCGACACTGGAACGCAAGGCCGGACGCCTGCTGGTCAACGGCTGGCCGACCGGGGTCGAAGTGTGTGACGCGATGGTGCATGGCGGGCCGTTCCCGGCCACGTCGGATTCGCGCAGCACCTCGGTCGGCACGGCGGCGATCCTGCGCTTCCTGCGTCCGGTGTGTTATCAGGATTTTCCCGACAGCCTGTTGCCGCAGCCGCTGAAACAGGCGAATCCGCTGCAGTTACGACGCTTGCTCGACGGCCAGAGGGAAGCCTGAACATGCCCGACAACCTCACAACGGACAACGCCGATATCGCGGTGATCGGCGCCGGCATCATCGGTGTCGCCTGCGCCCTGCAACTGGCGCGTCAGGGTAAACGGGTGGTGGTCATCGACAAGCAGCCGCCCGGTCATGGCGCCTCGTTCGGCAACGCCGGGCATCTGGCCACCGAGCAGGTGTTTCCGATTGCCGATGCGTCAATCCTCAAGCGCCTGCCGGCAATGCTGATGGATCCGATGGGGCCGCTGCGCCTGGACTGGAAGTACCTGCCGCGCGCTTTGCCGTGGTTCAGCCGATTACTGTTGAACCTGCGCCCGGCTCCGTTTCAGCGCACCGTGGCCGGTTTGCGCGCGCTCAACGAAAGCAGCCTCGACGCCTGGAAGCGCCTGCTGCAGAGCATCGCCCGCCCCGACCTGCTCAAAGAGGACGGCTCGCTGCTGGTGTTCGAGCGCGCCGAGTCGCGGCAAGCGATCGACGCCTTGCAGGCGCGCATGCGTCAGCAACAGGTGCCGGTGGATTTCTGGTCGGCCAGCGCCGTGCGAGAAAGCGCGCCACAGCTCAGCGAACAGATTCAGGGCGGATTGTTCTACCCGCGCACCGGGCATTTTCTCGACCCGTATCAGGTGGTATGTGAACTGGTGAGCGCGGCGAAAACGGCCGGCGTGCAGTTCTTCCAGCAGGAGGTTCAGGGCGGCCAGTTGCAGGCGCATGGCGTGTCGCTGATCACCGATCAGGGGCGTTTCACCGCGCGGCAGGTGCTGATCGCCTGTGGCGCGCATTCGGCGAAGCTCACCACTGCGCTGACCGGTAAACGCGTGCCGCTGGACACCGAGCGCGGCTATCACCTGATGTTGCCGCATGAGCAAGGGCGCCTGCCGTTCGCCGTCACGTCGCTGGAGCGCAAGTTCATCATGACGCCAATGACCGGCGGCCTGCGCCTGGCCGGTACGGTGGAGTTCGCCGGCCTGCAACGCCCGCCGTTCATGGAACGCGCCTGGCAGTTGCATCGCTTGAGCAAAGGTTTGTTCCGTCGCGACTTGAACGCTGAAGACGCAACGCCGTGGATGGGCTTTCGTCCGTCGCTGCCGGACTCGCTGCCGGTCATCGACAAGGTCTGCGACGGCAAGGTACTGCTCGCGTTCGGTCATCAGCATCTGGGGCTGACGCAGGCGGCGGTGACTGCTGAGATGATTGCTCAGTTGGCGTCTCCCTCGACCAATGCCGGCGTGCCGACGATGGATGCCTATCGACTGGGGCGTTTCTGAGATATCGATGAAACGTTTTTGGTTTCATACTGAGCGCCGACCTTGGCCCCGCGCATATGGAACCGACTATGACTTCATCAATGGATACCCAGACACCCGAGCCACAAGCGATCTGCAACCCGATCACCAGCAGCGCGATCTTCATCGTCGCCACGCTGCTGCCCGGCAGCGACGCCGCCAGTCAGGTGCGCGGCTGGTGCGGCGACATCGCCGCCCTCACCCGTTCGGTTGGCAAACGCGTGCCCAGCGGTAACTTGTCGTGTGTCTGCGGGTTCAGCGCCAACGCCTGGGACGCCCTGTTCGGCAGCCCGCGCCCGGCGTCGCTGCATCCGTTCCGCGAGTTCGGCGTCGAGGGCCGTCGCGCCGTTGCGACGCCGGGCGACATCCTGCTGCACATCCGTGCCGACCAGATGGACCTGTGTTTCGAACTGGCGACCCAGTTGTGCAGCGCGCTCAATGGCGCGATCACCGTGGTGGATGAGGTGCAGGGGTTCCGCTACTTCGACATGCGCAGCATCATCGGTTTCGTCGATGGCACCGAGAACCCGGTGGGCCGCAAGGCAGACCACTTCACCCTGATCGGCAACGAAGACCCCGCGTTCGGATCCGGCAGTTATGTGCTGGTGCAGAAGTACCTGCACAAGATGGAGGCGTGGAATGCGTTGAGCGTCGAGGCTCAGGAGAAGGTGATCGGCCGCACCAAGCTGGCCGACATCGAACTCGGTGAGGAGGTTAAACCGAGCAACTCCCACAGCGCCCTGACCACCATTACCAAGGACGGCCAGGAGCAGAAGATCCTGCGTGACAACATGCCGTTCGGCCGCCCGGGGGCTGGCGAATTCGGCACCTATTTCATTGGTTACGCGCGCTCGCCGGAACCGATCGAGCAGATGCTGGAGAACATGTTTGTCGGCAACCCGGTCGGCAACTACGACCGTTTGCTCGACTTCAGCACCGCAGTCACCGGGGGGTTGTTCTTTGTGCCGTCAGCCGACCTGCTCGAAGAGCTGGCGGAGCGAGAGCCCGAGCAGGCGTGACACCGTAGCGCCACGCCCGCCCGTCACTCAGTGTGGCGCGCGCGGGATGGTTTTCAGCAGGTCTTCCGGGCTGATGTGGCCGACCACACTGCCCGGTTGCGGCATGTTGAGGATGTGGCCTTTCATCTTGCCGATGATGTGCATCTCGCACGGCTTGCAGTCGAACTTCAGGGTCAGCACTTCGTCGCCGTGAATCAGCTGCATCGGCGCGACTTTGGTGCGCACGCCGGTCACGCCTTTGGCCTGTTTCGGGCACAGGTTGAACGAGAAACGCAGGCAGTGCTTGGTGATCATCACCGGCACTTCACCGGCCTCTTCGTGCGCCTCGTACGCCGCATCGATCAGCTTCACGCCATGACGGTGGTAGAAGTCGCGGGCCTTCTGGTTGTAGACGTTGGCCAGGAACGACAGGTGCGACTCCGGGTACACCGGCGGCGGCGTGGTTTCGGCCTTGCGGCTGCCACGTGGATGCGCGGCGACGCGGGCGGCGGTCAGGGCTTCGATGACTTCACGGCGCAAGGCTTTGAGCTGCGAGTTCGGGATGAAGAACGCCTGCGGCGCATCGAGCTTGATGTCGGTGGCGTGGTACTGGGTAGTACCGAGCTGACCAAGCAGATCCTGCAATTGCTCCAGCGCCTGTTCCGGCTTGTTGGCGACACCGAACGGGCCGTTCAGAGTCACGCTGGCGCTGATGCCCTCTTCACTGGTCGCAGTCACTTCCAGTTGCTCTTCACGCAGACGTGCGACCCAGCTCAATGCGACACGACGCTCGGCAGAGGTCTTCTGCAGCGCCTGTTGCCAGTTGTGGTCGAGGTTGCGGTTCAGCGGATGATTCGGCCGCAGCTTGTACAGGCCTTCGGGCATTTCGTTCGGCTCGACGCGGTAGCGATAGCGCTTCTCGCCGTCTTCTTCGAACTCGCCCTTTGGCTCGGCGATGTTGGCGCGGAAACCCACAACTTCACGCTTGACCAGCACGTTGAGGCCATCACCGTTGGACAGCGGTTCCTGCGTCACCACCTGCAGGTCACGCTTGCCGACTTTCTCGACGGTGCCCACTGGCAGGCCGGTGAAGGTCGGCGAGTCGAACGCGCCGATGTCGATCTTGCGATCGGTGACAAAGTAGTCGGTGCTGCCACGGTGGAAAGTCTTTTCCGGGTCCGGCAGGAAGAAGTGCGCGGTACGGCCGCTGGAAGCGCGGGCCAGGTCCGGGCGGTCTTCGAGCACGTCGTCGAGGCGCTGGCGGTAATAGGCAGTGATGTTCTTCACATAGCCCATGTCCTTGTAGCGACCTTCGATCTTGAACGAACGCACACCGGCTTCGACCAGCGCGCGGATGTTGGCGCTCTGGTTGTTGTCCTTCATCGACAGCAGGTGTTTTTCGTAGGCGATCACCCCACCCTTTTCGTCTTTGAGGGTGTACGGCAAACGGCAGGCCTGCGAGCAGTCGCCACGGTTGGCGCTGCGCCCGGTCTGCGCGTGGGAGATGTTGCACTGCCCGGAGAACGCCACGCACAGTGCGCCGTGAATGAAGAATTCAATGGCCGCATCGGTTTCGTCGGCGATGGCGCGGATTTCTTTCAGGTTCAGCTCACGGGCCAGTACCAGTTGCGAGAAACCGGCCTGATCAAGGAACTTCGCCCGCTCAAGGGTGCGGATGTCGGTCTGGGTACTGGCATGCAGCTCGATCGGCGGAATGTCCAGCTCCATCACGCCCAGGTCCTGGACGATCAGCGCGTCGACACCGGCGTCGTACAACTGGTGGATCAGCTTGCGCGCCGGCTCCAGTTCGTTGTCGTGCAGGATGGTGTTGATGGTGGTGAAAATGCGCGCGTGATAACGGCGGGCAAACTCCACCAGCTCGGCGATTTCGCTCACCTCGTTGCAGGCGTTGTGGCGCGCGCCGAAGCTCGGGCCACCGATGTACACGGCGTCGGCGCCGTGCAGGATCGCCTCGCGGGCAATCGCCACGTCACGGGCGGGGCTGAGCAATTCCAGATGATGCTTGGGCAAGGACATAGTTTTTTTAGTCAGGCTGTCACGGTTAAGGCGCGCATTGTAGCCGCGAAACGCCCGAGCGGCACGCCTGTGCTGCCAAGTGGCAGATGACCTCGCTCCAATCCGACACGAGAGTCTCCTGTAGGAGTGAGCCTGCTCGCGATGATGGTGGCACAGTCAACGTTGATGGTGGCTGATTTACCGCTATCGCGAGCAGGCTCACTCCTACAGGGGGCGGTCAGGCCTTGGCGGCCATCGCGGTGACTTCCACGCGCATGCCTTCCACCGCCAGCGACGCCACGCCCACAGCGGCGCGCACCGGCCATGGCTTGGCGAAGAAGCGCTTGTAGACTTCGTTGAACGCCGCACGGTCGGCCATATCGGTGAGGTAGATGGTCAGGTGCATCACGCGATCCATCGAACTGCCCGCCCGCTCCAGCGCCACTTTCAGCGCCTGCAGGGTGCATTCGCTTTGCAGGGTGATATCGCCCAGCTCCAGACTGCCGTCGGCGCGGGTCGGGATCTGGGTCGAAACCAGAATGCCGTTGAAACCGACAACGTCGGAGGAAATGGAATCGGCATCCGGATCAGGGATGAAGCTGAGGTCTTGATTAGCCATGAAAGTCTCTTGTCTGGAGAGATTGAGGGTCGCCGGCCAGCAACGCGCCGGGACTTTTCGCCGGGGAGTTTACAACAGTCCCCCGCTTTGGCTCAGGCAACTGTCAGCCCCAGCCACAAATCGCGCGCATAAAAAAACGCCAGCCCTTTCGGACTGGCGTTTTTTCTGAATATGGCAGGGGCGGCTGGATTCGAACCAACGCATGGCAGGATCAAAACCTGCTGCCTTACCGCTTGGCGACGCCCCTGTATCTCAAGCTCTGTAACAAGCTCTGCGAGAATGGGCCGCAATTTACCAACCTTTTTTTGATCTGGGAAGCCCTGAGTGCAAAAAAATTTGTTTTAAAACAGCCAGTTATTTCTGAGCCAAAGCAAGCGCCACGATTCACTTCGACAAATTCAGCGCAATCGCCTCGCGAATCAGCGCTTGCAAGGCCTGTTCATCGATCGTGTCACCCTCATGAAAATCAATCGCCCGGCGGGTGTTGCCATCAAGGCTGGCGTTGAACAACCGCGCCGGATCGGCCAACGCTGCGCCCTTGGCGAAGGTCATTTTGACTGCCGCCTTGTAGGTCTCCCCGGTACAAATGATCCCGCCCCGTGACCACACCGGAACACCGCGCCACTTCCACTCCTCCACCACCTCGTGATCGGCCTGATGAATGACCTTGCGAATCTCGCTGAGAATGACGCCACGCCAATCGTCCAGTTCAGCGATTCGAGCGTCGATGAGTGCCGAGGCGTCGGTGGGTGGTATTTCGGATTTCATGGCAAGTGTTCTCTTCGATGTGGTTTACAAGCCGATTTGCTTGAGCCCCTCACGCATCCCTTGATCCGCTTGCTCGCACCATTGCTTGAGGCTCAGATCCGGCGGCAGGTTGCCTTGCAGACTCTTGTATTGACCGTCGGCCAACACTTCGCCTTTGCGACCGAGACTTTCGTTCTTGTCGCCATCAGCCTTGTCGAACGCGCCCGGCATATTCGCAACGAACGCCACCATCTTGTTGGCGTTTTCCGTGCTGTCCGCTTTCAGGTAGCCCTTGTCGACGCAATGCTTGATCAGGCCCGACATGTTGCGACCGCTGTCATACATGCTTTTCAGGGTAGCGGGATCTGGCGCTTCTGCGCGGGCCAGGGCGCCGAGGCCGAAAGTGGCGGTCAGTGCAAGGATCACAGCAGTGTTTTTCATGCTCATTTCCCAGATTTCCAGTGAAACTTCTCAATTCCAAACCCGCCGCTTACCAGACTTCCAGAGCTGGCGCACAAAACCCGGTAACGATATCCATCACCTCCAGAATCCGATCCTCCAACTCTTCATCGGCATCACCGCGCATTGACCCCAACAGTTCATTAACCGATATAGCCGAAAAACCCTTATCTCGATACTTCAGCAGGATTTCCCGTATCGAAAGAAGATCATCCCCCCTCCTCAATGCGCCGGACAGTTCATCGTCCAACGGTTTATCAAGCGTTTTCATCATTGTTTCTCCCAATGCTCAGCCGTCGACCCTAGTGCCTTCTGGTAATCAGAAAGTGGCATGGCCTTACTAGGCTGAATGGTTCCGTGAGTTTTTTTGTCTTGCACGTAACGAAGACTTTCCGGAAGTGAAGCGGTATTCAATTTGCAGGCGCTGTCTTTGCCGGTTCCGCCGGGTAACGTGGAGGGGCGCCGATGATCCGGCAGGTTTTGCGGAGTATCCGGCGCTACGGACATCCCACCGGTATTGGGATGAACGTTCCCATCTTTATCAACTGGAATATCGACAGGACGTACCCCTAGGCCGCGCGCGGTCGAGTCAGCAATGGGCTTTCCTTTTTCGTCGGTTTTCATGGCCCGATAGACATCGACCCCCGTCAGGCCCATCGGATCCACCCACCCTGTAGGGTTCGGACCATAGGTGTAGAAATTCAGACCGCCCGCATAACCGATCGGATCCTGGCTGACGAATCGCCCCACCGCCGGGTCATAGTAACGATGCCGGTTGTAATGCAGCCCGGTCTCATGATCATGGTACTGCCCCGGAAATCTTATAGGATTTCTCACATCACTTTGTCGGGCCGATTGCGATTGCTGCTCCGATATCGCCCCCCATGCCTTGTACTGAGCCGTCCAGACCAACTGCCCCTCAGAGTCGGTCAGTTCCTGAGGCGTACCCAGGTGATCGCACTGATACCAGAGCAAAACGTCAATTGGCTGAACCGTGACCTTGCGATTCCACAACGGATCGTCATCCAGGCTGTACTCTCCCTGATACTCAGGCTGATTCGTCAGTGTAATCGGGGCATGTCGTATGGCCTGTGCTACAGGAATGAAACTACCGGGCTCGAAAATGTAGTGCACCGTGCGTCCGGCACCGCCATCCAGTTGCGCGGCACTGCTTTCCCAGGCAAGTCGGTTACCGTCCCAGCCGTAGAGCGTGAAGCCACAGCCGTACTCTCGCTGTATGCGTGCATGCTCGTTCCGGTTCCAGTGCGACCCCGCCTCGGGACGCCCCTTGGAATGGGCGACAGAGTTTTTGTGAAGACGACGTCCAAGAGCGTCATAGGCGAATTCAACCGACAAGCGTTGATCTTCAAATCGCACCAAACGGTCAAACAGATCCCATTGCAGGAAGCTCCGCTGATTGTTTTGCAGACGCTCGACCAGGTTGCCGCGCTCATCGTACGTGAACTGATTACCTTCGTACTCGTGTAGCAGGTTGTCTACCTGCCTCTCCTGGCGCGGAGACCGGTCCAGTGGTCGTCGAATTTCACTCGCCTTTTCATCAAGCAGATTACTGGCCGGGTCAAAGGTGAATGTTTCAACCACCTGTCGTGTCGCTGCTTCCAACAGTCGACCGAGAGGATCGTAACGGTATGAAATCGCGCCTCTTCGGGTATCGTTGATCGCAGTCAGTTGACCCGCGGCATCGTATTGATATGTCCGTTTGACAAGCGTCGCACCGTCCTCACTGCGTCCCAGCACCTGCTCCTGCAAACGACCGGCAGAATCCCACTTTTGCGTCTGCTGCAGGTGGTTGCCCTGATGCCGGACAATCTCACGATGAAGGTCGTCGCGCTCCAGGCCAATCAGCTCGTGCTCGTCCAGGCGTAGCCCCAACAAATGACCACTGCCATAGGTGAGCCAGCTGACACGGTGCCCGTCCGGACGAACTGTCGCGACCCGATTGTTGAGCACATCGTACTCGTGCTGCCACACACCAACTACCGGGGGCTGGTCCAGCCCAAGGTAATGCTGATGCTCGCGCAGCACATTGCCGGCCAGGTCGTGAAACCACTGTAAACGACTGTCTGCGTTGGCGGCTTCGATCAGGTTACCGTTACCGTCATAAATGAAGCGCTCGCTTTGCGATTTCTCACCTTGACTGGCGCGTCGCTCAATCAGGCGTCCCATGGCATCAAAGCTCACGCAAATCACACGCTCGCCGTTGACGATATGACTCAAATGGCCCGTATCAGAATCATACCGATAGCGGGTGATACGACCATCAAAGCTCTTTTCTTCCAGCAGGCGACCTATCGGGTCGTAGAGGAAATGCGCCCGGCTCTCGTTTTCGTTGTCCAGCGCCTGCAAGCGCCCGAGACGATCCCAGCGGTAGACCAATGTATGCTCATCAGCATCGAGGCGCTCGGCTACAAGACCGGCAGCTGTATATTTCCAGGTAGTGCAGCGACCAAGACGATCCGTGTGCGCGAGCAACCGGGCTTCAGCGTCTCTTTCAAAATACTCCTCGGTCTTGTCCGGGTGCCTGATCCAGGCCAGCTGGCCCAGTCGATACCCGTACTCGGTACTCTGGCCGGCCGCGTCGGTAGAACAGATCATCTGTCCGAGTTCGTTGTACTCCCAGGCCCTGGTCTTTCCTGAGCAGTCGACATACTCGATCAGTTGACCGGCATCGTTGTAGTCGAGCTTCTTCTCATTGCCGGCGGCGTCTTTGATCGCTGTCGGCAACCCTGCCACGCTGTAGGCAAACTCCGTTACGTTACCAAGGGGATCGACTGCTTCCACAAGGTTGCCATGATCGTCATAAGCACGCTGCCACTGCCCCCCTTCTGCATCGCTGGTCTTGATCAGTTGATCCAGATCGTCGTAGGCAAAATGCAGCACGCTGTCGTCGGCACGCAAATGTTCGACGACGTTGCCACGCGCATCGTAGATGAAGCGATCAGTTGTGCCGTCAGCATGTACGTGTCGAATCAGGTTTTTCGCTTCGTCACGGAACAACCATTCGGAACGTTCATCCGGATGGCGAATGCGGTACGTATAACCAAGAATGTCGTAGTAGTGCCAGGTTTCGTTACCGTATGCATCGGTGACATAGGTCAGGCGAATATTCTCGTCCCATTCAAGCCGCGTGTCGAAACTGCCGTCGTCTGCCCACTCGCGAATGGCCCGCGCATCAGCGCCTGTGCCTTGCCATTCCAGATTCATGCCCCGTCCGGTCCGATCGGTGTAACGACGGATCAGATGATGCTGGTACTCATAGCTCCAGGCCGCCCCGTTCTCGTCCTGAGCCTGAATCAAATCACCGACACTGTCGTAGTGATAGGCACACAGTTGACGCTGAGGAACACCGTCGCTGATCAGCCAAAGCCCCTTCACGCGACCGTGCTCATCAAGCAGGGTGCCGAGGTGATATCTGACGTCGGCCATATCACCCTGATAGGTAATCAGGTCGGACAGCACCGGCATTCCTTCGTGGCGATGCTCGTAGTGCAGCATGATTCCCGCACCGTTGCGCAAAACCACGCCGACCAGCACGAAACGTTGTCCACGACGCAGATAGGTTTCCTTGCGTTCAAACCCTCTGCACAACAGAAGCTGGTCATCGGTCACCCGTACCAGCGTCATGTTTTCAATGGCATCGTAGTGAGTCTGCCCTGTCTCGGGCAGCACATAGTCGTGGCTGCGACCATCAGCGTCATGGAACACCAGACTCCCGCCAACACAGTCAAAACGGGTAGTCAACGACGTAATCCAGCGGGCGCCCATCTCGCTGGCGTCATACGCATCCAGACGCGAACAGTAGGTGCGTGTCCACTCGAGAGGGAATGCACCAGGCAGGTTGAAATCCGTATGGCTCAGCGATTCAGAGCCCAGGGCAAAACTGATGCTATGCGCCGTGCCCGGCATGACGCCGTTTTTACATGTTTTGCAGTTATGCGTCGCTGGCGCTTGTTGGCTGCTGGCTTCAAGCCGCCCCTCTCCAGCCCTGTGCTGAGTCTTTGAAGTAGTATCCGGCTTGACGCTGGCCCCTTGACCATGTGCTCGACGCTTGCGCCAGGTCATAACAGAACCTGCCAGCATCTGCAGCAGCCAACCGATTGAATGCTGAACAGCCGGATCACCCAGCTTGTTCATTTGAGTGCGCAACTCCACACCCATAGTACGAAGCATACCGGTATTGCTCAGCACCAAAGCCTTGGCACTGTCCGGCAACAGGTTCTTTGCCGCGCTGTTGGCAACACCTTTACCGGCAGCCTTGTAGGCGCTGAAGGCTGCGCCGAAAATATTACTGATGGCTGCCTTGGGGTCATGCAACAACTGACCTCCGGCCGCACTCATCTTGGCACTCGCCGACTTCATGTCGCCTTTTGCATCAAGCTTGCCGTTGACGACCGTTTCCAGTCCCTTGGCGATTTCGTTGACCGCGTTCTGGCCAAGCTTGCCGCCGTTGTCGAGTATTTCAGCCAGCTTCGGCTTGGCCTGCTCTACAAAGTCATCGATCGTACCGACAATGGTGGCATTCAAATGTCCGATCAGGACTTCGATCAGCGAATCGCCCAGCAGCATCTTGGCGCTGTTACGAAGTTCTTGACGCACCAGCGACAAGGTCGGACGCAAGGTCATACGCGCCGAGGCCATTGTGGGTGGGGCCGGTAAAACACCGATCAGATTGATACCCAGGCTGACCCAGTCCAGAATCTGGCGTTGCTTGCTTTTGGCAAGGACAACAATGTCTCCGAGCGCATCCACCAAGGCCATGATGTTGCCCACCACCGGCAACGCTCCGGCAACGTTCTTGACGCGCTCAAGAGTGACTACTCCACCACTGATCGATTGCAGCCAGGCATCGAATCTGGCTGCACCGCGTCCGACATCCTTGATGTCAATGGTGTTGAGCGGAACGATCGCCACTTGAGGTTCACGTACTTTCGCGACAGGCGTTTCAGTCGTCATGACTGCATCTCATCCGTAAGATAGTTCGAGACTTTAAAGAAATGATTGATAGCCTGGGCCTGCCAACACTCATGCAACAAACATCAGGTGATGCCCGGCATATGCCGATGCGGTACATGTTGATTCAACTGATCACAGCCCCTTTCGGGCCGCTTGCAATCAGCGCAGCGCCGCAAGCGGTTTTCATACCGTCCAGAGCGATGGGCGTGCCATCAACGGTGTAGGTGCTGCTGCCCTCTGCAATCGGGAAAACCCCTTTGCACAGTGGACAGCTGACCTTGTGACCGACTCCGGCAACAGGCTTGCCGTTGAGATCGGTCTGGGAGAAGGCTTCGAGCACCTTGCCACCGTGAGTGGTGGAGTCGCCCAAGCGAATGGCGTCTTTCATGTTGTCACTCCTTTGACTTGATCCTGGTCTCGCGACCCTGCCGTCCGCTGGCCTGTCAGTCAGCTCTGCAGCCACCAATTGAGCAGCGTTTCATCATCTTCATCATCAATGTTTTTATAGATATTGGCGTAATACCATTCGAGTCCGGTTTTCTCGCGGAACCGATCAAAAAACGCATTGATGCTGTCCATGCCATTGCTTGACGGCACAGCCAGTGACAGGTTGCCTTCGAAAACGCCATCCAGCGTTCCACCCAGTTCATTGCCAACATCAGTTTCCAGTTGTGCAATGACGTCCTCGGGGATGTAGTCGGCGTAAATATGAATACAAAAATTTCCTCCGCGCTTCAGGACTTCAGCGTGAGTGTTTTTGTTTTTTATCGAGATGATGTCACCTCGAGCTAAATTCAACGCAAGACCAGGTGAGGACAGCAGCTGATAAGTATCCTGCCCCATCGCGATTGCAGGGAGCTCCTCGAATACAGGGCCATCGTCATCTGATACAAACACCTGAATCAGTACAGGCAATTCTTTATCGTCCATATGGCGCTCCACAACTTCCACGTTCGACACACGACATCCCTTCTTTCACGTAACCGCTATTTCCCGCACTCAGGTTACACGAAGCGCCCTCAAGATCTACGTTGACATCGGCAAGGTTGCCCCCATTTGAGGTCGCCACATTCTTATGCCCCAAGTGCATGTCATCAGGATTGCTAGAGGTATGCCCGCACCGCCAGCACTTGTACACACCCACCGGTTTGCTTTTGGCAATAAGTTTTTTGCGACATGCCGCTTGTCCTTTCCGACTACCGCCGCCGACCTTGCTCGCAGCGATGTCTTTAGCGGAGGCTCCAGCACCGTCCTTCAGCGCGCGCTTGGATGGCGGTTTTCTGACCAGACCTAAAGGATCCACCCACTGCGTCGGGTTAGGCGCGTATTGATGAAGGTTGATACCGCCCATCAGACCTATCGGGTCTTTCGAGATGAAGCGACCTACATGGGGGTCGTAGTACCTGTAGCGGTTGTAGTGCAAGCCTGTTTCGTGATCGTGGTACTGACCCTGGAAACGAATGGGATTAGTCAGCCCGCGCCGCACTGCCGAGGCTGATGTCTGTTCTTTCACCTGCCCCCACGCTTTGTATTGAGCGCTCCAGGCGATCTCACCGTCTTGATCGGTAAGTTCCAATGGTGTGCCTAAATGGTCACACTGATACCAGGCCAGGGCATCGAACGGTTGTGCTTCAGGAGCGTGACTCCACAGCGGATCATCTTCAAGATTGTCGCCGCCGACATATTCAGGCTGACTCAACAGATCAATCGAGGCGTGTGTGAGGGCTTGAACCACCGGTACGAATGTGCCGGGTTCATAAACGTAATGGACGGTGCGACCTGTCCCCCCATCAATAGGGGCTGGACTGCTTTCCCAGGAAAGGTTGTCCCCGTCCCACCCGTACAAGGTCAAGCCACAGCCAAGCAAGCGCTGAATGCGCCCCTGCTCATTTTTATTCCAGTGCGAACCTGCTTCAGGACGGTTCACATAATGGGCTGTCGAGTGCTTATATAGCCGGCGACCCAAGGCATCGTAGGCGTATCTGACCGAAAGACGATCATCCTCAAAATGCACCAACCTATCGAACAGGTCCCATTGCAATCGACTGCGTTGACCATTATGCCAACGCAATGTCTGGTTGCCACGATCGTCGTACTCGTAATGGGTACCGACGTACTCACGTAAAAGATTGTCTACCAACCGACTACGTGTCGGGGCCTGATCAAGAGGCCGGCGCACTTCTGTCACCTTCTCGTCCAGCAGGTTGCTGGCAGGATCGAACGCGAAGTTTTCAACGCCGAGGCGACTTGCTGCGCTGATCAGTCGCCCGACCGGATCATAACGGTAGGTAAGCGGTCCGCGACGAGTATCGTTCAGCTCGGTCAACTGGCCGACAGCATCATATTGGTACTGGCGTTTGAGCAACGTCGAATTGTCATCGCTTCGGCCGAGCAGTTGCTCTTGTAGCCGCCCTGTCGGATCCCACTTTTGCGTCTGGTGCAGGCGATTCCCTTGATAACGAGCGACTTCGCGATGTAAATCATCTCGCTCATAGCCGACCAGTTCGTGATCATCCAGTTTTAACGCGAGCAAATGCCCACTGCCGTACGTCAACCAACTCACCCGATGGCCATCCGGACGAGTCGTGGCGACACACTGATTGAGGGCATCGTACTCATGCCTCCAGATGGCAACGAGCGGTGCATCCAGATCCTGATAATGCTGGTGCTCTCTGATCAGATTACCGGCCGAATCATAGAACCACAGCAACCGGCTCTGGTCGTTCGTGGCCAAAACCATGTTGCCATTACCGTCATACGCAAAGGATTCGCTTTGAGTCGCATTGCCCAGGCTCGCATGGCGTTCAACAAGCCGCCCCATTGGGTCAAACGCCATCGAAATGATGCGCTCACCGCTGATGGCGCTCGCCAACCGCCCGCTCTCAGCGTCGTATTGATAGCGTGTGGCAAGACCGTCGAAGCCTTTTTCCTCGAGCAATCTTCCGACAGGATCATAGTGAAACCGGGTGCGCTGCTCGTTTTCGTTTTCGAGTGCTATCAAACGGCCTAGCAGGTCCCAACGGTAACGAAGCGTTTGCTCGCAGGCGTCTACTCGCTCGGCAACCAGACCGGCCGCGTTATAGCTCCACGTCGTACAGCGATCCAGACCGTCAACATGAGCGAGCAGACGCCCTTCGGCATCACGCTCGAACCGCTCCTCGGTTTTATCCGGATGCGTTATCAAGGCGACATGCCCGGCCTTGTACTGATATTCGGTGCTTTGCCCTGCTGCATCGGTAAAGCAGATCATCTGACCGCGATCGTTGTATTCCCATTCGCTGGTCTTGCCGGAGCAATCGGTATATTTGAGAAGCTGACCGGCAACGTTGTACTCAAGCGTTTTCTCGTTGCCTGTTGCATCCTTGATAGCGATCAACTGACCTGCTTTGTCATAGGCGTACTCCGTCTTGTTGCCAAGCGGATCGACCGACTCCACCAGATTGCCGGCGTCATCGTAAGCTCGTTGCCACTGACCACCTTCTGCATCACTTACCTTGATCAGTTGGTCGAGATCATCGTAGGCGTAGTGAGCGACACTGCCGTCAGGGCTGATGTGCTCGAGCAAATTACCGCGCTCGTCATAGCTGTAGCGATCGGTGGTGCCATCTGTATGAACGTGACGAATCACGTTCTTCGCATCATCGCGAAAGAACCACTCTGAACGTTCATCGGCATAGCGAATCCGGTAGGTGTAGCCCTTGATGTCGTAGTAATGCCAAGTCTCGTTGCCATGGGCATCAGTGACGTAAGTCAGACGGATGTTTTCGTCCCATTCAAGGCGAGTATCGAAACTGCCGTCATCCGCCCACTCGCGCACAGCCCGGGCGTGCGAAGTGTGGCCATCCCACTGCAGATTCAACCCGCGGCCGGTGCGGTCGGTATACCGAGTCAGGAGGTGATGCTGATACTGATAACTCCAGGCCGCACCGTTTTCATCCTGCGCCTGGATCAAGTCGCCATGGATGTCGTATTGGTAATGGCACAATTGCCGTACAGGCGCGCCGTCACGAATCTCCCAGAGACCGGTCAAGCGTCCTTGATCATCAAGCAGCGTTCCGACGTGCAAGTGGACTTGCGTGACGTCACCTTGATAGGTGATCAGGTCGGATAATACGAGGGCGTCCCCATGACGATGCTCGTAATGCAGCATCAGCCCGGCACCACTGCGCATTTTGACATCCGTCAGCCAAAAGGAACGACCACGACGGACATAGGTTTCCTTGCGCTCGAAACCGAAGCAAACGAGCAGTTGATCCTCAGCGGAACGAACCAGCGTGAGATTTTCAACGGGGTCATAGTGAAAGAGGCCTGGCTTGGGCAGGGGGAAATCGATGCTACGACCATCGGCTCCAAAAAAAACCAGTCCATCGTCCTTGCAGTCGAATCGGGTCGTAAACTCTGTTACCCACCGTGCCCCTGATTCGCCATTGTCAAAAGCATCGAACCGGGAGCTGTAGGTGCGCACCCACTCGATAGGAAATGGACCCGGCAGGCTGAAATCGGTATGGCTCAGTGACTCGGATCCCAACGCAAAACTGATGCTGTTGCAAGTACCCGCACAAGCACCATTTTTTTTGCCATTGGCGTTGGCGTTCGCAGGAGCCTGATGGCTGCTGGCCTCGAGTCGTCCTTCACCTGCCTTGTTCTGAGCCTTACTGGTGACGTTGGGTTTAACGCTGGCACTCTGTCCATGCCCACGACGCTTGCGCCACGTCACCACAGCACCGCTGAGCATTTGCAACAACCAACCAATCGTGTGACGCGTTCCCGGGTCACCCAACTTGCTCAATTGGGTTTTGATCTCAGGCCCCATCGCTCTCAATGAACCGGTGTGCGTCATCACCAGTTTTTTAGCCTGATCCGGCAAAAGATTCTTCGCCGCGCTGTTGGCAACCCCTTTACCTACGGCTTTGTAGGCACTGAATGCCGCCCCGAAGATATTACTGATCGCCGCTTTGGGATCGCTGAGCAGTTGATTGCCCGCCGCCGTGATCTTTTGTCCAGCCGCGCGCGCATCGCCTTTTGAATCAAGCTTGCCATTTACAACGGCCTCAAGACCCTTGGCAATTTCGGTGACTGCGCTTTCGCCGAGTTTTCCTGCATCGGCGAGAATGCCCGAGAGTTTGCCTTGAGCCTGTTTCACGAAGTCATCGATCGTGCCGACGATAGTCGCGTTCAAATGCCCGACCAGCACTTCGATCATTGAATCGCCCAACAGCATCTTGACGCTGTTACGCAATTCCTGACGTACCAGAAACAAGGTCGGACGCAAACTCATACGAGCAGCCGCCATGGTCGGAGGCGCAGGTAAAACACCGATCAGGTTGATCCCCAGGCTGACCCAATCAAGCAACTCCCGCTGCTTGCTTCTGGTAAGCGTGACGATATCGCCCAGCGCATCGACCAGCGCCATGATGTTGCCGACAACCGGCAGCGACCCGGCAACTCCTTTGATTCGATCGAGCGTGACGACACCACCGCTGATGGATCGCAGCCAGGCATCAAACCGGGCGGCACCACGACCTACGTCCTGCACGTCCAGCGTGTTGAGCGGAACGATAGCGACCTGCGGCTCGCGCTTCTTGGCAACGGCTGTCTCAGTCATGAGAGCACCTCCCCATTTAGCAGGCCAGGCGTCTTAAGCGATGGTTTGGGCAAGGACGGGGCCGGGAGGCTTGGCAGTTTCCCTGCCTTGCTCGCTGCGCCGAGGATGCTCGATGCACTCGGCAGCGCCGCACTGGCAAGTTTCGGCAACCCGGCCACCCCGCCCTGCACCGCCCCTTTCACCTGCTGCGCCGTCTGCATCGCGCCCTGTGCGGTCTGCATGGCGCTCATGCCGCTCTGCGCCAGTTCCTTGCCCTTCTCCAACATGTCCCAGTTCTTGTTCGGCAGAACCTGCGCAACCATCGCCTGCACCTGACTCGGTACGTCTTCAGTGGCTGGCGGCTTCAGCGGCCATTCCGCTTTGCCGATGTAGCTGCCCTCACTCCAGGTGTCCGCCGGATCCTTGCCGAACACCACTCGCGCGGGGCCTGGGGCGGCGCCGGCGACGCTGGCGAAACCCTTGGCGTCGAGCTTGCCCTTGATGCTTTTGCCGACGGCGTCGATAACTTCGTAGTCGCCTTCCTTGATGCCCTGGCGCCCGGCGTACTGGTTGAACAGCTCCAGATTGCCTTTGCCCGGTTTCGGCGGTTCCGGGAATACCCCGGCGAGACTTTTCGCGCCGGTGTAGGCGAAGTTCGCCGCGTGCGCGGTGTACGGGCCGGTGGTGGCGTGGGTGATGCCGCCGGCGTTGTAGGTGGTCGCGCTGCCGCCGCCCTGAATCACCAGTTCGGTCTTGGCGGTGATGGTGATGCGGTCGGCGTTGGCAGTGATGTTGAGTTTGGCCAGCAGGTTGATGCTGTCCTTGAGGGCCTTGACGTCGATGTCGCCGGAGGCCGCGACCAGACGCCAGCCCATGCTTTGCACGAACAGACGCATGCCACGGCTGGCACTGGCCAGCAGGCGTTTGCCAATGGAAAAACTGGTATGCCCGGTGCTACTCAGCGCCAGGTGTTCACCGGTGGCGATATGGCTGGAGCGCGGCGTGGTCAGGGCGATGCCCGCGGGGCTGGCGAGCACCAGATGCGGCTCGGTGAATTCAGGGAATTCATTGGCGGTCATGTTCGCCGGGCCACTGCCCAGCACACCTTGATGCTGCGCGTGCAACGCCTTGGCCACATCGTCCTGATCGCCGGCCTCTTGCGCTTGAAGCTCTTTGGCCTGAGTGGCGAAACCGTCTTGCTGATCGCTGGCGGTGGCGAGGCGCTCGGCGGTTTCCGGCAGGTCTTTGTGGTGCTTCGATTCGTTCGGGCGCGGCTCGGTGGTGATCAACAGACCGGCGCCAGCACGCACCGCGCCATGGCGGTCGGTGCGCAACTCGAAACCTTCGCCACGCGGCTGCCCGCCGCTCGGGCGCGGGTGTGTCAGGTAGCCGAGGTTGATCGCACTGGCGCCGTGATCACTGCGCAGCGCAATACTGATCTCACTGGTGGTGTCGTCGATGCGCAGTTCGTTGGCGCGGCTGCCCTTGTATTCCTTGCTCTTGACCGTGGCCAGGGTCTTGAAGTCCGGCAGTTTGTACGGCGGCAGATTCGCGCCGTGGTACAGGCAACCGGTGATCAGCGGCTGATCGGGATCGCCTTCGAGGAAGGTGATCAACACCTCCATGCCGACCCGCGGAATGTTGATCGCGCCAAAGGTTTCCGCGGCCCAGTTCGAGGCCACACGCATCCAGCAACTGGTCTTGTCGTCGTGCTCGCCTTCGCGGTCCCAGAAGAACTGCACCTTCACCCGACCGTACTGGTCGCAGTAGATCTCTTCGCCCTCGGGGCCGCAGACCACGGCGCTCTGGGTGCCGAGGACTTTCGGTTTCGGGTGATCGAGCGGCGGCCGGTACGGCAAGTCCCACGGGATCGCGTTGAAGCGGTTGCGGTAGCCCTGGTGGAAATCGTCCTTGTTGTCGGTGGTGTCGCTGGTCACCGACTCTTCGAGCACTTGCGGCTGTTTGCCTTCGTGGAGGATCTCGGTCAACAGCCACAGATCGTTCCAGGTCGGGTTGGCGTGTTCGGTGAGGGCGAGGAAATGCCCGCTGACCAGAATCGGCTGATCGCTGTTGCCCTCGGCCAGACGATAGTCGCTGCGATGGCGTTCCAGTGCGCGATTGGCCAGATGCTTGCCGCGCTCGCGGTCAACGAATCGCCCCGGGTAATCGTAATCCTCCAGATTCGGCTGAGCGCTGCTCTTGGCATCGCTTTCGAGCTCGATCTTCGGTTTGACGAAGTCGTAATCACGGCGTGTGGTGCGGCTGGTGCGGGTCGCCAGACGCAGGCCGAAACGCTTGACCACTGGTTGATCGGCGACCAGTCCGGAGTCCTGCTGATAAGCCACTGGCGCCAGTTTCGGGAACACCGTCTGGTCATCGCCGAACATCAGTTTGTGGCCGCTGGCGCTGTGCTGGAAGTGGTAGTGAATCCCCTCCTCCTCACACAGGCGCTGGACGAAATGCAGATCGCTTTCGTCGTACTGCACGCAGTAGATGCGCTCCGGATAAATCGCGCTCAGTTGGAAGTGATAGTCACTGGCGAGAATGCCGTGTTCTTCCAGCACCTTGCTGATGATCTGTTGCACGGTCATCTGCTGGAAGATGCGCTGGTTGACCCGATGCGCGAGGTACGACAGCTGCGGGCGCAGGGAGATTTTATAGCGGGTCAGGCGCTTGCCGGCCTCGCCCTGGGCGATGCTGTAGATCAGCCCGTGAATCCCCGTGCCGCTGGGCGACAGCTGCAGGAACGCGAGTTTGTGCAGCAGGCTTTCGAGGTTGATCGAGGCTTTCTCACTGACCAGTTCCAGCTCGAACTCGAAGGGGGTGTTGAGCGCCTCTTTCCCGGTGAACGACAGCACCTGGAAATCGCTGTCCGCGCCATCGATGGTCAGATTGAAATGAGGCTGATTGGCCGGTGAGAACATCCCTTGTTCCTCGCGCAATGCTGCGACGGGCGCCATTCCATGAAGCGTGGCGCACGCAAAAAATTCTGTAGGTCAAAGCCGCCCCGGCCAGCCGCACTGGCCGGGGCAGTACAACCATCAGTCGCGATTAAACGACTGGAGCACGCCAGTCATCGGAGCCCGAAGTACCGGAGACTTCGTGGGTCCAGGTGATTTTGCGGTAGGTGAACTGCACTTCTTCCAGGTGGGTGAAGTGGGCGTTCGACGGGTCCTGGCAGTTGTGCATCTTGTTGTTGATGGCGACGATGATCGCGTCTTCCAGTTTGGTGGTGTAGTAGTGCTCCTGGGTACCTTGAGCCGAAGTGCGGTACCACTGGATAACGATTTCGCTCATGCGCTCGCCGGAGGTCAGAGCCGCTTGCAGCAGAGGCGAAGCCTTGTCGTAGACCTTGGTGATCACCACTGGCTTGTGCACGCGCTGACCGGTTGGCTGACCGGATTGCGGATCACGCGGAATGATCACGTCGTGGGTGAAGGCCTGAACCATGACCTGGTCTTCGTGGCCTTCCTGGAAGGTGTTGCCCACGGAGTCGGCGGTGAACGCGCCGGCAGTGATCAGACCTTGTTTTTCGCCAGTGACGGACATGTACGCTGGTGTTGCCATGGGGATGCTCTCCTTGCTCGAAAATACACAACCGACAGGCACCATTGCCTGCCCGGGTGCCTGCTCAGAGATCAAATTCCGTGCCAGCCATCATCTAGCCATTTCGGATCAATGGGTTGGCGGCAATACCTTCGCGTTCCGGCGTTTTAAACTTCGATAAACAGAAAAAAGTGCGCAAGAAGTTGCGCAGTACTGTGCAACTTCTTGCGCACTTGGCTGGAGGGCTTGATTTAGAGAGGCTTGAAGGGAATTCTCGGGTGAAATTGGCGAAGCAACTGCGCAACTTTTTGCGCAGTTGCAAAATCAACTCAATGTTTAGGTTTTCAAGGGCCTGCCAAGTTTCTGTGCTTTCAGTTCCATCAGCCGAAGCCGATCCTGCGCCAGAACTCTCTGTACATTTTCCACACTCCTGAAATCGGCGCGGTGATTGAAAGCCTCTTCCTGAAGATTTTCAGCAAAGGCGGCCATGCGCCTGTGGCCGATCAACCCTGCCAGCCAGCCGGTCAACTCACTATTGAAGAACGGATAGGCTCTATGGGAACCGAGGTGAACGGCGACAGCGCGCAACTCCGTCAGGCGCATAATATCCGCGAGGTCCTCATCGAAGGTGATCAACCGATCCAGGCAGAAATCAGCTCCCTTCAATCGTTGGGGATTAGCCAACGATTCCATGATTCTGAGTATGTACAGATCCCAGGCGCAATTATTGATAAAGAGCAACGGGTCTTTTTTGTCCAGAACCGAATTGAGCTTCCTGGACAGTGAGGTTTTTTGGGTATGAAAGAGAATATCCGCGCAAACAATCAGCTCACGCAGCATGAAGATGCGCAGTTCATCGTGCATGAATTTGAGCAACGCCTCCATCTTCGCTTCTGGCGATGCGGTTGAGCTGTTTTCCAGAATTTTCGCTCGCAGAATCATGCACTCGGCCGCAGCAACTTGCTGAGTCAGGGCAACATCCAGCCCCCCCTCCCGAGTCTGTTCAAAACCTGCGATCCAGTTCTCCGCCCAGGTTTCGGCCTGATCTTGGTATCGATTACGATAACGCGTCCCCCAGCCTTCACTTAGCGGGGCCTCATCAAGCGAGAGAGCGTATACAGCGGCGATCGTTTCCTTGCAGCGCTGGCGGGTTTTCGGTATCCATTTTTTCTGTGCTTCGCACAGGTAAATGTAAGAGTTCAACCGCGCGAGATCGTCTGCGCAGAATGTGCGTTGCAAGTCTGCACGAATGGCCTCGAGCTCCTCGGAAACAGACTCGACATATGACAGCTTCCGGATATAACTGGCCGTGTTTGAATCCATGAACAGCGAACTGACCAACATGTAGTTCACCCGCGTCTCGGACAATGCAGAAGTCTTGTCGATGATCCAGACGGATTTGCCACGCAGCATGGTAGAAACGAATCCCTGGCCACTGAATTGCTCTCGCTCCAATGCAAACGGCCCGCCTGATTCAGCCGATGCATACATGATGCGCCAGTCACCGAGCAACTCGACTTCCTCTTTGAAGCGCTCCAGTGCTTGCGTGTGACTTTCGGCCGAGCATACGTAATGCAGTGCCCGTTGAACTTCGTACTCCGCGTACTCTTTCGTCATCGATTCCTTCCCTTGAAATTGCAATAGACCATTACCCAATAGGCATATTGACATCAAACAGCCATCATGGAGAATCTCCTCTCTCTTTTTCCACCATGGATGGCTTACCTGTGTATCGACGCAATTTCCTGCAATCCGGCCAAGGCTACGGCGCCAACGTTCTGAGTCAGGATCGCGCACAGATGCCACGCGATGCGCTAGGCACTACCTGGATTTTCTCGAGCATCGGTGACGCCTTTTCCAAGGCGTACAACTCGACAAAAGAAACTGTCAGCGAAGTCGCTGACAAGGTCGTCGATACCGTATCCGATGCTTACGAGTCCACCAGCCGCACCGCGTCACATGCCGCTGATGTGCTCAGTGATGCCTACGACACAACGCGCGAGTCAGTCGGCAACGTTGCGGAGCTTGTCGCCGACGTCGTTTCCGAAACCGCTTCCAACGCCTATGAGGCCACCGTTGAAACGCTGTCCCAGGCAGCAGAAACCGTCGGGGACGCGGTCTTCGATGCCTATGACACAACACGTGAAACCGTGACAAAAGGCTTTGATGCCACCTGCGATTACGTCGATGACGTCGCGTCTGGCGAAAAGGAACTCAATTACTGGAAGGTGCTCGGTGGTGCGGCCATCGGCGTCGGTGCCGTCGCTGCTGCCCCGTTTACAGGGGGAGGTTCGCTCTTGGGTGCCGCGTCATTGGCTGGTTCCCTTGCAGGAGCAGGCACCCTTGCTGCCGCAGTGGGTGTCGGTGTCGCCGGTGCGATGGTTGGGGCAAACCTCGATGGTGACGCCCAGTTGCGCAAGGCGAGCTACGAGGAGGGTCGCAAAGACGCCAAAGCCGAGCACGTGGCAGAAGTGAGCGTACTTCAGGAAAATCTGGCCAGCGCCCTTGAGAGTCTCAAGGCGGCCGGCAAGCATTTCAACGCCATTATCGCCTTGCATGCCGTAGCCGTCGCAACCGCCCACTGCGACGGAGGCATCGGTGATGATGAGCGCGAAGGCATTGAACTGTTCATTGCCGGGCTTGCTTCGGGCACCACGCCGCCGGTCGTGCTTGAACGCATCGAATCGCTCTACCGCGAGCCTCCCACCGTCAGTGAAGCCTATGCCCTGGCGCAAGACTCAGGGGTAGATATTGCGATTTTCGACGAAATCATCAACCTCGTCGTGCACGCCGACTCCACCGTACATCCTCAGGAAGCTGCGTTCATGCAGGCCTGGAACGAACTGAAAAGCGCCTGAGGAACACGCCAGTGAGTAAACTCGAACAGTTTAAAAAGCAGCAAGCCTTGCGCACGCGACTTGCAAACCGCCCATTGATCCACGTCGCAGCAGCGCCCGAAGACGTGGCCGCTCTCCTCGCTGCCGAAGGTAACGCTTCGCGCTTCGCCAGCCTCGACTACCACGCGTCGCTGTCCGTCTCGATAAAATCAGCCCCTGATGAGGCACGCTTACTGCTCGAACAACTCGAGCAGCATTTCGAAAGTGCCCGGGTTGATGCCCTTCTGACCAAGGCGCAGAGGGATATCGTGGGTGCCATCGCCGGGCCGCTCGGTCTGGGTAAAGTACTGTCGGTGTACGACAAACAAGGCGGCAACGTGACGACCATTCACAATGCCCGGCAAGGCATTTATGCCCGTACCGATGACGAGTACAACCGCAAGGACTACACCCACACCAAGAACTCCCAAGAGAAGCAATTCGCCGGAAAATCGAAGCAATCCGTGGGCGCAACGTTCACCAAGGATCAGTTGGGTAAAGACGAAAATCAGTCAGACACTTACAACAAACTGGTTGATGGATATACCGGTGAAACGGTCCTTGGCAGCGAGACCAGCCCCGACCACATCGTGCCGTTGCACACCTATCACAAGGACGGCGGCTTCATGCAATCGAAGACCCGGCGCGCCGACTTTGCGACCGATACCGAAAACCTGATCTCGACCCGGCGCAGCATCAACCAATCCATGAGCGATGTCGAAAAGCAGGAATGGGCCAATAGGAAAGCCAATGGCCGCGATGAAACCAACGAAAAGCACTACGGCATCCAGGAAGACAACCTCAAGAAAGCCGTAGAGCGCGGTGAAGCGACCGCCGAGAAACACCAACCCACCACCGGCGAAAAAGCCGCTTTCTACACTACGCATGCCGCACAGACCGGCGTCACCGAAGGGTTGAAAATGGGCGCCCAGCAGGCTTTTGGCATGCTCATGGTCGAGCTTTTCAGCAGTGCCTTGGACGAGATCAAGGATCTTTACCGTAACGGTCGTCAGAACGAAACCCTGTTCGCCGACTTAGGTGAGCGACTGAAACGCGTCGGCGCGACTGTCTCTGCAAAATGGGAGCAAATGCTCGATAGCTTCAGCGGCGGTTTTGTCTCGGGTTTCGTTTCCAATGCGGTAACGGTGCTGATCAACCTTTTCGTCACCACCGGCAAGCGTGCCGTGCGAATGATCCGTGAAGGCATTTTCTCTCTGCTCAAGGCGCTGAAGACGTTCCTGTTTCCTCCCAAGGAACTGAGTTTTTCGCAGGCTGCGCATGAAGCGTTAAAGCTGCTCGCGGCAGGCGGTGTCGTCGTGGGAGGTGTAGCGCTTGAAGAAGCGGTCGAGAAGCTCATCCTGAGCGTGCCCTTGTTCACCCCCATCGCCGGGATGCTTACGGCCATACTCGTCGGCGCAGCCACCGCACTGAGTATGACGTTCGTCTGTTATCTGCTGGACAAGCTGGATCTGTTTGGTGCCATCCGTGCCGAGAGAGACAAGCAGATTATTGGAGAGTTGGATACACGGATCAGCGCACAACGGGCCGTATCGATGAGCGTTATCGACGAATTGGACAAATACCTGCTGGTATAGCTGCACCGGGCTGAGTCGCAAACCTTGCACTTGTACGGAACCGATTCATGCCCGGCCTCGCGAGCCGGGCCTGAATCCCGATCGCGCAGTTATTGGTGCTCTACCACCCTACGCAACTGCCGATAATCCACCACCAATTGTTCAAGCGTAAACGCGCGGTTCCGGCCGCTGGGATTGGGCAACACCCACACGTGCGCGCCACCGAAGGTCATTGCCTGCGCCCCCCACGCCACCACCTTCTGTCCCGACAACGCCGCATACGCAGCCTTGCCGAGAAACGCCACAAAGCGCGGCTCATGGCGGCTGATCTTCTGCTCAAAGCCCAAGGCGGCAGCGGCGAACTCTTGCGCCGCCAACTGATCCGCCCGCGCCGTCGGCCGCTCGACCACCGCCGTCAAGCCGCAGCCAAATTGCAGGAGACTTCGATCCTCCTCCGCCCGCACTTCATGCGGCGTGAACCCGGCCAGATGCAATGTGCGCCAGAAGCGATTGCCGCGCCCGGCAAAATGATGCCCCTGCGCCGCCGCGAGCAATCCCGGATTGATTCCGCAGAACACCACCGACAGCCCCGGCGCCAGAATGTCCTCAAGCCCTTCACCCGCCATGCGCGCGCCCCTCGTTCGCAAACATTTGCAACACCACCCACGGCAAACCCTAGAATGGCCATCCCAGCCACAGAGCCAACCACAACGATGGACGTCATTCAGACCCTGCGCTGCTTCGTCGCCGTGGCCCAGAGCGGCAGCTTCACCGCTGCGGCCAATGTGCTCGACACCACCACGACCAACGTCTCCAAAGCCGTCTCCAGCCTCGAAGCCCGGCTGCACACGCGCTTGATCAACCGCACCACCCGCCGCCTCGCCCTGACCGAAGCCGGCGTGCGTTATTTGCAGCGCGCCGAGAAAATTCTCGATGACCTGCGCGAGGCCGATGACGAAGCCGGCACCGCGCAGACTTTGCCGGTCGGACGTCTGAAGATCCACGCCATGGCCGCCATCGGCAACCACTACGTGATCAACGCGATCGCCCGCTACCGCGAGATTCACCCGACGGTGATGTTCGACCTGACCCTGAGCAATCGCCTGCCCGATCTGCTCGAAGAAAGCTACGACATGTCGATCGTCCTCGCCCGCGACCTACCGGATTCCGGCTTCGTCGCGCAACGCCTGGGCAGTACTTACAGCATCCTCTGCGCCTCGCCGGCGTACCTGGCCAAACGCGGCCACCCCGCCACACCCGCCGATCTCGCCGCGCACGACTGCCTGCGCATCGTCAACACGGTGATGCCCGCAGAAAACTGGGTGTTCGAAGGGCCACAAGGCATGGAAACGCAGAATATCCCCGAATCACCCTTCCACATCAACACCGCCGACGGCATGGCCACGGCGATCAAAAATGGCATGGGCATCGGCATTCAGCCGCTGGCATCAGCTGTCGAAGGATTGGTCGGAGGCACGCTGGTGCGGGTACTGCCGCAGTACCGCCTGGAGGAATACAACCTGTTCGCGATCTACCCGTCGCGCAAATTCGTCGACGCCAAAATCAAGACCTGGGTGGAGTTCCTGAAAACCGCCATCCCGCAACTGCTGGCATCCGATGAAGACATGGCCGGCGCCAAGGAACTTGCCAACGCTTAGTGCCGCAGACCCGGAGTGTCGACCCTCCAGCGCCGGCATCGACCATCAACCGTTGGAACAACCGCTACCCATCACCTGGTATTGCACGACATGCCGTGCACCGGTCGAGTCGTCATAAGTCATCTGCACCGGCACCGCGCCGCACTGATTGGCCGCTTCGGAGATCGACACCACATGGGCGATGTCTGCTTGAGCAGCGGCGTTGTAGGCCTCGACTTGCGCGGTCTCGTCAGCTGCAAACGCTTGCGCGCCGATACCACCGAAGACCAGAAGAAGAGCGATTTTTGCAACTTTCATGATGTTCACCGTCTCGTGGGGAACCGTGTTTGTTCACGGACTGGAGACGATGTTAGGGGTTCAAGCGCACGGCAAAAATCGGTCGGCTGGACAAACACTGTGTCCAGAATGGTGATGAATAAATCCACACACCGTGGATGCCCTTTTCGCGAGCAAGCCCGCTCCCACAGGTTTTGCGTCCGCCACACTATTCGCGAACACCGCCCCCCCCTGTGGGAGCGAGCTTGCTCGCGAAGAGGCCAGCCCAGTCAACAAAGATCCCGAGACGACCGTCACCTGCCTCCCCGGCTATGACTACTGGAGAGTTGCGGCGCTCTTGCACGCAGCCAGCGTAAATAACACTCGCGCACCCAACGGCAAATTGGCCTCCGCCCACAAGCGTCCACCATGGGCTTCGATGATGCTGCGGCAAATCGACAGGCCCATGCCCAGACCGGCCGATTTGGTGGTGTAGAACGCGGTGAACACTTCCTCCGCACGCTCGCAGGCGAATCCCGGCCCGGAGTCGCTAACCATGATCCGAACGTCATCTGCAACGGATTCGCTGGTAATCAGCAGTCTGCGCTCGCCCGCCTCCATCACCTCCATTGCTTCCAGGGCATTGATGATCAGGTTGAGCAGGACCTGCTGCAATTCGACCCGGTCGGCCAATACCGCAGGCAAATCGCTGGCCAATTGTTTGCTCACCACGGCCCCGCATCGCGCCGCCTCACCGCGCGTGAATCCGACCATTTCACCCACGACCGCGTTGAGGTTCAGCGCCTGGCGTTGCGGTGGCGTCTTGCGGATCAGTGCGCGGATGCGTCCGAGCACCTCGGCTGCGCGGTTGCCATCGTTGATGATACGTCTGAGGCCCTGCTTGACCTCGTCGATGTTCGCCGGTTGCGCACCGAGCCAGCGCAACGCGGCGTTGGCATTGGTCACGGTGGCGGCGATCGGCTGGTTGACTTCGTGGGCGATGGACGCCGCCAACTGGCCCATGGTCGCCACGCGATTGGCGTGGGACAGTTCCGCCTGGACCTGGCGATATCGGCGTTCGCTCTCGCGCACTTGTTCTTCAGCCTGTTTACGTTCGCTCAGGTCGAGGACAAACGCCACTCCCTGCTGCTGACTGGCTTCGAACGCGGCCAGACCGACGATCACCGGCAGGCGGCTGCCGTCCTTGCGGATGTATTCCTTTTCGAACGGCTGGGCACGCCCGGTGCGGATCGCGGTCACCAGCGCAACTTCACTTTCCGCGCGCGATGGCGGCGGGGTCATGTCCCGCCAGTGCACCTTGCGCGAGAGCAAATCTTCGCGTTCGTAACCGACCATGCGCAGAAACGCGTCGTTGGCTTCAATAATCTCCCCTTCAATATTCCAGACGATGATGCCGATGATGTTGGCGTCGACCAGTCGACGAATCTTCGCCTCACGCTCGGCGACGTCGCGATACAGCCGCGCGTTGTCCAGCGAGATCGCCGCCTGTGAAGCCACCAGTCGCAGCACGGCAAAACGCGCCGGGCTGAATACACCGGCAGACAGGTTGTTTTCCAGGTACAGCGCCCCGGCAATCCGCCCCTGATTCATCAATGGCAGGCACAGGATCGAACGCGCGCCGCGCTGATGAATGTACAGGTCAGCGGCGAAGGCCGGATCGGTGACGGCGTCGTCCAGGCACAGACTTTCGCCGGTGCGCAGGGTCTGATAGAGCACCGACTCGGCCAACGCTGTGGTGCTCACCGGCTCATTGCACAATTGCGTGCTGTCGTCGCCGACGCTGGTGCGTGCAGCGATATAGGGCGTCTCACCGTCAGTCAAAATCAGCAGGCCGTGCTCGGCGCCGGCCTGCTCGATGGCGGTGCGCATGACCATTTCGATCAGTCGATCCAGGACAATTTCGCCTGAAACGGCTTGGGACACCTTGAGCACCGTGGCCAGATCCAGATGCTCGACCGGGGTGATGATGGTCGCGGTCGGGCTGGGTGACGCCTCTTCATTGCGCAAATAGCGGTGGCATCGCTCCAGATGTCGCACCTTACCCTCGGCGCCCCAACGCCGATAACCGTAGCGCGCGTCCTGCATGTACAGGTGGGCGATCTTGTCCAGACCACGGGCGCTGTAGAAGTGCGCGGCGAGTTCGTTGGCCAAGGCTTCGACATGCACAAAACCGCTGTCCTGGGCCAGTTGAATCGCCTGCTCGTACAACGACTGTGCTTCGATCAACTGCCCTGCAACCCGAGCGATTTCAGCAGCGACCAGCGCCGTCTGACTGGCAAAAGTCTGCGCAGACTGTTGCGCCCAGACTTGCAGTTGATCGAGATGTTCACTCAGGCGTTGCCGTTGATCAGGGTCTGATTCGGCGGCAGCGGCCAGAGTCAAGGCGGCGTAAAAGTGATATTCGGCCTCTTCAAAAAACGAGGAAATCACCCACAACAGCGCCTGTGCCTGCGCTGCGCAGACGGCCGCCGCCGGATAATCCCCGGCCAGATAGCGCGCCTGCAGTTTGCGCACCCAATATTTGCCGCGAGCCAGTGCCAGATCCGGGGCAGCAAGGTTCGTCTCAAAACTTGCCTCGTCAAAGTGCTCGTCGTTGAAACAGCCAAACTGCGGCGTCTGCCCGCGCAGCATGCGAATCAGCGCGCGTTGGCAACTGATGAAGCTCACCACCAGACCGAAGCGAATCTTCTGCGCATAGGCCAGCCCCGTCTCGGCCTGATCCTGCACTTGCGCCAGCGGCTCGCCAATAAACAACAGATCGGAAATCAGGCTGTTGCCAGCATAGGCCGCATAAGGCAAATCGCCGATGCGGTTGCCGGCGCTGAGTGCTCGGCGCAGCAATTCGCGGCACTCACGCACCGGTCGCATCCAGCGCACCACAAAAATCGAGAAGCACAGGTAGGTACGCGCTTCGTATCGCGTCAGTCCACGGCGGTCGACCAGATCGCAGCCCAAACGGCCAAAGCGGTAACCGGCGGCATAGTCGCCGAAGCGCGGGCCGGCGACTCGCATCACGTTGGCGTAGAGCATGCAGGAGGCATCGCAGTTGCCGTGTTGCAGACTCAGACTGACGGCCTTGCAGATGGTCAGGCAGGCCAGATTGGCATCCGACTGCAACGCCGGTGCGAAGAGTTTGCTCAACGCATCCAGCGTGACCAGCGCGGCCGGGTCTTCCATCAGTGGCAGGTCGATCAACTGCTCGATGCTGCGCTCACCCAGTTGCGTCCAGATCTGTTCGTACTCGAAACGCACTTGCTGATCGTCCGGATGCGCCGTCCAGTCGATGCCAACCTGACGCAAATACGCCAGGCACACGCTAACTGCGCGATCACTGCGATCGAGCAGCAAGTAGACATCCATCTGCAAACAGGTGACTGCCGCCCGTTCCACGGTGGTTATGGCGCGCTCGGCCAGCGCGGTCAAACGCGCCTCGGCCAGCGGCAGTTGCCCGGTGAGGAACTCGCACTCGGCGCGGTTCAGCGCCAGGGCAAACCCCAGTTCATGGCGACTGTCACCGTCCTGCTCGCCAAGCATCGCCGCCCCCGCGCCCAGGTAAGTCAGCGCTGACGTGTAAGCGGTCGACGCCTTGGCGCGCTGGCCGGCGAGCAGGTTGAATTCGGCCAACTGTTCGCGTTCGGCGCGGGCGCTGATCAGGCTGGCGCCGCGATTGAGCTGGCCGACGATTTCGAAGATCGCCTCTTCGCGCCCTTCGCGTTGCGTTTGCAGAGCGAGCAAGCGGCCGATGCGCAGATGCCGTTGCGCGCGTTCAGCGTCGGCGATCAGCGAATACGCGGCCTCATGAATGCGGTCGTGAGCGAATGCACAGGTGCCTTCGTGAAACTCGACCAGTTCCTGACGCACCGCCGGCCACAGCACCGCGCGTACGCGCACCGTCGACAGGTCGAGCACGGTCGCCAACGTGTCGATCCGCGCCACGTTGCCCAGGCAGGCCAGTTGTTGCAGCGCCTGACGAGTGTCCAGCGGCAGGCGCGCCAGTTTGCCGAGCATCAGATCGACTACGTTATCGGTGTAGCCCTTGGCGTTGATGAGTGACAGATCCCAGCGCCAGCGGCTGAACTGATGGTCGTAAACCAGCAACTGCTCCTCGAACAGGGCGTGCAGAAACTGGATGACGAAAAAGGGATTGCCATAGGTCTTGTCCAGCACCAGCCGCGCCAATGCAACGATGCTTGCGGGAGGACAGCGCAGGGACTCGGCAATCAGTTGCTCGATGTGCACACCGGCGAGCGACGCCAGGCGGATCTCATCGATGTGCACGCCGGCAGTGCGCATGGCCTGGAGCTTGCCATTGAGCGGGTGATCGGCATCGACCTCGTTATCGCGGTAAGCCCCCACCAGCAACAAGTGCCCCAGCTCCGAGCGGGTCAACAGATCCTCCAGCAGATCGAGCGTCGCCGCATCCAGCCATTGCAGGTCATCAAGGAACAGCGCCAGCGGGTGCTCGGGCCGGGCGAACACGCCGATGAAACGTTGCAACACCGCCATGAAACGCTGCTGCGCTTGCTGCGGCTCAAGATCCGGCACCGGTGGCGGTTCGCCAATGATCAGTTTGAGTTCCGGGATCAGCTCGGTCATCAGCCGCGCGTTCGGTGAAAGTGCCTGCAACAACGCCGCTCGCCAGTCAGCGAGCACCTCACGCCGCTTGCCCAACAACGTGCGCACCAGTCCCTGAAAAGCCTGAACCAGCGTCGCATAGGGAATGTCACGCTGGTATTGATCGAACTTGCCGGCAGCGAACAACCCCCGCGACGGCACCAATACCTTGTGCAATTCACTGACCACCGAGGACTTGCCGATGCCCGAATAACCCGACACCAGCACCAGCCTCGGCGAAGAAGTCTTTACCACGTGGGCAAAGGCGTCGACCAGCGTTTGCACTTCGCGCTCACGCCCGTAGAGCTTCTCCGGGATCAACAAGCGGTCGATCGCGCCCTGCTCGTTCAGCGTGAACACCTGGATCTGCCGGGTCCGCCGCCACTCGTCCAGACAACGGCGCAGATCATGTTCGACGCCGGCGGCCGTTTGATAGCGCGCTTCGGCCGTCTTGGCGAGCAGCTTCATCACCACACGCGAGAGCATCACCGGTACCGTGGCGACCCGTTCACACGCAGGCATCGGCAGCCGTGCGATGTGGCAATGCACCCACTCCATAGGGTCATTGGCGCTGAACGGCAACGAGCCGGTGAGCATCTGATACAAGGTCACGCCGAAGGCATACAAATCGCTGCGTGAGTCGATCGAGCGATTCATTCGCCCGGTCTGTTCGGGCGCCATGTAGGCCAGCGTGCCGGCGATGGTTTCCGGCGGCGCAGGCGCCTGACGTTCGCGCGGCAGACGCGAGGCCAGACCGAAGCCAGTCAGACGAGCCTGCCCGTCGTGGCAATTGACCAGAATATGCTGCGGCTTGAGATCCTTGTGCACCAGCCCGCACTGATGCACATGGCCGAGCGCGACGGCGATGTTGATCGCGTGCAACAGGCAGGTTTCCGTGTCCAGCGGTGCGACCAGCAAGCGTGACAGCGGCTCGCCGCCGGGGTCGTCGAACACCAGGCGCGTTGTCCCGCCGGCACGCTCCAGGGTTTGCGGCGACAACGCCCATTGATCGCCGAGATAATCCCTGAGGCTGTATTCGTGTGCCAATCGGTCGAGAGTTGCAGGCAACGGCTGATCAAAAGTCGGGCGCATCACCAGCACACTGGGACTGCCCTCACCCTTACCGCGCCCACGGGAAAACACCCGCTCGCCGTCACTCCACAAAATCTGCTGTTTGCTGGCCATACGGGTCGACACCGTCAAAGGGTTTTTGCCACGCGGTGAATCTCCCCCGCGTATTCAGCTCAACTGGAGCGCCGCACCGGCTCGATGCCCAACGCCTCGGCGATACGCACCAGATCGGCCACCGAACGTACGGCAAGTTTCCTCATGACCTGGCCGCGATGGACTTTAACCGTCACTTCGCTGAGGTTGAGTTGAGCGGCAATCTGCTTGTTCATCAGCCCGCTGATGACGAAACCGAGCACCTCGCGCTCACGCACCGTCAGTGTCTCGTAGGCCAGGCGCAGGGCTGCGCCGGATTGTTCGGCGATCAGTCGCGCACTGTCACGGGCCAACGCGCTGGCCACGGCGTCGAGCATGTCCTGATCACGAAAAGGCTTGGCCAGAAAATCCACCGCCCCGGCCTTCATCGCCTTGACTGTCATGGCAATGTCGCCGTGGCCGGTCATAAACACCACGGGAATGCGCAGACCGTTTTTCTCCATCTGTTCCTGAACGATCAAGCCGCTTTCGCCGCGCAAACGCACATCGAGCACCAAGCAGCCGGGGGCATCACGTCTGGCCGACGTGAGGAAGTCCCGGGAGGTTTCGAACGTCTGCACCTGCAGCCCGATCGAGCGCAGCAAACCGTCGAGGGCCTGACGCATGGACGCGTCGTCGTCGACCACATAAACCACCGGCTCCCCCAACGCGGGCGGTGTTGTGCTGGGGCTGGAATGCGACCACAGGGTCATCGTGAGTCCTCGGCGAGATCGCAACGCGTGCGATGTGCAGGTGAATAAATCTAGTCCATGATGGCGAACGCAGCCAGAGGCCAGCCAAACGGTCGCGCAACAGGCTAGCAGCCGTAACGCATTGCCGACAGGCCAGAAACCCCTGAAAATCGGCCACGCCGCCGCCCCTCTGCCACCGTTTGAACAGGCCCGATTTCCATGTCCAGCGTTTCTCTGCAAACCCTCACCCGGCCCAAATCCGAGCCGCGCGACGTGGTGTTTATTGCCTATCCGCGAATGAGTCTGCTCGACCTCAGTGGCGCGCAAACCGTGTTCTGGGCGGCGAGCAAAGCCTTGGCCGAACGCGGCCAACCCGGTTATCAACTGCACACCGCCAGCCTTGAAGGCGGCCTGGTCAACACCATCGAAGGCCTGGCCGTGGACACCCGGGCGCTGCGCCAGCTCGACATGGCCGCGCTGGACACCCTGGTCGTGCCCGGCGCGCCCGATATTTGCCAGACCCTCGACGATCACGCCGGACTCACCGCGTGGCTACGGCATGAAAGCCAGGCCGCGCGACGTGTGGTTTCGGTGTGCAGCGGCGCCTTTCTGCTGGCTCAGGCCGGTTTGCTCGACGGTCGCCGCGCCGCCACGCACTGGGCCATGTGCGACACGTTGCGCGAGCGCTTTGCGGCGGTCGAGGTGGATGCCGATGCGATCTTCATTCAACAGGGCGCGGTCTGGACATCGGCCGGGGTCACGGCAGGAATCGATCTGTCTCTGGCGCTGGTCGAGGCAGATTGTGGCCGTGAAGTGGCGTTGCAGGTAGCCCGCGAATTGGTGGTGTACCTCAAGCGTCCCGGTGGTCAGGCGCAATACAGCACCTTGCTGCAATCGCAGATACACGGCAGCCCGCAGTTCGATTCGCTGCACCTGTGGCTGATGGATCACTCAAGCGATCCGAAACTGACGGTGGAACGCCTCGCCGAACAGGCCAAAATGAGCCTGCGCAATTTCACCCGGGTCTACAAACAGAGCACCGGTCACACGCCCTCCAGGGCCATCGAGCTGTTTCGCCTCGAAGCAGCCAGGCGTTTGCTGGAGACCTCGACGCACAACATCGACCAAGTCGCGCGTCTCAGTGGCTTCGGCGACGAAGAGCGTTTGCGCACCTGCTTCCAGCGTCATCTGTCGATTTCACCGCGTGACTATCGCAGCCGCTTCAGCCGCGAAGGCTGACGCCGTCAGCACTGACTGGCAAAGGGGCTGGCCGCGCTATACCTAGGTATAGTTTTGCGCCGCTGCCGACGGCGTATGGTGCAAGAACGACAGGAGTCGCCATGCGTGCCCATCCGGCCAGGGAGCCCTATGCAGCATAAAGTTGTCATTGCCGTGGTTGACGACGACGAGGCCATTCGCCGTGCGCTGGAAAGCCTGTTGCGCGCCAGTGATTATCAAGTGCTTGGCTATTCGGGAGGTCAGGCTTTCCTTGAGTCGGAAGGTCCGGCGCAGACGCACTGTCTGATTTCCGATATCCAGATGCCAGGCATGAATGGCCTCCAATTGCACGAAACGTTATGCGCACAAGGCTGGCGCATTCCGGTGATTTTTGTCACCGCCCGTCCCGATGAAATGAAGAATTCCCCCCCCGGCGTCATCGCCTGCCTGACCAAACCCTTCCGCGCCGAAGACCTGCTCAGGCACATTGACATCGCCCTGCACCGTACACCTCCCCTGTAGGAGCTGCCGAAGGCTGCGATCTTTTGACTTTGATCTTTAAAAACAAGATCAAAAGATCGCAGCCCTCGGCTGCTCCTACAGTTTGGCGTACCTGCCCGATACCTTCGTATAACCCCCTTCGACCCATGCGTAACCCGCACACACCGATGGACAACTGCGCCCGCAGCTTCTGCGCCATAGCATTGCTTTCGACAGCGGGCGATTAAGCGCCATGCAGTACGGCAAGCAGTTTGCGGCGGCCGGTGATCGTCACGCCAGAGTCGCAATCACGACTCGGTTTATCCATCCATCTGCGTCAGGGAGCACATTATGAAACAGCAATTATTGGTGATCGGTGCAGGGTTCGGCGGGCTGTGGAGCACGTTGAGCGCCGCGCGCTTGCTGGATATGCATGACCGCCACGATGTGCAGATCACACTGCTCGCACCGCAAGCCGAACTGCGCGTTCGTCCGCGCTTCTACGAGCCCGATGTTCAGAGCATGTACGCGCCGCTGGATGCGCTGCTCGATGCCGTGGGCGTGCGCTTCGTCAAAGGCAGCGCCGAAAGCGTCGACAGCCAGGCGCGGCGTGTCGGGTATCGCGATAAGGCCGGCCGCCCCGGTGAACTGACGTATGATCGCCTGGTGCTGGCCAGCGGCAGCCAACTGGCCCGTCCACCGGTCCCCGGCCTGAAAGAGCATGCGTTCGACGTCGACCAGATCGAATCGGCGGACCGCCTCGAGCGCCACCTCCACTCGCTGGCCAAGCAACCTGTCAGCGCTGCGCGTAACACCGTGGTAATCGCCGGTGGGGGCTTCACCGGTATCGAAACCGCGACCGAAATGCCCAGCCGTCTGCGTGCCATTCTTGGTACGGAGCAAGACGTTCGGGTGATCATCGTTGATCGCAGCAAAGACATCGCCGCAACCATGGGCGACGGTATTCGTCCGTCCATCATCGAGGCGTCAAAAGACCTGGGCATCGAATGGATCGTCGACGCGACGGTCGCCGCCGTGGATGCCAACGGCGTCACACTCGCTGACGGTCGCTACATCGAAAGCAACACCGTGATCTGGACCGTGGGTTTCCGCGCCAGCCCGCTGACCGAACAACTCGACGCCGAGCGCGATGGCCAAGGGCGTCTGCACGTCGATGGCAACCTCAAAGTACAAGGTCTCGATCACGTATTCGCGGCCGGCGATGTCGCCCGCGCCGCCACCGACGACGTCGGCAACTTCTCGGTCATGTCCTGCCAGCACGCCATCAGCCTCGGTCGGCATGCCGGCAACAATGCCGTCGCCGATCTGCTCGGTGTGGCGCCAACCACTTACCGTCAGCCCAAGTACGTGACCTGCCTGGATCTGGGTGCCTGGGGCGCGGTGTACACCGAAGGTTGGGATCGCCAACTGAAACTGGTGCGAGCCGAAGCCAAGGAACTGAAGACGCAAATCAACAGCGTGTGGATCTACCCGCCAGCCGCTGACCGGCGCACCGCCCTCGCCGCTGCCGACCCGATGATCCCGGTGGCCTGATCGCCCCCCGGATTACCTTGCCTGATAAAAAGGAGAACACCATGACCTTGCCTCTGGATTCCTTCACCGCCAACAACGCAACCCTGCAAACCCCGACCGAAGAACTGGTGCCGTCGCGCTATGCACTGCGCCTCGGTGACATCGACGTCATGGTCATCAGCGACGGCGTGCTGCCGCTGCCGACCCAGACCATGTCGACCAACGCCGATCCCGCCGACCGCGCCGCGTGGTTCAAAGAGATGTACCTGGGCCCCGACGCGTTCGACTGGGCACTCAACGTGCTGGTGGTGCGCAGCGGCGAGCAGGTCATCCTCGTCGACGCCGGCCTCGGCGGCCAGTTCCCCGGCTTCCCGCGCGCCGGGCAGTTTCCCAAACGCCTCGCGGCGGCCGGGATCGACCTCGCGGATGTCACCGATATCGTGATCACCCACATGCACATGGACCACATCGGCGGCCTGCTCGTCGATGCGGTGAAAACCCGTCTGCGCGACGATGTGCGTATCCACGTCACCGCCACCGAAGTCGACTTCTGGACCTCGCCGGACTTCACCTATACCGACATGCCCGCGCCGGTCCCGGACGTCTTGCGCTCCACCGCCAACGCGTTCATCGACCAGTACCAGAGCAAGCTGCGGATCTTCGAAGACCAATACCAAGTGGCGCCGGGCGTGGTCGCCAGGCTCACCGGCGGCCACACCCCGGGTCATTGCGTGATCTACGTGACGTCCGGCGCCGAACGCCTTACCTTTGCCGGCGACGCCCTGTTCCCGGTAGCCTTCGACCACCCGGACTGGCACAACGGCTTCGAGCACGACCCCGAAGAAGCGGTGCGCGTGCGCGTACGGCTGCTGCAGGAAGCCGCCGCCAGCGGCGAACTGTTTGTCGCCACGCACCTGCCCTTCCCTTCGGTTGGCCGTGTCTCCGTCAACGGCGAAGCATTCCGCTGGATTCCGGCAATCTGGGATTACTGATCGCGATGGCCCAAAGCATCTTCGCCCGGCGTCCGCCGAGCGAAGATGCGCTCCCCTCACTCCAGCCCAAGCCCCGCACGCCCCAGCGAATTCAAACTCTCCACAGCAAAACGCTCCACCCACGACCGCTCATAATCCTCACGCGAAAAATCATCCGGCGAAGCCCCCTGCTCAAACGCTCTGAACACATCCCGCGCATAAGCAGCGAGGCCCCCATGCAAACCCCGAGACAACGCGCCGCCGAAGTCAGTGTCGTCAACGAACAACACATCACCGTGCTCGAAGCCATCACCATCAGCGTCCTGGCCGGCGCAACCGAACGCGAATACATGAGACAACTGCTCGCCGAGGGCGACCCTGGCAACGGCGCGCGATGAAGCGTTTAAACAGTGTTGTTTATACGACACCCGGTGTTACGCCCCCGAGGCTACAACGCCTTGCGCCATTGCCTACGACTACGCCAGAATCCGCCGGCTTGTGCGCCCAGGGTGCGGGTTCTATCGTGGGTCGGTCGCTGAAAAGCAGCGATCGGGTTTGGTAGCCCGGTTTCACACATGGCGCAAAACGTCACCTTACGCAGATGCCTTCTGGCGCCTGTGTTTTATGGTGGCCATGCGCAGGGCGCTTTCGAGCGCGCCGGTTTTCCATGTGTCCGGTCTACCAACCTTCGTAATGGCCACCACCCTCGTTTGGTAGCGAATGTGATGGTTCCCTTAGCCACATATGGAGCGTCACTATGTTCAAAGTCACACCAAACCCGCCCGAAACCGAAACGGTCTCCCCCTACGAATCCCCCGATTCCCGAAAACTCAGCGAAGCCGCCGAACGCGCCCTCGATCACTACCTGAATCCCGCCAGCCAAATCATGGCCACGCCCTACACACCCAACGCCATGTTCCTCGCCAACCCCAAAATCGCCACCGAGGAACTGCTGGCGAACGCCAGTGAATCGCTGGGTTCGGCGACGGTGATGTTGGGGGATGTGGCTGCGCTGGTAGAGGGGCCGATTCGCAAGACGCTGCTGGGCATTGCGCAGGTGGTGATGCTGGGGGAACTGGCGGTGAATCAGGCGTTGGATAATGTTGTGCCGATGCAGTAACTCGTAAGGCCTCTGTGGCCGCTAGCTAGCCTGGTGCCACGGAGGGTATTGCCTAATGGACATCAACACTGTCATTGCGACAACTCCCGCTTCCGGGCAGGAAGCGGGGATGTACAGACTCGAAGACGCGCCTATTTCGTTAAAGCGCGCGACCACCATCAACAATAATTTCCGTTCCCACCGTCCAGCGAGACTCGTCCGACGCGAGGTACAGCACCGCCTTGGCTACTTCTTCAGGCGTGCCAAAACGGCCAAATGGGATAGTCGCGACAATCTCCTTATTGACCTGCTCGCGGTAGGCATCGGGTATACCCGCCTTGTCGTACAGCGGCGTGTCGATCGGACCAGGGCTGACCGCATTGACTCGAACACCACGCGGTAGAAGCTCGCCAGAGAGCGTTTTCGACATATTCAGGAAGGCAGCCTTGGTTGCGGCGTAAACGGATGAGTTCGCGGCGCCCAGATGTGCACTGATCGAGGTGTTAAGAACCACCGACGCAGGATTAGAGAAAGTCGGCAGCAGTGCTTGCAGAAGGAAGTAAGGGCCTTTGACATTGATGTCGAAGGAGCGATCAAACATCTCCTCGTTCCAGTCTTCGATTGGCCTCCAGACGGATACGCCAGCATTGAGGAAGGCAACGTCCAACTGCCCGTAATGAGACTGAACGGCCTGCGCCAGCTCCTTCTGGGCTGCGACGCTAGCTGAGTCGGCGCGCAACACCAGGACTTCGCTACCTAAAATTGCTTGAGCATTTGCCATGGACTCAGGATTGACACCGGTGACGATCACACGTGCGCCTTCGGCGAGAAATTGCTTCGCGGTCTCTAGACCGATGCCGCTTGTACCGCCAGTGATCAGGGTACGCTTGCCTTGTAAACGGGACATCTGAATTTCCTCTCTTTTTGGGCCGCCAAATGGACGACTGGCCCTCTGAGAGCAACTATGTATTCATGCCAGTGCACTGATAAGATGGGCAAATAGAATAGATCTCATGCGAAATCCGCATGAATTGGGGTATGATGGACCGGTTGTTACTGATGAGCTGTTTTGTGCGCGCTGTCGAGACAGGCAGTTTTTCTGCTGCGGGGCGTGATCTGGGACTAGGGCAGCCGAGCGTCAGTCGTTACGTCGCTGCGCTTGAAGACCATTTGCAAACCAGGCTGCTTCACCGATCCACACGAAAGCTGATGCTCACGCCCGAGGGTGAACGGTACTACGCAGATGCGCGGCGTATCCTGGACTCAGTGGAACAGTCCGAGTCCTCACTGAGAGGAAACGTAGCGCCGTCCGGGTTGCTGCGCGTCGCTTGCCCGACCGCATTGGCTCACACCTTCATCGTACCGCACGTCGCGAGTTTTCTAAGCCGCTACCCCGAACTGTCGCTCGATCTTCAAATCAATGATCGCTACGTCAATTTGGTCGACGAGGGGGTAGAATTCGCGATTCGTATCGGTCACCTGGAGGACAGTGCAATGCGAGCCCGGCCACTGGCTTGGTTCGAGCGTGTGTGCGTTGCCAGCCGTGCGTATTTGGAAAAACGTGGCACTCCCTCTTCGCCTGATGACCTGAAGAAACACGACTGCCTCATTTATACCCTTCTATCCACTGGAACCAACTGGCGGTTCAAGGATACGGATGTCCCGATCTCCGGACGACTGCGTGTCAACTCGCCTGAGGCGATCCGTGAGTACGTCAATGCAGGGTTGGGCATCGCGCAGGGGCCGCAATGGCTTTATGAGGAAGGGCTGAGAAGTGGCAATCTTCAATTGCTGCTTAACGAATACGTGGCGCCCCCCGTCCCGATCCAAATTGTCTACCTGGCTAATCGGCTGCTGCCTCAGCGAGCCATCGTTTTCATGGATTTCATGGCGGATATTTTTGCTGAATTCCATGAGCGCCCTGAATAGTTTTTTAGACCACGGCCAAGTTGCGAACGAAGCAGCATCAGCATGCGGCCCCTCCCTCGACTCAATTCCCGTCACAGACCTGTCACCCCAAGCTGCTAACCTCCCCTGCGACTAGCAATCCCCCTATCCAAGAGCCCCAACCAAAGGTGCCCTCAAGGTGTCCCCAAACCCCCGCCAAAAAATCATCCTCCGCTCCGAAAACCTCCACTCCGAAGACTTCGGCGCCCTCTTCTCCCGGCTCTTCGGCAATCGCTACGCCGACACCCCGCCGATCCCCTCCAACATCATTATCGGCGGCGTTTACGGCAGGCACGATGGCGTCAGTTTCCGTCGCATGCATTACCACGGCGATTTCACCGTGACCTTCCCCGACCCGCAGGACGAGATAACTTTCGTGATTCCCACGGCGGGCAAGATTGTGTTCAACCACCGTACCGAGTCCGTCGGTGTGGCGCAGGTGGGGTTGGCGATTGATAAGGCGGATATCCGTTCGATGCGGTTTCTCGACAATCATGCGCAGCACGGGATTTCGGTGAATCGGGGGCAACTGACTGAGCGGTTGGCGGCGTTGTTGGGGCGGCCGATTGTGCAGAAGATTGTGTTTGAGCCGGTGGTGGATCTGCACACGGCGGCGTTTGCTGGAATCAAGGCGTTGATTGATCTGGCGACGGGGACGGAGTTTGATCTGTTGCTCAATAGCGGCACGCTGATGCCGTCGCGGTTGCGCGAGATGTTGATCGATGCGGTGCTGGAGGCGTGGCCGCACAATTTTACCGAGGCGTTGCGCCAGCCCGCGCCGAGGGTCGCGCCGCGGCATGTGAAGTTGGCGGTGGAGTTTATTCAGGCGCATCCGGAGCAATTGGTGAGTGGGGTTGAGTTGGCGCGGTTGAGCAATGTCAGTCAGCGCGCGTTGCAAGATGGGTTTCGGCGGTTTGTCGGGACGTCGATTGTGGCGTATCAGCGGCAGGTGCGGCTGGAGCGGGCTTTCGAGGCACTGGGCCAGCGGCATTCGGTGTCGGTGACGGAGGTGGCGTTGCGTTTTGGCTTCAGTAATGTCGGGCGGTTTTGTCAGTATTTTCAGCAGGCGTATGGGGTGAGTCCGGCGCAGTTGAGGGGGCGGGGTTGATTGGTTTATCGGCGGGAATGCTGGTGGGTCAGTTGATGGTGATGTTGGCTGACATGACGCCTTCGCGAGCAAGCCCGCTCCCACAGGGTTAGTTGGTGGACTCAAGATCGGCGGCTGGTCGGTGCCATGGGGTTATGTGGCGGACTCAGGATTGACGGCTGGCGGGGATCAAAATGTGGGAGCGGGCTTGCTCGCGAATGCGGTGGGTCAGTTGATGGTGATGTTGGCTGACATGGCGCCTTCGCGAGCAAGCCCGCTCCCACAGGGTTAGTTGGTGGACTCAAGATCGGCGGCTGGTCGGTGCCATGGGGTTATGTGGCGGACTCAGGATTGACGGCTGGCGGGGATCCAAATGTGGGAGCGGGCTTGCTCGCGAATGCGCTGGATCAGTTGATGGTGATGTTGGCTGACATGACGCCTTCGCGAGCAAGCCCGCTCCCACAGGGTTAGTTGGTGGACTCAAGATTGCGGCTGGTCGGTGCCGTGGGGTTATGTGCTGGGCTCAGGGTTGGCGGCTGGCGGGGATCCAAATGTGGGAGCGGGCTTGCTCGCGAATGCGGCGGGTCAGTTGATGGTGATGTTGGCTGTCATGACGCCTTCGCGAGCAAGCCCGCTCCCACAGGGTTAATTGGTGGACTCAAGATCGGCGGCTGGTCGGTGCCGTGGGGTTATGTGCTGGGCTCAGGGTTGGCGGCTGGCCGGGATCCAAATGTGGGAGCGGGCTTGCTCGCGAATGCGGTGGGTCAGTTGATGGTGATGTTGGCTGTCATGACGCCTTCGCGAGCAAGCCCGCTCCCACAGGGTTAGTTGGTGGACTCAAGATTGGCGGCTGGTCGGTGCCATGGGGTTATGTGGCGGACTCAGGATTGACGGCTGGCGGGGATCCAAATGTGGGAGCGGGCTTGCTCGCGAATGCGGTGGGTCAAGCGAGGTGATCGTGACTGACACGGCCTCTTCGCGAGCAAGCCCGCTCCAACAGGTTTTTGCGATGACTCAGGGTTGGGCGTTCCCTGCTCCACCATATTTTGCTGGTGCTTTGTCAATGGTGGTCGTCCTTGACCTTGCGCTGTTGCCCCTGCTTTAGAACGCGTAACTGGCCTTCAGACTGCCGCTGAAACCGTGGCTGTCACCACCACCGCTGGCACCGACTTCTGCGCCGACGCTGACCGCGCCGAGGCTGGCCATCAGGTTGACGCCGCCGCTGAACTGGTCGCGGTTGTCGAAGGCGGCGCGTTGTTCGATGTCGAGGCCCAGCAGGTGGCCCTGGCTGTTGACGTCGTTGCTGCCCAGGGTGCGTTCGTAGCCGACTTCTACGCCCGGCACCAGTTGCCAGGCGCCCATCGCCACCGGGGCAAACGCCACGTTGAGGTTGGCGACGGCACTGCGGCGGGTGGCGGTGTTGTCGTCGACGTCGAGTGCCAGTTCGCTGCCCTTCTCTTTGAAGCCTTTAAGGTCGAGGTGGCTGATGCGCACGCCGAGGCTCGGTTCGAGGATCATGCCGTTGACCGGTGCGCGGTAACCCAGCGCCAACGTCGCGCCGGTGAGGTTGCCGTGAGTGTCGCCCTTGGCCTCGCCGAGACCGCCGCCCAGTTCGCGTTTGCTGTCGTAATCGACGTAGCCGGCGCTGGCGTTGGCGTCGACGAACAGCCCGCGTTCCAGGCTGGTGAAGCCGTAGCGCGCGCCGAGGTTGAAGAAGGTGAAGTCGGTATCGGCCTCGCCACCCGCGCCGCCGACGGTGCCTTTGCTGTAGCCGAAGCCGCCGCGCGCGCTGAGTTGTTCGGAGAAGCGCTGGGTGAGGCCGACCATCAGGCCCTGGCTGTGTTCGTTGCTGCTTTCGGCGTGGGACGAGCCGTCGGTGCCGAGGTAACCAGCCAGCGCGGTGATCCACAAACGGTATTGGCCGACTTTCAGATCGGAGCCACTGGCATAGGGCGCGGCGGCTTGCTCGATCATTGCATTCTGGCGCAGCAGGTAACTGGCGGCATCGGCGTGAACCTGGCCGCCGACCTGGGACTCGACACCGTCGAGGGTGCCAGCATCAATCGCCGATTGCAGGTAGTAGTTGTAGGCGCTGTAGGTGCCGGACAGGCTGGTGTTCTGCAACTCGCGCAACAATTCGGCACCGGCAGCGGCGTTGCCGATCAATCCGGCCTGACCCGGCAGGCTGTTGTACTCGACCAGTTTGCCGCGCAACACGTAGATGGTTTCCTGGGACAGGCCGAGGCCTTGTTTGAGGTAGTTGTCCATGCTGCCGTATTCGGCGGTGACCTCATCCAGACCGGCCTGGAGGTAACTGGCCTGCACCCCCAGCAGCGGCGCGTACACCGAAGCCATGCTTGGCGGCATTGCTTTAAGAGTCGCGGCGACGCGGGCGGCGGTGTAATCGTTGGTCGCCAGGTAGTTGGCCATGATGGTCGCGTTATCGACCCCGGCGATGCTCTGCAGCACGGCGGCGGTCCAGCCGGTGCGGTCCTTGCCGGCGGTGCAATGGAACAATTGTGCGCCGTCGGTGGTAGCCAGTTCGTTGAACAGCTTGCCGAACTGATCGCGCATCCCCGCGTCGCTGACGAAGGCGCGGTTGGTCTGCTCCATCATGGCGATGGCGTCGGCGGCGCTTTTGAACGACACGCTGGTGATGTTCGCGCCCGAGGTAGTGCTGCCGATAATGTCGATGTTCTGGTAGGTCGCACCGCTCAGCATCGTATCCGGCGTGCCGGCGATTTCGCTCGGCGTGCGCAGGTCGTAGACGGCTTTGATGCCGAGGATGTTGAGGGTCGCCAGATCCGTTGCCGACGGCGTGATCGCGTTGGAGCGGTAAAACACGCCGCTACGCATGGTGCCGTCGTGGGCGGTGGAATACGCAGTAGTCAGGCCGGCGACATCACGGAAGTTGTCGATGCTTTGCAGGCGCGGCGTGTCGAGCACCACAGGCTCGGCGGCGTGGGCAGCAGCGATGGACAGGCTCAGAACGGACAGCGAACACACAAGACGTTGAAACACAGTGCAGCCTCATTGGAATTAGCGTTGGGCTGGCTACTATCTGCAATCAACTGATACCGAATATGACAGAACGACTGCGCAAGGAAATGGCTGCGCGATCGGGCCGTGGGCTGCGTTTTTTGTCCGTATCTGCCGGAGAGCCACTGTAGGAGTGAGCCTGCTCGCGACAGCGGTGTGTCAGACAACGCAAATGTCAGCGATATACCGCTATCGCGAGCAGGCTCACTCCTACAGGGTTCGGTGATGAATGTGGAGTTTTCGGTTGAAGGCGATTCCGTCCATAATCCCTCCCCCAAATGGACTGACACAGGAAATGTGAAATGGACACCACTCAATGGCTCGGTTTGTTCGAGCGCGCCTTTCAAGGCATGGAGAAGAATCTTGAGCAAGTGCTGCAACTCAACAGTTGCCGCGAGCATTGGATTCAAGCCCAGATCAGTCTGCAAGCCTGGTTCGAAGATGAGATCGAGATCTGGACGGATCTGCCGATAGGCGACCGACGCAAAGCGGACCTGTACTCATTGGACGACAACGGCGCGCCGAGGATGGTCGCCGAAATCAAATGCCTGGGCGATGTCTCGCAGGCCAAGTGCCTGGAAGGCGATTGGTCGGTGCGGGCCGATGTTGACCGGTTGCGCTCTTTCGAGTGTCCGACCCGCCTGTTCGTCCTGGTCATCGCCAAAGGCGAGCGCGAAACCAATACCGGACGGCGCCTTCGCGAAGATGAATGGGTGGATGGCCGGACATGCGTCACTGTGGATCTGCAATTTGCCCTGGTTCGGATGTGGGCGTTGTAGGTCAAGTTCTTCATCCACTTCTGCACGCGACGTGGGCCGACATCGCGGCTCGCTCGGGAGCGCCGTTGCTCAACATCGAAGTGATTTGCTCGGATCGACGTGAGCATCGTCGTCGGGTTGAGCAGCGGCAATCAGACATCACGGGGCTGACATCACCGATGTTGGTTTTCTGTTGTGAATCACGAATATGAGGCCTGGACGCAGCCGATTCTGTGCCTCGACACCGCGAATGTCAGCGTGGATCAGGCGGTGGATATCATTGTGGGAGCTAGCCTGCTGGCGATTGGGGCGAGCCTGCCAAAGTGATGGCCACTGACACGGCCCCATCGCTGGCAAGCCAGCTCCCACAGTTTTTTGCGTTGAGCTCAGGGTTGGCGGCTGCCAGAGATCCAAAGTGGGAGCTAGCCTGCTAGCGATTTCCGTGCATGACGATCTCCAGCCCCTCGCCCACTTCCGGCACCTGAAAGTAGCTGGAGATCAAATCAAACTCCGCATCCGACGCCGCAAACTCATGTTCGGCCAGCGCATTGCGTGCATGTAGCCGGACGCGGCAAGTATCGTCATCCACCGCGAGATAGTGCAGGCAATGCGGCACTTTTGCAGTATCCGCCAGCCCTCGCAGCCACTGCCGATCCGCCACGGTATTGGCCGGAAAATCCAGCACCACACTCACCCCCGCGCTAAGCACATCGATCACCAACGGCCCCAGCACGCCGCGAATCTGCCGCGCACATCGAAGGTAATCCGCCACGGATTGGATCTGCTCCGGATACAGCCGCGACAGCCACTGATCCTCACTGAGCACCAGCGCGCGGTGCTCCTCAGTCAGTGATTTGGCCAGTGTCGATTTGCCCGAGGCGATCTTGCCGCACATCAGGTGTAGTGTGGGTGCACGCATTGGGGACGCTTCCTTATGTCGATTGCTGGATAATGCCCAACGCCTGTGGGCGAGGCAATTGATGCGCATGACCCAACGAGGAACCCAGATGACCACAATCACCGCACGCCAATGCTCGTCCTGGGTGCTACTTACCCTGCTCGCCACCACCCTGGCGCTGACAGTCGGCTGTTCGAGCAAGCGCTACGCCACCAACGGCTCGAACTGCTACGCCAAAGCCGTGCCCACTTCCGGCGAAGGGGGTCTGGCCTGGGGCGATACTTTGAGCATGGCGCGCAAGAAGTCGATGAATAACTGCATGCGTTATGCGAGCCGCTCCGGAGGGACGCCGAACACTTGCCAGGTGGTGCAGGCGCAGTGCAAGCGCTGACGGCACCGATAATGATGTTGGCTGAAACGGCCCTATCGCTGGCAAGCCAGCTCCCACAGGGTTATTGGGTGGACTCAGGATTGGCGGCTGCCAGAAATCCAATGTGGGAGCGAGCCTGCTCGCGAATGCGATCTGTCAGCCAAAGCGATGGCGACTGACACGCCCTCTTCGCGAGCAGGCTCGCTCCCACATGGGGTTGTGCAGTGGACTCAGAATTAGCGGCGGGTTCCCGCAGGTTTTGCGGCGGAGACGGGATTGGCGTCCAGTGTGCCGTCCTGATCCATGCGGTTCATGGCGTTCGCGCTCAAGTACACAGCAGTATTCGTGAGAGTCATTTTGCCGACTCCATGTCCCCACAATACTCACTTGTGGTGAGGGGATTTATCCCCGATGGACTGCGTAGCAGGCCCGCTTCTTTATTGGTTGAAGAAGCCGGGCCCGCTTCACGCGCCATCGGGGATGAAACCCCTCACTACAGGTTTACTCAGCAGAAGTGACCGTCTGCTATTAGCGCTTCAACGCCGCCGCATTAGCCCGCGCGGTGTGCAGCTTTTTATAACTGTCGATCAGACGCAGGTGACGATCCAGCCCTTCGAGTTTCATGCTGGTCGGGGTCAGACCGTAGAAACGCACACTGCCGTTGACCGAACCAATCGCCGCGTCCATGCGCTCGTCACCGAACATGCGGCGGAAGTTGGCCTCGTAGTCGGCGAGTTCCAGGTCTTCGTCCAGCTCCATTTCCAGACACACGTTCACCGCCTGATAGAACAAGCCGCGCTCGACGGTGTTGTCGTTGTATTGCAGGAAGGCTTCGACCAGATCCTTGGCCTGCTCGAATTTCTGCAGGGCGAGGTAGATCAGCAGGCGCAGTTCCAGAATGGTCAGCTTGCCCCACGGCGTGTTGTCGTCGAACTCGATGCCGATCAGCGTGGTGATGTCGGTGTAATCATCCAGCTCGCTGTTTTCCAGGCCCTGGGCCAGGTTGCGCAGACCGACCTTGCTCAGGCTGTGCAGATTGAGGATGTCGGCGCGGAATTGCAGGGCCTTGTTGGTGTTGTCCCAGATCAGGTCGTCCACCGGATAGATTTCCGAGTAGTCCGGCACCAGGATCCGGCAGGCATTGGCGCCGAGGTCGTCGTAGACCGCCATGTAGGCTTCTTTGCCCATGTCTTCAAGGATGCCGAACAGGGTTGCGGCTTCTTCGGCGTTGGAGTTTTCGCCTTGACCTGAGAAGTCCCATTCGACGAATTCGAAGTCAGACTTGGCGCTGAAGAAGCGCCACGACACCACCCCGCTGGAGTCGATAAAGTGCTCGACGAAGTTGTTCGGTTCGGTCACGGCCTGGCCCGAGAAAGTCGGCTGCGGCAGATCGTTCAAGCCTTCGAAACTGCGGCCCTGCAGCAGTTCGGTCAGGCTGCGTTCCAGCGCCACTTCCAGGCTTGGGTGCGCGCCGAACGAGGCGAACACGCCGCCAGTGCGCGGGTTCATCAGGGTCACGCACATCACCGGGAATTCACCGCCCAGCGACGCGTCCTTGACCAGCACCGGGAAGCCCTGCTCTTCCAGGCCTTTGATCCCGGCGAGAATGCTTGGGTACTTCTCCAGCACTTCCTGCGGCACGTCGGGCAAAGCCATCTCGCCTTCGAGAATTTCGCGTTTGACCGCGCGCTCGAAGATCTCCGACAGACATTGCACCTGGGCTTCAGCCAGGGTGTTGCCAGCGCTCATGCCGTTGCTCAGGAACAGGTTTTCGATCAGGTTCGACGGGAAGTACACCACCTCGCCATCCGACTGGCGCACGAACGGCAGCGAGCAGATGCCGCGCTGGGTGTTGCCGGAGTTGGTGTCGTACAGATGCGAGCCTTTGAGCTCGCCGTCGCGGTTGTAAATGTCCAGGCAGTATGGGTCGAGAATCTCTGGCGGCAGCTCGTCTTTCGGACCCGGTTTGAACCAGCGCTCGTTCGGGTAATGCACGAACTCGGCGGTGGCGATGTCCTCGCCCCAGAACTGGTCGTTATAGAAGAAGTTGCAGTTCAGGCGCTCGATGAACTCGCCCAGTGCCGAGGCCAGTGCGCCCTCTTTGGTCGCGCCCTTGCCGTTGGTGAAACACATCGGCGAATGCGCATCGCGGATGTGCAGAGACCAGACGTTGGGCACGATGTTGCGCCACGAGGCGATTTCGATCTTCATCCCCAGATCGGCGAGAATCCCCGACATGTTGGCGATGGTCTGCTCCAGCGGCAGATCTTTGCCGGCGATGTAGGTGCCCGCTTCAGAGGTCGAATGCGGCATCAGCAAGGCCTGCGCATCGGCGTCGAGGTTCTCGACTTCTTCGATCACGAACTCGGGGCCGGTCTGCACGACTTTCTTCACCGTGCAGCGATCAATCGAACGCAGGATGCCCAGACGATCCTTCTCGGAAATGTCTGCCGGCAATTCGACCTGGATCTTGAAGATCTGGTTGTAGCGGTTTTCCGGGTCGACGATGTTGTTCTGCGACAGGCGAATATTCTCGGTCGGGATGTTGCGGGTTTCGCAGTACAGCTTCACGAAATAAGCCGCGCACAAGGCCGACGACGCCAGGAAGTAGTCGAACGGCCCCGGTGCCGAGCCATCGCCCTTGTAGCGAATGGGCTGATCGGCGATCACCGTGAAGTCGTCGAACTTGGCTTCAAGTCGAAGGTTGTCGAGAAAGTTGACCTTGATTTCCATGCGGGTTTACCAGAGAGCAAAAACGAATTGGCGGCCATTATCCGGGTTTTCAGCCTGACGTCTTGTGCTTTTGCGTAATCGCCGCCGGGTGGGCTCTGCTGCGTCTTGGCGGGTGCGAACGACAAAAATGCCCTGAGCAGTGAATTTTTTCGTGTCTTCTTGTATCTGACGGAAAGAACCCATGCCAGCAAAACAATGGCATCGAATCCGTTCAGCTATGAGTGACCCGCATGAAATCAAGGAAAAACAAGGTCAATCCCATCGGATTGAAAGACATCACGATTGTCGACGACGCCAAGATGCGCAAGGCGATCACCGCCGCCGCACTGGGCAACGCCATGGAATGGTTCGACTTCGGGGTGTACGGCTTCGTCGCCTATGCACTGGGAAAGATCTTCTTCCCCGGCGCCGATCCTGGCGTACAGATGATTGCAGCGCTGGCGACCTTCTCGGTGCCGTTCCTGATCCGTCCGTTGGGCGGCCTGTTCTTCGGTGCGCTGGGTGACAAGTACGGGCGGCAGAAAGTGCTGGCCGCGACCATCGTGATCATGTCGCTGAGTACCTTCGCCATCGGCCTGATACCGTCGTATGAGTCGATCGGCATCTGGGCGCCGATCCTGCTGTTGCTGGCGAAAATGGCTCAGGGCTTCTCGGTCGGCGGTGAGTACACCGGCGCCTCGATCTTCGTCGCCGAGTATGCGCCCGACCGCAAGCGCGGTTTCCTCGGCAGTTGGCTGGACTTCGGCTCGATTGCCGGCTTCGTCCTCGGCGCCGGTGTGGTGGTGCTGATTTCGACGATCATCGGCGAAGAGAAATTCCTTGAATGGGGCTGGCGTCTGCCGTTCTTCCTCGCCCTGCCGCTGGGCATGATCGGCCTCTATCTGCGGCATGCGCTGGAAGAGACGCCGGCGTTTCAACAGCATGTCGAGAAACTCGAAGAAGGCGACCGTGAAGGTCTGGCGGGCGGGCCGAAGGTCTCGTTCAAGGAAGTCGCGACCAAACACTGGCGCAGTCTGATGACCTGCATTGGCGTGGTAGCGGTGACCAACGTCACCTATTACATGCTGCTGACCTACATGCCGAGCTACCTGTCGCACAACCTGCACTACAGCGAAAACCGTGGCGTGCTGATCATCATCGCGATCATGGTCGGCATGCTGTTTGTGCAACCGGCGATTGGTTTTATCAGCGACAAGATCGGCCGCAAACCTTTCATTGTGGTCGGCAGTATCGGTCTGTTCCTGCTGGCGATTCCGGCGTTCATGCTGATCAACAGCGGCAAGATCGGCCTGATCTTCTCCGGCTTGCTGATCCTCGCGGTGTTGCTGAACTTCTTCATCGGCGTCATGGCCTCGACCCTGCCGGCAATGTTCCCCACGCACATCCGCTACAGTGCACTGGCCGCCGCGTTCAACGTCTCGGTGCTGATTGCCGGCCTGACCCCGACCGCCGTGGCCTGGCTGGTGGAAAGCACCAACAACCTGTACATGCCGGCCTACTACCTGATGGTGATTGCCGTGGTCGGCCTGATCACCGGCGTGACCATGAAAGAGACCGCCAACAAACCGCTGCGCGGTGCCGCGCCGGCGGCGTCGGATCTTGAGGAAGCCAAGGAACTGCTCAAGGAGCACCACGACAACATCGAGCAGAAAATCGAAGACATCGACGCCGAAATCGCCGAGCTGGAAGCCAAGCGCAAGGAGTTGGTGCAGCAGCATCCGCGGATCAACTGATGTAATGACTGACGGCGGCCCTGCCCGGAGGCCGCCGTCGCTCAACGCGTCACAACACGAAGCCGTCACCGATCAAGCGCACCAGAACCTCCCCCGCCTCACTCAATTCACCCGGTGCCTGCATCAGGCGCAACTCGTGCAGCGGCAACTCGGGTAATCCCTCCTCACTGCTCAACACGCGCATGCCGGGGCGCACTTGCGCACGATCAACAATGCCCACCGCCAATCCGGCCTCGATGGCTGTTTCCAGCGCGCTGGCACCGGCGCTGACAATCACTGCGCGCCACCGGCGTCCCTGCTCGCTCAATGCATCCACGGCAACGCTGCGATAGGGACAACCCTTGCCGTGCAAGGCCAGCGGTACCGGCCGGGTGAGATCCTGCGTGTAATTGTGCGCGGCGACCCACACGGGCTGGGTCAGGCCCAGCATCCTTACGCAACGCGTCGATGGCGGCGCGTCTGCGACGACCACCAGCAACGCCAGATCCAGTTGTCCGCGTTCCAGACGCGCACTCAACCGACCGCTGGCACCTGTTTCGACTTCCAGCTCGATATGCGGAAAATCTGCCGACAGGTGCGGCAACGTACAGCCCAGTACCGCGCCGGCATACTCCTCGGAAATCCCCAGGCGAACCCGCCCGCTGGCCAGCGGCGTGCTGAAACTCGCCAGCAATTGATCGTGGTGGCGCAGCAATTCGGCGCTCTGCAGGGCAAAGCGTCGACCCAGTGGAGTGAGGTTGACCGTCTGGTTATCGCGCTCCAGCAAGCGCCCGCCCGCCAGCGCTTCCAGACGCCGCACATGCAGGCTGACCGCTGACGGGCTCTTGTTGAGGAAACTCGCGGCGGCGAGAAATTGCCCGAAGCGCACGATTGCCTGAAAGGTGCGCAACAGTTCGATATCAAGGGCTTCGGCCATGCTTGAGAATTCCTGCATCAGTGGTGCGGATCGTATCGTTTGAATGCATCAGTGCTTGATTCATATCATCGAACTCATTCCTCTGTCAGGTGCCATGCGATGAACGTCATGCCTGTTCGTTTTTTACTGCTGATGGCAATGGTGGTCAGCTGGAGTTCCGGGTTCATTGGCTATCGCTACGTCGCCGATCAGGGCAGCGTATACCTGGCCTCGTTGTGGCGTTTTGTATTGGCGGCATTGTTGTTGCTGCCGTTCGCCTGGGCAGGCTTGCGTGGTTTGCACGGAAAAGACATGTGGCATCAGGCACTGCTTGGGCTATTCGCGATGGGTGGCTACATCGGACCGATTGCCGCCTCGATTCAACTTGGCGTCACGCCTGGCACTGCGTCACTGTTTGCCAATCTGTTGCCGCTGACGATCGTGCTGCTGGCCGGCAGCGTCCCAGGCCAGCGCACACGTGGCTGGCAATGGCTGGGTGTGGCGCTGTGCGTGATCGGCATGCTGCTAGCCAGCGCCGCGAGTGTCGAATGGGCCGGTGCGGGGTTGTGGGCCTACAGCTTGCCGTTACTGGCGGTATTGTCGCTGGCGGCGGCCACCTTGTTTGAGAAAGCCCGGCCGGGCGTCGCGATGCCGGCCACCACGGCGCTGTTTATTCAGGTGTGTGCGGTGATTCCTGTGTTCGCGCTGCTGGCAGGTCTTGAGGGTGAATTGCGCCCGCCGATCAGTGCAGACTTCGTCAGTGGCGTGCTGTGGCTGGTGATCTTCTCGACGTTTGGTGGCTACGGATTTTATTGGCGGTGCCTTCAGCGTTTCAGCATGCAGCGCATCAGTGGCGCGCTGTTTCTGACGCCACCGCTGACACTGTTGTGGGCGTGGATGCAGTTCGGCGATCCGCTGAGTGCCAGCGCGCTACTCGGTATCGGTCTGACCCTGATCGGGTTGCCATTGCTGGGGCGAGCGCCGAGCGAAAAAGTATGTGCCGTCGGCATTCGCCAGGAAACTAAATCCGCTGGCGACAAGTCACTGACTTAGCGGAGGTTGAGGCATTTCGCCGAACCTCGTTTATTGAAGATGCCAGCGTGGTCACTCATACCGATCGTCGCAACAACCTCTCGCTGGACAGCCTGAATTTCTTCCTCGCCGATGTGCGCGATGGTCTCGGGCCGTATCTGGCCATTTACCTGCTGGCCGTTCATCACTGGGAGCCGGCCAGCATCGGGCTGGTGATGACCCTCGCTGGCATTGCCGCCCTTGTCACCCAGACGCCCGCCGGTGCCCTGGTCGACAACACACGCAGTAAACGAGCAGTGATCGCGATTGCCGCGTTACTGGTGACCGGCAGTTGCGTGGTATTGCCCTTCGTGACGTCCTTCAGTCTGGTAGCGATCACCCAAGCGCTGAGCGCCGCCGCGGCATCGGTGTTCGCTCCGGCCATTTCGGCGATCACCTTGGGCATCACCGGGCCGCGCGCGTTCACCCGACGCACCGGACGCAACGAGACCTTCAACCATGCCGGCAACGCCTGCGCGGCGCTGCTGGCCGGTGGATTCGCGTACCTGTTCGGGCCGGTGGCGGTGTTTTATCTGATGGCGGTCATGGCGCTGTGCAGTGTAATCGCCGTGAGCTTCGTCGATGCCAACGCGATCAACCATGATCTGGCCCGGGGCCTTGACCCCAGCGACGCTACTCACGCCAAGGCGCCTTCGGGATTGGCGGTGCTGCTGACCAACAAGGCGCTGCTGATGTTCGCCATCTGCTGCGCCCTCTTTCACCTGGCCAACGCAGCGATGCTGCCACTGGTGAGCCAGAAACTGGCGCAGGTCAACTTGCAGATGGCGACGCCACTGACCTCGGCCTGTATCGTTGCCGCACAACTGGTCATGGTGCCGGTCGCCTTGCTGGTCGGGGCCAAAGCCGATGTTTGGGGACGCAAGCCGCTACTACTCGCAGGCTTCCTGATTCTGCCGCTGCGTGGCGTGCTTTATACGTTATCCGCCGACCCTTACTGGTTGGTAGCGGTGCAGATGCTCGACGGCGTCGGCGCGGGGATCTTCGGTGCGCTGTTCCCGGTGGTAGTGAAAGACCTGACGCTGGGCACTGGACACTTCAACATCAGCCTAGGCGCTCTCTCGACGGTGTTTGGTCTGGGCGCAGCATTGAGTGCCAGCGTGGCGGGCATTGTGCTGCAGGAGGCCGGTTACAACGCGGCATTTCTGACCCTGGCGGTGATTGCCGGAGTGGCGTTTGTGCTGTTGTGGCTGGCGGTGCCTGAGACATTGCCGCAGGTGGGGAATATTGAGCCGGCGCTGCAATCTAAGGAGGAAAGATTTGGCTAAGAATGTGCTTGAGTTCAGCGATAGTGATCTGGCGCAGATGCAACGCTTCAATCGCAAGCTCGCCTGGCTGCCGCGTTTTCGCATCCGCAATCGGCTGACGCCGCGTTTGATCCAGGTACTGCTGCGTGCCAGTCAGATTGTCAGCGCGGACAAACCGCTCAAGCATGACCTGCATGCGCAAAACACTGTGGTGTATTCGCAAGGTGTGTCAGTGCCTGTCCGAATCATCCGCCCGCAAGGAAAGGCTCAAGGTGTGGTGCTGGATTACCACGGTGGCGGTTGGGTGATCGGCAATGCACGGATGAACGACGACCTTAATGTCGCCATGGTCAAGACATGCAACGTGGCGGTGGTATCGGTCGACTATCGGTTGGCAGTCAATACGCCAGTTGAGGATCTCATGCAGGATTGTCTGTGCGCTGCACGCTGGCTGTTGAACGATGATTGCACGGAGTTCGTCGGCCTGCCGGTAATCGTTGTCGGCGAATCGGCAGGCGCGCATCTGGCAGCTGCCACCCTGTTAGCGCTCAAAGCATCATCCGATCTGCTGCAGCGGGTCAGCGGCGCCCTGCTCTATTACGGCGTTTACGATCTCGCCGGCACCCCAAGCGTGCACGCAGCACCTGCTGAAACGCTGGTACTCGACGGCCCGGGAATGGTCGAGGCGCTACGCTTGTTGACTCCAGGATTGAGCGATGATGAACGCCGGCAGGCGCCACTGTCTCCGCTATACGGCGACTTGAGCGGATTGCCACCGGCGTTGATGTTCACCGGTGAACTGGATCCGCTGCGCGATGACACGCTGGAACTGGCTGAGCGCTGGCAACGATCAGCACCGGTTGAAATCCATCTGCTGCCCTCGTCCGCCCATGGCTTTATCCATTTTCCGACCACCATGGCTAGTCGTGTTTTGTCCTACAGTCGGGCTTGGATTTCGCGTCAGATCAGGGCAAAAACAAGCAGTTAGGGCCTGTATTGGCAGGAAAATACTTTCCTGCGGGCAAAACAAAACCCCAACTGCTTTCGCAATTGGGGTTTCGGAATTTAATCTTGACGATGACCTACTCTCACATGGGGAAACCCCACACTACCATCGGCGATGCATCGTTTCACTTCTGAGTTCGGGATGGGATCAGGTGGTTCCAACGCTCTATGGTCGTCAAGAAATTCGGGTACTGACTCGTGACCAACTGGCCTCGCTTCAGCAAATCGGGTATGTGATACAGGTGTTTTGTGAGCAGCGCGAACTTTCGGTTCATTGCGTCTTCACACACCGCAATCTGGTCTCTTTCGAGCATTCAGATTGCTTGGGTGTTATATGGTCAAGCCTCACGGGCAATTAGTATTGGTTAGCTCAACGCCTCACAGCGCTTACACACCCAACCTATCAACGTCGTAGTCTTCGACGGCCCTTCAGGGAACTCAAGGTTCCAGTGAGATCTCATCTTGAGGCAAGTTTCCCGCTTAGATGCTTTCAGCGGTTATCTTTCCCGAACATAGCTACCCGGCAATGCCACTGGCGTGACAACCGGAACACCAGAGGTTCGTCCACTCCGGTCCTCTCGTACTAGGAGCAGCCCCTCTCAAATCTCAAACGTCCACGGCAGATAGGGACCGAACTGTCTCACGACGTTCTAAACCCAGCTCGCGTACCACTTTAAATGGCGAACAGCCATACCCTTGGGACCGGCTTCAGCCCCAGGATGTGATGAGCCGACATCGAGGTGCCAAACACCGCCGTCGATATGAACTCTTGGGCGGTATCAGCCTGTTATCCCCGGAGTACCTTTTATCCGTTGAGCGATGGCCCTTCCATACAGAACCACCGGATCACTAAGACCTACTTTCGTACCTGCTCGACGTGTCTGTCTCGCAGTCAAGCGCGCTTTTGCCTTTATACTCTACGACCGATTTCCGACCGGTCTGAGCGCACCTTCGTACTCCTCCGTTACTCTTTAGGAGGAGACCGCCCCAGTCAAACTACCCACCATACACTGTCCTCGATCCGGATAACGGACCTGAGTTAGAACCTCAAAGTTGCCAGGGTGGTATTTCAAGGATGGCTCCACGCGAACTGGCGTCCACGCTTCAAAGCCTCCCACCTATCCTACACAAGCAAATTCAAAGTCCAGTGCAAAGCTATAGTAAAGGTTCACGGGGTCTTTCCGTCTAGCCGCGGATACACTGCATCTTCACAGCGATTTCAATTTCACTGAGTCTCGGGTGGAGACAGCGCCGCCATCGTTACGCCATTCGTGCAGGTCGGAACTTACCCGACAAGGAATTTCGCTACCTTAGGACCGTTATAGTTACGGCCGCCGTTTACCGGGGCTTCGATCAAGAGCTTCGCGTTAGCTAACCCCATCAATTAACCTTCCGGCACCGGGCAGGCGTCACACCCTATACGTCCACTTTCGTGTTTGCAGAGTGCTGTGTTTTTAATAAACAGTCGCAGCGGCCTGGTATCTTCGACCGGCATGAGCTTACGGAGCAAGTCCTTCACCCTCACCGGCGCACCTTCTCCCGAAGTTACGGTGCCATTTTGCCTAGTTCCTTCACCCGAGTTCTCTCAAGCGCCTTGGTATTCTCTACCCAACCACCTGTGTCGGTTTGGGGTACGGTTCCTGGTTATCTGAAGCTTAGAAGCTTTTCTTGGAAGCATGGCATCAACCACTTCGTCACCTGAAAGGTAACTCGTCATCAGCTCTCGGCCTTAAGATCCCGGATTTACCTAAGATCTCAGCCTACCACCTTAAACTTGGACAACCAACGCCAAGCTGGCCTAGCCTTCTCCGTCCCTCCATCGCAATAACCAGAAGTACAGGAATATTAACCTGTTTTCCATCGACTACGCTTTTCAGCCTCGCCTTAGGGACCGACTAACCCTGCGTCGATTAACGTTGCGCAGGAAACCTTGGTCTTTCGGCGTGGGTGTTTTTCACACCCATTGTCGTTACTCATGTCAGCATTCGCACTTCTGATACCTCCAGCAAGCTTCTCAACTCACCTTCACAGGCTTACAGAACGCTCCTCTACCGCATCACTTGCGTGATACCCGTAGCTTCGGTGTATGGTTTGAGCCCCGTTACATCTTCCGCGCAGGCCGACTCGACTAGTGAGCTATTACGCTTTCTTTAAAGGGTGGCTGCTTCTAAGCCAACCTCCTAGCTGTCTAAGCCTTCCCACATCGTTTCCCACTTAACCATAACTTTGGGACCTTAGCTGACGGTCTGGGTTGTTTCCCTTTTCACGACGGACGTTAGCACCCGCCGTGTGTCTCCCATGCTCGGCACTTGTAGGTATTCGGAGTTTGCATCGGTTTGGTAAGTCGGGATGACCCCCTAGCCGAAACAGTGCTCTACCCCCTACAGTGATACATGAGGCGCTACCTAAATAGCTTTCGAGGAGAACCAGCTATCTCCGAGCTTGATTAGCCTTTCACTCCGATCCACAGGTCATCCGCTAACTTTTCAACGGTAGTCGGTTCGGTCCTCCAGTCAGTGTTACCTAACCTTCAACCTGCCCATGGATAGATCGCCCGGTTTCGGGTCTATTCCCAGCGACTAGACGCCCTATTAAGACTCGCTTTCGCTACGCCTCCCCTATTCGGTTAAGCTCGCCACTGAAAATAAGTCGCTGACCCATTATACAAAAGGTACGCAGTCACCCAACAAAGTGGGCTCCCACTGCTTGTACGCATACGGTTTCAGGATCTATTTCACTCCCCTCTCCGGGGTTCTTTTCGCCTTTCCCTCACGGTACTAGTTCACTATCGGTCAGTCAGTAGTATTTAGCCTTGGAGGATGGTCCCCCCATATTCAGACAAAGTTTCTCGTGCTCCGTCCTACTCGATTTCATGACTAAGAGACTTTCGCGTACAGGGCTATCACCCACTATGGCCGCACTTTCCAGAGCGTTCCGCTAATCTCAAAGCCACTTAAGGGCTAGTCCCCGTTCGCTCGCCACTACTAAGGGAATCTCGGTTGATTTCTTTTCCTCAGGGTACTTAGATGTTTCAGTTCCCCTGGTTCGCCTCTTGCACCTATGTATTCAGTACAAGATAACCATCTTATGATGGCTGGGTTCCCCCATTCAGACATCTCCGGATCAAAGTCTGTTTGCCGACTCCCCGAAGCTTTTCGCAGGCTACCACGTCTTTCATCGCCTCTGACTGCCAAGGCATCCACCGTATGCGCTTCTTCACTTGACCATATAACCCCAAGCAATCTGGTTATACTGTGAAGACGACATTCGCCGAAAATTCGCAAAACTCTTAAGAGTCACTCACAAATTTTACCTTAGCCTGATTCGTTACCAGTGAAAGTAACGTTCAGTCTATCTTTCTATCACATACCCAAATTTTTAAAGAACGATCTAATCAAAAGACTAGAAATCAGCATTCACCATCTCAGCGATGGAATGCTCATTTCTAAGCTTTCAAACTTCAGAAGCAGTGGTGGTGGAGCCAAGCGGGATCGAACCGCTGACCTCCTGCGTGCAAGGCAGGCGCTCTCCCAGCTGAGCTATGGCCCCGTATTTCTACAGGTTTCCCACACAAAAATTGGTGGGTCTGGGCAGATTCGAACTGCCGACCTCACCCTTATCAGGGGTGCGCTCTAACCAACTGAGCTACAGACCCAATTTCGGGCTGCTTCTATCGTCTTCTTCAATGAATCAAGCAATTCGTGTGGGAACTTATGGAGCAGCTGATGTCGTCGATTAAGGAGGTGATCCAGCCGCAGGTTCCCCTACGGCTACCTTGTTACGACTTCACCCCAGTCATGAATCACACCGTGGTAACCGTCCTCCCGAAGGTTAGACTAGCTACTTCTGGTGCAACCCACTCCCATGGTGTGACGGGCGGTGTGTACAAGGCCCGGGAACGTATTCACCGCGACATTCTGATTCGCGATTACTAGCGATTCCGACTTCACGCAGTCGAGTTGCAGACTGCGATCCGGACTACGATCGGTTTTGTGGGATTAGCTCCACCTCGCGGCTTGGCAACCCTCTGTACCGACCATTGTAGCACGTGTGTAGCCCAGGCCGTAAGGGCCATGATGACTTGACGTCATCCCCACCTTCCTCCGGTTTGTCACCGGCAGTCTCCTTAGAGTGCCCACCATTACGTGCTGGTAACTAAGGACAAGGGTTGCGCTCGTTACGGGACTTAACCCAACATCTCACGACACGAGCTGACGACAGCCATGCAGCACCTGTCTCAATGTTCCCGAAGGCACCAATCCATCTCTGGAAAGTTCATTGGATGTCAAGGCCTGGTAAGGTTCTTCGCGTTGCTTCGAATTAAACCACATGCTCCACCGCTTGTGCGGGCCCCCGTCAATTCATTTGAGTTTTAACCTTGCGGCCGTACTCCCCAGGCGGTCAACTTAATGCGTTAGCTGCGCCACTAAGAGCTCAAGGCTCCCAACGGCTAGTTGACATCGTTTACGGCGTGGACTACCAGGGTATCTAATCCTGTTTGCTCCCCACGCTTTCGCACCTCAGTGTCAGTATCAGTCCAGGTGGTCGCCTTCGCCACTGGTGTTCCTTCCTATATCTACGCATTTCACCGCTACACAGGAAATTCCACCACCCTCTACCATACTCTAGCTTGCCAGTTTTGGATGCAGTTCCCAGGTTGAGCCCGGGGATTTCACATCCAACTTAACAAACCACCTACGCGCGCTTTACGCCCAGTAATTCCGATTAACGCTTGCACCCTCTGTATTACCGCGGCTGCTGGCACAGAGTTAGCCGGTGCTTATTCTGTCGGTAACGTCAAAATTGCAGAGTATTAATCTACAACCCTTCCTCCCAACTTAAAGTGCTTTACAATCCGAAGACCTTCTTCACACACGCGGCATGGCTGGATCAGGCTTTCGCCCATTGTCCAATATTCCCCACTGCTGCCTCCCGTAGGAGTCTGGACCGTGTCTCAGTTCCAGTGTGACTGATCATCCTCTCAGACCAGTTACGGATCGTCGCCTTGGTGAGCCGTTACCTCACCAACTAGCTAATCCGACCTAGGCTCATCTGATAGCGCAAGGCCCGAAGGTCCCCTGCTTTCTCCCGTAGGACGTATGCGGTATTAGCGTTCCTTTCGAAACGTTGTCCCCCACTACCAGGCAGATTCCTAGGCATTACTCACCCGTCCGCCGCTGAATCCAGGAGCAAGCTCCTTTCATCCGCTCGACTTGCATGTGTTAGGCCTGCCGCCAGCGTTCAATCTGAGCCATGATCAAACTCTTCAGTTCAAACATCTTTGGGTTTTTAAGAAACCCTAAACTTGGCTCAGCAATCGTTGGTTACATCTTTGATTTCTCGCGGAGTAACTTGTGATGCTGATAATCTTGTTGACTATCAGTCTGACTCCACAAGCACCCACACGAATTGCTTGATTCAGTTGTTAAAGAGCGGCTGGTTAAGATCTTTCGTCTCAACCGAGGCGCGCATTCTACAGCAGCCTCATTTGCTGTCAAGTGATTATTTTCAGAAGTTTTCGAAGAATTCTTCAACAACTTCAACCACTTGCGCTTCCGATCTCTCGTTAGCGGGAGGCGAATTCTACAGCGTTACACGCCGCTGTCAACACCTCTTTTTCTCCGCTTTCGACCGAGAAGATCGAACCGTCAAAAGAGCCAAACATCACCGCTCTTTCAACTTCTTCCAGACTTCGATGAACTGAAGCAAGCCGCCGTCGAAAACTGCGTAACTCATTGAATCTCAAGGAGTTTTCCGTTTCGACTGCGCCGGAAGTGGGGCGAATTATAGACCTCCTGAATCTGCCGTCAACCGTTAATTTCAGGTTTCTATCAATGCACCGAAAAAGCCTGCTTATATATAGACGCACCGTCAACAGATGCGCAGCATACGGTCCATCGCCTAAAACAACGCCTTCGGATGATGCCTCACAATGACAGCCCAACTTCCTGGACCCCGGCCCTTGCCCGGCTCCCGAATACGCCCTACCCCAGCGCCCCTGCTCAATCCAGGCGAGACCGTGGTGCTGTTCGACGGCGTCTGCAAGCTATGCAACGGCTGGGCGCGTTTTCTGATTCGCCACGACAACAAACAGCGAGTGCGCCTGGCGGCAGTGCAATCGCCGGAAGGTCAGGCCCTGCTGGCATGGGCCGGTCTCCCGGTGGACGAATTCGACACTATGGCGGTGATCCGCGACCAGCATTACTGGGTGCGCTCCGATGCGTTCTTCGAAGTGATTGCACAACTGCCGGCTCGTTGGTCGCTGGTCAGGCTTCTGCGAGTTTTCCCACGAGCACTTAGAGACTGGACCTACGACCGCGTGGCACTGAATCGCTATAAGATCTTCGGCAAGTACGACACCTGCCTGTTACCCGACCCCGATCACGAACGACGCTTTCTCAAGTCGCCAATGTGAATGCTCAGCTACATCAACTGCAGCCACTGCCCCGGCGTCATCTTCGTCACCATCATCAAGACAATCACGAACATCCCGAGAAACCCGCAAACGCCCATCCAGAACCACTGCCGATAAACAGCCCGGTAATCAGCATCAAGCCTTGCGCCACATTGCACCGCGTCCGCCGCCATCCCCAGCAAACGTTTCTGTAGCAACAGCACCGGCAACCAAAGCAAGCCCACTATAAAGAACAGGATCAGCGACATCAGCACCCAGTCCGTGGTCAAGGGCAACCCGGAAAACCTTGTCAGCCAATAACCCGTCGCGATCTGGATGAAGCCCGCCGGCGTGGTGATCCAGGCGTCATAGCGCACGACCATTCTCGCCACATGCGCAATCACTTGCGGATTGGCCGTGCGACTGGCGGCGATCAGGTACAGATAGGAACCCATGCCGAAGCCGAAGAGGAAAATCGCAGCGATGACATGCACGTACTTCACGCTCAGATAAAGCATGCTCAACGCATCCCGTCAGAGAAAATCACGGACAGGCCAAGATTCTGCGGATCGTTGATCGCTGCCATGTATTCGTCGACGCTGATCTCACCAACACATGGACGAGCCCCCGGTTCGGGCAAGTAACCTCGGGCGATCTTCGCGGCCAGAGCGACGGCAGCACAACTAGGGATCTCCGGCCCCTTGTCATTCAGCGCAGTCAGTTGCGCCGTCATCGACAACGGCTGGTCGTTCAAACCGACACCCTGCACGTCTATATACATTGCACTTTTGCCATCACCGAAACGCTCAAACCATGTCCCCCAGCGATGCAACCGGGCCGCCCACACCCTGTGGTCACGCACCAGCCCTTTCCTCATCGCCAGCGCAAACAGATAATTGGCTACGCCGCCGAGCTTGAGGCCAGCGCCTGCCTTGAAACTCAATGTGTGCGCACCAAACCGGCTGGCAAAGATGTCCATGTCCGGCACATCAACATTGGCCAGCGCACGAGTGCCCAGGTTCTGCAGCTTGCGCAAGGTCAGGTCTTCCCAGCCCATCACCTCATGCACTTGACCATTGCGCAGTTGGCGGATCGGTTTGCCCGCATACGCCAGCACGCCCTCGATTGTCGACAACCCCGGCATTTTCGCTGACGAGGAAATGCCGTGCTCGATCGAGTCGATGCGTTTGAAGTGATGGCGCTGCTCATCGATGATCGCCGACGACAGCGTCGGCACCGAACTGCAACCACTGAGGATGACGACACCGGCCTCTCTCGCCCGTGCATCGAGTACGCCGATGCCATTGACGAACGTCCGGCAGTCCGCCAGATCGCAATAGTTGACGCCCGCCTCGATGCAGCTTTCGGCCACCGCATAGGATTGCCCCTGGAACGGGCCGCCCGTGTGAATCACCAGTTGAATATTCATTGCGCGCAGAGCAGCGGTGAAACCGGCGCCCATCGCATCACCACACCAGCGCTCGCAGCTCGCCCCCAACTCAGCAACCTTGCGCTCCAGCTTCTGCGGATCGCGCCCCGAGATCGCCAGTTCGACGCCCGGCATGTCGATCAGATGCCGACAAACGATACTGCCAAAGTTTCCATACCCGCCAACCACCAACACCCTGAGTGCCATCAACGCTTCCCTGAACAATTCAACAACTGACCCGTAACCGGATTCGGCGCAGCTTCCCTGATATCACCGGGCCAGGCAAGCCTGCGTCAAAGGGCGGCGATGTAGTAACGTCAGCGCCTCGACAACGGAGGTTGATATGAGTAAACGAATCATCGTCATCGGCGCGGGAATCGTCGGCGCGTCAGTTGCGTATCATCTCGCCGCGAAAGGTGCACACGTCATAATGGTCGAGGCCGGTGAGATTGCGTCCGGTGTGACGGGCCGCTCCTTCGCCTGGATCAACACTTCGCACGGCGGACCGGATTCCATTGCGCCGTTGCGCGCAGCGGCCATCGCAGAATACCGCCGACTCGAATCCGAGCTGCCGGGGCTGAAGGTGCGCTGGGCCGGTGCGCTGTCTTACGGCGATGGCCGGTTTCAAGCGCCTTCTATATATAGCGCGCAGATTCTCGAGCTTGAACCCAACCTCAAACATCCTCCAGAACGGGCGTTCTTTGCCGCCGAAGAAGGCGCGCTGGATGCCGTGCAGGTAACGCGGGCCTTGATTGCAGGTGCGCAGGCGCATGGAGCGACTCTGCTTACCCAGACGCCAGTGCTCGGTTTGCAGATTCTGGACGGTATCGTCAGCGGCGTGATCACTGCGACGGGCAAGCACGATGCCGACGTTGTCGTACTGGCAGCCGGAACCGCCACCCCGCTGTTGGTGGATCAACTGAACGTCACCCTGCCCATCGACGCCTCACCCGCAATATTCATCCGTTACAAAACCCAACCCCAACGAGTGAACACGATCATCTCCAGCCCCGAAATGGAAATCAGGCAAGACACTGACGGTACGTTGCTCGCTGCAGAAGACTATGTAGATGAGGCACCGCTAAACAGCGCGCAAGCCATCGCACAGAGAACGGCCAAAGTCATCCAGCACGAACTGCACGGGGTGCTATCTATAGAGCCGGAACTGGCGTGCGTCGGCCTCAGGCCAATGCCTGTCGATGGCATTCCAGTCATTGGCTATCTGCCGAACCTCAGCGGTGCCTATGTTTGCGTCATGCATCCGGGCGTGACACTGGCGGCAGTCGTAGGACGACTGGTGGCCGAGGAGATCGTCGGGGGAGGCTTTGCGACCGCGTTAGCGCCGTGTCGGCCGGATCGATTCCAGTCACCGGTTTGAGTGATTCACCCGCGATAAAATGCAGCGCTGGCGGCGGCATGTCAGCTTGTACGATGTCTTATCAGAGGGTATTACTACGTCTCCTCAACAAAAATAAAACCACGGAGATCGCTACATGGACTCATTCCTGTCCGCCAAGCCTGAAAGCCTTGATCAAGCGAAAGGCAATACCCGCCGCAGTTTCCTGAAAAAGTCGCTCGCTGTTTCCGCCACGCTCGCCACTGTCGGCAGCGCCGCACTGCCCCGCTTCTCCGATGCCGCCGAACCCTTGAGTCAGCGCTACCCTGATCCACTGATTCATATCCTCGACGACAGTTTCCTGGAGCTACGCGTTTTCAACGCCAGTGTTGAAAAGCTCGCCACCGGCATGCGCTGGGCCGAAGGACCGGTGTGGGTCGGTGATGGCCGGTATCTGTTGGTCAGCGACATCCCCAATAATCGCATCATGCGCTGGGACGAAATCACCGACTCCTTCACGGTGTACCGCGAACACTCAAACTTCTCCAACGGCATGTGCCGGGATCGACAAGGGCGTCTGATCGTTTGCGAAGGCTCCACCACCACTAGCGAAGGGCGCCGCATCACGCGCACCGAACACAATGGCACGATCACCGTGCTGGCCGACAGTTTCGACGGCAAGCCCTTCAACTCGCCCAACGACATCGTCTGCAAAAGTGATGGCTCGATCTGGTTCACCGACCCGCCATTCCAGACCGGCAACAACTACGAAGGCCACAAAGTCACCCCGACCCAACCCCACGCCGTGTACCGCATCGACGGTGAGAGCCAAAAAGTCACTCGGGTAATCGACGACCTCAACGGCCCCAACGGCCTGTGCTTTTCTCCCGATGAAAAGACCCTGTATATCGTCGAAGGTCGCGCCAAGCCCAATCGCTTGATCTGGGCGATTACGGTGAAAGACGACGGCACCCTGGGTGAACGCCGCAAGCACATCGAAGGCTTGGACTATGCCGCGATTGACGGCATCAAGTGCGACGAAGCGGGCAACCTGTGGTGCGGCTGGGGCGGTAATGGTGATCCCAAGGCCGACCTGGAAAAACTCGACGGCGTGCGTGTTTTCAACTCGCAAGGCAAGGCCATCGGGCACATTTCATTGCCAGAGCGCTGCCCGAACCTGTGCTTCGGCGGGCGCGAAGGCAATCGACTGTTCATGGCCAGTAGTCACTCGATCTACTCGTTGTTTGTAAATACGCGTGGGACTACGTTTGCGTTGTAAAAGCGACGCCGGTCTCGCGACAGTTCCGTGAGTAGCGAAACAAGATCCTGCCGCGCATCCGAGGCTGCGCGGTGACGATCCTTGTCGCTGAATTGTCGTTCGATAGCATGCCGCCCTGTATCGACGGCGCCGCCCAAGGGAGAAGTCAGAGTGCCTGGTTCTTGGCTATGCAATACGCGTTGACGAACGTTGCCGTGTGCTGCAAAGCCTGACGTATATCCGGTTTGGCTATTCCATGCCTGTTGGCAAATTGCTCGACCGCCGCGGTGTTGAAACGAGTGGTCTGGATAAAGTCCAAGGCTTCGGGTTTTGTATTCAAAAACCACGCGACCGGAGGAATACTCAGTAGCCACTTCAGCAGTCGGAGTGAAATGTGATGTTTGGGAGACTTCAAGCCCAAAGGTTTAGCCACCTGTGCCAGGAGTTCTCGCAAGTTTGGCGTTTGATCATCAAGCACCAGCAGTTCCTCGCCCACCATGGCAGGATCAAAAGCACAAACAGCCACCAGTTCGACCAGATAATCCACGGTGACCAGTGGCAGCCAGTGCTCGGCGGTACCGGGCACTGCAGTCATCTTGCCCTGCACCAGGTTGCGTATCAGCGCCACCAGCGGCTGACCGTCAACGATATGCCCGGTGCGGCTGTGGCCACAGACCGTCGCAGGGTGGACAACGGTCATCTCACCACCCTTGGCGGACATGACCTGCTGGGTCGCAAAATGCGCCTCCAGCTTGCTTGCCTCGTATCCACCGACACGTCGGTAGACGGCGGGCCAGTTCGTCAACTCCGGCTGACGAGGATCAATGCCGATGCGTTGCAGATGTTCATGATTGTTCAGCATGTAGCCGCCGATCATCACTAAACGGCTTTTTTGCTCAGCCGCCAACAGCGCCACACGCTTTGCCCCCTCCACATTCACCGCACGAGACTGCTCCATCGAAAGCCCCCATGCGAAGTGAGCGCCCAGATGGAATATGACGCTGGCGCGCCTCAGCACCTCCTGATCAGCCAGGCTCAGCCCGAGATTGTCCTGTTCCAGATCGCCAGCCACGGCAAATACCCGTGTTGCGCACCCGCCTAAACTATCAACTTGCTCGCGCAACGCAGCCAGCCGCTCCGGGCGACGCATCAATACCCGAAGGGTGTGACCTTTTGCACTCAGGTTCGCCAGCAAATGTTGACCGATGAAGCCGGTTCCTCCCGTGACAAAGCACTCCACGCTCATTTCCCTGTTCCTTGTTGAAGGTGAGAAATCAAGCGTAAAGTATCGACCCAACTCTACAGTCAAGCGGTGTTTTCATGAAAATCGGCGAACTCGAGGCTCGCAGCGGCGCCAGCCGTCATACGTTGCGTTACTACGAGCAAATCGGCCTGATCTCACCGCTGCGGCAAACCAACAACTATCGTGTCTACACCGAGCAAACCCTGCAGGATCTGGACTTTATCCAGCGCGCGCAAAGCATGGGATTTTCCTTGGGGGAAATAGGCGAGATTCTGGATGCGCAGCGCAACAAGCTGATCGACTGTGCTGACGGCGCGAAGCTGATTGAAAAGAAGATGGCCGAAATCAAACAGAAAATTGCCAACCTCCAAAGCATCCATCGGTATCTGGATGTTGAGCGTGCGGCCCTCGAAGCGAGTGCTGCCAGGCAACTTGAGCTTCAACAGTTGAGCGACGCTGCCAATCATTGAGCCTAAGGCAAATGTCGTGGGGAGGCTCCGGCGCAAAGTGTGCTGTGCCTACAACATCCTGCGCCACAACGGTGTGCCGCTGAGCAAGGCGGATTATGTGCAGCACATGTTTGCGTATCTAAGGAAGTAATTGCAGCGCGAGCTTCGGGTCAATCAGGATTGACCCGGAGTTTTTGCAGAAGAAACGCCAGTGACTCCACCGCCCCGTGATAACTCTGCGTTGAAAGCTGCGTATCCCATGACATGGCATCGTCCACACAGAAATCGCCAACGCATTCCATGCTCAGATCCTCATCGAGCAGTCCGAGCGGAATCCACACGTAAGGCGATTCGCGAAGCGGGTTGGGCACGGTCGAGCCGCACTGTGCGCAGAAGTCGTTTCTGTAGCCGCTGGATTTGATCCAACTGTTGATCGAGTCCTGCCCTGCGTCCCAACGAAAGTCCCGAGCGCTGACCAGAGTAGCGAGGTTGAACCCGACACCGGTTTGTTTGCGGCACAGTGAGCAGTGGCAGCGATAGAAAAAGCGCGGTTCCACTGAGAGGGAAAAGCGTACCGCCGCGCAAAGACACTGCCCTGTTGTCATGGGGACCTCCTTGGAAAAACGATTGATCAGGCGCTGGCGTCAGGTTTAGAAACAAGCGCGCCGGCAGAACCTCAGGTTACAGACAGAATTTATTGCGCCAAGCGTTGACAGAGATTTGAATGGAATCGTCTATCGAGATGGCGATCCCTCCTTTTGCGCTCAAAGCCTAAATCAGCTTTTCGACCAAAACCGTGTCCGCCTCGATAGACATATCGCCAAAATCGCCCTCGAGAGATAGAACGTTTTCAACAAAGCTGATCCCTTCCAGCTCTCCGAGGACGCGAGAATTTTGAATGTGCAGAGCACCGAGACTGATGGGCAACTCTGCGCCATCGATATTCCACGCCGTCAGTTTGCATCGGCATCCGTCCTTCAGGCTGACGACCATTTCGAAACAGCGATGTGCCTGATCCAACGTGAACGATAAAACGTCGCTACTTTCGAGCGCTTGTACATCCATACTGAGCTTCTTATGTTTAAAAGCGCATTCTAACGATCTGCGAGGCCTCGGCCATGACTCAGATAAAAAAACCCGAAGACGCTCCCGCCGCATTCCAGGCAGCCTGGAACGCTCACGACATGGCGGCACTCGGAGCTCTGTTCGATCCGCAAGCGACGTTCGTCAATCGTTTCGGCCACTTCGTTCGGGGCGTCGAGCAGATCGGTGCGCTGCACGCGCCCATTCACCAGACGATCTATCGTGACTCCACTCTTGAGAATGAACTGATCGATATCGACCCTGTTGCTGACGGGGTGGCGATCATTCACTTCTGGAGTCGTTTGTCGGCCGGTGCTGCGCATCCGGCCGGAGCGCATGTGGTGGATACGCTGATTCTCGCGGTGCTGATCAGGCAGAACGAGGCTTGGCGCATCAGAGCGCTGGAGAATGTGACCCTGACCAACCCGCGCACAGGTGAAGCCACCTTGCGTGATTAGCAGTAATCCGTTTCAGCGCACCGCAAAAGGTTTTTCGCTGCATGCTGCATCCGTTTCACTCCCTGCTCCGTACATTCAACACCCTCATTCGAAGGGTCGAAGAATCAAGGAGACGCACCATGCACATGCTCATCAAACGCCTTGCTGTCGCTTGCTTTACCCTGCTCTGCCTCGGAGCCGGATCCAGCTTTGCTGCCGATACCGTGATGGTTGGCGGCGCGGCTATGTATCCGACCAAGACCATCGTCGAAAACGCAGTCAACTCCAAGGATCACACGACCCTGGTCGCTGCGGTCAAGGCCGCCGGGCTGGTGGATACGCTCAACAGCAAGGGCCCGTTCACCGTCTTCGCCCCCACCAACGAAGCCTTCGCAAAACTGCCCGCCGGCACGGTCGATACATTGCTCAAGCCTGAACACAAGGCGGACCTGACCAAGATCCTGACTTACCATGTCGTCGCCGGCACTCACACGGCTAAACAGTTGATGGACGACGCCAAAATGCACGGCGGCAAAGTGATGCTGAAAACCGTCCAGGGCGAATCGCTGACCGTGATGTTGCACGACGGCAAGCTGTGGGTACAGGACGCCAAAGGCGGCAAGGCGGCCATTACCATCGCGGACGTCATGCAATCCAATGGCGTGATTCATGTGGTCGATACGGTGCTGATGCCGAATTGATTGGCTGACGTTGGCGGGCTCTCGTCAGAGCGTCCGCCAACGTCAAGATTGAAATGCCTTGCGACTCACGCCGAACGCTTTTCCATCCAGCGCCGATATTGCCGAGTGCGAAACGCCATGGCGATCTGCTGCAAAATCAGCGCGCGTAACGGTGACACCCCCGGATCAGGCTTTTTCGCCCGACTGAGTTTACCCAGCTGAAACTTCACCACCGCCATGTTCGCCAAGGCCGCAATGGCCTTGTTTTTCCAGGTGATCGGCGGTAATTGCGGGGCGTTGTCCTTGCCCTGCAGCCAGTCACGCGGCAGGTACGGATCGATGGCCAACGCGGTACCGATGCCGACCATGTCCACACCACTCTGCACAACGCTTTCGGCCACCGGACGACGGCGGATGCCGCCGGTGACCATCACTGGCATTTTGGCAACGGTCTGAAGGTCCCGGGCAAATTCGACGAAATAGGCCTCGCGAGCCAGGGTTCGACCATCACGCGCCTCACCCTGCATGGCCGGAACTTCGTAGCTGCCACCGGACAGTTCCACCAGATCCACGCCCAGATCGTTGAGCAGTTCAACGACCTTTTTCGCATCGTCAGCGGTGAATCCGCCGCGCTGGAAATCGGCGGAATTGAGTTTGACCGCTACGGCAAACTCTGCAGAAACCACCGCCCTGACTGCCTTGACGATCTCGACCAACAACCGCGCGCGGTTCTGCAGAGAGCCGCCCCACTCGTCCGTCCTTTGATTGGTCAGTGGCGAGAGAAACTGGCTCAACAGATAGCCATGAGCGGCGTGGATTTCCACCCCAGTGAAGCCGGCCTGTTCACCCAGGCGTGCGGTATTGGCAAAGCGCTGGATGACGTCCTCGATCACACTGGCGGTCATGGCGTGGGGCGTGGCGAAACGCTTGGACAGTTTGCCCAGCTCCAGCGGCACCGCTGACGGCGCCCAGGTTTTCTGCCCGAGGTTGGACTGCATCTGGCGCCCCGGATGATTGATCTGCAACCAGAACTGCGCACCGGCAGAACGGCCGATCCGCGCCCAGCGCTTGAACTTGTCGAGTTGCTGATCATCCTGCAGCACCACGCCGCCCGGCCCGGTCATGGCGCGGCCGTCGACCATCACGTTGCCGGTGATAATCAGCCCGGCACCACCGTCGGCCCATGCCTGATACAGACGCATCAGTTCTGCAGAGGGCGCCTGGTCGGCGTCCGCCATGTTTTCTTCCATGGCGGCTTTGGCGATGCGGTTCTTGATGGTTGAACCGTTGGGTAAGGTCAGGGCGTCGAACACATTCATGGGGCAGTCCTCAACTGGAGATGAGGCCACCTTAAGATTGAAGTGAACTTGAAGGTCAACGACTTTTTTCAAGGTCATTCAATGTTGATTTCGCTCGACCCAGGCAAGTGCGTCACTAGATCCGCGCCCAGCAACCGCGCAGGTGTGTAGGCACCGCCGGGCGGACGTGCCTGCAACAGATAGCCGACCACCGCCAACGCAGCGTCGATCGTCAGGCTGTAAACGTTTGCGGTGTGCACGCGGGCGACTTTGCTTTCACCGCGCGCATTGCGGGCCTCGCCCCACACATAGGTGCCTTGGTCAGCACGCTTTGCCTGATCCGGGCCGGTCACTGTCTTGCCGATGCGCGCCTTGAGCAGCCGCTGCACAAACGACAGTCCCAGCAACGGACGAATCCAGTTGGCGAGCCTGGCGCCGCGAATCATCCCCGCCGAACCCGGTATGAACACCTCGATATTGGCGATGCCGGTGGTGTGCCAGGCGGTGGACACATCGCCCCAGGGGATGGTCATCGCCCGCTTCTCCCCGGCACCGAAATCGATACGCCGTACCCGATAGGCCAGCGGCACGGAAACGATCTTGCCGTCGCGTCGGACCTTGCCACCCTGCGCCAGGCCTTCGATTGAAGTCTTGGCAGTGCCGGGTGAAAAGCTCGAACGTGAATCGAAGCCCAGCGCCAGATGCGTCGCATCCGGCAGCGCGTCTTTCAGGGCGGCGGCGACACAATCGGTCGGGACTACATCGAAGCCGACGCCGGGGCAAATGACTGACCCCGCTACCCGCGCCCGCTCATTTAGAGACTGCGCATGTTCGAATACGGCAATCTCGCCAGTGATGTCCAGATAGTGTGCGCCGGCTCGCAGGCAAGCCTCGATCATCGGCGCGGCGGTCGCGGAAAACGGCCCCGCGCAATGCAGAATCAAACCGTGGCCCTTGATCTGCGCCAGCAACCGCGCAGGGTCGTCCAGACCGAACACCCGGGCTTCGAGACCCAGTTCCCGGGCCAACGCTTCGACCTTGTCGCAGCTACGTCCGGCCAACACCGGCCTGAGTCCACGCCTGACGGCATCGCGAGCGATCAGCTCGCCGGTATAGCCGTTGGCGCCATAAATCATCCATTTCATCGGTGTATCCGGTTGGTCTTGCTGACTCATGCCTGGCTCCTGAGTGGATTGATGACCGGCGTTATTGCCTTGCCCAATCAGCTTCAGACGCTAGCGTTAAAGTCAGGTTGAGGGTCAAGCAAAAGTCCGGTGGCATCAGCACAAATTATTCGCAGCAGCGGGGTTGACCTTAAAGCGAGGTTTAAGGTGAGCATGCGCTGACCTGCTTGCTCGATGGAGCCCGGAAGATGCTCAAGACCCTTGTTTCCTCTGCCCTGTTATTGATAGGTGGTGCTTTCATGACGTTTGCAAATGCTGAGTCGGCGGCTACCAAGGATCGCCAGATCCTGGTGATCATGACCAATCACGCCAGCTATCCCTCTCGAACCGATACCACCGGGTTGTGGCTGACCGAACTGACCCACTTCACCGATGTGGTGGAAGCCGCCGGCTACACCACTGTGTTTGCCAGCCCCAAGGGTGGCGCGGTGCCTCTGGACGAACGCAGTCTGGGCTGGTTGTACATGGACAAGGCTGCGCGGGAGCATTTGCAGTCCCCTGCGTTCCGCGCGCGCCTGGCCAATACGCTGCCGATCGCCGAGGTCGATCCGTCCCGCTTCGGCGTCATCTACTTCACCGGGGGCCATGGCGTCATGTGGGACTTTCCCGACAACCCTGACCTGCGCCGTGTCGCCGAAACCATCTACAACCAGGGCGGCATCGTGTCGGCCGTGTGCCATGGCGTAGCGGGTCTGCTGGATCTGAAGGACAGCCAAGGCCAATTGATCATCAAGAACCGAAACATCACCGGCTTCTCTGACCGCGAAGAGCTGCTCTCGGGCATGAAAAATCAGGTGCCATTCTTTCTTGAGGACCGCTTGGTGAGCCAGGGCGCGCACTACCGCAAGGGCTGGCTGCCGTTCACTTCATTTGCCATTACCGATGGAAGACTGGTGACCGGCCAGAACCCTCAATCGCCCAAAGCCGTAGCTGAAGCCGTGATGGCGGTGCTCAACGCCGACGAACGAACGCGCTAAATCTTTTTGTAGTGCCTACCCACCGGAGAAAGTCCGATTGAAACTCGCAAGCGCCGTTTTAACAGGATTGCTGATCACCACTTTTGCCAACGCTGCGTTGGCGGAGACACCTGAAATGCCCGACCTGACCGAGACCACCACCATCGACATTGCCGGCCATTCAGTACCCGTCGTCAAGGGTGGCCTCTATGACCGCTTTCGCTCCAATCCGCCGTTGTCGGTGATTGCCGCCGAAGTCCCGGGCGTTGATTTAAGCTGGTTCAAAGGACTGGAAAAGCACAAGGTCGACATTGGCTTCGAGTCCTATTCCCCAAACTTCTACTACCAGAACAGTCGTGTCACGGCGATCTATACCGCCGACCTCGACCGGCTCCGGGCGTTGATGCCGCCCGAAATACTGACCACCGTGCAACCGCTGCAAGTCTGGCCAGGACGTGGCTTGATCGCGTTCACTGCGTACACCTACGAGCATTGCGATAACGACGCCTATAACGAAGTTGCCGTGTCGATCATCACCAACAAACCCGGCAAAGCCAACCTGGGCCCGCTCACGTTGATTGGCCAGTCGATGTCAGAAGACTTCTGGGGTTATGTGCTCAAGTTGCCGGTCAATACCGAGCTGGCACGGGTGCGCGGAGTCGTCGGTTACAACCTGCCGAAGTGGCTGACCGGGATTGATCGCAAAGAAAACGGGCAATCCGTGATCTATGAGATCAGTGACAGCCAGACCGGCAAACCGGACGTGTCCTTCACTGCGAAGAAGCTCGACAAACTGTCGCGCGATGAGGATATCGTCACCAGCAGCTTTACCAACCTCGATCACCAGGGCCAACTGGCCTATGGCTACGCGGTGTCGCGCCAGCTCAGCCACGGTTCCAGCCGGGACGCGGATGCCGCCACGCTGACACTGGGCGATGGCAGCCTGTCGAACTACTTGCGCGACTTGAAGCTGGGGAAAATGCTCAAGTACGAATATGTCCCTGAGTTCCAGAGTGCGCTCTATGCGCCAAAACCGCTTGCCACGCTGGTTGGCAATCGCTGAAAGCGGTAACGCCCGTCAGGCTCTGGATGTCTGACGGGCGTTTGCTTTTCTTGCCGCAGCTGCTGGCTGCTTGTCGGGCGCAGAAGCCACGCCTTCTTCGCACAGCCGTTGGATCAGCCTCTGCGCATTGTCCGCACACGCCATCCCCGCAGGTTTGCCCTCGATCCCCTTGATGACCAGCAGTAGTTGTTCCTTGTTCTGCGCCAGCCGTTGCTGCAGCACCTCGATTTCTTCGACCTTTTGCTTCAAGCCACTGAGCAACTGGTCGTGCTGCCAGCCACTCGCGTTCATCGGCATCAACTGACGGATTTCCTCCAGGGAGAAACCTGCCGCCTGCGCGCCGGTGATGATATGCAACACCCACTGTGTGTCGGGGGCGTAATCGCGATAGCCATTGGCTTTGCGCGCGACCGAAGTGATCAACCCGCTCGCCTCGTAAAAACGGATACGCGATGGCGCCAGTCCGCTGATTTTTGCCAGTTCACCAATTCTCATGTCCGACTCCGCAGCACGTTAACCTTTAAGCTGACTTTAAACCTGAAGGGGTGCAACAGCCAACACAGCAAATCACGCCAACAGCTCAGTCAACCACTGCACCTGCCGTGCAACCTCTTCCAGCTTCTCCTCGGGCACAGCCTGGCGTGCCTGTTTGAAGCTGCTCAGGGTTTTCTGTTTCTGCCTTAACAAGCGCTGCCATTTGGCGATGAATGCCGGGCTGAGCGTCTGCATCAGCAACGGGCCGAAGTACAACTGTTCGGCGCTGTAGCTCAGCGGTGCGCCGCGCTCGGCGACGATGATTTCGTAGAAGAAACGGTTTTCCTGCAGCACTTCCTCATCGAGGATGCGGTAGCCGTTGTCCATCAGCCATTGGCGCAGGGGTTGCTCGCCGCCGTTGGGTTGCAGGATCAGTCGTTCGTGACCGTGCAAACGCGCCTTGCCGCTGTCGAGGATGTCGCGAATCGTCTCGCCGCCCATGCCGCAGAGGCTGATCGCGGTGATTCCGTCATCAGGTTCGATCGCCGCCAGGCCACTGGCCAGACGCACGCTGATGTGCTGCTGCAGATCGTTGTCGCGCACCGTGCGCACCGCGGCATGGAACGGCGTCAGCGCCACCTCGCCGGCCACCGCCGCAACGATGGCGCCACGGCGCATCAGGGCCACCGGCAGATAGCCGTGATCCGAGCCGATATCCGCCAAACGCGCGCCGGCCGGTACATGCGCCGCCACCCGCTCCAGTCGCATGGACAATGTGTGTTCGTTCAACTGCCGCCCTCTTCACCAGCCATCGCCGGCGCTGCTGGCCGGACAAGGGGCGCGACTCTAGCGGGCAATGGTGGGTATTTCAAATCCGGGCAAGCGCCTTACTGCGTTGGTGTGACCAGTGGCTGCAGAGACAAGGCTTCAACGGCTCAACCACCTAGCCACTGCGTCGATTCACGCTTACCATACCCACAACTCGTATTACTGCGGCTGCTGAACCCGGTACTCACGAGGAAATGAAGCATGGACAGAACCCGCGCCTGGAGACGTCATCAGGCCCGTAAACGGGGCAACGGCAAAGCGGCTGATCCGCTGAAGTTCAAACCGCCAAAGAACTGGAAGCTGATGTATACCCGTGCCGACAAACTCGCCAGGGCGCGCCAACTGGGCATGAGCTATCCCATCCGCACCACCCGCCAATTGCTGGATCAAGTGTGACCAATCTCCTGTTCGTGTGCAGCCGCAACCAATGGCGCAGTCCGACGGCGGAGGCGATCTGGCGCCGTCGGCCCGGTTTCGAAGCCCGCTCGGCAGGCACCAGCCCCAACGCCCGCAAACCCATCGGCCCGGCGGATATCCGCTGGGCCGATGTCATCTTTGTCATGGAACGCAAGCACCTCAATCGCCTGCAAGCCGAATACGCCCGATTACTTGAACACAAGCCGATCCACACGCTGGATATTCCAGATGACTATCGCTTCATGGATCCCGAGCTGGTGGATATTCTTGAGGACGCCGTGAAGCCTTATCTCGAGCCTTGGGCTTAGTGCTCAGGCTGCCATCCTCATCACCGTACTTTCAAATTGAGTAGAAACATGAACCGCCAAAAGAAACTGCAGCAGTTGTTCAAGGAAAAGGCCAAAAAGGCCAGCGCCAAACTCGCGCCGAAAAAGCCCAAGTACATCAGCAAGGCCGACCGCGCGAAACTGGCTGCCGAAGCGGCGGCCGAACCGGTTGAAACCCGTGAGAGCTGATTCGCTGCTTCAGGCGTCGATTAAACGTGCTTTACAGATACGCCTCGATGTTCGCGATCGCCCGATCGATGTAGAGCTCTTTCTCGCCAACGGGCGTCACATAATGAAACGCGTTGCGGGTGGCCTCCACACCGGCCAGACGGGCGATGAACCAGGCCGCCATATATTGTGAGGACAGGCAACCGCCAGCGGTGGCGACATTGCCCTTGGCCATGAACGGCTGATTGAGCACCGCCACACCGGCCTCCTCCACCCAGGGCTTGGTGATCAGATCGGTACAGGCTGGGACGTCATTGAGCAGGCCGAGCTTTGCCAGGATCAGCGTGCCCGAGCACTGGGCGCCCAAGAGCTGGCGCTGCGGATCGAACCGTAGCCGCGCCATCAGCTCGGTATCCGCCACGATATCCCGGGTCAGACTTCCGCTGCCCACCAGCACCGCGTCCGCGTCGCTCGCCTCCTCCAATGACACCTGAGCCTCGATCACCAGGCCATTCATCGAACGCACTTTTTCCGTCGGGCTGGCGATCGACACGCGCCAATCGGGCTGTTTGACCCGGTTGAGAATGCTGAACGCGATAAGCGAATCCAGTTCGTTGAAGCCTTCAAAGGTCAGGATGGCGATGTGCATGGTGAGTCTCTAAATGGGCGATGACTCATCGTAAAATCTGCCGCTTATCACAATCAAAAAATTGTCATGGGTACATTGCAGGCGACATCGACGGGCATTTGATACACCGGCTACGCGCCACGGAAAGGACGGCTGAACAACCGCGTCGTCTCGCCCTATACCTTCTCAGGCGACCACGCCTGCATGCCTGCCAGGAACGATCGGGCTGTAGCTTTCAGCCAGTGGCTGTAGGAAAGTGGCAAACACAAGGAGCGATTCGTCGGCATCGCCCGCAAAGGGCACCCGGCACTGGTCAAGCGCGGCAAACATTTGCATATGGAACTGGATGACTTCACGCGCCTGCCGCACGTTCTGATTTCGCCCCGGGGCGACGCGCGGGGTGCTGTCGATGACGCGCTGGAACAGCTCGGTCGCAGCCGCAAGGTCAGCATCACCTGCCCGAGTTTTCTCGCAGTGCCATTCATGGTTGGCGCATCGGAATCGATTGCCGTGGTCGCCGAACGCATCGCTTTACAGCTGCAGGAAACAGCACAGCTGAGCATTTTTGAATTGCCTTTGCCGCTACCGACCTGGGAGGTCTTCGTCGTCCGCGCACGCGGGCGCGCCAACGAGCCTGCGGTTGAATGGTTGACCAGAATGCTGATCGACGACTGATGATAGATCTCGTGCATCGAGAGGCTGCACCAATGCCATTGGATAGCGCGCCTCGGTACTCCTAGAGTGCGGACATCCGTTCAACATCCCTGGAATTCTCATGCAAACCGAGCCCACGCTGGTCATGGTCCCTTGCTTCGCCGGTGCGCCGTGGCAGCTCAACCAACTCAGCCACTTGCAGCACCGCGCCATGCGTACGTTGCGCTTACCGGACGACGTCGCTGATCTGGAAACGCTCGCCAACTTCATCGTTGATCAAGTGAAAGATCTCGAATGCTACGTGCTGGTGGGCGACTCCTACGGCGCGGTCGCCTCGATCGCGGTTGCAACGCGCCAGCCAAAAGGCCTCAAGGGCCTGGTGCTGTCCGGCGGTTTCGCCAAAAACCCGATCACCTCGCCCCTGCTGAAAACGCTGGCCGCGCTGGCGCCGTTCTTCCCCGGGCCGTTTTATCGACAGACCACCCTGCGCTTCCACGCCGCGCAACTGGCTTCGTCGTTCGACAAGGAAGGCGAAATCCCTTGGTCAACCGCCAACAGCCGCGCCTTCTTCATCAAGCAAACCCCACACAAGGCCTACGTCAACCGCGTGCGCTCGATCGAGACCGTCGACTACACCGCCCTGCTGGCAAAGATCGACGTGCCGACGCTGATCCTTACGCCCGAGGAAGACAAGCTGATCGGCAAAGAGGCTGCAGGGATTCTGCTGAAGGGGATAAAGACCGCGCAAGAAGTCGTCATGCCGAGAACCGGGCATATGTTCAGGTTCTCGCATCCGGGGGCGTATTCGCTGGAGGTCAGCAGGTTTCTGCAGCGGGTGGCGCTTTGAGTGATTTTGGGTCAGTCAGATGCTGCGGGCCATGATCTATCCGAATTGCCGTTTATTGTTGCAGCCGCTAGCCTCAGCAAAAGTCAAAAGCACAAATCAGAGACCCGCATGACGCTACGCCCCGCCACCGATAGCGACCAGCCAGCCCTCTTCGACTTGCATCGAGCAGTCTTCCGCGAACACATCGAGAAAATATGGGGCTGGGATGAGAGTTGGCAACGCGCAAATTTCGCAACGGAATTCGCCTGCGCAGCCACTTCGGTTATTGAACAAAACGGCCGGATTGTTGGCTATGTGCAGATTCTGGACAAGGAAGATCGAATCCATGTTCAGAACATCGCTATTTCGCCCGAGTACCAAGGCAAGGGTATTGGGTCGCGCATTCTGAAGAACCTCCAGCTGCAAGCCGCTGCCCGTCAAGTGCCCTTGCGATTAGGCGCTTTTCGCACGAACACTCTGGCGCAGAAGCTCTATGAACGGCTGGGCTTTCGCAGGACTGGGGCGACGGACACGCATATCGAAATGTCGTGGACAGGCCATGACAGACAGCAGCCGTGATCCGGATCCAACCGCGTAGCAGACCTTCCCCGATTCAACCTATCCGGGTTCGGGCACTCATGCCTGCCTGACATCAACTTCATGTTAGCCTGGCAACCGACCCTGTCGGCAATACCCCGTCCTTCTCAAGCGCAGTCAGTTTCGCGACAACTCGGGCACGCTCGCTTTCCGATGTTTCGCGGTCAGTAATCGAGTAAGTCTGGCCATAGACCCATGCACGCAACTGCTCAAGCACGGAAGGTTCAGCAGGTGTGCGAGACAGCTGCTGCAACAGATACCCGGCCTGTGTCCATTTGGGCATCAGTTCAAGCAGTGCCTGACGTCGAGAGGCGGACAGCGCTGGCCAGAGGGTCTCGAGCTGAGCGCTGAATGCTGACTCGATGACTTTCCATGGCTGCGGGCGCAGGCCGCGTACTCCGGCCTCGAACACCGGGCGTGACGGATCCGCGATCGCCGCGATCAGTAAATCAGGCCTGCCCTCTCCTTCGAGGCTCAGGACCAGTGACCGAACCTCGCCACTGTTTTGGCTGAGGGCCGCGTTCATCCACCCTTGCGGGATTGCCATGCCAAGCGACTGCGCCAACCCGAGTACGCCAAGCCAACGGGCTTTGGTGGCGGGAATCTCGCCTGCCAGTTGCGCTTGAAGTACCTGCAACGGGTCGACGCCATACTTTCTGGCGGCCCAGAGTGCAGTCGATCTTGCTGCAGACGATGGGTCGGTCAGAAAGTCTTCGATCAGTCGTGTGCGATCCGTTTGCAACTCAATGGCTTGCAGAAACGACAAGCGCCTGAGAATGCTGCTGTTGCTGGATAGTCCATAGGCGATGGCCTTCTGAGCCGATGCCAGAGGCAGCGCCATTGCCCTGCCGAGCGCAGCCCGACGCACACTGAAATCTGCATGATGAAGGCTCGCAACAAGAAACGCCTCCAGCTCATCTGCGCGCTTTGTCTGAGCGAGTACCCTGAAAAATAACCGCGTACAGGCGCCACGGCTGGTTTCGAAGGCCGCCGTGGTTTGCGCGAGGCACTCAGGTGTTGCCAGCAGCGCTTCAAGCTTTTGGATGGTAACGCCATGGTCTTCGCGTCGGCGCTGCTCAAGGGCAAGGATGGCGGGAGTCTTGGCGATCAGCCAAGGGCCATACTCGGGTGTCAGATAGTCCGCGAAAGCGTCTCTGGCCGCCGCGCGTACCTGCGGCACCCAGTCGTTGAGCCGCACGATAATGGACGCCAGCCGCTCGATCGACTGCGATGAGCGGATTTGCCGTAGACCGGCCTCCCGGTCGAATCCATCCCAGGACGTGACCAGCCACTTCCAGTCGCGCACTGGCAATACTTCTGGTGGATCTACTGGATCTACTGAGCGTTCGGCTTTTGCAGTGGTGGATGTTTTTCCGGTGAGCCTTCGCAACAAAACTTTCCACATGTAGCTGACTATCCCTGACGTCCGAACATTGGCGTGAGCCATAGCATGCCTGTCGCTGAGTTTTTTTGAAACGCATGCCCTGCTCCCCCGAAATTTTCCGCCGCGCCCGGTTCGATCACCTAACCTCATAGCTTGTGTGATCAACGAGAACCGGCCCCCTCTCATGCGCAACACATTGAAGTCATTGTTTTTTGTCGCGCTGCTCCTGCTCGCTCCAGGCGGTTCGGCGTTGTGGGCGGCGGATTTGCCGGCGTCTTCGGCGACGACTCCGGCGCCGCTGGTGGAGGTCTCGCAAAGTGATCTGCAAGCCCTGCAACTGCGCCTCGACGGGCTGAAGCAGCAGATTTCCGCTGCCAACAACTACAACCAGCTCGAAGGTCCGCAAGATCGGGTGCAGACCTTTATTCTGGATGTCGATCGGTTGTCGGCATCGTTGTTGCCGCAGCAGGCACAACTGGCGGTGCAACTGGGGGTGCTCGGCGCAGCACCGGATACGCAGATTGCCGCCGAACAGGCGGAAATCGCCGCGCAACGGGCGCAGCTCAACGAGCAGAAAAACAAGGTCGATGCCACGCTCAAAAGCCTTGCCGCGCTCAAACAAAGCGCCGCCGAGCTGATCACGCAAATCGCCGGCATTCGCCGCACACTGCTCGAAAGCGAACTGACGCTGCGCACCGACAGCATTCTGAGTCCGGCCTTCTGGTCGCCGCTGGTGGTGCCGGAGCCGGATGACCGTCAGCGCCTGAAGTTTTTCATCGATCAGGTCAGCATCACCTGGGCCACAGTCTGGGCACCGGGGCAGCGCTTTTTCACCTGTGTGCTGGTGCTGCTGGCGCTGGCTTTCTGGACTGTCGGCCGCCGATTCGCCGAGCGCGGGCTGACCTGGTTGTGCATCCACCGCATGCCGGAGGGTCGCCTGCGCCGCAGCGCGCTGGCATTCGCCTCGGCACTGGCGACCCTGGGCACCACGGCCATCGCCCTGCATCTGCTGTTCTATGCCTGCACCCGCCACGAACCTTTGACGCCCATGCTGCAGACTTTTTCCGAGGAGTTCGAAAAAGCCGTTTACGCCTGTGTCCTGATCACCGCGCTGAGCCGCGCGCTGCTGTCGACTCAGCATCCTTCATGGCGGCTGCCGGCGATAGCCGACTCGGTGGCGCTGGCGTTGCGGCCCTATCCAAGGATTCTCGCTGCCACTCTGCTGGTGCTGGTAACGCTGGTGCAGGTCAGCAACGCCACCGGCATGAGCAGCCAGATCGTGATCGCCCAGCGTGGGGTGATTGCCATCGTGGTGATCGTGATTCTGGTGCCGCTGCTGTTGCGCGTCGGCAAAGTGCGCAAAGCGTTGCTCACCGCCAATGACCCGGAGGCCGGCAGCACGTTCGCCGGGGCGATCTACAGCATTGCCACGGTGTGCATGTGCGTGTCGGCGCTGGCTCTGCTCACCGGCTATGTGTCGCTGGCCCGCTTCGTCACCTATGAATTGGTCTGGGCCTATATCGTGCTGGCCGGGTTCTATTTGCTGGTGCAGGTGGTCAAGGATGCCTGCGAATACCTGTTCTCGCCGCGCTACTCGGCCGGCAAGACCATCAAGCAGACTCTTGGCATGGGCGACCGGCGGCTGGAGCAGATTTCGATTGTGCTGTCCGGTGCCAGCCGCGCCGGGCTGCTGTTGCTGGCGGTGATCACCCTCTTCGTCGGTGGCATCGGCACCACGTTCGGGCAACTGACCACCAATGTCATGGGCATTCTCGGTGGCGCCGGGTTGCGCAAGCTGAACATCGTTCCGGCGCATCTGATCAATGCCGTGCTGGCGCTGCTGATCGGCATCTACCTGATCCGTGCCCTGCGCCGCTGGCTCGACAACGAATTCCTGCCCAAGACCGATATGGATCCGGGCATGTGCGCGTCGTTGAGCACGCTGTTTTCCAATATCGGTTATGCCACGGTCATCCTCCTGACGCTGTCGTCGCTGGGCGTGCGCTGGACCAATCTGGCGTGGATCGTCAGTGCGCTGTCGGTGGGGATCGGTTTCGGCTTGCAGGAGATCGTCAAGAACTTCGTCTCCGGGCTGATCCTGCTCACCGAACGCCCGGTGAAGGTCGGCGACCTGATCAGCATCAGCGGCGTGGAGGGCGACATCCGCCGGATCAACGTGCGCGCCACGGAAATCCAGCTCAGCGACCGCTCCATCGTAATCGTGCCCAACTCGCAACTGATCTCGCAGAACCTGCGCAACGTCACCCTCGGCGGCAGCGCCCAGGGGGTGGCAAGCCTGGAGCTGATGTTCCCGCTGGACATCGACCCGGAACAGGTCAAGGAACTGCTGCTCAATACCTACCGCGAAAACGAAAACATCCTCGACAAACCGGCGTCGTACGTGCGCTTCAGCAAGCTGTCGCCCGATGGCATCACCTTGACGGTGACCGGCTACGTCGGCAGCCCGCGGATTGTCGGCGGGACCAAGAGTGATCTGCTGTTCGAGATACTCAAGCGACTGGGGGATGCGGGGATTGCGCTGGCGAAACCAGCCGCCACGCCGTAGCAGACCACCCCCTGTGGAAGGTGACTTGCCAGCGACGGCGGTGGGTCAGTCTGAAGTGATGGCGGCTGACACGGCCCCATCGCTGGCAAGCCAGCTCCCACAGGGGTTTGCGGTTAACGCAAATGTGCCGGCTGGCCTAAAGCATTGTAGGAGTGAGCCTGCTCGCGATGGCGGTGGTTCAGTCACAGCGGGGGTGACTGACACGCCCCCTTCGCGAGCAGGCTCACTCCTACAGGGTTCTGCGGTGGGCGCGGAGTTGGCGACTGGCCGAGATCATTGTGGGAGCTGGCTTGCCAGCGATGGCGGTGTGTCAGTCAACGTGATGGTGGCGGGAAGAGGCTCAGGCCGGCGCCCAACGCCGATGCAGCCAGCGCGCAAACGCATCCAGCGCAAAGCCCAGCACACCGATCAGCAGCACCATCGCCATCAGTTCCGAATACGCCAGTCGATCACGCGTATCGAGGATGAAGTAGCCCAACCCGGCGCTGACCCCGAGCATCTCGCACGGCACCAGCACGATCCACAGAATGCCGATCGACAGCCGCACCCCGGTCAGCACATGGCCGAGCACGCCGGGCAGGATCACCTTGCGCAGGGTTTCCCAGCGGGTGGCGCTGAGGCTGCGGCTGAGTTGCAGCCAGCGCGGGTCGAGCTGGCGCACACCGGCCACGGTGTTGAGCAGGATCGGCCACACCGCAGCGAAGGTCAGCAGGAAGTAGATCGGCTGATCGCCAACGCCCATCAGCATCACCACCACCGGCATCCACGACAGCGGCGAGATCATCCGCAGAAACTGAAATGCCGGCGTGGTCGCCGCTTCCAGATGCCGGTGACTGCCAATCATCAAGCCCAGCGGCACGCCGATCAGCAGCGCCAGCAGCAGACCGACCAGAATCCGCTTCAGGCTGACCAGCACATGCTCGTACAGCTCCGGGCGCAGCAACAGTTCGCCAAGGCTGGCCAGGGTTGCCTCGGGTGAAAAGCGCAGCGCCAGGCTGTCGTTGCCGCCGAACACGTGTACGCCCAGCAACCACAGCAGCAACAGGCACAACAGCCCCGCCACACCCAACAAACCGTGTACGGTCGAAGAAGATCGCTGACGCATCAGAGGCTGAACTCCTCGCTGCGTTCGAAGCTTTCCGGCAGGCCAAAGGTCTGCATGCCGCCAACGGCCGCGATGGCATTGCGCACGAAGCGATCATCCACCAGATCCTTGGCGGTCTGCTGCGGATCAAGGCCGGCGAGGAAACCCTTGTCGCCCTCGATCAGCGTGTCCTTCAGACGTTTGACCAGTTCTTCGGTGTAGCTGGGGAACGGGTACGGCTGAAAGTCGATGCGCTGCTCGTCCCAATGGCTGTGCTGGATCGCGCCGCTGGCCAGATACTGCTCGCGGTCGCTGGTGGCCGGCGACAGCACCCGGTCGAGCACCGGTTGCGCGTGCGGCGTGTAGCGATTTTCGCCGTCCTTGGACAGCAGTTTCGCCGCCTCGGCGCGGTTGTCGCGGGTCCAGACCTGCGCCTTGACGATGGCGTTGACCACTTTCTGCGACCACTCGGGGCGGTTGTTCAGATCCTGCTCGTGCATGAACACCACGCAGCAGGCGTGATTGCGCCAGACGTCGCCGGTAAAGCGCTGCACGCGGCCAACCTTGAGTTCCTCGGCCAGGGCGTTGAACGGCTCGGCGACGATGTAGCCGGCAATGCGTTTGCTCGCCAGGGCTGGCGGCATGTCCGACGGCGGCAGCACCAGCAGATTGACCTCGTTCGGCGCCAGCGCGGCGCTCGCCGATTTGCTCACCGGCACCAGACCGTGGTCGCGGAACAACTGCTGCACCACCACGTTATGAATCGAATACCAGAACGGAATCGCCACCGACTGCCCGCCAAGTTGCTTGACCTCGGTGATGCCCGGCGCCACGGTCAGGCCCGAGCCGCCGACGTGGTTCCACGCCACGACCTTGGCCGGCACCTTGCTGCCGTAACGCGCCCACACGGTCATCGGCGAAAGCAGGTGAATCACGTTGACCTGCCCGGAAATGAACGCCTCGATCACCTGTGCCCAACTGCGCAGCAGCACCGGGCGCTCGGCCTGAATGCCTTCGGCCTCGAACAGGCCGTTGTTGTGCGCGACCAGCAGCGGCGTGGCATCGGTGATCGGCAGATAACCGATGCGCACCGGCGCGTTCGGCTCGGACGCGGCGCGGGCGTTCAGGCTGTTGAGCAACGGCAACGCGCCGCCAGCGGTCAGCAACGCGCTGAGTTTGAGGAAGTCACGACGTGTGTGAGTGAAGTCGTCCAGGCACATGGTCAATCTCCGACGTAGCGGGCACAGGTTGAATGAGGGGGTTGCGGCTCGCCCGCCGAAGGGTTTTGAGGATGTCGATGCGCAGCGCGCCCAGTTCCTCGACCAGCTCGGCACGCGGCTGAGGCAGGTCGATGCGCCACTCGCCGAGGATGTGCGCCGGGCTGTTACCCAGTAGCAGAATCCGCTCGGAAAGCAGCAGGGCTTCGTCGATGTCGTGGGTGATCAACACGGCTGCGGTGTGGTGCTCGGCAATCAGTTGCAGGAGCAACTGCTGCATGTCGGCGCGGGTGATTTCATCCAGCGCACCGAACGGTTCATCGAGCAACAGCACCTGCGGCTGCCGCGCCAGACAGCGGGCCAACGCGGTGCGCTGGGCCATGCCGCCGGACAACTGCGCCGGGTGCTGCTGACGTGCATGTTCGAGGCCGACCGCAGCAATGGCGTGGTCGATCCGCGCCTTGCGCTGCTCGGCCGTGAGGTGCGGCTGGCGAGCGAAATCGAGACCGAAGGCGACGTTCTTTTCCAAAGTCAGCCATGGCAACAGGCTCGGGTCCTGAAACGCCACCGCCACCCGTGGATGTGCGCCGGTCAGTGGCTCGCCAAGCAGGCTCACCCGACCCTGTTGTGGCGCCTGCAGACCCGCCAGCACTCGCAGCAGACTGGATTTGCCGACACCGCTGGGGCCGAGAATGGTCACCACTTCACCGGGCTGCAATTGCAGGTCGAAGTGTTCCAGCACGGTGTGCCAGCCCTGCTCCCGTGGGTAGCCGAGGCTGACGCCCTGCGCTTCCAGCACCGGCGCAATCATGCCGTCGCTTCCCGTTTCTGCCGCTGCAATTCAGCGCGCAATTGCACCAGGCTCGGGGTGACAATCGGCACGAACGCCGACTCGCGCCAGCGCCGGGCGAAACCGCTGCCGTGCTCCGTCAGATAGGCCTTGCCGCCGCTGGATTGCAGTTCCAGTTGCACGGCGTTGGCGGCGGATTCGGCCAGCGCGATGCGGATCTGGAACAAGGCGCCCGGCTGGGTCAGGAAACGTCCGTCGTGCAGACCCTGCTTGAGCGCATCGACGCTCTGCGCCAGTTGCTCGCGTTGTTCCTGCAACGGCTCCAGCAGAATCGAACGGCCGTCCTGCAAATGTCCTTCGACCTCGGCCAGCGCCCGTCGCGCCAGACCAATCGCCATGCCGCACTGCAAGCCAAGGAACGCCGGGCGCACCGCTGGCAGAAACTTGCGCGCATCTTCATGCAGCAGCCATTCGCGTCCGACCGCCACTTGCGCGAAATCGATTGCTGCGGTGTTGCTCGATTGCAGCCCCATCAGTTGCAGATCGGCGGAACGTTGTACGCCGGCAGCGTCATCGGCGATCGCCAGCACGAACGGCGAACCACCCTCCTCGTGCTCGATCGCCGCCGCCACCACGAAACCGCTTTTGCGCAGATTGGTCACCCAGTGCAGGCGCCCGTTCAAGGTCCAGCCTTCTGCGGTGTGGGCGGCACGCACTTGCAGTGCCTCGATGCCCGACAGGTATTTCATCGCGTTGGACAAACCGGTAGCCCCGGCCAGCTCTCCGCGGAGCAACGCCGGCAGCAGTTTTTCCCTCAGCGCCGCGTTGGGGCTGTGCAACAGATATTCGATGAAGGCCCGTTGGCCCCAGAACACAAACGCCGCCGCCAATGAATGGCTGGCGACGGCGGCCAGGGTTTCGACGGCATCACTTACGTGACCACCGCTGCCGCCCAGCGCCGGGCTGATGCCGACCCGTAGCACGCCGGCCTGCGCCAGTTGCGTCAGCACCTGTTGTGGATCGCCGTCGCCCGCATCCAGGGCCTGGGCGTTGTGTTCCAGCCATTGCGTCAATGCCTGATTGAGCATGTCGTTTCTCTCCTTGTACGCAGCCGCATCAACCATAGACGATGCGGCCTGAAGCGCTGGCCGATTACGCGCGATACGGCGCCAGCTCGGGGTTGAGCGGCGTGTCGGCGAACACGTTGGCGAAGTTGCACAGGGTCGCCAGGCTGATGCCGAGGATCACTTCCAGCGCATTGCCTTCGGTGTAGCCGGCAGCCTTGAATTGGTTGAAGGTCTGGTCGCTGACCTTGCCCCGGGTGGCAATCACTTCGCGGGCAAACGCGGCCAGGGTTTCCAGTTTTTCCGCGGGCACGGTGGCTTTCTCACGCAGCGCACTGACCACTTCCGGCGGCAGTTTGGCCTTATTCAGCGCCACGGCGGTATGACCTGCGACACAGAAATCGCAACCATGGTGGGTGGCCGCAATCAGTTGCACCACTTCGCGCTCGGCAAGGCTGAGTTCGGACTTGCCATTGAGCGCCGATACCGTAACGTAGGTTTCCAGCGCGGCCGGGGCATTGGCCAGCACGGCCAGCAGGTTCGGAATGAATCCGGAGTTTTTCTGCGCATTTTCCAGAAACGGTCTGGCGGCTTCGGGAGCGCTTTGCACGGTGTGAAGAGTGACGCGCGACATGGAGTGGACTCCTGTTGTTGAGTGTCCGGCCAGTCTGTTGGTTATAAAAATTTCGATCCATATTCTAAAGTAGCGATTACTTGCTCCTGAGTGTTTCCATTAGATGATTTCGTCCAGCCCCCTGGTTGATTGGTTATTAGAAAGCCTCGAACTCGATGCCAGCCTGTTTCACGTCGGGCGCTATTGCGGTGGTTGGCATGCAAGTACGCACGGACTGGCGCGCGCCAGTTTTCACTTGATCGTGCAGGGCCGCTGCTGGCTGCACATTGACGGGCAGGAGCAGTCGATAGTGTTGAACGCCGGAGATGCGGTATTTCTGCTGCGCGATCTGAACTACCGCCTCTCCAGCGCCGAAGAGCCGGCCCTCGCCCAAACGCTGCCGCGCAGGGCCATGACCGCGCTCGACAGTCAGGCACAGGATGGCGTCGGGCTGGTCTGCGGGTTCTTTCATTTCAAGTCCGGGCTGTCGTCGCTGATCATCGAAGGCCTGCCGGACTGGATCATCCTGCGCGCGGGCGATCCTTCTTCGAGCGCGGCGCGAGCCTTGTTCGAGTTGATCCTGCAAGAGTGCGAACGCTTGCCGGCGCCCTCCTCGGCGCTGCTCGAACGCTTGAGTCATCTACTGTTTTTGTATGTGTTGCGCCAACAGATGGCCGACAACCAGAGCCTCGGCGGCCTCGTGGCTTTGGCGCGCAATCCGCAGTTCGCGCCGTTGCTGGACCAGTTGATCGAACAGCCGCAATTACCGTGGTCGCTGGAGAGCATGGCGGCGAGTATCGGCCTGTCGCGCTCGGCGTTTTTCAAACGCTTCAACGAACTGGCCGGGCAATCGCCGGGGCAGGTATTGCTGGCGTTGCGCATTCGGCATGCCTGCCAGTTGCTGCGGGCCAATCACACGGTGGAACAGGTGTGCGCGGCCGTGGGCTATCAGTCGATCGCCGCATTTACCCGAGCGTTCGCCAAGTCGGTGGGGGTGCAACCGGGGGCTTATCGCAAGCAGCATGAGGGGCGCTGAGCGACGCGTTAGTACGCCGTCGCTGCTGGAAAGCACCGAGAGAAACTGTGGGAGCTGGCTTGCCAGCGATGGCGTTGGTGCATCCAACAACTTTATTGACTGAACCGGCGCTTTCGCGGGCAAGCCCGCTCCCACAGTGGATGATGCCGATCAGCGGATCTGTGTACACCGCAAAAACTTGTGGGGGCTGGCTGGCCAGCGATGGCGTTGGTGCATCCAGCATCTTTATTAGCTGAACCGGCGCTTTCGCGGGCAAGCCCGGCTCCCACAGGGGAGATGTGTGGATCAAGGGATTTATGCACGCCACGAGACCTGTGGGAGCCGGGCTTGCCCGCGAAGGCGGCGGTACATTTGGCATCCTGGCTTGGTTCGTTCCTTATTCCACTAATCAACCACAAAACCATTTTTTAATCTTTTATCGCTATTAACCTCGCCCTCTATAATTGCGCCCCTGTACTCAACTCATAAAAAGGGATGCTTCATGCAAAGACGCCTGTTACTGGCCGCACTGTTCGCCACTGTCGCCGGTTGTGCCAGCCCGCCGCCTGCCGCCGTTCACACCCATGACCCCGCCAGTTCAACCCTGCAAGGCGATGCCACACGTCCGGCGCAGGCGCAGTGGATCCGCACCGAGCTGTACTTCTCGGTGGGCACGGTGGATGGCAAGGAAGGCGCCGTCAGCCCGGCGCGCTGGCGCGCGTTTCTCGACAAGGAAGTGACGTCGCGGTTTGCCGACGGTTTCACCGTGTTCGATGCCTATGGGCAGTGGCGCGATCATGGGGCGCAGGAGCCGGAGCGGTTGAGCACCAAGGTCATCGTGATCCTGCACGAGAACAATCCGCAGAACGCCGGCAACATCGAAGCGATTCGTTTGGCGTACAAACGCATTACCGGTGACTTGTCGGTACTGCGTCTGTCGCAACCGGCCGACATATCGTTCTAATCGCTGATCTGCCCCAGAGCTTGCCGAGGCGTCGACGCCAGGCGGCTCAATCCCGCTAGCAGCAGCGCGCCCACCAGCAACACGCCAATCCCCAGAAACGCGCCCCACCCCACCACCGTCACGCTCGAATAGAGCATGTACAGGCACAGACCGAAAAACAGCAGCGGCACCAGCGGATACAACGGCACCCTGACCGGCCTCGGCACGTCGGGAAAGCGCCGCCGCAGAATGATTAGCGCCAGGCTGCTGAAGCTCAGAAACAACCAATACACCGGGGTCAGGTACTCGACCATGGTGTTGAAGCCGCTCTGGGTGAAACTGCCGAACAGCACCAGCAACAATGCCACCGCGCCCTCCGCCAGCAAGGCTTTGCGCGGCACGCCGTCGCGTTCGTGCCACTCGCCGAAGCGACGCAACTGCGGCACATCGCGGGCCGCGGCATAGGTGGTGCGGGCGCCGACCAGCAAGGTCGAGTTGATGCTGGCGATGGCCGCGATGCCCACCATCAGCAGAATCAGCAGCACCCCCGGCGCACCGAATGCACGGTTCAACAGTTCCACCGCCGGTGCGTTGCTCGCCGCCAGTCCGGCGAATCCCAGGCCTCGCACAAACGCCCAGTTCAGCGCCAGATAAATCGCCATCAGCAGCGTCAGCGCACCGAGCATGGCGATGAATATTCCGCGTCGACCATCGCGCACTTCCGCCGACAAGGTCGCCGCATCGCTCCAGCCGCCGAACGCCAGAAACACGAAAATCATCGCCGCCGAAAACCCGGCCATACCGGTGTTTTCCGGCACAACCGAAACGCTCGCTGGCTCCGCTTCGAGCCCCTGCCACGCCAGCCACACCCCGGCGCTGGCGATACTCAGAAAGCCCAGCGCCAACAAGCCGACCAACAAGGTCTGGGTGATGAAACCGATGTGCTTGCCAGTGAGATTGAGCAACACCAGCGCAGCGATCACCCCGCCGGCAAACAGCCCCGAGCCGTATCGACCGAGCGGCACCACGGCATTGACGTAATCGGCAAACATGAACGCCGACAAGGCGATCCAGCCGGTGTGCATCACCGAGAAGCGCGACCAGGCGAACAGGAACCCCATGCGCTCGCCATAGGCCGTGCGCAGAAAGTGATAGTCGCCGCCAGGATGTGGAAATGCCGTGGCCATCTCGGCGAAGCACAAGGCCCCGGCCATCGACGCGAGACCGCCGAGCACCCAGACCCAGTAGAAATATTCCGGCCCGACGTTCAGCGCCACGGTCGGCGCGGTCTTGAGGATGTCGGTGGTGATCACCATGCCCAGCGTGATCAGCAACGCCTGCAGCACCGGCAGATGGCGCTTGGGGCCATTAGAGTGATTCATGCAGAGTCCCGCAGAAGATCCGCCATCCATGGCGAATCGGCTCAGAAGCCGTAAGTGGCGCTGGCGTAGTAGTAAGCGCCGTTGGTGCCGATCGGCGACAGCACGTCATACGGCAAGTTGCCGCCGTAGTTGATCGCCGAGCCGGAGCGTTCCGGGTAGTTGTCGGTGAGGTTGTTGCCGCCCAGGGCGACGCTGAATTTCGGGGTGAATTTGTAGGTCACCTCGGCGTCCAGTTGCCACACTGCGCCATAGGTCTGCTCCGGTTGCGAGTCGCCGAAGTCGAATACGCGGGTGGTCTCGCCCTGCCGGGTCAGACGCCCGAGTAGGCCCCAGTGCTCGCTGGCCCAGTTGGCGGAAAACACGAAACGATCCTTGGGCGCAGCGTCAGTCAGGGTGTTGGTTTCTTCAACGCCGACCAGTGCATCGCTGCCGATCCCCAACGCCGTCAATTGCGAGGGTGTGCCTTTGGTGCTGGTGACTTTGGTGTGGTTGTAGGTGTACGCGGTGGTCAGGCCCAGTTGCCCTTCATACAGCGGCTGATGGTAGTTGAGCACCAGTTCGGCACCGTGGGTGCTGGTGTCGGCGGCGTTGGTGAAGAAGTTGACATCGTGCACCCCGGCCACGCCGAAGTTGTCGTTGATGTATTGCTCCATGGCGTCGCTGCCGATGCGCTGCGACAGGGTGATGCGGTCCTTGACGTCGATGCGGAACACATCGAGCGAGGCGTCGAAGCGTTCGTTGAGCTGGAAGGTCAGCCCCAAGCTGAAGTTCTTCGAGGTTTCCGGATCAAGCTTCTCGGCCCCCAGCGCGCGGGCGATCGGATCGTTGACCGAGAGCACACGAATATCGGTGAGCGTGCCGCCTTCGCCGAAGTTGCTGGTGGTGTTCTGGAAACCGCTCTGCGCCAGCGACGGCGCGCGGAAGTTGTTCGACACCGCACCGCGCAACGCCCACTGCTCGGTCAGTTTGTAGCGACCACTGAGCTTGCCGGTGAGTTTGCTGCCGGCATCATCGTAATGTTCCCAACGTGTGGCCGCGTCGACGAAGAAGCGGTCGGTGAGATCGCCCGACAACTCGGCGTAGGTCGCAAACACGTTGCGGTCCAGGTCCGACTCTTCGCTGGGGCGCAGACCGTTGGCACCGTCAGCGCCGGAGCCGATGTAGGAGACCTCGTCACCGGCGTAGGTCAGGTAGTTTTCATAGCGGTATTCACCGCCCAGCGCCAGTACGAACGAGCGTCCGCCGAGGCGCAGTTCGCGGCTGAAATCGAGATTGCTGGTGGTCTGGCGCAGCTCGTAATCGCCGGTGTCGAACCTGGTCGGCGAGTCCTCGCCGAGGCTGACGTTGAGGGTGCGGCGGGTGGAACCGTCGAAGCGGTTGCGGCCATGGGTGACGCTGCTGTCGAAGTCCCAGTCTTCGCCGATCATGCCTTTGAAACCGGCGGTGGCGGAGACGTCCTTGTTGTCGCCCAGCGACTGCGGCAGGTAGCCGTTGGGATAGAACTGCGGCTGCTCGTAGGGGTAGCGATAGAATTCGGCGCCGGTGGTGTGGCGCTGGTTGTAAGTGCCGAAGCTGTAGGCTTTGCCGCCGGCCAGCGGCAGCTCGCTGTTGAACCACAGGTTGACGTCGCGCGCCAGGCCGTCGCCCATCACGTAGTTGCGCTGGTCCGGGGTATCGGCAAAACCGTCGAAACCGGCGCGGTTGGTCGGGTTGCGATTTTTGTACTCGGTGCCGCCGCGAATGAACCCGCCCTCTTCTCCCAGGCGCGTGCCGATCTTCGCGGTGGTCACGCTGTTCTGGCCGTCGGTGGTGGTTCTGCCGATGGCGTCCTGATGGGTGTGAAACGCGCCGTAACTGGTGGACACTTCCCCGCCCTCGGGCGCGTCGTCGAGGATGATGTTGATCACCCCGGCAATCGCGTCGGAACCGTACTGCGCCCCGGCGCCGTCGCGCAGCACTTCGATGCGTTTGATCGCGCTGATGGGGATCGAGTTGAAGTCCACCGGCGCCGTGCCACGACCGATTTTCGACGAGTCGTTGACCACCGCCGAGGTGTGACGGCGCTTGCCGTTGACCAGTACCAGCACCTGATCCGGGCTCATGCCGCGCAACTGTGCGGCGCGCACGTGGTCGGCGCCACCGGAGTTGGACTGACGCGGCATGCTGAACGATGGCAGCAACGTCTGCAGCGCCTGGCCCAGTTCACCGTCGGCCGCGCCGGTGGACTTGAGATCGGCGGCGGTCAACACGTCAACCGGCACTGGAGAATCCAGAACCGTGCGAGCAGTGCCACGGGTGCCAGTGACCAGCACGGTACCCAGCCGTGTGTCATCGTCAACGCGGGTGGAAGTGTCTTCGGCTTGCGCCGGAACTTGCCAGATCGCACCGACCACCGCGATGGCCAGTAATGAACGGGAACGCTGATACATGGGACAGCTCCTTTATCGCAGCTAATACCCGGCCGTTGCCGACAATAAAGGGTCGGCAATCAATGCACGGCAATGTCTGCTGTAGTTTTAGAAATCAGGAAGGCGGTGAAGGCTGGTTAAACGTATTGAGTTGGTTAAGCGCAGAATCCCCAAAGTTAGTTATTTCCCCTTGAACACCGATGCTAGACGGGCTGAGGCTTGCCGTAAAAGAACCAATAACACTTAGGTTAGATCGGGCCGATTATTTGTTTTTAGAGCAACACAAGTGTTGCTGGACAAACACTTAAACCCTAACTAACACCCACTAATTCAAGATCAGACAAAGATCTTTTGTAGGAGTGAGCCTGCTCGCGATAGCTATCGTTCAGTCACCGAAAATATCGACTGGGCTGGCCCCTTCGCGAGCAAGCCCGCTCCCACAGGTTTGACTGGGTGAACACTGACTTCTCATCCACCACAGATCCAATGTAGGAGTGAGTCTGCTCGCGATAGCGGTGTATCAGCCACCAAATTAGTTGAATGTCCGGGCCCCATCGCGAGCAGGCTCACTCCTACAGGTTGATCGGGGTAAACGCATAGTTATCATCCATCACAGATCCAATGTAGGAGTGAGCCTGCTCGCGATAGCGGTATATCAGCCACCGAAGCAGTTGAATGTCCGGGCCCCATCGCGAGCAGGCTCACTCCTACAGGTTGATCGGGGTGAATACATTGCTTTCATCCACCGCAGATCCAATGTGGGAGCGGGCTTGCTCGCGAAGGGGCCAGTCCAGTCACCCGAGATGTTGACTGCAAACATGCGCAAACCTTTAGTCGAATTCCTTTTCCAGCCAGGCATCCTCGGCAATGTCCAGGGCCTGCGCACTGAAGCGTTGTTCCGCAAACGGGTCGGCGTGCAGGTGAAAGCCGTTGCGCTCCCAGAAGCCGGGTTGTTCTTCGTCGACAAACTCCAGACCGCGCAGCCATTTGGCGCTTTTCCAGAAGTAGCGCCCGGCGACCACCAGCCGCAGCGGCCAGCCGTGCTGGGCGGTCAAGGGTTGGCCGGCGTAATGGGTGGCGAGCAGGCTGTCCGGGTGCAGCAGGTCGTCCAGCAACAGGTTGGTCTGGTAATCGTGATCGGCGTGGGCCATGACAAAACGTGAAGCGGGCTGGATATCGAGCTCGCTCAGCAAATCCTGCAGATGCACCCCGCTCCACTGCGTGTCGAACTTCGACCAGCGTGTCACGCAATGAATGTCACATTGCAACTCGCGCTGCGGCAACCTTTGCAGGTCGGCAAAACTCAACTCGACGCCACGCCCGACCTTGCCGAACAGGCGCAGTGACCAGGTTGCCAATTCATACTCCGGCACCGTGCCTTCGTGGAGGATCGGGAAGCGCTCCGTCAACACCTGCCCCGGCGGCAAACGTTGACCGAGCGCCGGATCAGCCTTAGGTGCGCGGCTGTTGCGCAAACGCATGGCTTTGTTGTGCATGTTCACTCCCAAGCGCGTCAGGATGCCTACCGCGCATACAGCGCATCACCCGGTGATAACGACTGCATTCAGTTCGCCACAGGAATCCACTCGGCCCGCGCCACGTTGGCGGTATCGCCGAACGCCGGGAGTTTCTGCGCCAGGTCACGAACGTTTTTCACGTCCAGATCGAGCAACTGCTGACGGGTGATCAGGGTCGGTGGCACCAACACCTGATGTCCCGGATTTTCGCCGGCAATCAACATCGCCAGACTGCGCACGCTGATCGCCCCCGCCACTTGCGGATTGACCGCGGCGGTCGCCGCCCAGGCGCTGTCAGGTTCTTTCATGATCTGGATGTCGGCGGTGGAGATGTCGGCGCTGTAGATCTTCACCTTGCGCCCCAGCCCGGCCTCGTCGACGGCGATCTTCGCGCCTTTGGCAAACTCGTCGAACGGCGCGAAGATCACGCTGATATCCGGATTGGCGCGCAACACCGCGCTGGCCTGATCCGCCACCGAGTTAGCAATCGGCGGGTTGAGCGTGCCGAAGCGCGCCTTCTCGATGATGCCCGGATTGGCCTTTTTCACCTGACTCCAGATCTCGTCGCGGCGCTCCATCGGGGTGAAGCCGCTGATGTACACGTAACCGGCATCGAACCGCGTGCCGTTGTCCTTCACCGCCTGATCCAGCGCCAGTCGCGCCAGTGCATGGTGATCCTGCTCGACCTGAGTCACTTGCGGGCTGTTCAGATCGACGTCGAACGCCACCACCTTGATGCCTTTGGCGATCGCCCGGTCAATCGGTCCCTTGAGGGTTTCCGCCAGGCCCAGTTGCACGATGATCCCGTCGACGCCGAGGTCGATCGCCTGATCGATCATCTCGCCCTGACTCGCCGCCTGCTGCCGCGCATCGAACACCCGCAGATTGGCCCCCAGCGCCTCGGTCTGTTTCTCCACGCCGCGCAGGTACGCCTCGGGAAAGTCCCCGGAAAACAGATAGCCGACCAGCGCGATCTGCACCTGACCTTTATCGAACGGCGCCGGAGCACCTGGCAATGCCTTGGCCTGAGCACTCAAAGCCAATGCCGAGAGCACCGCGCCGGCGAGGCAATGGCGTGCGAACTGCTTGATTGAACCGTGCATAGATCTTCCTTGCAGCGACAAATGAACCAGCTCAGCGCGCCCGATGCGCGAGGCCGAAGGTGAACATCAGGGCCAGCACCAGCACCAGTCCCTTGACGAAATCCTGCGCGTAGTACGGCGCGTTGAGCATGGTCAGGCCATTGAGCAGCGACGCCACCAACAGTGCGCCGACCAACGTGCCGAACGCATTGGGCTTCTTCGCGCCGAGCACGGCAAAACCGATCAGCGCCGCACCGAGGGCGTCCAGCACCAGACCGTTGCCGGAGCTGACATCACCCCGACCCAGGCGCGCCGCCAACAGCAACCCGCCGAGCGAGGCGAGCAACGCCGAGAGCACGTAGGCAAGTAACTTGAAGCGCTGTACCGGCGCCCCAGCCAGTCGTGCCGCCTGCTCGTTACCACCGATGGCATAAAACAAGCGCCCGATGCGCGTGCGCTCGAGAAACAGCCACACCGCCAGTGCCACCAGCGCAGTGATCAACACCGGCACCGGCACCACTTCCCACAAACGCCCGCGACCCAACGCGAGAAACGCCGCACTGAACGTGCCTTCGGTTTCCACACCGCTGGGCAAGGTCATGCCCACCGCAATCGAGCGCCCACCCGTGGGAATCAGTTGCACGCCAATTACCAGAAACATGCTGCCCAGCGTCGCGAGAATGTCCGGCACCCGCAGCTTGACGATCAGCCAGCCATTGAGCAGCCCGACCAGTGCGCCACCGGCCAGACTGATCAGCACCGCCGGCACCGCGCCCCAACCGAGCACCACCATCACGTAACTGGCGATCATCAGGCTCATCGCCGCCACCGCACCAATCGACAGATCAAGTCCGCCGACGGCCATGGTCAGCGTCACGCCAAGGGCCAGCAGCGCGACGATCGACACCGACTGCAAGATGCTGAACAGATTGCCGACGCGCAAAAACGCCGGCTCCGCGACACTGAAAAACACCACGATCAGCGCCAGCAGCCACAACAGGCCGTAGCGGATCAGCGCTTGCAGCAGGCGCTCGGTGGGTGCCGTAGCGGACGACAACAGTGAACTCGAATCAGGCACTCGCTCTGCTCCTTGGCGTGGCATGAAAGGGATTTTCGCTAGCGTCGCTGCCGGCCAGCGCAGCGACCAGGGTCGCGCGCTCAAGACCGGCGCGCGGGTATTCGGCGACCACCGCGTGATCGCGCACCAACAGAATGCGGTCGGCGATTTCCAGAGCTTCATCGACATCGGCGCAAATCACCAGGGTCGCGCGGCCGCCGGCACTGTCGCGCAGCAGTTGGCCGATCTCGCGGCGGGCGCGCACGTCGACCCCCTGAAACGGCTCGTCGAGGATCAACGCCCGCCCTTCTCCGAGCAGCCAGCGGCCAAGCACGACCTTCTGTTGATTGCCGCCGGACAGCGCGCTCATCGGCACCTCGATGCCGGCGGTCTTGATCCCCAGCGCCGCGACTTGCGCCTCGACCGCTGCGGCTTCGGCGCGGTTGCGAATGAAACCGGCACGGGTGAAGCGCTCCAGAAACGGCAGCGTCAGGGTCCGGCGTAGGGAGAAATCCGCCACCAGCGACTGACTGGCGCGATCCTCCGCCGCGAGAAACACACCGCTGTGAATCGCCGCCCTTGGCGAACCCGGCAGCCAGTCCATGCCGTCCAGTTGCAGGCTGCCGGCCACCGCTTTGCGCAAGCCGAACAACACTTCGGCGATTTCGCTTTTGCCAGCGCCGAGCAGCCCGGTCAGTACCACCACTTCGCCTTGGTGCAGGTCGAAATCGAAACGCCTGGAGCGTGGCAAAATCTGCAAACCGCGCACACCAAGGACTTTTCGGCCCACGCTGCCGGGCGTGTAGACATGCCCGTCCAGCGCCTGTCCGAGCATGGAGTGCACCGCTTCCGGCAACTGCCGTGCGCTGAATTCCCCGGCCGGTCGACCATCGCGCAGGACAATGGCGCGGTCCGCCACCCGTTGCAGATCGGACAAGCGATGGGAGATGTACAGAATCGCCACGCCACGGCTACGCAGGGTGTCGATCAGCCCGAACAGCCGCTGCGCCTCGGCATCTGATAACGCTGCCGTCGGCTCATCGAGAATCAGCAGACGCGGCTGCAGGGCAAAGGCCCGCGCCAGCACCACCAACTGCCGTTCGGCCTGGCCAAGGTGTTCAATCGGTTGCTCCAGCGGCAACACCAGACCCAGCCCGGCGGCGATGCTCGCAGCGCGCTCCAGCAAGCGTTGGCGATTGAGCCAGAAGTCCGCGTCGGGCCGGCACAGTTCATCGAGCAGCAGGTTCTCCGCCACGCTCAAACCGGGCGCAATGCCCTCGTTGATCTGCTGATGCACCGCGATAATCCCGACCCGACGTGCCGACAGCGGCGAGCTGAATTGCCGGGGCTGACCGTCGATGTAAATCTCGCCGCTATCGGCGCACTGGCTGCCGGCGAGAATCTTCACCAGCGTCGATTTGCCGGCACCGTTGGCACCGAGCAACGCCACCACTTCGGCGGGATGAATCTGCAGGCTGACGCGATCCAGTGCGCGGTTCGAGCCGAAGGTTTTGCTTAGTTCACGCACCTGAATCAGCGGCGCGCGGGCCACGACGACACTCATAAAATTCCTTAACGTCGATGGGCCAGCGAACGTACCAGCCGGTCGCCCAGGCTCTGCACGCCCTGCACCAGAATGACCAGCACCACCACGGTGGCGACCATCACTTCATTGTTGAAACGCTGATAGCCATAACGGATCGCCAGATCACCGAGGCCGCCACCGCCAATCACCCCGGCCATGGAAGAAAAACCGATCAACATCACCAGCGTCAGAGTGACCCCCGCCAGTAGTGCCGGCAGCGCTTCAGGCAGCAGCACTTTGAAAATCACATGACGGATATCGCCGCCCATGGCGAGGATCGCTTCGATCCGGCCCTTGTCGACTTCATCCAGCGCGTTCTCGACGATCCGCGCAAAAAACGGAAACGCGCCAATGGTGATCGGCACCACCGCCGCGGTGCTGCCGAGGGTGGTGCCGACCAGCAGACGCGTCAGCGGAATCAGCGCAATCAACATCACCACAAACGGCAGCGAGCGCCCCAGATTGACCAGCGAACCCAGCGCGGCATTGAGCCGTGGCAGCGGCCACAGTCCGTCGCGCCGACTGACAAACAGCAACACCCCGAGCGGCAAACCGATCAGTAGCGTGAACAGCCCGGCAAGCAAGACCATGTACAGGGTTTCGCCGGTGGCGTTGAACACCAGTTGCAGGATTTCATCCCAGTTGATCGCGCGGTTCATGACTGGGCCGCCCGCACGCCGTATTGCTTGAGGAAGCTGAGACCGGGAATGTCGTGGCCCAGCGGCAGGCCGCAGGTCGGACGCAATGAAGTGCCGAGACTCGATTGCGCATCGGCGAGCAAACGCGGCACCGGGCCGGCCTCGACCAGGCGCCCGTCAGCCATGTACGCCGCGTGATCGCAGATCGACCTGACCACCTCCAGCTCATGGGTGATCAGCACAATGGTCACGCCCAGTTGCCGATTGATGTCGCGCAGCAGCTCAAGAATCGACGCCGTGGTTTCCGGGTCCAGCGCGCTGGTGGCTTCGTCCGACAGCAGATACGCAGGCTCGGCAGCCAGCGCGCGGGCAATCCCCACCCGTTGTTTTTGCCCACCGGACAACTGCGTGGGAAAGGCTTGCGCCTTGTCCGTCAAGCCGACCAGTTCCAGCAGTTCGCGCACCCGCACATGGCGCCACGGTTTGCCGACGTTGGCGATTTCCAGCGGCACGGCGATGTTGTCGAACACGGTGCGCGAGTGCAGCAGATTGAAGCCCTGGAAGATCATGCCGATGCGCTGACGCTGGCGGCGTAGGTCGCTGGCAGACAGCGTCAGCAGGTCCACGCCGTCGATCAGGATCCGCCCGCTGTCCGGGCGTTCAAGCAGATTGAGACATCGCAACAGGGTCGACTTGCCCGCCCCGCTGCGCCCGAGAATGCCGTAGATCGCGCCGTCGGGAATACTCAGCGACACCTGATCCAGTGCTGGTGCCGGCGCCGACGGGTAGGTCTTGCTCAACTGCTCGACGACGATCATGGCTTGCCATCCTCCACCGGAATCACCGACCCCTTGAAGTTATCGCTGATGTATTTCGCCACTTGCGGCGAGGTCAGGTCCTTGGCCAGTTGCGCAATGCGCGGATCGTTCTGCAGTGTCGGCGTGGTCACCAGAATGTTGGCGTACGGATTGTGCTCGGCCTTTTCCAGCCCCAGCGCATCCTGGGCCGGCACCAGTCCGGCTTCCAGTGCGTAGTTGCCGTTGATCACCGCAAGGTCGACGTCGTCCAGGGCCCGAGGAATTTGCGGCGATTCGATTTCAAGGATCTTCAGCTGTTTCGGGTTCTCGGCGATGTCTTTGGGTGTGGCCTGATCGGCTGCCGGATCCTTGAAGCCGGGCTTGAGTTTGATCAACCCGTTGTCCTGCAACAGGTACAGCGCACGGCTCAGGTTGGTGACGTTGTTGGGCACGGCGACGGTGCCTTTTTCCGGCACATCGGCGAAGCTTTTGTGCCGGCGCGAATAGATGCCCAGCGGCTCGATATGCACCGTGGCGGCCACCGCGAGTTTCTGCCCCAGCGCTTGTTCCTGGGATTTCAGATACGGCAGATGCTGGAAGTAATTGGCATCGACATCGCCATGCACCAACAGCTCGTTGGAGTTCACGCCGTTGGGAATCTCGATGACCTTGAGCTTGAGTTGCGGATCGATTGTCTGGATGTACGCGAGAATCTGCGCGTGGGGCACCGGGTCGGCAGCCACGCGCAACGGCTCCAGTGCCTGCGCGCCGAACGAAGTCACCAGCGCGCCGAGCACGGCCAGGGTCAAACCTGCTTTTTTCAACATGAGCGGAGTCCTTGAGCGAGTGATGAATCAGGCGTTGGCGGTTTTACGAGCCGGTGCGGCGGGCATCAGCGCGTCGGCATAGAAGCGCCGGGCGACGTCGGGGTGCGAACGCAACCGACCCTTGAGGTAGTTCCAGCCGACATCGCGAAACAACGGATTGAGCGGATCACTCGCCGGGCCACGCGCTTCGCGCAGCAGCGCGGTGGGCAACGGATACAGCGGCACCACGGCATCGAGTTGCGCGCCGAGGAAGAAGGCGATGGACAAGCGTTCGCTGCCTGCGGGCGGCGACACCACCCGATGCACCGTGGCGCGCAGATAGCCGTTGCTGGCCAGCTCCAGCAGTTCGCCGATGTTCACCACCAGCGTGTTGTCGCGGGGCAGCGCATCGATCCAGCGCCCTTCCTCGACCTCCACTTGCAGACCGGTCTGCTGGTCTTGCAGCAGAAAGCTGAGGAACCCGGAATCCTTGTGCGCGCCGACGCCTTGCTGGCTCGCGTTGGCGGCCTGGCCTGGATAGCGCATCAACTTGATGTGTTCGTTAGGCTTGTCGCCGTACAACTGATCGAACGCGTCCGCCCGCAGCGACAGGGCCTGGGCAAAGGCACGCAACAGACGCAACGCCATGCGCGTCATCGCCTGTTGCCATTCGAGCAGCAGCGGTTTCAGTTCTGGCAGCGCCGCCGGCCATTGGTTGGGCCCCTGCAACCGAGCCCACAACGGACTGTCCGCATCCAGCGACAACGCTTCGCGCTCGGCGCCGAGATCGAACTGTTCACGCCAGTCGGGTTGACCACGGGTGATCTCGGAAGCGGCACGGTTGTAACCGCGAAAATGCGGCGAATTGATCATGCCGACGGCGTTTTTTTCGTGCTCGGACAAGGCGAAGAACTGCCGGGCGTGATCCTGCACCTGCTTGAGCAGGTGGCTGTCGATGCCATGGCCGGTGAGATAGAAAAAGCCGACGTCACGCGCGGCGTGACGCAGGTTTTCAAGAAATTCATAACGCTGTTGCGCGGTGCCTTCGAACAACGAAAGGTCCAGCGTCGGCAGCGTAGTGATATCGAGGGTATGCGGCATGATTCACTCCCGTGTGAACCAAACCTGAAGAGCCTTTGATCGATTCAGCGTGTGCCGTCATGGCAATCGGGGGTCTATCGGTTTGATGCGTTTGATTCGTCGTGAGACAAAACTAAACGATCTTAAAAACCACGAACAAATACCCTTTTTGCATTAGCTTAGGCCTGACGCTCAAGTTCGCTGTCATCACGCGACAGCTCTCCCGCTTCAACTGATCAACGTGCCGGGTCATAAAACGGTTCGACTGCCACCCGGCTGCCGACAAAGAAACTGTCAGCCACCAGCCGCAGTGGCTGCAGATCGACGTCGCTGGCCCGATCGCCAATCAGTTGCTGAAAGTGCCGATACACCGCGGTGTACTCGCCCTCTTCCGATACCGCCTGGCGCACGCCGTCGATGCTCAGCAGCGCCCCGCCGTTATCCAGGCGCAGCACCCCTTCGGCGCAGCGAATCTCGATGCTCCAGAGTTCGTCGTGACCGTGGTCGAAATCGAACTCGGCCTGCACGTCGAGTCGGTTCGCGTCGGACATCTTGATCGACGCGGCAATCGGCGACTGGCAGTTGTCCGGTACGCGCAGTTCGGCGGCTTCGACAAACAATGGCTGCGCCAGCAAACGGGTGACAATCGATAAGGCATTGATGCCCGGATCGAAAACGCCCAGACCACCGGGTTGCCAGATCCACGTCTGCCCGGGATGCCACTTGCGCACGTCTTCTTTCCAGTCGATCTGCACGCTTTGCAACGTGCGGCTGGCGAGCCAGTCGCGGGCGGCTTCGATACCGGGGGCGTAGCGCGAATGCCAGGCGAACAACGCACTGACACCCTGTTGCTGCGCTTGACTGACCAAGGCCAGCGCCTCGCCCAGCGTGGCGCACGGCGGTTTTTCCACCAACACATGTTTGCCGGCGGCCAGCGCCTGCTGCACCAGTGCGAACCGACCTTGCGGCGGCGTACAAAACGCAATCGCATCCACCTCGGGGCCGTTCTCCAGCAACTCGCTCAACGAGTGAAAGTTCTCCACCCCGGCACAGGGTTTACCTTGCGTGGCGACCGCCACCAGACGAAATCCGGGATTGGCGTTGATCGCCGGCACATGTTGATCCTGGGCAATCTTGCCGTAGCCCACCAGACCGAGACGGATCGGTTGCATCAGTGACTCCTGTTTTTGTCTTGTTGTCGTCAGCGAGTGCGCAGATTAGCCGTAAACGTCTGGGAATACCCAGCTGAGTCTGATCAAAAAACTGTAGAGGCCAGCGCTCACTTCACCGCGCCGGGTAATAACGCTGATGCAGCGGCGCAAACAAAGAAAGCCTGCTTTTCAGGGCAGGCTTTCGCGTTCACAACGCTGCAGTCACTTCTGCTGCGCGGTCAACGCCGAGTAACTGTTCATCAGGTTCCGGTAGTTCGGAATCCGCTGCGACAGCAGATTGCCCAGCCCTTCGATGTCGTTGCGCCAGTCGCGGTGCAGCTCACAGGCGACCGAGAACCAGTTCATCATTTGTGCGCCGGCCTGGGTCATGCGGCTCCAGGCGGCTTGCTGGACGGTGGTGTTGAAGGTGCCGGAGGCGTCGGTGACGACGAAGACGTCGAAGCCTTCGGCCAGTGCCGACAGGGTCGGGAACGCTACGCAGACGTCGGTGACCACACCGGCGATGATGATCTGCTTGCGGCCGGTGGCCTTGATCGCCTTGACGAAGTCTTCGTTGTCCCAGGCGTTGATCTGGCCTGGGCGGGCGATGTACGGCGCGTCCGGGAACATTTCCTTCAGTTCCGGGACCAGCGGGCCGTTGGGGCCTTGTTCGAAACTGGTGGTGAGAATGGTCGGCAGGTTGAAGAATTTCGCCAGGTCGGCCAAGGCCAGGACGTTGTTCTTGAACTCGTTCGGCGAGAAGTCCTGAACCAGAGAAATCAGACCGGTCTGGTGGTCGACCAGCAGGACTACGGCGTCGTCTTTGTTCAGGCGGTTGTAGGTTGCAGTGCTCATGTTTGAATCCCTTTTCTTGGTTGAGGTAGTGGGCGTTGCGTTGAACATGGGCACAGATTACGGATACCGCCTGAACGGATAAATCGGTTGAAAAGCGTTTCACTGTCAACTCATAACGGACAATCCTGGCGACACAACACAGGCTTGCCAGCCTCCAACTCAATCCGCCTCGGGAATTGGTTTGGCGATCATCAAACTGTACGGTGCCCGGTTCAGGACCCTCTCCACCGTTGCGCCAATCAAGTTGAGGCCTTGCGGGTAGGCGGTGCCCCATAACTCTGTGGGAGCGGGCTTGCCCGCGAAGGGTTCATTCCAGGCAACATCTCAAATGGCTGACACACCGCTTTCGCGAGCAAGCCCGCTCCCACACTGGATCTCGGCAGGCCGTCATTCCTGAGTTCACCGCTCCCACAATGATCTCGACAAGCCGACAACCCTGGGTTCACCGCATAACCCTGTGGATGAAGTTATGAGCTAATAACACCTTCATTAAACCGTCTTTCAAACGTTGTACTAGGATAGGATCCACATCCTGACATTTGCGCCGACCAGGGAACATGCTCGACGCAGCTCAGGAATGGGACTGTTTCACCTGCAACTCATGGATGATGTTTATGAATTCACACCTGTTTCCCCACATCGGTAAAGTCATTGCGAGCACCGGCAGCCGGCACTTTCCGCGGATGCTGCATGACCTGATCCAGACACAACTGGCGGTCGACGCCACACACATTCGCCAGATGCGCGTCGAGCCGGTGGGCCGCCCCGCCCATCGCCACCCGCCGGAAACCGGCCAAGACTCGGCCCAGCAGGCTGAAACGGTATTCTGCGAACAGATTGCCGCACGCTCGAGCGAGCCAATGGAGCCGCCAGCCGGGGCCAGCGCCGACGCCTCACAATTGCACCTGACCCGGCGCAAGGACGGCTACCGCTACGTGATTTCGGTGTATCGCAACGACCAGTCGCAACGGTTCTCGGCTCAGGAGCAGAGTTTGTTGCAGGACATTTCTCCGGTGCTGTTGCCGATGGTGGAAAAACACATTCACGCCCTGCAACCCCAGCAGACCAACCCAGAAGACCCGTCGCCCGGCGCTGACGGCGCGCAACAGGGCCTGGAAAACCTGCGGCTGCGCTTCAACGAGCGTTTGCAGCAACTGGGCCTGAGGCTGTCCAATCGCGAAACCGAAGTGTGCATCGGCCTGCTCGCCGGGCGCACCGCGCCGGAACTGGCCGAGCAATTGCAGTTGAAGGTCAACACGGTGGAAAGCTATCTCAAGCGCGCCGCGATCAAGCTGGGGATCAGCGGCCGGCATTCACTGATGCGCTGGATGTATTCGCCTGAACATACCGCCACCCTGCCCGGCTCACCCCACGCCGCTTGATGGTGCCCGATCTGCAGGAACTGCCGCTGCGAGCAAGCCCGCTCCCACATCGAAATGCGCTGAGCCGATGGTTACAGCAACACCCGGTTGAAACTGTGGGAGCGGGCTTGCTCGCGAAGAGGCCGTATCAGGCACTTAAGGTGTTGGCTGGCACAGCGCATTCGCGAGCAAGCCCGCTCCCACATTGGTATGCGCTGAGCCAATGGTTACGGCAACACCCGGCTAAAACTGTGGGAGCGGGCTTGCTCGCGAAGAGGCCGTGTCAGGCACTTAAGGTGTTGTCTGGCACACCGCATTCGCGAGCAAGCCCGCTCCTACATTGGTATGCGCTGAGCCAATGGTTACAGCAACACCCGGCCAAAACTGTGGGAGCGGGCTTGCTCGCGAAGAGGCCAGAACTGTCAGCGCCTATTCCTTGGGCACAACATTATCCAGCGCCTGATTCACCGCCAACTCTCCCAGCATCACCACCTGCGCAATGCCCAGCGCCGTATTACGGCCCGGCCCCTCCAGCGTGCCGGCGAAATCACCGAGCATGAGCGTGGCTGAGGCCAGGGATTCGCAGGCGTTGGCCAGCAGGGATTCGGTGTCGGTTTGTGGATTGACCATGAACATGCTGCTGGGGGTGTATGGCGTTGCCATGATGTTCGCGGGCGCGAGGTAATGGTCGAGGGCGCGTTCGGCGGCTTCGTGGAGCTTTCTGGAGTTGAGGGATTCGTAGGGTGATACCGACTCTGTGGCCGGCGGGTTGGGCTTGGGTTCGGGCATCAGCTGGAACTCCGATCGGGGCACTTTGAAAGGATTACTCACTGTAGGAGCTGCCGCAGGCTGCGATCTTTTGATCTTGATCTTGAAAAACAAAATCAAAAGATCGCAGCCTGCGGCAGCTCCTACACGGGGACCGGGCAGTTAGTTCGGCACGCGGCGGCCATCGAGTATCCGGTTGACCATCAGTTCACTGAGCATGATTACCTGATGCAGCATCAGCATCGCCCGGCGCTGCGAGTTGTCGACGGTGTCGCCGATATCTCGGGCCATGTCACTGGCGGCGGCTAAAGATTCGCAGGCTTCGACGAGCAAGGTTTCCTCGTCCACGGTGGGGTCGATGAGGAAGATTCTGTTGGATTTGCTTGAGGGTGTTAAAGGGATCGAGATCTTCAGTGCGCCGGGGTTGAGGTAGAAGTTGATGGCGCGGTCGGTGGCCGCTTTTATCTTCTGCGGGTCGAGGGCTGGGTCGTACGGGATTGAGGTGTCCGGGGGGTTGGGTGTGGCTTTGAACATGGATGAAGCTCCTGCTTAGCAAAAGTAAGGAGCCATCACTCTCGCTACCAAACGAGGGTGGCGGCCATACGCGGGTTGGTAGACCGGTCTAAGCAGGAAAACCCGGCGCTCCCGAAGGAGCCCCACGCATGGCCACCATAAAAAATCGAGTCCCCCTGAAAAGGGACTGCATATGGCGTCGCCATCACACTTAGAAACGGGCTACCAAACCCGATCACTGATTTTCAGTGACAGGGAAACGATATAGCCCGACCCATAGTCGTGTAAGCCGGCGGATTCTGGCGTACCCGTAGGTAACGGCGCAAGGCGTTGTAGCCGTTATGGCGTAACGGTTCGTGTACTTTAAACGTGATTGCAGGGGTGCGTTTATGGTGTGTGTGGAGAACCGGGATTGCTCCTGTAGTTTTGATGGTGTCTGGCAGGCCGCTTTCGCGAGCAGGCTCGCTCCCACAGTTGGAATGTGTGCATTCAGGTGGGAGGTTGTCGGCTTGTAGGCCGTCCTCGCTGGCAGCCAGCTCCCACCATTTGACCGGGTGCATTCAGTTGGGGATTGGTCGGCTGTGAGGCCGCTTTCGCGAGCAGGCTCGCTCCCACAGTTGGATTGCGTGCATTCAGGTGGGAGGTTGGTCGGCGGGTAGGCCGCCATCGCTGGCAAGCCAGCTCCCACAATTTGACGAGTGCATTCAGTTGGGGATTGGTCGGCTGTGAGGCCGCTTTCGCGAGCAAGCCCGCTCCCACAGTTGGATTGCGTGCATTCAGGTGGGAGGTGGTCGGCTGGTAGGCCGCCATCGCTGGCAAGCCAGCTCCCACAATTTGATCGAGTGCACTCAGTCAGGGACTAGTCGACTGTGAGGCCGCTTTCGCGAGCAGGCTCGCTCCCACAGTTGGAATGCGTGCATTCAGGTGGGAGGTTGGTCGGCGGGTAGGCCGTCATCGCTGGCAAGCCAGCTCCCACAGTTGGAAAGCGAAAAACAGGGACGGGTTCATGACCCGTCCCTTTCGATTTGTGCGCTTCAGGCACAAGCCCGGCCAATCAGCTTCGGCAATTAGTCCCGCGCCAGCGCCTCTATCGGGTCCAGGCGCGATGCATTGCGCGCGGGGACGAAGCCGAAGACGATGCCGATCAGCGTCGAGCAGATCACCGCCGTCAGCACCGAGGCCATGGAGAACACCATCTCCCATTCCTTGATGAACAGCGAAAACAGGTGGCCGATGGCGTACGACAGGGAAATGCCGATCGCCCCGCCAAGCAGGCAAACCATCACCGCTTCCACCAGAAACTGCTGACGAATGTCCGACTGGCGTGCGCCGACCGCCATGCGAATGCCGATCTCGCGCGTACGCTCGGTGACCGACACCAGCATTATGTTCATCACGCCGATGCCGCCGACCACCAGCGAAATCACCGCGATCAGCGACAGCAGCAAGGCCAGCGAACGGCTGGTTTTCTGCACGGTCTGCATCACGCTGTCGAGGTTGTTGGTGTAGAAGTCCTTGATGCCGTGGCGTTGCAGCATCAATTGGGTGACGTGATTTTCCACGACTTTGCTCGACTGGCCGTCCTTGATCCGTACGCTGATGCTGTCGAGAAAGCGTTGGCCCAGGATACGGCCGGCGGCGGTTTCGTAGGGCACCCAGACGTTGAGAGTCTTGCCGGAGGCAAACAGGTTTTTGTTCTCCGCTGCCACGCCGATCACCGTGCACGGCAGGTTGCCGATCAGGATCACCTGGCCCAGCGGATCGACACCCTCGCCGAACAACCGATGCCGGGTGTTGTAGTCGATCACCACCACCTGCGCCTGGCGCCGCGCATCGCTCTCGCTGAAGGTGATGCCCGCCTCCAGTTTGATTCCGCGAACCTGGAAATACTGGTCACTGACACCGTTGATCTGCGCATCGAGGTCGATGTTGCGATAACGCAGAAGCATGCTGCGACCGACCACCGGGGTGGCGCTGTCGACGTAATACAGCTGATTCAGCGCGGTGACGTCGGCCGGCACCAGTGTCTCGATCGAGGCGGCGCGCTTGTCGCCGAAACTGCTGCCGGAATAGATATCGATGGTATTGCTGCCGATCGCCGAAATGTCCTTGAGCACGTAGTTTTTCGCGCCCTCACCGATCGCCGAAATCGACACCACCGAGGTGATGCCGATGACAATCCCGAGCATGGTCAGCAAGGTGCGCATGCGGTGCGAAATCAGCGCCACCCAGGCCATGTTGAAGGCCTCCTTGAACAGCCCGAGGCTGGCGACCAAACGGCGTGTCGCCGGTGGTTTGGGCGGCACCTCCTCTTCGTCCGACAGTTGCCCGGTGTCGCGCTGATTGCGCCGGTCGCTGAGGATTTCACCGTCGCTGACTTCGATGATGCGTTCGGCGTTGGCCGCGACTTTAGGGTCGTGGGTCACCAGAATCACCGTGTGCCCGGCCGCGTGCAGCTCCAGCAGAATACGCATTACCTCTTTGCCGCTGGCGGTGTCGAGGGCGCCGGTGGGTTCGTCGGCGAGGATCACTTCACCGCCGTTCATCAAGGCCCGGGCGATACTCACCCGTTGTTGCTGACCACCGGAGAGCTGACTCGGCCGGTGGGTCAGGTGCCCATCAAGGCCCAGCCGTGCCAGCAATTCGCGGGCGCGGGCATGGCGTTGCGGCGCCGGGATCCCGGCGTAAATGGCCGGCATCTCGACGTTGTGCATCGCGCTCAGGTGCGGCAGCAAGTGATAGCGCTGGAAGATGAAACCGAAGTAATCGCGGCGCAGTTCGGCCAGCGCCTGATCGTCGAGGTCGCGGGTCTCCTGGCCGTTGATCTTGTAACTGCCGGCGGTCGCATAGTCGAGGCAACCGAGGATGTTCATCAGGGTTGATTTGCCAGACCCGGACGCGCCGATGATCGCCACCATTTCTCCGGCATTGATCGTCAGGTTGATGTTCTTCAGTGCGAGAAATTCACGGTCGCCGGCGGTGAAACTGCGGGTGATGCCGGTCAGTTGCAGCAACGCTTGCGTCATGCTCAAGCCCCCGCCACGGCAGGCAGCGGATCACCGATCACCACCCGCTCGCCTTCGCTGAGGCCCTGATTGATCTGCACTTTGACGTTGTTGTTGATCCCGGTCTGGACGTTGCGCGACTGCGCTTGGCCCTTGGAATCGAGCACCCGCACCGGAAAGCTGCCATCGGCGTTGCGTGGCCCAAGCGCGGCCACCGGCACGGTCAGCACCGATTGCGCGGTATCGAGGACGATGCGCACTTGCGCGGTCATCGAGATGCGCAAGCGATGGTCGGGATTGGGCACCTCGAACAGCGCGTTATAGAACACTGCGGTGTTTTGCTTCGGGGTGCCGGCCGGCGGCGTTTCGAGGAAGTTCTGCGGCGCCGGCTCAGTGCCGCGCAGCTTGCCGTAATAGCGTTTGTCTTCGCCGAGAATAGTGAAATACACCTGCTGCCCCGGCGCGATATGAATCACGTCGGCCTCCGAGACCTGGGCCTTGATGGTCATGGTGTCCAGATCCGCCAGTTTCAGCAGGATCGGCGCCAACTGGTTGGCGATCACGGTCTGGCCTTCCTGGGTGACGATGCCGACCACGTCGCCATCGATCGGCGCGACGATCCGCGTGTACGCGAGGTTGACCTTTGCGGTATCGATCTGGATGTGCGCACTTTTGATCTGCGCGTCCAGCGACAGCAGGTTGGCCTGCTGCACCTCGTAGTCCGATTGCGCGGTTTCGAAATCCTGACGCGAGATCGACGCGTCTTCCTGCAGGTTCTGATAGCGCTGGTAAATCGCTTTGGTCTGTTTGAGCTGGGCCTGCGTGGCGCGCTTTTGCGCCTGCAGGTTTTCCTCATCGACCTGCGCCTGACGCAGGGTGTTCTGCAGCACCAGCGGATCGATCTCGGCCAGCCACTGGCCCTTCTTCACCTTGTCGCCAACCTTGACCTTGAGCGACTTCAACTGCCCCGACACCTGGGCACCGACGTCCACCTGCTTGACGCCTTCCAGCAATCCGGTGGCGAGCACGGTGTTTTCGATATCCGAGCGTTCGACCGGGGCGGTCTGGTACTTCGGCGCTTCGGCCGGTGCCTGCACCGTGTACAGCACCAACCCGGCCACCGCCGCCAATGCCAACCCCATACCGACTTTGCGCAACTTCGACTTTTCCATAAATAACCACAAGTCCGTTCAGGGATGAACCCGGCCAGCGGCCGGGTCTTGATAGAACAACCACACTCAGGACAGCACTTCGCCGACCGTCAGCGCCAGGCCGTCATGCCACCACGCGGCGAAACTGAAGACGTTGGGCGCCTTGAGAATCGTGAAGTGATTGCCCGGCCCGTACCACACCGCCAGATCGCTGACCTGCCGCTGCCAGCCTTCAAGCACCGCCGCCTGTTCGCGCTGATTGCCCCACTCGTCCAGCGTCGGGTCATCGACTAGTACCAGCCGCACCGGCCCGGTATAGGCCAGTCGCGGTTGATAGACCGTGCGCAAGGCGCTGGCGAAGGTGCGTACCGGGCCATGCATCGCGTCCGGCGCCGCGCGCTCCGACAACACCCCGGCGCGCACCATGCCGTCGTGCAGCATGCGCAATTGCGTGGTGTCGTCGGCGTCGGCGAACAGCACAGGATCGATGCCCAGCGACTTGCCACAGGACAGTTGCAGGGTGTCGATCAGCCGTTGCAGCGCGGCAGTGGCGGTGTATGGTTTGCCCGCCGTGCCGTCACCGCCCGGTGCCTCGCTGTCGATCAACGTCAGCGAAGCCACCACGCGCCCGGCCGCCTGCAACTGCGCGGCCATGGCATGCGCGACCCAGCCGCCGAACGAATGACCGATCAGGTGCAGCGGCCCCTGCGGGTGGATCTGCTCGATGGCTTGCAGGTAGAACGCGGCAGCGGCTTCGACCGCGCTGTGCGGCACACTGACGCCGTCCAGCCCGCGCGGTTGCAAGCCGATGATCGGCCACTCCGGGCCGATCGCCTCGGTCAGGTGAATGAACCCGGTGACGCTGTCACCCGCCCCCGGCACACAGAAAATCGGCGCATGCCCCGACTGCCCGGTCTGAATCGTCAGCAGCGGTTGATACAGCGCCGGTTCCGGCGTCACCAGGGTTTCCAGCGCCTGGGTAATGGCCTGGCCAAGCGCTTGGATGTGCGGGTGCTTCATCATGGTCCGGTGATCGCCGGGGATGTCGATGCAACGCAGCAAGCCAATGTTGAAGCGCTCTTCCCAGCCGCGCGTCGGGCTCGGCAATGACTGGCCTTCCATCAGTTCCTGTGCACGGAACAGGTGGATCGGCTGGCTCGCCGGGCTGACCCGGTAATGCGCCAGCGCCAGACGATGCGCCGCTTCGCGATCAAAGTAATGCCAGGCGTCCGCCGCGCTGACCGTGGCCAGTTCCGGATCGGTCAGTTGCTGCGCCTGACAGCGCTTGAACAGCTCGGGGAAATCCAGCTGTTCGACTTGCGCTTCCAGCACTTGCACCGCCGCCAGCGCCGCCTCGGTTTCGGCACCCAGCATCAGCGAACGCCCTCGGCAATGGCCAAGTAACTGGCGCTTGTCGAGGCCCTCGCCGCTCCACATTGCCTTGTCCTGGGCGAGCGGGTTTGGCGCGTAGCTGTCGAGCATGCCGATGAAATCCACCGGCTCATCGAGGCCGAGCAATTGCTGCGCGACCTCATGCGCCAGCACCCCGCCGAACGACCAGCCCGCCAGCCGATACGGCCCGTGAGGCTGTACCGCGCGGATGATTCCGACCATGCGCTGCGCCATGCACTCAAGCGTGCGCAATTGCGCTTGCCCCAGCGGCACACCGGGCAAACCGTAAATCGGGAACTCGCCACCGATGTGCTGGGCCAGCGTCGGGAAATACACGTCCCTGCCGCTGAATTCATGCAGCAGAAACAGCGGCGTACCGTGCGCCCCGGCACGCACCACGACCAGCCCGTCAGGCTGACTGAGCGCCTCGCCCTGACTGAGCAGCGCGGCGGCAGACTCGATGCTCGGATACTGGAACAGCTCGGCCAGCGACAGTGGCAGCCCGGCCCGTTGCAGCAGATTGACCAGCTTCACCGCCAGCAACGAATGCCCACCGAGTTCAAAGAAGTTGTCGTGCCGTCCGACCTGTTCGACGCCAAGCACCTCGCCCCAGATCTGCGCCAGCGCGGTTTCGACTTCACCCTGTGGCGCCACGTATGGGCGGTTGATCACCGCGTCTGCACCCGGTTCCGGCAAGGCTTTGCGATCAATCTTGTCGTTTGGCGTCAGTGGCAACGCGTCGAGCAGCACAAACGCGCCCGGCACCATGTACTCCGGCAAACGCTCCAGCACATGGCTGCGCAAGGTTTCCAACGATGGCGCGTCGATGCCGGCGCGCAAGCTGTACCAGGCCACCAGACGCTCATCGCGGACCATCACTACCGCTTGGCGAACCGCCGGATGTTCGATCAGCCGCGCCTCGATTTCCCCCGGCTCCAGACGCAAGCCACGCAGCTTGATCTGGAAGTCATTGCGGCCGAGGAATTCCAGTTCCCCATGATTGTTGTAGCGCGCCAGATCGCCCGTTCGGTACAGGCGATCACCCGCAACAAACGGGCTGTCGATGAAGCGCTCGGCCTGCATCTCCGGCAGTCCGTGATAACCACGCGCCACGCCGACGCCGCCAATGTGCAACTCGCCGCTGACGCCTTGCGGCACCGGTTGACCGTACGCATCGAGCACGTACAAACGCGTGTTACTCAGAGCCTTGCCGATCGGCACCACGTTTTCCGGCACTGGCATGTGCGGTTCCAGCGTCCAGCCCGTGCTGTCCACCGTGGTTTCAGTCGGGCCGTAAACGTTGTGCAACCGCACCCACGGCAGGCGATCGCGCACTTGGCTCGCCAGCGCTGCGCTGAGTTCGCCGCCACCGTTGAGCACATCGGTCAGGCTGGTGCACTGCTCGACACCGTCCTGCTCGATGAACTGCTGCAACAGCGCCGGAACGAATTTAACTACGGTGACCTGCTGCTCGCGAATGGTCTGCACCACATACGCCGAATCACGGTTGCCATCCGGTCGCGCCAGTACCAGGCGCATCCCGGAGCACAGCGGCCAGAAGATCTCCCACACCGAACTGTCGAAGCTGAACGGCGCCTTTTGCAGCAGCGCACCGTGTTCGGTCGGCGGACTGAGCTGCGAGCCCCAGTGCACCATGTTGCAGGCGCTGCGATGCTCGATCATCACGCCTTTAGGCAACCCGGTGGAGCCCGAGGTGTAGATCATGTAAGCGAGGTTCGAGGCGCTGAGACCAGGCACCTGCAAATCATGTTCCGGCAGGTGCTGCCAGGTGCTGCGGTCAAGGTCGATCACCGTGGCGGCCGCGTCATCGAACAACCCGCGAGTAGCGGTCTGCACCAGCACCGCGGTCGGCGCGCTGTCCTTGAGCATGTAGGCCAGACGCTCCGCCGGATACCCCGGATCCAGCGGCACATAGGCACCACCAGCCTTGAGGATGCCGAGCAGACCAACGATCAGATCCAGCCCACGCTTGACGCAAATCGCCACCCGCGCATCCGGCTGCACACCGAGTTCGCGCAGGTACTGGGCCAAGCGGTTGGCGCGCTGATTGAGCTCGCGGTAGGTCAGGTTTCCTTGCGCGGATTGCAGCGCGACAGCGTCCGGTTTGCGCCGCACCTGCGCTTCGAACAAGGCGTGCAACGGTTGCTCCAACGGACAATCAACAGCGCTGGCATTGAAATCGACCAGCAAACGCTGCTGCTCCTGCGGTGCGAGCAACGGCACTCGCGCAAGCACGGCCCGATCATCATTGATCAGCGCCGCCAGCAGTCGCTGGAAGTAGCCGACAAACCGCTGCACCGTCGCCTCATCGAACAACGCCGTGGCGTAGCGCAACGAACCGCGAATGCCGTCGGGCGAATCGCCGAGGCTCAGCGACAGATCGAATTTCACAAAATGGCTGTCGCCGGCCACGCCTTCCAGGGTCAGGTCGCCGAGGCTCAGGCTCGGGCCGTCGTTGTTGTCCCAACTGAGCATGGTCTGGAACAACGCGCTGTGCGACAGGCTGCGCAGCGGTTTACTGATGTCCACCACTTGCTCGAACGGCAGATCCTGATGCGCCTGAGCTTCCAGAGTCTGCGTCTTGACCCGTGCCAGCAGCACCTCGCCGCTCGGCTCGCCCGAGGTATCGATGCGCAGCGCCAGGGTGTTGACGAACATGCCGATCAGGCCTTCGATCTCGGCGCGGGTGCGGTTGGCCACCGGCGAGCCGATCACCACGTCGTCCTGCCCGGACAAACGACTGAGCAACATCGCCCAGGCGCTCATGATCACCATGTACGGCGTCACCGCGCGACGCTGACACAAGGCTTTCAAACCGGCGCTCAACTGTTCATCGAGCAGCATGTCGACGCGGCTGCCGGAATAGTCCTGCTGTGGCGGTCGCGGGCGGTCAGTGGGCAGGGTCAGCAAGGCCGGCGCGCCGGCCAGGGTCTGCTGCCAGTAATCGCTTTGACGCTGCAGCACCTCGCCGCTGAGCCAGCGCCGTTGCCACACTGCGTAGTCGGTGTATTGCAGCGCCAGCGGCGGCAGCGGATCGTCCTCGCCACGGCTGAATGCTTGATACAACGCCGCCAGCTCGCGGGTCAGCACGCCCATCGACCAGCCATCAGCGATGATGTGGTGCAGCGTCAGCAACAGCACATGATGATCGTCAGCCAGACGCACCAGACGTCCGCGCAGCAGCGCATCGTGCTGCAGATTGAACGAGGCGCAGGCCTGCTCCTCGATCAGGCCGCGCAAGGCATTGTCAGCCTGCGGGTGCTGGCGCAGGTCTTCTACCGCCAGCAACAGACCGCTCTCGGCCGGCAGAATCAGCACCTGCGGCTGATCGTCGATCTGGCTGAAGCGGCTGCGCAGGGTTTCGTGACGGGCGACGATGCGTGCCAGTGCCCGTTGCAGCGCATCTTCATCCAGCCGACCGCGCAGGCGCAGACCGACCGGGATGTTGTAGGCGCTGTGGCCGCCGTCCATCTGCGCCAGGAACCACAGGCGTTGCTGGGCGAAGGACAGCGGCAATAGCTGATCACGCGGCGCCGGCAAGATCTCCGGCATGGTGCTGCGCCCCGCCCGGCTCAGCACCTCGGCGACAGCGGCCAGCTCGGGGTTGGCGAACAGCTCGGCGAGTGTCAGCTCGACGCCCAACTGCTGGCGCACCTGCGACAGCATGCGCATCGCCAGCAACGAATGCCCGCCCAGTTCGAAGAAGTTGTCGTGACGACCGACCTGTTCGAGCTGCAGCAAACCGGCCCAGATCCGCGCCAAATGTTGTTCCAGCGCCGAGATCGGCGCGACATACACCCGACTGAGCAGCGCTGCCTGCGTCGGCGCCGGCAGCGCCTTGCGGTCGACTTTGCCGTTGTTGTTCAACGGCAGTAAATCAAGTTGCACCCACGCGCTCGGCACCATGTATTCCGGCAGTCGCGCCAGCAACTGCGCGTGCAGATCGGCACTGTCCAGGCGGCCGGCGTGGGCGGTGTAATACGCCACCAGACGGGTGATGTCCTGACCATCGCGGCGCGCCAGCACCACGGCTTCCTTGATCCCCTGGCAGTTGAGCAGGCGGTTTTCGATTTCGCCCAGTTCGATACGGAAACCGCGAATCTTCACCTGATCGTCGTTGCGCCCGATGCAATCGAGCTGCCCCGGCGCCAGCCAGCGCGCGAGGTCGCCAGTGCGATACAGCAGCGCGCCCGGCTGCTCGCTGAAAGTATCACGCAGGAACTTCTCGGCGGTCAGATCCGGGCGATTCAGATAACCCAGCGCCACGCCCTGCCCGCCGATGTACAACTCGCCGGTCACGCCCATCGGCACCGGTTGCTGATGCGCGTCGAGCACGTAAACCTGAGTGTTGGAGATCGGCGCGCCAATCGGCACGCTTTCGGCGTTTTCCGCCACCTCATGCACTTCAAACGTCGTGGCGTAAGTGGTGGTTTCGGTCGGGCCGTAGCAATGCACGATGCGCAACTCTGGCGCCTCGGCCAGCAGTCGGCGGAAGCTTGCCGGATCGCCACGTTCACCGCCGCACAGGACCATGCGCAAGCCTTTCAAGGCCTGCGGAATCAGTTGCACGTACTGGTTGAACAGCGCAGTGGTGACGAACAGCACCGTTGCCCCGGAGGCGCTCAACTCATGGCCGAACGCGTTTGGATCAAGCAGGGTCTGGTGATTGATCACCACCACGCGCCCGCCGTTGAGCAGCGGCCCCCAGATGTCCATGGTGCTCGCATCAAACGCCGGGTTGGAGGCGAACACCACGCGATCCTGCGGGTTGAAATCGGCATAACCGTTGTTCAACACCAGACGGCCGATGGCGCGGTGCGGCACCATCACGCCTTTCGGCGTGCCGGTGGAGCCGGAGGTGTACATGATGTACGCCAGCGCCTGCGAGGACTGCGCCAGGTTCGGGTTGTGCGTCGGTTGGCCGCTGAGGGTCAAGCGGTCGAGGTCGATACGTGGCGCAGCGTAGTCGATGACTTCACGGCTGAGGGTCAGCAACGCCGCCGCGTGACAGTCCTCGACCATGAACGCCTGACGCTCGCTCGGGGCATTGATATCAAGCGGCACATAGGCCGCCGCGCACTTGGCAATCGCCAGTTGCGCCACCAGCAGCTCCAGCGAGCGTGGCAGCAGGATCGCCACGTGGTCGCCGGGCTGCACGCCCTGGCTGAGCAAGTGATGCGCCAGACGGTTGGCCTGAGCGTTCAGTTCAAAGTAGCTCAGCGAATGCTCGCCATGCACCGCCGCCACCGCTTTGGGATGCGCCGCTGCCTGCTGCTGGAAAATCCCGTGCACGGTCAGAGTTTGCGGGTACTCGCGCGCCGTGGCGTTGAAGTCGTAGAGCAAGCGCTGACGCTCAGACTCGGTGAGTAACGGCACCCGCTCCAGCACGGTCTGCTCATCGTTGACCATCGCCGCCAGCAGGCGCTGCAGGTAGCCGACATAACGCTCGACGGTCGCTTGATCGAACAACGCCGTGGCGTATTCCAGCGAACCGCGAATCACCCCGTTGACCTCACCCAGGGTCAGGGTCAGGTCGAACTTGGACACCCGGCCCGGCGCGGCCACGCCTTCGAGGCGCAGATCGCCCAGCGTCAGGTTCGGGCCGACACTGCTGTCCCAGCTCAGCGTGCTCTGGAACAACGGGCTGTGCGCCAGACTACGCGCCGGCCGGACGATTTCCACCACCTGCTCGAACGGCAGATCCTGATGCGCCTGCGCTTCCAGCGTGCGCGCCTTGACCCGCGCCAGCAGTGTGGCCACGCTCGGCTCGCCCGAGGTGTCGATGCGCAGCGCCAGGGTGTTGACGAACATGCCGATCAGGCCTTCGATCTCGGCCCGGGTGCGGTTGGCCACCGGCGAGCCGATCACCACGTCGGACTGCCCGGACAGACGACTCAGCAACAGCGACCAGGCACTCATCAGGGTCATGAACAGGGTCACGCCGTGCCGCTGACTCAGGGCTTTTAGCCCGGCGCTCAGGCGCTCGTCCAGCCGTACTTCGACGCTGCTGCCGGCAAAATCCTGCTGCGCCGGACGCGGACGATCGGTGGGCAAGGTCAGCAAGGCCGGTGCGCCGTCGAGGGTCTGCTGCCAGTAATCGCTCTGCCGCTGCAGCACTTCACCGCTGAGCCAGCGCCGCTGCCACACGGCGTAGTCGCCGTATTGCAGCGCCAGTGGTGGCAATGGATCCGGCTGACCGTGACTGAAGGCCTGATACAGCGCCATCAGCTCACGGGTCAGCACACCCATCGACCAGCCATCGGCGACGATGTGATGCACGGTCAGCAACAGCACATGGTGCTCGTCAGCCAGACGCAGCAGGCGTCCGCGAATCAGCGGATCGTGCTGCAGATCGAAGGCAGTCGCGGCTTCCAGCGCGAGCAGTGCCTGCACCGTGGCTTCGGCCTGTGAATCCTGGCGCAGGTCTTCCACCTGCAACAGCAGGCCACTATCGACCGGTGCAATCGTCACCTGTGCCTGATCGTCGACGCTGACGAAACGGCTGCGCAGGGTTTCGTGCCGCGCAACGATCTGCGTCAGCGCGCGCTGCAAGGCTTCGACATCGAGTTGCCCGCGCAGACGCAAGCCAAGCGGAATGTTGTACGCCGAATTGCCGCCGTCCATTTGCGCGAGGAACCACAGGCGTTGCTGGGCGAAGGACAGCGTGCCGTCACGCGGCACCGCTACGATCTGCGGTTGGCTACTGACCTGCGCTACGCAAAGGCATTCGGCGACCGCCGCCAGTTCAGGATTGGCGAACAGATCGCCCAGCACCAGCTCCAGCCCCAGTTGCTGAAGCACCTGCGCGACCATGCGCATGGCCAGCAGCGAGTGGCCGCCGAGTTCGAAAAAGTGATCATGCCGGCCGACCCGTTCGACCTGCAGCACCTCGGCCCAGATCTGCGCCAGCGCGGTTTCCAGCTCACCTTGCGGCTCGATGTATTCGCGGGTGAATAGCGCAGTCAGGTCAGGTTTCGGCAATGCCTTGCGATCAACCTTGCCATTGGCGGTCAGGGGTAACGCGTCGAGCCGGACAAACGCCGCCGGCACCATGTACTCAGGCAATTGCGTGAGCAGGTGCGCGCGCAGATCAGCGACGCTCAACGATGCGCCCTGCTCGGTGTAATACGCCACCAACCGTGGCTGACCGGGTTCGTCCTCACGGGCCAGCAACACCGCATCCTGAACACCGGGGAGCTGATTGAGCCGGGTTTCGATCTCGCCCAACTCGATACGCACGCCGCGGATTTTCACCTGATCGTCGTTGCGCCCGAGGTATTCGAGCGTGCCGTCCTCGCGCCAGCGCGCAAGGTCACCGGTGCGGTACATACGTGCATTCGGCACGCTGCTGAACGGATCGCGCAGGAAGCGTTCGGCGGTCATCTGCGGACGGTTCAGGTAACCACGGGCCACGCCGGCACCTCCGACATACAACTCGCCGATCACCCCCAGCGGTACCGGGCGTTGCCGTGCGTCGAGCAGATACACCGTGGCATTGCTCACCGGTTTACCGATATGCAGCACCTCGCCCGCCGCAATCAGGCCCGAGGTAGCGACCACCGTAGCCTCGGTCGGGCCATAGTTGTTGATCACCCGGAACGGCTGGTTACGGTTGAACTGACGCAGTCGATCGCCGCCGATCAACAGGGTTTTCAGGGTTGGATGCGCCGGCTCCTGACTGAAGGCGTATTCGGCCACCGGGGTCGGCAGGAAGCTCACGTCCAGCGGCTGCGCACGCCACCAGGCAAGCAGTGCGTCGATGTCTTCGTTGCCTTCGTGACTCGGCGCCAGATGCAGCGTCGCGCCGCAGCACAATGCCGGCCAGACTTCCCAGGCCATAGCGTCGAAACCGAACCCGGCCAGGTTCGAGGTATGGCTGCCGGCGTGCAGATCGAAGGCCGCGCAGTGCCAGTCCACGAGATTGCTCAGCGTCTGGTGCTCGACCATCACGCCTTTCGGCAGACCGGTGGAGCCGGAGGTATAGATAACGTAAGCCAGATGCTGCGGGGTCAGGGCCGGCAGCGACGGGTTGTCGATGCGCTCGTTTGACCATTGGCGCAGATCAAGGTCGATCAGCGGCACCGTCAATGCCGGCAGGCGTTCACGCAGATCGCTTTGGCTCAGCACCGCGACGGGCGCACTGTCTTGCAGCAGATAGCTCAGGCGCTCTGCCGGGTGCGCCGGATCCACCGGAACATAACCGGCGCCGGCCTTGAGAATCGCCACCAGCCCGACCAGCGTATCAAGGCCGCGTCGGGCGACGATGGCCACGCGGTCGTCAGGCTGTACGCCCGATGCGAGCAGATGATGCGCCAGGCTGTTGGCCTGGCGGTTCAACTCGGCATAGCTCAGTGAAGCACCGGCAAAAACCGCTGCCAGCGCCTGCGGTCGTTCAAGCGCTTGATGCTCGAAACGCTGGGCAATCGTCAACCCCTGCGGGTAATCGGCGCGGGTCGTGTTGAAGCTGTGCAACAACTGCTCGCGCTCCGTGTCCGGCAGGATCGACAGCCGCTCGAAACCTTGATGCGGCGCGTGTTCCAGCGCATCCGCCAAGCTGTGCAAGGCGCATTGCAGATAGTTGCAGATGCGCTGTGCATCGATACCGACACCGGCCAGTGCGGTCAGGCTGAAGCCTTCGCCGAGATCGTCGACGCTGAGGGTCAGGCGATAGTTGCTGTGTTCCTCGGCCTCAAGCAATTGCATGCCTTGCCAAGCCGTTTGGGCCTCGGCAGAACCGCCCTGCGCCGAGGCACCATGACGATAATTGAACAACGAACTGAACAGCGGCGTGGTCGGCGCCATCGCGCTGCAGTGCTGGATGCGCGCCAGTTGCGCGTGTTCGTGTTGCAGCAACTGGCTCAACCGTTGATGCGTCGCCAGTGCCGCGCCCTTGACGCTGTGCGCACGCAGATCGATGCGCAATGGCAAGGTGTTGATGAACACCCCGAGCGCCCGTTCCGCGCCTTCGCCACCTTGCAACCGACCAAGCAATACCGTGCCGAACACCACGTCATCGCGACCGGACAACTGCCCCAGCACCTGCGCCCACGCCAGGTGCATCAGGCTCGCCGCGCTGACACCCAGACGCCGCGCCTGACTGCGCAGGTCGCGGCTCAGCGCGATGTCGAGGCTCAACTGTGCCTGCGTGGCCAGCCCTTCCGGCGCCGGGTTCTGCCCGTAAGGCAAGGTTGGTTCGTCGACGTCACCGAGCATCTCGCGGAAGAACTCTTCGTGCTGCTGGTCACTCAACCCGGACAGGGTATGCGCCACGTAATTGCGATACGGCACCGGCTCGGCCAGACGTTGCGGCTGGCCGCTGAGGAACGCCTGCATTTCATGTTGCAGCACCTCCAGCGCCACGTGGTCCATCACCAGGTGATGGAACAGCAACAACGCCACCACCCGCTGATGGGCGGCGTCCCAGGCGTGCACCACGCGCATCAGTGGTGCCTGATTGACGGCCATGCGGTACTGCGTGGTGTCGAAACACCGGCGCAATTGCTCCAGTACATCGCCGTCCGCGCCATTCAGTTCCAGCGCTTCGCACGCCAGCGGCGCCTCACGCCAGACCACTTGCACCGGGTCTTGCAGCCCGTCCCAGAACAGCGAAGTGCGCAGGATGTCGTGGCGCTGGATTACGTTCTGCAAGGCTTGGGTGAAGCTGTTCAGGCGTTGCTCATCGGCAAACGCGAACTGCGCCTGCAACACATACGGATCGCCCTGTGCGGCGGACAAATGGTGGAACAGGATGCCGGTCTGCAACGGCGCCAGCGGGTAAATATCCTGCACGTTGGCCACACCGCCGGGGATGCTGGCGACGATGCGGTCGATGCTCGGCTGGTCGAGCGCCACCAGTGGCAACAACTCGGGAGTGATGCGCGTGCAGTCCGCAGTGATCAGGTTGGCCGCGACTTCGGCCTCGGGCTCACCGCCCACGGCAGCGGCCAGCGCGGCGAGGGTCGGCTGGTTGAACAGCACGCGAATGTCGGCGCTCAGGCCGGCACGGCGCATCCGCGCCACCAGATTCACCGCCAGCAGCGAGTGGCCACCGAGTTCGAAGAAATGATCGTGGCGCCCTACCCGCTCAACCTTGAGCAATTCAGCCCAGAGCTGCGCGAGCGCGGTTTCCACTTCGCCGACCGGGGCTTCGTATTCACGGGCGGTCTGCGCCGCCAGATCGGGGGCCGGCAGCGCCTTGCGGTCGAGTTTGCCGTTGGGGCTCAGCGGCAGTGCATCGAGATGTACGAACAGCGCGGGCACCATGTAGTCCGGCAGGTTTTCCAGCAGATGGCTGCGCAGCACGTCGATTTCCAGGCGTGCCCCGGTGTAGTACGCCACCAGACGCTTATCGCCGGATGCATCTTCGCGGGCCAGTACGGCGGCTTCCTGCACGCCATCGATCTGGGTCAGGCGTGCCTGGATTTCACCGAGTTCGATGCGCAGGCCACGAATCTTCACCTGGTCGTCGTTACGGCCGAGATATTCGATATTGCCGTCCGGCAGATAGCGGGCGACGTCGCCGGTGCGGTACATGCGCCCATTGCTCTGGAACGGATCATTGAGGAAGCGTTCGGCGCTCAGTTCCGGGCGATTCAGATACCCACGTGCTACCTGCACGCCACCGATGTACAGCTCGCCGACCACACCGTGCGGCACCGGTTGTTGCTGGGCATCGAGGATGTACATGCGGGTGTTGGCGATCGGTTTGCCGATCGGTGTGTTGTCCGGAGTGCTTTCCAGCGGCCCGGCGCAATTCCACGCGGTCACGTCCACTGCCGCTTCGGTCGGGCCGTAGAGGTTGTGCAATTGGCTGCCCGGCAGTTGCTGTATGAAGCGTCGTACCACGCTGCCCGGTAACGCTTCGCCGCTGCACATGACTTGCCGCAGGCTGCTGCAACGTGCGGTGTCGGCGTGAGCGAGGAATACATCGAGCATCGATGGGACAAAGTGCAGCGTGGTGATGTTTTCACGCTCGATCACTTCACTGAGGTACTGCGGATCCTTGTGCCCCTCGGGCCGGGCCATGACCAATCGGGCGCCGGTCATCAGCGGCCAGAAGAACTCCCAGACCGAGACGTCGAAGCTGAACGGGGTTTTCTGCAACACCGTGTCGGCGGAACTCAGTTGGTAAGCGTCCTGCATCCACAGCAGACGGTTGACCACCCCGCTGTGTTCGTTGATCACGCCTTTCGGCTGGCCAGTGGAGCCAGAGGTGTAGATCACGTAAGCCGTGTGCTGCGGGCTCAATTCAGCGAGCGACAGATTGTCCGTTGGCAGCGACTGCCATTGCGGCTGATCCAGATCGATCACCGGCACTGCGACTTCGCCGAGCAACGAACGCGTCGAACCCTGCACCAACACCGCCAGCGGCGCGCTGTCCTCCAGCATGTAGGCCAGACGTTCCAGCGGATAAGCCGGATCCAGCGGTACATAACCGCCGCCGGCCTTGAGGATCGCCAGCAGCCCGACCACCATGTCCAGACCGCGTTCAACGCAGAGCGCCACCCGCGCATCCGGCCCTACGCCCAATTCACGCAGGTGCCGTGCCAGTTGATTGGCCCGGGCATTGAGCTCGGCATAAGTCAGTTGCTGTTCATCAGCAACCACCGCGGGAGCCCAAGGCGTACGCGCTACTTGCGCTTCGAACAGACCATGAATGGTCTGCTTAAGGTCGTAATCGACGTCCGTGGCATTGAACTCGACCAGCAAACGCTGCTGTTCTTCCGGCGCCAGCAGCGGCGCCTGTTGCAGCAGCGCCTGATCGTTGGCGACCATCGCCTGCAACAGGCGCTGGAAGTAGCCGACGAAGCGCTCGACCGTGCTCTGGTCGAACAATGCTGTGGCGTATTCCAGCGATCCGCGAATGATGCCGTTGGACTCACTGAGGCTCAGCGACAGGTCGAACTTGGCGAAGTGGCTCGGCTCGGCCACGCCTTCCAGCGTCAGTTCGCCGAGGGCCAGCGCCGGGCTTTCAAGGCCATCCCAACTGAGCAAGGTCTGGAACAACGGGCTGTGCGCCAGGCTGCGCACGGGCCGGGTGATTTCCACCACCTGCTCGAACGGCAGATCCTGATGCGCCTGCGCTTGCAGGGTTTGCGCCTTGACCCGCGCCAGCAACGCTTCGACGCTCAGCTCGCCCGAGGTGTCGATGCGCAGCGCCAGGGTGTTGACGAACATGCCGATCAGGCCTTCGATTTCGGCGCGGGTGCGGTTGGCCACAGGCGAGCCGATCACCACTTCCGCCTGCCCGGACAAGCGGCTGAGCAGCATCGCCCAGGCACTCATCAACGTCATGTACAGGGTCACGCCGTGGCGCTGGCCCAAGGCTTTGAGCCCGGCGCTCAAGCGTTCGTCGAGCACGACGGCAACGCTGCTGCCGGCATAGTCCTGCTGCGCCGGGCGCGGCCGATCGGTCGGCAGCATCAACAGCGCCGGGGCGCCAGCGAGGGTCTGTTGCCAATATTCGCTCTGGCGTTGCAGCACCTCGCCGCTGAGCCAGCGCCGTTGCCACACCGCGTAGTCGGTGTATTGCAGCGCCAGCGGCGGCAATGGATCCGGCTGACCGTGACTGAACGCCTGATACAGCGCCATCAGTTCACGGGTCAGCACGCCCATCGACCAGCCGTCAGAGATGATGTGGTGCAGGGTCAGCAACAGCACATGGTGATCATCCGCCAGGCGTACCAGTCGCCCGCGAATCAACGGATCGTCCTGCAAGTCGAACGGCCCGGAGGCTTCGCCCTGAATCAGCGCCTGCAGGGTTTCCTCGGGTTGCGGGTGCTGGCGCAGGTCCTCGACACGCAGCAGCAGACCGGTGTCCACCGGGGCAATCAGCACTTGCGCTTCGTCGTTGAATTGGGCGAAGCGGCTGCGCAGGGTTTCGTGGCGGGCAACGATCCGCGCCAGTGCGCGTTGCAGCGCCGCGTCGTCGAGACGGCCACGCAGCCGCAGGGCCACGGGAATGTTGTAGGCGGTGTTGGCGCCTTCCATTTGCGCGAGGAACCACAGGCGTTGTTGGGCGAACGACAGCGGCAACGCGCCGTCACGCGGGACCGGCACGATCTGCGGTTGTGCACAGCGTCCGGCCTCGTTCAGCACTGCCGCGACCGCCGCCAGTTCGGCGTTGGCAAACAGATCGCTCAGCGCCAGCTCGACACCCAGGCGCTGGCGCACTTGCGAGACCATGCGCATCGCCAGCAACGAATGCCCGCCGAGTTCGAAAAAGTGATCCTGCCGCCCGACCCGTTCAACCTGCAGCACGTCGGCCCAGATCTGTGCCAGCGCGTTTTCCACCTCGCCTTCGGGCGCTGCGTACTCGCGGGTGAACAGCGCTGCCAGATCCGGTGCCGGCAAGGCCTTGCGGTCGACCTTGCCGTTGGCGGTCAACGGCAGCGCGGCGAGTTTGACGAACGCGGTCGGCACCATGTACTCCGGCAACCGGCTGAGCAATTGCGCGCGCAACTCGCCCACCGGCAGCGCTTCGACCTGCGCCTGCTCGGTGAAGTACGCCACCAGTCGCGGCTGGCCGGGTTGATCTTCGCGGGCCAGCAGCACCGCTTCCTGAATCCCCGGCAACTGGTTGAGGCAGGTTTCGATCTCGCCCAATTCGATGCGCACGCCACGGATTTTCACCTGATCGTCGTTGCGCCCCAGGTACTCGATGTTCCCGTCTTCACGCCAGCGTGCAAGGTCGCCGGTGCGGTACATCCGCGCGTTCGGCAAGGGGCTGAACGGGTCACGCAGAAAGCGCTCGGCAGTCATGTCCGCGCGGTTCAGGTAGCCACGGGCGACCCCGGCGCCGCCAACGTATAACTCGCCAGCCACGCCAAGCGGCACCGGGCGCTGTTGTTCGTCGAGCAGGTACACCGTGGCATTGCTCAGCGGTTTGCCGATGTGCAGCGCGTCGCCGCTTGCTACCCGCCCTGAGGTCGCGACCACTGTGGCCTCGGTCGGGCCGTAGTTGTTGATCACGTCGAAATGCTGGTTGCGATTGAACTGCCGCAAGCGGTCACCGCCGATCAGCAGCGTGCGCAGGGTCGGGTGTTCGAGGTTCTGGCTGAAGGCGTATTCAGCCACCGGGGTCGGCAGAAAGCTCACGTCCAGCGGCTGCGCGCACCACCACGCGAGCAAGGCATCGATGTCTTCGCCGCCCTCGTGAGTCGGCGCCAGATGCAGGGTCGCGCCCACGCACAGCGCCGGCCAGACTTCCCAGGCCATCGCGTCGAAACCGAACCCGGCCAGGCTTGAGGTGTGACGCCCGGCACAGAGGTCGAACGCACTGCAGTGCCAGTCCACCAGATTACTCAAGGTGTGATGCTCGACCATCACGCCCTTGGGCAGGCCGGTGGAGCCGGAGGTGTAGATCACGTAGGCCAGATTTTCGGTACTCAGGCCGAGAACATGCGGATTATGGGTCACGCGCTGCGGCCAGTTGCAGCGGTCGAGTTCGAGTACCGGCACGGTCAGCGTCGGCAAGCGCTCGCGCAGATTGTTTTGGGTCAGCACCGCCACTGGCGCGCTGTCGTCGAGCAGGTAGTTCAAACGCTCCGCCGGGTGCGCCGGATCAATCGGCACGTAACCGGCGCCGGCCTTGAGGATCGCCACCAGTCCGACCAGGGTGTCCAGCCCACGGCGGGCGACGATCGCCACGCGATCATCCGGCTTCACACCCAAGCCGATCAGGTGCTGCGCCAAGGCGTTGGCCTGCTGATTGAGTTCGGCGTAGGTCAAATGCGCATCGGCAAACACTGCCGCCAGCGCGTCCGGCCGTTCGGCTACCTGTGCCTCGAAACGTCGCTGGATGGTCTGTGCAGCCGGGAAATCCACTTGAGTGGCATTGAACTCGAGCAGTACCTGCGCAAGCTCTGCCGCCGGCAGAATCGGCAGTTGGTTGACCGGCGTCTGCGGCGCCTGCTCCAGCGCGAGCACGAGGTTTTCCAGCGCGCTGTGCAGGTAATCGCAGATGCGCTGCGGATCGGTCTGGGTGCTGGCCAGCAGGGTCAGGCTGAAGGCGTCACCGAGGTCATCGACACTCAGGGTCAGCGGATAGTTGCTGCGCTCTTCGGAGTGCAACGTGGAGATACCGTCCCACGCCGCGAGGGTTTCGGCGCTGGCGGTGGCGACGTTGTGGCTGTGGCGATAATTGAGCAGCGTGCTGAACAGCGGCGTCGGCGCCACCACGTGACTGCAGCGCTGAGCCAAGGCCAGCGGTGCATGTTCGTGACGCATCAGCGTGGTCAGCCGGGCGTGGGTGGCGTTGACTGCCGCGCGCACGTCCTGCCCGTCGATGTTCACCCGCAACGGCAAGGTGTTGATGAAAATCCCCAGCGCCCGGTCAATCGCTTCGGCGCCCTGCATGCGACCCATCAGCACCGTGCCGAACACCACTTGCTGCTTGCCGGTCAGCGCGGCCAGTACCTGCGCCCAGCCGAGATGGAACAGGCTGGCGACACTGACGCCGAGCGTCCGTGCCTGCGCCCGCAGACGCTGGCCCAACAGCGCCGCGACCGGCACGCTGAGTTCGACAATTTCGCTGCCGTCACCTTGCACATCCTGCAGGCCGTAAGGCAGCGTCGGTTCGTCGATGTCGCTGAGCATCTCGCGGAAGAACGCCTCGTGCTCGGCCTCGCTGACGCCCAGACGTGCCTGCGCCACGTAGTTGCGAAACGGCACCGGGCGCCCGAGCAGTTCACGCTGCCCGGTGAGGCAGGCGCGCATTTCGTGGCGCACCACGTCGAGCGCCGAGTGGTCGAGGGCCATGTGATGGAACAACAGCGTGGCGATCACCCGTTGCCCGGCCTCATCCCAGGCGTGGGCCAGACGCATCAGCGGCGCCTGGGTAACATCTAGGCGGAAATGCCGGGCATCGAAGCGCTCGTGCAGATACGCCAGCACGTCGCCATTTGCATCAGGCAACGTCACCTCTTCCACCGGCAGTTCGGCCCGGCGCCAGACCACCTGCACCGGCGCGTCCAGCCCTGCCCAATGCACAGCGGTGCGCAGAATGTCATGCCGATCGATCACCGCTTGCAGCGCTTGAGCGAACGCTTGAAAACGCTCACGGCTGGCAAAAGCGAAATGCGACTGCATGACATACGGATCACCGTCACCACCACTCACGTGGTGATACAGGATGCCTTCCTGCAGCGGCGCCAGCGGGTAGATGTCCTGCACGTTGGCTGCGCCGCCGGGGACTTGTGCGACGAGGTGGTCGATGGTCGCCTTGTCGAGTTCGACCAGCGTCAGCATCGCCGGGGTGATGCGCGTGGTGCCCGAGACGATGCCATTGGCCGGCACCTCGACCTGGCCATGCTTGCTGGCCGAGTACTGCCCGGCCTGGATCAGCTCGATCAGCGCCGGTTTGTGCTCGCGCAACAGCGCCAGCAACGCCGGGTCGTTCAACGCCTGCTTGTTGCCGTTGACCCGCAATTGGTCGTCCGCGACCGCCAGCTGAATATCTTTAGCCTTCAATGTGGCCAACAGTTCGATCACGTTCACAGGACGATCTCCATTCGTTCGGTAATTGCGGCGTAGCCGGCCAGGGTCGGATGTTCGAACAGCGACCTGACATCGGCTTCCATGCCTTCCTGACGCAGCCGGCCAATCAGACTGACCGCCAGCAGCGAGTGACCACCCAGTTCAAAGAAATGATCGTGGCGCCCCACCCGCTCGACGTTGAGCAACTCGGCCCAGAGCCGTGCGAGGGTGATTTCGACGTCGCCCACCGGGGCTTCGTATTCGCGCACCGGCAATGCGGCCTGATCCGGGGCCGGCAGCGCCTTGCGGTCGAGTTTGCCGTTGGGGCTCAGTGGCAATGCATCGAGATGCACGAACAGCGTAGGCACCATGTAGTCCGGCAGGTGCTCCAGCAAGTGGCTGCGCAGCACGTCGATTTCCAGGCGTGCCCCGGTGTAGTACGCCACCAGACGTTTGTCGCCCGGAACGTCTTCGCGGGCCAGTACGGCGGCTTCCTGCACGCCATCGATCTGGGTCAGGCGTGCCTGGATTTCACCGAGTTCGATGCGCAGGCCACGGATCTTCACCTGATCGTCGTTGCGACCCAGGTATTCAATGTTGCCGTCCGGCAGATAACGGGCGACGTCGCCGGTGCGGTACATCCGCCCATTGTTCTGGAACGGATCATTGAGGAAGCGCTCGGCGTTCAGTTCCGGGCGATTCAGATAACCGCGCGCCACCTGCACGCCACCGATGTACAGCTCGCCGACCACGCCGTGCGGCACCGGTTGTTGCTGGGCATCGAGGATGTACATGCGGGTGTTGGCGATCGGTTTGCCGATCGGCGTGTTGCCCGGGGTGTATTCCAACGGCCCGGCGCAGTTCCACGCGGTCACGTCCACCGCGGCTTCGGTCGGGCCATAGAGGTTGTGCAATTGGCTGGCCGGCAGTTGCTGTTTGAAACGCCGCACCACGCTGCCCGGTAACGCTTCGCCGCTGCACATGACTTGCCGCAGACTGCTGCAGCGTGCGGTGTCGGCGTGGGCGAGAAAGACGTCGAGCATCGACGGAACAAAGTGCAGTGTGGTGATGTGTTCGCGTTCGATGATTTCGCTGAGATACAGCGGATCCTTGTGTCCCTCGGGCCGGGCCATGACCAATCGGGCGCCAGTCATCAACGGCCAGAAGAACTCCCAGACCGAGACGTCGAAGCTGAACGGGGTTTTCTGCAACACCGTGTCGCTGGCGGTGAGTTGATAGGCGTCCTGCATCCACAGCAGGCGGTTGACTACCCCGCTGTGCTCATTGATCACGCCTTTCGGTTGGCCAGTGGAACCGGAGGTGTAGATCACGTAAGCGGTGTGCTGCGGGGCCAGTTCGGTTATCGCAAGATTGTCTATCGGCAGCGCTTGCCAATGCGGCTGATCCAGGTCGATCACCGGCACGCCAACGTCACCGAGCAACGAGCGCGTCGTTCCCTGCACCAGCACCGCCAGCGGCGCGCCGTCCTCCAGCATGTAGGCCAGTCGTTCCAGCGGATACGCCGGATCCAGCGGCAGATAACCGCCACCGGCCTTCAGGATCGCCAGCAGCCCGACCACCATGTCCAGACCGCGCTCGACGCAGATCGCCACCCGTGAGTCCGGCCCTACGCCCAATTCGCGCAGGTGCCGCGCCAGTTGATTGGCCCGGGCGTTGAGTTCGGCATAAGTCAGTGGCTGTTCATCAGCGGCCACCGCTGGTGCCCAAGGCGTGCGCGCCACTTGCGTCTCGAACAAGCCGTGAATGGTTTGCTCAAGGTTGTAATCGACCTCCGTGGCGTTCAGGCCGAACAGCAGATGCTGACGCTCGGCATCCGCCAGCACCGACAGACGATTTAACGCCTGCTGCGGAGTCTGCTCCAGCGCTTCGACCAGCCCCGCCAACGCCTGCTGCATGTAGCCACACACCCGCGCCGCGCCAATCTGCGAAGGGGTCATCGCCGTAAGGTCAAAGCCCTGGCCCAGGTCATCGACGTTGAAGCTCAGCGGATAGTTGGTGCGCTCCTCGCTGGACAGGTTTTCGATGCCTTGCCAGGCCAGGCGATTGGCCTGCAACTGTTCTGCGCTGACGCTGTGCCGGTAATTGAGCATCGCGCTGAACAGCGGTGACGGCGCCGCCACCCCGCTGCAACGCTGGGCCAATGCCAGTGACGCATGTTCATGGCCGAGCAATGCGGTCAGTTGCGCATGGGTGGCGCGCACCCCGGCACGCACCGAAACATCACCCAGATCCACCCGCAGCGGCAGCGTATTGATGAACATCCCCAGACCGCGATCAGCGCCGGTACCGCCCTGCATCCGCCCCAACAGCACGGTGCCGAACACCACGCGCTCATGTCCGGAAGTCGCCGCCAATACCTGAGCAAACGCCAAATGGAACAGGCTCGCGACGCTCACGCCCAGCTGCCGCGCCTGGCTGCGCAAGCGCTGCGCCAAGACTTCCGGCACGCGCTGACGGACTTCTTCGATGTCATGGCCGTCACCGTGCACGTCCAGCAGACCGAACGGCAGCGTCGGCTCATCGATCTCGCCGAGCATCGTGCGGAAGAACGCTTCATGCTCCTGCTCGCTGACGCCCAACCGGGTCTGCGCCACGTAATTGCGATACGGCACGGCGGGTATCAGGGCTTCGCCGTGACCGAAGAGCAGCGCCTGCAGTTCCTGCTGCACCACTTCCAGCGCCGTGTGATCCATGGCGATGTGATGGAACAGCAGCATGGCGACCACTCGATCATTGGCCGGGTCTTCTGCATAGACCAGGCGAATCAACGGCGCCTGACTGAGGTCGATGCGGTAATGCCGCGCGTCGAAGCGCTCATACAACTGCGCCAGAACATCACCGCCCGCCGGATCGAATGCAACCTCCTGCAGCGGCAGCTCGGCTTCACGCCAGACCACTTGCACCGGCGTCGCCAGCCCTTCCCAGACCACACCGCTGCGCAGAATGTCGTGCCGGGTCATGACCTGACGCAGCGCGGCGGCGAAGGCCTGCAGGCGTTCAAGGCTGTCGAATGCCAGGCGCGATTGCAGCAGGTATGGATCGCCCTGCACGGCGCTCAAGTGGTGATAAAGGATGCCTTCCTGCAACGGCGCCAGCGGATAAATGTCCTGCACATTGGCGGCACCGCCCGGCACCGTGGCCACGATACGCTCGATGCTGGCCTGATCCAGTTGCAGCAGGGTCAGCATGTCTGGAGTGATATGTGTGCAACCAAACGGAATCAGGTTGTCCGGCACCGCGACTTCGCGACCGCTGCCCACTGCGGCGGCCAGCGCGGCAAGGGTCGGCTGGCTGAACAGCACGCGCACGTCGGTGCTCAGGCCGAGCTGACGCATGCGCTCGATCAGGGTCACCGCCAGCAGCGAATGCCCGCCCAGTTCGAAGAAGTTGTCGTGCCGCCCGACCTGTTCGACTTGCAGCACCTCGGCCCAGACCTGCGCCAGCGCGGTTTCCACCGGCCCTTGCGGGGCTGCGTATTCGCGGCTGAGCCAGGCGTCCTGATCCGGTTCGGGCAAGGCCTTGCGGTCGAGTTTGCCGTTGGCGGTCAGCGGCAGCGCCGGCAGGCGCACGTAGGCGGCGGGCACCAGTGCCTGCGGCAAACGTGCTTGCAGATGCTGGCGCAGCTCTTCGATTTCTACCGCAGTGCGCGCGGTGAACCAGGCGATCAAGAGCGCCTCGCGCACCAGCACCACCGCGTCCTGCACCGCCGGATGGCTGGACAGCGCGGCTTCGATTTCACCCAGTTCCACCCGCACGCCGCGCAGTTTGACCTGATCGTCGTTACGCCCCAGGTACTCGATATTGCCGTCGGCCAGCCAGCGCGCGAGGTCACCGGTGCGGTACATGCGCGCCTGCGGTTCGTCACTGAACGGGTCTTCGAGGAAGCGTTCGGCGGTCAGCTCGGGACGGTTCAGGTAACCACGGGCGACACCCGCGCCACCGACATACAACTCGCCCGCCACGCCAACCGGCACCGGACGCTGCTGCTCATCGAGCAGGTAGATCCGGGCGTTGCTGATGGGCCGGCCGATGTGCAGCAATTGCCCGGCATGGATTTGACCGGAAGTCGCAACCACCGTGGCCTCGGTCGGGCCGTAGTTGTTGATGACGTCGAACGTCTGCCCACGCGAGAACTGCCGCAACTTGTCGCCACCGATCAACAGCGTGCGCAAGGTCGGGTGCCCCAGTTCACGACTGAAGGCGTATTCGGCAATCGGCGTCGGCAGGAAGCTCACTTGCAACGGCTGCGCGCGCCACCAGTCGAGCAGTTCATCGAGGTGTTCGTTGCTGATCGACGGCGGCGGCAGGTGCAGGGTCGCGCCGACACACAGCGCCGGCCAGACCTCCCAGGCCATCGCGTCGAAACCGCAACCGGCGACGCTGGCGGTGTGGCTGCCGGCGCGCAGGTCGAAGGCCTCGCAGTGCCAGTGCACAAGGTTTTCCAGGGTCGCGTGTTCGACCATCACGCCTTTCGGCTGGCCGGTCGAGCCCGAGGTGTAGATCACGTAGGCCAGATGCGCCGGGGTCAGTGTTGGCAGTTGCGGATTGCTGTCCGGCAGATGCTGCCAGGTGTCATTGTCCAGATCTATCACCGGCACCCGGCCCAGCAGCTCGCGGGTCGATCCCTGCGCCAGCACCGCCACCGGATCGCTGTCCTGCAACAGGTAGGCGATGCGCTCCGCCGGGTACGCCGGGTCGATTGGCACGTAACCGGCGCCGGCCTTGAGAATCGCCAGCAGCGCCACCAGCATCTGCGGGCCGCGTTGCAGACACACGGCAATCCGGTCGTCCGGTTGCACGCCGAGGCCGAGCAAGTGCTGGGCCAGGCGATTGGCCTGCTGATTGAGTTGCGCATAGGTCAGTTGCTGCGAGCCCTGCACCACCGCCACCGCCTGTGGCTGCTGCTCGGCCTGCGCTTGCACCAGCGCCTGAATCGTTGCGCCGCGCGGGTATGCCGCCGCCGTCGGGTTGAAACCGATCAGCAAGCGTTCGTATTCCTCGACCGAAAGAATCGGCAAGCGGTTGAGCGGACGTTGCGGCGCCTGTTCCAGTGCGTGCACCAGATGCTCCAGCGCGGTGTGCATGTAGCCGCAGATCCGTTGCGCGCCGATCTGCGCCAACGCCAGCACGGACAGGGAAAAGTCTTCGCCGAGATCGTCGACGCTGAGGGTCAGCGGATAGTTGCTGCGCTCTTCGCCGCCAAGCAATTGCACGCCTTCCCAGATGCCCTGACCGTCACGCGGCTGCGCTTCGGCAGCGGTATGCCGGTAGTTGAGCAAGGCGCTGAACAGTGGCGCCCCGGACACCGCGCTGCAACGCTGGGCCAGCGCCAGTGGCGCGTGTTCATGGGCCAGCAACGCGGTCAGCCGTGCGTGGGTAGTCTTGACCGCAGCGCGCACGCCTTCGCTGACATCCACCCGCAGCGGCAAGGTGTTGATGAACACACCAAGGGTGCGATCCGCGCCCTCGCCGCCCTGCAAACGACCCAACAGCACCGTGCCGAACACCACGTCGCGGCGGTTGGCAAGCACGCCCAGCACCTGCGCCCAGGCCAGATGCATCAGGCTCGCCGGGCTGACACCCAACTGCCGCGCCTGTTCCCGCAGGCGCAGAGTCAACCCGGCATCGACGGCTTGCTGCGCCTCCTCGATGTCGCCGCCATCGCCTTGCACGTCGTGCAGACCAAACGGCAGGGTCGGTTCATCGATATCGCCGAGCATGTCGCGGAAGAACGTTTCGTGCTCCTGCTCGCTGGCGCCCAGACGCGCCTGCGCCACGTAGTTGCGGTACGGCATCGGCGTGCCGAGGCTGTCGGCCTGATTGAACATGAACGCGCGCATTTCCTGGCCCACCACCTCCATGGCGGTGTGGTCGAGAATCAAGTGCTGGAACAGGATGATCGCCACCACCCGTTGCTGCGCCGGGTCTTCGGCGTAGACGATGCGCATCAGCGGCGCCTGGCTCAGGTCGAGGCGGTTGTGCCGGGCGTCGAAGCGCGCGTGCAACTGTTCGAGGACGTCGCCCTGCGCCGGATCCAGCGGCACCGCTTGCACCACCAGCGGCGCCTGACGCCAGACCACTTGCTGCGGACTCGCCAGCCCTTCCCAGACCACACTGGTGCGCAGAATGTCGTGACGCGCGATGACCTGCTGCAAGGCTTGGCTGAAGGTGCGCAGGCGCTCGACGCTGTCGAAGATCAGCCGCGATTGCAGCAGGTACGGATCGCCCTGTTCGGCGCTCAAGTGGTGGTAAAGAATGCCTTCCTGCAACGGTGCCAGCGGATAGATGTCCTGCACGTTGGCAGCCCCGCCCGGCACGGTGGCGACGATGCGCTCGATGCTCGCTTGATCGAGTTCAGTCAGGCTGAGCATGTCCGGAGTGATGTGCGTGCAGCCCGGCGGAATGCGGTTGGCCGGCACCTCGATTTCGCGACCGCTGCCAACGGCGGCGGCCAGTGCGGCCAGGGTCGGCTGATTGAACAGCACGCGCACGTCGGCCGCGAGGTCGATCTGGCGCATGCGTTCGATCAGGCTCACCGCCAACAGCGAATGCCCGCCCAATTCGAAGAAGTTGTCGTGGCGCCCGACCCGCTCGACTTTCAGCACGTCGATCCAGATCTGAGCCAACGCGGTTTCCAGCGCACCCTGTGGCGCTTCATATTCGCGGCTTAGCCACGCGCCGTGCTCCGGCTCAGGCAAGGCCTTGCGATCAATCTTGCCGTTGGCGGTCAACGGCAACGCGTCCAGTCGTACGTATGCCGACGGCAACAGCGCATCCGGCAAGCGTGCCTGTAAATGCGTATGCAACTGTTGAATATCCACCGCCGTGCGCTCGGTGAACCACGCAATCAGCCGTCCATCGCGAACCAGCACCACCGCCTCTTGCAGCGCAGCGTGGCTGCCGAGCGCGGCTTCGATTTCACCGAGTTCGATTCGCACGCCACGCAGTTTGACCTGATCATCGTTGCGCCCCAGATACTCGATATTGCCGTCGGCCAGCCAACGCGCCTGATCGCCGGTGCGGTACATGCGCGCCTGCGGCTCATCGCTGAACGGATCGAAGAGGAACTGCGCCGCGCTCAGCTCGGGGCGATTCAGATAACCCCGCGCCACACCCGCCCCGCCGACATACAACTCGCCCGCCACACCCACCGGCACCGGGCGCTGCTCGGCGTCCAGCACATAGACTTTGGCATTGGCGATCGGCCGACCGATATGCAGCGGCTGATTCAGTTCGACCGGCCCCGAGGTGGCGACCACCGTCGCCTCGGTCGGGCCATAGTTGTTGATCACTTCGAAGGTTTGCGCACGACTGAACTGACGCAGTCGGTCGCCACCGATCAGCAGCGTACGCAAGGTCGGGTGCTGCAATTGCCGGCTGAACGCATATTCGGCCACCGGCGTCGGCAAGAAGCTGACCTGCAACGGCTGCGCGCACCACCAGTCGAGCAACTCGTCGAGGTGCTCGTTGCGGATCGACGGCGGCGGCAGGTGCAAGGTCGCGCCGACACACAGTGCCGGCCAGACTTCCCAGGCCATGGCATCGAAACCGAAGCCGGCGACGCTCGCGGTCTGGCTGCCGGCCTGCAAGTCGAAGGCTTCAGCGTGCCAGTGCACGAGGTTTTCCAGGGTCGCATGCTCGACCATCACCCCTTTCGGTTGGCCAGTGGAGCCGGAGGTGTAGATCACGTAAGCCAGATGGTTCGGGGTTAATGCCGGCACCTGCGGATTGGCATCCGACAGGTGCTGCCAGAGGTCGCGGTCCAGATCGATGACCGGCACGCCACCGAGCAGATCGCGGGTCGCTGCCTGCGCCACGACGGCCACCGGGGCGCAGTCCTGCAACAGATAGGCGATGCGTTCCGGTGGATACGCCGGATCGACCGGCACATAACCGGCGCCGGCCTTGAGGATCGCCAGCAGCGCGACCAGCATGTCCGGGCTGCGCCGGGCGCACAGGGCGACCCGGTCATCGGGCTGCACGCCCAGTCCGATCAGGTGATGCGCCAGGCGATTGGCCCGCTGATTGAGCTCGCCATAGCGCAACTGCTGCGCGCCTTGCACCGCCGCCAATGCCTCGGGGTGCGCGGCCGCCTGGGCCTCGAACAAACGCTGCACGGTTTGCGCCGGCGGGTATTGGCGACCAGTGATGTTAAACCCGACCAGGACCCGCTGGCGTTCGCTCGGCGACAGCACCGAGATCTGCCGCAGCGGCATTGCTGGCGTGTGCTCCAGCGCCGTCAGCAAATTGTGCAGCGCAGTTTGCAGGTAATCGCAGACCCGTACGCCGTCCACTTGCGGCACCGCCTGCACGCTCAGGCGGAAACCTGCGCCGAGATCATCGACGCTGACCACCAGCGGATAGTTGCTGCGCTCGCGCGAGCTGAGAATCTCGATCCCGTCCCAGGCCACGCCTGCCGGTTCGGCCGCGCTGTGGCGATAGTTGAGCAAGCTGCTGAACAGCGGCAGCGATGCGGCAACACCGCTGCAACGCTGGGCCAGCGACAGCGAGGCCTGCTCATGCGCCAGCAGTTGCGCCAGACGCTCATGAGTAGCGCGCACGCCTTGCTCCACCGCAGTCGCGCCAACACTGACCCGCAACGGCAAGGTGTTGATGAACATGCCGAGTGCGCGATCGGCGCCCTCGCCACCCTGCATGCGCCCGAGCAGCACGGTGCCGAACACCACCTCTTCGCGCCCCGAAACCTGCGCCAGCACCTGGCCCCAAGCCTGGTGCACCAGACTGGCGGCGCTGATGCCGAGGCGGCGCGCCTGCTCGCGCAAGCGCTGGGCCACGCTCGAATCCAGCGCCTGCTCGCTGTCGACGATGCTGCTGCCGTCGCCATGTACGTCCTGCACACCGAAGGCCACGGTCGGCTCGTCGATGTCGCCGAGCATGTCGCGGAAGAACGCTTCGTGCGCCTGAGTATCGGCGTGCTGTTGCGCCTGCGCCACGTAGTTGCGGTACTGCACCGGCATCGGCAAATCGGCGCCGCTCGGGTACAGGCTGTCGTTCATTTCCGCGAGCAACACTTCCAGTGCGGTGTGATCGAGCACGATGTGGTGCAGCAACAGGATGCCGACCCAGCGCTGCTGTTCCCGGTCTTCTGTGTAGGCCAGACGCATCAGCGGCGCCCGGCGCAGGTCGAGGCGGTAGTGCCGTGGATCGAACCGCGCCTGCATCTGCTCCAGCACATCGCCCTCAAGCAGGTCGGCATCGACCCGTTCCAGCGCCAGCGGCGCCTCGCGCCAGACCACTTGCACTGGCTCCTCAAGCCCTTCCCAGACCACGCTGGTGCGCAGAATGTCGTGACGCGCAATCACCGCATTCAACGCACGGACGAAGGCCTTGATCTGTGCCAGACCGGCGAAGGCGAATTGCGCCTGCAATACGTAGGGATCACCGGCGCTGGTCGCCAGATGGTGGTAGAGAATCCCCGCCTGCAACGGTGCCAGGCCGTAAATGTCCTGCACATTGGCGACGCCGCCGGGCACGCTGGCGACCACGCGGTCGATGGCGGCCTGATCCAGCGTGGCCAACGGCAGCATGTCCGGGGTGATCCGCGTGCAATCGAAAGGAATCAGATTGTCCGGCACCCGCAGGGTATGACTGTGACTCAGGGTCGCCGCCAGCGCCGCGACGCTCGGCTGGCCGAACAGCACGCGCACGTCGCACTGCAAGTCGTGCTGGCGCATGCGTTCGATCAATTTCACCGCCAACAGCGAATGGCCGCCGAGTTCGAAGAAATTGTCATGCCGCCCGACTTGCTCGACACCGAGCAGGCTCTGCCAGATTCCGGCGATCAGCGTTTCCACCGGCCCCAGCGGAGCTTCGAAGCCGCGCCGGGCGAACGCATCGCTGTCCGGTTGTGGCAAGGCTTTGCGATCAAGTTTGCCGTTGGTGGTCAGCGGTATGGCGTCGAGGCGCACAAAGGCGCTCGGCACCATGTAGTCGGCCAGCGATTGCAACAACGCGTCGCGCAATTGCGCGGCGCTCGGTTCAGTGCCTTCGGCGGCCAGCCAGTAGGCGACCAGACGCTTGTCACCGGGACTGTCTTCGCGAGCGATCACCAGCGCTTCGCGCACACCGTCGCAGGCTGCCAGACGAGCTTCAATTTCACCGAGTTCGATGCGGAAACCACGGATCTTCACTTGATCGTCGTTGCGACCGAGGTATTCGAGGCTGCCATCCGCTGACCAGCGCGCCAGGTCACCGGTCTTGTACAGACGCGCCTCGGCACGGCCGCTGAACGGGTCGGCGATAAAGCGTTCAGCAGTCAGCGCTTCACGATTGAGATAACCCCGGGCAACCCCGGCGCCGCCGACGTACAACTCGCCGATCACGCCGGCCGGCACCGGCTCGCGCTGCGCGTCGAGCACGTACAGCTGCAGGTCGGGAATGCCCACACCGATCGGGCTGCGCCCGACCAGTAGCGCGTCCGCTGCCTCCAGTGGCCGATAGGTCACGTGCACCGTGGTTTCAGTGATGCCGTACATGTTCACCAGCCGCGTACCGGCATTGCCGACCCGCGCGTACCACGGTTTGAGCAGGCCCGGTTCCAGTGCTTCGCCGCCGAAGATCACTTCGCGCAACGAGTGCTGCAACGGGCTGCGGCCCTGCGCCGCGATCAACTGGCGGAAGGCACTTGGCGTTTGATTGAGTACGGTCACGCCGCTGCGGCACAGCAATGCGTAGCAGTCGTCCGGCGAGCGGCTGACGGCCTGCGGCACCAGCAATAATTGCCCGCCAAACGCCAGCGCACCCCAGATTTCCCAGACTGAAAAGTCGAAGGCGAAGGAATGGAACAGCGCCCACACGTCCTGCGGGTTGAAGTTGAACCAGTCGTGGGTCGCCGAAAACAGCCGCACCACGTTGCGGTGTTCGACCATCACGCCCTTGGGCAGCCCGGTGGAACCGGAGGTGTAGATCACGTAGGCGAGGTGATTTGGGGTCAGCTCGGGAATCTGCGGATTGCTGCTGAGTTCAGCCTGCAACTGCAGGCTGTCCAGATCGATGATCGGCACGTTGAGCGCGCCAACCCGATCCAGCGTATCGGCCTGGGTCAGCACCGCCACCGGGGCGCTGTCCTGCAAGGTGTAGGCGATACGCTCCAGTGGATACGCCGGGTCGATCGGCACGTAACCGGCGCCGGCCTTGAGGATACCGAGCAGGCCGATGAGCATTTGGGGGCCGCGCTCGACACAGATCGCCACGCGCTGATCCGGACGAATCCCCCGCGCCAGCAGGTGATGCGCAAGCTGATTGGCGCGGCGATTGAGCTCGCCGTAGCTCAGCGTCTGCTCCTCGAACAGCAGCGCTGTGGCCTCGGGGCGTGCCGCCGCGTGGGCCTCGAACTGCTGGTGAATCAGCGGGGTTTCCGGGAACTGCGGCAACGGCGAGTTGACCCCGTGCAGCAGATATTCGCGCTCGGCCGCCGGCAGGATATTCAGGCGTTGCAGCGGTGCATCCGGGGTCGATTGCAAGGCCTGCAGCAGGCTGTGCAACGCGGTGTGCAGGTAAGCGGCGATGCGTTCGGCACCCAGCGCCGCATCCGCCAGCGCGGTGATGCGCAAGTCTTCGCCGAGGTCGTCGATGTTGATCGTCAGCGGGTAGTTGGTGCGTTCGCGGGCGCCCAGCACTTGCACGCCGGGGGCCAGTTCGCTGACCTCGGCGATCTCTTCACTGCTGCTGTGGCGATAGTTGAGGATCGCGCTGAACAACGGCGTCGGCACCGCTACCGCGCTGCAACGCTGGGCCAGGGCCAGCGAGGTCTGTTCATGGCCGAGCAACGCGGTCAGGCGTCGATGGGTGGCCAGCACCCCGGCACGCACGCCGTCCTGCCCGACATCCACCCGCAGCGGCAAGGTGTTGATGAACATCCCCAGCGCCTGTTCGCCGCCCTCGCCCGCCTCCATCCGCCCCAGCAACACAGTGCCGAACACCACGGTGGTGCGGCCCGACAACTGGCCGAGCACCCGCGCCAGCGCCAGGTGCATCAGGCTCGCCACACTGACGCCGAGCTGACGCGCCTGACCGCGCAGTTGCCGGCTGAAATCGGTGTCGAGCATCAGCAAGGCTTCTTCGATGCCTTGGCCATCGCCCTGCACATCCTGCAAACCACAGGGCAAGGTCGGCTCGTCGATGTCGGCGAGCATCTCGCGGAAAAACTGCTCGTGAGTCTGTTCGTCCAGACGCAGACGGGCCTTGGCCAGGTGATCGCGGTATGGCACCGGCGGCCCGACCTGCGCGGTCTGGCCCAGCAGATGCGCGCGGGTTTCACGGCGCACCACGTCGAGCGCAACGTGGTCCATGATCAGGTGATGGAACAGCAACAGCGCGACCACGCGCCCGTTGGCCGGATCCGTGGCGTACACCAGACGCAGCAGCGGCGCCTGCTGGATGTCGAGGCGGAAGAACCGTGGGTCGTGGCGCTCCAGCAGTTGCGTCAGGACATCCGAGCCCGGGTCGAGGGCGATTTCTTCGCAGTGCAGACGAGCCTGCCGCTGCACCACTTGCAGCGGTTCGTCCAGGCGTTCCCAGACGAACGAGGTGCGCAGAATGTCGTGGCGTTCGATCATCCATTGCAGCGCCTCGGCGAAAGCCTCCAGACGTTCGCGGCTGTCGAAGGCGAATCGCGCTTGCGACACGTAGGGGTCACCGGCGGGCGCCGACAGGTGCAGATAAAGCATGCCTTCCTGCAGCGGCGCCAGCGGGTAAATGTCCTGCAGGTTGGCGGCGCCGCCGGGTACTTTGGCGACCAAGCGATCGATGGTCGGCTGATCCAGCGTTACCAGCGGCAGCATGTCCGGGGTGATGCGAAACGCCGGGCTCAGCCAGTCGCCACCGTTTTGCGCGACCAGTTCCAGCAGTTGCGCCTTGTGTTCGCTGAGGCTGTCCCACAACGCATCGTCCAGCGCGTCGTCGCTGCCCAGAATGACCAGGTCTTCATCTTCCTGTTGAAGGCGGATCGCATGGGTGGAAAGAACAGCCATCAGTTCGCTGAAATGCATGGGATAACCTGCTGTAAATACGAGAAAAAGGAGCGCGCAGCGGCGAGTCCGTGCCTGCTGTGCGCAGCCTGGAAAAACTAAAACATCGGGGCTTGCGGGGCTGACATGGGAAGCGGGGACAAGCCGCCGGCTCGGTCACCGCAATACCCCTGTGGGAGCGGGCTTGCTCGCGAATACGGTGTAACAGTCGCCATCAACATCGACTGATCCACCGCATTGGCGAGCAAGCCCGCTCCCACAGGGTTTGGTTTACACAATCAGTTCCGGGTCAGAGCCGCCGTTTGCGGGTGAGGCTCGGGATGGTGGTTTGCGGAATGACCACGTGCTGCGCCTCTGGCGTGGTGCTGAGCGCCAGCGCCGCCAGCGTCGGCTGGCTGAACAGCGCTCGGGCGTCGGTGTGCAAACCGCTCTGACGCATGCGCGCCACCAGACTCACCGCCAGCAACGAATGCCCGCCGAGTTCGAAGAAATTGTCGTGCCGTCCGACCTGCTCGACGCCAAGCACCTCGCTCCAGATCCGCGCCAGCGTGGTTTCGACTTCACCCTCGGGCGCCACGTATGGGCGGTTGATCACCGCATCTGCCCCCGGTTCCGGCAGGGCTTTGCGATCGATCTTGTCGTTTGGCGTCAGCGGCAACGCGTCGAGCAGCACAAACGCGCCCGGCACCATGTACTCCGGCAAACGCTCCAGCACATGGCTGCGCAAGGTATCCAACGATGGCGCGTCGATGCCGGCGCGCAAGCTGTACCAGGCCACCAGACGCTCATCGCGCACCATCACCACCGCTTGGCGAACCGCCGGATGTTCGATCAGCCGCGCCTCGATTTCCCCCGGCTCCAGACGCAAGCCACGCAGCTTGATCTGGAAGTCATTGCGGCCGAGGAATTCCAGTTCCCCATGATTGTTGTAGCGCGCCAGATCGCCAGTGCGGTACAGGCGATCCCCCGGCACAAACGGGCTGTCGATGAAGCGCTCGGCCTGCATCTCCGGCAAGCCGTGATAACCACGTGCCACGCCGACGCCGCCGATGTGCAACTCACCGCTGACGCCTTGCGGCACCGGTTGTCCGTACGCGTCGAGCACGTACAGGCGTGTATTGCTCAAGGCTGTACCGATTGGCACCACGTTGTCCGGCACCGGCATGTCCGGCTCCAGCGTCCAGCCCGTGCTGTCCACCGTGGTTTCAGTCGGGCCATAAACGTTGTGCAAACGCACCCACGGCAGGCGAGTACGCACTTGGCGGGCCAGCGCCGCGCTGAGTTCGCCACCGCCGTTGAGCACATCGGTCAGGCTGGTGCACTGCTCGACACCGTCCTGTTCGATGAACTGCTGCAACAGCGCCGGAACGAACTTGACCACCGTCACCTGCTGCTCGCGAATGGTCTGCACCACATACGCCGAATCGCGGTTGCCGTCCGGTCGCGCCAGTACCAGACGCATCCCGGAACACAGCGGCCAAAAGATCTCCCACACCGAGCTGTCGAAGCTGAACGGCGCCTTTTGCAGCAGCGCACCGTGCTCGGTCGGCGGGCTGAGCTGCGAACCCCAATGCACCATGTTGCAGGCGCTGCGATGCTCGATCATCACGCCTTTGGGCAACCCGGTGGAGCCCGAGGTGTAGATCATGTAAGCGAGGTTCGAAGCGCTCAGGCCCGGCACCTGCAGATTGTCTGACGGCTGCTGCTCCCAACTGCCGTGATTAAGATTGATCGTCGTCACACCCGGCTCGCCGAGCAATTGCCGCGTGGCGTCATGCACCAGCAGTGCGACCGGCGCGCTGTCCTGCAACATGTAGTTCAGACGCTCCAGCGGATAGTCCGGATCCAGCGGCACATAGGCGCCGCCAGCCTTGAGGATGCCGAGCAAACCAACGATCAGATCCAGTCCGCGCTCGACGCAGATTGCTACGCGCGAGTCCGGTTGCACGCCGAGTTCACGCAGGTGATGGGCCAGACGATTGGCGCGCTGATTGAGCTCAAGGTAAGTCAGGGTTCCCTGCGCGGATTGCAGCGCGATGGCGTCCGGCTTATGCCGCACCTGCGCTTCGAACAACGCGTGCAGTGGCTGCTCCAGCGGACAATCGACCTCGGTGACGTTGAAGGTGATCAGCAAACGTTGCAACTCCTCGGCTTGCAGGATCGGCAAGCGGTTCAACAGTTGTTGCGGGGTCTGCTCCAGGGCCTGCACCAGGCCGCTCAACGCGGTTTGCATGTAGCCGCAAATCCGCTGCGCGCCGATCTGCGCCACGGCCCTGCCGGTGAGGCGCAACCCGTTGCCGAAATCGTCCACGCTCATGGTCAGCGGGTAATTGGTGCGCTCCTCGTTGGCCAGGGTTTCGATGCCTTGCCAAGCCTGACTGGACGGCTCCAGCAGTTCGGATTCGTCACTGTGCCGATAATTGAGCAGCGCGCTGAACAACGGTGACGGCGAGGCGACGCCGCTGCAGCGCTGAGCCAGTGCCAGCGACGCGTGCTCATGCCCGAGCAGCGCGGTCAGCCGCGCATGGGTGGCGCGCACGGCGTCGAGCACCCCGGCATCGACATCGATGCGCAACGGCAAGGTGTTGATGAACACGCCCAAGGCCCGGTCAGCGCCCTCGCCGCCTTGCATACGCCCCATCAGCACCGTGCCGAACACCACACGCTGCTGGCCGGATGTCGCCGCCAGCACCCGTGCCCACGCCAGATGAATCAGACTCGCCACGCTGACTCCGGCCTGTCGCGCTTGGGTGCGCAGACGCTGATAGACGTCAGCCGGCAACGCCTGCTGCGCTTCGTCGATGCCGCGCCCGTCGCCCTGCACTTCCTGCAGGCCGAATGGCAGGGTCGGCTCATCAATGTCCGCCAGTTGCGCGCGGAAAAACGCCTCGTGTTCCTGCTCGCTGACGCCCAGCCGCGTCTGCGCCACGTAATTGCGATACGGCACCGGCGGCGCCAGCGCCACGACCTGCCCCGACAGGCTGGCCTGCATTTCGCTGCGCATCACTTCGAGGGCGATGTGATCCATGGCCAAGTGATGGAACAACAGAATCCCCACCACCCGATCCAGCGCCGGATCACGCGCATACACCAGGCGCATCAGCGGCGCCTGGCTGACGTCGAGGCGATAACGCCGGGCGTTGAAGCGCGCGTGCAACTGCTCGATGACCGGGCCGTTGGCCGGATCCAGTTCGATCTCCTGCACCGGCAGAATCGCCTCGCGCCACACCACCTGCACCGGGGTAGTCAAACCTTCCCAGAGCACCGCGGTGCGCAAAATGTCGTGACGCGCCATGACCTCGCGCAGCGCTGTAGCGAAGGCCTCGACGCGTTCCAGACTGTCGAACGCCAGTTGCGATTGCAGCAGGTACGGATCGCCCTGCGCGGCGGTGATGTGGTGATAGAGAATGCCTTCCTGCAGCGGTGCCAGCGGGTAGATGTCCTGCACGTTGGCGGTGCCGCCCGGCACCGTCACAACGATGCGGTCGATGGTCGGCTGATCCAGTTGCAGCAGGGTCAGCATATCCGGGGTGATGTGTGTGCAATCGGCGGCGATGCGGTTGGCCGGCACTTCGATCTCTCGACCGCTGCCGACCGAAGCCGCCAGCGCCGCCAGGGTCGGCTGACTGAACAGCACGCGCACGTCGCTGCTCAGATCGAGCTGACGCATGCGCTCGATCAGAATCACTGCCAGCAACGAATGCCCGCCGAGTTCGAAGAAATGGTCGTGACGCCCGACCCGTTCGACTTGCAGGACTTCGGCCCAGATCTGCGCCAGGGCGATTTCGACCTCACCCTGCGGCGCTTCGTATTCGCGGCGGATCAGATCGTCCGGCCCGGGCGCCGGCAACGCCTTGCGATCGACCTTGCCGTTGGCGGTCAGCGGCAGCGCCGACAGACGCACATAGGCGCTCGGCAGCATGGCGCTGCTCAGGCGAGTTTTCAGTTGCGCGTGCAGCTCATTGATGTCCAGCGGCGCCTGCTCGGTGAACCACGCCAGCAATTGCCCGTCGCGCACCAGCACCACCGCTTCGCGCACCGCCGAATGGCTGGCGAGTGCGCTCTCGATCTCCCCCGGCTCGATCCGGATGCCACGGATTTTCACCTGATCATCGTTACGCCCCAGATACTCCAGATTGCCGTCGGCGCGCCAGCGCGCGAGGTCGCCGGTGCGGTACAGGCGCGCGCCCGGTTCAGCACTGAACGGATCACGCAGGAAGCGTTCGGCGCTCAGCTCTGCGCGGCTCAGGTAACCGCGCGCCACCCCGGCCCCGCCGACGTACAACTCGCCCGTCACGCCGAGCGGCACCGGTTGCTGCTGCTCATCCAGCAGATACACCGTGGCGTTGCTTACCGGTTTGCCGATGTGCAGCGCCTGCCCGGCATCGATGCGTCCCGAGGTCGCCACCACGGTGGCTTCGGTCGGGCCGTAGTTGTTGATCACTTCGAACGATGGCTGACGCGGGAACTGGCGCAGGCGATCGCCGCCGATCAGCAGCGTGCGCAATGTCGGGTGATCGAGCTGGCGGCTGAACGCGTATTCGGCGATCGGCGTCGGCAAAAAACTCACGTCCAGCGGCTGCGCACGCCACCAGTCGAGCAGCGCATCGATGTCTTCGCTACCTTCACTGGCCGGCGCCAGGTGCAGGGTCGCGCCCACGCACAGCGCCGGCCAGACTTCCCAGGCCATCGCATCGAAACCGAAACCGGCCAGGCTTGAGGTATGGCTGCCGGCATGCAGGTCGAAGACATCAGCGTGCCAATCGACCAGATTGCACAGGGTGCGGTGCTCGACCATCACCCCCTTGGGCAGGCCGGTCGAGCCGGAGGTGTAAATCACATAAGCGAGGTTGGCCGGGGTCAGCCCCGGCACCTTCGGCGCGTCGACCCGGCCAGCCGACCAGCTCGGCTGATCCAGCTCGATCACCGGCACCGACAACGCCGGCAAATGCCCGCGCAGCGCGCGCTGAGTCAGCACCGCGATGGGCGCGCTGTCCTCCAGCAGATAGCTCAGACGCTCGGCCGGATGCGCCGGATCCAGCGGCACATAAGCGGCGCCAGCCTTGAGGATCGCCAACAGCCCGACCAGTGTGTCGAGGCCGCGCCGGGCAACGATCGCCACCCGGTCATCCGGGCGCACCCCGAGATCGAGCAGATGATGAGCCAGCGCGTTGGCGCGTTGATTGAGTTCGGCATAGGTCAGGCTTTGCCCCTGATCAACCGCCGCCAGCGCCTGCGGCCGCAGCGTCGCCTGCGCTTCGATACGTTGCTGAAGGGTCGTCGGCGCCGGGTAGTCCACCCGCGTGGCATTCCACTGTTGCAGCAGCGCAGTTTCTTCCGGCGTGCTCAGATCGAAATCCGCCACCGCCAGATTCACCGCTTCCAGTCCCTGCTCCAGAATCAGCAACCAGCGTTCGGCCAGTGCCTTGACTTCATCGGCGTTGAAATACGCCTCGCTGTAGATCAGGTACAGCCGTGCGTCGTCATTGGCCAGATTGCTCAGCAAGTGCACCGCCAGCGGTGTGGCCTCTTCGACGTTCGAGGCCTTGATGATCCGTCCCGACGCCTCGCCGTAGCGATAATCGTGAGTGCCCTGCTCGTAGGAAACAGTGACTTCGAACAGCTGCGAGCGCTCCTCCCGCAGCAGGCCAAGGGCGCGGTTCATCTCACTCACGGGGAAGCGCTGATGGCGGAAATCCTTGCGCAGTTCCTCACGGATCGCTCTGACCAGTTCAGCGAACGTGCAGTGGCGACCGAAGCCCATACGCACCGCACTGACCTGGGCGAACAACCCAAGCGTGGATTTGAAGCGCGCGCCGGAGCGGTTGAGAATCGGCAATCCAACCACCCATTCGTCACGTTGTGCGGTGCGGCTGAAGTAGACATGCAGCGCCGCCAGCAACACATGGAACGCCGACGCGCCGAACGCTCGGGCCACCTGCTGCATGCGCTCGTGCAGCAACGCCGGCAAGGGCTGCGCGTAGACCTGCGTCTGCGCGGTTTGGCCGGCCAGGCTCTGCTGATGCCGTGGTAGCAACAGCGGCTCGGGCAATTGTCGGTACTTGTCCAGCCAGTAGGCGCGATCCTGCGCATAACGCGGCGACGCGTGATAGCGCGCATTGTCCTCGATGAAGTCGATGTACGACGGCGCCGCGACCGGTGTCGGTTGGCCGTGCGCCAGCGCGTTGTAGATCTCGTCCAGCGACTTGAACATTTCGCCGAAGCCCCAGCCATCGACGATCAAGTGATGCGCCTGCACGGACAGCCAGTGTCGCTGCTCATCGAGGCGGATCAACAGAAAGCGCAACAGGCAGCCGCCGTCCAGCACAAAGGGTTGATCGATGCGTGCTTGCACCAATGCCCGCGCCGCCGATTCCGGGTCGCTGTGCGCCGACACATCGTCGATCGGCATCGGCACCGCTACTGACCGGGCGAACTGCTGCAAAGGCAGGCCATCGGCGCCGGCGCCCGGCAGCAGAATCGTGCGCAGCGCGTCATGCCGGGCTACCAGTGCTTCCAGCGCAGCCTGCATCCGCGCCGGATCCAGCGGCCCGCTGAGGTCCAGGTAGCCGCCGATGTTGTACAGCGGCGAATCCCCGCGACTCAGCTGATCCAGCCAGATATCCAGCTGCGCAGCGGTCAGCGGATACGTCTGGAGCGATGCGGACGGCGTGGCCACCGCAGGGGCAGAAATAGGCGGCATAAGATCCTTCTCATGTGATTTTGCGCCTATTCAAGCATCGGCCCTGATGCCGACATGACACGTAAAACCCGGACAACCCCGCCCCGGGGGCTGGCCTGTCAGCGCTTGTAACCGCTGATTGGGTGGGAACCCACTAAAAGTTCGGAGAGGAAACACTGAAAATCCTGTAGGAAAAATGCCACACACCAGCGCTGCCATCGACCTGCGTTGTGACCTCAAAAAAACGCAACTGCCCCGGTTTTCAAGGTCTTGCCGTGACCAAACAGTCACGCGATGCGCAACACCTGTCGCAAATGGCGTCAGAAGCCCGGCGCCAACTTTCAGAAATGATGGCACTTTGTGTCCCTGTTTTCCCCTACAGACGTAGGACAAATCCATAGGCTTAAATCCCGCCCCAGATCAGTTTCAAGGAGAGACGATTGCGTGGGCGGCTTTTGCATAAACAGCGGACGACTCGGTGATGACTCGGAACCAGGGATGACAAGGATATGAATCTGACCGGCAGCATTCGCAACATGGAAAACCCGCATTTCTACTGGCAACTGGGGGAACTGATTGCCAGCACCGGCGACGATCATTTCGCCAGCAACCTGTTCCAGTTGGTCGACACCCTCGTGCCGGTCAATCGCGTCGATCTCAGTGAGTGGACGCTGGACGAACGTCAGGCCAGCGTGGTCGAGATCAAGGCGCTGGGCAGCGCCGGACTGCCGCAGACCTTCCCGCCACCGGACCCGTTGAAAAGTCCGGACGATCATCCGTTGTTGCAGAAGATGATCGAGATGAATGATTCCCTGCTGATTCAACTCAAAGCGTCGCTCCAGCCGCAACATCCGCAGCACAGCGTGCACCAGTGCAATCTGGTGTCCCGCACCTCTAATCGCCGCTGTGTCATCTCGTTCTACCGACCGCATACCCAACGAGTGTTTTCCTTGCCGGAGCTGTCGTTTCTCAAAAGCCTGTCCGACACCCTGCTGCCGCTGATTGAACGGCACGCGCAGCTCAGTCGGCAGATTGTCGCCAAACAGCCGCGCCTGCCCTTGGCCGATCTGGAGCAGGCGCCGTTGCAGCAGGTGTTCGACGAACGCCTGGCGCTGGGTGGCATCGTGCTGTCGGCGCGGGAAAAGGAAGTCTGCCTCGGTTTGTTGACCGGCGGTACCGTGCCGCAACTGGCCGAGAAGCTGCGGGTCAAGAGCAGTTCCGTCGAGACCTACCTCAAGCGAGCTACCGCCAAACTGGGGGTCAGCGGACGGCACGGTCTGGCGCGCTGGATGGCCGGGGCGTAGCGGCGGAGTCAGAGTTAAACGGTGTTCGATGATGGTGTGGGGACGCAGTGCCCGGCACGTGTTTTTTCTGCATGAGAGCGTTCGATGCTGCGCATTTCCCTGCTGTCCCTCGCCGTCCTGTTGGCCGGTTGTTCGTTGATTCCCGAGTACCAGCGCCCTGCCTCACCGAGCGCTGCGCAGTACCCGCAAGGCGCGGTTTACCCGGCACCGACACCCGCCGCAGCGCGCACTGAAGACTGGCGCACGCTGTTCAACGACCCGGCGCTGCAACAGTTGATCGAAAGTGCGCTGGTGAACAATCGCGACCTGCGGGTGGCGGCGCTGAACGTCGAGGCGTTTCAAGCGCAATACCGGATCCAGCGCGCCGATCTGCTGCCGGCGGTGTCGGCCAATGCAAGCGGGTCGCGCCAGCGCATGCCGCCCAGCGTGACTCGCAGCAAGGCGCTGATCAATTCGACCTATGCGGTGAATCTGGGTGTCAGCGCCTATGAACTGGATTTTTTCGGCCGAGTGCGCAGCCTCAGCGAGCAGGCGCTGCAGACCTGGCTGGCGACCGAACAGGCGCGGCGCAGTGCCGAGCTGAGTCTGGTGGCCAACGTCGCCAATGCCTATCTGACCTGGCGCGCCGATCAGGAGTTGCTCGAACTGACGCGCCAGACCCTGGCCGCGGATGAGCAAAGCCTGCGCCTGACCACGCGCAACCGCGACGCCGGTAAGTCTTCAGCGCTGGAACAGGCGCAGGCGCAAACCAGCGTCGACAGTTCGCGGGCCAATCTGGCGCGATACAAACGCCAGGTGGCGCAGGATCTGAACAGCCTGACGCTGCTGATCGGCGCGCCAGTCCCCGAGCAACTGCCGGCGCAACCACTGGCCAGCGATCTGGTCCAGCAATTGCCGGCCGGATTGCCCTCGGATCTGCTGCAACGGCGCCCGGACATTCTGCAGGCCGAGTACAAACTGAAAGCGGCCAACGCCAATATCGGCGCGGCGCGCGCGGCGTTTTTCCCCAGTGTCAGCCTGACCGCCAACGCCGGCACCTCCAGCCGCGATCTGTCCGGGCTGTTCAGCGGCGGCTCGGGCGCGTGGACGTTCCAGCCGCAAATCAACCTGCCGATTTTCAACGCCGGCAGCCTGCGCGCGAGCCTGGATTACTCGAAATTGCAAAAGGATGTGGCGGTCGCCGAATACGAGAAATCGATTCAAACCGCGTTTCAGGAAGTCGCCGACGGCCTGGCGGCGCGCAGCACTTATCAGCAGCAATTGCAGGCGCAACGCGATCTGGTACAGGCGACTCAGGACTACTACAACCTGGCGCAGCACCGATATCAGAACGGTGTCGACAGCAGCCTGGTGTTTCTCGATGCACAGCGTTCGCTGTTCAGTTCGCAGCAGGGGCTGATCACTGATCGCCTCGCGCAACTGGTCGCCGAGGTCAACCTGTACACCGCGCTGGGCGGCGGCTGGCGGGCCGATGAGGCGAATGTTCAGTAGTCCGTCGTCACTTTTTCTTACACCTTTTGTCGCCCGATCCTGCGCCGCGCGGCGATCCGTGGCCGGCGTCTGCCGTCAGTTTGGTATCATGCGCCGCTTTTACGGTTAACCCCCCGCCAGTCCTGCCGACTGACGGGCTGCAAAAGGCGGTATTAGATGACGGCTTTGTTGACTCGCCGCAAGGTGCTTGCGGGAATGGGCGTGCTGGGCCTGGGCCTGCTCGCGGGCTGCGACACCCGTGGCCAACTGTCGTACAAGTACGGCAAGGACCTGAGTGACAAGATCCTCGGGCGCACCTTCAAGCTGAAGAACACCGACGGCGAAACCATGACGCTGTCGAGCTTTCGCGGGATGATGCCGATGATCTTCTTCGGCTTCACCCAATGCCCGGCGGTGTGCCCGACCACCCTCGCCCGCGCTGCGCAAATCAAGAAGCTGATGGGCAAGGACGGCGACCGTCTGCAGGTGATCTTCATCACCCTCGACCCGGAACGCGACACGCCGCAGATCCTCGACGCCTACGTCAAAGCCTTCGACCCGAGCTTCGTCGCGCTGTACGGCACGCTGGAAGAAACCCAGGCCACCGCCAAGGAATTTGACGTGTTCTTCGAGAAGGTGCCGGCCGGCGACACCTATACGATTTCCCACACGTCCACCAGTTACGTCTACGACTCGCGCGGCCAGCTGCGCATGGGTCTGTCTGTATCGCTTTCGGCACAAGAGTGCACGGAAGATTTGCTCACCGTTATGGAGGTCTGCTGATGCACCCCGTTTTGAACAACATCAAACGCGCCGTTTGCGCTCTGTCGCTGCTGGGCCTGGCGTTTCAAGCCTCGGCTCAGACCAAAGTGGACGATGCCTGGGTGCGTGCGACCGTGCCGACCCAATCGGCCAGCGGCGCGTTCATGACCGTCACCGCGGACAGCGACAGCAAACTGCTGAGCGTTGCCTCGCCGGTGGCCAAAGATGTGCAGATCCACGAAATGAGCATGAAGAACGACGTGATGAGCATGGGCCCGGTCAAGTCGGTCGACCTGCCGGCCGGCAAAGCCGTCACCTTCGACCCGAACGGCTACCACGTAATGCTGATGGGCCTGACCGGCCAGCTCAAGGAAGGCGAAAGCGTACCGCTGACCCTGACCGTGGAAAACGCCAAGGGCGAGAAAGAAACCGTCGAAGTCAAAGCCGAAGTCCGTGCGCTGACGCACATGGAAGGCCACGATCACAGCAAGATGCATTGATCTGACTTGGCGGCAATAAAAAGGGGCGGCCTGATTGATGATCAGGTCGCCCCTTTTTTTGCGCATGTCAGCCGCGCTTGCGGGCCAGCGCATTACGCACGCTTTCTCTCGACATCCTCGAGCGCGATGCCGCCGCAGTTTTCTCCACGGGCGCCGCAGCCAACTGTTGCTTGCGCTTCAACACCTGACTCCAGCGATAACCGAGATAACCGGCCGCCGCGAAGAATCCCAGCCAACCAGTGATCAGGTTGACCAACGTCCACAGCCCGAGGGTGATCAGTACGGTTTTCCAGGTGAACAGCTTCAGGTTGTTGTCGACGGGCACCGTTTCAACCGGTGCCTGCTGCGCCACTGGAGTCTGCTGCACTCCATCCAGATCAAAGCGCAATGAGAAGTCCGCCCCCGGTACCTGGACATTTATCTGATTGCCTTCAGCGGTATGCACCCGCACTTCGCCATTGACGACCGACACCGAGCTGAAACTGATCTGGGTTTCGTGATGAATCTCGCCGTTGACCAAGGTCACGACCGTTCGTTGTTCGCCATTGGGGGTGTCGCGCATGTCGATTCCTTGAGAACTCCACGTCGGACGACGTGCAAAGGGAAAGTCCGTTGGGCTCGAATGCTACTGAGTGGCCATCAGGCTGTCCAGAAACAACCACAGGCTTCAACTCTTTGGCGAGCCGTTATCAGCTCCCCGCGCCGCCATGCGCCTCTTCAAAGAAGTAATCCTTCCAGCTGTCGGCCTTGTTCTTCAGCACGCCCAGCTCCTGCAATTTTTCGGCATAGATGAACGTGCGCTGCGGCACCACCGTGAAGTCGATTTCCGGGTCTTTGACGATCTGCTCGACCAGCGCCAACGGCAGCTTGGACTGTTCGACGCGGATATACGCCTGGGCGGCGGCGGGTTTGTCGGCCTTGATGATTTTTTCCGCTTCGACCAACGCGTCGTAGAACGCCTTGTAGGTCCTGGGATTTTCGTCGTGGAATTTTTCCGTGGTGTAGAGCACGTTGAACGTGGCCTGACCGCCAAGCACGTCGTAAGAACTGAGCACCTTGTGCACGTTGGGGTTTTGCAACGCCTGATACTGGAACGGCGGGCTGGAGAAGTGCGAGTTGATTTCCGAACCGCCGGCAATCAGCGCCGCCGTGGCGTCCGGATGCGGCAGGCTGACCGAGATGTCGTCAAATTTTTTGTACTGGTCATTGCCGAATTCCTTGGCCGTTTCGATCTGCAGGGTCCGCGACTGGAACCCCACGCCCGCCGCCGGCACGGCGATGCGATCCTTGTCGCTGAAATCCTTCAGGGTCTTGATGTTCGGGTTGTTGGTCAGCAGGTAATTGGGCATCGAGCCGAGCGAGGCAATCGCCTTGACGTTCTGTTTGCCCCGGGTGCGATCCCACACGGTGAGCATTGGCGGCACCCCGGCGGAGACCACGTCCAGCGCGCCGGTCAGCAGCGCTTCGTTCATCGCAGTGGCGCCGGAGATGCTGTTCCAGTCGACCTTGATCTCCAGCCCCTGCGCCTTGCCGTGTTTTTCGATCAACTGCTGATCACGGACCACATCGAGAATCAGATAACCGATGCCGAATTGCTGGGCGATGCTGATCTTGCCTTCGGCCTGGGCGCCGCCGCTGAGCAGCAGACTGCCTGCCAGGGATGCGGCCAACAGAATCAGCGCAGAACGTTTGAACGGTATGGCCATGACAACCTCGCAGCTGGGTGGATTGGCTGAAAGGCCGAACTCTATCGCTATAAAAAACAGAAATTAAATACCGTTATCGAATATCCATAGCACGCTCACGTTTGCCGTCATGCGCTGATTTAAACAGCCTGAAACAATAAATCTGCCATCGATTACACGCTGTGCGTCAGCCGTCAGCGCGCTGACACCAACGCCAGTCACGGCCTCAAGCCCTGCGCCGTGCCTGCAAGAGCGGATCAGCCGGTAGTTTAAAAGGGCGATCAGACAGCCCACCCTTGGTATCATCGCGCACACTTTTATGACGGTTTGATGGCTGGAAGGTCTTTGTTTGTGAGCGTTTTATTGCGTTGGTTGCGGCAGCCGCATGCCCGCCTGTTTTCCCTGATTCTGCTGGTGCTGATTGTACCGGTGTGCCTGCGCGCGGCGTTGGGCTGGTCGTCGTCGCTGGGCTATTTGTCTGACTTGGCCATTGGCAGTTTGCTGGTGCTGTTGCTTCATCGCCGTGCGTGGTGGCAGGCGTTGCCGTTGCTGCTGTTCTGGGGGTTGCTGGCGGTGGCGACGGCGGAGCTGGTCAGCGCTGTCGGCCGGTTGCCGAACCCATCCGACCTGCATTACCTGATTGACCCGCAGTTCGTGGAGAACTCCACCGGTGGCGGCTTTGCCCATCCGGCGCTGGGCGTGGCCCTGTTGCTGGCGCTGCTGCTCTGGTTGCTGACGCGTTTCGCCAATCGCGCGCAACCCGCTGCTGCTCTGCCCCGTGCCGTGTGGGCCGCACCGGCGCTGCTGTTCGCCGCGCACTGGGGCGTGCAAAACCAGTGGCCGAGCGAGGAGGATCCGTGGCGCATGTACAACCTGCCGCATCAATTGCTCGCCTCGCAAGTCGCCGATCTGCAGTTGCAGGCCGAGGAATGGCTGGACGGTGAGGTCGAAGAACCCGCGCCACAGATGGCCGGGCTGACCGATCTGGATCTCAATGGCCACAAGCTGCTGGCCGCACCGGGTCAGGCGCGCAATGTGCTGATCATCGCCCTGGAAGGCATTCCCGGCGCTTACATCCGCGCCAATCGCGAGGCCATCGGCAGTCATTATCAGGAAGACCTGATGCCCAACCTCAGCCGCTGGGCCGAGCGCGGCATGAACACCCCGGATTACGTGCTGCATACGCACCAGACCATTCGCGGCCTGTACGCCATGCTCTGTGGCGATTACGACAAGCTCAACAACGGCACGCCCAAAGGCGTGGAAATGCTCACCCAGCAGGAGCGCAATCAGGCCTGCCTGCCGGCGCAGCTGCGGCAGAACGGCTTCAGCACTCATTACCTGCAAGGCGCCGGTCTGCGTTTCATGGCCAAAGACAAGATCATGCCGCACATCGGTTTCGATGCGACCCATGGTCTGGAGTGGTTCAGCAACGCCAACTATCTGGAGTTTCCGTGGGGCAAGGATGACAAGGCGTTCTTCGAAGGCGCGCTGGATTACGTCGGCCAACTGAAGAAGCAGAAGCAACCGTGGATGCTCACTCTGTTGACCGTCGGCACGCACCAGCCCTACTCCGCACCGGAAGACTATCTGGCGCGCTACGAGACGCCGAAACAGGCCGCCGTCGGTTATCTCGATGATGCGCTGGAGCAGTTTCTCAGCGGTCTCGAACGCCAGGGCGTACTGAAAGACACGCTGGTGGTGATCACCTCGGACGAATCCCACGGCATCGACGGCGTGCGTCTGGCGTCGTCGTGGGGCTTCAATCTGACCCTGGCGCCGGAACACGAGCAGCTGCCACGGCTGAATGCCGGGGTCTACGGTCATGTCGATCTGAGCGCGTCGATCCTCGATTATTTTGACCTGCCGGTGCCGTCGGCGCTGAGCGGCCGTTCGCTATTCCGCGACTACGACAGCGGACGCGAAATCATGTCCTACACCAACGGCAAGCTGCGCTACCACAACGGCCAGGGAATCTTCTCCGAGTGCGACATGCCGCGCCGTTGCCGCTACTACGAAAGCCCCGGCTTCATTGCCGAGCGCGCCACCTTCAAAGGCAATGAAAGCAGCCAGCAGGCCCGGCAGATCGCCGCACGGGCGATGGCGCTGGACCTGTCGCTGTTGCGCACCCCGCTCAATCAGCGTTACCAGTTCGGCAGCAACAACGTGATCCCGCTGCAAGCGCAGATCAAGGACGACTGGGCCGACAACCTGATCGGTGCGCAATACCTGGAAATGCCCAAGGGCTCGCACACCCGCGTGCGCCTGACCGTGCGTTCGGTGGATCCGCAGCAGGCGGCGTACATTCAGCTCAAGGCCAAGGAGTTCGAACAGGACGTGCAACTGGGCCTGCCGACCGAGATGGTCGCCACGGCGGATCAGCCGCTGCAGATGGATTTCAGCTTTGATAACCCGCAGCAGCGCAAGGCTTTCTCGTTTCATTTGCTGGGTTATGGATTGGGTTCGGTCGAGGTCACGGATTTCAGTGTGATTACTGAATTGCCTGGGCAGGAAGATCCGTTGGATGCGTTGCCGGATGATGAGACTGTGCAATCGAGTTGAAATCAGGGAAGGGACGGATTGGCTGGATCCGTCCCTTTACGTTTACTCACGGAGCTTAATTTCAAATTTGCCTGTTATTTTCCCTACTCGAGGCAAACTAAAATCGATTTCACCTTTAACACCGTATTTATATTCGCCGCTTTGTAAGAACGTCACAGTTGCCACTCCTTGTTGAATCTCGTGAAAATCGCCATCCTTACTAACGCTCCAAACCAGACCACCTTTGTACCACTTCACCTCGTGAGGGCCTTCTTTTATAGCCCATGGAACACAGAAGGCTACGGAGTTTTTATTATCTCTATCAGCCCCAACAATGTAATATTCCTCTCCTGCCCTGTGAAACACCACGTTCGTATCCGCGAACATGAACTCTAAGTTATCAACGCTAGCTTTAAACGTGCCTTTATATTTACCGCGACCTTCATGAATCAGCTTAAGAATTTGCTCTTCTGGTTTAATTGAATTTTTCATGCAAATACACTCCCGACTCGATTGCCAACAAAGGTTTGTGATTCATCAGGCCCTTAACATGCAGCCAATATATTTTTTATTAATTCCTCCGCGCACTGTCAGAAATGACAGTCGTTTAGTCGATTTCGAGCTAAAAACCTTTCAACTCATTCCATAGCATCATTCATTGAAGAGTTTGCCTATCAGCCTCCAATAGTCGGCCTATTAGCTGACTGCCCAAGTCGGGTCTAGCCTTACTAGTCCGAAGTCGGCATGAGCCGGCCGCACAAGACCTGATAAGGACTCGAACATGGCAAACGAATCGAAATGCCCGTTCAACCACGCCGCCGGTGGTGGTACGACGAACCGTGACTGGTGGCCGAATCAACTGAACCTGAAGATCCTCAGCCAGCACTCGCCCAAGTCCGATCCGCTGGGCAAGGACTTCGACTACGCCAAAGCCTTCCAGAGCCTGGACTTCCAGGCCCTGAAACAAGACCTGCGTGCGCTGATGACCGACTCCCAGGACTGGTGGCCGGCGGACTTCGGCCACTACGGCCCGCTGTTCATCCGCATGGCCTGGCACAGCGCCGGCACCTATCGCACCGCCGATGGTCGCGGTGGCGCCGGCTCCGGGCAACAGCGTTTTGCCCCGCTCAACAGCTGGCCGGACAACGTCAGCCTCGACAAAGCGCGGCGACTGCTGTGGCCGATCAAACAGAAATACGGCCGCAATATTTCCTGGGCCGACCTGATCGTGCTCACCGGCAACGTTGCACTGGAGTCCATGGGCTTTAAGACCTTCGGCTTCTCCGGTGGACGTCCCGATGTGTGGGAACCGGACGAAGACGTGTATTGGGGTTCGGAGCGCGAATGGCTCGGCGGCGACAGCCGCTACGGCAAAGACAAGTCGGCCATGCAGGAACCGGGTGACGGTACGCTGGTGGCCGAACCGGACTTGCACGGCAAAGAGCAAAGCCGTACCGATCAGGGCGAACGTAATCTGGAAAATCCGCTCGCAGCGGTGCAGATGGGCCTGATTTACGTGAACCCGGAAGGCCCTGAAGGCAATCCCGACCCGGTTGCCTCCGGTCGCGATATCCGCGAAACCTTCGGCCGCATGGCCATGAACGACGAAGAAACCGTCGCGCTGATCGCCGGCGGTCACGCCTTCGGCAAGACCCACGGCGCCGGCCCGGCCGATAATGTCGGGCCTGAGCCGGAAGCGGCTGGCCTGGAAGAACAAGGCCTCGGCTGGCGCAACGCATTCGGCACCGGCAAAGGCGCCGACACCATCACCAGTGGCCTCGAAGTTACCTGGACCACCACTCCGACCCAGTGGAGCAACAACTACCTGGAAAACCTGTTCGGTTTCGAGTGGGAACTGTTCAAAAGCCCGGCCGGTGCGCATCAGTGGAAACCAAAAAACGGCGCCGGGGCTGGCACTGTTCCCCATGCGCACGATCCGAGCAAAAAGCTCTCGCCGACCATGCTCACTTCCGACCTGGCGCTGCGTTTCGACCCGATCTACGAGCCGATCGCCCGCCGTTTCCTGGCCAATCCTGATCAATTGGCCGACGCCTTCGCCCGCGCCTGGTACAAACTGATCCACCGCGACATGGGCCCACTGTCGCGCTACCTCGGCCCGGAACTGCCGAACGAAGAACTGCTGTGGCAGGACCCGATTCCTGAGGCCACTCACCCACTGATCGACAGCAACGATGCGGCAGCGCTGAAAAGCAAAGTGCTGGCGTCCGGTCTGTCGGTGTCGCAACTGGTTTCCACCGCCTGGGCCGCCGCATCGACCTTCCGTGGTTCGGACAAACGTGGCGGCGCCAACGGCGGACGTCTGCGTCTGGCCCCGCAGAAATTCTGGCAGGCCAACCAGCCGGAGCAACTGGACAAGGTGCTGAAGACCCTTGAGGGCATTCAGAACGAGTTCAACGCCGGATCATCCGGCAAGAAAGTCTCGCTGGCGGATCTGATCGTGCTGGCGGGTAACGCCGGGGTCGAGCAAGCGGCGAAAAACGCCGGGCACTCGGTCTCTGTGCCGTTCAATCCAGGACGCACCGACGCGACTCAGGAGCAAACCGATGTCGAGTCGTTTGGTTTCCTCGAACCGATTGCCGATGGTTTCCGCAACTACAGCAAGGGCAAATACACCGTGTCGGCCGAAGCGCTGCTGATCGACAAGGCGCAACTGCTCACCCTCTCCGCTCCGGAAATGACCGTACTGGTCGGTGGTCTGCGGGTATTGGGGGCGAATGTCGGGCAGAGCCGGCATGGCGTGTTCACCTCGCGCACGGAAACCCTGAGCAACGACTTCTTCACCAACCTGCTGGACATGGGCGTGGAGTGGAAGCCGACGTCAGCGGCAGCGGACGAGTTCGAAGGACGCGATCGCAAGACCGGTAGCGTGAAGTGGACCGCGACGCGGGTCGATCTGGTGTTTGGTTCCAACGCGATACTGCGCGCGCTGGCCGAGGTGTATGCGAGTTCTGACGCGAAGGAACAGTTCGTCAAAGACTTCGTGGCGGCGTGGGCCAAGGTGATGGAGCTGGATCGATTCGACCTGAAATAACCGAGTAACCGCGCTCCCATGTGGGAGCGGGCTTGCTCGCGAATACGGTATACCAGTCGACATCTCCGTGTCTGACACACCGCTTTCGCGAGCAAGCCCGCTCCCACATTTCGTTATGCGTTACGCCAGGCTTTTGCTCACCACTTCATATACATCGCTGGACAGCTGACCGGAAGCCAGAATCCGCTCCAGCTCAGCCTTCATCAACGCCTGACGGGCGCTGTCGTATTTGCGCCAGCGAGTCAGCGGCGCCAGTTGCCGCGAAGCGATCTGCGGGTTGAAGCCGTTCAGTTCGATCACCAGATCCGCGAGGAAGCGGTAGCCCGAACCGTCGGCGGCGTGGAAGTTGATCAGGTTCTGCCCGGCAAACGCGCCGACCAGCGCACGCACCTTGTTCGGGTTCTTGATATTGAACGCCGGGTGCTGCATCAACGCCTTGACCCGCGCCAGACCGCCCGGCAGTGTGCTGCCGGCCTGCACGCTGAACCACTGATCCATGACCAGCGGATTGTCCTTGAAGTGCTCGGCGAACGTCGCCAGCGCTTTGGCCTTGTGTTCTTCGAACGGCGAGTTGACCAGCACCGCCAGCGCGGTCAGGCGCTCGGTCATGTTGTCGCTGTTTTCGAACTGTTCCTGCGTAGCGGCCAGCACTTCCGGCTTGCCGCTGAGCATCAGATACGACAGCGCAATGTTCTGCAGCGCGCGACGGGCAAAGTGCTCGGCCTCGGCCACATACGGCGTCTGCTTCGACAAGTCGCGGTTGGCCTGATAACGCAGCCACAGCGCTTCGAACAGATTGTCCGCCAGTTGCTTGCGGGCAAACTCGCGAGCGGTGTGGATCGCCTCGACATCCGCCACTTCGCTGATTTCGGTCAGATACGCTTCGCTCGGCAGCGAAAGCATTTCGGCGACCATGGCCTGATCCAGCGACTCGTCAGACAGCACGGTTTTCAGCGCCGAGATCAGACGCGGATCGAGCACCAGGCTCTCGCCCTTCTGCTGCTGGGCGATCAGCTCCTGCAGGACCTGCACCGACAGCTGCTGACCGGCATCCCAGCGGTTGAAGCCGTCGCTGTCGTGTTGCATCAGGAACATCAACTGGTCACGGTTGTACGGGAAGCTCAGTTTCACCGGTGCCGAGAAACCACGCAGCAACGATGGCAGCGGCTGTTCAGCGATGTCGACGAAGGTGAAGGTCTGCTCAGCCTCGATCACCGAGATCACGCGGGTGGTGCCTTGCGCCGACGCTTCACCGGCCAGACGCAGCGCGATCTCGTTGCCTTTGCTGTCGAGCAGACCGAGTTCGACCGGGATCACGAACGGCAGTTTTTCCACTTTGTCCGGGGTTTCCGGGCAGCTCTGGCGGAAGGTCAGGCTGTAGGTTTTCGCCGCGGCGTCGTAGGACTCGCTGACCGCCAGACGCGGCGTCCCGGCCTGGCTGTACCAGCGTTTGAACTGGGTCAGGTCGACACCGTTGGCATCTTCCATGGCCTTGACGAAGTCGTCGCAGGTCACGGCCTGGCCATCATGGCGTTCGAAGTACAGGTCACTGCCCTTGCGGAAGCCTTCGGCGCCCAGCAGGGTGTGGATCATGCCGACCACTTCCGAGCCTTTTTCGTACACGGTCAGGGTGTAGAAGTTGGAGATCTCGATGAAGCTGTCCGGGCGCACCGCGTGAGCCATCGGGCCTGCATCTTCGGCGAACTGGTGGGTACGCAGGTACGCCACGTCCTGAATGCGCTTGACCGTGGCCGAGTTCATGTCCGAGGAGAAACCAGCGTCGCGGAACACGGTGAAGCCTTCCTTGAGCGACAGCTGAAACCAGTCGCGGCAGGTCACGCGGTTGCCTGACCAGTTGTGGAAGTATTCGTGGGCGACGATTGCCTCGACCCGCTGGTGCGCGGCGTCGGTGGCGGTTTCGGCGCGGGCCAGCACGGCGCTGGAGTTGAAAATGTTGAGGCCCTTGTTCTCCATCGCGCCCATGTTGAAGTCGTTGACGGCGACGATCATGAAGATGTCCAGATCGTACTCGCGACCGTAGACCTCTTCGTCCCAGCGCATCGACTTCTTCAGGCTGTTCATCGCGTGCTGGCACTTGTCGATGTTTTCCGGCTCGACGTAAATGCGCAGTGCAACATTGCGATTGGTCATGGTGGTGAACGTGTCTTCGACACACCACAAATCACCGGCCACCAGCGCGAACAGGTACGCCGGTTTCATGAACGGGTCTTCCCAGGTCGCCCAGTGTCGGCCGTCTTCGCCCGGGCCGGAGGCAATCGGGTTGCCGTTGGACAGCAGCACCGGATAGCTGTGCTGCTCGGCGACCACCGTGGTGGTGAACTTGCTCATCACGTCCGGGCGGTCGAGGTAATAGGTGATCTTGCGGAAGCCTTCGGCCTCGCACTGGGTACAGAACATCGTGCCGGACTTGTAAAGGCCTTCCAGCGCGGTATTGGTTTCCGGGTGAATCCGGACGCTGGTGTCGACCGTGAAGCTGGCGCTGGCCGGCTGCAGGGTCAGGGTGTTTTCGCTCAGCTGGTAATCACTGGCGCTCAGTTCCTGGTCGGCCAGGGTTACCGACAGCAGTTCCAACTGCTGGCCGTCGAGCACCAGCGGCGGCAGGCCCGGGCCACGCTCCGGGTTGCGGCGCATCACCAGTTGCGCGTGGACCAGGCTGTGGTCCTCGAACAGCTCGAAGGTCAGGTGCGTCTCGTCGATCAGGTACTCGGGCGCCTGATAGTCCTTCAGGTAAATCATCTTCGGTTGTTCGGTGCGCATGCTGGAATCCTTATTGATGCACGGCGAGCTGATAGGCCGTGTATTTACGAATGTTGATCACGCCGGTGTCAAAAATCAGGTACTGACCCTTGATTCCCAGCAGCGTGCCTTCGGCAATCGGGTTCTTGTCCAGGTTGAAGCTGACGATTTTGGCCGGGTATTGCTCGACCGGATAGCGGATTTCGAGAGGTTCTACATCGGCAATCGTCTGAATTGCTTGTAGGCCGAATCGCTGCTGCAGGCCTTGCAAGCCCTCGGCGCAGCTTTCAAACAGTTGATCGCGCACTTGCGCCAGATCCACCGCCGCCGCATCGCCCTTGAGCAAGGCGCGCCAGTTGGTCTTGTCGGCCACCTGGCTGCGGAACAGGTCTTCGACGAAGCCCGACTGCTGGCGCGTCGATACGCGCATGATCGGCAGCGCCTGACTTGCGCCCTGATCGAGCCAGCGAGTCGGCAACTGCGTGGCGCGAGTAATACCGACCTTGATCCCCGACGAGTTGGCCAGATACACCACATGATCAGTCATGCAGAACTTCTGCCCCCACTCCGGCTCCCGGCAGGTACCGGCCTCGAAGTGACAACGCTCCGGGCTCATGATGCACAGATCGCACTGCGCCAGTTTGGTCATGCACGGGTAGCAGTAACCCTGACTGAAACTGGTTTTGGTCTTGCGCCCGCAATGGGTGCAATGAATCGCCCCCAGGTACTCCAGACGCACCGTGGTGCCGATCATGGGGTTGACCGGGACCTCGACGTCATCCAGACGAAACGCGTATTGCACATTCGGCCCGTCCAGGCGCGCCGACATTTTGCTGATTGCACCGCGGCCAATCTCGATCAATGGATGGCATCCGACTTGAACAGGATGTTCGGCACTTCGATCGACTTCGACGCACATTCCTGCGGGCCCATGTAACCGGTGCGCTGGTCTTCAGGCAGGTTCTGGATTTCCCAGGCGATCATCGCCTGCAGCGAAAGCTCGCGCTGTTCGGCGGTGAGTTTGCCACCGTCGGACCACTTGCCGATTTCCACGGCCAGTTTCAGGCTCTCGTAGATGTCCGGGGTGATGTTTTTGATCATGTCGTTAAAAGAGGACATCAGGGTCTCCGTGCTCTTTATTCACTTAAAATTTCAGGCGGCCAGTTTACGGCGGTTATACAAACCGCCCAACAAACCGGTGAAGCATCCGATGAGTAACCCGCTGACGTGCGCGGCGTTGGCGATCTGGCCGAAACCGATCATCGAGACCAGTCCGGACATGCAAATCACCAGCCACACCAGCATCATCACCAGCACGCCTCGCGGCAGGCGATACGCCGGGTTCGGCGCCAGCAACTGGAAAATCCAGCAATGGCCGAGCAAACCGTAGAGCACGCCAGACAAGCCGCCAAACAGGCTCGGGCCGCTCCAGGCAAACTGCGCGTAGTTCGACACCAGGCTGAACAGCAGGGTCAGACCGAGCAGGTTGATGCTGCCCTGACGTGACTCGATGCGCCGCCCCAGTTCCCAGTACCACATGCCGTTCATGGCCAGGTGCAGGATGCCGAAGTGCAGCAGCATCGGCGTGAACAGGCGCCACCACTGCCCCGCCGCCAGGCTGTCGGCCAGCGGCGTGAACTGGATGTACTCGCCGACCACGCGGAAGTCGAGGAAGGTCAGCCAGCGAATGGTGTCGAGGTTGTCGCCCAGATAGGTCAGGCCACCGACCAGCAGGCTCAGCAGCAGGATCAACCCGGTGGCCTTGGCGTGTTTGAGTTGCTCGGCGAAGCTCGGACGCTTGAAAGTCGGCGCCAGCGGGATGTCCAGTTGCTGATCGGGGTCACCGGCCGGGAAGCGCTCGTACAGCGAACGTACGTCTTCGCTGATTTCCGAAGGTGCCCACAGCACCTGCTCGCCCGCCTCTTCGCTGACCCGATGCGGCACCTGCATCCGTTGCAGCAGCTTGACGAAACCGCTCAGGTCCACCGCCAACGGCAGACGCAATACCGCTACCGCACTCATTGCAGCACCTCCGGCCGCTCGACATCGACCCAGACAAATTTATGCGGATCCAGGCGTGTTTCCTGATCCAGACGATAGGCCACCAGTTTGCCGTAGAGCACCGCGCTGTAATCGAGACACGCGAGGTTCGGGCGGATCGGCGCCGGTTTGCCGCTGCGCCAGTAGTGGCCGACGAACAACAACGGCTCGTCAATGCCGTAGCGCAGCAGATTGTTTTTTTCGCTGGAGGTCAGCGGCTTCTGCGCCACCGGCTCCGGCAGCGCATCTGGCTGGAAGACGATGTCGCCGTAGGTTTTCGGGTCGTCTTCCCAGAATTTGGTGCGGAAGAACGAGCGCACCAGACCGTCGCCGCTGGTCATGGTCAAGCCATCCGGCAGGCGCATGTCGGTGCCGCGCAGCAAGCGGTCGAACACGGTGCAGGCGAAACTGCCGGGCACGGCCGAGGCCTGGAGAAAATGCTCGTCGATGCGCGCATCGGGAAACAGCCCGCGCAATGGTTCGATCAGGCTGGCATCCCAACAGGCGTGCACCACACGGAAGCGCCCGGCATCAACCACCAGCGGCAGCTCGTAGAACCAGTTGAGGAAGTCATGCCAGTCGCCCGGATGGTCTTCGAACTGGGTCAGGGTTTCCTGCAGCAGGCGTGCATGGCGCGGCGTGTGCTCTCGGACGAACTGCTTGCCGCTGCCCGGCAGCGCCGGCGTGCTCCAGCCCAGTGCGTTGAATTCGTGATTGCCCATGATGCACAGCGCCTGCCCGGCCTCGACCATGTCGTGGACGATGTGCAGCGCCTCGCGGATTCGCGGGCCACGGTCGATGATGTCGCCGACGAACACGGCCATGCGCGATGGATGCCGCCAGACCCCGCCCTGCTTGTGATAACCGAGTCGGTCAAGCAAGTGTTCGAGGGTCAGGGCGCATCCGTGCACGTCACCAATCAAGTCATAACTGCGCGCGGGATCGAGCATCAGTCGCCTCCACCACCCAACTTGCTGCCCCAGCCGAGCTTGGTCCGGCAGACTTCGTAGTAGTTGTGGTCGAGCGGGTGAATCAGCCGCAGCTTCTGGGCTTTCTTGCTGACGGTGATGGTGTCGCCCGGCGCGCAGGTGAAGTGGTTCTGCCCGTCGCAAGAGACTTGCGGGTAGATCTGCATGTTTTTCGACACGACGATTTTCAGCTCACTGTTGCCATCGACCACAATTGGCCGACTCGACAACATATGGGGGTACATCGGCACGATCACAATGGCATCGAGCTTGGGATGCATGATCGGGCCACCAGCGGACAGCGCGTACGCGGTGGAACCGGTCGGCGTGGCGACGATCAGGCCGTCGGCCTTCTGGCTGCAAACGAACTGGCCGTCGATGTACAGCTCGAACTCGATCATCCGCGTCGATTTGCCCGGGTGCAGCACCACGTCGTTCAACGCATCGCCCTGGCCGATGGCCTCGGCATGGCGGCGAACTTCGGCTTGCAGCAGGAAGCGGTTTTCCACCAGATAATGGCCGTCGAGCACCTTGGCCACTTCGACTTCCAGCTCATCGGGACGAATGTCGGTGAGGAAACCAAGGCTGCCACGGTTGATCCCCAGCACCGGAATATTGTGCTTGGCCAGCGCCCGCGCGGCGCCGAGCAGGCTGCCGTCACCGCCGACGACGATGACCATGTCGCAGACTTCGCCGAGCATCTTGCGCGACGAGGTTTGCAGGCCGTGGCCCGGCAGGACTTCGGCGATGGTGTCTTCGAGAATCACGTGCAGGTGACGATCGAGCAGAAAGCGTTTCAGTCGGCGGACGGTATCCAGCACCTGGGAACTGCCCAGGCGACCGATGATGCCGATATTACGAAATTGCTCCATGGGACCTCTGCGGACAATCGAAAACGCGAAAAACACGATTATGGGCGAAAGCCCGCGATAGACAAAATCCTTTCAGCCTCAAGGGTGCGCGCGTGTTTAAGGCTATGCTCGCAAGATGATCCTGTTTCCCGACCTGCTCCAGTTACCACACCAATTACGCCATCCGGAAGTGCGTGACCTGGCGTGGGTGATTCTCGCCCCTCCGATGCTGGCCGCAACGCCGTGGCCGCAGCGCCATCCGCTGGCCGGCAGCGACTGGGTCAGTGATCCGCAGCGCCTGGAGCACTGGCTGCGGCAACTCGATCGCGACAGTTATGGCTTGTTGCATTGGCTGTCGCAGGCGCGCACGCGGCGGCTGGGCCTGTATTACGAACGGTTGTGGCAGTTTGCCGTGGAGCATGCGCCGGGCATCGAACTGATTGCCGCCAACCTGCCGATCCGCCGCGAAGGCCACACCCTCGGTGAACTCGACATGCTGCTGCGCGACCGCGACGGCGTGCATCACCTGGAACTGGCGATCAAGCTCTACCTCGGCCCGCAGGAAGGCGACGGCCACGACCCGGCGCAATGGCTGGGGCCGGGTTGTCATGATCGACTGGACCGCAAACTGGCGCATCTGGCCGAACACCAACTGCCGATCTCGGCGCGCCCGGAAAGCCGTGAGGTGCTGGCGAAGCTGGATATCGAGGTGTTCAGTGCGCAGTTGTGGCTGGGCGGATACCTGTTGTACCCGTGGCCCGGCACGTCTGCATCACCGAGCGGCGCGCATCCGCAACATTTGCGCGGGAGCTGGCTGCATCAGAAGGACTGGTCGGCATTCGTCGCTCAGCGTCCGGCCGGGCGCTGGCAACCCCTGCCCCGCCATGCATGGCTGGCGCCGGCACACTACCCGGCGGATCAGACCTGGAGTGCTGAACATCTGCAGATGTGGCTGGACGACCTGGAACCGATGGCCCCGGCGCAACTGCTGGTGCGCCTGACCGAGAATGCGCAGGGCGAATGGGAAGAGGCGGAGCGGTTGTTTCTGGTGGCGGATCTTTGGCCGAATGTGCCGGGCCAGGCCTGAAAATTTCAATGCCTGACCCGGCCTCTTCGCGAGCGGGCTCGCTCCCACATTTGGACTGCATTTCAAATGTAGGGAGAGGTGCCACACTCCCTGTGGGAGCGAGCCTGCTCGCGAATGGGCCGACTCGGTCTAAAGGGATAACCGCAACGCCAAAGCCGCCAAAGTAATCAACAACACCGGCACCGTCAGGACAATCCCGACCTTGAAGTAATACCCCCAACCAATCCGGATATCCTTGCGCGCCAGCACATGCAGCCAGAGCAAGGTCGCCAGACTGCCGATCGGGGTGATTTTCGGCCCCAGATCGCTGCCGATCACGTTGGCGTAGATCATCGCTTCCTTGATCACACCGCTGGCCTGACTGGCATCGATCGACAACAAGCCGATCAGCACTGTCGGCAAGTTGTTCATGATCGACGACAACAGCGCGGTCAGCACCCCTGTGCCCAGCGCCGCGCCCCACACACCGTACCCGGCAAACACATCCAGCCAGCCGGCCAGATACCCGGTCAGCCCGGCATTGCGCAGGCCATACACCACCAGATACATGCCGAGGGAGAAAATCACGATCTGCCACGGCGCTTCTTTCAGCACCTTGCGCGTGGAAATCTTGTGGCCTCGGGCGGCGATCCCCAGCAGCAGGGCCGCACAGACCGCCGAAATCGCGCTGATCGGGATGCCCAGTTGTTCGAGGAAGAAGCAGCCGATCAACAGAATCACCAGCACTACCCAACCGGCATAGAACGTGGCCTTGTCGTGGATCGCCGTGTGCGGCTGTTCGAGCTGTTCGGGATCGTAAGCCTTGGGAATGTCGCGACGGAAAAACCACATCAGCACGCCCAGCGTCGCGGCCACACTGACGAAGTTGACCGGCACCATCACCGCCGCATAGCGGTTGAAGCCGATGTGAAAGAAGTCCGCCGAAACGATGTTGACCAGGTTCGACACCACCAGCGGCAGGCTCGCGGTGTCGGCGATGAAGCCGGCGCCCATGACGAACGCCAAGGTCGCCGCCGGGGAAAAGCGCAGCGCCAGCAGCATCGAAATCACGATCGGCGTGAGGATCAGCGCCGCGCCGTCATTGGCGAACAACGCCGATACCAGCGCGCCGAGCAGCACCATGAAGGCAAACAGCTTGCGCCCACTGCCCCGCCCCCAGCGCGCCACGTGCAGTGCGGCCCAGGCGAAGAACCCGGCTTCGTCGAGCAGCAGGCTGATGATGATCAGCGCGACGAAGGTGCCGGTGGCGTTCCAGATGATCTGCCACACCAGCGGGATGTCGCTCAAGTGCACGACGCCGAAGATCAGCGCCAGTACCGCGCCAAGCGTCGCGCTCCAGCCGACCCCGAGGCCTTTGGGTTGCCAGATGACAAGGGTAATGGTCAGCAGGAAGATCAGTGACGCAGCGAGCATTCGCGACAGCCTTCAATTATTCAATGAGTGGAGATCCAAACGTGGGAGCGGGCTTGCTCGCGAAGGCGGTGTGTCAGATGACAACTTTGTGTCTGACACACCGCCTTCGCGAGCAAGCCCGCTCCCACAGGATCTCTGTTTTATCGCAGCTCAGACCCGATTATTTCTTGTGTTGTTCCACAAATTTCCCATACGCATTGATGAAATTCTGCAGGAACGGTTTCACCGACTCGCTCAACTTGCCCGCCTCGTCAAACGCCGAACCCGCGCCCCCCAGATACGCTTCCGGCTGCTGCATGCACGGCACATCGAGAAACACGAAGGATTGGCGCAAATGCTGGTTGGCACCAAAACCGCCAATCGCCCCCGGCGACACACTGATCACCGCACCCGGTTTGCCGCTCCAGACGGCCTTGCCATATGGCCGCGAACCCACGTCAATCGCATTCTTCAAAGGCGCCGGCACCGAGCGGTTATATTCCGGGGTGACGAACAGCACCGCGTCGGAAGAACCGACTTCCTGGCGGAAAGTGCTGTAGGCTGCCGGCGGTGAATCGCCGTCGATGTCTTCGTTATAGAGTGGCAGGTCGCCAATCTCGACAATCTTCAGTTTGAGGTTCGCCGGTGCCAGCTCGGCCAGCGCCAGCGCGACTTTGCGGTTGATCGATGCTTTGCGCAGGCTGCCGACGACTACAGCGACGTTGTAGACATTGCTCATGGAAGACTCTCGACTGTCGGTGGGAAGAGCCAGTAGTTATAGATGATTCGATGACAGTTTCACCAGCGAGCAAGGGAAATTCCTGCGCGCTGATTATTTTTTTCCTGTAGGAAAACTTACAGGGCTTGATGACGGTCTACCAAGCCGCAAATCAAGCGTTTTATCTCCAGAGGTTCTAAGCAGATGGCAGCAGTACTCGTCGGTCAGTTCCATGCAAGAGATGCGGAAGGCCGCGTTTATTCCGTGCATGAGTTCCAGGAATCCACCCCGTCGGCAGACGGTTCCACTGGCTCGGAGCCGATTTACAAACTGGCCATTGGCGATCGCGTCAACAAAGTCAGTGACACCGAGTTTCTCCTGGTTCAGTCAGGTATCACCCTGACCCGCGAGCCTGAGACAACCGTCGCTTCATAACTGGCCGTTATGAGCAGAAGTCATATGCGCAGACTTGGGGTAGGATTCAGCCACTGACCCCACCTGCTGAACATGGACTTCACGCATGCGTTTACGTCATATCGAAGTGATTCAGGCGCTCTTGCAGACCGGTCACCTGGGCACCGCCGCCGAATGGCTGCAGCTCCCGGTGACCGAGGTCGAAGAGCGTTTGCGCGAAGCCGAGAGCGAGTTGGGGTTCATGCTGTTCGCCAGCGTACGCGGCCGGCTGCAATCGACGCCTGAAGCGCGGGCGTTGCAGGTGGAAATCGCTCACGTCTATCAGGCGCTGGAGCCGGTGCAGCGTCTGGCCAGCAGCCTCAAGCAATACCTCGCCCCGCCCCTGCGCATCATCGGCACCCCGCCGCTGGCGCAACAGCTGTTGCCGCAAAGTATCGCGCTGCTGCGCCGACGCTTGCCCGACGCTCCTTGCCGTTTGCTCAGCTCTCCCACTTGCGACATCGTCCGCAGCCTGCTGCTGCGCGAAAGCGATCTGGGCCTGAGCCTGCACGATCCGGAACACCCCGACATCCACTGCCAGCCATTGGCCCACGGCAAGCTGCAACTGCTCGCGCCCCACGGCTGGCTGCAACCGAAGCAGAAATACATTTCCCTGCAGGATCTGGCTGGCCAGGCAATGGTTGGCCTCGAAGGCCACGACCCATTGAGCCCGGCGCTGGAAAACAAACTCCAGGCCCTACGCCCGGCGCCGAGCATCCAGACCCGAGTACAAACCCATCAGATGATGCGCAGCATGGTCGAGGCCGGCGAAGGCCTGGCTATCGTCGACCCGTTCACCGCCCTCGGCGCGCGGGCGAACGGGCTGGATGTCTGCCCGTTGTCACCGGCGGTGCCGATCAGCCTGTATGCCCTGACCTACCGACACAGCGCCACGCCGACAGCGATTCAGACCCTGCTGACGATCGTCACGGAACAAGCCGAGGCGATGCTGGCGAGCTGAGCGAATGTTCCAGCGGGTTATCGAACAGTCGATACCAGAACAACGCAATTTCCGCGGTGTTCGGATCAATCCCGCGATAACGTAGATGGTCGATACCGCCAATCTCGTAGCCACAACGCTCATACAAACGACAGGCGCCGAGGTTGTTGTTCTGGGTTTCGAGCATGATCCCCGGCAGTTTTTTCTTGCGACTCCAGAACTGCGCGACATCCAGCAGCGCCTTGGCCACACCATGCCGGCGCGCCGGTGCGTGTACCGCCAGCTCATCGATATGGGCAAAGCCGTTCCAGTTGGTGCTGATCACCAGATGACCGACCGGCTCATCATCGAGATACGCCATGAAGATCGCGCTGTCGGCGGCATCGCGATAGCTGCTGAACTCTTCAGGATCAATGCCGTAGCACTTGCGATACGGCACGATCGGCGTCACCGCCCAGCGCTCGACCGGTTGGCCAATGACGGCGGCACCGTACGCGGCGACCTCGAAACTGAAGTCGCTGCCCCAGATGTACGCCGCGAAACCATCGTCGGCGACGCGCACCGACAGCCCTGGGTATTTCGGATTCATGACCGGTTGCATACTCGGAAAAGTCCTCATTCCTTGACGCAATCGACGGTGTACTGCCGTCCATTGCCCTCGTCTTCATGTTGCAGTCCATGCACATCAGCGACAAAACCGGGGAAGCTGCTATCGAACGTGCGGGCGAACTTCAGGTAGTCAATGATCGAGCGGGTTGCCTCGGTAAAGCGCTCGCCGGGCATGATCAATGGAATTCCCGGTGGATACGGCACCAGCATCACCGCCGCGATCCTTCCTTCCAGCTCATCGATCGGCACCGCCTCGACTTCGCCGCGCACCAGATGATCATAGGCATGGGCCGGCTTCATGGCGATTTCCGGCAGCACCGTGTACATGCGTTTCAGATGTTTGGCGGTGGCGTTGCTGCGGTAACAGGCGTGCAGTTGATCGCACAGGTCACGCAGGCCCATGCCGCGATAGCGCGCGGTGTCTTGCTGCGCCACGCACGGCAGGCAGGTCGCGAGACTGATGTTGGCGTCGTAACTGCGCTTGAACTCCAGCAACTCGGTGAGCAGCGTGCTCCACTTGCCTTTGGTGATGCCCATCGAGAACAGCACCAGGAACGAATACAGCCCGGTCTTCTCCACCACCAGCCCGCGCTCCCAGAGAAACTTGCTGACCACCGCTGCCGGGATGCCCTTCTCGCTCAGCGCGCCACCGGCATTCAACCCGGGCATGACTAGGGTCACTTTGATCGGGTCGAGCAGCACATAGTCGTCACTGACTTCGCCGAAGCCGTGCCAGTCGGCGTCCGGCTGCAGCAGCCAGTCTTCGGTCTGCACCCGGTCGATGCCTTCGACGCCGGGCGGCTGCCAGATCGAGAACCACCAGTCATCCGCCACAATGTGCTCGCGCAGATTGGCCAGCGCCCGGCGAAAACTCAGCGCTTCATCGAAGGTTTCCTGCAACAGCGAACGCCCGGCCGGGCCTTCCATCATGGCCGAGGCCACATCCAGCGAAGCGATGATGCTGTACTGCGGCGAAGTCGAGATGTGCATCATGAACGCTTCGTTGAAACGGTCACGGTCCAGTTGCCGCGCTCCGCCGTCCTGCACATGAATCATCGAGGCCTGGCTGAATGCGGCGAGCAGCTTGTGCGTGGAATGGGTAGTGAACACCAGCGGGCTGTCTTCGGTGCGCGAGGTGGCCATGCCATAACGCCCGGCGAAGAACTCGTGAAACGCCGCGTAGGCGTACCACGCCTCATCGAAATGCAGCACTTCCACGCTATTGCCCAGGCTCTGTTTGATCAGCTCGGCGTTGTAGCACAGGCCGTCGTAGGTCGAATTGGTCACCACCGCCAGTTTGACTTTCGGCGCCCGGCCCTTGGTCAGCGGGCTGGCGTCGATCTTCGCCTGAATCGATTCGCGACTGAATTCGCTCAGCGGAATCGGGCCGATGATCCCCAGCTCATTGCGCTCCGGGCACAGATACAGCGGGATTGCGCCGGTCATGATGATCGCGTGCAGCACCGACTTGTGGCAGTTGCGATCGACCAGCACCAGATCATCCCGACCGACCATCGAGTGCCAGACGATCTTGTTGGCGGTCGAGGTGCCATTGATCACGAAAAACGTGTGATCGGCGCCGAAGTTGCGCGCGGCGCGCTCTTCGGCTTCGGCCAGCGGCCCAGTGTGATCGAGCAGTGAACCGAGTTCCGGCACCGATACCGACAAGTCCGAACGCAGGGTGTTTTCGCCAAAGAACTGATGAAACGCCTGCCCCACCGGACTCTTGTGATAGGCCACGCCACCGCCATGCCCGGGGGTGTGCCAGGAATAGTTGGAGTCGGCGGTGTGCTGCACCAGCGCCTTGAAAAACGGCGGCAGCAGACCGTCCAGATACTTGCGCGCCGCCCGCGCCACTTGCCGCGCCAGAAACGGCACAGTGTCTTCGAACAGATAGAGAATGCCGCGCAGTTGATTGAGCTCGGCCATGGCATCGGCGGGGGCGTTTTCCAGAGTGACCTGTTCGCCGAGGGCAAAGATCGGCAGATCCGGCGCGCGCACCCGGGCCAGACCGATCAGTTCGGCCATGTTCTGCAGCAGATGCGAGTTGGTGCTGGCGTCTTCGGCAGCGATCAGCATGCACGCCAGACCATGATGGGTGGAGGCCACCAACCGCCCTTCGGTGTAGTCGATGGCCGAAACGATATTGAAACCTTCCTGCTCCAACTCCCGGGCGATGCCACGGATACGGTCACCGGCGACCGTGTCGGCCTTGATGTCGCGGTGGACGATCAACACCGGAAACTTCAAATCTTTGTACATGAGGCTCAGTGTCCCGAGGCGGCGGATCAAAGTCTGCCAATGCACTCAGGGTAGAGGGTTGCAGCGAAAGTGGCGAGGGTGGCCAGTTGGCTTCATTCAGCCAAAAGCAAAAGATCGTCCGAACGCGGCCCGAACCTTCGGCAGCTCCTACAGGGATCGCATTCCAATGTAGGAGCTGCCGAAGGCTGCGATCTTTTGATCTTTTGATCTTTCAGGCTTGAGCATCAGCCTCGGCAATCTGCGTCCACAGCGCCGGACCGCCCGCCGACTTGGCGATGATTTCCAGCCGCGCCATATGCGCCGCCAGTTCCTCTTCCGTCGCCCGAATGATCCGCGCAGGCTGACGACTCGCCGGCAGACGACGGATTTCGGTGGCGGAGTTGTCCGCGCCCTCGCCCGTGCCATTGCCGTCGGAAGCGTTGCCGGCCAGCGACAGACTGGTCTGGCCACCGGTCATGGTCAGGTAGACGTCGGCGAGAATCTCCGAGTCGAGCAAGGCGCCGTGCAGTTCACGGCCAGAGTTGTCGACGCCATAACGTTTGCACAAGGCGTCGAGGCTGTTGCGCTGCCCCGGGTGACGTTCCCGGGCCATCATCAGGGTGTCGAGGATGGTGCAATGCTGGGTGATGTCAGCGCGATCGTGCTGACCCATCAAGGCAAATTCGTTGTTGATGAAGCCAACGTCGAACGCCGCGTTATGGATGATCAGTTGCGCGCCGTTGATGAACTCGAAGAACTCGTCGGCCACTTCGGCGAAGCGCGGTTTGCCGACGAGGAATTCGTTGGTGATGCCGTGAACGCCGATCGCGCCCTCGTCACTCTCGCGATCCGGTTGCAGGTAGACGTGAAAGTGCCGGCCCGTCAGGCGCCGACCGATCAGTTCGACACAGCCGATCTCAATGATCCGGTGACCATCGGTCACCGGCATGCCGGTGGTTTCGGTATCGAGTACAACGGATCTGGTGGCCATCAGTGTTCAATTCTCAACGGGGTCAATCGTGCAAAAGCGGCGATGTTAACACGCTCGGTGGGGGTGTTTCAGTCAGACCGTGTCGCCCCATTCGCGAGCAGGCTCGCTCCCACAGGGAAGCGCATTCCAATGTGGGAGCGAGCCTGCTCGCGAATGGGCCGTACCACAGTGCAGCGCCGTTAATCAGCTCTGCTTGTACCCGCGAACCTCATCCACCCCACGGTTGGCCAACTGGTCAGCCCGTTCGTTACCGTGATGGCCAATGTGCCCGCGCACCCACTTCCAGGTGACCTTGTGCCGGTTGACCTGCTCGTCCAGCTCTTTCCACAGGTCAGCGTTTTTCACCGGTTCTTTCGCCGCCGTCTTCCAGCCGCGCTTTTTCCAGTTGGCCATCCACTCGTTGATGCCCTTCATCACGTATTGCGAGTCGGTCACCAGCAGCACTTCGCACGGACGCTTCAAGGCTTCGAGGCCACGGATGGCGCCGAGCAGTTCCATGCGATTGTTGGTGGTGTTGGCTTCGCCGCCCCACAGTTCCTTTTCGACGCCCTTGCACACCAGCAAGGCGCCCCAGCCGCCCGGGCCGGGGTTGCCCTTGCAGGCACCGTCGGTGAACAGTTCTACGCTATCGACGCTTTCGCTCATGCCACTCTATCCAGAAAAATGCCTGGCCCCGTCAATCGCGGATCGACGATGGCCGCGGCCGGAACAAGTCCGGCCACTATAAAAAGAAGGTTTACGGTTCGATACGACGGCGGTTGACCTTGGCCATCGGCAGCGGAATCAGCTTGCCCATCGGCTCGCGACGCTCCTGACGCACCGGGCGCAGGCCGACCACGATCTTGCGCGCGACCAATAAATAGAAGCCACCGCCCGACAGTTGCCAGTCGCCGGCCTTGCGTTCCCAGCCGGCCAGTCGGGCCTGCCACTTGGGCGACGCGAGCGGCGGACGATAGCACCCGAAGCGGCGTTTCTCCAGCGCAAAGCCCAGCAGATTGAGCCAGTCGGCGACCCGCGATGGCGAGATGCAGCGTGCCTGGCGCAAGGCGTCGTGGGCAAATACGTGGCGCAAACCCCAGGTGCTCCAGGGGTTGATGCCGATGATCAGCAGATGCCCGCCGGGGCGTACACTGCTTGCCGCTTCGCGCAGCAAACCGTGGGGCGACAGACAGAAATCCAGACCGTGCTGCAACACCACCACGTCGGCGGCGTGCTCGCTCAACGGCCAGGCCTGTTCCTCGCAGACGATCTCGACACCCGGCAACGGCGCGCCGAGCCGCACGTTGCGCTGCACCTGCGGCGCCGACGGCGGGGTCTGGGCCGACGGCCCGTAATGCACCAGGTAGCCGCCGAAGAACCGCCCCAACTCGTCTTCGAGCATGCGCCGTTCTTCATCCAGCAGAAATTGCCCGAGCGGGCCGGCCAGCCATTCACGGGCCGCGCCGATCAACGCCAGCCAGTCGGGATCGGCCTGAGCGAACGCTTTATCGGTCATGTCATTCTCCAACGCCGCTAGAAGCTCTAAGATGCGCCAATGTTTTCCGCTTGGCGAATTCCGACGATGATACAGATCAGTGCCCTGCCCGCGTTCACCGACAACTACATCTGGTTGTTACAGGATCACCGCACCCAGCGCTGCGCCGTGGTCGACCCGGGCGATGCCGCGCCGGTGCAGGCCTGGCTGGCCGCGCACCCGGGCTGGGTGTTGAGCGACATTCTGATCACCCATCACCATCACGATCACGTCGGCGGCGTCGAACGCCTGAAAGCGGCGAGTGGCGCCAAAGTCTACGGCCCGGCCAGCGAAAACATCCCGGGGCGCGACGTGGCGCTCAAGGACAACGACAAGGTCAGCGTGCTCGGCTGGGATTTCGATGTCTATGCGGTGCCCGGTCACACCCTCGGCCACATTGCCTATTACCACCACGGCCTGCTGTTTTGCGGCGACACCCTGTTCGCCGCCGGTTGCGGACGCCTGTTCGAAGGCACGCCGGAGCAGATGCACCACTCGCTCGGCCGTCTCGCCGCTTTGCCCGAGGATACGCTGGTGTATTGCACCCATGAATACACCCTGAGCAATCTGAAGTTTGCTGCGGCAGTCGAACCGGGCAACCCGGACATTGCCGCCCGTCTGGAAAAAGTCACCCGGCAACGGGAAAAAGGCGTGATGACCCTGCCCTCTACCCTGGCCCTGGAAAAGCTCACAAATCCGTTTTTGCGTACAGCTGAAACATTAGTTACACAAAAAGTGGACGAACGGGCAGGCGCTCAAAACCGGGCGCCGAGTGAGGTTTTTGCGGCTCTGCGGGCATGGAAAGATAAGTTCTAAGTGACTCACCAGTTGGTACAAAAATTCTGAATGGTTGACCGCAGGGGGTGCGCTTTCTAGAATCGCCCGACATTTTTGCCCGGAACTTACTTCCAGCCAATGTCGTCATCCATACGTAAGTCCGTCAATTCAGACACGCTGACCCGCCTGGCGCAAGCCATCGCGGTGGCTGTGTCCGCCACGTTGGCGGGCTGTTCCAGCCATGCTCCGCAACCTGAAGCGAGCCATACGCCGAACATTGCTGCGCGAGCCAAGCAGAAACCGATCTGGCTCAGCGAAAAGCCTAGCCCGCAGGTGCCCCAGGACATCTGGGAGCGCATGCGCGGTGGTTTCCAGCTGCAGGACGGCCTGGGCGTCAACCCGCGCATCGAGCAGCAGCGGCTGTGGTTTGCCAGCAACCCGTCCTTTCTGGAGAACGCCGGCGAACGCGGCAGTCTCTACATTCATTACATCGTCGAGCGTCTCGAAGAGCGCAACATGCCGCTGGAGCTGGCCCTGCTGCCAGTGATCGAGAGCGCCTACAACCCGATGGCCTATTCACGGGCCGACGCTTCGGGCCTGTGGCAATTCATTCCGTCCACCGGTCGTTACTACAACCTGCGCCAGACCCGCTTCTATGATGGCCGTCGCGATATCACCGCCTCGACCACCGCCGCGATGGACTACCTGACTCGCCTGCACGACATGTTCAACGGTGACTGGCTGCTGGCCCTGGCGGCCTATAACGCCGGTGAAGGCACGGTCAGCCGCGCCATCGAGCGTAATGAGAAGCTTGGCCTGCCGACCGACTACTGGAACCTGTCGTCGTTGCCGGCGGAAACCCAGGCCTACGTGCCGAAGCTGCTGGCCCTGTCGCAAGTGGTGCTGGCCCCGGAAGCCTACGGGGTGAACCTCAACCCGATCGCCAACGAACCGTATTTCCAGGTCGTCGAAATCAACCAGCGCATGGACCTGTCCAAGGTCGCAGCGGTGGCCAACATCGACGAAGACGAGCTGTTCCAGCTCAACCCGGCCTTCAAGCAGCGCACCACCATCGACGGCCCTCAGCATCTGCTGGTGCCGACGTCGAAGGCGCAATTGCTGACCGCCAGCCTGCAGACCATGCGGCCTGAAGAGCTGATCAGCCCGCGTTCGCTGAAGCCGGTGTTCGACGGTGCCGACCCGACTGAAGTGGCGAAGCTCAAGCGCGCCTATCGGGTCAAACGCGGCGACAATCTCGGCTCCATCGCCAAGGCCAACAAGGTCGAAGTCAAGGACCTGCAGCGCTGGAACAAGCTGACCGGCAAAAACCTCAAGGTCGGCCAGACCCTGGTGATGCAGGACAACACCAAGCGCACCCCGGCGCGCAGCGGTGGCCGGGTCAACACGGTGATCGCTGCCAACAGCAAGCCCAAAGGCAAGGCCGACAGTCAGCAGCAGACCCAGTACAAGGTCAAGCGTGGCGACACCCTGTACGTGGTGGCCAAGCGTTTCAACGTCGAGATGCAGCATCTCAAGCGCTGGAACCCGGGTGCCGGCAAGGCCCTCAAGCCTGGGCAGATGCTCACGGTCTACCAGCCGCACTGACAGAAGAGCCCCTGAATTTTCAGGGGCTTTTTTATTGCCAGAATTTTTGTCCCCGATGGATTCCTTGTGGTGAGGGGATTTATCCCCGATGGGGCGCGAAGCGGCCCCTGCCTTCCAAAAACCACGGGGACTGCTGCGCAGTCCATCGGGGATAAATCCCCTCGCTACAATGCAAACCGGGCAAGCATTGCACGCCGATTAACAGCCCATTAACCCGCTATCTTTTTCCTGTCCAGACAAGCTGTTACTGTACGGCCCACAAAGCCCAAGCCGCCTGGATCGGATCTGACTTGAAGCGTCCCCTCCTCCTGCTCCTGATCAGCCTGGCCTTGAGCTCACCCGCAAGCGCGACGATTACCGAAAGTCACGGTTATGCGCAGTTCGGCACGCTCAAGTACCCGGCCAGATTTACCCACTTCGACTGGGTCAACCCGCAAGCGCCCAAGGGCGGTACGTTGCGGGTGATGGCGTTCGGCACCTTCGATACGGTCAATCCATACACGTTCAAGGGCACCAGCCCGGTCACCACGCCGAATTTCCTGCAGTACGGCATCAACGAGCTGAACGAGCCGCTGATGGTCGGCACCGGCCAGTATTCGCCGTCCGGTGACGAACCGGCGTCCAGTTATGGCTTAATCGCGCAATCGGTGGAGTACAGCGAAGATCGCAGCTGGGTGGTGTTCAATCTGCGCCCGGAAGCGCGCTTTCACGACGGCACCCAGATCACCGCCTACGACGTGGCGTTCTCCTACCGCACACTGCTCAAGGACGGCCACCCGCTGTACCGCACCGCCCTGCAGGAAGTCTCGCGGGTCGACATCCTCAACCCGCAGCGCATTCGTTTCGTGATGAAACGCTCGGGCAATCCGTTACTGATCCTGCGCCTCGGCGAGTTGCCGGTGCTGCCGCAGCATTACTGGAAGGATCGCGACTTCAAGGCCACCACCTTCGAGCCACCGCTGGGCAGCGGCCCGTACCGCATCACCTCAGTGACGCCGGGGCGGCAGCTGATTTTCGAGCGGGTCAAGGATTACTGGGGCAAGGACCTGCCAGTCAATCGCGGCAAGTACAACTTCGATCGCATGGAAGTCGAGTTCTACCGCGACAGCGACGTGGCCTTCGAAGCCTTCAAGGCCGGCGAATTCGACATCTACATCGAGCATCAGGCGAAGAACTGGGCCAACGGCTACAACTTTCCGGCCGTGCGCCGTGGCGAAGTGATCAAGTCGCAGATTCCGCACCAGATCCCGACGCAGAGCCAAGGCCTGTTCATGAACACCCGGCGTGTAACCTTCAGCGACGTCAAGGTGCGCGAAGCGCTGGGCCTGATGTTCGACTTCGAATGGACCAATCGTGCGCTGTTCAGCGATGCCTACCAGCGCACCACCAGCTACTACCCTAACAGCGAGTTTTCCGCGACGGGGCTGCCGGTCGGGCATGAATGGCTGATGCTCAAGCCGTATAAAGATCAGTTACCCGCGAAGCTATTCACCGAGCCGTTCACCCTGCCGCAAACCGATGGCCGTGGCATCCCGCGAGAGACCATGCGCAAGGCCCTGGCCCTGCTCGCCGAGGCCGGCTGGAAACTCAACGGCCAGCGCCTGCAAAACACCGCAGGGCAGCCGCTGAGCTTCGAACTGTTGCTGGTCAATCCGAACCTTGAGCGGATCCTCCAGCCCTATATCGAGAACCTCAACAGCATCGGCATCGACGCGCGCCTGCGCACGGTGGATCGCGCTCAATACAAACAGCGCCTGGACCAGTTCGATTTCGACATGATCCTGATGACCCTCAACCAGACCCTCAGCCCGGGTCTGGAGCAATGGCAGTACTTCCATTCCAGTCAGGTCGGGGTCAAGGGCAGCAAGAATTACGCCGGTATTGCCAACCCGGTGGTCGATCACCTGCTCGAACAATTGCTCGCCGCGCAAACCCGCGACGAACAGGTCGCCGCCGGCAAGGCGCTGGACCGCGTGCTGCTCTGGCAGCACTACAGCATTCCCAACTGGTACCTCAATTATCACCGACTGGCCTACCGCAACCGGTTGGCCTTCGTCACCACGCCGCCCTACACCCTGGGCCTGAGCGCGTGGTGGCTGAAATCTTCGGAGAACAATAAATGACGCCCATCCGCGCCCTGCTCGTGCAGGCCAGCGGTCTGCTGTTCGCCGGGCTGGCGATTGCCGCCCCGCAACACGCTGTGACCCTGTACAACGAGCCGCCGAAATACCCGGCGGACTTCAAGCAGTTCGATTACGTGAACCCCGACGCGCCCAAGGGCGGGATCTTCCGTCAGGCCGGGTTCGGCGGCTTCGACAGCCTCAACCCGTTCATCAGCAAAGGCGTGCCGGCCGATGACGTCGGGCAGATCTACGACACCCTGACCAAGCACAGTCTCGACGAACCGTTCACCGAGTACGGCCTGATCGCCGCGAAGATCGAGAAAGCCCCGGACAACAGCTGGGTGCGTTTCTACCTGCGCCCGGAAGCGCGTTTTCACGATGGCCATCCGGTGCGCGCCGAAGACGTGGTGTTCAGCTTCCAGACCCTGACCAAGGACGGCTCGCCGCTGTTTCGCGGCTACTACAGCGATGTAGAAGAGGCCATCGCCGAAGACCCGCTCAAGGTGCTGTTCAAGTTCAAGCACACCAACAATCGCGAGTTACCGCTGATCCTCGGTCAGCTCCCGGTGCTGCCGAAACACTGGTGGGCCAATCGTGATTTTTCCAAGGGCAATCTGGAGATCCCGCTGGGCAGCGGCCCGTACAAGGTCGCCGAAGTGAAAGCCGGGCGCTCGGTGCGCTATGAACGGGTCAAGGACTACTGGGGCAAGGATCTGCCGGTCAATCGCGGGTTCTACAACTTCGACGTGATGACCACCGATTACTACCGCGACAACACCGTCGCCGTCGAAGCGCTGAAGGCCGGCCAGTTCGATTACTGGCTGGAAATGACCGCGAAGAACTGGGCCAACGCTTACAACATCCCGGCGGTCACCGAAGGCCGCTTGATCAAGGAACAGATCGCCAACAGCAACCCGACCGGCATGCAGGGCTTCGTCTTCAACCTGCGCCGCCCGCTGTTTCAGGATGTGCGGGTGCGTCAGGCGCTCGGCCTGCTGTTCGATTTCGAGTGGACCAACAAGCAGCTGTTCAACGGTGCCTACTTCCGCACCCGCAGCTATTTCGAGAACTCGGAAATGGCTGCCACCGGCCTGCCCGACGCCGAGCAACGGGCGATCCTCGAACCGTTTCGCAGCAAACTGCCGGCGCAGGTGTTCAGCGAAGCCTTCGAGAACCCGAAGACCGACGCCAGCGGCATGATCCGCGCACAGCAGCGCGAGGCCTATCAATTGCTGCAAGAGGCTGGCTGGAAGATCGTCGACGACAAAATGGTCGACGCCAGCGGCAAACCGGTGGTCATCGAGTTCCTTCTGGCGCAGACCGAATTCGAACGCGTGCTGCTGCCGTTCAAACGCAATCTGGCCGACCTCGGCATCGATCTGGTGATCCGCCGTGTCGACGTTTCGCAGTACATCAACCGCGTGCGTTCGCGAGACTTCGACATGATGGTCGGCAGCTTTCCGCAATCCAATTCGCCGGGCAACGAGCAGCGCGAATTCTGGATGAGCGCCGCCGCCGACAAACCGAGCAGCCGCAACACCATGGGCCTGAAGGATCCGATCGTCGATCAACTGGTGGAGAACCTGATCAACGCCGACTCGCGCAGCAGCCTGGTGGCGCACGCCCGGGCGCTGGATCGGGTGCTGCAATGGGGTTACTACGTGGTCCCCAACTGGCACATCAAGACCTGGCGCGTGGCGTACTGGAACCACATCGGTCACCCGAAAGTCTCGCCCAAATACGACATCGGGATTAACACCTGGTGGGTCAAGCCTGACGCGAAGCCCGCCATAGAAGTCGAAACCAAACTGCAAGCCGACCCTGTGGGCACGGAGTAATCAGATGCTGGCGTATATTTTTCGGCGACTGCTGCTGATCATCCCGACCCTGTTCGGGATTCTGCTGATCAACTTCGTGATCATCCAGGCCGCGCCCGGCGGCCCGGTGGAGCAGATGATCGCCAAGCTCGAAGGCTTCGAAGGCGCCACCAGCCGCATCGCCGGTGGCGGTGCCGAAGTATCGGTGGCCGGCTCCGCGTATCGTGGCGCGCAAGGCCTGGACCCGGCGCTGATCAAGGAAATCGAGCACATGTACGGGTTCGACAAGTCGGCCCCGGAACGTCTGTGGATCATGGTCAAGAACTACGCGAAGCTGGATTTCGGCGACAGTTTTTTCCGTGACGCCAAGGTCATCGACCTGATCAAGGAAAAGATGCCGGTGTCGATCTCGCTCGGGCTGTGGAGCACGCTGATCATGTACCTGGTGTCGATCCCGCTGGGGATCGCCAAAGCCACCCGACACGGCAGCCACTTCGACGTCTGGACCAGCTCCGCGATCATCATCGGCTACGCGATCCCGGCGTTCCTCTTTGCGATTCTGCTGATCGTGGTGTTTGCCGGCGGCAGTTATCTGGACTGGTTCCCGCTACGCGGGCTGACCTCGAACAACTTCGATGAACTGAGCCTGGGCGGCAAGATCCTCGACTATTTCTGGCACCTGGCGCTGCCGGTGACCGCGCTGGTAATCGGCAACTTCGCGACCATGACCCTGCTGACCAAAAACAGCTTCCTCGACGAGATCAACAAGCAGTACGTGGTCACCGCCAAGGCCAAGGGCCTGACGCGCAATCGCGTGCTCTACGGCCATGTGTTCCGCAACGCCATGCTGCTGGTGATTGCCGGGTTCCCGTCAGCGTTCATCGGCATCTTCTTCACCGGCTCGTTGCTGGTGGAAGTGATTTTCTCCCTCGACGGTCTGGGTCTGATGAGTTTCGAAGCGGCGATCAATCGCGATTACCCGGTGGTGTTCGGCACTCTGTTCATCTTCACCCTGCTCGGTCTGGTGGTGAAACTGATCGGCGACCTCACTTACACCCTGGTCGATCCGCGCATCGACTTCGCCAGCCGGGAGCATTGAGATGAATCTGTCCCCTCTCAACCGCCGCCGGTTCGAACTGTTCAAGGCCAACAAGCGTGGCTGGTGGTCGCTGTGGCTGTTTCTGATCCTGTTCGGCCTGAGCCTCGGCGCCGAGCTGATCGCCAACGACAAGCCGCTGGTGGTGCATTACGACAACAACTGGTACTTCCCGGCGATCAAGCGCTACCCGGAAACCACCTTCGGCGGCGAGTTCCCGCTGGAAGCCAACTACAAGAGCCCGTACATCCGCGAACTGCTCAAGGCCAAGGATGCGTGGGTGTTGTGGGCGCCGATCCCCTACAGCTACCAGAGCATCAACTACGACCTGAAAGTCCCGGCCCCGGCCCCGCCCTCGGCGGACAACCTGCTGGGCACCGACGATCAGGGCCGCGATGTGCTGGCGCGGGTGATCTACGGCTTCCGCATTTCGGTACTGTTCGCGCTGACCCTGACTGTGCTCAGCTCGATCATCGGCGTGATTGCCGGCGCGCTGCAGGGTTTCTATGGCGGCTGGGTCGATCTGGCCGGGCAACGCTTTCTGGAGATCTGGTCGGGATTGCCGGTGCTGTACCTGCTGATCATCCTTGCCAGTTTCGTCCAGCCGAATTTCTGGTGGCTGCTGGGGATCATGCTGCTGTTCTCGTGGATGAGCCTGGTCGACGTGGTGCGCGCCGAGTTCCTGCGTGGCCGCAACCTCGAATACGTACGTGCGGCACGGGCGCTGGGCATGCAGAACGGTGCGATCATGTTCCGCCACATCCTGCCCAACGCGATGGTCTCGACCATGACCTTCATGCCGTTCATTCTTACCGGCGCCATCGGCACCCTGACCGCGCTGGATTTCCTCGGTTTCGGTTTGCCGGCCGGCAGTCCGTCGCTGGGTGAACTGGTGGCCCAGGGCAAATCCAACTTGCAGGCACCATGGCTGGGCATGAGCGCGTTCGCGGTGCTGGCGCTGATGTTGAGTTTGCTGGTGTTTATCGGCGAGTCCGCTCGCGATGCCTTCGACCCGAGGAAGTGAAATGAATCAGGACAATCTGATCGAAGTGCGCGACCTCGCCGTCGAGTTCGGCTTCAACGAGCGCCTGCACCGGGTGGTCGAGGGCGTGAGCTTCGACATCAAACGCGGCGAAACCCTGGCCCTGGTCGGCGAGTCCGGCTCGGGCAAATCGGTGACGGCGCACTCGATCCTGCGCCTGCTGCCCTACCCGCTGGCCCGCCATCCGGCCGGCAGCATCAACTATGCCGGGCAGAATCTGCTGGGGCTGAGCGAAAAGACCATCCGGCATATTCGCGGCAACCGCATCGCGATGATCTTTCAGGAGCCGATGACCTCGCTCAACCCGCTGCACTCGATCGAGAAGCAGATCAACGAGATCCTCGGCATCCACAAGGGTCTGAGCGGCAAAGTCGCGACCAAGCGCACTTTGGAGCTGCTGGAGATGGTCGGCATTCCCGAGCCGCACAAACGCCTCAAGGCCCTGCCCCACGAATTGTCCGGCGGCCAGCGCCAGCGGGTAATGATCGCCATGGCGTTGGCCAACGAGCCGGAACTGCTGATCGCCGACGAGCCGACCACCGCACTGGACGTGACCGTTCAGCTGAAAATCCTCGATTTGCTCAAGGAACTTCAGGCTCGATTGGGCATGTCGCTGCTACTGATCAGTCACGATTTGAACCTGGTGCGAAGAATTGCGCATCGCGTATGTGTCATGCAGCGCGGTTGCATCGTCGAACAGGCATCGTGCGCAGAGCTGTTCCGTTCGCCGCAGCATCCGTACACTCGGGAATTGCTCGGCGCGGAGCCCAGCGGAGGCCCGGCGACCAATAAAATCGGGGCGCCGCTGCTCGAAGTCGAGAACCTCAAAGTCTGGTTCCCGATCAAGAAAGGCCTGCTCAAGCGCACGGTGGATTACGTCAAGGCAGTGGACGGCATCAATTTCAGCCTGCCTCAGGGACAAACGCTGGGGATCGTAGGGGAAAGCGGTTCCGGCAAATCCACCCTCGGTCTGGCAATTTTGCGGCTGATCGGCAGCAAAGGCGCGATCCGCTTTGAGGGCAAGCAGCTAGACTGCCTGACGCAGAATGAGGTTCGCCCGTTGCGGCGGGAGATGCAGGTGGTGTTTCAGGACCCGTTCGGCAGCCTGAGCCCGCGGATGTGCGTGAGCGACATCGTTGGCGAAGGCCTGCGGATTCACAGGATGGGCACCGCCGCCGAGCAGGAAGCGGCGATTATTGCGGCATTGAAGGAGGTAGGTCTGGATCCGGAAACCCGGCACCGCTACCCTCACGAATTTTCCGGTGGGCAACGGCAACGTATCGCCATTGCCCGGGCTTTGGTGCTGAAACCGGCGCTGATCCTGCTGGACGAGCCGACTTCCGCGCTCGACCGCACGGTGCAGCGGCAAGTGGTGGAGCTGTTGCGTTCACTGCAAGCCAAGTACAACCTGACGTATTTGTTCATCAGCCATGACCTGGCTGTCGTCAAAGCGCTGAGCCACCAACTGATGGTGGTCAAGCATGGCCAAGTGGTCGAACAGGGAGACGCGCAAGATATTTTTGCCGCCCCCAAACATCCGTATACACAGCAGTTGCTGGAAGCCGCTTTTTTGGCACCAGCCACTGCGCAATAACCTGAAAGAGGAGCAACACATGGGTTTTCTCGCCGGTAAGCGCGTACTGATCGTCGGTGTCGCCAGCAAGCTGTCCATCGCATCCGGCATCGCTGCCGCCATGCATCGCGAGGGCGCTGAGCTTGCCTTCACTTATCAGAACGACAAACTGAAAGGTCGTGTTGAGGAATTCGCTCAAGGCTGGGGTTCGAGCCCTGAGCTGTGCTTCCCGTGCGACGTGGCCAGCGATGAAGAAATCGCCAAGGTCTTCGAAGAGTTGAGCAAGAAGTGGGACGGCCTGGACTGCATCGTGCACTCCGTCGGCTTCGCCCCGGGCGACCAACTGGACGGCGACTTCACCGAAGCCACCACCCGTGAAGGTTTCCGCATCGCTCACGACATCAGCGCCTACAGCTTCGTGGCCCTGGCCAAGGCTGGCCGCGAAATGATGAAAGGCCGCAACGGCAGCCTGCTGACCCTGTCGTACCTGGGCGCCGAGCGCACCATGCCGAACTACAACGTGATGGGCATGGCCAAGGCTTCGCTGGAAGCTGGCGTACGCTACCTGGCCGGCTCCCTGGGCCCGGACGGCACCCGCGTCAACTGCGTATCGGCTGGCCCGATCCGTACCCTGGCAGCCTCGGGCATCAAGAACTTCCGCAAGATGCTGGCCGCCAACGAAGCGCAAACCCCACTGCGCCGCAACGTCACCATCGAAGAAGTCGGCAACGCCGGCGCCTTCCTGTGCTCCGACCTGGCGTCGGGCATCAGCGGTGAAATCATGTACGTGGACGGCGGCTTCAACACCACCGCCATGGGCAACATCGAAGAGTAATCTTCGGTCTGCCGATAAAAAACCCGCCAATCGGCGGGTTTTTTTGTGCCTGCAAAGTCTTCAACAACCCAAATCCCCTGTAGGAGTGAGCCTGAATTTCGTGAACAGCGGATAAACCTGTGGGAGTGGGCTTGCTCACGAAGAGGCCGGCACATTCAACATGGATATCGCCTGACCGGACGCTTTCGCGAGCAAGCTCGCTCCCACACTGTTTTTACGATGTGCCTGAATTTTATGGGCAGCCGACAAACCTGTGGGAGTGAGCTTGCTCACGAAGAGGCTGGCACATTCGACATGGATATAGCCTGAGCGGACGCTTTCGCGAGCAAGCCCGCTCCCACAGGGTTCTGCGGTGTATCTGGATTTTGTGGGCAGCCGACAAACCTGTGGGAGTGGGCTTGCTCACGAAGAGGCCGGCACATTCAACATGGATATCGCCTGACCGGACGCTTTCGCGAGCAAGCCCGCTCCCACAGGGTTCTGCGCTGCACCTGAATTTTGTGAGCACCCGATAAACCTGTGGGAGTGGGCTTGCTCACGAAGAGGCTGGCACATTCAACATGGATATCGCCTGGCCGGACGCTTTCGCGAGCAAGCCCGCTCCCACACTGTTTTGCGATGCGCCTGAACTTTGTGGGCAGCGGACAAACCTGTGGGAGTGGGCTTGCTCACGAAGAGGCTGGCACATTCGACATGGATATAGCCTGACCGGACGCTTTCGCGAGCAAGCCCGCTCCCACAGGGTTCTGCGGTGTGCCGGGATTTCGTGGGCAGCCGCTAAATCTGTGGGAGCTGGCTTGCCAGCGATGAGGCCTGAATCAGCGCCGTTTCAACGCCTGCTTGTGCGCATACATCGCCTCGTCGGCATCGGCCAGCAGTCGATCCACCGTTTCATGGCGTTGCGGATCGTATTCGATCTGGCCGACGCTGAAGCGAATCTCGTAGCCGCGCTGCAACATCGCATTGCGCTCGTCGAGGATTTCCTTGAGCCGCGCCATGATCGCTGTGGTTTCAACGTGACTGGAGCCGGTCAGCAGCGCCACGAACTCGTCACCACCCAAGCGCCCGACCACATCGCTCTCGCGAAAAGCGATGCGCAGCACATCGGCAAAGGTCTTCAGCGCACTGTCGCCCTCGGCATGGCCGTAACGATCGTTGATCTGTTTGAAGTCATTGAGATCGAAAAACAGCAGCGTCGCCGGTTTGTCCCGGTGTTTGCAGGCGTCCAGCGCATGCTGGGCCAGGGTCTTGAAGCCGCGGCGGTTGGACAGCAGCGTCAGCTCGTCCATGCTCGCCATCTGCACCGCCATCAACTCCTGCTCGGCCATGCCGGCCAGATCGCGCAACAGCCCGCGCTCCTCGTCGTCGAGTTCGCGTGGCTGGGTGTCGATCAGGCACAACGTGCCCATTTTGTTGCCGTTGGGCACGGTCAGCGGGTAGCCCGCGTAGAAACGGATGTTCGGCTCGCCGGTGACCAGCGGATTGTCATGAAAGCGTTTGTCCCGCTTGGCATCTGGCACCAGCAGCAATTCGTCCTGAAGAATCGCGTGCCCACAGAACGACACATCACGCGGGGTTTCGTTGACGTCGAGCCCGACGCAAGACTTGAACCATTGCCGATCCTTGTCCACCAGCGTGACCAGCGCAATCGGCACGTTGAACAGGCGTTTGGCCAGACGGGTCAAACGGTCGAAACGTTCTTCGGGCGCCGAATCAAGTACATTCAAGCCGTGCAGCGCTTGAATTCGGGTGGCTTCATTGGCGGGTTTGATCGGGGCCAGCATCACGCACTCCATCAGGGTCAACGACCCTTAGAGTAGCTTGATTCGCCAGCGACTCACACACTCAACCGCCCGCAACCGGACATGGTCCGCCAGCGTCGGCCCAAAGCTTGAACTGGGCCACAAAAATGTCATGCGGTACCGGCACCGGCGCACGCCCTGCCCCGGGATTCCAGCCCCACAGCACCAGTTTGTCGTCGCTGACATGTTTGATCAGCGCGGCGAAGTCACGGTCACCATTGCTCGAACGATCCTTGATCATCGCGCACAACTTGTCCGGCGGCAGGCCGATCCAGGCCATCTTGTGCGCCGCCGGCGGCAGGCTCCAGTGCGGCGCCCCCGGTGGCGCATGCGGGCCATAACTCTCCGGCGGATTGCTCTCGGCGTGGCAGGTGGCGCAAGGCAAACCGGCGGCGCCCTTACCGTCCATGCCGCGCACCACATTCATCGCGTGCGGTTTGCCCGCATCGAACTGCAGCGGCGAGTCGCCGGGGATGTGGCAGTTCTGGCAGCGCGGGCTCTGGAACACCTTCTGCACCGTGCCGAACGCCTTGAGTGCCTCCTGATCGTCGGCGAACAGGTCCGAGGCGTAGCCGCCCAAACCCAGCAAAATCACCGTGCCCAACAGCAGATGTCGTTTCATCTCACACCCCCGACAGTTGCAGCGGCAGTTCACGCAGGCGTTGCCCGGTCAGCGCATACACGGCATTGGCCACCGCCGGCGCGGTGGGCGGAACCCCGGCTTCGCCGATGCCGCCGGGTTTGTCGCTGCTGGGTACGATATGCACCTCGACCAGCGGCATCTCGTTGAGCCGCAGCACCTGATAGTCGTGATAATTGGATTGCACCACCGCACCGTCCTTGACCGTCAGCTTGCTGTGCAGCGCCATGCCCAGGCCAAAGGTGATGCACGATTCCATCTGCGCCGCGATGCTCTGCGGGTTGACCGCGATCCCGCAATCCACCGCACACACCACGCGGTGCACGCGGATCGCCAGATTGTCCTGCGAGACCTCGGCCACCTGCGCCACATAACTGCCGAAGGATTCGTGCACCGCCACGCCCAACGCATGGCCGTCCGGCAATGGCGCTGTCCAGTTGGCCTTCTCCACCGCCAGATTCAGCACGCCGAGATGCCGCGCATGATCCTTGAGCAAGGTGCGTCGGTACTCCACCGGATCCTTGCCCGCCGCCGTGGCCATCTCATCGATCAGCGACTCCATGACGAACGCGGTGTGGCTGTGCCCCACCGAACGCAGCCACAGCACATTGATCCCGGTCTGCGGCGAATGCAGCTCGACCTGTTGATGGGCCAGGCCCTTGATATACGGGCTGTCGGCCACGCCTTCGACCGAAGTCGCGTCGATGCCGTTCTTGACCATGGTCTGTTCGAGCATGGTGCCGGCCATGATCGACTGACCCACCAGCACATGCTGCCAGCTCAGCGGCATGCCCTGCCCGTCCAGGCCTATGCGCGCCTGATGCAGGAACATCGAGCGGTAATAACCGCCGCGAATGTCATCCTCGCGCGACCACACGGTTTTCACCGGCATCCCGGCGGCTTTCGCCACTTGCACCGCTTCGGCGACGAAGTCCGAGGTCGGATTGGCCCGCCGCCCGAATCCGCCGCCAAGAAATTCGGTGTGAATTTCCACCTGTTCCGGTTTGAGTCCGGTGATCTTGCCGGCGACCATCTGGTCCAGGGTCTGGAATTGCGTGCCGGTCCAGATCTCGCACTTTTCGGCGCTGATCTTCACCGTACAGTTCAGCGGTTCCATCGGTGCGTGCGCCAGATACGGCACACTGTATTCGACGTCGATTTTCTTCGCCGCCTTGTCGAAGTTGCCTTGCGGATCCCCGGCCTGACTGGCGGAAGTGCCCGGTGTCGCCGCCAGTTTGCGGAAGCTGTCGAGCAGCCCCTGGCTACTCAAGTCAGTGTGCGGCCCCATGTCCCAATCGACTTTCAATGCATCACGACCGAGTTTCGCCGCCCAGTAATGCTCGGCAATCACCGCCACGCCGGTCGGCACCTGCACCACTTTGTGCACACCCGGCATCGCCAGCGCCTCGGCGCCTTCGAAGGATTTGACCGTGGCACCGAACACCGGCGCACGGGCGACCATCGCGGTCATCAGGCCTTCGAATTGCACGTCCATGCCGAACCTGGCGCGGCCGGTGATTTTCTCCGGGGTATCGAGGCGTTTGGTCGGTTTGCCGATGACTTTCCAGTCCTTGGCCTCTTTGAAGGTGATCGACTTTGGATCTGGCACTGGCAGTTGCCCGGCGGCGTCCGCCAGTTCGCCGTACGTCGCGCGTTTATCGCCGGCGATCACTACGCCGGACTCGGTGCGAATCGTCGACGCAGCGACGTTGAAGCGCTTGGCCGCCGCTTCCACCAGCATCTGCCGCGCCGTGGCCCCGGCGAGCCGGTAGCGGTCGAATTCCATCCAGGTCGAGGTCGAGCCGCCAGTAATCTGCATCCCGCCAAACGCGGGCATGCCGTAATTGGCCGCCGAGGCCGGCGAGTGTTCGACGCGAATCGTCGACCAGTCGGCGTCCAGCTCTTCGGCGATCAGCATGGTCAGGCCGGTCCAGATGCCCTGGCCCATTTCAGAATGCCCGAGCAACACCGTCACGCTGTTGTCGGCGGCAATGCGCAAAAACGCATTCGGCGCGAAGACCTTGCCTTCATTCTCCGCCGCCAGAGCAAAACGATGGGCACCGGGGACGACAAACGCCACCACCAGACCGCCACCCAGCACGGCACTGCCCTTGAGAAATCCGCGACGCGATACAGGACTGTTCATCAGCCTTCTCCCAACATGCCTCAGCCGATTTCGGACGCGCGCTTGACCGCCGCGCGGATCCGGGGATAGGTGCCGCAACGGCAAATATTGCCGGAGAGCGCCTGATCGATATCGCTGTCGGTGGGTTTGGGGATCTTCGCCAGCAGCGCGGCGGCCGACATGATCTGCCCCGACTGGCAGTAGCCGCACTGCACCACATCAAGTTCGGCCCAGGCCTGCTGCACCGGGTGCGAGCCATCGGTCGAAAGGCCTTCGATGGTGAGAATTTTCTGCCCGTTGGCCACGGCGGTGGCGGGCGTGATACAGGCACGCAATGGTGCGCCATCGACGTGTACGGTGCAGGCGCCGCACTGGGCCATGCCACAGCCGAATTTGGTACCGGTCAGGTGCGCAACGTCACGCAGGACCCAGAGCAACGGCATGTCGGCCGGCACATCGAGCTCCTGATCCTTGCCATTGATATTCAAGGTCAGCATCGGGGGATTTCCTCAGACTCACGGTGTTCTGAAGGGGCGCCGCTACGGCCGTGGAAGCCTGTGCGCGCCTCGGCTTATCCCTTTCAGCAAAGCCTAATTTGCGCGTGAAGCCAGACGTGGCGACCACCGGTCATGCCCTATCGCAAAAATGTCGACTTTAATCTTCTGGCTGATAACGGCGCTTATCCGAACCCTCACGACCGGTCTGCGACAAGCGCGGTAACCCATCACAAAGGTCAGGAGTCGCGAACATGGGATTTGTCACCACCAAAGACGGCGTCGATATTTTCTACAAGGACTGGGGCCCGAAGGACGCCCCGGTGATCCACTTCCACCACGGCTGGCCGCTCAGCTCGGATGACTGGGATGCGCAGATGCTGTTCTTCCTGGGCCAGGGTTTTCGAGTGATCGCCCATGACCGCCGGGGGCACGGAAGGTCGAGTCAGGTCTGGGACGGCCATGACATGGACCATTACGCCGACGATGCGCTGGCGGTGGTTCAGCACCTGGGGGTGAAGAACGTGGTGCATGTCGGCCACTCCACCGGCGGCGGCGAGGTCATCCACTACATCGCCCGGCATGGTCAGGACAACGTCGCCAAAGGCGTATTGATCAGCGCGGTGCCACCGTTGATGGTCAAGACCGAAAGCAATCCGGGTGGTTTGCCGAAATCGGTGTTCGACGATTTTCAGGCGCAACTGGCGGCCAATCGTGCGCAGTTCTACCGCGATATCCCCAGCGGGCCGTTTTATGGCTATAACCGCCCCGGGGCCAAGCCGTCTGAGGGGATCATCGGCAACTGGTGGCGTCAGGGCATGATCGGCGGCGCCAAGGCGCATTACGACGGGATCGTTGCGTTCTCGCAGACCGATTTCACTGAAGACCTGAAGAAAGTCACCGTGCCGGTGCTGGTGATGCATGGCGAGGACGATCAGATCGTACCGTATGCGAACTCGGGGCCTTTGTCGGCGAAACTGCTGCCAAATGGCGCGTTGAAGTCGTATCCGGGGTTTCCGCACGGGATGCCGACGACTGAGGCGGAGACGATCAATGCGGATCTGCTGGCATTTATTCGCGGCTGACAAACATCATTGTGGGAGCTGGCTTGCCAGCGATGGCGGTGGATCAGGCAACATCAATTGTGGATGTGCCAGCCTCATCGCTGGCAAGCCAGCTCCCACAGGTTTTCAGGTGGTTGCTGAATACTCGGTCACACCAGGGACCGTGTGGGAGCCAGCCTGCTGGCGAAGGCAATCGGTCAATCAATGATGGGTTGGCTGACCCAGAGCATTCGCGAGCAAGCTCGCTCCCACAGGGGGCTGGGTGGCTGTCTTGACTGTGTACTACGCCTCGGTGCGCCCCGTGCGTTCGCGATCACGTTCATAGTGGTGCACCAGTGGCAGCGCCGGCAACCATGACTCACGCCGTACAGTCCACAGTTCATAAGTCGGCTTGAACTGGTTCGGCGCGTCCAGCGAGCCGACATTCACTTCAATTTCATCCCCCGAACGCGCCAGTACCGGCGAACCACAGCGCGGACAGAACACCCGCCCTTGATATTCGCCGGTCTTGCCACTGACGGTCAGCGCATTCTCGGGAAATATCGCCGAGGCATGAAACAACGTGCCGTGGTGTTTGCGGCAATCGAGGCAGTGGCAGATGCCGACACGGTAAGGTTCGCCTGATGCTTCGAAACGCACATCGCCGCACAGGCAGCCGCCAGTTAATGGGCTCATGGTGTCTATCCTCTGCCAGACTCTGTTCAGCCTTTGACCATAGCAGTCGTACAAGCCAACGCCCACATTCTGCCTTTGCCGGAGACCGCGCCATGCCCTCCCCTGAATCCACCTTGTTACAGAGCTGGCACGCCAACGCTGATGCCTGGATCGAAGCGATCCGCAGCGGTGCCATCGAAAGCCGTCAGCAGGTCACCGATCAGGCGATCCTGCTGGCGGTCATGGGCCGCCAACCGGAGTGCGTGCTGGATCTGGGCTGCGGCGAAGGCTGGTTGTTGCGGGCGCTGGCGGATCGCGGTATCGATGTAGCAGGCGTCGATGGCGATGCGACGTTGATCGAGGCGGCACGGGCGGGCGGTTCAGCCAATGTGCATGTCGCCAGTTACCAGACGCTGGTCGAGGCCGAAGTCGACATCGGTCGTGATTACGATTTGATCTGCGCCAACTTCTCGCTACTGCATCAGGACATCATTCCATTGCTCGCCGCGATGCAGGCGTTGCTGGTTCCCGGCGGCGCCATGATCATTCAGACCCTGCATCCGTGGGCCGTGGCGGCCGGCGATTATCAGGATGGCTGGCGTGAAGAGTTCTTCGCCGGGTTCAAGGGCCAGTGGCAGCCGATGCCGTGGTATTTCCGCACGCTGTCGAGCTGGTGCAACGCGCTGGACATGGCCGGGTTTCAACTGGTCAGCCTGCAGGAGCCGCAGCATCCGCAAAGCCCGGTGCCGCAGTCGCTGTTGATGATTGCCGAGCGGCGCTCCTTGTAGGAGTGAGCCTGCTCGCGATGGCGTCGTCGCAGCTTGCATAGGCGTTGCCTGACCCTACGCCATCGCGAGCAGGCTCACTCCTACAGGGTTTGGCGGCAAGCGACGCACTTGTCGATCTACGGCACCGCCATTCGACCAAGGACTGACTACGCTGTAAATCCTGCGTGTCTAACCTGCCGAGGATGACTGCCATGCAACGCTTTCAAAAACTCACACCGTGCCTGTGGTTCGATGATCAGGCCGAAGCCGCCGCGAAGTTCTATTGCTCGATCTTCGACCATTCGAAAATCACCGGCCTGACCCACTACAGTAAGGTCGGCCAGGAATTTCACGGCAAGCCGGAAGGCGCGGTGATGACCGTCAGTTTCGAACTCGACGGCCAGACCTTCACCGGCCTCAACGGCGGGCCGATGTTCAAGTTCAGTGAGGCCATTTCGTTTCAGGTCAATTGCCAGAATCAGGAAGAAGTCGACCACTTCTGGGGCAACCTGTCGGCAGGCGGCCCGGTCGAGGCCCAGCAATGCGGCTGGCTCAAGGACAAGTTCGGCGTGTCGTGGCAGATCGTGCCGGTGGCGTTCATGCACATGATGCTGGACCCCGACACCAGCAAGTCGCAACGGGCGATGCAGGCCATGTTCAAGATGAAAAAACTCGACATCGCCGAACTGGAGCGGGCCTTTGCCGGCCAGAGCTAATACACTCCGGTTCTGGCCTGCCTGGAACCATAACGATGAAACACGCTGCCGCCAAAAAACCTGAAAAAGCCCCTCGCTTCTGGCGCGACGATGCCCTGCCCTTCATCGAAGCGCGGGCCATCGCCGATGGCCGTGAGGTCTGCTACTCACGCCATTCCCATGCGCATTTTTCGATTGGCGCGATCACCGCCGGGCGGAGCATTTATGTGCATGAGCAATCGACGTTCGAAGTCGCCGCCGGCACCGTGGTGCTGATGAATCCCGGCGACGTGCATGCCTGCAACCCGCTCGATGATCAGCCGTGGTCGTACTTGATGCTGTATGTCGAGACGCCGTGGCTGACTGATCTGCAGCATCAACTGGGGTTCAGTGCCGAGCTGGAGTTTCGGCGGTTTTCCACTACTCATCTGGATGACCCGCGACTGTTTCGTGACCTGCAAGGGCTTTACGCCACACTGGTCGACGAGCAGCAGGACGTACTGCGCAAACACAGCGCAGCGGTGGAGTTTTTCAGCGATCTGCAACTACGCTTGAACCCGGCTGAACCACCGTTGCGCGAACCGAATTTCAAGCTCGAACGCGCCGCCGACTTCATCCGCGAACACTGCACCGACCTGCTCAGCCTGGAGGACATCTGCACGGCGGCGCAGTTGTCACCGTCGTATCTGATCCGTACGTTCAAGCAGCATTACGGCATGACTCCGCATGCCTTTGTGGTCAACCAGCGCATCCAGTTCGCCCGCGAACGTCTGCGCAGCGGCCAGTTGATTGCCGATGTCGCGCTGGAAGCAGGGTTTGCCGATCAGGCGCATTTTCAGCGCGCATTCAAACAGCATCTGGCGGCGACTCCCGGCCAATATCGCGGCTGATCCTGGCGCCGGGCTCACGGCAACAGCAGATAACCCGCGCTCGCCGCCAGCAACAAGGCCATCAACCGATTGAACAGGCGCATCCCCTTCGGATTGCCCAGATACCCACGCAGAAACGTCCCGGCATAGACCCAGCAACCGACCGACAGATAACAGATCACCAGATACACCGCGGCGAACTGCCAGACCAGCCGCGCCTCGCCATCGGCGACAAACGCGCCCATCCCTGCCACACACGCCAGCCAGGCTTTCGGGTTGAGCCATTGCATCACCGCGCCGTACAACATCGACGGCGCCCGACCCGCCTCGCCGGCATGCAACTGGCCGTCATCGGCCGCCAGTTTCCAGGCCATGAACAACAGAAACGCCACCCCGGCCAACTGCACCACCCGGGTCAGGAACGGCCACAGTTTCAGGACTTCATGCAATCCCAGGCCCATCAGCACCAGCAACAGCACAAACCCCAGCGTCGCTCCCGCCACGTGCCGCTGACTGGCCCGAAAGCCGAACTGCGCACCGGAACTAAGCGCCACTATATTCACCGGCCCCGGGGTTATGGACGCCACTAGCGCGAACGCCGCCATCGACACAATCAGACTCATAACGCACCTGCCGCAGAGTGGGGAGAAAGAGACTCAGGCTAACTAAGGCATAGCCTCCTGTATTGAACAAAATTGCCCTCGTATCGACCGACAGGAAACATACATTGAAACCAATACTGCAGAACAAACCCTGACTGCGCCGATATAGTCGCCATGCGAAAACAAAACTTCGCTATACCCGTTTATTGACCCACCTATATAGCCATGGATGGACTGACACCCAATGACGACTTTAACCAATCTTTTTACCCCAGCACCTCTATCAAGTGAGCAACTTGAGCGACGTGCTATTGCGCAGGCAATGAGAGCCATGCTCGAAAAGTGGGAAAAGGCCAAGGCCAGCGACAACTATGCCTACCCCACCAACCGTGTTAATAACAAACAACTGTGCATATCGACTCTTGAGGGAAGTCTATTCAATCAAGCGCATTTTTCGGCACACATCGTCCTGCGCCAACTGGTACGTCAGCCACAATTCGTTGCAATCGTCGATACGTTAGAAATCAATGATGACAACTGGACACTGGTCAATAAAAAGGGCGAAATCTTTCAAGTCCATGAAATCCAAACAACTGTCGGGACGTTTATCGAGCGCATTGATATCACCCAGCAGATCAACGAGATTGATTCGTTGAAAGCCGACCTGCAACTGCTGGCCAGCAGTGCAGTCATGACAGGTGGCATCGTGTCTTCAAGCGACCGTCTGCCCTTGCTCAACTGGCTGCAGTTCCAGCAACTGAACCTGCCCGAGACCGCAGACCACTTGCAAAACCTGATTGCCTGGCTCGAACTGACGTTGCCGCTGCCACCGACACATGGCAACTACTGGGGGATATCGAACGAAACCGGCGCAACAGAGCTGTGCATCGACGAAGATCAGCAATCGGCTATCTACCAGGTCATCCATAAGTTGATGGACAAGGGCGAGCCGCGCGCGGAACCGCTGATCAATTATCTGGCGGGCGCACTGCTCAAGAAAGAGACGCCGACAGCCCTGCGTGAATACCCGCGTCGCGCCTGGGCACTGCTGATCGAGACCGAAGAAGCCAAAGCTTTCGCCCAGTCCTGCTTCGAAGCGTTGAACGAGCCGTCCATGGCCAATGCGACTGTGCTGAGCACAGAGCAGCGCAGTCGCCTGCTGGTCGCAGCGGTCATGCTGGATTTGTCGTTGGGTCGCGAAGACAAGAACCAGAACTTCATCGAGCAGAATATCTATAACCCAGGTTACGTGCAGGCTACCTCCCATGAGGTCAACCTGGCACTGGAACAGGCACTCGGGCGCCGACGTATAAAGGAGTATGCAGTTCCAATGACGCTGGAACTGATCCTCGCCGGACTTGCGCCCGAATTCCTGGTCAGAACACCCACGACGCTACAGATCGGCACGCCAGGCTGGGTAATTCTGCGCAAATCGGTAAGTCTGGCCGAGACCATCGCGCCTGGCCTGTCCAGTCAGATGTCCTATGACAAGCTGCTTGAATTGGGCGCGATCTTGCCCACTAGTGCCCAACAGCAGACCCTGCATGACTGGGCGAACCTGCAAGGCATCATGGACTGGTCGATGCTGAATGGCCTGGAACCGGAGAATGCCAATGACCTGCCAACCCAGGAACTGTTCAAGCAGGCAGCCAGCCAATACAACGCCCACCTCGAGGCGATCAACGCCGCACTGACAACGATCGCCACCCCACCGGTCAGTCGGCGCAAGCTGGCGAAAGCCGAGCTGTACGACGTAGGTTGCGATCCGATGATGCAAATAGCGTTGCCGGTCGAATACGGATACGAACGCCATTATCATTCCGTACTTGATGTTTATATGACCCGCAACTTGCTGTTCAAAAAGGGCTATGACAGGCAATCCGGCACAAGTATCTACAAGGCGTATCCGGATCTGCTGACACTCGAACCAATCAACGACATTTACGAGGCAAAAGTAAAAGAACACTTCAAGCAATACAAAACAGCCATCAATACCACTGTGCGTCTGACACTTTCACGATTGTCACTGGAAGAACGGATGGCACTTGAATTCGGCAAGGTGGCCATATTCACCGTTCGCGATTTCTCCATACAAACCCCGATAAACAGCAGCTTTGTGCCGTTTGATCCACGTAAGACAGCGCACTTCGGCAACATGCTGTTTTGCAAGTATGGATTGCAGTTCTACTGTTTTGAAATATTCCCCCTGCAAGGCATTTGCCGCAATAATCCGGCTCTTGCTGAAGCCTACATCCGCGGCCAGACACTCGATGAGATCGGATGGTTTACCGAGGGACCGAACGGCGACAAAGACTTCAAGTCGCTGACGTATCTTCATGCGCGATTCGAGAAAACCGCCTACTTCGAAGGCCAGCCCCCCTTGAGCGAGGAGCTGCGAGACAGGCCGGGCATCATTCTCGAACGCTTTGCCGAATTCGATGAACCTGACGACGCGCTACCCCTTACGCGTAGCCCTATGCACAGTTTCAACTCGGAACGTTTCGACAAGATCGGCGAAATCATTGCCGAACATAATCCCCCGACCCATTACGATCAGTTTTATGCAATCAGTTACGACAGACCCGCCCTGGAGAAGAAACATGATGACTGGGACAACGTCACCGAAACCATTCTCGACATCGTCATCCCGTTCCGCCAGTGCATCAGGGGCCTGTCCTCCAGTGACCCGGATCTTCGCAGCGGCGCCATATTCAGCTGTGTGATGGACCTGACCGCGATCCTCTTCGTCTTTGCCGGAGCGCTGGGGCCGTTCAGCAAGGCGCTGGGCAGCAGTACAAGACTGTTAAGCCTGAGCAAGGTCGGCGCAAGCGTAGCGCTGTCGGTGTTCAATCCGCTCGATGGCGTTCCGAAGCTGGTTTACGGTGGCGCCAGACTGGTCGGCAAAGGCGTGATGAAACTCAGCCATTTCGGCCATACCGTCATCCGGGCCGGAGCCGGACAACTTCGAGCGCTGAGCAGTACCAGCAGCGGCTCGTACGACCTGGTCAAGGCCCTGAGCAAGACCGGGGTTGCAGCGGAGATTCGCATGACGTTGCCGACGCTGGCGCATGCACGGGCATTGTTCAAGGATGATGCACTCGAAACAGTCGAACAGCTCGTCACACGCCTGAGCCAGGACGTTGTTTCCATACCCAAGGGCGGCAATGCGACAGAACTGCAGCATCTGTTCAACGCTGCAACGAGGGAAGCGACTCAGTCCTCAAAGGGATTCCAGCAACTGGAATCGTTAATCGGTCATGCCGCGGCGAACGACGTACTGATCAGCTTCACCAAAAGCAGAGGCCCCCGGTTCAACGGCACAAAGTTCACTACAAAAGCTGGTGACTATTCGGAAATACTTGGATCAATGGCCGAGCTTGAATCCAGGAAAGTCATCTATCTGAAGAATCATCAGCAAAGCATCTTGAAGACGGATCTGGGCAAGCCACCCTACAGCGACGTGATGCCCGAAACGGCGTTCAACCCGCAGGGTTTCACCGACAATGCGCAGAGAGCCGGAGCCTGGATGGTCAAGGGTTCGTCCTCCGACAACGAACTGGAGCACATTGTCGCGATCCTGCGCGAGTATACGAGCAACAATAAATCGCTCACCGATGCGAACGTGGTCAAAGAGATCCACGCTCGACTGGTGCCTCAACTGGCGGAGTCTGTGCGCGAGGTAGGACAGCCAACAAAATATGGTGGCAGCATCAGCGGTTATGCTTCGCTGGAACAACATCTGAAGACGCTCGATGCCGCCCATGAGCATGTCGACAAACACTTGCTGGCGGCCATCGCCGGTTTTCAAGGCTTCGGCGACGGCAATGGTCGTACCGCCAGCGCGGTGTATGCGATCAGCCAACTGCGCAACAATCGATTTGTACCGATGCCGAAACACGTGTTCATGTCGTTGAGCGATCTGGGCTAACCACTCAAAATCCGTGCCCCGTTTAAGGTGGCACGGATTTTTTCATTCCCCGGAGAGCATCGCCGGCACGGTAAACCGAAACTCCGTGCCCTCACCCGGCTCACTGCTGGCCTCGATGCGCCCGCCGTGGGCTTCAACAATCCCCTGCGTGATGTACAAGCCCAGTCCGGTTCCGGTCGGGTTACCCTCCTTCACCGTCCAGTAGCGGTCAAACACCCGCGCCAGGTTTTCCTTGGGAATGCCTTCGCCGGTATCGCGCACGGTAAACACGATCTCTTTGCCGTCAGACTTGGCCAACACGCCCACCGAACCTTTGCGCGGGGTGAACTTGATCGCGTTGCCGATCAGGTTCGACAGCACCTGAAACAGGCGCTCCGGGTCGGCGTGGATTTTCAGGTCGGGATCGGCCTCGAACGAGATATTGATGTCCTTGTCCAGCGCCAGTGGCCCGAGCAGCGACTGGGTTTCCTCGAACATCTGCCCGACATCCAGGGTCTGCGGGGCGATGGTGTAGCGCCCGGCGTCGATCTTCGAGGTGTCGAGCAGATCTTCCAGTAGCGTGTTCATCCGCCCAGCTGCCTGCTGCATGGTGTCGATAGCCGTGGAGATGCGCCGCGAGGTGTGCGGGCCGTCGGAACTGAAGGTCTTCTGCATCATGCCGCAGAGCATGGAAATCACGGTCATCGGGTTGCGCAGGTCATGGGAAACCACCGCCACCAGTTCATCACGGGCGCACACCGCCTCCTGCTCGCGGCGTACCTGTCGCGCCAGGTCGTTTTCCAGTGCCGAACGGCGCAAATCGTTGGCCGCGAACAGATCGCCATGACTCCATTTGGTGGAGATCCCGGCCATCTCGACTTTCCAGATTTCGAACGAAGTACGCGGACGCAGACGCAGGCCGGCGTCGGAATTTTCCAGATCCAGCGGTTTGCGCGGGTCGCCGCTCCAGTTGATGTTTTCCTTGACCTCGGGACGGAACCACAGCACCCCGTTGTCCACCGGTTTGGGCAGGCTCATGGCAAGCACGCCGCTGGCCACTTGCTGAAACTGCGCGGCTGGCGGATAAACGCTCGCCAGATGATGGCTGGCGAATACCGGCTCGCCGGTGTTCTGCAACCACTTGTGCAGGGCGCGAATGTCTTCCGGCTCCGGGCAGTTGCCATAACGGTGCAATTGCTTGTCTTCGATGATCGCAATGCCCCCGGCCCCGGCCAGCGCCATAAGCACTTGGGGTTGTTGCGCCAGACCGTCGAAGACGTTTTCCGGCGAGTCGATCATGGCCTGATTGAGCAGCGCCAACGCCTCGACTTTCTCCTCGCGCTGGCGGCTGATTTCCAACGCTTCCATCGCGCTGATCTGCAGCGACAGCACCTGACCGATGGTCTGGCACGCGCTGCGCAGTTCATGCGGCACGTGCAGCGGCTGGCGGTTGCCGCAGCTGATCAGGCCCCAGAGTTTGTCGCCCTTGAGCAGCGAGATGCTCATCGACGACAGCACGCCCATGTTCTTCATGTACTGGCAATGAATCGGCGAGACGCTACGCAGAGTGGCAAAACTCAGGTCCAGCGGGGTCTGGGTGTCCGGGCGCAACTTGGGCACCAGCGGCACCGGCTGGTAACCGGCATTCGGGATGATCCGCAGCCAGTTGGTGCGGTACAGCTCGCGCGCCTGCTCGGGGATGTCCGAGGCCGGGAAAAACAGGCCGTTAAACACTTCCATTGACGGGTCGGACGCCTCGGCGATCACCTGACCGTGGCCCTCCTCCTCGAAGCGGTAGATCAGCACCCGATCGTAACCGGTCATTGCCTGGATTTCCTTGACGCTGATGTCGTACAGCGCCTGCAGCGAAGTGGCCGCTTGCAGTCGCTGGAGCATGCGCCCCAGATGGGTCTGGTTGCCGGCGACGTTGCGCGGCTGGAAGTTCTCGACGTGGATTTCCAGTTCCAGAATCAACACGCCTTGATGACGGTGCAGCAGACCTTCGAACGCGGTGCCGTTGAGGCGAAAGTGCAGCGGTGCGGCATCGGCAAATACCGGTTGTTGCAACGCCTCGCGCACGGCCGCCGCGTGCGTCTCACCCAGCAATTCGTGCAGCGGCTGGCCGATCAGTTCCTGCGCCGGGCGTGCCAGCAGGGTCTCGACATTGGCGCTGATCTGAATGATTTCCAGCGTCGGCTCGCTCAGGGTCAGCAACAGGCCATGAGGCTGGATCGCCCCGGGAAAGCGGATCGGTTCGTCGGCACAGTTGGCCAGCAGTTCTTCAAAAGCTTCTTGGTCTTGCGGGTTCATGCCAGTACCTCCCGGCTTTCGAGCCAGCGCTCGAAACAACTGAATGTGGTTCGGGCCGCCGCAACCACGGCTTCACGTTCGCTCGCATCCAGCGATCGACTGCCCAGGTATTCAATGAAAGCGCGCCAGCGGCGGCCAGTGGCGGCGCCATAAATGTCGAGGAACGCCGCGCCATTGTCGGCGTTCAGGCTCAACCGCGAGGCGATTTCGCGGCGCAGGATCTGCCCGCCGAGGGTTGCCCCTTCCAGCACGTACGTCACTCCCAGACAGGCAGCGCTGGAGTCGATCACGGGCAGCGCCTGACACAGCGGCAAACGGGCGATAGCCTCGACCGACAGACCCTGGGCCCTCAGATCATTGAACAGGGTCGGCGCCTTGAGACGTGGCGCAAGATCGAAATCGACCGGGATTGCGCCGCTGTCGAGCAATGCGCTTTCCAGCGGTCGATAAAAGCCGTAGTAGGCCTGCATCAGCCGTACAAAAGCGTTGGAATCGAGGGTATCGGAGAAAAAAGGAAGACGTTTTTCCAGTGCGATGTGCAGTTCGGCAGTGCCGGCTCGCAGATCTTGCAGCACCGGTGGCACATAAACTTCACGGGCCTTTGCTTGCATGTAGATCGCTCTTGGTGGGGCCGCTTCGGGGCCGGCAGGGTGTTTGCAGCTTTGGAAGGATATTACACGGCAAAAGCCTTTTTCTGACTTGGCGCACAGATTTTTCTGACGAAACCATCGCCTTCAGACCTTTGAGAGTTTCGGCCAACCGGAAAAGTTCGACTCGATGGACGGGCTGCTGATGCTGTACCGCGACAGCACCACGTGACTGTACGGGTCAAGGCGCCCGCAGCCTGTGATAAAAAAGCACCATCGTTTCCGGAGCCCAAGCCCATGGATCTCGCCACGCTCTCGCTGTTTCTCCCGGCCTGTTTCGCCCTGAACATGGCCCCCGGCCCGAACAACCTGCTGTCGGTGAGCAATGCCACCCGCTACGGCTATCGTCGGGCCTGCGCCGCCGGTATCGGGCGAATCGTTGCATTCGCCGCAATGATTGCCCTCGCCGGCGCGGGATTGTCGGTGGTGCTGCAGACCTCGGAATGGCTGTTCCATGCGATCAAGATCATTGGCGCGGCGTATCTGCTGTACCTGGCCTGGCAACTGTGGCGGGCCAATCCCGAGGCCGAGCAGCAGGTCGCAGGAGCGTCGGTGGGGTTCTGGCGGCTGGCACGTCAGGAGTTTCTGGTGGCGGCGGGCAATCCGAAAGCAATCCTCCTGTTCACCGCGTTTCTGCCGCAATTCGTTGACCCGGGCCGCCCGGTGCCGGCGCAATTCGCCGTGCTCGGCGCGTTATTCCTGCTGCTGGAGTGGATCGCCATCGGCGCCTACGCGTGGATGGGCCTGCACATGCGCCGCTGGTTCGCCGAGCCGCGCGGCAAACGGATCTTCAACCGTTGTTGCGCAGGGCTGTTGTCGGCGGCAGCTTCGGTGTTGTTGATGACGAAACGCGCTTAAACCTCGGAAGGGCCTTTGAGCTCGACCTGATTGCCGTCCGGGTCAAAGCAATACAACGACAGGCCGTAGCCCTCGGCACCGAAGCGTCGAGCGGCTTTTTCCACGGTCAGACCGTGCGCCTGCAAGTGTTCGATCAACGCCGGTTCATCAAAGGGCTCGATACGCAGGCAGAAGTGATCGACGTTGCGCCGCTCGGTGCCGGCCGCCCCGCCACCCTTTTTGCCAAGTTCGCCTTGCAAGTCGACGAGGTCGATCATCGAGGTGCCGGCGCGCAGGTGCACCAGACCCAATGGTTCGTTGTGCCTGACCACCTCGGCGCCGAAGACCTGGCGGTAGAAATCGATACTGCGTTGCAGATCGGCGACACGCAGGACGATGTGATCGATGTGTTGAATGATGAACGGTGGCATGGTTGGCTCCAGCGAATCGGCGATCCGCTGATTGTGGTGCAGAATCGAAAAAATTCACTGTCGATTTTTCGGTGGAGCCATCGAAATCCTGGATTTAAGCTCTGCCCATGAACATACAAACCGCACTCCTGCCGCCCCACGCCGAGATGGTTCGCGCCATGCTCGAACGCGACACCGCCTACGAAGGGGTGTTCTTCACGGCCGTGAAAACCACCGGGATCTTCTGCCGCCCCAGCTGCACGGCGCGCAAGCCGAAACCGGAGAACGTCGAATTCTTCGCCCATGCCGATGAGTGCTTGAGCGCCGGTTATCGCGCCTGCCTGCGCTGCAAGCCGCTGGACGCCGCAGCCATCGCCCCCGACTGGGTGCAGCGCCTGCTCACCGCCGTCGATGCCGACCCGGAAATGCGCTGGAGCGATGCGCAACTGCTGGCCGAAGGCATCGAACCGCTGAAGCTGCGGCGCTGGTTCAAGCAGCATTTCGGCATGACCTTTCATGCGTGGCTGCGCACGCGCCGGCTCGGCATGGCACTGGGCGGCATTCGCCAAGGTACCTCGATTGATCATGCGGCGTTCGATTCCGGCTACGAATCGCTCAGCGGTTTTCGCGATGCGTTCCAGAAGTCGTTCCACATCACCCCGGGCCGCGCGGCCAACAGTGAACCGTTGCTGTTCACCCGCCTGACCACGCCGCTGGGGCCGATGATCGCCATGGCCGAACGTCGCGGACTGGTGTTGCTGGAGTTTCTCGATCGCCCGGCGCTGACCCGCGAAGTCGAAGAGCTGCAAACCCGTCATGGCTACGTGGTCGCCCCGGGACACAACGCGCCTTTGAGGCAGATCGAAGAGCAACTCAACGAATATTTTGCCGGGACGCGCAGTGCATTCAGCGTCCCGCTGCATCTGCCCGGCAGCGCGTTCGACCGGCAAGTCTGGGAGCAACTGCTGCAAATTCCTTATGGCCAGACCAGCACCTACGGCGCCATCGCCTCACGCCTGGGCAAACCCGGCGCCAGTCGCGCGGTAGGTTTGGCCAATGGGCACAATCGGCTGTCGATCGTGGTTCCGTGCCATCGGGTGATCGGTGCGGACGGTTCGCTGACCGGCTATGGTGGTGGACAGCCGCGCAAGGCGTTTTTGCTGAGGCTAGAAAACGCTGCGGTGCAGCTCACGCAACCACTGGCTTTCTGACACTTCGCTCCACTTACAAGAAGGGATTTCGATGAACGCGCTCGACACTCGGTTCCACCAGTTACACCAGGAAGGTCTGCTGATCCTGACCAACGTCGCCGACGCCACCGGTGCGCGGCTGGTCGAGCATGCGGGCGGGCAAGCGGTCGCCACCAGCAGCGCGGCAGTCGCTTGGGCGCATGGCTATCCAGACGGCAACACCCTGCCCCTCGAACGGCTGATTTCAACCGTGGAATCCATCGCGCGGGTGATCCAGGTGCCGCTGAGCGTGGACATCGAGGCGGGTTATTCCGATGACCTCGAGCGCGTGGCCGAAGTGATCGACGCGGTGCTTGCCGCCGGTGCGGTCGGGATCAATATCGAGGACGGCAGCGGCGCCCCGGAACTGTTGGCGCGCAAGATCGAAGTAGCACGGCAGATCGCTCAGAAGCGTGGTGTGAAGCTGTTCATCAACGCACGCACTGACGTCTACCTCAAGGGCCTGGTACCGGCCGAGGATCGCGTCGCCGAAACCCTGCACCGTTCAGCGTTGTACCAGGCCGCCGGGGCCGATGGCTTGTTTGCCGCTGGCGTGACCGCCGCTTATGAAATCGAGGCAATCTGCAAGGGCACGTCACTGCCGGTGAACGTGCTCGGCTTCGCCTGCCTGCCGTCGCCGACCGAGCTGCAAGCTCTGGGCGTGCGGCGCTTGAGCGCCGGGTCCGGGATCGCCGAGTTCCTCTACGGCGCGATGGGTTCGCTGGTGAAAAGCTTCCTCGCCAGCGGCAAGCTCGACACCCATGATCTGAAGGCGCTGACCTACGGCGAAGTCAACGGACTGCTGAAATAGCATGCCGGATCGTTATCAGGCGGCCAGCGAATTTCTGGCCGCGCTCGACGAGGACTGGCAGCGCCACGTTGCAGCCGTCGGCCAGTGCCTGCATCAACCGCACCCGGCGCGTGACCCTTACGAATCGCTGGTGCGGGCAATTGCTTATCAGCAACTGCACGCCAAGGCTGGGGATGCAATTGTCGGGCGTCTGGTGGCGCTGTTTCCGGGGCAGACGTTTCCCCGGCCTGAACAGATTCTCGCGACCGACTTCGATCAACTGCGCGGCTGCGGTTTTTCGGCGGGCAAGATTGCGACCATTCAGGGCATCGCCCGGGCAACGCTGGACGGTGTGGTGCCGGATTATCCCACCGCGCTGGCAATGGAGGATGAAGCGCTGATCGAACGCCTTGTCAGCCTGCGCGGGGTTGGCCGCTGGACCGTGGAGATGCTGCTGATTTACAGCCTGGAGCGCATGGATATTCTGCCGGCGGATGATTTTGGCGTGCGCGAGGGCTATCGCCGATTGAAGGCGCTGGAGGTACAGCCGACGCGCAGGCAGATGATCGAGATCGGCTTGGCGTGGAGTCCGTATCGGACGGTGGCAGCTTGGTATTTGTGGCGCGTTGCCAAGGTCTAGACCGCGTTATCGTTCTTCGCGAGCAAGCCCGCTCCCACAGAGGAACGCATTTCAAAATGTGGGAGCGGGCTTGCTCGCGAAGGCGCCCGTCGACTCAACCTCAAATCAAAGACCTGACTTCAACTTGCTGAACGCCCGAATCAAAGCCCGATTGAACGCCTTGCCATTGTCATTCTTGCTGTACAGCGAAGCCCGCACCGCCTCCGACGGGTACGTCCCCGGATCATTACGGATCGACGCATCCACCAGACTATCCGCCGCCGTGATCGCATTGGCGTAGTGGATGGTGTCGGTGATCGGCGCGATCACCTCAGGCGTCATCAGATAATCCATCAATGCCAGCCCGGCCTGTGGATGCGGCGCATCCTTGGGAATGACCATGGCGTCAAACCAGATCAACGTGCCTTCTTTGGGGATGCGGTAACTGAGCTGGAACGGTTTGCTCGCCGCTTGCGCCTGCCCCGCCGCAATCGCCACGTTGCCATTCCACGACATCGCCACGCAGGTGTTGCCGTTGGCCAGGTCGCTAATGTTCAGATCGTTGTCGAAGTAGCGAATGTACGGGCGGATCTTCGCCAGTTGCTGCTCGGCGAGTTTCAAGTCATCGAGGTTCTGGCGGTTGATGTCCAGGCCCAGGTACTTCATGACCGCCGCGAACACTTCGTTCGGATCGTTGAGCAGACTCACGCCACAGTCGGCAAATTTCGCCACCACCGCCGGGTCGAACAGCATCGCCCAACTGTCGGTCGGCGCGTTTGGCAGACGCCGCTTGATCGCCTGTTCCTGATAACCCACGCCGGTGGTACCCCAGGCATAAATCCCGGCGTAACGGTTGCCCGGATCGAACACCGCCATGTGCTGGCGGAACTCCTCGCCAACCCCGGCAAAGTGCGGCACCCGCGCCTTGTCCAGCGGCTGGATCGCACCGCTCTCGATGGCTCGCGACAGGTGTTGCCCGGCGGTCAGTACCAGGTCATACCCGCTGCGCCCGGTGAGCAGTTTGGTCTCTACGGTTTCCAGCGAATCGAAGTGATCGGCGACCACCTGAATCCCGGTTTTCGCCTCGAAATTCTTCAGGGTATCCGGGGCCAGGTACTCGCCCCAGATGTACAGATTGACCACCGGTTTCGCCGTTTCGGCAGCCTGCACACACAGGGGTGCAAGCACCAGCAATAACGCTTTACTCAGTTTGTGCAGGCCCATGGTCAGGCTCCTTTTTTCTGGCCGGCGTATTGCGGCATGGTGATGCACGCGACGTTGCCGCCACCGAGGAGGATTTCCCGGGAATTCTCGATGCCGACAATCTTGTGCTGCGGGAACAGTTCGGCGAGGGTCGCCAGCGCCACCTGATCGTTGCGATCACCGAACAGCGGCACCACGATCGAGCTGTTGCCGGCGTAGTAGTTGATATACGACGCGCAGATTCGGGTGCCGGCCTGACGGGTGTGGGTACTGTCCTGCTGATCGAGGCCTTCGGCTTCTTCGGCGGTCCACTCCAGCACGTCCGGTTGCGGCAGCTTGTGCACGATCAACTCGCGACCACGGCTGTCGCGGGTGCTACGCAGGATGTCGTAGGCCTCTTGATAGATTTCCCATTGTGGGTCGTCGCGGTTGTCGGTCCATTGCAGCACCACTTCGCCGGGACGCACGAAGCACGCGAGGTCATCGACATGGCCATCGGTTTCGTCGAACTTGCAGCCACGTGGCAACCAGATCACTTGTTCGGCGCCGAGGTAATCGGTCAGGCGCCGAGTGACCTCGTCCTTGCCCAGATGCTGGTTGCGATTGCGGTTGAGCAGGCACTGTTCGGTGGTGAGGATGCTGCCCTGGCCGTCACTCTGGATGCCGCCGAGTTCGGCTATCAGCGGTGCGCGGTAACGGTCGAAACGTTCGACTTCGAGGATCTTGCTGGCGATCTGGTCGTCCTTGTCCCACGGGTAGTACAGCCCGCCGTCGAGGCCGCCATAGGCGTTGAATTCGAAGTCGACGCCGCGCACTTCGCCGCTCTGGTCGTTGACCACGAAGCACGGGCCGCTGTCGCGGAACCAGGTGTCGTTGCAGGTCATCTCGACCACGCGCACTTGCGGCGGCAACTGGCGGCGGGCGGTGGCGAATTGCGCGGCGGAGGCGCAGACGGTGACCGGTTCGCTGTGGGAGATGGCGGTGACGATCTGCACCCAGACTTTCTGCGCCGGTTTCGCGCCGTTGCGCCATACGTCGGTGCGCTCCGGCCAGCCGAGCCAGCAGCCGGACTTGGCTTCAAATTCGCCGGGCAGACGGAAGCCGTCGCGCTTGGGGGTGGAGTCGAGCAAACGTGCCATGGTCAAACCTCGTCTTGGGGTTGGGAATGACCACAGGCTACGATCGCGGGCGGCTGGCCCGCCAACGATGAATATTGCGGAACAGTTGAATTCAACTCATCAATCGGCCAGTTGATCGTTGAACCATTCAAGCATCTGCGCCACCGCCGGCCGCTCCAGGCGCAGCCGTTCGCAGACCAGCGCGTATTGGCCGAGCGCGGTCATGCTCGAGGTGAATGGCCGCACCAGCCGCCCGCTCAGCAAGTCCTCCTGCGCGGTGAGGTTGTCGCCCATCGCCACGCCCTGCCCCTGCGCCGCCGCTTCCAGCGCCAGACCGGCATGGGCGAAATACAACTGGCGCTGCGGGCGCAGATCGCCGGCGTGACTGGTCAGCCATGCGGTCCAGGTCTTGCCGTCCTGATCGTCGTGCAGCAGGCAGTGGCGCGCCAGGTCTTTCGGGGTTTTCAGGGTGCCCTGGTTGAACAGCCCCGGGCTGCATACCGGGAAGAATTGCAGCGCAGGCAACGGCCGTACGAAGTAGGCGCTGCTGTCCACCGGGCCGGTGCCGTAGGTGATCGCCAGGTCGATGTCTTCGCCCGGCGCGCTGGCGTCGATCGGCTGTTCGTAGAGATGCAGGGTGATGTGCGGATAGCGCACGTAGAAATCGGTGAGGCGGTTCATCAGCCACTTTTGCGCCAGCTCGGCGGTAACCGCCAGGCGCAACACCGCCAGCGAGGAAGGATCGCGCAGTTCATCACAGGCCTCGCCGATCAGTTCGAAGGCCTGCTGCAGGCTCTGCATCAGGCGTCCGGCGGCGATGGTCGGGCGGATCTGCCGGCCTTCGCGAATGAACAGCGAGACGCCGAGCTGCTCTTCGAGCTGCCGGATCTGGTGGCTGACCGCGCTGTCGGTGACGCACAACTCGGCGGCAGCCCGGCCGAAATGCGCGTGGCGGGCGGCGCATTCGAAGGTTCGCAGGGCCGCCAGTGAGGGGAGTCTTCGCATGGGTTGGAGTGCCTTTTTTTGGGACATGCTGACCGGGCTGGCGGTGGGCGTCCAGTGCGACAGAGCTATCGTTCTTCGCGAGCAGGCTCGCTCCCACATTCTCGAACGCGCTTCCCTGTGGGAGCGAGCCTGCTCGCGAAAGCGTCTGCATGATCGCCACAAATCTTCTAGGCTCAACCGCACCCCTTCAGCCAACCGGAGGCCCCTCATGCACCTCGAAGGCTCCTGCCATTGCGGCGCCGTCACTTTCAGCCTGACCAGCGCCCATCCCTACCCCTATCAACGCTGCTACTGCTCGATCTGCCGCAAGACTCAGGGCGGTGGCGGCTATGCAATCAATCTCGGTGGCGATGCGGCCAGCCTCAAGATTCAGGGGCGCAAGCACATCAGCATCTACCACGCGAAGATGAAGGAAGCAGGTGAAAAACGTGCCCATCGCAGCACCGCCGAGCGGCATTTCTGCTCACAGTGCGGCAGCGGCTTGTGGCTGTTCAGCCCGGAATGGCCGGAGTTGATTCATCCATTCGCCTCGGCCATCGATACGCCACTGCCGGTGCCGCCGCAGCACACACATTTGATGCTGGGGTCGAAGGCGCCCTGGGTCGAGGTGGATGCGAAACCCAAGGACAAGCAGTTTGCGGTATATCCCGAGGAGTCGATTGCGCAGTGGCATGAGCGGTTGGGGTTGGTCAAATGAGCAGGGGGTTGTGTTGTGATTGATGGCTCTATCGCGAGCAGGCTCACTCCTACAAGGGAATGCATTCCAAATGTAGGAGTGAGCCTGCTCGCGATAGGGCCCAACCTGTCTACACAAATCAGTCCAGATGCGCCCAGGTCATCCGGAACGACGCCCCACCCCACACCGATTCCCCGACCTCGACCTGCCCGCCATGAGACTGCGACACCCGCCGCACCAATGCCAGACCCAGCCCAAAGCCACCGGTACGACGGTCGCGACTGGCATCCAGCCGCGAGAACGGCTCGAAGATTTTCTCCCGACCTTCCACCGGCACACCCGGACCGTCGTCGTTGACCCGCACTTCGTAGTAATCGCCGCTGCGCACCAGCGTCACTTCGACACGGCGCTCGGCATAACGAATGGCGTTGCGCAGCAGATTGATCACTGCGCGCGCCATAAAGCGCGGCTCGATGCGTACGGTGTCGAGCAGGCAGTCACCAATCAGCAACTGCACCCCCGCCGCTTCCGCCTCCAGCGCCACGCTGCCGACCACGCTGTCGAGCCAGTTGGCCGCTTGAATGTTTTCGCACTTGATCACCGTCGCGCCACGTTCGAGGCTGGCGTAGGTCAGCAGCTCGGAGACCATTTCTTCCAGCTCGCCAAGGTCGGCGTACATGTCGGCGATCAGTTCGCGGTTCTGGCTGGCGTCCGGTTGCTGCTTGAGCTGGTCGAGTTCGAACGACAATCGCGCAATCGGCGTGCGCAGTTCGTGGGAAACCGCGTTGGTCAGCTCACGCTGATTGGCGATCAAACTCTCGATGCGCGCCGCCATCAGGTTGAAGTGTTCAGCCAGATCGCGAATGTTCGAGCGCTTGGACAGTTGAATGCGCACCGACAGGTCGTTGTCGCCAAAGCGCTCGGCGGCCAGACGGAGTTTTTCCAGATCGCGCCAGTGCGGACGCACCCAGAAAAACAACACACAGCCGATCAGCACGGCGATCATCAAGTAGGCACCGGCAATGTAGAACGGCATCAGGCTGGGTTCGGCGGGCAAGCGAATGCTGAGCAGTTGCGAGCCGCCGTCGATGGCTGAAATGTATTGGGTGTATTTGTCGCGGATCACCAGCAAGCCTTGAGCAAGCTCGGCTTTTTCCTCGTCGCTGAGCGCCAGTTGATCGGCGTCGACCAAGGTCAACCCCAGGCCATAGTGCGGGCGCAGGGCCTGCAATTGTTTTTCACGGGCCGGGCCGTCGAGGTTGCGCAGCAACTCCCCCAGCGTCCAGGCCTGACCACGCACCGCCTCGCGGTTGTAGTCCTGCATCTGATAGTCGAGCAAGGCATCGAACGTACGCTCGACAGTTTGCAGGGCCAGGACCAGGCCCACCGTCATCACCAGAAACAGCCCGAGGAATAACCGCAGCATCTACAGCTCCCACGCGAACGGATTGAACAGATACCCCTTGCCCCACACGGTCTTGATGCACACCGGTTCGCGGGGATTGTCCTTGAGTTTGTTGCGCAACTTGCTGATGTACACGTCGACGCTGCGGTTGAGCCCGTCAAAAGCGATACCGCGCATGCGATTGAGGATGTCATCGCGGGACAGGGTCTTGCCGGCGGCGCTGGCCAGCAACCACAGCAGCTCGAATTCCATGGTGGTCATTTCGATGATCTCGCCGGCCAGACGCACTTCGCGACAGCTGCGATCGATGCTCAAGCGCCCGAACTCCAGCGCACTGACCACGCCAGCTTCCGGCATCTGCCGCCGCTGCAAGGCGCGCAGCCGAGCGAGCAGTACCGGCGGTTTGATCGGTTTGATCACGTAGTCGTCGGCGCCGGATTCCAGGCCGAGAATATGGTCGAGGTCGTCTTCCTTGGCGGTAAGGATGACAATTGGCGTGTCCGACACGCTGCGGATTTCCCGGCACACGTGCAGGCCGCTCTGCCCCGGCAGCATCAGGTCGAGCACCACCACTTTGGGCTGGAACTCGAGAAACGCGGCCACTGCCAGATCACCGCGATGCACCGCGCGCACCTCGTAGCCATGTTGTTCGAGAAAGTGCGCAATCAACGTGGCCAGACGCTCATCGTCTTCGACCAGCAGGACTTTGCCAAAACCCAGGTTATCCATAACGACCGTCTGCCAACCCATGTGTGAAGTGGGCGATAGTATGGCGGGATTCGTCGGCGAGGCGTTGTTTCGGGCAGCAAAAACCGGCCGCAGGGGCCGGTTTTCGGTGATATTTCATACTCTTAAGAGTTTTTAACAGTTTGTGTTTCAGGCCGCGGCCGGCACACCACTGTGGAAGCGGAACTCTTCGTCCGGCGACTCGATCAGCTCCTGCTCGGCAGCGCGGACCTTGTCGATCACCTGAGCGATGTCCTTCGCGTCGCCGTACTGGTAAGCCAGTTTCAGATAACCCTGAAAGTGCCGCGCCTCGCTTTTCAGCAGACCGAAATAGAACTTGCCGAGTTCTTCGTCCAGATGCGGCACCAGCGCTTCGAAACGCTCGCAACTGCGCGCTTCGATAAATGCGCCGACCACCAGGGTATCCACCAGTTTCACCGGCTCATGGCTGCGCACCACTTTGCGCAGGCCCGAGGCGTAACGCCCGGCATGCAACTGGCGCAGCTCGATCTTGCGGCGTTTCATGATGCGCATGACTTGTTCGTGGTGCACCAGTTCTTCCCGGGCCAGACGCGACATCATGTTGATCAGGTCGACGTGGGAATGGTACTTGGCAATCAGGCTCAACGCGGTACTGGCGGCCTTGAACTCGCAGTTCTTGTGGTCGATCAGCAGGGTTTCCTGATCGGCCAGTGCCGCCTGGACCCAGGCGTCGGGCGTGCGGCAGCCAAGGAATTCGTGGATTTCGGGAAGGATCATGGGGCTCACGGTAAAAAGTGTACGAGCAAAGGCCGCCGATTATACCGGCCTGCCCGCAGACCACCAGTCGCAGGCGTTGATATGTATCAAGTCGCAGGCGCATGAGCAGCAACTATAGTTGTGCAACGCCGTGCCTTTTCTTTGCTGGAGACTCCGCTCATGCAAGCCATTCGCAGCATTCTGGTGGTCATCGAACCCGAACATTCGGAAAGCCTGGCGCTCAAGCGCGCCAAGCTGATCGCCGGCGTGACCCAGGCCCATCTGCACCTGCTGGTGTGCGACCGCAAGCACGACCACGCCGGCATGCTCGGCGTGCTCAAAGCCGCGCTGCTGGCGGATGGCTACAGCGCGACCACCGAACAGGCGTGGAACGAGAGCCTGCATGAAACCATCATCGATGTGCAGCAGGCCGAAGGCTGCGGACTGGTGTTCAAGCAGCACTATCCCGACAGTGCGCTGAAAAAGGCTCTGCTGACGCCGGCGGACTGGAAACTGCTGCGCCACTGCCCGACCCCGGTGCTATTGGTAAAAACATCCACTTCCTGGAAAGACCGGGTGATTCTTGCGGCCGTGGACGTGGGCAATGCCGATGGCGAACACCGGCATTTGCACACCACGATCATTGATCACGGCTACGACATTGCCAGCCTCGCCAAGGCGCATCTGCATGTGATCACGGCGCATCCGTCACCCATGCTCTCGGCAGCGGATCCGACCTTTCAACTCAAGGAAACCATCGAGGCGAAATACCGCGAACAGTGCAAGGCGTTTCAGGCCGAGTTCGATGTGGACGACGAACACCTGCACATCGAGGAAGGCCCGGCGGATGTGCTGATTCCGTTCATGGCGCACAAACTGCAAGCGGCAGTGACCGTGATCGGCACCGTGGCGCGGACCGGGTTGTCGGGCGCACTGATCGGCAATACCGCCGAAGTGGTGCTGGATGCACTGGAAAGCGACGTGCTGGTGCTCAAGCCGCAGGAGGTTGAGGATCATCTGGTGGAGTTGGCGGTGAAGCACTGAGGATTACGGTGCCTGAACCGGCGCCTTCGCGAGCAGGCTCGCTCCCACAATTGGAATGCAATCTCCTGTGGGAGCGGGCTTGCTCGCGAAGCTTTTGATCTTCAGGCGCCGAAGGCGTCTTTCAGGAAGCCAGGGGCGATGTAGCGCTGATAATGCGCTTCCGACAGCAGGAAAAATTCCCGATCAATGGCATCGCGCAACTCCGGCAGGTTCCAGTCGCGGAACTCCGGCAGCAACACCATCCCGTAGGCTTCCAGATTAATGATCACCCGCGCCCCGCGCGCAATCAGCTGATAGGCCCAGCAATATTCCGACTGATGCGGCACGAAGCGGATCTTGCGCTGCTCCAGCTGTTGGCGAAGGCGCGCCGGATCGAAGATCTCGACCTTGCTCGCCATCACTTGTGACAGCAATTGCTCCAGACGCAACCACACCGCACGCTTTTCCTCCTCGCCGTAACCATTCCAGTGGATCACTTCGTGGTGGAAACGCTTGCAGCCACGGCACACCAGATCTCCGTAAACAGTGGAGCAGAGGCCGACGCAGGGGGTCTTGATGGTCTGATTGGGCATAAATTGGCAAAACACTGAAACGCGGAACAGGCCGGCATGTTAGCCCTTTGTCGGGCATTGATCACCCCTCAAACGTCAGGGGCAAGCGCTGGCTCGCGGTTTGCCTCGCCCGCGCACAACGCCACCAAAGTCCAATAGAGCGCGACTTACCTTTAAATTTTTTTTGCCGTAGAATCAGCCAGCCTTTTAAGGCGCCAATGTCCGTTAGAAGCTGTTTTCAAAGCGTCACGAGCACAGTCGTTCCTTCAGAGCGGTGTTGGCGAAGGGTTTTTCCAGCGGGGAAAAGCCCAACGCCAACCCTCATCAGCTCCCCGTTCTGCAGGCGTAAAACTTTGAAAGCAGCTTCTGTAAGGAATTGCCGGTAATTCTGGCCAAACGACCCACAACGTCGTGCGGTGCATGAGTACGGCAATTTCGGGATGAGCGTCCCGGACACCCATTTGGGACCACTGATGAGGGTAATAACTGTGCTTGAAGCCTACCGCAAACATATCGAAGAGCGTGCAGCCCTGGGTATCGTTCCCCAGCCGCTTAACGCCGAACAAACTGCAGGCCTGGTCGAGCTGCTGAAGAATCCTCCGGCTGGCGAAGAAGCTTTCCTCGTTGACCTGATCACCAATCGCGTACCACCAGGAGTGGACGAAGCCGCTTACGTCAAAGCCGGTTTCCTGTCGGCCCTGGCCAAAGGCGAAGTCACCTCCCCTCTGCTGGACAAGAAGCGCGCTGTAGAACTGCTCGGCACCATGCAGGGCGGCTACAACATCGTGACTCTGGTTGAACTGCTGGACAACGCCGAGCTGGCGCCAGTGGCTGCCGAAGAACTCAAGCACACCCTGCTGATGTTCGATGCCTTCCACGACGTGGCTGAAAAAGCCAAGAACGGCAACGTTCACGCCAAGGCCGTGCTGCAATCCTGGGCTGACGGCGAGTGGTTCAAGAAGCGTCCTGTCCTGGCCGACAAGATCAGCCTGCGCGTATTCAAGGTCACCGGCGAAACCAACACCGACGACCTGTCGCCTGCACCAGACGCCTGGTCGCGTCCTGACATCCCGCTGCACGCCCTGGCCATGCTGAAAATGGCCCGTGACGGCATCGTTCCGGACGAGCAAGGCAAGACCGGCCCGATGAAGCAGATCGAAGAAATGCGCGGTCAAGGCTTCCCGATCGCCTACGTCGGTGACGTGGTCGGTACCGGTTCCTCGCGTAAATCGGCGACCAACTCGGTGCTGTGGTTCTTCGGCGACGACATCCCTTACGTGCCGAACAAGCGCGCTGGCGGTTTCTGCTTCGGCAGCAAAATCGCTCCGATCTTCTACAACACCATGGAAGATGCCGGCGCACTGCCAATCGAGTTCGACGTGTCGAACATGAACATGGGCGACGTGATCGACCTGTACCCGCACGCTGGCAAAGTCTGCAAGCACGGTACCGACGAAGTCATCACCACCTTCGAAATGAAGACCCCTGTGCTGCTGGACGAAGTCCGTGCCGGCGGTCGTATTCCGCTGATCATCGGCCGTGGCCTGACCGAGAAGGCTCGTGCCGAACTGGGTCTGCCGGCATTCGATCTGTTCAAGAAGCCGGAAGCACCGGCTGAAAGCACCAAGGGCTTCACCCTGGCGCAGAAAATGGTCGGCAAGGCGTGCGGTCTGGCAGAAGGCAAAGGCGTTCGTCCTGGCACCTACTGCGAACCGAAAATGACCACCGTCGGCTCTCAGGACACCACCGGTCCGATGACCCGTGACGAACTGAAAGACCTGGCGTGCCTGGGCTTCTCCGCTGACCTGGTGATGCAGTCCTTCTGCCACACCGCGGCGTATCCGAAGCCGATCGACGTGACCACCCACCACACCCTGCCTGACTTCATCATGACCCGCGGCGGCGTTTCCCTGCGTCCGGGCGATGGCATCATCCACTCGTGGCTGAACCGCATGCTGCTGCCGGACACCGTAGGTACCGGTGGTGACTCGCACACCCGCTTCCCGATGGGCATCTCGTTCCCGGCCGGTTCCGGTCTGGTCGCGTTCGCCGCTGCCACCGGCGTCATGCCGCTGGACATGCCGGAATCGATCCTGGTGCGCTTCAAAGGCAAAATGAAACCTGGCATCACCCTGCGTGACCTGGTTCATGCCATTCCTTACTTCGCCATCCAGAACGGTCTGCTGACCGTCGAGAAGAAAGGCAAGAAAAACGCCTTCTCCGGCCGCATCCTGGAGATCGAAGGCCTGGAAGGTCTAACCCTGGAACAGGCGTTCGAACTGTCCGACGCCTCGGCCGAACGTTCGGCTGCCGGTTGCACCATCAAGCTGTCGAAAGAGTCGATCACCGAGTACCTGCAGTCCAACATCACCCTGCTGCGCTGGATGATCGGCGAAGGCTACGGCGATGCGCGTACCCTGGAACGTCGCGCGCAAGCGATGGAAGCCTGGATCGCCAACCCTGAGCTGATGGAAGCCGATGCCGACGCCGAATACGCCGAAGTCATCGAAATCGATCTGGCCGACATCAACGAGCCGGTACTGTGCGCGCCGAACGATCCGGACGACGCCCGTCTGCTGTCCAGCGTGGCTGGCGAGAAGATCGACGAAGTGTTCATCGGTTCGTGCATGACCAACATCGGTCACTTCCGCGCTGCCGGTAAACTGCTGGATCAGGTCAAGGGTCAGCTGCCTACCCGTCTGTGGCTGTCGCCGCCGACCAAGATGGACGCTCACCAACTGACCGAAGAAGGCTACTACGGCATCTACGGCAAGGCCGGCGCACGCATGGAAATGCCAGGCTGCTCGCTGTGCATGGGTAACCAGGCACGCGTTGAGCCGAACAGCACCGTGGTCTCGACTTCGACCCGTAACTTCCCGAACCGTCTGGGCGACGGCGCGAACGTCTACCTGGCTTCGGCCGAGCTGGCGTCCGTGGCTTCGATCCTGGGTCGCCTGCCGACCGTCGAGGAGTACATGGAATACGCTGGCAAGATCGACAGCATGGCGGCCGATGTCTACCGCTACCTGTCCTTCGACCAGATCGCCGAGTTCCGTGAAGCTGCTGCGAACGCCAAGATTCCAGTCGTTCAAGCCTAACGTTACAAAGCAATAGAAAACGCCGCCCATCGTGAGATGCGCGGCGTTTTTTTATGTCTGGGGACCTGTGGGAGCAGGCTTCAAGGCCTGCTGCACCGCACCATCGACGCTCAGCCCGCTGAGTATCACCCCGTTGGCCGTTACCTCCGGCAACGCCTCCAACACGGCCAGCGCCTCATGCTTGAGTCGCGCCAGAATCAGGCGCTTGCCCTCCTGATGCACCCGCAGGAAGAACTCCTGGATCGCCTCAATGCTGGTGCCGTCCAGATCCGGGGTTTCCTCCAGACTGAGAATCACCGTGTGCAGCGCCACGTCCGAATGACGAATCAAGTGCAAAGCTGCACCAAGAACTCGCTCGACGTTAGCAAAGAACAACGCCTCACTTGGCCGCACAATCAGCACTCCCGGCTCAGTCACCGCCGTTGGGTGACGCTGCAGGTCGACAAAATCATGCCCGCCATCAATGCGCCCGAGCACCTGAATGTCCGCCGCCGACATCTGTTTGAGCATCAGCAACACGCTGATGGCCACCGACACCAGCAAGCCGTCGAGAATGCCCAGTACCAGCACCGCCCCCACCGCGCACAGCACCAGCAGCCGATCCCGGCGCCAGACGAAATAGCGCCCCAGCGGCTGCAGACTCAAGCCCCGCGCCAGCGCATGAACCACGATGGCCGCCAGAATCGGCTCCGGTGTCAGGGCGATCCACGGCAGCACCGTCAGCACGATCACCAGCACCACCAGCGCCGCCACCCCACCGGCCCAGCGAGAAGTCGCGCCAGCGGCCTCGTTCGCCGACGTTGCCGAATACCCGGCCCCCGCCGGCATGCCATGGAACAATCCGGCCAACAAGTTCGCTGCGCCGAGCGTCAGCAGATCGCGGTTGGAGGTCACACGATCACCGTGCTTGAGGGCGAACGAACTGATCGAGCCGTACGACTCGGCGTACAGAATCATCACCAGCGCAAACCCCACCTCCCCCAGCCGCAGCCAGTCGGCAAACGGCAGCACCGGCAGGCTCGGCACCTCCAGGCTCAGGTCGATCAAACCGATCATGCTCACGCCATGAGCCGGCAGGTTCAGCCATTGCCCGGCGACGATGCCGATCACCACCACCAGCAAACCGCCAGGTACCCGTGGAAAGCGCGAGAACAGTCCCAACAGCACCAGCGCCACCGCTGCGACGGCCGCCGCCGGCCAGTTCCACTGCGGCAGTTGTTCGAGCAGTTGCGGGGCGAAGCGCACCAGATTGGCATCGGTCAGGTGCACGCCGACCACGCTGGCGACCTGCTTGAGGATGATGGTCAGCGCGAGGCCGAAAGCGAAGCCGCGCAGTACTGGTTTGGCGATAAACGCAGTGACGCTGCCGAAACGAAAGATCCCCGCCAGCAAGAACAGCCCACCGGTGACCAGCACCAACCCGACCGCCAGCGTCGCGCGTAACTGCGGGTCGCCATTGGCCATGGTCGCGGTGGCCGCCGCCAGCACCGCTGCTGACGAAGACGTGGCCGAGACAATGGCAAAGCGGCTGGTGCCAAACAACCCATAGCACAGCAACCCGGCAAACAGCGCAATCACCCCGGCCTGGGGCGCCAGTGCGGCGATGGTCGAATAGGCGACCGCTTCGGGTAATAGCAGGCCGGCAATCGATAGACCGGCGAGGATGTCCTGCCAGCGATTGGGTGGCTCTACTGATTGGGGCGCGCTCGACAATCCACTGTCTCCAGACGAAAAAAAGCCGCTGTGCGTATCACGCACAGCGGCCACTGTAGCTGAGTCTCTGGCGCTTTGGCTTACGCCGTCAGCGAATAAATCACCGCCGAAATGGCCACCAGACCGACCAGGGTAACGAATACGTTCGACGCCTGACCGCGATAGCGCGCCATCGCCGGTACTTTACGAATCGCGTACATCGGCATCAGGAACAGGATCGCCGCAATCACCGGACCGCCGACGGCCTCGATCATCCCGAGAATGCTCGGGTTCAGGGTTGCAACGATCCAGCACACCACCAGCATGAACGCCGCCACGATACGATCCAGCGCTTTGGCGCCCGGACGCTTGCCGCTCTTGACGATCAGGCCCTTGAGGCCTTCGCTGGCACCGATATAGTGGCCGAGGAACGACTTGGAAATCGCCACAAAGGCAATCAACGGCGCCGCAAAAGCGATGGCCGGATTGCTGAAGTGGTTGGCCAGGTACGACAGGATCGACAGATTCTGCGCCTTGGCTTCGGCCAGTTGTTCCGGCGACAGGGTCAGCACGCAACTGAAGACGAAGAACAGCACCATCACCACCATCAGCAGGTGGGCGCGGCAGAGGATCTGCGAGCTGCGCTGCTCCGCATTGGCACCGTAACGACGCTTCTGATCCACCGCGAAGGCCGAGATGATCGGCGAGTGGTTGAACGAGAACACCATCACCGGAATCGCCAGCCACAGTGTGTGCAGCAGTGCCGACGGTGCCGGCACTTGCGAAGCGGTGGTGAGAATGCCGCCATTCCAGTGCGGAATCAGATACACCGCGAGGAACAGCAACGCGACGATGAACGGATACACCATCAGGCTCATCGCCTTGACGATCGCCTGCTCGCCGCAACGCACCACGGCCAGCAGGCCGAGGATCAGCACGAACGACAGCAGCGCGCGCGGTGGCGGCGTGATGTGCAGTTGGTGTTCGAGGAAGCTGGCGACCGTGTTGGTCAGGCCGACACTGTAGATAAGCAGGATCGGGAAGATGGCGAAGAAGTACAGCAGGGTGATCAGCGCGCCGGCCTTGATGCCGAAATGCTGCTCGACCACCTCGGTGATATCGGCGCCTTCGCGACCGGAGAGCACGAAGCGGGTCAGGCCGCGATGAGCGAAGAATGTCATCGGGAAGGCCAGCAGCGCGAGGATCACCAGCGGCCAGAAGCCACCCAGACCCGCGTTGATCGGCAAAAACAGGGTACCGGCGCCAATGGCCGTCCCGAACAGTCCCAACATCCACGTGGTGTCATGGCGATTCCAGCTCGACAGTTCAGCTGGTGCTGCCGCTTCATAGCGTGCGTCGACGCTATTGGCCTGATCATTCATCCGGTCGGATCTCCGCATTCCGGTCACTTGCCACTCGGTCAGGACGCGTCGGAAAAAACCGACAGACATGCTCCGGCCGAAACAGGGGCGCGATTCTCCGCGATAAATGAGCAGAAGCAAAGACTTAGCTGAGGAATGGTTGTACGGAGCAGATCAGCGGGTTGTCGTTTTCGGGAAATTGGCTGTCGGCTCCGGATACGTGAGATGTCGTTTTCCGGCAAGTTTCAATGTAATACGAGCGGGAAGACTGGATCAGATCGATCGAGCCAGCATGAATCCGAGTGACATGCAAAACAGGCCGAACACCAGCATTCCCCAGATTGGGTACATATCGCCCTTGTTTTTGATGCGCATTCTTTCAACGTCCTCATCGTATTCTCGATCTGCCCGTTCAATCATGGCCTGACGGTCAAATGTACTCATGGTGATTTCCTTTTTTAGAGAGGGGTCTGAATGGTACAAACGCGAACACTTAAAACTTGAGTGAAAGTCCTACTACGGCTGCTGTTGCGGTCAACACCCCAGTGACTACCGCAAACGGATAAAAATACGTATCCCACCTCAACTTCTTTTCTTCCGCTATAAGCTTTTTTCTCTCGGCCGCCAGTTTCCGTATTTCACTCATTATCCTTTCGAGTTCCAGGTGTTCTCGATTGTTTTGAAGCATTTGCCTTCCTTGGCTGTTGGTAGTCACTGCCCAAGCTACTTTGTGCCCCCATGATTTCGCGTTCATCACCATTCCGGTAGCAGACGCATCCGCCAAATTCGTAGGCAAAATCCGCGAAAAACGTAGGTAGCCTCGTACAAAAACAGCGGCGAGCTCCTCACCCCACACTTTCAATCTGGCCGACATGTTCTAGCGTGAGACAAGTCCCCTACCCAACGGAGTCTCTGCCCATGCCCCTCGTCCGCGTCGAAATCAAAAAACACTCTGACCCCACCTTCGCCAAACGCATCGGCGAGCAGATCTACGCCGCCATGCGCAGCACCATCAATGTGCCGGAGCACGACAACTTCCAGATTCTCAACGAGCACGACGGCGAGCATTTCATCTTCGACCCGCAGTACCTGGGCATCCAGCGCAGCGATCGGTTGGTGATCATCCAGATCACCCTCAATGAAGGTCGGACGCTGGAGCAGAAAAAAGCCCTGTACCAGACCATCGCGCACAGCCTGAACACCCAACTGGGCATTCGCATGGAAGACGTGTTCATCAATCTGGTGGAAGTCAAAAAGGAGAATTGGTCGTTCGGCAACGGCATCGCTCAATACGCCAGTTGACAGCCCTTCGCCGCCGCCAGCATGATCGGCGGCATGAACGTTCGCCCGCTGCACCTCACCCGTACCACCACGACCACCACCGGCGGGTCGTGGTGTTGCTGCCTGAGGTGAATCCAGCGCAGTGAACCCAAGGCCCCGCCAGCAATGGACGGGGCCTTGTTGTTTCTCCCGTCCGTGCGCTTTTGCAGCCCTCAAGGAGAAACTTCATGTCCGCAGCATTGTTGATCATCGATATGCAGGTCGGTCTGTTCCATGGCCCGGAAAAACCCCATGACGGGGAGCGCGTGCTCGCCAACATCCAGCAGCTGATCCGCCAGGCACGCCAGCAACACGTGCCGATCTACGCCGTACGCCACACCGGCCCGGCAGGCTCGCCGATTGCCGCCGGCAGCCCCTTCTGGCAATTGCTGCCGGAACTCGATCTGAATGCCAAGTCCGACCATGTGTTCGACAAATCCAGACCCAACGCATTCCACGGCACGAATCTGGCGCAGCAGCTCAACGCTGCGCAGATCGACGACCTTTACCTGGTCGGCATGAAGACCCAGTTCTGCATCGACGCCACCTGCCGCGCCGCTGCCGATCAGGGCTTCAAACCGTTGCTGGTGGCCGACGCCCACACTTGCATGGACACCCCGGCATTACCCGCCCACATCATCATTGAGCACCATAACGCCACCCTCGGCGGAGCATTTGCACGGCTGATCAACAGCGCCGACGTGAGCTTCTGACGAAGCGCCCGCGCGCTCCCCGTTTCAGCTCCTACACTGGCTGAAGCGGGGCTGCGGCCACCATTGCCAAACCGCTCTGGAATCAGCACTCTGACACGACTTTCGCGACCACACCGTCATAGATCACAGGAGCCGCGCAATGCCCGCCACCGTTCTGGTACTGGTTGAAACCATCAATGACTATTTGCCGATTCTCGAGCATCAGGGTTTTCACCTGATCCTCGCACCAACCCCTGCCGAACGTGCGCAAGCCATCGCCAGCCACGGCGCACGGATCGACGCGGTGCTGACCCGTGGCCCGCTGGGACTGACCGCTGAGGAAATCGCCGCCCTGCCGGCGCTGAAAATCATCACCGTGATCGGCGCCGGCTATGAACACGTTGACCTGCAGGCTGCCAGCGATCGCGGGATCACCGTGACCAATGGTGCCGGGGTCAACGCCTCGTCGGTGGCCGATCATGCGATGGCGATGCTGTTGGCGCTGGTGCGCGACATTCCGCGCTGCGACGCGGCGGTGCGCCGGGGTGAATGGCCGAAGATCATGCGCCCGTCGCTGGCCAATAAACGCCTGGGGATTCTCGGCCTGGGCGCGGTGGGCATGGCGATTGCCAAGCGTGCTCACCTCGGTTTCGACATGCAGATCAGTTATCACAACCGTCAACTGCGCAGTGATGTGCCCTATGCGTTCTGCTCGACGCCAACCGAACTGGCGCGGGCCTCGGACTTTCTGATCGTCGCCACGCCGGGCGGGATTGGCACCCAGCATCTGGTGACTCGCCCGGTGCTCGACGCCCTTGGCCCGAACGGTTTCATCGTCAACATCGCGCGGGCCAGTGTGATCGCCACAGCGGATCTAATCACTGCCCTTGAGCAACGACGGATTGCCGGGGCTGCGCTGGACGTGTTCGATCACGAACCGCAGGTGCCGGATGCGCTGAAAACCCTGAGCAACGTGATTCTCACGCCACACGTCGCCGGCCTGTCACCCGAGGCCACCCAAGGCACGGTGGAACTGGTGGGAAAAAACCTCGTGGCGTTCTTCTCCGGGCAACCGGTGCTGACGCCCATCGCCCTGCCCCCCAGGCTCAACAACCAGCGCGTGCATTGAAAAAAGCCGGCAGCGCCCTGCTGCCGTACCTATTCGAAACGCTGATTATCCTGCAACACGCTAACCTATAAGACCGCTGCGCGCTTGTGGCCGCCCGAGTGCGCCATTAGATTAGCCAATGATGTCTGGCCTCCAAAATAAGCAGAAGGGATAAGCATGGCGCTTACTGACCAGTCCACCCGGATCCGCTCTGGCGAAGAACTCGATGCCAGCCTGATCGATCCGTATCTCAAGGCGCACATTCCGGGCCTGACCGGCACCCCGCAGATCAGCCAGTTTCCTGGCGGTGCGTCAAACCTGACTTACCTTCTGGAGTACCCGCAGCAGGAGTTCGTGCTGCGCCGGCCGCCGTTCGGCCACAAGGCCAAATCCGCCCACGACATGGGCCGCGAATTCCGCATCCTCAATCAACTGCGCGATGGTTTCCCCTACTGCCCGAAAGCCTACGTGCACTGCACCGACGAGTCAGTGATCGGCGCCGAGTTCTATGTGATGGAACGGGTCAAGGGCATCATCCTGCGCTCCGACCTGCCACCAGAACTGGGCCTCGATGCAGCGAAAACCGAAGCGCTGTGCAAGAGCTTCATCGACCGTTTCGTCGAACTGCACCGGGTTGACTACAACGCCTGCGGCCTCGGCGATCTGGGCAAACCTGAAGGCTATGTCGCCCGCCAGATCAAAGGCTGGAGCGAACGTTACGAAAAAGCCCTGACCCCGGATGCGCCGCACTGGGAGAAAGTCAAAGCCTGGCTCAACGACAAGATGCCGGCCGACCATCCGACCTCGAGCATCGTCCACAACGACTATCGCTTCGACAACGTGATCCTCGACCCGGACAACCCGATGCAGATCATCGGCGTGCTTGACTGGGAACTGACTACCCTCGGCGATCCGCTGATGGATCTGGGCAACACCCTCGCCTACTGGATTCAGGCCGATGATCCGGCACCGGTGCAACTGATGCGCCGCCAGCCAAGCCACGCCCCGGGCATGCTGACCCGCCGCGAATTCGTCGATTACTACGCCGAACGCTCGGGCATCCAGATCGACAATTTCGACTTCTACTACACCTACGGCCTGTTCCGTCTGGCCGGCATCGTGCAGCAGATCTACTACCGCTTCTACCACGGCCAGACTCAGGACAAACGCTTCGCGCAGTTCATTCACATGAACAAACTGCTGGAGCACATGAGCCTGCAGGTCATTGCGAAATCGAGCCTCTGACGGCCCACACCAAGGAACCTTTATGTCCAAGACTCAGTTGTTCGACCTCGACGGCAAAATCGCATTCGTCTCCGGCGCCAGCCGTGGCATCGGCGAAGCCATCGCCAAACTGTTGGCCCAGCAAGGCGCCCACGTGATCGTCTCGAGCCGCAAGCTCGAAGGCTGCCAGCACGTCGCCGACGCGATCATCGCCGCCGGCGGCAAGGCCACCGCCGTGGCTTGCCACATTGGTGAAATGGAACAGATCAGCCAGGTCTTCGCCGGGATCAAGGAACAGTTCGGTCGCCTCGATATTCTGGTGAACAACGCGGCGACCAACCCGCAGTTCTGCAACGTGCTGGACACCGATCTGGGTGCGTTCCAGAAGACTGTCGACGTGAACATCCGTGGCTACTTCTTCATGTCGGTGGAAGCCGGCAAGCTGATGCGCGAAAACGGTGGCGGCAGCATCATCAATGTCGCCTCGATCAACGGGATTTCACCGGGCGTGTTCCAGGGCATCTACTCGGTGACCAAGGCCGCCGTGATCAACATGACCAAAGTCTTCGCCAAGGAATGTGCGCAATTCGGCATCCGCTGCAACGCCTTGCTGCCGGGCCTGACCGACACCAAATTCGCTTCGGCCTTGGTGAAGAATGACGCGATCCTCAAGCAGGCGCTGACGCAGATCCCGCTCAAGCGCGTGGCCGATCCGAGTGAAATGGCCGGGGCGGTGCTGTATCTGGCAAGTGATGCATCGAGCTACACCACCGGGGTTTCGCTGAATGTGGATGGTGGGTTCCTGTCCTGATCTCTCTGACAACCCTGTGGGAGCGGGCTTGCTCGCGAAGTCGGAGTGTCAGGCAGCATTGCCTTGAATGACACACCGCATTCGCGAGCAAGCCCGCTCCCACAGGGGTTATCCGTAAGACAGTGACTTTGGGTAATGGCCTGACAAAGTGCACCGGCAAGCACCCCTACAGCACTACTGCGTGACACACCGGGTGGTGGTGATATGCCGAGTGACCTGCTCGTCAACATACATATCGCCCGACACCTGAGTGTTTTCCAGGGTCTGACAGGTACGCACCGGCGGTGGTGGCGGTGCAGCAGGAGGCGGTGGCGGAGGACTGGCGCAGCCGCTCAATAGCGCGACAGAGAAAGCCAGCGACAACGGCAGATACACGCGTTTCCCAGGATTATTCATAGGACGACCCGCGATGAATGGAAGAGCCACTTCCGCTATCGCGCACGAATACCGCGGATGACGGAAGACCTGACCACTCATTCTTTATAGCCGACTACCCTGCAAGCGCCAGTGAAATGGAGGGGGATAAGGGAATTGGCTGTCGATTTTGCGGGGAGTAAATCTGTGTGGGAGGGGTACATCAACAAGAATTTTTTTGACTGGAAGGCCGCCATCGCTGGCAAGCCAGCTCCCACAGGGGTTGAGTATTCCTGACTGAAATGGGTCGGCTGTCAGGCCGCCATCGCCAGCAGGCTGACTCCTGCAATTCAGAGAGCGAGCCCCCCATGCGGCGAAGCCGCCCCACTCAACACAATGAGCGTTAGCTCGAGTACCGCTTTTGATCTGAGGGCCCGTCGGCAGGCTGAGTGGAGGGATTTATCCGGGGGTGGGAGCGCAGCGACCGTTTGGCGCAGCCAAACACAGCGAGAGGAGGTGCAGCGAAGCAAACCGTAGGCGCTGCCCCCCGGATGAATCCCGCAGCGAAGGAACCCGAGCCCAGGCGAGGGCCGAACGTCAGGGTAAAGCCTTTTTGGTTACTTTTTCGGCGTCTGGAAAAAGTGACCCGCCGTAAGGGCGGAACCCTAAGTGGCCGTTACCGCAGCAACGGATATACACCCAAAACAAACCAACACCAAAACCCTAGGCCATATCCGGATCCCGAGCAGCCCGCAAAGAATTGCTCTCCAACTCATACCGCAACTCATCCACCAGCGCCGCCACCGACTCAGGCGTACGCAACGCATTGAGCTTCAACCCACTGATCACCAGATCCACCTGCCCCGAATCCGGGTGATACAACTTCACCGTCAGCGAATGATCCCCATCCACTGAACACTCGCACGCCAATGGCGAAAAACTCTGTTCGAGGCTGGCGCGCAACTGCGCAAGATTCATCATGGAGCCTGTTCCTTTAGCTGTTTCGAAGGGAGACGATCCCAAGCCAAACAGGCTCGTATCGCACCCCAACAGACTAAGAACTGCCCTATCTCACCAGAACCTGCATTTGCACCGCATCAGCTAGTGCATTTGCACCTACCGCTGACCCTTCGCGCCGCGCTCGCCAGAAAACAGACCACGTTCCCGCGCCCAGACAATCGCCTCGCTGCGGCTGTGTACATCAAGCTTGGAATACACGGTCGCCACATGATTGCGCACCGTATTCGGTGCGAGCTTCAGGCGGGCGGCGATCTCCTTGTCAGCCAGGCCTTCGCAGATCAGCCCCAGCACGTCGCGCTCACGCGCCGTCAGGTCAGTGAACGACACGCTCGGCAGTTGCGGCGAGTTGACCTTCTTCACATTGGCCAGTTTTTCGATCAGCGTCCGGCTGAACCACGAAGCGTCTTTCATCACCTCTTCAATCGCCGCCACCAGCTCCAGCTCGGTGCGCTTGCGTTCGGTGATGTCCATCAGCACCAGCAGATAGCACGGCGTGTCCTGAATATTCACGGTGTCGGCAGACACCGCGCACTCCAGCAGATCCGCGTCCTTCTTGCGCACCCGCACATCGACCCGATCCACTCGTCCGCTTTTCGCCAAGGCGGTCAGCAGTCGGGTCCGCGCACCATCGTCGTCAATGAAATTCAGCTGCGTCACGGTTTTGCCGACGACGTCGTCACTCTCGTACGCCAGGGTGTCGAGGAACGCCTGATTGACATCGATCACCTGCTGTTCGTCGGCGGTACAGATCAGAATCGGCACCGGAGTCAGGCGGAACGCCTTGGCAAAGCGCTCTTCACTCTGACGCAGCGCGACTTCGGCCTTGTGGCGCAGCTCCATGTCGACGAAGGAAAACAGCATGCAATCCTCATCATTGAGCACTAGAGGCTGCCCGGCGACGATCACTTGCTTGCTGCCGCCATCGGGCAGGCGCAGTTGAGCCTGCATCTGCGGAATGGTCGCCACATCGCGCAGGCGCTGGATCGCCAGATCCTTTTTTTCGGCCTGTTCGAAGATGTCGATTTCATAGGCCGAGGTGCCGATCACCTGCTCGCGGGTGTAACCGGTCATCTCCAGAAACCCCGGATTGACCTTGATGTAGCGCAAATCGCTGAGGCGGCAGATCACCGCCGGCGCCGGGTTGGCATTGAAGGTCTTTTCGAAGCGCTGCTCGGCGTTGGCCCAATCGGTGACGTCGCTCATGATCAGCACCAGTGACTCCGGCTGCCCTTCGCGATCAGTCAGGATCATGCTGCGCACGCTGTGCACCCAGACGTGTTCGGGATCATTCACGGCTGACACTTCGATCAGCACGTCGTTAAAGGCTTCGCAGCGTGCAGCGCGGCTGATCGGGTAGTGTTCCGGGGGCACCGTATGATTGTTGCGATAGCGCAGGCTGAAGCGCTTGGCATACTCATCGGCATTAGTGCCCAGCTCACCGATCCGGCTGACACCGTGCATCGCCAGCGCCGCCTCATTGGCCCAAAGGATGCTCTGATCGAGCTCCAGCAGAATCACCCCGTCGGACAGCCCGGCGATGATCTGCTGCAGCTGGCGACGGTTGGTTTCAGTGGTCAGGACTTCCTGGCTCATTGGATCTCCACAGGGAATTCGCGTGTGAAGATTACGACCGCAGGCGTTCGTGATCGTGCCGAACTCTTCAACAACACCACAAATCCCTGTAGGAGTGAGCCTGCTCGCGATAGCGGTCTGTCAGCCACATCAACGCTGACTGACACACTGCTATCGCGAGCAGGCTCACTCCTACAGGGGATCAATGGTGATCTGAGGTTTCCACCAACTCCCGCAACGTATCGAGAAACAGCTTGAGCACCGGCGAGGCATCATCCGCCCGGTAAGTCGCATACAACGGCACCTCCGGCAGCGCCGGTGTCAGCTTGCGAAACACCAGCCCTGCCGGCGCCAACTGCTCGATAGAAGCAGGCAACAGCGCCACCCCGAAACCGGCGCGCACCAGACTGAGCAAGGTCTGCACCTCGATCACCTGCTGGCGGATCTGCGGGGTGAATCCGGCCTGAATGCAGCACTGATAAAGGAAGTTGGCGAACCGCGACTGCTTCAGTTCCAGCGCGACAAACGGCTCCTGCGCCAGATCTGCCGGCGCCAATATCTCGCGGCTGGCCAGCGGATGATCGGCCGGCATCACCACATGAATCGGCTCGTAGATCAACAACTCGTTGCGCAGCAACGGATCGTCATAACCCACGCGAAACACGCAGGCATCGATACGTTTTTCCTTCAACGCCTTGACCTGCGCCGCCGGGGTCATTTCATGCAGGCGCCAGTTCACCTGCGGATAGCGCTCGCGAAACAGGTGCAGGGCCTTGGGTAGCACGCCGACCATCACCGAGCTGATCATGCCGATTTCCAGCTCGCCAAGCTGCCCGCGCCCGGTCTGGCGCGTCAGGTCCAGCGCCCGTTCAAGTTGTTCGAACACCAGCGGTGCCTGCTCCTTGAGCATCTGCCCCGCCGCTGTCAGTTCGACCCGGTGGTGACTGCGCTCGAACAACGGCGTGCCCAGCTCCTCCTCCAGCAGGCGAATCTGCTGGCTCAGCGGCGGCTGGCAGATGTGCAAACGCTCCGCCGCCCGACCGAAATGCAGCTCATCGGCCAGGGCCATGAAATACCGCAGCAGACGCAGGTCCATGGCGCTTACCCCAGACTCAGCGGCGTTGAGCGCTGGCGCACGCCGGTCAGCGCAAACAAGGCGTTGGCAATCGCCGGCGCCACCGACGGACTGCCCAACTCGCCTACGCCACCGGGCTTGCCCGGCTCGCCATCCAGCACCACGATGTCGGTGGCCGGCATGTCCGACATGCGGGTCACGCGGTAGTCGTGGAAATTGCTCTGCACCACCCTGCCCTGTTGAATGTCGAGGCGATCAAACAACGCATGGCCCAAGCCCCACATCAGGCCGCCGTAGATCTGCTCCTCGACCCCGCCGGGCGAAACCGCCAGACCGCAATCGACAACGCAGGTCAGCTTCTCCACTTTCGGCTTGCCATCGACCATCGCGACCCGCGCCACCACCGCAATAAAACTGCTGTAACCCTGATGGGTCGCAATGCCCAACGCAGTGCCGGGCGGTAACGGCTGGCCCCATCCGGCGCGTTCGGCAGCCTGTTTCAGCACCGCCACATGCCGTGGCCGCTCCTGCATGTTGGCCAGACGGAACGCCAGCGGATCCGCGCCTGCCGCATGGGCCAGTTCGTCCATGAAACTCTCGACGGCAAACACATTGGGAATAAAGCTCACCGAGCGATACCAGCCGCTGGGCACATGGCTTTCGTGCTTGACCCAGTTCAGATCCAGATGCGGCGGACGGTAGGCGAAGTCCCACGCGGTGATCGCTTCGGTGGTGCTGTAATCCATGTGATCCGGGCGTTCGAAATAGCCCGGCTCCCACTGCTCCGGCGAGGCCGGTGACACCGCGTGCAGTTGCAGTGCGTTGAGTTTGCCTTGGGCATCCAGCGCGCCTCTGACCCGGTGCAGCGTCGCCGGGTGATTGAATAGTGCGTGCATTTCGTCTTCGCGGCTGTTGAGCAACTTCACCGGCACACCCGTCTGTTGCGCCAGATAAGCCACTTCGAACAACCAGTATTTGGCCTCCCGCGCGCCGAAGCTGCCGCCGGACACCAGTTCATTGATGGTGACCTTGTCCTTGGCAATGCTGCATACGGTTTGCGCCGCTTCCAGCGCCGACGACGGCACCTGCACGCCGCCCCAATAGGTGATCGCCTTGTCCTGCACGTGTGCGGTGATGCAGATCGGTTCCAGCGGGTTCTGCACCTTGTACGGCATGCGGTAATCGGCTTCGATCAGTTGCGCCGCGTGCGGCCATTGCGCGCCGACATCGCCATGCGTCATGGCTTTGATGGTTTGGCTGTTCGGGTCGGAAATAGCGGCCGCTTGGGCCTTGGCCAGTTCCGCGCTGTCGAACCCGGCCAGCGGCGAATCGCTCCATTTGATCTCCAGCACTTTGCGCCCCTGCTGCGCCGCCCAGAACGTGTCGGCCAGCACCGCGACGCCTTCCAGATTGCCGCCGAGCACGTCCGGGCGCCCGGGGACTGCAAGCACCTGGCGCACGCCCGGCACCTGCAATGCCGCCGCCGAATTCACGCTGACGACTTTCGCCCCGACCACCGGCGCCCGCTGAATCACTGCCACCAGCATCCCCGGCAACTGCACGTCGATGCTGTACTTGAAGCGCCCGCAGACCTTGGCCGTGGCATCGCGCTTGTGCCGCAGTTTGCCGATGTATTTGAACTGCGTCGGATCCTTCAGCGTGACACTGGCCGGCGCCGGCAAATGCGCCGCCACGCCGACCAGTTCGCCGTAGCTGAGGCTGCGTTTGCTGGGCAGATGAACCACCCGACCTTCTTCGGTGCTGCAGCTGTCGGGGCTGACTTTCCATTGCTGCGCTGCCGCCGCGATCAGCAGCGCCCGCGCCGTGGCCCCGGCCATGCGCAAGCGTTCGTATTCCAGCGAAACACTGGTGCTGCCGCCGGTGGAGAAGACTTTCCAGACCGGGTGAATGTAGGTCTCGAAGAACGGATCTTCCGGGGTGATCACCTGCACGGTCATCGGGTCCACATCCAGCTCCTCGGCCACACACGCAGCCAGTGCGGTTTGCGTGCCGGTGCCAGAATCGTGTTTGTGCACCACCAGTTTCACTGTGCCGTCGGGGAAGATCCGCACCCAGGCGTTGGGCTCGAATTCGGTGGCCGGCGCCGGAGCTTTCGGGTCGCTGGCGGCGCTGCCGGAGGGCAGATACAAGGCAATCGCCAGGCCCGAAGCCACCGTCGCCGCTTGCTTGAGAAAGACCCGGCGTGACGGTTCGAGCAAGGTGTCGTCGCGCAGGCTCATCACGCCTCCTTCGGCGCGTTCGCCGCGCGCTTGATCGCTTTGTTGATCCGCGCGTAAGTGCCGCAACGGCAGATATTCCCCGACATCGCATTGCGGATCGAATCGTCAGTCACCGCCGCGCCGGTGTTGAGCAGCGCGGCGGCGGACATGATCTGCCCGGATTGACAGTAGCCGCATTGCGGCACATCTTCGGCGACCCAGGCCAGTTGCAGCGGATGACTCTCGCTCGGCGACAAGCCTTCGATGGTGGTGATGCTGTGGCCCGCGACGGCGGCCAGCGGCAACTGGCAGGAACGCACCGCGACACCGTCCAGATGCACGGTGCAGGCGCCGCACAGGCCCATGCCGCAGCCGAATTTGGTGCCGGTGAGTTTCAGTTGATCACGCAGTACCCATAACAAGGGCATGGAGGGGGACGCCTCATCCAGCTCGCGTCGTTCGCCGTTAACCGTGAATGCGATCATTGTCAGGCTCCAAAAGAGCGGCCCGTCTTTGTGCGGGCCTGGTGACCGATTATTGGAAGCCCACGCAACACGCGGCCAGCGACGATTTCTGCCAACCGGTGTAAGCAGGACTAACAACATGTACAAGCGATACCCGTCGGTGCAGTCCATGAGCGCGTTCATCCAAGCGGCGCGCAGCGGCAGTTTTTCCAGCGCGGCGCGCAAGCTCGACCTGACCCACAGTGCGATCAGCCAGCAGATTCGCGCACTGGAAGATTTCATCGGTCAGCCGTTGTTCGTACGTGAGGGCGGCGGCAGCAACCTCACCGATGCCGGGCAGTTGTTTGCCAGCGTGCTGGCGGACGGACTGGCGCAGATCGACCGGGCCCTGTCCTCGGTGAAAAACCGCAGCGTGGCGCAGCGCCTGACCCTGGACGTCGACAGTGAACTGGCGCAGAGCTGGCTCAATCCACGCCTGCCGGATTTGCTCGACGGACTGCCGGATTACGAGGTGACGCTGCTGTCGATGCCGCGCAGTGATCGCAGCACGTTTGAGCGGGTCGATCTGGCGTTGCGTTACGGCTATGGCGATTGGGATGACTGCGAGATGACGCAGATCTGCGGCGACCGGGTGCTGGCGGTGGCTTCACCGGCGCTGCTTGAGCGCTATGGTTTGCAGTTGCCGCTGAGCCCGGCGCAGATTCTTGAATTGCCGCTGTTGGGCTATACGCGGCGCTCGTGGATACCGTGGCTGGATGCGGCCGGAATGCCCCCGGTAGAGCCAGCGGCGCGGGTGATTTTCGATAATGCAGCGAACCTGATTGCGGCGGCTGAAGCCGGGGTTGGTGCCGGGCTGGTACGCGGCTTACTCGCCGCCGATGCGTTGCGCAATGGGCGGCTGGTGGCGTTGAACGAGGCGCAGATTGCTGCGCATTACAACCTGTATGCGGTTTGGCCGCATGGGCAGGCCGAGCGGGTGGCGCCGGTGGTTGAGGTGATCCGGCAGTTGGCTTTGCGTACGCAACACTGACGCCTTCGCGAGCAGGCTCGCTCCCACAGTTTGACCGCATTTCTCCAGCTGGAATGCATTCCCCCCTGTGGGAGCGAGCCTGCTCGCGAAGGGGTCGGCACAACCACCACAAAAACCAAAACCATATCGCCCAAGTATCACCACCGCGCCCAATTAATATTGTACGAACCCCTCCGCCCTTTCCAATACTCGCCCTCAGCAACCACCCACCCGGGCCGGATGCGAACAGGCGAGGGAATGCGCGAGTGCTGCGCATAGAAATGGCCGATAGCCCGGGGCGTGGATGCCGAGAGCCGCAAGGCTCCCTTCCCCGCTATCAGGAGATCGACTTCAATGATCATCGATATCAGCTGCTATCCCACGGATCTCGTGGACCTCGCCTGGAGGCATGACGGTGACCCGTTCACCGGCGAGCGTTTGCTGGAGATGATGGATGGCCCGTACATGGTCAACGGCAAACCTCGCCGGATCGACAAAGCCTTCATCCAGCCGCCGCAGGGCAACACCATTTATACCTGGACCGACGGCGAACTCTCGGGCCGTGAATCCATCGACGCCTACATGGCCTACACCCTGAAAATGGTGCAGACCTACCCCGATCGTTTCATCGGCTGCTTCGTCTACAACCCGCGCTGCGGCGTGGAAAACGGCGTCGAGGCGATCGAGCGCTACGTCAAGGAGCACGGTTTCAAGATGGTGCAGATGCAGGCCAACATGCACGCCTACCGGCCTGATCGTGCATTGGACTGGGTGCGCCCGTGCTTCGAGAAGTGCGCCGAGCTGGGTATTCCGGTCAAGCTGCACACCGGTGACGGGCCGTACAGCATCCCGTCGGAATGGGTGCCGATGATCAAGGAATTCCCCAACGTGAATTTCATCATGGCCCACTTCGGCGTGCAGACCGGCGGGGTCTACGTATTCGAACCGATGCAATGGGCGATGGAACTGCCCAACGTCTATTGCGAATCCGGCTGGTGCCTGCAATCGCGGATCGTCGAGTTCGCCAAGGTCTTGCCGACGCACAAGATCCTGTTCGGCACCGACACCCCGCCGAACGAACCGGGCATGTGGCTGCGCCTGCTCGAAGTGTTGTGCCACGAGCCGCCGCAAGGCCTGAACCTCGACGAAGACACCCTCGAAGAATATCTGGGCAACAACACCGCGCGGATGATCGGCCTCGAACCGACCCCGCCGCCGCGTTCCGTTTCCGAAGCAGAGGCGCAACTCAAGCGTCCCGTCACCACGCAACTGGCCAGGAGCTGAACCGATGATCATCGACACCCATCTGCACCCCACCAATCTGGTCGACGAAGCCTGGCGCCACACCGGCGAACCGTTCACCGGCGAGCGCATGCTCAAACTGATGGACGGCCCGTACATGATCAACGGCAAACCGCGCCGCATCGACATGGGTTTCATCCAGCCGCCACCGGGCAACACCGGTTATCGCGACGGTAACCGCCGTGGCCGCGAGGGCGTGCGTGACTACATGTCGTACGTCGCCGAACTCTGTGTGAAGTACCCGGATCGCTTCATCGGCAACTTCAACTTCAACCCGCGCTGGGGACCGGAAAACGGTGCGGCGGAGCTGGAATTCCACATCAAGGAATACGGCTTCAAGATGCTCAAGCTGCACGCCAACATGCACGGCTATCGCCCGGACCGGGCACTCGACTGGTTGCGCCCGGCAATGAAAGTCTGCGCCAAGTACAACATCGTGGTGCTGATCCATACCGGCGACGGCCCGTACACCATTCCGACGATGTTCTACCCGATCATCCGTGAGTTCCCGATGGTCAATTTCATCATCGGCCACTTCGGCATCCAGACCGGCGGCAACTACTCGTTCGAGGCGTTCTGGATGGCGATGGACACGCCGAACGTGTACTGCGAATCGGGTTGGTGCTTCCAGTCGCGGATCGTCGAGTTCGCCAAGGAACTGCCGCGCAACAAGATTGTGTTCGGCACCGACTCGCCGCCGAACGAACCGGGCATGTGGCTGCGCGAGCTGGAGGTGTTGTGCTCGCCGGCACCGCAGGGCTTGGGCATCGATGAGGATCATCTCGAAGACTACCTGGGCAACAACATCGCCCGGTTGTGCGGGATCGAGCCGACGCCACCGCCGAAGGATCTGGTTGAGGCGGATATTCGCCTGACCACCACGTACTTGTAGCCACACACAATCCATGTGGGAGCGGGCTTGCTCGCGAAAGCGGTGCGTCATTCAACAATGAAGGTGGCTGATCCACCGCATTCGCGAGCAAGCCCGCTCCCACATTGGGGCCGTGTTACGACAGTTACACAGCGACTTTACAGGCACGAAGATGACCCGGCGTTCCCTCGACCGGCAGGCCAACGGCTGCTCGATCGAACGCCCTCTCACCCCTGCGTGCCTGCTTTTTACGAGGTGAAACCATGACCCGTTCGACGCTCGGCGATTCTCAGGATTTTCACGTGTTCATCGACGCCTATCGCCGTGAGTACCCGGACGATGTGCTGACCATCAGCCAACCCGTTTCTGCCGATCAGGATATCACCGCCCTGGTCGATGCCCTCGCCGCACAGGGTCGCGATCCGTTGCTGATCTGCGAAAACGTCGGCGGCCTCAAGGTACCGGTGGCGACCAATCTGTTCGCCTCCCGCACCCGCATTGCCCGGTTGTTCGGTGTCACCCCGGCACAACTGCACGAAACCTTCCAGCGCCGCGCCAACCAGCCCATCGCCCCGCGCTACGTGGAAAGCGGCCCGGTGCTCGATGAAGTGTTCGAAGGCGAAGCCGTGGATCTGGCGCTGCTGCCGATGCTCAAGCACTTCGACAGCGATCGCGGGCCGTACATCACCAACGCGATCATCATCGCCGAGGACCCGCTGACCGGCATCGCCAACATGAGCTACCACCGCTCGATGCGCCACGCTCGCCAGTCCCTGGCGACCAGCCTGCACTCGCGCGGACACCTTTGGCGGATGCTGCAGACCGCCCGTGAGCGCGGCGAAGAATTGCGCGTGGCGATGGTGGTCGGCGCGCATCCGCTGTTCATGCTCGCGGCGGCAGCGCGTTTGCCCTACGGCAGCGATGAACGTGCCGTCGCCGGCGGCTTGTTCGGCGCGCCGTTGGAACTGGTCAAGACCCCGCGCTACGGCATTGGCGTCCCGGCATACGCCGAGTTCGTCCTCGAAGGCGCCATCTACCCGACGGCCTACGCCGAGGAAGGCCCGTTCGGCGAGTTCAGCGGTTACTCCTCGGATCGTTCGACCAACAACGTGCTGCGCGTCGACACCCTGTTGCGGCGCAAGGACGCCTGGCTGGTGGACGTGATGGGCGGCCGCTACGCCGAGCATCTGACCCTCGCCCGGCTGCCGCGCGAAGCGGAAATGAGCGAGAAGCTAAAGGCGCGTTTCCCCGCCGTCACCGCCGTGCATTACCCGAACTCCGGCACGCATTTTCATTGCTACGTGGCACTGGATCAGAGCCGCGACGGTGAGGCGCGGCAAATCATGCTGGCCCTGCTCGGCTGGGATCCTTATCTGAAAAGCGTGATCGCGGTGGACAGCGATATCGACATTACTGACGACAGCCAAGTGTTGTGGGCGCTGGCCACGCATTTCCAGCCGCATCTGGATCTGTTCATGATCGACGGCTTGCCCGGCAGCCCGCTGGATCCGTCGTCCTCGGTCAACGGCACCACTTCGCGCATGGGCCTGGACGCCACCCGTGGCTCGGGCTTCGACGGGATCAAGGCGCAGCTCGATCAGGACGTGCTCGAACGTGCCCGGCAACTGCTCAAAGGGCTGGCATCGTGAACCGCCAGCGGATGGTGGTGGGCATCAGTGGCGCGTCCGGCTTCATCTACGGCGTGCGCCTGCTGCAATTGCTCGCCGAACTGGACATCGAAAGCCACCTGATCATCAGCCGCGCCGCGCTGCTGACCATGGCCCATGAAACCGACTACAAACTGGCCGAGGTCACCGCACTCGCCAGCCACTACCACCGCGCCGATGACGTCGCGGCCGGGATCGCCAGCGGTTCGTTTCGCTGCCTGGGCATGGTGGTCGCGCCGTGTTCGATGCGCACCCTGGCGGAGATCGCCACCGGCACCTCCTCCGGGCTGATCGGCCGCGCCGCCGACGTCACCCTCAAAGAACGCCGCACGCTGGTGCTGATGGCCCGCGAAACCCCGCTGACCCTCGCCCACCTGCGCAACATGACTGCCGTGACCGAGATGGGCGGAATCATCGCCCCGCCGGTGCCGGCGTTCTACGCCCGGCCCGAAAGCCTGGCGCAGATGGTCGATCACAGCCTCGGCAGAGTGCTCGACCTGTTCGGCCTCGATGCCGGCGTTGCCACCCGCTGGAAAGAACACAAATCCCCCTGTAGGAGTGAGCCTGCTCGCGATGGCGGAATGTCTGTGAAGTAATTCTCAGCTGACATACCGCCATCGCGAGCAGGCTCACTCCTACAAAAAAGCAGCATCACCCGAATTCAGTGTGCACCGGTCAATCAAAGGAGCTGCATATGAACACCCCCTTCAACGCCCCAACCCCCAACACCAAAATCCCCGTGACCATCCTCACCGGCTTCCTCGGCGCCGGCAAAACCACCCTGCTCAACTACATCCTCAAGGAAAACCACGGGCGCAAGATTGCCGTGATCGAAAACGAGTTCGGCGAGGTCGGCATCGATGGCGATCTGGTGCTCAGCTCGGAGACCGAAGAAATCTACGAAATGGTCAACGGCTGCGTGTGCTGCACCGCCGAGGTTCGTGAGGACCTGGTGCGCATCGTCCGCGAGCTGGTGGCGCGCCCGGCGCGCCTCGATCACATCCTGATCGAGACCAGCGGCCTCGCCGATCCGTACCCGGTGGCGCAGAGCTTTTTCATCAATGACCCGATTGCCGAAGAAGTCGAACTCGACGCGATCGTGACCATGGTCGACGCCAAGCACATCGCCCAGCACCTGGAAGATCTGCAACTGGATGGCGTCGACAATCAAGCGGTGGATCAGATCGTCTGCGCCGACCGCATCGTCATCAACAAGGTCGATCTGGTCAGCCCTGAAGAGGTGGACATTCTGCGCGGCAAGATCCGGGGTTTGAACGCCACCGCAGATCTGGTGACCTCCACCCACGCGCAGATCGACCTGACGAAAATTCTCGGCATCGGTGCGTTCGAGTGCACGCAGAAGCTTATGGAAATCGGCGCGGAACCTGAGCATCACGACCATGACCACCAGCATGAATCGGAAGACCACGAACACGATCCGAGCGTGTCATCGGTGGGCATCGCCGTCGACGGCGCGGTCAATCTGATGGCGTTCCACCGCTGGATCAGCGAACTGCGCTCGTCCCAGGCCGACAACCTCTATCGCATGAAAGGCGTGCTCGCCGTGGCCAACGAAGACCAGCGCTATGTGCTGCAAGGCGTGCACAGCCTGGTGGAGTTTCGCGCCTCGACCGCATGGGGCACGGAGCCTCGTTCGAGCAAGATCGTGTTCATCGGCCGCGACCTGGACCGCGCGGCGCTGAACCAGGGCTTTGCCGCCTGCCTGGCAGGCTGAACAAGGCATCGGAGCCGGTGGATGGCGGTTCCGGGCACGAATGACTGATGTTGATCAGCGAAACGCTGCAAAACCTGTGGGAGCGAGCCTGCTCGCGAAGGCGGTGGGCCATTGAACAGTGATGTCGGCTGACACAACGCTTTCGCGAGCAGGCTCGCTCCCACAAGGGATTTTCAGTGTTCCTGAAACCTGAGGCATCAGACGAATACCCCTCTCTACCGCATAAAAACAGCCAGAGGTGATTCCATGTCGTCAGCCACTCCTTCCTCCACCGTGCACCCCGTCGACCGCGTCCTGCCGGTGCGACAGATGCTCACCCTCGGCCTGCAACACATGGCCGTCTCGTACATCGGCGCCATCGCCGTGCCGTTGATCGTCGCCAGTGCCCTGAAGATGTCCCACGCCGATACCGTGGTGCTGATCAGCACCACGCTGTTCTGCTCCGGCATCGCCACCCTTTTGCAAACCGTCGGTTTCTGGAAATTCGGCGTGCGTCTGCCGATTCTGCAAGGCGTGGCGTTCAGCAGCGTCGGCCCGGTGATCGCCATCGGCAGCAACCCCGACGTGGGGTTTGCGGGAGTCTGCGGCGCGGTGATCGGCGCCGGGATTTTCACCCTGCTGATGGCGCCGTTCGTGGGCCGATTACGGCGGTTTTTCCCGCCGGTAGTCACCGGTTGCATCGTCACAGTGATCGGTTTGCAGCTGTTCCCGATCGCCTATGAATGGGTCGGTGGCGGACGCAACGCGAGCAACTTCGGCGCCCCGGCATTTCTCGCGGTGGCGGTGGTGGTGCTGCTGACCATTCTGCTGGTCAATCGCTATGGCAGTCCGCTGCTGCGCAACATGGCGGTGCTGGTGGGGATGCTGATCGGCGCCGGTCTGGCCTACGGTCTGGGCATGGGCAATTTCCACAGCGTCGAAGAGGCGCCGTGGCTGACCGTGCCCTACCCGTTCTACTTCGGCCTGCCGACGTTCAGCCTGATTCCCATCGCGACCATGGTGGTGGTGATGATCGTGCAGATGGTCGAGTCGATGGGGCTGTTCGTGGCCATCGGCGACATCGTCGACAAACCGGTGGAAGACCAGCAAGTGGTCAATGGCCTGCGCGCCAATGGCCTGGCCAGCACCATCGCCGGGATGTTCGCTGCTTTCCCGTTCATTGCCTTCATGGAAAACGTCGGTCTGGTGATCCTGACCGGCGTGCGCAGCCGTTGGGTGGTCGCCGTCAGCGGCCTGCTGATGTGCTCGATTGCGCTGGTGCCCAAGGCTGGGGCGATTATCGCGTCGATGCCGACCGCGGCGCTGGGCGGCGCCGGTATTGCGATGTTCGGCGTGGTCGCGGCGGCGGGCATCCAGACCCTGGCCAAGGTCGATTACGAGCGCAATCGCTACAACGTATTGATCGTCGGTTTCACCATCGCCGCCGCGCTGGTACCGGTGCTCGCCCCCACCCTGTTCAAACAAATGCCCGAGTGGTCACAGCCGTTCCTGCACAGCAGCGTGGTCATCGCCTGCCTGGTGTCGGTGCTGCTCAACGCGGCGCTCAACGGCGTCAGCGTGCCAGAAACCACACCCGGCAAATCCGCCTCGCACATTCTCTGACTGGAGCCTGCCCATGACTCGACTTCAAAACATCCTGATCAAAAACCCGCTGGCGGTGATGACCGGCCTGCGCGGCCCGCGTGCCCGGGCCGGTGCGGTGGACATTCGCGTGGTCAACGGCCGCATCGCCGAAATGGCCGCCGACCTTCAAGCGCAACCCGGCGAGCGCGTGATCGATGCACGCAACTGCGTGGTCTATCCGGGCTGGATCAACACCCACCATCACCTGTTCCAGAACCTGCTCAAAGCCGTGCCCGAAGGTTTGAATCAGGATCTGCAAGGCTGGCTGGCGAGCGTGCCCTACCCAAGGTTGAACCGCTTCACCCCGCAACTGGCGCGGATTGCCGCCCGTCTTGGCATGGTCGAGTTGCTGTTGTCCGGGGTGACGACCTGCGCCGATCATCATTATCTCTACCACGCCCACGGCACCACCGAGACCGGGGACCTGCTGTTCGATCTGGCCGATGAGTTCGGCCTGCGCTTCGTGCTGTGTCGCGGTGGCGCGCTGGAATCCGCCAGCGCGCACCCGGGTTTCTCGAAAACCGCGCTGCAACCGGAAAGCCTCGAACAAATGGTCGGCGATATCGAGCGACTGAAATCGCTGTATCACCAGGACACCCCGGATGCCCTGCGCCGGGTGGTCGTCGCGCCAACCACACCGACCTTTTCGCTGCCGCCGACCCTGCTGCGCGAACTGGCGCACACCGCGCGCGGCCTCGGTTTGCGTCTGCACACGCACCTGTCGGAAACACAGAACTACGTGAATTTCTGCCGCGAGAAATACAACTGCCTGCCGGTGGAATTCGTCGCCGAACACGAATGGCTCGGCCCCGACGTCTGGTTCGCCCACGCCGTGCACCTGCAACCCGGCGAAATCCGCATGCTCGCCCAGACCGGCACCGGCGTTTCCCATTGCCCGGTAAGCAACGCCCGTTTGGGCAGCGGCGTCGCACCGATTCCGCAAATGTACGAGGCCGGCGTGCCGATTTCCCTCGGCGTCGACGGCGTGGCGTCCAACGAATCCGGAAGCATGGTCGGCGAAGCCAACACCGCGTGGCTGATCCACCGCGCCGAACAGGGCGCCTCGGCGACCACTGCCGAGGACGTGATCCACTGGGGCACGGCGGGCGGCGCGCAGGTATTGGGACTGGGCGCGGTCGGTACGCTGGAAATCGGACAAGCGGCGGATCTGGTGATCTACAGCCTTGATCACCCACGCTTCTTCGGTTTCCACGACAGTGCGGTTGCACCGGTGGTCGCGGGAGAACCGATCACGGTGAAGTACAGCCTGGTGGGCGGCCGGATCGTGGTCGATAACGGCGTGATTCCGGGGCTGGATATCGAACGGATGCGCGCCGAAGCGTGGGAAGGTGTGCAGGCGATGATGAATATCGACGATTGACTTGCAGGCGATACGAAAACCTGTGGGAGCGAGCCTGCTCGCGAAAGCGATGTGTCAGCTGACATTTGCGCTACTGACGCACCGCTATCGCGAGCAGGCTCACTCCTACAGGGAACAACGGCGCATTCGCGGATTCGGGGTTTGTCGACTAAGGTTACCCCCTCATCGGATTGAGCCCCTGCCAGATCCACCGGGCTCTTGATCAAGGAGAGACTGATGACGTCGCGTCGCAACATCGAACAGACTTATCGCACCTGGTCCAGCCCGATTCTGCTGGAGCTGAAAAAGCGCGAACACCAAATGGCGCCGGTCGAGCGTCAGGCGCTGGAGAATGTGCTGGTAGAACGACGGTTGCTGGATATCGGCAATCCAAATGGAAGTGATCGCCGCCAAGGGGGCGCGAACAAAAACGAGCATCCCGGCTGATCACTTAAAAAAACCTGTGGGAACTGCTCCCACAGGTCATGCCGCGTTTTCAGGCCGCGCGCTGCCCCGCTGCCACCATCGCCGAAGCCGCCAGCATCGCCCGCAACAACACCGCACACCCGGCCGCCAGATCATCCGGCGCGGCATTCTCGATTTCGTTGTGGCTGATCCCGCCTTCGCACGGTACGAAGATCATCCCCGCAGGACCGAGTTCGGCGAGGAAGATCGCGTCGTGGCCGGCGCCGCTGACGATGTCCATGTGCGACAGGCCAAGGCCTTTTGCCGCGCCGCGAACCGCCTCGACGCAGCCCTTTTCGAAGTACAGCGGCGGAAAGTCTGCAGTCGGGGTCAGCTCATAGGTCAGGCCGTGTTCCTCGCAGGTCGCCTCGATGACTTGTTTCACCTCGCTGATCATCGAATCCAGTCGCTCCGGTTGCAGATGGCGGAAGTCAAGGGTCATGCGCACTTCGCCGGGAATGACGTTGCGCGAGCCGGGGTAGGCTTGCAGGCAACCGACGGTGCCGCAGGCGTGGGGTTGATGGCCGAGGGCGGCGCGGTTGACCGCACCAACGATGACCGAGGCGCCGACCAGCGCGTCCTTGCGCAGGTGCATCGGGGTTGGCCCGGCGTGGGCTTCGACGCCGCGCAGTTTCAGGTCGAACCACTTCTGCCCGAGGGCGCCGAGCACCACGCCGATGGTTTTCTGTTCGTCTTCGAGGATCGGGCCTTGCTCGATATGTGCCTCGAAATAGGCACCGACCTTATGTCCGCTGACCTTGCGTGACCCGGCGTAACCAATGGCATTCAGGGCTTCGCCGACGGTGACGCCGTCGGCATCGACCTTGGCTAGGGTTTCTTCGAGGGTGAATTTCTCGGCAAACACCCCGGAGCCCATCATGCACGGGGCGAAGCGCGAGCCTTCTTCGTTGGTCCAGACCACCACTTCCAGCGGCGCTTCGGTTTCCACACCGAGGTCATTGAGGGTACGCAGCACTTCGACGCCGGCGAGCACGCCGAAACAGCCGTCGAACTTGCCGCCGGTGGGCTGAGTGTCGATGTGGCTGCCGGTCATCACCGGCGGCAGGTTCATATTGCGCCCGGGACGGCGGGCGAAGATGTTGCCGACTTCATCCACCGTGACGCTGCATCCGGCGCCCTTGCACCAGTGCACGAACAGGTCGCGGGCCTGACGGTCGAGGTCGGTCAGGGCCAGACGACAGACCCCGCCCTTGACCGTCGCGCCGAGCTTGGCCAGTTCCATGAGCGAGGCCCAGAGGCGGTCGCGGTTGATGTGCTGATGGGTGGATTGCAGAACGTCTACGGCTGCGTTCATGTTGATCTCCTCAGGCAGTTTTTTTATGAGTTTCTTCAGGCAGTTCTTGTGTGTATTTGAGGCCGTCTTCGCGAGCAAGCCCGCTCCCACATTTGGAATGCGTTCACCCTGTGGGAGCGGGCTTGCTCGCGAAGGGGCCATTCCTCACACCGAAGATTTCACAACAGAGGGGCTGCTTCGCATCGAACACAACCCGTAATAAATCACCCCGCCCAGCGCCGAACCGGTAAACCAGCCATAGCTGTAAAACCAGCTGAACGCATCGCTGCCCAGCGACAGCAAGGTCAGCACCACCGGCACGCCAAACGCGGTAAACCCGGCCCAGTTCCACGCCGGATACACGTCGTCGCGGTACAACCCGGCCAGGTCCAGCTGCTGTTTCTTGATCAGGAAATAGTCCACCACCATGATCCCGGCGATCGGCCCGAGCAGGCTCGAATAGCCCAGCAGCCAGTTGGAATACACGGTTTCCAGGCTGACATCGGAAACGATCAGCCCGAGCTTTTTCAGCAGCTCGTGGGCCATCAGCGCGAGCCCGACGAAACCAGTGAGCAACACCGCTTTGGTGCGGTTGATCACCTTGGGCGCGATGTTCTGGAAGTCGTTGGTCGGCGAGACAATATTCGCTGCGGTGTTGGTCGACAGCGTGGCAATGATGATCAGCGCCATGGCCACCGCCACCCACAGCGGGCTCTGGATATGGCCGATCAGACTGACCGGATCCGACACGGTGACACCGACCAGTTTCACCGACGCGGCAGTCATCACCACACCCAGCGAAGCGAACAGGAACATGGTCAGCGGCAGACCGAAAATCTGCCCGAGGATCTGGTCCTTCTGGCTCTTGGCGTAACGGCTGAAGTCAGGAATGTTCAGCGACAGCGTGGCCCAGAAGCCGACCATCGCCGTCAGCCCGGCGGCGAAGTAACTGACCACACTGGCGCCCTCAGGACGCTTGGGTGGAATCGCCAGCAGCTCGGTCATCGACACATTGGGCATCGCCCACATCAGCAGGCCGATGCCGACCGCCACCAGCAACGGCGCGGACAGGGTTTCCAGCCACTTGATCGACTCGGCGCCGCGGATCACCACCCACAGATTCAGCGACCAGAAGATCATGAAGCCGATCACCTCGCCCGTGCCGCCGAGGGATTTCCAGCCCTCGAATACCGAGCCGAGAAACAGGTGAATCGCCAATCCGCCAAACATCGTTTGAATCCCGAACCAGCCGCACGCCACCAGCGCACGAATAAGGCACGGCACGTTGGAACCGAGCACGCCGAACGACGAACGCAGCAGCACCGGGAATGGAATGCCGTACTTGGTGCCGGGGAAAGCATTGAGGGTCAACGGGATCAGCACGATGACGTTGGCCAGCAGAATCGCCATCAGCGCTTCGCCGACGGTCAGGCCGAAATACGCGGTAAGTACGCCGCCGAGGGTGTAAGTCGGCACGCACACCGACATGCCGACCCACAGCGCGGTGATGTGCCATTTGTTCCAGGTTCGTTCGCGCACCTTGGTCGGTGCCATGTCGTGGTTGTAACGGGGACTGTCGAGGACGTCGCTGCCGGCTTCGAGTTCGAACAAGCCGTCGCGCTCGGTCACTTGCGATCTGTTCTGTTGCATGGCCGCTCCACTGTTCTTCTGATTATTTTTTTGCTCATCAGGCGGCTGCACACGGGGTGCGAGCCGGACGATGGCCGGAGGAACTGACAACTTTCGTGTACCGGCCATGGTGTCAGCGGCGGCATCAATAAACGTGCCGGGTGCCCCGCTTAACGGTAGGGCCGTGGTTCAAACACATTGCAACTTTCTGATATTGCTCGGTTTTAATTATTCACCGAAAGAGTCCGCGAAAACTTGTCTGCACGCTCAGGCCAAACGTTTGCCAAGTTGTTCGAACTGTCAGGACTCAATCTGGTGCACTGCACTTTTTTTCATCACGGGCGCTCAACCGCAGCTCAACTTCAAGCGGCTGATTTCACATAGGAAATCTTGCTCATATTTCCATCCTGTCAAGTGCGTCAAAATGGTGAACAGCCTCACCATTTTGGTGATTTACGTTTTTTATCGTTATTTTTCATACAGTTAAAACAGACATAAGCATATAAAAAATAATCTTGATCAATTGAAGAACTGCGACTAGCTTCTATTCCTGACAGCGCTGACAGGAATACGCCGATCAGCGTTGTACATCAATAAAACATTTAGAACCGGCACAAGTCGGTCATGCCTGCGAGGAACTCGGAATGTCTCTGTTGATCCGTGGCGCCACCGTTGTTACCCATGATGAAAGTTATCGCGCCGACGTCTATTGCGCCGACGGCGTGATCAAAGCCATTGGTCAGAACCTGGATGTTCCCGCCGGCGCCGAAGTGCTCGACGGCAGCGGCCAATACCTGATGCCCGGCGGCATCGACCCACACACTCACATGCAACTGCCTTTCATGGGCACCGTGGCCAGTGAAGACTTTTACAGCGGCACCGCTGCGGGTCTGGCTGGCGGGACCACCTCGATCATCGACTTCGTGATTCCCAATCCGCAGCAGTCGTTGATGGAAGCGTTTCATCAGTGGCGCGGCTGGGCCGAGAAGTCGGCATCGGACTACGGCTTCCACGTCGCGATCACTTGGTGGAGCGAGCAAGTGCGTGAGGAAATGGCCGAGCTGGTCAGCCATCACGGGATCAACAGCTTCAAACATTTCATGGCCTACAAGAACGCGATCATGGCCGCCGACGACACGCTGGTGGCAAGTTTTGAACGCTGCCTGGAACTCGGCGCGGTGCCGACCGTGCATGCGGAAAACGGCGAACTGGTCTATCACCTGCAACGCAAGTTGATGGCCCAGGGCATCACCGGGCCGGAAGCGCATCCACTGTCGCGGCCATCGCAGGTGGAAGGTGAAGCGGCGAGCCGGGCGATTCGCATCGCTGAAACCATCGGCACGCCGTTGTATCTGGTGCACGTTTCGACCAAGGAAGCGCTGGACGAAATCACCTACGCCCGCAGCAAGGGTCAACCGGTGTACGGCGAAGTACTGGCCGGGCATTTGCTGCTCGACGACAGCGTCTACCAGCACCCGGACTGGCAGACCGCCGCCGGTTACGTAATGAGCCCGCCGTTCCGCCCGCGCGGGCATCAGGAAGCCCTGTGGCATGGCCTGCAAAGCGGCAATCTGCACACCACCGCCACTGACCACTGCTGCTTCTGCGCCGAGCAAAAAGCCGCCGGGCGCGACGACTTCAGCAAGATCCCCAACGGCACCGCCGGCATCGAAGACCGCATGGCGGTGCTGTGGGATGAAGGGGTCAACAGCGGACGTTTGTCGATGCAGGATTTCGTTGCCCTCACTTCCACCAATACCGCAAAAATCTTCAACCTCTACCCGCGCAAAGGCGCGATCCGCGTCGGCGCCGATGCCGACCTGGTGCTGTGGGACCCGCAAGGCACCCGCACCATCTCCGCCAAGACCCATCATCAGCAGGTGGACTTCAACATCTTCGAAGGCAAGACCGTGCGCGGCGTACCGAGCCATACCGTCAGCCAGGGCAAAGTGGTCTGGGCCGACGGCGACCTGCGCGCCGAGCGTGGGGCCGGGCGGTATATCGAACGGCCGGCGTATCCCGCGGTGTTTGACTTGCTGAGCAAGCGGGCTGAGCAACATCGCCCGACTGCCGTTAAGCGCTAAAGCGAGGCCTTCGGCCTCATCGCGAGCAGGCTCACTCCTACAGATGTACGCATTCCAATTGTAGGAGTGAGCCTGCTCGCGATAGCGCCAGTTCAGACACCACAAAAACCACTGCCCATCAGAGGCAGAGACCCTCAATAACCGTGAGGCAAAAAACCGTGATCGAGACCCTGAACCATCTCCCGCATCCGCACGAAAGCGCGGCCGCCCTCGCCGGTCATTTCACCGATCTGGCGCCACCGCTCAACGCCCGGCAGGCACATCTGGAAGCCTCGCGCTGCCTGTATTGCTACGACGCGCCATGCGTCAACGCGTGCCCAAGCGAGATCGATATTCCGTCGTTCATCCGCAATATCCATCAGGACAACGTGCCCGGTGCGGCGCAGAAAATTCTTTCGGCGAACATCCTCGGCGGCAGTTGCGCCCGGGTCTGCCCGACGGAAATCCTCTGCCAGCAAGCCTGCGTGCGCAACAACGCCCAGGAATGCGCGCCAGTGCTGATCGGCCTGTTGCAACGCTACGCCGTGGACAACGCGCACTTCACCGAGCACCCGTTCCAGCGTGCGGCGAGCACCGGCAAGCGCATCGCCGTGGTCGGCGCCGGGCCAGCGGGTTTGTCCTGCGCCCACCGCAGTGCGATGCACGGGCATGACGTGGTGATTTTCGAAGCACGGGAGAAGGCTGGCGGCCTCAATGAATACGGAATCGCCAAGTACAAACTGGTCGACGATTACGCGCAGAAGGAGCTGGATTTCCTCCTGCAGATCGGCGGCATCGAAATCCGTCATGGGCAGAAACTCGGCGAGAATCTGACCCTCAGCGAACTGCATCAGCAGTTCGACGCGGTGTTCCTCGGCCTCGGCCTCAACGCCAGCAAACAGCTCGGTCTGGCCCACGAAGACGCGCCCGGCCTGCTCGCCGCCACCGACTACATCCGCGAACTGCGCCAGGCCGATGACCTGACGCAACTGCCACTGGCCGAACGCTGCATCGTCCTTGGCGCCGGCAACACCGCGATCGACATGGCCGTGCAAATGGCCCGCCTCGGAGCGCGTGACGTGAATCTGGTATATCGCCGGGGTGCGGCGGACATGGGCGCCACCGGTCACGAACAAGACATCGCCAAAGCCAATCAGGTGCGCCTGCTGACCTGGGCGCAACCGGAGGAAGTCTTGCTCGACGAGCTGGGTCGCGTGCGCGGTATGCGTTTCGCCCGTACACAACTGGTCGACGGTCGCCTGCAAACCACTGGCGAGACCTTCGAACTGGCCGCCGACGCGATCTTCAAAGCCATCGGTCAGGCCTTCGACAGCAGCGCCCTCGCCGACCCGCTGGCCCGTGAACTCAAGCGTCAGGGCGAACGGATTCAGGTCGATGACAACCTGCGCACCAGCATTCCCGGCGTGTATGCCGGTGGCGACTGCACCAGCCTTGATCAGGACCTCACCGTGCAAGCCGTACAGCACGGCAAACTCGCCGCCGAGGCGATCAACGCGCAACTGATGCTCAACGTGGAGGCTGCGTAAATGGCCGATCTCTCGATAGTCTTCGCCGGTATCAAAGCGCCCAATCCGTTCTGGCTGGCCTCCGCGCCACCGACCGACAAGGCCTACAACGTGGTTCGCGCCTTCGAGGCCGGCTGGGGTGGCGTGGTCTGGAAAACCCTCGGCGAGGACCCGGCAGCGGTCAACGTCTCGTCGCGCTACTCAGCACACTACGGCAACAACCGAGAAGTGCTGGGGATCAACAACATCGAACTGATCACCGATCGCTCGCTGGAAATCAACCTGCGCGAGATCACACAGGTCAAGAAGGACTGGCCGGATCGTGCGCTGATCGTCTCGCTGATGGTGCCGTGCGTCGAGGAGTCGTGGAAACACATCCTGCCACTGGTGGAAGCCACCGGAGCCGACGGTATCGAGCTGAATTTCGGTTGCCCGCACGGCATGCCCGAACGCGGCATGGGCGCGGCGGTCGGTCAGGTGCCGGAATACGTCGAGCAGGTGACGCGCTGGTGCAAGACCTATTGCTCGCTGCCGGTGATCGTCAAGCTGACGCCGAACATCACCGACATCCGTGTCGCCGCCCGCGCGGCCCATCGCGGTGGCGCCGATGCGGTGTCGCTGATCAACACCATCAACTCGATCACCAGCGTCGATCTGGAACACATGGTCGCCCTGCCCACCGTCGGCAGCAAAAGCACCCACGGCGGTTATTGCGGTTCGGCGGTCAAGCCGATTGCACTGAACATGGTCGCCGAAATTGCCCGTGATCCGCAGACCCAAGGCCTGCCGATCTGCGGTATCGGCGGCATCGGCAGTTGGCGTGACGCGGCGGAGTTCATGGCGTTGGGCAGCGGCGCGGTGCAAGTGTGCACGGCGGCGATGCTCCACGGTTTCCGGATTGTCGAGGAGATGAAGGACGGCCTGTCGCGCTGGATGGACAGTCAAGGCTACGCCAACATCGCCGAGTTTTCCGGGCGCGCAGTGGGCAATACCACCGACTGGAAGTACCTCGACATCAACTATCAGGTGATCGCCAGGATCGACCAGGACGCGTGCATCGGTTGCGGGCGTTGCCACATTGCCTGCGAAGACACTTCACACCAGGCGATCAGCAGCCTGAAACAGGCCGACGGCACGCATAAATATGAAGTGATCGATGATGAGTGTGTTGGCTGCAATCTGTGCCAGATCACCTGCCCGGTGGCGGACTGCATCGAGATGGTGCCGATGGAGACCGGCAAGCCGTTTCTGGACTGGAATCATGATCCGCGCAATCCGTACCATGTCTCAGCTTAGGGCAGGTAGCGTCTGAACTGACGCCTTGGCGAGCAAGCCCGCTCCCACATTTGGAATGCATTTCAAAACAGTGGGAGCGGGCTTGCTCGCGAAGAGGCCAGCCGCTTCAACTCATATATCAGGGCTCCAACCCGATCCCGCGCAAAATCACACTGGTCACCGTCTGCACCGCCCGCTCGAACTGCATGTCCGACAGCGGTTGATGCTCGTTGAGAATATTCACCTGATGGTCGAAGTCGGCGTAATGCTGGGTCGAAGCCCAGATCATGTACAGCAGGCTCGACGGCTCCACCGGCAGAATCCGCTTGTCTTCGACCCACTGGCGGATCTTCGCTTCCTTCATTTTCGCCCAGTCGTACAGGCTCAGATCCAGCGCTTCACCCAAGGTCGGGGCGCCGTGGATGATCTCGTTGGCCCAGACTTTCGAGCCGTGCGGCCGGCTGCGCGAATGGTTCATCTTGGCGCGGATGTAGCTGCTGAGCACCACCCGTGGATCATCGAACATCTCGAAGCACAGCGCATCCTGCTTCCACACTTCCAGCAGGTCGAACAGCACCGCGCTGTACAGTTCGCTCTTGGTGGAAAAGTAGTAATGCAGGTTGGAACGCGGCAGCTGCACTTCGGCGGCGATGTCGGCCATGGCGGTGCCGCCGAAACCTTTTTCGGCGAAGACTTTTTCCGCCGCGAGCAGGATTTTCTCGACGTTACTGCGACGGATCTCGATCTTGTGATTGCCCATGAGGGCTCCCTGACAACGACGTTGTTGAAGACTAGCATCCGCTCTGGCCTCGGGGCGACCGCTGCAAACAAAACTTCGTATGAAGGTCGGTGCATGGCTAAACTGGCGCTTCTTTGTCCTGCCTCAGAGGTATCCGCGATGCTGTTCAAGAACGTCCTGACCACCACTGCCCTGCTCGCTTCGCTGTTCGCCGCATCTTCGGTTTTCGCCCACGCCCACCTGAAAAGTGCCACCCCGGCCGCCGACAGCACCGTCGCCACGCCGGTAGATCTGCGCCTGAACTTTTCTGAAGGCGTCGAAGCCAGTTTCACCAAAGTCAGCCTGACCCACGACGGCGCCCCGGTCGCGATCAAACCGCTGACCACCGAAGGCGACAAGAAAACCCTGATCGTCACCCCCGCCACACCTCTCGCCGCCGGTGAATACAAAGTCGAATGGCACGCGGTGTCGGTCGACACACACAAGAGCGAAGGCGCCTACCAGTTCAAGGTTGGTCAGTAATTCATGAGTGAAGCGCTGGTGCTGTGCCGCTTTGTGCATTTCAGCGCGGTGTTGATGCTGTTCGGCGCCTGGTTGTTCCGGCCGTTGCTGCTCAAGGCACCAGTGCCGACATTGGATCGGCATCTGGCGCGACTGGCGCGTTGGCTGACCGCGATTGCGTTGGTCAGCGGCGTGACCTGGGCGCTGTTGATCACCGCGAGCATGGCCGGTTCGGCGGCGGCAGCGTTCGATCCGGACACTGTTGGCGTGGTGCTCGGCAACACCTTTTTCGGCCAGGTCTGGCGCTGGCATCTGCTGATCAACGCGCTGTTGCTGGCATTGCTGTTCACGCCGTGGCGTTCGAATGTGCTGCTGCGCCTGGGCTTGAGCGCGCTGCTCTTGGCGACCCTGGCGCCGGTCGGTCACGGCGCGATGCTCGACGGCCTCAGCGGGCAACTGCTGATCCTTAACCAGATCGTTCACCTGACCTGCGTCGCTGCATGGCTGGGCGGCTTGTTGCTATTGGTGTTGATCCTGCGTCAGCCGAGCACAGCGATGGGGCGGATCCTGCAACGCTTCAGCGGTGTCGGTTATGCGATCGTTGGCGGCCTTCTGATCACCGGGCTGATCAACGTGCGCGTGCTGACCGGGCAATGGTGGCCGACGCCGCTGTTTGCAGGGTTTGCCTTGATTCTGCTGATCAAGGCCTTGCTGGTGCTGGGCATGCTCGCGCTGGCGCTGTTCAATCGCTTGCGGATTGATGATTGCGAACAGCGGATGGGCGCGCTCAAACGCAGTGTGGTGCTGGAGTGGTTGTTGGGGATGGGTGCTGTGGCGGCCGTCTCCCTGCTCGGTACCCTGCCGCCGATGATTGCTGCCTGAAACCCCGCGACTCCCTTGTAGGAGTGAGCCTGCTCGCGATAGCGGTATATCAGTAAACACTTCCGTGACTGACACAACGCTATCGCGAGCAGGCTCACTCCTACAGGGGCTCTGTGGAGGTCAATGCGGTTGTGTGTCGCCCGCCGCGGTGTCGATGCTGACCACCACCGACATCCCCGGACGCAAGCGTTCCTCTTCCTGCTGCCCCTCATCAATGGTGATCCGCACCGGCACGCGCTGGGCGATTTTCACAAAGTTGCCGGTGGCGTTGTCGGCCTGCAACAGGGCGAATTCCGAACCGGTGCCGGGCGAAATGTGCTGCACATGGCCGGTGAACTTGCGGTGGTTCAGCGCATCGACGGTGAAGCGCACCGGCTGCCCGACGCGCACATTGTTCATCTGGGTTTCCTTCATGTTGGCGATCACCCATTTCTGGTTCGGCACCAACGCCATCAACTGCGCCCCGGAGTTGACGTAAGCGCCGAGGCGCACGCCGATCTGCCCGAGCTGGCCGTCACGCGGGGCGACGATGCGGGTGTTCGACAAGTCGATCCGCGCCAGTTGCACCGCCGCTTCAGCGCTGGCCACCGAGGCTTCCAGCGAACCGCGATTGACGATCACTGTCTGCAGATCCTGCCGGGCGATTTCCAGATTGGCCTTGGCCTGCGCCACCGCCGCAATGCTCTGCGCATTGGCCGCGAGCGTCACGTCCATCTCGCGTTTCGACACCGAACCGTCACTCACCAGCTCCTTGTTACGGCGCAGATCCGCCTCGCTTTTGCGCAACTGCGCCTCGCTGTCGGCCACCACCGCCTGACGCAGTTTGATCGTCGCTTCGGCGCTGTTGCGTTGCTGCACCACGTTGGCCAGCGCGGCTTTCTGCACCGCCAGTTGCGCCAGCGACTGGTCGAGGCGCTGCTGATAAATCCGGTCGTCCAGGCGCACCAGCAGGTCGCCGGCCTTCACGTACTGGAAATCCTGCACCGGCACCTCGAACACGTAACCGCTGAGCTGCGGGCCGATGATCGTCACCTGGCCACGCACCAGGGCGTTTTCAGTGGTTTCGACCGCACTGCTGAACGGCGGCAACTGCCAGGCGTAGAGCACGATCAGCACACCGACGATGGCAATCGCGGCAAAGCCCAGCGACGAGATGATCCGCACCCGCAGCGAGCGCGGCTCGGTGTTCGGCGAGGACGGCGGTGCCACGCCTTCCGGGGTGGCGGCGATGGCATTGGTGGTTGTGGTGGTGGGTTCGGTCATGAATTGGAAGCACCGCTAGGAGGTACGGAAGGCGCGGGGTCGACGGCTTTGGTGGTGCTCATCAGCCACAGCGCACGAATGGACAGCCAGATCATGGTCAGCACCGCAATCACGGCGATCAGCATGAATACATCGTTATAGGCCAGCACGTTGGCTTCGCGAGTGGCCGCGTTGGACAGGCTGCGAATCCCGGCCAGATTGCGCAGGCTCGGGTCGGCCAGCAAGGAACCGTAAGCCGACCCGCCGCTCTGCACACGGGCAGCCACCAACGGATCGGACAACGTCAGATGCTCGACCAGGTGACTGGAATGGAATTTCTCGCGCACGATCTGGAACGTGCCCAACAACGCCGCGCCGAGCAGGCCGCCGAGGTTGTTGCAGATCCCGAACAACACCGAAAAACTCACCAGATTGCGCGGATTGGTCAGCACGTTGCGGGTGCCGAACACCATGGTCGGTCCCAGAAAAAACGTGCTGCCGAAGGCCAGCAGGAACTGGCTGAAATACAGGTTTTGCGGGCGGGTCAGGTTGTTGGAAAAACTGTCCATCACCGAACCGGTGGCCATCAGCGCCAGCGAGATGATCAGCGGCATCAGCAGGTGCTTGGGGTCGATGGTCAGGGCGCTGGTCGCCAGCCCCGCGACGCTGCCGATCAGCATCACCACATACAGGCTGTGCAACTGCTCATAACCCATGTTGAGGTTCTGCATGAAACCGACGGCGCCGGTGGATTGCTCCGAAGTGACCATGCGAATCAGGGTCACCGCCAGCGCCAGGCGGATCATCGTGCCGCTGCCGAGCCAGCGGGTCATCAGCATCGGGTTGCTGCGATTGTGCTCGATCGCCAAGCCCGCGAGGATCAGGGCAATCGAGGCCGCCAGCGCATAGCCGATCCAGTTGGCCTCCAGCCACCAGTCGATCCGCCCCAGCGAGAGCACCGCGCAAAGCAGTGCCACGCCGCTGGCGAGAATAGCGAAGGTCAGAAAGTCCAGCGGCTCGAAGGTTTTGAAGCGGTCACCGGGCGGCAACTTGAGCAGCAGCACGCAGCCCAGCGACAGCAAGGCCATGCCCAATTCGAACAGGTACAGGCCGCGCCATTCGGCAATCTGCAGCAAGTCTTCGGAGAACAGGCGCGCCAGCGGCAGCGCCAGTTGCGAGGCACCGAGACCCAGCACCAGCGCTTTCAACCGCCATTTGGCCGGAAACGCCTGAACCATGTAATACAGACCCAGCGAACTCAGCGCCGCACCGACCATGCCGTGCGCCGCCCGCACCGCGATGGCCGAGCTCAAGTCGTTGACGAACAGATGACCGAACGTCACTAGCGCATACAGCACCAGAAACACTTCGGTGAATGCACGCAGGCCAAACTGCTGGCGAAACTTCACCAGCAGCAGGTTCATCGACACGTTGGTCATCACGTAAGCAGCTGGCAGCCAGGCCATCTCCGCCGTGGTCGCGCCCAGCGCGCCTTGCAGGTAAGGCAGGTTGGCGACCACCAGCGAGTTACCCAAACCACCGGTCACCGCCACCAGCAGCCCGACCAGCGCATAGGCCAGGCGCTTGGGGTTGGAGTGCAGCGGCGTCGAGGGGGAACCGGGCAGACTGGGCTTCTCGTGAGGCTGCCAGTCGCGCGGGGCATATCGATCCATTGAAAGGCCTTGTGCTTGTGTTGCCGGGAGTTTGCCGCAAATCCTTCGGCAAACCCACAATCCTGTGGGAGCTGGCTTGCCGGCGATGACGGCAGTCGGCTCGGCAACAGGCTGACTGGCAGACCGTTATCGCGGGCACGCCCGCCCCCACAGGGTTCGTGGTGGATTCGTAAATTCTGTTTAAAGGTCCTCTCGCCCGCAACGGATTTTTCCCGCGCCGGGCAACTGCCACCCTTGCAGCCCTTCTCAACCTGCAAGGTGCCCGTTATGACCACGCCCCACTGGCAACGCTCCCCACGCCTGCTGAAAAACCTTTTGGCCGCCGCCCTGTTGCTGCCCGCCCTCGCCTTCGCCCAGGAACGCCCGTGGCCGGACGGTTCGCAACTGGTGATTTCAGTGTCGATGCAGTTCGAAACCGGCGGCCAGCCCGAGGGTGCGGAAAGTCCGTTCTCCGGCAGTCCATTGCCCAAGGGTTACCCTGATCTGCCGGCGCAGACCTGGTTTGATTATGGCTACAAGGAAGGCTTGTGGCGGATGCTCGACCTGTGGGATCGCACCGGGATCAAGGTCACCTCGCATGTGGTCGGCGATGCGGCACTCAAGCACCCGGAACTGGCGAAAGCGATTGCCGAGCGCGGCCACGAACTGGCAGCCCACGGCATGCGCTGGGCCGATTCCTACAACATGAGTTACGACCAGGAAAAACAGTTCATCGGCGACGGTGTCAACGCGGTCGAGAGACTTACCGGCCAGCGCTCGGTGGGCTACAACGCCAACTGGCTGCGGCGCAGCCCCAACACGCTGAAGGTTCTGCAAGACCTCAACTTCAGCTACCACATCGATGACGTCAGCCGCGACGAACCGTTCGTGACCATGGTTCGGGGACGCAAATTCGCCGTGGTGCCGTATACCTTGCGCAACAACGACATCGTGTTGATCGAGGGTCGGCACTTTTCCGCCGAGCAGTTCTATCAGCAACTGGTGCTGGAATTTGATCGCCTGTACGCGGAAGGCGCGAGCCAGCGGCGGATGATGTCAGTGAGTCTGCACGACCGCATCGGCGGCACCCCGGCGATGGTCGAGGCGATGGAGCGTTTTATCCGCTATGCGCAGTCCCATCCGAAAGTGACATTCATGCGCAAGGACCAGATCGCCCGGATCGTCCTGACCGAGAAAAACCCGCTGATCGACAACACAGAGGCGCTCTATAACCGGTAAACCCGCCGAAAACAGCCCTCTTCGCAGCATTTGGAGGGCTGCCACCTCGCGCAAAATAATCGTAAAAAGCCCTGTTGACTTTTACGGAAAACCTCGCAACTATCCGCAACCATGTTGTACGACGACGTATGACAAATAATAAAAACAACAACAGGGAGCGTCACAGTGAGCACACTCGTCTGCAATTCCGTTCGCACGTCCCGTATTTCCTTCCCCCGCCCGTGTTCCACCCTGAGTTTGATCGGCTGCAGCAGCCTCGCCCTGGTTTTGCCGATGAGCGCCGACGCCGAAGGCTTCCTCGAAGACAGCAAAGCCACGCTGAACCTGCGCAACGCCTACTTCAATCGCAACTTCGTCAACCCGAACTACCCGCAGGGCAAGGCTGAAGAGTGGACGCAAAACTTCATCCTTGATGCCAAATCCGGCTTCACCCAAGGCACCGTCGGCTTCGGTCTCGATGTACTGGGGATGTATTCGCAAAAACTCGATGGCGGCAAGGGCACCGGCGGTACGCAACTGTTGCCGATTCACGATGACGGGCGTCCGGCGGACAACTTCGGTCGCCTCGGCGTGGCGCTGAAGGCCAAGGTGTCGAAGACCGAATTGAAGGTTGGCGAATGGATGCCGGTGCTGCCGATCCTGCGCTCGGACGATGGCCGCTCGTTGCCGCAGACCTTTCGCGGTGGCCAGATCACCTCCACCGAAATCAACGGCCTGACCCTCTTCGGTGGGCAGTTCCGTGGCAACAGCCCGCGCAACGATGCCAGCATGGAAGACATGTCGATGAACGGCCGCGGCGCCTTCACCTCCGACCGTTTCAACTTCGGCGGCGGCGAGTACACCTTCAACGACAAGCGCACTCTGGTCGGCGTGTGGTACGCCGAACTCAGCGACATCTACCAGCAGCAGTATTTCAACCTCAGCCACAGCCAACCGCTGGGCGACTGGACGCTGGGCGCCAACCTCGGGTTCTTCACTGGCAAGGAAGACGGCAGCGCCCAGGCCGGCGACCTCGATAACAAGACTGCATTTGCCATGCTGTCGGCCCGCTATGGCGGTAACACCTTCTATGTCGGCCTGCAAAAACTCAGCGGCGATGACGCGTGGATGCGGGTCAACGGCACCAGCGGCGGCACCCTGGCCAACGACAGCTACAACGCCAGTTATGACAACGCCAAAGAGCGCTCCTGGCAGTTGCGGCATGACTACAACTTCGTCGCCCTCGGCATTCCCGGCCTGACCCTGATGAACCGTTACATCAGCGGCGACAACGTGCACACCGGGACGATTACCGACGGCAAGGAATGGGGCCGCGAGTCGGAACTGGGATACACCGTGCAGAGCGGGCCGCTGAAAAACCTCAACGTGAGATGGCGCAACGCGACGATCCGCCGGGACTTCAGCACCAATGAGTTCGACGAGAACCGGGTCTTTATCAGCTATCCGATTTCGTTGTTGTAAAGCCAGTACTCACACCGGGTTTCCCTGTGGGAGCGGGCTTGCTCACGAAGGCGTCGGGTCAGTCAATTCATCTTTCAATGACACACCGCTTTCGCGAGCAAGCCCGCTTCCACAAGGGGATTGCATTGCAACGAAGGCGTCGCGGTGATTGAAAAGTGAATGAGCCCCTTCCGTCATTTACCCCAAAAGTCGCGTTGACAAGTTCCGGAAAGCCTACCGATACTTCAGCGCAGTCATACGACAACCTACAACAAACCTAATAACAACGTGTAAGGGATTGCCATGACGTCTACCTCTATTCCCCGCGCCCCGTTCAACCGTCTGCTGCTGACCGGCGCTGCCGGTGGCCTGGGCAAAGTCCTGCGCGAACGTATGCGCCCTTATGCCCATGTCCTGCGCCTGTCGGACATCGCCGCCCTCGCCCCGGCCGTTGATGATCGCGAAGAAATCGTCCCCTGCGACCTTGCCGACAAACACGCCGTGCACCGACTGGTCGAAGGCGTCGACGCAATCCTGCATTTCGGCGGTGTCTCCGTGGAGCGGCCCTTCGAAGAAATCCTCGGCGCCAACATCTGCGGTGTCTTTCACATCTACGAAGCTGCTCGCCGCCATGGTGTGAAGCGCGTGATCTTCGCCAGTTCCAACCACGTCATCGGCTTCTACAAACAGGACGAGCCGCTCGACGCCAGCTGCGCCCGCCGCCCCGACGGCTACTACGGCTTGTCCAAGTCCTACGGCGAAGACATGGCCAGTTTCTACTTCGATCGCTACGGCATCGAGACCGTCAGCATCCGCATCGGCTCCTCGTTCCCCGAGCCGCAGAACCGCCGAATGATGCACACCTGGCTGAGCTTCGACGACCTCACGCAATTGCTCGAACGCGCGCTGTACACGCCAAACGTGGGCCATACCGTGGTCTACGGCATGTCCGCCAACAAGGACGTCTGGTGGGACAACCGCTTCGCCAGCCACCTCGGTTTTGAAGCCAGGGACAACTCCGAAGTGTTCCGCGAAAAAGTCGAAGCGCAGCCTATGCCCGCCGCTGATGACCCGGCGCGGATCTATCAGGGTGGCGCGTTCGTCGCGGCCGGCCCCTTCGGCGACTGACCACTCTGCCAACGACGCAAAGGAATGAGTATGCAAGCCGAATTGATCGTCGATGCTCGCAACGCCGTGGGCGAAAGCCCGGTCTGGGTGCCGCAGGAAAACGCGCTGTATTGGGTCGATATTCCCAACGGCGGACTACAACGCTGGAGCGCTGACACCGGCCATGTGCATGCCTGGAAAACCCCGCAAATGCTCGCTTGCATCGCCCGTCACAGCAGTGGCGGCTGGGTTGCCGGCATGGAGAGCGGCTTTTTTCATCTGCACCCGCACAGCGATGGCAGCCTCGACAGCGAATGGCTCGCCACCGTCGAACACGGCCGAGCAGGCATGCGCCTCAACGACGGTCGCTGCGACCGCCAGGGCCGTTTCTGGGCCGGCAGCATGGTGCTGAACATGGGCCTGAACGCATCCGAAGGCCGGCTCTACCGCTACGGCGCCGGGCAGTCTGGTGTAATCGAAGCGCAGCTCGACGGCTTCATCGTGCCCAACGGCCTCGGCTTCAGCCCTGACGGCAAGACGATGTACCTGTCCGATTCACATCCAGACGTGCAATTGATCTGGGCCTTCGATTACGACACCGAGACCGGCACCCCGTCGAATCGGCGGATCTTCGTTGACATGAAGCACTTCCCCGGCCGGCCGGATGGCGCTGCCGTGGATGCCGAAGGCTGCTACTGGATCTGCGCCAACGACGCCGGACTGATTCACCGTTTTGGCCCGGACGGGCGCCTCGATTTCTCGCTGGAAGTGCCGGTGAAGAAACCGACGATGTGTGCCTTCGGCGGCAGCCGCATGGACACCCTCTTCGTGACCTCGATTCGTCCCGGCGACGATCGCGATCCGCAATCCCTGGCCGGCGGCGTGTTCGCCCTCAACCCCGGGGTCAAAGGCCTGGAAGAACCGCTGTTCGACGATTCCCTGTAACACCCTCCTCTGCTGCACCGCTGCGCCTTGAACACAACAATAACAAGACTGGAGACTCACCCCCATGAACTTCAAACGCACCTTGCTGGCCGCTGCACTCCCGCTGATGTTCACCTTCACTGGCGCCGCCCAGGCCCTGCAACTCAAATTCGCTGACATCCATCCCGCCGGTTATCCCACCGTGGTGGCCGAAGAAAACATGGGCAAGACCCTGACCCGGGAAACCAACGGCGAGCTGACCTTCCAATACTTTCCCGGCGGCGTGCTGGGCTCGGAAAAGGAAGTCATCGAGCAGATGCAAGTCGGCGCGGTACAGCTGTCTCGCGTCAGCCTGGGTATCGTCGGCCCGGTAGTGCCGGATGTGAACGTGTTCAATATGCCGTTCATCTTCCGCGACCATCAACACATGCGTAACGTCATCGACGGCGCAGTGGGCGACGAGATCCTCGACAAAATCACCAACTCCGAATTCGGCCTCGTGGCTCTGGCCTGGATGGACGGCGGCACGCGCAACGTCTACACCAAGAAACCGGTACGCAAGCTCGAAGATCTCAAGGGCATGAAGATTCGTGTCCAGGGCAACCCGATGTTCATCGACATGATGAACGCCATGGGCGGTAACGGTATCGCCATGGACACCGGGGAAATCTTCAGCGCCTTGCAAACCGGCGTGATCGACGGCGCGGAAAACAACCCGCCGACCCTGCTCGAACACAACCACTTCCAGAACGCCAAGTTCTACAGCCTGACCGGTCACTTGATCCTGCCAGAGCCGATTGTGATGTCGAAAATCACCTGGGAAAAACTCACCCCGGATCAACAGGCGCTGGTCAAGACCGCCGCCAAGGCTGCCCAGGCTGAAGAGCGCGTGCTGTGGGACAAGAAGTCCGCTGCCAGCGAAGAAAAACTCAAGGCCGCTGGCGTCGAGTTCATCGAGGTCGACAAGAAACCCTTCTACGACGCCACCGCACCGGTGCGGGAAAAGTACGGTGCGAAGTACGCCGACCTGATCAAGAAAATCGAAGCCGTTCAGTAACGCCTCCCGCTCCGTCCTCATTAACCAGGCCCGGCGCACCTGATCACTCAGGCGCGCCCGGTTACGGTGGAACCCGATGAAGAATCTACTGCTGCGTATCAACGACAAGATCTACATGACGTGCATCTGGGTCGCCGGCCTTTCCGTCCTGGCGATTTCCCTGATGATTCCCTGGGGCGTGTTCGCCCGCTACGTGCTGGGCACCGGTTCGAGCTGGCCCGAGCCCACGGCGATCCTGCTGATGATGGTGTTCACCTTCATCGGTGCCGCCGCCAGTTACCGCGCCGGTGCGCACATGGCCGTGGCCATGCTCACCGACCGTATGCCACCCCGGCTGAGATCTGCGGCGGCGATATTCTCGCAACTGCTCATGGCGGCGATCTGCATTTTCATGACGATCTGGGGCGCCAAGTTGTGCATGTCCACCTGGAACCAGTTCATGGCGGCCCTGCCCGATCTGCGGGTTGGCGTGACCTATCTGCCGATTCCCGTGGGCGGCTTGCTGACGCTGGTTTTCGTCCTGGAAAAACTCTTGCTCGGTGACCAGAGCAAACGGCGGGTCGTGCAGTTCGATCTGGTTGAAGAAAGTGAAGGTGGCGCTTAATGGACGCTCTGATTCTGCTAGGCAGTTTTATCCTGTTGATCCTGATCGGCATGCCAGTCGCCTATGCGCTGGGCGCCGCCGCGCTGATCGGTGCATGGTGGATCGACATCCCGTTCCAGGCGGTGATGATCCAGGTCGCGTCGGGGGTGAACAAGTTCTCGCTGCTGGCCATTCCGTTCTTCGTCCTGGCCGGTGCGATCATGGCCGAGGGCGGCATGTCCCGGCGTTTGGTGGCGTGTGCCGGGGTGCTGGTGGGTTTCGTGCGCGGTGGCCTGTCGCTGGTCAACATTGTTGCTTCGACCTTCTTCGGCGCGATCTCCGGTTCCTCGGTGGCCGACACCGCGTCGGTGGGTTCGGTGCTGATTCCGGAAATGGAACGCAAGGGCTATCCTCGGGATTTCTCCACCGCGGTGACCGTCAGCGGCTCAGTGCAAGCCCTGCTCACGCCACCCAGCCATAACTCGGTGCTCTACTCCCTGGCCGCCGGTGGTACGGTTTCGATTGCCTCGCTGTTCATGGCGGGCATCGTGCCGGGGTTGCTGATGAGCGCCTGCCTGATGGTGCTGTGCCTGATCTTCGCGAAAAAACGCGACTACCCCAAGGGTGAAGTCATCCCGATGCGCCAGGCGTTGAAAATCGTCGGCGAAGCCCTCTGGGGCCTGATGGCGATGGTGATCATCCTCGGCGGCATCCTCTCGGGGATCTTCACCGCCACGGAATCGGCGGCCATCGCCGTGTTGTGGTCGTTCTTCGTGACCATGTTCATCTACCGCGACTACAAGTGGCGTGAACTGCCGAAGCTGATGCATCGCACGGTACGCACCATTTCCATCGTGATGATCCTGATCGGCTTCGCCGCAAGCTTCGGCTACATCATGACCCTGATGCAGATTCCGGCGAAAATCACCACGCTGTTCCTGACCCTGTCGGACAACCGCTACGTGATCCTGATGTGCATCAACGTCATGCTGCTGTTGCTCGGCACGGTGATGGACATGGCGCCGCTGATCCTGATTCTGACGCCGATCCTGATGCCGGTGATTCTCGGCATCGGTGTCGACCCGGTGCAGTTCGGCATGATCATGCTGGTCAACCTCGGGATCGGGCTGATAACACCGCCGGTGGGCGCGGTGCTGTTTGTCGGCTCGGCGGTGGGCAAGGTCAGTATCGAGAGCACCGTGAAGGCGCTGCTGCCGTTCTACGCGGTGCTGTTCCTGGTGTTGATGCTGGTCACTTACATCCCCGCCATTTCCCTGTGGCTACCGCATTTGGTGTTGTAACAACCTGAAAGATCGCAGCCTCGTTTCACTCGACAGCTCCTGCATGGGAATGCGATTCCTGTAGGAGCTGCCGAAGGCTGCGATCTTTTGATCTGCCAACATTCAGGCACGCAACAACATATACCCCGCCACCACCAGACACACGCTGGCAAACCCCACCTGCAACGTCCGCGCCGGCACCCGGGCGCAGAGTTTGCGGCCGATGATCATGCCGACGATGCTGGCCACGATAAACGCCGCGCCCTGAGCGTCGATGCGCACTCCGGCATGGAAGGAGCCGATCACGCCAATCGCCGAAATCAGGCTGATCACCATCAGCGACGTCGCGACAATTCCGCGCATTTGCACATCGGTCAGTTGCTTGAACGCCGGCACGATCAGGAAACCACCGCCAACGCCGAGCAAGCCCGAAACCACACCGGTCACAGCACCCAAAGCAGCGAGGGTCGCGGTGCATTTGGCGGTCCAGTCGAAACGCCCGGTCTGCTCATTGAGCATGCAGTTTTTCTGCCCCCAGCTCGCGTGGCCGTGGTCGCTCGGCCCCTCTTGCGCACGCTCGCGGCGCAGCATGCGCCAGGCCACCATGACCATCAGCAGACTGAAGAGGATCATCAGGATCTTCTCCGGCAACTGGTGCGCGAAATAAATGCCCAGCGGCGAAAACAGCGCACCGAGCGCGGCAATCAGCAACGCCGCGCGATAGCGCACCAGGCCATGACGCAAACCGTCGATCGCCCCGACTGCCGCCGCACTACCGACGGCGAACAACGCCACGGGCGCGGCCTGGGTCATGCTCCAACCCAAACCAAGCACCAGCGCCGGCACCGCGAGAATCCCGCCGCCCGCCCCGGTCAGCCCGAGAATCAGCCCCATCAACACGCCAAACAGACTTGCCAGCAACATAGGGAGTTCTCAGTCGACTTTGGACAAACCGGTCAGCCACTCGCGGCCCTTGAGCATGCCGTTCCAGTAGAACCACGGCAGCAGCGTCGCCTTGAGAAACCAGGCCGAGCGGCGCGGCACGGTCGCGTCAAGGGCGAAGGTCGGCAGCAACTTCCCGCCGTAACCGAACTCGGCGAGGATCACCTTGCCCCTCTCCACTGTCAGCGGGCACGAACCGTAACCGTCGTACTTCAGTGGCAGCGGTTGTTGTTTGCGCAGGGCCAAGAGGTTTTCGGCGACTACGACGACCTGCTTGCGCACGGCGGCAGCGGTTTTCGCATTGCTGGTGCCGCAGATATCACCGAGGCCGAACACCTCGGGGTAACGCGGATGCTGCAGGCTGTGCGGATTGACTTCGCACCAGCCAGCAGCGTCGGCCAGCGGGCTCTGGGCGATGAAATCCGGCGAGACTTGCGGCGGCACCACGTGCAGCAGATCGAAGGTTTTCGCCTGTGTGGTGAGGTTGCCGTCGGCGTCCTTGATCTCGAACCACGCGGTTTTCGCCAGGCCGTCGACCTTGACCAGGTTGGAGTTGAAGGCCAGTTGCGCGTTGTACTTTTCGATGTACTTCATTAGCGGCGGGACGAAGGTCGCGACACCGAACAGCGCGGGGCCGGCCAGGTTGAACTCGACATTGATGTTGTTCAGCACAGCGGTTTTACGCCAGTGATCGCACGACAGGTACAACGCCTTCTGCGGCGCGCCGGCGCATTTGATCGGCATCGCCGGCTGGGTGAACAACGCCTTGCCACCACGCAGTTTCTGCACCTGATCCCAGGTGTATTGCGAATGCTGATAGCTGTAGTTGGACGTTACGCCGTGCTGACCGAGGCTTTCCTGCAGGCCTTCGATCTTCTCCCAGGCCAGCCGCAGGCCGGGGCAGACGATCAGGTTCTGGTAAGTGACGCGGCGTTGATCGTTGAGGGTCAACTGGCGCATATCGGGATCGATACCGGTCACCGCCGCCTGAATCCAGGTGGCCTGACGCGGCATCACTTTGCTCATCGGCCGCACGGTGTCCTTGACGTCGTAGGCGCCACCGCCGACCAGCGTCCACGCCGGTTGGTAGTAATGCTGGGCGCTTGGCTCGATCACGGTGACTTTTAGAGTGGGATCACGCTTGAGCAGACTGGCGACGAAGCCGATGCCGGCGGTGCCGCCGCCGATGACCACGATATCGGCACTGATGGATGGGCCCCAGTGTTGATCGTTCATTGCTTGTTCCTTATTGCTGCATGCAAGGATTTCCGGCCATCGCACAAATCCATTGTAGGAGTGAGCCTGCTCGCGATAGCGGTATGTCAGTCTATGAAGATGTTGGCTGATACACCGCTATCGCGAGCAGGCTCACTCCTACAGAGATTGTGTGGTGGCTGACATTTATTGATGGCCCAGGCTTTTCAGCACCGCTCCGCAATACAACCCGGACAGGGTCTTCATCACCTGAATCACTTCAGGACTGGCCAGACCGTAAAAGATGTATTTGCCTTCGCGACGGGTCGCCACCAGCCCTTCATCGCGCAGGATGCCCAGTTGCTGGGACAGGGTCGGCTGGCGCACGCCGGTCATTTTTTCTAGCTCGCCGACGTTGCGCTCGCCCTGGGTCAGCTGGCACAGGATCAACAGGCGATCCTCATTGGCCAGCGCCTTGAGCAGCGCGCAGGCCTTGGAGGCGGACGCCCGCAACTGGGCGACTTCACATTCGGTCAGACTGGATTGCATTTGCACGATGCCTTCAACGTCACTTAAGCTGCGAACATTATGTTTTTAGATAAAGTGTTGCAACCCATTTCCCTGGTTCAGGTTGGTGACCATGCCCGCGCAGATTGAAGCTTTCCTCGACCCCGCCTCCTCGACCTACAGCTACGTGGTCTATGAAGCCGATGGCGGGCAGTGTGCAATCGTCGATCCGGTACTCGATTACGACGGCGCTGCCGGTCGCACCTGCACCGCGCAGGCCGACAAAATCATCGCCTTCGTCCGAGAACACCACTTGCAGGTGCAATGGCTGCTGGAAACCCACGCCCACGCCGACCACCTGTCCGCCGCGCCGTACCTGCGCCGCGAGCTGGGCGGCAAAATTGCGATCGGCCAGTCCATCAGCAAGGTGCAGAACGTGTTCAAGGCGCTTTTCAACCTGGAACCGGAATTCTGCGTTGACGGCTCGCAGTTCGATCACCTGTTCGCGCCGAACGAATCGTTCAAGATCGGTAACCTCAAGGCCACCGCCCTGCACGTCCCCGGCCACACTCCGGCAGACATGGCTTACCTGATCGACGGCGAACAGATCCTGGTCGGCGACACGCTGTTCATGCCCGATGTCGGCACCGCCCGCTGCGACTTCCCCGGCGGCAACGCCCATCAACTGTTCAACTCGATCCACAAACTGCTGGCCTTCCCGGCCAGCGTCAAACTCTACGTCTGCCACGACTACCCGCCCGAAGGCCGCGCGGCGCAATGCCAGACCACCGTCGGTGAGCAGCGTCTGAGCAATATTCATGTGCATGACGGGATCGATGAGGCGACGTTTGTCGAGATGCGCACCAAACGTGACGCCGGGTTGGGCATGCCAACGCTGTTGCTGCCGGCGATTCAGGTGAATGTGCGGGCGGGGAACATGCCGCCGGCCGAGGACAATGGTGTGGTTTATTTGAAAGTGCCGATCAACAAGCTCTAAAAGCAAAAGATCGCAGCCTTCGGCAGCTCCTACAGAAACACGGTTAATGCGTGCTCTGTGTAGGAGCTGCCGAAGGCTGCGATCTTTTGATCTTCAGGACCCGAGGGTCAACCCATTCGCCGGCAACGGCAACGCCGTCTTGTAGCGCACCTGCTTCAAGGCAAAACTCGAGCGGATATTCGCCACCCCCGGCACCTTGGTCAGAAAGTCCATCATGAACCGCTCCAGCGCCTGAATCGTCGGCACCAGCACCCGGATCAGATAGTCCGGGTCGCCGGCCATCAGGTAGCACTCCATCACCTCGGGGCGGTCGGAGATCGCCTCTTCGAAATGCTGCAACGCCTCCTCGACCTGCTTCTCCAGGCTGACATGAATGAACACATTCACATGCAGGCCCAGCAGATCGGCATCCAGCAGCGTCACCTGCTCGCGAATCAGCCCTAGTTCTTCCATCGCCTTGACCCGGTTGAAACACGGCGTCGGCGACAGATTCACCGAGCGCGCGAGGTCGGCGTTGGTGATGCGCGCGTTCTCCTGAAGGCTGTTGAGAATGCCGATGTCGGTACGGTCCAGTTTGCGCATGAGACAAAACCACCTGTTTTTTATGTTTATGCAGAATTTCTATCTGCAAATCGTCTCCAGCGCAACGAAACAGAGAGAAATATTCTTCTTGGCCGGGCCTATGATTGTTGTAGGACAAGATTTCTTTCACCCAAGAATGATTGCCAGCTCACTACAAGAAATTCACAAGATCGAGCGTAGAAGCCATGACCCAAGCGTATGAACCGCTGCGTCTGCACGTCCCTGAACCCTCGGGCCGCCCAGGCTGCAAAACCGACTTCTCCTATTTGCATCTGACCGATGCCGGCACGGTGCGTAAACCTTCCATTGACGTCGAGCCCGCCGACACCGCCGACCTGGCGCGTGGGCTGATTCGGGTGCTCGATGATCAGGGCAACGCCCTCGGCCCCTGGGCTGAAAACGTGCCGGTCGAGATCCTGCGCAAGGGCATGCGCGCCATGCTCAAGACGCGGATCTACGACAACCGCATGGTGGTCGCCCAGCGCCAGAAAAAAATGTCGTTCTACATGCAGAGCCTTGGCGAAGAAGCCATCGGCAGCGCCCAAGCCCTGGCCTTGAACATCGACGACATGTGCTTTCCGACCTACCGCCAGCAAAGCATCCTGATGGCCCGCGAAGTGCCGCTGGTCGACCTGATCTGCCAACTGCTGTCCAACGAGCGCGATCCACTCAAGGGCCGGCAGTTGCCGATCATGTACTCGGTCAAGGACGCCGGTTTCTTCACCATCTCCGGCAACCTCGCCACCCAGTTCATTCAAGCCGTCGGCTGGGGCATGGCCTCGGCGATCAAGGGCGACACGAAAATCGCCTCGGCGTGGATCGGTGACGGCGCCACCGCCGAATCGGACTTCCACACCGCCCTCACCTTCGCTCACGTTTACCGCGCGCCGGTGATCCTCAACGTGGTCAACAACCAGTGGGCGATCTCGACCTTCCAGGCCATCGCCGGCGGTGAAGCCACCACTTTCGCCGGACGCGGCGTCGGTTGCGGTATCGCCTCGCTGCGGGTCGATGGCAACGATTTCTACGCGGTCTACGCCGCTTCCGCCTGGGCTGCCGAACGCGCCCGGCGCAACCTCGGCCCGACCATGATCGAATGGGTCACCTACCGCGCCGGCCCGCACTCGACCTCCGACGATCCGTCGAAATACCGTCCTGCCGATGACTGGAGCCACTTCCCGCTGGGCGACCCGATTGCCCGCCTGAAGCAGCACCTGATCAAGGTCGGCCACTGGTCGGAAGAAGAGCACGCCGCCGTCAGCGCTGAGCTCGAAGCCGAAGTGATTACCGCGCAGAAACAGGCCGAACAGTACGGCACCCTCGCCGGCGGGCAGATTCCAAGCGCCGCAACCATGTTCGAAGACGTCTACAAAGAGATGCCGGAGCACTTGAAGCGCCAGCGTCAGCAGTTGGGGATCTGACATGAACGATCACAACAACAATATTCAGTTGGAAACCGCCATGACCACGACCACCATGACCATGATCCAGGCCCTGCGCTCGGCCATGGATGTGATGCTTGAGCGTGACGACAATGTGGTGGTGTTCGGTCAGGACGTCGGCTACTTCGGCGGCGTGTTCCGTTGCACCGAAGGCCTGCAGACCAAGTACGGCACCTCGCGCGTATTCGACGCACCAATCTCCGAAAGCGGCATCGTCGGCGTAGCTGTGGGCATGGGCGCCTACGGTTTGCGTCCGGTGGCCGAGATTCAGTTCGCCGACTACGTCTACCCGGCTTCCGACCAGATCATTTCCGAAGCGGCGCGCCTGCGTTATCGCTCGGCCGGCGAGTTCACCGCGCCGATGACCCTGCGCATGCCATGCGGCGGCGGCATCTACGGCGGTCAGACCCACAGCCAGAGCATCGAGGCGATGTTCACCCAGGTGTGCGGCTTGCGCACGGTCATGCCGTCCAACCCGTACGATGCCAAAGGCCTGCTGATCGCCTCCATCGAAAACGATGACCCGGTGATCTTCCTTGAGCCGAAACGCCTGTACAACGGCCCGTTCGACGGCCACCACGACCGTCCGGTAACCCCGTGGTCGAAACACCCGCAAGCCCAGGTGCCGGACGGTTACTACACCGTGCCGCTGGATGTCGCCGCGATCACTCGTCCGGGCAAGGACGTGACCGTATTGACCTACGGCACCACCGTGTACGTGTCGCAAGTTGCCGCTGAAGAAAGTGGCGTTGACGCCGAAGTCATCGACCTGCGTAGCCTGTGGCCGCTGGATCTGGAGACCATCGTCAAGTCGGTGAAGAAAACCGGCCGCTGCGTGGTGGTGCACGAAGCCACCCGTACCTGCGGTTTCGGCGCCGAGCTGGTGTCGCTGGTGCAAGAGCACTGCTTCCATCACCTGGAAGCGCCGATCGAACGCGTTACCGGTTGGGACACCCCCTACCCGCACGCGCAAGAGTGGGCGTATTTCCCAGGGCCGTCCCGAGTGGGCGCGGCGTTGAAACGGGTCATGGAGGTCTGAATGGGCACGCACGTTATCAAGATGCCGGACATCGGCGAAGGCATCGCAGAAGTCGAACTGTCGCAGTGGCACGTCAAGGTCGGCGACCTGGTGGTTGAAGACCAGGTGCTGGCGGACGTGATGACCGACAAGGCAATGGTCGATATTCCATCGCCGGTCCACGGCAAGGTGATTGCGCTCGGCGGTCAGCCGGGTGAAGTGATGGCGGTCGGCAGTGTGCTGATCAGCATTGAAGTTGAAGGCGCCGGGAATCTGAAAGAGTCCGCCGCGCCAGCACCGGTTGCTGCGCAAGAGCCGCCTGCTGCTCCGAAAGTTGAAACAGTTGCCGAGAGCAAACCTGCCGCTGCTGCTGGGCCGCGCCCGGCACCGGTTTGCCAGGGCCCGATGGTTGCCCGCGAGGCCGATGAACGTCCGCTGGCCTCGCCGGCCGTGCGCAAACATGCGCTGGATCTGGGCATTCAATTGCGTCTGGTGCGCGGTTCCGGCCCGGCCGGTCGTGTGCTGCACGAAGACCTCGAAGCCTATCTGGCGCAAGGTCAGTCGAACGCTTCGGCGCCGGCAGCTGCCGCGTACGCCCAGCGTCACGATGAAGAACATATTCAGGTTATCGGCATGCGCCGCAAGATTGCCCAGCGCATGCAGGACGCCACCCAGCGTGCCGCACACTTCAGCTACGTCGAGGAAATCGACGTTACCGCGATTGAAGAACTGCGCGCGCATCTGAATGAAAAACACGGCGCCAGCCGTGGCAAGTTGACCTTGCTGCCGTTCCTCGTCCGCGCACTGGTCGTCGCCCTGCGTGACTTCCCGCAGATGAACGCCCGTTACGACGACGAAGCCCAGGTCATCACCCGCCTCGGCGCAGTGCATGTCGGTGTCGCCACGCAAAGCGATGTCGGCCTGATGGTGCCGGTGGTGCGTCACGCCGAAGCGCGCAGCCTGTGGGACAGCGCCGCCGAGATCTCGCGTCTGGCCAACGCCGCGCGCAATGGCAAGGCCAGCCGCGATGAATTGTCCGGCTCGACCATCACCCTGACCAGCCTCGGTGCGCTGGGCGGCATCGTCAGCACCCCGGTGCTGAACCTGCCGGAAGTGGCTATCGTCGGCGTGAACAAAATCGTCGAACGGCCGATGGTCATCAAGGGCCAGGTGGTGATCCGCAAGATGATGAACCTCTCCAGCTCCTTCGATCACCGCGTGGTCGACGGCATGGACGCGGCGCTCTTCATCCAGGCCATTCGTGGCTTGATCGAACAACCCGCAACCCTGTTTGTGGAGTGACGCCATGCAAACCTTGAACACCACGCTGCTGATCATCGGCGGCGGCCCCGGCGGTTACGTCACGGCGATTCGCGCCGGACAACTGGGCATTTCGACGATTCTGGTCGAAGGCCAATCGCTGGGTGGCACTTGCCTGAACATCGGCTGCATTCCGTCCAAAGCGTTGATTCACGTGGCCGAGCAGTTTCACCAGACACAACATCACAGTCAGCATTCTGCGCTGGGTATCAGCGTTTCGGCGCCGAGTCTCGACATCGGCAAAAGCGTCGAGTGGAAGGACGGCATCGTCGATCGCCTGACCACCGGCGTCGCCGCACTGCTGAAAAAGAACAAGGTCCAGGTCATCAATGGCTGGGCCAAAGTCATCGACGGCAAAACCGTGGAAGTCGGCGATACGCGGATTCAGTGCGAGCATCTGGTGCTGGCCACCGGTTCGACCAGCGTCAACCTGCCGATCCTGCCAATCGGCGGGCCGATCATCTCCTCCACCGAAGCGCTGTCGCCGAAGTCCGTGCCCAAACGTCTGGTGGTGGTGGGCGGCGGTTACATCGGTCTGGAGCTGGGCATTGCTTACCGCAAGCTCGGCGCCGAGGTCAGCGTGGTCGAGGCGCAGGATCGTATCCTGCCGGCCTACGATGCCGAGCTGACCCAACCGGTCCACGAAGCACTGAAGCAACTGGGCGTGAAGCTCTATCTCAAGCACAGCGTGCTGGGTTTCGACGGCACCTTGCAGGTGCGTGAGCCGAACGGCGACACCCTCAATCTGGAAACCGATCAGGTGCTGGTGGCAGTCGGGCGCAAGCCGAATACGCAGGGCTGGAACCTTGAAGCGCTGAACCTGGACATGAACGGCTCGGCGATCAAGATCGACAGCCGCTGCCAGACCAGCATGCGCAACGTCTACGCCATCGGCGACCTCAGCGGCGAGCCGATGCTCGCCCATCGCGCCATGGCTCAGGGCGAAATGGTTGCCGAGCTGATCAGCGGCAAATCCCGCGAATTCAACCCGACCGCCATCGCCGCCGTGTGCTTTACCGACCCGGAACTGGTGGTGGTCGGCCAGACCCCGGACGAAGCCAAGGCTGCCGGGCTGGACTGCATCGTTTCCAGCTTCCCGTTCGCTGCCAATGGCCGGGCGATGACCCTGGAATCAAAAAGCGGCTTCGTGCGGGTGGTCGCGCGGCGCGACAATCATGTGATTGTCGGCTGGCAGGCGGTCGGGGTTGGCGTGTCGGAGTTGTCGACCGCGTTCGCGCAAAGCCTGGAAATGGGTGCGCGCCTCGAAGACATCGGCGGCACCATTCATGCGCATCCGACCCTGGGTGAAGCGGTGCAGGAAGCGGCGTTGCGTGCTTTGGGGCATGCGTTGCACCTGTGATGGTGGGTGGCTGTAATGGCCCCTTCGCGAGCAGGCTCGCTCCCACAATGGGAATGCATTTCAAATGTGGGAGCGAGCCTGCTCGCGAATTCTCAGGCGCAACCGGAATTATCTGTCTGTCATCCGATAGTCCGGGCTGCGAAACCGCTCAAGAATGAAGTATTGTTGTGCCCATCCAAAAAACGTCAGAAGCCTTGAACCGTTTCGACGGTTGTTCAGTGATAGAGGGTGTCATGGGTAACGAGAGCATCAATTGGGACAAGCTGGGTTTTGACTACATCAAGACCGACAAACGCTATCTGTCGTACTTTCGCAATGGCGAGTGGGACAAAGGCACCCTGACCGAAGACAACGTGCTGCACATCAGCGAAGGCTCGACTGCCCTTCACTATGGCCAGCAGTGCTTCGAAGGCCTGAAGGCTTATCGTTGCAAGGACGGCTCGATCAACCTGTTCCGTCCTGACCAGAACGCCGCGCGCATGCAACGCAGCTGCGCTCGCCTGCTGATGCCGCACGTGTCGACCGAGCAGTTCATCGAAGCGTGCAAGGAAGTGGTTCGCGCCAACGAGCGCTTCATCCCGCCATACGGCACCGGCGGCGCGCTGTACCTGCGTCCGTTCGTGATCGGCGTGGGTGACAACATCGGCGTGCGTACCGCGCCGGAGTTCATCTTCTCGGTATTCGCGATCCCGGTCGGCGCCTACTTCAAGGGCGGCCTGACTCCGCACAACTTCCAGATCTCCAGCTTCGACCGCGCCGCCCCACAAGGCACTGGTGCGGCCAAGGTCGGTGGCAACTATGCCGCCAGCCTGATGCCGGGCTCCCAGGCCAAGAAAGCGCACTTCGCTGACGCCATCTACCTGGATCCGCTGACTCACAAGAAGATCGAGGAAGTCGGTTCGGCCAACTTCTTCGGTATCACCCACGACAACAAGTTCATCACCCCGAACTCGCCGTCCGTGCTGCCAGGCATCACCCGTCTGTCGCTGATCGAACTGGCGAAAACCCGTCTGGGTCTGGAAGTGATTGAAGGCGACGTGCTGATCGACAAACTGTCGGACTTCAAGGAAGCCGGCGCCTGCGGTACCGCGGCGGTGATCACCCCGATCGGCGGGATCAGTTACAACGACCACCTGCACGTGTTCCACAGCGAAACCGAAGTCGGCCCGGTCACCCAGAAGCTCTACAAAGAGCTGACTGGCGTACAGACCGGCGACATCGAAGCGCCAGCGGGCTGGATCGTCAAGGTTTGATCCTCTCGCGTTAATCGCTAGAAATGTGTGCCCCCTAAAGGGCACACATTTCTTCTGCACCCGTTTTACTCGCGATCAAGTAATGACTCGTGAAGTCCTCTTGCACGGAAGCCCCATCATGGAACGATACATCTTACCGAGTGTTGTAAATCGCGGCCTTCATCGTCTAGTTACGGGTTCATTGGGCTTTGGAAATCTTCTGCCACCTCAAGCAATTTGTTTGGGAACAGTACCTCAGAGCGAACAGATTCGTGAAGTTGCGGAGCTGCTCAGCCATGAACTAAAAATCCCACTCTCAGATGGCTTATTGAAAAAAATAGCGGGAATCCCGCCCTGCGCCTGCTACTTGCTGGGCGAATCCAGAGAGGCAAGCGAAGATTATTTATGGGGCCACAAAGCAACTAATAATGTTTTTATCAGAGGAATATTCTCTGCATTGGCATTTGCCGAGCTGGAATTTTGTGAGCGTGACTTACCTCAAAACTCACACGAGGAAAGGTTAACAGGGCATTTACTAAGCAAAATGTACTCCAGCGTACTTTTTTGCTCTGACTCGCTGACTTCATTTTCAAAAGAACTTTATGGCGAGGAGGTGCCCGTAAACGTCGCCTATCACGACCTTTCGGCAAACAATAGAGAAAAGGTAACAGGCAGTGACTTTGGCATCATTGTTCATACCAACCTACCTGGAGAGAGGGAGCGCGTACAGGCTGTGGCTTTTCAAGCAAAAAAACTTTATGACAAAAAGGCGTACTTGCCTATTGCACAAGCCTCCGCGCAGACCAACTACTTTGCCGACGGCGCTTATACCTGCCTGTATGATGTAAGTCAAAAAAAAGATCTTCTCAAACTCCCTCCTGCAATTCTCCAAACGAAACACGCTAGCCGAGCGCCTAAAACTCAACATAACTACGCGATAAATCGCAAAGACCTTCCGCCAGCGACAACCGCACTGTCGTTATTTTTGATAAAAATAATTCAAAACGAAAACATGAACATTGGGGCGAAAACCTTCAATTCTCTAGCGCAAGCAGCGGCATTTATGAGAGGAACGCCAGCCAGCAGAGAAACAAACGATATATCAAGAGTTCTTACCATCTCAATTGGACGGATGACAAACCAACAAGAGTTGAATAGCCTGACTGATCTTTTCCCGCCTACCCCTTCAGAAGAGCCACGCTTGAATGATCTCTGATCCTGACAGTTTTTTCAGGCTCTTAGTTTGTTCATGCTAATCGTGAGATTGACTGAGGCTAAACACTCATCCGGGACCTCGCTCCTCTAGCGACGAGCGAGTTTCAATGCTCTTTAGTACAACCCGCTTGCCTCCTCGCCCCGCAATACCGCTCGCCTGTCCGTTCTGCTGCTTGCCCGTGCGCGCCTGGGTAATCAGCCCGGGAATCAACTCCCCTTCCGGCAGATTCTTCCAGAACCGCACCGGCAAATGCCCTTGCATGACCTTCTCGTTCAACCGCGCCGGATTGAAGATGTGGCTGTAATAGGTCAGCCATAGCTCGCCATGCGGGTCATCGACGTTCTGCGCCAGTTGCTGCCATTCCACCGGGCACTGGCGCTGATGAATCAACTGTTCGCCATCGTAATAAACCCCGTCACGCGGCGTGGCGATCAACCAGCGATGCCGGCCCATGCGTCCGATGAAATGTTCGCTGGCACTGTGCAGGATGTCGTGGGCAGGTTCGTGCCACGCGACGTATTGCGGGCCTGGCTGATCCTGCGGGCGTTCGATGAAACGCACGAACGCATGCAAATGGTGGGCTTCGCGCTGCACCTGCTTGATCCGCCGCTGCAACTCGCTGCCAAGCTTGTCGCCGGCCATCATCGCCGTGCGGTCGCCATGGCTGACTCGCCACAGCACTTCATACAACAGACTCCAGCGCTGGTCGCCCCGGTAGCGCGCGGCTTGCTCCAGGGTATCGAGCAGTGCACGGGGGATACGTGCCTGAAACGGCCCCTGCCCCTCCGGTACCGAGACGTCACTGGCAAACAGATCGCTCACCCCTTCCGACGCCCAGCTCACCAGACTCGGGTCGACTTCATGGCTGAGCAGCCAGCGTGCCTGCTGGCGCCAGGTGTCGAACAGGTCGTCGCAATCGAGATTGATCATCCCCACAACCCCATCTGCTGCGGCTGCGGCCGGTCGCGCAGTTGCTGATAGAGCATGTGGCTGGTGACTTCGGCCTGTTGCGGGTGGTAGTCGCTGGTGATGATGAACGGCTTGGCCTTGGCCAGCACACAACGCATGCGCGCCACATCTTCGTAGCGGATGCGCCGTTGCTGGCGCAATTGCACCAGACGTTCGGTGGTACGCAGACCGATGCCGGGGATTCGTGCGATCAGCGACGGCTCGGCGCGATTCAGGTCCAGCGGAAACACCTCGCGATTCTGCAGCGCCCAAGCCAGTTTCGGGTCGATGTCCAGCGCTAGATTACCCGGGCCCTTGAGCAGCTCATCGGCGCTGTAGCCGTAACTGCGCAAGAGGAAATCGGCCTGATACAACCGGTGTTCGCGCATCAGCGGTGGCGCGGCCAGTGGCACGCTTTTCGGGCTGTCGGGAATCGGGCTGAAGGCCGAATAGTAGACGCGCCGCAAGCGGTAGTTGCCATACAGCGACTGAGCGCTGTGCAGGATCGTGCTGTCGTCGGTGTCATCGGCGCCGACAATCATTTGCGTGCTCTGCCCGGCGGGAGCGAATTTTGCCGAACGCGGTTCGTTGAGCACCGTTTGTACGCCGGTGTAAATGGTGTTGATTGCCTGCTTGATCGAACCAATCTGCTTCTCCGGCGCCAGGGTTTGCAGGCTGGCGTCGGTGGGCAGTTCGATATTGACGCTGAGGCGATCGGCGTAGCGCCCGGCCTCCTCGATCAATGCCGGATCGGCCTCGGGAATGGTCTTGAGGTGAATGTAGCCGCGAAACTCGTGCTCTTCGCGCAACAGCTTTGCCACGCGTACCAGTTGCTCCATGGTGTAATCCGCCGAGCGGATGATCCCGGAGCTTAGAAACAGCCCGCTGACGCAGTTGCGCCGGTAGAAATCCAGAGTCAGCGTGACCACTTCCTCGGGGGTGAAACGTGCACGCGGCACATCGCTGGAGCGGCGGTTGACGCAGTACTGGCAGTCGTAGAGACAGAAATTGGTCAGGAGGATTTTCAGCAGCGACACGCAACGGCCGTCCGGCGTGTAGCTATGGCAGATACCCATGCCATCGGTCGAGCCCAACCCGCTCTTGGCCTCGGAGCTGCGCTTGGGCGCACCGCTGCTGGCGCAGGAGGCGTCGTACTTGGCGGCGTCGGCGAGAATGCTGAGCTTGTCGATGATTTGCATGGCGCGGGCTCTTTACTGTGTGGATATACAGTATAGGTCCGAGCACGGGGTTACAAGGTGGTAGAAGCGCACCTCGTCGGGCAGAAGCTCAAGATCAAAGGATTGCAGCCTTCGCCGGCTCCTACAGAGATTGGGCAGGGTCGAGAATTAGCGGGTGTACGCGATTACTGTAGGAGCTGCCGCAGGCTGCGATCTTTTGATCTTCGCGTCTAAAGGCAACTCAAGACCAAACCGCTTACCCATTTCCTTTCGCCCCGCCACGGTGAGCGCCAACGCCCGACTATCAAGATCCTGCGTCACCCACTTGCGTTTCAATGCCATCTGCAACAACGCCGCGCCCAACGAACCGCCCAGATGCGGCCGGCGCATGCTCCAGTCCAGGCACGGGCAAGCAAACTTGCGGCGCAAGGTACTCAAGTCCTGCACCTCAATTCCCAAGCTCGCAAACAACGCGTCGCCGGTGCCGCTCAAGCGATAAACCCGCTCGTCGGTTTCCACCAGCCACCCCGCCTCGAGCAAACGGTCGTGGAGCAACACCGCCAGCGTGCCGGCCATGTGGTCGTAGCAGGTGCGGGCGAATTGCAGGCGATCCGGGGTGTGCGGCTTGAAGCTAGGTGCGGCGTTCTGTCCGATCACCATCAACGCTTCCAGCGCCTGAGCCACGCGCTGATCGGCGAGGCTGTAATAACGATGGCGGCCCTGCACGTGCAGGCGCACCAGTGTCAGATCCTTGAGCTTGGCCAGATGTGCACTGGCGGTGGAGGCGCTGACTTCCGCCACGGCCGCTAATTCAGTGCTGGTGCGGGCGTGGCCGTCCATCAGCGAGCAGAGAATTTTCGTGCGTGCCGGTTCGGCGATGGCGGCCGCCACCTGCGAAACGCCGATGTCTTGATGTTCTGCGTGCATATTTCGCTCCCCGACGAATCGTCGTCGCTGCGGACTGAAGATACTCGCATCACTTTCCCGACGACAAGGCTGTGAACCATGGACCCGATCATCGCTGCGACGCATGCCGATCCCTACCCCTACTACGCCAAACTGCGCGCCGAGGGCGGACTGACCTTTGATCATGGATTGAAGCTGTGGGTCGCCAGCAGCGCCCGAGCGGTGCGTGCGGTGCTGACGCATGCCGATTGTCGGGTGCGACCGTTGCAGGAACCGGTGCCCAAGGCGATTGCCTCGGGGCTGGCCGGCAAGGTGTTCGGGCAGTTGATGCGGATGAACGATGGCGAACGTCAGCGCTGTCCGCGTGCGGCAATCGAGCCGTCACTGCAGTTGATAGATGAGGAGCAAGTACGCGCACTGGTGGCCGCGCGTTTGATTACAGCGGACGCCGACGGCTTATATAAGGCGATGTTTCGCGGCCCGGTGTGCGTGGTCGCGGCGCTGCTCGGCTTCTCCCCGGCGCAAGGCCGGGCAATCAGTGAGCTGACCGCGGATTTCGTCGCCTGCCTGTCGCCGCTGAGCAATGACCTGCAACTGGCGGCGGCGCATGCGGCGGCGGAGCAATTGCACGGCTATTTCATCGAGTTGCTGGCCGAAGCCGATAGCGAGTTGCTCAAGGCGATCGAGCAGCGATTTACAGGAGACGAAGAAACCCTGATCGCCAACCTGATCGGTCTCTGTTCGCAGACGTTCGAGGCCAGTGCGGGACTGATCGGCAATGCACTGATTGCGCTGCGACGTCAGCCCGAATTGCGCCATGCCTCAGTGGACGCACTGTTGGCCGAGGTTCAGCGCTTTGATCCGCCAGTGCAGAACACTCGGCGCTTTGTCGCGCAGACTTGCGAGATCGATGGCGTGCGGCTCGAGGCCGGAGAGGTGATTCTGGTACTGCTGGCCTCGGCCAACCGCGATCCATTGTTGAATGCAGAGCCCGAGCGGTTTCTGCTGGATCGTCCTGACCGGGGCAGTTTCAGCTTTGGCAGCGGCCGGCATCAGTGTCCGGGGCAGACGCTGGCGCTGAGCATTGCCGCTGCGACTGTCAGAGAAATCCTTGATCAGGGTGTGAATCTGCAACAACTGACGTGGCATTACCGCCCATCGCTCAATGGGCGGATTCCACTGTTCAGCGCGGCACAGCCTTAGGCACTGTGGCTCAGCGCTTGGGGTTGAGGCTCATGATACGCGTGCCCTGCTCTAATCCCCTGTAGAAGCAAACTGGCGATGTCGATACCGAATATCAGATAAAGAAAATCAAGCTTGATTTATATCGGTTTCGATATAGCCTGCTGATAGGTGACCTCTGCCACTCTTTGCAACACACCGCCGCAACGCATTTTCGTCGGAGCCATTACGCTTATCCTTTCAACAAAGGAGAAGTCGATGCCAAGACACAAGGATGTGGTGTTTGTCGCAAGTGCACTCAAGGATCTGAGAGCTTTTCCTTTGGATGCTCGCAGAGCTGCGGGATTTCAATTGGATCTGTTGCAACAGGGCGACGAGCCTTTTGATTGGCGCCCCATGAAAACCGTAGGACGGGGTGTCAATGAAATCAGAATCACCGAAGACTCAGGAGCGTTTCGAGTGTTTTATGTGGTCAATCGGCCTGACGCGATTTATGTGCTGCACGCCATGCAAAAGACCACTCGCAAAACTGAAACGCGAGATATAGAACTGGCACGCGCCAGATACCAGGAAATAGGTTAAGCCATGAAGGATCATCAACACCCTTCCCAGCATTTCTCAAGCATCTGGGACGCGCTGGAAGACACGCCGCAGGACGCGGCCAACATGCGCCTGCGGGCCAAACTCATGCGCACGCTTTGCGAGACGGTTCGTGCCTGGGAGCTTCCTCAGAAGGAAGCCGCCAAGCGCTTGGGGATTACTCAGCCACGCCTCAATGACGTACTCAACGGTAAAATCGACAAATTTTCTCTGGATGCGCTGGTCAATCTGTCGGCCGCAGCGAAACTGGAAGTAGACATCTGTTTCCCCCAGGCCGCACCGCTGCACTGGGCTTGAAGGCAGCTCGGATTCTTAGGCCAAGAGGCGATGTCGTTACTGCATCCGCCTCAATCCTCCCGCGTCAAAACCTCCAACAATTCAATCTCAAACACCAGATTCGAATTCGGCGGAATCTTGCCCATCGTCCGCTCGCCGTACCCCAAATGCGCCGGCACCAGCAGTCTGCGCTTGCCGCCCACTTGCATGCCCATCAGCCCCTGATCCCAACCCTTGATCACCCGGCCCGTGCCAATCACGCACTGGAAAGGTTTGCCACGGCTGTGAGAAGAATCGAACTCGCTGCCGTCTTCCAGCCAGCCGGTGTAATGGGTGGTAATCAGCGCGCCTTTGACGGCAGCCTTGCCCTCGCCCACCTGAAGATCGATTACCTGCAATTCATCATTCATGACATTCACTCAATTGCTTAACTGGCGGGCGTTTTCCCAGAAATGGCAGCTGTTCGCAACTCATTAACCAATGATTGGCGGTTTATCGAGTGGAAACACTCAATCAGGAGGCAAGCCAAACACAACGCCATTGAAAGTATGGGTGCAACACTGGCAATGGGGTTTCATCTCCTCGGCCTTCAAGTCCGGGTTGACGATTTGCAGACGCTTTTGCTCATCGACGTACAGGCCATTGAAGTAGCTCGACTCACCCAGTCGCACAATGTCCTCGCGATCATCTTCATGGATGGACACCATCCAGAACACTGGCTCCGGACGATCAAGGCGCGCCAGCGCCTCACTGTAAATCTCATCCCAGTTACCTCCGACGCGAGATAACAGAAAGCGAAATAATGGCGTGTAATCGTAGCCGTGATGCTTGATTCCATGCATCGAACCCCGCGTCGCCTCGCTACGCCTCTCGGCTTTGGTATTACGCTCATACCGATAGTGACTGCCCTGATTGCTGCGCCAGACGTTGTGAGCAGTGGTATTTACTTTGCGATAAAGCGGTTTCTTTTCCAACGATTGCTCCTGACATCCAGTCACTCGAAACGCCCGTCGCGTTTTACCCGAATAGCGCCCGAATGCAATCGACCGTCCATGGCCAATTGTTACCGAAGTGCTTAACGCTCGACAGGTTGCATCTCGACAATGGTGCCATTGGTGATCATGACCATCACGTACTTGTCATTGATCTGCACCCACTGCGCCTGATCGACCGGTGCTTTCAAGCCTTTCTGTTTCCAGTTTTTCAACGCTTTGTCGCTGCGCTGATAAATGTCTGGAGCCCGGTCGTTGACCTTCAATTCGCGGTCGCTGGTCGGCGACTGGACCGTGGGTTCGCTTGAGGTTTGCGCCGCTTGAACAAGTGGGCTGATCCCGGCAATGCCGGCGACCAGGGCCAGGCTGGCGATTAGGGTTTTGCTGTTCATCGGTGAACCTCCTTCAGATGTGTGATACCTGAACTCCGACTGCGGAGGACTGGAATCATTCCTTGTTTTTGCGTGGACTGGCCAGGGATTGTAGTTGTCTGTGAGGCCGCTATCGCTGGCAAGTCAGCTCCCACAGGTTTGCTTGGTGTTGCAGGGACAACGGGTACACCGCAAAAACTGTCGGAGCTGGCTTGCCAGCGATGACATCGGTACATGCAGCATTTTCATTACCTGAACCACCGCTTTCGCGAGCAGGCTCGCTCCCACAGGAAGTGGTGTTTCAGGGGATTGATCCGCTTTGCGCATCAATCCATGCCAACAATGCAATTAACATCCTGTTACAGCTGCGCGACCATCCGCCGCAATAACAACCGTGCGCCGCTTCCACGTCGCGCACGTCATAAAAGCGGTGGAGATTTTTCTATGACAGCCTCAATCCCACACGGCGGCTCGCGGGCCGGCGCCATTTTCCGGGTCACCTCGGGCAACTTCCTCGAACAGTTCGACTTCTTTCTGTTCGGCTTCTACGCCACGCAGATCGCGGCGGTGTTCTTCCCGGCGAGCAGTGAGTTCGCTTCCCTGATGATGACTTTTGCCGTGTTCGGCGCAGGCTTTCTGATGCGTCCGCTCGGCGCCATCGTGCTGGGTGCGTACATCGATGACGTCGGTCGGCGCAAAGGGTTGATCGTCACCCTGTCGATCATGGCCAGCGGCACGATCCTGATTGTGCTGGTGCCCGGATACGAGACCATTGGTCTGTTCGCGCCGGCGCTGGTGTTGATCGGAAGGCTATTGCAAGGTTTCTCTGCCGGTGCGGAACTGGGCGGTGTTTCGGTGTACTTGTCGGAAATCGCCACCCCTGGCCGCAAGGGCTTTTTCACCGCTTGGCAGTCGGCCAGTCAGCAAGTGGCGATCATCGTCGCGGCAGCTTTGGGCTATGCGCTGAACGCGTGGATGGCGCCGGATGTGGTTGCCGATTGGGGCTGGCGCATTCCGTTTTTCGTCGGTTGCATGATCGTGCCCTTCATCTTTTTCCTGCGGCGTAACCTGGCGGAAACCGAAGAGTTCGCCGCACGCAAACACCGCCCGAGCATGAAGGAAGTGTTCCGCACGCTTGGCCAGAACTGGGGCGTGGTGCTCGGTGGCATGTTGATGGTCGCGCTGACCACCACCGCGTTCTACCTGATCACCGTGTACGCGCCGACCTTCGGCAAGACCGTGCTGCACCTGAGCACTTCCGATGCGTTGCTGGTGACCTTGCTGGTTGGCGTGTCGAACTTCTTCTGGCTGCCGATTGGCGGCATGTTGTCCGACCGTGTCGGCCGGCGCCCGGTGCTGATCGCCATGGCGCTGCTGGCACTGGCCACCACCTATCCGGCCCTGTCGTACCTGGTGCAGGCGCCGAGCTTCAGTCACATGTTGCTGTCGCTGCTGTGGCTGTCGTTCATCTACGGCATGTACAACGGCGCGATGATTCCGGCGCTGACCGAGATCATGCCGGTGGAAGTGCGAGTAGCCGGTTTCTCCCTCGCCTACAGCCTGGCGACCGCGATTTTCGGCGGTTTCACCCCGGCGATGTCGACCTTCCTGATCCAGTACACCGGCGACAAAGCGGCGCCGGGTTACTGGATGAGCGTCGGCGCACTGTGTGCGTTGTGCGCCACGTTGTACCTCTATCGCCGCGCAGGCGGCCGTTTGCAACCGGTTGCCGCATAAGGAGCAATCACCTTGAAAAAACTGATCAATCTCAGCGCCATCGCCCTCTTCGCTTTCAGCGCCCTGGCCCATGCTGAACAGCTGAATGTGATGACGTCGGGCGGCTTCACCGCCGCCTACAAAATCCTCGGCCCGAAATTCGCGGCCGCCACCGGCAACACCCTCGACACCCAGCTCGGTCCGTCGATGGGCAAAGCCCCGGAAGCCATTCCTAATCGCCTCGCCCGCGGTGAGCACGCCGACGTGGTGATCATGGTCGGCTATGCCCTCGATGACCTGATCAAACAAGGCAAGGTCGATCCGGCCTCGCGGGTCGAACTGGCGGATTCACGGATCGGTCTGGTGGTGCGTGAAGGTGCGCCGAAGCCGGACATCAGCAGCGTCGAAAGCCTGAAGAAAACCCTGCTCGACGCAACATCGGTGGCCTACTCCGACAGCGCCAGCGGCGTGTACATCGAGAAGGAGTTGTTCAACAAACTCGGCGTTGAAGATCAGTTGAAACCGAAAGCGAAAATGGTCCCGAAAGTCCCGGTCGGCTCGGTGGTTGCCACCGGCGATTACCAACTGGGCTTCCAGCAGGTCAGCGAATTGCTGCCGGTGCCGGGGGTGACGTTTGTCGGGAAGATTCCGGAGTCGGTGCAGTCGGTGACGCGCTTCGCCGCCGGCATCCCGGTCGGCGCACAGCATCCAAAAGAGGCCAAGGCCCTGCTCGACTATCTTGCCGCGCCTGCCGCCCAGGCTGACGTGCAAGCCACCGGGCTGGATTCGGTCAAGCGCTAAGCGTTGGTGGCTGGACTTTCATTTCCACTACCAGCCGCTCCAGTTCCAATGCCGCCGGGGTCAACGTGCGACCCCGGCGCTTGAGGATGCCGACACTGCGCATCACTTGCGGATCTGTCAGCGGCACCCGCGTCAGGATCGGATGATCCGGCCCGGGCATCGCCATCAGCGGCACCGCCGCCACCCCCAGCCCCGCCTCCACCAGACCAATCATGGTCGTCACATGCCGCGTCTCGCAGATGCTCGGGCGCTGCGGCACCACGCTGCTCAAGGCCTGATCGAGCAGAAAACGGTTGCCCGACGTCTTGTCCAGCGAGATGTAATCCTGCTGATAGAACTCGTCCCAGGTCACGCTGCTGCGTCCGGCCAACGGGTGATCGCGCCGGCAAGCGACGACATAGCACTCCTGCACAAGCGGTTCGAAATCGACCTTGGCATCCTGCGTGCCCAGAAAACTCAACCCGAAATCCGCCTCGCCGTTGACCACTGCGCTCAACACGTCGTGGGCGCTGGAGTCGAGGACTTTGACCTTGATTCGCGGAAACTGCTGGTGATAGCGAGCGACCACCCGCGGCATGAAGTAGTACGCCGCCGAGGGTACGCAAGCCACGGTGACATGACCGAGTCGGGTCGATGCGACTTCACTGATGCCCAGCAGCGCCACGTCCAGATCATCCAGCAAACGCTCGACGCTGGGCATGAAGCCACGCCCGGCCTGGGTCAGGCTGACTTTGCGCGTGGTGCGCTCGAACAGCTTTACGCCGAGGGCGTCTTCAAGCTTCTCGATGCGTCGGCTCAGGGCCGGTTGTGACAGGCGCACGGTGTCGGCGGCCTTGCGGAAACTGCCCTGCTCGACCACGGCGCGAAAGGCTTGCAGGTCGTTGAGGTCGAAGTTGATGGCCATGGCGGACTCGAAAAGATTGATTCGAGAAGGCTATCAATGTAACCAAATGATGCAACTTATTACAGATTTGATGATATCGCACTTGTGGGAGCGGGCTTGCTCGCGAATGCGGTGTCACAGTCGCCATCAACATGGACTGAACCAGCGCTTTCGCGAGCAAGCCCGCTCCCACAGGGTTTTGTGGTGGATTGACGAGCGGCGCAGCCCTTATCCTTGTCACCCCCCGCCGTACCGCTGTCAGGAGTCAACCCATGCCCCATGAAGGCAACCTGTTACAAGCCGCTGTCGTGTTTCTCTTCGCAGCCGTGCTCACCGTGCCACTGGCCAAGCGTCTGCAACTGGGCGCGGTGCTCGGTTATCTGTTGGCGGGGGTGATCATCGGCCCGTCGGTGCTCGGCCTGATCGGCAATCCGCAGAGCGTTGCGCATATCTCGGAACTGGGCGTGGTGTTGCTGTTGTTCATCATCGGCCTTGAGCTGTCACCCCGTCGCTTGTGGGTGATGCGCAAGTCAGTGTTCGGCGTAGGTCTGGCGCAGGTGCTGCTGACGGCGGCAGTGATCGGCGTGCTGGCGTTGTACGTGTTCGGACAGCCGCTGAACAGTGCGATTGTGCTCGGCCTTGGTCTGGCGCTGTCGTCCACCGCATTCGGCCTGCAAAGCCTGGCCGAGCGCAAGGAACTGACCAGCCCCCACGGGCGGCTGGCGTTTGCGATTCTGCTGTTTCAGGACATCGCCGCGATCCCGTTGATCGCGCTGGTGCCGATGCTCGCCGGCAGCGCCCACGCCAGCAGCAACGCGGAAAGCCTGAACCACGGTTTGCAAGTGCTCGGCGGGATCGCCGTGGTGGTAGTCGGTGGACGTTATCTGCTACGCCCGGTGTTTCGCGTGGTGGCGAAAACCGGTCTGCCGGAAGTCTCTACCGCCACCGCATTGCTGGTGGTGATCGGTACGGCGTGGCTGATGGATCTGGTCGGCGTGTCGATGGCGCTCGGGGCTTTCCTCGCCGGCCTGCTGCTGGCGGACTCGGAGTATCGCCATGAACTGGAAGCGCAGATCGAGCCGTTCAAAGGCCTGCTGCTCGGGCTGTTTTTCATCAGCGTCGGCATGGGCGCCAACCTGAGTCTGCTGCTGAGTGCGCCGATCACCGTGCTGGGCCTGACGCTGCTGCTGATCGGCTTGAAGTTGCCGCTGCTGTTTGTGGTCGGGCGTCTGGCCGGTGGGCTGACCAAAGTCAGTGCGATTCGCTTGGGTATCGTGCTCGCCGCCGGCGGTGAATTTGCCTTTGTGGTGTTCAAGATCGGGCGCGATCAGAGCCTGTTCGAACCGCGCCTGTATGACTTGCTGGTACTGACCATCACTCTGTCGATGGCCTTGACGCCGTTGCTGCTGTTGATCTGTGCACGATTGGTCAGCCCGAAAGTGCAGCCAGTGGAGGTGCCGGAGAAATTCCGCGAAATCGACACCGAGGCACCGCGCGTGGTGATTGCCGGCATGGGCCGGATGGGCCAGATCGTGGCGCGGATTCTGCGGGCGCAGAACATCAAGTTCGTGGCGCTGGACACCTCGGTGGAAACCATCGAACTGTCGCGCAGTTTTGGCGGCGTGCCGGTGTTCTACGGCGACCCGATGCGCCCGGAAATCCTCAATGCGGCGAAGGTTGGCGAGGCGGAGTATTTCGTGATTGCCACGGATGATCCGGAGACCAACATCAAGACCGCCGAGATCGTGCGCAAGCTGTATCCGCACATGAAGATCATCGCTCGCGCACGTAACCGTCAGCACGTGCACCGCCTGGTCGATGTGGGCGCCGAAGCGATTCGCGAGACCTATTACTCCAGCCTGGAAATGAGCCGCCGTACCCTGGTCGGCCTCGGTCTGACCCAGGCCCAGGCCGATGCGCGGATCAAGCGTTTCAAACACCATGACGAACAGGTGCTGGAAGCCCAGCACGCGGTCTACGACGACGCCGCCAAAGTCCTGCAGACCGCCCAGGAAGCCCGGGCGGAGCTGGCGCGGTTGTTCGAGTCTGATCAACTGGAAGAGGAAGCGCGCAAGGTCTGAATTCACCACAATTCCAATTGTAGGAGTGAGCCTGCTCGCGATTGCAATCTATCAGTAGCCATCTCTGTTACTGACACACCGCCGTCGCGAGCAGGCTCACTCCTACAGGAATTGTGGATGGACTTAGGCCATTTCCAATTCACGTTCTTGCTTGACCGGCGTCACCTCAAACCGATCCGCGAGGAACGGTGTGATATCCAGCGGCAGCGCCTCCTGATTGACCAGTTTGTCCAGCAGCACGCCGGTGATCGCTGAGGTCAGAATACCGGTGCGGAAATGTCCGCAGGCATTCAGGTAACCCTCCACCCCACGCATCGGCCCGAGGATCGGCAGCTCATCCGGCGAGCCCGGACGCAATCCGGCCCAGGTGCGCTTGAGGTTGACGTCCTTGAGTTCCGGCAGGCATCGCACCGCGCCCTGCACCAGTCCGGCGATTTCCGGGTAGGTGGTGGTGACGTCGAAGCCTTTGTCTTCGGTGGTGCTGCCGATCAGGATCTCGCCGTTGTCCTTCTGTGCCACATAACAATCGCTGGTAGTCAGGCAACCGTTGAGGATTTTCGGCATGCGCTCGGTCAGCAGGATCTGGCCTTTCACCGGTTTCACCGGAATCCGCACACCGGTGGCCCACTCACTCAAGTCCGCCGCCCAGGCACCAGCAGCATTGATCAGCGTCTTGCAGTGGAACACGCCCTCCTCGGCCGTCTGCACGCCAGTCACGCGGCTGCCGTGGTGCAACACACCGGTGACGTTGGTGTTGACGAAGATGTCGACGCCATTCTGCCGCGCGCCTTCCATGTAGGCGTCGGCGAGACGGAATGGGCTGACCTGGTGATCGCAAAGAAACTCCAGCGCGCCACGGGCCTCATGGCTGACGCTCGGTTCCGCTTCACGCAGCGCCGCCTGATCGAGCCAGCGTACCTGATCGGCCAGATGCGGAATGCAACTGACGATGTGCTCGGCGTAGAGGCGGTCTTCGTCGTCATAGATGACGAACTTCAGCCCGGTCTTTTCGAACTTGAAATCCATCCCGTGCCTGTCCTTCAGCTCGCGATGCAGCGCCGGGTACAGCGCATTGGACTGCAAGGCGAAATCGAAGAAGGACTCCGGCAGGATGTGCGGCGTGCTGGCGTCCACCGCGACCGCCGCGCCCTGGGTTTCGCGCTTGCGGTTGGCCGACATCATGCGGAAGAAAATCACCCCGCAGCCCAGCCCCACCGACTCGCCGATGGCCCACAAGCCTCCGGCCGAAGCGCGGGTCGCGTTGCCCGGGCGCTTGGCGTCGATCACCGCCACCTTGAGGCCCTGGCGCTTGGACAATTGATAGGCGCAGGACGCCCCGATCACGCCGCCGCCGGCAATGATCACGTCATAGAACTTACTCATGGGATGCGGCCTCCGTGCCGACGGACTGGAACGCGGAAAAAGGGATCGGATCAATCGGGAAGCGCGGACGCAGCCAGCCGACGTCCTTGCGCCCGGTGGCCTGACGCAAGCGGTCGCTGCAGTAGCCGACACACATCCGCCCCTGACAATCGCCCATGCTGACGCGGGTGCGCATTTTCAAGCTGGCGATGTCTTGCACACCCTGCTCCAGTGCCAGATCGATGTCCGCGCGGGTGGCGTGTTCGCAGCGGCAGATCACGGTGTCGGCGGCCGGCAAAGCGGTCTGGCCGACACCGCGTTCGGTGTAACGGTCGACGGCCGCACGGAAGCGCACGATGGATTTGAGTTTGCCCAGATAACGATCGCGGCGTACCCGTGCCAGTTCTTCTTCGATCACCCCGCGTTGCAGCAGGATCGAGGTGGCGGCGATCTTGCCGGCGAGCATCGCCGCTTCACCACCGCGAATCCCGCCCATGTCACCGGCCAGATGCACGTGCGGCTCGTTGCTTTGCTGCCAGTTGTTCGAATTGGCGCGCAGGTAACCGTCGTCGCTGAAACCGTGATCGAGGCCCATCTGCTGACTGAGCTGGGTGCGCGGAATGAAGCCGTAACCGACCGCCAGGGTCTGCGCTTCGAAGCGCTCGATGCGCTTCAGGTCCGGCTCCCAGGTGGCCGAGTAAGGTGCCACGGTGACGCTTTTCAGCTCGCCGTCGCCGTGGGCTTCGACCACGCCCCAGCCGTAGTTCATCGGGATGCCGTGGAGTTTCAGGTAAGCGAGCATGCTCAAACCGTCGAGGAACAGCTGCGGCTTGTTCAGCAACGCCAGGCTTTCGCGGGCGATCTTGCCGAAGGCGCAGGCTTCGTACACGCCCGCGACCTTGACGCCGGACGCGTGCAGCTGCGTTGCCACCAATGGCAGCAACGGCCCGGTACCGGCGATGACCACCGGCCCCTGCGGCTTGACCACGCCACTTTTGATTTGCAGTTGCAGGCCGCCGAGCATGATCACCCCCGGCAGGGTCCAGCCGGGAAACGGCACGCTGCGTTCGTGGCAGCCGGCGGCCAGCAGCAATTGCGGATATTCGATCTCGTGCAGCTGCTCGTCGCCGTCGAGCACCACCAGCGCACGGGTGCCTTCGGCGCCGACCACGCGATGATTGAGGCGCACGTCGATCAACCCGGACTGTTCCTGGAAATCACCGTGCAGTTTGCTCAGGGCTTCGGAATAGCGCGGCCCCAGATAATCCAGTTGCACGCCGTCGCGCAGCGGCCCGCGATAGACCACGCCACCAAGACGCGAGGCCTCTTCGAGCAAGGTGCAGCGCACCCCATGACGCGCCAGCTCGATGGCCGCCGCCATTCCCGCCGGACCACCGCCGACGATCACCGGTTGCAGGCTCATACGACCTCCTGCTCGTTGATGCGGTTGACCTGGGTTTCGATCTGCATGCCGTCGCGCACCACGGTCTGGCAGGCACGGCGCTTGTGGCGGCCGTTGATCTTCACCAGGCAGCACTGGCACACACCCATGCCGCAGTAGGCGCCGCTGATCTGGCCATGGTCGTTGCGTGCGACCTGGCGCACGCCAAGGGACTGGATAACGCTCAGGACGGTTTCGCCAATGGCCGCCGTCACCGGTTGACCATTGATGTGGACGGTCATATCCGCCTGGGTCAGGGGCTGGATATCGAAAGTGCGTTCTAGGCAGTGCATTACGAAGTTCATCCGTGAAAAGGTTCAGGGGGAAGGTATTGCGTCAGCTCCTTGCTGCTCTACACCGTGCGGCCCGTTTAATTGTTCGATTACAGGCGGGCTCGCGGGTACTTCGTCAGCGCAGCAAAGTGCGCGTGAAGCACTGTAGTTCAAACCTCAGCGAAGGCCTGGAACATTTACGTTAGGGGAAGTTACAAACGCGAATATTGATCCAGGCCAGTGAAAGCGGTCGGATTGTTCAACGATTCGGTTGAAGAAGACGAATGGTGCACGCCAGAAAGCAAAAAGCCGCTTTCACCGTGAAGTGAAAGCGGCCGAGGCATGGGCCTCAATGGAGCATTGGAATCAGTGTACGAACAGGGCGATCAGGATGATGATCGGGATTGGCACACCGAGGAAAAACAGTAATAGAGAGCGCATGGTGATTCTCCTTGTTAACGGACTGGAGGCAGAGTGGTCGTGGTGGCGTAGGTCTCGACTTCAACGTACTCGACCGCATCCCGGCGACGACCGCCGAAGGTGGCGGCGAGACTGGCGAAGAACGCACCGGCCAGCAACGCGATGAACATCCACAGCGAGGTCCAGGCAGCAACTTTCGCAGCGGTGTCGGCAGCCTGTTGGGCTTTGACTTTGGCGTCGGCGATGGCCTTCTGAGTGCGGGCATACACTTCATCGACACGCTTCTCGGCGTCGGCCTGACTCAGATTGGTTCGTTGTGCGACCAGTTGCGCGAGGTAGGTACGGTCTTCCGGACTGAGTTGGCCGTTGGCCAGGCTCTGGGCGAAGATCCGCGCTACGGCGCCATGGGCGGCATCATCACTGACCGATGCTGGACGGTCATCGCGGAACAGATTGTCGATGTAGTAACCGTACTGATTGCTGTCAGTGTTGGCCGCTGCGCTACCGGCAGCCTGAGTCGCGGCTGCCGCTGCGCCACCGGCGACACTGGCACCGGCCTGCACACCGCCACTGATCACACTGCTGACCGAGCCGACTACCAATACTGCGGTGACCAACGTGGCCACACACCAGGCGAGGAAGCCATGGGCAGTATCACGAAAATACACTTCATCCCCGTGCATGTTGGCCCACTTCACCCGCAGGCGACCGGCGATGTAGCCACCCAGACCGGAGGCGATGATTTGCGTCGCCGCCAGCCAGACAATCGTCGAAATCCCCAGACCCTTGGCGCTGATGCCCTCCCCGGCCCAAGGTGAAACGGCAGAGAATCCCAAACCGAAGCCAAGCAGCACTAAAATCATCGACAGTGCTGCGGCCGCCGCTGCGCCCGCGAAAATCGCGCCCCAGGACACGCCTGACACGTTGCTCGACTCTCCTTCGAAGGCAGGATAAAACCCATCAGAGGATCTATTCATTGTTGTAGTGCTCCAGGCATGAAAAATGGTGTTACAACTCGTCACGAGATGAATTGCAGCGACCGTGCCAGTCGAGAGCCCGAAATAAATTCTTCAATTTCAATGATTTAAAAAGACTGAACTTCTACATTCATTGCAATTTGCAACAATGGACGGAAAGCAGCGGGTTTTATGCATTGACGCCAACGCCGCGAAGCGCCCCGAATTGACGTTTGTGACAGGCTATACATGAAAGTTAATTTAAAGCGCGACGCAAAATACTTGGCAAAATGCAGCCATTCCGTTTGAACCGATCAAGGCCTGCCCTATGACGCGTATTTTGACCATCGAAGACGACGCCGTGACTGCCCGTGAAATCGTTGCCGAACTCAGCAGCCACGGCCTGCAAGTGGATTGGGTCGACAATGGCCGCGAAGGCCTCGACCGCGCCGTCAGCGGCAACTACGACCTGATCACCCTCGACCGCATGCTGCCGGAACTCGATGGCCTGGCGATCGTCACCACCCTGCGCACCATGGGCGTGGCCACGCCGATTCTGATGATCAGCGCGCTCTCCGATGTCGATGAGCGCGTGCGCGGCTTGCGCGCCGGTGGCGATGATTACCTGACCAAACCGTTCGCCACCGACGAGATGGCCGCACGCGTGGAAGTGCTGCTGCGCCGCCAGAACAGCGTTGCCACCCAGGCCACCACGTTGCAGGTCGCCGACCTCGAACTGGATTTGATCAGCCACGAAGCACGTCGCGCCGGGCAGGTCCTGACGCTGCTGCCCACCGAATACAAGCTGCTGGAATTTCTCATGCGCAACAGCGGGCAGATCCTGTCGCGGATGATGATTTTCGAAGAAGTCTGGGGCTATCACTTCGACCCGGGCACCAACCTGATCGACGTACACATCGGTCGTCTGCGCAAGAAGATCGACGCGGCGGGCAATGTTCCGCTGATTCGCACGGTACGGGGCTCGGGTTATGTCATTGCCGAACCCGTCTGACGGCTGGCGCTCCTCCAGCAGTCGGCTGCTGGCGCTGTACAGTTCGCTGTTCGTGGCCTGGAGCGCGATCCTCATGGGGGTCATGTATTTCGAGGTCTCCAGCTATCTCGATAACCTCGCCAAGCATTCGTTGATGCAACGTCAGCATCTGTTTTCGCACTTTCGCGGTGAACAACTGGAAGAAGCACTCGCCGCCAGCATGACCTTTGACATCCGCGGCATCGACGCCTATGGCCTGTTCGACGCCCAGGGCGTTTACCTCGGCGGCGCCTTGCAGCAACTGCCCGAAGGCCTGCCGCTGGATGGCAAGATCCACACCCTGGATGACTGCGCCGATTCCGATGACCCGACCCTGCCCGCCGACAGCTGCGACGCGGTGGCAACCCAGACCCGCGACGGTCGCTGGCTGGTGTTGTTGCGCGATAACGGTTCGTTGTTCGCCGTGACGCGGATCATTCTGCACGCGTTGTTCTGGGGGGTATCACTGACGATTCTGCCGGGGATTGCCGGTTGGCATCTGCTGCGCCGCCGACCAATGCGCCGCATCCGCGCGATTCAGGACAGCGCCCAGGCGATTGTCGCTGGCGACCTGACCCACCGTTTGCCGCTGTCCAACCGCCGCGACGAACTGGACATGCTCGCCGCCATCGTCAACGCCATGCTCGATCGCATCGAACGGCTGATGCATGAAGTCAAAGGCGTGTGCGACAACATCGCTCACGACCTGCGCACCCCGCTGACACGCTTGCGTGCGCAGTTGTATCGCATGCAACAGCAGGCCGGTGAGGGTTCGCAGGAAGCGGCGCAACTGGATCTGGTGCTGGCCGAGGCCGATACGCTGATGGCGCGGTTCCGTGGGTTGCTGCGGATTTCCGAGCTGGAAGACCGTCAGCGGCGCTCAGGTTTTGTCGAGCTCGATCCGGTGCAATTGCTCGAAGAACTGCATGAGTTTTACCTGCCGCTGGCCGAGGAAGGCGAGCTGCTGTTCGTGCTGAACATGCCGGAAACCCTGCCGCCGCTCAATGGCGACCGAGCGTTGCTGTTCGAGGCGCTGGCGAATCTGTTGAGCAACTCGATCAAGTTCACCCCGGCAGGCGGTACGGTGATTTTGCGCGGAGTGAATGACGGTGGGCATACGCGGATCGAAGTCCACGACTCCGGCCCCGGGATTCCCGAAGCCGAGCGTGAGGCGGTGTTCCAGCGTTTCTATCGTGCCGAGGGCGGGCAACCGCAGAGCGGCTTTGGCCTGGGCTTGTCGATTGTCGCGGCGATTGTCAGCCTGCATGGCTTCAATCTTGAGGTGGGCAGCAGTGAGCTGGGCGGTGCAAAACTGGTGCTGGATTGTCGGCAGAGTTTGATCGCCAACTCCTGATCCCCTGTGGGAGCGAGCCTGCTCGCGAATGCGGTGTGACAGTCAATGCAGATGTTGACTGATCCGACGCCTTCGCGAGCAAGCTCGCTCCCACAGTTTTTGCGTTTTGCCTGTCAGGTCGGGTAATTGGCCCGCAGCGCCTCAAGGCCACCCTGATAGATGCCATTGAACAGCGCGACCACTTCCTCTTCGCTCACGCCTTTGGCGTTGAAGCGTCCCGACCACGTCACTCGAGCGCCCTGCCCCTGAGCTTCAACCTTGATCGTCGCCAGATAGTCAGTCGCCGGGAACGGTGCCTGTTCGATCGAGTAGCTGTAGGTCCTGGCAGCGTTGTCGAACGCTTGCAGACGCTCGATCACCACCGCGCCATCGGCGGTTTGCAGGGTGCGCACGCGTCCGCCTTCGCTCAGTTCACTCTTGGGAATCAACGGCAGCCAGTCCGGCAGCGTGTTGAAGCCGCCGATCAATTGCCAGACCTGATCGGCCGAAGCCGGGATGTCGATGGTTGCTGATGCAGTTGCCATAAATAAACGCTTCTCCAGAGTCTTCGCGGTTCAGATCGCCATACTGTCGACTACACCGCCATCCACGCGCAAGGCCGCGCCAGTGGTGGCGGAGGAAAACGGCGAAGCGATGTACGTGACCAGATGCGCCACCTCGGCAACATCGGCCACCCGCTGGATGATCGACGTCGGCCGCGCTCTGCGCACAAACGCATCAGCCTCTTCACGCAGATTACGGCCGGACTCGGCGGCGGCGTCCTTGAGCATCTGTTCCACGCCACCGGTAAACGTCGGCCCCGGCAGGATCGCATTGACCGTCACACTGGTGCCCGCCAGACGCTTGGCCAGGCCATGGGACACCGCAAGGTTGGCGCTTTTGGTCACGCCGTAATTAAGCATGTCGGCCGGGGTCGCCACACCGGATTCCGAGGACAGGAAAATCACCCGTCCCCAGCCCTGCTCGACCATCGCCGGCACATAATGCCGCGACAGACGCACGCCGGAGATCACGTTGATCTCGTAGAAACGCGTCCACTCGCTGTCCGGGGTGTCAAAGAAATCCACGGCGTCGAAAATGCCGAGGTTGTTCACCAGAATGTCTGCGCGCGGTTCAGCGGCGAACAGTTTTTCCGCACCTTCGGCAGTGCCCAGGTCGGCCGTCAGTCCGCGCAGTTGCGCACCCGGCACCTGCTGGCGAATGCTCGCCAGCGCTTGCTCGACCTTGGCCGTTTCACGCCCGATCACCACAACCGTGGCTCCGGCCTCGGCCAGTGACTGACTGATGCCCAGACCAATGCCACCCGTGCTGCCGCTGACGATGGCCAGTTTTCCACTCAAGTCGATTTTCATGGGTTCACCTCTTTGATGGGCAATACACGGACAAATAGAAGGAATGGATCAGCGTAGACGCGATATTGGCCGGATGAAGGCGTTGCCGACCAAAGACTGGTCACGACCGATCCGACGCCTACGCGAGCAAGCCCGCTCCCACTTGGGATTGTCGGTGGATGGAGATTCTCGGGCTGGCCCGGATCAAGGGTGGGAGTGGGCTTGCTCACGAAGGGGCCGGGACATCTGGCTTCAATGCTGACTGATCCGGTACCTACGCGGGTTCAGCGGCGTCCTACACTGAAAGGATCAGCCGCTTTTCAAGAGATGACCATGAAAATGTCTGCGCAAATGACCGTGGTTGCGGTGCTCGCCACCCTCGCCTACCTGGGCCTGGCGGTGTGGGGCATTGGCGGGCCGGCGGTGTTCTTTTCGCATGGGGCGCTGGTGCTGGTGGCGCTGGCCACGGTGCTGATGGTGGTGGCCTCGCTGTTCACCGATGTAAACATGAGTTCGGGCGAGCGCGAGGACCGCGCCAATCGCTGGGTGATTCCGGCGTTCGGCGTGATCGGTCTGGTCAGCGGATTTCTCCCGGCGTACTGCGATCGCATCGACTTCTGGACCTTCGGCGCTGAAGACGTGCGCTGGCTCGGCGCGCTGTTATTTATCGTCGGTGGCACGCTGCGGCTGTGGCCGGTGTTTGTGCTGGGCCGGCGGTTCAGCGGTCTGGTGGCGATTCAGCCGGGGCATCGGCTGGTCACCGACGGCATTTACACACGCCTGCGCAATCCGAGCTATCTGGGGTTGGTGGTCAACGCCGTGGGCTGGGCGATGGCGTTTCGCTCCAGTGTCGGGTTGATTCTGGCGGCGCTGACGCTGATTCCACTGATCGCACGTATTCACTCGGAAGAGGCGCTGCTGCGCGGGCAGTTTGGTGCAGAGTACGAGGCTTATTGCGCGCGTAGCTGGCGATTGTTGCCGGGGGTTTACTGACGCCATCGCCAGCAGACTGAACTGGCTCCTGCAGTGTTGGATAGCGGGCAACATTTACGGCCCGACATTGATCGAATGTGGGAGCGGGCTTGCTCGCGAATGCGCTGAATCAGTCGACATCGCATGCAACTGAAAAACCGCATTCGCGAGCAAGCCCGCTCCCACAGGGGATTGTGTTGTGTCAGGTTTTTTGCAGGTGCAGTTGGCCTTGGCTGTCGACGGTGACGCTCAGCGCCTCATAACTGTCGATAGTCGCGTGGCGGGTTTCGAGGGGATGCTGGTGCGTCGTGGTGATGATCATCAGCGCTGCACCTGCCGCTTCAGCGGCCTGAATACCGACAGTGGCATCTTCGAAAATCAGGCAATCGGCGGGATCAACCCCCAGACGTTGCGCGGCCAGACGATAACCCGCTGGATCAGGCTTGCCAGCCGTCACATCCTCCGCCGTAATCATTACCGCAGGTTCGCCAATCCCCGCCGCCGCCATCCGCCGCAACGCCAGATCCCGTGGCGCCGAAGTCACCATCGCCCAGCGCTCACTCGGCAAGGCTTCGAGAAACGCCGCAGCCCCAGGTATCTGCACAATCCCTTCGACATCATCGATTTCCGCCTGCGCGATAAACGCCGCTTGCGCCTCGGCGTCCACTCCCGGCAGGTTCAGCCGGCGGATGGTGTCGATGGCACGAGCACCGTGGATGGTCGGCAGCAAACTCTCGACATCAACCCCGTGGCGCTCAGCCCACGCTGCCCAGACTCGCTCGGCAGCAGCGATGGAATTGAGGACGGTGCCGTCCATGTCGAACAGGAACGCGCCGAACGCGCGATCAAAGACGTTATCGTGAGCAGACAAAAGGTCGCATCCTTTGACAGAACTGGGCGGATTGGCCGGGCAATGTAGCATTTTTACCCGGCAGTTCGACCCGCCATCTCAGTGCAGACGTGGCGCCTTGGACTTGAAAGCGCTGTCGACACAGTCAAGCAACTGGCCGATCGCCCAGGGCTTTTTGATGAACGCCACCGGATGCTTGACCCCGGAAGTTTCCGGGGTTTCATAACCGGACATGACCATCACCGGTTTTTCCGGCCAGCGCTCGCCGACCAGATTGGCCAGACCTGCGCCGTTGATTTCGCCGGGCATGGTGATGTCGGTCAGCAGCAACGCGACATCCGACGCGTGCTTTTCCAGATACAGCTTGGCGGCATCCGCGCTGGTTTGCGGCTCGACCTTGAAACCTTCCTCCTGAAGAATTTCGCAGAGAAACTCCAGAATCAACGGGTCGTCCTCAACCACCAGAATCAACCCGCCAGGAAGGAGCGCGCTCGGTGTCGGTGTTGGACTCATGAACTGGCACTCCCTGAATTGCATTAACGACTTAGCGGCTCGAATCCGCTGCTTATCTGGTATGAGCAGCGCGCCCTGCATAAATTCATTTTTGATACAGGTCTTTTCTTAACAGTGGTCAATCGCCTTGGCTGACGGGCGTTCGTCAGGCGGTTTTTGTGGTTAAAATGCCGGCCCTTTTGCTTGCCGACCGTGACTGATGAACCCTGAAGCCCTCGCCACCCTCCGCGCCCATCTGCTGCCTGCACTGGCGGCCGCACCGAGCGAAACCCGTCGCCTGTTCCATGGGCGCGGGCGTTGCTGGCCGGGGCTGGAACAGTTGACGGTGGACTGGCTGCAAGGCGTGGTGCTGGTGTCGCTGTTCAAGGAGCCGCAGCCCGAACAGCTCGAAGCGCTCAAGCAATCGCTGCTCGACCTCAGCACCTCGGCGGAATGGCAAGAGTCCGGTGCCCACACCTTGTTGGTCCAACATCGTTACCTGCCGCAGAGCACCGCCGAATGGCTGCTGGGCAATGAAATCGAGGAGATGAGCATCGTCGAGGGCGGCTTGCAGTACCGCGTCGACTTGGGCCGCAAGCAAAACGCCGGGCTGTTTCTCGACATGCGCTACGGGCGCAACTGGGTGCGTGAGCAGGCAGCGGGCAAACGCGTACTGAACCTGTTCGCCTACACCTGCGGGTTTTCCGTGGCAGCGATCGAAGGCGGCGCCAGCCATGTGGTCAACCTCGACATGTCCCGCGCCGCCCTCAGCCGTGGCCGCGACAATCATCGCTTGAACGGGCATGACCTGAGCAAGGTGAGTTTCCTTGGCCACGACCTGTTCAAGTCGTGGGGCAAGGTGATCAACAGCGGCCCGTACGACCTGGTCATCATCGACCCGCCATCGTTCCAGAAAGGCAGTTTTCTGCTGACCAAGGATTACCAGCGCGTATTGCGTCGTTTACCGGAATTGCTCACGGCAGACGGCACGGTGCTGGCGTGCATGAATGATCCGTCGTTCGGTTCGGATTTTTTGATCGATGGCGTGACGCAAGAGGCGCCAAGCTTGCGCTTTGAGCAGCGGCTGGAGAATCCGCCGGAGTTTCCGGATATTGATCCTGAGAGCGGTCTGAAGGCGCTCGTCTTCAAACGCCTCGACTGACCCGACATCCCGCGAACCCCGCTCATCCCTGTAGGAGTGAGCCTGCTCGCGAAGACTGACTCACCGGCAACCCATTTCTTCAGAAGGACAAAACCCGCCGCCCCGATCAACCGGGGCGGCGGGTTTTGTCGTTCAGGTCTCGATCAAACCGTCCCCGTCTTCAACGAATGATCATTGAGCACGCTGCTGATGATTGCCGCGCTGTCCTGCCCACCCGCAATCACCCCAGCCCTCTCGACCGTTCATCGCAAATAGGTCCTCACCTGTAATTTCTGACAGTAGCCAGAGCCGTTATCTTCAGCGCTGAATAACTCCACGCCCTTTGTCTCCCGACAGTTCGCTTGGAGTTCCGACCATGCTCGTTCAGCCCAAGAAGAAAAGCTCTGCCCCCCATTCATTGCTGGACCCGATAGTGCTCGGACGCCTCCTGCCTTCCGGCCAGTGGGGGATCAACCGGGCGGCGGTGTTCACTTTTCCCGACCTCGGCCTGCTTGTCGTCATCCCCGTCTGGGCCAGCAAGGATGTCGGCGATACCGTCAAGCTGCTGCTCAATGGCCGTGAGGTCGACGGGCGTCCCATCATTGACGAGGCCGAGCTCAAGCAACCGACCCTCTTGTGGGTGGCTCCCCGTCATCTGCAGACCGGTTCTTACGAACTCACCTACGAAATCAAACAGCCCAATCAAAAAGAAGAGCGTCCGGACAAGCCCCTCAACCTCTTCGTCAAACTGGAACTCCCCGGTGGCCAGGACATCGACCCGGGCCCTGGTCACTCCAACCTGTACATGTACATTCCCCCGGAAATCGTCAACGGCGGGGTGGACAAAGACGTTGCCGAAGCGGGAGTGCCGATTGTCATCAGGTCCGAGTCCGGCAGCGGCTTGCCTTACCCTGACATCGCGAAGGACGACGTCATTCATCTCAGTTGGGGTGGCTTTTTTGAGTATTCCACACCGGTGACCCAGGCGCAGATCAACGATCCAGCGGCAAACCCGATATTGATCACGGTCTCCAAAGCCACTATTGAACGGGCTGGTGACACCGACCTCTCTGGTCTGGCGGTCACCTTCAAGGTGCGCGACATCGTCGGCAATGAATCGGAAGACTGGTGCAAGGAAATTCGCATCGTCGTCACCACCGGCATCGACCTGCTGGCCGCACCGATTGTTCAGGAGGCTGTCAATAATGAACTCGACGCCGATAAACAGGGCGATAACGACATCACGGTGCATGTCACGGCCACCCAGCCAGACTTCGAGATGGGTGACATCATTCACTTGACCATGCTCGGCACCACCCTGGAGGGCGAAAAAGTCGAATTTACCGCCCTGCCCCAGACCGTCGACAATATTCCGCATAACTACGAGTTCAAGCTGCCCATTGCCGACGTGCGCAAACTGGTCAATACCCAGGTCAGTTTCTTCTATCGGCTGGAACGCAGCGGCAGCAGTGACCCGTTACGCTCAAAAAGGCAGTTTGTAAAAGTCACCGGCGCAGCCCACCGCCTGGCCGCACCGATCATCGAAGAAGCCGAGGGAGAATTCATCGATCCCTCCGAAACTCAAATCAACGTCCGCATCCCGTTCGATCCGGTCATCGAGTACGGCATGGGCATTGAGCTGTTCCTGTTGGGTAAACGTCCGGACGGCAGCACCTTCCTGCCTGAGTTGAAGTGGCACATTCCGGAGGAGGATGACGTCGAGAATCCCGAAGGTTTTGTCATCACCGTCGATGACTACAACCTCAAGCTGCTTGACGGCGGAACCCTGAAGGGGTGGTACGACCTGCTGATAGCCGAGGGTGACGAGATCCTCAGACGGGAATCGCTGCACACGAAATTGCTCAATGTGGGTGAACCGAAATTCGAGCTGGACGCCCCCATTGTCCTCGGGGTGGCGAACGGCTTCCTCGACCCGGCCACACTGCCCGGCGGTACCAGTAAACTGACCATCCCCAGGCCTGTGGTGAAGCCATGGGTAGCCAACGACGAGGCCACCTGGAAGTGGGTGGGCGACATCTCCGGCGAGGAACCCGGGTCCCGCACATTCAATGCCGTAACCGCCCAACAAGACTGGGTCATCAACCTGGACGCCGCCTTCGTCGCCCAACACATCGAACCGAACCGCGGCAGCAAGATCACCGTCCGCTACCAGCTCTGGCGCCATGCCACAGATGAGACCAGCCTTTCGAATCCATTGGTGTTCACCGTGGGCGTCGCGCTGGAACTGCTCGCCCCCTCGATCAAGGAGAACAACGGCGACAGCGCACTCAACCCGCTGCTGGTCAGGGACACCTTGACCATCGTGGTGCCGGACAACAGCGCGTTGCTGCCAAACCATGCAATCAGCGTCACCTGGACTGGCGCTGACGGCACGCCGGCCGGCGGGTCGCACACCTCAGTGCCGCGTGCGGTAAGCGAAGGGCTTGAGTTTGCGATCCCCAACAGCGTGGTGGCGTTCAATCTGGGTAAGCAGGTAAAAATCTCCTACGTCGTCATCATTGATGGTCATCCAACACCGTCCCGGGTATTTGACCTGACGGTGCAAGCAATGCCGCAGAGCGCGCTGGCCAGCCCCACCATCGAGCAGGCCGACAACGACGGCGAAGGCCCGGAGTTCAACGTAGGGAATCTGACCAGCAATGCCACCTATCGCATGGGCGTCTGGCCGTTGATTGCCACAGGCCAATATGTCTGGCTGCGTCTGAAAGGGACGAACGCTGATGGCAGCGACTACAACCTTCCGATCCATACGGCACCCACCTCACAGGTCAATGATACGTGGATCAATCAAGGTTATTACGAGCGGAGCATCGCCTTTGCAGGCTTGAGAAACCTTAAGGATGGCAGCCCGCTGACCATGGAGTTCAAGGCTGCTTTCGGCAAGAGCACGGATGAGAGCGAGGCGGTGGTCTTCCCTGTGCGCACTTACACGATTAAAGCGCTTGAGGATGTGCGGCCAGAAATTACCGGTGCGGAAGACTCCAAAGGGAATGAGATTGCCAAAGGCGGATTCACCGTTGATACCCAGATCACGTTGTCAGGGGCCGGGGCCAAAGGTCAGAAAGTCCAGATCAAGGATGGCACCACCGTCAAAGGTGACGCCACGGTTAACCTGACGACCGGCCTGTGGGAACTGACCCTGACAGGCTTGAGCGTGGCCGCTCACAGCTTCACCGCCATCGCGCTGTATGGCGGTGGTCAGGTGTCCGCAGCGTGGACGTTGACGGTGACGGCCAATAACCCACCGACCATCACCAAGGCCATCGACTCCAAAGGGGCAACGATTGCCAAAGGCGGATTCACCGTTGATACCCAGATCACGTTGTCAGGGGCCGGGGCCAAAGGTCAGAAAGTCCAGATCAAGGACGGCACCACCGTCAAAGGTGAAGCGACGGTTAACCTGACGACCGGCCTGTGGGAACTGACCCTGACAGGTTTGAGCGTGGCAGCTCACAGCTTCACCGCCATCGCGCTGTATGGCAGTGGGCAGGTATCCGCGGCGTGGACGCTGACGGTGACGGCCAATAACCCACCGACCATCACCAAGGCCATCGACTCCAAAGGGGCAACGATTGTCAAAGGCGGATTCACCGTCGATACCCAGATCACGTTGTCAGGGGCCGGTGCCAAAGGTCAGAAAGTCCAGATCAAGGACGGCACCACCGTCAAAGGTGAAGCGACGGTTAACCTGACGACCGGCCTGTGGGAACTGACCCTGACAGGCTTGAGCGTGGCCGCTCACAGCTTCACCGCCATTGCGCTGTATGGCAGTGGGCAGGTATCCGCGGCGTGGACGTTGACGGTGACGGCCAATAACCCACCGACCATCACTCGTGCGGAAGACTCGAAAGGAGTAGAGATTCTCCCAGATGGCACGACCTTCGACACCACGGTCACGCTCAAAGGAAAAGGGGCTAAAGGTCAGAAAGTCCTGATAAAGGACGGCAACATCGAGATAGCCACGGCCGACGTCAATCCACAGAGTGGTGACTGGGTGTTCACGGCAAGGAACCTGAGCGCCGCCTCCCACAGGTTCACCGCCACTGCTCTGTATGGCAGTGGGGAAGTGTCGGATCCGCCGCGTGTCGTTAATGTTGCCAGTTTATTCACTCCTCGCATCACCATGGTCACCGACTCTAAAGGAACCGTAAACCCTGGTGCTACTACTTATGACACTAACGTAACTGTAAGCGGCGAAGGTCCGGCAGGACAACAACTGCAAATTTATGATAATGGCGTCCAAGTGGGGCCAGTTATCTCTGTGGACAGTAACGAACTATGGTCTCTTCACATCTCGGGCCTAACGATCGGAGGCCATAGTCTGATTGCACGCGCATTGTACCCAGTTAACCCTGTGGACAGTCAGCCTAGAACTTTCACTGTAGCCGCCTCGATAACTAAAGAGGATTTTGAAAGTGAGGCTAAATGGACCATATATATGGGGCAAACGAAAAGACTCAGCACAATGGAGATCACGGCAATTACAAGTGCGGAACATTATATGGGGACCGTGATGCCTTATGGGAGACCAGGGGTCGGTTTAAGTGGGGGTGTGCTATTTATCTCAAAAGTACGTGGTGACGGCGTGCCCGGCTCATTTAACTTCAGGATTCGCTTTCTGAAAACGTACCGACGAGTAGATTTTTGGTATGAATTCGCCATAAACCAATCTCCAAATGCAAGTGCTCAATCTGATTACTTTGATAGCAACGGAAGAAAACTAGGATCAAAGAGCTTTAATGCTATAGATGGTCCTCAGCAGCAACTTTCTTTCTCAAATGAAGGAATTGCATCCATGGAAATTCGTGGAGTTTTGGGGCAGCACTTGTATTTTGATAAATTCGAGCTATACGGCTGACCAAAAAAATTCAATACAACAGAAATAATTCAGCGTTCCGCAGCTCATGGGAGGCGTGGTCATACTGAGGTGCCATATGACGGATTCATTAATTCGTCCCCTGGCACCTATTGCTATGGCACAACATTATCCAGCGCCTGAATCACCACCGTCCAGTACCCGGTTGACCATCAGTTCACTGGGCATGATCACCTGATACAGCATCAGCATGGCTCGGCGTTGTGAGTTGTCGACGGCGTCGCCGATGTCGCGGGCCATGTCGCTGGCGGCGGCTAATGATTCGCAGGCTTCGACGAGCAAGGTTTCTTCGTCCACGGTGGGGTCGATGAGGAAGATTCTGTTCGCCCTGCATGACGAGGTTGAAGGGATCGAGATCTTCAGGGCGCCGGGGTTGAGGTAGAAGTTGATGGCGCGGTCGGTTGCCGCTTTTATCTTCTGCGGGTCGAGGGCTGGGTCGTACGGGATCGAGGTGTCCGGGGGGTTGGGTGTGGCTTTGAACATGGATGTACTCCTATTGCAGTTATTCAGGAGCCATCACTCTCGCTACCAAACGAGGGGTGGTGGCCATACGCGGGTTGGTAGACCGGCTGCAATAGGAACCCGGCGCTCACGAGTGAGCCCCACGCATGACCACCATAAAAACGAGCCCCACAAAGGGACTGCAAAGGTGTTGCCATACAGCTATTACAGACGGGCTACCAAACCCGATCACTGATTTTTAGTGACAGGGAAACGATAAGCCCATCGCATAGCCGTGTAAGCCGGCGGATTCTGGCGTACGCGTAGGTAACGGCGCAAGGCGTTGTAGCCGGTATGGCGTAACGGTTCGTGTACTTTAAACGTGGTTGCGGGGTTATGTTTATGTGCGGCGTTTGCTCTGTTGTTTTGATTTTGTCTGGCAGGCCGCTTTCGCGAGCAAGCCCGCTCCCACAGTTGGAATGAGTGCATTCAGGTGGGAGGTTGGTCGGTTGGCAGGCCGCCATCGCTGGCAAGCCAGCTCCCACAATTTGACTGAGTGCATTCAGTTTGGGATTGGTTGGCTGGTGAGCCGCCTTCGCCAGCAGGCTGGCCCTTACAGTTGTATTGGGTGTATTCATTTGGGGATTGGTTGGCTGTAAGGGCGTCATTGCTGACAAGCCAGTTCCCACAGGTTCAGGCAGTGGGTGGGCGCAACACCAGCGCAAACAGTTCGCCATGCCCGGTCACATTGAGCTTGTGATAGAGATTGCGCCGATGCACCTTCACCGTCTCCGGCGAGATGCCCATCTGCTGGGCGATGGCCTTGCTGGAAAAGCCCTGCAGAATCAGCCGCGCGGTGTCGACTTCGCGGGTGGTCAGGCGCGCATCGAAGCGATCGAGCAGCGTTGCCAAATCCCCCGCCACCGGCTCGGTGCCGGTCCCTTGTGGCGGCAACAGCTGCACGTGTCGGCGCATCGCCGCCAACACCCAGTCGCGCACACACAGCAGACGGCCCTGCTCGGCCAGGTCGAAAGCCGTCGAGCGCCCCAGTGACAGGCCAAGCACGCCGCCCTCGATGTTGATCATGAACTGCAACTCGTCCTCACCGACCACCGAGCGAAAGTAGCTCTGGTAATACTCGCTGTGCAGAAACTGGTCCGGCGCCACCGAAGCCAGGCTGTGCAGGCCGTCGGCGATGCCGGTCGAGGCGGTTTGGTAGAACGGATCGAGCAGGTACATGCCAGCGGTGTAGCTGGCCAGTTCTTCCTGCTCGTCGGCGCGGCCCTTGCTGTCGAAGTCGATCAGCAATTGCGGTGCCTGCCCCGCTTTCATCAGTGCCACCAGCGCGTTGTCCAGCGGCACCAGCAGGCGCAGCGTGTCGACCAGCGCGCGCCAGAAAGCGTCCTGGCCGACGGCGGCAAACACCCGCGCCAGACTTTGATGCACCGGCAACTCCTGCAACAACGCGTCCACGCTCTACCCCTTTTGAGTAACCCATGATGGGAATGGGTCAGGCGTGCCCGCCCCGATAGGCTGAGCACTCCTGTCAATCACCGGCCTGCCGCAGGCCAGGAGTGCCGCATCATGCGTTGTCGTCGTGGCTATATCAACCGGGGCATCAACCTTGGCCTGCTCGCCTGTTTTGGCGTCGCATCCGTCGCCAGTGCCGCCGACGCACCGAGCGTGCACGTCTACAACTGGTACGACTACATCGGCCCCACGACCCTGGCTGACTTCAAGCGCGACAGCGGCATTCAGCCGGTTTACGACACCTTCGACAGCGCCGAAGTGCTCGAAGGCAAACTGCTGACCAGCCGCAGCGGTTACGACGTGGTGGTGGCGAGCAACTTCAGCCTGCCGACGCTGATCAAGGCCGGCGCCCTCGCCCAGCTGCCTCGCGATCAACTGCCGGGCTGGAACAATCTGGACAGCGATCTGCTGAGCAAACTGGCCAACAACGATCCCGGCAATCAATACGCCGTGCCTTATCTGTGGGGCACCAACGGCATCGGCTACAACGTCGACAAAGTGCGCGCCGCGCTCGGCGACAACGCGCCGCTGGATTCGTGGGATCTGGTGTTCAAGGAAGAGAACCTCGCCAAGCTCGGCCAGTGCGGGGTGGCGATGCTCGACTCGCCGTCGGAGATGCTCCCGGTGGCCCTGCACTACCTGGGATTGCCGCCCAACAGCACCAACCCCGAGGACTATCAGAAAGCCGAAGCGCTGCTGCTCAAATTGCGCCCGCACATCGCGTACTTCAACTCGTCGAAATTCATCAGTGACCTGTCCAACGGCAACATTTGTGTGGCGGTGGGCTGGTCCGGGGCGATGCTCGAAGCCAAGACCAACGCCGAGCAGGCGCACAACGGCGTGAAGATCGCCTACAGCCTGCCCAAGGAAGGCGCGCCGGTGTGGTTCGACACGCTGGTGCTGCTCAAGGACGCGCCGAACCGCGCTCAGGGTCTGGCGTTCATCGACTACCTGCTGCGCCCGGAAGTGATAGCGCCGGTCAGTGATCACCTGTCGTACCCCAACGGCAACCGCGCCGCGACGCCACTGGTGGCTGCGGCCACGCGGGATAACCCGGCGGTGTATCCGTCGGCCGCGGCGATGGCCACCTTGTACACCCTGGAACCGCTGCCCAAAGCCACCGAACGCGTGCGCACGCGGGTGTGGAGCAAGGTCAAGAACGGCCAGTAACCCCAACACATTTCCCTGTGGGAGCGAGCTTGCTCGCGAATGCGTCGGGTCAGTCAACATCTCCTTTGAATGACACACCGCCTTCGCGGGCAAGCCGCGCTCCCACAGGGTTTCGTGTTCAGCCCCGCTCATTCATTTCTGCCTTTTTAAAGAGAGACATCCCATGAAACCTCGTGCCCGTGACCTCAACATCCGCATCGGCCAGTTGCAACCCGGCCCGCTCAACGCCATCACCGACGTCCCCGGCGTGCGCGTCGGCCACAGTAACGTGCGTGGCCGCAGCGACAGCGGACGTGACATCTGCACCGGCGTCACAGTGATCGAACCGCGCCGCGGCTCGACCAACCAGCAACCGTGTTTCGCCGGGGTGCATGTGCTCAATGGCAATGGCGATGCCACCGGCCTTGAGTGGATTCGCGAGGCCGGGCTGCTGACCAGTCCCATCGCCTTCACCAACACCCACAGCCTCGGCGTCGTGCGCGATGCGTTGATTGCGCTGGATCGCCAACAGCAACCGGACGACGGGCGCCTCTACTGGAACATGCCGGTGGTGCTGGAAACCTTCGATGGCTTGCTCAACGACATCAATGGTTTTCACGTCAAACCCGAGCATGTCGCCGAGGCACTGAATTCTGCGCATGACGGTGCCGTTGAAGAAGGCGCCGTCGGCGGCGGCAGCGGCATGATCTGCCATGAATTCAAGGGCGGCATCGGCAGCGCGTCACGCCGTTTGAGCAGCGCTCAGGGCGGCTGGACGGTGGGCGCGATCGTCCAGGCCAACCACGGCATTCGCAGCGAGTTGCGGGTCGACGGTTATCCGGTGGGTCGCTACATGGAGCAGGTGGATTCGCCGTTCCTGCGGGCTTCGCTGCCGCATCCTGGCATGGGTTCGATCGTGGTCTGCCTGGCCACCGACGCACCGCTGCTGCCGCATCAATGCACGCGTCTCGCGCAACGCGCCAGCCTCGGTCTGGCGCGCAGCGGCGGCGGTAACGAAGACCACAGCGGCGACATTTTCATTGCCTTTGCCACCGGCAACGAGCAGGTGCCATCCGCCGCTTACGAGGGTAAAGGCGCGCCAACCTGCGACGGTTTGCGCATGGTCAACAATGACCACATCAGCGAGCTGTTCCTGGCCGCCACCGAAGCAGTCGAAGAAGCGATCATCAACGCCCTGCTCGCCAGCGAGAGCACCGCGGGCAACGGGCATGCGGTGCAAGGGCTGGATTCAGAAACGCTGCTCGCCGCCCTCGCTAAGGCTGGCTGGCCCGGCGCCCGCTGACCTGTAGGAGCTGCGGCACGCTGCGATCTTTTGATCTTGCTTTAAAAAAATCAAAAGATCGCAGCCTTCGGCAGCTCCTGCAGGAGGTGCGACTCAGGTGAACATCTGGGCGCCGAGGTGCCGTGCCGTCTGCAGATGCTCCTGCGGATCACGCACCTCCGATTCCACCATCAGCGTCGAGCTGACCACCGTCGCCCCGCTGTAATCGAAAATCCCGTGTTCGATCTGCGCCTTCATCGCCGGGCCATAACCGTGACGTTCGTAGGCGCGTTCATCGGCCCCCGCAAGCCCGACCAGATGCACGCGCAGGCGCTGCAGCTTCTTCACATGCTTGAGGTCGCCAGCGAAATCAAACGCCCAGCCATTGCTGAACACCCGATCAATCCAACCCTTGAGCAACGCCGGCATCGACCACCAGTACACCGGGAATACCAGCACCAGAGCGTCGGCCCGATCAATCCGTGCCTGTTCCGCCAATACGTCGGCTGGCGGCCGCGCCTCACGGTGATGCACGGCGAAATCCGCTGCGCTGAACACCGGCTGAAATCCCTCGGCGTAAAGATCGGCGATTTCCCGGGTATTGGCGGGGTTGGCGCGGGTCAAGCCCTCGGCAATCTGCGTTGCCACGCTGTGGGTCAGCGAACGCGGTTCGTGATGCGCCACAACAATCAATGCGTGCATGGTCATTCTCCTGTAAGTTTGCGCTGACCAAGGGCTATGTACTCTTGGTAAGTTACGAACAGTAAGTTACGTTTGGTATATAACCGATGTCAACCACAGAAATGACCGAAGCCGATTCCCCTGCCCAACCGCGACGTCGCTTGTCGCGCGAAGATCGCAACCGCCAGTTGCTCGACGTCGCCTGGCAGATCATTCGGGCCGAGGGCACCGATGCCCTGACCCTGGGTTATCTGGCGGACAAGGCCGGGGTGACCAAACCGGTGGTCTACGACCACTTCACCACGCGCTCGGGCTTGCTCGCGGCGCTGTATCGCGACTTCGATACTCGCCAGACTGCGGTGATGGATGCAGCGATCGACCAGTGCCCGCCAACGCTGATCGACACCGCGACGGTGATCGCCACGGCGTACGTCGATTGCGTGTTATTGCAGGGCAATGAGATTCCGGGGGTGATTGCCGCGCTGGGCAGCACGCCGGAGCTGGAAAAGATCAAGCGCGACTACGAGGCAATCTTCCTCGAAAAGTGCCGCAGTGTGCTGCAACCGCTGGCTGCTGGCGGGGAAATCACCCAGGCCGGTTTGCGCGCGATGCTCGGTGCCGCCGAGGCGTTGTCGAATGCTGCCGCCAGTGCTGAAATCAGTGCCGGGCAAGCGAAGGACGAGTTGTTCGCGACCATCATCGCGATGGTGGAACGGGCCGCCGCCCGTGCGACTAGCGGTACTTGAGTCGGCCCCCGCGCGTTCCCATGATGAAGGTACGCAGGCGCTTCACTCCTGAGCGACTGCGTAGGGAACGGGTGTTCTGAACCCCAAATCAAGCCTGTTCCCTGTTTCATGCGCAGCTTGAGCCTCATGGGCTCTACTTCTCCCCATCAAAGAGCCTTGAGGCTCTTTTTTTGTCCGTTTTTTGCGCCGGACTCAGGACTCAGTGCAGCGTCAGGCGCTGACGGACAAATTCTTCGACGTGACGGGTAGTTTGATCCAGATGCCGGTCGCGCTGTTTTTCGGCATCGAGCATCGCGCGCTTGCCGTTTTTCTGCAGCAGGTAGGTGTGGATCTGCTGCACTTCCAGCGAGCGATAGATCGGTGTGGTGTCGATGAAACCGCGCAGGCCATTGCTGCGGTAATGCCGGGTGCTCATCAACACGTGGGTTTCGCGCGCGCCGATCACCTCGAAACCCAGCGCCTCGAAGTACGGCACCTTGCCGACGCTGCAGGTCAGTTCGGCATGCGGATAACGGCTGACCATCTCGCCGATCATCGCCCGCGCCACGCCCTGGCGCCGATAGCCTTCGCGCACGGCCATGTAGGCGACGCTGCACGCTTCCCAATCGCCTTGCACTGGCAGGTACAAGAGGAAACCTATGACCCGCTCCGGGTCGTCCTCAGCCGTCGCCACCAGCAATTCCACCTCAGTGCCCTTCTCGCCATTCAGCGCCTCCAGATACAGATGCACCTCATAGCCGACCGCGTACTGATAGACGTTGTACAGCAGATTGCTCGGGCCAAGACCGACCGCGCTGATGTCGGTCAGGTAATCGACCACCAGTTGCAGAATCTGGCTGTTGACGCTTTCGGGGCATGGGGATTTGTAGTGGGTGATGCGTGGCATGACAACTGAACTCCGGCGGAAAACCGCGACATCATACCGTGTCCCGACGCCTGCCACCGTCGCAGGAAATACCGAAGCAAGCTGACGGTTGACCTGAAGAAAATTTCATCTGCCAAGGCTCGGATCTTTCGCCGATTTAGCGTCCAATTCTTCAGCTGCGTTCACTTTTTTAACGCAGGCCTTGAGGAGTTCACATGAGCGTTTTGCGTTCACTGTTCAAATGGCGGCAAGCCTTGTTGCTGGTGCCGCTGACCCTGGCAGCGCTGGCCAGCACCCCGGTGTTTGCACAACCCCCGGTTTACATTCAGCAGGCACCGCCGCCGATGCGCATGGAAGTGATGCCCGGCCCGCGCCCCGGTTATGTCTGGGATCAGGGCCATTGGCGCTGGGAAGGACGCGGCTACGTGTGGATGCCCGGTCATTGGCAACCGGTGAGGTACGGCGCGCACTGGCGACCAGGCCACTGGCAGGCGCGCGGTCCTAACTGGTACTGGGTCGAAGGCCACTGGGCCCGTTGAAACCGCCTCGCCTGCAAACTTCATCTACCGGGAAGACCACCATGTCGCGAAACCTGAAAACCCTGCTCGCCGCCTCACTGGTCGCGATCACCCTGTCGGGCTGCATTGTCGAACCGGTACGGCCGCATCGGCCACCGCCGCCGGTGGAAGTCGTGCCGGTCATGCCAGCGCCCGGTTATCACTGGGTCGCCGGTCACTATCGTTGGGATGGACTTGAATGGCGCTGGGCACCGGGACACTGGCGCGCCTATTGACCTGAGCGGCTGGCGTCACTGCTGTGGCGCCACCACCTTGAACTTGATCGCGATGTCGTTGGACACCACAGTGTCCGCCCACTCCCCCGCCCCGAGTCCGAACTGGTCACGCTTGAGCACCAGTTCACCGTCGAAAATGCCGATCGAACTGTCCGGTTTCAGCTCGACCGGCACCTGCACCTCGCGGGTGATGCCCTTGAGGGTGAGCTGACCGGCGATCAAATAATGATTGCCCGTGACCCGGGTAAAACGGCTGGACTCGAACACCGCCACGGGAAAGCGCTGCGTATCGAACCACGCCGGTTTCACCAGTTCGGTGTTGGCGTCGGTGCTGCCGGCGTCGATGCTGTTGAGGTCGATGTGCAATGTGGTGTGGGCGTCGGCGAGGTTGTCGCTGTCGAACTGCAATGTCGCGTCGAACTTGCCGAAGGTGCCGTACATCTGCGAGCCCATCTGGCTGTAGGTGAAACTGATCTGGCTGGCGGTGGTGTTGACGCGGTTGTATTCAGCGGCCTGCGCCGCGCTCGTGACGCACAGGCAGGCAAACAGGGCCACAGCGGTGAATCGAGCACGCATGGGATTCTCCGGACAGGGCAAACCTTCGAGGCCTCGACTGACTTAAGCAAACAACCGGCGAATGCGCCATGTCATTTGTCTGCCGATGTGGCTCGGGCTCAGACCAGCCGCTCGATCTTCTGATGCTGCCAGATCAGTTTGTAATACAGCGTCTGCAACACCAGCATGCCCAGATACGCCACCGGGAACGCCATCCAAACGCCCTGCAAACCGTACTGACCGTCCAGCCAGTAAGCTGCCGGCAACTGCACGCCGACCACGCAGACAATCGCAATAATCACCGGCACCAGCACCGTTCCGCTGGCGCGCATGATGCCGCCGATGATCGCCTGGAAGCCGAACACCAACAGGCTCCACAGCATGATGTGCAGCAAGTGCTCAGCCATCGCCCGGGTCGAATCTTCGGTCAGGAACAATCCCAGCAACCAGTGCGACAACAGGTAACCGAGCACGATCAAACCGCCGGTCAGGCACACGTTGATCAACAGCCCGGTGCGCAGGATCGCTGCCAGGCGCTGCAGTTGCCCGGCACCAATGGCCTGGGCGCCAAGGATCGAGGCGGTGATGGCAATCGACAGCGCCGGAAACTGTACGTAGTTGACGATCTGCGTCACCGCGCCATAGGCCGCTGTCGCCTGCGAGCCGTGCTGGTTGACCAGCGCCAGAATCACCAGCTCCGACAGCGACAACACGATCATCTGCACCCCGGTCGGCAGGCCGATGCGCAGCACCTTGCCGAGAATCGCCGCGTCCAGGCGCAGTGCCGCGAAGAACTCGCGGTCCGGCGCCAGCGGATGGTCCTTGCGAATCAGCCGCCACGCCAGCCACGTCATGGCCGACAGGTTACCGGCCAGTCCGGCGAAGGCGGCACTCTGAATGCCCAACTGTGGCAGACCGAACCAGCCGCGAATCAACGCCGGGGTCAGCGCCAGCCCGACCGAGGTCGACACGATCAGCGCCAACAATGGCGACACGGTGTCGCTGACTCCGCGCAGCAATTGCGTGAACAGCACAAACACCAGCATCGACGGCAGAATCCACATCATCACATGCGCATACGCCACTGCGTCGTCCAGTACATCCGCCGGCGTCCCCAGCCCCTGCAAGGCCTGCCGCGCAAACACGCTGCCGAGTACCGCCGCCAGCAAACCGATCAACACCCCCAGCAACAGCGTTGCCCCGGCGATCGCCTTGACCATGTGTGCCTCGCGCGCGCCCCACGCCTGGCCAATCAACACCCCGGCGCCCGCGCCCAGGCCGATCACCAGCGCGATAAAGAAAAAGATCACCGGAAACATCCCCGACACCGCCGCCAGCGCTTGCGTACCGAGCATCTGCCCAATGTAAATGCTGTTGACCGTGCCCGACATCGATTGCAGGAAGTTGGACAACACCATCGGCGCAAGGAACAGCAGGTAGGTTTGCCAGAGCGGTTTGATGGTGCTGGGGGTTTGCATTGAGGATCGTTCTCGGGGTGGGAGATGCGAGGGATATTACGCTAGATGGGCGGGATAAAGTCGGTCGACATCGCCGCTGCTCAAGGCTTAAATGTCGGCACTATTTTTTGTGGAACGCGCCTGCCCATGACTCCGTTGCGAAATGCTCTGACCTGTTCCCTGCTGGTTCTGTTCAGCCACGCTGCCGGCGCCGCCGAGCCCCCGGTTTCCTCCGAATCGTTGCGTCCGTTGCTGACAACCTTGAACGAACGCCTGAACATCGGCGACCTCGTCGCCCTGACCAAATGGGACAGTGGCAAGCCGATTCAGGACAGCCCGCGCGAAGCCCAGGTCATCGCCAATGCCCGCACCCTGGCGACCGAACACCAGCTCGACCCCGAAGAAGTCGCCCAGTTGATCGCTGCACAAATGGAGGCGAACAAACTGGTGCAGTACGGATTGCTCGCGCAATGGCAGGCGGCTGGTGCGGCGCCGGACACGCCGCGACCGGATCTGGCCGGGCAGATTCGTCCGCGTCTGGACGAGCTGCAAACCCGCCTGCTGCGCCAGTACGCCGACTTCGCGCCGCATCGCCGCGACCCGGATTGCCCGGTCTGGCTGGCCAAGGCCCGGCAGGGTCTGACCCACGATGCGCTGCATGATCTGGCCCTGATCCGCGCCACCGGAGAGCTGTGCATTCGGCCGCCGAAGCTTTAAATCAGGGGTTCTGGCACACATCGCTGGCGTCGATAGTCACCATCACGTCAATGAAGTTCTCATAAAAAATCCGCGGCGTAACATCAGCTCCATACCAACCCAATACACCCCGGAGCACACGATCATGAAACGCCAAACCATCCTCGGCATCGCTTTCTCGGTTCTTGCAGTCAACGCTTTTGCAGCAACACCCGTTCACACCCTGGTCGCTGAAGGCGGCTCGGACAAGTTGATTGAAAGCCGTCTGGCTGAAGGTGGTTCTGATCGTTTGCTGGAGCGCCGTGTTGCCGAAGGTGGCTCGGATCGTCTGCTGGAGCGCCGCGTCGCTGAAGGTGGTTCGGATCGTCTGCTGGAGCGCCGCGTCGCTGAAGGTGGTTCGGATCGTCTGCAAGAACGCCGCGTCGCTGAAGGTGGCTCGGATCGTCTGCAAGAACGCCGTGTCGCTGAAGGTGGTTCGGATCGTCTGCAGGAACGCCGTGTCGCTGAAGGTGGCTCGGATCGTCTGCAGGAACGCCGCGTCGCTGAAGGTGGTTCGGATCGTCTGATCGAAAGCCGCAATGCATAAAACAACGGCTCTAAAGCAGTCAAAGAAGCCCGGCCTGATCAGCCGGGCTTTTGCATTTCGTCGTTTGCCGGAGTGGTTCTTTTCAACAACCCGCGTCAGAAAGGATCTTGCCTTGTAGGGCATTGGCGAAACTTCCGACGGTGCTTATCCGAAGCGACCGACTGGCAGCCCGACGCTTAATGCGCATACCATGCGGCCACAACGTCCAAACAGAATTTGCCTGCCCATGCTCAAAGCCAGTCTGCGAAGTCACCTGACCCTCTGGTTCGCCGGTTTGTCCCTGCTGACCCTGGCAAGCGTCGGCTTCTATGTCGGGCATATCGCCACCGAACAGATGAAACAGGTCAGCGGCAATTCACTGCTCAATACCGCGCGTTCTGCGGCAACGTTGCTCGGTGACCAATTACGCGAGCGCCAGCTGGAGGTCTACCTGCTCAGCCGTGCGCCGCATCTGGAACGCGGCGACCTCGACAACCCGGCGATTCTCAAATCGATGCAACTGCGCACCCAGGCCCGGGCCGAGTATGCGTGGATGGGCGTGACCGATGCCGAGGGCCATGTGCATCAAGCGGTGAATAATTTGCTGGTCGGGCAATCGGTACAGCAGCGGCCATGGTTCCAGGCAGGCCTGCGCGGTGAGTACACCGGTGATCCGCACGAAGCGGTGTTGCTGGCCAAACTGCTACCGGGAACGCCCAACGGCGAACCGCTGCGTTTCATCGACTTCGCCGCCCCGATCCGCAACGCCGACGGCCAGGTGATTGGCGTGCTGGGCGCGCACGCGCACTGGAGCTGGGTGACGCGTATCGTCGAATCGGCAGCGTTCTCGCATAAAAATGCGTCGCCGGATATCGAAGCGCTGATCATCGATCACGACGGCAAGGTGCTGTACCCGGAAGCCCTGATGGGCCAGCAACTGGCGGTGAATGATTCGAAGTCGCCGGGCTGGTCGGTCGGCAACGGTTACCTGACCAGCATGGTCACCGTACCGACGCCTTCGAGTACGGCGTTGTCCTGGTCGATTGCCGTGCGCCAGCCACTGGACACCGCTCTGGAGCCGGCGCGCCTGCTGCTCTATAAATTGTTGCTGCTGGGTGTGGCCGCCGCCGTGGCATTCGGGCTGGTGGCGTACTATCTGGCGCAGTATCTGAGCCGGCCGATCGAGCAACTCGCGCACTCGGCCAAACAGGTGCAGAACCAGCAGCCCGGCGCACACTTCCCGCTGCAGCACCCGGTGCGGGAAATCGCCCAGCTTGGGCAGTCGATCGACGCCATGACCCGGTCGCTGCTGGCCAAGGAGCGCGAACTGCAGGAAGCCAACGCCTCGCTGGAAGCCACCGTCGCCCAGCGCACCGCGGCACTGATGCAGGCCAATGCCGAGCTGTTGAACCTGGCGACCCACGACGCCCTGACCGGCGTCTACAACCGTCGCCGCTTCGATGAAAAACTCAGCGAATACAGTCTGCTGTTCCGCCGCACCGGGCGACCGTTTGCCCTGCTGCTGATCGACGCCGATCACTTCAAGCGCATCAACGACACCTACGGCCACGCGATTGGCGACGACGTGTTGCAGCAATTGGCGCAACTCATTCAGGTCAGCGTGCGTGCCACCGATTTCGTCGCCCGTTACGGCGGCGAGGAGTTCGCCGTACTGCTGCCGGAAGTCGCCCAGCCTGATACTCCAGAGGTGGTCGCCGAAAAGATCCGTGTCGCCGTGGCCCAGGCGCACTTTCCCGAGATCGGACAGGTCACGGTGAGCATTGGCGTCGCGCTGGCCGACCCGTCGGACAACAGCCACCCGATGCTGATCAAACGTGCCGACCAGCAGCTGTATCTGGCGAAAGCGGCGGGCCGTAATCAGGTGGCTTGATCAGCCCTCTTTGACTTCGCAAATGCCGTTGGCCTGGTTTGCCGGGCCGGCCGAGCAAAATCTTTAATTGGAGAACTGCTGCAGATACGCCAGCAAATTATCGATCTTCTCCTCGTCACTCAGCCCCCAGAAAATCATTCGTGTGCCCGGCACCACGCCCTTTGGATCTTTCAGATACGCGGTCAGCGTTTCGCGGTCCCAGGTCTTGCCCGAGTTTTTCATCGCCTCGGAATACACGTAATTGGCCGAGGTTCCGGCCGCTCGACCGATGATGCCGTTGAGTTGCGGGCCGAACCCCGGGCGCGCATCCGGGCCAACCTGGTGGCAGCCGCCGCACAGGCGCGGGAAGATCTTTTCGCCGGCCTGCGGATCGCCTGCGGCGCGGGTGGTCGAGCTGAACAGTACGGCGGTGGCGGTCAAGGCAAGCAAGAGTGCAACGGTGTTTTTCATCTAAGGTTCCGGAACGGCTTGAATCTGGCTGCGCAAGGGTAACATCTGTCCCCCAGGCCTTGTTTTACAGGTAAGCGGCAATGACCTTCCTGACGGTGGTCAAGGCCTGCCGCAACACATCCATTTCCACCGAACCCAGGGCCAGTCGAATCGCATGCGGCACATGCGCCGATACGGCGAACGGCTCGGCCGTGGTGACCGAAATCTGCTTCTGCATCAGCTCCACCACAATCTGATCGGCACGCACGTCTTCCGGCAAGGGCAGCCACAGGAAATACGAGTTCGGATGGGCGACGCATGGCAACCCTTTGAGCAACTCGGCAGCCAGTGCCTGGCGCGCCTGAGCATCGTGGCGTTTTTGCGCTTCCAGTTCGATCACGGTGCCGTCGTCGAGCCAGCCGCAGACGATCGCGGTCATCAGTCCCGGGGTGTTCCAGGTGGTTGCGCGAATCACCCGCTCCAGTGCCGGAACGTGGGCCGCAGGCGCAGCAATGAAACCGACGCGCAGGCCGGTGGCGATGTTCTTCGAAAGGCCCGAGACGTACACCGTGCGCTCAGGCGCCAGGTCGATCAGAGGACGCGGCGGGTCTTCCACCAGAAAAGCGTAGGCCGCGTCTTCGATAAGGGTCAGATCATGCCGCCGCGCGATGGCAGCCAATTCTTCGCGCTGCTCGATTGGCATCACCCAACCAAGCGGGTTATGCAGGGTCGGCATGCTGTACACCGCACGCACCGAGCGACTGCGGCAGAGCTTTTCCAGCGCGGCCAGATCCGGCCCCTGCTCGTTGACCGGGATCGCCACCACTTCCAGATGCAACGCCTCGGCCAGCACTTTGAACCCGGAATAGGTCAGCGCATCGGCGGCGATCACATCGCCGGGCTTGAGCAACGCCATCAGCGTCACCGCCAGCCCCTGCTGGGCGCCGTTGACCAGCAGCACTTGTTCGGCTTCGACGCTGACACCGCGACTGAGCAAATGGCGCGCGACCGAAGCCCGTTCGTGGGCCCGGCCGGCATGGGGCTGATAGCGCAATAACGCTTCCAGATCTCCCGACAACGCTAACTGGCGCAGTGCGGTGCGCAACAATTGCGTCTGACCGGGCAAGGACGGGTAGTTGAAATTCAGGTCGATCATGCCGACGGCCACGTCTTTCTGGTCGATGCCCTGCCCCGGCGACAACGAGGTTTCGCGCACGAAGGTGCCGCGCCCGGTTTCGCCGCTGACCAGCCCCATGGCTTCGAGTTCGGCGTACACCCGCGAGGCCGTGACCAGCGCCAGGCCTTCCTGCGTGGCCAGTTGCCGGTGCGTCGGCAGACGGGTGCCGGGCGCCAGACGTCCGGTGCGAATGTCGGCGGCGTAAGTGTCGACGAGGGTCTTGTAGCGAGAGCGGGACATGTCGGGATGTATCCATGACAATTTTTTGATTGTCCTGATTCTCAATCATAGGATTCTCTCAAAGCAACCCACAATGAGTGTGAATCGTATGGAACGGACTTCAAACGTGAGCAACCCGGCACTGGAAAAAACCAGCGGCTGGATCAACGGCTTTATTGGCGTGGTGTGCTTCAGCGGCTCGCTGCCGGCGACGCGCCTGGCCGTGCTGGAGTTTGACCCGGTGTTTCTCACCGTCGCGCGCGCCGCCATTGCCGGCGTCCTGGCCGTTGCCCTGTTGTGGTTGTTCCGTGAGCGGCGACCGTCCAGAGATCAGTGGTTTTCGTTGTTGATCGTGGCATTAGGCGTCGTGCTCGGTTTCCCGCTGCTGACGGCGTTGGCATTGCAGCACGTGACATCGGCGCATTCGATCGTCTTTGTCGGCTTGCTGCCATTGGCCACTGCGCTGTTTGGCGTCTTGCGCGGTGGCGAGCGTCCGCGCCCGGTATTCTGGTTCTTCTCGATCCTCGGCAGTGCTCTGGTGGTGGGGTTCGCCTTGTCACAGGGATTGTCCGCCTCGCCCACCGGTGACCTGCTGATGCTCGCCTCGATTCTGGTCTGTGGTCTGGGTTATGCCGAAGGCGCAAAACTGTCGCGCACCCTGGGTGGCTGGCAGGTGATCTGTTGGGCGCTGGTCTTGTCGCTGCCCCCGATGGCAATTGCGAGCCTGTGGCTGGCCCCGCCGTCGTTCAGCGGCATCAGCGTGTCGGCATGGGTCTGTCTGGGCTACGTTTCGCTGTTCAGCATGCTGATCGCGTTCGTGTTCTGGTATCGCGGCCTGGCCCAGGGCGGGATTGCCGCGGTTGGTCAACTGCAGTTGCTGCAACCGTTTTTCGGCCTGGCGCTAGCAGCGACGCTGCTGCATGAGCAAGTCAGCATCGGCATGCTGGTGGTGACGGTGGGCGTGATTCTTTGTGTGGCCGGGGCGAAGAAATTTTCCCGATAGTGATCTTTGGCATCGCCGCTGTGGGAGCGGGCTTGCTCGCGAAGGCGTAATGGCAGTCGATACCGTTTCATCGACATACCGCCTTCGCGAGCAAGCCGCGCCCACAACTGCACTCAGTGGTGTTCGACGCCGGCGCGCTTCAACAGCTTCTTGCAGCGCTCGGACAGATGAAACACCTGCAGCTCCTTGCCCGCCTTTTCGTAACGCTCGCGCAGGGTCTTCAACGCGGCAATCGCCGAGTAATCGACGAAGCTCAAATGCCGACAATCAAGAGTCACTCGGGCCGGGTCATTGGCCGGGTTGAACTGGTTGAGGAACGGCGTGGTCGAGGCGAAAAACAGCGTGCCGTGCAGGCGGTAGAGTTTGCTGCCGTCGGCTTCCAGATGCTCATCGGCGTACAACTCGCGGGCCTGCTGCCAGGCGAAATTCAGCGCGGCGATGATGATCCCGCAGAGTACGGCAGTGGCCAGATCGGTGAACACGGTGATAGTGGTCACGGCGATGATCACCAGTACATCGTTGAGCGGCACTTTGTTCAACACCCGCAACGAAGCCCAGGCGAAGGTCTGCTGCGAGACCACGAACATCACCCCTACCAGTGCCGCCAGCGGAATACGCTCGATCAGCGGCGACAGAAACAGGATGAACAGCAGAATCAGCACCCCCGCCACCACCCCGGACAAACGCCCGCGGCCGCCGGAGCTGAGGTTGATCACGGTCTGGCCGATCATCGCGCAACCGCCCATGCCACCGAATGCGCCGGAGACCACGTTCGCCGCGCCCAGCGCCACGCACTCGCGATCCGGGTAGCCGCGGGTTTCGGTGATTTCGTCGGTGAGGTTCAGGGTCAGCAGGGTTTCCAGCAGACCGACCAGCGCCATCAGAATCGCGTACGGGGCGATGATGCGCAGGGTTTCTAGCGTCCACGGGATGTCAGGCAGCGCGAAAGTCGGCAGACCGCCGGCGATGTGCGCCATGTCGCCAAGGGTGCGCGTCGGCAGACCGAACAGGTAGACCAGCAGGCCCACGCCGAGGATCGCCACCAATGCCGGCGGCACCGCGCGGGTCAGGCGCGGCAGGATGTAGACGATGGCCATGGTCAGCAGCACCAGCCCGGTCATCAGGTACAGCGGCGTGCCGCTGAGCCAGTGTTCACCGCTCTTGAAATGCTCCAGTTGCGCCAGTGCAATGATGATCGCCAGGCCGTTGACGAAACCGAGCATCACCGGATGCGGCACCATGCGCACCAGTTTGCCCAGGCGCAACAAGCCGAACGCCATCATGATCAAACCGCCGAGCAACACCGTCGCCAGCAAGTACTGCACGCCGTGCTGCACCACCAGCGCGACGATCACCACCGCCATCGAACCCGCCGCCCCGGAGACCATTCCCGGCCGGCCACCGAACAACGCGGTCAGCGTACAAATGATGAAGGCGCCGTACAGGCCCATCAGCGGATTGAGATGCGCCACCAGCGCGAACGCAATGCATTCGGGCAACAGGGCAAATGAGGTGGTGAGTCCGGCCAGGACATCGGCGCGCAGACGTTTCGGTTTCATGGCTTACCTGACTGACGGCCGACGAGTACGGCCGCTGATGTTCGTAAAAAAGCGGGGAGCGGATGTTACGGAATAGTTCGGAATCGGGCCAGTGATCGCTGACACCCGTCGACGCGCGATTTATCCTGACGCGCTTATGCCTCCACCGGGTAAGACCATGACTGAATTGCTGACCGCCCGCGACGTTTGCCAGCGCTTGCGCGAGGCTGCGCTGGGCGTGCTGATGTTCAACAGATCCAAGACACCCAGTGATGCCGGACTGATCGCGGTCGATATCGAGGGCTGGCGCCTGTTGCTTGATTTTGAGGGTGGGCACTTGCATCACTGTGAACAGTGCCGCTGCCCGGATGGCCGCGAATGGCAATTCAACAGCCGTTACGGCACCGACCCGGTGAATCTGCTCAGTACCTGGGAACTGGCGCAGATCGAGAATCTGTTGAAGCTCTGAGCGCTTCCCGGTGAAGTCGGTTGCTCAATGATGGCACTCTGCCCATAATTCGCCCCCCCTTATTCCTCACGCAAGGAAACGCCGTGAAAAAGTCTCTGTTGTTGATCCCGATGCTGGCAGTGCTGCTGCAAGGTTGTGGCATGACCATGACCCGCTATGAGCCGAGCTTCGAAAACGTTCAGAAGCTCAAGCAGACCCCGCCCCTGCAAGCGATCAGCAATCCTCAGGTAACTGCCGAGTCTGGCGAAGGTTCGCTGACAGTTCGAGCCAACCCGGTGCGCTCGCCATCCGGCAGCATCCCGGCGCATATCCAGGACGCGATCACCGAAGAACTGCGCAAGGCCGGTCTGCTTGATCCGCAGGCTCAGCGTCAGTTGAAAGTGCTGGTGGTGAAGAACAACCTGTCGGCCGGCATGGGTACGGGCGATGGCGAACTCGCGGCACGCTTCACCCTGCTTAATGGGCAGAACGTGGTTTACGACGCGACCAAGCATGTCAGCAGCCAGTGGAGCAGCAGCTTCTTTGGTTTCATCGCGATTCCGAATGCGGTCAACGCCTATAACCCGATGCTGCGTGATCTGTTGAAGGAACTGTACAGCGATCCGCAGTTCATCCAGGCCCTGAAGTAAGGGCGAAAAAAAGAGCCGCGATTGCGGCTCTCTTTTTTTGGCATCAGGCCCGCGGAGTGCGGGTCTCGAGCGCCGAGTATTTCAGGTTGTTGTTGTCGATCATCTGCTTGAGCAGCGCGTTGACCTGACGGGCGAATGTGTCGTTGACCGCCGCCTTCGGAGTGTTGCCCATCAGCGGAATGAACCAGATGCCGATCCAGGTACCGACCGCATCATGGTTGCTCGCGGTGGTCAGGGCCTGGCCTGTGCCGTCCACGGCTTCGAGACTCATGGTGTACTGATCGGTGCCGTATGCCGGGATCACCCCCAGGCTGAAACCACTGATGAAGCCCAGCACCATCGAACCGGCATTCGGCGGATGGTTGTACATTTTCAGACGCAGGCTGTAGTCGCCCGGTTGCTTCTGGAACTCGTCCAGGGTGACACGGCCGAAAAGGCCTGAATCGCTCAGAATCTTTTGCAGCTCAGGCTTGAGCTGGTCACGCGCCTGCGGCACTTCTACGGCCGAAGCGCTTTTCGGCTCGCCCTGATAGAAGTCGAAATCCACATACACATTGGGTTTGTTGGCGTAGCTGGCCATCGATGGCAGCTTGACCGGCGCGACTTCGTCTTTGGTGAAACTGGCACAGCCACCGAGCGCAAGCACTAGGCCCAGCGCCAGGATTTTCCCGAATTGCATGTTGTCTTCCCTATGTGAACCGAGCCAAATGATAGCAATGAGCCTCCATTGCGGAGGCGGGGCGGATTCTAGAGAGAGCGGTCGCGTGAGGAAAGACTGAATCAGAAAATTTACACAAAAATATCCGCTCAGCTTTGCCGCAAATCGAGCAGTTTGCTGGTCTCATCGCTATATAGTTTTGTATATTGCGAAACCGAATTTGCCCGAATCTGCCCATGCCTTCTATTCACACCGTGTTCCCATGAGCGCCATCCGCGTACGCAACGAGCAACTGATCCTCGCCGCCGCCAGCGAAGAGTTCGCCGCCAACGGCTTCGACGCGACCCAGACCCGCGACATCGCCGCCCGTGCCGGCGTGCCCAAGGCCAACCTGTATTACTACTTCCAGACCAAGGAAAACCTGTACTCGAAAGTCCTCCTGGGGTTTGTCGAACCGCTGCTGGAAGCCTCGGCAGCGTTGCGCGAAAGCGACGATCCCATGATCGGCCTGCGCGCCTACATCGCCGCGCGCATCCGCATCGCCCGTGAACACCCGGCGATTGCCAAGGTATTCAGCGGCGAGCTGCTGCTCGGCGGGCGCCAGTTGCCAGACGAATGCCGCGACGTGCTGCACGCCGAAGCCCGACGCAACGTCGAGTGCCTGCGCAGCTGGATCGAGCGCGGCCTGCTGGCCCCGGTGGACCCGGAACACCTGATGCTGTTCATCTGGTCGGCAACCCGCACCTACACCAATATTGGCTGGCAAATGGGCTGCATCACCGGGCGCGCAGTGCCGCAGGATGAGGATTACGCGACGGCAGCCGAGACCATTACGCGCTTGGTGCTGGAGGGCGTCGTGGCCCCGCGGGTTGGGGAGATTCGTGGGGTTTTGTTTGCGACTTGAGGAATGAGGGCCGCTACGCAGCCCAGCGCGAGCAAGCTCGCTCCCACAGGGGATTTGTGCTGGACATGGGAATCTGTGAACACCATCAATCATTGTGGGAGCGGGCTTGCTCGCGAAGGCGTCGGGTCAGCCAACGCATGCGTCACAGGCACACCGCTTTCGCGAGCAAGCCCGCTCCCACAGGGGATTTGTGCCGGACGTGGGAATTGGTGAACACCATCAAGCAATGTGGAAGCGGGCTTGCTCGCGAAGGCGTCGGGTCAGCCAACACATGCGTCACAGACCTACCGCTTTCGCGAGCAAGCCCGCTCCCACAGGGGGTTTGTGCTGGACGTGGGAATTGGTGAACACCATCAAGCAATGTGGAAGCGGGCTTGCTCGCGAAGGCGTCGGGTCAGCCAACGCATGCTTCACAGACCTACCGCTTTCGCGAGCAAGCCCGCTCCCACAGGGGGTTTGTGCTGGACGTGGGAATTGGTGAACACCATCAAGCAATGTGGAAGCGGGCTTGCTCGCGAAGGCGTCGGGTCAGCCAACGCATGCTTCACAGGCCCACCGCTTTCGCGAGCAAGCCCGCTCCCACAGGGGGTTGTGCTGGGCAAGGGAATCTGTGAACACCACCAATCATTGTGGGAGCGGGCTTGCTCGCGAAGGCGTCGGGTCAGCCAACACATGCGTCACAGACCCACCGTTTTCGCGAGCAAGCCCGCTCCCACAGGGGGTTTGTGCTGGACGTGGGAATCTGTAAACACCCTCAATCATTGTGGGAGCGGGCTTGCTCGCGAAGGCGTCGGGTCAGCCAACGCATGCGTCACAGGCCCACCGCTTTCGCGAGCAAGCCCGCTCCCACAGGGGGGTTGTGCTGGGCGTGGGAATTGGTGAACACCTTCAATCATTGTGGGAGCGGGCTTGCTCGCGAAGGCGTCGGGTCAGCCAACACATGCGTCACAGGCCCACCGCTTTCGCGAGCAAGCTCGCTCCCACAGGGGTATGCGCTGGTTTTAGAAAGTGATCTCGGCTGCGGGTTTGACGTCGACCCGGGCCGTCGCGCCGGTCAGGTGCGCCAGGTCCTTGTTGTGTTCGGCGATGATGTCTTCGGCGCTCATGGTGCCGTTGTCGACGGTGGAGTGAGCGTCCGCGACGAGCACCACGTCGTAGCCCAGTTCGTGCGCCCTGCGCACGGTGGCGTTGGCGCAGTAGTCGGTCTGCAGGCCGCAAATGATCAGGCGTTCGAAGTCTTCGCTGGGCAGCAGTTTGCCCAGCTCGGTCTGGTAGAACGAATCCGGGGTGGTTTTACCTACGCGCAGGTCTTCGGCGGTCGTCAGCAATCCGGCGGCGAGTTGCCAGCCTTCGGCCCCATGGGCCAGCGGGCTGTCCTTTTCCTCATGCTGGATCAGCACCACCGGCACACCCGCCTTGCGCGCGCGGGTGCTGAGCTGGTTGATGGTGTCGATCACACGGTGGATGTCGAAGCACTGATACTCGCCTGAGCAGAGAGCCTGTTGGACGTCGATGATCAGCAATGCGCTAGACATGATGGGCCTTCCTTGATCGATCCTTGAGACAGGGGGCGGAGCCAAGCCCCGCCGCCCTTTTTTACGCCGCTCAATAACCCAATGACAACCCGGTATTACGCCGTGGATCGTTGGCCCCGTAGAAACGGTTTTTGCCCACCGGTTTACCGCCCAGTGACGGTGCGCCGACCAGGATCGCGGCGATGTGGTTGGCATCCTGCGGCCCGGCGAACTTGTGGCCCCAGCTCTCGAGGATCTTCTTCGTATCCGGGCTGGCGGCGAAATCTTCGAGGTTGGTTTCTTCCGGCATCCATTGCTGGTGGAAGCGTGGCGCGTCGACCGCTTCCTGCAGGCCCATGCCGTAGTCGATGACGTTGAGCATGGTCAGCAAGGTCGCGGTGATGATGCGGCTGCCACCCGGCGTACCAACCACCATCACCACTTTGCCGTCCTTGGTGACGATGGTCGGGCTCATCGACGACAGCGGGGTTTTGCCCGGGGCGATGGCGTTGGCCTCGCCCTGCACCAGACCGTACATGTTCGGCACGCCGACCTTGGAGGTGAAGTCGTCCATCTCGTCGTTGAGGATCACCCCGCTCTTGCTCGCCATCACCCCGGCGCCGAACCAGTCGTTGAGGGTGTAAGTCACCGACACTGCGTTGCCCCACTTGTCGACGATCGAATAGTGCGTGGTGTTGTTGCCTTCATGCGGGGCGACGCCGGGTTTCAGCTCGGCGGAGATCCCGGCCTTCTGCGGCTGGATCGCGTTGCGCAGCGTGGTGGCGTAGTTCTTGTCCAGCAGGTGCTCGATCGGATTCTTCACGAAATCCGGGTCGCCCAGATAGCTGTTGCGATCCACATAGGCGTGGCGCATCGCTTCGATCTGATAGTGCATGCCCTGGGCCGAATGGAAGCCCAGATCCTTCATCGGATAGCCTTCGAGGATGTTCATGATCTCGCAGATCACCACCCCGCCGGAGCTTGGCGGTGGTGCCGAGACCACATGGTAGCCACGGTAATCGCACTCCACCGGGGCCAGTTCGCGGGTCTTGTATTTGTCGAGGTCGGCCTGGGTGATGATGCCCTTGTTGGCCTGACTGGACGTGACGATTGCGTCGGCCACCCAGCCTTTATAGAAACCGTCAGCGCCTTTTTCGGAAATGGTGCGCAGGGTTTTCGCCAGATCCTTTTGCACCAGTTTCTGCCCGACCTGCATCGGTTCGCCGTTGTGCAGGAAGATCGAGCCGGAATCACGCATGTCCTTCTTGAACACATCGGTGGCGTAGTCCAACAGATCGACGTCGCCCTGCTCCAGCTCGAAGCCGTCTTCCGCCAGTTTGATCGCCGGAGCGATCATGTCCTTGCGCGGTTTGGTGCCGTACTTGCTCAGCGCCAGCTCCATGCCCGACACGGTGCCCGGCACCGCCACGGCGAGGTGACCACGGGTGCTCAGATCCGGGACGACGTTGCCGTCCTTGTCCAGGTACATGTTGGCGGTCGCCGCCAGCGGGGCTTTTTCACGGAAGTCGAGGAAGGTCTTGCGCCCGTCCGCCAGTTGAATGGTCATGAAACCGCCACCGCCGAGGTTGCCTGCGGCGGGATACACCACCGCCAGCGCATAGCCCACAGCGACCGCCGCATCCACCGCGTTACCGCCGTTTTTCAACACATCGACACCGACATGCGAGGCCAGGTGTTGAGCGGTGACCACCATGCCGTTTTCGGCGGCGACCGGGGCCACGGAAGCGGCGTGGGCCATGAGGCAGCTCAGTGCCAGTGACGTCGCAATCAGCGTTTTGGCCAAAGGTTCGTACTTCATGAGTCGATCTCTTTTTTGTTTTCGGGTTCTGTGCAGAACAGAGGGGAACGCAGCAAAAGCACCAAGCAGTATGGTCGCTATTGCGATTTGCGCCTCCCCGCTCAGGCAGTATGCTGGGCGCTCTCGCCGTACCGATCCGGAGTTCTGCCCATGTCGTACACGTTCATCACCCTGCCCTCACCGGTCGGCGAATTGAAGCTGGTGGCGAACGGCTCACGACTGGCGGCCATCCTCTGGGAAAACGACAAACCGGGCCGGGTGCGCCTCGGTCCGATGAGCGAAGCGCCGGACAATCCGCTGCTGCAGCGAACCGCGCAGCAGCTTGAGGAATATTTTGCCGGCAAGCGTGATCGCTTCGACCTGGAACTGGATTTTGTCGGCACCGATTTTCAGAAGAAGGTCTGGGCGGCGCTGCTGACCATCCCCTTTGGCGAGACGCGCACCTACAGCCAGATCGCCGAGCAGATCGGCAACCCGACGGCGGTGCGTGCGGTGGGCGCGGCGAACGGGCGCAACCCTATTTCGATTGTGGCGCCGTGTCATCGGGTGATCGGCGCGTCGGGGAAGTTGACCGGGTTTGCGGGTGGGCTTGAGGCAAAAGAGCGGTTGCTGGTGCTGGAGGGTGGTAGCTGGTCGGCGGTGGGCAGGACTGGGGATTTGTTTTAGAAGATCAAAAGATCGCAGCCTGCGGCAGCTCCTACATGAGAATGCGTTCCCTGTAGGAGCTGCCGCAGGCTGCGATCTTTGCTTTATCGGACAAACAGGTTATTCATAGCCGCATACTGCAACAGCATGATGGTCTTGGCGTCGCAGATCTCGCCGCGCTGAAACGCCGCCAGTGCCTCATCGAAGCGCCACTCCAGCACTTCCAGTTCTTCGGTTTCCTCTTCCAGGCCGCCGCCCTCGCTGACCTTCGACTTCGCGTCGTATTCGGCGATAAAAAAGTGCAGTTTCTCGGTCACCGAGCCGGGGCTCATGTAGGCCTCGAAGACCTTCTTCACCTCATGCACGCGGTAACCGGTTTCCTCTTCGGCCTCGTCGCGGATCCGCTGTTCCGGCGCCGCACCTTCCAGCAGCCCCGCCGCCACTTCGATCAACAAGCCGTCGTGGCCGTTGACGAACACCGGCAAGCGAAATTGGCGGGTCAGCACCACCGTGCGCTTTTCGCGGTTGAACAACAGAATCGCCGCGCCATTGCCACGGTCGTAGACTTCGCGAGTCTGCCGCTGCCAGTCACCGTTGTTGCGTAGATAGTCGAAGGTGATTTTCTGCAACAGATACCAGTCGTGGGACAACACCTGAGTATCGACAATGTTGACCCGCTCGGCTGTCTTGGTCATGACGCCTGTTCCTTGTGCCATCGGAAAACGCCCATAGTCGAATAATCGCGCGCACAAAAAAAGCCCGGCAATGCTGTCGGGCTTGTTTACTGGTGTTCGCGGATGGTGTCAGAGATCGACCAGGTGCCGGTCGATGCGCATGAGCACGCCTTTGATCAGGTTCATCGCACTGTCGGCGCGAAACGGCAGGTTAAGCGAAGGCTCGCAGATCTCCATTTCCATGATCATCGGCCGACCGTCATAGTCGCGGATCACATCGACCCGGCCGTAGAGCAACGGCAGCTCAAGCCCGAGCACCTCGGCAGAAGCCACCAGCGCCGATAGCGCCACCGCCTGCTCCTCGGCATCCGCCTCGCGCGGCTGGCGAAATTCGGGGGTTGGCACGTTCACCGTACCGTCCGCCATGAGCATGGCACCCTTGCGAATGGAATGGCTGAAGGTGTTATCGAAGAAGGTCAGGTCCGTCTCGCCGTAAGTGTCGATGGTGGTGATGTACGGCTGGATGATCACGTGCGAACCGCGCTTTTGCAGCGCGCGAATGTGCGCCAGCGCGGCCTCGGAACCGCCGCGGACAAATCTTTTCACTCCGCGCGAATACGAGCCGATCGTCGGTTTGACGACAAATTCATGGCTGTCGGTGTTCGCGTCGAGGAACTCAGCCAGATGACCCTCGGGAGCGTCGTCGGGCGCCAGGAACACACTGGGAATAATCGGCACGCCGCGCGCAGCAATGTCCTTCAGGTACAGCTTGTTCAAGCCCCACCGGGCCACGGACGGCACGTTCAACAGGCAGGTCAGTGCATGCACCTTGTCGCACCAGGCAAAGAATTCGTCGAGGTTTTCAATGCAGTCCCACGGTGAACGGATCAATACGGCGGTATACGCCGCCCAATCGATTGACGGATCGTCCCAGAAACACACATCGGCGTTGATCGACAGTTGCTTGCAGGCTTCAAGCAATGGCGGCATGTCGTAGTCAATGTGCAGGTTCGGCTTATCGGTGACGAGTGCAAGCTTAATCATGATGAATCCTTTCTACTGAACAGTTGGAAGCAGAAAAACAGCGACGACTCACCAGGGAATCACGCGGTCCTGATGGCGGTAAGTGCCCGTGGGGCCATCGGCACCGATCAATGCCAGCGCGACACTGGTCCGCGCGCCTTCCTGCACATCGAGATCACCGGCGCCATCATTCATGCCGGTTTTGGTGTAACCGGGGTGCACGGCATTGACCTTGACGGGCGTATCGCGAAGCTCGTAAGCCAGATGAACCGTCCACGAATTCACCCCGCTTTTACTGGCGCTGTAGCCCGGCAAGGATTTGAACATCGGTGAATAGGCGTAGGAATCGACGTCCGTATGGGTGGTGAGCGATGCCAGCAGACTGGATACGTTGACGATGCGTCCGGCCGCAGACTGGCGAATCAGCGGCAGACAATGTTGGGTCACCGCGACCATGCCGAACAGGTTGGTTTCAAACGTCTGGCGCCACTGTTGAAGTGGTTGTTGCGAAGGGTTCAACCCGTAGGATTCGATACGGATCGCGGCGTTATTGATCAGGATATCCAGTCGACCAAACTTCGCCTCCAGCAATTTGACCGCCGAGGCGATGCTGTCTTCATCCGTGACATCCAGCAGGCACGGGAACGCCTTCAAGCCCATGCCGGTCAGCTCATCGGCCGCCTGAGCGACAGCCTGATAATTCCTGCCACTGAGCACCACCGTCACGCCCTCGGCGGCCAGTTGTCGCGCCACCTCGAAACCGATGCCACGGTTGGCACCGGTCACCAATGCAACCTTGTCAAAATCGTTCATCGTGCAACTCCAGACAACGCTCCGCCCTGCCCGCAGGAAGGACGGAACCAATACGATTCATGAAATGTTCCAACAGCGGCCCGAACGCCCGCAGATCGGTCAGAAAGGCGTCGTGGCCGTCCGGGCAATCGAGCCGGACAAAGGTCACCTCGGCACCATCCTGCTCGAGCCCTTGAGCGATGTGCTGCTGTTGCGCAACAGGAAACAGCGTGTCGCTCTCGACGCCGACCACCAGAACCTGCTCCAGCCCGGCAGTCTGAAAACCGCCCTGCGGCGGCGTCAGACAGGCATAAAGATCAATTGCGCGGCTTAGCTGCAGATAACTGTTGGGGTCAAAATCCCGCGCGAATCGCCAGGCATTGGCCTGCAGATAATCCTCGACTTCAAAGTCGTGGGTCATGCCGGCGGATTTCCCCGCCGCCTGATCGCCGCGGCTGAAACGGCGATTCAATTGCGCGCCGGAGCGATAACTCAACAGGCCGATCTTGCGAGCCAGCGTCATGCCATGGATCGGGCGCGCATCCGGCGAATACTCGCCACCGGCCCACAGCGGATCACTGCGGATGGCTTCCCGCTGCAATGAACGCAAGGCTGTGGACACGGGAAGCGAACTGGCCGCGCCGCACAGGTTGATGTGATGCCGGACAAACCCCGGATGCCGGGTCAACAGGGCCAGCGCACACATGCCACCCATCGAAGCGCCGATCAGGCAGGTCACTTGCGCCATGCCCAGCGCTTTCACGGCCATGACGATCGTGTCGACGATGTCTTCGATGCTCAGCTCGGGAAAGCGCGACTGGTAAGGCCTGCCACTCGCCCGCTCGGTGGACAGCGGCCCCGTCGAGCCCTTGCACCCCCCCAGATAGTTGAAACAGATCACATACCAGCGGTCTGTATCGATCGGCTTGCCTGAACCGGCAAAGTCCTCCCACCAGCCCGCCTCAGGATCGCGGGCGACACTGCAAACGTGGCTGTTGGCGGACATGCCGGGCAGCACCAGGACGATGTTGTCGCGACGATCATTCAGTTGCCCGAACGTCTCATACGTCAGCCTGAAATCTTCCAGTACACCTCCACGATGCATTGGAAACGGGCGCGCGAACTCGATGTAATCTGCTGCCGGAAGAGTTTCCACCATGATGCTAATCCCTTAGAGCGCCTGCTTCGCCAAGTAACCGGTTGCCTGTTACGGCTCGAGCGACTGCAACCAGTCATCGTCGGAACCTTCGGCGATGCCGTCCATCAGGAACGTCGAGAGATAACGTTCACCGGTATCCGGCAACATGGCCAGCAGCACCGAACCGGCCGCTGCGGTCTCGGCAACCTTCAACGCTGCGGCGACCGAGGCGCCCGAAGAAATGCCGACGAAGATCCCCTCCTCCCTGGCCAGGCGCTGCGAAGTGTCGCGCGCCTCGTACTCGTTCACGGTCAGGACTTTATCGATGACGGTCTTGTCCATGATGGTCGGCGTGAAGTTGGGCGCGAGTCCCTGAATCTGGTGCACGCCCCAGGTGCCGCCCGACAGCAACGCAGCATTTTCCGGTTCTGCGGCAACGATCTGCACCGCAGGTCGCGCGACTCGCAGCATCTGGCCAACGCCGGTCAGCGTGCCGCTGGTGCCGAAACCGGTGACAAAGTAGTCCAGGCGTTTACCGGCAAAATCACCGAGGATTTCGGTGGCGGTGGTTTCGCGGTGATAGGAAGGGTTGGCCGGGTTATCGAATTGTCGCGATCTGAACCAGCCAAACTTCTGCGCCAGTTCATCGGCAATCTGGTTGCCGCCGCTGCTGCCCAGGTGAGCAGGAAACAGCAGAACCTTGCCGCCATAGGCACGAATCAGCTTGCGCCGTTCGATCGAGTAACTGTCGGACATGATCGCCACAAAGTTATAGCCGCGCGCCGCGGCAACCATCGCCAACGCAATGCCGACGTTGCCGGAGGTGCATTCGGCGATCGTATCGCCAGGCTTCAACAGGCCTCTGGCTTCGGCGTCGAGTACCACCGCCAGCGCCAGCCGGTCCTTGACCGACCCACCGGGGTTGAACGACTCGACCTTCACATAAATGCTGACGTGTTCCGGGGCGAGCCTTTGCAGCTTGACGATTGGCGTACGGCCGATCGTGTCCAGAATGCTTTCATACAACGGCATGAGCGAGTTCTCCATCAAATACGAATTCAGCAGGGCCGGAGAGGTACATCGCGGACAAGTCACTCTCCCATGTCACTTCAAGGGTTCCGCCGGGCAGTTCGACATCGACCGAGCGGTCGACCCGCCCGGCCCGCGCCAGCACCGCGACCGCCGCGCAGGCACCGCTGCCGCAGGCCAGCGTCTCGCCTGCGCCGAATTCGTAGACCTTGAGTTTTATCCTGTTGCGCGATTGCAGCTGTACAAACCCGACGTTGACGTCAGGGGAGAAATACCCGGAGTTTTGCAGGGCGCTGCCGACAGCTGGAATCTCATACTGATCACGTTCGGCTTCGATCACCGCATGCGGGTTGCCCATCGATACCGCCGAACACGCCAGGTGTTGCCCGGCGAGTTCGAGTTGATAAGCCGACTGCGCCTGGTCGAAGCCGAACACCGGGATGGCGGCGGGCGAGAAATTCGGTGCGCCCATGCTGATCTGATAGTTGCCGTCCTCCATGACCCGGACCCGGTGGGTACCGGAGGGACTGTCGAGGGTGAACTCGGACGCCTCCGTCAGGCCTGCCCGAACCAGCCATGCGGCGACACACCGCGCGCCGTTGCCGCATTGCCGGGAGGACTCGCCCTGCGCCGTCCAGATATCGAACGAGGCCACGGACGATGGATTGCGCGCCGCCTTGACGCCCAGGACCATATCGGCGCCGATACCTTTATGGCGGTTAGCCAGGTACTTGCACAATTCGCGCGACGGATCCTGCGCATCACGCAGATCGAGAATGATCATGTCATTGCCCGCACCGTGCATCTTGCTGAAACGCAGCCGGGCAGCAGCAGGCGGCTTATGCATGGCACACACTCGCCTCAAGACACGCTTTGGACAGGAGCGGGTCAACGATATCGATGATGCACTGGGTCGCACGCTGTGCCGTCGCCGCATCGCAGGAGGCGTTGAACTCGGCGATTTCCAGGCCGACGATCTGCTCCAGCGGAATTGCTCCCAGGATCGCCGCGAGCTGTTGCGGCAGCAGACCGTCAGGCACTGCGTAGTCGGCGGGCACGTAGCCAGGCTCAAGAGAGTCCCAATCGATGTGCACCCAGACCTTCGATTGGCCGATCGCGCTGCGCACCGCTTCGGCGGTTGCCTGCTGCGGGGAAAGCGTGCGCACATTATTGGCGCTCAGCAGACGCTGCTCTTGCCCGTCGATGTCACGCGCGCCGACCAGAATGACGTTCTCCGCACGCACGCCGGCGCCACAGCCGCTGTCCCAGAGGCCACATAATGCCGACACCACCATCCCGCCCAGGTAGCCCGTGTCAGTGGTCGTCGGAATATTGAAGTCACCATGGGCATCGACCCACACCAGACAAAGGTCCGGGTAATGTCTGGCAACCGCAGGTACGCTGCCCAGGCTGGCCGGGCAGGTGCCGTTGATGACCACTGTGAGTTGCTGCTCCTCTACCGCACAGGCCACGGCGCGATACAGCGAATCGATCTGCTCACGTCCTGCCGGCAGACTGACTGTCCAGTCATCGGCCGCCGGCTCGCAGCTGCCGTCACCGATATACAGCGGCGCTACACCGTACTTTGCTTCAAGTGCCGACGCGGCCTTCAACGCGCCGATACGGGTAAATGCCGTGCGGTCTGCCACTCTGCCGTTGGATACAATCAACTTGAACATCAGGCTTCCTCTTTATTTTCATGGCTGGAATGTTTGAACGGGCAAACATCCGTGCGCTCTGCATTTTCTTCAATCAAACCGTATTGCCACCACTCTTTGGCGTCAGAGCCAAACCCGCCCAATTGCAAGGCGTGGGGCACCGAATCATATTTAAGGATGCGCTTGCGAATATTGGCGCGAACATTACGTCCGCCCACGGTATCGCCGGCAAATACATCGAAGCGTTCACGCGGATTAATCACCAGCGCAAATCTCGACCCGAGATTTCTGCTCTTGCGAAGTTTGTGTGCGGGAGAACTCATATTCACAAACAATTGCATTCCCGCGAAGCACATCGACCAGAACGGTGACTCCGGGTCGACATCGACGCTGTCCGGCCACGGGCTTTCATCCAGCCAGTGCAGGCTCTGCAGCACGCCCCACCCGGCGGCCTGATACTCCTGCGCGGTACTCGCCGATATCGCATCGGTTGAAAAGAACACGATGAGCGGATAAGCGTCTTCGATTGAACCACTCCATGTTCTGGAAAGCGTTACATACTCTTTTAACCCTTCAGCCAGTTTCGCCAGCCCTTGAGCATCCAAAGTGTCGACAAATACAAATTTGATCGAAGACTTCTTGAATGCATTCTTGGAAAAGATGCAGGGAAAGTCGGACCCTGCTCCAAGTCGCTCTTCCAGTTCATTCAAGGCCTCTTTCTCCCAATCGGCCCCATGATGATTGACCTCATCCTGAGAAAGCATGACCCGATAAGAAACCTGCGCATCAAAGTTCCGCATACTCATTCCTTTATGCTGCACAACTTAGAGAGATGGCCGAGTGTGGCATCCAGCCGTCTGGCACTTTGCGCTGTCACACCTGCCACGAACTTACGTCAGGCATGACAACTTGCTTACTTGATCTGCGTCTGGAATCAGAAGACCGGCCACAGGTCCCGGGCGTTATTCGCCACTCGACGAACGCTCAGGTTGTTGACTGACCTGCTGCTGATGAATCGATGAATCCGCGCCATGGCGTCTTCGATGTCCGGCAATGCCGGCAACGTGACCACGCGAAAATGGTCGGGTGCGGGCCAGTTGAACGCGGTTCCCTGAACCACCAGCAGCCTTTCCGACATCAGCAGTTCGAGGACAAACTTCTCGTCATCCTTGATCGGGAAAATTTTCGGATCGATCCTTGGAAATGCGTACAGCGCGCCCATCGGCTTGACGCAACTGACGCCAGGAATAGCGTTGAGCAGTTCATGCACCCGGTTGCGCTGTTCGAGCAGGCGCCCCTGAGGCAAGACCAGGTCATTGATACTCTGGTAACCCCCCAGCGCGGTCTGGATCGCATGCTGGGCCGGAACGTTGGCGCACAGGCGCATGTTCGCCAGCATGTCGATGCCTTCGATGTAGCCGGCGGCATGCTGCTTCGGCCCGGAAATCACCAGCCAGCCGGAGCGGAACCCGGCCACCCGGTACGACTTGGACAACCCGTTGAAGGTCAGGCACAGCAGGTCCGGCGCCAGCGAGGCGGTGCTGATGTGCACCGCCTCGTCGTAGAGAATCTTGTCGTAGATCTCGTCGGAGAACACCACCAGATTGTGCTGGCGCGCGATCTCCAGCATTCCCAGCAGCACGTCTCGCGGATACACCGCACCGGTGGGATTGTTGGGGTTGATGATCACCAGCGCTCGGGTGTTGGGGGTGATTTTGGCCCGTATGTCATCGAGGTCCGGCCACCAGTCCTGATGCTCGTCGCACATGTAGTGCACCGCATTGCCCCCGGCAAGACTCACCGCGGCGGTCCACAACGGATAATCCGGAGCAGGCACCAGCACTTCGTCGCGGTTGTTCAGCAGCGCCTGCAGTGACATCACAATGAGCTCGGAGACGCCATTGCCCAGGTAGATATCGTCGACGCCGACGCCCTCGATCTGCTTCTGCTGACAGTACTGCATGACGGCCTTGCGGGCGCTGAACAAGCCTTTGGAGTCACTGTAACCTTGCGCCGTCGGCAAGTTACGGATCACATCCTGGAGTATCTCGTCGGGCGCCTCGAAACCGAAGGGCGCGGGATTGCCGATATTCAACTTGAGAATGCGCTGGCCGTCCTCCTCCATCTTTCTGGCCTGCTCCAGTGCCGGGCCACGAATGTCATAACACACACTGTTCAACTTCAGCGATTTCAGATACTGCACGACTACACATCCTTGTTTTTTTTATCAGGGTCGCAGCAACAGCAAACTCAGGTCCGAGAGACTGCCTTCAACTGTTCTTCCGGGGACTTCGACAGTGCCCGCGACATATTCAGGAAAACGAACAACACGACCATCGGAATGGCGATAAACAGTGCCAGGCCACGAACGCCCAGTTCGGAAAAGGAACTGACCAGCAAACCGTAACCGGCCCCCGCCGCCATCTGGAAAAAGAAAAACTGCCCGGAGGAAATACCGATATCACGACTGACACTCTTCAATAGCCCGGCCTGAGTCGCGGGAATCACCATCCCGACCGACAACAGAATGAGCACCATCGGAATCAGCAGCGCCGGCAGCACACTGCCAAACACCGACAGCAGAATGCCCAGCAACATGCACCCGGCCATGCCTACCCTGCTTCCAAGCAGCAGGATCTCGTTCAACGCCCACCTGGCGCTCAATGCTCGCGCCAACGTACTGCCAATCACATAACCGACGGCGCACAGGGAGATCACCGCGCCGTAACCCAGGCTAGACATGCCCAGTTCCGTCTGCAACGCATAAGTCGAACAGGACAGGAACACGAAGTAACTCATCCACACCAGACTGATGCCGGCGGCATAAGCCAGATAATCCGCATTTCTGAAGTTGGCGGCATAAACGGCAATGATGCTGCGCCCCGTCGAATCCGATGCCCCCGGGGAGGTGTCGACCTGCCAGAAAAGCACCAATGCCGCGAGATTGAACATCCCCACGCCGCCCATCATCCAGCGCCATCCCAGCGAAGGTAACAACATGCCGCCGAGCAACGGTGCGATACACGGCGTGAGCGCTATCGCCGAGGCAAGGGTGGTGAGAATTCGCAGGCGTTTGCTTTCCGGATAATCGGATTTCACGATCAGCCTGGTGGTTACGGTCCCTACACACCCTCCGAGGGCCTGCATGAAACGCGCAACCGCAAACAGGTAAAAGGAGTCCGAGAACGCTGCAAGCAGGCACCCGGCAGCACAAATCAGCAACCCCGAAATCTGTACGCGACGGGCTCCGATACGATCGGCAAGAATCCCCGCCAATACCACGGACAACGCATACCCGATCATGTAAACAACAAACGTTTCCTGAATCGCCTCATGGGGGACTCGAAACTCCTCCGCCAGTTTTGCAACGGTGGGCGTCATCAGACCGAGTCCGAGCTGCGGCACGATTACGGCCGACAACAACGCTGCAGGTAACAGGATTCCGGGGCGGCTGGATTTCACGCAGAAAGCTCCTTGAGGTATTGATCAGTCGTCAGCAAATGCGGCAGAACCCGGTCGATCTGACGTGTGATCATGGCCAGTGAACTGGTGTAGTAATGGTTACCGGCAGCCAGTTGGCCCAAGGCATAAATAGCGTCGCTGGCCTTGCCACTGCGGTCGATGACCTTGTGCGAGCCGAATGACACGTGCAGTCCACCAAACGGATGGTGCTGAGCGACGCCATTGTTGACCATCGAAGACACCAGCTCGGTACCGGTCTGCCCGACACCACCGGTTTCAGATCGAGTGGCGTTGATGACCCAGTCGGCATGACAGGCGCCTGCCTGGTAATTCAGGACGAAACCGCCACCGGGACTCAGTTCCACGCCCTTCAGGCCAGGACGAATCACGAGGTGTCCGGATTCGAGCATGTTGCGCAACTTGTTGGCCGTTGCCGGAGGCATCGGGTTGCACAGGCTCATGAAAATCGAGTGATAGTTGGCCATGTAATAACTGCGATCGCCCGCACTCAGGCTGTCCCAGGCCAGCTCGACGTAGTCGTTGGCAATATCAATCAGGATGGACAGCCACTTTTCGCCACGGGCCGATGCTTGAAGATGGCGCTCCAGGCGCTCGAACGGCAGTTGACCTGGCGCCAGTTCAGCCTTGAGCTTCTCCAGATCCACGCCTTGGGCCGTCAGTTCGAAGGTGATCAGGCCAAGCCATTTCGACCAGGAGATCATCCCCGCTTCATCACGCAGCTCTTCGATACGTTCGCGGGTGATGACCTTGTAAGTGAAGTCGTGATGCGGCATGCGCACCGCTGGCAGCAGCGCATTGCGCGACAGCATGACGATCTTGCCGCGGTGTCCCTGGGCATTCAGGGCCAGGACTGCATCGACAGCGGAGAGGCTGGAACCAATGATCGCCACCTGATCGTCGCCGCCAATCGCGGAAAACTTGGTCCACATCGGATACGGATTGCCGATGTAGTTTTGGGAGCAGGCCAACGAGAAGATATCCGCCGGCTCTGCGGTACCGATGCACAGAATCACCCGGTCGAACACTTGTTGCGGCCCGTTTTCGACACCGACGACCGCTTTGTCATCGTGCATTGTCAGGCTGGTGACCTTTTGCCCGATCACCCGAATCGGCCGCTTGAGGTCGCGCGCCAGCGCCACTTGCTCGGCAAAACAATCGGACAGGTACTCACCAAAATAGTGACGCGGCAAGAAATCAAGTTGCGCCAGTGCACTTCCATATTTATGAGTGACCCATCCTACAAAGTGCCGGGGATCGTCACTTTTCACGGACATGAATCGGGCCTGGCGATTAATCAATCCATAATCACCATCGTTTTGATAAGCGCGACCTGGACCTATTTTCTTGTCAGGCTCATAGAGGGTAATTGCAACATCCATATTTTTCAGCTTAACGTCGCGCTGCAACGCATCAATTACACTAATCGCTGTTGCACCCCCTCCGACTATCGCAATCTTTAGTTGCGGCTCGCGATGATTAGTCTTATTGAGTGTTGACAGTTTTTCAAAAGCAGTCATTGCCGACGATATCCCTATACCAATCCAGTTTCTCTTGACCCCAATGACTCGCGCGCCACCCCTCAACGCGTTAGCTTGAGCGGCGTTGAGCGTATTTGTATGCCGCGCTAAGATGAAGATCCATTAAATGGATTTTGGTGTGTACCACTATGACCAGAGGTAAGCGGCCAGTTGGCCTCGACCTAGTCTTGCCGTTCGAATTGACCGAACATTCGCTGTCCACCAAACATCAGCTTCTGTGCCGTTTCCTTGAACACCTGATCAGTTCCGGTCGGCTCCAATCCGGCGAAGCGCTGCCCTCCACGCGTACGCTTGCGCAAAGATGGGGAGTTTCCCGAGGGACCCTGGAAACTGTTTTCGATCAATTGCGCGAAGAAGGTTTCATCATTCGCAAGCGAGGTGCCGGCTCGGTAGTCTGCGCAACATTGCCGGATAATCTGATCGCCGCCGCCAGAACTAAGGAACTGCAAGTCGAACTTGATACTCACCGGTCATCCGATTCACCTGCTCCCATTACTTATTTACAGCCGTATGTACCGTTTATTGCCAGACTGGCCGATCCGGGATTGCTCGAAGAAAAAGATGTAAAGTCGTTATGCACACCTTCCGCCAAAGACCTCGCCACCGCAGTATCGGCCTCGTCACTCGGCGGTGACGAGAACTTGCGCAAGTCCATTTGCGACCATATCCAGATCTACCGGGGAATTGACTGCTCACCTCAGGACATCGTGATTACCCACGGCATCAGGCACTGTCTCGACCTTATCAGCCGGGTATTGGGAAAAGAGGCCGTCGTTGCCATGGAAGATCCCGGCTATTACTGGGCCCGGCGGATATTCAATTGTTCCGGCAACACAATCATCGATATTCCAGTGGACGATGCAGGTCTGATCGTTGAAGCGCTGTCACCCGCCAGTCCGGTTCAGGCCATTTATGTCACGCCCTCTCACCAGGCTCCTTTGGGTGTCTGCATGAGCATGGCACGCCGCAAGGCCCTGCTGGCCTCGGCGACCGCAGCCAATGCGATCATCATCGAGGACGACTACGACAGCGAGTACAACTATGGCAGTGCTCCCCTGCCCGCCATCAAATCAATAGATACAAACGACCGGGTGATTTTCTGCGGCAGCTTCAATAAAACCCTGTTCAGCAACTTTCGTCTGGGCTTCATGGTCATTCCCAAACATTTACAGAAGAAAGTCATCAACCTCATCGAAGACACCGGCCAGACGCCCGGCATACTGGGTCAGCTCGCACTCAACCAGTTTCTCTGCACCGGAAAATATGTACGGCATTTGCGCATCTCGCGACAGACGTATCAACATCGACGCGATTTGCTGATCTCAAAGCTGCGAGAAAACCCTGATCTGCAGATTTCCGGCGAGCAATCCGGATTACATTTTGTGCTCTGGTTACCCGCAGACATTGATGAAAGAGAATTCTGCGCACGGGCTGCCCTCTTCAATCTTTGCCTGCAACCGGTATCCGCATTCACCAGCAGTCACGCGGTCAAACCTGGCGTGCTGATTGGCTACGCGGCGCTTACCGATACGCAGATCAATCAGGCGGCTGCCTGCTTGCTGGATCTCGTCAAGTCATTCAATGTATCGAGCGCGTCCCGATCGGATAAACAACCCGCTCCGCTATGACTCACATCCGGGCATTGTTTGCCTGGCCCACGCAAAAAAGCCCGGCAGCGCTACCGGGCTCTTTAATTGCTGCTAACGGGCGACGCGCGACAACGTGTCATCCGTTTCCTGCGCCGCTGTTTTCGCTCCGTGAATCAGCGGTCCATAACGCCGACTGAACTCCCAGCCATACGGCACGCGATCCTTGCTGACGCCGTTGTCCCAGTTTACCGACCAGGTCATCAGGCCCTTGATCGGCAGCCCTTTGATCGCCAGACGTTTGAGCGCATTGCCGACGGCGGTGCTGTCGATCACGTAACCGGTGGCCGCCGCATCGACGTTGGCCGGCAGGCCGATGACGAATTTGTCCGCCGGGATTTTGGTGAAGCCCCGGGTGCCGGTCACCAGACTTTCGGTCAGGTAGTAGAGGAAGTCCTCTTTCAGCGCATCGTTGTTCTGCGCGATCCACGCGCCGTTGCCATTATTGGCTTCCGGCACCCAGACCCCGTCGCCGCCCTGGTTGTAGAACTGCGGCGCGATGAAGTCGTAATAGCCTTCCAGTGCCTGCAGGTAACCGACGTATTTGCCATTGGTGGTCAGGTACGGAAACTCCGGGGCCATGCTGATGATGAAGTGCTTGCCCTGGCCTGCGTAGTGATCCTTGACCAGTTTCAGCGCGGCCGGCAGCACGGTCTTGTTGGCGGCGAAATCAATCGCGCTCTGTTCAAGATCGATGTCCAGGCCATCGAAGCCGTAGACTTCCACCAGACGGATGATTTCATTGGCCAGCGGTTGTTCCTGCCCGCTGCGCAACTCGATGTGCGCATCGGCGCCCCCCAGGGACAAGAGCACCACCCGCCCCTGGCTGTTGAGCACGCCGACCTGACGCCGGAACTCGGCATCGGAGACGTTGTACGGCTTGAAGGTTGGAATCCCGCTGCCCTTCATGAACGCCACCGCGACCACGTTGTACTCCTTGGGCACCGCTTCCAGAGCGATTTCGGCGAAGCGGCCCTGACGATAGCCGTCACTTGGACCCGCCGGCCAGTTGTGCCAGAAGCCCATGAGTATTTTTTTGCCGGCGATGCTCGGCATCAGCGCGGCCGCGTCGGCCGCCTGGTTTTGCACTAGCGTGAAGTCGATATTTGACATGTTCTAATCCTTCAGAACCTGTGAGTTGAGCGTAACGCCGTTATTTGAAGTCGACGTCGAACGCCTGATAGAACGCGTTGCCGGTGTTGGCGACGATCCACATCAGCACGATGACGTGACGGCCCTTTTTGGTGGCCGGCAATTTCACCGAATGATTGACCTTGGCCTTCAATTCCCCCGGATAGCTGTAATACGGCACTTGAGTGTAGAAGTCTTCGGCGAAAGGCTGCGCTTCGAGTTGTGCACGGGAAATACGCTGTTTCGGATCCCAGCCATCCTTGGTGATCAGCCAGCGATAACCACGGGTGGTGTGTGGCGCGGTGTATTCCCACTTCACTTCCAGCGTCTGGCCCGGGGTCACACTGAGCAGTGGCCAGCTGAACGGACGATTGAGCTTTTTGCTCATTTCCTCGTCGGTGAAGTTCACGCAGTCACGGGCATCGGTCTTGCCACCGCTGAGGATGTAACCGTCGGCGGGCGGCGTGACACTGTCACTGTCGCTGCCATAGGGAGCAGGAAAAGGTCCTGCCGTCAGCGCCGGGAAGTTCTTGCCGCCTTCCATTTCGTTGACCTGCCAGGCACCGAGCAATCCTTGCTCGATGGCTACCGCACCGCGGCTGGCTGGAGAGGTGACGCGACCGTGTCGCAGTTGGGTTTGAGCTTGTGGTTGATTCATGTTTTTCACTCCGTTGATTTAAGAACTCTCCTGTCCGAGGAGAGGCCTTCAAGCTAACGGAGGTGGTTTTTTTGTCCATCGGCGGTTTTGTCGCAGTCAATCGGCGTCTCAAGTCAAAAACGCCGAAAATACTGGATGAATATACAGCCTATTACGACAAGACCCACCCAACGCATGGCCAAAGGCCTACACGCCGACACTGCAAAAACTGGCATTCAGTACTCATGGCAGTTGCGCCTGGTACTCCCTTTCGTACTGGCCAGCGAGTTGTTCCTTTTGCTTGTCATCGAGCAATTTGCCGGCCATCTGGAAGAACTTCTGCTCTTCTTCCTTGAGATGGTGATGGACTTTGTCGGAGAGCTTCTTCGCCGTAGCCAGCCACGCCGGGCTGGACATCTCGGTCTCGTCCAGCTCTTCCATCATCTCGTCCATTTCATGGTGCTCGGAAATGGCGTGGCGACTGAGGTCAACACCGTTGTCGAACTCCATCAGCGGGATGTAGAAGTGGCGCTCTTCGGCGGTTTCATGGGCCTGAAGTTCAGCCTTGAGCTGTTTGTAGGCCTCAACCCGCTCCGGAGTATCACCGCTGGTTTCGACCAGGGCTTTGGCGTAACTGCGCTGGCGGTCGTGGCTTTCGCGAAGGGCTTCGAAAATATTCATGGGGGATCCTCATCAACCGCGTTCGGAATGACGCTGTAAAAGCTAGACCCCGGCGCGACAGCCGCGGTTCCAAAGGGATGAGGAAGGACTTGGAAGACGCTCCCCGGGCAGGATAGGCTGGCAGTTCATCTCACAAGGAAGTTGCACATGACGTTGCGAATCGAGCTGTCGCAGAACCCTACGGAAGAACAGCGCAAAGCCATTCTCGAGCCTTTGATTGCGTATAACGACGCCCGGACCGGTGGTTCCACCTCTGAACCTTTCGCCCTGCTGGTGCGCGATGAACACGACGCGATTCTCGGCGGTTTGTACGGCCGGGTGATATTCCAGTGGATGTACATCGAGTTGCTGTGCGTCCCGGAACAGGGTCGCGGGCAACGCATCGGCTCGGAACTGATGGCCATGGCGGAAAATCTGGCCAAGGAGAAGAACTGCCTCGGCATCTGGCTGGACACCTTCGACTTTCAGGCGCCGGCGTTCTACGAGAAGCTGGGATTCAGCCAGTTTGGCGAGATCGTTGATTACCCGCCGGGGCATAGCAGGCACTATTTCCAGAAGCGCTTGAAGGGTTGAACCTCAAGGGCCCTTCGCGAGCAGGCTCGCTCCCACAATGGAATGCATTTCAAAAGTGGGAGCGAGCCTGCTGGCGATAACGGCAGCCGCTTCAACGCATGATCAGAGGCAGGTCGCCAACGCCGCCAACCGGCGCTTGGCAACAAAATCGTCCTTCTGCGCGTAGTAGTTGAGCACGGTTCCCGACGCATCGCTGGTCACGTCGACAAATGACTCTGCGGAACGGGTGTACACCGTCGAGCCACCCTTCTTGCCCGGTTGCAGATACGCTCCGGCGTCCACGCCAAACACTGCTTCGTCCTGCCAGCCGAACTGTACGCACTGAGCGACAACTTTCTCCGGCTTGTCCGAGGTCAGAACCTTGTACGGGGCTTTGGTGCGAGAATCGTCCATCACCGAACCCGCGCAGCCAGCCAGCAGGGTCGCGGCCAGCGCTACCATCAGAATTCGCATTGCATTCGCTCATTCAGAAAAAAGCGGACTGTATCACCGCAACAGGCAAAATCGTTCTGCTTTACTGCATTTATAGCGCGACATGCGGCAGCCGCTCCGGCACCCTAGGGTCATCAGCCTCACAAGGAACACACATGGCGCCCACCGACCAGCGACATGAACAAGCCCTGAAACTGTTTCTCGACGCGCGCCCCGAATTGCGCGAAACCCTCGATCATCTCAATCCGCTGCAGGCCCAGGCCAAGGGTGAAACCGCTGCGCAGTATCGTGAAGAACGTCTGCACGAAGCCTTCGAGGCCGAGGCGGAGAATCAAGGCCTGTTCGCCTGGGAACTGACCTTGCTCCTGACGGCCGCAACGCCCGAGGACTATCAGGCCCAGCGCATGGAGGTGCATCGCGAGGTAGCGGAAATGGCCCACATGCGCTGGGAAGATTACTGCGATCTGTATGGGCTGGAACCGTAAACGCCGCTGAAGGATATTGTCGCCGATGCTGCCCTCCACTTCGACTCACCGCGCCACTTCCGGGCATCTGCATCGGCAGAAATGGCGCGGGCGCATCGGTCTGGCGCTGGTGGCCAGCCTGTCAGTGCTGGCGGGCATGACCGACGCGATCGGCTTCATGGCCAGCGGCGATTTCGTTTCTTTCATGAGCGGCAACACCACGCGGCTGGCGGTGGCGATCAGTGACGGCGACCTCGGACTGACCTTGCGCCTGATCATCCTCGTCGTCACCTTCGTGATCGGTAATGCCTTGGGGATCGTGATCGGGCGCCTCGGTGGCCGGCGCACGCTGCCCTTGTTGCTGTGCATCGCCACCCTGCTCTGTCTGGCGGCCGCCTGGCCGTATGACACGCAACTACCGGCGCTGCTGGCGGCGATCATCGCGATGGGCATGCTCAACGCGGCGGTCGAGGAAGTAAACGGTCTGCCAGTGGGCCTGACATACGTGACCGGAGCGCTGTCGCGGTTCGGCCGTGGACTGGGGCGCTGGATGCTCGGCGAGCGGCGTAATGGCTGGCGGGTGCAACTGGTGCCGTGGAGCGGGATGTTCATCGGCGCGATACTCGGCGCAGTGCTGGAACATCATTTCGGACTTCGGGCATTGTTCGCCAGCGGCTTGCTGGCGGCGGTGCTGGGCGTGCTGTCCCTGAGCATTCCGCGGCGTTGGCAACTGGGCTATATGCCGCGCTGATCGATACCACATCGGCTCCTGTGGGAGCGAGCCTGCTCGCGAAGAGGCCGGTACATTCAACCTCTTCATCGCCTTATCCGCCGCTTTCGCGAGCGGGCTCGCTCCCACACAAAACACCACGCTTCACTTGGGTTTCGCGGCTGCCTTCATAAAGCTTTATCATGGCCGCAGTTTTGCTGATCGAGTCCGTCATGAAGTTCGCCATTGCGCTGTTTTCCGCCGCCCATGCGCCCTCCTCGCGCCGTGCCCTGCTGTTTGCGCAGGCTGCGCTGGCCGGCGGGCATGAGATTGTCCGGCTGTTTTTTTATCAGGACGGCGTCTACAACGCCTCCGACGCGGTGGTCACCCCGCAGGACGAACTGGACCTGCCCAAACAGTGGCGCGCGTTCATCAGCGAGCAGCAACTGGACGGTGTGGTGTGTATCGCCGCCGCCCTGCGCCGTGGCGTGCTGAATGACGAAGAAGCCAAACGCTACCAGCGTGATGCCGTCGCGGTCAGCGCGCCATGGGAATTGTCCGGCCTCGGCCAGTTGCACGACGCGGTGCAGGACGCCGATCGACTGATCTGTTTCGGAGGCGCGTGAAATGGCCAAATCCCTGTTGATCATCAGCCGCCAGTCGCCATGGTCCGGCCCCGGCGCCCGCGAAGCGCTGGACATCGTCCTCGCCGGCGGCGCGTTCGATCTGCCGATCGGCCTGCTGTTTCTCGACGATGGCGTGTTGCAACTGGCCGCCGGGCAGAACGCCAAGGCCCTGCAACAGAAAGACCTCAGTGCCAATCTGCAGGCGCTGCCGATGTTCGGCGTTGAAGAACTGTTCTACTGCACCGACAGCGCCAGCGCCCGTGGCCTGAGCACGCTGTCGCTGGACGAAGCGCAGCCGCTTGGCGCCAGCGAAATCACCGCCCTTATTGACCGTTACGACCAGGTGATCACCCTCTGATGTCGACTTTGCATGTGTTGTCTCATTCCCCGTTCGGCGATGATCGCCTGAGCAGTTGCCTGCGCGTGATCGGCGCTGCCGACGCCTTACTGTTATCCGGTGATGCGGTTTACGCCCTGCAACCGGGCACTGCGCCATTCGCCACGCTGAACGAGCGCCGGGTCAAGCTGTTCGCCCTCGTCGAAGACCTGCAGGCCCGTGCCATCGTTGCTCCCGACTGGGCCGAAGCCATCGATTACCCGGCCTTCGTCGAACTGTCGATCCACCACGACAAGGTCAACAGTTGGCTATGAACTCGATGACTGTCGGCGCCCGCGCCATCGAACTGGACAAGGACGGCTTTCTGGTCGACCTCGACGACTGGTCCCATGACGTTGCCAGCGCCCTCGCCGCCGCTGAAGACATCGAACTGACTGCGGAACACTGGGAAGTCCTCGAACTGCTGCGCAGCTTTTACGCAGAATTCCAGTTGTCGCCAGCCACCCGCCCGTTGATCAAGTACACCGCACTCAAACTCGGCCCGGACAAAGGCAACAGCCTGCACCTGAACCGACTGTTCAAAGGCACCCCTGCCAAACTCGCCGCGAAACTGGCGGGCCTGCCCAAACCGACGAATTGCTTATGACCGACTTTCCAGCGCTGACCCTCGAAACACCCACCGAGCACCCGTTCGCGCAGTTCGTGCGGATCCTCGGCAAGGGCAAACGTGGCGCCCGCGACCTGACCCGTGAAGAAGCGCGGGAAGCCATGGGCATGGTGCTCGACGACAAAGTCGAAGACACCCAGCTCGGGGCTTTTCTTATGCTGCTGCGGCACAAGGAAGAAAGCGCGGAGGAAATGGCCGGTTTCACCGAAGCCTTGCGCGAGCGCCTGTCAGCGCCAACGCTGAATGTCGATCTGGACTGGCCGACCTATGCCGGCAAGAAACGCCATCTGCCGTGGTACCTGCTGTCGGCCAAGTGCCTGGCGCAAAACGGCGTGCGAATTTTCATGCACGGCGGCGGCGCGCACACCGCCGGACGTCTGTACACCGAACAACTGCTTGGCGAGCTGAACATCCCGCTGTGCCGCACCTGGGCGCAGGTCGGCAGCGCGCTGGACCACGGCGGTCTGGCGTTCATGCCGCTGATCGACTGGGCGCCACAGTTGCAGAAGATGATCGACCTGCGCAACACCATGGGCCTGCGCTCGCCGATTCACTCGCTGGCACGCATCCTCAATCCACTGCGCGCCCGTTGTGGCCTGCAAAGTATTTTCCACCCGGGCTATCAAGCGGTACATCGCGAGGCCAGCGGTCTGCTCGGCGACACGGCGATCGTGGTCAAGGGCGATGGCGGCGAAATCGAGATCAACCCGGATGCCGACAGCCACCTCTATGGCACCACAGGCGGCGAGAGCTGGGACGAGGAATGGCCGCAACTGTCGAGCCAGCGCCACGTCAAACCGGCCTCGCTGGATGTCGAGCATTTGAAAGCGGTGTGGCGCGGCGAGGTGGTCGACAGCTATCCGCAAATGGCCCTGATCTCGACCATGGCCCTGGCCCTGCGCGGCCTCGGTCAAAGCCGCGAGCAAGCGTTCGCAACCGCCGAGCAATACTGGGCGGCGCGCAACAAATCGATTTAACCGATCATAGACGCCCGATCTTTGCGCTTTTTGTTCGAACTCATCGGAATAGACTCGGCTCCAACGCTTATTGGAATCAGGAGTCTTGATCATGGGTTTACTCGTCGACGGCCACTGGCAGGACAAGTGGTACGAAAGCAGCAAAGACGGCGCCTTTCAGCGCGAACAGGCGCAACGGCGCAATTGGGTCACCACTGACGGCCAGCCCGGGCCGAGCGGTGAAGGCGGTTTCGCCGCCGAAGCCGGGCGCTATCACCTTTATGTGTCGCTCGCCTGCCCGTGGGCGCACCGCACGCTGATTCTGCGCAAGCTCAAAGGTCTGGAAAGCCTGATCGACGTGTCCGTGGTCAGCTGGCTGATGCTGGAAAACGGCTGGACCTTCGACAAGGCCCTTGGCTCGACTGGCGACAAGCTCGATCACTTCGACTTCATGCACCAGCGCTACACCGCCGACACGCCGGACTACACCGGCCGTGTCACTGTGCCGGTGCTGTGGGACAAAAAGCTCAAGCGCATTGTCAGCAATGAGTCGGCGGAAATCATCCGCATGTTCAACAGCGCGTTCGATGGCCTGACCGGTAACGAACTGGACTTCTACCCGGCACCGTTACGCGGCGAGATCGATGCACTGAACGAACGGATTTATCCGGCGGTGAACAACGGTGTGTATCGCGCCGGCTTTGCCACCTCGCAACAGGCTTATGAAGAGGCGTTCGATGAGGTGTTTGCCGAGCTGGATCACTTGGAACGGCTGCTGGGCGCCAATCGCTATCTGACGGGCGAATACCTGACTGAAGCAGACGTGCGTTTGTTCACCACGCTGATTCGCTTCGATGCGGTGTACCACGGGCACTTCAAGTGCAATCTGCGGCGGATTGCCGATTACCCGAACCTGTCGAACTGGCTGCGAGAGCTGTATCAGTGGCCGGGGATTGGCGAGACGGTGGATTTTCAGCACATCAAAAACCACTACTACGGTAGCCACAAGACCATCAATCCGACGGGGATTGTGCCGAAGGGGCCGAAGCAGGATTTCAGCGGGGCGCATGATCGGGCGCGGCTCAACGGGAAAGGGGTTTGGCGTAGAGGCTGATTGATTCGGTGTGTTTGAGGGCCTCTTCGCGAGCAGGCTCGCTCCCACAGGTGATTTGTGCATGACACAGATCCAGTGTGGGAGCGGGCTTGCTCGCGAATGAGGGCAACTCGGTTTTCAGACCTGCGCCTGAGCCCCTTCGAACCACGCCAGTTTCTCGCGCAGCTGCACCACTTCACCGACGATCACCAGTGTCGGCGCATGCACTTCATGCTCCGCCACCAGACGCGGCAGGTCGGCCAGCGTGCCGGTGAAGACTCGCTGATTGACTGTGGTGCCCTGCTGGATCAACGCCGCCGGGGTATCCGCGCTGCGACCGTGCTTGATCAACTGCTCGCAGATCACCGGCAAGCCGACCAGGCCCATGTAGAACACCAGCGTCTGCGCCGGGGCGACGAGGTCGGCCCACGGCAGATCGGTGGAACCGTCCTTCAGGTGCCCGGTGACGAAGCGCACCGACTGCGCGTAATCGCGGTGGGTCAGCGGAATCCCGGCATACGCCGCGCAACCGCTGGCCGCCGTGATCCCCGGCACCACCTGGAACGGAATCCCGTGGGCCGCCAGCTCTTCGATTTCTTCACCACCGCGACCGAAGATGAACGGGTCACCGCCCTTCAAGCGCACCACGCGTTTGCCTGCCTTGGCCAGATCCACCAGTTGCTGGTTGATCTGATCCTGTGGCACCGCATGATCAGAGCGACGCTTGCCGACATAGACGCGCTCGGCATCGCGACGGCACAGCTCAAGAATCGCCGGAGCGACCAAGCGGTCGTACAGCACTACGTCGGCTTGCTGCATCAGGCGCAAGGCGCGGAAGGTCAGCAGATCCGGATCACCCGGCCCTGCCCCCACCAGATACACCTCGCCGGTAGTAACAGTCGCTTCGCCATCAATCTTGGCCTGCAATAGCCGCTCGGCCTCAGTGCCCTGCCCGGCCAGTTGCCGGTCGGCAATCGGGCCCTGAAACACGTCTTCCCAGAAACCACGGCGCTGCTGCACATCCGGAAACAGGTTTTTCACCTGATTGCGGAAACGCGCGGCAAGACCGGCCAGTTGGCCGTAGGTCGAAGGAATCCAGGTTTCGAGCTTGGCGCGAATCAGCCGCGCCAGCACTGGCGCATCGCCGCCGCTGGACACCGCGATGATCAGCGGCGAGCGATCGACGATCGCCGGGAAGATCACGCTGCATAGCTGCGGCGCGTCGACAACGTTGACCGGCACGCAACGCCGATGGGCATCGCTGGAGACCTGCGCATTCAGCGTTTCATCGTCGGTGGCGGCAATGATCAGCCCGCAACCGTCCAGATCCGCTTCCACGTAGCCACGCAGCAGACATTCGCCACCGCTGGCGCTGACCAGTTCGCGCAGTTGCGCTTCGATTTCAGGTGCGACCACCCGCAGCAGCGCACCGGCATCGGCCAGCAGGCGGGATTTGCGCAAGGCAATTTCCCCCCCACCGACCACCAACACACGACTGCCGCGCAGGTTGTGAAACAGCGGCAGATATTTCATTTAACCGATGACCTCAAGGCCACCCATGTACGGCTTCAGCACGTCCGGCACACGGATCGAACCGTCGGCCTGCTGGTAGTTTTCCAGCACCGCCACCAACGTACGACCGACCGCCAGGCCGGAACCATTCAGGGTGTGTACCAGCTCAGGCTTGCCAGTTTCCGGGTTGCGGAAACGCGCCTGCATGCGGCGGGCCTGGAAGTCGCCGCAGTTGGAGCACGACGAAATTTCGCGGTACTTGTCCTGGCTCGGAATCCACACTTCGAGGTCATAGGTTTTCACAGCACTGAAGCCCATGTCGCCGGTGCACAGCGCCAGGGTGCGGTAAGGCAGACCCAGCAGTTGCAGGACTTTTTCGGCGTTGGCGGTCAGGCCTTCCAGCGCTTCCATCGAAGTCGACGGCTCGACGATCTGGACCATTTCAACCTTGTCGAACTGGTGCTGACGGATCATGCCGCGAGTGTCACGGCCCGACGCACCGGCCTCGCTGCGGAAGCATGGGGTGTGGGCGACGAACTTGATCGGCAGCAGTTTCGAGTCGACGATTTCACCGGCCACAATGTTGGTCAGCGACACTTCGGCCGTCGGGATCAGGTACAGATCGGCTTCGCCTTCGCGAGCGATCTTGAACAGGTCTTCTTCGAACTTCGGCAGCTGACCGGTGCCTTGCAGCGCCGGGGCCTGGACCAGATAAGGCGTGTAGGCCTCTTCGTAGCCGTGCTCGTTGACGTGCAGGTTGATCATGAACTGCGCCAGAGCGCGGTGTAGACGGGCGATCGGACCGCGCAGCAGAGCAAAACGGGCGCCGGACAGCTTGGCGGCGGTTTCAAAGTCCAGCCAGCCGAACTTCTCGCCCAGCGCGACATGGTCTTTCACTTCGAAATCGAAAGCAGTCGGCGTGCCCCAGCGGCGCACTTCAACGTTATCGTCTTCGTCTTTGCCAACCGGTACCGATTCGTGCGGCAGGTTGGGGATACCCAGCAGAATCGAGTCCAGCTCGGTCTGGATCGCGTCCAGCTCGACTTTACCGGCACTCAGCTCGCCCGCCATGCGCTCGACGTCCGCCATCAGCGGCGCGATGTCTTCGCCGCGCTGCTTGGCCTGACCGATGGATTTGGAACGCGCGTTACGCTCAGCCTGCAGTGCTTCGGTGCGGGTCTGGACGGTCTTGCGCTGTTCTTCCAGCGCTTCGATGCGCGCGGTATCCAGGGCAAAGCCACGGGAAGCCAGGCGGTCCGCTACGTCCTGAAGGTTGCTACGTAACAGTTTGGAATCGAGCATGTCGGTTTCTCGTTATCAAAGTTTGGTCAGGGACAGGCCGGCCCACGTCGCGAGCAGCCCGCCGAATACGCTGATCGCCGCATAGCCCAGGGCCAGCGGCACTTGCCCGCTTTCCAGCAGGCGCACCGTATCCAGTGAAAAGGATGAAAAAGTCGTCAGCCCCCCGAGGAAGCCGACCATCAACCCGGCACGCACCTCGATCGGCACCTCCGGGCGTATCAAAAACAGGCCGTACAACACGCCAATCAGCAGACAGCCCACGATATTAACGGCCAGCGTCGCGGTATAGAAGTGCCGCGGCCAATTGGCGTTGACCCAATTGCCGGTGGCGAAGCGCAACAGGGTGCCGGCAATCCCGCCGACGGAGACCGCAACGATCAATGGAAGCACTATTTTCTCCGCTGTCTTGGGCTTAAACGGTCGAGTTGGGCGAGGTGGTTGAGCTTCTCGCCGATCTTCAATTCCAGGCCACGGGGCACCGGTTGATAGAACGGGATCGGCTCGAGCTCTTCCGGGAAATAATCTTCGCCGGCGGCATAGGCATCCGGTTCGTCGTGGGCGTAGCGGTATTCGTCGCCATAGCCCAATTGTTTCATCAGCTTGGTCGGTGCATTGCGCAAGTGCAGCGGCACTTCCAGCGAACCGTATTCGGCAGCGGCGCGCAGCGCGGTCTTGAAGCCCATGTACACCGCGTTGCTTTTTGGCGCGCAAGCCAGATAGGTGATGGCCTGAGCCACCGCCAATTCGCCTTCCGGGCTGCCGAGGCGCTCCTGCACCTCCCACGCCGCCAGGCACAAGCTCAGGGCGCGCGGGTCGGCGTTGCCAATGTCTTCGCTGGCCATGCGCACCACGCGCCGGGCCAGGTACAGCGGATCGCAGCCGCCGTCGATCATCCGCGCGAACCAGTACAGCGCGCCGTCGGGGTTGGAGCCGCGTACCGATTTGTGCAGCGCGGATATCTGGTCGTAGAACGCTTCGCCGCCCTTGTCGAAGCGCCGTCGGGTATCGCCGAGCAGGCTTTGCAGCAGCTCGGTGCCCATCTCGCTGTTGTCTTCGGCCAGATCCGAGGCGTTCTCCAGCAGATTGAGCAGGCGCCGGCCATCGCCATCGGCGGCCGACAGCAGCATCTGGAAGCCTTCATCACTGAGGGTCAGGTTGCGCTTGCCCAGCCCGCGCTCTTCGGTGAGCGCGCGATGCACCAGTTTGCGCAGCGCGGTCTCGTCGAGGCTTTTCAGCACATAGACACGGGCCCGCGACAACAGCGCGTTGTTCAATTCAAATGAAGGGTTTTCGGTAGTGGCACCGATGAAAATCAGCGTGCCGTCTTCGACGTACGGCAGGAACGCATCCTGCTGCGATTTGTTGAAGCGGTGCACTTCATCGACGAACAGGATCGTGCGCTTGCCGTACTGCCCGGCCTGCTGTTTAGCGATTTCAACGGCCTGACGGATCTCCTTGACCCCGGCAAGCACCGCCGAGACCGTTTCGAAGTGCGCATCCGAGACTTCCGCGAGCAATCGCGCCAGGGTGGTCTTGCCCACGCCCGGCGGCCCCCAGAAGATCATCGAATGCAGGGCACCCTGCTCCAGCGCCTCACGCAGAGGCTTGCCGCGAGCGAGCACGTGCTCCTGACCGACATACTCATCCAGATTGGTCGCACGCAAACGCGCGGCCAGTGGCTGGGCAATCGGTGCACTGCGAAACAGATCCATCACGTAGCGTTGAAACCTCTATTTGATCAGGTCGATCACTTGCCCTTGTGGGAGCGAGCCTGCTCGCGAATGCGGTGCACCAGTCACCGTCAATGTTGAGTGAACCATTGCATTCGCGAGCAGGCTCGCTCCCACAGGGTTTTGGATTTATTCCTGGATAACGTCAGCACCCTTCGGGATGTCGAACTTGAACTTCGACGCCGACACCGCTTCGTTGGCCTTGACCCCGGTGAACAGGATGTTGGTGCGCTGACCAACGCTGTCGATCAGTTGCATGTCATTGACCAGGCCGTTGCGGAACGACAGGCGCAGGCTGTCGAACAGGGTGTCTTTGGTCTTCGGCTTGAGGGTGAAGTCGATCACGCCGCCCGCCTCTTTCGCGCTGATCTCGAAGCTCTGGCTGATCTTCGACACGTCACCGGACAGCAGCAGCGCCGGGGTCTGGGTCAGGCGCTCGTCGAGCTTCTTGATGGTGGCTTGTTCCAGGTCCGGGTCCCACAGGGTGACCTTCTTGCCGTCGGAGACCATGGTCTGCTCGTTTGGCGCTTCGGTGTGCCAGTAGAACAGGCCCGGACGCTGCAGAACCATATCACCGCGAGTTTCCTGCAACTGCGTGCCGCTGCCGTCGAGGGTCAGCTGCGAGAAGTTCGCGGTCAGGGTTTTCGATGTTTCCAGCAATTGGGTCAGACGCGCCACGTCCTTGTCATCGGCGTGGGCCGTGAACGTGGTCAGCGCCAGTACTGGCAACAGCATGCGGATAAGACGCATGGGAGTCCTCTTGAATACTCGTTGGGAGAGCGGCGGCACATCATTGTCCCGCCCTTTGCTTTTGCAATCAGTCGCGAACCGGGCCCGGGGCCAGAACTTCACGCGAACCGTTGGTGTTCATTGAGGTGACGACCCCGGCCATTTCCATGGCTTCGATCATGCGCGCAGCGCGGTTGTAACCAATCTTCAGCTTGCGCTGTACCGCGGAAATCGACGCCCGGCGGCTTTCCAGGACGAACTGTACGGCTTCGTCATACAGCGCGTCGGCTTCCGGATCATCACCGTCACCACCACCGCTGCTGCCTTCGAAACCGCTGCCCGCCTCTTCAACACCGTTGAGGATGTCATCGTTGTATTCCGGTGCGCCACGCAGTTTCCAGGCTTCGACCACGCGGTGCACTTCATCGTCGGAAACGAACGCGCCGTGTACCCGGATCGGCAGGCTGGTGCCCGGTGGCATGTAGAGCATGTCACCGTGACCGAGCAGTTGTTCGGCGCCACCCTGGTCGATGATGGTCCGCGAGTCGATCTTGCTCGACACCTGGAACGCCATACGGGTCGGAATGTTGGCCTTGATCAGACCGGTGATCACATCCACCGAAGGTCGCTGGGTCGCGAGGATCAGGTGAATACCGGCGGCACGCGCCTTCTGCGCGATACGCGCAATCAGTTCTTCAACCTTCTTGCCGACGATCATCATCATGTCGGCGAATTCGTCGACCACCACGACGATGGTCGGCAGCTTCTGCAGCAGCGGCGCTTCGTCGTGAATGCTTTCGCGCTTGTACAGCGGATCGCTCAGCGGCTCGCCGGCGTCCTGGGCTTCCTTGACCTTGGCGTTGAAGCCGGACAGGTTACGCACGCCCATCTTCGCCATCAGCTTGTAGCGACGTTCCATCTCGGCAACGCTCCAGCGCAGGGCGTTGGCGGCGTCCTTCATGTCGGTCACGACCGGACACAGCAGGTGCGGAATGCCTTCGTAGATCGACAGTTCGAGCATTTTCGGGTCGATCATGATCAGTTTGGCGTCGTCCGGGCCGGATTTGAACAGGATCGACAGGATCATCGCATTCACGCCCACCGACTTACCGGAACCAGTGGTACCGGCGACCAGCAGGTGCGGCATCTTCGCCAGGTCGGTGATGACCGGTTTGCCGCCGATGTCGTGACCCAGGGCCAGGGTGACCGGCGATTTGAAGTTGTCGTACTCGGGAGTCGACAGCACTTCGGAGAAACGCACGATCTGCCGGTCTTCATTGGGGATCTCGATACCGACCGTGGTCTTGCCCGGAATCACCTCGACCACCCGCACACTGGTCACGGCCAGCGAACGTGCAAGGTCTTTCGCCAGGTTGGCGATGCGGCTGACTTTGACGCCGGCTGCAGGCTGGATTTCGTAACGGGTAATCACCGGACCCGGATGGATCGAGTCCACGGTGACTTCGACGCCGAACTCCTTGAGCTTGATCTCCAGCAAGTGGCCGACCGCTGCCAGTGACTCAGGCGAATAGTTGAGTTGTTTCTTTTCCGCAGGATCGAGGATCGAGATCGGCGGCAAGGTGCCTTCCACGGCGCTGTCGACGAACAACGGCACCTGTTTCTCTTTCTGCACACGCTTGCTTGGCTCCGGCGCCTTGGCCGGGGCCGGGGCGATGACCGGCGGTACCTGCTTCTCGCGATCAGACATGTGCTTGCTCAGGGCCTGCTCGCGCTCGATCAGACGTTCCTTGACCTTGGCCTGTTCACGCTTGTCGGTGACAGTCGGGGCGACCACATCGTGAACGCGATCATCGACTTCACGCAGTTGCGCAACCAGTTGCTTACGCTCGGTTCGGGCCGACCACCAGCGGTTGACCGCGCCCTGAAACAGTTCGAACAGGTCGAGAGTGATCTTGCCGGTGACGTCCATCACCTTGAACCACGACAGGTCGGTGAACACCGTGAGGCCAAACAGGAACAGCGCAATGAACAACAGCGTGCTGCCCTGAATATTCAGGGCATTGCGCGCCAGATCACCGAGACTTTCGCCCAGCGCCCCGCCCGCGCCCGCCGGCAGGCCGGTGGCCGCATGAAAATGGATATGCGCCAGCGCGGCGCCGGACAGCACCAGAAACACCAGACCGATCAGGCGCCAGGAGAACAGCCAGCCGCTCCACTGCCACGGCTCGTGACGTTGACGGAAGATCTGATACGCCTTGACCGCCAGCAGCAGCGGGAAGATGTACGCGAAGTAACCCAGCACCATGAACAGGATGTCGGCGCTGTAAGAACCGGCGGGGCCGCCGAAATTCTGCACGTCGTCAATCTTGCTGTTGTGGCTCCAGCCCGGATCATCCTTGCCGTAGGTCAGCAAGGCCATCATCAGGAACAGGCACAAGGCACCGATGGCGATCAATGCACCTTCCTTGAGCCGGTAGTGCAATTGCTGGCGCCAGAGCGGAACGACTGTTTTTGGTGCTGCGGTGGATTTCTTCAAAACGCTTCTTTTCCTGCGCCTGGGGCGCGTCCATCTATTGAATGTCGATAAAAAACTGCCCAATCCAGGCAGGTAAAAAAGTGAACCGGCGCATCTGAGACTACTTTTAACACTGTGCCGCAGCTTTTATAAACACAGCCATAAACACAGCGCTCTACAAATATTCTGTAACAGCCCGGCATTGTACGGGTTTGTGCGGCTGATGCCATGCTTCAAACCCCATAGCTGAGCATAGCCAAGCGCACAAATCCTGCGGTTCAATTTGAGCATGCATTGCCTTTTGTGACAAAGGCTTATGAGGTGTATTTGATGAACGCAGCGAAGCATTCACGCCTGATCATTCTCGGTTCCGGCCCCGCCGGTTACAGCGCCGCCGTGTACGCCGCCCGCGCCAACCTCAAACCGGTGGTAATTACCGGGCTGCAGGCCGGTGGTCAGCTCACCACCACCGTCGAAGTCGACAACTGGCCTGGCGACGTCGAAGGACTGACCGGTCCGGCGCTGATGGAGCGCATGCAAAAACACGCCGAGCGCTTTGCCACAGAGATCGTTTACGACCACATCCACACCGCCAAGTTGCAGCAGCGCCCGTTCGAGCTCATCGGCGACAGTGGCACTTACACCTGCGACGCCCTGATCATCGCCACCGGCGCTTCGGCGCAGTATCTGGGCCTGCCTTCGGAAGAAGCCTTCGCCGGCAAAGGGGTTTCGGCTTGCGCGACCTGTGACGGCTTCTTCTATCGCAATCAGGTGGTCGCCGTGGTGGGCGGTGGCAACACCGCTGTCGAGGAGGCGCTGTATCTGTCGAACATCGCCAAAGAGGTGCACTTGATCCACCGCCGCGACAAATTGCGCTCGGAGAAAATCCTCCAGGACAAACTGTTCGAAAAAGCCGCCAATGGCAACGTTCGCCTGCACTGGAACCAGAATCTGGACGAAGTGCTGGGCGATGCCAGCGGTGTGACCGGCGCGCGCCTGCGTGACAGCCATACCGGGCAGACCCACGAACTGACACTGGCCGGCGTGTTCATCGCCATCGGCCACAAACCCAACACCGACCTGTTTCAGGGCCAATTACCAATGCGCGACGGCTACCTGCTGGTCAAGGGCGGCAGCGACGGCGACGCCACCTCCACGGAGATCCCCGGCGTCTTCGCTGCCGGCGATGTGGCCGACCACGTCTACCGCCAGGCCGTGACCTCGGCCGGCGCCGGCTGCATGGCGGCACTGGACGCGGAGAAGTATCTAGACGACATTCCTGTCATTTAACGGCACACTTTAGCGCGGGCCTGATGCCCGCACTGCCCTCCCCTTCTGCAAGCCTGGACGCCATGCTGACTTGGTTACAACGCAATTCCCTGACTTTCCCGCCCCTGGATAAGGCCATGCGCGATCCCAATGGATTGCTGGCTGCCGGTGGCGATCTGTCCGCCGATCGGCTGGTGCAGGCTTACCGGCACGGCTGTTTTCCGTGGTTCTCCGAAGGCCAGCCGATCCTCTGGTGGTCGCCGGACCCACGCACCGTGCTGTTTCCCGACGAACTGCATGTCTCGCGCAGCCTCGGCAAATTGCTGCGCAAGCAACGCTACCAGGTGACTTTCGATCAGGATTTCGACGCCGTGATCCGTGCCTGCGCCGCCCCCAGGGATTACGCCGACGGCACCTGGATCACCGAAGCCATGCAGGACGCCTACCTCGAACTGCACCGCCGCGGCTTCGCCCACTCGGTAGAGGTCTGGGATCATGGCCAACTGGTCGGCGGCCTGTATGGCCTGGCGATGGGTCAGCTGTTTTTCGGCGAATCGATGTTCAGCCGCGCCGACAACGCCTCCAAATTCGGCTTTGCCACGCTGGTGCAGCATTTGAAAGACGCTGGATTCGTTCTGATTGACTGCCAGATGCCGACCGATCATCTGCACAGCCTCGGCGCCCGCGCGATCCCCCGCCACGAATTCGCCGACTATCTGGCTCGCCACCTGGATCAACCGAGTCGTGCCACCTGGGTTTGCTGAGCGACTTTTGCGCGCGTGGCTTACACTTAATTCACCAGCTTATCCCGAGGGTTGATCATGACCGAGTTGGCGCGCTTGAAGTTCTATGCCACTCAGCCTCATTCCTGCAGTTATCTGCCCGAGGAGCAGGCGACGACGCTGTTTCTCGACCCGAGTCAGCCCATGGATGTGCACGTCTACGCAGACCTGTCGGAAATGGGTTTTCGTCGCAGCGGCGATCATCTGTATCGGCCCCATTGCCAGAATTGCAATGCGTGCGTGCCTGCACGCATCCCGGTGGCGCAGTTCCTGCCCAACCGCCAGCAGAAACGTATTTTCAAACGCAATGCCGATCTGCAGGTACGCCCGGTAAAACCGCACTTCAGCGAAGAATATTTCGATCTGTACCAGCGCTACATCGAGCAGCGCCATGCCGACGGCGACATGTACCCGCCAAGTCGTGACCAGTTCTCGACCTTTCTGGTGCGCGATCTGCCCTTCTCGCGCTTTTATGAATTTCGTCTCGACGGACGGTTACTCGCCGTCGCGGTGACCGATCTGCTGCCCAACGGCCTGTCGGCGGTCTATACCTTCTACGAACCTGACGAGGAACGCCGCAGCCTGGGGCGTTTCGCAATCCTGTGGCAAATCACCGAAAGCCAGCGCCTGGGGCTAGAGGCGGTGTATCTCGGTTACTGGATCAAGAACTGCAAAAAGATGAACTACAAGACCCAGTATCGCCCCATCGAATTGCTGATTAATCAGCGCTGGGTGATCCTGAACTAATCGCAAGCCGTAAACCCCTTGGCTTGAACCCCCTTTTTCGGGCACAATGCACGCCGCTTTTGCCTGGCGCAGTTGCACCGGGCCATTCATTGGATACCGAGGGCTTTACTGCATGTCGAAAGAAGACAGCTTCGAAATGGAAGGCACTGTCGTCGACACCCTGCCCAACACCATGTTTCGTGTGGAGTTGGAAAATGGGCACGTCGTAACCGCGCATATTTCCGGCAAGATGCGCAAGAACTACATTCGTATTCTTACCGGTGACAAAGTGCGCGTCGAGCTGACGCCCTATGACTTGAGCAAAGGGCGCATTACTTACCGCGCTCGTTAATCAAGTCAATACAAGACGCCCGGCTTTGCCGGGCGTTTTTGTTTGTCTGCGATTTGGGTTTGGGTTTGGGTTTTGGGTGTATATCCGTTGCTGCGGTAACGGCCTCCTATGGTTTCGCTCTTACAGCGAGTCACCTTTTCCAAACGCCGAAAAGGTAACCCAAAAGGCTTTGCCCCGGCGTACGGCACTTCGCTGAGGCTCAGTGTTCCCTCGCTACGGTGCCCATCAGGGCGCATCGCCTCCGGTTTGCTTCGCTGCACCTCCTCTCGATGTATGCGGCTTCGCCGCATGGCGCTGCGCGCCTACCCCCTGATGGACACCTTCGCTCGGCCTGCCGAAGGGGCTGAAGATCAAAAGCCACATCAAGAGCCAAAGCCAGAGCCAGAGCCAGAGCCAGAGCCAGAGCCAGAGCCAGATCAAAAGATCGCAGCCTTCGGCAGCTACATGGGATTGGGTGTTTTCATTTGGAGTTTGGTCGGCTGACAGGCCGCCTTCGCGAGCAAGCCCGCTCCCACAGTGGATTGGGTTAGGCAGTTGGAGATTGGTAGGCTGGTCGGCCGCCATCGCTGGCAAGCCAGCTCCCACAATTGGGCCGGGTGCATCAGCAAGAGATTGGTCGGCTGTCAGGCCGCCATCGCCAGCAGGCTGGCTCCTACAATTTAGAGAGCGTGCACCCATGCGGCGAAGCCGCCCCACTCAACACAATGAGCGTTAGCTCGAGTAAAGCTTTTGATCTCAGGGCCCGTCGGCAGGCTGAGTGGAGGGATTTATCCGGGGGTGGGAGCGCAGCGACCGTTTGGCGCAGCCAAACACAGCGAGAGGAGGTGCAGCGAAGCAAACCGTAGGCGCTGCCCCCGGATGAATACCGGAGCGAAGGAACCCGAGCCTAGGCGAGGGCCGAACGTCAGGGTAAAGCCTTTTTGGTTACTTTTTCGGCGTCTGGAAAAAGTGACCCGCCGTAAGGGCGGAACCCTAAGTGGCCGTTACCGCAGCAACGGATATACACCCAAAAACATCAGCCAACAAAAAGGCGCCCGAAGGCGCCCTCTAAACCAACAACCAAGCAGTCAGGCCATCTCCGCCGTAGTCTCAAAGTCAAACGTCAACTCACCATCCTTGATGTCGATGTGCACTACACCGCCATGCTCGGCCAGCTCGCCAAACAGAATCTCCTCCGCCAGCGGACGCTTGATCTTGTCCTGGATCAGACGCGCCATCGGACGTGCGCCCATCGCCGAGTCATACCCACCGGCCGCCAGCCAACTGCGCGCCGCATCGGTAACCTCCAGCAACACACGCTTGTCTTCCAGCTGCGCCTGCAGTTCGGTAAGGAACTTGTCCACCACGCTTTTGATGACCTCATGGCTGAGGCGACCAAACTGGATAATGGTGTCCAGACGGTTACGGAACTCCGGCGTGAAGCTCTTCTTGATCACTTCCATCGCATCAGACGAGTGGTCCTGATGGGTGAAACCGATCGAAGCACGCGCCGCGGTTTCGGCGCCGGCGTTGGTGGTCATGATCACGATCACGTTGCGGAAATCCGCCTTGCGCCCGTTGTTGTCGGTGAGCGTGCCGTGGTCCATCACCTGCAGCAGCAGGTTGAAGACTTCCGGATGCGCCTTCTCGATTTCATCGAGCAGCAATACACAGTGCGGCTGCTTGGTGATCGCTTCGGTCAACAGACCGCCCTGATCAAAGCCGACATAGCCCGGAGGCGCACCGATCAGACGCGATACGGTGTGGCGCTCCATGTACTCGGACATGTCGAAGCGCACCAGTTCGATACCCAACGCCTTGGCCAGTTGCCGCGCGGCCTCGGTTTTACCGACACCGGTAGGACCTGCGAACAGGAACGAACCGACTGGCTTGTCAGGCGACTTGAGGCCGGCACGGGACAGTTTGATCGCGGTCGACAGCGAATCGATCGCCGCATCCTGACCAAACACCGTCAGCTTCAGGTCGCGCTCCAGGTTACGCAGCAGTTCCTTGTCGGAGCTGGTGACGTGTTTCGGCGGAATCCGCGCGATTTTCGCCACAATGTCTTCAACCTGCGGCACTTCGATACGTTTGACGCGCATCTCGACCGGTTGCAGGCGCTGGTAGGCACCTGCCTCGTCGATCACGTCGATGGCCTTGTCCGGCATATGCCGGTCATTGATGTAGCGCGATGCCAGCTCGGCAGCGGCGCGCAACGACTCATCGCTGTATTCGATGTTGTGGTGCTGTTCGAAGCGCCCTTTCAGGCCGCGCAGGATACCGATGGTGTCTTCCACCGACGGCTCGACAACATCGACCTTCTGGAAGCGTCGTGCCAGCGCACGATCCTTCTCGAAGATGCCGCGAAATTCCTGGAACGTGGTCGAGCCGATGCAGCGAATGTCGCCAGACGACAGCAGCGGCTTGAGCAGGTTCGAGGCATCCATTACGCCACCGGACGCAGCGCCCGCACCGATGATGGTGTGGATCTCGTCGATGAACAGGATCGCCTGCGGACGTTTTTTCAGTTCATTGAGCAACGCCTTGAAGCGCTTCTCGAAATCACCGCGATACTTGGTGCCCGCGAGCAGAGCACCGAGATCGAGCGAATAGACGACGCTGTTGGCCAGCAGATCCGGCACCTGGTTGTCGACAATGCGCTTGGCCAGGCCTTCGGCAATCGCGGTTTTACCCACGCCTGCCTCGCCGACCAGCAACGGATTGTTCTTGCGCCGGCGCGCAAGAATCTGCGCGACACGCTCGACTTCCGATTCGCGGCCGACCAGCGGGTCGATCCGACCCTGGCGCGCGAGTTCGTTGAGATTGCTGGCATAAGCATCCAGCGGATTGCCTGAAGAAGAAGACTCACCGCCCTCGTCGTCCTGCATATCTTGTTCACCTTCAGAGTGATCGCCGTGCCCTGGCACTTTGGAAATGCCGTGGGCGATGTAATTGACGACATCAATGCGCGCAACGCTCTGCTGTTTCAGCAGGAATACGGCCTGACTCTCTTGCTCACTGAAGATTGCAACCAGCACGTTGGCGCCGGTTACTTCGCGTTTGCCCGAGCTCTGCACATGGAAGACAGCACGTTGCAATACACGCTGGAATCCCAGGGTTGGCTGGGTTTCGCGATCTTCGTCGTGGACGGGGATCAATGGCGTGGTGGAGTCGATGAACTCCTGCAGGTCGTGCTTGAGTTTGTCGAGGTTTGCGCCGCAGGCACGCAATACGGTGGCGGCAGCCTCATTGTCCAATAGGGCCAGCAGCAGGTGTTCGACGGTCATGAATTCATGACGCTTCGAACGAGCCTCCTTGAAGGCAAGATTGAGGGTGACTTCGAGCTCGCGGTTTAACATAGCTTCACCTCATACCCAAGTGGTCGGCGATTAACCGTCCTTCTCGATTTCACAGAGTAGCGGATGCTGGCTTTCCCTGGCGTACTGGTTGACCTGCATGGCCTTTGTCTCGGCGATGTCGCGGGTAAACACTCCACATACTGCCCGTCCTTCTGTGTGAACGGCCAGCATGACCTTGGTCGCCAGCTCGCGATTCAGGTTAAAAAACACCTCGAGCACTTCGACGACGAAATCCATCGGTGTGTAGTCATCATTGAACAAAACCACCTTGTACATCGGCGGCGCCTGTAACGCAGGCTTTGCTTCCTGAACAGCAACGCCTGCCGAATCGTCGTCGTGCTCCTCTGGATGATCCTTTTGGAGAAGCGGGCGATCCTGATTGAATGTTAGTCGAATCTGGCTGATTGCATGCATGGAAAGAAAGGTTCGTCAGTTGTGCAAATACAGTGGTGGGGGCGGCTGTACACCTTTTCAACTCCGACTGCCCGGTCACCTTGACTATCGGGAAAACGGTGTTACAACCAATAGAGCCCACAGTGGGTAAAAAAGATCCGCGGAGTCAATCCTTTTAACGGATTAGATTGCGGATGTCCTGGATGATACTCCAGCGATGGAGTCTGTTGCAGAGGGATTTGAGCATGGCTGTCGGCAAGGTCAAGTGGTTCAACAATGCCAAGGGATTCGGCTTCATCAACACCGATGCCCGCGAAGGACGAGACGAGGATGGCAAGGACATAGATTTCTTTGCGCACTACTCGGCTATTGAGATGGTCGGGTATAAAACCCTCAAGGCCGGGCAGGTCGTCAGTTTCGACATCGTTCAGGGCCCCAAAGGCCTGCACGCGGTAAAGATCACAGCGGCGCCCGTGGCAAGCGAATCGGCTACGCCTGCCCCTCATAAAGAAAAGGTGTCGGGCTGACATAACCGTCACCCGGACATGAAAAAACCGCCCGAAGGCGGTTTTTTTGTACCTGCATGGCTTACATGTGCTTGATGATCGCCTCACCGAAGCCCGAAGAAGACACCAGTGTGGCACCTTCCATCAGACGCTCGAAGTCATAGGTCACGGTCTTGGCCTTGATGGCGCCGTTGGTGCCCTTGATGATCAGGTCAGCCGCTTCGGTCCAGCCCAGGTGACGCAACATCATCTCGGCCGACAGAATTACCGAACCCGGGTTGACCTGGTCTTTGCCGGCGTACTTCGGCGCGGTACCGTGGGTCGCCTCGAACATGGCCACGGTGTCGGACAGGTTGGCGCCCGGCGCGATACCGATACCGCCCACTTCCGCCGCCAGGGCGTCGGAGAGGTAGTCACCATTGAGGTTCAGCGTGGCGATCACGTCGTACTCGGCCGGACGCAGCAGGATCTGCTGGAGCATGGCGTCGGCGATGGCATCCTTGACGATGACTTCACGGCCGGTTTTCGGGTTCTTGAATTTCATCCATGGGCCGCCATCGAGCAGCTCGGCGCCGAATTCTTCCTTCGCCACCTCGTAGCCCCAGTCCTTGAAGGCACCTTCGGTGAATTTCATGATGTTGCCCTTGTGCACGATGGTCAGCGACTTGCGGTCGTTGTCCACCACGTATTGCAGGGCCTTGCGCACCAGACGTTTGGTGCCTTCCTTGGAAACAGGCTTGATGCCGATACCGCAATCCTGGTCGAAACGGATCTTGGTGACGCCCATTTCTTCTTTCAGAAACTTGATGACCTTGGTGGCCTCAGGGGAGCCGGCCTTCCATTCGATACCGGCATAAATGTCTTCGGAGTTCTCGCGAAAAATCACCATGTCGACGTCGCCAGGCTTTTTCACCGGGCTTGGCACACCTTCGAACCACACCACGGGACGCAGGCACACATACAGATCGAGTTGCTGGCGCAGGGCTACGTTGAGGGAGCGGATGCCACCACCGACCGGGGTGGTCAGCGGGCCCTTGATGGAGACCACGTAATCCTTGACGGCGTCCAGGGTTTCCTGGGGCAGCCAAGTATCCTGGTCGTAGACCTGGGTCGCTTTTTCGCCAGCATAAACCTCCATCCAGGAAATCTTGCGCTTGCCCCCATAGGCCTTGGCCACGGCAGCATCAACCACTTTGATCATCACCGGGCTGACGTCGACGCCAATGCCGTCACCTTCAATGAAGGGGATGATCGGGTTATCAGGAACATTGAGAGAATGGTCTGCATTGACGGTGATTTTGTCGCCGACGGCTGGAACCTGAATCTTCTTGTAACCCATGCTGAACTCCATTGTTTGGATTGAACATCTGGCTTGGTTCGAGCGTAACCCAGTTAAATCAACACGCAAACCCTCTGTTCACGGCGCGGGCACATCTGGTCTCGTACAAGCCTGAAAGCAAAGGGAAAAGCGCCAAACTCAAGCATTCGCAGCGACTCTACGCCCCACCCGCCCCTGCGACCTTTAGACCAATGGACGAGAATCGTTGCATATGAACCATCGGCAGATTGCCAGCTACCTATGTATAATGCCGCCCGCTGACCAAAGGGTCACGACGGCTGGCCTCTCTAGCACGAGACTTTCCGCCTGATTGGTCGGGTTGTTACCGCAGTCCGACTGCTTGACGCTCTACTGATGCACCCAACATCACCGCGAAGAATCTCGACATTCGGTTCATGGATGACTTTGAACGAACGCGCTTACCCGGCGCCCCTCGAGTTTCTGCGCACGCTTTAGCAAAGAAGAGAGAGTTAATCCGAATATGCCCACCCGCTCGAAGATCATCTATACCTTCACCGACGAAGCTCCAGCCCTCGCCACCTATTCCCTGCTGCCGATCATCGAGGCTTACACCGCCTCGGCCGATATCGCCGTGGAAACCCGCGATATCTCTCTTGCAGCACGCATCCTGGCCAGCTTCCCCGAGCAACTGGGCGACAAAGCCGTAGCCGACCACCTCGCCGAACTGGGCGACCTGGCCGTTACGCCTGAAGCCAACATCATCAAGCTGCCGAACATCAGTGCTTCGGTGCCTCAGCTGCAAGCGGCGATCAAAGAACTGCAAGCCCAGGGTTACAACCTGCCGGACTACCCGGAAACCGTGACCAACGACGCCGAAAAAGAAGCCAAGGCGCGTTACGACAAGGTCAAGGGCAGCGCCGTGAACCCGGTTCTGCGTGAAGGCAACTCCGACCGCCGCGCTCCGCTGTCGGTAAAAAACTACGCTCGCAAGCACCCGCACAAAATGGGCGCCTGGGCCAAAGACTCCAAATCCCACGTCGCTCACATGAGCACCGGCGATTTCTACGGCAGCGAAAAAGCTGCCCTGATCGACGCCGCTGACGCTGTGAAAATCGAGCTGATCGCCAAAGACGGCACCGCGACCGTCCTGAAAGAAAAAACCAGCGTTCAGGCTGGCGAGATCCTCGACTGCGCCGTGATGAGCAAAAACGCCCTGCGCGCGTTCATCGCCGCTGAAATCGAAAGCGCCAAGGCCCAGGGCGTGCTGCTCTCGGTTCACCTGAAAGCGACCATGATGAAGGTCTCCGACCCGATCATGTTCGGCCAGATCGTTGCCGAGTTCTATAAAGACGCCCTGACCAAGCACGCTGACGTGCTGGCCCAGATCGGCTTCAACCTGAACAACGGCATTGGCGATCTGTACGCGCGCATCAAGGCCCTGCCGGCCGAGCAGCAAGCACAGATCGAAGCTGACATCGCAGCGGTCTACGCTGCTCGCCCATCGCTGGCGATGGTCAACTCCGACAAGGGCATCACCAACCTGCACGTGCCGAGCGACGTCATCGTCGACGCCTCGATGCCAGCGATGATCCGTGACTCCGGCAAGATGTGGGGCACCGATGGTCAGCTGCACGACACCAAGGCTGTGATCCCGGATCGTTGCTACGCAACCATCTACCAGGCTGTGATCGAAGATTGCAAAGCCAATGGCGCGTTCGATCCGACCACCATGGGCAGCGTGCCAAACGTTGGCCTGATGGCGAAGAAAGCCGAAGAGTACGGCTCGCACGACAAGACCTTCCAGATCAAGGCTGACGGCGTGGTTCGCGTTACCGACAGCAAGGGCAAGCTGCTGATGGAGCAGGCTGTTGAAGCCGGCGACATCTTCCGCATGTGCCAGACCAAAGATGCGCCGATCCAGGACTGGGTCAAACTGGCCGTCAACCGTGCTCGCGCCAGCAGCACCCCGGCGATCTTCTGGCTGGACCCGATGCGCGCCCACGACGGCGTAGTGATCGAGAAGGTTCAGGCTTACCTGAAGGATCACGACACCAGCGGCCTGGACATCCAGATCATGGCGCCGGTCGATGCCATGAAGTACACCCTGCAGCGCACCCGCGAAGGCAAGGACACCATCTCGGTGACCGGCAACGTACTGCGCGACTACCTGACCGACCTGTTCCCGATCATGGAACTGGGCACTAGCGCCAAGATGCTGTCGATCGTGCCGCTGATGAACGGCGGTGGTCTGTTCGAAACCGGCGCCGGTGGTTCGGCTCCGAAGCACGTGCAGCAATTGGTTGAAGAGAACTTCCTGCGCTGGGATTCGCTGGGCGAATTCCTGGCTCTGGCAGCCTCCCTCGAGCATTTGGGTGTGAACTACAACAACCCGAAAGCGCTGGTTCTGTCGAAAACCCTGGATCAGGCCACCGGCCAGTTCCTCGACACCAACAAGTCGCCATCGCGCAAGGTCGGCAACATCGACAACCGCGGCAGCCACTTCTACCTGGCGCTGTACTGGGCTCAGGCCCTGGCCGCCCAGACCGAAGACGCTGCACTGCAAGCGCAGTTCGCGACCCTGGCCAAAACCCTGACCGAGAACGAGGCGACCATCGTTGCCGAGCTCAACGCCGTGCAGGGCAAGCCAGTGGACATCGGCGGTTACTACCACGCCGACGCCGAGCTGATCAGCAAGGCCATGCGCCCAAGCGCAACCTTCAACGCGGCGATTGCTGCGCTGGTTTAAGGTTGTAGAGGGAACATCACAAACCCCGGCCGTGTGCCGGGGTTTGTGTTTTCAGAATTCACAAAAATCCCATGTGGGAGCGAGCCTGCTCGCGAATGCGGTTTATCATTCACCACCTTCGTTGACTGACCCACCGCTTTCGCGAGCAGGCTCGCTCCCACAGTTGACCGCGCTACCATCGAGGAAACCCTATGGAATGGCTCCCCCACATCACCGTTGCCACCATCGTCGAAGACAACGGCCGCTTCCTGATGGTCGAAGAGCACAAAGCTGGGCGTAATGTGCTCAACCAGCCCGCCGGCCATCTCGACCCGAACGAGACCCTGATCGACGCCGCCATCCGCGAAACCCTTGAGGAAACCGGCTGGGACGTCGAACCCACCGGCGTAATCGGCATTTATCTGTATACCGCGCCGAGCAACGGCGTGACGTATCAACGCGTGTGCTTCAGCGCCAAAGCGGTGAAACACCACCCCGACTATCAACTGGACGACGGCATCGTCGGCGCCAAGTGGTTGACCCGTAGCGAATTAATCGCTCAGCGCGACAACTGGCGCAGCGAGCTGATCATCCGTTGCATCGACGACTATCTGGCCGGCCATCACTTCAGTCTCGAACTGATCCGCCCTTCTCTTTAGCCTTGAGGCCGTGAGCCTGCTAGAATCGCGTCCTTTTTCAAGACACTCATTGAATCCCTATGCGTGATCCAGCCCCTTCTGACACATCCAAGAAGCGCGTCATTGTCGGCATGTCCGGCGGCGTGGACTCTTCCGTTTCCGCTCTCCTGCTGATCGAGCAGGGTTACGAGGTGGAAGGCCTGTTCATGAAGAACTGGGAAGAAGACGACGGAACGGAATACTGCACCGCCATGGACGACCTGGCGGATGCCCAGGCCGTGTGCGACAAGATCGGCATCAAGCTGCACACCGCCAACTTCGCCGCCGAGTACTGGGACAACGTGTTCGAGCACTTCCTGGCCGAATACAAGGCCGGTCGCACGCCGAACCCGGACATCCTGTGCAACCGCGAGATCAAGTTCAAGGCGTTCCTCGACTACGCCATGATGCTTGGCGCCGACCTGATCGCCACCGGCCACTACGTGCGCCGTCACGACATCGATGGTCGTACCGAACTGCTCAAGGGCCTCGATCCGAACAAGGACCAGAGCTACTTCCTGCACGCCGTCGGCGGCGAACAGATCGCCAAGACCCTGTTCCCGGTCGGTGAACTGGAAAAGCCCGAAGTGCGCGCCATTGCCGAGAAATACGAGCTGGCGACCGCCAAGAAGAAGGATTCCACCGGGATCTGCTTCATCGGTGAGCGACGTTTCAGCGATTTCCTCAAGCAATACCTGCCGGCGCAACCGGGCGAAATCAAAACCACCGAAGGCGAAGTCATCGGCCGTCACCACGGCTTGATGTACCACACCATCGGTCAGCGTCAGGGCCTGGGCATCGGCGGCCTGAAAGATGCGGGCGACGAGCCGTGGTACGTGCTGCGCAAGGATCTGGACACTAACGAGCTGATCGTCGGCCAGGGCAACAACCATCCGTGGCTGTTCTCCAGCGCCCTGCTCGCTTCGGAAATCTACTGGGTCAATCCGATCGACCTGAGCCAGCCACTGCGCCTGACCGCCAAAGTGCGTTATCGCCAGAGCGATCAGGCTTGCACCCTGGAAAAAACCGCAAACGGCTACCGCGCCGTGTTCGACGAACCGCAACGCGCGGTAACCCCGGGTCAGTCCGTGGTGTTCTATGACGGTGAAATCTGCCTCGGTGGCGGCGTGATCGAAGTGGCCGAGCCGTGGAGCGGCCAGGCATGAGCCCGACTCAGGAGCAACTGACGGCGCTGGGCGGCGTGTTTCTCGCCGCCGTGCTGGTCGACCGCATCGCCAAGACCGGCCAGACCAGCGAGGCCGGCCTGAGCTGCATGCTCGGCAGCCTGCTGGTACGCGACCCGAAGGACACACTGGACGTGTACGGCGGCGACGACCTCAATCTGCGCGAGGGTTATCGGGCATTGATCGGCGCCCTCGAGCGCGACCCGAGCACCCTGCAACGCGAACCGCTGCGCTATGCCCTGTCGATGCTCGGCCTGGAACGCCAACTGGCCAAACGTGACGACATGCTCGACACCATTGGCAAACGCCTGCCGCAGATCCAGTCGCAGGTCGAACACTTCGGCCCGGCCCACGAAAACGTGATCGCCGCCTGCGGTGCGCTGTATCAGGACACCCTGAGCACCCTGCGCCAGCGGATTCAGGTGCATGGCGACATGCGCAACCTGCAGCAACCGAGCAACGCCTCGAAGATCCGCGCCCTGCTGCTGGCCGGCATCCGTTCGGCACGCCTGTGGCGACAGCTCGGCGGCCACCGCTGGCAGTTGGTGATCAGCCGGCGCAAGCTGCTCAAAGAGCTGTATCCGTTGATGCGCAGCGAGTAAATCGTCGCGCAATAAAAGTTTTGTAGTCTGTAGCGCGTAATACGCCGGTCAGTTGGCAACGGACCGGCGGATTTTTTCATGTATGATACGCGCCCCATTTCGTTGCCCGACTGTCCGAGAACACCCCATGCAGCTCTCTTCGCTCACTGCGGTTTCCCCTGTTGACGGCCGCTACGCCGGCAAAACCCAGGCCCTGCGCCCGATTTTCAGCGAGTACGGCCTGATCCGTGCCCGCGTCCTGGTTGAAGTGCGCTGGCTCCAGCGCCTGGCCGCCCACGCCGGTATCCCGGAAGTGCCAGCCTTCTCCGCCGAGGCCAACGCCGTTCTCAATGAACTGGCTGAAAACTTCTCGCTGGAGCACGCTGAGCGCGTCAAAGAGATCGAGCGCACCACCAACCACGACGTCAAGGCGATCGAATACCTGCTCAAGGAGCAGGCGGCCAAGCTGCCGGAGCTGGCCAAGGTCAGCGAGTTCATCCACTTTGCCTGCACCAGTGAAGACATCAACAACCTGTCCCACGCCCTGATGCTGCGCGAAGGCCGTGACGACGTGATGCTGCCGCTGATGCGTCAGACTGCCAACGCCATCCGCGAACTGGCGATCCGTTTCGCCGACGTGCCGATGCTGTCGCGCACCCACGGCCAACCGGCCTCCCCGACTACTCTGGGTAAAGAGCTGGCGAACGTGGTTTACCGTCTCGAGCGTCAGATCGCTCAAGTCGCTGCCGTGCCGCTGCTGGGCAAGATCAATGGCGCCGTAGGCAACTACAACGCGCACCTGTCGGCCTACCCGCAGATCGACTGGGAAGCCAACGCCCGCGCCTTCATCGAAGACGAACTGGGCCTGGGCTTCAACCCGTACACCACGCAGATCGAACCGCATGACTACATCGCCGAGCTGTTCGACGCGATCGCGCGCTTCAACACCATCCTGATCGACTTCGACCGTGACATCTGGGGCTACATTTCCCTGGGTTATTTCAAACAGCGCACCATCGCTGGCGAAATCGGTTCGTCGACCATGCCGCACAAGGTCAACCCGATCGACTTCGAAAACTCCGAAGGCAACCTGGGCATCGCCAATGCACTGTTCCAGCACCTGGCGAGCAAACTACCAATTTCCCGCTGGCAGCGCGACCTGACCGACTCCACCGTACTGCGCAACCTCGGTGTGGGCTTCGCTCACAGCGTGATCGCCTACGAAGCCAGCCTCAAAGGCATCAGCAAGCTTGAGCTGAACGCTGACAAGATCGCTGCCGATCTGGACGCTTGCTGGGAAGTATTGGCCGAGCCGATCCAGACCGTGATGCGCCGCTACAACATCGAAAACCCGTACGAAAAGCTCAAAGAACTGACCCGCGGCAAGGGCATCAGCCCTGAAGCGCTGCAGACTTTCATCGACGGCCTGGACATGCCAGCCGAAGCGAAAGCCGAGCTGAAACAGCTGACCCCGGCCAACTACATCGGCAACGCTGTGGCGCAAGCCAAACGCATCTGATTCACCGCTTGACCCGTTTGAGACGCCCGGCCGCGCCGGGCGTTTTTATTCCCGTCTGAAAAATGCTTTTTTTCAATAGGTTACACATGAATCCTGATACTCCTCTTCAACTTCTGGGCGGTCTCACGGCGCGCGAATTCATGCGCGATTACTGGCAGAAAAAGCCGCTGCTGATCCGTCAGGCCATCCCTGACTTCGAAAGCCCGATCGACGCCGACGAACTGGCCGGCCTGGCCCTGGAAGAAGAGGTCGAGTCGCGCCTGGTGATCGAGCACGGCGAGCGTCCGTGGGAGCTGCGTCGCGGCCCGTTCGCCGAAGACGAATTCAGCAAGCTGCCGGAAAAAGAGTGGACCCTGCTCGTTCAGGCCGTTGATCAATTCGTCCCGGAAGTCAGCGAGCTGCTGGAAAACTTCCGCTTCCTGCCGAGCTGGCGCGTCGATGACGTGATGATCAGCTTCGCCGCCCCGGGTGGCAGCGTCGGCCCGCACTTCGACAACTACGACGTGTTCCTGCTGCAAGGCCACGGCCAGCGCAACTGGAAGATCGGCCAGATGTGCGACTCCGAAAGCCCGCTGCTACAACACGCGGATCTGCGCATCCTCGCCGAATTCCACGAGACCGAAGAGTGGGTGCTGGAACCGGGCGACATGCTCTACCTGCCGCCGCGCCTGGCCCACTGCGGTGTCGCCGTGGACAACTGCATGACCTACTCGGTTGGCTTCCGCGCCCCGAGCGCCTCGGAGGTACTGACCCACTTCACCGACTTCCTCAGCCAGTTCCTGACTGACGAAGAACGCTACACCGACGCCGATGCGAAACCGGTCAGCGATGATCCGCATCAGATCCAGCACGATGCACTCGGTCGCCTGAAAAGCCTGCTCGCCGAGCACATGAGCGACGAGCGCCTGCTGCTGACCTGGTTCGGCCAGTACATGACCGAGCCGCGCTACCCGGAACTGGTGGTCGGCCCGGAAGACGTTGAAGAAGACGACTTCCTCAACGCCCTGCAAGACGGCGCCGTGCTGATCCGCAACCCGAGCGCGCGCCTGGCCTGGTCGGAAGTCGATGACGATCTGCTGCTGTTCGCCAGCGGCCAGAGCCGTTACCTGCCGGGCAAGCTGCGCGAGCTGCTGAAGATGATCTGCGCTGCCGATGCGCTGCATGTCGACAACCTCGGCGAGTGGCTCAACGACGAAGACGGTCGCGGCCTGCTGTGCGAACTGGTCAAACAAGGCAGCCTGGGATTTGCCGATGAATAAGATTCGCGTACGTGTCGCAGACTGGCAAAAGGACAACGCCGAGATCCGGCGCATTCGTGAAACGGTGTTCATCGCCGAACAATCGGTGCCACCCGAGCTGGAATGGGACGCCGATGACGCGACCGCCGTGCATTTTCTGGCGTTCGAAGGCGACTTTCCGATCGGCACCGCCCGCCTGCTGCCCGACGGGCACATTGGCCGGGTTTCGGTACTGAAGGACTGGCGCGGGATGAAGGTGGGCGACGCGCTGATGCAAGCGGTCATCGCCGAAGCCGAAGCCCGCGGCCTGCAGCAGCAGATGCTCAGCGCCCAGGTACAGGCCACGGCGTTCTATGAGCGCCTGGGCTTCAGCCTGGTCAGCGAGGAATTCCTCGAAGCCGGGATTCCGCATGTCGATATGGTTCGGCATTCGGCCTGACCTGAAGTGATCCTGTAATTTCTGGAGATTTTGTGATCTCTGGAGATCCTGTGGTGAGGGGATTTATCCCCGATGGGTCGCGGAGCGGCCCCAAAATTTCAGGTCTGCTTCGCAGCCCATCGGGGATAAATCCCCTCACCACAAAGGCTCTTGAGCCCCCCTCAAAACGCCCCGCCATTTTCCGATGCCGGGGCGTTTTGCTGTCTACGATTCAACTTGCCCCACCCCGGGCCGACAAACTGGCAATATCAAGCCTTTCGAAAGCGGAGATAACGGACATGTCCCTACGCACCCTGCTCACCACCCTGCTGCTCGGTTGCAGTTTTTCGGTGATGGCAGCCACAGAAATCGTGCCCCTCAACTACCGCACCAGCGCCGACATGCTGCCGATGGCGCAAGACTTTATCGGCAAGGACGGTCAGGTCAGCGCCTATGGCAACCAACTGATCATCAAGGCCGAGCCGGACAAGATTCAGGAACTCAAGGCGCTGATTACCCAGCTCGATACTGCGCCCAAACGCCTGTTGATCACGGTTGATACCAATGAAAACAACGGTCGCGGCGATGAAGGCTACTCGGTCAACGGCGCGCAGCCGAATCAGACCCGCATTATCAGCCGCAGCACCGCCAGCCGTGACGGCGGCGTGCAGCAAGTACAGGCTACCGACGGCATGCCGGCGCTGATTCAGGTCGGCCAAAGTGTGCCGATCACCAGCAGCCAGACCAACTCCTACGGCGACTACAGCAGCCAGACCCAATACCGTAACGTCACCCAAGGCTTCTACGTCACCGCCAGCGTCACCGGCGACATCGTTCACCTGGCAATCAGTACCAACCGTGACCGCATGAGCCAGGAACGTCCCGATGTAGTGAACGTGCAAAGTACCGACACAACGGTCAGCGGACGCCTGGGCGAATGGATCACCCTCGCCGGCGTAAACCGTGAAACCCAGGCCGACAAACAGGGCCTGACCCGCAGCTACTCGACTCAAGGCCGGGATGACATGACTTTACGGGTCAAAGTCGACGCCCTGGACTAAAGCACCGAAAACTGACTGATTAGTCGTATTAGACGAAAGATGTAGTGCTTGAAAAAAAGCACTACAAAACGTTTGACGAGCCAAAAAAGCGAAGGCATGATGGCCTCGCTCCCGCTAATCAGAGGCCCTGGCAAGGGCCTTCGAAGCGACGTTCGCACCTACCCCGCGAACCGCTTCGTGTCTGTACCGCCCACAAGGTGTGTTTGACGAGGTTGCCGACTGGAACGAAGTTGTCCCGAGGGACGGAAGCGTATTTAGGTAACCCGGCTTCACGCTGTAGTCCGTATAAAGGCCCACGACGCCCGAATGCGCCCGCAGTCCGCCACTACCTGCTCACTTCCCCTCGAGCCCATCGTTCATCCCGTCGCCTCCCCCGCCGAACCCGACTTGACCAACCTAAGCTTCTGGTCAGCGAGCGCAGGAATTTTCCACCGCAGAACAACTTTTCATAAAGACGCGACGAGGTTTATCTCCATGGCACTGACACGCGAACAGCAAATTGCAGCCCTTGAAAAAGACTGGGCTGAAAACCCGCGCTGGAAAGGCGTGACTCGCACTTATTCCGCTGCTGACGTCGTCCGTCTGCGTGGCTCGGTTCAACCTGAGCACACCTTTGCGAAAATGGGCGCCGAGAAGCTGTGGAACCTGGTGACCCAGGGTGCCAAGCCGTCCTTCCGCCCAGAGAAAGATTTCGTCAACTGCATGGGCGCCCTGACCGGCGGCCAGGCTGTTCAGCAGGTCAAGGCCGGTATCCAGGCGATCTACCTGTCGGGCTGGCAAGTGGCTGCGGACAACAACTCCGCAGAATCCATGTACCCGGACCAGTCGCTGTACCCGGTGGACTCGGTGCCAACCGTGGTCAAGCGCATCAACAACTCGTTCCGTCGTGCTGACCAGATCCAGTGGAAAGCCGGCAAGAACCCGGGCGACGAAGGCTACATCGACTACTTCGCGCCAATCGTGGCTGACGCTGAAGCCGGTTTCGGCGGCGTACTGAACGCCTACGAGTTGATGAAGAGCATGATCGAAGCAGGCGCCGCCGGCGTTCACTTCGAAGACCAACTGGCTTCCGTGAAAAAATGCGGCCACATGGGCGGCAAGGTACTGGTTCCAACTCAGGAAGCTGTACAGAAGCTGACCGCCGCCCGTCTGGCTGCTGACGTTGCCGGCACGCCGACCATCATCCTGGCGCGTACCGACGCCAACGCGGCTGACCTGCTGACTTCCGACTGCGATCCGTACGACCAGCCGTTCGTGACTGGCGAGCGTACTCAGGAAGGCTTCTACAAGGTACGCGCCGGTCTGGATCAGGCGATTGCCCGTGGCCTGGCCTACGCACCGTACGCTGACCTGATCTGGTGCGAAACCGCCAAACCGGATCTGGAAGAAGCCCGTCGCTTCGCTGAAGCGATCAAGAAGGAATACCCGGACCAACTGCTGTCGTACAACTGCTCGCCTTCCTTCAACTGGAAGAAAAACCTGGACGACGCGACCATCGCCAAGTTCCAGCGCGAACTGTCCGCCATGGGTTACAAGCACCAGTTCATCACCCTGGCTGGCATTCACAACATGTGGCACAGCATGTTCAACCTGGCGCACGACTACGCCCGCAACGACATGACTGCCTACGTGAAGCTGCAGGAGCAGGAATTCGCTGACGCCGCCAAGGGTTACACCTTCGTGGCTCACCAGCAGGAAGTGGGCACCGGCTACTTCGACGACATGACCACCGTGATTCAGGGTGGCTCGTCCTCGGTGACCGCGCTGACCGGTTCGACCGAAGAAGAACAGTTCCACTGATTCGACTTCGCTGAGCAAACGGCCTTTGCGGATCGTATAGAAAACTAACCGCAAAGCCGCAAAACTGACGCCCCGACTGGTTCGGGGCGTTTTTTTTTGCGCGCCGATTCCCCAAACACCACAGCCCCCCCTTGTGGGAGCGGGCTTGCTCGCGAAAGCGTAGTGTCAGCTTGCACATGCGCGACTGACCCACCGCATTCGCGAGCAAGCCCGCTCCCACAGGTTTAGCGCCCGCCGCGCGACAAAACATTGATCCAGACCAGTACTCAGGTCAGAAAAATCAGCTAAAACGGGCGCCACCGCTACTTGCAGTAACAGGCATATAAGACAACTTTCTGTTTACTGCACCGCTAAACAGTTACAAAACCCCTGCAAACGATATCAATTATCATTTAGCCGCAACTATGTTCGTTACATTCCCTAAAAAACATTATTTGCATAAACCCGGCTAATGCCCGCAACGCATGGGCTGCAGGGCATTGGAGGTACGCTATGTCCTTATTCCAATAAATAATTTCGCTATAGGAATTTTACTTGCCGGGTGTTTAGCCATAAAATCAGCGCGATTGATTGCTGCGACATATCGTCACTGCCTATTTCTTTATCAAGCTCAGAGACCTTTGCTCTCTGTTAAGGATTACCAGCATGCCCGAAGCGACAGGACTCATGGCCCACAACTGGGGCTTTGCCATTTTCCTTCTGGGTGTCGTCGGCCTGTGTGCCTTCATGCTTGGCGTCTCCAGCCTCCTCGGGTCAAAAGCCTGGGGCCGCAGCAAAAACGAACCGTTCGAGTCCGGCATGCTACCTACAGGTGGCGCCCGCTTGCGGCTCTCAGCCAAATTCTATCTGGTCGCGATGCTGTTCGTGATCTTCGATATCGAAGCCCTCTTTCTCTTTGCATGGTCTGTGTCCGTCCGCGAAAGCGGCTGGACCGGATTCGTCGAAGCTCTCGTTTTCATAGCAATTCTGTTGGCAGGTCTTGTCTACCTGTTCCGAGTGGGCGCCCTTGACTGGGCTCCGGAAGCTCGTCGCAAGCGGCAGGCGAAGCTGAAACAATGAGGCTTTGGCAATGCAATACAATCTCACCAGAATCGACCCCGATGCTCCTAACGAGCAGTATCCGATCGGCGAACGGGAAACCGTTTCCGATCCGTTAGAGGATCAAGTTCACAAAAACATTTTCATGGGCAAGCTCGAAGACGTGCTGAGTGGCGCGGTCAACTGGGGGCGTAAAAACTCCCTGTGGCCGTACAACTTCGGCCTTTCGTGCTGCTACGTGGAAATGACCACCGCCTTCACGGCGCCCCACGACATCGCGCGCTTTGGCGCCGAAGTTATCCGGGCATCACCGCGTCAGGCCGACTTCATGGTTATCGCCGGTACCTGCTTCATCAAGATGGCGCCGATCATTCAGCGTCTCTACGAGCAGATGCTCGAGCCTAAGTGGGTTATCTCCATGGGTTCGTGCGCCAACTCCGGTGGCATGTACGACATCTACTCCGTGGTTCAAGGGGTGGACAAGTTCCTGCCCGTGGACGTCTACGTACCTGGCTGCCCGCCTCGTCCAGAAGCATTCCTTCAAGGCTTGATGCTGTTGCAGGAATCGATTGGACAGGAGCGTCGTCCGCTTTCCTGGGTCGTTGGCGACCAAGGCGTTTATCGCGCCGACATGCCTTCGCAAAAGGATCAGCGCCGCGAACAGCGAATCGCAGTCACCAACCTGCGCAGCCCTGACGAAGTCTGATCCAGTCTGTTTCAAAGAAACGAGAAGCTGGCTTCATTCTTTACGTTGACCGAAAGCGAAAAAATAACCATGACTACAGGCAGCGCTCTGTACATCCCGCCTTATAAGGCAGACGACCAGGATGTGGTCGTCGAATTGAACAACCGTTTTGGCGCCGAAGCGTTCACCGCTCAGTCGACCCGCACCGGCATGCCGGTGCTGTGGGTGGCGCGCGCCAGACTCGTCGAAGTCCTGACCTTCCTGCGTAACCTGCCCAAGCCGTACGTCATGCTCTATGACCTGCACGGCGTGGACGAGCGTCTGCGCACCAAGCGTCAAGGGCTGCCATCGGGCGCCGACTTCACCGTGTTCTATCACCTCATGTCGCTTGAGCGTAATAGTGACGTGATGATCAAAGTCGCCTTGTCCGAAAGCGACCTGAGCTTGCCGACCGTCACCAGCATCTGGCCGAACGCCAACTGGTACGAGCGTGAAGTCTGGGACATGTACGGCATCGACTTCAAAGGCCACCCGCACCTGTCGCGCATCATGATGCCGCCTACCTGGGAAGGTCACCCGCTGCGCAAGGACTTCCCGGCGCGCGCCACCGAATTCGATCCGTTCAGCCTCAACCTCGCCAAGCAGCAGCTTGAGGAAGAAGCTGCGCGCTTCCGTCCTGAAGACTGGGGCATGAAGCGTTCCGGGGCCAACGAGGACTACATGTTCCTCAACCTGGGCCCGAACCACCCTTCGGCCCACGGTGCGTTCCGCATCATTCTGCAGTTGGACGGTGAAGAGATCGTCGACTGCGTGCCGGACATCGGTTACCACCACCGTGGTGCCGAGAAGATGGCCGAGCGTCAGTCCTGGCACAGTTTCATCCCGTACACCGACCGTATCGACTACCTCGGCGGCGTGATGAACAACCTGCCGTACGTGCTCTCGGTCGAGAAGCTGGCCGGCATCAAGGTGCCGGAGAAGGTCGACGTCATCCGCATCATGATGGCCGAGTTCTTCCGGATCACCAGCCACCTGCTGTTCCTGGGGACCTACATCCAGGACGTCGGCGCCATGACCCCGGTGTTCTTCACCTTCACCGACCGCCAGAAGGCGTACACGGTGATCGAAGCCATCACCGGTTTCCGTCTGCACCCGGCCTGGTACCGCATCGGTGGCGTCGCCCACGACCTGCCGCGCGGCTGGGACAAACTGGTGAAAGACTTCGTGGAGTGGCTGCCAAAGCGCCTCGACGAGTACACCAAGGCTGCCCTGCAGAACAGCATCCTCAAAGGCCGGACCATCGGCGTCGCCCAGTACAACACCAAAGAAGCCCTGGAATGGGGTGTCACCGGTGCCGGCCTGCGTTCGACCGGTTGCGACTTCGACCTGCGTAAAGCGCGCCCATACTCCGGCTACGAGAACTTCGAGTTCGAAGTACCGCTGGCCGCCAATGGCGATGCCTACGATCGCTGCATGGTGCGCGTCGAAGAGATGCGCCAGAGCATCAAGATCATTGACCAGTGCATGCGCAATATGCCGGAAGGCCCGTACAAGGCGGATCACCCGCTGACCACGCCGCCGCCGAAAGAGCGCACGCTGCAGCACATCGAAACCCTGATCACGCACTTCCTGCAAGTTTCGTGGGGTCCGGTCATGCCGGCCAACGAATCCTTCCAGATGATCGAAGCGACCAAGGGCATCAACAGTTATTACCTGACGAGCGACGGCGGCACCATGAGCTACCGTACCCGGATCCGTACTCCGAGCTTCCCGCACCTGCAACAGATCCCTTCGGTGATCAAAGGCAGCATGGTCGCGGACTTGATTGCGTACCTGGGTAGTATCGACTTCGTTATGGCCGACGTGGACCGCTAAGCATGAACAGCACGCTTATCCAGACAGACCGTTTCACCTTGAGTGAAACAGAGCGCTCGGCCATCGAGCACGAGCTGCATCACTACGAAGACCCGCGCGCGGCGTCGATCGAAGCCCTGAAGATCGTTCAGAAGGAACGCGGCTGGGTGCCGGATGGCGTCCTGTACGCGATCGGCGAGATCCTCGGCATCCCGGCCAGCGACGTTGAAGGTGTGGCGACGTTCTATAGCCAGATCTTCCGTCAGCCGGTCGGCCGTCACATCATTCGCGTCTGCGACAGCATGGTCTGCTACATCGGCGGCCACGAGTCGGTGGTCAGCGAAATCCAGAACAATCTGGGCATCGGCCTGGGTCAGACCACCGCCGACGGTCGTTTCACCCTGCTGCCTGTCTGCTGCCTCGGCAACTGCGACAAGGCACCGGCGCTGATGATCGACGACGACACCTTTGGCGACGTGCAGCCTGCCGGCGTGGCCAAACTGCTCGAGGGCTACGTATGACCCTGACATCTTTCGGTCCTGCCAACCGCATCAAGCGTTCGGCCGAGACTCACCCACTGACCTGGCGTCTGCGTGACGACGGCGAAGCCGTGTGGCTCGACGAATACCAGGCCAAGAACGGTTACGCCGCTGCGCGCAAGGCCTTCGCCGACATGGCTCAGGACGACATCGTCCAGACCGTAAAAGACGCCGGCCTAAAAGGTCGCGGCGGTGCAGGCTTCCCCACTGGCGTGAAGTGGGGCCTGATGCCCAAGGACGAATCCATCAACATCCGCTACCTGCTGTGCAACGCGGACGAGATGGAACCGAACACCTGGAAAGACCGCATGCTGATGGAGCAACTGCCCCATCTGCTGATCGAAGGCATGCTGATCAGTGCCCGCGCACTGAAAACCTACCGTGGCTACATCTTCCTGCGTGGCGAGTACACCACCGCCGCCAAGCACCTCAACCGTGCCGTGGAAGAAGCCAAGGCAGCAGGCCTTTTGGGTAAAAACATTCTGGGCAGCGGCTTCGATTTCGAGCTGTTCGTCCACACCGGCGCCGGGCGTTACATCTGCGGTGAAGAAACCGCACTGATCAACTCCCTCGAAGGCCGCCGCGCCAACCCGCGCTCCAAGCCGCCCTTCCCTGCCGCCGTCGGCGTGTGGGGCAAGCCGACCTGCGTGAACAACGTGGAAACCCTGTGCAACGTGCCGGCGATCATTGCCGACGGCGTTGAATGGTACAAATCGTTGGCCCGCGAAGGCAGCGAAGACATGGGCACCAAACTCATGGGCTTCTCCGGCAAGGTCAAGAATCCGGGTCTGTGGGAGCTGCCATTCGGCGTCACCGGTCGCGAACTGTTCGAAGACTACGCTGGTGGCATGCGCGACGGTTACAAGCTCAAGGCCTGGCAGCCAGGTGGTGCCGGTACCGGTTTCCTCCTGCCAGAACACCTCGACGCGCAAATGTATGCCGGCGGCATCGCCAAAGTGGGCACCCGGATGGGTACCGGCCTGGCCATGGCGGTGGACGACAGCGTCAACATGGTTTCCTTGCTGCGCAATATGGAGCAGTTCTTCGCTCGCGAATCCTGCGGCTTCTGCACCCCGTGCCGTGATGGCCTGCCATGGAGCGTCAAGCTCTTGATGGCCATCGAAGAAGGCCGCGGTCAGCCAGGCGACATCGAGACCCTGCTGGGTCTGGTCGGCTTCCTCGGCCCAGGCAAGACCTTCTGTGCTCACGCACCGGGTGCCGTGGAGCCGTTGGGCAGTGCCATTAAATACTTCCGTCCAGAGTTCGAAGCCGGTATCGCGCCCGCAAGCGCCGCCGTCCCGCCTCTGGCAAGGCCGATCGTAGTCGGCGCGTAAACGCTTAAAAAGGCGAAGGGTCCGTGCCCTTCGCCTTTCGTCCGATGACGCCTTTCGGGGCTGACTGGATTCGGACGGATAACAAGATTCCATTAGCCACGCCCGCTGACACCGGGCCAACGAAGACCTTTGAACCATGGCCACTATCCACGTAGACGGCAAAGCGCTCGAAGTCGACGGGGCAGACAACCTGTTACAGGCATGTCTGTCGCTGGGCCTCGACATCCCTTATTTCTGCTGGCACCCCGCGCTTGGTAGCGTCGGGGCCTGCCGCCAGTGCGCGGTCAAGCAGTACACCGACGAGAACGACACCCGTGGTCGCATCGTCATGTCCTGCATGACCCCTGCCACCGACAACACCTGGATCTCCATCGACGATGAAGAATCCAAGGCGTTCCGCGCCAGTGTTGTCGAATGGCTGATGACCAACCACCCGCACGACTGCCCTGTGTGCGAAGAAGGCGGTCACTGCCACCTGCAAGACATGACGGTGATGACCGGCCACAACGAGCGCCGTTATCGCTTCACCAAACGCACCCACCAGAACCAGCAACTGGGCCCGTTCATTTCCCACGAAATGAACCGCTGCATCGCCTGCTACCGTTGCGTGCGTTTCTACAAGGATTATGCCGGCGGCACCGACCTCGGTGTATTCGGCGCCCACGACAACGTGTACTTCGGTCGCGTTGAAGACGGCACCCTCGAAAGCGAGTTCTCCGGCAACCTCACCGAGGTCTGCCCGACCGGTGTGTTCACCGACAAGACTCACTCCGAGCGCTACAACCGTAAATGGGACATGCAGTTCTCGCCGAGCATCTGCCATGGCTGCTCCAGCGGTTGCAACATCTCCCCGGGCGAGCGTTACGGCGAACTGCGTCGCATCGAAAACCGTTTCAACGGTTCGGTGAACCAGTACTTCCTGTGCGACCGTGGCCGTTTCGGTTATGGCTACGTCAACCGCACCGACCGTCCACGTCAGCCACTGCTGGCCGACGGCACCAAGCTGGGCCTGGATCAGGCGCTGGACAAGGCGGCCGATCTGCTGCGCGGGCGCAACATCGTCGGTATCGGTTCGCCACGCGCCAGCCTCGAAAGCAACTACGCGCTGCGTGAACTGGTAGGCGCCGAGCATTTCTACTCCGGTATCGAAGCCTCCGAACTGGAGCGCATCCGTCTGGTCCTGCAAGTGCTCAAAGACAGCCCGCTGCCCGTGCCGAACATGCGCGACATCGAAGACCACGACGCCGTGTTCGTCCTCGGTGAAGACCTGACCCAGACTGCTGCGCGTATGGCTTTGTCCCTGCGTCAGTCGGTCAAGGGCAAAGCTGAAGACATGGCCGAAGCCATGCGTGTTCAGCCGTGGCTCGACGCCGCGGTGAAGAACATCGGTCAGCACGAACTGAACCCGCTGTTCATCGCCAGCCTGGCGGAAACCAAGCTCGACGACATCGCGGAAGAGTGCGTTCACGCCGCTCCGGACGATCTGGCGCGCATCGGTTTCGCCGTGGCTCACGCGCTGGATGCCAGCGCACCGGCCGTTGAAGGTCTGGACGCCGAAGCACTGGAACTGGCTCAGCGTATCGCTGACGCCCTGCTCGCGGCCAAACGTCCGCTGATCATCGCCGGTACTTCGCTGGGTTCCAAAGCCTTGATCGAAGCCGCTGCGAACATCGCCAAGGCCCTGAAGCTGCGCGAGAAGAACGGTTCGATCAGCCTGATCGTGCCGGAAGCCAACAGCCTTGGCCTGGCCATGCTCGGTGGCGAATCGGTCGACGCGGCGCTGCAAGCCGTGATCGACGGCAAGGCCGACGCCATCGTCGTGCTGGAAAACGATCTGTACACCCGCACCTCGAAAGCCAAGGTCGATGCCGCGCTGAACGCTGCGAAAGTAGTGATCGTTGCCGACCACCAGAAGACCGCCACCACTGACCGCGCGCAACTGGTTCTGCCAGCGGCGAGTTTCGCTGAAGGCGACGGTACTTTGGTCAGCCAGGAAGGCCGCGCCCAGCGCTTCTTCCAGGTTTTCGATCCGCAATACATGGATGCGAGCATCCTGGTTCACGAAGGCTGGCGCTGGCTGCACGCCCTGCGCTCGACCCTGCTGAACCAGCCGATCGACTGGACGCAACTCGACCACGTCACCGCTGCCGTGGCTTCGAGCACCGAGCAACTGGCGCGTATCGTCGACGCCGCGCCGTCTGCCGCGTTCCGCATCAAGGGTCTGAAACTGGCGCGTGAGCCGCTGCGTTATTCCGGTCGCACCGCGATGCGCGCCGACATCAGCGTTCACGAACCGCGCACCCCGCAAGACAAAGACACCGCGTTCGCCTTCTCCATGGAAGGTTACTCGGGCTCGGCCGAACCGCGTCAGCAAGTGCCGTTCGCCTGGTCGCCGGGCTGGAACTCGCCGCAAGCCTGGAACAAGTTCCAGGACGAAGTCGGTGGTCACCTGCGTGCTGGCGACCCGGGCACCCGCCTGATCGAAAGCTCCGGTGATTCGCTGAACTGGTTCGCTGCTGCTCCGCGCGCATTCAACCCGGCGCCGGGCACCTGGCAGGCCGTGCCGTTCTACCACCTGTTCGGCAGCGACGAAAACTCGTCGAAAGCCGCACCGGTACAGGAACGCATCCCGGCTCCGTACGTGGCGCTGGCCAAATCCGAAGCGGATCGCCTGGGCGTCAACGACGGTGCTCTGCTGAGCCTGAATGTGGCCGGCCAGACCCTGCGTCTGCCGCTGCGCATCAATGAAGAACTGGGCGCTGGTCTGGTGGCCTTGCCTGCGGGCATCGCCGGCATTCCACCGGCATTCGCCGGCCTGTCCGTCGACGGTCTGCAGGAGGCAGCGCAATGACCTGGTTCACCCCTGAAGTGATCGATGTGATCCTGACGGTCATCAAAGCCATCGTGATTCTGCTGGCCGTTGTGGTCGCGGGCGCGTTGCTCAGCTTTGTCGAACGTCGCCTGCTGGGCTGGTGGCAGGACCGTTACGGTCCGAACCGCGTTGGCCCGTTCGGCATGTTCCAGATCGCCGCCGACATGCTGAAGATGTTCTTCAAGGAAGACTGGACCCCGCCGTTTGCCGACAAGGTGATCTTCACCCTGGCACCGGTGGTGGCCATGTCCGCCCTGCTGATCGCGTTCGCGATCATCCCGATCACCCCGACCTGGGGCGTCGCGGATCTGAACATCGGCCTGCTGTTCTTCTTCGCCATGGCTGGTCTGTCGGTCTACGCGGTGCTGTTCGCCGGCTGGTCGAGCAACAACAAGTTCGCCCTGCTCGGCAGCTTGCGTGCTTCGGCGCAGACCGTGTCCTACGAAGTGTTCATGGGCCTGGCCCTGATGGGCATCGTGGTGCAGGTCGGCTCGTTCAACATGCGCGACATCGTCGAGTACCAGGCGCAGAACCTGTGGTTCATCATTCCGCAGTTCTTCGGCTTCTGTACCTTCTTCATCGCTGGCGTCGCCGTGACTCACCGTCACCCGTTCGACCAGCCGGAAGCGGAACAGGAACTGGCAGACGGTTACCACATTGAATATGCCGGTATGAAATGGGGCATGTTCTTCGTCGGTGAATACATCGGCATCATCCTGATCTCGGCGCTGCTGGTCACCCTGTTCTTCGGTGGCTGGCACGGTCCGTTCGGCATCCTGCCGCAACTGTCCTTCGTCTGGTTCGCACTGAAGACCGCGTTTTTCATCATGCTGTTCATCCTGCTGCGCGCTTCCATCCCGCGTCCGCGTTATGACCAGGTGATGGATTTCAGCTGGAAATTCTGCCTGCCACTGACCCTGATCAATTTGCTGATAACCGCTGCGGTTGTGTTGTGGAACACACCTGCGGTTGCGGTTCAGTGAGGATTTGACCCATGTTCAAATATATTGGCGACATCGTTAAGGGTACCGGTACCCAGTTGCGCAGCCTGGTCATGGTCTTCGGCCATGGCTTCCGCAAGCGCGACACCCTGCAATACCCGGAAGAGCCGGTCTACCTGCCACCACGCTACCGTGGTCGCATCGTCCTGACCCGTGACCCCGATGGTGAAGAGCGTTGCGTAGCCTGCAACCTGTGCGCCGTGGCTTGCCCGGTAGGTTGCATCTCGCTGCAGAAAGCTGAAACCGAAGACGGTCGCTGGTACCCGGACTTCTTCCGTATCAACTTCTCGCGCTGCATTTTCTGCGGTCTCTGCGAGGAAGCCTGTCCGACCACCGCAATCCAGCTAACTCCGGATTTCGAGATGGCCGAGTTCAAACGTCAGGACCTGGTGTACGAGAAAGAAGATCTTTTGATCTCCGGCCCCGGCAAAAACCCTGATTACAACTTCTATCGTGTTGCAGGTATGGCAATCGCTGGCAAGCCGAAAGGCTCTGCGCAGAACGAAGCCGAACCGATCAACGTGAAGAGCTTGCTGCCTTAAGGAAGAACGATGGAATTCGCTTTCTATTTCGCATCGGGTATCGCGGTTGTGTCCACGCTACGTGTGGTCACCAACACCAACCCTGTGCACGCCCTGCTCTACCTGATCATCTCGTTGATCGCCGTGGCCATGACCTTCTTCGCACTCGGCGCACCGTTCGCCGGCGTGCTGGAAGTGATTGCCTACGCCGGCGCCATCATGGTGCTGTTCGTGTTCGTGGTGATGATGCTGAACCTGGGTCCCGCCTCGGTTCAGCAGGAACGCACCTGGCTCAAGCCCGGCATCTGGGCGGGGCCGGTGATTCTCGCCGCCCTGCTGCTGGCCGAACTGCTGTATGTGCTGTTCGCTCACCAGAGCGGTCAGGCCATCGGCCACACCACCGTCGATGCAAAAGCCGTGGGCGTCAGCCTGTTCGGCCCGTATCTGCTGGTGGTCGAACTCGCCTCGATGCTGCTGCTCGCTGCAGCCGTCACGGCGTTCCATTTGGGCCGTAACGAGGCGAAGGAGTAAGACATGCCTGCTATCCCTCTCGAACATGGATTGGCCGTTGCCGGCATCCTGTTCTGCCTTGGTCTGGTCGGCCTGATGGTCCGCCGCAACATTTTGTTCGTGTTGATGAGTCTGGAAGTGATGATGAACGCCTCTGCCCTGGCCTTCATCGTTGCGGGCGCCCGCTGGGCGCAACCGGATGGACAGATCATGTTCATCCTGGTGATCAGCCTGGCAGCCGCCGAGGCCAGTATTGGCCTGGCGATCCTGCTGCAACTGTATCGCCGCTTCCACACGCTCGATATCGACGCTGCCAGTGAGATGCGCGGATGAACCTAATCTTTCTGACTTTTGTATTCCCTCTGATCGGTTTCCTGCTGCTGTCGTTCTCCCGTGGACGCTGGTCGGAAAACCTCTCGGCGCTGATCGGCGTGGGTTCCATCGGCCTGTCGGCGATTGTCGCCGCCTACGTCATCTGGCAATTCAACGTCGCGCCGCCCGAAGGCGGTCACTACACCCTGGTGCTGTGGAAGTGGATGGCGGTCGAAGGCTTCAAGCCTGACTTCGCCCTCTACATCGATGGCCTGTCGATCACCATGCTCGGCGTGGTGGTGGGCGTAGGCTTCTTGATCCACCTGTTCGCGTCCTGGTACATGCGCGGCGAAGCGGGTTACTCGCGCTTCTTCTCGTACACCAACCTGTTTATCGCCAGCATGCTGTTCCTGGTACTCGGCGATAACCTGTTATTCCTGTACTTCGGCTGGGAAGGCGTGGGCCTGTGCTCGTACCTGTTGATCGGTTTCTACTACAGCAACCGCAACAACGGTAACGCCGCACTCAAGGCCTTCATCGTGACCCGGATCGGCGACGTGTTCATGGCCATCGGCCTGTTCATCCTGTTCCAGCAAGTGGGCACGCTGAACATCCAGGAACTGCTGGTGCTGGCACCGCAGAAATTCCAGGTCGGCGACTTCTGGATCACCCTGGCGACCCTGATGCTGCTGGGTGGTGCGGTCGGTAAATCGGCGCAACTGCCACTGCAAACCTGGCTCGCGGACGCGATGGCGGGCCCGACCCCGGTGTCGGCACTGATCCACGCTGCAACCATGGTAACTGCCGGTGTCTACCTGATCGCCCGTACCCACGGTCTGTTCACCCTGGCGCCGGAAATCCTCCACCTGGTCGGCATCGTTGGCGGTGTGACGCTGGTTCTCGCAGGTTTCGCCGCACTGGTACAAACCGACATCAAACGTATCCTCGCCTACTCGACCATGAGCCAGATCGGCTACATGTTCCTGGCGCTGGGCGTGGGTGCCTGGGATGGCGCGATTTTCCACCTGATGACCCACGCCTTCTTCAAGGCCCTGCTGTTCCTTGCTTCCGGTGCGGTGATCGTTGCCTGCCACCACGAGCAGAACATCTTCAAGATGGGCGGTCTGTGGAAAAAACTGCCACTGGCCTACGCCAGCTTCATCGTCGGTGGTGCTGCACTGGCCGCCCTGCCACTGGTCACCGCAGGCTTCTACTCCAAGGACGAAATCCTTTGGGAAGCGTTCGCCAGCGGCAACCACGGTCTGCTTTACGCAGGTCTGGTCGGCGCGTTCATGACTTCGCTGTACACCTTCCGCCTGATCTTCATCACGTTCCACGGTGAAGCCAAGACTGAAGCCCACGCCGGTCACGGCATCTCGCACTGGCTGCCACTGTCGGTGCTGATCGTGCTGTCGACTTTCGTCGGCGCCATGATCGTCCCACCGCTGCACGGCGTACTGCCGGAAAGCGTTGGCCATGCCGGTGGCGAAGCCAAGCACAGTCTGGAAATCGCCTCGGGCGCCATCGCCCTGGCCGGTATCCTGCTGGCGGCCCTGCTGTTCCTCGGCAAGCGTCGCTTCGTGACGGCGATCGCCAACAGCGGCATCGGGCGTTTCCTTTCGGCCTGGTGGTTCGCTGCCTGGGGCTTCGACTGGATCTACGACAAACTGTTCGTCAAGCCGTACCTTGCGATCAGCCATGTACTGCGCAGAGACCCGCTCGACCAGACCATCGGTCTGATCCCGCGTATGGCCAAAGGCGGTCACACCGCCCTGAGCCGCACCGAGACCGGTCAACTGCGTTGGTATGCCGCCTCGATGGCTGCTGGTGCCGTGCTGGTAATCGGCGCCATCGTGCTGGTAGCGGTCTGATATGAACCTTGCGAATTTGCGAAAGGAAACGAGCCCGTCATGATTCTGCCTTGGCTAATCCTGATCCCCTTCATCGGCGGCCTGCTGTGCTGGATGGGTGAGCGCTTCGGCGCTACCCTCCCCCGCTGGATTGCGCTGTTGACCATGACCCTGGAACTCGCCCTCGGCCTCTGGCTGTGGGCCCACGGTGACTATTCATTTGCTCCGGCGCCTGGCGCCGATCCGACCTGGGCGCTTGAGTTCAAGCACGTCTGGATCCAGCGCTTCGGCATCAACGTGCACCTGGCCCTCGACGGCCTGTCGCTGTTGATGATCCTGCTGACCGGCCTGCTGGGTATCCTCTCGGTACTCTGCTCGTGGAAAGAGATTCAACGTCACGTTGGCTTCTTCCACCTGAACCTGATGTGGATCCTGGGCGGCGTTGTCGGCGTGTTCCTCGCCCTCGACCTGTTCATGTTCTTCTTCTTCTGGGAAATGATGCTGGTGCCGATGTACTTCCTCATCGCGCTCTGGGGTCACAGTTCTTCGGACGGCAAGAAAACCCGGATCTACGCAGCGACCAAGTTCTTCATCTTCACTCAGGCTTCCGGCCTGATCATGCTGGTGGCGATCCTCGGTCTGGTGCTGGTCAACTTCAACAACACTGGCGTGATTACCTTCAACTACGCCGACCTGTTGAAGACCAAGATGTCGATGACCACCGAGTACATTCTGATGCTCGGCTTCTTCATCGCCTTCGCGGTCAAGCTGCCAGTCGTACCGTTCCACTCGTGGTTGCCTGACGCGCACGCCCAGGCGCCGACTGCCGGTTCCGTCGACCTCGCCGGTATCCTGCTGAAAACCGCTGCCTACGGTCTGCTGCGTTTCGCCCTGCCGCTGTTCCCGAATGCTTCGGCCGAGTTCGCGCCGATCGCCATGACCCTCGGTCTGATCGGGATCTTCTACGGTGCGTTCCTCGCGTTCGCGCAAACCGACATCAAGCGTCTGATCGCCTTCTCGTCCGTTTCCCACATGGGCTTCGTGTTGATCGGCATCTACTCCGGCAGCCAACTGGCGCTGCAGGGCGCCGTGATCCAGATGCTGGCGCATGGTCTGTCGGCCGCGGCACTGTTTATCCTCAGCGGTCAGCTGTATGAGCGTCTGCACACCCGTGACATGCGTGAGATGGGCGGTCTGTGGTCGCGTATCGCCTACCTGCCGGCGATCAGCCTGTTCTTCGCCGCCGCTTCGCTGGGTCTGCCGGGTACCGGTAACTTCGTCGGCGAGTTCCTGATCCTGATCGGTACGTTCGCCAGTGCGCCATGGATCACCGCGATTGCCACCTCCGGCCTGGTGTTCGGTTCGGTCTACTCGCTGATCATGATCCACCGTGCCTACTTCGGTCCGTCGAAATCGGATTCGATCCTGCACGGCATGGACGGTCGCGAACTGACCATGGTGCTGGGCCTTGCGGCGCTGCTGATTTACCTCGGCGTCTACCCGCAACCGTTCCTCGACACTTCCGCCGCCACGATGCATGGCGTGCAGCAGTGGCTCGGCACCGCCTTCACTCAACTCGCTTCGGCCCGGTAAGAGCGCTATGGAATTCACGATTCAACACTTTATTGCGCTAGCGCCACTGTTGATCACCAGCCTCACCATTATCGTGGTGATGCTGGCAATCGCCTGGCGCCGCAACCACTCGCAGACCTTCCTGATCTCGGTCGCCGGTCTGAACCTGGCCCTGCTGTCGATCCTGCCAGCCCTGAAAGTCGCGCCTCTGGCCGTGACCCCGTTGCTGCAAGTCGACACCTTCGCCTGCCTGTACATGGCGCTGATCCTGGTCGCCACCCTCGCCTGTGTAACCCTCGCCCACGCCTACCTCGGCGATGGCGGTTCGGGTTACCCGGGCAACCGTGAAGAACTGTACCTGCTGATCCTGATGGCCGCCGCCGGTGGTCTGGTTCTGGTCAGCGCGCAGCACCTGGCCGGTTTGTTCATCGGTCTGGAACTGCTGTCGGTGCCGGTCTACGGTCTGGTGGCTTACGCCTTCTTCAACAAGCGTTCGCTGGAAGCCGGCATCAAGTACATGGTGCTGTCGGCCGCCGGTTCCGCGTTCCTGTTGTTCGGTATGGCCCTGCTCTACGCTGACGCCGGCACCCTGAGCTTCGTCGGTATCGGTCAGGCGCTGGCCACCACCAACCTGCCGAGCTCGCTGGCGCAGCTGGGTCTGGGCATGATGCTGATCGGTCTGGCGTTCAAGCTGTCGCTGGTACCGTTCCACCTGTGGACGCCGGACGTGTACGAAGGTGCTCCGGCACCGGTCGCCGCGTTCCTCGCCACGGCGTCGAAGGTTGCCGTGTTCGCGGTGATGGTGCGTCTGTTCCAGATCTCCCCTGCCGCGAGCAGTGGCGTGCTGAGCGACGTACTGAGCGTGATCGCCGTCGCCTCGATCCTGTTCGGTAACCTGCTGGCCCTGACCCAGAGCAACCTCAAGCGTCTGCTCGGTTACTCGTCCATCGCGCATTTCGGCTACCTGCTGATCGCCCTGGTGGCGAGCAAGGGTCTGGCGGTGGAAGCCATCGGCGTGTATCTGGTGACTTATGTGATCACCAGCCTCGGCGCGTTCGGCGTGATCACCCTGATGTCCTCGCCGTACAACGGCCGTGACGCCGACGCGCTGTACGAGTACCGCGGCCTGTTCTGGCGCCGTCCGTACCTGACCGCGGTACTGACCGTGATGATGCTGTCGCTGGCCGGTATCCCGCTGACTGCCGGCTTCATCGGCAAGTTCTACATCATCGCCACCGGTGTCCAGTCGCATCAATGGTGGCTGGTCGGTTCGCTGGTACTGGGCAGCGCCATCGGCGTGTTCTACTACCTGCGTGTGATGGTCACCCTGTACCTGATCGAACCGAACCTGCGCCGCCACGACGCCCAGCTGCACTGGGAACAGAAGGCAGGCGGCGTAATGCTGCTGGCCATCGCCGTGGTCGCGTTCTTCCTCGGTGTGTACCCGCAGCCATTGCTGACTCTGGTTCAGCAGGCGGGTCTGGCGGGCTGATATTCGGCTGGCTGGAAACGGAAACGGCACCTTCGGGTGCCGTTTTTGTTTTACGGATTCTATGTAGCAACAAATAACCTGTGGCGAGGGAGCTTGCTCCCTCGCCACAATGGCATCACAGTTTCTTCACCATCGGTACACACGCCAGTTGCAGACCCGAAGGTGATTGATAAACCGCGCTCTCCTCCCCGACGTAACCGCAGCGCCGGTAAAAATCGGCAGCGTTCAACGTTGCGTCCAGACACACCTCGGTCAGCCCGAGATCCCGCGCCAAATCTTCGAGAAAGTACAGAACACGCTTGCCCAGCCCACGCTGCATGAAATCCGGGCGAATGAAGATCGCGCCGATTTCACGGTAATCCAGATCGAGCATGCCGGTCGCTACGGCTTCACCCTCGATGCAGCCCAGATAGAAATGTCTCTCCATCAGCGTGTCGTAGCCGTCTTCGGCCGCTCCTTTGGTCCAATCGAGCATTTGCTGCTCGCTATAGGCACCGATGCACTGATGCCGAATCGCTAGTCGCCGGATATCGAAGGCAATCTGGGCATCGTCCGGGGTAGCTCTTCTGATGTCGAACATTTCTCTCTCCATGAGGTATGTGCGGACGGGGCATGAAAAAGCCCCGTCCATTGCTGGCGGGGCTTTGGGTAACACGTCAAATGACAAACACGTATGACCTCATGGCCCGCCGGAAGCGGTCATGGAGAAGCACATCATGTTCATTCGAAGTTGGACAGTCATGGGGCGATAGTGCTGCGGATTGTTCCGACACGTCAATTGCTAAGCCTCCTCTCTACTCAATCGAACGTTCTCACCACACTCGTCGATTCGTCCTACAGGTGTTTTTACGACCGGCGTCTACCGTTGAAAAAGGGACGAAAAGCAAGGCCAGGAAGCCTTGACCGATTCGATTATCGAGACAACACTATACGTAGGTAACGTACAGAACATGGATGCTCTATTTATCGAATTGCCTGTGTTTCAGAAGCACCGAGACGACTATCTGGATGACGATCTGTTTCGCAGCTTTCAATTGGAGTTGCTGAAAAATCCGGAAGCGGGCGATCTCATCGAGGACACAGGCGGGCTTCGTAAAATTCGCTTCAGCGACCAACGAAGAGGGAAAGGCAAGCGCAGCGGATTACGAGTGATTTATTACTGGTGGTCAGGCTTCGATCAGTTCTGGCTCTTTACCGTCTTCAACAAAAACGAGCAGGACGATTTGACGCCTGCCCAGAAAAAGCTTTTCAGAAAAACACTGGATAGAGAACTCAACGCGAGAAGCCACTATGAAACGTGACATTTTTTCCGAACTGATGGATGGACTGGAAGCACTGGCCGATGAACGCCAAGGCAAAATCACCTTGCGTACCCACAAGGTTCAGCTGCCAAAACTGATGCCGATCACTGCTGAGGAAGTGGTAGCCATCCGTCAGCAACTTAATCTCTCCCGGTCAGTATTCGCGATGTATCTACGCACCAATACGCGAACGCTCGAGAACTGGGAGCAAGGACGAGCTACGCCCAATGCTCAGGCCACAACCCTGATCCGTCTGGTCGAGCGTTTTCCACAGACAATCGAACAACTCGCAGCCCTGACCTGACACGGGGTTTTGATTCCAGCCACATGACGAAATTGTAATTCCCCCATCACCTTGGCGTTATCCGCAGCTTGCAACGATGTGACCCGGCGACCAATGCCGGCGGGCCCTGCCCCGCCGAACAATAAAACCACGCCGACGCACGTTCCCGTTCTGCCGACCCCAAGGAGTGTTTGATGGTTAACAATACAAAAATGTCAATGGCCGCTTTAGCGGTGGTGGTCGGCTCCGGGCCGTCCATGGTGTTTGCAGAAGACAAGCCCGAAGGCTTTGTCGAAGGCAGCAGCCTGACGGTGCTCAACCGCAACTTCTACTTCAATCGTGATCATCGCAACGGCCAGTCCAGCCCCACCGGCAACGGTTATTCCGAAGCCTGGGCGCATGCGGTGATCAGCAAGTTCGAATCCGGCTTCACTCAAGGCACCGTTGGGGTCGGGGTGGATGCGTTTGCCATGATCGGTTTGAAACTCGACACCGGTGATGGCCGCAACGGCGGGCGCAGTTCGTTCGATGTGTTGCCGGTCAACCGTGACGGCCAGGCGCGGGATGAGTACACCAAGGTCGGTGGCGCCGCCAAAGTGCGGGCCTTCGATACCGTGGTCAAGGTCGGTGATGTGTTCCCGGCCAACCCGGTGGTAGCCGCAGGTGATTCGCGCCTGCTGCCGGAAAGCTTTCGCGGTGTGACGGCGACCAACACCAGTATCGACGGTCTGTCGATTCAGGGCGGTCGTTTGCATGCGATGAGCCAACCGGTGTCCAGCGACATGCGCGAAAATTTCGCCACGTTCTACGCCGGTCCGGTCAATTCGCCGTGGATCGCTCATGGCGGGGGCGACTACGTGCTGAACAAGAACCTCAGTTTCAGCCTGTACTCCAGTCGCCTCAAGGATGCCTGGAATCAGTATTACGCCGGCACCGCTTGGACCTATCCGCTGGCGGACGAGCTGTCGCTGTTCGGCGGCCTGAACTATTACAAGGCGGTCGACGAAGGCAAGCAACTGCTTGGCCAGTTCGACAACAACATCTGGAGCGGCCGCGTCGGCGTGAAACTCGGTGCGCACTCCGTTGCCCTCTCCCACCAGCGCAACAACGGCAACGACGACTTCGATTACCTGCGCCAGTCCGACTCGATCTTCCTCGACAACTCGATCCAGTACAGCGACTTCAACTCGCCGAAAGAACGTTCGTGGATGGTGCGTTATGACCTCGACATGAGCACTTACGGCGTACCCGGTCTGTCGTTCATGACCCGTTACGCACGTGGCACCGACGCCGACTATTCCAACGCCAACGCCGTGTACATGCGCCGCGATGCCGAGGGCAATCCGCTGACCGATCAGAAACGTTGGGAGCGTGATATCGAAGTCAAATACGTGGTGCAAAGCGGCTCGATGAAAGACCTGTCACTGCGCTTGCGCCAAGCCACTACCCGCGCCACGGCGTTCGAGTCGGATCTGGATGAAGTGCGGGTGATCGTCGAGTATCCGTTGGCGATTCTCTGAGTTTCCCGAGCAATACCATTCACCTTTAGAAGCTCCTTGCTCCTTTGGTCATAGGTGAATTTTTTGGCGCCCTTCGGGGCGCCTTTTTTATGCCTTTCCGAAATCACGCCGCAGAAAACCGTGGGAGCGGGCTTGCTCGCGAAGGGGCCATGTCAGTCAACATCAGTGCTGAATGACACACCGCTTTCGCGAGCAAGCCCGCTCCCACAGGGTTATGCGCTGGCTTCGACGTTATCCAGTGCCTTGCTCACCGCCAATTCGCCAAGCATGACCACCTGCGCAATCCTCAGCAGCGCATTGCGACCCGGGTTTGAAATACAAAACGTCTGGCTCATCAGCCACCGCTATTGCGGCACACGCCTGCCACGCTGTACTTGAGCGTATTGAGTTGCCCTTGCGAGTCCTCGTAGGTCATCGCCGTCGGCACCACCGAGCAAGCCGGCTGCGGCTTCACCACGCTGACGATTTTCACCACGTCGAGCTTCATGCCGTATTCGTATTCCTTGACCACCGGCGCCGCTTTGCCGCGCTCAGCCGCGTATTGCGCCATGGCTTTGGCGTTGGCGCTGAAAGCACGTTCGAAAGTGCGATCGCCGCCGCCTTCAGCCAGTGCATTTACCGACATCGCCATGACGCCGGCGAAGGTCATCCATTTGATCAACTGCATGTTTACTCCTCCGTAAAAAAGCCCGGCATCGGCACACGACAACGGGCTTGTTCCAGTGCGCCGGGCTTACAGGTCTTTGGTGCTGGCGTCTTTCTTCTCGTTGACGACGACCGGGTCGCGGGCCTGTTCCTTGGCCACGAACAGCTCCACGGCGCGATCATTGGCGGTCATCATCCGGTCGAACGTGCGGTCACCACCGCCTTCGGCCATGGCCAGGGACGACAACATCAGAGCGGCTGCGAAGGTGCTGATCTGGACGAATTTCATGGTTGATTCCTCGTTTAAGTAACTGACGGGATCAAGGTAACAAGGCGCACCTTTCGTGACGGTGGCGGGGGAATTACATATCCGTTATCTGCCGGATCAGTGCACGGAACCCATGTGGGAGCGGGCTTGCTCGCGAAAGCGGTGTGTCATCCAACATTGATGTCGACTGACACGGCCTCTTCGCGAGCAAGCCCGCTCCCACAAGGGATCACCTATTCAGACGGTACGGTGTCCTCATCCCGGCGATGGGCGATCTGGTACAGCGCGGGCAATATCAGAAGCGTGAGGATCGTCGAGGACAGAATCCCGCCGATCACCACGGTTGCCAGTGGCCGCTGCACCTCGGCGCCGGTGCCGGTTGCCAGCGCCATCGGAATAAACCCCAGCGACGCCACCAGCGCGGTCATCAACACCGGCCGCAAGCGCGTCAGCGCGCCGACGTTGATTGCCTCCGTCAGTGAGCGCCCTTCCTCGCGCAAATTGCGAATGAACGCGATCATCACCAAACCGTTGAGCACCGCCACCCCGGACAACGCGATAAACCCCACGCCCGCCGAAATCGACAACGGAATATCCCGCAGCCACAGCGCCATCACCCCACCGGTCAACGCAAACGGAATCCCGGTAAACACCAGCAACCCGTCCTTCAGATTGTTGAACATCATGAACAGCAAGCCGAACACCAGCAGCAGCGCCACCGGCACCACGATCTGCAAGCGCTTGGCCGCCGACTGCAGTTGCTCGAACTGCCCGCCCCAACTGGTCCAGTATCCGGCCGGCACCTGCACCTCGCGCTCGATCAGCGCACCGGCCTCGCTGACGAACGAGCCGATATCCCGCCCGCGCACGTTTGCGCTGACGATCACCAGACGCTTGCCGTTTTCGCGGCTGACCTGGTTCGGCCCGAGCACCAGATCAAGGCTGGCGACGTCCTTCAGCGCGATAAAACCGATCTGATTCGCCGCACCGCTCAGCGCCGGCACCGGAATCAGCAACGCCGACAAGCCGTCGATGTCCTTGCGCATGGCATCGGACAACCGCACCACCATGTCGAAGCGCCGATCGCCTTCGTACAAGGTGCCGGCCTGACGCCCGCCCACTGCCACAGCGATGGTGTCCTGCACATCGCCAACGTTGAGGCCATAACGCGCCGCCTTGTCGCGGTCGATGTTGATGGTCAGCACCGGCAACCCGGTGGTCTGCTCGACCTTTACTTCAGAGGCGCCGTTGACCTTTTGCATCGCCGCCGCGATCTTCGCTGCCGTGGCGTTGAGCACGTCCATGTCATCGCCGAACACCTTCACCGCGACATCGCTGCGCACACCGGAGATCAGTTCGTTGAAGCGCAACTGGATCGGCTGCGACAGTTCATAGTTGCTGCCCGGCAACGTCGCGGCGGCTTGTTGCAACTCGGCCATCAGGGTTTCGCGGGACTTTTTCGGGTCTGGCCATTGGTCCTTCGGCTTGAGCATCACGTAGCTGTCAGAGATGTTCGGCGGCATCGGATCGGAGGCGATTTCCGCCGTACCGGTGCGGGCGAACACCCGTTCAACCTCCGGCACTTTGGCCAGGATCAGCGTTTCCAGGCGCTGCTGCATATCCACCGATTGCGTCAGGCTGGTGCCCGGCACGCGCAGCGCTTGCAGGGCAAAATCCCCCTCACTGAGGCTCGGTACAAACTCGCTGCCCATGCGGCTGGTGAGCGCGCCGCTGAGCACGATCACGCCCAACGCCACGCCCACGGCCACCGTGCGATGGGCCATGACCCAGGCCAGCGCCGGCGCATACACCCGACGTGCACCGCGCATCACCACGCCCTCTTCTTCCTTGACCTTACCGGTGACGAACAGCGCAATCGCTGCCGGCACAAAGGTCACCGACAGCAGCATCGCACCGAGCAGCGCGATGACCACGGTGAACGCCATCGGGTGGAACATTTTCCCTTCGACGCCGCTCAGGGCGAAGATCGGCAGGTACACCACCATGATGATCAACTGGCCGAAAATCAGCGGTCGGCGCGCCTCTTTCGCCGCCGCGAACACTTCCTTGAAACGCTCGGCACGAGTCAGCAAACGGCCGTGATGCTGCTGTGCGTGAGCCAACCGGCGCAGGGTGTTTTCGACGATCACCACCGCACCGTCGACGATGATGCCGAAGTCCAGCGCGCCGAGGCTCATCAGGTTGGCGCTGACTTTGTTGCTGAACATGCCAGTGAAGGTGAACAGCATCGACAGCGGAATCACCATCGCCGTAATCAGCGCGGCGCGGATGTTGCCGAGGAACAGGAACAGAATCGCGATCACCAGAATCGCGCCTTCGATCAGGTTCTTTTTCACCGTGGCGATGGCTTTGTCGACCAGGTGCGTGCGGTCGTACACCGGCACCGCGATCACGCCTTGCGGCAGGGATTTATTGATCTGTTCCAGCTTGCTGGCCACCGCTTGCGAAACGGTGCGGCTGTTCTCGCCGATCAACATGAACACCGTACCCAGCACCACTTCGCGACCGTTTTCGGTGGCTGCACCGCTGCGCAACTCACGGCCGATTTCCACGGTGGCGACGTTCTTCACCCGGATCGGCGTGCCATCGACATTGGCCATGACGATGTTGGCGATATCCTCGGTGCTCGCCACTTGCCCCGGCGCGCGGATCAGCAACTGCTCGCCGCTGCGCTCGATGTACCCGGCGCCGACGTTGGCGTTGTTGCGCTCTAGCGCGGTGATCAGATCGGTGAGGGTTAGCTTGTACGCGGCGAGGCGTTTCGGGTCCGGCGCGATCTGGTATTCCTTGGCGAAACCACCAATGGTGTTGATCTCGGCGACGCCCGGCACGTTGCGCAATTGCGGTTTGATGATCCAGTCCTGAATCACCCGCAGATCGGTCGGCGTGTAGGCAGTGCCGTCGTCCTTCAACGCGGCCTCCTGCGCCTCGACCGTCCACAGAAAGATTTCACCGAGGCCGGTGGAGATCGGTCCCATCAGCGCTTCGGCGCCTTCGGGCAATTGCTCCTTGGCAATCTGCAGACGCTCGTTGACCAGTTGGCGGGCGAAGAACAGGTCGGTGCCGTCCTTGAAGATTACCGTGACCTGCGACAGCCCGGAGCGCGACAGCGAGCGGGTCTGCTCCAGCGCCGGCAAACCGGCCATCGCGGTTTCAATCGGGAAAGTGATGCGCTGCTCGGTTTCCAGCGGTGAGAACCCGGCGGCGCCGGTGTTGATCTGCACCTGGACGTTGGTGATGTCGGGCACGGCGTCGATCGGCAGTTTCTGATAACTGGCGATGCCGAGGCCGGCCATGAGCAGAACGGCGAGCAGCACGATGATGCGCTGCTCGATGGCAAACTGGATCAGGCGTTCGAACATGGGGACCTTCCAGAATTAATGACTGTGCTCGGCTGAGGCTTTGCCCAGCTCCGACTTGAGGACGAAGCTGCCGGCGCTGGCGACTTGCACGCCCGGTTCCAGCCCTTGAGTGACTTCCACGTGGCCGGCGGCACGGCTGCCCAGTTCCACCGCCTGCGCCTTGAAGCCGTCGTCGGTACGCACGAACACCGTGGGTTTGTCCTCGACGGTCTGGATCGCGGTTTCCGGTACGGCGACTTTGGCCTGGCGGCTCTCGGTGGCGACCAGTGCGGTGACGAACAGCCCCGGACGCCATGAGCCCTGCGGGTTTTCCAGGGTCACGCGCACGGTCGCGGTGCGCGTTTGTTCGCCGAGCAGGCTGCCGACGTACGCCACGCTGCCAGTCACTTCGGCCTTTAACTCAGGCGCGCTGACAGTCACCGGTTTGCCCACCTGCACTTTGGTCAGATCCTTGGGCGAGACACCGAACGTGACCCACACCCGCGACAGATCCGAGAGGGTGAAAGCCGCGGTGGTTTCATCGACCACCTCGCCCGGCGTCAGGTGTTTTTCCACCACCACACCGTCGAACGGCGCGCGCAGTTCGTAGCGATTGCCGCCGGTGGCGACCACGCTGCCGCTGAGTACGCTGATTTTCTGCCGGGCGTTGTTCATGGCGATTTCCGCCTCTTCCAACGCCTGCTTGGCCTGGAGGAAATCCTGTTCGGCGGAGATCTTGTCCTGCCAGAGCTTTTTCTCGCGCTCGTAAGTGGTGCGCGCCAAGGCCAGACGCCGTTGTGCGGCGGCCTGTTCACTGCGCTGATCGGAGATCTGCTGACTGGCAATCACCGCCAGCAACTGACCCTTTTTCACCGGTTGCCCGAGGTTGACTGCCACCGACTCGACCACCCCCGGCACGCGCGGCACGACGTGTGCCGTGCGGTCCTCGTCGAGGCGCACTTCGCCGGGAAACGACAGGCCGAGACTGATGCTCTGCGCCCGCGCCTCGGCCAGTTGAATGCCCGCCGCCGCGATCTGCTCGGTGCTCAATTCGATGTGGCCTTCTTCGGCATGTTCGCTTTCGGCGGCAGCACCCTCCTCGGCGTGATCGGCATGCTCGGAAGCCTCATCGGCATGCGCGTCGATAGTTGAATTGGCCGGCCACATCGAACCGAGGCCAATGCCTAGCGCCAAGGTCGCCACCGCGACCACCATCAGTTTTTTATCCATGGAAACTCCTCTGCGCCGTGCCATCGCGCAGTTGTCTGAAAATGAAATTCAAGGGCTGACGCTGAGGTCGCCGAAGATCCGTTCGAGGCGCACGCGGGCGTCGGTCGCCTCGCTGACGGCCTGGATGTATTGGCTGCGCGCGGCGATCAGGGTGCGTTGGGCATCGAGTACGTCGAGGAAACCGAACTTGCCCATTTCGAAACCGCGCGTGGCGCTGTCCACTGCGCTTTGTGCGGCGGGCAGGATGGTCTGGTTGAACGCGTTGACTTCGCCGTTGGCGGTCTGCCATTGCTCAAGGCTGGTCTGGACTTCGGTGCGCAAACGCAGCTCGGTGGCGTTGCGCAGATCCCGCGCCTGATCGGTGCGGCGTGCGGCGGCGAGCACGTTGCCCTGATTGCGATTGAACAGCGGAATCGGCATCGACAGCCCGACCACGTTGACCCGTTCGCGCTCGGTTTCGCTGTACTGGCTGCCGATGCTCACGGTCAGGTCGGGAATGCGTTGGGACTTTTCCAGGCCCAACGAGGCTTCGCGCTGATCGATCTGCAGTTTCGCCAGACGCAGCTCGGCAGTCTGGTTCAGACGCTCGAGCAAACGGCCGGGCGGCGGCAGCGTGGCGAGGGTTTGCGTGGCGGCCTGGACGTTGGTCGAGGTCGGCAACGGTGCGCCCATGACTTGCGCCAGTTGCTGATAGGCGTTGGCCTGATCGCGCTCGGCGCGGCTCACCTCCAGGCGCACTTCCGAGAGCTGCACCTGTGCTCGCGTACCTTCGACCGGCGACGATTTACCGGCCTCGATCCGCCCTTGGGCCACGCGCAAGCCGTGCTCGGCTAGTTGCAGCGACTGGCGCGTCAGCTGCACGCGTTGCTGCGCGGTTTGCGCGCTGTTGAACGCTTGAATCACATCGGCGCGCAAGGCATTGCGCTTGCGCTCCAGCTCGATGCCGGCGGCGTCCTGCGCGCGGCTGGCGACATCGATGCGCGCGCCGCGTTTGCCGCCCAGTTCAATCGGCTGACTGAGCATCACCGTGGTGGTGCGCGAGTTGCGCCGGGTGTCTTCGGCCTCCCACGACACCTCGGGATTGGGGATCAGACCAGCCTGCTGGCGATCGCCCTCGGCAATACCGATTTCCCATTGCGCGGCAGCGAGATCGGGGTTACCGGCGAAGGCACTTTGCAGCGCCTGATCCAGTGTCAGGGTCGATGCGCTGGCCAGGCTGCTGCACGCCAGCAACAAGAGGCCGCTGGCGGTTTTGTTCAGGCGTGATCGCGCCGTCAGTTCGATTAAACCGGGCAATGGAGGACTTCCTTTAATTCAGGATTTTTCGATGCCGCCACGTTAGGGTTTTGAACTTATCGACAAGGTGACTGGAACATTACAAATCCGTTATCCACGGTTCAGCAAAGTTGTTTTGTTCTAGGATGCGAAGTGCAATCGGCTTTGCCGCAATACATGGAAACAAATACTCGGTAGTTATCTGCCGAACAGTACTTGCCTGAATGCAATAGATGTCTACTGACGCTTCCAGGCTGCGACAGGCTGTCGCGGATGGCCGTTTTAAAGGCCTCCGCGATTGACCCTGTAGCCACTACAGCCTTTACCGTGCTTGTCATTCAGTGATTGAACTACGTCCGGATCCCTTACAAAAACCATAACTTTCCCGGCCACCTTAATTAAATATCCCTCAAATAAAAGTGGTGATAGATCATGCGAATCCTTGTCGTCGAGGACGAGCTTAAAGCTGCCGAATACTTGCATCAGGGTTTGACCGAAAGTGGTTATATCGTTGACCACGCCGCCACCGGTGCCGATGGATTGCATCTGGCACAACAGCAGGCCTATGACCTGATCATTCTCGACGTGAACTTGCCGGAACTGGACGGCTGGGGTGTGCTGGAGCAACTGCGCCGCACCCACTCGACGCGGGTAATGATGCTCACCGCGCGCGGGCGGCTGGCGGACAAGATTCGCGGTCTGGACCTGGGCGCCGACGACTACCTGGTCAAGCCGTTCGAGTTTCCCGAACTGCTGGCGCGGGTCCGCACCCTGATGCGCCGCAGCGAAAACATACCAGTGCCGCAGGTGTTGAAAGTCGCTGATCTGGAACTGGATCCGGGCCGGCATCGGGCGTTTCGGGGTGCGCAGCGCATCGACCTGACCACCAAGGAATTCGCCCTGCTGCACTTGTTGATGCGCCAGTCCGGCGAGGTGCTGACCCGTACGCAGATCATCTCGCTGGTGTGGGACATGAATTTCGACTGCGACACCAACGTGGTCGAAGTGTCGATCCGGCGCTTGCGGGCGAAGATCGATGACCCGTTCGACAACAAGCTGATTCACACCCTGCGCGGTGTCGGCTACGTGCTGGAGGCGCGGGAATGAAGCCGGCCAGCCTGTCGATGCGTCTCGGTCTGACGGTAAGTATTCTCGGCGCGCTGTTGGTGGTATTCCTGGCGATCCTCGCCTATTTCGCCCTGACCCATGAGCTGAATGCGCTGTCCCGCGACAGCCTGCAAAAGAAGATGGCGCAGGTGGAACACAGCCTGTCGCTGTACATCGACGCCAACGAAGTCAGTGGCAAGCCGCACATTCTGCTTGATCAGGTCATGGGCCATGACAACCTGACGCTGACGATTTATGACCGTTCGAACCTGCGTACGCCGCTGCTCAAATCCGGCTCTGGACTCAAGGATCCACGCGCCGAATTGCGCGCAGTGCGAGACACCACCGAACAATTGGCCTATAGCGACAGCATCGATGACGAGGGCGCGAAGTTCCTTACCGCGTCGAAGCTGATTCGGCTCAAGGACGGCAGCAGCGTGCCGGTGCTGTTGTCGATGGACAACGCGCATGATCAGGCGCTGCTCAGCGCCTATCTGCGCTCGACGCTGATTGCCTTGCCGCTGTTGCTGGTGTTCATCGGCCTGACGGCGTGGGGCGCGGTGCAGCGTGGACTGGCGCCGCTGCGCGAGTTTCGCAAAGTGGCGGCGAGGGTCTCGACGCAGGATCTGGAGCATCGGCTGTCGGTGGTGAACATGCCGCAGGAGTTGAGCGAACTGGCGCAGGGCATCAACTTCATGCTGCATCGGCTGGATGCCGGGGTGCAGCAGTTGTCGCAGTTCTCAGATGACCTGGCGCATGAGTTGCGCACGCCGATCAACAACCTGATGGGCAAGGCCCAAGTGACGCTGTCTCGCGAGCGCACGAGTGAGGAATACCAGGATGTGCTGGTGTCCTGCACCGAAGAGCTGGAGCGCGTGGCGCGGATTGTTTCGGACATGCTGTTTCTGGCGCAGGTCAGTCATCCGTCGGCACTGGCGCCATTTGAAACGGTGCCGCTGGAGGCGGAAGCGGCGAAGGTTGCGGAGATGTTTTCGCTGGCGGCGCAGGACAAGCAGATTCATTTGAATGTTGTTGGCAGCGCATCGGTGTTGGGCGATCGGCTGATGATCCAGCGGGCGATTTCCAATCTGCTGTCGAATGCGCTGCGTCATTGCCCGAACGGCAAAACCATCACCTTGCTGATCGAGCAAGGCGCAACGCAGGCTTCACTGCTGGTGAGCAATCCCGGCGCCGGCATCGAGGCGCAGCACCTGCCGCACCTGTTCGACCGCTTCTACCGCGTCGACAGCGCCCGCTCGCGCTCACAGGGCAGCACCGGGCTGGGACTGGCGATCGTGCGCTCGATCATGAGCCTGCATCAGGGCGTGGCGGAGGTGAAGAGCTTGCCCGGCGTCATGACCGTATTCCGCCTCGGTTTTCCTGCGGTGACACCCATGGCCCCATCGCTTGCAGGCAAGCTCCCACAGGGACAGTAGTCATTCACAAAATATGTGGACGCCGCCAAAACCTGTGGGAGCGAGCTTGCTCGCGAAAGCGGTAGATCAGGCAACAAAAAAACGGCACCTTACGGTGCCGTTTGCCTTTCACACATCAACCATCACTTGCGCGCATCCGCCCACGATTTCAGCAGTTCGTTGTAGCTCACGGTCTCGCCCTTCGGCTTCTCGTTGGCCAGTTTCGGTTTTGGTGCGCCTGGCTGGTCGAACCAGTACTGTGCGTCGCGCTCCGGGTTCATTTTCGGGGCGCATACTGCTTGCGCCTTGGAGCGTTCGAGGCGCGACATGATTGCGTCCTGATCCTTGGCCAGGCCGTCCAGCGCCTGTTGCGGAGTCTTCTCGCCGCTGGCCGCTTCGGCGATGTGGCTCCACCACAATTGCGCCAGGCGCGGATAGTCCGGCACGTTGGTTCCGGTCGGGGTCCATTGCACGCGGGCCGGACTGCGGTAGAACTCGACCAGGCCACCGAGTTTCGGCGCCAGATCGGTCATCGCCTGCGAGTTGATATCCGACTCGCGGATCGGCGTCAGGCCGACAATGGTTTTCTTCAGCGACACGGTTTTCGAAGTGACGAACTGCGCGTACAGCCACGCCGCGAGCTTCTGTTTCTCAGGCGTGGACTTCATGAACGTCCACGAACCCACGTCCTGATAGCCGAGCTTCATGCCCTCTTCCCAATACGGCCCGCGCGGCGACGGCGCCATGCGCCATTTCGGCGTGCCGTCGGCGTTGACCACCGGCAGGCCCGGTTTGGTCATGTCGGCGGTGAACGCGGTGTACCAGAAGATCTGCTGGGCGATGTTGCCTTGGGACGGCACCGGGCCGGACTCGGAGAAGGTCATGCCCGCCGCTTCCGGTGGCGCGTAGGCCTTGAGCCAGTCGACGTATTTCTGCGTGGCGAACACCGCCGCCGGGCCGTTGGTGTCGCCGCCGCGGGTCACGCTGGAACCGACCGGGTGGCAGTCCTCGACGCGAATCCCCCACTCGTCCACCGGCAGACCGTTGGGCAAACCCTTGTCGCCGCCACCGGCCATGGAGAACCAGGCATCGGTGAAGCGCCAGCCCAGCGACGGGTCTTTCTTGCCGTAGTCCATGTGACCGTAGACGCGTTTACCGTCGATTTCCTTGACGTCTTCGCTGAAGAATTTGGCGATGTCTTCATAGGCCGACCAGTTCACCGGCACGCCCAATTCGTAGCCGTACTTTTCCTTGAATTTGGCTTTCAGATCGGCGCGTTCGAACCAGTCGGCGCGGAACCAGTACAGGTTGGCGAACTGCTGATCGGGCAATTGATAGATCTTGCCATCCGGCGCGGTGGTGAACGAGATGCCGATGAAGTCCTTGATGTCGAGGGTCGGCGAGGTGAAGTTCTTGCCTTCGTTGGCCATCAGGTCGGTGATCGATTCGGTTTTGCCGTAGCGAAAGTGCGTACCGATCAGGTCCGAGTCGTTGACCCAGCCGTCGTAGATGTTCTTGTCCGACTGCATCACCGTCTGCATTTTTTCCACCACGTCGCCTTCTTGCAGCAGGTCGTGGGTGAGCTTGATCCCGGTGATTTCGGTGAAGGCCTTGGCCAGCACCTTGGACTCGTATTCGTGGGTGGTCAGGGTCTCGGAAACCACTTTGATTTCCATGCCGCGAAACGGCTCGGCGGCCTTGATGAACCACTTCAATTCTTCGAGCTGCTGATCGGCCGTCAGGGTCGACGGCTTGAATTCACTGCCGATCCATTTTTTCGCCGCGTCTTCGTAGGCATCGGCCCAGGCAGATGCGCTCAAACCGCTGAGTGCCAGCATGGCTGCCAATGAAATGCTATGTCGCAGCTTATTGTTTTTGTCGAACATAGAGACCTCCAGTTTGAGTTACGGAGCAGGATTGCCGAGCGACTCGACTAGCCCCAGCGCATCACAACCAACAGCCACACCAGAGACAGCGCGGACGCTACCCAGATGCTCCAGTCGGTGACGCCGATTACCAGCAGATGCAGGTAGGCGCTGCCGAGAAGACCGATGAACAAGCGATCGCCACGGGAGGTGGCAATCGGCAGAAAACCGCGCCGCAGGATGCTCGGCGAGCGCAATTCCCAGGTGGTCATGCCCACCAGCAACAGGCCGATGGCGATAAAGAACCCCGCCGTGGGGGTGGTCCAGCTCATCCATTCCATCATGCGTTCCTCAGACCCGACCCAGGGCAAAGCCCTTGGCCACGTGGTTGCGAACAAACCAGATCACCAGCATGCCCGGCAGGATGGTCAGCACCCCCGCCGCCGCCAGCACGCCCCAGTCGATGCCCGAGGCCGACACCGTGCGTGTCATCACCGCGGCAATAGGTTTGGCGTTGACCGAGGTCAGCGTGCGCGCCAGCAGCAGTTCGACCCAGGAAAACATGAAGCAGAAGAACGCCGTGACGCCGATGCCCGAGCCGATCAGCGGGATGAAAATCTTCACGAAGAACTTGGGAAAGCTGTAGCCGTCGATGTAAGCGGTTTCGTCGATTTCCTTGGGCACGCCAGACATGAAGCCCTCCAGAATCCACACCGCCAGCGGCACGTTGAACAGGCAATGCGCCAAGGCCACAGCGATGTGCGTATCGAACAGGCCAATCGACGAATACAACTGAAAGAACGGCAACAGAAACACCGCCGGTGGCGCCATGCGGTTGGTCAGCAGCCAGAAGAACAGGTGCTTGTCGCCAAGGAAGCGATAGCGCGAAAACGCATAGGCCGCCGGCAACGCCACACTCAGCGAGATCACCGTGTTCAGGCTGACGTAATACAGCGAATTGAGATAACCGGTGTACCAGCTCGGGTCGGTGAAAATCACCTTGTAGTTGTGCCAGGTGAAATCCTGGGGGAACAGGGTCAACCCGCCGAGGATTTCGGTGTTGCTCTTGAACGACATGTTCAACAGCCAGTAGATCGGCACCAACAGGAACAGGATGTACACCAGCAACGGAACAAGCTTTCTTTTGCTCATGGCCGGGCCCTCAGCGGTTGGCGTCGGAATGGGTCATGGCGGTGTAGAACAGCCACGAAACCAGCAGGATGATCAGGAAGTACACCAGCGAAAACGCCGCTGCCGGCCCCAGATCGAATTGGCCGACGGCCATCTGGGTCAACGTCTGACTGAGGAAAGTCGTGGCATTGCCCGGCCCGCCGCCGGTGAGCACGAACGGCTCGGTGTAGATCATGAAACTGTCCATGAAACGCAGCATCACCGCGATCAGCAGCACGCTCTTCAGCTTCGGCAACTGAATATGGCGGAACACTGCCCACGCCGAGGCGCGGTCGATCCGCGCCGCCTGGTAATACACGTCGGGAATCGCCCGCAGCCCGGAGAAACACAGCAACGCCACCAGCGAAGTCCAGTGCCAGACGTCCATCACCAGCACCGTGACCCAGGCGTCCATGGTGTTGGCCGCGTAGTTGTAGCTGATGCCCAGCGCATTCAGGCTCGAGCCGAGCAGACCGATATCGGCGCGGCCGAAGATCTGCCAGATGGTGCCGACCACGTTCCATGGGATCAGCAGCGGAATCGCCAGAATGATCAGCACCACTGATGACCAGCGGCCCTTGGTCGGCATGGTCAGGGCGACGGCGATACCCAACGGAATTTCGATCAACAGCACGCACGCCGAATAAATGAACTGACGCAGCAACGAGTCATGCAGACGCGGATCGAGCAGCACCTGTTTGTACCAGTCGGCGCCGACGAAGTAGCGGCTGGACTGGTCGAAAATGTCCTGCACCGAATAGTTGACCACGGTCATCATCGGGATCACCGCACTGAACGCCACCAGCAGAAATACCGGCAACACCAGCCACCAGGCCTTGTTGTTCTGCACCTTGTTCATGGCTGCACCTCGTCGTCGGCTTCGAGCAGAAACTCATCGGCATAAACCATCAGCCACTGCGCCGGAAAACTGATGTACGCTTTGCCCTGCGGTACCGGTTTGTCTTCGGCCAGACGCACCTTCAGCGGCGCGCCATCGAGGTCGAGGGTGAGGATCTTGTAGGTGCCGAGGTCTTCGACGTGGACCACCCGCGCCTGCATCGCCTCGTCAAACGGCTCGTCCCAGACATGGATGAACTCCGGGCGGATGCCGACCTTCAGATTTTTCCACTGACCGTGTTCGATATGCCGCTGCAAGGCGTCGGACAACGGCAGGTGGGTCGAGGCGAAACCGACCCCGCCAGGCTGCGGCTGCACTTCGATCAGGTTCATGCCGGGGCTGCCGATGAAGTAGCCGACAAAGGTATGGCTCGGCCGCTCGAACAATTCCCGTGGCGTACCGAACTGCACGATCTGTCCGCCGTACATCACCGCGATCTTGTCGGCGAAGGTCGAAGCTTCGAGCTGATCGTGGGTGACGTAGACCATGGTGATGTTGAACTGCTCGTGGATCTGCTTGAGCTTGCGTCGCAGCTTCCATTTCAGATGCGGGTCGATCACCGTCAGCGGTTCGTCGAAGAGAATCGCCGAGACATCGTCGCGCACCAGACCACGGCCCATGGAGACTTTCTGTTTTTCGTCAGCGGTGAGGTTGCGCGCCTTCTTGCTCAGCAGATTTTGCAGGTCGAGGACTTCGGCGATTTCCTGCACCTTGCTGTGCACTTTCGCCTCGGCCATGCCCTGATTGCGCAGGGGGAATGCCAGGTTATCGAACACGGTCATGGTGTCGTAGACCACCGGGAACTGGAACACCTGAGCGATGTTGCGCTTCTCCGGGGTCAGGTCGTTGACCGCTTTGCCATCGAACAACACATGCCCTTGCGAGGGGCTGAGCAGGCCGGAAATGATGTTGAGCAAGGTCGACTTGCCGCAACCCGAAGGGCCGAGCAAGGCATACGCGCCGCCCTGCTCCCAAATGTGGTCCATCTCGCGGATCGCGTAATCGTCAGGCCCGCTCGGGGTTTTGCTGTAGCTGTGGGCGAGGTGCTGCAAACGGATTTCGGCCATCAGGCAACCCTCGCGACACGTTGGCCCGGTGCCTGCACCAGACGGCCCTGCGCATCGAACACGAACAGTTTGTGAGTCGGGATGTAGATGCGGATCGGCGCATCAACGTCGTATTCGTGAACGCCCGGCAGGTGCAGCACCAGCAGGAAATGCTCGTTGCGCACGTGCAGGAAGGTTTCCGAGCCGCTGATTTCCGCCACTTCGACGGTCACCGCCAGCTCCAGATCGTCATCGTTGCTCGGCACCAGCGAGATATGGCTGGGGCGCACGCCAAAGCGAAACTCGCCCTCGCCTACAGGACGCAGGTCGACGTTCAGCGGAAAGTGCACGAAATTGGCGAAGCTGACTTCGTTGCCGGCAATGCGCCCGGGCATCAGGTTGATCGGCGGTTCGGAGAACAGCTCCGCCGCCAGCACGGTTTGCGGCTGGTGGTAAACCGAGGTCGACGGGCCGCTCTGGATCACCCGGCCCTCGTGCAGAATCGTCGTGGTGCCGCCCAGCGCCAACGCTTCGTTGGGTTCGGTGGTGGCGTAGATCGCAATGGTGTGGCGCAGCTTGAACAGCTCGCGCATTTCCTGGCGCAGTTCTTCGCGCAGCTTGTAGTCGAGGTTGACCAGTGGCTCGTCGAACAGGATCAGCTCGGCGTCCTTGACCAGCGCCCGGGCCATCGCCGTGCGCTGCTGCTGACCGCCGGACAGCTCCAGCGGATAGCGCTGCAGGAACTTCTCGATGCGCAGCATCTTCGCGGTTTCCAGCACTTTGCTATGAATGATTTCTTTGGAAACACCGGCCTGACGCAGCGGCGAGGCGATGTTCTCGAACACGGTCATGGTCGGGTAATTGATGAACTGCTGATAAACCATCGACACGTTGCGCAGGCGCACCGGGCGCTGGGTGACGTCGACGCCGTTCATCAGGATCCGGCCACTGTCGGGCTTGTCCAGGCCTGCCATCAGGCGCATCAGGCTGGTCTTGCCGGACAGCGTGCGGCCGAGCAGAACGTTGAAAGATCCGGGTTCGAATTTCAGGCAGGCATCGTCGATCCAGGTCTGGCCCTCGACGGTGCGGCTGACGTGCTCCAGGGTGAGTGACATGGCTCGGCCTTTTTATTATTGGAGTCAAGCGACCTGTGCAGCAGAGCGACATTCGTGCCAGAAATGGCAAGTGGTTGATTTGTCGTGAAAAGGGCTGAAAACGCGGGGATCGGGCGTTCATTGCTGAACACATTTGAACAGTTGGGCGATTGACAATGAACAATAGTGAACAACACTCTATGAACGCTTTTTGCCCAAATTCTGTGAACGATGAAAATCCAATGTGGGAGCGGGCTTGCTCGCGAAGGCGGTGTGTCAGTCGATGTAAATGTGTCTGATATACCGCTTTCGCGAGCAAGCCCGCTCCCACAGTTTTGATCTGTGTTGGTTTTGAAAGCAGTGCCATAACAACAATAAAATGCCCTTCAGAGGCCCACCACCATGGCCGCACCTGCCCCGCCGCTGTCCCACGACGCTATTGTCCAGACCTCCTGGCAACGTTGCCGCGCCTTCGGCCTTGACCACCAGAGCGCCCCGGCCTTCGATCAATTGCCCGCCGCCGGGATCGCGCAGCTGCTCGACCGTCACCACGCGCTGGTGCAGACCACCCATCAGGAAGTGCTGCCGTACTACGAGAACATCCTCAGCAACTCCAATTGCCTGATCATGCTCGCCGACCATCAGGGTCAGGTGCTGACCTCGTGGGGCACTCAGCGCTTTATCGAGCCGAACCTGGCCCGAGGGTTTAGCGCCGGGGCGAGCTGGATGGAACGCTGCAGTGGCACCAATGCGATCGGCACCGCGCTGGCCTGCGAACAGGCGGTGCACATCGAGCACGATGAACACTTTCTGAAAGCCAACCGTTTCATGACCGGTTCCGCCGCGCCGATTTTCGATGCCGAGCGCAAGGTTATCGCCGTGCTCGACGTGTCCAGCGACAGTTACCTGCCGCCCTCGCACACGCTGGGCATGGTCAAGATGATGAGCCAGACCGTGGAGAACCGGCTGATCCTCAACCTGTTCCACGGCCAGCACTTTCAACTGACGTTCAACACCGGGTTGAACAACCTCGACAGTCAGTGGGCTGGTTTGTTGATTTTCGACGAGAGCGGGCAGGTGCTGTCGGCTAATCGCCGGGCGGACAATCTGCTCGGCGTGCGCCTGTCGCGGGTCAGTGTCGAGAGTCTGTTCAACGTATCGCTGCTGGAGTTGATCAATCAGCCGGAGGGGTCGCCGTTCGCCCTGCAGACCTCCGGGCGCAACCGTTTTCAGTGTTTGCTGAAGCGGCCGAAACAGGCAGCGGTTCAGCCCCGGATATTTGCCGAGCCTAAAACTGCGCCGACCAAACTGCCGGGTACGATCAGCCTCAATTCCCTGCACTTTGGCGACAGCCGCGTCGAGAAAGCCGTGCGTCAGGCCGAACGCCTGCTGGAAAAAGACATCCCACTGCTGATCCACGGCGAAACCGGGGTCGGCAAGGAAGTCTTCGTCAAAGCCCTGCACCAGGCCAGCTCGCGCAGCAAACAGGCATTTATCGCCGTCAACTGCGCGGCGATCCCCGCCGAACTGGTGGAATCAGAACTGTTCGGCTATGAAAAAGGCGCGTTCACCGGCGCCAACCAGAAAGGCAGCATCGGCCTGATCCGCAAAGCCGACAAAGGCACTCTCTTCCTCGACGAAATCGGCGACATGCCGCTGCCCACTCAGGCGCGGTTGTTGCGGGTATTGCAGGAGCGTTGCGTGCAACCGGTAGGCAGCAGCGAATTGTTCGCGGTGGATCTGCGGATCATCTCGGCGACCAACCGCTCTTTACGCGAGCAAGTGCAATTGGGCCGATTTCGTGAGGACTTGTACTACCGAATTGGCGGTTTGACACTGGAACTGCCGCCGCTCAGAGAGCGCAGTGATAAAGAGGCGCTGTTCAAACGCCTGTGGGAGCAGCATCGCGAACCGACGCAATGGGCCGGACTCAGCCGCGAAGTGCTGGAGCTGTTCGAGCGGCACCCGTGGCCGGGCAATTTACGTCAGGTCAGCAGCGTGATGCAGGTGGCACTGGCAATGGCCGAGGAGCAGCCAGTGCGGCCGGAGCATTTGCCGGATGACTTTTTTGTCGATCTGGAGATGGAGCCGGTGGAGAGCGTGCAGCCGCTGGGGCTGGATCTGAATGATGTGGAAGCGTTGAACCGGGAGTTGAAAGCAGCCGGGGGGAATATTTCGCATCTGGCACGCAGGCTTGGGGTCAGCCGCAATACGCTCTACAAGCGCTTGCGTCAGGCGGAGAGCTGACTGCTGCGCAGTCAATCGCGAGCAGGCTCGCTCCCACAGGGGATGTGTGTCGCGCAAAGATCCACTGTGGGAGCGAGCCTGCTCGCGAAGGCATCAGCCCTGGCACTGCAGTAATTAAGCCATGCGCAGAAACAAAAACCCGCACAAGGCGGGTTTTGTTTTATAGCAGATCAAGCAATCAGTCAGCCAGACGCCAGGTCGTACCACCCTTGCCATCTTCCAGCACCACGCCCATGGCGGTGAGCTGGTCGCGGATGCGGTCGGATTCGGCCCAGTCTTTGCCAGCGCGTGCCGCCAGACGTGCAGCAATCAGCGCGTCGACTTCAGCCGCATCGACACGCCCTTCGGCGCCCGCTTGCAGGAAGTCATCGGCTTCCAGCTGCAACACGCCCAGCACGCTCGCCAGTTCTTTCAGACGTGCCGCCAGACCGGCCGCCGCGTCGAGATCGCTGTCGCGCAGACGGTTGATCTCACGCACCATCTCGAACAGCACCGCGCAGGCTTCCGGCGTGCCGAAGTCGTCGTTCATCACCGTGGTGAAACGCTCGACGAAGGCTTCGCCGCCAGCCGGAGCAACGCTCGGCAGGCCTTTCAACGCGTGGTAGAAACGCTCGAGTGCGCCCTTGGCGTCCTTGAGGTTGTCTTCCGAGTAGTTGATCGCGCTGCGGTAGTGGCTCGACACCAGCAGGTAACGCACGACTTCCGGGTGGTACTTGTCGAGCACGTCACGAATGGTGAAGAAGTTGTTCAAGGACTTGGACATCTTCTCGCCATTGATACGGATCATGCCGCAATGCATCCACGCGTTGGCGTAGGTCTTGCCGGTGGCCGCTTCGCTCTGGGCGATTTCGTTTTCGTGGTGCGGGAACTCGAGGTCGCTGCCGCCGCCATGAATGTCGAAGGTTTCACCGAGGCAGCAGGTGGACATCACCGAGCACTCGATGTGCCAGCCCGGACGCCCGGCGCCCCACGGCGATTCCCAGCTCGGCTCGCCCGGTTTGGCGGCTTTCCACAGGACGAAGTCCAGCGGATCTTCTTTCGACTCGTCGACTTCGATGCGTGCACCGATGCGCAGGTCTTCGATCTTCTTGCGCGACAGCTTGCCGTAGCCCATGAACTTGGCGACGCGGTAGTACACGTCGCCATTGCCCGGGGCGTAGGCGAAGCCCTTGTCGATCAGGGTCTGGATCATCGCGTGCATGCCCGGAATGTGATCCGTGGCGCGCGGCTCCATGTCCGGCTTCTTGATGTTCAGGCGCGCTTCGTCTTCGTGCATCGCCGCGATCATGCGCTCGGTCAGCGCGTCGAACGACTCACCGTTCTCGCGGGCACGATTGATGATCTTGTCGTCGATGTCGGTGATGTTGCGCACGTAGGTCAGGTCGTAACCGCTGAACCGCAACCAGCGGGTCACCAGGTCGAACGCGACCATGCTGCGGCCGTGGCCGAGGTGGCAGTAGTCGTACACGGTCATGCCGCACACGTACATGCGCACCTTGTTGCCATCCAGCGGCTTGAAGACTTCTTTGCTCTTGGTGAGCGTGTTGTAGATCGTCAGCACTTTATATTTCCTTGACGCTAAATCACTGGCCCCACGAATCACGCAGGGTCACGGTACGGTTGAATACCGGCTGACCTGGTTTCGAGTCCTTGATGTCGGCGACGAAGTAGCCTTCGCGCTCGAACTGGAAACGGTCTTCCGGCTGTGCATTGCCAAGCGATGGCTCAGCACGACAACCGGTCAGCACTTGCAGTGAGTCAGGGTTGATGTTGTCGAGGAAACTCGCGCTGTCTTCGGCCTTCTCCGGGTTCGGAGAACGGAACAGGCGATCGTACAGACGCACTTCGCACTCGATGCTGGCAGCGGCCGGCACCCAGTGGATCACGCCTTTGACCTTGCGGCCTTCAGGGTTCTTGCCGAGGGTGTCCGGGTCGTACGAGCAACGCAGCTCGACGATGTTGCCGTCGGCGTCCTTGATCGCTTCGTCGGCACGGATCACGTAGCTGCCACGCAGACGCACTTCGCCGTTCGGCTCCAGGCGCTTGTAGCCCTTTGGCGGTTCTTCCATGAAGTCATCGCGGTCGATGTAGATCTCACGGGCGAACGGCAGCTGGCGCACGCCGAGTTCTTCTTTCTGCGGATGACGCGGCAGTTCGAGGTTTTCGACCTGACCTTCCGGGTAGTTGGTGATCACCACTTTCAACGGACGCAGCACGCACATGGCGCGCGGCGCGTTGGCGTCCAGGTCCTGACGGATGCTGAACTCGAGCATGCCGAAATCGACCACGCCGTCGGACCGGTTGGTGCCGATCATGTCGCAGAAGTTGCGGATCGACGCCGGCGTGTAGCCACGGCGACGGAAGCCGGACAGCGTCGACATGCGCGGGTCGTCCCAGCCATTGACGTGCTTTTCATCGACCAGTTGCTTGAGCTTGCGCTTGCTGGTGATGGTGTAGTTCAGGTTCAGGCGGCTGAACTCGTACTGGCGCGGGTTGGCCGGCACCGGCAGGTTTTCCAGGAACCACTCGTACAGCGGACGATGGCTTTCGAATTCCAGGGTGCAGATCGAGTGGGTGATGCCTTCGATGGCGTCCGACTGACCGTGGGTGAAGTCATAGTTCGGGTAGATGCACCACTTGTCACCAGTCTGATGGTGATGAGCGTGGCGGATGCGATACATGATCGGGTCGCGCAGGTTCATGTTCGGCGAGGCCATGTCGATCTTCGCGCGCAGCACGCGGGCGCCGTCCGGGAACTCACCGGCACGCATGCGCGCGAACCAGTCGAGGTTCTCTTCTACCGAACGGTCGCGGAACGGGCTGTTCTTGCCAGGCTCGGTCAGGCTGCCACGGTATTCCTTGGCCTGTTCAGGGGTCAGGTCGTCGACGTAGGCCTTGCCGGCCTTGATCAGCTCGATGGCCCAATCGTGCAACTGGTCGAAATACTGCGAGGCGTAGCGCACTTCGCCGGACCACTCGAAGCCCAGCCATTTGACGTCGCTTTCGATCGCGTCGATGTATTCCTGGTCTTCCTTGGCCGGGTTGGTGTCGTCGAAACGCAGGTGCGTGACGCCGCCGAACTCCTGGGCCAGGCCGAAGTTCACGCAGATCGACTTGGCGTGGCCGATGTGCAGGTAGCCGTTAGGCTCAGGCGGAAAACGGGTGACGATCTGGGTGTGCTTGCCCGAGTCCAGGTCTGCCTGGATGATCGGCCGCAGGAAATTGACCGGCACGGCAGGGCCGGACTTGGCATTCGAGGTAGGGTCGACAGTGGGCTTGCTCATAGGATCCTTGACTTACATGTGCGCGGCCGCAAAGGGGGCCAGACAAAACAAAGCCGCTATCATAGCCGATGCTGTCAAGGGGCTGACAGAGCGCGGCCTATAAAGGAGCGCATTTAATCGCCGGGTTTTGGAAAAACAGCCTCGAAATTCGCGCCTGTCACGCTAAACTGCGCTCCTTGGCCGAAGCAGGCTGAACCGGTTGTGGGGCTGAATGTCCCAGAACCACGAATTCCTTATAAAGAGTAGCGATCATGACTCAAGTCAAACTGACCACCAACTACGGCGACATCGTCATCGAACTGGACGCGGAAAAAGCGCCAATCACCGCTGCCAACTTCATCGAATACGTCAAGAAAGGTCACTACGAGAACGTAGTGTTCCACCGCGTGATCAAGGGCTTCATGATCCAGGGCGGCGGTTTCGAGCCTGGCATGCAGGAAAAGAAAGACAAGAGCCCAAGCATTCAGAACGAAGCTGACAACGGTCTGAAGAACGAGAAGTACACCGTTGCCATGGCCCGCACCATGGACCCGCATTCGGCCTCGGCGCAGTTCTTCATCAACGCCACCAACAACAGCTTCCTCAACCACACCGCCAAGACCGCTCAGGGCTGGGGTTATGCCGTGTTCGGTAAAGTGGTTGCCGGTACCGACGTGGTCGACAAGATCGAAGGCGTTGCCACCACTTCCAAGGCCGGTCACCAGGACGTGCCGAAAGACGACGTGATCATCGAGAAAGCCGAGATCATCGAAGCGTGATATTGCTGATTTCAGACCTGCATCTGGAAGAGGAGCGCCCGGACATTACCCGGGCGTTTCTGGATTTGCTCGCCGGACGCGCCCGCTCGGCGAGTGCGTTGTATATCCTTGGCGATTTTTTCGAGGCGTGGATTGGCGACGACGCCATGACGCCCTTCCAGCGTTCCATCTGCCAGGCCCTGCGCCATTTGAGCGACAGCGGCACGGCGATCTTTCTGATGCACGGCAATCGCGACTTCCTGCTCGGCAAGGCCTTCTGCAAAGAAGCCGGCTGCACGCTGTTGAAGGACCCGAGTGTCGTGCAGTTCTATGGCGAGCCGGTGCTGCTGATGCACGGCGACAGCCTGTGCACCCGCGACGTGGGCTACATGAAGTTGCGCCGCTACCTGCGCAACCCGATCACCTTGTTCATCCTGCGCCACCTGCCGCTGAGCACCCGCCACAAACTGGCGCGCAAGCTGCGCAGCGAAAGCCGCGCGCAGACGCGGATGAAGGCCAATGACATCGTCGATGTCACGCCGGAAGAGATTCCGCGGATCATGCAGCAATACGCGGTGAAAACCCTGATTCACGGCCACACCCATCGCCCGGCGATCCACAAGCTGCAGCTCGGCGAGCAGGCGGCGAAGCGGATTGTGCTGGGGGACTGGGATCGTCAGGGTTGGGCGTTGCAGGTCGATGAGAACGGGTATGCCCTGGCACCGTTCGACTTTGCTCCGCCGCCGGCCCTGCCCGCTCACGCAATCTAAAAGTCAAACACAAACCACTGTAGGAGTGAGCCTGCTCGCGATAGCGGTGTACCAGTCAACGAAGATGTTGAATGTGATACCGATATCGCGAGCAGGCTCACTCCTACAGTTTGACCGCGTTCTGATCAATGACCGCTGGCGGCCGGCCCGGCCTTCGCCGCAAACGGCGGCTTCGCCAGCCACACAATCAGAATCAGCCCCATAAAGCCCCAGCCCAACAACGTGAAGTAATCCACGGTGGAGAGCATGTACGCCTGACTGGTGAGGATCTGATCCATCTGCGCGTACGCCGATTGGCTCGCGCCGCCTAAATGGTTCAAGGTCTCGCGGGTCGCCGGTTCGAAGGTACTGATGCTTTCGCTCATGTACGCATGATGCTGATCGGCGCGGCGGATCCAGATCCATGTGGTCAACGATGCCGCAAAGCTGCCGCCCAAGGTGCGCAGGAAGGTTGCCAGGCCTGCGCCGTCGGCGATCTGGCTTGGCGGCAGGTCGGACATCAGGATGCTCAGGGTCGGCATGAAGAACAGCGCCACGCCAATCCCCATGAACAGCTGCACCAGGGCGATGTGCTGGAAGTCCACCTCGTTGGTGAACTCGGCGCGCATGAAGCAGCTCAGGCCAATCGCCAGGAACGCCAGACCAGCCAGCAGGCGCAGGTCGAACTTGTTCGCGTACTTGCCGACAAACGGCGACAGCAACACCGGCAGAATCCCGATCGGCGCCACCGCCAGACCGGCCCAGGTCGCGGTGTAACCCATCTGGGTTTGCAGCCACTGCGGCAGGATCAGGTTGATGCCGAAGAAACCGGCGTAACCCAACACCAGCACCAGCGTGCCGATGCGAAAGTTGCGGTGCGCGAACAGGCGCAGATTCACCACCGGGTGCTGATCGGTCATTTCCCAGATGACGAACACTGCCAGGGCGATTACGGAAATCGCCGCGCCGATGATGATGAAGTTCGACTCGAACCAGTCCAGGTCATTGCCCTTGTCGAGGATCACCTGCAACGCGCCGACGCCGATGATCAGCGTGATCAGACCGACGTAGTCCATCGGTTGGTGACTGGTCTCCACCGGGCGCTTGGCCAGTTGCGAGCGCACCACCATCACCGCAAAGATGCCGATCGGTACGTTGATGAAGAAGATCCACGGCCAGCTGTAGCTGTCAGTGATCCAGCCACCGAGAATGGGACCTGCAATTGGCGCGACCACCGTGACCATCGCCAGCAACGCCAGGGCCATGCCGCGTCTCGCGGGGGGGTACACGGCAATCAACAGCGTCTGCGTCATCGGGTACAGCGGCCCGGCCACCAGGCCTTGCAGCACACGGAAGCCGATCAGTTCCGGCATCGAGGTGGAGATACCGCAGAGAAACGAGGCCAGCACAAACAGGATGGTGGCCCAGAGAAACAGCTTCACCTCGCCGAAACGCCGACTGAGCCAGCCGGTCAGCGGCAGCGCGATGGCGTTACTCACGGCAAACGAAGTGATCACCCAGGTGCCCTGCTCCGAACTCACCCCGAGGTTGCCGGAAATGGTCGGCAGCGCCACGTTGGCGATGGTGGTGTCGAGCACTTGCATGAACGTCGCCAGCGACAGGCCGATGGTGCTGAGCAACAGGCTGGGCGGCGTGAAAGAGGCGTTATTGCTCATTGTGAATCCTATGAAACCTGATGGTCGCCGCAGCCCTGTAGGAGTGAGCCTGCTCGCGATAGCGGTGTGTCAGACCCAATTTTCTCGACTGATACACCGCTATCGCGAGCAGGCTCACTCCTACAAGGTCAGTGCAGGTCAGCGTTGCGCGGTCTTGCTCACCGCAGCGCTGTTGTCGTGGATCAGTTGCGCAATCATCGCGTCGGCTTCAGCCAGTTGGCGGTCGTAGACGTTGGTGCTGAACGAGGCCTTTTGCGGCGGTTGCTGCGCCAGCACCGGGCCACTCTGGTCGTGCAGGTTCACTTCAACATTGGTCGACAGGCCGACCCGTAGCGGGTGCTTGGCCAGTTCTTCGGCGTTGATGTGAATCCGCACCGGCACACGCTGCACGATTTTGATCCAGTTACCGGTGGCGTTCTGCGCCGGCAACAGGGCGAACGCGCTGCCGGTACCGGCGCCGAGGCTGTCGACGGTGCCGCTGTACTTCACGCTGCTACCGTAGATGTCGGACTCGATGTCCACCGGTTGGCCGATGCGCATGTCACGCAATTGGGTTTCCTTGAAGTTGGCATCGATCCACAGTTGATCCAGCGGAATCACCGCCATCAGCGCGGTGCCCGGCTGCACACGCTGACCGAGTTGCACGGTGCGTTTGGCGACGTAACCGGTGACCGGCGCGATCAGGGTGCTGCGGGCATTGGTCAGGTACGCCTGACGCAGATCGGCAGCGGCCGACATCACGTCCGGGTGCGACGAAACCACGGTGTCATCGACCAGCGCGCTGGTGGTTTTCAGTTGCTGCCTGGCGTTGGCCAGGGCGTTTTGCGCCGAGGTCAGGTCGTCGCGGGCGTGGGACAGTTCTTCCTGGGAAATCGCCCCGCCAGCAGCGAGGTTTTTCCGGCGGTTGTAGTTGTCCTGTGCTTTCTGTACTTCTGCCTGTTGCGCGTTGACCTGGGCTTTCATGCCATCGACGTTGCTGTACAGGCCGCGCACCTGACGCACGGTACGCGCCAGTTTTGCCTGAGCACTTTGCAGGCCGACTTCGGCGTCGTTCGGGTCGAAGTTGATCAGCACCTGCCCTTCGTGAACCAGATCGCCGTCGTCGGCGCCGATGCTGACCACGGTGCCGGTGACCAACGGGGTGATCTCCACGACGTTGCCGTTGACGTAGGCGTCGTCGGTGCTTTCGTTGAAGCGCCCGATGAATTCGTGATACGCCCACACGCCAGCACCAGCGAGCAGGACCACGACGGCCAGCACCAGCAGCATGAATTTGCGCTTGCGCGGATTGCCGGTGTCGGGGGTGTTGGTTTGAGTTTGGGTGTTTTCGGCAGTGGCCATGACAAATACCTGAATTAGTTGTGCGACGTGGCTGGGGTGGCGTTGGCTGCGGTCAGGGTTTCACCCTGAAAGCCGCCGCCCAGCGCTTGCATCAGTTGAATCGACAGGTCGATCTGCTCGGCATTGAGGTTGGCCAGCTGACGCTGGGCCTGCAGCAATTGCTGCTCGATGCTGAGCACGTCCAGGTAGTTGCCGATGCCGGAACCGTAACGCTGGACGACGGTGTTGTAAGAATCCTGAGCAATCTCGGTGGCGTGTTGCTGCGCGCCGATCTGCCGGCCGATGTCACGCAACTGGTTGATCGTGTCGCTGACATCACCGAGGGCTTTCACCAGGCTTTTGTTGTACTGCGCCACCGCCAGATCGTAATCGGCGTCGCGCGCATCGAGGTTGGCGCGCAGGCGCCCGCCGTCGAAGATCGGCACCGAAATGGTCGGGGCGATGCTGAAGAAGCGACTGGCCGACCCGAACATCGCGTCACCCAACAAGGATTCGGCACCGGCCGAAGCCGTGAGGTTCAAGTTGGGATAGAAGCGGGTTTTCGCCGAGTCGATGTCTTTGCTCGCCGCCTCTACGCGCCAGCGCGCAGCGACCAGATCCGGACGCCGACCCAGCAGCTCCGCCGGCAATACCGAGGGCACCGCCACGGCGCTGGCTTGCAGAACTTTCGGTCGAGCAATTTCGTTGCCGCGATCCGGGCCTTTGCCGAGCAGTACGGCCAAGGCGATTTTCGCGCTGTTCAGACGTTTTTCAGCGTCGATCAGGCTGGCTTCGGAACTGGCCTCAAGGCTTTGGGTTTGCTGGAACTGGTACTGGCTGTCGATCCCGGCACTCAAGCGGCGCTGGCTCAGATCAAGCATCTGTTTGGTGCGCTTGAGGTCGTCGTTGGCCAAGTCGTAGACGATGTGCGCCTGACCCAGATCGCTGTAGGCCCGGGCCACGTCGGCGGCGAGGGTCAATTGCGCGGCCTGACGGTCGACTTCGGCAGCGCGAGCCTGACCGAGTGCAGCTTCCCAGGCATCACGCTGGCCGCCCCACAGGTCGAAGTTGTAATTGAAACCGGCGCTGACGTTACGCACGGTGGCGTAGGCATCGCCCTGCCCTCGTGGGTCCTGATCCTTGGCCAGACGCGAACGGCTGATGCCGGCGCTGGCGTCGAGGGTCGGATAGCGCTCGGCATCGGCGGCATAGGCGGCGGCGCTGGCCTGATGCGCGCGTGCTTCGGCGATCTGCATGTCCGGGCTGTCTTGCAGGGCTTCGCGGATCAGACCGTCGAGTTGTGGATCGCCGAGGCTGGTCCACCAGTCGCTTTTTGGCCACGCGGCCGGCGACAGGGTCACGCCGTTGAGCGACTGGCCGACTTTCAGGCTTTTCGCGTCGAAATTTTTGCCCTGAGTATCGAGGCCGCTGTAGTTGGCGCAACCGGCGAGGATCATTGCCGACAGCACCAGGGTCAGACTGCTGCGCAAGGTTTTACCGCTCATTGTGTTCACCTAACCGCTGGATAGTGATCGGGTCACCGGCTGCCAGCAGGATTTTCTTGAGGATGTATTCCAGGGTTTTCAGCTCTTCACGAGAGATGGCGCCGGCCAGTTCATTCATTGCATCGGCACCGATGTAGGGCAGGCGATCGGCCAGTTGCTGGCCCTGCTCGGTGAGCTTGAGTTGCACCTGACGGCGATCGCCTTCGCTGCGTTGGCGAGCCAGGAAACCTTTCTGCTCCAGACGATCGAGCATGCGTGTCATCGAACCGCTGTCCAGCGACAGATGCCGGCACAGCTCGGCCGGGGTGTCGACGCCGAACTGGGCCATGATGATCAACACCTTGAACTGCGCAGCGGTGATGCCGTGGGGTTCCATGTGGGTGTCGATGATCCGGTCCTTGAGCAGCGCGGCACGGCCGAGCAACAGGCCGAGATGGCAATGTTTGAATTCGTCCGGGGTGAAATGCTTCATGTGCTCACCTAATAACTGCCTAGGCAGTGAATGTATGTCGAGATGTTACTGCCTAGGCAGCGAATGTCAACGTAATAGTTAGGTTGCTTTGTAATTAGTTGACCAGTGGACTGGGTTTTTGTGTTGCCCGCACTGACGCTTTCGCGAGCAGGCTCGCTCCCACAGGGATCTCATGCATACATGGATCAATGTGGGAGCGAGCCTGCTCGCGAAGGCAGCGACTCGGTGTAACGTCGGTCAGGATTTGTCGGAAGGATGCACAGCCGGCGGCTGGAGGGGATGCACTTCACGCCCGCGCAAAGCAGTCACTGCATAACCGCAGGCGCGTTTGATCACCGCATACATGCTGTGCCAGCCCGGCGGTGCCGGCTCGATGGCGGCATGCAGCGCCCGTGCGTAATCGAGCACCAGACCGGGCGTCCAGGCCATCACTTCAGCGCGTTTACGCACCTGCGCCGCCACCCAGAACTCGGGGCTGAGGACCACTCTGGCGAAATCGAGCATGCTCGAATGCCCGCGATTCATCGCCCCTTCAAGGGCTGCTTCGAGGCTGTGAGCGACGGCACTCGAGCAGTTGCGGCTGGTGAGGTTGTATGTGCTGTTCTGCCGATATTCGCTCCAGAACGCCTGCAACCGCCGGGCGTCGTAGTGAGCAAAACTGACCCGAACCGAAGACGGGCACCAGTCCGCCACCTCCCCCGCATAGTCAGGCAGAAACCGCCCGGCGACATCGTTGTTCGGCGTCGCCCGCAGTAACCGCACGAAATCCCCCGCCGAACGATCGATGTCGTCCAGCGGGTAATGGCTGATGTAAATCTCCGGGCCACATTCCAGTGCCGCGTGGCCAGCCGAGATCACGCCGTTGATATCGACTGCGGCGATATAGCGATTGAGCAGACGGTTGCGCACCAGAGTGTCATCAACGGTGCCGCTGGGGGTCCAGACATGAATGACCAATGCGTCGCTGCTGGCCGGCGCACTGGGCGCAACAGGGTTTTTCAGCGGCGGCAGGTGCCTGAAGCGCACGGCTTGGCGCAACAACGCGCAGCCCGAGAGAAACAGGCTCATGCCGATGCAGAACGGCACCGTGCCCTTGTATAGCGTCGGATACGGCTCAAGGATAAACACGCCAAAGCCGAGTTCGAACAACCCCGCCAGCAGCGACACCTGCCAGCCGACAAAGCGCACCACCACCGCAGCCGCCAGCCTGAAGACCCCATCGACGATGAAAGCCCCGCCAAACAGCACCGCCAGAATCAGCCCGGCAGCATGTTGCCGGTCAACGATCAGCAGCCCCAGCAAGAGAAACGCCAGACCTCGCGCTTTACGCAGGGCCGCAGCGGTCCCGGTCTGCGGTGCAGGCACCAGCAGCAGGATCAGCGCTTCGAGCAACAACAGATAGCCGAAGAGATGCAGCGGGAAATACAAAACGCCATCCAGCGCATCGATGAAGATCGCCACCCCGGCCGCGCCCCAGACAATGCCGGTCAGCGCCAGTGCCGACCAGCGTTTGCGGACAAAGTCGTTACCGAGCAAGACCATACTCAAGCGGACCATAGGCGCAACCGGCAAGGTTTTGAGGGTTCGGTGAGTCTAATACATCCTGGAAAAACCGGATCGCAGCGTCACGACCCGGCTATTGGCCACGTTCTCAGAAATCGCGCTTGTAGAAGATATCCAGCGAACTGGCGACACCGCTGGCGGCTTCGACATATACCTTCTTGCTCAGCTTGTAACGCAGCGCGATGGTGTTGGCTGGCTCGAACACGCCAACGCCATAACGCAGGCTGAGTTTCTCGGAAATATTGCCGCTGGCGACCACGCTGGTGGTGTTGCCGCTGCCCTGGGTGTCGAGCTGGAAGTCCTGAATCCCCAGGTCTTTGGCCAGGCCGCTGGTGACCCCGGAACTGCCCATCAAGCCCAGGCCCAACGCCGCTTGCGCGAGCATGTTGTTGTCTTCGCCGTTGGTGCTCAGCGGACGCCCCAGTACCAGGTAGGACAACGCCTGCTCCTGACTCATGGCCGGTTCGGAGAAGATTTGCGTGGTCGGTTGCTCGGCGCTGCCGCTCAGGCGGATACCGGCGATCACGTCGTCGGTCTGGCGGATCGCTTCGATGTCCAGATACGGCTGATCGATCGGGCCGGCAAACAACAGACGCGCACGGCGCACGTTCAGGCGCTGGCCGTAGGCGCGGTAACGGCCGTCGTTGAGCCACAGCTCGCCACGGGTGTCCATGTTGTCGCCGATGTGCACGTGACCTTGCAGGTTGGCGGTCAGGCCGAAACCGGCGAAGCTCAGTTTGTCTTCGCCGACCACCACGTCGATGTCCATTTTCATCGCCAGCGGCGGTTTGCCCTCTTCGGTCTGCGCGCCAACGATGATCGTGTCGTCGGAAACCTTTACCGTCGATGGCGGCAGTTCACGCACGGTGATTTCGCCTCGCGGCACCAGCACCTTGCCGGCAATCTTCAGCTCATCGCCGGCCATGGAAATCTTCAGGTCCGGTGCCACTTCAAGCTTGGCATAGGGCTCGACGGTGACCGGCAATTGCGTGCCCTTGAGCGCCAGATCGACTATCAGCGCCTGCCCCCACGCGACGTTGCCATTGAGGCTGCCCTGGCCGGTCTTGCCGCTGTTCCAGCCGCCGTCCAGACGTACCGACTCACCGGCAATCACTGCTTGCAGTTGCAGATCCTTGAGTTCCATCGGCAGCTCGGCGCCGGAGACTTCGCCGTCACTGAGTTTCACCGTGCCGTTGACCAGCGGCGCCAGCAGTCCGCCGGAAATCGTGCCACTGCCGTTCAAGCGCCCGGTCAGTTTCTCGACCATCGGCACAAACGGCCGCGCCACCGACAGGTCCAGTCCGGAGAGACGGAACGAGCCGCTCAGCGGTTTGTTTTTCGGCAGCGGATTGAGCTGTGCCTGCACCATCAATTCGCCGAGCTTGCCGCCGACGAAGTTGAGTTCAGTATCGACGCGCTTCGGTGTGAGTTTGCTGGTGAGCTTCAGGGTCTGGTACGGGAAGTCCAGCCACTGATCCTTCTCCTTCATGCGCAAGGTGCCGCCGCTGGCGTCGACGCTGACCACACCGTTGGGGCCGCTGGCCGGCAGGTCCAGTTGCAGGTCGGCGTTGAGCTTGCCCTGCCAGGCGAAGTCTTTCGGTAGCCATTGTGCGAGGCTTTCAATCGGGAACTGCTTGAGGTGGTAACGCAGTTTCGGCTCCGGCAGCAGGCGCTGATCTTCACCGCACAGACTGGCATTGCCGGACATCCAGCAATGCGCGCCGAAGTTGATCTTGCCGTCGGCGAGGCGTTCGAGTTTGGCCGGGCTCTGCAGTTTCCAGTCCTGGCCGCCGGCCTGAATATCGCCGCTGGCCAAACGACCGCGCCAGTTGCCCTTGTCCAGATTGCCGTCCAGACCGAGCGCCAGTTTCAGCTTCGGCCCGAGCAGGTCGAGGTTGAGTTTCTGACTCTTGATGTCGCCCTGCGCGCTGGCGGTCAACACGCCGAGGTTGGTGTCGCCGGCCTGAATCCCGCTGCCCTTGAGGTCGATCTTCGCCCGTTGCGCGCTGTCGAGCGTGGCATCGAGGTTGAGGCTTTGCAGGCGATTGTCCTGGAACGCCAGTTGCGAACCTTGCAGGCCGAGTTTGCCTTGCGGTGCTTTCAGCGTACCGGCAACGTTGACCTGACCCGTGACCTGCCCGCGCAACTGCGGCCAGAGCTGGGCCAGACGCGTCAGTTTGATGTCGATCTGGCCGGTGAGTTTCTGTTGCAGGCTGCCCTTGCCGCTGATGCTGTTGTCGCCGAGGCGGATTTGCAGGGCGTTGAGGTTCCATTGCTCACCGGCACCGTCGGCCTTGGCCTGGAGGATTGCCGGTTGCCCGCGCAATTTGCCTTTGAGGTCGAGGTCGGCGCTGAGGCTCAGGCGCTCGTTCTTCATTTCGCCTTTGCTGCGCAGCGGCCCGGCCAGGGTGCCCGGCAACTCCGCAACCCAGTACGCCGGGTTCAGCGCAGACAGATCCAGCGCGGTGTCCCAGGCGATGCCATCGGCGAACTTCAGGTTGACATGGCCTTCGGCCTTGCCCTGCCCGGCTTCCATCTTCAATTGCGGCAGCGCGATCTGTTTAAGGCTGCCGCTGAACGGACTGCTCAGGCTGAACGCCCCCGCCGGGCCATCGAGGTCGGCGGCGAAGTTACCGAGGTACTGACCGTCGGTGTAGGAGACTTCGCCGGTGAAGGTGCGCAAGGCGACTTGCGGCTCGTCGATTTCGTTATACAGCCGATGCCACGGGAAATCCTGCCAGTTGATGTTGGCCTGAGCCGTGAGGCCCTTGCTCCAGTCAACGCTGCCGGTGAGCTTGAGGCTTTGTTTGTCGTTAGCCGTCAGGTCGAGGCCGGCGATCTGCGCACCGCTGGCATCGACCTTGCCTTTGAGCAGCAGCGCCACCGGGCCTTTATCGGCGGGCAGCGTGGCATTGCCGTTTAACTGGTAACCGTTTTTCAGGTCACCTTCGCCGGTCAAAACCAGTTGATTGAGTCGCAGGGTGTCCGGCAGATCGGCACTCGGTTTGAATGCCTCGGAGGTGATGCGCACCTTGGCCGGCAGGTTTTCTGCCAGCGGCTGCAGTTCGCCGCTCAACTGGCCGTCGAGGTAACCGTGGCTGTCGGCGTGCAGGTTGAGGGTTTTCAGCAGATCGCCTTCGACTTTCAACGCCAGCGTCCATGGGCCAGTGCCTGGGGACGGCAGGCTCAGGTCACCGGCGATGTTCAGCGGCCAGTTGCCGGTCGGTTGCAGCAGGCCGGAGAGGTTCAGGCTGAGGTCGTCGCGCTGCAGTTTCACGCTGTCGATCTGCATGCCCTGGGCGGTCCAGTGCGCCGCCAGTTGCAGGCCCTTGAGCTGCTCGCTGCCGTTGAACAGCAGGCTGCCGACTTGTACGTCACCGAGTTCGATGGCCACCGGCAGTTGCAGATCCGGCAGTTTGATCGGGCCGCTGTCGGTGGTTTCCTCACTCGGCGGGAATTGCAGAATCACCTGATCAGCCTTGAGCTGCTCGATGCACAGGGTCATGCGGGTCAGGCACAGCGGCGACCAGGCAAAAATCGCCTTGTTCAGCTCGACGCGACTGCTGTCCTGCTGCCACAGCAGATGATCGGCGCTCCACTGACCACCGAGACGGCCCTGGAAATTCTCCACGCTCAAACCCGGCACCAGGCTCAGCGCCCAACGGCTGCCGGCCTGCGTCCCGAGTACCGCGCTGATGCTCAATACAATCAACAACAGCAACGCCAGCAGCGTCAGTGCTGCTATTTTCAAACCACGCTTCACAGCTCAGGCCCCATGGAAAAGTGCAGCCGGATGCCGCCGTCGTCGTCCAGCGCGTGGGCCAGGTCGAGGCGGATCGGCCCCACCGGCGAGACCCAGCGCACACCGATACCGACCCCGGTCTTGAGGTTCGGCAGTTCGAGTTTGTTGAAGGAGTTGCCCTGGTCGACGAAGGTCGCGATCCGCCATTTCTCGGCAATCGAGTACTGATACTCGACGCTGCCGGCCACCATGTAGCGGCCGCCGATGCGGTCGCCCTTGGAGTTTTCCGGGGACAGGCTCTGGTAGTCGTAACCGCGCACGCTTTGATCGCCGCCGGCGAAGAAACGCAGCGACGGCGGTACCGAGTTGTAACCGTTGGTGGCGCTGCCGCCGACCTGCACCCGACCGAGGAAGCGGTGGTTGTCGAACACCGTGGTCAGGCCTTTGATCAACGCCGTGCCATATAAAAGGTTGTTGTCCGAACCGAGGCCTTCCTTCGCCACCTTGCTTTCAAAGGTCAGGCGATAGCCGTTGTGCGGATCGATGCGGTTGTCGCTTTTCAGGTACGAGTAACTGATGCCGGGCATCAACAAGGTACTCAGGCCGGAGTCGTCGCCGAGTTCATATTCTTCGCGCTGCCATTTCAGCGAGATCACTCGCTGCCAGCCGCTGGGCAACTTACTGTGCCATTCCGGGCCGAAGGTCAGCAGCTTGCTCAGGGTGTCGGAGCCGTCGATGTTTTCAAATTGATAACCACCGGCCCAACGCAGTTTGTCGGTCAGCGGTGGGTCGAGCGGGATGTCATAGAACAACCCGACGTTCTGCCGTGGCGCCGACAATTCGGCTTCCCAGCCGTAACTGTCGCCCTGCGGGTTGACCCAGTGGCGTGTCCAGTTGGCCTTGATCCGTGGGCCGACATCGGTCGAATAACCGAGGCCCAGGCCCATGGTGCGTGGTTTGCGCGTGTCGAGTTTGACGTCTACCGGAATCACATCGTTCTTCGCCGCCGTCGGCGCCGCATCGACGCGCACGCCTTCGAAATAGCCACTCGATTGCAGGTCGCGGTTGAGTTCGGCGATCAGCTCGGAGTCATACGGATCGCCGGCCTTGAACGGCACCATGCGTTGCAGCAGGTCTTCGTCGAACGGCGTATCGCCCTCGAAACTGACTTTGCCCAGCGCATAACGCGGGCCGCTGTCGTAGATCAATTCAACGTCGGCCACCCCGGCACGCGGGTCGACCAAAAGTTTCTGGCTGGTGAAATGGCCACTGAAAAAGCCGAAGCGCGAGGCCTGGTTCTGGATCAGGCGTTTGGCGTCTTCATAACGCCCATGGTTGAGCACGGCGCCGGACTTGAGCGTGTCACTGCTCGGCACACGAAAGGATTTGAGGGAGGCGGCAGGCCCGTCGACGCGGATGGTGACGTTGCGCAGACGAATCGGCTCGCCAGGATCGATGTTCAGCACCAGGCGCGGCTTTTCGCCGCCCTTCACGTCACTGTCGATCTGCGGCTGGTAATAACCCAAGGCCTGCGCCGCTTTGCGCGCCTGCTCCTCGGCCCCGCGACTGAAGCGCAGCAAGGCTTGTTCGTCACGATCGCCAAGGCTGCCGATATAACCTTCTATATTGGCCTTGAGTTCATCGTTGGACGGTTTGATCCGCACGTCCAATTCACTTTGCGCCAGCGCCGCGCAGCTGGTTAACAGCATGAGCACGCCACTGGTAAATCTTCCTGGAAACTTCATAGGCGCGGATGCTATCACGGGCTTGGGAGCGTGATAGAACAGGAAATTTCCTGAAAAGTTCTATGGCTAAGCCGTTGCAGTTTGTAACACCTGCGGATTGGCGTGGAAAAACACGTGCTCGCGCACCGGGCCGACGGCCACTTCGCCGATCTCTTCGTAGCCCTGGCGTTTATAGAATTCCAGGTAACGCGGGTTGCCGGTGTCGAGCACCACGCCTTGCGAAGTTTCGTCCACTGCGCACCAGTTATGCACGGCGGTCAGTAACTGCTCGCCGAAGTGTTTGCCCTGAAACTGCGGATGAATCCCCAGCAGCGGCAGCATGTGCACCGAATCGCTAGGCACGCAGGCGGCCACCGCATCGTGATATTCCAGATAGCGCCGGGTGCAGCGGAATCCGGTGCTGAGCACCATGCGCAGGCGCCATGCCCAACTTTCGGTGATCCCCAGACGCCGTTGCGGCGGCGCGATCAGGGCGATGCCGATCAGCCGGTCGTTGACCAACAGGCCGATGGCCGGCTGATCCTGCAGAAAATGCTGTTTGACCAGTTCGCGCACCGTGGCCCGCACGCGCTGCTCGTAACCCGGCCGCTCGGCCTCGAACAGGTAACCGAAGGTCGGCTCGTGGCGATAGGCCTGATACAGCAGTGATCGGGCTTCGCGCGAGTAACCGCGGTCGAGCATGTGGATGTCGGCGATGGCGGTCTGGGTTTCAGGCATAACGGTGATTCTCCCCCGGGGCGCGGCTCAAATGACTGCGCTCTTGATGGTACGAACCTTTTGCGGGTGGCGCAGTTCCCCACAGGTATAGACCAAGCCGTGAGCTTCATCGACTGGGCGGGCCTCTTCGCGAGCAGGCTCGCTCCCACATTTGGAATGCATTCCCCTGTGGGAGCGGGCTTGCTCGCGAAGAGGCCGGTTCAGACAACATCTATCTGGCAGACAAAAATGATTTCTCCCACCCCACACTGGCCCCCATCCCACATGTCAGCTAGCATCGCCCTTTTGCCAGGACTGCCGACCATGAAGATTGTTTCCTTCAACATCAACGGACTGCGCGCCCGTCCGCATCAGCTGGCAGCGCTGATCGAAAAGCATCAGCCGGACGTGATCGGCCTGCAGGAAACCAAGGTCCACGACGACCAGTTCCCGCTGGAAGAAGTGCGCGCGCTGGGCTACCACGTTTATTTCCACGGTCAGAAAGGCCATTACGGCGTCGCCCTGCTGTCGCGCAAAGAACCGATCGCGATCCACAAAGGCTTCGCCAGCGATGAAGAAGACGCGCAGCGCCGCTTTATCTGGGGCACTTTCGCCGACGCCAATGGCGTGCCGGTGACCATCATGAACGGCTACTTCCCGCAGGGCGAAAGCCGCGACCACCCGACCAAATTCCCGGCCAAGCAACGCTTCTACAGCGACCTGCAAACCCTGCTGGAAAGCCAGTTCCACAACGAGCAGCCGCTGGTGGTGATGGGCGATGTGAACATTTCCCCGGAGGACTGCGACATCGGCATCGGCCCGGACAACATGAAGCGCTGGTTGAAAACCGGCAAATGCAGCTTCCTGCCGGAAGAGCGCGAGTGGATGGCCCGCCTGAAAAACTGGGGCCTGACCGACAGCTATCGCCACTTGAACCCGGACGTGACCGACATGTTCAGCTGGTTCGACTATCGCAGCCGTGGTTTTGAAGACGAACCGAAACGTGGCCTGCGCATCGACGTGATCCTCGCCTCCCACGGCTTGCTGCCGCGGGTCAAGGATGCGGGCGTGGACTATGAACTGCGCGGCATGGAAAAACCGTCGGATCATGCGCCGATCTGGCTTGAACTGGCCTGATCTCAAGCTTTAAGAGAACCTTGTAGGAGTGAGCCTGCTCGCGATGACGGTGGATCAGTCGATGTGTTTATTGGCTGATACTCCGCCATCGCGAGCAGGCTCACTCCTACATTGGATCACTGTCATGTTTTGGTCATGCGCCTGACTTAATCTCCCCGGCAATCCCCTTGGCTTGATTCGGTGCCGGCATGACCCTGCGTGTTCTGTTCGCTTTTCTGTCGAGTGCATGGCTGACGGTCAGTGCCGCCACCCTGCCCATCCCTGAAAACGGCCCGGCATTGCGCATTCAGGGTTCCAACACCATTGGCGCCGACCTTGGCCCGGCGTTGGTTGAAGGCTTTCTGCAGGACCAGGGCCTGCTGAAAATTCACCGAGAGAACCCCGACGCCGCCAACGAACAACACATCGTCGGCCAGACTGCCCAAGGCAAACGGGTGGTGATTGAAGTCGCCGCCCACGGTTCCAGCACCGGTTTCACTGCGCTGAAAAGCGCCAGTGCCGACCTCGCCGCCTCCTCCCGACCGATCAAGGACAGCGAACTGCTCAGCCTGCAAGCGCTCGGCGATCTGAAAAGCGCCGCCGCCGAGCAGGTGATTGCCATCGACGGCCTGGCGATCATCCTTCACCCCGGCAACCCACTGCAGCAACTGGACACCGAGCAACTGGCGCGGATCTTCAGCGGTGAGCTGAAAACCTGGGAAGACCTCGGCGGTCGCGGCGGCGCGATTCATTTATATGCGCGGGATGATCAGTCCGGCACTTACGACACGTTCAAGGAACTGGTGCTGGGTCGGCGTGGGAAAAGTCTGAGTTCCAGTGCGAAACGCTTCGAATCCAGCGAGCAATTGTCCGACGCGGTGAGCAGTGATCCGCAGGGTATCGGTTTCATCGGTCTACCGTATGTGCGTCAGGCCAAAGCCGTGGCGATTGCCGACGGCGCATCGCAATCGATGTTGCCGCTCAACAGTCTGATTGCCACTGAGGACTATCCGCTGTCGCGGCGCCTGTTCTTTTATCTGCCGCCGGGCAACCAGAATCCGTGGGCATCGGCACTGGTGGCGTTTGCGCAAAGCCCACAGGGCCAGAAGATTGTCGCGGCCAACGGCTTCATCAGCCAGACCGTGCACGCGATGACCGTGACACCGAATGCGCTGATGCCCGAGGGTTATCAATCCCTCAGCCGCCATGCCCAGCGTCTGACGGTGAATTTCCGTTTCGAGGAAGGCAGCGCCAGCCTCGACAACAAGGCGCGGCAGGATCTGGCGCGGGTGCTCGACTATATACAGCGCCACGACAAGACCGAGCGCGCGGTGACGCTGGTGGGTTTTGGCGACGAGAAAGACGATCCGGCCCGCGCCGACCTGCTGTCAAAGCTGCGGGCGATGGCGGTGCGCCGTGAATTGGTGAAGAACGGCGTGGTGATGCGCGAAGTGCGCGGGTTTGGCGCGTTGATGCCGGTGGCGGCGAACAGTGCGGATGAAGGCAGGATCAAGAATCGGCGGGTTGAGGTTTGGGTGTATTGAATCTGATGTTGATGGACTGAATGGGCTGGCCCCTTCGCGAGCAGGCTCGCTCCCGCAGTGATCGCATTCTTCCATTTGGTATGCGGTCTAATGTGGGAGCGAGCCTGCTCGCGAAGCCGGCGACGCGGTCTTAATGACCGCTGCGCAGCATTTCCTTCGGCACATACTTGCCGATCTCGAACTTGCCGATCGCCGCGCGGTGCACTTCGTCCGGGCCGTCGGCCAGGCGCAGGGTGCGCTGCATGGCGTACATATAGGCCAGCGGGAAATCGTTGGAAACCCCGGCCCCGCCGTGGATCTGGATCGCCCGGTCGATCACCCGCAGCGCCACGTTCGGCGCGACGACCTTGATCTGCGCGATCTCGCTCTTCGCCACTTTGTTGCCGACGGTGTCCATCATGTACGCCGCTTTCAGGGTCAGCAGGCGCGCCATGTCGATTTCCATCCGCGAGTCGGCGATCTTGTCGACATTACCGCCCAGACGCGCCAGCGGTTTGCCGAACGCGGTACGGCTCACCGAGCGTTTGCACATCAGTTCCAGTGCGCGTTCAGCCATGCCGATCGAGCGCATGCAGTGGTGAATCCGCCCTGGACCTAGGCGACCCTGAGCTATTTCGAAGCCGCGACCTTCGCCGAGCAGAACGTTTTCGTACGGCACGCGCACATTGTCGAACAGCACTTCAGCGTGACCGTGCGGTGCGTCGTCGTAGCCGAATACCGGCAGCGGGCGGACGATTTTCACCCCGGGGGTGTCAACCGGCACGAGGATCATCGAGTGCTGCGCATGGCGCGGTGCGTCAGGGTTGCTCAGGCCCATGAAGATCAGAATCTTGCAGCGCGGGTCGCAGGCGCCGGAAGTCCACCATTTCTTGCCGTTGATCACCCATTCATCGCCATCACGCACGGCGCGGGCAGCCATGTTGGTGGCGTCGGACGAGGCCACGTCCGGCTCGGTCATGGCGAACGCCGAGCGGATCTCGCCGCGTAGCAGCGGTTCGAGCCAGCGCTGCTTCTGCTCTTCGTTGGCGTAGCGCACCAGCACTTCCATGTTGCCGGTGTCCGGCGCCGAGCAGTTGAACGGCTCCGGCCCCAACAACGAACGGCCCATGATTTCCGCCAGCGGTGCATATTCAAGGTTGGTCAGGCCGGCGCCGAGTTCCGATTCCGGCAGGAACAGATTCCACAGCCCTTCGGCCTTGGCCTTGGCTTTGAGCTCTTCCATGATCGCGGTCGGCTGCCAGCGATCACCCTCGGCAACCTGGCGTTCGAACACGGCTTCGGCCGGGTAAACGTAAGTGTCCATGAACGCGGTCACGCGCTCACGCAGTTCTTGCACCTTGGGCGAATAAGCGAAATCCATGAGCAATTACCTTCTATGGGCAGAGGTTGTTCAAATCATGCAATCGATGCTAGAACAGCACTGATAATTTACCTAGCCTATTCTCGGCGTGTATAAACATTCATCACCGATATATGATCCGCTGATCGTCAGCCCCTAGAACAAGAGAAGCCGCGTTATGAATCTGAGTAAGGTCGACCTCAACCTTTTCATCGTCTTCGACGCGATTTACACCGAAGCCAACCTGACCCGCGCCGGGCAGATTGTCGGGATTACCCAGCCGGCGGTGTCCAACGCGCTGGCGCGGTTGCGCGAGACCTTCAACGATCCACTGTTCGTGCGCACCGCGCAGGGCATGGTGCCGACGCCGATGGCGCAAAACATCATCGGCCCGGTGCGCAACGCGCTGTCGCTGCTGCGGGTGTCAGTCCAGGAGAGCCGGATTTTCAACCCGGCGCAGGCGGTGAAGACTTACCGCATCAGCATGACCGACCTCACTGAGGCGGTGATTCTGCCGCCACTGTTCCAGCGTTTGCGGCGTCTGGCGCCGACGGTGATCATTGAAAGTTTCCTGTCCAAACGCCGCGAAACCACCAAGGAACTGGCGGCCGGACGCCTGGATTTTGCCGTCGATGCCCCGCTCAACACCGACCCGCAGGTGCGCCACGTCAAGCTGATGGAAGACCGTTACGTCTGTGCGATGCGCAAGGGGCATCCGCTGGCGGGCAAGGAAAAGCTCAGCCTCGACGACTACCTGTCGCTGACCCACATTCACATCTCCAGTCGCCGCAGCGGGCTGGGCTATGTGGATCTGGCGCTGGGCAAAATGGGCATTCAGCGCAAGATCGCCCTGCGCTCACAGCATTATCTGATGGCGTCGCAGGTCATGCAGCAGACCGACATGGTGATGACGGTACCCGAGCGCTTTGCCCGGCGTAACGACTTGCATGCGTTCAACCTGCCGGTCAACGACGTGCCGCCGCTGGAGACTCACCTGTACTGGCATGAAAGCACCGACCAGGACCCGGCCAATCGCTGGATGCGCGAGCAGATCATCGAGTTGTGCCAGCAGGTGGCAGCGCAGGAGAAGAAGCTGGAGAAGGTGTAAGTCTTTGCACCGAGTCGCTGGCATCGCGAGCAGGCTCACTCCTACATACGACCGCGTTTCAATTGTAGGAGTGAGCCTGCTCGCGATGAGGCCCACAAGAACACCGCAGATCATCCTGCTTGACGTAAACGTCAACTCGCCATTAGCTTAGCGTCAAGACCTTTTTCCGAGCGCTTTCATGAGCAGCCAGACCTACAGCATTTCCGACCTCGCCCGCGAGCTGGACATCACCACCCGGGCGATCCGCTTTTATGAAGAACAAGGCCTGCTCAGCCCCGAGCGTCGTGGCCAGGAACGCATCTACTCGCCGCGCGACAAGGTCAGCCTGAAGCTGATCCTGCGCGGCAAGCGCATCGGTTTCTCCCTGGCCGAATGCCGTGAGCTGATCGAGCTCTATGACCCGTCCAGCGGTAACACCAAACAGCTCAACAGCATGCTGGCAAAAATCGGCGAGCGCCGCGAACAGCTCGAGCAGCAGTTGCTCGACATCGAACAGATGAAGCTTGAACTCGACACCGCTGAAGAGCGCTGCGTGCAGGCGTTGGAGCAGACGCTCAAGGGCCAGCAGATAGCGCAGTAATCAGCCACAACTCATTCCCTGTGGGAGCGGGCTTGCTCGCGAAGGCGGAGTGTCAGGCGACAAATTTTGTATCTGATACACCGCCTTCGCGAGCAAGCCCGCTCCCACAGGGACCTCATGTAATTCCGAAAATGAGCAGGTCAACCCATGTCCCTCCCCTCCAAAGTACGCCTGATCGAAGTCGGCCCGCGCGATGGCCTGCAGAACGAAGCCCAACCGATCAGCGTGGCTGACAAGGTGCGACTGGTCGACGCCCTGAGCGCCGCCGGCCTTGGTTATATCGAAGTCGGCAGTTTTGTCTCGCCGAAATGGGTGCCGCAGATGGCCGGATCCGCCGAAGTGTTTGCGCAGATCCAGCGCAAACCCGGCGTGACCTACGGCGCACTGGCGCCGAACCTGCGCGGTTTTGAAGATGCACTGGCGGCCGGTGTGAAAGAAGTCGCGGTGTTCGCTGCGGCGTCCGAGGCGTTCTCGCAGCGCAACATCAATTGCTCGATCAGCGAAAGTCTGGCGCGCTTCGCACCGATCATGGAGGCCGCGAAACAGCACGGCGTTACCGTGCGCGGTTACGTGTCCTGCGTGCTCGGCTGCCCTTATGAAGGCGAGGTCGCGCCGGAGCAAGTGGCGATGGTCGCGCGCGAGTTGTACGCGATGGGCTGCTACGAAGTGTCCCTCGGCGACACCATCGGCACCGGCACCGCCGGCGCGACCCGACGGTTGTTCGAAGTGGTGTCGGCGCAAGTGCCACGGGAGAAACTCGCCGGACACTTCCACGACACCTACGGCCAGGCGATGGCCAACATCTATGCCAGCCTGCTGGAAGGCATCGCGGTGTTCGACAGCTCTATCGCCGGCCTCGGCGGCTGCCCGTACGCCAAAGGCGCGAGCGGTAACGTCGCCACCGAAGACGTGGTGTACCTGCTCAATGGTCTGGGCATCGAGACCGGTATCGACCTGGACGCCCTGATTGCAGCGGGTCAGCAGATCAGCGCGGTGCTCGGTCGCCCGAGCGGTTCGCGCGTGGCCAAGGCCCGTAACGCCCAGTGAGGGTGAAGGTGTTACCGCTGTGTCGGAAACGTGGGCGTGGTCGAGTAACACGGAAACAAATTGTCTGGTTTGCCCAGAAGGAAAAATCCTTCAAAAATCTCAAATCATTGATTTAAAAGGATTTTAAAAAGTTGGCACGGCTTCTGCTATCTCTATGGCATAACAAGAATAAAAAGCAGCAAACCAATAAAAATAAGACGTACCGACTCTGACATAACAAAAACAACACGGCAGAGACGCAGCTAACAGATTTTTTTGGAGAAGGTGTGCTTTTCAGGGTGCTCTCAGGAGTGACCCGCAACCGGGCAGAGAACAATAAAACTACCTTCAGGTAGCTCCCGAATCGGTTGGGTCGTTTAACGAGAAAGCAGATCAGCGCTCAAAAAAATACGTTTGCTCTTGACCCCGGATGGGGGTCGCCAAAAACAGCGGTAAAGGGCCACGGTTGCCAAAAACAACAACAGACCGCCCCTCAATAATAAAAAAGAGCACGCGACGACAAAATTAAAGGGGAGCCTCGGCTCCCCTTTGTGCTTTCTGTGATTCCTGTTTTCACTGCGCATCCCTTGTGGGAGCGAGCCTGCTCGCGAAAGCGGTGTATCAGACACATCTGCGCTGAATGACACACTGCATTCGCGAGCAGGCTCGCTCCCACATTTGATCTTCGTCAGGCTTGCTTTTCGCGTAGCTCTTCGATGCTTATTTCCCGCATCCTGAACTTCTGGATCTTGCCCGTCACCGTCATCGGAAACTCCTCCACAAACTTGAAGTAACGCGGCGTCTTGAAGTGCGCGATGCGCTCCTTGCACCACACTTGCAGCTCTTGTTCGGTGGCATTGTGACCGGGGTGGAACTTGATCCAGGCAACAATCTCCTCACCGTAACGCGAGCACGGAATGCCGATCACCTGCACATCCGCCACCGCCGGGTGGGTGAAGAAAAACTCTTCCAGCTCACGCGGATAAACGTTCTCGCCACCACGGATGATCATGTCCTTGTTGCGCCCGGCGATGTTCACGTAACCCTCATCGTTCATGCTCGCCAGATCGCCGGTGTGCATCCAGCCGGCCTCATCGATGGCTTCCGCCGTGGCTTGCGGGTTGCTCCAGTAACCGAGCATCACACTGTAACCGCGGGTGCACAGCTCACCGATGGTGCCGCGCGGCACCAGGTTGCCCGCCTCGTCGATGATTTTGCTTTCCAGTTGCGGCTGGGTGCGGCCGACGGTGGTGACGCGCAGTTCAAGTTCATCGTTGGGTCCGGTCTGCAGCGACACCGGACTGGTCTCGGTCATGCCGTAGGCAATCTGCACTTCGCTCATGTGCATCTCGCTGATGACCCGGCGCATTACCTCGATCGGGCAAGTGGCGCCGGCCATGATCCCGGTGCGCAGGGTCGACAGGTCGAACTCGGCCCGCTGCGGCTGATCGAGCATGGCGATGAACATGGTCGGCACGCCATAGAGGCCGGTGGCTTGTTCTTCGGCGACGGTTTGCAGGGTCAGTAACGGGTCGAACGCGTCGTTGGGATAAATCATGGTGCTGGCGTGGGTGATGCAGCCGAGGTTGCCCATGACCATGCCGAAGCAGTGATACAGCGGCACGGGGATCACCAGGCGGTCGCTCGGGGTCAGGCCGATGCTTTCGCCGACCATGTAACCGTTGTTGAGGATGTTGTAGTGACTGAGGGTCGCGCCCTTGGGGAAACCGGTGGTGCCGGAGGTGTACTGGATGTTCACCGGTTGATCGAAGTGCAGGCTGTCGCTGCGTTCACGCAGTTGTTCGGGCGAAACACTGCTCGCCAGATCGGCCAGTTGCGACCACGGCAGGAAGCCCGACGGTGGCTGTGCGTCGAGGCTGATCACCCCGCGCAAATCCGCCAGACGTTCGCTGCGCAACTGGCCGATGGATTGCTCGGCGAGTTCCGGCACCAGCCCTTGCAGCATGGCGTGGTAGTTGGAGGACTTGAAAGCGCCGGCGCACACCAGCCACTGGCAACCGGACTGCTTGAGCACGTATTCCAGTTCGGAACTGCGGTAGGCCGGGTTGATGTTGACGAGGATCACGCCGAGCTTCGCGGTGGCGAATTGAGTGATGCACCATTGCGCGCAATTCGGTGCCCAGATGCCGAGCCGATCACCGGCCTGCAAACCCAACGCCAGCAGGGCTCTGGCATGCACGTCCACCGCGTCGGCCAGTTGCCGCCAGGTGTAGCGCAACTGCTGATGCCTTACGACCAGCGCCTCGCCGTACGGGTGTTGCGCGACAGTCTGATCGAACTTCTGCCCGATGGTCATCGCCAGCAAGGCTTTGTCCTGTGAGCCACGGGTGTAGCTGCGCTGCGGGTTTGCACTGGGTTGATCCATGATGACCCCTATTGTCTTTATTAGTGGGTTTACCGGGATTTTGCTTTTGGCGGGAGTCAACTGTGGCGAGGGGATTCATCCCCGATGGTGTGCGAAGCGCACCCTCAGTTTTTCCTGTTGAACCGCATTCACAGGTTTTGGGTCGGCTTCGCCAACCATCGGGGATGAATCCCCTCACCACACAAGCCCGCTCCCACCAAAAGCACTCCGCTTTCAATCCTGAACTGCCCCTACTCTCGCTCAAGTTGACGTTAACGTAAAGGGTGATTGACAGCCAACCATCGCAGGCTTACGTTAACGTAAAGGTGAGAGCCATTGACCGCCCTCCCCACCCTACAAAAAAGCCAAAAGGTGACCCATGAGCTACCCATCCCTGAACTTCGCCCTCGGTGAAACCATCGACATGCTGCGTGATCAGGTTCAGTCCTTCGTCGCCGATCAGATCGCCCCACGCGCTGCGCAGATCGACCGCGATAACCTGTTCCCGGCCGACATGTGGCGCAAATTCGGGGACATGGGCCTGCTCGGCATCACCGTGCCGGAAGAGTACGGCGGTGCGGGTCTGGGTTACCTGGCGCACGTGGTGGCGATGGAAGAAATCAGCCGCGGCTCGGCTTCCGTGGCGCTGTCCTACGGCGCGCACTCCAATCTCTGCGTCAACCAGATCAACCGCAACGGCAACCACGAACAGAAATCCAAATACCTGCCGAAGCTGATCAGCGGCGAACACGTTGGTGCACTCGCCATGAGCGAGCCGAACGCCGGTTCCGACGTGGTCTCGATGAAACTGCGCGCCGACAAACGCGGCGACCGCTTCGTGCTCAATGGCAGCAAGACCTGGATCACCAACGGCCCTGACGCCAACACCTACGTGATCTACGCCAAGACCGACCTGGAAAAAGGCCCGCACGGCATCACCGCGTTCATCGTCGAGCGCGACTGGAAAGGCTTCAGCCGCAGCAACAAGTTCGACAAGCTCGGCATGCGCGGTTCCAACACCTGCGAGCTGTTCTTCGATGACGTCGAAGTGCCAGAAGAAAATATCCTCGGCGTGCTCAATGGCGGCGTGAAAGTGCTGATGAGTGGCCTCGATTATGAACGCGTGGTGCTGTCCGGCGGCCCGACCGGGATCATGCAGTCGTGCATGGACCTGATCGTGCCGTACATCCACGATCGCAAGCAGTTCGGCCAGAGCATCGGCGAATTCCAGCTGATCCAGGGCAAAGTCGCCGACATGTACACCCAGCTCAACGCCAGCCGCGCCTACCTGTATGCAGTCGCTCAGGCCTGCGAGCGTGGCGAAACCACGCGCAAGGACGCCGCAGGGGTGATCCTCTACACCGCCGAGCGCGCCACACAAATGGCCCTCGACGCCATCCAGATTCTCGGCGGTAACGGCTACATCAACGAATTCCCGGCCGGGCGTCTGCTGCGTGATGCCAAGCTTTACGAAATCGGCGCCGGCACCAGTGAGATCCGGCGCATGCTGATCGGCCGCGAACTGTTCAACGAAACCCGCTAAAACGGAGCTGCACATGGCTATCCTGCATACCCAGCTCAATCCCCGTTCAGCGGAGTTCGCCGCCAACAGCGCGGCGATGCTTGAACAGGTCGACGCCCTGCACACCCTGCTTGCCCAAGTGGCGCAGGGCGGCGGCGCGAAAGCCCAGGAACGTCACACCTCGCGGGGCAAGTTGCTCCCGCGCGAACGCATCAACCGCCTGCTCGATCCGGGCTCGCCGTTTCTCGAGATCAGCCAGCTCGCCGCGCACGCGGTGTACGGCGAAGACGTGCCAGCCGCCGGGGTGATTGCCGGGATCGGCCGGGTCGAAGGCGTCGAGTGCATGATCGTCGCCAACGACGCGACGGTGAAAGGTGGCTCGTACTACCCGCTGACCGTGAAAAAACACCTGCGTGCGCAGACCATCGCCCAGCAGAACCGCCTGCCGTGCATCTATCTGGTGGACTCGGGCGGCGCCAACCTGCCGCGTCAAGACGAAGTGTTCCCGGATCGCGAACACTTTGGTCGGATCTTCTTCAACCAGGCCAACATGAGCGCGATGGGCATTCCGCAGATCGCCGTGGTCATGGGCTCGTGCACCGCGGGCGGCGCCTATGTGCCGGCAATGGCGGACGAAGCGATCATGGTGCGCAATCAGGCGACGATCTTCCTTGCCGGCCCACCGCTGGTGAAAGCCGCGACCGGTGAAGTGGTCAGCGCCGAGGACTTGGGCGGTGCGGATGTGCACTGCAAGATTTCCGGCGTGGCCGACCATTACGCCGAGAGCGACGAACACGCCCTCGCCCTCGCCCGCCGCAGCGTCGCCAACCTCAACTGGCGCAAGCTCGGCGAAGTGCAGCAGCGCACGCCGATTGCGCCGCTGTACGCCAGCGACGAGTTGTACGGCGTGGTTTCGGCCGACGCCAAACAGCCATTCGACGTGCGCGAAGTGATTGCGCGGCTGGTCGACGGTTCGGTGTTCGATGAATTCAAGGCGCTGTTCGGCACCACGCTGGTCTGCGGTTTTGCGCACCTGCATGGATACCCGATCGCGATCCTCGCCAACAACGGCATCCTCTTCGCCGAAGCCGCGCAAAAAGGCGCGCACTTCATCGAACTGGCCTGCCAGCGCGGCATTCCGCTGCTGTTCCTGCAGAACATCACCGGCTTCATGGTCGGCCAGAAATATGAGGCCGGCGGCATCGCCAAACACGGCGCGAAACTGGTGACCGCCGTGGCTTGTGCCAAAGTGCCGAAATTCACCGTGATCATCGGCGGCAGTTTCGGCGCCGGCAACTACGGCATGTGCGGGCGCGCTTACGATCCGCGCTTCCTGTGGATGTGGCCGAATGCGCGCATCGGCGTGATGGGTGCCGAGCAGGCGGCGGGCGTGCTGGTGCAGGTCAAGCGCGAGCAGGCCGAACGCAGCGGCCAAGCCTTCAGCGCCGCGCAGGAAGCCGAGATCAAACAACCGATCCTCGACCAGTACGAAGAGCAGGGTCACCCCTACTACTCCAGCGCACGCCTATGGGACGACGGCGTCATCGACCCGGCGCAGACCCGCGATGTGCTGGCCTTGGCCTTGTCCGCGTCGTTGAACGCGCCTATCGAACCGAGCCGCTTCGGCGTGTTCCGGATGTGATGCTTTTTTTGTGGGAGCGAGCCTGCTCGCGAAGACGGTCTGTCAGCTCCGGATACTTCGACTGATACACCGCTTTCGCGAGCAGGCTCGCTCCCACAAGAACCGTGGAGACGGAAGAATATGAGCGACTTCAACACCCTCGAACTGCAGAGCGACCCAAGGGGTTTCGCCACCCTGTGGCTCAATCGTGCGGAAAAGAACAACGCGTTCAACGCCGAAATGATCCGCGAACTGATCCTCGCACTGGACAAGGTTGCCAGCGACGCCAGCCTGCGTTTCCTGTTGGTGCGCGGGCGTGGCAAGCATTTCAGCGCCGGCGCCGATCTGGCGTGGATGCAGCAATCGGCCGAACTCGATTACCACACCAACCTGGACGATGCCCGCGAACTGGCGGAGCTGATGTACAACCTCGCCAAGCTGAAAATCCCGACCGTGGCCGTGGTGCAGGGCGCGGCGTTCGGCGGCGCGCTGGGGCTGATCAGTTGCTGCGACATGGCAATCGGCGCCGATGACGCGCAATTCTGTCTGTCGGAAGTGCGCATCGGCCTGGCACCGGCGGTGATCAGTCCGTTCGTGGTGCAGGCCATCGGCGAACGTGCCGCGCGTCGTTATGCGCTGACTGCCGAGCGCTTCGGCGGGCAGCGTGCGCGAGAAATCGGTTTGTTGTCCGACAGCTACCCGGCCGCCGAGCTTGATCAAGCCGTCGAGCAATGGATCGACAACCTGCTGCTCAACAGTCCGGCCGCGATGCGCGCCAGCAAGGATCTGTTGCGCGAAGTCGGTAACGGCGCGCTGACCCCGGCGCTGCGCCGCTACACCGAAAACGCCATCGCGCGCATCCGCGTCAGCCCTGAAGGCCAGGAAGGCTTGCGCGCCTTTCTGCAAAAACGTGCGCCAAGCTGGCAAGCCGCAACCACCCCCAAGGAGCCGCGTTGATGAGCGCACCTGTTCTCACCACCCTGCTGGTGGCCAACCGTGGCGAAATCGCTTGCCGGGTCATGCGTACCGCCAAGGCGCTGGGCCTGACCACCGTCGCCGTGCACAGTGCCACCGACCGCGAAGCGCGGCACAGCCGGGAGGCGGATATCCGCGTTGATCTCGGGGGCAGCAAAGCCGCCGACAGCTATCTGCAAATCGACAAACTGATCGCAGCGGCCAAGGCCAGCGGCGCGCAGGCGATTCACCCGGGTTACGGTTTCCTGTCGGAGAATGCCGGCTTCGCCCGTGCCATTGAACAGGCCGGGCTGATTTTCCTCGGCCCGCCCGCTTCGGCCATCGACGCGATGGGCAGCAAATCCGCAGCCAAGGCGCTGATGGAAACCGCCGGTGTGCCGCTGGTGCCGGGCTATCACGGCGAGGCGCAGGATCTCGAAACCTTCCGCGATGCCTGCGCACGCATTGGCTATCCGGTGCTGCTCAAGGCCACGGCCGGTGGCGGCGGCAAAGGTATGAAAGTGGTTGAGGACGTCAGCCAACTGGCCGAAGCGCTGGCCTCGGCGCAGCGTGAGGCGCAGTCGTCGTTCGGCGATTCGCGGATGCTGGTGGAGAAATACCTGCTCAAACCACGCCATGTGGAAATTCAGGTGTTCGCCGATCAGCATGGCAACTGCCTGTACCTCAACGAGCGTGATTGCTCGATCCAGCGCCGGCACCAGAAGGTCGTCGAAGAAGCCCCGGCCCCGGGCCTGACCCCGGAACTGCGCCGCGCCATGGGCGAAGCGGCCGTGCGTTCGGCGCAGGCGATCGGTTACGTCGGTGCCGGCACCGTCGAGTTTCTGCTCGATGCGCGTGGCGAATTCTTCTTCATGGAGATGAACACGCGCTTGCAGGTCGAGCACCCGGTCACCGAAGCGATCACTGGCCTCGATCTGGTGGCGTGGCAGATTGTTGTGGCGCGCGGTGAAGCGCTGCCGATCACCCAGGATCAGGTGCCGCTCAATGGCCATGCGATTGAAGTACGGCTGTATGCCGAAGACCCGTCGAATGATTTCCTGCCCGCCACCGGACGCCTGGAGCTTTACCGTGAATCGGCCACCGGGCCGGGGCGTCGGGTCGATAGCGGGGTTGCAGAAGGCGATGAAATTTCGCCGTTCTACGACCCGATGCTCGGTAAGCTGATCGCCTGGGGCGAGGATCGCGAGCAGGCGCGCCTACGGCTGTTGAGCATGCTTGATGAGTTCGCGATTGGCGGCTTGAAGACCAACATCAACTTCCTGCGGCGGATCATCGCGCATCCCGCGTTTGCTGCGGCGGAGCTGGATACCGGGTTTATTCCGCGTTATCAGGAAACGCTGCTGCCCGCTCCGGGTGAGCTGAGCGATGAGTTCTGGCAGACCGCAGCGCAGGCTTTCGCGCAGAGTCTGCCGGGCGCTGTTCGGGCGGATGACCTGGGTTCGCCGTGGGCGTTGAACAGCGGGTTGCGCGCAGGGTTGCCGGCGGAAGTCACCTTGCACTTGAGCTGCGAAGGTCAGGATCGGGCGTTGACCTTGGGCAGCACCGACAACGCCAAACTGTCGGATGAAGCATTGGTCGTCGAGCACGATGGCGTACGTCGCAACTTGCGTGCCATTCGTCAGGGCGATTCGCTGTACCTGCAATGGGAAGGCGAGTTGCGGCGTATTCAGATGTTCGACCCAATCAGCGCCGTCGACGCCAGCCACAGCCATCAGGGCGGTCTGACTGCGCCTATGAACGGCAGCATCGTGCGGGTGTTGGTGGAGGCCGGGCAATCGGTCGAGGCCGGTGCGCAACTGGTGGTGCTGGAGGCGATGAAGATGGAGCACAGCATTCGCGCGCCCCATGCGGGAGTGATCAAAGCGCTGTATTGCCAGGAAGGCGAAATGGTCGGCGAAGGCAGCGCTTTGGTGGAACTGGAAGCCGAGTAAATGGGAGATCGATCCTACGCCGAGCGAGGATCGATCTGACTAGAAACGCGCCGTGGCCTGAACCACCACGCCGATGATTCGACACTCATCGGTGAACAGGGCTTTGGGCCAGGTCGGATTGAGCGGTACCAGATAACGCTGGCCGCCCTCTTCGTCGAGCTTGCGGAAGATCGCTTCGTCGCAGCCCTGCCACTGGGCGATCACCAGTTTGCCGGGCAGCGCCTCCACCTCCGGGTCCACCAGGATCAGCATGCCTTCGGCGATGCTCTGACCTGAAGGTGCGGTCATCGAATTTCCCGTCACGGTCAGCCAGAACGCTGCGCCACGGGCGTGATAGTCCGTCAGTTCGAAGCGCTGCTTGTCATGTGACGGGGCGTAAGCGGCGGTTGCACTCTCACGCGATTCGCACGGCGTGTGCCAATCGCTGACCGGATAGCGGAAATACGGGTTGTACTTCTGCGCCAGCGGCATCTCGTCATCGTCGGTCTCCTGCGGCTCGCGAATCACCAGCACCACTTCAAGGAAGTCCATCCCCAGCGCCTGCAATACGCGGTTCATTTCCGTAATACCCGGCTCGCGACGTTTGTTCAGCCAATGGCCGATCCCGCCCTGGGACATGCCGACGCGCTCTCCGAGCTCTGTTTGAGTGATTTTGAGTTCACTCATCTTGGCCTTGACCAACTCAATCCATTTATCCATGTGCGGCACCTTACTTGCCCCGCCTTCGGCCGGCAAAACACATATTGTAGTATTTAAATCCTCGTCACAACTACGCATCGTACTATGCTGGAAGCACGGACTTTCAATCGAACAAGGAGTGCCCCTTCACCATGAATATCAGCAGCAAAGACTTGCCCGATCTGCAAATGGACACCACGTTCACCTCCCCTCAAGGCAACGCGGCAGCGCAGCGAGCACTGGACTATTACTTGAAACCAGCTGTTTCAGAACCCGAGGTCGAGGAGCGATTTTTCAATGTAAAACGCCATCTCAGCGGCGAAGAGGCCCTCGTGCACGCGTCGGATCTGTTGCGCTGTGCAGCGGCCACGGCCTTCAAGGCAGCAGAAAACCTGCAGGGCGCGAGCCGCGACCTGGCATTTTCGGTGGTGCATATGGTGGATATGGCGCGGGCGATGGTCGACCATTCAATTGATGGCGAACAGCTCTGACGGACACGGGAAGCGGACGGACAGAAAAGAATTTTCCGATCGCGCAGATAAAAACATTTGACTTGCAAATGATAATGATTATTATTGCAATCAGCTGGTCGCGAGATCAGTCGATGGACCAGAGACCTTAGGTCGGTCTTCTGGACTATCTCCTCATCAGGCTAATCACGGTTTTTGACCCGGCTTTTTGCCGGGTCTTTTTTTGCCCGTTTTTCGGGCTTATGGCTTCAGGCTAATGAAGTCTTTGGGTGCTGCAAATTCGATGGCGCGGATAATATCAAAAGAATATCGCTTGGCAAGCAAAGCCCGGCCCGATTGGGGCAAACTAATGACAATTAGCACTTGAGAATCAATCGCACAGTCTCTAAGCTGCTTGCGCGTCACGGAAGACGCCCCCCACCGCAACCCGCAATTTCCCTCGGTTTCAGCCCTGTCTTGCGTGTAAAGTAGCCGCCATAAAAATCATATTCAGGAACCGATTATGACCGTGGCCAAATCTTCGTTCGACATCAGCGCCAACTTCGACAGCGGCAACATTCAAGTCATCGACATCTCCAATCCGCTCAACCCGGTTCTGGCCATTCGCCCGGATACCCGGAGCGCGCATTTTCAGTGGTTCCACTTCAAGGCCAGCGGCCTGCACGTTGGCCAAGAGCATTGGTTTCGTCTGAATAACGCCAGCCAATCCTCGTACAACAAAGCCTGGACCGGTTATCAAGCCGTGGCGTCCTACGACCATGTCAACTGGTTCCGCGTACCAACGATTTTCGAAGGCGACTGTCTGCGCTTCTCCCTCGAAGCCACGCAGACCCACGCCTGGTTCGCCTACTTCGAACCCTACAGCCGAGGTCGTCACGACTGGCTGATCGAGCAAGCGCTGACCAAGGCCGGCACCGAACTGCTGGCCACCGGCAAAAGCGTCGAGGGTCGTGACATTCAGCTGCTGCGCAAGGGCAGCGGCGCCGAAGGCCAGCGCAAAATCTGGATCATCGCGCAACAGCACCCGGGCGAACACATGGCCGAATGGTTCATGGAAGGCGTGATCGAACGCCTGGAGCGCCACGACGACCCGGTGCTGAACAAGCTGCTGGCCAGCGCCGATCTGTATCTGGTACCGAACATGAACCCGGACGGCGCCTTCCACGGGCATTTGCGTACCAACGCCATGGGCCAGGACCTGAACCGCGCCTGGCAGAGCGCCAGTCAGGACATCAGCCCAGAGGTACTTTTCGTACAACAGCAGATGGAAAAGTACGGCGTCGATCTATTCCTCGACGTACACGGTGATGAAGAAATTCCCCACGTGTTCACCGCCGGTTGCGAAGGCAACCCGGGTTACACGCCGCGCATCGAGAAGCTCGAAGAGCATTTCCGCACGCACCTCAAGCACACCACGAAAGACTTCCAGACCAAATATGGCTACACCCGCGACGAACCGGGTCAGGCCAACATGACCCTGGCCTGCAACGCGGTCGGCCAGAAATACGACTGCCTGTCGCTAACCCTGGAAATGCCGTTCAAGGATCACGACGACCATCCGAACAAAGAAACGGGCTGGTCGGGCAAGCGCTCGAAACAGTTGGGCAAGGACGTGCTGACCACCATCGCCGACATGGTCGATACCCTGCGCTGATCCCTCCCCCGCTCCCCCCAAAGATCGCAGCTGTGTCTGCGATCTTTTTTTTGCGCAATCACACGCCATGACCAACAAGGTTGCAAATTAAAACCAGAATGCTTACCGTGATTCTGGTTTTAATTTGAAACCCAAAAAGGAAACAGGGCATGCAACCTCAACCTCTCAAAAGCAGCGTGGTGCTGCTGTTTGCCGTCGCCTGTGGACTGGCGGTGGGCAACGTGTATTACGCGCAGCCGCTGCTGGACGCCATGGCCGATGCCTTCGCCATGTCACCGGCAACCATCGGCATCGTCATTACCCTGACGCAAATCGGCTATGGCATCGGTCTGGTATTGCTGGTGCCACTCGGCGACCTGCTCAACCGACGGCGACTGATCGTCACCCAGACCCTGCTCTCGGCCGCCGCGCTGTTGATGATCGCGCTAGCACCCAGCAGTGTGTGGTTGCTGCTCGGCATGACCCTGACCGGTTTGCTCGCGGTGGTGACGCAAGTGCTGGTGGCCTACGCCGCGACCCTGGCGATCCCGGCGCAACGCGGCCGGGTGGTCGGCGTCGTCACCAGCGGCATCGTCGTCGGCATTCTGCTCGCGCGCACCATTGCCGGGGTCATGGCTGATCTGGCGGGTTGGCGGGCGATCTATCTGCTGTCGGCGGGGCTGACGCTGCTGATGGCACTGCTGCTGTTGCGCGTCTTGCCCAGGGATGAAGCCGCGCAGCCCGCAAGCCGTTACGGCGCGCTGATCGCTTCGGTATTCAGCCTGTTCAGGCAAGAGCCGGTGCTGCGCCAACGGGCGATTCTCGCGCTGCTGACCTTTGCCAGCGCCATGGTGCTGTGGACGCCGATGGTGCTGCCGCTGGCCGCCCCGCCGCTGTCGTTATCCCATAGCGAAATTGGCCTGTTCGGCTTGGCCGGCGCCGCCGGTGCACTCGCCGCCGCGCGCGCCGGACATCTGGCTGATCGCGGTCTGGGCCAATGGGTCAGCGGTCTGTCGCTGCTGCTGATGCTCGCCTCGTGGCTGCCGATCGCCCTCACCCAGTCCTCGCTGTGGGCGCTGTTGCTCGGCGTGATCACCCTCGATCTGGGCTTGCAGGCCGTGCACGTCACCAGCCAGAGCATGATCTACAGCGTACGCCCTGAAGCGCAAAGCCGCCTCACCGCCGGCTACATGCTGTTCTATTCGATCGGCAGTGCATTGGGTTCGATTACCTCGACGGCGATGTACGCCTGGGCCGGCTGGACCGGCGTGTGTCTGCTTGGCGCCGTTATCAACGCAGTGGCGCTGGGTTATTGGTGGCTGACCCTGAGAAGTGGCGCACCGCAGCGGTGCGCCACACAGACGGGTTAATCGCGATCGCGACCGCGCAACATGCTGTCGAGCACCTCGTCGCGACGCACCCAACCATGGAACAGCGCCGCTGCCAGGTGCAACAGCACGGTCAGGAACAACAGGTACGCCAGATAGCCATGCGCCTTGCGCAGCAGGGCAAATACTTGCGCATCGGCCGGCAGGATCGACGGCAACTGCAAGGTATTGCTGAGCATCACCGGCTCCCCCGAGGCACTGATCATCGCCCAACCGAGCAGCGGCAGCACCAGCATCAACGCGTACAACAACACATGCGAAGCCTTGGCCGCCATCACCTGCCAGCCCGGCAGATCCGCCGGCAGCGGCGGCTGTCGAGTGGAAAACCGCACCAACAGGCGCACGACCACCAGCAGCAGAATCGCAATCCCCAGCGGTTTGTGCAGATGAATCAGCCATTCATGCCGCTGTGAAACCGAAGTGACCATGCCGGCGCCGATGAACAACATGGCGATGATCATCAGCGCCATCAGCCAGTGCAGCAGCCGCGCCAACAGCGCGAAATGAGTCGGTTGCGTGCTCATGGGCGAGCCTCCTGTCTGGCGGCGGGCAATTGGCTGACTTCACTGGTGCGCCGTAGATAGGAATCGGCGTAACCGGCGGAACGCGCCGCGAGCAGCGGGTCGTCGGAGCCTTCGATCCCGGCTGGCAGCACCAGCGGATCGTAGTTGATGTCGCGGCATTCGCCGCTGAGCTGCGGCTGGGTCTTCTCCAGCACCAGCGTGCCGGCGTTGATCACCTTGCGGCCCTCGGGCCAGGTTTTACTGGCATCGTTCACCGGATCACCGGGGTTGGCCAGGGTGATGTTCAGCTGCCAGCGCAACGGCCCTTCGGCCAGACGCTGCACCAGATCCTTCTCGAGAAAATCCGCGCCCTCCGGCGCCGAGGCTCCGGCGGTATCGCGCGCCAGTGGCGTGACACTCCAGCGCACCGCCTGCTTCTGCCCGCTGGCGTTGACCAGATAGAACGCATTGATGCTGTTGTAGGTTTCGGTGGCATAGCTGGCCGACGGTTTGGCGGTCTTCACCCAAGTCAGGAACGGTACGGCTTCCGGGTGCGCGGCGAAGAATGCCGGCACTTTCGACGGATCCGGTTTACCCGTGGCCGGGTCCGGCGACTGCGCCTGCTGCAACTGATAGAACGCCTCTGGAGTGCCAACCGGGAACACCGGCATGCTGTTCATCCCGGTGCGCCATTGCTGACCGTTGGCCTGGGTGAAACGCAGCGCCAGACTGCGGATCGGCACACTGCTGTCCGGGGCGTAGGGATTCCCTGCCGGCAATGCGAAGCGCCCGACCACCGGAGTCTGCGCCTCGTTGAACACCTGTGCGGAAGAAAACGCCCGCGCCTCGCCACTGCTCTCGAAATGCCCGATCACACACACGCCCTTGGCGTGGTTGCGCCGGAACCCGGGATGCACACCGTTGTTTTTCTCCAGCACATCAACCAGCGCCTTGGGCGTCAGACGTTGTGGGTCAAGATTACCGTGCACGTAGGCAAACGCCCCGGCCACTGCGGCAACCACCACGGCAATCGCCGTCAGGCGCAACACTGTGCTCGCGGCACTCAAGGGCGGGCGCGACGGCCTGCCCGGCGGTGAAGTGCGATCAACCATGAATAACTCCAGGGCCATCGGCCACAAGTAGGAAGAATCAGCAAGACGCGCCCCAGCGGGATTTATTCCATGGCCCGGTATTTATTTTTCCGAACGTGGAATAACCTCGAACGGCAGACGTCTCCCTAGTCCACAGCGTAGTGACTAGCAGAAATTCATGAGCGAATTCGACGAACAGTTGAGAGAAATCATTCCCAGATTGCGCCGCTTTGCCGTGTCGTTGACCCGCAACAGCAGCAGCGCCGACGATCTGGTGCAGGCCAGCCTCGAGCGGGCCCTGTCCGGCTGGAGCGCGAAACGCGCCGAGGGTGATGTGCGCGCGTGGCTGTTCGCGATCCTCTATCGGCAATTTCTCGACGCCCACCGACGCTCCCGTCGTTATGCGCGGATGCTCGAATTCTTCACCGGTCGCGACGACGCCGAACCCTCGGTCGAGCGCACCGTGATCGCCCAATCGACCCTGCAAGCCTTCGATCGCCTGCCCACCGAACAACGCGCGCTGTTGCTGATGGTCTCGGTCGAAGGCCTGAGCTACAAGGAAGTCGCCGAAATCCTCAACATCCCCACAGGCACGGTGATGTCGCGCCTGTCCCGCGCCCGCCAGGCCTTGCGCCAGCTCAGCGACGGCGAAATCAGCAGCCCTTCTTTGCGGATACTCAAATGATCAGCATGCCCCCCAGCGAGCGTGACCTGCACGCGTACGTCGACCATCAACTCAAAGAGGCCGACCGGCGTCTGGTCGACACCTGGCTGACCACTCACCCGGAAGCCGCCGCGCAGGTGCGCGCCTGGCAGCACGACGCCCAGTTGTTGCGCGCAGCCCTGGGCGGTGCCTTGCAGCAACCGGCCAATCCGGAACTCGATCCCACGCTGATTCGCCAGCGCCTCAAGCGTCAGTCGCGTCGTCACCTGGCCAGCGCGGCGGTGTTGCTGATCGCGGTCGGCATCGGCGGTTTCAGTGGCTGGCAGGCGCGGGAAATGACCCTCGTGCGCTCTTCCATGCTGCCGATGACCGATGCCTTGCAGGCCTATCGTTTGATCGCCCAGCAAGGGATTTTGCCGGCGGACTACAAGGTCGACACTGACGGCGATATGCAGCGTTGGCTCGACCGTTATTTCACTCAGGCCAGTCGCTTGCCGGATCTGAAATCCGCCGGTTTCGAACCGGTCAGTGGCCGCCTGCTCAGCACCGATGAAGGCCCAGCGGCGATGGTGGTGTATGAGGATCGCAGCGGCCACAAGGTCAGTTTCTACGTGCGGCCACCGGGGCCGAAGAACACCTTCCTGCCTCGCGGTAGCCGCAGCGACGGCGATCTGCAGGCCGATTACTGGTCCGGTGGCGGGTACAACTATGCGATGGTCAGCCCGACGGATTCGCCGGCGGCGCAGCAATTGAGGCAGTCACTGCCATTGTGAAAACTGCGCAATTCCCCCTTGTGGGAGCGGGCTTGCTCGCGAAAGCGGTAGATCAGCCACCATCATTGCTGAATGACACACCGTATTCGCGAGCAAGCCCGCTCCCACAGGGGGCATCGTATGAGTCAGAACCCTACATCGAGCACCACATTGTCCAGGTAAGTCCCCGCCGGCGGCGTGGTCTGGTCGGTGTAGATTTTCGCGTTGTAATTGAAGATCTGACTTCCGGTGCCCAGCCCATTCCCCGGATTGACCTCGGCGTCAGTGCTCGACCGGCGTGCGCTGCCGACACTGCCCCAACGAGTGGTGCCAGCGCTTTTGAAGATGTCGTAGGCCAGATAGTTGCTCCCGGAAATCATCCGCCGCCGACCGCCGACACTGACCGGGTTCTGTCCGTCGCTCAAACCGACGGTGTAGGCACTGCCCTTGGTGCAGGCCAGGTTGATCGTCTGCCCCGTCACCGGGGTAAAAGCGCTGATCACCGGTGCACTGCCAAAGGCAATGTTCGGCGCAGTAATCGTGCAGTCGTTGGACACGGTCAGGTTCACCGTCAGCGTCGCCGTACCGCTATTGATGTCACGCCCCAGACAAACACTGCCGATACCGATCCCGGAGCAGTAATTCCAGTTCCAGAAAATGCTCAGGGTTTCCGTATAAACCCCGGCGGCGACGTTACTGCCAATGGTCGTGCCCAAGTACAGCGGCACGGTTTTCGGGGTGGTGCCGTTGAGCAATCCCAAGGCATCGATAATGCCGTTACGGGCGAAGTCGAAGGCGCTGCCACGGGTGACCGGGTAGCTGGTGCTGTTGTTGGCGTAGATCGTGTAGCCGATGACGTCGCCGGTCGGCCCGAGCAAACCACTCTGGGTCGAGGTGATGGTGGCGTAGAAATGGTCGTTGCTGGTCAGCAATGACAGCAGTGAGCCGGTACAACTCAACCCGGCATTGAGCGTGGAACTGGGCTGCGTCGTGGTGCGCACGGCAATCGAACTGATCGAACCGAACGCCGCCGGCGTGGTGCTGACCACCGAACACAAGGCCTGCGCCATCCCCGGCAGCAGCAACGCCAGACACAGGCAAATCCGCACCGCGTTCATTGGCACACCAACGGGCCGATCAGCGGCACCTGGCTTTGCTGCATGTCCACGGCGAATTGCGCCTTGCAGGTCTTGCCGTCGGCCAGCGAAACCTGCAACGAGTTCTGCACCTGGAGGTTTTCCAGATAGACCAAGCCATCCCAACCGACCACCGTGCGCGTACCGCTCTGCTCATGAAGCACCCCCGCACCCAATGGCAATTCACGCTGGTGCGCATCCACCAGCACAATACTCGCAGCGATCACCCGGGTCAGTGGAAACTCCAGCAAATAACCGCTGCCACGGCGTACGGCGATGCGCTGTTCGACGTTGGGGCTGCGCACGTTGGCCGGCAGATTCAGCGGATCGATTTCGTATTTGCCGCGGTAGTACGCGCTGCTCCACGGCACCAGCAAGTGGCCGTTTTTATCGGTTTGACCGACCTGCTGGTTTTCGTAGCGCACCGGAATGTCGGCGAAACCATCGGTGCTGACCACCACAAACGCGTCGTCGATGCGATTGGCGGCGAACACCTGGCGGTCCATCCACACCAGCGAGCCACTGGCATCGGCCCAACGGGTCTCGGCGTCTGAGGTGCCGTAAACCCCGGCCTGCAACTGCACCGATTGCAGACGCCAGGTCACGTCGGCCTGACGATAATCGGGGCCATCACCCTTGGCATACCCCAGATTGAAACCGACCCCGCCCTCGGTCGGCACCGAACGACTGTAATTGACCCGCTGCTGACTCTGCCCGGTCTTGCTGCGCTCGCTGCTGATCGCCAGGCTGCCGCGCAGATCGAACGGGATCACCAGTTGCGCTTGCACCGCCCAGTGGCTGTCGCCGATCTCGCGGTTGGCCGACAGATAGAAGCTGCTGTTGCGCCACAGCGGTTTGCTCCAGCTAAGGTTGAGCAGACGCGTGCGCGAATCGTCCGCCGCGCGCACATCGAAATAACCGGCACCGAGGCTGCCCCAGCGCTCTAGGTTGACGCTCAGGGTCGCCTGCTCGCTGCTCCGGCTGAGGCTGATATAAGGGCTGTCGATCACGCTGAGGTCGGCGTACTGATCGCGGCGTTGCAGGCGCTGCCAGGAAAAACTGTAGCGCTGGCTGCTGTACTGATAACCGAGACTCAACTGCTCGCCGCCGTCGCCGTCGAATCGGCTCTGACTGATGGCGCTGTTGAGTACGCCGAAATTGCCCAGACGCCAATTGCCGCCGATCCCGCCGAGGGTCAGCGAGTCAGCCGCTTCGGCGTGGCTTTCCAGGGTGAAGCTGTCGCTGACACCGTAGCGCACGCTGCCGGAGGTCACGCCGGGGCCATAGCTGAAGTCCTTCAAACCGTAATCGCGGCGCAACGTACCGGCCGCCACCGAAAAATCACTCAGGCCTTTTTGCAGCAGACTGCTGGTGACATAGAACGGCACCGTGGTCGACACCTGCCGCCCCAGCGCATCAGTGGTCACCACCACTGCCTCCCCGGCGCCGTTGATGAACGGAATGTTGGTCAGGGTATACGGCCCCGGTTGCAGGTCGGTGCTGCTCGACTTGTAGCCGTTGATAAACAGATCAACCGAGGACGGTACCGCGGCCTCACCGGCGAACTGCGGTAACGGATAAGTCACCAGATCCGGGCGCACGGCAAAGTCCCGCGAGAACTGCACACCGCCCAGACGCACCGAGTTGCTCCACGGCAACGCGCCGCTGATCACGTCACCGCCCTCGTAGGTGAGCATTCGCTCGTCGTCGGAGTAACGCCAGGTGGTGTCGTAGCGCAGGTAGCCGTTGTCCAGTGTGCTGACCGAATCGCCGGACAAGGTGCGCCGGTACTGCCCGGTGTTGGACAACGTGCCCCAGCTATCGAACAGCCGCACCTCGTTCCACGCCGCCAGATAAGTGCCGGCATCGTCGGTGTCGTTGAGGTACAGGTCATAGTTGAACAACGCGCCGAAACTGCTCAGCGCCGGGGTGCGCGGATAGTTCTCGCGATTACCGATGAACTGATCCGGCAGCCACTGCGGCGGCACATCCAGAAGCAGGCGCTGGCCGACACTGTCGTAATCGCTGTGCAGTCCAGGCAGGCCGTCGAGATCAACTTCGGCACCAGGATTGCCCGGCAATTTCATCCCGGTTTCAGCCAATACGCTGGCCGGCAAAAACAGATGCCCGTCACGTTGCTGCACCGCCACCACCCGCCCGGTGTTCATCTGATTGACCACCAACTCCAGAAACAACTGTGCATCACTCACGGCCTCCATGCCGCTGGGCGGTGGCGGCAGTTCGCCGGCCTCGGATGGTTGCACGAACATCAGGCAACACGCGCCGGTCATGAGCCACAACGGACGCTGAATACGACGAGCCCATCCCGGGCTCATACACGCTTTACGTCCGTCAATGGACTCGATCCTCCTGATGCCACTCTTGCCAAAGCCAGTTATCTTTCTCTGGAATTTTGACGACACGATGCATTCATTGTGGCGAGGGAGCTTGCTCCCGCTCGGCGGCGCAGCCGTCGTCAGAACTGTTTGAGCGGACTACCTGACACGGCTTGGGGCTGCTTCGCAACCCAGCGGGAGCAAGCTCCCTCGCCACAAAAGTCCACTCGGCATGGCTCCCTTTTCAGCGTCCCGGCGCAATGCTCTGCACCTGGACCCCGCCATTGACTCGCACTTGCAACGCCGACTCACTCGCCAACGCCCCAGGTGCCGGCCAGCGCATCACCGCGCCCGGCAGCACATAACCCAACAACCCCTCGGCTAATGGCTTGCTCTGTCCACCCTGTTTGATCGCCACGTCGGTCAGCCGCGCATGCACCGCGCCCTGATTGCGCACTTCGATATACGGTCGACCGTCCACCGCCACCGTGCGCCAGCTCAGCTGCGGCACACCGATACCTTTGGGGTCACGCGGGCGGGTGCTGTCTTCCTTGCTCCACAGCCCCGCGCCGTAGGCAAACAACGGCACCGAATAGCGCATCTGAAAGCGGATCGCGGCCGCGGTTTTGCCGCCCTCGGCGGCCGGCGGCTGGGCAGAAGGGATTTCGTCGATGATGATCCGGTAGGCCAGTTCCTGCCCCGGCGGCACATCCTTGGTCCGGGTCAGGCGCACCAGTTGTTTTTGCCCCGGCTCGATCTTCGCCACTGGCGGGCTGCCGATCACGTCGCGCTGGTTCTGGTATTGCTCTGCAAAGCCGCTCTGGCTCCAGCCGAACACGCGGATCTGCAGGTTGGCGGTTTCCGTGCCACGGTTTTCCAGCCATAGCGCACTGGCCTGTTGATCGGCCTCCAGCACCGGATCGATCGGCCAGATCAGCACCGAACTGGCGGCCTGCGCATGGCCGGCCCCGAGCATGACCAGCGCCAGCAACGCGCCCTGCAACAACGAATGCCCAGACGTAACTGCCCCCATGAACCTGCTCCTTGTCGGCCATTCAAATGTCGCTTTACCACGACAGCTGCACCTGCAACACGTCGCTGTACGTCCCCCCGGGCTGATTGCCCGGCAATTGCACCTGACCGTAAATCGGCAGGCTGATGTTGTTCGCATCGCTATAGGCCACCGCCACGCTCTGGCCGATGCCCAGGCTCTGGCTGTAAGCCGCATCGCGAAACAGCGCATACGCGACCCGCGCACTGCCGCTGTTGATCTGCATGTGGCGACCGCTGCTGTTGTACTGGCCGCCATCGACCGTCATGTTCAGTGCCACCCCCGGCGTGCATTGCAACTGCACGCCGCCGGTCAATGCCACTTGCACCGTGCCGGTCGCGAGGGCCGAACTCGAACCGAAATTCAGTCCGCCGTAATTCGACACCCCGCCGACTACCAGACACCCCGGCGTGATGGTCGCGCTGACCTGAAAGCTCTGGCTGGTCGCCGCCCCCAGCGGCAGCGGCACACTGCCCGCACAGAGCAGGAGCAGCGCGGCACAGCCTTGGCGGCGCATGGCATCAGAACGTCAGTTCAACAGCGACGGTGTCGGTGTACGTCCCCGCCGGCAGTCCAGCCTTGCCCACCGCCTGACCGTAGATATTCACCGTCTGCGCCACGCCAGTGCTGGTCGCCAGGTTGATCGTGCCGTCGATCGGCAGCAGTTGCGAATGCCCGGCATCGGTGTAGAAGTCGTACGGCACGTAGTTGGCGACACCGTCGTACAGCGCGCGAGCGCCGCCCGGCGACTGCCCATCGTGAGCACCCGCACGCACCTTGACCACCGGGGTCGTGCCGCTGGAGCAGAGAATCGACAGCGCCCCGCCGCCACCGCCCAGAACCTGCCCGCTAGCGGTGGTGAACAGGCTGTTGGCGGTGCCGAAGTTCAGCGCACCAAAGTTCAGCCCGGTGGAGCCGCCGGCACCGTTGACCTGACAGCTGCTGATCAGGGTCAGGCTGGCGGTGATCTGGCCGGTGACCGTGGTGGCGGCGTGGGCACTGGAAACCAGCGTCAGGCCGAGCAACGACAAACCTATCCTTGATGCAAACTTGCGCATGGTGTCCGTCCTCTACGGGGTTACCAGTCGAGCGTCACCGTCAGCGTGTCGGTGTAGACACCTGCCGGAACCGCGCGGGTATTCGCCACCACCGTGCCAAACACCGGAATCGGTATCTGCGCACCGCTGGTGACAGCGAAATTGTGTTGTTGGCCAATGCTGTAGCGTTGGCTGCCGGAGGCATCCAGAAAGAGTTGATAAGGCAGGGTCTGGCGCCCGTTGCTCAGGCGGCGGGTGGTGCCGTCACCGTGGCTGCCGCCGTCGATGGTGACGGTGAAACCGGTGACCGAGGGATTGCAGGCAACGTTCAGCTTGCCGCTGCTGTCGCCGTCGAGACTGGCCTTGATCGGCGCGTTCCAGGTCGGCCCCTGCTGACCGAAATCGAGGGTGCCCAGATTGCTCACCGGGATCGCCGGGGTGGCGCTGTTGGTGACTTCGCACCCGGCGATCAGGATCAGCCGCGCATTGATCTGCCCACTGATCGCCGCCTGTGCGTCGTCAGCGAGCAACAGCAACGTACCCGTGGCGATAACCATCCAGTGCTTGCCTGTCATAGCGTCCGTCCTACTCCTTCAGGATGCCTGCGTACCTTGCGTTCAGCATTGAACGCCCCTTCCCTGCGCAATCCGCCTCCAGCGGATTGCCTGAAATCCTGCACTCACCAGGTCACGGTGACTTTCACCAGATCCGAATAGCGGCTGACCTGCGGCACCTGCGCCAGACGCTCGATCCGCGCATACAGCGGCAGCTCCACCGTGCCGGTGTCCGGCACCCGGCCGCTGACCGGCACGTTCACCACCAGCGGCACCCGGCGCGCCGCGTCCTGATACAGCCGATATGGAATCGGCTGGCTCCCCGCCGCCCCCGCCATGTAGCGAACCTCGCCAACGCCACCATGCAGGCCACCGTCGACCCGCAGTTGATAAGGCGTGTCGGGGTTGCACTCCAGGCGCGGCAGACGCTGATTGGTCAGCGCCGCACCCAGTGGCCCGGTCGGATCATCGAGACGCGCAGCACTGCCGAAATCCAGCACGCCCAATTGTTCGATACCCGCCTCGCGCTGCTGGCCGATCAACTGGCAGCCACGCTGCACGTCAACGCGGACTTCGACCTGAAGATCCGCCGCATGCACCGAGGCCCCAAGCACCCCGAGCAGGCCCATCACCACACGTACAATCACTGTCCCATTCCTTGTGAGGGAACATCCTGGATGACGTTACTGTGTTTCAGGGTAGCAACGGACGACGAATCCGCCAGTCGATTGGATCCATGGATCTGCCGGGATATGTTTCGAAAGTTTGGCAACACGGCGAATTACATCGCTGAAAATAGCTGTACGTCCCGCACAAATCTGTTCAGTGATCGCCCACAGTCGACGAGCCGCGATGGAAGCCGGGCGCAGCCTCTGGTTACACTACGGCGCCGCGCTCCCGGGCGCCGGTCTGATGAACACGGAGTGACTGCACTGTGCCCTCTCGAGCGCCCAAACGATCGCCACTGACCCTACGCTGGTCGGCGCTGCGCCGCTGGTTCGCCAAGGGCCGGCCCGCGCATGCCGGGCATGACGCGAATGCCCAGTCGATCCGCGACTATTTCCGGCACAAGGCCCATAGTCAGGGTTACACCCTCAGCCACAGCCAACAGCGGGTGATCGATTGCATGGCGCAGCAGGCCAGCCTGTTGTTCGGCGCCAAGCCGCAAATGCCGCCGAGCCTGTACCTGCATGGCGCGGTCGGACGCGGCAAGAGCTGGCTGCTCGACGGTTTTTTCCAGGCACTGCCGACCGCGCAGAAACAGCGCGTGCATTTCCATGAATTCTTTGCCCGGTTGCATCAGGGCATGTTCCACCATCGCGAACAAGACGACGCTCTCGGCGTCACCCTCGACGAGCTGTTAGCCGATTGCCAGGTACTGTGTTTCGACGAATTTCATGTGCATGACATCGGCGATGCGATGCTCATAACCCGCCTGTTCAAGGCCTTGTTCCAGCGCGGGATTCTGCTGCTGGTGACTTCCAACTATCCGCCGGAAGGCTTGCTGCCCAACCCGCTCTATCACGCGCGCTTCAAACCGGTGATCGAATTGATCAACGCCCGAATGCAAGTGATGGAGGTCGGCGGCTCGCACGATTACCGCAGCCAGGCGAGCAACCATGCGCATCAGGTTTTCACGCAGGGCCACTATGTGTGGCCAGCCACCGCAACCCAGCGCCAGGCGCTGAACCTGCCGCCCGAAGGTGCCCCGGCCATTGCGTTGCCAGTGGGCAGCCGACACGTTCAGGCGCGCCTGTGCGATGGCAGCCGGGTCGCTTTCGCCTTCAGCGACGTGTGCGAGCAACCGACAGCGGTGATGGATTATCTGGAGCTGTGTCGGCGTTTCGACCAGTGGATCATCGACGACCTGCCGGAACTCGGTGAGTGCTCGATCGCCGCACAACAGCGCTTCATCAACCTGATCGACGTGCTCTACGACCAGGACAAGCACCTGACCCTGCTCAGCCGCTTGCCACTGCGCGAGGCCCTTGGCGGGAATGCCATCGATCTGGCGCGCACCCGCAGTCGCCTGGGGCAGTTGCAAGAAATCCACTGATCCACTCAAGTCCCTTGTGGGAGCGAGCCTGCTCGCGAAAGCGTCCTGTCAGCCAATATTTCGCCAACTGACACTCCGCCTTCGCGAGCAGGCTCGCTCCCACAGGAATTAAAGGGGCCTCCAGTTCAGATCAATGCAAATCCCGGCTTTGCCGTTATCATGTCGCCCATTCCGAGCGCCCGGCGCTTCTTTCCTTTGATAGTGAACATCCCCATGCACACCCTTGCTCAATTGCGCGCCGGCGAGTTGTCGGGCATTACCCGGCTGGATCTGTCTTGCGGCCTGACCGAGTTCCCCCGGGAGATTTTCGAACTGGCCGATACGCTGGAGGTGCTCAATCTCAGCGGCAACGCCTTGAGCAGTCTGCCCGATGATCTGCATCGCCTGACCAGGATGCGCATTCTGTTTTGCTCGGACAACCACTTCACCGAGGTGCCGGAATGCGTCGGAAAATGCGCGGCGCTGACGATGATCGGCTTCAAGGCCAACCGCATCAGCCACGTGCCGGGCGCAGCACTGCCGCCGCTGCTGCGCTGGTTGATCCTGACCGACAACTGCATCGAAAGCCTGCCCGTCGAACTGGGTGAGCGCCCGTATCTGCAAAAACTGCTGCTGGCCGGCAATCGCCTGCAAGCGCTGCCCGCCTCAATGAGCCAGTGCCATCGCCTGGAGCTGATCCGCATCGCCGCCAACCAGATGCGTGAACTGCCGCAGTGGCTGCTGACCTTGCCGAGCCTGACCTGGCTGGCGTATGCCGGCAATCCGCTGGAAACCGAAGCCGATGCCGCCGCGCTGGAAGCCACGCCGCTGATCGATTGGTCGGCGCTGCGTCTGGAACAGCGCCTGGGCGAAGGCGCCTCGGGGGTCATTTCCCGGGCGCAGTGGCAGCGCGCCGACGGCTCGCAGGTGCCGGTCGCGGTGAAGCTCTATAAAGGTGAAATGACCAGCGACGGTTCGCCGCTGCACGAGATGAACGCCTGCATCACCGCCGGCCTGCACCCGAACCTGATCCGCGTGGAAGGCCGTATTCACGGGCATCCTGATGGCCAACAGGGGCTGGTGATGCAACTGATCGACCCAAGCTTTCGCAACCTCGCGGCATTGCCGAGCCTGGCGAGCTGCTCGCGGGATGTGTATGCCGAGGACTGCCGCTTCAGTGCCGAAGTGGCGCTGAACATTGCCAAGGGCATCGCTTCGGCGGCTGAACACTTGCATCAACAGGGCATCACCCACGGCGACCTCTACGGCCACAACATTCTGTTGAACGATCAGGGCGATTGCTTGCTCGGGGATTTCGGCGCGGCGTCGTTCCATGCCACCACCGACAACCTGGAAACCCGGGCACTGCAACGCATCGAAGTGCGGGCGTTCGGGGTTCTGCTCGGGGAATTGCTGGCGCGCGTCGACTCGGGGTTGAGCGATGAACAACGCGAGGTGCTGGAGGCGCTGGAACAGCGTTGCTGTCAGCCGGACGTGCTGGCGCGGCCGGGGTTCAGCGAAGTGATTCAGGTATTGCACACACAATGACAAAAAGATCGCAGCCTGCGGCAGCTCCTACAGGGTTATGTGTACACCTGTAGGAGCTGCCGCAGGCTGCGATCTTTTGATCTTAGCCCGCCAGACCGACAAACATGTCCTGCACGTCGTCGTGGTTGTCGAGGCCTTCGAGGAACGCTTCAACTTCAGCCATCTGCTCGGCGCTCAGGCCGCTGACCGGGTTCTTCGGCTGGTAGCCGAGTTTGGCCGACAGCACCGTGAAGCCTTGCTCAGGCAGGGCTTTCTGCACGGCGTCGAGGTCGGTCGGATCGGTCAGGAACAGGGTCGCGCCCTCTTCGCCCGGCTCGAAGTCCTGGGCACCGGCCTCGATCGCGGCCATTTCCGGATCGGCGTCCGGGGTGTCCGGCGACGCTTCGATCATGCCGACGTGGTTGAAGTCCCAGGCCACCGAACCGGAAGCGCCCAGTTGACCCTTGCGGAACGCCACGCGGATTTCCGCGACGGTGCGGTTGATGTTGTCGGTGACGCACTCGACGATCAACGGAACCTGATGCGGTGCGAAACCTTCGTACGTCACGCGGTGGTACTGCACGGTTTCGCCCAGCAGGCCGGCGCCTTTCTTGATGGCGCGGTCCAGGGTTTCCTTGGGCATCGAGGCTTTCTTGGCCTGCTCGACCACCAGACGCAGGTGTGCGTTGGTGGCGGTATCGGCACCGTTGCGGGCAGCGATGGTGATTTCTTTCACCAGTTTGCCGAAGATCTTGCCCTTGGCGTTGGCTGCCGCTTCTTTGTGTTTAACCTTCCACTGTGCGCCCATTACTCACTCTCTTGATCTGTGGCGCCGAGACATCTATTGGCCGACGCGTGGCGCCAAGTTTATACGGCCTAAAGTCGGCAATCGACCAAAAAAATCATTGTTGAATCGACATCGTCACCACGACTTGTAGGGCGATTCTGAAAAGCCCACCAGCCATGACCATTCGTGCTCGCGTTTTCGTACCCTCTGCCGTCCGTATTGCCCACAGAGCCCGTACGAATGCTCAATGATAAGGAAACCCCGTTCACCCTGACCCTGACCGACGGCCCGCTGTGCCTGCCGGTCTTGCGTTTCAGTGGCAAGGAAGCACTCAATCAGCCGTTTCGCTTCGAGATTGAAATGATCGGTCTGGCACCGGCGTTGCCCCCAGGCAGTCTGCTGCGCCAACCGGCGTTCCTGCGCCTGGGCGCCGATCACGGGATCCACGGTCTGATCCACAGCGTCAGTTGCGAGCATCGCGCCAGCCACCGCATCGGCTACCGGCTGATCCTCGTCCCGCTGCTGATGAGTCTGGACCAGCCGCCCCGGCGCCGGGTCTTCGTGCAAACGAGCGTGCCGACGATCCTCGCGCAATTGCTCGGCGAGCATGAGTTGCCGGCGGACAGTTACCGGATCGAAATGAGCATCGGCCAATACCCGCCGCGGCCCTTTTGCATCCAGTACGAAGAAAGTGACCTGGCCTTCGTGCAACGGCTGTGTGAGGAGGAAGGCATCCACTATCACTTCGAACATCACCCGAACGGGCATGTGCTGGTGTTTGCCGATGACAACCTCAGCCTGCCGCAGGAACCGTTGCCGGTGCCGTTTGGCATCACCGACGACACACCATCACCGCGCGTCAGCACGCTGTTTCAGCGCCATGACGCGCCACCGGTGATGGCTGCGCACGGCATTCGCAACCGCGGGCAGGAGGCCATCGCCACCGACGCGGCCAACCATCCCGTGCCCGCACTCGCACCGCAGAACCTGTCCGGCGAACAGCGTCACGCCGAACAACGCAGCCGTCGCCATCTGCAGCGCCAGCGCTGTCAGTCGCGCTCGATCCGGGGCACCTGCGATTGCAGCGCGTTGCGCAGCGGGCATCTGTTACAGATCAGCGAGCATCCGATCAATACCTTCAATGAACAATGGCTGATCACCGAACTGCACCACCAGGGCCAGCACCCCTCGATCCTCGACCCGACCACTGATGTGCATCGCTATCGAAACGACTTCACTGCCCTGCCCTGGTCAAGCGATTTTCGCCCGCCGTTGGCACAGCCGCGCCCGAACATCGGCGGCTACCATCTGGCACAAGTGCTGGGATCGCCCGGCCAGCCCGCGCAACTGGATGATCGCGGGCGCATCGGCGTCAACCTCTGGCCGGCGCAGACAACTGAGTCTGCATGCCTGTGGCTGCCAATCGCACTGACCGGCGCCGGCCGGCTCGCCACCCACCAGTTGCCCCGCGCCGGCAGTGAGGTGTGGGTCAGCTTCCTCGACAGCGACCCGGATCGACCGATTCTGTGCCTCGCCAACACGCGTCCCGCGCCACCGAGTGAAACACCACCACCGCGCGACAGCAGCCTGTTGCTCGATTGGCTGCTGCACGGTGCCGATCCCTAAGCGCCGCAGACATTGGCATTGAGTACACCTGGAAGAAACTGGGTGGTTGTGAGGTCGCTATCGCTGGCAAGCCAGCTCCCACAGTTGGATTGGGTGTGGGCTGTTGGAAGTGGGTCGGCTCGTAGGCCGCCTTCGCGAGCAAGCTCGCTCCCACAGTGGATTGGGTGCGGGCAGTTGGAGGCTGGTCGGCTCGTAGGCCGCCTTCGCTGGCAGGCCAGCTCCCACAGGGAGCTAAAGCCAAGCGCATGCTTTTCACCACTCAAATGGCCGAGTGTCAGCTCGCCGAAAGCTCTTGATCTTGCCGTGCCGGCCCCATCGGCAGGCTGAGTGAAGGGGTTTATCCGGGGGTGGGAGCGCAGCGACCGTTCGACGAAGTCGAACACATCGAGAGGAGGTGCAGCGAAGCAAACCGGAGGCGCTGCCCCCCGGATGAATCCCGTAACGAAGGAACCCGAGCCTAGGCGAGGGCCGTACGCCGGGGCCAAGCCTTTTGCTTACTTTTCGGCGTCTGGAAAAGTGAGTCGCTGTAAGAGCGAAACCATAAGAAGCCGTTACCGCAGAAACGGATATGTACTCGGTAACCCAAAAGAACGCAGCGCTCGCCAGCCCCCAATCACCCCTTGTCAGCCTTCCCCGCCGCCGCCGCAAACTTCGCCAACCGCACATCCAGATGCCGCGGCCGCCGCCCATGATCCTCTGCCCGCTCCTTGCGGCGAATCGCATTACGCACCATCAACGACCCCAGATACCGAATCGGCTCCGGCGGAAAATACCCCAGCGGCCCGTTCACCAACGGCGAACGTGTCCAGGGGTTATCGAGCCCCTGCACCAACGAGGCAAGAATCTGCCCGCCCATGTGACACGGCCCGACGCCACTGCCGGAATAACCAAAGCCATAAAACACATTGCCACTGGCACTCATCTGCCCGAAAAACGGCAACCCGGTGATCGATCGATCCGACGGCCCATTCCACGTTGCGTCGATCTTTACATCGGCAAACGCCGGGAAGAAGTCGCCGAGACTGCGCTTGAGCAAATCCGCATAGGGCGATGGCTTATCGAACACCGGCAGCATCCGCCCGCCAAACGCGAAGGTATTCCCCCCCTTGCCAAGCATGATCCGGCCGTCCGGCGTGTTGTGGTAGTAGTGCACGAAAATCCGCGAATCGAGCACCGTAACGCCGCTGGTCAAACCGATTTTCTGCAGCAGATCCGGGCGTGGCTCGGTGATCAGCATGTCACTGGAGACAATCGCCACGCTACGTTCGAACTGTGGAAACGCCCGGGCCATCCACGCGTTCATCGCCAGTACCACACGGTCGGCTATCACGCAGCCCCCAGCGGTGTGAATACGCGCCGGACGGCCCTCCTCCAGGCCGGTCATCGCCGTGTTCTCGTGGATCTTCACGCCCAGTTGTAACGCCACCCGACGCAGCCCGCGCACCAGTTTGCCCGGTTGCACACTGGCCGCCGCCGGCGAAAACCAGCCCTCCAGATGCTTGCTGGAACCGGCCATGCGCTGCACATCGGCCAGCGGACGCTGGGTGAACGAGTTGATGCCGTTACGCTCAAGCGCCGCGATCACGGCGTCGGTCGAACCGACCTGCGCCTTGTTGGTGGCGGTGTACAGCGTGCCGTCGAGGCGATAATCGGCATCGACGCCGTACTGTTCGCAGAACTCGCCGATGGCGTGGATGCTGCGCTCGGATTCCTTGACCAGACGCACTGCCTCCTCGACACCGAACAGGCGCTCGAGGGTGAAATACTTGGCCGACCACGACAACGCGCAACCACCGTTGCGGCCACTGGCACCGGCGCCGCAGATGTCGGCTTCGATCAGCAATACGTCGAGTTCAGGGTTCTGCTGCTTGAGCATGATCGCCGTCCACAACCCGGTGTAGCCGCCGCCGACGATGCACACGTCAGTGCGCACTTCGCCTTGCAGCGGCGGGCACGTCGCGGATGGATCGGCCTGCAAGGCTTGCTCTAGCCAAAACGGTCGCATGGGATTCTCCAGTCAGATGGCCACGACACAGCCTGCCGCGAACGCCGCAGCAGGCCGCGAGGCAAGGGTTTTCAGTTACGCAGGGGTTTGATGGATGGTCAGCGGGCAATTGGGAATGGACGCGCGCGGTTCCATCACCCCGACCGGGCGGCTGTTCCAGTGCGGAATCAGCACCAGCGCCGAGAACAATGCGCAGCCGGCGAAGACGATGAACACCGTCACCGAATCGAAGTAACCCGGCAGCAATCCGCCGAGCACCGCGCCGACCGAGCCGCAGCCGTTGACGAAGCCGGCCGCCGTGGCACCGGCCTTGGCCTTGCCGAAGTCGATGGCGGCCGCGCCGCTGATCATCGAATCCGGCCCGTACAGGGTCAGGCCCATGACGAACAGCAGCGCCACCACCAGCATCACGCTGCCGGTGTGCAACGCGCCCATGAATAGCGCCAACGTTACGGTCAGTGCCAGCAGACTGAGGACGCAGGCCGGCATGCGCCGGGCGCCGAACAGTTTGTCCGAGGCCAGACCGATCATGATCGGCCCGAGCAGACCGGCCAGTTCGAACGAGGTGGGAATGATCGCCGCGCCGACCTTGCCGACACTTGGCATCTGCTCAAAGACGATCACCGGCCCCCACAACAGAATCGCGTAACGCGCCGGTTTCAACATGAAATACGCCAGGCCCAGCACCAGCACCGTGCGGTTGCGCAGGATTTCCTTCAACGGCTCCCAGACGCTGAGCTTGCTGTTGGCTTCGGTTTCCGCGGCACTGAGTTCCGGCTCCGGTTCAACCGCCGGCAGGCCGACGTCTTCGGGTTTGTTGCGCTGAAAAATGAAGAACAACAGCGCCACCACCGCGACCACTGCCGCGCTGGAAATGAACGCCGCGTGCCAGGTGCCCATCAGCGTATACGCCCACCAGCCGGCAAACGGCGAGGCCACCAGACCGCCAAACGCGTAGCAGGAGCTCCACAATCCGAGCACCCGCCCACGCTGCTGCGCCGGGAAGAAACTCCCAAGGTTTTTACACAATCCCGACCAGCCGGTGGACTGCGCCAGCCCCTGGATCAGCATGCAAGTGGCGAAGATCGGCAAGGTCGCGAAACTGCCCATCACCAATGCCGCACCAGCGGAAATCAGCAGCCCGCCAAGCACCACGACCCTTGGGCCGAAACGGTCGGCGAGCATGCCCCAGGTGAATTGGCCGATGGCGTAGGCCGCCAGATAGATCGCATCGAGGTTGGCCATGGCCATCTTGTCGAGCATGAAGGTCGGGTCTTCGGCGATGCCCAGTTTGGCCACCGAAAATGCTTTGCGGGTGAAATAGAAAGCGGCGTACGCGAGCCAGGTGACAGCGAAAATCTGCATGCGCCAACGCGCAATGGTGCCGATGTGCTTGTTCATTGTGGTTCTGACCTCAGGGTGTGAGTGTGCCGGCAGAATCGTTAAGTAAACGCCTGTGTTTTTTATTGTTGAGCACTGCGCCAGCGCCCCATCCCTGATGGCGATAGCGGTCAGATGAGTCCTGTTGTTGCACGCACAGGCTCATCGCCGACGCTGCTGTCCGAGCGGACAGTCAGCGCTGGCGTGAGCGGATCAAAGCAATTACTGTTTAATAAATAAAATCGATTTATCGTATTTCACACATAAGCTCAGCTTGTTACTGGAGGCTGCATGTCGGTGTCCCACGCCCAGCTCAAAGCCTTCCACGCCGTGGCCGTGCATGGAAGCTTTACCAAAGCCGCCGAACGGCTTTTTCTCACGCAACCGGCAATTTCCGACCAGGTGCGCAAACTCGAAGAGCGCTTTGGTGTGTTGCTGTTCCATCGCAACAAGCGTTCGGTGCGCCTGACCGATCTCGGTGAGCGGCTGCTGGCGATTACTCAGCGGCTGTTTGTGATCGAGGCTGAAGCCCAGGAACTGCTACAGGAATCCCAGGCGTTGCAGACTGGCAGCCTGATTCTCGCAGTGGACGCACCGATACACGTGCTGCCGCAGATCGCGCGGTTCTGCGAGCGGTATCCGGGGATCAGCGTGAAGATCGAGACCGGTAACACCGATGAATCGCTGTTTCGCCTGTTCAACTATCAGGCCGATCTGGCGCTGCTCGGGCGCGATGTCACTGATGAACGTCTGCTGTGCGTGCCGCTACGCAACGACCCGATGGTGGCGTTCGTCTCGCGCCATCACCCGTGGGCCGAGCGCGAGTCGATCTGTCTGGCCGATCTCGATGACACGCCGCTGGTGCTGCGCGAGCACGGCTCGGTAACCCGCCAGACTCTGGAAGAAGAAATGGCCCGCGCCGGTTTTCGCATTCGTCCGGCAATCCAGGTCGAGGGCCGGGAAGCCGCGCGCGAGGCGGTGGTGGTGGGGATCGGTGTGGGGGTGGTGTCGGCGGCGGAGTTTGGCGCGGATTCGCGGGTGTGTGCGTTGCCGATCACCGATTGCACCCGGCGGTTGACCGAGACGCTGGTGTGCTTGCGCGAGCAGAGTTCGCGGCGGGTGGTGGCGACATTTCTCGAGATGGTGCGCGAGAGTCTTGGGTAAACCGGTCTGGTCCCTTCGCGAGCAGGCTCGCTCCCACAGTTGAAATGCATTCCAATGTGGGAGATTCTATGTTGCTCAGCAACCCTAGAATCTCAAACTGATCGGTATTCGCCCTGATTCTTCATCAGGGTGAATGCCACTCGGCAGAGCTTGCGAGCAAGAGCTACCAATGCCTGTGTTTTCGAGAAGCCTCTGGCCAAGTATGACTCGTAAAAAGGCTTCCACTTGGTTGAGCGACACGCCGCCATTGCGGCGTTGTAGGCTAATCGACGGATCTCCGGATCTCCTTTTTTGCTCAGGAACCTCGGGCCGTTCTTTTTCCCCGAATCGTCCACCGTCAGATCCATACCCAAAAACGCGATGAACGCGTCGCTGTTGGCAAAGTCACCGCGCATATAGGTCGTTGCCAACCCAGTCGCAGTCAGCTCTCCCACGCCCTCGATTGCTTTGCAGCGGTCAATATTGTCATCAATACCGGCCTCTTTGCTGACTTTGCGCAGCAGTTTTTGAATGACCTTGTCGGATCGCTCGAATGCCTTTTGCTGAGCCGTACGTTCTTTCTTCAGCAAGGGTTCGTCGGCCCAGCTCAACATCAGACCCGTATGGTTCTGAATCAGCGTCGCGCGTCTGTGCAGCAAGCTTTTCAGTACGGTGTAGGCTTTAGGAGGCGGGTTCCAAAGCCGCAGTTTGCTTTGTTCATTCGTCAGATAGCGTGCGAGCACGCGTGCATCGCAGGGATCATTTTTGGCTCGCTGACCGACACCGCGACGATAGTGGCTGACTCGATAAGCATCCACCACATAGACCTGATGTCCCATCGCATGAGCCAGATCAACAGTCTCCAAATGGTAGATATTGGTGGCTTCGACAGCGATAGCGCTTTGCGCGGGCAGAGTTTTGAGCCAACGTTTGAGGGCGGCACGATCATTCTTGACCGCTTCAATGGTTTCCAAGTCGGCGCGATAGACAACGATTTCGGCCTTGGCGATATCGATACCAACAACCGTCTGCGAAGTAAGGATTGTCATGACGAATCCTCGGAGCTAGGGTTTAAGAGCTTGTTGGGGTCTACCGTTGCGCTGGCTTGTCTCTATCGTCGGTTTACCGATGAATTCCTTATTGGCGCTTTGGGTAGAAGGGGCGGGACGAGAAGTCTCCCACGGTCTGTACTGGTCAGAGTCAGAATCGAGTCTGTAGTCCCGCCCACCCCTTCAAGTCTAAACATACAAGCGAGCCTGCTCGCGAAGGACGCACCACGGTGTATCAGCCTGGCGCCAGACCGAAGAACGCTTGAATCAGGCGCAACTCCCGCCGCCGCTCCATGCAGCCAATCATGTGCCGATTGACCAACCCGTCGCCGACGATCGGAATCGCCACCACCCGCGGGTCATGGCTGACCTCCACCGAAGACACCACACCCACCCCCAGCTCCGCCGCCACCGCTTCGGTCACCGCCTCACGGCTGTCCAGTTCCAGCAGCACCCGTGGAATGACCGTCGCCTGCGCACACGCCTGATCAAAGGTGCGCCGGGTGATCGAACTCGGCTCGCGCAACACCATGATCACCTGATCCAGCTCCTTGAGCTTCACTTCGCCGGCACGCTGCGCCCACGCATGCGCCGCCGGCACCAGCGCGCAGATCCGCGATTCGCTCAACGCTTGCAGATGCAGGCCCTTGCGCGGTTCGACCTCGGTCAGCACCGCCACGTCCGCATGCTCGGACAACAGCGCGGCGAGGGTTTCCTGCGCATTGCCCAGACGCAAATTCACCGTGATCCCCGGATAGCGCGCACGCAGGCTGGCGAGCATCGGCATGACCATGTGCGGGCCGTCCGCCGCCACTTCGAGGCGCCCGGTGAGCAACTGACGATTGGCTTCGAGCAGGGTTTGCGCTTCTTCGGCCAAACCGAACATGGCGCGGGTGATCGCCGCCAGTTTGGTGCCCTCCTCGGTCAATTCCACCCGGCGTGCGGTGCGACGCAACAAGGTGATCTGGTAGTGCTCCTCCAGCGCCTTGATGTGTCCGGTGACCGCCGGCTGACTGATGAACAGGCGCGCGGCGGCGCGGGTAAAGCTGCCTTCCCGGGCCACGGCGTCGAAGGCGCGCAGCTGGAACAGATTCATGGATAACCCTCACTGATGGCTGGAATAACAACAAACAATTTGATTGATAGACCGCCGAATTGCAACGTATGCCCCGTAGCTTCATCCCACAGCGCTATCGCGAGGACACACGAATGAGTACTGCCGCACCCATCCTGCTCACTCCCGGCCCGTTGACCACGTCGGCCCGCACCCGCCAGGCAATGATGATCGACTGGGGGTCATGGGATGACCGCTTCAATCAACTGACCGCCAGCCTCTGCGAGCAATTGCTGGCGATCCTCAACGGCGCCGCCACTCACCACTGCGTGCCATTGCAGGGCAGCGGCACCTTCGCTGTCGAAGCCGCCATCGGCACCTTGGTACCGCGTGACGGCAAAATCCTCGTGCTGATCAACGGTGCCTACGGCAAGCGTCTGGCGAAGATCTGCGAAGTGCTCGGGCGCTCGTTCAGCACCTTCGAAACCGCCGAAGACGAACCGACCACCGCTGCCGACGTCGACCGCCTGCTGCGCGCCGATGGCGACATCACCCATGTCGCGCTGATCCACTGCGAAACCAGCACCGGCATCCTCAACCCTTTGCCGGAAATCGCCGAGGTCGTTGCGCAACACGGCAAGCGCCTGATCATCGACGCCATGAGCTCGTTCGGTGCGCTGCCGGTGGATGCGCAAAAAGTCCCATTCGATGCGCTGATCGCCGCTTCCGGCAAGTGCCTGGAAGGCGTGCCGGGGATGGGTTTTGTCTTCGCCCGCAAAGAATCACTGGCTGCAGCCGCCGGCAACTCGCATTCGCTGGCGATGGATCTGCATGACCAGCACAGCTACATGCAGAAGACCGGCCAGTGGCGTTTCACCCCGCCGACCCACGTGGTCGCGGCGCTGCACGAAGCGTTGCTGCAATACAACGAAGAAGGTGGCCTGCCTGCTCGCCATGCGCGCTACGCCGCCAACTGTCAGGCGCTGATGGAAGAAATGGGCAAACTCGGCCTGCGCAGCTTCCTGCCGGCGGCGATCCAGGCCCCGATCATCGCCACCTTCCATGCCCCGCAAGATCCGCGCTACCAATTCAAGGACTTCTACGAACGGGTCAAGGCCAAGGGTTACATCCTCTACCCCGGCAAACTGACCCAGGTCGAAACCTTCCGCGTCGGCTGCATCGGCCACGTCAACCCGGACGAAATGCGCCAGGCCGTGGCGGCAGTGGGTGAAGTGCTGCGCGAGATGGAAGTCCTCGATATCTGAAACACCACTAATCCCCTGTGGGAGCGGGCTTGCTCGCGAAGGCGGAGTGTCAGCCGCCATCAATGTTGAATGTGCCGCCGCATTCGCGAGCAAGCCCGCTCCCACATTTGAACTGTATTACCAACTCAGGATTTTGATTGCCATGAACTACACCAACCCAAGCAAACTGCAAGCCGCGATCCTCGACTGGGCCGGCACCGTGGTCGATTTCGGCTCGTTCGCGCCAACGCAGATCTTCGTCGAAGCCTTCGCCGAATTCGACGTTCAGGTCTCCATCGAAGAGGCCCGTGGCCCGATGGGCATGGGCAAGTGGGACCACATCCGCACCCTGTGCGATCAGCCGCAGGTCGCCGAGCGTTATCGCAAAGCTTTCGGCCGCACCCCGACCGACGATGACGTGACCGCGATCTACAACCGCTTCATGCCGCTACAGATCGAGAAGATCGCCGAGCACTCGGCGCTGATTCCCGGCGCGCTGGAAACCATTGCCAACCTGCGTCAGCAAGGGATCAAGATCGGTTCCTGCTCCGGCTACCCGAAACAGGTGATGGACAAGGTCGTGGCGCTGGCCGCTACCAACGGCTACGTCGCCGACCATGTAGTCGCCACCGACGAAGTGCCGAACGGTCGCCCATGGCCGGCTCAGGCCCTGGCCAACGTGATCGCCCTGGGCATCGACGACGTCGCGGCCTGCGTGAAGATCGATGACACCGTGCCGGGCATCCTCGAAGGTCGTCGCGCCGGAATGTGGACCGTGGCGCTGATCTGCTCGGGTAACGCGCTGGGCCTGGACTACGCCGGCTACCGGGCGCTGGGCAGCGACGAACTGGCCAGCGAACGCAAACGCATCCACGCGCTGTTCGCCGATTCGCGCCCGCACTACATGATCGACACCATCAGCGACCTGCCGGAAGTGATTGCCGACATCAACAAGCGTCTGGCCAACGGTGAGATGCCGCAATCGAGCTGATCGCGCCTTTTCGTCAAAACAATAGAAAACGCCAGGGTCTTCGCGACACTGGCGTTTTTTTTTGGCTAAAGCCCTGACTCAGCGCAGTGAAACTCCGATCAGCCTCAGGCAAATCTGCCAAAGGGGATTACAGTTAAAGCATGCCGTCGCACAAGAACGGCACGTGGCGACCCTGATCTGTGAGGAAACACCGTATGCCGTGGACAAGTTCCGAATCCCGCTACAGCACCGTGTCCGTGCTGCTGCACTGGCTGATGCTGGTCCTATTGATCCTGGTGTATGCCAGCATGGAGTTGCGCGGGATTTTTCCCAAAGGCAGTGGCGGCCGCTCGCTGATCCGCGAAGTGCACTACATGCTCGGCCTGACCGTGTTCGTGCTGGTGTGGTTTCGCCTGGTAGCGCGCAGCATCGGCCCGGCACCGAAAATCTTCCCGGCCTCGCCCCAATGGCAGACTCTGCTGGCGCGGGTGATGCACTGGTTGTTGTACCTGTTCATGATCAGCATGCCGATTCTTGGCTGGCTGATTACCAGCGCCGAGGGGCATCAGGTGATGTTCTACGGTTTCGATCTGCCATTGCTGGTGAGCGAGGACAAAGCGTTCGCCAAACAAGTTGAAGGCTGGCACGTGCTGATTGCCACCGCAGGTTACTGGCTGATCGGTCTGCATGCCTTGGCGGGGCTTTATCACCATTATGTGGTGGGCGATAACACGTTACTGCGGATGATGCCCAAGCGCGCGCCACGCTGACGCCAAGTTTTGACCCTTGTGTAGTGAGGGGATTCATCCCCGATGGGCTGCGAAGCGGCCCCAAAACCTGTGCACACGGTGGATCAGACTCACTGCGTGTTCAATGAGGGGCCGCTGCGCTGCCCTCGGGGATAAATCCCCTCACCACAGGGTTACTCATTCATCTTGTGGTGAAACCTCGCCGCCCCTGCAAACCGCCCGTGTGCACAAAGATCAGCCGGGTGCCTGACTCAAATCCGCCCGCTTCAACCTGCTCCTTGAGCGCCAACAACGCCTTGCCGGTATACAGCGGCTCTAGCGGTAGGCCGCCGGCCCGCTCGGACAGTTGAATAAACTCCCGCAACAACGGATCAACCTTGGCAAAACCACCACGGCTGGCATCGAATAATTCATAACCTGCATTGGCCATTCCGGCTTCGCGCAAAATCGCCTCCACCTGCGGCGCCACGCCATGATCTTCCGGCACCGCCAGCGCGCCGTACACCGCACGCTCTCCCGCCTCGGCGAGTACCAGCCCTGCCAGAGTCGTCCCGGTGCCGCACGCCAGCCACCAGCCGTGGTAATCGCTCCAGCCTAGCGAGCTCAGTCGCGAACCCACCTGCTCCTTGAGCGCTTTGCAGCCCAGCGCACCGGCCAATCCGCCGCCACCCTCTGGCACTGCGTGCAGATTCGGGAACTGCGCCTGCCAAGGCTCCCAGAATCCGGGCTCATGCCGCGCCCGATAGCCGCCGTAACCGAGCCAGTGCAGTTGCATGCCGAACGCCTGCAAGTCCTCAACCGTGGGCGTCTGCTGTGGATGGCCACGCAACAGCCCAACGGTTTCGAAACCCAGACGCTTGCCAGCCGCAGCCAGCGCATGCAGATGATTGGAATGCGCGCCACCCAGGCTGATGATGCCCTGCGCGCCGGCACGGTCGGCGGCCTTGAGATGCTCGACGAGCTTGAACCATTTGTTGCCGCTGATCAGCGGGTCGATCCGGTCCAGACGCAGGATCGCGACCTCGATTCCGGCGTTGGTGAGCCAGTCGAGTTGAAGCAATTCGAGGGGGGCTTGGGGTAGCCAGTTGGCGGGAGGAAGAAGCATGGGCGACTGATCATTCTGGGCAGAGCCGGCATTCTAGTCGCTCACAGGACGCCATCGCGAGCAGGCTCACTCCTACAGGATCCGCGCCATCCATAAATGTTGCGCACACCGCCAAACCACTGTGGGAGCGGGCCTGCTCGCGAAGGCGTCGTGTCAGTCGACATGTGTATTGGCTGACACTCCGCTTTCGCGAGCAGGCTCGCTCCCGAAGGGGGGATTCGTGGTGGTTAAAGTTCAGCGGCGAGGCGCGAACCCTGGTTGATCGCGCGCTTGGCATCCAGCTCCGCCGCCACATCGGCGCCGCCGATCAGGTGCACGTTCTGCCCCGCCGCGACCAGACCTTCCTGCAGCTCGCGCAGTGGATCCTGGCCGGCGCAGATCACGACATTGTCCACCGCCAGCACTTGCGGCTCGCCGGTTTCGCCGATGCGGATGTGCAGGCCTTCGTCGTCGATTTTCAGGTATTCGACGCTGTTGAGCATCTGCACCTGCTTGTTCTTCAAGCCCGTGCGGTGAATCCAGCCGGTGGTCTTGCCCAGGCCATCGCCGACCTTGGTTTTCTTGCGCTGCAACAGGAACACTTCGCGAGCCGGCGCGTGCGGCGCAGCTTTGATCCCGGCCACGCCACCGCGCGCTTCCAGGTTCGTGTCGATGCCCCACTCTTTCCAGAACGCGGTGCGATCCAGACTGGTGGCCACGCCTTCGTGCACAAGGAATTCCGAGACGTCGAAACCGATACCGCCCGCGCCAATCACCGCGACGCGCTTGCCCACCGGTTTGCGCTCGAGGATCACGTCCAGATAGCTAAGCACCTTGGCGTTGTCCACGCCCGGAATCGCCGGCACACGCGGCGCGATGCCGGTGGCGAGGATGATTTCGTCGTAACCGCCCTCGACCAGCTTCGCCACGTCGACGCGAGTATTCAGGCACACCTCGACATTCGTGGTCTGCAGCTTGCGCTTGAAGTAGCGCAGGGTTTCGAAGAATTCTTCCTTGCCCGGCACACGCTTGGCGATGTTGAACTGGCCGCCGATTTCGCTGGCCGAATCGAACAGGGTTACCTGATGACCGCGCTCGGCGGCCACGGTCGCGGCGGACAGACCGGCAGGGCCGGCACCGACCACGGCGATCTTCTTGATCTGTTGCACCGGCAAATAGTTGAGCTCGGTTTCATGGCAGGCACGCGGGTTGACCAGGCAACTGGTGAGTTTTCCGCCAAAGGTGTGATCGAGGCACGCCTGGTTGCAGCCGATGCAGGTGTTGATTTCGTCGGCGCGGCCTTCTGCGGCTTTGTTGACGAAGTCCGGATCGGCGAGGAACGGCCGCGCCATCGAGACCATGTCGGCATCGCCTTCAGCGAGGATCTGCTCGGCGATTTCCGGGGTGTTGATGCGGTTGGTGGTGATCAGCGGAATGTTCACCGAACCACGCAGTTTGGCGGTGACCTTGCTGAACGCCGCGCGCGGCACCTTGGTGGCGATGGTCGGGATCCGCGCTTCGTGCCAGCCGATGCCGGTATTGATGATGGTCGCGCCGGCCTGCTCGATGGCTTTGGCCAGGGTCACGATCTCTTCCCAACTGCTGCCGCCCTCGACCAGATCGAGCATCGACAAACGGAAAATGATGATGAAGTTCGGGCCGACGGCTTCGCGTACGCGGCGGACGATTTCCACCGGCAGGCGCATGCGGTTTTCATAGCTGCCGCCCCAGCGGTCGGTGCGGTGGTTGGTGTGCGCGGCGAGGAACTGGTTAATGAAATAACCTTCCGAGCCCATGATTTCCACACCGTCGTACTCGGCGCTCTGCGCCAGTACCGAGCAGGTGACGAAATCGCTGATCTGTTTCTCGATGCCGTCCTCGTCCAGCTCTTTGGGTTTGAACGGGTTGATCGGCGCCTGAATCGCACTCGGCGCCACCTGTTTCGGGCTATAGGCATACCGCCCGGCGTGGAGGATCTGCATGCAGATCTTGCCACCCGCCTCGTGCACTGCGCGGGTGACGATGCGGTGCTTGAGCGCTTCTTCCTCGGTGGTCAGCTTGGCTGCACCGGAGTACACGCCGCCCTCGTCGTTCGGGCCGATACCGCCGGTGACCATCAGGCCGACGCCGCCACGGGCACGCTCAGCGAAGTACGCCGCCATGCGTTCGAAGCCACCCGGTTTTTCTTCAAGGCCAGTGTGCATCGAACCCATCAGGGTGCGGTTGCGCAGCGTGGTGAATCCCAGGTCCAGCGGGGCCAACAGGTGCGGGTAATGAGCGGCGGTCATCGGTAACTCCACAACGTGCGATCACGGAAATTGCGGGAGCTCTGCGTCCCCCGTCAGTCATGTTCGACAGACTAAGAGTCGCACTGCTGTCACTCAATGACCGAAACTGACAACTTATTGATCCAAATGCGCAGCGCCCCTTGGCAAGCGCAGGTATGCGCCCTACCCTAGTCGCCACACCCTGTACCCGGTTGTTGTTGGTTTTCATGCGCAAACTTCTGTATCTGTTTTTCTCCATGGCCATCGTTGCCGCCCTGACCACCTACGCCATGTGGGCGGCGGACCGGCCGGCGGGGCATTACCTGTCGGACCTGCGCATCAAACTGGCGGTCGATCAGGGCACGCCCGCCGACCGTGGCAATCTGCTGGGCATCCAGCCGGAACTGTTTCCCACCGACTACCAAAGCCCCGAGCGCCTGCACCGCAAACTCGCGGCCTATCTGCAGCAGGCCCAGGATCAGGGGCTGCTCAACGAAAAAACCGTGGTGGTACTGCCCGAGCATGTCGGCACCTGGCTGATGATCAGCGGCGAGAAAGACGAGCTGTATCAGGCCCCGACCCTCGTCGAAGCGATGAACTGGCTGGCGGCGAGCAATCCGTTGCTGTTCGCCCGCGCCTGGCTCACTGCCAAGGGCGAAAATCGCCTCGACGACGCGCACCTGCGCATGAAGTCCAAAGCCATGGCCAAGGATTACCAGACGTTATTCGGTGGTCTGGCCAAGGAATTCCACGTCACACTGGTGGCCGGTTCCATTGTCCTGCCCGAACCGAGTATTCGTGATGGCCGGCTCAAGCCCGGTAGCGGCGCGCTGTTCAACAGCAGCGTGGTATTCGGCCGTGATGGCGTGCCGCTGGGCCAGCCCCAGCGGCAGATGCACCCGATCTTCGAACAACGTGACGTGATCGGAAGCGAAGACGAGCACGCGATCAACGTGATCGAGACCCCGGCCGGGCGTCTGGGTGTGCTGATTGGCAGCGACAGCTGGTACCCCGACAACTATCGCCGACTCGACGAGCAAGGTGCGCAACTGGTGGCGGTGCCGGCCTTCGTCGTCGGCCACGGTGCCTGGGATCAGCCGTGGGCCGGCTATAAGGGTTCGAGTACACCGGGGTCGGTCAGCCTCAAGCCCGGAGAAATCAGTGAAGGTCAGGCCTGGCATCGCCTGACACTGACCGCACAGCCACCGAGCAGCCGTGCGATCGCCGGCATGAGCGTGTTCCTGCGCGGCCAGTTCTGGGACAAGCCCGGTTCGGGGCAAAGCTTCCTCAGCAGCAACGGCCAGCAATTCGCCGATGGCGAAGCCCGTGGCGCGCGTCTGCTGAACATCTGGTTGTAAGCCATGAAGCCGCTGCCGATGCGTCTGGGGGATCTGTCGGTAGGTTTCGTGCACAGCCTCGCTGATGCCGTGCGCAGCCAAGGTGCCGATCCGCAACCGCTGCTCGAACAATATGGGCTGGATGCTGCGCGACTGGCCGAGGCCGGCGCGCGGTTGTCGATTCCGCGCTACATGCGTCTGGGGCACAGCGCGATTCAGTTGACCGGCGATCCGGCACTGGGCTTGCGCATGGGCCAGCTCAGCCGCTTGAGTCAGGCCGGGCTCGCCGGGGTCACTGCCGCGCAGGCGCCGACCGTGCGCGAGGCCGCCCGTTGTCTGATCCGCTTCGAGCCGCTGTACGGCTCCAACTATCGCGGGCAGTCGAGTTTTCACGAAGACGCTCATGGCGCGTGGCTGCGCTTCTATTCGATCAGCCCGTACAACGCCTATAACCGTTTTGTAGTGGATTCGATCATCGCCGGCTGGCTGCATCAGCTGTCCAGCGTCGGTCGCGAGCCACTGCGCGCCGAGCGCATCGAGATCGAATTTGACGCGCCGGACTATCGCGACGCCTACAACGTCTTGGGCGACTGCCCGATCCAGTTCGGCGCCGAACGCAATCAATTGCGCCTGAGCCTGAACAGCCTTGCACTGCGCAACCCCGAGCACTGCCCGAGTACCTGGAAGCATTTGCTGGCGTTGTGTGAACGGGAACTGGAGCAATTGACCCGCACCCGCAGCCTGCGTGAACGTATTACTCAGCTGTTGGGGCCGTTGCTCAATGGGGGCCGGGAGCCCGACCTGGAAGAAGTGGCGGCGCGCCTGAAGCTGCCAACCTGGACCTTGCGCCGTAAACTGGCCGAAGAAGGCACACAGTTTCGCGCGATCCTCAACGACACCCGCCGTGATCTGGCGATGACCTACATCCGCGACACCGAACTGGCGTTCGGCGAAATTGCCTACCTGCTGGGCTTTGCTTCAGCCGAGGCGTTTCAACGCGCCTTCAAACGCTGGAGCGGCCAGCCCCCCGGCGAGTTTCGCCGCAGTCACCGCAAAACCGCCTGACACCTTACAGCTCGGTGGCGTCTTCGGCCGGCTCTGGCTGATCCAGTTCATACGCCTGGAATTCGAGCAGTTCTTCTTGATAGTCGTCCATCGTGTGATCCCCCTGCTGCCCGTTTGAAAATAGCCCGGTCAACTGACCAGTGCCTCGAGCCTATCGTGCCCGTATGAAAGAAAAGTGACATCCCGCCTTCATGAATAAAACGTAGCAGGTGGTCAGGAATTTATCGCAGGATTTTTGTCGGGGGAATGTAACGAGATTTGAGTACACCACAAAACAAATGTGGGAGCGGGCTTGCTCGCGAAAGCGCAGTGTCAATCAACATATACATTGACTGATACTCCGCTTTCGCGAGCAAGCCCGCTCCCACAGGAGGGCTGCGCGCAGCTTATTGCATCGCCGGAATCGGCTCCGATGGCGGCGGGATATTGGTCGGGTTGGCCGGCGGCGTGATCGTTTCGGTAGCCGGTGCAGGCTCTGCACTCGGTGCCGGGGTGATCGGCGCTGACTCGGCCGGCGGCACCACTGGCTCAGAACCCGTTGGCGTCGGCGCAACCGGGGCCGGGGTCGCTGCCGGGGCTGCCGGCGTCATGCTTTGGGCAGGCTCGACAATCCCGGCTGGCGGCGGTGCAGGCGTTGCCTCTACCGCCGGTGCAGGTGTAACCGGCGCTACAGCGGCAGGCTTGGGTTCAGGCACACCGAGATCGGTTTTGGGTTTTTCTTCGATGTGCGCGGCTTTCTTCGCATCGGCTGGCAGGAACAACTCAACCAGCGTGAAGAACCGCTCGTAGAACTTCTGCGAGGTCACGGTTTCGCTGGCGACCTTGACCATCGAATCGTCCGAAGAACCGATCGGCATCGACACCGAACCCAATACGCCAACCCCGAGACTGGCGGAGTTGTTGGTCTTCTTCAGCGCGTAGCGATCCTGCAGGGCATTGGCGAACACCGTGGCATGGTGCTTGGCACTGCCATCTTCGGCACACACCACATTGAAGCTGATTTCCAGGTGGGTTTCCCCGGTCTGCTGGAAACTCTTGTGGCCACTGACCAGTTTCGGGTCACTGCTGGTGATGATGTAGCCCTGGCTGAGCAACGCACGACGGGCCGCCTCGCAACTCGCGGTGTCGGCCACCGGATAATTGCGCGAGAACGTGCCGGAATCATCGAAGTTCTCATGCTCATAGATCGGCTTGTCCTTCGAACAGCCAGCAACAGCGGTCAACAACAGCGCCAACCCAACGACACGCATGGGAGTTGAAATCAACATTGAACATCCTGAGGAAAAACAGTCCGGGGCGTATTGTGCAACAGAACGTGGCCCTGCGGCGCATGGATTGTGTCTTAAAGCCGTTACAACCCTATTGACCCTTGTTTGCCGGAAAAAGTCGCAGCGACAAGTGATCGATGAAGACGCGCAATTTGGCGGTGGCATGGCGACTGGAGGGCCACAATACCCAGAACTGACCGGTGTGCTTCATATGCGCATCCAGCACTCGCTGCAAGCGCCCCTGCGCCACATCCTCATGGGTCATGAAATCCGGCAGGCAGGCGATACCCATCCCTGCCAGCGCCGCATGATGGACGGCTTCGATGGAGGTGGTGACCAGCCGCGCCGGCAAGCTCGGCTCCGGCGCGCCCTCCTCGCCAATCAATGGCCACGGCTCCAGCTTGCCAGTGGCATGAAAGGTGTGCCGCAAGCAGGCGTGCTCTGCCAGATCGGCGGGGATTTGCGGCACGCCGCGCTGCTGCAGATACAACGGGCTCGCCACCAGCACCATGTGAAACTCGCCCAAGGGCCGCGCCATCAGGCGTGAATCACGTGGCTGACCGGTACGAATCACTGCATCAAAGCCCTCCTCAACCACGTCAACCATGCGATCAGTCAGGTCCAGATCCAGCTCGATCTGCGGGTACAGCGCCATGAACTCGTTCATCACCGGCATCACCAGGCCGTGCACCTGCGGCAGGCTGATGCGCAGTTTGCCATGGGGCTGGGATGCGGAATCGCAGAGTTCGAACTCGGCGGCTTCCACCTCGGCGAGAATTTTGCGACAGCGTGCGAGGAACAGCGCGCCCTCGCTGGTCAGGGTGATGCTGCGGGTAGTGCGATGAAACAGCCGCACGCCCAATCGCGCCTCCAGCCGGGCGATACTTTTGCCCACCGCTGAAGCCGACACGCCCTGCAGCCGCCCAGCCTCGGTAAAACTGCGGGTCTCGGCGACTTGAACAAACACCGAAATACTGCCCAGACTGTCCATTCCGCCCCTCCGATTCACGACATCCATGTCCGATATGTTCGGAACCGTAACCCATTTTTCTCCAATGCGCAGCGCCCTAGCCTATGGCCTTCACCCACTTCGGCACATGGACGCTGACTCATGAACGACGCACAACTGACCTCGGCCCTCACCCAGCCAGTCGACACCCGCGAACGATTGCCCCTCGGCGCCCTGCTGGCGCTGGCTACCGCCGGTTTCATCACGGTGCTGACCGAAGCCATGCCCGCCGGCCTGCTGCCACAAATGAGCGCGGGGCTGAATGTCTCCCAGGCACTGATCGGGCAACTGGTCACCCTGTACGCGATTGGCTCGATGCTCGCCGCCATCCCGCTGACCATCGTCACCCGCAGCTGGCGTCGTCGGCCATTGCTGCTGTCAGCCATCGGCGGCTTCGCCATCGCCAACAGCATCACCGCCGTGTCGGAATGGTACTGGCTGACTTTGACCGCACGCTTGCTCGCCGGGATATTTGCCGGGCTGCTGTGGGCGTTGCTGGCAGGCTACGCCAGCCGCATGGTTGCCCCACACCTGCAAGGCCGAGCGATCACTGTCGCCATGCTTGGCGCGCCGCTGGCACTCTCGCTGGGCATCCCGGCCGGCACACTACTCGGCACGCTGGTCGGCTGGCGCCTGAGCTTCGCCATCATGACTGCGCTGACGCTGTTGCTGGTGATCTGGGTGCGCTGGCAAGTGCCGGACTTTGCCGGAGAACACGCAGGAAAACGCCTGCCCCTACATCAGGTCTTCACCCTGCCCGGCGTACGCTCGGTGTTGTTCGTGACCTTGACCTACGTGATCGCCCACAACCTGCTGTACACCTACATCGCGCCATTCCTGCAACCGTCGGGACTGGCCAGCGACATCGACCGGGTGCTGCTGGTGTTCGGCCTCGCCTCAGTGCTGAGCCTGTGGATCGTCGGGAGCCTGATCGATCACTGGCTGCGCGAACTGATGCTGATCAGCACGCTGCTGTTCATGCTCTCCGCCATCGCCTTGGGCCTGTGGCGAGAATCGGCGACCGTGGTCTACCTCGCCGTCGCCGTGTGGGGACTGGCGTTTGGTGCGATGCCTTCGCTGCTGCAGACTGCCTCGGCGAAAACCGCTGGAGAGGCTGCCGATACGGCGCAGTCGATGCTGGTGACCCTGTGGAATGTCGGAATTGCCGGGGGTGGTTTGGCGGGTGGTTTGCTGCTGGGGAGTCTGGGGGTTGGGGGTTTTCCGTGGGTTGTTGTGGGGTTGCTGGTTTTGACTTTGAGTGCGGTACTCAGGGCTCGGGGCTATGGGTTTGTGTGATTGGGATGTTTGTCTGTGAGGGGTCGGGCGACTAGTCGGCCGTCTTCGCTGGCAAGCCAGCTCCCACAGTGGGATTGAGTGCAGGCAGTTGGAGATTGGTCGGCTGTCAGGCCGCCATCGCGAGCAGGCTCACTCCTACAGAAAAGCAAAAGCCGACCGCACGCTTTTCACCACTCAACAGGATGAGCGCAAGCTCGGCTGCAGCTCTTGATCTTGCCGTGCCGGCCCCATCGGCAGGCTGAGTGGAGGGGTTTATCCGGGGGTGGGAGCGCAGCGACCGTTTGGCGAAGCCAAACACATCGAGAGGAGGTGCAGCGAAGCAAACCGGAGGCGATGCCCCCGGATGAATCCCGTAACGAAGGAACCCGAGCCACGGCGAGGGCCGAACGCCGGGGCCAAGCCTTTTGGGTTACCTTTTCGGCGTCTGGAAAAGGTGACTCGCTGTAAGAGCGAAACCGCCAGAAGCCACACCCGAAGCAACGGATATTCACCCAATCCCCAAGAGCATGGTCGGCCCAAAGGCCGCCAAGCCCCAAAAACCAAGCGAAAAAAAAACCCCGACCATAAGATCGGGGCTTTCCAGTTACCACTCAGTCAACCATCAATACCGCTTGATGTCCGCCTGACTCTCCAACTGCTTACGGAACGCCGCAAAATCCTGCTGACCTTCACGCGAAGCAAGGAAGCGACGGTACTGCGCCTTCTCTTCATCAGTCGGCGCTACCGCTTCATTCACACCGTCCAGACGCACAATCATCAGACTACCGTCCTGCAAGGTCACGCTGCTGAACGTCGGCTTGCCCTTGGCCGCCGGTTTCGGCATGCGGAACAACGCCTGCAGCACAGTCGGGTCAACCCCTTCCTGAGCACGAGTCGCCGCCGTCACAACCTTCCAGCTCTGGCCGTCAACCGCCTTGTCCTGCGCAGTCTTGCCATCGCGCAGACCAGCAATCAACTGATCAGCCTTGGTCTTGGCCGCAGCGCTGGCGTGCTCTTTGGTCAGTTGGGCACGGATCGCCGTGTTCACCGCTTCCATTGGCAACTGCTCAGGCTTCAGATGCTCCTTGGCGCGCAGCACGACCACGGTTTCCGGGTCCAGCTCGATACCGGTGCTGTTGGCGTTTTCTTCCAGGACTTCCTGGCTGAACGCAGCGGTCACCACAGCACGGTTGGCGGCGATGCCTTCGCCACCTTCACGGCCGAATGGCTTGGAGGTGTGCACAGTCAGTTTCAGATCTGCCGCAGGCTGGGCCAGGTCAGACGCTTCGAACGCCGAGTCTTCCAACTGCTTGGTCGCCTCGACAAAACGCTGCTCGACCTGTTGAGTCTTCAGCTCGCGGGTCAACTTGTCTTTCAGGCTGGCCAGGGTCGGAACTTCCGGCGCTTCAACACCCAGCAGCTTGATCAGGTGGTAACCGAAGTCGGTACGCACCGGCTCGGACACCTGGTCCTTGTTCAGCGAGTACAGGGCTTTTTCGAAAGCTGGATCATAGACGCCAGGACCGGCGAAACCGAGGTCACCGCCATTGTTGGCCGAACCCGGATCCTGCGAGAACTCCTTGGCCAGCGCTTCGAATTTCTCGCCCTTGGCCAGACGCGCCTGGACTTCTTCGATCTTCGCCTTGGCCTGAGCGTCGGTGGTCTTGTCGTTGACTTCGATCAGGATGTGCGCCGCACGACGCTGTTCCGACAGGTTGGCGATCTCTTTCTGATACGCCGCCTGCAGGTCTTCATCCTTGACCGCAACCTGGTCGAAGAACGAAGACTTCTTCAGCTCGACATAATCGACGACCACTTGCTCAGGGGTCATGAACTCCTTGGCGTGCTCGTCGTAGTAAGCCTTGACCTCATCGTCGGTCAGCTTGACCGCGGCCGGGTCGGCCTTGACGTTCAGCGAAGCGAAATCGCGGGTCTGTTTTTCCAGACGGGCAAATGCCAGCACTTCGGCGTCGGTGACGAAACCGCTACCGGCAACACCGGCGCGCAACTGACCGATCAGCATTTCCTGAGCCAGCATCTGGCGGAATTGCATGCGGGTGTAGCCCAGTTGACGAATCACCTGGTCGAAGCGCTCGGAGCTGAACTTGCCGTCCACCTGGAATTCAGGGGTCTGCAGGATCACCTGATCCAGTGCACCTTCGGAGAAAGCGAATTTCGATTGTTCTGCGCCTTGCAGCAGCAGCTTGCGATCGATCAGGCCCTTGAGGGCCGATTCGCGGAGCATTTTTTCGTCAAGCAAGGAAGCATCGAAGTCCTTGCCCAGTTGTTGCATCAGCTGACGGCGTTGCATGTCAACGGCCTGGCTCAGCTCGTTCTGGCTGATTTCTTCACCATTGACCTTGGCCGCATCGTTGGTGTGCGTCGTGGCCTTGAAAATGGCATCGAAACCGGTCAGAGCCATCAGTGCAACGATGACCCCGATAATGGTCTTGGCAATCCAGCCTTGTGAATTGTCCCTGATATTCTGCAGCATGCGTCCCCCAGAAACGGTTGAACTTCAAAAATTAGGCAACCGTGGAGCGTGGGTAGAATCCGGATAGAAGAAAGGCGCATCCGAGGATGCGCCTTCTCGTAACTGGCGGAGCGGACAGGGCTCGAACCCTCGATCCCGGCGTTACAGGCGGCTGTTCCAGCGACCTGCTCTACCGCTCCGCTGCCAAGTCAGGCATGACCCCGACCCGGATGGGTAAAAACCTGAAACAAACTAACTTAGTTAACAGCTTCTTTCAGTGCTTTACCGGCTTTGAAACCTGGCTTTTTAGCAGCAGCGATTTGCAGCGTCTTGCCGGTCTGTGGGTTACGACCAACGCGAGCTGGACGATCAGTCACGGAGAAAGTGCCGAAACCAACCAGAACAACGGAGTCGCCAGCCTTGAGAGCGCCAGTGACGGATTCGATTACAGCGTCCAGCGCACGGCCAGCAGCAGCTTTCGGGATATCAGCGGATGCAGCGATAGCATCAATCAGTTCCGACTTGTTCACTCTAAGTCCCCTTATATCTATTTTGAGATGATTCTAAGTTTTTTGGTGAAAGCAAAAACGAGTGCTGAATGGCCTACAGACACTTAAGAGCCGCTTTATAACAAGGGCTCTAAAAAGCTGTCAAGGAAGCCCCCCAGGCAAAAACGTATTAATGCGTGCTAATTCTTTCCTTTGAATCAGACTCACGTTTTTCGTCCTTGGAAACTATCTCCGGAGCCACATCCGGCAAGGGCTCCGGAGCGTATTGCAGCGCAATTTGCAGGACCTCGTCAATCCATTTAACCGGTTTAATCTGCAGATCCTGCTTGATATTGTCAGGAATCTCCTTCAGATCGCGCACGTTCTCTTCCGGAATAATCACAATCTTGATTCCGCCACGGTGAGCCGCGAGCAGTTTTTCCTTCAGACCACCAATCGCCAACACTTGGCCACGCAGGGTAATTTCGCCGGTCATGGCGACATCGGCGCGCACCGGAATCCCGGTCAAGGCTGACACCAGTGCCGTGCACATGCCCACACCCGCGCTAGGACCGTCCTTCGGGGTCGCCCCTTCCGGCATGTGAATGTGGGTGTCGCGCTTTTCATGGAAGTCCAGCGGAATGCCCAGGCTTTTGGCACGGCTGCGCACAACGGTCAGCGCCGCAGTGATCGATTCGACCATTACATCGCCCAGCGAACCGGTCTTGATCAGCTGACCTTTACCCGGCACCACAGCCGCTTCGATGGTCAGCAATTCACCGCCCACCTGCGTCCACGCGAGGCCAGTCACCTGACCGATCTGATCCTGTTGCTCTGCCAGACCGTAGCGGAATTTACGCACGCCGAGGAAATGCTCCAGCAGGTCAGCTGTCACTTTTACCGAGAAACGTTTTTCCAGCGCATGTTCTTTCACGGCCTTGCGGCAGACTTTGGCGATCTGACGTTCGAGGCCACGCACACCGGCTTCACGGGTGTAGTAACGGATGATGTCGCGGATCGCTTCCTCGTCGAATTCCAGCTCACCCTTCTTCAGACCATTAGCGGCAATCTGCTTGGGCGACAGGTACTTTACGGCGATGTTGATCTTTTCGTCTTCGGTGTAGCCCGGCAGACGAATGACTTCCATCCGGTCCAGCAATGCCGGCGGGATGTTCATCGAGTTCGAGGTGCACAGGAACATCACATCGGACAGGTCGTAATCGACTTCCAGATAGTGATCGTTGAAGTTGTGGTTCTGCTCCGGATCGAGCACTTCCAGCAACGCCGACGCCGGGTCGCCACGCATGTCGCTGCCCATTTTGTCGATTTCATCGAGCAGGAACAGCGGGTTGCGCACACCCACTTTTGTCATCTTTTGAATCAATCTTCCTGGCATCGAACCAATGTAAGTCCGACGATGACCACGAATTTCCGCTTCATCACGCACGCCACCGAGGGCCATACGCACAAATTTACGGTTGGTGGCGTGGGCAATCGACTCTGCCAGCGAGGTCTTACCCACGCCAGGAGGACCCACCAGGCACAACACCGGACCACGGATCTTCTTCACGCGCTTCTGCACGGCGAGGTATTCAAGGATGCGCTCCTTGACCTCTTCGAGACCGTAGTGATCGGCGTCGAGAATGTCTTCAGCACGCGCCAGGTCGAGGCGTACCTTGCTTTGCGCCTTCCACGGCACCTGCACCAGCCAGTCGATGTAGGAGCGCACCACGGTGGCTTCAGCGGACATCGGCGACATTTGCTTGAGCTTGTTCAGCTCGGCGGTGGCTTTGGCCAAGGCATCTTTCGGCAGGCCGGCAGCATCGATGCGCTTTTTCAGCTCTTCGATTTCATTGTGACCTTCGTCACCGTCGCCCAGCTCTTTCTGAATGGCCTTCATCTGCTCATTCAGGTAGTACTCGCGCTGGCTGCGCTCCATTTGCTTTTTGACGCGGCCGCGAATGCGTTTTTCAACTTGCAGCAGATCGATTTCGGCATCCAGCAAGGCGAGCACGTGCTCGACCCGGGCCGACAGATCGATGATTTCGAGGATTTCCTGTTTCTGCTCGATCTTCAGCGCCATGTGCGCGGCCATGGTGTCAACCAGGCGACCAGGCTCATCGATGCTGTTGAGCGACGACAGGACTTCAGCCGGGACCTTCTTGCCCAACTGCACGTATTGTTCGAACTGCGACAGCAGGCTGCGCACGAACACTTCGGATTCGCGCTCGGCGGCGTCGACTTCGTCGATCAGCGAGACTTCGGCACGGCAATGCCCGTCGACTTCGCTGAAGCGCTCTACAGCACCGCGCTGCTCACCTTCGACCAGAACCTTGACGGTGCCGTCCGGCAGCTTCAGCAGCTGCAACACAGTGGCGATAGTACCTACGCGATAGAGAGCGTCTTCACCGGGATCATCGTCAGCCGGGTTTCTTTGGGCCAGCAGCAGGATCTGCTTGTCGCCCGTCATCGCGGCCTCGAGGGCTTCGATGGATTTCTCGCGCCCCACGAACAGCGGGATAACCATGTGCGGATAAACCACGACATCACGCAATGGCAGGAGAGGCAATTCGATGGTTGTCTTCATGATTTCGCCTCTACGGCGGCCATATGGCCGTAATCAGATGGAATTAAACTTGAAACCAAGATGGGGGCTGCCTTGAAAAAAAACAAGCGCAAAGCGGATGTAAAAAACGACATAAAAAAAAAGAGGCCCGAAGGCCCCTTCTTTGTTCCGGCAGTGTGGACGCTTACGCGTCCGGCGCTGCCTTGGCCGTCGGCTCACTGTTTTCGTAGATATACAGTGGCTTGGACTTGCCTTCAATCACGCTTTCATCGATGACGACTTTGCTCACTTCAGACTGCGAAGGGATTTCGTACATCGTGTCGAGCAGCACACCTTCGAGAATCGAACGCAGGCCACGGGCACCGGTTTTACGTTCCAGGGCACGTTTGGCGACCGATTTCAGTGCGTCGGTCCGGAACTCCAGATCCACGCCTTCCATCTCGAACAGCTTGGCATACTGTTTGGTCAGAGCATTTTTCGGCTCGGTGAGGATCTGCATCAACGCAGCCTCGTCGAGCTCGTCCAGCGTCGCAAGAACCGGCAGACGACCGACGAATTCCGGGATCAGACCGAACTTGACCAGATCGTCAGGCTCGACTTCACGCAGGGATTCACCGACTTTCTTGCCTTCTTCCTTGCTGCGCACTTCTGCGTTGAAACCGATGCCGCCTTTGGTGGAACGGTTTTGGATAACCTTTTCCAGACCAGAGAACGCACCACCGCAGATGAACAGGATGTTACGGGTGTCGACCTGCAGGAATTCCTGCTGCGGATGCTTGCGACCACCTTGCGGCGGAACGGAAGCGACCGTGCCTTCGATCAACTTGAGCAAGGCCTGCTGCACGCCTTCACCGGAAACATCGCGGGTGATCGACGGGTTGTCGGACTTGCGGGAAATCTTGTCGATTTCGTCGATATAGACAATGCCCATCTGGGCCTTTTCCACGTCGTAATCGCACTTTTGCAGCAATTTCTGAATGATGTTCTCGACATCTTCACCTACGTAACCGGCCTCGGTGAGGGTGGTTGCGTCAGCGATGGTGAACGGAACGTTCAGCAGGCGGGCCAGTGTTTCGGCCAGCAGGGTTTTACCGGAGCCTGTCGGGCCGATCAGCAGGATGTTGCTCTTGCCGAGTTCGACGTCGTCAGCCTTCTTGTCACGCTGATTCAGGCGCTTGTAGTGGTTGTACACCGCTACGGCCAGAACCTTTTTCGCACGCTCCTGACCGATTACATACTGGTCAAGGATGCCGCTGATTTCTTTAGGCGAAGGCAATTTATGCGCGCTGCTTTCGGCCTGTGCTTCCTGCACCTCCTCGCGGATGATGTCATTGCACAGGTCGACGCACTCGTCGCAGATAAAGACCGAGGGGCCGGCAATCAATTTGCGCACTTCATGCTGGCTTTTGCCACAGAAGGAGCAATAGAGCAGCTTGCCGTTGTCCTCGCCGTTGCGGGTGTCAGTCATTCGTTCGATCCAAATCCGATAGGCTTGCAACACAAGATGAAGGCTATTGCGGGCTTTTTCAAGCCCGCTGGTGGTCGGACCTGCCGACCCACCTTATTTTGAGCTGCTTATTTTACGCAGGACGCTGGTTGATGACTTCGTCGATCAGGCCGTATTCCTTCGCAGCTTCTGCACTCATGAAGTTGTCGCGGTTGGTGTCACGCTCGATTTCTTCAAGCGTACGACCGCTGTGCTTGGCCATCAGCGTGTTCAGACGCTCGCGAATGAAGAGGATTTCCTTGGCATGGATTTCGATATCAGAGGCCTGGCCCTGGAAACCGCCCAGTGGCTGGTGAATCATCACACGCGAGTTCGGCAGGCAGAAACGCTTGCCTGGAGCACCGGCCGTCAGCAGGAATGCACCCATGCTGCACGCCTGACCAATGCACGTCGTCGAGACGTTTGGCTTGATGAACTGCATGGTGTCGTAGATCGACATGCCCGCTGTCACCGAACCGCCCGGGGAGTTGATATAGAGATGGATGTCCTTGTCCGGGTTTTCCGCTTCAAGGAACAGCAATTGCGCACAGATCAGGTTGGCCATGTAGTCCTCTACAGGACCCACCAGAAAAATGACGCGCTCCTTCAGAAGGCGCGAGTAGATGTCATAGGCGCGCTCGCCACGAGCAGATTGCTCGACAACCATCGGGACCAGGCCGCCAGCGGCCTGGATATCAGAGTTCTGCTGAATATACGAATTACGGAACATGCTCTGCAGTCACTCCCAAATAGTTATGTCTTGAATACGCATAAGCCAGCTCGAAGGCTGGCTTATGTGTGTACTTCTTAACGCAAAAACAATCAGTCGGCTTTTGGAGCTTCTACCGGCTTGACCGCTTCTTCGTAAGAGACCGATTTGTCGGTCACGCTAGCTTTCTGCAGAACAGTATCCACAACTTGTTCTTCCAGCACAACCGAACGAACTTCGTTCAGTTGCTGCTCGTTCTTGTAGTACCAGGACACGACCTGCTCAGGTTCCTGGTAAGCCGAAGCCATTTCCTGAATCATTTCGCGAACGCGGGCTTCGTCAGGCTTCAGGTCGAATTGCTTGACCACTTCGGCCACGATCAGACCCAGCACTACACGGCGCTTGGCTTGCTCTTCGAACAGCTCGGCCGGCAGTTGGTCAGGCTTGATGTTGCCACCGAACTGCTGAACCGCCTGCACACGCAGACGGTCAACTTCGTTGGACAGCAGAGCCTTCGGCACTTCGATCGGGTTGGTGGCCAGCAGACCGTCCATTACCTGATTTTTCACCTTGGACTTGATGGCCTGACGCAGCTCACGCTCCATGTTCTTGCGAACTTCGGTGCGGAAACCGTCGATGCCGCTTTCCTTGATGCCGAATTGAGCGAAGAACTCTTCGTTCAGCTCTGGCAGCTTAGGCTCGGAAACGGTGTTGACCGTCACGGTGAACTCGGCGGTTTTGCCGGCCAGGTCCAGGTTCTGATAGTCCTCAGGGAAGGTCAGGTTCAGAACGCGCTCTTCGCCCGCTTTAGCGCCCACCAGGCCTTCTTCGAAGCCCGGGATCATGCGACCGGAACCCAGCACCAGCTGAGTGCCTTTGGCCGAGCCGCCAGCGAAGGCTTCGCCGTCAACCTTGCCAACGAAATCAATGTTCAGCTGGTCTTCGTTCTGAGCAGCACGATCGGCCACTTCAAAACGGGTGTTCTGCTTGCGCAGGATGTCCAGCATCTTGTCCAGATCGGCGTCAGCCACTTCAGCGCTCAGACGCTCGACAGTGATGCCGTCGAAACCGGCAACGGTGAACTCAGGGAACACTTCGAATACGGCAACGTATTCCAGGTCTTTGCCAGCTTCCAGCGACTTCGGCTCGATCGAAGGCGAACCGGCAGGGTTCAGCTTCTGCTCAACCACGGCTTCGTAGAAGGAGGACTGGATGACATCACCAACAGCTTCCTGACGAGCGTCAGCACCGAAACGGCGCTTGATTTCGCTCATTGGCACTTTGCCTGGACGGAAGCCAGCAATCTTGGCCTTTTGGGCAGTCTGCTGCAGACGCTTGTTGACCTGGCTCTCAATGCGCTCAGCCGGCACGGTGACGCTCATGCGGCGCTCAAGAGCAGTAGTATTTTCAACAGAAACTTGCATGGATATTCCTCGTTGCACAGACGTTAGCCGGCCGTTTCCGACCCCAGAATCAAGGGCATGCATTCTAGTGGGTCAAACTCAAGAAGTCACCCTACTGAAAACGGGTAAAAAAACAGCAGGCCATTTATAGGTGCGAATGCAGCAATGCACTCCACCTCGAAGACGAATAAAGACCATCACGCCAAGGCTCTGCTTCAACCGCTTCTATATATAGAAGAGACTGCGAGCCATCTCCCTGACGGCTGATCCCGCGAACATGGCCGGCGGTCGGCACGCTGACAGCAAGCCCCTGAACACGACGAAACGCCCTGCCCTTCGACCCGAATCGCTGCGCGACAAACCACCAGCCGTAAAACAAAAAAGGCGCCAGACTGTTAAATCTGGCGCCTTTCGAAATATGGGGTGGACGATGGGGATCGAACCCACGACAACGGGAGTCACAATCCCGTGCTCTACCAACTGAGCTACGCCCACCATATTGCGTCACAAAAAAGCCATTCAACTTCTTTGCTGAACTTCATCAGGCCTGCGGCATGAATGAAGCTTTAATTGGTGCGGATGAAGAGACTCGAACTCTTACGCCTCGCGGCGCTGGAACCTAAATCCAGTGTGTCTACCAATTCCACCACATCCGCAGATGAAGCTTTTTAAAGCAAAGGCGCCAGATTGTTACATCTGGCGCCTTTCGAAATATGGGGTGGACGATGGGGATCGAACCCACGACAACGGGAGTCACAATCCCGTGCTCTACCAACTGAGCTACGCCCACCATATCGCGCTACTTGTGCCAAAGCTGCCTAATGGCGCACCCGGCAGGACTCGAACCTGCGACCATCCGCTTAGAAGGCGGATGCTCTATCCAGCTGAGCTACGGGCGCCTTATTAATCTGTACTCTTGGAGGACTACAAACTAAATGCTTTCCAGCTTCGCAGAACGCTAATTCCGCTCAACCTTCTTAACCAGTGCTAGGCTGTGCCCGACAAGTGCGACGAATAGTATAGAGCGCTCCCAAGGTCGTCAAATCCTTTTTGAAAAAAATTCATTTAATTAAAGGAGTTAGGGGAATTTGCTGACCAAGCGCCTTTGCCCTCACCGTCTGACATGCGAGAATGCGTTCTCTTTTTTTCCCCTCTCGATGGTTAATCACGCGCAATGACTGCACAACTAATCGACGGCAAATCGATCGCCGCCAGCCTGCGCCAGCAGATCGCCCAACGAGTTGCCGAGCGTCGCCAGCAAGGCCTGCGCACTCCCGGCCTCGCGGTGATCCTGGTCGGCAGCGATCCTGCCTCTCAGGTTTATGTCTCGCACAAGCGTAAAGACTGTGAAGAGGTCGGCTTCCTCTCTCAAGCCTACGACCTGCCTTCCGAAACCACTCAAGAAGCGCTGACCGATCTGATTGATCGCCTCAACGACGACCCGGCCATCGACGGCGTGCTGCTGCAACTGCCGCTGCCCGAGCACCTGGACGCCTCCAAACTGCTGGAGCGCATTCGCCCGGACAAAGACGTCGATGGCTTCCATCCTTATAACGTCGGCCGCCTGGCCCAGCGCATTCCGCTGCTGCGTCCGTGCACACCAAAGGGCATCATGACCTTGCTGGAAAGCACCGGCGTTGACCTTTATGGTCTGGATGCGGTGGTGGTGGGTGCGTCGAACATCGTCGGCCGCCCGATGGCGATGGAACTGCTGCTGGCCGGTTGCACCGTGACCGTCACCCACCGCTTCACCAAGGACCTGGCCGGCCACGTCGGTCGCGCTGATCTGGTGGTGGTCGCCGCCGGCAAGCCGGGACTGGTCAAGGGTGAGTGGATCAAGGAAGGCGCGATCGTGATCGACGTCGGCATCAACCGTCAGGACGACGGCAAGCTGGTCGGTGACGTGGTGTATGAAACCGCCCTGCCCCGCGCTGGCTGGATCACTCCGGTCCCCGGCGGCGTTGGCCCGATGACCCGTGCTTGCCTGCTGGAAAACACCCTCTACGCGGCAGAAACCCTGCACGCCTGAGGCGTTTTTGCGCGGTAAAAGAACCCCGCCTTGTGCGGGGTTTTTCGTATCTGAGAAAAAACACTAACCGTTCGCCGGAAACCCCTCTTTTCACAGGCCTTTTCACGAGATTTTCAGGTCATTCAAACAACCATCGACAGATCTTCAGCCATACTCCTAGAATGCGACGCTTTGAAGAAATAACCCGTTACAAACTAACGGAATATCCAACCTTTATGAGTTCGCCCGCGTGAAAATTCGTCTTTCGATCCTGAGCCTGTTATTTGCTGTTTCAGGCACATTCGTCACGCCAACGGTCAACGCCGCAGAAACTACCGCCGCGCCACGCGACGCTTCACAACTGAAGATCGCCTCCGGCAGCGCCCTGCTTATGGATTTGCAGACCAATAAAGTCATCTATTCGAGCAACCCGGATGTGATCGTACCGATCGCCTCGGTGAGCAAGCTGATGACCGGACTGGTGGTGGTTGAAGCGCACCAGAACATGGACGAATGGATCGACGTCGACATCAGCCACACGCCGGAAATGAAAGGCGTGTTCTCCCGAGTCAAACTGAAGAGCGAACTGCCGCGTCGCGAGATGCTGCTGATTGCCCTGATGTCTTCGGAGAACCGTGCGGCCGCCAGCCTCGCGCATCACTATCCAGGCGGTTACGCCGCGTTCATCGCCGCAATGAACGCCAAGGCCAAAGCGCTGGGCATGACCAATACGCACTATGTCGAGCCGACCGGGCTGTCGGAACGCAACGTGTCCACCGCCCGCGACTTGAGCAAACTGCTGGTCGCCGCGAGCAAGCATCCGATCCTCAGCGAGCTGACCACTACCAAGGAAAAAACCGTATCGTTCCGCAAACCCAATTACACCCTGGGTTTCCGCAACACCGATCACCTGGTGAACAAGGCTGACTGGGACATCAAGATCACCAAAACCGGCTTTACCAACCCGGCGGGTCATTGCCTGGTGCTGGTGACGCGGATGAGCAATCGTCCGGTCGCCCTGGTGATTCTCGATGCGTTCGGCAAGTACACGCATTTTGCCGATGCCAGTCGTATCCGCAGCTGGATGGAAACCGGTCGTAGCGCCAGCGTTCCGGCAGTTGCGCAGCAATACAAGGCCGAAAAGAACCTCAAGGCGCGCCAGAGCGGCGTGGTCGAAGCCTCCAAGTAACCAGAAATATCCAACTGTGGCGAGGGAGCTTGCTCCCGCTGGGGCGCGTAGCGAACCTTTTTTAACCAGAAAGGCCTGCTGCGCAGTCCAGCGGGAGCAAGCTCCCTCACCACAGAGGTATTCAGCCAGTGGTTAAATACCCGTTATTCAATCATTGGGTAACGGCATTTTGTCGTCGTCCGGAATGCCGTCACCAGCGCTCGGATCTGGCGTCAGCACATTAGGTCGCGCCAGCGGATCGCGCAGCGGGCTGTCCGGATCCAGCACAGGGTCCACGTCGTCCTCAGGCGTGGTCGGCACGCTGTCCGGTTTTTTATCGTCGAAGGTGGAATCGGTACTCATACGCACCTCACTTCAAGGTTTGAGATCGGCCAACGGATCATAAGGTTTGGCTGGCCGCTGACTGTCGTCGTCCGGTTGCACGTCTCGCGGCGCCTTGGCGGGGCCGACCGGATCAACTTGCGGATCGTCGAGATCCGGTGAATCCGGATCGAAACCCAGATCATGACCGGACGAATGCTCGCTTGAGTGTGGGCCTTTCGGGGATGGGGAATCTGCCATGCTCGCCTCCTGATTCACCCGCACATTCGGGCTCTATCAGTGAGAGGCCTGCCGGGCGTGAGGGTGCCCGGCAGATGACGAACGGAGCCTTAATGTGCGGCCAAGGCCTGTCTGGCTTGCGCCGCTTCACGTTCCTGCCCGGCCTGCGCCAGCTCGTCCGCGGCCTTGAGCCAGCGCTGGCGGTCGACTTCGGCAGGAATCTGCGACGGTTTCTGGATCAGTACCGCCCAAGCGCCGGATTTTTCGAAGGCGGATTCAAAGGAGCTGAAACTCATCAGTTCGCGGCGATTCATCCCGGCGCGCAACAACACCTTCTGTTTCAGCCGGTCGTAACCGGAAAGGATCGCGTAACGCGGTTCGGCCCAGAACGCCGAGCCTTCACTGAAGCGCACCATTACCGGATAACCTGCCGCGACCTGGGTCAACAGGGCAGGCAAATTCTTGTCCAGCGGATAGACCACCATGCCGTAATCGCGAGCCAGGCTCTGCAGATTCTGCTGCAACTGCTCTTGTGCATCCGGCAGATGCAACGGTTTTTCCAGCAGGCCCGGGGTGATCATGATGCCTTGCTGCGACAACAGGCTGGCCAGCACTTGCGGACCACTTTGATTGGCTTCGCCGCGATAGAACGTGCCGCTGAGTTCGACCCGTTCCGGCAGACGCTTGACCTGCGGCGCGACACTGCCCGCACACCCGGCCAACACCGCCGCGCAACCGGCCACCAGCAACGCCCCTCGCAATCGAGAAAATACCTGCACCATCATCACTCTCGTCAGACGCCGGTCATCGTGTTCCGGCAACGCCTGCGATCATAGGGCGGCGCAGGCCTGCGGTATAGCCTTAAACCGCAGACCGATCGTTTGCATAGAGCGAACTGATTGGTCATCACCGACCTTTGGTCAATAGTCTGAAACACCCCATTGTCTAGACTGTCACTGAAACAGAGCGAATTGAAAAAGTGAGTGCCCGACGCAGGGCAAAGAGGAGGCACTGATGAGCCTGACCATGACTATCGTAATGCTGATCGCCGGCTGGCTGGCCGTGGCCACTGCCATGTTGTGGGGCGTGCTGCGGATTTCGCGGCGCCACCATCACCCGCAGCCACCTGTGGCGGTCGAAAAACCGCAAAAGCACAACGCACGGCACGCGACCGCACATTGATACTGCAAACGTTGATACTGCAAACGTTCCGCCCATAAAAAAGCCCCCTGAACGCTTGGCGCTCAGGGGGCTTTTGGCTGGTCAGCGCTTACGCCTGCTGCGCCAGTTTCTTCTGCTTCGCCCGGCGCGACATCATGTTCAGCACCTCAATCGCTGCCGAGAACGCCATGGCGGCGTAGACATAACCTTTCGGTACGTGGGCGCCGAAGCCTTCGGCGATCAGCGTCATGCCGATCATGATCAGGAAGCCCAGCGCCAACATCACCACCGTCGGGTTGTCGTTGATGAACTTGGCCAGCGGTTCAGCCGCGAACAGCATCACCATTACCGAGACCACCACTGCGATCACCATGATCGGCAAGTGCTCAGTCATGCCCACCGCGGTAATGATGCTGTCGATCGAGAACACCATGTCCAGCATCAGGATCTGACCGATCGCAGCCGCAAAACCCAAGGTCACGGTCGATGTCGCGGATTTCGGGTCTTCCGGCGCCGGGTCCATGCTGTGATGGATCTCGGTTGTGGCTTTCCACACCAGGAACAGACCACCGGCAATCAGGATCATGTCCTTCCAGGAGAACGCCTGGCCCATGATTTCGATCACGGGGGCAGTCAACTGCACAATGAAGGCGATGGTGCTCAACAGAGCCAGACGCAGAATCAGCGCCATGCCGATACCGATGCGCCGCGCCTTCTGCCGATGCTGCACGGGCAGTTTGTTGGTCAGGATCGAAATAAAGATCAGGTTATCGATGCCGAGCACGATTTCCATCACCACCAGTGTGGCCAAAGCAACCCAGGCGGCGGGGCTGGCGGCGAGTTCTAACAGATATTCCATGGGTCAGTCCTGACTCTGTGTAAGACGGTTTAGATGGTCTTGGAGGAAGATTCGGATTTTTCCGCGTCTTTTTCCGGTGTTTCTTTTTTCTCGATCAGGCCGCCGGTGGCGTCGCTGAGCGCTTGTTCAGCAGCCTTGTGCGTATCGTCGATCGCCTGTTTGGCGCTTTCGGCGGCCTTGCCCATCAACTGCTGGGCGCTTTTCTCGGCCTGATCGCAACCGGCCATAAGCAGTAAAGACGTAAACATCAACGCTGGAATTGTGTATTTCATGGGACTTCCTTCGAATGAACAGACAGGGTCACAGACCGCCCGTCGATGGCTGGGCATTCTAGGGAGACAAACACTTCAGTAAAATTCGTATTTTTAGCGGCTATACTTCGGTTTTTACGAATCCAGCACCTTCAAAACAGAGGTCGTGGCTCGATGCTCAACTACCGACAACTGCATTACTTCTGGGTGGTCGCCAAAACCGGCAGCATCGTGCGTGCCTGCGAGCAGCTTAACCTCACGCCACAAACCATCAGCGGGCAGATTTCGCTGCTCGAACAAACCTACGGCATCGAACTGTTTCAACGGGTCGGCCGCCAACTGGAGCTGACCGAAGCCGGACGCCAAGCCCTGCCCTACGCCGAGCAGATGTTTCAGTTAGGCGGCGAACTGGAGTTGATGCTACGTGCCCAGCCCAACGAACAGCAGATCCTGTTTCGCGTCGGCGTGGCGGATGTGGTGCCCAAATCCATCGTCTACCGCCTGATCGCGCCGACCATGGAACTGCACGAGCCACTGCGCATCACCTGCCGCGAAGACAAACTCGAACGCCTGCTGGCGGATCTGGCCATCCAGCGCCTGGATCTGGTGATTTCCGACAGCCCGATGCCGTCGCACCTCGACATCAAGGGCTACAGCCAGAAGCTCGGCGAATGCGGGATCAGTTTCTTCGCCACCACGAAGTTGGCAGCGCAATACGGGCAGGATTTCCCGCGCAGCCTCAACGGCGCACCGCTGTTGATCCCAGGCGCGGAAACCGTGGTGCGCAGCCGTTTGCAGCGCTGGTTTGCCGAGCAACAGATCCAGCCGCGAATCGTCGGGGAGTTCGATGACAGCGCCCTGATGCAGGCCTTCGGCCAATCGGGCAGCGGGATCTTCATAGGTCCGAGCGTGATTGCCGATGAAGTCAAACGCCAGTACGGCGTCGAAGTGATTGGCCAGACCGATGCGGTGACCGAGTCGTTCTATGCCATTTCGGTGGAGCGCAAGGTCAAGCACCCCGGCATCGTTGCGATTACCGAAGGTGCCCGACGCGAGCTGTTTACCGCGTTATGACACCTGAGCGCACGCGTCGCGCGGCTTGAGCGTCATCAACACCATGGCGAGGAACACCGACAACAGAATGAACCCGGCAGCGGCGAACCCCAGAAAACCGAGGCCGGCACTGTCGATCACTCGACCGCCGATCATCGCTCCGAGGCCGATCCCGAGGTTGGCCCCGGCGATATTCAGCGAGGCGGCAAAGGCTGGCGCTTCCGGTGCGGCCTTCATCAGGCGTACATGGCTGACCAGGAACAACGCAGCCTGGGTGATACCCCAGATGCCCATGGCCACCGCCAGCCCCACCGTCGAGTGAATGTTCGGCACCAGCGAGACCATGCCGGCAATCATGAACGCGCAGAACAACACCGAGGCGCCCAGTGGATGACGATCCACCGCGCGACCGCCCAGTGAGTTGCCGATCAGCCCGACCGCACCGAAGCCCATCAGGCACCAGCCAACCACCGTACCGTTGAACCCGGCCAGACGCTCAAGAATGTCGGCCAGATAGGTATAAGCGGTGAACATGCCGCTGAATACCAGAATCGACAACAGCACATGGCCGATCATCAGCGGGTTGCGCAGGATCTTGAACTGCGAAGCAAAACTGACCTGATGCTGGTGCAGACTGGTTTTCGGCAGGTAAACAAACAGCAGCAAGGCCTTGGCGAAAGCGATCACCGCCAGAATCGCGAACGCACTGCGCCAGCCGAACGCATCGGAAATCAAGGTGCCCACCGGAATGCCGAACACCGTCGCGCAAACAATGCCGAAGCCGATCTTGGCAATCGCGCGGCCGGCGTGATCCGGGCCGACGATGTCCACCGCCGTCTCACTGGCCAAGGCCCAGAACACCGGCAGGCCGAGCGCCGGGATCAGCCGGGCGATGGCCATGACCCAGATGTTCGGCGCCAGCGCCGCAACGGTGTTGGCCAGGCCGAACATGATCAAAATCGTGATGAACAACTTGCGCCGCTCGAACCGGGCGAAATACGCGGTCAAAAATGGACCGAACATCGCCACCGTGAAAGCGAATAGAGTCACCAGCAAACCGGCCTGCGGAATGCTTACCGCCAGGTCGCGGGCAATGGCCGGCAACAGGCCGACGATGACGAACTCTGTGGTCAGCACCGTGAATCCGGCGGCGGACAACAGAAGAATGGGCAACAGCATGAGCAACTCCAGCAAAACGACGACACCAGCGATGACCAAGAGGCCCGCTGGCAGACTATGAAAATGAGGATGGCGAATCTTAACAGAGTGTTTCCGGGCTGACTTGCACAAACCTGCCGACTTGCCGATCAATCCGGTGGCAGATCGTCACAGGCCTGAAGGATGACGCCTACGCTGTGATAAAGTCCGCGCCCTGAAAAACGTACACCCTATTCAGCGGCCTGTTTAACAGCGTTGATGGCGCGTCAGCCCTTTCGGTTCGTGCCGGTGACCTGCCCCCCGATGTATCACCGGTTTCACGCAACCTTGCACCCTATAAAAAATCAGAGATGCCGTTATGACCGCTTCATCCCCTTCTCTATTGCAACGCCTGAAAAACCTCAGCCTGGTCACGCAGATCCTGATCGGCCTGATTGCCGGTATCGCTCTGGCGCTGTTCGCCCCGGAAGCGGCGAAAGGCTCGGCGTTCATCGGCAAAGTGTTCGTCTCGGCGCTGAAAGCCGTGGCCCCGATTCTGGTATTCGTGCTGGTGATGGCGTCGATTGCCAACCACAAGCACGGCCAGGAAACCCACATCCGGCCGATCCTGTTTCTGTATCTGCTCGGCACCTTCGCTGCGGCGGTGGTCGCGGTGGTGGCCAGCATGGCGTTTCCCTCGCATCTGGTGCTGTCCACCGACAACGTCGCGGTGACGGCGCCGGGCGGGATCACTGAAGTCCTGCAGAGCCTGCTGTTGAGCGTGGTCGACAACCCGGTCAGCGCCCTGATGAACGCCAACTTTATCGGCATTCTGGCCTGGGCGATCGGCATGGGTGTGGCGATCCGCCACGCCGGTGACACCACCCGCGAAGTGGTTGGCGATCTGTCCAACGGCGTGACGCTGATCGTGCGCGTGGTGATTCGCTTCGCCCCCCTGGGCATTTTCGGCCTGGTGGCTTCGACTCTGGCCACTTCGGGCTTCGGTGCACTGATCGGTTACGCGCATCTGCTGGGCGTGCTGCTGGGCTGCATGCTGTTCGTCGCGCTGGTGATGAATCCGCTGATCGTGTTCTGGAAACTGCGCCGCAACCCGTACCCGCTGACCCTCAAGTGCCTGCGCGAAAGCGGGATCACCGCGTTCTTCACCCGCAGCTCGGCGGCGAACATTCCGGTCAACCTGGAACTGAGCAAGCGCCTGGGCCTGCACGAAGACACCTACTCGGTATCGATCCCGCTGGGCGCAACCATCAACATGGCTGGCGCGGCGATCACCATCACCGTGCTGACCCTGGCCGCTGTGCACACGCTGGGGATTGCCGTGGACATCCCGACCGCGATCCTGCTCAGCGTTGTCGCGGCGATCTGCGCCTGTGGCGCCTCGGGCGTGGCCGGCGGCTCGCTGCTGCTGATTCCGCTGGCGTGCAGCCTGTTCGGTATCCCGAGCGAGATTGCCATGCAGGTGGTGGCGGTCGGTTTCATCATTGGGGTGTTGCAGGACTCGGCGGAGACGGCGTTGAATTCGTCGACTGATGTTTTGTTCACCGCTGCGGCATGCCTGGGTGAAGAAGCGAAAGCCCAACGCACCGCATAAACCTGTAGGAGCGAGCCTGCTCGCGATAGCGGTGTGTCAGTCACATCGTCTCGGTATGACACACCGCTATCGCGAGCAGGCTCACTCCTACAAAAAAAAAGCCCGCCAAGGCGCAAACCTTGGCGGGCTTTTTTGTAGCTGGGTGTTTTAGTACGCGCCCATGTAATCGCGTTTACCCACTTCAACACCGTTGTGGCGCAGCAGCGCGTAGGTGGTGGTGACGTGGAAGAAGAACTGCGGCAGACCGTAGCTCAGCAGGTAAGCCTGGCCGCTGAAGCGCTTCTCTTTCGGGGTGCCCGGACGAGTAACAATCTCGATGCCTTCCTTGCCATTGATCTGCTCCGGCTTGATCTCGCCGATGTAGGCCAGGACCTTGGCAATCAGCGCCTGCAGCTCGGCGAAGGTGGTTTCGGTGTCGTCATATTTCGGGATTTCGACTTCGGCCAGACGCGAGGAAACGCCCTTGGCGAAGTCGACGGCGATCTGCACCTGACGCACCAGCGGGAACATGTCCGGGTACAGGCGCGCTTGCAGGAAGGCGTTCGGGTCGATGTTTTTCTCAGTGGCGTGGGCTTCAGCCTTTTTCAGGACATCGCTCAGGGCGTTGAGCATTTGTTGAAAAACCGGGACGGATGCGGCGTACAGGGAAATGGTCATGGCAGTCTCGTGTAGTGGCTGGGTGGAACGTGGAGGCGATTATAGCCATGCTTGATGACCACACGGCTTGCCTTTTGTTAGCCAAGGATTAGGCTAGGCGCCTTCGACTGCTGAGGGAACGCGCGATGACCACCGAACTTGCAACCACCACCGACGAACCACGGCTCAATGCCACGGAAATCCGCATCCTGGGTGCGTTGATCGAAAAACAGGCCACCAGCCCGGAAACCTATCCGCTGACCCTCAATGCGCTGGTGCTGGCCTGCAATCAGAAAACCAGCCGCGAGCCGGTGATGAACCTGACTCAAGGTCAGGTCGGCCAGAGCCTGCGTGCGCTGGAAAGCCACGGTTACGCCAAACTGGTCATGGGCAGTCGCGCCGACCGCTGGGAGCACAAGCTCGACAAGGCGCTGGAGCTGGTGCCGGCCCAGGTGATTCTCACTGGCTTGATGTTCCTGCGTGGCCCGCAGACAGTGAATGAGCTGCTGACCCGCAGCGGCCGGATGCATGACTTCGAAGATGCCGAGCAAGTGGTGCATCAGCTGGAGCGCCTGATCGCGCGCGGACTGGCGGTGTTGATTCCGCGTCAGGCCGGGCAGCGCGAAGACCGCTATACCCATGCGCTGGGCGATCCGGCAGATATCGAGGCGATTCTGGCGGCGCGGCAGAATCCTGGAGAGCGCGCGACCAGCGGCGTTTCCGTGGAGAGAATCGAAGAGCTGGAAGCACGGATTGCCGCACTGGAAGAGCGCCTGGCGCGCCTCGAATAATCACCCCCAATCCTATGGTGGGAGCGGGCTTGCTCGCGAAGGGGCCGTGTCAGTCGAATCACTGTGAATGACACACTGCATTCGCGAGCAAGCCCGCTCCCACAGGGTCTACACCAAGCCGAAGATCTCTATTTACTCCCCATCCCAGTAATCCACACCATCCGCCAGCCGCGCCACGGCAACAAAACCTGACGCATTACCCTGGTCATCGACTTTGAAGTTGTCCATCACCGCGTATTTGTTGGAGTCCGGGTACTCACAGATATCCGGTTGCTGCTGGGTGCTGACCGCCAGGTAACGCAGTTCCGCGTCGCTGGTGTTGATGATCTGATGCGCCGTTTCCGGGCCGCCCGGCGGGCAGGCGATCACGTCGCCCGCGCGGATCGGAAAGCGTTCGGCCCCCAGCCGCACTTCGCCCTCCCCGGCCACCACATAGAACATCTCTTCATTGACCCGATGGCTGTGAAACGGACTACCGCGCATGCCTGGCGGTAGTGCGTACAGGCGATAACCGAGTTTTTGCGCGCCGAGTTGCTGGCCGATGCGCGCCATGCGTTGTTGATAGCGGCCAGCGGTTTCGCCCTCCGGAGCAAGGGCTTCGGGCAGGGATTCGAGTTCGACCTGGTGCAGGTTGAGGATGGGCGGATGCATGGGGAGCCTCGATCAGGTTTTTTATGAGGGGCAAGTCTTGGCTTGCTGAGGTCGCAGTATAGGCAACCGACTAACAACCGAGTCGCGGCCTTCGCGAGCAAGCCCGCTCCCACAGGATTTGTGGTTGCTCACCTGGTTGTGTTGCAACCTGACACCAGTGGGAGCCGGCTTGCTCGCGAAGGGGCTCGATGGTTTAGCGCAAAACTCAATGATCAGCTACGAGCAAATGCCACCGCCGCCGCAAACTGCTCTTCATTTGGCCGCACCCCGGTGTACAGCACAAACTGCTCCAGCGCCTGGATCGCAATCACTTCAAGCCCGGTAATCACCTTCTTGCCCTCGGCCCGCCCCCGCACGATCAGCGGCGTTTCCGACGGAATCGCTACCACATCGAATACCGTGTCGGCGGCCTGGATCACTTCAGGCTCGAACGCCAGTTGCCCGGCCTCCGGCCCGCCGTCCATGCCCACCGGGGTGACGTTGATCAGCATCTGCGGCCGCTCTTCGCCGAGCTCCGCCTGCCAGCGATAGCCCAGCGAGTCCGCCAGTGCCCGTCCGGCGCGCTCGTTACGCGCAACGATCAGGCCGTTCTTGTAGCCACCATCGCGCAAGGCACTGGCCACCGCTTTGGCCATGCCGCCGCTGCCGCGCAGGGCGAACGTCGTGTCTTGCGGTACCGCGTGGGTTTCCAGCAATTGCGCGATGGCGATGTAGTCGGTGTTGTAGGCCTTGAGATGGCCGTGGGTGTTGACGATGGTGTTGATCGACTGGATCGCCGCCGCCGACGCATCCAGTTCATCGACCAGCGCGATGCAGGCTTCCTTGAACGGCATCGACACCCCGCAACCACGAATCCCCAGCGCACGAATCCCGCCAACGGCCCCCGGCAGGTCCTGACTGCTGAACGCCTTGTAATAGAAGTTCAGGCCCAACTGCTCATACAAATGGTTATGAAAGCGCAGACCGAAATTCCCCGGGCGCCCCGACAGGGACATGCACAGCTGGGTATCTTTGTTGGGATTCATCTGCATGAAACTTCTCCTTCAAAACGGACTTTCGGATGGACGGAGTTAGCCATTCCATCGGGTTCTGGACGATCATAAGCGCCTGTCTGCAACGGGCTGCGAGCCCCTTTGACCTGCCGGTAAAGAAGCCGGTACAGACCTTACACAAAATTTACCCAGCGGCTGTGCTGATTTTCAGAATTTCGCTGTCATAGAAGTATCCCCGCGACAACTTTGGGCCTGGTGCAGGCCCGGACGCCGGGTCGAAGAACCGAGGAATTATCATGATTCGTAAACTCCCCATCGTGGCCTTGTTGATTGGTGCATTCGCTATCACAGGTCAGGCAGAAGCCCACGGCGGTGGCTGGCAGGGTCCGGCAGTGTTTGGTGCGATCGTCGGCTCGGCCATCATCGGCTCCGCGTTGATCAACCAGGACCGGCCGGTCTACGTGCAACAGCCTGTTTACGCTCAACCGGCACCGGTTTATGTGCAACAACCGCCGCCACCGGTCTACTACCAGCCGGCGCCGGTCTATGTGCAACAACCGGTCTACGTGCCTGGCCCGGTCTACTACGGCCCACCACGCGGCTACTACGGCCGGCCACACGGCTACTACGGTGGCCCGCGCTGGTAATCGCAACCAACAAGCCCCGCTTTATAGCGGGGCTTTTTTATGACCGTCGGTCGGGCAGAGTCTGAAAAAATCTCGCCAAGGTCGCTGTGAGGACAGTTCCAGCAGCTAAAGTCGGCATGATGGACTTGACCGTTGGGGGCAAAACACAGAACGGTCATCTATTTGTCATGACGGAACCGCAATCTGAATCCGTCCGTAAACAACAGGTTGATAAAAACAAGGACGACCCATGCCTACACAAAATCCGCACCGCATCGTCGGTCTGTGCACTTCAAGCAAGGTGTACAGCGCGTTGACTGAACTGAAACACCTGGAAGGCCACCGCTGCGCCAAGTTTCTTTCGCTGCTGGCGGAGAATCTCGTGCACAAGGGCCTGCTCAATGAGCGCGAAGTGGTGCACATGCTCGACCAGGTTGTCGACTGATGCAGTCCTCACTGTGATCAATGACCACTATCGAAAGCGTTGATTGTCCCTGAGCGCAACGAATCCATAAGGTAGCTCCACAGATTGATGGAGGTACTTGTCATGGCTCAGGTTCAAATCATGTCGGTAATCGGCAGCGCTGTTCCCGCATCGCTCAGAGCGTCGGGATTGCTCGCCTGCTGGTATCTGGTGCGCGATGGCGAGCCGATCAGCGGCCCGCTCACTTCGCTGCCCGCGGCGCAGGCCCTGTCGCAGAAAATCGTCAGCCGCCCATTCCACGCTTAAGGCAACTGGACTTTCGGTTTGGTCTCGATGAACAGCGCCCAACTGGACATGAACAGCGCCGCGATCAGCGGCCCGATCACGAAACCGTTGAGGCCAAACACCGCGAGGCCGCCGAGGGTCGAGATGAGGATCATGTAATCCGGCATGCGCGTGTCCTTGCCGACCAGAATCGGGCGCAGCACGTTGTCCACCAGACCGATCACAAACACCCCGAACAGCCCCAGCACCACGCCCTGCCAGATCATCCCGCTGAGCAGGAAGTACACCGCCACCGGCGCCCAGACGATTCCCGCACCCACCGCCGGCAACAGCGACAGAAAGCCCATCAGCACCGCCCACAGCAACGCGCTGGGGATGTCGAGAAACCAGAAAATCGCCCCACCCAATGCGCCCTGAGTGACCGCCACCACCAGGTTGCCCTTGACCGTCGCGCGTACCACCCGATTGAACTTCAACTGCAAACGGCGTTTGTGGCTCTCTTCCAACGGCACCGCAGTGCGTACCTTGCGCACCAGCTCGGCGCCATCACGCAAAAAGAAAAACAGCAGGTACAGCATGATGCCAAAGCTGACCACGAACTCGAACGTACCCTGGCCGAAACTGAACGCCTGGCTCGCCAGCACCTGACTGCCCTGCATCGACGCCTTGACGATTTTCTCGCGCAGACCGTTGAGTTCGCCCATGCCGAAGCGATCGAGCAAATGCTGAAAGTAAGGGGGCAAACTGTGTTTGAACTGTGCCAGATAGGCACCGATGTCCAGTTGGCCGCTTTCGATGTTGTTGTACAGCGTCGCGCCTTCCTGGACCAACAGGATGCTGAGGATGATCACCGGCAGAATCGCGATCACCAGGCAGATGCCCAGAGTGCAGAGCGCTGTCAGGTTGCGCCGCCAGCCGAATTTGAGCTGTAACTTGCGCTGCATCGGCGCAAACAGAATGCCGAGAATCACCGCCCAGAACACCGCACCGTAAAACGGCAACAGAATCCAGATGAAGGCGACCGTCACCAATAGCAACAGCACGGTGAGGGATTTGAATTGCAGGGTTTTTTCGTTCATGTCCGATCCATGTCAGTCAGGCGTCTCGCACGCCCCGAACCTTAGTCAGCCGGGGCGCGCGCGAGTGCCATCTTTGTTCATGGAGCATAGATTGCCTGGACGATGCAGCCCGGCTAATCAGCGCACCGGCAGTTTGACGATCTGCGCAGTGCTCAACACGTCGCCGAAGGTGTCTTCGACTTCCGCCAGCGCGGCCTTGTGCAGCGAATCCTTGTCGATAGACACGCCGTTGGCGCGAGTGATGGCGCGGGTCGCCGAGGCATCGGACGCGACAATCACGTTGTAGCCCAAAGGCGCGGCGTCCCGTGCGGCACCCGCCACACAGGCGTGGGTCATCAGGCCGGAAATGATCAGGGTCTGGATGCCGGCCTTTTTCAATTGCTGGTCAAGGTCGGTGCTGGCGAACACGCTGACGGTGCTCTTTTGCAGCACCACGTCTTGCGGGCGCGGCTGCATGTCCGGGTGAAATTTAACGGTCTGGCCATCGATGGCAAACACTGGCGAGCCGGCCGGGGCAACGTGCTGCACGTGATACACCGGGATCTTGTGACTGTCGGCAAAGGTGATCAGCTCTCGGGTTTTCGCCAGGGCAGCGGCACCGTCCGGGATCGGCATCCGGCCGCTGAAATATTCATTCTGGAAGTCGATCACCACCAGCGCAGACTTGCCCGCTGGCAGATGATCGACCGGTGTAGCGCCGGACAATGCCCGAATGGTCGGGTGGTTGTCGGCCATCGCTGCGCTGCTGGCCATTACACCGGAAAATGCACAAGCGGTGAGAAAGCGGCGAGTAAAGTTCTGCATGGGAAAGTCCTGCCTCGGTTGATTTGACAAGCGAATCTTAAGCAGCCACCGCCGCACCGAACACAGTGAAACCGGCACATGATCTGTGCCCTTTCTGCACAGATAAAGTCCACGCACTCAAACGTAGATCCAGATCAATAAACCGCACTTGCCACTGCACTACCCTGCCGCGCTTTTGCGACCGATGCCGCCATGAAGCCAGACCTCCCCCTCGCCGCCCCGGAATTGCTCGCCCCTGCCGGCACCCTGAAGAACATGCGCTACGCCTTCGCCTACGGTGCCGACGCGGTCTATGCCGGGCAGCCGCGCTACAGCCTGCGGGTGCGCAACAACGAATTCGACCACGCCAACCTCGCCCTCGGCATTCGCGAGGCGCAGGCCCAGGGCAAGCGCTTCTACGTGGTGGTCAACATCGCCCCGCACAACGCCAAACTGAAGACCTTCCTCAAGGATCTGGCGCCAGTGATCGAGATGGCGCCGAACGCGCTGATCATGTCCGACCCCGGCCTGATCATGCTGGTGCGCCGGCATTTTCCGCAGATGCCGATCCACCTTTCGGTGCAGGCCAACACGGTGAACTGGGCGAGCGTCGAGTTCTGGCAGCAACAAGGTCTGAGCCGGATCATTCTGTCGCGGGAGCTGTCGCTGGAAGAAATCGGTGAAATCCGTGAACAGGTACCGGGCATGGAGCTGGAGGTGTTCGTCCACGGTGCGCTGTGCATGGCCTACTCCGGGCGCTGCCTGCTGTCGGGCTACATGAACAAGCGCGACGCGAATCAGGGCACCTGCACCAACGCCTGCCGCTGGAAGTATTCGGCGCAGCAAGCCACGGAAAACCAGCTCGGCGAGATCGTGCAGACCTTCCAGCCGGAGCCGACCCTGGGCATCGGCGCGCCGACCGATCAGGTGTTTCTGCTGCAGGAAGCCAATCGCCCCGATGAACTAATGCCCGCTTTTGAAGACGAGCACGGCACCTACATCATGAACGCCAAGGATCTGCGCGCGGTGCAGCATGTCGAACGCCTGACGCGCATGGGCGTGCATTCGCTGAAGATCGAGGGCCGGACCAAATCGCACTTCTATTGCGCGCGCACCACCCAGGTCTATCGCCGGGCAATTGATGATGCGATGGCCGGGCGCGAGTTCGACCGCAGTCTGATGACCGATCTGGAATCACTGGCCCAGCGCGGCTACACCGAAGGTTTCCTGCGTCGCCATGTACATGACGAATACCAGAATTATCAGAACGGCAGCTCGGTGTCAGAGCGTCAGCAGTTCGTCGGCGAACTGACCGGCGAGCGCCGCGACCGGTTGGCCGAGGTCAAAGTGAAGAACCGTTTTGCCTTGGGCGATCATCTGGAACTGATGACACCCAAGGGTAATTTCCACTTCGACCTGCACCAGTTGCAGAGTGCCAAGGGTGAAACCATTGAAGTCGCCCCCGGCGACGGGCACACGGTTTACCTGCCGATTCCGGATGCGGTGGATTTGCGCTTTGGCCTGCTGATGCGCGACCTGACTCCTTGACCCCCTCCCAAGTAGGAGCTGCCGAAGGCTGCGATCTTTTGACTTTGTTATTGAAGAACAAGATCAAAGGATCGCAGCCTTCGGCAGCTCCTACACAGGGAATGCGGGTGTAGCGGGGTCAGAGGAATTCTTCGCGCAACATCGCCACGAACGCCTCACGCGCCGGGTGTACCCCGGCGTTTTCGTGCCAGTAAAACAGGTTGTCGATCGCCGTCAGTTCGGGAAACTCATAGCCCACGCAGCCAGCGCCTTTGGCGTATTGCTCGAACACGCCTTTAGGCACCAAGGCCACCCCGGCGCCAGCACTCACGCAACCGACAATCGCCCCGTAACTCGCCAGGCTGACAATCGGCAGCGCCTGCCCCTGACGCAACAACCAGTGCTCCAGCGCCGCCCGATACGGGCAACCCTGCGGCCACATGAACACGGTTTTATCCTGCAAGTCGTGGATGTCACGCACCGGGCCGAACGACGTCGAAGCAATCAGCAGCAGCTCCTCGCGGTACATCGGCGTGCGTTTCAGTTGCGAGCGCTCGACGTCCACCGCGACGATCGCACCGTCGAGGCGATGGCTGACGGTGTCGTCGAGCAATTGGCCCCAGGTGCCAGTGGTCAACTCCAGCGCCACCTGCGGATAGCGTTGGTGAAACTTGGCCAACAGCCGCGGCAAACGCCCGGTGGCCGAGGACTCGATCGCGCCGATACGCAGCGGGCCGGACGGTTCGGCGGCGGGATCCACCGCGCGCTTGGCTTCGGCGGTCAGCGCCAGAATCCGCTCGGCATACGCAAGAAACGTCTGCCCCGCCGGGCTGATCCGCAGCCCGCGTCCTTCGCGCAGAAACAGCGCCACACCGAGTTCAGCTTCCAATGCCTTGATCCGTGCGGTGATGTTCGACGGCACACAAAACAATTTTTCCGCGGCGCGGGCAATGCTGCCATCGTCAGCCACGGTCTTGAACATGCGGATCTGCGCCAGCTCCATACTCATCACTCAAAGTGAACATTCAGCGCAGTATAAGTCAGTTGTGGAGACTTGTTGACCGCCCGGATACTCGGCGCATCAACCCTTGCGGTGCGCCGATCATGCCGTCTCCTTCTCCCTTGAAAATCATTCTGGCCATGGCCTTCGTGGTCGGCTGCTGGGCCTATTCACCCACCGGCATTCACATCGGCCTGCAAGCCTACGACCCCGGGCATCTGGCATTGCTGCGGTTTCTCCTGGCGTCGTTGTTCATGGCCGTGATCGCGGCGTTCAAGGGCATTCGCCTGCCGCAACCGCGCGATGTGCCGCTGTTGTTCGCCCTGGGATTTTTTGCCGTCAGCCTGCATCACGTGGCGCTGAACATCGGCCAGCAAAGCGTCAGTGCCGGCGCCTCCAGCGTACTGGCGCAGTCGAGCCCGCTGTTCAGTACGCTGCTGGCGCGTTACGTGTTCAAGGATCAGGTCAGTGTCTGGCGATGGGGCTGCGTGTTGCTGGGACTGGTCGGGGTAGTGATCGTGGTCAGCGCCGATCGGGGCCTGGGGCAGATCGACGCGCATGGCTTGCTGATTCTGCTGGCGGCGCTGTCATGGAGCATTTACTTCGCCCTGCAAAAACACCACGCCCGGCGTTATGACGGCTTCAGTCTGGCGTGTTATGCGGTGTGGTCGGGGACGCTGCTGTTGCTGATTTATCTGCCGGGGCTGGGTGCGGCGGTGTTGCAAGCGCCGCTGCAAGTGCAGTGGGCAGTGCTGGCACTGGGGGTATTTCCCAGTGCACTGGCCTATCTGGCCTGGGGCTTTGTGCTCAAACATGTGGACTTGAGCCGGGCGACGATGACGTTGTACCTGATACCACCGACGGCGATGGGGATTGCTTCGCTGGGATTGGGCGAGCGACCGACGCTGATGGTGCTGGCGGGGTCGGCGGTGGTGTTGATCAGTGTGCTGGCGTTGAATCTGGAGCGGCGGGTGGAGGGTCGACCAGTTGAGGTCTGATCGAGGTTTTTACTGAGGCTGATGACCCCATCGCGAGCAGGCTCACTCCTACAGGGGGATGCGTTCTACCTGTGGGAGCGAGCTTGCTCGCGAACGGGCCGGCGCAGACTATAAATATCTCGTGCCGGGTTAGCCTCAGCGCCTGTCATCCGACAACGGAGTCGGCTCATCCGCTGGCGGCACATCATCATCGTCAGCCGCCGGGTCCTTCCAGTCTTCCGGCCGATCGGCATCACTCAACGGATCACGTCCCGGGCTCATGCCCGGCGGCGCATCGTGATCGGCCAGTGTCGGCTCATCCGTGCCGGGCACCGGACGGGTTGGATCGGTCGGCAGCACACCACCCTGAAACAGCAAATCATTAGCCATGACACACCTCACCAAGGAGGTCCGGAGAACCCGGGCCATACAGCTTGGAAGCGTGCCTCTGCACGCCGTGCTATCGAGCAGACCAACGGCAATCAGCCTTGAGCACTGAAACGGTCGCGGCTGTTGGTCAGGTGCAGCCACATGGCCGCGCGCGCCGCGTCCGGATCCTGACGCTTGATCGCATTCAGGATCGCTTCGTGCTCCAGATGGGCCAACTGCCCCAGCTTGCTCAGATCCGCCGCGCCACGCTCGGCGGCATTGAGCCGCTGACGTGGAATCATCGCGCTGCCCAAGTGCTGCATGATTTCGCTGAAGCAGACGTTGCCGGTGGCCTCGGCGATCAGCAGATGAAAACGTCGATCAGCCTCAACACAACTGTCATTGCTGTCCAGCAGACGCTGATAGTCATCCAGCGCCTGACGCATCTGCAGCAATTGCTGTTCGCTGCGCCGTAGCGCCGCCAACGCCGCAGCTTGCGTCTCCAGGCCCATGCGCAATTCAAGAATGCTGCGCACGCCGAGCGCGGTGTCGACATTCAGGCGCAAGCCCTGCTCGGCAGCGCGCTCGATGACAAAACTGCCGATGCCGTGCCGCGTCTCGACCAGGCCCGACGCCTGCAACTTGGAAATCGCCTCGCGCACCACCGTGCGACTGACACCGTGCTCCTGAACGATGGCGTTCTCCGACGGCAGCTTGTCGCCGGGCGACAACTGGCCAAGCAGGATGCTCTGGGTAAGCTTCTCCACCAGATCGTGTGCGAGGTTGTGCGCGCGTTTGGGCGCGGGGGCGTCGAGGTCTTCTTGCATGTTCGGTTCCGGTCTTCGGGGCTTGCCGATCGTAGCACTGCGTGATGGCTGACGAGTCGATTTTAGCGCCGAAACCGCCTTCAACTTGTATGACAACACTCAATAAAACGAAAAAAACCGGAGTAGGTACGGTGGCTGATCTGTTTGAACCTTGACATGAAAAACTATGAAACGCGTCTGACACAAGCAATCTATCCCAATAAAAACGGGGGAAATCGCTAAAAAGAAATAAGAAATCTACCCACCAGACAAATTTAATCGCTACGCCCCACTTGTAGGACAAAAAATCTCAGTTGTATGATGTCTATCAACAACGCAGCACCCAGTCCTACCCCGCATAAAAATAATCAGTGGGAGAAAACCAAGTGAAAACCTCCGTCTCCGGGATGAACGAGGGCGTCGATTCGACACTCGCGTCCGCCATCTCGAAAGTGAAACGCCACGTCCTGCCGCTCTTCGTGATCATGTTCATCGTCAATTACATTGACCGGGTGAACATCGGTTTCGTCCGCACTCACATGGAACATGACCTGGGCATCGGGGCTGCCGCCTACGGCTTCGGCGCCGGTCTGTTCTTCATCGGTTACGCGCTGTTCGAAGTGCCGTCCAACATGCTTTTGCAAAAAGTCGGCGCGCGTATCTGGCTGACCCGCATCATGCTCACCTGGGGCCTGGTCGCCGCCGGCATGGCGTTCATTCAGAACGAAACGCACTTTTACATCCTGCGCTTTCTGCTCGGCGTGGCCGAAGCCGGGTTCTTTCCCGGGGTGATCTACTACTTCACCCGCTGGCTACCCGGCGCCGAACGCGGCAAGGCCATCGCGATTTTCCTCAGCGGGTCGGCAGTCGCCTCGCTGATCTCCGGCCCGTTGTCCGGCCTGCTCTTGCAGATCAACGGCCTCGGCATGCACGGCTGGCAATGGATGTACTTCATCGAGGGCATGTTTTCCGTGGGGCTGTGCGTGTTCGTCTGGTTCTGGCTCGACGCCAAACCGCATGACGCGAAATGGCTGACCCGCGCCGAACAGGACGCACTGGTCAACGCCATCGACGATGAACAGAAGGCCCGCGAAGCCGCGACGCCGATCCGCCCATCAATGGGCAAACTGCTCAGGGACCGGCAAATCGTCCTGTTCTGCCTGATCTACTTTTTCATTCAACTGACGATCTACGCCGCGACGTTCTGGCTGCCGAGCATCATCAAGAAAATGGGTGAGATGAGTGACTTCCAGGTCGGGCTGTTCAACTCGATCCCGTGGTTGCTGTCGATCGTCGGCATGTACGCCTTCGCCGCTTTCTCGGCCAAGTGGAAGCACCAGCAAGCCTGGGTCGCCACCGCGTTGTTGATCGCCGCAGCAGGGATGTTCATGTCCACCACCGGCGGGCCGATCTTCGCCTTTGTCGCGATCTGTTTTGCCGCGCTGGGCTTCAAGTCCGCCTCATCGTTGTTTTGGCCGATTCCGCAGGCCTATCTGGATGCACGGATCGCCGCGGCAGTGATCGCACTGATCAACTCGGTAGGCAACCTCGGCGGCTTCGTCGCGCCGACCACCTTCGGCCTGCTCGAAGAACACACCGGCTCGATTCAGGGCGGCCTCTACGGCCTGGCCGCGACCTCGATCATCGCCGCGATCATCGTCTTCGCTGCACGCACCACCCCGAAACCCGCTGCTGACCTCGCCGTGGCCGAGGCCGCGCCAAAGCACGCATGACTTCCTTTTTAAAGATGCTGACAAGGATAAAAACATGACCGCACACGACACTGCCAAAGCGCCAATCATCACTGACATGCAGGTGATTCCAGTGGCCGGCCACGACGGCATGCTGCTCAACTTGAGCGGCGCCCACGGGCCGTTTTTCACCCGCAATATCGTCATTCTCAAGGACAACGCCGGCCACACTGGCGTCGGTGAAGTGCCCGGTGGCGAGCGCATCCGCCAGACGCTGGAGGATGCCCGCAGCCTGGTGCTCGGCAGCACAATCGGCAACTATCAGAAGATCCTCAATCAGGTGCGCCAGACCTTCGCCGAGCGTGACGCCGGCGGCCGTGGCCTGCAGACGTTCGACCTGCGCATCACCATCCACGCGGTCACCGGACTCGAAGCCGCCCTGCTCGACCTGCTCGGGCAACACCTCGACGTGCCGGTCGCGGCGTTGCTCGGCGAAGGCCAGCAACGCGACCAAGTGAAGATGCTCGGTTATCTGTTTTATGTCGGCGATCAACGCGAGACCAACCTCGCCTACCGCAGCGAACCGGACGCCGACAACGACTGGTTCCGCGTGCGTCACGAGAAGGCCATGAGCGCCGAGGCGGTGGTGCGTCTGGCTGAAGCGGCCCAGGCAAAATACGGTTTCCAGGACTTCAAACTCAAAGGCGGCGTGCTTAGCGGCGACGCGGAAATCGAAGCCGTGACGGCACTGGCCGAACGCTTTCCCGAGGCACGCATCACCCTCGACCCGAACGGCGCGTGGTCACTGAAAGAAGCGATCCGCCTGTGCCGCGATCAACATCACGTGCTGGCTTACGCCGAAGACCCCTGCGGTGCGGAAAACGGTTACTCGGGGCGCGAAGTCATGGCCGAGTTCCGCCGCGCCACCGGGCTGAAGACGGCGACCAACATGATCGCCACCGACTGGCGCGAGATGGGCCACGCCATTCAGTTGCAGTCGGTGGACATTCCGTTGGCCGACCCGCACTTCTGGACCATGCAAGGCTCGGTACGTGTCGCGCAGCTGTGTCATGAATGGGGCCTGACCTGGGGCTCACACTCCAACAATCACTTCGATATCTCGCTGGCGATGTTCACCCATGTCGCGGCGGCGGCACCGGGCGACATCACCGCCATCGACACGCACTGGATCTGGCAGGACGGCCAGCGCCTGACCAAGGCCCCGCTGCAAATTGTCGACGGTTACGTGCAAGTGCCGCAGAAACCTGGGCTGGGGGTGGAGCTGGACATGGATCAGCTGGCCAAGGCCCACGAACTGTACAAAGGCATGGGTCTCGGCGCGCGGGATGACAGCGTGGCGATGCAGTTTTTGATACCGGGGTGGACGTTCGATAACAAGCGGCCGTGTCTGGTGCGCTGACATTCTCAAGCTCACCGTACTTCAAATGTGGGAGCGGGCTTGCTCGCGAAGGCTGAGTGTCATTCAACTCAAATATTGACTGACACACCGCCTTCGCGAGCAAGCCCGCTCCCACAGGGTGGGATTTGTGTCAGGCAGAGATTTGCAGCAGCCAGTTTTTGAACGCCGTCATCGCCGCCGTCTCCGGCCGTGACTGCAAGCGCGTCAGCCAATAACTGCCGGTGGTGATTTCAATCGCAAACGGCTGACGAATCACGTCCGCCGCCAGTTGCCGGGCGAACATCAGCGGCGGTGCCAACGCCACCCCGCTGCCCTGCAGCGCGGCCTCCATCATCGCCAGCGATGAGTCGAACACAATGCTTTGCGGCGGCGCCGCGTGGGTCGCCAGGCCGGCGGCGTGAAGCCACTCCGGCCATTCATCGGTGCGATAGGAACGCAGCAAGCGCTGTTGCAGCAGATCACCCGGGGTGTGCAACTGCCGGGCAATTTCCGGCACGCACAACACCGACAATGGCGCATCGAGCAGGCGCGTGGCCTCGATGCCGTGCCACGCTCCGGCGCCAAAACGAATCGCGTAATCCAGCCCCTCAGCGGCGACGTCGACCCGGTTGTTGTGAGTCGACAGCCGCAAATCTATGAGCGGATGTTTCGCCTGGAAGTCTGCCAGCCGTGGCAGCAACCAACCGACCGCAAAGGTTCCGACGGCACCCACGGTCAACATTTCCCGATACTGACCGCCGGCCAGCCGCTCGAGCATCTGCGCGATATGATCGAACGACGTGGTCAAAACCGGCAACAGGGTCTCGCCTTCACTGGTCAGCATCAGCCCGCGGGGCAGGCGTTTGAACAGGGTGACGTTGAGTTGCGCTTCGAGGCTTTTCACCTGATGGCTCACCGCCGCCTGAGTCACGCATAACTCCACCGCGGCACGGGTAAAGCTCAGATGACGCGCCGAAGCTTCGAACGCGCGCAGTGCATTGAGCGGCAGTTGAGGTCGAATCATGCCCAGTCCCAAATTTTTCTAATGGCTCATCCGAAATATCATCGTTTGTCGACGAGTGCCAGACTGCCTAAATTGTCGGCGCTGATCAGCTGCCCAACAACAAAATCGCCCGCAGTGTAGCGGGATATCACCCTCAACACTCATGGAGAGTGGTTCACTCATGTCCTTCATCAACCCGAGCAAAGTCATTTGCTGCAGCGCTTTCGGCCTGTTTTTCGGCGCCACCGCGTGCATGGCCGCCACACCCGGCGACGAGCAACTGCAAGCGCTGGTGAACAAAGCCGTCACCCCGGTGATGCAGCAGCAGAACATCCCCGGCCTCGCCGTCGCCATCACCATCAACGGCCAACCGCATTACTTTAATTACGGCGTCGCCGCCAAGGACACGGGGCAGAAAGTCAGCGAAAACACCCTGTTCGAAATCGGCTCGGTGAGCAAAACCTTCGCCGCGACCCTGGCCGGCTATGCGCAGGCGACGGGCAAACTGGACCTGTCGACCAAAGCCAGCCAGATCTGGCCAGAACTCAAGGGCAGCGCTTTCGACAACATCAGCGTGCTGCAACTGGGCACCTACAGCGCCGGCGGCCTGCCGCTGCAATTCCCTGGCCAGTGGGATTCGGCGGAGAAGATGCTCGGCTACTACCAACAGTGGAAACCGAGCTTCCCGGCCGGTAGCCATCGCCTGTATTCCAACCCGAGCCTGGGCCTGTTCGGTTATCTGGCCGCCAAGACCCTCGGTCAGCCCTATGATCAGGCGATGAGCGAAACCCTGCTGCCGAAACTCGGCCTGCAGCACACTTATCTGCAGGTGCCGAAGGCGCAAATGAACCTGTATGCGCAGGGCTACGACAAGAACAACCAACCGGTGCGCGTCACCCCGGGCGCCATGGATTCAGAAGCCTACGGCGTGAAAACCAGCGCCGCCGACATGCTGCGTTACGTGCAGGCCAACCTGAAACCGGCAAGCCTTGAAACGCCGCTGCAACAAGCCATCGCCAACACCCACACCGGCTACTACAGCGTCGGCAACATGACCCAGGGCCTGGGTTGGGAAATGTACCGTTACCCGATCAGCCTCGACCGCTTGCTGGCCGGCAACAGCACGGAAATGGCCATGCAGCCGCACAAGGTGCAATGGCTCAACCCGCCACAGCCGCAGGCGAAAAATGTGCTGATCAACAAGACCGGCTCTACCGGTGGCTTCGGGACCTACGTGGCGTTTGTGCCGTCGAAGGAGGTCGGCGTGGTGATTCTGGCGAACAAGAACTTTCCGATTCCGGAGCGGGTGAAGATTGCTCACACGATCCTCAGCGCTTTAGCCGACTGAAAATCAAATGATCGCAGCCTTCGGCAGCTCCTACACCGATCCCATGTAGGAGCTGCCGCAGGCTGCGATCTTTTTGGGCGGGCAATAAAAATGGGCGACCTGCAGAGGTCGCCCATTTTTTTTGATTCAGGCCATGCCATCAATCATCCGGCATTTCCGGTGGCTTGCTCGGTTTCGCCGGTTTGCTCGCCTTGGCGCCCTTCTCGCCTTTCTTGGCTGCCGGTTCGGCGGCGGTGGCCTTGGTTTCAGCGACCGTCGGTGCGCTGATTTCCTTTTCGCTGGCCGGCAGTGCATCAACCGTGTCGAAGATTTTCTTCAGGTCCACCGATTTCGCTTCATCGCCCGAGGCCGACAGTTTGGTTTCGCCGTCCTTGCCCAGCAGGAACACTTTCGGATACGCACCAGCACCGAGTTTCAGCGACCGCAGCAAAGCCATGGTGTCTTGCTGGCCGAGATCCTTGCCATCGAGTTGTCCGGCCATATTGAGGATGGTGTAGACCTTGATGTTGCGGTCGGCGACGCCCTTCTTGTTCGCCGGATCTTCCAGCGACTTTTTCAACCCCACCCACACCGGGTCGACGGTGCTTTGGGCGATTACAATCAACGGTCGGGCCCGTCCCATATCCCCGGCTATGGGCGAGTCATTGTCAGCGGCGAACAAGGGGCCGGCAATCGCCAGCAAGAGTGTCAGGGTCAGTGACCTGATGAGCATGCGCATCTCCTTTTGATATCCACGCTCTAATGATTGCGCATCGCGGCGATTGTTCCGGGGTCGTGCCCGGCAAATATGTTTCGCCTTGTCAGAAGCTTAGGTCAGCCACGTCATTGCGCAACTGCATCGGCATAATCGTGACGCGGATTTGATTACCTTTTATGAGCGCATTAGGGTGGTCATTCTGCCCACGAAATGGAGTTCAACCCATGCACATCGACTACCTTTGCGATCACCCGCATTTGATTGAGGAACTCGCCGAACTCAATTTCAAGGAATGGGGCGAATTCCGTGACGGCGACACCCTTGCAGCCCGCACCGAGCGGATGCGCGCGGCCTGCGGCAAGGGTGCGGTTCCCAGCGTGGTGGTGGCCATTGAAGACGGCAGATTGCTCGGTGGCGCGCTGCTGATCGACAGCGACATGAAGATCCGTCCCGAGCTGACGCCTTGGCTGGCCGGGGTTTATGTGAAGGCCGAGGAACGTGGACGCGGTGTTGCTTCGCAGCTGGTCAATCGGATTGTCGAAGAAGCCAGGGCGTCGGGCGTACAGACGTTGTATCTGTACACCGATGCGGCGCAAGCACTGTATGCGCGGTTGGGTTGGGAGGTGGTCGAGGATCTGGTCTACGAAGACCTGCCGGTGACGATCATGAAGTACACCTTTACGAGCTGAGATTCCTCCACAGGTTTTGTCCGGCTCAAAGATCGAGCCGGGATCAGAACGCCAGTTTGTAGCCGATCAACAGCAACATGGTCGCCAGGCACGGGCGCAGCAATTCATCGGAAATGCGCCCGGTCAGGTGACTGCCCAGCCAGATGCCCGGCAACGAACCCATCAGCAGGAAGCCCAGCACGCCCCAGTCCATGTTGCCCATGCTCGCGTGGCCCAGACCGGCAACCAGGGTCAACGGCACGGCGTGGGCGATTTCGGTGCCGACCAGGCGCCGGGTTGGCAGCAGCGGATAAAGGATGAACAGCGCGACCGTGCCGAGGGCGCCGGCGCCGATCGAGGTCAGGGCGACCATGGTGCCGAGGATCAGCCCGGTGATCACCGTCATTACATTCAGGCGCGCGCCGCTCGGGTTGTAGTTGCCGCCCGCGCGTTTGTGGGCGAATTCGAGCAGGCGCTTCTTGAACAGAATCGCCAGCGCCGTGGCGAACAGCACGAAGCCCAAGGCCTGTTTGATGATCGCGTTCATCGCCTCGGGCGCGGTGTGCAGGGTGCTGAGAAACCACAAAGTCATGGCGACTGCCGGCACGCTGCCGAGGGTCAGCCATCCGGTGATGGCCCAGTCGATGTTGTTGTTCTTTTTGTGCACCAGCACGCCACTGGATTTGGTAATGGCCGCGTACAGCAGGTCGGTGCCCACCGCTGTTGCCGGGTTGATGCCGAACCACAGCAGGATCGGCGTCATCAACGAACCGCCGCCGACACCGGTCATGCCGACAATAAAACCCACCACCAGCCCGGCAATCACCAGGCCGAAATTTGCCAATTCCATTAAGACGTCCAGAAAAACGACAGGAAAAATCTGGCCCGCAGCATAGCGATTTTTCATATAACCACATATATCGATGCGGTCTATCGTTATGCCTTCCAGCCACACCGCCTTTATCTGAGTGGGAGCGGGCTTGCTCGCGAAGGCGGCGTGTCATTCACGTAGATATCGACTGACACGCCCTTTTCGCGAGCAAGCCCGCTCCCACAGGGGTTCTATGGTGCCAGGTAGATCAGTGCACGCGCCGGCCCGGTTTGAAACTGTGATGCCGGTTGATCCACACCGTCGCCAGCGCGATCAGCGACAGGATCAACAACGCCCACGGAAACGACATCGCGCCCGCCCGATCCAGCAACAACCCGCCAAACAGGCCGCCGCCGGCAATCGCCACGTTCCAGGAGGTGGTGAGCATCGCTTGCACCACGTCCACATGCTCGCCGGCCGAATCCGCCGCAGCGGTCAGCAGCAACGTCGCCGAACCACCAAATGACAGGCCCCACACGGCCATGCAGGTGTAGATCAGCCACGGTGACGGGGATATCAGCGCCAGCACCAGTGCGGTCACGGCAAACACCGCGAGGCTGATCAGCGTCAGCCAGCGCAACCAGCGGTCCACCAGCAGGCCGATGATCCAGATCCCGATCAGCGAACACAGGCCGAACACCAGCAGCACTAGATCGACGCGCTCGGCCAGCCCGGCCTGCATCAGGAATGGCGCGATGTAGGTGTAGAGAATGTTGTGCCCAAGCATCCAGGTCAGCACCACGAACAGCACCGGCCGTACGCCCGGCAGACGCAGCGATTGCAGCAACGGCAGGCGTTCGGCGCTGGCCTGACCCGGACGATCCGGCACCGCCAGCACAATCCACGCCGCCAGCACCAACGCCAGCGCCGACATGATCCCGAACGAAGCGCGCCAACCGATCAGGTTGCCCAGCCAGGTTCCCGCCGGGGTGCCCAGCGACAGCGCCACCGGGGTGCCGAGCATGGCGATTGCCAACGCCCGTCCCTGCTGGTGCACCGGCACGATGCCACGGGCGTAGCCGGCCATGATTCCCCACGACAGCCCTGCCGCCATCCCGGCCAAGAACCGCGACGCCAAGGTCAAGCCGTAATGGCTGGAGAACGTAGTCACGGTGTTGAACACCAGGAACCCGCCAACCGTCATCAACAGTACCCGCCGCCGTGGCCAGCCCCGGGTGGCGACGGTCAGCGGAATCGCCGCGACAATCGAGCCCAGCGCATACAGCGTCACCAGTTGCCCGGCGAGCACTTCGCTGACCCCAAGCCCGGCGCCGATCTGCGGCAGCAGCCCGGCCGGCAGGGTCTCGGTGAGGATGGCGATGAAGCCGGTCATGGCGAAGGCCAGCAACGCGGCATAGGGCAGTTTTTCTGTGCGGGTGGCGCGGTCGATACGGTTGAATTCGGTGCTTGCGGAGTCGGTCATGACAGGTGCAGCTCCCTTTGGATCAATAGTAGCGATGGATTGTATACAAAAATCCCACGCACAATTTGATCAATGTGGGAGCGAGCCTGCTCGCGAATGCGGTGGATCTATCAGAGATTCAGCGCCTGGTAGATCGCTTTCGCGAGCAGGCTCGCTCCCACATTGGATCTCCGCACTTACTGCACCGGAAGGAAATTCAGGAACAGCAGACTCTGCGCGTAGTTCAGGCCGATGCGCCGGTAGCGCTCATCAAGCATCTGCGCCAGCAGGTCGAGCCGCGCGACGATCTTGCCGAACTCGGTGGCGAAACTCAGGTTGCTGCCCTCCTCCGAGATTTCATTGGAGAACAGCAGCGGCTGTCCCTCCTTGTTCTGGCGCTGGGCCAGAATCCACGTGGCTTTCTCGATATTGCGCGCGGCGTTGTGGACGAAGGTCGGGTTGATTGCATCGGTCATGTAGAACTCGATGCGATTGCCGTGGGCGGTAACCAGCATGCTGCCGATGGCATAGATGAAGGCGCCGACCCGATCCCCGAGAAACTCCGGACTCATCGCATAGCTGAGCGCCGCCAGATCTTTGCGCCCGCCCAACACCGGTAACGGTTGCTGCTGCTCGACGGCAAGGCGCACCTGTTTCACCGCCGTGTTGATGTCGAGGAAGCCCGACTTGCGCAGTTCTTCCGGGTTGCGCAAATACAGCTTGCCCATCAACCGATAAAGGCTGTTGAGGTTGTCGCGCATCGCCAACGTGGCCATACGATCGACGCTGGTCTGCAGGAATTCCTGCGGTTGACCGTCACGCATCTGAGCGATGAAACCGTTGCCGGTCTGGTGCGTGCAACCGCTGACAAACAGCGATGACAGACAGGCCAGCAACAGGCACGGGCGGCGAAAAAATCGGGCGATCGGGTGAAAAACTCTCGGCATGAATTCTCGAACGGGCACATTCCTGTGCGGCGGGCGTCGCCGCATCCTGGCCATGGATAGAGCCGCCGAATCCGGAAAAGTGCAGCGCAGGCACGATTTCCCGACCTTCGGCAACTATTTAGTATGACTTTATATTTGCACTAAACCTTTAACCGGCTATAAATTCTGACTCAACCCACAATTAGCATGACTATTACCCTGTTTTGAAAACAACAACAAAAAGGAAGGTCAACCATGCTTCAATCACGTCACCTGCTCTCCGGCCTCGGACTGTCCCTGATGATCGCCACCCTCTCCGCCAACGCGGCCGGCCTCAGCGCCGAACACAAAGCCTTTGGCAAAACCAATGACGGCACGCCCGTCGAGCAATACATCCTGCGCAACAGCCACGGCATGCAGGCGACCGTCATCACCTACGGCGCCACCCTGCAATCGCTGCTGGTGCCGGACAAACACGGCAAAGCAGCCGATGTGGTGCTGGGTTTCGACGATGTTCAGGGTTACCAGAAAGGCACGGCGTATTTCGGCGCGACCATCGGCCGTTTCGGCAATCGCCTCGCGGACGGCGCGTTCGAACTCGACGGCAAGCGCTATCAGGTGCCGCAGAACGACAAGTCCAACGCCTTGCATGGCGGTACTCAGGGTTTCGACAAGAAGGTCTGGAAAGCGCAGGAAACCAAGGACAAGGATTCCGTCGGCGTGACCCTCACCTATCTGTCGGCAGACGGTGAAATGGGCTTCCCCGGCAATCTCACAACGCAGGTGACCTATCGCCTGACCGACAGCAACGAGTTGCGCATCGACTATAAGGCCAGCACCGATAAACCGACCGTGCTCAACCTGACCAACCACAGCTACTTCAACCTCGCCGGTGCCGGCAATGGCGACATCCTCAAGCAGGTAGCCACCTTGCACGCCAGCCATTACACCCCGGTCACCGGCAAACTGATCCCGACCGGCGAACTGGCGCCAGTGGCCGGCACACCAATGGACTTCACCAAACCCACCGCCATTGGTACGCACATCAAGGCCGATCACCCGCAGCTGAAATTCGCCGAGCCGAAACAGGGTGGCTTCGATTTCAACTGGGTGCTGGGTACCAAAGGTGATGTGAGCAAAGTCGCCGCCGAGGTCAGCGATCCGCAGTCAGGGCGGCATTTGCAGTTGTTCACCAGCGAACCGGGTGTGCAGTTCTATACCAGTAACTTCCTCGACGGCACGGTCAAGGGTAAGGGTGGCAAGGTTTATCCGCACTGGGGTGCGTTTACCCTGGAGACCCAGCACTATCCGGATGCGCCGAATCAGCCGGACTTCCCGAGCACGCGGCTGGATCCGGGGCAGACTTACAACCACAGCGTAGTCCTGAAGTTCTCCGCTAAGTAACACCGGTCTTGTGGTGAGGGGATTTATCCCCGATGGATTGCGCAGCAACCCTACTTCTTGGGGGCGCTACGCGCCCATCGGGGATAAATCCCCTCGCCACAGGTTCATCGACCTCCATTGGAACCCCTGCGCTATCCTGCTGCCCACTAAGGTATCGACCATCAGCACAGGAGGTTTGAATGCGTACCCTTGAACTGGCAGGCGTGCAGGTTCCAGTGATCGGCCAGGGCACCTGGCGCATGGGCGAAGATCGCTCGGCGCACCCGCGTGAAGTGTCCGCGCTGCGCCAAGGCATCGAACTCGGCATGACTCTGATCGACACGGCGGAAATGTACGCCGAGGGCGGTGCCGAAAGCGTGGTCGGCGAAGCCATTGCCGGTCTGCGTGATCAGGTGTTTCTGGTGAGCAAAGTCTATCCGCACAACGCCAGCCGCAAAGGCATCCCGCAAGCCTGCGAGCGCAGTCTGCGCCGGCTCGACACCGACTACATCGACCTCTATCTGCTGCATTGGCGCGGCCAGTATCCGCTGGAAGAAACCGTCGAAGCCTTCGAACGCCTGCGCGAGGACGGCAAGATCGGCCGTTGGGGCGTGTCGAATTTCGACGTCGATGACCTCGAAGAGCTGGCCAATCCTGCCTGCGCCACCAATCAGGTGTTGTACAACCTGGAAGAGCGCGGCGTCGAATTCGACTTGCTGCCATGGTGCCAACAACAGCGTATGCCGTTGATGGCGTACTGCCCGATCGGTCAGGGCGGCGCGATGCTCGCCGAACCGGTACTGAACAAGATTGCCGCTCGTCACAACGTGACCCCGGCACAGGTTTCACTGGCGTGGATTCTGCGTCAGGATGGTGTGATTGCGATTCCCAAGGCTGTGCGACCGGAACATGTGCAACTCAATGCACAAGCGGCGCAGTTGCAACTGGATGCCGGGGATCTGGCGGCGCTGGATCAGGTATTCAAAGCGCCACAACGCAAGCAGCGGCTGGCGATGGTCTGAGTCGCTGGCCGTTGGCGAGGGCTTCGTCATGAGAAGCACTGATCAGTACGACCCGTTCAATCTGCAGCGTTTCGTCCAGGCGCAGGACCCGGTTTTCGAACGGGTCCAGCGTGAACTCGACGAGGGGCGCAAGCGTAGCCACTGGATGTGGTTTGTGTTCCCGCAGTTCGCCGGGCTGGGCGGCAGCGAAATGTCCCGGCGCTTCGCCATTCAATCCGCCGACGAGGCGCGGGCCTATCTGGCCCACGACCTGCTCGGTGCGCGGCTGCGCACCTGCACGCAGCTGGTGCTGAACATCCGTCAGCGCTCGATTGCCGAGATTTTCGGCCACCCCGACGACCTGAAATTCCACTCCTCGATGACCCTGTTTGCGCAGTTCAGCGCCGAAGATTGCCCGTTCGCTCAGGCGCTGGAGCGCTACTTCCACGGCATCCTCGATGAATGGACCCTGCAACTGCTGGACTCAAAACAGGCCCAGTTGTCCCCCGATCAGGGTTGAGAAATCGTCATCGACGAACGGCAGAATCGCGTCCGCCACCGGTTGCAGCTGGCGGGTGATGTAATGGTCGTAGTCGATCGCCGCGCGGCGCACTTCCAGCGGTTCCGGCCCGGCCAGGGTGATCACGTAACTGATCCAGCCGCCGTTCTGGTATTGCCGCGGGCGCCCGTGCTGCGCGTTGTAATCGTCGGCCAGCCGCGCCGCACGCACATGCGGCGGCACGTTGCGTTCGTAGTCGTCGAGGGTGCGGCGCAGGCGTTTGCGGTAGACCAGTCGTTCATCGAATTCGCCGGCCAGGGTCTTGCGCACGTAATCGCGCACGTAATCCTGATACGGCTTGCGCTGGAAGATCCGCTCGTAGAGTTCCTGCTGGAACTGCCGAGCCAGCAGCGACCAGTCGGTGCGCACGGTTTCCAGGCCCTTGTAGACCATTTCGTCACTGCCATCGGCGCGCGTCACCAGTCCGGCGTAGCGCTTTTTGCTGCCCTCCTCGGCACCGCGAATGGTCGGCATCAGAAAACGTTTGTAGTGGGTTTCGTACTGCAATTCGAGAGCACTTTGCAGGCCGTATTCCTCACGCACATGCTCGCGCCACCAGTCGTTGACGTGCTTGACCAGCGCCTGACCGATCTGTGCCGCTTCCTCCTGACCGTGCGCACGACGCAGCCAGACGAAAGTCGAGTCGGTGTCACCATAGATCACCGCGTGGCCCTGCGCTTCGATCAGCTGACGGGTGCGCAACATGATCTCGTGGCCGCGCAGAGTGATCGACGACGCCAGACGCGTATCGAAAAACCGGCAGCCGCTGGAACCGAGCACGCCGTAGAAGGCGTTCATGATGATCTTCAGCGCTTGCGACAACGGCGCGTTGTGCTCGCGCTTGGCGGTCTCGCGGCCCTCGGCGACCCGCGCGACAATCGACGGCAGGCAATGCCGGGTGCGCGAGAACCGTGCGCCGCGAAAACCCGGTACCGAATCGGCATCGTCCGGGTGTTGCAGGCCTTCGATCAGGCCCACCGGGTCGATCAGAAAAGTGCGGATGATCGACGGATACAGGCTCTTGTAATCGAGCACCAGCACCGACTCGTACAGCCCCGGCTGGGAGTCCATGACGAAACCGCCGGGGCTGGCCTGTGGCGGATTGGTGCCCAGATTCGGCGCGACAAAACCCTGGCGATGCATCAGCGGCATGTACAAATGGGTAAACGCCGCCACCGAGCCGCCGCTGCGATCCGCAGGCAGGCCGGTAACGCTGGCGCGTTCGAGCAAAAACGTCAGCAGCTCGGTCTTGGCGAAGATCCGCGTGACCAGCTCACAGTCCTTGAGGTTGTACTTGGCCAGCGCCGGTTTGTCCTCGGCGAACATGCGGTTGATTTCATCCATGCGCTGGTACGGGTTGTCGATCGCCTTGCCCTCGCCGAGCAAGGTCTGGGCGACGTTTTCCAGGCTGAACGAGGGGAAACTCCAGGTCGCCGAACGCAGCGATTCGATGCCGTCGATGATCAGCCGCCCCGCCGCCGAAGCAAAGTAGTGCGTGCGACTGCCGTGTTCGCGCCACTGCATCTCTTCACCGCCACGGCCGATTTTCAGCGGTACACCGAGGCGTCGCGCGTGTTCGTGAAGGATGCGCAGGTCGAACTGCACGACGTTCCAGCCGATGATCGCGTCGGGGTCGTGGAGGGCGAACCAGTCGTTGAGCTTCTTCAGGATCACGGTGCGCGAGTCGCAATATTCCAGATCGAAGTCGACAATGCTGGCGTCACCGTTGGGCGCGCCGAGCATGTACACCTGACGCTGGCCGCAACCTTCGAGGGCGATGGAATACAGCTCGCCGGTTTCGGTGGTTTCGATATCCAGCGAGACCAGGCGCAGTTGCGGTCGGTATTTTGGATCAGGTTTGAGTTGAGCGTTGAGCAATACGCCGTCAGCGTCGGCGCTACCGCCGAACAGCACTGGTGCGGTGATGAAACGCTCCATCAGATAGCGCTCGGGCGGACGCACGTCGGCTTCGAAGACATCGACACCGGCGCGGGACAGCGCGGTTTCCAGGCGCATCAACTGGCCGTGTTGCTGGCAATACAGTCCGAGCACCGGGCGATGTTCGAAATCCTGCAGGGCCAGCGGGCGCAGTTCGACGTTCTTTTCGTCGTGCAGCAGGCGTTCGGCCGCTTCGCGTTGAGCAGCGGGGATAAACGCCACTGACGTCTGCGGCGCCAGGCGCACACGGCGCGGCCCGGCATCGGTCGCCAGCCAGAACTCGACTTCGGTGCCCGCCGGGGTATCGCGCCAATGCCGGGTCAGGACGAAGCCCTGCTGTAAATCCACCACTGCAACCTCAGGAATTGAATCAGAGGGGCATTCTACGCTGCCGTTCAAGGGATAACCCCATTCCCTGTGGTGAGGGGATTTAGCGAAACGTCGCACCGCCCCGATGGCCTGCGTAGCAGGCCCAAAGCCATCCAGTGATATATGTCAGAAAAATCCGGCTTCATGAGTTTGGGGCTACTTCGCAGCCCATCGGGGATAAATCCCCTCACCACAAGGTTTCCCTTTGCACAGGCTCAGGGGTAGGTATTTTCGGGAAATGACGTTTTTTGCGTGCTATCTGCCGCTTTGCCACCTTGCCCTGCGCGCAAGGGTCTACGATGCTTGAATAACAACGACAACACCTGAGTAACCGCCATGAAGACCGTCGCCCAACTGCTCAAGCTCAAAGATCAGAAAAATCAGGAAGTGCACCATATCGATCCCGGTCACATGGTGCTCGAAGCGCTGATGAAAATGGCCGAGAAAAACGTCGGGGCCTTGGTGGTGATGGAAGATGACAAAGTGGTCGGCATCATCAGTGAGCGTGATTACGCACGCAAACTGGTGCTGCACGGGCGCTCGTCAGTGGGCACACCGGTGCGCGACATCATGGTCAAGGACGTCATCACCGTGGACACCCACCAGACCGTCGACACTTGCCTGGGCATCATGTCCGACAAACGCCTGCGCCACTTGCCGGTGGTGGAGAACGGCAAGCTGATCGGTCTGCTGTCGATCGGCGACCTGGTGAAAGAGGCGATTGCCGAACAGGCGGAGCTGATCAAGCAGTTGGAGCAGTACATTCGCGGGGAATAAACCCTTCCCACTTACAGGAGTGAGCCCTGTGGCGAGGGGATTTATCCCCGATGGGGCGCGAAGCACCCCCAGAAAAGCCGGGACCGCTTCGCAGTCCATCGGGGATAAATCCCCTCACCACAGAGTTCACTCCTACATTTTGGTTTATCGGGTGATCAGGACGGCCAATGCCGGGCGAAGACAGGCGCCAGCACCGGGTGCCGGTCGATGCGCTGCAACCACGCATAAAACCCCGGACGGGTCTGGCGCAGGTGTTCGCGGCTCCCCGCCCAACGCGTCACCACGGCCGCCAGCACGTCCAGCGCGCCGGGTGTTTCGTCGTCCAGGTACAACTCGGCGGAAAACTGATCGGCAAACACTTCCCAGCTCCAGTGCAGGCGCTCACGTGCGCCGGCCATCAGGTTCTGCCGTGAGGCTTCGTCCGGCATCACCAGCCAGCGCTCGGGGTAATCGATGACGCCGATGGCTGCATAGCAATTGCTGGCGATGTAGACCATGCCGCGAATCGCCTGATCGCGATCAGCCGCCTTGGCCGGCAACAGACCGGACTCGGGAAAACTCAGGCCCAGATGAATCAGAATCGCCACACTCTCGGTGATCGCACTGCCATCGGGCAATTGCAGGGTCGGCACCTGCTTCAGTGGATTGAGGCGCGCCAGTGCCTCGGCGGCTTCGCTTGAGGCTTCGATATCGATAAAGCGATAGGCGATCTGGCATAACTCCAGCGCTGCCTCGATGGCTGCGGCACCTGAATTGCGATGTCCGTACAGTTGATACATGCCCCCTCCTCGATCTCGACAGATCTGTGTAGCCCTATTTATAGCGGGTGTATCCGCTTTGGCACGTTTTTCCCATGCATTGGCGACTTGCGAATTCAAACCTCGCAAAACAGCGCTGGCGGTGCCCATCCCGCACCAAGAGCAATCATCGAACGCTATCCGCGTTCTTGTAAGGTGCGATACCGAACCAAAAGTTCGCGTATCCGAGCTGGCAACAAGGAGTTCACCGCGTGAATCTTCAAACGCTCTGCCGCATCAGCCTCTGCTTGCTTGTTTATCAACAACGCCGAGTTCATTCGAACAGTCCCGGCGGCCAGTGCCTCTACTTTATTACCTGACTCCATGACCACACACCGTGATTGGCGATGACGCTTCGCCGACAACGGCGTGTTATTTATTTTTTAAATACAACTGCAAAAATTCCTGCACCAGCGCCGTATTAATGAACGCAGGCGGGATTGTCGGACAATAACTTTCAGCGACTTTGCAAGTGCACCAAAACGGCTCCAGTGAGTTGGATTATTCAGCACTGGAAACATTGACTTCATTTAAACAAGAACAAGGAACATACGCCGTGACCCGCTAAAACACAGACCCGCACCAAATCAGTCCGCCGCGCACCAGCAAGTGCCCGGGCCGTTAGCCAAGCCGCCGCTCTATCCCGCCGATCAGCGTGATACCGCGTAGAGCCTGACTCGCCTATGAAAAAACTCCACTCAAAGGAGTTTCGGGAAACTGTTGGCCGGAGAAATACACGACCAAGGCAAAACTTATATAAATGCGACATGGGTAACACTGATGAAATAAGACCTATACATTTCGGCAACATCTGGCACAGCGGTTGCTACATGCAAAAAGCACAAGCATGAGACACCAACACTGATCTCAAGCAATAGAAGAACAACCAGGGAATGGCCAATGAACACTCGAAGTCGATGGCTCTAAGCCAGTAACTGTAAGCAAGCCCTGTTCTATAGATAGTTCAACTATCGGCCTGCGTACACCTTGAAGAAAGTTACACCCACCCACTCGAACATCACCCCAATGTTCGGACGGCACCTTATTGCCCTTCATCAACCCGAGGGAGCTTTAATGAACGATGCGGTAAAGCACAGAACCCTGCCGGGGTCATTACGGGAAGCGCCAATCCCGCTGTCACCGAACAGGCCAGCCTTCACGGCCAATACCTCGCACCCCGGCGGGTTGAACAAACAGCAAATGCTGTTGCTGGTGGCGGTATCGGCGCTGATACACGGCGGCGCCTGGTGGTTTTTCCAGCAGACCCGGCCCGAGCCACTGCCGACTCCGCCGCAGATTCCGGAAATGACCGTCGAGTTGAGCAGCCCGACGCCGCCGGCACCGCCCACACCGGAACCGCCACCGCCACCGCCGCCCCCTCCACCTCCGGAACCGGAACAACCGGTGGAAGACGAAGACGCGGTCAAGCCACCGCCAAAACCGGTGGAAAAACCCAAGCCGATCGAAAAACCGAAACCGGTCGAGAAGCCCAAACCGGTGAAGAAAGTCGAGCCGCCGAAAGCTCCGCCCGCCCCGGCACAACCGGCCGCTCCCGCTGCGCCGGCGACACCGAGCGCGCCACCGGCCCCGGCCGCAGCGCCTGCCCCGGTCAAGGAATCGGCAGCGATTTCCGGTCTCGCCAGCCTTGGCAACCCGCCGCCGGAATACCCGTCGCTGGCGCTGCGACGCAATTGGGAAGGCAGCGTGGTGCTGCGCATTCAGGTGCTGGCCAACGGTCGCGCCGGCTCGGTGACAGTGACCAAGTCCAGCGGCAAGCCGCAACTGGATGACGCCGCCGTCGCGGCGGTAAAGAACTGGAAGTTCATTCCGGCCAAACGCGGTGACACGCCGATTGACGGCTTCGCCACCCAGACCATCGATTTCAAATTGCCGCAATAACGGCACAACCCGACGAACTCACAACCGACTTAATGCAAGCGAGGTGTAGCGATGAACAATTCACTGTCTTCGATGATTGTCCCCGGTGTGCTCTGGGGCCTGGTGCTGTTTTCCGTGGTCAGCTGGGCGATCCTGCTGGTCAAGTCGGCGCAATACCTGCGCCAGAAAGCCCAGAACAAACAGTTCAGCAAAGCCTTCTGGGGTGCACCGGATCTGCTCACCGCGGCCGAACACGCCAGCCAGTATCCGGGCTCGCTGGCGCGCATCGCCAGCAGCGGCTTCGAAGCCTTGCTGGTGGAAGAGTCGCCGCGCACCACGCAACAACTGGCGCACACCATCAACCGTTCCGATCGCCTGGAGCGCAACCTGCGCCAGCAGATCCAGAAGGAACGCCGCTCGCTGGAAAACGGTCAGGCGATTCTCGCCAGTATCGGCAGCACCGCGCCGTTCATTGGCCTGTTCGGTACCGTGTGGGGAATCATGGAAGCCCTGCAAAGCATTGGCGAAACCGGTTCGGCCAGCCTTGAAGCGGTCGCCGGCCCGATCGGTCATGCACTGATCGCCACTGGCGTGGGGATCGCTGTCGCGGTCCCGGCAGTGCTGATTTACAACTTCTTCCTGCGCCGCCTGAAACTCGCCTCGGCGGACATGGATGACTTCGCCCACGACTTCGACGCCCTCGCCTCACGCAGCGCGTTCTCCATCAGCCGCCAGGCCATCGCCAGCAAAACCGCAGCCGCCGTGCGGGAGGCCAGCTGATGTCCTTTTCTACCCAAGACAGCGATGAAGTGCTCAGCGAAATGAACGTCACGCCGCTGGTGGACGTAATGCTCGTGCTGCTGGTGGTGTTCATCGTCACCGCGCCGCTGATGACCAACGCGATCAAGGTCAACCTGCCGAAAACCGACGCCGTCGCCCCCGCCGAAAAGAAAGACCCAGTGGTGGTCAGCGTCGATCAGGACGGCAAGTTCTACCTGGCGAAAACCGAACTGGCGCCGGAATCGCTGGAAGCCAGCCTCAAGGAGGTCAAGGCCAAGGACGCCGAAGTACGCGTGCAGTTGCAGGCCGACGCCAACGTCAACTACGGCCAGGTGGCCAAGGCCATGGCATCCATCGAACGCTCGGGCATCAGCAAGATTTCGGTGATGACCACCCACTGAGTGCGGTGCCGGGCGCGCGTTGAGAAGCGCGCCCGGCACCGCTGAAGCATCCCGTCGCAATCAGCCGACCGAAAAAACGCCAGGCGTCTTCGGAGGGGATCGGCTTGCTTGAAGAAAGTGGTTTTCCGCACGCGGTATCACCGAAAGCGGAGCAATGAGGGGCTCACAAGGCCAATTCGATAACGTCTGACAAGTCGGAAACAACCATGCTGATGAACACTCCACGCTTCACGCTCAAACCTTTGGTGGCAACGATCTCTCGTCACCGTTTTGTCCCGTTGTATCTGGTGGCCATGGGGATGGGCGCCGGGACTGTGCAAGCCGCCGAGGATGACAACGCCGCCGTGCCCGCTGCGGCGGCGGTGGTGGCGCCGACCACGCAACTGCAACGGGTGGAAGTGACGGGTTCGGCGATTCGCCGGGTCGATGCGGAAACGGCGGTGCCGATCACCATTCTGAAAGCCGATGAGCTGCGCAAACAGGGCGTGACCACCACCGCCGAACTGGTGCAGCGGATCACCGGCAGCCAGTCGATCAACAACAGCGCCGGCTCGGTCGGCGCCGCCACCGGTGGCGCTTCGTTTGCCGACATGCGTGGCATCGGCGCGAACAAGACACTGGTGCTGCTCAACGGTCGACGCCTGGCGAACAACGCCTTGTCGGGCACCAACTCGGCCGGCGGCGCGGTGGATCTGAACATGATCCCGTTTGCCGCGATCGAGCGCGTGGAGGTTCTGCGCGACGGCGCATCAGCCTTGTACGGCACCGACGCCATCGGCGGCGTGATCAACTTCATCACCAAAAAATCCCTGACCGACGGCCAGCTCACCCTCGGTGGCGAAACCCCGACCCACAGCGGCGGCGGTGCCACCAAAGACATGAGCGCCAGTTGGGGCTACGGCGACCTGGAGCAAGACCGCTTCAACGTCCTCGGCGTGTTCAACTACAACAAGCAGCAGAACCTCGACGCCAACGACCGCTCCTTCGCCCGCGACTATGTGCCCGGCCGTGGCCTGGACCAGACCTCCGGCACCGCATTCCCCGGCAACTACAGCCAGAACGGCAACGCCACCAACCCGTTGGCCAACAGCAATTGCAACGGGCCGAACCTGGTGGCGCGTGACGGCTTGTGCCGCTTCAGCACCCGCGAATACATCGACCTGATTCCGCAAACCGAAAAGACGTCGTTCTTCGGCAAGACCACCGGCAAGCTGGCGGATGACCACAACGTCAACCTCGAATACTTCTGGTCGCGCAACAACAACGCCACGGCGGTCGGCCCGGCCCCGCTCACCGGTTTGAGCCTGGACTCGTCGTCGCCCTACTACCCCGGCAACGGCATCACCCCCGGCCCGACCGGCTTCGCCCTCGACCCGACGCAACCGGTCGATGTCAACTGGCGCGAAACCGCCGCCGGCCCGCGTGAATCAAAAGACCAGAACACCAGCCAGCGCTTTCTGCTGAGTTTTGACGGTCTGGTCGGCGGTTGGGATTACAACGTCGGCGCCTCGTACAACCAGAACAAAATCGTCTCCAGCGTCACCAGCGGTTATGTCAGCGATCAGGCGATGATCGATGGCCTGGCCAGCGGTCTGCTCAACCCGTTCGGCCCGCAATCGGCCGCCGGTCAGCAGTACATCGACCAGGCCATGTATCACGGCGCCTATTCCACCGCCGTCGGCCGCGTGGCCGGTTTCGACGGGCGGATCAGCCGCGAGATCGGTGACTGGTTCGGTGCGGGACCGTCGGGTCTGGCATTGGGCGGCGAGTACCGCAAAGAGAAATTCCACCAGGACTTCGAACAGTTTGCCGGTGACATTCAGAGCCTCGGCATCGACCCGGCCGGTAGCGTCGAGGGTGACCGCAGCGTGAAAGCCGCGTACGCCGAAATCAACGTGCCGGTGCTCGACAGCCTGGAACTGTCCGCCGCTGTGCGTCACGACAAATACAGCGACTTCGGCAGCACCACCAACCCGAAATACTCGTTCCGTTATCAGCCGCTCAAAGAGCTGGTAGTGCGTGGCGCGTACAGCGAAGGCTTCCGTGCGCCATCGCTCTACGAGCTGTATTCGCCGCGCAGCATCACCTACACCCAGGGCTACTACAACGACCCGGTGCTGTGTACCGGTGGCGTGGTGCAACCGGGCGGCAACGGCGGGCGCGATTGCGGCCAGCAGTTCCTCAATCAGATCGGCGGCAATGAAGATCTGGCTCCGGAGAAGGCGCGCAACGTGACGCTGGGCTTCGTCTATCAGCCGGTCAGCAACCTGTCGGTGGGTCTGGATTTCTGGTGGATTCACATTTCCAACCAGATCCAGCCGTTCCCTGAATCCACCGTGTTCGATCAGGCCGGCAGCTACCCGGATCGCTTCGTGCGCAACGCCGACGGTACGCTCAACTACATCGTCACCGGCAACGCCAACCTCGGCATCGTCGAAACCAACGGTGTCGATGTGTCGCTGGACTACCGCTTCCCGAACACGCCTTACGGCCAGTTCGGTCTGGGCCTGCAAGGCACCTACGTGGACGAGTACGACTTCCAGAGCACCATCAAAGGCCCGTTCACCGACAAGGTCGGCGACTTCGAAGGTGACGGCGTGATCGCGCGCTGGAAGCACAACCTCACCGGCAGCTGGACCTTCGGCGCGGCTCGCGCGTCGCTGACCAACCGCTTCACCACCGGTTACAACGACTACGACCGCGATACCCATGCGCGCGTGGCCTCGTATTCGGTGTGGGACCTGTCGGCCGGCTACACCTTCAACAAGGTGCTGGACGTCGATGCCGGGATGAAGAACATGTTCGACCGCAACCCGCCGTTCTCCAACCAGGCCTACAACTTCCAGAGCGGCTATGACCCGCGCTACACCGACCCGCTGGGCCGCACGCTGTTTGCGCGCATGACGTATCACTTCTGACCGAGAGCACCGGGTGTCTCTCCTGTGGGAGATGTTTCCACTGTGGGAGGGGGCTTGCTCCCTCCCACAGTAGATCTCCCACAGGTTGAGCTGAGCTTTTCCAGGGATTTTGAGGAGTGATTGCATGAGTGTTTTGCGCAACATGGCTAGCCTGCTGCTCGGCAGTGCACTGCTGTGCACCGGCCCCTCAGCACTGGCCGCCGCCAGCTACGCACTGACGGTATACGGCGAGGCGCCGAAGTATCCGGCGGGTTTCGAGCATTTCGATTTCGTCGATCCGCACGCGCCCAAGGGCGGTTCGCTCAGCCGTGCGTCGATGGAAATCGGCCAGTACAACTACATCACCCCGTATGCCGATCAAGGCATTTCCGTGGTGCAGGTCAACGACTGGGTGTATGCGCCACTGGCGTTCCGTTCGCTCGACGAGCCCTACACCGTTTACGGTCTGGTCGCGCAACAGATGGAACGCGATCCCGAAGGCCTCTGGGTGCGCTTCACCCTCAACCCCAACGCCCGCTTCGCCGACGGCACGCCGATCACCGCCGAAGACGTGCGCTACACCTTCAACCTGCTGATGACCAAGGGCAGCCTGAGCTATCGCCAGCAATACGCCGATGTGCAGGACGTGCTGATCGAAAACCCACGGCAGGTGCGCTTCACCTTCAAGAACAACCTCAACCGCACCCTGGCGCTGGACCTGGCGACCCTGCGCGTGGTGCCCGAACACTGGTGGAAGACGCGCGATTTCGCCAACGGCGGCGGCTTCGAACCGCCGCTGGGCAGCGGCCCGTACCGCGTGAGCAAAGTCGATGCCGGACGCAGCATCAGTTTCCAGCGCGACCCGGACTGGTGGGGCAAGGACCTGCCGGTCAGTCGCGGGATGTACAACTTCGACACGCTCACGGTGAATTTCTACGGTGACACCGACGTCGCGCGTCAACTGTTGCAGGCCGGCGCTTTCGACTACAACCGCGAGTTTTCCTCGTCCGGTTATGTGGTGGGTTACGACAGTCCGGCGCTGCGTGACGGTCGCTTGCAACAGGCGATCCTCGCTCCGGAAAAACCCACCGCCGCCCAAGGCTTCGTGTTCAACCTGCAAAACCCGATCTTTCAGGATCGCCGTGTGCGTCAGGCGATCAGTCTGCTGTGGGATTTCGAATGGACCAACAAGCAGATGATGCGCGGCTTCTACGTGCGCCAGAACAGCTTCTGGCCGAAGAGTGAAATGGCCGCGACCGCCCTGCCTGATGCCGAGGAACTGAAGATCCTCGAGCCGTTGCGCGGGCAGATTCCCGACGAGGTGTTCACCACGGTGTATCAGGCGCCGAAAACCGACGGCAGCGGCTACATCCGCGACAAGCAGTTGCAAGCCCTGAAGCTGCTCGCCGAGGCCGGCTGGACGCCGCAACACAGCCGACTGGTCAACGCCGCCGGTGAGCCTCTGGAGTTCACCTTCCTCGACGGTCAGGGCGGTTTTGATCGCATGCTGCTGCCGTTCAAACGCACCCTCGCGCAGATCGGCATCACCCTCAATCTACGGCGGATCGACTCGGCGCAATACGTCAATCGGCTCAACGCCCGGGACTACGACATGATCGTCACCAGTTTCCCGCGCAGTGGCGATCCGATCGTCTCCCCCGGCCGCGAGTTGTACAGCCTGTATGCCTCACAAAGTGCCACGCAGGTCGGCAGTTCGAACTCGATGGTGCTGGCCAACCCGGCGGTCGATCAACTGATCGACGGGCTGGTCAAGGCCGACACCCGCGACGCCATGGTGCATTACGCCCGCGCCCTCGACCGGGTGCTGCAATGGGGTTACTACATGATTCCCAACTACTACTCCAAGGGCACGCCGACGGTGTATCAGAACCGCTTCGGCATGCCGCCGGTGCAACCGGCGTACGACGAAGGCCTCAACACCTGGTGGGAGGTCTCGACCAAGCCGTTGACCACGCAACAGATGCACACCCAGCTCGCGGGGGGCCAGTGACATGCTGCGTTATCTGAGTCGACGTTTGCTGCTGATCATCCCCACGCTGCTGTGCATTCTGGTGGTCAACTTCGTGATTGTGCAGGCCGCACCGGGCGGCCCGGTGGAGCAAGCCATTGCCCGCCTGCAAGGTTTCGGCGGGCACGGCATGAGCGGTGGTGGCGAAGTCGCCGCGACGGGTGGTGCCGGGCGCAGCAGTCGCGGGCTGGACCCGGCGCTGATCGAGGAAATCAAACACCACTACGGCTTCGACAAGCCGATGCACGAACGCTTGTGGCTGATGCTGAAAAACTACGCCCAGCTGGATCTGGGCAGCAGTTTCTTTCGCGGCGCCAAGGTCACCGATCTGATCCTGCAGAAACTGCCGGTGTCGCTGTCGCTCGGCCTGTGGGCAACGCTGATCACCTACCTGATTTCAATCCCGCTGGGCATCCGCAAAGCGATCAGCAACGGCAGCGCGTTCGATGTCTGGAGCAGCACCGCAATCATTATCGGCTATGCGATGCCAGCGTTTCTGTTTGCGATGCTGCTGATCGTGGTGTTCGCGGGCGGCAGCTACGTCAACTGGTTCCCGGTGCAGGGGCTGGTGTCGGATAACTTCGACAGCCTCAGCACCTTGGGCAAGGTCGGCGACTACCTCTGGCATCTGGTGTTGCCGGTCACGGCGCTGGTGATCGGTGGTTTCGCCACCCTGACCATCCTCACCAAAAACAGCTTCCTCAACGAGATCAGCCGCCAATACGTGATCACTGCGCGGGCCAAGGGTTTGACCGAGCGCCGCGTGCTCTACGGCCACGTGTTTCGCAACGCGATGCTGCTGGTGGTGGCCGGGGTGCCCTCGGCGCTGATCGAGGTGTTTTTCGCCGGTTCCTTGCTGATCGAAACCATCTTCAACCTCGACGGCCTCGGGCGCATGAGTTACGAGGCGGCGGTGTCGCGTGACTACCCAGTGGTGTTCGGCGCGCTGTTTCTGTTCACCCTGTTTGGCCTGCTGATCAAGCTGATCGGTGATCTCTGCTACACCCTGCTCGACCCGCGCATCGACTTCTCGGCGAGGACTGCCTGATGTTCACACTTTCTCCTCTGGGTCAGCGCCGGGTCGCACAGTTCAAGGCCAACCGCCGTGGACGCTGGTCGCTGTGGCTGTTCATTGGCCTGTGCCTGATCTGCCTCGGCGGCGAACTGATTGCCAACGACAAACCGTTGGTGATCCGCTACCACGGCGCCTACTACTTCCCGATCCTCAGCGAATACCTGGAAACCGATTTCGGCGGCGAACTGCCGTTCCAGCCGGATTACGCCAGCGCTTACGTGCACGGGCTGATCGAGGATCAGGGCGGCTGGATGCTGTTTCCGCCGATCCCGTTCAGCTACGACACGGTCAATTACGACCTGACTGAACCGGCACCCAGCCCACCCTCTTCGAGCAATTGGCTGGGCACCGACGATCAGGCGCGGGACGTATTGGCACGGGTGATTTTCGGCACACGGATTTCAATTCTGTTTGCGCTGATCCTCACCGGCATCAGTGCGCTGGTCGGCATCGTTGCCGGGGCGCTGCAGGGTTATTACGGCGGTTGGGTGGATTTGCTTGGGCAACGGGTACTGGAGATCTGGTCGGGGCTGCCGGTGCTGTATCTGCTGATCATTTTGTCCGGGTTCGTCTCGCCGAGTTTCTGGTGGTTGCTGGGGATCATGGCGCTGTTTTCCTGGCTGGCATTGGTGGATGTGGTGCGCGCCGAGTTTCTGCGTGGCCGCAATCTGGAATACGTCAAAGCCGCGCGGGCGCTGGGCCTGACCGACAGCGAACTGATGCTGCGGCACATCCTGCCCAACGCGATGACCTCCACCCTGACCTACCTGCCGTTCATTCTGACCGGTGCCATCGCCACCCTCACCGCGCTGGATTTCCTCGGTTTCGGCATGCCCGCCGGGACCGCTTCGCTGGGTGAACTGATCGGCCAGGCCAAGCGCAATCTGCAAGCGCCATGGCTGGGGCTGACGGCATTTTTTGCCTTGGCGCTGATTCTGTCGTTGTTGGTGTTCATCGGTGAGGCTTGCCGTGATGCGTTTGATCCAAGATCTTGATCCGAGGGGCTGACATGAGCGACAACCTGATTGAAATCCGCGACCTGCGTGTCGCCTTCGCAGGGCAGGAAGTGGTGCACGGTCTGAACCTCGACATTCGTCGTGGCGAGTGTCTGGCGCTGGTCGGCGAGTCCGGCTCGGGCAAGTCGGTGACGGCGCATTCGATTTTGCGCCTGTTGCCGGGCAAAACCGTCAGCAGCAACGGTTCGATTGCTTACAACGGGGTGAACTTGCTGCACGCCAGCGAGCAACAGATGCGCGGTTTGCGCGGCAACCGGATCGCGATGATTTTCCAGGAGCCGATGACCTCGCTCAATCCTCTGCACACCGTGGAGCGACAGGTCAGTGAAGTGCTGGAGATTCACAAGGGCCTCAAGGGCCGCGCAGCCCGTGAGCGCACGTTGGAGCTGCTGGAACTGGTGGGCATTCGCGAGCCGTTGCAGCGTTTGAAAGCCTATCCGCATCAGCTCTCCGGCGGTCAGCGGCAACGGGTGATGATTGCGATGGCACTGGCCAACGAACCGGAACTGCTGATCGCCGATGAGCCGACCACGGCGCTGGACGTGACTGTGCAGCAGAAAATTCTCGAACTGTTGATCGAGTTGCAGCAGCGGCTCGGCATGTCGATGCTGCTGATCAGTCACGATCTGAATCTGGTGCGGCGCATCGCGCAACGGGTGTGCGTGATGCGTCACGGTGAAGTCGTCGAACAGGCTGACTGCGAGACGCTGTTTCGTGCCCCGCAGCATCCTTACAGCCGCTTGTTGATCGAAGCTGAACCGAGCGGTGCGCCGGTGCCGAGCCCGTACCAGCACAACCTGCTGGAAGTCGATGATCTGAAGGTCTGGTTTCCACTGCCCAAGGGTTTGTTGAGTCGTTCGCAGGCGTACATCAAAGCGGTGGACGGAGTCAGTTTCCGCCTGCAACGCGGCAAAACGTTGGGGATTGTCGGCGAATCCGGTTCGGGCAAATCGACGCTGGGCCAGGCGATCCTGCGGCTGGTGGAATCCGAGGGCGATATCCGCTTCGGCAACAAGCAACTGAGCCTGCTCAATCAACGCTTGATGCGCCCCTTGCGGCGACAGATTCAGGTGGTGTTCCAGGATCCGTTCGGCAGCCTGAGTCCAAGGATGTCGGTGCAGCAGATCATTGCCGAAGGCTTGCTGACCCACGGCATCGGCACCGAGGCCGAGCGCGAAGCAGCAGTGATTCGCGTACTCGAAGAAGTCGGCCTCGACCCCAAGAGCCGTCATCGCTACCCCCACGAGTTTTCCGGCGGCCAGCGTCAGCGCATCTCCATCGCCCGCGCGCTGGTGCTGCAGCCGGCGCTGATCCTGCTCGACGAACCAACCTCGGCGCTGGATCGCACGGTGCAGAAACAAGTGGTGGACTTGTTGCGGCAACTGCAGATCAAGCATGGGCTGACCTATCTGTTCATCAGCCATGACCTGGCAGTGGTGCATGCGCTGGCGCATGACTTGCTGGTGATCAAGGATGGCAAGGTCGTGGAACAGGGTTCGTCGCGGGAGATTTTTGCTGCGCCAACCCACCCCTACACCCAGGAACTGCTGAAAGCCTCCGGCCTCAAGCCTGCTGAAGCCCCCTGTGGGAGCTGGCTTGCCAGCGATGGCGTCGTGTCAGTCGACACTCATTTCACTGATACACCGCTATCGCTGGCAAGCCAGCTCCCACAGGTCCACAGGTAATTGAACAATATTTTTCAGGCACTGCATCCAAACGCCTCCGCCACGGGTAGTCCCTGTAACAGCCCTCTTCGGCTGTCAGCGGTCTACCCCTTTCGGAGATAACACTGATGAACATCACTCAACTGATTGGCCTCACCGGTTTGCTCGCCCTGTCCTCGACAACCTTCGCCCAAAGCAGCTACCCCGATGCGATCAAAGTCCCGGAAGGCCACAAGATCGCGATGGAAACCACCGGGGTCGGCGAGATCACTTACGAATGCCGCGACAAGCCCAATGCCGCCGGGCAGACCGAATGGACCTTCATCGGCCCTAAAGCGGTGCTCAATGATCGCAGCGGCAAGCAGGTCGGCACCTACTTCGGCCCGCCCGCCACCTGGCAGGCCAAGGACGGTTCGAAAGTCACCGGCACGCAACTGGCAGTCGCCCCGTCGAGCCCGGGCAACCTGCCCTATCAACTGGTCAAGGCCAACCCGGCTGAAGGCAAAGGCGCGATGAGCGGCGTGAGTTATATCCAGCGTGTCGCGCTCAAGGGCGGCGTGGCGCCGGGCAGCGAATGCACGGCGGCGAACAAGGGCAAGCAGGAAGTGGTGAAATATCAGGCCGATTACATTTTCTGGGCGGCGAACTGAGTTTCTGGCCCACTCAAATCTTTACTTGTGGGAGGGGGCTTGCTCCCGAAGGCGGCGTGTCAGCCAGCATCTGTTTCAATGACACAGCGCCTTCGGGAGCAAGCCCCCTCCCACAGAGGAGTCCACAGCGGGCCCCGGGTTGTCTGGATGTTTGCGGAATGTGAGCTAGATTGCACGACATGTCCTTACCCGAATCTGAATTCGATTACGAAGCCCGTCTCGCTGCCTGTGCCCGCGGCGAGCAGTCGGCCCTGCGCGATTTGTACGTGCAGGAAGGCCCGCGCCTGCTCGGCGTGGCCAAACGGCTGGTGCGTGACACGGCGCTGGCCGAAGACATCGTGCATGAGGCGTTTATCAAGATCTGGAACGGTGCGGCGCAATTTGATCCGGCGCGCGGTTCAGCGCGCGGCTGGATGTTCAGCGTGACCCGCCATCTGGCGTTGAACCAGCTGCGTGATCAAAGCCGGGAGACGCCGTTCAACGAAGAACAAGATGCCGAGCCTGACGAGGACGCCTTCGATGTGCAGGGGCATTCGGCGCGGATCCATCGTTGTCTGGAACAACTCGACCCGCAGCGCCGAAGCTGCATCCTCCACGCCTATGTCGACGGCTACAGCCACGCGCAGATTTCCCAACGGATGGGCACGCCGCTGGGCACGGTCAAAGCCTGGATCAAACGCAGTCTCAACGCTTTGCGGGAGTGCATGGGATGACCACTGAATCGGCGCAGGAACGTGATGAACTAGCCGGCGAATACGTGCTCGGCACACTCTCTGCTGAACAGCGGATCGAGGTGCAGAAACGTCTGCCGCATGAGCCGGATCTGCGCGCGGCGGTGGACGCCTGGGAACGGCGGCTGCTGGAGCTGACGGACTATGCCGAAGCGCAGCAACCGTCGGCGTTCCTGTGGCCGCGAATCGAGCGCAGCGTCGAGCGACTGACGCCTGAAACGCCCACCACCTCGTGGTGGAATCTGCTGCCGCTGTGGCGCGGGCTGAGCGCTGCCGGACTGGCTGCGACATTGGTCCTGGGTTCAATTCTGCTGACCCAGACCCAGACCCCGCCGAAGCCGAATTATCTGGTGGTGCTGGTCGCGCCGCAGGACAAGGCGCCAGGCTGGGTGATTCAGGCCAGTAATCCACGGGAAATTCAGTTAATCCCGCTGGGCGTGGTCGAAGTGCCGGCGGACAAGGCGCTGGAGTTCTGGACCAAGGCTGACGGCTGGCAAGGGCCGGTGTCGCTGGGGCTGGTCAAACCGGGGCAGACACTGTCGGTGCCGCTGGACAAATTGCCGCCGCTGCAACCGAATCAGCTGTTCGAGCTGACGCTGGAAGGCGCCAATGGCTCGCCGATCGGTAAACCAACCGGGCCGATTCAGGCCATTGGCCGAGCCGTCAAAGTGCTTTGAACCGGCGTCAACCGGCCTTGGCCATGCAGCGCTTGTAGCGCTCATCCACGCGTTTGGCGAACCACGCCGTGGTCAGCTTGCGGGTGATTTTCGGGCTCTGCAAAACGATCCCCGGCAACACCGCGCGTGGCAAGGTCTTGCCTTCAGCCTTCTCGGCCAGTTCGAACACGCGCTGGTAGAGTTTGGTTTCTTCGAACTCCAGGGTTTTGCCCTTCTCCAGTTGATCGCGAATGGTCGGGTTACGCATGCCCAGCGACTTGCCGAGGGTGCGCACCGCCAGTTCGGTGCTGCCAGGCATGATCGAGTCGTAGCGAATCAAGTCGCCATCCAGCGCCAGCGGGATCCCCGAAGCTCGGCTGACGGCGTTCTGGAACGCGGCATTGCGGCTGGCGTACCAGCCGGCATTGAAGTCGGCGAAGCGGTACAGCGGCTCGCGGTAACTCACCGGGTAGCCAAGTAAATGCGCGATGCCGAAGTACATGCCGCCACGGCGGGTGAACACTTCGTGGCGGATCGTGCCGTCTACCGGATACGGATACTCCTTGGCGTGCTGCTCGGCGAATTCGATGCTGACCTGCATCGGTCCGGCGGTGTGTACCGGGTTGAAGCCGCCGAACAAGGTGCGGCCCATCGGCACTCTGCCGATGAAGTCGTCAAAAATGGCGCTGAGTTCTTTTTCACTGCGTGCCGCGTTCAGGCGTTCGCTGTAGGTCTTGCCGTTGGTGGAGCGCACTTGCAGAGCGCCACTGACCAACAGACTGGGAATATGCACTTTGGCGGCACGACGGTCGATTTCGTCGCGGGCGATCTTGCCCAGGCCCGGCACCGTGGGGTCTACCTGGAAGGTGGATTCCTGCTCGGCCACGGCCAGCACCGAACACAGATTCTGCGTGGTCGGGCTGATGTTCTGTGCGGCGAACGCGGCATAGATGTCGGTGGCCCAGCCTTGACGGTCGGGCACTTTGGCCGGCATCAACCGCACTATTTCGGCTTTCACTTCAGCCGGCGCACGCGGTGCCGGCTCCTGGCTGCGCTGGCCGGCGCAACCGGCGAGCGCCAGCAGCGTGGCGAGGGTAATGACTAATCGAGGGGTGTGCATGGCGCTCCTTGGCGTGCGTTGAGGCGGGTTCACCATACGATCAAAGGGGTGACGCAGGCTAGGACTGTGACCTTTGTGGTGAGGGGATTTATCCCCGATGGACTGCGCAACAGCCCTCCAACATCAAAGCGGCCCGCTCCGCGCGTCATCGGGGATAAATCCCCTCACCACAGATTTCCGTTCGGACCTGAAAATTCAGCAAGATAAACAGTTTGCAAAACGTTACTGCGAACTCCTATCATTTGCACCTGGAGTCGTATTTGCGCAAGGAGTTCCCCGCGCCGTTCTAATTTTCTCACCGGCCGTACGCCTCCAGGTATCGACATGCCCGCTCCAGCTCGACTCGCCGTCCCGTTTCGCCCGACGCTTCTCGCCTTGCTGTGCTCCCTGACTGTCACCGCTCACGCTGCCGATGAAAACGGCAAGGAGCTGGTGCTCGACAACGTCAACATCAACGCCCAGGCACCGACGCCCAACGCCCTGCCCCCGGTCTATGCCGGTGGTCAGGTCGCCCGTGGTGGTCAGCTCGGGGTGCTCGGCAATCAGGACATGATGGACGTGCCGTTCAGCGCCGCGTCGTACACCGAACAGCTGATTCAGGACCAGCAAGCGGAAAACGTTGCCGACGTTCTGCTCAACGATGCCTCGGTGCGTCAGGCCTCGGGCTTCTCCAACCAGGCGCAGGTGTTCATGATCCGCGGCCTGCCGCTGAACGGTGACGACATTTCCTATAACGGCCTGTACGGCGTGCTACCGCGGCAGATCATTTCCACCGACGCCCTGGAGCGCGTGGAAGTGTTCAAAGGCCCCAACGCCTTCATCAACGGCGTGACCCCGACCGGCTCCGGCATCGGTGGCGGCGTCAACCTGCAACCCAAACGTGCCGGCGACGAGCCGCTGCGCCGCTACACCACCGACATCAACAGCGAAGGTCGCATCGGTCAGCACTTCGATATCGGCCAGCGATTCGGCGAAGACAACCGCTTCGGCGCGCGGATCAACCTGTCGCAGCGCGAAGGCGACACCGGCATCGATCACGAAAACCAGCGCTCGAAACTGTTCAGCATCGGCCTCGATTATCGCGGTGACGCGCTGCGTATTTCCGGCGACTTCGCCTATCAGAAGGAACGCGTCAACGGTGGCCGCAACTCGGTCAACCTCGGCACTGCCACGCACATTCCGGACGCGCCGTCGGCAGACACGAATTACGCGCCGAAGTGGGGTTACACCGACATCGAAGACACCTTCGGCATGCTCCGCGCCGAATACGACCTGAACGACAACTGGACCGCGTACGTCGCCGGCGGCGCCAAACACACCCGCGAAGTCGGGCGCTACAATTCGACCACGCTGGTGGGCAACAACGGCGCCTCCTACACCACCGGCTCGTTCATCCCCCACGACGAGGACAACACCAGCCTGATGGCGGGTCTCAACGGCAAGTTCAACACCGGCGCCGTCAGCCACAAACTCAACTTCGGCCTCAGCGGTCTGTGGGCCGAACAGCGCAGCGCCTATGATTTCGACCTGACCAAGTACGCCAACAACATCTACCACCCGGTGCAAACGCCGTCGCCGGTCGGCAATTTTTCCGGCGGCGATCTCAATGACCCGGGCATCGTCGGCAAGACCTTCAACCGCAGCCTCGCGCTCTCCGACACCCTCGGTTTCTTCGACGACCGCCTGCTGATCACCGCCGGCCTGCGTCGTCAGCAACTGGTGGTGCAAGGCTACAACTACGCCAGTTACGGCAGCGGCAGCCGCAAGTCGAGCTACGACGAATCGATCACCACGCCGGTCTACGGCATCGTGTTCAAGCCGTGGGAGCATGTGTCGTTCTACGCCAACCACATCGAAGGCCTGGCCCAGGGGCCGACCTCGCCAGCCAGCACTGGCGGCTTGCGCGTGACCAACGGCAACGAGGTCTACGCACCGGCCCGCTCCAAGCAGACCGAGGCCGGGGTCAAGGTCGACATGGGCACTTACGGCGCGAGCCTGGGCGTGTATCGCATCGAGCAGCCGAGCGATGGCTACTGTGAAATCAACAGCGCCACCACCTGCACCTACGTGCGTGAAGGCGAGCAGATCAACAAAGGGGTAGAGATGAACGTGTTCGGCGAGCCGATCAACGGCCTGCGCCTGATCAGCGGCCTGACGCTGATGGACACCGAACTGCGCAACACCCAGAACGGCGCCAACGACGGCAACCGTGCCATTGGCGTGCCGAGCTTCCAGTTCAACGCTGGTGCCGACTGGGATGTACCGGGCCTGCAAGGCGTGGCGCTGAATGCGCGGATGCTGCGCACCGGTGGCCAGTATGCCGACGCGGCCAACAACCTCAGCCTGCCGAGCTGGAACCGCTTTGACGCGGGTGCGCGTTATGCGTTCAAGGTCTCGCAGAAAGACGTGACCCTGCGTCTGGGCGTGGAAAACCTGGCCAACAAGAAGTATTGGGAATCGGCGCAGGGCGGCTATCTGACCCAGGGTGAGCCACGGGTGGCGAAGTTGTCGGGCACCATCGATTTCTAAACCTCGCCGTGAAATGAAAAGGCCCCGCAGCTTTACCGTTGCGGGGTCTTTTTTTTTCTGCGGCGAGTTATAAGCCCCCTTCGCGAGCAGGCTCGCTCCCACCTTGGAATGCGTTCGACTGTGGGAGCGGGCTTGCTCGCAAAGGGGCCGGCACTGGCTACCCTTTCCATCTGATCCATACTTGCTCCACAGCAAACGGAGGAGAGGCCCATGAACCGCAGCGACGTACTGATCATCGGCGCCGGCCCGACCGGTCTGGTGCTGGCCCTGTGGCTGAGCAAACTCGGTATGCGCGTGCGCATCATCGACAAGACCTCCGCGCCCGGCACCACCTCACGAGCACTGGCGGTGCAGGCGCGCACCCTGGAGTTGTACCGCCAGCTGGACCTGGCCGACACCGTGGTGCGCAACGGCCACAAGGTCGCGGCGGCGAATTTCTGGGTAAAGGGCAAACCGGTCGCGCAGTTGCCGTTGCAGCGCATCGGCGAAGGCCTGACGCCCTACTCGTTCATCGAAATCTTCCCCCAGGACCAACACGAACAGCTCCTGCTCGAACGCCTCGGAGACTATGACGTGACGGTTGAGCGCAACACCGAGCTTGAGAGTTTCGAAGAAACCGGCGACGGCCTCACCGCGCACTTGCGCCTGCCCGATGGCGAACAGGAAATCTGCCAGGCCTGCTATCTGGCGGGATGTGATGGCGCCCGCTCAGTGGTGCGCAAAACCCTCGACACCGGTTTTCCCGGCGGCACCTATCAGCAGATTTTCTACGTCGCCGACGTCAAGGCCAGCGGCCCGGCGATGAACGGTGAGCTGCACCTGGATCTGGATGAGGCGGACTTCCTTGCGGTGTTTCCACTGGCCGGCGAAGGCCGTGCCAGACTGATCGGCACCGTGCGTGACGAACGTGCCGACCGCGCCGAAACCCTGCAATTTGCCGACGTCAGCCGCCGCGCCATCGAGCACCTGAAAGTGCACATCGACGAGGTCAACTGGTTCTCCACCTACCGCGTGCATCACCGCGTGGCCGAGCACTTTCGCAGCGGTCGGGCGTTTCTCCTCGGCGACGCCGCGCATGTGCACAGCCCCGCCGGCGGCCAGGGCATGAACACCGGCATCGGCGATGCGATCAACCTGGCCTGGAAACTCGCCGCCGTGCTCAACGGCAGCGCCACGGCGAAGCTGCTCGACACTTACGAAACCGAGCGCATCGCCTTCGCCCGGCGGCTGGTGTCAACCACCGACAAGGTGTTCAGCTTCGTCACCGCCGAGGGGCGCATCGCCGATTTGCTGCGCACGCGTCTGGCACCGTTTCTGATCCCGAAAATGGCCACGTTCGAGGCCAGCCGCGAGTTCCTCTTTCGCACCGTCTCACAGGTCACCCTCAACTATCGCGGCATGCCGCTGAGCCAGGGCACGGCAGGCCACGTCCACGGCGGCGACCGCTTGCCGTGGGCGCATGATGGTGAGGGGGATAACTACGAACCGCTAAGGCAGCCTTGCTGGCAGGTGCACGTGTACGGCGACACCAGCGACGAGATGATCGCCTGGTGCAACGAACACCATCTGTCGCTGCACGTGTTCGACTGGCGGCCGGCGTTTGAAACGGCGGGATTGGGGCGTAACGGTTTTTACCTGTTGCGCCCGGATACCTATGTGGCGATAGCCGATAACAGCGCGGATCCGAAGGTGATCGAGCGGTACTTTCGCGATCACGGTATCCGCCCCTACTTCAACTGCCCCTGACCCAAGAACACCCTGAGTTCCTGTGGGAGCTGGCTTGCCAGCGATAGCGGTGGATCAGCCACCATTGATTTTGACTGTACCGACGCAATCGCTGGCAAGCCAGCTCCCACAAGGGTTCTGCGGTGTTGAATCAGATCCCGGCCAGCGCCAGATCCATCGCAAAGTAGGTGAAGATCAGGTCCGCCCCCGCGCGCTTGATCGCGCCCAGGCTTTCGCGCACCACGCGATCCTCGTCGATTGCACCGGCCTGCGCGCCGAACTTGATCATCGCGTATTCGCCGCTGACCTGATACGCCGACAACGGCAGGTTCGAGGCTTCACGAATGTCGCGGATGATGTCGAGGTACGCACCGGCCGGTTTGACCATCAGCGCATCGGCGCCTTCCTGCTCGTCGAGCAGCGATTCGCGCAGGGCTTCGCGGCGGTTCATCGGGTTCATCTGGTAGCTTTTGCGATCACCTTTCAGCGCACTGCCACCGGCTTCGCGGAACGGACCGTACAGCGCTGAGGCAAATTTGGTCGAGTAAGCCATGATCGGAATCTGGGTGAAACCGGCGGCGTCCAGCGCCTGGCGAATCGCCCGCACCTGGCCGTCCATCGCCGCCGACGGGGCGATCACGTCAGCGCCGGCACGCGCCGCCGCCACAGCTTGCTTCCCGAGGTTGATCAGGGTCTGGTCGTTGTCGACTTCGTGGTTGTGCATCACGCCGCAGTGGCCGTGATCGGTGTATTCGCAGAAGCAGGTGTCGGACATCACGATCATTTCCGGCACGGCGTCCTTGGCAATCCGCGACATGCGCGAGACCAGTCCCTCTTCGCGCCAGGTGTCGCTGCCGTTGGCGTCCAGGTGATGGGACACGCCAAAGGTCATTACCGACTTGATCCCGGCACGGGCATAACGCTCGATTTCACTGGCCAGCTTGCGCTCGGGAATGCGCATCACCCCCGGCATGCTCTTGATCGGCACGAAGTCGTCGATCTCTTCTTCGACGAAAATCGGCAGCACCAGATCATTCAGGCTGAACTCGGTTTCCTGGAACAGGCTGCGCAGGCTCGCATTGCGGCGCAGACGGCGGGGACGTGCTTCGGGGAACTGGCTGGACATGGATCTTCCTGAAAACGGCAGATGAGACGAAAGTCGTAGGGGGCGAAGCTTATGCCTTCGGTGGGCGCAGGTACAAACCTGGATCAATCAACAGTGCGTTACCGAGGACGCAATAATCTGCGGGCGTCATCACTATTCCTGTGGGAGCGGGCTTGCTCGCGAAGGAGGTGTATCAGAAAAAGACGTGTTGACTGACACGACGCCTTCGCGAGCAAGCCCGCTCCCACAGGGTTAAGTGTGGCCTCAGGAAGGAATGGTCAACCCGCGCACCACAGCCGGGCGAGCCAGAAAGCGCTCCAGCACCCGGGTCACGTTCGGGAAGTTGCTGATGCCCACTAGATCCCCCGCCTCATAGAACCCGATCAGGTTACGCACCCACGGAAACGTGGCGATGTCGGCGATGGTGTAGCGCTCGCCCATGATCCAGTCGCGACCTTCCAGGCGTTTGTCGAGCACGTTGAGCAGGCGCCTGCTCTCCTCGACATAGCGGTCACGCGGACGCTTGTCCTCGTAGTCCTTGCCGGCGAATTTGTTGAAGAAACCGAGCTGGCCGAACATCGGGCCGATACCGCCCATCTGGAACATCAACCACTGAATCGTCTCGTAACGCAGCGCGCCTTCCTGGGCGAGCAACTGGCCGCTCTTGTCGGCGAGGTAGATCAGGATTGCGCCGGACTCGAACAGCGGCAGCGGCTGGTCTTGCGGGCCGTGGGGATCGAGGATCGCCGGGATCTTGTTGTTGGGGTTCAGCGACAGGAACTCGGGGGACAGCTGATCCTGGGTATCGAAGCCCACACGATGCGGCTCGTAGGGCAGGCCGATCTCTTCGAGCATGATCGAGACCTTGACGCCGTTGGGGGTCGGCAGGGAATAGAGTTGAATCCAGTCGGGGTACTGCGCCGGCCATTTCTGGGTGATGGGGAACGCGGACAGATCGGTCATGGGAAACATCCAGTCACATGGGAAGCGCTGATCATAATCCAGGAACCGTAACATTCTGCAGCTAGTGTGCAGAAGCCAGGATCGAACCAAGCGGCCTCAGTGGACTCTGAGCTATGTCTTTGCAAGGGAAGTACGACACGACATGGACAACACCCGGTGCTGGGAGCCCGCGGTGTAAGGGTTGGTCAGCCCCAACCGAATTTGCTGAAGAATCCTATATTCAATGACGAACCTCATGAGTTTCGCCAAACGCTTCAAACATCGCGCCTATGTGGCCCTGCCCTCCCTGCTGGCAGTCAGTGCGCTGACCTTGTCGCTCGAATCGAGCCAGATTCGCGCGCAACCGGTGGACGGTACGCAGACACTGATCTTCCTGCGCCACGCGGAAAAACCCGAGGGCGGTCTCGGCCAGCTCAACTGTCAGGGTCTGAACCGGGCGATCGAGCTGTCGACCCTGCTGCCGGAAAAATTCGGCAAGGCCGATTACGTGTTCGCCGCCAACCCGACACGCAATGTCGAGGAAGGCGAACTGGACAACTCCTACAGCTACATCCGTCCGTTGATGACCATCAGCCCCGCCGCGATCAAGCTCGGCCTGCCGGTGAACATCGAGTTCTCCGCCAACGACACCAGTGATCTGGCGCGCGAGCTGATCGAGGACAAGTACCACAACGCGACGATCTACACTGCCTGGTCGCACGGCTATTTGCCGGAGCTGATCAACAAGGTTGCCGGCAAGGCCGTCGGCGAGAAGCAGACCATCACCGATGACTGGGCGTCGGGCGATTTCGATTCGCTGTACGTGCTGACCCTGACCTGGCACAACGGCAAGGCCAGTTTGCAGAGCCACAGCTACAAGCAGGGGCTGGATAACGGCAAGGCGACCTGTCCGACTTGAGTTTTGCGCTGCCTGTACCGGCCCTTTCGCGAGCAAGCCCGCTCCCACAGGGGATCTGCGTCAGGCAGAAATTTCTGCCCAGTGGAGACCCAATGTGGGAGCGGGCTTGCTCGCGAAGAGGCCCGCAACAACACCCTCAAACCCGCTGATTCACCCGCTCACGCAGATACTCAAGCACCGCCCCGCGCTCCCCGGCAAATTCAATCCGCCCGCCCTTCTTCTCACGCTGGAACGCATACATCGGGTCGTAATATTCGCGCAGCAACACGCTGATCCAGTCACGGAACGCCTCGACCGAACCGCTGCGCGCCTGCTCGGCCAGGGCCTCTTCCATCTGCAGGAACATCCGCTGATGGCGTTCGCCGCCCAGCCGGCGCTGGATATTGTTCAAACTCGCAATCAACCGCTCGGCATACAGCGCAAAGCCCTGCTCGCCATGCACCGCGACAAACTCAGCGTGCAGGTTGATCACGTAATCCTGCAGAATCCGCTCGACCCGCTGCTCCAGGCTGTCTTCGAGCCAGACCATCGGCGCCACTTGCATGCCTCGGTACAGCGGCAATGGCAAGGCACAACTGCCGACTACCCGGCTCTCGTCTTCCAGCACAAACTGCTGGATTCCGCCGGCGCGTTTTTTCAGCACATCAACGGCCAGACGGTTTTCAAAATCGATGTTGGTCGGTTGGCCGGTGGCGCGCTTGCCGAAACTCGAGCCCCGATGATTGGCGTGGCCTTCCAGATCCAGACCATTACTCAACTGCACCAACAGTTCGGTCTTGCCGGTGCCGGTCATGCCACCCAGCAGCACCATATCGCACTCGGCCACGGCCTGATCGATCGTCTCCAGCAGGAACGTACGCATCGCCTTATAGCCACCGCCGACACGCGGGTAATCAATCCCGCCCTCTTCCTTGATCCATTGCTGGACGATCTGCGAACGCAGGCCGCCGCGAAAGCAATACAGATAGCCGTCGGGGTGTGCCCGGGCAAACTCGACCCAGCCTTGAATGCGCTGCTCCCGCACTTCGGCAGAAACCAGCCGCTCACCCAGGGCGATGGCGGCTTGTTGTCCATGCTGCTTGTAGCAAGTCCCCACCTGCTCGCGCTCGCGGTCGTTCATCAGCGGCAGGTTGACCACGCCCGGAAACGCGCCGTGGGCAAACTCGATCGGCGCACGGGCATCCATCATCGGCCGGTCGTTGAGGAAAATATCGCGGTAATCGGTGCAGTCGCGTGACATCAGTTCACCTCGACTGCGTGGGTCTGTCGCTCGACCAGCTCGCCGATCGGCGCCAGGTTCAGGCCCAGTTCGGCAGCCACGGCGAGGAATTCGGCGTTGCCTTCCGGTGTAACTGCAATCAACAGACCGCCGCTGGTCTGCGGGTCGCACAGCACGCGCTTGTGCAACTCCTGCAGACGGCCGAGCTTGCTCGAATAGCTGTCAAAGTTACGCAAGGTGCCACCGGGCACACAGCCCTGTTCGAGGTAGTACTCGACGCTGTCCAGACGCGGCACGTGGTTGTAGCCGATGCGTGCGGTCAGGTGGCTGCCGTCGGCCATTTCCACCAGATGCCCGAGCAGGCCGAAACCGGTAACGTCGGTCATCGCGGTGACGCCGGCCAGTTTGCCAAAACGGCTGCCGGGTTTGTTCAGGGTGCACATCCAGTCACGGGCCACGCCAATGTCGCTGGAACGCAATTTGCCTTTCTTCTCGGCGGTGGTGAGGATGCCGATGCCCAACGGCTTGGTCAGGTACAGCAGGCAACCGGCGGTGGCGGTGTCGTTGCGCTTCATGTGGCGCTTTTCCACCAGACCGGTCACGGCCAGGCCGAAAATCGGCTCCGGCGCATCGATCGAATGCCCACCGGCTAGCGGAATGCCGGCGGCGTCACACACCGCGCGTCCGCCGCGAATCACTTCCCGCGCCACTTCCGGCGCCAGCACATTCACCGGCCAGCCGAGGATCGCAATCGCCATCAACGGATCGCCGCCCATCGCATAGATGTCGCTGATCGCGTTGGTCGCGGCGATACGGCCGAAGTCGAACGGATCGTCGACAATCGGCATGAAGAAGTCGGTGGTCGACACCACACCACGCTCGGCGTCGATCTCGTACACCGCCGCGTCATCACGCGAGGCATTGCCGACCCACAGTTTCGGGTCAAGGTTCTGCGCTCCGCTGCCGGCCAGAATCACTTCCAGCACCTGCGGGGAAATCTTGCAGCCACAACCGGCACCGTGGCTGTATTGGGTCAGGCGAATCGGCTCGCTCATGGGAGAGTCTCTGGCAATTGATGGGGCGGATTCTAGCAGAGCGCGGGCCGGCTGATTCTTGCGCTGAATGTCCGGGCCTCTTCGCGAGCAGGCTCGCTCCCACACGGGATCTCCAGTGGACACAGAGTCGGTGGGTGACAGAGAGCAAATGTGGGAGTGAGCCTGCTCGCGAAAGCTATCGAGCGCTCACCGCCACTTCATCGCCGGACATATAAAGCCGCTCTATCCTGCCTCCCAAAAAAAACCGCCCTTTCGGGCGGCTAAAGTACTTCGACCATGATTCAGAAGCTTTGACTGAAGCTGATGTTGAACGCGCTGTCGTTGTTGTCGCTCGACACCTGGCCTGAGTAGCCGATGCCCAGCTTGCCGGTCGGGGTGACCTGGAAGTCGATGCCGGCTTCGAGCAATGCGCTGTCCTTGGCGATGGGTACGCCCTGGGTGCTGAACGAGGCGCCGCCGTCGATGAAGGTCAGGTCGGCGTCAGGTTTGGTGTCGCCGTAGGCATGCCGCCAGCCGATGGCCGCGCGTGGCGTCAGTTGGCTGCCGTTGGCCAGGGTCACCAATTTGCCGACACGCACACCGAGGGTCGAGTAGGTGATGTCCTGATCGGCGTCGGCCTTCAAGCGCCCCACCCCACCTTTCTCCTTACCGGTGTCGCTGTCGTAGTTGACGTAGGCCAGCCCGGCGAACGGTTCGATGGCAACGCCTGCCGCGTTGATCGCGTAACCCACTTCACCGAACACCTGCGCACTGCGCGCGTCGTAATCGGCCTTCAGGCGATCGTTGTAAGTACCGACGCTGACATCGCGTTTGGTCTCGATGCTGTGCCAGCTGTAAGCCGCGCCGAGGCGCACCGCCAGTGCATCGAATTGCGAGTTCAGATAACCGGCGAGGTGGTAGCTGTCGACCTTGGCATCGGAGTTGCGATCATGCGCGTTGAGATTGCTGCGGGTATAGCCGGCCGCCATCCCGGCACGCCAGGTGTCATCCAGCGCCTTGTCGGTGCCGAGCATGAAACCGCCGAGGTTGCGATCAACTTTTGCCGTGTTGCTGTCGCCGCCCATGTCGCCCCAGGCACCGATAGCCCGGATCCAGCCGACCATTTCCCCGTGGCAGCCGTTGCTGCTCAGTTGCGTGTCGCTCGGTGCCAGGGTTTTGCGTGGATCATCCGCAGCGCTGCACGACGGCTGGCGCATGCGGTCATTAACCGCCTCACGGATGAAGCGCGAGTCCTCAAGCATGGCGCTGGCAGTGCTGGCGTGGATTTCCCCGGAGAGGCTGTCGAACGCATTGCGTGCACCGGCCACGCTGAGGTTGACGATCTGGTTCTGCAACGCCGCGCCGGCCGCTCCGTTATTGGACAGTGCCGTGGCGGTGCCGCGCTGGTTGCCCGTGGCAGCGACATCGGCGAACGAGTTGCCGTTGCGGCTCACGGCCAGGGTCACCGAATCGGCACCGTAGATCAGCGAGCTGTCGAGGAACGCGTACTGCGGCAGATCGGCGGCACTGAAGGTGCCAGTCACACCACCGCCCGCGGTGATCAGCGAGTAAGTGGTGTTGCCGGTGAACGGCGCCAGGCTGTTGACCACCAGACCGCCGCCCAATGCCGCCGTACCACCCACCGCCAGTGGCGTGGCGGTTGGCGAGCTGACGGTCAGCGCCAGTACACCATCGCTGCTGTTGGTCAGGTTGCCGGCCACGCTCAAGGTGCCGTCAGCGCCACCGGAAGCCACCACACCGTGGTTGACCACCGAACCGACGCTGCCGTTACCGCTCAGGCCTGCGCCGTTGGCGACCGTGACTTGTGCGCCCAGCGAAGCCCGGGCCGCACGGCTGCCGACTTGCAGCAGGCCTTGATCGACGGAAACCGTACCGCTGAACGGTTGATTGCCGACCATCAACAGGCGACTCACGCCGCGTTTGAACAGCGCGCCGGTGCCGTTGAGCACACCATTGAACTGGCCATCGGTGTTTTGCTGGAACACCAGCGTGGCGTTGTCGGTGATGTTGCCTTGCAGACTCGTGGTGTTACCGATCAGCGTACCGCCACTGACGGTGGTGCCACCGCTGTAGGTATTGGCGCCAGTCAGCACGAGGGTGCCGGAATCGAGTTTCTCGATACCGCCGGTGCCGATCAGCGGCACGTCGATTTCAGCACTGGCTCCGGCATTGACCCGCACCGGCGCCAGGCTGCCGTCCGCACCGTTGACTGGCGTCAGCGTACCGCCAGCGCCCGGCACCAGGCTGTAGCCGCCGGTGAGGAACTGCAGACCGGTGAAGTTCTGATTGCCCTGCACAGTGACGGTACCGGCCTGGCCACCAAACACTGCGAACTGACCATTGGACGCCAACGCCTGCGTGCCGCTCGGATCGGTCCAGTTGGTGCCCGGGCCCCACACGCCACTGCCGCCACCGATGCTGCCATCAGGGTTGGTAGTGCCGCCGTTCCAGAACTGCACCTCACCCGGCGTGCCTTGTACCAACAGGTTGACCTGATTGGCGATCGCGGTTTGCAGGGTCAGGTTGGCCGCCGATACCGGCAGGCTGCCGTAGACCAGCCCGTTGTCGGTCAGGCTGCCACCGTAGCGGAACAGTTGATAGACCCCGGTGCCGAAACCGCCGGCGTTGCTGATATTCAGCGTGCCGTCGAGGGTCAGGTTACCGGCGACGTTGACCACCGTGGTGGAGCTGGCGGCCAAGCCGAGGCTGAAGTCCAGGTTGGTGCCCGAGGACAGCGCCAGCGAGCCGACCGACAACGGTGTAGCCGTGCCGCCACCGGTCAGCGTCGCACCGCTGGCCAGTTGCACGTTGCCACCCAGTTGCCCGCTGCCGCCGATTTGCGCGCCGCTGGCGACGTTGACGTTGGCGCTGTTGAGCACGCCGTTGACGATCAGGTTGCCGGCCTGCACCGAAGTGTCACCGGTGAAGGTGTTGTTGCCGGTCAGGAGCAATTGGCCGGTGCCGGTTTTGTTCAGCGTGCCGGCGCCGGTGAGGTTGCCGGTGTAGCTGCCGTCGGCGTTCTGCGCGAAGGTCAGTGCCGCGTTGTTAACGATGGCGCCTTGCAGGCTGCTGGTGTCGCCGGTGGTAGTGCCAACGTTCAGCGTGGTGCCGCCGCTGTAGGTGTTGGCGCCGCTAAGCACGAGGTCAGCGCTGCCGTTTTTCACCAGACTGCCTGTGCCGGTGATGGCGCCGAGCAGCGTGGTGTTCTGGTTGCCGGCCAGGGTCAGTTGCGACCCCAGATTGATCGCGTTGGCCAGTTGCAGCGCCGAGGTGCTGTCGAGGCTGGCGTTGCCGGTCACGCTCAGTGCACCGCTGCTGATTGCGCTGTTGTTGCCCAGCACCAGCGTACCGCCAGCGAGCTGAGTACCACCGCTGTAGGTGTTGCTGCCGTTGAGGGTCAGGCTCGAAGCGCCAGACTTGATCAGGCTGCCCGCCCCACTGACTACACCGTCGAGGGTCAAGGCGTTACTGCCAGCGACAGTCAGGCCACCGTTCACCACCACATCGTTGCCCAGCGTGACGGCCGCGTTGCTGTCCAGCGCGGTGCCGTCCGCAGCGGTCAACACACCGCTGCCGAGCGCTGCGTTGTTGCCCACGACGATCTTGCCGCCATTGAGCGCAGTGCCACCGGTGTAACCGTTGGCAGCGTTGAGCACCAGCGTGCCGGTGTCGTATTTGCCGAGGGTGCCGCTGCCGTTAAGCGCAACGCCGACGGTCGCGGTGGCGTTCGGATCGACTCGAACTGTGGCGTTACCCAACGAACCGTTGACCAGATTCAGCGAACCCGCGGTGCCGTCCTGCAGGCTGTAGCCATCGGTGACGAACTGCATGCCGGTGATGGTTTGTGCGCCGTTCACGGTGACCGTGCCCGCCGTTCCCTGGAACACCGCGAAGTTGTTGGTCCAGGCCTGATTGGTGGTGCCGTTGACATCGGTCCAGTTGGTAGTGCCGGTGCCCCAGGTGCCGTTGCCGCCATCGACCGAGCCGTTGGCCACCAGTTGGTTGCCGTCCCAGAACTGCACGGTGACGCCCGGTGCAGTGACCAGCAAATTGATCTGGTTGGCCAGCGCGGTTTGCAGGGTCAGGTCGCCCGGGGTGACGCTGCCCGGCACCGTGCCGATCAGCATGCCGTTGTCGGTCAGGCCGCCGGTGTAGTTGATCAACCGGTACACACCGCTGCCGAAACCACCGATGTCGCTGACATTGAGGTTGCCGTCGAGGGTCAGGTTGCCGCCGACATTCACCAGCGCATTGCCGCCACCGGAAACCGGCGTGCCCAGTCCGACATCGAAATTGGAGTTGGCGTTGAACACCAGCGAGTTGACCGACAAGGTGCTGCCGGTGGCGCCGGCCAGATGACCGCCATCCGCCACGGTTACCGCCCCGCCGAGCGAGCCGCCGCCGGTCAGGGTGCCGCCGCTGTTGACCAGTACGCTGGCGCTGTCCAGCGAGCCACTGACGTTCAAGGTGCCGGCGTTGACCGTGGTGTTGCCGGTCAGGCTGTTGAGGCCGGTCAGGGTCAGCGTACCAGTGCCGAGTTTGCTCAACTCGCCGGTGCCGGTGAGCACGCCGTCAAAAATGCTGCTGGCGTTGTTGCCGCCGATGCTCAGGGTGTTGCCGCCGCCGATCAGCGCTGTACCGCTGCCGGTCAGACTGGCGAGGCTGCCCGAGCCGCCGAGATTGAGAGTTGCCGCAGCGCCGAGGTTGACCCCGGCATTGCTGCCCAGTGCCGAGTTGCCCAGTGTCGTGAGGCTGCCCGATTGCACATCAAAGGTGCCGCTGAAGGTGTTGTTGCCGGATAGCGTCAGGTCGGCCAGACCATTCTTGGTCAGGGTGCCCGCCCCGGCGATCACGCCACCGAGCGTCAGGTTGTTGTTGCCAGCCACGCTCAGGTTGGCATTGACGTTGACGTTGTTGGCCAGCACCAGCGGCGCGGTGGTGTCGAGGGTCGACGCACCCGCCACGGTTACCGCGCCGGAGCCCAGGCCCGCAGAGGTGCCAAGGGTCACGGTGCCGGCGTTCAGTGTGGTGCCGCCGCTGTAAGTGTTAATGCCGTTGAGGGTCAGGTTGGACGCGCCGTTCTTGATCAGACCGCCGGTGCCGCTGACCACGCCGCTGAGCGCTACGTCGTTGCTGCCGGTGTTGCTCAGATTGGCGTTGAGCACCACGTTGTTGCCCAGACTCACTGCTGCGCTGCTGTCCAGCGCCGAAGCGCCGGCCACGGTCAGGTTGCCCAGGCCGAGTGCTGAGTTGCTACCGGCGGTCAGGGTGCCGGCGTTCAGGGTAGTGCCGCCGAGGAAGTTGTTATTGCCGCTGAGGGTCAGATTGGCCGCGCCGTTTTTGCTCAGACTGCCGGCGCCGTTGACCGTACCGGCCAAAGTCAGATCCGCTGTGCCACCGATGCCGAGGTTACCGGCCAGATTCACCGCGTTGTTCACCGAAATCGCCGTGCTCGCATCCAGCGTGCTGCCGCCCGCCGCGTTCAACGTGCCGGAACCCAGCGCCGAGTTCGACGCCAGAACCAATCCGCCAGCGTTCAGCGCCACCGGCCCGAGGAAGGCGTTGTTGCCGCCGAGGGTCAGGTTGGCCGCGCCATTCTTGATCAGGCCACCGGTGCCACCGATCACGCCGTTGAGGGTCAGCGCATTGCTGCCGACCACGGTCAGATTGCCGTTTAGCGTCGCAGCGTTGCCGAGGGTCACCGCAGTGTTGCTGTCCAGTTGTGTGCCGGCGTTGGCGGTCAGTGTGCCGCTGCCCAGCGCGGTGTTGCTGCCGACAATGATCTTGCCGCCGTCCAGCTGCGTGCCGCCGCTGTAGGTGTTGGCGCCATTGAGCACCAGGGTACCGGCGTCGAGTTTATTGAGGATGCCGCTGCCATCGATATTCACGCCGATGGTCGCAGTAACGCCCGGATCAACCCGCAGCGCTGTGGTACCGCCAGTGCCGTTGACTGCGGTCAGTTGCCCCGCCGCGCCGTTGACCAGGTTGTAGCCGTCGGTGAGGAATTGCATACCGGTGAACGCTTGCGTACCGTTCACCGTCACAGTGCCCGCAGCACCCTGGAATACCGCGAAGTCACCGGCCCATGGCTGGTTGACCAGACCATTGGCATCGGTCCAGTTGGTGCCGACAGCATTCCACGTGCCGCTGCCGCCATCGACCACGCCGTTGGCGATGGTCTGGCTGCCGTCCCAGTAACGGATGTTGCTGTTCGGTGCCGACACTTGAATATTGATCTGATTGCCCACGCCGGTCTGCACCACCAGATCGCCAAGGCCATAGCCGACCGGCACGCTGGCGACGTCCAGACCGAGATTGGTCAGGGCACCGGTGTAGTTGAACAGGCGATACACACCGACGCCGAAACCGCCGGCATCGGTGACGTTGAGATTGCCGTCAAGGGTAAGGTTGCCGCCGATGTTCATCAGCGAACTGGTCGACGGAGTCCCCAGCGCCACATCCACGTTGCTACCGGCACCGAGGGTCAGGCCACTGGCTGACAAGGTATTGCCCGATGACAGCGCCAGATGGCCCCCGCTATTAATGTTCACTGTGCCAAGCGCCGAGCCGGTACCGGTCAGGGTACCGCCGGTGTTGACGTTGACCTGTGCACTGCCCAGCGAACCGCTCAGGTTCACGATACCGCCATCGATCGCGGTATTGCCGGTAATGCCGTTGATGCCAGTGAGGTTCAAGGTGCCGGTGCCGACTTTGGTCAGGCCACCGCTGCCACTGAGATCACCATCAAAGGTGCTGGTGACGTTGCCGCCACCGACGGTCAACGTGTTGCTGCCAGTCAGTTGCACACTGCCGCTGCCGGTCAGCGCGCCGAGGCTGGCATCGCTACCGAGATTCAGGCCGGCACCGGCACTGATGTTGACGCCAGAAGTGTTGCCCAGTGCGTTGGTGTTGAGGGTAGTGACGCTGCCGGAGACGATGTTCACGGCGCCGGTAAAGGTGTTGTTGCCGGCCAGAGTCAGGTCCGACAGGCCGTTTTTGGTCAGGCTGCCGGCGCCGTCGATGATGCCGTTGAGGCTCAGGTCGTTATTGCCGGCCACCGTCAGCCCGGCGTTGAGGGTGATCGCGTTGCCGATGCCGAACGAGGCGCTGTTATCGAGAGTCGCCGCGCCGCCGACGGTCAAGCCACCACTACCCAGACCGTTGGCATTGCCCAGGGTCAGGGTACCGGCGTTGAGGGTGGTGCCGCCGCTGAAGGTGTTGTTGCCGTTGAGTGTCAGATTCGCTGCGCCATTCTTGATCAATTGGCCGCTGCCGCTGGTGACGCCACCGAGGGTCAGATTCTGCGTGCCGCCGACGGTCAATCCAGCGTTGAGAGTGACGCCGTTATTGAGGCTGACCAGCGGCGAATTGCTGTCCAGTGTGGCAGCGCCAGCGACGGTCAGTGCGCCGGAACCCAGCGCCGAACTGTTGCCGACGGTCAGCGTACCGGCGTTCAACGTGGTGCCGCCGAGGTAGTTGTTGGCCGCATTGAGAATCAGATTGGCCGCGCCGTCTTTCACCAGACTGCCGGCGCCGCTGACCAGACCGGTCAAGGTCAGATCTGCCGTGCCACCGATATTCAAGGCTCCCGCCAGGCCCACTGCGTTGTTCAGGCTGACGGCGGTGTTGGCGTCCAGCGTGGTATTGGCCGCCGCATTCAGCGTACCGACGCCCAGCGCGGTGTTGCTGCCGACAATCAGCTTGCCGGTGTTCAGTGCAGTGTTGCCGAAATAGGTGTTGGCGCCGTTGAGGGTCAGGTCGGCCGCGCCGTTCTTGGTCAGCCCACCGATGCCGGCGACCACCCCGCCGAGGGTCAGCGCATTGCTGCCGCCGACGGTCAGCGTGCCGCCGAGGTTGACGTTGTTGGCCAGGGTCGCCGCCGTGCTTGCATCCAGCGTGGTGCCGTTCGACGCGTTCAGTGCGCCCGTACCCAGAGCGGTGTTGGAGCCGACCACCAGCGAACCGGCATTCAGCGCCGTGGTGCCGGTGTACGTGTTGTTGCCGGTCAGGGTCAGGCTCGATGCGCCGGTCTTGATCAGGCCGTTCGCGCCACTGATTACCCCGCCGAGGGTCAGCGCGTTGGCGCCGCCTGCGGTGAGGTTGGCATTGAGAATCACGTTGTTGTTCAGGGTCACGGCGGAACTACTGTTGAGGGTGCCCGCGCCTTCCACCGACAAGGCGCCGGTGCCCAGTGCCGCACCGTTGCCGACGGTCAGGCTGCCGGCATTCAGGGTGGTGCCGCCGCTGTAGGTATTGGTGCCGTTGAGGGTGAGATTGGCGGCGCCGTTTTTCACCAGTTGGCTGGTACCGCTGATCCCGCCACCGAGGGTCAGCGCGTTGCTGCCGCCAATCCCCAGACTGTTATTGAGAATGACGTTGTTGTTCAGTGTCACCGCCGCATTGCTGTCGAGCGTCGCCACGCCGCCGACGGTGATGTTGCCGCTGCCGAGCGCCGCATTCGCGCCGGCCGTAATGGTGCCGGCGTTCAACGCGACGGCACCGAGGAAAGTATTGGCGCCATTGAGAATCAGATTGGCCGCGCCGTTCTTGGTCAGCCCGCCGCTGCCGCTGACGATACCGCCGAGGGTCAGGTTGGCGCTGCCGCCGATGTTCAGATTGCCACCGAGTGACACCGCGTTGGTCAGCGCCACCGCGGTGCTGGCATCAAGCGTGGTGCCCGCCGCCGTGGTCAATGCGCCAGTGCCCAATGCGGTGTTGCTGCCGACAATCAGCGTACCGGCGTTGAGCGCGGTGCCGCCGGAGAAAGTGTTATTGCCGCTGAGGCTGAGGCTCGCAGTGCCGTTCTTGATCAGATTGCCGGCGCCGCTGACGACCCCGCTCAGGCCCAGTGCCTGGGTGCCGCCAATGGTCAGATCCGCCGCCAGCGCGACAGCGTTGGCCAGGGTCACCGCCGTGGTCGCATCCAGCGTGGTGCCGGCCGCGGCGTTCAACGCGCCAGTCCCCAGTGCGGTGTTGCTGCCGACGAACAGGCTGCCGGCGTTGAGAAGCGTGTTGCCGGCGTTGGTATTGTTCCCCGTCAGGGTCAGGCTGGCGGTACCGGATTTGGTAATCCCGCCAGTACCGGACAGGACGCCGCCCAGGGTCAGGGCATTGCTGCCGAGCACGTTGAGCGCGCCGGTCATGGCGATGTTGTTGGCCAAGGTAACGTTGGCGGTGCTATCGAGACTGGTGCCGGCAGCGGTGTTCAGCGCGCCGCTACCCAGCGAGTTGTTGTTGGTCACCAGCAGGCTGCCGGCGCTCAAAGTGGTAGTGCCGGTATAGCCGCTGTTGGCGCCACTGAGGGTCAGGCTGCCGGTGCCGGTCTTGGTCAAACCGCTGCTGCCTGTGATCAAGCCGCCGAGGGTCAGAGCGCCGGAGCCGCCGGCCGTCAATGTGCCGCCGAGGCTGATGGCGTTGTTCAGGTTGATCGTGCCGGGCGCGCTCAAGGTGGTCGCGCCGGTGACGTTGACGGTACCGGTGCTCAGCGCCAGGTTGTTGCCCAACTGCACGGTGCCGCCGTTGAGTGTGGTGTTGCCCAGATAGGTGTTGGCAGCGCTGAGGCTCAGTTGCCCGGAACCGACTTTGCTCAGGCCGCCGCTGCCGGAAATCACCCCACTCAGGGTGGTGGCGTTGGTGCCCTGCACGGTCACACCACCGGCGCCGAGGGAGATCAGATTGCTGAGGTTCAACCCGGCGTTGCTGGCCTGGAGGATCCCGCCGTTGGAGGTGAGCACCCCGCTGCCGAACGTGGCGTTGTTGTTGAACTGGGCGACACCGCCATTGAGCGTGGTCGCGCCGCTGACCAGTGGCCCTTGCAAGGTCCAGGTGCCGCTGTTGATGGTCAGGTTGTTGAAGTTGACGTAGGTGGCGCTGGACGCCGTGCCCGTCCCGGTGGTGCCGCCGCCGACACCGACCGGGTTTTGCAGGATCAGGCTGTTGGTACCGCCCGCGCCGCCATCGACAGTGCCGGTCGGGGCGAAGGTCAGGTTGATGCCGATCAGTCCGCCGAGGCCGACGCTGACCTGCACGCCGTCACCGACCTGCACCGAAGAGCCCGTCACCGCCGTAAAGGTGTTGGTGCTGCTCGCGCCCATCGACACGCCGCCGGTGATCGCACCGGCGTTAGTGAAGGTGTTGCCCGCCGCCGAGGTCTCGAAGGCGATCCGGCCGTTGATCACGCCGGTGCTGCTGTTGGTCATGTTGACCTGCGAGCCGCCGTACACACCGACCACCGGGGTGTCGGCCAAGGTGATGCCACCGACCGAGAGTCCGGTCGAGGTGATGGTGCCATTGTTGGTGATGCTGGTAGTGCCGGCCGCAGCGTTGTTCACCGCGATGCCCAGGCCGTCAACGCTGGTCAGGTTGAGCCCGAGCAACATGCCGGTACCGCGAATGATCCCGCTGGCATTGTTGAGCACGCTGACCGTACTGGTTGCGCCCGTACCGATGAAGGCACCGCCGCTCAACACCGAGACCAGCCCAAGCAGCGCCGGGTCGATCGTCCCGGAGTTGTTCAGGCTGATGTTGACCCCGGTCAGGTCCATCACATGGCCGCCGAGCGTCGCGTTCATCTGCGCCCCGGAGTTGACGTTGACCGTCAGACCGTTGGTGGCACTGGCAAAATTGTTGAGAAACAGCGGCAGACTCGGCACGCCGGTACAGGTCACCGTGGAGCCTGCCGTGGAGCATGTGGCCAGTGCCGGTGCGCTGACCCCACCGAACAACAGTCCGGCAACGCTCAGGTGCACAGCAAGGGAAAGTGGGGAAAAACGCGAAACGAGGGCGACACCAAACCTTGCTTCCACGGGCTACTCCTTGTCGTGGCCAAATTCTTCCTTGAAGGCGTGGGAGACGTGCTTATTCCACACGCGAATCAAGACTGCGACGGTCATCACAAAACCGCGTCTTGGCTGACAAGCTAGTAGACGCCCCGCGATGGGGCACTGATTAAATGGTGTTAATACTTTAATACTAGAACCGTCTAGAACGCGGGTTTCGGCCAGTAAACACTGGGTTTGGCGACACCTGACTAACCCTGTGGGAGCGGGCTTGCTCGCGAAAGCGGTGTATCTGAGAAGGATGTGTCACCTGACCCGACGCCTTCGCGAGCAAGCCCGCTCCCACAAGGGGAAATGGGTGTATCTGGAAAACTGGTACGCCTTGTGCAAACGTTTGCGACCTGCCTATCACGGCTTTTTCGTAACAAAACCGTACAGACCCGCAGAACCCGGGCCTCGATCCGCAAAAAAAGGACTTTGAATGCACGTTGCTTCCCTTCTTCGCGCCCCGTTTGCGCGCACGTTTGCTGTTTCCTTGCTACTGACCGGCGTTACCGGAGTTCTCAGCCACAGCGCGTTGGCGCAACCGGCCCTGCCCGACGAATCCGCTCAGGGCGAAGCCCTCAGCCCGGAAGCTGCCCCGCCGAAAAAAGGCGCGTATCTGTCGGACTGGTATAACCAGGACCTGACGCTGATCGGCAGCAAGGACATCAGCTTCGGGCCGCAACCGGCCGACGATATCTACCTGGAATACGAGTACTTCGGGCGCAAGGGTCCGTTCGAGCTGTACGGCTACGTCGACATTCCGAAGATCTTCAACATCGGCAACAGCCACGACAAAGGCGTGTGGGACCACGGCTCACCGGTGTTCATGGAACACGAGCCGCGCATCTCCATCGACTACCTCGCCGGCCGCAGCCTGGCCATCGGCCCGTTCAAGGAATGGTACGTGGCGTTCGACTGGATCTACGATCACGGCAGCCGTAAAGAGAACCGCGCCAACACGCTGTACAGCGGCTTCGGCACCGACATCGACACCCATTCGCGGGTCAACCTGTCGGCCAACCTGTACGGGCGCTACCAGTGGGAAAACTACGGCGCGAGCAATGAGTATTCATGGGACGGCTACCGCGCGCAGCTCAAGTACATCGTGCCCATCGACAAATTCAGCAACGGCGCGTCGCTGACCTACATCGGTTTCACCAACTTCGATTTCGGCTCGGACATTCACAAGGACAATCCGGCGCGCACCGCCAATGCCACGGTGGCGACCAACGTGCTGTTGTACTCGTTCACCCACCTGCGTTTCACCCTGGTCGGCCGTTACTTCCACAACGGCGGCAATTGGGAAGACGGCAGCGAGCTGAACTTCGGCGACGGCAATTTCCGCGCGCGCTCCAACGGTTGGGGTTACTACGCCGGCATCGGCTACCAGTTCTGAAATCAGGAGATTCTCATGCAAGCAATGACGCGTCTGACCCTGGCCGCTGCGGCCCTGCTCTCTTCCACTGCGTGGGCGGCTGAAGCGCCGATCCAGCCGAAAGTGGTGCTGATTACCATGTTCGCCCCCGAGGCACAGAACTGGATCGAGCGCCTCGACCTAAAACAGGAAATCCGCGTACCGGGGCTGTCCGCCGAGTACCCGACCATCCGCTGCAACACGCACCAGGTGTGCCTGCTGACCACCGGCATGGGCCAGACCAACGCCGCCGCCTCGACCTTGGCACTGGCGCTGTCGCCGAAATTCGACCTGCGCAAAAGCTGGTTTCTGATTGCCGGGATCGCCGGCATCAGCCCGAAACACGGGACCATCGGCACCGCGGCGTGGGCGCATTACCTGGTGGAATTCGGCACGCAATGGGAGCTGGATTCGCGCGATGCGCCGGCGAGCTGGCCGACCGGCTACCTGGGCATCAACACCAAGGGTCCGACCGAAAAGCCGCCGCTGGACTACAAGACCGAAGTCTTCGAACTCAACCCGACACTGCAGGCCAAAGCCTTCGCCCTGAGCCACAAGGTCGAACTGAGCGAGAGCAAGGAATCGGCGGCGTGGCGCCGGAAATACCCGTCGGCCCCGGCCAATCAGCCGCCCGTGGTCACGCGCTGCGACACGCTGGCGGGCAACACCTGGTTCTCCGGTACACGCCTGAGCGAACGCGCCGAGGTCTGGACCAAACTGCTGACCGATAACAAGGGTGAATACTGCACCACACAACAGGAAGACAACTCCACCTATGACGCGCTGCTGCGTGCCAGTCGCGAAGGTCTGGTGGATGTGCAGCGTCTGGCGGTGGTGCGTGCCGGCTCTGACTTTGATCGTCCGGAGCCGGGCGGCAGTGAAGTGGATAATCTGCTGAAATACGCCGATCAGGGCGGGTTCGTGCCGGCGCTGGAAAACCTCTATCGTGCCGGCAACCCGCTGGTGCAGGACATTCTGAAAAACTGGTCGGCGTGGGAAAACGGCGTCCCGCAATCCTGAGTACAACACGGTAAAAATGTGGGAGCGGGCTTGCTCGCGAATGCGGTGTATCAGCCAATACTTGCTTCGCTGACACACCGCTTTCGCGAGCAAGCCCGCTCCCACAGTTGTTTTGTGGTGTCAGGGAATAAGGATAATCTTGTCGCCACTGCCCTGATTCACCTGCGCGTAGCTGTCCAACCCCTCCGCCAGCGGCACCTCCACCAACCCCTGCGGCAACGGCAACAGATCCTCATCAAAGAACCGCCCAAACTGCTCGAGCATCGCCGCACAGGCTTGCACGCCGTACAACAGCGAGTTGATCCCGACCACCGAACCGCCCTTGCGGTACAACGCCAGCGCCGGCAACTGCACATGGCCGTCGACCGGTGCGGCGATGATCGCGATGCGCCCGAAGGCTGCCAATGCCGCGACCGAGGCCGGCAGCCAGAAGCCGGTGGTGTCGAAGATCACGTCAGCGCCACCGCTGTACACCGCGTTGACCTGCGCGCCGAGGTCTTCGGGTTTATCCAGCTGAATCGTCTGGAAGCCCTGCGCCTGCAACTCCTTGACCTGCTCCGGCCGCCGCGCTGCCGCGAGGATCTGCGCACCGCGCACCTTGGCCAACGCCAATGCCGCCGTGGCCACCGCGCCGCCGCCGATCACCAGCAAACGGGTTTCAGCGCTCACCAGACTGCGCTCCAGCGCATCCCACGCCGTGGTGTACGGCACGCCGAGGCTGGCCGCCTGGGCGAAACTCAAGTGCGACGGTTTGTGCGCCACGCCATTAGCCGGCAGTTTGACGAACTGCGCGTGCGAGCCATCGGCGAAAAAGCCCAGCTCACGCCCGGTGCCCCAGACTTCCTGACCGAGCAACGCCTGCGGGCCTTCGACCACGACACCGGCAAAATCACGCCCGGGAATCCGTGGCAACGTGGTGTACGGAAATCGTCCGAGCACGTTCTTCACATCGCTGGGGTTCAGACCGGCCGCCTTGATCTCCACCAGCACTTCATCAGCGCCGGGCAGCGGGGTCGGTACGTCGACGAAATGCAGGGAAGACAGATCGCCGGTTTTATCGAATTGCAGTGCTTTCATGAGGACATCCATCAAAGGGAAAAAGGAATTCAGGACAGCCAACCGGCGACCAGTTGCCGGCCCATCGGCCACAGCTGCTCACCCGCGAGCATGCCCAGCAGCCCCACCAGCGCGATGGCCGGAGGTGCCGGGGAACGAAAATCCAGCGCGCCATAGAGCAGGCCGACACCGAGACCGATGGCCAGCGAAATCAGGTAGTTCATGGAGGAAACTCCGCCGCGTGAAAGGAATGGGCAAAGTCTAGGGAAGGATCGGCAGAGGTGTCGGCCAAGGACTTCTGAATTTCGGCCAATTCCCCGCGTTCACTGTCGTCCCCTGTGGGAGCGGGCTTGCTCGCGAAGGCGGCGGGTCAGTCACCTTATGCTTCACAGACAAACCGCTTTCGCGAGCAAGCCCGCTCCCACAGGGATTGCGTTCAGGTGGCCGTAAATTGCGAAGGCGCCACGCCCAGCTCGCGCCGGAACATGTCACTGAAACTGCTCGGCGAATACCCCAGCTCGCGAGCGATCGCGCTCACCGGCACGCCCTGAATCAACTCGGCCACCGCCGTCGCCAGTTGCACCTGCCGCCGCCATTCGGCGAAGCCCATGCCCAGACTGTCCTTGAACAGCCGCGCCAGCGTGCGCACGCTGGCCCCGGCGTTTTCCGCGTGCTGTTCGAACGGAATGTCCAGCGACGGTGACGCCATCACCGCCTGGCACAGATTCATCAGGCGCCGGTCGGAATCGTCCGGCAGCGGGATCTTCAATTGCGAGCGCCGGGCACGCTTGAGCTCCAGCAACGCCAGCCCGACCAACGCGTCGTAATAGGCCGGCTCACCGCTATCGCCCTGCTCCACCAGCCCGACGATCAACTCGCGCAACAGCCCTCCGACTTCAATCACCTGCACTGTCGGATCCAGCGTTGCCGCCAGCACCGGGCGCAGGTAGATATTGCGCATTTGCAAGTCCGAGACCACGCGAATTCCATGCGGCACCCCGGGTGGCAACCACACCGCGCGCTGCGGCGGCACCACCAGTGCCTCATGCGGGGTTTCAACCCACATCACTCCGCTCATCGCATACAGCAACTGCCCCCAGACATGCTCGTGCGGCTCGATGAACAACCCGCGCGGATAAGTGCGCGCCAGCGGTTGTACCGGCACATCGGTATCCGTGAGATCGGGGGGTGCGGCGAGGGCCATGGCGAGCATTCATTGGGGTTGGCGGAAGGCGCATGGTAACCAGTCGGTCACAGCGTCGACAACGATAGATACCGTCGGACAATCCGAGTGAATTTTCCCGACGCGCCGCGATCCTTCTAATACCACAGGGAGGATTACGGGCTTTATGAACAACGCAAAACTGTTTGTCATCGATTACACCCTTCACGGCACGCCTAAGTCGTTCATTATCCGCTCGGACAGAATGGACAACGCCGAGGCGTGGCACTGGGCAAGCTGCGATGCCGGTGTGGGTCGCATCCCGCGTTTCGGCCGGGAAAAAGTGCAAAAGACCAGCAAACCGATGGCGGAGAAATTCGGCGTGGAAAATGTCACATGGCGACCGGCGAGCTAGACTCTCGTCAGGCGATGGGGACTCTTTGGGGGCGTACACAATGACCAGCATCTTCAGCCCGGCGCATCTGGATTACGGACTGGACACCCTGTTCGGACGTATCACCAAAAGCGTGGACTGTCGGGTGGGTCTTGAGGCTGTCGAAGACGACCCGTATAGCTTCGCCCTGCGTGTGCCGGCGCCGTTACCGGAAGACCTCGACCAGGCGAAAACCGTGGTGGTCATGGTTGACGGGCGACGGCTGCAAGGCACGGTGCGCCATACCGAACGGCTGGATGATGAAAGCCTGAAACTGCAAGTGGAGCCTGATTAGGCTCCACTTTTTTTGCGCGCGGTTATTTGGGGTGGGCGCAATGGCAGCCTTTGCTTGAACACTCTTCACCACCCTTGTGGTGGTGAGCGCAGGCTTCACAGCAATAGTGTTTACCGTGCACGGCGTAGGCGTGGTCGCCTTCCTTGATCGTGCATTTGCAGTTGGGGCAGTCGCATTTTCTATCGGGCATGGGGGCAGACTCCTTTTTTTGGTGGTTGTCTGGGGCTTGCGAGGGCAAGCCGTAGAGAACAGTGTAGGAGCTGCCGAAGGCTGCGATCTTTTGATCTGGTTTTTTTCGGGAATTGGGTGAATATCCGTTTCTTCGGGTATTGGCGATATCGGGTGAATATCCGTTTCTTCGGGTATTGGCGATATCGGGTGAATATCCGTTTCTTCGGGTGCTGCCGCTGGCGGTTTCGCTCTTACAGCGAGTCACCTTTTCCAAACGCCGAAAAGGTAACCCAAAAGGCTTTGCCCCGGCGTACGGCACTTCGCTTAGGCTCAGTGTTCCCTCGCTACGGTGTCCATCCGGGGGCATCGCCTCCGGTTTGCTTCGCTGCACCTCCTCTCGATGGATGCGGCTTCGCCGCATGGCGCTGCGCGCCTAACCCCCGGATGAACACCTCCGCTCGGCCTGCCGAAGGGGCTGAAGATCAAAAGCCAAATCAAGAGCCAAAGCAAAGCCAAAGCAGATCAAAAGATCACAGCCTTCGACAGTTTCTACATGGGATGGGGGGGTGCTTTCAGTTAGAGATTGGTCGGCTGGCAGGCCGCCTTCGCGAGCAAGCCCGCTCCCACAGTTGGAATGGGTGGCTTCAGTTGGAAATTGGTCGGCTGTCAGGCCGCCATCGCCAGCAGGCTAGCTCCTACAATTTAGAGAGTGTGCGCCCCATGCGGCGAGGCCGCCCCACTCAACACAATGAGCGTTAGCTCGAGTACCGCTTTTGATCTGAGGGCCCGTCGGCAGGCTGAGTGGAGGGGTTTATCCGGGGGTGGGAGCGCAGCGACCGTTTGGCGCAGCCAAACACAGCGAGAGGAGGTGCAGCGAAGCAAACCGTAGGCGCTGCCCCCCGGATGAATCCCGCCGCGAAGGAACCCGAGCCTAGGCGAGGGCCGAACGTCAGGGTAAAGCCTTTTTGGTTACTTTTTCGGCGTCTGGAAAAAGTGACCCGCCGTAAGGGCGGAACCCTAAGTGGCCGTTACCGCAGCAGCGGATATACACCCAAAACTCAATCAGAAGCCCGAACACTACTCCGATACATAAAGACCAAAGCCAACCCCAGACACACCATCGCCAACACCCGCGAGGACGAAAGCTCGATCGCCGGATTCCCCAGCCAGCCAAAATTATCGATCAACATCCCCATCCCAAGTTGGCCAACAATCACCGCAACAGTCGCCACCGCAGTCCCCACAACAGGCACCGCGCCAACCATGACCATCATGTAAACCACGCCAAACAGCGCCCCGCAGACCTGCCACTTCGGCACATCGAGCAAACTCACCGCATGCGCCGGCTCAAAAAACACAATCAACAATCCGGTGACCACAGCCCCGACGAAAAACGTCAGCAAACTGCTGCGCAACACCCCGACGCTTTCACCGAGGCGTCCATTGATCGCCGCCTGGACGCTCAACACCGCGCCAGCCAACACCACCACTGCCAACAAAATAACCAGACTCATATTCTCAACCCCGCGCAATCAGAACCAGTGCCACCACTATCAACCCCAACGCCAGCCACCGCTCGGCATTGACCTTCTTGCGCGTCGCGCCGAACCAGCCGAAATGGTCGATCAGCACACTCTTGCCGACCTGCCCGGACAGGATCGCGATCATCGTCATCGCGATCCCGATATGCGGCGTTGCCAGGGTCAGCACCACCACGTACATCGGCCCGAGAAAGCCGCCGATCAATTGCCAGCGCGGCAGATCGGTCAGCGCCGGGCCTTTCTGCGGGCCGGCGAACAACAGCAGCAAAAACAGAATCGCCGAACCCACGCCGAAGATGCTCAAGGTCGCCCACAGATGCCCGACCTGCTCCCCCAGCGGCCCCAGTAACCCGGCCTCCACCGACAGGCCCATGCCGGCCAGAATCACCAGCGGCAGCAACAACAGGCGCAACCACGACCGGGTCGCCGGCGCCGGCACACTCACTTCATCCAATGTCTGCATCATCCAAAACCCACGCAAGTAAACGATGGCGCGGATTATCGGCTGGCGTAGCTGTGCGATAAATGGGAGCATCCGGACAACACTTTTGCGTAACTCGCACAGCAGGAAGATCCATGCACGGGCTGAATGAACTGGGATTCAAGGCGCTGAGGCTGTTTGTGGCAGTGCTCGACCACGGCAGTTTTTCCGAAGTCGCCCGGCGCGAGGGCGTGGCGCCCTCTTCGATTTCACGGCAGATCCAGTTGATGGAGCAGGCGCTGAACCAGCAATTGCTCTACCGCCACACCCGCGCCGTGACGCCGACCGAGGCCGGGCGCATGCTCGGCCACCATGCGCGGCTGGTGCTGGTGCAACTGGAAGAGGCCGAGCAGGCGTTGCAGGAACAGCAAAGCGAACCCACCGGGCTGGTGCGGATCAACGCGCCGGTGGTGTTCGGCCAACGGCATCTGACGCCGTGGCTCGGTCAGTTGTGCGCGCGCTATCCAAAGCTGCAACTGGACATCCAGCAGACTGACCATTACGTCGACCCGTTGCAGGAAGGCGCCGACCTGCTGTTTCGCATCGGCCCGATGCACGACTCAAGCATGCAGGCGCGGATTCTGGCGCCGCACCGTTTCCAGGTCGCGGCCAGCCCGACTTATCTGAAGCGCCACGGCACGCCGCAGCATCCCGACGAACTCGCGCAACACCAGTGCCTGGCCTACAAAGGTGCGACCGGTCAGCAACGCTGGTTTTTCCGTAAGGATCAGGGCGACTGGACGCCTTACTCGGTCAAAGGCCCGATCACTGGCAACCACGCCGACACCCTCACCCAGGCCGCCGAGCAAGGCCTGGGGCTGGTGATGTTTCCGTCCTGGCTGATTGGTGAGGCGGTGCGCGAAGGCACGCTGGTGCCAGTGCTGGGCGAATATCAGGTGTCGAACAGCCTGGAGCCGCAGCAGATCGCAGTGCTGTGGCCGGGAAGTCGAAGGTTGTCGGTGAAGGTGCGGACGGTGATCGATTTCTTTGTCGAGTGCTTTGGCGAAGTGCCGTACTGGGACAGACCCTAAGTCCTACACAAAACCCAATGTGGGAGCGGGCTTGCTCGCGAAGGCGGTGTGTCAGATACAAGAATACTGACTGACATGACGCCTTCGCGAGCAAGCCCGCTCCCACAATGAGGTTTTACAGACTTTTTAAATGCGGAACTGGCCCACCAGTTTGCCCAATCGCTGGCCAAGTTCCGCCAGACTGCGCGAAGTCTGCGCGCCCAACTGGGTCTCATCCGCCACGCTGTCCACCGCCACCGCGATCTGATGCACGCTGCGGTTGATCTCTTCGGCCACTGCCGTTTGTTCCTCAGCAGCACTGGCGATCTGCGCGTTCATCGAGTTGATCGTCGCGATCAGGTCAGCCATGGCATCCAGCGACGCCCCGGCCTGATTGGCCTGCGCCGAAGTGCCATCGCCCGCTTCACTGGAACGGCGCATCGCCTCGACCGCCGACTGGGTACCCGCTTGCAGGCGATCGATCATCCCTTGAATCTCCTGGGTGCTGATCTGCGTGCGGCTGGCCAGTGCCCGCACTTCGTCCGCCACCACTGCAAAGCCGCGCCCGGCCTCCCCGGCGCGCGCCGCTTCAATCGCCGCGTTGAGTGCCAGCAGATTGGTCTGCTCGGCAATCGAACGAATCACCCCGAGCACGCCGACAATCGACGACACGTCCTGCTGCAGGCTGTCGAGCGACACGCCGCTGCTGCGAATGTCATCCACCAGCGCATGAATCTGCTTGATGCTGCCGGCCACCACGCGCTTGGCGCTCTGGCCTTCTTCATCAGTCTGCTGCGCGGCGACCGCTGCGTTCTGCGCGCTCTTGGCGACTTCCTGGGCGGCGGCGGACATCTCGTTGATCGCCGTGGCGACCTGATCGGTCTCGTGGCGCTGACGCTCCATGGCCTGATCGGAACGCTGAGCCTGATCGGAAACCTGGGTCACCAGGCCGGTGAGTTGCGTGGTCATTTCGGTGATCTGCCGCACCAGACCGTGGATCTTGTCGACGAAGCGGTTGAACGAGCCGGCCAGTTCGCCGAGTTCGTCCTGGCTGGTGATGTTCAACCGGCGCGTGAGATCGCCCTCGCCCGCCGCGATGTCGTCGAGGTTGGCTTTCATCAGGTTCAACGGCCGCAGAATGGTGTTGGCCAGCAGCATCCCCGCGATGGCAATCACCAGCAGCACCAGCACCGCCACGCCGACGATGCTGAGGATCACGCCTTGCATGCGCTCCTGCACTTGCGCCTCGACCACTGCCACTTGCGCTTCAATGCCGTCGAGGTTGACCGAGGTACCGACCGCCATGTCCCACTTCGCCAGGTACTCGGTGTAGCCGAGTTTCGGCACCAGCACACTGGCATTGCCCGGCAGTGGCGAGCTGTATTGCAGATAGTGGGTGCCGTCCTTCGCCACTTTCACCAACCCGAGGTTGACGTAGACGCCATTGGGGTCGCGGTTGTCCTTGAAGCTTTTGCCCACACCTTCGGGGTCGTTGGCCTTGAACAGGCGCACGGTCTCGGAGTCGTAGCCGAAGAAGTAGCCGTCCTTGCCGTAGCGGATGCCCGACAGCAGCTTGATCGCCTGCGCCCGCGCCGCGTTGTCACCGGGGGCGGCAGCGTCGTACAGCGGTTTGATCGTGGTCATCGCCACGGCGACGTAACTTTGCAACGTGGCCTTGGCGTCGGCGAGCAGGCGTTCGCGGGTCTGTTCGACCTCGGTGTGCGCCTGTTGCTGGAGGATAAACAGCGTGGTCAGGCTGATGACCAGCGCAAAGAGCAGCACCGGCAGGACGGCAAGGGACAGGACTTTGGCCTTGAGACTCAAGCGCATTGGGGGGGCTCACTCTTTTGGTTTTATTGGCGTGGTTAAAGGCGTTAACGGCACGCAAAAGCAAAAGTTGAGTCTGCAGACACTGTATCTCCCTGTGGGAGCGAGCCTGCTCGCGAAGGCGTCGTGTCAGCCAGCCTGTTTTTAGCTGACACACCGCTTTCGCGAGCAGGCTCGCTCCCACAGGTGATTGGCGGGTTTAGAGAACCATCGCCGCCACCCAGCCGAACGCCAGCAACGGCAGGTTGTAGTGCAGGAAGGTCGGGACCACAGTGTCCCAGATGTGGTGATGCTGGCCATCGACGTTCAGACCCGAGGTCGGGCCCAGCGTCGAGTCCGAGGCCGGCGAGCCGGTATCGCCCAATGCACCGGCGGTGCCGACGATGCACACGATGGCCATCGGGCTGAAGCCCAGCTGCACGCACAGCGGCACGAAAATCGCCGCCAGAATCGGTACCGTGGAGAACGACGAGCCGATACCGATGGTCACCATCAGGCCCACCAGCAGCATTAACAACGCGCCGATCGCCTGGCTGTGATCGATCCACGCCGCCGCGCTTTCCACCAGCGAGCGCACTTCGCCGGTAGCCTTGAGCACTTCGGCGAAACCCGAGGCCGAGATCATGATGAAACCGATCATCGCCATCATCTTCATGCCTTCGGTGAACAGGTCGTCGGTCTCACGCCACTTGACGATGCCCGAGGCCGAGAAGATCAGGAACCCGGCCAGTGCGCCGATAATCATCGAATCCAGCAGCAACTGAATGATGAACGCGGCGGCAATCGCCAGACCGGCAATGCCAATGGTCTTCGGGTTGTACGCCACGCTGACCTGCTCGACCTGTTCGATCTTCTGCAGATCGTAGACGCGCTTCTTGCGATAGCTGAAAAACACCGCCAGCAACAGGCCGAAGACCATGCCCAGGGCCGGAATCGCCATGGCGTGCATGACGTTGATCTGGCTGATATCGACCCCGGCCTTGCTGACGTTGGCCAGCAGGATCTGGTTGAGGAAGATGTTGCCGAAACCCACCGGGAACACCATGTACGGGGTGATCAGGCCGAAGGTCATGACGCAGGCGATCAGCCGGCGATCCAACTGCAACTTGGTCAGCACATATAACAGTGGCGGCACCAGCAGCGGAATGAACGCAATGTGGATCGGCAGGATGTTCTGCGAAGCAATCGCCACCACCCACAGCAGGCCGATCAGCAGCCACTTGACGCTGCCGCCGCCGGTCGAGTGCTGACGATCGACCATCGCCAGGGCCTTGTCGGCCAGCGCATGGGCCAGGCCGGACTTGGCAATCGCCACGGCGAAAGCGCCGAGCAATGCGTAGGACAACGCCACCGTCGCCCCGCCACCCAGGCCGCTGTTGAACGCTTTGAGCGTGGCGTCGATGCCCAGACCACCGGTCAGGCCACCGACCAGCGCACCGACGATCAGGGCAATCACCACGTGCACGCGGGACAGGCTGAGGATCAGCATGACGCCGACCGCAGCAATCACTGCATTCATTTCACTACCTCAAAAACACTGCGATGAAATATCACCGCCAGACAGGATGAGTCCGCCAACGGTTAACCGGCGGATTTGCAAAGAGGGTCTTATTAGAAGGGCGCGCACTGTGCCGCAGAGTGGCGGCGGTGTCAAAGCGAGCGGCTGAACTGAAATGTAACTGGCAATGCAGAACCCTGCGGTAAGGAGATCAATGTAACGGGCAATGGAGAACCCTGTGGCGAGGGGATTTATCCCCGATCGGCTGCGCAGCAGTCGCCAAACCTGACTATGCAATTTCTCTGAACGATTGTGAGGGCGGCTTCGCCCCCCATCGGGGATAAATCCCCTCACCACAGGTATCTGATCGCCAGCATGCGGCAATTGGTCATATTGTGTTTGAACGATAAAGAAAGCTGAAACGCGGCCGTTACAGTGCAAAGTCTCAGATATTTATCGAATAAGGACGTCTCCATGTCGCTCAGACAACTTTCCATTCAATGGAAAATCACCCTGCTCGCCGGCCTGTGCCTGGCGGGCATCGTGACCCTGCTGGTGGGTCTTTCGCTGTATCGCATGGAGCACAGCTCCGAGCTGGTGAAGGCTTCGAGCATGGAGATGCTGACCGAGTCGGCCCAGGCGCGCATTGAGTCGCAGGGTGAGGTGCAGGCTGCCGGGATTCGCCAGCAGTTCATGGACGCCTATCAATATGGCCACGGCTTCTCGCGGCAGGTGCTGTTCCTGCGCGAACAGGCCGAGAAGCGCTTCCTCGATGCCTTCGACCTGCGCGAAGACATGACCCGTCAGGTCAAGTCCGCGCTGCAAGCCAACCCGGATCTGCTCGGTCTGTCGCTGGTGTTCGAAGCCAACGCCTTGGATGGCAAGGATGAACTGTTCGCCGGTCAGGCCGAACTGGGCAGCAACGACAAGGGCCGCTTCGCCCTGTACTGGTCGCAGCCGACTCCCGGCAAAGTCACCTCGATGGCCCTGCCGGAAAGCGACATGGCCGACACCAGCACCGGCCCCAGCGGTCAGGCGGCCAACGCCTGGTTCACCTGCCCGCGCACCACGCTCAAACCGTGCGTGATCGAACCGTACTTCTATGTGATCGACGGCCAGAACGTGCTGATGACCAGCATCGTCTTCCCGCTGATGGTCAACGGTAAAGTCATCGCCTCGCTGTCGGTGGACATCAACCTCAACAGCCTGCAAGCGATCAGCCAGGGCGCGAGCAAAAAACTCTACGACGGCCAGACCGCCGTGAGCATCATCAGCCCCACCGGCCTGCTCGCCGGCTACAGCCCGGACGCCAGCAAACTGAGCAAGCGCCTGGATGCCGTGGATACCGTCAGTGGCGCTGAACTGCTGCGTCAACTCGCCGCCAGCAGCAGCGTCAGCAGCCTGCACAGCAACGGCCAGTTGAAAGTCCTGTCGCCGTTCCAGCCGATCCCCGGCGGGCCGTCGTGGGCCGTGTTGCTCGACGTGCCGGAAAAGGTGCTGGTCAGCCGCGCCGAAGCGCTCAAGCAGCAACTGGATGCGAGCAACAACTCCGGCACCCTGATCGAGCTGAGCCTCGGCGTGCTGGCGGCATTGGTCGGCCTGCTGCTGGTGTGGCTGATGGCGCGCAGCGTGACCAAACCGATCCTCGGCGTGGCACACATGCTCGAAGACATTGCCAGTGGTGAAGGTGATCTGACCCGCCGTCTGGCGTATGACAAGAAAGATGAACTCGGTCAACTGGCCGGCTGGTTCAACAAGTTCCTCGACAAGTTGCAGCCGATCATCGCCGAGGTGAAACGCTCGGTGCAGGATGCGCGCAACACCGCCGACCAGTCCTCGGCCATCGCCACCCAGACCAGCGCCGGCATGGAGCAGCAATACCGTCAGGTCGATCAGGTCGCCACCGCCTCTCACGAAATGAGCGCCACCGCGCAGGACGTTGCACGCAGCGCCGCGCAAGCCGCCGAAGCGGCCAAGGACGCCGACCGCGCCACCCGTCAGGGCCTGACCGTGATCGACCGCACCACCGCGAGCATCGACACCCTCGCCGCCGACATGAGCGCGGCGATGGTTCAGGTCGAAGGGTTGGCTGCCAACAGCGAGAAGATCGGCACCGTGCTGGAAACCATCCGCGCCATCGCCGAACAGACCAACCTGTTGGCGCTCAACGCGGCGATCGAGGCCGCTCGCGCCGGTGAAGCCGGGCGTGGTTTTGCCGTGGTCGCCGACGAAGTGCGCAACCTCGCCCGTCGCACCCAAGAGTCGGTGGAAGAAACCCGTCAGGTCATCGAGCAACTGCAGACCGGTACCCAGGATGTGGTCGGGTCGATGGGCAACAGCCATCGTCAGGCGCAGGGCAGTGTCGAGCAGGTCGGGCAAGCGGTGACCGCACTGCGCCAGATCGGCGATGCAGTGACGGTGATCAGCGACATGAACCTGCAGATCGCCAGCGCGGCGGAAGAACAGAGCGCGGTGGCCGAGGAGATCAACAACAACGTCGCGACCATTCGTGACGTGACCGAATCGCTGTCCGGGCAGGCCAACGAGTCGGCGCGGGTGAGCCAGTCGCTGAACAGCCTGGCGAATCAACAGCAGAGTCTGATGGATCAGTTCCGGGTTTGACAGCCCATTGCCAAACCCAATGTGGGAGCGAGCCTGCTCGCGAAAGCGGTATGTCAGTCAGCGATGATGTGTCTGATCCAGCGCATTCGCGAGCAGGCTCGCTCCCACAGGGGATTTATGGTGTTGGGGAGATCAGCGTTTAGGCAACTCGATCACCACCTTGAGCCCGCCCCACTCACTCTCGCCCAACACCAGCAACCCGCCCCACGTCTCGACGATATCACGCACAATTCCCAGCCCCAGGCCATGCCCGTCAGTCTGCTCATCGAGCCGCGTGCCACGGCTGAACACCTGAGTGCGTTGCTCCTCAGGAATTCCTGGCCCGTCATCTTCAACGCTCAGGGCGTAACCGTCAGTACGTTCGATCACACTCAGACGCACCTCGGCATCCGCCCATTTGCAGGCGTTGTCCAGCAGGTTGCCGAGCAGTTCCAGCAAGTCCTCGCGATCCCACGGCAGTTGCAGCCCCGGCGGCGCGACGTAACTCAACGCCAGATGCTCGCCGTGGATCATGTTCAGCGTTGCCAGCAATCCCGGCAGTTCCGCATCGCAATCAAACAGCGCACCGGGCAGCGCATCACCTGACAACCGCGCGCGATTAAGCTCGCGATTGAGCCGCTGTTGCACCTGCTCCAACTGTTCCTTGAGGAGCTTGCGCAGCTCCGGGTGGGCATCGAGTTTTTCGCTCGACGCCAGACTCAAAAGCACCGCCAACGGCGTTTTCAGCGCATGCCCCAGATTGCCCAGCGCATTGCGTGAACGCTTGAGGCTGTCCTCGGTGTGCGCGAGCAAATGGTTGATCTGCGCCACCAGCGGCTCCAGCTCCACCGGCACCTGATCGTCCAGTTGCGAGCGCTGGCCCTGCTGCAACTGGGCGATCTGCTCGCGCGCCCGCTCCAGCGGCTTCAACGCGCGGCGCACCGTCAGCCGTTGCAGCAGCAGAATCAGCAGCAAACCGGCCAGGCCCAGCCCGAGGCCGATCTGGCGCATGCGCTGGAAACTCTCGCGCACCGGGGTGTAATCCTGGGCGACGCTGATCGAGATCGACTGCCCCAGACGTCGATAGTCCGAGCGCAATACCAGCAACTGCTGACCGTCCGGCCCCAGTTGCAGGTTGCTGTGCAAACCCGGGTGCTCCAGCAGCGGCAGATCCTGATCCCACAGCGAACGCGAGCGCCAGTGGCTGTCGGCAAAATCGATGCGGAAGTAATGCCCGGAAAACGGTCGCTGATAGGCCGGCGACAGATGCCGCTCATCCAGTTGCAAACCTTGCGGGCCACGCACCAGCGCGACCAGCAGGCTTTCGCTGTCGTTGCGCAGACCGGCCTCGAGATAACGCTGCAACCCGACTTCAAACAACCACAGACTTGTTTGCGCCAACACCAGGCCGACGATCACCATCACGCTGATCAACCCCAGGCTCAAGCGGCGCTGGATCGACCTCACGAAGCTTGCCCGCCGAACAGGTAACCCTGGCCGCGACGGGTTTCGATCACCGCTTTACCCAGCTTGCGCCGCAGGTGGTTGACGTGAACTTCGAGGACGTTGGAATCGCGCTCGGTTTCGCCGTCGTAGAGGTGCTCGGCGAGGTGGGTTTTCGACAGGATCTGTTCCGGGTGCAGCATGAAATAACGCAGCAGACGGAATTCGGCGGCAGTCAGCTGAATCTCGCTGCCGTCGCGGATCACGCACTGGCGACCTTCATCCAGATGCAGGCCGGCCGCTTTCAGCGTCGGCTGATTGGCCTGGCCCTTGGAGCGACGCAGCAACGACTGCACCCGCAAATGCAGCTCTTCGGGATGAAACGGTTTGGTCAGGTAATCATCAGCGCCGGCCTTCAGGCCTTCGATGCGCTCGGCCCAGGAATCGCGGGCGGTGAGGATCAGCACCGGGGTCGACAGGCCACCGGCACGCCATTGCGCCAGCACCTCCAGCCCGGGAACGCCGGGCAGACCGAGGTCGAGAATGATCAGGTCATAGGGCTCGCTGCTACCCTGATAGACCGCATCGCGTCCGTCCGCCAGCCAGTCCACCGCGTAGCCCTGGCGCTGCAGGCCGGCGATCAGTTCGTCGGCGAGCGGCACGTGGTCTTCCACCAGAAGCAAACGCATCGGTCAATCTTCCTTGTCTTTGAGTAATTGGCCGGTATCGGCTTTCAGGTGCAGCTCGCGCGCCACGCCCTCGACCGTCAGCAGCTCGACTTCATAAACATAGACGTCGTGCTTTTCCTCCAGCTCGACCTCCAGCAGTTTGGCCCCCGGATAGCGATCCAGCGCCTGTTGCAGCACCTGCTCCAGCGGCAGGATCACGCCCTGCTGACGCAGCTTCAGCGCCTCGTCCTGATCGAGGTCGCGGGCCATCGCCGCCGAGCAAACAATCACAAGCGCCAACGCCGTGCGGCTGGTGGCGCGAACATTAACCTTCATTACGTATCCTGATGATCCTTGAGAACCTGCCCAGTGACCGCGTCTAATTCCAGATCCCACTCCAGCCCTTGCGGATCACGCATTTCGACCTGGTAGACGTACTTGCCGTACTCCTCTTCCAGCTCGGTTTCGGTGATGGTCGAGCCCGGGTGTCTGGCCCGCGCCGTGGCGTTGAGCTTCTCGAAGGAGACGATAGTACCAGCGTCGCGCAGGCGCAGGGCTTCATCGGGGCCAAGATCGCGGGCGTGGGCGAGGCTGGCGGTCAGGCCGATGATCGAGGCAATGGACAGGGCAGTCAGGGTTTTCATGGGTGTCTCCGTATTTTTATGTGCAGCTACGGTCGGCACCATAGCGGTGCGAACTTAACTGAAACTGAATTGCCATCATTGCCCCTGACACCAACCTCATTTGCAGATTCATGCAAAACCCTGTGGGAGCGGGCTTGCTCGCGAAGGCGGCTGGTCAGCAATAATGATGGCGACTGACACACCGCTTTCGCGAGCAAGCCCGCTCCCACAGGGTCAAGTAGTGCGCCTATAATCCAAAGCTTGCTAACGATCGAGACCGGTATGACTGCCATCCACATCAAGTTCCCTGCCCTTACCCTCAAGGCCGGCCCACGGGCCATGGCGCGCATTCGTGCCCAAGGCCTGAACGCCGCTGACGTCGGCACCCTGCCCGGTGCGGCTGGTGGGCCGAAGGCATTGGGGATTCAAGGGCTGGACCTGGCGTTGTTCGGTGAGTGGCTGCCGAGCGCGCCGCGTGAGCGCTCGCTGATCGGTGCTTCAGTCGGCTCCTGGCGCTTCGCCAGCGCCTGCCTGCCGGACGCCGCTGAAGGCATCCGCCGCCTCGGTCAGTTGTACGCCGAGCAGAATTTCAACAAAGGCGTGACCATGGCCGAGATCAGCCAGAGCTCGCAGCGCATGCTCAATGACCTGCTCGACGGCCGCGACGCCAGCATCCTCAACAACGCCGACTACCGCCTGAACATCATGGTGGTGAAAAGCCACGGACGCCTGGCCGACGATCATCGTGGCCGCCTCGGTCTGGCGCTGGGTTCGGTGATCGCCGATAACCTGCGCGGTCGCGCGCGGCTGTCGCGGCATTTCGAGCGGCTGATCATTCACGACCCGCGCCTCGCCCCGCCGTTGAATGCGCTGAATGACTTTCCGTCGCGCTTCGTCGCCCTCGACGCCGGCAATCTGCGCCAGGCGCTGCTGGCCTCGGGATCGATCCCGATGGTCATGGAAGGCGTGCGCGACCTGCCGGGCGCCGGTGCCGGCACGTTCCGCGACGGCGGCCTGCTCGACTATCACCTCGACCTGCCCTACAGCGGCGACGGCATCGTGCTCTATCCGCACTTCACCGACCGGGTGATTCCGGGCTGGTTCGACAAGACCCTGCCGTGGCGCCGCGCCTCGGTGGAGCGCTTGCAGGACGTGTTGTTGCTGGCACCGTCGAAGGAATATCTGGCGCGCCTGCCCTACGGCAAACTGCCGGATCGTAACGACTTCAAGCGCTTCATGGGCGATGCGCCGAGCCGCCAAAAGTATTGGCACGCGGCGATGGACGAAAGCCGCCGTCTCGGCGACGAGTTTCTTGAACTGACCGCCAACGGTCGCCTCGCCGAACGCTTGCTGACCCTTTAGTCAGTGTTTTCCCGCATCGCCAAACACAAGCTGGTAAACTCGCCGCCTGCCCGAATCGCTGCGGCGAACGCCACCTGAACAGAGCCGAAAATACTGTGGAAATCTTCAAGGAATTTACTTTCGAATCCGCCCACCGCCTGCCGCACGTCCCGGACGGCCACAAGTGCGGACGCCTGCACGGTCACTCGTTCAAGGTGGCGCTGCACCTGAGCGGCGACCTCGATCCGCACACCGGCTGGATCCGTGATTTCTCCGAGATCAAGGCGATTTTCAAGCCGCTGTACGAGCGTCTGGATCACAACTACCTGAACGACATTCCCGGCCTGGAAAACCCGACCAGCGAAGTCCTGGCCAAATTCATCTGGAATGAAATGAAGCCACTGCTGCCGGAACTCAGCGCGATCCGCATTCACGAGACCTGCACCAGCGGTTGCATTTATCGCGGTGAATGATCCAACACAAATCCCCCTGTAGGAGTGAGCCTGCTCGCGATAGCGGTTTGTCAGACACATTGATTTCGGATGTGCCGACGCTATCGCGAGCAGGCTCACTCCTACAAAGGATCGGTGTTTGTCAGGAAAATAGAGAACAGCCTTCACGGCTGTTTTTTTATGCCTATGCTTTTTGGCTCAACCCCGCCAAGAGGACAGGTCGATGACGGACTGGTTGCTGGATCAGGTCTTCGATTTCAATGGGCATCCCATACGCCACACCGTGCGCGGTGACGGCCCGCCGCTGGTGTTCGTGCATGGCACGCCGTTTTCATCGTATGTGTGGCACCGCATCGCACCGCATTTTTTCGCCAGTCACCGGGTGCATTATTTTGACCTGCTGGGTTACGGGCGCTCCGCACAACCGGATGCCGATGTTTCCCTCGGCGTGCAGAATCAACTGCTCGCGCAGTTGCTCGATCACTGGAACATCCAGCGCCCGGACGTGGTCGCCCACGACTTCGGCGGCGCCACCGCGTTGCGCACGCATTTGCTCAATGACAGGGACTACCGCAGCCTGACGCTGATCGATCCGGTGGCGCTGACGCCGTGGGGTTCGCCGTTCGTGCAGCATGTGCGTCAGCATGAAGCGGCGTTCAGCGGCCTGCCCGATTACATTCAGCGCGCGATCGTTCCGACTTACATTCGCGGGGCGATTCACCGCGACATCCCCGACGCTGAACTGGCGCCCTACGTGCAACCGTGGCTCGGCGATCCGGGACAAGCGGCGTTCTATCGGCAGATCGCGCAAATGGACGAGCGCTACACCCGCGAGGCCGAACCGCTGTACCCGAGCATCCGCTGCCCGGTGCAGATTCTCTGGGGTGAAGCCGATCAGTGGATTCCCATCGAGCGGGGTCTGGCGTTGCACCAGATGATCCCCGGTTCGCAATTTCACCCCATCGCCAACGCCGGCCACCTGGTCCAGGAGGACGCGCCGGAAACCATCGTCGCCGCCCTGCTGCGCTTCCTCTGACCCCCAACACAGTTCAAAACGGTGGGAGCGGGCTTGCTCGCGAAAGCGCTGCATCAGTCGCCACCTGCAATGGCTGACCCGGCGCCTTCGCGAGCAAGCCCGCTCCCACATTGGGCCTGTGTGCGTTCTGGTGCACTGCTTTCGCGCCGAAATCCCTGACTCGGCTATACATAATCCGCATAACGGTATTTGGCACGACCACTGCAACTTGCTTCGCGTCTCCCCAATCCAGCAAGGAACGCCCCATGACGCAGAACGATCCCGGCAACGACTACCCGCTCAGCGAAGTGCCGATGCATGCCCGCAAAGGTCTGGCCTCAACCGCCATGGTGCTGCTGGGTTTCACCTTCTTCACCGCAACCATGTTTGCCGGCGGCAAGCTTGGGGTCGCCTTCAGTTTTGGCGAGATGCTGGCGGTGATCGTCGTCGGTAACCTGCTGCTCGGTCTGTATGCGGCAGGCCTCGGTTATATCGCCTTCAAGAGCGGACTTAACTCCGTGCTGATGGGGCGTTTCTGTTTTGGTGAAGTCGGCAGCAAGCTCAGTGACCTGATCCTCGGTTTCACCCAGATCGGCTGGTACGCCTGGGGCACTGCGACCGCCGCCGTGGTGCTCGGCAAATACTTCGATCTGGGGCAAGGCACAGTGCTCGGCTTGATGGTGCTGTTCGGCCTGGTGTTCTGCGCCACGGCGTATATCGGTTATCGCGGCCTGGAGATCCTGTCGTACATCGCGGTGCCGGCGATGATGTTGCTGCTGATGCTGTCGATGTGGGTCGCGACGGTAAAAGTCGGTGGCCTCGAAGGTTTGCTCAGCGTGGTGCCGACGGGTTCGCTGGACTGGTCGACCGCGATCACGCTGGTGTTCGGCACCTTCGTCAGCGGCGCGACCCAGGCGACCAACTGGACACGCTTCTCGCGCTCGGCACGGGTTGCCGTGCTGGCGAGCCTGATCGGATTTTTCATCGGCAATGGCTTGATGGTGCTGATCGGTGCCTACGGCGCGATCGTCTATCAGCAGCCCGACGTGGTTGAAGTGTTGCTGCTGCAAGGTTTCGCCATGGCCGCAATGGCCATGCTGCTACTGAATATCTGGAGCACCCAGGACAACACCATCTACAACTTCGCCGTCGCCGGCTGCAACCTGCTGCGCACCGGCCGACGCAAAACCGTGACCCTGGCCGGCGCGGTAATCGGCACCCTGCTCGCCCTGCTGGGCATGTACGACATGCTGGTGCCGTACCTGATTCTGCTGGGCACGGTGATTCCGCCGATTGGCGGGGTGATCATGGCCGACTTTTTCTTCCGCTGGCGCGGGCGCTATCCGCGTCTGGCCGACGCACGGCTGCCGGCGTTCAACTGGCCGGGACTGGGGGCTTACGCGGTCGGCACGCTCACTGCGTTCCACTCGCCGTGGGTCGCGCCGCTGGTAGGGATTGCCGCCGCCGCGCTAACGTATGTCATCGTCACCAGCCTGCTCGGCGCCCGTCGCGCCAGTGCGCCACTACCAGACCTATAAGAAGGATTCGCCTGATGCACATCATCAACGCCCGACTGCGCAACCAGGACGGTTTGCACGAATTGCACCTGGAAGACGGCCTGATCCGCAGCATCGGCCGCCAGACCGAAGCCCCGACCCTCAACCCCGGCGACCTCGACGCCGGCGGCAATCTGGTGGTGCCGCCCTTCGTCGAGCCGCACATCCACCTCGACGCCACGCTGACCGCTGGCGAGCCGCGCTGGAACATGAGCGGCACGCTGTTCGAGGGCATCGAGTGCTGGGGTGAGCGCAAAGTCACCATCACCGAAGAAGACACCAAGACCCGCGCGAAAAAGACCATCCAGGCCCTGGCCGCACACGGCATCCAGCACGTGCGCACCCACGTCGACGTCACCGATCCGCAACTCACCGCGCTCAAGGCGATGCTCGAAGTCCGCGAAGAATCCCGGCACCTGATCGATCTGCAAATCGTCGCGTTCCCGCAGGAAGGCATCGAGTCGTTCCGCAACGGTCGCGAGCTGATGGAAGAAGCGATTCGCATGGGCGCCGATGTGGTCGGCGGCATTCCGCATTTCGAGTACACCCGTGATCAGGGCGTCAGTTCGGTGAAGTTTCTGATGGATCTGGCCGAGCGCACCGGGTGCCTGGTCGATGTGCATTGCGACGAGACCGACGACCCGCACTCGCGCTTTCTTGAGGTGCTCGCCGAAGAGGCGCGCAGCCGCGACATGGGCGCGCGGGTCACCGCCAGCCACACCACGGCAATGGGTTCTTACGACAACGCTTACTGCGCCAAACTGTTCCGCCTGCTCGGGCATTCCGGGATCAGTTTCGTCTCGTGCCCGACCGAAAGCATTCACCTGCAGGGGCGCTTCGACAACTTCCCGAAACGCCGTGGCGTGACGCGCGTGAATGAATTGCTTGAAGCCGGGATGAACGTGTGTTTTGGCCAGGATTCGATCGTCGATCCTTGGTATCCGCTAGGCAACGGCAACATCCTGCGGGTGCTGGAAGCCGGGTTGCACATCTGCCACATGCTCGGTTACCGCAACCTGCAGAACGCGCTGGACCTGGTCACCGACAACAGCGCCAAGGCCATGCACCTGGGCGAGCGTTATGGCCTGGTAGAGGGGCGCCCGGCGAACCTGCTGATTCTGTCGGCGGACAGCGACTACGAAGTGATCCGCAGCCAGGGCCTGCCGCTGTATTCGATTCGTGGCGGCAAGGTGCTGATGCAGCGGCAGATGCCGGTGGTGGCGTTCAGCAGCGGACAAATCTGAAACTTTTGTCAGGCTGATGGCCTCATCGCTGGCAAGCCAGCTCCCACAGTATTCAGCAGTGAACGCGTGATTTGTGTTCACCACATAACCCTGTGGGAGCTGGCTTGCCAGCGAAGGCGATTGCCGCTTCAGTCGATCAATCGAGCCGTACCAAACAACCTGACCCGCACCAATTCGCCCTGCTCTTCTTCGAGCAACACCGGCGCCGTCCCGCCCGGCATGACGACGTGCACTTCGCCGCTCGCCACCCAACCCACCGCCCATGCGGCACACGCCACCGCACTGGCACTGGTGCCGGAAGACGCCGTCGGCCCTTCGCCACGCTCGAATACTCGGGCGACGATGCGCTGCGCGGACTCAAGCGCGGCCCATTGCAGATTGATGCCCGCCGGGCATGGCTGGCCGGCGCCGGTCGGCATCGCGTAGGCGATTCGGGTCAGGCCTTCAGCCCAGTGCGATTCGCGCATTTGTGAGTTGCTCGGCAACACGGCAACGTCGGTGAGCAAGGTCACGCAATGCGGATTGCCGATGCGCACGAACTGGCTGTGCTGCCACGCGGGATCGAGCTGCGCCAATGGTTTTACATGGCTCACTTCATGACCATTGAATTCGCGGTTTTCAACATTCCGGGCGGTCACCGCTGAAGGCCCGAAGCCCGGTTGACCGAGATCCAGCCAGAAGCCGTGAACGCCTTCGACTGCAGCTGGTTTCACCGAAGTTTCCACGGCGTCGCCCTTGTCGTGATGCACCTTCAGCAACGCGCCTTCTTCCCGCATCAGCCCCTGCTCAAGCAACGCTTGGGAAAAGATCGTCAGACCGTTGCCACTGCGCTCGGCCAAGGTGCCGTCGGTGTTGACGATCAGCACGTCGAACGGCGCTGCCGACTGAAACGGGCCGATCAGCAGGCCATCGCTGCGATGGGATTTGCTCCCCGCCGGACGCTGCCCCTCAGGCCAGTCGCAGCACAGCGCAATGGCTGCCTGACTCCATGCCTGTCTCGACAAGGCACACTGCGCGGCACCGACAGGCAAATCGATCCCCGCCTCACGAAGTGCCTGAGGCGAAACCACCCCGTAGATATTGCCCCGTGCATCGTAAAACTGCGTCATCACTAGCCTCACTCACCTTGTCGAGCCATCACTGTAAACCGCGATCCCTTGTAGGAGTGAGCCTGCTCGCGATAGCAGTGCATCAGCCGCCATATTGATTAGCTGATACACAGTATTCGCGAGCAGGCTCGCTCCCACATTGGATGACTGGCGCTCACAAATGTCCGTTCTGTGCAAAACCCTGTGGGAGCGAGCCTGCTCGCGAAAGCGGCGTATCAGCCACCAATCTCATCGCCTGAACCACCGCATTCGCGAGCAAGCTCGCTCCCACAGGTTAGGATGTCGGCTGCACCGCCCCCGAGACTTGCGATCGAACCTCGACGCGCTATCACTGTCATTCGGGGACGCGACGTTTTTTGCCAAGGATCGATATGACCAGCCTCAACCCCCAAGACACCTTCGTCCCCGGACGCCTGCAACAGATGTCGACGCGCATCGCTTTTTTCATCGCCGGCCTCGGCATTGCCGCATGGGCGCCGCTGGTGCCGTACGCCAAGGCCCGCGCCGGACTCGACGAAGGCACGTTGGGCCTGTTGCTGCTGTGCCTGGGAGTCGGCTCGATTCTGGCGATGCCCTTGGCGGGGATTCTCGCCACGCGCTTCGGCTGCCGCAAAGTCGCCACCGGCGGCACCCTGCTGATTTGCGCGGCGCTGCCATTGCTGGCGACGCTGTCGTCGATACCGGCGCTGATCGCCACGCTGTTCATGTTCGGCGCCGGGTTGGGCACGGTGGATTCGACCGTCAACCTGCAAGCGGTGATCGTCGAACGGGCCAGCGGCAAGAATATGATGTCGGGCTTTCATGGCCTGTTCAGTCTCGGCGGGATTGTCGGCGCGGCCGGTGTCAGCGCCCTGCTCGGTCTCGGGTTGACGCCCCTGGCGGCGATGCTGGTGGTGGTGGCGGTATTGATCGGCGCGCTGTTCAAAGCGGTGCCGCACATGTTGCCGTACGGCAGTGAAAGTTCCGGCCCGGCATTCGCCATTCCCCACGGCATCGTGCTGTTCATCGGCGGGATGTGTTTCATCGTGTTCCTCACCGAAGGCGCGGCGCTCGACTGGAGCGCGGTGTTCCTCGCCCAGGAACGCGGGATCGACACGGCGTACGCGGGTTTGGGTTACGCCGCATTTGCCCTGACCATGACGGCGGGACGCCTGCTGGGTGACCGGATCGTGCGCAGTGTCGGGGCTACGCGGATCATTCTGTTTGGCGGGCTGTTGGCAGCGGCAGGCCTGTTTCTGGCGACCTTCGCCCCGAGTTGGGAAGCCGCGCTGCTCGGGTATGCGCTGGTCGGCGCCGGCTGTTCGAACATCGTGCCGGTGCTGTATACGGCGGTGGGCAAGCAGACGGTGATGCCGGAAAGCATTGCGGTGCCGGCAATCACCACGCTGGGTTACGCAGGGATTCTGGCGGGGCCGGCGGTGATCGGTTTTGTCGCGCATGCCAGCAGTTTGAGTTTTGCTTTCGGGTTGATGGCGCTGCTGTTGGTGGCAGTCGCCATCGGCGGGAAGGTGTTGAAAGTCTGAAGCAAAAAGATCGCAGCCTGCGGCAGCTCCTACAGGAAACGCATTCCAATGTAGGAGCTGCCGCAGGCTGCGATCTTTTGATCTTAAGCTTTAAAAACCGACGCTGGCCTGCACAAAGAACGTCCGCGGTGCGCCCACATACATCCCCGAATTGTTGTCGCTGGAACGGGTGAAATACTGCTTGTCGAAGACGTTTTTCACCCCGGCGCCGAGCTTCAGGTTCGACACCTGCGGTCCGAAGTCATACCCGCCGCGCACGTTCCAGGTCACATAACCCGGGATGTCGCCGTACTGCCCGTCGGCCGTGCCTTCGGTGATGTAGTTGCCGTTGAAGCTGCCATCGGCGTTGACCCCGGTGCCCGGCGAGCGTTGTTTCGATTGGGCGAAACCATCGATGTTGTAGGTCCAGCGATTGACGTCGTAACGCAAGCCTACGGTCGCCACCTGCCGCGAATAGAACGGCAGATCACGGCCCTTGAAGCCCGGAATCTCGCCTTCGTAAGTCGCACGGGTGTAGGTGAAACCGGCGTTGGCGGTCAGACCGTCGAGACGCGGATCGAGCGCTGCCATGTCGTAGTGCACCGACGCTTCGATGCCCTGGTGCTTGGTCGCGCCGAGGTTGGTCCAGCCGACATCGTTGCTGATGTATTGCAGTTCGTCATCGAAGTCGATGTAGAACAGCGTCACTTCCCCGCCCCACACGTCATCGTTGTAGCGCGTACCGATCTCGTAGGTCTTGGCTTTTTCCGGTTCCAGGCCGTTGGCGGTCTGGTCACCCGAACCGCCCTGGCCAAGCTGGAAATACTGCAGGCTGCCGAACGAGGTTTCGTAGTTGGCGAACAGTTTCCACGCGTCCGACAGGTGATACATCACGCTCAGCGCCGGCAGCGGTTCGTTGCTTTCGATGCTGCGGTTTTTCTCCGGCACGCGTTTGCCTGCAGTGTCGAGCACGGCGCGGTCATGCCAGTCGGTGCTGATGTGTTCGAAGCGAATGCCCGGAGTGATTGTCCAGTTGCCGACGTCGATCTTGTTGTCGACGTACACCGAGTTGGCCTCGGTGCCGCCGGTGCGGTCCTGGAACACATGGCCGTCGGACGTCGGCGTGACCACCGGCTGATTGTTGACCAGCGCCAGACGGCTCGACTGTTCGTGCATTGCCTCTTTCAGGTAGCGATAACCGACGCTGACTTCCTGCGTGGTCGGGCCGACGTCAAACACCCGCGACACACGCGGTTCGACACCGAGGGTGTAGTAGGAACGCGGGTAAGAGCTGAGGGTTTTCTGGTCGCGGGCGGCGATGGTGCTGCCGCGAAAGCTGTCGGTGTAGTAGGTGAGAATTTCTGCCTGGGTGCGCTCGTCGATCTGCCGGATCCACTTGAACGACACGTCTTTGCGCCGACCGCTGAAGTTGTCGTAATCGCGCACCGAATCATACGGTTTGTCGTCGTACTGCTTCTGCGTCAGGCCGCCGGGCATGTCGGCGCTGGCGTCGTAGTAATGGAAGTTGAGGCTGAAATCGTCCTGATCGGTCGGCGCCCAATGGGTCTTGAGCAGCACGTCGTCGATGTCGTTACCGTTGTTGCGCTCGCGGTAACCGTTGCCGTTGACCCCGGAATACAACAGCGCCACGCCCATGCCGTTGTCGGCGGTGCCGCCGAGGAACGCCGTGTCGATGTGCTTCCAGCCGCCGTAACGGGTGGTTTCCAGGGTGGTGCCGATTTCCCCGGTGGCTTTTTCCGGGATGGCGCGGGTGACGAAGTTGATCACCCCGCCGACGTTTTGCGGGCCGTAACGCACGGAACCAGCGCCGCGTACCACGTCGATGCTGTCGAGGTTGCCCGAGGAGATCGGCGCCATCGACAGTTGTGGCTGGCCGTACGGTGCGAATGCGGCCGGCACACCGTCGATCAGCACCGTGGAGCGTGGCGACAAGCGCGAAGTCAGGCCCCGCACGCCGACGTTCAGCGCGATGTCGCTGCCGCCGGTGCCGTTGGAGTCCTGCACCTGTACGCCCGGCACACGCTTGAGCACATCACTGACGTTCATCGCGCCCTGCTCGACCATGGCTTCGCGGCGGATCACCGTGCGTGCGCCCGGGTGGTTCTGCACCACGGCGGCGTCGGCGTCACCGAGCCAGTCGCCGACCACTTTGATGTCGGTCACGCCCAGTTCCAGCGGGCCATTGCTGGCGGCGGTCGCGACTGGAGCCAAAGTCACCGAGCCTTCGTTGATCTGATAGTCGAGGCCGCTGCCCTGAAGCAATTGGCGCAACGCCTGCTCGGGGGAAATGTTGCCATCGACCGCGGGTGCCTGTTTGCCGGCCACCAGTTCCGGGCTGAAAAACACTTGCAGCGAAGTTTGCTGGCCCAGTTCACTCAGGGCCTGGCCCAACGGCTGGGCGCGGATGTGAATGGCTTCAGCGGCGAAGGCCAGCGGCACGGCGGCGTTGACCGCCAACGCCAGGGCCAGCGGTAACCAGGGGGATTTTTTGTTGTTGGTTGAGGTGTTTTTCACGTCGAACGTAGTCCTGTGGAGCGCAAGAGTGTGCGTCTGTTAATGCAAACCAGTTGCAGTTAAACAGGAAGACGATGAACTCGAAAAAAACCTGAATGTTATTTTGAAATTATTTCCTGACTGCCATCGGCCAGGGTTCGGACGGCCACCGGCAGGATGTTTGGCAGGGCCTTGAGCAAGGCGTCGGTGTTGTCGGATTTGAACACGCTGGTCAGGCGCAGACTGGCCACGGCCGGGTTGCTGACCGTCAGTGGCTTGTCGCGATAACGCGAAACTTCCGCTGCCACTTCGCCGAGGCTGGCGTTGTTGAACACCAGTTTGCCGCTGCGCCACGCCGTCAGTTCGGCGGGGTTGACCGCATATGCGGCGGCGACGCGACCCTCGGCATCGACGTGGGTACCGAGACCTGCCGTCAAGTTGATGAACTCGTTGTCCGGCGCATTGCGCCCCTGCACCTTTACCGTGCCCTGCTCCACAGCGACCCGGGTTTGCATGACGTCGCGGCGCACATCGAACCGCGTACCGGTCACGGTGACCTTGCCACTGCCGGCCTCGACCACGAACGGGCGCGCGGTGTCGTGCTGAACGCTGAACAGCGCCTCGCCTTCACTCAATTCAATGAGCCGCCGATCCTTCTCAAAACGCACCTGCAGACGGCTGCGGCTGTTCAGGTCGATCACCGATCCGTCCGGCAGCGCCACGTGCTTGCGCTCACCCAGCGCCGTCGCGAACTCGGCGCTGTAGCCGTCGGGGAGATTCAGACCGCTGAACAGACCGAGGCCGAGCGCCACCGCGAGCACACTGGCGGCCACGGCATAGCGCAGCAGCGGGCGACGTTCGCGACGGGCCGGCGGGGTTTCGACGAGGGACTTGAGACGTGGCGCCGGCAGCAGATCGGCCGCCGTCCACAAGCCTTGCAGCAACTGGAATTCGTCACGATGCTGCGGATGCTGATTCAGCCAGACGTCGAAGCGCTGCTGTTCGTCGGCACTGATCAGCGGTTCCTGCAAACGCACAAACCAGCGTGCCGCCTCATCGCGCACCATTGTTTGCCCGCACGCGCAATCACGGGTATCCATCATGGAATGTCCTGTCGGGCTGGGGATGAAAAGCGGTGGCCGCTCATGACTGCATGCCGTCAAGGCGATCGCGCAAGTGGCGCAGGGTGCGGATCATATACTTTTCGACCATGTTCCTCGACAGCCCCAGGCGTTCGGCGATTTCCGCCTGGGTCAGGCCTTCGATCTTCTGCCAGACGAAAATCTTCCGGCAGTTGAGCGGCAGTTCCTGCAGCGCCCGTTCGATGGAGTCGGCCAACTGGATCGCCTGCATGTAATGCTCCGGGTCGCCGGTGGACGACACACTGTGATCGATCGCCTGCGACTCCATGGCTTCCCGCCGATCCTCACGCCGATAACCGTCGACCGCGATGTTGCGTGCGGTCTGGTGCAGATACGCCCGTGGCTGCTGCACCGCTGCCGAATCGGATTCTAGCACCCGCACAAAGGTGTCGTGCGCCAGATCCTCGGCCTGCGCGCGATTGCGCAGACGCCGGGTCCAGGTGCCGATCAACTCTTCGTAATGCTCGAAAAAGCCGGGTCTGCGGGGCAGCATGGGGTTCATAACGGCGTGCTGTGGAAAGGGCGTGAATAGTAATGCTTCCTATTAAGGCCGGCAATTCATTCCTTGGAGACCCGATCCGCCGTTCATCTCCAGGTCATCGTGCTTTTGCAATAACCTCACTCATGTATTGATGCAGATCGCGAAAATCCTGAACGCTCCAGGCGTGCGGCGCGATCTTCACGCCGTTGTCCTGCAAGGTTTTTGGAATCAGGTTTCCATTGGGACGAAGGATGATCGAGGACACGATGACGCCCGGATAATCCTTAAGGCGTTTCTTGAAGGTGGCTGTTGTCAGGTCAGGCGTTGGCGGATTGCTTTTATTGGCCAATGGCCCGGTTGCCTTGATATCGGCGCCGTGGCACACAGCACAGCGCTGGACATAAAGATTTTTGCCGTTGGCATTTTCTGCCACGGACAGGGAGGTCTGAATGACTGATAACAAAGCGAATAAGGCGACGAGGGTTGTTTTCATTTTTATAAAGGGTCAGAGGCTGAAACGGACGGCGCACAGCTAAGCACACATCAGGAAGCCAATTTCCACGTATCGAGAAATTGCCGGGCAGCGACCCACGTCGTCGAGTTTTTCGCAGCCGTCCCACCTATTGTGTAAAATGCCGCCCGGGTGCCACCGCAACAACGCGGCAGGGCAGGTTTAATTCAGCGCAGGTCGGGCCGCCGCGCGGAGTTGCTGTGCCTATGAGCCACGATCCGTCACGCCTGCAGACTGCCCCTGCCCGCCAGGAGTCGCCTTCTGCCCTGGCCTTTCTCTCGCGTTTTTTCGCTGCCGAATCCGCCGGTGGCCTGATTCTGATGGCCGCTGCCCTGGCCGCGCTGCTGGTCGCCAACTCGCCTTGGGCGGCCACGTATTTCTCGACCTTGCACATCAAGATCGCCGGTCTGTCGATCGAGCATTGGGTGAATGATGGCCTGATGGCGATCTTCTTCATGCTGGTGGGCCTGGAGATCAAGCGCGAATTGCTCGCCGGTCAGTTGTCGACCTGGGGTCAGCGCGCGCTGCCGGGCTTCGCCGCGCTGGGCGGGATGCTGGTCCCGGCCCTGATCTACGTCGCGATCAACTGGGGCAATCCGCAGACCCTGAGCGGTTGGGCGATCCCCGCCGCCACCGACATTGCTTTCGCCCTGGGCGTGCTGTCGCTGCTGGGCAAACGGGTGCCCGTGTCGCTGAAAATCTTCCTCTCGGCGCTGGCCATCCTCGATGACCTGGGCGCAGTGGTGATCATCGCGATTTTCTACACCAGCGGCCTGTCGGTGAGCATGCTGCTGGCCTCGTTGGCAGTGATTGCACTGCTGGTGATCCTCAACCGCTGCGGTGTCAGAAAACTTTGGCCATACCTGATCGCCGGCGCCTTCCTGTGGTTCTTCATGCTGCAATCGGGGATCCACGCGACCCTCGCCGGGGTGATTCTGGCCCTGTGCATTCCGCTGGGAAATCCCGAAGACGAGCACAACTCGCCGCTGCTGTACCTCGAAGAAAAAATGCATCCGTGGGTGGCGTTCGCCGTGGTGCCGATTTTCGGCTTCGCCAACGCGGGTGTGTCGCTGACCGGCATTTCTCCGAGCAACCTGCTTGAGCCGGTACCACTGGGCGTGGCGCTGGGGCTGTTGTTCGGCAAGCAGATCGGTATCCTCGGCCTCGGCGCCCTGGCGATTCGCAGTGGTCTGGCACAACTGCCGCAAGGCGCGAGCTGGCTGCAGCTGTACGGCGTCGCCCTGCTCTGCGGGATCGGCTTCACCATGAGCCTGTTCATCGGCGCGCTGGCGTTCCCGGGCGCGCCGCATCTGGTCGACTCGGTGAAAGTTGGGGTGTTGCTGGGTTCGATCCTGTCCGCGCTGCTGGCGGTGGTCGTGCTGATGAGTGGGGGTAAGGCGAAGGCTTCGAGCTGACCCTCTGCGGCAAGCAGTCCCGGTCAACTCGCGTTGACTGGGACTGAGGCGATTGCAACCGAGCTACGCGATCCGGAACTGTTGCGCCCCGACGGTTCTGGATCCTTCAGTGACCTCAAGACGTTGCGCCCGCAACAGATCCCGCTTCACTGTGCAAATCAGCCTTTTTGCACCTCAAACTTCGTCGCATGACTGCCCTGCAGCATTTAACAATCTTACCTGGACCAGTGCATCCCCCACCTCGCCACCATTGATTGCATAGGTAGCACGGGCCGATCCATCTTTAATAGGCTTGATATGCTTTGACCAATCACCGACTGTTATTACAACACCCTCGGAGATGTCCTCCGAAGTGATAGCGTGCTTGAGCGAAGTCTCGGTATCGAAAATGGGTTGCTCGCCCGCTTGATCGGTATATCCCTGCCAGTTCAGTTTCAATACGGCCCCGATCTGCGTGTCTGGCAACAGCCTCACTTTAACCCTTACACCGCCCATTGGATTCGAACGGCAATTGATGACGCCGTTTTCTGCATCCGGAAATGTGATATCGCTCATTTTTGCAGCTCCTTGAAATGACCTGATAAAGGCCGGGATAAAACCAATCTGGTTTGAAGTACCGGAACCTGATCTTCAGTTTTCAAGGAAACTCTCACAACTGTTATAAATGACAGTTTTTTAAAACTCTTCGCTATGCCGAATATTCATTTTTGATATATATATTCGACTTGCGTATTTGCATGCGATGGTTGCGCAGCGACTATCTTCGCGGTAATGCGACAGATCAAAACGAGCGAGCTTGCTCGCGAAGGCGCTGGTAGTCAACAGCCTCGCTGACTGAACTGACGCCTTCGCGAGCAAGCCCGCTCCCACAGTTTTTACAGCGGTGCTGCTCAGCCTTTTTCGTCGATCCCGGCCTGTAGGGTCTGGCTGTCCAGATTCCCGCTCAGGGTCACCGGACCGACTTTCAGATTGCCGTTATCGAACGACACCTTCGGTGCGTTCTCCTCGGTTTTCTGCGGCAGGTCCAGTCCGGCTTTCACCCCGTAGTCACGGTTGACCAGATCGCTGCCAACGACCTTCAAAGCGCCCAGATCGACCTTGCCGTCCGTCGATGAAATCCGTGCGCCGGTCAGCTGCGTACCACCACCAACGTTCAACTTCACACCCTGATTGCCACTGATGCCGGACGCCTGCGCGACGCTGTCCTTGTGCGCGTATTCGCCCTGCGCTTTCAACGTTGGTTTGTAGTCAGTGCCGGCGAGCTTTTCCTTGTCGCTCGGTGGATTTTTCTTCGCCGTCAGGCCCAGATCAACATCGACCTTGGCCTGCGTCTTCGAGTCCTGGCGGACTTCGACGGTCAGATCACCAGCGACCTTGCCACTGACATTTTTCGCGTCGATCCGCGCACCTGACATCTGTGCATCGCCAGCGCTGTTAAGCACCACGCTGTCAGCCTTGATCTGGCTGTTCTGCTGGGTGGTGCCTTGCAGGTAATCGACGCCGACCTTGGCCCCGGCGTTGAAGCCGTGGTCACTGCTGGCCTTTTCATCGGCTGCGGTCGGGGTCTTGCTGCTCAGGTTGCCGCCGGCATTCAGCGCGACGTTCCAGTTGTTGCGGCTCTCGGTGGACTGCGCCGATTCCTGAACCAAACCACCCTTCTGCGCATTGATGCTGACGTTCGGCGCGCTGACTTGCGTGCCTTGCAGGTGCACCGCGTCACCGCTCAAGGCGACGTTGCTCTGGCTGTTGAGCTGGCCACCGGTCAGGGTTTGCGAGTTTTCGTTGACCCGACCAATGTTGAAGTTACCGCTCAGATTACCGCCCTGATCGCGACTCTTCTCGCTGCTGGATTTGCTGCCGCCGCCCTTCAAACCGCCGCCGAGATTGCTGCCAGTCGCGGTGTGGGTATCAACGGCCGCTTGCAGATCGAGTTTGCCGTCAGCGTGCAGCTCAATGCCGCCGGCGCTGTCGATCTGCGTGCCTTGCTGGACCTGATTGCCACCGCTGCTCAGTTGTACCGGGCCGTTGCCGCTGATGCTCGCCACGTGAGCCTGAGTGTCAGAGGTCTGCTTGCCGGTGTGGTCAAGCTGGAAGCCAGCGCCGAGGTCGACGTTGGTGCCGTCGGTGCCCGGCAAGGTGCCGACGGTCAGCGAGCCGTTGCCGCGCAGGCTGGAGTCGCTGCTGCTCTGACGGTCGTTTGCCTGATTCAGCGCCAGATCGCCGTCAGTCTTGATGCTCACACCGCCCTGCCCGCCGTCGAAACGGCTGCCGGCGAACTGCGCATCACCGCCCACCTTGATGTTCACGCCTTGGCTGCCGGCAAAACCGCCGACCACTGCGGTGCTGCTGTCCTTGCTGCTGTAGCTGTTGCCACCGGCGCCGCTGCCGGCGACGTTCACGTCCTCGCCGGTCTTGGTGTAGACGCGCACGTCGACCTTGGCGTCCACCGAGTTATCGGTGCTGCTGTGAGTGTTGCTCGCGGCATCGGCAACCAGTTTGTCAGCGCTGATGTTGACCATGCCGTTGCTCGCACTGTACTGGGTGCCCTGGTCGTGCAGGGTGCCGGCGGTTTTCACGTCGACACTGCCGCCGTCGAAACGGCTGACCACAGCGTTGCTGCTCTGCTCGGTCTTGTCGGCGCTGCCGTGACCGATCGCCACGTCGAGGCCGACGTTCGGCTGGCCGAGATTGCTCAGGGCTTCCTTGTCCGGCACCTTGGCGTTGAGCACATCCTTGACCGCACCGGCAATCGGGCGGGCGATGTCCTTGTATTCGACGTTGGCGCCGATGTCCGCCGACCAAGTGCTCTGATTGTGAGTGCTGCTTTCGGTGTTGCTCGCCGCGCGGTTGTCGACCTCGTTGGCCGCGACGTTCAGACCGTTGCCAGCCTTGACCTGCGCGCCTTCGGTCAGCAGTTTGTCGGCATTGATGTTCAGGCTGCCGCTGCTTTGCACATTGGTGGTTTGCGCGGTGGTTTTGCTGCTGCTGTCTTGCGTGGTGCTGTGGGCAAAATCGACGCCACTGCCGGCGCGGTCGAGGCCGCCGGTGTAGTAGAAACCGCCGCCAGTACTGGAGGTGTCGGATGAGGTTTTGTGGCTGTCCTGTTCGGCCAGCAACGACACATTTTTGCCGGCCAGCGTGGTGTCGCCGGCCGTGGATTTGACTTCACCGCCCTTGATCGTCAGATCGCCGCCGGCCTTCACCTGCACGCTGCCGCCGCTGAGGCTCGAGCCTTGCTGGTTGACGTCGTTGCGGGTGACGGTCTGCTGCTTGTCTTCGTAGTGCACCCCGGCGCGGTATTGCTCCGGCGTTTGCTCCTTGGCGTAGGCATCGAAGCCACGGGTCTCGCTGGTCGAGCTGCTGTCGTGGGTGTTCTGCGTGGAATGCACGTTCACATCACCGGCGGCGTCCGCCGTCAGCGCGCCGCCGGCCTTGACCGTGGAGCCGGCGACTTCGATGTCCTTGGCACTTTTGAGCTTGAGATTGCTGTCGGAAACCAGCTCGCTGCGCAGCGTGGTGCTGTCTTTGGCGTTCTGCCGTGACTCGTCCTTGCTGATGCCGAAGAACTTGCTGTCCTTGTCGTGGTTGTTGCTGTGCGAAGTGTCCTGCACACCGTCGATCACCAGCGAACCCTGATCGCTGATCACGCTGGCCTCGGTGCCGCCACGGACCTGGCTGCCGCTGATGCGCACGTCGTCAGCCTTGACGATCAGTTTGCCCGCCGCATTGATTTTGCTGCCCTGATGCCGGGTCTGGCCCTTGTCAGCGTCACCGGTCTTGCCGAAGAAACCGCCACCCACCAGGTCGCCGGAGTAACTGTTGTTGTTGCTGCGACTGGTGCGCGTGGCGGTGGTGACGTCCACTTGCTTGCCCGCCAGTTTCACATCGCCGGTGCTGTTCAGTTCGGCACCTTCGGCGCGCAACAACGCGGCGGTCTGCAGCGCGATATTGCCGCCCTTCAACTGGCTGCCGATGCTGTGCTGTTCTTCGCTGCTGTTGTTCCAGTCAGCCTTCCACAGATGCTTGCGATGGTTGCCCTGATCGGTCTGGATATGGCTTTCGCTGGCCGCAGTCAGGCGCAGATCACCGCCACTCTGCACATCGAGATTTTTCGCCGCTTCAACCTTGGCGGCTTTGAGTTCGGTGTCTTTGCCGGAAGTCAGCTTGACGTCGCGGCTGGCGACGATCTGGCTGCCGTGCTGGCGAGTTTCACTGTCGGTCTGGGTGCGGTCGTAGGTTTCCCAGGTGATGCCGATGGTGCTGTTGCTCCAGTTTTCGCGCTGCTCCTGGAGCTTGCGGCTTTCGACGCTGCTCAGGGTCAGATTGCGCTTGGCATTGACGCTGACGTCGCGAGCACTGACATCGGTGGCGACCAGGTTCAGGTCGTTGCCGCTGTGCAGCCCGACATCACCCTGACTGCTGCGAATGCCGGCACGGGTCACATCGAGGCTGTTGGGGATGGCTTCACCGCTGACGCTGAGGTCGCCAGCGGAACGGATCTGCACCCCGTCACGCCCGGCCACTTGCACCGCCCCCACACGCACGCCCGCGCCTTCGGCGGTGCTGACGATGTTGATGCGCCCGGCCTGCATCGCACCGAACAGGCTGGCGTCAATGCGTTGATCCTGGGTGTTGCCCGCCGGATCCACGGCTTTGACCTGACCGCTGGCGTAATCGATCTGATTGCGTCCGACCGTGAGGTTCAACTGATCGCGGGCATCGATGCGGCCCTGGCTGTCGATACGCGGGGCGATCAGATTGACCGAACCCTCGGCGTTACGCAGGCCGCCACTCTGGATCTGCAACTGACCGCTGGCGTCGCGGGTGTTCAAGGCTTGCAGTTTGCCGTCGTTCAATTCCGGACGACCGACCAGCAGACTGGCGTTAGGCGTGTTGATGAAACTGCCGCCGTTCACCGAAATGCCGTTGGGGTTGGCCAGCACATAATCGGCCGCGCGGCCGAAGATTTCCTGGGCGCCGTTGATCGCCGAAGGGTTGCGGCTGATCACCTCGTTGAGGATCACGCTCGCCGCTTGGCCCTGCAGTTGCGGGTTGGCTGCCAGTTGCCCGGCGAGCTGCGATTGCCCGGCCTGCAAGGCGTTGTTCAGCACCAGACCCTGACGGTCGACGTTGTAGTCGAGGAACTGGTTGTGCGACAGGCCCGAGCCGTTGGGCGCGACGATATTGACGATGGGCACGCCGCCCTGCGTCTGCAATTGCGCGGTGCCGCCGGGGCCGGGAGCGACCACCACACCGCCGGCGATGGCGCTGGGCAGGTGCACGGCGAAGAACAGGCTGGCGATCGCCCAGCGCAGTTTGCCCCGAGGAGAAAGATGGAATGCAAAGGTGTGTGCTGGCATAAAAACGTCTCCATGTAAGTACGGCATCACGGCGCGCGATTTAGTCTTGGCCGTGGCTGTCGCGCTCAGATCCGACGGCTGTTTGTTCACTGCTTGATGAGTCTCGCTGGTGCTCATATCTGCAACCCCACGCGCATCAGCCAGGTCTCCGGCTCGTGCTGCAAACCTTTGGGGGTGTTGAGGGCGCGTTGGTAATCGACGTCCACTTGCAGATTCTTCCAGCCCAGATTCAGCCCGACGCTGGCACCGCTTAGGCGTTGGCCCTGGGCGCCGTGGTCAGCCTTGAGCCAGCCGTTGTCCAGGCCCACGCGCGGGGTGATCTGCACCGGCCAATCGCTGCGCAGCGGCAGACGCAAGGTGTTGCGCCAGATCGCGCCGCTGGCCCCGGATGCGCTGCTGACCCGATAGCCGCGCACCGCAGAATCGTCGGTGCCGAGCAACTGTTCGATGGCCGGTAACGGGTCAGGGCTGTATTGCAGATTGAGCTGGCTCTGCCACTGCCACGCTTGCGCGCCGAACTGGCCGTTGCGCCATTGGCTGAGGCCGGCGCGGTACTTGCGAAACTGCGCTTTGGGCAAATTGTTGACCGCATGATTGGCGTCGTCATCGGCGCCCAGCCAGCGCAAGCCTTGTGAGTAGCTGAAGTCGAGATTCCACACCGCACGGTCGAGCCAGAACAGATTGAGTCCGGCTTCGGCCACGGTCAGGGTCGGGCTTTGAATGCCCAGACGGACATTTTCCAGATAGCTGTCGACGTCTTTGTGCGCCAGTTGCAGGTTGGCGCTGAGCTGGCGACTCTGGTCGCGCCACAACACGCGGTCGGCGCGCAGGCTCAGTTGATCGGTGATGCCGGTGCTGTACAAGGTCGCGCTGGGCAGTTTGAACGGCGCGCGATATTCGGCGTGGCTGGCGAATGCGCTGTAGGTCCAGTAGCCGTAGGGAATCGCGTAATACAGGCTGGCGTTGCGACTGTAGCGGTCGCCCTGATTCAACGTGTCGCTGGCACTGAGGCTCAACAGATCGTTGAGTTGCAGCGGGCTGTCGAAGCTCAGGCTGACGCTGTCGCGATCACGCCCGGTGCTGGCGCTGCCAAGGTTGTCCATGCCCAGGCCCAACGCCCAGCGCGACTGCCCGGAAGTGCGCGAGCGCAGGATGATTCGCGACGCGCCGGGCTGGCTGCCGGGGGCGATGTCGGCGGTCAGGTCAATCGAGCGCAAACGGTTCAACTGATCCAGACCCTGCTCCAGATCGCGCAGGTTCAGCGGCTGGCCGAGCATGTGCGGGAACGCGCCACCCAGCGAAACGGGCAGGCTCTGATCGGCCAGCTCGATGGACTCGATGTAGCCCTCGTCGATCATGATGTCCAGCGACTGCCCCGCCGCTGGCGCGCTCAACAGGTACGGGCGGCTGGCGATGTAGCCCTGCTCGACGTAGGCCGCGGTGATGGTCGCCAGCAGATGGTTGATCTGGCCGACGCCCATGCACGGCGCCAGCAGCGGTTTGATCCGGGCGTTGAGCTTGGCGCTGTCGATCAGCGTGACGCCACCAATGCGCGTGCCGCTTAGCGGCCAGCAGCGTTCATCGGGGGTGACGGTCTGCGGGAGCACTGGGGTGGCGGGCGCAGGACCGAACGCACCGCGCTCCAGTTGGCGCTTGCGTTGTTCCATCTGCAGTTGTTGCAGATCGCGCTGTTGCTGTTGCTGCTGGCGCAGCACTTCCTGGCCCGGCACAACAGGATCAGCCGCTTGAATCGAGGAGGCACACACACTCAACACAAAGGCCGACAACAGCGGGCAAAGCGTGGAACGACGACGGAAAACAGCGCAAAGCAAATACGGCACGCAACATCCTTGCAATCATAAAGTAGCGTAATGCCACCTCATCAATGCGAGTGATAGTCAGAGCCTTCCTACACAAATGCAAGACGCTTCCTACAACGCTTACATTTCTTAAACATTTGATTTTACTGCGTTCAACGTCACCGCCTCAGGGGTTCCCCGAGGGCTTTCATCGAGTTCTCGAAGATTTGCCCCCGTATTACGGGCGCTGTCGTTTGTCGAAACCGCTCCAAACCCCGAGGCCGGGTAAGCAACTGACGATCGGCACAAAAACATAATTGCCACAAAATATTACTTGCGTCATATTACAGCCGTAATAACAGCCCGTTTCCGCAGGTATTACGCCATGACCAGCATGCCAACCGTTGAGCCAGACCTGTCTGCCCCGGTCACCTCCGCCAAGCCGCCACTGCGCAAACGCCTGCTGCTGACCGGCTCTGGCCTGGTCGCGCTGGTCGTGGTCGGCATGTATGCCGCGCACTGGTGGGGCACCGGGCGATTTCTTGAAGAGACCGACGATGCCTACATCGGTGGCGACGTCACGGTGATCGGGCCGAAGGTCGCCGGTTACATCGAAGAAGTGCTGGTCAGCGACAACCAATTGGTGAAGGCCGGTGAGGTGCTGATCCGCCTCGACGCACGTGACTATCGCGCCAGCCTCGCCAAAGCCGAGGGCGCCGTTTCCGCCGAGGAGGCGCTGCTGGCCAACCTCGACGCCACTGAACAACTGCAGCAAGCGGTGATCGGCCAGGCCCGCGCCGGCATCGATGCCGCCGGTGCCGAAACCGCCCGCTCGCGGGATGACAATGCGCGCTACAAACGTCTGGTGAGCACCAATGCCGTGTCGGTGGAAAGTGCCCAGCGTGCCGACGCGACGTTCAAGACCGCGCAAGCCCTGAGCGCTCGCGCCCAGGCTGAATTGCTCGCCGCCCAGCGCCAACTGGCGGTGATCGACACCCAGAAACAACAGGCCCGCGCCGCCCTGCAACAAGCCCGCGCCGAGCGTGATCTGGCGCAATTGAATCTCGGCTACACCGAACTGCGCGCGCCGGTCGATGGCGTGATCGGCAACCGTCGCGCACGGGTCGGCGCCTATGCCCAGGCCGGGTCGCAACAGTTGTCGGTGGTACCGGCCAGCGGTCTGTGGGTAGATGCCAATTTCAAAGAAGACCAACTGGCGCGGATGAAACCCGGGCAACGGGTGAGCATCCGCGCCGACGTACTCTCCGGCCAGGAATTCCATGGCCGCCTCGACAGCCTCGCCCCCGCCACCGGCTCGCAATTCAGCGTGCTGCCGCCGGAGAACGCCACCGGTAACTTCACCAAAATCGTCCAGCGAGTGCCGGTGCGAATCCTGCTCGATCCGGCCGACGGCGTGCTCGGGCATCTGCGGCCGGGGCTGTCGGTGACCGCTGAAGTCGACACCCGCGCACAAGCCGAAACCAGCGCCGTGGCCATCGCGCCATGAGCACCGCCCTCACCGCCCCGGCGCAACCGTTCAATGCCGCCGACATGGCCACCGCGACCAAGGTCTTCGCCTTCGCCACGATGTGCATCGGCATGTTCATTGCGCTGCTGGACATCCAGATTGTCTCGGCGTCGTTGCGCGATATCGGCGGTGGGCTCTCGGCCGGCACCGATGAAACCGCGTGGGTGCAGACCAGTTATCTGATCGCCGAAATCATCGTGATCCCGCTGTCGGGCTGGCTGTCGCGGGTGTTCTCCACACGCTGGCTGTTCTGCGCCTCGGCCGTCGGTTTCACCCTGGCCAGCCTGCTCTGCGGCGTGGCCTGGAACATCCAGAGCATGATCGCCTTTCGTGCGCTGCAAGGCTTTCTCGGCGGTTCGATGATTCCGCTGGTGTTCACCACCGCGTTCTTTTTCTTCACCGGCAAACAACGGGTGATCGCCGCCGCAACCATCGGTGCGGTGGCGTCGCTGGCGCCGACCTTGGGGCCGGTGATCGGCGGCTGGATCACCGACATTTCCTCATGGCACTGGCTGTTCTACATCAACCTGGTGCCGGGAATTTTCGTTGCGGTGGCCGTGCCGATGCTGGTGAAAATCGACCAGCCGGAGCTGGCGCTGCTCAAGGGCGCGGACTACCTGAGCATGGTGTTTCTCGCGCTGTTTCTCGGCTGCCTGGAATACACCCTCGAAGAAGGCCCGCGCTGGAACTGGTTCAGCGATCAAACGATTCTGACCACGGCATGGATCAGCGGTCTGGCGGGTCTGGCCTTCATCGGACGCACCTTGCACGTGGCCAATCCGATCGTCGATCTGCGCGCGCTCAAGGATCGCAATTTTGCCCTGGGCTGTTTCTTTTCCTTTGTCACCGGGATCGGCCTGTTCGCAACGATTTACCTGACCCCGCTGTTTCTCGGCCGGGTGCGAGGCTACAGCGCACTGGACATTGGTCTGGCGGTTTTTTCCACCGGGGTGTTCCAGATCATGGCGATTCCGCTGTACGCCTTTCTCGCCAATCGCATGGATCTGCGCTGGATCATGATGATCGGCCTGGGCTTGTTTGCCGTGTCGATGTGGGAGTTCAGTCCGATCACCCACGACTGGGGTTCCGGCCAGTTGATGCTACCGCAAGCGCTGCGCGGGATCGCTCAGCAACTGGCGGTGCCGCCGGCGGTGACGCTGACCTTGGGGGGCTTGGCACCGGCGCGCTTGAAGCACGCTTCGGGGCTGTTCAACCTGATGCGCAATCTGGGCGGAGCGATCGGCATTGCTGCGTGCGCGACCATTCTCAATGACCGCACCAACCTGCACTTCACCCGCTTGGCCGAGCATTTGAACAGCAGCAACGAGGCGATGAATCAGTGGCTGGCGCAGGTCGGTGGCAACCTGGCGACACTGGGTCAGAGTGGTGACGTCGGCGTCACCGCAGGCCTGCGTCAACTGTGGCTGCTGACCTACCGCGAGGCGCAGACCCAGACCTATGGCGACACCTTTTTGATGATCATGCTGTGCTTCATCATCGCCACGGCGATGGTGCCCTTGATGCGCAAGGTACAACCACCGGCCGCGCCGAGTGCGGATGGGCATTGATCCAGATCTGCAATGCATGCCCCCTGTAGGAGTGAGCCTGCTCGCGATGGCGCCAGTTCATTCAACATTAATGTTGAACGGATAATCGCTATCGCGAGCAGGCTCACTCCTACAAAAGATTGTGTCTGGGGCTTAGAGCTGCGGGATTTTGCGGAAGCCCACGGCCAGACGGTTCCAGCTGTTGATGGTGCTGATCGCCACGCTCAGGTCGACCATTTCCTTGGGCGTGAATTGCGCCGCGACGATGTCGTAGTCTTCGTCCGGGGCGTGGGTCAGGCTCAGTTGGGTCAGCGATTCGGTCCACAGCAGCGCAGCGCGCTCACGCTCGGTGAAGAATGGCGCTTCACGCCACGCGGTGACGGCGAACAGTCGACGCGGGGTTTCGCCGCCCTTGATCGCGTCAGCGGTGTGCATGTCAATGCAGAACGCACAGCCGTTGATCTGCGAAGCGCGCAGCTTGACCAGTTCGACCAGGGTCTTTTCCAGCGGCAGTTTCGAGACCGCGGTTTCCAGGGCGATCATCGCTTTCAGGGCGTCTGGGGAGGCGGTGTAGAAATCGGTACGAGCTTTCATGATTGAGTTTCCGGGGCCAGTGAATGTGTGACTAAGGTAGTCCCGCACTTGCCCCGGACAAATAGCCAATCTCCCGGAAGACGAGTAGACCACCCTGTCACACGCGATTGCGCAACCAGTGCAGGAACCCGGTTTTCGCCACCACGGTCGGCACGTCCTGAGTCAGGGTCTGGGCCTTGTGCAGGCGATAATCGAGCAAGGCTTTCATCGCCTCGTTGATGTCGTGGCGGGCATCCAGGCACGGCTTCAGATAGGTCTTCTCGATGCGGTACAGCGCACAGAAGGTTTTCGCCGCGAAGGTCGCCGGCACAGACGAATCGGAGAGGATGCCGGCCTCGCCGATCACCTCCCCCGGTCCCATACGCCCGGATTCAAACGGGCTGCCATGGCGAGTCAAGGTCACGCTGACCACGCCCGATTCGATGATGAACAAATGATCGCTGACCTCCCCGGCTTCGAGGATCGTCTCGCCGGCACGGAAGGTTTGCAGGGTCATGTTCTGGCTGAAGGTGTCTTTCTCTTCCTGGCGCAGCGTGGAGAAAATCGGCGAACTGTCGAGCAGCGCCCGTGGCCGCGAGAGGTTGCCGGCGACGATCGGTTCGACACTCGACAACAGATTGACACCGGACGCCTGCAGATGCCGGTAAGCCAGATCGAACAGCTGATTGCGCACCGAGCGCTTCTGATCCATCGACGAGACAAAACCGCTGATTTCATATTCCGCACCGGCGCTGCTGGAGCTTTTCAGCGCGACGCTTGGCGAGGGATTGTCCAGCAGCGGACGGCAGCCCTGCATCGCCCGTTCCAGCGCGTCGATCACCGTATTGGGCCGGGCATGCGGGCTGACCTGGACACTGACGGCCACCCCGAACATGTTGCTCGGACGGCTGAAGTTGATGATCTTGGCCTTGGCCGCCAGCGAGTTGGGAATCACTGCCATGCTGCCCTGACTGGTTTGCAGGCGCGTGGCGCGCCAGTCGATATCGACGACCCGGCCTTCGGTGCCGTCGATCGAGATCCAGTCATCGATCTGATAGGGCTTGGTGGTGTTGAGCACGATCCCCGAGAACACGTCGCTGAGGGTGCTCTGCAACGCCAGACCGACGATGATCGCCAAGGCCCCGGACGTCGCCAGCACACCTTTGACCGGCAGATCCAGCACGTAGGCCAGGGCCGCGATAATCGCGATCAGGAAAATCACCGCACCGAGCAGATCCTGCAACAGCCGCCCGGTGTGCCCGACGCGCTGCATCATCACCGCACCGATCAGCACCGTCAGGGTGCGCGCGCCGAACAGCCACCAACCGATCTGCAAGCCGGTCGCCGCCAGGTGCAGCGGCACGTTGTCGGCCCATGGCGCCGGCTCCATCGGATTCAGGCCTTCGTTGAACAACAGCACGCTGAACAGGCTGAAAATCAGCACCCGCACCAGCAGCTTCCACTCGCTGCCACGGGAGCTGATCAGACGCCACAGCCCCAAATCGAGGAGGATCAGGATCAACGCGCAAAACAACGGATGTTCGGTCAAAAAAGACAACATCAAAGCACTCCGACAGGGCCCGGTCGCGAGAAGATCGCACAGATTGGGCAAGTGTAGGAGTAATTGATTTCAGAGGCAGAACACCAGCACAAAAACACCGGAAAACCCCTGTGGGAGCGAGCCTGCTCGCGAAGGCGGTGGATCAGTCAGACATGCATTGACTGGCACTGCGCTTTCGCGAGCAAGCCCGCTCCCACAGGGGTGAAATTTACCCGTGCATTTGGCCAAAACGCCCGGACTGGAAGTCGGCGAATGCCTGATGAATTTCCTGCTCGGTGTTCATCACGAACGGGCCATGGCCGACAATCGGTTCGTCGATCGGCTCGCCGCTGAGCAGCAACACCACCGCATCTTCACTGGCCTCAAGGGTCAACTGACGACCGTCGCGCTCGAACAGCACCAACTGCCCGACACCCGCGGTTTCCACGCCGTTGATCTGCACCGAACCTTTCAACAGCACCAGCGCGGTGTTGCGCCCTTCGTGCAGATCGAGCGTCAGCAACTTGCCGGCGTTCAGCCGCAGGTCCCAGACGTCGATCGGCGTGAAAGTGTGCGACGGGCCTTGATGCCCATCGAACTCACCAGCGATCAGCCGCAGCCGGCCGGCATCGTCCTTCAGCGCGATATTCGGAATATCGCCGTCGAGAATGGTCTGGTAGCCGGGCGCAGCCATTTTGTCCTTGGCCGGCAGGTTGACCCACAGCTGCACCATTTCCAGCTTGCCGCCGGTTCTGGCGAAATCATCCGAGTGGAACTCCTCGTGGAGGATCCCGGACGCGGCGGTCATCCACTGCACATCGCCGGGGCCGATGGTGCCGCCGCTGCCGGTGGAGTCGCGGTGCTGCACTTCGCCGTCGTAGACGATGGTCACCGTTTCAAAACCACGGTGCGGGTGCTGGCCGACGCCGCGACGCTCGGTGGTCGGGGTGAATTCGGCCGGGCCTGCGTGATCGAGCAGCAGGAACGGGCTGATGTGTTTGCCCAGGTTGTCATAGGAAAACAGAGTGCGCACCGGGAAACCATCGCCGACCCAATGGCCGCGAGGGCTGGTGTAGATACCGATGATGTTTTTCATGGTTGCCTCCAGAAAAGGTGGGTGACGCAATGGATTGAGCATAAATCCATGACGGCTGAAGGACTAGACGGTAAAAACCGGCCTTACTGTTCCACTTATAGAACAGTGCTGCACCTATCCACAAAGCCCTGTAGGAGCTGCGGCACGCTGCGATCTGTTGATCCTGAAAAACAAGATCAAAAGATCGCAGCGTGCCGCAGCTCCTACAGGAGTGTTGCCGGCGGCAAAAGATTCATGACTTCTGCTCAACAGTGCTTTGCCCCACCAGCGGTTTTTCTCAAGGACACAGACGCGGATACTCCTGCCCATTCCCACTGCAACCCTGGAGTCATCAATGTCTGTTCCCGCTTTTGGTCTGGGTACGTTTCGCCTGCAAGGTCAGGTGGTCATCGATTCGGTGCGCACCGGCCTTGAACTCGGTTACCGCGCCATCGACACCGCGCAGATCTACGAGAACGAAGCCGAGGTCGGCCAGGCCATCGCCGCCAGCGGCATTGCTCGCGAAGAGCTGTTCATCACCAGCAAGATCTGGATCGCCAACTTCGCCAAGGATCGTCTGATCGAGAGCCTCAAGGAAAGCCTGCAGAAACTGCAGACCGACTACCTCGACCTGACGCTGATCCACTGGCCGTCGCCGGAAGATCAGGTGCCAGTCGCCGAATTCATGGGCGCGCTGCTCGAAGCCAAGCGTCTGGGCCTGACCCGGCAGATCGGGGTGTCCAACTTCACCATCGAGCTGATGCAACAGGCCATCGCCGCGGTCGGCGCGGAAAACATCGCCACCAACCAGATCGAGCTGCACCCGTACCTGCAAAACCGCAAAGTGGTCGAGTTCGCCCGCAGCCAGGGCATCCAGATCACCTCCTACATGACCCTCGCCTATGGCGAAGTGCTGAAGGATCCGGTGATTCAGCAGATTGCTGAACGCCTGCAAGCGACCCCGGCGCAAGTCACTCTGGCCTGGGCGATGCAGTCGGGTTACGCGGTGATTCCATCGTCGACCAAACGCGCCAACCTGCAAAGCAACCTCGGCGCCACCACGCTGACCCTGAGCGAATCCGACATGGCGCTGATCGCCGGTCTGGAGCGCGGCCATCGTCTGACCAGCCCGAAAGGCATTGCCCCGCAGTGGGATTGATCGCTCAGTCCTGAAGCCGCTGCGCGAGGTCGAGCATGGCCGTGCGCAGCGCATCCGCCGAGCGGTGGACAGCCAGGGTTTCGGCGTCGTGGCACGCCTGTTCGAGCTCCGCGCACGCCGCCGCCACTCGCGCGGCACCGACCATTTGCGCACCGCCCTTGATGTGATGCGCCAGGGTGCTTAATTCGCTCAGATCCTGTGGCTGGCGCGCAGCGTCCAGCCGTTGCAGATCCTCTTGCAGACTGCGCAGCACTTGTTCGCGCAGGCGTTGCATCACTGCAGGATTGTCCCCGGCCATCTGCTCAAGCGCGCTCAGGTCGATCTCGGGCAGCGGCGGTGTCGGGTTCGACAGCTGATCACTGTCGCCGCGGCTGGCCGTCTTCAATGCCTGTTGCAGATCGTGCAAGCGAATCGGCTTGAACAGACAATCGTCCATGCCGGCCTCAAGACAACGGACTTTCTCCTCGACCTGCGCGTTGGCAGTGAAGCCGAGGATCAGGCAGCGTGCCCGACCGCTCGCCGCCTCTTCTTCACGCAGTGTCCGAGCGAGTTCGTAACCGTTGCGCCGGGGCATGTTGCAATCGGTGATCAGCACATCGAAAGCCTGTGTTCGCCAGCGCTGCAAGCCCAGCTCACCATCCTCGACATCGACCGTAGCGTGGCCCAGTTCACTCAGTTGCCGGCACAGGAGCAAGCGGTTGACCGGATGATCGTCCACCACCAGCACGCTCAGCGAACGCGCTGGCGTGTCCGCCACTTGCGGGCCTGCCGTCTCGGGTTCGAGCGCGGTCAACAGCGGCAGCTGCATGTTTACCTCAACCCGCGTTCCATGCCCCGGCTCGCTGTCCAGGTGCAGTGTGCCGCCCATCATTTCGCAGAGGTTACGGCTGATCACCAGGCCCAGTCCCGAGCCGCTACGCGCTGACTGGCCCTGGTTAGCGGCCTGGACGAACGGACTGAACAGGCGTTTGCGGTCATCGGCACTGATGCCGATTCCGCTGTCTGCAATCACCACCGCGACCGCCAGGATCCCGGACGGCATCGCAGAGCATGACAAACGCAGGCTCACCTGACCCTGCTCGGTGAACTTGATCGCGTTGCTCAACAGGTTTGACAGCACTTGCTTGAAGCGTGTCGGGTCGAGCATGACGTCGACGTCACTGTGCGCATCCAGTTCGACCTGCCACAGCAGGCGTTTCTCCCGCGCCAGCCCTTCGAATACGCGGCACACCGCGATCACTTGTTCGCGCAGATTGGCCCGCTGCGGCGCGAGGGACAAATGCCCGGACTCGATACGTGCGATATCGAGAATGTCACCGATCAACGCCAGTAATTGCTGGCCGGCAGCGGACGCGACCTCGATTGCCAGCTTGTCGGTGACGCCCTCCTCGGCACGCTTGAGGGCCATTTCGAGCATGCCGATCAGGGCATTCATCGGCGTGCGGATTTCATGGCTCATGGTCGCCAGAAACGTAGTCTTGGCCCGATTGGCGTCGTCGGCGGCATCCTTGGCCTGCTGCAACTGCTGCAGCCACTGTTGACGCTGACGCAACTGCGAGCGCTGAAAACCGATCCAGGCCAAGGCCAGCAACAGCAGCCCTGCCGCACCGGCAAACGCCAGCAGGATTTCGCGGCGATGACGCTGCCAGTAGCTCTCTTCCACGACCACGTCATGGCTCCAGCGCTCGACCAGTTCGTCCATCTGTTGTGGCGCGATGCTCAGCAGCGCCTTGTTCAGAATCGTGTGCAGCGCCGTATCCTGCGTTGCGGTCGCCAGGGCAATGCGTGCCGGCTGATCGCCGATCGTGTTGGTGATGCGCAGGCGCTCGCGGTAATGACGGGCAATCAGAAACCGCGCCACCAGCAGCGAGCTGACGGTCACGTCGGCCTGGCCTTTGGCGATCTGCTCCATGCCCTCGGCCGGACTGCGCACCTCCACCAGGCGAATCCCGGGCACCTGCTGCAGAATAAAGTCGTGCAATGGATGACCGCGATAAATCGCCAGCCGCTTGCCCGGCAGATCGGCGAGGCTGCGCGGGCTGCCGGCCGTCGTCGCGCTGACCAGCACAAACGGATTGTTCAGGTAGGCACGGGTAAATTGCAGCTCGGTTTCCCGTTCGCCGCTCGGGGTCACCACCGGCAACACGTCGAGTTCACCGGCCTTGAGCTGCTCAATCTGACGATCCAGCGAACGCCCCCGAACCAACTCGAATTGCAGCCCGGTACGCTGACTGATCAGGTTGAGCAACTGCGCCGACAGCCCGTTGAATCGTCCGTCGGCATCAAAAAACGTCAGCGGTGCGAAGTCTTCGATCACGCCGACCCGCACCCGCGGATGTTGCTCCAGCCACTGCTGCTCGCTGGCACTGAGGCGCACCTGCGACTGCGCGGCCATTTGCGCGCGCCCTGCGCTCCAGCGCTGCTCGATCAGTTGACGACGCTCCATGGGAATCGCCGCCAGCGCCTTGTCGATAATGCGTTTGAGGCGCACCTCACTGCGCAGCAGGGCGAAACCGAAGGGATTGGCATCCAGGCCCGAGGGCCCGGCCAGTTGCAGGTCATTGCGGTAATTGGTGTTGATCAGGTAATTGGCACTGATCAGATCGCCGAGATAGCCGTCATCGACACCAAACGCTACCGCACCCAGCGCATCCATTGCCGAGGAGTAACGCTGCACCTTCGCGTCGGGGTAGAACGCCTGCACGCTGGTCAGCGGCAGATAGTCCTCGACCATGGCGATGCGTTTGCCTGTCAGGTCGGCCGGTAACGTTTCGTCGAGCCGGGTCACCAGCATCGGTTGGTCTTCGGCATAGGGGCGCGACAAGATGAAATCTGGATCGGCCAGCTCGAAATTGTTCGAGGTGCCCAGCAGATCGAGTTCGCCGCGCTTGAGTGCGCTCATCACCGCGTCGCGGTTTGCGTAGCGTTGCACCTCGATCCGCACCCCGAGCAGTTGCGCCAGCAACTCGGCATAGTCGGCGGTGAGGCCTTCCAGCTCCTGCCGATTCCGCGTGATCTCGAACGGTGGATAATCGGGCCCGGAAATCCCCATGCGCAACGTCGGATGGCGGCGTAGCCACTGTTGATCCTGGGGGTCGAGCGGGACCTGAATGTTCTCCAGTGCTGCCTGGCTCAATAACTCCAGAGGCTGCGGCGAACCACTGGCCCAGCAGCTCGCCGTGAAGCTCAACCACAGCACGCACCACCAGCGTCGCAGATTCACTGTGCTACTCAGATCAAATGGTTGCGCTTGGCGAATTCGCGCAAGTACACCGCTGACTTTGAGTGCAGCCCCAGTTTTTTTATCAAGCGGGTTTTGTAGGTGCTGACGGTCTTGTGGCTGAGGAACATTTCAGCGGCGATTTTCTTGTTGGGCTTATCCAGAGCCAACTGCACGAGAATGTTCAGTTCTCGGTTGGAGAGCTCGTCGATCAGCTGTTTTTCGCTGCGGTGCGACGGGGTCGACACAAGGCCGCTATCAGGCAGTGCAGCAAAATAGGAGTAGCCCGACATCAGGGCCTGGACAGCCTTGTGCAATTGCAGCAACTGGTTGGTTTTAGCCACGTAACCCATGGCGCCGCCACGCAGACAACGATCCTGATAGTGCAGCGGATCCTGAGAAGTAAAGATCAGCACTCTGCAGTCGGGGTCGGTGGCCTTGAGCCGCTCCAGCACCTCCAGTCCGCCGACTCCCGGCAGCTTGAGATCGAGTACCACCAGTTTCGGCTTGTGCTCACGGCTCAGCGCCATGGCTTCGCTGGCGCTGGATGCTTCGTGAATCACCTTGAATCTTTCGGCTTCGAGTACGAGTTTCACGGCAGCCCTTACCACCGGATGATCGTCGACGATCAGCGCTGACTTCATGACCGCTCCCAGTGCAAAAACAGGACGATGGCGCCACCGGCATCAGCTGTTACTCACCGGGTTGGCTGCGCAAAGACTGTTACACGGGAAGCAAAGCGTATCTACCTGTCAGATCTGACAGTTGCGCGAAAGGATAATCCGTGCTCAGGCCCGGCGTTGCGCGGCTGGCGCCGGGTTCCAGGCATTTACTGCGCACAACGGGGCAACGTCGACCCGCGCCATCAGGTGCTTGATCGCGGCCGCATTGGGCAAGGCGACATGGCTGATCTGCAGGTTTTCCTGAGCGAAACCGGCGGGTGTCAGCGCCGGTGCCGTGGGTTCGTTATAGATCAGGACGTGGCGCACCTGCGGGTTGTTGAGGAAAAACCCCTGCAGGTCCAGCGATCCGGCCGCCAGCTCGGCGTTGATGACTACGACGTCGAACGGTGCGCAGCCGTAGTCCACCAGGGTCAGCAGCTCAAACAGACTCTGTACCGGAGCAACCCGGAAGTATTCGAGGCCATTGAACAGGCGCTCGATTTTCATCCGGTGAAAATGCTGCGAATCGGCAATCAGGATACGCAGGGCTTTATTGATCATGCTCGATCTCGTGAGGTGGATGGGTGCGCCAAGACTACGCAAGCCTCAGGAGCAGTTCTGTAGGACTTTTCCTAAAAAACCGGTCATTCATCCGCACCCATGAGCCATGCCGAATGGCTGCCCGACGTTGTGGCCTTATTCGGTGGTACTCGGACTCCAGAACGCCTGCACCACCAGCGCTGAAGTCGAGATCCGCGCCACCAGCGCATCGAGTTCATCGCCGTCGACCGAAGTGGTCGCCAGCGTGGCTTCTATCTCGATTTCGTCGGCACCGAAGGCGTGCACATCGACGTCGCTGGCCGGGTAGTTGCTGCGTTCCAGCTCGGCTTCGAGCAGGGCGAACACGGCTTTCTGCTGCGAGCGCCGGGCGATCACGTAAACGATGTTGGTGACTTCGGCCGAGACCACGTCCAGTGGCTGGCGGTTGATGTTGTTGACGATCGGCCGCAGCAAGGTGTTGGCGGCCAGAATGAACAGCGTGCCGAGCACCGCTTCGGCCAGCAGGTCGGCACCGGCGCAGGCGCCAACGGCGGCTGACGTCCACAAGGTCGCGGCGGTGTTGAGGCCGCGCACGTTGCCTTCTTCGCGCATGATCACCCCGGCACCGAGAAAGCCGATGCCGGAAACCACGTAGGCGACCACCCGCACCGCGCCTTCAGCACCGCCGAGACGGTTGGCCATGTCGACGAAAATTGCCGCGCCGACCGCCACCAGCACGTTGGTGCGCAGGCCGGCGGTGCGTTGCCGGTACTGGCGCTCGAAACCGATCAGGCCACCGAGGATGAACGCTGCGCTGAGGCTGACCAGCGTGTCGAGCAAAGAAGTCAGGTTGAGGTTGTTGATGGCTTGCATAGTCTTGTCCTTGAAAACATCCGAATCCCCTGTAGGAGTGAGCCTGCTCGCGATAGCGGTGTGTCAGTCGTTGAAATTTTGACTGACGGATTGCCATCGCGAGCAGGCTCACTCCTACAGAGGGAACAGCGTTGTCCTGCTGTTATTGCCAGCCGAACCGGCGGATGTAGAAGCCTTTCACCGCCTGGGTCAGCGCCATGTACGCCAGCAGGATCATCGGCAGGAACACGAAGTACATCGACGGCAGCGCCTGCAGTTTGAAGTAGTTGGCCAGCGGCCCCATCGGCAGGAAGATTCCGACCGCCATGATGATCCCGGTCATCACCAGCAGCGGCATCGCTGCACGGCTTTGCAGGAATGGGATCTTCGGCGTGCGGATCATATGCACGATCAGCGTCTGGGTCAGCAGCCCCACCACGAACCAGCCGGACTGGAACAGGGTCTGGTGATCCGGAGTGTTGGCATCGAACACATACCACATCAAGGCGAACGTCAGGATGTCAAAGATCGAACTGATCGGGCCGAAGAACAGCATGAAGCGCCCGACATCCGCCGGCTGCCAGCGCTGCGGCTTCTTCAGCATCTCCTTGTCGACGTTGTCGAACGGAATCGCGATCTGTGAAATGTCGTAGAGCAGGTTCTGTACCAGCAGGTGCATCGGCAGCATCGGCAGGAACGGAATGAACGCACTGGCGACCAGCACCGAGAACACGTTGCCGAAGTTGGAGCTGGCGGTCATCTTGATGTACTTGAGCATGTTGGCGAAGGTGCGGCGCCCTTCGAGCACGCCCTCCTCCAGCACCATCAGGCTCTTCTCCAAAAGGATGATGTCGGCGGCTTCCTTGGCGATATCCACCGCACTGTCTACCGAGATCCCGATGTCGGCGGTGCGCAGCGCCGGGGCGTCGTTGATGCCGTCACCCATGAAGCCGACCACATGCCCGTTGCCCTTGAGGATGCGCACGATGCGCTCCTTGTGCGACGGCGTCAGCTTGGCGAACACGTTGGTTTTCTCCACCGCCACCGCCAGCTCGGCGTCGCTCATGCGCTCGACATCGTTGCCCAGCAGCAAGCCCTGTTGTGCCAGACCGACTTCGCGGCAAATCTTCGCGGTCACCAGTTCGTTGTCACCAGTCAGCACTTTGACCGCCACACCGTGCTCGGCCAAAGCCTTGAGTGCCGGCGCGGTGCTTTCCTTCGGTGGATCAAGGAACGCCACGTAACCGATCAGCGTCAGTTGCTGTTCATCCGCCAGGCTGTAGGTGTCGCGACCTTCCGGCATCGAGCGGGCAGCCACTGCCACCACGCGCAAGCCTTCAGCGTTGAATGCTGCGGTGACCTGACGAATCCGGGTCAGCAATTCATCGCTCAAGGCTTCCTCGACGTCACCGTGCTGCACACGGGTGCACACCGCCAGCACTTCTTCCACCGCACCTTTGCAGATCAGCAAATGCGGCTCGCCACGTCCCTCGACCACCACCGACATGCGCCGGCGATTGAAGTCGAACGGGATCTCATCGACCTTGCGAAACGCCGTGCCGACCTTCAGTTCACGATGGATTTCCACGTGTTCCAGCACCGCCACGTCGAGCAGGTTTTTCAGCCCGGTCTGGTAGTAGCTGTTGAGGTAGGCCTTTTCCAGCACGTCATCGGAGTCTTCACCCCAGACATCGACATTGCGCGCGAGGAAGATCTTGTCCTGAGTCAGGGTGCCGGTCTTGTCGGTGCACAGCACGTCCATGGCGCCGAAGTTCTGGATCGCGTCCAGACGCTTGACGATGACCTTTTTGCGCGACAGGAACACCGCACCCTTGGCCAGGGTCGAGGTGACGATCATCGGCAGCATTTCCGGGGTCAGGCCCACGGCAATCGACAGCGCAAACAGCAGCGCTTCGGTCCAGTCGCCCTTGGTGAAACCGTTGATGAACAGCACCAGCGGCGCCATGACGAACATGAAGCGGATCAGCAGCCAGCTGACTTTGTTCACGCCCAGCTGGAACGAGGTCACCGCGCGGTCAGTCGCGCCGACCCGCTGCGCCAGCGCGCCGAAATAGGTGCTGTTGCCGGTGGTGAGAATCACCGCCACCGCCGTACCGGACACCACGTTGGTGCCCATGAACAGAATGTTCTCCAGCTCCAGCGGATTGCGCGTGTCGCGGTCGGCCTGACGGGCAAATTTTTCCACCGGCATCGATTCACCGGTCATCGCCGCCTGGCTGACGAACAGGTCCTTGGCGCTGAGCACCCGGCAGTCGGCAGGAATCATGTCGCCGGCGGACAGCACGATCAGGTCGCCCGGCACCAGCTGCTTGATCGGCAGTTCGATCCGCGGCTCGTCGCGGCGCATCACCGTGGCGGTGTTGCTGACCATCGCCTTGAGCGCGTCGGCGGCCTGGTTGGATTTGCTTTCCTGCCAGAAGCGCAGCAGCGTCGACAGCACCACCATGGAGAAAATCACCGTGGCGGCTTTCAGGTCTTCGGTCAGCCACGAAATCACCGCCAACAGGGTCAGCAGCAGGTTGAAAGGGTTTTTGTAGCAGTGCCACAGGTGGGTCCACCATGGCAGCGGCTGCTCGTGCTCGACTTCGTTGAGGCCGTACTGCGCACGCAGGGCGTCGACTTCAAAGTCAGTCAAACCGTCGGTGTGAGTGCCCAGTGACGACAGCAGCTCACCGCTGTCGCGCTGGGCCGCATCGACCAGGGTGTTGGCCAGGGTGGGCGGCACTTCACGGCTGACCGTGGTGTCGGTGATCGATTCCAGCAGCGCCAGACGGCGGAAGTGCCGGGCGATGTGGCGTGTACGCAGGAAGCCTGCGAAAAATTCCTTGAGCGTAAGTTTCATGGCTGTTGCCCCTATGGTCAGCCGGGAAACCGTCGAGCAGGTACGACCGCGCCTCGTACGCCGGAAAATCCGGCACGGCAAGGCTTGGCGCGCCGATCACAAAGGACAGGCGTGTCGATAGGTTTGCGATCACGACCACACGGTCGAAACCACGCACATTCAGTGTCGATGAGAAGGACGTCGGGACATGGTCTCAACTGACCATGATCGGGATGCCGCTGCTCGCTTTACGGCGAGACAACGGCAGAGAAAGGCTGCGCGTTATCTTGCCGAGAATCTGCCGGTTACCGAGACCGGCCGACAACTGTCACTCGAACAAGTACCCACTGTGGGTCTCCGCTATTGATGAAAACGCGCGAAGCTTACGCCTCGATGATTTGAGAGTAAACCCGCAAAAGGAAGTGTGTCGGGGAATGTGGCGGGTGTTCAGGAAGGGTTCAGGATTCAGATTTTTCGCCGGCCTTCAGGGCCCTATCGCGGGCAAGCCCGCTCCCACAAGAATCTCCAGTGAATACAAGTTTTGCATCCGACACAGATCTTGTGGGAGCTGGCTTGCCAGCGATTGCGGTGTATCAGGCAAAGCAGATTCAGCTGGCAGTCGCCAACAACAGATCCGCCACCGAACGATGCCCACGGTTCTTGCCATGCTCATACAGCGAGCCGGCAATCTCGTCAGCACGCACCGGCAACACCGACAGCAACGTATCACTCAGACCATGGCTGGCCTGGCAGAAGCCCTGCATGTACAGACCGGCCTTGCAGCGTTCGTCGGTGATCAGTTTGTAGTTGCGATCGACCTCGAAATCACCGAGGTATTCTTCCAGCGGTGCCAACAGTTTGCGGTGCATCTGCCGCTCGTAACCGGTGGCCAGGACCACGGCGTCATAGAGGCGCACGGTGACTTCGCCGGTGGCGTTGTTGCGCACCGCCAGTTCGATGCCGCGCTCGGTGGCGGTGGCACTTTCCACTGTGGTCAGGGTACGGAACGCATGACGGGCGATGCCCGAGACTTTCTGCCGATAGAAGATGCCGTAGATGCGCTCGATCAGGTCGATGTCGACCACTGAGTAGTTGGTGTTGTGGTACTCGTTGACCAGCCGCTCACGCTCGGCGCTGTTTTGCTGGAACACCAGATCGGTGAACTCCGGCGAGAACACTTCGTTGACGAACGGGCTGTCGTCCGCAGGCTTGAGGGCCGAACCGCGCAGGATCATGTCGACCTGCACCGACGGGAACGAATCGTTCAGATCGATGAAGGCTTCCGCCGCGCTCTGCCCGCCGCCGATGATCGCGATGCTCATCGGTTGGTTGTTCACACACGGCTGTTTGGCCATCTGCGACAGATACTGCGAGTGGTGGAACACGCGGCTGTCACCCTTCAGCGCCTTGAACGCTTCGGGAATCCGCGGCGTGCCACCGGCACTGACCACCACCGAACGCGCAGTGCGCACCAACTGCTGGCCTTCGCTGTCGCGGGAGATCACGCGCAGCGCTTCAACCTGATGGTTGTGCAGCACCGGTTCGATGGTCAGCACTTCTTCGCCATAGCGGCTCTGTTCGGTGAACTGCCCGGCGACCCAGCGCAGGTAGTCGTTGTACTCCATGCGGCACGGGTAGAAGGTGCCGAGGTTGATGAAGTCGACCAGACGGCCGTGGGCCTTCAGGTAATTGACGAACGAGTACGGGCTGGTCGGGTTGCGCAGGGTCACCAGATCCTTGAGGAAGGAAATCTGCAATTCGCTTTGGGTCGACAGGGTGTTGCCGTGCCAGCTGTAGTTGGCCTGCTTGTCGAGGAACAGCACATCCAGCTCGCCGTGGGTCGGGCCGCGCTCTTGCAGAGCGATGGCCAGCGCCAGGTTCGAAGGGCCGAAACCGACGCCGATCAGGTCGTGAACGATGGGCGATGCAATTGCCTGAGTCATTTCCAGTGTCCTCTGGATGAACCCCTCAACAAGGGGAAAGGAGAGCCTAAGTGACCCGACTGGCCTTGAGCAGGACAGCAGGTCGTCTGTTGAGTAGGAACGAGGACAGTGAAATAAAATTTAGCGATGGCGGCTCAATGGGCATCCCATTGTTTGATGCGCAGGCGGCAATGCTTCATCGCATTGACGATGTGTTTTTCCACCAGTGCCTTGGAAATTCCCAGCTGTTCGGCGATCTGCGGGTGCGACAGGCCTTCGATCTTGCGCAGCAGAAAACTGTCGCGGCACAGCGGCGATAATTCCGCCAGGGCGCGCTGGAGCATCTCCAGACGCTGGCCGTGATCGAGAGTGCCATGGGGCGACGGGGTGAAATAGCGCTCTTCGCTGTCGAGCACTTCCAGTGGCTCGACCTGGCGCAAGGCGTTGCGCCGATGATCGTCGATCACCAGATTCAACGCAGTGCGATAAAGAAAGGCTCGGGGCTGCTCGATGGGCGTGTCGCTGGAGCGTTCCAGAACCCGCACATAAGCGTCATGCACCACATCTTCGGCGACCTGACGGTTGCCGAGCTTGGCGTTCAGGAAACACACCAGCTCGCGATAGTAGTTTTCCAACATGACTCCCGGCCGCATCGATGCGGATTCGATCCTTGAGCACACTGATCGACGGCCCGCGAACACGGGTAGCAAGATAGTGGCAACTGAGGTGCGTAATTTATAGTAATTCTCATATAGATTTAAAGTGGCGTTTGTCGTTGCCCGCTAAATAGTGCCGTTCTATACCTGTAACATCCTGTGTCTTCGCTTAAATTCCCCCGCGTATTCATCGTTTACAGGACAGCTCCCCGTGTCTGTCGCGCCCTGCGACAGCGTTCTGCGGCTGCGCGCTGTGGCGTGCAGCCGGACGACGGGCCGAATTCCACTGGCCGGAACCCTGCATGAAACGTCCCCGCCCCGCTCGACGCGCCCTGCTCGCAGTCCTTTGTCTGATTCCTGTTGTTGCCTACGCCGCGTGGCAAATCATGCCGCCGGGCCGCGAGCGCTTCGCCACCGTGCAAGTCAGCCGTGGCGACATCGAGAGCAGCGTCACCGCGCTGGGCACCCTGCAACCGCGCCGGTATGTCGATGTCGGCGCGCAGGCCTCCGGGCAGATCCAGAAAATCCACGTCGAAGTCGGTGACGTGGTCAAGGAAGGTCAACTGCTGGTGGAAATCGATCCGTCCACGCAGAAGGCCAAACTCGACGCCGGACGCTTCTCCATCGAAAACCTCAAGGCGCAATTGCAGGAGCAACGCGCCCAGCATGAACTGGCGCGGCAGAAATATCAGCGCCAGCAGAATCTCGCCGCCGGCGGCGCCACCCGTGCAGAAGACGTGCAGACCACCCGCGCCGAACTGAAAGCCACTCAGGCCCGCGTCGACATGTTCCAGGCACAGATCCGCCAGGCCGAAGCGAGCCTGCGCAGCGATCAGGCCGAACTCGGCTACACGCGGATCTACGCGCCGATGGCCGGCACCGTGGTTGCCCTCGACGCCCGCGAAGGCCAGACCCTCAACGCGCAACAGCAGACGCCGCTGATCCTGCGCATCGCCAAGCTGTCACCGATGACCGTGTGGGCCGAGGTTTCCGAGGCTGACATCGGTCACGTCAAACCGGGCATGACCGCCTACTTCACCACCCTCAGCGGCGGCCAGCGGCGCTGGAGCAGCACCGTGCGGCAGATTCTGCCGGTGCCGCCCAAGCCGCTGGACCAGACCAGCCAGGGCGGCGGCAGCCCAGCCAGCAGCAGTAAAAGCGGCAGCGCCCGCGTTGTGCTGTACACGGTTTTGCTCGACGTCGATAACGCCGACAACGCCTTGATGGCCGAGATGACCACTCAGGTGTTTTTCGTCGCCAATCAGGCCAAAGGCGTGCTCACCGCGCCGGTCGCCGCGTTGCAGGGCAGCACCACGGCCAACCTGCAAACCGCGCAGGTGGTGGCGGCCAACGGCGACATCCAGCAACGCGAGGTACGCACCGGCATCAGCGACCGGCTCAAGGTGCAGATTGTCGACGGCCTCAACGAAGGCGATCACCTGTTGATCGGCCCGGTCGACGGCAGCGGAGGCTGAATGCAAACGCCTCTGATCGATCTGCAGGACATTCGCAAATCCTACGGCGGCGGTGACGCGCCTGAAGTTCACGTGCTGCGCGGCATCGACCTGTCGATCCACGCCGGTGAATTCGTGGCGATTGTCGGCGCTTCCGGCTCCGGCAAATCGACCCTGATGAATATCCTTGGTTGCCTCGACCGGCCGACCTCCGGCGAGTACCGCTTTGCCGGGGAAAACGTCGCCGGCCTCGACAGCGACGAGCTGGCCTGGCTGCGTCGCGAAGCCTTTGGATTTGTGTTCCAGGGCTATCACCTGATTCCGTCCGGCTCGGCCCAGGAAAACGTCGAGATGCCGGCGATCTATGCCGGCACCCCGGCCGCCGAACGTCACGCCCGCGCCGCTGCCCTGCTCGACCGCCTCGGTCTGGCCTCGCGCACCGGCAACCGCCCGCATCAGTTGTCCGGTGGCCAGCAGCAACGGGTGTCGATTGCCCGGGCGTTGATGAACGGCGGCCACATCATCCTCGCCGACGAACCCACCGGCGCCCTCGACAGCCACAGCGGCAAAGAGGTGATGGCGCTGCTCGACGAACTGGCGAGTCAGGGCCACGTGGTGATCCTCATCACCCACGACCGCGAAGTCGCGGCCCGGGCCAAACGCATCATCGAAATCCGCGACGGCCTGATCATCAGCGACAGCGCCCGCGACAATCCCCACGCCCAGACCAGCGCCAACCCCGGCGCCCTGCAAGCGGTGGATCTGCGCCAGCGTCTGGCCGACGGCGCCGAAGCCACTGGCGCGTGGAAAGGTGAACTGGTCGATGCCCTGCACGCCGCGTGGCGGGTGATGTGGATCAACCGCTTTCGCACGGCGCTGACCCTGCTCGGGATCATCATCGGCGTGGCGTCGGTGGTGGTGATGCTGGCGGTCGGTGAAGGCAGCAAACGCCAGGTGATGGCGCAGATGGGCGCTTTCGGTTCGAACATCATTTATCTGAGCGGCTCGGCGCCCAACCCGCGCACGCCGCCGGGGATCATCACCCTCGACGATGTGCACGCGCTGGCCAGCCTGCCGCAAGTGCAGCGGATCATGCCGGTCAACGGCGCCGAGGCCGGCGTGCGTTACGGCAACGCCGACCACCTGAGTTACGTCGGCGGCAACGACACCAACTTCCCGGCGATCTTCAACTGGCCGGTGGTGCAAGGCAGTTACTTCACCGAGGTCGATGAGCAGAATGCTGCAGCCGTCGCGGTGATCGGCCACAAAGTCCGCAGCAAACTGCTCAAGGATGTGCCGAACCCGATCGGCCAATTCATCCTGATCGAGAATGTGCCGTTCCAGGTGGTCGGCGTGCTCGCGGAAAAAGGCGCCAGCTCCGGCGACTCCGACAGTGATAACCGCATCGCCATCCCTTATTCGGCGGCCAGCGTCCGGCTGTTCGGCACGCGCAATCCGGAATACGTGGCCATCGCCGCCGCCGACGCGCGCAAGGTCAAGGACACCGAGCAGGCCATCGAGCAACTGATGCTGCGCCTGCACAACGGCAAGAAGGATTTCGAACTGACCAACAACGCCGCGATGATTCAGGCCGAGGCGCGCACCCAGAACACCCTGTCGCTGATGCTCGGCTCGATTGCCGCGATCTCGCTGCTGGTTGGCGGCATCGGCGTGATGAACATCATGCTCATGACCGTGCGCGAGCGGACTCGCGAGATCGGCATTCGCATGGCCACCGGCGCACGTCAGCGCGACATCCTCCGGCAGTTCCTCACCGAAGCGGTGATGCTCTCGGTGGTCGGCGGCATTGCCGGGATCGCCCTGGCGCTGATCGTCGGCGGCGTGCTGATCCTCAGCGAAGTGGCCGTGGCTTTTTCCTTGATGGCGGTACTCGGCGCATTCGGCTGCGCCCTGGTCACCGGTGTTGTCTTCGGCTTCATGCCTGCCCGCAAAGCTGCCCGGCTCGACCCGGTCACGGCCCTTACCAGTGAATGATCGATCTATGAAACCGCGCCTCAGCCTGTTGACCGTGTGCCTGATCCTCAGTGCCTGCGGCAGTCCCGTTCAGCGCCCCGACAGCGGTGTGCAGGCGCCTGCTGCCTGGCAGTCGCCCCATGGCGCCAGCGTTGCCCGCAACAACCCGCAATGGTGGACGCAATTTGGCAGCCCGGAACTGGATCGTCTGATCGAACAGGCTCGCGTCGGCAGTTTCGACCTCGCGGCCGCCGTTGCTCGCGTGCGTCAGGCGCAGGCGGCCACCGTCATCGCTGGCGGCTCACAGTTGCCGGAGGTCAAGGCCGGTCTGAATGCCAATCGGCAGAAACTGCTGCGCGGCAATGGCTACAGCCAACTCGATGCCAACAGCAGCAACAAGGCGGTGGACTATTTCGATACCAACCTGAGCGCCACCTACGAAATCGATTTCTGGGGCGGCAAACGCGCCTCGCGCGACAGTGCGCAGTTCGCCCTGCAGGCCAGCGAATTCGACCGGGCGACGGTAGAACTGACATTGCTCAGCGGCGTTGCCAGCACGTATGCGCAAACCTTGTCGCTACGCGAGCAGAGCCGCATCGCCGAACTCAATCTGGCCAACGCGCAAAGCGTGCTGAAACTGGTGCAGACGCGGTTTGATTCAGGCTCAGCCACCGCGCTGGAACTGGCGCAACAGAAGAGCCTGGTCGCCGCCCAGCAATGGCAATTGCCGCGCGTGCAACAGCAAGCCCAGGACGCGCTGATCAGCCTCGCCGCCCTCCTCGGCCGACCGGTGCAGCAACTGTCGGCGACAGAGTCCTTCGAGCACCTGCAATGGCCAGACATCGCCGCTGGCGTGCCCAGCGAGTTGCTCACGCATCGTCCGGACATCGCACGCGCCGAAGCCCAACTGGCCGCCGCCGAAGCTGACGTCAAAGTCGCTCGCGCGGCCATGTTGCCGGCACTGACCCTGACCGCCCAACTCGGCTCGGGCGCCAATCAGTTCGACGATTTGATCCGCAGCCCTTTCTACAACCTGACCGCCGGACTGGTCGCACCGATTTTCAATAACGGTCGCCTCGGCGCGGAACGCGACAAGGCCTCTGCGCGCCAGCAAGAGCTGCTGGAAACTTACCGTGGGGCGATCATCAACGGTTTCGCCGATGTGGAAAAAGCGCTCAATAGCATTCGCCGCCTGGATGAGCAGCGGTTGTGGCAGAACGAAGAACTGAATCAGGCGCAGACCGCATTCGACATCGCGCAGAGCCGTTACCAGGCCGGCGCTGAGGACTTGCTGACTGTCCTCGAAACCCAGCGCACCTTGTACGCAGCGCAGGATCAGAACGTGCAACTGCGCCTGGCGCGGATGCAGGCGAGCATTGCGCTGTACAAGGCGCTTGGTGGCGGGTGGCAGACCTTGTAATTGCGGCGACTGACAGATCGCCTTCGCGAGCAGGCTCGCTCCCACATTTGAACGCGTTCCATCAGTAAGAATGCGTTCTCATGTAGAAGTCAGTCCGGACATTGTGGGCTGACACCTGAACCTGTGGGAGCGAGCCTGCTCGCGAATGATCGATGACGCAGCCCTCAAGTCGGGCTGGTTTTAGCCTTCAGATTGCGCGCATACCATGGCCGTTGCGGCACGCGGCGGAACAGGCCGGCGAGTTTTTCCTCGTCGGTGATGAAGGTGATGCGCAGCGCCAGTTTCATGGTTTCCGGATCCATCTCCACCGACTTGCCCATCTGCAATCCCGGCGTGGTGCTGCAGCCATGGGTGATCGGCCCGAGCCACGGGTCGTCGACTTCCACCCAGTGCCCCGGGGCAAACCATGGCACGCCATTGACCTGCAGCCGCGTGACTTCGCCCGGATGGAAACGCTCATGGGCGCGGAACCAGTCCTCGATGCGATCATCGATCCAGCCATGGAAACGCCAGAACGTCGGGTTGACGTGGGAAGAAAACGGATCGCCGAGGAAATCATTTTCGGCGTTGTACCAACGGGCCGCGAAGTCCGCCGGATCGCGGGCAAACGGCACCGGCTGACCGTTGGACGGATCGCGTGGCACGGAGGCCCAGCGCATGTGCAGCCAATCATGCAGGCCCAGCTCGACTTCGGAGCCGAACTGGCCGAGGGTGAGCCGGGCCAGATACGCCGGATCGCGGTACTGCGACTCCCAGACCTGGAAGTTGCTTTCGTAGGTCTCGGCAGTTTTGATGTCGCTGACCCACTGACTGAATTCGTCATCACCCGCCGCCGTCCAGGTCGGCGGCAAGGCCGTACCGTCGTGGTTGTCGAAATAGCGGGCGAAGCCTACGCGGTCGCGGATCAGCTCCGGCTGCGGCAGCGGGAAAAACGCCCAGGATGGCAATTCCTGCATCGAGCGCGCCGTCCCGAGCATGTGCCGGTGCATGAAGAAAAAGTCCACGCCCGAGCCATTGCGATCCTTGCGCGGGCCACGGGCATCGCGCTCCTTGTCGCGCGGGCCGGGCTGCCAGCCAATGCCGCGCAAGGCTTCGCGTTTGTCCTCGGGCAGTTTGTGCCACTTGTCCCGGGTCGCATGCCACAACTGGTGAAACAGGCGATGCTCGGGAGAGATCAACCACGCCAGCAACGTCGGGTTGAGCGGCGTGCGCTCGCGCGCTTCGGGAAACAGCCGCTTGACGGCGACGAAGCGATTGTCCTGCGCCGGCAAGGCCAGCGACCGATCCAGGCGCAAGGCCTTGCCGCTGAGCGTGCCACTGCCGGCATTGCCGAAGTCGGCCCAGACCTCATCGAGGATCATCTCCAGCTCATAGCTGATCTGACCGTCAGCGCCGATCAGGCGCCAGCTCAGTTTCGCCGCATCGGCTTTCGCGAGGTCGCCCAGAATTCGATAACGCGGTGTTTCAGCGGAGCGCAGGCGCTCGGGCGTGTCGAGAAAACCGCACACGCCGCGTCCCTTCTGGCCGATGTCGAGAAACACTTGCAGGCCCTTGAGCGGCAAGCCTTCGAGGCCGGCATCGGCACCTTCGAAACGGATATCCCACACCCCGCGCAACGCATTCGCCAGGCGCTGCCCGGCCATGTCGGCGACATCGAAAGACGCTTCGCCCGGGGTGATCGTCGGGTCCGGCTTCGTCCATTCACGATGCCCGAAATACGCCGCAGGCACGGCAGCGCCGGTCAGCGCCAGGCCCGCCATGAACCATCGTCGAGAAATCTTCATTGCCCTACCTGTGTCAGCCATGAAGCAGGCTTTATCCAAGCTAGAACGTTTGTTGCCCCGACAAATTTAACGCGCCCGGCGATGATGACTTGTGGCGAGGGGATTCATCCCCGATGAGTTGCGAAGCAACTCCCATCCGACGCTGGCGGCGACACCAGAAGGGACAGCGCTGGCAGGCTTTGCGAGCGCTTCGCACTCGATCGGGGATAAATCCCCTCGCCACAGCACCAGGCTTAAATTTTGCCGCCAACCACTCGTTCTTCCCAGATAGCGAAGGCCCCCGCGCCTGCACCTCGATGGCGAACCTGACTGAGATGGCAATGACAAAACCACGTTCGAAAAAGGCTCTATTCATCGGCCTGCCGTTGGCCCTGGCGATCAGCGCCGGCGCAGGCTTTGCCGTGTGGCATCACTGGTTCAAGGACGACCTCGGCTACCCGGCCAAAGTCATGAAGCAGGCCGATGAGCTGCACGAACGCATGCTCTCTTTCGACAGCCATGTCAGCCTGACGCAAAATTTCGGCACCGATGGCCACGAAGCCGACAAAGACGGCGACGGCCAGTTCGACCTCGCCAAGGCCAACCGCGGGCGCCTGTCAGGCGCCGCGCTGACCATCTTCGGCTGGCCGGAAATGTGGAACGGCCCGAACGCCCCGCACAAGCCAACCCCCGGCTTCGTCGACGAGGCGCGCAACCAGCAGGAAATCCGCTTCAAGATCATCTCCGGGATGGTTCGCGACTACCCCAATCAGGTGGCCATCGCCTACACCCCCGATGACTTCCGGCGCTTGCATGGCGAAGGCAAATTCGCGATTTTCATCAGCATGCTCAACGCCTATCCGCTGGGCCACGACCTCAACCTGCTGGACCTGTGGACCGCGCGCGGCATGCGCATGTTCGGTTTCAGCTACATCGGCAACAACGACTGGGCGGATTCGTCGCGGCCGCTGCCATTCCTCAATGATTCGCCGGACGCCCTCGACGGTCTCTCGGATCTGGGCAAGCAGGCGGTCAAGCGCCTCAACGATCTGGGCGTGATCATCGACGTCTCGCAAATGTCGACCAAAGCCCTCGAACAAGTTGCGCAGCTGAGCCGCACGCCGCTGGTGGCCTCGCATTCGGCGCCCCGTGCGATGGTCGACATCCCGCGCAACCTCAGCGACAAGGAAATGCAGCTGATCAAAAACAGCGGCGGCGTGGTGCAGATCGTCGCGTTCTCGCAGTACCTGCGTCCGCTCACCCAGCAAACCCAGGACAAGCTCAACGAGATGCGCAAGGACTTCGACCTGCCGCCGCTGCCGAACCTGGCGATGGCGCTGATGCCGGGCGACCCGATCATTGCGGCGTGGTCCGAGCAGAAGTTTGGTCAGTACGCCAGCCGCCTGTACGGCATCCTTGAAGAAGAGCCGAAAGCCAGCCTCAAGGATCTGGGCGATGCCATCGATTACGCGGTGCGCAAGATCGGCATCGACCATGTCGGCATCAGCTCCGACTTCAACGAAGGTGGCGGCGTCAAAGGCTTCGAGAACGTCGGCGAAATTCGCAACGTCACCGCCGAGCTGATCTCACGCGGTTATTCCGAAGCGGACATCGCCAAGCTCTGGGGCGGCAACTTCCTGCGGGTCTGGGATCAGGTCGAGAAAGCCGCGAAACCGGCCCTGGCCGCCGCGCCGGGAACTGCCAAGCCATGAGCAATCGTCGTGAGTTCTTGAAGCAGGCGGGGATTCTCGCCGCGGCTCTGCCACTGGGCGCGAGCCTGCCGAATGTCGCCGGTGCCGCGAACGCCGCGCCCGCGACCGTCAACAAGTGGGCGCGGTTGCAGCAGCTGTTCGATCAGGATCCAGCGTATCTGCACTTCTCCAACTTTCTGATCACCTCGCACCCGAAACCGGTGCGCGAGGCGATTGAACGGCACCGCGCCGCCCTCGACAAAAATCCTGGCCTGGCCATGGATTGGGACCTCGGCGTGATCGAACAGCGCGAGGAGAACGTGCGGGTCTGGGCCGGACGCTACCTGCAAGCCGACGCCAAACAGATCGCCCTGACCGGCAGCACCACCGAAGGTCTGGCGACGATCTACGGCGGCGTGCACGTGCGCCCCGATCAGGAAATCCTCACCACCGAGCACGAGCACTACGCGACCCACACCATCCTCGCCCTGCGTAGCGAACGCGACAGCACCCGGGTGCGCAAAATTCGCCTGTTCAAGGATTCGTACAGCGCCAGCAAGGCAGAAATCCTTGCTGCCATCGACGGCGCCATCCGCCCCGAAACCCGGGTGCTGGGCATGTGCTGGGTGCATTCGGGCAGCGGCATGAAACTGCCCATCGGTGAAATCGGCGCCATCGTCGACCGGCACAACCGTGGTCGCAGCGACGCCGACCGCATCGTTTACGTGGTCGATGGGGTACATGGCTTCGGCGTGGACAACCTGAACTTCGCGCAGATGAACTGCGACTTCTTCATCGCCGGCACCCACAAATGGATGTTCGGCCCACGTGGCACCGGCATCGTCTGCAGTCGCTTCGCCGAGGTCAGGTACATCACCCCGATCATTCCGACGTTCTCTGAAGCCACGGCGTTTTCCACCACCATGACGCCCGGTGGCTACCACTCGTTCGAGCACCGCTGGGCGCTGGACGAAGCGTTCAAATTGCATCTTGAGCTGGGCAAGGCCGAGGTCGAGGCGCGCATTCACGCGCTCAACAGCTACCTGAAACAACGCCTGCAGCAACGGCCGCAGATCGAACTGGTCACGCCACTGAGCCCTGAGCTGTCCGCCGGTTTCACCTTCTTCCGGGTCAAGGGCAAGGACAGCGACAAGATCGCCGCGCACCTGATGGCCAACCGCGTAGTGGCCGATGCCGTGCACCGCGACGTCGGCCCGGTGATCCGCACTGCACCGGGGCTGCTCAACGACGAAGAGCAAATCGACCGCTTGCTGGCCGTGCTCGACCAGGCCCTTTGACCCGGACGCTCCCTTTTTTCTTTTAGCGAGACTCGCAATGAACAGTGAACTGCGTCGATTTTCCTTGAAGGCGCTGCCGGCGCTGATGCTCACCGCCCTCGCCGCCGGCCTGCTGCCGGGTGCCGCGCAGGCCGCCACCCCGCCTGCACCGGGCAAAGTGTTCAAGGACTGCAAGGACTGCCCGGAAATGGTCGTGCTGCCCACCGGCACGTTCACCATGGGCACCCCGGAGGATGAGGTCGGCCGCGAGCCGGATGAAGGACCGATGCACCCGGTGACGTTTGCCAAACCGCTGGCGATCAGCCGTTTCCAGATTCTGCGCGGCGAGTGGGACGCCTACCTCAAGGACAGCGGCTACACAATGCCCGACGGCGACACTCGTCCCGGTCGCGCCTGCAAGGCCGGGATCCCGGATTATCAGGGCAGCGACCCGCGCAAGCAGTACACCGACAAGCACCCGGCGGTGTGCATGGATTTCCCGGAGGTCGAAGCGTACGTGGCCTGGCTGTCGAAGAAGACCGGCCAGCAATACCGGCTGGTCAGCGAATCGCTGCGTGAATACGCCGCCCGCGCCGGCAGCACCGGGCCGTTCCCTTTCCCGTTTGACGAAGGCAAGGAATACAGCATCGCCAAACACGCCAACACCTATGGCGCCGCCGATGGCTACAACTTCACCGCGCCGGCCGGCAGCTTCCCGGCCAATGCCTTCGGCGTCTACGACATGCACGGCAATATTTATGAGTGGACCGCCGATTGCTACAACGAGAACTACGTCGGCGCGCCAAGCGATGGCAGTGCCTGGTTAAGCGGCAAGTGCGACGTGCGGCGCATCCGTGGCAACGACTGGGGCGAGGCCCCGGTGTTCTCGCGCTCGGGCAACCGCAACGCCACTTACACCGACACCCGTGGCGACTGGATCGGCTTCCGGGTCGCCCGTGATCTGTAACGCCATCGCCCGGCTAAATTAGCCGTCCTGCCAGTCGTTCTAAAAGTGGGCGCGATCCTCCATGGCGCGCCCACCGCCCTCTACGTCATCCAGGCGAACCCACGCGCAGTGCCGGTGTTCGCCGCTCCTTCAAGCAGGGAACCTCCATGAGCAAACCAACACGCGGGGTGATCAATGAATTGTTCGCCCTGCTCAAACCCTTTCGACTGATCGTCAGCGTGTCGATCCTGCTCGGCATGGTCGGTGGCCTGAGCGTCACCGCGCTGCTGGCGACCATCAACAATGTGCTGCACGCCGAGGGCGCACTGACCAGCACCATGGTCGCGGTGTTTGCCGGCCTGTGCCTGCTGGCCCTGACCAGCTCGATCTTTTCCGACATCGGCACCAATTTCGTCGGCCAGCACATCATCGCCAAATTGCGCAAAGAGCTGGGCGAGAAAGTCCTCTCGGCGCCGATCGAGCAGATCGAGCGCTATCGCAGCCATCGGCTGATTCCGGTGCTGACCCACGACGTCGACACCATCAGCGACTTCGCCTTCGCCTTTGCGCCGCTGGCGATTTCCCTGACCGTGACCCTCGGTTGCATGGGCTACCTGGCGATGTTGTCGTGGCCGATGTTCCTGATGATGGCGGTGGCGATCCTGATCGGCACGGTCATTCAGTACATCGCACGCGGGCGCGGCATGCAGGGCTTCCTCAAGGCTCGCGACTACGAAGACGAGTTGCAGAAGCACTACCACGCGGTCGCCGAGGGTGCCAAGGAACTGCGCATCCACCGCCCGCGCCGGCATCGCATGTTCGTCTCGGGCATCGAAGGCACGGCCGACAAGATCTGCGACACGCAGGTGCGTTCGGTGAACATTTTCGTGGTCGCCAAGACCTTGGGGTCGATGCTGTTCTTCGTGGTGATCGGCTTGGCGCTGGGCCTGCAATCGCTGTGGCCGAGCGCCGACAAAGCGGTGATGAGCGGCTTCGTGCTGGTGCTGCTGTACATGAAAGGGCCGCTGGAACACATCATCGGCACCCTGCCGATCGTCAGTCGCGCGCAAATCGCGTTCCGCCGGATCGCCGATCTGTCCGAGCAATTCTCCTCGCCCGAGCCGCACCTGCTGCTCAGTGATCAGGGCCATCAAAAGACCCCGGTGCACAGCCTGGAACTGACCGATGTCTCGTACAGCTTCCCGACGGTAGAAGGCGCCAAGCCGTTCCGGCTGGGGCCGGTGAACCTGAAAATCGAACAAGGCGACATCATTTTCATCGTCGGCGAAAACGGCTGCGGCAAGACCACGCTGATCAAGTTGCTGCTGGGCCTGTACGCGCCGCAGCAAGGCGAAATCCGCCTCAACCAGCAGCTCGTCGATGCCGCCAACCGCGACGATTACCGTCAGTTGTTCACCACGATCTTCGCCGACTATTACCTGTTCGACGACGTGGTACAGGGCGATACGCATATCCCGGAAGACGCCAACCAATACCTGGAGCGTCTGGAAATTGCGCACAAGGTCAGCGTGCGTGACGGCTCGTTCACCACCACCGACCTGTCCACCGGCCAGCGCAAGCGTCTGGCCCTGATCAACGCCTGGCTGGAAGAGCGTCCGGTGCTGGTGTTCGATGAGTGGGCCGCCGATCAGGACCCGACCTTCCGGCGGATTTTCTACACCGAGCTGCTGCCGGACCTGAAGCGCCTGGGCAAGACCATCATCGTCATTTCCCACGACGATCGTTACTTCGATGTCGCCGACCAACTGGTGCGCATGAGCGCCGGCAAAGTGGTCACTGAGCTGCAACCCGCCTGACTGTGAAAATTTTGTAAAAAATTTGCGTTGAGCTTTCCGGTTTTCGGAAGGCTCAACGTCTTACTAACAGTTAATAGAAATAGTTCTCAGTCAACACTTTGAAGAGTAGAAGAACAATGCCCGCACCGCACGGACTCCACCCGCTCGCCAAGGCCCTGCTGATCCGCCGCTCCTTCCGTTGCACCTTGCCCGCGTTCTGCGCCATGGCCCTGACTATGCCGATGATCGGCCAGGCCCAGGCCGCCGCCGTGGCGATCAATATTCCTGCACAGTCGCTGGGGAGCGCGTTGCAGGAATTTGGTCGCCAGACCAACCTCCAAGTGCTTTACAGCCCGGATGAAGTCAGCGGCCTGCGCAGCAGCGCCGTCAGTGGCAACCTGGAACCGACCGCCGCCATCGCGCAACTGCTGCAAGGCACCAACATCGCCTACAGCGTCGAGGGCAACAACGTCGCCTTGCGTTCACGCAGCAGCGGCGGTGCCAGCCTCGATCTGGCCCCGACCAGCATTTCCGCCACCGCCGAATCGGCCTGGGGCCCGGTAGACGGGATCGTCGCCAAGCGCAGCGCCACCGGTTCGAAGACCGATTCGTCGCTCAAGGAAATCCCGCAGACCATCAACGTCGTCACTCAAGACGAAATCAAGATGCGCGGCTCGAAGACGGTCACCGAAGCTCTGCAGTACACGCCGGGCATGACCGGCGGCGGTTTCTCGGACCGGGTGAAGATCTTCGACGAACCGACATCCCGTGGCTTCTCCCCTACTCCGCTGTACCTCGACGGCCTGCACATGCCTTACGGCGGCGGCAGCACCGGCGGTTCGCTGCAGATCGACCCGTACACCCTGGAGCGCGTTGAAGTGCTCAAGGGTCCGGCCTCGGTGCTGTACGGCCAGAACCAGCCGGGCGGTATCGTCAACATGGTCAGCAAGCGTCCGACCGCGACCCCGCTGCACGAAGTGAAGCTCGGTGGCGGCAGCTATGACCGCAAGTACGGAGCCTTCGACCTCGGCGGTCCGATCGACGATCAAGGCGAATTTCTCTATCGCCTGACTGGTGTGGTCAACGACAGCGGCTCGGCCATCGACTACGCCAGCCAGAACCGCATGCTGCTGGCGCCAAGCCTGACCTGGCTGCCCAACGACCAGACCACCATCACCGTGTTCGGTCAGTACCAGAAAGACCACGATGTACCGGAAGCCCAAGGCCTGCCGGCCAACGGCACGGTGCATCGCAGCCAGGCCGGGCGCATCAGCCGCAGCCTGTTCCTCGGCGAGCCGGACGTGAACAAGTACCACCGCGAGCAGTTCGTCGTCGGTTACGAGATCGCTCACGAACTCAACGACGTCTGGACTCTGAAGCAAAACGCGCGTTACGCCGACATCAACGACCAGTACGTGGCGCCGCTGCACGGTTATGCGTTCCCGACCAACCCGGTTACCGGCCTCAACGACGGCAGCTACCAGAGCCGTTATGCGGTGGACTGGTCGCAGCACAACAAGGTCTACGGCATCGATAACATCGCCCAGGCCAAGTTCCACACCGCCGACGTCGAGCACACCGTGCTGCTGGGCGTGGACTACTACCACTACAATTCGAAATTCCTCGGCCTGTACGACCGCACCGCTCCAGGTCTGGATCTGTACAACCCGGTGTATGGCAGCCAGATCAATTTCCGTCAGCCGTACAAATGGGACAACACCATCACCCAGACCGGCCTGTACGCTCAGGATCAACTGCGCTGGAACCAGTGGTTCCTGACCCTCGGCGGTCGGTATGACTTCGCCGAAACCGACAACAAGCAACCGCTGAGCGGCGGCCACAGCAACCAGAAAGACGAGAAGTTCACCGGGCGTGCCGGCCTGGGCTACGAGTTCGACAACGGCATCACGCCGTACGTCAGCTACGCCGAATCGTTCCTGCCGCAAACCGGTACCGACATGAGCGGCGGCGCCTTCGAACCGACCACCGGCAAGCAGTACGAAGTCGGCGTCAAGTACGAGCCGAAGTCGATCGACGGCTTCATCCAGCTGTCGGCGTACCAGATCGACCAGGACAATATGCTCACCACCGACCTCAACAACCCGGGCTTCAGCACCCAGAGCGGCTCCGTGCGTTCGCGCGGTATCGAGCTGGAAGGCAAGGTCAACGTCACCCGCAACCTGCGCGTGCTGGCGGCGGTGTCGCGTAACCAGACCAAGTGGGAGAAAGACAACGACGGTCGCGAAGGTCGCACTCTGGCCATGCGTCCACCGCTGACCGCCTCCGCGTGGGTCAACTACGACTTCGACATCTCCACCGCCCTCGCCGGTTTCGGCATGGGCCTGGGCGCCCGTTACGTGCGCAGCAGCTACGGTTCGGATTACGAGTCGGACTCGTTCCAGATTCCGTCCTACACCGTGTATGACGCCATGGTCTCTTACGACCTGGAGAAATCACCGCTGCATGTCAAAGGCGTGAAACTGCAAGCCAACCTGCAAAACCTCACCGACGAGAAATACGTGGCCGCGTGCAACGGTACCCTCGACTGCTATTACGGCGAAGGCCGGACCATGACTGCTGACGTGACCTATAACTGGTAATACGTTTAGCGCGCACTGAAACGCCGGCATTTGCCGGCGTTTTTTTGGGGACTTGGCGGCCTTTGGGCCGACCAGGCTCTTGGGGGTTTGGGGGGATATCCGTTGCTTCGGGTGCTGCCGCTGGCGGTTTCGCTCTTACAGCGAGTCACCTTTTCCAGACGCCGAAAAGGTAACCCAAAAGGCTTTGCCCCGGCGTACGGCACTTCGCTTAGGCTCAGTGTTCCCTCGCTACGGCGTCCATCCGGGGGCATCGCCTCCGGTTTGCTTCGCTGCACCTCCTCTCGATGTATGCGGCTTCGCCGCATGGCGCTGCGCGCCTAACCCCCGGATGGACACCTACGCTCGGCCTGCCGAAGGAGCAAAAAATCAAGAGCCACATCAAGAGCCAAAGCCAAAGCCAAAGCCAAAGCCAAAGCCAAAGCCAAAGCAGATCAAAAGATCGCAGCCTTCGGCAGTTCCTACAGGGGATTGGGTGTATTCAGTTGGAGTTTGGTCGGCTGTCAGGCCGCCTTCGCGAGCAAGCTCGCTCCCACAGGGGGATGGGGTGTGGTCAATTAGAGACTGGTCGGCTCGCAGGCCGCCATCGCCAGTAGGCTGGCTCCTACAGAAAAGCAAAAGCCGAGCGCTCGCTTTTCCACCACTCAACACAATGAGCGTTAGCTCGAGTACCGCTCTTGATCTGAGGGCCCGTCGGCAGGCTGAGTGGAGGGATTTATCCGGGGGTGGGAGCGCAGCGACCGTTTGGCGCAGCCAAACACAGCGAGAGGAGGTGCAGCGAAGCAAACCGTAGGCGCTGCCCCCGGATGAATCCCGGAGCGAAGGAACCCGAGCCTAAGCGAGGGCCGAACGTCAGGGTAAAGCCCTTTGGTTACTTTGGGGCTTTTGCCAAAGTGACCCGCCGTCAGGGCGGAACCCTAGGCGGCCGTTACCGCAGCAACGGATATTCACCCACTCACCCCCCCACCCCGTCAAGCCAAATCAAACACCTCTACCAAGCGCCCAGCAATCAACCCCAGCGCCTCTTCAGCCTCATCAACAATCGCCCCCATCCGCATAAAGTCATGGGTCATGCCCGAGTACACCTGCAAATCCACAACAACCCCCGCCGCCTGCAAATGCCGGGCATAAGCCACCCCCTCATCGTGCAACGGATCACACTCGGCCAACACCATCAACACCGGCGCGACATCGGCCGGAACTTCGCCGAGCAACGGCGAGAAACGCGGATCGAGACGATCGCTGGCATCACGCTGATAGTGCGCATAGAACCACTGCAGCGAAGCCTTCTCCAGCAGATAACCTTCGGCAAAACGCTCGATCGAAGGCGTAGTGCGACTGGCATCGGTGACCGGATAAATCAGCACCTGCAAACGCGGCTGCACAGCGCCATCCGTCAGTTGCGCAGCCAGCACCGTGGCCAGGCTGCCACCAACGCTGTCACCGGCAATCGCCAGCCGCGCCGTGTCGATGCCCAAGTCAGCAGCACTCGCCACCAGCCAGTCCCAGGCATCGCGGGCGTCGTCGGCCGCTGTCGGGAAACGATGTTCCGGTGCCAGTCGATACGCCACTGACAGCACCACACAATCGGCTAGCGCGGCCAACGCGCGGCACAGCGAATCATGCGAGTCGAGGCTGCCGACCACATAGCCGCCGCCATGGAAATACAACAGTGCCGGACGTCCGGCGCCCGCCTGCAACGGATGATTGCTGTAGATCCGTGCGTTCAACAGTGCACCATCACGCACCGGCAATTGCAGCTCATCCACCACGGCCAGTTCTTCACCGCCGGCGTCCATCAGCAACGATGACTGATCGAACTGTTCACGGGCCTCGCTCGGGCTCAACTCGTGCATGCCGACGCGTTTGCCACTGGCCCGGCCGTTGCCGACCAATTGCAGAAATGCGGCGATATCAGGATTCAATGACATTCAAATCTCCAAAGCGATCGGGCGCCATCAGCGCCCGATCGGTTTTACTTGGGTTTCACAGCAGGTTTCAGGACATGACTACTGATTCAACGATCTGGCCGAGCATTTCTTCAGCCTCGGACAGGAAAGTTTCATCGCGCGGGATTTGGAAGTGCCCGCAATCCAGCCATTCACCGCCCATGCCCGGCTGGTCGAGTTGCGCCGCCAGCTCCAGTGCCTCGGCTTCGCGCCCCAAGGTCCACCAGCACGTCGGGTTGACGGTCAGCGGCGCACAGCGCTCAAGCTTGAGCGACAACTGCTTGAGCCGGCGCGCCACGCTGAACACCTGCGCCAGTTCTTCGGCACCCAGCGCCACATAAGTCGACGCCCCGCGCTCGGCGCTCATGGCACGCTGGAACAGCGCGCGCAGGTTGTGCGGCGTTTCCTCACCGTCGATAGACAAGTCCGAAGCGGCGTCCGGCAGCGTCACCTGCAGGAAATCGCGCAGGTCGGCTTGCCAGTCATCGACAGCCCCGGCGTCGACCGCCGCCGACGGCACGAAGCTGTCGACCAGCCCGACAAACTTGACCTGTTGCCCGGCCTGCTCCAGTTGCGCGGCGATCAACATCGCCAGCGTTCCGCCCAGCGACCAGCCCAGCAGGTGATACGGCCCCTGCGGCTGTTTCTGACGAATCTGCGCCAGGTAATCACTGGCCATCTCCTGCAGCGAGGTGTCGTTGAACACCGGATCCAGCAACATCCGCGACTGAATCGCCAACACCTGGCGTTGACCGCTCAAGCGCCGCGCCAGCGGTTCGTAGTCGAACACCGTGCCGAAACCGGCGTGCAGGCAGAACAGCGGCGCCACGCCCTTGACCTCGGCGTTCATCGCCAGCAACCCGGAGGCTTTTTCCGCCGTGCCCTGAACACTCGCTACCAGTTCGCCGATGCTCGGTTTCTGCATCAGATCGCGCAGTTTCAGGCTCAGGCCCTGAGCCTTGAGCACACGGCTGCGGGCCACCACTTGCAGGCTGAGGATCGAGTCGCCACCCAGTTCGAAGAAGTTATCGGTGAGCCCGACCCGTTCGATTTTCAGCACCTCCTGCCAGATCTTCGCCAGGGCTTTTTCCAGCTCGGTGCGCGGCTCGACGTAGGCCAGGCGCTGTTCGGCGTCCGGATTCGGCAGGGCCTTGCGGTCGAGTTTGCCGTTCGGCGTCAGCGGCATGCGCTCAAGCACCATCAGGTGTGCCGGCACCATGTAATCCGGCAGGCTGGCCTTGAGTTGCTCGCGCAGACGCTCGCCCAAACCGTCGGCCGGCGTCTCGGCAGCGGCCAGTACGTAGCCGAGCAGTTGCTTGCCGCTGACACCCTCGCGGGCCACTACGGCAGCGTCACGCACGCCCGGCTGCTGCTTGAGGCGCGCTTCGATTTCACCCAGCTCGATGCGGAAACCACGGATTTTCACCTGATGGTCGATCCGCCCGAGATAGTCGACAGTGCCGTCGGCACGCTGGCGCACCAGGTCGCCAGTGCGGTAGAGGCGACTGCCATCGGCACTGAACGGGTTGGCAACGAAACGTTCGGCGGTGCCACCGGCACGCCCCAGATAACCGCGCGCCAACGCACCACCCAAGTACAGCTCACCAGCGATGCCGGCCGGCAGCGGGTTGAGGTCGCTGTCGAGCACATAACCGCTACGCTCGCCGACCACGCTGCCGATCGGCGCATAGGCCGCGCCGCATTGATCGTCGACCGCGGCCTTCCAGATCAGCGGCGTGACCACCGTCTCGGTCGGGCCATAGCCGTTGATGATGTACTGCGGTTGCAGTGCGCGTTTGGCCAGTTCGAAACTCGCCACCGGCACCGCGTCCCCGCCGAAGCAGTAGATCCGTACCGGCGGCGGATTGCCGTGCTGCTCAGCGTGTTCGGCCAGTTGCTGCAGGTACACCGGCGGGAACGCGGCCACGGTCACGCCATACTGATGCAGGGCGTCGTAGGTTTGTTCGGCCGTCCACAGGCTGTCGTCGCGAATCAGCAAACGCGCGCCGTGCGTCAGGGTGGTCAGCCAGCGCTCATGCGCGCCGTCGAAGGCGAACGACATGAAGTGCAACTCGCAATCGGCTGCGCTCATTTCGTAACGCTGACCGATCGCCTGGCAGTGCATCGCCAGCGGCCCGTGCGCAACGCCGACACCTTTCGGTTGACCGGTCGAGCCGGAGGTGTAGATCACGTAGGCCAGATTGCCCGGCTGCACTGCCACCTGCGGTGCCGACGGCGGCTGAGCGCGCAGATCCAGCTGATCGAGTTCCAGCACATGCAGGTTGTCCTGCGTTGGCAGCACCTGACGCAGACTCGAATCGCTGAGCAGCAAGGCGATGCCCGAATCGTGCATCAGATAACTCAAGCGCTCGCGGGGATAGGTTGCGTCCAGCGGCACATAGGCGCCACCGGCCTTGAGCACCGCCAACAGCGCGACGATCATGTTTTCGCTGCGTGGCAGGGCCACACCGACCCGCACTTCCGGACCGACACCTTCGGCGATCAGCGCATGTGCCAGACGATTGGCCCGCGCTTCGATCTGGCCGTAACTGAAGGCCTGCTCATTGAAGATCACTGCGGTTTGTTCGGCACGCTGCGCGGCCCACCCGGCAACGCGCTGGTGCACCAGCGTGGTCTGCGCTTGCGCGACAACGTCCGGCGCGGGCGCGACTTGCCCGGTCGGCAGACCGATGCGTCCCAGCGCCTGCCCGGCGTCCTGAACCAGTGCGGTGAGCAGGCCTTCCATGTTGCTGCGGATGCCTTCCACAGTCGCCAGATCAAAATGTTCGCGCAGGAACATGTACTCGATCACCAACCCGTCTTCGAGGGTGACCATCAGGTCCATCGGGAAGTTGGTCAGGCCCGAGTTATTGATCTCGCCAAACTTCAGCGAATCATCGCGCCACTCGCGCAGCGCCTGGTCGATCGGGTGGTTCTCGAACACGATGATGCTGTCGAACAGCGACTGCCCGGCACGCCCGCCCCAACGCTGGACGTCGGTCAGCGGGGTGTACTCGCGCTCGCGCAGTTCCAGGTTGAAATCCTGCAACTCGCGCAACCAGGCGCCCACGGCCTGCTCGGCCGGCACGTCCTTGATCACCGGCAAGGTGTTGATGAACAGGCCGAGGATCGATTCCGACGCCGGCAGACTCGCCGGACGCCCCGCCACCGTGGCGCCGAACGCCACGCAACGCTGCCCACTGTACCGGCTCAGCAGCACCAGCCACGCGCCCTGCACCAAGGTGTTGAGGGTGATCTGCTGCGACTGGGCAAAGGCTTTCAACTGCTCGGTGCGGGTTGCGCCCAGACGGCTGTACAGCGCCTGGTGACCGCGACCACTGCCGGTACGCGTCACCGCGTCCGCCAGATAGGTCGGCTCGTCGAGCAGGCTCAGGTGCTGACGCCAAAAACCTTCGCTGGCATTCGCGTCCTGCTGCTGCAGCCAGTTGATGTAACCGCGGTACGGCACCGCGTCGGCCAGTGGTCGCCCTGAATACTGGCTCAGCACCTCACCGATTAACTGCGAACTGCTCCAGCCGTCGATCAGGATGTGATGGTAGGTCCAGATCAGTTGATAGCTGTGCTCGCCGACTTGCACCAGCGTCAGGCGTTGCAGCGGTGGCTGGTCAAGGTCGAAGCCCTTGGCCCGCTCGGCATCCGCCAGGCCTTGCAAGGCTTCGGCCGAATGATCCTGCTCACGCCAGTCGAGCAGACTGAACGGCAACTGCGGATCGGCGAGCACAAATTGCAGCGGCTCGGCCATATCCTGCCAGAGGAAACCGGTGCGCAGAATGTCGTGGCGACGGCTGACGGTTTCCCACGCGGCTTGCAGACGCAGCGGCTCAAGGCCCTGCACCGGAACGCTCAACTGGTTGACGTAGAGATCCGCTTCCGGCGAATTCAGGCCAAGGAACAGCATGCCCTGCTGCATTGGCGACAAGCGATAGAGCCCGTCCAGTTGCCCGGCCGGCAGTGGCAGTTGCGCCACCTGCGCCTCGCTCAAGCCGTGCAGCGGCAGGTCGATCAGCGCCGGCTCCGGCACCACACGCCCTTCGGCAGCCTGCACGCACAGGGCCAGTTGCTGAATGGTCGGTTGCTGGAACAGGTCTTTCGGGCTCAGCTCCAGCCCTTGCTGACGGGCGCGACTGACCACCTGAATCGAGATGATCGAATCGCCGCCCAAGGCAAAGAAACTGTCATGGGTGCTGACCTGCTCAAGGCCCAGCACTTCTTTCCAGATCTCCACCAACATTTGCTCGGTGGCATTCGCCGGTTCGACGTGCAACTGCGCGGCACTCAGCTCCAGTGCTGGCAGGCGCTTGCGATCGATCTTGCCGTTGGGGGTCAGCGGCAGCTGCGCCAGCCACAGGCGGTGGCTCGGCACCATGTAGTCCGGCAGGGTTGCGCTCAGCCAGTTGCCGAGGGTTTGCTGCAGTGCGGCCTGTTGCTCGACGCTGGCCTCGATGATCGCCGGATCGCTCGGCACCAGATAAGCAATCAGTTGCTGACTGCCCGAGACTTCGCTGGCCACGACCACCGCTTCACGCACGGCGGCATGCGCCAGCAGACGCGCTTCAATTTCGCCCAGCTCGATACGCAAGCCGCGAATTTTCACCTGATGGTCGATCCGGCCCATGTACTCCAGTTCGCCCTCCTCACGCTCTCGAATCAGGTCGCCGGTGCGGTACATGCGCTCGCCGTTGCCGACGAAAGGATTCGGCACGAAGCGCTCGGCGGTCATCGCCGCACGCCCCAGATAACCGCGCGTGATGCCGGCGCCGGACAGGTACAGCTCGGCCGAAACACCCTGCGGAACCGCGTGCAAATCGGCATCCAACAGATGGCTGGCGCTGTGCTCGAGCGCGCGACCAATCCGTGCCTGACCGCCAGCGCTGCGGCGGGTCCAGGTCGAATAAGTGGTGTCTTCCGACGGGCCGTACAGGTCGTAGACGTGCTCGACCGTCGACTGCTGATACAACGCCTCCACCAGCGCTTGCTTCAGCGGTTCACCCGCCAGATTGATGATGCGCACGCTTGGCGGAATCTGCCCGGCACGCTGTAGCGCAGCAATCGCCGACGGCACGGTGTTAATCAGACGCACCTGATCGCGGGCCGGCAGTTGCGGCAGTTCCAGCGCATTACGGGCGATGATCAGCGAGCCGCCGTTGGCCAACGTGACGAACAGCTCCCACACCGACAGGTCGAAGCACACCGACGTCGAGGCCAGTACGCCTTGAATGTCGTCGCGGCTGTAGACCCTGGCGGACCAGTCGATCAGCGCCATGACGTTGCGATGGGCAATCGCCACGCCTTTTGGTTTGCCGGTGGAACCGGAGGTGTAGATCACGTAGGCGAGGTTATCCGGCTGCACCGCAGTCTGTGGTGCAACAGCCGAATAACCGCCCAACGAAACCTGATCCATCAGCAGCACTTGCGTATCGCCCGGCACGCTCAGGGTCGCGGCAACGGCCTGCTCGGTGAGCAACACCCGAGCGCGGCTGTCTTCGAGCATGTAGGCAACGCGATCCGCCGGGTAATCCGGGTCCAGCGGCACGTACGCACCGCCAGCCTTGAGCACCGCCAGCAAGGCAATCAGCAACTGCTCGGAACGCGGCATCGCCACGCCCACGCGCACTTCCGGGCCGACACCCAGCTCGACCAGTTTGTGCGCCAGACGGTTGGCCTGGGCATCCAGTTCGGCGTAGGTCAGTTGCTTATGGGCGAAGGTTACCGCCAAGGCATCCGGGATCGCCGCTACCTGACGGGCGATGGCTTGATGGATGCACTGCTCGGTAACGAAATCGCTGTTCACTTGCGGGCTGTGCTCGATCAGGTTCAGCTCACTGAGCGAACGCTCCCCCGACTCGCTCATTTGCCCGAGCAAGCGCTGCAGATACCCGGCCAGTTGCACCACGCTGTGCGCGGCAAAGCTTTCGCACTGGTAGCTGAAGTGCATCGACAATTCGTCGCTCAAGTGCACCAGCAGCGTCAGCGGGTAGTTGGTCTGCTCATGATTGTGGATTTCACCGAAGCGCAGTTCTTGTGGTGCGCCCTGCGCCAGCGCCTCGGACACCGGGTAGTTCTCGAACACCAGAATGTTGTCGAACAGCGCCTCACCGTTGCGCTCGGCCCAGCGCTGAATGTCGAACAGCGGGGTGTGCTCATGCTCTCGCAAGGCCAGGTTCTGCGCCTGCACGCTCTGCAACCATTCGCCAACGCTCGATGGCGACTGCGGACTAGCGATGACCGGCAAGGTGTTGATGAACAGACCGATCTGCTGCTCGACGCCTTTGAGCTCGGCCGGACGCCCCGCCACCGTGGCGCCGAACGCCACACACGGCTGGCCGGTCAGGCGCTGCAACAGCAGCAGCCATGCCGCCTGAATCAGCGTGTTGAGGGTGACTTTCTGCTGGCGCGCAAACTCGCCCAGACGCCGCGTCTGCTCAGCATCGAGTACGCAGAAATGTTCACCGTGGCCGTCGCGCGGTGCATCGCCGCGCTGCGCCTGCAACGCTTGCGCCAGCAAGGTCGGCGCTTGCAGGTCAGCCAGTTGTGCGGTCCAGTAACGCTCGCTGGCCTGCACGTCCTGGCGCTGCAGCCATTCGATGTAATCGCGATAACGTCCGGCCAGTGGCGGCTGGGCAACCCCGCTGTAGCGCTGCAGGACTTCGCCAAGCAACTGCGAGTTGCTCCAGCCGTCCATCAGGATGTGGTGGTTGGTGTAGATCAAGTGGCAGCGCTGCTCGTCCAGACGCACCACGACCATGCGCAATAGCGGCCCCTGGCTCAGGTCGAAACCTTGCGCCTGTTCGGCAGCCGCCAGTGCATTCAGATCGCTGTGGCAATCGTCACGATCACGCCAGTCGAGGACGCGGAACGGCATGTCCAGTTGCTTGTGCACCACCTGCACTGGACGCGCCAGTTCACCCTGCCAGACAAAGCTGCTGCGCAGGATGTCGTGGTTGTCCACCGCCGCTTGCCAGGCCTGCTGGAAGCGTTGCGGATCGAGGCCTTCGACATCGAGCCGGACCTGGTTGATGTAATCGCCGGTGGCCTGCTCGTAGAGGCTGTGGAACAACATGCCCTGCTGCATCGCCGACAGCGGATACACATCGGCGACCTGGCGTGGCGCCAGCGGAAACTGATCGAGCTGCGCCTGCGTCAGGCCGGCCAACGGGAAGTCCGACGGGGTCAGGTCTTCGATGCCCGGGGTCAGGCAATGGCCGATCAACGCTGCGAGTTCTGCAGCGTAATCTTCGGCCAGGGCTTCGATCACCGCGCCGTCGAAACGCTCGCGGCTGAACGTCCAGCCCACCCGCAGCTCGCCGCCATACACTTGACCGTTGAGAGTCAGCCAGTTGCCCAGCGGCGCCTCCGGGCTCTGATCGAGGCCGGCGTTATCCGGCGACGGCACGAACAGCGCAGCCTCGTCGCCAGCGAAACTACCGTCGAACTGCCCAAGGTAGTTGAAGGTGATGCGCGGGCTCGGCAAGGCCTGCAAGCTCTGCTGCGCGCGGGCATCACCGAGGTAACGCAAAGCGCCGAAACCGATGCCCTTGTTGGGGATCGAGCGCAGTTGTTCCTTGATCTGCTTGATCGACTCGCCAAGCGTCTCTACCGGCGTCAGGCGCACCGGGAACAGGCTGGTGAACCAGCCCACCGTGCGGGTCAGATCGACACCGTCGAACAGTTCTTCGCGACCATGGCCTTCGAGCTGGATCAGCGTCGACGCCTGCCCGCTCCAGCGACCGATGACCCGCGCCAGTGCCGTCAGCAACAGATCGTTCACCTGGGTGCGGTACGCCGCCGGGGCCTCTTGCAGCAGTTGGCGGGTCAGCTCGGTGCCGAGCCGGGTTTGTACGGTCTGGGCCAGACGATTGTCCTGACTGGCGTCAACGCGTTTGCACGGCAGATCGGTACTTACATCGCTCAGGCAGGCCTGCCAATAATCCAGTTCGGCCTGCAACGCCGGGCTGTTAGCGTAACGCTGCAAATGCTCGCTCCAGTCCTTGAAGGCGCTGGTCCGGGACGGCAGGCTCAACGGCTGATCATTCAGCAATTGCTGATAAGCGTTCTGCAGGTCTTCCAGCAGAATCCGCCACGACACGCCGTCCACCGCCAGGTGATGAATCACCAACTGCAAACGCTGAGTGCCATCGGCCAGATTTGCCAGCACCGCACGCAGCAACGGCCCGTGTTGCAGATCGAGGCTGCGCTGGGCGCGGTTACCCAAGGCTTCAAGGGCGGCGGCATCCGCGACCTGTTCCTGCCAAAGCAGGTTCTGCGGCAGCGCTTCGACCGCGCGATGCTCGGCCTGCCACACGCCATCGCGCTGGGTGAAGCTCAGGCGCAAGGCATCGTGATGAGCGACCAGTGCGCGCAACACCTGCTCGACCTTTTCAGCGTCCAGCGCCTGACGTGGTTGCAGCAGTACCGACTGGTTCCAGTGATGACGCTGCGGAATCTCGTCGGCGAAGAACTGCTGCTGGATCGGCAGCAGCAACGCCGCACCGCTCGCAGCTTGCTGATCAATCGTCGATTCGTCGCCGCCCCACTGCGCGACCAGCGCCAGACGCTGCACGGTCTGGTGCTGGAACAAGTCTTTGGGATTGAGGCGGATGCCGGCCTGACGGGCGCGACTGACCACCTGAATCGAGATGATCGAGTCACCGCCCAATTCGAAGAAGTTGTCGTGGATGCCGACCTGCGGCAGCTTCAGCACGTCTTGCCAGATCGCGGCCAGCCCCTGCTCCATCGCGCTTTGCGGCGCCTGATAGGTCTGCTGCGCCTGGCTGGCGTCCGGTGACGGCAAGGCATTGCGATTGAGTTTGCCGTTGGCGGTCAACGGCAATTGCGCCAGCAGCAACAGGTGCGCCGGGACCATGTGATCCGGCAGACTGGCCTTGAGTTCGGCGCGCACGCTGTCGCGCCACAGCGCCTGTTCGGCCGGGCTTGCGTCGAGCAGCGCGGCGTCGCCTGGCACCAGATACGCCACCAGTTGCTGACCGCTGAGGCCCGGCTGCGCCAGCACCACGGCCTGGCGCACGGCAGCCTGTTCCAGCAGTTGCGCTTCGATCTCGCCGAGTTCGATACGGAAACCGCGAATTTTCACCTGATGGTCGATCCGGCCGATGTATTCGATCACGCCGTCGGCGCGATAGCGCGCCAGGTCACCGGTACGGTACAGACGCCCGCCATCAGCGGCGAACGGGTCGGGAATGAAGCGCAGGCTGGTCAGATCCGCACGGTTCAGGTAACCGCGAGCCAGGCCGGCACGACCGACGTACAGCTCACCGATGCAGCCTTTGGCGACCGGATTCAGATCACCGTCGAGCAAGTACCAGGACAGATCGGGAATCGGTTCGCCGATCGGACTGCTGGCGTCACGCTGCAAGTCGGCCAGCGAAATCGGCCGGTAGGTCACGTGCACGGTGGTTTCGGTGATGCCGTACATGTTGATCAGTTGCGGTGCCTGATCGCCGAAACGCTCGAACCATGGACGCAGGCTTTTGACCTCCAGCGCCTCGCCGCCGAACACCACATAACGCAGCGCCAGTGCTTGCGCCGCATGCTGCGGGGCGCAAGCCACTTGCATCAATTGCTTGAACGCCGATGGCGTCTGGTTGAGCACGGTGACGCCTTCGCGGCAGAGCAAGGCGAAGAAATCTTCCGGCGAGCGGCTGACCTCGTAAGGCACCACCAGCAGTTTGCCGCCGTACAGCAGCGCCCCGAAAATCTCCCACACCGAGAAATCGAAGGCGTAGGAGTGGAACAGGCTCCAGACATCCGCGGCGCCGAAATCGAACCACGCATCAGTGGCTTCGAACAGGCGCAGCACGTTGCGATGGGCCAGCAATGTGCCCTTCGGCTGACCGGTGGAACCGGAGGTGTAGATCACGTAAGCCAGGTTGTCCGGGCTCATGCGTACCTGCGGATTGCTGTCGCTGTAGCCTTCCAGACCGTCACGTTCCTGATCGAGCATCAGGCTGCGCAGCGAATCGGGTACCGGCAGACGACCCAGCAGATGACTCTGGGTCAGCAACAAGGCGATGCCGCTGTCGCCGATCATGTAGCTCAGGCGTTCTTCCGGGTACGTCGGGTCCAGCGGCACATAGGCGCCGCCGGCCTTGAGAATCGCCAGCAGGCCGACCAGCATGTCGAGGCTGCGCTCCACCGCCAGACCGACGCGCACGTCCGGGCCGACACCGCTGGCAATCAGCTTGTGGGCCAACTGGTTGGCGCGACTGTTGAGCTCGCCGTAGCTCAGGGACTGCCCGGCACAGCTCACGGCAATCGCTTGCGGGGCGCGGGCGGCTTGTTGTTCGATCCGTTGATGCAGGCACTGTTCGCTCGGGAAATCGCGGATGTCCGGGTTCCACTGCTGCAAGGTCGCCGAGCGTTCGGCCGCGTCATGCAGCGGCAGTTCGGCGATGCGCTGAGCGCTGTCGGCAACGATGCCTTGCAGCAGACGGGTCCAGTGTTGCGCCAGGCGTTCGATGGTTTCGACGTCGAACAGGTCGGTGGCATAGGTCAGCTCGGCCCAGACGTTGTCGCTCGATTCAAAAGTGTTCAGGGTCAGGTCGAACTGCGCGGTACTGGACGCCCACGGCAAGCCTTCAATCGCCAGTTTTGGCAGACGCGTGGCGCCCTGCGCCTGACGCACCTGGCTCTGGTGGTTGTGCATCACCTGGAACAGCGGGCTGTGGCTGAGGCTGCGCTCCGGTTGCAGCGCGTCGACCAGTTGTTCGAACGGCAGATCCTGATGCGCCTGGGCAGCGAGCACCGTATTTTTCACTTGCTGCAGCAGGCTGCGGAACGTCTGCTGACTGTCGAACTCGGTCTTGAGTACCTGGGTGTTGACGAAGAAGCCGATCAAGCCTTCGGTCTCGACCCGGTTGCGGTTGGCCACCGGCACGCCGACGCGGATATCGGCCTGACCGCTGTAGCGATGCAGCAAGGTCTGGAACGACGCCAGCAACAGCGCAAACAGCGTGACGTTCTCGCGCTGCGCCAGTTGCTTGAGCGCGGTGGCCAGTTCGCGGCTCAGCGGGATATCGCGACGGGCGCCACGATAGCTCTGCTCGGCTGGACGCGGACGGTCGATCGGCAACTCCAGCAGCGGTTGATCACCATCGCCGAGTTGTGCGGCCCAGTAGCTCAATTGCCGCTCGCGTTCACCGGCGTCCATCCACTGTTTCTGCCACACGGCGTAGTCGGCGTATTGCACCGGCAGCGCCGGCAATTGCACGCTCTGGCCCTGGCTGTAGGCGGCATACAACGCCACCAGCTCATCGACCATGACATTCATCGACCAGCCATCGGAGACGATGTGATGCAGAGTGATGACCAGTGCGTGGTCATCGGCGGCCAGACGCAGCAGTTTGACCCGCAGCAACGGGCCTTGCTGTAGATTGAACAGGTGCAGGGTTTCGGCGGCGACCAGCGCTTGCAGCGCCGCCTCGTCGAGCTCCGCCGCCACGTCCTGCACCTGCAGATCGAGCGTGCCGCGAGCCTGGATCACTTGCAAGGTCTGACCCTGCTGTTCGACGAAGCAGGTGCGCAGCGATTCGTGGCGCTCGATCAGCGCGTCGAAGCTGCGCTGCAACGCCGGCAGATCCAGCTCACCGCGCAGACGCAGCGCCGCCGGCACGTGATAAGCGGTGCTGGTCGGTTCCAGTTGCCAGAGGAACCACTGACGCTCCTGGGCATAGGACAGCGCCAGCGGTTGCAGGCGTGGCAAGGCAACAATCGGCGGCTCCCGGTGCGCCTGATCGACACCCAGCGCGGCGACGAAGTCTTCCAGCGTGCTGTGTTCGAACAACGTGCGCAGCGGCACCTGCACGTTCAGCGTCTGACGCACCCGCGAGACCACTTGCGTGACCAGCAACGAGTGGCCGCCCAGTTCGAAGAAGTTATCGCTCAGGCCCACGCGATCAAGCTTGAGCACCGCTTGCCAGATCTCGGCGACACTGTGCTGAGTGGCGGTTTGCGGCGCGAGGTAAGTCGATTGCAGCTGGCTGGCGTCAGGTGCCGGCAAGGCTTTGCGGTCGACTTTGCCGTTCGGCGTCAGCGGCAGTTGCGCGAGGAACAACAGGTGCGCCGGCACCATGTATTCCGGCAGCTCGGCCTTGAGGCTGGTTTTCAATGCGGCGCGCAGTTCGCCTTCATCAAAAGCCTCGGCGGTCGGCACCACATAGCCGACCAGTTGCGGGCCGGTCGGGCCATCCTGAGCGACTACCACGGTTTCGCGCACGCTATCGAGGGCGAGCAAACGCGCTTCGATCTCGCCGAGTTCAATCCGGAAACCACGGATTTTCACCTGATGGTCGATCCGCCCGATGTACTCGATCACGCCTTCGGCGCGGTAACGGGTCAGGTCGCCGGTGCGGTACAGGCGCGCGCCGGTTTTCGAAAAGGGATCCGGGACAAAACGTTCGGCGGTCAGGCTCGGGCGCTGGAAGTAACCACGCGCGAGGCCGTCGCCGCCGATCAGCAGCTCACCCGGGGCGCCGAGCGGATTGAGCTCAAGGTCGCTGCCGAGGATGTACAACGCGGTGTTGTCGATCGGCGTGCCGAGGAATGGACGGCTGTTGTCCACACTCAAGGCGTGCTGCGCCGACCAGATAGTGGTTTCGGTCGGGCCGTAGAGGTTCCACACGCTCGGCGTCAGTGCGAGCATGCGTTGCGCCAGTTCCTGCGGCAGCGCTTCACCGCCACAGAGGAACGTGCGGCCCGCCAGGATTGGCGCCTGTTCATTGTCCAGCAGCATGCGCCAGGTCGAGGGCGTGGCTTGCAGCGCCGTCACGCCATGACGCGCAATCAGTTCGAGCACCGCTTGCGGGTCTTGATGCACATCCTTGCCGGTCAGCACCACACAGGCGCCGGCCAGCAATGGGCCGTAGATTTCCAGGCCGAAAATATCGAACGAGAACGTGGTCAGCGACAGCATGCGATCCGTGGCCACGATACCCGGCTGCTTGATCATGCTCGCGACAAAATTGCTCAGCGCCGCGTGGCGCACCATCACGCCTTTGGGTTTGCCAGTGGAACCGGAGGTGTAGATCGTGTAGGCCAGATGCTCGCCATTGACGGCCAATTCCGGCGCGGTCTGTGGATAAGCCGCCAGCCACTCGTGTGGTTGATCCAACAACAGCGCTTGCACGCCCGGCGGGATCGGCAGCTGCGTCTGCAAATGGCTTTGGGTCAGCAGCAATTGCAGGCCGCTGTCCTCGATCATGTAGGCCAGACGATCCTGCGGATACGCCGGGTCCAGCGGCACATAAGCACCGCCAGCCTTGAGGATCGCCAGCAGGCCGACGATCATTTCCACGCTGCGCTCGACGGCGATACCGACCAGTTGATCCGGGCCGACACCGGCCTCGATCAGCTTGTGCGCCAGTTGACTGGAGCGGGCATCCAGCTCGCCGTAGCTCAGCACGTCTTCGCCGATGATCAGGGCCGTGGCCTGCGGCGTTTGCTGCGCACGCCGGGAGAAATCCTGCTGCACGCATTCGGCTTGCGCGGTGCGGTCGGCGCTGCGCAACCAGTCCTGCAACAGCACGCCGTGCTCGGCGCTTTCCAGCAACGGCAATTCGCCGACGCGCTGGCTCGGCGCGGCGACGATGCCACGCAGCAGGTTCTGCCAATGACGTGCCAGACGCTCGACGGTTTCAGCTTTGAACAGGTCAGTGGCGTAGGTCAGCTCGGCGGCAAAGCCGTCGCTGGATTCGTAGGTATTCAGCGTCAGGTCGAACTGCGCGGTGCGCCCTTCCCACTGCACATCCTCGACACTCAGCTGCGGCAACTGCGCCGCGCTACGTCCCTGATCACGGCTGGTCTGGTGGTTGAACATCACCTGGAACACCGGGCTGTGGCTCAGGCTGCGCTCCGGTTGCAGGGCTTCGATCAGTTGCTCGAACGGCAGATCCTGATGCGCCTGCGCGGCCATAGCCGCCTGCTTGACCTGAGCCAGCAACTGGTTGAACGGCAGTTGCCCGCTGACCTCGGCACTCAGCACCTGCGTGTTGACGAAGAAGCCGATCAGGCCTTCGGTCTCGACCCGGTTACGGTTGGCGGTCGGCACCCCGACGCGAATCTGCGCCTGACCGCTGTAGCGATGCAGCAACGCCTGGAACGACGCCAGCAGCAGCATGAACAGGCTCGCACCTTCGCGCTGCGCCAGCTGTTTGAGGGCGTCACCGAGGTCAGCCGGCAGGTTCAGTTCCAGCCGCGCACCGCGCAGGCTTTGCACGGCCGGACGCGGGAAATCGATCGGCAGCTCCAGCACCGGCTGCTCGCCGCCCAGGGTCTTGACCCAGTAGGCCAACTGGCGCTCACGCTCGCCCGCTTCCAGCCAGTGCCGCTGCCAGATCGCGTAGTCGGCGTACTGTATTTCCAGTTCCGGCAGGCTCAGCGGCTGCCCGGCGGTGTCGGCGGCGTAATGCTGGATCAGCTCGTTGACCAGGACTTTGATCGACCAGCCATCGGAGATGATGTGGTGCTGGATCAGCACCAGTACATGATCGTTCGGTGCCACTTCGAGCAGCGCCACCCGCAACAGCGGACCCTGCTGCAAATTGAACGGGCGCGCGGTTTCGCTTTCGACGAAGGCCTTGATCGCGGCGTCTTCCCCGGCGGCGTCGAGGCCCTCCGGCAATGCCGCCAGGCTGATGCTCAGCGGCAGCTGCGGATGAATTACCTGGCAAAAGCTTTCACCCTGCTCGGCGAAAGTGGTGCGCAGGCTTTCGTGACGCGCCGCCACCGCGTTAAAGCTGCGCTCCAGCGCCGCCACATCCAGCCGCCCCTTGAGGCGCAGGGCGCTGGGGATGTGATACGCGGTGCTGTGCGGGTCCATTTGCCAGAGGAACAGTTGCCGTTCCTGAGCGTACGACAGAGGAATCGCCGCAAACCCGGAACGTGTTTCCGGGATCGGCAGGTTGGCCGGAGAGACGCCCTCTTCGAGCATCTTTTCCAGGTACAGCTTACGTTTGTCCAGCGGCAGAGTGATAAAGCGCTTGGCTACCCTCAAAGCAACACTCTTGTCCATCAGACTTCCTCCATATCGTCAAGCAGGGCTTCCAGCTTGCTCAGTTTCTGTTCGTTGATTGCCCCGCCTCCTGTATCGAGTCGAGCGACAAAATCGCTCAGGACGGGGTGCTGGAATAACAGTTGCGGGGTCAGCGTCAGGCCCAGTTCAAGAGCCATGCGCGACACCACGTTGACCGCCAGCAGCGAGTGCCCGCCGAGTTCGAAGAAGTGATCGTTCAGACCGATGCGTTGCACTTCGAGCACTTGCTGCCAGATCGCCGCGACCTGCTGCTCAAGCTCACTGTGCGGCGCGACATACGCGGCCTGCATCTGGCTGGCATCGACCGCCGGCAGGGCCTTGCGGTCGAGTTTGCCGTTGGGGGTCAGTGGCAACTGCTCAAGGAACAGCAGGTGCGCGGGAATCATGTAGTCAGGTAACGAAGACTTGAGGCCAGTCTTTAGTCCCTCGCGCAGTTGGCGCTGCGCGTCCCCGTCGTGCATCTCCAGTGACGGGGCAACCACATACGCCACCAGTTGCGCGCCGGTGTCGCTCTCGACGGCCAGCACCGCGGCCTCAGTGACTGCCGGTTGCGCGAGCAATCGCGCCTCGATCTCCCCCAGTTCGATGCGGAATCCACGAATTTTCACCTGATGGTCGATCCGGCCCATGTACTCCAGCTCGCCCTCCTCGCGCTCTCGAATCAGGTCGCCGGTGCGGTACATGCGCTCGCCGTTGCCGACGAAAGGATTCGGCACGAAGCGCTCGGCGGTCATCGCCGCACGCCCCAGATAACCGCGCGTGATGCCGGCGCCGGACAGGTACAGCTCGGCCGAAACGCCCTGCGGCACTGCGTGCAGATCAGCATCCAGCAGATGGCTGGCGCTGTGCTCGAGCGCGCGACCAATCCGCGCCTGGCCACCAGCACTGCGGCGGGTCCAGGTCGAATAGGTGGTGTCTTCCGACGGGCCGTACAGGTCGTAGACGTGCTCGACCGTCGACTGCTGATACAACGCCTCCACCAGCGCTTGTTTCAGCGGTTCACCCGCCAGATTGATGATGCGCACGCTTGGCGGAATCTGCCCGGCACGCTGTAGCGCAGCAATCGCCGACGGCACGGTATTGATCAGGCGCACCTGATCGCGGGCCGGCAGTTGCGGCAGCTCCAGCGCATTACGGGCGATGATCAGCGAGCCGCCGTTGGCCAAGGTGACAAACAGCTCCCACACCGACAGGTCGAAGCACACCGACGTCGAGGCCAGAACGCCTTGGATGTCGTCGCGGCTGTAGACCTTGGCCGACCAGTCGATCAGCGCCATGACGTTGCGATGGGCAATCGCCACGCCTTTTGGTTTGCCGGTGGAACCGGAGGTGTAGATCACGTAGGCGAGGTTATCCGGCTGCACCGCAGTCTGTGGTGCAACAGCCGAATAACCGCCCAACGAAACCTGATCCATCAGCAGCACTTGCGTATCGCCCGGCACGCTCAGGGTCGAGGCAACCGCCTGTTCGGTCAGCAACACCCGCGCCCGGCTGTCCTCCAGCATGTAAGCCACGCGATCGGCCGGGTAATCCGGGTCCAGCGGCACATAGGCGCCACCAGCCTTGAGCACCGCGAACAAGGCAATCAGCAACTGCTCGGAACGCGGCATGGCCACGCCCACCCGCACTTCCGGACCAACACCCAGCTCAAGCAGCTTGTGCGCCAGACGATTGGCCTGCGCGTCCAATTCACCGTAGCTCAGTTGCGTATGGGCGAAGGTCACCGCCAAGGCATCCGGAGTCGCCGCCACCTGACGGGCGATGGCTTGATGGATGCACAACTCGGTGGCGAAATCGCTGTTCACCTGCGGGCGGTGTTCGATCAGGTTCAGCTCGCTGAGCGCACGCTCACCGCCATCCGCCATCTGGCTCAGCAGACGCTGCAGATGCGCGCCCAACTGCGCCACGCTGGCCGCCGCGAAGCTGTCGCGCTGATAACTGAAATGCACCGACAGTTGCGCGCCCATGTTCACCAGCAGGGTCAGCGGATAGTTGGTCTGCTCCTGATTGGCCACCGCGCCGAAGCGCAGACCTTGCGGCGCACCGCGTTCCAGTGCTTCGCCGATCGGGTAGTTCTCGAACACCATCAGGCTGTCGAACAGCGCGTCACCGCCCTGCCCGGCCCAGCGCTGAATATCCGCCAGCGGCGTGTGTTCGAACTCGCGCGAGGCGAGGTTCTGCGCCTGCACCGCTTGCAGCCAGGCGATCACGCTCTGCTGCGCGGGCGGTGCGGCGATCACCGGCAGCGTATTGATGAACAGGCCGATCTGCGCTTCGGCACCCGGCAGGTCCGCCGGGCGCCCGGCGACGGTGGCACCGAACGCCACGCAATCCTTGCCGGTGTAGCGCTGCAACAGCAGCAGCCACGCCGCTTGCACCACGGTGTTGACGGTGACTTTCGCGGCCCGGGCAAACTCGCCCAGGCGCTGGCTCAGCTCAGCGTCCAGCACCTGGTAATGATCGCCATAACCCACGCTCGGCAAACCGGCGTGCGGCCGCGCGATGGCATTGGCCAGGCGCGTCGGTTCCTGCAGATTGCCCAGCGTCGCCAGCCAGTAGGCTTGCGCCGCCGCGCCATCCTGACATTGCAGCCAGGCGATGTAATCGCGGTAGCGACCCGCGCCACGGGCGACCGCTTCGCCGCTGTAGTGCTGCAACACTTCGCCGAGCAACTGCGCGCTGCTCCAGCCGTCCATCAGGATGTGATGGTTGGTGTAGATCAGGTGATAACGCTCGGCTGCAGTGCGCACCAGCACCAGGCGCATCAGCGGTGCACAGCTCAGGTCCAGACCAAGTGCGCGCTCCTCATCGGCGAGGGTTTGCAGCGCTGCCTCCAGATCAGTCCTGCCGTGCCAGTCGAGCACGCTGAACGGCACCTCGACCTGACGCTGCACCACTTGCACAGGTTGCGGTAGATCGCCTTGCCAGAAGAAGCCGCTGCGCAGGATGTCATGTGCATCCACCACCGCCTGCCACGCTGCGCGGAAGCGTTGCGGATCGACGCCGTCGACGTCCAGGCGCATCTGGTTGATGTAGTCGCCGTTGCCGTGTTCGAGCAAGGTGTGGAACAGCATGCCCTGCTGCATCGGCGACAGCGGATAAATGTCGTCGATGCCTTGCGGCTCCAGCACCAGCGCATCCAGTTGCGCTTGCGACAGTTGCGCCAGCGGGAAGTCCGACGGCGTCACGCCACGGTTGGCACTGTCGCAGCAGTGGCCGATCAGCGTGGTCAGTTCCTGCACATAGTCGTCGGCCAGACGCTGGATGGTGGCGGTGTCGAACATCGCGCCGCTGTAGGTCCAGCTCAGGTCCAGCTCACCGCCGAATACCTTGCTGTTGAGCGCCAGCGGATTGCCCAGCGGCCCTTGCAGATTGACCTCTGCGCCGCCGGACTCGCTGGTCGGCACGAACAGGGCATCGCTGGCAGCGTCGAAGCTGCCGTCGAACTGGCCGAGGTAGTTGAAAGTCAGGCGCGGCGCCGGCAAGGCTTGCAGGGTGGCACGCGCCGGCTCATCACCAAGGTGCGCGAGTGCGCCGAAGCCGATGCCCTTGTGGGGAATCGCCCGCAGCTGCTCCTTGATCTGTTTGAGCGAGGCGCCGAGTTCGGCGGCCGGTGCCAGACGCGCCGGGAATACGCTGGTGAACCAGCCCACGGTGCGGGTCAGATCGATGTGTTCGAACAGGTCTTCGCGACCATGGCCCTCAAGCAATACCAAGGCATTGTCGTCCCCGGTCCAGCGCACCAGCACCCGCGCCAGCGCGGTCAGCAACAGGTCGTTGACCTGGGTGCGATAAGCCGCCGGAGCTTCCTGCAACAGCTGACGGGTCAGGGTCTGATCGAGTTTGCTGCGCAGGGTCAGCGCCTGATCGTGTTGCTGACCACCCTGCGGCCGGTCGTAAGGCAAGGCCGCCGAAGCGCCCTGCAATTGCTGCTGCCAGAAGCCCAGCTCGGCCTGCAACGCAGGGGTTTGGGCGTAGTCCTGCAACGCTGCCGCCCAGGCTTTGACCGCACTGGTCTTGGCCGGCAACTGCACGGCGTTACCGGCGAGAATCTGCCGGTAAGCACGTTGCAAATCTTCGAACAGAATCCGCCACGACACGCCATCGACCACCAGGTGATGGACGATCAGCAGCAGGCGCTGACTGCCATCAGCCAGGTTCGCCAGCACCGCGCGGATCAGCGAACCGCCGCTCAGTTGCAGACTGCGCTGGGCCTTGTCGCCCAGTGCCTCAAGGGCGGCGAGATCAGCGACCTCGACTTGCCAGAGAATGGTTTCACCCGCTTGCGTGGCGACGTCGCGGTAGTGCGCCGACCAACCCGCAGCCTGCTCGACAAAGTCCAGACGCAAGCTGTCGTGCTGCACCACCAACGCATCCAGCGCTTGCTCCAGTACCTGAGCGTCCAGTGCCTGAGTCGGCTTGAGCATCACCGACTGGTTCCAGTGGTGACGGTCGGGAATCGCTTCGGCAAAGAATGTCTGATGAATCGGCAGCAGCGCGGTTTCGCCGGTTTGCGCATGCTGATCGATGGGCTGCACGGCTTCGCCGGTCTGCGCGACTGTAGCGAGGGCCTGAATGGTCTGGTGCTGGAACAGGTCTTTGGGGCTGAAGCGAATCCCGGCCTGCCGCGCCCGGCTGACCACTTGAATCGAGATGATCGAATCGCCGCCCAGTTCGAAGAAGTTGTCGCTGACACCGACTTGCTCAAGCTTGAGCACGTCTTGCCAGATCGCCGCCAGTTGCTGTTCCAGCGCCGTCTGTGGCGCGAGGTAGGCCTGTTGCAGTTGGCTGACGTCCGGTTTTGGCAGGTTCTTGCGATCGAGCTTGCCGTTCGGCGTCAGCGGCATGCGTTCAAGACGCAGGACATACGCCGGCACCATGTGCGCCGGCAGGCTGGCCTTGAGCTGCGCGCGCAGGTGGTCGGTGAACTCGGCACTCGCTGAATCGCCGACCACGTAGGCCACCAGACGCTTGCCACTGCCGGCACTGCCTTCCTGCGCCACGACCACCGCTTCACGCACGCCGTCGAGGGCTTGCAGCGCCGCTTCGACTTCGCCCAGTTCGATACGGAACCCACGAATCTTCACCTGATTGTCGATGCGATCCAGATAGTCGAACGTGCCGTCGACGCGCTGGCGCACCAGGTCACCGGTGCGATACAGCAAGCCGCCATTTGCGCTGAACGAGTCGGCGACAAAACGCTCGGCGGTCAGCCCCGGACGGTTCAGATAACCCCGCGCCAACCCGGTACCACCGAGGTACAGCTCACCGGCCATGCCTTGTGGCAGCAGGTTCAGATCGGCGTCGAGCACGTAGGCGCTGCGGTCGCCGATCCGGCTGCCGATCGGCGCGTAAGCGGCACCGCATGGCTCTTCACGGCCAGCCTTCCAGATCAATGGCGTGACCACGGTTTCCGTCGGGCCGTAGCCGTTGATGATGTAGTCCGGATCGAGCGCGCGTTTGACCCGTTCGAAACTGGCGCTCGGCACCGCATCGCCGCCGAAGCAATAGATCCGCACCTTCGGCGGGCTGCCGACACGCTCGGCGTGTTCGGCCAGTTGTTGCAGGTACACCGGCGGGAACGCAACCACGCTCACGCGGTGTTCGATCATCGCGTTATAGGTCTGCTCCGGCGTCCACAGCGTGTCGTCGCGAATCAGCAGCGAAGCCCCGTGGGTCAGGCTGGTCAGCCAGCGTTCGTGGGCGCCGTCGAAGGCGAACGACATGAAGTGGAATTCGCAGTCGCTGTCGCGCATTTCGTAGCGCTGACCGATGGCCTGGCAATGCATCGCCAGTGGGCCGTGGGCAACGCTGACGCCTTTCGGATTGCCGGTAGAACCGGAGGTGTAGATCACGTACGCGAGGTTGTGCGGATCGACTGGCACCTGTGGCGCCGTGATCGGCAATTCGCGCAGGTCGAGACGATCCAGTTCCAGCAACGGTACCGACTCGTCGACCGGCAACTGCGCCGACACCGACGAATCGCTGATCAGCAGCGCCAGCCCTGAATCCTCGATCAGATAGGCCAGGCGTTCACGCGGATAACTGGTGTCCAGCGGCACATAGGCACCGCCGGCCTTGAGCACCGCCAGCAGCGCGACGATCACCGCCTCGCTGCGCGGCAGGGCCACGCCGACCCGAGTCTCGGCGCCGACACCACGGGCGATCAGCGCGTGAGCCAGTTGATTGGCACGCTGCTCGATCTCGCCATAACTGAAATGCTGACCGTTGAAGATCACCGCGGTGCGCTGCGGACGCTCGGCCGCCAGCGCAGCAATGCGCTGATGCACCGCGATGTCCAGCGGGTATGGCTGCGGCTGGTTTTCGGCTTGCTGGCGGGCATGCTCGTCAGCACTGGCCAGAGCGATTTCGCCGAGGTTGCGCTCGGCCGACACGGCAAACTGCTCAAGCAATTGCAGCAGATGGGCACTGATGCCTTCGATCACCTCACCGGCAAACTGGCTGCGGTCGAAGCTGTAGTGCAGCGCCAGTTGCTGACCGAGGGTGACCGCCACGCTCAGGGCGTAGTGGGTCTGCTCAAGGTTGCCGACATCACCGAATGTCAGGCCTTGCCCGGCCTGGCTCAGCGCCTGGGCGACCGGGTAGTTTTCGAACACCAGAATGTTGTCGAACAGCGCTTCCCCGCCCTGCCCGGCCCAGCGCTGGATGTCCGCCAGCGGCGTGTGTTCGAAGTCGCGCAGGCTGAGGTTTTGCGCCTGCACCGCTTGCAGCCATTGGCCAACGCTTTGGTCCGGACGCGGCGCGCCGATCACCGGCAGGGTGTTGATGAACAGGCCGACTTGCTGCTCGATGCCCGGCAAATCCGCCGGACGCCCGGCCACGGTCGCACCGAACGCCACCGCCTCGTGACCGGTGTAGCGCTGCAGCAACAGCAGCCACGCAGCTTGCACGAGAGTGTTGACGGTGACTTTCTGCTGCCGGGCAAACGCTTCCAGCGCCTGAGTGCGCGGCACGTCCAGCGTCAGGTAATGGTCACCGTGGCCGCTGTCGCCTTCGCCGCCGGTAGCGGCGCGGGCCAGTCGGGTCGGCTCTTGCAGCGCGGCCAATTGACCGCTCCAGAAGTCCTGACTGAGCTGGCCGTCCTGACGTTGCAGCCAGGCGATGTAATCGCGATACCGTCCGCCGCCATGGGCCGGGGTGCGACCGCTGTAGCGCTGCAAGACTTCGCCGAGCAACTGCGAGTTGCTCCAGCCGTCCATCAGAATGTGGTGATGGGTGTAGATCAGGTGCCATTGCTCGGCAGCGGTCTGCACCAGCACCAGACGCAGCAACGGTGCATGGCTCAGATCGAATCCTTGCTGACGCTCGGCATCGGCGAGCGCCGCGAGGGCTGCCGGCTGATCGACGCGCTGGCGCCAGTCGAGGATGCTGAATGGCAACTGCACCTGCTTATGGACGATCTGTAGCGGTTGCGCCAGTTCGCCCTGCCAGACGAAACCGCTGCGCAGAATGTCCTGCGCATCGACGGTAGCCTGCCATGCGGCGCGGAAACGCTCAGGGTCAAGGCCTTGCACATCCACGCGCAACTGGTTGATGTATTCCCCCGCCGCTTGCTCGTAGAGGGTGTGGAACAGCAAACCCTGCTGCATCGGCGACAGCGGATAGACATCATCGAGCTGACCGGCCGGCACCGGCAGCGCATCCAGTTGCGCCTGGGTCACCCGAGCCAGCGGGAAGTCCGACGGCGTCGCTTGCGCGGTTTGCAGGCTGCAGCAGTGTTCGATCAGCGCCTGCAATTCGCTGGCGTATTGATCAACCAGGTGCTGCACCGTGGCGCTGTCGAACATCTCGCGGCTGAAGCCCCAGCTCATCGACAGTTCACCGCCATACACCTGACCTTCGACGGTCAGCCAGTTGCCCAGAGGCGCCGACGGATCCTGCGCCACGCCGCTGGTTTCAACAGCCGGCACGAACAGCGCCGCTTCGTCGAACTGGCGGTCGAACTGGCCGAGGTAGTTGAAGGTGATGCGCGGTTGCGGCAGCGCGGCCAGTTCGGCGCGCACCGACGGTGCGGCCAGATGCCGTAGCACGCCGTAACCCAGACCTTTGTCCGGCACCGCGCGCAGTTGCTCCTTGATCGCCTTGATCGAACCGTCGAGATCAGCGCTGGCGGTCAGGTTGACCGCGAACAGACTGGTGAACCAGCCCACGGTTCGGGTCAGGTCGACATCATCGAATAGGTCTTCGCGGCCGTGGCCTTCCAGTTCGATCAGCGTGCCCGGCTGCTGGCTCCAGCGGCTGATGGTGCGCGCCAGTGCGGTGAGCAACAGATCGTTGACCTGGGTGCGATAGGCGGCGGGCGCCTGTTGCAGCAACTGGCGGGTGCGCTCGGCGTCGAGACGCCATTCGATTTTCTCGCCATGCAGGTTGTGTAGGCTGCCATCCGGGCGGTCGCACGGCAGATCTTCGGCGCCCTGATGCTGGGCTTTCCAATAACTCAATTGCTCATCGAAGCGCGACGCTTCCTGCGCCAGACGCGCCGTCCAGCTCTGGAACGCGCTGGTCTTCGCCGGCAACTGAATGCCGCCACCCGCCGCCAGTTGCTCGTAAACCTGCTGCAAGTCTTCCAGCAGCACCCGCCAGGAAACGCCATCGACCGCGAGGTGATGAATGATCAGTGCCAGTCGTTGTGAGCCATCGGCCATCGTCACCAGCAACGCACGCAGCAGCGGGCCGTTTTGCAGGTCGAGGCTGCGCTGGGCTTCGTTGCACAGCGCCTGCAACTGTTCGGCAGATTTGGCATCGCGTTGCCACAGTTCAGCGCTGCTCAGCAGCGGGCCGTGGCTTTGCTGCCAGCCTTCGGTGCTTTCGACAAAACGCAGGCGCAAGACGTCGTGGTGATTGATCAGGTACGTCAGCGCCGCATCGAGCCATTGTGCGTTCAATGCCTCACGCGGGGTCAGCAGCAACGACTGGTTCCAGTGCTCGCGCACCGGCATCGCGCGGCTGAAGAAATCCTGCTGGATCGGCCCGAGCACGGCGTCGCCGGTCACCGGGCCCTGATCCACCGAGGACAGATGATCGTGGCTCGCGACCAGCGCCAGACTGCGCACGGTCTGGTACTGGAACAGGTCACGCGGGCTGATGCGGATCCCGGCCTGTCGCGCACGGCTGACCACTTGAATCGAGATGATCGAATCGCCGCCCAGTTCGAAGAAGTTGTCTTCGAGGCCGACGCGGTCGAGGCCGAGCACAGCTTCCCAGATCGCCGCGAGGGCTTTCTGCATGGCGTCCTGTGGCGCCACGAATGCCTGTTGCGGCGCGGCATCCGGTTGTGGCAAGGCCTTGCGGTCGAGCTTGCCGTTGGCGGTGACCGGCAATTTGTCGAGGGTGATCAGGTAGGTCGGCACCATGAACTCCGGCAAACTGCCGAGCAGCCACGCCTTGACCTCTTGCTGCCACTGCTCGTCTGCCTGCGGGTTTTCCAGCACCAGATAAGCCACCAGATGCTTGCCGCCCTGCACCAGCACCACCGCCTCACGCACCAGCGAGTGCTGCATCAGGCGGGTCTCGATTTCGCCCAACTCAATGCGCAAACCGCGCAACTTAACCTGATGGTCGAGACGCCCGAGGTATTCGATCACGCCGTCGGCACGCTGCCGCACACGGTCGCCGGTGCGGTACAGGCGCGCGCCGTCATGGAACGGGCACGGCACAAAACGTTCGGCCGTCAGCGCCGGGCGCTGGTGATAACTGCGCGCCAGCCCGGCGCCGCCCAGATACAGCTCACCGGCGACACCGCTCGGCACCGGCAGCAATTCGGCATCGAGGACATGGGTGCGCAGGTTGGCGATCGGCCGGCCGATCGGCACGCTGTCCGCGCCTTCATCGACACAGGTCCAGTGGGTGACGTCGATGGCCGCTTCGGTCGGGCCGTACAAGTTGTAGAGGCTGGCGTTCGGCAGTTTGGCGAAGACTTGCAGTTGCGCATCCAGCGGCAACGCTTCACCGCTGCAGACAATCCGCTTGAGTCCGCTGCAGCTTTCCACGCCCGGTTCGTGGATGAACGCCTGCAACATCGACGGCACAAAGTGCAGCGTGCTGATGCCGTGGCGGTTGATGCTATCGATCAGTTGCAGCGGATCACGGTGCGCGCCCGGCGCGGCCACCACCAGCCGTGCGCCGGTCAGCAGCGGCCAGAAGAACTCCCACACCGACACGTCGAAACTGAACGGGGTTTTCTGCAGCACCGAATCACTGGCATCCAGCGCATAGGCTTCCTGCATCCAGCACAAACGGTTGACCAGCGCCGCGTGGCTGTTGCCAGCGCCCTTCGGTTTACCGGTGGAACCCGAGGTGTAAATCACGTACGCCAGGTTCAGCGGATCGACGCTGACGTTGGGACGGCTATCGCTGTAACGGTCGAGCAGCCCCGGCTGATCCAGGGTGATGAGTTTCACTCCATCAGTCGGCAGCGCTGCCAGCAGCGCCTGTTGCGTCAACAGCAAGGTGATGCCGCTGTCCTCGATCATGTAGGCCAGACGCTCCTGCGGATACTCCGGATCCAGCGGCACGTAGGCGCCGCCGGCCTTGAGAATCGCCAGCAGCGCGACGACCATTTCCACCGAACGCAGGGCACAGACGCCGACCAGGCTGTCCGCCTGCACACCCTGTTCGCGCAACAGATGCGCCAGACGATTAGCTCGGGCATCCAGTTCGGCATAACTCAGGGTCTGTTCGCCGAATACCAGTGCCGGTGCCTGCGGCGTGCGCGCGACCTGTGCTTCGATCAACTGGTGAATCGGCGTGTCGCTCGGGTATCGCGCGTGGACGTTGTTCCAGTCGTGCACCAACGTGCGCTGCTCGTCAGCCTCCAGCAGCGGCAACTCACCGATGCGCTGCGACGGATCAGCGACCATCGCCGTCAGCAGGCGCAGCCAGTGCCGCGCCATGCGTTCGATGGTCGGTGCATCGAACAGGTCGCTGGCGTAGGTCAGCGCGGCGTGCAGCTTGCCGCCCTTCTCCCAGGTGTCCAGCGTCAGGTCGAACTGAGTGGTGCGGCTCTGCCAGTCGAGGCTGTCGAGTTGCAGGCCGGATGCGGTGCTAATGGTGGCGATATCGGCGACGTGCGGCTGATGGTTGTACATCACCTGGAACAGTGGCGTGTGGCTGAGGCTGCGTTCCAGCTTCAGCGCTTCGACCAGTTGCTCGAACGGCAGATCCTGATGCGCCTGGGCACCCAGCGCGGTTTCCTTAACCGCCCGCAACAGTTCATCGACCCGAGTCTGTCCGTGCAGCTGCGTGCGCAGCACCTGGGTATTGACGAAGAAGCCGATCAGGCCTTCGATCTCGCCGCGATTGCGGTTGGCGATCGGCACGCCGACCCGCAGGTCGGTCTGCCCGGTGTAACGGTGCAGCAGCGCATTGAAGGCGCCGAGCAGGAACATGAATAAAGTGACTTGATGCTGTTGCGCAGTGCTGCGCAGTTGCTCGGCGAGTTGGCCGTCGACCGCAAACTCGTAACGAGTGCCGCGATAGCTCGGCATCGCCGGGCGCGAATGATCCAGTGGCAGCTCCAGCACCGGGTGTTCGTCGCCCAGTTGCGCCTGCCAATAGTCGAGCTGGCGCGCCTGTTCACCGGCCTCCAGCCAGCGGCGTTGCCACAGCGAATAGTCGCTGTACTGGATCGGCAGTGGCGGCAATTGCGGCGTCTGACCGGCGTCGAACGCGTCGTAGCAACGGATGAATTCGTCGATCAACACGTTCATCGACCAGCCATCGGAGACGATGTGGTGCAGGGTCAGCAGCAGCACGTGTTCCTGCTCGGCAAGCTTGAGCAAGGTCACCCGCAGCAAGGGGCCGACCGCCAGATCAAATGGCAACACCGACTGCTGTTCGGCGGCACGGATCACCGCCTGCTCGCGCTCGCTGGCCGGCAGTGCGCTGAAGTCTTCCCGGTTAATCAGCAGCGGCGCGGTGGCTGGCACTTGCAGCAGGCTGTCATCGGCCTGGCGCTGGAACACCGTGCGCAGGGTTTCGTGGCGCTCCACCAGACTGGCGAAAGCTTGCTCCAGCGCCGCCAGGTTCAGTCGACCGTTGAGCCGCACCGCACCGGGCAGGTTGTAGGCGCCGCTCTGCGGATCGAGTTGCCACAGGAACCACATGCGTCGCTGCGCGTAAGACAGCGCCTGACGATCCTCGGCTGCGATGCCGGCGGGTATCGGGAACCGCGCGAAATCCACGCCCTCCTTGTGCAGGGCCGCGAGGAACATCTGGCGCTTTTCCAGGGGCAACCCGATAAACCGGCGAGCAAGTTTCAAGGAGTCTTCAGCATTCATTTCTCAGCATCCGGATCAGTAGGCAGGAAGCACAAAGGCACGTCGTCCCTATAAAACGAATGCAGACCGGAAAAATTAGCGAATGAGAACAACTGTCAGACAGACAAAACCCTGTGGGAGCGAGCCTGCTCGCGATAGCGACCTGTCAGTCAATGTTGCAGTGACTGATCTATCGCTATCGCGAGCAGGCTCGCTCCCACAGGGTCTCGGATGAATCCGCAGAATCGGTTTACACGACGGCCATCAGGCTGTGCCGACGATGATGGCCCTCCAGCTGATCCTTGATCACCTTGAGCACTTTGGCCTCATGCTCATGAATGAAGAAGTGCCCGCCGGCGAGCATGTCCACCGAAAAGCTGCCGCGGGTTTCCTTGCTCCAGCCGATCAGTTGTTCGGTGGTCGCGCGATCCGCCTTGCCGCCCAGCACGTGCACCGGGCAGTTGAGCAACGGCCGCTGCAACGGCTCGAATTTGCCGCAGAGCAGAAAATCCGCGCGCAGGATCGGCAGGGTCAGGCTCATCAGCTCGGCATTGGCCAGCACTTCTTCGCTGGTGCCGTTGAGCGTGCGCAATTGATCGATCAGCTCGGCGTCGGTTTTCGGCTCGGCAAAACCGCGATCGTAATCGGCGCGCATCGTCGGCGCCGCCGTGCCCGAGGCAAACAGCGCCACCGGTTCCGGACAGCCCAATGCGCGCAGCGCGTGAGCGATTTCGCAGGCCAGCAGCGCGCCCAGGCTATGGCCGAACAACGCATACGGCGCTTTGAGATTCGGCCGCAATTCCTTGGCCAGTTGCATCGCCAGCGCACGCATATCCGTGTGCAGCAGCTCGTCGAAACGTGCACCGCGCCCCGGCAGTTCCACCGGTTGCAGTTGCAGCCATTGCGGCAGTTTTGGCCGCCAGCGGCTGTAGACCATGGCGCTGGCGCCGGAGTACGGCAGGCACAGCAGGGTCAGCTTGTTCACCCGGCTTTCCTCGAAAAATTTGTCTGTAGAGATAAACGGATTACGCCCCCGGCAAATTAGTCGCGCGCCGGTAAATTGCGCCAACAGGCGCTCGTTAACTGTTCAGGCCAAAACCAATAATGAGGATTCACCGTGGACCTGCAGAGCATCCTGGGCAAGTTGTTCGCCAACGCCGGTGCCGTCGGCATCGAAGGCGTTTTCCAATTCGTGTTTGGCCCGCAGCAGGCCTACTGGTCGGAGGTCAAGGCCAGCAGTCGCACCGCGCCCGGACGCCATCCCAGCCCCGACGTGACCATTGAAGTCGCAGAGAGCGATTTTCTCGGGATCATGGGCGGCCGAGTCAATGTCGAAGAACTGTTCGCCAGCGGGCGCCTGAAAATCGGCGGCAACATGGGCTTGGCGACGCTGCTGCCGCAGATCATCGAGCATGCGATGCACGGTGGCGCAGTGGCGCAAAAGGTCGACATGAACAAGCGCTACCCGACCCCGCCACGCTTCAGCGAACAACTCACCGCCGGGCTGCCGGTGCAGACCCACATCGAGCGCCATGCGCGCGATGATTTGTCGGTCAGCGAATTCAAAAGCAAGTATTTGCCCAACGGCATCCCGGTGGTGATCAGCAATGCTCTGCAGGACTGGCCGCTGTTCAAGCTCAGTCGCGAGGAATCACTGGTGCATTTCGCCGAACTGCAGGGCATCACCCGCCACGGCGATTACGTGAAGAAAACCTTTTCCACCGAACGTGATTTCCGCTCGACGTCGATGGCCGAGTTCATTGCCTCGCTGGACCAACCGGCAGTCAAACGGGCTGACGGCGAACCGCCAGCCTACATGGGCAACAACATCCTGCCGGCGCAATTGCTGCAGCAGATCAAGTACCCGCCCTACTTCGATGCCTCGCTGTTCATCCCGCCACGCATCTGGATCGGCCCCAAAGGCACGCTGACGCCGCTGCACCGCGACGACACCGACAACCTGTTCGCGCAGGTCTGGGGCCAGAAGCAGTTTACTCTCGCCGCCCCGCATCACCGCGAGGCGCTGGGCACCTGGTCGACAGCGCCAAAGGGTGGCCTGGATGGCTGCGACTTCAACCCCGACGCGCCGGACTACGAGCGCTTTCCCGCAGCACGCGATGTGACGTTCCTGCGCGTGACGCTGGAGGCCGGGGATCTGCTGTTTTTACCGGAGGGCTGGTTCCATCAGGTGGAATCGGTGTCGACGTCGCTGTCAGTGAATTTCTGGGTGAATTCGGGACGGGGTTGGTAACCCATCCGCTGTCTGTGTGGATAACTCTGTGGCGAGGGGATTTATCCCCGATCGACTGCGCAGCAGTCGCAAACTCACCCGGCACGCTTCTTCTGAAGGAAAGAGCTGGCTGGATTTGGGGCTGCTTCGCGGCCCATCGGGGATAAATCCCCTCACCACAACAGCTCATCAATGCCGGGTTATTTCAGGTGCCGATAACTCTGAAACGCCGACGCCAACACCACCGCCCCCGCCACAATCGCCAGCCAGAATCCGCTGCGTGCACCGAAAGCATCCACCAGAGCGCCCGAGCCGGCGGCGCCGATCGCCACGCCGATGCTCAAACCCGTCACCAGCCAGGTCAGGCCTTCGGTCAGTTTGGCCGGCGGCACGATGCGCTCGATCAACGCCATCGCCACAATCAGCGTCGGCGAGAAGAACAATCCCGCGACAAACACCGCCAGCGACAAACCGAAAATATTGCTCGCCAGCAACAGCGGCAGCGTGGTCACCGCCGTCGCCACGCCGCCGTACAGAAACAGGCGCGGCAACGGCAGTTTCGAACGCATCGCGCCAAACGCGATACCGGCCAGACACGAGCCGATGGCGTACACCGACAACACGATGCTCGCCGCCGCCGGCTGGCCCTGCTGCTGGGCGAAGGCGACGCTGACCACATCGACCACACCGACGATAACGCCCATGGCGAGCATCAACGCCAGCAGCCATTGCACGTCGGTCGAGCGAATGATCGAACCCTGATGCTTTGATTCCTGTGGGTGCACCGCCGGCTCGGTGCTGCGCTGGGCGACAAACGCCGTCACCCCGATCGCCAACGCCAACAGCGCGGCCAACGGCCCGGCCTCGGGAAACGCCACCACGCACAATCCCACTGACAGTGGCGGGCCAACGATGAAACAGACCTCATCGAGTACCGATTCCAGCGCATAGGCGGTCTGCAATTGCGGCTGGCCGCGATAGATCTCGGTCCAGCGTGCGCGCACCATCGCCGACATGCTCGGCATGCATCCGGCCAGCGCGGCGAAGATGAACAGCGTACAGGTCGGCGCCTGCAAACGCGTGCACAGCAGCAACATCAACAGCGCCCCGCCACCGATCAATGCCGACAGCGGCAGCACTTTGCCCTGGCCGAAACGATCCACCAGACGCGAGACCTGCGGCGCACAAAACGCCGTGGCCAGGGCAAACGTCGCCGCCACCGCACCGGCCAGCGCGTACCCGCCCTTGAGCTGCGAGAGCATGGTGATCACGCCAATGCCGGTCATGGAAATCGGCATGCGCGCGATCATCCCGGCCAGTACAAAAGCCCGGGCGCCGGGGGCGGTGAATAATTCGCGGTAAGGGTTTGCCATGGATTGCAGCCTCATCAGGGGCCGCCAAGTTGCCATAAAGGTTGATAAGCGTGGAAGCGCACAATTGTTGGTGGAATGTGAAGGCCCCTTCGCGAGCAAGCCCGCTCCCACGGGGCCAGCGCATTCTAACCGTGGGAGCGAGCCTGCTCGCGAAGAGGCCGGCATATTCACCACAACACCGCACCGTCGAATGAACTCTCATGGCTTGCGACCAGTCAGCTAAATAGGCCCTCACTCAAGGCGCGACCCTGCATGCAAATATCCCTCGCCCGCCAAGTAGCACTGGTCACCGGCGCCAGCTCCGGCATCGGCCACGCTGCCGCCAAAGCGCTGGCCGCTGCCGGCGCAGCCGTCGTGATCAATTACAACCGTCAGGCCGAACCCGCCGAAGCGCTGGCCCGGCAGATCATCGCCGATGGCGGTCAGGCACTGGCCATCGGCGCCGATGTGTCGAAGGAAGACGAGGTTGAACGGCTGTTCGCCGAGACCCTTGAGGCCTTTGGCTCGCTGGATATCCTGGTGGCCAACTCCGGCCTGCAAAAGGATGCCGCTGCGGTCGACATGACCCTCGAAGACTGGAACACGGTGATCGGCGTCAACCTCACCGGCCAGTTCCTCTGCGCTCGCGCCGCGCTGCGGATTTTCAATCGCCAGGGTGTGCGTGAAGGCGTGTCCCGCGCGGCCGGCAAGATCATTCACATGAGTTCGGTACATCAACGCATTCCGTGGGCCGGGCACGTCAACTATGCGGCGTCCAAGGGCGGCGTCGATCAGTTGATGCAGACCCTCGCCCAGGAAGTCAGCCAGCAGCGCATCCGTATCAACGGCATCGCGCCGGGGGCGATTCGCACGGCAATCAATCAGGAAGCCACTGAAGGCGCGGCCGGTGAAAAGCTGCTGGAGCTTATCCCCTACGGGCGCATCGGCGATGTCGAGGACATCGCCAACGCGGTGGTGTTTCTCGCTTCCGACGCCGCCGACTACATCGTCGGCACCACCCTGTTCATCGACGGCGGCATGAGTCTTTATCCGGAGTTTCGTGGCAATGGCTGAGCATCATCCTGAACGACAAAGCCCGATCGACGCCCACGGTATCATCGGCGACCTGCGCAGTGCCGCACTGGTCAACGACAAGGGCAGCGTGGATTTTTTCTGCTGGCCGGAATTCGACAGCCCGTCGATCTTCTGTTCGCTGCTCGACACGCCCGAGGCAGGGATTTTCCAGCTCGCCCCGGACTTGCCCGATGCCCGGCGCGAGCAAATCTATCTGCCGGACACCAACGTTCTGCAAACGCGCTGGCTCAGCGAACAGGCCGTGGTGGAAATTACCGATCTGCTGCCGATCGGCGACAGCGTTGATGACCTGCCGTTGCTGATGCGCCGAGTGCGGGTGGTCAGCGGTGAAGCGACGTTTCACATGCGTTGCGCGGTGCGCCATGACTACGCGCGTGCCGACACCCGGGCGCAGATGGATCAACAATCGGTGATATTTAGCGCCGAGGGTCAGCCATCGTTGCGGCTGGTGGCGGATCAGGCGTTGCACATCGACGGCGAGTCGGCCGTTGCTTCCTTCAGCTTGAAACAGGATCAGCACGCCGAATTCGTCCTCGGTGGCGCCGACGATCCGCGTTTCAAGGATGACGGCGCGAAAATGTGCCTGGAGCGCACGTTGAAGTTCTGGCGCGACTGGATCGGCCAGTCCAACTACCGCGGGCGTTGGCGGGAGATGGTCAATCGTTCGGCCCTCGCGTTGAAGCTGCTGACCTCGCGCAAGCACGGCGCAATCCTCGCCGCCGCCACCTTCGGCCTGCCGGAAACTCCCGGCGGCGAGCGCAACTGGGATTATCGCTACACCTGGATCCGCGACGCCTCGTTCACCGTCTACGCGTTCATGCGCCTGGGCTTTGTCGATGAGGCCAATGCCTACATGGGCTGGCTGCGCGGGCGGGTCAGCGATTGCTGCGGCCAGCCAACGAAACTGAACATTCTGTATGCCATCGACGGTCGTCAGGAACTGCCGGAAACCGAACTCTCTCACCTCTGCGGTCATGGCGGCGCGCAACCAGTGCGCATCGGCAATGGCGCGTACGACCAGATTCAGCTCGACATCTTTGGCGAACTGATGGACGCGGTGTATCTGGTCAACAAGTACGGCGACGCGATTTCCCACCAGGGCTGGAAACACGTGCGCGAAGTGGTCGATCAGGTGTGTGAGACCTGGCAGACAACCGACGTGGGCATTTGGGAAATGCGCGGTGAGCAGCATCACTTCCTGCACTCGCGACTGATGTGTTGGGTGGCGCTTGACCGGGCCATCCGCCTGGCCTCGAAACGCTCGCTGCCGGCGCCGTTCGTCCAGTGGGATCAGACCCGGCAGGCGATCTACGCCGACATCTGGGACAACTTCTGGGATGAGGAGCGCGGGCATTTCGTCCAGTACAAGGGCGGTACCGCGCTCGACGGTTCGATGCTGCTGATGCCGCTGGTGCGTTTCGTCAGCGCCAAGGACCCACGCTGGTTATCGACTCTGGAAGCGATCGAAAAGTCTCTGGTGCGCGACGGCATGGTCTACCGCTACCGTAACGATGACGCCAATATCGACGGTTTGGCCGGCATCGAAGGCGCCTTCGCCGCTTGCTCGTTCTGGTACGTCGAATGCCTGGCCCGGGCCGGTCAGGTGGAAAAGGCGCATCTTGAGTTTGAACAACTGCTGCGCTACGCAAACCCGCTGGGCCTGTATGCCGAAGAGTTCGACAGCAAGGGCCGCCATCTGGGCAACACCCCGCAAGCGCTGACGCATCTGGCGCTGATCAGTGCGGCGAGTTTTCTTGATCGGCGTCTGAGTGGGGAGAAGAGTGTTTGGCAGCCGTAATTTCGTCAGTGTCTGTAGGAAATATGCCGCATCAGCGCGCTTCGCCGGCCTAACCCCTACACAGAAATAAACAGAATCAGATCCCCTGTGGTGAGGGGATTTATCCCCGATCGGCTGCGCAGCAGTCCTGATTTTTCCGGTGCATTTCGTCAACAGCACCGCGTTGCTTGGCTTTGCGCCTGCTGCGCAGCCGATCGGGGATAAATCCCCTCACCACAGTTTGCGTGGTTTGTTCCTGCTTCTTCTAAACAACACCCAGGCAAATCCCTCCCCCGCAACCTGCACTTACACCCTGAAATACCCTGTTGCCAGCTGTTACATCCCCCCCTACCATCCACCGCAACGGGCACAGCGGAGCTGTCCAATAAAACCCGAATTCAAGGAACCAGAATGACCCAGCACGTCCACCGCCCCATCGCCACGCCCCTGCGCAGCGGCCTGACCCGCACCCAACTCTGGGAAGCCGCCGACAAAGGCCTGATCAAGTGCTGGGAAATCGGCCGCCAGCGCGCCACCCGCTTCCCCGACCTTGCCCATCAGTGCCTCGCCGGCGAACTGCCGGTGCTCGGCTGGAAAGGTGGCGTGAACCGCAGCCTGAAGAAGAACGAAAAATACGGGTCGCTGAAATACCTGGCGCAGTGGCAGGGGTTGCGTGGCGAGGATCTGGATATTGATCTGGCTGAAGAACGCTCGCTGACCTGCTCGCGGACCAAGATGCGGGTAACGTTTACCCCGGATCGGACGAAGTATTTCAATCAGGTGGCGGAAGCCGAGGCTTAAGGAGAAGCACCGATGGTCGATTTGCATCAGGAATTTCAGAGCAGCGCTTTCTTTCATCAGGCAAGAATCGAGCGGCGCTCGGTCGATGCTCTCATCGGCATCGCAGCCGGGCTTGCCGCAGACGGCACGATCAACCAGCAAGAAGCCGAGTTTCTCAGAAACTGGATTGAAACCCATTTGGTGCACCTGGATGATCCGGTTGTGAACATCCTTTACAGGCGTCTTGCCGACATGCTCAGCGACGGAGTTCTGGACGCCGACGAGTCTGCGGAGCTGCTGGAAATGCTGCATCAGTTCACCGGCCTGCCAACCGCACCAACACAAACACCAACGTTTGCCGCGCCGGCCAGTCTTCCTCTCGACCACCCTGCCCCACAGTTATGCCTGGTTGATCGGGTCTTCCTGTTTACAGGCGTCATGGCCTATGGGCCACGTAAAGAATGTGAGTCACAGATCCTCGAACGCGGCGGCCTTATTGGTGGTTCCGTCAGCAAAAAGATTCACTATTTGGTAGTGGGCAGCATTGGCAATGATCAGTGGCTTCACAGCTCTTACGGCACCAAGATCAAGAAAGCCGTTGAGCTGAGAGACAGCGGCGTGCCGATTGCGATCATCAGCGAAGATCATTGGCAGAAGGTTCTGTTCGGGTAATAGCCCCTAAGGGCATCGCTGAATCTGCTTCGCCAGCACTGACCGAAAACCGCTCCCGATACGCCTGCGGCGTCACGCCAATCGCGCGCAGAAAACTGCGGCGCAAGGTTTCTTCACTGCCAAACCCGCAGTTGGCCGCAATCCGTTTCACCGGCAGCCCGGTGTCACTGAGCAGACGCCGGGCGGTTTCGACGCGGATCAGTTCGATGGCGCGGGCCGGGGTCTGGCCGGTGTCGGCGCGGTAGTGGCGGACGAAACTGCGTTCGCTCATGCCGGCCTGTTCGGCCAGGGTCGGCACGCCGAGGTCGCAGGTGAGGTTTTCGGCGATCCAGGCGTGCAGTTCATCAAAACGATTGCCCTGATTCTGCAGGGCCAGGGTCACGCTGAATTGCGATTGCCCGCCGGGGCGTTTGAGGAACACCACCAGATGCCGGGCGACGTCGAGGGCGATGTCGCGGCCCAGATCTTCCTCGACCATCGCCAACGCCAGATCGATGCCGGCGGTGACGCCGGCCGAGGTCCAGACCGGGCCGTCGTTGATGAAGATCGGATTGGCTTCGACCTGCAGCTTCGGGTGCTGCTGCGCCAGTTGTTCGCAACGGGTCCAGTGGGTGACCACGCGACGTCCGTCGAGCCAGCCGCTCGCCGCCAGTAGAAATGCCCCCGTACACACCGAGGCGACGCGTCGACATTTCGCCGCATGCTCGCGCACCCAGTCCACCAGTGCCAAATCCTCCGCCGCCGGGTAAATGCCCCAGCCACCGGCGATGATCAAGGTATCGCTGGCCTGATGCGGCAACGGTTCGGCCAGCACCGCCAGCCCCGCCGAGGACATCACCGCCCCACCCTCACTGGCGATCACCGACGGCGCATACGGCACCGGCAAGCCGCGTTGGCGGGCGATGTCGTTGGCCGAGGCGAATACTTGCAGAGGGCCGGTGACATCGAGAATCTGCATGTTGGCAAACGCGAGTACATGGATGACTTTGGGCATTTGGCGTAATTCGTGGGGTTATTGGCGTATACGCCAGAACCTACGCGCCTACAGTGAGGCCGTCCACCCCTCAAATGGAGAAAAACCCCATGACGTTGCAGATCGGTTTTCTGTTGTTTCCGCAGGTGCAGCAACTCGACCTGACCGGTCCCTATGACGTACTGGCCTCGCTGCCGGACGTGCAGGTGCATCTAATCTGGAAAGATCTGGTGCCGATCACCGCCAGCACCGGCCTGCTGTTGAAACCGACCACCACCTTCGACGACTGCCCGAATCTGGATGTGATCTGCATACCCGGCGGCGCCGGGGTCGGGCCGCTGATGGAAGATGAGCAGACGCTGGGGTTCATCAAGCGTCAGGCAGCGCAGGCCAGGTATGTGACGTCGGTATGCACCGGTTCGCTGGTGCTGGGCGCGGCGGGACTGTTGAAAGGCAAACGCGCGACCACCCACTGGGCCTATCACGAACTGCTGCCGAAACTCGGCGCGATGGCGGTGCAGGACCGGGTGGTACGCGACGGCAATCTGTTTACCGGTGGCGGCATTACCGCAGGCATCGACTTTGCGCTGGTGCTGGCCGCCGAACTGGTGGGAGCCGAGGCGGCGCAGTTGATTCAGCTGCAACTGGAATATGCGCCGGCACCGCCGTTTGAATCGGGCAGTCCGCAGACGGCGCCGAGTGCTGTCGTCGATGAGGCTCGGCACCGTGCAGCGCCTTCGTTGAAACTGCGCACGGAAATCACCGAGCGCGCGGCGGCGAAACTCGATCTGCGCTGATTCCTCAGCCACACACAGATCTACTGTGAGAGCGGGCTTGCTCGCGAATTCGGTGTATCCGTCGAGATTGTTATCGCCTGACACACCACATTCGCGAGCAAGCCCGCTCCCACAATGGGTTTTGTGGATAGCCTCAGGTTGGGAGCCTGTCCCCGCATCCCGCCACAGCTTTACTTGTCCCGACGCCCTCACCCGTGTAGAAAGCCCTTCCACAAAATTCTGCACAAGGACTTTCGATGAAGGCGTTGCCATGGCTCTATCTGGCACTTCTCAGCCTCGGTTATGGATTGGCGTTAAGCTTTGGCCAACTCGGCTGGCTCGCGCTGATCTCCGTGGGACTATTGCTGTTGACCGGTTTCGCCGTGCGCCAACAGCAGGTGCCGGTGGCGCGCCTGTTGGGGCATGCCGTGTTCATCTTCCTCGCGCTGTCGCTGGCGCTGCACTGGTTGCCGGGATTCGCCAACGGCCGGGCCATCGCCCCGCTGCGTTTTACCGACGACGCCGTGCCGTTTGCGATGTACCTGAATCTGGACAAACCCTTGATCGGCTTCTGGCTGTTGCTCGCCTGCCCGTGGATTGTCGCGGCACGCTCGCTGCGTCCGACGGTGTACGCCAGCGTCCTCGCCCTGACCTTGAGCGCCGTCCTGGCGCTGGGCGGCGCACTGTTGTTCGGCATGATTGCCTGGGCGCCGAAGTGGCCTGATCAGGCATGGCTGTGGCTGCTGAACAATCTGCTGTTGGTGACGCTGGTCGAGGAAGCGCTGTTTCGCGGCTATATACAGGGCGGTTTGAGCCGCCTGTTCAAGCACCTGCCGCACGGCGACAACCTCGCTCTGCTGCTGGCGTCGCTGATCTTTGCCCTGGCGCATGTGGGTGCCGGCTGGCACTGGGTGTTGCTGGCGGGTCTGGCGGGTGTCGGCTATGGTCTGGCCTACCGTTTCGGTGGCCTTGCGGCGGCGATCGCCACACATTTCGGGCTGAACCTGCTGCATTTTGCGCTGTTCACCTATCCGATGCTGGCCGGTTGAAGCAAGAGCGGTTTTGCGACGCCGTACTTATATCTGAAAAAAAACTTCAATAATTTCCTGACAGCGCCGACAACCTTTCAAAGCCTTGCGGATTGAAAAACCATGCGTAATAACCAGCCCATTACACAACGCGAACGGACTTTCCCGGCTCAGCAGCGGTTGATTTCCACAACCGACGCTAAAGGCGTGATCACTTACTGCAACGACGCTTTCGTCGAAATCAGCGGGTTTTCGCGTGAAGAGCTGATCCGTGCGCCGCACAACCTGGTTCGTCACCCTGACGTCCCGGCTGCGGTGTTTTCGCACATGTGGGGCACACTGAAACAAGGCTTGCCATGGATGGGCATTGTCAAGAATCGCTGCAAATCCGGTGACCACTACTGGGTGAATGCCTACGTGACACCGGTGTTCGACGGCAATCAGGTGATCGGTTACGAGTCGGTGCGGATCAAACCCACCGCCGAACAGATCCGCCGTGCCGAAGCGCTCTACCAACGCATCAACCAGGGCAAGTCGGCAATTCCTTCCAGCGACAAATGGCTGCCGGTGCTGCAGGACTGGCTGCCATTCATACTGGTCAGCCAGTTGAGCTTCGTGATCGGCGCAACCCTGAACTCGCACTGGGGCTTCGCCCTGGCAGCGGGCCTCTCGGTGCCGCTGGGCCTGATGGGTCTGCAATGGCAGCAACGCGGGCTCAAGCGCCTGCTGCGCCTGGCCGAGCAGACCACTTCCGACCCGCTGATCGCGCAGATGTACACCGACAGCCGTGGCGCGCAGGCGCGTCTGGAAATGTCGATCCTCAGCCAGGAAGCGCGCCTGAAAACCTGCCTGACCCGTCTGCAGGACACTGCCGAGCACCTGACCGATCAGGCCAAACAGTCCGACGCCCTGGCGCACAACAGCTCCAGCGGTCTGGAGCGCCAGCGCGTGGAAACCGAACAGGTCGCCACCGCCGTCAACCAGATGGCCGCCACCACGCAGGAAGTGGCCAGCCACGTACAGCGCACAGCCGACGCCACCCAGGAAGCCAATCGCCTGACCGGTCGCGGCCGCGACATCGCCGGGGAAACCCGCGAAGCCATCCAGCGCCTGTCGGTGGTGGTCGGCGAAACCGGCCTGACCGTCACCCAACTGGCCAAGGACAGCGACGAAATCGGCGGCGTGGTCGACGTGATCAAAGGCATCGCCGACCAGACCAACCTGCTCGCGCTCAACGCCGCCATCGAAGCAGCACGTGCCGGCGAGATGGGCCGTGGCTTCGCCGTGGTAGCTGACGAAGTGCGCCAACTGGCGCAACGTACCAGCGAATCCACCGGCCAGATCCACGCCCTGATCGCCAAGCTGCAACAGACCGCGTCCAGCGCCGTGCAAACCATGGAAGCCGGCCATCGCCAGGCGGAAGAAGGTGTGGCGCGGGTACTGGAAGCGGATCAGGCACTGGTCGGCATCAGCGAAGCAGTGGCCAACATCACCGACATGACCACCCAGATCGCCGCGGCGACCGAAGAGCAAAGTGCGGTGGCTGAAGAGATCAGCCGCAACATCAGCAACATTTCGGAACTGGCGGATCAGACCTCGGAACAGGCGCATAACTCGGCGTTGCTGAGTGAAGAGCTGACCAAGACGGCGAATACTCAGTATTCGTTGGTGGAGCGGTTTAACCGCTAAAAGCAAAACTCTTGCTGGTCTCCCCGCAAAAAACCCGGACAGCGAAAGCTTCCGGGTTTTTTTTGCTTGTGCACCTGTCAGATCTGACAGTAGACGCACCGTTATCCGAGCGGGTATCAAGAGAAATCGTAATTGCAGTCGGTTGTAACACCTCCTCTTACTCGAAAAGGCAGGTTTAACAATGACCACTCACGTTATGTTTCTCCCGAAAAAACCACTCGTCAGTGATGACAGGTTTCAATGGAGATTGGGCGGTAAACGGAACACAGCGAAATTCAGATCTTTCTATCAGGACGAGTTCTTGGGTCAGCGGTATTGGTCCATCAGTGGTGGAACAGGAAATTTCGACGATGAAAGCTATTTTTCGTTCTCCATGACGCTGCCCTACCAATCCGATGAGGCACTCACGGGCGTCTATAACCTCGACGACGGGCTGACATTTGTCCACAGCCATTGGATCCCTGCGCCGCCGGGATTTATCGGAATGGCTTCGGTGGACGCCGACTCGGCGATCCTCAGCGTTAAATATGATGCTGAAACGGATATCGCTACGGGATCATTCGAGGCCGTGTTCAAAAGTCATCGCTATCGCCTGAATCCCAAGGGGACTTTCACCATGACGAGACTGAGACCGTCGGATGCTGGCTAGATCTGGCAGGGGTGCTCGCTGCAACTCCGGAGGAGTACCCCTTCAATGTAATTTGCAAGAATGACTCCTTGAAGCTGCCGCAGGCTGCGATCTTTTGATCGTGAAAAACCGGTTAGCGAAAGCCTCCGGGGTTTATTGCTTGTTTGAAATGGATGGCGCTTGGAAGACAGCTTTCGCGAGCAGGCTCGCTCCCACAGTAGGGCCGGGTACTTCAGTAAGGAATTGGTCGGCTGTCAGGCCGCCATCGCCAGCAGGCGGGTTCCCACACAAAAGCAAGAGCAGAACGCGCACCGCTCTTGCTCCTCACCACTCAACACGATGAGCGTTAGCTCGAGTACCGCTTTTGATCTTGATCCACAGGCGACATCGGAAGGCTGAGCGGAGGGATTCATCCGGGGGTGGGAGCGCAGCGACCGTTTGGCGAAGCCAAACACAGCGAGAGGAGGTGCAGCGAAGCAAACCGTAGGCGCTGCGCCCGGATGGATCCCGGAGCGAAGGAACCCCGAGCCCCAGCGAGCGGGCCGAACGTAGGAGCAAGCGTTTTTTTGCTTACTTTTTTTAGGCGCTTGTAAAAAAAGTGAGTCGCCGTAAGGGCGAAACCCTAAGTCGCCGTTACCGCAGCAACGGATATACCCCCCAACCAAACCTCAACGAAGAAACCCGGCAACCTTCTCCACCGCCGAAGCCAAATGGTCCGAATGCGTAAACCCGGAAACCTTGAGCGGCTTCAAATCATGATCCCCAGAGGCTAACCAAAACACCTCAATACTCGGCGATAGATCGTAAGCCTCGACAGCGTCCCGATTTCCGAGAGCATCCCGCTCGCCCTGAACAATCAACGTCCGAGTCCGCAAAGAAGCCAAATGCTCAACCCGCGGTTTCTCAGGTTTCCCAACCGCATAAAACGGATATCCAAGACAGACAAGCGCATCGGCGCCCAACTCGTCAGCTAAAAGACTGGCCATCCGCCCGCCCATGGACTTACCACCGATGGCCAAAGTCCCAGCGACATGACGTCGCACTTCAGCGAACACTTCGCGCCAGCACTCAAGCAGTTTCGGCGCCGGATTAGGCGGCCGTTTACTGCCATCCACCCGCCGCTGCGCCATATACGGAAACTCAAACCGCAACACATTCACCCCAAGTGCAGCAAGGCGCCCAGCCATATCCGTCATCCACTCACTGTCCATCGGCGCCCCTGCCCCATGCGCCAGGATCAAAGTCGCCGAAGCCTCGCCCGACGCGGCATCCCACAACCACCCATGATCCCGCACGCACTGCGCCCATTGATCCCCGTCAATACTGGCCTTGTGCTGTTTGTCCATGCTTGCCTCGCTTTTAGTCTGCCTATAACTCCAGGCGAAGGATTCGCGGCGTTTTCTGCGCGCGCTCACTTCGGCTGAACCGTGGATGGGGAACCATGAACACTTCTATCAGTACCGCCTACAACTACAAGGTGGTCCGCCAATTCGCCATTATGACGGTGGTGTGGGGCATCGTCGGCATGGGGCTCGGGGTTTTTCTCGCGGCCCAATTGGTCTGGCCGGAACTCAACTTCAATTTGCCCTGGACCAGTTTCGGCCGCCTGCGCCCGCTGCACACCAACGCGGTGATCTTCGCGTTCGGCGGCTGTGCCTTGTTCGCCAGTTCGTTCTACTCGGTGCAGCGCACCTGCCAGACGCAATTGTTCGCACCGAAAATCGCCGCGTTCTGCTTCTGGGGCTGGCAACTGGTGATTCTATTGGCGGCGATCAGCCTGCCACTGGGTTACACCAGCTCCAAGGAATACGCCGAGCTGGAATGGCCGATCGACATTCTGATCACCATCGTCTGGGTCGCCTACGCCATCGTGTTCTTCGGCACGATCATGCAGCGCAAGACCAAGCACATCTACGTCGGCAACTGGTTCTTCGGCGCGTTCATCATCACCGTGGCGATCCTGCACATCGTCAACAACCTTGAGTTGCCGGTGAGCCTGACCAAGTCCTACTCGGTGTACGCCGGTGCAACCGACGCGATGGTGCAATGGTGGTACGGCCACAACGCCGTGGGCTTTTTCCTCACCGCCGGTTTCCTCGGGATGATGTACTACTTCGTGCCGAAACAGGCCGAACGTCCGGTGTATTCGTATCGCCTGTCGATCGTGCACTTCTGGGCGCTGATCACCCTGTACATCTGGGCCGGCCCCCACCACCTGCACTACACCGCGCTGCCGGACTGGGCACAGTCGCTGGGGATGGTGATGTCGCTGATTCTGCTGGCACCGAGCTGGGGCGGCATGATCAACGGCATGATGACCCTCTCGGGCGCCTGGCATAAGCTGCGCAGCGACCCGATCCTGCGCTTCCTCGTGGTGTCGCTGGCGTTCTACGGCATGTCGACCTTCGAAGGTCCGATGATGGCAATCAAGACCGTCAACGCCCTCTCCCACTACACCGACTGGACCATCGGCCACGTACACGCCGGCGCCCTCGGCTGGGTGGCGATGATCTCGATCGGCGCGCTTTACCACATGATCCCGAAAGTCTTCGGCAAAGAGCAGATGCACAGCATCGGCCTGATCAACGCGCACTTCTGGCTCGCGACCATCGGCACCGTGCTCTACATCGCCTCGATGTGGGTCAACGGCATCGCCCAGGGCCTGATGTGGCGCGCAGTCAACGAGGACGGCACGCTGACTTACTCCTTCGTCGAAACCCTGGTGGCCAGCCACCCTGGCTTCATCGTGCGTCTGGTGGGTGGGGCGATCTTCCTCAGCGGCATGTTCCTGATGGCTTACAACACCTGGCGCACCGTGCGGGCCTCGCAGCCTGCTGACGTCGTTGCTGCCGCGCAGATGGCCTGAGGAGTCCGCCATGAAACACGAAACGATTGAAAAGAACGTCGGCCTGCTGATGCTGCTGATGGTGTTCGCCGTGAGCATCGGCGGCCTGACCCAGATCGTCCCGCTGTTCTTCCAGGACGTCACCAACAAACCGGTGGAAGGCATGAAGCCCTACACCGCGCTGCAACTGGAAGGCCGCGATATCTACATCCGCGAAGGCTGCGTCGGCTGCCACTCGCAGATGATCCGCCCGTTCCGCGCCGAAACCGAACGCTACGGGCACTACTCGGTGGCCGGTGAGAGCGTATGGGATCACCCATTCCTCTGGGGTTCCAAGCGTACCGGGCCAGACCTGGCCCGGGTCGGCGCGCGTTACTCGGACGACTGGCACCGCGCGCACCTGTACAACCCGCGCAACGTGGTACCGGAGTCGAAAATGCCGGCCTACCCGTGGCTGGTGACGCAAGCGGTCGACAGCAGCCACACCGAAACCAAGCTCAAGACCATGCGCACCCTCGGCGTGCCGTACACCGACGACGACATCAGCGGCGCGGTCGCCAGCCTCAAGGGCAAGACCGAAATGGACGCCCTCGTCTCCTACCTGCAAGTGCTCGGCACTGCGATCAAGAGCAAGAGGTGAGCCATGGTCATTGAAATGAGCACAGGCCTCATACGTGGCCTCGGCACGGTCGTGGTGTTCGTCGCCTTCGTCGGTCTGACCTTGTGGGTGTTCAACCGCAAGCGCACCCCGGAATTCGCCGAAGCGCGCCTGCTGCCGTTCGCCGACGAGCCGCAACCCGACATTACCCAAGCACCTGAAACAAGGAGTACCCGGCCATGACCACCTTCTGGAGTACGTGGATCTGCGTACTGACCATCGGCAGCCTGATCGGCCTGACCTGGCTGCTGATCGGCACCCGCCGGGGCGAGACCAAGGGCAGCGTCGACCAGACCATGGGCCACAGCTTCGACGGCATCGAGGAGTACGACAACCCGCTGCCGCAGTGGTGGTTCATGCTGTTCGCCGGCACGCTGGTGTTTTCCGTGGGCTATCTGATCCTGTATCCGGGCCTCGGCAACTGGAAAGGTATTCTGCCCGGCTACGAGGACGGCTGGACCGGCGTGCACGAGTGGGAAAAGGAAATGAACAAGGCCGACGCCAAATTCGGGCCGATCTTCGCCAAATTCGCCGCCATGCCGGTGGAGGAAGTAGCGAAGGATCCGCAGGCGCTGAAAATGGGTGGCCGGTTGTTCGCCTCCAACTGCTCGGTGTGCCACGGCTCCGACGCCAAAGGCGCTTTCGGCTTCCCTAACCTAGCCGACAAGGACTGGCGCTGGGGCGGTGACGCCGAGACCATCAAGACCACCATCATGGGTGGGCGGATGGCGGCGATGCCGGCCTGGGGCGAAGTGCTCGGCGAAGCCGGGGTGAAGAACGTCGCGGCGTATGTGCGTCACGAACTCGCGGGCCTGCCGCTGCCTGCCGACAGCAAGGCTGACCTGCAAGCCGGACAGCAAGCGTTCAGCACCACCTGCGTAGCCTGTCATGGGGCAACCGGCCACGGCACTGAAGCCATGGGTGCGCCGAATCTGACGCACCCGGCCGGATTTATCTACGGCACCAGCCTGACACAGCTTGAGCAGACCATACGCCACGGTCGCCAGGGCCACATGCCAGCGCAGAACGAACTGCTGGGCAACGATAAAGTGCAATTGCTAGCTGCCTATGTGTACAGCCTGAGCCATGGATTGAATACAGATAAGCTGATTACTGAAGACAACAAATAGTAATCATTGCACACACCTCTGCCGCACCATTCTCGGTGCGGCAGCATCCCGCCCCTTTGCGACGCATTGTCGCACCCCGTCACACCCTCTCCTTTCGGTTCCCCGGATTCGGGTCTACGCTTGCTCGATGCGGACTGGCTTGTGCTGGTTCCAGGTCAACGCTGACTGCTGTGTTCTGCGAACCGGCTGACTGATGTGGCCGCAAACGCCGGTAGATACCGGCTGTCGTGCCATTTACCGTCCGTCACCCGAACTGAGCGTTTGAACACACCCCGTTACAAGCGACCTGATCCCCTCGCTTTTTTCGTCCGCTGCGACATTTTGTCCGAGGCCAATTTTGACCTTACGCGGCGTATGGAAAGGCCGCAGAATCAGCGTTGGAAAGCATTGACCCAGGTCATGGCGCGTTGCAATGACCCCCTGCTCTCTGCATACTTGCGGCCGATTTTAATCCTAATAAAACACCCAAACCGTGGAACCTTAGAATGAGCACAGCAATCAGTCCGACTGCTTATAACTATAAGGTAGTCCGCCAGTTCGCCATCATGACGGTGGTCTGGGGGATCCTTGGCATGGGGCTCGGTGTCTTCATCGCCTCGCAACTGGTCTGGCCGGAGTTGAACTTCGGTCTGCCGTGGACGAGCTTTGGACGCCTGCGCCCGTTGCACACAAACCTGGTGATTTTCGCCTTCGGTGGTTGTGCACTGTTTGCCACTTCCTACTATGTCGTGCAGCGAACCTGCCAGACGCGACTGATCTCCGACAGCCTTGCCGCCTTCACCTTCTGGGGCTGGCAGGCGGTCATCGTCGGCGCCATCATTACCTTGCCGCTGGGTTACACCACCACCAAGGAATACGCCGAACTGGAATGGCCGCTCGCCATTCTGCTGGCCATTGTCTGGGTCTCCTACGGGCTGGTGTTCTTCGGCACCATCACCAAGCGCAAGACCAAACACATCTATGTCGGTAACTGGTTCTACGGCGCGTTCATCGTCGTGACCGCAATGCTGCACATCGTCAACCACGCCTCCCTGCCGGTGAGTTTCTTCAAGTCCTACTCCGCCTATTCGGGCGCGACCGACGCGATGATCCAGTGGTGGTACGGCCACAACGCCGTGGGCTTCTTCCTGACCACCGGCTTCCTCGGGATGATGTACTACTTCGTGCCGAAGCAGGCCGAGCGTCCGATCTACTCGTATCGCCTGTCGATCGTGCACTTCTGGGCGCTGATCACCCTGTACATCTGGGCCGGTCCGCACCACCTGCACTACACCGCACTGCCGGACTGGGCACAGTCGCTGGGCATGGCGATGTCGATCATCCTGCTGGCGCCAAGCTGGGGCGGCATGATCAACGGCATGATGACCCTCTCGGGCGCCTGGCATAAGCTGCGCACCGACCCGATCCTGCGCTTCCTCGTGGTGTCGCTGGCGTTCTACGGCATGTCGACCTTCGAAGGTCCGATGATGGCGATCAAGACCGTCAACTCGCTCTCGCACTACACCGACTGGACCATCGGCCACGTCCACGCCGGCGCTTTGGGTTGGGTGGCAATGATTTCGATCGGCGCGATCTACCACATGATCCCGAAACTGTTCGGTCGTGCGCAGATGCACAGCGTCGGCCTGATCAACGCGCACTTCTGGCTCGCAACCATCGGTACCGTGCTGTACATCGCCTCGATGTGGGTCAACGGCATCACTCAGGGTCTGATGTGGCGTGCAATCAACGATGACGGCACCCTCACCTACTCGTTCGTCGAAGCGCTGCAGGCCAGCCACCCGGGCTACATCGTCCGTGCCCTGGGCGGTGCTTTCTTCGCCAGCGGCATGTTCCTGATGGCTTACAACGTCTGGCGCACCGTGCGCGCCTCGAACGCGGCTGAAGCCGAAGCCGCCGCCCAGATCGCTGTTGTTGGAGCTCACTGATGAAGCATGAAGCTGTCGAGAAGAACATTGGCCTGCTGGCCTTCTTCATGGTCATCGCCGTCAGCATTGGCGGCCTGACCCAGATCGTTCCGCTGTTCTTCCAGGACGTCACCAACAAGCCGGTCGAAGGCATGAAGCCGCGTTCGGCACTGGAACTGGAAGGCCGCGACGTCTATATCGCCAACGGTTGTGTCGGCTGCCACTCGCAGATGATCCGTCCGTTCCGCGCTGAAACCGAACGCTACGGCCACTACTCGGTCGCCGGTGAAAGCGTCTGGGACCACCCGTTCCTGTGGGGTTCCAAACGGACCGGCCCGGATCTGGCTCGCGTGGGCGGTCGTTACTCCGATGACTGGCAGCGTGCGCACCTGTACAACCCGCGCAACGTGGTACCTGAGTCGAAAATGCCGGCTTACCCGTTCCTCGTGGAAAACAAGCTCGACGGCAAAGACACGGCCAAGAAAATGGAAGTGTTGCGCACGCTCGGCGTCCCTTACACCGACGAAGACATCGCCGGTGCAAAAGATGCCGTGAAGGGCAAAACCGAAATGGACGCGCTGGTGGCCTACCTTCAGGGCCTGGGCACCATCATCAAAAGCAAACGGTGATTCTTCATGGATATCGGGATGATTCGCGGCCTGGGCACCGTCGTCGTGATGGTGGCCTTCATCGGTTTGGCGTTGTGGGTATTCAGCCCCAAGCGCAAGTCGGAGTTTGAAGACGCAACCTTGCTGCCTTTTGCGGATGATCCCGAAGCCATCAAGCACGTCGAGCAAGCTTCTAGGAGTAACAAAGAATGACTACATTCTGGAGTCTGTACGTCACAGTCCTCAGTCTCGGTACGATCTTCGCCCTGACCTGGCTGCTGCTGTCGACCCGCAAGGGCCAGCGCAGCGAACAGACGGACGAAACGGTCGGCCACTCCTTCGACGGGATCGAGGAGTACGACAACCCACTGCCGAAATGGTGGTTCATGCTGTTCGTGGGCACCATCGTGTTCGCCCTGGGTTATCTGGTGCTGTACCCGGGCCTGGGCAACTGGAAAGGCCTGCTGCCGGGCTACAACTACCTCGATAACGACAAGCAGACCGCGTTCGCCAACGGCCAGACCGGCTGGACCGGCGTGCATGAGTGGGAAAAGGAAATGGCCCGCTCGGACGCCAAGTTCGGTCCGATCTTCGCCAAGTTCGCGGCGATGCCAATCGAAGAAGTGGCCAAGGATCCGCAAGCACTGAAGATGGGCGGCCGTCTGTTCGCCTCCAACTGTTCGGTATGCCACGGTTCCGACGCCAAGGGCGCCTATGGCTTCCCGAACCTGACCGACGCCGACTGGCGCTGGGGCGGCGAGCCGGAAACCATCAAGACCACCATCATGGGCGGTCGACACGCGGTGATGCCGGCCTGGGCCGAAGTCATTGGCGAACAAGGCGTAGCCGATGTCGCAGCCTTCGTGGTGACCCAGCTCGATGGCCGCAAACTGCCGGAAGGCACCAAGGCTGACCCGGCCAACGGCCAGAAACTGTTCGCCGCCAACTGCGTGGCCTGCCACGGTCCAGCAGGCAAAGGCACCCCGGCCATGGGCGCGCCTGACCTGACCCACCCGGCCGCGTTCATCTACGGTTCGAGCTTCGCCCAACTGCAGCAGACCATCCGTTACGGCCGTCAGGGCCAGATGCCGGCGCAGGAACAACTGCAAGGCAATGACAAGGTGCACCTGCTGGCAGCGTACGTGTACAGCCTGTCCCACGGTGAAAAAGCGCCGGAGGCCGAGGCGCAATAAGGCCAGGGCTTGATGTAATGAAGAATCCCCCGCCAGTGCTCTGGCGGGGGATTTTTTTATGGGTTACTGGCCCAGATCGACTTCACCGGCACGGTGGCCACCGGCGTACGTTTGCGCCACTGATTGTCCTCGACCAGACTCACCTCCAATTGCTTGCGATCCTTGGAAAAAGTGGCGGTCAGGTACGTCTGCTGAGAAGCTGAACCGCTGAGAAACATCGGCACGCTCCCCATATAGGTTTGGCTACCACCCTCGTCGTGGAAGTGGCCGGCGAACATCGCCGTCACCTGATACTTTTCAATCATTTCGCGAAAGCGCTTCTCTTGATCCCAACTGCCTTTCCACTCATAGGGCTTGTGCATGTTGATAATGATCGCGTAGCCCTGCGCTCGCGCTATTCGCAAATCATTTTCCAGCCAGTCCAGCGACGCCGTGATATCGAATGTGGTCGGATTCAACGCGTGAGAAATCTTCACCGCATAAGTGGGTTCATTGTTCAACTGCACCAGATGCACTTCACCCACATTCTTTGAATAAGCCAGACTACCCAGATAGTGTTTATTCACAAAGCTGCCGGTGACTTCCAGATCAAATTCATCGACTTTACCGACATGATGATCACGGTAATCAACAATACTGCCCGCTGCGCAACTTTCACTGAAACAGTCATTCACGTTGTTCTGGTAGTCGTGATTGCCCAATCCGTAGAGCACGTGATCGCCAAAGTGTTTCTTAAGCATCGAACCGATGAAAGAGCGCTGCCAGCCGTGGCCAAACGCGGTCATGTCACCGTTGATCATCAATGGCACCGCAGCCTGCCCGCCCATCTCGGTGCGGAACTGGGCAATGCTCGCGAACTGGGTTTCCACCAGCCATTTCGCGCGTTTTTCGAAATCCGCGCTCGATTCATCCTCGCCACTGTCCGACTTTTCTGTCCACGGGTATTGCGGGTCTGATGCAAATACCATGTGCTGCGGCATACCTTCATTGGCACTGGTGAGAGAAGTCAGGGACACCAGACACAGACAAGCGAAAAGCTTTTTAACTTCCTTGGTTTTCATAACACTCCATTATTTCGTTAAATTTCAAAACATAAACATGCAACTAGCACGCTGCAGAACAGCCACTAAGCTATTCGAAAAAAACAAGAAAGCAAAACCCATCAATTAACTAATTATATTTCTGGAATATTGAAATCGCCTTCGAAATTAATACTTTGAGACACATGCCTGATGGACTCGATTCGCTATGCTCTGTAGGGTCGTCCACAGCCCGTTGACCCTCATCGGAGCCACTTCAAGGATGAAGCCGCTATGTTGAATGACAGCAAAAACCCTCTCCCGGTTGATCAGAAACTCACAGACAACGATCAGACAATCGATCCATCGAACCACCCCGTGGAATCGATTGCCGTGACACTGGGTAATCCGTTGCAACCCGACTCCAGAAGCACCACAAAGCCCCACAGAAATACCGGCAGTCTCGAGAGCCTGGGCGGCGGCAGACTTCCCTGAGTATTGAAGCCACGTCTGAATCAATCCGAGCCGGCCTGCGCCTTTTGCGAGGCTGGCTCGACTATGCCAGCCACGGACCGACCCACGGACGGCTGAGTTCTGTCTTCCTTGATTGCCGCCCCCAAGGCGAAGTAGTAACGTTGCTACATCTGTTTTGCGAGAGGTCAACCATGATGGCAATCACCACCATCTCCAGCCGTGAATTCAATCAGGACACCAGCAGCGCCAAAAAGGCTGCGCGTCTGGGTCCAGTGATCATCACCGACCGTGGCAAGGCCTCTCATGTCCTGTTGAGCATTGAGGAATATCAGAAACTGAGCGGCGCAAACACGAGCATTGTCGATTTGTTGGTCATGCCGGAGGCTGCCGACATCGATTTCGAAACCGAGCGCGCAGTCATCATTCATCGTCCCGTGGATCTGTCCTGATGTATTTACTCGACACCAATGTGATTTCCGAACTTCGCAAGCCGCAGGCCGATGCCAATGTGGTCAGTTGGGCCAAAGGCGTCATCGCCCCGCGCCTGTACATTTCCGCCATTACTTTGAAAGAACTGGAAACCGGAGTACTGCGAATGGAACGGCGTGATCCTGCTCAAGGAAAGCTGTTGCGCAGTTGGCTGACGCGTCACGTCATTCCGGCATTCGAAGCCCGAATCCTGCCGGTTGATGCCGCGGTGGCACTGCGTTGTGCCAGCCTGCATGTACCCGACCAGGCCAATGAAAGCGATGCATTGATCGCTGCCACGGCCCTGGTGCATGGACTCACGGTGGTCACGCGCAATGTCGGTGATTTCCGCTTGAGCGGCGTCGCCCTGATCAACCCATGGGAACATTGAATTAGCCGCCACCCCAAAACCGTCCATACTCAACAAGTCAATTGATCTGCATCAGGCTTTGCTGCATTCGCTACACCAATAATGCTTTTTCCCCAACGCGACCAAAGGTCGCACCCTTGAGTTAGAGCGACAGGCGTATCATTGCGCCACTGCGACACCCCTTTCTGACCGCGGTCGGCACGTATCGACCGAGGCATTTGTCCACTGCCGTGGGATGCAATGATGAGCAACCAGATTCCGGTACACGACGTCACACCACCGAGCAAAAACGCGAACAACAGCGTCGATCTTTACGCCTCTCGAGAAAAAATCTACACCCGTGCTTTCACCGGCCTGTTCCGCAATCTGCGGATGATCGGCGGCGCTGCGCTGTTCCTGTTGTATTTCGGTACGGTGTGGCTGAACTGGGGCGGGCATCAGGCGGTGTGGTGGAACCTGCCGGAACGCAAGTTCTTCATCTTTGGTGCGACCTTCTGGCCGCAGGACTTCATCCTGCTGTCGGGGCTGCTGATCATCGCGGCGTTCGGCCTGTTCTTCATCACCGTTTACGCTGGCCGCGTCTGGTGCGGCTATACCTGTCCGCAAAGCGTATGGACGTGGATTTTCATGTGGTGCGAGAAAGTCACCGAAGGCGACCGCAACCAGCGGATCAAGCTCGATAAAGCGCCGATGAGCGGCAACAAGTTCCTGCGCAAGCTCGCCAAGCATTCATTGTGGCTGCTGATCGGCTTCGTCACCGGCATGACCTTCGTCGGCTACTTCTCGCCAATCCGCGAACTGGTGTTCGAATTCTTCACCGGTCAGGCCGATGGCTGGTCGTATTTCTGGGTCGGTTTCTTCACCCTCGCCACCTACGGCAACGCCGGCTGGCTGCGCGAGCAGGTGTGCATCTACATGTGCCCCTACGCACGTTTCCAGAGCGTGATGTTCGACAAGGACACCCTGATTGTTTCCTACGACCCGCGTCGCGGCGAAAGCCGTGGCCCGCGCAAGAAAGGTGTCGACTACAAGGCCATGGGTCTGGGCGACTGCATCGATTGCACCATGTGTGTTCAGGTATGCCCGACGGGTATCGACATCCGTGACGGCCTGCAGATCGAGTGCATCGGTTGCGCCGCGTGTATCGACGCCTGCGACGCGATCATGGACAAGATGGACTACCCGCGCGGCCTCATCAGCTACACCACCGAACACAACCTGTCCGGCCAGAAAACCCATAAACTGCGGCCACGCCTGATTGGCTATGCGGTGGTGCTGCTGGCGATGATCAGCCTGCTGGTGACCGCGTTCTTCATGCGCTCGCTGGTCGGTTTCGACGTCAGCAAGGACCGCGTGCTGTACCGCGAGAACGCCGAGGGCCGGATCGAAAACGTCTACAGCCTGAAGATCATGAACAAGGATCAGCGCGACCACACCTACGTGCTGGAAGCCGCCGGCCTGCCGGATCTGCGCCTGCAAGGCAAACGCGAGATCAAGGTGCCGGCCGGCGAAATCTTCAGCATGCCGGTGGAGTTGTCGAGCGCACCGGAACAATTGCCGTCGAGCACCAACGAGGTGAAATTCATCCTCAAAGATGCCGACGATGATAGCGTCCACGTTGAAGCCAAGAGCCGATTCATCGGCCCACAAACCCGTTGAGAGAACTGAACATGCCCGCAGCAAACGCCGCCAGTCCTTGGTACAAGCACCTTTGGCCATGGATCATCATCGGGATTCTGGCCTGTTCGGTGACCTTGACCCTGTCGATGGTGACCATTGCGGTGAACAACCCGGACAACCTGGTCAACGACAACTACTACGAGGCCGGCAAAGGCATCAACCGCTCACTGGATCGCGAGCTGCTGGCGCAGGAGCTGAAGATGCGCGCCAGCGTGCATCTGGATGAGCTCACCGGCGAAGTCGACCTGCGCCTGAGCGGTGACAGCCAGCCGAAAACTCTGGAACTGAACCTGATCTCGCCGACCCAGCCGGAGAAGGATCGCAAGATCGTCCTGACCCGCAGCGAAACCGAAACCGGCCGTTACATCGGTCAGTTGGGCGACAAGGTCGAAGGCCGACGTTTTGTCGAATTGCTGGGCACGCAGGACGACCACGTGTGGCGCATGTTCGAAGAGGAACAGGTCAGCCACGACAAGGATCTGCTGCTCGGTGACGAACCGCTGCAGGGCGCCGAAGACCTGGATAAATAAATAAACTGCAGAAGCCCCTCACCCTAACCCTCTCCCGGAGGGAGAGGGGACTGATTTCGGCCGCTCGCATGCCTTGTGTATGGCAGTGACGATATCCGTGGATGCACCTCTTTTCCGGCCTCCATCAATCGGCTCCCTCTCCCTCCGGGAGAGGGCTGGGGTGAGGGCAAGCGGACAACCCCAATGCAAGGGCTTACCCCCTCAACGATGCCATGACCACCCCACTCCCATGCTACCACTGCGCCCTGCCCGTCCCGTCATGCAGTCGCTTCACCGCCGTCGTGCTCGGGGAGTCCCGCGAGTTCTGCTGTCCCGGCTGCCAGGCCGTGGCCGAAGCCATCGTCGCCGGTGGTCTGGAAAGCTATTACCAGCATCGCAGCGAAGCTTCGGCCAATCCCGAAGCCTTGCCGGTGCAATTGACCGATGAACTGGCGCTGTACGACCGCGCCGACGTGCAAAAACCCTTCGTCCGTCACGAGGGCGAACTCGCCGAAACCACCCTGTTGATGGAAGGCATCAGTTGCGCCGCCTGCGGCTGGCTGATCGAGAAACACCTGCGCAGCCTGCCGGCAGTGGCCGAGGCGCGGCTGAATCTGTCCAACCATCGCCTGCACGTGCAATGGGCCGACGCACAATTGCCGCTGAGCCAGATCCTCGCCGAGCTGCGCCACATCGGTTACGCCGCCCACCCCTATCAGGCCGACCGCGCCAGCGAGCAACTGGCCAGCGAAAACCGTCTCGCGTTGCGTCAGCTCGGTGTCGCCGGGCTGCTGTGGTTTCAGGCAATGATGGCGACCATGGCGACCTGGCCGGAATTCAACATCGACCTCAGCCCCGAACTGCACACGATCCTGCGTTGGGTCGCGCTGTTCCTGACCACACCGATCGTGTTCTACAGCTGCGCGCCGTTCTTCAAAGGCGCGATGCGCGATCTGCGCACCCGCCACCTGACCATGGATGTCTCGGTGTCGCTGGCGATCGGCAGCGCCTACATTGCCGGGATCTGGACCTCGATCACCGGCGTCGGTGAGCTGTATTTCGATGCGGTCGGGATGTTCGCGCTGTTCCTGCTCGCCGGGCGCTATCTGGAACGCCGCGCCCGCGAGCGCACCGCCGCGGCCACCGCGCAGCTTGTGAACCTGTTGCCGGCCTCGTGCCTGCGCCTCGACGCCGATGGCCAGAGCGAACGCATTCTGCTCAGCGAATTGCGCCTTGGCGATCGGGTGCTGGTGCAACCGGGTTCGATCCTGCCGGCGGATGGCAAGATCCTTGATGGCCAGTCGAGCATCGACGAATCGCTGCTGACCGGCGAATACCTGCCGCAACCGCGCACGCTGGGCGATGCGGTCACCGCTGGCACGCTGAATGTCGAAGGCGCGCTCACCGTCGAGGTTCTGGCGCTGGGTCAGGACACACGCCTGTCGGCCATCGTCCGTCTGCTTGATCGCGCCCAGGCCGAGAAACCGCGATTGGCGGAAATCGCCGACCGCGCGGCGCAGTGGTTCTTGCTGTTGTCGCTGATTGCAGCGGCGGCCATCGGCCTGTTGTGGTGGCAGCTGGATGCGTCGCGGGCATTCTGGATCGTGCTGGCGATGCTGGTGGCGACCTGCCCTTGCGCGCTGTCGCTGGCAACCCCGACGGCGTTGACCGCCGCCACTGGCACCCTGCACAAACTCGGCCTGTTGCTGACGCGCGGCCATGTACTGGAAGGCCTGAACCAGATTGACACGGTGATTTTCGACAAGACCGGCACGCTCACCGAGGGGCGGCTGGTTTTGCGTTCGATCCGTCCACTGGGCACGCTGAACAGCGACCAGTGCCTGAGCCTTGCCGCCGCATTGGAAAATCGTTCGGAACACCCGATTGCCCGCGCCTTCGGTCGTGCGCCACTGGCGGCTGAAGAAGTGCACAGCACGCCGGGACTTGGCCTCGAAGGGCTGGTTGGCACACAGCGTTTGCGCATCGGTCAGGCAGAATTTGTCTGCGCCCTCAGCGGTTCGCCGCTGCCGGCGATGCCGGATGAACCGGGTCAGTGGCTGCTGCTCGGTGATGACTCGGCAGCGCTGGCGTGGTTCGTTCTCGACGATCGCCTGCGCGACGATGCGCCCGCCCTGCTCGCCGCGTGCAAGGCGCGTGGCTGGCGCACACTGCTGCTGTCTGGCGACAGCTCGCCGATGGTCGCCAGTGTCGCCGCCGAACTGGGTATCGACGAGGCCCGTGGCGGTCTGCGTCCGGACGACAAATTGCAGGTGCTGCAACAGCTTCATCAAGAAGGACGCAAGGTGTTGATGCTCGGCGATGGTGTGAACGACGTGCCGGTGCTGGCTGCTGCCGACATCAGCGTGGCCATGGGTTCGGCCACCGATCTGGCGAAAACCAGCGCCGACGCGGTGCTGCTGTCCAACCGCCTCGACGCGCTGGTGCAAGCCTTTACCTTAGCGCGCAGAACCCGTCGGGTAATCATCGAGAACCTGCTGTGGGCGGCGCTGTACAATGGCCTCATGTTGCCGTTTGCCGCCCTCGGCTGGATCACCCCGGTGTGGGCTGCGGTCGGCATGTCGATCAGTTCGTTGACCGTGGTGCTCAACGCCCTGCGCTTGACTCGCCTGCCGAGCGCGCCGGTCGCCGGCACCCGTTCAGAAACCCGTCCGTTGCCGGCCTGAGCCGCTCGGGCCTGGAGTACCGATGCCAGCTCTTTACGTGATGATCCCGGCCGCCCTGCTGATCGTGGCCATCGCCGTGTACATCTTTTTCTGGGCGGTGGACAGCGGACAGTACGACGATCTTGATGGTCCGGCCCACAGCATCCTGTTCGACGATCAGGACCCGAACCACACCGCCGCCGTGGACGAAGCCAAAGCCGACAAACCGCAGGACAAGGCGCCACCCCATGCTTGAGCTGGCGCCGCTGCTGGTTTCCGCGCTGATCCTCGGCCTGCTCGGTGGCGGGCATTGCCTGGGGATGTGCGGCGGCCTGATGGGCGCGCTGACCCTGGCGATCCCCAAGGAGCAGCGCAGCCGACGCTTTCGTCTGCTGCTGGCCTATAACCTCGGGCGGATTCTCAGCTATGCCACGGCCGGTCTACTGACCGGGTTGGCGGGATGGGCGGTGGCCAACAGTCCTGCGGCGTTGTTCATGCGCGTGCTTGCGGGTTTGCTGCTGATCGCCATGGGCCTGTATCTGGCGGGCTGGTGGAGCGGCCTGACACGCATCGAAAGCCTGGGCCGTGGTCTCTGGCGCTACATTCAACCTGTCGCCAATCGGCTGTTGCCGGTGTCGAGCCTGCCCCGCGCTTTATTGCTCGGCGCGCTTTGGGGCTGGCTGCCGTGCGGGCTGGTTTACAGCACATTGCTGTGGTCGGCCAGCCAGGGCAATGCACTCGACAGCGCGTTGCTGATGCTCGCCTTCGGGCTCGGTACCTGGCCGGTGTTGCTGGCCACCGGCCTCGCCGCCGAGCGGGTCACGGCGCTGCTGCGCAAACGCAGCGTGCGCATGGCCGGCGGTCTGCTGGTGATCCTGTTCGGCATCTGGACCCTGCCGGGGCCGCACCAGCACTGGCTGATGGGCCACTGACCGGCGGCGCGGCCTTCGCGAGCAGGCTCGCTCCCACAGGTTTTGTGTACGCCACAAATCTCCTGTGGGAGCGAGCCTGCTCGCGATGGGGCCGCGTGACTTATACGAATCCTCCCCGTTGATACAAATCAAGATGCCCCGCCGCGCCCTCCCCTAGACTCGCCACACTGCCAGCCTATCCGGGGGAATGCCCGCATGCTCGACGCCATTCGTTGGGACACTGATCTGATCCGCCGCTACGACCTGGCGGGGCCGCGCTACACCTCGTATCCGACGGCCGTGCAATTCAACAGCCAGGTCGGCACCTTCGACCTGTTCCACGCCCTGCGCGACAGCCGCAAGGCGTTGCGCCCCTTGTCGCTGTATGTGCACGTGCCGTTCTGCGCGAACATTTGCTACTACTGCGCCTGCAACAAGGTCATCACCAAGGATCGCGGTCGCGCACAGCCGTATCTGCAGCGGCTGGAGCAGGAAATCCAGTTGATCGCCTGTCACCTGGAACCGGCGCAGAAAGTCGAGCAACTGCACTTCGGCGGCGGCACTCCGACCTTTCTCAGCCACGACGAACTGCGGCAGTTGATGGCGCACCTGCGCAAACACTTCAATCTGCTGGATGACGATTCCGGCGACTACGGCATCGAGATCGACCCACGCGAGGCCGACTGGTCGACCATGGGTCTGTTGCGCGAACTCGGCTTCAACCGGGTCAGCATCGGCTTGCAAGACCTCGATCCGGCGGTGCAACGGGCGGTCAATCGCCTGCAAAGCCTGGAAGAAACCCGCGCGGTGATCGACGCCGCGCGCACCCTGCAATTTCGCTCGATCAACATCGACCTGATCTACGGCCTGCCCAAACAGACACCGGAGAACTTTGCGCGCACCGTCGAGGAAGTCATCAGCCTGCAACCAGACCGGCTCTCGGTGTTCAATTATGCGCACTTGCCGGAGCGCTTCATGCCGCAGCGGCGGATCAACAGCCACGAGCTGCCGAGCCCTGCGCAGAAACTCGAAATGCTTCAGCGCACCATCGAACAACTGACCGCCGCCGGCTACCGCTACATCGGCATGGATCACTTCGCCCTGCCCGACGATGAGCTGGCGATTGCCCAGGAAGAACAGACCCTGCAGCGCAACTTTCAGGGCTACACCACCCACGGTCATTGCGACCTGATTGGTCTTGGGGTGTCGGCGATCAGCCAGATCGGCGATCTCTACTGCCAGAACAATAGCGATCTGAACCAGTACCAGAACACCCTCGCCGCCGCGCAACTGGCGACCAGCCGTGGCCTGGTGTGCAATGCCGACGATCGCCTGCGCCGCGCGGTGATCCAGCAACTGATCTGCAATTTCAGCCTGGAATTCGCCGAAATCGAGCAGGCGTTCAACATCGATTTTCAGGGTTACTTCGGCGCGCTGTGGCCGCAACTGCAAGGCATGGCCAACGATGGATTGATCACGCTGGAACGCGAGCGCATCGAGGTGTTGCCGGCCGGGCGTCTGCTGGTGCGTTCGGTGTGCATGGTGTTCGACGCGTATCTGGAACAGCAGAACCGTCAGCGTTTCTCGCGGGTGATCTAGTTTTTCGTCAGCAGTGAGCCGAGTTTGAGGTTCTGCTCGGAGGTGAGGCCGGACTGATCCATGACTTTGGACAGGGCCAGATTGGCGCTGATCAGCCCGGTATTCAGGGCGGCGATGGCACCGCGCAGCGCGGCGAGCATATTGACCTTGGCTTCGTTGGTCAGTGTTCTGTCGGACATGACGGCCGCCATCCGGGCTTTCTTCTCGGCGATCTCTTTTTGCAGTTTGCGGATCATCTTCAGCAACTGCTGGACATTCTCGGGCAAGCCGCTGTCTTCGATGTCGCTGTTCTCACCACCGACGCTGAAGGATTTTTCGATGGAGGCGCCGGACAGCGACACTTTGACGCCCTCGACCAAGGTCGGGGTTGCCAACGGCGCAGAGGCGGCATTCTGCTCGCTGTCGGTGTCTGTCCTGGCGATGCTCGGCACAGACGCAACGCCGCTGTTACCGGGGTTCAGCGTGTCAATGGCGGCCATCGAAGCGATTCCTTGCATGCGTGTTGATACCTGTTTATCGGCCACTTGCCCTGCGGCTTTACGCCCGTGGGACAAACTCGCCGCAGACTGGCCTGAATGTCCTCCCGTGGGTTACCCTTACGGCTTATGTGTGTTTTCCCACAAGGATTTAAGAAATGTCCGAGCCAGTCAAACTGCGCGCTCACAACCAGGCCCATTGCAAGGATTGCAGCCTGGCCCCTCTCTGCCTGCCACTTTCTCTGAATCTGGAAGACATGGATGCGCTGGACGAAATCGTTAAACGTGGCCGCCCGTTGAAAAAGGGTGAGTTCCTGTTCCGTCAGGGCGACACCTTCGATTCCGTTTATGCAGTACGCTCCGGCGCCCTGAAAACCTTCAGCCTGAGCGACAGCGGCGAAGAACAGCTCACCGGTTTCCACCTGCCGAGCGAACTGGTCGGCCTGTCCGGCATGGACACCGAGAAACACCCGGTGTCGGCCCAGGCCCTGGAGACCACCTCGGTCTGCGAAATTCCGTTCGAACGCCTTGATGAACTGGCCCTGCAACTGCCGCAGCTGCGCCGTCAGTTGATGCGGGTGATGAGCCGCGAGATCCGTGATGACCAGCAAATGATGCTGTTGCTGTCGAAGAAAACCGCCGACGAGCGCATCGCCACGTTCCTGGTCAATCTGTCGGCCCGCTTCCGGGCTCGCGGGTTCTCGGCCAACCAGTTCCGCCTGAGCATGTCGCGTAATGAAATCGGCAATTATCTGGGCCTGGCGGTGGAAACCGTGTCACGGGTATTCACCCGCTTCCAGCAGAACGAACTGATCGCCGCCGAGGGCAAAGAGATCCACATCCTCGACCCGATCCAGCTCTGCGCCCTGGCCGGCGGCTCGCTCGAAGGCTGATCTCGATCCGCGGTTGAGCGAAGCGTTTCAGCCGCGGGTATACTGCGCCGTTTGCAGCCCTGCCAGGACACCTCGACGATGGTCTTCGACTCCTTCGACATCAAATCCCTGATCCGCCCCGTGATCGACTTCCCGAAACCGGGCGTGATCTTTCGCGACATCACCCCGCTGTTCCAGTCGCCCAAGGCCCTGCGCCTGGTGATGGACAGCTTCGCCCACCGTTATGTGGAAGCCGATTTCACCCACATCGGCGCGATGGATGCGCGCGGTTTCCTGATCGGTTCGGTGCTGGCCTACCAGTTGAACAAGCCGCTGGTACTGTTCCGCAAGCAGGGCAAACTGCCGGCGGACGTGCTGGCCGAAGGTTACGCGACCGAGTACGGCGAAGCGTTCCTCGAAGTGCACGCCGACAGCCTGTGCGAAGGCGATTCGGTGGTGATGTTCGATGACCTGATTGCCACCGGTGGCACGCTGATCGCAGCCGCCAACCTGATCCGCCGCATGGGCGCGCGGGTGCATGAGGCGGCGGCGATTATCGATCTGCCGGAGTTGGGTGGGTCGCAGCGTCTGGAAGATATGGGCATCCCTACCTTCTGCCTGACGCAGTTTGCCCTGACTGATAAGTAAGTAGCGCCTGTCAGACCGCTTTCGCGAGCAGGCTCGCTCCCACATTTGGAATGCATTCTCCTGTGGGAGCGAGCCTGCTCGCGAAGGGGCCGGCCGCCTCAACGCAGAACCTAAAGCCCCATCTGCTTGCTGATAATCTCGTTCATCACCTCCCGCGTCCCGCCGCCAATCGACAGAATGCGGTTATCCCGATACAGCCGCTCCACCAGGCTTTCGCGCATGTAACCCAGGCCGCCAAGAATCTGCACTGCCTCGGTGGTAATCCGGTCCGAGGTGTCCGTGGCGACGTTCTTGGCCATGGAAATCTCCTTGATCACGCTCTGCCCCGCCGCCATTTTCGCCGCCTGGCGGTAGGTGAACTCGCGCGATACTTCCAGCGCCGTGGCCATCTCGGCCAGCCGGTGCTTGATCACCTGAAACTTGCCGATGGGTTTGCCGAACGCCTCACGCTCACGCGCCCACTTCAGCGCCTCTTCGAGCGCGAGCTGCGAGGTCATGTTGGCCATCAGCGCCAGCGCCAGCCGTTCACTCTGGAAATTGCCCATGATGCAGGCGAAACCCATGTTCTCGGCGCCGACCAGATTGCCCACAGGCACCCTGCAATCGTCGAAGAACAGCTCAGCGGTGTCCGAGGCCCACCAGCCCATTTTCTTTAGCTGGCGGCCTACCGTGAAGCCTGGGGTGCCCTTCTCGATCAACAGCAGGCTGATGCCACCGAAACCCGGCGCTCCGGTGCGCACCGCGACAGTGTAGAAATCGGCACGCACGCCGCTGGTGATGAAGGTTTTGCTACCGCTGACCCGGTAGAACTCGCCGTCACGCACGGCGCGGGTCTGCAGGTTGGCGACGTCGGATCCGCCGCCGGGTTCGGTAATCGCCAACGCGCTGATCTTCTCGCCGCTGAGCACTTGCGGCACGACGCGGTCGCGCACCTCGGGCCGGGCCCATTTGACGATCGGTGGCAGGCCGATATCCAGCGAACCGAGGCCCGCGACCAGCCCACCGGAGCCGCAGCGCATCAGTTCTTCGCTGGCGGCAACCTTGGCGAACACATCACCTTCGTGGCTGCCGCCCAGCACTTCGGGATAACCGATACCGAGAATCCCCGCCGCCCCGGCCTTCAGGTACAGCTCACGGGGAAAGCTTTCGGCTTCTTCCCACGCATCGATGTCCGGCAGGACCTCGCGCTCGACGAAACGTCTGACGCTGTCGCGAACCATTTGGTGGCTGGGGTCGAAGTATTCCTGGAAGGCAGGCATCGGCGAACTCCATCGAAGGGTTGGCCGACGTTAACCGAGCGCTTGCTTGGTTTTCAATATGTTTGTGTGTATCAGTCAGACCGAGGTGCGCCATTCGCGAGCAAGCCCGCTCCCACAGGAGAATGCATTCCAATGTGGGAGCGGGCTTGCTCGCGAAGGCGCCAGTCAAAGCACCGCTGAACTCAGAGGGAAATCGGTTTACGCCCGGCGAACGAATGCGCCAGCGTTCCGCCATCCACCAACTCCAGCTCCCCACCCAGCGGCACGCCATGGGCAATCCGCGAAGCGATCAGGCCCTTGTTGCTGAGCAGTTGGGCGATGTAATGCGCGGTCGCCTCACCTTCCACCGTCGGGTTGGTGGCGAGGATGACTTCAGTAAAGCTGCCCGCCTCTTCAATACGCGCCATCAACTGCGGAATACCGATGGCCTCCGGCCCCAGGCCGTCGAGCGGCGACAGGTGGCCCTTGAGCACGAAGTAGCGCCCACGGAAACCCGTTTGCTCCACCGCATACACGTCCATCGGCCCTTCCACCACGCACAGCAGCGTGTCGTCGCGGCGCGTGTCGGCGCATTGCGGGCACAGATCGTCTTCGGTCAGCGTGCGGCACTGACGGCAGTGACCCACCCCTTCCATGGCCTGGCTCAAGGCCTGGGCCAGGCGCGTGCCGCCGCTGCGATCACGCTCGAGCAACTGCAACGCCATGCGCTGGGCGGTTTTCTGACCCACACCCGGCAAAGTGCGCAGGGCGTCGATCAGTTGGCGAATCAAAGGGCTGAAGCTCATGGGTAAAAAGTCCGACAAAACAACGAGACGCGGTTTATACCCGCGCCTCTGGCCAGCGTCAAATGCTCAGTCCTGGGCAACCTTCACCACCAGTTTGCCGAAGTTGCGCCCCTCCAGCAGCCCGATGAACGCCTCGGGTGCCTGCTCCAGACCTTCCACCACGTCTTCGCGGAATTTGACCTTGCCGTCGCGCACCCACGGCACCATGTGGCTGATGAATTCCGGCTGACGGTCGCCGTAGTCATCAAACACGATGAAGCCCTGAATCCGCACACGCTTGGTCAGCAACGTACGCTGCAGCATTGGCAGACGATCCGGGCCATGCGGCACCTCAGTGGCGTTGTAACCGGCGATCAGCCCGCACAGCGGGATCCGCGCCTTGGGGTTGAGCAGCGGCACCACGGCATCGAACACATGCCCGCCGACGTTTTCGTAATAGATGTCGATGCCATTCGGGCAAGCCTTGGCCAGTTGTTCGGCAAAGTCCGGCGCCTTGTGATCGATGCAGGCATCAAACCCCAATTCCTCGACCACGTATTTGCATTTGTCGGCTCCACCGGCCACACCCACGGCGCGCAGGCCCTTGATCTTCGCCACCTGACCGACCACTGAACCGACCGCACCGGACGCTGCAGCCACCACCAGGGTCTCGCCTTCTTTCGGCTGACCGATGTCGATCAGCCCCATGTACGCGGTCATCCCCGGCATGCCCAGTACACCGAGGGCCATCGACGGGCTCGGCAGGCCGGACGGAATCGGCATGATGTTGCGGCCGTCGCTGATGCTGTGGCTCTGCCAGCCGGTGAGGCCGACCACCAGATCGCCCTGATGGAATTTCGGATGACGGGAATTCTCGACACGGCTGACAGCGCCACCGGTCATCACTTCGCCGATTTGTACCGGCGCGGCGTAGGACGGTGCATCGCTCATGCGCCCGCGCATGTACGGGTCCAGCGACAGGTACAGGGTTTTCAGCAGCACCTGGCCGTCTTCGAGATCAGGCAACGCTTCGCGCTCCAGACGGAAGTTTTCCGGAGTCGGCGCGCCGACCGGGCGCGAGGCGAGGACGAAGCGTTGGTTGAGGGTCAGAGGGTCGGACATGTCAGCGTCTCCTGTGAATGATGAACTCGGGGGTATAGGGAGCAGACCTTTGTGGCATTGGGGCGTTCGATGTTTATTCAGTTGTACCGAGGTGAGTTCATTCGCGAGCAGGCTCGCTCCCACAGGGAAATGCATTCCAAATGTGGGAGCGAGCCTGCTCGCGAAGGCGGCATCAAAGACACCGCACCTCCAGGAGCCAGAAACAAAAATGCCAGGCGCGATGCCTGGCATTTTGTGTAGCTCATCCAACCCGCATTGGCGAATCAGAATGGCAGTTTCATACCTGCTGGCAGGTTCATGCCGGCGGTCATGCTGCCCATTTTTTCCTGGCTGTTGGCTTCGATCTTGCGCACGGCGTCGTTGACGGCGGCGGCGACCACAGCTTCGAGCATTTCCTTGTCGTCTTCGCTCAGGCCTTCAACCAGGCTTGGATCGATGCTGACGCTTTTCACGTCGTGACGACCGGTCATTACCACGGTGACCATATCGCCACCAGCCTTGCCGGTGACTTCGGCGTTGGCCAGTTCTTCCTGCATCTTGGCCATTTTTTCCTGCATCTGCTGTGCCTGCTTCATCAGGCCGGCCATGCCACCTTTCATCATGGGAATCACCTCAAAAGTACTTGGATCAAAACAGCGCCCGGCACTTAACGCCGAACGCCCTCAGTTATTAGCCTTGGGCGACCAAGGCGTCGACAGGTTCAATAGTATCGTGTCGCACCACTGCACCGAACTGCTGGACCATCTGCTGGATGAACGGATCACCGTGGATCGATTCTTCCGCCTCGCGCTGACGGTTGGCCCGGCGACGGGACGCGGCCTGCGCCGGGGTTTCCTGCTCGGGCTTGATCAACTCGATGGTCAGGGTCAGCGTGCGACCGTGGAACTGGTTCAACGCATCGTTCAGGCGCCGCTGTTGCGTGGCGTTGAACAGCGCGCTGTGCGCCGGGTCCAGGTGCATCAGCCAGTGGTCGCCATCGACCGCGATCAGCGTGCAGTTGGCGGCGATGCTGCCGGTCATGCCCGAGATCGGCAATTGCGGGAACAGCTCCAGCCATTGCAACGCGAGACCGGTGGCCGGCGCGGCGGCAGGCTCCGGCTCGGGTTCCGGGGCCGGCTCGGCGGTGTGTTCGCTGGCCAGATCGTCGAGGTAGCTGTAGGCCGAATCCATGTCCGGCTCGATGTAGTCTTCGTCCAACGGCGGCTCGTCGTCGAGGTCCATGCCTGGAGTGGCGGCATCGACGTCGGCGACCGACGGCTCGGGAATCGGCGCAGCGGCCCACTCCGGTGCATCCGGCACCACGCTGTCCGGGGTCGGCAGCGGCATCGGCGGCAACTCGGGCTGCTCGCTGGCGGTTTCCAGTACCGGCTCGACGGCTGGTTGCTGCACCGGCTCAGGTTCTGGCTCGGGTTCGACCGGGTCGTTCCACGGCAGGTCGACCACCGCTTCGGCGGCGACTGGCTCTGGTTCCGGTTCTGGCGCATGGGCCACCACAGGCGCTGGCTCTGGAGCCGGCGTTGGTGCTGGAACAACAACCGGTGCAGGCGCAACAGCCGCAGCGACTACCGGCGCAGGCTTGGGCGCGGCAGCCACTGAATTTGCGGAATCAACTGTGGCCTGGCTGATCCCCACTGGCTTTAGCGGTTGCCTCGGGGCGTCCGCCGTATCCGCCGGCCGGAAGGCCAGCATCCGCAGCAGGACCATTTCAAAGCCACCACGGGGATCCGGCGCCAGCGGCAAGTCGCGGCGACCGATCAGGCCCATCTGGTAATAGAACTGCACGTCTTCGGCCGGCAGCGCCTGAGCCAATGCCAATACGCGGTCACGGTCGCCATGACCGTTGTCGACACCTTCAGGCAAGGCCTGGGCGATGGCGACGCGGTGCAGCACGTTGAGAATTTCCGAGAGCACGCCGTTCCAGTCCGGGCCTTGCTCGGCCAGGTGGCGCACGGCTTCGAGCAACGCCTTGGCGTCACCCTCGATCAGCGCGTGCAGCACGTCGAAGACCTGGCCGTGATCCAGCGTGCCGAGCATCGCCCGCACGTCGGCGGCCAATACCTTGCCTTCACCGAAGGCGATGGCCTGGTCGGTCAGGCTCATGGCGTCACGCATCGAGCCGTCAGCGGCGCGGCCCAGCAACCACAGCGCGTCGTCTTCGAACGGCACGTTTTCGGCGCCGAGCACGTGGGTCAGATGCTCGACCACGCGCTCGGGCGTCATGTTCTTCAGCGAGAACTGCAGGCAACGCGACAAAATCGTTGCCGGAAGTTTCTGCGGGTCGGTGGTCGCCAGGATGAACTTGACGTACGGCGGCGGCTCTTCGAGGGTTTTCAGCAGCGCATTGAAGGAATGGCTGGAGAGCATGTGCACTTCGTCGATCAGGTAGACCTTGAAGCGCCCACGGCTCGGCGCGTACTGCACGTTGTCGAGCAGCTCGCGGGTGTCTTCGACCTTGGTCCGGCTCGCGGCGTCGATCTCGATCAGGTCGACGAAGCGGCCTTCGTCGATCTCGCGGCACACCGAACACTCGCCGCAAGGGCTGGAAGTGATACCTGTCTCACAGTTCAGGCATTTGGCAATGATCCGCGCAATGGTGGTCTTACCGACCCCGCGGGTACCGGTGAACAGGTACGCGTGGTGCAGCCGCTGGCTGTCCAAGGCATTGATCAGAGCCTTGAGCACATGGGTCTGGCCGACCATTTCGCGGAACGAGCGCGGACGCCATTTACGTGCAAGAACCTGATAACTCATCGAAAACCGTCGCAACGAAGGAAGCTGAAGCGGCTAATGCTAGCGGAGCAAGGGCAAAATTGCATCCGGTGTGCTCGTCTAATCTGGCTAAGCTGCTGTTGGCGGGGAAATTTCGCTCGTGATCGGGACTCATCGGAGCATGTATGCGTTGGGCCTTGGGAGCTTTGTTGGGGATCAGTCTGAGCGTGAGCGCGGCCGAACCGCCGCTGCGCTTCGTCGTGGCCGACAGCTGGGCGATGCCGATGGTGCAGATCGACCATGGCCGCCCGACCCAGGGCATCCTCCACGACATCATGCTCAGCCTTGCGACGCAGGTCGGCGTGCCGGCCGAATTCCACGTCCTGCCGCGCGCCCGGGTGCAGAACGCCATGGAGCACGGCGAAGTCGACGTGCGCTGCTATGCCGCACAATCGTGGCTGCCGAATCAGTCCGGGGACTATATCTGGAGCCTTCCGCTGCTGTTCCAGCGCGATTTGCTGATCAGCCGCGACGCTCAGCCGCCCCGCGTCGACCCTGCCGACCTGCCCCGCCAATCGATCGGCACCGTGCTCGGCTATACCTATCCGACCCTGCAACCGCTGTTCGACGCCGATCGCCTGCAACGCGAGGACGCGCGTAATCAGGAACAAGTGCTGGAAAAACTCCTGGCCGGCCGCTACCGCTATGCGGTGAGCAATCAATGGACACTGGACTGGTTCAATCAGCGCCTGCTGCCCGGGCAGCAACTGCACGGCGTCGCGGTGCTGCAGGAGCAGCATGTGGGCTGCTACGTGAGGAATGACCCTCAGGTGCCGGTGCAGCGGATCTTGCGCACGTTGTTGCGGATGAAAATGTCGGGGGAGATTGATGACATCATCCGGTTGTATACCGGGTCCACTGAAGCCACCCCATAACCCATTGTGGGAGCGGGCTTGCTCGCGAAGGCGGTGTGTCAGTCATCTGATTCGTTAACTGGCACACCGCCTTCGCGAGCAAGCCCGCTCCCACAGGGGGATATTTCCGACAGAGAGTTATTCAGTAGCCGTGCGACTCACGGAATTTCTGGTAGTCGTGAAATTCGATCCACTCGACCACGTCGTACGGCAGGTAAAGCTGCTGCCGGGCGCGGGAGATGGCGATGTACACGGCGCAGATCCGCTGATCGAACGCGTAGGCGTCCTTGAACTGCACGTTGGTCAGCAGCTCGGGCGTCAGCAGAACGCGGTCGAACTCCATGCCGCCCGCCTCGTGCGCCTGCATCAGCAGGCAGCTTTTGCCGGGGCCGCCGATCATTCGGTTGAGCCGGGTCAGGTCAGCGACCTTGAAGCCCTTCTCCAGCTCGGCCTCGACCCACAGAAACGCCTCGTCGAACTGGTTGGCATCGCGCACCTGCTGCCACTTGGGCAAGTCGCTGAAATAGCGATGCGGCCCCTTCTCACTGTGCGCGGAGCTGTAGTAATCGACCTTGAACAACTCGATGGCGCTGGTCATGAAGTGCTCGAGGTCGCGCTGGGCTTTCATGTCGGCAAAGCTGAACAGGCAATTGGCATCGTGCAGTTGCATGGCCCACTTCATCGTGTCCCAGGGGGACGCGGTCAGCACCACGCAACCTTCGGGCGGGACAAAGCCCTGCGGATAAAACTCGATGCCGACGTCAGCTTCACGCGCGCCTTCGAAGGGCACCTTGCTCTTTTCCGAGTGCCGGGAAATCAGCGGATTGACCAGACGCTCGACGTTACGACCCGAGCGTACCGAGTAGGTGATATCGCTCTGGCGCACCTCACGCTTTCTCTTCACCAGATCGCGCTCGGCGTGCTGGTACTCATCGCCCAGCGTGATCAGCACCTGTCGGCCACGCTCGATAATCTGCAGCAGCGAAGCGGGAATGTCCTGGCTCTCGTCGATCAGCACGTGGGTATAACGCGGCGGCACCACGCAGCCCGCAAGGCTTGCCCGCTTGATCAGCAACAAGGCTTCGAAGCCGCTCTGCCGGCCCCACGCCGGATTGGCCTCAAGGTAAGTCCAGACGCGGCTCGAATACTCCAGCAGCACTTTGGACTCAAGACCGGACAAGGACAGTTTGAAATACGGCAGATGATGCGCCGACAGGCTGTAGTCCCGGGAGTGGCAATAGCGCTCGAGGGTTTCCAGGCAGACGTTCAGGGTGCGTTGCGCGTCATGCTCGCGAAAGCCGAGGATGTTCAGCTCCTGCGCCAGACTCTGTTTGCTCGCGACTCGGCCAGCGGCGCTTGCCGGCTGCGGCTTGCGCCCATAAATCAGCCCGCGTGCGAACGCCTCAAAGGTGATGCCGGGCTTGCGTTCACTGACAACGCCCATGCGCTGGCACAGGGTCGCGAGTTTTTCCGGGGTGCGTGCCAGCAACAGGGTTTTCCCGGGGTCCAGGCACTCGGTCAAGGCACCGACCAGGAGGCTTTTGCCGATCCCGGCATAGCCTTGCACATGCAGGTCTTCATCGAGGTTGGCGCGGAAGGTTCTGACCAGTTTGTCCTGCGCGGCGCTGAGCCAGCGCTCGCGGTGTGCCGGGCTGATCATCTGCTGGCTGAACGGATTGTTGATCGCGTGGTGGCGCGTCTTGAACTCGTCATCCCACTTGCCATCGGGCAGCAGGTAATCCTGCGCCGCCACCTCTTCGGCCAACAGCAATCGCAGGTTCAATCCCCTGATGGCGTTCAGGCCGAAGTACAACTGGCGCGGGTCGAACAGCCGTTGCGCCTCGGACAGCAGCCCTGCCCCGCCATCGACCGCCCAGGCGATCAGGCGCGCCAGCACCTTCTCCGCCGCTGCGGCGGTGAGATCCTTTTCGGTGGCCTGAGCCAGATTCTGGATGACCAGCACGGCGGCCAGCTGCGCATCCGTCAACTCGCCGAGGGTTTTTGCGCCATCGGGCTGCAACAGGCTGGCGCAGGTCTCATCCGTCACGGGCAAGTACACGGCGGTGGATAAATCGTGATGTTCCGGGTGCATACAACCTCGTAGCCAGGGCGCGAACTTGTCAACGACGCGCGCAGCAAGACGGTGGAGTATGCCACTGTTCAACCTTGGTGACTGAACAGGCATCGGGGGGCAGCCTTCGCGAGCAGGCTCGCTCCCACAGGGGCTGGCGTGAAAGCCCAAATCGCGGGCATAAAAAAACCGCAGTGGGCGAAACCCATGCAGTTCTGTTGAAGCGTTCTTCGTTCGTTAAGGTGGTAACCCCACCAGCCACACCCCGGCACACAATGTTCCCGCTGTGGCTGCTGCCTTCCGGCTCTGACCAGGTTCACGGGTAATCGTTGCGGGGGGACCGATGGGGTCACCATAACGACACTCACCTGTCGGCGAGCCGCGCCATTGTACCTATCTGAAGCGAAGTTACAACCGTTGGTTTCAGATTAAAAATATGAAGGGCTTCAAGCACTTGCTATTGCGCCTGCAACACCTCGTCCGCCTTGCCGCCCGCCTGCTGGATCACCAGATGGATGAAGTGCAACTTGGCAATCGCCGCCGCCGGCAGCACGAACGGGTAGAAATCCGGCTGCCCCATGCTGCGTGACAGCTCGTTGAGCATGCCCGCCAGTTCGATCCACGCATTGACGAACGACAGGAACGCCGCGCCGCCGGGGTGCTCCGGGTCGTACAGCGTGCTGGACGGGAACGGCTGGTAGTCGAAGTCCATTTCCCGCGCGCTCATGCCGAAACCCAGCGCGGTATCCACCGCATCCATCATGTGCAGGTAATGCGCCCAGGTTTCGGCCCAGTCTTCCCATGGGTGCATGGTCGCGTAGGCGCTGACGTAGTGTTGCGGCCAGTCCAGCGGTGCGCCCTGTTGATAATGACGGTCGAGCGCTTCGGCGTAACTGGCGCGCTCGTCGCCGAACAGGTTGCGGAAAGGTTCAAGCCACGGCCCATTGGCGATCAGACGATCCCAATAATAATGCCCGACCTCATGCCGGAAATGCCCGAGCAGCGTGCGATAGGGTTCATGCATTGCCGCCCGCACCTGCTCGCGATGGGCGTCGTCGGCTTCTTTGATATCTAGGGTGATCAGACCGTTGGCGTGGCCGGTCATTGGCGCGTTGCCTTCGAGATCGACGCCGATGAAGTCGAAGGCCAGACCGGTGGCCTCATCCACGGTTTTCGGGATGACCGGCAGGCCGAGGGTGATCAGTTGCGCCACCAGCCGACGCTTGGCGATTTCGACTTTGCGCCAGCGTTCGGGGTTTTCCGGCACTGAGAGGTCGGGGATGGTGCGGTTGAGGCTGCAGGCGATGCACAGGCTGTCGTGGCCGTTATCCGGCAGCAGCCAGTTGCACGCGGCGGGCGTGTCGAGGTTGGCGCAGCGACGAAACAGCCCGGCGTCGGGATCGGCATCGAGTGTCCAACTGCCGTCCTGTGGCCCGGGTTGCAACGAGGTCAGGCGACTTTCTTCAGGCTGATAGCCCAACATGGCGCTGCAAGCCAGACACTGACTGTTGCGAAAGAACAGCGACTGGCCGCAGCGGCACGGCCAGATTTTGCTGTTGCGTGAAGATTCGCCCATGAACGGCGCGACGATGCGAGAACTGAGCTGCTCGAAAAAGCGGTACATGGCGATCTCTCCCTGGGGCTTGCCAAGACTAGATCATTGCCGAGCCGACATCGTTCCGAATACTCCACGGCTATTGGCCGATACCACCCTTGTGGTGAGGGGATTTAGCGAAACGTCGCACCGCCCCGACGGGTTGCGAAGCAGCCCCAGAACCCTACCACTCAGTTGAATCAGACAAACTGTGTGCTCAGGCTTTACGACTGCTGCGCAGCCGGTCGGGGATAAATCCCCTCACCACAGGTTTGGGTTCACCCAATGACTCAGGCCGAGATGCCATGGGTTTTGAGGAAAGCGATAAACGCCTCTTCATCCATCACCTTCACCCCCAGCTCATTGGCCTTGGTCAGCTTCGAGCCAGCACCCGGCCCTGCGACCACACAATGAGTTTTCGCCGATACCGAGCCGGCGACCTTGGCGCCGAGGCTCTCCAGGTGCTCTTTAGCGACATCACGACTCATCAACTCGACCTTGCCGGTCAGCACCCAGGTTTCGCCGGACAGCGGCAGGCCCTCAACGACTTTCTTCTCGCTCAGCCAGTGCATGCCGAAATCCCGCAGCTGTTTCTCGGCGGCCTCGGCGATCTGCCGATGCTCGGGCACAGCAAAAAACTCGCGCACCGAATTGGCCTGCTTCTCCGGCAGCGCCTGACGCATGTCCAGCCAGTCGGCATTCATCACCGCCTCCAGCGAACCGAACCTGTCCGCCAGTTTCTGCGCGCCGCCCGGGCCGACAAAGGGAATGTGCAGCTTGTCGAGCAGACCACCGAGGGTGGTGCTGGCGGCAAATTCGGCGCCGAGTTCACCCTGATCCTGAATCTGCAGGCCATGCCCCAACAACTCGGTGATCACCTGCTGGTTGTGTGCATCTTCAAAGAAGCTGTGAATCTCGTGCGCCACTTCCAGGCCGATGTCCGGCAGGTAGGTCAGCACTTGCGGCAGCGCCTGCTGCACGCGCTCCAGCGAACCCAGCGAGCGCGCCAACACCTTGGCCGTTTCCTCACCGACATCGGGAATGCCCAGCGCATAAATGAACCGCGCCAGTCCCGGTTGCTTGCTGTTCTCGATGGCCGTCAGCAGCTTGTTGCTGGAGACCTCGGCAAAGCCTTCCAGATCGACAATGTCGTCGAACTTCAACGCGTACAGATCGGCCGGCGAGCTGACCAGACCTTCATCGACCAGTTGCTCGACGCTCTTGTCGCCAAGGCCCTCGATGTCCATCGCCCGGCGCGAGACGAAATGAATGATCGCCTGCTTCAGTTGCGCACCGCAGGCCAGACGGCCGACGCAGCGGTACACCGCGCCTTCGCTGATGGTCTCCTTGCCCTTGCTGCGTTTGACCAGTTGCGTGCGCTCGACATGGGACCCGCAGACCGGGCAATTCTCTGGAATCGCTACAGGACGGGCATTCTCCGGGCGACGTTCGGTGACCACTTGCACCACCTGCGGGATCACGTCACCGGCGCGACGGATGATCACCGTGTCACCAATCATCAGGCCCAGGCGCGCCACTTCATCCATGTTGTGCAGGGTCGCGTTGGCGACGGTGACGCCTGCGACCTTGACCGGTTTCAGCCGCGCCACCGGAGTGACCGCGCCGGTACGGCCGACCTGGAATTCCACGTCGAGCAGTTCGGTGAGTTCTTCCATGGCCGGGAATTTGTGCGCAATCGCCCAGCGCGGTTCGCGGGCCCGGAAGCCCAACTCGCGCTGATCGGCGATGCTGTTGACCTTGAACACCACGCCGTCGATTTCGTAGGCCAGCGCGTTACGCCGCTCACCGATGTCGCGGTAGTAATCCAGGCACTCGCCGATGCCTTTGGCCAGCTTCAGCTCGTGGCTGATCGGCATGCCCCACTTCTGCAATTGCTTGAGGTTGCCGATGTGAGTATCGGAGATATCGTGGGAGACCTGACCGATGCCGTAGCAGCAGAATTCCAGCGGGCGATTGGCGGTGATCTTCGAATCCAGCTGACGCAGGCTGCCGGCAGCGGCGTTGCGCGGGTTGGCGAAGGCCTTGCCGCCGACTTCCAGTTGCGAGGCGTTGAGGCGCTCGAAACCGGCCTTGGACATGAACACTTCCCCACGCACTTCCAGAGTCGCCGGCCAGCCTGTGCCATGCAGCTTCAACGGAATGTTGCGCACGGTGCGCACGTTGACGCTGATGTCCTCACCGGTGGTGCCATCGCCACGGGTGGCGCCGCGCACCAGCACGCCGTCCTGATACAGCAGGCTGACCGCCAGGCCATCGAGTTTCGGCTCGCAGCTGTATTCCACCGCCGCACCGCCACCGAACAGATCGCCGGCCGGCAGATCCAGACCCTCGGTCACCCGACGGTCGAACTCGCGCATGTCGTTTTCTTCGAAGGCGTTGCCGAGGCTGAGCATCGGTACTTCGTGACGCACCTGGGTGAACGCGGTCAGCGCCACACTGCCGACACGCTGGGTAGGCGAGTCACTGGTGATCAATTCCGGATTGGCCGCTTCCAGCGCCTTGAGCTCGTGGAACAACCGGTCGTACTCGGCGTCCGGAATGCTCGGCTCGTCGAGAACGTGATAACGGTAGTTGTGCTGATCGAGTTCAGCGCGCAGCTCTAGAATGCGGTTTTTGGCGGCGGTCATGGGTGTTCTCTCATAAAGCAAAAGAGCAGCCGAGGCTGCTCCAGTTTCATCATTCAAAGATCGCAGCCTCGTTGCACTCGACAGCTCCTACAGGGATCGCGTTCCTCTGTAGGAGCTGCCGAAGGCTGCGATCTTTTGATCTTGGCCTTAGCGCTTCTGGGTCAGGGCGCGGCGTTCGAATTCGACGATGCGCTGACGGTAGTGCTCGATGGTTTGCGCGGTCAGCACGCTGCGCTGGTCGTCTTTCAGCTCGCCGTTCAGTTCCTGCGACAGCTTGCGTGCTGCCGCCACCATCACGTCAAAGGCCTGCTTCGGATGACGCGGGCCTGGCAGGCCGAGGAAGAAACTCACCGCCGGGGTGCTGAAATGGTCGATGTCGTCCAGATCGAAGATGCCCGGCTTGACCGCATTGGCCATGGAGAACAGCACTTCACCGTTGCCGGCCATGCTTTCGTGACGGTGGAAAATATCCATCTCGCCAAAACGCAGACCGCTTTCCAGAATGTTCTGCAACAGCGCCGGGCCTTTGAAGCCGGCGGCGTCGCGGCAGATCACGCTGATCACCAAGACTTCTTCGGCTTGCGGCTGATCCTTGTCGGCCACCGCTGGCGCAGGCTTGCTGTCGTCGACGAAGTCATCATCACGGCTGCTGAAGCTCGGGCCGCCGTCCAGATCCAGATCGAGGTTCAGGTCGCCCTGGGCCGGACCATTGCTGCCGCGCTTGCCACGTTTCGAAGCGGATTCGCGAGGCTCGCGTGCTTCGCGGGCCGGCATGCTCACCGACGGCAGATCGTGTTCGTCCAGTTGCGGCTCTTTGTGCGTATCCAGCACGCGGGCCGGGCCCAACAGCTCGGCGCTGGTGTCCTCGTCCGGCAGGTTGGACAGACTTCGGTCAAGACGGAATTTCAGTTTTCCCTTGCCGCCGCGCATACGGCGCCAGCCATCGAAAAGAATACCGGCTATCACAATGATGCCGATGACGATCAGCCACTCGCGCAGACCGATTTCCATGTAATCCCGTGCCTCTATAAAAAATGCTGAAAAATAAGGGGTTTACATTGTGCAAACCGCTTTAAAACGTGGCGCCAACTCTATGTTCTGACAGGCGTTTTGCCCACGTATACGAAAAATTGACATTAAACTAGCACGACCAAAGACAACTTTACACCGTCTGTCACATTGGCTTGCGCGAATATGTCGATTGGCCAGCAAGTCGAAGTCGGTAAAAAAGTCCTACAGACTACTCATACCCTTCCGACACCACGCTGACTCAGGCGTCCACCATCGCCATCGCCTCCTCGACATCCACTGCAACCAGTCGCGAACAACCCGGCTCGTGCATCGTCACGCCCATCAGTTGATCGGCCATTTCCATGGCGATCTTGTTGTGGGTGATATAGATGAACTGCACGGTCTGCGACATCTCTTTAACCAATCGTGCGTAGCGTCCAACGTTAGCGTCATCCAGTGGCGCGTCAACTTCATCGAGCATGCAGAACGGCGCCGGATTCAATTTGAAGATCGCAAAAACCAGTGCCAGTGCGGTCAGGGCTTTTTCCCCGCCAGAGAGCAAATGGATGGTGCTGTTCTTCTTTCCTGGCGGCCGCGCCATGATCGTCACCCCTGTATCGAGTAGATCTTCGCCCGTCAGTTCCAAATACGCGCTGCCACCACCGAAAACTTTCGGGAAAAGCGCCTGTAATCCGCCATTGATCTGATCAAAGGTATCTTTGAAGCGGTTACGGGTTTCCTTGTCGATCTTGCGAATGACGTTTTCCAGGGTCTCCAGTGCTTCGACCAGATCGGCGTCCTGCGCATCCAGATAACGTTTACGCTCGGATTGTTGCGTGTATTCGTCGATGGCCGCGAGGTTGATCGCACCCAGGCGCTGAATCCGCGCATTGATCCGTTCGAGTTCTTCTTCGGCGGCGCGTTCACTGGCCTCAGGCGTCAAGGTCGCGAGCACGCCATTGAGATCGTAGCCGTCTTCGAGCAATTGATCCTGCAACGCCTTGCGCCGCACGGTCAGCGCTTGCCATTCCATGCGCTGCTGTTCGAGCTGGCCACGGATCAGTTGCGATTGCTGCTCGGCCTGGGTCCGGCGCTTTTCCGCCTCGCGCAGTTCGCGGTCGGCGTCTTCCAGCGCAATCTGCGCAGTCTTCAGTTCTTCGTCGACGGTCATGCGTTTGTCGAGCAGCTCTTCGAGTTTCAGGCGCAGCTCTTCCAGCGGTGCCTCGCCCTCCTCCAGATTCAGACTCAACTGCTCACGCTTTTCGGTCAGGCGCTCGGCCTGCATCTCCAGACGTTCCAACGCCTGGCGCGTGGAATCGTGCTGCGCGCGCAACGAGCCGAGACGCACCGCCAGTTGATGGGCATGATCCTTGTGCTGGCGGGCTTCCTGGCGCACGCGATCAAGGCGTTCGCGCAGGCTGTCACGCTGGGCCAGCAGCAACTCGCGCTGCTCGGTGTCCAGCGCCATGGCGTCGAGCGCTTCCTGCAATTGCATGCGCGCTTCGCCGATCTGCTCGTGTTCCAGTTCGCGTTGCTCGCCGAGTTCGATCAACTCTTCATCAAGGCGGGTGCGGCGCAGCGTCAGCTGTTCAGCCTTGGCTTTACCGGCGGACAACTGGGCTTTCAATTCACCTTGGGAGCGGGCTTCGTCCTGCAGCAAACGGCGCAAATGCTCACGGCCGTTTTCCTGCTGCCGCTGTTGCGCCCGCAGGGTTTGCAGACGGGTTTCCATGGCTTCGACCGTGGCTTCACGCTCTTCGCGTTCGGCCTGCAACGTCTCGATTTCCTGGCCACGGGCGAGCATGCCGCTCTCGGCTTCACTGGCGCGACGCACCCGCAGGAAGTGTCGGCCTACCCAGTAACCGTCGCGACTGATCAGGCTCTGCCCGGCACTCAACTGGCCGCGCAGGGCCAACGCTTGCTCAAGGCTATCGACCGGTTTGACCTGGCCGAGCCATGGCGACAGATCGATCTGCGCCTCGACTTTATCCAGCAGGCTGCCCGCCACTCGCACACCATCGCTGGCGGGGCTGAGCAGGCGCAGATCGCCTTGGGTGAAACCGGACAGATCGAAACCGTTGAAGTCGTCCACCAGCACCGCTTGCAGATCGGCGCCGAGCACGGTTTCCACCGCCAGCTCCCAACCGGCCTCGACCTTCAAGCCTTCGGCCAGACGCGGCCGTTCGGCGAGGTTGTGTTCCTTCAGCCATTCGGCGGTGCCGGTGCCCGGATCGAGTGCAGCCTGCTGCAAGGCTTCCAGCGACGCCAGCCGCCCGTTGAGCCGTTGCAGATCGCCCTGCGCCTGCTGCTGCGCGGTCAATGCCTGCTGCAGTTCCTGACGCAGTTGTTCCAGTTTTTCGACCTGCGCTTCTTCGCTGGTCTGCAAATCTTCGAGGGTCGCTTCGGATTCGGCGAGCTGCTCGTTGAGCGCCATGATCGCCGCGTCTTCCGGGTCGGCGGAAAGCAGATCGCGCTCTTCGGCGAGACGCTTTTGCCGATCGGCCAGACGCTCCATGCTGGTTTCCAGCTGCTGGATCCGCGACTGCTGCACTTCGGCCTGGCGCCGTGGTTCGGCAGCGGTCAGGTTGAAAGTGTCCCACTGCTCCTGCCAGCCGTGCATGACGCTTTCGGAATCTTCCAGCGCAGCGGCGGCTTCTTCGGCAGCGGCGCTGGTGACTTCCTGCTCGGGGGTGAGCATGTCCAGCTCTTCGCCGAGGGTCAGCAGCAGCGTGCGGTCGTGGCCCAGGTGCGATTCGGTTTCCAGACGCGCGCGCTCGGCTTCTTTCAGATCGTCCTGCAACTGGCGCAAGCGCTGCTGGCCGTGCTGGATGCTCTGCTCGACCCGGGCGATGTCGCCGCCGACCGAATAGAAGCGTCCCTGCACCAGATTGAAGCGCTCGGACAGCTCATGGTGCCCGTCGCGCAGGCGCTCGATGGCCGCATCGGCGTTGCGCTGCTCGGCGACCAGCGCTTCGAAACTGACTTCCTGGTTGCCGATGATCAACTCGCGCTGGCCGACCTGATCGTTCAGATCCTGCCAGCGCAAAGCCGACAGTTGCGCCTTGAGCTGACGCTCTTCGGATTTGTATTCCTGATACTTCTTCGCGGACTCGGCCTGCCGGTGCAAACGTTCGAGCTGACGCTCAAGCTCTTCGCGCAGGTCGGTCAGACGCGCCAGGTTTTCGTGGGTGCGGCGGATGCGGTTTTCGGTCTCGCGCCGGCGCTCCTTGTACTTGGAGATGCCCGCCGCTTCTTCAATGAAGTTGCGCAGGTCTTCCGGTTTGGCTTCGATCAGCTTGGAGATCATCCCCTGCTCGATGATCGAGTAGCTGCGCGGGCCGAGGCCGGTGCCGAGGAAGATGTCGGTAATGTCGCGACGACGGCACTTGGCGCCGTTGAGGAAATAGCTGTTCTGGCTGTCGCGGGTGACTTTGCGGCGAATGGAGATCTCGGCGTAAGCCGCGTACTCGCCGACCAGGGTGCCGTCGGAGTTGTCGAACACCAGTTCGATGCTCGCCTGGCTCACCGGTTTGCGGCTGGTCGAGCCGTTGAAGATGACGTCGGTCATCGACTCGCCACGCAGGTTCTTCGCCGAACTCTCGCCCATCACCCAGCGTACGGCGTCGATGATGTTCGACTTGCCGCAACCGTTCGGCCCGACGACCGCCGCCATGTTACTGGGGAAGTTCACCGTGGTCGGGTCGACGAAGGACTTGAACCCCGCCAGTTTGATGCACTTCAGCCGCACGCTCAGGCAACCGTCAGGGCGGAGACCACCAGATCGCAGCTGCGCTGGGCGTAAGCCGTCAGCACGATGCGGATCTGCGGCAAATCACGGGCGAGCACAGCGGCCAGCAGGCGTTCGAACAGTTCGAGGAACTCGCTCATTTCGGCCTTGCGCTGTTCGAGGGCGAGGAAATACGCACGGCTCATGGCCGGCTGCAGGTTCTCGACGGTCTCTTGCAGGTACGGGTTGTTGGCAAACGGGTACGCAGCGCGCATCACGGCGAAGCTGTCGTCGACGAAGGTGCGGATGTCCTGACGCTCGTAGCTGGCGGTCAGGCGCTGCTGGATCTGCACGAACGGCGCCATGTCGGCCTGGGTCTGCCAGCCATTGGCGACCGCATTGCCGAGCAGGATGTACAGCTCGCTCATCAGCGTGCACAGGCTCTGCACCTTGTGTGCGGTGAGTTCGGTGACATGGGCGCCACGTCGCGGCAGGATCGCGATCAGGTGACGGCGTTCGAGGATCAGCAGGGCTTCGCGGACCGATCCGCGGCTGACATTGAGGGCCAGCGTGACCTTCTGTTCCTGAATGCGCTCTCCCGGCTTCATTTCGCCGCGAATGATGCGTTCGGCGAGGTGGTGAGCGATTTGCTCGGCGAGGCTGTCCGGCGCCTTGAACGTCATGGTTGTCCTTCAAACTCTTCGATCTGCACAAGCGGCGCAGTGTAGCGCAAATGCAGGTGCATGGCGGAGTGCCCGCACGGCGCTTTTTGGCACGATTCAAGCAAAAAGGCAGTGAATCCGCTCAGGGTCAATACTCAATAGAGCACGCGTTAATCGACAAAACCGTTTTTCCTGACCTTTAAGTCAGAAAACCATTGACCGAAAAGTCAGACCTGCTAAATTCGGTTGAAGTCGGTTAACAACAATAATGAGTCTGCGAGGCCTTCCGTGATCCAGTTTTTACTTAACCAGGAACTCCGTAGCGAGCACGCCCTGGACCCTAATCTGACCGTGCTCAATTACCTGCGCGAACACGTGGGCAAATCCGGCACCAAAGAAGGCTGCGCCAGCGGCGACTGTGGCGCCTGCACCGTGGTGGTCGGCGAGTTGCAAACGGATGACGCCGGCCGCGAACACATTCGCTATCGCAGCCTCAACTCGTGCCTGACCTTTGTTTCGTCGCTGCACGGCAAACAACTGATCAGCGTCGAAGACCTCAAGCACCAGGGCGAACTGCACAGCGTGCAGAAAGCCATGGTCGAGTGCCACGGCTCGCAGTGCGGCTTCTGCACCCCCGGCTTCGTCATGTCGCTGTTCGCCCTGCAAAAGAACAGCGATGCACCGGATCCGGCCAAGGCGCACGAAGCGCTGGCCGGCAACCTCTGCCGCTGCACCGGCTACCGGCCGATTCTCGCCGCCGCCGAGCAATCCTGCTGCGGCAAACAGCCGGACCAGTTCGATGCCCGCGAAGCCGAGACCATCGCCCGCCTCAAAGCCATCGCCCCGACCGATATCGGCGAACTCAACAGTGGCGACAAGCGCTGCCTGGTGCCGCTGACCGTCGCCGATCTGGCCGATCTGTATGACGCTTACCCACAAGCGCGGCTGCTGGCCGGCGGCACTGATCTGGCGCTGGAAGTCACCCAGTTCCATCGCACCCTGCCGGTGATGATCTACGTCGGCAATGTCGCCGAAATGAAGCGCATCGAAACCTTCGACGACCGCATCGAAATCGGTGCCGCCACCGCCCTCTCCGACTGCTATGAAGCGCTGACCGCCGAATACCCGGACTTCGGCGAACTGCTGCACCGCTTCGCTTCTCTGCAGATCCGCAACCAGGGCACCCTCGGCGGCAACATCGGCAACGCCTCGCCGATTGGTGATTCGCCTCCGCTGCTGATCGCCCTCGGCGCGCAGGTGGTGCTGTGCAAAGGCGAAACCCGCCGCACGCTGAACCTGGAAGATTACTTCATCGACTACAAGGTCACCGCGCGTCAGGAAAGCGAGTTCATCGAAAAAATCGTCGTCCCGCGCGCCACCGCCGAACAGCGTTTCCGCGCCTACAAGGTTTCCAAGCGTCTGGACGATGACATCTCCGCCGTCTGCGCCGCATTCAACCTGCGCGTGGAAAACGGCGTGATCACTGATGCGCGCATGGCTTTCGGCGGCATGGCCGCAATTCCGAAACGCGCCGCCCATTGCGAAGCCGTGCTGCTCGGCCAGCCGTTCAACAACGCTGTGATCGAACGCGCCTGCGCTGCGCTGGCCGAAGACTTCACGCCGCTCTCGGACTTCCGCGCCAGCAAGGAATATCGCCTGCTCAGCGCGCAGAACCTGCTGCGCAAATACTTCATCGAACTGCAAACACCGCACATCGAGACTCGGGTGACCGCTTATGTCTAACCATCACGCCGTAGAGAAGACTCAAGCCGAACTGGCGGAACTGTTCGCCAGGGACCTGACCACCGGTGTCGGCCGCAGCGTCAAGCACGACAGCGCCGCCAAGCATGTGTCCGGTGAAGCGCAGTACATCGATGATCGTCTGGAATTTCCCAATCAACTGCACGTTTACGCACGGCTGTCGGACCGCGCCCACGCGAAAATCATCAGCATCGACACCAAGCCCTGCTACGCCTTCGAAGGCGTGCGCATTGCGATCACCCACGAAGACGTGCCGGGCCTGAAAGACATCGGCCCGTTGCTGCCGGGCGATCCGCTGCTGGCCATCGATGACGTGCAGTTCGTCGGGCAACCGGTGCTGGCCGTGGCCGCGAAAGACCTGGAAACCGCACGCAAAGCGGCGATGGCGGCGATCATCGAATACGAAGATCTCGAGCCGGTGCTGGATGTGGTCGAAGCCTTGCGCAAACGCCACTTCGTGCTCGACAGCCACACCCATCAGCGCGGCGATTCGGCCAATGCCTTGGCCACCGCAGAACACCGCATTCAAGGCACGCTGCACATCGGCGGCCAGGAACACTTTTATCTGGAAACCCAGATCTCCTCGGTCATGCCCACCGAAGACGGCGGCATGATCGTCTACTGCTCGACGCAGAACCCCACCGAAGTGCAGAAGCTGGTGGCCGAAGTGCTCGACGTGTCGATGAACAAGATCGTCGTCGACATGCGCCGCATGGGCGGTGGTTTCGGCGGCAAGGAAACCCAGGCCGCCAGCCCGGCGTGCCTGTGCGCGGTGATCGCGCACCTCACCGGGCAGCCGACCAAGATGCGTCTGCCACGGGTCGAAGACATGCTGATGACCGGCAAGCGCCACCCGTTCTATGTCGAGTACGACGTCGGCTTCGACAGCACCGGGCGCCTGCACGGGATCAATATGGACCTGGCTGGCAACTGCGGCTGTTCGCCGGACCTGTCGGCGTCGATCGTTGACCGGGCGATGTTCCACTCGGACAACTCGTACTACCTTGGGGACGCGACCATCAATGGTCACCGCTGCAAGACCAACACCGCGTCGAACACTGCCTACCGTGGTTTCGGCGGCCCGCAAGGGATGGTCGCCATCGAAGAAGTGATGGACGCGATTGCCCGTCACCTCAACCTCGATCCATTGGCCGTGCGCAAGGCCAACTACTATGGCAAGACCGAGCGCAACGTCACTCACTACTACCAGACCGTCGAGCACAACATGCTCGAAGAGATGACCGCCGAACTGGAAGAAAGCAGCCAGTACGCCGAGCGCCGCGAAGCGATCCGTCGCTACAACGCCAACAGCCCGATCCTGAAAAAAGGCCTGGCGCTGACCCCGGTGAAATTCGGTATCTCCTTCACCGCCAGTTTCCTCAATCAGGCCGGCGCGCTGATCCACGTCTACACCGACGGCAGCATCCACCTGAACCACGGCGGCACGGAAATGGGCCAGGGTCTCAACACCAAAGTCGCGCAGGTGGTGGCCGAAGTGTTCCAGGTGGAAATGGATCGGGTGCAGATCACCGCGACCAACACCGACAAAGTGCCGAACACCTCGCCGACTGCGGCCTCCAGCGGCGCTGACCTCAACGGTAAGGCCGCGCAGAACGCCGCCGAGATCATCAAGCAGCGTCTGGTGGAATTCGCCGCGCGGCACTACAAGGTCAGCGAAGAAGACGTGGAATTCCACAACGGCCATGTGCGCGTGCGTGACCACATCATGACCTTCGAGGCGCTGATTCAACTGGCGTATTTCAATCAGGTCTCGCTGTCGAGCACCGGCTTCTACAAGACCCCGAAAATCTACTACGACCGCAGCCAGGCCCGTGGTCGGCCGTTCTACTACTTCGCCTTCGGTGCGGCGTGCTGCGAAGTGATCGTCGACACCCTGACCGGCGAGTACAAGATGCTCCGTACCGACATCCTCCACGACGTCGGTGCCTCGTTGAACCCGGCGATCGACATCGGTCAGGTCGAGGGTGGTTTCGTCCAGGGCATGGGCTGGCTGACCATGGAGGAGCTGGTCTGGAACAACAAGGGCAAGCTTATGACCAACGGCCCGGCCAGCTACAAGATCCCGGCCGTGGCGGACATGCCGCTGGACCTGCGGGTGAAACTGGTGGAAAACCGCAAGAACCCGGAAGACACGGTGTTCCATTCCAAGGCTGTGGGTGAGCCGCCGTTCATGCTCGGGATTGCTGCGTGGTGCGCGATCAAGGACGCGGTGGCCAGCCTCGGTGACTATAAGCATCAGCCGCAGATCGATGCACCGGCGACCCCGGAGCGGGTGCTGTGGGGGTGTGAGCAGATGCGCCAGCTCAAGACTGTGAAAGCGGTCGAAGCTGAAACCGAGTTGGCTCCGCTCTAACGACCGAGGCGCGGCCTTCGCGAGCAAGCCCGCTCCCACAGGGATATGTGCTGACTGTTGGACTTGTGCAAAACCAATGTGGGAGCGGGCCTGCTCGCGAAGAGGCCCGAACAGACAACGACAGATGTCGAGGTGAACATGTACAACTGGATCGACGCCCTCGCCGACCTGCAGAACCAGGGCGAACCCTGTGTTCTGGTGACGATCATTGAAGAACTCGGCTCGACCCCGCGCAACGCCGGCTCGAAGATGGTCGTCAGCGCGAAACAGACCTTCGACACCATCGGTGGCGGGCATCTGGAATACAAAGCCATGCAGATCGCCCGCGAGATGCTCGCCAGCGGCAAGCAGGACACCCATCTGGAGCGCTTCAGCCTCGGCGCCAGCCTCGGCCAGTGCTGCGGTGGCGCCACCGTGTTGCTGTTCGAACCGATGGGCCAGGTGCAGGCGCAGATCGCGGTGTTCGGCGCCGGGCATGTCGGCCGCGCGTTGGTGCCGTTGCTCGCCAGCCTGCCGTGCCGGGTGCGCTGGATCGATTCGCGGGAAGAGGAATTCCCCGAACAGATCCCCCATGGCGTGCGTAAAATCGTCGCCGAAGAGCCTGTGGATGAAATTGACGACCTGCCCGCCGGCAGCTACTGCATCGTCATGACCCACAACCATCAACTCGACCTGGAACTCACTGCCGCGATCCTCAAGCGCAACGACTTTGCCTACTTCGGCCTGATCGGCTCCAAGACCAAACGGGCCAAGTTCGAACATCGCCTGCGTGATCGCGGCTTCGACAGCGGCGTCGTGCAACGCATGCGCTGCCCGATGGGCATTGGCGACGTCAAAGGCAAACTGCCTGTGGAAATCGCCATCTCCATCGCCGGCGAAATCATCGCCACCTATAACGCCAATTTCGGCCAGCACAGCGCCAGCGCCGAACCGATTGCCAGACTGCTGCCGGTTTCGCGGCGCAGTCAGGCCGCCAAACTCAAAGCCTCAAACTGATTAGAGAACCCTCATGCCTCTGACTCGCAAAGCCTACCGCGCCGCCATCCTGCACAGCATCGCCGACCCCGCCGAAGTCGGGATCGAAGCCTCCTACGAATATTTCGAGGACGGCCTGCTGGTGGTCGATGGCGGCAAGATCAGCGCCCTCGGCCACGCCAGCGAACTGCTGCCGACCCTGCCGGCGGACATCGAGATCACCCACTATCAGGACGCGCTGATCACCCCGGGCTTCATCGACACCCACATCCACCTGCCGCAAACCGGCATGGTCGGGGCCTACGGCGAGCAACTGCTGGACTGGCTCAACACCTACACCTTCCCGTGCGAAAGCCAGTTCGGTGACAAGGCCCACGCCGACGACGTGGCCGATATCTTCATCAAGGAACTGCTGCGCAATGGCACCACCACCGCGCTGGTGTTCGGCAGCGTGCACCCGCAGTCGGTGAACTCGTTCTTCGAAGCGGCCGAGAAGCTCGACCTGCGGATGATCGCCGGCAAGGTGATGATGGACCGCAACGCGCCGGACTACCTGACCGACACCGCCGAATCCAGCTACGTCGAGAGCAAGGCGCTGATCGAACGCTGGCACGGCAAGGGCCGCCTGCACTACGCGGTCACCCCGCGTTTCGCCCCGACCAGCACCCCGGAGCAACTGACCCTCGCCGGCCAACTGTTGACCGAATACCCGGATCTGTACATGCAGACCCACATCAGCGAAAACCTCAAGGAAATCGAGTGGGTCAAGGAACTGTTCCCGGAGCGCAAGGGCTATCTGGACGTTTACGATCACTACAAGCTGCTCGGCGAGCGCTCGGTATTCGCCCACGGCGTGCACCTGTGCGACGACGAATGCGCGCGGCTGGCGGAAACCGGCTCGGCGATCTCGTTCTGCCCGACCTCGAACTTCTTCCTCGGCAGCGGCCTGTTCAACCTGCAGATGGCCGAGAAGCACAAGCTCAACGTCGGTCTCGGCACTGACGTCGGCGGCGGCACCAGTTTCTCGCTGCTGCAAACCCTGAACGAAGCCTACAAAGTCATGCAGTTGCAGGGCGCGCGGTTGAGTCCGTTCAAGTCGCTGTACCTGGCGACGCTGGGCGGTGCGCGGGCACTGCGCCTGGAAGACAAGATCGGCAACCTGCAGCCGGGTTCAGACGCCGACTTCCTGGTGCTGGATTACAACGCCACGCCACTGCTCAGCTATCGTCTGAAACAGGCCAACAACATTGCCGAAACGTTGTTTGTGCTGATGACGCTGGGCGATGACCGCACGGTGCAACAGACTTATGCAGCGGGGGCTTTGGTGCATCAGCGCTGAGTTTTCTCAAGGCATAAAAAATCCCCCGGCGGTGTTAGCCCCGGGGGATTTTTGTTGCCTATCAGACCGTATTCGCGAGCAGGCTCGCTCCCACAGGGGATATCAGTCACCCACAAATCTTGAGTTCACTGAAGATCCAATGTGGGAGATCCAATGTGGGAGCGAGCCTGCTCGCGAAAGCCGCGACTCGGTGTCAGCTCAAAGCTTGGCCGCCGGGCGCCCAGTTTTTTTGGTCTGCAACAAATGCGAGAACACCGCATGCAGATCATCCGACGCACTTTCCTCATCGAGGTTGAGCTTGCTGTCGATGTGATCCATGTGATGCATCATCAGGTCCACCGCCAGCTCACCGTTGCGCGCTTCGATGGCGTCGATCAACTGGGTGTGCTCGTCGTAGGAGCAATGCGAGCGGTTGCCGCTCTCGTACTGGGCGATGATCAGCGAGGTCTGCGAGACCAGGCTGCGCTGGAAGCTGATCAGTGGCGCGTTCTTCGCCGCTTCGGCGAGCTTCAGGTGGAATTCGCCCGACAGACGGATACCGGCGCCGCGATCTCCACGGGAGAAGCTGTCGCGCTCGTCGTTGACCATCTGACGCAATTCGGCGATCTGCTCGGCGGTGGCGTGCTGCACGGCCAGCTCGGTGATCGCGCGCTCCACCAGACGGCGGGCCATGAACACTTGACGCGCTTCTTCAACGCTCGGGCTGGCGACTACAGCGCCGCGGTTCGGTCGCAACAACACCACGCCTTCATGAGCCAGACGCGACAACGCGCGGCGAATGATGGTGCGGCTGACCCCGAAGATTTCCCCCAGCGCTTCTTCGCTCAATTTTGTACCGGGCGCCAGACGCTGTTCGAGGATGGCCTCGAAGATATGCGCGTAGACAATATCGTCCTGGGTTCCGCTGCGGCCGGCTTTGCCTGCTCGCGGTTGTTTCTTGAGGGGTTGCAACTGTTCGTTCATGGGCACTCGAGTCGGGAGAACTGCGGCGAATAGACCGTGACTGTAATACGGCACAGTAGGTCGCTGGCAAGTATCGCGTAAAAAACAGCGCGATTGTACACAATGGATGGTGGCAACACGACTGTATGGCTGTTTGTGACCACGGCTGTATTGCAACGATCCGTCAGGTTTGAGTTTAGGCTTGATCGCAGAATCCGCAGCCAGAACACAAATCCCCCTGTGGGAGCGGGCTTGCTCGCGAAAGCGGTGTGTCAGACCACATCTGCTTTTACTGACCCACCGCTTTCGCGAGCAAACCCGCTCCCACAGGGGTTCAGGTAATTGCGGGGATCTTCATCTGTATAAGGAACACCGCCGTCATGAACGACGCCACCTACACCCGCCTGCGCCCCCTCGCCGACACTTCGCCTTCGGCGATCGTTGCCGGTTTCATCGCGATGATGACCGGCTACACCAGTTCGCTGGTGCTGATGTTCCAGGCCGGGCAAGCGGCGGGCCTGAGCAGCGCGCAGATTTCCTCGTGGATCTGGGCGATCTCGATCGGCATGGCGGTGTGCTCGATCGGCTTGTCGCTGCGTTATCGCACACCGATCACGATTGCCTGGTCGACACCGGGTGCAGCCCTGTTGATCACCAGCCTCGGTGGCGTCAGTTATGGCGAGGCTATCGGTGCCTATATCACCTGCGCGGTGCTGGTGACGATTTGCGGGCTGACCGGCAGCTTCGAACGCTTGGTGAAGAAGATCCCGGCGTCGCTGGCGGCAGCGTTGCTGGCGGGGATTCTGTTCAAGATCGGCAGCGAAATCTTCGTCGCCGCGCAACACCGCACCGGGCTGGTGCTGGGGATGTTCTTCACTTATCTGCTGGTCAAACGCCTGTCACCGCGTTACGCGGTACTGGCTGCGCTACTGATCGGCACTGCGCTGTCGGGCTTCATGGGGCTGCTGGATTTCAGCGGTTTCCATCTGGAACTGGCGACGCCAGTCTGGACCACGCCGCACTTCTCGCTGGCCGCAACCATCAGCATCGGCATTCCGTTGTTCGTGGTGGCGATGACTTCGCAGAACATGCCCGGCATCGCCGTACTGCGCGCCGACGGCTACAACGTGCCCGCCTCGCCACTGATCACCAGCACCGGCATCGCCTCGCTGTTGCTGACGCCATTCGGCTCCCACGGCATCAACCTCGCGGCGATCAGCGCAGCCATCTGCACCGGGCCGCACGCCCATGAAGATCGCAACAAACGCTACACCGCCGCGGTCTGGTGCGGGATTTTCTACGGGATTGCCGGGGTGTTCGGCGCCACATTGGCGGCGCTGTTTGCCGCGTTGCCGAAAGAACTGGTGCTGTCGATTGCCGCGCTGGCGCTGTTCGGCTCGATCATCAACGGCCTGAGCATTGCCATGACCGAAGTGAAGGAACGCGAGGCGGCGCTGATCACCTTTATGGTCACGGCGTCGGGGTTGACGCTGTTTTCCATCGGCTCGGCGTTCTGGGGGATTGTCGCGGGGGTTTTGACGTTACTGATTTTGAATTGGCGCAAAGCCCAGGCATAAAAAAACGGCGACCCTCAGGTCGCCGTTTTTTTCAGTATCACTTGGCCGCGTTGATCGGCTTTTCCGGATACCAGACGTCCAGCAGCGGGCTGACGGTCATGCCGGTCAGTTCGCTACGGTTTTTCAGCCAGGCTTCAACGGCAGCGCGCTGCTCTTCGTTGACCGAGCCACGCTTCTGCAGGCAAACCAGACCGAAGTCATCGCCGCCAACATAACCCAGACCGTTGGCTTCCATGGCTTCTTTGATGAATGCTTCGAGGAAAGCGTCAATGGCTTCTTCGGACAAGTCTTCTTTGAAGTCCAGGTTCAGTTCGAAACCCAGCTCTTGGAATTCATCAACGCACAGTTTTTTGCGCAGACGCTGGGAACGGTTAGTCGCCATTGGAACAATCCTCTTAAGTAATAACGGCCGGCACTTTACCAGTTTAAGCGGTCAATTGCCCGACTCTCTGGGCGCGGTGGTCGACCGCCTGTAAAAAAATAACGAAATGGCCGCCTCGGGCAAGGCACAAGCTGTTACACCTTGGGGCATAATGCCGACACTTTCATGACCACTGAGGGCTTTTTCATCCATGCCCTCGTTATTTCTCCCCTCTTCTGCAGGGTTTTATTTCATATGATCAAATCGTTGCGTCCTCTGTTTCTTGCCGGCCTTCTTCTGCCCCTGGCCCTGCCGGTTGCCGCTGCCACTATCAATACCGCCCTCACCCCTAACGTCGAAAAAGCCCTCAAGGCCAGCAAGCTGCAGCCCACCGCACTGTCACTGGTGATGATCCCGCTCGACGGCCCGGGCAATCCGACCGTGTATAACGCCGACGTCTCGGTCAACCCGGCCTCGACCATGAAACTGGTCACCACCTACGCCTCGCTGGAAATGCTCGGCCCTAACCATCAGTGGAAAACCGAGTTCTACACCGACGGCGACCTCAGTGGCGGCATTCTCAACGGCAACCTGTACCTCAAGGGTGGCGGCGATCCGAAGCTGAACATGGAAAAACTCTGGCTGTTGATGCGCGACCTGCGCGCCAACGGCGTGACCCAGGTCACCGGCGACCTGATCCTCGACCGCAGCTTCTTCATCCAGCCGCAACTGCCCGAGTTCAACGACGACGGCAATGACGAGAACAAGCCGTTCCTGGTCAAACCCGACTCGCTGCTGGTCAACCTCAAGGCCCTGCGCTTCGTCGCGCGCAATGACGGGGGCCGGGTGCTGATCTCGGTGGAGCCGCCGATTGCCAGCGTGCGCATCGAAAACACGGTCAAGGCGCTCAACTCCAAGCAGTGCACCGGTGGCGTGCGCTACAACCCGGTGACCCAGCCTGATGGCAGCGTGACCGTGACCGTCGCCGGTCAGTTGGGCGAAGGCTGCAGCTCGCAGACTTATCTGTCGCTGCTCGACCACGCGACCTACACCGCTGGCGCCGTGCGTGCGATCTGGAAAGAACTGGGCGGCAGCATCCAGGGCAAGGATCGCCTCGCCGCGACCCCGAGCAGCGCCAAGCTGCTGGCCCGCGCCTACTCGCCGGATCTGGCGGAAATCATCCGCGACATCAACAAATACAGTAACAACACCATGGCTCAGCAGCTGTTCCTGAGCCTCGGTCAGAAGTACCGCAACGAAGCCGACGGTGACGACGCCAAGGCCGCACAACGCGTAGTCCGCCAGTGGCTGGCGAAGAAAGGCATCACCGCGCCGCACCTGGTGATGGAGAACGGCTCCGGGTTGTCCCGCGCCGAACGCGTCAGCGCCCGCGAGATGGCCAACATGCTGCAAGCCGCCTGGCACAGCCCGTACGCCGCCGAGTACATCAGCTCGCTGCCGATTGCCGGCACCGACGGCACCATGCGCAAACGCCTGAAGACCACCGCGATGCGCGGCGAGGCCCACGTCAAGACCGGCACCCTGAACACCGTGCGCGCCATCGCCGGCTTCAGCCGCGACGTCAACGGCAACACCTGGGCGGTGGTGGCGATCCTCAACGACAAGGCGCCGTTCGGCGCGTCGTCGGTGCTGGATCAGGTGCTGCTGGACCTGTACAAGCAGCCGCGCCTGCCGCAGACGGCTTCGGCCCTGTAAAAACACAGCCGCTCTCATGTTGGAGCGGGCTTGCTCGCGAAGGCGTCAGATCAGTCAGTATTTTTGCTGGCTGACACACCGCTTTCGCGAGCAAACCCGCTCCCACAGGTAGATCGTGCCAAGGCTCAGCTCATCTGCTCGACCCGATCGCGCCCGCCCTGCTTCGCCGCATACACCCCCGAATCCGCGCGCAGCAGCAGCGCATCCGCGCCTTCCCCCGGGCGCCAGCTGGCGATGCCGAAACTGGCCGTCACCACCCCGACCACATCCACCGGCGCACTGCGCAGGCCTTGCCACAACTCCACCGCCAGCATGTACGCATGCTCGCCGTCGATGTCCGGGCACAGCACCATGAACTCTTCACCACCGAGACGACAGAACACATCAGTCCGCCGTAAACGATGGCCGATGCGCTCGCACACCGCTTGCAGCACCCGGTCGCCCACGGCATGGCCGTACTGGTCGTTGATGCGTTTGAAGTGGTCGATGTCGAGCATGATCACCGACAGCTCACCGCCGCCGCGCTCGACCCGGGCCATTTCGGTAGTCAGGCGTTCCTGGAAGTAGCGGCGGTTGTGGATACCGGTCAGCGAGTCGGTGACCGACAGCGCCCGCAATTCCTCTTCCACCCGTTTCAAGTCGGAAATGTCCGAGATGTAGCCGTGCCACAGCACGCCGCCGCCCGGCAGCTCTTCCGGCGTCGCCTCGCCGCGCACCCAGCGCAGGCCGCGCTCGGGCAACTGCACACGGTATTCCTCGCGCCATGGGCTGAGGCTGTCTGCCGAAGCACGGATCGAGCTGCGCACTCGCGAGACGTCTTGTGGATGGATGCGGGTGAAAATCGCCTCGGCATTGAGCAGCAACACGTCCGGCTCCAGCTCGTAGATCTCGCGGATGCCATCGCTGGCGTAGATCACGCTGAAGCGCCCGTCGAATTCCATCTTGAATTGATAGATGCCGCCGGGCACGTGGGCGCTGAGTTTTTTCAGCAATACATCCCGCGCCGCCAGCGCTTCGTGCACGCGCTTGCGCTCGGTGATGTCGATGCAGATCGCCAGATGCCCGACCCACAAACCCTGCTCATCGAGCACCGGGGTGGCGAGCATGTTCACCGGCAGATGACTGCCGTCGCTGCGCACCAGCGTCCACTCGCGCGCCTCATGACCGCCGACCTCGCCGCCCTCGACCAACATCGCGTGGCAGGTCGGAATGCTCTTGCCGTAACGCGCACTCAACTCTGCCGAACGCGCCGCCAGCTCTCGCGGCAGATGCAGGTTTTCCAGGGTCATGTGCCCGACCACATCGGCGCTGCTGTAGCCGAGCATCTGTTCGGCGCCGGGGTTGAAGGTGTTGATCACCCCGCGCAGGTCGGTGGCGATGATTGCCACCTGGGTCGCGGCATTCAGTACCCCGCGCAACTGACCGTGGGTGCCGCGCAATTCCTGCTCGCGGGCGTGCAGTTCCTGGGTGCGCAGTTCGACCATGCGCAAGGCGCGCTGGCGTTGACTGACCAGCACGTAAAGCAGTGCGCTGAGCAACAGACTCAGCAGCGCCCCCAGCACCACCAGGCTGCTGATTGACGAATGGTTGGCCTGCAGAAACGCTTCGCTGGGCTGCATGTCCACTTGATAGTCATGGTCGGCCATGCGCAACAGACGTGTGGCGGACAGATCACTGGCCCCGGCCTGGTTGGCGGACTCGTAGAGCACTTCATGCTGTTCATCGGTGGACAGGTCGAGAATGCGTACATTGAGGAAATCCTGATGCTCCTCCGGCAGTCCGTCGGCCAGCAACTGCTGCATGCTGATCACCGCCATCACATAGCCTTGCGGCGGCCCTTTCGGCGCCCCTTCACGAGTGACCGGCGCCAGCAGCAAGACGCCCCGGGCATACGCCGGATCAATCCCCACCAGATGCAATGGCTGCGACACCACCATGTGCCCGGTGCGGTCGGCGCGTTCCAGCGTCGCCCGGCGCAACGGTTGCGCCAGCAAGTCGTAACCCAGCGGCGTGGGCAAGCGACTGAGGCTCTGGGTGTAGATCACCGGTACGTATTCGGGGCGATCAGCGGCGGTCTGCAACTGATCGTCAGCGTTCAGTTCACGAAAGGTGAAGGTACTGAAGCCTTCGTTACGCACGGCCTGTTCGACCGCCGGGCGTTCGGCACGGCTGATCCGTGGCGCATAGGAATAGGCCTGGGTGCGTAATAGAAGCGGTTTGGCATAGCCGTCGAATTCGTTGCGTGAGACCGAATCGGAGTTGGCGAAGAAACGGCGCAGGCCATCGAGACGCTGTTCCTGATCCTGGAAACGTTCTTCGATGCGGCTGTAACGCTCATTGGCCAGCAGCTGGAAGCGTTGGCGCAGTTGATGGTGAAACTGATTGAGGGTAGCCCAGGCGAGCAGCCCCGTGAGAATCCCGCCGGCGAGCAATACCAGCAGCGCGACCAGCCAGGCCGAGACGTCTTCGCTGATAAAACCCAGAATCTTTGGGCGCACGGGGTGCAACGACATAGGGGCAACTCACGACGCCATTGTTTCGGGGGGAAAACCCCATTGGCCATGAGTTGAGTTATAGCTATTAGCCATTAATTTGGCTAGCGCTGATCGGATCCAAGAGCCTTTAAAAATCAAGGCTCTGTGGATCCAACCCGCCCAAGCGTCAACGAGCCGTGATTTTCCAGGCGCGGTGGATCTTGGTGTTACGCGCAAAATCCGGATCGATGGTCTGCGCGCTGATTTCCTCGACCGCGTAACGTTCGGCCAGGTTCTCCTCCAGCTGGAACTTGCGGAAGTTGTTGGAGAAATACAGCACGCCACCCGGCGCCAGACGTGCCATGGCCAGGTCGATCAACTGCACCTGATCACGCTGCACGTCGAAGATGCCTTCCATGCGCTTGGAGTTGGAGAAGGTCGGCGGGTCGATGAAGATCAGGTCGTACTCGTCGCGGCTGCTTTCCAGCCACGCCATCACGTCGCCCTGCTCCAGACGGTTCTTGTCGGAGAAGCCGTTCAGCGACAGGTTGCGCCGCGCCCAGTCGAGGTAAGTCTTCGACAGGTCGACGCTGGTGGTGCTGCGGGCACCGCCCTTGGCCGCATGCACACTGGCGGTCGCGGTGTAGCAGAACAGATTGAGGAAGCGCTTGCCGGCCGCCTCTTTCTGAATGCGCATACGCATTGGCCGGTGATCGAGGAACAGCCCGGTGTCGAGGTAGTCGGTGAGGTTCACCAGCAGCTTGACGCCGCCTTCGCTGACCTCATTGAACTTGCCCTGCGCCGCCTGACGCTCGTATTGCTTGGTGCCGCTCTGCCGCTCGCGGCGTTTGACCACCACGCGGCTCTTGTCGACGTTCAGCGCCTGCGGGATTGCCGCCAGGGCATCGAACATGCGCGCCGAGGCCTTTTCCGGATCGATCGACTTCGGCGCGGCGTATTCCTGCACGTGCACCCAGTCGTGGTACAGGTCGATGGCCATGGCGTATTCCGGCATGTCGGCATCGTAGACGCGGTAGCAGTCGATGCCTTCGCGCTTGACCCACTTGCTCATCGCCTTGAGATTTTTCTGCAGGCGGTTGGCAAACATCTGCCCGCCTTCGCTCAGGCGCGGCTGCTCGACCACCGGCGCCGGGGCTGGCGTCGGTTTGATCGGGTTGCCGTTCTTGTTGAACTTGCGCTCTTGCGGCTCGTTCGGGGTCTGATCGTAGGCTGCTTGCTCGCGCTCGGCCTGACGCTGTTCCGGAGTCCGCCGCTCGCCGGTGACGAACTGGTCCGGCAGCACCTTGATCAACAACAGCTTGCACGGCAGCGCGCCGTTCCAGAACGAATACTGTTTGTGGCTGCGAATGCCCATGCGCTTGCCCAGATCCGGGGCGCCGGTGAATACCGCCGCTTCCCAGTTCAGGCAGGCCTGACGCAGGCGCTCGCCAAGGTTCTGATAGAGGTAAAGCAGGCTGGCTTCGTCACCCAGACGCTCACCGTACGGCGGGTTGCAGATCACCAGACCTTTCTGGTTCTGGTCCGGACGCGGCTCGAAGGTCGCGACTTCGCCCTGATAGATCTTGATCCACTCGCTCAGACCGGCGCGTTCGACGTTATTGCGGCCCGGCTGAATCAGCCGCGGGTCGGCTTCGTAACCGCGAATCCACAGCGGCGGCTTGGCCAGACCGGCAGCGGCGCGTTCGACCGCTTCTTCATGGAGTTTTTTCCACAGCGCCGGAACGTGGCCGAGCCATGCGGTAAAGCCCCACTGCTCGCGGCGCAGGTTCGGCGCCATGTCGGCGGCGATCATCCCGGCTTCGACGAGGAACGTACCGACACCGCACATCGGGTCAGCCAGCGCGCCGCCTTCGGCCGCAATGCGCGGCCAGCCGGAACGGATCAGGATCGCTGCCGCGAGGTTTTCCTTCAGCGGCGCCGCGCCCTGCTGCAGGCGGTAACCGCGCTGATGCAGGCTGTGGCCGGAAAGGTCGAGGGACAGGATCGCTTCGCCGCGATCCAGGCGCAGGTGAATGCGCAGATCCGGGTTGAGCTTGTCGATCGACGGACGGTCTCCTTGCGGGGTACGGAGTTTGTCGACGATGGCGTCTTTGACTTTCAGCGCACCGAAGTGGGTGTTGTCGATGCCCGAGCCGTGGCCGCTGAATTCGACGGCCAGAGTGCCGTCGGCGAGCATGTGATCCTGCCACTCGACGTCAAGCACGCCGTGGTACAGGTCTTCAGCGTCTTTCATCGGGAAGCGCTTGAGCACCAGCAACACCCGGTTGGCCAGACGCGACCACAGGCACAGGCGATAAGCGGTTTCCATGGTCGCCATGCCACGCACGGCGGAGGTGTGCTCGCGGGCGTCTTCAAGGCCAAGCCCGACGGCTTCCTCGATGAGCAGGCCTTCAAGGCCTTTGGGGCAAGTGAGGAAGAGTTCGAAACGGTCGGACATGGTATTTCCAGAGCCTTTGGCTAGTGAACCGGCAACGCATTGCCGATCCGGTTTTCAATCAGGCGCTTTTCTAAAAGAGCGCCCGCGTGGCACGAAGGTGTGCCGTTCCATCCCCGCTGCTCGGGTTAAAAGAGCTTAGATGCAAGGACAGGTATTAAAGTTGATGAAACAAAATGACTCAAAGCAACCCTTCGTCGAATATTACCCCAGCGTAAACGTGGGTCATTCTCACTAAAGGATTAACCCCATCATCCAGTGCGGGGCCGATCATACCGGGGTTTTCTGAAAAAACGTTCATGAAACCCGTCGTTACTTATGGCTGTAGCACTATTTTCGTTACGTCCTTATGACAAAACGATCATTCCCTCGGTGTGACTCATTGGTTAGAACTGACCACAGGTTGACGTCGCAACGGCGTCAACACCTTGGCTCGCCACGCCGGCAGCGAGCCGCCCAACGGCAGAGTTTTTTTCTGCCAGACCTCGGTTGAGGTCAACGCGACGAAAACAGTCAACAAGTGAGGGAAACACCCTATGAGAAGACTTAAGCGTGATCCGTTGGAAAGAGCATTTTTGCGCGGATATCAATATGGCGTTGGTGGCAAATCCCGCGAGCTTTGCCCATTTACTCTACCGTCGGTACGTCAAGCCTGGATCAACGGCTGGCGAGAAGGACGCGGCGACAACTGGGACGGTATGACCGGCACTGCGGGAATCCACAGACTCAACGAACTTCACGCCGTCGGCTGACACAGGGCACTTATTGCAACACGACAATCTGAATTTTTAGCGACTTACCATGCACGTCCTTCCCGGACGGCGGGCTACGGCCCAGGGGCTCCTTCGAGGAGCCCTTTTTTATGCCTGCCCCGGACGATACAGACTCCCTGTGGCGAGGGGATTCATCCCCGATGGGCTGCGAAGCGGCCCCGAATCCATCCACCCAAGTGTGCCAGGCGAACGGCGGAAGCAAATTTTACGACTGCTGCGCAGCCGATCGGGGATGAATCCCCTCGCCACAGAGCCCTCAGAAAACCTCAGCGTAAGGCAGCGATCGCGTCTACCGATTCACGAATCAGCGCCGGGCCCTTATAGATGAAGCCCGAGTAAATCTGCACCAGGCTCGCACCCGCCATGATCTTCTCGGCCGCATGCTTGCCCTCAGTGATGCCACCGGCCGCGATGATCGGCAACCGACCACCCAGCTCAGCCGCCAACACCTTCACGGTATGCGTGCTCTTGTCACGCACCGGAGCGCCGGACAGACCACCCGCCTCGTCACCGTGCTCCATGCCTTCGACGCCGACGCGACTCAGGGTGGTGTTGGTCGCGATCACTGCGTCCATTCCGGTTTCGATCAGTGCCTGAGCCACCTGCGCCGTTTCTTCGTCGGTCATGTCCGGGGCGATCTTGATCGCCAGCGGCACATGTTTGCCGTGACGCAGGGCCAGTTCGGCGCGGCGCGTGGCCAGATCCGCCAGCAACTGCTTGAGCGAATCACCGAACTGCAGACTGCGCAGGCCCGGGGTGTTCGGCGAGCTGACGTTGACCGTGACATAGCTGGCGTGGGCATACACCTTGTCCAGGCAAATCAGATAGTCGTCCACCGCGCGCTCGACCGGAGTGTCGAAGTTCTTGCCGATGTTGATCCCCAGCACGCCCTTGTATTTGGCCGCCGCGACCCGCGCCAGCAGGTTATCCACACCGAGGTTGTTGAAGCCCATGCGATTGATGATCGCCTCGGCTTCCGGCAGACGGAAGATCCGCGGTTTCGGGTTGCCCGGCTGCGGACGCGGGGTCACGGTGCCGATTTCGACGAAACCGAAACCCAGTTGCGAGAAACCGTCGATGGCCGCGCCGTTCTTGTCCAGACCGGCCGCCAGACCCACCGGGTTCGGGAAGTCCAGGCCCATGACCGTCACCGGCACATTCGCCGGCTTCTTGCACAGCATGCCGTTGAGGCCCAAACGCCCACCCGCGCCGATCAGATCCAGCGACAGATCGTGGGAGGTTTCCGGGGAAAGTTTGAACAACAGCTGACGGGCCAGGGTGTACATGGGCGGCGATGACTCGGGCGGCGAAAAGAGGCGGCGATTATAGCCGGGCAACGTCCCCCGGCGCGAGGCACACAGGTAAATCAGCCTGACTGGCATATGCCTTGCACTTTCAGGGGTATCAGCCCACAGGCCAATGGCGGCGTGCGGGCACGGACAATGGCGTCGTTCGGAGGTTTTGCCTTGGCAAAGCCTGGGACGGCGTTTTTTTTGAGGGTGGCTTTATATGAGTGATTCGTCCGTCGGGCCGCTGGCCTGGGTCAACGGCAGTGATGCTCCGGAAAAAAGCGTGATCAACCTCGGCTTCATGGCCCTGAGCGATTGCGCTTCGGTAGTCGTGGCCGCGACACAGGGCTTCGCCCAGCCCTACGGCCTGACGATCAACCTCAAGCGCCAGGCGTCCTGGGCGACCTTGCGCGACAAACTGGTCAGCGGTGAGCTGGATGTGGCCCACAGCCTGTACGGGCTGATTTACGCGGTGCACCTGGGCATCGGCGGCGTCGCCCCGAGCGACATGGCGGTGCTGATGGGCCTGAACCAGAACGGCCAGAGCCTCAACCTGTCTCACGGCTTGCAGCAACTGGGCGTGACCAGTCCTGAAGCACTCGATCGGCAGGCGCACCAAACCCGCGCAAAACTGACCTTCGCCCAGACCTTCCCCACCGGCACCCATGCGATGTGGCTGTATTACTGGCTGGCGAGTCAGGGCATTCACCCGTTGCAGGACGTCGACAGCGTAGTGGTACCGCCGCCGCAAATGGTTGCGCATCTGCAAGCCGGGCGTATCGATGGCTTCTGCGTCGGTGAGCCGTGGGCGGCCAGCGCCGAGCAACAGGATCTGGGGTTCACCCTCGCTACCAGCCAGAGCATCTGGCCTGACCACCCGGAAAAAGTCCTTGGCTGCACCCGCGCGTTCGTCGAGCAATACCCCAACACCGCCCGGGCGCTGGTGATGGCGATCCTCGAGGCCAGCCGCTTCATCGAGCAAAACCCGGAAAACCGCCGCAGCACCGCGCAGCTGCTTAGCGCCCCGGAATACCTCGACGCCCCGCTGTCCTGCATCGAACCGCGTTTTCTCGGTGATTACGCCGATGGCCTCGGCAATCGCTGGCAGGACCCGCACGCCTTGCGCTTTCACGGCAACGGCGAGGTGAATCTGCCGTACCTGTCCGACGGCATGTGGTTCATGACCCAATTCCGCCGTTGGGGCCTGTTACGCGAGGATCCCGACTACCTCGCGGTGGCCCGCCAGGTTCAGCAACTGGACATTTACCGCGAAGCAGCCACCGCCGTCGGTGTCGCCGCGTGGGGCAAGGAGATGCGCAGCAGCCAGTTGCTCGATGGCAAAGTCTGGGACGGCAGCGATCCGGCTGGTTACGCCCGCAGCTTCAAGTTGCACGCCCTAAGCGACAGCGCCCCCCTTCTCGCCCGCCGCTGACAGGAGACCGCCAACATGCTGCGCATTCTGCTGATCAACGACACCGCGAAAAAAGTCGGGCGCCTGAAAGCCGCGCTGACCGAGGCCGGTTTCGAGGTCATCGATGAATCCGGCCTGACCATCGATCTGCCGGCGCGCGTCGAAACGGTGCGCCCGGACGTGATCCTGATCGATACCGAGTCACCGAGCCGCGATGTCATGGAGCAAGTTGTGCTGGTCAGCCGCGACCAGCCCCGGCCGATCGTGATGTTCACCGACGAACATGACCCGGGGGTAATGCGCCAGGCGATCAAGTCCGGGGTCAGTGCCTACATCGTCGAGGGCATCCACGCCCAGCGCCTGCAGCCGATTCTCGATGTGGCGATGGCGCGCTTCGAAAGCGATCAGGCCTTGCGCGCGCAGCTGCTGGCCCGCGACCAGCAATTGGCGGAGCGCAAACGCATCGAACTGGCCAAAGGGCTGCTGATGAAAATGAAGGACTGCAACGAGGAAGAGGCCTACACCCTGATGCGCCGCCAGGCCATGAGTCGCCAGCAGAAGCTGATTCAGGTGGCGGAGCAGATCATTGCCATGAGTGAGTTGCTTGGCTGAATTCTATCAGAGCCCGTAAGCCCTCTTCGCGAGCAGGCTCGCTCCCACGTTGGAAATGCATTCCCCTGTGGGAGCGAGCCTGCTCGCGAATCGCCGCCCCCCCCCCCCCCGTCAAGGACTGTTGGCACAAATCTGGCTAAGTATTCCGCACAGGTAACCAACGGCGGTTGCCCCACCCACGACAAAGACGTCGCTCACCCCGCTCGCCCACATCGGCGAACCAGGTAGCGGCGTTTTTGCGTTTTGGCCCCACAGCCCGGGGCCGGTGGTGCGGCCGTGGCGGCGCGCCACCTGCTGTGACTCCTTTCGAGACTCTTTTCAGCTGAGGTGCGCGATGAATTCAAGCTTCTGGAAATCCGGCCACACCCCGACCCTGTTCGCAGCGTTCCTGTATTTCGACCTGAGCTTCATGGTCTGGTACCTGCTCGGTCCGTTGGCGGTGCAGATCGCCGCCGACCTGCACCTGACCACGCAACAACGTGGTCTGGTGGTGGCGACACCGATTCTCGCCGGCGCGGTGCTGCGCTTTGTGATGGGCATGCTGGCCGATCGTCTGTCGCCGAAAACCGCTGGCCTGATCGGTCAGGTGATCGTGATCTGCGCGCTGTTCGGCGCGTGGAAACTCGGCATCCACAGTTATGAACAGGCGCTGATTCTGGGACTGTTCCTCGGCATGGCCGGTGCTTCGTTTGCTGTGGCCCTGCCGCTGGCCTCGCAGTGGTATCCGCCGCAGCATCAGGGCAAGGCCATGGGTATCGCCGGCGCCGGTAACTCCGGCACCGTGTTTGCCGCACTGATTGCCCCGGTACTGGCTGCGGCGTTCGGCTGGAGCAACGTGTTCGGTTTCGCCCTGATTCCGTTGATCCTGACGCTGGTGCTGTTCGCCTGGCTGGCAAAAAACGCCCCGCAGCGGCCCAAGGCCAAAGCCATGGCCGACTACTTCAAAGCCCTCGGCGACCGCGACAGTTGGTGGTTCATGTTTTTCTACAGCGTCACCTTCGGCGGCTTCATCGGTCTGGCCAGCGCCCTGCCCGGCTACTTCAACGACCAATACGGCCTGAGCCCGGTGACCGCCGGTTACTACACCGCTGCCTGTGTGTTCGGTGGCAGCCTGATGCGTCCGCTCGGTGGTGCATTAGCTGACCGCTTCGGCGGCATCCGCACTTTGCTGGCGATGTACACCGTGGCGGCAATCTGCATCGCCGCTGTCGGTTTCAACCTGCCCAGTTCCTACGCCGCACTGGCGCTGTTCGTCTGCACCATGCTCGGTCTCGGTGCCGGCAACGGCGCGGTGTTCCAGTTGGTGCCGCAACGTTTTCGCCTGGAGATCGGCGTGATGACCGGGCTGATCGGCATGGCCGGCGGCATTGGTGGTTTTGCCCTGGCGGCCGGCATGGGCGCGATCAAGCAAAGCACCGGTAGCTATCAACTGGCGCTGTGGTTGTTCGCCAGCCTCGGCGTGTTGGCGTGGTTCGGTCTGCACGGGGTCAAACGTCGCTGGAGAACCACCTGGGGTTCGGCCGCAGTGACCGCTGCGCGGGTCTGAAGCCTCCATGCCCCTGCAACTGAGCTTTGCCCAGGCCAGCGCCACCGGCCCGCGCGCGGAAAATCAGGACGCCCTGCGCCTGGTGACGCCCGCCCCGGCGCTGGCCGCCAGCAAAGGCTATCTGGTCGCCATCGCCGACGGTGTCAGCCAATGCGCCGACGGCGGCTTAGCCGCACGCTCGACCCTGCAAGCACTGGCGCTGGACTACTACGCCACGCCACAGACCTGGAGCGTGGCCCAGGCGCTGGATCGCCTGCTGCTCGCGCAAAATCGCTGGTTACAGGCCAGTGGCGGCGGGCAACCGCTGCTGACCACGGTCAGCGCGCTGGTCCTGCGCGGTCGGCGTTTCACCCTGGCCCACGTCGGCGATTGCCGGGTCTATCGCTGGCAGGCTGACGGTTTGCAGCGGATCTCGCAGGATCATGTCTGGGAGCAGCCGGGCATGCAGCACGTGCTCAAACGCGCGCTGGGGCTGGATCAACATCTGGTGCTGGATTTTCTCGACGGTGAATTACGCGAGGGCGAATGTTTCGTGCTGCTCAGCGATGGCGTGTGGTCGACTCTGGGCGATACCGCGATTGCCGCGATTCTGCGCGATCAACCGGATCTCGACAGCGCCGCACACACGCTGGTCAATGCCGCGCATCTGGCCGGCAGCCAGGACAATGCCAGTGCGCTGCTGGTGCGGGTCGACGCGCTCGGCGAAGCGAACATCGGCGATGCACTGATTCACTTACAGCAATGGCCGCTGCCGCCAGCGCTGAAAACCGGGCAGATGTTCGAAGGCTGGCAGGTGCAGGGCGTTGTCGCTCAGAGCCAGCAATCGCTGTTGTATCGAGTGCTGGATGGCCAAGGTCGGGGCTGGTTGTTGAAAACCCTGCCGCCACGGCTGGCCGATGATCCTCATGCCGGGCAAGCCTTGCTGTCGGAAGAATGGTTCCTCAAGCGTGTCGCCGGTCGGCATTTTCCTGAAGTCCATGCCGGCACTCAGCGTCAGCATTTGTACTACGTGATGCGCGAATATTCCGGGATGACGTTGGCGCAGCTGTTTCAACACCACCCTGCATTGCCGCTGGCGCAGTGGCAGGACATTGCCGAGCGTTTGCTGCGGGCGGTGGGTCTGCTGCATCGGCGGCAGATTCTGCACCGCGACATCAAGCCGGAAAACCTGCATCTGGGTGACGATGGCGAGTTGCGCCTGCTGGATTTTGGTCTGGCGTACTGCCCCGGTCTGTCCGAAGACACCCCGTCAACGCTGCCGGGAACGCCCAGCTATATCGCCCCGGAAGCCTTTCGCGGCGAGCCACCGAGTGCGCAACAGGATCTGTACGCGGTGGGCGTGACCCTGTTTTTCCTGCTGACCGGGCATTTTCCCTATGGCGAGGTCGAAGCGTTCCAGCGGCCGCGATTTGGCCTGCCGGTGAGTGCTGGTCGCTACCGCCCGGACGTGCCGGAATGGATTGCGCAGAGCCTGGAGCGTGGCGTGGCGGCGGATCCGCAACAGCGCTTTGAAACGGCTGAGGAATGGTTGCTGGTGCTGGAAAAAGGCGAGCGGCGCAGTTTGAGTGTGCGACCCAGGCCTTTGCTGGAGCGTGAGCCGTTGACGGTCTGGCGGACGGTAGCATTGCTGGCTTTGCTGGGGAATCTGGTGCTGCTGGTGGTGTTGTTTCATCGTTGATACCGCGTCGCGCCCTTCGCGAGCAAGCCCGCTCCCACAGGGGATTTGTGAACGACTCGGTTCCACTGTGGGAGCGAGCCTGCTCGCGAAGAGGCCAGCCCAATCACAACAATTCTGTCTGCCTGAATGCCCCGCGAACGAGCAACCCGCGTCGATTCGGTGCAAAAAATCCCCGTCTATAACCGCTTCCGCCTAATAAACACGCCATTCTCCCACTTGGCACAACCACTGCATTACCCGTTTCACCATACATAAAGCCCAACCTTCAACGACGAAGGCTGCGCTTCCCGAGAGAACGGGACCAGGACAAAGGCGTCCTCGCTAGGCAACTAGCGGGACGCCTTTTTTTGTTTGCGCAACATTTGTCGAGCACGGCCTGACTGCCCGCAAGAGGCCAGCCACCGCTCCCCGGAGAACCTGATGAAAAAACTCAAACTGGTGATGATCGGCAATGGCATGGCCGGGGTTCGCACCCTGGAAGAACTGCTCAAGTTGAGCAACGAGCTGTACGACATCACGGTCTTCGGTGCCGAACCGCACACCAACTACAACCGCATCCTGCTGTCGCCGGTGCTGGCCGGTGAACAGACCTTCGAAGAGATCGTGCTCAACGACCTCGACTGGTACCTGGAAAACCACATCAAGTTGCTGCTCAACCGCAAGGTGGTGCAGATCGACCGAGTCAAACGCCGGGTGATCGCCGAGGACGGCACCGAGGCTGAATATGATCGCCTGCTGATTGCCACCGGCTCGACGCCGTTCATCCTGCCGATTCCGGGCAATGACTTGCAGGGTGTGATCGGTTACCGCGACATCGCCGACACCCAGGCGATGATCGACACCGCCAAAACCCACAAGCACGCGGTGGTCATCGGCGGCGGCCTGCTCGGCCTCGAAGCCGCCAACGGCCTGATGCTGCGCGGCATGCACGTCACCGTGGTGCACATCGGCGAATGGCTGCTGGAGCGACAGCTGGACAAGACCAGCGGCCAACTGCTGCAAACGGCGCTCGAAGCCCGTGGCCTGCATTTTCGCCTGTGCGAACAGACGCAGGCCCTGCACGATGCGGGCAATGGCCGGGTCGGCTCGGTGCAGTTCAAGAACGGCGAGATCATCCCTGCCGATCTGGTGGTGATGGCCGCTGGCATCCGCCCCAACACCGAACTGGCAGAACGCGCCGGCATCCCCTGCAATCGCGGGATTCTGGTCAACGACACCCTGCAGACCTACGATCCGCGCATCTATGCCATCGGCGAGTGCGCCAGTCATCGCGGCATCGCCTATGGCCTGGTGGCACCGCTGTTCGAACAGGCCAAAGTCTGCGCGAACCACCTCGCACAACTGGGTTTCGCCCGCTATCAGGGCTCGGTGACCTCGACCAAATTGAAAGTCACCGGCATCGACCTGTTTTCCGCCGGTGATTTCATGGGCGGCGAAGGCACCGAAACCATCACCCTCTCCGACCCGATCGGCGGCGTGTACAAAAAACTGGTGATCAAGGATGACGTGCTGGTCGGCGCCTGTCTGTACGGCGATACGGCAGATGGCGGTTGGTATTTCCGACAGATTCGTGAGAATCACGCCATCGGCGAGATCCGCGATCACCTGATGTTTGGTGAAAATTCTATCGGCGACGTAGGACATCAGGGCCAGGACAAAGCCATGAGCATGGCCGACACTGCCGAAGTCTGCGGCTGCAACGGCGTGTGCAAAGGCACCATCGTCAAGGCGATTCAGGAACACGGCCTGTTCAGCGTCGATGACGTGAAGAAGCACACCAAGGCTGCCAGTTCCTGCGGCTCCTGCGCCGGGCTGGTCGAGCAGATCCTGATCAACACCGTCGGCGGCGCGGCGGACGTCAAACCGAAAAGCGAAAAAGCCATCTGCGGTTGCAGCGACCTCAACCACGGGCACATCCGCCAGGCGATCCGCGAACACCATCTGCTGACCATCGCCGGCACCATGAGCTACCTCAACTGGCGCACCCCGAATGGCTGCGCCACCTGCCGGCCGGCGCTGAACTATTACCTGATTTCCACCTGGCCCGGCGAAGCCAGGGACGATCCGCAATCGCGCCTGATCAACGAACGCGCCCACGCCAACATTCAGAAGGACGGCACCTATTCGGTGGTGCCACGGATGTGGGGCGGCGTGACCAACCCCTCGGAATTGCGCCGGATTGCCGACGTGGCCGACAAGTACAACGTACCGATGGTCAAGGTCACCGGTGGTCAGCGCATCGACCTGCTGGGGATCAAGAAGCAGGACTTGCCGGGCGTCTGGAAAGACCTCGACATGCCCTCCGGCCACGCCTACGGCAAATCCATCCGCACCGTGAAAACCTGCGTCGGCAGCGAGTTCTGCCGCTTCGGCACGCAGAACTCAACGCAGTTGGGCATTGAGCTTGAGCACGACCTGTTCAACATGTGGTCGCCGCACAAAGTGAAACTCGCTGTCTCCGGATGCCCACGCAACTGCTCGGAAGCGGGGATCAAGGACGTAGGAATCATCGGTGTCGACTCCGGCTGGGAGATGTACATCGGCGGCAACGGCGGGATCAAGACCGAAGTCGCCGAGTTCTTCGTCAAGCTGAAAACCGCCGAGGAAGTTCGTGAATACAACGGCGCGTTCCTGCAGCTGTATCGCGAAGAAGCCTTTTACCTCGAACGCACAGTGCACTACCTGCAACGGGTCGGCATGGAGCACATCAAGCAGGCCGTGCTTGAAGATCCGGAGCGGCGCAAGGCCCTGAACGAGCGTCTGCAGTTCTCCCTGTCGTTCGAACAGGACCCGTGGAAAGAGCGTCTGGCGCAGCCGCAACTCAAGAAAGAATTCGAGGTGATCCCCGTGAAAAACCTGGAGGTGCCGGCATGAATTGGCTCGATATCTGTGCCCTGGAAGAGATCAATGCCCTCGGTTCGCGGATCATTGCAGGGCCGAAAGGCGACATCGCGATTTTTCGTACAAGCGACGACGAAGTTTTCGCCCTCGACGATCGCTGCCCGCACAAGGGCGGGCCGTTGTCACAGGGTTTGATCTACGGCAAACGTGTGGCCTGCCCGCTGCACAACTGGCAGATCGACCTGCAAACCGGCGAGGCTCAGGCCCCGGACATCGGCTGCGCGCACCATCATCCGGCCCGGGTCGAAAACGGCCGCGTGCAGCTGGCACTGCGGGATGCGGTCTGATGAACCGCCAGACGACCGCCTCGACCTGCTGTTATTGCGGCGTCGGCTGCGGCGTGCTGATCGAGCATGACGGCGAGCGCATTCTCGGTGTCAGCGGCGATCCGGCGCATCCGGCCAACTTCGGCAAATTGTGCAGCAAAGGCTCGACCCTGCACCTGACCGGCGACCTGGCCGCCCGGGCGCTGTATCCGGAACTGCGTCTGGGCAAAGGCCTGGCACGCAGCCGTTGCGACTGGGATACGGCGCTGGATCACGCGACCCAGGTCTTTGCCGAGACCATCGCCGAACACGGCCCGGACAGCGTGGCGTTTTACATCTCCGGCCAGTTGCTGACCGAGGACTACTACGCCTTCAACAAATTGGCGCGAGCACTGGTCGGGACCAACAACATCGACAGCAATTCCCGACTGTGCATGTCGTCAGCGGTGGTCGGTTACAAGCGCAGCCTCGGCGCCGATGCGCCGCCGTGCAGCTATGAAGATCTGGAGCTCAGCGATTGCGTGATGATCGCCGGCAGTAACATGGCCTACGCCCACCCGGTTCTTTTCCGACGCCTTGAACAGGCAAAATCGCGCCGACCGCAGATGAAGGTCATCGTCATCGATCCCCGACGCACCGACACCTGTGAGTTGGCGGACCTGCATCTGGCGATTTTGCCCGGCACCGATGTCGCTCTGTTCCATGGGATTTTGCATCTGCTGCTGTGGGAAGACTGGATCGACCGCGACTTCATCAAGGCGCACACCGACGGTTTGCCTGAACTGAAAAATCGGGTGCGCGATTACACCCCGCAAATGGTCGCGCAACTGTGCGGGATCAGTGTCGAGCAATTGCAGCAGTGCGCGGAATGGGTGGGCACGGCGCCAAGTTTCCTGTCGCTTTGGTGCATGGGCCTGAATCAGTCCACCGCTGGCAGCGCGAAAAACAGCGCGCTGATCAATCTGCACCTGGCCACCGGGCAAATCGGCCGTCCAGGCGCGGGACCTTTCTCACTGACCGGTCAGCCGAATGCCATGGGTGGGCGGGAAACCGGCAGCCTGTCCAATTTGCTGCCCGGTCACCGGGAGGCAGCCAACCCCGAGCACCGCGCCGAAGTGGCAGCCTATTGGGGCGTCGATCAACTGCCTGAAAGCAGCGGCCTGAGCGCCATCGAGCTGTTCGAACGGATGCGCAGCGGCCAGATCAAGGCACTGTGGATTGCCTGCACCAACCCCGCGCAGTCCATGCCCGATCAACACGCGGTTCGCGAAGCACTGCAAGCTTGCCCGTTCGTGGTGTTGCAGGAAGCCTTCCGCACCACCGAAACCGCCGCCTTCGCCGACCTGTTGTTGCCTGCTGCCAGTTGGGGCGAGAAGGAAGGCTCAGTGACCAACTCCGAACGGCGCATTTCCCACGTGCGCCAGGCCATTCTCCCACCGGGCGAAGCGCGGCCGGACTGGGCGATCACCGTGGATTTCGCACAACGGCTGGAGCAACGTCTGCGCCCGCATCGCCCGAGCCTGTTTGCTTTCGAGCATCCGGCGCAGTTGTTCGACGAATACAAACAACTGACCCGTGGACGCGATCTGGACCTGTCGGGCATCAGCCACCAATTGATCGATGAACTGGGACCGCAGCAGTGGCCCTTCCCCACCGGCGCCCGACAAGGCACCGCGCGTTTGTATGGCGACGGGATTTTTCCCACGGCCAACGGTCGTGCGCAATTCGTTGCCGATCCTTATCGCGCGGCCAAAGAACAACGCGATGCACGGTTTCCGCTGACCCTGATCACCGGCCGTCTGCGCGATCAATGGCACGGCATGAGCCGCACCGGCACCGCAGCGCAATTGTTCGGGCATGTCAGCGAAGCGCTGTTGAGCCTGCATCCGGACGAAATGCGCCGTCATCGTTTGCAGCCGGGAGATCTGGTCAATCTGAAGAGTCGACGCGGTGCGGTGATTGTGGCTGTCGGCAGCGACGACGGCGTGCGTCCGGGTCAGGCTTTTTTGCCGATGCACTGGGGCGAGCGCTTTCTCAAGGGCGGGGTTAACAGGCTGACCTTGCCGGCTTTCGATCCTTTGTCAAAGCAGCCCGAACTCAAGCACAGCGGCGTGCGTCTGGAACCGGTGAATCTGCCATGGCACTTGTTTGCACTCATCGAGGGCGATGTTCAACGGCATTTCGAGACACTACGACCCCTGTGTGAGGCGTTTTCCTACGTCAGCCTCAGCCTTGCCGGACGTGAACGGCCCGCGCTGCTGATACGCGCTGCCAACGCCACGGCGCCGGAGCCGCAACTGCTGCGCGATATCGATCAGTGTCTGGCGCTGCTCGACGGGCCGGTACTGGCCTACGACGACGCGCGTCGTGCCATCGGCAAACGGGTACGCATCGAAAACGGCCGCATCACCGCGATCCGCCTGGCCGGCGAAACCCTGGCCCGGCATTGGCTGCAGGGGCTATGGCTGGAGGGCCGCGCCGATGAACAACTGCGACGCTGGCTGCTGGCGCCGATGAGTGCGCCGCCGGGCAGTGCCGGTTTGCAGGCCAATCCGGGGAAAACCCTATGCAACTGCCAAAACGTCAGCCACCGCGCGGTGTGTGCCGGGATTCGCCAGGGTCTCGATCTGCAAGGCCTCAAACAACAACTGGGATGCGGCACGCAATGCGGTTCGTGCGTCCCGGAAATCAAACGATTGCTGGCGGCCGATCTGCAGCCGGTATCCAGCTGATAAGGAAAACACCATGAATGCAAAAGTCTGGCTGGTGGGTGCAGGACCCGGTGATCCCGAACTGCTGACGCTCAAAGCGGTGCGCGCATTGCGTGAAGCGCAGGTGGTATTGATTGACGATCTGGTCAATGCCGCGGTGCTGGAGCATTGCCCCACCGCGCGAATCATTGCTGTGGGCAAACGCGGCGGCTGTCGCTCGACACCGCAGGCGTTCATCCATCGGCTGATGTTGCGTTATGCGCGCCAAGGCAACTGCGTGGTGCGGCTCAAGGGCGGTGACCCGTGCATTTTCGGTCGTGGCGGCGAAGAGGCGCAGTGGTTACGCGAACGTGGGATTGAGGTCGAGTTGGTCAACGGTATTACCGCCGGACTCGCCGGCGCGACGCAATGCGATATTCCGCTGACGTTGCGCGGTGTGGCGCGCGGGGTGACGCTGGTGACCGCGCACACCCAGGACGACAGTCAATTGAACTGGCAGGCGTTGGCGCAGGGCGGGACGACGCTGGTGATTTATATGGGAGTGGCGAAACTGGGCGAAATTCGCGAACAGCTATTGGCCGGCGGGATGGCGGCGGATATGCCGGTGGCGATGATCGAGAATGCCTCTCTGCCAGAACAGCGTGAGTGCCGCACTGATCTGATGAGCATGAGTGACGATGCCTGTCGGTTTGAGCTCAAGAGCCCGGCCATACTCGTCATCGGCGCAGTGGCTGCCATTGCAGAGCAAAGGATCGCAGTCTCCGGCAGCTCCCCCATGGGAACTGTGTACGCCCTGTAAAGCCAAATCGCAGGCAAAGAAAAGCCCGGCCTGAGCCGGGCTTTTCTCGTAGCGGCAGCTAATTACTTAGCTTGAGCTTCAACCTGCGCTTCTACGCGACGGTTAACAGCACGGCCAGCTTCAGTTTTGTTGTCAGCAACTGGGCGGGATTCGCCGTAGCCGATCGACTGAACGCGGGACGACTCAACACCGTACTGCTGGGTCAGAACCTGCTTAACGGCGTTTGCACGACGCTCGGACAGTTTCTGGTTGTAAGCGTCAGGACCGACGGAGTCAGTGTGACCTTCAACAGTGGTGTGAGTGGCTGGGTACTGCTTCATGAAGTCAGCCAGGTTCTTGATGTCAGCGTAGCTGTTTGGCTTGACGACCGACTTGTCGAAGTCGAACTTCACGTCCAGCTCTACACGAACAACTTCAGCAACTGCTGGGCAGCCATCAGCGTCAACAGTTACGTTGGCTGGGGTGTCCGGGCACTTGTCAACGTTGTCGCAAACGCCATCGTTGTCGCTGTCGGAGCAGACTTCAGCCGGAGCTGGAACTGGAGCAGCAGCTGGCTTGCCGCCGCCACCGAAGTTCACACCCAGACCAACCGATGGAGCGTAGTCCCAACGGCCGTTGTCCAGCTTGTAGTCAGCTTCTACGCCAGCACGGGCGAAGAAGTTTTCAGCGAAGTAGTACTTAACGCCAGCGCCAGCAGTCAGGAAAGTCGACTGGTCGCGACCGGTGTGGCCGTCAGCAGCTACGTTGGTCAGGTTGCCGTGCTTGACACCACCTTCAACGTAAGGACGCAGAGCGTCGCCAGCGTTGTTGAAGTGGTACTGAGCGGTCAGACCGAAGTTGTCACCGCGCAGTTTCTGGCTACCGGTACCGTCGTTCGAACGGGTGTGGTTGTTACGATCCCAGCCGAAGTTGATCGAGACGTCGTCGGTCAGGAAGTAACCGATTTTGGCGCCTGGGTTGAAGCCGTCTTCGACATGATCAATGCTGTCGTTGTACTGCTTCTTGTAGTTGATCTCGCCTTCAACTGCGCCTTGGCCTTGTGCCAGTGCGCCGAACGAAGTAGCGGCAATAAGAGAACCAATGGCCAAGCCCAAGGTGTTTTTCAGTTTCATCCGTTAAATCCCCATCTGGTGATTGTGAAGCAGTCCCGCAAACCGGGGGACAACTCGGCGGCAAGTCTATCAGAACTTGCCTACACGTAAGAGATATTTGCGCTGAACTAAGTTTCAGCAATGCCTGCAAATTTCTCACGCAATTTGTCTAGAGCACGTTTGTACCGCATTTTTGTCGCACTCAAACCCATGTGCATGATGTCTGCGATCTCCTGAAACTCCAGCTCTGCGACAAATCGTAGCACCAGAATTTCACGGTCAATCGGGTTCACATACACCAGCCAGCGATCGAGTCCGCCCTTCTCCTCGGGTTTCGGCGCCTTTTCTTCCGACGCTTCTTCCAGCGGGTCCAGACTCAAGGCGTCCATCAAGCGACGCTTTCGCCGTTCCTTCCGATACTGCGTGATGCATTCGTTATACGTGATGCTGTAGAGCCAGGTTTTGAACTTCGATTTCCCCTCGAAGTTCTTCAGGCCGTACAACACCTTAAGCATCACTTCCTGACAGACATCGTCTGCGTCGCGATCGTTCCCAAGATATCTCGCACAAACGTTAAATAATGTTCGCTGGTAACGCCGCATCAGCTCTTCATAGGCGCGCGTCACGTGAAACAGCTCGGTATGCGAGCGCGCGACCAACTCCTCATCAGAGAGCTCACGGGGGTCATAGCGCGTGGATAGCGTTTGGGCTTTATTCAAAACAAGTCGTGCCGACAGTCAGGTCAATGTCCGCCGCACCCCTCTCAGGGCATTTTGCGGCGGCATACATTAGCAGGGTTTGCCGGGTTAGCGGCTACTCACATGCTGTTCCAGCAGGATCCGATTGGAGAGTGAGACTAGCTCACCCTCATCGGTCAGCAATGTGGTTTTAACCGTGCCGATCTCTTCGATCTGGCCTTCGACCTCGCCAACACGCACTTGTTGCCCAACCTGATACAACTCACGCACATAGATTCCCGCAAGAATCTGACCGGCAATTTCCCGGCTTCCCAAACCCATGGCCAGCGCAACGGCCAGACCAACGGTAATCAATACGATGACAATCACATGGTTCAGCAGGTCAGTCTTGACCTCGAGCTGGCTGATCGCGACCGAGATACTGATGATGATCACCAGCCCCTGGGCGATTCGGCCCAAACCCGAAGCGTAGTCCAGCCCTACGCCTTCTGCCGCTCCGCGCACCAGGCCGTTGGCCAATTGCGCGAGCAAAACACCCACCAGCAACACCAGCGCGGCGCCGAAAACCTTCGGCAAATACAACGCCAGCATGTCCAGCGTAGCTGAAACTCGCTCAAGTCCAAGGGACTCTGCTGCGGAAACCAGAAAAATCAGCAGAACGAACCAGTAAACAATCTTCCCGATCAAGGTTGAGATCGGCACTTGCAGGCCGGCCCGCGACATCAACTTGGTCAGACCGGTGCCGCCCATCAGGCGATCAAGGCCCAGTTTGGCGAGCAATTTGGACAGCAAGGTATCAAGCAGCTTGGCCACCACGAAACCCAACAGCAGCACCACCAGTGCGCCGAACAGGTTCGGGATGAAGTTGGCGACTTTGGTCCACAACGCAGTCATTGCAGTGACGAGGCTCTGAGTCCAGAGATCAAGTTCCATATTCAATCAGCCTTATCAGCAGTGCGTGCAGTAGTTTTACGAAGACGGGAAACCGGCGAGACGTGGGCCGATCCGTTATTCAGGGCGATCATCAGCGCGGGCAGCCAGCGGCCCAGCAGGCTGAACAGATCACCGGCGCCCACCTGGCGGTTGGCGGTTTTGAGTACGCGACCCAGGCATGCGTCGTCGTCACGGCTGGACGGCGAGGCGTTGAGCATGTCGCGCAAAGACTGTTCAAACGGATCGTGCATACGCACCTCTCGTGATGTCTGTGAAAGACGCGGGCAAATTTGGTCGGGTCACATGTTGCATCTTCACACCCAGCGCAAACGGCGGAATAACCACCATTGACCGAAGGCCATCGCCAGCACCGTCAGACAGGCAATCAGGAAACCATAAGGGCTGCTCGAGAACGGAATGCCGCCCACATTGATGCCCAGCAGGCCGGTGAGAAAACTCATCGGCAAAAAGATGCAGGTGATGATGCCGAAGCGGTACATCGTGCGATTCATGCGCACGTTCAAACGCCGGTCTTCGGCCTCCAGCACAAGCCCCATGCGCTCTCGGGTCAATTCCAGCTCTTCGAGATAGCGCGTCAGGCTGTTGTTCAATTCGTTCCAGTAGTCAGCGTCATCGTCGACAAACCACGGCAGTTTTATCCGGGTCAGTTGTCCGAAAATATCCCGCTGCGGTGCCAGGAAACGCTTCAGTCCAGCTGCCCTGCGCCGAATGTGCAAAATCGAGCCATGCTCGGGGGTATACCGTTCGTCGGCATCCAGTTTTTCTTCCTCTTCATCGACCAGTTCCGACAGGCAGGTGACCAGATCCTGCACCTTGTTGGTGAGGAATTGCGCCAGATACAGGATCAGTTCAGATGAGGTTTTCGGGCCTTCGCCTTCGCTTAGCAGCGCCAGCAGCTCATCGGTGGCACGCAGCGGACGCAAACGCAGCGAGATGACCCGTTGCGCCGACGCGAAAATCCGCACCGAGACCATGTCTTCCGGCTCGGCGCCGGGGTTGAGGTTGACCCCGCGCAGAAACAGCAGAAGTTCGGCATCCGGCAACGGCAACAGGCGTGGCCGGGTGTTCTCTTCCAGCAGCAGGTCGCAGGCAAATTCATTCAGGCCGCTGGATTTGCGCAGCCAGGTCTGGGTTTGCGGATGGCTGCGATCCCAATGCAGCCACAGGCTCTCATGGGCCTGCAGTTGCAGATCGTCGAGCTCAGTCCGGGCAATCGAACGCGCACCGCCTTTACCGTCCAGCACCAGGGCATGCACCAGCCCCCACTGCGCGTTTTCTTCCTCGAACATCCGCATCCCTTTGTCGAAAAACTTATTCAGGCATCTGCAGCGGACTTGGCGAAACGATCACGCCGTTGTTGTCCGCATAGATGTAGTGGCCCGGATGGAACGTCACGCCGGCGAAAGTCACCGCTACGTTGAGATCGCCGATACCGCGCTTTTCGGTTTTCATCGGATGGCTGGCCAACGCCTGAACGCCGAGATCGGTCTGGGCAATAACGTCGACGTCACGGATACAACCGTAGATGACCATCCCTTCCCAGCCGTTTTTCGCGGCTTTCTCGGCGATCATGTCGCCCAGCAGCGCGCGCCGCAGCGAACCGCCGCCATCGACCACCAGCACCTTGCCGTTACCCTTGAGTTCGGCTTGCTCCTTGACCAGCGAGTTATCTTCGAAACATTTGATGGTCACGATTTCGCCGCCGAAGGAATCACGGCCGCCGAAATTGCTGAACATCGGTTCCAGCACCTGCACCAGCTCCGGATAGGCGTCGCACAGGTCAGGCGTGAGGTAATGGTTCATCGAAAAACTCCTGTAAAAAGGAAGACGATCAAGGATGTCGCACTCTTTTGAAACGAGTCCCGGCGGTCGCTGTTTACCTTAGTTCATGCAATGGTCGCTGAACGAACCTGAACAAACGCTGAAACGTAATAGCTAAACACCCACCAAATATGACCAGAACCGCACAATGCGTCATATCTTAGCCGCAAGCCGACCTGAACGAAATGCCCTTTTCAGAGCCTCGGACTCAGACCGCAGCGGCAAGATCCTGCTTGTCGCCGAGCAACGGCGTCTGCTGATCGTTCAACCAGCGTGCCACCAGCGGCCAGACCTCGGCCTGCGCCGCCTTGCTCACCAACATCTCGACATGCCCGAAGTTGTCGCTGAAGCCCTGCTCGCGCCCCAGATTGACGAACTGTTTGTGCTCGGAGCCGATCTGCTCGAACAGTTTGCGACAGGCCCATGCCGGATCCTGATGATCGCCCGCCGCGGTCACTGCCAGCACCGGCACCTGAACCTCGGCCAGGCCGGCCCACCAGTCCTTGTCCTTGTCGCCAAAACGCCCGAACAAGCCGTACCAGCGCATGCTTTCCAGCGCCAGCCCGATCGGCTCGTCTTCCGGGCCGCGCTTGAGGCGTGCGCCGGACAACTGCGCGAAACGCTTGAGAATGAAGCGCCCGCTCCACTCCACTGGTGGAATTTTCAGCGGCCAGTACGTGCGGCTGACCTGCGTGCCGAAAAACGCCGCCGAGGCCACGGCCGGCTCGCCGAGGTATTCGCCACCCAGCGCCGCCGCCAGCGTGATGCCGCCCAGCGAATGGCCGATCCAGTGCGGCACCTGCCCGCTCTGCTCGCGGACGAACGCGGCAATCGCCGGCAGATCGTAACGGGCGTAGTCGGCCACGCGGTTGCGCCGGTAGTCCTCGTTGCGCTGCGACAGGCCGTGACCGCGCATCTCCGGGATCCACACGTCGAAGCCCAGGCGCGTCAGGTACGCGCCCAGCCCCAGGCCTTTGGGGGAAAACCAGAAACGCCGGTTGGAAAAGCTGCCGTGCAGCAAAATCACCGGCACGCCGCGTGGTGTCGTATCGTCGGCCATGCCCAAACGGGTAACGGCGATTTCCACGGACCAGTCGGGACTGTTGCCGGGTTTGAGTCGATACACGTCTTCGCTCAGATCACCGCGACGTTCGGCGCTGATCAGGGCGACAGGAAACAGGTTGCTGCTGCTTTGCATAATGCTCTTGCACAAAAAAGGGCGGCATCTACAGGAGCCCGCCCTACTCAAATCTCAAAGCCCCCGACCTTTGTGGGAGCGGGCTTGCTCGCGAAAGCGGTGTATCAGCCAACATTTGTGGCGGATCTTATTCCGTCTTCGCGAGCAAGCCCGCTCCCACAGGGGAGGATGGCCGTTCACATATGGATCAAGCCTGCGCCTGACCTTCGGCGAGGAAGAACCAGGTTTCCAGCACGGAGTCCGGGTTCAGCGACACGCTTTCGATGCCCTGCTCCATCAGCCACTTGGCCAGATCCGGGTGGTCCGAAGGGCCCTGACCGCAGATGCCGATGTACTTGCCGGCCTTGTTGCACGCAGCAATCGCGTTCGCCAGCAGCTTCTTCACCGCCGGATTACGCTCGTCGAACAGGTGCGCGATGATCCCGGAGTCACGGTCCAGGCCCAGTGTCAGCTGAGTCAGGTCGTTGGAACCGATCGAGAAACCGTCGAAGAATTCGAGGAATTCTTCAGCCAGGATCGCGTTGGATGGCAGTTCGCACATCATGATCACGCGCAGGCCGTTGTCGCCACGGGCCAGGCCGTTTTCGGCGAGCAGATCGACTACCTGACTGGCTTCGCCGAGGGTACGAACGAACGGCACCATGATTTCGACGTTGGTCAGGCCCATCTCGTTGCGCACGCGTTTCAGCGCACGGCACTCGAGTTCGAAGCAGTCACGGAACGATTCGCTGATGTAACGCGAAGCGCCACGGAAGCCGAGCATCGGGTTTTCTTCTTCCGGCTCGTACAGCTTGCCGCCGATCAGGTTGGCGTATTCGTTGGACTTGAAGTCCGACAGACGCACGATGACCTTCTTCGGCCAGAACGCAGCAGCGAGGGTGCTGATGCCTTCCACCAGTTTTTCGACGTAGAAGCCGACCGGATCGTTGTAACCGGCGATGCGCTTGTCGACGCTGTCCTTGATTTCCTGCGGCAGACCGTCGTAGTTCAGCAGCGCTTTCGGGTGCACGCCGATCATGCGGTTGATGATGAATTCCAGACGGGCCAGGCCGACACCGGCGTTCGGCAACTGCGCGAAATCGAAGGCGCGGTCCGGGTTGCCGACGTTCATCATGATCTTGAACGGCAACTCCGGCATGGCGTCGACGGAGTTCTTCTTGACGTCGAAGCCCAGCTCGCCTTCGAAGATGTAACCGGTGTCGCCTTCGGCGCAGGACACGGTTACGCCCTGGCCATCTTTCAACAGTTGGGTGGCGTTGCCGCAGCCCACGACCGCTGGAATCCCCAGTTCACGGGCGATGATCGCCGCGTGGCAGGTACGGCCGCCACGGTTGGTGACGATGGCGCTGGCGCGCTTCATCACCGGCTCCCAGTCCGGGTCGGTCATGTCGGAGACCAGCACGTCACCGGCCTGGACTTTGTCCATTTCCGAGACGTCCTTGATGATCCGCACTTTGCCGGCGCCGATGCGCTGGCCGATGGCACGACCTTCCACCAGCACGGTGCCGGTTTCTTTCAACAGGTAACGTTCCATGACGTTGGCCTGGGTGCGGCTTTTCACGGTTTCCGGACGGGCCTGCACGATGTACAGCTTGCCGTCGTCACCGTCTTTGGCCCACTCGATGTCCATCGGGCAGCCGTAGTGCTTCTCGATGATCATCGCCTGCTTGGCCAGCTCGCTGACTTCAGCATCGGTCAGGCAGAAACGCGCGCGTTCGGCCTTGTCGACATCGACGGTCTTCACCGAACGACCGGCCTTGGCCTCGTCGCCGTAGATCATCTTGATCGCTTTGCTGCCCAGGTTGCGGCGCAGGATTGCCGGACGACCGGTTTCCAGGGTGCCTTTGTGCACATAGAACTCATCCGGGTTCACCGCGCCTTGAACAACGGTTTCGCCCAGACCGTAGGCGCCGGTGATGAACACCACGTCACGGAAACCGGATTCGGTATCGAGGGTGAACATCACGCCGGCGGTGCCGGTTTCCGAACGCACCATGCGCTGCACGCCAGCCGACAGGGCGACCAGTTTGTGGTCGAAGCCCTGGTGCACGCGGTAGGAAATCGCCCGGTCGTTGAACAGCGAAGCGAACACCTCTTTGGCGGCGCGGATAACGTTTTCCACGCCACGGATGTTCAGGAAGGTTTCCTGCTGGCCGGCGAACGAAGCATCCGGCAAGTCTTCGGCGGTGGCGGAAGAACGCACGGCCACGGCCACGTCAGGGTTACCGGCCGACAGCGCGGCGAACGCGGTGCGGATCTCGGTATTGAGTTTTTCAGGGAATTCGGCGTCCATGATCCATTGACGGATCTGCGCACCGGTCTTGGCCAGTGCATTGACGTCATCGACGTCCAGGGCGTCGAGAGCCTTGTGGATCTGGTCGTTGAGGCCGCTCAGTTCGAGAAAGTCGCGATAGGCCTGCGCGGTGGTGGCAAAGCCGCCGGGGACCGACACACCGGCACCCGCCAGGTTGCTGATCATCTCGCCCAGGGATGCGTTCTTGCCCCCCACATGCTCAACATCGTGTTTGCCGAGCTTATCGAGGGAAACTACGTACTCTACCAAGGTGATCTCTCCACTAACTGTGTTGGAAAAGCTCAGAAACCGGCGGCTCGGGGGAGCGTTGGCCGGCTGTATGGCCTGGACCTGGAAAATAAGTGAGAATGCGGGCCAATGGCGGCCGGCAAATCGCGCCTATCATATCCAGAAATACTCTTTAGCTTAAGGCCCAAGGTGCAAATGAAACGATCTGCTTTCTTTATCTCCGATGGCACCGGCATTACCGCCGAAACCCTGGGTCAAAGCCTTCTGGCGCAGTTCGAAAACATTACCTTCACCAAGCTCACGCGGCCGTATATCGACAACGCGGACAAAGCGCGGGCCATGGTACAACAAATCAACAAAGCCGCTGAAACCGACGGCTTCCGTCCGATCATCTTCGACACCATCGTCAATCAGGACATCCGTGAGATTCTCGCAACGTCCAATGGTTTCATGATCGACATTTTCTCGACCTTCCTCGCCCCGCTCGAACAGGAACTGACCGAGCATTCTTCCTACACCGTCGGCAAGTCCCACTCGATCGGGCACAACTCCAATTACATGGAGCGCATCGAGGCGGTGAACTTCGCCCTCGACAACGACGACGGCGCGCGCACCCACTATTACGACAAGGCCGACCTGATACTAGTGGGCGTGTCGCGTTGTGGTAAGACGCCGACGTGTCTGTACATGGCGATGCAGTTCGGTATCCGCGCGGCCAACTACCCGCTGACCGAAGACGACATGGAGCGTCTGACCCTGCCGACCGCCCTGCGCGCCCATCAGCACAAGTTGTTCGGCCTGACCATCGACCCGGACCGCCTCACCGCGATCCGCAACGAGCGCAAGCCCAACAGCCGCTATTCGAGCTACGCCCAGTGCGAATTCGAAGTGCGCGAAGTGGAAAACCTGTTCCGCCGCGAGAACATCCCGCACATCAACTCCACACATTTTTCGGTGGAAGAGATTTCGGCGAAGATTCTGGTGGAGAAAGGCGTGGAGCGGCGGTTCAAATAGATTGGCGGCGTCTGCTTTGGCGCCTTCGCGGGCAAGCCCGCTCCCACAGGGTTTCAGAGTGTTCATGCAACCTTGTGGGAGCGGGCTTGCTCGCGAAGGCGGCGGCACATTCAGCATTGATGTTGCCTGACACACCGCTAGCGTGAGCAGGCTCACGCCCGCAATGGGTCTCTTCAATGCTCGCGTTGTCAGATGACAAACAGGTCGATGAAACGATTCACGGGGGTCGCCTCAAGTTGCGCCTGATCCTTGCACAACGCGAAGATCTCGCCACTGCGCTGCCCGGTGAATCGTGTCAGCAGATTCGCCTTGAATTTGTCCTCCAGCAATGGAATGCCATCGGCGCGGCGGCGACGGTGGCCGATCGGGTATTCCACCACCACGTTCTCGGTGCTCGTTCCGTCCTTGAAAAACACCTGCACCGCGTTGGCAATCGAGCGCTTGTCGGCCTCCAGATACTCGCGGGTGAAACGCGGGTCTTCGACGATGACCATCTTCTCGCGCAGCACATCGATGATCGGGTGCGCGGCGTGGAAAGCGTCCTCGTACTGTTCAGCCAGCAGATTGCCGAACGCCAGCGGCACGGCTGTCATGTACTGAATGCAGTGGTCGCGGTCCGCCGCATTGGCAAGCGGTCCGACTTTGGAAATGATGCGAATCGCCGACTCGTGGGTGGTGATGACGATGCGGTCGATTTCATGCAAGCGGTTGCGCACCAGCGGATGCAAGGTCACCGCCGCTTCGCAGGCCGTTTGCGCATGGAATTCGGCGGGGAAGCTGATCTTGAACAGCACGTTTTCCATGACGTAACTGCCGTAGGGCCGCGAGAAACTGAAGACGCGTTTGCCTTCGGGCTTGAGCGCCAGATCGTTGTTGGTGTGGCTGAACGATACGTCGTAGAAGCCCCACTGTTTGGCCGTCAACACCCCGGGAATGCCCATCTCGCCGCGTAGCGCGATGTCGGCCAGACGCACGCCGCGGCTGGTCGCATCCCCCGCCGCCCAGGACTTGCGCGACCCGGCGTTCGGCGCATGACGATAAGTGCGCAGCGCCTGACCATCGGCGAAGGCATGGGACAACGCCGACAGCAGTTGCTCGCGATTGGCCCCCATCAGTTTGGCGGTGACGGCGGTCGAAGCGACTTTCACCAGCAGCACGTGGTCGAGGCCGACGCGGTTGAACGAGTTTTCCAGAGCGATAACGCCTTGGATCTCGTGGGCCATGATCATCGCTTCAAGCACATCGCGCACTGTCAGTGGCGCTTCGCCGTTGGCGACACGCTTCTGCGAGAGATGATCAGCCACCGCGAGAATCCCGCCGAGGTTGTCCGACGGATGCCCCCACTCGGCGGCGAGCCAGGTGTCGTTGTAGTCGAGCCAACGCACGATGCAGCCGATGTCCCACGCGGCTTTCACCGGGTCGAGGCGATAGGAAGTGCCCGGCACCCGCGCCCCGAACGGCACGACGGTGCCCTCGACGATGGGGCCAAGGTGCTTGGTGCATTCGGGAAAACGCAACGCCAGCAGGCCACAGCCGAGGGTATCCATCAGGCAGTTGCGGGCGGTGTTGAGTGCTTCGGCAGATTCGACGTTGAAGGTGAGGACGTAATCGGCGATGTCCTGCAGGACACGGTCGTAGTCGGGACGGTTGTTCTGGTCGACGTTGGCGCTCATGTTCGATTCACTCTGGCAGTGGTTCGTTGAGGGGACCTCGGTTCAGGCTGATTTCTTATATTTGAAATGCAATTCCCTGTGGGAGCGGGCTTGCTCGCGAAGACGGTGTGTCAGCCAGCGAAAATGTCGACTGACACTACGCCTTCGCGAGCAAGCCCGCTCCCACAGTTTTTGTTCGGTGTAGTGTCAGAAGGAGTCGCCTGGGATGCGTACGTAGCCTTCCATGAGGACGCGGGCACTGCGGCTCATGATGGCTTTTTTCACCACCCACTCACCGTTTTCCAGACTGGCCTCGGCTCCGACACGCAAGGTCCCGGACGGATGGCCGAAGCGCACTGCCGTGCGTTCAACGCCACCGGCGGCGAGGTTCACCAGGGTGCCGGTGATCGCTGCAGCGGTGCCGATGGCCACGGCGGCAGTACCCATCATCGCGTGGTGCAACTTGCCCATCGACAACGCACGCACCAGCAGATCGATATCAGCGGCGGCAATCGCCTTGCCGCTGGACGCGATGTAATCCGCAGGCTTGGCGACAAACGCGACTTTCGGCGTGTGCTGTCGCTTGGCCGCTTCATCCAGACTGGAAATCAGGCCCATGCGCAATGCACCGTAGGCGCGGATGGTTTCGAACATCTGCAGGGCTTTCGGGTCGCTGTTGATCGCGCTTTGCAGTTCGGTGCCGGTGTAGCCGATGTCTGCGGCGTTGACGAAAATCGTCGGGATCCCGGCGTTGATCATGGTCGCCTGGAACGTGCCGACACCCGGCACCTCAAGCTGATCGATCAGGTTGCCGGTGGGGAACATCGAACCGCCGCCACCCTCTTCTTCCGCCGCCGGGTCCATGAACTCGACCTGCACTTCGGCGGCCGGAAAGGTCACGCCGTCGAGCTCGAAATCACCGGTTTCCTGCACTTCGCCGTTGCTGATCGGCACGTGGGCGATGATGGTTTTGCCGATGTTGGCCTGCCACACGCGCACCACCGCCACACCGTTGTGCGGAATGCGGCTGGCCTCCACCAGACCGTTGCTGATGGCGAACGAACCGACCGCTGCCGAGAGGTTGCCACAGTTGCCGCTCCAGTCCACGAACGGCTTGTCGATGGAGACCTGACCGAACAGGTAATCGACGTCGTGATCGGCCTTGCTGCTTTTCGACAGGATCACGGTTTTGCTGGTACTTGAGGTGGCACCGCCCATGCCGTCGATCTGTTTGTCGTACGGGTCGGGGCTGCCGATCACCCGCAGCAGCAAGGCATCGCGGGCCGGGCCGGGGATCTGCGCGGCTTCGGGCAGATCCTTGAGGCTGAAGAACACGCCTTTGCTGGTACCGCCGCGCATGTAGGTGGCGGGGATTTTGATCTGCGGTGCGAAATGAGCTGCGTGAGCCATGGTGCTCCTTATCCGCAAACGCGGGTCAACCGACCCGCGCTCGCACTACGTGATTTAAACGGCAACCGCCGACTCTTCGAGGAAGTCCTGGGCAAAGCGCTGCAACACGCCGCCGGCCTCGTAGATCGACACTTCTTCAGCGGTATCCAGACGGCAGGTCACCGGCACCTCAACACGCTCGCCGGACTTGCGATGGATCACCAGCGTCAGGTCGGCGCGCGGGGTGCGGGCGCCGATCACGTCGTAGGTTTCGCTGCCGTCGATGGCCAGCGTGTGACGGTCGGTGCCCGGTTTGAACTCCAGCGGCAACACGCCCATGCCCACCAGGTTGGTGCGGTGGATGCGCTCGAAACCTTCGGCGACGATCGCTTCGACACCCGCCAGACGCACGCCCTTCGCCGCCCAGTCGCGGGACGAACCCTGACCGTAGTCGGCGCCGGCAATGATGATCAGCGGCTGCTTGCGCTCCATGTAGGTTTCGATGGCTTCCCACATGCGCATGACCTTGCCTTCCGGCTCGACGCGGGCCAGCGAACCCTGTTTGACCTTGCCGTTTTCCTGAACCATTTCGTTGAACAGTTTCGGGTTGGCGAAGGTCGCGCGTTGCGCGGTCAAGTGGTCGCCACGGTGCGTGGCGTACGAGTTGAAGTCTTCTTCCGGCAGGCCCATTTTCGCCAGGTATTCGCCGGCGGCGCTGTCGAGCATGATCGCGTTCGAGGGCGACAGGTGATCGGTGGTGATGTTGTCCGGGAGCACCGCCAGCGGGCGCATGCCCTTCAGCGGCCGCGCGCCGGCCAGCGCACCTTCCCAGTACGGCGGACGGCGGATGTAAGTGCTCATCTCGCGCCAGTCGTACAGGGGCGTGACTTTCGGGCCGGTGTCTTCGTGGACGGCGAACATCGGAATGTAGACCTGACGGAACTGCTCCGGCTTGACCGACGACTTCACCACGGCGTCGATTTCTTCGTCGCTCGGCCAGATGTCTTTCAGGCGGATTTCCTTGCCGTCGACCACGCCCAGCACATCTTTCTCGATGTCGAAACGGATGGTTCCGGCGATGGCGTACGCGACCACCAGCGGCGGCGACGCGAGGAACGCCTGTTTGGCGTACGGGTGAATGCGGCCGTCGAAGTTGCGGTTGCCGGAGAGCACGGCCGTCGCATACAGATCGCGGTCAATGATCTCTTGTTGAATCACCGGATCGAGTGCGCCGGACATGCCGTTGCAAGTGGTGCAGGCAAACGCGACGACGCCGAAACCGAGTTGCTCCAGCTCCGTGGTCAGCCCCGCCTCATCGAGATACAGCGCCACGGTTTTCGACCCCGGTGCCAGCGAGGATTTGACCCACGGCTTGCGGGTCAGGCCGAGCTTGTTGGCGTTGCGCGCCAGCAGACCGGCGGCGATCACGTTGCGCGGGTTGCTGGTGTTGGTGCAGCTGGTGATGGCAGCGATGATCACCGCGCCGTCGGGCATTTGCCCCGGCACGTCATCCCACTGCCCGGAGATGCCTTTGGCCGCCAGATCCGCTACCGCCACACGGGCGTGCGGATTGCTCGGGCCGGCCATGTTGCGCACCACCGACGACAGATCGAAGGTCAGGCCACGCTCGTATTGCGCGCCTTTCAGGCTGTCGGCCCACAGGCCGTTGAGCCTGGCGTACTGCTCGACGAGCTGCACTTGCTGGTCTTCGCGGCCAGTGAGTTTCAGGTAGTCGATGGTCTGCTGGTCGATGTAAAACATCGCTGCGGTGGCACCGTATTCCGGGGCCATGTTGGAGATGGTCGCGCGGTCGCCGAGGGTCAGCGCGGACGCGCCTTCGCCGAAGAACTCCAGCCAGGCGCCGACGACTTTCTGTTTGCGCAGGTATTCGGTCAGCGCCAGCACCATGTCGGTGGCGGTGATGCCGGGTTGCAGCTTGCCGGTCAGTTCGACGCCGACGCTCTCCGGCAGGCGCATCCACGAGGCGCGGCCGAGCATCACGCTCTCGGCTTCGAGGCCACCGACGCCGATGGCGATCACGCCCAGCGCATCGACGTGCGGGGTGTGGCTGTCGGTGCCGACGCAGGTGTCGGGGAACGCCACGCCGTCGCGCACCTGAATCACCGGGGACATTTTCTCCAGGTTGATCTGGTGCATGATGCCGTTGCCCGGCGGGATCACGTCGACGTTTTTGAAGGCCTTTTTGGTCCAGTTGATGAAGTGGAAACGGTCTTCGTTGCGCCGGTCTTCGATGGCACGGTTCTTCTCGAACGCCTGCTTGTCGAAACCGCCCGCTTCCACCGCCAGCGAGTGGTCGACGATCAGTTGCGTCGGCACCACTGGGTTGACCTGCGCCGGGTCACCGCCCTGCAGGGCGATCGCGTCACGCAGGCCGGCGAGGTCGACCAGTGCGGTCTGGCCGAGAATGTCGTGGCACACCACACGCGCCGGGAACCACGGGAAGTCGAGGTCGCGTTTGCGTTCGATCAGTTGTTTCAGGGAATCGGTGAGCGTGGCCGGATCGCAGCGACGCACGAGGTTTTCCGCCAGCACGCGGGAGGTGTACGGCAAGGTGTCGTAGCTGCCGGGCTGAATCGCTTCGACCGCCGCGCGGACGTCGAAATAATCCAGGGAACTGCCGGGCAGGTTTTTGCGGAATTCTGTGTTCATCGGGTCAGGACTCGGGTCACGGTAGTTTCAAAGGGTGGGCAGACGCCCGACTCAAGATTCACACCGTCCCTTGTAGGAGTGAGCCTGCTCGCGATAGCGGTAGATCAGTCGACATCAATGGTGAATGTCAGTCCGTCATCGCGAGCAGGCTCACTCCTACAGGGATTTGTGGTGGCTTCAAGGATCGGGTCAGCCCACCATTCAGCGACGTTCGATTGGCACGAACTTGCGCTGTTCGACGCCGATGTACTCGGCGCTTGGACGGATGATGCGGTTGTTGGCGCGCTGTTCGAACACGTGCGCGGCCCAGCCGGTCAGGCGCGAGCAAACGAAGATCGGCGTGAACAGCTTGGTCGGGATGCCCATGAAGTGGTACGCCGAGGCATGGTAGAAGTCGGCGTTGGGGAACAGTTTTTTCTGCTCCCACATGGTCTTGTCGATGGCTTCGGAGACCGGGAACAGCACCTTGTCACCGACTTCGTCGGCGAGTTTTTTCGACCAGCCCTTGATCACCTCGTTACGCGGATCGCTGTCCTTATAGATCGCGTGGCCGAAGCCCATGATCTTGTCCTTGCGCTCGAGCATGCCGAGGGTGCCTTTGATCGCCTCTTCCGGCGACGAGAAGCGCTCGATCATTTCCATTGCCGCCTCGTTGGCGCCGCCATGCAGCGGGCCACGCAGCGAACCGATAGCCGCCGTGACGCAGGAATACAGGTCGGACAGGGTCGATGCGCAAACGCGAGCGGTAAACGTCGAGGCGTTGAATTCGTGCTCGGCGTAAAGGATCAGCGACACGTTCATCACTTTGACGTGCAGTTCGCTCGGCTTCTTGTCGTGCAACAAGTGCAGGAAGTGGCCGCCGATAGTCGGCTCGTCGCTAACGCAGTTGATGCGTTTGCCGTCGTGACTGAAGCGATACCAGTAGCACATTATCGCCGGGAATGCGGCGAGCAGACGGTCAGTCTTGTCGCGCTGTTCGGAGAAGTCTTTCTCCGGCTCGAGGTTGCCGAGGAACGAGCAACCGGTGCGCATCACGTCCATCGGGTGGGCGTCGGCGGGGATGCGCTCCAGCACTTCTTTCAGTGCTTGCGGCAGGTCGCGCAGCTTGCTCAGCTTTTGCTGGTAGGCATCGAGTTGTGCACGGGTCGGCAGTTCGCCGTACAGCAGCAGGTAAGCCACTTCTTCGAACTGCGCGTCGGCTGCCAGTTCACGCACGTCGTAGCCGCGATAGGTCAGCCCGGCACCGGCCTGGCCCACGGTGGACAATGCGGTTTGCCCGGCAACCTGGCCCCGGAGCCCGGCGCCACTGAGTACTTTTGCTTCGGCCATTGCTGTCTCCAATCTTCTTGAATTTGTAGGGGAAACGTGTGGGAGCGAGCCTGCTCGCGAAAGCGTCGTGTCAGTCACTTTGTTATTGCCTGACTCACCGCTTTCGCGAGCAGGCTCGCTCCCACAGGGGATCTTGTTCAGCCTTTCTTTTGTGCAAACAACGCATCGAGCTTCTGCTCGAAGGTGTGATAGTCGATACGATCGTAAAGCTCCATGCGCGTCTGCATGGTGTCGATGACATTCTGCTGGGTGCCGTCGCGGCGGATCGCGGTGTAGACATTTTCCGCTGCCTTGTTCATCGCGCGGAACGCCGACAGCGGGTACAGCACCAGCGACACATCGGCGCCAGCCAGTTGCTCGGTGGTGTACAGCGGCGTCGAGCCAAACTCGGTGATGTTGGCGAGGATCGGCGCCTTCACCCGGTTGGCGAACAGCTTGTACATCTCCAGTTCGGTGATGGCTTCCGGGAAGATCATGTCGGCGCCGGCCTCGATGCACGCGGCGGCGCGATCCAGTGCCGACTCCAGACCTTCCACCGCCAGCGCATCGGTGCGCGCCATGATCACGAAGCTGTCATCGGTACGGGCATCGACCGCTGCCTTGATGCGGTCGACCATTTCCTGCTGGGTGACGATTTCCTTGTTCGGACGGTGGCCGCAGCGCTTGGCGCCAACCTGGTCTTCGATGTGAATCGCCGCCGCGCCGAACTTGATCATCGACTTCACGGTGCGCGCCACGTTGAACGCCGAGGCGCCGAAACCGGTGTCGACGTCCACCAGCAGCGGCAAGTCGCAGACGTCGGTAATGCGCCGCACGTCGGTCAGCACATCATCCAGGCCGGTGATGCCCAGGTCCGGCACGCCGAGCGAGCCTGCGGCCACCCCGCCACCGGACAGGTAGATCGCCTTGAAACCGGCGCGCTTGGCCAGCAGCGCGTGGTTGGCGTTGATCGCGCCGACCACCTGCAATGGGTGCTCGCTGGCGACCGCATCGCGGAAACGCTGGCCTGGAGTGTTCTGCTTGGAACTCATGACTCACCTCGTTCAGTGGCTGTCTTATTGTCGGCGCCGTCCTGGTAATGACGGGCGATGTTGCGTTTCGAGGCGCCGATGTGGCGGCGCATCAACAATTCCGCGAGTTCGCCGTCACGGTCGGCGATGGCATCGAGAATCCGGTGGTGTTCGGCGAAGGCCTGACGCGGGCGGTTGGGCGTGGTGGAAAACTGGATGCGGTACATGCGCACCAGTTGATAGAGCTCGCCGCAAAGCATTTGCGTCAGCGTGCGGTTGCCGCTGCCCTGGATGATCCGGTAGTGAAAGTCGAAATCGCCTTCCTGCTGGTAATAGCCGACCCCGGCCTGGAACGCCGCGTCGCGCTCGTGGGTTTCCAGCACCCGGCGCAGTTCGTCGATTTCTTCGACGCTCATGCGTTCGGCCGCCAGCCGACAGGCCATGCCTTCAAGGGATTCGCGGATTTCGTAGAGTTCGAGCAATTCGGCGTGGCTGAGCGACACCACCCGCGCGCCGACATGCGGTACGCGCACCAGCAGACGCTGGCCTTCGAGCCGATGGATGGCCTCGCGCAGCGGCCCGCGACTGATGCCGTAGGTGCGCGCCAGCTCGGGTTCGGAGATCTTGCTGCCTGGGGCGATCTCGCCTTTGACGATGGCCGCCTGGATGCGCCGGAAGACGTTTTCCGAGAGCGTCTCGGAATCGTCGCCGCTGATGACCGGGGGATCAAGTTGATCCAGCATGATTGTCGACACCTTAAAATCCAATGCGGCAAAAACTAGCCAATTAGCCGGCATCAGTCAAAGGATAAATGGATATTGTCGACAATCGTCTAATAGCCCTAGGCAATCTCCCGCTGATCACTTAATCCCTGTGGGAGCGAGCCTGCTCGCGAAAGCGTAGTGTCAGCCAGCATCTGCCTGGATGAAGCACCGCCTTCGCGAGCAGGCTCGCTCCCACAGGATTACCCAAGGGGTATAGACCGGCGCGAGCGCTGGCGCCATAAAACCACCGTGCTAGAATGCCGCCCGCATTTGCTGGCCATTTGTACGGCTTGTCATAAAAAGCTGATAGGCACACGAAGGAGCTTGCGCAGTATTGCCAGGAACCTGAACCGAAAACGGAACGCTGCGCACCAGGATTTATGAGACTCAAGCCCTTCCCCACATTTTTTGCGCTGTTTTGCCTGCCCGGCCTCGCCGCGGCGGGGGAAAAAACCGTGTACGGCCTCAACGAATACGCATCGCTTGACGGCATCAATCTGCAAGTCGCGGCCAAACTCGACACTGGCGCCAAGACCGCCTCACTGAGTGCCCGCGACATCAAACGCTTCAAACGCAACGGCGAGTCCTGGGTGCGTTTCTACCTGGCGATCGACGCGGCGCATTCGCACCCGATCGAGCGGCCGCTGGCCCGGGTCAGCAAGATCAAGCGCCGCGCCGGCGACTACGACCCGGAAGAAGGTAAAAAGTACACCGCGCGCCCGGTGATCGAGCTGGATATCTGCATGGGCACGGCGTTGCGCAGCATCGAAGTGAACCTGACCGACCGAAGTGCGTTCCAATATCCGCTTTTGATCGGCTCCGAAGCCTTGAAACGCTTCGACGCGCTGGTCGACCCCAGTCTTAAATACGCTGCCGGCAAACCTGCCTGCACCATCGCCGCTCATACCGCCGAGTAATTTCCATGCGTTCTCTAACCTTCCACCTGAAAATCCTGATCACCATTCTGGTGCTCCTGGGCGTTTCGGTTACGGCCTATCAGATTTTCGTGCTCGGCATCCCGGTGACCGAAGATGCCACCGACGACTTGTGGAACATCGACGCCAAAGTCGAGTTCGTCGCCAGCACCAAGGACCCGGTGAAGGTCCAGATGTTCGTGCCACCGCTGAGCCGCGATTACGTCAGCCTCAACGAAAGCTTTATCTCCAATAACTACGGCGTGGCAGTCAACCGCGTCGACGGCAACCGCAAGGTCACCTGGTCGGCGCGCCGGGCCAAGGGCAACCAGACCCTTTATTACCGTCTGGTGCTGACCAAGCGCTACACCGCGGAAAAATCCAAGATCAAAGGCCCGACCTTCCGCGACAGCATCGCCATCGAAGGCCCGGAAAAAATCGCCGCCGAAGCCTTGCTCGCGCCGATCCGCCAGCACTCGGCCGACGTCGAAACCTTCATCGGCGAAGCGATCAAACGCGTCAACAACGCCAACGATGACAACGTCAAACTGCTGCTGGCAGGCGACCCGTCGACACCGCACAAGGCGAAGATCGTCGAACTGCTGCTGTCGATCGCTCACGTGCCGGTGGAAAAAGTCCACACCATCCGCCTCGTCGCCGATCAGCCGCAAACCCCGGAACTGTGGCTGCGCAGTTTCAACGGCAACGACTGGCTGTACTTCAACCCGGAAACCGGCGAGCAAGGCCTGCCGACCGACCGCCTGCTGTGGTGGACCGGTGATGAAAACCTGATCACCATCGAGGGCGCGAAGAAAGCCAACGTGACCTTCAGCCTGAACAACAGCGAGATGAACGCGATTCGTCTGGCCAAGCTGACCGACGAAAACACCGACGCCAACTTCCTCGAATACTCGCTGTACGGCCTGCCGCTGCAGACCCAGCAGACGTTCATGATCATGGTGATGATCCCGATCGGCGTGCTGGTGATCCTGATCCTGCGCAACCTGATCGGCCTGCAGACCCTCGGCACCTTTACCCCGGTGCTGATCGCCCTGGCCTTCCGCGAAACGCAACTGGGCTTCGGCATCCTGCTGTTTACCGTGATCACCGCGCTGGGCCTGTCCTTGCGGTCGTACCTGGAACACCTGAAGCTGCAGATGCTGCCGCGCCTGTCGGTGGTGTTGACCTTCGTGGTGGTGCTGATTGCCGCCATCAGCCTGTTCAGCCACAAGCTGGGGCTGGAGCGTGGCTTGTCGGTGGCGCTGTTCCCGATGGTGATTCTGACCATGACCATCGAACGCCTGTCGATCACCTGGGAAGAACGCGGCGCCAGCCATGCCATGAAAGTGGCGATCGGCACCCTGTTCGCCGCCTCGCTGGCCCACCTGATCATGACCGTGCCGGAGTTGGTGTACTTCGTGTTTACCTTCCCGGCGATCCTGCTGATTCTGGTCGGTTTCATGCTGGCGATGGGTCGCTATCGCGGTTACCGCCTGACCGAACTGGTGCGCTTCAAGGCTTTCCTGAAGAAGGCTGACGCCTGATGTTCGGTTTCTGGAAGACCTGGAAGGCTCTGGAGGCGCGGGGCATCATGGGCATCAATCGGCGTAACGCCGACTACGTGCTCAAGTACAACAAGCGCAGCCTGTACCCGATCGTCGATGACAAGATCATCACCAAGGAGCGCGCGATCGAGGCCGGCATTCATGTGCCGGAGCTGTATGGCGTGATCTCCACGGAGAAGGAAATCGACAAGCTCGACGCGATCATCGGCGGGCGCAACGATTTCGTGATCAAGCCGGCTCAAGGTGCGGGCGGTGACGGCATCATCGTCATCGCCGACCGCTTCGAAGGCCGCTATCGCACGGTCTCGGGCAAGATCCTTGCCCACGAAGAGCTCGAGCACCACATCTCGAGCATTCTCACCGGCCTGTATTCGCTGGGCGGTCACCGCGACCGTGCACTGATCGAATACCGGGTGACCCCGGATCAGATCTTCAAGAGCATCAGCTACGAAGGCGTGCCGGACATCCGCATCATCGTGTTGATGGGCTATCCAGTGATGGCCATGCTGCGTTTGCCGACCCGTCAGTCCGGCGGCAAGGCCAACCTGCACCAGGGCGCCATCGGCGTCGGTGTCGACCTCGCCACCGGCCTGACCCTGCGCGGCACCTGGCTGAACAACATCATCAACAAACACCCCGACACCACCAACGCGGTGGACGGCGTGCAACTGCCCTACTGGGATGGTTTCATGAAACTCGCCGCCGGCTGTTATGAGCTGTGCGGCCTGGGCTACATCGGTGTGGACATGGTGCTGGATCAGGAGAAAGGCCCGCTGATTCTCGAGCTGAATGCGCGGCCAGGTCTGAATATCCAGATTGCCAATGATTGCGGGCTGACCCAGCGTACGCATGCGGTCGAGGCGCATCTGGAAGACCTGAAGGCACGCGGGGTGACGGAGTCGGTCGAGGAACGGGTGGCGTTTACTCAGGAGATGTTTGGGCATATTCCGGCGGTCGAGGGCTGATCCAGCACTGAGGCGCGGCTATCGCGAGCAGGCTCACTCCTACAGGGGAACGCATTCCAAATTGTAGGAGTGAGCCTGCTCGCGATAGCGGACTTACCGCCACTACAAGACTCAACCCTGCCCCCAATCTGCTCATCCCCGACATCCCCTCTAGGAGCAACTCCCGCAGAGGACTACAATCCCCACCCCGCCTCGATGGCTGATCTGCCCCGCCCATGTTGACCTGTTCCGTACACCCGCTGCCCTACCGCGCCAACCCCGCCGATTACTTCGCGGCCATCCGCCATGCGCCCGGCGCCGTGCTGCTCGACAGCGGTCGGCCGAGTGCTGACCGTGGCCGTTATGACCTGCTCAGCGCCTGGCCGCTGGAACAACTGGTGGTGTTGCCCGACGAAAGCGGCAGCGTTTTCCTGCAACGCCTGCGCAATAACCTGACCCGCCTGGGCGAAGCGCAGCTGCCTGGCGAATATGACCTGCCCTTCGCTGGCGGCCTGATCGGCTATCTGAGCTACGACTTCGGCCGACATCTCGAGAATCTGCCGAGCCAGGCCAAGGACGATCTGCAATTGCCCGACGCGCGGTTCGGTCTGTACGACTGGGCGCTGATCAGTGATCACCAGACCGCCACCAGTCAATTGGTGTTTCACCCGTCGCTGGCCGACAGCGAGCGGCAACGGCTGATCACGCTATTCAGCCAACCGACCTCGGCGCCGCTGACCCCATTCAAGCTGGACACGCCGATGACCGCCGATCTGTCGGCCGATGACTATCGCCAGGCGCTGGAACGCATTCATCAATACATCCAGGCCGGCGACTGCTATCAGGTCAACTTCGCCCAGCGTTTCCGCGCGACCTGTCAGGGCGATCCGTGGCTGGCCTATTGCGCGTTGCGCGAGGCCTGCCCGACGCCGTTTTCCGGTTTCCAGAGCCTGCCCGACGGTGACGCGGTGCTGAGCCTGTCGCCGGAGCGCTTCGTAAAAGTCAGCCAGCGTCAGGTGGAAACCCGCCCGATCAAAGGCACCCGCCCGCGCGGCCTGACACCTGCCGAAGACGCCGCCAACGCCGCCGAACTGCTGGCCAGCCCAAAGGATCGCGCGGAAAACCTGATGATCGTCGACCTGCTGCGCAACGACCTCGGCCGCACCTGCCGGATTGGTTCGGTGCGAGTGCCAGAGCTGTTCAGCCTGGAAAGCTATCCCAACGTGCATCACCTGGTCAGCAGCGTGACCGGCGAACTGGCCGAGGATCGCGACGCACTGGACCTGATTGCTGGCAGCTTCCCCGGTGGCTCGATCACCGGCGCGCCGAAGATTCGTGCGATGCAGATCATCGATGAACTGGAACCGACCCGGCGCGGTTTGTATTGCGGTTCGTTACTGTACCTGGACGTACGCGGCGAGATGGACAGCTCCATCGCGATTCGCAGTCTGTTGGTCAAGGATGGGCAAGTGTGTTGCTGGGGTGGCGGCGGGATCGTGGCCGATTCGGACTGGCAGGCGGAGTATCAGGAGTCGATTACCAAAGTCAGAATCCTCCTCGAAACCCTGCAAAACCTTTAAAAGCTTAAAAGCTTAAAAGCTTCGCGAGCAGGCTCGCTCCCACATTAGGAATGCATTTCCCTGTGGGAGCGAGCCTGCTCGCGAAAGCGTCCTTCCAGACGACTACAAACTCAACGCTCTGTTAGAGGCTTTGAGGAATTCCTGCTTCAACTCGACAAACGTATGCACCGCCGGAAACTGCGGGAACTCGCGAATCACGTTGTCCGGCGCATGGAACAGAATTCCCGCATCCGCCTCACCCAGCATGCTCGTGTCGTTATACGAATCCCCCGCCGCAATTACCCGGTAGTACAGGCTCTTGAATGCCAGCACCGACTGACGCTTGGGATCTTTCTGACGCAATTGATAGCCGGTCACCCGCCCGCTGTCGTCAGTGATCAGGCGATGGCAGAGCAAGGTCGGGAAGCCCAGTTGCCGCATCAGCGGCTGGGAGAATTCGTAGAAAGTGTCCGAGAGAATCACCACCTGAAAGCGCTCGCGCAGCCAGTCAACGAACTCCACCGCGCCATCCAACGGCTTGAGGGTGGCGATCACTTCTTGAATGTCCGAGAGTTTCAGGCCGTGCTCGTCGAGGATGCGCAGACGCTGCTGCATCAGCACGTCGTAATCGGGAATGTCCCGGGTGGTGGCCTTGAGGGATTCGATTCCGGTTTTTTCGGCGAAGGCGATCCAGATTTCCGGCACCAGTACCCCTTCAAGATCCAGGCAAGCAATTTCCACAAGACACTCCCGTTTGTAGTGATTATTGAGTCGAGCGAGCCCGAACTCTAGCGACTCCCCCGCCACCGCGCAACGCAGCGGGCACACCCTACTCCGCCGCTTTTTGTTACCATCGCCGCCATATAGAGCGCCCAGCGCCACCGACCTGTAGGAAGCCGCCCTGATGAGCCCAACGTTCGATGTCGTGGAACTCGCCACGACCTATGCCAACAAATCCGCCCAAGACATCCTGAAACTCGCGTTCGCCGAGTTCGGTGACGAGCTGTGGATATCTTTCAGTGGTGCCGAGGATGTGGTGCTGGTGGACATGGCCTGGAAGCTGAACAAGAACGTCAAGGTGTTCAGCCTCGACACCGGCCGCCTGCATCCGGAAACCTATCGCTTCATCGATCAGGTGCGCGAGCACTACAAGATCGATATCGAACTGGTGTCACCGGACTACACGAAGCTGGAACCGTTCGTGAAGGAAAAAGGCCTGTTCAGTTTCTACAAGGACGGCCATGGCGAATGCTGCGGCATCCGCAAGATTGAACCGCTGCGGCGCAAACTGTCCGGCGTCAAAGCCTGGGCCACCGGCCAGCGCCGCGATCAGAGCCCGGGCACCCGCAGCGCCGTGGCGGTGCTGGAGATCGACACCGCGTTCTCCACGCCCGAGCGCACGCTGTACAAGTTCAACCCGCTGGCGCAGATGACCAGCGAAGAGATCTGGGGCTACATCCGCATGCTCGAACTGCCGTACAACAGCCTGCATGAACGCGGCTTCATCAGCATCGGCTGCGAACCGTGCACCCGCCCTGTGCTGCCGAACCAGCACGAGCGCGAAGGTCGCTGGTGGTGGGAAGAAGCGACGCAGAAAGAATGCGGGCTGCATGCGGGGAATATCATCAGCAAGGCGTAAACCCCTGCCACGATGATTTCCCCTTGTAGGAGTGAGCCTGCTCGCGATAGCGGTGTATCAGGCAAAAAATTCATCGACTTATACGCCGCTATCGCGAGCAGGCTCACTCCTACACTGGCCTCTAGCGACTCAAAAAATGTGTACACACGAATGTCACCATCGGTGCCATTTATGTGTGCACTTTTTGCTTTCACGCCCTGAAAAGTTACATCCCTGCTGAATTCCCCTGCGCTCTGCCGCCTCCGCAAAATCCCTCGCAAAAAATAAATACCTGTTCAATCGGTCAATTTATAACCAATTATTTTCAAACACTTAGCGCTCATCGATAACTTTTAGAAATGAGCACAGCGCTGCATAGATCGCTAACTGGCACAGATTTGGCTTTGGTGCATACATGTTTTGTATACAAAACTGCAAAACATCAATCCACACTTTCGATCCGCAAGCCTGAAGCGCCCTATCCCGTACAGGCTGCAGATGCCCCGTAACCAGTGATGTCTGCTGGCCGCGACGAAGATTTGTCGAGCCCTGAGCTCATGCACAGTCATCGCGGCCCCGCCCATCAGGAGCCTGCCGGAATGCGTACAAGTCTCTCCAACAACATCGCGCTGAATCTGCCCGCCTCTGCCCTCGACCAGCCATTGCCCGACGCGGGTCTGGCTCAACCGTTACAACTCAGCCCGCGCCTGCACAACAGCGACCTGGCACCGACCCGCGCCGAAGGTCGGCGCTGGGGCAAATACAGCATCTTCGCCCTGTGGACCAACGATGTGCACAACATCGCCAACTACTCGTTCGCCATCGGGCTGTACGCCCTGGGCCTGGGCGGCTGGCAGATTCTGCTGTCGCTGGGGATCGGCGCGGCGCTGGTGTACTTTTTCATGAACCTGTCCGGCTACATGGGGCAGAAAACCGGGGTGCCGTTTCCGGTGATCAGCCGGATCAGTTTCGGCATCCATGGCGCGCAGATTCCGGCGTTGATTCGCGCGGTGATCGCCATCGCCTGGTTCGGCATTCAGACGTATCTGGCGTCGGTGGTATTTCGTGTGCTGCTGACGGCGATTCACCCCGGGTTCGCCGATTACGACCACAACTCGATTCTCGGTCTGTCGACCCTGGGCTGGGTGTGTTTCGTGGCGATCTGGTTCGTGCAACTGGCGATCCTCGCTTACGGCATGGAAATGGTCCGTCGCTACGAAGCGTTTGCCGGCCCGGTGATTCTGCTGACCGTCGCCGCCCTCGCCGCGTGGATGTACACCCAGGCCAACGCCACGATTGCCTGGTCGATCCGCGAACCGCTGAGCGGTGGCGAGATGTGGCGCAACATTTTTGCCGGCGGCGCGCTGTGGCTGGCGATCTACGGCACGCTGATCCTCAATTTCTGCGACTTCGCCCGTTCTTCGCCGTGCCGCAAGACCATCAAGGTCGGCAATTTCTGGGGCCTGCCGGTGAACATTCTGGTGTTCGCCGCCATCACCGTCCTGCTCTGCGGTGCGCAATTTCAGATCAACGGACGGATCATCGAAAGCCCGACCGAAATCATCGCCTCGATCCCCAACACGTTCTTTCTGGTGCTCGGTTGCCTGGCGTTCCTGATCGTCACCGTGGCGGTGAACATCATGGCCAACTTCGTCGCCCCGGCCTTCGTCCTCAGCAACCTGGCGCCGAAGTACCTGACCTTCCGCCGCGCCGGGCTGATCAGCGCGACCATCGCCGTGCTGATCCTGCCGTGGAACCTCTACAACAGCCCGCTGGTGATCGTGTATTTCCTCTCAGGTCTCGGCGCCCTGCTCGGCCCGCTGTACGGGGTGATCATGGTCGATTACTGGCTGATCCGCAAAGGCCGGATCAACGTCCCGCAGTTGTACAGCGAAGACCCCAACGGCGCTTATTACTACAGCCGTGGGGTGAATTTCCGCGCGGTGGCGGCGTTCATTCCGGCAGCGTTGATCGCCATCGTCCTGGCGCTGGTGCCGGGCTTCCACAGCATCTCGCCGTTCTCCTGGCTGGTGGGCGCCGGCATCGCCGCGATGCTTTACCTGATCATTGCCAAACGTCAGCCGCACTACGCCGACGTCAGCGGCGAATCGATCGCCGTCGACAACGTCAGCCATTAACTTCCTCGCGGCCCGGATTTGGGCCGCTGAACTGCCCGCAATAAGGACTTCCCATGCGTATTCTTGTGGTCAACGTCAACACCACCGAATCCATCACCCAGGCCATCGCCCGCTCGGCGCAGGCCGTCGCGTCTCCCGGTACTGAGATCGTCGGCCTGACACCGTTCTTCGGCGCCGACTCGGTGGAAGGCAATTTCGAAAGTTACCTGGCAGCCATCGCCGTGATGGACCGGGTGATGTCCTACGACCAACCATTCGACGCGGTGATTCAGGCCGGTTACGGCGAACACGGTCGCGAAGGTCTGCAGGAACTGCTCAACGTGCCGGTAGTGGACATCACCGACGCGGCTGCCAGTACCGCGATGTTCCTCGGCCACGCCTATTCGGTGGTGACCACGCTGGACCGCACCGTGCCGCTGATCGAGGACCGGCTGAAACTCTCGGGCCTGTGGGATCGCTGTGCCTCGGTGCGGGCCAGCGGCCTGGCGGTGCTGGAGCTGGAACACGAACCACAGCGCGCGCTGGAAGCCATCGTGCAACAAGCTGAACTGGCGGTGACTCAGGACAAGGCCGAGGTGATTTGCCTGGGTTGCGGCGGCATGGCCGGGCTGGATGAACAGATTCGTCGCCGCACCGGGGTGCCGGTGGTGGACGGCGTGACGGCGGCGGTGACCATTGCTGAATCGCTGGTGCGGCTGGGGTTGTCGACGTCCAAAGTGCGGACTTACGCGACGCCACGGCCAAAGCAGATCATTGGCTGGGCGGAGCGGTTTGCCCGGTAGACCGGGTTATCGCTCTTCGCGAGCAGGCTCGCTCCTACAGTGATCGGTGTTGCCCACAGATTTCGGGCACAACACTGTTCCTGTAGGAGTGAGCCTGCTCGCGATGGCCGCAACTCGGTCAAAAGCCAAACTCAGACAGCACTGAACCGCCGAGCCAACCCCCGCTCGGCAAACTGCTCAATCACAAAATCGACAAACGCCCGAGTCTTGCCCGGCAACAATTTATGCTCGGCGTAGTAGATCGAAATGTTGCCGTCATCGATGTACCAGTCCGGCAGCACGCGTTGCAATGTGCCCGCGTCGAGGTAACCCACGGCAAACGGCATGCTGACCAGCGCGATGCCCAGCCCTTGTGCTGCAGTAGCGCAGGCGGCTTCGGAGTCGCTCATGGTCATTCGCGTCTTGAGGGTCAAGGGCTGACAGAGCTGACTGCCGCCACTGATCAACTGCCAGGAGCGCACTCGACCGGTCTGCGGCGAACGAATCAGGATGCCATCGTGACGTTGCAGGTCATCCGGTTCGGCGATGGCTTCGTGCCTTTGCAGATACTCAGCAGATGCGACCAACACACGATGCGCGGGTGCCAATCTGCGTGCGACCACGCCTTGGGGCAATTCAAAGCCGCCGCCAATCGCCGCATCGAAACCCTGCCCAATCAAATCGACCTGACGGTTATCAAAATGCCAGTCAGGGTTGATCGCCGGAAACCGACGTAAAAATTCTTGCAGCAATGGCACGATGTACAAGCGCCCGAATACCGTGCCCATGCTGACTTTCAACGTCCCCGCCGGCAGTCCTTCCACACTCGACAGATTGGCCACCGCATTCTGAATCGTCGTCAGACTGCCACTGACCTGACTCAAAAACAGCTTGCCGGCCTCGGTCAGGGTCAGGCTGCGTGTACTACGCTGGAACAGCCGTACACCGAGCCGCACCTCGAGCTTCGCCACACTCTTGCCGACAGCGGCCGGGGTCAGGCTCAAGCGCCGGGCGGCCTCGGCAAAGCTGCCGACTTCGGCGCTGCGCACGAAGCATTCGATACTGCTGAAAGTTTCCATGATCGCCACTATAAACTTCTGGTTTACACAGACTATAGCAATCATGGTCTACACGGTTGTCGATGCGAGGCCGATACTCGGCTCCAACTACAAGGCACCCCGCCTTGAATTCTCTGGAGATCGAACATGACCACTCAACACCTCAGCGGCAAAGTCGCTCTGATTCAAGGCGGTTCTCGTGGTATCGGCGCCGCCATCGTCAAACGTCTGGCCGCCGAAGGCGCCGCTGTCGCATTCACCTACGTCAGCTCTACCGCCAAGGCCGAAGAGTTGCAGAACAGCATCACCGCCAACGGTGGAAAAGCCCTGGCGATCAAGGCCGACAGCGCCGATGAAAAAGCCATCCGCAATGCCGTCAGCGCCACGGTCGAGGCCTTTGGCCGCCTGGATATTCTGGTGAACAACGCCGGCGTCCTGGCCATCGCGCCGCTGGAAGACTTCAAACTGGAAGACTTCGACCAGACCCTGGCGATCAACGTACGCAGCGTGTTCATCGCGTCTCAGGAAGCCGCTAAACACATGGGCGAAGGCTCGCGCATCGTCAACATCGGCAGCACCAACGCCGACCGCATGCCCTTTGGCGGTGGCGGGGTGTACGCGATGAGCAAATCGGCGCTGGTCGGCCTGACCAAAGGCCTGGCCCGTGATCTCGGCCCGCGCGGCATCACCATCAACAACGTGCAACCCGGCCCGGTCGACACTGACATGAACCCGGCCCATGGCGATTTCGCCGAGAGCCTGATCCCGCTGATGGCGGTGGGCCGTTACGGCACTGCTGATGAAATCGCCGGTTTCGTCGCTTATCTGGTCGGCCCGGAAGCCGGTTACATCACCGGTGCCAGCCTGACCATCGACGGTGGTTTTGGCGCCTGATTGCGCTGAATCCCGGATACAAAAAACGCCGCACCTCTTTGCAGAGGGCGGCGTTTTTTTATCGGCGCTTATCGGCAGATCAAGCCCACTCCAGCGCCGGCAAACCGCAGGCACTCGGGGTGAACGCCTTGAGCGTGCGCAGAATCCCGTCGGCATGCGCGTATTTTTCATCGGCCATGGCCGCGTCGGGAATCGCAATGGCAGTCATTCCCGCCGCTTTCGCGGCGGTGACGCCAAACGGCGAATCCTCGAACACCAGACAGTCTTCAGGCGCTACACCCAGACGCCGGGCGGCGGTGAGAAAGATGTCCGGCGCCGGTTTTGCTGCGCCAACTTCGGGGTCGTCGGCGGTGACGATGAAATCGAACAGGGCAAACCAGTCGCGGTGCAAGGTGGTTTTCTGGCCGAACGACTGCCGCGACGAACTGGTGCCCACGGCGATCGGAATGTTGTGCGCCTTGAGGTGGCGAATCAGCTCCTCCGCGCCGGGCATCGCCTGGGCCTTGGGAAAGCGTTCACGCATCAGCGGCTCGCGGATCAGCAGAAACTCTTCGGCGCTGATCGGCAGATCCAGCGCCTGCACCACGTAGTTCGCCAGGTCATTGGCGCCACGACCGATGATGTTCTGTTTAACACTCCAGTCGAAGGTCCGCCCGTAACGCTCGGCAATGAGCGAGGTGACCTCGGTGTAGATACCTTCGGTGTCCAGCAGCAAACCGTCCATGTCGAAAATCACGGCCTTGATCGGGCCAAACGTCTTCATCGGTGCATTCATCATCGGATCCGTTATCAAAAACATCCCGGGCGGCCCAGCCGGCGCCGCTACGCGGATCTGATTAATGGGTTCAGCAGCATAGCGAGGCCAGCGGACATTGAGCAACGGGCAATGTTTACGGGCGGTGGAAAGACTCGCTGATATTTAGCGAAATGCCCTACAGATAACGCCTACTTTCCCGACTTCTTTCCATGTTGATCCCCCGCAAAGTCCGCGCACCTCTTTCATGTGCGCGAGTGCTTGCGAATGTTCCAAACCGATCGGCTCCTGGCCCTGAACAACAGCATCGGCCTGCTGGTGGTTGCCGCCCTGAACCCGCAACACCCGGACTTCGAAACGCTGATCCGCGAGTTCCGCCTGTGCCTGAACGACTACGAGGCCTGGGCCGAGCAGTTCTGGACGGGAACCGCGCTGGATATCGAGCAGGTGTTCAAGGTCGGCGACGACGTGCACCTCAGCGCTCCGGTCAAATCCCGCCAGCCGATCCAGACCTCGGTGGTCATGTGCCCCGCCAGCGGCCCGTTGACTCTGGTGCACCTGTTCGAGGCAGTGCGCTTCGTACCGATCGGCAATACCCCGGTGATGCTGGAACCGGTGATCGGCGAAGTCGACGGGGTATTGAGTTTCGGTGAACCGCTGCGCCATACCATCGGCCCGAGCGGCATTCTGGAAGTCAGCGACTGCGACCGGGGCCAGCGTTATCGCATCACCTTCTTTCCTGATGTTTCCACCGACCATATCCAAGCGCTGTACGCCTCCTATGAAGAGATTCTGGACGGGCTGGAGGTCTGGCTTCGCCAGGAGTGGGACGGGTTTCAGCCGCTGTGGGCGGAGTTTTCCGGCGCCGGTTTGGCTGATCGTTACCAGCAGTTGCAACAGGCCGACTGGCGCGGTTTCGAGAAAGCCCTGCACGACATCTGGGATGACGTTAAACAGCTGTTTGCCCTGCTCGCCGACCTGCAGGCCAACAGTGAAAAACTCCTGCAGTACTTGAGCGATGTCGAGTTGCAAGCGCTGCTCGACGCCTCCGGCGAGGCCATCGCCAATGGCTTGCTGATCCTCAGTGACGAGCCGTTGCTGTTTATCCATCTGGCAGCCTTCACCAGTTGGTTGAAGATGCTGCCGCCGCAGTACCTGGCGGAAGTGGTGGCAGAAGTCCGGGTCGAGTTGTTGATCAGCTTTTTGCTGATGCGCGTTTGCGGCGGCGTTGGCGTGCCCGTGCGACTGAGCAGCAAGGTGCTGAGCAAGATCAAGTCGCCCCGGGCGCGGCAATGGCTGGCCGCATCGGCCTTGCGCCTGAGCGAACTGACCTCCACTGCGGATCTGAGCAAGCACGCGGGCGCGCTGAAGCCGTTGATGGTGCATGCGCGCGACATCCCGTTGAAGCCGACGCCGGCGATCCCGCTGAACATTCGACAAGCGGACGCCGTGGTTTTAAGCGTGCCAAATCCGGCACCGATGGCCCGGGACAAGTCCCGTGGCACGACGCGGATGGAGCGACACGAACCCCACGACGACAATCCCGATCAAGCGAAAAACCCCAACGGCGACAGCGCCGACTGCGCCCCGTTGACCTGCACCAACGGCTGTCCGGTGTCGATGGTTACCGGCGAAGAACTGCTGACCCTGACCGACGGCACGCTCGATGGGGTGTTGCCGTTCGAGTTCACCCGGTTGTACCGCACCAGCGCGGTGGAGGTTGATGTCGGGCTGGGGTTTGGCTGGAGCCATTCGCTGGCGCATCGGCTGGAGTTCGATGGCGAGGCGGTGATCTGGGTCGATCACGAGAATCGCCGTACGCGGTTTCCGTTGCCCAGTGTGGAGCGGCCGCAGATTCACAACAGCCTGTCGCGGGCGGCGATTTTTCTCGGGGATGAACCGGAGGAACTGATCCTCGCGCTGGCCGGGGACACAGCGCGGTTTTATCACTTTCGTGCCGGGCGGCTGGTGGCGTTCAGTGATGCGTATGGCAATCGTCTGACGGTGCATCGCGATTTTTCCGAGCGTGTGCAGCGCCTGGATAACGGGGCCGGGCGGTCGTTGTTGTTGCGCTACGACCGGGCGCATCTGGTGGCGGTTGATTACCAGGTGCTTGGGGCTGATGGCTGGCGCACCGAGCAAACGCTGGTCAGTTATTGCTACGACGCCCGTCAGCGTTTGTTGGCTGCGACCAACGCGGTCGGTGACAGCGAGCGTTACGACTACGACGATCAGCACGTCATCCTGCAGCGGCAACTGACCGGCGGCGCGAGCTTTTTCTGGGAGTGGGAGCGCTCGGGCAAGGCGGCGCGCTGCGTGCGGCACTGGGCGTCGTTCGCGCAGATGGACACGCGTTACGTCTGGGCCGATGACGGCAGCGTCGCGGTGCACTACGTCGATGGCAGCGAAGAAACCTACGTCCACGATGACAGCGCACGGCTGGTGCGCAAGGTCGCGGCCGATGGTGGTGAGCACCTCAAGGCCTATGACGATCAGGGCCGGCTGATCGCCGAGCAGGATCCGCAGGGCGCGGTCACCGAATACCGCTACGACGACGTCGGACGGCTGATCGCGCTGCTTCCGCCGGACGATGAGCCAACGTCCTACGAGTACCGCAACGGTTTCCTGCACAGCCGTTCTCGCGGCGAGGCGGTGTGGACGTTTCGGCGCAACGCCGAGGGCGATGTCACCGAGACGGTCGATCCCGACGGACAGGTCACCCATTACTACTACGACACGCGCGGGCAGTTGCTGTCGATCCGCTATCCGGACAGCAGCCGGCACAAGTTGTCGTGGAACGACCTCGGGCAACTGATCGAGGAAACCCTGCCCGACGGTGGTGTGCGGCGCTTTTCCTACGACGAGCGGGGGCGACGGACGACCACTTGCGACGAATACGGCGCGATCACCCGTCAGCAGTGGGATGCGGTTGGCCGACTGGTTCAAACGACATTTCCTACAGGCGCCACTCGCGCCTACAGCTATGGCGCTTACGGCCAAGTCACTGCCGAACGCGACGAACTCGGGCGCATCACCCGCTACGAGTATGACGACGACCTGCATCTGGTCTCGCGCAAGATCAACCCCGACGGCACGCGGGTGCAGTACCGCTACGACCATGCGCAGTTGTTGCTCACGGAAATCGAGAACGAATCCGGGGAAAAGTACCGGCTGGACTACACGCCAACCGGATTGATCCGACAGGAAACCGGCGTCGATGGTCGGCGCACCGCTTACGCCTACGACCGCAACGGGCACCTGCTGGAAAAAACCGAGTTCGGCGATGACGGCTCGACGCTGGTCACCGCCTACGCGCGTGATGCGGCCGGGCGCTTGCTGCTGAAAACCCTGCCCGACGGGGTTGAGGTGGCTTACACCTACGACCGCCTGGGTCGTTTGACCGGGGTTGATGACGGCCAGCAACATCCACTGGCCTTCGAATACGACCTGCAGGATCGGCTGATCACCGAGCATCAGGGCTGGGGCACCCTGCGTTACACCTACGACGCCTGCGGCCAGCTCAAGCGCCAGCGTCTGCCGGACAACAGCAAGCTCGACTATCACTACGCCAAGGGCGGCGCGCTGACCGCCATCGACCTCAATGGCACGCGGCTGACCAGCCATCAGTTTGAATGCGGTCGTGAGCAACAACGCCAGCAAGGCCTGCTGCTCAGCGATTATGCCTACGACGATCAGGGCCGTTTACTCGCCCACGCTGTAGGCCATCAGCACGACTCGCTGTATCGCCGGGATTATGCCTACAGCGCCAACGGCAACCTCGAGCACATCGCCGACAGCCGCCATGGCCAGCGCACCTACGGCTACGACGCCCTCGACCGCTTGATCCGCGTGCGCCACTCGCGCGACGAACTACCCGAATCCTTCGCCCACGATCCCGCCGGCAACCTGCTGATGCAAGATCGCCCCGGCCCGACCCGGATCAAGGGCAATCGCCTGCTGATGCAGGGCGACCGGCATTACGACTACGACGCCTTCGGCAACCTGATCCGCGAACGCCGTGGCCGTGACCAACAACTCGTCACCGAATACCGCTACGACTGCCAGCACCGCCTGATCGGCCTGACCCGCGCCGATGGCCAAACCGCGTCCTACCAGTACGACGCCTTCGGCCGACGCATCCGCAAAACCGTCGACGGCCAGACCACCGAATTCTTCTGGCAAGGCGACCACCTCGTCGCCGAAAGCAGCAAAACCCACCACCGCAGCTACGTCTACGAACCCGGCACCTTCCGCCCCCTGGCGCTGCTCGACGGCAAAGGCCCGAAAAAGGCCTGCCCGTTCTACTACCAACTCGACCACCTCGGCACCCCGCAGGAACTCACCGACTACAGCGGCGAAATCGTCTGGTCGGCGCAATACGACGCCTACGGCAAGGTGTCGGCGATCACCCTCGCGGGCGAGGACTACCTGGACCAGCCGCTGCGGTTTCAGGGGCAGTATTTCGATGCGGAAAGTGGCCTGCATTACAACCGGCATCGGTATTACGACCCGAGGTTGGGCAGGTATCTGACGCCGGATCCGGTGAAGTTGGCTGGAGGACTAAACCAATACCAGTACGTGCCGAATCCGACGGGTTGGGTGGATCCGTTGGGGTTGAATTCCAATTGTCCGCCGCCGAATAAGCCTGGGTGTGAAGTACCGGGTGGGATTGTTGGGGCTAAGGTTGATGAGGGTGAACCGCAGGTACCAAATCTAACTCATGGCGTAGACCCAAAAACATTGAAACGAACACATGCGCTCATGGGGAAAACCTCAACTAGACTAGTCGAGAAAATGAGGATAGAAATGGGAGATATTGGGTTTAACCGCGAGTTTCCTATAGATGTCGCTGAGCACCACGGAAACCTTTACATTTTAGATGGCCATCATAGAGCTTCGGCTGCACGACAAACCTCTACCGAAGTAACGATCCAGCTAATAACCAACATCGAAGATCACCACGGCAACCTAAACACTATTGAAGAAGTGCTAGAGTCAGCGGCTAACGTCGGTAATGACAGATTGGAGCATCGCAGAAGAAGATGAATAAAAAAGACAAAAACCTTGAAGACCTCATTAACGACTTTCTTTCTAAGGTTGATAGTGCGACGTTGCTGCTCGAGAAAAGATTTGGTACCAGAAATATCCTGAGGCTTTGGCGCAGCAATCAAATACAACGGTGCGGTAACATAACTGACAACACCCAATACGAGCTTCATGGAGTTGGATGCATCGTTCACTTCACTACAGAATCAGTGAATTTCGATTACGGTTCAAACAGTAGAATCGACGGTTTTGATGTTTGGCGCCTTTACATTTATGCCAGTGACAGGCCATCCAAATATAAAAAATACTGCGACAAAAAAACAGTTGAAAAGGAGTTTAAAGAGTACATCGCATCAGGCCGAATAAAAAAAATGTCGGCATCAGATAATCTTTACATACTCATCAACCCTGATTTAACTGCCAAATAACAAAATATTTTGTCGGTTTGCTTTCGTCCGCCTTGACGATTGTTTAACAAGCTTGACCTCGAGAACAAACCAATCCGAATCAAAGGGCCTGAAGTACAGGCCCCGGATATTTAAATTCAGTGCGCCGCCACGCTCGACTTTCAAGACAACTTATTGCTCATCCTCATCCTCTTCATACTCCTCATCCAAAGCCTCATCCGCATCATTCAACGGCACCGTCGCATCATCCATCAGCGACCCCGGATCCTCGTTCCCCGGATCATTGATAAACGGCAGACCACTCGGGCCTTTTTCTTCCTTGCCTTCGGTTTCGGGCGTCATGGCAAACCTCTACGTCTGGTGGGTTGTATAACGTTCGAAAAGCCTTACAGCCAATCGTTCCAGTGTCCGACCGCCAGAAACGAAAAACCCGGCGCCAGGCCGGGTTTGTTTTCGAATACTCAATCAGTGATGGCGGTTTTTGTGTTTGTACTTGTTGTGCTTGTGACCACCACCGGAATGAGCTCTACCACCGTCGTCACCCAGGTTGTTGCCCACCGCACCACCCGCTGCGCCGCCCAAACCGGCACCAATGGCCGAACCGGTGGAGCCGCCCAGGCTGTTGCCGACCACCGAGCCGCCGGCAGCGCCGAGGCCACCACCAATGGCGGCTTCGGTGCGATTGTGTTTATTCGCCCCAACCGCGCTGCCCGCCGCGCCACCGACACCTGCGCCAACCGCGGCACCGGTGCTGCCACCTAGCTGGCCACCGACCACGTTACCGAGGACACCGCCCAAACCGCCACCTACGGCGGCGCTGCCATCTCCGGCGGCCATCGCACCTTGAGCGATGAATAATCCGAAAAACAGTGCAGACAATGACAAGCGCATTTGAACCTCACAGTTCCCGAATCGGGAGGGTATGCCCATAGGGCCTATGTCAGATTGGAGACATTTTTCGAGAAAACGTTCAGCCATGAAAAAACCCGACATCGAGCCGGGCTTTTTCTGACAAACGTTCGCTATCAGTGACGCTTGTGACCTTTGGACAGGTTAGCGCCGACGGCACCACCCGCAGCGCCACCAAGACCGGCGCCAATGGTTGCACCATTCCGGCCGCCCAGGCTGTTGCCGATCACCGAACCACCGGCCGCGCCAACACCACCACCAATAGCCGCTTTGGTGCGGCTGCCCTTGCCGGCAGCCATCGCACTGCCCGCCGCGCCTGCAACACCGGCACCAATCGCTGCGCCCGTGCTGCCGCCCATCTTCTGGCCAACCACGTTACCCAGCGCGCCACCCAGACCGCCGCCGAGTGCTGCAGTACCCTCACCGGCGACCGCACCTTGAGCAGCCAGAAGCCCCAGAACCAGAGCAGGCAATGTTAGACGCATGACGAAAACCTCAAAAATAGGGAGATCAAAAGGGGCCGAGATTGAAAGCTGCCGACGCGCTGAAGTCCAGACAAATCAGCTGCCGCCGCGCACTTGGCGCCGATTGGACAGCGATTTCGCCAAAGGTTTTATCGCAGGCAAAAAAAAGCCCGCTGGGGAGACGGGCTGGAGACTTGCTTTCTAACGGATGGCTTCACCCTACGACCGTGGACGTGAAAAGTTTGTGAAAAACACCAAACCGGGCCAAGAGTTTGTAGGAGATTTCCTTTTCATAAACAGCAGGCATAAAAAACCCCGTTCATAGACGGGGTCGTTCGGTCTCACTTTATTTTCTTGAGCGGGCCGAGACCTTTGGAAGGAATTTGGCTTTCGGCCCCTTGGGTGCCGTGGACTTGATCTTGCCGGTCTGCACCGGATCCTCGCCAAAGCCCGATTGGTACTCCGTCTGGCCGCAACGGACACAGTTGTTGAATGAAAATTCGGCTCCATCGTCTTCGATATACGGATCAGTCATAGCCTCTCCCCTTTGCGATAGATCGACACCGGCAAAGCCCTTTTGCCTGAAAAAATATCGACCTCCAAGGCTTTTGAGACTAGCCGGTCATTACCGGACTTGTGGTTCAGTTCGACCGATGCCCGACGAATGGCCTACACCTGCTCAACATCCGAACCAACCGTTGATCTCACAACGCTAAAGATTCCCGCCCACAGGCCGTTGCCCTTTTTCATACAAATGAATCTCAAGGAGAGAACATGAAAATCAACGGATTCCCGGAAATGCCGGTCGTAAAACTCACGGACGAACAAATCGCTGCCGGCAAAGCCGCCGGTGAAAAATTCAAGGAAAAGCTCGCATCAGGCGACATCACCATCACCTACCCGGACAAACCGGTTCTGACTCCCGGCGTTATCTACCACCCGAGTCAGCCGGCCGATCCGACGCCCTCCACCGGCACCCCGCCGATGGTCGCAGTCGATACGCCCCTGACCTATGACGCCCACGGGCTTGTCATCCTCAAGCCACAGGGCTGATCGAAAGCAGAAAAGCAAAAAGCCCATTCATCATCTGAATGGGCTCGCTTGAACACCGCGACTGCATCAACGCAACTTGACCGCCGTACCCGTCGCGAACACCACAACCATGCCACCCTTGCCCGCCGGCATGCTGATCTCGAAATCCAGCCCGACCACCGCATCCGCCTGCAACGCCCGCGCCCGTTCCTTGATCTCGTCCGTCGCCTGAACCCGCGCCTCTTTCAACGCACGCTCCAGCGTCTGCGAGCGCCCACCGAAAAAATCGCGCATGCCGGCAAACATGTCACGGATCACGTTGACGCCCTGCACCGACTCCGCGCTGACAATGTCCAGGTACGCGGTGATCTGTCGGCCTTCGATGGCGTGGGTGGTGGAGATGATCATGGGAACAGTCCTTTTTTCTACTGATAAAACGGCGATTGTAATGCGCTATGGGAAATCAGACCGAACCCTTCCTGTGTAACCTGTACGTCGAATTACTCTAAAGGCAGGACGAAGGCGGAGCGTGCAAGTGCAAAAGCCCGACTCGCCCCTTTGTAGCACGCCAGTCCCCAACTCGTTCTATCGCCCTCCGCGTCCCTCAGTCAGCTCGGTCACACCAATCCTGGTGTCAGCACAAGTCCTACAATGTGCAACTCATAGGGCGAGATGTCACTTTTCTAAGTAGGAATTTTAAAATATTACACATTAAAATTTAGCTAGTAAAAAGCCGCCTCATAGGCGGCTCAGCACTTGGGCAATACTTGAGATTAGAGGTAGCGAACACTCAACTCATTCATCGTACAGTTCGTTTATTTGCAACCTCACGCAGTCAGTTTTTATAGCAATCGTGAACTCAACTGCACAGATTATATTTTCTTTAGCATCCCTGTAAGCTCTCTTCCCGATGGACCATCCATTACGAGATAACGAACTTTGTCTCCAACGGAAAGGTATTGCTTTCCGGTATTCCTATCAAAATTTTCTCCTATAGCGATGGCAACATCCTTACTCCCATCATCCGGACTGATAATGGCAAATTTTGCGCTGGACTTCCCCAAACGATGCCAATCTCCGAAAATGATTTAACAACCCCCTTGACATTTCTCTCTGACATATCGATCTCCTTACAAGTGATATAAAAGCTTAATTACGCCGTCCCCGCAGATAAGGCGCTGCACGGAGAAATTTGTATACTGTAAAACTTGACAGGTATTACGATTCAGCTCCGTAGAAAACAAACCGTTCGTCGCCTCATTCATGCTCTAGAAATTCATAACTCAAACAACATATTTAGTGTGTTCAAACGAGCTGGTGCTCTCCTGCGAATCATGGTCCTCTCTGGTGCCAGATCTACCTTACGTAAATGAAAAAGACTGGCTGGCTAAAAATCCTCTTCATCCTTTCGCGAACTTGGTTGCATGGTCAGTGCCCGCATACCTATACCAGCCAATTGCATACCCAAGTGCGGTGCTTCGATTGACTTGATTGCTAAGCAGATTGGGAATAACAACTGGAACTCGTCCGGCAGCACCGCCGGCATTTTCCCGAGTCGACCAAGCTCGCTGTGAACAGTTTCGGGGCACTAACTAGGAGTTGGGCTGACCATCTAAAACAACAGCGTGGCCGCGACTTCTTTCGGGTACAAAAACAAGGCAAAGGTCCACGGGCGGCCGCGTTGGGATAACATTCAAATCGATCAGATTTACCACCTGGACCTGCAAGACTGCATTCAGGGGCCGCTGTCGAAGCGCCCGAAGAAAAGACCATCCGCGACATCATCAGCAATGTGCGCCAGGTGTTCAGACTCTACCGCACACGGCAGAAGGTCGCGCACGATCCGACTGAGGGTTATTCGTGCGTCTGCCCGATCCAGAAGCACCGGATCCATTCACCAGTGCGGAGATAGAGCAGATTCTCGAAACACGCACCAACCGCACCCAGGAACTGCTGATGGTTCAGTTCATGATTTGGGCAGGCCCACGGGTGTCGGAGACCATCGCGCTGGCGTGGGAGGACGTCGATCTGAAACAAGGAACGGTGACTTTCCGCAGATCAAAGGTGCGGGGGGCCTATCGCGTGACGAAGACTCGGCGCTCTACGCGCAAGGTGCGTCTGCTGGAACCCGCGTGGGATGCCCTTCGCAAGTTGAACGCGATCAACCAGCTCAAGACCGTGGATACGGTCGAAGTCGTCGAGCGGGACAACAAGACAGTCCGCAAGCATAAGCTGCACTTTGTATTCCTCAATACCAAGAGCGGCCTGCCGCACATCAGCGACTTCGTCGTGAGGGACAGATTCTTCAAAGCGCACTTGAAAGCGGCCGGCGTTCGCTATCGCGGTCCTGGCCAGTGCCGCCACACCTACGCCAGCCAGTTGCTGACCACCGGGGTTGCCTCGGTCGACTGGATCGCGGAGCAGATGGGGCACACCAGCGCGAACATGATCCGACAGCACTACGGCAAGTGGATCAACGAGGACGGCCCGGATGTCATCGGTATGCTGCAACATGCCATGGGCATACAGCCACCAAATGGTGAAGAATCCCTGTAAACCGAGGTTAAAGCACAGGTCATTCAGCCGCCGGTGTTCCAAAGGATGTCCGCATATAACCGAATGGTGCCCCCACGAAAACTTTAACGTATCCAGGGGGCTAGTAATTTAATTTGACGTTGAAGATCAGATCTGAAATCACAAAGTTAGTTTTGTACTTGTGAGAAGGAGTGAAGAAATCTATGATGGCCGCAAGCCACTATTTTCTACAGCCAAAAAGAACCAATACATATGCTAGACGATATAACAACCACTATAAAAGCCCAACTATATGAGCGTGTAACCAGCCCACTCTTAGGATCATTTCTTATCTCATGGTGCTTGATAAACTACAAACTAATATTAATACTATTCTCATCTCTTTCAGCACCAGAAAAGATAACTTATATAGAGTTCAATCTTTTCTCCTCAGTTCAGGACTACATGCTGAAAGGGGTATTTTTCCCTCTTATAGCGACCCTTGCGATAATTTTAGTTTACCCCTATCCAGCAGCTAAAATTTACGAAATATCCCGAAACAATAGAAAAAAACTAAAAGAAATCCAACAAAAGATTGACGATGAAACACCAATCACCCGAGATGAAGCAAGAAAGATCAGAAAAGCCGCTGTCCAAATACAAATCGACTTTGAAGAGCAAACAAAAAGAAAAGATAGCGAAATAGAATTTTTGAAATCATCCGTCCTTCAGCTGACAGAAGAATCGAAAACAGTTATACCCCGCGAAAAAGACTTAACAGCAAGAATACTTGAGCTCGAGACCATGAGTGCGCTTCAGCGCAGTGATATCACACAGCTAACTAGCGCAAACGAAAAATATAAGGAGTACATCGACACAACACTCCGCTTTACCCCCCAAAATAACTACGGCTCACCCGACAAAAAAACACATGCTAGTTCAGAAAGCACGAACACCAAAAACAATAAAACCAACAGCGCCCCACATGAAACATTAATTCTAAAAATAAAAGAATACCTAAAAGATACAAACATATTCCAAAACCAAGATACCAAAATTAAAGCGATTAATAATCAGATAATTCTAGAGTATCCGCACCAAGGAATGATTGAATCTTATAAACTCGGAGAAATGGACCCCGCAAACTTCGCAAAGTCCTTGATGGAGATGATGGATAATGCGAAGTCAGTTTGGAACAATCGGGTTCGATAAACGCTTTGCAGCCATAACTTACACCTACAGTACCTAATACACATGCGAGATGCCTGCGGAAGTTTGACGAATTGAGCAGGCGTAAGCTCGTGGAAACAATAGATATAGTCGACCTAAACAGAGAGACAGTCTGCAAGCACAAGCTGCACTCCGTATTTCTGAACACCAAGAGCGGCCAGCCATACGTCAGCAAATTTGTCGTGGGAGATAGGCTTTTCAAAGCACACTTGAAAGCTAATGGCGTTCGGGAGTAGATGGGCCACACCAGCGCGAACATGATCCGACAGCACTACGGCATGTGGATCAACGAGGACGGCCCGGACGTCATCGGTATGCTGCAGCACGCCTTGGGCATTCAGCCTCCAGGTGGAGACGACGCTCCGTAAACAGGGCTTCGGAAGCGGGCAACCCAGCAGCCCATATTCCCATGGATGTTCCCATGTGGGCCTTTTTTGCCCCCCTAAAAACACAAAACCCCTGAAAACTTTAACGTTTTCAGGGGTTTAGTCGTTTCAAATTTGGCGGTGAAGGAGAGATTCGAACTCTCGATACAGTTTCCTGTATACACACTTTCCAGGCGTGCTCCTTAAGCCACTCGGACACTTCACCGTATCTCTTCAAACATGTTCTGTCTGTCGAGGCGCGCTAATGTAGTCGAAAGCTTTTCTGATGGCAAACTTTTTTTCAGAATTTTCATGCGGTTAAGACAAAAAGGTGTTTCGCCCCACCTTGGGCAATGGCAAACCGGCCAATCTCTGGTGACGGCCGCCCTTCTATATAGAAGCAGAACGGTGTGCTACGCCGGGCGCAGCCGGAAACGGTGACCGGCGAGTCAGTCACAGTGCTTTACCTGGCCTACGGCGGTGGGTAACGTCTGTCCATCTTTCTTACAAGGAATAGCGTCATGAGTGAGTTGATTGCCTACCACCTCGAAGACGGTATCGCGACCCTGACCTTGAACAACGGCAAGGTCAATGCCATTTCCCCGGACGTGATTGCGGCGTTCAACGCGGCGCTGGATCAGGCGAAGACTGATCGTGCCATCGTGATCATTACCGGTCAGCCGGGGATTCTGTCGGGCGGCTATGACTTGAAGGTGATGACCGCCGGGCCTAAAGAAGCCGTGGCGCTGGTGACTGCGGGTTCGACACTCGCCCGCCGCCTGCTGTCCCACCCGTTTCCGGTGATCGTTGCCTGCCCAGGCCACGCAGTGGCCAAAGGTGCATTCCTGCTGCTGTCCGCCGACTACCGCATCGGTGTCGACGGCCCGTTCAGCATCGGTCTGAACGAAGTGCAAATCGGCATGACCATGCACCACGCCGGCATCGAGCTGGCGCGTGATCGTCTGCGTCGTTCGGCGTTCCACCGTTCGGTGATCAACGGCGAGATGTTTGATCCGAAAAGCGCGGTGGATGCCGGTTTCCTCGACAAGGTGGTGGCTGCCGAAGAGCTGCAAGGCGCAGCCCTGGCAGCGGCGCGTCAGTTGAAGAAGATCAACATGAACGCGCACAAGAACACCAAGCTCAAAGTGCGCAAGGCGCTGCTCGAAGCCCTCGACAACGCGATCATCCAGGATCAGGAACATCTGGGCTAAGCCCGCGCTCCCGAGCCGAAGAAAAGCTCGACCGTCGTGTCGGGCTTTTTCTTGCGCGTTCGGTTGATCATCCGCCGACAGCTCTAGGACGCGTCTGACGATCAACTTGGAAACATGCGCTTAAACATCGCCTATCTCCTGACTCTATAGCAGCAATTGCCGAAAACAGTGCACATCCGTACACTGCGCCACCTTTTGTCCCGGTGGGGCCTGAAAATGCTGTTTGTGTTTCGTATGTTATTGATGGGCCTGCACTTTATTCTGGCCGGCGTGTTGGGGGTGATCCTCGGGCTGTGCCGGCCGTTCAATCCGGACAACAGCCGACTGTGCGCCCGCCTCTACGCGCTTCCGGCCATGTGCATTCTGCGCTTGCGGGTAAAAGCCGACGTCGGCCCGTTGATGAACAAGCCAGACAGTTGCGTGATTGTCGCCAACCATCAGTCCAACTACGACCTGTTCGTGTTCGGCAACGTGGTGCCCCGGCGGACCGTGTGCATCGGCAAGAAAAGCCTGAAATGGGTGCCGCTGTTCGGGCAACTGTTCTGGCTCGCGGGCAACGTGTTGATCGATCGCGGGAACGCGCACAAGGCGCGCAAGTCGATGCTCACCACCACCCACACCTTGCAGCACGAAGACACGTCGATCTGGGTATTCCCGGAAGGCACGCGCAACCTCGGTGAAGAACTGCTGCCGTTCAAGAAAGGCGCGTTCCAGATGGCGATCGCCGCCGGTGTGCCGATCGTGCCGGTGTGCGTCAGCAGCTACATCAAGCACATGCGCCTGAACCGCTGGCGCAGCGGGAAAATTCTCATACGCTCGCTGCCGGCGATTCCTACAGCCGGGCTGACCATGGATGACATGCCCATGCTCATGTCCCAATGCCGCGAGCAGATGCGCGAATGCATCGCCGCGATGGATCAGCAGCTGCAGGCTGCGTAAAAAAACCCGCCTTGTGCGGGTTTTCTTTTGCCGGGTGAACTGTACAGATTTCACTGACTCTCAAGCAGCGACACAGCTAAGCTGAAGCCTTGTATTCCCTGCCATCTGCCAAGAAGAAGTGAACCACTACCATGGGTCGAGTTGTTGCTGCTGCGGTTTACAGCGCCGATAAGAAAGTCACCAATATCACGCTTGACGAAGGTGCCGCCTGGGCCGCAAAAACCGGACATTTTGTCTGGATCGGCCTGGAAGAGCCGGACGCTCAGGAGCTGGCCAATCTGCAGCGCCAGTTCAACCTGCACGAACTGGCCATTGAAGACGCCCTGGAAAAACACAGCCGGCCGAAGCTGGAAACCTTTGGTGACGCCTTGTTTATCGTCACCTACTCGCCGATCCGCGAACATGGGATCTTGCAGTTCATCGAAACACACATCTTCGCCGGCAAGGGCTACATCATCACCGCCCGCAACGGCCACTCGGCGTCCTACGCGCATGTCCGCCAACGTTGTGAGGCGCGGCCGCTGTTGCTGGAGCACGGCGAAGATTTCGTCCTGTATGCGCTGCTGGATTTCGTCATCGAAAACTACCAGCCGGTGGGCGAAGCGATTCATGCCGAGATCGATGAACTGGAGCGCAACGTGCTGTGCAGTGCGTTGAACGAGCATGACATTCAGAAACTTCACGGTCTGCGCCGCGACGTGTTGCGCCTGCGCCGCTATGCAGCGCCGATGGTGGAGATTGGCGAGGAGCTGCAGAAGCTGAGCTTCCCGTTCATCGACAAGAACATGCGCCCGTACTTCCGCGATGTGCAGATCCATGTCACGCGGCAGATGGAAGACCTGACCACCCTGGCCGACATCGCCAGCCAGACCATCGAAATCGGTGTGCTGCTCGAGGCGTCACGGCAGAGCGTGGTGCAACGCAAGTTTGCCGCGTGGGCGGCGATTCTGGCGTTCCCGACGGCGGTGGCGGGGATTTACGGGATGAACTTCCAGAACATGCCGGAGCTGAGCTGGCACTACGGCTATTTCGCCGTGTTGGGGTTTATTACGGTGGGGTGTGTGAGTTTGTGGGCGAGTTTCAAGAGGTCGGGGTGGTTGTAGGGAAGCAAAAGCAAAAGATCGCAGCCTGCGGCAGCTCCTACAGGGTGTAACCACCCCGATGTAGGAACTGCCGCAGGCTGCGATCTTTTGATCTGCTATCAAGCAGCCTCAGGCTTGTGCGCCACAAAGCGCATCATCCACTCTGCCACCGTGGTGCCATGGTGCTCCTGCTCGAGGCTGGCCACGCCTTTCGAGTAGATCTGCGAACCCAGCGCTTCCTGGCGCAGATCCAGCAGCGCCCGCGAATAGTCGTGAATGAATTCCGGGTGCCCCTGGAAGCACAGCACCTGATCGTTGATGTGGTACGCGGCAAACGGGCAGAAATCGCTGGAAGCGATGACCGTGGCGTTTTCCGGCAGCGCAGTGACCTGATCCTGGTGGCTGATCAGCAGCGTCAGCTCTTCTCGCACCGGGCTCATCCACGGCGCCTTGGCCGCCAGTTTGTAGTTGTGGGTGCCGACGCCCCAGCCTTGGCTGGCGCGCTCGCTCTTGCCACCTAGCAGCAGCGCCAGCAATTGATGGCCGAAGCACACGCCGAGCAGCTTGTCGCCACGCTCGTAGCGGGTCAGCAGGTATTGCTTGAGGGTCTGGATCCACGGGTCGGTGCCGAACGAATCGGCCTTGCTGCCGGTGATCAGGTACGCATCGAAGGTCAGGTCGTCGCTGGGGTATTCGCCCTGCATCACGTTGTACACGGTGAACTCGACGGCAATCGGTTGCTGCGAGAACAGGCGCTGAAACATCTGCCCGTAACCCTGATATTGATCGACCAATTCCGGACGCAGGATGTCGGTTTCCAGAATGCAGATGCGTAGCGACATAAAAAATACCTGACACGTGATGGGAATAATGAACACTCCAGAGCCTGCCTTGAAACACCCCGGCAAGGCAAGCCCCGCAGCGTTCAGCCGATCACTTAAAACAGCTCGCCTTTCGCGGTTTTCTCCAGCAGCAGCGCCGGTGGCGCAAAGCGCTCGCCGTACTGGTCGGCCAGATACTGCGCGCGTGCGACAAAGTCCTGCACCCCGTATTGATTGATGAACTGCAACGCGCCGCCGGTCCACGGCGCAAATCCGATGCCGAAGATCGAGCCGACGTTGGCATCCGCCGTCGAAGTCAGCACGCCCTCCTCCACGCAGCGCACGGTTTCCAGGGCCTGCACGAACAGCAGACGATCACGCACATCCTTCGGCGAAATCTGCCCGTCGGCCTTCTCGAAGCGCGTCTTCAACTCCGGCCACAGATGTTTCTGACCACCCGCCGGGTAATCGTAGAAACCACCGCCAGCGGCTTTGCCCGGGCGCTTGTATTCGTTGAGCAGCAAGTCAATCACGGCGAAGGCCGGGTGTTCTATCAGCGGTTTCCCTTCCGCTTGCAGGTCTTTGGCCGTTTGCTGACGGATATGGCTCATCAGGCTGAGGGAAACTTCGTCGGAGATCGCCAGCGGCCCGACCGGCATCCCGGCCTTGCGCGCTTCGGTCTCGATCATCGGCGCGCTCACGCCCTCGCCGAGCATGGCGATGCCTTCATTGGTGAAGGTGCCAAACACCCGCGAGGTAAAGAAGCCGCGACTGTCATTGACCACGATCGGGGTTTTCTTGATTTGCAGGACGAAGTCGAAACCGCGCGCCAGGGTTTCAGCACTGGTCTGCGCACCCTTGATGATTTCCACCAACGGCATTTTGTCCACCGGGCTGAAGAAGTGCAGACCGATGAACTTACTCTGATCGGGTACTGCGGTCGCCAGCCCGGTGATCGGCAAGGTCGAAGTGTTGGAGGCAATCACCGCGTCAGCACCGACAATCTTTTGCGCTGCCGACGAGACATTGGCCTTGAGTTCGCGATCCTCGAACACCGCCTCGATGATCAGATCACAACCCGCCAGATCCGCATCATTTTCAGTGATGTGAATCCGCGCCAGCACCGCTTCGCGCTTTTCGGCCGTCATCTGGCCACGGGCGACTTTCTTGTCCAGCAGCGCCGCCGAATGGGCCCTGCCCTTCTCGGCCGCCGCCAGGTTGATGTCCTTGAGCACCACATCGATGCCAGCCGAGGCACTGACGAAGGCGATCCCGGCGCCCATCATGCCCGCACCGAGCACACCGACCTTGCGCGTGACATACGGCGCAAACCCTTGCGGACGCGAGCCACCGGCATTGATCTCGTTGAGCTGGAACCAGAAGGTGCCGATCAGGTTTTTCGAGATCTGCCCGGTGGTCAGTTCGGTGAAATAGCGGGTTTCGATCAGGTGCGCAGTGTCGAAATCGACCTGTGCGCCCTCCACCGCCGCACACAGAATCTTCTCTGGCGCCGGCAGCGTGCCCTGAGTCTTGCTGCGCAGGATCGACGGCGCTATCGCCAGCATCTGCGCGACTTTCGGATTCGACGGTGTGCCGCCGGGGATCTGATAACCCTTCACGTCCCAACGCTGCACCGCACTCGGGTTGGCGACAATCCAGGCGCGCGCCTTGGCCAGCAACTCGTCACGATCCGCCGCCAGTTCATCGATCAGACCGGCCTGCAATGCCTGTTGCGGGCGCACCTTTTTGCCTTCGAGCAAGTACGGCAAGGCTTTTTCGATGCCGAGCATACGCACCATGCGCACCACCCCGCCGCCGCCCGGCAGCAGGCCCAGCGTCACTTCAGGCAGACCGAGTTGCACCATCGCATCGTCCAGCGCCACCCGGTGATGGCAGGCCAGACAGATTTCCCAGCCACCGCCAAGCGCGGCGCCGTTGATCGCCGCGACCACCGGTTTGCCGAGGGTTTCCAGGGTGCGCAACTGCCCCTTGAGGCTCAGCACCATGTCATAGAACGCTTTGGCCTCGGGTTTGCCGACCTTGATCAGCTCATTGAGGTCGCCGCCGGCAAAGAAGGTTTTCTTCGCCGAGGTGATGATCACCCCGGCGATGCTGTCTTTTTCCGCCACCAGCCGCGCAACGCAGGCGCCCATGGCATCGCGGTACACGGCGTTCATGGTGTTGGCGCTCTGGCCCGGCATGTCGATGGTCAACACGACGATGGCGTCCTGGCCTTTTTCGTAACGAATGGCTTCGCTCATAACAAGGTTTCCTTGAATTCGGGGCTCAGAGGCGTTCGATGATGGTGGCAATGCCCATGCCGCCGCCGACGCACAGCGTCGCCAGGCCGTAGCGCAGGCGCCGGGTTTCCAGTTCATCGAGCAAGGTGCCGAGGATCGCGCAACCGGTCGCGCCCAGCGGGTGGCCCATGGCGATCGAGCCGCCGTTGACGTTGACTTTGTCCGGGTCCACCGCCATGTCCTTGATGAACTTGAGCACCACCGAGGCAAATGCCTCATTGACCTCGAACAGGTCGATGTCTTCCACGCGCAAACCCGCCTTGGCCAAGGCCTTGCGGGTGGCCGGTGCCGGGCCGGTGAGCATGATGGTCGGGTCAGTACTGGTCACCGCCGTGGCGACGATCCGGGCCCGCGGCTGCAGGCCGAGCGCACGGCCCTTGGCTTCGGAGCCGATCAACATCAGCGCCGCACCGTCAACGATCCCGGAGCTGTTGCCCGGCGTATGCACGTGGTTGATCCGCTCGACGTGGCTGTAAACCCGCAGCGCGGTGGCATCAAACCCCATCTGGCCGATCATTTCGAAACTTGGCTTGAGTTTGCCGAGGCCTTCCATCGTCGACTCGGCGCGAATGAATTCGTCGTGATCGAGCAGGATGATGCCGTTCTGATCCTGCACCGGCACCAGCGACTTGTTGAACGAACCGTCAGCCCGCGCCCGTGCGGCTTTTTGCTGCGAGTGCAACGCGTAGGCATCGACATCCTCACGGCTGAAGCCCTCAAGGGTGGCGATCAGGTCCGCACCAACGCCCTGTGGGGTGAAGTGGCTGTGCAGATTGGTTTGCGGATCCAGTGCCCAGGCGCCGCCGTCACTGCCCATCGGCACCCGCGACATCGACTCGACGCCACCGACCACTACCAGATCCTCGAAGCCCGAGCGCACTTTCATCGCGCCGAGGTTGACCGCTTCCAGACCCGAGGCGCAAAAACGGTTGATCTGCACGCCGGCCACGCTAACGTCCCAATCCGCCACCTGCACCGCAGTCTTGGCAATGTCCGAGCCCTGATCGCCAATCGGCGTGACGCAGCCGAGCACGACGTCATCGACCTGGCTGGTGTCCAGCGCAGTGCGGCTTTGCAGCGCGGTCAACAACCCGGCGACCAGATTCACCGGTTTGACGCTGTGCAGCGCGCCATCGGCCTTGCCTTTGCCGCGGGGCGTGCGTAACGCATCGAAAATCAAAGCTTGGGTCATGACGTCCTCGAACCTGTGCGGTGAGTGAATTTCGTAGTGTCACTGTTGTCCCGAGCGCGCATGGATTCAATGACCACAGCGCTCAATGACGTTGACGTGCACGCTCAGACGGACGGTCATCCACCCTCAGGTGAACCGGTTCAGGTCAGCGAGTTGTCTAGCAAGCGGGCGGCGAAGAAGCTGGCAATAAGCCTCATGCCGTTTTTATCGCAAACGGCAGCAAATACATATGAAATGGATCTAAGCCAAGCGTGACGCGGGCTCTAAGGTAGTAAATGTACGTCAAGGGTCGTCGGGTTTTGCCGGGGCCGACGTTCTTCAACAGGAAGTGCAGCGTTTGCCGTCATGGATATGCAGGCAGACATCAGGAAATAACAATAAAGGCGGTCAAGCCATGTTCAAACAACCGAAAGTTCGTCAAGCAGGACTCATTCTTTTCGCCACCACGCTGCTGTTGATTTTGCCCAATCTGACCAAGGTGATTGGCTGACTCAAGCGGCAGGCGTCCGTTATCGCCAGACAAAATGTGACTGGCCCGCTACCCGGGCCAGCGTGGCTGTGCGAACCTTTGCGCACTTCCACGACAGGGACGGCGATCATTTGAAAACGCTCATTGTGTTCTGGGCCTTGCTGCTGAGCATGCCCTTGTCTGCGGCGCAGCTCACGCTGGAGCTGGGCGCGAACAGTCGCACCTGGCAGACCGAAGAGTTGCTCAAGCATCCGCAAGCACAAACTCTGACCATCAAGAACGATGTGTCCTACAAGAAAGACATGACGTATCGAGCCGTGCCCGTGGCGGCGCTGCTCACCGGGATCAAACCGGCCGATCACCTGCAAGCGGTGGCACTGGACGGGTTTGCCGCCGAACTGAACGCTGTACCGCTGCTCAACAGCAAAGGCGCGCAGGCCTGGCTGGCGATCGAGGACCCGGCGCAGCCGTGGCCGCCGCTGTCCGAGGGCAAACACAGCGCCGGGCCGTTCTATCTGGTATGGACCGACCCGCAGGCCGGCAACATCAGCCCTGAGCAATGGCCGTTCCAAGTGGCGAGCATCAAGCGCATGGCGCCGGTGGCCGAGCGCTTCCCGGCGCTGTTACCGGATCCCAAGCTGAAAGCGGATGACCCGGTGAATCAGGGTTTTGCGCTGTTCCAGAAGAACTGCCTGGCCTGCCACCGGTTGAACGGTGCGGGGGATGCGCAGTTCGGGCCGGATCTGAATATTCCGTACAACCCGACTGAGTACTTCGGCGCGGATTTTCTCAAGCGCTACATTCGCGATCCGCAGAGTTTGCGCCAGTGGCCGCAGGCGAAGATGCCGGGGTTTTCGGCAGAGGTGTTGCCGGAGAGGGATTTGCAGTTGTTGATCGGCTATTTGCAACACATGGCTGGGCGCAAGGTTAAGCCCTGATGCAACTCCCCATGTGGGAGCGAGCCTGCTCGCGAAAGCGGAGTTTCAGACACCACATTGCTGACTGATAAACCGCTTTCGCGAGCAGGCTCGCTCCTACAGGGTTTTGTGTGAAGCAAATTACTGTTGTTGCACGGAAATAACCGGCGTCGGCGACACGAACACCTTCGCATGCATCTGCTCACAACCACCGCCCCGTCGCATGCCGCGCACCGGGCAGGCATCCAGATAATCCAGGCCCACCGCCAGTTTCAGATGGCGCTCCGGGCGGGCCAATTGGTTGGTCACATCAAAGCTGTACCAGGCGTCATCCAGCCACGCTTCGGCCCAGGCGTGACTGGCCAGGTGCTCGGCGTCCTCGCTGTACAGATAACCCGACACATAACGCGACGGAATCCCCAGGCTGCGTGCACAAGCGAGAAACGCATGGGTGTGATCCTGACAAACCCCGGCGCGCCCGGCAAAGGCTTCGGCGGCGCTGGTGTCGACTTCAGTCGAACCCGGCGTGTAGCTGATGTGCTGGTTCAAACCATGCATCAGGTCGATCAGCGCAGTGCGATCGCGCCGCTGTTTGCAGGATTTGTCGGCAAACGCCCGTAGCGCTTCGTCGGCCTCGGTCAGCCGGGTGAAACGCAGGAACGGCAGCGCCGACTGGCTCTCATGCTCAGCCTCGCGCAATTCGTCGATATCGACCTGGCCACGGGCGCCGATAATGATCGCTTCGTGCGGCTCGTCCATGGTCAGCACATGCAGGATGTTGCCGAACGGATCGAGCTGGGCGCGCACCGGACGCGGCAGGTCGAGCTGCCAGCTCAACACGTGCTGACGCTCGCTGTCGTGCGGGGTCAGGCGCAGATACTGGATGCTCGCCCGCACCTGATCTTCATAGTGATAGGTGGTCTCGTGGCTAATGGAAAGTCTCATGCAGCCTCCAGGTATGAACTGTGAATCGCGTTGCCCAGCTGGCGCACCAGCGGGATGAATTCGGTGAGCCAGGCGTGCAGGCCTTCGGCGAGAATTTCGTTGATGCCGGTGTAGCGCAGACGCGCGTCCATTTCGGCAGCAAGGCGTTGTGCCGGACGGCCATTGGCGCCGGGCAACTGGGCGAGGATCTGGTCGATTTCCTCGGTGCAGGCGCGCAGCGAGCGCGGCACATCGGCGCGCAACAGCAGCAGCTCGGCGACATGCCGGGCGCCGGGGGCGTCGCGGTAGATCTCGGTGTAGGCCTCGAACGATGACAGCGCTCGCAACAGTGCACTCCACTGGTAATAGGCGTGCGCCGTACCGTCACTGACGGCCTCGGCCTGATCGCCGGCCATTTCATAGCGCGCATCGAGCAGGCGCAGCGTGTTGTCCGCACGCTCGATGAACGTCCCCAGACGAATGAAGCGGAACGCATCGTTGCGCATGATCGTGCCGTAGGACGCGCCACGGAACAGGTGCGAGCGCTCCTTGATCCACTCGCAGAAACGGCTCATGCCGTAACGACTGAGGCCCTGTTCGGCAATGCCGCGAATCTCCAGCCAGGTAGCGTTGATGTTCTCCCACATGTCCGCGGTGATACGCCCGCGCACCGCATGCGCACTGGCTCGCGCTGCGCCGAGGCAGCTGTAGATGCTCGCCGGGTTGGCCGCGTCCAGGGCGAAGAAATGCAACAGGCGTTCGGCATGCAGTTCGCCGTGACGCTCCAGGTAATCGTCGAGGGTGCCGGTGATCAACAGCGGCATCGCCAGTTCGTGCAAACCGTCGCCGCGACCGTCCTGCGGCATCAGCGACAGCGAATAGCTGATATCGAGCATCCGTGCGAGGTTTTCCGCCCGCTCCAGGTAACGCGACATCCAGTACAGATCCGAGGCAGTTCTACTTAACATGGCAAGCTTCCTTCAATCCTCGACCACCCAGGTGTCCTTGGTGCCGCCGCCCTGGGAGGAGTTCACCACCAGGGAGCCTTCACGCAGGGCGACACGGGTCAAACCGCCGGGCACGACTCGGGTTTCGCGGCCAGACAATACAAACGGACGCAAGTCGATATGACGCGGCGCAATGCCGTTTTCGACAAAGGTCGGACAGGTCGACAGCGACAATGTCGGCTGCGCAATGTACGCGTGGGGCTTGGCCTTGATCCGCTCACGGAACGCATCGATCTGCGCCGTGGTTGACGCCGGCCCCACCAGCATTCCGTAACCGCCGGAGCCCTGGGTCTCCTTGACCACCAGATCCGGAAGATTGGCCAGCACGTGGGAAAGTTCCGAGGGGTTGCGGCACTGCCAGGTCGGCACGTTCTTCAGGATCGGTTCTTCATCGAGGTAGAAACGGATCATCTCGGTGACAAACGGGTACACCGATTTGTCATCCGCCACCCCAGTGCCGATGGCATTGGCCAGCACTACATTGCCCGAGCGATAGGACGACAGCAGCCCCGGTACACCGAGCATCGAGTCGGGGTTGAATGCCAGCGGATCGAGGAACGCGTCGTCGAGACGGCGGTAGATCACGTCCACCGCTTTCGGCCCGTCGGTGGTGCGCATGTACACCTTGTCGTCACGCACGAACAGGTCGGCGCCCTCCACCAGTTCAACGCCCATTTCTCGCGCCAGGAAAGCGTGTTCGAAGAACGCACTGTTGAAGCGCCCCGGCGTCAGCACCACCACACTCGGGTCGTCGATCGGGCTGGAGCTCTTCAGGGTGTCGAGCAACAGATTCGGGTAGTGGTCGATGGGCGCGATGCGCTGGGCGGCGAACAGCTCCGGGAACAGGCGCATCATCATTTTGCGGTCTTCGAGCATGTAGCTGACGCCGCTCGGCGTGCGCAGGTTATCTTCGAGCACGTAATAAGTACCGTCGCCATCGCGCACCAGATCGACGCCGGAGATGTGCGAATAGATGTCGCGGTGCAGATCCAGGCCCTGCATCGCCAACTGGTACTGCTCGTTGGCCAGCACCTGTTCGGCGGGGATGATCCCGGCCTTGATGATGCGCTGCTCGTGATAGAGGTCGGCGAGGAACATGTTCAACGCCTTGACCCGCTGGATGCAGCCACGCTCGACGATCCGCCACTCGCTGGCGGGAATGCTGCGCGGAATGGTGTCGAACGGAATCAGGCGCTCGGTACCCTGCTCGTCGCCATAGAGCGTGAACGTGATCCCGGCCCGGTGGAACAGCAGATCGGCCTCGCGTCGCCGTTGTGCCAGCAACTCGTCAGGCGTGTCGGCCAGCCAGCGGGCGAACTCCCGGTAATGCGGGCGGACCTGGCCGCCGGCATCGTACATTTCATCAAAATAGGTGCGGATCATGCCGTACTCCTTGTCACCCGGACCTACAGGCCTTCGCAAGGCCCGTGCCATCGGCATAAACGCTTTGATTTCAATCGGTTGGATAATCACGCCGCAAGCACCGCACCATTCCTGTGCGGCAATGGCCCCAACCGGATTGCCCCCGCTTCATTGCGACGCATTGCATCGCCTATCACCAGCATAGTCAGAGTTGATTTCACCGCTCGCACCGAGCTGCGGATAATCGGCGCATTCGCTGAAAACTTCCCCGGTGAAGGTTTCAGCTCCACTGATCCGGACTGCCCGCGCAGTCCCCGCAGGCCGTAACCCTGACCGGTTTCCTCTCCTTATCGGTCTTCCCTTTAGCCACCCTCTCCGGTGGCTTTTTTTTGCCCGGGATTCTTGTTTCAGGGTTTTGCCACGGACTATTCGGCGGCCAGAAACGACAACGGCCAACCCGAAGGTCAGCCGTTGCTCAATACCTGAAACCAGAGATCAGTTCAGACGATGGCGGTTACGCACCTCCTGCTTGACGCCCCAGCCCTCGATGATGCCGCCCAGCGGCTCGACCACGGCAGAGAAGCCCTGCTCGAAATCGCCAATGTCGTCATAGGTTGCGTACATCACTTTGCTCAGTTCCAGCGACCAGGCGCCATCGTCGCGCGCACTGACCTGGGCATTGATGGATTCACCACGAAATTTGCCTGCCGCCCTGCGCGCCCGCTCCTCGTCCGGGAAAATGGCGTAGAACTCGATGGGATGGAACCGGGAAAAGTCGAAACCGCCTTCTTTCATGCGGCGCAGAACATTGCTGCTGATGTCTTCTTGATAGGCTGTGCTCATGAATCGTCCCCCTCGGATAGATGGATAGACTTTCCGTATTCCCGCCCCGGGCCTTACAGGCCAAAGTACTTCGGCAACGTGGTTGCACGCGGGAAACAAGCATGTAGCTGACAAGACCAGACCTTAGCGATTGTTTCGCTGATCTCGCTTGCAGAGTAGCCCCAAGATAGAGCTGCTGCCAAGGCCTGGTGCTTCAAGTGACAGGAAGAATTTCAGATTGGCGTGATACTGCGGATTTCGATGCTGTTCTGGGTTTTCAGGCTTTTCACGCCAGCATCGGTGGTGCGCCCTTCAAGATCGTTCATATCCAGTTCGGCGGCCACCGGCAGGAGCCGTTCCTTGATCAGGCGTGCAGCCTCGTCGTCGCTGGGGCATTCCGCGCGCTCGAACACCTCATCGACAATTTCACCATGATCGTCCACGAAAGTGACTTTCCACTTTTGCATCGGTGCCTCCTCGATCAAACCCGCAAATGGGCTTACTTCTATCTCGACTTTTGGCGAGATTGATCGTTCAAAAGGATTGCAGCAGACGAACATGAAAAAAAATTAACCGATGGGGAAACAGGCTTGTGTGGCGAGGGGATTCATCCCCGATGGGCGCGAAGCGTCCCTGAATTCAGCGAACGCATAGTGTCAGTTCCAACGCGTCTGCCGATTTTACGACTGCTGCGCAGCCGATCGGGGATAAATCCCCTCACCACAGGGGATCTATCACCGATCCGGGAATAGTGCGTCAGTCGTTGCTCGGCTTGTTGATCGCCTGCAACACGTACTGCGGCAGCGCGAATGCGCCGATGTGGATTTCCGGGTTGTAGTAGCGGGTGACGATGCCGCTGCCGATGAAGCGCTGTTGCAGGGTTTCACGGCTCAGTTTGCGGTAGGCCGGGTTGGTCGAGCCCCAGGCGAAGGTCATCGAACCGCCGATGTAGGTCGGCACGGCCGCCTGATAGAAGTGCCAGTCCGGGAACAGGCTGCGCAGGCGACCGGCAGTGGTTTTGACTTCGTCGATCTGCATGAACGGCGTGCCGTTCTGGGTCACGAGGATCCCGCCTTCGTTCAGGCAACGGTGGCACGCCTGATAGAAGTTCTCCGAGAACAGCACTTCGCCCGGGCCGATCGGGTCGGTGGAGTCGGAGATGATCACGTCGAATTTTTCCGTGGTGGTGGCGACGAAACGCATGCCGTCGTCGATCACCAGGTTCAGCCGTGGATCGTCGTAGGCGCCCTTGGAGTGGTTCGGCAGGAATTCCTTGCACATATCGACCACGGTGCCGTCGATCTCGACCATGGTGATGTGCTCGACACTGGCGTGTTTGGTCACTTCGCGCAGCATGCCGCCGTCGCCGCCGCCGATGATCAGCACGCGTTTGGCGGTGCCGTGGGCGAGGATCGGCACGTGGGTGAGCATTTCGTGGTAGATGAATTCATCGGCTTCGGTGGTCTGGATCACGCCGTCCAGCGCCATCACCCGGCCCATGCGCGGGTTCTGGAAAATCACCAGGTGCTGGTGTTCGGTGCGCACTTCGTGCAGCAGTTTTTCCATGCGAAAACGCTGGCCGTAGCCTTCGTAGAGGGTTTCCAGGTACTCGCTGGTTTTGGTGACGGTCATGGTCAAGTGCTCCGATGAATGCGCGGGCGCCAATCGTGGGGGACGATTGCCCGGGAAAGGCGCGCATTCTACGTTGCCGAAGATGACAGGTCGAACCTTCCTCCGACAGAGCACACTCTGGAGGTATCGCAAGACCAATGTGGGAGCGGGCTTGCTCGCGAAAGCGGAGTGTCATTCAACCTGTGTTTCGACTGAACAATCGCCTTCGCGAGCAAGCCCGCTCCCACAGGGGATCAGCGTGTTTTCGGGAAAGCGTCAGACCCGCACATTGCCCCGTGGCCCGGCGATCGCCCAGATGATCAGGCCAAGTACTGGCAGGAGGATGATCAGCAGAACCCAGAGGATTTTCATCCCGGTCTCGGCGCCGCTTTTCAGTACGTTGATGATCGCCCAGATATCGAGGGCGAGAATGATCAGGCCAATCAGACCGTTGAACGTGGAACCCATGGTGTCGCTCCAGAATAGTGGCATGCACTTTTAGGATAGACGGTCGCGCGCAGGGTTCCCTTTTATTGCGTTCAGACGTGAACGGCGACTTTCAGCGCTTCCAGCGAAGGCGCAGCAGCGATGCCGACTTCGGCGCACAGCTCCAGCACCCGTGGCACGTCGTTGCCGTAGACCAGCACCACTTGCAGCTCGTCGTCGAGCAACTGGCTGAAGTTCATCAGCGTGTAACCGCCGTTTTCCTTGTTCAGGCTGCTCATCTGCACCTGGATGCGATTGAGCGCAGTCAGCGCTTCGGTCTTGGCCAGTTGTTTGGGCTTGAGGTTGAAATCGACGCCCGGGCCGAACGAGGCGACGATCTGCGCGAACAGGTCAGCGTAGGTATCAGCCTGGAACAGCACGGTTTCCGGCAGGCTGCCGACCACCACCCACTCGCCCAGCGGGATCGGGAAGGTGTCGTCGTAGTTGATGTCCGGGTTGGCCGCCAGAAAGGCTTCGGCATCGGCATAGGCCTGCGCCGCTTCGTCCGCCACGTTCAGGATCTCGTCCTCGCCCATGCAGCCGGAGCTGATTTTGCTGATGAGTTCAACGAGTGCGGCTTTCATGAGGGCGGATCCTGTGGAAGGTTGAATTTGAGGGCGCGGAGGATAGCGCACAAAGCAAAAGATCGCAGCCTGCGGCAGCTCCTACAAGTTCCGCGCCCATTTGGCGAACGAATGTGAGACCTGTAGGAGCTGCCGCAGGCTGCGATCTTTTGACCTGATCAGGCCAGCAGTTTTTCCAGCTGCGCCGTGGTATCGACCGCGCCCATGGTGCGGGCCGCGTCCAGCGCGGTGACGCCATTGGCATCCTTGGCTTGCGGGTCGGCGCCCTTGCTGATCAGGTAATCAACGATTTCAACACGGTTGAACATCGCCGCCATCATCAGCGCGGTACGGCCGTCGAAGGACGAGCCTTCGATCTCGGCGCCCGCTTCCACCAGCGCCTTGACCACCGCCAGATCGCCCTTGAACGCGGCGCCGGCAATCGGGCTCTGGCCGTTGCCGTTGCGCATTTCCGGGTCGGCCTTGTGCTTGAGCAGCACCTGCACGGCGTCGACGTGGCCATAGTAACTGGCGAGCATCAGCAGGGTGTCGCCCTTGCTGTTTTTCAGGTTCACCGGCAAACCGGCGCTGATCAGCCGATCGAGCATCAGCGCATCACCTTCGCGCGCCTTGTTGAAAACCTGCTCGGTGAATTCGGCAGCTTCTTCAGGGGTCATCTGGCGGCTCTGGTCAGACATAGGGCAACTCCACTTTCGGTTATTCGCAAAGCCGACAGTTTCCCGAGCGCGACGATAGCTGTCACCCCCTTTTTCTCAAGTCGTGCCATAGCCAATCTCAATAGCGATATTTGCCCTGATGAATATCGGCCAGAATTTCGTCCGTCACTTGCACGTAAGTCTGGGTGCCAGGCAGCCACGCGTAAATCGGATCATCACCTGTCTGGCCGGGGTCGAAGCCCTCGTTTTTCAATCGGGTCTTTTGGTATTTGAAAGTCCCGGTGGTTTCCATTTTCACCTTCACCCGCAGGAATAGCGGCACCGCGTAGGCCGGCATGCGCTGGCGGGCGAACGCGAGCAATTCGGCGAAATCCAGGGTCGCCAGTGACTCGGCGGGCGTGATTGCGGCCATACCGGCGCGGCCATTGGTGTTGCGCACCTCCACGCCGTAGGCGACTGCCTCGGAGATAAGCGGATGTTGCAGCAAGAGGTTTTCCACTTCAGTGGTCGAGACATTCTCGCCCTTCCAGCGATAGGTATCGCCGAGGCGATCGACGAACTGCGCATGACCGAAGCCGATATTGCGCAGCAGATCGCCGGTGTTGAAGAAGCGGTCGCCCTTGCTGAACACGTCGTGCAGTACCACCCTGGCGGTTTTCTGCGGGTCGGTATAGCCATCCAGCGGTGCCTTTTCATCAATCCGCGCCAGCAGCAAGCCCTGCTCGCCCTTGCCGACCTTGCGCATGAAACCATCGGCGCTGCGCAACGGCTCACCGCTGTCGTGGTCGTACGCCACCAGCTCCCAGGCCATCAGCGAAAAACCGATGGTGTTGTCGAAGTTGAGAATGTTGCTGAAGCCGATGTTGCCGTCGCTTGCCGCGTACAGCTCACAGATGTGCTCGACGGCAAACCGGGTCTTGAATTCGGCCCAGGCGCCGGGACGCAAGCCGTTGCCGATCATCTTGCGCACCGGGTGACGGCTGTCGTCGGCGCTGGCCGGTTGATCGACCAGATAACGGCACAGCTCGCCGACATAGCCGATGGTGGTCGCGCGATAACGGCGCACGTCATTCCAGAACTGGCTGGCGCTGAACTTGCGACGGATCGCGAACCCGGAGGCGCCGTTGATCGCCGAGCCCCAGCACACGCATAGGCCGGTGGCGTGGTACAGCGGCAAGGTGCAATAGACGACGTCGTCGGGGCTCATGTTCAGGGCGATCATGCCGAAGCTGGCCGAGCTGCGCATCCAGCGGCCGTGCTTGAACACCCCGGCCTTGGGCAGGCCGGTGGTACCCGACGTGTAGATGTAAAAGCACGGATCGTTGAAGAACACTTCGCCGCTGCTGGGCGGGTTTTCAGCGCAAGCGTCGGCACTGGCGCTGATCAGGTTGATGTAGCCCTCGGGCGCAATACCCGGGTGGCTATAGGTGTCACGGTCAGCGATGAACCAGGTGCGCGACGCGGCGATCGACACTTGCTCGCGGATTGCAGAAAACGCTGGCTGCAGTTCCTCGCCAAGCACAATCGCCACCGGCGCCACCAGGTTCACGCTGTGGATCAGCGTGTCGCGGGTCTGCGAAGTATTGAGCAGCGCACTGACCGCGCCGAGTTTGGCCAGCGCCAGAATGGTCACCAGCAGCTCGGGACGGTTTTCGATGAACACCGCGACCACATCGCCCTTGCCGATCCCCTGCGCGCTCAGATAGTGGGCGATGCGATTGGCCCACTGGTTGACCTGCGCATAGGTCAGCAAGACGTTGTCCTGCAAGATCGCCTGCCCCTCTGGATTGCGCAGCGTTGCTTGCTCGAAGGTCCAGCCGAGGCCACACGTTTGGGTCGGATCCGTGACGTTGGCGACTTTCATGCCCTTGACCACCCGCGGGATGGCTTTGGCGATCGTCGGCAGTTTGCGGAGCATCATGCTCCAGGTAATCGTGTCGCTCGACGCGTGACGCATGGCAGCTCCCCGGTCGGCCTGGTTGGCCGGTTTTTTTATTGTTCGGGCTGTGGGCATGACCTGCGTTGTGGGCAAGGTCGAGATCGAAAATACGTCAGCGCTTCTCGGCCTGTACACGCGGTTTTTGCAATGTTTTGTATCCGCCCTGTCACGCCTGGCGGCGGTGATTACGACTTTGCCGTTTGGTTCCGTTCAACTCATGAGAATCCCGCAAAATGCAGGATGCACGATGGCCATTCATGCAGATTGCACGAGCCATGCAAATTTCACGATTTTTAACTTATTGATTTATATACGTTTTTATTTTTCGGTGTGCTGGCACAATCGCTGCAACCTCCTCTGCATGCTTGCCATTCAAGTGCATACGGAGCTGAAAGACATGAGCCTGATCCAAGAAAAATTTACCTCGCTGTTCTCCAACTTCAACGTCACCACTGCGCCACGTCCCGATGGCGGGATTCTGCTGACGCTGCGCAGCAGTGAAGGCAAAGTGTTCAAGCGCGCCCTGACGTATCAGCAAATGCACAACGCCGACCAACTGTCGTGGGCGATCAGCGCGATCCGTCGTGACCTGGCGGAAGAAGCCAGTGAGCTGCCGCAGATTGCGATGCTGCAAAGCCAGCAGCGCTTTGCCCTGCCGACGTATCACTCGCTGTAATTTGATTCGAGGTTTTAAACAGCCTTAAACAAAAACAGGCCGGGCAGTTTTCACTGTCCGGCCTGTTTTTTTGGCTGATGCAAAACTCCGTGTGGGAGCGGGCTTGCTCGCGAAAGCGGCGTGTCAGTCAAAAATATTTGGCTGACACACCGCTTTCGCGAGCAAGCCCGCTCCCACATTGGATTGAGGGTGGTTAGAAGGCTTCGGGTTCGATGCCGGTGAAGCTGTCGACGGTGATATGGCTTCCCAGCTCCCCACCCTCGCGCGCCAGGCCGCAGGTCTGCAGGCCTGCCGATTGAGCGGCATCCAGCTCCTCAACAATGTCGGACAGAAACAGAATGTCCTGCGGCTCGACACCAATCGCCTGTTGAATGTTGGTGTAAGACTGCGCCTCACGCTTGGGCCCCGACGTGGTATCGAAATACCCGCTGAACAGCGGTGTCAGATCTCCCGCCTCGGAGCAGCCAAAGATCAGCTTCTGCGCCTGGATCGAACCCGACGAATACACAAACAGTTGATAACCGGCCTGATGCCAGCGCTTGAGCGCTTCAACGGCATCCGGGTACACGTGGCCCTTCAACTGCCCGGCGTGATAACCCTGCGCCCAGACCATGCCTTGCAAGGCTTTGAGCGGCGTGGCTTTGCGATCTTCCTCGATCCAGCTCAAGAGAATTTCAACAACCCGTTCAACATCGGCCTGCGGTGCATTGCTGTCGCGGCGCACGGCGTCGAGTTGCTCAGCCACATCGGCACGTTCGGCGTTCTGTCGCACGAAGTCCGGCAGGTGTTTGGCCGCATACGGGAACAGCACATCAAAAACGAAACTCACCGCGCTGGTGGTGCCTTCAATGTCAGTGACAATGGCTTTGATCGGCATCGGCTCAGTCCTCCAGACGTGGGAAGCGCCCGGCGATGTCTTCGCCGGTGAAATTCGCGACCCAGCCTTCCGGGTTGTTGAACAGGCGAATCGCCACGAAGTGCGGGTGCTCGCCCATGTCGAACCAGTGCTTGGTACCGGCCGGCACCGAGATCAGGTCGTTCTTCTCGCACAACACCGCGTAGACATAATCGTCGATGTGCAGGGTAAACAGGCCACGACCGGCAACGAAAAAGCGCACTTCGTCTTCGCCATGGCGGTGTTCTTCAAGGAACTTGGCGCGCAGTTCGGCTTTTTGCGGGTGGTCGCTGTTGAGGCTGATCACATCGACGGTGATGTAACCGCGCTCGGTCATCAGTTTGTCGATCTGCTCCTGATAGGCGCTGATCACCTCCTCCTGGCTGGCGCCGGGCTGGATCTTCGCGGCGGCTTGCCAGCGGTCGAAGCGCACGCCCTGCTCGGCGAGCGTCGAGGCGATGTCTTCGAAATGGGTCAGCACCTTGTTCGGAATCTCGGGGCTGGATACGTGATAGACGGACAGGCTGCTCATGGGCAATTCCTCGGTATCGGCCTTGCCGTCCGGCTCTTGCAGACCGGTCGGGCAGTGCATTTGATCAGGCAAATGGGCGGCTTCTGGTGAAGTCAGCCTTGGCGGTTCATGACGCTGCGGGTTTTCAACTCGCATTCAAACAGAAATTCGAAGGCCTCGATCTGCCGCAGGGCATCGCTCATCTGCGCGCCCCAGGTGTAGAGGCCGTGGCCGCGAATCAGATAACCGACGCAATCGGGATGGGCGTCGAGCCAAGGCTGCACCTTGGCGGCGAGGCGCGCAATGTCCTGGTCGTTGTCGAAGATCGGCACGCGCACCCGCGATTCATGGGTGGAGATGCCGCTGAAGGCTTTTTGCAGTTCGTAGTCTTCGAACTCGATAAAGTCTTGCGGCGTCAGGCGCGACAGCACCGTGGCGTTCACCGAGTGGGTGTGCAGCACCGCACCGATCTCCGCGCGCCAGCTGTAGAGCTGGGTGTGCAGCAGGGTTTCGGCCGAGGGCTTTTTGCCCGGTTCCAGGCTGTTGCCGGACAAATCCGTGGCGAGCACGTCGTCCAGGCCCAACTGGCCCTTATGCTTGCCGGACACGGTCAGCAGCGCTTCGCTCGGCGACAGACGCGTCGAGTAATTGCTGCTGGTGGCCGGCGACCAGCCGCGACCATAAAGGAAACGCCCGGCGTCGACGATCTGCTGGGCGAGCTGTTCACGCGTAAGGCTCATGGCCTGTCCTCTTGCATACGTGTGGCAATGATAACGGCAGCAGCGAGCGCCGCGAGACTGGCAATACTAAAGGTCAATGTGGCGCCGAGGGCATTCCAGCTGTAACCGGAATACAACGCGCCGAGCGCGCCGCCAGTACCGGCCAGCGCGGCGTACAGCGCCTGGCCCTGACCTTGCTGACGCGCACCGAAACTACGTTGCACGAAGGCGATGGCAGCCGCATGAAAGCTGCCGAAGGTCGCCGCGTGCAGCACCTGGGCCAACAACAGTACCCAGAGGAATTCGGCGAACGAACCTAGCAGCAACCAGCGCAGCGCCGCCAGCAGAAAACTCGCCATCAGCACCCGACGCAAGGAAAAGCGCACGAGAATCCGGCTCATCGCCATGAACATCAGCACCTCGGCGACCACGCCCACGGCCCAGAGCATGCCGATTGTGCCGCGTGTGTAACCGAGGCGTTCAAGGTGCAAGGTCAGAAAGGTGTAATACGGGCCGTGGCTCATCTGCATCAGCGCGACACAGGCGTAAAACGCCAGCACACCGGGGCTGCGCAGCTGCTTGAGAAAGCCCTCCCCGCTCGGCCGATTACCTTGCGGTGGCTGCGCGTTCGGCACCCACAGGCTGCTGAGGACGATGCCGGCCATGATCAGCACCAGCGCCGCCGGGTAGATGTCGAGGCTCAGCCATTCGAACAAACGGCCCAGCGCGACCACGGTGATGATGAAACCGATCGAGCCCCACAGGCGAATCTGGCTGTAGCGCGCGGTTTGCCCCTGCAAGTGCGCGAGGGTGATGACTTCGAACTGCGGCAGCACCGCGTGCCAGAAGAACGCGTGCAACGCCATGACCATCGCCAGCCAGGCGTAGGTCTTGCTGACGAAAATCAGCGAGAACGTCAGCAGCGTACACACCGCACCGAAGCGCACGATGGCCAGGCGTTTGCCGGTGTAGTCGCCGAGCCAGCCCCAGATGTTCGGCGCCACACAGCGCATCAGCATCGGGATCGCCACCAGCTCGCCGATGCGCGCAGGGCTGAAGCCGAGATGATCGAAGTACAGCGCCAGAAACGGCGCTGTCGAGCCGAGCAAGGCGAAATAGAACAGATAGAAACTGGACAGCCGCCAGTACGGGAGCGCCGCCACGGTCAGACCGCGACGGCTTGGCGATCAACCATCAAAGCTGACCCAGCACCGGGGTGCTGACGCGCACGTCGGCGTTCTGCCCACGATGACGCAGCAGGTGATCCATCAGCACGATGGCCATCATCGCTTCGGCAATCGGCGTGGCGCGGATGCCGACGCACGGGTCGTGACGGCCCTTGGTGATCACATCTACCGGGTTGCCGTGGATGTCGATCGAACGGCCCGGGGTGGTGATGCTCGACGTTGGCTTCAGTGCCAGATGCGCGACGATCGGCTGACCGGACGAGATGCCGCCGAGGATGCCGCCAGCGTTGTTGCTGAGGAAACCTTGCGGGGTCAGTTCATCGCGATGCTCGGTGCCGCGCTGAGCGACGCAGGCGAAACCGGCGCCGATTTCCACGCCTTTCACCGCGTTGATGCTCATCAGCGCATGCGCCAGTTCAGCGTCGAGGCGGTCGAAAATCGGCTCGCCGAGGCCCGGCATCACGCCTTCGGCGACTACGGTGATCTTCGCCCCGACCGAGTCCTGATCGCGGCGCAACTGGTCCATGTAGGCTTCCAGTTCCGGGACCTTGTCCGGATCCGGGCTGAAGAACGCGTTCTGTTCCACCGAATCCCAGGTCTTGAACGGGATTTCGATCGGGCCGAGCTGGCTCATGTAGCCACGGATGACGATGCCCTGGCTGGCCAGATACTTTTTGGCAATCGCACCTGCCGCCACACGCATCGCGGTTTCCCGCGCCGAGCTGCGACCGCCACCACGGTAGTCGCGCTCGCCGTATTTGTGGTGGTAGGTGTAGTCGGCGTGCGCCGGGCGGAACAGATCCTTGATCGCCGAGTAGTCCTTGGACTTCTGGTCGGTGTTGCGGATCAGCAGGCCGATCGAGCAACCGGTGGTGCGGCCCTCGAACACGCCGGAAAGGATTTCGACTTCATCGGCTTCCTGACGCTGGGTGGTGTGGCGGCTGGTGCCTGGCTTGCGCCGATCGAGGTCGCGCTGCAGGTCTTCGAGGGAGATCTCCAGGCCCGGCGGGCAGCCGTCGACAATGGCGACCAACGCCGGACCATGGCTCTCGCCAGCGGTGGTGACAGTGAACAACTTGCCGTAGGTATTGCCGGACATGCAGGACGCTCCGTGAAATCAAACCCGAATTCGTGATGCGCGCCAGTATACGCAGGCTAACCGAGTAGTTCATCCTCGAACCTTAGTGGTGTTGGTGAGTCCAACCGGCACCTTGGCGAATGATGGCGTGATGATGCTGCGAGTTCTGATCTTGAGTCTTACCCTGTTTACCGGTTTTGCCCACGCGACTGTCCTGCAGCGCCCGATCTCTCTGGATACCGGGAGCGGTGAACTTTTCGGCTCGCTGTTGCTGCCAAAATCCGACAACCCAGTGCCGGTTGTCCTAATCCTTGCCGGCTCCGGTCCTACAGATCGTGACGGCAATAATCCCGATGGCGGGCGCAATGACAGCCTCAAGCGGCTGGCCTGGGTGCTGGCCAAACACAACATCGCCAGCGTGCGCTATGACAAGCGCGGGGTGGCTGCGAGCCGGCCGGCCACACCTGACGAGCGCAATCTGTCGGTGGAAGGCTACGTCGACGACGCCGTGGCGTGGAGCCAGAAGCTGAAAAACGATCCGCGCTTCGGCCCGTTGATTCTGCTCGGTCACAGCGAAGGTGCACTGATTGCCACCCTCGCCGCCCCGCGTGCCGACGCCGCTGCGCTGATTTCGCTGTCCGGCAGCGCCCGCCCGGTGGATCAGGTAATCCGCGAACAACTGGCCCGTAGCCTGCCGCCACCGTTGATGCTGCGCAGCAACCAGATTCTCGACAGCCTCAAGGCCGGTCACACCGATGCCGACGTGCCGGCGCCGTTGCAACCGATCTTCCGCCCGAGCGTGCAGCCGTATCTGATTTCGCTTTTCCGCCAGGACCCGGCCAAGGCTTTTGCGCAACTGAAGATGCCGGCGCTGATCGTCCAGGGCAGCAACGACATGCAGGTCGGCGTCGGCGATGCGCAGGCGCTGAAAGCCGCCAAACCCGACGCCGAACTGGTGGTGATCGAAGGCATGAACCACGTCATGCGCATCGTCCCCGCCGATGTGAAGCGGCAATTGGCCTCGTACAAGGACCCCAATTTGCCACTGGCGGCGGAACTGGGCGGCAAACTCATCGAATTTATTGACGGCATTCGCAACCGTTAACCGTAGTTTGCCCTCCAGTCCTGCAAAAAACGGCCGATAAGCCTTTGTCGCCAGCGTATCGGCTGGCGACAAGCAGGGCTTGGACAGGATCTCGCCGTTATGACTGATACCCCGACTTCACCCGACACCACCGCTGAAAAAGACGCACCGCCAGCGGTCGAGCTGCCATGGGCGGACGTCAGCGTCGAGCACCACAAGATGCTCCGCCTGGCCCCACTGCAGACTGACCGTCACACCGGTGGCCGGCCGTTGCGCTTTGTCGAGTTCGGCTACGCCGAGCGCAACAGCAAAGAACACAGCCTGATGCGCATGGCGATCAAACTGCCCGGTCAGCGCGTGCGTAAAGAGCAGAACCATCTGGATGTGTGGGTCAATCACACCAGCAAACGTGTGCACTTCGGCCCCGACAGCGGTTTGCAGATCGAACCGTTGAACCGTGGTATCGGTCGTTTCATGGCTGCACAAGGCATCAATTGGGCGAAAAAACGCTGGCCCGCCTACACCGTCGACGGCATGGACTTGAACAACAAGGACGCGCTGAACGAAGACACCCGCCTGCGTCGCGATCACTTCTTGCGCGTGCATGGTTTTGACGTGGTTTACGCCGACGCCCAGCATTTGAAGGGCAGCGTCAAAGAGGTACAGGTCGGTGACCTGTTGGGCGACTGGAACAGCGAGAAGCTGCAGATCGTCGAGATTCTCGAAGCGGCGCAGATGCTGCAACAGGCCGAGCAGAACCTGGCCGAGCAGGAAGTGAAGCTGAAGAAGCAGGAAGAGAAGGTCAGCAAGTTCAAGCGTGAAGACGCTGGTTTGCGCTTCACCATTACCTGTCTGGTGGCGTTTGCGGTGTTTCAGGCGGGGTTGTTGATCTGGATTGCCACACACCGCTGATGGCTTGAGACCGCGGCGCGGCTATTCGCGAGCAGGCTCGCTCCCACCTTGGAATGCACTTCCCTGTGGGAGCGAGCCTGCTCGCGAAGCTTTTAGCCTTTAGACGCGGGAAGCGAACAGCGCCTGATGCTCGCGGCACTGCTCCGCCGTCAGCATGAACACGCCATGTCCGCCGCGCTCGAAATCGAGCCAGGCGAAGTCGACTTCCGGGTACAACGCTTCGACGTGTACCTGACTATTGCCCACCTCAACGATCAACAGCCCCTTCTCGGTCAGGTGATCCGCCGCTTCGGCGAGCATCCGCCGTACCAGGTTCAGACCGTCATCTCCGCAGGCCAGACCCAGCTCCGGTTCGTGCTGGTATTCGTCCGGCATGTCGGCGAAATCTTCGGCATCAACGTACGGCGGGTTCGACACGATCAGGTCGAAACGCTGCCCCGGCAAGCCATCGAAACCATCACCCTGCACGGTGTACACGCGCTCATCGACGCCATGGCGCTCGATGTTCTGGTTGGCCACTTCCAGCGCTTCGAACGACAGATCCGCCAGCACCACTTCAGCGTTCTGGAATTCGTAGGCGCAGGCGATACCGATGCAGCCCGAGCCGGTGCACAGGTCGAGGATGCGTGCCGGCTCGTCGCCGATCCACGGTGCGAAGCGGTTTTCGATCAGCTCGCCAATCGGCGAACGCGGGATCAGCACGCGCTCATCGACGATGAACGACATGCCGCAGAACCACGCCTCGCCCAGCAAGTAAGCCGTCGGAATGCGCTCTTCGATGCGGCGCTTGAGCAGGCGTTGCAGGTTGACCAGTTCGTCGTCTTCCAGCGCACAGTCGAGGTAGCTGTCGGCGATCTCCCAAGGCAGGTGCAAGGCACCGAGCACCAGCTGCCGGGCTTCATCCCAGGCGTTGTCGGTGCCATGGCCGAAAAACAGATCCTCCCCATGGAAGCGGCTGACGGCCCAACGGATGTGGTCGCGCAGGGTACGAAGTCGGGAAGTGATCACGGGGCAGAACTCCAGAAAAAACGACTGGCGATTCTAGCAGCCAAAACGCGTCACGACGACGCGGGAAACATTCGCCGCCGACAGTAGGACTTTTCTGTTTTTTGCATCAGCTATTGAACAGAACGTGTAACTTGACAAGGCTGCAGGCCAATAACGACGCTGCCTACGATGGTAGCGGTTCACAGAACCGCTCAGCCAGAGGACAATGCCGCAAAAGCCCCACCCCAAGGAGCCCCGAATGTCCGTTCCAAAAACGATGTTTCAACTCAGCGGCCGCGGTTACGCAGCGGCCACACTGAGCCATGCCACCGTGGTCATCATCGATGCCCAGAAAGAGTACCTCAGTGGCCCGCTGGCCCTGAGCGGCATGGACGCGGCCGTCGCGAACATCAAACAACTGGTCGCCGCGGCCCGTGCAGCCGGTCGGCCGATCGTGCACGTGCGTCATCTCGGCACCGTCGGTGGCCTGTTCGACCCGCAGGGCGAACGCGGCGAATTCATCCCCGGCCTTGAGCCACAAGGTGATGAAACCATCATCGGCAAACTGCTGCCGAGCGCGTTCCACGGCACCGAACTGCTGGACCGTTTGCAGAATCTCGGCTCGCTGGATCTGATCGTCTGCGGCTTCATGAGCCACTCCAGCGTCAGCACCACCGTGCGCGCGGCGAAGAACCTGGGCTTCCGTTGCACGCTGGTCGAAGACGCCTGCGCCACCCGTGACCTGCCATTCAAGGGCCGCGTGCTCAGTGCCGCCGTGGTGCAGGAAGCGGAAATGGCGATCATGGCCGACAACTTCGCCACCCTTGCCCTGACTCAAGATCTGATCTGATCTGCTCTGATGAGCGGCTCACCGCGCCGCTCATCCGCAAAAGCCTCGCATTTGCTTCAATTGCCTTAGCCTCAGGAACAACCCGGTCAACTCCCGGTCGAAGGGCCGATACCCATTGAGGAAGGTCGGAATGAAGTTATCCGATGGATTTGACGCACGCCGCTTGCGGCCCAAAGGCCAAAGCAACTGGCGTTTTCGATTCGGCGCAGCGATCGCCGCCATTCTGGCGACGTTCGGTGTGCTGCTGGCGATGGCCGGTGCCGCCAGCCTGCTGGGACGCCCGCCGGCGCTCGGCGATTTGAATGCCACGCCGACGGGTTCGGCGATCATTCTCGCAGTCGGCTTGTTGTTCCTGTATTTCGGTGTGGCCCTGTGGCGCCGATGCCGGCGGCGCGCCCGGCAATCGCGGGAACTGAACATGTCCCCGCACCTGATGAAAAAACACGACTGACTCCACGGCCTGGCTTTTTGCCGGGCCGTTTTGTTTCGACTTGGGTAAACTGGCCGCCCTTCGCGGAGGCTGACATGCAAGACGACGATTTTTCCCTGTTCAAAAGTGCGATCCAAGGCGTCAAGCCGATCAAGCACGACCGCGCCGACACCGGCAAACCCAAGGCTGACCGCGCGCAGATCGCCAAACTGCGCCAGTCCGCCACCGTGCGCACCGACACCACCACCGTGGATGGCCTGTCCGATCAGTTCGTGATCGACGTCGGCCCCGAAGACGAGCTGATGTGGGCCCGCGACGGGGTGCAGGAAAGCCAGATGCGCAAGCTCAAGATCGGCCAGATCCCGTTCGAAGGCAGCCTCGACCTGCACGGCATGAACGTCGAAAAAGCCCGCGAGACCCTCTGGGCCTTTCTCGCCGAAGCGACCAAATTCGAAATCCGCTGCGTGCGCGTCACCCACGGCAAGGCCGTGCGCCTGGACGGCAAGCGGCCGATGATCAAAAGCCACGTCAACACTTGGCTGCGTCAGCATCCGCAAGTGCTCGGTTTCACCTCGTGCCAGGCGAAACACGGCGGTGCCGGTGCGGTGTACGTGATGCTCAAACGCACGATGATGGAAGGCCGCGACGAATAATCGCGTTACACCGAACTTGCAGGGTTGTGTCCGCCACCGTACCCTTGCCCTTTGCGAAAATCCCCACAGGTAGTTTCATGTCCCTGGAACAGAATTACACCGCGATTCTCGGCCAACTGGGCGAGGACGTGTCCCGCGAGGGCCTGCTCGACACGCCAAAGCGTGCCGCCAAAGCCATGCAGTACCTCTGCCGCGGTTATGAACAGACGCTCGAAGAGGTCACCAACGGTGCCCTGTTCAGCTCCGACAACAGCGAAATGGTGCTGGTCAAGGACATCGAGCTGTACTCGTTGTGCGAACACCACCTGCTGCCGTTCATCGGCAAGGCGCACGTTGCGTACATTCCGAGCGGCAAGGTGCTGGGCCTGTCGAAAGTCGCGCGGATCGTCGACATGTACGCCCGCCGCCTGCAGATCCAGGAAAACCTCAGCCGGCAGATCGCCGATGCGGTGATGCAAGTCACCGGTGCGCTGGGCGTGGCCGTGGTGATCGAGGCCAAGCACATGTGCATGATGATGCGCGGTGTCGAGAAACAGAATTCGTCGATGATCACTTCGGTGATGCTCGGTGAGTTCCGCGAAAACGCGGCGACTCGCAGCGAGTTCCTCAGCCTGATCAAGTAATCGGCTGCAGAAAAAAACCGGCGTTGATCGCCGGTTTTTTTTTCGCCCGTGAAAAATCGGGTAAGCTGCGCGCCCTTCTCTCTTTGCACCGTGAGGCTTTCAACGTGTTCGTAAAAGCGCTTCGTGTCGGCCTTGGCCAACTGATTATCTTCATCGACTTCATCACCCGCCCGGGCAAGAAACAGCGCCCGGCCGAGGTACAGGCGCAAGTCAACGCCGCCGCCAAAGGCCTGACCCTGTATCAGTTCCACGCCTGCCCGTTCTGCGTGAAAACCCGTCGTACGCTGCGTCGCCTGAATGTGCCGGTCGCACTGAAGGACGCGAAGAACAATGAACAGGATCGCCAGACCCTGCTGGACCAGGGCGGCAAGATCAAGGTGCCGTGCCTGCGCATTGAAGAGAACGGGCAGACGACCTGGATGTATGAGTCCAAGGTGATCATTGATTATCTGGATAAGCGGTTTGCGGCGGTCTGATATTGATGTTGTGTTGCTTATGACCCCATCGCTGGCAAGCCAGCTCCCACAGTGATCTGTAGCGTTCACATAACCTGTGGGAGCTGGCTTGCCAGCGATGAGGGCCGCAAGAACAACACATTACTCAGACAAAAATAAACCGGCCCTCGAGCCGGTTTATTTGTTTTTCACGCCGCTTTATTTATCTGCGCCTGCCTCACCACCGCCGCCAACCGCTTCAACCCTTCATCCAGTCGCGCCGGGTCGATGTGGCTGAAATTCAAACGCAGGTGCCCGAGGTTTTTATCCGGTTCGGGAAAGAACGGCTCGCCCGGCATGAACGCCACATCATTGGCCAGCGCCTCGTTGAGCAACGTCCGCGTATCCAGCGGTTGCTTCAGCGTCAGCCAGAAAAACAACCCGCCCTGTGGCATGTTCCAGTTCGCCAGATCGGAAAAGTGCGTTTCCAGCGCTGACTGGAAAGCATCCCGCCGCTGCCGGTAAAAGCCGCGCAACTCGCTCAGGTGCTGCTGATATTTTTCACTGCCGATCCATTGCAGCGCCTGCCACTGGCCGATGCGGTTGGTGTGCAGATCCGCCGATTGCTTGAGCTTGAGCAAATGCGGGAACAGGTCCGGGCTGGCGATCAGGTAGCCGACGCGCAAACCCGGCAGCAAGGTTTTCGACACGGTGCCGGTGTAGATCCAGCTGGCTTTCTGCAAACGCCCCGCAATCGGCTTGGCGCTGCCGCCATCGAACGTCAATTCGCGGTACGGCTCGTCTTCGATCAGGGTCACGCCGAATTCATCGAGCAATGCGGCGACCGCGGCACGCTTGGCTTCGCTGTAGCGCACGGCGGAGGGGTTCTGGAACGTCGGGATCAGGTAGATGAACGCCGGCCGGTGCTGCTCAAGGCGACTGCGCAGTTGGACCAGGTTCGGGCCATCGGCTTCTTGCGGCACGGTCAGGCAATCGGCGCCGAACAGCTGGAAGATCTGCAGCGCGGCCAGATAGGTCGGCGCCTCCAGCAGGATTTCGGTGCCTTTGTCGATGTATAACTTGGCCGCCAGATCCAAGGTCTGCTGGGAACCGCTGACCACCAGCACCTGACTCGCCTCGCACGCCAAGCCCAGCGCCCTCGCCTCCGCCGCCAGCGCTTCACGCAGCGCCGGCTCGCCTTCGCTCATGCCGTACTGACCAAGCGCCAGCGGCATCTCGGACCATTCGACTTTCGGCAGCATGGCTTCGGCCGGCAGGCCACCGGCGAACGACATCACCTCCGGGCGCTGGGCGGCGGCGAGGATTTCACGGATCAGAGAACTTTTAAGGCGCGAGACACGTTCGGAAAAAGCCATGGGAGTCACCGGTAGCGAGGCCTGGGAAAAATGAGTCAAACTGATTGACTGAAACTACGACAGCTTGAGCGAGTACGTCAACATGCTTGACCTTAAAAACCCCGCCAGCCAGCAACAGGCGATGGAAGCGTTTTTCTTCGGCTATCAGGCGTTCACCGCCAAGGCTGATGAAATGCTCGAGCGACGCGGCCTGTCCCGGGTGCATCAGCGGATTGTGTTTTTCATCGCGCGTTATCCAAATTTGAGTGTGAAGGAATTGCTGGGCTTGCTCGGCGTCAGCAAACAGGCGCTGAACATGCCGTTGCGCCAGTTGCAGGAAATGCATCTGGTGCAGAGCGTGGCGTCGGAGGCAGACAAGCGTAAGCGTCTGCTGGAGCTGACTACTGAAGGTGAGAAGTTTGAGCAGGCGTTGCGGCGTGAGCAGGTGAAATTGCTCGAGCGGGTGTTTGCTGAAGCTGGCGAGGCGGCGGTGAATGGGTGGTTGGCGGTGAATATGGCACTTGGGAGCTCCCAGTCACATCTTGATTGACTGGACTGGCCTCTTCGGGAGCAAGCCCCCTCCCACAGGGTTCTGCGGGTTACCCATGATTCGGGTCCACTGGAGATCCACTGTGGGAGGGGGCTTGCTCCCGAAGAGGCCAGAACAGGCGATATATCCCTATCGCCTGACCTTTCGTAAACAAAACCAAAAACAATATTTGCTTTATTTGTACACAAAAGCATAATCCACTGCGTGCGAGTTCCTGACCGCATGGTCAACAAATTCGCGTATGCCTCAAAGGGCTGCTGCCACCCCTCATGGGTCCGGCCCTGGAAATAACAATAAAACTCTTGAGGAGTACTCGCTGTGGAAAGCCGCAAATCCGAAGCATCGACGCTGGAACTCTCGCCGCCCTTACGCACAGGCGTGCTGGAGCGCATCTTCAAACTCAGCTTGCATGGCACCACGGTGAAGACCGAGCTGATTGCCGGTCTGACAACCTTCATCACCATGGCTTACATCATCTTCGTCAACCCGAACATCATGGCCGATGCCGGGATCGATCACGGTGCAGCCTTCGTCGCCACCTGCATCGCCGCCGCGCTCGGCTGCCTGCTGATGGGCCTGTACGCCAACTGGCCGGTGGGCCTGGCACCGGGCATGGGCCTCAACGCTTTCTTCACTTACACCGTGGTCGGCACCATGGGCTACAACTGGGAAACCGCGCTCGGTGCGGTATTCGTTTCCGGTGTGCTGTTCATGATCCTGACCTTCTCGCGGATTCGCGAATGGCTGCTCAACAGCATCCCGGTCAGCCTGCGCTTTGCGATGGGCGCTGGCGTCGGCCTGTTCCTCGGGCTGATTGGTCTGAAAACCGCTGGCATTGTCGTCGACAGCCCGGCCACCCTGATCAAACTCGGCTCCCTGCGTGAACCCGGCCCGCTGCTGGCGGCGATCTGCTTCCTGATGATCGCGATCCTCAGCTACCACAAAGTCTTCGGCGCGATCCTCATCAGCATCATCACCGTGACCCTCGCCGGTTGGGGCCTGGGCATCGTGCACTACGAAGGGATCATGTCGACCCCGCCAAGCCTGGCACCGACCTTCATGGCAATGAACGTCGCGGGTGTGTTCAACGTCAGCATGATCAGCGTGGTGCTGGCTTTCCTCTTCGTGCACATGTTCGACACCGCCGGCACCCTGATGGGCGTCGCCCAGCGGGCCAATCTGGTCAACGCTGACGGGCGTATCGAAAACCTTTCCCGGGCGATGAAAGCCGACAGCGCCTCCAGCGTCTTCGGCGCGGTGGTCGGTGTCCCTCCGGTAACAAGCTATGTGGAAAGTGCCGCTGGCGTAGCCGCTGGTGGTCGGACTGGTCTTACCGCAGTCACCGTGGGTGTGCTATTTATAGCCGCGATGTTTTTCGCACCGCTGGCCGGGATGATTCCGGCTTACGCCACCGCCGGTGCGCTGATTTATGTCGCGATGCTGATGATGGGCGGCATGGCCCACATCGAATGGGATGAAGCCACTGACGCCATCCCGGCGATCGTCACCGCGATCATGATGCCGCTGACCTTCTCGGTCGCCGACGGCATCGCGCTGGGCTTCATCACCTACGTGGCGTTGAAGGCCGGCACCGGCAAGTACAAGGAAATTTCCGTCAGCCTGTGGGTGCTCTGCGCGATCTTCATCGCCAAGTTCATCTTCTTGTAAGCGTCACGCGGTTCAAGCGTCAAACCAGCCTCACCCTCGCGGGTGGGGCTTTTGCACATTCTTGAGTACAACAAAAAAGGAGCAAAGTGATGAGTCTGGAAACCTGGCTGCTGTTCAGCGGCGCGGCATTGGTGGTGATCCTGATTCCGGGGCCGCTGTCATTGCTGATGATCAGCAACAGTCTGAACTACGGCTTGCGCCGCTCTTACCCGGCATTTCTCGGCGGCGTGATCGCCTCGATCTGCCTGCTCAGTGCTTCGGCGCTGGGGCTCGGCGCCCTGCTGCTGGCCTCGGAACAACTGTTCAGCGCCCTGAAAATCGTCGGCGCGCTGTACCTGTTCTACCTCGCCTGGCAGAGCTGGCAGCAATCGCGTCAGCCAGCGGTCGGTGCCGAAGTACCGCAAGCCGCGCCGGTGCCGCGTTTCCGCACATTGTTCGGCCGCGCGTTTGTCTTGGGCGCGAGCAATCCGAAGGACATTCTGTTTTTCGCCGCGTTTCTGCCGCAGTTCCTTAGCGCGCAACAGCCGTTCCTCCCGCAATTGCTGATCATGATCGCGACTTGGGTGGTGCTGGATCTGTGCTGCAAACTGGCTTACGGGCTGGGTGCACATGGCGCGGCGCGCTATCTGCGCAGCGGCAAGGGACAGAGCTGGTTCAACCGGGTGAGTGCCGGACTGTTCAGTGGTGCCGGTGCTGCGTCGCTGTTGAGCCGCTGACAGCAAAAGCTTCGCGAGCAAGCCCGCTCCCACATTTGGAATGCATTCCCTTGTGGGAGCGGGCTTGCTCGCGAAGGCGTCAGACCAGACAGCACTTTCCTCCAAGCGAAAAAAAGCCCGCAGTGTGAGCGGGCGAAAGACCAAAGAAGCTATATGCGCAGTCGCTTCCCGGTGGGGGCAGCTGCTTGGGGGTCAGCTGCCCCGATAGGTGGAATAGCTGTAAGGCGAGATCAGCAGGGGTACGTGGTAATGATCCTGCTCGGCGGAGATGCCGAAACGCAGCACCACCACGTCGAGGAACGCCGGTTCCGGCAGTTGCACGCCACGGGCGCGGTAGTAATCGCCGGCGTGGAACTGCACCTGATAGACCCCGGTGCGGTAGTCATCGCCTTGCAGCAGCGGCGCATCGACCCGGCCATCGCTGTTGGTTATCGCACTGGCGACCAATTCCAGGTGCGAACCTTCAACGCGGTACAGCTCGACCTTGATCGAGCTGCCCGGGCAACCGTGTGCAGCGTCCAAAACGTGTGTTGTCAAACGTCCCATTGATTCTGCGCGCCTGGCCGCAAAGAGCAGTCAGACTTCGCGCCTCCCGAAGTCAGGTAAAAAGGAGACCGCACCGATTCGGAGCACGAAAAGTTGCGGCGAGCGACTGATTAAGACACTTTTCAAAAAAATTGTACACAATAAAAACGACATTTTTCACCTCATCCCCGCCATTCGGGCGTTTGCCCCTGATCTGCCCTCAAGCGCCTGGCTATTGAACCTCACAACCATTAGCTGACTGATCAGGCAGGTTTCTTGCAGGTTTACGCCATTAACAGCAAAAGATGACAGTCGGTGAAAAATGCGAAAATTCAGGCTTACAAATTGCGAATAAAGTTGTATACAATCAGCCCATCGCTGTGACGCCAGCCTGTGCAGGCCGTTACACAAACCTGTCAACGAATAAGAAGGAAGACTGCAGTGAGCGCTGACTACCCACGCGACCTGATCGGTTACGGCAGTAACCCTCCTCACCCACACTGGCCGGGCAACGCGCGCATCGCCCTGTCCTTCGTGCTCAATTACGAAGAAGGCGGCGAGCGCAACATTCTGCACGGCGACAAAGAATCCGAAGCCTTCCTCTCCGAGATGGTTGCTGCTCAACCGCTGCAAGGCGCGCGCAACATGAGCATGGAATCGCTTTACGAGTATGGCAGCCGCGCCGGCGTCTGGCGGATCCTGAAACTGTTCAAGGAATTCGACATTCCCCTGACCATCTTCGCCGTGGCCATGGCCGCCCAGCGCCACCCGGACGTGATCCGCGCGATGGTTGAAGCCGGTCACGAGATCTGCAGCCACGGCTACCGCTGGATCGACTACCAGTACATGGACGAGGCGCAGGAGCGCGAGCACATGCTCGAAGCGATCCGCATCCTCACCGAACTCACCGGCGAGCGCCCACTGGGCTGGTACACCGGCCGCACCGGCCCGAATACCCGGCGCCTGGTGATGGAAGAAGGCGGTTTCCTCTACGACTGCGACACCTACGACGACGACCTGCCTTACTGGGAACCGAACAACCCGACCGGCAAGCCGCACCTGGTGATCCCGTACACCCTCGACACCAACGACATGCGCTTCACCCAGGTGCAGGGTTTCAACAAGGGCGACGATTTCTTCGAATATCTCAAAGACGCGTTCGACGTACTGTACGCCGAGGGCGCCGAAGCGCCGAAGATGCTTTCGATCGGTCTGCACTGCCGGCTGATCGGCCGTCCGGCGCGTCTGGCCTCGCTCAAGCGCTTCATCGAATACGCCAAAAGTCATGAACAGGTGTGGTTCAGCCGTCGCGTCGACATCGCGCGTCACTGGCACGAAACCCACCCGTACCAAGGGGCCGCCCAATGAGCCGCTTTCAAACCCTGCAACCGTCGACCCTGAGCCGCGACGCCTTCGTCAAAGCCTTCGCCGACATCTACGAACATTCGCCATGGGTGGCCGAGAAGGCCTACGACCTGGGCGCGGACGCGTCGATCAACGAGATCGAAACCCTGCACCAGCGCATGAGCGACATCTTGTTGAGCGCCGATCACGCCAGTCAACTGGCACTGATCAATGCTCACCCGGACCTGGCCGGCAAAGCTGCCGTCCAGGGCCAACTGACCGAAGCCAGCACCAATGAACAGGCTGGCGCCGGTATTCACCAATGCACGGCCGAAGAGTTTCAGCGCTTCACCGAGCTGAACGACGCCTACAAGGCCAAGTTCAAGTTTCCCTTCATCATGGCGGTAAAAGGCAGCAACCGGCATCAGATCCTCGCGGCGTTCGAAACGCGCATTCACAACTCGGTCGACACCGAATTCAAATGCGCGCTGGCGGAGATCAACAAGATCGCCCTGTTCCGTTTACTGACTCTCTAGCGAAGCCTGGCCCGAGTGCATCAAACGCGGAGAGCACCCAGGGCCTTGCAAGCATCCCCAGCCAACTTATTAAAGGCAGACAAGAAGAATGAAAGCTTACGCCGTACCTTTCGAGAAGTTCGTCAACCTGGCCGATGCCCGTCTGGGCACCAAAATCATCTCGGTCACCGATGACTGGTTCGCAGACGCCAATCGTCTGTTTCAGCCGACCCCGGCCGTGTGGAAGGAGGGGGTGTTCGACGACAACGGCAAGTGGATGGACGGCTGGGAATCGCGTCGCAAGCGCTTTGAAGGCTACGACAGCGCGGTAATCCGCCTGGGCGTACCGGGTTCGATCAAAGGCGTGGACATCGACACCTCATTCTTCACCGGCAACTTCCCGCCATCGGCCTCACTGGAAGCGTGCTTCCTGGCCTCGGGCGAGCCGGACGAAAACACCCAGTGGACTGAAGTGCTGTCGGCCGTCGAGCTGCAAGGCAACAGCCACCACTACCACGAAATCAGCAATGACCAAGCGTTCAGCCACTTGCGCTTCAACATCTACCCGGACGGCGGTGTCGCCCGTCTGCGTGTGTACGGCATTCCGTTCCGCGACTGGTCGGCTGTTGGGGACAACGAACAGGTTGACCTGGCAGCAGCCCTCAACGGTGGCCGCGCCCTCGCCTGCTCCGACGAACACTTCGGTCGCATGAGCAACATCCTCAACCCGGGCCGTGGCATCAACATGGGCGACGGCTGGGAAACCGCACGTCGTCGCACCCCAGGCAATGACTGGGTGATCGTCGCGCTGGGCCATCCGGGCGAGATCGAAAAAATCATCGTCGACACCCTGCACTTCAAGGGCAACTACCCGGACACCTGCTCGATCCAGGGCGCGTTCGTCAAGGGCGGCACCGACAGCCAGATCGAAACCCAGTCGCTGTTCTGGCGTGAACTGCTGCCGAGCCAGAAGCTGGAAATGCACGCCGAACACACCTTCGTCGAGCAGATCAAGGCGCTGGGACCGATCACCCACATCCGTCTGAACGTGTTCCCGGATGGTGGCGTGAGTCGCCTGCGCGTTTTGGGCAAGGTCGCGAAGTAAGCAGTGAAACCATTCGCGAGCAGGCTCGCTCCCACAGAAGCCTGCATTCCAAATGTGGGAGCGAGCCTGCTCGCGAAGGCGTCAGAACAGTCAACACAGAATTCGGAAAAGAACAGCATGCGCACACTAACGATTGAACCGCTGACCAAAGAAGCCTTCGCCCCCTTCGGTGACGTGATCGAAACCGACGGCAGCGACCACTTCATGATCAACAACGGTTCGACCATGCGCTTCCACAAACTGGCGACGGTCGAAACCGCTACGCCTGAGGACAACGCGATCATCAGCATCTTCCGCGCCGACGCGCAGGACATGCCGCTGACCGTGAGCATGCTGGAACGCCATCCGCTGGGCAGCCAGGCTTTCATTCCGCTGCTCGGCAACCCCTTTCTGATCGTGGTCGCGCCACTTGGCGATGTACCTGTATCAGGCTTGGTCCGCGCCTTCGTCACCAACGGCAGGCAGGGCATCAATTACCATCGCGGCGTCTGGCACCACCCGGTGCTGACGATCGAAAAGCGGGATGACTTCCTGGTGGTTGATCGCAGTGGCACAGGCAACAACTGCGATGAGCATTTTTTCAAAGAGGATGAGCGTTTGATCCTCGCCCCCCACCAATAAGAGAAGGTCTGATCACTCGACAACAAGAGTGACAGGCGAGAGGTAAAGACTGTGGAAGCACATCTGTTGGAATGGCTGAACCTGAGCGTGCGCTGGGTTCACATGATCACTGGCGTGGCCTGGATCGGCGCGTCGTTCTACTTCGTCTGGCTGGAGAACAACCTCAACCGCGTCAACCCGAAAACCGGTCTTGCCGGTGATCTGTGGGCAATCCACGGCGGCGGTATCTATCACCTGGAAAAATACAAACTGGCCCCACCGTCGATGCCGGAGAACCTGCACTGGTTCAAATGGGAAGCCTACTTCACCTGGATGTCGGGGATCGCGCTGCTGTGCGTGGTGTTCTACTCCAATCCCGTGCTCTACCTCGTGGCACCCGGCAGCGGCCTGACCGGCCCTGAAGGCGTGGCCATCGGCATCGGTTCGCTGATCGCCGGCTGGTTCATCTACGACTTCCTCTGCGATTCGGCTCTGGGCAAGAAACCCGCCCTGCTCGGCTTCATCCTGTTCGTGCTGATCATCGGCGCGGCGTATGGCTTCAGCAAGGTGTTCAGCGGTCGTGGTGCGTATCTGCACGTCGGCGCGATCATCGGCACCATCATGGTCGGCAACGTGTTCCGCATCATCATGCCGGCGCAGCGTGCACTGGTCGCGGCGATTGCCGAGAACCGCACGCCGGACCCGGCGCTGCCGGCCAAAGGCCTGCTGCGTTCGCGTCACAACAACTACTTCACCCTGCCGGTGCTGTTCATCATGATCAGCAACCACTTCCCGAGCACTTACGGCAGCCAGTACAACTGGTTGATTCTGGCCGGGATCGCGGTGTTGGCGGTGTTGGTGCGTCACTACTTCAACACCCGTCACGACAGCCACAAGTTTGCCTGGACCCTGCCGGTGGCAGCGGTGGGCATGATCAGTCTGGCGTACGTCACCGGCCCTGCGCCGATGTCGACCGCGCCGGACGTGGCCAAGGCACCCGCGAAAATCGAGTACCAGCCACTGCCGGAAACGGCACTGGGCGGTGGCGCGAAACCGGCTGAAACGGCGGCACCTGCAGCGCCAGCAGCAGCCCCTGCTGCGGCACCGGCGCAAGCGTCCAACGCAGGTCCTGCGTTCGACAAGGTGCACAACGTGATCCAGGAACGCTGCGCGGTCTGCCATTCGGCCAAACCGACCAGCCCGTTGTTCAGCGCGGCGCCCGCCGGTGTGATGTTCGACACCCCCGAGCAGATCCGCCAGAACGCGGCGCGGATCCAGGCGCAAGCCATCACCACGCAGATCATGCCACTGGGCAACATCACGCAGATGACCCAGCAGGAACGTGACCTGATCGGTGCATGGATCGCGCAGGGAGCCCAGACCAACTAAGCAGTAAAAGCATCGCTGGCGAGCCAGCTCCCACAGGGTTTTGCAGTGCCTGTGTGGGAGCTGGCTTGCCAGCGATTAGCCGCAACGCGGTTTACCTGATGCAAAGAAACAGCTGTGAGCCACCCGGCAGCTGTTCAATCACAAGAATAAAAAAGATCCGAGGTGTTGCATGTCCGAGCTGTCCAAAGCGCGCATCCCCGACGCACCCGCCATTCAGCGTTTGCCCCTTTTGCAACTGATCCTGGTCGGTTTGCAACATGTTCTGCTGATGTACGGCGGTGCCATCGCGGTGCCGTTGATCATCGGACAGGCCGCTGGCCTGAGTCGTGAAGAAATTGCCTTCCTGATCAACGCCGACCTGCTGGTCGCCGGTATCGCCACCATCGTCCAGTCGCTGGGTATCGGCCCGATGGGCATCCGCATGCCGGTGATGATGGGCGCCAGTTTCGCCGCCGTCGGCAGCATGGTCGCCATGGCCGGCATGCCCGGTATCGGTCTGCAAGGGATCTTCGGTGCAACCATCGCCGCCGGGTTCTTCGGCATGCTCATCGCGCCGTTCATGTCCAAGGTCGTGCGTTTCTTCCCGCCTTTGGTGACCGGCACAGTCATCACCTCGATCGGTTTGTCGCTGTTCCCTGTGGCCGTGAACTGGGCCGGTGGCGGGGCCGCTGCGGCACAGTTCGGCTCACCGATTTATCTGGCCATCGCCGCGCTGGTGCTGGCGACCATTCTGTTGATCCACCGCTTCATGCGCGGCTTCTGGGTGAATATTTCCGTGCTGATCGGCATGTGCCTGGGCTACGTGCTCTGCGGCGCCATCGGCATGGTCGACCTGAGCGGCATGGCCAACGCGCCATGGGTTCAGTTCGTCACTCCGCTGCACTTCGGCATGCCGAAATTCGAACTGGCGCCAATCCTGTCGATGTGCCTGGTGGTGGTGATCATCTTCGTCGAGTCCACCGGGATGTTTCTCGCGCTGGGCAAGATCACCGGTCAGGAAGTCTGCCCACGGATGCTGCGTCGCGGCCTGCTGTGCGATGCCGGCGCCTCGTTCGTTGCCGGTTTCTTCAACACGTTCACCCATTCCTCGTTCGCGCAGAACATCGGCCTGGTGCAGATGACCGGCGTGCGTTGCCGTTCGGTGACCATCGTTGCCGGTGGCCTGCTGATCGTGCTCAGCCTGCTGCCGAAAGCGGCATTCCTGGTGGCGTCGATTCCGCCGGCGGTGTTGGGCGGTGCGGCGATCGCGATGTTCGGCATGGTTGCTGCCACCGGGATCAAGATCCTGCAAGAAGCCGACATCGGCGACCGGCGTAATCAACTGCTGGTGGCGGTGAGCATCGGCATGGGCCTGATCCCGGTGGTGCGTCCGGAGTTCTTCGCGCATCTGCCGCTGTGGATGAGCCCGATCACCCACAGCGGCATTGCCATGGCCACCCTCAGCGCGCTGACGTTGAACCTGCTGTTCAACATCCTCGGCGGCGCCGAACGCGCAGCGATCAACGACTGCCACGCACATCAGCATTAACCAAGTCACCACAAAACCTTGTGGGAGCGAGCCTGCTCGCGAAAGCGTTGTGTCATTCAACAGTGATGGCGACTGACACGCCCTCTTCGCGAGCAGGCTCGCTCCCACAGGGGACGTGCAACACCCTGCCTCAACAATAAAAACAAGAGGGAGCAACCGATGATTCGCACGCAAACCAGCGTTCTGTTGAGTGGCGGCCTGCTGGCCGCGAGTCAGGCCATGGCCGGCGATTTACTGCTGTGGCAGACCAACAGCCTGAGCTACCTGTACGGCAAGAACTTCGCGATCAACCCGTCGATCCAGCAGACGGTGACGTTCGAGCACGCCGACAAGTGGAAGTACGGCGACAACTTCCTGTTCGTCGACAAGATCTTCTACAACGGTCAGGAAGACCGCAACAAAGGCCCGCACACCTTCTACGGCGAATTCACCCCGCGTTTCTCGTTCGGCAAAATCTTCGACCGGAAAATCGAGTTCGGCCCGATCAAGGACGTGCTGCTGGCGATGACCTACGAGTACGGCGAAGGCGACAGCGAGGCCTACCTGATCGGCCCCGGCTTCGACCTGAAAGTACCCGGCTTCAACTACGTGACCCTGAACATTTTCCGCCGCCAGACCGAAGGCCCGCGCCCCGGCGACGGCGTCTGGCAGATCACTCCGGGCTGGTCGTACAGCGTGCCGCTGGGCAACTCCGACCTGTTGATCGACGGCTATCTGGACTGGGTCGTCGACAACGACCAGAACTCGCGCGGCACCTACCACGCCAACCTGCACATCAATCCACAGATCAAATACGACCTCGGCAAAGCCCTGGGCTGGAGCCAGAAGCAGCTGTACGTCGGCACCGAATACAGCTACTGGAAGAACAAATACGGCGTCGAAAGCAGCCACAACCTCGACACAAACCAGAACACCGCCAGCCTGCTGGTGAAGGTGCACTTCTGAGATGGCCCGCAACCGTGCCCCATACCTGTCGTCGGTGCTCTGTTGCGGGGCACTTGAGAGCTGGCCGAGGAGTCAGTATTCTCCGCGGCCTCTTGAATTCGGTCTAAAAAAAAGCCCGGATTTAATTCCTGACCGACGAGCCAACTTATCCCGGCCCCGGTCAGTACCGAGGCATCCCGAAAACACGCGCAATCGACTGTTTTTCAGCAGCCGAACGGGCGTTTTTTTGCTTTTCGAAAGCGTTGGCCCAGCTCTTGCTATCACCAGCGAAGCTGACCGATCGGATGACTTTTGCAGCGACGAAAAAAGGCGCCACACCAGAGCGCCGATCTTAAAAAAATAAACGTGGAACACCTACTTTGGGAGCAACCGAATGAAACGTATGTGCACCAGCCTGATGCTCGCGGGATCGATGCTGGCCGGCGGCGAGGCCATGGCCGACGGCCTGCTGCAATGGCAGAACAACAGCCTGACCTACCTCTACGGCAAAGACTTCAAGGTCAACCCGGCGATCCAGCAGACCGTCACCTTCGAGCACGCCGATGCCTGGAAGTACGGGGACAACTTCCTGTTCGTCGACAAGATCTTCTACAACGGCAAGCCGGATGGCGGCGTCGGCAACAACACTTACTATGGCGAATTCAGCCCACGCCTGTCGCTGGGCAAGATCCTCGACCAGAAGATCGAATTCGGTCCGGTCAAGGATGTGCTGCTGGCGATGACTTACGAGTTCGGTGAAGGCGACGTCGAGTCGTACCTGATCGGCCCGGGTTTTGACCTGGCGATTCCAGGCTTCGACTACTTCCAGCTGAACTTCTACCAGCGCCACACCGAAGGCTCGCGCGCCGGTGACAACGTCTGGCAGATCACCCCGGTCTGGTCCTACACCATTCCGGTTGGCGACTCGAACATCCTGATCGACGGTTTCATGGACTGGGTGGTCGACAACGACGTCAACAGCAAAGGCGAATACCACGCCAACCTGCACTTCAACCCACAGGTCAAATACGACCTGGGCAAGGCGCTGAATTTCGGCGAGAAGCAGCTGTACGTCGGTGTTGAATACGACTACTGGAAAGACAAGTACGGGATCGACGACACCCGTGCGTTCACCACCAATCAGAACGTGACCAGCTTCCTGGTGAAGTTCCACTTCTGATCTTAAAAGCTTCGCGAGCAGGCTCGCTCCCACATTCGACCGAGTTCCAATGTGGGAGCGAGCCTGCTCGCGAAGGCTTCACCGCAAATCTCAGACTGGAACCACCGACTCGGTGATCCCCAGAAACCGGCACAACTCCTCTCGCTTGGCCAACGCATCGCGCCGTCCCAGGTCGATCAGTTCGCTGCAATACCCCGCCTCGAACAGCAGATAACTCAGCACCCCTGCCCCACTGGTCTTGGTCGCCCCCGGCCCACGCAAAAACAGACGCAATGCCGCCGGCAATTCCTGTCGATGTCGCGCCGCGATCTCGTCGATCGGCTGACTCGGCGCAATCACCAGCACTTCCACTGGCGCCACACCCAACTCTCGGGTCGGCACGCCCTCGGGCATCAGGTGGCTGAACTGGTTCAGACGCTGCAGCAACTCGATGTCGCTCTCCAGGCTGTCAATGAACGTGCTGTTGAGCATGTGTCCGCCAATCTGCGCCAGCGTTGGCTGCTGACCGCTGTAGGCGCGCTCCAGCGGCTGCTGCGGATCAAACCCGCGCGGGTTGCCGCTGACGCCCACCACCAGCACCCGACTCGCGCCCAGGTGCAGCGCCGGGCTGATCGGTGCCGACTGGCGTACCGCGCCGTCGCCGAAATATTCCTCACCGATTTTTACCGGGGCAAACAGCAACGGGATCGCTGAACTGGCCAGCAGATGGTCCACCGACAATTGCGCCGGCACGCCGATCCGCCGATGGCGCAACCACGCATCGATCGTGCCGCCGCCCTGATAGAAGGTCACCGCCTGCCCCGATTCGTAGCCGAACGCGGTCACCGCCACCGCATGCAATTGCTTGCGGGCGATGGATTCGGCGATGCCGGGCATGTGCAGTTTTTCATTGAGCAGGTCGCGCAGCGGCGAACTGTTGAGCAGCGCCACCGGCAGTTGGCGACCGATGCCGAGCAGGCTGTGACTGACAAAGCGGCTGGCCTGACGGATCACCCCCGGCCAGTCGCTGCGCAGCACCCGATGGCTGCGAAAGCCCTGCCAGAACAGTGTGAGGCGTTCGATGGCGGCGCGAAAATCGGTGGCACCACTGGCCAGGCTGACCGCATTGATCGCCCCGGCCGAAGTGCCGACGATCACCGGAAACGGATTGTCCGCGCCCAGCGGCAGCAATTCGGCAATCGCCGCCAGCACCCCCACCTGATACGCCGCCCGAGCCCCGCCGCCGGAAAGAATCAAACCTGTGACCGGTTCCGCTGGGCTCATCGCAACGCTCCATGGTGCTTGAAAGGGTGAGTGAATCAGCCGCGCCGTTTCGGGTAAAGCTTCGGCTCGCCCGGTGGACGGCTCTTGAAGCGGCGATGCGCCCACAAGTATTGCTCAGGGCAGGCACGCAGCGCACTTTCCACCCACTGGTTGATGCGGATGCAGTCGGCCTCTTCGGTTTCACCCGGGAAGTCTTCCAGCGGCGGGTGGATCACCAGTTTGTAACCGCTGCCATCCGCCAGACGCTCCTGAGTAAACGGCACCACCAGCGCTTTACCCAAGCGGGCGAATTTGGTGGTCGCGGTCACGGTCGCAGCCTGAATGCCGAACAGCGGCACGAAGATGCTTTGCTTGGCACCGTAGTCCTGATCCGGTGCGTACCAGATCGCCCGGCCCGAACGCAGCAATTTGAGCATGCCACGCACGTCGTCACGCTCCACCGCCAGCGAATCGAGATTGTGCCGCTCACGGCCCCGACGCTGGACGAAGTCGAATAACGGGTTTTTGTGCTCGCGGTACATGCCATCGATGGTGTGCTGCTGGCCGAGCAACGCGGCGCCGATTTCCAGGGTGGTGAAGTGCGCGGCCATGAGGATCACGCCCTTGCCTTCGCGCTGGGCGTTTTGCAGATGCTCCAGGCCTTCGACGTGGGCCAGTTTGGCCAGACGCTCACGGGACCACCACCAACTCATCGCCATTTCAAAAAAAGCGATGCCGGTGGAGGCGAAGTTTTCCTTGAGCAGGCGTTTACGCTCGGCGGCGGATTTTTCCGGGAAGCACAGCTCGAGATTGCGCTTGGCGATACGCCGCCGGTCGCCGGCCACGCGATACATCAATGCGCCCAGCACACGACCGATCGTCAGTAAAACCGCATACGGCAACTGCACGACCAGCCACAACAGCCCCAGACCGCACCAGAGCGGCCAGAAGCGGGGAGAAAGATAGGCTCTTCGAAAACGCGGGCGATCCATTAAAGCTTCCGTAAATTCAGTGGCCGCGCATTCTACATCGTTCGACCCGGCTTGCGGCTCGCGGGCGTTCTCGTTATAAGTCTCGGCACTTTTAGTGACAAGCCGTTGTATGCCGATATGAGCCAAAACGAATCGCCAGACCGAGATCCCGTGTTCCAGTTGAAGGGCAGCATGCTGGCCATCACGGTGCTGGAACTGTCCCGCAACGACCTCGACAGCCTTGATCGGCAACTGGCCGCCAAAGTCGCCCAGGCGCCGAATTTCTTCAGCAATGCACCGCTGGTCCTGGCGCTGGACAAACTGCCGCCCGGCGAAGGCGCGGTCGATCTGCCCGGCCTGATGCGCGTATGCCGTCAACATGGCCTGCGCACCCTGGCGATCCGCGCCAGCCGTATCGAAGACATCGCTGCCGCCATCGCCATCGACATCCCGGTGCTGCCGCCGTCCGGCGCCCGCGAGCGACCGCTGGAAGCGCCGGAACCGGAAGTCAAAAAGAAGCCGGAAAAGCCGCCGGAGCCAACGGTCAAACCGACCCGCGTCATCACCACGCCAGTACGTGGTGGCCAACAGATATATGCCCAGGGTGGCGATCTGGTGGTGGTGTCCTCGGTCAGTCCGGGGGCGGAACTTCTGGCCGATGGCAACATCCATGTATACGGCCCGATGCGCGGTCGCGCACTGGCCGGCGTCAAAGGCGACACCAAGGCCCGGATTTTCTGTCAGCAATTGAGCGCTGAACTGATCTCCATCGCCGGGCATTACAAGGTTTCCGAAGATTTGCGCCGCGATCCACTGTGGGGCTCCGGCGTCCAGGTCAGCCTGTCGGCCGACGTGTTGAACATCATTCGGCTTTAACGGATACTGCCGCATTTTCCAAGCATCTCTAAAACGTAGCGAAAACGGCTCAAACGAAGTAGGAAAAAGGAACAAGCAGCGTTTGCCCCCGGCAATTGCGACTTGCGCCGAATTCCAGCCAAGGCTGTCCGACTGCAGTAGTTTTCAAGAGATGTTTTTCAGGGGCTAAAAAGTCCTTCTTCCTTAGGGGTGAAACACCTTGGCCAAGATTCTCGTGGTTACATCCGGCAAGGGTGGTGTGGGTAAGACCACCACCAGCGCCGCTATCGGTACCGGCCTCGCTCTGCGCGGCCACAAAACAGTGATCGTCGACTTCGACGTGGGCCTGCGTAACCTCGACCTGATCATGGGTTGCGAGCGTCGCGTGGTGTACGACTTCGTCAACGTGGTCAACGGCGAAGCCAACCTGCAGCAGGCCCTGATCAAAGACAAGCGCCTGGAAAATCTCTACGTGCTGGCCGCCAGCCAGACCCGCGACAAAGACGCGCTGACCCAGGAAGGCGTGGAAAAAGTCCTGATGCAGTTGAAGGAAGACTTCGACTTCGTGGTCTGCGACTCCCCGGCAGGCATCGAGAAAGGCGCACACCTGGCCATGTATTTCGCCGACGAAGCGATCATCGTGACCAACCCGGAAGTGTCCTCGGTACGTGACTCCGACCGCATGCTCGGCCTGCTGGCCAGCAAATCGCGTCGTGCCGAACTCGGCGAAGAGCCGATCAAGGAACACCTCCTGCTGACCCGTTACAACCCGCAGCGCGTCAGCGATGGCGAAATGCTGGGCGTCGAAGACGTGAAGGAAATTCTGGCCGTGACCCTGCTGGGCGTCATCCCTGAGTCGCAGGCGGTCCTGAAGGCTTCCAACTCGGGCGTCCCGGTGATTCTCGACGACCAGAGCGATGCCGGTCAGGCCTACAGCGATGCCGTTGATCGTCTGCTGGGCAAAGAAAAAGAACATCGTTTCCTCGATGTTACGAAGAAGGGATTCTTCGAGCGCCTGTTTGGAGGTAGGTAATGAACCTTTTTGACTTCTTTCGTGCCAACAAAAAGCCAAGTACCGCCTCGGTAGCGAAAGAGCGTCTACAGATCATCGTGGCGCATGAGCGCGGCCAGCGCAGCACGCCGGATTACCTGCCAGCCTTGCAGAAGGAACTGGTCGACGTGATCCGCAAGTACGTCAACATCGGCAACGACGACGTACATGTTGCACTGGAAAGCCAGGGCAGTTGCTCGATTCTGGAACTCAACATCACCCTGCCAGATCGCTGAGTCGATCCGGCAGGAACGACGGCGGCTCAGGGCCATTCCCATCGCGGAATGGCCCTGAGCCGCCGTTGGCATTTGTTACGAGGCTGTTTTAATGCCGTTGTCCAACATCCGCATCATTCATCAGGACGCCGCCGTACTGGTGGTCGACAAACCGACGTTGCTGCTCTCGGTGCCCGGTCGCGCCGACGACAACAAGGACTGCCTGATCACCCGCCTGCAGGAAAACGGCTACCCGGAAGCGCGCATCGTTCATCGCCTGGACTGGGAAACCTCCGGCATCATTCTGCTGGCCCGTGACGCGGATACTCACCGCGAACTGTCGCGGCAGTTTCACGATCGTGAAACAGAGAAAGCCTACACTGCGCTCTGCTGGGGTCAGCCGGAGCTGGACAGCGGCAGCATCGACCTGCCGCTGCGCTACGATCCGCCGACCAAACCGCGGCACGTGGTCGACCACGAATTCGGCAAGCATGCGCTGACCTTCTGGCGCGTACTGGAACGTTGCGGCGACTGGTGCCGCGTCGAACTGACGCCGATCACCGGTCGCTCGCACCAGTTGCGTGTGCACATGCTGTCCATCGGTCACCCGCTGCTGGGCGACGGGCTGTACGCCCATGAGCAGGCCTTGGCGGCCTGGCCGCGTCTGTGCCTGCACGCCAGCATGCTGAGCTTCACCCACCCGCAAACCGGCGAGCGTTTGCGCTTCGAATGCCCGGCACCGTTTTAAGCGCTGCCTGAGTGGCGGCGCTGTTTTCTTTTGGACAAGGATTCTGTTTTCGGATGAGTTGTATTGATTCCCTGGTAACTCCCCTCACGAAAGTTCGTCATCAACTGCTTTACCTGGTTTACGGCAATCAGGATGTGTACCGGCGCGAAGCCAAGTTCAGCATCCTGACCGTCCTGTCCCAGGCTAAAAACGGCGAGCGTCCGGCGATCCGCATTCTCACCGATCGCCCCGATGACTATGCGGGCTGGCCGGTCGACACAGTGTTGCTGGACGAAGCGACCCTGACCCGCTGGCAAGGCACCCACGGCTATCACCATCGCCGCAAGGCCTGCGCCATCGCCGCGGGCATGCAGTGGGCGGAAAAAACCCTGTTCGTCGACACCGACACCCTGTTCACCCGCCACCCGAGCCAACTGTTCAAATTCATCGAGCCGAATCGCTCGGTGATGGATCGCTTCGAGTACGACTGGAAAGATGTGCACCAGCGTCCCGACTATCAAAAACTCGGTCGCGACCTGCGCAGCCACGGCGTGACGCCGGATAACGGTTTCAAGCTCTACAACAGCGGCTTGTGCGGCGTGACCGACAGCGACTCAGCGCTGTTCGAAGAGTCGATCCGCCTGATTGATGAGTGGACACTCGGCGGCTTCGAAATCCACACCATCGAACAGATCGCCCTGTCGTACGCCATGCGCGAGCGTCAGGTGGTGGAAGCGCGCAAACACGTCTACCACTACTTCGCGGAAAAACGTTTCTTCCACGCGATGCAGACGTACTTCTTCTCCCAGCACGGCGAGCAGTTCAGCCAGCGCCTGGTGGATCTGTGCAGCGATGTGCCACGGGTCAAGCCGTTCCCCTCGGCCTGGCGCCGATTGAAAATCAAATGGAAGCTGCGCCACCAGAAAGGCGCCCTGCGCAAGGTCGGTCGTGATCTGCTGTACGGCAGCGCCGCGCCGGAAGATCCGTACTACAGCGTTTGCCGACACGAATGGTGGGAATGCGCCTCGCGGGAAATTCTGCGTTGGGACGAGAGCCAGCAGAAAAAACTGCTGAGCCAGAAGTCCTGGCCGCAACAGCTGCCGCGTCCGGATAAACCGGAAGATGAAAAAGTCATCATGAACTATTTGAAAAAACGCGTAGCCGCCCGCTGATCCACATTACTCCCTGTGGGAGCGCGCTTGCTCGCGAAAGCGGTGTGTCATCCAAAAATCTGCATCTGACCCACCGCTTTCGCGAGCAAGCCCGCTCCCACCCCGATCCTGCCCGGATTCAATTCCCGGGCCGATGCGTTAAACTCGCGCCCATTGCTGTCTGGAGCTTCTTATGCGCGAAGAGTTGAACCAAGGCCTGATCGACTTCCTCAAGGCCTCCCCTACCCCGTTCCACGCCACCGCCAGCCTTGTTCAGCGTCTGGAGGCCGCCGGTTACGTGCGCCTCGACGAGCGCGAGCCGTGGACCACCGAGGCCAACGGCCGCTACTACGTCACCCGTAACGACTCCTCGATCGTCGCGATCAAAATGGGCCGCAACTCGCCACTGCACGACGGGATCCGTCTGGTCGGCGCCCACACCGACAGCCCGTGTCTGCGGGTCAAGCCGCAACCGGAACTGCAACGTCAGGGCTTCTGGCAACTGGGCGTTGAAGTCTACGGCGGCGCGCTGCTGGCGCCGTGGTTTGACCGCGACCTGTCGCTGGCCGGGCGCGTCACCTTCCGTCGCGACGGCAAGGTCGAAAGCCAACTGATCGACTTCAAGGCGCCGATCGCGATCATTCCCAACCTGGCGATTCACCTGAACCGTGAAGCCAATCAGGGCTGGGCGATCAACGCGCAGACCGAGCTGCCGCCGATCCTCGCGCAATTCGCCGGTGACGAACGTGTCGACTTCCGCGCCGTACTGACTGATCAACTGGCCCGCGAACATGGCCTGAACGCCGATGTGGTGCTGGATTACGAGCTGAGCTTCTACGACACCCAGAGTGCGGCGATCATCGGCCTGCATGGCGACTTCATCGCCGGTGCGCGCCTGGACAACCTGCTGTCGTGCTACGCCGGCCTGCAAGCCCTGCTCACTGCCGACACCGAAGAAACCTGCGTGCTGGTGTGCAACGACCACGAAGAAGTTGGCTCCTGCTCGGCCTGCGGTGCCGATGGCCCGATGCTCGAACAGACCCTGCGCCGCCTGCTGCCGGAAGGTGACGAGTTCGTCCGCACCATCCAGAAATCGCTGCTGGTCTCGGCCGACAATGCCCACGGCGTGCACCCGAACTACGCCGAGAAGCACGACGCCAACCACGGTCCGAAACTCAACGCCGGCCCGGTGATCAAGGTCAACAGCAACCAGCGCTACGCCACCAACAGCGAAACCGCCGGGTTCTTCCGCCACCTGTGCATGGCCGAAGAAGTGCCGGTGCAGAGCTTCGTGGTGCGCAGCGACATGGGCTGCGGCTCGACCATCGGCCCGATCACCGCCAGCCACCTGGGCGTGCGCACCGTCGACATCGGCCTGCCGACCTTCGCCATGCACTCGATCCGCGAACTGTGCGGCAGCCACGATCTGGCGCACCTGGTCAAAGTGCTGAGCGCGTTCTACGCCAGCCGCGAGTTGCCTTAAAAGCTTCGCGAGCAGGCTCGCTCCCACAGTTTGGAATGCATTCCAGGGTGGGAGCGAGCCTGCTCGCGAAAGCGGTAGTCCAGACAACACAATTTCATCATTGGACTGACTCAATTCTGATACACATCAGAACCGCTCCGCCAAAAGCGACCTAGACTTAAATCATCCCCTTCGACAAGGCAGTCACCATGATTTCGATGTCCTCCTTCCACGCCATGCTCATTCCGATTCTGTCCGGGATGATCCTGCTGGCGATCGGCTTCAACTTCCGCGACAAGAACGCCGGTGTGTTTGCCATGTGGGTCGGCATGCTGATGATCCTGGCGACCGTGGTCTACAAGATCCTCGCCAAACTCAACGAATAAATCCGCGCCCGGCTCGCATTGATTCTGGCTGCCTCGTACACTCGCTCAATTCGCCCCTTTGCGAGGTTGACCGCCTAGTGTTCGCTCGTCTGTTTGCTCTGCCCTGCCTGCTCCTTGTCTGCCTGATGACGCTGCTGCCGTTGGCCCCTGCCCAGGCGGTCGGTCTGCCGGGGCTGCTGAACACCACCAAGACGCAGCCGGAGGCGCAAGAGCCGCTGGGCCAGTCGCTGGATGAAGTCATCAAGTCGCTGGAAAACGACAAGCAACGCACGCAATTGCTGAGCGATCTGAAAAAGCTGCGCGACGCCACCAAGAAAGCCCAGGCTTCACCGGAAGAAGGCGTGCTGGGCCTGATCGGCGGCACCCTGGCCAGCTTCGAGAAACAGTTCTCCGGTGACGACAGCCCGCTGACCCGCTGGTCCGACGAGTTCGATCTGGCCAGGGACGAACTCGACAACCTGATGTTGCCGGCCAGCGAATGGCTGCCGATCATCTTCGGCTTCGCGGTGATCCTGATGGTCTGGAGCCTGCTCGCCGCCGCGCTGATCTGGCTCGGTCACCGGGTGCGCATGCGCTTCGGCCTGACCGAAGAACTGCCGCAGCATCCCAAGGCCCTCGACATGCTGCGCTTCGCCCTGCGCAAGCTCGGGCCGTGGTTGATTGCATTGGTCATCACCGTTTACATGAGCTACGCGCTGCCGTCGTCATTGGGTAAAAGCCTGGCGATGGTGCTGGCTTATGCGCTGGTGGTCGGCACCTGTTTCTCGGCGATCTGCGTGATCGCCTTCTCGCTGCTCGACGGCCCGCACCGGCACCGGGCGTTGTACATCCTGCGGCATCAGGCGTTCCGTCCGTTGTGGCTGATCGGCAGCTTCGCCGCATTCGGTGAAGCGCTGAGTGACCCGCGCCTGGTCGAAGGCCTCGGCGTGCACCTGGCGCACACCACCGCGACCATCACCAACGTGCTCGCAGCGCTGTTCACCGGGCTGTTCATCCTGCGTTTCCGCCGGCCGATCGCGCACCTGATCCGCAACCAGCCATTGTCCCGTCGCCTGACCCGCCGCGCCCTCAGCGACACCATCGATATCCTCGGCACCTTCTGGTACGTGCCGGCGCTGGTGCTGGTCGGCATCTCGCTGTTCGCCACCTTCGTCTCCGCCGGCGACACCAGCACCGCCCTGCGCCAGTCGCTGATCTGCACGGTGCTGCTGGTGATGTGCATGGTGATCAACGGCCTCGTGCGCCGTCATTCACTCAAACCGCAACGCGGGCCGAAGCGCCATGCGTTGTACTCGGAGCGCCTGAAAAGCTTCTTCTACACCCTCGCCCACCTGCTGGTGTGGCTGATCTTCATCGAGCTCGGCCTGCGCGTATGGGGCAAATCGCTGATCGGCTTTGCCGAGGGCGAAGGGCATGACGTCAGCGTCCAACTGTTCAGCCTGATCGGTACGCTGATTTTCTCCTGGCTGATCTGGATCCTCGCCGACACCGCCGTGCACCACGCCCTCACCCGCTCGCGCAAAGGCCTGGCGAATGCCCGCGCGCAGACGATGATGCCGCTGATCCGCAACGTGCTGTTCGTGGCGATTTTCATCATCGCGCTGATCGTCGCCCTGGCGAACATGGGCATGAACGTCACGCCACTGCTGGCCGGTGCCGGTGTGATCGGTCTGGCCATCGGTTTCGGTGCACAGTCGCTGGTGGCGGACCTGATCACCGGTCTGTTCATCATCATCGAAGACTCGTTGGCCATTGATGACTACGTCGACGTCGGCGGCCACCTCGGCACTGTCGAAGGCCTGACCATCCGCACCGTGCGCCTGCGCGACATCGACGGCATCGTCCACACCATCCCCTTCAGCGAAATCAAAAGCATCAAGAACTACTCCCGGGAATTCGGCTACGCGATCTTCCGCGTCGCGGTGCCGTACAACATGGAAATCGACGACGCGATCAAACTGATGCGCGACGTCGGCCAGAAAATGCGCACCGACCCGCTGCAACGGCGGAACATCTGGTCGCCGCTGGAGATTCAGGGCGTGGAAAGTTTCGAATCCGGCAGCGCGATCCTGCGCGCCCGCTTCAAGACTGCACCGATCAAACAATGGGAAGTTTCCCGAGCGTTCAACCTGTCGCTCAAGCGCCATCTGGACGAAGCCGGACTCGATCTGGCGACGCCACGCATGAGCGTCCAGGTCATCACTGCCGGCGGTGGCCAGCCGAAGGAATAGCACTTCGCGCAGACACTCGGGTCACAGGCAGGGAAGCCAGAAAAACAATAACCATGGAGACACCCGATGCAGCTGACACGTATCGCCCAGACCGTTCTGTTCACTCTGCTGGCCGGCACCGCCAGCGCTGCCACCCTGGACAGCACCCGCGAACAGATCGCCACGCAAGCCAAGGCACTTGAACCGCAACTGCTGGAAACCCGCCGCGATATCCACGCGCATCCGGAACTGGGCAACACCGAGAAACGCACCGCGGAACTGGTCGCCAGACAACTGAAGGCCATGGGCCTGGAAGTCAAAACCAACGTCGCCCGCACCGGCGTGGTTGCCATCCTCAAGGGCGCACTGCCCGGCCCGACCGTGGCCCTGCGCGCCGACATGGACGCGTTGCCGGTCAAGGAAGTCGCCGACCTGCCCTTCGCCTCGAAAGCCAAAGGCACTTATCTGGACAAAGAAGTCGACGTGATGCACGCCTGCGGCCACGACGCCCACACCGCGATCCTGTTGAGCACGGCGAAAATTCTTACGGGCATGCGCGACACCCTGCCCGGCACCGTGGTCTTCTACTTCCAGCCCGCCGAAGAAGGCCCGAGCGACTTCATCCCCGACGGCAAAAACACCTGGGGCGCGAAAATGATGGTGCAGGAAGGCGTGATGAAATCCCCCAAACCCGACGCCGTCTTCGGCCTCCACGTCTGGGCCGGCGTCCCCGCCGGCCAGATCGCCTACCGCCCCGGCGCCACTCTGGCCAGCTCCGACGACCTGCGCATCAAAATCCTCGGCAAACAGACCCACGCCGGCCGCCCGTGGGACGGCATCGACCCGATCACCGTCGGCGCACAAACCATCGTCGGCCTGCAAACCGTGGTCAGCCGCCGCACCGACATTTCGTCCTACCCGTCGGTGGTCAGCATCGGCACCATCAACGGCGGCACCCGCTACAACATCATTCCCGAGTCCGTGGACATGAGCGGCACCATCCGCTCCTACGACTACGGCATCCGCCAGAAACTCCACGCCGACGTGCGTCAGACCATCGAGAAAATCGCCGAAAGCGGCGGCGCGAAAGCCGACGTCACCATCATCGAAAAATACGACCCCACGATCAACAACCCGGCACTGACGGAAAAAATGCTGCCGACGTTGAAGTGGGCCGCCAAGGATGACGTGGTCAATGCGCCGCTGGTGGGCGGCGCGGAAGACTTCTCGTTCTTTGCCAAGGAAGTGCCGGGGTTATTTGTGTTTCTCGGGGTGACACCACGGGATCAGGACATGAGCAAGGCGGCGCCGAATCACAATCCGGGATTCTTTGTGGATGAGTCGGCGCTGGTGGTTGGAGTGAGGACGATGGCGTCGTTGGCGACGGATTATTTGTATGCCAATGCAGGGGCGAGCAAGTAGAGATGAAGTTACAGTGGGGGCGCCTTCGCGAGCAGGCTCGCTTGTATGTTTAGACTTGAAGGGGTGGGCGGGACTACAGACTCGATTCTGACTCTGACCAGTACAGACCGTGGGAGACTTCTCGTCCCGCCCCTTCTACCCAAAGCGCCAATAAGGAATTCATCGGTAAACCGACGATAGAGACAAGCCAGCGCAACGGTAGACCCCAACAAGCTCTTAAACCCTAGCTCCGAGGATTCGTCATGACAATCCTTACTTCGCAGACGGTTGTTGGTATCGATATCGCCAAGGCCGAAATCGTTGTCTATCGCGCCGACTTGGAAACCATTGAAGCGGTCAAGAATGATCGTGCCGCCCTCAAACGTTGGCTCAAAACTCTGCCCGCGCAAAGCGCTATCGCTGTCGAAGCCACCAATATCTACCATTTGGAGACTGTTGATCTGGCTCATGCGATGGGACATCAGGTCTATGTGGTGGATGCTTATCGAGTCAGCCACTATCGTCGCGGTGTCGGTCAGCGAGCCAAAAATGATCCCTGCGATGCACGCGTGCTCGCACGCTATCTGACGAATGAACAAAGCAAACTGCGGCTTTGGAACCCGCCTCCTAAAGCCTACACCGTACTGAAAAGCTTGCTGCACAGACGCGCGACGCTGATTCAGAACCATACGGGTCTGATGTTGAGCTGGGCCGACGAACCCTTGCTGAAGAAAGAACGTACGGCTCAGCAAAAGGCATTCGAGCGATCCGACAAGGTCATTCAAAAACTGCTGCGCAAAGTCAGCAAAGAGGCCGGTATTGATGACAATATTGACCGCTGCAAAGCAATCGAGGGCGTGGGAGAGCTGACTGCGACTGGGTTGGCAACGACCTATATGCGCGGTGACTTTGCCAACAGCGACGCGTTCATCGCGTTTTTGGGTATGGATCTGACGGTGGACGATTCGGGGAAAAAGAACGGCCCGAGGTTCCTGAGCAAAAAAGGAGATCCGGAGATCCGTCGATTAGCCTACAACGCCGCAATGGCGGCGTGTCGCTCAACCAAGTGGAAGCCTTTTTACGAGTCATACTTGGCCAGAGGCTTCTCGAAAACACAGGCATTGGTAGCTCTTGCTCGCAAGCTCTGCCGAGTGGCATTCACCCTGATGAAGAATCAGGGCGAATACCGATCAGTTTGAGATTCTAGGGTTGCTGAGCAACATAGAATCTCCCACATTTGACCGTGTGCAGCCTGTTAGAGATTGGTCGGCTGTCAGGCCGCCATCGCTGGCAAGCCAGCTCCCACAGTGGGATTGGGTGCAGGCAGTTGGAGATTGGTCGGCTGGGAGGTCACCATCACTGGCAGGCCAGCTCCCACAGAGAGATTGGGTGCAGGCAGTTAGAGATTGGTCGGCTGTCAGGCCGCCTTCGCGAGCAGGCTCGCTCCCACAGTGGGATTGGGTGCAGGCAGTTGGAGATTGGTCGGCTGTCAGGCCGCCTTCGCGAGCAAGCTCGCTCCCACAGTGGATGGGTGTGGGCTGTTGGAGTTGGTCGGCTGGGAGGTCACCACCACTGGCAGGCCAGCTCCCACAGTTGGATTGAGTGCAGGCAGTTGGTGATTGGTCGGCTTTCAGGCCGCCATCGCGAGCAGGCTCACTCCTACAGAAAAGCAAAAGCCGACCGCCGGCTCTTCACCACTCAAATGGCCGAGTGTCAGCTCGCCGAAAGCTCTTGATCTTGACTCACCGGCCCGTCGGCAGGCTGAGCGGAGGGATTGATCCGGGGGTGGGAGCGAAGCGACCGTTCGACGAAGTCGAACACATCGAGAGGAGGTGCAGCGAAGCAAACCGGAGGCGATGCGCCCGGATCGATCCCGGAGCGAAGGAACCCCGAGCTTTAGCGAGCGGGCCGAACGTCAGGGCACAGACCTTTGGTTCCTTTGGGGCGTTTGCCAAAGGGACTCGCTGTAAAAGCGAAACCGCCAGTGGCAACACCCGAAGCAACGGATATACACCCAAAACCCCAAGAACCTGGTCGGCCCAAAGGCCGCCAAGGTCAAACAACATCTACACCAACGTGAATCGCATCATGCCGCCAAAACTCCAGATCACAATCAATCAACCGCTCATGCTGATCATAATTGACCCGAGCAATCCGTAACCCCGGACTCCCGACAGAAACCCGCAAAGCCGCCGCCGCATCCACCGACAACGACGTCGGCACAATCTCGAACCGCACCCGCCCATAGTGCAAATCGTAATGCCGCGCATAAAGCTCGGTCATCGACTGATTCAAATCAAACCCCAGAATCCCCGGAAAATACTGCGGATTCAGATAGTGCTCCACATACAAAACCAACCGTCCGTCAATCCGCCGCGACCGGCAAATCTGAATCACGCTCGACAAAGCAGGCAACTGCAACAACGCACAAACCGCCACCGATGCCGGCTGCAACCGCGCCGAAATCACCTCGGTCGACGGCACCCGCCCCTGCGCACTGACCATCGCGTGAAAATGACTGCGCTGCATCAGGTTGTACGCCAGACGCGGCGGTGAAACGAACCAGCCACGGCGCTCCTCGCGATAGATCTGCCCCTGCGCCTCCAACTGCAACAAGGCCTCACGCACCGTAATGCGCGTGGTGCCGAACAACTCACTGAGCTTGCGCTCGGCCGGCAACTTGCTCCCGGGCGCGAGCAGGCCGTGATCAAGTTGCTCCTGCAGCACCTGACCAATCGCTGTCACCGCTTTTGTTGCCTCATCGCGCATCAACGTTACCTATCTGGACTAGACCAGCACTGTTTCGGGGCAAAAACCGTACGGCCTGCAAGCCGTTTCCTTGTATTGCAAGCCTAGGCAGTGCAGATGACCGAGAGATGACAAACCCGCCCGACGGTCGCCCTCATGACTTGCAATACATCGGCCAAGTGCCTTGTCCGCCGGGGCTTTGACCTTGGTCTACGCTTACCGGGCAAGCGCCGAAACCGGGCCAATAAAAGGCCTGCCGGGCGACCGCCGACATCAAAGTGTCATCCAGCCCCCTTAAATTGGCTCAGGTATTGCTGACCTAGACCAACACAAACCGCAATCGCAGCGTTGAACACGACCAAGGAGCTTCGGAATGAAACAGCTTTTCCTGGCAACACTGTTAGGCTCGACCATTGCAATGTGCACCTCCGCCATGGCGGCGGGTACCGACCTGAAAACCCTCGAAGCCGCTGCGAAAGCGGAAGGCGCCGTCAACAGCGTCGGCATGCCCGATGACTGGGCCAACTGGAAAGGCACCTGGGAAGACCTGGCCAAGACCTATGGCCTGAAACACATCGACACCGACATGAGCTCGGCCCAGGAAATCGCCAAGTTCGCCGCCGAAAAAGACAACGCCACTGCCGACATCGGCGACGTCGGCGCGGCCTTCGGCCCGATCGCGGTCAAACAGGGCGTGGTGCAACCGTACAAACCAAGCACCTGGGATCAAGTCCCGGACTGGGCCAAGGACAAGGACGGCAACTGGGCACTGGCCTACACCGGCACCATCGCCTTCATCGTCAACAAGAAGCTGCTGCACGGCTCCGAAGTGCCAACCAAATGGGCCGACCTCAAGGGCGGCAAATACAAGGTTTCCATCGGTGACGTGAGCACCGCCGCGCAAGCCGCCAACGGCGTACTGGCCGCTGCCCTGGCCAACGGTGGCGACGAGAAAAACATCCAGCCGGCCCTGCTGCTGTTTGCAGACATCGCCAAGCAAGGTCGCCTGTCGATGGCCAACCCGACCATCGCCACCATGGAAAAAGGCGAGATCGAAGTCGGCGTGGTCTGGGACTTCAACGGCCTGAGCTACAAGGCCAAGATGGCCAACCCGGATGACTACGTGGTGCTGATCCCGTCGGATGGCTCGGTGATTTCCGGCTACACCACGATCATCAACAAATACGCGAAAAACCCGAACGCCGCCAAGCTGACCCGCGAATACATCTTCAGCGACGCCGGCCAGACCAACCTCGCCCGCGGCAATGCTCGTCCGATCCGCGCCGAACACCTGCAACTGCCGGAAGACGTGAAGGCCAAGCTGCTGCCGAACGAGCAGTACAAGAAGGTCACGCCGATCAAGGACGCCGACGCCTGGGAAAAAACCTCCAAGGCCCTGCCGCAGAAGTGGAACGAAGAAGTCATCGTAGAGATGAAGTAATCCTGTAAATCCCCACTGCTGGATCCATTGGAGATCCAAATGTGGGAGCGGGCTTGCTCGCGAATGCGGTGGATCAGTCAAGCATCTATTGACTGACACTCCGCCTTCGCGAGCAAGCCCGCTCCCACAGGGGATCCAGGTTGAATCTGAAATTTCCTGTTTTCGCGGAGTTTTTGCCCCTATGAAGCACAACGTCATCCTTGTCGTGCTCGACGGTCTCAATTACGAGGTCGCGCGTCACGCCATGGGGCATCTGCAGGCTTACGTTGGCGCAGGACGCGCCGCGCTCTATCAGTTGGAGTGCGAGTTGCCGGCCCTGTCCCGACCGCTTTACGAATGCATCCTTACCGGCGTGCCGCCGATCGACAGCGGCATCGTCCACAACAACGTTGCGCGCCTGTCCAACCAGCGCAGCATCTATCACTACGCCCGCGACGCCGGCCTGAAAACCGCCGCAGCGGCCTATCACTGGGTCAGCGAGTTGTACAACCGCTCACCGTTCCTAGCGGCCCGCGACCGTCATACCGACGATCCAGCGTTACCGATCCAGCACGGGCATTTCTACTGGAGTGACCACTACCCGGATTCGCACCTGTTCGCCGACGCGGAACACCTGCGCCTGCGCCATGCGCCGAACTTCCTGCTGATCCACCCGATGAACATCGACGACGCCGGCCACAAGCACGGCCTCGATTCCGCGCAATACCGCAACAGCGCGCGCTCGGCGGACATCATCCTGGCCGACTACCTGCAAGGCTGGCTCGACGCGGATTATCAGGTGCTGGTGACTGCCGATCACGGCATGAACAACGACCGCTCGCACAACGGCCTGCTGCCGGAAGAGCGCCAGGTGCCGCTGTTCGTCCTCGGCAACGCCTTCAGCCTGAATGCTGACGCCGCGCCGAAGCAGACCGAGATCTGCGGCACCGTCTGCGAACTGCTCGGCGTCCCTCACGACAAACCTGTGTGCCGGGAGCTGCTCAAGTGAATGCCATGACTCGCGGCAAATGGCTCGCGGCCCTGTGTCTGGTGCCGTTCGCGCTGTTCTTTATCGTGTTCGAAATCGCCCCGCTGGTCTGGGTGATGATCAACAGCCTGCAATCGGAAGAGTTCGGCTGGGGCTTCGCCAACTTCAGCAAGATCTTCAGTTCGAAGTTCTATCTGCAGGCGATTCAGTACAGCCTGGAGATCAGTTTCTGGTCGAGCGTATTCGGCATCATCATCGCCGTGCTCGGTGCGTATTCGTTGCGCCGGGTCGACTCGAAACTGCGCAACTTCGTGAATGCCTTCGCCAATATGACCAGCAACTTCGCGGGGGTGCCGCTGGCGTTCGCGTTCATCATCCTGCTCGGCTTCAACGGCAGCATCACGATCATGCTCAAGCAGGCCGGGATCATTCAGGACTTCAACCTGTACTCGAAAACCGGTCTGATCATCCTCTACACCTACTTCCAGATTCCCCTCGGCGTGCTGCTGCTCTACCCGGCGTTCGACGCCTTGCGTGAAGACTGGCGCGAATCCGCCGCGCTGCTCGGCGCCAACGGCTGGCAGTTCTGGCGCCACATCGGTCTGCCGGTGCTGACCCCGGCACTGCTCGGCACGTTCGTGATCCTGCTGGCCAACGCCCTCGGCGCCTACGCCACGGTGTACGCCTTGACCACCGGCAACTTCAACGTGCTGCCGATCCGCATAGCGGCAATGGTTTCCGGGGATATTTCCCTCGATCCGAATCTCGCCAGTGCCCTGGCCGTGGTGCTGGTGGCGCTGATGACCATCGTCACCGTCGTGCATCAACTGCTGCTGAAGAGGAGCTACCATGTCTCGCGCTGAATCCGGCCCGGCCGGTGTCTACCACCGCGTCGTGGTTTATCTGCTGTTCGCGATTCTGCTGCTGCCGCTGGTAGGCACGCTGATCTACTCGATTGCCAGCAGCTGGTCGGCGACCATCCTGCCCAGCGGTTTCACCTTCAAGTGGTACCTCCAGTTGTGGAGCGACCCGCGCTTCCTGCATGCCTTCGGCCAGTCGCTGCTGGTGTGCGTCGGCGCGCTGGTGCTGTCGGTGGTGCTGATCCTGCCGCTGCTGTTCGTGGTGCATTACCACTTCCCGAAACTCGATGCGCTGATGAACATCCTGATCCTGCTGCCTTTCGCGGTGCCGCCGGTGGTGTCGTCGGTGGGTCTGTTGCAACTGTACGGTTCCGGGCCGCTGGCGATGGTCGGCACACCGTGGATTCTGATCGGTTGCTACTTCACCGTGGCGCTGCCGTTCATGTACCGGGCGATCACCAACAACCTGCAGGCGATCAACCTGCGCGACCTGATGGACGCCGCGCAACTGCTCGGCGCCAGCACCTTTCAGGCGGCATTTCTGGTGGTGCTGCCGAACCTGCGCAAGGGCCTGATGGTCGCGTTGCTGCTGTCGTTCTCGTTCCTGTTCGGTGAGTTCGTGTTCGCCAACATCCTCGTTGGCACGCGCTACGAAACCCTGCAGGTGTACCTGAACAACATGCGCAACAGCAGCGGCCACTTCACCAGTGCGCTGGTGATCTCGTACTTCTTTTTCGTGCTGGTCCTGACCTGGATCGCCAACATCTTGAACAAGGACAAAAGCGAATGAGCTATGTCAGCGTCCAACACCTGCAGAAAAACTACGCGGGCACTACGGTGTTCAGCGACATCAACTGCGAGATCAACAAGGGTGAATTCGTCACCCTCCTCGGCCCATCGGGTTGCGGCAAGTCCACGCTGCTGCGCTGCATAGCCGGGCTGACGCCGGTGGATGGCGGCAAGATCCTGCTTGATGGCGTCGACATCGTGCCGCTGAGCCCGCAGAAACGCGGGATCGGCATGGTGTTCCAGAGCTACGCGCTGTTCCCCAACATGACCGTCGAACAAAACGTTGCCTTCGGCCTGCGCATGCAGAAGGTCAATGCCGACGACAGCCACAAGCGTGTCGCCGAGGTGCTGAAACTGGTTGAGCTCAACGACTTCGCCAGTCGTTATCCGCATCAGCTCTCCGGCGGCCAGTGTCAACGCGTTGCCCTCGCCCGCTCGCTGGTGACTCGCCCACGCCTGTTGCTGCTGGATGAACCGCTGTCGGCGCTGGATGCGCGTATCCGCAAACACCTGCGTGAACAGATCCGGCAGATCCAGCGCGAACTCGGCCTGACCACGATTTTCGTCACCCACGATCAGGAAGAAGCATTGACCATGTCCGACCGGATTTTCCTGATGAACCAAGGGAAGATCGTGCAGAGCGGCGATGCCGAAACCCTCTACACCGCACCAGTGGACATATTCGCCGCAGGCTTCATCGGCAACTACAACTTGCTTGACGCCGACAGCGCCTCGAAGTTGTTGCAACGGCCGATCAACCACCGCATCGCGATTCGCCCGGAAGCCATCGAACTGAGCCTCAATGGCGAACTCGATGCGCAGATCCGCAGCCACAGCCTGCTCGGTAACGTGATCCGCTATCGGGTCGAAGCGCGCGGTGTGGAACTGGTGGTGGACGTGCTCAACCGCTCGGCGGCGGATCTGCATCCCGACGGTCAGCGTCTGGCGCTTTCCATCGATCCGACGGCCCTGTGTGAGGTAGCCTGATGACTTTGCTGACGTTGAAGAGAGAACTGCACTGATGGCCCTGGCAATTTTTGATCTGGACGAAACCCTGATCCACGGCGACTGCGCCACCCTCTGGAGCGAGCAGATGGGGCGCCTGGGCTGGGTCGATCCCGAGTCGTTCATGCGCAAGAACAACGAGCTGATGGACGCCTACAGCCATGGCAAATTGCGCATGGAAGAATTCATGGCGTTCAGCCTCGAACCGATGGTCGGCCGTACCCCGGAAGAGGTCGAACACCTGGTCGGCCCATGGGTGGAAGACTTCATCGAACCGATCATCTTCAGCGACGCCACCAAAACCATCGCCGCCCACCGCAAGGCCGGCGACCGGATTCTGGTGATCTCGGCTTCCGGCACGCACCTGGTCAAACCGATCGCCGAGCGCCTGGGCATCGACGAAATTCTCGGCATCGAACTGGAAGTCGCGCACGGTGTTTACACTGGCCAGACCGTCGGCACGTTGACCTACCGCGAAGGCAAGATCACTCGCCTGCTGGAATGGCTGGACGCCGAGGAAGAGAATCTGGAAGGCGCGAGTTTCTACTCCGACTCACGCAATGACTTGCCGTTGCTGCTGAAGGTGGATTTCCCGCATGTGGTGAATCCGGATCCGGTCCTGCTGGAGCACGCCGAAAAATCCGGCTGGCCGATCCATCTCTGGAAATAACCAAAGATCCAGATATGGATTATTGACTGTGGCAAGGGAGCTTGCCGAAAAATCCGGCTAAACATCGATCCAAATGTGGGAGCGGGCTTGCTCGCGAAGGCGGAGTGTCAGTCGATAAATTCTTGTCTGATTCACCGCCTTCGCGAGCAAGCCCGCTCCCACAGGTTTTTCGGTGTTTTCAGGTCAGGCTTTCGTCGACCACCAGCACCAGTTTGCCGGCAACTTTGTTGCTCGCCAGCTCGGCAAACGCCGCTTCGGCGTCTTTCACCGGGAAGGTTTTCGCCAATTGCGGACTCAACCGCCCTTCGGCAAACAGCGGCCACACATGCTGGCTCAAATCGCTGAACAGGTCGGCCTTGAACTGATCGTCGCGACTGCGCAACGTCGAACCGAGCAACTGCACGCGCTTGGCCAGTACCTGTGCCAGGTCCAGTTTCGCCTCACGTCCGCCCATCAGGCCGATCAGTACCCAGCGTCCGTCCAGCGCCGTCAGCTTGAGGTTCAGTGCCGCATAGTTGCCGCCGACCGGATCAAGGATCACGTCAAACGGCCCGAAGTCGCGCAGGCTCTCCAGATCATCGCTGCGCACCGCGCCGCCTTGGGCGCCGAGCGCCTCACAGTAGGCCAATCGCTCAGCCGACCCGACGCTGACCCAACAGGGATTGCCGAACGCCTTGCATAGCTGAATGGCGGCTGAACCAATTCCACTGGCCCCGGCGTGCAGGAGAACCTTCTCGCCGGGTTTCAGCGCCGCCAGTTGAAACACGTTGAGCCAGACCGTTGCATAAACCTCGGGTAATGCCGCGGCCTCGATCAACGAAACACCCTCGGGCAACGGCAGCACGTGCCGTCCATCGACCACCACCTCCTCGGCCATTCCGCCCCCGGCCAGCAAGGCGCAGACCCGGTCGCCGACCTGCCAGGACGAGCCGGCGCCGACTTCGCTGATCACCCCGGAACACTCCAGACCGAGCACCTGACTGGCGCCCGGCGGCGGTGGATAAAGCCCGGCTTTCTGTAATAAATCGGCGCGATTGAGGCCCGCAGCCGCCACGCGAATGCGCACTTGTCCTACATCACATGCCGGACTCGGCTCTTCAAGCCATGCCACTTGACCTTCAACGCCTTGCAATGCCTTCACAGTGCCTCCATAGTGAGTCTGGACTGAGCCCGAAGCTGTAGCGCCGGGCTTTTTGCATTATGCGACCGGCTCTCGTAGAACCGGCGACTTCAAAGACGGCCTAATATGCGTTATCAATTGTCCCCGCGTCGAATCAGCATGAAGCATTTGCTCCCCAGCACCGCCCTCGCTCTTTTCATCGGTATCGGCTTGTTGCCGGTGTCGGGCACTACATTCGCAGCCAACAGCTGGGACAAGTTGCAGCCGGATCGCGACGAAGTGATCGCCAGCCTCAACGTCGTCGAGTTGCTCAAGCGTCACCACTACAGCAAGCCGCCGCTCGACGATGCGCGCTCGGTGATCATCTACGACAGCTACATCAAGCTGCTGGACCCGTCGCGCAGCTACTTCATGGCCAGCGACATCGCCGAATTCGACAAGTGGAAGACCCAGTTCGACGACTTCCTCAAAAGCGGCGACCTCAACGCCGGGTTCACCATCTACAAGCGCTATCTGGACCGCGTCAAGGCGCGCCTGGACTTCGCCATTGCGGAGCTGAACAAGGGCGTCGACAAGATGGACTTCACTACCAAGGAAACCTTGCTGATCGATCGCAAGGACGCCCCTTGGCTCAAATCCACCGCTGAACTCGACGACCTGTGGCGCAAACGCGTCAAGGACGAAGTGCTGCGGCAGAAGATCGCCGGCAAGGATTCCAAGCAGATCCAGGAAACCCTGACCAAGCGCTACAAGAACCAGTTGGCGCGTCTGGACCAGACCCGCGCGGAAGATATCTTCCAGGCGTACATCAACACCTTCGCCATGTCCTACGACCCGCACACCAACTATCTGTCGCCGGATAACGCGGAGAACTTCGACATCAACATGAGCCTGTCCCTGGAGGGCATCGGCGCCGTGTTGCAGAGCGACAACGATCAGGTGAAAGTCGTGCGCCTGGTGCCGGCAGGCCCGGCCGACAAGACCAAGCAGGTTGCACCGGCCGACAAGATCATCGGCGTTGCCCAGGGCAACAAAGAGATGGTTGACGTGGTGGGCTGGCGCCTGGACGAAGTGGTCAAGCTGATCCGCGGCCCGAAAGGCACCGTGGTGCGCCTGGAAGTGATTCCGGCCAGCAATGCGCCGAACGACCAGACCAGCAAGATCGTGCCGATCACTCGCGAAGCGGTGAAGCTTGAAGACCAGGCGGTGAAAAAATCCGTGCTGAACCTGAAACAGGACGGCAAGGACTACAAGCTCGGCATCATCGAGATCCCGGCCTTCTACCTCGACTTCAAGGCGTTCCGTGCCGGTGATCCGGACTACAAGAGCACCACCCGTGACGTCAAGAAACTGCTGACCGAACTGCAGAAAGAGAAAGTCGACGGCGTGGTCATCGACCTGCGCAACAATGGCGGCGGTTCTCTGCAGGAAGCCACCGAGCTGACCAGCCTGTTCATCGACAAGGGCCCGACCGTACTCGTGCGTAACGCCGATGGCCGCGTCGATGTGCTGGAAGATGAAAACCCGGGCGCGTTCTACAAAGGCCCGATGGCACTGTTGGTCAACCGCCTGTCCGCCTCGGCTTCGGAGATCTTCGCCGGCGCCATGCAGGACTACCATCGTGCATTGATCATCGGTGGCCAGACCTTCGGCAAAGGCACCGTGCAGACCATTCAGCCGCTGAACCATGGCGAACTGAAACTGACCCTGGCCAAGTTCTACCGGGTTTCCGGGCAGAGCACCCAGCATCAGGGCGTACTGCCGGACATCGACTACCCGTCGATCATCGACACCAAGGAAATCGGCGAAAGCGCCCTGCCGGAAGCCATGCCGTGGGACACCATCAAGGCAGCGATCAAGCCGGCCTCCGATCCGTTCAAGCCGTACCTGGCGCAGCTCAAGTCCGAGCATGACGCACGCAGCGCCAAAGACGCCGAGTTCGTGTTCATCCGTGACAAACTGGCCCTGGCGCAGAAGTTGATGGAAGAGAAAACCGTCAGCCTCAATGAAGCAGACCGTCGTGCCCAGCACGCGGACATCGATGCCAAGCAACTGGCCATGGAAAACATCCGTCGCAAAGCCAAAGGCGAAGAACCGCTCAAAGAGCTGAAGAAAGAAGATGAAGACGCGCTGGCTGCGGCTGAGCCCGACAAGGTCAAACCAGAAGACGACGCCTACCTGAGCGAAACCGGGCGCGTGCTGCTGGATTACCTGAAGCTGAGCAATCAGGTGGCCAAGAAGTAAGATGATGGCAATTTAGTGGTGACGCTCCCCGGAGCGTCATCAAACAGTCATCATTCTGTCGTGAAATAAAGGACTGGGAGCGCCTCTTCAAGCAAGAGCGCTCCCAGTCCTTTTTTTATCGCCAGAGATTGCCATGACCACGACCGAACAGCTGAGTGCCTTGAGCTCGATCCTGACTCAAAGCGGTTTGCACAGCCTGTTCCAGCCGATCATCTGTCTCTCCGAGCGTCGCATTCTCGGCTACGAAGCTCTCACTCGCGGCCCGTCCAACAGCCCTCTGCATTCGCCAATCGCGCTGTTCGCGGTGGCGCGTCAGGCCGGCCGCCTGAGCGAACTGGAAATTGCCTGCCGCCAGTCTGCCTGCCGTCGTTTCAACGAGCAGCAACTGCCGGGCAAGCTGTTCCTCAACGTCTCGCCGGAATCCCTGCTCGAAGCCGCGCACCAACCGGGGCGGACCTTGCAACTGCTGCAAGACTTCGGCATCCCACCGAGTCAAGTGGTGATCGAACTCACCGAACAGACGCCGATCGACGATTTCCAGTTGCTGCAAACTGCCCTGCATCACTATCGGGCGATGGGCTTTTCGATTGCACTGGATGACTTGGGTGCCGGCTATTCGAGCTTGCGTCTATGGTCGGAGTTGCGCCCGGATTACGTGAAGATCGACCGCCACTTCATCGACGGTATTCATCAGGACGCATTGAAGCGCGAGTTCGTCGGCTCGATCCTGCAAATCGCCAAGGCCTCGCGGGCGCAGGTGATTGCCGAGGGGATCGAGTTGCCGGAAGAACTGGCGGTGCTGACCGAGATGGGCGTCGATCTGGTGCAGGGTTACCTGCTCGGTCGTCCGCAGGAGCATCCACCCCGCGATGCCCGGGCCCTGATGCCGAAACACGACAGCAGCACCGTGGCGTTGAACGACGAAGGCAGCGACCTCAGCGCCCTGCTCAACGACCAACCGGCGGTGCATCGCGACACACCAACCGCCACGGTGCTGGAAGCTTTCCGCCGCCAGGCCAATCTGAACTCACTGGCGGTGCTCGACGAACAGGGCCAGCCGTGCGGCATCGTCCATCGCCATTCGTTGTCCGACGCACTGCTCAAACCGTTCGCCACCGACCTGTTCGCACGCAAACCGATCAGCCGCCTGATGAACGACGACTTCCTCGCCGTGGAAATGAGCCAGTCGCTGCAACAGGTCAGCCGCCTGATCACCAGCCGCGCCCGGCAGCGCATCGAAGAAGATTTCATCATCACCCTCAACGGCGGTTATCTGGGCCTTGGCCGGGTGATCGACGTGCTCAAACTGATCACCGAACTGAAAATCCAGCAGGCACGCTACGCCAACCCGCTGACCCTGCTACCCGGCAACGTGCCGATCCAGCAATGCCTGACCCGCCTGCTGCAACAGGGCCGTGAATCGATCATCTGCTACGTCGACATCGACAGCTTCAAACCCTTCAACGACATCTACGGCTACGGCCGTGGCGACGAAGTCCTGCTGTGCCTGGCGCAATGTCTGAACGAACGCGTCGACCCTTCCCGCGACTTCGTCGGCCACATCGGCGGCGACGACTTCCTTCTGGTACTCGGCCCGGAAGACTGGCGCAAACGCCTCAACCAACTGCTCGACGACTTCCAGAGCCAATGCCGCCGCTTCTATCGCCCTGAGCATCTTGAGGCCGGCTGCTTCATCGCGCCGAATCGCCAGGGTGTGCGGCAGGAGTTTCCACTTCTATCGTTATCGATCGGCGTAGTCCACCTGCAACCCGAGGCCTGCGCAGAACTGGATGCGAGTCAACTGGCGGAGATGGCTTCGCAGGCGAAACATCATGCGAAGAATGTTCCGGGGTATAGCGTGCATGTGATTGATAGTCTCAGTGCTGCCGACCTTCAACTGCCGCAGCTGATGGGCCAGCGCTGACTCTCCAGACGACACAGATCCCTGTGGGAGCGGGCTTGCTCGCGAAGGGGTCAGTAGCATCACTCAAGATTCCGCTTCTAATGCCGGCTACCACGTGGAGCAGTCTTCCTGACTGGCGAGATACAACTCATCAATCCAAACTTCGGAGAGAATAGAGTACACATGCTCAAAAAAACTCCTGGGATCTTTTATTTCATTCCAGCCAAGTGGAAGCAATGAATGAGAAAAAGGATCATGTTTAAAAACCTCAGAGAGCTTACTCGCTTCGCCATCCAGAGCCTCACCCAATACAAAAAACAAGACAAACTTGTGCCGATGAGTCAAACCCGAAAATCTTCTCACAATAAATTTATAAATTAATTCCGCTCTATCTGAAGGACACTCAGGATCGTACTCTGCCAACTCTGCGCCCAGCGTCTCTTCGCGATCGTATATATCAAACCCACCAAGAAAGTGCTTCAACTTAGGACTGTATGGAACATCAAGATAGGGATGCATCAACATCAAACGTGCTCCACCGGATATAGAGCGAAAGGTTGCAATGTTTCAAAGTCAAATTTCATTTCAAACCCATTCATTTTTTGAATGTAGCGGGGTTCTGATGGATCTGATGGGTTAGGTTCGTACCCTTCCCCCACATCTTCGGCAGCCATTCTCACAACCAAATTACCCATGCTGTCTTCTCCCGTGAATCGCGACATCTTCCGTGCCTCTCTTGTCATCGCTTCATTTAAAGCATTCAACTGCGCTCGATGGGTTAAAAACCGCGAACTGTAAACACCTCTGAACATCTTCTATTACCACTCCACACCAGCATCATCAGCTAACGCACTTACCAAGTAGCTTGATCTTCCAAACCAGCCTTCTTCAACTCGGCACCCCACTCAACCATAGCTATCCGATATATATCTTCAAAAAAAACCCTTGAATCGACCATTTCATCCCAACCATCCGGAAATGAACAATAAGCCTCAGGATCATACTGGAATAAGGATCTAAAATCGTACCTCTCGTCTTGCAACGCAAACTTGAGACACTCCACAAGCAAAAATTTTTGACGATACGACCTATTCATAGGTATGCAATACTTTAAAATAAGTTCCTCCCTATCTACGACTGTGTTCGGATTATATCTTTCAAGCTCCACCCCCAAGGTTTCTTCGCGATCATACACATCAAAACAACACAAAAAATATGCTGGGGTCGGTAGATAAGGCTTCGACGTTTCAGGATCAATGTACATAAAATCACTCCGTTGGATAAAGAGTAAATGGTAGGTTTGTTATGGGGTCGAACTTCATTTCGAACCCTCCCATATTGGTAATTAATCGAGGGTTTTCTTTATCCCTTCTATTTGGCTTATAACCTTCCCCAGCGTTAGGAAGCCTCATTTTTACAACGTTAGCTCCCTGACTATCCTGTCCGGTGAAACGAGGGAGTCCGCGTTCAACCCTGGTGGTCGCGAGAACATAGGCTTCAAGCATTATTTCCCAACTGTAAAATCTGGAGCTCGGATTACCTACACCAGCATTTCGACCTCTTCTTGGTTGACCCGTAATCGGGTCCGTCCCATCAATAGCCCTTTTTTTAAATTTTTCATTTGGCAGCTCAGGGCCATGCTTACCAACCATGTGCATCCCCTGACTGTCATTTAACCTCTCAACCTCTTTCTTCGCGGCCTCTCTTGCGCTTAATTTCGGCTTCGGAAGTTCAGGCTCTTCTTCATCAACCTTAGCTCCATCACTCGCACCAGGTACCGTACAGCCCGGCCTATTCGGCGGCGGGCAGTTAGAGTTCAACCCCAACGGATCCACCCACCCCGTCGGATTCGGCACGTACTGGTACTGATTCAACCCACCCGCCAACTTGATGGGATCCGGCGTCAAATACCGCCCCAACCTCGGGTCGTAATACCGATGCCGGTTGTAATGCAGCCCGCTTTCCGCATCGAAATACTGCCCCTGAAAGCGCAGCGGCTGGTCCAGGTAGTCCTCGCCCGCGAGGGTGATCGCCGATACCTTGCCGTAGGCGTCGTATTGCGCCGACCAGACGATTTCGCCGCTGTAGTCGGTGAGTTCCTGCGGGGTGCCGAGGTGGTCGAGTTGGTAGTAGAACGGGCAAGCGCGTTTCGGGCCTTTGCCGTCGAGCAGCGCCAGGGGGCGGAAGGTGCCGGGTTCGTAGACGTAGCTGCGGTGGTGGGTTTTGCTGCTTTCGGCGACGAGGTGGTCGCCTTGCCAGAAGAATTCGGTGGTCTGGCCGTCGACGGTTTTGCGGATGCGTCGGCCGAAGGCGTCGTACTGGTAGGACGCGGTTTGGCCATCGGCGCGGGTCAGGCCGATCAGACGGTGCTGGCAGTCGTAGCGGTATTCGGTGATCAGAAGTTGATCGCGGCCACGACGCTCGCGGATCAGGTTGCCGAAGGCGTCGTAGTCGTAATGCCGGTCGCCCTGCATCAGCAGGCGGTTGCCCTTGATCCGGGTCGGCCCGGGACGATCCTGCATCAGCAGGTTGCCGGCCGGGTCGTGGGCGAAGGATTCCGGCAGTTCGTCGCGCGAGTGACGGACGCGGATCAAGCGGTCGAGGGCGTCATAGCCATAGGTGCGCTGGCCGTGGCGGCTGTCGGCAATGTGCTCCAGATTGCCGTTGGCGCTGTAGGCATAATCCCGGCGATACAGCGAGTCGTGCTGATGACCTACAGCATGGGCCAGCAAACGTCCCTGATCGTCGTAGGCATAATCGCTGAGCAGCAGGCCTTGCTGGCGTTGTTGCTCACGACCGCATTCAAACTGATGGCTGGTCAGCCGCGTGCCATTGAGGTCGATGGCGGTCAGCGCACCGCCCTTGGCGTAGTGATAGTCGAGCTTGCTGTTGTCCGGCAGACGCTGGCGCTTGAGCTGGCCGCAGGCGTCGTAGGTGTAGCGCAGGGTGCCACAGCCCTGATGCTCGGTGATCAGCCGATCCTGCCGGTCGTATTCAAAGGCCAGTGGATGTTGCTGGCCGTCATCAACCCCGGTCAAACGGCCCAGGCGGTCGTAGGTGTAAGCCACCTCAACTCCGTCGGGCAGGGTTTTCAGCAGCAAGCGCCCGGCCGCATCACGCGTGTAGGCGGTGACCAGCGTCGAGCCGTCATCGCCGAATTCGGTCTTCTCCAGCAGGTGCCCGTTGCGGTCGTAGGCGTAGGCGGTGCGCCGGCCGTCGAAGCCGGTTTCCTGTCGGATCAATCCGGTGGGCGTGTAGTCCAGCCGGTACTTTTCCCCGGACTCGTTCTCGATTTCCGTGAGCAGCAGTTGCGCATGGTCGTAGCGGTACTGCACCCGCGTGCCGTCGGGATTGATCTTGCGCGAGACGAGGTGCAGGTCGTCGTCATACTCGTAGCGGGTGATGCGCCCGAGTTCGTCGCGCTCGGCAGTGACCTGGCCGTAAGCGCCATAGCTGTAGGCGCGGGTAGCGCCCGTAGGAAAGGTCGTCTGAATTAGTCGGCCAACCGCATCCCACTGCTGACGGGTGATCGCGCCGTATTCGTCGCAAGTGGTCGTCCGTCGCCCCAGCGCATCGTAGGAAAAGCGCCGTACTCCACCGTCGGGCAGGGTTTCCTCGATCAGTTGCCCGCGGTCGTTCCACGACAACTTGTGCCTGCTGCTGTCCGGGTAGCGGATCGACAGCAACTGCCCGCGCGTGTCGTAGTAGTAATGGGTGACCTGTCCGTCGGGATCGACCGCCTCGGTGACATCGCCCTCGGCGTTGCGCCGAAACGTCCACACCGCCTCGCCGCGAGAACGGCTGTGCAGGAAACCGTTGCGGTACTCGTAGGACGTTGGCTCATCGTCCGGCGGCAGCAGCGCGATCAGCCGTCCAACGTCGTCGTAGCGGTATTCGGTGACCGCGCCCAGCGGATCCTGCTCGGCGATCAGCCGGCCCGCGTCGTCATAAGCCTTGAGGTGCTCACCGCCATCGGCCTCGACCTTGCGCACCAGCCGTGCGCTGTCGTCGTGGACGTAGGTTTCTTCGCTGCCATCGACGTAGTGCACCGCGACGCTGCCGTCATCGGCCCAGACGTAACGGGTGTCCATCTGCGCGAACGACGCCCAGTGCCGCACGCAGCGCGCCGCCTTGCCCGAGCGTTCCCACTCCCAGAAAAAGCTCGCGCCGCCGGTCAGTTGCCGCTGCAGGATGACGTGCTGATCGTCGTAGTCGTAACGCTCGCTGTCACCGACCGCGTTGGTCGCAGCCAACAAACGCTGACGGGCGTCGTAGCAATAACTGACCAGCGTTTGCTCGGTGCGCCAGCCATCAGCCTCAAGCACCTGGTAATCAACCGCCACCAGATGCGCCCGGTCATAACGCAACAGCAGCGACCGACCCGCGCCATTGTCCAGGCGGAAAACCCGCTGTTGATGATCGCGATGCACCGTCAGCCGATTGCCATACGCATCACTGACCGCCACCAGCCGCCCGGCACGAAAGTGATAAAACCGCGCCGCATCCCCCGCCAGCGCGAGGATTACTTCCTCGGGCTCATCCCCGAGAAAAATCGCCGCCCGCGACAGGCTGTTGTGAATCGCCGGGCGCTCAACGCTGGGCAACGGAAACCGCGTGCGGCGGTTCTCGTGATCGACCCAGATCACCGCCTCGCCATCGAACTCCAGCCGATGCGCCAGCGAATGGCTCCAGCCAAACCCCAGCCCGACATCAACCTCCACCGCGCTGGTGCGGTACAACCGGGTGAACTCGAACGGCAACACCCCATCGAGCGTGCCGTCGGTCAGGGTCAGCAGTTCTTCACCGGTGACCATCGACACCGGACAGCCGTTGGTGCAGGTCAGCGGCGCGCAGTCGGCGCTGTCGCCGTTGGGGTTTTTCGCTTGATCGGGAGCGTTATCGTGATGCTCGTTTTTCTTCAGGGCGGCATTGCGCTTCGCATCCCAGCGCAATTGCATGCGGCCCTTTTTCACCCCGGCGGCAATGCCCCGCGCGGCGACAGTTTTGTATTGATCGACGTAATGGATGAACGTGTTGACGATGCCGAACATCGCCTTGACCAGGCGTTTCACAACCGAGAGCAACTGGGCGGCGCGATCCGCCAGGCGTAGCGTCAGATAAGCGATCCCGGCGCCAGCCCCGACGAATGTCAACACAACGCCGATCAGCACATCGATCAGCACCTGCACGATCATCATCGACGCCGTTTCAGCGGTTTTGCCGGCGATCTGGCTGGGCGGCAGCATCTCCAGCCAGAGACTCGCCGCACGCAACAGCAAACACAGCGCCGCTTCATCACTGACCAGCAACTGCAGTTTCTGCATGACATCCGGAGCTGATTCTGCGAGATGAATCAGATCAGCCGCGCCGCTTCCCAGCCGCTCGGCAAATGCGCCTGGATCCTTGAGAATCTCCGACAGCATGCCGATGCTGTCCCATACCCCCTCGATCGCCGCCCAGCTCCCGGCGAGCATGCCGTTGCCCGCCGCCGTCGCCACCGACTGCGACCACTGCGGCTTGAACCCCTGCCACTCGCTGCGCAGCCAGCCATCCAGCTCGCCGGTCAAGCCGTCGTAGGACTTGAACAGTGCCTCGATCTGCTCCGGGGTAACGTCGCTGTGCACCTGCACGCGATAGAACTTGCCTGGCGTACCGCTGAAGGTTCCCCGGCCTTGCGCATCAAGTGCGACGGGGGAGGTTTGGCCATCATCCACCGCGACCACATCCACCACGATGTCGCCCAGCGGAATGTCGTACACCGACTCGAATTTACTCTCGATCGCCAGCACCCCGCTTTTCGGGCACTGCACGACTCCGGAGGCAAACTCACTGTCGCCCGTGCTGACCGCGGTGACGCGATCACCAAAGCGGATGACCCGCTCTATGCCCATCAGCGACGGCAGATCCGCCGCATGACTGACCTGGTCGGCCGCTCCGCTGAGCCAGTGTTCAAGTTGCTGGCGATAGAGGCTGAGGGAGTCGGGGAAGCTGTCGAGTTCCTGCTCGATACGGCTGACGGCTTCCATCAGCGCACGCAACGATGCGGGGTGGAATGAAAAACCGGGTCAAACATGAGCGTTCCCTCGCGCAAAAATTAGGCGCGGGGACTTTGCGGGGGATCAATCAGGAAAGAAGTCAGGCGAGTAGGCGTTTACTGTAGGACTAATCTGCAAAAGACCAATTACTACAAAACGTATGGCGATAAACGCAAACGTGGCGTGAGGTTTCCCTCACGCCACGTTTATCGAGCGATACAAAATGATTTACCGGGTTTAATCCCGAGCGCTCAACTCTTTGAGTTTGAGCTCGGCCAACGGGTGGCCGGCCTTGGCGGCCAGCGTCCACCAGCGTGCCGCTTCGGTCGGATCCGGCGCTTTGCTCGGCGTACCGGCCAAGCTGATCACGCCGACTTGATAAGCCGCTTTGCCATCGCCGGCGAGCGCCGCCAGACGCAACAGCCGCACACCCTCTTCGCGGGCACCCAGGCCAACCCCGCGAAACGTCAGAATGTGCCCATAAAAGCTTTGCGCGCCGACATCGCCAAGATTGGCCATGCGCGCAAACTGCCCTTCGAGCCAGCGCCAGCCTCTGGGCTGGCGAACAAACCACGACCAGTGAAACAGCCTGCGGGCCAACCAGTAACTGGCTGACGCCTTGAGTCGTAAGAACACTCAGGCCTCCGCCGATTCCGGGTACTCGTATTCGAAAACTCTGACCACTTCCGACGCATGCCAGGAAGCAGCCGCGACGCCATCGGAGGGCCCAGAAAAGCGCCCCAGACGCTCGACACACTCAAAGAAACCGGTACGTGGCAAACGGCTGGCACCCTGGCTGATCACCAGCGAACTGCGCAACGGCTGTTCAGCCTTGGCGTCGAGTGCGGCCAGATGCTCAAGTGCCGCGGTCAGCGTCTGCATCGCCGGCGTCGGCAGTTGCAAACGTTCGAGCAAGGCTCGATAGGTCAACAGATGGCGCTGCCTGCGCGCTTGATCCAGCTCCCCGAGCAATCCGTCCCAATGTTGACGACTGATGCGTACGCTCACGATTCATCCCTCCAACCCGGCACCGTCAGTTCCCAGGCCAGGCTGCGACGAATCGCGGCGTCAGGTTGACGCTCGCCGCTTTCGATCATGGCCAGATAAGACGGGCTGATGCCTACCGTGCGGGCCAGCGCCTCGATGGCGATGCCCTTCCCTTCGCGCAAACTGCGTAGTTGATCCAGACCTGGAAGAATCGGGTCTGGCGTTGCGGCGGCCGGCGCTAGCGCCTGCTGCTGCGGTGTTTCGTTGATGCCTGCTGCTTTCAGTAGAGCCTGATACTGAACCCATGGCAGAACCGCATATTCGGGTTCGCCATCGCGTGCAATTATCTGAATATCCATGACTACCCCGTAGGACAACAACACTTAGCGAGTCGGCACTTTTCCCTAGAAGTGTAATCCTAACAGCGGCCAAGGTCGCGGGGGGTATCTATCTGTCTGCAGGCGAAGTGAATCAGGGCTTTTTCGGGCCCTGAAGCTGAAGTTGCTCGGGGGTATCAGGCAGGCGCTCGACCACCGCGAGTTTTTCCGGCTGCTGGCGGTTGCGCCAGAGCCGAAAAGCATTGAGCTCATCGTCGAGGGTTTTCATCAGCCAGGCCAGAACGGCGATGTCATCGAGCATACCGAACACCGGAATGAAATCCGGAATCGCATCCACCGGGCTGAGGAAATACATCAGGCCCGCCACCACCGACACCAGAGCTTTCGGACTGATGGCCCGATACTCGCCGCGCCAGTAGGACAGGCAAAGTGCCTGGAGCAAACGCAGATCATCCTTGAGTTTGCCAAGGCGATTGCCTTGCGCGGCCCCTTTGCTCGCCACCGCGAATAACAGGGTCGGCAGACGCCCACGCGCCAGCAATCGACCGGCGAGGGGCAGAAATCGGGCGAAATTCCACGGCGCTTTCATCTATTTCTCCCGTTGAAATGTTATCCACACAAATTGTGGATAACCTTGTGAACAGAGCTGCATTTCAGCGCTGAAAGCCCCGTTTCATAAGGGCTGCGCTCAGATCGGGCGTTTTTTACTCACATAAAAAACCCCAATATTTCATTGACTTGGCGGCTCAGGGCGTCTAGCGCTGGCAGCCTCAATCTCTAGGACTGCTGTAAGCGCCATCCGTTCGCTCTGTTTACCGCCAGCATCGTCCAGATGCAACAACGCCCCGCATATGCGAGGCGTTGTCTTCGAAGCTACAGCCGATTACTTGGCGGCGGCGTCTTCTTTGGCAGGATCCTTGATGGCCAGCAGTTCCAGGTCGAAGACCAGAACCGAGTTGGCCGGGATTGCCGGGCTTGGCGATTGCGCGCCGTAAGCCAAATCGCTAGGGATGTACAGTTTGTACTTCTCGCCAACGTGCATCAGTTGCAGACCTTCAACCCAACCCGGGATCACGCCGCTGACCGGCAGATCGATCGGGCTGCCACGTTCAACGGAGCTGTCGAACACGGTGCCGTTGGTCAGCTTGCCGGTGTAGTGAACAGTCACGACGTCGGTAGGCTTGGGCTGTGGGCCGTCGGCTTTCTTGACCACTTCGTACTGCAGACCGGAAGCGGTGGTGGTGACACCAGGCTTCTTGCCGTTTTCTTCGAGGAATTTCTTGCCAGCGGCTGCCGACTCTTCGCTCATCTTGGCCATACGCTCTTCAGCACGCTTTTGCAGCGCGGCGAAGGCTTCGACCAGTTCTTCGTCTTTCAGCTTCTGTTCTTTCTTGCCGACGGCATCTTCGATGCCCTGGGCTACCGCTTTGGAGTCCAGATCATCCATGCCTTCCTGAGCAAGGCTCTTGCCCATGTTCAGGCCGATACCGTAGGAAGCTTTTTGCGCCGGGGTTTTCAGCTCTACGCTGGTCTGCGAATCACAACCCGCGAGGACCAGGCTAACCAGGGCTACCGCCGCCGCCAACCGATGCTGTTTCATGCTATTTCCTTGTTCATGCGCCGAAAGGGCAATCGAGTAAAGCCGCGAGCTTATCAGGCCGCCACGACCAATGGCTACCGGCATGAGAGCAGGAAATGTCCGATAAGTTCAGGGATTAAAACGCATTCGGGCCAAGGGACGATGAAGCTTCTGTCATCTGAAGCTGACAAGGGCTGATGAGACTTCCTACGACAGTTGGCGTAATGGCCACTTGCCGCACCTGCAACAGCTGAGGCATAACAAGGCAACAACTCGACAAGGATGTTTATCTTGCGCCTCTTATACCGTGTGCTGGCACTGATCATTGTGCTGCTGGGCCTGGCTCTGGCAGTGATTCTGTACTTCGTCGCCAACCCGAAACTTCCATTCTATATCCCGGCCCAACAGGTGCATTACCTGCAGCAGTGGAGCGAGGAGGAACGCCAGACCTACTACTTCACGCCGCAAGGCACACAGGTCAAAGGCCTGCGCTATGAATGGTTCGAGGCGCTGGAACTGCCCTTCTCGCAGCAGCGTTTCCCGTCCCCGGAATACCTCGCACGCTTCGGTTTTCTGGTTGATCCACAGCAGAAAGCCACGTCGAACAACCCCGGCAATCTGCCGGTCGGCTTTGCCCGCCACGCGAATCCCGGTGGCAGCGAGCAATATCTCGATATCACCTGCGCTGCTTGCCACACTGGCGAATTGCGCTTCAAAGACCAGGCCGTGCGAATTGACGGTGGTTCAGCGCAGCATGTCTTGCCTTCTAGCGTTCCTACATTACGCGGTGGCAGTTTCGGACAAGCCTTGGTCGCAAGTCTGGCCGCGACTTACTACAACCCATGGAAATTCGAGCGTTTCGCCAAAAATGTTCTGGGCGATGAATACGAGACACGCCACGAGCAACTGCGCAAAGACTTCAAGCAATCGCTGAACACCTTCCTCAAAGTCGCCTGGAACGACACGCATCGCGGCCTCTACCCGACCGAAGAAGGCCCGGGCCGCACCGACGCATTCGGCCGCATCGCCAACGCCACCTTCGGCGACGCGATCTCCCCCGCTAACTACCGCGTGGCCAACGCACCGGTGGACTACCCGCAACTGTGGGACATGTGGACGTTCGACTGGGTGCAGTGGAACGGCTCGGCACAGCAACCGATGGCGCGCAATATCGGGGAGGCACTGGGTGTCGGCGCCACGTTGAACTTCTTCGACAGCAATGGCCAGCCGCTGCAGGGCGATGCCCGTTACGCCTCCAGTGTCCGCGTGCGTGATCTGCACAAAATCGAAGAAACCCTGCAACACCTGCAACCACCCGCCTGGCCGGAGGATGTTCTGGGCGCCATCGACAAACCGCTGGCCGCCAAGGGCCGCGCCCTGTTTGAGGAGAACTGCGCCGGTTGCCACGTGCCACGCAAGACTCAGGAGGGCGAACGCTGGGTGCAGCATTTGCACATGCTGCCGGTGGAGGTGATCGGCACCGATCCGAATGCAGCGACCAACATTGCCAACCACCGTTTCGACCTGACGCCGCTGCAATGGGATCTGAAAGAGCTTGAGCAGATGGATGTGAAGCTGCATCCAACGCCCAAAGAGCCATTGGATCTGAGCCAGCTATCGGTGGCCAAGGGCCTGGCTTACGTCACCGCATTCGTCGAAAACCGCGCTTATCGCGAGGCTGGTGTCAGCCCTCAGGAAAAGCCACAACTTGATGGCTTCGGTCTGCCGATCGGCGTGCGCGAAAAAGTCGCTTACAAGGCCAGACCACTGGCCGGGGTTTGGGCCACCGCGCCATTTCTGCACAACGGTTCGGTACCGAGTCTTTATCAACTGCTGTCGCCCCAGGATGAACGCGCCACCACCTTCTATAAAGGCACTCTCGAGTACGACCCGCGCCATTTGGGGTATCGCACCGAAGCCTTTACCAATGGTTTCCTGTTCGACACGCGAATTTCCGGCAACCACAACAGCGGCCATGAATTCCGCGCCGGCGAGCGTGGCAATGGGGTCATCGGCCGACTGCTGCAACCAGAAGAACGCTGGGCCTTGCTGGAGTACCTGAAAGTACTGGGCGGACCGTTGGAGGCGCAATTGCCATGATGATCAACCCGTACAAAAGACCGTCGATGTTCGCCCGCGTCTGGTTATGGCTGGGGCGCCTGCTGGGCAAAGCCCTACTGACATTGCTGATTATCGGCCTGCTGGGCTGGGCCATCGCGAGCGCATGGTTCGTCTGGCAACACAGAGGCCCGGTATCGGCGCAGGAACAGATTCCCGCCGGTGAAGCGGCGATGACCCAGGATGTAATCCAGACCGCCGTACGCATCGTCGATCAACATCGCGAAAGCACGCGTTATCTGCGCGACGCGCATGCCAAGGCCCATGGTTGCGTGAAAGCCGAAGTGACGGTGCTGCCGGAACTGACACCTGCGTTGCGCCAAGGCGTATTCAGTGAGCCGGGCAAAACCTGGCAGGCGATGATTCGCCTGTCCAATGGCAACGCCTACCCGCAGTTCGACAGCATCCGCGACGCTCGGGGCATGGCGATCAAACTGCTCGATGTGCCCGGCAAACCATTGCTCGGCGACCGTCAGCAGCGCCGCGAGCAAGACTTCGTGATGTTCAGCCACCCGAATTTCTTTGTCAGCGATGTCGCCGATTATCGTCAGAATGTGGCGGCTCAGGCTGATGGCAAAAAGATCATGGCGTTCTTTCCTGGCTGGGATCCGCGCACCTGGCAGATCCGCCACCTGTTCATCGCCTTGGCGACCCTGGCGCCGCCACCGAACAGCCCGACGGCGACCACGTACTTTTCGGTATCGCCCTACAAATTCGGGGAGGCCAATGCGAAGTTTCGAGTCGCGCCGGATCCGGACAATTGCCCGGCGTATGCCCTGCCCCCGCAAAACCACGACCTGCCGAATTTCCTGCGCAGCGCCTTGAACCAGCAACTGTCGACGGATCGGGTGCCAGCGTGTTTTGTGTTGCAGATTCAGCGCCAGGACGCGAACAAGTACATGCCGATCGAGGACACCAGCATCGAATGGCGCGAGCAGGATTCACCGTTCGAAACAGTGGCGCGGATTACCCTGCCTGCGCAGGACTTCGACACACCGGCATTGAATCTGGAGTGTGACAACCTGTCGTTCAACCCGTGGTTTGGTATCGAAGCGCATCGACCGATTGGCGGGATCAACCGCTTGCGTAAAGCGGTGTATGAGGCGGTGAGCGATTATCGGCATAGCCGCAATGCCCTTCAGTAAAAAGACGAGCAGATGATTTGTGGTGAGGGGATTGATCCCCTCACCACAAAGGCGTTGCAGAAATTCACAAATCGCAGACAGCAAAAAGCCCGCACTTGGCGGGCTTTCTGTGGTGACCTGGCGTTCAGTGGGTCCAGGTGACCGAATATGGCGCAGCGGACGGGACTCGAACCCGCGACCCCCGGCGTGACAGGCCGGTATTCTAACCGACTGAACTACCGCTGCGCGAAACGCTTGAAACGAATGGTGGGTGATGACGGGATCGAACCGCCGACATTCTGCTTGTAAGGCAGACGCTCTCCCAGCTGAGCTAATCACCCTTCGCTTCGTTACGGGGCGCATTATGCCACAAGTTTTCGTAATGTGTTGATTTAATTGAAGTTTTTTTCAAAAAAATCCGAAAACCGGTGAAACGACACAAACCCGATGGAACAAGGTACAAACTTGAGACAGAAAAAAACCCGCTTCAGCGGGTTTTTCCGTGGTGACCTGGCGTTCAGTGGTCCAGGTTACCGAATATGGCGCAGCGGACGGGACTCGAACCCGCGACCCCCGGCGTGACAGGCCGGTATTCTAACCGACTGAACTACCGCTGCGCTAAACACTTGAAACGAATGGTGGGTGATGACGGGATCGAACCGCCGACATTCTGCTTGTAAGGCAGACGCTCTCCCAGCTGAGCTAATCACCCTTCGCTTCGGTGTGGCGCGCATTCTACGGAGCGACCCAACCTCTGGCAAGCACTTTTTTAATTAATTTTCTCAGGCCTTCCAAAGGCTTAGAGAAGGGTTGGCCTATGACCCGGCGAAGACAATAATGCCCCCCTTTGTATAAAGGAGAGACTCACCCCATGTGGTTCAAAAACCTGCTTATCTATCGCCTGACCCAAGACCTGCCTGTCGATGCCGAGGCGCTGGAAACTGCACTGGCCACCAAACTGGCGCGTCCATGTGCAAGCCAGGAGTTGACCACCTACGGTTTCGTCGCGCCGTTCGGCAAAGGCGAAGATGCGCCACTGGTGCACGTCAGCGGTGACTTCCTGCTGATCGCTGCGCGTAAAGAAGAACGCATTCTGCCGGGCAGCGTCGTGCGCGATGCGGTCAAGGAGAAGGTCGAAGAGATCGAAGCCGAGCAGATGCGCAAGGTCTATAAGAAGGAACGCGATCAGATCAAGGATGAAATCATCCAGGCGTTCCTGCCGCGCGCCTTTATCCGTCGTTCGTCGACCTTCGCCGCGATTGCGCCGAAACAGGGCCTGATCCTGGTCAACTCGGCCAGCCCGAAACGTGCCGAAGACCTGCTTTCCACCATGCGTGAAGTGCTCGGCACCCTGCCCGTGCGTCCGCTGACCGTGAAAACCGCACCGACCGCCGTGATGACCGAGTGGGTCACCACCCAGCAAGCCGCCCCGGACTTCTTCGTTCTGGACGAATGCGAGCTGCGCGACACCCATGAAGACGGCGGCATCGTGCGTTGCAAGCGTCAGGATCTGACCAGCGAAGAAATCCAGCTGCACCTGAGCACCGGCAAAGTAGTCACCCAATTGTCGCTGGCCTGGCAGGACAAACTGTCGTTCATGCTCGACGACAAGATGACCGTCAAACGCCTGAAGTTCGAAGACCTGCTGCAGGATCAGGCGGAACAGGACGGCGGCGACGAGGCTCTGGGCCAACTGGACGCCAGCTTCACCCTGATGATGCTGACCTTCGGCGACTTCCTGCCGGCACTGGTGGAAGCGTTGGGCGGTGAAGAGACTCCGCAGGGGATCTAATCCTGACGAGTTTCAAAACTGTGGGAGCGAGCCTGCTCGCGAATGCGGAGTGACAGTTAACATTAATGTGTCTGGCACGCCGCTTTCGCGAGCAGGCTCGCTCCCACAATTGTTTTTGTGGTGTTCATTCAATAATAAGGAACAGGCCATGCGCGCACTGGCTGCACTCAGCCGCTTTGTCGGCAACACTTTCGCTTACTGGGTTCTGATTTTCGCCGTGATCGCGTTCCTGCAACCGGCGTGGTTCCTCGGCCTCAAAGGCGCAATCGTGCCGCTGCTGGGGCTGGTGATGTTCGGCATGGGCCTGACCCTCAAACTCGATGACTTCGCTGCCGTCGCCCGCCATCCGTGGCGCGTGGCTTTGGGCGTGGTCGCACATTTCGTGATCATGCCCGGCGTGGCGTGGTTGCTCTGCCAGATCTTCCACCTGCCACCGGAAATCGCGGTCGGGGTGATTCTGGTGGGCTGCTGCCCAAGCGGCACCTCCTCCAACGTCATGACCTGGCTGGCCCGCGGCGATCTGGCACTGTCGGTGGCGATTGCCGCTGTCACCACCCTGCTCGCTCCGCTGCTGACCCCGGCATTGATCTGGCTGCTGGCTTCGGCATGGCTGCCGGTGTCGTTCATGGAGTTGTTCTGGTCGATCTTGCAAGTGGTGCTGCTGCCGATCGTGCTCGGCGTGGTCGCGCAACGCGTGCTCGGCGACAAGGTGCGCCACGCGGTGGACGTGTTGCCACTGGTGTCGGTGGTCAGCATCGTGATCATCGTCACCGCCGTGGTGGCCGCCAGTCAGGCGAAGATTGCCGAATCCGGGCTGCTGATCATGGCCGTGGTGATGCTGCACAACAGCTTCGGCTACCTGCTGGGTTACTTCACCGGGCGCCTGTTCAAGTTGCCACTGGCGCAGCGCAAGTCGCTGGCGCTGGAAGTCGGCATGCAGAATTCGGGGTTGGGCGCGGCCTTGGCCAGCGCGCACTTTTCGCCGCTGGCGGCGGTGCCAAGCGCGTTGTTCAGCGTCTGGCACAACATTTCCGGGGCGTTGCTCTCGACGTACTTCCGGCGCATGAGCGAGAAAGAAGACCGTGAGGCGCTAGCGCAGCAGCCGGCCGACTGACCGGCAAACTTGATCCCCGGATTAATGCTCGGCAGACTGTTGCGCTACGCGGGGACGACCCTGCGGCTCGATCGAGTTATCAATCTGGGGACGGCCCCGTCAATCGATGGAGGTCTCTTATGTCCTGGATCATTCTGTTTTTCGCCGGCCTGTTCGAAGTCGGCTGGGCCGTCGGCCTGAAATACACCGACGGCTTCACCCGCCCGCTCCCCACCGTCCTGACCGTTGCGGCCATGGCCATCAGCCTTGGCCTGCTGGGTCTGGCAATGAAGGAATTGCCGCTGGGTACGGCTTATGCAATTTGGACCGGGGTCGGCGCCGTGGGCACGGTGATTGCGGGGATCATTCTGTTTGGCGAGTCGATGGCATTGATTCGGCTGGCCAGTGTGGCGTTGATCATTACCGGGTTGATTGGCCTCAAGGTCAGCGCTTAAGCAACTAGCGCTTTCGCGAGCAGGCTCGCTCCCACACTGGAGTGCATTTCAAATGTGGGAGCGAGCCTGCTCGCGAAGGGGCCCTTGAAGTCACCGATTACCTGACGGTGCCGCGCAACGCCCCCACCAAACCCTGTAATTTCGCCGGCTGCGCCGCCTCAACCTCGACCGCCGAACCCGCCACCAACGTCACCCGCGACCACAACCGCTTGAACAGCCCCTTGTTCGGATCGCGGCTGAAGAAACTCCCCCACAACCCTTGCAACGCCAGCGGAATCACCGGCACCGGCGTCTCTTCGAGAATCCGCGTCAGCCCGCCCTTGAACTCGTTGATCTCGCCATCGGTGGTCAACTTGCCTTCGGGGAAGATGCACACCAGCTCACCGTCCTTCAGATACTGGGCAATCCGGGTGAAGGCCTTTTCGTAGATCTGGATGTCTTCGTTGCGTCCGGCAATCGGAATTGTTCCCGCCGTGCGGAAGATAAAGTTCAGCACCGGCAGGTTATAGATTTTGTAGTACATGACAAAGCGAATCGGCCGACGCACCGCACCGCCGATCAGCAGCGCATCGACGAACGACACGTGGTTGCACACCAGCAGCGCCGCGCCCTCGTCCGGGATCGCCTCGAGGTTGCGGTGCTCGACGCGGTACATGGAATGGCTGAGCAGCCAGATCATGAAACGCATGCTGAACTCGGGGACGATCTTGAAGATGTAGGCGTTGACGCCGATGTTCAGCAGCGACACCACCAGGAACAGCTGCGGAATCGACAGTTTGACCACACTCAGCAACACGATCGAAACGATCGCCGAGACCACCATAAACAGAGCGTTGAGAATGTTGTTGGCGGCAATCACCCGCGCCCGCTCGTTTTCGGCGGTGCGCGACTGGATCAGCGCGTACAGCGGCACGATATAGAAACCACCAAAAATACCCAGGCCGAGAATGTCGACCAGCACCGCCCAGGTATGCGCAAAGCCCAGCACTTCAGTCCAGTTGTGGCCGGTGACGCTCTCGGGGATTCCGCCGGAATGCCACCACAGCAACAGGCCGAACACGGTCAGACCGAACGAACCGAACGGCACCAGTCCGATCTCGACCTTGCGCCCGGAGAGTTTCTCGCAAAGCATCGAACCCAGCGCAATCCCCACCGAGAACACGGTGAGAATCAGGGTGACCACGGTTTCGTCGCCGTGCATCCATTCCTTGGCGTAGGCCGGGATCTGCGTCAGGTAAATCGCCCCGACAAACCAGAACCACGAGTTGCCGACAATCGAACGCGACACCGCAGGCGTCTGGCCCAGTCCGAGTTTCAGCGTGGCCCAGGACTGGCTGAAGATGTTCCAGTTCAGGCGCATTTCCGGCGACGCGGCGGCCGCGCGCGGAATGCTGCGACTGGCGAGATAACCGAGCACCGCAATTCCGACAATCGCGGTCGACACCAGTGGCGCGTAATGGGTCGAGGACATGATGATCCCGGCGCCGATGGTTCCGGCAAGGATCGCCAGAAACGTACCCATCTCCACCAGACCGTTGCCGCCGACCAATTCATCCTCGCGCAACGCCTGCGGCAGGATCGAATACTTGACCGGCCCGAACAGCGCCGAATGCGTGCCCATGGCAAACAGCGCCACCAGCATCAGCGACAGGTGATCGAACAGGAAACCGATCGATCCTACGGCCATGATCGCGATTTCCGCGAGCTTGATCAGACGGATCAGCGCGTCCTTGGCGAATTTTTCCCCGAACTGCCCGGCCAGCGCCGAAAACAGAAAGAACGGCAGGATAAACAGCAGCGCGCACAGGTTGACCCAGATCGAGCGGTCACCTTCGATGGTCAGCCGATACAGAATGGCGAGGATCAGCGATTGCTTGAACACGTTGTCGTTGAACGCGCCCAGCGACTGCGTGATGAAAAACGGCAGAAAGCGCCGAGTGCGAAGCAGGTTGAACTGTGAGGGGTGACTCATCTTCCGTGTTTCCCTGAGGTCGGTAGAGAATGGCCTGGATCTGCTTATTGGAATCTCGATCGGCGTTCCAGGCCACACCTTACCTAAACTTTTCAGGTTATTTCTTCAACCCTGCAATACAAGGTGAGACAAACAGCTCACCGCGCCACGCGCCTTGCACGGTGCGTTTACCGACGATCAGCCACATCACCGCCAGCAGGCTCACCAGCATGCAGCCGACCACGCTGAAAAAACCGAGGTTCAGCGTACTGGCGAGCTTGAGGGTCGCCAGCGAATACACGCCCAGCGGAAAGGTGAAACCCCACCAGCCGAGGTTGAACGGGATGCCGTCACGCAGGTAACGCGCGGTGATCAGCAGCGCCATCAACATCCACCACAAGCCGAAGCCCCACAGCGTGATACCGGCGACCAGCCCCAGCCCCGCAGCGATTTCACCGATGCCCGGCAGGCCGTTGGCGGCGAAGATCGCCGGTGCATCAGCGCCCAGCAGCAACATACCCAACGCACCGGTACCGATCGGACCGAGGGCCAGCCAGCTCGAAGCGGCCATGTTTTCGTGAGGCAGTTTATGCAGGGCCATGCGCAGCAACAGGATAGTCAGAATGCTGAACGCCACCGGCAGGGAAAATGCCCAGAGCACGTAGCTGGTGGTCAGCACCACCAGTTGCGCGTGGGCATCGGCCAGATGCGGCGCGAGCAAGCCGCCGCTGGCCGCCGCCACTTCCGCCGCCACCACCGGCAACAGCCAGACCGCCGTCATCTGGTCGATGCTGTGTTCCTGGCGGGTAAACATCATGTAAGGGATCAACACACCGCAGGCCAGCGACATCGCCACGTCGAGCCACCACAGCACTTCGGCCAAATGAATCACGCCTTCGCCCCAGCGTGGCAGGCCGAACAGCAGAAAGCCGTTGATGATGGTCGCCAGGCCCATGGGGATGGTGCCGAAGAACATCGAAACGGTGGAATGGCCGAAGATCCGCCGCGCTTCATCGAAGAAGAGAACCCAGCGCGCGGCATAGGCAAAGGTAAACAGGGTGAACAACAGAATGTTGAACAGCCACAACCCTTCGGCCACCGCGTGCAACCCGGGGATCGCCACCGGCAGTTGCGCCAGCGCCAGGGCCAGCACGCCGGTGCCCATGGTCGCGGCGAACCAGTTCGGGGTGAATTGACGGATCACTTCACGCGGATGCTGAAGCTGACTGAACGGCTTGATGCCGGGTTTGGCTATGTTGGGGCAAGTCATCATGAACTCCTGTCCTCAGGTGAGGTTGAGTCCATGGTAGAACCGAATCGAATATCTATATAACGGGTAATTTCTCTATCTGTTATCTACTTTACAGATAAGCAGTCAAACACTGCCTTCTCTTTCGATCACCAGAATCCGCGCCGCGCCTTGCGGATGCGCCACGTGCTCGGTACCGACTGAGGCGTAGAAGATATCGCCGACCTCAAGCAGCGCCTGCTTTTCTTCACCCTGTTCGCGATAGCGCATCTGCACCTGACCATCGAGCACCACAAACACTTCCTCACCATCGTTGACGTGCCATTTGTACGGCTGATCAGTCCAGTGCAGGCGCGTGGTGATGCCATTCATGTTGGCAATGTCCAGCGCACCCCAGGCACGCTCGGCGGTGAACGACTTGCTGCGGATAATCTTCATCTGTCGATCCGTGAAAAGAAGGCCGGACAAAGGTAGCTGAAACCATCACGTTTATGGAGTGCTGCAAGCCTTCACTGCTTGCGGGCGCAGGCTGAGCAACAGCGCGGCGACGGCCAGGACGATCAATCCGGCGCCGTAGCCGTCGGTGGTCGCCAGCAACCCATAGGCTCGGGTCAAATGCCCAGCCAGCAACGCCGGCAAACAGAACGCCAGATAACTCAACGCGTAGTACGCCGACATCAAACCGGCCCGTTCATGCGGCAGGGCCAACGGCACCAGGCTGCGCACCGCGCCTAGGAAACCCGAGCCAAAGCCGCAACCGGCAACCAGTGTGCCGAGGAAAAACAGCGCCAGACTGGCGCTGTGCACGCCGAGCAAAATCAGCAGCACGCCGATAGGCAGCAGACTGGCGCCGATTTGCAGGGCTTTGCCGGCGGGACGATTGCGCAAAGTGAAGATCATCAGCGCCCCGGTCACGGTCAACGCCGAAACGGTAGCGCCGCCGATCAGGTTCGAAGTCGAACCGGTAGCAGTGCGCACCAGCGACGGTGCCAGTGAGGCAAAAAAGCCGCCGAGGGCCCAGGTTGCGGTGTTCAGCGGCAGCACACGCCATAAGGTCGAACGCGCCTGAACCGGCACATGCAGGGTCGGCCGCAGTGAAGCCCAAGCCCCGGATTGCGGGGTGACGCTTTCCGGCAGACGCCAGACATACACCGCCTGCAACACAAACAGCGCCAGCAGCAGCCAGTAAGTCAGTTGCAACGGCGCCGGGGCGAACTCGGCCAGCAAGCCGCAGCCCATGCTGCCCAGCGCCATGCCGAGCAACGGTGCGACGCTGTTGATCAACGGCCCTTGCTGACGGTCGGTGTCGAGCAGCGTCGCGCTCAAAACAGCGGTGGCCATGCCGGTGGCAAAACCCTGCAATACGCGGGCACTGATCAGCCAGGCAACACTGTCGGCGCTGATAAACAGCAACATCGCTAGCGCATTGAGCAGCACGGCAGTGAAAATCACCGGTCTACGTCCCAGGTGATCGGACAGCGATCCGACCGTCAGCAGCGCCGCCAGCAGACTCAGCGCATACACGCCGAAAATCAGGGTCAGCACCGCTGCCGAGAAGTGCAGTTGATCCTGATACAGGTGATACAACGGCGTCGGCGCCGTGGAAGCGGCGAGAAAACTGAGTAAGGTGATCGCCAGAAAAATCAGGCTGCCACGGTTGGAAGCAAGGCTGGTCATGGGCACACTCCGCAAAAGCTAATTTTTTGCTTTTGCGGAGTGTGCTCCCGGCTTTGGCTTAAAGCAAATTCTTTGTGTTAAGGTCTGACGCATGGCTACTAAAGAAGGTTTACGCCCCGGCGGCCGCAGTGCCCGGGTGCAAGAGTCGATTCATTCGGCAGTCCGCGCGCTTCTGCAAGAACAGGAGCGCAGCAGCGTGACCGTCCCGCAAATCGCGGCGCGCGCCGGGGTCACGCCGTCGACGATCTATCGGCGCTGGGGTGATCTGGCGGCGTTGCTCGCCGACGTAGCCCTCGCTCGCATGCGCCCGGACAGCGAACCGGCGGTGACCGGTGACCTGCGTGGTGACATTCGCGCCTGGGCTGAACAGTATCTCGACGAGATGAGCTCAGAGCCGGGGCGCAACATGATGCGCGATGTGCAGGCCAGCGCCACGCCGGGGTACTGCGTGACGATTCTTGGTGGGCAGTTGCAGACCATCATTGACCGCCACCCCGATGAAGCAGCGCCGAGCGTTGATCGGTTGATCAATCTGGTGGTGGCGCCGGTGGTGTTCCGGATTCTGTTTTCGGCGGCGGCGCTGGAGGTGGATGAGCTGCATCGGTTGATCGATATCGCACTGCAACAGGACTGACGCTTCCGCGAGCAGGCTCGCTCCCACAGGGGATTGCATTCCAAATGTGGGAGCGAGCCTGCTCGCGAAGAGGCCCGACCGGTCACCCCAAAAACCACCCGGTTTCAAACCTGCGACACCCCGCCACGCCACGACCTTGGTCGACACTGACTAACCGCCATACTCATGCGAGACTGTCCGCCCGGGCAGGACTGCCGGGGAGTCTTTTGTCGGGAGTGTTGCATGTCGCTGTCCACCGGGCTGATCGCCGCCGTCGCCCTGGCCTATATGGCCATCATGTTCGCCATCGCCTTCTACGGCGACCGTCGCAGCACACCGTTGCCGCCGCGGATGCGCGCGTGGGTGTACAGCCTGTCGCTGGCGGTTTATTGCACCAGTTGGACGTTCTTTGGCGCGGTTGGTCAGGCGGCGGAACAGCTGTGGTCATTCCTGCCGATCTACCTCGGACCGATCCTGTTGCTGCTGGGCGCGCCGTGGGTCCTGCAGAAAATGGTGATGATCAGCAAGCAGGAGAACATCACCTCGATTGCCGACTTCATCGCCGCGCGCTACGGCAAATCTCAATCGCTGGCGGTGGTGGTGGCGCTGATCTGTCTGGTTGGCGTCCTGCCCTATATCGCTCTGCAACTCAAAGGCATCGTCCTTGGCGTGAACCTGCTGATCGGCGCCGGGGCCGACGCCATGGGCACCCGCGCCCAGGACACCGCGCTGATCGTCTCGCTGGTACTGGCGCTGTTCACCATCGTCTTCGGTACGCGCAACCTCGATGCCACCGAGCACCACCGCGGCATGGTGCTGGCGATTGCGTTTGAATCGCTGGTCAAGCTGTTCGCCTTTCTTGCCGTTGGCGCGTTCGTGACCTACGGGCTGTACGACGGTTTTGACGACCTGTTCAATCAGGCGATGCTCGCGCCACGCCTCGAGGAATACTGGAAGGAAACGATTAACTGGCCGTCGATGGTAGTGCAGACCGGGGTGGCGATGATGGCGATCATTTGCCTGCCGCGGCAGTTTCACGTCACGGTGGTGGAGAACATCGACCCGCAGGACCTGCGTCTGGCCAAGTGGGTGTTCCCGGCGTATCTGGCGCTGGCCGCGCTGTTCGTGGTGCCGATCGCCCTCGCCGGGCAGATGATGCTGCCGAGTCACGTGTTGCCCGACTCGTTCGTGATCAGCCTGCCGTTGGCCCAGGCCCATCCGGCATTGGCGTTGCTGGCGTTCATCGGCGGTGCGTCGGCGGCCACCGGGATGGTGATTGTGGCCAGCGTGGCACTATCGACCATGGTTTCCAACGACATGCTCTTGCCGTGGTTACTGCGACGTAACAACGCCGAGCGCCCGTTCGAAGTGTTCCGCCAGTGGATGCTCTCGGTGCGCCGCGTGAGCATCGTGCTGATTCTGTTGCTGGCCTACGTCAGCTACCGCTTGCTCGGCTCCACCGCAAGCCTCGCAACCATCGGCCAGATCGCCTTCGCCGCTGTCACCCAACTGGCCCCGGCGATGCTCGGCGCGCTGTACTGGAAACAGGCCAACCGCCGTGGGGTGTTCGCCGGTCTGGCCGCCGGTACGTTCCTCTGGTTTTACACGCTGATCCTGCCGATTGCGGCCCATAGTCTCGGCTGGTCATTGAGCACGTTTCCCGGTCTGGCGTGGCTGCACAGCAACCCGCTGAACCTGCCGATCACCCCGCTGACCCAAGGCGTCGTGCTGTCACTGGCGGGCAACTTCACGTTGTTCGCCTGGGTTTCGGTGCTGTCGCGTACGCGGGTTTCGGAACACTGGCAGGCCGGGCGCTTCATCGGTCAGGAAATCAGCGCGCGGCCGAGTGCGCGTTCGATGCTGGCGGTGCAGATCGACGACTTGCTGCAACTGGCGGCACGCTTTGTCGGTGAAGAACGTGCGCGGCAAAGCTTCATTCGTTTCGCCTACCGCCAGGGCAAAGGCTTCAACCCGAACCAGAACGCCGATGGCGAATGGATCGCCCACACCGAACGCTTGTTGGCCGGTGTGCTCGGTGCTTCGTCGACGCGCGCGGTGGTAAAAGCCGCGATCGAAGGTCGGGAAATGCAGCTGGAGGACGTGGTCCGTATCGCTGACGAAGCCTCGGAAGTCCTGCAGTTCAACCGCGCGTTGCTGCAGGGCGCGATCGAGAACATTACCCAGGGCATCAGCGTGGTCGACCAGTCGCTGAAACTGGTGGCATGGAACCGGCGTTATCTGGAGTTGTTCAACTACCCCGACGGTTTGATCAGCGTCGGCCGGCCGATTGCCGACATCATTCGCTACAACGCCGAACGTGGCCTGTGCGGCCCCGGCGAGGCGGAAGTCCACGTCGCCCGGCGCCTGCACTGGATGCGTCAGGGCCGTGCGCACACCTCCGAACGCTTGTTCCCCAACGGCCGGGTGATCGAGCTGATCGGCAACCCGATGCCCGGCGGCGGTTTCGTCATGAGTTTCACCGACATCACCGCGTTCCGCGAAGCGGAGCAGGCACTGACCGAGGCCAACGAAGGCCTGGAGCAACGGGTCAGCGAGCGCACGCAGGAGCTATCGCAGCTCAACGTCGCACTGACCGAAGCCAAGGGCCATGCCGAGGCGGCGAACCAGTCGAAAACCCGCTTCCTCGCCGCCGTCAGTCATGACCTGATGCAGCCGTTGAACGCCGCTCGCTTGTTCTCTGCCGCCCTCTCCCATCAGGACGACGGCTTGAGCAGCGAGGCGCAGAAACTGGTGCAACACCTCGACAGTTCGCTGCGCTCGGCAGAAGACCTGATCAGCGACCTGCTGGATATTTCCCGCCTGGAAAACGGCAAGATCAACCCCGATCGCAAACCGTTCGCGCTCAATGAGCTGTTCGATACGCTCGGCGCCGAATTCAAGGCGCTGGCCCAGGAACAAGGCCTGACTTTCCGCGTGCGCGGCAGCCAGTTGCGCATCGACAGCGACATCAAATTGCTGCGGCGGATTCTGCAGAACTTCCTGACCAACGCTTTCCGCTATGCCAAGGGCCCGGTGCTGCTGGGCGTACGTCGGCGCGATGGCGAGTTGAGCCTGGAAGTGTGGGATCGCGGGCCGGGAATTCCGGAAGACAAACAACAAGTGATTTTCGAGGAGTTCAAGCGCCTCGACAGCCATCAGACCCGCGCCGAAAAAGGTCTTGGGCTGGGCCTGGCGATTGCCGACGGTTTATGTCGCGTGCTCGGCCATACCCTGCGCGTACGCTCGTGGCCGGGGCGCGGTAGTGTGTTCAGTGTCAGTGTGCCGCTGGCCCGGGCGCAATCTCTGCCACAGAAAACTGCGGTGGAGTTGAACGGCAAGCTGCTCAGCGGCGCGCAGGTGCTGTGCATCGACAATGAAGACAGCATTCTGATTGGCATGAACAGCCTGCTGACCCGTTGGGGCTGTCAGGTGTGGACGGCGCGCAATCGCGAAGAATGCGCGGCGTTGCTGAACGAGGGTGTGCGACCGCAACTGGCACTGGTCGACTATCACCTGGACCACGGCGATACTGGAACCGAGCTGATGGCGTGGTTGCGCACCACGCTGGGTGAGCCGGTACCAGGGGTGGTGATCAGCGCCGATGGTCGTCCGGAGACGGTGGCGCAGGTGCATGCGGCGGGGCTGGATTATCTGGCCAAACCGGTGAAACCGGCGGCGTTGCGGGCGTTGTTGAGTCGGTATGTGCCGTTGTAACCGTTCGACTTGAGTGTTGCAGCGCTACCACTGACGCCTTCGCGAGCAAGCCCGCTCCCACTTTTGGAATGCATTTCACTGTGGGAGCGAGCCTGCTCGCGAAGCTCTTCGGGTTATTCCGGGAGCTCGACCAGCCCATCGACATCGGTCATCGCCCGCTCCAGCAGATCCGCCGGCAAACTCTTGCTGGCCCGCGCGCCCAGCAATTTGAGCTGCTCACTGCGGCTGACCAGGTTGCCGCGCCCTTCCGTGAGTTTGTTGCGCGCCGAGCTGTAGGCCTTGTCCAGCTGTTGCAGGCGATTGCCGACTTCGTCCAGATCCTGAATGAACAGTACGAACTTGTCGTACAGCCAGCCGGCACGCTCAGCGATTTCCCGGGCGTTCTGGCTCTGCCGCTCCTGCTTCCACAGGCTGTCGATCACCCGTAACGTCGCCAGCAACGTGGTCGGACTGACGATCACGATGTTGCGGTCGAACGCTTCCTGGAACAACGCCGGCTCGGCTTGCAGGGCGGCGGAAAATGCCGCTTCGATCGGCACGAACAGCAAGACGAAATCGAGGCTGTGCAGGCCTTCCAGACGCTTGTAATCCTTACCGGCGAGGCCCTTGACGTGGCTGCGCAGAGACAGCACGTGCTGCTTGATCGCGACCTGGCCGAGGGTGTCATCTTCGGCGGCAACGTACTGCTGATAGGCAGTGAGGCTGACCTTGGAGTCGACCACCACCTGCTTGTCGCCCGGCAGGTAAATGATCACATCCGGCTGGAAGCGCTCGCCGTCCGGCCCCTTGAGATTGACTTGGGTCTGGTACTCGCGGCCCTTCTCCAGCCCCGCGTGTTCCAGCACCCGTTCAAGGATCAATTCACCCCAGTTGCCTTGGGTCTTCTGGCCTTTGAGGGCGCGGGTCAGGTTGGTCGCTTCGTCGCTCAGGCGCAGGTTAAGCGCTTGCAGACGCTCCAGCTCCTTGGCCAGCGAGAAGCGTTCGCGGGCTTCGGCCTGATAACTTTCTTCCACGCGCTTTTCGAAGGACTGGATGCGTTCTTTCAACGGATCGAGCAACTGCCCGAGGCGCTGTTGACTGGTCTCGGCAAAACGCTGTTCACGTTCATCGAAGATCTTCCCTGCCAGCTCGGCGAATTGCGCGCGCAGCTCATCGCGCGAGCCTTGCAGGTCGTTGAGGCGTTGTTGATGGCTTTCCTGTTGCTCGCGCAGTTCGGCGTTGAGCGACGCGGCCTGAGCGTCGAGACGCCGCAATTCGGCTTCTTTGTTGGCGCGCTCGATGTTCCACGCGTGGGAAGCGTCACGGGCATCATCGCGCTCGATCTGCAGCAGTTCGACTTCGCGGCGCAGAGCCGCCAGCTCCGCCTGCTTGGCGGCATTGGCCTGGCCGAGGTCGACGATTTCATCGCGGCTGGCCTCCAGCTGCGCGTTGAGCCCGTCCTGCGCCAGTTGCGCCATGGCCAGGCGCTCTTCGAGCAAGGCGACCTCGGCTTGCCGGTCGCTGGCCCGCCGCTGCAGTTGCCAGGCCAGCGCCAGCAGCGGCAATCCCGCGCCCGCCAGACCCAGCAACACGCTGGTCAAGTCCATAGCCATAGCCACTCCTGCCGATTCGATAAAGCCTGAAGGTTAACCAAGGCGTGGGGCGTTGGACAGCTCAGTCTTCGAGCAGACCGAGTTCGCGTTGTGCACGCCGGTCGCCGGCGCGAGCGGCCTGGCGCAGCAGATCCTGCCCGATGCGCCGATCACGGGCATTGCCGCACTCGCGGCACATCAATTGGCCGAGACGACTTTGCGCGGCGACCACGCCTTCGCGCGCCGGTTGCTTGAGCAGACACCCCGCCAGATGCTTGGCATTACGGCTATCGCCCAGGCGCGGGCTGTCGAGCAGCCATTCGGCCACACGCACGGAAAATCGCTTGGGAGGGGTAACACGAGGGTGTTCGGAGGTAACAGAGTCTGATACTGAGCGAAACTTCATAAAACACTGTGGGACAGATCGGAAGGCGCGCCACTCTACTCTCTTTTTCGTACAGGTAAAGTCGAAAAAAACCCGGCACGCCCGTCCTAGAGCAAGCGCTAGGGACAATCCACAGAAGCTGTGGATAACTCAGTGGACAACCGCTCCCGAACCTCCGCAAAGCCTTGTGGAATGGGGCTCGCAGTCAAACTGACGATTTTTTCACCAACAAAAAAAGACGATATTTTTCATTGACTTAAACTTTTGATACAGGCAGCCATCGGGGTCAGGATTGATATGACAGCAAGGTTACCGTCTGCGCAACTAATGTGCACAAGTACCTGTTACCCGGTTATATCGATGCGCTTTTTTGGCCCGTTTTGCGCTTCGGACTGGGGATAAGCGGGTTGGCGCTGGGCATGGCTGCACGCTTTTGTGGCGACGGATGGTTTCTTCGCGAGCGGGCTCGCTCCTACAATCGGCCCCGTTCTCCTGGGGGAGCGAGCCTGCTCGCGAAGGGGCCAGCCCTGTCCCCCGTGATCCGCGCCACCGACCGAAATCTTTTTTTGCCGCCGGGTTTGCATTGCCCAGGACGTTCCGTTACTATCCGCGGCGTTAGTACCAAGCTGAAAGTCAATTCCGGTCGAACACATCCCCACGGTCAACCTTCTTCCCAGAAGCCCTTCACCGAAAAAAGCGGGAACGACCCCTCGATGGTTTCCAGGTAAATCTTGCGCCGACACTGCCTTTGAATGAATGCAAAGGGTGTTGCGAAGACCACTTACTCTGACCGAACCAGCCTGCAAATTGATCAGGATCTTCACCCCGGGCCCAGAACCTTTGCCCTCGATGTGTTGCCTGTCCTCCTAAGTACCTACCTGCCAGCCCAAGCGCGCAAACTTATCAGCGCTTCAAACTGGCTGCTTTGTTCCAGTCGGGTTCTTTGTACGACCAATGGTGGTCGACATTACTGGAACGTTTTAACGTTGCACGGTTCTTATCCGTGTCATTTGTAGGAACACCTAATAACTATGTCTACTCAAATCCAGACTCAGGATGCCATTCGCACCCTAACCAACGCTTTTGCCCCAATGAACTGCCTGATCATGGCCGCTCGCAAAGGCTGCTTCAGCTTCACCGTGGTCAATGAACACGGGATCGCTCGCCACAGCGAGCGTCTGTACCCAGATCAGTACTCCAGCGCCGAACCGCTGCAGGCCATTATTGATCGTACCCGTCAGGCCTTGATTGCCTGAGAGCCGAAAAGGCTGCAAAAGCAAAAGCCCCGCACAAAAATGCGGGGTTTTTTATTGCCCGATATTTCGCTTTTAGCCCTTCGCGCCTAAGCACCTTCGGATATAACGCCTGTGGCTCGCTGCCGGAAATATTTTAAAAACAGGCCTTTACGTCGCGAATATGACACTACACTTCAACTCAAGCGGCTTGATCCGCTTTCGGCGAGCCTGAGTCGATCCACTGCTGCCAAGGCCCTTTCAGGTATCGCCGGCCAATTACAAGATCCGAGGGTTTTATGGGTATCGCTGCCAGCGAACTGTGCCGCTATGTGATCCGTCCCACACTGATCTATCTGGGACGCCACTGCGCAACTGCCGAATCCCTGCTACTGGGCATTGCCGCCAGCCAGTCCGCCCTCGGTTCCGCCCTGCATGACCGCCGTGGCCACGGCCTCTACCGGATTGCCGAGCACCGCCACCAGGCCCTTTGGGATCACTATCTGGCACTCGATCCGGAGCGTGCGAGCCTGGTTCGCGGCCTCGCCAGCCAACATGCTTTTTTGAGCGGCCCGCACCTGGAATTGACCGTCAACCTGCGTTACGCCACCGCCATCGCCTGGCTGCTGGTAGAAGAACAACACACCCCCCTCCCCGCCCCGGACGATCTGCTGGGCATGGCGCGAATCTGGCGTCAGACCTTCCAGCCGCAAGGTCGTCTGCGCGACTTCACCTACGCCTGGCAAACCTGTGTTTCACCGGTGAATCAGGTCGCGTGTTGACTGGCGAGTTTCAGAAGATCGCTCAACAGGTCGCGAATCTGGTCGGATTGTCCTACAAAACCGCTCTAACTCAAGCCATACGGACTATAGCGCTGGGACGAAAATGTTGGTAATTTTCGCCCCGGTGATCACCAGGAGTTCTAATAATGAAAAAAGTCATGCTCAAAACCACCCTTAGCCTCGCCGTTACCATGGCATCCACCCAGATCTTCGCAGCTGGCTTTGCCATCAACGAACACAGCATCAGCGGGATGGGCACTGGTTACGCTGGGCGATCCTCTTCTGCCGACGACGCAAGCACTGTTTATGGCAACCCTGCCGGCATGTCGCGCCTCACGCGCGAACAAGTCACTGGCGGTGTTGCATTTCTCGATGCCAAGACCGATATCAGCGACGCCAGCTCCAGCCCTAACGGCGGCAGCAACAAAGGCGACATGGTGCCCTTCACCTCCGTACCTATGGGCTTCTACGTCAAACCGATCGACGAGCATTGGGCATTCGGCCTCGGCGTGTACGTGCCGTTCGGTCTGATTACCGACTACGAAAAAGGCTTTGGCGGCCGTTACTTCGGCAGCAAGTCCGAAGTACAAGTCATCACTTTCCAGCCAACTGTCAGCTACAAGTTCAACGACGTGGTGTCGATCGGTTTCGGTCCGACCATCAACCGCATCGACGGCACGCTGGAATCCAACCTGTCGATCACTCAGGCTGCGCCGGACGGCAAGGTCAAGATCAAGGGTGACGACACCGCGCTGGGCTACAACATCGGCGTGCTGGTACAGGCCACCGACACCACTCGTCTGGGTCTGACCTACCACTCGAAAGTCGATTACAAGCTCGAAGGCAACACCAAGGTCAACTACGGCGTATTGGGCGCCGTCGGCCTAAGCGCCCAGCAGAAGTACGACGCTTCGCTGAAGATCACCACCCCTGAATCCGTGGACTTCTCGGTCACTCAGGCGATCAACGATCGCTGGAACGTTTACGCCGGTTCGACCTGGACCCGCTGGAGCCAGTTGAAGAAGATCACCGTTGAAAACTCGGGCGTACAGCCGCTGCTGGCCGGTCAGTTTGGCGAGATCACCGAAGACCAGAACTGGCACGACTCCTGGGCTTACGCCGTGGGTACTTCGTACCAGTTGAACAAGGAATGGGTACTGCGTACCGGTCTGACCTTCGACCAGTCGCCGACCAACAACGTCGATCGTTCGCCACGCATTCCTACTGGCGACCGCACTATCTTCAGCATCGGTGCCGGCTGGAGCCCGACCGAAGACCTGACCATCGACGTGGCTTACTCGTACCTGAAGGAAGAGTCGGTCAAGATCCACAACCAGAACGATCGTGGCCAGACCTACGATGCCAAGTATGAAAACTCGGCAAACGGTTTCGGTGTTGGCGCAACTTACCGCTTCTGATGCTGCACGGCGAGGCTAACCCCTCGCCCACAGAAAAGCCCCGCTCTCTTTACAGAAAGCGGGGCTTTTTAATACCTGTTCAAACACCCCAGATCAAATGTGGGAGCGGGCTTGCTCGCGAATGCGGTCTGACATCCAGAACAAGTGCTGAATGATCCGCAGCCCTCGCGAGCAAGCCCGCTCCCACAAAAAGCGTGTGTTATCAATTGAGAGGTTTTGAGGCGATAGCCTTTTCAACCGCCGCAATAAACTCCGGATCATCGGGTTTGGTCAGACTGGAGAAATTCGCGATCACCTTGCCCTGACGATCAATCACGTACTTGTAGAAATTCCACTTCGGCGCACTGCTCTGTTCGGCCAGCACCTTGAACAGGTGAGTAGCATCGTCGCCACGGACCTTCTGCGGTTCGGTCATGGTGAACGTCACGCCGTAGTTGGCGTAGCAGACCTTGGCGGTTTCGGCGCTGTCCTTGGACTCCTGCTTGAAGTCATTGGACGGCACGCCGAGCATTTCCAGGCCTTGCGCCTTGTAATGCTGATTGAGCGCTTCGAGGCCCTCGAACTGCGGGGCGAAGCCGCAGAAACTGGCGGTATTGACCACCACCAGCGGCTTGCCGGCGTAGCGCTGGCACAGATCGACGGATTCCTTGGCGCGCAACTTGGGCAACGAACCTTGCAGCGCCTCCGGACAGTCAGCGGCCTGGGCCAGTCCGGTCAACGCCATCAGCAACGCGGGTACAGCACACCAGCGCATGAGCATGTCGGGGCATCCTTTGAGCAGTCATCAGACTCCCGACGTTACTCGCCATCCAAGCCTACAAGCAAGCGCCCAGGCCCAACTGCATTAACGCCAGGCCGCCCTGATGCCAGCCCCACCACACCAGCGCCAGCAACAGCGCGCCGAGTGCGGTGAAGGCGATTCGCGGCCAGGAACGCTTCATACGGCGCCGACAGCCGGTTGCAGACGCGCCACCGGACGCTCGCGCACTGGCCAGTTCAGCGCGGCTGCCAGCAGACTCAAGAGAATCGCCACTTGCCAGATCAAGTCATAACTCCCGGTACGGTCATACACCACCCCGCCCAGCCAGCCGCCGAGGAACGAGCCGAGCTGATGAAAGAGGAACACGATACCGCCGAGCATGGACAGGTTACGCACGCCAAACAAGGTCGCCACCGTGCCGTTGGTCAACGGCACCGTCGACAGCCAGAGGAAGCCCATGGCCATGCCGAACAGGTACGCCGAGGTCGTCGTCACCGGCAGCCACAGGAACAGCACGATCACCACCGCACGCAGCAGGTACAACGCCGTCAGCAGACGCGGCTTGGACATGCGCCCACCGAGCCAGCCGGCAGTATAAGTGCCGAAGATATTGAACAGCCCGATCAGCGCCAGCACCGTGGTACCGACCGTCGCCGGCAGATGCTGATCGACCAGATAGGCCGGCAGGTGCACACCGATGAACACCACCTGGAAGCCGCAAACGAAAAAGCCGAACGCCAACAGCCAGAACCCCGAGTGGGAGCAGGCTTCGCGCAGCGCTTCAGACAGGGTCTGTTCATGACCGAGCACCGGCAGCGGTTTGTCCTTGAGCATGCTCACCAGCGGCACGATCAGCGCCACCAGCAGGCCAAGCACCAGCAGCGCCGCCGACCAGCCGAGCCAGCCGATCAAGCCCAAAGTGCCCGGCAACATCGCAAACTGGCCGAACGAACCGGCAGCACTGGCGATGCCCATGCCCATGCTGCGTTTTTCCGGCGGCACCGCACGACCGACCACGCCGAGAATCACCGAGAACGACGTACCGGACAGACCGATACCGATCAACAGACCGGCACTCAGCGACAGGGTCAGTGCCGAATCGGACAGCCCCATGCACACCAGGCCCGCGGCATACAGCACGCCGCCGACCAGCACCACTTTCGCCGCCCCGAAACGGTCAGCCAGCGCGCCAGTGAACGGCTGCGCCAGACCCCAGATCAGGTTCTGCAAAGCGATCGCGAAGGCAAACACTTCGCGCCCCCAGCCGAACTGCGCGCTCATCGGCGACAGGAACAGACCGAAGCCGTGCCGCACGCCCAATGACAACGCCAGAATCAGCGCACTTCCCAGCAACACCCAACCGCACGTACGCCACATCGATGTCATTGTTATTCTCCGTTCGCGGGTATATACCCGCTTAAAACCGGAAAAACCGGCCTTCAGGCCAGTTCGTCCAAAAGTCGCAGCAAGGTTTCACGCTTCTCGGCGCCCAGACGATCGATCAATCGCTGTTGCGCCGCTTCCCAGGCCGGCAGCGCCGCCGCGAGGCGCTGTGCACCGGTTTCGGTGAGACGGACGATGCGGTTACGCATGTCCTCACCCTCGGCCAGCGCCACCAGGCCCTCGCCTTCGAGCACCCGCAGGTTACGCCCCAGGGTGCTGCGATCCAGGCCCATGGCTTCGGCCAGTTCCGAGATGCTCGGTTGATCCAGACGCTGCAGATTGCACAGCAAAGAATACTGGGCAACGTTGATCCCGAAGCCGTCGAGAGCGCCGTCGTAATGCCTGCTGACGCCACGAGCGGCGCGACGCAGGTTGGTGCACAAACACTGAGAAGGAAGCATGATGCGTGTATATACCCGCGACTGTGTTAAATCAAGTTACACATGAGTTTTACCACTACATTTGTAGCGCCTGACAGGCCGCTTTCGCGAGCAGGCTCGCTCCCACAGGGGAATGCATTCCAAATGTGGGAGCGAGCCTGCTCGCGAAGAGGCCGGCGGTGTCTTGGCAATATGTCAGACCAACACCACCCCAACCAACACCACCATCTCCAGCAATTCCAGCAACGCCCCCGCCGTATCGCCCGTAGTCCCGCCCAACCGCCGCATCATCACCCGCCGCAGCCAGACAAACCCGACCAACGCGAAAACCAGCGCAACAATCGCTTTCACCCCGCCGATCAACAAACAACCCAGCGCACTCGCCCCAAGCACCCACCAACCAGCTCTACGCGGCAAATGATCAGCCAACGCCTGCCCCAACCCACCCGCGCGCACATACGGCGTGGTCAGAAACAGCCCTAGCAGCGCCGCCCGCCCCAACAACGGAACGATGATCAACATCACTGCGTACCCTTGCTCGATCAGCGCCAGCAACGCGCAGAACTTCAGCAGCAACACCAACACCAGCGTCACCACGGCACTCGGCCCGCTGCGCGGATCCTTCATGATCGTCAGCGTGCGCTCGCGATCACCGAAACCGCCAAGCCAGGCATCGGCACTGTCAGCCAGACCATCGAGGTGCAGCGCGCCACTGAGCAGCACCCACACCGTCAGCAACAGCGCCGCATGCAGCAACAACGGCGCGCCGGCCAACGCCAGGTTGAATGCCCAGAGGATCCCTCCGAACAGCAACCCCACCAGCGGATAAAACACCAGCGAACGCCCGAGCTGTTGCGGCTCCGGCATACCCGGCAGACGAATCGGCAAACTGCTGAGAAATTGCAGGGCGATCCACAGTGGCAGCATCTCAGTGACCTTCCTTGAGCACGCCATCTGCTTCGACGCTGAGCGCAAACAGCGAAGCATGCGCGACTTCGACATTGAGCAACTGTTCACGCGGCAAACCTCGCGCTTGCGCCAGCAACAGACGCATCACGCCGCCATGACTGATCAACAAAACACGTTCACCGGCATAGGCCTGATGCAACCGCGCAACCGCGCCCAGCACACGTTCAGCAAAATTGCTGACCGGCTCACCCTGCGGCGGCGTGAACGAATACGGATCGGCCCAGAACAACCCCAGCGCTTCGGCATCAGTCTCCATCAACGCCGCTGCGCTCTGGCCCTCCCAGGCACCAAAATGCAGCTCCTGCAGATCCTTTTCCAGCTGCACCGGCAGATTCAGTTGCTCGCCCAGCTCTGCAGCGAACCGCGCACAACGCTGCAACGGCGAACTGATCAACCGATCCCACGGCCCGCCCGCCAGCACCGCGGCACGCATCTGTGCCCACCCCTTTTCGGTGAGCGCATCATCGAGACTGCCGCGCAAACCGCCGCCCAGTTCAGTTTCACCGTGGCGCAACAGGTCCAGTCGCAACGTCATGCCGGACGATCCGCCACCGCAGCTTCGGCGAACGTCGCCATCTGCCCGTGAAGGTCACAGGCCAGACGCAACAGCGGCACGGCCAACGCCGCCCCGCTGCCCTCGCCCAAACGCAGGCCGAGCTCCAGCAACGGTTCGGCGTTAAGGGTTTCCAGCACATGGCGATGGCCCGGCTCGGCCCCACGATGACCGAACAGCAGCCACTCGCGGCAGGCCGGGTTCAGCCGCACCGCGACCAACGCGGCGACCGTACAGATAAAGCCGTCGACCAGCACCGCGACGCCTTCCTGCGCACACGCCAGGTACGCGCCGACCAGTGCGGCGATTTCAAAACCGCCGAGGTTGAACAGGGTTTGCAGCGCATCGCCACGTTGCGCCGCGTGCAGCGCCAGTGCGCGCTCGATCACTTGTGCTTTATGGCTGACGCCCTCGGCATTCAACCCCGTGCCGGGACCGGTCAAGTGCTCCACCGGACAGTCGAGCAAGGCACACGCCAGCGCACTGGCGGCAGTGGTGTTGCCGATGCCCATTTCGCCGCCGATGAACAACTGTGTGCCGGCCGCTTTGGCGCGCAGCACGCTGTCGCGACCGGCCTGCAAGGCGAGTTCGCCCTGTGCCTGGGTCATCGCCGCGCCCTTGGCGAAATTCGCCGTGCCCGGGCCGATGTTCAGATGACGCACGCCCGGCAGATTCAACGACGGCGTCACGGTGCCCAGATCGACCACTTCCAGCTGCGCATCGAGCTGCCGCGCCAACACGCTGATCGCCGCACCGCCGCTGACAAAGTTGAGCAACATCTGCCCGGTGACTTCCTGCGGGAATGCCGAAACGCCTTCCGCGACCACCCCGTGATCACCGGCGAAAATCGCGATCCAGACCTGCTCCAGCGTCGGTTTGATCTGCCCCTGCAATCCGGCCAGTTGCACCGCCACGCTTTCGAGGCGACCGAGGGAGCCGGCCGGTTTGGTCAGTTGCTGCTGGCGCGCCGCCGCCTGTTCAACGATCTCGGCATTCACGGATTGGCACGGGTTCAACCACCACGCTTGAGTCATAACGCAGGTCCTTTCAGGGTCAGGGGCAGGCCGGCGACGGTCAGGACGACTCGCTGACAACGCTCGGCCAGAGCTTGATGCAGCCAACCGGCTTCATCGACGTAGCGGCGAGTCAATTCGCCCAGCGGCACGACACCCATTCCGGTCTCGTTGCTGACAAAAATGATTTCCCCCGGCAATGACGCCAGGCAGTCCAGCAGGGCTTCACGCTCGGCGGCGAGACGCGCGGCGTCATCGAGCATCAGCAGATTGGTCAGCCACAGGGTCAGGCAGTCGACCAGCAGGCAACGCTCGGCACTGGCGTTTTCACGCAGGACGCGGGCCAGTTGCAGCGGTTCTTCGATCAACGCCCATTCGGCCGGACGCCGGGCGCGGTGATGGGCGACGCGTTCGTTCATCTCACCGTCCAGCGGCTGGCTGGTGGCGATGTAAGTGACCGCCAGATGGCTGTCGCTGGCGAGTTTTTCCGCCAGGCGACTTTTGCCGGAGCGGGCGCCGCCGAGGATCAGTTGGAGCATGGGGACATCCTGAAAATTATGTGTTGAGGCAATCGCCCTCTTCGCGGGCAAGCCCGCTCCCACAGTGACCGCAGTGGCTGAAACACCTCACTCCCCTGTGGTGGATGGAGATGTTCTGTCATTTATGTATTGAGGCAACCGGCCCCTTCGCGAGCAAGCCCGCTCCCACATGGGAATGCGTTCCAACGTGGGAGCGAGCCTGCTCGCGAAGAGGCCGTAACAGCCAGCCTAAATCCCGCAGAGCTGACGCAGCAGCCCGGTATCCAGATGCTGCTCCACCAGATCCGCCAGCCGCTCGATATCGCGCTCGCGCAAGCCGTGGTAATCCACCTCCTGCACTTCGCTCAACCCGGCCCAGCGCAGCAACGCGGCACTGGCTTGCGGCGACTCGAACAAGCCGTGCAGATAAGTGCCGAACACCTGCCCGTCCAGACTCTGCGCGCCATCGCAACGACCGTCATCCAGATGCACCGCCGCGTTCTCCAGCGCCGGCCCTACCGTCACGCCGGCATGGATTTCATAGCCACTGACCTTGGCGTTTTCCAGCGCCAGACACCCGCGTACATTGCGCAACTGCTTCTCGGCTTCAAGCGTGGTTTCGAACGCCAGCAAGCCCAGACCTGCACTGGAACCCGGTGCGCCTTCGAGGCCCAGCGGATCGTGCACTTGCTCGCCGAGCATTTGCAGACCGCCGCAGATCCCCAGCAACTTGCCGCCATAGCGCAAGTGCCGATTAATCGCCGCGTCCCAGCCGTTGGCGCGCAGATACGCCAGATCGCTGCGCACGCTTTTCGAGCCGGGCAGGATGATCAGGTCGGCGGCAGGGATCGCCTGCCCCGGGCCGATAAATTGCAGATCGACCTGCGGATGCAAGCGCAGCGGATCGAAGTCCGTGTGGTTGCTGATGCGCGGCAGCACCGGCACCACCACTTTCAGCACCTGCTCGGCCTTGTCGGTCTGGCGCTGGTCGATGCCGTCCTCGGCTTCCAGGTGCAGATCCATCACGTAAGGCAACACGCCGATCACTGGTTTACCGGTGCGCTGCTCCAGCCAGTCGAGTCCGGGTTGCAGCAAGGCGATGTCACCGCGAAAACGGTTGATGATGAAGCCCTTGACCCGCGCCTGTTCGCTCGGCGACAGCAGCTCCAGGGTGCCGACCAGATGCGCGAAAACGCCGCCGCGATTGATGTCGGCGATCAGCAGCACCGGGCAATCCACCGCTTCGGCAAAGCCCATGTTGGCGATGTCGCCGGCACGCAGATTGATCTCGGCCGGCGAGCCAGCGCCTTCGACCATCACCAGCGGATACGCCGCGCTGAGCCGTTGATGCGACGCGAGCACCGCTTGCATGGCGATGGCTTTGTAGTCGTGATACGCCACCGCGTTCATGCTGGTGACCGCGCGGCCATGGATGATCACCTGCGCGCCGGTATCGCTGTTGGGCTTGAGCAGCACCGGGTTCATGTCGGTGTGCGGTTCGAGATGCGCGGCTTGTGCCTGCACCGCTTGCGCCCGGCCGATCTCGCCGCCGTCGGCGGTCACCGCGCTGTTGAGCGCCATGTTCTGCGGTTTGAACGGCACCACCGCCACGCCCTGACGGGTGGCCCAGCGGCACAGCGCCGTCACCAGCGTACTTTTACCGGCATCGGACGTGGTGCCCTGAACCATCAAGGTTGTCATTGGGTTTCCTTGGCGAAAGCTTGCAGCGCCTGTTCGAGACGCGCTTCTTCAGCGGCGTTGGCAGGCAGGCCGAAACGCAGGCTGCTGTTGTGGGTGAAGATGCGCAGGAGGATGCCGCGTCGGGCCATGAACTCGTGCAGCGCAGGCGCGTGCTCGGTGATCAGCCACTGAAACAACGCGCAACCGCCCTGAGGTTTGAAGCCATAGCGCTCCAGCAACAACGCGAGGCGTTCACTGGCTTCATCGCTGCGAATGCGTTGCCGGGTGTGCGCTTCGGTGTCTTGCAGGCAAGCCTGACCGAGCACCCGCGTCGGCCCGCTGACCGCCCAGGGTCCGACCTGTTCCGCGAGCAATCTGAGCAACTTGCGCTCGGCCAGCACAAAGCCCAGACGCACACCGGCCAGACCGAAAAACTTGCCGAAGGAACGCAGCACAATCAAACCGATCTGGTGGGTATGCGGCGCCAGACTCAGCTGCGGTGTGTTATCCATGAACGCTTCATCGACCACCAGCCAGCCGCCACGCTGGGCCAGCCGCGCGTGCCAGTCGAGCAGTCGCGCCGGGGTCAGGCTCAGGCCGGTGGGGTTGTTCGGATTGACCACCACCAGCACGTCGAGGCTGTCGAGGAAGAATTCGACTTCCTGCTCCAGCACTTCGCGCACGATGTAACCGCTGCGGCGCCAGGCTTCGGCGTGCTCGGCATAACACGGCGACAACACACCGACCTTGCCGGCGCGGCGCAAACGCGGCAGCAACTGAATCGCCATCTGCGAACCGGCCACCGGCAGCACCTGCGAAGCGCCGTAGTAATCACACGCGGCCTGTTCCAGCCCGTCATCGGTTTCCGGCAAGCGTGCCCAGGCGCGCAGCGGAATTTCCGGCACCGCAAACGGCCACGGCGCGAGGCCGCTGGAGAGGTCGAGCCAGTCAGCCTCGGCAATCCCGTAATCGAGTGCAGCCTTGCGCAGCCGGCCACCGTGCTCAAGCATAGAATTCAGCCCCCACGCAGAGAATCAGCAGCCATAACCATACCCCGCGCTGGACCAATTGCCAGCCGCGATCAATCGAATCGGCATCGGCCGGCGAACCTTCGCCCAGTTGCGGACGCTCATGCAGTTCGCCGTGATAGATCGCCGGGCCGCCCAGTTCGACATTCAATGCACCGGCACCGGCCGCCATCACCGGACCGGCATTCGGGCTGTCCCATTGCGGGCCCTGGCTGCGCCAGCATTTCCAGGCGAGCCGAGTGTTGCCCAGCAGCGCGTAGGTCAGCGCCACCAGCCGGGCCGGAATGTAGTTGAGCACGTCGTCGATTTTTGCCGCGCACCAGCCGAAGCGTTCGAAGCGTTCGTTGCGATAGCCCCACATAGCGTCGAGCGTATTGCTCAGGCGATAGAGCACCACGCCCGGCGCGCCGGCCACGACAAACCAGAACAGCGCGGCGAACACCGCGTCACTGCCGTTCTCCAGTACCGACTCAGTGGCCGCGCGCGCAACGGCGGTGCTGTCCAGTTCGCTGGTCTGGCGGCTGACCAGATAGCCGACGCGTTTGCGCGCCTCTTCCAGATCATCGGCGCGCAAGGCGGCGGCTACTGGCGCGACATGCTCACCGAGGCTGCGCATGCCGAGGGCGCAATACAGCGCCAGAATCTCGACGATCCAGCCCACGTACGGTGCCCAGGAAAACGCGGTGGCGAGCAAGGTCAGCGGCAGCACGGCGATCACCCACGCGGTGACCCCGTGACTGCGCCAGCCGCGCCCGCCCGCATTGAAACGGCGCTCGATGCGTCCGGCAAAATTGCCGAACGCCACCAGCGGATGCCAGCGTTTCGGTTCACCCAGCAGCGCATCCAGCGCGACCGCGGCGACACTCAACAACGCCACACTCATTGACTCACTCCCCAATAATTTTCGTACAGCAACTCATTGAGCGGCCGCGCCTGCGCCCACCCTTCGAGTACCAGCATCGGCGCCGGATAGAATTCCTTGACCGGCCCCAGGCACAACACTGCCAGCGGCTTGGCTCCGGCCGGCAACTGCAGCAGATCGGCCAGTGCCTGCGGTTCGAACAGCGACACCCAGCCCATGCCCAGCCCTTCGGCACGGGACGCCAGCCACAGGTTCTGAATCGCGCAGGACAGCGAGGCCATGTCCATTTCCGGCAGCGTACGACGGCCGAAAATATGTTTTTCGCGATCGTCCATCAGCGCCGCGACCAGGACTTCGGCGCAGTCGTTGATGCCTTCGACCTTGAGCTTCATGAACTCGTCACTGCGCTCGCCGAGGGCTTCGGCGGTACGCACGCGTTCTTCTTCGACGAGGCTCTGGATCTGCCCACGCAAGGCGCGATCGCTGATGCGGATGAAACGCCATGGCTGCATCAGGCCGACGCTGGGCGCTTGATGCGCGGCTTCCAGCAGACGGCGCAGCAGCTCCGGTTCGACCGTGCCGCCGGTGAAGTGGCGCATGTCGCGGCGTTCGGCGATGGCTCGGTAGACGGCTTGGCGCTCGGCTTCGGAGAATGTGTTGTCGGTCATGGACTCTTCGCGAGCAGGCTCGCTCCCACATTGGACGGGGTGCTTGCTCAAGAAACGCGATCCCCTGTGGGAGCGAGCCTGCTCGCGAAGGCGGCCTGACATTCTGGCGCAAACAATGCGGCAATCGCCTTCGGATTCGACGGAAAGTAGAAATGCACGTACGACGCCGTCATCCGCCCTTCCCGATATACCGCCTCGGCCCCGCGCCCGCCATTCGGGCTGATGCCCCGGGCAATCGGCGTCAGTTCGGTGCTGGTCAGGGAATGGTGATAGGTGTGCCCACGCAGCGAGCCCTCCGGCAGATCCACCGCTTGCAGTGCCAGTGCCGCCAGACGTTTTTGCATCACCGCCTCACCGCGCAGCAGCCCCACCAGTTCGGCGCGGGTGCCGTCAACGTCGGTCAACGCGTCGAGCAGATAGAGCATGCCGCCGCACTCGGCGAGCAGTGGTTTGCCGGCGGCGTGGTGCGCACGGATTGCATCAAGCATTGCCACGTTTTGCGATAGCGCGACATGGTGCAATTCCGGATAACCGCCGGGCAGATACAGACTGTCGGCCTCGGGCAGTTGGGTATCGCGGATCGGCGAGAAGAAACTCAACTCGGCGCCCATCGCCCGTAGCAGGTCGAGACTGGCGCCGTAGGTGAAGGCAAAGGCCTCATCGCGAGCGACAGCAATGCGCACGCCGTCGAGCAGCGGTTCAGCGCTGATCATTTCAGGCGCGGCGAATTCCACGGCCGGTGGCAGCGCTACCTCGCAACTGCTGGCCAGTGCTTCAGCCGCCGCGTCGAGACGCAGATCCAGATCATTCAGTTCACTGGCCTGCACCAGACCGAGATGGCGGCTCGGCAACTCGATCCCGGTCTCGCGGGACAATGCGCCGTACCAGCGCAAACCTTCGGTGAGGCTGCCTTCGAGCAATTGCGCATGACGCAAGGTGCCGACACGGTTGGCCAGCACGCCGGCAAACGGCAGGTCCGGCTGGTAACGCGCCAGCCCCAACGCCAATGCGCCGAAGGTCTGGGCCATGGCGGTGCCGTCGATCACGCCGAGCACCGGCACACCGAAATGCCGCGCCAGATCGGCGCTGGACGGCGTGCCGTCGAACAGGCCCATCACGCCTTCGATCAGGATCAGATCGGCTTCGGCGGCGGCTTCCCACAACAGGCGGCGGCTTTCCTGCTCGCCGACCATCCACATGTCCAGTTGATACACCGGCGCACCGCTGGCGCGCTCGAGAATCATCGGGTCGAGGAAATCCGGGCCGCACTTGAACACGCGCACCTTGCGCCCCCGGTTGCGATGCAAGCGAGCGAGCGCGGCAGTGACGGTGGTCTTGCCCTGACCGGAGGCCGGCGCGGCGATCAGTACCGCCGGGCAGTGACGTGGTTGATTCAAAGTTCGACGCCTTTCTGCGCTTTGATGCCGGCCTGGAAGGCGTGTTTGAGCATGCCCATTTCGGTGACGGTATCGCCCATCTCGATCATTTCCGGCTTGGCCGCGCGACCGGTGACGATCACGTGTTGCATCGGCGGACGCGCCTGCAAGTCACTGAGCACTCGATCCAGATCGAGGTAGCCGTGCTTGAGGGCGATGTTCAGTTCGTCCAGCACCACCAGGCCGATCGACGGATCACGCAGCAGCTCGCGGGACACTTCCCACGCGGCTTCGGCGGCGGCGATGTCACGCTGGCGATCCTGGGTTTCCCAGGTGAAACCCTCGCCCATCACGTGAAAGCGCACTTGCTCGGGGAAACGGCGGAAGAACAGTTCTTCGCCTGTGCTGTTGCGGCCCTTAATGAACTGCACCACGCCGCACTGCATGCCGTGGCCCATGGCGCGGGCGAGCATGCCGAACGCCGAGCTGCTTTTGCCTTTGCCATTGCCGGTGAGCACCAGCACCAGACCGCATTCGTCAGGCGAATTGGCGATGCGTTCGTCGATCACGGCTTTTTTGCGCTGCATACGCGCCAGATGGCGTTCGTCGCGCTCGGGGGAATCGGTCATGGGGGAGCTCTCCGTTGAGGCTGGATAACGGCGGGCAGGCACAAGAATAGACGGCAAAAAGCCTGGCATCGCCCACCGTGATGCCGCTGGATGGATCAGGCCGGTCTCCGGGCTCACGAGCGGCGAATCGCCTGACTGCGCGCCTTCCCGCGTCGTCGACACAGTGGCTCAATGCACAGTTTTCACTCATTTACCGTTGCGGGGGCAGCGCCGGGATCGTGATCGTGCTTCGCCTGAAGACAACCCTCACCGGCTTCCCTGTTTCACTCTGTCGACACGCGTCACAGAGCACCTGAAACAAGCCGCGAAGGTTAGAGGGTTGGGGGTGGAGCGTCAATTAAAGAGGGGGCCGTCGGGCGAATAACTGCCGTCGATCAATTATCTGACGCCAATCTTGTGCCACACTGAGACAAGTGATATCAAAGAGCCATGCTTTTGTTTGAAAAAGCACACCACAACAATAAGGATGATGACGATGCAAGGCATGATCATCAGCAACCCGCGCCTGGAATTCCTGCGCCCGATGCTTGAACGCTGGTTTGACTGTATCGACCGCTACAACGCCATTCGCGGCGACAACGACACCCCTTACTGGCATGACGAGAAAGCCAATCTCGGCTTGCTCTCCGCGGCAGCCTGGATGGCCGAGCTGGTGACCCTTTGTGATACCTCGACCCGAAAGCAGAACGAGGATGGCGAGCGCAATGCCCGCGCCGATCTGTTCATCGCCGGCGCCGAAGACCGCGCCTACCTTCAGGCGACCCAGCGCTGGCCACGGGTCAACAACCTTAATCTGACCCAGGCCCTGCTGGACATCACCAGCGACGCCAAACGCATCAGTTTTGCCAGCGACCTCAAGCTCGGTTGCCTGTTCGTCGCCCCGCAAAAAGCCCAACACAGCGCCAGCCCCGAAGAGTTGCAGGACATGGTCGACGACCTGCAAAAGGAACACTGCTGCGCCGTGGCCTGGTATTTCCCCTACGCCTACCGCAAGTTGCGCAGCGAAGCGGGTAACTATCACCCAGGCATCGCCGTGCTGTTCAAAGAGGCCCGTGGTTGAGCGGTTGAACCATCGGGTGCGCGCACTCCTCTATGATTAGGCATGCATTCATAGGGAAGATCAGTAATGCGCAAAACCCAACTCGCTCTCGTCATCGCCCTCGCCGGAGGGCTCGCCGCCTGCGGTGAATCCTCCAGCCTGCAAGTTTCTGACGGCACCGGTCCGTCACCGAAGCTGCCTGAACCAAACAAAACCCTGATCCCGACGGTGAACATCGCCCCGGCGGTCGGCTGGCCCGCCGGCGGTAAACCGACCGCTGCAGCCGGCACGCAGGTCGCAGCATTCGCCGAAGGCCTCGATCATCCGCGCTGGCTCTACGTGCTGCCCAACGGTGACGTGCTGGTGGCGGAAACCAACGCTCCGCCCAAGCCTGACGACAGCAGCGGCATTCGTGGCTGGGTGATGAAGAAAGTCATGGGCAAGGCCGGCGCTGGTGTGCCGAGCCCGAACCGCATCACCCTGTTGCGCGACGCCGACCACGACGGCGTGGCCGAGACCCGCACGGTGTTTCTGCAAAACCTCAATTCGCCGTTTGGCATGACCCTGGTCGGTAACGATTTGTACGTCGCCGACACCGATCGCCTGCTGCGCTTCCACTACGAATCCGGCGCGACCGAGATCAAGACCCAGCCGATCAAAGTCACCGATCTGCCGGGCGGCACGCTGAACCATCACTGGACCAAAAATGTCATCGCCAGCAAGGACGGCAGCAAGCTGTACGTCACTGTCGGCTCGAACAGCAACGTCGGCGAGAATGGTCTGGATAAAGAAGAAGGTCGCGCGGCGATCTGGGAAGTTGATCGCGCCACCGGCAACCACCGGATCTTCGCCTCGGGCATCCGCAACCCCAACGGCCTCGCGTGGGAACCGACCACGGGTGCGCTGTGGACAGCGGTCAATGAGCGTGACGAGATCGGCAGCGACTTGGTGCCGGACTACATCACCTCGGTCAAGGACGGTGGCTTCTATGGCTGGCCATTCAGCTATTACGGTCAGCACGTGGATGTGCGGGTGAAGCCGCAGAATCTGGATCTGGTGGCCAAGGCTATCGCCCCGGACTACGCCGTCGGCCCGCACACTGCCTCGCTGGGCCTGACCTTCGCCGAGGGCAACAGCCTGCCGGCGCAGTTCAAGGAAGGCGCCTTCATTGGCCAGCACGGCTCATGGAACCGCAAACCGCACAGTGGCTATAAAGTGATTTTCGTACCGTTCGCCGCTGGCAAGCCGAACGGAGCACCGGTGGATGTGCTGACCGGTTTCCTCGACAAGGACGAGAACGCTTTGGGTCGCCCGGTAGGCGTGGTGATCGACCAGCAAGGTGGTTTGCTGGTGGCGGATGATGTGGGGAACAAGGTTTGGCGGGTTTCGTCCGCCAAGTAATCTGACACGCCCCAAAACAACTGTGGGAGCGAGCCTGCTCGCGAATGCGTAGTGTCAGCCTCCATTGGGTTGACTGATACACCGCTTTCGCGAGCAGGCTCGCTCCCACATTGGAATGGCTGCGATTTTTACTACGGGTTATGCGCCAGATGCTCCGGCTGCAGCACCCGCTTGGCGCTCAGATACGCCTTTTGCCAGTAAGCCTTTGACAGGCTGTCCAGCTTCACCGTGCCGCCGGTGGCCGGCGCATGCACGAAGCGCCCTTCGCCGACGTAGATCCCCGCATGGCTGACCTGCGAGCCGCCATTGGTGGCGAAGAAGATCAGGTCGCCGGTCTGCAAACCCTCTTTGCCGACATTCGGCGCCTGCATCACGATCATCTCGCGCGTCGAACGCGGCAAAGAGATACCGGCGGCATCGCGGTAGACGAAACCGATCAGGCCACTGCAATCAAACCCGGAATCCGGTGTGTTGCCGCCCCAGCGATAAGGCGTGCCAACCAGGCCCAGCGCGCGAAACAGCACGTCTTCAGCAGCCGGCGAAAAAGCTTGGGAAGGCCCGAATACCACCGGAGCGCGTACCACGGGCGCAGGCGGCGGAGTGCGGCTGGCGCAGGCGCTGAGCAGCGCTGCGAAGAAAATCACTGTGAGGCGGGCCGACATCGTCATAAGCAGAACATCCTGATCTGGCTGCGGCTTTCTCTGCCGAATGGACAGAAACAAAACCGCCTGCGGAGCACGCAGGCGGTTTGCCATCAATATAGATACAGGATTCTAGCGGCTACGCGGCAAACTTCAAGTAAGACTTTAACTTCACCTTGTAAAGTCTAGGTCTACTCCCTTGCCAAGCACCGTTTTTGTCGCCACGGACGTGGCGACAACGGGGGAATTACTTGCGAGCGGTGACCACGGTCGGAGCCATCGCGAGGGCGCGCTTGGCTTCGATGAAGGTCTTGCTCCAGTAGCTGTCACCCAGGCTGTCGATGCGAACACCGCCGCTGCGACGACTGCTGGAGTGGATGAACTGATTGTCACCCAGGTAAATCCCGGCGTGGCTTACACGACCGCGACGACCATTGGTAGCGAAGAACAGCAGATCGCCGGGCTCAAGGTTGCCGCGCGAGACCAGAGGCGCATCCACGTTGATCATTTCACGGGTGGAGCGCGGCAGATTCATGCCGGCTTCTTCGCGGAACAGATAACCGATGAAACCGCTGCAGTCGAAGCCGGCTTCAGAGGTGCCGCCGAAACGGTAACGGGTACCGATCAGGGACATGCCGCGTTCAAGGATACTGTCGGCCAGAACCGGAAGCTCGTACGGCTTCTTGTTGAAGTCCGAGAGTTCTTTTTCGGTGTCCAGCTCTTCCTGGTAAATAACGGAAGACTGGGCAGTGGCAGAATTTTTAACCTGCTGAGGCTGCTCTTGAACTGGAGAATGAGCAGCGCAACCGAACAACAGGGTGACGAGTGCGAGAGGCACGAGGGGTGCGAAGCGATTTAGCATGGGCACGACCGTGGCTGAAGTTGTAAAGAAGCCGAGACTATGCCCGCTATCGGCCTCATTTGCAAATTCAATCGATCTTTTTGTGACTTCCCGGTTTCTCGTTTACATCTAAGCGCTTAAGCCCATTTGACTCGATACGCGGTCTGCATGCGTTGCGGAAACGCGGATTTTCTGGCGCCTGAAATATGTCGAAACGTGCTGAAAGCCTCGTATTTCAAGGGCTGGCTACCAACCAAGGGTCTCTTTCAGGAACGGAATCGTCAGCTTGCGTTGCGCCTGCAGCGAGGCCTGATCCAGCTGTTCGAGCAGGTCGAACAATGCACTCATGCTGCGGGTGCCGCGAGTCAGAATAAAGTGTCCGACTTCATCGGTCAGATGCAGACCGCGACGCGACGCGCGCAATTGCAGGGCACGCAATTTGTCTTCATCGGAGAGCGGCCGCATCTGGAAGATCAGCGCCAGGGTCAGGCGCGATTTGAGGTCAGCCAGTTTCACCGGCAGCTCGCGCGGCGAGGTTGAAGCGGCAATCAGCAAACGTCGACCGCTGTCACGCAGGCGGTTGAACAGATGAAACATCGCCTCTTCCCAGTCCGGCTTGCCGGCAATCACCTGCAAGTCATCCAGGCAGACCAGTTCGTACTGCTCAAGGTTGTCGAGGATTTCGATACCACGATCCATCAGCTCGGCCAGCGGCAGATACACCGCCGGTTCACCCATCTGCTCGAAACGCAGACACGCCGCCTGCAACAGATGCGTACGCCCTACCCCATGCTTGCCCCACAGGTAGATGAGGCTTTCGGTCCAGCCGGCGTCGGCTTCGCATAGGCGCTCGACATAGCCGAGTGCAGCGGCATTGGCGCCTGGGTAGTAGTTGATGAAGGTGGCGTCGTCACGCAGACGCACACCTAGGGGCAGCTGAATCGGTTTCATGCTGACTGAACAGTTCTCAAGGAACCGTTAGTGGCCTCTGTGTAAAGTTTGCGAAGTTTATACCCGTGAAGCTGAGCGCACAATGCGACAGACCCCAAGCAAAATCAAAGGTTTGCGTTAACACGCTGGTTTTATGACAGTTTCTCTGACGCGGTATCGAACGAACCCGCCGCAAAACCCGGGCCACCCCGGCACAATGCCGGACCGCCCGTGATCGGATTACAACTCGGGCTCATCTGCCCCGCTGTAAATATCCGAGTCCTTGTACAAATCGTGCACGTGACGCACCAGCACCATGATCACCGCCGCCACCGGCAATGCCAGCAGCACTCCGGTAAAGCCGAACAGCTCGCCGCCGGCCAGGATCGCGAAGATCACCGCCACCGGATGCAGGCCGATCCGGTCGCCGACCAGCAGCGGCGTCAGCACCATGCCTTCCAGCGCCTGCCCGACCATGAACACCGCAACGATGCCGATCATCGGGTACAGGTCGCCACCGAACTGGAACAGCCCGGCAATCAGCGCCGCGCCAATACCGATCACAAAACCCATGTACGGCACGATTGCCGCGAGGCCTGCGATCAGGCCGATCAACAGCCCCAATTCCAGACCAACAATCATCAGACCCGCTGCGTAGATCACGCCCAGCGCCAGCATGACCAGCAACTGTCCGCGCACGAACGCGCCGAGCACTTCGTGGCACTCACCGGCGAGCGAGACGATGGTTTCTTCACGATCACGCGGCAACAGGCTGCGGATCTTGGCCATCATCACGTCCCAGTCGCGCAGTAGATAAAAACTCACCACTGGAATCAGCACCAGATTCGCCAGCCAGCCGATCAGCGCCAGACTCGAGGCCGTCGCCTGACTCAGCACCACACCGACGATGTCAGTGGTCTGCCCCATGTGTTCGCTGATCGCCGCCTTGACCTTGTCGAACTTCCAGAAGCCGTCAGACAGGCCCAGCTTCGATTGCGCCCACGGCAGCGCCGTGTGCTGCAGCCAGTCAAGCATTTGCGGCGCCAACTCATACAAACGCACCAACTGCTTGGCAAGCATCGGCACCAGCACCAACAGCAACGTGGTGACGATCAGAGTGAACAAGGCGAACACCGCGATCACACCCCAGGTTCGCGACAAACCGAGTTTCTCCAACCGATCCACCAGCGGATCGAACAGATACGCCAGCAGCAACGCCACCAGAAACGGCGTGAGGATCGGATGCAGCAACCACACAAACGCGCAAAGCAGGACTACCCCACCGAGCCAGAACCAACGCCGCGTATCGGCCATTTACCACTCCCACTGCTTCTATATAAGGAAAGACTTACCAGCGAAACCGCAACGAAGGTGCTACCGGTGCAGGCGCTGGAGCCGCAACAGGCGCTGCACCTGCCACCGCTGGCTGCGGCGCTGCCACTGGCGTCGGTGCTTCGGCCGGCAACTCCTGCAACTTCGCCAACGACAACTGCGCGCGCAACTGATCGGCACTGCCGTTGACCCGATACACGATGCGATCACCATCGACACTTTGCAGACGCACACCGAAGGGTTCGAGTAACCGCAGCAGTGTGGCGTAATGCTCAAGATTCATGCCCTGCACTTCCAGGGTCTGTTGGCCCGAAGCACCAGGCTTGGCGACAAAGCGCGGCGCCAGACGCTCGGCCACCGCCAGCATCACCGCATCGGCCACGGCAGCCTGGTCGGCGCCCTGCACACTGCCGGCCTCTTTCTGATCACCCAGCCACAGATGCCACTTGGCCTGCCACTGCCCGCCCTCTTCGTGCGCATGCACCGCCAGCAACGCATCCGCGCCGTAACGCTCCGAAGCGCCGCGCAATGGCGCGGGATCGGTGCCATCCAGCACTGGTGCGGTAGCCACCAGTTGCTCACTCAGATCCGCCAGCGGCAGACGCAGCGGCAAGCCGCGATGCTGAGCCGCAGAACGCAATGGTGCAGCCGCTGCCTGACCGTCGCCGACCAGGCTCGAACCTTCAGTCGAATCGTTCAGCCACCAGCTCAGAATCGACGGCCGACTCGCCCCCCACAATGACAGCCCGGCGCGACGCAGCGCCTGCTCGGTGGTGGCCGGATCGAAATCGACCTTGAGCACCTCCGGCGGCCCGGCATCGAAACCGAACTGACTGATGATCTGCTGCGGATCCTTGCGAATCGCTGCCAGCCCCGGATTCTGCGGAGCCTTGGGGTCACCGGTCAGGCGCAACACCAGCGTATCCAGTGCCGCCTGAGTGGCGCGGTCACGCTCTTCCGGCGCCTGACTGCTGACTGGCTGGCGCACTTGATAGAGACCTTTGAGGTTTTCGGCATGACTCGCCAGGCTGACCAACGACAAACAACCCACAACCAACAATTTACAAAAACGCATGGAAAATTCCCGTCGACAGGAGCGGCTGGAACAGGCCGCGTGAACCGGTTAAGCAAGGCTGTGACAATCTGCCATCGCAAAACATTCACACGCTAGCGGTAAGTTTTTGCACAGTGATAACGATAGACGGTTAATCGGCACACCTTATACAGGCAGCCGCCCGGCACAATTGCAAAAAATTTCAGTCGATTATGCCCCTGCCCGTCGGCGCGAGGATGGCCGCTGCCCCTCAAGCCTGATAAAATCGCGCGCCTTCGCAGACCGGCAACAGCCGGGCACCCCGAAATTCGCGTAAGGCCATCGCCCTCTCGATTTCGATGTTCCCGCTGAACTCGGTCGTTACCCCTGAATCCCCTCCCCTAAAGGCCTGGATCATGAGCAAGCAACCCTCCCTGAGCTACAAGGACGCCGGTGTAGACATCGACGCCGGTGAAGCATTGGTCGAACGCATCAAGAGCGTCGCCAAGCGCACTGCGCGCCCGGAAGTCATGGGCGGCCTGGGCGGTTTCGGCGCCCTCTGCGAGATCCCGGCCGGTTACAAACAGCCGGTGCTGGTTTCCGGTACTGATGGCGTCGGCACCAAGCTGCGCCTGGCGCTGAACCTGAACAAGCACGACAGCATCGGCCAGGACCTGGTCGCCATGTGCGTCAACGATCTGGTGGTGTGCGGCGCAGAACCGCTGTTCTTCCTCGACTACTACGCCACCGGCAAGCTGAACGTCGACGTAGCTGCCACCGTGGTCACCGGTATCGGTGCAGGCTGCGAACTGGCTGGCTGCTCGCTGGTCGGCGGCGAAACCGCTGAAATGCCTGGCATGTACGAAGGCGAAGACTACGACCTGGCCGGTTTCTGCGTCGGCGTCGTGGAAAAAGCCGAAATCATCGACGGCTCGAAAGTCGCCACCGGTGACGCACTGATCGCCCTGCCATCGTCCGGCCCGCACTCGAACGGCTACTCGCTGATCCGCAAGATCATCGAAGTGTCGGGTGCCGACATTGAAACCGTTCAGCTCGACGGCAAGCCACTGACCGAACTGCTGATGGCTCCGACCCGCATCTACGTGAAGCCGCTGCTCAAGCTGATCAAAGACACCGGCGCGGTCAAAGCCATGGCCCACATCACCGGTGGCGGCCTGCTGGACAACATTCCGCGCGTTCTGCCAAAAGGCGCTCAGGCCGTGGTTGACGTGGCCAGCTGGACTCGCCCGGCGGTCTTCGACTGGCTGCAAGAGAAAGGCAACGTCGACGAGACCGAAATGCACCGCGTACTGAACTGCGGCGTGGGCATGGTGATCTGCGTGGCTCAGGAGCACGTTGAAGTGGCCCTGAACACCCTGCGTGACGCCGGCGAACAGCCTTGGGTCATCGGCCAGATCGCTGCCGCTGCCGAAGGCGCTGCCCAGGTTGATCTGCAGAACCTTAAGGCTCATTAATGTCCGCAACCTGTGATGTCGTGGTGCTGTTGTCCGGCACCGGCAGTAACTTGCAGGCTCTGATCGACAGCACGCGGACCGGCGACAGCCCGGTCCGCATCGCTGCGGTGATTTCCAACCGCGCCGACGCCTATGGCCTGCAACGCGCCAGTGACGCGGGTATCGCCACCCGCTCGCTGGATCACAAGGCTTTCGAAGGGCGCGAGGCCTTCGATGCTGCCCTGATCGAACTGATCGACGAATTCAAACCGAAACTCGTGGTACTGGCCGGCTTCATGCGCATTCTCAGCGCTGATTTCGTGCGTCACTACCAGGGTCGCCTGCTCAATATCCACCCGTCGCTGCTGCCCAAATACAAAGGGTTACACACTCATCAGCGCGCGCTGGAGGCCGGCGATGCGGAGCACGGCTGCTCCGTGCACTTCGTCACCGAGGAACTCGATGGTGGACCACTGGTCGTACAGGCAGTAATACCGGTAGAGTTGCACGACACGCCGCAGACACTTGCGCAGCGAGTGCATGTCCAGGAACACCTGATCTACCCGATGGCTGTACGCTGGTTTGCCGAAGGCCGACTGGCACTCGGTAAGCAAGGTGCTTTACTGGATGGCCAGTTACTCGCGGCCAGCGGCCACTTGATTCGACACTAGGAGATTTTATGCGTCGCGCCCTGCTCTTCGCTTGCGCTCTGCTCGCCCTGCCTTTCGCGCAGGCGGCAGACCTTCAACCGTTCTCCGCCAGCTACACCGCCGACTGGAAACAGTTGCCCATGAGCGGCACCGCCGAACGCAGCCTGACCAAGGAAGCCAACGGCGTCTGGAAACTCAGCTTCAAGGCGTCGATGATGATCGCCAGCCTGACCGAAGAAAGCACGCTGACCCTGGACAAGGACACCCTGCTGCCACAGTCCTACCACTTCGAACGTGGTGGTCTGGGCAAAGCGAAAAAGGCTGATCTGGACTTCGACTGGAACAGCAAGATGGTCACCGGCACTGACCGGGGCGACGCGGTGAAGATCCCGCTGAACCGTGGCATGGTCGACAAGTCGACCTATCAGCTGGCGCTGCAGCATGACGTGGCCGCCGGCAAAAAGACCATGAGCTATCAGGTGGTCGACGACGGTGAAGTCGACACCTATGACTTCCGTGTACTGGGTGCCGAGAAAGTCGACACCAAGGCCGGCAAGATCGATGCAATCAAGGTCGAGCGCGTGCGTGACCCGACACAAAGCAAGCGCATCACGGTGCTGTGGTTCGCCAAGGACTGGGATTACCTGCTGGTCCGCCTGCAACAGGTTGAAACCGACGGCAAGGAGTACAACATCATGCTCCAGGACGGTACGGTCAACGGCAAAACCGTTAAAGGCAGCTGATCCGCCGCTACAACGAAAAGCCCCGCAGATGCGGGGCTTTTTTGTGCCTGCGATTTCCGCGACGACACATATCCCCTGTGGGAGCGAGCCTGCTCGCGAAGGCGTCAGTTCAGCCGACTTGTATATGGCTGATACACCGCTTTCGCGAGCAGGCTCGCTCCCACAGGGTTCAGCTCGATCTTCAAGGGTCAGCTCAGACCGAAAATCTGGCCACCATATTGTTCAAATCCACCGCCAGCCGCGACAGCTCCTGGCTTGCCGCACTGGTCTGATTTGCCCCCGCCGACGTCTGCATCGCCAGATCGCGGATGTTCATCAGGTTGCGGTCCACCTCCCGCGCCACCGCTGCCTGCTCCTCCGAGGCGCTGGCGATCACCAGGTTGCGCTCGTTGATCAAGGTGAACGCCGAGGCAATTTCCTCCAGCGCCAAACCCGCAGCCTTGGCCAGTTCCAGAGTCGAATTGGCGCGGACGCTGCTCTGTTGCATCGAACTGACCGCCGAATCGGTGCCCTGCTGGATGCCACCGATCATCTGCTCGATTTCCTGGGTCGATTGCTGGGTGCGATGGGCCAGCGCCCGCACCTCATCGGCCACCACCGCGAAGCCACGCCCGGCATCCCCGGCCCGCGCCGCCTCAATCGCTGCGTTCAGTGCCAGCAGATTGGTCTGCTCGGCAATCGAGCGGATCACGTCGAGCACTTTGCTGATGCCGTGAACCTTCTGCGCCAGATCCTCGACCTGCGTTGCATTGGACGTGACGTCGTCAGCCAGGGACTGGATCGAAGTCACCGTCTGGTTGACCTGCTCGCGCCCATGCTGGGCAATCCGGTCAGACTCGCGCGACGCCTCGGAAGTCGCCACGGCGTTGCTCGCGACCTCTTCCACGGCAGCGGTCATCTGATTGACCGCCGTGGCGGCCTGCTCGATCTCCAGGCTTTGCTGGTGCAGCCCGCGCGTGGCGTCCTCGGTGACGCAACTCAGTTCCTCCGAGGCCGACGCCAACTGGCTGGACGACTCGGAAATCTGCCGGATGGTGTCGCGCAGGTTGTGCTGCATGCTTTTCAGCGCCTGCAGCAGCCGCGCCGGTTCGTCCTTGCCGGAGATGTTGATATCGCCCGTCAGATCACCGCCGGCCACCACTTCCGCCACGCCCAGTGATTGCGCCAGCGGCAGGACGATGCTGCGCGTCAACAGCAATGCAAGACCGATGGTGATCAGCGCGGTGATGCCGATCATTACCCCCACCCACACCCGCGAATTGATGAAGACCAGGCGCGCAGCTTCGGTGGCAAGGTTGGCGTTGTGCTTGTTCAGCTCGACCAACTCCTTCAGGGTGGCCGCCATGTCGTCGGCCAACGGGCTCATTTCACCGTTGAGAATCGCCGCCGCCTCCTCCACCCGATTCTGCGCGGACAATTGCATGACCTGCGCCTGAAACTCCAGGTACTTGTGCTCGGCAACCTTGAAGCGGTCGAACAACTTGCGCTCTTCGGGCAGCACGATCAACACGTCATAGCGTTGTTGGGCTTCGCTCAAGACACCGCGCAGATCATTGAGCTTGGCGACATTCTGCGCCAGCGCCTGCGGGTCACGATTGAGCAGCAGGCGCATGGTCAGCGCACGCAGGCGCAACATGTCCTGACTCATCTCGCCGACCGCCATCACGCTCGGCAGCCAGTTGTTGTCGACCTCATCAGACTGGGCGCGCATGTTCGCCATTTGCAGCAGGGCGAACGCCCCCAGGGCAAACACCATCAGCGCCAACACACCAAAACCCAGGCCGGCTCGCGGCGCGATATTGAGACTACGGATGCTCATGACTCTGGTTCCTTCCAAAAGCGCTGCATCAACCCTGCAGCTGGTTGCTTTAGAAGGTATCGGCCCGGCGAAAATTTGCGTAAGACCAAAAGGTGATATCAAAAGGCCTTGATACTTCGAACCCTCGGCATTAACGATTCAGCGCGGTTTCCCGGACTTTGCCGCTGTTCGCGGCAATATCGCCAGGAAGTTATCCCGGGCGACCTTATGCGCAACTTCTTCAGGCAAGGCATCAAGGAACGGCGTGAAGCTGCGCATTTCCTGACCGAGCTTGGTGAAACGGCCTACAACATCCGAGCCGATCATGAACCGATCAGGGTATTTCTCGACCAAGGCCAGCCATTCGGCGCGCGGCTTGCCCTGCTCGTCCAGCAGGTACGGTGTGAGCATGCTCCACGACAGATCGATGTACAGATTCGGATAAGCCTCAAGCATCCGACTCACCGTGGGCAGGAGAAAATCCAGTTGCGTCTGGTGCCGATGAATTTCCGCGCTGGTGCCGGCGTGCGCCCAGATGAACCGCGTGTGCGGATGATTACGCAGCGGTTCCTCGACTTCCTTCAGGTACAGCGGATTTTTCTCACGCTTGGAAGTGATGTTGGAATGCAGCATCACCGGCAAATCGTTTTCGGCGGCCAGGTGATAAATGCGCTTCATCGCCTCATTATTGGCCCGTGGCGTGTCGCCGGCGGTCAACGCCGTCAAGTCATCATGGCGGGTGAACACTTCACCAATGCCCTGCCACAGCCCCGGATACAGATCGAGCATGCGCTGAATGTGCGCGGCGGAGTTCTTGTCATTGGGGTTGAAGCCCGACAGGAACGGATGAAAGTGCTGACGCTGCTCCGGAGTCAGCTTTTGCACGGCATCGGCAACGATCACGTCGGTGGCGCTGTACCAGTAGGCATCGGCATCATCGCCGGCGTAATAACGCGGACGCTTGGGTTCGTCCTCATGCCATTTCTTCGCCACGGGAATCCCGGAAATCATCACATGGTCGATGGAATTGTCCTGCATGGCCGTGAGCAATTTCGCCATGCCGGCGGTTTCCTGGAAAAAATCCACGTAGTGCAAGTGCGCATCGCTGTAGGTGTAATCGCGGGCGCTGGCGCTACCGGCAAATGCCAGCAGGCAGGCAAGACTCAAACGAAACAAGGACACAAGTAATCTCCGGCAGGTAGGCATAGCCTAGACCCTGAGCCGATGACAAGGGTTCATCCTGCAGGAAAGTGGAACGCGGCTCTGTAGGAATGCTCTATAACTGCAAGGTCCTTTTTTGATCGCACGACTTTTTCCTACTGCCAGTGAGGTTGCCATGACTGTTACCGTCAATACCGTCTCCGCCGAAGGTTTTCGTCACACCGTACAGATCGATGACCACGAATTGTTTGCCGACGTGCCGAAGTCTGCCGGCGGCGAGGGCTCGGCCCCCGAGCCACACGACTACTTCGACGCCGCGCTCGGTGCCTGCAAGGCACTGACCCTGAAGATGTACGCAAAGAAGAAAGACATCCCGCTGACCGGCGTGGGTGTCGAGGTCAAACGCGACAACAGCGAAGAGCAAAAAGGCAAATACGCCCTGCACGTGACGCTTACCCTCAAGGGCGTCCTCACCGATGCCCAGCGTGAAGAACTGCTGCGCGTCGCCGATCGCTGCCCGATACACAAACTGATGACCACCACCGACGTCAGCATCGAAACCCACGCCCCACAAGGCTTCGACAGCCAGTAATCACCCTCTTGCCAGCGGCGGGTTATGCTTCTGGCATCACCCGCTCAGCCTGGAATGCACCATGGATACGCAACCACTGATCATCCGCCCGCGCGCCGAAGACGTCGAAGGCCAGCCGATCCTGCGCCCGCTGCCGTCAGCCAAATGCCGTAGCGTCGGGCCTTTCGTGTTTTTCGACCACATGCTCGAAACGGTTTATCCGACGGGCAAAGGCATGAACATCCGACAGCATCCGCACATTGGTCTGTCGACCCTGACCTACCTCTTCGAAGGGCAGATCCAGCACAAGGACAGCCTCGGCTCCGATCAGGTGGTCAGCGCCGGCGATGTCAGCTGGATGACCGCCGGCAGTGCGATTGCCCACGTCGAGCGCACGCCCGAGCCGTTGTGGGAGCAAAGCTTCACCATGCACGGCCTGCAGATCTGGCTGGCCTCGCCCAAGGATCACGAGCAAGGCCCGGGACATTACAGCCATCACCCGGCGGCAACCTTACCGGTCAGCGATAACCTTGGCGTGCAGATTCGGATGATTGCCGGGTCAGGCTTTTGCCTGGAATCACCGGTGCCGGTGCTTTCTCCTACGCTGTACGCCGAAGTAAAGATGCAGACCGCGACTACTTTGCTGATCCCGACCGAGCACGCAGAGCGCGCGATTTATGTGCTGAGTGGCGATGCGCAGTTGAATGGTGAGCCTCTCGAACCCCATGCGCTGGCGGTGTTGCCGGCCGGGGAACAGATGAGCCTGTTTGCCGAGGGTGATGTACACGCGGTGGTGTTTGGCGGCGCAGCGCTGGACGGGCCTCGGCGAATCAACTGGAATTTCGTTGCGAGCGATCCGGCGGCAATCGATGAGGCGCGGCGTAAGTGGGCGGCCGGGGATTGGCCGACGGTGCTGGGGGAAGTCGAGCGGATTGAATTGCCTTAGCTCTGTGTCGCCTGTTAGTCAGCCATCGCTGGCAAGCCAGCTCCCACAGGTTTAGCGCCGGACAAATATCCAGCAAACCAATCGAACACTGTGGGAGCTGGCTTGCCAGCGATGAGGCCAGATCAGGCACCGATCGAGTCAATACCTGACTGCACAATCAGCCGTTAAACACTTCTTCCAGCAAATCATGCATCGACTTGAACGCACGCTTGGCAGTCTTCGCGTCGTACATCATCTTGCCCGGGACATTGGCATGCGGATCGGTGAACGAATGCACCGCACCGCCATAGCTGAGCAACTGCCAATCGACCTTCGCCGCGTTCATTTCTTCTTCGAACGCCGGCAATTGCTCTTTCGGCACCAATGGATCGGAAGCACCGTGCAACACCAACACTGAACCCTTGATGTTCTTGGCATCCGCCGGGTTCGGCGAATCCAGCGTGCCATGGAACGACACCGCAGCCTTCACTGGCGCACCGGTACGGGCCAGATCCAGCGCACAGCAACCACCAAAGCAGAAACCGAACACCGCAAGCTTCGATGTATCGACTGCCGCCTCACCCTGCTGCTGCAACTGCTCGAACGCTGCCTGCATGCGCTTGCGCAGCAGTGCGCGGTCGTTCTTCAGCGGCATCATCGCCGCGCCGGCCTCGTCAGCGTTCTGCGGACGTACTGCCTGGCCATACACGTCAGCAATCAACACCATGTAGCCCTTGGCCGCGACCGATTTGGCGATCTCTTCCGCCCCGGCGCTGACGCCCATCCAGTTCGGCGCCATCAGCAGGCCCGGGCGCGCGCCCTTGTGCTCGGCGTCGAACGCCAGACGACCTTCATAGGGCTGGCCATCCAGCTGATAGACCACGGAACGTACAGTAACTTGGCTCATTTCTGACTCCTGATTAGTTAAACACCAGAATGAAAAAACCCGCCGAAGCGGGTTTTTCTACATCGTGATTAGGCTGACAGCTCAACCAGCAGCTTGTTCAGACGGGTCACGTACGCGGCCGGGTCTTTCAAGCTTTCGCCAGCCGCCAGAGCGGCCTGATCGAAGAGGATGTGCGACAGGTCGCCAAAACGCCCTTCGTTCTGCTCGCCGTCGAGTTTCTCGATCAGCGGGTGGCTCGGGTTGAATTCGAAAATCGGCTTTGACTCCGGCACTTTCTGCCCGCTGGCTTCGAGGATCTGGCGCATTTGCAGGCCCAGGTCCTGTTCGCCGATGGCCAGAATGGCTGGCGAATCGGTCAGACGGTGAGAGACGCGAACCTCGGCAACGGAGTCGCCCAGCGCGGTTTTCAGGCGCTCGACCAGACCTTCTTTGGACTTGGCGACTTCTTCTGCAGCTTTCTTGTCCTCTTCCGAGTCCAGGTTGCCCAGATCAAGGTCACCGCGTGCCACGTCGACAAAGGTCTTTCCGTCGAATTCGCTGAGGTAGCTCATCAGCCACTCGTCGATGCGATCGGTCAGCAGCAGCACTTCGATGCCTTTCTTGCGGAAGACTTCCAGGTGCGGGCTGTTCTTGACCTGCGCGTAGGTTTCTCCGGTGAGGTAGTAGATCTTGTCCTGACCTTCCTTGGCGCGCGCCAGGTAGTCAGCCAGACCGACAACTTGCTCGCCGTCGTCGCCTTGGGTCGATGCGAAACGCAGCAGACCGGCAATTTTTTCCTTGTTGGCGAAATCTTCTGCCGGGCCTTCTTTCATGACCTGACCGAAGTTTTTCCAGAAGCCCTTGTATTGCTCAGGCTCGTTCTTCGCCAGTTTTTCCAGCATGTCCAGCACGCGCTTGGTCAGCGCCGACTTCATCGAGTCGATGATCGGATCTTTCTGCAGGATTTCCCGCGACACGTTCAGCGACAGGTCGTTGGAATCGACCACGCCCTTGATGAAGCGCAGGTACAGCGGCAGGAACGACTCGGCCTGATCCATCACGAACACGCGCTGCACGTACAGCTTCAAGCCTTTCGGCGCTTCACGCTGGTACAGGTCGAACGGCGCGCGGGCCGGCACGTACAGCAGCGAGCTGTATTCGAGCTTGCCTTCGACCTTGTTGTGGCTCCAGGCCAGCGGGTTTTCGAAGTCGTGAGCGATGTGCTTGTAGAACTCCTGATATTCCTCGTCCTTCACTTCAGTGCGCGGACGGGTCCACAGGGCGCTGGCGCGGTTGACGGTTTCCCATTCAACGGCAGGCTGCTCTTCGCCTTCAGCGGCAGTGACTTCTTTCGGCAGCTCGATCGGCAGCGCGATATGGTCGGAGTATTTCTTGATGATGTTGCGCAGACGCCAGCCGTCGGCGAACTCGTCTTCAGCGGACTTCAGGTGCAGGACGATACGGGTGCCGCGCTCTGGCTTGTCGATGGTGGCGACTTCGAACTCGCCCTCGCCTTTCGACGACCAGTGCACGCCTTCGCTGGCAGGAGTGCCGGCGCGACGGGAATACACATCAACCTGGTCGGCAACGATGAACGCCGAGTAGAAGCCGACACCGAATTGGCCGATCAGGTGCGAATCTTTCTTCTGATCGCCCGAGAGATTCTTCATGAAATCGGCGGTGCCCGACTTGGCGATGGTCCCCAGGTGGGTGATCACATCGTCACGGTTCATGCCGATACCGTTGTCTTCGAGGGTGACGGTCTTGGCGTCCTTGTCGAAGCTCACACGGATTTTCAGTTCAGCGCCACCTTCGAGCAACTCAGGCTTGGCCAGGGCTTCGAAGCGCAGCTTGTCGACAGCGTCAGAGGCGTTCGAGATCAATTCGCGAAGGAAGATTTCCTTGTTGGAATACAGCGAATGGATCATGAGGTGCAGCAGCTGCTTTACCTCGGTCTGGAAGCCCAGGGTTTCCTTTTGAGTTTCCACACTCATGGTCATCAAACTCCAATCAGATGGCAGTGGCCGCGATCCAGAGGGGTCGGCGGCGGGTTGTTCACTGAGTTGGGGGCAGCGTTCAGGATTTCAAGGGCTCATCGATTTTGAAATGTGCGCGGGCGGTGGCAATCGGTTCGCTCTCGGTGCTTTGCCAGGCCGTGATGGCGACGTTGGCCACGCGCCGCCCCTGGCGACAGACCTGACATTTGGCCCAAGTGTCGCGAAACTGCCCGGCGCGCAGATAATCCAGAGAAAAGTCGATGATCTTCGGCACCCCGGGCGAACCGGTGAAGATCAGCAAATGCAACGCGGCTGCCAGCTCCATGAACCCGGCAATCACCCCGCCATGGATCGCCGGCAATAAAGGGTTACCAATGTTGTCCTTGTTCGCCGGCAGCTTGAACAGCAATTCATCGCCGACCCGGGAACATTCGACGCCGATCAGCCCGGCGTAAGGAATTATCCGCAGCAACGGCGCGTAATCGCCCTGAGCGTGAGCCAGCAGCAGCTGTTGCTTCCAGTCATCGCTCATCGATTCTCTCCTTTGACCTTGCCGGCAAATCCCTGGGTGCCTTTCAGGTTTTTGCCCATGCGCATGAAAGTGCCGACGACATGGGCGATCGGCTGATTCGGGTCATCCTGATAAGCAAAGCCACGAGCGAAGATCACATCGGTGGTGACCCGGTAACACTGGGCAAAGCCATAGACGTCCTTGTTCGGCTCGGCGGCGTGCATGTAGTCGATACGCAGGTCCAGGGTCGGGCAGACTTCGAACTCCGCCAGCACGCACAACGTGGACATGCCGCACGCGGTGTCCATCAGCGAGGTAATGGCGCCGCCGTGGATGACCCCGGTCTGTGGATTGCCGACGATTTGCGCGTTGTACGGCAACCTCACCGTCAGCCCTTCGCTGCTGGCGCTGTGTACCGTCAAACCGAGCACCTGACAATGGCGCAGGGCCGAAAGAAATCGTGTCGCGCGCTCAAAAACGGGGTTTTCAGCCATTTGATAATTACTCTCGTCAGAGCCTTTTGCCAGTAGTAGGAAATGCTGCAAAAGTTCCACTAAAAAACAAACTTATATATCTGAACGAAATGAGGAACTTAACCTTTGGCGCTGCGCTCTTAAGGCCAGTAGTTATTTTCCATAAGGAGAAACACCCCATGCGTAAGACTTTAGCTATTGCCTTGATGTTGACCGCTTCCCTCGGTCTCGCTGCCTGCGATAAAAAATCCGAGGACAAAGCTCAAGATGCAAACCAACATGCTGAGCAAGCTCAGCAAGACATGAACAAAGCTCAGGATAAAGTGAACGACGCAGCAAAAGAAAACGCCGAAGCTGCCAAAGCTCAGGCTGAATCGAATCAAGCTGCTCAGGAAGAAGCTGCCAAGAAGCAATAATTGCGACTTGATGCAGAAAAAGAAAACCCGCCAAGTGCGGGTTTTCTTTTGCCTGTGATTTTTTGTCAGTCTTGGCTTAGAGGCTTTCTTAGAGCAATACGGTTCTAAAAGTCGGACTAATCATCAGCAACAAACTGCAGATCAGGCCGACCAGCCACACCAGGCTGCGCAGGGATGGCTTATCCGCCAGGTATAACCACACGTAAAGAATTCGCGCGATCACAAAGATGATCGCCAGCGCATCGATCAACCAGCCTTGGGTTTGCGTGGTGTGCGCCATCAGCACACCCACGGCGAACAGGATGAACGCTTCGATGCAGTTCTGGTGTGCCGCCAGCGCCCGCGCGCCATAGCCAGTGAGTTGCGCCTGCTGTTGGCGCGGTAGATGGTTGTTGTAACCACCCTGCTCTTTCATGGCTTTACCCACCGGCATGCGCGCGATGTAGATCAACAATGCACTGATAAACACACACCAGAACGGAATACTCATCAAGCGGCCTCTTTATTGGTTTCGGGCAATGGCGCCTCTGTAGGGGTATAGACCATCACATCGAGCACGTCGGAATGAAACTCGCGACGGTACAACACGATGACCACCCCGGCACTCATCAACATGAACAGCCACGGGCTGACAAACCACGCCAGCATGCTCATGCCGAAGTAATAAGAACGCAGACCGAAGTTGAACTGGTTCGCCGCCATCGAAATCACTCGCGCCGCCCGCAGTGCGAACGCCTTGCGCTCCTGCTCCGAGACCTGACGCTCACCGATCATCGGCGCGGAACCGACCAGCACCGCAGCAAAGTTGTACTGACGCATGCACCAGCTGAACGTGAAGAACGCATAGACGAACACCAGCGCCAGACAGAGCAACTTGATCTCCGACATGCCCTGCGATGCCTGCTGCACCATCGGGATATCCGCCAGCAACGACACGGCGCGCTCGGATGCACCGAGCACGGTGAGAATGCCGGCGAGGATGATCAGGGTGCTGGAGGCGAAGAACGAGGCGTTGCGCTCAAGATTGCCGATCACGCTGGCGTCGGCGATACGGTTGTCACGCAGGAGCATGCGGCGCATCCAGTCTTCGCGGTACAGGTGCAGCACACTGGCCAGACACGCGGTATCGCGGGCCTTCCACGACGCATAACGGGTGTAGCCGCCCCAGCAAATGACAAACCAGAGCGCGGCCAGCAGGTGGATCAGATTGGCTTGGATGAACGACATGCAATTCCCTGTGGAGTATGGATGCTACCTGTGGTAGCGAGCCTGCTCGCGAAAGCGGCGTATCACACAACATTGATTGCGGCTGACACAACGCTTTCGCGAGCAGGCTCGCTCCCACATTAGGAGTTCGGCAGTGCTTCGACGTTAGCTCGCGAAAAAAGACACTGCCTGACACCCATAAAAAATGCCCCGTATCGATTGATACGGGGCATTTCTGTTTAAGCGCTGAAGACCCGCTTGTGGCGGGTCAGGCAACGTCAGGCAACGGCTTCGCTGCGCTTGCCCAGCAGGCGATCGCAGACCACGGCGACCACCAGGGTCATCACGCATGGCACCAGCCACGCCAGACCCTGCTCACTCAGCGGCAGGTGCGACAGCTGCGACGGCATCCAGTCAGCCAGACCGGCGCCCTTGAGCGCGTCGATGGTGCCGAACAGGAACGATACCAGCATGACCGGGCCGAGGATCCGACCGTGTTCATGCCAGAAGTCCTTGCAGAAGCTCAGAGCTACCAGAACGATGCATGGCGGGTAGATCGCGGTCAGCACCGGGATCGAGAACGCGATCAGCTTGGTCAGGCCCAGGTTCGACACCAGCAGCGAAAACGCGGCAAGGATGATCACCAGGGTCTTGTAGGACAGTGGCAGCACGCGGCTGAAGTATTCGGCGCAGGCGCAGGTCAGACCGACCGCCGTCACCAGGCACGCCAGCGAGATCAGCACCGCGAGGAAACCGCTGCCCAGCGAACCGAAGGTGTGTTGCACGTAAGCATGCAGCACCGCCGCACCGTTGGTGGCACCGACCGCGACTTCGTGGCTGCCGGAGCCGAGGCGGAACAGGCTGATGTACACCAGCGCCAGACCGACACCGGCGATGAGGCCGGCAATGATCGCGTAACGGGTGATCAGCGCAGGCGACTCGACGCCACGGGAGCGGATCGCGTTGACGATGACGATACCGAACACCAGCGCGCCGAGGGTATCCATGGTCAGGTAACCATTGATGAAGCCCTGGGAGAACGGTGCCGCGACGTATTCAGGTGTGGCCTGACCGATATCACCGGCCGGCAAGGCGAACGCGGCGATGCCGAGTACCGCCAGGGCGATGATCTTCAATGGCGCGAGGAAACGCCCCACGGTATCGAGCAGACGGCCCGGATACAGCGAGATGAAGAACACCAGCAGGAAGTACACCGAGCTGTAGAGGAACAGCGCCAGAGGGCTTTCGCCGGTCAGCGGCGCCAGACCCACTTCGAACGACACGGTCGCGGTCCGCGGGGTGGCGAACAGCGGGCCGACCGCCAGGTAGCATGCCGCGGCGAGCACACCACCGGCGATCTTGCCGATCGGGCTGCTCAGCGCATCCATCGCACCACCGACCTTGGCCAGGGCGACGACGGTGACCACCGGCAGACCGACGGCCGTGATCAGGAAGCCCAGCGCCGCCATCCAGACATTAGGTCCGGACTGCAGGCCGACGATAGGCGGGAAAATGATGTTGCCGGCCCCGACGAACAGGGCAAATGTCATAAAGCCCAGTGCCAGGATGTCCTGACCTTTCAAAACTTTCATTAAGGAAATACCACACTACTGAATCGGAATTTAGAGGGGGATTTCCCTGTGGGGTTAGGGAAATGCTGTCAGTCCGTATAAGACTGACCCGTTTAGCGCGTTGCATGCCTTGTGGGCGGCAGACGCAAAAATGGCTGCTAGCCTAACGAATTTGTCTGACAAACGCACTGTTTGAGGGCGAACTATCCGATACACGACGTGTCCGTGTCGCGTTTACGCATTTAAATTTCATAAACAAAGCAAAGATCAAAAGATCGCAGCCTTCGGCAGCTCCTGCACAGGATCATCTGTAGGAGCTGCCGAAGGCTGCGATCTTTTGATCTTCAGAAACAACAAAGGCCACCCGAAGGTGGCCTTTGTCTGGTGAAGCGTCAGTCAAGCACGAGGCTTACTTGACAGCCCAACCGGTCAGCTCGGCCAGGGCCTTGCCGATGTCTGCCAGCGAACGCACGGTTTTTACGCCTGCGTCTTGCAGCGCAGCGAATTTCTCGTCTGCAGTGCCTTTGCCGCCAGAGATGATTGCGCCAGCATGGCCCATGCGCTTGCCCGGAGGAGCAGTCACACCAGCGATGTAGGAAACAACCGGCTTGGTCACGTGTGCCTTGATGTAGGCAGCCGCTTCTTCTTCAGCCGAACCGCCGATCTCGCCGATCATCACGATCGCTTCGGTCTTCGGGTCTTCCTGGAACAGCTTCAGGATGTCGATGAAGTTCGAACCCGGGATCGGGTCACCACCGATGCCGACGCAAGTCGACTGACCGAAACCGGCGTCAGTGGTCTGCTTCACAGCTTCGTAGGTCAGGGTGCCGGAACGCGAAACGATACCGACCTTGCCTGGCAAGTGAATGTGACCTGGCATGATGCCGATCTTGCATTCGCCTGGGGTGATCACGCCTGGGCAGTTAGGGCCGATCAGGGTAACACCCAGCTCGTCGCACTTAACTTTAGCGTCCAGCATGTCCAGGGTAGGAATGCCTTCGGTGATGCAGACGATCAGCTTGATGCCGCCGAACGCTGCTTCCAGGATCGAGTCCTTGCAGAAAGGAGCCGGAACGTAGATCACGCTGGCGGTAGCGCCAGTGGCAGCTACTGCGTCTTTGACGGTGTTGAACACTGGCAGACCCAGGTGCTCGGTACCGCCTTTGCCCGGAGTTACGCCACCAACCATCTTGGTGCCGTATTCGATGGCTTGCTGGGTGTGGAAACTACCTTGCGAACCGGTAATACCCTGGCAGATAACTTTGGTGTCTTTATTGATCAGGACGCTCATTATTTGCCCTCCGCAGCTTTGACAACTTGTTGAGCAGCGTCGGTCAGGCTGGTAGCAGCGATGATATTCAAACCGCTTTCTGCCAGTACTTTAGCGCCCAGCTCAGCGTTGTTGCCTTCAAGGCGAACAACAACCGGGATTTTCACGCCGACTTCTTTCACGGCGCCGATGATGCCTTCGGCAATCATGTCGCAACGAACGATGCCGCCGAAGATGTTAACCAGTACTGCAGCGACGTTGGTGTCGGACAGAATGATTTTGAATGCTTCGGTCACGCGCTCTTTGGTAGCACCACCACCTACGTCGAGGAAGTTGGCTGGCTTGCCGCCGTGCAGGTTGACGATGTCCATGGTACCCATGGCCAGGCCGGCACCGTTGACCATGCAGCCGATGTTGCCTTCCAGGGCTACGTAGTTCAGTTCGAACTTGGCAGCGTGCGCTTCGCGCGGATCGTCTTGCGACGGATCGTGGAAAGTCTTCAGCTTAGGCTGACGGTACATGGCGTTGGCGTCGATGTTGATCTTGGCGTCCAGGCAGTGCAGATCGCCGTCAGCCTTGATCACCAGCGGGTTCACTTCCAGCAGGGCCAGATCGTGATCCTGGAACAGTTTGGCCAGACCAACGAAGATCTTGGCGAACTGGGCAACTTGCTTGCCTTCCAGACCCAGTTGGAACGCCAGCTCGCGACCCTGGAATGGCTGAGCGCCAACCAGTGGATCGATAGTGGCCTTCAGAATTTTTTCTGGAGTGTCGTGAGCGATTTTCTCGATGTCCACGCCACCTTCGGTGGAAGCCATGAACACGATGCGACGGCTCGAACGGTCAACGACAGCGCCCAGGTACAGCTCTTTAGCGATATCAGTGCACGATTCAACCAGGATCTTGGTGACTGGCTGACCATTGGCGTCAGTCTGGTAAGTCACCAGACGCTTGCCCAGCCACTGCTGTGCGAAGGCCTTGGCGTCTTCTTTGTTGCGAACCAGCTTGACGCCGCCCGCTTTACCGCGACCACCGGCGTGGACCTGGGCTTTGACAACCCACTCGCTGCCGCCGATTTTGTCGCAAGCTTCTGCTGCTGCTTCCGGGGTGTCTACTGCGTAACCAGTGGAAACTGGCAGGCCGTATTCAGCGAACAGCTGCTTACCCTGATACTCGTGAAGATTCATGCTTTTTACCGTCTTCGTTAGGTACTGCGCATTCGGCGCTGCGCTCTTGATGAGTGCCGCGCCACCTGTGACTGCTGCTTGCGTAGCCTTTCCGGATACCCGGTGCAGCTACGCAAGACTGCGTCCAGCGGACATTCCGCGGTGAGACTTGCTCGCAAGGCTCACGACGGGCCGTTACCGCCGTGGTTTCTTATTGTGTCTTAACGCTTCTTGCGGTTGGCAATGTGGATGGCGCCGCCATTCACAGCCAGAGCAGCTTCGTGCAAGGCTTCAGACAGGGTCGGATGGGAGAAAACCATCATGCCCAGGTCTTCAGCGCTGGTGCCGAATTCCATACCGATCGCGCCCTGCTGAACCAGTTCTGCAGCGCTCGGGCCAATCACGTGCACGCCCAATACGCGGTCAGTCTTGGCATCGGCGATGACCTTGACGAAACCACCGGTATCGTTGGCGGCCATGGCACGGCCGGAAGCGGCGAACGGGAAGGTGCCGACGTTAACTTCAACGCCTTCGGCTTTCAAGGCCTGCTCGGTTTTGCCAACCCACGCGATTTCCGGGTGAGTATAAATAACCGAAGGGATCAGGTCATAGTTCATCTGAGCCTTGTGGCCCTTGATGCGCTCGACAACCATGATGCCCTCTTCCGAGGCCTTGTGCGCCAGCATCATGCCGCGGACCACGTCACCGATGGCGTAAACGCCCGGTACGGTGGTGGCGCAGTGATCGTCAACGTGCACAAAACCGCGCTCGTCCAGAGTCACGCCGCTGTCGGCAGCCAGCAGATCAGTGGTCACCGGACGGCGACCAACGGCTACGATCAGCTTGTCGAAAGTGATGGACTGTTCGCCGTTGGCATCGGTGTAGTTAACAACGACTTCGTCGCCGTTCACTTTCGAACCGGTTACGCGAGCACCCAGCTTGATGTCCAGACCTTGTTTGGTCAGGGTTTTCAGCGCTTCCTTGGAAACAGCGGTGTCCGCTGCCATCAGGAAGGTGTCCAGTGCTTCGAGGACAACCACTTCGGAACCCAGACGCGACCAGACCGAACCCAGTTCCAGACCGATCACGCCAGCGCCGATCACGCCCAGACGTTTAGGTACGGACTGGAATTCCAGAGCGCCAGTCGAATCAACGATGACTTTCTGATCGACCGGAGCCGGTGGAATGTCGATCGGACGCGAACCTGGAGCCAGGATGACGTTTTCGGCTTCGATGACTTCAACCGAACCGTCCGGCTTGGTGACTTCGACTTTCTTGCCGGCCAGCAGCTTGCCGTGGCCCTGGATCGAAGTAACGCCGTTGGCCTTGAACAGGGTGGCAACGCCGCCAGTCAGGTTCTTGACGATGCCAGCCTTGCGGCCAACCATCGCAGCGACGTCCATTTTGACTTCGCCGGTCGAGATACCGTGAACGTTGAAGCTCTCTTTGGCTTCCTTGTACTTCCAGGAGCTGTCCAGCAGCGCCTTGGACGGAATGCAGCCGACGTTCAGGCAAGTACCGCCGAGGGCTTGCTTGCCTTCAGCGTCGGTGTACTTCTCGATGCAGGCAGTGGTGAGCCCCAGCTGCGCGGCCTTGATGGCAGCTACATAGCCGCCAGGGCCGGCACCGATCACTACTACGTCAAATTTCTGCGACATTCAAAAAATCCTCTTTAGCGAAAAGCTTCAAGCCGCGCGCTCCAAGCCAAGCTGCCTATTCTTGCAGCTTGAAACTTGAAGCCCGCAGCTGCTTCTATCAGATATCCAGCAACAGACGAGCCGGATCTTCCAGCAGGTTCTTGATGGTCACCAGGAAGGTTACAGCTTCTTTGCCATCGATCAGACGGTGATCGTAGGACAGTGCCAGATACATCATCGGACGGATCACGACCTGACCGTTGATGGCCATTGGACGCTGGATGATGTTGTGCATGCCCAGAATCGCTGCCTGCGGCGGGTTGACGATCGGGGTCGACATCATCGAACCGAAGGTACCACCGTTGGTGATGGTGAAGGTACCGCCGGTCATCTCTTCCATCGACAGTTTGCCGTCACGGGCTTTCTTGCCGAACGTGGCGATGCCGCCTTCGATTTCAGCCAGGCTCATCAGCTCAGCGTTACGCAGAACCGGAACGACCAGACCACGGTCGCTGGAAACGGCAACACCGATGTCGGCGTAGCCGTGGTAAACGATGTCCGCACCGTCGATCGAAGCGTTGACTGCCGGGAAGCGCTTCAGCGCTTCGGTAGCAGCCTTGACGAAGAACGACATGAAGCCCAGGCGCACGCCGTTGTGGGACTTCTCGAACAGGTCTTTGTACTTCGAACGCAGGGCCATGACTTCAGTCATGTCGACTTCGTTAAAAGTGGTCAGCATCGCCATGTTCGACTGGGCTTCAACCAGACGCTCGGCAACTTTGGCACGCAGACGGGTCATCGGTACGCGCTTCTCAACGCGGTCACCGGCAGCGAATACCGGAGCAGCAGCGGCTGGAGCAGCGGCTTTTGCAGGAGCAGCAGCCGGAGCGGCTTTCTTCGCGGCTACAGCAGCCACCACGTCTTCCTTGGTCACACGACCGCCTTTGCCGGTGCCGGCAACGGAAGCGATGTTGATGCCGTTCTCTTCAGCCAGCTTGCGCGCAGCCGGAGCAGCAACAGGATCGTCTTCGCCTTCGGCAGCCGCCGGGGCAGCGGCAGCAGCGGCCGGAGCAGCAGCGGCGGCTGGAGCAGCGGCAGCAGCGCCACCCGCTTCGATGGAGCCCAGGACTTCGTCGGACAGAACGGTGTCGCCTTCGTTCTTGACGATTGCGCCCAGTACGCCGTCGGCGGTAGCCAGCACTTCCAGTACGACCTTGTCGGTTTCGATGTCGACGATCAGGTCGTCACGCTTGACGGCGTCGCCCGGTTTTTTGTGCCAGGTGGCAACGGTGCCATCGGCAACCGATTCCGGGAAAGTGGGGGCTTTGATCTCGATAGCCATTATCTGTGGTTCCTTAAATTCGGTTTCAGGTGCGCGAAGGCGTTAAACGGTAAACGCGTCTTGCAGCAGTTTTTCCTGCTGCTCGGCGTGCATCGATGCGTAACCACATGCTGGGGCAGCAGAAGCCTCACGGCCCGCGTACTCGAGTACGAGAGACTTGTCGAGGTTACCGATGCTGCGACGCAGGTGATGCTGGCTGCAGTACCAGGCGCCCTGGTTCATCGGCTCTTCCTGACACCAGACGGCATGCTTGACGTTGGTGTAAGGCGCCAGGACTTCTTTCAAGTCGTCCTCAGGGAATGGATACAGCTGCTCGATACGCACGATGGCGATATCGTCACGGCCTTCGGCACGGCGTTTTTCCAGCAGGTCGTAGTAGACCTTGCCGCTGCACAGAACAACGCGCTCGACCTTTTTCGGGTCCAGGGCGTCGATTTCCGGGATCACGGTCTGGAACGAACCTTCAGCAAGATCTTCCAGGGTCGAGACGGCCAGCTTGTGGCGCAGCAGCGACTTAGGCGTCAGCACTACCAGAGGTTTGCGCAGCGGGCGAATCACCTGACGACGCAGCAAGTGGTAGATCTGGGCCGGGGTGGTCGGCATGCACACCTGAATGTTGTGCTCGGCGCACAGCTGCAGGTAACGCTCAAGACGAGCCGAGCTGTGCTCAGGGCCCTGACCTTCGTAGCCGTGTGGCAACAGCATGGTCAGACCGCAGAGACGGCCCCACTTGTGTTCGCCGCTGGTGATGAACTGGTCGATAACAACCTGTGCACCGTTGGCGAAGTCGCCGAACTGGGCTTCCCAGATCACCAGCGCGTTTGGCGTGGTGGTCGAGTAACCATATTCGAAGGCCAATACCGCTTCTTCCGAGAGGAACGAGTCGTACAGGTCAAAGCGTGGCTGACCGTCGTACAGGTTCTGCAGCGGAATGTAGGTGCCCGCGTCTTTCTGGTTGTGCAGTACGGCGTGACGGTGCGAGAACGTACCGCGGCCGATGTCCTGACCGGTCATGCGGATCGGGTGACCTTCGAACGCCAGGGTTGCGTACGCCATGGTTTCGGCGTAACCCCAGTTGATCGGCAGGCCGCCGGCTTGCATCTTCTGACGGTCTTCGTAGATCTTCGCGACCTGACGCTGAACCACGAAGCCTTCCGGAATTTCCAGCAGCTTGGCGGACAGTTCCTGCAGGGTTTTCAGGTCGAAACGCGTGTCGTGACGCGCAGTCCAGGCGTGGCCCAGATACGGACGCCAGTCCACGAACAGCTCTTTGTTCGGCTCCTTGACCAGCGACTTCACTACGTGCAGACCGTTGTCCAGCGCGTTGCGGTACTCGTCGACCTTGGCCTGAACACGTTCAGCGTCCAGCACACCGGCCTGAGTCAGGCGATCAGCGTACAGCTCACGGGTGGTGCGCTGCTTGGTGATCTGCTGATACATCAGCGGCTGGGTGCCGCTTGGCTCGTCGGCCTCGTTGTGGCCGCGACGACGGTAGCAGACCAGGTCGATCACCACGTCACGCTTGAACTGCATGCGGTAGTCGATGGCCAGCTGGGTCACGAACAGCACGGCTTCCGGATCATCACCATTCACATGGAGGATCGGCGCCTGGATCATCTTCGCAACGTCGGTGGCGTACTCGGTGGAACGCGAGTCCAGCGGGTTGCTGATGGTGAAACCAACCTGGTTGTTGATCACGATGTGCACGGTACCGCCGGTCTTGAAACCGCGGGTCTGCGACATCTGGAAGGTTTCCATGACCACGCCCTGACCTGCGAATGCAGCGTCACCGTGGATGGAGATCGGCAGCACCTTCTCACCGGTCGGGTCGTTACGACGATCCTGACGGGCGCGAACCGAACCTTCTACCACCGGGGAAACGATTTCCAGGTGGGACGGGTTGAACGCCATGGCCAGGTGAACTTCACCGCCGGTGGTCATCACGTTGGACGAGAAGCCCTGGTGGTATTTGACGTCACCGGAACCCAGCTCGACCTTCTTCTTGCCTTCGAACTCGTCGAACAGCTCGCGCGGGTTCTTGCCGAAGGTGTTGACCAGCACGTTCAGACGGCCACGGTGGGCCATGCCGATGACGACTTCCTTGGTGCCGTAGGAACCGGAACGCTGGATCAGTTCGTCGAGCATCGGAATCAGGCTTTCGCCGCCTTCCAGACCGAAACGCTTGGTGCCCGGGTATTTGGTGCCCAGGTATTTTTCCAGGCCTTCACCGGCAGTCACGCGCTCGAGCAGGTGGCTCTTGATGTCAGCGGAGTACGTTGGACGACCGCGCACGCTTTCCAGACGCTGCTGGAACCACTGGCGCTGCTCGGAATCGGTGATGTGCGTAAATTCAGCGCCGATGGTGCGGCAATATGTCTGCTGCAACGCTTCGTGAATTTCGCGTAGGCTCGCTTCCTCTTTGCCGATGAACAGGTCGCCGGCACGGAAGGTCGTATCAAGATCGGCATTGGTCAAGCCGTAATGATTGATTGACAGGTCTGCAGGTGCAGGACGCTGCCACAGCCCCAGCGGGTCAAGCTGGGCTGCCTGGTGGCCACGCATACGGTAGGCCTGGATCAATCGCAGCACTTCAACTTGCTTCTTCTCGTGCTCACTGCTCACGCTACCGGCGGAAACCGGTTGGGCGCGGCGCTGGTTCTTTGCCAGCAGCACGAAATGATCGCGAATTGTGGAGTGCGAAACATCAGTGGCAGAGCTGCCGTCGGCAGGCAGCTTCTGAAAGTAGGTGCGCCACTCTTCTGGCACAGCGTTAGGGTCGTGCAGGTAGAGCTCATAAAGCTCTTCCACATAGGCAGCGTTTCCACCTGAAAGGTAGGCGCTGTTCCACATGCGCTGCATCACGCTTTCTTGCATGCTTGGTCACCCTCGGTTAGGGGAACACCATCGGCGTCAATACCGAGCAAACTTGCAGAAGTCCGAATGCAGCGACCAAAACAAGCCACTTAGGATCACGCTGATAGTCCGGGTACCAGCCCGGATGCCCCTGCTTGTCTCATTTCTTCAAAATAAGAGCTGCAGCTTGTGGCTACTGCTCTGGTTATAGCCATGACGCAGGTTGAAGCCCGCGCCACAGCCTCTTCGTTACAGCGGTTCTACGGTTACAGCAGCTGAATCACACGCCGCTCGAAAGCAACATGTTACGGATGTGACCGATGGCCTTAGTCGGGTTCAGGCCTTTCGGACATACGTTGACGCAGTTCATGATGCCCCGGCAGCGGAAAACGCTGAACGGGTCATCCAGCGAAGCCAGACGCTCGGACGTCTTGGTGTCACGACTGTCTGCGAGGAAGCGGTACGCTTGCAGCAGGGCAGCTGGACCCAGGAACTTGTCCGGGTTCCACCAGAAGGACGGGCACGAGGTCGAGCAGCAGGCGCACAGGATGCACTCGTACAGACCGTCGAGCTTTTCACGCTCTTCAGGGGACTGCAGACGCTCGATGGCCGGAGCCGGCGTGTCGTTCTGCAGGTAAGGCTTAACCTTCTCGTATTGCTTGTAGAAGATGCTCATATCGACAACCAGGTCACGGATGACCGGCAAACCTGGCAGCGGACGAACGATCAACTTGTTGCCTTTTACGACAGCGGACAGCGGCGTGATGCACGCCAGGCCGTTCTTGCCATTGATGTTCATGCCGTCGGAGCCGCAGACGCCTTCACGGCAAGAGCGACGATAGGAGAAACCCTCGTCCTGCTCTTTGATCAGGGCCAGCACGTCCAGCACCATCAGGTCTTTACCACCGGTATCGACCTGGAATTCCTGCATGAACGGCGCAGCGTCCTGATCAGGGTTGTAGCGATAAACACTGACTTGCAACATGGCGATCACCCTTAATAAGTCCGGACTTTAGGTTCGAAAGTCGGAACAGTCTTCGGCGAGAAGTTTACGGCACGCTTGGCGACGCGTTTCTCACCCGGGAAGTACAGGGTGTGGCACAGCCAGTTTTCGTCGTCACGGTCTTCGAAGTCTTCACGGGCGTGAGCGCCGCGGGACTCTTTACGCACTTCGGCCGCGATGGCGGTAGCTTCAGCCACTTCCAGCAGGTTTTGCAGTTCCAGAGCTTCGATACGCGCGGTGTTGAACGCTTGCGACTTGTCGTTGATCTTCACGTTGGCGATGCGCTTGCGCAGATCGGCCAGCTGAGCGATACCCTTCTGCATGTATTCGCCAGTGCGGAATACACCGAAGTAGTTCTGCATGCAGCTTTGCAGCTCGCGACGCAGGGTAGCCACGTCTTCGCCATCGGTACGGCCGTTCAGCGCGTTCAGACGCGACAGGGCAGCTTCGATGTCGGCTTCGGTAGCGTCGTCGTATTCGATGCCGTCGGTCAGCGCCTTTTCCAGGTGCAGGCCGGCAGCGCGGCCGAATACCACCAGGTCGAGCAGCGAGTTGCCGCCCAGACGGTTGGCACCGTGCACCGATACGCAAGCCACTTCGCCCACGGCGAACAGACCAGGAATGATCTGATCCACGCCTTCGGCGTTCTGGGTGATCGCCTGACCATGAATGTTGGTGGCAACGCCGCCCATCATGTAGTGGCAGGTCGGAACAACCGGAACCGGAGCAACCACCGGGTCAACGTGTGCGAAAGTCTTCGACAGTTCGCAGATGCCTGGCAGACGGCTGTGCAGCACTTCCTCGCCCAGGTGGTCGAGTTTGAGCATTACGTGGTCGCCATTCGGACCGCAACCGTTGCCGGCGATGATTTCTTTAACCATCGAGCGGGCAACCACGTCACGACCAGCCAGGTCCTTCGCGTTCGGAGCATAACGCTCCATGAAACGCTCGCCGTGCTTGTTGATCAGGTAACCACCTTCACCACGGCAACCTTCGGTCACCAGTACACCGGCGCCAGCGATGCCGGTCGGGTGGAACTGCCACATTTCGATGTCTTGTACCGGCACGCCAGCACGCAGCGCCATGCCAACGCCGTCACCGGTGTTGATCAGGGCGTTGGTGGTGGAGGCGTAGATACGGCCAGCACCGCCAGTAGCCAGTACGGTGGCCTTGGCGCGAATGTACGAAGTTTCGCCGGTTTCGATGCAGATCGCGATCACACCGACAAACTCGCCTTCCTGGTTTTTCACCAGGTCGACAGCGTAGTACTCGTTCAGGAACGTGGTGCCGGCTTTCAGGTTGCCCTGATAAAGGGTGTGCAGCAGTGCGTGACCGGTACGGTCGGACGCTGCGCAGGTACGGGCAGCCTGACCACCTTTACCGTAGTCCTTGGACTGACCACCGAACGGACGCTGGTAGATACGGCCTTGCTCGGTACGCGAGAACGGCAGACCCATGTGGTCCAGCTCGAAAACGGCCGCCGGGCCTTCCTGACACATGTATTCGATAGCGTCCTGGTCACCGATGTAGTCGGAACCCTTGACGGTATCGTACATGTGCCAGCGCCAGTCATCGTTCGGGTCAGCGGACGCGATCGCGCAGGTGATGCCGCCCTGGGCGGATACAGTGTGCGAACGGGTCGGGAAAACCTTGGTGATCACCGCAGTCTTGTGACCGCCCTGCGCCAGCTGCAGCGCAGCGCGCATGCCGGCACCGCCACCACCAATAATGATGGCGTCGAAAGAAATCGTTGGAATGTTAGCCATGACTCAGATACCCCAGAGAATCTGCACACCCCAGACGAAGTAAGCGAACATTGCAACGCCGCATACTGCCTGGAAAAGGAAACGTACTGCGGTCGCGGACTTGCCCAGCGCCATTGGCGTCAGGTAGTCGGTCGCGATGGTCCACATGCCGACCCAGGCGTGAGCGCCAAGGGCAACGAGGGCCAGCAGACTGAAGATACGCATCCCGTTGTGAGCGAACAGGCCGTGCCACTGGTCGTAGCCAATGCCCGGATTCACTGCAAGGTATCCGATCAGAAAGATGAAATAAGCCGCGAGAACAACCGCAGACACACGTTGCGCCATCCAGTCATAGAGGCCCGAACGCGAAAGGTTCGTAACGCTGGTTACCATATCCAAACTCCTGCCAGAACGATCAGCACCACGGAAACCGCGATGATAATTTTCGAGCCCAGGCGGCCGCCTTCCAGCGTCTCACCGATGCCCATATCCATGATCAAGTGGCGCACACCGGCTACCAGGTGATACAGCAGAGCGGACAGGAGGCCCCATGCTACGAACTTGGCCAGCGGGCTGGTCAAGCATGCCTTCACGTCGGCAAAACCTTCCTCGGAACCCAGAGACTTGCCCAATGCATAAAGCATGAAGCCGATACCCAGGAAGAGGATGATGCCGGAAACACGGTGAAGAAACGACGTAACGCCGGTGATGGGGAGTTTGATGGTCCTTAGGTCTAGGTTTACAGGTCGTTGGCTTTTCACGGCTTTTTTTTCACACTGAAGAGCCCCTAACAATCAGGGCAAAGTTGTTGGGGAGTGCACTGGTCAGGTAACCACCACCCAGGGATGCGACCCCCAATGAAAGCAAGCCCAAAAGCCCTTGGCGGTCGGTGGCCGAGTATAGACAGTTAGGCTACTAATGACAACGCAATCACCTACCCCCAATAGCTGATTGCACAAGTCGTATAAAAGGCGTAAATGGCAGTCAATTTCGAGGAAAAAGTGCGCTTAAAGCCTTCTGGAGCAAGACTTTAGGCAAATTGACATTCGAATTTATCTCACTATAGTGGTGCGGGCCCTGCGTGGGGGGTCTGTCTGATGGTTCAAGCATAAATAGGAGGCCACATGGCTGACAAAAAAGCGCAGTTGATCATCGAGGGCGCAGCCCCCGTCGAGCTGCCCATTTTAACCGGCACCGTTGGTCCCGATGTAATCGATGTTCGGGGCCTGACGGCCACGGGCCGCTTCACTTTCGACCCGGGTTTCATGTCGACCGCCTCGTGCGAATCGAAGATCACCTATATCGACGGCGACAACGGCATTCTGTTGCACCGCGGCTACCCGATCGAACAGCTGGCTGAAAAGTCGGACTACCTGGAAACCTGCTACCTGCTGCTCAACGGCGAATTGCCGACTGCAGAACAGAAGGCCCAGTTCGTCAGCACCGTGAAAAACCACACCATGGTTCACGAGCAGCTGAAAACCTTCTTCAACGGCTTCCGTCGCGACGCCCACCCGATGGCCGTCATGTGCGGCGTAGTCGGCGCCCTCTCGGCCTTCTACCACGATTCCCTGGACATCAATAACCCGCAGCATCGCGAAATCTCCGCGATCCGTCTGGTTGCCAAGATGCCAACCCTGGCAGCGATGGTTTACAAGTACTCCATGGGCCAACCCATGATGTACCCGCGCAACGACCTGACGTACGCGGAAAACTTCCTGCACATGATGTTCAACACCCCGTGCGAGATCAAACCGATCAGCCCGGTACTCGCCAAGGCCATGGACCGGATCTTCATCCTCCACGCCGACCACGAGCAGAACGCATCGACGTCCACCGTGCGTCTGGCAGGTTCCTCGGGGGCCAACCCGTTCGCCTGTATCGCCGCCGGTATCGCCGCACTGTGGGGCCCTGCCCACGGCGGTGCGAACGAAGCCGTTCTGACCATGCTTGACGAGATTGGCGATGTGTCCAACATCGACAAGTTCATCGCCAAGGCCAAGGACAAGAACGATCCGTTCAAACTGATGGGCTTCGGTCACCGCGTTTACAAGAACCGCGACCCTCGCGCGACTGTCATGAAGCAGACCTGCGACGAAGTGCTGAAAGAACTGGGCATTAACAACGATCCGCAACTCGAACTGGCCATGCGCCTGGAAGAGATCGCGCTGACCGACCCGTACTTCATCGAGCGCTCGCTGTACCCGAACGTCGACTTCTACTCGGGGATCATCCTCAAGGCGATCGGCATTCCAACCAGCATGTTCACCGTGATCTTCGCTCTGGCGCGTACTGTGGGCTGGATCTCGCACTGGAAAGAAATGCTCTCCAGCCCGTACAAGATTGGCCGTCCGCGCCAGTTGTACACTGGCTACGAGTCGCGTGATATCACCAAGCTGGAAGACCGCAAATAGGGCTTGTCTTGCGATAACGTCTTGAAGTTGTATCGGGAACGGCCTCTTATATAGAGGCCGTTTTTGTTTGTCTGGTTGCAGCGGCCTGTGGGCCGACTGGTTTTTTGGTTTTTTGGGTGTATATCCGTTGCTTCGGGTGTTGCTGATTACGGTTCCGCCCTTACGGCGGGTCACTTTTTCCAAACGCCGAAAAAGTAACCAAAAAGGCTTCCCCCGGCGTACGGCACTTCGCTGAGGCTCAGTGTTCCCTCGCTACGGTGTCCATCCGGGGGCATCGCCTCCGGTTTGCTTCGCTGCACCTCCTCTCGATGTATGCGGCTTCGCCGCATGGCGCGGCGCGCCTACCCCCTAATGGACACCTACGCTCGGCCTGCCGAAGGGGCAAAAGATCAAAAGCCACATCAAAAGCCAAAGCCAGAGCCAAAGCAGATCAAAAGATCACAGCCTTCGGCAGTTCCTACATGGGATTGGGTGTATTCAGTTGGAGATTGGTCGGCTGACAGGCCTTCTTCGCGAGCAAGCCCGCTCCCACAGTTGGGCCGGGTGCATCTGCAAGAGATTGATCGGCTGTCAGGCCGCCATCGCCAGCAGAAACAGTTCAGATTGCGCGCTACCCCTGCGGCGAAGCCGCCCCACTCAACACAATGAGCGTTAGCTCGAGCAAAGCTTTTGATCTGAGTGCCCGTCGGCAGGCTGAGTGGAGGGGTTTATCCGGGGGTGGGAGCGCAGCGACCGTTTGGCGCAGCCAAACACAGCGAGAGGAGGTGCAGCGAAGCAAACCGTAGGCGCTGCCCCCCCGGATGAATCCCGGAGCGAAGGAACCCGAGCCTAGGCGAGGGCCGAACGTCAGGGTAAAGCCTTTTTGGTTACTTTTTCGGCGTCTGGAAAAAGTGACCCGCCGTAAGGGCGGAACCCTAAGCAGCCGTTACCGCAGCAACGGATATGTACTCAATAACCACCAGGGCCCGAGCCCGAAACCGCCCACAAAAAAAATGCCCCGATCTCTCAACCAAGGCATTTCACTCAAACCACGTAACCAGAACTTAGTGCGAAACCGCCCCACTCGCCCCCAACCCCGTCTGCGAACGCACAAACTGCGGGAAGAACAGCGCCCGCTCGTTCTCGGCTGCTGCGGACTTGTCGGTAATCGAGAAGAACCAGATCCCGATGAACGCGATCACCATCGAGAACAGCGCCGGGTACTCGTAAGGGAAGATCGCCTTCTCGTGATGCAGAATCTGCACCCAGATGGTCGGGCCAAGGATCATCAGCCCCACCGCACTCACCAGCCCCAGCCAGCCACCGACCATCGCGCCGCGGGTGGTCAGTTTCTTCCAGTACATCGAAAGCAACAGCACCGGGAAGTTGCAGCTCGCCGCGATGGAGAACGCCAGGCCGACCATGAACGCAATGTTCTGGCTCTCGAACAGGATGCCCAGACCGATCGCCAGCACGCCCAGGGCGATGGTGGTGATCTTCGACACGCGAATTTCATCCTTGTCGTTGGCCTTGCCCTTCCTGATCACGCTGGCATACAGGTCGTGCGACACCGCCGAAGCACCGGCCAGGGTCAGACCGGCCACCACCGCCAGAATGGTCGCGAACGCCACCGCCGAGATGAAGCCGAGGAAGATGCTGCCACCCACCGCGTCAGCCAGGTGCACCGCCGCCATGTTGTTGCCGCCGAGCAGAGCGCCCGCCGCATCCTTGAAGGCCGGGTTGGTGCTGACCAGCAGGATCGCGCCGAAGCCGATGATGAAGGTCAGGATGTAGAAGTAGCCAATGAAGCCGGTGGCGTACAGCACGCTCTTGCGCGCTTCTTTCGCATCACTCACGGTGAAGAAGCGCATCAGGATGTGTGGCAGGCCGGCAGTACCGAACATCAGGGCCAGGCCCAGGGAGAACGCCGAAATCGGATCTTTCACCAGACCGCCCGGGCTCATGATCGCTTCACCTTTAGGGTGAACCTTGATCGCCTCGGAGAACAGCATGTTGAAGTCGAAGTTGACGTGTTTCATCACCATCAGTGCCATGAACGAGGCACCGGACAGCAGCAACACCGCCTTGATGATCTGCACCCAGGTGGTCGCCAGCATGCCGCCGAACAGCACGTACATGCACATCAGCACACCGACCAGAATCACCGCAACATGGTAGTCCAGACCGAACAGCAACTGGATCAGTTTGCCGGCACCGACCATTTGCGCGATCAGGTAGAACGCCACCACCACCAGCGAACCGCAGGCAGACAGGGTGCGGATCTGGGTTTGCCCGAGGCGGTAGGACGCCACGTCGGCAAAGGTGTATTTGCCCAGGTTACGCAAGCGCTCGGCGATCAGGAACAGAATGATCGGCCAGCCCACCAGAAAGCCGATCGAGTAGATCAGACCATCGTAGCCGGAAGTGAACACCAGCGCGGAAATCCCCAGGAAGGACGCCGCCGACATGTAGTCACCGGCAATCGCCAGACCGTTCTGGAACCCGGTGATCTTGCCGCCCGCCGCATAGTAGTCGGCGGCCGACTTGTTGCGCTTGGACGCCCAGTAGGTGATGCACAGGGTGGCGCCGACGAACACCACGAACATGGCGATCGCGGAAACGTTGAGCGGTTGTTTGTGGACTTCGCCGGTCAAGGCGTCAGCGGCCCAGACGGCTGGAGCGAACGCTGCGATGCTCAAAAGAGCCAGTAGACGCCGGATCATTGCTGAGCCTCCTTGAGAATCGCATTGTTCAGGTCGTCAAACTCGCCGTTGGCGCGCCGTACGTAGATCGCGGTCAGGATGAAGGCCGAGACAATCAGACCGACACCAATCGGAATACCCCAGGTAATCGACGACCCGGGACTGAGTTTCGCCCCGAGCACTTGCGGCCCGTATGCGATCAGCAGGATGAATCCGGAGTACAGCCCGAGCATGATCGCCGAGAGTATCCAGGCGAATTTTTCTCTTTTTCGCACCAGCTCCTTGAAGCGCGGGCTGTTTTGAATCGAGAGGTAAATGCTGTCGTTCATTGTTTTTATCCTCGCAGCACAGATTATTGTTGGAACGTATCCACTGTATGCGGCTGCGGAACGGGTTCCAGACGACCTTAGTATTAGAACGACATGACGTTTTCGCCAATTTTCAGCACACAAAAAAAAACCGTGGGAGCGAGCCTGCTCGCGAAAGCGTCGGATCAGTCGAAATATGTATCAACTGACAGATTGCATTCGCGAGCAGGCTCGCTCCCACAGTGGGGTACGGCGGTGTTGCTTTTATTTGGTCCAGTCAGCCACGCGATCCGGGTGCTTGGCGACCCAATCCTTGGCCGCCGCCTCAGGCTTGGCGCCGTCCTGGATGGCCAGCATGACTTCGCCGATCTCGTCTTTCGACGCCCACTGGAAGTTTTTCAGGAACTTGGCGACTTCCGGAGCCTTGGTAGCGAGTTCTTTGCTGCCGATGCTGTTCACGGTTTCAGCCGCGCCATACACGCCTTTCGGGTCGTCGAGGAAGCGCAGTTTCCACTTGGCGAACATCCAGTGCGGCACCCAACCGGTGACGGCAATCGATTCGTTCTTCTTCTCGGCACGGGTCAGCTCGGCAATCATGCCGGCGCCGGAACTGGCCTTGAGCGTATATTTGTCGAGGCCGTAATCCTTGATCGCCTGATCGGTTTTGAGCATCACGCCTGAACCGGCGTCGATGCCGACGATGCGGTTCTTGAAGGTGTCGTCGGTCTTGAGGTCTTCGATCGATTTGGCCTTGACGTACTCCGGCACGATCAGGCCGATTTTCGCGTCCTTGAAGTTCGGGCCGTAATCGACGACCAGATCCTTGTTCTTCGTCCAGTAATCGCCGTGGGTCACCGGCAGCCATGCCGAGAGCATCGCGTCGAGTTTGCCGGTGGCCACGCCCTGCCACATGATCCCGGTGGCGACGGCTTGCAGCTTCACGTCGTAGCCGAGTTTCTGCTTGATCACCTCGGCCGCCACGTGGGTGGTCGCGACGCTGTCGGACCAGCCGTCAACGTAACCGATGTTCAGGGTCTGTTTTTCAGCGCTGGCGAATGTGGAACTCATCGCAAGCACCAGAGCGGCACCTGCGCCTAAAAGTCGTCGCATCTTCATCGTTTACTTCCCCGAAATGCTGCGCCCGACGGATGCCGGGCATCGTCAACGTATTGTTATGGTGCACAGCGCCCCCATCACGCCTGACCGCAAACTCGCTCGAATGCCAGTGGAGTACTGACGCTTTCGATCATCGGCCTGACGCCCGCAGCGACCTGCTCTGTCAGCGACCTCAATACACCGAGAAACGACATCAGAAGGCCATTAATCGCCTCTGAATAATTGGCGCCAGACAATCCGCCCGAACTTTGCATGTGCAAATCATGCAGGCCACCAACCCGCGGATAAATGCAGGTAACATGCGTCGCTTTGCAGCCACTCGGCCTGACCATGTCCGCGACTTCCCGCATCCCGTTTGTTCCTTATCTCTTCGCCTGCCTGCTCGGCCTGTTTGCCCTTGGCGGTTTCTGGTACGGCCTCGGCAAACCGGTGATCCTGCCGGATGCCGCGACCCCGACGCACAAGTTGCAATGCGCCTCTTACACGCCGTTCGACAAGGATCAATCGCCGTTTGACGTGCCGTTCAAGCTGCGCCCGGAGCGCATGGACGCCGACCTCGCCCTGCTGGCGACGCGCTTCGAATGCATCCGCACCTACTCGATGACCGGCCTCGAAGCCCTGCCGCAACTGGCGCGCAAGCACGGTTTGAAGTTGATGATCGGCGCCTGGGTCAACAGCAACCCGGCGGACACCGAGAAAGAAGTCGACCTGCTGATTGCTTCGGCCAACGCCAACCCGGATGTGGTCAGCGCGGTGATCGTCGGCAACGAAGCGTTGCTGCGCAAGGAAGTCACCGGCGCGCAACTGGCGAAGCTGATCAACAAGGTCAAAAGCCAGGTCAAGCAACCGGTCACTTATGCCGATGTCTGGGAGTTCTGGCTCAAGCACCCGGAAGTCGCGCCGGCGGTGGATTTCCTGACCATTCACTTGCTGCCGTACTGGGAAGATGACCCGTCAAACATCGACGTCGCTCTGCAACACGTGGCGGATGTGCGTCAGGTGTTCGGCAACAAATTCGCGCCCAAGGACGTGATGATCGGCGAGACCGGCTGGCCCAGTGAAGGCCGCCAGCGTGAGACCGCCCTGCCGAGCCGGGTCAACGAGGCCAAGTTCATTCGCGGTTTTGTCGCGATGGCCGAGAAGGAAGGCTGGCATTACAACCTGATCGAAGCGTTCGACCAGCCATGGAAACGGGGCAGCGAAGGTGCGGTCGGCGGTTACTGGGGCCTGTTCGACGCCGATCGCCAGGACAAGGGCGTGCTCGCCGGGCCAGTGACCAATGTGCCGTACTGGAAGGAATGGCTGGGCGTCGGTGGGCTGATTTTCCTCGGCACGCTGCTACTCGGCGGCCGGGTTCGCACCACGCAATCGGCGTTGGTTCTGCCCCTGCTTGCGGCAGTTGCAGCCTGCTCGATCGGCGCCTGGGGCGATCTGGCGCGAGTGACCACGCGGTTTGCCAGCGAATGGCTGTGGGTCGGCTTGCTGACAGCGTTGAATCTGTTGGTGCTGGCGCATGCCGCGCTGACCTTGAGCAACCGTCAGGGTTGGCGTGAACGCGCGTTCAATCTGCTGGAACGGCGTGCTGGATGGCTGGTTGCCGTGGCCGGTTTTGCGGCGGCGGTGATGATGCTGGAGATGGTGTCCGACGCGCGTTATCGCAGTTTCGCCAGCATGGCGTTCATTCTGCCGGCGCTGGTGTACGTGTGCCGTCCGGTCAGCGTGCCACGCCGGGAAATCGCCCTGCTGACCGTTATCATCGGCGCCGGCATTGCGCCGCAGCTGTATGAAGAAGGCTTGTTGAATCAGCAGGCGTGGGGCTGGGCGCTGGTCAGCGGGTTGATGGTGGCGGCGTTGTGGCGCTGCCTGCGGTTTCGCAAAGGCTGATCTCCAGAGGCCAGTCTGGGCCCTTCGCGAGCAAGCCCGCTCCCACATTTGATCGGGTTCCTCCAGTTGGAATGCAATCGAATGTGGGAGCAGGCTTGCTCGCGAAGGCTGACTCTTAGGCGCTGCGGGACGCCCGGACCAACCGCAATCCGCCAATAACCAGCGCAAACACCGCCAGCGTCGTGTTGTACAACGCCAGCGCCGGCAACCCGAACACCAGCGCCAGCACCGCCAGCCACCACCCTGCCCGTCCGGGCAACACAAAACCGAGCAGCGCCGCACCCAGCGCGGTCCAGCCCAACACCTTGAAGTGGATCATCAGCCCCAGGTTCGAACGCACCGAGCATTCCCAGCGGCTCGCCTCATCGACGCAGATGCCGACCCACTGCCCATCTTCCATGAAGCCATAACGCACGCCATAACTGGCGGCCAGCCACAGCGGCAACAGCACGAGCAACAGAATCACGGGCAAGCGGCGGGACATGAAACTCTCCAATCAACGAAATCGGCGGCCAGCTTAATCTGCCCGCACGCGTTGGCAAGCACTAACAACTGTTAACTGGTCATCCGCGCCTTGCAAAGTGTATCGTCCAGCTACTATTACTCCGAATTCTGCCTGTTTGGTGCCGAGGCATGGCACTTTGGCGCAAGCCCGGTGGTCATAGCCTGCGAACTTCATTCGGCACCTTCCTTTAAGGGATCCAGTCATGCTCCGTTCCTTGCGCTTCGCCGCGCTGTTCAGCGGCCTTATTCTGAGTGCGTCCGCACTGGCGGTGGATATCGATGCCGCCAGTTATGGCTATCCCCTGACCAACCCGTTCGAGGCGACCATCGCCACCACGCCACCGGACCTGCGCCCGGAATTGCCGTCGAACGACGAGATCAATCAGTCCGACCACAGCATCACCCTGCGCCCGGAACGGGCCTTCATCCTCCCGGACAATTTCTGGGCGGTGAAAAAACTCACCTACCGCATCGCCGAGCAGGACAAACCGGCGCCGCTGATCTTCCTGATCGCCGGTACCGGCGCGCGCTATGACAGCACGCTCAACGAGTACCTGAAGAAGCTCTACTACAAGGCCGGCTACCACGTCGTGCAGCTGTCGTCGCCCACCAGCTTCGACTTCATCAGCGCCGCTTCACGCTTCGCCACCCCGGGCATCACCAAGGAAGACGCCGAAGACATGTACCGGGTGATGCAGGCCGTGCGTGCGCAGCATCCGAAACTGCCGGTCACCGAGTACTACCTCAGCGGCTACAGCCTCGGCGCGCTGGATGCCGCGTTCGTCGCGCATCTGGACGAGACCCGACGCAGCTTCAACTTCAAGAAAGTCCTGCTGCTCAACCCGCCGGTCAACCTCTACACCTCGATCAGCAACCTCGACAAGCTGGTACAGACCGAGGTGAAGGGCATCAACAACAGCACCACCTTCTATGAACTGGTGCTGAACAAGCTGACCCGCTACTTCCAGCAGAAAGGCTACATCGACCTCAATGACGCCCTGCTCTACGACTTCCAGCAGTCGAAGCAGCACCTGACCAACGAACAGATGGCGATGCTGATCGGCACTTCGTTCCGTTTCTCGGCGGCCGACATTGCCTTCACCTCCGACCTGATCAACCGTCGTGGCCTGATCACCCCGCCGAAATTCCCCATCACCGAAGGCACCAGCCTCACGCCGTTCCTCAAGCGTGCGCTGCAATGCGACTTCGACTGCTACCTGACCGAACAAGTGATTCCGATGTGGCGCGCGCGCACTGACGGCGGCAGCCTGCTGCAACTGATCGATCAGGTCAGCCTGTACGCACTCAAGGATTACCTGCACGACAGCCCGAAAATCGCCGTCATGCACAATGCTGATGACGTGATCCTCGGCCCTGGCGACCTCGGCTTCCTGCGCAAGACCTTTGGCGATCGCCTGACCGTTTACCCACTGGGCGGCCATTGCGGCAACCTTAACTACCGCGTCAACAGCGACGCCATGCTGGAGTTTTTCCGTGGCTAAATATCTCCTGCTGATTGCAGCGCTCCTCAGTGCAGGCGTGGCCCAGGCCGACAACAGCAAAGCCAACGCGCCGGTGGTGGTCGATAGCGACGGCTTCAAGGAGCCGCTGTCCAAACTCAAGTTCAACCCGGGGCTGGACCAGCGTGAGTTCGAGCGCTCGACGCTCAACGCACTCAACGTCTACGACCCGCTGGAGTCGTGGAACCGCCGCGTCTACCACTTCAACTACCGCTTCGACCAATGGGTGTTCCTGCCGGTGGTCGACGGTTATCGCTACGTGACGCCAAGCTTCCTGCGCACCGGGGTGAGCAACTTCTTCAACAACCTTGGCGACGTGCCGAACCTGGTCAACAGCCTGCTGCAGTTCAAGGGCAAGCGCTCGATGGAAACCACCGCGCGCCTGTTGCTCAACACCACTATCGGCATTGCCGGTCTGTGGGATCCGGCCACCGCCATGGGCCTGCCGCGCCAGAGCGAAGACTTCGGTCAGACCCTGGGCTTCTACGGCGTACCGGGCGGTGCCTACTTCGTGTTGCCGATCCTCGGCCCGTCGAACATTCGCGACACCGCCGGCCTCGCCGTGGACTACACCGCCGAATCGGCGATCAACTACCTGAACGTGTCGGAAGTCAGCTCCAACCACCCGGAAATCTGGGCCCTGCGTGCGGTCGACAAGCGCTACCAGACCAACTTCCGCTACGGTCAGATGAACTCGCCGTTCGAGTACGAGAAAGTGCGTTACGTCTACACCGAGTCGCGCAAGCTGCAGATTGCCGAGTAACCTCGGCGACAACAAAAAAGGGCCATTCGATGCGAGTCGAATGGCCCTTTTTCATGGCACAACCTGGATCAAACGGTGGAAGCGGGCTTGCTCGCGAATGCGGTGAATCAGCCAGCACATTCTTCGACTGACCCACCGCATTCGCGAGCAAGCCCGCTCCCACAGGGGTGATGTGTTTATCCTTTGATCGTGCGCCAGATTTTGCCGACCACCGAAACCACCGCCAGCACTGCCGCGCCCGCGATGATCCCCGCCACGCCATTGAGCAGCACAGGGACTGCGAACCCGGCGCTACCGGCCGCCACACCGACACTTTCAATCCAGTGATGCACCACGGGAATGCCGTGGGTGAGGATGCCGCCACCGACGAGGAACATTGCCGCCGTGCCGATCACCGACAGGCCTTTCATCATGTACGGGGCGGCGCGCAGGATTGCATTGCCGATGTTTTTTGCTGCCGCACCCGATTTCTGTGTCAGCCACAGGCCTAGATCGTCGAGTTTGACGATGCCGGCCACCAGGCCATAAACCCCCACGGTCATGACGATGGCGATGCCCGACATGACGATCACTTGCTGGGTCAGCGAAGCGTCGGCCACGGTGCCAAGTGTGATGGCGATGATTTCCGCCGAGAGGATGAAGTCAGTGCGGATCGCGCCTTTGATCTTGTCCTTCTCGTAAGCCACCAGATCGGTGGTCGGCTCAGCCACCGCCGCGCTCAATTGCGCGTGGTCGGCGTCATCTTCAGCCTTGCTGTGCAGGAACTTGTGCGCGAGCTTCTCGAAACCTTCGAAACACAGGTACGCGCCGCCGACCATCAACAGCGGCGTCACCAGCCATGGCACAAACGCACTGATCGCCAGGGCGGAGGGCACCAGGATCAGCTTGTTGAGGAACGAGCCCTTGGCGACCGCCCAGACCACCGGAATTTCCCGCTCGGCGCGCACCCCGGAGACTTGCTGGGCATTGAGCGCCAAGTCATCGCCGAGTACGCCGGCGGTCTTCTTCGCGGCCATTTTGCTCATCAACGCCACATCATCCAGAACGGTGGCAATATCGTCGATCAGCACCAGCAAACTGCTTCCTGCCATGAATCTTGTTTCCTTATGTGAATAATGCCGCGCAGCATACCGCGACTGCGGGCCACACGGGGCATTCTTGAGCCATGCGCGAGGCCGGTGCTACCATGCGCAACCGCCAGAACAGGCAAGGAACCACCGGGTTTATGAGCACAATCCGCGAGCGCAACAAAGAACTGATCCTGCGTGCCGCCAGTGAGGAATTTGCCGACAAGGGCTTCGCTGCGACCAAAACCAGCGACATCGCCGCCAAGGCAGGATTGCCCAAGCCCAACGTTTACTACTACTTCAAATCCAAGGAAAACCTCTACCGCGAGGTCCTGGAAAGCATCATCGTGCCGATCCTGCAGGCTTCGACCCCGTTCAACCCGGACGGCGTACCGAGCGAAGTGCTCAGCGGCTACATCCGCTCGAAGATCCGCATCTCCCGCGACCTGCCCTTCGCCTCCAAGGTGTTCGCCAGCGAAATCATGCACGGCGCTCCGCACCTGAGCGCCGACCTGGTCGAGCAGCTCAACAGCCAGGCCAAGCACAACATCGACTGCATCCAGAGCTGGATCGACCGCGGTCAGATCGCCCCGATCGACCCCAACCACCTGATGTTCAGCATCTGGGCCGCAACCCAGACCTACGCCGACTTCGACTGGCAGATTTCTGCGGTCACCGGCAAGGACAAGCTGGACGAGGCGGATTACGAGGCTGCGGCACAGACGATTATCCGGCTGGTGTTGAAAGGGTGTGAGCCGGATCAGTGAGACCGTGATGGCGCCATCGCGAGCAGGCTCACTCCTACATTTGGAATGCGTTCCCCTGTAGGAGTGAGCCTGCTCGCGATCGAGGCAACACGGTTTCGGCTCAAACCCAAATCGCATCCCACAGCGGATAATCCCCAAGCTTCTCCACCAGACCAACCCGCAAAGGGTTGGCGACGACATACCTTGCCATCTTCACCAAATCCTCCTCCCGCCGCAGTGCCCGGTCATGAAACCCTCTTTGCCAGAGGCCAACATTTCTACCGGTAGCCTGGTTCACCGCTTTGGTACTTAGCGATTTGGTCTTTTGCATCAGTTCGCTCAAAGACCCGCTCTGCAATTCGATTAACCAATGAAAATGATCCGGCATCACCACCCACGCCAGTGAGTTCGCCAAGCCGAGATCTTGTGCACGGCGAAATTGATGAACCACCAATCGGCCCAAAGCAAAATCGGCAAAGATCGGTTTGCGATCAAGAGTGTTGGTCGTCAGTAGGTAGATTCGATTGGGCTCGGCATAGCGACCGGCTCGCAATCGGTGTGCAGCGGGTAGATCAGGCATTCCTTTGCCTCCCATGATCAGCTCATGAGAAGACTAGTTCTGCGTGCTCAAGTTGATGGGACAGACTCTTGGCTGGATGTTTCTGGGAGAGAGCTATCGCGAGCAGGCTCACTCCTACAGGGGTTTGTGGTGTTCAGACATTTTGTGTCCAACCAAGATCCCTTGTAGGAGTGAGCCTGCTCGCGAAGGCGGTTAATCATCCGCTACAAAATCAAGCAGCCACCCCCGCATCCGCCCTCAAATCCAGTGCCTCCACAGCCTTGATCGCCACCTGCTCATCAATATCCGACAGATCGCCGCTAATCCCGATCGCCCCCAGCACATTCCCCGCCTGATCACGAATCAACACCCCGCCCGGAGCCGGGACGACGCTGCCCTGGCCCATGCTGTTGAGTGCGGCAATGAAGGCCGGGCGTTGTTGGGCGTCCAGCGCCAGCAGGCGTGAGCCCTTGCCCAGGGCGATGGCGCCCCAGGCTTTGCCGATGGCGATGTTCGGGCGCAGCAGGCTGGCGCCATCTTCGCGTTGCAGGGTGATCAGGTGGCCGCCGGTATCGAGTACCGCGATGGTCAGCGGCGCGGCGTTGATCCCGCGCCCGGTGCTGATGGCTTCGTTGACCAGGTTGACTGCGACTTTCAAGGTTAAAGCGCTCATGGTGCCGTCCTCATTTTGTTATTGGGAAAGTCGTGGGGCTGCGCTTAAGTGCCGCAGCCCGATGCCACAAATAGAACACAATGAATTATTTTTTTGTATACAATAATTCTCGAAAAGCGCCACATGCGACGAAAAGCCACAGCAGAACCGGGCTTTCGACGAATGAAACAGGCGCTTGAGAAAATGGATTGACCTGCGCCGTCCGCCGTGAATACACTCTGCGCAAAGCCACTTGTATACAATTACAAAACGTAAAGAGGCACAAAACCATGAGCAAAATGAGAGCAATCGAAGCCGCCGTTCTGGTGATGCGCCGTGAAGGGGTTGATACCGCTTTTGGCATTCCGGGTGCTGCGATCAACCCGCTGTACTCCGCCCTGCAGAAAGTCGGTGGCATCGATCACGTCCTCGCTCGCCACGTCGAAGGCGCGTCACACATGGCCGAGGGTTACACCCGCACCAAGGCCGGCAACATCGGCGTGTGCATCGGTACGTCCGGCCCTGCCGGTACCGACATGGTCACCGGGCTCTACAGCGCCTCGGCCGACTCGATCCCGATCCTCTGCATCACCGGCCAGGCACCCCGCGCCCGTATGCACAAGGAAGACTTCCAGGCTGTCGACATCACCAGCATCGTCAAGCCCGTCACCAAGTGGGCGACCACGGTTCTGGAGCCGGGCCAGGTGCCTTACGCGTTCCAGAAAGCCTTCTACGAAATGCGCTCCGGCCGTCCGGGCCCGGTGCTGATCGACCTGCCGTTCGACGTGCAGATGGCTGAAATCGAATTCGACATCGACGCCTACCAGCCGCTGCCACTGGCCAAGCCAACCGCGACCCGCGTTCAGGTCGAGAAGGCGCTGGCCCTGCTTGATCAGGCCGAGCGTCCATTGCTGGTGGCCGGCGGCGGCATCATCAACGCCGACGCCAGCGATCTGCTGGTCGAGTTCGCTGAACTGACCGGTATTCCGGTGATCCCGACCCTGATGGGCTGGGGCACCATTCCCGATGATCACCCGCTGATGGTCGGCATGGTCGGTCTGCAGACGTCGCACCGTTACGGCAACGCCACCCTGCTGAAATCCGACGTGGTACTGGGTATCGGTAACCGTTGGGCCAACCGTCACACCGGTTCGGTCGACGTCTACACCGAAGGCCGCAAGTTCATTCACGTTGACATCGAAGGCACGCAGATCGGCCGTGTGTTCACCCCGGACCTGGGCATCGTTTCCGACGCTGCTGCGGCGCTGACCGTGTTCATCGAAGTCGCCCGTGAATGGCAAGCCGCCGGCAAGCTGAAAAACCGTAGCGCCTGGCTGCAGGATTGCCAGCAGCGCAAGGCCAGCCTGCACCGCAAGACTCACTTCGACAACGTGCCGGTCAAGCCGCAGCGTGTTTACGAAGAGATGAACCAGGTGTTCGGCAAAGACACTTGCTACGTCAGCACCATTGGTCTGTCGCAGATTGCTGGCGCGCAGTTCCTGCACGTCTACAAGCCGCGTCACTGGATCAACTGCGGTCAGGCCGGGCCGTTGGGCTGGACCATTCCGGCAGCGCTGGGCGTGGTCAAGGCCGATCCGAGCCGGAAAGTCGTGGCCCTGTCGGGGGACTATGACTTCCAGTTCATGATCGAGGAGCTGGCGGTCGGCGCTCAGTTCAAACTGCCTTACATCCACGTCGTGGTGAACAACTCGTACCTGGGGCTGATCCGTCAGGCCCAGCGCGGGTTCGAAATGGACTACTGCGTGCAGCTGTCCTTCGATAACCTGAACGCGCCGGAACTCAACGGTTACGGTGTCGACCACATCGCAGTCGCCGAAGGCCTTGGCTGTAAAGCCCTGCGGGTGTTCGAACCATCGGAAATCGCCCCTGCCCTGCGCAAGGCCGAACAAATGATCGAAGAGTTCAAGGTACCGGTGATTGTCGAGATCATCCTGGAGCGTGTGACCAACATCTCCATGGGGACCGAGATCAACGCCGTCAACGAATTCGAAGACCTGGCACTGGTCGGCAACGACGCGCCAACGGCGATTTCGTTGCTCGACTAACTGCTGACCGCTCTCCCTGTGGGAGCGGGCTTGCCCGCGAAGGCGGCTTCACATTCAACAGAGTTGTTGACTGACCCACCGCTTTCGCGAGCAAGCCCGCTCCCACAAGGGGGATCCTCACAAGATTTACGGGAGACCACCATGCCGCGTTTCGCTGCCAACCTGTCCATGCTGTTCACCGAACAGGATTTCCTTGCCCGTTTCGACGCCGCCGCCAAGGCCGGTTTCAGTGGTGTGGAATACCTGTTCCCGTACGACTTCAGCTCTGCCGAAATCAAGGCCAGGCTCGATGCCAACGGTCTGACCCAAGTGCTGTTCAACCTGCCGGCCGGTGACTGGGCCAAGGGCGAGCGCGGAATCGCGTGTCTGCCGGATCGCGTTGAAGAGTTCCGCGCCGGGGTCGATCTGGCGATTGCCTACGCGCAAGTGCTGGGCAACACCCAGGTCAACTGCTTGGCCGGTATTCGTCCGCAAGGCGTGGACGATGCCACCGTGGAAAAAACCTTCGTCGCCAACCTCAAATATGCAGCCGACAAGCTGCAAGCGGCGGGTATCAAACTGGTGATGGAAGCGATCAACACCCGCGACATCCCGGGCTTCTACCTGAACAACACGGCGCAAGCCCTGTCGATTCGCGAGCAGGTCGGCAGCGCCAACCTGTTCCTGCAATACGACATCTACCACATGCAAATCATGGAAGGCGATCTGGCTCGCACCCTGCAATCGCACCTGGCCGAGATCAACCACGTGCAGCTCGCGGACAACCCGGGGCGCAACGAACCGGGCACCGGTGAAATCAACTACCGGTTCCTGTTCGAACACCTGGATCGCATTGGTTATCAGGGTTGGGTGGGTTGCGAATACAAGCCGCTGACCACCACTGAAGCGGGTCTTGGCTGGTTGAAAACCCACAACGCCATTTAAGAACACTGCAAAAAAACCTGTGGGAGCGGGCTTGCTCGCGAATGCGGTGGTTCAGTCAACATGGATATTGAATGTTCCACCGCATTCGCGAGCAAGCCCGCTCCCACCCAAAGCAACACCCCCTATTTCGCTTGAGCAAGACAAAAACAAGAGGATTTTCTCATGGCTAAAATCGGATTTATCGGCACCGGCATCATGGGCCACCCAATGGCTTCGAACCTGCAGAAAGCCGGTCACAGCCTGTTCCTGTCGGCGCACCACGACGCCGCTCCGGCCGATCTGGTCGCCGCTGGCGCCGTCGCCCTGGCCAACCCGCGCGAAGTGGCGCAGGAAGCTGAATTCATCATTGTCATGGTGCCGGACACCCCGCAGGTCGATGACGTGCTGTTCCGCGCCGACGGCGTCGCTGCCGGCATCGGCAAAGGCAAAGTCGTGATCGACATGAGCTCGATCTCGCCGACCGCCACCAAAGCCTTCGCCAAGAAGATCAACGAGAAAGGCGCGCAATACCTCGACGCGCCAGTGTCCGGTGGGGAAGTCGGCGCCAAGGCTGCGACCCTGAGCATCATGGTCGGTGGCGATGCCGATGCCTTCGAACGCGCCCTGCCGCTGTTCCAGGCCATGGGCAAGAACATCACTCTGGTCGGTGGCAACGGCGACGGTCAGACCGCCAAAGTGGCGAACCAGATCATCGTCGCGCTGAACATTCAGGCCGTGGCTGAAGCCCTGCTGTTCGCTTCGAAAAACGGTGCTGATCCGGCCAAGGTGCGTGAAGCGCTGATGGGCGGTTTCGCTTCGTCGAAGATCCTCGAAGTGCACGGCGAGCGCATGATCAAAGGCACCTTCGATCCGGGCTTCCGTATCAGCCTGCACCAGAAGGACCTGAACCTGGCCCTGCAAGGTGCCAAGGAACTGAACATCAACCTGCCGAACACCGCCAACGCCCAGCAAGTGTTCAGCACCTGCGCGGCCATCGGTGGCAGCAACTGGGACCACTCGGCGCTGATCAAGGGTCTGGAACACATGGCCAACTTCTCGATTCGCGACAAAAAATAAAGCCTGCACAAAACCCTGTGGGAGCGAGCCTGCTCGCGAAAACGGTTGCACATTCAACATCGATGTTGGCTGACACACCGCCTTCGCGAGCAGGCTCGCTCCCACAAGGGGTCCGAGTTGCCCTTTCGAATAACAAGAATTCCGGGAGCCCGCCATGTCGGTCGATCCGCAACAACTGCTGCGCGAGCTGTTTGCCACAGCCATCGACGCGGCCCATCCGAACCAGGTCCTCGAAGCCCATCTGCCCGCCGATCGCACGGGTCGGGTGATCGTCATCGGCGCTGGCAAGGCCGCAGCCGCCATGGCCCAGGTGGTCGAGCGCTGCTGGCAGGGTGAAGTATCCGGTCTGGTGGTGACCCGTTACGGTCACGGCGCTCCGTGCGAAAAAATCGAAGTGGTCGAAGCCGCGCATCCGGTACCGGACGCTGCCGGTCTGGCCGTGGCCAAACGCGTGCTGGAACTGGTCAGCAATCTGACTGAAGACGACCGCGTGATCTTCCTGCTCTCCGGCGGCGGTTCTGCCCTGCTCGCGCTGCCAGCCGAAGGCATCACCCTGGCCGACAAGCAGTCGATCAACAAAGCCCTGCTTAAATCCGGCGCGACCATCGGCGAGATGAACTGCGTGCGCAAGCACCTCTCGGCGATCAAGGGCGGCCGCCTCGGCAAGGCTTGCTGGCCTGCCACCGTCTACACCTACGCAATTTCCGATGTACCGGGCGACCTCGCCACGGTCATCGCCTCCGGCCCGACCGTGGCCGACCCGAGCACTTCGGCCGAAGCGCTGGCGATCCTCAAGCGCTACAACATTGAAGTCCCGGCGTCGGTGCGCAACTGGCTACAAAGCCCGGAATCGGAAACGGTCAAACCCGGTGATCCGAGCCTCGCTCGCAGCCATTTCCAGTTGATCGCCCGCCCTCAGCAATCGCTGGATGCTGCGGCGGTGAAATGCCGCCAGGCCGGTTTCAGCACACTGATCCTCGGCGACCTCGAAGGTGAATCCCGCGAGGTGGCGAAAGTCCACGCCGGCATCGCCCGGCAGATCATCAACCATGGTCAGCCGTTGGCGGCGCCGTGCGTGATTCTTTCCGGCGGCGAAACCACGGTCACCGTGCGCGGCAATGGCCGCGGCGGGCGCAACGCCGAATTCCTCCTCAGCCTCACCGACAGCCTCAAGGGCCAGCCAGGCGTTTATGCGCTGGCCGGCGACACCGACGGCATCGACGGTTCAGAAGACAACGCCGGCGCGATCATGACCCCGGACAGCTACGCCCGCGCCGCCGCCCTCGGTTTGAGCGCCAGCGACGAGCTGGATAACAACAACGGTTACGGCTACTTCGAGGCGCTCGATGCGCTGATCGTCACCGAGCCGACCCGCACCAACGTCAACGACTTCCGCGCCATCCTGATCCTTGAGAACTGCAAATCATGACGCCTGATAAAAAGGTCAAAATCCTCGCCACCCTCGGGCCTGCCGTCGATGGCATCGAAGACATCCGTGAACTGGTCGAGGCCGGGGTCAACATCTTCCGCCTGAACTTCAGCCACGGCGATCACGCCGACCACGCCAAGCGCTATCAGTGGATCCGCGAAGTCGAGCGCCAGCTCAACTATCCGCTGGGCATTCTGATGGATTTGCAGGGGCCGAAACTGCGCGTCGGCAAGTTCGCCGACGGCAAGGTGCAACTGCATCGCGGTCAGGCGTTCCGCCTCGATCTGGATGCGACACCGGGCGATGAACGCCGGGTGAACCTGCCGCACCCGGAGATCATCGCCGCGCTGGAAGCGGGCATGGATCTGCTGCTGGATGACGGCAAACTGCGCCTGCGCGTGGTCACAAAATACACCGACGCGATCGACACCACCGTGCTCAACGGCGGCGAACTGTCGGATCGCAAAGGGGTGAACGTGCCGCAAGCGGTGCTCGACCTCAGCCCGCTGACGGCCAAGGATCGCCGCGACCTGAGCTTCGGTCTGGAACTGGGGGTGGACTGGGTGGCGCTGTCGTTCGTGCAACGTCCGCAAGACATTCTCGAAGCCCGCGAACTGATCGGCGACAAGGCGTTCCTGATGGCGAAAATCGAGAAGCCGTCAGCGGTTGAACAACTGCGCGAAATCGCCGAACTGAGCGACGCGATCATGGTGGCGCGCGGTGACCTCGGTGTCGAAGTGCCGGCGGAAAGCGTGCCGCAGATCCAGAAGAACATCATCAGCACCTGCCGCGAACTCGGCAAACCGGTGGTGGTGGCGACGCAGATGCTCGAATCGATGCGCTTCTCCCCGGCACCGACCCGTGCTGAAGTCACTGACGTGGCCAACGCTGTGGCTGAAGGCGCGGACGCAGTGATGCTTTCGGCGGAAACCGCATCCGGTGAATACCCGCTGGAAGCGGTGCAGATGATGAGCAAGATCATTCGCCAAGTGGAAAACGGTCCGGACTATCAGACTCAACTCGACGTCAGCCGACCGAAAGCCGAGGCAACGGTGTCCGATGCCATCAGCTGCGCGATCCGCCGCATCAGCAATGTGCTGCCGGTGGCAGTGCTGGTCAACTACAGTGAATCGGGCGCTTCGACGTTGCGTGCAGCGCGGGAGCGGCCGAAAGCGCCGATCCTCAACCTGACGCCGAACCTGCAAACGGCACGACGTTTGAGTGTGGCGTGGGGTATTCATTCGGTGGTCAACGATCGCCTGCGTCAGGTCGATGAAGTGTGTTCGACCGCACTGGAAATCGCTCAGGCGCAAGGCATGGCCGAGCGTGGCGATACGCTGCTGATCACTGCGGGGGTGCCGTTCGGGCAGCCTGGTTCGACTAACTCGCTACGGATTGAAACATTGATTTAGCGCCTGTACCGGCCTCTTCGCGAGCAGGCTCGCTCCCACAGTTGATTTGTGTGCATCACAAACTCAATGACTGAACAAAGATTCAATGTGGGAGCCAGCCTGCTGGCGAAGAAAGCAACTCGGTTTCACTGACTTTCAGAACTGCCCATGCCTGCCAATCATTTCAACACCCACTGCCCCGACTGGGCCGAGGCTTTGCTCAACGGTTTCAGTCAGATATTCCTCCAGCGCCACCCGCTATGCGGCCTGTCGTGCCTGCTGGCGATCCTGCTCACTGCGCCGGTGCTGTTTGCCGGCGCGCTGCTCGGGGCGGTCGCTGGATTGCTCACTGCACAGCGACGTAACTATGCCAAGGCGGATCGTCAGGCCGGTTTGTTCAGCTACAACGGCGTGCTGCTCGGCTTGTTGCTGAGTCTGTATTTCCCCTGGTCACCGCTGCTGCCGCCGCTGATTCTGGCGGCTGGCGGCGTCAGTGCGATGCTCACTCAGCAATGGCTCAAACACGTTTACCGCAGTCGATCGATACCGGCCTACACCTCGCCATTCGTGGCCATCGGCTGGATCCTGCTGCTGTTCGCCGAGCCGTCCGCGCCGACAGCGCACATCGAGATGAACACGCTGAATTTGCTCGCCGCTGAGTTGCGTGGACTGGGTCAGGTGATGTTCCTTGATCATCCACTGGCCGGCGCATTGATCGCCATTGGCTTGTTGATCGCTGATCGCCGCGCCTTTTGCTGGGCATTATTCGCGTCAGCCATCGGCCTTGCGTCCAGTCTGCTGCACCACGAAACCGGCGCGGCATTGCTGGGACTGGGCAGTTACAACGCGGTACTCGCCGCCCTCGCCTTCAGTGCGCAGCGCCAGCAACCGTGGCTGCCGCTGCTGGGCATCGTCCTTGCGCTGCTGGTCCCCCCGCTGTTCGTCGCTCTCGGTCTGGCGACGCTGACCGCGCCGTTCATCCTCGCTTGCTGGCTGATCCGCGCCGGGATCCAGATGCTTGGCAAAGCGGCCGTCGACGCCACGCCTTGCGCACAGGGGGACAATCAACCTAGGCTGCGCTGATCTTCAATTCAGGCGTTATCCATGGACAGCAGCAACAGTTGGCGCGAACGGCTTTACGTGATGATTTTCCAGAGCGACACCCTCGCCGGGCGGCGCTTCGACGGCACCTTGCTGTTGATCATCCTTGCCAGCCTGGTGGTGGTGATGCTCGACAGCATCGACAGCATTCACCAGAACTACGCCGATGTGCTGGCCTACATCGAGTGGGGTTTCACCGTCATTTTTCTCGGTGAATACATCCTGCGCCTGTATTGCTCACCGAAACCGTTGCGCTACGCCTTCAGTTTCTACGGACTGGTGGATCTGCTGGCGATCGTGCCCGGAATTCTGGCGCTGTATTACAGCGATGCGCAGTACCTGCTGATCATCCGCATCATCCGGATGCTGCGGATTTTCCGCGTGCTCAAGCTCAGCCCGTACCTCAAGCAAGCCAACTACCTGATGTCGGCGCTGCGTGGCAGCAAGCAGAAGATCGTGGTGTTTCTGGTCAGCGTCTGCACCCTGGTGACGGTGTTCGGCACCCTGATGTACGTGATCGAAGGCCCGGAACATGGCTTCACCAGCATCCCCAAAGGCATCTATTGGGCTATTGTGACGTTGACCACCGTCGGCTTCGGCGACATCGTGCCGAAGACCCCGCTGGGCCAGGTGATTTCGTCGCTGGTGATGATCACCGGTTACTCGATCATCGCCGTGCCCACCGGGATTTTCACTGCAGAACTGGCCAACGCCATGCGCGGCGAACAGCTGCAACATGACTGCCCGATTTGCAAGAAAAACAGCCATGAACAGAACGCAGCGTTTTGCTCGCGGTGCGGCAGTCAGCTGTTTAAGAAAGTGGAATAAGCACAGAGCTTTTTAATCTTTAAACGACTATGCCAGCCCGGCTATAGTCGCTGGCAAAACGGTATCACCCCCGACCGTTATCACCGACACAACAAGGAATGCGCAGTGAAAAAACTCTTTGGCGCCTCACTTCTCGCCGCCGGTCTTGCCTTTGGCAGCGTGGCTCAAGCCGCACCGACCCTGCTCAACGTCTCCTATGACGTGATGCGCGATTTCTACAAGGATTACAACACTGCGTTCCAGAAACACTGGCAGGCCGAGCACAACGAAAACATCACCGTGCAAATGTCCTTCGGCGGTTCGAGCAAGCAGGCGCGTTCGGTGATCGACGGCCTGCCGGCTGACGTCATCACCATGAACATGGCGACCGACATCAACGCCCTCGCCGACAACGGCAAACTGGTGCCGGAAAACTGGGTCAGCCGCCTGCCGAACAACAGCGCACCGTTCACCTCGGCCACCGTGTTCATCGTCCGCAAAGGCAACCCGAAAGCCCTGAAAGACTGGCCGGACCTGCTCAAGGACGGCGTGCAAGTGATCGTGCCGAACCCGAAAACTTCGGGCAACGGCCGCTACACCTACCTCTCGGCCTGGGGCTACGTGCTGAAAAATGGCGGTGACGAGAACAAGGCCAAGGACTTCGTCGGCAAACTGTTCAAGCAAGCGCCGGTGCTCGATACCGGTGGCCGCGCCGCGACTACCACGTTCATGACCAACCAGATCGGCGACGTACTGGTGACCTTCGAAAACGAAGCCGAGATGATCGCTCGCGAGTTCGGTCGCGATCAGTTCGAAGTGATCTACCCAAGCGTCTCCGCCGAGGCCGAACCACCGGTATCGGTGGTCGACAAAGTGGTCGACAAGAAAGGCACCCGCGCCGCTGCCGACGAATACCTGAAATACCTGTGGTCGCCGGAAGGTCAAGAAATCGCCGCTGCCAACTACTTGCGTCCACGGGACCCGGCAGTGCTGGCGAAGTACACCGACCGTTTCCCGAAAGTCGACTTCCTGTCGGTTGAAAAGACCTTCGGTGACTGGCGTTCAGTGCAGAAGACCCACTTCAATGATGGCGGGATCTTTGATCAGATTTATACCGGCCAGTAAGGCTTAGGCCGTAACGAAAAAGGCGACCTCAACAGGTCGCCTTTTTTGTGGGCATTGGAAATCACCACACTTCCCCCTGTGGGAGCGAGCAAGCCCGCTCCCACAGGGGATTGTTTGTCAGCCAGTTACATCGGTGGGGTCACGCCATCCTTGCCGGCGGAAATCGATTGCGCCGTCAACGTGCCGTCTGCGTCCTGGGTCACGAAGCTGACAATCTTCACCCCGACCTTGAGCAAGCTGCGATCCCCCGGCGTCAGGTTAACGATCGGCACGTCCTCCGGTACCAGAATCTTCTGCTGCCCGCCCTTGTAGTTGACGGTCAGCACCCGGCCATTGCTGACCACCAGATCACCGACGCTGCCATTGGTCATGCTGCTGCCCTTGGCCAGATCAAACGGCCGATGACCGTCACCGCTGCCGGCCAGTTCCGGCGGGAATACGTGCACTTCCAGCGCCTTGAGCGTGCCATCCTCCTGCGGCATGGCGGCCGAGCCAATGTAGCTGCCGGGTTTGATGTCTTCGATATTCGCCAGCGTGACGGCACGCACCTTGGTGTCCGCATTCAACCGGATCACCACGTTCTCGCCGCTGTTGACGTGGACTTTCAGCGAATCGGCGCTGACCCCGGTGATCTCACCGCGCACGCCGAGACGCATACCGGGAGCATCAGCGGCCTGCACCGCATTGGCACTGAGTAGGCCGATCAAGGCAATCGTGGTGGTGTGACGCAGCAGCTGGCGCAACATGGCAATCCTCCGGTGATGAACAGTAAAAGCGCAGCGGTAAACATAAGCACGCTATCGAAGAAGATGTAAGTGAATGTATCATCAGCCCTCCCCGGCCGGACGCAAGGTTCGCCGATGGACGACACCGCCGTTGAAGCCAATCATTCCGCAACGGAATAACTGATATCGATACAAGGCTTCTACCGCCGCTTCGGTGCGTCCCTTAGCCTCACCGCATTCCCTTTCGCTGGATCGAGAAACCTTATGAACGCCACAACTCACGCAATGACCCGAGGCATGGTGCTGCTGTTCGCCTTCTGCTGCGGCGCAATCGTCGCCAACATCTACTACGCGCAACCGATCATCGGGCTGATCGCGCCGGACATCGGTCTCTCCGACACCATGGCCAGCTTCATCGTCTCGCTGACGCAGATCGGTTATGCGCTGGGCCTGTTCTTCCTGGTGCCGCTGGGCGACCTGCTGGAAAACCGCCGGCTGATGATCATCACCACTGTAGTGGCGATTGCCAGCCTGCTCGGTGCAGCGTTCACCAGCCAGCCGAATGTGTTTTTGCTGATCTCGTTGCTGGTGGGTTTCAGTTCGGTGTCGGTGCAGATCCTGATTCCGCTGGCCGCGCATCTGGCGCCGGAAGAATCCCGTGGCCGGGTGGTCGGCGGGATCATGGGCGGCCTGCTGCTGGGCATCCTGCTGGCGCGGCCGGTGTCGAGCGTAGTGGCTGACCATTTCGGCTGGCGCGCGATGTTCATGATTGCCGCGGCGTTGATGGCCGCGATCAGCGTGGTGCTGGCGTTGACCGTGCCCAAGCGTCAACCGGATCACAGCGCTTCCTACGGCCATTTGCTCGGCTCGCTGTGGACGCTGCTGCGCCAGCAACCGGTGCTGCGTCAGCGGGCGTTTTATCAGGGCTGCATGTTCGCCACCTTCAGCCTGTTCTGGACAGCGGTGCCGCTGGAACTGGCGCGCAACCATGGCCTGTCGCAAAGCGAGATTGCGATCTTCGCGCTGGTCGGTGCCATCGGTGCCATCGCCGCGCCGATCAGCGGACGCCTGGCTGACGCCGGCCACACCCGCATCGCTTCGCTGCTGGCCATGCTGTTCGCCAGCCTGAGCTTCCTGCCGGCCTTCATTCACCCGGCCTACAGCGTCATCGGCCTCGCGGTGACCGGCGTGGTACTGGACTTCTGCGTGCAGATGAACATGGTTCTCGGCCAGCGCGCGGTCTACTCGCTGGACGCCAAAAGCCGTGGTCGCCTCAACGCGCTGTACATGACCAGCATCTTCATCGGCGGCGCTTTCGGCTCGTCGGTCGCCAGTGCGGTGTATGAGCATGGCGGCTGGTTGTGGATCGTGATTGTCGGTAGCGCGTTCCCGCTGCTGGCGTTGTTGCGGTTCCTGAGTGCGTCGCAGCGTGGTGCTTTGGCAACGGCCTAAGATGTCGAGCAAGCTCGCTCCCACAGGTTGCTCACTGGGCCTGTGAGAGCGATGACGCTTAATACCGAACCAGCTTCTCCATCGCCGCATCTGCCAGAAACGAAGAGCGGCTTTTGACATTGTGTTCACGCACATAGCGATCGATGCGCTGGATCACATAGCCTGGCAACGTCACGTTGACCTTCTCGGTCTTGCCCATGTACGGCGAGATATCCAGCTCGAGCATCCCCCAGCCCATGTCGGCAAACTCCGGATTATTGCGATGCGCCGCTGCCGACGTCGGCATCGGAATCGATTCCCCGTCCGCCGCCATCTCCTGCAACATGAGATGGGCGACTTCAACGGCTGCGTTATAGGCGTCCTCGAAAGTGTCCCCGGCCGTGACGGCGCCGGGAATGTCAGGTATCTGAATACCGATGGCGGTGTTGTCGTCACCCCATTCGATGCAGATCGGATATTGCATTATGGATCTCCCTTGTAGCTGGCTGGCGGGTGGTACAACCCGGCACGCCTCCTGATGCTTTTGACCGTCCCCAGCGGCAAATCCTTTTTAGGGTGAGGAACGGGAATGGTGTACGGGTTGTAACGATGCGTGAAGATGTGATGACTGCCGGTGACTCGATCCAGCGTCCAGCCTGCCTCCTCCAGCTCCTTGATCAATAGCCTGCTTTGCACCTGGCGCCTCCTTGCTCCGGCCGAATAAAAGTAACTCTAGAGTTATCTTTACTCAAGCACATAAATCTGCAGGACGACGTTTGGTTGTTTTACCGCATGTGATTGAATGGACGCGGATTACACTCAGCACCCTATTCCCTGTGGGAGCGGGCTTGCTCGCGAAGGCGTTGGATCAGCCAATACATGTGCTGAATGTCAGACCGCTTTCGCGAGCAAGCCCGCTCCCACAAGGGGACTACGACAACTTTCAGATTTGCAGGAAGAATGATGGACCGCCTCGCCGCCATGGAAACCTTCGTCTACGTGGTCGAAACCGGCTCCTTTTCCGCCGCCGCCCGACGGCTGAATATCGGCCAGCCCGCCGTGTCGAAAACCATCGCTCAGTTGGAAAAACGCCTGGCGGTCAGCCTGTTGCTGCGCTCGACTCGCGGCCTGACCCCGACCGAAGCCGGACTCGCGTTTTTCGAACGGGCCAGACGCGCCATCGACGAAGCCAACGAAGCCGATAACGCCGCCCGTGGCAGCGCCAGCGGTTTAAGCGGCAACCTGCGGATCAGCGCTGCGGTGACTTTCGGCCGCCTGCACGTCGTGCCGCAGCTGGGGCCGTTTCTCGAGCAGCATCCACAGCTGAACATCGACCTGATGCTCGATGACCGCAATATCAATCTGGTCGAAGAAGGTATCGACGTCGCCCTGCGCATGGGCCCGCTCAGCGACTCTGGTCTCACCGCGCGCAAGATCGCCGACTGTCGCCGCGTAGTGCTCGGCAGCCCGGCCTACTTCGCCTGCCACGGCGAGCCGAGCTGCCCTGCCGATTTGGATAAGCACCAAGGCATCGTCTACAACCTCAGCGGCGGCGCCACCTGGACCTTCACTCAGGGCAGCGAACAACAGACGCAAACCCTCACCGGCCGCCTGCGGGTCAGCGCCGCCGAGGGTTTGCGTGCAGCCGTGCTGGCCGATCAGGGCCTGACCATCGCCTCGCAATGGATGTTCGCCCCGGAGCTGGCAAGCGGCGCGGTCAGGGCGGTGATGAACGAATGGGTATTGCCGGATCAGGACTTGTGGGCGGTGTTTCCCACGGGGCGGATGGTCAGTGCGAAGGCGCGGGTGTTTGTGGATTATGTGCAAGGGTTGTTGACCAGCGAACTTTGAAAACAGCAGATCAAAAGATCGCAGGCTTCGCCAGCTCCTACAGGGACATCATCAATGCCCGGCAACACACAAAAAAACGGCGATCCAGAGATCGCCGTTTTTCATTACTGCCCGAACTGTTTGCCCAACCCCGGCGGCACGCCGTGGATGTTGGTGTCTTCCCACGGGCCGTTGGGGCTGACGGAGCGAGTCCAGCCGTTGTTCCAGCGGAAGTAGGTGCGCTGGCGGTAGAAGGTGTTGGGCTGGTCGTCGAGGACGTAGACGCCGAGCTTCTGGTCCCAGTGGCTGTTGCCGCCCGGTGGTGGGGCGAAGCTGGCTGAGGTGCGTGGGACTGGCTTGGACGGTTTGGACGGGATGCTTTTGCCCGGTGTCGGCGAGGTCGACGGGGTCGGGCTCGGTTGTGACGGCGGGATCGGCGGTAGGTTGGTGGTCGGTTCCGGCCGGTGCACCGCACATGCGCTCATGCTCAAGGCCAATGTGATGACGGAGATGCGGGCGAGGCTGTGCATGGCGGTGCTTTCCTGTGGGTTCCGGGGTTATTGGTCCGGGCTGTCGATGGTCAGTGTTTGCGGCGCGGTGGTGCTGCTGGCCAGCGGGCCGCTGCGACCTACCCACTCCCCGGCGGTTGGCTGACCGGCGCGAGAGATGCGTGCAACCAGTTGGACTTCAGGAAAGTTCGACAGTTTCAACTGCGGCATCATCGCGTCAGCATCGCCCAGTTCGACGGTCACCGGCAGATCGGCCACGGTCAGACGCTTGGCCGCCAGCGGTGCCGGTGGGCCGGAAACGGCGCGGGCGAAGATGAACACGCTGTCGCCCGGTTGCACCTTGCCTTTGAGTTCGCTGGCCAGATCCACGCGCACCTTGAGCAGAGCGGCGACCTTGGCGGCTGGCGTGGCGGCGACCTTGCCACCGCTGGCTTGCAGGCGCTCGGTGGCTCGCTCGATCCCGCCCTGCAAGGCGGCGCGGGAGTTGTCGCCCTCTGGCAACTGCGCCAGCAGCCGGTTCCAATAGTCGATTGCCTGCTGATAACGCTCACCCTCGAACGCGGCGATGCCGAGCAGGCCGAGGCTGGTGACTTCTTTCGGATCGGCTTTCAGCGCTTCATCGGTCAGGGCCTGGATCTTCTCCGACCACTTTTTGCCATCGGCAAAGTATTGCGCCTGCGCCCACTGGCCGAGCAGCTCCGGCTGGCGACCCGCAAGGTTGGCGGCGCGTTCGAACATCTTGGCCGCATCTGCCGGACGATCCTGGGCCATGTAGGTGCGCCCGAGGAAGTACAGGCCTTCCGCCGAATCCGGTTGCGCGGCGACGGCACGCTCCAGACGCCGGGTCATCTCTTCCATCGACTGCGGCGCCTGGGCGAATTCGCGGGTCAGTTCGACTTTATCGGCAGCACCGAAATGCAGGTACAGACCCAGGCCCAACACCGGCACCAGCACCGCCGCCAGCAGCGGCAACGGCTTGCCCAGTTTCGACACACGCGGTGCGGCAACGCCTTCTGTATCGGCGAGCAGCTCACGCGCAGCTTCCGCGCGACCGCTGTCCATTTGCGCGGCATCGAGTACGCCTTCGGCCTGCTGCGCTTGCAGCTCGGCGACACGCTCCTGATACAGCGCCACGTTCAGGGCAGTTCGATCCTCTTCACGCTGGGCGCGACGGCCACGCAAAACCGGGATCAGCAGAAAACTCAGGGCGACCAGAAGCAACAGCCCTGCGGCAAGCCAGAAATCAATCATTCTTGGTTTTTATCCAACAGTTGGTCGAGGCGCTGACGCTCTTCGGTGGACAGCGATGGCGGGGTCTCGGTGCGTTGTGCGCGGCGTCGGCGAACGATCACTGCGATCACCACCAGACCGCCGAACAACAGGCCGGCCGGGCCGAACCACAGCAGTGCAGTCTTGGCATTGAGCGCCGGTTTGTAGCGGACGAATTCACCGTAGCGATCGACCATGAAATCGATGATCTGCTGATTGTCCTTGCCCTCGCCGAGCATGCGGAAAATCTCTTTGCGCAGGTCGGCCGCAATCGGAGCGTTGGAGTCGGCGATGTCCTGGTTCTGGCACTTGGGGCAGCGCAGTTCCTTGGTCAGTTCACGAAAGCGCTCGCGATCACCTTCCTTGGCGAACTCGTAGGTGTCGATCGCGGCATGCGCCACACCGGCCAGACTCAGGCCCAAGACCACGGCAGCGATAAAGCGCTTCATGGCTTGGCCTCATCGACCAGCGCCTGATATTTGGCTGCAAGTTTTTCGCGCCAGACCTGCTCGTCGATCACACCCACGTACTTGTCACGGATGATGCCCTTGGCGTCGATGAAGAAGGTTTCCGGCGCGCCGTACACGCCGAGGTTCAGGCCCAGCGAACCTTCGTCGTCACGGATATCCAGCAGGTACGGGTTGTGGAATTCGGCCAGCCACTTCAACGCATCGGCGTTGGTGTCCTTGTAGTTGATGCCGTAGATCACCACACCGCGCTCGGCCAGCTTGTTCAGCACCGGGTGCTCGACCCGGCAGGAAATGCACCAGGTGCCCCAGACGTTGACCAGTGCCGGTTTGCCGAGAATGTCAGCCTTGGTCAGGTTCTTGTCGCCCTGCACGTTCGGCAGGCTGAACTCCGGGAATGGCTTGTTGATCATCGCCGACGGCAGCTCCGCCGGATCGAGGTACAGACCGCGATACAGAAACACCGCCATCAGCAGGAACATCGCCAGGGGTACCAGCATCAACCAACGTCTCATGCAGCCGCTCCTTGCAGGCCGAGGGCTTCACGCACCCGGGCTTTGACCTTGACTCGATAACGCCGATCCAGCGCCGCCAGCAATCCGCCCAGACCGGTCAGCAGACCGCCGAACCAGATCCAGCGCACGAACGGTTTGACGTGAACCCGCACCGCCCACGCGCCGTTTTCCAGCGGCTCGCCCAGTGCAACATAGAGATCGCGGGTGAAACCGGCGTCGATCCCGGCCTCGGTCATCATCGAACTCTGCACGGTGTACAGGCGTTTTTCCGGGTGCAGTACGCTGATTTCCTTGCCGTCGCGGATCACCCGAACGGTGCCTTTGTCGGAGGTGAAGTTCGGCCCTTCGAAGTGCTTGGCACCTTCGAAAACAAACTGATAGCCGGCCAGGGACATCGACTCGCCCGGCGCCAGACGCAGGTCGCGCTCGGCACTGTTCTGACTCGACAGCACCACGCCGAGGGCGCACACGGCGATGCCCAAGTGAGCGATCTGCATGCCCCAGTAGCTGCGGGTCAGGGTTGGCAGGCCTTTGATCAGGCCCTTGTGGCGAGTCTTGTCGAAGATGTCGCGCACACCGGCGAGCAACACCCATGCAGCAAGCAGGAACGTCGCGATCACCGCCCAGTTGAAATCGCCGTAAGCGACACCGGCCACCACGGCCAATGCGACGCTGCCGAGCAGCACCGGGGTCAGCATGTTCGCCAGCCACTTCACCGGGGTGTCTTTCCAGCGGACGATCACGCCGACCGCCATCACCACCATCAGCAACGCCATCAACGGGATGAACAGCGCGTTGAAATACGGCGGGCCTACCGACAGCTTGGCGCCGCTGATCGCATCAAGAATCAGCGGATACAACGTGCCGAGCAGAATCATCGACGCCGCCACCACCAGCACCAGGTTGTTGCCCAGCAGCAGGGTTTCCCGAGACCACAGGTTGAAGCCGACCTGGCTCTTGACCACTGGCGCGCGCAACGCAAACAGCGTCAGCGAACCGCCGACCACGAACAGCAGGAAGATCAGAATGAACACGCCGCGCTCAGGGTCCGAGGCAAACGCATGTACCGAAGTCAGCACGCCGGAGCGCACGAGGAACGTACCGAGCAGGCTCAACGAAAATGCGGCAATCGCCAGCAACACCGTCCAGCTCTTGAACACGCCACGTTTTTCCGTGACCGCCAGCGAGTGAATCAGCGCGGTACCGACCAGCCACGGCATGAACGAGGCGTTTTCCACCGGGTCCCAGAACCACCAGCCGCCCCAGCCGAGTTCGTAGTAAGCCCACCACGAACCGAGGGTGATGCCGATGCCGAGGAAGGCCCAGGCGACAATCGTCCAAGGGCGCGACCAGCGTGCCCACGCGGCGTCGAGACGACCACCGAGCAAAGCGGCGATGGCGAAGGCGAAGGCCACCGAGAACCCGACATAACCCATATAGAGCATCGGCGGATGGACGATCAGGCCGATGTCTTGCAGCAGCGGATTGAGGTCACGCCCGTCGGCCGGAATCTGCGGCAGGATCCGCGAGAACGGGTTGGAGGTGAGGATCAGGAACAACAGGAAACCGGTGCTGATCATGCCCATCACCGCCAGCACACGGGCGAGCATGACTTGCGGCAACTGCCGGGAGAACACCGACACGGCGAACGTCCAGCCACCGAGGATCAACGCCCACAGCAGCAGCGAACCTTCGTGGGCACCCCACACCGCGCTGAACTTGTAGTACCACGGCAAGGCGCTGTTGGAGTTCATCGCGACATAACCGACCGAGAAATCGTCGGTCATGAACGCGTAGGTCAGGCAACCGAAGGCAAACAGCAGGAACGCAAACTGACCCCACGCCGCCGGCTGGGCCAGGCCCATCCACATACGATCGCCGCGCCACGCACCGAACAGCGGCACCACGGCCTGCACCAGCGCAAAACACAGCGCCAGAATCATCGCCAGATGGCCGAGTTCGGGAATAAACAGTGCAGAAGTCATTGATCAACCCTCCTTCGCTTGGGTCGGTGCCGATTGACCACTGTCTTTCAGCGCTTTGGTCACTTCCGGCGGCATGTACTTCTCGTCGTGCTTGGCCAGCACTTCATCGGCCACCACCACGCCGTCGGCGTTGAGTTTGCCCAATGCGACGATGCCCTGCCCTTCGCGGAACAGATCCGGGAGGATCCCGCGGTAGGTGATGGTCACGGCTTTGTTGAAGTCGGTGACAACGAATTTGACGTCCAGCGAGTCCGGCGAACGCTGCAGCGAGCCCTTCTCGACCATGCCGCCGGCGCGGATGCGCGTGTCGTGCGGCGCTTCACCGTTGGCGATCTGGGTCGGCGTGTAAAACAGGTTGATGTTTTCCTGCAGGGCGCTGAGGGCCAGGCCGACGGCAGCGCCGACCCCGACCAGGATCGCCAGAATGATGGTCAGACGTTTTTTGCGCAGCGGATTCACTTGCCGTTCTCCCGGCGCAGACGACGCGCCTCTTGTTGCAGATAGCGCTTGCGGGCCGCGATCGGTGCGACCACGTTGAGGATCAGCACCGCCAGACAGATGCCGTAGGCCGTCCAGACATACAGACCATGGTGGCCCATGGCGAGGAAGTCGCCGAATGAAGCAAAACTCATCGCGCGGCCTCCAGGCTGTTCTGCACTTCTTCTTTCACCCAACTGGCGCGGGCTTCGCGCTTGAGCACTTCAAGGCGCATGCGCAACAACAGCACGGCGCCGAAGAAACAGTAGAAACCCAGCACCGTCAGCAACAGCGGCAGCCACATTTCAGCGGGCATTGCCGGTTTTTCCGTGAGGGTGAAGGTCGCGCCCTGGTGCAGGGTGTTCCACCACTCCACCGAGTATTTGATGATCGGAATGTTGATCACCCCGACGATCGCCAGCACGGCGCAGGCCTTGGCGGCGCTGTCGCGGTTGCTGATGGCATTGCCCAGCGCGATCACGCCGAAATACAGGAACAGCAGAATCAGCATCGACGTCAGCCGCGCATCCCAGACCCACCACGAGCCCCAGGTCGGCTTGCCCCAGATCGCCCCGGTGACCAGCGCCACAGCGGTCATCCACGCGCCGATCGGCGCCGCACATTGCAGGGCGACGTCGGCCAGTTTCATTTTCCACACCAGCCCGACCACGCCGCACACCGCCAGCATCACGTAGATCGACTGCGCCAGCATTGCCGCCGGCACGTGAATATAGATGATGCGGAAGCTGTTGCCCTGCTGATAATCCGGCGGCGCGAAGGCCAGGCCCCAGACGACGCCAATGCTGATCAGCAGCAACGCGGCAATGCTCAGCCACGGCAGAAACCTGCTGCTGATGCCGTAGAACCACTTGGGCGAGCCGAGCTTGTGAAACCAGGTCCAGTTCATACTGTTTCCATCACGGGTGCCGCTCATCGCTGTGAGCAGTCTCAGGGTCTTTGCTGGTTAAATTTTAACCAGACCTCATTATTCGCCGACGCTGATCTTCAGGCCAGCCGCTATTGCAAAAGGTGTCAGGGTGATCGCCAGGGCGGTCAGGCTACCCAGCCACAGCAGATACCCGGTCGCCGGCATGCCTTGCAGGGCGGCCTGTAAAGCGCCACTGCCAAGGATCAACACCGGGATGTACAACGGCAGAATCAGCAGCGCCAGCAACAGGCCGCCGCGTTTCAAACCAACCGTCAGCGCCGCGCCCACCGCACCGAGCAGGCTCAGCACCGGGGTACCCAGCAGTAACGACAACAGCAACACCGGCAGGCAGGCGACCGGCAAACCGAGCATCAACGCCAGCAACGGCGAGAGCAGAACCAGTGCCAGTCCCGAGAACAGCCAGTGTGCCAGCACCTTGGCCAGCACCAGTAGGGGCAGCGGGTGCGGCGAAAGGACCCACTGTTCCAGGGAGCCATCTTCGAAATCACTGCGAAACAGTCCGTCCAGCGAAAGCAGGACCGACAACAACGCGGCCACCCAGACTAACCCCGGGGACAGGTTTTGCAAGACTTGAGTTTCCGGGCCGACGGCCAGCGGGAACAAGGCGATGACGATGGCGAAGAAAATCAGCGGATTGGCCAGTTCCGCCGGGCGACGAAACAGCAAACGGGACTCACGGGCAACCAGCAGGCCGAACACACTCATACTGCCCAGTTCCCCAGATCGATATCGCGATAACCGGCCGGCATCCGGCTCAGTGTGTGGTGCGTGGTCAGCACCACCAGACCGCCGCGCTCGCAGTGCCCGGCCAGGTGTTCTTCAAGCTGCGCCACGCCCTGTTTGTCGAGCGCGGTGAACGGCTCGTCGAGAATCCACAGCGGCGGGCTGTCCAGATACAGCCGCGCCAGCGCCACGCGGCGTTGCTGACCGGCGGACAGGGTGTGGCAGGGAACATCTTCGAATCCGCGCAATCCTACGGCTGCCAGCGCCTGCCAGATCGCCTCGCGCCCGGCCGGCCGATGCAGGGCGCAGAGCCAGGACAGGTTCTCTTCCGGGGTCAGCAGGTCCTTGATCCCGGCAGCGTGGCCGATCCACAACAGGTTGCGCGCCAGTTCGCTCGGTTGTGCAGTCAAGGGCTGGCCGTTGAGCAGCACTTGACCGCTGGTCGGCTGCATCAACCCGGACAACAGGCGCAGCAGACTGGTCTTGCCGCTGCCGTTGGGGCCGCTGATCTGCACCATATCGCCACTGGCCAGTGTCAATTCGAGATTTTCGAAGAGCAGCCGCAGGTCTCGCTCGCAGGCAAGGGCAACGGTTTGCAGGACAGGACTGGTCAAGGGATCACGGGCCTTATACGGTTCAAGTCGGCTCTGGCGCGGCCGTTAAAGAGATGCAGGATAAATGCAATGACGGTGCGAAGCAGAGAGCTGGATCAAACAATTGCTATGTTTTCTGAACGAAGCGCAAGACGCGCGACATTATACATGCCGTGCCTTACTCCCAAGAGCGCAATTTCCTCAGGTTGTGTCCGCGTATGACAGGCGAAATGAACATCCTCCCGCTGCCGCCCACCACCCCGGCGAACACGCGTCCGCTGGTGATGAGCGGTGAGTTGCTCAAGCTGTTGACCCCGGTCGAAGGCCTGATCGGCGCCGGGCAAAGCGCCCAGGCCGAGGTGTTGTCACTCAGGCAGGCGGATCAGACCTTTCAACTGCTGCTCAAGGTGACCGTCGACGGCGGCCGGCAGACCACCGTGCAAGCCAGCAGCAACCTGCCGTTGCCGACCGGCACCAACCTGGCCGTCACTCAGCCGTCGGCGGGCAATCTGGCGATCACCGTGCAACAGGCGATTGCCAGCAGCGTCGCCGCCCTCACCCGCATCGACACCGCGCAGTTGCCGGTCGGCACGCTGCTGCAAGGCAAGGTGCTGACCTCGCAGACACTGCCGCAAGTGCCGGGACAGCCGACGGTGTACCGCTCGCTGGTGAGCCTGCTCAACACCGCGCAGAGCGGTGCCACGCTGGACATCGACAGCCCGACGCCGCTGCGCATCGGCACCCTGCTCTCGGCACTGGTCGAAGATTCGCAAACCCTCAAGTTCGTGCCACTGAGCAGCCGTCAGGAGCAATTGGCGGTGAGCCAGCAACTGCTCGGCCAGCAGACTCGCCAAGGTTCGCTGGACGGTTTGCTCAATGCTCTGCAAAACCTGCCGAGCGACGACGATCAGACCTCGCAGGATCTGCGCGCTGCCGTCACGCGCCTGCTCGCCAACCTGCCCGATGTGCAGCAAATGAGCACCGCCAAAGGCGTGGCGCTGGCCCTGGCCAACAGCGGCGCTTTCCTCGAAGCCAAATTGCTGACCGGACAGAATCCGGCGCTGGCCCCGGACATGAAAGCCGATCTGCTCAAACTGATCGCACAGCTGTCGCCGGGTGCGCCGGGCAATGCCAGTTTCAACGCGATCATCGCCGCCAACACCCTGGCACAGGCGCTGCCGAGTTTCGTGCGCAACGCCCTCGGCACCCTCGGTCAGGTCAGCGCCAAACCCGTGCCGAGCAGTTTCCCCCTGCCCGACCGTCTGCTGCAAAGCCTCGACGGCGAAGGCGATCTTGAGCATCTGCTGCGCCTCGCTGCAGCCGCCGTGTCGCGCCTGCAAAGCCATCAGTTGTCGAGCCTGGAACAGACCGGTGTCACCGATGACGGCCGTCTGCTCAGCACCTGGCAGCTGGAAATCCCCATGCGCAACCTGCAGGACATCGTGCCGTTGCAGGTCAAGTTTCAGCGCGAAGAAGCGCCGGAAAGAGAACCGCAACCCAACGAACGCCGTGACGAACGCGAGCCCAAACAGCAGCTGTGGCGCGTCGACCTGGCGTTCGACATGGAGCCGTTGGGGCCGATGCAGATTCAGGCGCAGTTGATTGCCGGCAGCCTGTCGAGTCAGCTCTGGGCCGAGCGCCCATACACCGCCGACCTGATCGAAACCAATCTGTTCGCCCTGCGCCAGCGCCTACTCGATCGCGGGCTGAATGTCGGCGATCTCGATTGCCACCTCGGTACCCCGCCGCAAGGCAACCAAACCCGCCTCGAACATCGCTGGGTCGATGAAACCGCATGAACGATTCCACTGCTCCACGCCAGGCCATCGCCCTCAAATACGACGGCAACCACGCCCCGACCCTCACCGCCAAGGGCGACGAGGAACTGGCCGAAGAAATCCTGCGCATCGCCCGCGACTGTGAAGTGCCGATCTATGAAAACGCCGAGCTGGTGCGGCTGTTGGCGCGGATGGAACTGGGCGACAGCATCCCCGAGGAGCTGTACCGCACGATCGCCGAGATCATCGCGTTCGCGTGGAGTCTGAAGGGGAAATTCCCCGAGGGGCAGGACCCGGATGCGCCGATGGTCGAGAAGGACGTTACCGAACGCGGGGCTGATTACTAGTCCGCGCCGGATACAGGCTCAAGTGCACGCGTTCCCGCTCGACATTCAATTCAAGCGCGCTCGCCACTGCAGGTTCGCCCATTCAAACCGCTGTGAACGTCCATAATCCCTGATCCCGACGGGCCTACCTTGCTCGGACAGATTCAGTGCCTTGAAGCCGACTTTCCCGATTCGCCAGTAATACTCATGCACAGGATCGTTGACGCGATAGGGAAGCAGGATCTGCCTGCCCGTCCCCAGCCCGTAAGGCCGCACGTCGGCCCAATTAAGCACGCTCGTCTCGAAAGCCGGAGACGAAGGCTCTTCGAACTCTCCGCCGCCAGGATTTGCGACTTTCCAGAAATTGATATCACTACCGTCTGATCGAGCGTGCAGCACCCATACATCGGTCAGTTTGGTAATCGGCGAATCCAGCACTGCGGTCTTTGAACGCGCAGAATAGAAGCCCGGCAATTCCAAGACTTTTTCAAAATCCAGAGAACGGCCACTGCTCCTGTAGGTGAGCAGCTTCAAGAACTGCTCACTTGAATCAACAGCGAGCACATCATCCTTGCCATCGTTGTCCAGCCTGGCGCTGTAGAAATGGACCGGCAATGGGTTTTTTCGAGCATCTCCCCAGTGAGCAGGAACGCCCAGACTCGCCCCTTTATTCTCCATCAGCCAGAAATCGGACACTGTGTTATTCAGGGTTTGCACAATCAACACATCTTGCTTGCCGACGCCTCTGAAGTCGCCAGCCAGATATTGCTGAGCTTGCCGGTAGGCATGTCCTTGCGGAACCGAACGCCAGATAACCGGATCAGCAAAATGCCCGCCTTCATTCTTCAATAGCCTGAAAATGGTTTCGTCAGCGTTTCCGGGCGATATCGCCATCAGATCAGCCTTGCCGTCACCTGTGAAATCCGCCAGCAGATAGCGCGTAGTGTCGTAGCAAAGGGCTGTAGCACACCCGGAATCAAAAGAGTCTGGATCAAATGGAAGTCTGTCCTCATACCATTTCTCGGATGCAATCGCGTCTGCGTCCAGCGACGTGACCCAAATATCGACACCTGGACCATCCTCCCGGCGCTGCACTTGTACCGTCCGGTTCGTCCCGTCACCGATGACATCCCCCGTCAGCGCCACTTCCATCGAATCATTGCTGTCGATGTTATCGATGCTGCGCACCCACAACGTAGAACCCGCAAACTCCCTGCAATCCGCTATCAAGCTCGGCTGTACTCCGTCCAGGCATTGCCCCTGCGCTCCGGGAACATAGATTTTCCCGAAATCCCACGGAGTCCAGTGTTGAGAGGGCTCATTGCTTTCACATGCGCGTTCGATCAATTGGCCATTCTGACGCGCTATGCAATGGCCAGAGGCTGTTTTCAGCAGTGCAACTCCCCTGCTCGCGCCGACTGCAATGTCGGAGGGCACAAACGCCCAGCGCTGGTCAGCGTCTGGCTCACATCCATCCAGTGTCACCTGCTGCCCCAATCCATTGGCAACCAGGCACTGTTGCGTCTGGAAATTGACTAGCGGTCTGAAAGGGATATTGACCAGTGGCCCGGCAGCGTGAGCATGGCTGAGCGTGAAATTGAGTCGCGCCACCCAATTGCCATTCCAGGTGGCTTCACTGTACGCACTGCTGACTGGCTCAGCCCCTTCAAAATGAAAGTAACTGGCGACAACATGCCGTTTCGCCTGCACCGCTGCCGGGTCCACGTTAGGAGCGACGGCCGCCGAGGGATAGGTCTCGTGATAAACCACCGGGATATCTGCACTGATCCCGCGCAAGGCCAGGCGCGTCAAACGTGCCGAATAAATATGGTCAGGATGCTCCGTGTACGGGACGGTGTCCGGATTGAGTGCATACACCCGGGTGGCTCCTTCATTGACGATCAGCTCAGTCAAGAGCTGCACAAAAGATGTTCGACTGTAGAGGTTTACCGGACCAGAAGCCGAGTCCAGATAGGGCCAACTCCGAACAGTTTTATCGAGGTCGAGCAAATCGGCCAGCGGCACATCTCCACCACGAACGTCCCCTCCCGGCACACGCAAAAATATGAGCTTCAATCCAGGTCGCTCATTGGCCTTGACGCTCATCACAATGGCTGAATCAGTGAATATCAGGTAAGGCGTCCATCCGGTCGCAAAACCCAGCATTTTCTCATAGGCTTTTGTCGATGCGCTTTCGCGCTTCAGTACATAGTCGAAGCCGGCGCCAGAACTGCCACCGTTCATGAAGATACTGGTCACACAGCCGCCGGCAGCCAGAACTTGCGAAATCCGCGGATCAATAAACAGCAGATCGTCGTCCATATGCGCAACGACATTGACCAGGTGGACACCGTGACAATTTTGCCGGTCGGCCATATTGGCTTCTGGAGCAAGCCTGCTGACCTGAGCCTGACAAGCCGTCAGGAGCAGCACGACTGCCAGCCACAGGGCGGCAACACCGGGTGACTGCACTTTTCTCGCGCGCTCGATTCTGGCTGGCAAATGCATACCCACTCCACGATTGGCTGGATCGGTGAATTGGCGATCAGACGCGTCTGCCTGAAAAGCCGACGGGACTATCGCGAGTCACGAGCAGTGTGAGGAGCGATGAGCGAAATTCTCTACTGTCAGAAATAACAGTTCAGACAGACGGCCATGGGCGAATCAGGCAACAAAATCGAGCGCAAAAAAAATCGCCGGCATGACCGGCGATTCTTATTCAAATGACATGCCTCAACGCATATCAACTTCTGTGCAGCTTGCGCATCAACTCCGCCTCAGCCTGGGTCAAGCCGCAGGACTGGGTCAGCTCATCGACGCTCGCGCCCATGCCCACCAGTTTCGCCGCCTGGGCGAACGACAGGCTCGACGGGTCGCGTTGTTCCAGCGCGACAATCTTGTCCGGCAACGGACCGACTACCGAGCGCAGCTCGTGCAGGGCTTCGCCCATGCGCACGTTGCCGTTCTGATAGTCGTCGACACGCTTGGCCAGGTCCTTGATGCGCTGATCACGCAGCGCATCGCCCTGAGCCTGTTGCGCAGCGATTACCCGCTGCGCCTTGATGTACGCCAGAAACATTGCCAGCGTGCCTGCCCAGAAAAGGAACAGGACAATGACCGCAACCTCGAGAATCAATCAGATGCTCTCCAGTTCCGACCATTCTTCTTCGCTCATCATCTTGTCCAGCTCGACCAGGATCAGCAACTCGTTGTTCTTGTTGCACACGCCCTGGATGAACTTGGCCGACTCTTCGTTGCCGACGTTCGGCGCAGTCTCGATTTCCGACTGACGCAGGTAAACCACTTCGGCCACGCTGTCGACCATGATCCCGACCACTTGCTTGTCGGCTTCGATGATGACGATACGGGTGTTGTCGCTGATCTCGCCGCTGTTCAGGCCGAAGCGCTGACGGGTGTCGATCACGGTGACCACGTTACCGCGCAGGTTAATGATGCCCAGCACGTAGCTTGGTGCACCCGGTACCGGCGCGATTTCGGTGTAACGCAGGACTTCCTGAACGCGCATCACGTTGATGCCGTAGGTTTCGTTGTCCAGCTTGAAGGTCACCCATTGCAGGATCGGATCTTCAGAACCTTTTGCATTCGTCGCCTGACTACTCATACCCTGACCCCTCGAAAAAACCGCACTGGGCGGTGTGTGTTCTGTGTGGAGGCATTGAAAAATGCCTTCGCCTGACTGTTATGTCGGCTGCTATGTCGATTTATGTAGCGGCTTGTGGCCGCCCAAGTGCTTTGCCCCGCCGCTGGCGATCAACTCGGCCAGCGCGGCTACATCAAGTAATGCACACATGTGCTCGATCACCGTGCCGGCAAGCCATGGCCGCTGACCCCGGTGACTTCTCCATTTGATTTCATTCGGATCCAGACGCAACGAACGGCTGACCTGATGCACCGCCAGGCCCCACTCGTAGCCTTGTACCGAAATCACGTACTGCAGGCCCTGACGGAAGTCATCGCGATAGCGATCCGGCATGACCCAACGCGCCGTGTCCAAGACTTTCAGATTGCCGGCCTGGCTCGGCAGAATCCCGAGGAACCATTCCGGCTGCCCGAACAGCGGCGTCAATTCGTGGCCAGCCAGCGAATAGATCGAACCGAGGCACACCAGCGGCACCGCCAGCGTCAGTCCGGCAACATCGAACAACAGGCATTCGAAGGCTTCCGAAGCCCAGGCCGGACGGCCATCGGTTTCCACCGGGGGCGGCGTGTTGCTCGGTGGCAGGTGCACTTCCACCACTGGCGGCACCAGCGTCTGTTCGACGGATGCCGGTGCCACCGGCGCCGGTTCGGCCACGACCGGTTCCGGCGCGGTTTTCAGCAATTGGGTTTGCAACAGCGGTGCGAGGGTCGAAACCGGCGCGCGCGGCGGCTCGGCTTCTTCGATCAACGCCACTGGCGCCTTGGCGATCGGTGCGGCGGCAGGCGCGGCAACCGGGGCGGCAGGCTTGGCGGCTTTCTGCGCATCACGCGCCTGCTCTTCCAGCACCGCTGCCTGGAATTCATCCAGCGCCGCAGCGCTTTCGACCACCTCGACCGGCGCCTCGACCGGCACTTCCACTGGCGGCAACTCGTCAGGGATCTCCTGCAGCAAGCTGTCCAGATAGGACTGCAACGCCAGTTGCGGACGCGATGTCAGCTTGATTGGGCGGTTCATCGGTCAACAGCGCCAGACAGGGGAACCGCGTCGCCTGCTTCGCGAGCAGGCTCGCTCCCACAGGATTTGTGCAATTCAGGCATGCGTGATCGGAACACGGTCATCTCAGGCCACCTGCGGAACAAGTTGTTGCGCCAGCAGATGCTTGAGCAGCGCGCGGTAAGCCAGCACGCCACGACTCTTGCCGTCGAACTGCGAAGGCGTGACCCCGGCCCGGCTGGCGTCGCGCAGACGCGTGTCGACCGGGATGTAACCCTGCCAGATCTCTTCCGGGAATTTGTCACGCAGCACGCGCAAGGTGCCCAGCGACGCTTGGGTGCGGCGGTCGAACAGGGTCGGCACGATGCTGAACGGCAGCGCCTGTTTGCGCGAGCGGTTGATCATCGCCAGGGTGTTGACCATGCGCTCCAGACCTTTGACGGCCAGGTGCTCGGTCTGCACCGGGATCACCAGTTGCTGGCTCGCGGCCAGGGCGTTGACCATCAACACGCCGAGCAACGGCGGGCTGTCGATGATCGCGTAATCAAAGTCCTGCCACAGCTGCGCCAGACTCTTGGCGATCACCAGGCCCAAACCACTCTGCCCCGGCGACTGGCGCTCAAGGGTGGCGAGTGCGGTACTCGACGGCAACAGGGAAATGCGTTCGTCGCTGGTCGACAGCAGCAACTGTCCGGGCAAGCCTTGCGGCACGCTGCCCTTGTGCAGAAACAGGTCGTAGTTGCTGTGCTCCAGGCTGTCGGGGTCGTAGCCGAAATAGCTGGTCATCGAGCCGTGCGGGTCGAGATCGACCACAACCACGCGCTTGCCCGCCTCCGCCAGCAATCCGGCTAAAGCGATGGAAGATGTGGTTTTACCGACACCACCCTTTTGATTGGCGACTGCCCAGACTCTCATTCGGTTCGTTCCTCCCGGCCGAGATGCTCGACCGAGACATAGCTCAGCGTATTAATGCGGGCGACGGAGAATTGACGGCACTCTCGCGTCCCGGCGTCTTGACCGGGGACGGTGCAGTTTGTGTGCCAGCGCGCTTCAATGCCGCGTCCGGTTGCGCATTGGCGGTACCGGTACCGGTCAGGCTGCGGCGCACATCGAGGTTGCGCGACACCACCAGCACCACACGACGGTTTTTCGCCCGGCCTTCGGCGGTGGCGTTGTTGGCCACCGGCTGAAACTCACCGTAACCCACCGAGGCCAGACGTCCGGGGTTGACGCCCTGCATCGCCAGCATCCGCACGATACTCGCCGAACGCGCCGAGGACAGTTCCCAGTTGGTCGGGTACTGCGCGGTGCGGATCGGCTGATCGTCGGTGAAGCCTTCGACGTGAATCGGGTTGTCGAACGGTTTGAGGATCGCCGCCACCTTGTCGATGATGTTGAACGCGATATCACTCGGCATTGCGTCGCCACTGCCGAACAACAGGCTGGAATTCAGTTCGATCTCGACCCACAACTCGTTGCCGCGCACGGTCATCTGGTTGGAAGCGATCAAGTCGCCGAACGCGGCACTGATGTCATCGGCAATGCTTTTCAGCGGATCGCTGGCCCCGGCGATACCGGCATCGACCTGCTCGCTATCCTTGACCAGCGGCTTGGCCGGGGTCACGGTTTTCGGCCGTTCCTCACCGATCGGGATCGGCTTGAGCGAGCGATCGGAGTCGGTGAAAACCCCGATCAGCGCCTCGGAAATGACCTTGTACTTGCCTTCGTTGATCGACGAGATGGAATACATCACCACGAAGAACGCGAACAGCAGCGTGATGAAATCCGCGTAGGACACGAGCCAGCGCTCGTGATTAACGTGTTCTTCCTGATGCCTGCGGCGAGCCATAGTCCATTACCCCCATCAATCCATGAAGCCCTGAAGCTTCAGCTCGATAGAGCGAGGGTTTTCACCTTCGGCGATCGACAAAATACCTTCCAACAACATTTCGCGATAACGCGACTGCCGCAACGCGATTGACTTGAGCTTGGCCGCCACCGGCAGCAACACCAGGTTGGCACTGGCCACGCCGTAGATGGTCGCGACGAATGCCACGGCAATGCCGCTGCCCAATTGGGTCGGATCAGCGAGGTTGCCCATCACATGAATCAGGCCCATCACCGCACCGATGATGCCGATGGTCGGCGCGTAGCCGCCCATGCTTTCGAAGACTTTGGCGGCCTCGATGTCGCGCGCTTCCTGGGTGTAGAAGTCCACTTCGAGGATGCTGCGGATCGCTTCCGGTTCGGCGCCATCGACCAGCAGTTGCAGGCCCTTGCGTGAGTAGTTGTCCGGTTCGGCATCGGCGACGCCTTCCAGGCCGAGCAGGCCTTCCTTGCGCGCGGTGAGGCTCCAGTTGACCACGCGGTCGATGCCGCCGGCCAGGTCCACCCGTGGCGGAAACAGGATCCAGGCGAGAATCTGCATGGCGCGCTTGAACGCGCTCATCGGCGATTGCAGCAGCGCGGCACCGATGGTGCCCCCGAGCACGATCAGCGCCGCAGGGCCGTTGGCCAGCGCGCCGAGGTGGCCGCCTTCAAGGAAGTTGCCGCCGATGATGGCGACGAACGCCAGAATAATCCCGATAAGGCTTAGAACATCCATCAGATACACGCCTCGACGATGTGCTTGCCGATGTCGTCCAGGCCGTAGACCGCGTCAGCCAGATCGGCTTTGACGATGGCCATCGGCATGCCGTAGATCACGCAGCTTGCTTCGTCCTGGGCCCATACCGAGCTGCCGCCCTGCTTGAGCAGACGCGCGCCTTCGCGGCCGTCGGCGCCCATGCCGGTGAGGACCACCGCCAGAACTTTGTCACCGTAGGACTTGGCTGCGGAACCGAAAGTGATGTCCACGCACGGCTTGTAATTCAGACGCTCGTCGCCCGGCAGGATTTTCACCGCGCCACGGCCGTCGATCATCATCTGCTTGCCACCCGGAGCCAGCAGCGCCAGGCCCGGACGCAGGATGTCGCCATCCTCGGCTTCCTTGACGCTGATGCGGCACAGCTTGTCCAGACGCTCGGCAAACGCCTTGGTGAACGCCGCGGGCATGTGCTGGATCAGCACGATCGGCGCCGGGAAGTTCGCCGGCAATTGAGTCAGCACCCGTTGCAGGGCAACCGGGCCGCCGGTCGAGGTACCGATGGCAACCAGTTTGTAGGCTTTGCGCTTTGGTGCCGGCGACGACGCGCTGGCGGCTGGCGCACGAGCAGGTGCCGGAGCAGGCGCCGGACGCGTTGGAGCAGCAGCGCTGTGGCTGCTGAAGCTCGATGCCGCCGGGGCTGGCGCAGGCGTCGGTGCAGCGGCCGGAGCCGGCGCACTGTAGGCACTGAAACGACGATTACTGCGCGAGATGCTGTGGACCTTCTCGCACAGCAGTTGCTTGACCTTCTCGGGGTTGCGCGAGATGTCTTCGAAATTCTTCGGCAGGAAATCCACCGCGCCGGCGTCCAGTGCATCCAGGGTGACCCGGGCGCCTTCGTGGGTCAGCGAGGAGAACATCAACACCGGGGTCGGGCAGCGCTGCATGATGTGCCGCACCGCCGTGATGCCATCCATCATCGGCATCTCGTAGTCCATGGTGATCACGTCCGGCTTGAGGGCCAGGGCCTGATCGATCGCCTCTTTACCGTTGGTGGCCGTGCCGACCACCTGGATGCTCGGATCCGCTGAAAGAATTTCCGAGACGCGGCGGCGGAAAAAACCCGAATCGTCCACCACCAGGACTTTGACTGCCATAAACACTCCATTAGGTGCAGCGGGACGTCGTCGCCCCGCTGCCCCGGATTCAAATACGCTTCGTCGCGTAACGCTTGAGCATGCTTGGAACATCGAGAATCAGCGCGATGCGGCCGTCACCGGTGATGGTGGCGCCGGACATGCCCGGAGTGCCCTGCAGCATTTTGCCCAATGGCTTGATGACCACTTCTTCCTGGCCGACCAGTTGATCGACGACGAAGCCGATCCGCTGGGTGCCCACCGAAAGGATCACCACATGGCCTTCGCGCTGCTCTTCGTGAGCGGCGGAGCTGACCAGCCAGCGCTTGAGGTAGAACAATGGCAGCGCCTTGTCCCGCACGATCACCACTTCCTGGCCATCCACCACGTTGGTGGTCGACAGGTCGAGGTGGAAGATTTCGTTGACGTTGACCAACGGGAACGCAAACGCCTGATTGCCGAGCATCACCATCAGGGTCGGCATGATCGCAAGCGTCAGCGGCACCTTGATGACGATCTTCGAGCCCTGGCCCTTGGTCGAGTAGATGTTGATCGAACCGTTGAGCTGGGAAATCTTGGTCTTCACCACGTCCATGCCGACACCGCGGCCGGACACGTCGGAGATCTCGGTCTTGGTCGAGAAACCCGGGGCGAAAATCAGGTTGTAGCACTCGGTATCGCTCAGGCGATCGGCCGCGTCCTTGTCCATCACACCGCGTTTTACCGCGATCGAACGCAGGACGTTCGGGTCCATGCCCTTGCCGTCGTCGGAGATCGACAACAGGATGTGATCGCCTTCCTGCTCGGCGGCCAGCACCACGCGACCGCCACGGGCCTTGCCCGAAGCTTCGCGTTCTTCCGGCGATTCGATGCCGTGGTCGACCGCGTTGCGCACCAAGTGGACCAACGGGTCGGCCAGGGCCTCGACAAGGTTTTTGTCGAGGTCGGTTTCTTCACCCACCAGTTCCAGATTGATCTCTTTCTTCAGCTGACGCGCGAGGTCGCGAACCAGACGCGGGAAGCGCCCGAAGACCTTCTTGATCGGCTGCATCCGGGTCTTCATCACCGCGGTCTGCAAGTCAGCCGTGACCACGTCGAGGTTCGACACGGCCTTGGACATGGCTTCGTCGCCGCTGTTGAGACCCAGGCGCACCAGACGGTTACGCACCAGCACCAGCTCGCCGACCATGTTCATGATTTCGTCGAGACGCGCGGTATCGACCCGCACAGTGGTCTCGGCTTCGCTCGCCGGTTTTTCCGGCGGCGGAGCAGCTGCGGCGCGGGCCGGCGCCGGCGCAGCAGCGGCAGCAGGTTTTGGCGCTTCGGCTTTCGGCTCAGGCTTGGGAGCAGCCTTCGGCGCAGCAGCCGGAGCGGCAGCAGCCTTGGCGGCAGGCGCGGCCACAGTCGACGCGGTGCCCGCAGCAGCGGCGCCAACGTCGGTGAACTTGCCTTTGCCGTGCAACTCGTCGAGCAGCGATTCGAATTCGTGATCGCTGATCAGATCGCTGCCGGCAGCGGCGGCCGCCGGTGCGGCAGGCGCAACCGGTGCCGAGGCGATCGCCGACTCCAGCGCTTCCACGGCAAAGTTGCCCTTGCCATGCAACTGATCGAGCAGTGCTTCGAATTCGTCGTCGGTGATGTCCGAGCTGTCGCCCGCCGCCGGTGCCGCTGGAGCGGCCTCGGTCGGTGCGACGGCGTCTGGCGCGAACTGGCCTTTGCCGTGCAGTTGATCGAGCAACGACTCGAATTCGGCGTCGGTGATTTCATCGCTGGCGGCCGCATCGGCAGCCGGCGCAGGTGCAGCAGCGGCCGGGGCTTCGGCTTCGGCCTTGACGGCGTTCAGCGAATCCAGCAGCTGTTCAAATTCGTTATCGGTGATGTCGCCCGAATCGCTCGAATCGCCTTCGACGACCAGTTCTTCGATCATCTCGGCCACTGGCGAAGCCGGAGCTTCGTCGGCCGTTTGCGGTTCGGCCAGACGCGCCAGGGCGGCCAGCAGTTCCGGGGTTGCAGCAGTGATCGGTGCACGTTCACGGACTTCGCTGAACATGCTGTTCACCGCGTCCAGCGCTTCAAGCACCACGTCCATCAGTTCTGCATCAACGCGCCGCTCACCCTTGCGCAGGATGTCGAACACGTTTTCGGCGATGTGACAGCACTCCACCAGCTCGTTGAGCTGAAGGAAGCCGGCGCCCCCTTTTACAGTGTGGAAACCGCGAAAAATTGCGTTGAGCAGATCTGCGTCATCCGGGCGGCTTTCCAGCTCGACCAGTTGTTCGGACAGTTGCTCAAGAATCTCGCCGGCCTCAACCAGGAAATCCTGAAGGATCTCTTCATCGGCGCCGAAGCTCATTAATGGGGTGCTCCTACAGGTCTAAAAACCCAAAAAACCTAAAATTCCAAAACACTAGAATCCGAGGCTGGATAACAAATCGTCCACATCGTCCTGACCGGACACAACGTCTTCTCGTTTATCGGCATGAATCTGCGGACCTTCACCCTGCGAGAGATGTTTTTGTGGATCTTTTTCTGCAAGCATCGCGGCACGGTCGTGCTCGATGCCCGCAAAGCGGTCAACCTGACTGGCCATGAGGACGAGTTTGAGTAAATTGCTTTCGACTTCGGTGACCAGCTGGGTCACACGCTTGATCACTTGACCGGTGAGGTCCTGGTAATCCTGAGCCAGCAGGATGTCGTTGAGGTTGCTCGACACCGCACGGTTGTCCGTGCTGCTGCGTGACAGAAAACCGTCGACCCGGCGCGCCAGCTCGCGGAACTCTTCAGCTCCGACTTCACGACGCATGAAGCGGCCCCAATCGGTGCTCAGAGCCTGGGCTTCTTCAGCCAGGCCATTGACCACCGGGGTGGCGCTTTCCACCAGATCCATGGTGCGGTTGGCCGCGGCTTCGGTCAGCTTGACCACATAGCCCAGGCGTTCGGTGGCGTCGGTGATTTGCGACACTTCCTCGGCCTGCGGCATGTGCGGATCGATCTGGAAATTGACGATCGCACTGTGCAGTTCGCGTGTGAGCTTGCCCACTTCCTGATACAGGCCGCGGTCACGGGTCTGATTGAGCTCATGGATCAGTTGCACAGCGTCGCCGAACCTGCCTTTTTCAAGGCTCTCGACCAGTTCGACCGCGTGTTTTTTCAGGGTCGACTCGAAATCGCCCTGTGAAGATTCGTTATGCTCCATAGCTCCCCCGCGCGTCATCAGCCGATGCGTTCGAAAATCTTCTCGATTTTGTCTTTCAACGCCTGAGCCGTGAAAGGTTTGACCACGTAGCCGTTCACACCAGCCTGAGCGGCCTCGATGATTTGCTCGCGCTTGGCTTCAGCGGTCACCATCAGCACCGGCAGATGCTTGAGTTTTTCATCGGCACGCACGTGGCGCAGCAAGTCGATACCGGTCATGCCCGGCATGTTCCAGTCCGTTACCAGAAAGTCGATGCTGCCGCTGTTGAGTACCGGAATGGCGGTAGTGCCATCGTCGGCCTCGACGGTGTTGGTGAACCCGAGATCGCGCAGCAGGTTCTTGATGATCCGCCGCATCGTTGAGAAGTCATCAACGATGAGGATTTTCATGTCTTTGTTCAATTCGACCTCCAAGCAGTCTTAAACGCGCCCAGCACCTGGACGCGCCACTTCAATCAATCGGCGCAGCACTCGAAGACTGTCTGGAGCACAACAGAGCAAGACCGGTGCCGTTCTCACCGCACCAGCCTCGTTCGCAGTGTCCCCACACTGCCTTCAGCGCGCTCGCCACTCCCCCAAACGCCCCCGCAAACGGGCCGCGCACTGGCTGTGTAACTGGCTGACCCGCGATTCACTGACGCCAAGGACTTCACCGATCTCCTTGAGGTTCAGCTCTTCGTCGTAGTACAGCGCCAACACCAGTCGCTCACGCTCCGGCAAATTGGCAATCGCGTCCGCCAGCGCCGCCTGGAAGCGTTCATCTTCCAGATCGCGTGACGGCTCAAGATGAGCACTGGCGCCATCCTCGTGCAGCCCTTCGTGTTCGCCGTCCTGCAACAGGTCGTCGAAACTGAACAGCCGGCTGCCCAGGGTGTCATTCAAAATCCCGTAGTAATCGTCGAGACTCAATTGGAGTTCGGCCGCAACCTCGTGATCTTTAGCGTCACGGCCGGTTTTAGCTTCAATTGAGCGAATGGCATCGCTGACCATACGGGTATTGCGGTGAACCGAGCGCGGTGCCCAATCCCCTTTGCGCACTTCATCGAGCATCGCGCCGCGGATCCGGATGCCCGCGTACGTTTCGAAACTGGCGCCTTTGCTGGCGTCATATTTGGTCGAGACTTCGAGCAGGCCGATCATCCCGGCCTGAATCAGGTCTTCAACCTGCACACTCGCCGGCAAGCGCGCCAGCAAGTGATAGGCAATGCGCTTGACCAGTGGCGCGTAACGCTCGATCAACTCGTACTGCGCGTCACGTGCCGACTTCTTGTAGTAGTTCATACCGCTCGCGGTCATAACACAGGCCCTGCTGTTTGCTGCACGAGGCGCTCGACGAAAAACTCAAGGTGGCCGCGCGGGTTGGCAGGCAGCGGCCAGGTATCGACCTTCTGCGCGATCGCCTTGAACGCCAGCGCGCACTTGGAACGCGGAAAGGCTTCATAGACCGCTCGCTGCTTCTGCACTGCCTTGCGCACGCTTTCGTCGTACGGCACGGCGCCGACGTATTGTAAGGCGACGTCGAGGAAGCGATCCGTGACCTTGGTCAACTTGGCGAACAGGTTGCGCCCTTCCTGCGGGCTCTGCGCCATGTTGGCCAGCACGCGGAAGCGGTTCATGCCGTAGTCGCGGTTGAGCAGTTTGATCAGCGCGTAGGCGTCGGTGATCGAGGTCGGCTCGTCGCAGACCACCAGCAACACTTCCTGCGCGGCGCGGACAAAACTGACTACCGAGTCACCAATACCCGCAGCGGTGTCGATCACCAGCACATCGAGGTTGTCGCCGATGTCGCTGAAGGCCTGAATCAGACCGGCATGTTGCGCCGGGCTCAGGTGCACCATGCTTTGGGTGCCGGAAGCGGCCGGCACGATGCGGATCCCGCCGGGCCCCTGCAACAGCACGTCGCGCAGTTCGCAGCGACCTTCGATCACATCGGCCAGAGTACGTTTGGGGGTCAGTCCCAGCAGAACGTCGACGTTCGCCAGCCCCAGATCGGCGTCCAGCAGCATGACCCGACGGCCAAGCTCTGCCAGCGCCAGAGACAAGTTCACTGACACGTTAGTCTTGCCGACGCCACCTTTGCCGCCGGTCACCGCGATCACCTGTACGGGATGCATGCTGCCCATGTTATTTCTTTACCTTGTCTTGCATAGACGGAGGCCACATTACTGGCTGCGCGTTCTCAACCGGAACAATGCATGGCAGACCATCGATGTAGGTACAAAAACGGTTCATTACCTCAGCCAACCTGCTTGGTCGGGCTGTGGTAGATATCAGCGAACATGTCAGCCATGGCTTCTTCGCTGGGTTCTTCCTGCATTTGCACGCTGACGGCGCGGCTGACCAGTTGATGACGGCGCGGCAGATGCAGATCATCCGGAATCCGTGGGCCATCGGTCAGGTACGCGACCGGCAGTTCATGACTGATCGCCAGGCTCAACACTTCGCCAAGGCTGGCCGTCTCATCCAGTTTAGTCAGGATGCAGCCGGCTAGCCCGCAACGCTTGTAACTGTGGTACGCGGCGGTTAGAACCTGTTTCTGGCTGGTGGTTGCCAGCACCAGATAATTTTTTGAACGGATGCCACGCCCGGCCAGACTTTCCAGCTGCATGCGCAAAGCCGGATCGCTGGCCTGCAAGCCGGCGGTATCGATCAGCACCACGCGTTTGCGCAGCAGCGGGTCGAGCGCCTGCACCAGCGACTGGCCCGGATCGACGTGGGTCACCGGCACGTTGAGAATCCGCCCCAGCGTCTTCAGTTGTTCCTGCGCACCGATGCGGAAACTGTCCATGCTGACCAGCGCGACATTCTGCGCGCCGTACTTGAGCACGTAGCGCGCAGCGAGTTTGGCCAGGGTGGTGGTCTTGCCCATGCCGGCCGGGCCGACCATGGCAATCACCCCGCCCTCTTCCAGCGGCTCGACTTCCGGTACGGCAATCATCCGCGCCAGGTGCGCGAGCAGCATGCGCCAAGCCTGACGTGGTTCTTCAATATCGGTGATCATCGCCAGCAGATCGCGCGACAACGGCCCGGACAGACCGATGCGTTGCAGACGACGATACAGATTGGCTTGCGCCGGACGGCTGCCTTGCAGCTGATTCCAGGCCAGCGTGCCGAGCTGCACTTCCATCAGCTCACGCAAACTGTTCAGTTCGAAACGCATCGAATCCAGCGCACGCGGATCGATGCCAGCGGACGACTGGGCAGGCGCTGGCGCTGGACGCGCCGGGGCGGCGTAAGTCGGTTCGCTCAACGGTTCGGCAGCAGTCAGCGGCAGGCCGGCCGTCAACGGCAGCCCGGCGAACAACTGGCGATTGGTGTTGCCGTCGGCTTCGCCACGCAGGCTCAGCTCGGCCTGAGCAGTAACGATGCGCGACTGGGTCTTGCGCAGCTCGTCCTCGAGTTCCATGTTCGGAACCCGTGGCGCCAGCGCCGACAATTTGTAATCCAGTGCCGCCGTCAGCTCGACGCCGCCGGCAATGCGGCGGTTGCCAATGATGGCGGCATCAGCGCCCAGCTCATCACGAACCAGCTTCATGGCCTGACGCATATCGGCGGCGAAAAAACGCTTAACTTGCATAAACCACTACCTCAGCCGTTGGGCCCTACTGTCGCAACGATGGTCACTTGCTTGTTGTCCGGAATTTCCTGGTAGGCCAGCACGTGCAGCCCTGGGACTGCGAGGCGGCCGAAACGCGAGAGCATCGCGCGGATCGGGCCTGCTACCAACAGGATCACCGGTTGACCTTGCATTTCCTGGCGCTGCGCCGCTTCGATGAGCGAACGCTGCAGCTTCTCGGCCATGCTTGGTTCCAGCAGAACGCCCTCTTCAGAGCCTTGTCCTGCCTTCTGCAGACTATTGAGCAATATTTGTTCCAACCTTGGTTCCAAGGTGATCACAGGCAGCTCGGAGTCAGTGCCTACAATGCTTTGGACGATGGCGCGGGATACCCCGACGCGTACTGCGGCGACCAAGGCGGCGGTATCTTGACTCTTGGCGGCGTTGTTGGCGATGGCTTCGGCAATGCTGCGGATGTCGCGTACCGGCACGTGTTCGGCCAGCAGCGCTTGCAGCACTTTGAGCAACTGCGACAGCGAAACCACACCCGGCACCAGCTCTTCAGCCAGTTTCGGCGAGCTTTTGGCCAGCAATTGCATGAGTTGCTGCACTTCCTCGTGGCCGATCAGCTCGCTGGAGTGCTTGTACAGAATCTGGTTCAAGTGGGTCGCGACCACGGTACTGGCGTCGACCACGGTGTAACCGAGCGATTGCGCCTGGGCGCGCTGGCTGACTTCGATCCACACCGCCTCCAGGCCGAAAGCCGGATCTTTGGCGGTAATGCCGTTGAGCGTGCCGTAGACCTGCCCCGGGTTGATCGCCAGTTCGCGATCCGGGTAGATCTCGGCTTCGGCCAGGATCACGCCCATCAGGGTCAGGCGATAGGCGCTCGGCGCCAGATCGAGGTTGTCGCGAATGTGCACGGTCGGCATCAGGAAGCCCAGATCCTGCGAGAGCTTCTTGCGCACGCCCTTGATCCGCGCCAGCAACTGCCCGCCCTGATTGCGATCCACCAGCGGGATCAGGCGATAGCCGACTTCCAGGCCGATCATGTCGATCGGCGTCACGTCGTCCCAGCCCAGCTCCTTGGTTTCCATGGCGCGGGCCGGCGACGGCAGCAGTTCCTGCTGACGCTGAACCTCTTGCAGCGCCTGCACCTTGGCGACGTTCTGTTTTTTCCAGAACAGGTACGCACCACCGGCAGCCAGCGCGGCCATGCTCAGGAACGAAAAGTGCGGCATGCCCGGGACGAGGCCCATGACTGCCATCAGGCCGGCCGCCACCGCCAAGGCTTTGGGCGAGGCGAACATCTGGCGGTTGATCTGTTTACCCATGTCTTCCGAACCGGAAGCACGGGTCACCATGATCGCCGCCGCTGTCGATAACAACAGTGATGGCAATTGCGCCACCAAACCGTCACCGATGGTCAGCAAGGCGTACACCTTGCCCGCGTCGGCGAAGGTCATGTTGTGCTGGAAGATACCGACGGCCATACCGCCGATCAGGTTGATGAACAGAATCAGCAGGCCGGCGATGGCGTCACCGCGAACGAACTTGCTGGCACCGTCCATCGAACCGTAGAACTCAGCCTCTTGGGCGACTTCCTGACGGCGCGCCTTGGCCTGGTTCTGGTCGATCAGACCGGCGTTGAGGTCGGCGTCGATCGCCATTTGTTTGCCGGGCATCGCATCGAGGGTGAAGCGCGCGCTCACCTCGGAAATCCGCCCGGCACCCTTGGTCACCACGACGAAGTTGATGATCATCAGAATCGCGAACACCACGATACCGACCACGTAGTTGCCGCCGATCACCACTTCGCCGAAGGCCTGAATCACCTTACCGGCAGCGGCGTGGCCGTCCTGACCGTGGAGCATCACCACCCGCGTTGAGGCCACGTTCAACGCCAGCCGCAGCAGCGTCGCCACCAGCAGAATGGTCGGGAACACCGCGAAATCCAGCGGCCGCAGCGCATACACGCAGACCAGCAGGACGACGATCGACAGGGCGATGTTGAAGGTGAAAAACACGTCCAGCAGGAACGGCGGCACCGGCAACATCATCATCGCCAGCATGACCAGCAGCAACAACGGCACGCCCAGATTGCCTCGACTGAGGTCGGCAACATTCGAGCGAGCAGTGTTGAATAACTGAGAGCGATCCACCGGTTTTCCCCGTTCCTTTAAAGCAAACTTTTGACGCCCAAAGCAGGCGCACGGCGGCTACTGCAAGAAGCCTTCCAACTTTTGCCGGGGATTGAAATTGAGGTTTGCCTCAGGGGAATTGTCTTGCCAGAAGCTGGGCGCCATGGAGCCGACCGCAAAACAGACGCAGACGGCTATCACCCTTAGCCCAGGTGAAAAAAATCAGAAAACCCGCGTACTCACGGATACCCGGCAGTCAAAATTTGCTCTGGATTAATCTCACCAAGACGCAAATTGCGGCCCACCAAGTAGCGCGTACCCTTACGGATCTGCTTCCCTCCCACGTCGACAAGCGCCTCCTCAGAATCGCCCAAAGTCACGATTTTCTCAGGCTCATGAAAAGGATTGTCGGGATCTGCCTTCAACACACTCAGTGCCCAGACAAAGTAAATGTCCGGCACATCCTGCGGCTCGATCTTCCTCTTGATCCGCGGCTCGATCTCCCATCGAAAGTCCTGTCCTCCCGTGACCTGTAACTGATCACCGACCATGTGAAATTGTGGTTTGTGATAACGCATCAGTAGGCCACCGCCAATGCTGCTCCATATATCGTAGTAGTTGTTGGGCGAAGAGAAAACGCTGACCAACTCTTTAACGGTGCCAATGTTGCCAGCGGCACTATTGAATCTGTTGTAGAGACCATGGTGGGCTACCCCGTCCAACCTTGGCGTGATCGCATTGATATACGAATCGAGATAGCCCGGCACATACGCATCGCTCATGTGCACGAAATGCGTGAAGTCCAACATCGCCATAAAAGTGAACGTGCAAGCGATATGATCAGACTCTTTCACCACCGACCCGGAAACGAAATCAAACTTCATCCCTTCAAGCTTTCTGTAGTCCTCTGGCATGACCTTCTCCTTGGCGAATGTTAAAGACAGGTCAGAAGGCGACTTGCCCGTGAAACCTGCCAAGGAACATGGGATAGCTGAATGCACTTTGTGTCCACTGTCAGAACTAACAGGTAGAGGTCTTTTTCCGACAAGCGGAAGGCCGCGGTCTTTTGATTTATCAGGAATCGCGCCGCAATGAACACAGATTGGCGGTATCACACAGATCCTCTGTGGGAGCGGGCTTGCTCGCGAAGAGGCCATCTACGACACCACAGAATCATGCGCAGCACCTTTAAACGCTGGCGTTTAAAAGACACCTCCAGACACGCCTTGCGGGCTACATATTCTTGCGCCATTGCCTACAGCTACGCCAGAATCCGCCGGCTTGTGCGCCTTGGGGGCGGGTTCTATTGTGGATCAGTCGCTGACGAATCAGCGATCGGGTCTCGCAGCCCGCTGATTTCTAGACGCACAACTTCCGTCCTCGTTTATGGCGGCTGTACGTGGGAGACCTTTGGGTCTGCCGGTTCTAGAGTCCCGGTCTGCGACCCGCGTATAGCTGCCACCTCCCTTTCGTATCGCAGCGAAATGTGGCAGCTCCGTCGACTCTAGGAGCTTCAGCATGATCAAACCAACACCCAACCCACCCGAAACCGACGCCACCTCCCCTTACGAATCCCTCGATTCAAAAAAGCTCCACGAAGCCGCCGACCGCGCCCTCGACCACTACCTCTGCTCTCCCGGCGCCACGCCCATTCAACGCAAAACCCGCTCGATGTACGCCGTGACCGCCGACTTCAAAAACGAAGAACTGCTGGCCGATGCCTGCGAAACACTCGCTTCAGCCAGAACAATCGCCAATGACTTCGCCCATCTGATACCGGCGTCGCAGCGCAGGACGCTGTTGGGTATTGCGCAATTGATCATGCTCGGAGAGCTGGCGGTGAATCGGGCGCTGGATAATCTGGAGTTGCCGCAGTAGCAGGGATCTGTGACAAGCCCTGAGTGAGGCGTTGTGGCTGCTGACGTCTTCGCGAGCAAGCCCGCTCCCACAGGTTCGGCGTGTAGGCACAGGTTTGTGATCGACCCCAATCCCTGTGGGAGCGGGCTTGCTCGCGAAAGCGGCCTCACAGCCGACACATGTCTTCAGGCATAAAAAAACCGCCACCTCATTTAACCGGGCTGCGGTTTGTCGGCTCTTTTCTTCAGCCCACATGACCACTTGTCGGAAACCCGCCAGCACCTGTTAGATCTGACAGGTGCCTAATTCCTCCAACGCGCGCTCAATAACTCCGTCACCCAGCCCCCCGACCGGAGTTCGCCAAATGTCCAGCCAGCAACCCCCTCGAGCCCTCAGACCTCCGTATTTTCCGGCACTGGTCAACCTCAGCCCTGCCGAACACTATGACGGCGGCATACCCATCAGAGCCGTGGAAGGCGATCTGCAAGGCATCATCCCCGCCTGGCTGACCATGTCCATTGGCGATCTGGCCGAGGTGTTCTGGGGCAATGACAGCGCCGCGGTCTGGAGCAAGACCCTAGAGCACGATGCCGAGCTCAACCAGGACCTGGTTTTCACCATTGCCAAGGGCCAGGTACTTGAGGGGGATGCCACGCCAGTGTTCTACCGGATCACGCGCAAGAACCAGGGCGCCCCGGAGGACTCGAAACCGGTCATGACCCTGCTGGTCAAACTCACGCGTCCCGGGGGGTACGATGACATTCCCGGCGATGACGGCCACTCCGATCTCAAGTTCTCCCTCTCTCATGACGAGGTCGATGAAAACCTGCCGCCCAGCGGGGTGACGATGCACATCGTGCCCTACCGCAACCTCACCCGATACGACCGCATTCTCGCCCGCTGGGGCAGCCAGCAAGCGGTGCATGTCGTTACGCCGGAACAGGCCCAGGACCCGATCAGAAACCCGATCGAGGTTGTCTTCAGCCGCGCCGTTATCGACGACGCCGGGGACGGTGATCGTGTCGCGGTGGCTTATCAGGTCATTGACCGCTGCGGTAATTACCCGGACGAACGTGCGCCGTGGTCAGCGACGCGTGAATTGCTGGTGGACCTGGGGGGCAATCGGCTGGACGAACCGCAGGTGCTGGTCAACGGCATTCCAACCGACAGCATCGACCTCGACCAGCTCGGGGATGACGATGTGACCGCCCGCGTTTACATCACCAAGGACGATTTTGCGGTGGGCGACAAGGTGCTCCTGACCTGGATCGGCACCCCGGCGCAAGGCTCGCAGATCATCGTCGGGCCGCTGGAGAAAGAGGTGTCGTACGTGCCCTTACAACTCGATTTCCCCATCCCCAACGCCGCCGTCAAAGCCATTGCCAAAGGCGCAGCCTCGGTCGGCTATGTGCGCCGTCGCAGCGATGAAAGCGACCGCCGCTCAAAAAATGCCAGCGTCACCGTGATTGGCGACATCAGCCAGTTAGTCGCCCCCACCGTCGACGAGGCACCGGGCGGAACGTTGCCACCCGAAACGCCTTGGGCGACTGTGCAGATCCCTTGGTATCCCGGTCGCAACAGCAGCGACCTGCTCAACCTGATCTGGTGGGCCCAGGCGCCCGGTAACGACACCGTTTATTACGAAGATCCCCGCCCGGTCGGCAACGTAGCGGACAATCAGCCCGTCCTGCGCAGCGTGAGCAATGCCGAAATCCAGCGTTTCAACGGCCTGAACGTCAAGGTCTATTACGTCGTCACCAACAGCGAAACGGGGCTGTTGAGCGTTCGCGAGTCGCTGCCGTTCATGATGCAAGTCGGCGTGGCACTGCCGACGTTCGACCGGCCGGAAGTCGAGGGCGCAGATGCCAACGACGTGCTCGATCCGGACGACGTGCCACCCACCGGTGCCACGCTGGTGGTGCCGTACCTCGGCACCCGCGACAAGGATCGTGTGAACTACCGTTGGCGCGGCTCTGCCAGCGGCGGTAGCGTCAGCGACCATGTCGACCTCATCCCCGCCACCGCCGGCAGGCCTGTGCGGATTACCGTTGAGAAAAAATACGTGACCACCAACCTGAACGGTACGGTGGTCGCCGATTACAGCATTCAGCGGGCGGGCGAGACGCTGGGGCATTCTCATGAGTTGACGTTGCGCATCGGGACGGCGCTGGGGGAGCTGCCGCCACCGTTCCTTGTAGCACCGGCCACAGATCCGATTGATGTCCTGGCCTACCCGGACGGGGTGACGGTGCGCATCGAATACCCAGAAGCATTGAGCGGCGACCAGGCATGCCTGGAGGAAGACAATCCACCGGCAGGTTGGCCGCCGTTTCCGTTGGTGGAATTCAACAGCAACAAGCGAGTGAACACACTGTTGAGCCCCGCATTCCTGGCGGCGCGACATGGAACGGTGATCGAGCTGCGCGGGAACTTGTATCGCAACGGTGGCCACGCTGGCCAATCAGACGCGATCAAGGTGAGACTGCTGAAAATTATCGATGAAGACCCGCGCCTTCCTACACCTAATATCGACGGCAACACCAGTAAAGAGTTGAGCGTTCAAGACCTCACAACAGACGCACGGATTCTCGCGGAAAGATGGCCGTTGTTCGAACCAGGACAACCGATCTGGGCAACCTGTAGAGGCTTTGACAAGAACGGCGAGCCGATAACCAACGACGTCAGGTCGGGAGAGCCCAATGATTCGCCGGATGGATTGTCCCTGGCGGCTCCGATTGAGTGGTTAAAAGAACTGAAGGACGGAACTGAGCTGACGATCAGCGTGAAAGTAAATCTTGACGGAATAGCCAGTGAGTTGACCGCGACAGCCTGCCCACCTCGAATCTATAACCTTAGAGGCACCCAGAGAGATGAAAACTTTGATAATGTCCCGCCTCAACTTATAGGGCCATTGGAAACTTTGGATACTGGTGCGATAAGCATCATTAATCAAAGCTCAACAGGATCACTGAAAATCGTCACATTTAATAGGGATAGCGCTTCAGGGGCGATAGAAGGAAACGTGTTAATTAACGAGAGCGCTGTAACCAAATTCAGGATAGAGCTCAAAGCCCCCGTGCAAAGATTAAGCTTCCACTACGCTGACGTTCAAGCCACCCAAGGCAAAATCTTATTCTACGGCCCAGATGGATATATAGACGAAAGACCACTAATAAGCGGCGCAGGCACTTCACAGTTAATTTTTTCCGCACCAAACATCAATTACATTGAATTTTATAACGGAGGCGAAGAACAAGTAATTTTCGATAACTTTATGTTCAACTGATTTCTGTAAGCGCCTCAATTGGGGGGCTTGAAACCCGCTCGATGTACGCCGTGACCGCAGACTTCAAAAACGAAGAACTGCTGGCCGATGCTTGCGAAACACTCGCTTCAGCCAGAACCATCGCCAATGACTTCGCCCATCTGATACCGGCGTCGCAGCGCAGGACGCTGTTGGGCATCGCGCAACTGATCATGCTCGGCGAGTTGGCGGTGAATCGGGCGCTGGATAATCTGGAGTTGCCGCAGTAGCAGGGATCTGTGACAAGCCCTGAGTGAGGCGTTGCGGCTGCTGACGTCTTCGCGAGCAAGCCCGCTCCCACAGGGATTGGGGTCGATCACAAACCTGTGCCTGCACGCCGAACCTGTGGGAGCGGGCTTGCTCGCGAAGGCGGCCTCACAGCCGACACATGTCTTCAGGCATAAAAAAACCGCCGCCCCGTTCAATCGGGATGGCGGTTTTTATTGCGTCACTGTCAAGTCAGGAATCGCGCCGCAGATCCGGCGGGATCGGCAGATCGTCTTTCAGCGGATCCGGGCGTTTGCCCTTGCCGGCGCGGTACTGGCGGATCTGGTACACGTAGGCCAACACCTGGGCGACGGCCAGGTACAGGCCGCCGGGGATTTCCTGCTCGAGTTCGGTGGAGTAGTAGATCGAGCGCGCCAGCCCCGGCGATTCGAGGAGCATGACGTTGTTGGCGACGGCGATTTCGCGGATCTTCAGCGCGAGGAAGTCGCTGCCCTTGGCCAGCAGCACTGGCGCGCCGCCCTTCTCCGAGTCGTACTTGAGCGCGACGGCGTAGTGAGTCGGGTTGGTGATGACCACGTCGGCGTCGGGAATCGCCGCCATCATCCGCCGCTGCGACATCTCGCGCTGGGTCTGGCGGATACGCTGCTTGACCTCCGGCCGGCCTTCCTGATCCTTGTGCTCGTCGCGCACTTCCTGCTTGGTCATCAGCAGTTTCTTGTGGGCTTCCCAGAGCTGCACCGGCACGTCGACGGCGGCAATGATGATCAGGCCGCAGGCCAGCCACAACGTACTCCAGCCGACCAGCGTGACACTGTGAATGATCGCCATTTCGAGCGGCTCGTGGGCGATCCGCAAGAAATCATCGACGTCCGCCGACAACACCACCAACGCCACCCCCAGGGTGATCAGAAACTTGGCCAGCGCCTTGAGCAGCTCGACCACAGCCTTGAACGAGAACATCCGCTTCAGGCCCGCGGCCGGGTTCATCCGGCTGAATTTGGGCGCCATGGAGCCGGCCGCAAACAGCCAGCCACCGAGGGAGATCGGCCCGATCAATGCCGCCAGCAACAGGGTGATCATGATCGGCTGGATCGCCAACAGTGCCATCTGACCCGACTGCAACAGGAACCTGCCCATGGCCCCCTGGTCCATGATCACTTCGCGCGAGAGGGTGAAGTTCAGGCGCATCAGCTCCATCAGGTCTTCGGCCAGCATGCCGCCGAACACCAGCAGCGCACCGGCACCGGCCATCATCACGGCGAGGGTGTTGAGCTCTTTAGAGCGGGCAATCTCACCCTTCTCACGGGAGTCTTTTTTGCGTTTGTCCGTGGGGTCTTCTGTTTTGTCCTGACCGCTTTCGCTCTCTGCCATGGCTCAGCGCGCCCGTGCCAGTTCGCGTAACAACTGCAAGGCCTCGGAGGCCAGCGGTTGATACTGATTGAGGATGTCCGCCAGACCGACCCAGACGATGAACAGGCCCAGCACCAGAGTCAGCGGAAAACCGATGGAGAAAATGTTCAGTTGCGGCGCGGCGCGGGTCATCACGCCGAAGGCGATGTTGACCACCAGCAGCGCGGTGACCGCCGGCAGCACCAGCAACAACGCCGCCCCGAGAACCCAGCCAAGCTTGCCGGCCAGCTCCCAGTATTGCGCGGTCATCAAGCCGCCGCCGACCGGCAGCGTGGTGAAGCTTTCGGTGAGCACTTCGAAGACCACCAGGTGGCCGTTCATCGACAGGAACAGCAAGGTCACCAGCATGGTGAAGAACTGCCCGATCACCGCCACCGAGACACCGTTGGCCGGGTCGACCATCGAGGCGAAGCCCATGCCCATCTGGATCGCGACAATCTGCCCGGCCACGGCAAACGCCTGAAAAAACAGTTGCAGGGAAAACCCCAGCACCGCACCCACCAGGATCTGCTCGGCAATCAGCAACCAGCCGCTGAGAGCAAGCGGACTGACGTCCGGCATCGGCGGCAGCCCCGGGGCAATGCACACGGTGATGGCGACGGCGAAATACAGGCGTATCCGCCGCGACACCAACGTGGTGCCGAACACCGGCATGACCATCAGCATCGAGGCGACGCGAAACAGTGGCAACATGAACGACGCCACCCAGGTACTGATCTGGGTGTCGGTCAACTGAAGCAGCGATTGCATGGCTTAGCCGATGACCATCGGAATGTTTTTGTACAACTGAATGATGTATTCCATGAACGTCTGCACGATCCACGGGCCGGCGACGATCAGGGTCACCAGCATCACCAGCAGACGTGGCAGGAAGCTCAGGGTCTGTTCGTTGATCTGCGTGGCGGCCTGGAACATCGCCACCAGCAGGCCGACCAACAGGCTCGGCACCACCAGAATCGCGACCATCAATGTGGTCAGCCAAAGGGCTTCACGAAAGATATCGACCGCAACTTCCGGCGTCATGGCGAGACACCTCCGAAACTGCTGGCCAGGGTGCCGATAATCAGCGCCCAGCCATCCACCAGCACGAACAGCATGATCTTGAACGGCAGCGAAATGATCAGCGGCGAGAGCATCATCATACCCATCGCCATCAGCACACTGGCCACGACCAGGTCGATGATCAGGAAAGGAATGAAGATCATGAAGCCGATCTGGAAGGCGGTTTTCAACTCGGACGTCACGAACGCCGGCACCAGAATGGTCAGCGGCGCCTGATCCGGGGTGGCAATGTCAGTGCGCTTGGACAGACGCATGAACAGCTCCAGATCGCTGGTGCGGGTCTGGGCGAGCATGAAGTCCTTGATCGGTACCTGAGCCTTTTCCACCGCCTGCTGCGCGGTGAGTTTTTCCGCCAGATACGGCTGCAGCGCATCGTTGTTCACCCGATCGAACACCGGGGCCATGATGAACATGGTGAGGAACAGGGCCATGCCGGTAAGGATCTGGTTCGACGGCGTCTGTTGCAGGCCGAGGGCCTGACGCAGGATCGAGAAGACGATGATGATCCGGGTGAAACTGGTCATCAGGATCACGGCCGCCGGAATGAAGCTCAGCGCCGTCATGATCAGCAGGATCTGCAGGCTGACCGAATACTCCTGCGCGCCATCGGCGTTGGTGCCCAGCGTGATCGCCGGGATCGACAACGGGTCGGCGGCGAATGCCAGCGGCGCGGCCAGCATCAGGGCCAGCAAAAAGACGATGCGTAGCGCACCCATTACTTCTTATCCTTCTGATCCTTGCCGAGAATCTTCAGCAGATGCTGGGCAAATTCCGTGGTCGCTTTTTCGCTGCTGCTCGGCACTTGCACCGGCTCCTTGAGCACATGCAGCGCGGTGATGGTGCCGGGGCTGAGGCCGAGCAGAATCTGCTCGTTGCCGACCTGCACCAGCATCAACCGGTCACGCGGACCGAGTGCGCGGGAGCCGATCAGATCGATCACCTGGCCCTTGCCCGCCGGCCCTGCCTGCTGCACCCGGCGCAGCAGCCAGGCGAGGAAGAAGATCAAGCCCAGCACCAGCAACAGACCGAACACCAGTTGCGTCAGTTGCCCGGCCACGCCGCTGCTGACCATCGGCGCGGTGGCAGCAGGCACGGTGGTCGCCGTCGACGGCTCGGCGGCCAGCACGCTCAATGGCAGTGCCAGCAAAGCCCAGAGAAACCGTTTCACTCAGCGCAGCTTCTTGATGCGTTCGCTTGGGCTGATCACGTCGGTCAGGCGGATGCCGAACTTCTCGTTGACCACCACCACTTCACCGTGCGCGATCAGCGTGCCGTTGACCAGTACGTCCAGCGGCTCGCCGGCCAGACGATCGAGCTCGATCACCGAACCCTGGTTCAGTTGCAGCAGGTTGCGGATGTTGATGTCGGTGCTGCCCACTTCCATCGAGATCGACACCGGGATGTCGAGGATCACGTCCAGGTTCGGACCGTCCAGGGTCACCGGATCGTTGTTCTTCGGCACGCTGCCGAACTCTTCCATCGGCAGACGGTTGGAGCTTGCAGCGCCAGCGTCGGCGGCCAGCAGCGCGTCGATGTCAGCCTGGCTACCATCACCGGTCTCTTCCAGGGCCGCAGCCCATTCGTCGGCCAGTGCCTGATCGTCCTGGGCGTTCATTTCTTCGTTCATCATTTGTCCTCGGCGGGCAACAATTCAGTTAAATGCGTGGGGGAAAAGCGCCGCTTCAGCGACGCTCGATCGGCTCGATCACCTGCAACGCGAGGTTGCCTTTGTGCGAGCCCATCTTGACCTTGAAGGCCGGTACGCCGTTGGCGCGCATGATCATGTCTTCCGGCATCTCGACCGGGATCACATCCCCCGGCTGCATGTGCAGGATGTCGCGCAGCTTCAACTGGCGGCGGGCCACAGTGGCGCCGATCGGTACATCGACATCGAGCACGTCCTGACGCAGGGCGTTGACCCAGCGCTCGTCCTGATCGTCGAGGTCCGACTGGAAACCGGCATCGAGCATTTCACGCACCGGCTCGATCATCGAGTACGGCATGGTTACGTGCAGGTCACCGCCACCGCCATCGAGTTCGATGTGGAAGGTGGAGACCACGATTGCTTCGCTCGGGCCGACGATGTTGGCCATGGCCGGGTTCACTTCCGAGTTGATGTACTCGAAATTGACTTCCATGATCGCCTGCCAGGCTTCCTTCAGATCGACGAAGGCCTGCTCCAGCACCATGCGCACCACACGCAGTTCGGTCGGGGTGAATTCACGCCCCTCGATCTTGGCGTGACGGCCGTCGCCGCCGAAGAAGTTGTCCACCAGTTTGAACACCAGTTTGGCGTCAAGGATGAACAGCGCGGTGCCGCGCAGCGGTTTGATCTTGACCAGGTTGAGGCTGGTCGGCACGTACAGCGAGTGCACGTATTCGCCGAACTTCATCACCTGGACGCCACCGACGGCAACGTCCGCCGAGCGGCGCAGCATGTTGAACATGCTGATGCGGGTGTAACGGGCAAAACGCTCGTTGATCATCTCCAGAGTCGGCATGCGTCCACGGACGATGCGATCCTGGCTGGTCAGGTCGTAGCTTTTGACACTGCCGGGTTCGGCAGCGTTATCGGTCTGTACCAGACCATCGTCGACGCCATGCAACAGCGCGTCGATTTCATCCTGGGACAGCAGATCCTGCACGGCCATGTCGTGTTCCTACTGCAGTACGAAATTAGTGAAAAGCAACTGTTCGATCACCACTTTGCCCAGCTCTTTCTGCGCCACTTCCTGGACGCTGGCGGTAGCCTTCTGGCGCAACATCTCCTGGCCGACCGGGGTCGCCAGCGTGGCGAAATCCTGACCGGAGAAGAGCATCACCAAGTTGTTGCGGATCACCGGCATGTGCACTTTGAGCGCTTCCAGATCGGCCTGGTTACGCGCCAGCATGGTGATGCTCACCTGCATGTAGCGCTGACGGCCGTTCTGGTTGTAGTTGGCGACAAACGCCGGCGCCATCGGCTCGAAGATCGCCGGTTGCTTGCCGACCGGCGCAGCCTCGGCCGCTGCGGCAGGCTTGCTCTGAGCGCTGTGCATGAAGTACCAGGTCGCGCCCACGGACACACCGATCGCCAGCAGCAGAGCCACCACGATCAGGATGATCATCTTGAGTTTGCCTTTGGTCGCGGGGTCTTTTACAGCTGCTGCTTCGCTCTTCGCCATGCCAATAATCCGTCACTAATCGGGTTTTCACAGTCGCACGGCAAGGCAAGAGCAAGTGTTATGCCAGAAGTGTCGGGACAGATTGGAAGGCACTGTAAAACCAATGTGGGAGCGGGCTTGCTCGCGAATGCGGTGTGTCAGCCGACATTGATGTCGATTGAACAACCGCATTCGCGAGCAAGCCCGCTCCCACAGGGGGGATACAGCGTTGTATCAGGCGTAGTAGTCGACGGCGCTGCTGCCGATCACGCTGGTGGTTTGTGCAGCGGCTTCAGCCACGCTCACAGGCGCCAATTCTTCTTCCGCCGAATCCAGTCGACCACCTGCAGCGCTGGTGCGTCCGCTCTGGCCTTGCTGCGCCTGTTCCTGACCCTGCCCCTGCCAGCCACGGCTCTGGTCGGAGACATTGACGTCGACCTGGCCCATGCCCTGCTGGGTGAACATGTCACGCAAGCGATGCATCTGACCGTCGAGCGCTTCGCGCACGCTTGGGTGCGCGCTCATGAAGGTCACCTGGGTCTGCTGGTCCGGAACCATGTTGACCCGAATATCCAGACGCCCCAGTTCCGCCGGCTGCAATTGAATATCCGCCGCCTTCAGGTTGGCGCTGGACAGGTACATGACGCGGTTGACGATTTCTTCGGTCCAGCCGCTCTGATGCATGGCGATCGGTTGATTCACCGGCACCGCGTTCGCGGTTTTCGGAGTGGCCGCCTGAGTCAGCGCCGCCAGACGGTTGGCGAAATCATCGACACGGGTGTCGCTGGTAGCAGCCTTCAGATCTTTCAGGCCATCGTCGATCAGGCCGCTGAAGGCCTTTTCACCATTCTGACTGGTGCTGTCCTTGTCGGCCTGCACGTCGAGCATGCTCGCCATGCCGGCAGCGAAGTTCTGCGCCGCAGTCAATTCACCGTCGGCCTGAGTCTGGGCCGGCGTAGCTTTCGGTTGGGCCTGGCTGCTGGCGGAAATGTGCCCGCCCTGCTCCATCGCCATACGCAGCGCCGGCAACGAGTCGAGTGGATCGGCCGCCGGGTCGAACGCGCTATCGGTTGATGCCGCCGGATCTTTGACCACGGCTGGCGCCAAGGTGGCGGCCACGACCGGCGTTTCGGTTTTGGCCGGTTCCGGTGTTGCAGCGACTGGCGCTGCCACCACCGGCGTGGTCACCAGCGGCTGCACGGTTTGCGCCAGTGCCGGATCCAGCGCCGGATCCACCGGGGTGGTGTCGGCCACTGGCGTCTGCGCGCTGTCAGCGGCCGCATCGGCGGCGGCCTTGTCAGTGGCGGCCTGATCATCGGTGGTGGTCGACGCGGTCTTGTCGGCTGGCAAGGCATTGCCGCTATCGGCAACAGTCTGTTGCGTGGCGGCAGACTTATCCTTGGCGAAATCTTTCTTGTCGCTGTTGTCGGCAACCTTGTCGCGCGCCGGTTTCAACGAACTGTCAGAGTTCGCAAGAGTCTTTTTCGGGCCTTGATCGGCGAACACCTGAGCGAAGCTTGAGGCCTTGTCCCCGGTGTCTGCGGCCATGACCGGCGTTTTCGCGGCGGCGGCTTGCGCCTTGGCCTGGGCGGCAGATTGAAGAAGAACATTGGGGGTCGCAGGCATGACACGGTCTCCGCTGCACTGGGATCGTAGGTACAGTTGACGAGGAATATTGCAAGTGTCGGGCCAGTTTTGTCCGGCGCTTGCGAAAAGCGCCGGACGGCAGGATTCAATGGGTCAGGGCGTGCTGGCGTTCGTCTTCGTAGATCGGGCGGACATCGGCGAACTCGCCACTGATGTCAGCCACCAGCCTGGCAATATCCGAGGGGCTTTTATTTTTGGCTTCCGATTCCAGCTCCTGGCAGAGCGCCGCCAACCGGACAGCCCCCATGTTGCTGGCGCTGCCCTTGAAGCTGTGGGCAACTTCAGACAAAGCCTTGGCATCCGCCGTGTTCTGCAGCTCAGCCAAGCGACTTTCGGAATCGGCCAGAAAGGTATCCAGAAGCTCCGGATAACCCTCCTCCATGACTTCGCGCAGTACGCTCAGCGCCTCGCGATCAATATGTGTGTCAGTCACTTGTTCACTCCTTGATCAAGAATCGGCGAATTATGCCTCAACCCTCCCAGAAAAACTCCACGCAAGCACTGCGACCTTCGTCCGACCAACTGGCGTTATGCCCCAACTGCCGGACCAGGCTGACACCGCGCCCCGACAGACGGACACCGTCCAGCGGCCGCTCCATTACCCGCGCCACGTCAAAACCCTTGCCGCTGTCCTCGACGCGGATCACCAGCCCCCCCCCGGCACCTTGCGGCTTGACCTGCAGATGCACGCGCACGTAACCGTCCTGCAGGGCTTCGAGCCGCTCGTTGCGCTGTTCATAGTAACGAGCGAAGCCACTGGCATCTCGCTTCAGGCTGGAATCCAGACCAAGAACACCGTGCTCCAGCGCGTTGGAGTAAAGCTCGGCGAGCACGCCGTAGATCGCCCCGCCCTGGGTGCGCAAACCGTGCACTTCCTGCAACAACTGCAGCAGATACGGCAACGGATTGAAGCGCATGAGCGTCGCCCCGCGAAACTCGAAACTGACCGACCAGTCCAGCGGACAGGATTGACCGCTGTCGGAATACACCGGCGCCGACGGCATCACCTGCGCCGCCTCCAGCAAGCTGATCTCGACCATGCTCACATCGTCGCGGGGCTCGCCGCGAAAGGCGTGCAAGGCCTGCTCGATCTCGGCGAACAGGTTGTCCGGCTCACGATTGGCGGCAAACAGTTGCTGCAAACGCTCGACACCGAACAAGCGGTCGTCGGCGTCAGTGGTGTCGATCACACCGTCCGACAGCAGGAACACCCGGTCACCCACGGCCATGGTCTGTACTTCGGTGCGATCATCAAACGCTTGCGGACTGAGCACCCCCAGCGGCAAATGGCGCGCCGCCAGCGGCACACGTTCGCCGGTGGCGATCCGGTGCAGATAACCGTCAGGCATGCCGCCGTTCCACACCTCTACCGAACGCCGCTGAAAACTCAGACAAAGCATGGTCGCGCAGCAGAACATGTCCACCGGCAGGATGCGCTTGAGCTTGGCGTTCATCTCGCGCAGGGTCTCGGCCAGGCCGTAACCCTTGGCGGTCATACCGTAAAACACTTCGGCCAGCGGCATCGCCCCCACCGCCGCCGGCAATCCGTGACCGGTGAAATCACCGAGCAGCACATGCATGTCGCCGGCCGGGGTGTAGGCCGCCAGCAGCAGGTCGCCGTTGAACAACGCATAGGGCGATTGCAGATAACGAATATTCGGTGCACTCAGGCAACCGGAATGCGCGACCTTGTCGAAAACGGCTTTGGCCACACGCTGTTCGTTGAGCAGGTAATCGTGATGTCTGGCGATCAGGTCACGCTGTTGCAGCACCGTGGCCTGCAAGCGGCGCAAGCGATCCATCGCCTTGATTTTGGCGGCGAGGATCACCTGGTTGTAAGGCTTCGCCAGAAAGTCGTCGCCACCCGCCTCCAGACAACGGGCTAGCGCTTCACTTTCGGTCAGCGAAGTCAGAAAGATGATCGGCACCAGGGTTTCCCCCGCCAGCGCCTTGATCTGCCGCGCCGCTTCGAAGCCGTCCATCACCGGCATCATCGCGTCCATCAGCACCAGATGCGGTGGCTGACGCTTGAACACCTCGAGCGCTTCGGCGCCATTGGCGGCGGTCAGCACTTCGTGCCCCTGGCGGCGGACGATGGTCGACAACAGTAACCGGTCGGCGGCGCTGTCTTCGGCGATCAGGATCGTCAGCGGCTCTTGCGCCTGCATGGCCGTCAACTGATGTCGAACAGTTTGTCGAAGTTGGAGATGGCGAGGATCTTGCGCACGTCGGAGTTGCTGTTGATCACGCGCACGTCCGACTCGTCGCCGCCGGCGTGATCACGCAGCAGGAGCAGCATGCCCAGCGCGGAGCTGTCGAGGTAGGTGGCATCTTTCAGATCAACCACGATGGAGTCGGGTTTCTGGTCAAGTCGCTCATAGGACTCGCGAAACTCCTGATGGCGCCCAAAATCGAACCGCCCCTTGACCGAAATCGTCAGTTTTTGACCATCCGGAGAGACTTCTGTAACGACTGACATTGACTGGCTTCCTTGTCATTGACGAACGTGTACAAGGTTTAGCACCTGGACAGGGTTGGGGCAAGGCTCAGCGCAGAAGCAAATGTGGGAGCGGGCTTGCTCGCGAAAGCGGTGTGTCAGTCAACATTGGTGTCTCTGACACACCGCCTTCGCGAGCAAGCCCGCTCCCACAGGGAGTTTTTGGGCAATTTGAAAAGGGTTGTGTCGCGGTAGGCGCTGCGACAACTCGTCCAGCAACTTCTGCTCGCGCTTGTCTTCGAGGCGTTGCGCCTCTTCGCCGTAGCGCTGCACCCGTTTGCGAAGGAGAAACAGTGAGCTGCAGCCACTCCGCGACTGCCGCTTGTCGCCACTGTCAGATCTGACAGTAGACCGAGGAAAGAGGCATAGACCTTAATCAAGCGGCAGCAATTTCGCTGCGCTCAGGTCAAAGGACTGCATCATGAACTCGCCTAAAGTTGGATTTTTCGAAGCACCGTTCCTGCATAACACCCAGTCACCACACATCATGACCTACGATGAATTCCTGGGTAGAAATCGTAAATGCACCGTGGTGGCGCGCTACCCTAATAAAATAGGCGAAACACTTACGCTTTACCTTATAGCCGACACCCCCTACCCCAGCCTGGATGTTATTGAGATCTATCGTGAGCAGGAGCTATGGGGCACGGACGTCGACCGCACCAGGTTTTCGGAACTTGAGGGCAAACAAGTACATGCGTTCTTCGTCGTAACCCGTGACTCTACATTAGTGGGTTTCTCCGCAATGCTCAGGTTCGAAATATTAGCCCAATGACTCAGACCATCCTCTAGCACCACTGCTGCGGCACGTTAATACGGATCGTGCCGCGGCAAGCGTTGCGACAACTCGTCCAGCAGCTTCTGCTCGCGCTTGTCTTCGAGGCGTTGCGCCTCTTCGCGGTAGCGCTGCACCAGTTTGCGCAAGCCTTCGACCTTGGCGAACGCCTGCTGCCAGGCATCGCGCGCCTTGATCAGGTTGTTCTGGTGCCAGACCAGACTCTGGCGCTGCTGGTCGATCGCGGTGTCCAGTTGCGCGAGGAAGCCGTGATAACCCAGCAGCCATTGCCCGGAAACTCCGTCGCTGCCGCGCACGATCCACTGTTCCTGATAATCCAGACGAAAGGCGTCGAGGTCGGCGAGTTTGCTTTCAGCGACTTTGACCTGGCCTTGAAAGTAACCCAGGCGTTGCACGGCGGTTTTCTCGGCCTGTTCGGCCATTTCCACCACCGGTGCCAGACGCGCAGCTCGGCTCACGGCCATGGCCGGTTACCCACCCGCCGCAGGCGCGAACAGGGTTTCGAGGTAAGCCTGGCTCTCGCCCATGTTGATCTTGTCGTTCAGGCCCTGTCGCTGGTAGCGGGTCAATTGCGGTTGCAGCGAGATCGCCAGATCGGTCTCGCGGTCGCCACCGGCGACGTAAGCGCCGACGCTGATCAGATCGCGGCTCTGCTGATAGCGCGACCACAGCTGCTTGAAATACTGCGCGCGCTGCATGTGCTCCGCCGAGACCACGGCCGGCATCACCCGGCTGATCGACGCTTCGATGTCGATGGCCGGGTAGTGCCCTTCCTCGGCCAGACGCCGGGACAACACGATGTGGCCGTCGAGCACGCCCCGCGCCGAGTCGGCAATCGGATCCTGCTGGTCATCGCCTTCGGACAATACGGTGTAGAACGCAGTGATCGAACCGCCGCCCTTCTCCGCATTACCGGCGCGCTCCACCAATTTCGGCAGTTTGGCGAACACCGAGGGCGGATACCCCTTGGTCGCCGGCGGCTCGCCGATGGCCAGGGCGATTTCCCGCTGGGCCTGAGCGAAACGGGTCAGCGAATCCATCAGCAACAGGACGTTCTTGCCTTTGTCGCGGAAATACTCGGCGATGCGCGTGCAATACATCGCCGCGCGCAGACGCATCAGCGGCGCATCGTCCGCCGGCGAGGCGACGACCACCGAACGCTTGAGGCCTTCTTCACCGAGGATGTGCTCGATGAACTCCTTAACTTCTCGACCCCGCTCACCGATCAGACCGACGACGATAATGTCGGCCTCGGTGAAGCGGGTCATCATGCCCAGCAGCACCGATTTACCGACACCGGTACCGGCGAACAGACCCAGACGCTGACCACGCCCGACCGTCAGCAGACCGTTGATGCAACGGATGCCGACGTCCAGCGGTTCGTGAATCGGGTCACGGTTGAGCGGGTTGATCGTCGGGCCGTCCATCGGCACCCAGTCCTCCGCCTTCATCCCGCCCTTGCCGTCCAGCGCACGTCCGGCGCCGTCGAGTACGCGACCGAGCATGCTCATGCCCATCGGCAGGCGCCCGGTTTCGGCCAGCGGCACCACACGGGCACCCGGGGCAATACCGGCAACGCTGCCGACCGGCATCAGAAAGACTTTGCTGCCGGAAAAACCCATGACTTCCGCTTCCACCTGGGACGGGTGATAGCTGTCGTCATTAATGACCAGGCAGCGCGTGCCCATGGCGGCGCGCAGGCCTTCGGCTTCGAGGGTGAGGCCGACCATGCGCAGCAGGCGGCCTTCAAGAATCGGCGCGCCGGCGATTTCAGTGGCGTCGGCATAGGTGCTGAGGCGCTTGGCGAAACTGGTGCGTTCAAGGCGCATCGGGGGTGTCCGCGAGCGGCTCTTCAGGCGCAGCCGCCAGTTGGCTTTCTTCAGGAATGTCCAGGCTCAGGTCCGGCGCGGCCGGGTGCAGAGCCTGTTCGTGCAACTGGTCGAACAGTTTGGCCATGACCTGGGTCACGCGGGTCTCGATGCTGGCGTCGATGCGGCTGTGCTCGGTTTCAACCCGGCAACCGCCCGGCAGCAGCGAGTCGTCTTCGACGATGCGCCAGGATTCCTCATGACGCTCGCGCAAGGCCTTGGCCTGCTCGAAGTCCTGCGGATTGACGTACAGACGCACGTTTTCCACGCCCAACGGCAGCAGCTTGAGCGCATCACGCATGACGTGATCGATCTGGCTGGAATCGATGGCCAGTTCGCGCTTGATCACCTGTCTGGTGATGTGTTGCACGAGGTCGACCAGCGACTTTTCGATCTGCGTGTCTTGCTCGGCAATCGGCTCGAACAGATGGGTCATCAGTTGCTCGAGGCTGGCCAGTTTCGCCGCCAGCGCCACTTCGGCTTCCTGACGCACCTTGAGCGTGGCGCTGTGAAAACCTTCCTTCTCGCCGATGCCAAAGCCCTCGTTGTAAGCCTCCTGACGGATGCTTTCGAGTTCTTCCAGGGTCAGTGGCTGGACTTCTTCCAGCGGCACTTCTTCCATTTCCGGCGGTTCCGGCTCGGGTTCCGGTTTCGGCGGATCGAAGCTGGGCAGTGCCCAGGATTCGAAACCACGGACATCGCGGGCGCGGATCAGATCCGTCACTGACTCGTCATGCTTGTCCATGGGCTTAGATCATTTCCTCGCCGCCCTTGCCACCGAGCACGATTTCGCCGGCTTCGGCCATGCGACGGGCAATGGTGAGGATTTCTTTCTGCGCGGTTTCCACGTCGCTGACGCGCACTGGGCCTTTGGCCTCGAGGTCGTCGCGCAACAGTTCGGCCGCACGCTTGGACATGTTCTTGAAGATCTTCTCTTTGACGCCTTCGTCCGAACCCTTGAGGGCCAGCACCAGCACGTCGGAGGACACTTCGCGCAACAGCGCCTGGATGCCGCGGTCGTCGACGTCGGCGAGGTTGTTGAACACGAACATGAGGTCTTCGATCTGACCGGACAGGTCTTCGTCGACTTCGCGGATCGAGTCCATGAGCTGGCCTTCGATCGAGCTGTCGAGGAAGTTCATGATGTCCGCCGCACGCTTGATGCCACCCAGGGTGGTGCGCGAGGCATTCGAGTTGCCGGAGAACTGCTTCTCGAGAATCTGGTTCAGCTCTTTCAGCGCAGCCGGTTGTACGGTGTTCAACGACGACACGCGCAGGATGATGTCCAGACGCACCTTGTGGTCGAAGTTGCCCAGTACTTCACCGGCCTGATCCGGGTCGAGGTACGCCACCACGATCGCCTGGATCTGCGGGTGTTCGTAACGGATCACGTCGGCAACTGCGCGCGGCTCCATCCATTTCAGGCTGTCGAGGCCGCTGGTGTTGCCACCGAGCAGGATGCGATCGATCAGGCCGTTGGCCTTGTCTTCGCCCAGGGCCTGGGTAAGCATTTTGCGCACGTAGTCGTCGGAGCCGACGCCGAGGCTGGTCTGGTCGCCGACGATGTCGACGAACTCGCTCATGACCTGCTCGACCTGCTCGCGATGGACGTTGCCCATCTGGGCCATGGCCACACCGACCCGCTGAACCTCTTTCGGGCCCATGTGGCGCAGCACTTGCGCGGCATCGGTGGAACCCAGGGACAGCAGCAGAATCGCGGCTTTGTCGACCTTGTTCAGTTTGACGGTTGCGGCTCGGTTATCACTCATCTGCGTTAATCCACTCTTTCACGACCTGAGCCACGCGACCCGGATCCTCGGCCACCAAGCTCTTGATTGCATTCAGTTGTGCGTCGTAACCCTCACTCGGGCTCGGCAACAGAATGCTCTGCGGACCACCGAGGCTCACGCGGTCGTTGGCCAGGTCGCCGTCCAGGCCGCCCATGCCACCGAGTTCCACGTCGCTGCCCAAACCGGCCAGCTCCTTGCCTTTGCCGCCGCCGGTGATGTTGTTCAACACCGGACGCAGCACACCAAACACCAGCACCAGGATAAACAACACACCCAGCACTTGTTTGACGATGTCCCAGAACCATGGCTGGGAGTAGAACGGAATATCGGCAACCACTTCACCGCGTTCGGCGGAGAACGGCATGTTGATCACGCTGACGCTGTCGCCACGGCTGGCGTCGAAACCGACCGCGTCCTGCACCAGACGGGTGAAGCGCGCCAGCTCATCGGCGCTCCACGGCGCGCGGGTGGTTTCGCCGTTGGCCGCGTTGACCTTGACCTGATCGTCGACCACAACCGACACCGACAGACGATTCAGGCGACCCTGCTGCTGTTTGGTGTGGCTGATGGAACGGTCGAGCTCGAAGTTCTTGGTGGATTGTTGACGCTTGTCCGCCGGGTACGGCGCGAGCATTGGCTGGCCGGTGGCCGGGTCCATGATCTGCTGACCGTTGGCATCGACCAGTGGCTGACCTGGCTGAATCATGCCGGTAGAGCCTTGCGCACCACCGGTGGTTTGCGGGGCCGAGGCCGGCGCTGGCGGCTGGTTGCTCAGGGCACCCGGCACACCTTGCGGGCCATTGCTGGCGGTGCGTTGTTCGTTGACCGACTGCTCGCTGCGCAATGCCGGCTGGTCCGGGTTGAACTGCTCGGCAGTTGATTCGACGGCACTGAAATCGATGTCGGCCGACACTTCAGCCTTGTAGCGATCGTTGCCCAGTACCGGCTGCAGAATGTTGTGCACGCGCTGAGTCAGCATGCTTTCCATGCGGCGGCTGTAATCGAACTGCTTGCCAGCCATGGTCATTTCGGAGTTCTCCGCCTGATCGGAGAGCAGGTTGCCCTTCTGATCGACGACGGTGATCTGCGATTTGCTCAGCTCAGGCACGGAGGTCGCCACCAGGTTGATGATCGCGACCACCTGACCCGGCTCCAGCGAACGCCCGGAGTACAGCTCGACCAGTACCGAAGCGCTTGGCTTGCGCTCATCACGCACGAACACCGAACTTTTCGGAATCGCCAGGTGCACGCGAGCGCCCTTGACGTTGTTCAGGCTGGAGATGGTGCGCGCCAGTTCGCCTTCGAGACCGCGACGGTAACGGGTCGCTTCCATGAACTGGCTGGTGCCCAGACCCTGTTCCTTGTCGAGGATTTCGAAACCGATGTTGCCGTCGCTGGGAGTGACACCAGCGGCCGCGAGTTTCATCCGCGCACGGGACAGGTCGTCAGCCTTGACCAGCAAGGCGCCGGAGTTCGGCTCGACGGTGTAAGGGATGTCGGCGGAGGCCAGGGTGTCCATGACCTGCTTGGCGTCCATGCCGGCAAGGCTGCCGTACAACGGACGGTAATCCGGCTGCTGCGACCACAGCACCACGGCAAAGCCAATCGCCACGCTCGCAGCCAGGCCGACCAACAGGCCCACCTGACGCAGCATGGTCATCTCGGAGAGGTTTTCCAGGAAGGACAGGCCGAACAGCGGCGGTTTGCCGTCTATCGGGGTGGCCTTGGCCGGAACGTTATCGGCGACTGCTTCTGCCATGACTCAATCTCGTCCTTAAACCGGCATCTGCATGATGTCTTGATAAGCCTGAACCAGCTTGTTGCGCACCTGGGTCAGAGCCTGGAACGACACGCTGGCTTTCTGCGAGGCGATCATCACGTCCGTCAGATCGACGCCGCTCTTGCCGATTTCAAATGCGTTGGCCAACTGAGTCGACGCCTGTTGGGTATCGCTGACTTTGTTGATGGCCTGACCGAGCATGTCGGAAAAGCTGCTGCCTGCCAGTTCAGGGACGGCGGCAGTCGTTTTCGGCGTGGCCATGGCGTCCATTTTCATGGCCTTCATGTCCATCATCAACCGATTGAATTCAATACCTTGGCTCATGGTCTACTCTCTTGGGCGGCCCGCAATTTTTTGACACTCACTCGGCGGGTACACAGGTGTTAGCAACAAGGGTGCCAGCTCGGCTGGTCTTGTTTCATAAATGCCGCTGTGGTCTGTGCGCTATGTCGGGATCACCGCAAAACAACTGTGGGAGGGGGCTTGCTCCCGAAGGCGGCGTGTCATTCAACAATGATGTGACAGACCTGACCTCTTCGGGAGCAAGCCCCCTCCCACCGTTATTCGCGTCAACTTTCAGGTAGCGAACAGATACCCTTCGACGTCCATCCCGGCATCACGCATTTGCGCCAGTTTGTAGCGCAGGGTACGCGGGCTGATACCGAGCTTTTCCGCAGCCTCCTTGCGCCGGCCACGCTCGGTGCGCAGGGTATCGATGATCATCTGGAACTCCCGGCGCCGCAGGTCATCGCCCAGCGCCCCGGCGGATTCAGCCTCGACTTCGATTTCGCGCACCAGCGGTTGCACCGGCGCCGCGGTGTAGGTCACTGCGCCGGTCAGGCAGAAATCCTGCGGCTGGATCAAACCGCCCTGCTGCAGAATCAGCGCGCGTTGAATCGCGTTATCCAGCTCACGCACGTTGCCCGGCCACGGGTAGTGGGTCAGGCAAGCCTGGGCTTCTGGCGAAAGTTTCGCCGCCGCATGCTTCATTTTATTGACGTGTTTGTTCAGCAACCGCTCGGCCAGCGGCAAGATATCGGCAGTGCGCTCGCGAAGTGGACGCCAGGCCAGGGGGAAAACCGACAGACGGTAAAAAAGGTCTTCACGGAAACGCCCCGCCGCCACTTCGCCGGCCAGATCACGGTTAGTGGTGGCGACCACGCGAATGTCCAGGGTGATCGGCTTGCGCGCACCGACGCGCTCGACTTCACGCTCCTGCAGCACCCGCAACAACTTGGCTTGCAGGCCCAAGGGCATCTCGGAAATCTCGTCGAGCAGAATGGTGCCGCCATCGGCCTGCTCGAATTTGCCGGCCTGCGCCGCGATGGCGCCGGTGAACGAGCCTTTCTCGTGGCCGAACAGCGTGGCCTCGAGCATGTTGTCGGGAATCGCCGCGCAGTTGATCGCGATGAACGGCTGATTGGCACGATGGGAATGCTGGTGGATATAACGCGCCAACACTTCCTTGCCGGTGCCGGACTCGCCGGAGATCAGCACTGTGGAATCACTGCGCGCCACCCGCGCCGCCAGTTCGAGCAACTGCGCGCTGGCCGGCTCGACCGCCACCGGACCTTCGCAATCTGTGGTGCTGATGCTGCCCAAGGCATGTCGCGACACCAGGTCCAGTAGAGCCTTTGGCTCGAACGGCTTGACCAGATAATCCGCTGCGCCCTGACGCATCGCATCCACTGCGCGCTCGACCGCGCCATGCGCAGTCATCAGCAACACCGGCAATTGCGGCTGCCGCGCACGCAGCAAACCGAGCAGTTGATGGCCATCCATGCCGGGCATGTTGACGTCGCTGACCACCAGACTGAACGCTTCGCGCTCGACCGCCTGCAACGCCTCTTCGGCGCTGCCGACTGCATGGTAGTCGTGGCCCGCCAGCAACAGTGTGTCGGCCAGCGCTTCGCGCAACGAGCGGTCATCCTCGACCAGCAAAACCTTGATGCCCATGACGTTTACTCAGCTCCGTGTACAGCGGAAAACAGCGGCAGGATCACCTGCGCGCACGTGCCGCGCCCGACCCGCGAGCGCAGCTGCAATTCTCCCTGATGCGCTCGCGCCACTGCCTTGACCACGGTCAGGCCCAGCCCGGTGCCGGTGACTTTGGTGGTGAAAAACGGTTCGCCGAGACGCTCGAGCACCAGCGGATCAATGCCGCTGCCACTGTCGCTGACGCACAGGCGCAGGCTGTTGTCGCGGGTGTAGCAGTGCACCTTCAGGCGCACGTTGCCATCGCTGGCCTGAATCGCGTTTTCGATCAGATTGAGAATCGCCCCGACCAGGGTGTCGCGGTTGCACAGCAGTTCGCCGGCATGGCTGTCGCACTGCCAGCGGATTGGCAGATCCTGCACATGAGTCAGCGCCGCCGCTTGCAGCGCCTGCATCAGAGTATTCGGGGTGATGCGGTCGGTCAGTGGCAGCTCGCCACGGGCGAACACCAACATGTCGCGCACCTGATGCTCCAGCTCATGCAGGCGTTCTTTGAGACGGCCGGCGAAGCGCTGCTGGGTGGCGACGGGCAATTCCTGCTCAGTCAAATGACTGGCGTAGAGCAACGCAGCGGACAATGGCGTGCGGATCTGATGGGCCAGCGAGGCGACCATGCGTCCCAGCGACGACAGACGCTCGTGGCGCGCCAGTTGATCTTGAAGGTGGCGGGTTTCTGTCAGGTCGTTGAGCAGCACCAACTGCCCCGGCTCGGCATCCAGCGAGCGGGTGGCAATCGACAGGCGTCGACCGTTTTTCAGAGAAATTTCATGACCGTCGTCTTCACGCGGGGCGAAGCAACGGGCGATGACGTGGCGCCACAACTCGCCTTCCAGCGGCAGCCCCAACAGGTCGATCGCCGCCGGATTGGCTTCGCGAACCATGCCGTGGCCGTCAATCACGATCACGCCACCGGGCAACAGATCAAGAAGGTTTTGCAGGCGGTTGGCCAAGCGTTCTTTTTCGGCCAGCTCTTGCATGCGCTGGGCACTGACCACCGCCAGCTCGCCCTTGAGCTCGGTAACCCGGGCTTCAAGCATGCTGTAGGAATCGGTCAGTTGACTGGACATCTGATTGAACAGCGCGAACGCGTGCTCAAGACCCTGACGGCTCGCCTGCTCTACGGACGACGGTTGCCCCTCGGCATGGGAGGCAGATGACATCTGGGCGTGGGGCATTGTGTTCTCTCGCTTGGCTGACCGTCAGTTAAACGGAACGTTGCGAGGGATGTAGCAATACCCGTGCCTAAAAAAAACTGCTTATAAATGAAGGCGTTGAAAAACAGGCGTCAATCATCCGCCTGTTCGTCTCCTTCGCGCCGGCTCATGCCGTACTTGCGCATCTTCTCCACCAACGTGGTGCGACGAATACGCAGGCGTTCGGCGGCACGCGCCACGATGCCATTGGCGTCGTCCAGCGCCTGCTGGATCAGGCCCTGTTCCAGACCACCGAGGTAGTCCTTGAGGTCCAGGCCTTCCGGCGGCAGCATCGCGTTGGCGGTAAAGTCCGGCGTATGACCGTTGATCGCCACGCGCTCTTCGAGATCGCTGCGCAGGCTGTCGACCATCTGCTCGTCTTCGTCGTCGACGTAGCGGAATTTCTTCGGCAACTCGACCACGCCGATCACCCCGTACGGATGCATGATCGCCATGCGCTCCACCAGGTTGGCCAGCTCGCGGACGTTGCCCGGCCAGCCGTGACGGCACAGCGACATGATCGCGGCCGAGTTGAAACGGATCGAACCGCGCTTTTCGTGTTCCATGCGCGAGATCAGTTCGTTCATCAGCAGCGGGATGTCTTCGACGCGCTCACGCAGCGGCGCCATCTCGATCGGGAACACGTTCAGGCGATAGTAGAGGTCTTCGCGGAAGGTGCCGATCTCGATCATGCTTTCGAGATTCTTGTGGGTCGCGGCAATGATGCGCACGTCGACGCTCTGGGTCTTGTTGCTGCCCACGCGCTCGAAAGTGCGTTCCTGCAGCACGCGCAGCAGCTTGACCTGCATCGGCAGCGGCATATCGCCGATTTCGTCGAGGAACAGCGTACCGCCGTTGGCCAGTTCGAAACGCCCGGCACGGCTGGTGATCGCACCGGTGAAGGCGCCCTTCTCGTGGCCAAACAGTTCGCTTTCCAGCAGCTCTGCCGGGATCGCCCCGCAGTTGACCGGCACGAAAGGCGCGTCGCGACGCTTGGAGTGGTAATGCAGGTTGCGCGCAACCACTTCCTTGCCGGTGCCGGACTCGCCGAGGATCAGCACGCTGGCGTCGGTATCAGCCACTTGCTGCATCATCTGCCGGACGTGCTGAATCGCCCGGCTGGTGCCGACAAGGCTGCGGAACAGGTTGGGCTCGCGATGACGACCGCGCTCGCGGGCCTGGTCGTACATCTCGCGATAGACCTGGGCACGGTGCAGGGAGTCGAGCAGTTTGCTGTAGCTGGGCGGCATTTCCAGGGTCGAAAGCACCCGGCGGCGCTGGTCTTCCGGCAGGTCGACGGAAGAATTATCGCCCATCAGCAAAACCGGAAGGAACTCATCCCACGTCGAGAGTGTCTTTAACAAGCCCAAAAGTGCACCCGGAGCATTTACCGTCCCGATCAGTACACAGATGACTTCACGACTCGATGACAAAGAGCCGACAGCCTGCTGCCAGTCATGGCTGCCGCAGGGTAAATTTTCTTCGCCGAGAAAATTTAAAATCACCGCCAGGTCGCGGCGGCGGACGCTATCGTCATCGATCAGCAGAATTTTGGTTTCACGCCACATGCAATAGCAACTTCCCTAGTCAACTCAATGCCCGAAAAATGGGGCAAGCGAGACGCTTGCAGGACACCTTGTGCCTGTAGACGCCTGAAATCTGAAAACAGCCACTAGTTAAGTCAAAAAACCGTGCACAGTCAAATTTATGGCGCACATGTCTGGATTAACTGGGGGTTAATTAACCAAACAGATGGTAAACCTTTGCCGCCTTTTGCGCTTGGGTGATCTGCGACATCTCATTGGCTATCGCCTGCCGCTCACCCATCGCCGCCTCCAGAAGCTCCTTGTAGACATGGAGCAATTCCTCAAGGTTACTGCGCAAGGCCTCCTCATCCAGCGAGGCCTCGGCCATGACGTCTTCCATGCAGGAACGGCAAGCCAGATCCAGCTCGCCAATGGCTTCCCAGTTGCGTTCGGCCAGCGCACTGACCAGCGCTTCACGGGTGTCGGCGATTCGCTGCAATACAAGACTCATGGTGCTCTCCTTTAAAACTGCGGAGCAGGCTCGGGGGCGATGGCATCCCAGCCTTCTTTGACCGTGCTCAGCAAGCCGGCGACCTCATCGAGAATGCGCGGATCGCTGTTGATGTTGGCCTCGGCGAGTCGCTTCATCATGTAGATGTACAGCCCGTCCAGATCGGCCAGTTCATCGGCACACTTTTCCAGATCCAGACCTTCGCGCAGCCCGCTGACAATGCCAATGGCCTTGCTGATCGAGGTGCATTTGCCAGGAATGTCCTTGCGCTCGATGGCACCCTTGGCCTGAGCGATGCGGGCCAGCCCGCCTTCCATCAGCATTTGCACCAGACGGTGCGGACTCGCCTCGGAGGTCTGGGCGTGCGCGCCGACTTTCTGATATTGCCGAAGGGCTAACATTGGGTTCATGTTCTACCTCATTGCCACAATGACTCGTATAACCAGTGTATCGCCAACGAATCACAGAACTTTAGATCAAAAGACAAAAACCCGGCGCACGCCGATAAAGCGTAGCCGGGTTTTTGTCGTTATTGCCTGTTACTTCGCGGATTGCTGAGCGTTCAGCGAGCTGAAGAACGACGTGATATTGCTCGCCGTCGCCTTCATCTGCCCTACCAGCAAGTCCATGGCGTTGTACTTTGCAGTCAACGTCTTGGTCAGGTTGGCAACACGCAGATCCAGCGCCAATTGCTGGCTGGTCAGGCTCTTGGTGTTGTTGTTCAGGATGGACATGCGCTGATCAAGCAGGCCTACGGCAGTAGGGGCGCTACCGGCAGGCGCCTTCAGATACGGATCCACTGCCTTGTTCATGCGCGCCAGCAGACCGTTGGTGTCGTCGGTCCCGGTGAACATCTGCTGCACCTGGCCAGCCTTGCCGGGCTGAGCCATGGTTTTGGTGAACGCAGCAGTATCAAATGTCAGGTTGCCGGTGTTGCGGTCGGTCATCACACCGATCTCCGACAGATAGGACAAAGAACCCTTTGCACCAGCACCAGGAGCAGTCAACTGGCCACGGATGTCGGCGATCAGCGAACGCGGCAACGAGTCACCGGTAAACGCCGCCTGCACTGTCAGTTTGCCGTCTTCATCAGGCGTAGCCTTGGAAAGCGTGTCGATGGTGGTCTTCAGGGTGTTGTAGGCGTCAACAAACGCCTGAACCGAGGCCTGCAGCCCCTTGGTGTTGGTATCGACGCTGACAACGGTCGGCGTGGCAACGCCACCAACGAGAGGACTGACAGTGGTCAGATTCAGGGTCAGGCCGCTGATTGCACCACTGACCGTATTGCTCTTGCTGGAAACCTGCAGGCCGTCGATGGTCACCTTGGCATCTTGTGCAGGGCCATTGACGTTGCCAGAGGCGCCTGCCGCCGGATTGGTACCCATCGGCTGAGTACCGTCGATCTCCAGACCGGCAATCCCGCTGACAGAGAGGTCGGTACCTGCGCCCGTCTTGTTCGAGCTGATCACCAGGCGTGAAGCACCGCTGCTGTCGGTCACGATGTTGGCAGAAATACCATTTGAGCCCTGAGCCGTGTTGATTGCGTCACGGGTGCTCTGCAAGGTTGCATTGGCCGGGATCGTGACATTGTAATCAGTGCCATTCTGACTGATTTTCAGGGTACCACTCGGAATGGCACTGGCAGCACCGCCGGCGAAAGAAGCGCTGGCAACTTTCGAGCCAGTGGCCAATTGGTTGACAACAACGTTGTAAGTCCCCGACACCGCGGTGTTATCGGAGGTGGCGCCGAGAATCGCTGTGTTGCTCGAGGTCGCCGTGAAACCGGCAAACGCCGGGTTGGTCTTGCTGCCCAGGTTGGTCATCGCCGTCTGGTACGCGGTCAGCGCACTCTTCAACGTGCCGACACCGGAAATCTTCAGGGTATTGGTCTTGGTCGCGGAATCGATCTGCGTCTGCTTCGGCGACTTGTCGGCGTTGACCAGCGCGGTCACGATCGCGCCGATGTCCAGGCCGGAACCCAGTCCGGAACCCGGTAGAATTGGACTTGCCATGTGCATCTCCCTTCAGATTGTTGCCAGACTTTTGACCCATCCAGGCGTCATTCAAGAAAGACAAACACTATTCATGCCAGCTATCAGACTTTGGCGTCGAACAACACATGGCTTGCGTTGGCGAGGCTGTCTGCGAGCTTGAGTGCTTCTGCGGAGGGGATCTGGCGTACCACCTCGCCCGTCTCGCTTGCGATCACCTTGACGATGACCTTGCCAGAGTGCTCGTCGATCGAGAACTCCAGGTTACGCTTGATCGATTGAACGAACTTCTCGATCTCTTGCACCGCCAGTTTCAACTTGGCGTCATCCGTTTGCTGACTTTTCCTGTCAGCGACCGGAGCGTCGACCGGTGCAACTTTTGGCGTCTCCGACGGCTTATCAGCAACAGGCGTCGCTGGCTTGGGAGCCGGATAAGACACGTTAAGCTTTACGCTCATGTCCATGCTCATCACCTCCTAACGTAAAAAAGCGAGAGAGCGCGACCAGCGCACCCTCCCGCCCAAACTCATTCCGAAATTACTGAAGCAGCTTCAGTACAGCGGAAGGCAGTTGGTTGGCTTGAGCCAGAACAGAGGTCGAAGCCTGTTGCAGGGTTTGCTGCTTGGTCAGGTTAGCAGTCTCTGCGGCGAAGTCGGTATCTTGTACGCGACCTTGTGCAGCAGTGGTGTTCTCGGTGATGTTCTGCAAGTTCTGGATGGTGCTGGTCAGACGGTTTTGCGAAGCACCCAGGCTGGCACGAGTTGCACCGATTGCAGCGATAGCGGCGTCGATTGCAGTGATCGCGTTGTCGATGTTCTGCGAAGCAGAACCAGCGCCAGTACCGGTGGTACCAGTCAGAACTACAGTACCGCTACCTACGGACAGGCTGACGGCGTCGAACTTGGAGCTCAGTACCAGGTCGATGTGGTTAGCCGAACCGGTGTTTGCGCCAACTTGCAGGGTTACAGTACCAGCCGAACCGTCCAGCAGGTTTTTGCCGTTCAGGTTGGTAGCAGCCGAGATACGGGTGATTTCGTCAGACATCTGAGCGAATTCAGCGTTGGTTGCGGTCTGGTCAGCAGTGCCGTTGGTGCCGTTACGTGCTTTAACAGCCAGTTCACGCATACGCTGCAGGATGTCGGTCGAAGCTTGCAGAGCGCCTTCAGCGGTCTGAGCAACGGAGATACCGTCGTTGGCGTTCTGGATGGCTTGGGTGTTACCACGGATCTGCGAAGACATACGGTTCGAGATCTGCAGGCCAGCAGCGTCGTCTTTTGCGCTGTTGATTTTCAGGCCGGAAGACAGGCGCTGCATCGAAGTCGACAGAGCGTCGGAAGCGCGGTTCAGGTTCTTTTGAACGTTCAGCGACGTGGTGTTGGTGTTTACTGTTAAAGCCATGACGAATTCCTCGTTGGTTGGGTACTGCGGCTTCCGGCCCTGGCAACCGCCTGGAATGGCCTAGAGAACCTTCGTAATAGTTATCGTCGGGTTGGCAAGTTGCTTGAGGGCTTTTTGAAAAAAATTTGCCATCACCCTGCCACCCCCGAGAAAACAAGGGCTTAGCGCCCTCCCACCTGCGAAAAAATGACGCCATAAAACCGACCCGCGCGCAAAGCCGCGGGCCAGTGCGGTCGCTCATTTTGCCGATCGTGCTTTTTGCAACACTTCGATCAGCTCGTACTCCATCCAGTCAGCCAGCCCCAACCAGTCCTGACGCTCCTGACAATCGAGCATGTGCGTGAGTACAAAGGACCAGTCCTGCTGAATCGGCGCAGGCGCAGTTATCAGCAACTGCTGCGCGCCCTCGAACACATCGACCATATCCAGCGCCGCCTCGACATCACGCCCTAGACGAAACAGCCCGGCGCAGTGGCGGCACTCGTCGACGCACTGCTCAATCGTTGTCATTGCACAAACTCCTGATTGAACTGCGTCCCGGCGATCAGTGCGCCCGCGCGACTGCTGTTGAAAAACTGCACCTGCGGATGCGCGGCGATATAGCGCTCCAGCACACACAGATAGCCGCGAAAGTTCAGTTGGGTGCTGACCCGCTGGCCATGGCCGTCCTGCACCCAATGCCGCGCCTGATCGACCCCTGGCCCCAGATCACCGTCATTCCAGCCAGCATGGGTCTTGTTCATCGGGAAGGCGAAGTCGGCGCCAAACAGGGTAATGCGCGACGCGCCCATCTTCACCGCCAGATCCACCGCCGGATGAATCACGCTGCCACCGACATGCAGTTGTCCGCGCGGGTATTGCTCACGCAACGCGGCATACACCGGGCTGGCCGAGTAACCGCCGTAACGCTTGCCCTTCCAGGCGGTCAGCACCGCAGGATCGCTCATAGGCAGATACACCAGCGGGATGCCAGCGGAGTCCTCGAACGGCAAATGCCGGAAGCTGATGCGCTGATCGATGGTGACCACCAGATCCGGGACGATGCCGTGTTCGCGCAGTGGCCGGTAAGCGGTATCGACGCACATCAACAATGGACGTTCAGCCTGCGCATGCACCGCCGCCAGACGCTGGAAATGCCCTTCCAGCGTCGGCCCGGTGCCGATCACATAGATTTCCCGGCCATTGGCGCTGCCGAACAACTGCGCCACATCATCATCGCCGAGCAACACCGGCAGGCAGTCCTGCAAACGCTGTTGAATGAACGGCAAGTTTGGATCGAACTCGCGATTGTTGAAGCTCAGGTGCACTTCGCTGACCAGCCGATCGCGGATCTTCGCGTTGAAATCATCAGCCAGCAGCATCTCGGCCGGCAGGGCGAAGAACGGTGTGCAGATGTCTGACAGATCACCGGCATAGAACAGCTGCACACGCGGATCTTCCAGCCACGGGCGCTGATCGAGCAGTTGCAGCACCAGCGCGAACACCGCGCCATTGAGGATATGCACGTACAACCGCTCAAGGCCAGCGCGCTCCAGCAGCACCGTTGGCAAATCGCCGAGGCCAGTGCCGTAGACATGCAACTGCGATTTTTCCGCCAGGCTGGCCGCCTGGATGCGGGCTTCATGGAGGCGGTCGTGGCGACTGGTCAGTTGAATGCCATTGACGCTGAGCGTCGAGCCCAAGCCCTGCACCAGTTCGGCTTGAACGACTGAGGTGTCTTCAGCCAGCAACCGCTCGAACAACGCCGGCCAGCGTTGCTGGATGACCTGGGCGTTGGGTTGGAAAAACTCGCTCATGCCGCCTAGCGCTCCATTCAGGCAAAAAAAATAGCGCTCAAGGGTAACCTTGAACGCTATTTTTGTATCCGCCGTTTTTGACCGACTCAAGGACGATAGATGATCGCCGAGCCCCACGACAGACCGACACCGAAACCGCTCAGGGCAATGCGCTGCCAGTCGGAATCGAGTACGTGTTTTTGCAGCAGCAACGGAATGCTCGACGAGACGGTATTGCCGGTCTCGACCATATCCTTGATGAACTTCTCCGGCTCGCCTTCGAAACGGCGGGCCACCGCATCGACAATCGCCGCACTGCCCTGGTGAATGCAGAAGGCGTCGATGTCGTCAGCCTTCAGGCCGGAGTCGTCGAGCAATTCGTGCAAGTGCGCCGGGACTTTGAGCAGCGCGAAGTTGAACACCTGACGGCCGTTCATGAAGAACACGCCATCGGTGACTTTCAGGTGCGGTGCGCCGGAACCGTCGGTGCCGAACTTGGCCTTGCCCAGCGCCCATGAAGGATCTTCGCCCATCCAGGTCGCGGTGGCGGCATCGCCGAAGAGCATGGTGGTGTTGCGGTCTTCCGGGTCGACGATTTTCGAATACGGGTCAGCGGTGATCAGCAGGCCGTTCTTCAGGCCGGCGGCTTCCATGAAGCCCTTGATCGCGTAGATGCCGTAGACGTAACCGGAGCAGCCCAGGGAAATATCGAACGCCGCGACATTAGTCGGCAGACCGAGTTTGTCCTGGACGATGGCAGCGGTGTGCGGCAGACCTTCTTCGTCACCGTTCTGGGTGACGACGATCAGCGCGTCGATCGATTCACGCTTCAGTTCAGGGTTGCTGGCAAACAGCGCATTGGCCGCTTCCACGCACAGATCGGAGGTTTCCTGTTCAGCGTCTTTGCGCGGCAGGAAGGCCGAACCGATTTTGCCGAGGATGAATTCTTCATCCTTCTCGAATTTTGCACCTTGTGCGTAATTGTCCACGCCGGCTACAGGAACGTAGCTCGCAATGCTTTTTATGCCAATCATTACGGCTTCCCAATAAAAAACAGCCCAAAACCACCGCTCGCAAGGATTCGAGGGGCGCCGACAAACAGAAAACGGCCGCCACAAAGGGCAGCCACGGGGAGCGCAAAGGGCTATCACTGGAACCGATTACACGGCCAGGCGCCATCTCCCCGGTCAATACAATACAGTGAAGATGCGCGTTATGACTCGCAGGTCACGCTATTTTGCCGAATCGGTTGCAGATCGGGTTATTCGACCAACGACCAGTCCAGCGGCGTGCCACGTTTGATCGCCTGACGAGCGCGGCGACCGAGGACGGCATCGGTGTGCTTGGGCGGCAGACCGAGACCTGGGCGAATGGCGCGCAGATTGTCCCCGGAAAAGGCTTCACCGGCCGCCATGTCGGCAGTGACGTACAGCGAACGGCGATAGACCAGCGACTTGCGCTCGGCCTCGGTGACGCCGTAATGCACTTGGCCCATGGCCTGCCAGGCGCGTTCGGTTTCCACCACCAGACTGGCCAGCTCCGCAGGTTCCAGCGAAAAACTGGCGTCGACCCCGCCCGCCGAACGGTCGAGAGTGAAGTGTTTCTCCACTACCGTCGCCCCGAGCGCCACAGCGGCCACGGACACGCCAACGCCCATGGAGTGATCGGAAAGACCTACCTCGCAACCGAACAGTTCACGCAGATGCGGGATCGTGCGCACATTGCTGTTGAGCGGCGTTGCCGGGTAAGTGCTGGTACATTTGAGCAGCACCAGATCCTTGCACCCTGCCTCGCGGGCGGCGCGCACGGTTTCGTCGAGCTCGGCGATGCTGGCCATGCCGGTGGAGATGATCAGCGGTTTGCCGGTCGCGGCCACACGGCGGATCAACGGCAGGTCGGTGTTTTCGAAACTGGCGATCTTGTACGCCGGCACATCGAGGCTTTCGAGAAAGTCCACCGCCGTGTCATCGAACGGCGTCGAGAACGCGAGCATGCCCAACGCTTTGGCCCGGGCAAAAATCGGCGCGTGCCACTCCCATGGGGTATGAGCTTTCTCATACAGGTCGAACAGCGAAGTGCCGGCCCACAGGCTGTTCGGGTCCTTGATGAAAAACTCGCCCTCGGCCAGATCCAGAGTCATGGTCTGCGCGGTGTAAGTCTGCAACTTCAAGGCGTGCGCGCCAGCCTTGGCGGCGGCTTCGACAATCTGCAGGGCCACCTCCAGCGACTGGTTATGGTTGCCGCTCATCTCGGCAATGATGAACGGCGGCGCATCGGCACCGATCAGACGCTCGCCAATCTTGAAACTACTCATCGCGGTGATCCTTCAAAACCTTGGTGAACGCGCAGGCATTCTGGGTGAATCCGGCGTCACGAAACACATTCAAAGACGAACGATTGCCCGGCAGCACCTGAGCGGTGATAACGGTCATCTGCGGCCAGTGCTCGCGGACGAACGCCTCGCCTCGCGCCAGCAGCGCCCTGCCCCAGCCGAGACCGAGCCGTCCTTCCAGCAGATACAGCGACACTTCGGCTTCAAAGCCGCGCAGGTCATAACGCAAGACGCCGACCGCGCCGTCATCGGCCTGCGCAATCAACAGCAGACGCTGCGGATTGCGCAGGCTCGCATTCAGCCAGTTCAGGTGCTGCGGCCATTCGATTGCAGCCGTGTCCAGTGACCAGCGCCGCACAGCCTCGGCATTGCGCCCGTCGAACAGTAATTGCGCATCATCGAGGGTCGCCGGGCGCAGCTTGAGCACCGCACCGGCCAGCGCCGCCGCCACGCGCAACGCACCGCGCCCATCGACCAGTTGCCGTGAACGCTCGGCCAGACTCTGGCGCAGATAGACATTGTCGACGACAAAACCGATGGCGTTGCGCATTTGTTCGACGCTGACCTGCTCGCGGGCGCCCATGAACACATGCGCCCCCGCCGCCGCCATCACTTCGCCGTTGGCCTGCTGATTGTTCGATACCGCGATGCAGAGGGTCGGCAGGCCGAGGGCTGCACGCTCCCAACTGGTGCCGCCGCCGGCGCCGATAAACAGATCGGCTTCGGTCATGCGTTGTTGGAAATCGCTGACGAAACTGTGCAGACGCCAATGCGGCCGTGTTGCGGCCAGTGCCTGCATTTGCGCCCACGCAGGATTGTCTGCACCGGCGACGAAATCCACTTCCAGCTCTGCGAAGTCCTTCAGCGCCAGCATCGCGTGATGGGTCTGCATCGCCGCATCGAAACCACCGAAATTCACCAGCACCCGGCGCGCCTTGGGCTTGATCGCAATGGCCGGGCAGACGAACTCCTCGCGCAGCATGGCGTAGCGCGGACCGAGCAAGGTGCGGCAGTCTTCGGGCAGCAGCGGCGCATAGTTTGCGCTGAGGCCGGACAGGTTCTGATTGAGCAGCAGATCAACGCTGTAACGGCGGGTGGCGAGATCGTCCACCGCCGCAATCCGTGGCGCCCAACGACGGGCAGCGGTTTGCCAGTGATGATCAAGGCCGTAGTGGTCGGCGATGATCCAGTCGAATGCGGCGTGACCTGCCAGCAAGGCATCCAGCGCCTCAATGTCCGCCTGCCACGGCAGCATCGATTCAATGGCTTGCTGCGGGTCTTCGTCGGGGTAGACGTCCGGCAAGGCGAAGGTCTCGAAACCTTCGGCAGCCAAGGCATCGAGCCGATGCCCGGGCAACCGCCGACAGGCAAACGCGACATGACTGCCCTGTTTGCGCAGCACTCGCGCCAGCGTCAGGCAACGGGCAATGTGGCCACTGCCGATGGTCGGCGAAGCGTCAGCGCGGATCAGCACTCTCATTGCAGTTCTCCGCCGGCCTTGAGCGCGGCGTAGAGGTATTCGGCGCGTTTCCAGTCTTGCAGTGTGTCGATGTCCTGTACCAGATGTCGCGGCAGAATGACCGGCAGACTCGCGGACGAATACAACACTTCACCGCGCAACCACGCCTCGCTGCGACCCCAGTAAAACTGGCCGGCGTCCTGAAAGGCCTCGGGCAGATCCTGCGAGCGGGTTTGGCGAAATTCCGGGTACAACGCGGTCAATGCGCCCTGCCCGTCCAGCGTCAGCGCCCGCTGCACGGGGAAACCAAAGCTGCACACGGAGAACGCAAAGGCTTTGTCCGGGTGCTGCTGCAGCAACTCGAATCCCTCGCGCAAAAAACGCGCCTGCAACAACGGCGCCGTGGCGTACACGCAGCAGGCGTAATCGAAGGCTGGCAGTTGCTGCAAGGCATGCACGATCACCGCAGCGGTGCCGGTGAAATCATCCGCCAGTTCAGCCGGGCGCAGGAACGGCACTTGCGCGCCATGGGCCAGCGCCAGCTCGGCAATGTCGGCGTCATCGGTACTGACCACGACCTGTTCGAACAGGCCACTGTCGAGCGCCGTACGGATCGAGCGGACAATCATCGGCACACCGTCGAACGGCAACAGATTCTTGCGCGGGATGCGCTTGCTGCCACCACGGGCCGGGATGATTGCGACGCTGTTCAAGGACGTTTTTCCAGCAGAAACCAGGTGATGTCGTCCACCGGGAATTGCCGGTCACGGTGATAACCAAAGCCGTAATCAAGCAATTGCAGATCGGCATAACGATCGAGCATTTCCCCGGCGAAATCGCGCTTGAACAGCTTGCCGCTGTTGCCGCGATAGGACACTTCCACCGGCGCCGGATTGTAGTATTCGGCGATCAGGATGTAGCGCTGGCTCAGCTCATACAGCTGCGCATAGGCGGTCGGCAACAGTTCCGGCGCCAGATGGATCAGCACGCCTTTGCTCAGGGTCAGGTCGTAGCTGCGCTCGCGGGGAAAATCGAACAGCGAGCCGTGCCAGATCTGCGCGATGCCCAGTGCCCGCGCCTGAGCACAGGCGCTTTCATTGATCTCAACGCCGAACAATTCACTGTGCGGCAGCAGTTGACGCAGCGCCTGCAGGTTGTTGCCGGCATTGGTGCCCAGCTCGACCACACTGTCGATGCGCCCGGCGCGGCTCAGGGCCTTGGCGAACAACGCCAGGTTGGCCGCGACCAGCGGCTGACCGACGTTGCGATCGACGTACTGGTTGCCGAAATCGCCCTGCCAGAATTTTTCCTGTTCACTCAGATCACGCATTGCACAGTCTCATTCGCCGCCGCAGCGGGATTCATTCGGTCAGCCGGCGCAATTGCTCGACCACATGATCCTGCTGCTCGTCACTGAGCAGCGGATACAGCGGCAGACTGATCGCCTCGGCGTAATAACGCTCGGCTTCTGGGAAGTCGCCCTCGGCGAAACCCAGTTCGCGATAGTACGGCTGCAAATGCACCGGAATATAGTGCAGGTTCACGCCGATACCGGCGGCACGCAAGCCTTCGAACACCTGACGATGGGTCAGGCCGATGCGTTCGGTCTGCAAGCGCACCACGTACAGGTGCCACGCCGATTCCGCCTCCGGCTGCGCGCTGGGCAAGGTCAGCGGCAGATACGCCAACAAACGGTCGTAACGCGCCGCCAGTTCGCGGCGACGGGCGATAAACCCGTCCAGTTTGGCCAGTTGCGACAGACCCAGCGCCGCCTGCAACTCGGTGATCCGGTAATTGAAGCCCAGCTCGATCTGCTGGTAATACCACGGGCCGTGGCTGGGTTCGTTCATGTGCTGCGGATCGCGGGTCATGCCGTGGCTGCGCAGGCGTTGCAGACGCTCGGCCAGTTGCGGGCGATTGGTCAGGACCATGCCGCCTTCAGCACTGGTGATGATCTTCACCGGGTGGAAACTGAACACGGTCATCGCCGCAAATTCCCCGCACCCCACCGGGCGCCCGGCGTAGCTGGCGCCCACCGCGTGCGAGGCGTCTTCGATCACCGTGAAGTTGTAGCGCTCGGCCAGTTCGGCAATCTTGCGCAGGTCGCAGCTCTGCCCGGAGAACGCCACCGCCACCAACACTTTCGGCAGCGTGCCGTCCTGCTCGGCCTGTTCGAGCTTCGCGGCGAGAGCATAAGCATCGAGGTTCCAGGTCAGCGGATCGATGTCGACGAAATCCACCTCGGCGCCGCAATAGCGCCCACAATTGGCCGAAGCCAGAAAGGTGTTCGGCGTGGTCCACAAGCGATCACCCGGGCCAAGGCCGGCAGCGAGGCAGGCGATGTGCAGCGCCGCGGTGGCGTTGCACACCGCCACCGCGAAGTCGGCCTGGCATCGTTCGGCCATTGCCTGCTCGAAACGCTCGATAGTCGGCCCTTGAGTCAGCCAGTCCGATTGCAGAACCTCGACCACTGCATCGATGTCCGCCTGATCAACGCTCTGCCGACCGTAGGGAATCATGCCGACAACTTCGCGTGCAGCTCGGCGATCTGCCCGACCGAGAGGTAGTGCGGATTGGTATCGGAGCGGTATTCGAAATCTTCACTCACCGGCCGCCCATGTTCGCCGAGCTTGTCGATGGAGAAATCGACATCGACGCTGGTAAAGCGGATGGAAGGCTGGATGGTGTAGTGGTCTTCGAACTCCAGGGTCATCCGCGCATCGTCCAGCGGCACCATCAGTTCATGCAGTTTTTCCCCGGGACGAATACCAACGTTCTTGTGCGGCAGATGCTCGGCCATGCCCCGCGCCAGATCGACGATGCGAATCGACGGGATCTTCGGCACGAACACTTCACCGCCGTGCATCCGCGCAAAGCTGTCGAGGACAAACTGCACGCCATGATCCAGAGTGATCCAGAAGCGGGTCATGCGCTCGTCGGTGATCGGCAATTCCTGCGCACCGTCGGCAATCAGCTTGCTGAAGAACGGCACCACCGAACCCCGCGAGCCCGCCACGTTGCCGTAGCGCACCACGGCAAAACGCGTTTGTTGTTCGCCGGCAATGTTGTTGGCGGCGACGAACAACTTGTCCGAGAGCAGCTTGGTCGCACCGTACAGGTTGATCGGGCTGGCGGCCTTGTCGGTGGACAGCGCGACGACTTTCTTCACGCCATTGTCGATGGCGGCGGCGATGATGTTCTCCGCACCATTGACGTTGGTGCGAATACATTCGGTCGGGTTGTACTCCGCCGCCGGCACCTGCTTGAGCGCCGCCGCGTGCACCACGTAGTCGATGCCGCGCATGGCCTGCCGCAGACGATCGGCGTCGCGTACGTCACCGAGAAAGTAGCGCATGCACGGCGCGTTGAACGTCTGCTGCATTTCGTACTGCTTGAGCTCATCGCGGGAGAACACCACCACGCGCTTGGGCTGGTATTGCTCAAGCAGACGGGCAATGAATTTGCGCCCGAACGAGCCGGTGCCGCCGGAGATGAAGATCGATTTACCGTTGAACATGTGCTGATTCCTGTTCCTTGTCCGACGGACTCAAGCGAGTAACTGCGACCAGTCCAGCGACGCACTGTCGTTCAGACCATACCCTTTGCCGCTCAGGCTCAGGTTGGCGTTGTACGCCTGATCCTGAGCGAACGCGGCGGCCCATTTTTCCTGTAGCGCTGCCAGTGCCTGGGGTGCCTGGGCAATCGCGCCCTGATGCAGGACCTGCACCGACGGCGTCCATACCGTGAGGTAACCGGCCTGAGCGGCTTTCAGACACAGATCGACATCGTTGAAAGCGTCGCCGAATGTGCTGTCGTCCAGACCACCCAATGCTTCAAACAGTTCTTTGCGCACCATCAGGCACACGCTCGATACCGCCGAGCAGTTCTGCTCCACCGACAACCGGTACAGATAGCCGTCGGCATCATGTTTCTCACCGACGAACGCCGAACCCACCCCGCCATGCATACCAAGGATCAGCCCGGCCTGGCTGACTTTGCCGTCGCGATCGACCAGCTTCGGCCCAACCACGCCGATTTCCGGACGCAGGGCATGGTTGAGCAGCGAGTCCAGCCAGTTCGGGTTGACCACTTCCGCGTCGGCCGCAAGCAATACCAGGTATTCGCCCTGCGCCTGGCGGCTGGCGGCGTTGAGCAATGCCGGTACGCTCAGTGATTGATCGGCACGCAGCACCTGGACTTTCGGATGCTGGTACGTACCCAGCCAGTCATTGACCTGGGCCGATTGCGTGGCCGTGGTGGCGATCAGGATCTCGTAATGGTGATAACGGGTGCGCAGTTGCACCCCTTCGAGACAGCGTTGCAGGGCGGGCAGGTCATCGCCGGCCGGAATCACGATCGATACCAGAGGACGATCACTGTGGTGGTAATCGATCTGATAAATGCCCGGCACCGCCGAGGTGACCTTGGCCTTGTAGCCGCGATTGCCCAGGTGGCGCAACAGCGCCAGACGCTCATGCGCGTTTTCTTCCAGCGACGCGGCTTCGGTGATCAGCAGCGGCTCGTCGAGGTGGGCCAGGCTGTTCAAACCGTGCTCTTCGATGATGCGCAGCAGCACGTCAAATTCCAGCGCCTTGTTGAAATCGGCGCGGTAGCCGCCTACCTCGATCAAAGCGTCACGCCGCACCAGCCAGTGTCGCGCCATCAGGCCCGGCAGGCTTAAGAGCAGGTCGAGGTTGAAGCCGGGACGGAACACATCCATCAGCGCGCCCTTCTCCCCGCGCTGAATCTCGTCGGTGGAAACAGCACGGCAATCGCCTGCGGACATCAACTCCAGGCTGGCGCGCAACAAACCACTGGCGGTGAACTCGTCGCCCGCCTCGGCCAGCAGCACCCAGTCGCACGGCGACTGACGGGCACTCTGATTGAGTTTATCGACCAGGTTGGCCGGCGTAACCCGGACAAAGTGCAAAGTGTTCTGCGCCGTGGTGGCCGCCGGCGCTTCGCCGGTGGTGAACACGACAATTCTGAACGCCTTGCATTGGCCTTCGAGCAGGCTGTCGAGGCTGACCTGCAACTTGTCGATGTCATCGTCCAGATCCAGCAGGAAGATGCCGAACTGCGGGCCACCGCCGTTGACCGACAGGTGCTCGGCAATCGATGCCAACTGAGCACCATCGGCCTGACGCGAATCCAGCCACTTGAGCAGTCGGCCGGACTGCGTCTGGTCGAACACCTGATGATGGTCTTCCACCGTCAACGCTTCGAGACGAGCATTCCAGTCGCGCATGTTCTGCGCCTCTTTGTCCTCGCCGGCCAGTTCCAACTGTTGCGCCAGACGCTTGACCACGGTGCGGTTGAACGCATTGAGGTCGTGCGCCTGCCACAAGCGATCCAGAACACTTTCCGGGGTATCGTTGTTGCGCGCCTGCAGCAAGTGCGCCTGACGAGTCCACACACCCTCCAGGTCGCGCAGTTGAATGCGCCCGGCGGGCATGGCGTGCAGCATGAATTCGAACTGTTCCAGACGATCGAAAAATGGCTGGTTGTAAAACGGCATCTCGACGTATTGCAAAGGCCCGAACCGCCGGTCAGGCCTCTTGAGCGACTGATTCCAGGTGGACTGAATAATCAGTTCTGCCGTCAGTGCCCGGCCGCTTTGCAGGCTGTCGACCATCGCCTCGAAGCTCTGCAGGGCAAACGCCTTGCCCTGTTGCGCATCAAGATCCTTGATACCGGTCGGCAGCGACGCAAGGAATTCAGCGAACGCTTCTCGCTCGGCGACCGATTTGGCGTCGACGTAAGTCAACGAGTGATACACCTCGGTGCTGTGCTCGGAATTGCCGTAGTTGATCTCGCGCACCACATAGGGCATCGGCAGAATCCGCGCCTTGGCACTCGCCAGCAGGAAGTACACGTGGCCGATTTCCTGCCACTGGAAATTGGTACCCGCCGGCAATGCCGAGTGCCAGGTTTTCATCAGGTCAGTACGGGTCACCGCATAAAACGGCGGGATGTACTGACTCATGTAGTCGATAACCCGATCCTGAGCCCGCTCGGACGCATAGTCTTCCTGGACTTTCTTGTCGCGACGGTAATAGCTCACACCACCCGACAGCGTCAGGTACATCAGGCAATAGCCATGGCACATGCCATAGTCCGGATTCGCCTGAAGGAAACCGACGGACTCGGCCAGCGAATCGTGCAGGATGAAATCGTCGTCAGCCGCCAGCACCATGTACGGCGTGGTCAGTCGCTCTACACCGTACGCCAGTTTGGCCTGCATGCCCCAGTAGGCGAATTGCGGCACGTGATGGTAATCGACGGCGGAAAAATCCCCCTCCGGCCGCTCGGGTGTGGAGTCCAGCACCATGATCCGGCAGGGCAAGCTGCTGTAATACTTCACCGCCCGACGCAGGAACGCCGGCCGATTGTGAGTAATCAGCACCACGGTCAACAGCTCGTTGAGCGGTAGCGCCAGTTCAGAACTGTACTTGCCTTGCATAACTTCTCTCCACAACCGGCGACTCGCCGAGATAACGCTTTGGTGATGGTGCGAATTAACGAACGCGACGCAGATAGCCGTCCGGCGCCACGGTGATCAGCAGCTTGTTCTGCAACTGCTGGTCGATCTCGAAGTCCTGATTCTCTTCCAGGTACTTCCACACCGCGGTTTTCGGGTTGTCGCCCGGGCCCCATGGGCGATCCGGGAAGAAATCGGCCGGCATGTCTTCGACCACGGTGTCCATCACCACACAGTAGCTGTCGACCGAAACCAGCGGCGCGTACAGGCGCAGCTCTTCGAGTACGTGGTCGTGGGTGTGGTTGGAGTCGAGGACCAGAATGACCTTCTTGCCCTTGGCCGCAGCCTGCACCTGAGCGGCGATGGCCGGGTCGATGCTCGAACCTTCGATCATCTTGATGCGCTTGGCCATCGGGTGGCTTTCGATCGCTTCACGGTTGTGCGGGCGGATGTCGAGGTCGATACCCAGCACTTCGCCGTGACCTTGCAGTTCCAGCAATGAGGCGTAGTAGATGATCGAACCGCCGTGGGCGATGCCGCACTCGATGACCAGATCCGGCTTGACCTGCCAGATGATCTCCTGCATCGCCATCATGTCCTGCGGCAGCTGGATGATCGGGCGGCCCATCCACGAGAAGTGGTAGCTGTACTTGTGTTTGGCCGATTCGTTGAAGAAATCACGGGCCAGGCCAGTCAGTTTCTGGTCGTCGCCCTGCTGGGCGATCTGCTCGCGGCACTCGGCTTCGAAAGCTTGGTTGATGCTGTTATCGGTCATGTTCAAAGTCTCAATGGTCACTGGAACGAAGCGCTATCGACGGCGTGATAGACGTAGCGTCCACCGGTCATCCGCTTGATTTCTTCGAGGTAATTGGAGTTCATCACAAACAGGTGGGCGCCTTCGGGCAGCGCATCCATCGCCTCTTGCGGCGAGGACACTCGCGCGCCGCTCAGCGGCAGATAACGCCCCTGTTTGGCCGGATTGATATCCACCACACGATCCACCGCGACACCCGCGCGTTGCAGGAACAGCGAATAGATCACGCCTTTGGACGACGCGCCCCAGATCGCCGAACCCTGCTCGGGTGCGGACTGAATGATCTGCACCGCGCGCTCAAGGCTGGCGGTGAAACCGTCCGGCAGCGTCAGGCGTGGCACCGGTTGCTCCGGGGTCAGGCGCAACGTCGAAAGGTCGGCGACGATGTACAGGTATTGGCCGCCAAACAGGTGGCCGGCCTCGTGCACGGTGCCGAACATCCGGCGCAGGTCATCGAGGCGGAAATAATTTACGTGCTCGTAGAACAGGTCGAACCACGCTTTGTGCTCGAGGATCCAGTCGAAGCACGGCACTTCGATGTAGATCTGCCCGCCCTGGTTGGCTTCGGCGATCACCGACAGGAAGCTCACCGGGTCTTCGATGTGTTCCAGCACATGACGCAGCACGATGGCGTCCGCCGCCAGGCCGAGACCTCGGGTGAACGGCGCCTTGATCACGTCGGCGTTCTCGCCTTCGTAGGCCGGATCGATCCCGGTGATCGAATAACCGAGGCCCTTGAGCAACTCAAGGAAGTAACCCTTGCCGCAGCCGACTTCGATCAGCTCCTGGCCCTTGAAGTGTTTGGCGATGATGCCTTCGACGTCGCTCAGGTGCTTCTGGAACTGGCCCGAATGGGCCTGCTCGTTCTGATAGTCGGCGTCATAGCTGAGCTTGTCGGCATTGAACGCGGCGTTGAAGATCAGGCCGCTGCGCTCATCCTGCACCAGCAGCATGTCGGCGCTGGCCGAAGCCTTGGCCGACTCCGGGTCGGCAAAGGTGCGGTTCTGCAACACCGGCAGGTCGGTGACCCGATACAACTCGTGCCTCATTGCGGCTCTCCCAGTAGCTGTTGCAAACGCTCGGTCACGGCCCAGAACGCCATCGGTTCATGGGTCGCATAGGAGTAATGGCCAAGGTTCAGTTTCAGTGCCGCACCGCGCTCGCGCAGCCGTTGTTCAACCAGTGCGCGCACCGATACCGGTTGGCCACTGGCGCAATTGATCACGCCGTTGAAATCGCGCTGATGGACGATCGTGGCGAGGTAATCGGCGGCGCTGGCGATCGGCAAAAAGTCGCGCAGCTGCTCGCCGCCAGACATGTTGAACGACGCCTCGCCGGCATCGATCGCCCGGTCCAGCGCTGCCAGCAGACTGTTGGGGTTCTGCCCTTCGCCATGCAGATAGAACAGACGCGCCCACTGCAAGGTGAACGGTTTTTCCTGCTGCAGATTTTGCAAGAACAGGTGCAGCGTGTGTTTGGCCAGACCGTAAGGGTTGCTCGGCTGCGGCTCGACACTTTCGCCGAGCGGGCCGCTTTGCATGCCGTACTCGAAGCAGGTGCCGGTCACCAATACTTGCGCCACACCCGCCTCGACCGCGCCTTTGATAAAGCGGTAGTCGGCCATCAGGTTGTGCTCGAAATGGAACAGCGCCCGATAGTTCGGCAATCCCGGCCAAGCCAGGTGCGCGAGGACGTCGATACCGTCGGTGAGCGCCGCAATGTCCAGATCCACCGCGTGAATATCCGTCGCGACGAATTCGACGTGGTTGATCCACGGCATGCTCGCCGCAGTCTCGACATTACGCGCCACCGCACGTACCGCGCAGCCACGCGCGAGCAACGCCGCGACCAGATGCCGGCCGACGAAGCCCGTGGCCCCGGTGACCAGGACGTTCACAGGACTTTCATCTCAGGCACGGCGATCACGAAGCGCCCGTCCCACTGACGCACCTGCGCCAGTTGCTGACTGACTTCGTGCAACAGGTTCCACGGCAGTACTAGCACGTAGTCCGGTTTTTCGATGTCGATCTGCGCCGGCGCGACAATCGGGATCCGACTGCCCGGCAGGAACTTGCCCTGCTTGTGCGGGTTGGCATCGGCCACCCACGCCAGCAGATCCGGTTTGACCCCGGCGTAGTTGAGCAAGGTGTTGCCCTTGGCCGCCGCGCCGTAACCGACCACACGCTTGCCGTCGGCCTTGGCCTGCAACAGAAAGCGCAGCAGTTCATGCTTGATGCGTTCGGCAGCCGGCGCGAGGGTCGCGTAGTACTCAGGGGTTTTCACCCCGGCATCCAGCTCGGCCTGCAACTGTTGCTGCACCGCCGGCTGCACCGCACGACGCTCACCGTCCTGGCGTTGCACGAACACCCGCAGCGAACCGCCGTGGGTGCTCAACTGACTGACGTCGAACACTTCCAGACCATTGCGCTCGCACAAGGTCTGCACGGCGGTCAGCGACAGGTAGGAATAGTGCTCGTGGTACAGGGTGTCGAACTGTGCGCCAGCCATCAGCGTCAGCAGTTGCGGAAATTCGAAAGTGGCGACGCCGGTCGGCTTGAGCAGCGTGGCGAAACCACCAAGGAAATCATTGATGTCCGGCACATGCGCGAGCACGTTGTTGGCGGCCATCAGGTCGGCGCCCCAGCCTTCGCCTTTCAACTGTGCTGCACTGTCGCGACCGAAGAACACTTCACGAATCTGCAGACCCTTTTCCCGCGCCGCTTGCGCGGTGCTGCGGGTCGGCTCGACACCCAGACACGGAATGCCGCGAGCAGCGACGTACTGCAGCAGGTAACCGTCGTTGGCGGCGACTTCCACCACTCGGCTGTCGGCGTTCAGGTCAAAGCGCTCGACCATCTCGGCGACATAACGCTCGGCATGGGCCAGCCAGGTGCTGGAGAACGAACTGAAGTAGGCGTACTCGGCATCGAACAGGCTGTCGGCGCGGGTGTAATCCTCGGTCTGCACCAGCCAGCATTGCTGGCACACCGCAACCTTGAGCGGCACCCATTGCTCGGCCTGTTCCAGGCGCTCGGCGTGCACGTAGGCGTTGGACGGTGGCGAGGTGCCGAGGTCGATCAGCGGCAGGCTCAGCGGTGCGGCGCACCCACGGCAGTTCATAGACGCACTCCGGCAAAGTGTTGATCGAGCGCAGGATGGCTGGCATCACGCGCTGACAAATTATTGACAGGCAACGGCCAGGCAATCGCCAGCCGTGGATCGTTCACCGACAGACCGCCCTCATGCTCCGGCGCGTAATCGGCGCTGTGCAGGTAAAGCAGTTCGGCGTCATCGGTCAGGGTCTGGAAACCGTGGGCGAACCCGGCCGGAATCAACAGGCTGCGACCATCGCCAGCCTTGAGGTGCTCGGCGTGCCAGTGCAGAAAGGTCTCGGAATCCGGACGCAGATCCACCGCCACGTCCCACACTTCACCGCGCAGGCAGGTGATCAGCTTGGCTTCCGGCGCATTGGCATTCTGGTAATGCAGACCGCGCACGCTGCCCTTTTTACGGGTGCAGGAATGGTTGATCTGGCGGATGTGAAATTCGCTGCCGAACGCACTCAGGCTGCCTTCGCAGAACAGCCGCGCGAAGTGCCCGCGCTGATCTTCGAAGCGTTTGTGCTGAACGCTGAACAGCCCGGCCAGCGGCAATTGCTTCAAGGAAAACTCGCTCACAGCGCGCCTCGGTACAGGTTCAGTTGGCCGAGAGTGACGTTGCGCATGTCATCGCCGTTCTGCCACGCCAGATGCCAGTCGAGGGTCTGGGTCAGGCATTGCTGCAAGGTCCAGCGTGGCTGCCAGCCGAGTACCTGACGGGCGCGGCTACTGTCGAGGCGCAACAGGCCAGCCTCGTGCAGTTCGCTTTTTTCGATGCGCAGACCACGTGCCTGTGGCCAGCGACTGGCGAGCAGTTCGACCACTTCGCCGACGCTGCACATGTCCGCCTCGCCCGGGCCGAAGTTCCACGCCCCGGCGTATTCCGGGCCTTGTTCGTAGAGGCCGGCAGCCAGTTGCAGGTAACCGGCCAGCGGTTCCAGCGCGTGCTGCCACGGGCGCACGGCTTGCGGGTAACGCAGGGTCACCGGCTCGTCGGCAGTCCAGGCTTTGAGCACGTCGGGAATCAGCCGCTCAGGGGCGAAGTCACCGCCACCCAAGACGTTGCCGGCGCGCGCGGTGGCCAAGGCCAGACCGTGTTCAGCGTACTTGTCGGCCGGGAAAAACGACGCGGCGTAAGACTGCGCCAACAGTTCACAGCAAGCCTTGCTGCTGCTGTAGGGATCGTGGCCGCCGAGGGCTTCGTCTTCGCGGTACGGCCACAGCCATTCCTTGTTGGCGTAAACCTTGTCGGTCGTCACCAGCACGCAGGCGCGCACGCAACCGACCTGACGGATCGCTTCGAGCAGGTTCAGCGTGCCCATGACGTTGCTGGAGTAAGTGCCCAGCGGGTCGCGATAGCCTTCACGCACCAGTGGCTGCGCGGCCAGGTGCAGAACGATCTCCGGCTCGGTGTCGGCAATGATCTCCAGCAACGCGCCGAGATCGCGCAGATCACCGCGCTGATCGTTGATCCCTTCGTGAACCCGCGCCAGTTCATACAGGCTCGGTTCGGTTGACGGATCCAGCGAGAAACCGCTGACGTGCGCGCCGAGGCTTTGCAGCCACAGGCTCAGCCAGCTGCCTTTGAAACCGGTGTGACCGGTGACCAGTACGCGTTTGCCGCGCCAGAAATCCGCACTCAGGCCCATTGCTTCCATGGGGCCTCCCCGCTCTGCCATAACGCTTCGAGGTGGTTCTTGTCGCGCAGGGTATCCATCGGATGCCAGAAGCCTTCGTGCTCGAAGGCGTTCAGCTGTTCATCCTCTGCCAGACGCGCCAGCGGCTCGGCCTCCCAGGTGGTTTCATCGCCAGCGATGTAGGACAGGACTTTGGGCGACAGCACGAAAAAGCCACCGTTGATCCAGCCACCGTCGCCACGCGGTTTTTCGGTGAAACCGAGCACCTGATCGCCCTGGCGCTCAAGGGCACCGTAACGTCCCGGCGGCTGCACCGCGGTGACGGTGGCCAGGCGACCGTGGGCTTTGTGGTAATCGACGAGTTGAGCAATGTTGATGTCGGAAACGCCGTCGCCGTAGGTGAAGCAGAACGCCTCTTCATCCTTGAGGTAACGGCCGGCACGCAGCAGACGGCCACCGGTCATGGTTTCCTCGCCGGTGTCGATCAGGGTGACGCTCCACGGCTCGCTGTAGTTCTGGTGCACGTCCATGCGGTTGTTGCGCATGTCGAACGTGACGTCGGAGGTGTGCAGGAAGTAGTTGGCGAAGAAGTCTTTGATCGCATAGCCCTTGTAGCCCAGGCAAATCACGAAGTCGTGGATTCCGTGAGCGGAATACTGCTTCATGATGTGCCAGAGAATTGGCTTGCCGCCGATCTCGATCATGGGCTTGGGCTTGAGGTGCGACTCTTCACTGATGCGCGTGCCGAGGCCACCCGCCAAAATAACTGCCTTCATCGTCTCCCCTCTCGTTCGTCACCGGGCTGCGCATGGCTTTGTTGAGCGATGCGGGCCGTCTGGCTAACCCTTTTGCCGCCTGCGGCGCCGCTGCGATGACCGCGAGCGCTCGTTTTATGGCGATTTGAGGGGGACTTGCAGGAAACGCGCCAGCTCCGCGAGCGCTGCGTCGGCGGGAATTCAAGGCATGAAAAAGGGATGAGTCCGTTGCCGGAGTCATCCCTTTCATCAAGCTACTTCAATGAATCGGACGGATCAGCCAAACATCGCGAATCCATCGATCGTGGCAGGCAGGTCGTAGGACTGGCCGTCAGCGGTCTGCAGATGTTCGATGTTGTTGTACCCGGCGTACCAGCCCTGCAGCTTCACGCCGTTGTCGGGAACGCCGGCGCTGCCGTCGTTGGCACCATGCAGATAGGCGTCGTCACCGATGCGGGTGACGTTCAACTGGCTGATATTGGCGATGGTGTTCAGGATCAGGGTGTCATTGATATCCCAGCCCTCGTCCTGAATCGATACCAACCCAGTGGTGTTCACGATATAGGTATCGTCACCCATACCGCCCAATGCGATGCCGCCAGTGCCCGACTGCCCCGTGAGATTGAGGTTCAGCACGTCGTTGCCACTGCCACCTGACAACAGATAACTGTTGCCGGTGCCGGTGAGCACGTCAAAACCGTCATCACCAAAGGCACTGCCGTTGTGGACCGTGATGGTGTCACTACCTTGTCCACCGTCCGCCACAGTGCCCAGGTCATTCGCAGCACTAACGATGACGTCATCGCCGTTGCCGCCGAACAATTTGTCAGCCTGCGCCACGTCGCCGTCGAGACCGGACTTCAGCCCGCCATAGAGATGATCGTTGCCATCGTTGCCGTTCAGGGTATCGTCACCACTGCTGCCTTCCAGAATCGTATCTTCCCTGTTGGCACCCAGCTCATCGTTAAAATGGCTGCCACGCAAGCCTTCGACACCGTAATGCGTGTCACCGTCAGCCGTGCCGTTCTGGCCGATTCTCCACAGCGTGGCCACCACACCCGTGTCGCTGTCCTCATAGCTGACGATGTCCATTCCCGCGCCGCCCACGAAGACATCCCGTCCGGCGCCACCGTAGAACAGGTCATCGCCGCTGCCGCCGAAGATGTAGTTGTCGGAATCATTGCCATAACCGGTGAAATCGGCTGTACCGGTGTAGGTCATTTTCTCGATGAACGGGTCCATCTTCATAACCGACAGGCTGGTGTACAGCTCGTCAAACCCCATGCCTGAGTCTGTCTCGACGATGGTCACACCCTCGCTGTTGATCGTGTAGACGTCGCTGCCCCAGCCACCTTCGAAGGTCACGCCACCCGAGTTGGCAGTGAAGTGATCGTCCAGGTTAGTCCCGACAACCTTTTCCACATTGATCAAGGTGTCGCCCTCGGCGTAGTCGCCGGAACCGAAGCCCTTGCCATCACGAAACTCGATGCTGACCGCGTCGTTGGAACGGCTGTAATCGACGGCGTCAAAGCCATCGGCACCGTCCATGACCATTGCGCCTGCGCCGGCGAAGATCACATCGTTGAAATTCGAACCCTGCACGGCCTCGATGCTCGAGTAGGTATCGCCGAATGCAATACCAGTGGCGCCCCACATGCTCGAGAGCTCGATACTGACGCCTTCAAGGCTGTCGGTGTAGCTGACGGTATCGAATCCTTCACCGCCAACAAACCGGTCGCCACCGTCACCACCCCACAGCCAGTCATTACCGGCGCCGGCAATGATCACGTTGTGCTCGGCATTGCCGTAGCCCTTGAAGTCGCCGGTTCCGGTGAAGGTCATTTTGTCGAGGAACGGGTCCATCTTCTGGATGTTAACGCTGGTGCGCAACTCGTCGTAGCCGCCGCGCTCGTCTTCGATGATCGTCACGCCCTCACTGCCGATGATGTAAACGTCATCCCCGCCGCTGCCTTCCAGCGTGACGCCGGAAACCGAACTGGCAAGGGTGTCATCAAGGAAGCTGCCGACCACTTTTTCGATGGCAACCAGCGTGTCAATGGAACCATCTGCCTTCGTGACGCTGGCAAGCCCTTGGCGGATATCGACGCTGACGCCCGAAGACATGATTCGATAATCCACGGAATCAAAACCCTCGCCACCATCCAGCAGATCGGCTCCGGCAGTCCCCCAGATCTGATCATCCGATTCCAGTCCGAAGAGCTCGTCATTGCCTTCACTGCCGCTCATGACATCGGCTTCACTCGTCCCATAAATCACTGCCATTTGCTTCTTCCTTGCATTGTTGTTGAATCCGGAAACCTGCCTCCCGGTAACAAGCCGATCACGCCAGCAGCAACCGTCCGAGGTCAGCGAATAGAGAAGTATCGACAGGAAAAGCGCTATGCTTGAGGCTCTGCGGTAAAAAAGTGTCGATACTGATACAAACAGGATATTGAAGACGCAAAAAAGGCGACTCGAAAGTCGCCTTTTTCAGCAGTGCCGGTCAATCCGCCAGCCAGCCGTTTTCCCAATAGCGCAGGTTGTCGCCCCGCAGTACGTAGTCGCGCAATACGATTTCTCGCAGTTCATCGCCCATGCGATAGCTCGCATCGGGATCGGCCAGGTGCATGCGGATCGCCTGCAGCCATTCATCGGTGCTGTTGGTCTTGACCCGGGTGCACGGCAGGTAGCCGCGATAGGCCTCGGTATCGGTGCAGATCACCGGGTAACCGCAGGCGCCGTACTCCAGCAGACGCAAGTTGCTCTTGCAGTCGTTGAAGATGTGGAATTCCAGTGGCGCCAGCGCCAGATCGAGATTCAGGCTTGCCAGTTTCGCCGGGTACACTTCCAACGGGATTACCCCGTGGAATTCATGCATGTACGGACGCAGATCATCCGGGCACATGCCGAAGAACACCCAGTCGACTTCGTTGGCCAGCTCACGCACGACATCGGCGATCACCGCCAGGTCGCCGTGGTGACTGGTCCCACCGCCCCAGCCGACCCGTGGTTTTTTCGAAGTGCGGCGCTGGCTGCGCAAGTCAGTCCACAAGTTGCGCGCGAGCATGTTGGGGACGACGCGAATGTCGTGGTGCATGTCCGACAATGCATTGGCCAGTGGCTGGGTCGATACCACCACCCGATCACACAGGCTGATCGCACTGCGCACCATCCGCTCCATTTCCTGTTTATTGGGCATGTTGCGAATATGCGCATTGCGATGAGGAACGTCGATCACATAGTCATCAAGCTCAAAGATGCGCCGGGCATGACTGAATTTCTTCAGTGGCGGAATCTCATCAATGGCACCCTGCGAATAACGCCCCTGCAGCACAATCACGTCCGGGGACTGACGCTCGATATCAATGATCGACGGCAGTCCATAGCAAATCCGCCCTTCAGCGCGGTTGGCCGCTTCCAGTTCGATCAGCGGCTGGCTCATGCGGTAGTGACCGATGGCCGAGGCGTTGATCGGCACGGCAAGCACGTTCGGCAACTGCGCCCGGGAAAATGCACTCCAGCCGGTACGCAGGCCCGGTTCCAGGCTGAAGCTCGTCGCACCGACACCCTGCAACGACAAATTGACGTTGAAGGCCGGATCACGGGCAATGCGCGGCAACCAGCGCTGGTAGAAGGTTTCCTGCTCCTGAAGCTGCAATTGCTCCTCTTCTGCCGTCGCCTGAACACTGGGGCGTGCGCCCAGTGCCAGCAAGGCATAAGGGGTCCACACCACCAGGTATCCTTCCTGACCGATCCGCAGGCACAGATCCACGACATTCAGCGCCTGTTTCAGCGCTTGCTCATCGAGACCGGCGACAGCTTCATAAACCGCCTTGCGCACCATCAGGCAATCGCCACTGACGGCACTCAGGTCATGGACCGCTTGCAGCCGGAACATGTAACCATCCGACTGCAACGACTGACCATAGAACGGCAAACCCACTGCACCTTGCAGACCAAGAATCAGACCCGCGTGCAGTACGCACCCATCAGGATTGAACAGCTTGGCGCCGACCACGCCGACTTCCGGACGCTGCGCATGATTGAGCAGTTCGTCGAGCCAGTCGGCCTGGGTGATTACCGCAAACGAATTGAGCAGCAGCACGTATTCACCACGCGCCTGCCCTACCGCAAAATTATGCAGCGCCGCTGCGTTGCCCTGCTGCGGGTAGTTCAGGACACGAATCCGCTCGCCGCCCAGTTGCGCCATACCGTCCAGCCAGGCCCGCGCCTCGTGGCTTTCACTGCCATTGTCGACCAGCAACAACTCGTACTCGGAGTAAGCGGTCTTCTCCAACAGCGTCTCGACGCAGCGCTGCAAGGCAGCCGTCTGGTCCTTGGTCACAATAATGATCGACACCAGCGGACGCCGGGCATGGCGATAGTCGACACGATTGAGCAACCCGGAACTGCCACGGCGGATTTCGTGGGCAATCCCCAGGCGCTGCAGATGGGCCTCGAGTACACGCGGATTCTGCTCGATGACCGCCGGAGCGGCGAGCCAGGCGGACAGATCGAAGGGCGATTGCACCAGAACTTCGGCGACATGCCCGACCACCTGCGTACCATCACTCTCGACCATGCGCCACAGCACGTCGTGGGGGGCCAGTTCGGCGAACGTCGCCGCGAATCCGCCCAGCGCCAGAAAGCGTTCGCGCTTGAACGCCAGCGCGCGCCCGACGTACGGGTAACTGCGCAGCAGGTCGAGGTTGAAATCCGGTTTGAACGCAGGCTCCGCCGATTCGCCGTTGCGCAGGCTGCCTTCATCGCTGTACAGACACGTCAGCGCCGGAGAATGGGCAATGCGCTCGGCCATGATCAACAACGCCGGCACCACCGGACGATCGCCGGCCTGCAACAGGTAGAACCAGTCGGCCCCTTCCAGTTGCGGTAACAATGCATTGATCTGCTCCAGTCCGTCGTCCTGCAACGGCATGCGGAACACCCGACCATCGAGCTCGGCCTCGGAACAGGCAGCGGACAGCACCAGAATCAACTCCGGCAGATAATCCTGTGCGGCAAGCGCCTCCAGCGTGCGCTCGACACCGTCGCGACTGCCGTCGCGATCGATGACGATCGGGACGATGCGCGGCTGATGCGACCAGCCAGCCAGGGTCTCCGGCAGCAACTTGCGCTGCCCCTCGGTGAGCACCCGGCACTCCAGCCATTGCGCATAAAGCTCGGCAAAACTCCAGCTGTCGATGCCGACACACCACTCCTGGCGACTTTGTTTGGTACCCAGGGTGCGGCTCAGAGGCAGCTCTTCCCAGACCCGGGGTGTCTCATCAGCCTTGGTCAGCGGGATGTAGCGAACCCAACCCGGCGCAGGCGCAGATTCGCCGCTGCGCGCCTTGAGCATTTGCAGAATCCACTCGCGCTCGACTTCAACCGCATCTTTCATCGACTGCTGGGCGCTCAGGCGCTCCGGGTACAGTCGCTCGGCACTGAGTACATTGTTGGACACCGCCACGTTGCCGCGCCGCATCAGACAGACGAACAGCGCGAAATCCAGGGTTGCCTCAAAGCAGTGGCCTTCCTGGGTCAACGCCGGCAGCAACTCGACAAGATCTTCCCGGCGAAACAGCGCATTGGTGAACCCACCCAGCACATTGACCGGAAACTTTTCAAAGATGCCCAGCAGGTCGTCGCCCTTGAACAAGCCACTGAGCGGAGACAGCGAAGTGTTTTCCAGACGTGCCGGAAGAATGATGTCGTCAGCGTCCCAGAACAGACGCTGAGCCAGCACCAGCCGGACTTCCTCACGCACCATTTCCTGCGCTTGCTGTTCAACACAGGCGGCATAGAGATGGTCGTCGTCGCACAGAAATTTGACCAATTGGCCCTGCGCCTGTTCCAGGCAGGCCTTGAGATTGCCGACCATGCCCAGGGTGCGCGGATTGCGCACGTAACGCACGGCGACGCCGGACTGCTCGACTACCGCCGCAACGATGGCTTCAATCTCGCTGCCGCGGCTGTCGTCGCAAACGATGATTTCGAGTTGGCCATAAGTCTGGCTCACCGCACTGTTCAAGGTCCGCTCGAAGAAGCGCGGATTGAAGGCGGGAATGACCAGACTGACGAGAGGAAGTGGATTCACGGCGGGCTCACAGGCGGTACGAGCCCGCTCGGTAAAGCGAGCCCATGAAACCGCAAAAAAACATTAACTGAAGGACAAGACAAACGGGCGCCTGCGCGCCCGTCCAATGTCAGATCTTGTTGAACAGACCCAACTGACTGATCTTGCTGAACGCCAGTTGCGAGGCTTGCAGCATGGTCTGCTGCAACGTCAGGCGGGTCATCACCTCGGCCGGATCCGAATCACGGATCGAACCCTGGGTCGTGGTGTTGGCCTGGATCAGGCTCTGGTTGGTGGTGTCCTGGTCATCCAGCGACTGACCGCGCGCACCGATCGAGGTCACCGCAGCGCCAATCTGGTTGGAGGCGCTGTCGATGTTGCCCAGCGCCGACTCCATGGCCCCCTGGAATTTCTGCTTGGCTACCGGATCACCATCGACCGGCATGTTCAGCGCCGTGACCATCTGGCCCAGGGTGTCGAGCACGTTCTGGGTCTGGTGGTTGTTGGACTGAATCGAGAACTGATCGCCCGCGCCCGGCGTACCGCCAATGGCGAAGGTCACACCGGCGGCCGTGGCGTTGCTGCCGACCATGGTGCCCGACGACACCGGTTTGCTGTCAGCGGTCACAGGGGCCGCGTACAGGTCGAAATCGGTGGCGCTGGTGAACTTCAGCACCGCGCCGCCGCCCGACGGGAAGGCCGCGCTGTACGCCGCCTGGTTGGTCACGCTGGAGCCGGTGATGACCGCAGTCGACGGGTTGCCCGGGCTGCGCGCAGTGGTGAACGAATCAGGCGTGGCCGACAGCTGGAAGCTGTGACCGGCGATGACCGCATCCGGGTTGGTGTCGCCGGCCTTGAGGTTGATGTTCAACTTCATGTCGACGCCACGGAAGCTGACGGTCTGGTTGGCACCATTGCTGTTGCTGATCAGGCCGTTCTGGCTGGCCTCGGACGTCACGTCGTTGCCCAGGGCATCGGTGATTTTCAACTGCGTGCTGCTGATGAAATCCACGGTGTATGGCTGGCCCGCCGTGAACTTGGCGTTGTAGGTCGCTGCGGTGCCGACCGTACCGTTGGACAGCACCACACGACCGTCATCCACCGCCGGAGCGGTCATGGTGGTCTGGGTGCGGCTGGTGTTGATGGTCTGCTGGAAGGCGTCCCAACCGGTGGTATTGGTCGCGACCGACATACCGTCGCCAATGCCCAGGTTGATCTGGGTCTGGTCACCGTTATAGGTGTAGGTGCCGTCGACGTTTTGCGAGTACGGCGCGGTATCGGTCTTGGAACCGGAGAACAGGTAGTTGCCGTTGGCATCCTTGGAGTTCATCAGGCCCAGCACTTGTTGCTGGATCTGGCTCAGTTCCGCCGCGTACGCCTTGCGGTTGTCGTCGGTGGCGATACCGTTGTTGGCGGCCAGGCCGATTTCCTTGGCGCGCTGCAGAGCCGTGGTGATGGAGTTCAACGTCGACTCCTGCACGGTCAGCGAACTCTTGGTGGTGTCGATGTTGCCCTGATACTGGTCGAGCATCGCACTTTGCTGACCCAGCTTGAGCAGGCGACCGGCGCCGATCGGATCGTCGGCAGCGGTGTTGATGCGCTGCAGGCTGCTCGCTTCGTTGGCGGTCGCGACCGTCTTGCTGTAGTTGCGCTGATATTGAGCAGCTTGCGTCGCGTAATACTGGGCGGTGGAAATGCGCATGAATTACGACTCCTTAAAGACTGTTGATCAGCGTGGCGAAGGTTTCCTGCGCAGCTTTGATGATCTGCGAAGACGCTGTGTAGTACTGCTGATACTTGACCAGGTTGCCGGTCTCTTCATCGAGGTTGACCTGGGACAGCGAATCACGCGCGCCCTTGGCCTGATCGAGGATCACCGAGGTGGCGTCATTGTCGGACTTGCTCTGCGCAGCCTTGGTACCGACGTTGGTCACCAGTTTGTTGTAGGCGTCGGTCAGGCTGATGCCCTTGCTGCCGCTGCCGGTGTCCACGGTCTGCTTGGTCTGCAGGCCAACCAGTGTCTGTGCGTTGCGGTTGTCCGAAGACGCCGCGCCGGTCAGGTTGATGGTGAAGGTTTCGCCGGACTTCGGCGTCGCGCCCACGGTGGTCTGTACGGTGAAGGTCTTCTGCACGTTCGGCGTGACCGTGGTGTCCATCACCGGAGCACCGGTGGAGTCGACCATGCCGACCTTGAGGTTCAAGGTGTTGGCCTGCCCCGGCACGATGGTGCCCGAACCGATGGTGTTGCCCTTGGCGTCGACCATGTTGTACGACTGGCTGCCGCTGGCGACCGCACCGAACACCAGTTTGACCGGTGTCGAATATTTGAGCGCATTCTGCAACTCGGTCTGCGACGCCGGGTTGTAGATGTCGAACGAATCAGTCAGCGTCGGCTGGGTGTAGGTACCGGAATTGTTCGCACTGGCCACGCCGGTCAACGGCGCTGCCGCAGCGATTTTCTTCGGATCGGTCAGCACGGTCTGAATAGTGCTTGCCGCGTTACGGGTCGGGGTCACCTTGAAGGTGTCGCCAGCGCTCAGGGCGCCGCCGTTGAGCGCCAGGGTGAAGCCATCGATCACTGGCGGTGGCGTGGTCGTGGTGCTGAACGAGCCCATGTCGGTGCCATCGGAGCGCTTGACCGAATAGTTGGTGGCGCTGGTGAAGGTCACCTGATAATCGCTGGTGGTCAGCTTGCCGGTGTCCTTGATGGTGACATCGAGGTTGCCCGAGCCGGCGCTATTGGTCGACTGCGCAATGCTGCGCTGACTGACCAGAGCGGCACTGTTGATGTTGTTGAAGATCGCTGCGCCGAAGTCACCGTTCTTGTCGATGCCCTGGGCTTGTTGGCTGTTGACCTGATCGGCCACTACCAGCGCGACACGCCCCAACTCATTGAGCGAAGGGTCGAGCACTTCTTTGCGATAGGTCAGCAGGCCACCGATTTCGCCACCGCTCATGGCCGACGTGATGTCGATCACGCTTGAGCCGCGGTCCAGCTGAATCGCCATGCGCGTCGGATCGTCCTTGCTCGGCACGGTGCTCAGGGTGTTGGTGGTGTTGCCGATCACCAGCGGCTGGCCGGTGCCGATGTACACGTCAAAACTGGTGCCACGCTCGACGACCTGTGCACCGGTCAGCTCGGAGAGCTGGCGCACCGCTTCGTTACGGCTGTCGAGCAGATCGTTCGGCTGGCCGCCGCTGGTGGAAATCTCGCCGATCTTCTGGTTCAGGTTGGCAATCGAAGTCGCCAGCTTGTTGACCTGGGACGTCATGTCGCCCAGGTTGCCATTGATCGTGGTGTTCTGATCGTTCAGCTGTTTGGCCAGCGCATTGAAACGGCTGGTCAGGGCCTGCGCACCGGTCAGCACCGACTGACGGGAGGTGTCATCAGTGGCCGAGGTCGCCACGCCCTGCATCGAGGTAAAGAACTTTTGCAGCACACCGGTCAGGCCGGTGTTGGTATCGGACATCGAGGCATCCAGCGCAGTGGCCTGGGCACCGTACGCAGCCGCTTCGCTATTGAGCGAGGTGGCGGTATGCAGCTGGTTTTCGAGGTAAGAGTTGTAGACCCGGCGCACATCGGCCAGGGTCGTCCCCGTACCGATGAAGACGTTGCCGAACTGCTGCGATGACTTGGTGCTCTGCACGGTTTGCTGGCGTGAATACCCGGCGGTGTCGACGTTGGCAATGTTGTTACCTGTGGTCGCGAGAGAGGAAGAACTCGCGGACAACCCCGACATCCCGATATTGAGCAAACTCATGATTCAAACCTTACCGTGTGTTTATAGAGGCGTTGTTGAAACGCCGGCCGCAGCGTAGTTTTCGAAACTGTTCATCTGCTTGGCTATCTGCGAAATCTTCGTCGCGTAGTTCGGGTCGGTCGCGTAACCGGCCTTTTGCAACTCGCGTACAAACTGTTCTGGGTTATCGGCCGACTTCACCACATCTTGATAGCGATTGTTGGTCTGCAGCAAAGTCACCAGATCGTGGAAACTGTCCTTGTACGAGGCATAGGAACGGAACTGCGCCGTCTCCTTGACCATCTGCCCGTTGCGGAACTCGCTGGTGATTGCCCGGGCCGAATCGCCGGTCCAGTTGCTGCTGGCCTTGATACCGAACAGGTTGTGACTGCTGCTGCCATCCTGGGCACGCATGACCGATTTGCCCCAGCCGGTTTCCAGTGCGGCTTGCGCCACCAGATAACGCGGATCGACGCCAATACGCGCGGCGGCTTCTTTGGCCATCGGCAGCATGGTGTTGACGAATTCGTCGGCGGAGCTGAAAGCGCGCTTGGCCGGTGCCAGCGGAATCTGCGCCATCGCCCGACCGTAAATCTGCATCTGCCCGCCGGACGCCTTGGCGTCTTCGGCACGGGTCAGCCAGTCGCCGTTGTACAGCGGGCCGGCGCCGGTGGCGGCGGTGGTCACGGCACGTTGTGGCAAGGCATTGGTGGCGGTCGGCGTGGCGGACGGCACCAGACCGGCGAGCAAACGATCGGCCAGCTTCGGCGGCAATGCCAGACGACGCTTGTTGATCATTGCCATGTCATTGCTGTGCGAGGCTTCGGTAGTAGCCACACGCCCGGAACGCGAGGCCCACAACGGACGCTCGCCATTGAGCCGCGATAACGGCCCATTGGTGGCAGTGGTGCCGGCGGCAATCGGGGTCTGCACCGCAGCGGCTTTCGCCGCCTCTTGCTTGGCGGCGGACGCGGCTGCAGCCTCACCCGGTGCCAGCGGTTTGTTCCTCGACATCTGCTTCATCAGCACGTCGGCCAGACCGATACCACCGCCCTCGCGGGACAGCGACACCGCCAGTTGCTGGTCGTACATTTCCTGATATTGCTTGGCCGCCGGCGTGTTCATCGGGTTGTCTTTACCCAACGCCTCGGTGGCCGAACGCATCGACTTGAGCATTTCGCCGAGGAACAGCGATTCGAATTCCTGCGCCACCTTGCGCATGTTCGCATCGCTGTTCTTGTCGCCGACCTTGAGCTGGTTCAGACGATTGAGGTCGGAGTACGAACCCGAATCGCCCGTGCCCACCAGACTGCCTTTGCGCATATCCATGGTCGGCGTCCTCAGATCACGATCAGGTCGGCTTGCAACGCGCCGGCCTGCTTCAGTGCTTCGAGAATGGCCATCAGGTCACCCGGTGCCGCGCCAACCTGGTTCACCGCCCGCACGATCTCGTCGAGGGTGGTGCCCGGGCCGAACTTGAACATCGGCTTGGCTTCCTGTTCGGCGTTGACCCGCGAACGTGGAACCACCGCGGTCTGGCCGTTGGACAATGGGCCCGGCTGACTGACGATCGGGTCTTCGGTGATGGTCACGGTCAGGCTGCCGTGAGTCACGGCGGCCGGCGAAACTTTCACGTTCTGGCCGATGACGATGGTGCCGGTGCGCGAGTTGATGATGACTTTCGCCACCGCCTGACCCGGGTCGACTTCGAGGTTTTCGAGGATCGACAGGTAGTCGACGCGCTGGCTCGGATCGAGCGGCGCGGTCACACGGATCGAGCCGCCGTCGATGGCTTGCGCCACGCCAGGGCCGAGCATGTCGTTGATCTTGTCGACAATGCGCTTGGCCGTGGTGAAGTCGGAACGGTTGAGGTTCAGCGTCAGGCTGTTGCCCTGGTTGAAACCGCTCGGCACCGAACGTTCAACCGACGCACCACCGGGGATCCGACCGGCCGACGGAACGTTGACGGTGATCTTCGAACCGTCGCGACCTTCGGCATCGAAACCACCGACCACCAGGTTGCCCTGGGCGATGGCGTAGACGTTGCCGTCGATACCCTTGAGCGGGGTCAGCAACAGGGTACCGCCGCGCAGGCTCTTGGAGTTACCGATCGAAGACACGGTGATGTCGACCTGCTGCCCCGGTTTGGCGAACGCCGGCAGATCGGCACTGACCGACACCGCTGCGACGTTTTTCAACTGCACGTTGCCCGATCCCGGCGGCACCTTGATGCCGAACTGCGAGAGCATGTTGTTGAAGGTCTGCAGGGTGAACGGGGTCTGCGTCGTCTGGTCGCCGGTACCGTTAAGCCCGACCACCAGGCCGTAACCGATCAACTGGTTGGAACGCACGCCGGAAATGCTGGCGATATCTTTCAGCCGCTCGGCGTGGGCACCAAAGGCTGCGGACAACAGGGCCGCAGCCAGCATGAGGCTCTTGAAATTCAAAGTCGCCACCTAGAAAGGGAACAGCGGGCTGAGGAAGAAACGGTCGAACCAGCCTGGCTGACTCGCATCGGCAAACGAACCGGTGCCCGAGTAGGTGATGCGCGCATCGGCGACACGGGTCGACGACACGGTGTTGTCGGTGGCGATGTCATCGGCACGCACCAGACCTGCGATCCGCACCAGCTCGTCGCCGGTGTTGAGGGTCATCCACTTCTCGCCGCGCACGGCGATGATGCCATTGGGCAGCACGTCGGCCACGGTCACGGTGATCGAACCGGTCAGGGTGTTGCCCTGCGCCGCCTTGCTATCGCCCTTGGTCGCGCGGTCGCCGCTGTAGCCGACGTCGAGGCTCAGATCATTGCCACCCAACGGGTTGTTGGTGGTGCCACTGCCGCCAAACAGCGAAGTCAGGCCGATGCCGGTCTTGCTGTTCTTGGCCACTTGCGAGTTGGCGTTTTTGCTGGCCTGAGTCTTCTCGTTCAGGGTGATGGTGATGATGTCACCGACCCGGAATGCCTTGCGGTCGCTGTACAGGTTCTGCTCGAAGCCGGCCTGATAGATCGAGCCGTTGTTGGCCGCAGACGGCAATGGCGTGCGTGGCAACACCGGAGCGTAATAAGGGTCATTGGGCTTGGGCGTCGGTGCGACGCAGCCCGCGAGCGAGACGACCCCACCCAATGCCAGAACAGATACGAAGCGTTTCATGACCCTACCTCACGGTGTTGCTGGCGACCTCATGGCCGCCCCATAGACTTGATTACAGATTCTGCGTTACGAACGAGAGCATCTGGTCGGCGGTGGAAATCACCTTGGAGTTCATCTCGTAGGCGCGCTGAGTGGTGATCATGTTGACCATCTCTTCAACGGTGCTGACGTTGGAACCTTCCAGGGTGTTCTGCAGCGTGGTACCGAAACCGTTCAGGCCCGGGGTGCCGATTTGCGGCGCGCCGGAAGCAGCGGTTTCCAGGAACAGGTTGTTGCCCACTGCTTGCAAACCGGCCGGGTTGATGAAGTCGGCGGTTTGCAGGTTGCCGATCACCTGAGCGGCCGGGTTGCCTGGCACTGTGATCGACACGGTGCCGTCGGTGCCGACGGTGAAGCTCTGCGCGTTGTTCGGGATAACGATGGCCGGTTCCAGGGCGAAACCGCTGGCGTTGACGATCTGACCGTTGGAGTCGAGGTGGAAAGTACCGTCACGGGTGTAGGACGTGGTGCCGTCCGGCTGCAGGATCTGGAAGAAACCACGACCGTCGATGGCCATGTCCAGCGGCTGCTCGGTGGTTTGCAGGCTGCCGGCGGTGAAGTTTTTCTGGGTGCCGACGATGCGCACACCGGTACCCAGTTGCAGACCCGACGGCAATTCACTGTCCTGGGTCGACTGAGCGCCTGGCTGACGCTTGATCTGGTACAGCAGGTCCTGGAACTCGGCACGGTCACGTTTGAAACCCGTGGTCGAGACGTTCGCCAGGTTGTTGGAAATGGTGGTCAGGTTGGTGTCCTGGGCGGACAGACCGGTTTTGGCAACCCATAGAGCCGGAAGCATTCGATTCTCCTCGTGCGCCTGTTTTACGGCGCGACGTTCTGATAATTAGCTGATCTGCAAGACCCGAGCCATGGCCTGGTCGTCGTCTTTGGCGGTGTTCATCATCTTGACGTGCAACTCGAACTGCTTGGCCAGGGCCAGCACCGAGGTCATTTCTTCCACGGCATTTACGTTGCTCGACTCAAGGAAACCCGACACCAGTTTGACGTTGGCATCGGCCGGCGCCGGCTGGCCGTCCTTGGTGTAGATCGAGCCGTCGAGGCCTTTGTTGAGGTTCTTGATGTCCGGATTGACCAGTTTGATCCGGTCGACTTCCGCCATGACGCGCGGGCCTTCGCCCATCGCACGAATACTGATGGTGCCGTCTTCACCGACTTCGACCTGCTGCTCCGGCGGCACGGCGATCGGACCGCCATTGCCGAGTACCGGCATGCCGTTGCCGGCGCGCAATACGCCGAGGGCGTCGATGTTCAGGCTGCCGGTGCGCACGTAGCTTTCGCCACCGTTAGGGTTCTGCACGGCAATAAAACCGTTGCCGGTCACGGCGACGTCGAGGTCACGCCCGGTCTGCACCAGCGAACCGGCGGTGAAGTCGGTGGCGGGCCGTTCGCTCATGGCAAACGCACGCGCCGGAAAGCTGTCACCGAACACCGGCATCGAACGCGCCTGCTCCAGGTCGCGCTGAAAACCATTGGTGGAGATGTTCGCCAGGTTGTTGGCATGGGCCTTTTGCGCCAGTGCGTTCTGACTGGCGCCGGTCATTGCCACATAAAGGTACTTGTCCACACTCTTTCCTCTGCATGCCGGACGTTTGCCGCCCACCGCTGTACTGCTGAGCCATAAGCAATTTGCAGACCAACTTTTTTCTGGCGGCTTGCGGCCCGGTAAACAAAGGACTTGCGGGGTTTTGCGGGGAAATTGGAAATGTATCGAAGTCGAAAAACCGGCGGTGTTATGCCGCTTGGCGGCAATCCCGATTGTTGCAGATGGAAAAAGAACCTGTGGTGAGGGGATTTATCCCCGATGGGCTGCGCAGCAGCCCCAATCCATCCATTGATGGTGTATCGAATGGACCGCATTTGCCGGGTTTGGGGCGGCTTCGCCACCCTTCGGGGATAAATCCCCTCACCACAAAAGCTCTTTTCACCACAGTGTTGCTGTTAACTCTCGGGATCTTTACCAACTTCGTATTGGCGGAGCTTATTAGCGATGGTGGTATGCGAAACCCCCAACCGCTTACCCAGTTGCCGACTGCTCGGGTGTTCGGAGTACAGCCGCTCCAGTACGGCTTTCTCGAAGCGTCCGACGATCTCGTCCAGCCCACCCTCCAGCGAGAAATCGCCAAGCGGCTGACGCACGCCGTAATCCGGCAGGCGAATGTGTTCGACCTTGACCGTGCCGCCCTCGCACAGTGAGACCGCCTGGAACAGCACGTTCTCCAGCTGCCGCACGTTGCCCGGCCAGTGGTAATGACTGAGGCGATCCATCGCTGCCGGCGCCAGTTTCGGCAGCGAACAGCCGATCTGGCGGCTGGCCTGATCGAGGAAGTGTTCCACCAGCGGGGTCAAACCGTCGAGGCATTCGCGCAGCGGCGGGATGTGCAGCGACAACACGTTCAAGCGGTGATACAGATCCTGACGAAACTCGCCGCGCGCGCACAATTCGGACAGGTCGACCTGAGTGGCGCAGATCACTCGCACGTCCAGATACACCTCTTCGTCGCTGCCGACCCGGCGGAAGCAGCCGTCCTGCAGAAAGCGCAGCAACTTCACTTGCAAGCGCGGGCTCATTTCACCGACGCCATCGAGGAACAGCGTACCGCCCGCCGTCAGTTCCAGCAGGCCGAGCTTGCCTTCGGCGCGCGCGCCCTCAAAGGCGCCGGGGCCGTAGCCGAACAGTTCGGTCTCGGCCATCGACTCTGGCAGCCCTGCACAGTTGAGCGCCATCAGCGGCGACTGCCCACGCGGACTGGCGAGGTGACAGGCACGGGCCAGCAACTCTTTACCGGTGCCGGTTTCGCCTTCGATCAATAGCGGCGCATCCAGCGGCGCCATGCGCCGCGCTTCACGCACGACAGCGGCCATCACTTTCGAGCTCTGGAAGATACTGTCGAAGCCACGCAATTCCTGTTTGCGCACGTTATAGATGCGCTCACCGACGCGGTCGGCGCGGTGCAAGGTCAGTACCGCACCGGCCATGGCTTCGCTGTCGTCGTGCTCCGATTGCAGCGGCGCGATGTCGGCGAGAAAGATGTCGCCCTTGACCTTGACGCGCATGCCGTTGATTCGCGATTTGTTGGCGCGCACCAGTTCCGGCAGGTCGAAATCCTCGGCATAGCGCGACAGCGGAATCCCCGGCACCTCATCCACGCGCACCCCAAGCAACTGCGCCGCCGCGCGGTTGGCGGCGACGATCGAGCCGCCCATGTCGATCGACAGCACCGGGAATTCCAGCGCGCCGAGCAACGCGTTCAACTCCATGTGCCGACGCTCGCTGGGCATCAGCCCGACGCGTTTGACCCCAAACACTCCAGCAATCGCCTCGAACTTCGGCCGCAGCGCCTGGAACTGGATGTTGATCAGGTTCGGGCAGTGCAGATAGATCGCATTGCCGTGCTCGCCGCCGACCTCGCCGCGTGCAACGTTGATCCCGTACTCCACCAGCAGGTTGAGGATGTCGCGCAGGATGCCGATGCGGTTTTGGCAGTGGACTTTGATACGCATATAAAGAGGCCCGACGAGGATGAGGGGTTAAACACAATCCCTGTGGGAGCGGGCTTGCTCGCGAAGGCGGTGTGTCAGCTGAATGAATGGTGACTGACACACCGCTTTCGCGAGCAAGCCCGCTCCCACAGGGATAGCGCCCCGACTTTTCTGTCGAGGCGCGCAGATAGTTGTCAAGATTATGTGACAGCCACAGCCCTTTTCAAACCTGCAAATCACCGCAAATGCGTGATATCAGCCAAAGCGTAACGATTTTTTTACGAAATGCGGTGATTGTTCCTACTAGGAACGCACTCAACCTGCTGCATCACGCCGCACTCTCGGGTAATTCTCAGTCCATCGCTGGACATAACAAGAACGAATTCCCCTAGCAGGAGAGCAGTATGAAGCAGACGCAATACGTGGCCCGCGAGCCCGATGCGCAAGGTTTTATCGACTACCCCGCCGAAGAGCATGCGGTGTGGAACACGCTGATCACCCGCCAGTTGAAAGTGATCGAGGGTCGGGCGTGCCAGGAGTACCTGGACGGTATCGAAAAACTCGGTCTGCCCCACGACCGCATTCCGCAGCTGGGCGAGATCAACAAGGTGCTCGGTGAGACCACCGGTTGGCAGGTTGCCCGCGTCCCGGCACTGATCCCCTTCCAGACCTTCTTCGAATTGCTCGCCAGCAAGCAGTTTCCGGTGGCCACGTTCATTCGCACCCGCGAAGAACTGGACTACCTGCAAGAGCCGGACATTTTCCACGAGATTTTCGGCCACTGCCCGCTGCTGACCAACCCATGGTTCGCCGAATTCACCCACACCTACGGCAAGCTCGGCCTGCAGGCCACCAAGGAAGAGCGCGTGTATCTGGCGCGCCTGTACTGGATGACCATCGAGTTCGGCCTGGTCGACACCCCGCAAGGCAAACGCATCTACGGCGGCGGCATCCTGTCCTCGCCGAAGGAAACCGTTTACTCGCTGTCGGACGAACCCGAGCATCAGGCCTTCGATCCGCTGGAAGCCATGCGCACACCGTATCGCATCGACATTCTGCAGCCGCTGTACTTTGTCCTGCCGAACCTCAAGCGCCTGTTCGATGTCGCCCATGAAGACATCATGGCCATGGTTCGCCAAGGCATGCAGCTGGGGTTGCACGCACCGAAGTTTCCGCCAAAACCGAAAGCCGCGTGATCCGCGACTTTTGCTGAGAATTGAGTCTGTCAGTCGCCGTCACTTTGGTTTAGCGTGACGGCATTGACGGGCCGATAGCTTCTATAAAAAAAACACACTCGATTTCAGGAATCACACCATGTCCACTTTGAACCAAGCCCACTGCGAAGCCTGCCGTGCCGATGCGCCACAAGTCAGCGACGAAGAACTGCCGATCCTGATCAAGCAGATCCCGGACTGGAACATCGAAGTACGCGACAGCATCATGCAGCTGGAGAAGGTCTTCCTGTTCAAGAACTTCAAGCATGCTCTGGCGTTCACCAACGCCGTCGGCGAGATCTCCGAGGCCGAAGGGCACCACCCGGGCCTGCTGACCGAGTGGGGCAAAGTCACCGTGACCTGGTGGAGCCACTCGATCAAGGGCCTGCACCGCAACGACTTCATCATGGCCGCGCGCACTGACGAAGTGGCCAAGACCGCAGAAGGACGCAAGTAATGCACTTTGACGCCATCGGCCGGGTACCCGGCGACCCGATCCTCGGTTTGATGGAGGCCTATGCGCAGGACAGTAACCCGCGCAAGTTCGACCTCGGCGTTGGCGTCTACAAGGATGCCCAGGGCCTGACGCCGATCCCCGAAGCGGTGAAAATCGCCGAGGCGCGACTGGTCGAAAGCCAGGACACCAAGACCTACATCGGTGGTCACGGCAATCCGCTGTTCGGCAAAGTCATCAATGAACTGGTGCTTGGCGCCGACTCGAAGCTGATCGCCGAACAGCGCGCCGGCGCCACCCAGACCCCGGGCGGCACCGGTGCCCTGCGTCTGGCGGCCGACTTCATCGCCCAGTGCCTGCCGGGCAAGGGCGTGTGGCTGAGCAACCCGACCTGGCCGATCCACGAAACTATCTTTGCTGCGGCCGGGGTCAAGGTCAGTCACTACCCCTACGTGGGCAGCGACAACCGCCTCGACGTCGATGCGATGCTCGCCGTGCTTAACGAAGTGCCGCACGGCGACGTGGTGCTGCTGCATGCCTGCTGCCACAACCCGACCGGTTTCGACCTGAACCATGACGACTGGCAGCGTGTGCTCGACGTGGTGCGCCGCCGTGACCTGCTGCCGCTGATCGACTTTGCCTACCAGGGCTTTGGCGACGGACTGGAACAGGACGCGTGGTCGACCCGACTGTTCGCCGCCGAGGTGCCAGAGCTGCTGATCACCAGCTCCTGCTCGAAGAACTTCGGCCTGTACCGCGACCGTACCGGCGCGCTGATTGTCTGCGCGAAAACCGCCGACAAGCTGATCGACATCCGCAGCCAACTGGCCAACATCGCCCGCAACCTGTGGTCGACGCCACCGGATCACGGCGCGGCCGTGGTGGCGACCATCCTCGCCGACCCGGAGCTGAAAGCGCGCTGGGCCGATGAAGTGGAAGCCATGCGCTTGCGCATCGCCCAATTGCGCAGCGGTCTGGTCGAAGCACTGGAACCGCACGGTCTGCGCGAGCGCTTTGCGCACATTGGCGTGCAACGCGGAATGTTCTCCTACACCGGGCTGTCGCCGGAGCAGGTCAAACAACTGCGTGAGCAGCACAGCGTGTACATGGTCAGCTCGGGTCGGGCCAACGTCGCCGGGATCGACGCCACGCGCCTGGCATTGCTGGCCGAGGCCATCGCCAACGCCTGCAAATAACCCCGCAATCCCCCTGTAGGAGTGAGCCTGCTCGCGATAGCGGCGTATCAGCCAGCATATGAGTTGACTGACACACCGCCATCGCGAGCAGGCTCACTCCTACAGTTGTTTTTGCGGCGACCTTTGTTATCGCGCCCCCCCTGCGGCCATCTGTCGCATTATTTTCAATTAAAAGTCTGATTGTCATTTTTCCTGCTGTATCCTGCGCAGGCTTTCAAGAAGCGCGGATCTACCAGATCTATCAACAGACTTAGCGAGGAGCGCAACCATGCACGAGATTCCTAATCTCCCCTTCCCAAGCCTGCACGTACCTGAGCAGACGACCACGCAACAAGCCGGTGCCCAACAGCCCGAGCCGAAAGAAGCCGTTGAGAGCCGCCAGGCCGACAGCGAAGAGTAAAACCCCGCCGTACAGACCGTGTGGAAAGCGCTAAGATGCGCTTTCCACACTGCCTGAAACCGAGCCCGCCATGACCGACGAATTCTCTGAAAGCCAAGCCGCCGTCCTGATCGGCGCCACCGAGAAAATGATCGAGATCTGGAACCGCCTCTCCCCGGAAAAGCAGGCCGCCCTGCTCGCCCGTTTCGGCAGCGAGGAAAACGCCCTCGCCGCCCTCGTCACCACGCAACTGGTCGCCCCGGCCAAGTCATGAATCGGCCCTGCGGCAAATAGTTTTACTTTTCCCCGCCCCAGACTCGTTCGCGCCGGTATCATAAGCAGCCTATCTAATCCTGCTTTGCCGTGGATCGTTTCTCATGTCGTCCTCTATGCCACAACACCAGCGCCCCCTGGCGGTCACGCTGCAAGTCGTGTCCATCGTCCTCTTCACCTTCATCGGCTACCTGAACATCGGCATTCCGCTCGCCGTGCTGCCGGGTTACGTCCACAGCGATCTTGGCTTTGGCGCGGTGATCGCGGGGCTGGTGATCAGCGTGCAATACCTCGCCACCCTGCTCAGCCGTCCGTACGCCGGCAAGATCATCGACAACCAGGGCAGCAAGCGCGCGGTGATGATCGGTCTGGCCGGATGCGGCTTGAGTGGTGTGTTTATGCTGATTTCGGCGTGGACACCCAACTTGCCGATGTTCAGCCTGATCAGCCTGTTGATCGGGCGTCTGGTGCTGGGCAGCGCGGAAAGCCTAGTCGGCTCCGGCTCGATCGGCTGGGGCATCGGCCGCGTTGGCGCGGCGAACACCGCCAAAGTGATTTCGTGGAACGGCATCGCCAGTTACGGCGCGCTCGCGGTCGGCGCGCCGTTCGGGGTGTGGCTGGTCGGCCAGCTGGGATTGTGGAGCATGGGCGTCAGCATCATTCTGCTAGCAGCGCTGGGCCTGCTGCTGGCGTGGCCGAAAACCGCGGCGCCGATTGTCGCCGGTGAGCGCCTGCCATTCATGCATGTGCTCGGTCGCGTGTTCCCGCACGGCTGCGGCCTGGCGCTGGGCTCGATTGGTTTTGGCACCATCGCCACCTTCATCACCCTGTATTACGCCACCCGGCACTGGGACAACGCAGTGCTGTGCCTGAGCCTGTTCGGCGCCAGCTTCATCGGCGCGCGACTGCTGTTCGGCAACCTGATCAACCGCCTCGGCGGCTTCCGCGTAGCGATCGCCTGCCTCTCGGTGGAAACCCTCGGCCTGTTACTGCTGTGGCTGGCGCCGGATGCGCATTGGGCGCTGGCCGGGGCGGCGTTGAGCGGTTTCGGCTTCTCGCTGGTATTCCCGGCGCTGGGCGTGGAAGCGGTGAACCTGGTGCCAGCCTCCAGCCGTGGCGCAGCGGTCGGCGCGTATTCGTTGTTCATCGATTTGTCGCTGGGGATCACCGGGCCATTGGCGGGGGCAATTGCGGCGGGTTTCGGCTTTGCTTCGATCTTTCTGTTTGCCGCCATTGCCTCACTGAGCGGCCTGATGCTGAGTGTGTATTTGTACCGCATTACACCAAAACACCACTTTCATTGATCGCCCAATATTGGCCATTCATTGGTTCCGAATGGCCAATAAACAACTGCGGCTTTTATACGCTAACCATGCAAACGGAAAATGGCGAAGCTACCGTTCTCTCTATTTTTACTGGATACAAACACAATTTTTCGATCTTCCTGGACCGCGAGATCGTGAATAATCTGGTCTTTTGGAAATACAACCTTTCCAACATTACCAAACCCCTCGTCCCAACCCATGTCTTGTTCAAGACTGGCAATAAATGCCTGACTATCCGACCCGCCACGCAAATAAGCATAACCTGCTACCACAACGGTTGATTTCAAATTATAGAGTACTGCTTTCGTCATATAGATATCGCTGAAATCATCAGTGATAAATCCTCCCCACCCTTGTTTGCCAAAAAGTGGATCTTCCTCGCCTTTGAGCCCGCGACGTTGAAGCTGGAGAAACAGATACTGCGGAACTCCATTATCCGAAGTACCCACAATATAAAACTTATCGTCACGTTTCAGAATCACATTTTTAACCGAAGGTACTCCATCATAATAACCTCCGGCCCCAAAACTGGAGTCAAGATCACCACGGGCATCATACCGGCCAACAAACCAACGTTTATCACGCAGACCGTCTGACGCGGCGACAACATAACCATTCCCTTGGCGAAACATATCCTGTCCTATGACTAAAACAGATGGACCTCGAGAAACCAATCGGTACCCGCCATTACCGAACGTTTCGTCCAACCCACCGTTATTTTTTAACTTGACCACAAACGCCCTATCGAAAAATCCTCTGTCGTCAAGCGTGGTCAGAAGCAAAACGCCGCCATCGTCCAATAATTCCATAGTTCCGTGGTAGTCGCGGCCTTTATCCGCCAGAGGCTGCTTCAGCTTTGGAACATCTGAACTTGCAGGAACAACCTCTTTCAGATCCAGACTCCACAACATGACTCCTTTGCTGCCAAACCCTTCATCAATCTCCCCATTCAAATCGAATCGAGCCAGGCCCGTAGCACGATTAAAGCCATCTTTACGAGCGAAGAACCCCAACACATACTTGCCATGAACACTATCAAACTTCACGCTATAGGGCTGCGGCAAATCCCACCCAGGAAAAAACTCCGAGAGTCTAAAAAAAACACTACCCGTTTTTCCGAAACTCTCGTCGATACCTCCTTCCTCATCAAGCATGCACAGGTAAATCTCTTGCCGCTCATCGTCAGTTGCTGCGCAAAGAATCCTGTTCGGTTCTGAGAGAAGAGTGACGACCCGAGGTTGAAGCCTCTGACCTTGTTCTCCGTATAAAACGACCTCACTGCGCACACCAAAATCAGTATCAGGAGTACCACGCACAACATTTAAGTTATTCATTTACTTTTGCTCAATCAATGAAAAGAGAGCTCAGTAAACGTGTAACAGCAATCCGGCACACCTGTCAGATATGACAGTCATGTAGACCAATTAGTTATAAAAGAGTCGTTTAATGTCCGGAATTTGATTTAAGTTGAGAGGTGCGTAATGGATACAATGCCCGCTGCGGATGAAATGGAACAACTCCATGACACCAACCCTTAAAAATCCACCTTGCCGCGCCCGGCCTTGATGCTGCCGCGCTTGGTCTTGGATTCGAGCCGGCGCTTCTTCGAGCCGAGGGTCGGCTTGGTCGGGCGGCGCTTCTTTTCGACCTTGGTGGCGCTGAGGATCAACTCGGTCAGACGCTCCAGCGCATCGGCACGGTTGGCTTCCTGCGTGCGGTACTGCTGAGCCTTGATGATCAACACGCCATCGCTGGTGATGCGACTGTCACGCAGCGCCAGCAGCCGTTCCTTGTAGAACTCGGGCAAGGACGAGGCCGGAATGTCGAAGCGCAGGTGCACAGCGCTGGAGACCTTGTTGACGTTCTGCCCACCGGCGCCTTGCGCGCGGATGTACGTCAGTTCGATCTCGGCATCCGGCAAATGCACGTTGTTGGAAATCACCAGCATGGAAAAAAGTCCGAATTCAGAGCGTGCAGGATACCGCGATTAGCCACAAAGCAGGTCTCCTGCGGCCATGCGCAACTTCTTGCATCAATCGTTTCGCGTTATGATCCCCAGCGAAAATTTACCAGTTCAATGCAGGAAGCATAAGCATGAGCAATAAAGCAGTTATCGTTTTTAGTGGCGGACAGGACTCGACGACCTGTTTGATCCATGCACTGAGCCACTATGACGAAATTCATTGCATCACGTTTGACTATGGTCAGCGTCATCGCGCGGAAATCGAAGTCGCGCAGCAACTGGCCAAACAGCTCGGCGTGACCGTGCATAAAGTGATGGATGTATCTTTGCTGAATGAGCTGGCCATCAGCAGCCTGACTCGCGACAACATCCCGGTTCCGACGGTTAATAGTTCTGGCGAAAGTCTGCCAAGCACCTTTGTGCCGGGAAGAAACATCCTGTTTTTGACCCTCGCCTCTATTTACGCCTATCAGGTACAAGCCAGAACGGTCATCACCGGGGTTTGCGAAACGGACTTCTCGGGCTATCCGGATTGCCGGGACGAGTTCGTCAAGGCACTGAACAAAGCCCTTGAGCTGGGCATGGATTACCCATTGAAACTTGATACTCCGCTGATGTGGCTGAACAAGGCGGAAACCTGGGCATTGGCCGATCATTACCATCAGCTTGATTTGGTTCGCCACCAGACACTGACCTGCTACAACGGCATAACCGGTAGCGGATGTGCAAATTGCGACGCTTGCAATCTTCGCGCAAAAGGCCTCAATGAGTTTCTGGAAAACAAGGATGAGGTGATGAACAGCTTGAAAGCGAAGCTGAATCTGCAATAAAGCACCCAGCATATAAAAATGCGCTCACTTGAAAATTTCGAGTGAGCGCATTATTTAATCCATCAAGCCTGACTACCCGTCAGATACCTCTTGAACAATGACCTGGCACCGTATGCCGGCATGATATTGAAGAACGCAAAACCGACCTTTATCGCGATCTGGACGTAAATCATGCTGAGTATCGCGCTGTTCTCCATCGTCCCGTAAAAGGCGATGTAGCAGAAAAGAAAACTGTCGATTATCACCGCAAACAAAGTACTCAGAAACACCCGCAAGAAGAGAAATCGGGAGTTGGTCAGTTCTTTGATTTTGCACAACAGATAAGAGTTTATATTTTCCGACACCAGAAACGATACAGACGAAGCTATCAGCACCGACGACAACTGACTGATCACATCATTGTAAGGCCCGTCGAGCTTCCACCCGGGTAGGCCGGGAAGGTACGTAGTCATGGCCAGCAAAATGATAATGGCCGCATTACTGATGAACGCGAAGAGTATCGCCTTGCGCGCCAACCTGAGGCCGAAGGTTTCATTCAGCAAGTCAACGATCAAAAACGTCAGCGGATACAGAAAAGTACCCGGCGTTACGACAATATCAAAATATTCCAGATAGATAGGCTTGGTCGCAGCAATGCTGGTAAAAATATAAAGCGTGAACAGCATCAGGTTCAGAATGATATAAATCATCCAGGAACTCTCGTGGCGATCATTTATTTCATAAGCGGTAAGCGACCCTCCCTGGGAGTAGAATTTCTTGTACAGATTCTTTACTTCTATCTTGTTCAGATTATCCATAATCTCACTATTCAACACTTCACTCAGCTTTATTTTAATTATCTTGCCTGTCGCAATGACCATGATCACCGCCAGGCTTTTTCCGTTTTCGAACCCCAACAGCTTATATTTGGTGTTTTCCCTTTCAACGCTGCAATCCATTAAATCGTTCCTCGATTATATCCCCGACAACACAAACACTCTCCAGCGCAAGATCAACTTCAGTTGTTATGAATAACCTTTTACTGACCTTGTCATACACCAGTTTTTCCTTGTCGATGCTTGCCGCGCCTTTCTGCACGATCAGCAGGTCGCCCGGTTCATTCATGCCACTGACTTCATTTTCCAGCAGGACGCCTATCAAATTGAAGGACGTTCCAAAATAGTAAGTCAGTGGAAAAATCGTCGCTAACTCGCCGATTCGCTTATCCAGATTCTGCAGAAGCAGACTTTCCTTGATGACAGGCACTGCCGCCGGGTTCATGTTGCCCTGCGGCGAGATGCTGCTGTCGATGATTTCCTTTTCTTCAAACGAGATCGTCTCTATCTCTTCGTAGGACACTCCGAAAAAGTCGGAAATCTTGCGCACAGTGGACTGCTGTACGTTGACCACTTTACCTTCAAGAATGTTGTAGATCGTGGTTCGGGTCAGTCCACTGGAGTTGCATAACGACAGCTGCGTTTCCCCACGACTCTTTATCAGGTACTTGATATTGTTCTTCAGATTCTCCGATCGTTCTCTTCTGTGCATGGAATGCTTACCGTCTTTTATAAAGGCAATTTGGAAATACCCCTCGAATCATCATTCAGGGACTCAACAGGCCCACTAGGAAATAGTTATACGGGTATTAGAGCCGCGGCAGATCATAGCATTCCCCCTCCCTGATTTCGGCATAAACATAGTGTGAACAACACCGCTGGTGTGAACCAGAAAGAACAATTCGAATTCTGTACTGACCCGTCAGTTCTGCTTATCGGGCAGCAGAATCTCGTGAATAGCGATCCTTCCCGCCTGCAGTTTTACACCCTGAGGCCCGGAGAAAAGAATCATTTTATTTGAACAATGTTCATTTTTCTGATTAATTTTCTGGTGTTCCGCCGTGAAAAACCTATGATGCGTCGGGCAGACCGGACTGTCGGCAGCGACCGCAGTCAGCAGAAAACGGGTCGTCGATACAGAGATTAGTTTGCGCGCACTGCCGCGAAAACAAGGAATCCGCTGTATCCGGTCGGGCAAGGGCAGAAACGCACGCACCCTCCGGTAAAACCAAGGAAGTCGCGCTCGTTCGCAGCGCGCTGCACACAGGGAAGGAATACAGACAATGGCAGTCCATATCGAACCGCTCATGAACCAGGCTGATCTGCTGCAACGGGGCCTGGCGGATCTGTGGGCGCAAGACGCCGAACTGGCAGGGATCCTCGACGCGGAAGTTGCCCGTCAGCACCAGGTGCTGTCGCTGGTCTCCTCCTCTTGCGCCGTCAGGCCCATGACCCTGGCCGCCTCCGCTTCGGCACTGGTCAATGTGACGGCCGAGGGGCTGCCCGGCAGACGTTACGGCGGCGGGTGCGAAAACGTCGATCTGGTCGAAGCGCTTGCCATCCGCAGAGCGCGGGAACTGTTCGATGCCCAGTACGCAAGCGTGCAATCGCATTCGGCATCAAACGCCAATTACCACGTGCTGACCGCCCTGCTCGAACCAGGCGATACCTTGCTGGGAATGGGCGTCAAATACGGCGGCCATCACACCCATGGCAGCTCCACCTCATTCGCCGGCATTTACTACAAGGCGATTCGGTACGGCACGACTTCAGCGGGGGTCATCGATTACGACCAGGTGCGCAAACTGGCGCTCGCCCATCGCCCACGCATCATCATGTGCGGCGCGACGGCGTACTCACGGGTCATCGATTTCCAACGATTTCGCGAGATTGCCGATGAAGCCGGCGCCATCCTGCTCGCCGATATTTCGCATATCGCCGGACTGGTTGCCACAGGGCGGCATCCCAGTCCGATCGACGTCGCACACGTCACCACCACCTGCACCCACAAACAACTCATGGGCCCGCGCGGCGGTCTGATCCTTTCGGGTCAAGCGGCGAACACCAAGGTGCCCGGCTTGAGGACGACATTCAGCCGCGCCCTCGACCAGGCCGTTTATCCGCGAATGCAGGGCGCGCCTGCCGTCAACATGATCGCTGCGAAGGCGGCGGCTCTGGCTTACGCAAAGTCCACGGAGTTCGACAGAAGCATGGGGCGGATTCGCAGCACGGCTGACGAGTTCGCCAGCGCCTTTCAGGCTCACGACTACGAAGTCGTCGGCGGGGGCAGTGAAAACCATACGGTATTGATTCGGTTGCGTGGCGGCATCACCGGCGCCATTGCCGAGTCGGCGCTGGAGCGTTGCGCAATTATCGTGGACAAATATCGTGTACCGGGCGAGACACGCCCTTCACTCATTACCAGCGGTCTGCGCATCGGCACGGGCTCCATCGCGCAGCGCAGAATCGATCCGCAGGGATGTCGCCAGATCGTCGATCTGATCTGCCGGATCCTCGACAGTGTGAGACCGATCAGCGAGCAGGATTACCTGCTGGAACCGGCCTTGCGCGAGCAATTCCGGTTGCAGACCGAAGCGTTCTGCACAGCCCATCCCATCGCCGAATACGTCTGACGGCAAATAAAAAAACCCGGCACATTGGCCGGGTTTCTCACTTTCTGCGTCTGGCTTACTTCGCGGCAGAACCCGCCGCGTGCAGCGCCTGCTGCGCCCCACGCTTGTTCTTGATCACGTAGCAGACCCACATGAACACGACCCACACCGGAATCGCGTACACCGAGATCTGGATGCCCGGGATCAGCAGCATCACGCCAAGGATGAACACCACGAACGCCAGGCAGATGTAGTTGCCGTACGGGTACCACAGCGCCTTGAACAGTGGTGTCTGCTGCGTCTTGTTCATGTGCTGTCGGAACTTGAAGTGCGAGAAGCTGATCATCGCCCAGTTGATCACCAGCGTTGCAACCACCAGCGACATCAGCAGTTCCAGCGCCTGCTGCGGGATCAGATAGTTGAGCAGCACGGCCACCAGCGTGACCGCTGCCGACGCCAGGATCGAACGCACCGGCACGCCGCGCTTGTCGATCTTCGCCAGACCTTTCGGCGCATCGCCCTGCTCGGCCATGCCCAGCAGCATGCGGCTGTTGCAGTAGGTGCCGCTGTTGTACACCGACAGCGCTGCGGTCAGCACCACGAAGTTGAGGATGTGCGCGGCGGTGTTGCTACCGAGCATCGAGAACACCTGCACGAACGGGCTGCCGCTGTACGAATCGCCGGACGCGTTGAGGGTTGCCAGCAGGCTGTCCCAAGGAGTCAGCGACAGCAGGATCACCAGCGCGCCGATGTAGAAAATCAGGATGCGGTAGATCACCTGGTTGATCGCTTTCGGGATCACGGTTTTCGGCTTGTCGGCTTCGGCTGCAGTGAAACCGAGCATTTCCAGGCCACCGAAGGAGAACATGATGATCGCCATGGCCATCACCAAGCCGCTGACGCCGTTGGGAAAGAACCCGCCGTGCGACCACAGGTTACTGACCGAGGCCTGCGGGCCGCCATGGCCGCTGACCAGCAGGTAGCTGCCCAGCGCGATCATGCCGACGATCGCCACGACCTTGATGATCGCGAACCAGAATTCGGCCTCCCCGAAGACTTTGACGTTGGCCAGGTTGATCGCATTGATCAGCACGAAGAACGCTGCAGCGGTGACCCAGGTCGGGATGTCCGGCGCCCAGTAGTGGATGTACTTGCCGACCGCGGTCAGCTCCGACATGCCGACCAGAATGTACAGAATCCAGCAGTTCCAGCCCGACAGGAAACCGGCAAAACCGCCCCAGTACTTGTGCGCGAAATGGCTGAAGGAACCGGCCACCGGCTCTTCGACGATCATCTCGCCGAGCTGGCGCATGATCATGAAGGCGATGAAGCCGCAGATGGCGTAGCCGAGGATCATCGACGGGCCGGCGGATTTCAGCACCCCGGCCGAGCCGAGGAACAATCCGGTACCGATCGCGCCACCGAGGGCGATCAGTTGAATATGGCGATTTTTCAGGCCGCGTTTCAGCTCGCCTGATTGCGAGTTTTGTCCACTCATGAAAAAGGTCCCACGCAAGGTTTGATGATGTTCAGTAGACGTTGCTGCAAGGTTGCGATTTCAGACAACCCCGATCAAACCCCAGCGCAAGCACCAGGAATTCAGCGTTTTTACAACGGTCATGCGTCACCTGTTTGTTTTTATCTGTGACGAAATCGAACCCGACACGCTTGTGACGTGGCGGAGTGAACAAGGCGGATAACCTTGAGGTTTGCGCGATTACGCAGAGGGTCACAGTTAAAACGCGGCGCATTGTACACCGCTAACCCCCTGCTGCCAGACCCCGCTGGATCAGCGTGGCGCTTGCCGGGATTGCGTGGGTCCGCCTCGAGACAATCGGGCGGCTGCAAAAATTGAGTCAGGCCTTTGCAGGCCATCGACGGGGACGAGCGAAAAACCGCCCCACGGAGAGAAGTGGAGATCGATCACGGCGTTCATTGCGCCTCCTTCTTGTTATGCACCTGCACGACAGGCATGAGGCGCATCTCACCCTGCAAACAGCGCTGAAACAAGCGCGCCAGAGCCCTGCGCGACGCCTTTGCAGCCGGGCTTCGGCAGGTTTTCCTTACAGCGTCGGGAAGGGGGTATATCCACAGGGCTTCATCGGGATTTTCGTAAACTTTTCTTTACGACGCGTAACGCAGATTTTCCATTTCTGAAAATTCTGTAGGACGTCTGCAAATTGACGGTAGCAAGCTTGCTAATGAAAGTTGCCGCTTAGTTTTTTGTTTTCAAATAAGAAATCCGCCGCTTGAAAACAGAATAAAAAGTTTATTTAAATTTTAAATAAATAATTTTTTGCATTACAAAACACCCTGAACTAGGTTCTTCACGTCTTGCCGGCCAACTCGACCGGCCAGTCATAACCGTGAAAGTCATCTAGGAGATCGACCATGCAAGCACTGGAAAAAGACCTGGACACCGAACTGCAACTGGACGAATGGTTCGAAGCACCGACCCATGAGGCGGCTGTGGAAATGATGCAAGCCGACGCGGTGGTTCCGTTCGGCACGGCGATGTGGCCTCTGTAAGACATCCCCGGGCAGGCACGATCCGGCCGGTCGTGCCTGCCACTTTCTTCACGGTCAGTCAGGGAGGACTCATGGATAAGCCCCGCGCGATCTCGCATTTCCTTTACTACCTCGAACATCACCCTGCCCTTGCCGGTTTCGATTCGGCGAAGGTACTGCTCGGCCACACCGCCGATTACGAAGCCCTGACCGGCGCCATCGCCGAACAGGCCGGCGATCATCCCCGCTTCACGTTCAGTGCCCGTCGCCTGGATCTGGAAAGCACCGCAACGCTGACCGCGGCGATTGCCGACAGCGATCTGTACATTTTCTTCTACGACTCTTCCACCCTGCCCAACCCGCGCCCCGACGGCCCGGAGTTCGTTCGCGCCCTGCAGGGAGTGATGGCGGAAAACTGGAAGAAGTCGCTGCTGTTCAAGGATTACGGCGACTATTTCTACGACACTTTCAGCGTCACCCCGCAGCGCATCGCCGGGCTCAACAGCCACTTGATCCAGCGCATGTCCCAAGCGACAACGCTGAGCTTCAAGGACGACCACGGCTCCTGGTTTGAAACGCCGCTGAGCAGCATCAAAAAGTGGACCGACATCAACGGTGTCGGCAACTTCGACCTGGCCCCCGGCGAAATCGCCACCCACAGCGAAGCCATCAACGGCCATGTGAAATTCAAGGGCACGTTCCTCAGCACCATCCCGTTTGCGCGCAAGTACGGCGTGCTGGAGTCGCCACTGGAACTGTGGATCGAGAACTCGACCATCAGCCGCATCGCCACCGATGTGCCGGGGCTGGAACACGACTTCAACAAATACCTGGACGCCAACCCGTCAAACCGACGCATCGAGGAATTGGGGATTGGTACCAATGAAGGGGTGAAAGATCTGTATGCGCGCAATGCCGGGTTCGAAGAGCGGCATTGTGGGTTGCATCTGGGACTGGGCGGTGGGGCCAAGGGCAGTCATCACCTGGACCTGATCTTCTCTGGCGGGGTGTTGGCGCTGGATGACAAGCCAGTGTTTGATGGGCGGTTTGTGTTTTAGCCTGAAATTTATGGGCTGAAACCTCTGGCCTCTTCGCGAGCAAGCCCGCTCCCACAATGGGATTTGTGTTTGACGCAATTCCAATGTGGGAGCGGGCTTGCTCGCGAAGAGGCCGGTTCAGCCAACGCAACTCTTTCACCAGACGAAAAAAAACGCCAACCCTGCGGTTGGCGTTTTTTGCTTTAGCTCGAAGCTTGCCGCTCAAAGCTCACAACTGCTTTATTCCGGCTTCTTGCGACCGAAACCCGGACGCTGACCGGAACCGGCCGGAGCACCACGTCGCTTGCCCGACGGCTTGTCGCCGTCGACCAGTTTGATCCCCGGACGCTTCGGTGCAGGCTTGGCCGGACGCTTGTTGGTGGTGTCGGCAGGACGATCCGCCACCGGCGTACCGCGACCGGCCGGCGCACGACCTTCGCCACGCTCGGTACGACCACGCGGAGCGCGCTCGCCATCCGGACGTGCAGCCGGCTTGCGACCCGGACGCTCGCCTTCGATCTGCGGCTCGCGGCTCGGACGCGGACCGGTCGGCGCGCCAGCGGCTGGACGCAGGGTACGCACGCGCTCGGTCTTGGCCATCGGCCGCGACGATTTGCGCTGCATACGCTCCAGCTTGTCCTTGCTCTTGGCGTTGAGTTGCGGCATCGCCACCGGGGTCAGACCGACTTCGGCGCTGAGCACGTCGACTTCGTACTGGCTCATTTCGCGCCAGCGGCCCATCGGCAGGTCAGAGTTGAGGAACACCGGACCGAAACGCACGCGCTTCAGACGGCTGACCACCAGCCCTTGAGATTCCCACAGACGACGAACCTCACGGTTACGGCCTTCCATCACCACGCAGTGATACCAGTGGTTGAAGCCTTCGCCGCCCGGTGCCTGCTGAATGTCGGTGAAACGTGCCGGGCCGTCTTCCAGCACCACGCCCGCCTTCAGGCGCTCGATCATTTCGTCGTCGACTTCACCGCGGACGCGCACGGCGTACTCACGGTCCATCTCGTAGGACGGGTGCATCAGACGGTTGGCCAGCTCACCGTCAGTGGTGAACATCAGCAGACCGGTGGTGTTGATGTCGAGACGACCGATGTTGATCCAGCGGCCTTCTTTCGGACGCGGCAGCTTGTCGAACACGGTCGGGCGGCCTTCCGGGTCGTCACGGGTGCAGATTTCGCCATCGGGCTTGTTGTACATGATCACGCGGCGCACCGACTCGGCAGCCTCTTCGCGCTTGATCACCTTGCCATCGATGGTGATGGCGTCGTGCATGTCGACACGCAGGCCGAGGGTGGCGTCTTTGCCATTGACCTTGATCCGGCCCTGGCTGATCCAGGCTTCGACGTCACGGCGCGAGCCAACGCCGATACGGGCGAGGACTTTCTGCAGTTTTTCGCCTGCTGGGCCGATTTCCTGGTTGTCTTGCTGATTGATGTCACTCATCTGGGCACCTCCCGGTGTGGTCTGTTCAGGCGACGCCTGAAGCATTGAAATCTGGTTTTCGGGCGAAGGGATCGCCGAAGGGTCGCGAATCATACGCGGATGTGCGCCATCGCGCATCAGAGACTAGCTGATCGATCGCCAGTTATTTCTTTTTCCGCCGACCGGCGCCACCAAGTTTGATCAGGCGCAGCGCGGCTTCGGCCAGCACCGTGCGCTTGTCGTCCTTGTCGAGTTTCTTCCAGGCACGAATCTCGCGCTTGCTGCGGCCACAGCCGAGACAGATGTCGTCGCTGAACTTGCACAGGCTGATGCACGGGTCTTTGGTTGAGCTCATCAGCATCTCCTGGCTGAACGTAGATCCAAATGTGGGAGCGAGCCTGCTCGCGAAAGGGTCCTGTCAGTCGACATCAACGTTGTCTGACACGCCGCATTCGCGAGCAGGCTCGCTCCCACAGTTGTTCGTTATCAGTCCTCGAATTCGCGACGTTCGGCTTCGATGGCTTCCGCCAGCGCACGGGCTTCGGCTTCTTCTTCGCTCAGTTCGGGTTCAGGTTCTGGCACCGGTTGTTCGAGGGCAGCGACGGCGGCCAGGAGTTTTTCCCGGGCTTCGGCAACGCCCAGCACATCCTCTTCCGGTTCGGCTTCAGGCTCGGCCTCAAGTTCAACTTCAATCGCCGGCTCGACGGTCTCGACTTCCGGCTCAGTCGTCGACGCTTCACCATCAGCCGCATCGCGTAACAGATCATCGAAGTCGGTCTTGATCCCCTCCTCCATGCTGTCCAGCTCCAGCAACAGCGTGTGGAAACTGGTTTCTTCCTTCGGTTCTTCCGGCTCGGCGCTGGCGTCGGCCTGTTCCTGCAGACCCTGCGGTACCGGTGCGTCGTCGAAATCGAGAACTGGCTCGGTTTCCATCTCGCGCAGCTCAGCCAGCGGTGGCAGGTCTTCGAGGTTCTTCAGGTTGAAGTGATCGAGAAACGCCTTGGTGGTGGCGAACATCGCCGGTTTGCCCGGCACGTCGCGGTAACCGACGATGCGGATCCACTCGCGCTCGATCAGCGTCTTGACGATGTTGGTATTGACCGCCACGCCCCGCACGTCTTCGATCTCGCCCCGGGTGATCGGTTGACGATAGGCAATCAGCGCCATGGTTTCCAGCAGCGCGCGGGAATAGCGCTGCGGACGTTCTTCCCACAAACGTCCGACCCACGGCGAAAACTTCTCGCGGATCTGCAGGCGGTAGCCGGAGGCGACTTCCTTGAGCTCGAACGCGCGGCCCTCGCAGGACTTGGCCAGCAGGCTCAGGGCTTTCTTGAAGACCGGCGGTTCGGGGCGCTCGCCCTCTTCGAACAGTTCGTAGAGACGTTCAAGCGATTGCGGTTTTCCCGAGGCCAACAGAAAGGCTTCAAGCAGGGGCGCCAGCTCGCGGGGTTCAGTCAGGTTCATGTTTCGACTCGTTATTCGGCTCGGGCTCGCACGTGGATCGCGGCGAACGGCTCATTCTGCACCAGCTCGACCAAGGATTCCTTGACCAGCTCAAGGATTGCCATAAAGGTCACCACCACGCCGAGGCGACCTTCCTCGGCGGTGAACAGCTCGACGAACGGTACAAAACCGCCGCCCTTGAGCCGTTCCAGCACATCGCTCATGCGCTCGCGGGTCGACAGTGCCTCGCGACTGACCTGGTGGCTCTCGAACATGTCGCCCCGGCGCAGCACTTCGGCCATGGACATCAGAATCTCTTCCAGCGCGACATCCGGCAACAGCTTGCGCGCCCGGGCTTCCGGGGCGTCGAGTTTGGGCACCACCACGTCGCGACCGACCCGGCTCAGGCCGTCGATGCCTTCGGCGGCAGCCTTGAAGCGTTCGTATTCCTGCAGGCGACGGATCAGTTCGGCGCGCGGGTCGTCCTCTTCGTCTTCGACGGTTTCGGCGCGCGGCAGGAGCATCCGCGACTTGATCTCGGCCAGCATCGCCGCCATCACCAGATACTCGGCGGCCAGCTCCAGACGCACCGACTGCATCAATTCGACATAGCCCATGTACTGGCGGGTGATTTCCGCCACCGGGATGTCGAGGATGTTGATGTTCTGTTTGCGGATCAGGTACAGCAGCAAGTCGAGCGGGCCTTCGAAGGCTTCGAGAAACACTTCCAGCGCATCCGGCGGGATGTACAGGTCCAGCGGCATTTCCGTGACCGCTTGGCCATAGACCATGGCAAACGGCAGTTCCTGCTGGGCGCCGGCCTGGGGATCGACAACGGTCTCCACTGCGGACATTCAGGCCTCGACCATGAACGGCGCGGGGTCGCCGCAACCGACGCGGATCACTTCCGGGTCGTCGCCGGTCAGGTCGATCACGGTGGACGCCTTGATCCCGCCGAAACCGCCGTCGATGATCAGGTCCACCTGGTGTTCAAGCAATTGACGCATTTCGTACGGATCGCTCAGCGGATCTTCATCGCCGGGCATGATCAGGGTCACGCTCATCAGCGGCTCGCCGAGTTCGGCCAGCAACGCCAGGGCAATCGGATGGCTCGGCACCCGCAGGCCAATGGTGCGTTTTTTCGGATGCAGCAACAGGCGCGGCACTTCACGGGTGGCGTTGAGGATAAAAGTGTAAGGCCCCGGCAGATGCGCCTTGAGAATGCGGAAGGTGCCGGTGTCGATCTTGGCGTAGTTGCCCAGTTGCGACAGGTCGCTGCAGATCAGCGCGAAGTTGTGCTTCTCGTCGAGCTGACGCAGACGGCGCACGCGCTCGATCGCGGTCTTGTCGCCGATCTGGCAACCGATGGCGTAGGAAGAGTCCGTGGGATAAATCACCACCCCGCCCTTGCGGATGATCTCGACTGCCTGTTTGATCAGGCGCGCTTGCGGGTTTTCCGGATGGATCTGGAAAAATTGACTCACGTTTTCTACCTGTTCAGACGGCGGCAATATCTGTGTCATGTTTGAACCGACACCACAGGGGTGGAAGGTCCTCGGGAACCGGCCGGTACTGGCCAATCTCGGACCAGCCTCCAGGGCCATGGAAATCACTGCCGGCGCTGACCAGCAGACCGAACTCGCGGGCAAGGATTGCCAGGCTGCCGACCTGTTCCGCGGGCTGATGGCCATTGACCACTTCGATTGCATGCCCGCCCGCTTGAATATAGTCGGCAATCAGCTTTCGGCGCTTGCTGCGGGTGAAATCGTAGTGCCATGGATGCGCCAGACTGACCCACGCTCCGGCGGCGCGCAGGGTGCCGACGGTGTCTTCCAGGGTCGGCCAGTGCTGTTTGACGTCACCCAGCTTGCCGGCGCCGAGCCATTTGCGGAACGCCTCGGCGCGATCCTTTACAAAACCTTCACGCACCATCCAGTCGGCGAAATGCGGACGGGCCGGGGCGTTGCCGCTGTCGCCCAGCTCCTGCTGGATCTGCCGGGCGCCGTCGAGGGCACCGGGCATACCTTTGAGGCCGAGCTTGCGGCTTATTTCTTCCGACCGCAGCCAGCGGCCATCGTGCAATCGGGCGATCGCCTCGACCAGTGGCGCGGCGTTGACGTCGAAACCGTAGCCCAGCACGTGGATGGTCGCGCCGCCCCAGGTGCAGGACAGTTCGACGCCATTGACCAGTTGCATGCCCAGTTCTTCGGCGGCGCTGCGCGCTTCGGCGAGGCCTTCGAGGGTGTCGTGATCGGTCAACGCCAGGACTCGCACGCCGTTTTCGAACGCACGCGCAACCAGAATCGCTGGCGCCAGGGCGCCATCGGAGGCCGTGCTGTGGCAGTGCAAATCAACATTCACGGGGAGTTGTAACCTCAAATCAGCTGGCGCTATCGCGCGCCCATATGTTTGTTATTATGCCGCCACATCCAGCTTCTGGCTCTCACTGTGAAACAATTCATCGATTTCATCCCGCTTCTGCTGTTCTTCATCGTTTACAAACTTGATCCACGGGTTGTCGATATCGCCGGCCACGAGGTCACTGTAGGCGGTATTTACAGCGCCACGGCGATGCTGATCATCAGCTCCCTGGTGGTCTACGGCGCGTTGTTCATCAAACAGCGCAAGCTGGAGAAGAGCCAATGGCTGACCCTGATCGCCTGCCTGGTGTTCGGCAGCCTGACCCTGGCCTTCCACAGCGAGACCTTCCTCAAATGGAAAGCCCCGGTGGTCAACTGGCTGTTCGCCCTGGCATTCATCGGCAGCCACTTCATCGGTGACCGCCTGCTGATCAAACGCATCATGGGCCACGCGCTGACCCTGCCGGATCCGGTCTGGACCCGCCTGAACATCGCCTGGATCGCCTTTTTCCTGTTCTGCGGGGCTGCCAACCTGTTCGTGGCGTTCACCTTCCAGAGCATCTGGGTCGACTTCAAGGTGTTCGGCAGCCTGGGCATGACCGTGCTGTTCCTGGTCGGTCAGGGCATCTACCTGTCCCGCCATCTGCATGACGCCGATACCACCACGCCAAAAACCGAGGACTGACATGCTTTACGCAATCATTGCCACCGACGTCGCCAACTCGCTCGAAGCCCGCCTCGCCGCGCGCCCGGCCCACCTCGAACGCCTGCAAGTGCTCAAGGGCGAAGGCCGCATCGTACTGGCCGGCCCGCACCCGGCGGTCGACAGCAATGATCCGGGCGCTGCGGGTTTCACCGGCAGCCTGATCGTCGCCGAATTCGACTCCCTGAGCGCCGCCCAGGCCTGGGCCGACGCCGATCCGTACATCGCCGCCGGCGTGTACGCCAACGTGATCGTCAAGCCGTTCAAGCAAGTCTTGCCGTAACCAAGGAATGTGGAGGGGCTCTGTGGCGAGGGGATTTATCCCCGATGGTTGCGCAGCAACCCAAAGCCATCCAATGCGGTGTGCCTGACACACCGCATGCTCCCATTTCAGGTCTGCTTCGCAGCCCATCGGGGCGGTGCGACGTTTCGCTGAATCCCCTCACCACAACAGCTCTCTCGCCACACTCAACCCACTCCAAGCACTGAACCTTCCCGCTTCTCACCGCTCTCAATCGCTCATTATTCTCGTTTGCCTGCCGACAACCTGCCCAATATCCATTTGCAAGCAGGAATCGCAATGCGCAAAGGTCCGTTGTGTCTGATGTGGGTCACGTTGTCGATCATGGCGCCCGCCCATGGTGAGGAAACCACCGAAAGCGGCAGCTCCACGCCATTGTCGTTAAGTGCCGGCAGTCAGATTACCGAACTGCAGCAGCGCCTGAAGGCCAGCGAGCAGCAGCGGGAAGAACTGAGCAAACAACTGCAAAATGCCGACAACACCCGCGAAAGCGCCCTGCTTGCCCGGTTGCGCCAGGAGAATCAGCGCCTGAAGCTGCAACTCAAGGAAGCCCAGGCCAGTCCATTGCCGCGTCTGTTGACCGAACAGCAGCAATGGTTCGTCACCGGCGCCGGGGTAGCGCTATTGGCGCTGCTGTGCGGTATCTTTGCCAGTGGAGCAAGCCGAAAACGTCGGCAATGGCTAAATTGAGTGAGTCATGAGCGAGCTGTTACTGATTGATGATGACCAGGAGTTGTGCGAACTCCTGAGTAGCTGGCTGAGCCAGGAAGGCTTCCAGGTACGCGCCTGCCACGATGGCCAGAGCGCGCGCAAGGCGCTGGCCGAATCGGCGCCTGCCGCTGTGGTGCTGGACGTGATGCTGCCCGACGGCAGCGGTCTGGAGCTGCTCAAGCAATTGCGCAGTGAACACGCCGACTTGCCAGTGCTGATGCTCTCGGCCCGTGGCGAACCGCTGGATCGCATCCTCGGTCTGGAGCTGGGCGCCGACGATTACCTGGCCAAACCCTGCGATCCGCGTGAACTCACCGCGCGCCTGCGCGCCGTGCTGCGCCGCAGTCACCCGGCTGCCGTGTCGACCCAGCTCGAACTCGGCGACCTGAGCTTCAGCCCGGTGCGCGGCGTGGTCAGCATCGACGAGAAAGAACTGACCCTCACCATGTCCGAAAGCCGTTTGCTCGAAGCCCTGCTCAAGCAGCCCGGCGAACCGCTGGACAAACAGGAACTGGCGCAATTGGCCCTCGGCCGCAAGCTGACCCTGTACGACCGCAGCCTCGACATGCACGTCAGCAACCTGCGCAAAAAGATCGGCCCCCACCCCGACGGTCGCCCGCGAATCGTCGCCCTGCGCAGCCGTGGTTACTACTACAGCCTCTAATCCAACCACCGCGACGAGGTCGTCCGACACAACGACGCCCCCCTGTAGGAGCTGCCGAAGGCTGCGATCTTTGCTTTTGAAGATCAAAAGATCGCAGCGTGCCGCAGCTCCTACAGGGGGATATGTGTAAGGCTGGAAACAAAGCGTCTTTACCCAAGCTTTACGCAGCGCTGACCGCCGCTGACCTTGATCTCCGTAATCTGAACTCATCCGGAACGTACCGGGAACGAGACAAGGAGATACACCATGCGCAAGACTCTTATCGCTCTGATGTTCGCTGCCGCTCTGCCAACCGTCGCCATGGCCATGCCACAGGATGGTGGCCCGATGGGTGGCCCGCTCGACGGCCCACGCCACGGCGGTCAGATGCACGGCGAGCACGGCAAAGGCCCGTACAGCCAACTCGACCTGTCCCGTGAACAACGTGATCAGATCCGCAAGATCATGGGCGAGCAGATGCATGAGCGTCGCCAGGTAGTCGAGAAGTACCTGGAAAAACTCTCGCCGGCTGACCAGAAAGCCATGAAAGACGAGATGGCCGCCAACCACAAGAAAGCCGAAGCTGACGTACGCAACCTGCTGAAACCGGATCAACAGAAGAAATTCGACGAGATTCAGAAGAAACAGGCTGAACGCCGCGCCGAATGGGCCGAGTTCAAAGCGTGGAAAGCGCAACAACCGCAAAAAGCGCAATAATGCGATAACCTCGGATCCGACGGCTAAGCGCCGTCGGTTCTGTTGCCACTCAATCCAAATGTGGGAGCGGGCTTGCTCGCGAATACGGTGTATCAGACAAAGTAATGTTGACTGACACACCGCATTCGCGAGCAAGCCCGTTCCCACATTGTTGAGTTTTTTGTTTGATTGAGGACTTTCTGTGCGTTCATTGTTCTGGCGTATTCTCGCGAGCTTCTGGCTGGCCATTGCTCTGGTGGCGGGGCTGTCGATTCTGCTCGGGCACATGCTCAACCAGGACGCGTGGATCCTCAGCCGCCATCCCGGCCTCAACACTCTGGCCGCCGAATGGACGCAAACCTACGAAGCCCAGGGCGAAGACGCCGCGCAGGACATCCTCGAACAGCGCAAACGCCAATATCACATCGATGTGCAGGTGCTGAACGAAAGCGGCGACCCGGTGGTGCGTGGCACCTTCCCGCGTCGCGCCGCCGCCTTCGAAGCCCGGCAGAACAACGATGACCGACGCCTGCCCTGGCGGCGCCTGACCGACGAATTCACCAGCGAAAAAACCGGCGACACCTACCTGTTCATCTTCCGCATCCCGCACCCGGAGCTCGACGCCTGGCACCGCGAAAGCCTGCTCTGGCCGCTCAGTGCGCTGGGCATTGCGCTGGTGGTGCTGACCCTGTTCAGCCTGCTGGTGACCTTCTCCATCACCCGCCCGCTCAGTCGTTTACGCGGTGCGGTGCATGATCTGGGGCAGACCACCTATCAGCAGAACAGCCTGGCGAAACTGGCCAACCGTCGCGATGAGTTCGGCGTGCTGGCCAATGACTTCAACCGCATGGGCGCGCGCCTGCAGAGCCTGATCGGCAGTCAGCGCCAATTGCTGCGCGATGTGTCCCACGAACTGCGCTCACCCTTGGCACGGCTGCGCATCGCCTTGGCGCTGGCGGAACGGGCCAACCCGGAAGAACGGGAAAAGCTCTGGCCACGCCTGACCCGCGAATGTGATCGGCTGGAAGCGCTGATCAGCGAGATTCTGGTGCTGGCGCGAGTCGATGCCGACAACGCCAGTGCCGAAGCGGTAGACCTGAACGCCCTGCTCAGCACCTTGCAGAAAGACGCGCAACTTGGCTCGCCGGAGCAGACCGTGCGCCTGGATGCCGAACCACACCTGACGCTGACCGGCTGGCCGACCATGATCGAGCGCGCCGTCGATAACCTTTTGCGCAACGCCCAACGCTTCAACCCGGTGGATCAGGCAATCGAGATGCAGGCCACGCGTCAGGGCGAACGAATTGTGGTGAGCGTGCGCGACCACGGCCCGGGTGTGCAGGCCGAGCACCTGAGCCAGCTGGGCGAGCCGTTCTACCGAGCGCCGGGGCAGACGGCGGCGGGACATGGTCTGGGCCTGGCGATTGCCAGGCGCGCGGCGGAGCGGCATGGCGGGAGTCTGCTGCTGGCCAATCATCCTGAGGGCGGGTTTGTCGCCAGCCTGGAATTGCCGTTGGTGCCAGGGGCTGTCGTGCAGCCGTAAAACAAATGTGGGAGGGGGCTTGCTCCCGAAGGCAGTGTGTCAGGCAACATAGTTTTGTCTGATACGCCGCTTTCGGGAGCAAGCCCCCTCCCACATGGACATCAAAGGCTCAGGCCTTGGCGGGCCAGGCGCTGACGAATTCGGTCAGATCAACCTTCTCCGCCACACGCGGCTCTTTCTGCGGCGTGCCGAGGTACAGAAAGGCAATCATTTGTTCGTCTTCAGCCAGGCCCAGCCCCTTGGCCACGTGCGCCGAATAAGCCAGATCACCGGTACGCCACACCGCACCAATCCCCTGTGCGTACGCCGCCAGCAGAATCCCGTGAGCCGCACACCCCGCCGCCAGCAACTGCTCGGCCTTCGGATACTTGACGTGATCCTGCAGTTTCGCGATCACCACGACCACCAGCGGCGCCCGCAGCGGGCCGTTGCGCGCCTTGTCGATCATCGCTTCAGTGACTTCGCCTTCCTGCATCTGCGCCGCTTCGGCCAGCAACTCGCCCATTTGCTCACGTGCCGCGCCTTCGACGGTGAGGAAACGGTACGGCTGCAAGTGGCCGTGATCCGGCGCGCGCAGGGCTGCGCCAAACAGGGCTTCGCGCTGCTCGGCGGTAGGGGCCGGTTCGACCAGACGTGGAACGGAAACACGGTTGAGCAAAGCGTCGAGAGCCTGCATCGGCCACCTCCTGAGAAAAATGTGCGGCTATTCTAGCGGTATCCGGCAACAGGGTGCCGGTTTACATGCCCTGCCCCACGGGTAGAATGGCGCCCTTCCTACATCAGCCCGAGCGGACTTCATGGCGTTGCCGACCTTACGGATCATTGGTTTCATCATCGGCATCTTCCTGATCACCCTGGCCATCGCCATGGTTGTGCCCATGGCCACCCTGGTGATTTTCGAGCGCACCGGCGATCTGCCGTCGTTCCTCTGGGCGAGCATGATCACTTTCCTCGCCGGCCTCGCACTGGTGATCCCCGGCCGCCCCGAACATATCCACCTGCGCCCGCGCGACATGTATCTGCTGACCGTCAGCAGCTGGCTGGTGGTGTGCATTTTCGCCGCGCTGCCGTTTTTACTGACCCAGCACATCAGCTACACCGACTCGTTCTTCGAAAGCATGTCCGGCATCACCGCCACCGGCTCGACCGTGCTCAGCGGGCTCGACACCATGTCCCCGGGGATCCTGATGTGGCGCTCGCTGCTGCACTGGCTCGGCGGTATCGGCTTCATCGGCATGGCGGTGGCGATTCTGCCGTTGCTGCGCATCGGTGGCATGCGCCTGTTCCAGACCGAATCGTCCGACCGCTCGGAAAAGGTCATGCCGCGCTCGCACATGGTGGCGCGTTTGATTGTGGCGGCCTACGTCGGCATCACCATCCTCGGCAGCCTGGCGTTCTGGTGGGCCGGGATGAGCCCGTTCGATGCGATCAACCACGCGATGTCGGCGATTTCCACCGGCGGTTTCTCGACCTCCGACCAGTCCCTGGCGAAGTGGACGCAACCGGCGGTGCACTGGGTCGCGGTGGTAATCATGATCCTCGGCAGCCTGCCGTTCACCCTGTATGTGGCGACCATGCGCGGCAACCGTCGGGCACTGATCAAGGATCAGCAGGTGCAGGGTTTGCTCGGCATGTTGCTGGTGACCTGGCTAGTGCTCGGCACCTGGTATTGGTGGACCACCAAGCTGCACTGGCTGGAAGCGCTGCGGCACGTGGCGCTGAACGTAACGTCGGTGGTCACCACCACTGGTTTTGCCCTCGGCGACTACAGCCTGTGGGGCAATTTCTCGCTGATGCTGTTTTTCTATCTGGGCTTTGTCGGCGGCTGCTCCGGCTCGACGGCGGGCGGGATCAAGATCTTCCGTTTCCAGGTCGCCTACATCCTGCTCAAGGCCAACCTTAACCAGCTGATTCACCCGCGCGCGGTGATCAAGCAAAAGTACAACGGCCACCGTCTCGACGAAGAGATCGTGCGTTCGATCCTGACCTTTTCGTTCTTCTTCGCCATCACCATCTGCGTGATCGCCCTGCTGCTGTCGCTGCTCGGCGTCGACTGGATGACCGCGTTGACCGGCGCTGCCAGCACCGTGTCCGGCGTCGGCCCGGGCCTGGGCGAGACCATCGGCCCGGCGGGCAACTTCGCCACCCTGCCGGATGCCGCGAAGTGGATCCTGTCGTTCGGCATGCTGCTCGGCCGACTGGAGATCATTACGGTGTTTGTGCTGTGTATTCCGGCCTTTTGGCGTCACTGACCGGCGCCTGCAACAGCCGCGCCCGGTAATCGCCGGGCGTGGTGTCGAACCAGCGGCGGAACGCACGGAAGAAGTTGCTCGGATCGGCAAACCCCAGCAGATAGGCAATCTCCAGCAAGGTCATGTTCGGCTGCGCCAGATACTGCTCGGCCAGTTCGCGGCGGGTGTCGTCGAGCAACTGCTGAAAACTGGTGCCCTCCTCCTGCAAACGGCGCTGCAAGGTGCGCTGCGACAGATGCAGGGTCTGCGCCACGGTATCGCGCTTGGGTTCGCCCTGCGGCAGTAAACGGCATAACACCTGGCGCGCCTTGTGGGTCACGCGGCTTTCAGAGAATCGCGCCAGGTATTCCCCGGCAAACCGGTCGTGCAGCAGCGCCATGGCTTCGTTGGCGGTGGGCAGCGGTGCTTCCATGTCGGCGCGTTCGAAAATCAGCGCATCGTACGGCGCGTTGAACATCAGCGGCGCGTGGAAGGCTTGTCGGTAGGGTTGCAGGTCTGCGGGTTCGTCACCCTGAAACAGCACTTTGACCGGGTGCAGGGTGCGTCCGGTCAACCAGCCGCACAGGCCAAGCGCACAGGCCAGCGAGGCTTCGGCGCTCTGCCGGGTTGGCGGCAGGTGATCGCCATGCACCGTCAGAATCAGCGCATAGCCTTCTTCGAGCAGACGAAAACTCAGGTCGGCGCTCTCGGCGATAATCCGCTGATAACGCACCAGGCGTTGGAAGCCTTCGGCCAGGGTGTTGCTCGACATCAAGGCGTAGCCGGCAACGTGGAACGAGGCCGGGCGCACCACCTTGCCCATGTTCAGGCCGATCGCCGGGTTGCCGGACAGCTCGACCGCCCGTTGCCAGAGGCGGGTCATGGAATCTTGCGGGAAGCGCGCATCCGGATCATTCAGGGCGGCGTAATCGAGCCCCAGTTGCTTGAACAGTACCCGGCAATCCAGGCCGTCCATCTCCAATGCTTTGACAATCCCCATCGCCCAGCTTGCAGAAGTCGTTCGTTCGCTCATGGCGTTATTCTTTTACATGATGGATCGCATGTTACGACCCGATTTGCGAAGGATACTAAAGTGGCGCCCATTGTCACTGGCTGATGCCAGTGTTCACTCTAGACTCAAATAAGCTACCCGCCGAACAACTTGCCGTCAGAACAATAACCACAGAGATCGCAGTCGTGGAAAACATCAAGCAATTCAATACTTTCGCCGAGTTCTACCCGTATTACCTCAGCGAACACGCCAACAGTACCTGCCGACGATTGCATTTCATCGGCACCACGCTGGTGATTTTCATTCTGGCCATGACCATCGCCAAAGGCGCTTGGCTGCTGTTGTTGGCCCTGCCGCTGGCCGGTTACAGCTTTGCCTGGGTCGGCCACTTCTTCTTTGAAAAGAACCGTCCGGCGACTTTCCAGCATCCGCTGTACAGTCTGCTCGGCGATTTCGTCATGTACCGCGACATGATCCTCGGCCGCGTGGCGTTCTGAAACCCGACCCACCAGGAGGCTTGCCGATGAACGCCAATGCCCGCTTCACTCACATGCAAGACGGCACGCAGGAAGACTGGGCGATCATCGCCGCCGACTTCAGCGCCTACGCTCGGCAATTGCCGTCGCGGGTCATCGCGCACCTGAAGTTGCTCGAAGGCGATTTCGGCGGCTTCCCGGTGGATCGCCTGACCCATTCGCTGCAAACCGCGACCCGCGCCTATCGCGATGGTCGTGACGAGGAATATGTGGTCTGTGCGCTGCTGCATGATATTGGCGACACCCTCGGCTCCTACAATCACCCGGACATCGCGGCGGCGATTCTCAAACCGTTCGTCAGTGCCGAGAATCTGTGGATGGTCGAGAAGCACGGGATCTTTCAGGGTTATTACTTCTTCCATCACCTGGGCATGGATCGGCATCTGCGCGAGCAATTCGCCGCGCATCCGCAGTATCAGGCCACGGCGGAATTTTGCGCCAGGTACGATGCGGCGGCGTTCGACCCGGCCTATGAAACCCTGCCGCTGAGCTTCTTCGAGCCGATGATGGAGCGGCTGTTTGCCCAGCCGAAGCACTCGATCTACAAGGCGGCGATGGAAGAACACGCCCCGGCCTGAGAACACCACAGATCAATGTGGGAGGGGGCTTGCTCCCGAAGGCGGTGTGTCAGATAAACATATACTTACTGATACACCGCATTCGGGAGCAAGCCCCCTCCCACAGGAGATATCTGGGGTCTAGGCAATCTCGGCAACCTTGGCCGCCTTGAGCTGCGCCTCCCGCGCCTGTGCATCCGCCAGGCGATACAGCTCGATCGTGCCATCCCAGTGCTCGATCAACGCCGTGCACGACTCCACCCAATCGCCGCAGTTGAGGTAATCCACCTCACCGACTTTACGAATCTCGGCATGGTGAATATGCCCGCACACTACGCCGTGCAATTCGCGTTTCACGCATTCGTGGGCGATGGCTTCTTCGAAGTCGCTGATGAAGCTCACAGCCGTCTTCACCTTGTGCTTGAGGTACGCCGACAACGACCAGTAGCCGTAGCCATAACGCGCTCGCCAGTGGTTGAGCCAGCGGTTGAGGGTCAAGGTGAATTCGTAGGCAGAGTCGCCAAGAAAGGCCAACCAGCGGTGATAACGGGTGATCACGTCGAACTGGTCGCCATGGATCACCAGCAGGTGCCGGCCATCCGCCGTGACGTGAACGGCCTCGTCGACCAACTGGATGTTGCCGAGGATCAGCTTCGAATAACGGCGCAGGAACTCATCGTGGTTGCCGGTGACGTAGATCACCTCGGTGCCGCGCTTGCTCATGGTCAGCAAGCGGCGGATCACGTTGGTGTGCGCCTGCGGCCAGTACATGCCACCGCGCAGCTTCCAGCCGTCGATGATGTCACCGACCAGATAGATCTTGTCGGCGTGGTAGCCCTTGAGAAATTGCGACAAGTGCTCGGCCTGGCAATCCCGCGTGCCCAGGTGCACGTCGGAAATCCACAAGGTACGCACCCGTTGTTTGCGGCTGGGTCTGGCGAGCTCGGCGCTGGTCATGGGCAACCCTCTGCGATGTTTTCGCCACTGTGCACGTGCCGGGTGAATCGACCATGACAGACAGGCGTCAGTCGTGTGACAGCGCGCAAGCCCGTCGCCCCGGTGTAGACTGGCGCTCACTTCGGAGACTTCTTCCATGCGCCCGATCCTCACCCTGCGCCAATACACCCACGACCTGATCGTCCACAGCCACGACCACGCGCAACTGGTGTTCGGGCTGTCCGGCGCGCTGGATTTCGAAGTCGAGGGTCAGGGCAGCCAGGTGCGTCAGCAGAGTTTCGTGGTCGTCCCCGGTGGCGCGCATCATGCCTGCGGCAGCCCCGATGGCAGCCGTTGTCTGGTGCTGGACGTACCCGACGGGCCATGGCTGAACGATTCGCTGGGCGAGCACGCCGACGCCAGTCAGCGCTTGCTCGACCAGCCTGCGCGGTTGTCGCTTGATGCCGGGCAAAGCCAGTTGGTCCACTGGCTGGCGCACAGCCCAGTCAGCGATCCGCTGATCGCCCAGCAAGGCGCAGTGTTGCTGCTGGCCAGCCTGAATCACGCCAGACCTGCCGAACATTCGGCGCGGCGCCTGCCCTACGCAGCGCTGGATGCGCACATCGAACAATACGCCGCCTACCCGCTGCAGGTGGCCGATCTGGCGCAGATCGCCGGGCTGTCCAGCGCCCGGCTGCACGCACGGTTCATGGCGGAATGCGGGCAGACGCCGATGGACTACATTCGCAGCCGGCGGCTGCACAAGGCGGTTTGCCTGCTGCGCGACACGGCACTGCCGATCGGTGAGATCGCCAGTCGGGTCGGCTACAGTTCGCAAAGCGCGTTCGCGGCGGCGGTGTTGCGCGAGTTCGGCGCTTCGCCGGGGCAGTTGCGCCGCGACTCCTGCGACAAAAAACGCTAGTTCGCCGACAGACTTCTGCGCCGCAACACGTTTCAATGGGCAACATTGAAACCGTGTTCGGATTAAGGATTGCAATGACTCCGCGTACCGCCCTCGGCGCCCTGCATATCGGCGCTTTAATGTTCGGTCTGACCGGTGTGTTCGGCAAACTCGCGGCCGCCTCGCCGGCGGTGATCGTCTTCGGACGTGCAGCGTTTGCCGTGCTCGCCCTGGCCTTTTTTGCCCGCTTCGCCAGTCAGCACGGCTGGCGGACACTGCAGGCGGTCGACTGGCGGCGTCTGGCGCTCAGCGGCGTGTTGCTGGCCGGGCACTGGGTGAGTTTTTTCATCGCGGTGAAGGTCGCCGGCGTGGCCATCGCGACCCTGGGCTTTACCAGTTTCCCGGCGTTCACGGTGATTCTCGAAGGGCTGATTTTCCGCGAACGCATCCGCGCCAATGAAATCGTGCTGGTGGTGCTGGTCAGCGTCGGTTTGGTGCTGGTGACCCCGGCGTTCGATCTGGCCAGCGGCGCCACCACCGGGTTGCTCTGGGCGGTGCTGTCGGGCTTGCTGTTCGCCCTGCTGTCGCTGACCAACCGCGCCAGCTCTGGACGGATTCCGGCGGTGCAGGCCGCGCTGTGCCAGAACGTGGTGGTGGCGCTGTGTCTGCTGCCGGTCGCTGCCCCGCAACTGAGCGAAGTGCGAGCGCTGGACTGGCTGTGGATCGGCCTGCTCGGAGTGTTCTGCACCGGTGTCGCCCACAGCCTGTTTGTCGCCAGCCTCGCGGTGATCAAGGCGCGCACCGCCGCCGTGGTGTTCGCCATGGAGCCGGTCTACGGAATCACCGTCGCCTGGTTGCTGTTCGATGAAAACCCGACCGTGCGCATGCTGATCGGGGGGGCGCTGATCATCATCGCCATCGTGGTCTCGGCGCGGATGTCAGGCAGTGCCGACAAGAAAACCGTGGCTGCCGAAGCCGCGTCTCACTGAGTGCGATCATTGTGGCCGAGGTCGCGCTCAGGGTCGATCTGATCGCGCACCCGCTGCTTGAGCACCTTGGCCTCTGGAAAACCACCGTCGGCCTTGCGCTCCCAGATCTGCACGTCGTCGCAGCTGATGTGAAACACCCCGCCGGTGCCGGGCACCAGCGAGACCTTGCCGAGGTCATCGCCGAAAGTGCTGAGCAGCTCCTGCGCCAGCCACGCGGCGCGCAGCAGCCACTGGCATTGGGTGCAATAAGTGATGACGATTTCCGGTTTTGCAGCAGACATGTTCGCTGAAACTCCTGAGACAGAGGGCGCCGCTATAATAGCCGGCTTTATCGCTTGCCCCGAGACTCACCATGCGCCGTTTGCTGTTCTGCCTGCTGCTTGGCTTCCTGCCCCTCTTTGCTAATGTCACCGTGCATGCCGCCGAAGCGCCCCGCCCGAAAGTCGGCCTGGTGCTGTCCGGTGGCGCCGCCCGTGGCCTGGCGCACATCGGCGTGCTCAAGGCGCTTGAGGAGCAAGGCATCAAGATCGATGCGATTGCCGGCACCAGCATGGGCGCGGTGGTCGGTGGCCTGTATGCCTCGGGCTACAAGATCGATGAACTGGAAAAACTCGCGCTGAACATCGACTGGCAACAGGCGCTGTCCGACGCGCCGCCACGCGAAGACGTGCCGTTTCGCCGCAAGCAGGACGACCGCGACTTTCTGGTGAAACAGCAGCTGAGTTTTCGCGATGACGGTAGCCTCGGCCTGCCGCTGGGGGTGATTCAGGGCCAGAACCTGGCGCTGATGCTGGAAAGCCTGCTAGCGCACACCAGTGATACCCGCGACTTCGACAAACTGCCGATCCCGTTCCGCGCCGTGGCCACCGACATCGCCAATGGCGAAAAAGTGGTGTTCCGCAAAGGCCACCTGCCGCAGGTGATCCGCGCCAGCATGTCGATTCCGGCGGTGTTTGCCCCGGTCGAACTGGACGGACGGCTGCTGGTGGACGGTGGCATGACTGACAACATCCCGCTCGACGTCGCGCGGGAAATGGGCGTCGACGTGGCAATCGTGGTCGACATCGGCACGCCACTGCGCAACCGCAAACAACTGACGACCGTGGTCGATGTGCTGAACCAGTCGATCACCCTGATGACCCGGCGCAACTCCGAAGAGCAACTGGCCGCCCTCAAACCCAGCGACGTGCTGATCCAGCCAGCGCTGGCGGCATTCGGCGTGACCGATTTCGGCAAGGCCCAGGAAATGATCGACGCCGGTTACCGCGCCACACGGATTCTCGACGCCCGCCTCGCTCAGCTGAAACCTCAGCAATCTCAAGACGCCGAACTCAATGCCGCCCGCGCCCCGGGCCAGCGCACGCCGATCATCACCGCGATCAGGGTCGAGAACGACTCGAAAGTCGGCGATGAGGTGATTCGCTATTACATCCGTCAGCCGATCGGCGAGCCGCTGGACCTGGGCCGACTGCACTCGGACATGGGTACGCTGTACGGCCTGGATTACTTCGAACAGGTGCAGTACCGCGTGGTGCACAAGGGCCAGGATCACACGCTGGTGATCAGCGCCCGGGGCAAACGCAGCGGCACCGATTACCTGCGGGTCGGCCTGAACCTGTCAGACGATATGCGCGGTGACAGCGCCTTCAATCTCGGCGCCAGCTACCGCATCAACGGCATCAACCGCCTCGGCGCGGAATGGCTGACCCGCGCACAAATCGGCGACAAACAGGAGCTCTACACCGAGTTCTATCAGCCGCTGGACGTTGGCTCGCGCTACTTCGTCGCCCCGTATGCTGCGTTTGAAGCGCAGAACGTCGATGCTGTGCTCGACAACGACCCGATCGCCCAATATCGCGTCGAACGCTACGGTTTCGGCCTCAATTTCGGCCGGCAGATCGGCAATAACGGTGAAATCCGCTTCGGGGTCGGCGAGGCCTGGGGCAAAGCGGATGTGCGCATCGGCGATCAGGACCTGCCGAGAGAAAACTTCACCGAAGGGTTCTACTCGCTGAAGTACTCGTTCGACTCGCTGGACAATGTCTACTTCCCCCACGAGGGCAAGGACGTCAGCCTGACCCTGATGCAATTCGAACCGGGCCTCGGCTCGGACACGCGCTACCGGCAGTGGGAATTCAAGCTCGATAAAGCCATGAGCCATGGCCCGGATACGCTGATTCTCGGCGGCCGTTATGGCCGAACGCTGGACGATGCCAACGTGGTGACGTCGAGCTTCCTGCTCGGCGGTGCGCGACAGTTGTCGGGCTTTCGCGAGGATTCGATTTCCGGGCAGAACGTCAGCCTGATGCGCGCGGTGTATTACCGCCGGTTGACGCCGCGTTCCTATCTGCCGCTGGACTTCCCGCTGTATGCCGGGGCTTCGCTGGAGCGTGGGCGGGCGTGGAACAACGACAATGAATTCGACAGCGGCTACATCAATGCCGCCAGTGTGTTTATCGGCTTCGATACGCCGTTGGGGCCGCTGAACTTCACCTATGGCTTGAATGATGCGAACGAGCAGGCGGTTTATCTGAATCTGGGGCAGACGTTCTGATCATTCAGGTGGATCTATATTGCCTGCCAGGCCGCCTTCGCGAGCAAGCCCGCTCCCACACTGAAACGCATTCCAACTGTGGGAGCGGGCTTGCTCGCGAAGGCGATAGTTCAGTCAGCGAACAATTCCGCTGACTCAACCTTCAGCGAATCCCCGCCAATAACGTCCGCGCCGTTTGCTTGAGGGGTTCATCCCCTTCCTTGAGCAACTCATTAAGCAAGGCAATCGCGCTGTCGATATCCCCATCATCAATGCAGGTCTGTGCCTGTTCGAGTTTCACTGACCCGACAGCAGGTTCCGGCTCCTGCAAGCTCAGCGGCTCCAGCGCCAGAGTGGACGGAGGATCGCCGAACGCATTGAGAAAGTCATCGTCCAGCGGCTGCGCGTCCGGTTCGGGGATCCACTCCAGCTCCGCCTCTTCGCTGGCCCCGGTTTCGGGTAACTCGAAGTCTGCTGGCAGGATCTCAAGTCCTGAGTTCGATGCAGACAGATCCGGGTGCTGCTCAGGTGCAGAGCGACTGCCCTCAAGATCCCAACTGGACGCCATCGACAGCTCACCCAGATTCAATTCGAAATCATCCTCGGGCGCCTGCGCCACCGCTGCGGCAGCGACCATCGGCACTGCCGGGGTTATCGGCGCAGCGCCGGTCAATTTTGGATGCCGTTCACGGATCGCGGCCAGTTGCTGAGGATCCACCCCGGCATCACGCAGGCGATGTTCCTGTTGTTCATAAGCAGCGCTGTCGCCCTGCCGCCCCAGCACTTCGAGCAATTGCACACCCAATTCGGTGCGCTCGGGCTCCTTGTCCATGGCATTGCGCAACAACCCGACCGCCTCACTCAAACGCCCATAAGCCAGATAGATCCCCACCGCCTCCAGCACATCGCCGGCCGCCGGTTCTTCACGGTGTTCGGTGGCTGCGCGGATGCTCGCCGATTGAGTGGCTGGCGGGTCTTCAGGATCTGCTTGCCGATCTGCCGGCAGAGCTGCCAGTGGCGCCGCGCCCTCAGCCAGTTGCCGGCGACGTCGTACGAACAACCCGGTACCCAATAATCCCAGCAGCATCAGCAAGCCACCGAGCAGCGGCCAGTTGAGGCCATCGTCGGCAGCTTCAGGCGCGGTGGTGACCGGCGCGGGTGTTGGCGGCGTAACGGCCGGTGCCGCTGGCTTTCGCAATTCGCTCAAACGCGTTTGCAGATCACTGACCTGCTTTTTGCCGTCGGCAATCTGCACATCTTGCGCCTGCAGTCTGGCGTTGAGTTCGTCCACGGTCTTCTGCAACTGCTGATTGAGCAACACGCTGGCCGCCAATTGCTCGGCCACGGCATCGTTGGCTGGCGCCGCCGGAGCGGGTGGCGCTGAAGGGGCGGCGTCGCGCTTGCCCTGAGCAGCCTGAGGCGCCGCCGTGGCAGGTTCGACGGTGGGAAATTCAGAAGATTGCGGACGTGGATCGGGCTCGTAGGTGGCCGGCACGATACTCGGCGATCCGGGTGGATCGATCAGCAGCGTGTACTCGCGCAGCAGGCGGCCATTGGGCTGATCGAGCTGCACCAGAAAATTCAGAAAAGGTTCATTGACCGGTTTGCGCGAGGTCACCCGGATCATCTGGCGATTGCCATGCAGGATCGGAGTGAACCTGAGGTCATTGAGGAAGAACACCCGCTCGACCCCGGCCCGGCCGAATTCATCCGCGGTGGCCAGGCTGGCCGAGAGGTCGCCGGCACTGAGGCCCGCGGCATCCACCAGGGCGATGTCGGCCTTGAGCGGCTGATTGAGGGCCGAATGGACGGTAATGTCCCCCAACCCCAGCGCCATCGACCAGGTCGAATAGCTGAATACACCAGCGACCAGCAGCCATCTGGCGCCACCGCGCAGTACAACGTGCCGACTTGCGAGCATGAGCATCCCTTAAATAAGCAAAACCGGTTTCTATGCGTTCGCACATCCGGTACGAACACGATATTGCCCAGTAGTTCTTATAGTCTGCTCTGCGCGATCCCTCAAAAAACCGGCGCGCGGTTTATGCCTCAAGATTTTTCCAGGTTGCCCAGAATGTGCCCGTGAACGCGCATGCACACCTTCAGATCCGCCTCGTCGACGCCTTCGAACAATTCGTGACGCAACTGTGTAGCGATGGTTTCGATTTGTTCGATCAGCGGCAGCGCCGGGGCGCAGAGCACGATTTTTTTCGCCCGGCGGTCTTCCATCACCGACTGACGTTGCACCAGGCCCTGGCTTTCCAGGCTGTCGAGCAAGCGCGCGAGGGTCGGCCCTTCGACACCGACGCTTTGCGCCAGCTCACGTTGGGTCGGCGCGTCTTCGAAACGCGCCAGATGCAGCAGCACCAGCCAGCGCGCCTGGGACAAGCCCAGACCGGCCAGCCGGCGATCCAGTTCGGCACGCCAGCCACGAGACATCTGGGCCAATTGCATGCCAAAGCGGTGTTGATCGGTTAACGGCATAAAACACTCATGAGTAGACTGACAAATAGAGAAAAACTAATTATTAGTCAGCTAAGCATGACATTTGGCTATAGGCAAGAGCCGACCTGTACTGAATCGTTACAACTGCCTGACGGTTGGCGCAATCGCCCTCTTACATTTCGAATTCCGATTGCAGCGCAGCCCTTACGCAGTAAAGAACGCCTTCCGGAACCCGACCGGCAAACAGCTCGGCCACTTCGGCGACCGACGGCAACTCGCCCTCGCCGTCGAGGAACGCGTCCTGCACTTCGCCCATCAGTTCTTCAGGCAAGTCGAGCGCCTGCTCCAGCGACAATTGCTGTTTGCCAATGGCCTCGGCGAGCATCGTGTAGACGTTCTTTTCCGAGCATTGCAACTGCCCGGCGATCTGCATCGGGGTCATGCCGGCGCGGGCCAGGGTGATCAGTTCGTGACGCACATCGGCCACCACTTTCGGCGCCTCGGCCTCGCCGCCGAGCACTTCGAGGAAGGCTTCGCCGTAACGTTCCAGCTTGCGCGCACCAACACCGCTGACCCGCGCCATGTCGGCCAGCGAGGTCGGCTGGCTACGGAGCATTTCCAGCAGGGTCGAGTCGGGGAAGATGACGTACGGCGGCACGCCATGCTCTTCGGCGAGTTTGCGCCGCAGTGCACGCAAGGCTTCCCACTGTTCGCGCTCTTCGCCACGCACCAGCTGACTGGCCGGACTCTTGCTGGCGGTCTTGGCGGTGACTTGCGGCTTGAGGTCGCGGCGCAGCTCCAGGCTCACTTCGCCCTTGAGCAATGGCCGGCAGGTATCGCTCAGGCGCAGGCCACCGTAGCCTTCATGATCGACGTCTGCCAGACCACGCGCCACCAGTTGCCGGAACAGTGAGCGCCACTCGCTCTCGCTCAGCGCCTTGCCGACGCCGTACACCGACAGGTGCTGATGGCCAAAGCTGCGGACCTTCTCGTTGTCCTTGCCCAGCAACACGTCCACCAGATGGCCGACGCCATAGCGCTGGCCGGTGCGATAGATCGCCGACAGTGCCTGGCGCGCCGGCTCGGTGGCGTCCCAGGTCTGCACGCCGTCGACGCAGTTGTCGCAGTGGCCGCACGGCTCGGGCATGTCTTCGTCGAAGTACGCCAGCAGGGTCTGCCGGCGGCAGCGGGTTTCTTCGCAGAGCGAGAGCATGGCGTCGAGCTTGTGCTGCTCCAGACGCTTGTGGCGCTCATCGCCTTCGGAGTTCTGCAGCATCTGCTTGAGCATCACCACGTCTTGCAGACCGTAGGCCATCCACGCGTCCGCCGGCAGGCCATCACGGCCGCCGCGACCGGTTTCCTGATAATAGGCCTCAAGGGATTTCGGCAGATCGAGGTGCGCGACGAAACGCACGTTGGGCTTGTCGATGCCCATACCGAACGCCACGGTGGCGACCATGATCAGGCCTTCCTCGTTGAGGAAGCGCTTCTGGTGATAGGCGCGCAAATCGTTGGGCAAACCGGCGTGATACGGCAGCGCCGGGAAGCCCTGCTCGCTGAGGAACGCGGCGACTTCCTCGACCTTCTTGCGCGACAGGCAGTAGACGATGCCGGCATCGCTGCGGCGTTCGGCAAGGAACGCCAGCAACTGCTTGCGCGGCTGCTCCTTGGGCACGATGCGGTAGAAGATGTTCGGGCGGTCGAAGCTCGACAGGAAACGCTCGGCGTTCTGCAAGTGCAGGCGGGTGACGATTTCTTCGCGGGTACGCTTGTCGGCGGTGGCAGTCAGGGCGATGCGCGGTACGTCGGGGAACATTTCCGCCAACTGGCCCAGTTGCAGGTATTCCGGGCGGAAATCATGGCCCCATTGCGACACGCAGTGCGCTTCGTCGATGGCGAACAGGGCGATGTTCAAGCCTTGCAGGAACGACAGCATGCGCGGCTGCACCAGACGCTCGGGCGCCAGATAGAGCATCTTCACTTCACCACGCTTGATCCGCGCCGCGAGGTCGCGCTGCTGTTCGGCGCTCAACGTGGAGTTCAGCGCCGCAGCGGCCACGCCCAGCTCTTCGAGGGTGGCGACCTGATCGTCCATCAGCGCGATCAACGGCGACACGACCACCGCCAGGCCTTCGCGCAGCAACGCCGGGACCTGGAAGCACAAGGACTTGCCGCCACCGGTAGGCATCAGCACCAGCGCATCACCGCCGCTGGCCACGCGCTCAATGATTGCACCCTGACGGCCACGGAAACTGTCGTAGCCGAAGATGTCCTTGAGGACGCGTTGAGCCTGTTCGAGCATAAAAACTCCAAAAATCTACCGAAACATCCCTGCACAGGCTGGTTCAGGACAGCCACATCTGCTTAAACAAAACGTAAGAGCGCATTGCCAGACCACCGCAATACGAGCAGGGAGCGCAAAACGCGGCAGTATACCCGAGCCCTCCCCGGCAGGGGGTGCCGCTGATAAGACTCCGCTAGCCGCCAACACGAAAACCCTGTGGGATATTCGTGTTGCCTGTAATTGCGGCAAATCTGCCGTGCGGCTGGCTTGAGCGCTCAAGAAGGCCTAGAATTCCCGCATTGTTTATTCCCCCAAGGTAGCCCCGTAATGTCCTTCGCTGAGCAACTAACCCGCCTGCAAGTCTTTCTCGACGCCGACGAGCTGCACGAAGAGGCGCTGGATTACGTGGCCGCCCACGGTTACCTGACCGCCCTGTCAATCTGTGCAGAAGACGTACCGGAGCGTGAGTGGATCGACGCCCTGTTCGCCGAAGAGCCGCATTACAGCAGCGAAGCCCAGCGCGAAGAAATCGAAGCCACCCTGATTGGTCTCAAGGCACACATCGCCCGCCAATTGGCGTCCGACGAAGAATTCGAACTGCCGTGTGACCTGGACCTGGGCGACGAGCCGGACGACTCTGAACTGCGCGGCTGGTGCATCGGCTTCATGGAAGGCGTATTCCTGCGTGAAGCGGCCTGGTTCGAAACCGCTGAAGAAGAAGTCAGCGAAATGCTCCTGCCGATCATGGTCGGTTCGGGCTTGTTCGACGAGCAGCCAGAGTTCGAAGACATCGCCAAGGACGCCAACCTGATGGACGACATGATCGTGCAGATCCCGGAAGCCCTGACCGCGCTGTACCTGCTGTGCCAGGCGCCAGACGAAAAACCGGCGATCCTCAAGCCACGTCACCACTAAGATCCGGCCTATGGACAACCCCATAGGCAACCGCTCCCTGATGTTGCGCTACTTCCTGCTGGCCGTCGGCTGGCTCAGCGTGGCATTGGGGGTGATCGGGATTTTCCTGCCGGTTCTGCCCACCACCCCTTTCCTTTTGCTGGCGGCCGCCTGTTTCGCCCGCAGCTCTCCGCGTTTCTATCAATGGCTGGTCGAGCACCCGAAGCTCGGGCCATGGATCCGCGACTACCTCGACGGCAACGGCATTCCGCTCAAGGGCAAGGTCTACGCGATCGGGCTGATGTGGGCGAGCATTCTGTTCTCGTGCTACCTGGTGCCACTGCCGTGGGCGCGGGGGTTCATGTTGACCAGTGCGGTGTTGGTGACGGTGTACATCCTTCGGCAAAAGACTTTGGATAAATCCTGAATACCGCCGCTCCCGCTACCTCTGCATTTATCCCCGATACAGCGCCTCAGGCCGTCTATTGCGTGTGTTTCGAGCCAGTTATCCAAGTGCCCTGCCACTGACCGCTCGTCGGACAAAACCTCCTACCTGTTATTTCTGACAGTTGGCAGCACTCGCCATATCAGGCCCAATCAATCAACGCCTTCCTCGCAGAGCCACCTGTCCTTCGCTGAGGTTTTTCGTCATGACGCACTTTCACTCCTTCCTGTTTCCACGCTTGCAGACTGAGATTCCGGGGCTGAAACTGCGTCCCTTGCGGATTTCGGCCATGATAGAGCCGATCGTCAATGGGGACGGCGGTATAAACTGCAAAACCTACTACCAGTTTCCCGACGGTTTGTTCTGCTCCGTCGATGCCTACGCCGAACCCATGCGCAAAGGTGACACGCTCGATATCTATTGGGGCAAGGACCACAAGATCTTTACCCGGGTTCTGCAGGACGACGAAGACGGCAGCAACCAACCGGTGTTTTTCTTCCTGCCTGTGACGAACATCCTTCCCGGCTGGGTCGACGAGGTCTACTACGTACTGACCCGCGCAGGCAGCACCAGCCCCGACGAGCCCGCCACGCCCTTGCGAATACTGGTGAAGCTGGATCTGCCAGGCGGCAAAGACGATAAGCCCCATTTGCCCGGACATGCAAAATTGCACATCGTGCAGCTGCCGCGTGACGTCATCGTTAACGGTGTGGATGCGGTTTGGGCAGCCAATGGTGTGCCGATGGTTATTCCTCGCTACCCGAACATCGCCGTGCGCGACGTTATCCAGGTGCAATGGGGCAATGCCTTCTTGCCACCTCATACCGTCAGCGCCGATGAAGCAGCCGGCACGGCACCTATCGAGATCACCGCACACAAGGACGATATTGTGGCCGGTGGCGACGGCAACGCGCAGGTGGTGCATTACGGGATCCATGACGAGGTATTCAACCACTCCGAGAAGTGGTCGCTGAGGACCCCAGTCAAAGTCATGTCCGGAATCCGGCAGCTGGATGAGCCGATTATCCAGGAGTCAGTCAACGGCATCATTGATCTCGACAAATTGAACAATCGCGATGTCAACGTGCATGTTCGCGCCTCCACCAGTGATTTCGAGGTGGGTGACACCGTCACCATGACCTGGGTAGGCACACCACCCACCGGTGCTCCGTTGCCCAACCGACAATCCCAGAGGGTGGAAAGCTTTCCCAGCATCCTCATGTTTCAGATTCCGAATGCGCAGGTCCGGGCGATTGCCATGGGAACCGCAGACGTATCGTATGTGCGCTACAAAAAGGACGATGGCTCTGCGCTCCCCTCCAGGCACGAACTCGCCAGGGTGGAAGGCTGGATCCCCGCGCCGGTCTTAACCGAAGCCGCGGGTAATACGGTGAGCGCCGATATCACATCGGCCACTGTGAACATTCAGTACCCGGGGATGACCACGGACGATATCGTCAACATGGCCTGGCTGGGCACCAAGGCCAATGGCATTCCCTACTTGTATGAGGCTCGGCACATCGTCAGCCCGCAGGACGTGGAAAATCATCTCGTGACCTTGTACGTGCCGGGAAAACATCTGCGGGTGCTGGAGAACGGTGCACTGAATCTGTTCTACCGCGTTTCCCGTGACGGGCCGCACTGGCGGGGCACGCATGAGTCCGGGCATCAGGAAATCAACGTGTTGCGATTCACCTGAGTCGCAGGTGTCAGGTCAACCCGCCGGCCCGGACAGCGGGTTGCCCGGCAGGCCAGCACAAAAAAACGCCCCGCAGGTGCGAGGCGTTTTCAGGTATTCACATCATGACGCGGCTTACCACGTCCAGCGCGCTCCGACAGTCAATTCATACGGCTTCTCGATGTACTTGCCATGGCTGTAGTCGTAACCGGCATACACCTGCAGGTCCTTGGTCAATGCCACTGCAACGCCTGCGCCCAGCACACCACGGGTGCCAGACAAGTCGTTGTTGAACTGATTATCAGCGTTGACCGTCACGCGGTTGTTATTGATGAACTCGTGCTGCACCGCAACGCGCACATAAGGCTGGGCGACCATGCCATTGCCCATGTTGAAGTTGCGGCCCACCGTGGTTCCCGCTTCACCCAGCACCGAGCGGCTGCGATCGCCGTCGGCCTGCATGTCATTGTCCAGGTCGAAGCTGCGCCCGCGAATCAGCGCAGTCGACAGTTTGCCGTACGGCCCGATGTAGTAGCCGTTGCCCAGGGTGATCTGACGCCCGAACTCCGCCGAGGCGCTTATGCCGGAGTTGTCATAACTGCCCTTGGCCCGCGTGCCATCGCTCATGCCGACTTTCGTATCGTTCTGAAAGCGGTTGAACTTGAGCAGCGCATCAAAGTAGTAACCGCTCTGCTTGTTCATCCAGGTCACGTAAGGGCCCAGATAGTAGCTGTCGACCGTACCCGAAGTCCCCTGTGCGACGTCCAGGTTGGTATGGCTGTAGCCGCCCATGATCCCGGCCACCCACAGACTGTCGCCCAGGTGCGTATCCGCCCCCAGAGAAAGTCCTTGCTGGGTCTGCTGATAACCCACGCCGGAAGCGGCGCTGATGTTGTACTTGTTGCCGTAGGTGCGCATCCACAGGCCGGTGTCACCCCCATTGAAACGCAACTCGCCCATGCGGCTGCGCAATGTTCCCGCCTCGGCATACAACAGCGTCACCGGAGCGTTGAACAGCGCCAGTACCGATTTCGCCCCGGGGCTGATGGTCTTGGTGGTCGGGTCGAGAAACCATTCCGTACCGCTCTCCCCCACTTCTCGCCGATCAAGTTTATAAGACCAGGTACCCAGATCGACATGCCCGCCTCTCAGGGCAAATTGCGCGTCGCCGGCGGCGGTGTGCACCAGGGTCAACTGCTGCGGGCTCAGCGCGTCCAGACCGGAAGCGGCCACCAGTAATCCGAATTGCCCGCTGGCAACGTCCGTGACATTGAGGAAGTCGTGCTGACCGGTGGCGAAATTGCCCTTCATTTCGACCGTACTGGAACCATCCGGAGAGCCGGTCAGCGTGCCGACGTTCAACTGGTAGAAGGTATCTGGCAAATCCTGCGCACCAAAGCGCACCGTCCCGCCATTCATGGCGAGTGTTTCTACAGTGTCAGCGCCTGTCAGGGTCCAGCTAGAACCGCTGTTGACGGTCACGCCGTTGACCTTGTCGAGACGGCCGGTCAGTTGCGAGTTGTTCTGCAGGGTGACGTTGGCGGTCGAACCGCTTTCGACCAGCACATCGCCCTTCATGTTGCCCTGATCGAAGGTGAGATTGGCGGTACTGTTGCCGGTGACGTTGACGTTGCCTTGCAGCGTGCTGTCGCGGACAGACATGCCCGCGGTGGAAGCGCCCTGCACCGTCAGCACGTTGCCGTTGCCCCCCGTCAGGGAAGACTGGTTCAACACCTCAAGGGTGGCATTGATGCCCTTGTCCACAAGAATCGCATCACCGGTGCGGCCTTCCACACTGGCGTTTTCGAGCCGCAGTGAATTGTTGCCCAGGCCCGAGGGATCCCTGCCCATAGTCACCCCGGTCTTGTCGCCGCTGATAACCGTGCTTGCGGAGGCGCGTACATCCCCCCCCAATATGTTCAGGCCGGTACTGTCAGCCCCTGTGCCCGTCACCTGACTGTTGATGAGCGTGAGCGTGCTCAAGCCGGTGACCTGAGCACCGATTTCCCCACCCTTGAATTGACTGTCGGTTGCAGTGACCGTAGAGCCCAGGGTCGAGCCGATAGACCGATTGACCGCCAGCCCCATAAAGTCGCTGGTCACGATGGCGCGAGTGAGATCACCCGTGCTGCCGGTTATGCGGATACCCACCAGCCCACTGTCGGCATTGACCGTTGCGCCGTTGATATTCAACGTTGATCCGGACGTGACAGACAGACTCTGGGTGGTGGCCCCCGCGATGTTCAGCACACTTGCGTTGCGTACCAGATAATCGCTCTGTGGTGTGCTTGCATCGATATTCAGCGTATTGCCGTTATCGACAATAACGGCGGCAAAAGAATGCCCGCCGGTAAAAAAAAATGCTGGCAGCACGACCAGCATTTTAAAGAGTCCTGCCGCAGCATTTTTTTGCAGCGAAACATGGTTTTTGTTCATGACGTGGCTTCCTGAATGTTCATCACCTCACATCTTTCAGAAGAAACGCCAAAAGACTGTAAGAGGCGCGAACAATACCTATCCGGGTCAAGCAAAAATGTAGGAGAAGTCCTAGATCCGGACGGAAAAGTCCTGTCCCGCTCGAGGAATGATCCGCCTGTTTCAGCAACCGTTTCAGCGAGGACACGGGAGGCGTAGCGGCCTCCCGTGTTTCCTTTGAAACGCATTGAATCAGGTAGGCAACGGGCAACTTCCGCCATCACCCGGATTGACCAGGTACACCCTGACCAAATGCTGTTTGGAGGTCGTCTCACGTCCGTTAATGACAGCCTTATATTTGACGCCACCCCACGCATTCAGAGTCGCGAGCAAGGGCGCGTATGGGATCTTCACAATGAAGCCGGACGCGGCCTCCTGATCTGTCGGTGTGTAGAACACCTCCTCGTCTGTCTCGGGTTTGGGGTTTGCACCGCCGTCGTCGGTATAACCCTGATAGGTGAATGTCAGCTCTTGATTCGCCAGTGCCAATTCCCCGCCCGGGACCCGCACCTCGACCACCACACCCTCGATGGGATCCAGGCGCAAGGCTTTGCAGTTCAGCCAGTCAGTATAATTGGGATCAAGGTGTAAAAATGCCGGATCAGGGACAGTGTCCTCTTGAATCTCCACATCCACCTCCTGAGGTTCTGAAATATCTACGTTGTCGTTCAGCGGATGACCGATGACGTAAGCCATCGGGTGCTTTGGATTACCATTACCTGCCGCCGCAATAACGTCCCACTTCACTTTCCACTCAAGCGATGTGGGGATAACGTCTGGAATCGTAACGAGGCCACCATCCTCCTCAGAAACAAGCTGGCCCGCATATTCAAGTTGAACGGTGTCATATTCCTTGGCGCCGCCATAGGTATTGACCGTAACAGTAACGTCCCCATCTTTGTCGGCTTCTCGCAACTCATTGGCAGGGCCTCCGGAATCACCCTGAACCGTCACCAACGCCAGATTTGGATTGGTCGGGTCTGGATTATTCGGATCAATCGGCAGACCGGGCTTTCGCATATCAACCTTAACTTCTTTGGAAATCGGAGTTGGCGGGTAATAGGTGCTGCCGCGTTTGATTTGGTACTCGGCGTCTACAGTTTTTTCACCAGGGTCGTCTTTGAACACGTCTTTGAATGAAATATCGACGTAAACCGGGAAACCGTTGATGGGCTTCGCCATCTGCGGAATGCCGTCGTAGGTCACCACCAACTCATCTCCCGGCAAGTAGTGGGTGTATTCGTCATAGATTCCCACGCCCAAAGGCGTTTGCGCATCCGCCAGATCGACCAGACCGTCCTTGTCAAGCAGCGGAATATCAAGGGGCAACAGCCCCTCGGGTGGATCTGTCAGAACGACCGTAACGGGGACTGGTGGAGAAAAAGTACTTGGGTTTCCCTTACGGTCGGTGACTCTGAAAAAAAGCGCGTGAGTACCTTCATCTTGCTTGAATACTTGTTCAGCGGTAAGTCTAAGCACGATCTCATTGATGGTATCAGTCCGGGTGACCGAATCGACAACCTCTGCCAACACTGTCGAGTCCCCATATAACAACTCTATAAAATCGCCAATCTTCATATCTCCATACTCAGGAATCTTAATGGCTACAAAATCATTGTCGTCCAGATATTTTTTGGTAATACCGTCATTTACTATTTCATCTGGAAGTCCAACCGGAAAAAACGGGTGCGGAGGAGTTCTATCAACATTGCACTCCAACGGTTCAGAGTTGCTCTCATTACCGCCTTGATCGATAAAGTATCCCAACTCATGTGTCCCCGGCCTATCGGTGTATCCGACAGGAAACGTCATTTCGATTTCAAGAATATCGGCGTCCAGCGGCGTCACATAATTGTATCGAGTAGAGACTATCGGACTTCCGTCAAACGTCAGATCAATGAAGCCCGGTGTCGGCTTCGTTTCGCCAGCCTCCGCAGGTCTCGGAACCAGACACTTGAAAAGCTTTCCCTGCTGGCTCAGCGGAATCTGATTGGTTTCATCATCCGACGTATCGCTTAGAAATGGGTTATCTGGATGCACTTTGATGACGGGTGCAGGTACTTTTGTAACAGCACGGCGAACTTTCAGATAATCGACCCGGCTTTGTTCAGCGGGCGTCAATGGTTGACGACTTGCCATTTTTCAGCTCCTTCAGAAACGGGCTTTATCTGCCCGGGATTTTGTCAAACAACGAACGCCCAAAACGCGGGCACAACACTCTCTGTCAGCCCCGAATAAATACTCGTGACTGTCCTGACTAAAACCGGCTAATGCACTTTAATGAATCAATTACCCGTTACGGTTCCGTACAGGTTTCATTAGTGGGTGAGCACACTGCACCACTGGGCATGGTTCTATTGATAATCACGAAATCTTTTTTTGAAACACCCTGCCCACCCGTAAACTTTTTCAAGGTGTAATGACATAACGCCGAACCCCGGTTTTGCATCGGCGCTATCAATCTTTCGTAATCGGTCACATGCACTTCAAAACCGTTTCTTGCCTGATCCGCACTCAAAGTGGTGAAGAACGGTTGCGCGGCCCCGGGAATGGGCGTGGTGCCATTCGGTCCCGCGCATCCCTGCCAGAACAACGTCACGATGTCCTTCTCGTCAAACGCCGGGTTGCCTTCAATCCTCACGCGCACCCGCTCCCAAAGACGCGGTTTCGCACAGCAGTCAAGCGTCCCTTCGATGCCAGCGTCAGGGAACGAAGGCTCTTGGAGACCTTCGATAATGATGATCGACACCTTGACGGGCGTGGATGGAGCCAACTGCCGGTTGATGCCATTGCTGGTGGTGTAATGGACCGGCAACGCCGGGTTCAGCCGGTCCTGGTCAATGACCGCCCATGGAATATTGAACGGCACTCTCTTGCCGGCAACGTCACCGGTCTGGACGATGTATTGCGCCACGGGCGTACTGATGCTCCCCCAATAAACTTCGATCGTGTGTCCTCGTTCAGGTGCGTCGAACAAGGTCAGGAAGCCGTCGGCGTCCTCGCCGAAATCTTCGGTAAGCAATGTGTTCAGCACCTTGGAGTTGGCGCCGTAGATCTCCAGCAAGGCAAGCTTGGGGTTCAACAACGCCGGCGCATTGGGGTGATCCTGGCCTGCCACCGTCAAGTTCACCGATACCAGGGTTTCCATTGATGGTTTGCTATCGACGCCCCCCGTGCGCACGCGGTAAGTGACACGAGCAGTCGCCGGACCCAGCCCCTTGGCTGTGAGCGCACTCCACGGCACAGGGATCACGCAAGGAAAGTTGGCCGGGTCGACATCCTGCGGCGGCAGAACAGTGCCATCCCAGTCCAGCAGTACCTGATCGCCGCTCAACGGATTGTCATAGGCATCGATTTCGACCGTCACCGCCCCTTGATTGACCGCCCCCTCCCGGGCGTGCTGACGATCGATCAAGCCTCTGTCCGACAGGGGAATGCGCGGAGGCTTGTGAATGGGTGCCCCCGGGGTCAGATCGACGAACACAGGCAGCAACCGCGAGCGCGGTCCCCGGTTTCCGGCCCAGTCGCGCAAGCGATAATAGATGTATCGCTGCCCATGACCACGCAGGCGAATTTCGTCTGCGTAGACGGTGATGATGAGTTGGTCGTTATCGATATCAAACTGACTGAACGCCTGCTCGCGGATTTCGGTTTCGAAGCCCGGTGGCGTGTCGGTGTCCGTCCAGTAATAAATCGCCCGGTCACGGGCCTTCACGTCCAGATAGAGGCGTACTTTGAAACGAACCTGACCGTGCTCGTCCAAATAGTCATCGGTGATGTCGCCCTCAAGATCCAGCAGCTCCAGCATCGCCGGTTCCTGGCCGTCATCCGGCGGCACTCTATCGACGGTGATGGTTTTTTTCAGCGATTCCGCTGCGTTGCCACCAATCACGAGCTTGTACGACAGGTCGTAAACGCCAGCTTCCAGGTCCCTTTGAGGCACCGAAACAATCTTGTCACCCGGATCAATGGGAATATCGAACGGGAACACCCCCGCCGTGTCGTCATCAAAGGGAAGCCCCCGTCGCCTGAAGCCCACCAACACGACGTCTTTTGCGAATTCCGGCTCTGTCGAGAAATCCCACGCCGGAATCGTGATTTTCAAATCGCGATTCAATACATCGCGAGGTAATAGCCCGTCCGGGCTCTCATTTCCCTCTTCGTCTTTCAGGATATCCGGAACAATCGGTTCTGGAATAACCACAAGACTTGGTTCGTCATCGCCGCGTGCATGTTGCGGATCCATCGACGACTCTTCTGGGGGCACCATTGCGAAACTCCACGGCAATTGAGCGGACAGTGTTCTCGCGCAGGGCAGTCGTGAAGATAAAACGGGCCGTTGACTGACGATGGCGTGGAACGTTTGTGACCCAATTAGATGCCTGCCGGAAAAAGCTGACTACTGTCAGAAATACTAGGTTTGCTTACCGTTTGTCGGGAAGCCGATGGAAACGACTGAACAGTCAGCTCAGCGTGAGGCTGCATTTTTGTTGAGCTGAATGGGGGGTGAAGTCGCCGCGCGACCCAGCGAGAGCAGACTCCCTCGCCATAGGTTGGGGTTCACCGCAGAGTCGACTACCCTGCGGCAGCGCCTACGGGGAAGTCGTTTCAGGCACGCAAAACCCGCCCCCCGACCGTTCATCGCAAATACGTCCTTACCTGTAATTTCTGACAGTAGCCAACGCTCGCCCCCTGCCCCTAAATAACTTCCAGCGTCTTCTTTGCCTCCCCACGACTCTGGAGTCTTCAGCATGCTTATTCAGCCCCCTCGCCTCCCGGCCCCAAAGTCTCTGCGGCAACTGGAAATACCCGACCGTACGCAGCCGGCCCTGGAGGGGGGGGTGTGGGGGATCAATATTGCCGCCGCGCAGTTGCTGGCGCCCGACAAGGGGCTGAAAGTCTATTGTCCACCCTGGGACCGTATGGGTTTAGGTGACCACATCGAGCTGCTGCTCGACGGTATTCAGGTCGACCAGAACACCCTCGTCAAGCCAGAGGATGTCGGCGAGCGTGTCACCCTGTATGTCCCGCCCCAGCGCTTCGTGACCGGGACCTATACGCTGCAATATCGGGTCAAGGTATTCCAACAGACTCCGGAAACTTCGCTGCCTCCGGTCGATATCTTCGTCAAACTCGACCGGCCCGGCGGCAAGGATGAAAACGGCAGTGCCCCGGGGCATTCCGAGCTGTACATGTACATCGATCCGCGGATCATCAACGATGGCGTGGACAAGGAAACCGCCGAAACCGGCCTCGACATCATCATCCAGGCCAAACCCGGCAGCAGCAGCCTGTTGCCCTACCCCAACATGGCCGTGGGTGACCGCTGCAAATTGACCTGGGGTGGCTGGTTTGTGTATTCGCCACGGGTGACCCAGGATCACATCGATGACCCGCAAGGCCATCCACTGATCATCCATGTCGACAAGGCCACCATCCTCGCCGCCGGCGATACCGATAGCCTGGCCGTAGCCTTTGAAGTACACGACATTGTCGACAATCGCTCCGAAGACTGGTGCGCCGCAGTAGGGATTGCCGTCGATACCGGCAACACGCGCCTGTCGCCTCCCATGGTCAAAGAGGCCCTCAATAGCGTTGTGGACATGGACAAACTGGGGGATGCGCCGCTGACCTTGCAGGTATTGGTCGACGCACCCGACTTCCGGATCGGTGATGTGATCATCGGCCTGGGCAAGGGCACCACGCTGGACGGCGAACCGATCAGCGTTGAAGTCCGCGGCGAGCCGCTCATCAGCGTGGGCAACATCTACGAATTGGCCCTGCCAAGCGCCGACATACGTTTGCTGGCCAAAACCCAGGCCGTGTTCAGTTATCGCGTGGAACGCAGCGGGTCTGATGATCGCGCCTCCAAGGGGCGCTTCGTCCGTATCATCGGAGCAACCCGACGCCTGCTCGCGCCGATTGCCGTGGATGCGCAACAAGGGGCACTCGACCCTGATCGGGTGTACACCACCGCCGTCATCCCCTTTGACCCGATGATGCAGGTGGGCATGGTCATCGTTCTGCGCTGGGTCGGCACCCGCCAGGATTTCGGCGTCTACGACCCGGAACTGGACTGGCACACCCTTAGCAAGGGCGATATCGACGACAAAGAACCGATCCCGATCATCGTCGAAGGCAAACACCTCAAAGCCATCGAGGGCGGTACGCTGGATTTGTTCTACGTGCTGATGGCCGAGGGCAGCGATGGAGGCATCATTCGGCGCGAGTCACTGCACCATGCTCTGTTGCGGGTGGGTGAACCGCTGCTGGAACTGGTCGCGCCCATCGTCCTCGGTGAGGCCGGCGGAACACTCGAACCCGACGACCTGCCCGGCGGTTCGAGCAAACTGACCGCCCCGGCTGCCGCCGAACCCACCAAAGCGGGTGACAAGGTCACCTATACCTGGCGCGGTTCGAAAACCGGCAAGACCAGCGACTCGGTGCCGATCAATTCGCTCAATGCCGGTAGAGCCATCGATTTCACCCTGAACCCGACCTTCGTCCAGACCCACATCGAACCCAATCGCGGCGGCACTGTGGACGCGATGTATGAAATCCTCAGGGTGGCGGCAGGCGCCACGCCGGAACGTATCAGCTACTCGCGGACGTTGAATTTCACTGTCGGCGAAGCCGTGGTGCTGACCCGGCCGAAGGTTCAGCAGGCCGAGGCCGATGGCACTAGCTTGCAGCCGATCAAGGCCGTGGAAGCCCTGACCGTCAACATCGATTCGCAAGACTTGCTGCTCAGCGATCTGCTCAGCGTGACCTGGACCGGCGCACCCGGCACTGCCGCCGGCGGCTCGCACACCACCCCGGCAAGACCCATCAGTGAAACCACACTGACAATCGAACTGCCGGTCACCGTGCTGGCATTCAACCTGGGCAAAACCGTCACCGTGACGTACACCGTCACCCGCAACGGTGCGCCCCGGACCTCGTTGCCGCTGTTGTTGAATGTCGGCACTCTGCCGGACTCAAGCTTGATCCTGCCGGTGATCATGGACGCCGACGATGACGGCGAGGGCCAGGAGTTCAACGTAGGGAATCTGACCAGCAATGCCACCTATCGCATGGGCGTCTGGCCGTTGATTGCCACAGGCCAATATGTCTGGCTGCGTCTGAAAGGGACGAACGCTGATGGCAGCGACTACAACCTGCAGATTCATACGGCACCAGGCTCAATGGTCAGCGACAAGTGGCTCGAACAAGGTTATTACGAGCGGAGCATCGCCTTTGCAGGCTTGAGAAACCTTAAGGATGGCAGCCCGCTGACCATGGAATTCAAGGCCGCGTTCGGCAAGAGCACGGATGAGAGCGAGGCGGTGCCCTTCCCCGTGCGTACTTACACGATCAAAGCGTTTGAGGATGTGCGACCAGAAATTACCGAATCGAAAGACTCCAAAGGGAATGAGATTGCCAAAGGCGGATTCACCGTTGATACCCAGATCACGTTGTCAGGGGCCGGGGCCAAAGGTCAGAAAGTCCAGATCAAGGATGGCACCACCGTCAAAGGTGAAGCCACGGTTAACCTGACGACCGGCCTGTGGGAACTGACCCTGACAGGCTTGAGCGTGGCCGCTCACAGCTTCACCGCCATCGCGCTGTATGGCAGTGGGCAAGTGTCCGCGGCGTGGACGTTGACGGTGACGGCCAGTAACCCACCGACCATCACCAAGGCCATCGACTCCAAAGGGAATGAGATTGCCAAAGGCGGATTCACCGTCGATACCCAGATCACGTTGTCAGGGGCCGGGGCCAAAGGTCAGAAAGTCCAGATCAAGGATGGCACCACCGTCAAAGGTGAAGCCACGGTTAACCTGACGACCGGCCTGTGGGAACTGACCCTGACAGGCTTGAGCGTGGCCGCTCACAGCTTCACCGCCATCGCGCTGTATGGCAGTGGGCAGGTGTCCGCGGCGTGGACGTTGACGGTGACGGCCAGTAACCCACCGACCATCACCAAGGCCATCGACTCCAAAGGGAATGAGATTGCCAAAGGCGGATTCACCGTTGATACCCAGATCACGTTGTCAGGGGCCGGGGCCAAAGGTCAGAAAGTCCAGATCAAGGACGGCACCACCGTCAAAGGTGAAGCGACGGTTAACCTGACGACCGGCCTGTGGGAACTGACCCTGACAGGCTTGAGCGTGGCCGCTCACAGCTTCACCGCCATCGCGCTGTATGGCAGTGGGCAAGTGTCCGCGGCGTGGACGTTGACGGTGACGGCCAGTAACCCACCGACCATCACCAAGGCCATCGACTCCAAAGGGAATGAGATTGCCAAAGGCGGATTCACCGTTGATACCCAGATCAAGTTGTCAGGGGCCGGGGCCAAAGGCCAGAAAGTCCAGATCAAGGATGGCACCACCGTTAAAGGTGAAGCGACGGTTAACCTGACGACCGGCCTGTGGGAACTGACCCTGACAAGCTTGAGCGTGGCCGCTCACAGCTTCACCGCCATCGCGCTGTATGGCAGTGGGCAGGTATCCGCGGCGTGGACATTGACGGTGACGGCCAGTAACCCACCGACCATCACCAAGGCCATCGACTCCAAAGGGAATGAGATTGCCAAAGGCGGATTCACCGTTGATACCCAGATCACGTTGTCAGGGGCCGGGGCCAAAGGTCAGAAAGTCCAGATCAAGGATGGCACCACCGTCAAAGGTGAAGCCACGGTTAACCTGACGACCGGCCTGTGGGAACTGACCCTGACAGGCTTGAGCGTGGCCGCTCACAGCTTCACCGCCATCGCGCTGTATGGCAGTGGGCAGGTGTCCGCGGCGTGGACGTTGACGGTGACGGCCAGTAACCCACCGACCATCACCAAGGCCATCGACTCCAAAGGGAATGAGATTGCCAAAGGCGGATTCACCGTTGATACCCAGATCACGTTGTCAGGGGCCGGGGCCAAAGGTCAGAAAGTCCAGATCAAGGATGGCACCACCGTCAAAGGTGAAGCCACGGTTAACCTGACGACCGGCCTGTGGGAACTGACCCTGACAGGCTTGAGCGTGGCCGCTCACAGCTTCACCGCCATCGCGCTGTATGGCAGTGGGCAGGTGTCCGCGGCGTGGACGTTGACGGTGACGGCCAATAACCCACCGACCATCACCAAGACCATCGACTCCAAAGGGAATGAGATTGCCAAAGGCGGATTCACCGTTGATACCCAGATCACGTTGTCAGGGGCCGGGGCCAAAGGTCAGAAAGTCCAGATCAAGGATGGCACCACCGTCAAAGGTGAAGCCACGGTTAACCTGACGACCGGCCTGTGGGAACTGACCCTGACAGGCTTGAGCGTGGCCGCTCACAGCTTCACCGCCATCGCGCTGTATGGCAGTGGTCAGGTGTCCGCGGCGTGGACGTTGACGGTGACGGCCAGTAACCCACCGACCATCACCAAGGCCATCGACTCCAAAGGGAATGAGATTGCCAAAGGCGGATTCACCGTTGATACCCAGATCACGTTGTCAGGGGCCGGGGCCAAAGGTCAGAAAGTCCAGATCAAGGATGGCACCACCGTCAAAGGTGAAGCCACGGTTAACCTGACGACCGGCCTGTGGGAACTGACCCTGACAGGCTTGAGCGTGGCCGCTCACAGCTTCACCGCCATCGCGCTGTATGGCAGTGGGCAGGTGTCCGCGGCGTGGACGTTGACGGTGACGGCCAATAACCCACCGACCATCACCAAGACCATCGACTCCAAAGGGAATGAGATTGCCAAAGGCGGATTCACCGTTGATACCCAGATCACGTTGTCAGGGGCCGGGGCCAAAGGTCAGAAAGTCCAGATCAAGGATGGCACCACCGTCAAAGGTGAAGCCACGGTTAACCTGACGACCGGCCTGTGGGAACTGACCCTGACAGGCTTGAGCGTGGCCGCTCACAGCTTCACCGCCATCGCGCTGTATGGCAGTGGTCAGGTGTCCGCGGCGTGGACGTTGACGGTGACGGCCAGTAACCCACCGACCATCACCAAGGCCATCGACTCCAAAGGGAATGAGATTGCCAAAGGCGGATTCACCGTTGATACCCAGATCACGTTGTCAGGGGCCGGGGCCAAAGGTCAGAAAGTCCAGATCAAGGATGGCACCACCGTCAAAGGTGAAGCCACGGTTAACCTGACGACCGGCCTGTGGGAACTGACCCTGACAGGCTTGAGCGTGGCCGCTCACAGCTTCACCGCCATCGCGCTGTATGGCAGTGGGCAGGTGTCCGCGGCGTGGACGTTGACGGTGACGGCCAATACCGCACTGACCATCACCTCAGTAAAAGATCAGAGCAACTGGAACATTCCCGATAACGGTCATACCGTGCACACCAGCGTCACGCTCACTGGCTCCGCGCCTGATGGCCAGAAGGTGGAAGTTTTCCTCGGTGCAATCTCCAAAGGCATCGCGGAAGCTGGCCCCGACAGAACCTGGACCCGTACCGTGAGCGGGTTATCGCTGGACGTACTGCACACCTTAAAGGCCGTTGGCCAATACGCGAACAATCCGACATCGAACCTTTGGCGTTTGACGGCGTTGAATGGCGTGAGGCCGGCCATCACCGCCGCGCAGGATTCCAACGGGCAGCCAATCAGCAATGGTGGAAGTACTCCTGACACCCGTATCCGCCTGACGGGGACGGCGAACACCTTTCTTGAGGTGGAGATTTACGACGGAGCCACCTCCACTGGCAAAAAGGCCAGGGCCGATGAGAAAGGTATATGGACGGTAGAGCTGACCGGGCTGACACGTACGAAGCATGTGTTCAAAGCCAAGGCGTTGTATGGCAGCGGGACGGAGTCGGGAGAGTGGATAGTGGACGTGGTCGATCTCATTGACTTCGTCGAAGACTTTAAGTCATATCCACATGAAGTACCTATCGAAAACACTGGTGCATCTCTCGAGGGGACGCGCACCAAAGTAACGATTATCACAAGTACCGGGAATGGGCAAAGGAGACATTTAGTCCAGTCTAACGATGATCCGATTTATGCTCTAGTGAGTGTTCTGTTTGCCTATAGTACCCAGAGCTTATTGGCGTACTCCTTAGCACTAAACCAAGGCGGCGTTAAGAGCGCGACAATCAAATGCATTCTTGACACCGCATATCCGATACGCGTCCAGCTTGAACTCTTACAAGGCAATTTTGTGGTGGGCTCAATATTACTCTACGACGGCCCCGGCAATGGCGCTGGTATTATAATTGATAGAGAGGTCGCCCCATCCAGCGGTCAAGCGTTCAATACAATCAAATTTGTGATGACGTCTGGAGAATCAAACGGAGCTGTGATGCGTATACTTCTAAGTTCGGTCTCTTTCAAAAGTTAAAAACTTCTGTTGCCTTTAACGCGGCAGTGAAGGAAATCACCCTCCAAGAGTATCATTGACACGAAAACTTGTAATCCACGTTAAGCGCCTCTCCTAGGTGGGGAGGTGCTTAGCACTTGCTACTAAATGATGGTGTGTTTTCGATGAACTGAAGTAGACACAGGAGGTTATTGGCAGGGATAACGCTTTCCCACGAAAGTTTTACCCCGATCAATTGATCCGAGCACAGCCTTATCGGAATTTTTATCTTCATCACTCAAAATATATGCAGGCCAATTCTTGGACCGCAAAAAAAACAATCAGGAACGCAATTAACGCTCACGACTATCAGTATCCTGACGGCATGCACCTTGACTTTTCGCCTAGCTCTCCCGCCTTAAAAAACAACACTTTAAATTATGCTGTGAAGTTCAAGCTGTCACTCGACTTCGCTAAGTTTGGAGGGATAAAGAAATGCATTTATTTAATGAAAATCGCGAACAGGCTCACGCCTACAAGTGATCTTTGAAGGGCACACAAGCTGTGACCAACGCAGATCCACTGTAGGAGTGAGCCTGCTCGCGATGAGGCCATTACTGCTGTCGGCTATTCCTTTGGCACAACGTTATCCAGCGCCTGATTCACCGCCAACTCCCCTAGCATCACCACCTGTGCAATGCCCAACACCGTATTACGGCTCGACCCCTCCAGCGTGCCGGCGAAATCACCGAGCATGACAGTAGCCGAGGCCAGGGATTCGCAGGCGTTGGCCAGCAGGGATTCGGTGTCGGTTTGTGGATTGACGAGGAACATGCTGCTGGGGGTGTATGGCGTTGCCATGATTTGCGCGGGCGCGAGGTAGTGGTCGAGAGCGCGTTCGGCGGCTTCGTGGAGTTTTCTGGAGTTGAGGGATTCGTAGGGTGATAGCGGGTCTGTGATTGGCGGATTGGGCTTGATTTCGGACATCAGTTGGAACTCCGATCGAGGCACTTTGGAAGAATGACTTCGTGTAGGAGCTGCCGAAGGCTGCGATCTTTTGATCTTGTTTTTTAAAAGCAACATCAAAAGATCGCAGCCTTCGGCAGCTCCTACAGGGGGACCGGGTGATTAGTTCGGCACGCGGCGGCCGTCCAGTACCCGGTTGACCATCAGTTCACTGAGCATGATCACCTGATGCAGCATCAGCATGGCCCGGCGCTGTGGGTTGTCGACGGTGTCGCCGATCTCGCGGGCCATGTCGCTGGCGGCGGCCAGGGATTCGCAGGCTTCGACGAGCAAGGTTTCTTCGTCCACGGTGGGGTCGATGAGGAAGATTCTGTTCGCCTTGCATGACGAGGTTGAAGGGATCGAGATCTTCAGGGCGCCGGGGTTGAGGTAGAAGTTGATGGCGCGGTCGGTTGCCGCTTTTATCTTCTGCGGGTCGAGGGCCGGGTCGTACGGGATCGAGGTATCCGGGGGGTTGGGCGTGGCTTTGAACATAGGTGACTCGCTGTTTTGAATAAGTGAGGAGCCATCACTCTCGCTACCAAACGAAGGGTGGCGGCCATTTGTGGGTTGGTAGACCGGTCAAAACAGTAAACCCGGCGCTCCCGAAAGAGCCCCACGCATGGCCACCATAAAGCAGAGTCCCAAAAAACGGACCTGTAATGTGGCGCACGACTGTAATGAAACGGGCTACCAAACCCGATCACTGATTTTCAGTGACAGGGAAACGATATAGCCCGCCCCATAGCCGTGTAAGCCGGCGGATTCTGGCGTACGCGTAGGTAACGGCGCAAGGCGTTGTAGCCGGTATGGCGTAACGGTTCGTGTACTTTAAACGTGGTTGCGGGGTTATGTTTATGTGCGGCGTTTGCTCTGTTGTTTTGATTTTGTCTGGCAGGCCGCTTTCGCGAGCAAGCCCGCTCCCACAGTTGGAATGAGTGCATTCAGGTGGGAGGTTGGTCGGCTGGTAGGCCGCCATCGCTGGCAAGCCAGCTCCCACCATTTGACCGAGTGCATTCAGTCAGGGATTGGTCGGCTGTGAGGACGCTTTCGCGAGCAGGCTCGCTCCCACAGTTGGAATGAGTGTATTCAGTTGGGGATTGGTCGGCTGTGAGGCCGGCATCGCTGGCAAGCCAGCTCCCACCATTTGACCGAGTGTATTCAGTCAGGGATTGGTCGGCTGTGAGGCCGCTTTCGCGAGCAGGCTCGCTCCCACAGTTGGAATGAGTGCATTCAGGTGGGAGGTTGGTCGGCTGGGAGGCCGCCATCGTTGGCAAGCCAGCTCCCACAGTTGGAGTGTGTACATTCAGTTGGGGATTGGTCGGCTGGGAGGCCGCTTTCGCGAGCAGGCTCGCTCCCACAGTTGGAATGCGTGCATTCAGGTGGGAGGTTGGTCGGCTGGGAGGCCGCCATCGCTGGCAAGCCAGCTCCCACCATTTGACTGAGTGCATTCAGTCAGGGATTGGTCGGCTGGGAGGCCGCTTTCGCGAGCAAGCTCGCTCCCACAGTTGGAATGTGTGCATTCAGGTGGGGATTGGTCGGCTGTGAGGACGCTTTCGCGAGCAGGCTCGCTCCCACAGGAGAGCTTTGTTGTTCACAAAATGCTGATCACCCTAAATCCAATGTGGGAGCGAGCCTGCTCGCGAAGGCTGACGCACTGGCAACACAGTTCTCCAAACAGAAAAAACCCGCCGTCCCGACTGATCGGTACGGCGGGTTTTGTCGTTTCAGGCCTTGATCACACCGTGTCCACTTTCAGCGAATGATCATTGAGCATGCCGCTGATAATCGTCGCCGTGTCGTGCCCGCCGGCTACCACCCCACCCGCCCCCGGGGTCACGCCGTAGTGGCTGGCGAGGTTGACGCCGGCCAGGTCGATGGTCTGGTTCGGCGTGGCGCCGGCCAGGGCGCTGACGTCGATGCTGGTGAGCACCGAGGCGCCGCTGCCGGTGACGGTGAAGTGCAGGTAATCATCGAGCGACGCCGTGGTGCCGTTTTCACCTTGCAGCAGTTGCGACAGGTCAAGCTTGTCGGTGCCGGGGGTGAAATCGGTGATGGTGTCGTGGCCACTGTTGCCCTTGAGGTACTGGAAGGTGTCCGCGCCGGCCCCGCCAGTCAGGGTGTTGTTGCCCATGCCGCCGATCAGCAGGTCATCACCGCCGCCACCGTTGAGGATGTCATTGCCCAGCCCGCCGTTGATCACGTTGTTATTGTTGTCGCCGGTCAGGGTGTCGTTGAAGTTCGAGCCGACCAGGTTTTCGATATTGCTGATCGTGTCGGTGCCGGCGCCGATGGTGTTTTGCGCACCGAGCAGGCCGAGGTTGACCGTGACCCCGGCGGTGGCGTGGGCATAGCTGACCGTGTCGATGCCGGTGCCGCCGTCGAGAATGTCGTTGCCCGGGCCGCTGTAGAGCAAGTCGTTGCCCGCGCCGCCGTGCATCTCGTTGTTGCCGGAACCGGCGGTCAGTACGTCGTTGCCGTCGCCGCCATTGAGGATGTTGTTGCCGGTGCCCGCCACCAGAATGTCGTCGCCAGCGGTACCGGTGAGGGTGTGGCCATCCTGATAGGTGATGCTGACGTTGGCGGTGTCGCTGCCGCCATGGTTGTCATTGGCGATATAGGTGCCGTGGAAATCCGGCGTCACGTCATGGGCGCCGGCGTAGTTGACCGTCATGGTCAGTTGATAGTTTTCCGCTGCCGTCGGATTGCTGCCGCTGGTGTTGCTGATGTTGGTCACGTGGATCTGGTAGGTGCCATCGGCACCGGCAGTGATGGTGCCGCCGTCAGCGATGCTGACGAACGCGCCGCCGTTGACCGAGTACTCCATGGTGACGTGGCCGGCCGCGAGGTTGTGATCCAGGTTCAGCGTTTCGCCCTGTTTCAGTTTGACGGTGATCAGGTCCTCATCGTTGGCATTGGCATTGGTCACCGCACCGAGGTAACCGCTGACCACCAGCACTGCGGTCATCGCGGCGGTGTTGGCGGCGAATGCAGCGCGTACGTCGGCCAGGTTCTGGTTGGCGGCGGTGTTGCCGGTGCCGGCGAAGTTGATCGCACCGGTACCGGTGAAGTCCGCGCCCTTGGCCACCCATCCGGTGTTGAAGCTGGTCGGCGAAGCGTTGAGCGTGTCGCCGTCCGGATCGGTGTCGTTGGCCAGCAACAATTCGCCCGGCACGGTGATGTTGCTCGACAGCACGTTGGTGATGACGTGGTCGTCCGTCGCCACCGGTGGCGAGTTGGGGATCACTTTCACCGTCAGCGTCGAGCTGGCAAGGTCGCCGTCGTTGTCGCTGAGGGTGAAGCCGATGTTCTCGGTGATCACCGTGGTCGTGGTTTTTTGCGAGGTGTAGCTGTAGTCACCGGTGTCGAGGTTGATCACCAGCGTGCCGCTGTTGTTGGTGGCGATGCTGATCGTGTTGTTCACGGTGTTGAACGTGCCGTGGTTGGTGCCGCCCGATGCGGTCAACGAACCCTGGCCGCTGTTGGCGCGCGGGTCATAGGTGTAGGTGGTGCCGTCGACCACGATGGATTTGATGAAGCCGCCATCGGCGCCAAAGGTACCGCCCTCGCCCAGCAGCGAACCGGTGACCGGCGCGCCTTCCACAGTGCCCGACAGCACCGAGTTGAGCTGATTGAGGTCGGTGACCACCACCGCATTGGTGTTGGTGTGGCTGATGCCGTCATAGGCCAGCGGATCGAGGTTGGCGTTGCTCACGCCGCTGCCCAGACCGATGGCGTAGTTCTTGATGTTGTTGGCATCGAGGAAGTTTTTCAGCGCGGCTTCGTCGGCAGCGTTGATGTCGCCTTCGTTGGGCTTGCCGTCGGAGAAGAAGTAGCCGACGTTCTGCGCCCCGGTGAGTTTGCCCGAGGTGTTGAACGCGGTCTGCATCACCGCCACGGCAGCGTCGTAGTTGGTACCGCCACCGGCGGTGAGGCCAGCGAGTATGGACTTGGCCGTCGCCACATCGACCCACACCGAAGTCCGGTCAGTGGCATTACTGCTGAAGGTGACGAGTTGTACCTTCACATCGCCAAGATCATCGTACTTGTCGAGCAAGGCACTGATGGCCTGCTTGGCCAGCGCCAGCCGTGACAGCCCCGGTACACCGGAGGCGTCGGCCATACTGCCGGAGATGTCGAGGACGATCAGCAGGTTGGAATCGATTTCCACCGCCGCCACCGAACGATCCGACGCCATGGCTTTGGGCACGTCGTCGACGATGTTGACCACAATCGTGCTGGTGGTGCTGTTGCCCAGCGCATCGGTGGCTTTGTAGGTAAAACTTTCGCTCAGGGTGTTGGCGCCGTCGTTGGCGTTCGGCGTGGTTTTCGGTGCCGAGGTCAGGGTGTAAGTGTAAGTGCCGTCGGCGTTGAGCTGGATCTGCCCGTAAGTGCCGGTGGCGCTGCCGACCAGGGTGTAGGTGAGCGCCCCGCTGCCGCCAGTGACCGCACCGACCAGTGTGCCGGTGGCGGTTTCGCCGGTGTTGCTCGGATCGCTGCCGGTGACCGTGCCGGGGGCCAGGTCCTGGCCGTCCTTGGTCAGGTCGAGGGCTTTTTCGTAGACCGTCACGTCCTGATCGACCGACGCAATCAGTTTGCTGTCGGCGACATTGATGGTGATGGTGGTGGTGCTTTCGTCGCCGTCACCGTCGCGGATGGTATAGGTGAAGGTGTCGGTGGCGCCCGGCGGGCTGACGGAGTTCGGGTTGCTGTGGTAGATGGCGTTGCCTGCCGCGTCGAGGGTCAGGTAGCCGTAGGTGCCGTTGATGTTGCTGTTGAGGCCGCCGATCGCCGAGGTCGCGGTATTGCTGCCGGCACGCACGCCGACCACTGCCCCGCCCGCCGCTGCGCCATCGGCGCCAGTGACGTCGTTGCCGAGCACGCTGATATTGACCGTGCCGCCCTCCGCCACCGAGCCGGTGTCGGCCTTGGCGGTCGGCAGGTCATCGATGATGTTGACGTTGATCTGGCCGCTGGCGGTGCTGCCATCGGTGTCAGTCGCGACCACGTTGAAGTTTTCGGTGAGGCTGTTGGCGCCGTTGCCGGTCGGGTGATTTTCGTTATCCACCAGGGTGTAGCTGTAACTGACCACGCCGGTCGCCGGGTTGTAACCGGTGACGGTGAACGTACTGCCCAGCGGCGACACCACCGATTGCGGGAAGCCTGCGGCGACCCCGTTGGTCACGACGGCAATGCCACCGACAGTGAGGGTTTGCAGGCCATCCAGGGCCGTGACGGTGAACGTACCGCTCTGGGTCAGCGCCGGAGTATCGGGGCTGGTGCCGTCACTGAGGTTTTTCTCGTAGACGGTGAGTTCGCCGCCATTGACGTCGAGGCCGTTGAGCACCACCGGATCGTCGTTGTTGTGGATGTTCAGCACCAGGTTCGCGGTGCTGGTATCGCCGTCAGCATCGGTGAGGGTGTAGGTGAATGTCTCGGTGCCGTTTCCACCGCCGTGCAGCGCTTTGAAGTCGGCGTCAGCCGGGTTGAGCGTGTAGGTGTAAGTGCCGTTGGCATTGAGCACCAGCGTGCCGTAAGTCCCGGTGAAGGTACCGGCGGTGATCGGCCCGGCATTCGGTCCGGTGGCGACCACGTCCGCGCCCTGCACGTCGTTGCTCAGCACGTTGCCGGTCAGGGTCAGCTGGGTTTCCGAGGCACTGGTGGCGTTGCTGTCGTTCATCGCCTTGGGCACGTCATCGACAATGCTGACAACGATGGTGCTGGTGACCACATTGCCCAGCGAATCGGTGGCCTGATAGGTGAAGGTTTCAGTCAGGGTATTGGCCCCGTCGTCGGCATGTGGTGTGGTGGTCGCGGGCGAGGTCAGGGTGTAGGTGTAAGTGCCGTTGGGGTTGAGCACGATCTGCCCGTAATTGCCGGTGGCACTGCCGACCAGCGCATAGCTGATGGCGCCGACCGCACCGGTGACCGAACCGACCAGTGTGCCGGAGGCGGTTTCACCCGTATTGGTCGGGTCGCTGCCGGTGACCGTACCGGGGGCCAGATCGGCGCCGTCCTTGGTCAGGTCGAGGGCTTTTTCGTAGACGGTGACGTCGGTGTCGCTGGTCGCATACAGCTTGCTGTTGGCGACATCGATGGTGATGGTGGTGGTGCTTTCATCGCCATCGGAATCGCGCACGGTGTAGGTGAACACATCCACCGCACCGGGGCCGTTCACGGCATTGGGGTTGCTGTGATAGACCGCGTTGCCGTTGGCATCGAGGGTCAGGTAACCGTAGGTGCCATTGATGTTGCTGTTGAGGCCGCCAATGGCCGAGGTCGAGGTGTCGGAGCCGGCGCGCACACCGACCACCGCGCCGGTCACCGCCGGGCCGTCGGCGCCGCCGATGTCATTGTCGAGCACGTTGCCGCTGACGGTGCCGCCCTCCGCCACCGAGGCGGAATCGGCGTGCGCGCTCGGCAAGTCATCAATGATGTTGACGTTGATCTGGCCGCTGGCGGTGCTGCCGTCAGTGTCAGTCGCCACCACGTTGAAGTTCTCGGTGATGCTGTTGGCGCCATTGCCGTTCGGATGGGTTTCGTTATCGACCAGGGTGTAGCTGTAGCTGACCACGCCAGTCGCCGGGTTGTAGCCGGTGATGGTCAGCGTGCTGCCCAACGGCGTAACGATCGATTGCGGGAAGCCTGCGGCCACACCACCGGTGACGACGTTGATGCCGCCTACGGTCAGGGTTTGCAGACCGTCGAGCGCGGTCACGGTGAAGGAACCGCTCTGAGTCAGCGCCGGCGTATCGGGACTGGTGCCGTCGCTGAGATTTTTTTCGTAGACCGTGAGTTCGCCGCCATTTACGTCGAGGCCGTTGAGGGTCACTGGATCGTCGTTGTTGTGGATCTGCAGAACGAGGTTGGCGGTACTGGTATCGCCGTCCGAGTCAGTGATGGTGTAGGTGAAATTTTCCGTGCCGTTGCCGCCGCCGTGCAGGTTTTTGAAGTCGGCGTCGTTGGTGTTCAGCGTGTAGGTGTAGGTGCCGTCGGTGTGCAGTTCCAGCGTGCCATAGGTGCCAGTGAACGTACCGGCGGTGACCGGGCCGGTGGGTACGCGGTCGGCGCCCTGCACGTCGTTGGTGAGGACGTTGCCGGTCAGGGTCAACTGACTTTCCGAAGCGGTGTTGGCGTTGCTGTCGTTCACGGCTTTTGGCAGGTCATCGATGATGTTCACATCGAGGGTTGCGTTAGCGGTGGTGCCGTTGTCGTCCACTACGGTGACGGCGAACTGTTCAGGCAGATTGTTGGCGCCGTTGGCGGTCGGGTGTGCCTCGTTGTCGACCAGGGTGTAGCTGTAGCTGACGACACCGGTGGTCGCGTTGAATCCGGTGATGGTCAACGTGCTGCCCAGCGGTGTGGTGACCGATTGCGGGAAGCCTGCGGCTACACCGTTGGTGACCACGGCGATGCCACCGACGGTCAGGCTCGTCACGCCGTCCAGCGCAGTGATGGTGAAGGTGCCGCTTTGGGTCAGTGCGGTGGAGTCCGGTGCGCTGCCGTCAGTGAGATTTTTCTCGTAGACGGTGAGTTCACCGCCATTGACGTCGAGCCCGTTGATGATCACCGGATCGTCGTTGTTGTGGATCTGCAGGACGAGGTTGGCGGTGCTGGTATCGCCGTCCGAATCGGTGATGGTGTAGGTGAAGGTTTCGGTGCCATTGCCGCCACCGTGCAGGTTTTTGAAGTCGGCGTCGGTGGTGTTCAGCGTGTAGGTGTAGGTGCCGTCGGTGTGCAGTTCCAGGGTGCCGTAGGTGCCGGTGAACGTACCGGCGGTGACTGGACCGGTGGGTACGCGGTCGGCGCCTTGCACGTCGTTGGTCAGGACGTTACCGGTGAGGGTCAGATTGGTCTCTGACGCGGTATTGGCGTTGCTGTCGTTCGCGGCTTTTGGCAGGTCGTCGATGATGTTCACATCGAGGGTCGCGTTGGCGGTGGTGCCATTGTCATCCACTACCGTTACGGCGAACTGCTCGGGCAGGTTGTTTGCGCCGTTGGCGGTTGGGTGTGCCTCGTTGTCGATCAACGTGTAGCTGTAACTCACAACACCCGTAGTGGCGTTGAAACCGGTGATGGTCAGCGTGCTGCCCAGCGGTGTAGTGACCGATTGCGGGAAGCCTGCGGCCACGCCGTTGGTGACCACGGCGATGCCGCCGACGGTCAGCGTGGTGACGCCGTCCAGAGCGGTGATGGTGAAGGTGCCGCTTTGAGTTAGCGCGTTGGTATCAGGCGCGCTGCCGGTGCTGAGGTTTTTTTCGTAAACGGTCAGCTCTCCGCCGTTAACGTCGAGGCCGCTGATGACCACGGGGTCGTCGTTGTTGTGGATTTGCAGGACGAGATTCGCAGTGCTGGTATCGCCGTCCGAATCGGTGATGGTGTAGGTGAAAGTCTCGGTGCCATTACCGCCGCCGTGCAGGTTTTTGAAGTCGGCGTCGGTAGTGTTCAGCGTGTAGGTGTAAGTGCCGTCGGTGTGCAGTTCGAGGGTGCCGTAGGTGCCGGTGAAGGTGCCGGCGGTGACTGGACCGGTGGGTACGCGGTCGGCGCCTTGTACGTCGTTGGTCAGTACGTTACCGGTCAGGGTCAACTGAGTTTCCGAAGCGGTGCCAGTGTTGCTGTCATCGATTGCTTTAGGCAGGTCGTCGATCACGTTCACATCAAGCGTTGCATTGGCAGTCGTGCCGTTGTCGTCCACGACGGTGACGGCGAACTGCTCAGGCAAATTGTTGGCGCCATTGGCGGTTGGGTGTGCCTCGTTGTCGACCAGGGTGTAGCTGTAACTCACAACACCGGTGGTGGCATTGAAACCGGTGATGGTCAGCGTGCTGCCCAGCGGTGTAGTCACCGATTGCGGGAAGCCCGCGGCCACGCCGTTAGTGACGACGGCGATGCCGCCCACCGTCAGCGTGGTGACGCCGTCGAGCGCCGTGATGGTAAACGTGCCGCTCTGGATCAGCGCGCTGGAATCCGGCTCGCTGCCGGTGCCGAGGTTTTTTTCATAAACCGTCAGCTCGCCACCTTCAACGTTCAACCCGTTGATCACCACCGGATCGTCGTTGTTGTGAATCTGCAGAACCAGATTCGCAGTGCTGGTATCGCCGTCCGAATCGGTGAGGGTGTAGGTGAAAGTCTCGGTGCCATTGCCGCCACCGTGCAGCGCTTTGAAATCTGCGTCGCTGGTATTCAGGGTGTAGGTGTACGTGCCATTGGCATTCAATACGAGGGTACCGAAAGTGCCGGTAAAGGTGCCGGCAGTGACCGGGCCGGTGGGCACGCGGTCGGCGCCTTGCACGTCGTTGGTCAGGACGTTGCCGGTCAAGGTCAACTGGGTTTCCGAGGCGGTGTTGGCGTTACTGTCATTCACCGCTTTGGGCACGTCATCAATGATGTTGACGTCGAGCGAGCCGGTGGCGCTGTCGCCATTGCTGTCGCTTGCGGTCACCGTGAAATGTTCACTGAGGCTGTTGGCGCCGTCACCGGCCGGATGGGCATCGTTGCCGTTGAGGGTGTAGCTGTAGCTGACTACGCCGGTGCTGACGTTATACCCGGTGATGGTCAGGGTGTTGCCCAGTTGTGTGGTGATCGACTGCGGGAAACCGGCCGCCACACCGCCGCTGATCACGTTGATACCGCCGATGTTCAGGCTGCTCAGACCGTCCGGCGCCGACACCGTGAAGCTGCCGCTCTGGGTCAGCGCGCCGGGGTTGGCCGAGGAGCCGGCAGGCAGATTGGCTTCGTTGAGGGTCAGCTCACCGCCAGGCACGGCGAGGCCACTGAGGGTCACCAGGTTGTTGACCGGCGGCGGCACGATCGGCGTGTTGTCGCCATTGTCGATGACTGCGTTGTGCCGCTCTTCGGGAAACTCGGGAATACCGTTGAAACCGGCGGTCGGGAAGCCGATCACCGGATCCACGCGCCCACCGACTTCCGTCAGCAGCACAAAACTGTGGCCGCCACCCAACTCACCTGGCGCGCCGCCCGGTGCATTCGGGCCGGCGGCGGTGGCCTCTGCCGCTTTGGTCGGGTCTTCACCGGCAGCGATGGCTTTCTGAATCTGCTCGACATCGGTCAGTTGCGCTTCGCTCGGCGTCAGCGCTTCAGGGGAATCAATGTGCACCGCCTGATTGGCCAGCAGCTGCCCGGACATGGTCATGCTGCTGTCGCGGCCCAGGGTCAACTCGTGGCCATTTTGCAGATGAATGGCGACGGCACCTTCTGCGCCGGTGATCACTTGATCGCCGGCAAACAAGCGGTCGCCCTCGATCAGGGCGCGGCGCGTGCCGTCGGTGCCCTGCGCAAAAACCTGACCAATGACTTTAGTGACTGTCCCGATGAGCGTTGCCATGTGAATTCCTCCGCTGCCGACCACCGTCGGCACTGGTTCGCGAAGCAGCCCATGGCTCAATCGGGTTGTCGGGGCGACGCTCGCACCTCGACAGTTCGTTTCGCAGGTTGCGCAAACGAGGAAACTTCAGTGCTTTCAAGCACTTCAGAATCCTGATCAATGCAGCGAACCCACTAACGCTACGTAACGGTGGTGAATCACCCGAGTGACAAAAATCTGTCGCTCATCTGCCGCTACGCGTCCCTCCCCTTCAGCAGTACTTCGCCGTATGTCGCAAAGTGAATGGAACTTTCCTCAAGCCTTTTTGTGCTCCCTAAAGCGCATGAAACAAAGGCTTTCGATCTGAACAATGTGCTGGTTTTCGCCAAGCGCATAAGTTTTTTTCGGCATAAGGCTTATGAAAATTTTTTCTTAGCTACGCTTCAGGATGTTCTTAGCTCTGTTGTTACAAGAGTGAAACGCTTACACCTCAAATTATCGTCAAATATTTGGCGACAGTAACGCACCATCAGGACCAGGGAGATGCACCCCATGCGCGTTTTAACCCCCCTCTGCAGCGCGGTTTTGCTGGCCATGGCTTGCACTTCCCAAGCCCAGGCCATGAATCTGACCGAAGCGATTCAAAGCACCATCGCCACCCACCCGGACCTCGCCTCGCGCGTGGACGCCAAACTGTCCGCCGATGAACAGGTGAAAGTGGCCAAGGGTGGCTTCTATCCGTCCGTCGATTTGAATGCCGCCTACGGGCGCGGCTACAGCGACAACACCAATACCCGGGCTTTCGGTAATCACCACACCGAAATCCTCAATTACACCCAGTCCGAGCTACGGCTGCGGCAGATGATCTTCGACGGCTTCAACACCGCCAACGAGGTCGAGCGCACCAAGGGCGTGTCAAACTCGCGCGCTTACTACGCGCAAGGCACCGCTCAGGATCTGGCCCTGCGCACCATCGAGGTTTACCTCGAAGTGCTCAAGCGCCGTGAACTGGTGACCCTGGCCCGGAACAACCTGCAAGCGCACTTGCGCGTCAACGATCAGATCGGCCTGCGCACCCAGCGCGGCATCGGCAGCACCGCCGACTCCGATCAGTCGGTCGCCCGTAAGGCGCTGGCGCAAAACAACCTCGACACCGCTGAAGTCGATCTGGCCGACGCCGAATCGAACTTCTACGCCGTGGTCGGGCGCATGCCCGATGAACTGGAAGCGCCACCGTCGACTCGCGGCGAAATCCCCACCAGCCTGCCGGAAGCCCAGCAGAGCATGGTCGAGAACAACCCGTACCTGAAATCCGCGCAGGCGGACGTGCAGTCGGCCGAGAGCCAGTACGAAGTCGCCAAGTCGCCGTTCTACCCGCGTTTCGACGCCGAAGCGGCGGTGGGTGCGAACAACAACGTGCAAGGCGATGAAGGCCACGACAACGAATGGCGCGTCGGCGTGATCATGAATTACAACCTGTTCCGTGGCGGCAGCGACAAGGCTCGTCTGGCCTCCGATGCGCACCAGATCAATCAGGCGATGGACATCCGCAACAACGCCTTGCGTCAGTTGAACGAGAATATTCACCTGGCGTGGAACGCCATGGTCAACGCGAACAAACAGACCCCGACCGCCCGTGAATACGCCGAGACCACCAAGCGTGTGCGCGCGGCGTATCAGGATCAGTTCGGTCTCGGCCAACGCACTCTGCTCGACTTGCTCGACAGTGAAAACGAGCTCTACAACGCCAACCGTCGCTACACCGAAATCCGCTACACCGAGGAATATTCGATGTACCGCGTGCTGGCGAACATGGGCCAGTTGCTGAGCAAGCAACGGGTGGTGCTGCCGGCGGATGCCATTGCGGCGACCGAAGTCAAAAACGAGGCGCGCCTGCCTGAGCTGAAGTAAGTCCCACGATCCATTGTGGCGAGGGAGCTTGCTCCCGCTGGGTTGCGCAGTGACCCCAAAGATTTGAGCAGCAATGAGATCCATGGGGCTGCTGCGCAGCCATCGGGGATAAATCCCCTCGCCACAGGTTGGACCAGTCATTACAGGGGCGATCAATATGACCAGCATGGCCGAAGGCGGACACACCGGGATCGATCCGCGGCTGAGCTTCGATGACCCGTTACTCGACGGTCTGCTGATCCTCTGCAAACTGCATGGCGCGACGGTCAGTCGTGCCAGCCTGAGTGCCGGGCTGCCCCTGAACAAGCAACGTCTGAGTCTGGACCTGCTGCCCCGCGCAGCAGCCCGGGCCGGTTTGCAGGCGCGCTTGTTGCGCCGCGAACTGAAGGATATTTCCGCGCTGAATCTGCCGATCCTGTTGCTGCTCAAGGATGGGCGCACCGCCGTCCTGCGGCGTTTCGCCGACGACGGCAAGGCGCTGATCCTGCCCAGCGAAGCCGATGGCGGCGAGCAATGGGTCGAGCGCGAAGAACTCGCCGAACACTACAGCGGCCAGGCCTTGTTCGCCCGTCCGCGCCACGAACTTGAAGACTTGCGTTCACCGCTGGTGCCGCGAGTGCATGCCTGGTTTCGCGACACCCTGAAGCTGTCGAAATGGCTGTACAGCGACGCGATCCTTGCCAGTTTCCTGATCAACCTTTTAGGCCTGATGGTGCCGCTTTTCGTCATGCAGACCTACGACCGCGTGGTGCCGAATCAGGCCACGTCGACCCTGTGGGTGTTGGCGATCGGCCTGCTGATCGGCACCGGTTTCGAACTGGTGCTGCGGGTGGTGCGCGCGCACCTGCTGGACACCGCCGGGAAGAAAACCGATGTGATCCTTTCCGCGACTTTATTTGAGCGCATCACCGGTATGGCGATGAAGGCGCGGCCGGCAACCATCGGCGGTTTCGCCCAGAGCATTCATGACTTTCAGGGCCTGCGCGAATTCCTCACCGCCGTGACCCTGACCAGCCTGATCGACCTGCCCTTCGTGGTGTTGATGCTGGTGGTGATCGGTCTGCTCGGTGGCTGGCTGGTGGTGATTCCGCTGCTGGCGTTTCCGATCACGATCATTTTTGCTTTGGCGATCCAAGTGCGCCTGCGTGACACCGTGCAGAAAAGCCTGAGCCTGGGTGCCGAACGCCAGGCGTTGCTGATCGAAACCCTCGGCGGCCTGGAAACCCTCAAGGCCTGCAGCGCCGAAAGCGAGCGTCAGCACAAATGGGAAAGTACCCACGGCGCCCTCACCCGCCTCGACAGCCACGCGCGCAACCTCTCGGCGCTGGCGACCAACGGCACGCTGTTCATTCAGCAGTTCTCGGGGATGGCGACGATCGTCGCCGGGGTCTACAGCATCATCGCCGGCAACCTCAGCGTCGGTGCGCTGGTGGCCAGCTACATGCTCGGCAGCCGGGTGCTCGCGCCGCTGGGGCAGATCGCCGGGCTGATCACCCGCTACCAGCAAGCGCAACTGACCATGAAAAGCACCGACGCGCTGATGGGCCTGCCCCAGGAACGCGACGGCAAACAGCGACCGCTGGAACGCACGCAACTGCAAGGTGCGCTGGACGTCAGCGGCGTGACCTTTCACTACAACGGCCAGAACGCACCGGCGCTGAGCAACGTCAGCTTCAGCATGAAACCCGGCGAGCGGATCGGCATCATCGGCCGTAGCGGCTCGGGCAAAAGCACCCTGGCGCGACTGGTGATGGGCTTCTATGAACCCGAGGAAGGCCAGTTGCTGCTCGACGGTCTCGACCTGCGGCAACTGGATGTCGCCGACCTGCGCCAGCAGATCGGTTACGTCGCCCATGACCTGCCGCTGCTGGCCGGCAGCCTGCGCGACAACCTGACCCTCGGCGCCCGCTACATTAGCGATTCACGCATGCTCGAAGTTGCCGAGCTGACCGGCGTCACTGAACTGGCCCGCCAGCATCCGCAAGGGTTCGACCGGCCAGTGGGCGAGCGTGGGCAGTTACTCTCCGGTGGCCAGCGTCAGGCCGTTTTACTCGCTCGGGCGTTGCTGCTCGACCCACCGATCATGCTGCTCGATGAACCCACCAGCGCCATGGACAACAGCAGTGAAGACCTGCTGCGCCAGAAGCTCCACGGCTGGGTGCAAGGCAAGACCCTGCTGCTGGTCACCCATCGCACCTCGATGCTGAGCCTTGTGGATCGGCTGCTGGTACTGGACAACGGCCGGGTCGTCGCCGACGGCCCGAAAGAAGCGGTCATCGATGCACTGCGCAAGGGCCGCGTCGGCTCGGCAGCGGTTTAGATGCGTGCACATAATTTATGGCTCTCACAAAACTGTGGCGAGGGGATTTATCCCCGATGGGCTGCGCAGCAGCCCCAAAGACTCTGAGGGCGCTTCGCACCCTATCGGGGATAAATCCCCTCACCACAAGTAAGTGTTCCGGGCGACGCATGGGTTGTGCGGTTTGATGTTTCCTAACTGAGGGGTATCGCCCCATGTCTGCATCTTCAGATAGCAAATCACGCGGCTACTTCGACAGTTTCGGCAAAAGCGCCGAAGCCGAGTTCATGCCGGAAACCGCCGGCGCTTCGTTGCAGGATTCGCCGCGCTGGTCGCGGATCACCGTGTGGCTCGCAGCGGCGCTGCTGATCAGTGCGCTGGTCTGGGCCAAGTTCGCCGTGCTGGAAGAAGTGACCATGGGCGAAGGCAAGGCGATTCCGTCAAGCAAGGTCCAGGTGATCCAGAACCTGGAGGGCGGGATCGTCACCGAGATTTTTGTCCGTGAAGGACAGATGGTGAACAAGGGCGACAAGTTGCTGCGCCTGGATGACACACGCTTCCTGTCGAACAAGGGTGAGAGCGAGGCCGATCGTTACGCCCTGACCGCGCAAGTCGAACGCCTTTCCGCCGAAGCCGAGGGCCGTCCGTTCAAACTGTCTGACGAGGTGATCGCCAAAGCGCCACAGGTCGCCGAAGACGAACGGGCACTCTACGACCAGCGCCAACGGCGTCTGGCCAGCGAACAACGCACCCTCACCGAACAGCTGCGGCAGAAGACTCAGGAGCTGGCGGAATTCCGCTCCAAGCAAGGCCAGTACAGTTCCAGCCTGGCGCTGCTGCAGCAAGAGATGAACATGTCGGCGCCACTGGTCGGCACCGGTGCGGTGTCGCCGGTGGAGATCCTGCGACTGAAACGCAGCGCGGTGGAAATTCGCGGCTCGCTGAACGCAACGACCCTGGCCATCCCAAGGGCGGAATCGGCAATCAACGAGATCAAGAGCAAGATCGACGAATCGGAACAGACTTTCCGTTCCGACGCCGCCAAGGACCTCAATCAGAAGCGCACCGACCTGTCGAAAATCACCGCGTCGAGCATCGCCATCGACGACCGCGTCAGCCGCACCACCGTGACTTCGCCAGTGCACGGGGTGATCAAGCAACTCAAGGTCAACACCATCGGCGGCGTGGTGCAGCCGGGCAGCGACATGGTGGAAATCGTGCCGCTGGAAGACAACCTGCTGATCGAAGCCAAGGTGCGTCCGCAAGACGTCGCGTTCCTCCATCCGGGCCAGAAAGCCATGGTCAAGTTCAGTGCCTATGACTACACGATCTACGGCGGGCTGAGCGCAAAACTGGAACTGATCGGCGCCGACACCATCACCGATGACAAGGGCAACAGCTTCTACCTGATTCAGGTGCGCACCGATAAAAACCATTTGGGCGGGGATGTGAAACCGCTGCTGATCATCCCGGGGATGGTGGCGACGGTGGACATTATTACCGGGGAGAAAAGTGTGCTGGATTACCTGCTCAAACCAGTGCTCAAAGCCCGGACCGAGGCGATGCGGGAGCGGTAGAAATGTCTGGATTTTGTGGTGAATTGGCTGGCCTCATCGCTGGCAAGCCAGCTCCCACAGGTTCTGAGGTGTTCACAGATTTTGTGTTCGACACGGACACTGTGGGAGCTGGCTTGCCAGCGATGGGGCCAGGCCAGACAACAACTATTTTTCTCCATGATTTCGCTGGTAGACCTCCTCCCCCATCGCCGCAATCTGCCCCTCGATCAACGCTTCGAACGGCTTGAGCAACGGCGCAAACGTCGTCGGCGCTTCCAGGGTTTCCAGCGCCTGCACAATCGCCTCGATGGTCGACAACGCCCCCGGCCCCGGTGCCTTGCGCAACCGGTAGCGCGACACCCCGCACTGCGCCAGCGTCACCCGTGGCAACGCTGCCAATAGCGGATTGAGGTGGAGCATCTTGCGCGCCTTGCGCCAGGTGCCGTCCGGCACCACCAGCAACAACGGTTGATCGGATTCGCGGTAAGCCTGCATCGGCTGCGCATCGTCAGCGGGAAACAGCAACCGCGCCTGATACCCCGGCTGACTCAACAGCGCCGGTAAATCCTCGAACACTTCACCGACAATCAACTCGGCATTGGTCAAACCCAGCGCTGCCAGTCGCGCGGTGTTGAGCGCGTGATTGACCTCGCTCGGATGCTGCAACAGCAGAACGCGGGTGCGGCTGTCGAGGCGCGGAATCAGCGAGCACAGGCAGTGGCTTTGTGGGCGCAGGCAGCGCGGGCATTGGGGTCTGGACATGGTTCTTATGCCTGATTGAGCTGTGCTTTGAGCAAATCACGGAAGGTCTGGATCAGCGGCTCGCGGCTGCGGCCACGGCGCATGATCATCGAAAACGGCGCCTGATAACCGAAGGTCGCCGGCAGCAACACGCGCAGGTCGCCCTTGTCGGCCCAGGCCTGGGCGTAATGTTCTGGCAAGTAACCGATGTAGGCGCCGGAGAGCACCAGAATCAGCTGCGCCTCCATACTTTCCACGGTCGCCGCGCTGTGTTTGAAACCGTGCCGTGCCAGCTCGGCCTGGCTCCAGTAACCACGGCCGACCATGCGTTGCTGGGTGATGACCTGCTCGGGGATCCGCCGTTCGTTGAACAGCGGATGCCGGCTGCTGCAATACAGCCAGTGCTGCTCGCGGTACAGTGGCATGTACACCAGACCGCTCATGCGCGTGGAAAACGCACCGATGGCAAGATCGAGTCGATTGTCCTGCACGCCGAGCTGCAATTCGTACGGGCTCATCACCGACAGATGCAAATGCACCGCCGGGTGTTCCTGACTGTAGGCACCGATGGCTTCGGCGAACGGCAAGGCCTTATCGCTGACAGTGGAGTCGATCACCCCGAGGTTGAGCGTGCCGCGCAGTTCGCCCTTGAGCGCCGCGGCGTATTGCTCGAAACCTTCGAGTTCGGCCAGCAGGCGCAGGGTTTCCTGATGGAACAGCTCACCCTTGCTGGTCAGGCTGAACCCACCGCGCCCGCGATGGCACAGCACCAGACCGAGCGCCGCTTCAAGCTGGCTCATGTAAGTGCTGATCGCCGAGGTCGACAGGTTGAGTTCCTGCTGCGCATTGGCAAAGCCCTGATGCCGAACCACGCTGACGAAGATGCGCAATAGTTTCAGGTCGGGTAAAGCGTTGGCCATGTCTACTCCATCACAACAAGCATTCGGTGCGTCCAAAGAAACACAGTCCCTGTGGGAGCGGGCTTGCTCGCGAAGGCGTCGTATCAGTTGGCATCCATGTTGCTGACACACCGCATTCGCGAGCAAGCCCGCTCCCACACAGGCGTCATGTTCACCCCGGCGAACAGCGACGAGTCTATCTCCAGCCTCAACATTAGTTTAGAAAAATCTGAACTAAGTTTTTGCCCGTAGCGATTCTTCCCCCGCACTACATTTCGCAGAATCGGCCCCACAGCGGCGTCCGAACCTGTGCTCAACGGTGCGCCGACATAAATAAAACAAAGACGATGAGGCCCTACCCGTGGACAAGATTCTTCACCAACCACTGGGCGGCAACGAAATGCCGCGCTTCGGCGGCATCGCCACCATGCTCCGACTCCCCCATGTACCGACCGCTGCCGGCCTGGACGCTGCCTTCGTTGGCGTGCCACTGGACATCGGTACTTCGCTGCGCCCCGGCACCCGCTTCGGGCCGCGCGACATCCGCACCGAATCGGTGATGATCCGCCCGTACAACATGGCCACCGGCGCCGCGCCGTTCGACTCGCTGTCGGTCGCCGACATCGGTGATGTGGCGATCAACACCTTCAACCTGCTCGACGCCGTGCGCATCATCGAAGAAGCCTACGACAACATCCTCGAGCACAACGTGATCCCGATGACCCTGGGTGGTGACCACACCATCACCCTGCCGATCCTGCGGGCGATCCATAAGAAGCACGGCAAGGTCGGTCTGGTGCATATCGATGCCCACGCTGACGTCAACGATCACATGTTCGGCGAGAAAATCGCCCACGGCACGACCTTCCGTCGTGCCGTCGAAGAAGGTCTTCTGGACTGCGACCGCGTGGTGCAGATTGGTCTGCGCGCACAGGGCTACACCGCTGACGACTTCAACTGGAGCCGCGATCAGGGCTTCCGCGTCGTACAAGCCGAAGAGTGCTGGCACAAGTCGCTGGCGCCGCTGATGGCCGAAGTGCGCGAGAAAGTCGGCGGCGGCCCGGTGTACCTGAGCTTCGACATCGACGGCATCGACCCGGCCTGGGCGCCCGGCACCGGCACCCCGGAAATCGGGGGTCTGACGACCATTCAGGCGATTGAAATCGTTCGCGGCTGTCAGGGCCTCGACCTGATCGGCTGCGATCTGGTAGAAGTCTCGCCCGCTTACGACACCACCGGCAACACCTCGCTGCTGGCCGCCAACCTGCTGTACGAAATGCTCTGCGTACTGCCTGGCGTGGTTCACCGCTGAGGGTTCGGCCATGAACGAACGTGAGCAGGTATTGCAAGCGGCTGCCGATCTGGTATCCGCCTTCGCTCGTAACGATCGCGAGGCTTATTTCGGCGCGTTCAGCGCCGATGCAAGTTTCGTGTTTTACACCCTCGAACAGCCGCTGCTGTCGCGCGATGCCTATCAGGCCTTGTGGGACAGCTGGCGTGCCGAGGATGGCTTTGAAGTGCTGTCGTGCACTTCGAGCAACGCCTTCGTCAGCCTGCAAGGTGACGTGGCGGTGTTTATCCATGACGTGGCCACCGAGCTGCGCATGCAAGGGGAGCAACATTTCAGCCAGGAGCGCGAGACGATTGTTTTCAAGAAACAAGCGTCGAGCCTAGAACAACAAGGCCATTGGCTGGCCTGCCACGAACATTTGTCCGCAATGCCGGAAGGGCTGCCATCCCCTTAGCCAAACAGGTGACGCCTCACACACGATGAGGCGCGCCTTTATGATCGGAGCAGATCATGAATAACAACAACAACGACCAAAGCCTTACGCAAATTGAAACCCACGGGGTCGAACAGATCCCGGACCACGAACGCACCGCAGGCCCGACGGACTTGTTCCGGATGATCTTCGGGGGTTCCAATACCTTTGCCACCGCCGTGCTCGGCAGTTTCCCGGTGCTGTTCGGTCTGTCGTTTCAGGCCGGTGTCTGGGCGATTGTGTCGGGCGTGCTGCTCGGTTCGCTGATCCTCGCCCCGATGGGCCTGTTCGGCCCGCTCAACGGCACCAACAATGCCGTGTCCTCCGGGGCGCACTTCGGCGTGCACGGGCGGATCGTCGGTTCGTTCCTGTCGCTGTTGACCGCCATCGCGTTTTTCTCGCTCTCGGTGTGGAGTTCGGGCGATGCGTTGATCGGGGGTGCGAAACGCCTGATCGGTCTGCCGGAAACCGACCTGACCCTGGGCCTGGCCTACGGGCTGTTCGCGATTCTGGTGCTGACCGTGTGCATCTACGGCTTCCGCTTTCTGCTGTGGGTGAACAAGATCGCGGTATGGAGCGCCAGCCTGTTGTTCCTGCTGGGCATCTTCGCCTTCGCCGGTCCTTTCGATGTGAACTACGCCGGCACCGTGAACCTCGGTCAACCGGGCTTCTGGGCGGCGTTCATCGGCGCGGCGCTGGTCGCGATGAGCAACCCGATCTCGTTCGGTGCGTTCCTCGGCGACTGGTCGCGCTACATCCCGCGTGACACCTCCAAGCAGCGGATCATGGCCGCTGTGGTGCTGTCGCAGATCGCCACGTTCATCCCGTTCCTGTTCGGCCTGAGCACCGCGACCATCGTCGCGATCAAGGCGCCGGACTACATCGCGGCGAACAACTATGTGGGCGGCCTGCTGGCGGTATCGCCGAGCTGGTTCTTCCTGCCGGTGTGCCTGATTGCGGTGATCGGCGGCATGTCCACCGGCACCACCTCGCTGTATGGCACCGGGCTGGACATGTCCAGCGTATTCCCACGGGTGCTGTCGCGGGTCAAGGCGACGTTGCTGATCGGCGTGCTGTCGATCGCCTTCATCTTCATCGGGCGCTTTGCGGCGAACCTGGTGCAAAGCGTGTCAACCTTCGCCGTGCTGATCATCACCTGCACCACCCCGTGGATGGTGATCATGATCATCGGCCTGCTGGTGCGTCGCGGCTTCTACTGCCCGGATGACCTGCAGGTGTTCACTCGCGGCGAGCAAGGCGGACGCTACTGGTTCAACCACGGCTGGAACTGGCGTGGCTTGGGCGCATGGATCCCGAGCGCGGCGGTCGGCCTGTGCTTCGTCAACCTGCCGGGACAATTCGTCGGCCCGCTGGGTGAGCTGGCCGGCGGCATCGACATCAGCCTGCCGGTGACCCTGGGCCTGGCGTCGGTGGTGTATCTGACGCTGCTGAGCCTGTTCCCGGAACCGCGGGAGGTGTTCGGGCCCAAGGATGCCCGGCGTGAAGCCGCAGTAAAACCTCAACTGCGTCAGGCCGCCTGACGCAAATCCCCTGTGGGAGCGAGCCTGCTCGCGAAAGCAATCTGTCAGTCACTTCTTTGTTGAATGTGCCGACGCCTTCGCGAGCAGGCTCGCTCCCACAGTGAGCAGCACCCCGAACCAAATTTGTTTCACCATAAAAAAGACAATCGGAGACACGCCATCATGGCTTTGGATTTATTCGTCGTCCTCATCTACGCCGCCGGCATGCTGTTGCTCGGCTACTACGGCATGCGCAAGGCCAAGACCAACGAGGACTTTCTGGTCGCCGGGCGTAACCTGGGTCCAAGCCTGTACATGGGCACCATGGCCGCGACCGTACTGGGTGGCGCGTCCACCGTCGGCACCGTACGCCTGGGTTACGTGCATGGCATCTCCGGTTTCTGGCTGTGTGCGGCGCTGGGTTGCGGCATCGTCGCGCTGAACCTGTTCCTCGCCAAACCGCTGCTGAAACTGAAGATCTACACCGTTACCCAGGTGCTGGAAAAACGCTATAACCCGATGGCCCGCTCGGCGAGCGCGGCGATCATGCTGGCCTACGCGCTGATGATCGGCGTGACCTCGATCCTCGCCATCGGCACCGTGCTGCAAGTGCTGTTCGGCCTGCCGTTCTGGATCTCGGTATTGCTCGGCGGTGGCGTGGTGGTGATCTACTCGGCCATCGGCGGCATGTGGTCGCTGACCCTGACCGACATCGTCCAGTTCATCATCAAGACCGTAGGTCTGATGTTCATCCTGTTGCCGATCTGCCTGTACCGCGTCGGCGGCTGGGACGAACTGGTGCTGAAGCTGCCGGCAGCGGCGTTCAACTTCACCACCATCGGCTGGGACACGATCATCACCTACTTCATGATCTACTTCTTCGGCATCCTGATCGGTCAGGACATCTGGCAACGGGTGTTCACCGTCAAGACCGCCAAAGTCGCCCAGTACGCCGGCAGCATCGCCGGTATCTACTGCATCCTCTACGGCCTGGCCTGCGCGCTGATCGGCATGGCCGCGCACGTACTGATCCCGGATCTGGACAACGTCAACAACGCCTTCGCCGCCATCGTCAAACTGTCGCTGCCGGACGGCATCCGTGGTCTGGTGATCGCTGCTGCTCTGGCGGCGATGATGTCCACCGCCAGCGCCGGCCTGCTGGCTGCTGCCACCACGCTGACTGAAGACCTGCTGCCGAAACTGCGCGGCGGCAAACAGTCGAGCCTGGCGATCAACCGCCTGTTCACCTTGCTGACTGGTGTTGTGGTACTGGGCATCGCGCTGGTGGTGAATGACGTGATCAGCGCCCTGACCCTGGCCTACAACCTGCTGGTGGGCGGCATGCTGATTCCGCTGATCGGTGCGATCTTCTGGAAGCGCGCGACCACTGTCGGCGCCATCGCCAGCATGGGCCTGGGTTTTGCCACCGCGCTGTTGTTCATGTTCAAGGACGGCCTGGATGCCAACACCCCGATCTACTACAGCCTGGCTGTGGGTCTGGTGAGCTTTGTGGTGGTCAGCCTGGTCTCCCCTCGCCCGGCGACGGTGGCGAGTGCGATCTAAGCTTTGATGTAACGACTTGATGCTTTCTTCGACGGGTGTGGCGTCGGTTGCCACACCCGTTTTTTTACGTCTGGAGAAAAGTGAATATGAAGATCGTTTCGCGCGATCAGTGGTTCGAAGTTCAGCACTTGAGCGACGGCATCCGGTTGATCCATGAGCCGTATATCCGCCCGTTCTACCGCTGCAATTTGTGGCACGTGCAGGGCCGCGACAAAGACTTGTTGCTCGACAGCGGCTCGGGGCTGGTCAGCCTGCGCGAGCAGTTACCGTGGATTACCGAGCGGCCATTGGTGGCGGTGGCCAGTCATTGCCACTTCGACCACATTGCCGGGCATCACGAATTCGCCGAACGCCTGGTGCATCGCGCCGAGGCCGACATTCTCGCCGCGCCGGATGGAGAAAATGACCTGAGCCGGGCCTTCGTTGGCGACGACATGTTCGAGGCACATCCGGACTGCCCGCTTTGCTACGCCGAATACCGGGTGAAGGCCGCGCCGGCCACCGGTTTTGTTGAGGATGGCGATGTGCTGGATCTGGGCAATCGCACCTTGCAGGTGCTGCACACGCCGGGGCATTCGCCGGGTGGCATCAGCCTGTATGAAGCGGCCACCGAAACCCTGTTCAGCGGCGACATCATCTACGACGGGCCGCTGATCGAAGACGCTTACCACTCCAATCTGCAGGACTACGCCACCAGTCTGCGGCGTTTGCAGGCGCTGCCGATCCGCACCGTACATGGCGGGCATTTCGGCAGTTTTTCCGGCGGGCATTTGCGTTCGATGATTGACGAATGGTTGCGTCGACACGCTTGAGGCCTGCTGTAATCAGTCAACACAACAACGAAACTGTCTGCCATGGAAGAGCTGCCGTGCGTGCTGCCGTGCACCGATACATTCAGCGCCTGCTGGACTCCCGCGAATTCAACGACGACACCAGCCTGGTGCAATTAGGGCTGGAGAAGGCAGATATCGAAGATCTGATATTTCATCTGGAAGATGAGTTCGGACTGACGGCGTTTACTGCCGAAGAGGATCACATGCTCAAGACCGCGAAGACTGCGAAGGACTTGAGCCGGTTTTTGCTGGAGATCGGGCGACACTGAAAGCAAAAGATCGCAGCCTGCTGCAGCTCCTACACTTTTCTCTGTAGGAGCTGCAGCAGGCTGCGATCTTTTGATCTTTAATCAGGCACTACCGCCGGCGAGGCTGACGCCGGCGCTGTTCGTCATCGGTGCGGATCGGAACAGGTTGCAGAGGCGGTTCGATCAAGCCGAGGGCAACACCCAAATCGTGCAGCCAGTTCTGAATTTTCTCTTTCATCGTCATGCCCCCTTCAGGGTAGTGCTGAGCGGCCGGAATTCTGAGGCCGCTTCGCACTGATAATAGTCCGAAGTCCTACGCAATGCTCGGTCAAATCCGCAATGATCTGTTACTGAATTGAACAGAATTACGATTGGTTGGTTCACGCCGTCTGCCGGGATTCACTCGATGCCACGGGATAGAGCGCTTGCTGCTGTTCAATCCAGGCATTGAGGTTGGCCCCGACCATGCCCTTGCGCCACATGAGCCATGTTGTCGCACTGGCAAACGGTTCGGCCAACGGGTGCACTGCAACGCTCTCGCGCCCCGGCAGACTGGCGAGCATCGACTCCGACATCAACGCCACACCGCTGCCGGCAATCACGCAGGCAAGCATGCCCTGATAGGACTCGATCTCCATCGCCCGCCCCATCGCCGCCTGATAGTGAACGAACCACGCCTCCAGCCGCGCGCGGTAGGCGCAACCGTGGCGGAAAGTGAACACCGCCCGGCCCTCGACCTCCTTGGCGCTGCGGATCGGCGGGTGGTCGGCTTCGCTGATCAGCACGAGACGCTCGTCGCACAGCGGCACGCCGTCGATCCCCGCCAATTGCGGCGGGCCGTCCACCAACGCCGCATCAAGACGCCCGGAGACCAGACCTTCGAGCAACTCGCCGCTGGGTCCGGACTGCACTTGCAGGTTCACCGCCGGGTATTGCTTGTGATAGCGCGCCAGCAACGCCGGCAAATGGATCGCCGCGGTGCTGTACAGCGTGCCGAGGACAAAATCCCCGGCCGGTTGCCCGCCCATCACCGCCGCACTGGCCTGATCGCGCAAGGCGAACAGCTTGCCGGTGTAGTCCAGCAGGACTTTTCCCGCAGGCGATAACTGCAAACGCTGACGCTCACGAACGAAAAGTTCGACGCCCAATTGCTCTTCCAGCTGTTTGAGCCGGGTCGACAGGTTGGACGGCACTCGGTGCAGGCGTTCTGCTGCGCGGGTGATCGAACCTTCCTCGGCGACTGCCTGAAAGATCCGCAACTGGCTGAACTCCACGACCTTTCTCCATAACAGAACAAGTTACTCACTATTATTCAATTTTAAAGAAAGTCAATCGCTTCTAGCCTGACGGTCATTGCTCCTTCAAAGGAATCCCGACCATGTCGCCACTGATTCGCTTATCCGCCTGTTTCGTCGCCCTGATGATGGCCATGGGCATCGGGCGTTTCGCCCTCACCCCGCAATTGCCGCACCTGCTCAGCGAAGGCCAGGTCGACCTGACGGCCGCCGGTCTGATTGCTGCGGCCAACTACCTCGGTTACCTGCTGGGCGCGGTGGACGCGATGTTCGCCCACCGTCCGCAGCAAGTGCAGCGCCGGTTGCATGGCGGTTTGTGGCTGTGTGTGCTGCTGACCCTGGCATCGTTCTGGGCCAACGGCTTCTGGGCGCATTTGCTGCTGCGCTTCGGTACCGGGGTGGCGAGTGCCTGGGTGCTGGTGATGATCACCGCATTGAGTCAGCCGCTGGCAGCGGCGGCAGACCGGCCACGGCTGGGGGCACTGGTATTTGCCGGTCCCGGACTGGGAATTTTTCTGACCGGGTTGCTGGCACTGTTCTCACATCTGCTGAATCAGACATCGGCCACCTTGTGGCTGATCTATGCCGCCGTGGCGCTGGTGATGTTGCTGGGGATCGTGCGGATCCTGCCGCAACCGGGCGTGCACACGCCGGTCGCCACCCTCAACGTCAATCATTCGAATCGCGGCATCCCGCGACTGGCAGCGGTGTATGCGTTATATGGCGTGGGTTACATCATCCCGGCCACGTTTCTCTCGCAAATGGCCAACGCGCAATTTCACGGGCAATGGCAGGCCGACCTGTTCTGGCCGTGCTTCGGTCTTGGTGCGGCGATTGGCGTGCTGTTGGTGAGCCTGCGTCGCCATGATCCGAACACCACACGGCACTGGCTGACCGCCACCCTGTGGTTGCAGGCGCTCGGGGTCTTCGCCTGTCTGTTGGGCAGCGCTTATGGCCTGGCGCTGGGGGTGGTGTTGTGCGGCATGCCGTTCCTCGCTTGCATGCAACTGGTGATGCAACGCTCGCGAGAACTGGCGCCGCACACAACTCAGCGCAACGCCGGACTGCTGACCGCATGCTTCGCCGTCGGCCAGCTCAGCGGGCCGTTGCTGGCGGCGCTGAGCAGCCATTTCAGCGGTGGTCTGCAACCGGCGCTGATCATTGCCGGCAGCGGTCTGCTGATTGCCGGCGGGCTTGCGCTGCAATCGGTCAGTGCTGGCCGAGGGCTTTGCGCAAACGCCGACGCACCCACTGCTCAGCGCTGACAAAGGTAATGCCAAGCAACACCAGCACCGCGCCGATGACGAAGTTCACGCTCAACTCTTCACCAAGCAGCACCACGCCGAAGGTGACGCCGAACAGCGGCGTCATGAACGAAAACACCGCCAGATTGGCCGCCAGATAGCGCCGCAGCAGCCAGAACCAGGTCAGGTAACTGAAGAACGACACCACCAGGCCCTGGAACAGCACGCTGGCCACCGCCACGCTGGTCAGGCTGACGTGGCTGATCTGGCCGCTGAACAGCGCGATCAACAGCAGGCCGACGAAGCCGACGATCAGCTGATAGAACAGGGTCAGCGTCACTGGCGCCTCTGACAGACGCGAGGCGCGCACCACCACGGTGGTCGCGCCCCAGCAGGCGCCGGCAATGACCCCGAACGCATCGCCCAGCAGCATGTGCCGGTCGAGGTTGTCCCACGACACGCCGCCGGCGAAGGCGATGGCGATACCGACGAACGCCAGCAGAATCCCCAGCCATTGCAAAGGCCGCAGGCGTTCACTGGCCAACAGAAAATGCACGCCGAGCGCGGTGAAAATCGGCGCGGTGTAGAGGAACACCGACATGTGCGCGGCGGTGGTCAGTTGCAGGCCTTCAGCAATGAAGAAGAACTCCAGGCCAAACAGCGCACCGGCCAGCAGGCCGCCGCGCCAGGTGTTGCCCACCTGATCCCAGCCGCCCTTCCAGCACAGCAACAGGCCTACCAGCAGCGCAGAAATCCCCGAGCGCCCGGCCGCCTGCATCACTGGCGCGATGTCGGGCGCGGCCCACTTGATCATCACTTGCTGCACGCCCCAGATCAGGCACAGGCCGATCATCACCTGCAAGGCAAACCCATCGGCATTGCGCCGCTCGACACTCACCGCAACACCTCGAACACACACAACATGGCAGCCATCCAATGGTCAAAAATCTTTGTCGGGGATTATCAATCAGTCGGACAGAAAAAACCGTCTGGAAAAGACATTTAGTTTGTCTGTTGCGGCAGCGGCGAATGGTTGTCGGCTGCGCCGCCATTCGCGAGCAAGCCCGCTCCCACAGGATGATCGCATTCCCCCTGTGGGAGCGGGCTTGCTCGCGAAGGCGTCGCCCCAGACAACAAAGATTACGGGGCTGACTTCACAAATCGCTTTGCCGCCAAAAAGCCGACCGTACACGCCACAGCCGTAGCAAACGTCCCCCACGCCCAATCCAGCAAACTCACCTGCACCGACCACCCGCGCAATGTCGCCCAATTGGTCAGGTCATACGTGCCGTACGCCACCAGCCCCAGCAGCGCGCCCATCTTTGCCGCACGTTGCCAGCTCTGTGCCGGCAAGACCACAAACACCACGCAGCCAAAAACATACAGGCAATAAAAAACCGCTGCCGGAACCAGCAGCGGTTTTTCGAGCATCAGCGAACCGAGCAGTTCGCGGTAGGTTGGCGCCATCAATACGCCGAGCCAGATACCGTCGAGCAACAGAAACGCCAGCAGAGTGGCGATATAAGCAAGCAACGGCTTTTTCATTTACCCGACCTCAAGTGACCCCATGCAACATGGGCCCCGGAAGGCTCAGCTTAGTTCAATGCGATCAGCATGAATGACGATCTTGCCTTCCTTGTACAGCGAACCGATGGCCTTCTTGAAGTTGCCCTTGCTGACACCGAACAGACTGCTGATCAACGCCGGATCGCTCTTGTCGCTGACGGCCAGCGTGCCATTGTTTTCACGCAACTTGGCGAGGATCTTCGAGCTCAGGCTGCTGGCCGCTTCCTGACCCACCGGTTGCAGGCTGAGGCTGATCTTGCCGTCGGCGCGCACTTCCTTGATGAAACCCTTCTCGCGCATGCCGGAACGCATGAACTTGAAGATTTCATTCTTGTGGATCAAGCCCCAGTGCTTGTTGTTGATGATCGCCTTGAAGCCCATGTCGGTGGCTTCAGCCACCAGCAGATCAACTTCCTGACCGGCGCTGTAGTTGGCCGGGGTCTTGTCGAGATAGCGATCCAGACGTGCGGTGGCGGTGATGCGGCGCGTGTGTTTGTCAAGGTAGACGTGCACCACGCAGTACTCACCAGCGGTCATCTGCCGCTTTTCTTCGGAATACGGCAGCAACAGATCTTTGGGCAAGCCCCAATCGAGGAACACGCCGATGCTGTTGATTTCAACAACTTTCAGGCTGGCAAATTCGCCGACCTGAACTTTTGGTTTTTCAGTGGTAGCGATAAGTTTGTCATCGCTGTCCAGATAAATAAAAACGTTGAGCCAGTCTTCATCTTCGCTGGGAATATCTTTAGGGATATAACGGTTGGGCAAAAGAATTTCGCCGTCGGCACCGCCGTCCAGATATAAACCGAAGTTAGTGTGTTTAACCACTTGCAAACTGTTGTAACGCCCGACTAAAGCCATTTTCCAAAACCCTCATTGCGTGGGCGGCATTCTACCCGGTTTTGCCGGTCTCGTTCGCTGGGCAAGCAGCCTGCCGCAGAAAATCTGCGGAAGCCTTGATTTTCCTTGGTTTGCGCAGGCGGCTTGCCATTCGTCAGGCCAGCGCGAAGCCTGCTGTGCCGTTTCACGGCGGACATTTGCGCCAATGAAGAATAAATGTTGTTATTTAAAACAGTGGCTTAGGGGAATATTCCGATTGTTTAATCGAGAATAATCCACCCACGCGCTCAGTTATTCCCGGGGATATTTATCAAGCAATTGTCAAGTTATTCCTGTACGATGCCTGGCCGAGTTACTTTTCTACAGGTTAATGGCCGCCATGCGTGTAAAAGCATCCACCAGCAAAGCAAAGCCAGCTCCAGCCGTTGAAACCAGCGAATCGATCAACGATCAGATCGCAGCGTTCCTCAAGTCCGGCGGCGAAATCCAGCAAATTGCCAAAGGCGTCAGCGGCCAGACGTTCGGTCCGTCCAAGCAGATCAGCCTGGGCAAGAAGTAACACCCGGTAATACACCCGTCCTGAGACGCTTTGAGCTTCGAAGCGTCTGGACTGGCACCCGCGTTACACCCTCCTTCTGTTTAACCAAATCTTTGAAAATCGACGAACGGCCATCATTGCCGAGCATTCGCCGGTATCCTTGCACGCGTCTGGATCAAGCGTTTCAGCAGGCCAAGCCCTGCACTCGCTGTTCATGGAGTGACGCATGCTCAAATCAACTTTCTGTTTATCGTTTGTGGGCCTAATGGCCTGCTCATCGGCGCACGCGCAGATTTTCCAGCGCGAGCTCGGCGACTTCGACCTCAAACTCGGCACCACGCCCAGCCGCAGCATGGCCCAAGGGCTGGTCAAACCGGCGGCAGTCGGCTCGTTCCACGGCGGCCTCGATCTGAGCCACGACAGCGGCCTGTATGTCGGCCAGTATGCACCGAGCATGGGCCTGACCCCGGGCAAGAATCTGGAAATCGACTCCTACGTCGGTTTCAAACAACCTTTCGATCAGACCCTCGGCTACGAAGTCGGGATGATCCATTACAGCTATCCCAAAGTAGACACCCTCGACAGCCAGGAGCTGTTCGGCGGCCTGACCCTGCTCGGCAGCCGCTTCGGTGTGGCCGTCAGCAACGACCCGGACAAACAGAACAACACGCTGTTCGCCGACCTCGGCGGCAATCAGCCGTTCGGCATCGGGATCAGCATGAAATACACCACCCACCAACTGAACACACCGGTGTCGGTGGACGGTGGTTATGTCAGCAGTTTTACCGATTGGTCGGTGAAATTTTCCCGCCCGTTCATGGGCGTCGATCTCGATCTGATCTACAGCAATTCCAACCTCAGCGGCAGCGAATGCTCGGCGTACTCGGGGCACAACAGCCAGTGTGACGGGCTGGTGACGCTCAAGGCCGAGCGCGCATTCTATTGATCGGCTGAACTGCCGGGAGCTTCCTGCGTTCACATGAGAATCAGACGTCAGGCTCTCGCAAGGATTCGCTCATGTCTCGCTGGTTCAAACACCTCGCCACCCTGCTGATCTTCACCCTCGCCCTCGGCGCCTGTAGCCGCGTCGGCCTGGCCTACCGCAATCTCGACGTGATCATTCCATGGACGCTTGGTGACTATCTGGACATGAACGGCGAGCAGAAGGACTGGTTCAACGAACGACTCAAGGAACACTTGAACTGGCACTGCACCACGCAACTGCCGGGCTACCTCGACTGGCTGGATCGCCTGCAGGCAATGGTCGAAAGCAATCAGGTGACCGACGCTGCGCTGCAAGCACGAACCGAGGAAGCGAAAAAAGCCATTGCCGAAACTGCACGGCAGATCACACCGTCGGCCATCGAGCTGCTGCAAGGGCTGGACGACAAGCAAGTCGCCGAGATGAACGATGCGTTTGCCAAGGATCTGCGCAAACGGGAAAAGGAATACGTCAAACCGCCACTGGCGCAGCAGATCGCCGAGCGCGGCGCGCGCATGGACAAACGCCTGACCGATTGGCTTGGCCCGTTGAGCGCCACTCAGGAACAACGGGTGATGGCCTGGTCGACCGCGCTGGGCGATCAGAACACTCAATGGATCGCCAACCGCGCGCACTGGCAGCAACAGTTCAGTAACGCCGTTGCCCAGCGTAAAAGTGCCGAATTCCCACAACGAATCGAGACACTTCTGGTCAACCGCGAGCGTTTATGGACAGCGGATTACCAGAAGGCCTACGCCAACACCGAAGCACAGGCGCGCTCGCTGGCAGTGGATTTGATGGCCGAAAGTACGCCGCAGCAGCGTCAGCGGTTGTTGAAAAAGATCGAAGGCGTACGTAAAGATTTCAACGACCTCAAATGCCTGAAGGCCGCGCAAAAACCTTAAGGCTATGCAAAAAAACAATGTGGGAGCGGGCTTGCTCGCGAATGCGGTGTATCAAACACGTAAAGTGTGAATGACACGCCGCATTCGCGAGCAAGCCCGCTCCCACAAAGGTTGTCAGGCAATCTGCGCTTTGGAAGCCACCTCATCAAACGTCGCTTCATCCAGCGCATCTTCCTGCTCGTCCAGCACCTGCCGCGGATGATCATTTCCGGGAATGCTGCTGTCGATCAGGCTCAGCAGGCTTGATCCGCGTGGCGTCAGAATGAAATTGCTGCCGGTACTGCCCATATGATCAGGGCGCGGTTCGATAAATCCACGATCAAGCAACAAGCCTTCATATTCGCAGGCCACCGTTTTCAGGTGATCCAGATTCTCGATCGGCTCGCCTGCACTGGCTTTCTGCGCTGCGTAGTCCTCGGCATATTTTCGCGGCGCGAAACTTTCGCCTGCGCTGTTCTGCACTTCATGCAGCAGGCGTTCAATCAAATCCCAGTTATAAGTCGTCATCCTGATTCAACCTCCGGTGCGCGTGATTTGGGGCGCTGTCATAGGTTGTGACCCGGACGCATCGCAGCCGTTCAGCGGCATTTTCCGCAGCGACCGACCGGCGGTCTGTCGAATTGATCGAGGGTTAAACGACTAGTCTGACAAAGACGGTTTCAACCCCGCAGGAGAAATCATCATGAACGTCGAGAATCATCCGGTGGTGTCGCGCGAAGAATGGCTCGCTGCGCGCAAACAACATCTGGCCGACGAAAAGGCCTTCACCAAAGAACGCGACCGCCTCAGCGCCAAGCGCCGCGCGTTGCCCTGGGTCAAAGTCGACAAGGACTACCAATTTCACGGCCCAAACGGCGAACTGAAGCTGGCCGACCTGTTCGGCAAGCACAGCCAGTTGATCGTTTACCACTTCATGTTCGCCAAGGACTGGGAGGAAGGCTGTCAGGGCTGCTCGTTCCTGTCCGACCACATCGACGGCGCCAATCTGCACCTGGCCCACCACGACATCGCCATGGTCGCGGTCTCCCACGCCCCGTTTGAACAGTTCCAGGCCTTCAAGCGGCGTATGGGCTGGAAATTCGACTGGGTGTCGTCAGACGGTTCCGATTTCAACTACGACTTTGGTGTTTGCGCCCGCGCTGAAGATGTTGCTGCAGGAAAGGCTACGTACAACTACGAAAAGACTGACAGTGCCGAGGAAGAAATGCCGGGGCTGAGCGTGTTTTATCGTGATGCAAAGGGCGACATTTTCCACACCTACTCAACCTATGCCCGCGGTCTGGACATGTTGGTGGGCGCCTACAACTACCTTGACCTGACGGCCAAGGGCAGGAATGAGGACGAGATCATGGAGTGGGTGCGGCATCATGATCGGTATGAGTCGGCAATGAAGTCTGACTGCTGTCATGACAAAGAATGTTGAACCCAATCGGAAAAAGCGGGGTTCGCCCCGCTATCGACGCAGCCAGAAGGTGACTTACCTTTCGGTACGCAAGTTCATATACAAGGATTTGATCAATGCATCCTCGCCGTCCTCAATGTCCGGGACATAAAAGCTCATGCCAAATTCGCTAACGTCGAACCCGTCATCGTCAATGACGGGTTGGATGCCATTACCGCGAAACAGACTCAGTACGGGGAACAGTTTTTCTCCCACAAGTTTGTGTCCCTGCCAGGAGACGCCGCTTCTATCGAAAAATTCCACACCTTTTACCATGTCTTGCTCGTCGTAAAAGACATGCAGGTCGTGACGTACAAAAGAATCGGTAGTGTTCAACGAGGCAGCCGTTTTCTTGAACTCCTCGAAATCCCGGCCCAAAATACTGCGCACCTGCATTCTGGACAAGGTTCCACTCAGCGGCCCTACCGCTCCGAGCACCCGGAATGAAAAGTCCACCTCCGCTACCTCCTGAAATCGTTCGGATCTAGTTTGGAGGCATACTCCAACATTTGTTTTATTCCTTCATCATATTTATTGCCAAACTTACTTCTGATGTCGTTGATGTCCATCTGAATAGCGTCCATCAGGCGACCCTCTTCGAGCAGCGCTTGCTGCTTGTCCCGATAAGCCTTGGCTTCTTCGGAACGACCAAAACTCGCGGTGTTTTTGTGATCCTCTGGATCCATCTTGATGGCAGGACCATCACGACTGCTGATTGGCGCGCCTTTGTAGCATTTCTGAGCAGGACAATGGTGCGAGTCCAGCCCGTCGTTTACTGGCTTGCTGGTGTCTTTGTGCGGACCGCCCAATACATCTGCCGGATCCTTTTTGACGACGGCAACCGTTCTCGTGACGGCCTTCATCCCAATGGACTTGAATTCCCCGAGTACCGCATCGATCAGGAAACGGGTAGCGACAACATACCCATCACCATCGTATTTGTATTCCTCATTACCCCCTTCGTGCTCTTGTTTGGCAGTCTCGTGGAGCTTCGTCAGGTCCTCCTCTTTCTCACCCAGTAATTTCGCGGCCAACTTGATGGCTGCCAGATCTTTCAGTTCGTCAATTTTGTCGCCATACGCGGCGTTGAGTAATCCATTGGCGGTCATGCTCAACAGAAACTTCATCGGCCCCATGACTGCCTGTACAGCAATAACGGTGGCCTGAATTTTCTCGGTCGGCATATCCTTCGTGAGATCAATCAAGTCCAGAACTTGATTCAATGCCAACTGACCATGAGTGATCAGGTTTGCGGGAACCGGAATAGGCGGCAGCGTCATTGTTCCAGGTTTGTCTGGGCCGCTTGCCGGATCAACCGTCATTTGTGGGCAGGTGTTGTTTGCGGTGCAGCTTTCTACCAGCTTTTCGTAATCAGCCGCTTGTTTCGCGAACTCGGACAGCCCTTTCAACACTGTCTCAGGCAATGATTTTATCTGGTTGGGATCAAGCCCTTGTCGAACGAAGTTCTTGGTGACTGCCAGAGCGCGCTCTTTGCCCAACTCAGTGATCAGCGTTGGAGAAACATCATCAATGTCAACAAGCTGAGCATTGATCGCCTGATTCAGGTTTTGCAGAAAGCTGGCGCCCGCCTTGGCTTGATCGAGCATGTTCTTCTTGAAGTTGATGACGTTATCGCCCCAACGCTCAAGCGTCTCCAGCGGATGGCTAACGGCATCAATGGAGGAACTGCTCGCATACAGCGTCGTGCGATGTTCTTCATCCCTGGTGATTTCATACGCCTTGTTCACATCACGATTAAGACCTGCCGTGGAATCCTGCCCGGTAGTCTTGTCGTTACGTACAACAATCTGCCCCTCGCCCACCGTGGCGTTCAACGTCTGTTGGCGATCCTTGTCATATTTGTAGCCTTCAACTGCCCAGCTATTTTTGCTCTCGCCTTCCATGCCTTTGTTTGGCTTGTCGGCCTGGGAGCCACCGCCACCGCCATAGCTGCCACTGACATTAAGGTAGTAGCCGTGCTCGTTATCCTTACCGGTGATGTTGCGGTAGCCGAGGGTGTCGGTGTCGAGTTTCAGATTTCCGTTGTCGGCGCTGATTACCGAACCATCGAGTTGCGTATGTTTTTCGGTACGGATGTCGACTTTGCTTTTGCCACTGATAACAGTCTGGTTGTCGACCCAGTTGGTTTTGCCGTTGGTTTGGCCATAACCCAAAGAACCGCTGACCGTTGCACCGAAGCTGACCGCAACCGTCAGGCTGGCATCGAACTCCTTGCCTTCGACCTTGCCGGTGTTGGGTACCGAGGTCACGGTCAGGTTGCGACCCACATCACCGATGACCTCGTCGCCGCGCAGAGTCGCGCCAGCAATCGTGGTATCACGGCCGCTTTCGAAGCCCAGTTTGTTTCCGGCATACAGATAGGCTTCTTGCTGCTTGACGCCTTCCCGATTGAGATCGCCAATGCCCACATTCGCCGAACCATAAATCCCGAAGCCGTCCTGGCCCGCGATGATGCCGCCCTCCGCGCCCCAACTGCGCCGATCATGCGAACTCTCGTAGGCGTTTTGCGCCGAGAGAATATTCAGATCGTTACCGGCCTTGAGTGAAATATCCCGCTCGGCGGTGGCCCGGGTGCCGATCAGCGTCAGGTCGTTTTTCGCGTCAAGGTTGATGCTGCCACCGGCGTTCAACTGAGTTGCCGTCGAGGTGCCCTGCGTGGATTTGTCTGCAGTGCCGGCATTGCTGACACCTACACCCAGTTTGAAGCCGCCGGTGGTGCCCCCCTTGACGCCGCCCTTGCTCTGGGTTGAATGCCCGTCGCTGCTTTCTGAACCGTGCGCGACATCAAAGGTAATGTCTTTGCCTTTGACGTTGATGTCACGGCCGGCATTGAACTGGCTACCGCTAACGTTGACGTTGTTGCCAGCGTCCAGCGAAATGTCATTGCCTGCAGAAAGTGTCGACGGACGTTGAGTAACCGACGTTTGAGTCTGGTTTGAACTGACGCTCGATCCACCGATATGGCCGTCAAATTTCGGCCCACTGAAAAACTGATCCAGCGTATCAACCGACTTCAGAACACTTGAGCCCTTGCTGACCCCGTCCTCACCTTTGCCAGTGCCTTTGAGGCCATCCATCGTATTGCCAATGTTGTATGCCGTGGTCACGGTGATGCCGTTGCGCTTGATGCTGTCACGGATGGTGACTTCGCTGGCCTCCTCCTTGGCATCGATGTTGATGTCGCGATCGGCCTTGAGGCGGATGTTGTTCTCCGCCGTCAAGTCCGAGCCTTGCTGATTGATGTCACGACCGGCGTTTACAGTGATGTTAATCCCCGCATCGATGGAACTGCCCGCAGCGGTGTAGCCCTTGCTGTTGACACCATGTTGAATGGTTTCACTACCGGCGAAGGTGGTGAAAGCATTGCTGTCGATGGTCTGTTTGATACCAACGGTCTTGTCTGTCTCCCAGCTGCTGCTGCGCTGGTTGTCGATGGACGCGACCACGTTGACGTCGCGACCCGCGTCGAGCGAAACATTGTTGTCGGCACTGATGCCGCTGCCAATGACATTGATGTCACGCGACGCATTGAGAATGGCATCGTGCCCGGCATTGACCTGGCTACCGATACTCTCGGAGCTGACAACTTCCCGTCCTCCATTGTGGGAGGTGGCGAAAGTCATGTCCGCGCCAAAGCCCGGCGTTCCGGCAGCCCAACCGATTGCGTCCTTCAGCGAAAGGCCCAGTTTCTTTTTGTACTCTTCGGCACGGCTGTAGGCCTGATCATCGGCGGAAGACAGGGTGATATCGCCTTCCTTGTCCACCAGGCCAGCGTGTAGTTCAGCGTCGTTTTTGGCGTTGACTTCACTGGCGTTCAGGCGAACATCACGCCCGGCGAGAACCACCGTATCGTGACCAGCGTTCAACTCACTGCCGACCTGGGTAACCGATGTCTGCAAATGACTGCTGCCACTTTTGGACATGCCGAATAGGCCGGTTTTGGTTTTTTTGCTGTAACTGCCCGACTCCTCCGTAGCGGAAAGCACCGCGACATCGTTGGTCGCACCGACAAACAGATCATTACCGGCGTTCATCTGGCTGCCGATGATGGTAACGTTACGACCGCCATCAAGACTGAGGTCGCCGTCTTTACGCCTTGAGACGTTGACGGTCAGATCACGGCCCGCGTCGATCACTGACGCGACGTTTTCACTTTCATAGCTTTCTGTCTGGGTCGTCTTGCTTCGACCAAAAGAGCCTTTTTTCTTCCTGTAGTAGTAAGCGGAACTCTCGTCCTTGGCCGAGGCGACAGTAATATCCTGTACTGCGTCGAGGCTGACATCATCTTCGGCCTTGATCCGGCTGGCGATAATCCCAAGATCGTTACCTGCCTTCAGGGCAATGTCGCGCCCGGAATTTAAAACCGACGACTGTTGAGTAATGCTGTGGGTTTCGTTCGCGCGCTTCTTGCTGCGCGAGACGTAGTCACTCTCGTCGGCGGCCGAAGTAATGACAATGTCATGGCCTGAATCGACGCTGAGATCGCGCTTGGCATCCAGCCGACTGGCCACGACCGCCACATCCCGATCGGCACTGATCGACAGATCCCTTCCGGACGTCACTTCTGCGCCGAACTGGGTAATGGTCTGATTCAGGAAGCTGCTGCCACGCGAATCCGTGCGGCGATCCTGAACCGAGGTGATGTTCACATCGCGATCGGCATCGAGCGTCATATCCCCACCGCTTTTCAGCACACCGCCGATATTGCTGATATCACGCCCGGCATTGATCGTCAGATCATTGGCCGCTTCGATCCGTGCCGCGTTGTTCAGGACGTCGCGGTGCTGCAGCGTGCCGCCATAGTTGGTGTCGTAGCCATAAACATCGCGCTGGTTGATCACGTCACCGTTGGTGGCCGTCAGACTGACGTCCTTGCCCGAAATAACGCCGCCGCCCTTGTTGACGATGTTGTTGCCAGCCTTGAGCGTCAGACGCTCACCGGCTTCGATCAAACCGCTGTTGGTGAGGTTGTTGCCGGCTTCGGCCGACAGGTTGTTCGAGGCGCGAAGCGTGCCGGCGTTATTGAGGTCCGCACCGGCGATCAGAGTCACGTCACCGCCCTGAATCAATGCACCGTTGGGTGCCAGACGGTTATTCGCCTGGGCGAGGTAAAGCACCGGCACCAGCACCTTCTCGCCATTCACTTCGTGCTCTTCGAGCCAGACGATGTCATGGGTCAATGCCGCCACTTGTTGCGCCGTCAATGTCACGCCCATCGACAGGTTGAGTTCATTCTTGCTGGCGACAGCATTGTTCATCAGGTACTTGAACATCGCTTCGTCGGAGGTCTGGCCGTCGATGAAACGTTGGCCGGTGCGGGCAACGACAGCCTGCTGAACCAGGCGCTGTTCAAACAGGCCATCGCCCAGACGCTTGGCGCTGTTGTCCGGGTCGTACCCCAGTTTGTCGAGCAGATAGTCCGAGCTCATGAACTGCTTGAGATCGGTGAGTGCCGGGTTGGTCTCGATCAGGTATTTGTGCGGATTGGAGCGCACGCTGGTGTCAGGCAAGCCCTGGACGCGCGGAACGTTGAATGAGGCGCTTCCCCGATTGGGCAACAGCACGCCGACCGGCCCGTCACCCGCGGCTGCGTTGACATTGATCACGGCCGTCTTGTCGTCGAGGTTCAACGATGGGCGACTGGCCAATGCCAGCTCTCGGTTTTTCACCGAGACCGGATCGTTCTTGTCGAACTGCAAGTCAGTGGCGTGCCTGACCGGCATGCCATCGGAGCGCTCTGTAGTACTTGCGGCTATGGAACCAATCGTCCAGTCCTTGCCGGCAACCACCGCTTGTTCCGTGCCGCCCTTGCCACTGAGACGGAACAGGCCATTGTCACCGGTCGGCAGCGTGAAGCCTGGCAGTGCCAGCGGGTTGACCTGTTGTTGCGCCAGATCCGGCGGCAACTGCGGGTTCAAGAAAACCACCGTCGGTTTGGCCGCGTTTTTCACCCCGGTATCGGCACCGCCCTTAGTGGTGCCGTCAAAGTTTGTATATGGGTTCAGGTTGCCGTTGTTGATGGTGGTCTTGGCGTTGATCTGTACCGCTTGTCCGGCCTGAATGATCGAAGGAACACTGCCGCCGCCGTTGGTGAAACCCCGGTCATCGCGCTGCTTCACGCCTGCCAGAATCTGTGCCGGCACTGCGACCTCGGGCCCGATGCCGAACTTGGTATTGACCTTGTTGAGCAATTGCTTGTTCAGCGCCTGGTAATCCCAATGCATCCCGCCCTTGTCAGGCTCGTGCCAGCTATCAATATAGTCATATTGATTTTTTGAGTTTCGGTCGGCATAAGCCTGCAGATCCGTGCTGACCCAGCTCGATTGGGGTTTGTTTGGAAGCCCGCCGAGTTTGTAGGTGCGCATCCGTGTAAAGGTGCCCGACTGCAAGCCGAAATTATCGAAGCTATCAACGTCGAGAGTGATGTTCTTGCCCGCGGAAATCAGTGACGCCGTGTTGGTGAAGGCCCCAACATTCGCGGTCAGATTGCCAGCCACCGAGAGCGATGATTGCGGCCCGGTGATCTTCGAAGTCGACTCAAAGTTCTCGTTGACGTAGAACGTGGTACCGCTGAACGTAATGTCGCCGGAGAGAAACTTCTCCTCGCCAATCACACCTTCAGTCTTGTTATTGAAACTGTTGGCCGACAGCGAAAAATCACCGTCCACATTGATCGAAGCCGCGAGGTTGTTGACGCTGTTCGCACGACCGCCAGCCATACCGGCAATCGTCAGGTTGCCAATGCTGTAAACGTCCCCGGTCTGGTTGGTGAAATCATTGACCAGCAGATTCATGTTGCCGCCGCTGAAGACCAGCCCGTGGTCGTTCACCAGGTTAGCCGTCCTGATCGTCAGGTCCTGCGCGGCACCCAGCGTACCGGTGTTGCTCACGGCGCCCGCATTGATCGTCAGGCCGTTGTTGGAAGTCAGTCGACCTCCGGCATTGTTCAACAGCCCGCCAATGTTGAAGTTACCCTGCCCGCCACTGCCGATGCTGGCGACGCTGGTGAGGCCCAGTTGCGCCGCGTTGAAGGTCATGTCACCCAAGCTGCTGACACGACCATTCCCGCCGTAAGTCCCGCCTATCTGGAAGTCCATGCCACCATCACTGGCGATCAAACCCTCGTTGGTCCAGTTGCCGCCACGCGCCACCAACAGGTTCGACGCCAGCAACTGCCCGCTAGCGGTCTGCACAAAATTGCCGACATTGACGGTCAACCGCCCAGCCTGAATCACACTGCTGTTGGTCCAGCTGTCCGCGTTCAGCGTCAGGCCGCCGAGGGTCACCAGCGAGCCGCCGGCGTTCATGACGTTGGCGGTCGAGATGCCGAATTCGCCGACGCCGACATGGGTGATCGAGCCGCCGGCATTGAGCAGGCTCGGCGTGGCGAGATTGAAGTCGTTGTTGGCGGTTTCCACCAGACCGTTGCGGTTGTCGAACAGGCTGCCGATCTGGAAATCGGTTTTGCCGCCAGCGCCCAGTGCGCGCAGTTTGCCGCCCTGGTTGTCGAGGTTGGCGGCGCGAATCGTCAGTGTGCCAGCGCTTTCGATCAGGCCGCTGCGGTTGCTGAGGTTGCCGTTGACGCCCAGGTCGATGCCATTGCCGCTGATCTGGCCGGCGTTGTTGCTCATCGAGCCGGCGGTGGCTTTCACCTTGCCCCGGGCGTAGATCCCGCCGCCGCTGTTGTCGAGCGTGCCGACACCGGCATCGAGCAGGATGTCACCGCTGTTGGCGGCGATACGCCCGCCGTCGCTGTAGATACCACCGAGTGCGCGCAGATCGAGGCGGCTGCCTTCGATCTTGCCGCCCTGGCCGTTGCGCAACACGTCAGTCAGGCGGGTCTGCAGCAAACCCTTGAGGCTCGACAGCACACCGCCACGGCTGTCGAGGCTGGCGGCGGTGAGGGTCAGGTCGCCGTTCTGGGCGATGATCTTGCCGCCCTGGTTGTCGATGGCGCCGCTGCCCGCATTCACGGTCAGTGCAGTCATGCTTTGCACAGCGCCCTTGGCGTTGTTCAGCGCCGCAGCGGTGAGGTGCACCCCGGCATCGCGGCTGGAGATCAGGCCATCGGTGTCGTTGTGCAGAGTGCCGCCAACGGTGAGATCCAGTTGGCTGTTGGCCGACACGGTGCCGCTTTGGCTGTTGTTCAGATCACCGCTGGTGAGCAGGTTCAGCAAGGTCTGGCTAATCAGTTGCCCGCCGCGGTTGTCGACGCTGGCGGAGCGTTTGATCAGCAGTGGGCCGTTGCTACCCAACGCGCCATTGACGTTGGTCAGAGCGCCGAGCAGGTCGAGGCTGACGCTGTCATCGCCAACGAAGCTGCCATGGCTGTTATTCAGTTGCGTGCCGGTGAAGGTCAGGGCTTTTTTCGCGGTAATTCTGCCGCCGCTGTTGTCCAGCGTTACAGCGCGGACATCCAGCGTGTCACCGCTCTCGATCAAGCCGCCGGAAGTATTACTGAGCGTGCCACCGGTCAGCGTCAGCGTCTGCTTGCCGCCACTGCTGAGAGTGCCGTTGCTGTTATCGAGGCTCGCGGCCTTGATGCTCACCTCGCCCTTCGCGCCCACGCCACCGTTGCTGTGGTTGGCCAGCGCGCCACTGAGGTCGATGCTGGTGTCGCCGAGCAGACTGGAAACACTGCCTTGCTGACTGTTGTCGAGGGTGCCGCCGGTGACGCTCACGCCGTTCCAGCCGGAGACCAGCCCCCCCTGGTTGTTCAGTTCGGCAGCGGTCAGAGTCAGTTGATCGTTGCTGATCAGGTTGCCGCCACGGTTGTCCAGGCTGTTGCCTTTCAAACTGAAGCTGTTGACGCTGGAAATCTCGCCCTTCTGGTTATTCAGATTGCGCAGCGTATCGATGCTCAACACGCCTTTGCTGTTGATCACGCCGTTCTGGTTATTGAGGTCACGCAGGTGGGCGATGCTCAGCAAACCCTTGCTGCTGATCAGGCCGTCCTGGTTATTCAGATCCTGTGCGGTGGCGCCCAGATCGATCGCCACGCCCGCAACACCCACCAGCGTGCCGCCCTGATTATTCAGGCCGGTGCTGTTGAGGGTCAGTTGTTGCGCGGCCTTGATGCTGCCCTTGTTCTGGTTGTTCAGCAGGCCATCGACCTTGACGTCGATATCGCTGTCACTGAGCAAAACACCTTCGCCGCTGTTATCCATACTCGCCGCGCGAACCTGCAGCGCCGCCGCGGCGATCTTGCCTTTGATCGAGGTCAGCGCGTTGTCGATCTGCAGGGTGAGTTTCTGATTGCTCAGCAGTTGGCCGCCGCTGTTATCCAATGACTTGGCGAGCAGTTCGAAAGCCTGCTCGCTGGAAATCTCGCCGCCACGGTTGTTTACGTCAGCCAGATTCTTCAACAACAACTGACCCGGTGCACTGATGACGCCGCCCTGGTTGTTCAACGCGCCGCCGTTCAGATCGACGCTGACATCAGCATTGCTGCTGAACAGCCTGCCGCCCTGCTGATCGAGACCACGAACATTGGCCACCAGCGAATTGGCCGCGCCGAGACTGCCGGCGGTGTTGGTCACCTGGCCGGCCGTGATGTGCAGTTGATCGGCGGAGTAAATGCTGGCCTGGCTGTTGTTGAGGTCGCCGGTGGTGATGCTCAGTTTGCCTTTGCCACTGATCGCGCCTTTTTGCTGATTATCCAGCGCGCTGCTGTTGAGCGTCAGGTCGGTGTCGGTCAGCAGTTTGCCGCCCTGGTTACTGACGGCGCCACGGGTGTCGATGGTCAGCGCTTTGGCGCTGGAGACCGTGCCGGCGTTGTTGTTGAGACTGTCGGCGTTGATCGCCAGAGCCCCTTCGCTGACGACACTGCCTTGCGCATTGTTCAGACCCGCAGAGAGGTTGATCGCAAGATCTTTCTGGCTGGTCAGACGTCCGCTGTTTTCCAGGGTCTTGCCCGTCAGGGTCAAGCCGCTGTCACCGGACAGCAGCCCCTTGTTGCGGTTGATGACTTCATTAACCGTCAGCGCCAGATTGCCGCCGGCGAGCATGTAGCCGCTGTCACTGTTGTCGAGCCAGGCGCCGATCAGGCTCACATCGGCCTTGCTCGACAGTTCGCCGCTGCGGTTGTCGATACGGTCGACGCTGAGCTTCAGCGCTTTTGTTGAACCGATGAGGCCTTCCTGACGGTTATCCAGGCTGGCGGCCGTGATCGTCAGGCCGTTGTCGGCGATGACCACACCGTTCTGGTTATCGAACATTCCGGTGACGCTGAAATCGACATCACCCCGCACGCGAATGTCGCCGCTGTTGTTGTTCAGACTGGCGCTGCGACTGTCGAGGCTGGCGGAAGCAATCACCCCTTTGACGTTGCTCAGGGCGCGGTCGATGACGAGGGTGAGCTTTTCATTGCTGAGCAATTTGCCGCCGTCGTTGTTCAGGCTTTGCGCATTGAGGCTCCAGGCCTTCGCAGCGGAAATTTCACCGGCACTGTTGTCGACGTCCTTGAGGTTTTTCAGCAGCAACTGGCCCGGCGTATGAATATTGCCGCGCTGGTTGTTGAGCAGGCCGTTGTTCATGTCCAGGGTCAGGTCGCCGTTGCTGAACAGCTCGCCGCCGTCCTGCTCCAGCGAGGTCACCGAGACTTCGAGTTTCTGCTGACTGCCGAGGCTGCCGCCGGAGTTGTCCAGGTGCCCGGCGGTCAGCAACAGCGTGCCATCGGTGGCGATACTGCCGCTCTGACGGTTTTTCAACTCGCCGGTGGTCAGGGTCGAATCGGCCTTGGCGCTGATGATGCCGTTGGCGCTGTTATCCAGGCTGCCACTTTTGAAGGTCAGGCCCTTCTGCGAGACGATCAGGCCGCCCTGGCTCAGTACCGCGCCGGTAGCGGTCAGCGCCATAGCTTCAAGGCTCGACAGTTTGCCCAAGCGATTGTCGAGGCTGTCGGCGCTGAGGATCATTTGCCCTTCACTGCTGATCAGGCCTTGCTGGTTGTCCATGGCCTCGTCGAAGGCCAGCCCGAGCGTGTTCTGGCTGACGATGCGCCCGCCGACGTTGCTCAGGCCGATGCCGCTGAGGGTGCTCGCGCCTTTGCTGAAAATCAGGCCGTTAGTGGCGTTGATGATCTGCGCGACTTTCAGCGCCAGCGTGGTGTCGGACAACACCTTGCCGCCCTCGCTGTTGTCCAGCCGCGACCCGTTGATGTGCAGGTCCTGCTGGCTGGAGAGCGAGCCGCCGCGGTTGTCGATCTGGTCGACGTTGACCGTCAGGGTCTTGAGCGACCCGACGAGACCGTCCTGATGGTTCTGCAGCGTCTTGCCAGTCAACAACAGGTTGCCTTCGGCAACCAGTTCACCGCCCTGCTGGTTCAGGCTGTCGATGTTGGCGTCGACATCGCCCTTGCCGGAAATCCGTCCGCCATCGTTGGTGACATTGTTGGCCTTGAGGCTCAGCAAACCGGTCGAGGTGAGCAGACCACCATTGCGGTTGTCCAGCGTGTTGCCCTCGAACGTCAGTGTGGTCTTGCTTTCAACGCGGCCCTTGTCGCCGTTATCCAGTTCACTGATCAGCAGTTTCGCCGCCTGATCAGCGCGAATCGTGCCACTGCGGTTGTCCGTATTGGCGCTGGTAACCGTCAGGGTGTTGAGGCTGGAAATTTTGCCGGCGCGGTTATCCAGGCGCGTGGCCTGCACGTCCATCGCTGCGTTGGCCTGGATCAAGCCTTTGTTCTGGTTGTCCAGGCGATCGCTGATGCGCGTGGTCAGCGTGCCTTCACTGGTCAACTGGCCTTGCTGGCTATTGTCGAATTGCTGTGCGCGCAGGGTCAGCGCTTGTCTGGCGCCGATCCGGCCGCCGTTGCTGTTGTTGATCGCGCCGAGGGCGGTGATGTCGAGCAACTGTCCGGCGGTCATCACGCCGGCGACGTTATCCAGCGAAGTGACCGTCAGTACCGCGTCGGTCTGGCCGCTGAGTTCGCCATTGCGGTTGATCAATTGACCGATGTTGCCGGTCAGTCTGGTCTGGCTGTTGATCACGCCTTTGTTGTTCAGCACTTGAGCGGCATTCAGGTTCATCGTGCCGCCGCTCAGTACGCGCCCGCTATTGCGGTTGTCCAGGGTGCCCGCCGTGATCGCCGTGGTTTGTCCGCTGAGGGTACCGCCCTGGTTGCTCAGGGTTTGCGCAGTGCTGACTGTCAGATTGCGGCCGGCGACGAGGCTTTTGCCAGTGTTGTCGAGGTTTTGCGCACTCAGGCTCAGATCACCGTTGCCGTTGCGCCCGCCGTCGGCGTTGACCCCGGCTTCGATGACACCGCCGTTGGTCAATTGCCCACCGGCACTCAGGGCAATATTGTCGCGGGCCGCGAGGGTCTGGCGGTTGCTCAAGTTGCCCTGAGTTTGCACGTTAAGCGCAGTGCCGGCGTAAACCGGGCCGCGTGCATCAAGGCTCGCGGCTTTGACATTGACAGCGCCGGTGGCCGAGGTGTCGACCAGACTCAGTTGGCCATTGGCATCAAGCTGAATATCGCCACCGCTGGCGATCAGTTTGCCGTCGAGCTTCACGCCGACCCCGGCCTCGGTGCCCACCAGTTTGATCGCCCCGGCATACATCCCGCCCAGCGCCGAGGAGTCAATCGCCAGTTGCGGTTTGGCGCTGCCGTCGTCGGCGCGGGCCGTGGCGCTGAGATGTTCAGCGTTGACGTCGTTACGCCCGGCGACGATGGTCAGGTTTTTCGCCTGGATCTCGGCGTTGATCTTCGCGGTGCGGGTGATGATTTCGAAGCGGTCGATATTGGTTGCGTTAAGCCCGGCGCCTTCGATGGCGACCGAGCCTTGATCGACCTGAAAGCGATCGAGGCGACCGTTGTCCAGCACCGGTTTGCCGGTGGTCAACGTGACCCGTGGCGCATTGATGAAACCGCAGCCGTTGCAGGTGATGCCGTAGGGGTTGGCCACGATCACCCGCGCCGACTGCCCCGCCACTTCGGTGTAACCGCGCAACTGGCTTGGGTTGCCGCTGATGACTTCGTTGAGAATCGCTTGCGCCGAGCCGCTGTTTTTCAGGTTCGGGTTGCCGATGATGTGCCCGGCCAACTGGGTGTTCGAGGTTTGCGTCGAGCCGTTGTTGAGGATGACGCCCTGCGCGCCGACGTTGTAATCGTGGAACTGGTTGTGCGACAGCCCGCTGCCGTTGGGCGTGGCGATGTTGATGATCGGCACGCCATTGCCGGCCCGATCCAGCGCGGTGTTCGGGTTGGCCACGACAATGCCGTCGGCCTGCGCCCACATCGGTTGCCAGAACATGACGTTCGCCAGCAGGAACGCCAGCCCGCGCTTGGGCATGCCCAGAAACGACTCACGGGTTTTCACGTCAGCAGAAGGCTGACCAGCGAGGAAGGCGTATTGGCGAACGTCCATGTTTGAGCTCTCGTTGCGACAGGCGAGTGAGGTCTGGGTAATCAACAGGCAAAGCGATCCCTGCCTGGCCAAAACACGGGGCCAAGTGAGAGAACAAGCAAAAGGGGGATAAATGCGCGCCTCGGTCAGAACGTCCAAAGCGTGGCAAAAACGATCGCAGAACCGCTGGCGAATAGTTTGTTCGATCCCTCGAAATCACAATTTGATATCAATGTGATGGCGCGATGGTAGATCGCCATCATTCTGGCGTCAATAAGTCGTACAGTGTCTTTTACAACAACCGCTCTAACCCGTGGCTTTTCCTCAAGAAGTATGCTTTTTCAGGGGAAGATCGCGACCGTTCGGTCACTCTAAATGGACTGGTAAAAACACTGGAACTGAACTTTTCACCGCCCGAAACCCTCCACCGATCAACCCGCCCTACCCGGAACGGAGGCCTGCCCCCATGAAAACCCTGCTCAAGCTCACCCTCGCCGCCACCCTCGCCTGCGCCCTGCCCGTCTGGGCCTGCACACCAGAAGAGGCCACCGCCAAACGCGAACAACTGGCCAAGGAAGTGGCCAAGCTCACCGAACAGAATCCGGCCAAGGCCAAGGAAATCAATGCCGAGTTGCAGAAGATGGACTTGGGCACGGCCAGCGCCGATCTGCCGGACAAGTGCCAGTTGATTGATCAGCGCTTGAAGGAACTGGACTCGGCTGAGAAAAAAGCCGACAGCTAAAAGCAAGATCAAAAGATCGCAGCCTTCGGCAGCTCCTACACCAGACCCTGTAGGAGCTGCCGAAGGCTGCGATCTTTTGATCTTGAAAATGCATTTGTGCATTTATTTTCTTGCACAAACGCATATCCAGACTAAGGTTACATCGAGCAAGGAGATCGGCACCGTTCATCGCAGATGAAAACCGTTAACCACCGATCGCTCGGCAATACCGCAACACAATCACAAGCTGGACGCTTGTTTTCATTCATGGAGGACTGAAAAAATGTTAACCACTCAAGCAACATCGTTCACCGGCGAGAGCCTGCCAAGGTGCCTTGTTGGCCACCTGATCGACCCGCAACTGGTCGAGGTTGAAGCCACTGCGCAAACGGCGGCACTGGCCGCTGCCAACCTTAACTTCACGATGCAGAAACAGACTCAGACCAATTGGTGCTGGGCCGCTGTTTCCGCTTCGGTCGGCAATTATTACGGCACTGGAAACTGGACCCAGTGCGGCGTCGCCAGCACCCAACTGGACCGCAATTGCTGCAGCCAGCCGGGGCCGTGCAACGTCTACGGCTATCTGGATTCGGCCCTGCAGACCACCCGCAGCTATAACGGGATGAATCAGGGTTCGCTGCAGATGTCGGCCATTCAGAACCAGATCAACATGGGCCGCCCGGTCGGCCTGCGTTGTGCCTGGTACGGTGGTGGCGCGCACTTCCTGGCGATCTACGGCACCAACGGCAACTACGTGCTGATCGCCGACTCGATCTACGGTTACTCGACCCGCGCGCTGAACTCATTCCCCGGTTCGTACAACGGCGGCGGCAACTGGACTCACACTTATTTCACCGCAAAAAACTAGGAGGGCGACATCATGCAACTGACTTATCCAAAGGCGCCTTCCAACGGCGTACAGACTTTGCGTCCGGTGCTGCAAGCCGCGCTGCAAAACCAGAGCTTCGGCATCAACCGCCAGTTCGCCAACGCGACACCGGCCAAAGTCAGCCTCAGCGAAGCCTATCGCGGCTACTCGCTGACGCTGGACGATCTGAGCCAGGGCAAAGGTCTGAAGGACGCGCGCATCGGCGACTGGCATTACCTGGTATTTGCCGACGGCGTGAGCATTGCCGATGCGCAACTGGCCGAGGTGCGTGGCCATGTCGAGTTCGCTTCGCTGAACCACGGCACCCGGGCCGCCGACACCGTGGGCGCGTTGAAACTGGCGGAACAGGCGCCGCAACTGCAGGGCAAAAGCGTTGAATTGCGCGTGTTGTTTGTCTCGGCACTGCACGTCGTGGCGATCTGGCTGCACGCTGCCGGTGAAGATATGCTGATCCCCATCGAGCCGACGCCGAAAGAGCTTGGGGACTCGCGGCTGTACAGCGAAGCCGCGCTGCTCGCGCTGCTCAAACCGGCGGCAGGTCGCGCCAAACAGCGCTTTGACGCAGACACCAGCGGACAGTTGGGGAGCTGACAAACCCTGCGCAAAAAAAACCCGGACACTGTCCGGGTTTTTTATTGGCCATTTGTGGCGATTTATTCAGCCGCTGGCTCAGCCGGCTTGCGACGTTTGAGCGGGGCCATGCCGTCGCTGCTCACCAGAGAATCCGGCTTCGGACGGTTGGCGCTCTTGCGCTTGGTCGGGGTCTTGGCGGCGGTTTTCTTCTTGTCGCCCTTGGCGTCGGTCTTTTTCTTCTTCACGCCGACGGCTTTGCCCGAGGCCTTGACCTTCTTCGGTCCGCCGTAGGTGCCTTTGACTTCCTTGATGGTGCGGCGCTCGAAGCTCTGCTTGAGGTAGCGCTCGATGCTCGACATCAGGTTCCAGTCGCCGTGGCAGATCAGCGAGATCGCCAGACCGTCGTTGCCTGCGCGGCCGGTACGACCGATGCGGTGCACGTATTCGTCGCCGCTGCGTGGCATGTCGAAGTTGATCACCAGATCCAGGCCATCAACGTCCAGACCACGGGCCGCGACGTCGGTAGCGACCAGAATCTTCACGCCGCCCTGCTTCAGACGATCGATCGCCAGTTTGCGATCCTTCTGGTCTTTCTCGCCGTGCAGCACGAACGCCTTGTATTCCTGAGCCACGAGGCGGCCGTAGATGCGGTCGGCCATGGCACGGGTGTTGGTGAAGACGATGGCCTTCTGGTAGGTCTCGTTAGCCAGCAGCCAGTTCACAATCTGCTCTTTGTGCTGATTGTGGTCGGCGGTGATGATTTGCTGGCGGGTGGTCGAGTTCAGCTGGCTGACCGCGTTGAGCTGCAGGTGCTCTGGGTTGTTCAGCACCTTGGCGATCATCTCGCGCAGGCCGGAACCGCCGGTGGTGGCGGAGAACAGCATGGTCTGCTGACGGTTCGGGCATTCGTCGACCAGACGTTGCACGTCTTCGGCGAAACCCATATCGAGCATGCGGTCGGCTTCGTCGAGCACCAGCACTTCAACTTCTTTGAGGTCGAGGTTGCCGGCGTTGAGTTGCTCGATCATCCGGCCCGGCGTACCGATCAGGATGTCCGGCACCTTGCGCAGCATCGCGGCCTGCACCTTGAAGTCTTCACCGCCGGTGATCAGGCCGGACTTGATGAAGGTGAACTGCGAAAAGCGCTCGACTTCCTTCAGGGTCTGCTGGGCCAGTTCGCGGGTCGGCAGCAGGATCAGGGTCTTGATGCTGACGCGGATCTTCGCCGGGCCGATCAGACGATTGAGGATCGGCAGGACAAAAGCGGCGGTCTTGCCGCTACCGGTTTGCGCCGTCACCCGCAGGTCACGCCCCTGGAGCGCCAGCGGAATGGCCGCTGCTTGCACAGGCGTTGGCTCGACAAATTTCAGCTCGGCCACGGCTTTGAGCAGGCGTTCGTGCAGGGCGAATTGGGAAAACACGGGTGCTACCTCGAAGATATGCAAAAAAACAGCTGCATAGGTTACCGGTTTCGAGCGCTCAGGCCGAGTTTCTTTATACAAACGGGCGCAATCAGTGGCTTTTTTGTTGCTCGATTTGTCTCCAACGGTAATACACAGCGTCTTAAATGCTCTAATCGCCCATCGCGTCTTACAGAAGAATCGTTGCTCACATGGATTTCAAACAGCTCTGGCTCAACGCCCAAGACCTCTGGGGTGCCCTCGAAAAGCACCCATTCCTGCAATCCGGCCTGGCGCTGATGCTGCTATTGGTGATCGCGCTGGTCCTCGGACGAGTGGCACGCTATCTGATCCTGCATGCCAGCCGCATGCTCGGGCGCCAGCCGGCCTTGCACTGGATCAACGACTTTCGCCACAACAAGGTGTTTCAACGTCTGGCGCAGATGACGCCGTCGCTGGTGATCCAGTTCGGCCTGCACCTGGTGCCGGAACTGAGCAAAACCGCGATGACCTTTCTCGGCAACGTGGCGCTGTCCTTCACCATCCTGTTCCTGCTGCTATCGGTCAGCGCCCTGCTCAATGCGCTGCTGGACATCTACGCCCGCACCGAACACGCCCGCACCCGCTCGATCAAGGGCTATGTGCAACTGGCGAAAATGGTTCTGTACGTGTTTGGCGCAATCATCATCGTCGCCACGTTGATCGACCGTTCACCGCTGTTGCTGCTCTCTGGTCTGGGTGCGATGTCGGCGGTGATTCTGTTGGTCTACAAGGACACGCTGCTGTCGTTCGTCGCCAGCGTGCAACTGACCAGCAACGACATGCTGCGGGTCGGCGACTGGATCGAAATGCCGCAAGTCGGCGCCGATGGCGACGTGGTCGACATCACCCTACACACAGTCAAGGTGCAAAACTTCGACAAGACCATCGTTTCGATCCCGACCTGGCGCCTGATGTCCGAGTCGTTCCGCAACTGGCGCGGCATGCAACAGTCCGGCGGGCGACGGATCAAGCGCAGCCTGTTCATCGACGCCAGCGGCGTGCGCTTCATTCGTGACGATGAAGAAGAGAAGTTGAGCCAAGTGCACCTGCTGACCGGCTACATGGGCCGCAAGAAAGCCGAACTCAAGGCGTGGAACGAGGCGCAAGGAAACGTCGCGGCGATGTCGGCCAACCGCCGGCGCATGACCAACATCGGCACCTTCCGCGCTTATGCGCTGGCGTATTTGAAGAGTCACCCGGAGGTGCAGCCGAACATGACCTGCATGGTGCGCCAGATGCAGACCACGGCGCAGGGCATTCCGCTGGAGATCTACTGCTTCACCACCACCACGGTGTGGGCCGATTACGAGCGGATTCAGGGGGATATTTTCGATTATCTGCTGGCGGTGCTGCCGGAGTTTGGCTTGAGCCTGTATCAGCAGCCGAGTGGCGGGGATTTGCGGACCGGGTTGTTGCCGGCGGTGTTGGGGGCGGCGAGCATTCCCGAGCCGCAGAAACACCTCATGTAACGCCATCGATCAAAACTGTGGGAGCGGGCTTGCTCGCGAAGGCGTCAGGTCAGTCAACATAATCGTTGAATGACACACCGCTTTCGCGAGCAAGCCCGCTCCCACAGGGGTTATGCGGTGGCTTGGGAATTGCGGATGCCCAACCGGCTGATCCACACTGCCGCCAGAATCACGCTGCCGCCCAGCAACAACCTTCCCAGTTCCTCATGCTGATTCCAGATCAGCAGATTCAGCAGCAAGCCCACTGGCACATGCAGGTTGTTCATCACCGCCAGCGTGCCGCCGTTGACCATGCACGCGCCCTTGTTCCACCAGTACATCCCCAGCGCAGTCGAGACCAGTCCTAGGAACAACAACACGCCCCATTGCAGCGGTGCTTCCGGCAGAAAGTTCGCTTTACCAAACAGCAGGAATGCCGGTAATACCACCGCCAACGCGCCGAGATAGAAGAAGCCGAAACGTCGGTAGTGCGGCAGATCACTCGGGTGTTTTGCCACCAGATGCTTGTACATCACCTGCCCTGCGGCGTAGGTGAAGTTGGCCAGTTGCAGCAGCAAAAAGCCCATGAAGAAGTCCGGATTGATCCGGTCAAAACGAATCACCGCCGCACCGCCCACCGCTACCAACGCGGCCACCAGCGCCCACGGATTGAAGCGGCGGTTCAGCGCATCTTCGATCAGCGTCACGTGCAGCGGCGTGAGGATCGTGAACAGCAACACCTCCGGCACCGTCAGTACACGGAAGCTCAGGTACAGGCAAACGTAGGTGATGCCGAACTGCAACGCGCCGATCAGCAGCATGCCGCGCATGAACGAAGGCTCCACCGAGCGCCAGCGGGTCAACGGAATGAACACCAGCCCGGCCAGCACCACGCGCACCAGCACTGCAAAGTAGCTGTCGACGTGACCGGCGAGGTATTCGCCGATCAGACTGAAGGAAAACGCCTGGATCAGCGTGACAAAAAGTAGATAGCCCATGGTCGCCTCTGTTTCGAATGGCGGCGACGATAGCGGTTTTCTGGTCTCACTGCGAATAGCCCGAAACACAAAATCCCCCTGTGGGAGCGAGCCTGCTCGCGAAGGCGGAGTGTCAGACGGCAGATACTTGTCTGATGCACCGCTTTCGCGAGCAGGCTCGCTCCCACAAGGAGTTTTGTGTTGTTCAAAAAACACAGGCAAAAAAAAGCCCGATCTCGCTAAAGCGTTCAATCGGGCTACAGCACTCAGGAGCAACAAGTGCAAAGGGAGGTTCGATGCGCGTAGAGCCTTGAAGGGGTTGCGCCAGGTCACTTAACCAGCGGCGATTATCTGGCGATTAACATATCAAGCGACCTGAGACAGTTTGGCGTTGGCCTGATTCAGGCCCTTCTCCTGGAAGTCGCCACCCAGGTTCATGCCTTCGGCGTGAATGAAGGTCACGTCATGGATGCCGATGAAACCCATGACCTGACGCAGGTACGGTTCCTGATGGTCGGCCGGGCCGCCAGCGTAGATCCCGCCGCGAGCGGTCAGCACGTAGGCACGTTTGCCGCTGAGCAGGCCTTGCGGGCCGGTTTCGGTGTACTTGAAGGTCACGCCGGCACGCAGCACGTGGTCGAGCCAGGCCTTGAGGGTGCTCGGGATCGCGAAGTTGTACATCGGCGCAGCCATCACCAGTACGTCGGCGGCGAGCAGCTCGTCGGTCAATTCGTTGGAGCGCTCCAGCGACGATTGTTCGCTGGCATTGCGCTGCTCGGCAGGCTTCATCCAGCCGCCCAGCAGGTTGGCGTCCAGGTGTGGAACGGGATTCACGGCGAGGTCACGCACGGTGATCTGATCGTTGGGATGCGCCGCTTTCCACTGACCGATGAAGGTCTGGGTCAGTTGACGGGAAACCGAGTCTTGCTGGCGGGCGCTGCTTTCAATGATCAGAACGCGGGACATGGTGTGTAGTCTCCATCCGAGAATGTTGTAGGTCGATGGAGTGAAGGTTAAACAGGGTCGTATCGATGAAAAAGCGCAAATAATTGCTGCAAAGCATCGAATAATTCGTTTAGATGCAGTTTGTACCCTGTGGGAGCGGGCTTGCTCGCGAAGGCGGTGCATCAGTCAGAGCAGGTATCGACTGACACACCGCAATCGCGAGCAGGCTCACTCCTACAGGGGATTACCGTTATTTCGGGCTGCAGCTCAGATCGATGCGCAGCCTGATGATCTCGCGGGAGAACTTGGCCGTGGCATTCGTATGCTTGCGGGCCGGGACTTCGATGTTTCGCGTACGCGGTGCTTCCGGGCCATTGTTGAAAACGACTTTGCAGGTCGCGTCGACATCACCGTAGTTGGCGACCCGGATGGAGCCGATGTCTTTGTCGGTGTCGAAGGTCTCGTAGTCGATCTTCAAGCCATTGAGGTTCTTCTGCACATCGATCGGGTAAGCAAACGCAGTCAGCGGCAGCAACGCGAGCACCACACAACAGAATTTTTTCATTCGCCAGTCTCCATGAGGGACGGCCAGCTTAGGACAAGAGGAGCTATTGATGAAAGCGCCCCGCGTGACCCTTGATCAATGGCGAACATTGCAGGCCGTGGTCGACCACGGTGGTTTCGCCCAGGCCGCCGAGGTTCTGCACCGTTCGCAATCGTCGGTGAGTTATACCGTCGCCCGCATGCAGGACCAGCTCGGCGTGCCGTTGCTGCGCATCGACGGACGTAAAGCGGTGCTCACCGAAGCCGGCGGCGTACTGCTGCGCCGCTCGCGACAACTGGTGAAACAGGCCAGCCAACTGGAAGACCTCGCCCACCACATGGAGCAAGGTTGGGAAGCCGAAGTGCGGCTGGTGGTCGATGCGGCTTACCCGAGCGCACGTATCGTGCGGGCGCTGACCGCGTTCATGCCGCAGAGCCGCGGCTGCCGCGTGCGTCTGCGCGAGGAGGTGTTGTCGGGGGTCGAGGAGGTCTTGCTCGAGGGCGTGGCCGATCTGGCAATCACCGGCCTGAGCATCCCCGGCTACCTCGGCGCGGAATTGAGCGACGTCGAATTTGTCGCGGTCGCCCACCCTGATCACGCGCTGCATCGGCTCAACCGCGAACTGAGCTTCCAGGACCTGGAAACCCAGATGCAGGTGGTGATTCGCGACTCCGGCCGCCAGCAACCACGCGACGTTGGCTGGCTCGGCGCCGAACAGCGCTGGACCGTCGGCAGCCTCGCCACGGCTGCCACGTTCGTCAGCAGCGGCCTGGGCTTTGCCTGGCTGCCACGGCACATGATCGAACGGGAATTGAAGGAAGGCACGCTCAAGCTGCTACCGTTGGATCAGGGTGGCAGCCGCAACCCGAGCTTCTATCTGTATTCGAACAAGGACAAACCGCTGGGCCCGGCCACACAAATCCTCATCGAACTGTTGCGCACCTTCGACACTTTGCCGCTTGACGCACCGTTCGCCGCCCCCGAGCAAGCCTGACACGGAGTTCACCGATGGCCTATTTCGAACATGAAGGTTGCAACCTGCACTACGAGGAATATGGCCACGGCACCCCGTTGCTACTGGTTCACGGACTGGGTTCGAGCACCCTGGACTGGGAAATGCAGATCCCGGCGCTGTCGGCGCACTACCGGGTGATCGTTCCGGATATACGCGGTCACGGTCGCTCGGACAAACCTCGCGAGCGCTACAGCATCGCCGGGTTCAGCACCGATCTGCTGGCGTTGATCGAACACCTGAAACTCGGCCCGGTGCATTACGTCGGGCTGTCGATGGGCGGGATGATCGGCTTTCAGTTCGGCGTCGATCAGCCGCAAATGCTGAAAAGCCTGACCATCGTCAACAGCGCCCCCGAGGTCAAACTGCGCAGCCGCGACGATTACTGGCAGTGGTTCAAGCGCTGGAGCCTGATGCGCGTGCTCAGCCTCGCGACCATTGGCAAGGCATTAGGCGGCAAACTGTTCCCGAAACCCGAGCAGGCTGATCTGCGACAGAAAATGGCCGAACGCTGGGCAAAAAACGACAAACGTGCTTATCTCGCCAGCTTCGATGCGATTGTTGGCTGGGGCGTCCAGGAACGACTTTCCCGGGTGACCTGTCCAACGCTCATCGTCACTGCCGACCGTGACTACACACCGGTAGCACTGAAAGAAACCTATGTAAAACTGCTGCCCGATGCGCGGTTGGTGGTCATCGCCGATTCGCGCCACGCCACCCCGCTCGATCAACCCGAACGCTTTAACCAAACGCTGCTGGCGTTCCTTGCCACAGCCGATACTCAATCTCAGGATCACTGACCCATGCTGAAAAAACTCGCCCTCGCCGCCGGCACCGTGCTGTTTGCTGCCAACCTGATGGCTGCCACGCCTGCAAAAGCACCGCACGTACTGCTGGACACTACCAACGGCCAGATCGAAATCGAACTGGATCCGGTCAAGGCGCCGATCAGTACCAAAAACTTTCTGGATTACGTCAACAGCGGCTTTTACACCAACACCATTTTCCATCGCGTGATCCCGGGCTTCATGGCTCAGGGCGGCGGTTTCACGCCACAGATGCAGCAGAAAGAAACCAAGGCGCCGATCAAGAACGAAGCCAGCAATGGCCTGCACAACGTTCGCGGCACCTTGTCGATGGCCCGTACCTCCAACCCTGATTCGGCCACCAGCCAGTTCTTCATCAACGTCGCCGACAACGCCTTCCTTGATCCGGGCCGTGATGCCGGTTACGCGGTATTCGCCAAAGTGGTCAAAGGCATGGACGTGGTCGACATCATCGTCAACTCGCAGACCACCACCAAACAGGGCATGCAAAACGTGCCTGTCGACCCTGTGATCATCAAGTCGGCCAAAGTCATCGACTAAGCTGTACAGGGCGTTTCGAGCGGCGCTGGCCTGAAGCCGCGCCGCTCACACCGATAAAAGGAGAGCCCGGCATCCGGGCGGTTATCTGATGCTCTATCGCCGTTTCGAACAACTGATCGACATATTCCGCGACGCCCCCACGGCCTCCCCGCCGGATCGTGTCTGGCCCTTCTATACCTATTACCTCAAGCAGGTCTGGCCGAGTTTTGCCGCCCTGCTCGTCGTCGGCCTGTTTGCCGCGTTGATCGAAGTGGCGCTGTTCAGCTACCTGAGCCGCATCATCGACCTGGCCCAGGGCACGCCCAACCCGAATTTCTTCAGCGACCACGCCCTCGAACTGACGTGGATGGTGGTGGTTGCGCTGGTGCTGCGGCCGATCTTTTTCGGCCTGCACGATCTGCTGGTGCATCAGACCCTGAGCCCGGGGATGACCAGCATGATCCGCTGGCAGAACCACAGTTACGTGCTCAAGCAGAGCCTGAATTTCTTCCAGAACGACTTCGCCGGGCGCATCGCCCAACGCATCATGCAGACCGGCAACTCGCTGCGCGATTCGGCGGTGCAAGCGGTGGATGCGCTGTGGCACGTGGTGATCTACGCGATCAGTTCGCTGGTGCTGTTCGCCGAAGCCGACTGGCGCCTGATGATCCCGCTGCTGACGTGGATCGTCGCCTACATCGGTGCGCTGTATTACTTCGTGCCACGGGTGAAAGAGCGTTCGGTGGAAGCTTCCGACGCGCGCTCGAAACTGATGGGACGGATCGTCGACGGCTACACCAACATCGCCACCCTCAAGCTGTTCGCCCACACCAACTTCGAACAGCACTACGCCAAGGAAGCCATCGAAGAACAGACGGTCAAGGCGCAGATGGCCGGCCGCGTGGTGACCAGCATGGACGTGGCGATCACCACCATGAACGGTCTGCTGATCGTTGGCACCACCGCGCTGGCGCTGTGGCTGTGGACGCAGTCGCTGATCACCGTCGGCGCGATCGCCCTGGCCACCGGTCTGGTGATTCGTATCGTCAATATGTCCGGCTGGATCATGTGGGTGGTCACCGGCATCTTCGAAAACATCGGCATGGTGCAGGACGGTCTGCAGACCATCTCGCAACCGGTCAGCGTCACTGATCGCGAGCAGGCCAAACCGCTGGCCGTGGCTCGTGGCGAAGTGCGTTTCGAGCACGTGGATTTTCACTACGGCAAGAAGAAAGGCATCATCGGCGACCTCAATCTGAACATTAAACCCGGCGAGAAAATCGGTCTGATCGGGCCATCCGGCGCCGGCAAATCGACCTTGGTCAACCTGCTGCTGCGCCTGTACGACGTCGAGGGAGGACGCATTCTGATCGACGGGCAGAACATCGCCGAAGTCGGCCAGGAAAGCCTGCGCGCACGCATCGGCATGATCACGCAGGACACCTCCCTGCTGCACCGCTCGATCCGCGACAACTTGCTGTATGGCAAGCCTGACGCCACCGACGCCGAGCTCTGGGACGCGGTGCACAAGGCTCGCGCCGACGAGTTCATTCCGCTGCTGTCGGACGCTGAGGGCCGTACCGGTTTCGACGCGCACGTCGGCGAACGCGGGGTGAAACTGTCCGGCGGTCAGCGCCAGCGCATTGCGATTGCCCGGGTGCTGCTCAAGGACGCGCCGATCCTGATCATGGACGAAGCAACCTCGGCACTCGACTCGGAAGTCGAAGCGGCGATCCAGGAAAGCCTGGAAACCCTGATGCAAGGCAAAACCGTGATCGCCATTGCTCACCGTCTCTCGACCATTGCCCGTATGGATCGGCTGGTAGTGCTGGAAAACGGCAAGATCGCCGAGAGCGGTACCCACGCCGAACTGCTGGCGCATCGCGGATTGTATGCGCGGTTATGGGCGCACCAGACCGGGGGATTTGTCGGGATCGATTGATCATTGAATCAATACAACTCCAATGTGGGAGGGGGCTTGCTCCCGAAAGCGGGGTGTCAGTACCGAACATTTGTCTGACACACCGCATTCGGGAGCAAGCCCCCTCCCACAATATATTGAGAACCGCCACAGCCCTCTAACCACGGGCTCTGGCGGTTTTTTGATGGCTGCTGGAAATCCATCCAAAGCGTGCTGTACTCAGCCAAGGTTCCAGCACGGAACCTGTCGTAAATCTGCAGGGAAGCACAACTCGATACAGTCTCGATAGCACGCCTATCAAGGACTCTCTCATGTCTCTGTTCAAACGTTCAGTTACTGAGTTGTTGGGTACGTTCTGGCTGGTTCTGGGTGGTTGTGGCAGTGCGGTGCTCGCCGCGTCTTCGCCTCTGGGCATCGGAGTGCTGGGGGTGGCCCTGGCGTTTGGTCTGACGGTGCTGACCATGGCGTTCGCCATCGGCCACATCAGCGGATGTCATCTCAATCCGGCGGTATCGGTCGGGTTGGTGGTCGGCGGACGGTTTCCAGCAAAAGAGCTACCCGCCTACATCATCGCCCAGGTGCTCGGCGGGATACTCGCCGCCGCGCTGCTCTACTACATCGCCAGCGGCAAGGAAGGTTTCGACATCGCAGCAGGTCTGGCGTCCAATGGGTACGGCGAGCACTCGCCCGGCAAATACTCGATGGCGGCAGGCTTTGTCACCGAGCTGGTGATGACCGGGATGTTCGTGATCATCATCCTCGGCGCCACCGACAAACGCGCCCCGGCGGGCCTCGCACCGATTGCCATCGGCCTGGGGCTGACGCTGATTCACCTGATCTCGATTCCGGTCACCAACACTTCGGTCAACCCGGCTCGTAGCACCGGGCCGGCGCTGATGGTCGGCGGCTGGGCGATCGCGCAGTTGTGGATGTTCTGGGTCGCGCCGCTGATTGGCGCGATAGTGGGCGGGACGATTTATCGCTGGCTGGGCAAAGAGCAATCCTGAACCCACTGGAAATCCCCTGTGGGAGGGGGCTTGCTCCCGAAGGCGTCGTGTCAGTCATAGCTACCGTACTGACACACCGCATTCGGGAGCAAGCCCCCTCCCACAGTAATAAATCAACCACGCCCGAGAATCGATGTCGGCCCCGTTTAAAGGCAAGCTCAGGCCTGGCGGTATGGCAAGGCTGTTCTGGCTTCCTCGGCGTACGCAAGGACGCCAGCACGTTCCTGTTGCAGGAAGTCTTTGACTGCGGCTTTCAGACCGGGATGACGCAGGTAGTGCCACGAGTGGGTGATCACCGGTTCAAAGCCGCGAATCAGCTTGTGCTCGCCCTGAGCGCCGGCATCAAAGCGCTGATACCCCTGAGCAATCGCATAGTCCATGCCCTGATAGAAACACGTCTCGAAATGCAGCCGGTCAAACTCGGCCAGACAGCCCCAATAGCGCCCATAGAAGCTGTCGCCCCCGACCAGACTGAAGGCCATCGCCACCGGCCGTGAACCCTGTCTGGCGAAGACCACCCGAATCGCCTCCGGCATCCGCGCAGCCAGCAGACTGAAAAACTCGCGCGTCAGGTACGGCGCCTGGCGGCGCACGGCGTAGGTGTTGGCATAGCAGGCGTAGACAAAATCCCATTGCGCCTCGTCCACCTCACGCCCTTCCAGCCATTCGAATTCGAAGCCCTGCCCCGCCACCTGCTCGCGCTCTTTACGCATTTGCTTGCGCTTGCGCGAACTGAGCGCGTCGAGAAAATCCTGGAAGTCCCGATAACCGCGATTCTGCCAGTGATACTGACAGCCGATACGTTGCAGCCAGCCCGGCTGCTCGGCCATGGCGGCATCGGTGAACGGGTCGGTGAAATTGATGTGCGCGCTGGAAAGCTCCTCGATTTCCAGATAACCCGGCAGGCTCTTGAGCAGTTCGAAACCGTCCTCGACCCGGGCGGCCAGCAAGCGTGGTCCGCTGACCGGGCTGAACGGCACCGCCGTCAGCAGTTTGGGATAGTAATCGATGCCGGCCCGGGCGCAGGCATCGGCCCAGCCGTGATCGAACACGTACTCGCCGTAGGAATGCCACTTGCGATAACTGGGCAGCGCGGCGATCAACCGACCGCCTTCAACGTGCAGCAGATGCTCGGGCTGCCAGCCGGTATGGGGTCCGACGCTACCGCTGTCTTCCAGTGCGCTGAGGAACGCATGGCGCAAAAACGGCTGGTTCTCGGGCACCAGCGCGTCCCATGTCGCCGGGGCGATTTCTGACAGGCTTTGCAGGCGTTGCAACGGCATCAACTGACTCTCCACTTCCGGGCTTCAAAGCCCCGCGAGTATCGCTTATCGCTGCCCTTTGCACACGAGCAATCGGACGACAGTGCTCTAGCTCAATAGTTCACGAGGACTTTGTATCGTCATCGACATGACATCACTTAGCCACTGCTCTGTCATAAACCATCGCGATACTCGCTCCTGTTTTTAGAGCGCCGGGGTCTACCCGGACACTGTTTTCCGACGTACGCGTCGGTGTGCCCCGGATGGTTCTGCCATCCCTCTCATCTTCGGAGATTGCTATGCGTCTTGCTTCCACGAAAACTGCGGCGGCCTTGTGCGGTGGCCTGTTGCTGGCCATGAGCGTTCCGGCCAGTGCTGCAGTCGACGCCAAACTGCTCGACATGCTCAAGGCCAACGGTTCCATTTCCCAGGCGCAGTACATCGAACTGCAAACTGAACTGGCCAAGGATCAGAAGGCTCAGCAAATCGCGCAGCAGGCGCAGCAAGAGACCAACGAGCAAATCGCGGCAACCGCGAAGAAAACCAACGAGCTGAGCTCCTTCGACCAGAAACTCGCCTGGGCCGCCAAGACCCAGTTCAAGGGTGACGTACGTATTCGTCAGGAGACCGTCAAGATCGACGGCGAATCCAACAACGGCGGCCGAGACAAGGATCGCCAGCGCATCCGCGCACGTCTGGGGGCTTACACCGAGATCAACCCGCAAGTCGACACCGGCATCCGTATTGCCACCGGCGGCGGCGACGATGCCCGTTCGACCAACCAGGACATGGACAACTACTTCGACAAGAAGCAGATCTGGCTCGACCTCGGCTACATCGACTACCACCCCGATGCCATCAAGAACCTGCACGTGATCGGCGGCAAGATGCTGCAACCGTGGGTCAGCATGGGCGACGTGATCTGGGACAGCGACATCAACCCGGAAGGTCTGGCCGTCACCTACAAATATCCACTGGGCAGCAGCGCCGAACTGTTCGGCAGCCTGGGTAACTACACCCTCAAAGACAACGTCGACGGCGAAGGCGTGCAATTCCGTCACGACCTGCGTCTGACTGCCGGGCAGTTGGGCAGCCGCTTCAGCATCACCGACAACCTGAAACTGACCCTGGGCGGCAGCGTCTACGCCTACCAGAACGACGAAGACAGCCGCTGCACCGGGACATCCACACCGTGCGCGCTGTCGGTCAACGGCAACTCGGCCAACAACGAGTTCCGCCTGTACGAAGGTTTCAGCCAGATCGACATTGGCGGTCTGCCGATGCCGCTGTCGTTCTACGGTCAATACGTGAAGAACAACGATGCCGTGACCGACGCCGATACCGCGTGGCTGGTCGGCGCCAAGTCGAAAGTCTTCGGTCTGAACCTGGATTACAACTATCGTGACGTACAGCGTGACGCCGTGGTCGGCGCGTTCACCGACTCCGACTTCGCCAACGGCACCACCGGTTCCCGTGGGCACAAGTTCAAGGTCGGTTACGACATCGACAAGAACTTCGCCATCGGCGCCACGTACTTCCTGACCAAGGCCGACTTCTCCAGCCGTACCCAGCGTGACGCAGACACCAACACTCTGCAGCTGGATGCGGAAGCCAAGTTCTAAAACGCGTCACCCTCTAGCCTGACGCGGGCGAGACGATCCCCATCATCCGTTCGTGTCGACCGCGCCGGGCTATTTCTGCAGGAAGCAAAAAAACCTGTAGGAGCTGCCGCAGGCTGCGATCTTTTGATCTTCAAAACAAGATCAAAAGATCGCAGCCTGCGGCAGCTCCTACAGGAGATTATCCTTGCGGCGTTGCTCGGCCAGGCGTTCGGCCAGCGCGTCCACACCCTCATCCGGCTTCTCAGGCAGAGCCTTCAACGTGGCCTGCATCAAACGCATCTGACGAATGAACCGCCGACAGTTGGGGCAGAACATCAGGTGATGGCGCACCAGCAGTTTCTCGCGAAAGCTCAATTGGCCATCGAGATAATCGCTGGAGCGCGCTACTTGTTCCTTGCAGGTCAGCATTCGCCGGTCTCCTCAAAATGCTCCACCGTGGCGAAGACTTTCAGCCGCGCCCGATGCAGCAGCACACGGACATTGGAGAGCGAGATCTCCAGAAGATTACAGATCTCTTCCAGCTCCAGGCCCTGACGCTCGCGTAGCAGCAACACGCTGCTTTGCAGTTCCGACAGACTGAGCAAGGTGTGCTCCAGGCAGTCACGCAACTCGCTTTCGGTGAGCAAGGCTTCCGGGGTGTCCTGATGCCAGGCGAATGGCGCCACCAGCCAATGGCCGTCACCGGGCGAAAAACGGTCGTCATCGATGGTGCCGTGGGGTGACGGCAGATCATCCATCAACACTTCGCGGCGGTTTTGTTTGTAGCGGCTCTTGGCCGAGTTGGCGGTGATGGTCAGCAGCCAGGTCTTGAGACTGGAACGACCCTCGAAGCTGCCGATGTGGCGCACCACCGAAAGCCAGGCGTCCTGCACCACTTCTTCGACATGGCGCTGGCCGACGATGGCATACGCCACGGCGCGCATGGCGCTCTGGTAGGTGCTGACCAGCTCCTTGAAAGCCTTTTGCTCACCCGCGAGCAGACGTTCGAGCAGTTGGGTGTCGTCGGTTGCGGCCATGCACGCCTCGTTTTCAGATGGTCGAAAGCAAAAGATCGCAGCCTGCGGCAGCTCCTACAGAGATCAGTGTAGGAGCTGCCGCAGGCTGCGATCTTTTCAGGCGCACTCAGCGCTTGCGCAGAATCACGCTGCCGATCGAGTAACCGGCGCCGAACGAGCTCAATACCGCCAGCGATCCACTGGCCAGATCGTCCTGATATTTGTGAAAGGCAATCACCGAGCCGGCAGAGCTGGTGTTGGCGTAGGTGTCGAGAATCACCGGGGCTTCTTCTTCAGTGGCTTCACGGCCCAGCAGCTTGCGCACGATCAGGTGGTTCATGCTCAGGTTGGCCTGGTGCAGCCAGAAGCGCTTGACGTCGCCGACGTTGAGTTTGTTCTCCTCCAGGTGCTCACCGATCAGCTCGGCGACCATCGGGCAGACGTCCTTGAACACCTTGCGACCTTCCTGCACGAACAGCTTATCGCGGGCGCCGATGCCCTCTTCCGCGGCGCGGTTGAGGAAGCCGAAGTTGTTGCGGATGTTGTTGGAGAACTTGGTCAGCAGTTTGGTGCTGACCACGTCGAACTGGTACTTGGACGTCGCCAGGTCAGCGCGCTCGATGATCACCGCCGTCGCGGCGTCACCGAAGATGAAGTGGCTGTCGCGGTCACGGAAGTTCAGGTGACCGGTGCAGACTTCCGGGTTGACCATCAGAATCGCCCGGGCCTGGCCCAGTTGCACGCTGTTGGCCGCGGCCTGAATGCCGAAGGTCGCCGAGGAGCAGGCGACGTTCATGTCGAAACCGAAACCCTGAATGCCCAGTGCTTCCTGGACTTCGATGGCGATGGCCGGGTAGGCGCGTTGCAGATTGGAGCAGGCAACGATCACGCCGTCGATGTCGGCGGCGGTCTTGCCGGCACGTTGCAGCGCCTGTTCAGCGGCGCCGATGGCCATCTGGCACAGCACCGACCATTCGTCGTTGGAACGCTCCGGCAGGCGCGGGGCCATGCGCGCAGGATCAAGGATGCCGTCCTTGTCCATGACAAAGCGGCTCTTGATGCCCGAGGCTTTTTCGATGAATGCAGCACTGGATTCGGTCAGCGCCTGGACTTCACCGCTGGCGATGGCGTCGGCGTTGTCGGCGTTGAACTGCGCGACGTAGGTATTGAAAGACTGCACCAGCTCTTCGTTGGAGATGCTGTTGGCCGGGGTGTACAGGCCGGTGCCGCTGATGACGACGTTATGCATGGTCGTTTCTCTAATCTGTTCAGGCAGAAAGCGCTGGCACCGACGTACCAACACACAAAGGGTCTATTCCCGTCCGGGGACGCTGACCTGGCATCTTTTAGTCCGATCCGCGAACTCGCCAAAGGCTCTGGGTCGCGAAAACGGCATTTATGGTCGCGAAGTTTGCCATAAACCCAAGGTTTTGGCGCCTTTCTCAAGCACCACCCCATTTCCCTGTAGGAGTGAGCCTGCTCGCGATTGCGGTGTGTCAGTCAGTATTACGGTGACTGACACACCGCAATCGCGAGCAGGCTCACTCCTACAAGGGATTGTGTAAGGCTCACTGTCAGGCCTCGACCTGACTCCACTGCTTGCTCAGCCGCTTGTCCGAGATCGGCACTTTCGTTCCCAACTGCTGGGCGAACAGCGACACGCGGTATTCCTCCAGCCACCAACGGTACAGTTCAAGCTGCGGATCGCGTTTGCCTTCCTGGGCATGCTTGGCGGCGCGGGTCTGGTATTGCGCCCAGAGGCCGGCCAGTTCACCGCTCCAGACTCGATCCTTCTGCACCTGCGCGCCGAGCTTCTCGAAACGCTGCTCGACCGCCTTCAGATAACGCGGCAACTCCTTGAGCCATTGCATCGGTGTTTCCCGGACGAAACCCGGATACACCAGATGGCTGATTTGCTGCTTGATGTCATTCAGCGCCACAGCCTGCGCCAGATCGATCTTGCCCTTGAAGCGTTTTTGCAGGCTGTGCCACAGCTTGAGAATCTCCAGCGTCAACCGCGCGACGCGCTCGGCGTGTTCGGTCCAGCTGCCGCGTTTGCGTTCGGCCAATGCCGCCAGCCCGGCGCCATCACGGGGCAACGGGTCTTCGCCTTCCAGAATGCAGCTGTCGAGACTGGCCAGCAGAATGTCTTCGACCAGCGCATCCACTCGGCCCAGCTCGCGATAGAGCAGGCCCAACTCGGTGATACCCGGCAGTTTGCTGCGCAGGAACTTCGCCGGCTCCGCCAGTTGCTGCAGCAGCAGCCGCTGCAAGGCGCGGCGATGCTGGAACTCGGCTTCGGCCGGGGTCGAGAACCGCCCTTCCTTGACCGTGCCGCCCTCTTCCACCAGCGCCGGATAGACCGTCATCGACAATCCGGCAATCTTCTGCTGGGTCTTTTCCGCCACCGGGGCGAAGACCTTGGCCTCCACCGGTTGCTGACTTTTCGCACTCTGCGGCACGGCCAAAGCCGCCTGGCTGGCTTCGGCAAAACGCGCGGTCAGCTCGGCCAGGTCGCGGCCCTCGCCGAGGAACTTGCCCTGGCCGTCGACGATTTCCAGGTTCATCCGCAGATGGCTTTCGACCTGCTGCGCGGCTTCCGCCCATGCTTCATCGCTGACGCGCGCACCGGTCATGCGCAGCAACTCGCGACCGAGCGCTTGCGGCAATGAGCCTTCAGCGAAGGTCATGCGCTGCAACGCCGCCTTGATGAAATCCGGCACCGGCACGAAGTTCTTGCGCAAGGCTTTCGGCAGATTGCGCACCAGCGCAATGCACTTGGCCTCGATCAGCCCCGGCACCAGCCATTCCAGACGTTCCGGTGGCAGCATCGGCAGCAGCGGTGCCGGCACGCGCAGGGTCACGCCGTCGCGCGGGTGATTGGGTTCGAAGTGATAACTGAGCGCCAGTTCCAGATCACCGATGTGCAGCGTGTCCGGGTAGTCGCGCGCGGTGACCTCACTGGCCTCGCGGGCCAGCACGTCTTCTTCGCGCATGATCAGCAATTGCGGGTCTTTCTGGCTGTTGACCCGATACCAGCTGTCGAACGTCGCGGTCTGATGAATCTCCGCCGGCAAGCGCGCATCGTAGAACGCGTACAGGGTTTCTTCGTCAGCGAGAATGTCGCGGCGCCGAGCCTTGGCTTCCAGCTCGTCGAGCTGTTCGAGCAACTGCTTGTTGGCGGTCAGGCACTTGGCTTTCGACTGAATCTCGCCACGCACCAGACCTTCACGGATAAACAGCTCACGCGAGACCACCGGATCCACCGGGCCGTAATGCACCGGGCGGCGACCGACCACGATCAGCCCGAACAGGGTGATCTGCTCGTAGGCCACGACCTGGCCGCGCTTCTTCTCCCAGTGCGGTTCGAAATGGTTTTTCTTGATCAGGTGCCCGGCCAGCGGCTCGATCCAGTCGGCATCGATTTTGGCGACCATGCGCGCGTAGAGTTTGGTGGTTTCCACCAGTTCGGCGGTCATCAGCCACTGCGGACGCTTCTTGCCGATGCCCGACGACGGGTGAATCCAGAAGCGCCGCTGACGGGCGCCGAGGTAATCACCGTCCTCGGTTTTCTGGCCGATCTGGCTGAGCAGGCCGACCAGCACGGCTTTGTGCAGTTTCGGGTAATCCGCCGGTTCCTTGTTGAGGCTCAGCTGCATGTCGCGGCAGATCAGGCTCAACTGGCGATGAGAGTCACGCCACTCGCGCAGACGCAGATAATTGAGGAAATTCTTCCGGCACCAGTTGCGCAGCGGACTGGCGGTCAGCGCCTGGCGTTGCTCTTCAAAACCGCGCCACAGATTGACCAGCCCGGCGAAGTCGGAGTCGGTGTCTTTCCATTGTGCGTGGGCCTGATCGGCTGCTTGCTGACGCTCCGGCGGACGCTCGCGCGGGTCTTGAATCGACATGGCGCTGGCGACGATCAGCACTTCCTGCAGGCTGCCGAGTTTTGCCGCTTCGAGCAGCATGCGGCCCATGCGCGGGTCCACCGGCAGACGTGCCAACTGGCGCCCGAGCGGAGTCAGCTGACTGTTGCGGTCCACCGCCGAGAGTTCTTGCAGCAGGTTGAAACCGTCGCTGATCGCCTTGCCGTCCGGCGGCTCGATGAACGGGAACGCGGTGATCTCACCGAGGCGCAGGTGCAGCATCTGCAAGATCACGGCGGCGAGGTTGGTGCGCAGAATTTCCGGATCGGTGAACTCCGGGCGGCCGAGGAAATCTTCCTCGCTGTACAGACGCACGCAGATCCCCGGTTCAACCCGGCCGCAACGACCTTTACGCTGATTGGCGCTGGCCTGGGAAATCGCTTCGATCGGCAGGCGCTGAACTTTGGCGCGATAGCTGTAGCGACTGATGCGCGCGGTGCCGCTGTCGATCACGTAACGGATGCCCGGCACGGTCAGCGAGGTCTCGGCAACGTTGGTCGCCAGCACTACGCGGCGCCCCGGGTGCGACTGGAAAATCCGCTGCTGTTCGGCCGGCGACAGGCGCGCGTACAGCGGCAGGATTTCCGTGTGTTTGAGCTGGGCCTTGCGCAGCATGTCGGCGGCATCGCGGATCTCGCGCTCGCCGGGCAGGAACACCAGCACATCGCCGGGACTGCGGCGTTCGCTGCGCTCGTAGGCGGCAATTTCGTCGAGGGTGGCGAGGATCGCCTGATCCACGGTCAGGTCGTCTTCGACACGGTTGCCCTCTTCGTCTTGCTCCAGGGTCAGCGGGCGATACCAGGTGTCCACCGGGAAGGTGCGACCGGACACCTCGACAATCGGCGCATCGTCGAAATGTTTGGAGAAGCGCTCCAGATCGATGGTCGCCGAAGTGATGATGACCTTCAGATCCGGGCGACGCGGCAGCAGGGTTTTCAGGTAACCGAGCAGGAAGTCGATGTTCAGGCTGCGTTCGTGGGCTTCGTCGACGATGATCGTGTCGTAGCGCTCGAGGTAGCGGTCGTTCTGGGTTTCCGCCAGCAGGATGCCGTCGGTCATCAGTTTGATCAGGGTGTTGGAATCGCTCTGATCTTCAAAGCGCACCTGATAGCCGACCAGCGAACCGAGCGGTGTGCCGAGCTCTTCGGCCACCCGACTAGCGACACTGCGCGCAGCGATTCGGCGTGGCTGGGTGTGGCCGATCAAGCCATGCTGGCCGCGACCGATTTCCAGACAGATTTTCGGCAACTGGGTGGTTTTACCCGAGCCGGTTTCGCCAGCGATGATCAGCACTTGATGCTTCTCCAGCGCTGCCTTGATTTCGTCGCGCTTGGCGGCGATCGGCAGGCTGTCGTCGTAACGAATCACTGGCAGGCTGGCACGGCGCGCCAGCACCTGATCACAGGACGCCTGCATGCGCGCCACCCACTGGGCCAGTTTGGCCTCGTCGGGTTTCTTACGCAGCTCGAGCAACTGCCGCCGCAGCCGGTGACGGTCGGCGAGCATGGCGTGATCGAGGTTTTTCAGCAGTTTGTCGATGGAGGGCGATTCGTCGGTCATCGGGTACGCAATTCGGTCGTCTGTTTATGCAGGGGGCCGATTGTCGCAGATTTGCATCACTGAACACGACTGCGAGGTGCTCTTGTGGCGAGGGGATTTATCCCCGATCGGCTGCGCAGCAGTCGCCGACCGGATATAAAAGTTGATCTGAAGCGTTTGAGTTGAATGGTTTTTGGGGGGCTTCGCACCCCATCGGGGATAAATCCCCTCGCCACAATGTGTTCACTTGGCAGTTATTCGTTATCGAGGCCCTTGCGGCGGTAGGGGAATACGTCGATGACTTTGCCGGCGCGAATCGCCTCTTGCAAACCCTTCCAGTAATCGGCGTTGTACAACTCGCCATGCAGTTGATCGAACAGTTTGCGCTGCCCGGCATCGGCAAACAGAAACGGCGGAAACTCTTCCGGGAACACATCCAGCGGCCCGATCGAGTACCACGGTTCGGAAGCCATTTCGTCCTCGGGGGTGCGCGGCGCGGGGATGTGGCGGAAGTTGGCTTCGGTCAGGAAGCAGATCTCGTCGTAGTCGTAGAACACCACTCGGCCGTGACGAGTGACGCCGAAGTTCTTCAGCAACATGTCGCCGGGAAAGATGTTGGCCGCCGCCAGTTGTTTGATCGCCAGGCCGTAATCCTCCAGTGCCTCGCGCACCTGTGCTTCATTGGCGTTTTCCAGATAGAGGTTGAGCGGGGTCATGCGGCGTTCGGTCCAGCAGTGGCGGATCAGCACCGTGTCGCCCTCGACCGAGACCGTCGACGGCGCGACCTCGAGCAGCTCTTCCAGACACGCCGGATCGAACTTGCTCAGCGGAAAACGGAAGTCGGCGAACTCCTGGGTATCGGCCATGCGCCCGACCCGGTCGACACTTTTCACCAGACGATATTTTTCGATCACCGTCGCCCGGTCGACGTTTTTCGACGGTGAGAAACGGTCCTTGATGATCTTGAATACGGTGTTGAAGCCCGGCAGCGTAAACACGCTCATGACCATGCCGCGCACACCGGGGGCCATGATGAACTGGTCGTCGGTGTTGGCCAGATGATTGATCAGCGCCCGGTAGAATTCGGATTTGCCGTGCTTGTAGAAACCGATCGAGGTGTACAGCTCGGCGATGTGCTTACCCGGCAGAATGCGCCGCAGGAAGCCGATGAACTCCGCCGGCACCGGCACATCGACCATGAAATACGAACGGGTGAAGGAGAAGATGATCGACACATCGGCTTCGTCGGTGATCAGCGCGTCGATCTGAATCCCCCGGCCTTCGCGGTGCAGCAATGGAATCACCAGCGGCCACTGCTCGTCGCGGGTGTAGATACGCCCGACCAGATACGCGCCCTTGTTGCGGTACAACACCGAGGAAAACAGCTCGACGCTCAGCTCCGGGTCCTTGCACACCCAGTCCGGCAGGTTCTCGCGCAGTTGCGACTCGAGGCGCTGCAGGTCGCCGGGCAAATCGGCGTAATCCTCGCTGAAGCGGTAGTCGGCAAAGATGCTCGCGAGCATCGATGACAACTGCCCTTGCGGCTTGTAGGTGCGGGTTTGCGCAGCCCGGGCGCGGCGCAGGCTCGGCCGCGTGGTGTGGATGAACATGCAGCCGTCGCTGATCAGGTCGTGACTGAACAGCCCGCAGAAAATCGAGTTGTACCAGGTCTCGGACAGTTCATCGTCGAAGCGCAGGTCGATGACACTGATGTAAGCACTTTTCACCAACGGCCAACTGCCGACATTCATCAGCGTCTCGTCGTCGAAATGCTCGCGCAGGCGGGCGATGGTTTCGCCGACCTTTTCTTCGTAGAGATTGATCCGCGCCGCCGACGCGGTCTGCGTCTCCTGCCAGCGCGCCTGCTCGAAGCGCTCGCGCGCACCGTCGGTGATCCGCCGGAAGTGCTCGCGGTAATCGTCAAAGCCATCGAGGATCATGCGGGCGATGTCGGTGGCTGGCCATTGCTGCGGCATAGAGGAGACCTCGGCGTGCAAGTGGAAATCTGTGCCTGAGCTTAGCCACGGATGCGTGCGCAGGAGAAGTGCAATTTCTGCCAAAAGCGCGGCAGGGTTGTACAGCGACACAGTTTTTATCAAAGTTTTTTGAGTCGACCGTTCGGTCAATTAACCGCCCTGCCGGTTTCGCCTGACGCACCGCGCCAGCCCGCGAATTCTCTGGGACTCGGATCCAATCCTGCCCCACCGCTCTGGCTCGCGGTTTTACCGCTGCGTTCCCGCCTGTCGATGAAAGAGAAGAACTGCTCACAGATTGGTCTTACCAAAATAGTGGCACTTTGATATACAGCCCGCCAGTACCCGCCTCACAACAAGATCCTCGGCCCACGGGGACGACCTCTTCCTCATAGATCAAGGAGCACATTGATGTCTATCCGCAATCTGCGCATCGGTTTGCGCGCCAGTTTGAGTTTTGCCGTATTGGCCGCCCTGCTGGTGGTGGTCGGCCTGTTCGGCCTGGGCCAGATGAAAAATCTGCGTGAGAGCGCAACGGTGATCGAGGAATCGTGGATGCCCAGCATCGAGAGCATTCACGATGCGGCGGCGAACATCGCCAACATCCGCCTCGAATCCCTGCGCCTGATCACCAGCACCCAGCCGGCGGTACGCGACACAAGCAAAGGCATCATCAAGGTGCAGCGCGAAGAATTGTCCAAGCGCCTTAAGGATCACACCGCTCTGCTGGCCAGCGATGCGGAACGGGCGATGCTCGACGGTTTGAATGGCGACGTCGCCAAGTACATGAGCATCCTGGACCAGATCATCGCTCAGATCGACGCCGGGCAAAGTGAACAGGCCTATGCCCGTCTGAACAATGAACTGGCGCCACAGGGCCGGATCCTCGACAAAGCGCTGGAGCAGATGATCAGCTTCAACCAGCAAGGCGCCGACAGCGCCGCCGAAGCTGCTGCCGGGGTTTATCAGCAGGCGCTGTGGATTGTCGCGTCGATCATCGTTGTCGCCCTGATCGCTACCCTGCTGCTGGCCTGGCTGCTGACCCGCAGCATCACCGCACCGATCAATCAGGCCCTGTCCGTCGCGCAAAAAATTGCCGCCGGCGACCTCAGCGGCCAGATTGCCGATCACGGTAGCGATGAGGCGGCGCAGTTGCTCAGCGCCCTCGCCGAGATGCAGAACAACCTGCGCTCGACCATCCGTGGCATCAGCGAATCGGCGCAGCAACTGGCCTCCGCCGCCGAAGAAATGAGCTCGGTGATGGAGCAAAGCACCCGTGGCCTGCAACAGCAGAACGATCAGATCGAACAGGCCGCCACCGCCGTCACCGAGATGAGCACGGCGGTGGATGAAGTTGCGGCCAACGCGGTGTCCAGCGCCGAGGCCTCCGAAGCCTCGAACGAGGACAGCAAACACGGGCATGTGCAGGTCAGCGAGACCATCAACTCGATTCAGGAACTGGTCAGCGCGGTGCTCGGTGCGTCGGAACAGGCCGAAGGCCTCGCCACTCAGGCTCAGGACATCAGCAAGGTGCTCGAGGTGATTCGCGGCATCGCCGGGAAAACCAACCTGCTGGCGCTCAACGCCGCCATCGAAGCGGCGCGCGCGGGTGAGGCCGGACGCGGTTTTGCGGTGGTCGCCGATGAAGTGCGTTCGCTGGCGCAACGCACGCAGAACTCCACCGAAGAAATCGAGCTGATGATCAGCAGTATCCAACAAGGCACCGGTGCCACCGTCGGAGCGCTGCAAAGCAGTGCCGAGCAAGCCAGCCACACACTCCGCCGGGCGAACAGTGCCGGTCAGGCACTGGAGAAAATCACCGCGTCGATCTCGCAGATCAACCAGCGCAACCTGGTGATCGCCAGTGCCGCCGAGCAGCAAGCGCTGGTGGCGCGTGAGGTTGATCAGAATCTGGTGACCATCCGCGATCTCTCGACCCAGACCGCCGCCGGCGCTACCCAGACCTCCGCTGCCAGTCAGGAACTGTCGCGCCTGGCGATCGACCTCAACGGCCTGGTGACGCGCTTCGTGCTCTGAATGAAAAATTAAATGCCCGATTGGCGGTTGCCATCGACAGGGCGCTCGGCAACACTCTCGTCCCGATCAAGGAAGGAGTGCCATCGTGAGCGCTGTCGATATTTTCCGCATGCTGTCGCTGGCAGCCATCTGGGGCGCGAGCTTCCTGTTCATGCGCATTATTGCGCCGGTGATCGGCACCATTCCGACCGCGTTCTTTCGGGTGTCGATTGCTGCCGTCGGTCTGCTGGTGATTCTCGGGCTGATGCGCATCAGCTGGGATTTCAAGGGCAAACTGAAAACCGTGATGTTGCTGGGCGTTATCAACTCGGGGATTCCGGCGACGTTGTATTCGGTGGCGGCGCAAGTGTTGCCGGCCGGTTACTCGGCGATCTTCAACGCCACCACGCCGTTGATGGGCGTGTTGATTGGCGGGCTGTTTTTCAGCGAAAAACTCACTGTCGCGAAACTGACCGGGGTGTTTCTCGGCTTGTTCGGTGTCGGTGTGCTGACGCGCGCAGGTCCGGTCGCGTTCGATCTGCAATTGCTGATGGGCGCCCTCGCCTGCCTGCTCGCTACCACTTGCTACGGCTTCGCCGGGTTCCTCACGCGGCGCTGGCTGGATCACAGCGGCGGGCTCGACAGTCGTCTCTCCGCCGTGGGCAGCATGCTCGGCGCCTCGCTGTTTCTGTTGCCACTGTTCGGCTACAGCGTGATCACCGCCCCTCCGGCAAGCTGGGGTGGGTGGAATGTCTGGCTGTCGCTGCTGGGCCTGGGTCTGGGCTGCACGGCGTTCGCCTACATCATCTATTTCCGCCTGCTCAGCTCCATCGGCCCGGTCAAATCGATGACCGTGACCTTCATGATTCCGGCGTTCGGCGTGTTGTGGGGCGCATTGTTGCTGGATGAACCGCTGTCGATGGCGCACCTGTATGGCGGGGTGTTGATTGCGCTGGCGTTGTGGCTGGTGTTGAAGCCGGCGGTGGTGAAGCCCGCTGCCGCAACAGTCCGCTGATTTTGCGGCGTTAACAAGTCAGTCTTCGCGAGCAAGCCCGCTCCCACAGAAGGAATGCATTCCAATTGTGGGAGCGGGCTTGCTCGCGAAGAGGCCGGCCCAGACACTGAAAATGTCTGGGGCAGCCTGAAGGTTTTCAAGCAGTTTTACGGAACACAAACGCCAGCCCGACGATGATCAACAGCATCCCCAGCACACTCAACGCCGCCAGACGATTGCCGAAAATCAGGTAATCCATCACCGCCGTCACCGCCGGCACCAGATAGAACAGACTGGTGACATTCACCAGATTGCCCCGGGCGATCAGGCGATAGAGCAACAGTGTCGCCAGCACCGACACCACCAGTCCCATCCACAACACCGGCACGATGAAACCCGTGCTCTGTTCAAAGTGGAACGGCTGAAATGGCACAAATATCCCGCACAACAACAGCCCGGCCAAATACTGCACCGGCAATGTGCCGAGGGGATTGTCGGTGATGCGTTTCTGCATGATCGAGCCCACCGTCATGCTCGCCAGCGCCAACAGACCGAACAGCATCCCTGCCCAGGACATCCCCGCCAGTCCGATCCCCTGATAAACCACCATGATCAGCCCGGCCAGCCCCAGCGCCAGACCGAACATCCGGCTCGCCGAGCGCTGCCGCTCTATCAACACGACAGTGAGGATCGGCTGTACGCCCATGATGGTCGCCATCACCCCCGGCGTGACTCTGGTGTTAAGGGCCAGCAGATAGAAAATCTGATACGCCCCCAACAACACCACGCCCGTTGCAATCGCAAACAGCATCGGCCGACCGCCCTTGGGCAGCTTCAACTTGAGCAGCGGCGTCAACAGCAGCAGCCCGCACAGCGCGATCACAAAGCGCATCAGCAGAAAGGCAAAGGGCGAAGCGTGGGCCAGCCCCCATTTGGAGAAGATCGCCCCGCTGCTCCACAGTAGAACGAACAGGCTCGTGGACGTCGCCGCGAGCGCGGATTTTTTCGAAAGGACAAACATGAATACCACCTGTAGTCAGGCAAACAGCCAACTCAGCCGAGGCTGAAATTCAGTAGGTTTTTCTGGCGGGCGCAGGGGTCAGCAAAGAATGCCGATCAGCCCGAAACGCCAACGCCCGGCGGTGATACGACGGCGCACACCGGCGTGCTACTGACAGGTGGAGGGTAATGACTGATCTGCCCAGGCTGCTGATTCCCGCACGGCACGACGCCAGCGTTGACCGCTGAATCGACTACCGCGTTGATGAGGGATGCAGGCATTGGGGCTGATCTTTTTTGAAGGGTTTGGAGAGTGAATCAGATGATTCACGAGCGCCGACTATAACCAGCGTGGGACATGGATTGCAATGATTTGGACAAAGGGCCAGCAGGGACAGCTCGATGGCAGGCGCATAGGCTGATGAGCCACGGATAGGCCCATTGATGGGGAGACAGGGAATGCTCGGGATCACATGCCAAGGGAACGGACGAATTTGCGGTATCAGTTGTACAAGTCGCAGGCCAGGAAACAGGCAAGCATCGCCAAAGCTCTATTGCAGCTACCAGCGCGACAAGACTTGTCGAAAGTACGCTTCGAACCCATCGACGCCATAGCACTGAGCGCGTTCGAGCTCTGGGAGAATCCACTTTTTTGCTGGCGAGAGGTTGCCGCATGGAAATCACGAGAACCCCTGTCCCTGGATATCGCGATCTGGTTCGAAGAACAGCTCTGCGGACTGTGCTTCGTCAATCCGAACAAAAGCCGCCAACGTATTCGAATCGTACGATTGGAAGGGCGACCCGGAGATTCTCACCCGCTGAAAAATCGTATCGGGACCTTGGCAATGATGGTCATCGATGAGTTCGCCCAAATAGTCGGCAGCAAGTTCATTGAAGTCCAGGAGCCAATGCAGGGAGCAATTCCTGTTTATACAAAGCTCGGCTTCAAATTTGATTTGGAAGGTCGTCTTGTCCTCGCAGTGGAGAGTAAAGTATCGTGAAAACAGTTCAAGTAATGATCAATGAGGGAGGGAGCATGCGCAAATCAGTCAAGAAATCCCCCGCTAAGAAAAGATCAATCAAAACAGAAGAAAAGATTGTGTCATCCGGGCTATCAGCCAATCAGCAGCGCTTTCTGCAGTTACTGATTACAGGCATTGAAGACGAACCCAACGTTCTCGCCGGGCGCCGCTGACTCACAGACAATAAAAAACCGCTCACAAGGAGCGGTTTTTTCATTTCAAGATCCGGCTTCAACCAAACAGCCAATACCCCAGCAACGTCAACACTACCACTGCCAATACCGGACGCAGGATGCGGTAGGCCTTGGGATTGCGGCGTTTCCACTGTTTGACCACGCCGCTGAACCGGTCGCTGAAGTTCTTGCTCCAGGCGTAGGCCTGGTTGATGCCGCCGACACGTTCATCATCAAGGTTCTGCGGCGCGGTGGCGCGGCCCAGCCAAGCGCTGATGGCGCGGTTGATGCGGGTCATCAGGCGATTGCTCAGCGGGCGTTCGACATCACAGAACAGGATGACGCGGGTCTGTTCGGTTTCGTTCTTGACCCAGTGCACGTAGGTCTCATCGAACATCACGTCTTCACCGTCGCGCCAGGCGTAGACCTGACCATCAACGAAGATCCGGCAATCGTCGGAGTTTGGTGTCGACAGGCCCAGGTGATAACGCAGCGAGCCGGCAAACGGGTCACGGTGCGGGTTCAGATGGCTGCCACCTGGCAACAGCGCGAACATCGCGCCTTTGACGTTAGGGATCGCACTGACCAGCGCCACAGTCTTCGGGCACAGGGTTTCGGCCGACGGCAGCGGTTTGTCGTACCACTTGAGGTAGAAACGCTTCCAGCCCTTCTTGAAGAACGAGCCGAAACCGGCGTCATTGTTCTTTTCGGCGGCGCGGATGTAGCCCTCGTCGAACAGGTGCATGGCCTCGTCGCGAATGGTTTCCCAGTTATCGCGCAGCACATCCAGTTCCGGAAACTTGCTGCGATCCAGATATGGCTTGGACGGAACGCCGGAGAACAGGTACATCAGCGCGTTGTACGGGGCGAACAGCGCCGAGTGGTTGACGAACTGGCGCAGAACCGGCAAACGCGCCTTGCCGCGCAAATGCACATAGAGGATGCTGCCCACAAACAGCAGCAGCACCAATACCTTGGCGGCTAACGAAAAGGTCATCAACGACTCCTTGAATAAAGACAACGCTGCGCAATGCCCTATAGCCGGCATGGCAGCCGGCCATGATAAACACTACCGGCCTCGGGAAAAACCCGCTGAACCCAAGATTCAGTGTTAAGAATTGCGCAACAAAGCATTTATTAGCATAACGATCCTGAACCCTGGCTGATCTGAGTCAATTCGACTACTGCTGATTCTCCTGCTCGGTGAACAGATCGCTGAACAGCATGCTCGACAGATAGCGTTCACCGGAGTCCGGCAAAATCACCACGATGGTCTTGCCCTGCATTTCAGGCTTCTCGGCTAAACGCACTGCCACGGCCATGGCCGCGCCGCAAGAGATACCGCACAAAATCCCTTCTTCCTGCATCAGGCGCAGCGCCATGGCCTTGGACTCGTCGTCAGTGACCTGCTCCACCCGGTCGACCATCGACAGATCGAGGTTCTTCGGCACGAAACCCGCGCCAATCCCCTGAATCTTGTGTGGGCTCGGCTTGATCTCTTCACCCGCCAGCGCCTGGCTGATGACCGGCGAAGACACCGGCTCCACTGCCACCGACAGAATCGGTTTGCCCTGGGTATTCTTGATATACCGCGAAACGCCGGTGATGGTTCCGCCGGTCCCGACGCCAGCCACCAGCACATCGACGGCGCCATCGGTGTCGTTCCAGATTTCCGGGCCGGTGGTTTTTTCGTGGATCGCCGGGTTGGCCGGGTTATCGAACTGCGACGGCATGAAGTATTTGCCGGTGTCGCTGGCAACAATTTCGGCAGCCTTCTCGATCGCGCCTTTCATGCCCTTGGCCGGTTCGGTCAGGACCAGCTCTGCGCCGAGGGCCTTGAGCACCTTGCGCCGCTCGATACTCATTGATGCCGGCATGGTCAGCATCAATTTGTAACCACGGGCGGCGGCGACGAAGGCCAGACCGATGCCGGTATTGCCCGACGTCGGTTCGACGATGGTCATGCCCGGCTTGAGTTTGCCGCTGCTTTCGGCGTCCCAGATCATGTTCGCGCCGATCCGGCACTTGACCGAATAACCGGGGTTGCGCCCCTCGATCTTGGCCAGAATGGTCACGCCGCGCGGCGCGATGCGGTTGATCTGCACCAGCGGCGTGTTGCCGATGGAATGGGCGTTGTCAGCGAAAATACGGCTCATGGCTGGGTCCTTATGCAGCGTTGAATTCAGCCTTTCAAGGTATGCCTGTTGCCGGGCGCAGTCCAGTCGGGTCGAACGTCTGCGCCGCGCCACAGTCAATCGCTTACATCGTTCGGGAATTGTTGTCATGAAGCGTCGTTATAGCTGGCCAATAGGGATTTTTGCCGTCGTGGTTGTGCTGCTGATCGCCCTGCACATCGCCCTGCCCTACGTGGTGCGCGATTACCTGAACGGCAAACTGGCCGACATGGGTGACTACCGCGGCCAGGTCACCGACGTCGATCTGGCCCTGTGGCGCGGCGCCTACCGGATCAACGGCCTGAAGATCGTCAAGGTCGACGGCAAGGTGCCGGTGCCGTTTGTCAACGCGCCCGTGATCGATCTGGCGGTCAGCTGGCATTCGCTGTGGTACGACCATGCCGTGGTGGCGCAGGTGCAATTCTTCAATCCCGAGATCAACTTCGTCGATGGCGGCCCCAACAAGCAGAACTCGCAGACTGGTAAAGGCACCGACTGGCGGGCGCAACTGGGCAAGTTGCTGCCGATCACTCTCGACGAGGTGCAGATCCACGACGGCAAGATCACTTTCCGCAATTTCAACTCCAAACCGCCGGTCAACATGAACGCCAGCAACGTCGAGGCGAGCATCTACAACCTGACCAACGTGGTCGACAAACAGGGCAAGCGCGATGCCCGCTTCGAAGGCAAGGCCAAGCTGCTCGGCCACGCACCACTGGAAACCACGGCCACTTTCGATCCGCTGAGCAATTTTGAGGACTTCCAGTTCCGCCTGCGCGCCCGCGACATCGAACTCAAGCGCATGAACGACTTCGCCTCGGCCTACGGCAAGTTCGACTTCAACGCCGGCCACGGCGACGTGGTCATCGAAGCCCAGGCGAAAAAAGCCCAGGTCACTGGCTACATCAAACCGCTGCTGCGCGACGTCGAAGTGTTCAACTGGCAGCAGGACGTGGAGAACAAGGACAAGAGCATCTTCCGCTCAGTCTGGGAGGCCATCGTCGGCGGCACGGAAACCGTGCTGAAGAACCAGGCCAAGAATCAGTTCGCCACCAAGGTCGAACTCAGTGGCAACGTGCATCAGCAAAACATCAGTGCGTTCGAAGCGTTTTTGCAGATTTTGCGTAATGGCTTCATTCAGGCTTTCAATGCGCGGTATGAGCGGCCGAAGCCGGATGCGGGCTAATTCTTACGATTAACGACATATCGACCAGATTCTTCAGCCGCCAGCGTGGACTTTTGCTGCAATGAGTCCCAACCAAGACAAGCCAAGGCTAATGACCTTGGCACCGCCTCCCGCCCATTACTGTATCGGCTGATGCTGCGGGCACTGACACCCAGCGCCTCGGCTGCCTGATTCAGTGAGAGTCCGGTACGTGCACGCCAATCGATGAAAATCCGAGTGTTTTCATCGACAGTGTTTTGGGCCAGCGCATCCATATAAAGCGTGTCTGCGCCAATCTGTATATCGGGCTCAAGCCATTCGACCGTCCAGCCATTGTCGTCAAGGGTCGCAGCCGCAAACACTTCGGGATCAAGCAATGGTTGCAGACCTGGATAAGCGTGGATGTCTCGGCTCAGGTCAAGGGTCAGATCCTGACCATCAATAAAGGTCAGTTTCAATCGAAAACCTGACAGTGCCTGCACAGCCGTCAGACGAGGCCTTTTCATGGGTAACATCGTTTCCAGTCCTCCAGCAGTTGCACTTGATGAGCCGCAACCCAAGCCAGCGCTTCCTTGATAATCAGCGGCGGTGCCTTGCCCGTCATGACTTCGACGGTTTCAAGGCTCAGCATCACGTCCACTCCGCCACCGATAAAGTGGACATGGGGTGGCGGGTGATCCTTCTCACGTAACTGAATGCGGTATTTGTCGCGAAATCGGTATTTAGTCGTCATGCCCGACAGGCTATCGCCAGATCGGCGATACCTGAATACTGGCCTCTGGCCGAAACTGAGTCAACATGTGACGCCCCATTCAGAGACTGAATAAGCCGTCTGCGTTCACAGTCGACCGGGCTGCGCGTTATAGTCGGGGCATCCGATTTTTTCGCCCCCGCCCTGCCCGTGCAGGTCGGCGTTACCGTTCGAGGATTAGCAGATGAAGTTCGAAGGCACCCAGGCCTACGTCGCCACCGATGACCTGAAGCTGGCGGTCAATGCCGCCATCACCCTGGAGCGGCCACTGCTGGTCAAGGGCGAACCGGGCACCGGCAAGACCATGCTCGCCGAGCAACTGGCCGAATCGTTCGGCGCCAAGCTGATCACCTGGCACATCAAGTCCACCACCAAGGCCCATCAGGGTCTGTACGAGTACGATGCGGTCAGCCGTCTGCGCGACTCGCAACTGGGCAACGAAAAAGTCCACGATGTGCGCAACTACCTGAAGAAAGGCAAGCTCTGGGAGGCGTTCGAGTCCGAAGAACGGGTGATTCTGCTGATCGACGAAATCGACAAGGCCGACATCGAGTTCCCCAACGACTTGCTGCAAGAACTCGACAAGATGGAGTTCTACGTTTACGAGATCGACGAGACCATCAAGGCCAAGAAGCGCCCGATCATCATCATTACCTCGAACAACGAGAAAGAGCTGCCGGACGCCTTCCTGCGCCGTTGCTTCTTCCACTACATCGCCTTCCCCGACCGTAACACTTTGCAGAAAATCGTCGACGTGCACTACCCGGACATCAAGAAGGATCTGGTCAGCGAAGCGCTGGACGTGTTCTTCGACGTGCGCAAGGTGCCGGGCCTGAAGAAGAAGCCGTCGACCTCCGAATTGGTCGACTGGCTGAAGCTGCTGATGGCCGACAACATCGGCGAAGCAGTGCTGCGCGAGCGCGATCCGACCAAGGCCATTCCGCCATTGGCCGGTGCGCTGGTGAAGAACGAGCAGGATGTGCAGTTGCTTGAGCGCCTGGCGTTCATGAGCCGTCGCGGTTCTCGCTAAGAGGCTGATGCCATGTTGCTCAACCTGTTCAATGAAATGCGTGCAGCCAAGGTGCCAGTGTCGGTGCGCGAGCTGCTCGACCTGATCAACGCGCTGAAACAGCGCGTCACCTTCGCCGACATGGACGAGTTCTACTACTTGTCGCGGGCGATTCTGGTGAAGGACGAACGGCATTTCGACAAATTCGACCGTGCGTTCGGCGCCTACTTCAATGGCCTGGAAAAACTCGACGATCACTTGCAGGCGCTGATTCCCGAAGACTGGTTGCGCAAGGAATTCGAGCGTTCGCTGACTGATGAGGAACGCGCGCAGATCCAGTCCCTCGGCGGTCTGGACAAGCTGATCGAAGAATTCAAGAAACGTCTGGAAGAACAGAAGGAACGCCACGCCGGCGGCAACAAATGGATCGGCACCGGCGGCACCAGTCCGTTCGGCTCCGGCGGCTTCAACCCGGAAGGCATCCGCGTCGGCGATGCCGGCAAGCGTCAGGGCAAAGCGGTCAAGGTCTGGGATCAGCGCGAGTACAAGAACCTCGACGATTCGGTGGAGCTGGGCACGCGCAACATCAAGGTCGCCCTGCGTCGCCTGCGCAAATTCGCCCGTCAGGGTGCGGCGGAAGAGCTGGACATCGACGGCACCATCGACCACACCGCCAAAGACGCCGGCCTGCTGAACATTCAGATGCGCCCGGAGCGGCGCAACACGGTGAAGCTGTTGCTGCTGTTCGACATCGGCGGCTCGATGGACGCGCACGTGAAGATCTGCGAGGAACTGTTTTCGGCCTGCAAGACCGAGTTCAAGCATCTGGAGTACTTCTACTTCCACAACTTCATTTATGAGTCGGTGTGGAAGAACAACCTGCGCCGCACGTCCGAGCGTTTCTCGACCCAGGATCTGCTGCACAAATACGGCGCCGACTACAAAGTGATCTTCATCGGTGACGCCGCCATGGCACCCTACGAAATCACCCAGGCCGGCGGCAGCGTCGAGCACTGGAACGAAGAGCCGGGCTACCTGTGGATGCAGCGGTTCATGGAGAAGTACAAGAAGCTTATCTGGATCAATCCGTATCCGAAGGACACCTGGGGCTACACCTCGTCGACCAATATCGTGCGCGATTTGATCGAGGATCAGATGTATCCGCTGACGTTGCGTGGGCTTGAGGAAGGGATGCGATTTCTGTCCAAGTAATCTTTGTTGTCAGTGATGCCCTCTTCGCGAGCAGGCTCGCTCCCACAGGTGAAATGCATTCCAATGTGGGAGCGAGCCTGCTCGCGAAGCCCTTAGCTAATTATGAAACGCTGCAAATACTCGACATGCTCGCGATATGCGACTTCCTGCACCACCGGCCTCAGCCGCACCTGCGCCCCCGGCAGACATTGCGCCAGCCGCGCCAGCGCCAACGGCGTCAACGCTCCCAAGCGCGGATAGCCACCAATCGTCTGCCGATCATTGAGCAGCACAATCGGCTGTCCATCCGGCGGCACCTGCACCGCACCCAGCGGAATACCCTCGGAAATCATCGGCCGGCCCTGATACTGCAACGCCTTGCCCAGCAACCGAATGCCCATGCGATCAGCGCGACTGTCGAGCGTCCACGGACTGTTGAACACATCGAACAGACTCTGCCCGCTGAACTGGCCGATCTGTGCGCCAAGCACCAGATCCAGCGGCGCGTTGAGGCGCAGATCAGGTCGATGCGCCAGCGGCACTTCACGCACCTGCAAAACCGCACCGCGATAACTCAGTGTCGCGCCCTTGGTCAGCGGTAACCCCATACCATCCAATCCACCGAGTTTTTCGCGCACCACCGTAGCACTGCTGCCCAGCACCTGCGGCGCGTCGAAACCACCGGGCGCCGCCAGGTAAGCCCGGGCACCGAGCAGCGGTTGAGTGAACTTCAATGTCTGGCCTTTGCCCAGTTTGAAACTGCGCCACGGCGCCAGCGCCTGCCCATCGATCTGCGCACCAAGATCAGCGCCGGCCAGCGCCAGCAGGCAATCCTCCTGCGCCACCACGGCAAACCCGCCGAGGGTGATTTCGATCACCGGCAGATCCAGCGCATTACCGAGCAACCAATTGCCCCAACTCATCGAACTCCAATCCGCTGCGCCGCCCTGGGTCACGCCCAAATGGCGCACGCCGAAGCGCCCGGCGTCCTGCAACAGGCACAGCGGCGTGCTCGCTTCAATTGTCAGTCGGCTCATGCCAGCGCCTCCAGTGGCGTGTCATCGCCGCCCAGGTTGATGAACTCGGCGTGGCTCACCGCTTCGAAACGCACGGTGTCGCCGGGTTGCATCAGGCTGTAGCCGTCGCGATGACGGTCGAACAGTTTCGCCGGGGTGCGGCCGATCAGGTTCCAGCCACCGGGGGACACCACCGGATAAGCCGCGGTCTGCCGCTCGGCAATCCCGACGCTGCCAGCCGCGACTTTCTTGCGTGGGGTGTCCAGGCGTGGCGCCGCGAGGATTTCTTCCACCAGCCCCATGAAGGCGAATCCCGGCGCGAAGCCGAGGGCGAACACCTGATATTCACGCGCGCTGTGACGGCGGATCACCTCTTGCACCGCCAATCCACTGCGCTGCGCCAACAGACTCAGTTCGGGACCGACACTCAGGTCGTACCAGACCGGCAACACATGGCACTGGCCGCCGGTGCGCGCATTCGGCGACAGGTCGATCAAGGCTTCAGCGATCAATTCACGCGCCTGACTCGGGCTCAGCGCGGTCAGATCGTAATGCACCATCAACGTGGTGTAGGACGGCACCAGGTCGATCAACTGCGCGCCAAACACCGCGCGCAAGCGCTCACTGGCGGCGAGCATCCACGGCATGTTGGATTCGGCAATTTCATCGAACAGGCGCAGCATCAGGCAGTCGAGGGCCACCACTTCAATCCGTGGACTCATGGCGCGCTCTGCTGATTCAGGGCCTCGCGAATGCGCTGCACGGCGGCCACCGAACTGGTGTTGTCGCCATGCACGCACAAGGTGTTGGCCTGCAGGTGCAGCGCGCTGCCGTCGCTGGCGACGAGCTCGCCGCCACGGGCGATGGTCAGCGCCTGTTCGATGATTTTTTCTGCTTCGTGATGCACTGCGCCCGGCAGTTGCCGCGAGACCAGTCGACCTGCGCTGTCGTAGGCGCGATCAGCAAAGGCTTCGAACCACAGGGTCACGCCGTATTCGTCACCGAGTTGCTGCGCCGCTGAATTGTCGCGGGTGGCCATCAGCATCAGCGGCAAGCTGCGATCGTAGGCGGCAACAGCCTGAATCACCGCCCGCAATTGCACCGGGTTGGCCATCATGTCGTTGTACATCGCGCCGTGGGGTTTGACGTAACTGACTCGCCCGCCCTGCGCCTTGCAGATGCCGTCGAGCGCGCCGATCTGGTAATGCAGGATGTCTTGCAGTTCCTGGGCGGAATAGGCCATGGAGCGCCGGCCGAAACCGACCAGATCCTGATAGGCCGGGTGCGCGCCGATCTGCACGCCGTGGCTCAGGGCCAGGCTGACGGTCTTGCGCATGATGCTCGGGTCACCGGCATGGAAGCCGCAGGCCACGTTGGCGCAATCAATGAAGGGCATGACCTCGGCGTCCAGACCCATGGTCCAGCTGCCGAAACTCTCGCCGATATCACAATTCAATAGCAGGCGGCTCACGGTGAACACTCCTGTAGCTTCTTGTCTTTTTATCTGTAGGACGCTTGCCCGGCAGGTTATCAGTTACTGCGCATCCAGTTGCTTGCCACGGGTCTCCGGCAGGCTCAGTGCGGCGAGAATCACCACGCCGTAGGACACCGCAGCAAACGCACCGATCCCAACGCTCAACGGCACCTTCTGGCTGAGCAAGCCGATCAGTAGCGGAAACAAAGCCGCCAGCGCCCGACCGATGTTGTAGCAAAAGCCCTGCCCCGAGCCGCGAATTCGCGTTGGAAACAGCTCGGTGAGAAACGCGCCCATGCCGCTGAAAATTCCCGAAGCGAAGAAGCCCAGCGGAAAGCCCAGCCACAGCATCACCCCGTTGCTGACCGGCATCTGCGTGTACAGCAGAACGATGGTGAACGAGCCGACCGCAAACAGGATGAAGTTCTTTTTACGCCCGAGCAGATCAGTGAGATAAGCGCTGATCACATAGCCGACGTAGGAGCCGACAATTACCATCGCCAGATACCCGCCAGTGCCGAGCACACTCAAGCCGCGTTCGTTCTTGAGGAAGGTTGGCAGCCACGAGGTGATCGCGTAGTAACCGCCGAGCGCACCGGTGGTCAGCAAGGAAGCACGGAACGTGGTGAACAGCATGCCGGGGGCAAAGATCTCGTAGAACTTCGCCGGATTCTGCGGAGTTTGCGCCGCCTTGGCTTCGCGATAGATCTCCGGGTCTTTCACCAGGCGCCGGACGAAGATCACGAAAATCGCCGGGACGATGCCGAGGATGAACAGCGCTCGCCAGGCATCTTCCGGCGGCAACACCGAGAACAGCAGCGCATAGAGAATCGCCGTCAATCCCCAGCCCAAGGCCCAACCGCTCTGCACCATGCCCACCGCTTTGCCGCGATCCTTGGCGCGGATCACTTCACCGATCAGCACCGCGCCAGCGGTCCATTCGCCACCGAAACCGAAGCCCATCAGGGTGCGGGCGATCAGCAGCTGTTCGTAGTTCTGCGCAAAACCGCAGAGGAACGTGAAGAAGGCGAACCATAGCACCGTCAGTTGCAGGGTGCGCACGCGGCCGATGCGGTCGGAGAGAATCCCCGCCACCCAGCCACCAATGGCCGAAGCGATCAGGGTGCTGGTGTGAATCAGCCCGGCCTGTCCGGTGGTGATGCCCCACATGGCGATCAGGGTCGGCACCACGAAGCTGAGCATCTGTGTGTCCATGCCGTCCAGGCCATAGCCGATCTTGCAGCTCCAGAAGGTACGACGCTCTTGCTGATTGATGTTGCGATACCAGTCGAACGGTCCGGGGCGGGCCGTGTTCTTGGGGAGGTCGAGGGTGTCGGGCGCACGCATGGCAAGTCTCCGCAGGCTTTTATTGGTCTTGTTCGAAGTTCCGACGACGCCTATCGTGGGAACCGGATGCGCCGATTTTTCGTCGCCCGGCCCTGCTGCGTCCAACGAATAAAAACCCGCCTTAGGCATAAGAAAAATTTGTCACCCGAGCCGTTGCCATGAACCTGAAGTTTCTCGAGACCTTTGTCTGGGTCGCCCGGCTGAAGAGTTTTCGCCTGACCGCCGACAAGCTGTTCACCACCCAGGCGTCGATTTCCAGCCGCATCGCGGTGCTCGAAGGCGAGCTGGGGGTGAAGCTGTTTCTGCGCGATTCACGCGGCGTCAGCCTGACGCCCGAAGGCCTGAAAGTGCTGGATTACGCCGAGCAGATGCTCGATACGATGTCGGCGCTGAAGCAATCGATCGAGACCCGTTCAAGCAAGGTCGGCCGGGTGCGCATCGGCGTGATGGACACGGTGATCCACACTTGGCTCAGCCCGTTGGTGGCACAGATGACCGATCTGTATCCACGGGTGGAAATCGAGCTGGTGGCGGACACTTCGCTGAACCTCTGCGATCAACTGCAAAAAGGCTTCCTCGACATCGTTCTGCAAACCGATCTGGTGCGCCACGAAAGCGTGCGCAGCCTCGAGCTGGCCAGCCATCCGCTGGGCTGGATCGTTGCGAGCAATTCGATCTACAACCGCGAGTACGCCGACCTCGGCGAACTGGCGCAGGAACGGATCATCACCTACTCGAAAAACTCCCGACCGCATCAGGATCTGCTGGCATTGATGCAGGCCAACGGTGTGCTGGCGCCGCGCCTGAACTGCGTGAATTCGGTGTCGGCGATTACCCGGCTGTTGCGTGATGGTTTTGGGATTGGCGTGCTGCCGCCGGTGCTGGTGGCCGAGGAACTGGCGCGGGGTGAACTGACCTTGCTCGACATCGACCAGCGACCGCCGAATCTGCAGGTGGTGGTGTCGTGGCGAGTTGGCGTGGAGTGGGTCGAGGAGATGGTGACGTTGTGTCAGCAGGTGCTGGCGGGGTATGCGCGCAAGGTCGGTGAAAAGTACATCACCCTCACTCAGTAATCACACCTGTGGTGAGGGGATTTATCCCCGATGGGCTGCGCAGCAGTCCTGAAACCTGAGCAATCAGGTTGATCTGACACACCATTGAGGGCCGCTTCGCGCCCCATCGGGGATAAATCCCCTCGCCACGGGGTTTGGCCAGCCTTACAAGCCGCGCACGTCGCGGTCTTCAATCGGCCGGCTCTGGCGCAAACGCCGGCCACCGAGCACCACCCAGTCAATCAGACGAATCAGGCACTCGATGCCGAACGACAGCAGCAACGCGCCGCTCATGCCCCAGATCATCGCCTCCGGGGTCAGCAGGATCTGGTAGCTGTAGCCGTTCCAGGTTTCCTTGCGAATGTCCGGGTCGGCGGCCAGCACCACTTGCAGGAAGCGGATGTACCACGGCCCCTGCATCGCTTGGAACTGTTTATCCAGCGCCAACTGCCGGTTGAGCAAAGTGCTCAGGCTGTCGGCATCGCTGCGAAACACCGGGTCGTCACTGGCGCGGTAATGCGCGACCAGCGCCTGCAAGTCGCCCTTGAAAAACTGCTCGGCGGTGCCCTGAAAACCGCGCAGACCGGTCTGCGCTTCGATCAGATGGGCTTCGATGCGTTTGGCGTAATCGTTGATGAAACCCGGCACCTGGACACCGATCAACAGGCCCGCCGCAAACAACACCAGCCGTAGATAACTGAGCAACATCGGGGAGAGATCCTTTATTCGGTCGTGCCCTGGCTGACGCATTCGCCGCGTCGCCACAGGCTCCATTGGCCCGGTTGGTAACGGGTCCAGGTTTCGTTTTCGGTCAAAGGCTCGGTGGCGATCACCGTGACCACGTCGTTAGGCGTGGTTTCCGCCTGGAAATCGACGATCACATCGACATCCTTGAGCCGCGCCGGGCCGAACGGTGCGCGCCGGGTGATCTGTGCCAGTTTGGTCGAGCAATAGCAGAACAGCCAGTCGCCGTCGCTGAGCAGGCAGTTGAACACGCCTTTGCTGCGGTATTCGGCACATGCAGCGACCAGATCCGGCAGCAGCACTTCTATATCGACCGGTTCGGGGAAGGCTGCACGCACGCGGTTGAGCAAATCGCAGAACGCCGCTTCGCTGTCGGTATCGCCCACCGGGCGGTAGAAACTCTTGATCGGGGTGAAATCGGCGAGCTGGCCGTTGTGCGCAAAACACCAGTTGCGCCCCCACAGTTCGCGGACGAACGGGTGGGTGTTGGACAGGCAGACCTTGCCGACATTGGCCTGGCGGATGTGGCCGATGACCACTTCGCTCTTGATCGGATAGCGCTGCACCAGATTGGCGACTTCCGATTCGCTGCTCGCGGCCGGGTCCTGAAACAGGCGCAAGCCACGACCTTCATAGAAGGCGATGCCCCAGCCGTCGCGGTGCGGGCCGGTACGCCCGCCGCGCTGCATCAGGCCGGTGAAGCTGAACACGATATCGGTCGGCACGTTGGCACTCATGCCCAGTAGTTCACACATGTGCTGACTCTCGTGATTACAGACGCGGCTCGACGCGCATGCGCTGCGGATTGTTCGGCAATGGCGGGCGACCGTAACGGTCATCACCGGCAGCGCCGAACGGCTGATCGTCGTCGCGATCATCGGCACGCGCCGCCGCTTTGGCCGCCTCGGCCTGCTCGCGGCGGGCGCGCGAGGCGCGTTCGATCGGGAAGCGGATCAGCACGAAAATCAGGTAGATGCCGAACGCAATCATGCCGTACATGAACAGATCGGAAATCGCCCGCCAGGCGTTGTTGCCGACCTTGAAGGCCAGGTCCAGCGCGGTAATGGCGATCGACGGCGCAACCTTGGCTTTCACCGGGTCAATGATGGTCGGGCTGAACAGCAACACTGCCATCAGCACCCGCAGCGGCTCGCGCAGCCAGCGCCACATCCAGCGGGTCAGGCGCATCCATACCAACAGGCAGCCCACAGCGGCAAAGGCGTAGAGGCCCCAGGCGATCAGATAGTCGTTCTCGGTCATGGTGTCCATGGCAAGGCAGGCAAAGAGGCGCTTATAGTAACGACTTTTCGCCCGTCAGGCTTGTCCCAATGCCAGACGGCCCGCAGCATACCCTGTGGGAGCGAGCCTGCTCGCGAAAGCGTCGGGTCAGTGAAACAAATGTCATCTGACAGGACGCTTTCGCGAGCAGGCTCGCTCCCACAGGGGCTGAGGCGGTTTCAACAACCGCGAACACCATTATCCGAATACTGTCCGAGAGCCTTCCATGCCCGAATCCGCCCACGTCATCCGCGCCCCGATCGCCCGCAAGGCAGCCGGTGCCGACCCGTATGCCTGGCTGCAGGAACGCGACACCGACGCGGTGCTCGACTACCTCAAGGCTGAAAACGCCTATCAGGAAGCACAGACCGCCGATCAGGCCGGCCTGCGCGAAAGCCTGTTCGAGGAGATCAAGGGCCGGATCCTCGAAACCGACCTGTCCCTGCCCTCGCCCTGGGGCCCGTATCTGTATTACACGCGCACCACGGCGGGTGACGAGTACGCCCGCCATTACCGTTGCCCGCGTCCGGCCGACGACAGCCTGACCCTCGACGAAAGCCGCGAGCAACTGCTGCTCGACCCGAACGTGCTGGCCAATGGCGGCTTCTTCTCGCTCGGCGCGTTCAGCATCAGCCCGGATCACCAGCGTCTGGCCTACAGCGTCGATGCCTCGGGCGACGAGATCTACACGCTGTTCGTCAAGGAGCTGGCCAATGACAAGGTCAGCGAGCTGGAATTCGAAGACTGCGACGGCAGCATGACTTGGGCCAACGACAGCCTGACGCTGTTCTTCGGTGTGCTCGACGAAACCCATCGCCCGCACAAACTATTTCGCTATCGCCTCGACGGCACCGCCGCCGAAGAGGTGTTCCACGAGCCGGACGGGCGTTTCTTCCTGCATTGCTACCGCTCCAGTTCCGAGCAGCAATTGCTGCTGACCCTGGGCAGCAAGACCACCAGCGAAGTCTGGGCGCTGGACGCGCATCAGCCGCACCTGCCCTTCACTTGCCTGGCGCCACGGGTCGAGGATCACGAATACGACGTCGACCACGGCGCACTGGATGGCGTATGGACCTGGTTCATCCGCACCAACCGTGACGGCATCAATTTCGCCCTGTATCAGGCGCCGGACACCGGTGTGGTACCGAGCGAAGCCGACTGGCAGAACCTGATCCCGCACAGCGACACGGTGATGCTCGACGGCGTGACGCTGAACACCGCGGCCATGACCCTGAGCCTGCGCGAAGGCGGTCTGCCGATCATCGAAGTTCATCCGCAAGGCCAGACGCCGTATCGCGTGCAATTGCCGGACGCGGCTTACAGCCTCTATGTGCAGAACAGCCTGGAGTTCGAGAGCGACCGCATCCGTCTGCGTTACGAGGCGCTGAATCGTCCGGCACAGGTGCGCCAATTGCTGCTGGCCAGCGGCGAGCAAACCGTCCTGAAAGAAACCCCGGTGCTCGGCCCGTTCGACGCCGACGCCTACGTCAGCCAACGCCTGTGGGCTACCGCGCCGGACGGCACGCAGGTGCCGATCAGTCTGGTGATGAAACGCGAGATGGTCGGCAAACCGGTGCCGCTGTATCTATACGGTTATGGCGCCTACGGCTCCAGCCTCGACCCGTGGTTCTCCCACGCGCGTTTGAGCCTGCTGGATCGCGGCATGGCTTTCGCCATCGCTCACGTGCGTGGCGGCGGCGAGTTGGGCGAAGCGTGGTACCGCGCCGGCAAACAGGAACACAAGCACAACACCTTCAGCGACTTCATTGCCTGCGCCGAATTTCTGATCCTCAACGGCATCACCACCGCCGAGAAACTGGCAATCAGCGGCGGCAGTGCTGGCGGCTTGTTGATTGGCGCGGTGCTCAATCAGCGCCCGGACCTGTTCGGCGTGGCGATTGCCGAAGTGCCGTTCGTCGACGTGCTCAACACCATGCTCGACCCGGACTTGCCGCTGACCGTCACCGAGTACGACGAGTGGGGCAACCCTGAAGAGCCGGAGGTCTACGAGCGGATCAAGGCGTACGCGCCGTACGAAAATGTCACCGCGCAGGATTACCCGGCAACCCTGGTCATCGCCGGCTACAACGACAGCCGCGTGCAGTACTGGGAAGCGGCCAAGTGGGTGGCGAAACTGCGCGCGACCAAGACCGACGACAACCTGCTGCTGCTCAAGACCGAACTCGGCGCCGGGCATGGCGGAATGAGCGGGCGTTATCAGGGATTACGTGACGTAGCGCTCGAATATGCATTTGTGTTCAAGGTTTTGGGCCTGGCCTGAGGAACTCCGTCGGTCACTTGGGTCTTAACTCCAGACCCCGGTGGTCGATACACCACAGATCCCATTGTGGGAGCGGGCTTGCTCGCGAATGCGGTGGGTCAGTCGACACTGATATTGACTGAACCACCGCATTCGCGAGCAAGCCCGCTCCCACAGGGGTCCGTGTAGTGCCTGAAAACCGTGAAAACAATAAAGACCGCAACGACATGTCAGAACCGACCTTACTGAACAACGAAATTCGCGACTGGCTGATGGACTGTGGCCTGTTCGATCAATTGCAACTGGCGGACTTCGCCGCGGCCTCGGGCTACTTCAGCATCAGCACCGTGGCGGAGGGCGAAGCGATTTTCCGTGAGGGTGATGCCGGCAGTTTCATGTGCATCCTCCACACCGGCCAGGTCGCCGTGCAAAAGACTGGCCCCGACGGCCAGGTCATCACCATGGCCACCCTGCGCAGCGGTCGGGCGTTCGGCGAAATGGCGGTGCTCGATGGCGAACGCCGCTCGGCCACCTGCATCGCGGCGAGCAATTGCCAACTGCTCAACCTGGGCAAGGACTCGCTGGAAAAAATGCTCAACGACGCGCCGAAGATCGCCGCCAAGATCATCCGCGCCCTCGCCGTGTCCCTCTCCAAACGTCTGCGCATGGCCGACGGCCAACTGGCGGCGCAACAGGTTTAACCGCCGGGAGATTTGGTCTTGGTGCTGCCCGGTTCGATGCCCGGCACCGGTTGATCCTTGCTCGGCGGGCTGGGCATTTCGATCGGCACCAGCGGCGGGCTACCACTGCCGGCACCGGCCTTCGGTGCGCTGATCGGGGTGATTTGCGGATACGGCGTCGGCGTGGCGGTTCCCGGCGAGCCGGGTTGCGGCGTCGGGCTGACCGGAATGGTCTGCTGCGCCTGCACTGCAGTAATCGAGAGCGCGGCCAGGGCAATGGCCGTTAGAATGGTGCGCTTCATCAAGGGCTCCGTTTGGCCTTAAGTCTGCGCTCAGGCTACTCCCAACGGGCCTGCTTGCCTTCCCCCTTGTAGAGATTTCCATGAAACGTTTCGTTCTGCTCGACACCACGCCGATCCCTGACAACGGTGGCGCCCTGTGCCTGTTCGAGTATGGCGAGGATTTCGTCATCAAGATCCAGGGTGGCGACGGCGGGCAATTGATGAACACCCGCATGCACGGTTCGGAAGATGCGCTGGCCGAGATCCCTTGCCGCAAGGTCGCCGGCCGGCCGAATTCGCGTGTATTGATCGGCGGTCTGGGCATGGGGTTCACCCTCGCCTCGGCGCTCAAACATCTGGGCAAGGGTGCCGAGGTGGTGGTCGCCGAACTGGTGCCCGGCGTGGTCGAGTGGAATCGCGGGCCGCTCGGTGAAAAGTCCGGACGACCATTGCTCGACCCGCGCACAGTGATCCGTCAGGACGACGTGGCCAAGGTCCTGCAAAGCGAGCCGAACGGCTTCGACGCGATCATGCTCGACGTCGACAACGGCCCCGAAGGCCTGACCCAGAAGGCCAACAGCTGGCTGTACTCCGCCGCTGGCCTCAACGCCTGCGCCAAGGCCTTGCGGCCCAAGGGCGTGCTGGCGGTGTGGTCGGCCAGCGCTGACCGGCAGTTTTCCGACAAATTGAAGAAGGCCGGATTCAAGGCCGAAGAAGTCCAGGTGTTCGCCCACGGCAACAAGGGCACGCGCCACACGATCTGGATTGCCGAGAAGCTCAAGGGCTGAGCTAAACTCTGCACATAACCGTCATTAGTCTTTTTACAAAGGTGAACCCATGAGTTCGTCCACCCCGACCAACACGTCGAAGCTCGATCGCATCCTTGCCGACAACCAGCGCGACAAGGAAATGGGCTACCGCGACAAGGCCCTGAAGATGTACCCGCACGTCTGCGGCCGCTGCGCCCGTGAGTTTTCCGGCAAGCGCCTGAGCGAACTGACCGTGCACCACCGCGACCACAACCACGACAACAACCCGCAGGACGGCTCGAACTGGGAGCTGTTGTGCCTGTACTGCCACGACAACGAACACTCGCGCTACACCGACCAGCAATATTTCGGCGACGGCTCGCTGAGCACGCCGAAAATCGCCAAGGCCACGCATAATCCGTTTGCTGCCCTCGCCGGGTTGATGAAAAAAGAAGACTGAAGATCTTCAGCGCCTGAACCGGCCCTTTCGCGAGCAGGCTCGCTCCCACATTTGATCGGTGGTGTACACAAAATCAATGTGGGAGCGAGCCTGCTCGCGAAGGTGGCCGGCCAGACACAACAGATCTCGAATCTGCCCGCCCTCCCCCAATCCCCGTATAATCGCCCTCTTTTTCCCGAAGGCACCCCGCTCGTGGCAGACAAACGTTACAGCTGCATTGGTTTGTACAACCCCAAATCACCGGAGAACGTCGGTTCGGTGATGCGCGCCGCAGGCTGTTACGGCGTGGCGTCGGTGTTCTACACCGGCAAGCGTTATGAACGCGCCGCCGATTTCGTCACCGACACCAAGCGCGTGCACTACGACATCCCGCTGATCGGCATCGACGACCTGAAAAAGATCCTCCCGCTCAACTGCGTCCCGGTCGCCGTGGAACTGGTCGAGGGCGCCCGCCCGCTGCCGGAATACACCCATCCAGATCGTGCGCTGTACATCTTCGGCCCGGAAGACGGCTCGCTGGATAAAGAGATCCGCGACTGGTGTGAAGACGTCGTGTACATCCCGACCACCGGTTGCATGAACCTGGCGGCAACGGTCAACGTCGTACTCTACGACCGCATGGCCAAGGGCCTGAATACCCGCTCCGGGCCGAAATTCCGCTGAAACGTCGCACATCCGATGGAACGAGCCGGCCGCTGCGGCAGTCAGCTTATCTATCTATTGCACATTGCCTGGGAGACAGATCATGACCGAACTCAAACGCGTCCAACGTATCGATTCCACCCCGTTCCAGAGCCCGACCGAGCAGAACGTCCAGGGCTGGGAGCGCATCGGCTCGCTGGCCGGTGGCGTGATCATGGTCGGCAAAGGCCTGCGCCGTGGCGGCGTGTTCGGTCTGATTCAGGTGGCGATTGGCGGCGTGGCGATGGCCCGTGGCATCACCGGGCACAGCTCGGTGAAAAGCCTGCTGGAGAAAAGCCGTGAGGACATGAACAACGTCCGGGCGAAGATCGAACGGGCCGGGGAAGAACTGAGCCAGCTCAAGGCCAATGCCGAAGCGGCGACCAGCACCGCCACCGTGACCGGCAATGATTCGGTGAAATCGCCGAAGGCCGGGGTTTGAGCCTGAATTTTCGGTGAGGCTTCTGGCCTCTTCGCGAGCAAGCCCGCTCCCACATTGAAAGCTGGAATGCGATCAAAAGTGGGAGCGGGCTTGCTCGCGAAGGCGGTATTACTGAAGTAATGCGCTATCGAGGACTTTGGAAGACTCGCCCAGAACACTCTCGGCCAGTTGCACAAACTCCTTGGTACTCACCGTCCCCAGATGCATCGCCCCGCGCAACACATCATCCAGCGAACGTTTGTTGCGCGTCTTCAAGAGAATCTCGCGATCCAGTTCCTGCAAGACAATCACCGCTTTTGCAAGCTGCGCCGCACTGATCTGCTCGCCGCGCAGGGACGTGACTTTCTGACTGTCCTTGGTCAACTTCGCCTGCAACGCCTGATAGCGCTCATCGCTCATGCCCCCGGCACGCCGCAGCAGTTCGATCGCGTAGTACTCGGCAAAGCCTTCGCTGATCCAGTCACTGCGCTGCTCGTCATTGATACGCCCGAACACCTGCGCCAGCTCACGTACCAGCGCACTGCTGCCGCTCTCGCTGACCAGTGGCAACCGCGTGTTCACGTAAATGGACTCATGTGCGCCGAGGCTGCCGCGCCACATCGGGTCGTTGGCGCCGACGATCAGCAGTTTTTTCGGATGCCGGGGATAGACTGCTTGCACCTGCGGCCAGACGAACGTCAGCAGCGTCAGCACATCCATGCGACGCATGCCCTGCCCTTGCGGTGAGGCCACGGTGACTTCGGTTTCGCCCAGGCGGGTGCGGCGGCTGCCGAGGTGACCGGCGAGCATCCAGCCGGTCGGGCGGTCGAACAGGCGTGACGGGTTATCGATGCGGAATTTGTTCTTGCCGATGCGCGGCCAGGCGGTTTCAACGCTTTGCCAGCCATTGGGCAGTTCGAATTGCAGACGCGACACCAACTCGATGCCATCCTGCTGATCGAGCCTGGCCGGCGGCACCAGATCATCACCACGCAGCAGCGCCCAGCTCGGGGTCATGCGCGTGTCGAAGCTGCCGCTCTTGCGGCCGTGGCTGATACTGACGCGATAAGTCAGGCTGGGCTTGTCGCCGATCGGGCGCCAGAGGCCCCGGGTCTGTTTGCCCGGGGTCAGTTGCCACTGGCCGTCGGCCTTGAAGTCGCTGTAATGGCTGCCGTCACCGAGGTCAAAGTCGAGACTGCGCACCGCTTCGCCTTTGGCCAGGGTCAGGCGTACTTCGGCCTGATCGCTTTGCGGCAACAGGCGTACGTGGTAATCGAGGTCGACTTTTTTCGCCGCCCACACTGGTGCGCTTAGCGCCAGCAGGCCGATCAGCGATGCCCGCAGCAATCCCCCAGCCATACACACTCCTTGTTGAATCCTGGAAACCCTTGGTGCTTAACCAGCCCGGAAAATCAGGTGATCTTCCCAATCGTCCTCCGGCACACTGCCTTCGGCGAGCATGCGCCCGGACTGGGAAATCCGTTCGTGGTGCACCGCGTCACGATCGCCGCACACCAGGTGGTGCCACAACGGCAGATCCTTGCCTTCGCTGACCAGACGATAACCGCAGGTCGGCGGCAGCCATTTGAATTCTTCAGCCTGGCCCGGAGTGAGCTGGATACAGTCCGGGACAAACTTGATGCGATTCGGGTAGTCGCTGCACTGGCAGGTCTTCAGGTCCAGCAGTTTGCAGGCGATGCGCGTGTAATAGACGCTGTTGTCTTCTTCATCTTCGAGTTTCTGCAGGCAGCACAGACCGCAGCCGTCGCACAGCGATTCCCATTCCTCGTGATCCAGTTGCTCGAGGGTTTTGCGTTTCCAGAACGGTTCGACTATGGCGGCCATGGTTCAAGCATCAACATCAGGTGGTGAAAAGGCCGCCAGTCTAGTGCCCAAGGCCTTGCGGGCCAAGCGCTGGCGACTGTCGGTAAATCGCGCTTGTCAGCCGAATCGCCGCCCAGTAGGGTTTTGCCACGAATTCATGACTCAAACACAGCAAGGAATCTTTCGATGAGTGCCAACCCTCGCGTCGCCGATTACGCCATTCACCCGCAGTTCACCGACCGCTGGTCGCCCCGCGCCTTCACCGGCGAAGCGATCCCGGAAGAAACCCTGCTGAGCTTTTTCGAAGCCGCACGCTGGGCGCCGTCGGCCTACAACTCGCAGCCATGGCGCTTTCTGTATGCGCGCCGTGACACGCCGAACTGGGAACGCTTCCTGGGCCTGCTGAATGAATTCAACCGCAGCTGGGCGCAACACGCTTCGGCGCTGGTGATCGTGATTTCGAAAACCACCTTCACCGCACCCGGTGCCAGCGAAGAGTCCCCGGCGCTGTGGCACACCTTCGACACCGGCTCGGCCTGGGGCCACCTGGCGCTGCAAGCGAGCATCAGCGGCTGGCACACCCACGGCATGGCCGGTTTCGATCAGGAGCTGACCCGCAAGGAGCTGAATATTCCTGAAGGTTATGCGCTGCATGCAGCGGTCGCTATCGGCAAGCTGGGTGACAAGGCGACCCTGGCCGAATACCTGCAGGCTCGTGAAGTGCCGAGCCCGCGTCGCCCGCTGAGCGAGTTGGCCGCAGAAGGCAACTTCACCCTCTAAGCCAGCACAAAAATAAATGTGGGAGCGAGCCTGCTCGCGAAAGCGGTATGTCAGACAACGATGATGTTGGCTGACACTCCCCCTTCGCGAGCAGGCTCGCTCCCACAGTTTATTCGGCGAACATTCAGTAACCGCGACTGAAATCCACTTCCCCGCGCAACGCTTCTCCCGCCTGATACGCCTTCAGGTTCTCGACAAACAACTGCACCATCAACGCCGGCGACGTCGGTGCCGAGCTGTGCCCGGTCAGCAGCAGGCCCCAGGCAGTCCAGAACGGATGGCGTTGCGGCAATGGCTCCTGACGGCAAACGTCGATCACCGCACCAGCCAGATGCCCTTCCTTCAAGGCTTCGACCAGATCCGCATCGACCACCGCCACCCCGCGCCCAACGTTGATGAACAACCCGGTCGGCTTGAATTGCTTGAACAGCGCCGCGTCGTAAATGTCGTGGGTGTGCGCGGTATTCGGCAGCAGATTGACCACGTAATCGACCGCGCCCACCAGCCGTGGCAGATCCGCCATCGAGCCGACTTCGACGAACGGCGCCTGCTCGCGCGCGCTGCTGGCGATGCCGTACAGCTCGACGCCAAACGGCAGCAGAAACTGCGCCACGCTCTGGCCGATATCGCCGGTGCCGACGATCAGCACCTTGCGCCCGACCAGACTCTGGCCGGTGCGATTGTCCCACTTGCGCTCGACCTGGCTGACCAGGCGCGCCAGCACTTCACGCTCGTGACCGAGCATGTAGGTCAGCACGTATTCGGCCATCACCTGACCGAAGATCCCCACCGCGCGGGTCAGGCGATAATCGCGGCGCAAGCCGTCAGCGAGCAGCGGCGTGATGCCGGCCCAGGTCGATTGCAGCCATTGCGGCTGATGGCCCTGACGCAGCAGGGTCGCCAGCAGATCCGGCTGCCCCAGCCACACCGGGCAATCGGCCGCCTGCCGGGCCAGTTCGGCGGAGTCGCCACTGGTCAGTACTTCAAGCTCGGGGGCCGCCTGACGCAGCAGCCGGGCGTACACCGCGTGGTCGTGTTCAGCAATCAGAACGCGCATCTTCAAACCTTTCGCAAACCGTGCAGGCAACCGCCGAAGGAGTCGCGCTCCTTCGTGGCGGTCGTCGCCGTAAAATCAGTTCCAGGGTGGCAAGAGGCCCAGAACAGGGCCTCGCAGATCAGACCGGGTCGTTGCGTCGCAGCAATTCTTCGGGCAGGTGTTCGATGTACTCGTCCTCGGCCGGTGGCATCTGCAGGTGATAGCCCTGCTTGTCGAGGTTTTCCAGGACCACGACGATGTCCTCGCTGGCCAGCTTGCGCTCAGGCGATAGCACCAGATCGAAGGCATGTTTCGGCTTGCCGAACGCCAGCATCAGGGGTTCCGGCACACGCTCCAGAGCATCGCTCTTGAGCACATAAAGGTACATTCCGCTTCGCTTGGAGCTTTGGTAAATGGAGCAAATACGTTTCAAGGCTGTTCTCCGGCGGTGGCCAGGCTGTCGAGCAGCTTCTGGCCCATGAGTTCGCGGCGCCAGCCACGCAGCGACTCAGGCAATTGATAAGGGCCCTCGGGGAAGCCGCTTTTGACCAGCGCTTCGAGGGTTTTCTTGCGCAGCATCAGTTCCGGGGCGATGCCCAGGCGTTCGGCTTCGACCTGGCCGAGGGCGCGCAGTTGCTTGATCAGCGCAGCCGCTTCGACCGGCAATGGCTCCGGCACCGCCGGCGGCCATTGATCAGGCCCCACACTGCCAGAGCGCTTGATCAGATCAAGCAGAAATTGGCCGTCCTGACGCACGGTACGCGGGTGCATGTCTTCGATCTTGCCCAGCGCGGCGAGGTTGTCCGGCTGCGTGCGGGCCAGCGGCCACAGCGAGTGCTCACGGACGATGCGGTTGCGCGGCAGATCACGGGCACGCGCTTCTTTTTCACGCCAGGCGCACAGTTCACGCAGCACCGCCAGTTGCGCACGGGACAGTTTCCACGCCAGTTTGGCTTCGCGGTAGACCTCGTACGGGTCGGTCTCGCGGCGCAGGTTGGCGACCAGTTCGGCGCCGTCCTCCAGCACCCAGGCGAATTTGTCGTCGGACAGCTTCGGCCGCAGCTGTACGAAAACTTCCGCCAGATGCACTGCGTCTTCAGCGGCATAGCTGATTTGTGTGTCGGAAAGTGGACGCTGCAACCAGTCGGAGCGGGTTTCGCCCTTCGGCAACTCAATGCCCAGCACTTCCTGCACCAGCCGCGAATAGCCCATCGAGAACCCAAGGTTCAGGTAGGCCGCTGCCAATTGTGTGTCGAACAGCGGCGCCGGCAGGCTGCCGGTCAGACGCAGCAGCACTTCGAGGTCTTCGCTGCAGGCGTGCAGGACTTTGAGCACCGCCGGGTTTTCCAGCAACGCCGCCAGCGGTTGCCAGGCGTCGATGGTCAGCGGATCGATCAGGTAGGCGCGTTTGCCGTCGCCGACCTGCAGTAAACCGGCAATCGGGTAGAAGGTGTCGACCCGCATGAATTCGGTGTCGAGGGCAACGAACGGCAGTTGCTGCCACTCGGCGCAAAACTGCGCGAGGCTTTCGTTGTCGCGAATCCAGTGAATATCGATGGCCACACGGCTCTCCCTTGAAGAATGGCGCGCAGTATATATCGCCGCCGGCGTTTTACGCGCCTGCGCTGGGCCAGAGCTGTAACGAAATGTCCTGCCAGAGAGAAAGAATAGTCTTACAGCGAGGTTCGCAAGATTAATCCGGGCGTAACGATCCATGACGCGTTACCAGGAGAGCGGTATTTAGTTTTTAAATAACACTCGGGAAATCTGATTTGTCCGCACCGCGTGGCCGCGGCCTAATCGATAGCCTCCGCAATCCAGAGTCTACCGATGGAAAACGTCTGCGCTACCTCCCGCCCCGCTGTCTGGCTGATGATCGGCATCATTCTCGTCGCACTCAATCTGCGCCCATCCATGGCCGCCGTCGGGCCGTTGCTGTCGGCAATTCGTGGCGATATCCCGCTGAGTTTCAGCGTGGCATCGCTGCTGACCATGCTGCCGGTGATGGCAATGGGGCTGGCAATGTTTTTCGGTATCGGCATCAGCCGGCGCCTGGGCGAGCAACCCACCGTGATCCTGTCGTTGTTGATCATCGGCCTGGCGACGCTGTCGCGGCTGGTGCTCGATTCGGCACCGCAGTTGATTGGCAGCGCGGTGCTGGCCGGGATGGGTATCGCCCTGATTCAGGCGCTGATGCCGGTGCTGATCAAGTCGCGCTTCCCCGAACATGTGGCGCTGTGCATGGGCTTGTATGTCACATCGATCATGGGCGGCGCCGCGTTGGCCGCCTCATTTTCGCCGCTGGTGCTGGGGCAGACCGGCAGCTGGCGCATCGGCTTGGCGATCTGGGCGGCACTGTCCTTGCTCGCGTTGCTGGTCTGGTGGACACAGTCGATCCCGTCATCCCTCCAGATCACGCCTGTAGGAAAAGAGTCCTTCACGCGTAATTCCCGCGCCTGGCTGCTCGCCATCTTCTTCGGCCTCGGCACGGCGTCCTACACCTGCGTACTCGCCTGGCTGGCGCCGTACTACGTGGAGCAAGGCTGGAGCGAACAGCAGGCCGGGCTGCTGCTGGGTTTTCTGACCGCCATGGAGGTGATTTCCGGGCTGCTGACGCCGGCCATCGCCAACCGCAGCCGTGATCGCCGTGCCGTCCTCGCAGCGTTGCTGTTGCTGATCATCGGCGGCTTCTGCGGATTGATCCTCAGCCCGCAACACCTCAGCCTGCTGTGGCCGTGCCTGTTGGGGCTGGGGATTGGCGGCTTGTTTCCGATGAGCCTTATTGTCTCCCTCGATCACCTCGACAACCCGCAGCGCGCCGGCAGCCTGACCGCGTTCGTGCAAGGCATCGGCTACTTGATCGCCGGGCTTTCGCCGCTGCTGGCCGGAATCATCCGCGACCGTCTCGGCAGCTTCGAATGGGCCTGGTGGTCGCTGACCGCAGTGATGGTGGTGATGCTGCTGATAGTGCTGCGCTTCGACCCTCGGCTGTACGCCCGACACATCCGTTGAAGCCGAATGCCGCCGCCGGGCTAGAGGCCTGTTGCCATCTTTTTGCGGTTTATTTGTCGACGTCGTGTTGCTAAAAGTTTCTGTCCCACTGGCGACATTGAAACGTCCTACAGGGCTTTGTCCTGGCACCATCGTTCCGCTACGATCATGCGCACACGTTTGCGCGGATTCAGCGCAAGGAGCACAGCGGGACGGAACGGATGCTGAACAGTAACTTGCTTCGAAAGCTCGACATGCAGGACCTCATGGTGTTTATCGCCGTGTATGAGCAAAGCAGCGTCACGGATGTCTCGGAGACGCTGTGCGTCAGCCAGTCCACTGTCAGCTATTGCCTGAAAAAATTGCGCACCAGTTTTGAAGACGAGTTGTTCATCAACACCCGCACGGGCATGCGTCCCACCTACAAGGCCGGCACCATGTACGGCCATGTGCAGAAGATCCTCGAAAGCATCAACCTGTGCCACGCCGGCGCCCCGGCCTTCGATCCGACCCGGCAAGCGGTGACCTTCAATATCTGTGCCCCGGAATACTTCGAGCAACTGGTGCTGCCACGGCTGTTGAAGCGTTTCGACTTCGACGATTTGCCGGTGGTGGTCAACATGCACAAGTTCGAGACCGATGTGCCCGCCGACGAACTGCGCGACGGCAGCCTCGACCTGGTGATCTGTTTCGGCCCCAACTTCCACCGCAGCCACACCGACCTGAAATCGCGGATGCTGCTGGAGGACGATCTGGTCTGTGTCTTCGACAAACGCGCCACGCCGCTGGAACCGCGCCTGAGCCTGCAGGCCTTCACCGAGCGGCGCCATGTGTTCCCGACACCGTGGACTTCCACCACCAACATGGTCGATGGCTGGCTGGCGCGTCAGGCGCAGAAACGGCAGATCGTCGCGCGCTCCAACAGCTACAGCGCGGCATTGAAGATGATCACCGGCACCGACTTCATCCTCACCCTGCCCCGGCGCATCCAGCGCCTGCTGACCAACGACGCGGTGTTCAATCACTGCGAGGCGCCGAACGGCCTGCCGGGGTTTACCCTCGACATGCAATGGAGCCAGAACGCCGATCAGGACAGCGCCAACGTCTGGCTGCGCGAGCAGGTGATCAAGGTGTGCAGTGAGCTGGAAGCGGCCTGAGTCCTACATGCCGATGGCGGTCTTGGTGTAGGAATCGCGGTCGATATCGAGCAACTCCACACACAACTGCACTTCGACCCCCGCCGGCCATTCGCACAGATCCTGCAACACCGCCAGCAGGCTATCCGAGAGCTGCTTCTTGATCTGCGGCGAACGACCGCTGAGCAGCGCCAGCTTCACATGGACGAAAGCGCGCTCGCCGATGCCGGTACCGACCTTGAAGGTCTCGACCTTCACCGCCCGGCTTTTGATATCAAACTCCGCAGCGAACTGACCGGAACCCACCAGGGCGTTGTTGAGCCGGATCAACGCCACATCAGCGTTCAACTGCGGCAGGTTGGCGGTGTATTCCATGTGCAGGTGTGGCATGGGGTGCTCCAGTCAGTCGGCGGAAAGGTCGTACATATACCACAGCGCTGCCCTACTCTCCTGCGGCTTTTTCCGAGGTTATCGAGGCCGACGCCTGACGCAATGCCAGGCTTTCCCACAGCGCCACCAGCACCACGATCGCCGTGGTCAGCGCCCCGAGCACCAGCGCCGAAAACCAGTGATTCAACGCCAATGGCAGCGCCAGCATGAGCAACACCAGCCCCGCCAGATGCGACAACGGCGGCAGCGGTCGGTCGGACATGACCCACTTGAACAGCGCATTGCCCAACAGAAACAGCCAAGGCCCGCCCACGATCACCAGGATCCCGGCGTCACTGGCGTGATCCGGATGCACCAGCACCAGTTCGTCGGCCACCGCACTGACAATCACCCCGGCAACAATCAGCACGTGCAGGTAGGTGTAGGCGATGCGCGCCTGGCGCCCGGGATCGCTCGAATGCGCGATGCGGTGATGCGCGCGCTCGGCGCCGCTGTCGAAGTACACCCACCACATGCCGATGCTGCCCAGCACCGCCACCAGAAACGCCATGACTCCGGTGGCGCTCAGCGTCAGTTCAGCGAACGTCGCACCGGTGACCAGCAACGATTCGCCCAGGGCGATGATCACGAACAGCGCGCAGCGCTCGGCCATGTGATTGCCTTCGACGTTCCAGTCACTCAATGACGAACGCCCCAGCCCCGGCACCCAGAAATACAGCGAAGGCGAGATCAGCTCGATCAGCAGCGCCAGCGCCCAACACAGCAGACGTTGCTGCCCGTCAAGAAAGGCCCCGGCGATCCAGAACACGCCGGAGCACATCAACCACGCCAGAATTCGCTGGAAGTTGCGGGTCATGCTCAGCGATTCGCCACGCACCGCCCAGATCGCAAACAGCGTGCGCCCGACCTGCATGAACACGAACGCCGAGGCAAACATCAGCCCGCGCTCGGTGAAAGCCTTGGGGATCGAGGACGACAGCAACAGACCGGCGATCATCAGCCCGAACAGGCCGAGACGGATCGGCAATTTTTCCGGGTCGAGCCAGTTAGTGATCCACGAAGTGAAAATCCACACCCACCACACCGCGACCATCAACAGCGCCACCTGCACCGCGCCCAGGATCGACAAATGCGCGAGCAACGAATGCGAGAGCTGAGTCACGGCAAACACGAACACCAGATCGAAAAACAACTCGACCATGCCGACCTTGCCACTGTCGAGACTGCCGCGCCCACGCAGCAACGATCGGGAAATGCTCATCGGGACAGGCCTCCGCCAAGGTTACTGCCATTGAGCAAAGCAGCCAGACCAGACGAACGCAAACCCTGTGGGAGCGGGCTTGCTCGCGAAGACATCGTCTCAGGCGACATCAATAGTGTCTGACACAACGCTTTCGCGAGCAGGCTCGCACACAGGGGAGGTTTGTAGTGGTTTCAGGGGGCTGTCAGTGGCCGCTCACTCATGAACGCCTCAAGCCGCGACCGCAGCCAGCGCTCGGCCGGGTCGCTGTCGACGTGGCTGAGCCAGACCATCGACAGATCCAGCATCGGCGTCTTGAACGGAAACGGTTCCTTGAACAACAGCCCGGAGGCAGCCATGGCTTCGGCGGTGTAGTCCGGCAGGCTGGCGATCAGGTCGGTGCCGGCCAGCAATGCCGGCAGCGCACTGTATTGCGGCACCGACAACACCACATGCCGGGTGCGGCCGATTTCCGCCAGCCACTCATCGGCATAGCCGCTGATGTTGGCGGTGTGCGACACCAGTACGTGTGGGCGCGAACAGTATTCATCGAGGGTCAGCGGCGAATCCGAGGCGTCGGCGCGCAGGATGCTTGGCTGGATATGCCGCAGCAGTTTGCGCTTGGCATTGGCCGGCAGGCCCCGGGTCTGACTGATGCCGACGGTGATGTCGCCGGCGGCCAGCAGGTCGGGGATGCGCCAGTAGTCGACGTGTTGCACCACGAACACTACGCTGGGTGCTTCCTGACGCAGCGCCCGCAGCAACGGTGGCAGCAGGCCGAATTCGACGTCATCGGACAGGCCGATCCGGAACGTCATGTTGCTCACGGCCGGGTCGAAATCGTGAGTCAGGCTGAGCGCCACCGACAGTGAGTCGAGGGCCGGCGACAGGTACTTGAACAGCTCTTCGGCCCGGGCAGTCGGCTCCATGCGATGGCCGACGCGAATGAACAGCGGATCGTTGAACATCGCGCGCAAGCGATTGAGCGCCGAACTGATGGTCGGCTGGCCGAGAAACAGCTTCTCCGCCGCCCGGGTCACGTTGCGTTCGAGCATCAAGGTCTCGAACACCACCATCAGATTGATGTCGGCCTTGCGTAATTCATTTCGATTCATCCATTGCCCCTACTCCCCGGTCTGCGGGCAGTTTAGAAAGGCCCATGGACAGCGTCTATGGGCGAAAGGAACAACACCGGCTCAATTCACCGTCAACGCCTGTATCCCGATCGCCAGCTTGCGCATGTCCTTGCCCATGCCCAACTCCCCCGGACTGATAGCGTTGGCGTATTTGAAACGAATATTCAGCACACCTTGTTGCTCGACACGCTGCTGCACTTCGACCGGCAACTCGACATTCAGGCGATTCGCTTCAGGCTTGACCAGCCGGGTGGACAGCACGCGTACATCGTTGACGAAAATTTCCACTGCTTGCTCGGTGTGTGAAGGGGCCAGCAGCGCAGTGGTTTCCAGCAAGAACGAGTGCACCCGAGCAGTCGGCCGCAGGGCAATTTGCGACTCATTCCCCTCGGACCAGGTGCCCCACGGTTCATTGTTCGCCCACCCTTTACCGAGGAAAAACGTCGCCAGACTGCTGGGATTGAACACGACTCTCTCGCCCGACTTGAGTGGCGGGATCAGCGTCAATGGGTCCGGGGCCGATATCGGCAGGCAGTCGGCGCAACGCTTCCAGCCCGGCGCCAACACGTTCAACCCGTCAATTCTGGCGAGCACATCGGTGTCGCGATTCAAGGTCAGAGCTGCTTCCAGCACAGTACGGTTACTGAGCACGTACAGGGTATCGGCTGCATAGTTTCCAGAACTGACCATTCGATCCGACACCGCTTGAGCGGCTTCAGTGGCAACCGTACTGACGCGCCCAAGGTAGACCGCGTTGGTCGGCAAGTGATGGCGACCCGAGTAGTCGGCCAAGGTCATCCACTGTTCCGGATAATTCTCCGGGCGCAGCCAGCGCACTGCCTGATAACGCTTCGCCGCCTGCTCCCAGAACGGGTCGACCAATGGCGTCTTCCATGTGGGCGACGGCGTGGCCATGAATAAACCGCGCGACACCGCCCAACCGGCGCGCGTGTCTGCCACCTGAACCACCAGCGCCACACTCAGCAGCATCAACGCCACGCGCGAAGAGTGCCCGCGAATCACCACATAGAGGATCGCAAAAATGGCCATGTACATGAGCGGCCAGATCATTCGCCCCGAGCCACGAAAAATCGTGGCCACGGCAACCACCGCATCCGGCAGCGGAATCCTGAATTCGAATGGCCCTACGCCGATATTGTTGGAAACGGCGAATATCGCCAGCCCTGCCAGCGCGAGCAAAACCAACGGGTAACGGCGAGCCTTGGCTCCCAGGTCAGTCGTCCCTTGCAGCACAGGCACCAAGGCAAAGATCCCCAGGCAGATCACGCCCAGGCCCAGAAATGCGAACCCGTCGCCGTCGCCCAGTACACCCGGCATGTCCTGCAAGGTATAGGACCAGACACCCGCATCGAAAAAGGTCAGCACATTCGCCCGGAACAGGCCATACCCCATCAACGCCAGACCGCTGTCGCCTATGCTGAAATAACCCGCCTGCCAGCAGCAGACACTGACCAGCAGAAACAGACCGATCAACTCGATCAAGGCCTTACCCGGCGTCTGGCGCCGCTGAAGGGTTTTGGCGGCAAGGTCGGCAAGCCAGATCAACGCAACCATCGCCAGCAAATAAGCGTGCACCAGCGCAGCCGCCGCCAGCAGCGCGCCCCAGGCGAGGCGGCGTTTCGGCGTAAAGGGGCGCAATGCCAGATATAACCCTGCCAGCAACAGAAAATGCCCAGCCAGGGACAGATGTACGCTCATGCGGACGATCATCGCCGGAATGAACAAAAACATTCCTGCACCAAGCAAACGCAACGCCACGTCGCGACTGAACAGGCCAATCAGCTTCCAGGCAAACCAGCTCTGCAGAATGAAACACGTCAGTAGCCACAACCCGAAATACTGGAAGGGTTCAGGCAACAGGGCTGAGAACGGTTTGAAGATAAAGGCGAACAACGGATTGGAATCCGAGAAAATTATCCCGTTACCCAACTCCAGCCCATAGCTCGGGTTAAGCCCCAGTGGAAACGTCCAGGGCGAATGACGAAAAAAAACCCAACCCTGATAGTGCGTGGCGGGGTCGCCGTCGCCCAGCCATGCAATGTTCATCGGGTTCAAGGCACGTGGGCCGACCACAATGAAAAACGCCAGAATTCCCAAGAGCACGGGCAGCAGCGCAGTCGCCCGATGGGTTGCGGAGAGCTTCATCGATACGTCCAGAAGTTGTGCAAGACAAACGTGAATGCCGGAATCGTCAGCGCCACCGCGACAATGCCCAACAGATAATTCAACCCGGCAACCTGCGCGGCCCAGGCGACAAACATCGCCAAGAGAAAACCGCACGCCGATACCAATAGAAATCGCAGCAACGTTCTGCCGTGCAACCGAGCCGAGAAACTCCAGGTGGTATTGATCACGTAGGACACCACCGTTGCCACGGCAAACGCCACTCCGTTGGCCAGCGGCGGTTGCGGCGCAACGAAATTGATGAACAGCACAGCCACCAGCGCATGCAGCGCGGTGACGAACAGACCGGTCACGGCAAAGCGCAGACCGCGCTGGATCAGCGTTTTCCTTTCAACTGAAGTCACGGTTTTTGCGCCAGCACGAACACGCTCAGCCCGGCCAGACGGTTGTGGCTCATCAGCGGCAGTTCGAGGCTGCACAGCGTCTTGAGCACGCCGTTGACCAAGGGATGATGGCGTTTGAGCTGAGACTGCGGCGCTGCGGCCTGCGGCCCTTTGGGCAGCAAACGCAACGCCGCCGCGATCGGAAACACCGCGCCGAAATAGTAGGCACCGCGCTGTACGCTCAAACCGGCATCACAGGCCAGGGTTTCAAACTGCGGCAGGGTGTAGCGGCGCTTGTGTTCGAGGAAGTCGTCGTGACCGCTCCACAGGAACTGAAACGCCGGCACGGTCATCAGGAAACGGCTGCCCGACGGCACCTTGTCAACGTAAGCCTTGAGCAGACCGAGGTCATCGTCGACATGCTCCAGCACATCCATGAGCAGCACCAGATCGGCGTCGATGGCGTCGATATCGCGGCGGTAATGCACCGGTTTGCCGGCAGTGATCGCATCTGAATCGGCGGGGTAACTGATGTCGACGCACCACGCTTCGCGCGCATCGGTTTGAGTCAGCAGGTGATGGGAGAAGAAACCCGAGCCGGCGCCCACGTCGAGAATCCGCGTGATCGGTACATCACCGAGCAGACGACGAGTCGCCGCCGCTTTGGAGCAGTAATACCAATGCTCACCGATGCTGTCGCCGAGGATATCGGTTTCCTTGAGATCCATGTTTCAGTCCTTGGGGTCGTAGACGCGACGCACCAGAAAAACCGGCCGGCGTTTGGATTCGATATAAGTGCGGCCGAGGTACTCGCCGAGTACGCCGATGCCAATCAATTGCAGGCCACCGAGGAACGTCACGGCCACCATCAGCGAGGCATAACCGGGCATGTCGACGCCGTGGATCAGCGTGCGCAACACGATAAAAATGGCAAAGGCAAAGGACACCAGCGACACCGCGGCGCCGATGTAAGTCCAGATCCGCAACGGTTCGGTACTGAAACTGGTGATGCCTTCCAGGGCAAAATTCCACAGCCGCCAGCCGTTGAATTTGCTCTGCCCCGCCACGCGCTCGGGCCGCTCGTAATCAACGTGGGTAGTCCGAAAACCGACCCAGGCGAACAGGCCCTTCATGAAGCGCCGGGACTCGGGCAAAGTCAGCAAGGCATCGACTACACAACGGTCCATCAGGCGGAAATCGCCGACGTTTTCCGGCAGCGGTTGCTCGGCGATCTTGTTGTGCAGGCGGTAAAACCAATGCGCCGACGTCTGCTTGGCCCAGGTGTCGCTGCGGCGGCTGACGCGATGACCGAGCACCACTTCATAGCCCTCGCGCCATCGCTCGATCATTTGCAGAATGACTTCGGGTGGGTCCTGCAGATCGGCATCGATAGGCACCACAATCTGCCCGTTGGCGATTTGCAATCCCGCAGACAACGCCGCCTCTTTGCCGAAGTTACGGCTCAGATCGACGATGCGCAGCCGCGAGTCGTGCCGCTGACGATCCAACAGCCGCTCAAGTGTGGCATCAGTGCTGCCGTCATTGATGAACACCAGCTCCAAAGCAATTGAGGCTTGGTGCTGGAAGACTTCATCGATGCGCAGAATGAACGCGTCGAGACTGTCCTCCTCGTTAAAAACCGGGACAACCAGCGATAACGTGACCCGTGTGGCCTGTGCCGTTCCATGCTCAGTCAATGGAGTGCTCTTTTTATAGTGTTTGTCGGTCGTCGAAGCATTTTCAACGCCATGAGCCGTCCCGTATTAAGCAGTAGCGTCGATAGCCTTGCAAGGTGCAAAGGGCGACATTCTGGCCAATCCAGACGCCGATGCGTGCGCTCTAGCCCGCACTCTTCAGAAACATCTGCCAACGATTGGAAACAAATACCCGATAGCGAAAAAAACTCGCTCCGCTAGGCTTGCGACGATGCGCCACACAGGTTGTCGCAAACACCATCGCAAGGAGCGAACTGAATGTATTTCGAGATCTACAGGCAATCCCGAGGCACCCCGAGCACCGGCAAAGGCCAATGGCGCTGGAGACTGCGGGCGGGGAACCACGAGACGATTGCCAGTGGCGAGTCGTATGTGAACAAGGCCGATTGTTTACACGTGATCGAGTTGATCAAGGGTGTGCAGGGGGAGACGCCGGTGAAGGAAATCTGATGGCGCCGCGTCCTACAGCCTCTTCCTTTTTCGTCTGAAGCACTGGCAAAGCACTTTTGCGCCCCTACGCTGTTCAGCGTACGGGGCCATACAGCCCTGTTTCGCCAAATGACGTTCAAACTAAAAAGGAGCCGCACCATGGCTAGAGACAAAGCGAAAGACGACAAGCACTTCAACTGCACCCAAACACACGAAGCCGACTACATCGCCAGCCTCTATCCGCACGCCAAGGACGAAGTGAAAACCTTCCTGGCCTCGGCTTGCAAGGACAACACCCTGCGCAACTCGACGCACAAGGAAGTGTATGACCTGATCAAACAGAAGCTCGGGCATCCGCAGCCGTGAGTGGCTGAGGCGGGTGCTCGGTAAAACTCGCAGATACAAAAAAGCCCCGTAGCTTCTCAGCTACGGGGCTATTTGCTCTGCTCGGGAACGACGTACATAAGATCTTGTAGTTCCACATCAGAATCAAGCTAGGCATGGGCCTCTCGGTCAAGAACATCCGCAACCCACTGATTAATGCTTTTTTGAGCCAATTGCGCTTTTACGGCAACAGTCGCATGAAGAGCAGGCGCCAAACGCAGACTGAGATTGCCCGAATAAGGCCTTTGCGGGGCACGACCCAGTTTTTCGCAAGTCTCCAGATAGTCAGTAACAGCCTCTTCGAACGCTGACCGAAGCTCTTTCACAGATTCGCCATGAAAACCTACTACGTCCTTGATCCCAGCGATATGACCAACAAAAAGACCATCTTCATCACTGTATTCAATTCGGGCTGCATACCCGTTGTAATTCATCACGTTCATGGAGTGACTCCTGCTTGTTCAAGGAAAGCCCGAGCATCACGAACCTGATAGGGCTTTGCTTCTTTATCCGGGTGAGGTCGGTGGAACGTAGCAACCACACCTCTTAATTCAAACCGAACTCGCGAACCATTGCCTTCCACGGTTCTGGCCCCGACCGCATTGAACAGAGACTCGATGCGCGCCCATTCCAACGTGGCGGGTGTGGGTCGTGAAAATATAGCTGCGAGCGTACCGAGTTGTTTGTTGTTCATAGTATTACACCATGATACCGCGCAGGAAAAATTGACAATCGCGATTCATATCGCTGATCCATGAAGCGCCCCCTTGAACAAGCGGACAACGCCACCCTCCAAGCTTGAAAACGGCGTCTTTTTATCCGAATCCGGTCAATATTGGGCACATAGGTCAGGATAAGGAGTGATTGGAAATAGAGCTGTAGGTAGACTCCGAGAGTTACGTACGAACCGGCATCAATCGAGTCACATCCGATTATCGAGTTTTCAACCTCGGGTTCCGGCGACAGGATTTGCTGATTACTCAAGCGAGCAGAAACAAAAAAGCCCCGTAGCTTCTCAGCTACGGGGCTTTTTCTATATATGGCGGAGAGATAGGGATTCGAACCCTAGGTACCGGTGAAGGTACAACGGATTTCGAATCCGTCCCATTCGGCCACTCTGGCATCTCTCCAACGGCGCGCATCATAACAACACTTCTGCCGAAAGCAAACCCTCTTTCGAAAATTTTCTTCGTGCTATCAGATGCTTGCGTCGATTAAAGCGGTACACCCAGACGATTGGCGACTTCTTCGTAGGCTTCGATGACGTCACCGAGGCCCTGGCGGAAGCGGTCCTTGTCCATCTTCTTCTTGGTGTCCTTGTCCCACAGGCGGCAGCCGTCCGGGCTGAACTCGTCGCCGAGGACGATCGAGCCGTCGCTGAACACGCCGAATTCAAGCTTGAAGTCCACCAGCAGCAGGCCTGCGTCGTCGAACAGTTTGCTCAGGACTTCGTTGACCTTGAGCGACAGTTCTTTCATGCGTGCCAGCTGCTCGGCGGTGCCCCAACCGAATGCCACGACGTGGGATTCGTTGATGAACGGGTCGCCCTTGGCGTCGTCCTTGAGGAACAGTTCGAAGGTGTACGGGTTGAGCTTCATGCCCTCTTCGACGCCCAGACGTTTTACCAGGCTGCCGGCGGCGTAGTTACGCACGACGCACTCGACCGGGATCATGTCCAGCTTCTTCACCAGGCACTCGTTGTCGCCCAGCAGTTTGTCGAATTGGGTCGGAATGCCGGCCGCTTCGAGTTTCTGCATGATGAAGGCGTTGAACTTGTTGTTCACCATGCCTTTGCGGTCGAGCTGCTCGATGCGCTTGCCGTCGAACGCCGAGGTGTCGTTGCGAAACAGCAGGATCAAACGGTCAGCGTCGTCGGTCTTGTAAACCGATTTGGCTTTGCCGCGGTAGAGTTCTTCACGTTTTTCCATGATGGGCTCCGCTTGCTAAGTAGATGGGCTAGGCGATATGGCGCCAGTCGAGCCCTGAATCTTGATCGGCCAGTTGCAGCCAGTCCGGGTCGCACCCGAGGGTGTCGACGAAACATTGCCGGGCCAGCTGCGGCAGATTGTTCTTGCTGCTCAGGTGGGCGAGAACCAGATGCTGCAAGCCCTGCCACCCCAACTCGGCCACCAGGAATGCCGCCTGATGGTTGTTCAAATGTCCCAGCTCGCCGCCCACCCGTTGCTTGAGAAAGTACGGATAGTGACCACGGGCCAGCATGTCGCGGCAGTGGTTGGACTCGATCATCAACGCATCGAGATCCCGATAGCCGTCCAGCACCCGCTCGCAATAGGAACCCAGGTCGGTCAGCAGGCCGAAGCGCCGCTGCTCGTTATCACTGAATACGTACTGGGTCGGCTCCTGCGCATCATGGGCCACGGCAATGACCCCGATGTTCAGTGCGCCGATCTGCAGCTGCTCGCCGCCGGCCAGAAAGCCTGCGGGTTCGATCGGTTTGCGCATCCCGCGCAGTGTGCCGCGACTGAGGTAGACCGGCAGATTGTAGCGCCGAGACAGCAAACCCACGCCATGCACGTGGTCGGCATGTTCGTGGGTTACGAGTATCGCGCTCAGCTGCGCCGGGTGAACCCCCAGACGCAACAGGCGTTTTTCGGTTTCCCGCAGGGAAAAACCACAATCCACCAGCACATAGGTATCAGCGCTGGCGATCAGCGTGCCGTTCCCTTGGCTACCGCTGCCGAGAACGGCAAAGCGCATGTGATCAGCCCAGGTTGTCTTGAATCACGCTCAACACTTTGCGCGCCACATCGGCCGGCGCAACGGTATTGATGTTCTTCTCTACGGTCACCTGAACGTTCTCACCGACCTTGCTCAGGCGAACCTGATAACGCTCGGCGCGGGCTTCAACTTCTTCCTTGGTCGGCGCACTGCCGAACAGGCTGCTGAAGAAACCAGGCTTGTCGTCTTTCTTCTCGGCTTTCTCGGCCAGGTTGATGTAGTACAGGCCCAGGCTGCGGTTGATGTCTTCAACGCGCCACTGACCTTGCTCCAGCGCACGACCGACGCTCGACCAGGCACGATCCAGGTCAGGACCGACGTTCAGCACCGGGTTGCCGCTGCCGTCTTCGCTGAGGCTGACACGGCTCGGGGTATCGAAGTCACGCGAAGCCAGCATCGACACCGAACCACCCTTCTCGGAGATCCGGCTCATGCTCGCGAGCATGTCGTCGACCAGCGCTGCGTCCAGGCCAGTGTTGACCGAACGGTTGGTGAAATCGACGTCGGCGGTGCTGCCGGCAGGACGCTCGGCGCTGACCACGTAGATTTCACTGGTGTTGCGCTGCACGCCTGGCTCGATACGCACCCGCACGCGGGTTTCGCTGTCGGCACCGACACCGGCGGCGCTCAGGCGCTTGGCCATGGCGGCGGACAGTTCGTCGGAATGCTGCCAGGTGGTGGTGAATTCGCCGGTTTGCGGACGCTGTTCATCCAGCCGGAAACCATTGTCCTGGAAGAACTGTACCGCCACTGGCCAGACTTCGGCCGGCGGGTGCTGGGCCACGACCCAACGCGAGTCACCGCTCTTCTGCAGCGAGTAGTCGGTCGCCTCGGCAACCGCCGTCAGCGGTTGCGGGCGCGGTACCACGTATTCGCCCTTCGCCGTGTCATCAGCCACGTTGCGCGGGATCGGCAACAGCGGATCCAGACGCTTGGAGGTGCTGACATTCGGTGGCAGTTGCATCGGTGCAGTCTGTTGCGCTTCCAGGTAATCGCTACCACGGTCACGGAAATAACCTTCCGGGCCCCAGACCCATCCGCAGCCACTGGTGCTGGAGATAATCAAGGCAAGTGCGGAAAGTCCGGCCATTCGCTTCATGCGTTGTACTTCCTCAATTAAACCAGGACGCTGCACTGGCGCAGGGCCGTGCGAAGCGTTTCATGACAAGGAGCGCTCAGCCAAGTCAACGGCAGGCGGATGCCTTCGTGCATCAGGCCCATTTCAACCAAAGCCCACTTCACCGGAATCGGGTTGGCTTCGATGAACAGGTCCTTGTGCAGCGGCATCAATTTTTCGTTGATCGCCCGTGCGGTCTCGGCGTCGCCTTTCAACGCGGCCTCGCACAGGTCAGCCATTTCGCGCGGGGCGACGTTGGCCGTTACGGAGATGTTGCCTTTGCCGCCCAGCAGGATCAGCTCAACCGCGGTCGGATCATCGCCGGACAGCACGATGAAGTCCTTGCTCACGCCGTCGATGATGGCTTTGGCGCGTTTCAGGTCGCCGGTGGCTTCCTTGATGCCGATGATGTTCGGCACGCTGGACAGGCGAATTACGGTCTCGGCCTGCATGTCGCAGGAGGTGCGGCCGGGAACGTTGTAGAGAATCTGTGGAATGTCGACGGCTTCGGCAATGTGCTTGAAGTGCTGGTACAGGCCTTCCTGGGTCGGCTTGTTGTAGTACGGAACTACCAGCAGGCAGGCGTCGGCGCCGGCTTCCTTGGCGTTGCGGGTCAGCTCGACGGCTTCGCGGGTCGAGTTGGCGCCGGTACCGGCGATCACCGGAATGCGCCCGGCTACCTGTTTGACCACGGCTTTGATGACGGCGATGTGTTCTTCTACATCAAGGGTCGCCGACTCGCCGGTAGTACCGACCGCGACAATGGCATGGGTGCCGTTCTTGAGATGGAAGTCCACGAGTTTGCTGAGGCTGTCCCAGTCAAGACGCCCTTGTGCATCCATGGGAGTGACCAGTGCCACCATACTGCCCGCAATCATGAAACCGCTCCTGCCGGAAAAAGAGAGCGGTAATGGTACTGGCGCCAAGATGCTTGCACAAGCGAAGTACTGCGCCGCCATTCCCCTTGGCGTCGGTTTTCGCTACCCTTCAGACTTTGATCGGTACAGATCAGCTTGTACGCCGGGTTCCAGCCTCCCCTTTCGGCCTCCCAGGCCCCGTTCCAGTGTCGCTGCTGCACGCTCCGCCTTTATTGGAGCGAATTGCGAGCCACGGCCCGGGGCTTTCTGAACGGGCACGCGCAGACGCTTCCCGACGGCCAACGCCCATCGACCTACCGACCGCTCATCGCTTTAGGAATGCTGCATGTCCACCCCCACAGTTCGCGAACAATTCCTTGTCATCAGTGCCCTTGGCGCCAACCCCATGGAGCTGACTAACGTCCTGTGCCGCGCCAGCCATGAAAATCGCTGCGCCGTCGTCACCTCCCGCCTGACTCGCCATGGCGAATGCAGCGCCCTGGTGCTGGAAATCTCCGGCAGCTGGGACGCGCTGGCCCGCCTCGAAGGCAGCCTGCCGACCCTGGCCAAGCGCCACGCATTTACCGTCAACGTGGTGCGCAGTGCGGCCCTCGAAAATCGTCCACAGGCCCTGCCGTACGTGGCTTATGTCAGCTCGGCGTATCGCCCGGACATCATCAATGAGCTGTGCCAGTTCTTCATGGATCACAACGTCGAGCTGGAAAACCTGACCTGCGATACCTATCAGGCCCCGCAGACTGGCGGCACCATGCTCAACGCCACGTTCACCGTAACGCTGCCGGCCGGCACCCAGATCAGCTGGCTGCGCGACCAGTTCCTGGACTTCGCCGACGCGATGAACCTGGATGCGCTGATCGAACCTTGGCGCCCACAAAACCCAATGTAAGGAAGCTTTCATGGCCGTTGTCATCGACCAACCGGTTGCGGATTTCGAAGCACCTGCCACCAGCGGGCAGACCGTCAGCTTGTCCGCCCTGAAGGGCAAGCAAGTGGTGATCTACTTCTATCCGAAGGACAGCACCCCCGGCTGCACCACCGAAGGCCAGGGTTTTCGTGACCAGTACGCGGCGTTCCAGGCCGCTAATACCGAGATTTTCGGTATCTCCCGCGACAGCCTGAAGTCTCACGAGAACTTCAAATGCAAGCAGGAATTTCCGTTCGAGCTGATCAGCGACAAGGACGAAGCCGTCTGCCAGCTGTTCGACGTGATCAAGCTGAAGAAACTGTATGGCAAGGAATATCTGGGCGTTGATCGCAGCACGTTCCTGATCGACAAGAACGGTGTACTGCGTCAGGAATGGCGCGGCGTGAAAGTGCCGGGGCATGTGGATGCGGTGCTGGCTGCGGCTCAGGCCTTGAATAAAGCCTGAAGGTTTTGCGTCGCCCTCATTGACGCCTTCGCGAGCAGGCTCGCTCCCACATTGAACTTGTGAACGGCACAGATCCAATGTGGGAGCGAGCCTGCTCGCGAATAGCCTTCATCTAAAATCTGGCTCAACCGCTACAGCAGCGGAGCGACAACCGGCTCCTTGCGCGGCCACGCATCCAGCACGGCCTTGAACAGCGTCGCCAGCGGAATCGCGAAGAACACGCCCCAGAACCCCCACAACCCGCCAAACAACAGCACCGCGCAGATGATGGCCACCGGGTGCAGGTTGACTGCCTCGGAAAACAGCAACGGCACCAGCACGTTGCCATCCAGCGTTTGAATGATCCCGTAGACCGCCATCAGATAGATGAACTGATCGCTCCAACCCCACTGGAACAGCGCGATCAGTAACACCGGCACGGTCACCACCACCGCGCCGACGTACGGCACCACCACCGATACCCCGACCAGCAACGCCAGCAGCGCCGCATAGTTGAGGCCAAGCGCGACGAAGGCGATGTAGGTCACGCCGCCACAGATCACGATCTCGATGACCTTGCCGCGAATGTAGTTGGCGATCTGCCGGTTCATTTCCTGCGCCACGCGGGTGATCAGCGCCCGCTCACGGGGCAGATAGCCGCGCACCCACTCGCCGATCATGGCCCGATCCTTGAGAAAGAAGAACACCAGAATCGGCACCAGCACCAGATAGATCATGATATTGACCAGCAGCGGCAGGCTCGACAGCGAAAAGGTCAGCGCCCATTGGCCGAACTTGCCGATTTCGCCACGCGCCGCTTCGATAGCCTGCAGCACCTGCTCGTCAGAGACCAGATGCGGATAGCGCTCCGGCAGCAACAGCAACAGCGACTGCCATTTGGCGAGCATCCCCGGCAGCTCGTTGAACAGCGTGATCAACTGATGCCACAGCAACGGCAACACTACCACGATGAACACTAGCAACACGCCCATGAACAGCGCAAATACCAGCCCCACCGCCGCCGCACCAGGCACGCGCATACGCTCCAGTGCGAGTACCAGCCCCTGCATCAGATACGCCAGCACCATCCCGGCCAATACCGGCGCGAGCATGCCACCGAGCGTGAGCACCGCGGTAAAGGCGAGAAACAGCAGCACCGCCAGCACCACCGCTTCTTCGTCGGAAAAGTAGCGCTGAATCCAGTCGCGTAACACTTTGAACATCAATAATCCTTAGGTCTTTTACGCTGTCGGTTTCAGGCTTTTTTCAACCAGTAACGGTAGACGCCCGCTTCGTCTTCTTCGCGCAGCAGCGTATGACCGGCCAGACGGGCAAAGGTGCGGAAGTCGCGCTGCGAACCCGCGTCCGTGGCGATCACCTTGAGCACCGCGCCGCTGGGCAACTTGTTGAGTTCCATCTTGGCCTTGAGCAACGGCAACGGGCAATTCAGGCCACTGGCGTCCAATTCACAGTCATGGGCTACAGCGTCGGTCATTGCGTCACTCCGGTTCAGGTGGTTGAGGCGCCTAGAATATCTGGTCGCAAGCCCGGTGTCCGGCTACAGTAAGGTCTTTGTCTTCTAAGGCTTTGTGCATGACATTTCTGCGCCCTACCCTGCTGACGCTCGCTTGCCTGCTCGCCTCACCGGGCTTTGCCGACGATCTGCCGTCACTTGGCGACGCCAGTTCTGCCATTGTCTCTCCGCAACAGGAATACCAGTTGGGCCGCGCCTGGCTGGCCATGTTGCGTAGTCAGGTTGCACAGCTCAACGATCCGCAGCTCAAAGACTACGTCGAATCCAGCGTCTACAAGCTGGTGGAAACCAGCCAGGTGACCGATCGTCGCCTGGAATTCATTCTGATCAACAGCCCGCAACTCAACGCTTTCGCGGCGCCGGGTGGCGTGGTCGGGGTCAACGGTGGCCTGTTCCTCAACGCGCAGACTGAAGGCGAATATGCCTCGGTACTGGCCCACGAACTGGCTCACTTGTCACAGCGCCACTTCGCGCGCGGTGTAGAAGCTTCGCAGCGGATGCAGGTGCCGATGATGGCGGCGCTGCTCGCCGGGATCGTGATTGCCGCCGCCGGTGGCGGTGATGCCGGGATCGCGACCATCGCCGGTACTCAGGCCGCAGCCATTCAGTCGCAGCGTACCTTCTCGCGCCAGAACGAGCAGGAAGCCGACCGTATCGGCATCCTCAACCTGGAAAAGGCCGGATACGACCCGCGCTCGATGCCGACCATGTTCGAACGTCTGATGCGCCAATACCGCTTCGACGCCAAGCCGCCAGAATTTCTGCTGACTCACCCGGTGACCGAATCGCGTATCGCCGACACCCGTAACCGCGCAGAACAAGCGCCAGCGGGCGGCATCGAAGACAGCATGCGCTATCAGCTGATCCGCGCCCGTGTTCAGCTGATCTACGAAGAAACCCCGGGACTGGGCGCCAAGCGCTTTCGTGCACAACTGGATGAGAATCCGAAAAACGACGTGGCGCGCTACGGCCTGGCGATCGCCCAGATCAAGGGCGGCCAGCTCAATGAAGCCAGGGAGAATCTCAAACAGCTGCTGGCCAAGTCACCCAACGAGATCATCTACAACCTCGCGCAGATCGACCTGGACATTACCAACAACCGCCTGCCGGATGCGCAAACGCGGGTTGACCGCATGCTCACGCAATATCCGGGCAATTACCCGCTGAATCAGGTTCGGGTCGATCTGTTGCTGAAACAGAATCGCACCGCCGACGCCGAGAAAGCCCTCGACAGCTTGCTCAAATCCCGTCCGAATGATCCGGACGTGTGGTATCAGGTCGCCGAAACCCGTGGCCTCTCTGGCAACATCATTGGTCTGCATCAGGCCCGCGCCGAGTACTTCGCGCTGGTGGGTGATTATCGTCAGGCGATCCAGCAGCTCGATTTTGCCAAGCGCAAGGCGGGCAGCAACTTCCCGCTATCCTCGCGGATCGATGCGCGCCAGCGCGAGTTGATGGAGCAGGAGCGCATGATCAAGGACATGATGGGCTGAGTTTTCCTCGACGAGGCAAATGTTTCAGGCATAAAAAAACCGCCTCTTTCGAGGCGGTTTTTCATTTCACCGCTAGCGGATTATTCAGCCAGTTTGAAGGTGATGAAGCTCGCGCGACCTTCACGCAGGACGCGCATCGACACCGAACGATTCTTCGGCAGCGCCTTGGCGATCTCGGCGAATTCCTTGGTGGAGCCAATGGCCTGATTGTTCAGGTGAGTGATCACGTCACCCGGTTGCAGACCAATCAAAGCCGCAGGACCGTCCTGAACTTCCTTGATCACCACTCCGCCCTTGAGGTCGTAGGTTTTCTTCTGCTCAGCGGTCAGTTCCGCCACCGAAACGCCGAGGCGGTTGCTGCTGCTTTCCGCACCCGACTTCGGCAGTGCAGCCAGCTCTTTGTCCTCATCCGGAATCGCACCGACAGTCAGCTCGACATTCTTGCGTTTGCCGTCACGGATCACTTCGAGGCTGGCCTTGGCGCCCGCTTTCAGCGCACCGACCAAGTGCGGCAGGTCGGCGGACATGACGATCGGCTGACCGTTCATGCTCAGGATCACGTCGCCCACTTGCAGGCCACCCTTGGCTGCCGGACCGTCATCCTGAATCTGCGCAACCAGCGCACCGGCCGGCTTATCAAGACCGAACGACTCGGCCAGATCCTTGTTCACTTCCTGGATGACCACGCCCAGCCAGCCGCGGCTGACTTTGCCACCGCTTTTCAGCTGATTGGAAACGTCCATCGCCACGTCGATCGGAATGGCGAACGACACACCCATGAAGCCACCGGAACGGGTGTATATCTGCGAGTTGATCCCGACCACTTCACCGTTCAGGTTGAACAGCGGGCCACCGGAGTTACCCGGGTTGATCGGCACGTCGGTCTGGATGAACGGCACGTAGTTTTCGTTCGGCAGGCTACGGCCGACGGCGCTGACAATGCCTTGGGTCACGGTGTGGTCAAAGCCGAACGGCGAACCGATCGCTACAACCCACTGACCCGCCTTCAGGTCCTGGGACTTGCCAAGCTTGAGCACCGGCAGATCCTTGCCATCGATCTTCAGCAAGGCCACGTCGGAGCGCGGGTCAGTTCCGATCAGCTTGGCTTTCATTTCACTGCGATCAGCCAGACGCACGAGGATTTCGTCGGCATCGGCAATCACATGGTTGTTGGTCAGGATGTAGCCATCGGAGGAAATGATGAAGCCCGAACCGAGCGATTGCGCTTCACGCTGACGATCGCCGCGCGGCGAACGCTGCTGAGGCGGCATGCCACGCTCGAAGAACTCGCGCAACATCGGCGGCAAGCCTTCCAGGTCAGGCATCTGCTGGTTCACCTTGCGGTCCGGCAGCTTCTGCGTGGTACTGATGTTCACCACTGCAGGCGAGGCCTGTTCAACCAGTTGGGTGAAATCCGGCAGGTCGGCCGCCTGGACAGCGGGGACAGCCTGACCCAGCACCAGCACGGTGGCGAAAATGGAAAGATAAGACTTCAAGCTAAGTATCGACATACAGCTCCCGTTACGACGAGCAGGGTTAAGCGATATGGAGCAAGGAACACCGGGAACCGCGGGCCGGTATTTTTGTTCCGGGAACAACAGACAAGGCCAGAGCCGTGAGGCTCTGACCTATAAAAAACTTTCGGGTGATTTGCAAATGAAAATGCTGAGCAAACATTTCATCTACGTCTCGAAGAAGAAGTGGAAATGACTGAAATCAGCTCACTGCTTGCTGGTTGCAGCGCCATCGTTGCGCATCGAAAGGGCAATCCTCTCGGCCGTGCCGATTGGAATTTCGCCGACCACCGTCACCATCATCTCGCCCTCAGGCGTAGTGAGGCGGCGGGAAACAGCGACAGTTGGCCCCAACTGCGTGCGGGTATCGGTCACTGTTGCACCGTTCAACGGCTCAAGAAATACCGAAAACCGTGCCAGCCCGTCGTCATACATCAGGCTACTGACTTGAGTCTTGGTTTCAGAATCTTTGTGTGAAGTGCTGCTGGTCAGCACAAAACCCGGAGGCAGCCAGTCGGAATGCCAGACCTGAGCCGTTTTCACGGCAGAGGCCTTGTCACTATCAATAGTGACGGCCTTGCACTCGGTGCCAGCTTGCAGATCTTTGTCCGACGGGACATCAGCGGTATCGAGGCTGGTGAACTGGAAACGCTCGAGTAGCTGCCCCTTGTCGTTGAGCAACAACGACTTCAGTGGCAAACCGGTCTGTTTATCCAGATGCAGCTCGAAACCATAACGATGCTGGTCGCGGGGCGTCAGCGATACAATGACCGCATCACGCCCGGCCACGCGCGACTTGCCGATGACGGCAAGCTCATACCAGTTTTTCAGCTTTTGGGGATCAAGCGAACGAGCGGTCGAGTTGGGAGAGTCTCCCAACCCCGCAATCAGAGTGCCGCTGACGCATTGAGTATGCCCATCAACACGCACGACTTCCTGAGCCGAGCCGTCGAGCTGAAGCAAACGCTCGCGGACCTGACCGTTCTGGACACGATGCCAGATATTGTGGGTAGAAAAACTACCGTTACGCTCGTATACGAAAGTGCCTTGGAAGCTTTGCTGCTGCTCCGCCTGACCCAGGCGGATCAGCCAGTCCTGGGCCTCGTCGGCATGGGCTGGAACAATGAACCAGCCGCTAAGCAGAAGCGAAAGTAGAGGTATGGCGCGCATGATCCTCCTTAACGGTTTTCCATGCTTGCTGCACGCGCATAAGGCAGAGCGCTTTCAGTACCTTTCAACGCAGCTTGCTGGGCATGCTGACGCAGATAGCCTGGCAGACGCTGATCGTGCCAGCCTGGCTGACCTTGCAGGACGCCGTTGGCCATCGGACCGGTAGTTTCCGAGCTTTCCTTGTAGCCTGCCAGAACAGCCGGGCCTTTGACCTGCGGCGCAACCAGCGAAGGCTGATTGGACTGCTGGGCCAGTTCGACGCCAGCGATTTCGTCCTGGTTGTACAGGCGCACACCAGCCAGTACCGCAACGGTCACCGAAGCCGCAACGGCCAGACGACCCAGGTTGCGCCAAGGGCCGCGGGATACTTTGGCTGGAGCCGTTTCGTCTTCCAGCGCAGCAGAAACTGCCGCAGCAATGTCCAGACGCGGAAGCAGCAGATCCTTGTGCATGGCTGCCCGAGCGATCTGATAACGAGCCCAGGTCTCACGGGTTTCAACATCGTCCAGTGCATTGATCACTCGACGCAATTCCAGTTCGTCCGCTTCGTTATCCATCACTGCGGACAGCGATTCCTGCAGGGCTTCACGACTCATGGCGTTCCTCTCTTGGCTGTCGCCGCTGTCTCAGTTTTCCTGCAACAACGGCTGCAGGGCTTTATCGATGGCCTCCCGGGCGCGGAAAATCCGGGAGCGCACGGTACCCACCGGACACTGCATGACGCTCGCAATGTCCTCGTAACTCAGACCATCGAATTCACGTAAAGTTAAAGCCGTACGTAAATCCTCTGGCAGTTGCTGAATGGTTCGATGGACGGTGCCTTCGATCTCATCCCGCAGCAACGCGCGTTCCGGCGATTCGAGATCCTTCAGGCCGTGATCGCCGTCGTAGAACTCTGCGTCTTCAGAACTTACATCGCTATCCGGCGGCCGGCGGCCGCGTGAAACCAGATAGTTCTTTGCCGTGTTGATGGCAATGCGGTAAAGCCACGTATAGAACGCGCTGTCTCCGCGAAAGTTTCCTAGCGCTCGGTAGGCCTTGATAAAGGCTTCCTGAGCCACATCCTGGGCTTCATGGGTGTCGTGCACGAAACGCACGATCAACCCGAGAATTTTGTGCTGATATTTCAGCACCAGCAGATCGAAAGCTCGCTTGTCGCCACGCTGAACGCGCTCGACCAGCTGCTGATCCTCTTCCTGGGTTAGCATGAACACTCCTCGATAAGCATGGAGGAGGCTTGCATAACTAAACGACCAGACTTGCAAACATAGACTCGGGCTTTTCGCAAAAGTTCTCCCCCTCCAGGCAAGTTTCCTGCGGGCTCTGATTTGGCACGCACGAAAAACGCAGCGCGGGATAAACCGGCTGCGCGAATAATCTTGTCATCGGTTCGCCGGCAAAAACCCAATCGCAGGTTTTGCATTGAAGCCGACACTGTCCCGTGCTTCTGGCAACTGACTATTGATCTTGGGCCTCTGGCAAAAGTTCCAATTATTTATAGCCGTGCTGAAGCGACATTGAGCAACCGCGTGCTGAAAAAGCCTGTTTCATCCTCGATACAGTCGCCTTTTCCCAAAACGACAGAAAAAAACGTCCGACGAAACGTCAAGCTTTTGTCGTCACAGTAGTTTCACAATGCCATACGGGCCCGGCTATTGTGCCGCTCCCCCCCTCTATATACTAGTGGGCTGTGTGGCTGTCTTGACTCGCCGATCCAGCTGTCCTGCGCCACCCCCGATCCGGGTCGCTTTGAGCGGAATCCTGAAATGAGCCAACAGTTTCAACACGATGTTCTGGTGATTGGCAGCGGCGCTGCCGGTTTGAGTCTCGCGCTGACCCTGCCGGGTCATTTGCGCATTGCCGTATTGAGCAAAGGTGATCTGGCCAACGGCTCGACTTATTGGGCCCAGGGCGGCGTCGCTGCCGTGCTGGACGATACCGATACTGTCGAATCCCACGTCGACGACACCCTGAATGCCGGCGGCGGTCTGTGCCATGAAGACGCGGTGCGTTTTACCGTCGAGCACAGCCGCGAAGCCATCCAGTGGCTGATCGACCAGGGGGTGCCGTTCACCCGCGACGAACAGTCCGGCACCGAAGACGGCGGTTTCGAATTCCACCTGACTCGCGAAGGCGGCCACAGCCATCGGCGCATCATCCATGCCGCCGACGCAACCGGCGCAGCGATTTTCACCACCCTCCTCGCCCAGGCCAGAGAGCGCAGCAACATCGAACTGCTGGAGCAGCGAGTTGCCGTTGATCTGATCACCGAACGCCGTCTGGGCATGAATGGCGAGCGCTGCCTCGGCGCCTATGTGCTGAATCGCGCGACCGGCGAAGTCGACACCTACGGCGCACGCTTCGTGATCCTCGCGTCCGGCGGCGCCGCCAAGGTCTACCTCTATACCAGTAACCCCGACGGCGCTTGCGGTGACGGCATCGCCATGGCCTGGCGCTCGGGCTGCCGAGTGGCGAACCTGGAATTCAACCAGTTCCACCCTACGTGCCTGTATCACCCGCAGGCCAAGAGTTTCCTGATCACTGAAGCCTTGCGTGGCGAAGGCGCGCACCTGAAGCTGCCCAACGGCGAACGGTTCATGCCGCGCTTCGACAAACGTGCCGAACTGGCGCCACGCGACATCGTCGCCCGCGCCATCGACCATGAAATGAAGCGCCTGGGCGTCGACTGCGTCTATCTCGACATCAGCCACAAGCCTGAAGCCTTCATCAAAAACCACTTCCCGACCGTCTACGAACGTTGCCTGGGTTTCGGCATCGACATCACCAAACAGCCGATCCCGGTCGTGCCGGCGGCGCACTACACCTGTGGTGGGGTAATGGTCGATCAGCATGGTCGTACCGACGTGCCGGGGCTGTACGCCATCGGCGAAACCAGCTTCACCGGCCTGCACGGGGCCAACCGCATGGCCAGCAACTCGCTGCTCGAATGCTTCGTTTATGCCCGCTCGGCGGCAGCGGACATCCTTGCACAATTGGATGAGGTCACCGCGCCAATGGCCCTGCCCGAGTGGGACGCCAGCCAGGTGACCGATTCCGACGAAGACGTGATCATCGCCCACAACTGGGACGAGCTGCGCCGCTTCATGTGGGACTACGTGGGGATCGTGCGCACCAATAAACGCCTGCAACGAGCGCAGCACCGCGTGCGTCTGTTGCTGGACGAGATCGACGAGTTCTACAGCAACTATAAAGTCAGCCGCGACCTGATCGAGCTGCGTAATCTGGCGCAAGTCGCCGAACTGATGATCTGCTCAGCCATGGAGCGCAAGGAAAGTCGCGGTCTGCATTACACCCTCGACTACCCGAACCTGCTGCCCGAGGCGCTCGACACTATTCTGGTGCCGCCCACCTACGCCGGCTGAACTTGAGCCGCACTCGCAGGCGTCGGTGCACATCCGCTGCCTGCGAGTCTCGCGGTACACAGATCGAGCGCACCCGCCGCTCCCCGCGCAAACGAAAGCGCAGCACCACGATCAACGGCAACGCCAGGCTGTCAGGGCGCAGCTGGACTGCTTGCCAGCCGCCCGCCTGATTCCACAATTGCCAGCCATCGGCATCGCGGCGCAATCGGCAAAAAGCCTGCGGATGCGTCAGCAGAATCTGCCGTGGCAACACCCACACGGCGTGCAGCAGACAGGCGAAAGCCCCGAGCAGACAGGCCCAGAGTGGAATCGACAGGAGAAACAACACACCCAGCGCGAACGCCTGGGTCAACAGATACGCCGCCAGCAACTGCCGAGAGGCATGCCAGCGGCATTCGAACGTATTACTTGGGCTGAACACGGTCCAGGATCATCCGGACCATGCGCTGCAGCTCAGGGTCTTCGGACTCACTGCGCTCCATGAACCAGCCGAACATGTCCTGATCCTCACAGGTCAGCAGACGGACATACAAGTCGCGATCGACCTGGTTGAGGTGCGGATAGACCTCTTTCACGAACGGCACCAGCAGCACGTCAAGTTCCAGCATGCCGCGGCGGCTGTGCCAGAAGAGGCGATTGAGTTCAACTTGTTCGACCATGGAGCCCTCCTCAAATAGGCGCGCAGTATACAGCCCCGGCGCGGGTCGCACAGTCGGCTTTGGTCGGGCACCACCGATCCTTTATCAACTACCCATTTCAACAACGCGCCCTTATGATGTGCCCCAGACTTTTTTACCCTGCGATGACCCATGGCCGATTCTGCTTTTTTCTGCACCCTGTCTCATGAAGGCGTACTCGCGGTTCGCGGCGTGGATGCCGGCAAATTCCTGCAAGGCCAATTGACCTGCAACATCAATTACCTCAGCGACAGCCAGGCCAGCCTGGGCGCGCGCTGCACGCAAAAAGGCCGGATGCAGTCGAGCTTCCGCATTCTGCTCGAAGGTGACGGCGTGCTGCTGGCAATGGCCAGTGAACTGCTGGAGCCGCAACTGGCGGATCTGAAAAAGTACGCGGTGTTCTCCAAATCCAAATTGACCGACGAAAGCGCCGCCTGGGTGCGTTTTGGCCTGGAGCACGGCGACGCCGCGTTGGCCAGCCTGGGTCTGAACCTGCCAGGCGAAACCGACGGCGTGGTGCGCAACGCAGGCCTGATCGCTATTCGCGTCTCGCCCGATCGCGCCGAACTCTGGGTACCGGCCGATCAAGCCGACGCCATCAAAGCCAAGTTGGCCACCGCCCTGCCCGAGGGCAATCTGAACCAATGGCTGCTGGGGCAGATTCGCGCCGGTATCGGTCAGGTCATGCCGACCACCCGCGAGTTGTTCATCCCGCAGATGCTCAACCTGCAGGCCGTCGGTGGCGTGAGTTTCAAGAAAGGTTGCTACACCGGCCAGGAAATCGTCGCGCGCATGCAGTACCTGGGCAAGCTCAAGCGTCGCCTCTATCGCGTGCAACTGGACGCGACTGAACTGCCGGAGCCGGGCACCCCGCTGTTCGCTCCAAGCCACAGCAGCGCCATCGGCGAAGTGGTGATTGCCGCCCGCGCCGCAGAAAAGATTGAACTGTTGGCGGTGTTGCAGGCCGAAGCTGCCGAAGCGGGTGATCTGCACCTGGGCGCCCTTGAAGGGCCAGCCCTGCATTTGCTCGACCTGCCCTACGAACTGGATCGCGACCGCGAAATCCAGCGCTGATCGCAGCTTTTGTTGCAACACCCTAGAGAATCTACATGAGCGAGCTGGCGGATAAGGTCCAACAGGATTTGGTTGAGGCCATCGATAACGATGACCTGGTTCTGCCAACGTTACCGGAAGTGGCCCTGCAAATTCGCAAGGCTGCCGAAGACCCGGAGATCAGTGTCAGCGACCTGAGCAAAGTGATTGGCCGCGACACGGCGCTGTCGGCGCGCCTGATCAAAGTGGTCAACAGCCCGTTGCTGCGCGCCACCCAGGAAGTCACCGACCTGCACACCGCAATCACCCGACTGGGGGTGAACTACAGCAGCAACCTGGCGATCGGCCTGGTGATGGAACAGATCTTCCACGCCCGCTCCGAGGTGGTCGAACAGAAGATGCGCGAAGTCTGGCGCAAGAGCCTGGAAATCGCCGGCGTCAGTTACGCCCTGTGCCGCCGTCACACCCAACTCAAACCTGATCAGGCGGCGTTGGGCGGGCTGGTGCATCAGATCGGCGTACTGCCGATCCTGACCTACGCCGAAGATCACTACGAACTACTGTCTGACCCGGTCAGCCTCAACCATGTGATCGATCACATTCACCCGCTGCTGGGCGACAAGCTGTTGCGGGTCTGGGAATTTCCCGAGCAACTGGTGGCGTTACCGGGGCTGTACCTGGATTTCAAACGCGACTCGGCGCACCTCGATTACGTCGATCTGGTGCAGGTGGCGAGCCTGTATTGTCACAAGGACAGCGATCATCCGATTGCGCGGATTGATCCGCTCAGCGTGCCGGCGTTCAGAAAGCTTGGGATCGATCCGGAGAACAAGGAGTTGTGCGCGGATCTGCAAGAATCGCGGACGATGTTTTACTGATCCGGAACCGCGGCGCGGCCTTCGCGAGCAAGCCCGCTCCCACAGGGGATTTGTGTACGGCGTGGATTCCCTGTGGGAGCGGGCTTGCTCGCGAAGAGGCCCGCACCAACACCACATTTATCCGGCAATAAAACTCACCCGAACCTTCAAACCGGCCTGCTCTCCATCGTGCAAGGTGATCTGCGCCAGATGCGCCCGGCAGATCTCTCCGACAATCGCCAGACCCAACCCTGACCCCGCGACCTGCTGATTGCGCCGATAAAAGCGTTCAAACACCCGATCCCGCTCCTCCAGCGGAATGCCCGGCCCGTCATCTTCAACTTCAAGCACCGCCGGCGCCGCGACCCGCAGAATCACGTTGCCGCCCGGTGGCGTATGCGCCAGTGCGTTGTCCACCAGATTGCTCAGCAGTTCATTAAGCAACGTCGGCTCACCGCGCAGCCACACCGGCTCATCGGCCTCCAGAGCCAGCGCGACCCCGCGTGCATGGGCCAAGGGCGCCATGGCCATGCCCAGCTCGCGGGCCAACTGACTCAGATCCAGTAATTGCGCGCCGCCCTCGGCAATCGCCCGGGCACCGTTTTCCACCCGCGCCAGCGACAGCAGTTGATTGGCCAGATGGGTCAGGCGATCAGTGCTTTGCGCAGAGGATTCCAGGGTTGTGCGCCAGGTTTCCGCTTCAGTCGAACGCAGCCCCAGTTCCAGCCGCGCCTTCAACGCCGCCAGTGGCGTGCGCAGTTCGTGGGCGGCATCGGCGATGAACTGCGCCTGCCGCTCGAATTGCCCGCGCAAACGTTCAGTGAAGTGATTGAGCGCGCGCACCAGCGGCCACAATTCATGTTGCACTTCCACCAGCGGCAGCGGCCGCAAATCATCGGGCTGACGCTCCTCCACCGCCGTGCGCAAACGCTCCAGCGGGCGCAGCGCGGCACTCACCGCAAACCACACCAGCAACAAGGCGCCGATCGCGAGCATGCCCAGACGCAGCAGCGTATCGGCCGCCAGACTGCGGGCCATGCTGACTCGCGCCTCATCGGTTTCGGCGACACGGATTTCCGCCATGCCATTCATGTTCGGTTCGGTGACCGCTTTGAGCAGGCTGACCACGCGCACGTTCTGCCCGCGATAGGTCGCGTTATAGAAGCGCGCGAGCGCTGGATAATCGTCGGTTCTCGGCGTACCGGGTGGTGGCCCGGGCAGGTTTTCGTAGCCGGAAATCAGCTTCTGATGGATGTCGTTAACCTGGTAGTAAATCCGCCCGGCGCTATCGTAAGCGAAGGTGTCCAGCGCCACGTATGGCACGTCGGCGCTGAGCGTGCCGTCGCGCTGCGACAGGCCGGCGGCAATGGTTCGCGCCGAGGCCAACAGGGTGCGGTCGTAAGCCGTGTCGGCAGCTTCGCGACCGTTCCAGTACGCGCTCAGACCACTGGCGAGCATCAACACCACCAGCAACAACGCGAGGTTCCACAGCAACCGCCAGCGCAGGCTGCTGGGCTTATGCATCGCGACTTTCCAGCAGGTAACCGAGGCCACGGAAGGTCACGATCGCCACCGGTTGGCCGTCGAGTTTCTTGCGCAGGCGATGCACGTAGATTTCGATGGCATCGGGGCTGGCTTCTTCGTCGAGACCGAACACCTGTGCGGCGAGTTGCTCCTTGCTCATCACTCGGCCCGGGCGGGCGATCAACGCTTCGAGCACGGCTTGTTCGCGGGAGGTCAGAGTCAGCAGTTCTTCGCCGAGACTGAAGCGCCGGGTGTCGAGATCGTAGGCCAGCACGCCGCAGCGCTGCTGACGCTCGCCACCGAGCACACTGCGCCGCAACAGGGCTTTGACCCGGGCTTCGAGCTCGGTCAGTTCGAACGGTTTGGCCAGGTAATCGTCAGCGCCGAGATTCAAGCCGTGTACGCGGTCCTTCACATCGCTGCGCGCCGTCAGCATCAACACCGGCAGGTTCTTGCCACGTGCGCGCAGGCGTGCCAGCACCTCGAAACCGTCCATGCGCGGCAGGCCGACATCGAGGATCGCCATCGCGTATTCCTCGCTGCCCAGCGCCAGGTCGGCGGCCACGCCATCGTGCAACACGTCCACGGTCAGACCGGTGCTCTTGAGCGCCTGGGCGACGCTTTCGGCCAGTTGCAAATGGTCTTCGACGAGCAGAACACGCATGGATCTCTACCTCATTCAGGGATGGCCGACGCCACTCTTTGCCGCGGAGTTTACAGCCGCAACCGCCGCTGTGAAGCCCGAAACCCGCGAAATCCAGCTGAAAGGTTAGTGAAAGGTTAGCCCGTTAGAGTCCGGTCACGGACAGTTTCGACTGCCGTCGCTGCTGCCACACAGCGATACGAAAAACGCCTCGAAGCGTTTTCGACCAATAAGAACAATAAACGGAGTACACCCGCATGCCGTCCTTGCAGACCAAGGCTTCTACGCCTGTTCGTCCTTCTCGTTTGCGCCACGCCACCCTAGCCAGCACCGCTGCCCTCGCCGGTTTCTCACCGTTGAGCTACGCCGACTTCATCAAAGACAGTTCCGCCACCTTCGAAACCCGCAACATGTACTTCAACCGCGACTTTCGCGACGGCACCAGTGCCCAGCAAAGCAAGCGTGATGAATGGGCGCAGGGTTTCATGCTCAACCTGCAATCGGGTTACACCGACGGCACCGTGGGCTTCGGTGTCGATGCGCTGGGCATGCTCGGGGTCAAACTTGATTCGAGTCCGGATCGTACCGGCACCGGCCTGCTGCCGACCCACGATGACGGGCGCGCCGCCAACGAATACTCGAAAGTCGGCCTGACCGGCAAAGTGAAAATCTCCGCCACCGAACTGAAAATCGGCAGCCTGACTCCCGAACTGCCGATCCTCAAACCGAATGACGGGCGCATCCTGCCGCAGACGTTCGAAGGTGGTTTGCTGACCTCCAAAGAGATCAAGAACCTGACCTTCACCGGTGGGCGTCTGGAGAAAGCCAAGGATCGCGACAGCACCGATTTCGAGGACATCGCCCTCAACAACAAGAACAGCCGCTTCGCGGGCACCGTGGCCGGCAAGCATTTCGATTTTGCCGGCGTGGACTACAAGTTCACCGACAAGATCACCGGCAGTTACCACTTCGCCCAGCTCGACGAAGTCTATAACCAGCACTTCTTCGGTCTGGTCGCCTCGCGGCCGATGGGCCCGGGCACCTTCGCCACCGACCTGCGCTTTGCGGTCAGTGACGATCAGGGCGCGGCCCGTGGTGGCGAGATCGACAACCGCTCGCTCAACGGTCTGGTCAGCTACGCCCTGAGCGGCCACAAGTTCAGCGCCGGTTATCAGCACATGTCCGGCGACAGCGCGTTCCCCTATGTCGATGGCAGCGACCCGTACCTGGTCAACTTCGTGCAGATCAACGACTTCGCCGGCGCCGAAGAACGCTCCTGGCAGGCGCGTTACGACTTCGACTTTGCCCGCCTCGGCATCCCCGGCCTGTCGTTCATGAGCCGTTACCTGAGCGGTGACAACATCAAGCTCAAGAATGGCGAAGAAGGTAAAGAGTGGGAGCGCAACACCGAGATCAAATATGTAGTACAAAGCGGCGCCCTGAAGGACGTTGCCGTACGCCTGCGTAATGCCACCTACCGTTCCAACTACTCCGCTCGCGATGCCGATGAAGTGCGTCTGCTGGTGAGCTATAGCGTTGCCCTTTGGTAATTCAGTACGTCCATAACAACAACTCCCAAGGAGACATAGATGAACTTATCACTGCGTAAAGTTGCTCTGGCCGCTGGCGTCATGCTGTTCGCCGGCCAACTGATGGCCGAACCGAAACGTCCGGAATGCATCGCCCCGGCCTCCCCCGGCGGTGGTTTCGACCTGACTTGCAAACTGGCGCAGAGCGCGCTGGTCAACGAAAAACTGCTGACCAAACCGATGCGCGTGACCTACATGCCCGGCGGTGTCGGCGCGGTGGCGTACAACGCGGTCGTCGCCCAACGCCCGGCCGATGCCGGCACGCTGGTGGCCTGGTCCAGCGGTTCGTTGCTGAACCTGGCACAAGGCAAGTTCGGTCGTTTCGATGAAACCAATGTGCGCTGGCTGGCCGCCGTCGGCACCAGTTACGGCGCGATCGCGGTGAAGAGCGATTCGCCCTACAAGACCCTCGACGATCTGGTCAAAGCCCTGAAGAAAGATCCGAGTTCCGTGGTGATCGGTTCCGGCGGCACCGTCGGCAGCCAGGACTGGATGCAGACCGCACTGATCGCCAAGGCTGCCGGGATCAACCCGCGTGACCTGCGTTACGTCGCCCTCGAAGGCGGCGGCGAAATCGCTACTGCACTGCTCGGCGGTCACATCCAGGTGGGTAGTACCGACATCTCCGACTCCATGCCGCATATCCAGAGCGGTGACATGCGGCTGCTCGCGGTGTTCGCCGATAAACGCATCGACGAACCGGAAATGAAAGACATCCCGACCGCGCGCGAGCAGGGCTACGACATCGTCTGGCCGGTGGTGCGCGGTTTCTACCTCGGGCCAAAAGTCAGCGACGAAGACTACGCCTGGTGGAAAGACGCCTTCGACAAACTGCTGGCCTCGGACGACTTCGCCAAGCTGCGCGATCAACGTGAACTGTTCCCGTTCGCCATGACCGGCCCGGAGCTGGACACCTACGTGAAGAAGCAGGTCGCGGACTACAAAGTGCTGGCCAAAGAGTTCGGCCTGATTCAGTGATCGTCTCTGTCTAGCGGCTGCGGCCTCGCGCATCGAGGCCTCGGCACAGGAGTTTCCCATGCTCTTACAACGCATTTTCGCCTCGGTGCTGTTGCTGGCCTGCGTTGGCCTGGCGCTGATGGCGTGGCCGTATCAAGCGGCTTTTTCTTATGAACCGGTCGGCCCACGCGCCTTTCCTCTGCTGATGCTCGGCCTGATGGGCGTGGCGCTGCTGTACATGGTGTTCCGCCCGGCACCGATCAAACACAGCGAAGACGAGCCGCCGCTGGATCGCCAAACCCTGACCAAGATCGGCATCTGCGTGCTGTTGCTGCTGGTCTTCGCCGGCCTGTTCGAACCGCTGGGCTTCATCCTCAGCAGCATCCTGATCGGCATCCCGATGGCGCGCCTGTATGGCGGTCGCTGGCTGCCGAGCATCGTGGTGACAACGTTGATGGCCATCGGTCTGTACCTGCTGTTCGACCGTCTGATGGACGTTCCACTGCCTCTGGGCCTGCTCGACGTTCTGGAGAACTGATATGGATACTCTCGGTTATTTGGGTCAGGGCTTCGGCGTCGCGCTGAGTCCGTACAACCTGGTCACGGCCCTGACCGGCACGCTGATCGGCACCGTGGTCGGGCTGTTGCCGGGCCTGGGTCCGATCAATGGCGTGGCCCTGCTGATCCCGATCGCCTTCGCCCTCGGCCTGCCGCCGGAGTCGGCATTGATTCTGCTGGCGGCGGTGTATCTGGGTTGCGAATACGGCGGGCGGATCAGCTCGATCCTGCTGAACATTCCGGGCGAAGCCTCCACCGTGATGACCACCCTCGACGGCTATCCGATGGCGCGTCAGGGTCTGGCCGGTGTCGCCCTGTCGCTGTCGGCATGGAGTTCGTTCATCGGTGCGTTCATCGCCACCTGCGGCATGGTGCTGTTCGCCCCGCTGCTGGCGAAATGGGCGATTGCCTTCGGTCCGGCGGAATACTTCGTGTTGATGGTGTTCGCGATTGTCTGCCTTGGCGGCATGGCCGGTGATCGACCGCTGAAGACTTTTATTGCGGCGCTGATCGGGCTGTTTCTGTCGACCGTGGGCATCGACGCCAACAGCGGTGTGTACCGTTTCACTGGCGACAACATTCACCTGACCGACGGCATCCAGTTCGTGGTGCTGGTACTGGGTCTGTTCTCGGTCAGTGAAATCCTCCTGCTGCTGGAAAAAACCCATCGTGGCCAGGAAGCGGTGAAAGCCACCGGACGCATGATGTTCAACTTCAAGGAAGCGGCGTCGGTGTTCGTGGTGAACATCCGTTGCGGCCTGCTGGGTTTCATCATGGGCGTGTTGCCGGGTGCCGGCGCAACGCTCGCCAGTGCCGTGGCCTACATGACCGAAAAACGCATCGCCGGTGCCGGCGGCAAATTCGGTCAGGGTGACGCCCGTGGCCTCGCTGCTCCGGAGACCGCAATCGGTGCTTCGGCGTGTGGCGCGCTGGTGCCGATGCTGACCCTCGGCGTACCCGGTTCGGGCACCACCGCCGTGATGATCGGCGCGTTGTCGCTGTACAACATCACCCCGGGGCCGCTGCTGTTCCAACAGCAACCGGACATCGTCTGGGGCCTGATCGCGTCGTTGTTCATCGCCAACATCATGCTGGTGATCCTCAACATCCCGATGATCCGCATCTTCACCCGCATCCTCGCCGTGCCGAACTGGGCACTGGTGCCGGTGATCGCGATCATCACCGGGATCGGCGTCTACGCCGTGCATGCGACCACCTTCGACCTGTTCCTGATGGTCGGCATCGGCATCTTCGGTTACATCCTGCGCAAACTGGATTTCCCGTTGTCGCCGGTGCTTCTGGGGTTCATTCTCGGCGGGCTGATGGAGCAGAACCTGCGTCGTGCGCTGTCGATTTCCAACGGTGCGCTGGAAATCCTCTGGTCGAGCCCGATCACTTTCGGCGTGTGGATCCTGACCGCGATCATGTTGCTGATGCCGCTGCTGCGCATCTGGCGCAAGCGTTCGGCGGCGCAACGCGCCATCGCCGATGTCTGATCGGTCTTCCCTCAGAAGCTGGTGGGCTACCCCGCTGGTCGGTCTGCTTGGCGGTTTCATCGCCAGCCAGATCGGCTGGCCACTGCCATGGATGGTTGGCTCGTTACTGGCGATCATCCTCGTGCGCTGCCTGACCCCGTGGCAACTCACGGAAATCCCCGGCGGGCGTAAATGCGGCCAATGGATTGTCGGCATCGGCATCGGCCTGCACTTCACCCCGTTGGTGATGGAGCAGGTGCTGAGTCATTTCGGATTGATCTTCTTCGGTGCGCTGGTCACCAGCCTGTCGGCGGTGGTCGGGGTGTGGTTGATGCGCCGCACCGGCGAAGATCGCGCCACGGCGTTTTTCTCAAGCATGCCCGGCGGCTCCGGGGAGATGGTCAACCTCGGCGCGCGCAATGGCGCGCTGCTCAGCCATGTCGCCGCGGGGCAGAGTCTGCGGGTGCTGGTGGTGGTGCTGTGCGTGCCGGCCGCGTTCAAGTATCTGCTGGGCGACGGCACACCGATTTCCCACGCCGGCAACGTAGATTGGCGCTGGCTGGCGATTCTGTTTCCCACGGGCGCCCTGCTCGCCTGGCTCTGGCAGCGTTTGCGTCAGCCCAATCCGTGGCTGTTCGGGCCGCTGCTGGTCAGTGCCACGGTGAGCATTGCCTGGGATTTGCACATCGGCCTGCCGGACGGCGGCAGCCAGATCGGCCAGTGGCTGATCGGCAGCGGCCTGGGCTGTCACTTCAATCGTCAGTTCTTCCGCCGCGCGCCGTCATTCATGGGCCGTACGCTGATCGGCACGGCGCTGACCATGTTGATCGCCACATTGGCCGCGCTGGGTTTGAGTGCGCTGACCCATCTGGATCTGCGTTCGCTGACGTTGGGCATGATGCCCGGGGGGATTGCCGAGATGAGTCTGACGGCGGAGACCCTGCAACTGTCGGTGCCGCTAGTGACGGCGATGCAGGTGATGCGGCTGCTGTTTGTACTGTTTCTGGCGGAGCCGTTGTTCAAGTACTGGAACCGTAATCCCGAGTAATACCGCGCCGCCCTTTTCGCGAGCAGGCTCGCTCCCACAGGGTTTTGAGGTGTTCACACAATCTGTGGCAACCACAGGAACCTGTGGGAGCGAGCCTGCTCGCGAAGGGGCCCGCCCATTCAACCCATCAAATCGGCGGCAGACGCCACTCAATTGGCGCTTCGCCATTTTGCTCGAGAAACTTGTTGGTCCGGCTGAAATGCCCGCAACCGAGGAAGCCCCGATAAGCCGATAGCGGCGACGGATGCACCGACGTCAGCACCAAATGCTTGGTCGCATCAATCAGCTTCTGTTTGCTCTGCGCATGCGCACCCCACAGCATGAACACCAGATGCGGCTGGCGTTCGCTGACCACCTCAATGATCCGGTCGGTGAAGAACTGCCAGCCCTTATCCTTGTGCGCGTTGGCATTGGCGCGCTCGACGGTCATGGTGGTGTTGAGCATCAACACGCCCTGATCGGCCCAGCTCTGCAGGTAGCCGTGGTTGGGAATGTCGATGTTCAGGTCGCGCTTCAACTCTTTATAAATGTTGACCAGCGACGGCGGCGCCGGCACGCCGGGTTGCACCGAGAAGCACAAGCCATGGGCCTGGCCCGGGCCGTGATACGGGTCCTGGCCGAGGATCACCACTTTGACTTTATCCAGCGGCGTCGAATTCAGCGCGTTGAAAATCAGCGGGCCCGGCGGGTAGATTTCCTTGCCGGCCGCCCGCTCCTGCTGCAGAAAATTGCGCAACTCTGCCATATAAGGCTGGTCGAATTCAGCACGCAGTGCCTCCTTCCAGCTCGGTTCGAGTTTGATACGGTCGTCAGCAGTCATGGTCATACCCGGCAAAAACAATGGGGCGAACCCTAGGAAAGCCGACCACGCTTGTCAATTGATCTGACACAGATCCGGCACTTTCCCGCACAGCGATCATACTGAACGCTCAATTTCCCGATCGAGGTCATGATGAATCTGCACTTCGAAGAACTCACCGGCACCGACGGCGCCCGCCTCGGGATCGCCAGCCTGGATGCTGAAAAGTCGCTCAACGCGCTGTCCTTGCCGATGATCAACGCCCTGAGCGACAAATTGCACGCCTGGGCCAAGGATCCGCAGATCGTCTGCGTATTGCTGCGCGGCAATGGTGCCAAAGCATTCTGCGCCGGCGGCGAAGTGCGCAGCCTGGTGGAGGCCTGCCGGACCCATCCCGGTGAAGTCCCACCACTGGCCGCGCAGTTTTTCGCCGCCGAGTATCGCCTGGACTACAGCCTGCACACCTACCCCAAACCGCTGATCTGCTGGGGCCACGGTTACGTGCTGGGCGGCGGCATGGGCCTGTTGCAAGGCGCGAGCACGCGGATCGTCACGCCGAGCAGTCGCTTGGCGATGCCGGAGATCACCATCGGTCTGTATCCGGACGTCGGGGCCAGTTGGTTTTTGTCACGGTTGCCGGGCAAGCTCGGCTTGTTCCTCGGTCTGACGGGTGCGCACATGAACGGCCGCGATGCGATCGATCTGGATCTGGCCGATCGCTTTCTGCTTGAAGAGCAGCAACCGCAGCTGATCGAAGGCCTGCTGCAACTCAACTGGCAGGAACAGACCGACATGCAGCTCAACAGTCTGCTCAAGGCCCTGCAACAGGAAGCCGTCGGAAAGATGCCCGAGGCGCAGTGGTTACCCCGCCGTCAGCAGATCGATGAACTGCTCGACGTCAGCGACGTCACCTGTGCCTGGAAAGCCATCAGCCTGCAACGCGACAGCAGCGACCCGCTGATCGCCCGCGCCGCGAAAACCCTGAGCGAAGGCTCGCCGCTGACCGCGCATCTGGTCTGGGAACAGATCCTCCGCGCCCGCTACCTGTCGCTGGCCGAAGTGTTCCAGATGGAATACACCCTGAGCCTCAATTGCTGTCGGCACCCGGAATTCAGCGAAGGGGTGCGGGCGCGGCTGATCGACAAGGATCAGAAACCGCACTGGCATTGGCCGGACATCAATAACGTCCCGGACGCGGTGGTCGAGGCGCATTTTCACAAGGTCTGGGAAGGTCGGCATCCGTTGGCGGATCTGACGCAATACTGAACGCTTGGTAAATCGCAGGCACAAAAAAAGCGGCGCTCAATGCGCCGCTTTTTTGTTTGCGGATGATTACCAGCGACCGCCTCGCCCGCCGTGGTCACCGCGGTTACCGTGATGATCACGCCCACCCCGGTCACGATCCCCACCGCGGTGGCCGTCCCAACGGCCACGATCATTGTCGTGCCAGCGACGACTCTCATAGTAGCGCGGCGCTGGTTGGTAGTAGCGGGGCGCCGAGTAGTAACGCGGAGCCGGTTGGTAGTAACGCGGGGCCGCCTGATAGTAGCGCGGGGCCGAGTAATAGGTGCTGCCACCGCTGTAATAGGTGCCGCCAGTGTTGTAGTAAGCCGGAGCGGGTGAGGTGTAGACCTCCGAGCTGTAATAACTGTCTGCGTAGGAGTAGGGAGCGCAACCGGCAACGGAAAACATCATCGCAGCAAGTAGAAGAATTCGTCGATACATGGCGGCCTCCTGGACCGCGGGTAGCCACACCAGCGACGCTGGCAGGCATCAGTCGTTTATTCGGTGACTGACGAAACATCTGACAGCGTTTTCCGAATCTGGTGCGCTTCCGTAACAAGTTGAAACATGTGATTGATGAAATCCTGTTCATTTGGAAAACACTGTCATTCAGCCGCTGATCAGTGGTGCCCACCGTGATAGCCGCGTCCGTAACCGCCGCGATAGCCGTGACCGCCGTAGTAATAGTGCCCGCCACCGTAATAGCGCGGGCCGTAATAACCGCCGTAGTAATACGGTGAGTAATAGCCTGGATAGTAGTAAGTGGCAGGGTAAGCATCGTAAGGACCGGCGTAGTAATAACACCCGGACAGACCCAAGCCGAGCACCGCTCCCAGCAGCACCCGGCGCAACAGTTTGGAAGTAACCATGACGGCCTCCTGAAAGACCTGCGGCCGCAGCAGGACAGCGCAGCCGACACAGTTTTGACTGTCAGGTCCGGGGCAAGTGCCGGGCGCGGAAAAGCTTCAGATCAGCGGTGTCAGTCACACTGCCCCCCTATGGGAGCGAGCCTGCTCGCGAAGAAGGAGTGTCAGACGACATTTACGTTGGCTGACCCACCGCTTTCGCGAGCAGGCTCGCTCCCACAGTTAGCCTGCGTAATGTCCAGGAATACATCGGTGCCACCACCGTACATGCTGATGACACCTTGCATACCCTGCTGTCTCGGGCCGATCATGCGATGTAGCAGGCCAGACAAACTGGCCGTAACCGCAATTGCGTGGAAATGCCTTACTCGTCCTATGCCTGATTCCGACATCAAACCCGACCTCTGCCCGGCCTGCGGCGCGCGCAACGACTGCACCCTGGCTGACCCGCGCACCGCCGACCAGGCCTGCTGGTGCTATGCCGTGAGCATCGATCCGGCAGTGCTTGAAGCCTTGCCCGCAGCGCTGCGCAATCAATCCTGTCTGTGCCCGCGCTGCGCGCAGGTCGAGGCGCAACTGCAAGCAGCGGCGCGGCCGATCCCGTAAGATACGCGCCCCTTTATCCGCCGATTCCTGACCATGCGCGTCGACCGTTTCCTCAGCAACCTGCCCCGCTATAACCGTCAGCAGGTTCGCCTGTTGCTGGTGGAAAAGCGCGTGCGGATCGACGGAAAAGTCGTCAGCGACCCGCACAGCGAAGTGCTGGAGTTCAGCCGCGTCGAAGTCGACGAAGAAGTCCTGCAACTCGGCAAACCGGCACGCTACTTCATGCTGCACAAGCCGCCGGGGTGCGTCAGTGCCACTCGCGATCCGCAGCACCCGACCGTGCTTGATCTGATCGATGAACCGGACAAAGACGACCTGCACATCGCCGGTCGCCTCGACTTCAACACCACCGGGCTGATGCTGATCACCAACGATGGCAGCTGGTCGCGACGCCTGACCCAACCGCAGACCAAACTGCCGAAGGTCTATTACGTCGAGACCGAACAGGAGATCGGGCCGCAATACGCGCTGACGTTTGCCGATGGCATCTACTTCGCCTTTGAAAACCTGACCACGCAACCGGCGCAACTCGAAGTGCTCGGCCCAAGAGCGGCGCGTCTGAGCATCGTCGAGGGTCGCTACCATCAGGTGAAGCGCATGTTTGGTCACTTCAACAACAAAGTCTTGTGCTTGCATCGCGAATCCATGGGCCCGCTGTCGCTGGATAACGCGCTAAAACCGGGCGAGTACCGCGCTTTGCGCACCGAAGAGATCCATTTGTTCTAAGCCGGCGACCGCTCAGCAGAAGTTGTCGAACAATTTACCAACGGCACTTGCGCGATCCCCATCCCACTGCTTGAATCAGGACGTCGGCCAAATTGTGACCGATGAGTCACCACATACTTCCAAGAAACTTTTTGCCGGTCGCCAGCCCCTTGGGTTGCGCCTCAGCCGGCAGACTGCCCGCCAATAACAACACCCGTCGACCGCAGTCATGGATCGACATGGGCCAAGCAAATTCCAGGCGTATGCCTACCTGTCACAAAGCTCGTGCAATCTCTATTTGCGCGCATACCCGCTTGCTTGCCAGGAGTCTTATGACATGAGGCCAGAAATCGCTGTGCTGGATATACAGGGTCAGTATCGGGTTTACACGGAGTTCTATCGCGCAGACGCCGCAGAAAAGACCATCATCCTGGTCAACGGCTCGATGGCCACGACTGCGTCGTTTGCACAGACTGTGAAAAACCTGCACCCGCAATTCAACGTGGTTTGCTACGACCAGCCCTACGCGGGCCGGTCGAAAATCCACAACCGTCACGAGAAACATCTGACCAAGGAAGTCGAAGGGCAGATCCTGCTGGAGCTGATCGACCACTTCGGCGCCGAACACGTGCTGTCGTTTTCCTGGGGCGGCGCAGCCACCCTGGTTGCCCTGGCCAATCAGCCGCGGCGTATCGAGAAAGCCGTGATCAGCTCGTTCTCGCCGGTGATCAACGCACACATGCTTGATTACCTGGAGCGCGGTATCGATTACCTCGGCCAGCGCGATGGCGACCGCGTCGGGCACCTGGTCAACAGCACTATCGGCAAATACCTGCCGTCACTGTTCAAGCGCTTCAACTATCGCCACGTCAGCAGCCTGGCCGAACACGAATACGGGCAGATGCACTTCCACATCACTGACGTACTGCACAGTGATCGCCAGTGCTATTTGAATGCGGCGAAAAAGATCAACGTGCCGGTGCTGTTTCTCAACGGCGAATGGGATGAATACACCGCCGCCGAAGACGCCCGGATATTCGGCAACCACGTGGCGCACAGCACCTTCACCACGCTGCAGGCCACCGGCCACTTCCTCGACATGGAACACAAGGCTGCGTGCCGCGATAGCCAGAACGCCTTGCTCGGTTTCCTGAAACCCTCAACGCAGTCGAGCCGAACGCGTTACGCGTTCGTCCAGGATCACCATGCATTGGCCATTTGAAAAAGCGTCGTCGCGAGCGAGTCTGTGGGGTTGAAAAACCAGCATTCATTGCCCTGCAGATTTGCCCGCGAATGACCGTTTTCAATGCTGTAACGCGCTGCGAGCAAAAGAAAAACTTCAAATCTGCGCCCGACTCTGGTACAAAGTCAGCCGCTCTGAGCGGGTATAGTTTAGTGGCAAAACGAAAGCTTCCCAAGCTTTAGTTGAGGGTTCGATTCCCTCTACCCGCTCCACTCAATCAGGTCTCACGTCGTGTTATGACGGGGGATGCAGGAACAGAAAAACCGGCCTACAGGGCCGGTTTTTTGTGTCCGGGATTTTGTGGGAAGGCACCATGAATGATGATTCTCCTGATTCGGACCTCTCCTCAACCAAATTTGAATAATTCCATTTTTCTGTGGGTTATTGCGATTTTTAAAAGATAAGCCACAATAAACAGGAATAACGCATGGATGACAATTTCCTGGATAAATCCAGAATTACCGGGTTTAAAGTAGCTTTTGAGGTGTAAGACCCATTATGTTGGATTTGAGCCTTAGCAAGCCAAGTGAGGTCGTCAAGCGGATCTGTGAACGCCTGCGCACTGATCGACTCGCTCTGGAGATGACACAAGCAGATGTGGCCGCACGTGCCGGCATCGGAACCAACACGGTATCCAATCTTGAGGCCGGGCGTAATGTGGGCTTCGAAAATCTGGTGCGCGTCGCCATGGTACTTGGACGCAGCAAGGAACTCGAAAATCTGTTCCTGCCAAAGCTTGAAACTCTGGACGACATCCTGCGCTACGAAAACAGCGCCAAGCGTCAACGCATCAAAAGGAAATCCGAAAATGCTTGAGCGAGTGGACGTCTACTACGAAGGCTGGGGTGAACATTGGCAGTGGGGCACGCTGGCTTCCACCACAGCTCTGACCGGTCGGCCGCTGGTCGTGTTTGAGTACAGCGACGAAGCGAAAAAAAGAGGACTCGAACTTTCGTCCCTGAAACTTCCTTTACAAGGCGCAAAATTAAGCCGGGATTTCCCGCAACATCAGTTGGGATTGCCAGGCCCCGTCTATGACTCGCTGCCCGACGGTTGGGGCATGCTGCTGATGGATCGTCTATTCAAACGTCGCGGCCTGAATCCCGCACGCATCGGCCCCTTGGAGCGACTGGCCTACATTGGCAACAATGCCATGGGCGCCATGTCGTTCAAGCCTGTGGCGCCTGAGGTGCTAGAACCGCAGATGCATGTTCCCATTGAATTGCTTGCAGCCGAAGTGCAGCAAGTGCTCAAAGGTGAAGGGGGTGAGCTTCTTCAGAAGTTGTTGCTGGTGGGAGGATCTCCGCAAGGTGCCAGACCAAAAGCTCTGGTCTATCGCGATCCTGATACCGGGACGTTCACCACTGCCGCCACTCCGGATTTTGAAGCATGGCTGGTGAAGTTCCCGGCCCAGCACGAACACCCCGAAGTGTGCGCTATCGAAATGATCTATGCCGAGTGCTTGCGCCTCTGCGGCATTCAAACACCAGACACGCAATACTTCAGTCTGTCAGACGGAATGACTGCCTTCGCCAGCAAACGCTTTGATCGACAGGACGGGCTGCGCGTCCCCATGCAAAGTCTCGCAGCTTTCACCGGAGCAGATTTTCGATCCCCTGGAGCATTGGACTACGTCAACTTCCTGCGCGCGACGCAGAGATGCACCAATGATGTACGAGAAAAAGCTCGAGCGTTCGAGCGAGCTGTATTCAACGTTGCGTTCCACAATCGAGACGATCACCCCAAAAACTTTGCCTACACCATGTCACGAACTGGCGACTGGAAATTAGCCCCGGCTTACGATGTGACCTTTTGCGAGGGGCCGGGTGGGTATCACCAGATGGATGTGATGGGCGAAGCGCTGGAAATCGACCGAAAGGCCATGCTTGGACTGGCAGAAGAGGCGGAGGTTGGTGCCTATGAGGCAGGAGTTATAATTGAGCGCTTTTGCGACGTATCCAGCCAATTCTCAACTGTGGCAAATGATCGTTATCCTGGCGCGATCACTCAGGAAACCCTGTGTACCATTCAAAGCCGAATTGATCACAACATCAAGTTGTTGCGATGACTGCATATCCTTGCAAATCACACTTTTTGAAACCCTGAAGATTTTTCCGACATTACAGATCCACAACACACCGACGGTTCTCACCTTCCCCACGACCCGCTAGCATTTCCCCATCACCCACCACCCTCCCCCTGCGCGGCCATCGACGAATACGCGTTTTGACTTTCGAGGGACTCCATGGCGCGGCCTCTGTGCCGCTGATGACCGAACTCAAAAGACCACTTCCCCCCATGACGCAAAATATTTACGACGATCCGGAGTTTTTCCAGGGCTACAGCCAGATGAACCGCTCTATAGGCGGCCTCGATGCCGCGCCGGAGTGGCCGGCGCTCAAGGCGTTGCTGCCATCGATGCACGACTTGAATGTGGTCGACCTCGGCTGCGGCTATGGCTGGTTCAGCCGTTGGGCCAGTGAACATGGCGCCGCCCATGTGCTGGGGCTGGATGTCTCGGAAAAGATGCTGGAGCGGGCGCGCGAAACCACAGCGGCGGCGAACATCCGCTATGAACGCGCCGACCTCGAACATCTCGACTTGCCGGCCTGCAGTTTCGATCTGGCCTACAGTTCGCTGGCGCTGCACTACATCAAGGATCTGGCCGGACTGTTCGCCCATCTGTACGCGGCGCTGAAACCGGGTTCGCATTTTGTGTTCTCCATCGAGCACCCGATCTTCATGGCCCCGCGCAATCCAGGCTGGCTGGTCGACAGCGATGGCCACAAGCGCTGGCCGCTGGACAGCTATCAGATGGAGGGCGAGCGGGTGACCCACTGGCTGGCCGACGGGGTGATCAAGCAGCATCGCACGATGGGCACGCTGTTGAATTCGTTGATCGCGGCGGGTTTTGCCATTCGCCATGTCAATGAATGGGGGCCGAGCGATGCGGAGGTGGCGGCGCAACCAGCGCTGGCTGAAGAGCGGGAGCGGCCGATGATGTTGTTGGTGGCGGTGCAGCGCTAATCTGATCTGAGCAAACAATATGTGGTGAGGGGATTTATCCCCGATGGTTGCGTAGCAACCGCTTAAAGGGCCTGCTGCGCAGTCCATCGGGGATAAATCCCCTCACTACAGGTGGCTGAAGGCTGGCTTCAGCGAGTCGCGACGATGAACAGCCGCGGAAACGGCAACAGCACCGAACCATCCGGCAACGCCGGATACGCCTCGGAAACGGCCGCCAGATACTGCTGCAGATACTGCGCCTGCTCCTCTCCGCTCAGCGGGCTCAGAAACGGAATCAAACCACTGCCCTTGAACCACTCCACCACCCCCGCTGCCCCGCCCGACAGTTGATGGTGATAGGTCGTGCGCCACACATCGACCCGCGCACAGTGCGGACGCAACATCGAGAAGTAATCGCTGGCACTGGCCATCTCGGTGCGCTGCCCGGCGGCGTCGGCGAGTTTCGCGGCCCACGGGCCGTTGGCGGCAACTTCGCGCATCAGTCGATGGGAAGGTTCGTTGAGGTTGTCCGGCATCTGGATCGCCAGACTGCCACCGTCCGAAAGTTTAGCCGCCAACGCCGACAGCAATGTCGCGTGATCCGGCACCCATTGCAGCACTGCATTGGCGAAGATCACATCGAACGGGCCTTGATCCCCCCAACTATCGATTTCTGCGACCTCGAACTGCAACTGCGGGAGGCGCTTGCGCGCGGCGTTGACCATGTCCGGCGAACTGTCGAGACCCCTGACCTGGGCCTGCTCAAAACGCTGCACCAGCAGCTCGGTGGAGTTACCCGGACCGCAACCGATATCGACCACCGATCGCGCCTGAACCGTGGGAATCGCCGCCAGCAGATCACGGGCCGGGCGAGTGCGTTCATCTTCGAAAGCGACGTATTGTCTGGCGGACCAACTCATTGCGTTCTCCTGTCGGGACATTCGTGCGGTTCGTCACAATACAGGCAGCGCTGCGCGCAGTTCCAGACAGGCTTATTGCAAGGGATGTCTTCACCCTCACAATTATTGGCAGACGTCATTAGTAAGTAGAATTTTCATCGCGCCCCGGATGTCTGAATTTCAAGCTCTCCCAATAAGGAACACCGCAATGAAATTCGCGAAAATCTCCCAGACCCTGGCCCTCTGGGCCGGTAGCCCGAAAACCTTCATGGGCGCGTTGATCCTGATTTTTCTGTGGGGGTTGAGTGGGCCGATTTTTGATTTCAATGACACCTGGCAACTGATCATCAACACCTCGACCACGATCATCACTTTTCTGATGGTATTCCTGATCCAGAATACGCAGAACCGTGATACCGACATCCTGCATCTGAAGCTCGATGAGTTATTGCGGGTGAACAAGGAAGCGCAGAACGCAATGCTCGGCCTGGAATCGCTGGATCTCAAACAACTCGAGGCGCTGCGCAAGCATTACCGCAGCCTGGGGGAAAACGAGGTATTCGATCTTGAAGGGCTGGGGGAGAAGAGCAAGCCGAAGCAGGATTTGAATGACTGCTAAGTAAAGTTGAACAAAGCAAAAGATCGCAGCCTGCGGCAGTTCCTACACCGTTCTATGTAGGAGCTGCCGCAGGCTGCGATCTTTTGCTTGGCAGTTGGTATCAGCGACTGGCTTGCAGCGCTCGGGCCATTTCCAGATGGCTTTGCAGTTTTGGCAGCGTCTCGTCGGCAAATGCCTTGATTTCCGGCACGTCGGTCGACTGCGCTTCCTGCTGGATCTGCTGGATGGCCTCTTCGGTCGCTTTCACCTGGCTCGCGGCGTAGGCCTGGTCGAAGGTTTCACCGTCCTTGACCTGAGGGATCATGGTCTTGGCCTTGTCGGCAATTTCTTCACGGGGCGCGACCGGCAGATCGAGTTTCTTCGCGATCTTCGCCAGATGCTGGTTGGCCGTGGTGCGGTCATTGATCACGACAATGGTGTAATCCTTGACCTCTTTGGATTCGGATTTCTGGTGCGCCAGACGGCTGGCTTCAATGTCGGCCATGCCTTTGGCGGACGCATCGTTGATGAAGTCGGCAGGCGACTGGGCGAATGCTGTGCCCGCGAACAAACCCAACAGCGTGGCAAAACTGAAACGACGTATCTGGGTGGCCATCCGGCTCATGGTCGCGCCCTCCTATCTCTGCAAATTCAAGCGGGGGCTTGCGCCCCCGCCTCTCAATCAAAACTACCTCACCGACTACTTCGACTTCTGAGCTGGCTTGCGGCCCATTTCGGTTTTCGCAGGCTCTTTGTCGACCGTCGTGGTGGTGGTTTTCCCACCTTTGCGACCGGCTTCAGACGCCTTGGTTCGATCGTTGGCGAAGTTTCCCGAGTTCGAGTTTCTTGAATTAGGCATGATTCTCTTCCTCTTGGTGTTGATCGTTGGCGAGCAGATGCCCGCCTAGATTGAGAATTGCCGGACTGCCAAAGGTTTAGAAAAGTTGCCCGCGCCGCGACGAACGGCGCGCACTGTTTCAGCTATCCACCGCCCGATGATTGAGGCGTTTGGCGGCGTACATCGCTTGGTCGGCATGCCGGAACAATTGTTGCTCCTCACTGCCATGTTCGGGATAACGGGCCACGCCGATGCTCGGTTCGATGTACAGGTTGTGACCGTCCAGGCGCATCGGCTGCACCAGCACCTGGCGGATTTTTCCGGCCACGATGTCGGCGTCTTCAGCGGCGTGAACGCTGTACAACAGCACCACGAATTCGTCGCCACCGATGCGCGCCACGGTATCGGTGTCGCGTACGCAGCCCTTGAGCCGACTCGCCACCGTTTGCAGCAGCATGTCGCCGACCGCATGGCCAAAGGTGTCGTTGACCTGTTTGAAACGATCCAGATCGACATACAGCAGCGCCATGTTTCCCGAGGTTTCACGGGCAGCGGCCAGCGCAGCCTTGAGGCGGTCTTTGAGCAACCCGCGATTGGGCAACTGGGTCAGTTGATCGTACTGCGCCATGCGTTTGAGCCGCGCGTGCAACTGCTGGCGCTCGATGGCGGTGGCGACCTGGGCGCAGACGTATTGCAGCAGTTCCTTGTCCTGCTCGGTATAACGCTCGCCGCCCGGCAGACTTTTGACGATCAGCGCACCGATGGTGCCGTTCTTCGAATTCAGCGGCACACCGAGCCAGCACGGTGAGTCCTGCCCCGCCACCAGCGCGGCGAAGTCGGGCGAGGCGTCGGGGCTGTCCGGCGTCAGCAGAATCGGCTGACCGCTGCGGATGACCTCCGCACACAAACGCCCGGTAACGGTGCCAGGTTGCTCGGGCTGCAATTCGTGATCGTCGACGTGATAGGGAAAATTCAGCTGCGCACAGTGCTCGTCGTACAGCGCCACGGAGAAATTCAGCGCCGGCAGCCATTCGCCGATGATCAGGTGGATGCGTTTGAACAGCGCTAGCAGGTCTTCGGCGACATGCGCCGCCTCGGAAATCGCGTACAGCGCAGCCTGACGCGATTCCGCCTGCTTGCGCTCGGTGATGTCGCGGGCCACGGCGATGCGCAGTTGATCGACCTCCGACCAGCGCGCCGACCAGAGGATGTTGACGATGCGGCCATCCTTGCGCACGTAACGGTTTTCGAAATTGTGCTTGGGTTCGCCGCTCATGATGTCGTGGGCGGCGGCCAGGGTGCGCTGGCGGTCTGCGGGATGCACCAGTTCGATCATCGACCGGCCGATCAACTCGTCAGGCGTATAACCAAAAATACGCTCGCAGGCAGCACTGACAAAAACGAAACGGCCCTGCCTGTCCACCGCGCAGACGGCATCGAGCAACAGGTCCATATAACTCGCCAACGGCGCGGAATTTCGGCTTTCCATGGTTCAGCGTGGGTGTCCGGACAATGCAGCACTGTTCAACCATCCCTGACCCTTTGTTCACGCATCCCTGCACACAACATCAAGCCTTGTTCGGCAGCAATCCCGGTAGTGCGTGCATCAGTGCGTTGATCGCAAAACCGATGAACATCACGCCACACAAACGCGTGATCATCAGCTCGTGGCGCTGATACAGCGTGCGCACCCGTCGGGCGCCGACAACGCCGATCAAGATAGCGTAAGCCAGCAATCCGCCGAGAAAGCTCAGGGCGATCAGCCCCGGCAGCATCGACCAGTTGAGCAGTTCGGCGCGGCTCGACAGCAGCGCCGTAAACGTCGCCACCGCTACCGGATACGCCTTGGGATTGGTCAGGCCGAACAGGATGCCGTGCCAGAACGGCTGACGCGCCGCGCCCTGCGGCTGATCAGCGCTGCGCCGCTGGGCTCGCACTGCGCGCCAGCCGAGCCAGAACAGGTACAAACCGCTGAGCACACCCAGCACATCGAATGCGGTGCTGCCGATCTCGCGGGCACCGACGATGGCGATCAGCGCGGTGCTGCACCAGACCACATCGCCAAGCAAATGCCCACAAAGAAACCCGGCCCCGGCCCGTCGCCCATGCGCCGCACCGATGCCGAACACCGCCAGAACACCCGGCCCGGGCGTGATGCCGTATATGAAACCCGAGGCCAGAACGGCCATTAGCAGCGATGGAGTCATGGAAAACCTGCTGGCGCCAGTACAAATGATGGCCAGTCTATATCAGCCCGCAACGCCTGATCACGATGCGTCGTAAAAACGCATGCCCGAGTACGGTTTATGCCGACAGGCTGCCAGTCGCGAGGCGAGATCGCCGACGTGAGCCTCTAGTTTGTGACCATCGGGGTCAAGGAAATAGAACGACGCACCTTCGCTGCGGTTGTCGCGCCACTCCCGCACGTTCGCCGCTCTTAGCTTCTGCGCGAATAGCGGGAAATCCGCCTCAGCCAGGCTGAACGCATAATGGGTGTAGTCGACGGACGGCTCGCCGCTGCGCTGCGCATCCAGCGACAGACACAACCACAGCCCCGACAGCGACAGATAGGCACCGGCGTCCCACGTGGCTTCGACGCGCAGACCCAATACATCGCGATAGAACGCCAGGCTGCGGGGCAAATCGCTGACAGCGATGGTCAGGTGGTTGAGGCCGGTGAGCATGGGTCAGTAACCTCTGAGGTCTTCAGGGACGTTGTACTGCTGGCCATCGTACGTCAGGGTGATCTGCTTTTTCTTCAGCTCGGTGGTTTTCGAAACGCACTGACTGCCGGACCGGGTGTTTTTCATTTTGCTGCCGCTGGTGGTGACGATCAGATCGGCAAAACCATTGTGGCTCGTTGGAGCGATCTCGAGCGTTCGGCGGATTTTCTTGCTGTAGCCCTCGCAGTCATTCGCGAACTCACCGTTGTCCTTGAAGACCACCAGGCCCTCAAGCACCGGACGTAACTCGTCGCCCTCGCGCACATACAGCGCCAGATCGGTTTTTTCATAGGGAATGGCATGGGAACTGTGCACGAATTTCGCGCGCAGCCCAAACGCGCGGATATCCGGCGTCAGGCGGTAGCGCGCCGTGTCGATGCGTACATCATCCAGGCGCACGGCATCGGAGTTGTAGGCGCCCGGCTTCCGATAGGTGGCGATGGGTTTGGCGTTACTCGCATTGAGGAGCGCCAGGTCCAGATCAAACGCCCCGGCATCGTCACCACCGGAGTCGGCCAGGTAGGTGGATTTGACCGAAATCGCCTGACTCGGGAACGCCGGCCAGACGTTGCAGCGCGACATGGATTTACCGTCGAAACTTTTGGTGATGCAGGCGGCGTGGGCGTGGGGGGTGATGGCCAGCAAACCGAGGGCGATCAGGAGTCTGGTGGGGTTAAGCATGGTTCTTCCTTGATAAGTGTCGTATTTGGCTAGCGGGTTACAGGCCTTGGAAACCGTTTGGCAAAACGTAGGATTTTCCGTCGTAGTACAATGTTGTCAAAACGGGTTTGTTGTCAGTGGTTTCAGTTTTACATGCGTCTCCCGTCCCCACACTTGTTGTGTCTTTCTCCAAGGTTTTGACAATCAGATCTGCATAGCCGTGAGAGCTCGTTTTAGCGATTTCTACCGTTCTTGAAATCTCATATCGCTCGCCTTCGCAGTCACCATCCCACTCGCCGCCATACCGATAAACCACTAATTTATCCAATACCGGGCGCAATTTTTCGCCCTCTTTCACGTAGAGCGAAAGCAGGTTTTCTTCCATCGGATTGATCCGGGATCCATTAGTGGATAACGCACGTACGCCAAAGGCACGAAGATCGGTAGTCAGTGTGTAGCGAGCCGTATCGAGCGTTATTTCTCGCAAACTGACGCCATCCAATACAAATGCAGCCGCTTTGTAATAAGTCGCAATGGGCTTCGATTGAGCGGTGTCCAGAACGGACAAGTCGAAATCGTAGGTACTCAGCGCTTCTGGGTCATCAGATGGGGATCCGCGCTTAAACTGTGCAGTGGCGTTGATGGTTAATCCTGGATATGCAGGCCACTCCTTGCAGACAGAAAGATCCAGATCTCCTGCCATCGGTGTTGGCACGCAATCAGCCAACACCTGCCCCGCCATCAACCACCCACTCAGGGCCACCCAGCCGATCCATCCAGACTTCACTGTCACACCCCACTCCTTGATAACGTTTTCAGCCGCGCACTATCCCCTCCTCAATCCGGCGATTCAACCAGTTCAACGCCTGATCCCCACCCCGGCGCTTATGCCACGCCAGCACAAACGTGAACGGCGCAATCTCGAACGGTGGCGGCAGCACAATCAATTCCTGCTGATCAATCTCGCGCACGCTGCGCGACGACACCGTGAGAATCAGATCCGTACCGCTGATCAACTGCGGCGCGACGTTCCAGTGCGGCAGGCTGATGGCGACGCGGCGGCGTTCGCGCAATGAGGTCAGCGCCCGTTCGATTTCCGGGGTGCCGCTGCCGCGCATCTCCAGCAGAACATGCGGGCGCGACAGGTAGGTCGGCAAATCCAGCACACCGTTGGCTGGCAAGCTGCGGCGATCCAGCAGGCAGACGTAGCGCTCTTCGAACAGCACGCTGCTGCGCAACTCGTTGGGCATTTCCGGGAACACCCCGGCGGCCAAATCGATGTCACCGTTGAGCACACCCTCCAGCATGCCCTCGCGGCTGGCATGGCTGATCTGCAGGTCGATGCCCGGCGCCTCGCGGCGCAAGATGCGGATCAGCCCGGGCAGGATGATGGCCGCACCGTAGTCGGACATCGCCACACGAAAGGTTCGCCGCGCAGTGGCCGGATCGAAAGCATTGGGCGCCAGCAGCGATTGCACTTGGGCCAACGCTTCGGCCAGTGGCGCAACCAGTTCCAGCGCCCGCGCCGTGGGCACCAGCGTCGAACCGGCGCGCACCAGCAGCGGATCGCCGAGCAAGTCGCGCAGACGCGCCAGCGCATGGCTGACCGCCGGTTGACTAAGGTGTAGCCGCTCGGCGGCGCGAGTGACGTGTTGCTCGCAGAGCAAGGCGTCGAGGACCACCAACAGGTTGAGATCGATCCGGCGCAGGTCATTCATCTTGTGCATGTTCTGGATGACAAAACGGAATTTAAATCTGTGCGACGAATACCTTAGAGTCCAGCAAAACCTGTTGGAGAGTGATCATGAGTACGTTGCAGTGGACCGGTTTGTTGCTGTTGGCCGCGTTTGCCGGGGCAGTGGTGCCGTTTCAAAGTGCGATCAACAGCAATCTGGCGCGGGGGCTTGGCCATCCGCTATGGGCAACCTTGGCCTCGTTGCTGGTGAGTGTGTTGGTGTTGTTACCGGTAATTCTGGCGTTGCGCCTGCCGCTGCCGTCGCTCGGGATAATCAGCAAGGTACCGCTATGGATGTGGGCTGGCGGTGCGTTTGGCGTGTGTTTTGTGGCGCTGGCGGTGATGTTGTTGCCAAAGCTCGGCGCTTCGGGGTTTGTTGCGCTGGCGTTGGCCGGGCAGGTGATTGCTTCGATGCTGCTCGATCACTTCGGGTTGTTTGGGCTGGTGGAAAAACAGCTGTCGATGTCGCGGGTGTTGGGCGCATTGTTGCTGATTGGCGGGGTGGTGTTGATTCAGTTTGGTGAGGCGGCGAGCAGGAATCTGGCACCTGCCGGGTAGGATTCGGAGGCGCCCGACACCCCATCAGAACATCGCCCTACAAGCAAATATCCAATTCCGCTCAGTATTGCAGGAAGTGTCTGATTCAGGCCCGAAGTCGTGTTCCGTAAAGTCTGGCAATACACACAAATTGCAACGACCCACGGATTGCCACGCTCAAGGGATGCCCCGATGAACCATACACAGCAAGCACCAAACCTTTATTCCAACTATCGAAAAGTTATCGCCCTGGCAAACCAGGACTGGGAAAACGCCGAGCTCGGAAAAGTCGCCGGGCTCAATGTCGAGGTCATGGGTTCCAACCACCTGCTCGATCAATACGGACGGGAATTACAACACTTCTGTACCACGTCCTACCTTGGCCTTGATCACCACCCTGCCTTGCTCGAAGGTGCAATCGCCGCACTGCAGGAAACCGGCACCTTGCGCATCGCCAACTCGAAAAATCGCTGCAAGCTGGGGATTCTCGAAAAATACGAAACCGAACTTTCGCAGTTGTTCGATGCAGTGTGCCTGACGACCCTGTCCTGCAGCGCTGCAAGTGCGGGGATCTTGCCGCTGCTGGCCAGCGGTGTATTGACCGAGAATCGCCCGCCAGTGATGGTCTTTGACCGTCAAGCGCATTACTCGATGAATCACTTGAAAGCTGCATGCGCCGACGAAACCCGGGTGATGACCTGTCCACACAACGATATGAATTTTCTAGAAAAGATCTGCCAGCAATATGGTCGTGTGGCCTATATTGGCGATGGCGCTTACAGCATGGGCGGCGTGTCCAACATGGAAGGCCTGCTGTACCTCAAGGATCGTTACGGGCTGTTTCTTTATCTGGATGATTCACACGCGTTGTCAGCCGTGGGCCATAACGGCGTCGGTCTGATACGCCCGAGAATCCAGACGCTGGAAGATGACTGCGTGATCGTCGCGTCGCTGGCCAAGTCATTTGGCGCCAGTGGTGGACTGGTGATGCTTGGCAACCAGCGCCAGAAAAAAATCATCCAGCGTTATGGCGGCCCGAGCAATTGGTCACAAAGTCTCAACTGTGCGGCAATCGGCGCCGGACGAGCGTCAATTCGTCTACATTACACCGCCGAATTCGCCGCTCTGCAGGCCCGCCTCCAGGCTAATATCCGCCTCTTCGACAGTTTGATCAGTACAGAGCAATGCCACAGCGCGATGGCAATCCGCTTGATCGACTGCGGCCAGGCGGATCTGGCCAATCGCATCGCCAGCGAGCTGGCCGAGCAAGGCTTTTTCACCAGCGCAGTATTTTTCCCGGTAGTTGCCCAAGGTAAAGCGGCCATTCGGGTAACCTTGCGTGCTGATATGGAGCCGTCGCTGATCCGACGTTTCTGCGATGTAGTCAGCGAATTGTTGCGCACACACCGCGTCGATTTCGACATCTGAGCCAGGGACGATCGATGAACGCCAGCGCCACCCTTCTTATCACCTGCTGCACTGTGTTCCTCGCACAGTTGGGCATGAGTATTTACCTTCCAGCGCTGCCGGAGATTGCCGGCCATCTGCATGCGGGGCCTGCGCAAGTGGCGTGGGGTTTATCGATTTATCTGGTCGGCATGGCGCTGCCAATGCTGCTTTGGGGATCACTGGCCCAGCGTATCGGGCGCAAACCTGTGTTACTCGCAGCATTGGGGCTGTATGGCGTGGCGAACCTGGCGTTGCCGCTGGGTTCGACGCTGGAGTCGTTCCTGTTACTGCGCCTGATTCAGGGCGTCGGCGCCAGCGGGATTTCGGTGATGGCACGGGTGCTGATTCGCGACAGTTTTCGCGGCGACCTGCTGGCCAAGGCGTTGTCATGGATTTCGATTTCGTTCGTGGTGGCTCTAGGCATCGGCCAGTACCTGGGTTCGATCATTCAGGTCACGCTGGGCTGGCAGGCAATCTTCTACTTGCTCGGCATCACGTGCCTGCTGATGGCCATGATCGTATCCCGGGTCAATTTTGCGACATTGGAGGAGGCGCAAACCAATGCTTCGGCATGGATGATTTACCGGCGCATCCTGATCCATCGCGCGTTCCTGTTGCCGGCACTGGCCGGAGGCCTCGGCTACGGGGTGATCATCGCCTTCAACACGGCTGCGCCACTGATCCTGCAAGGACCGTTCAATTGGTCTACGGTGGATTATGGTCTGCTCGGCTGGCCGATCAGTGCCGCATACTTTCTCGGGGCACTGGTGGTCAATCGCTTCGTTCTGCGCACGGGTCAACACCGGTTGATGACGTTGGGCGTGGTGCTGGTGATGGCGGGGTGCGGAGTGATGCTGCTGGGCAGTCTGACAGCCAGTTCCGTCGCGCTGATGCTGTGGCTGCCCTATTGCGTAGCGGTGTTCGGACAATCGCTGAACTACCCGATCAGCCTGTCCCGTGCCAACGATGGCGCACCGATTGCGGGTGCTTACGCAATGGCGTTGAGCGGATTTATTCATCAACTGATGGCGGCAATGATCGGCGCAATTGCCAGTCTTGTCGCTAGCCCTTCGGCGTGGCCGCTGGCACTGTTATGCAGTTTGCTTGCAGTCGGCGCGATGCTCTGTGTGAGATTCACGCCGACGCGCGTCAGCCCTTAAAACGCGTTACGGAAAATCTCCTCGATCTGCCGCTGATCCGCCGCCCGTGGGTTGGTCAGGCCGCACGCGTCTTTCAACGCGTTGGTGGCGAGCACTGGAATATCGCTGAGCTTGGCGCCGAGTTCACGCAGGCCGCCGGGAATATCGACATCCCTGGCCAGGCAACGGATCGCGTTGATCGCCGCCTGAGCGCCCTCCTCCGGGCTGAAACCACGGATGTCCGCACCCATCGCATGGGCGACGTCAGTCAGGCGTTCGGCGCAGACCAGCGCGTTGAAGGTCTGCACATGCGGCAGCAGCACGGCGTTGCACACGCCATGGGGCAAGTCGTAGAAACCGCCCAACTGGTGGGCCATCGCGTGCACGTAGCCGAGCGAGGCGTTGTTGAACGCCATGCCGGCGAGGAATTGCGCGTAGGCCATGTTCTCCCGCGCGGCGAGATCGCTGCCGTCCCGCACGGCCAGGCGCAGGTTGTTGCTGATCAGGGTCATGGCCTTCAGTGCGCAGGCATCGGTGATCGGGTTGGCCGCAGTTGAGACGTAGGCCTCGATGGCATGGGTCAGCGCGTCCATGCCGGTGGCGGCGGTCAGGCTTTTCGGCATGGCAACCATCAGCGCCGGGTCGTTGACCGACAGCAGCGGCGTGACGTTACGATCAACGATGGCCATTTTCACGTGGCGCGATTCGTCGGTGATGATGCAGAAACGGGTCATCTCGCTGGCAGTGCCGGCGGTGGTGTTGATGGCGATCAGCGGCAGCTGCGGCTTGCTCGATTGATCGACGCCTTCGTAGTCACGGATCTGCCCGCCGTTGGTCGCACACAGGGCAATGCCCTTGGCGCAGTCATGGGGCGAACCGCCGCCCAGCGACACCACGAAATCGCAACGACTTTCCTTGAGCAGCCCCAGCCCGGACTCGACATTGGCAATGCTCGGGTTGGGTTTGGCGCCATCGAAGATCACCGAATCGATGTCCTGCATCGCCAGTTTTTCGGCAAGCATGGTCGCCACGCCAGCCTTGGCCAGCCCCGCGTCGGTGACGATCAGCGCCTTGCGAAACCCATAGTTGCGGATCGCAACCATGGCCTCGTCGAGGCATCCATTGCCCATGATGTTTACCGCCGGAATGAAAAAGGTGCTGCTCATGCGCGTCTCCTGACTGGGGCCGAATCGACTGCTCCGATCCGGCGGATGTGCACAGGATCGACTGATCGGTCACCACCGATGTTGATCTGGCTCAATGCCCGCTCGTGATAAAGTCGCCGTCCATCCGCCCTTTGTTTTGAGACTGCCCACGCAATGACCGATTTTCTGGACGTCGACGCCACCCTCGAAGACTGGAGCGCCCTGCGCGCCACCGCCGACTTCAACGGTCTGCTGGTGGGCAATGGCGCCAGCCGCGCGGTGTGGGACGATTTTGGCTATGACTCGCTGTTCGAAAACGCGCGCACCGTGGAGGAGAAACCGCTGAGCCCATCGGAGCTGAGCGTGTTCGACGCGATGCAGACGCGCAGCTTCGAGCAGGTACTCGGCGCGCTGAAAACCACCAGCCGGGTCAACAAGGCGTTGGCCGTCAGCTCGGCGGCACCGCGCAATCGCTACTATGCGATCAAGGAAGCGCTGATCAACAGCGTGCACGCCGTGCACATTCCATGGCGCCTGGTGCAGGCCTCGACCCTGGCCACGCTCAATGAAGAACTGGCGCGGTATCGCACGGTGTTCACCACCAATTACGACCTGCTCAGCTACTGGGCGATCCAGCACCGCAGCGAGGCGATCGACGACCTGTTCAACGGTCCCGACGCCAGTTTCGATCTGAGCGCAAGCAGCAGCGCCAAACCGCGTCTGTTGTATCTGCACGGCGGGCTGCACCTGGTGCGCAATCAGGACGGCGCCGCGCGCAAACTGACCTCGACCGAGGGCACCCTGCTCGGCAGTTTCGCGATCAACAACACAATCAAGACGCTCGACGACGTGCCGCTGTTCGTCAACGAAGGGCCGAGCGCAGACAAGCTCAAGACCATCCGCAGTTCGGATTATCTGTCGTTCTGTTATGAGCAGTTATTGGGACACGCGCAGAACCTGTGCATCTTCGGTCATGCCTTGGGCGAGCAGGATGCTCACATCGTCAGGGCGCTGCGTCTGGCGAAACCGGCGAGCGTGGCGATCTCGATTTATCCGCGCAGTGCGGCGTTCATTCAGCATCAGAAGCGGCATTACGCGAAGGTGTTCGAAGGGACCGGGGTTGAGTTGCGGTTTTTTGATGCGAAGACGCATGCGTTGGGTAATCCGAAGTTGTCGGTGCCGGTCGAGGTTTGATGTAAACCGGACTGACGCTTTCGCGAGCAAGCCCGCTCCCACAGGGGAATGCATTCCAAATGTGGGAGCGGGCTTGCTCGCGAAGCTTTTGGGGCCAACTCATTCTTCGCTGCTGTGCACCACCACCAGCAACTGCGCCTGCACCTCGCCCACCGACCTGATCCGGTGCGGCTTCTGCGCGTTGAAGTGCAGCGCATCGCCACGTTCGAGCAGCACCCGCTCGTTCATGAAATCCACTTCCACCTGCCCTTCGTGGACGAACAGAAACTCCTCGCCCAAGTGCTCCTTGAAGATCTTGTCGGTGAATTCGCGCGGCGGGTAGATGATGAACGGCAGCAGGTTGCGTTCGCTGACCTGATGCGCCAGCACCGCATACCCCGGGCTCTGATCGTTGGCCGCCAGTGACTGGCGTTCGTGGCTGCGTACCAGGCTGTAGCTGTCGAGGCTGACGTTGTCTTCGGAGAACAATTCCTCGACCTTCACGTTCAGTGCCTTCGCCAGTTTCAGCGCGGCCGCAATCGACGGGGTGTTCAGCCCGCGCTCGACCTTCGACAGATAACTCTTGGTCATGCCGGATTTTTCCGCCAGCGCCTCAAGTGTCACGCCAAGTTTTTTTCTCAACAATTTCAAACGGATAGACATGCGCAGCAGTTATTCCATCAAGGAAACGACGATTGATGCTTGCTTATGACACTTTGTGTCATATAGGCTCTTTAGTGTCATTTGCAATCACCCAAAGGACACAGACATGGCCAAGACATTAGCACTACCCAAAGAGCAACTGGTCAAGCAAGCGCTGACCCAGATGCAAAACACCCTGGCGGATAATACGTGGACTGACCGGCAAAAGCTGGCGCTGACCTGCCGGATCCTGTTCGAGAGCGGTCATGACTCCGGTCTGGCCGGACAGATCACCGCTCGCGGCCCACAACCGGGGACCTATTACACTCAGCAACTGGGCCTGGGTTTCGATGAAATCACCGCGAGCAATCTGCTGCTGGTCAACGAAGACCTGGAAGTGCTCGAAGGGCACGGCATGGCCAACCCGGCCAACCGTTTCCACAGCTGGGTCTACCGCGCCCGGCCGGACGTGAACTGCATCATCCACACCCATCCGACGCACATTGCCGCGCTGTCGATGCTGGAAGTGCCGCTGCAGATTTCCCACATGGACCTGTGCCCGCTGTACGACGACTGCGCGTTTCTCGAAGGCTGGCCGGGCGTGCCGGTGGGTAACGAAGAGGGCGAACTGATTGCCGGTGCACTGGGCGACAAGCGCGCGATTCTACTGTCGCACCACGGCCAGCTGTCGACCGGCAGCACGATCGAAGAAGCCTGTGTCATCGCCCAACTGATCGAGCGCGCCGCCAAACTGCAGTTGCTGGCAATGGCCGCCGGTACGATCAAACCGATCATTCCGGCGCTGGGGCGCGAGGCCCATGACTGGGTGTCGAAACCCAAACGCCACGCCGCCGCCTTCAACTACTACGCCCGGCAGAACCTGCGCCAACACGCCGATTGCCTGAACTGATTTCAGCTTTTTCCGGAGACTCATCATGTCCAATATTCACGGCATCATCGGCTACACCATCACCCCGTTCAGCACCCACGGCGAAGGCCTCGATCTGCCGGCGCTCGGCCAATCGATCGATCGTCTGATCGACAGCGGCGTCCATGCCATCGCCCCGCTCGGCAGCACCGGCGAAGGCGCTTACCTCAGCGACGCCGAATGGGATCAGGTCGCCGAGTTCAGCATCAAGCACGTGGGCAAACGGGTGCCGACCATCGTCAGCGTGTCCGACCTGACCACCGCCAAAGCCGTACGCCGCGCACGCTTCGCCGAAGCCCATGGCGCCGACGTGGTGATGGTGCTGCCGGCGTCGTACTGGAAGCTGACTGAAGCGGAAATCCTCGCGCACTACCGCGCCATCGGCGACAGCGTCGGTGTGCCGATCATGCTCTACAACAACCCAGCCACCAGCGGCACCGACATGTCGGTCGAGCTGATTCTGCGCATCGTCAATGGCGTGGAAAACGTGACCATGGTCAAGGAGAGCACCGGCGACATTCAGCGCATGCACAAACTGCAATTGCTCGGTGAAGGCCAGGTGCCGTTCTACAACGGCTGCAATCCGCTGGCACTGGAAGCGTTTGCCGCCGGGGCGAAGGGTTGGTGCACCGCCGCGCCGAACCTGATCCCGCAGTTGAACCTGGATCTGTATGCGGCCGCTCTGGCCGGTGATCTGCAGCAGGCACGCGAGTTGTTCTACCGCCAGTTGCCGCTGCTGGACTTCATCCTCAAGGGCGGTTTGCCGGCGACGATCAAGGCCGGATTGCGCGAGACGGGGCTGGAGGTTGGTGATCCGCGCTTGCCGGTGTTTCCGTTGAGCGAAGCTGGGCAAGCTCAGCTAAAAGCAATCCTCAACACCCTGCGCTGACACACAAACTTAATGTGGGAGCGGGCTTGCTCGCGAAAGCGGTGGATCAGTCACTGCAGATGTCGACTGACACGACGCCTTCGCGAGCAAGCCCGCTCCCACATTTTTGCTCTTAAGTGTTCTTCAGAGCACCGGCAAGGTCTTGTCCTTGATCACTTTGCTCGGCCCATTGGCCTTGACGCTCGCGATGCCTTTGGCACACGCGGCATCGTTGGAGTACGACTCGCTGCTGCCGATGATCTGATGGTTGGCAGCCTTGAGGTTGAAGTAAGGATGACCATCCTTGGTGGTCTTTTTCTCGTAGCGCTCATCCAGCGGGCTGTTGGTCTGCACGGAAGCAATGCCGTTGTCGGCAGCCGCGCGGGTGGTGTAGAGCTCGCTGGTAAGAATGGTTTCGGCGTTGGCGGCCTTCAGCACAAACCTGAACTGGCCGTTGCTGCTTTTGCTCACTTCGTACCATCCGGACATGCGCGTTTCTCCTTGGCGGTTGAGAGGTTTTGCGCTTCAAAGTAAAGACCAGCCCGAGACTTCTGTCGCCTGTAGTGGCCTCTTCGCGAGCAAGCCCGCTCCCACAGTAGATCTCCAGTGATCACAAAAATAGGTGAGCACTCGGCAATCAATGTGGGAGCGAGCCTGCTCGCGAAGGCGTCACCCCGGTGTTGGCTATTTCACCCCCGCCCGCACCACCGACAACTCCGGCGCACTCACCCGTCGCTGACTCAGATACCGCGTGCAACTCACCCGCAGGAACGAAGCGAAATTCACCACCTCCCCGCGATAATCCATCACCTCTTCATACAGCTTGGCGATCAACTGGTTGGTGGTCATGCCATCGACTTCGGCGATTTCGCTGAGGATGTCCCAGAACTGGTTTTCCAGGCGCAGGGTCGTCACCACGCCGCAGATGCGCAACGAGCGCGAGCGGGATTCGTAGAGAATCGGGTCGGCCTTGACGTAGAGCTCGCACATCGGCGAATCCTCGTTACAGGGTGATTTTGGTGCCAAGCAAACCGAGGAAACCGGCCAGCCAGTTCGGATGCGCCGGCCATGCTGGCGCAGTCGCCAGATTGCCCTGAACGTGGCCGTCGGTCACCGGGATATCGATGAACGTGCCACCGGCCAGCCGAACTTCCGGGGCGCAGGCCGGATAGGCGCTGCACTCGCGACCTTCGAGAACGCCGGCCGCTGCCAGCAATTGCGCACCGTGGCAGACCGCAGCAATCGGCTTGCCGGCCTTGTCGAAGGCGCGCACCAGCTCCAGGACTTTTTCGTTCAGGCGCAGGTATTCCGGCGCACGACCGCCGGGGATCAGCAGCGCGTCGTAATCGGCCTCGGTGACCTTGGCAAAGTCGAAATTGAGGGCGAACAGGTGACCGGGTTTCTCGCTGTAAGTCTGGTCGCCTTCGAAGTCATGGATCGCGGTGCGCACGGTCTTGCCCGCAACCTTGTCCGGGCACACGGCGTGCACAGTGTGACCGACCATTTGCAGGGCCTGGAACGGCACCATCACTTCGTAGTCTTCGACGTAATCGCCGACCAGCATCAGGATTTTTTTTGCGGCCATGGGAGGACTCCTCTGGGAATGGGCTTGCAGGAGTATTCAAGGTAGACCTTATCCGTTGGGCCGGGTAACAACCGGCTACTACCTCGAAGACCGCGTTATCGTTTTTCGCGAGCAGGCTCACTCCTACAGGGGAATGCATTCCAATTGTAGGAGTGAGCCTGCTCGCGATAGCGTCCGCAAACTGTACGCCTAAGTCTGTGCCTAGCTGTAACAGCCCGAGCCGCCCGGTTTATGGCTTGATTAAGGCAATCCCCTGCCACCTTCTATCTGGTCCCCCATCATGTCCTCGCGCGAAAACACCGGCATGGCCCTCGGCCTGCTCGGGGTTGTGATTTTCAGCCTGACCCTGCCCTTCACCCGGATTGTGGTGCAGGAACTGCATCCGCTGCTCAACGGCCTCGGCCGCGCGCTGTTCGCGGCGATTCCCGCGGCAGCGTTGTTGCTCTGGCGGCGCGAGAAGTGGCCGAGCTGGCAGCAGATCAAAGGCCTGAGCCTGGTGATCGCCGGGGTGATTCTTGGCTTCCCGGTGCTGTCGGCGTGGGCCATGCAGACCTTGCCGGCGTCCCACGGCGCGCTGGTCAACGGTTTGCAGCCGCTGTGCGTGGCGCTGTATGCGGCGTGGCTGTCCCACGAGCGGCCGTCGAAAGCCTTCTGGGCCTGCGCCGCACTGGGCAGTGCGCTGGTGCTCGGCTACGCGTTGTACACCGGAGCCGGGAGCATTCAGGCCGGTGACTTGTTGATGCTCGGCGCGATTGCCGTCGGCGGTCTGGGTTATGCCGAGGGTGGCCGGTTGGCCAGGGAAATGGGCGGCTGGCAGGTGATCTGCTGGGCGCTGGTACTGTCGACGCCGCTGCTGATCGGGCCAGTGTTGTATCTGGCGCTGCAACATCACGGTGCAGTGTCAGCCAAGGCCTGGTGGGCGTTCGGCTACGTGGCACTGTTCTCACAGTTTCTCGGTTTCTTCGCCTGGTACGCCGGGTTGGCGATGGGCGGGATCGCGCGGGTCAGTCAGATCCAGTTGCTGCAGATCTTCTTCACCATCGCGTTTTCGGCGCTGTTCTTTGGTGAACATGTCGAGCCGATTACCTGGGTGTTTGCCTGCGGGGTGATTGCCACTGTGATGCTCGGGCGCAAGACCGCCATCAAACCCCATGTGGGAGCGAGCCTGCTCGCGAAGGGGCCATAACAGCCAGCAGCATCCTTGGCTGGCAGTCTGCCTTCGCGAGCAGGCTCGCTCCCACAAGGTCAGGCGAGAAAGCCGTCGGCGCGCAGCAGCGTTTCCAGACAGTGCTCGCTGATGTTGTAGAAATCCTTGAGCTCCTGAATCTTCACCAGCAACTGAGCCGGGTCCACCGGCTCGGCGCGTTTCACCGCGAGAATCATCTTGTTCTTGTTGGTGTGTTCCAGCGAGATGAATTCGAACACTTTGGTCTCGTAACCGCAGGCTTCGAGGAACAGTGCACGCAGGCTGTCGGTGACCATTTCCGCCTGTTGGCCCAGGTGCAGACCGTATTGCAGCATCGGCTTGAGCAGCGCCGGGCTCTGGATCTGCAGGCGGATCTGTTTGTGGCAGCACGGCGAGCACATGATGATCGACGCGCCCGAGCGGATGCCGGTGTGAATCGCGTAGTCGGTGGCGATGTCGCAGGCATGCAGGGCGATCATCACGTCCAGTTCGCTCGGCGCCACGCTGCGCACGTCACCGCACTTGAACACCAGTCCCGGGTGCTCCAGTTTCGCCGCGGCGGCGTTGCACAGGTTGACCATCTCTTCGCGCAGCTCGACGCCGGTGACTTCGCCTTCGGCCTTGAGCGTGTTGCGCAGGTAATCGTGAATCGCGAACGTCAGGTAGCCCTTGCCCGAACCGAAGTCCGCCACCCGCACCGGTTTATCCAGCGCCAGCGGTGACGAGGTCAGCGCATGGCTGAAGACTTCGATGAACTTGTTGATCTGCTTCCACTTGCGCGACATCGCCGGGATCAGCTCGTGCTGCGCGTTGGTCACGCCCAGGTCCTTGAGGAACGGCCGGCCCAGGTCCAGAAAACGGTTTTTCTCACGGTTGTGCTCGGCGGACGGCGCTTCACGCAATTGCTGAGGTTTGCTCTTGAACAGTGAACTCTTGCCCTTTTTGCTGTATTCGAGCTGGGCTTCGTCGGTCAAGGTCAGCAAATGCGCATTCTTGAACGCGGCCGGCAACAGCTCGGCAATCACCGCCACGCCTTCGCTCAGCGGCAGATTCTTGGTGATGTCACGGGTCTTGTAGCGATAGACAAACGACAGGTTTGGCTGCGCCTTGACCGTCACCGCTTTGATGATGATCCGCTGCAGATCCGCCTCTTCACCCACGTACTTGGCCAGCACCAGTTTGATGAAGCCGGTGTGTTCGAGGCTGGTTTGCAGCAGCTCGATGAACTGGGCGTGATGATCGGGCGCGGGTTTGGCAGACGGCGCGGATGGGGCGGTAACGGACATGAACAAGCGGCCTCGGGCGGGGCGAAACGGGAATGGCGGGTATTTTAGGGGGGATGGGAGTTGGGGACACGTTCTTATTTACCCAACGGCTTTAAAAGCGCCCTCACCCTAACCCTCTCCCGGAGGGAGAGGGGACTGATTGGGGGATACTGAAGAGGTTCACCGACTTGAAAGAGTGCCTTTGAATCCATAATCGACTCGGTTTCTCAGGCCGATGTCGAGCGCAAGACATCTCGGTCGGCTCCCTCTCCCTCCGGGAGAGGGCTGGGGTGAGGGGCTTCTAGGCCAGCACCACCAACCGATTGGGCAATTCATTCCTCACCTGCGTCACCGGCACGTGCACCTTGAGTAATTCACCGCAGGCCTCGATGCACGTCACAAAGCCCTCAAGCGTGCGCCCCTGCCGCACCTGCTCGGTGAACGCGGCGACAATCGCGTCCCAACTCTTGTTGTCCAGCCGCCGGGAAATCCCCTCATCCACCAGAATCTCCACATAGCGCTCGGCCTCGCAGACAAAGATCAACATGCCCGTGCTGCCGACGGTGTGGTGCAGGTTCTGTTCGAGAAACTGCCGCCGCGCCAGATTCGATGCCCGCCAGTGGCGCACGCGGCGCGGGATCAGATGGGTGGTGATCTTCGGCAGGCGAAACAGCAGGCACAGGACGATGAACAGCCCCCATTGCACCAGCAACAGGCTGTGCATGGTCAGCCAGCCAGTCAGGTAATGGACGATGCCCGGCACCAGCAGCGCCAGCAGGCTGGCCCACAGCAGCGGAATGTACGCGTAGTCATCGGCGCGGGCCGCCAGCACGGTGACCAGTTCGGCGTCGGTGTCGCGCTCGACCCGGGCAATCGCCTCGGCGACTTTGCGTTGTTCGTGTTCAGTCAGTAATGCCATGTCGAAAAGTGCCTGATCATTATTGTTGTGTGTTCACCAGCCGCCGGACGAACCGCCGCCGCCGAAACTGCCCCCGCCGCCGCTGAAGCCCCCGCCTCCACCGCCACCGCCAAATCCACCACCGCCGAAACCGCCCCCGCCTCCGGAGCCGCCACGGCCGGCGGGAAGGATACCGAGCATCTGGCAGACAAACACGGTCAGGATGAACAACACCACCAGAAAAACGAACAACAGCGGATGCCGCGAGACAAAATCGCTCTGCGGATCGCCGCTCGACTCGTACACCGTCGATGGTTCGTCCAGAGGATTGCCGCCGAGCACCACCAGCATCGCCGCCACGCCGTCGCTGATGCCCTTGCTGAAATTGCCGGCCTTGAACGCCGGGGTGATCACTTGATGAATGATCACCGAACTCTGCGCATCGGTCAGCCGATCCTCCAGACCGTAACCGACTTCGATGCGCAGTTTGCGCTCGTCCCGGGCGACGATCAGCAGCGCGCCGTTGTTCTTGTCTTTCTGGCCGATGCCCCAGTGCCGGCCCAGTTGCACGCCGTAATCCTCGATGGTGGTGCCCTGCAGATCAGGCACCGTGACGACCACCAGTTGCTCGCCGGTGGCCTGCTCGTGAGCCTGCAATTGCTGGCTCAACTGGGCGCGCACCGACGGCTCGATCATCTGCGCCTCGTCCACCACCCGCCCGCTCAGCGCCGGGAACGTCAACTCGGCCCGGGCGCTGACGGCGAACAGCCAGAGCATCAGCACCAGGCCTATCTTCAACACACGCATGGGCAACCTCGAATCAGAACTTCACTTCCGGGGCCTTTTCCGCACCGGGGGTGGTGGCTTCGAAGGTTTCGCGAATCGGCAGGTCGCTGTACATCACGCTGTGCCAGAGGCGCCCGGGAAACGTGCGGATCTCGGTGTTGTATTTCTGCACCGCCAGAATGAAATCGCGCCGCGCCACGGCAATCCGGTTTTCCGTGCCTTCGAGCTGCGATTGCAGGGCAAGGAAGTTCTGGTTGGCCTTCAGGTCCGGATAACGCTCGGAGACCACCATCAAACGGCTGAGCGCGCCACTCAACTGATCCTGAGCCTGCTGGAACTGCTTGAGTTTTTCCGGATTGTCGAGGGTGCTGGCATCGACCTGGATCGACGTCGCCTTGGCCCGCGCCTCGACCACGGCGGTCAGGGTCGCCTCCTCATGCCTGGCGTAGCCTCTGACGGTCTCCACCAGGTTGGGGATCAGGTCGGCACGGCGCTGGTACTGGTTCTGGACCTGGCCCCAGGCCGCCTTGGCCTGTTCATCGAGGGTCGGGATATTGTTGATGCCGCATGCGGTCAACAAAGTGGCAAGCACCAGCAGCGTGGCGACCTGCAGACGCGAGCGATAGGTTGGACTGACATTCATCAAAGTGATGCTCCCTGGCATATTTCATAAAAAACCGACCGTGAAACCTTCTGCATCAGCGGTTGGGGCATAATCGGCCGCGCCACTGGATTGCAACGGGCCGATGGGCTAAAAAGAGGCCCTGCGCAAACGCAGCCGAGTGTCGGCGGGCGTTTTTGGCTCGGTCATTTTGAGCCTGCACCCGAACAACAATAGTCGCTCCCTAACTTTTGGCTGGCCGGCATTGCATTGCCGCTTGGGCCCTTGAGAAAAATATTCATGAAGAAGCTGTGTTTGCTGGGCCTGTTCGTCAGCCTGGCCAGTCATCAAGTATTGGCCGCCACGACCCCGGTACCCCTGGAAAACAAGGACGCGTTCATCAGCAATCTGATGAAACAAATGACCCTCGATGAAAAGATCGGCCAGTTGCGCCTGATCAGCATCGGCCCGGAAATGCCCCGTGAGTTGATCCGCAAAGAGATCGCCGCCGGCAACATCGGCGGTACGTTCAACTCGATCACCCGCCCGGAAAACCGTCCGATGCAGGACGCGGCGATGCGCAGTCGCCTGAAGATTCCGATGTTTTTTGCGTACGACGTGATCCACGGTCACCGTACGATTTTCCCGATTCCGCTGGCCCTGGCATCGAGCTGGGACATGGACGCCATCGGTCAGTCCGGGCGCGTTGCCGCCAAGGAAGCCGCGGCCGACAGCCTCGACATCACCTTCGCGCCGATGGTCGACATCTCCCGCGATCCGCGCTGGGGCCGCAGCTCCGAAGGGTTCGGTGAAGACACCTACCTGACCTCGCGCATTGCCAAAGTGATGGTCAAGGCCTATCAGGGCGACACGCCGAGCGCGGCTGACAGCATCATGGCCAGCGTCAAGCACTTCGCCCTGTATGGCGCGGTCGAGGGCGGGCGCGACTACAACGTCGTCGACATGAGCCCGGTGAAGATGTACCAGGACTACCTGCCACCGTACCGCGCGGCGATCAACGCCGGTGCCGGCGGGGTAATGGTGGCGTTGAACTCGATCAACGGCATTCCGGCCACCGCCAACACCTGGCTGATGAACGACCTGCTGCGCAAGGACTGGGGCTTCAAGGGCCTGGCCGTCAGCGACCACGGGGCGATCTTCGAGCTGATCAAGCACGGCGTGGCCGCCGACGGCCGTGAAGCGGCAAAACTGGCGATCAAGGCCGGCATCGACATGAGCATGAACGACACCCTGTACGGCAAAGAGCTGCCGGGGCTGCTCAAGTCCGGCGAGATCGAGCAGAAAGACATCGACAACGCCGTGCGCGAAGTGCTCGCCGCCAAGTACGACATGGGCCTGTTCAAGGACCCGTACCTGCGCATCGGCAAGGCCGAGGATGATCCGGCCGACACCTACGCCGAAAGCCGTCTGCACCGCGCCGAGGCCCGTGACGTGGCACGCCGCAGCATGGTGTTGCTGAAGAACCAGAACGACACCCTGCCGCTGAAGAAAGACGCAAAAGTCATGCTCGTCGGCCCATTGGCCAAGGCCCCCATCGACATGATGGGCAGTTGGGCCGCCGCCGGTAAGCCGGCGCAATCGGTGACCCTGTTCGACGGCATGAGCTCGGTGATCGGCGACAAGGCCAACCTGATCTACGCCCGTGGCGCCAACATCACCAGCGACAAGAAGATCCTCGACTACCTGAACTTCCTCAATTTCGATGCTCCGGAAGTGGTCGATGACCCGCGCCCGGCCAACGTGCTGATCGACGAGGCGGTGAAAGCGGCCAAGGACGCTGACGTGATCGTCGCCGCTGTGGGCGAGTCCCGTGGCATGTCCCACGAATCCTCCAGCCGCACCGACCTGAACATCCCGGAAAATCAGCGCGAGCTGATCCGTGCCCTGAAAGCCACCGGCAAACCGCTGGTACTGGTGCTGATGAACGGCCGTCCGCTGACCATCCTCGAAGAGAATCAGTCGGCTGATGCGATTCTGGAAACCTGGTTCAGCGGCACCGAGGGCGGTAACGCGATCGCCGACGTGCTGTTCGGCGACTACAACCCGTCGGGCAAATTGCCGGTGACCTTCCCGCGTTCCGTGGGCCAGATCCCGACCTACTACAACCACCTGAGCATTGGCCGGCCGTTCACGCCGGGCAAACCGGGTAACTACACCTCGCAGTATTTCGATGACACCACCGGTCCCCTGTTCCCGTTCGGTTACGGCCTGAGCTACACCCAGTTCACGCTGAGCGACATGGCGCTGTCGTCAACCACGCTGAACAAGACCGGCAAGCTCGATGCCAGTGTCACCCTGAAAAATACCGGCAAACGTGACGGCGAAACCGTGGTGCAGCTGTACATCCAGGACGTCGCCGGTTCGATGATTCGCCCGGTGAAAGAACTGAAGAACTTCCAGAAAGTCATGCTCAAGGCCGGCGAACAGAAAGTCGTGCACTTCACCATCACCGAGGATGACCTGAAGTTCTACAACGCCCAGCTCAAGTACGCGGCCGAGCCAGGCAAGTTCAACGTGCAGATCGGCCTGGATTCGCAGGATGTGACGCAGCAGAGTTTTGAGTTGCTGTAATTATTCAGTAACCAATGCCCGTGTGAGAGGGGCCTTTGTGGGAGGGGGCTTGCTCCCGAATGCGGTGTATCAGCTAAATCAATGCTGAATGACATGCCGCCTTCGGGAGCAAGCCCCCTCCCACATTGGAATCCACTGGTTTCGAAATTGGCATTAACCGCGTCTGTCGAGAATGTTGACCACCAGCCGATCCACCCACCCCCAGATCCGCTGCTTCACTCGCCGCCACAACGGCCGGCGCTGCCACTCTTCCAGACTGACCTGCTGACTCAGGCCGAAATCCTTCTCGAAACTCTGCACCACCGCTGCCGTCAACGACGGGTCCAGTGCCTCCAGATTCGCCTCCAGATTGAAGCGCAAGTTCCAGTGATCGAAGTTGCACGAACCGATGCTCACCCACTCGTCCACCAAGACCATTTTCAGGTGCAGGAAGCACGGCTGATATTCAAAGATCTGCACCCCGGCCTTGAGCAGGCGTGGGTAGTAACGATGGCCGGCGTAACGCACCGACGGGTGATCGGTGCGCGGCCCGGTGAGCAGTAACCGGACGTCGACACCACGGGCAGCTGCCTTGCGCAGCGAGCGACGGATTTTCCAGGTCGGCAGGAAATACGGGGTGGCCATCCAGATGCGCTTCTGCCCGCTGTTCAGTGCACGAAACAGCGACTGCAGAATGTCGCGATGCTGACGGGCATCGGCATAGGCCACGCGGCCCATGCCCTCGCCCATGTCCGGGACCTTGGGCAAGCGTGGCAGGCCGACATGCGCCGACGGTTTCCAGGCCCGGCGATGGCGGTTGGCGATCCATTGGCGGTCGAACAGCACTTGCCAGTCGAGCACCAGCGGGCCGTTGATTTCCACCATCACTTCGTGCCACTCGCTGCTGCCCTGCCCCGGTGTCCAGAATTCATCGGTAACACCGGTGCCGCCGACCACCGCCAGACGCTGATCGACCAGCAGCAATTTGCGGTGATCACGATAGAAGTTGCCGACCCAGCGCCGCCAGTTCAGGCGATTGTAGAAACGCAGTTCGACCCCGGCTTTGGTCAGGCGCTGACGCAGGTGCAGGGTAAACGCGAGGCTGCCGTAGTCATCGAACAGGCAGCGTACCCGCACGCCGCGCTCGGCGGCCTGGACCAGCGCCTGAACCACGGCCTCGGCACAAGCGCCCGCCTCCACCAGATACAACTCCAGTTCGACCTGCTCCTCGGCGCGGGCAATTTCCACCAGCATGCGCGGGAAGAATTGCGGGCCGTCGATCAACAGTTCGAACCGGTTGCCGTCACGCCACGGAAACACCGCGCCGCGCATGTCAGCGCGCCGTGAAAATCAGCACCGCACCCACCGGCACCGACAGACTGATGGCCGACAGGCCGGCCAGGTTGCGCAGGGTTTCCAGCCCCGGCGCCAGATCGAAATCCTCGGCGTTGATCACCAACGGCTCCAGGGTCACCACTTGAAAACGCCGGTCGTCGAGACGGGTGGCCAGCAACTCTGCCGGGTATTCATGTTGCTTGCCGTGCAGGTTGACGGTCAGCGGCAGACGCAATTCCAGCTGCGCACCGGGAGCCAGATCGTTGATCGGGCGCAGGTCGATCCGGGTGCTGATGGTCGCTTCGGGGAATTGCTCGATCTGGAACAGCTCCTTGCGCATGCGCTCGTCGCGCAGCGGGATGCCGCTGTTGATCGAATCCAGCTCGACTTCGACTTCAGCGCGGCCATCCGGATCGACCTTGCCGTGCAGCACCAGAAAGCGCTGCACTTCAGAAATGTGGGCGTTTTTCGTGCTGACGAACGACAGCCGCGACGACTCGCCATCCAGATACCAGTTGGCCTGCGCCGGCAGCGCGGCGGCAGTCAGCAGCAGACTGGCGAAGGCTGTATAGAGGGAGCGGTTGAACATTGAATACTCGTGGGGGCGATAAACCTGCACGAACCTTAACCGCCCACGCCGTTATTGCAAACTGATCGCCGCAAATCTATCGATTGGTGAAACCTCCTGTGGGAGCTGGCTTGCTCGCGAAGGCGGTGAGTCAGTCAACACAAATACTGAATGGCACACCACATTCGCGAGCAAGCCCGCTCCCACAGGGTTATCTATTGACTTGAGGATTGAGGCGGCAGCCCTGGCGTTCGCCCAGCCACTGGGCACGATTGCTGCGGCCCATGCCGCTGACGGTGATGGTTTTGCTCGCGCTGTCATCGCTAAAGTGGCTGGTTGGCAGCCACTGTTTCACATAACCCCGGCAGTATTCGGCATCGTTGTTCATCACGTAACGACACGAACAATATTCCTTGGCCGTGTAGGCGCTGATGATGTCGGGGAACGCCCAGAGGTTTTCCCGTTCGAGCCAGATCCAGCCGAGCAGCACGATCAGCGCCAACAGCAACACCCGCTTCAACAGCTTCATGGCTGCACCGCCTTGAGTACGCGTTTGAGCAGTTCGTTATGGCGATAGTTGCCGTCGCGATCATCGGCGTAACGCACGATCACCAGTTTCTCGCTGGGGATCACATACAGCGCCTGGCCCCAGTGGCCGAGGGCGGCGAAGGTGTCGGGCGGCGCGTCGGGCCACGGCGCGGCGGCGCCATCCGCCGGGCGATTGAGCCACCACTGACCACCGGGCACCGCTTCGTCCTGATGCGCCTTGTAGCCGGCAAAGGCAGTGCGGTTGAAAGCGACCCAATCCTTGGGCAGCAATTGCCGGTCGTGCCAACGTCCGTCGCGAGCCATCAGCAGACCGACCCGCGCCAGATCCCGCGCCGTGAGATAGGCATAAGAGGACGCGACAAACGTACCGCCGGCATCGGTTTCCCACACGGCGTGGCGGATGCCCAGCGGCTCGAACAACGCGGTCCATGGATAGTCGGGATAACGCTGCGGGCCCACCATGTTCTTCAGCGCCGCCGCCAGCAGATTGCTGTCGCCACTGGAGTAACGGAACGTCTGCCCCGGCGGCGCATAAGCGTCGTGATTGGCAGTGAACGCGGGCATGTCGCGGTGCCCACGGGTGTAGAGCATCGCCACCACCGAGGATTTCAGCGGCGCGTATTCGTAGTCTTCCTGCCAGTCCAGCCCGGAAGCCCAGTGCAGCAGATCCGCCACGGTGATCGTGGGGTGTTGTTCCAGCGCCGGATAAAACTTCGCGACCGGATCATCCAGTTTGAACAGGCCTTCGCCATAGGCCACACCCAGCACGGTGGCCATCAGGCTTTTGCTGATCGACCAGGTCAGGTGCGGGGTCTCGGCACGGGTCGGGCCGGCGTAGCGTTCGTAGATCAACTGGCTGTCGCGGATGATCAGCAGCGCGTCCGTGCGGATGCCCTGGCGGGTAGTGTCGTCGCGGGGTGGGAAGGCGTAGGTCTCCAATGCCTCGACCGCTGCGCCGCTGATTTTTGCGTCAGTCGGCCATTGCTCACCGGGCCATTGTTCGGCCTGGACCGTGAAGCTGATCAGCAGCAGAAACAGGGACAGGCTTTTGCGCATGGTGAGGGCTCTTGGGGAGAACCTGCTGAGGGTAGTCTTGCCACATGACAGATGTGTGGTGTTTTTGCCGCCGCCTTCGCGAGCAAGCCCGCTCCCACATTTGAAACGCATTCCAAGGGTGGGAGCGGGCTTGCTCGCGAAGAGGCCAGTCAGCCCACCGCCAAAGCCTTGGCCAAGCGCTTGGCCCGCGCACCGGCCGCCAACTGCATCACCCCCTGATCACGCTGCCACATCTGCGCCCACTCCGGACTACCCTCGGCCAACGCCTGATCGATCTCGCCCTTCAGCGCATCAAACTGCGCAAACAAACCGCCCAACAGCAAATGCCCGGCCGGGTTGTTCGGTGCCTGGCGACTCGCTTCCGCGCACCCGGCCAACAGCGCCAGCAAGCGCAACAGCAGCGGCTGCGACCAGCCGCTGTCCTGACCGACACCGTACAGCCACGCGGTCATCGCGCTCAGCACATAGACATCTTCCAGGCTACGAAACGGCTTCACATAAGCGTCCCAGCCATCGCCCGCGAGCAATTCGCACAACGCGCCGTCCAGATGCAGCCGACCGTGACTGATGTCCGGCATCAGCGGCAGCGCCGGGAGTTTTTCCACGCGCACGCCGGGCTCGCCGGGATAGACCACCGCCAGACTCAGGCGCGGGGTTTCGCCGGGTTCTTCACTGCGCGCGGCGATGAGCAGCCAGTCCGCCGCGTCCCCGGCGGTGACGAAATCCTTGCGCCCGCTCAGGCGCAAATCGCTGAGACGGGTCTGCATGTCCGCGGGACGCAGGCTGCGCTGCTCGGTCGCACACAACGCACCAAGACTCGGCGGCGCGCTCGGCCAGAGCATGCGCAACGCCGCCTGATACCCCACCAGAAATGCCAGCCCCGGCGTCGCCATCCGCCGCCCCCCGGCCACCGCCAGTTCGAACGGCGTCACGTTGCCCACTTGCGGCAACAAGGTGGCGAAACCTTCCGCCAGATCAGCGACGGCGGGCAGGCGTTCATGGTTTTCGAGCAGGCTGGGCCAAGGCATAAGAGGCTCCTTGAGGGCTGTCATACAAGCATCACCAAACGTTCACGGTGATGACACCGGGGCTACATAGCCTGACTTTGCACAACATGGCTGCATAAAGAAAGTCGATCGGCTGCAACCCACGACGGGTTCAAGGCCCGTACGGAGATTCAAATGACTCAGATCGCCCGCATCAGCGACACCGGCAATGAACGCCGCCTGCAAGCCGAACGCCTGATCGGCGCCGAGGCCTTGCAGCAAGCCCAGGCCTTGCGCTTCAGCGTATTCAGCGGCGAGTTCAACGCCAAGCTGAAAGGCGCGGAGCTGGGTCTGGACATGGATGACTATGATGTTCACTGCAGCCACATCGGCGTGCGTGACCTGAACACCGGACGTCTGGTCGCCACCACCCGTTTGCTCGATCACACCGCTGCCAGCAGCCTGGGCAAGTTCTACAGCGAAGAAGAATTCAGCCTGCACGGCCTCGCCCATCTGCAAGGCCCGATCCTCGAAATCGGCCGCACCTGCGTCGACCCGGCCTACCGCAACGGCGGCACCATCGCCGTGCTCTGGGGTGAACTGGCCGAAGTGTTGAATCAGGGCGGCTACAGCTATCTGATGGGTTGCGCGAGCATCCCGATGCAGGACGGCGGCGTGCAGGCCCACGCGATCATGCAGCGTCTGCGCGAACGTTATCTGTGCACCGAACACTTGCGCGCCGAACCGAAGAAGCCGCTGCCGTCGCTGGATATCCCATCGAACGTGATCGCCGAAATGCCACCGCTGCTCAAGGCCTACATGCGCCTGGGTGCGAAGATCTGCGGCGAGCCGTGCTGGGACGAAGATTTCCAGGTCGCCGACGTGTTCATCCTGCTCAAGCGCGACGAACTCTGCCCGCGCTACGCCAAGCACTTCAAGGCGGCCGTGTGATGAGCCGGTTGCGCGTGTACGCGCGGATCGCGCGGGTGCTGCTGGTGGTGGCGCTGGGCCTGACCATGGCCAGCGTCTTCGGCGTGTTCGAACGAATTGGCCTGGCGCACTCGATGCAACGTCGGCAGCGCTGGTCGCGGTTTTTCATGGCGCGTTTGAGCCATGCCCTGCCCTTTCGCGTGACCGTGTACGGTGAATTGCCGAAACAACCGATGCTGTGGGTCAGCAATCATGTGTCATGGACTGACATTCCGCTGCTGGGCATGCTCACGCCGCTGTCGTTTCTGTCCAAGGCCGAAGTGCGCACCTGGCCGGTGGCCGGCTGGCTGGCGGCGAAGGCCGGCAGTCTGTTCATCCGTCGCGGTTCGGGTGACAGCCAGTTGATCCGCAAACAGATGACCCGTCACTTGCAAACGCAACATCCGTTGCTGATGTTCCCGGAAGGTACCACCACCGATGGCCGCTCGCTGCGCACCTTTCATGGTCGCCTGCTGTCGGCGGCAATCGATTCGGAGGTGATGCTGCAACCGGTGGCGATCCGTTATCTGCGCAATGGCGAAATCGACGCGCTGGCGCCGTTCATTGGTGACGATGATCTGCTGTCGCATCTGATGCGTCTGTTCAGCCACGACTGCGGCGATGTCGAAGTGCATCTGCTCAAGCCGATCGCCTGTCAGGGCCGCGAACGTGCGGCGCTGGCGTTCGAAGCGCAGCAAGCGGTGCAGAAGGCGTTGTTTGGTGATATCGCCAAAGCGGCCGAACCGCGTCGCGCCGGCGAATTGATCGCAGCCTGAAATACAGGTTCCCCCCCCCTGTGGGAGCGAGCCTGCTCGCGAAAGCGGTGGATCAACAACATGAATGTTGAATGGCACTGCGCTTTCGCGAGCAGGCTCGCTCCCACATTTAGATCTTCAGTGGCTCAGCTTTTTGGGCGAAGTCCTGAAGTTGCGGATAGAACAAGCGGAAGTCTTCACTCAGCGGCTCATACAAACGCCGCAACTCCTGCATCGCCCCCGCCAGCTCCTCAGGCCGGGTCAGGCGGCGGGAGATCCCGCGCAGCACCTGCTCCAGCACTTCAAACTCTTGATACGAACCCAGCCAGTCATTGGCAACCATGTGCGGGGCGATTTTCGCCAGGCGTTCTGGCAATTGCCGTTCATTCGACAGCACCCGGTAAACATCGCGGGTGAAATGTTCCAGCGGCTGATCGGCGTACAACGTCCAGTCGCGCGCCAGGCAATGGTCGAAAAACACATCGAGGACAATCCCCGCGTAACGCCGCCGGGTCTCGGTGAAACGCCCGAGGGCGATGTCCACCAACGGGTGGCGATCGGTGAATACATCAATCCGCCGATGCAACTGAATCGCCGCTTCAATCTGCGGCGCAAACTGCCCCTGCAGGCGTCCTTTGACGAAATCGCCATACAGACTGCCGAGTAATTGCTCGGGGTGCTGGCCTCCGAGGTGTAAATGTGCGAGATAGTTCATGGGCGCAGCTTAGCACTGCGCGCTTTCATCGTTACAGCACACGTATCGTTATAACCCGATATACCGATTTATGCGGTCGTCAGATCAAATTCATATTGGTATATCGCGAAATACCGATTTAAAGTTCGCCTCATCGCGATATAGCGCTACACATCACGAGCATAAAGCCATGAACCTCGACCTCGACGAAATAATAAAAGCCCTGGCACACCCAGTACGGCGAGACATTCTCATCTGGCTGAAAGACCCCAAAGCCCAGTTTCCTGAGCAGATTCACAACCACGAGTACGGCATCTGCGCCGGGCAGATCGATCAACGCTGCGGCCTGTCGCAGTCGACCGTCTCCGCCCACCTGGCGACCCTGCAACGCGCAGGTCTGATCAGCAGCCAGAAAGCCGGACAGTGGCACTTCTTCAAACGCAACGAGGACGTGATCCAGGCGTTCCTCGACGCCATCGTCAAAGAGCTCAGCGCTCCCACAAGGAATTGATTCAAATGCCCCTCTCGCTACTCATTCTGGCCTTGAGCGCCTTCGCCATCGGCACCACCGAGTTCGTCATCATGGGCCTGCTGCCCGATGTGGCGGCCGACCTCGGTGTGTCGATTCCCGGCGCCGGCTGGCTGGTGACCGGTTACGCCCTGGGCGTGGCCATCGGTGCGCCGTTCATGGCACTGGCCACCGCAAAATTGCCGCGCAAGGCTGCACTGGTAGCGCTGATGGGCATTTTCATCGTCGGTAACCTGCTGTGCGCCATCGCCAGTGACTACAACGTGCTGATGTTTGCCCGTGTCGTCACCGCGCTGTGCCACGGTGCGTTCTTCGGTATCGGTTCTGTAGTAGCCGCCGGGCTGGTGGCGCCGAACAAACGGGCGTCGGCCGTGGCGCTGATGTTTACCGGCCTGACCCTGGCCAACGTGCTCGGTGTACCGCTGGGCACGGCGCTGGGCCAGGAAGCCGGCTGGCGCTCGACCTTCTGGGCGGTGACCGTGATTGGTGTAGTGGCGCTGATCGGTCTGATCCGCTTCCTGCCGGCCAAGCGTGACGAGGAAAAACTCGACATGCGCGCCGAACTCGCCGCCCTCAAAGGCGCCGGCATCTGGCTCTCGCTGAGCATGACCGCGCTGTTCGCCGCGTCGATGTTCACCCTCTTCACCTACGTCGCGCCGCTGCTCGGTGATGTCACCGGTGTCTCGCCAAAAGGCGTGACCTGGACCCTGCTGCTGATCGGCCTCGGTCTGACGGTGGGCAACATCATCGGCGGCAAACTGGCGGACAAGCGTCTCGGCGCCACCCTGATCGGCGTGTTCGTGGCGATGGCGGTGGTTTCCACCGTGCTGAGCTGGACCAGCGTTGCGCTGATCCCGACGGAGATCACCCTGTTCCTCTGGGCCACCGCTTCGTTTGCCGCCGTCCCGGCGCTGCAAGTCAACGTGGTGACCTTCGGCAAGGCCGCACCGAACCTGGTGTCGACCCTGAACATCGGCGCATTCAACATCGGCAACGCCCTGGGCGCCTGGGTCGGCGGCAGCGTCATTGCCCACGGTTTCGGCCTGACCAGCGTGCCCCTGGCCGCCGCCGCGCTGGCCGTGCTCGCGCTGCTGGTGACCCTGATCACTTTCCGTCAGAACGGCGACGCCGGTCTGGCCCCCGCTACCCACTGATTAACCACTTCACTGACGAGGGTTGTACACATGGCAACTATTTTCGATCCGATCAAACTGGGCGACCTCGAGCTGTCCAACCGCATCATCATGGCTCCGCTGACCCGCTGCCGCGCCGACGAAGGCCGCGTACCGAACGCGCTGATGGCCGAGTACTACGTGCAACGTGCCTCCGCCGGTCTGATCCTCTCCGAAGCCACTTCGGTGACGCCGATGGGCGTCGGCTACCCGGACACCCCGGGCATCTGGTCCAACGACCAGGTGCGCGGCTGGACCAACGTGACCAAAGCCGTGCACGCTGCCGGCGGCAAGATCGTCCTGCAACTGTGGCACGTCGGCCGCATCTCGCATCCGTCGTACCTCAACGGCGAAACCCCGGTCGCGCCGAGCGCCATCCAGCCTAAAGGTCACGTCAGCCTGGTGCGTCCATTGGCCGACTATCCGACCCCGCGAGCTCTGGAAACCGCTGAAATCGCCGAGATCGTCGAGGCCTACCGCACCGGTGCCGAAAACGCCAAAGCCGCCGGTTTCGACGGCGTGGAAATCCACGGCGCCAACGGCTACCTGCTCGACCAGTTCCTGCAAAGCAGCACCAACCAGCGCACCGACAACTACGGTGGCTCCCTGGAAAACCGTGCGCGTCTGCTGCTGGAAGTGACTGACGCAGCGATCGACGTCTGGGGCGCCGGCCGTGTCGGCGTGCACTTGGCACCCCGCGCCGATTCCCATGACATGGGCGACGACAATCTGGCCGAGACTTTCACTTATGTGGCTCGCGAGCTGGGCAAGCGCGGCATCGCCTTCATCTGCTCCCGCGAGAAAGAAGGCGCCGACAGCCTCGGCCCACAGCTGAAAGAAGCTTTCGGCGGCGCGTACATCGCCAACGAACGCTTCACCAAGGACAGCGCCAATGCGTGGCTGGCTGAAGGCAAGGCTGACGCGGTAGCGTTCGGCGTACCGTTCATTGCCAACCCGGATCTGCCGGCACGCCTGAAGGCCGACGCACCGCTGAACGACGCACGTCCTGAGTTGTTCTACGCGAAAGGCCCGGTCGGTTATATCGATTATCCAACGCTGTAAACAACAACTAACAAGTAAGCCCCGCCCCGAAAGAGGTGGGGCTTTTTTTATTTTCATACATTTAAAGATTCGCCATCAGAACAATATAAACCTAAGCTCCGCCCAGCAACTCATCAATTACAACCCACCAACTTAATCTAACAAGGCAATATAAAGATGAATGATATAGATCCAAACAAACTTACATTCCTCCTGCAAATCACCAATGCCACGGACTCTACTTTCTGGCTTGAGGATTCCTCTGCAAAGCACCCACCCTTGACGCGTATCGACAAGATCCTCCCCTACCAGACCGTCTTTATGATGTTTGAAGGAGATCCTCATCTGAAGCAGGACATCGTTATTGATTACGATATCAAAAAGGAGGTATTCAGCACTTACGTCTGCTACACCAACTACAAACAGAAAGTACAATTCGACACTACGCTCAGTTATTGCTACCGACAAATGGCGGGGCACCGAGCTCCAAAGGTCGAACTCTTCTGGGATACCAACGCGTTCTCTATTGGCGCCGAACCCATCACCTGCGGCGCGGCATTGGAAAATGAAAACCCGGTTTACCCTTACAGCTATAAGATGATCGCATTCATGACGCCATCGGCCTGATAGAGAGTTACCTGCTCATGCAGTAACGGTACGGACAACGCTGACATTATAGAGGCGCGAGCAAACTAAAGTCCGTGGCTCAAGCCCATCGGAAGTAACGCAGCCTAGTGGTGAGGATCGGGCAAAGGGAACCCGGAAACGAAACGGATCGGTTGGTGCGTATCGGCTGCTCGGCGCCCTTTTAGCCCGAGTCGTTAACATTCATTCACACAGTCGACACAAAACCCCTACAAAATACGTAGCTCGCTACCTATCAACCCGGCCAACGTACGTATATAAAAGCACCCCATTACAAAAAGACTTGAAGCAGGGACATTTCCCCGCTTCAAGTCTTGACACGGATAGATTCAATTACGCATTTTGTTTCATTTGCGCAGGCTGGGGCTCAGGCGCAGCATATCAAGCCCTGTATCGACCCAGCGCTCGGCTTCGGCATGCAATTGAAAGCTGTCCGGCGCCAACAGCCATCCATACAGGAGGCCATCGATATACGCATGAATGCTGATGGCCGCCCGGGCAGTGTCGAGATCTTCCGGCAACTGGCCGCGATTGACCGCATTACGCAGGGTCAGACCGATGCGCAGGTTGCAATCGAGACTGGCCGTGCGGCGCTGCTGGCGCAGATCGCACATTTCATCGGTGAATTCGCACTTATGAAACAGAATCTCGTTGATGCGACGGGTCTTCGGATCCAGGGCTACCTGATGAAACAGATGGATCAACAGCTTGCGCATGCACCCCAACGGGTCGAGTTCGTCCTCGCTCTCGCTGGCCTTGGCCAATTCATCCAGCGGTTCATGCAGGCTGTCGAGCATCGCCTGCACCAGATCGGCCTTGTTGCTGAAATGCCAATAGATGGCACCGCGCGTCACGCCGGCCATCGTCGCGATATCCGCCAGGGTCGTGCGGGCCACACCCCTTTCATAAAACGCTTTCTCGGCCGCTTCGAGAATCTGGCTGCGCGTTTCCTGAGCTTCCTCTTTGGTACGACGGACCATGGCAGTAAAACCTCAAACAGGATGTTTCAGGGATGGCTGAATATCCGCTGAATAAAGAGGGGGCTGATCTCTCACGAATCGGCTCCCCGGCCTACAATTTCAAACCTTGCGACGCATTTTGTAACAGGGTGGGTACGACGCCAAGCTATTTACAAACAACCATGAACGTAAGTATATTCCTTAGCAAGCTACTTATCCACTCGACCCGATTTTTTTACCCTTTCACACTTCTTGTGCGCAATGTGCGCGCCTGACCCGAGGATCTTCATGCAATTCAAGCCAGCTGTTACCGCTCTGGTCACTGCCGTCGCCCTGGCATCGCTGCTCAGCGGATGTAAAAAGGAAGAAGCGGCCCCAGCCGCTCCGCCTCCTCAGGTCGGCGTCGTCACCCTGCAACCACAAGCGTTCACCCTCACGTCGGAACTGCCGGGGCGCACCAGTGCGTACCGCATCGCTGAAGTTCGACCACAGGTCAACGGCATCATTCTCAAACGTCTGTTCAAGGAAGGCGGCGACGTCAAAGCCGGCCAGCAGCTGTATCAGATCGATCCGGCAGTCTATGAAGCGACCCTGAAAAGCGCCGAAGCCAACCTGCGTTCGACCAAGTCGGTCTCCGACCGCTACAAGCAACTGGTCGACGAGCAGGCCGTGAGCCGCCAGGAATACGACACCGCCGTGGCCAATCGTATGGAATCGGAAGCGTCGTTGCAGAGTGCGCAGATCAACGTGAAATACACCAAGGTCTACGCGCCGATCTCCGGCCGTATCGGCCGTTCTTCGGTGACCGAAGGCGCACTGGTCAGCAATGGTCAGGCCGACGCGATGGCGACGATCCAGCAACTGGACCCGATCTACGTCGACGTTACCCAGTCCTCGGTTGAGCTGCTGGAACTGCGCCGCGAGCTGGAAAGCGGTCGCCTGCAGAAGGCCGGCGACAACTCGGCAGCGGTCAAGTTGACCCTTGAGGACGGCAGCCAATACAAGCTCGACGGTAAGCTGGAATTCTCCGAAGTATCGGTTGATCCGACTACCGGTTCCGTGACCCTGCGCGCCGTGTTCCCGAACCCGGATCACACCCTGTTGCCAGGCATGTTCGTCCGCGCCCAGTTGCAGGCCGGGGTCAACGCCGCGGCCATTCTGGCGCCGCAACAAGGCGTGACCCGTGATCTCAAGGGCACTCCGACCGCACTGGTCGTCGGCCCGGACAACAAGGTTGAACTGCGTCAGCTCAAGGCCAGCCGTACCGTTGGCAGCCAGTGGCTGATCGAAGATGGCCTGAAAGCCGGCGATCGTCTGATCACCGAAGGCCTGCAATACGTTCGCCCAGGTGCTCAGGTCAACCCGACCGAAGCGACCAACGTAGCCAAGAACCCGGCCCCCGCTCAAGCAGCTGACAAAGCCGCTGGCGGCAAAGGGGAGTAACTCATGTCGAAATTTTTTATCGACCGTCCGATTTTCGCCTGGGTAATTGCCCTGGTGATCATGTTGGTCGGGGCACTATCGATCCTGAAATTGCCAATCAACCAGTACCCGAGCATTGCACCGCCGGCCATCGCGATCTCCGTGACCTACCCGGGCGCTTCGGCGCAAACCGTGCAGGACACTGTGGTCCAGGTGATCGAGCAGCAGCTCAACGGTATCGACAACCTGCGTTATGTGTCCTCGGAAAGTAACTCCGACGGCAGCATGACCATCACCGCGACCTTCGAGCAAGGCACCAACTCCGACACCGCGCAGGTTCAGGTCCAGAACAAGCTGAACCTGGCCACCCCGCTGCTGCCACAGGAAGTGCAGCAACAGGGTATCCGCGTGACCAAGGCAGTGAAGAACTTCCTGCTGGTGATCGGCGTGGTGTCGCGTGACGGCAGCATGACCAAGGACGACCTGTCCAACTACATCGTGTCGAACATGCAGGACCCGATCTCGCGGACCGCCGGTGTCGGCGACTTCCAGGTCTTCGGTGCCCAGTACGCGATGCGCATCTGGCTCGATCCGGCCAAGCTGAACAAGTACAACCTGACGCCGTCGGATGTCAGCGCCGCGATCTCGGCGCAGAACGTCCAGGTGTCTTCCGGTCAGCTCGGCGGTTTGCCGGCGCTGCCAGGTCAGCAACTGAACGCCACGATCATCGGCAAGACCCGTCTGCAGACTGCCGAGCAGTTCAAGGCGATCCTGCTGAAGGTCAATCAGGACGGCTCCCAGGTCCGTGTCGGCGACGTGGCCGACGTCGGTCTGGGCGGTGAAAACTCGAGTATTTCTGCGCAGTTCAACGGCAGCCCGGCGTCTGGTCTGGCGGTAAAACTGGCCAACGGTGCCAACGCCCTCGACACCGCCAAAGCGCTGCGCAAGACGATTGACGACCTCAAGCCGTTCTTCCCGCAAGGCATGGAAGTGGTGTTCCCGTATGACACCACTCCGGTCGTGACCGAGTCGATCAAGGGTGTGGTTGAAACCCTGGTCGAAGCGATCGTGCTGGTGTTCCTGGTGATGTTCCTGTTCCTGCAGAACTTCCGCGCCACCGTCATCACCACGATGACCGTGCCGGTGGTATTGCTCGGTACGTTCGGCATCCTCGCCGCCGCCGGTTTCAGCATCAACACCCTGACCATGTTCGGTATGGTGCTGGCCATCGGCTTGCTGGTGGACGACGCCATCGTCGTGGTGGAAAACGTCGAGCGGGTGATGGCCGAAGAAGGCCTGTCACCGAAGGAAGCGACCAAGAAGTCGATGGGTCAGATCCAGGGTGCCCTGGTCGGTATCGCCCTGGTGCTGTCGGCGGTACTGCTGCCGATGGCGTTCTTCAGCGGTTCCACCGGTGTGATCTACAAGCAGTTCTCGATCACCATCGTCTCGGCCATGGCCCTGTCGGTAATGGTTGCACTGATCTTCACCCCGGCACTCTGCGCGACCATGCTCAAGCCGATTGCCAAGGGTGACCACGGCACGCCGAAAAAAGGTTTCTTCGGCTGGTTCAACCGCAATTTCGATCGCGGTGTCAGAAGTTATGAGCGCGGTGTCGGCAACATGCTGTCGCGCAAAGCCCCGTACCTGCTGGCGTACCTGCTGATCGTCGTCGGCATGATCTGGCTGTTCACCCGCATTCCAACCGCGTTCCTGCCGGAAGAAGACCAGGGCGTACTGTTCGCCCAGGTGCAAACCCCGGCCGGTTCCAGTGCGGAACGTACTCAAGTCGTGATCGACGAGATGCGTACCTACCTGCTGGATAAAGAAGCGGGTGCGGTGTCCTCGGTGTTCACCGTGAACGGCTTCAACTTTGCCGGTCGTGGTCAGAGCTCGGGTCTGGCGTTCATCATGCTCAAGCCGTGGCACGAGCGTGATTCGGGCAACAGCGTGTTTGCCCTGGCACAGCGGGCGCAGCAACACTTCTTCAGTTTCCGCGATGCGATGGTGTTTGCGTTCGCCCCGCCTGCGGTACTGGAATTGGGTAACGCCACCGGTTTCGACGTGTTCCTGCAGGACCGCGCCGGCATCGGTCACGAAAAACTGATGGAAGCCCGTAACCAGTTCCTCGGCATGGCCGCGCAGAGCAAGGTGCTCTACCAGGTGCGTCCGAACGGTCTGAACGACGAGCCGCAATACCATCTGGAAATCGACGATGAGAAAGCCCAGGCCCTGGGTCTGAGCCTCTCCGACATCAACAGCACCCTGTCGATCTCCTTCGGTAGTAGCTACGTCAACGACTTCATCGACCGTGGTCGGGTGAAGAAGGTGTATGTGCAAGGTCAGGCCGGTGCGCGCATGAGCCCTGAAGACCTGAAAAAGTGGTACGTGCGCAACAGCGCCGGGACCATGGTGCCGTTCTCCGCGTTCGCCAAGGGCGAGTGGATCTACGGTTCGCCGAAACTGGCCCGTTACAACGGCGTCGAAGCGATGGAAGTGCTCGGTTCTCCGGCGCCGGGTTACTCCACCGGTGAAGCGATGGCCGAAGTCGAAGCGATTGCCAAGAAGCTGCCGGCCGGTGTCGGTATCTCCTGGACCGGTCTGTCCTACGAGGAACGTCTGTCGGGCTCGCAAGCGCCAGCGCTGTACGCCCTGTCGCTGCTGATGGTGTTCCTGTGTCTGGCGGCGTTGTATGAAAGCTGGTCGATTCCGATCGCGGTCATGCTCGTGGTACCGCTGGGGATCATCGGTGCGCTGATGGCCACCAGCCTGCGCGGGCTGTCCAACGACGTGTACTTCCAGGTGGGCCTGTTGACGACCATCGGTCTTGCGGCTAAAAACGCCATTCTGATCGTCGAGTTCGCCAAGGAGCTGCATGAACAAGGGCGCAGTCTGCGCGATGCGGCGATCGAAGCGTGCCGCATGCGTCTGCGACCGATCATCATGACCTCGCTGGCGTTCGTCCTCGGTGTAGTACCGTTGGCGATCTCCACCGGTGCCGGCTCGGGTAGCCAGCACGCGATCGGTACTGGCGTGATTGGCGGTATGCTCACGGCCACGATCCTGGCGATCTTCTGGGTCCCACTGTTCTTCGTCACGGTTTCGTCCATCGGCCAGCGTAAAATCGCCGACCCGGACGAGACGACTGAAACTCCTAAAGAGGCTGGCCAATGAGCAAGTCGCTACTCTCCATCGCAGTCGCCGCCTTCGTGCTGAGCGGTTGCTCGCTGATCCCCGATTATCAGCAGCCTGAAGCACCGGTCGCGGGCCAGTACCCGCAGGGGCCGGCGTACTCGCCGGCCCAGGCGCCGGCGCAAGCCGCTGCCGAACAGGGCTGGAAGCAGTTTTTCCATGACCCGGCCCTGCAACAGCTGATCCAGGTATCACTGGAAAACAACCGCGACCTGCGTGTCGCGGCGCTGAACATCGACGCCTATGCGGCTCAATACCGCATCCAGCGTGCCGACCTGTTCCCGGCGGTTTCGGCCAATGCCAGCGGCAGCCGTCAGCGGGTTCCGGCCCGTGCCTCGCAGACCGGTGAAGCGAACATCAGCAGCTCCTACACCGCGACCGTCGGCATCAGCGCCTACGAACTCGACCTGTTCGGTCGGGTGCGCAGCCTGAGCGAACAAGCGCTGCAACAATATTTCGCCACCGAAGAAGCGCGCCGCAGCACGCAGATCAGTCTGGTGGCCAGTGTCGCCAACGCGTACATGACCTGGCAGGCCGACAAGGAACTGCTCAAGCTGACGCAAGACACCCTCGGTGCCTTTGAAGAAAGCTACAAGCTGACCAGCCGCAGCAACGAAGTCGGTGTGGCTTCGGCGCTGGACCTGGCGCAGTCGCGCACCTCGGTGGAAAACGCCCGGGCGCAATTGGCCAAGTACACCCGTCAGGTGGCTCAGGACGAAAACAGCCTGACCCTGCTGCTCGGCACCGGCATCCCGGCCAATCTGCAAGCGGCCAAACCGCTGTCGGATGACCTGCTCAGCGACGTACCGGCCGGTCTGCCTTCGGATCTGCTGCAGCGTCGTCCGGACATCCTCCAGGCCGAGTACAACCTGAAAGCGGCCAACGCCAACATCGGCGCCGCCCGTGCAGCGTTCTTCCCGAGCATCAGCCTGACCGCCAACGCGGGCAGCCTGAGCCCGGACCTGTCCGGTCTGTTCAAGGGTGGTTCGGGAACCTGGCTGTTCCAGCCGCAGATCAACCTGCCGATCTTCAACGCCGGTAGCCTGCGCGCCAGCCTCGACTATGCCAAGATCCAGAAGGACATTGGCGTGGCGAACTACGAGAAGTCGATTCAAACCGCCTTCCAGGAAGTCGCCGACGGCCTTGCCGCGCGCCAGACCTACACCGAGCAGCTGCAAGCGCAGCGTGACTTCGTCGCGGCCAACCAGGATTACTACCGCCTGGCCGAGCGTCGTTACCGCATCGGTGTCGACAGCAACCTGACCTTCCTCGACGCCCAGCGTCAGTTGTTCAGTGCTCAACAGGCACTGATCACCGACCGCCTCGCGCAGCTGACCAGTGCGGTCAACCTGTACAAGGCCCTGGGTGGTGGCTGGAATGCGCAGACCGCGCAGAACGAACCGCTGAAAGAAGAAGCACCGAAGATGAAGCTGTTCTGATCATCCGGTGAACACAAGGAGCCCGCCATTTGGCGGGCTTTTTGTTGCCTGAAACAAATGTGTTGTCTGGAATGGCGCTATCGCGAGCAGGCTCACTCCTACAGGGGAACGCATTCCAATTGTAGGAGTGAGCCTGCTCGCGATAGCGCCTTATCGACCACCACAAAACCCGGCTCAATCTTGCGTTCGATAATCGCCCGAAACCCGCTTTCCCCGATTGAATCCCGCACACCGCCCCCCGCACCATTCGCTCCACAAAACCAATAACAACAGGTTCGACACCATGCTCCCGCGCCCTGTCCCGTCCGGCTGATCGCCGCCGCTTCATCCCTGATTCTGCAAGCTCGTGCCCGCTCCGAAAATGGCGGCAACGGCTCTGTTCGACCTAAAAAAATAACAAGAGACCCTGCGATGACTCATCCCACTGCGCCGTACGCACTCCCCGGCCTGATCGCCCTGGCCCTCACCGGCGTCGCCCTCCCCGCCGCAGCCGAAGAAGCCGGTTTCGTCGAAGGTGCCAAGGTCAACCTCAACCTGCGCAACTTCTACATCAACCGCAACTTCACCAACCCGACCAAGGCTCAGGGCAAGGCTGAAGAGTGGACGCAGAACTTCATCCTCGACGCCAAATCCGGCTTCACCCAAGGCACCGTTGGCTTCGGCATGGACGTGCTCGGCCTGTACTCGGTGAAACTTGATGGCGGCAAAGGCACCGGTGGCACGCAACTGCTGCCGCTGGATCACGACGGGCGGCCGGCGGACAACTTCGGTCGCACCAACGTCGCGTTCAAGGCCAAGCTCTCTCAGACCGAAATCAAGGTTGGCGAATGGATGCCGGTGCTGCCGATCCTGCGCTCGGATGACGGCCGTTCGCTGCCGCAAACCTTCCGTGGCGGGCAGATCACTTCGAAGGAAATCAACGGGCTGACCCTGTATGGCGGGCAGTTCCGCGCCAACAGCCCGCGCGACGACAGCAGCATGAGCGACATGTCGATGACCGGCAAAGCGGCGTTCACCTCTGATCGCTTCAACTTTCAGGGCGGCGAGTACGTTTTCAACGAAAAACGCACGCAGATCGGCCTGTGGAACGCCGAACTCAAGGACATCTACAGCCAGCAATACCTCAACCTGATTCACAGCCAGCCACTCGGCGACTGGACGCTGGGCGCCAACCTGGGCTTCTTCTACGGCAAGGACGACGGCAGCGCCCGCGCCGGCGAACTCGACAACAAGACCTGGTCGGGGATGTTCTCGGCCCGCTACGGCGGCAGCACCTTCTACGTCGGCCTGCAAAAACTCACCGGCGACAGCGCCTGGATGCGCGTCAACGGCACCAGCGGCGGCACCCTCGCCAACGACAGTTACAACGCCAGCTACGACAACGCTCAGGAACGCTCCTGGCAGGTGCGCCACGACTACAACTTCGCCGCCCTGGGCATCCCCGGCCTGACCCTGATGAACCGCTACATCAGCGGCGACAACGTGCACACCGGAACCATCACCGACGGCAAGGAATGGGGCCGCGAATCGGAACTGGGCTACACCGTGCAGAGCGGCGCCCTGCGCGACCTCAACGTGCGCTGGCGCAACTCGACCATGCGCCGCGATTTCAGCAACAACGAGTTCGACGAAAACCGTCTGATCATCAGCTATCCGATCAGCCTGCTCTGAACCCGCACGCCGGCGCTGCACAAGCGGCGCCGGCATCAACCACTGGTCAGCCCGGACTGGCGATTTGTCGAGGCGCAGATACAGTCAACAGAGTGTGTAAATTCTCCATCCTGCTGTAGGAGCCCTTAGTTTTCTTCCGTTATCTCCGGATGCTGTACGCGAAGCTGCCTTGGCCACGGAGGTCAGGTATGAGCAAGCGAATAGTTATCGTCGGTGGCGGTGTAGGTGGAACCATGCTGGCCAATCAACTGGTCGGCAAGCTGTATCCCGAAGTTCTACGCGGCGACGTCTCGATCACATTGCTGTCCAGTTCTCCCGATCATTACTACAAACCTGCGTTCATGTACGTGGCGTTCAGCCAGTTCTTCGAAGAGGAACTCAAACGTCCGGAACGCTCATTGTTGCGCCCGGAAATCAGTTTCCACGTTGAAGAAGTCACCCGTTTCGACTTTTCCGGGCAGCAATTGCGCACCCGCACCGGCAAGCGCTTCGACTATGATTTTCTGGTGATCGCCACCGGCTGCGTGCCGGCGCCGGAACGCATCGAGGGTCTGCAAGAAGCCGGCGACCACTTTTATCAATACCTTCCTGCCCGGCAGCTGGCGCAACGCCTGAACACCATCGAAAAAGGCCGGATTTTCATTACCGTGTCCTTCCCGCAGACACCGAACGTACCGCACCAATGCGGAATCGCGCCCGTGGAAACGACATTGATGCTGGATGATTTATTGCGTCGCCGGGGTGTTCGCGAGCAAGTGGAAATCATCTACACCTACCCGACGGTTGCCCAGCTATTGCGCAATTGTCTGTTCTTGCAGCGTCCCACGGGTGAAATTCTGCCGAGCATTTTTGCCCGGAAAAACATTCATTTTCAGCGTGGCTTCACCTTGAGCCATGTGGATCCCGATGCAAAAGTCGCCCACTCAGCCGAGGGCGACGCGCAACCCTTCGACATTCTGATGGCTACTCCACCCATCCAGGCCGTCGAGGTGGTGCGTGGGTGCGGCATCTCACACGCCGCCAATGATGAAGGATGGCTGCCGACCAATCACGAAACGCTGCAGGTCTACGGTCTGGAGAATGTCTACGTGATCGGCGACACCGTCGACCTGCCGGTCAGCAAGGCCGGCGGCGCCTGTCATAACCAGGCGCCGGTGATCGCCAACAACATCACGGCCCAGATCCGTCTTGGCGCACCCAACTCGGTATACGACGGTCGGGTACAGGCGGTAGCCCAAATGGGCCTGAATGCCGGGATGCCACTGTGGTACGACTACGCCCACGATGTATTGCCGACACCCCCGACCAAATTGGGCGGTCTGCTCAGAAACGGTTTCAATCGCGGTCTTTACTGGGCGGTGGCCCGGGGAATGCTTTGACCCTGCACAGGGAGGAGTGATTGCTCATGAACATGCCCGAGGAAATGTCAGCCACGCCCGGGTTCACTGCCTTGATGGCGAAACTGCAGCCGTTAATCGATGGCGGACGCCTGGAGAATATTGTCGACCTGCTTTCCCTGGTTTCCGATATCGCCGATCTCCTCGACGCGGCCATGGTGGAAAAACTCGCGCAATTGTTCGAGAGCAGCACAGCCGCCACCTGGACAGTCAGTAATGCAGTGCGCGTAGCCAAAGCCGAAGTATCGGCACAGTCAGCGGCGCCGGGCACTCTGGCGTTGCTCAAACTGCTGAATGAAGAGGATACACGCAAAGGCGTGGCCGTTGTCCTGAAGACCCTCAACGTCATTGGACGACAACTGTAATCCGCCAGAGAGGACCTCCTCATGAGCGCCAAACTCGAAACGGCAGGGAACGCCTGCACTCACTGGGACGCCAAGGCGTACCAGCAGTTTTCCCGTCTCAGGCAACGCCCGGTCAACGAATTGCTCGACCGTATCGATCTGCAAGACCCCAGACGAATTTATGACCTGGGCTGCGGCACCGGCATCGCCACTCAACTGCTGGCCGAGCGCTGGCCGCGTGCGCAGTTGCTGGGTGTCGACAGCTCGCGGCAGATGCTTGATCAGGCCCGGTGCCTGCCGATCAACGCCCAATGGCAAGAGTGCGACCTGCTCGACTGGCAACCCGGACAACCAGCCGACCTGCTGCTCGCGGCGGCGGTGCTGCATTTCATTGGCGATCATCAACACCTGCTGCCGCGCCTGTTGGGGTATCTGAACCCCGGCGGCTGTCTGGCGGCGCACATGCCGGACTGGCGCGAGGCCTTGTGGTATCGACTGATGCTCGACACCCTCGACGACGCGGGACCGGGACACACCCCCATCGGCACACCGCAACTGCGCCAGTGCATGGCTGCGCGGTCATTGTTGACACTGGAGGACTATTACCGCGTGCTGGCGCCGCTGACCACGTCGCTGGAGATCTGGGAAACCGAGCAATTGCAGGTGGTTGGCGGCAAATCGCCGGTGTACGACTGGGTGAAGGTCTCGGCGCTGCGGCCGGTGATGCAGACGCTGACGTCTCAGGAACAGGCGCGGTTTATCTATCACTTCCTGATGCGGGTGCATAAACATTACCCGCCGGAGAAAAACGGGCAGACACTGTTTCCCTTCAAGCGGATTTTCATTGTCGCCAAGGTCTGAGTGTCTGTGCTGATTGATGCATCACGGCGCCTGCCGCTTTCGCGAGCAAGCCCGCTCCCACAGGGAAATGCATGCCAAATGTGGGAGTGGATTTTCATTGTCGCCAGCGTTTGAGTACCTGTGCTGATTGATGCATCACGGCGTCTGCCGCTTTCGCGAGCAAGCCCGCTCCCACAGGGAAATGCATTCCAAATGTGGGAGCGGGCTTGCTCGCGAAGGCGTCAGTTCAGGCACCATCACTCCCGGGATTCGACTCCCAGCTCATCCCACACCGACTCCGCCAGATGGAACGTCGCATTCGCCGCCGGGATCCCGCAATAAATCGCGCTCTGCATGATCACTTCCTTGATCTCGCTCCGGCTCACACCGTTGTTGGCCGCCGCACGCAGATGCAATTTCAGCTCGGCCTCGCGGTTCATCCCGATCAGCATGGCGATGGTGATCAGGCTGCGCGTGTGCCGTGGCAGGCCCGGACGGGTCCAGATGTCGCCCCAGGCGTGACGCGTGATCATCTCCTGAAATTCCGAGTTGAACTCGGTCAGCGCATTCAGGCTGCGGTCGACGTGAGCATCGCCCAATACCGCGCGGCGGACTTGCAGGCCTTCGTCGTAACGTTGTTTCTCGTCCACAAACTTCCCCTCACTGAGCGTTCAGAAACGCCAACACACGATCACTGAAAGCGGCACCGGCCTGCACGTTGGACAGGTGCGCGGCATAGAACTCGGCGTACTCGGCGCCGCGCACATGCTCCCGAATGAAATGCCCACCACACGGTGGCGTTACCGCATCTTCGGTACCCGCGATCACCAGCAGCGGCAGGTTGATCGAGGCCAGTTGCTCACGGAAATCGGCATCGCGCACTGCCGCGCAATTGGCCGCATAACCTTCAGGCGAAGTCGCCGCGAGCATGTCGGTGATCTTCTTCGCCGCGGCCGGATTGGCCGCGGAAAAATCAGGCGTGAACCAACGGGCAATCGACGCATCACGCAGTGCGACCATCGCTGCCGGGCCATCACGCAGCACGGTTTCGATGCGCGGGTTCCATACCGATGGATCACCGATCTTTGCGGCGGTGTTGCACACGATCAATTTGTGCAGACGATGACCGGCATTGATCCCCAGCCACTGGCCGATCAACCCGCCCATCGACAATCCGCAAAAATGCGCGCGCTCGATGTGCAGCGCATCGAGCAAGCCGAGCACGTCGCGGCCCAGTTGCTCGATGCTGTAAGGCCCCGGCGTCACCAGCGACTGGCCGTGACCACGGGTGTCGAAACGCAGCACCCGGAAATGCTCGGTGAATGCCGGCATCTGCGCGTCCCACATGTGCAGGTCGGTGCCCAGCGAGTTGGACAGCACCAGCACCGGTGCGTCGACCGGACCTTCAATAACGTAATGCAGTTCGCCATCGGCGAGTTGAACGAAAGCCACAGCCCTCTCCTTTCAGACAGACAATGCGTTGTGTTCGGCCACTGCGCGCTCGACCCAGGCTTGCGCCTGGCCGAGGTAATGCGCGGGGTCGAGCAGATGATCGAGTTCGGTGCTGCTCAGTTCGGCGGTCACTTGCGGCTCGTCGCCGAGTACCGCACGCAGGTGGCGCTGTTCGGCCACCGCGCGTTTGCAACATTGTTCGAGCAGGTGATGCGCGGTGTCGCGGCCGACCCGTTGCGCGAGGACGATGCTCACCGCTTCGGCCAGCACCAGCCCTTGGGTCAATTGGAGATTGCGCGCCATGCGCTCGGCATCGACCTCCAGACCATCGGCCAGCAAGCGCGCCTGTTGCAGCGCACCGGACACCAGGCAGCAGATGTCCGGAAGGGTTTCCCATTCGGCATGCCACAGACCGAGGCTGCGCTCGTGCTCCTGCGGCATGGCGCTGAACAGCGTCGAGACCAGCCCCGGTACCCGCGTCGCCGCGCCGATCAACACCGCTGCGCCGACCGGATTGCGCTTATGCGGCATGGTCGACGAACCGCCCTTGCCCGGCGCCGACGGCTCGAACACTTCCGCCGCTTCGGTCTGCATCAACAGACTGACGTCGCGCCCCAATTTGCCGAGGCTGCCGGCGATCAAACCGAGGACTGCACCGAACTCGACGATGCGATCACGCTGGGTGTGCCACGGTTGCTCAGGCAAAGTCAGTTGCAGCTCTTCGGCAAGCGCCTGAGCGATCGGCAATGCTTGCTCGCCGAGCGCCGCGAGGGTGCCGGAAGCGCCGCCGAATTGCAGCACCAGCAGCCGCGGCTTGAGTTCGCGCAGACGCTGACGGCTGCGGGTTACCGCGCCGAGCCAACCGGCGATCTTCATCCCGAGGGTGACGGGCGTGGCGTGCTGCAGCCAGGTGCGCCCGGCCAGTGGCGTCGCCGCATGCCGTTGGGCTTGGGTGGCGAGCGAATCGGCCAGCGCTGCCAGATCGCTTTCAATCAGCTCCAGCGCCTGCCGCAATTGCAGGACCAGCCCGGAATCCATCACGTCCTGACTGGTGGCGCCCAGATGCACATAGCGCTCGGCCTCGGCACTGCTTGCGGCGATCTCTTTGCCCAATGCCTTGACCAGTGGAATCGCCGAGTTGCCGGCCGTGGCAATCGCCTCGCCCAGCGCCGCGAAGTCATACAGACCGGCATTGCAAGCGGCGGCAATCGGCGCCACGGCAGACGCCGGAATCACCCCGACCCGCGCCTCGGCCCGGGCCAGCGCCGCTTCGAAATCGAGCATGGCCTGCACCCGGCCCTGATCGCAGAACACCTCGCGCATGTCGCGGGCAGTGAAGTAGGCATCGAACAATTGATTGCCCGGTCGCTGAGTCATAAACAGTCCTTGCCGGCGCGGGCCAATGCGGCCCGCGCACATCGGTTTACAGATCGTGGTGCAAGTACGCCGCCTGTTTCGGCAGGCGCAGGCTGAACAGGAACGCCACCGCCATCATCACCGTGACGTACCAGTAGAAGGCGTTTTCCATGCCCCCGGCCTTGAGGCTCAGGGCCACGTATTCCGCCGAACCGCCGAAGATCGCGTTGGCCACCGCATAGGCCAGACCGACGCCGAGGGCGCGGACTTCCGGCGGGAACATTTCGGCTTTCACCAGACCGCTGATCGAGGTGTAGAAACTGACAATCGCCAGCGCCACGGTGATCAGCGCAAAGGCCAGAATCGGGCTGCTGATGCTTTTCAGGCTCAACAGGATCGGCACAGTGAACAGCGTGCCGAGCGCGCCGAACCAGAGCATCGAATTACGTCGGCCGATCTTGTCGGCGAGCATGCCGAACAGCGGCTGCATGCACATGTACAGGAACAGCGCGCCGGTCATGATGTAGCTGGCGGTCTTGGCGTGCATGCCGGCGGTGTTCACCAGGTACTTCTGCATGTACGTGGTAAAGGTGTAGAAAATCAGCGAGCCACCGGCGGTGTAACCGAGCACGGTGATGAACGCGGCTTTGTGATCACGGAACAGCGCGCGGATGCTGCCGGCGTCCTTGTTCTCGCGCATTTCCTTGCTGGTGGTTTCTTTCAGGGAGCGACGCAGGAACAGCGAAATCACCGCCGCCACCGCACCGACCACAAACGGAATGCGCCAGCCGTAAGCACGCAGTTCATCTTCACTGAGGAACTGTTGCAGGATCACCACCAGCGACACCGCCAGCAGTTGCCCGCCGATCAGGGTCACGTACTGGAACGAAGCGAAAAAGCCGCGCTGGCCCTTGAGCGCAACTTCACTCATGTAGGTCGCGGTGGTGCCGTACTCGCCGCCCACCGACAGGCCTTGCAACAGCCGCGCGAACAGCAACAGCAGCGGAGCCCAGACGCCGATGCTGGCGTAAGTCGGCAGACAGGCGATGAGCAGGGAGCCGAAGCACATCATCAGCACCGAAATCATCATCGAGGTCTTGCGGCCCTTCTTGTCCGCCAGCCGCCCGAAAATCCAGCCGCCAATCGGGCGCATCAGAAACCCGGCAGCGAACACCCCGGCCGTGTTGACCAGTTGCACCGTGGGGTTGTCGGAGGGGAAAAATGCCGGGGCGAAATAGATCGCGCAGAAGGCGTAGACGTAGAAGTCGAACCATTCGACGAGGTTGCCGGACGAGGCACCGACAATGGCGAAGATGCGCTTGCTGCGCTCCTCGCCGGTGTAATGAGCGGTGGTAGTGGTCATTGTTTTTTACTCTGAAGGGACAGGTGAGAGTCTAGACACACTTCGCAACAGTCCCGTTCCACAGTTCCATCTGCAACACAGTTCTCCGCTGTGGGAGCGAGCCTGCTCGCGAAGAGGGAGTGCCAGACGACATTTACGTTGGCTGACCCACCGCTTTCGCGAGCAGGCTCGCTCCCACAGGGGATTGGGGCGAACTTCAGTAATCGAAGAACACCGTCTCCGCCTCAGTGCCCTGCAAAATCACATTCCACTGATACACACCCGCCGCATCCGGCTTCGCCAGCAACGTCCCGCGGCGCTCCGCCGGCACACATTCCAGCAGCGGATCATTGACGTTCGCCGGATCGCCTTCGAAGTAGATGCGTGTCAGCAAGTGCTTGACCAGACCACGGGCAAACACCAGCACCACCAGATGCGGGGCCTGGGTCGAGCCCTTCAGGCCTTCGACCGTGCCCGGTTTGATCGTGGTGAAACGGAAGCGCCCTTCGGCGTCCACCGGCACCCGGCCAAAACCTTCGAAGTGCGGATCCAGCGGTTTGTCCTGCTCGTCTTCCGGGTGCGCGTACTTGCCGGCGGCGTTGGCCTGCCAGACTTCGAGCATCGCGTCGTTGACCACATCGCCGTTGCCGTCAACGACTTGGCCGGTGATCGCCACGCGCTCGCCGAGGGTTTGTTCTACCGCGAGGTTTTCGCGATTCAGCCAGGTCAGGCCGATGTGGTAGTACGGCCCGACGGTGTGGGACGTGGTGGCAGTCAGCGTCATCTTATTTCTCCATCGGCGTGGCGTCGCGGCCGCGCAAGACGATGTCCCAGCGATAGCCGAGGGCGTAGGACGGAATGGTTTTTTCCAGATCGAAAGCGGCGATCAGACGTTCCTTGGCGGAGGTGTCCGGCACGCAGTTGTAGATCGGGTCGTAGGCCAGCAGCGGGTCGCCGGGGAAATACATCTGCGTCACCAGACGGGTGAGGATGCTCGGCCCGAACAGCGAGAAATGGATGTGCGCCGGGCGCCACGCGTTGTGGTGGTTACCCCACGGATAGGCGCCGGGCTTGATGGTCTGGAACTGATACCAGCCATCGGCGTCGGTCACGGTGCGGCCGGTGCCGGTGAAGTTCGGGTCCAGCGGTGCGTCGTGCAGGTCGCGCTTGTGGTTGTAGCGACCGGCGGCGTTGGCCTGCCAGATCTCCACCAGAATCCCCGGCACCGGCAAACCGTTTTCGTCGAGCACACGGCCGTGAATGATGATGCGCTCGCCCAACGGCTCGCCGTCGTGCTGCGCGGTCAGGTCGTTGTCTTTCTCGGCGACGCGTTCGGCACCGATGGTCGGGCCGGTGATCTCCGACAACGAATGCGGCAGAAACACCAACGGCTTGGACGGCGAGCGCAGGTTGGTGGATTGATACGTCGGGTGCAGGTATTCAGGCTGGGTGCCTTCCTGCGGACGACGGTAGCCAGGCTTGTCAGTCATTTCGCTTTCCTCAGTTCTTATCAGTCGACGCGCTGCGTCAGACGCGTTCGATGGCCAGGGCCAGACCCTGCCCGACGCCGACGCACATGGTCGCCAGACCTTTCTTGCCGCCGGTCTTTTCCAGCTGATGCAGCGCCGTCAGCACCAGTCGCGCCCCGCTCATGCCCAACGGGTGGCCCAAGGCAATCGCGCCACCGTTCGGGTTGACCTGCGGCGCATCGTCGGCCAGACCCAATTCACGCAGCACTGCCAGGCCTTGGCTGGCGAAGGCTTCGTTGAGTTCGATCACATCGAAATCGCTGACCGCCACGCCGAGACGCTCGATCAGTTTGCGCACCGCCGGCACCGGGCCGATGCCCATCACCCTAGGTGCAACACCGGCGCTGGCCATACCCAGCACTTTGGCCCGTGCTGTCAGGCCGTGTTTTTTCACCGCTTCCGCCGACGCGAGAATCAGCGCGGCGGCGCCGTCGTTGACCCCGGACGCATTGCCGGCGGTGACAGTCTTGTCCGGGCCGTTGACCGGTTTGAGTTTGGTCAGCGCTTCGAGCGTGGTGTCGGCGCGTGGATGTTCGTCCTGGCTGACCACGGTTTCGCCCTTCTTGTGGGCGATCCGCACTTCGACGATTTCCTCGGCGAAGTAGCCCGCCGCTTGTGCAGCGGCAGTGCGTTGCTGACTGCGCAAGGCGAAAGCGTCCTGGTCGGCACGCGACACTTTATAGTCGTCGGCGACGTTGTCGGCGGTCTGCGGCATCGCATCGACGCCGTACTGGGCTTTCATCAGCGGGTTGATGAAACGCCAGCCGATGGTAGTGTCTTCCAGCTTCATGTTGCGCGAGAACGCTGCGTCCGCCTTGCCCATCACGAACGGCGCGCGGGACATCGACTCGACGCCGCCGGCAATCGCCAGCTCCATCTCGCCACTGGCAATCGCACGGAAAGCAGTGCCGATCGCGTCCATGCCCGAAGCACACAGACGGTTGAGGGTCACGCCCGGCACGCTCTCCGGCAAGCCCGCCAGCAGCAGCGCCATGCGCGCCACGTTGCGGTTGTCTTCGCCAGCCTGGTTGGCGCAGCCGAGGAACACTTCGTCGATCGCGTTCCAGTCCACTGAGGGATTGCGTTCCATCAGCGCCTTGATCGGCACGGCGGCCAGATCGTCGGCGCGCACGGCGGACAAACCGCCGCCAAAACGGCCGATGGGGGTGCGAATTGCGTCGCAGATATACACGTCACGCATCATGCTTCTCCCGGTGCCTGGCCGTGGGCGGCGGCGGTGCGCGCTTCGAGATCGCGCAGTGCAGTGAGTTCCACCTCGGTCGGTGCCGCCGTGGTTTCAACGTTGTCGGCAAAACGAATGGCCCAACCGGTGGCGGCGACCACTTGCTCGCGGGTCACGCCTGGGTGCAGGGCGGTGACCACGAATTCGTGGGTGCCCTGCTCCGGCTCCATGATGCACAGGTCGGTGATGATCCCGACCGGGCCGGCACCCGGCAGGCCCAGACGCTTGCGCGAATCGCCGCCCTCGCCGTGACCGACCGAGGTAATGAAGTCGAGCTTGTCGACGAACGAACGCGCCGACTGCTTGAGGATAATCAACACGCTCTTCGCCGAACCGGCGATTTCCGGCGCGCCACCGGCACCCGGCAGGCGCACTTTCGGCGCGTGGTAATCGCCGACCACGGTGGTGTTGATGTTGCCGAAACGGTCGACCTGCGCCGCGCCGAGAAAACCGACGTCGATGCGCCCACCCTGCAGCCAGTAGCGAAAAATCTCACCGGTCGGCACGACGGTGTCGGCGGTTTCCGCCAGTTCACCATCACCGATCGACAGCGGCAGCACGCTCGGCTTGGCGCCAATCGGACCCGATTCGTAGATCAGCACCACGTCCGGCGACGAAGTCAGGCGCGCAAGGTTGGCGGCTTTCGACGGCAGGCCGATGCCGACGAAGCACACCGAGCCGTTCTTCAGGCGACGGGCCGCCGCGACGGTCATCATTTCATTGGTGGTGTAAGTCATTACTTGGCCTCCGAAGCAGCGGCCAACTTGGCCTGAAACTCGCTGAAGTCAGCGCAGCCATGGATGTATTCGTTGATCCACGCGGTAAACGTCTCACGGTCGCGGGCGATCGGATCCCACGCCTGATAGAAGCGATTGTCACGCTCGGTGTAACCGTGGGCGTAGGATGGATGCGCGCCGCCGGGTACGTGGCAGACCGCGCTCAAGGCCCAGGTCGGCAGCACGCAAGCGTTCATCGGGGCGTTGAGGTTGTCGACGATTTCCTCGACGGTGACGATGCAGCGCTTGGCCGCCAGTGCCGCTTCTTTCTGCACCCCGAGAATGCCCCACAGCAGCACGTTGCCCTGACGGTCGGCTTTCTGCGCGTGGATCACGGTGACGTCTGGACGCACCGACGGCACGGCCGCCAGCACTTCACCGGTGAACGGGCAGGTCACGGATTTGATCAGCGGGTTGACCTTCGGCAGGTCGGAACCGGCGTAGGCCCGCAGCACGGCGAACGGTAGGCCGGAAGCGCCGGCGACGTAGGCGTTGGCCAGGTCGGCGTGGCTGTGCTCTTCGATTTCCAGGGCATGCGGCCACTGCTTCTCGACCGCATCGCGCAGACGGTGCAGCGAACCCACACCCGGATTGCCGCCCCAGGAAAAGATCAGCTTGCGTGCACAACCGGCACCGATCAGTTGGTCGTAGATCAGGTCAGGCGTCATCCGCACCAGGGTCAGATCTTTCTTGCCCTGCCGAATGATTTCATGACCTGCGGCTGTCGGAATCAGGTGAGTGAAGCCTTCGAGCGCGACGGTGTCGCCGTCGTTGACGAATTGCTTCACCGCGTCGTGCAGCGAAAGGATCTCAGCCATGGAGCAGGCTCCCGTTTTTGTAGTGAATCGCCAGTGATAAAAAGGCGCGAGGTTCAGCGCCGGAGTCACTGAAGATTAAGCCGCTGAAAATCGCCAAACAATCCGATAATCGACTGAGTGTTCGTTTATCGAACGGATTGTTACTCCCCTAACTATCTCCTCATTCGCGAGCAGGCTCGCTCCCACATTGGAATGCATTTCAAAATGTGGGAGCGAGCCTGCTCGCGAAAAGACCGGAACATTCAACGCAAATCAAAATGACTCGACTCAAGTCGCATCCGCATGACTGACCATGCCTTTGATCACCACCGCCGTCGTCGCCAACGCCGCCGGAATCACCAGCGCCGTCAGCACCTGCTCGAAATTCCAGCCCAGGCCCAGCAACGTCGCGCCCATCCACGCCCCGAGAATCGCGCCAAACCGGCCAATCCCGAGCATCCACGAGACCCCGGTCGCCCGCCCCTGAGTCGGATAAAACCGCGCCGCCAGCGACGGCATCGCCGATTGCGCACCGTTGACGCACATCCCGGCCACCAGCACCAAGGTCGCCAGCAACGTGATGTTGCCCAGACTCTGCCCTACCGCGTAGGCAAACACCCCGGCCAGCAGGTAGAAAGTGCCGATGACCTTGTGCGGATTGAAGCGATCCATCGCCCAACCCACAGCGACCGCACTCAACACCCCGCCAAACTGGAACAACGCGCCAATGAACGCCGCCTGCTCCATGCTCGCGCCGCTGTCACGCATCAGGGTCGGCAGCCAACTGGTCAGCAGATAAACGATGACCAGGCCCATGAAGTAGGTCAGCCACAGCAGCAAGGTACCGACGCTGTAGGTGCCGGAGAAAATCACCGCGAACACATTGCGCGCCTTGACGGTTTTCTGTTCCGGCACGCTGAAACTCGAGGCCTGCGCGACGGTGACCGGATCGATCGGCGACAAGGTCTTGCGTACTTTGTCGGTGCCGCGATTGCGCACTACCAGAAAACGCGCCGACTCCGGCAGCCAGAACAGCAGCACCACCGCGAGGATCAGCGGCAGGATCCCGCCGATCAGCAGCAGGCTGTGCCAGCCGAACGCCGGGATGAGCTTCGCCGAAATGAAACCGCCACCGGCCATGCCAAGGTTGAAGCCGCAGAACATGCTGGTCACCAGCAAGGATTTCTTGCGCTCCGGGGTGTATTCCGAGAGCAGCGTGGTGGCGTTGGGCATGCCGGCGCCCAGACCGAGGCCGGTGAGGAAGCGCAGCACCAGCAATTGTTCGACGTTGGTGCTGTAGGCCGAGGCCAGGCTGAAAGCGCCGAACAGCAGCACCGCGCCAACCAGCACCACTTTGCGTCCGAAGCGGTCAGCCAGCGGGCCGGAACCCAGTGCGCCGAAGACCATGCCGATCAACGCGGCGCTCATTACCGGGCCAAGGCTGGCGCGGTCGATGCCCCAGTCCTGGGACAGTGCCGGCGCGATAAAACCCATCGCCGCGGTGTCGAGACCATCGAGAAATACAATCAGGAAACACAGGATCACCACCCGCCACTGATAGCGCGAGATCGGTTGGGCATTGATGAAGGTCTGCACGTCGAGGCAGTTACCTACAGCGGACTGAGGCTGGTTCATTATTTTTATTCCACGCAAAAAACGCAGTCGAACGGCGGCCGGCCAAAGAGCGGCACGGTCACAAGAATAGAAGATCGAAATCAGGCGTTGCGGTGAATCCGGCAACAGGGAATGGAGCTGAGACAGTCGGGGAGCATGCGCATGGTGAATTGCCTCTTGTCATTATTATGGGAGTCGACAGTCCGGGCTGAGACCTGTGCTCAGCGCGGGATGACGCTGCCGCGACATTAATGATCCGGGGCTTTTAGCGTCAATTCGATAAACGCAACACTGTGCGTTTATCGAACAGCTTCATCAGGCGAACAACTGCGCGCTGAGGTCGCGGCTGGCACTGAGCAGGCCCGGCAGGAAGCGTTGTTCCAGTTCGGTACGGCTGACGCGGCCGGCGTGGGTGCTGACATTAAGCGCCGCCACCACCTGGCCCGACGCATCGTAAACCGGCACGGCAATCGAACGCAGGCCTTGTTCGAGTTCCTGATCGACGATGCACCATCCCTGCTGCCGTACCTCCTGCAGGCATTCGAGCAGACTTTCGGGGGTGTGCAGCGTGCGGCTGGTCTTGGCCACCAGTTCGGCATGGTCGAGGTATTCGCGCAGCGAGGTGTCGTCCAGCGCCGCCAGCAGGATGCGGCCCATCGATGTGCAATAGGCCGGCAGACGCCCGCCCACCGACAGGTCCACCGAGATCAGCCGTTGCGTGGTCGCCGAGCGGGCGATGTACAAAATGTCGTCACCTTCGAGCGTGGCCATGTTGCAGGCTTCGTGCAGTTGCTCGCTCATGCGGTCGAGGTACGGCTGGGCCGACACCGCCAGCGGCGTCGACGACAGATACGCGTGCCCGAGAGTCAGCACTTTGGGCAGCAACGAGTAAGTACGGCCATCAGTGGTGGCGTAACCCAGTTTGATCAGTGTGTGCAGGCAACGGCGCACGGCAGCGCGGGGAATTTCCGTGCGGTGGCTGATCTGGGCGATGGTCAGGTGCCGCTTGCGCTCCTGAAACGCCTGCACCACCGCCAGGCCACGGGCCAGCGAGGTCATGAAATCCGGATCGCCGGTCAGCGCCTGGATGCGTTTGGCCGGCGAAGCGACGATCGGCGGCGCCACGGAGGTGAAGGAGTTGCGCATTTGATCGTTCATTTCTTGTCCTTGTTTCCGGCACGAATCAATGGCTATACAAGCGGCTCGCCAGCAGATGCACAAGAGTCGAGACGCCAAGATTGGGCGATTATCGAACCGCCGACCGATTATCGCAATCCATCAGCCGCTGTCCTTCTTGGCTTCTTCATTCATTCACCTGCCTGTTCATCCAACTTCGCATGCCTCATTAGTTGATCGACTTAATGGCGCCAGAAACTGAACGCGAGTGCTTAAAAGGTTTCGGCGAATTTCAACTAGCGATAAAACTTGTCAGTAACAAAACGATCACACATCCCGAACCGTTTTTAACTTGGCAAAGATAGTCATTCCCGAATCGACCGCTATAATGCACCTCAGTGGCGCCACGTTTTCACTGGCCGAGGGTGCCGCCCGCTGACCCGATGCCTATTGCCGTCAGCCCGGCCAGCGCCTGACGCTCATTATTCATGCACCGCCAGCGCGCTTGCTGAAACAGGAAACTGATGCTGCGTCAGTTTTAATCTGGTGCCGTAGCCGCCTGCAACATGGAAGTCTTGATCGCCTTGCCGATAACGCCAATGCCTGAACCGGCATGGCCCTTTGGTGGACGTGTTCAATCGACTCGTTGCCGTGCGTTTCACCAGATATTTATCTCAACTCAAACAGGTAGCACTGTGACGAAAGACGAACTGCGCGCGGAACTTGAGCGCCAGGAACAACGTTACAAGGAAGTTTACGGCGGGGAAGTCACCACCTACGCCGCGCAACCCGAACCGGAACGCAAGGCATGGCGCAAACGCCCCACCGTTCAGGATCAGGTTTTCCAGCAAGAACTGAAAAAGATGGAAGAAGAACTCAAAACCGAAGAGCCCTGAACGGGCGATCCTGAGATTTTCGAGGGTCTGCGTCGCCACCGGCTAAAAGCACGGTGACCCGACCATGCCTTGCGCGCCCGCTATCCGCGGGCAGCGGCCTACCTCCCCCGGCCTGCACGGGAAAGGAGCGTGTCTGACTCGTTTCAGAGATATTTCACACAGGCGTTTGAGGCTCGCGCGCGCTCGACAAATTGCTTGCTGCCCAAAGGTTTTTACAAGCTAATCAATGACTTAAAAAACCCTGCATCACGCTAGGGCTTTGCACCTTGCAACAATTTAATTCGACATTGATTGCTACCGATGAGCAGGTAGGGGATCGATTTCCAGTCTTTTCTGGCATAATCGCGCCCCCTTATGACCGGGTCAGAAAACCTTCATGATCGATTTATTCAGCGGACTGGATGCTTGGGTGCTTGTGAGCCTCTTGCTCGCCCTGACGTTTGTCCTCGCCTTCGAGTTCATCAATGGATTTCATGACACCGCTAACGCGGTAGCCACTGTTATCTACACCAAAGCCATGCCGCCTCACCTGGCGGTGTTCTTCTCCGGTGTGTTCAACTTCCTCGGCGTGTTGCTGGGCGGCGTTGGCGTGGCGTATGCCATTGTTCACCTGCTGCCGGTAGAACTGCTGATCAATGTGAATACCGGCCATGGCCTGGCGATGGTGTTCTCGTTGCTCGCCGCGGCGATCACCTGGAACCTGGGCACCTGGTACTTCGGTATCCCGGCCTCCAGTTCCCACACCCTGATCGGCTCGATCCTCGGTGTCGGCCTGGCCAACGCCCTGATCAACAACATCCCGTTGGCCGACGGCGTGAACTGGCAGAAAGCGATCGACATCGGCGCCTCGCTGGTGTTTTCGCCAATGGCTGGCTTCCTGATTGCCGCGCTGATCCTGATCGGCCTGAAGTGGTGGCGCCCGCTGTCGAAGATGCACAAGACCCCGGAACAGCGCCGCAAGATCGACGACAAGAAGCACCCGCCGTTCTGGAACCGTCTGGTTCTGGTGATTTCGGCCATGGCCGTGAGCTTCGTGCACGGTTCCAACGATGGCCAGAAAGGCATCGGCCTGATCATGCTGGTACTGATCGGTATCGTGCCTGCGCAGTTCGTCCTCGACCTGAGCAGCACCACCTACCAGATCGAGCGCACCCGCGACGCGACCCTGCACCTGAGCCAGTTCTACAAGCGCAATGCCGATTCCCTGGGCGAATTCCTGGCCCTGGGCAAAAGCGTTGAAGGCGACCTGCCGGAGAAATTCCGCTGCAACCCGCAGCAGACCGAACCGACCATCAACGCCCTGCTTGGCACCCTTAAAGGTGTAGCGGACTACCATTCGCTGTCCTCGGAAAGCCGCATCGAAGTCCGTCGCTACTTGCTGTGCCTGGACGACACCGCGAAGAAAGTCGGCAAGCTGCCAGGCTTGGAAGCGCGTGAGAAGGCTGACCTGGACAAACTGCGCAAAGACCTGACCACCACCACTGAATACGCCCCGTTCTGGGTGATTCTGGCGGTGGCCCTGGCCCTTGGCCTGGGTACCATGGTCGGCTGGAAACGCGTGGTACTGACCATCGGCGAGAAGATCGGCAAGCAGGGCATGACCTACTCTCAAGGCATGTCAGCGCAGATCACTACCGCCAGCTTGATCGGTATGGCCAACATCTTCAGTCTGCCGGTATCGACCACTCACGTTCTGTCCTCGGGCGTGGCTGGCACCATGGTCGCCAACAAGAGCGGCCTGCAGGGTGGGACTGTTCGCACCATCTTGCTGGCGTGGGTGCTGACCCTGCCGGCGACTGTGGCGCTGTCGGCTGGGTTGTTCTGGTTGGCGTCCAAAGCGTTGGGTAGCTGATAGACCGCTGCACATGAGAAAGGCGCGATTCGTGAGGATCGCGCCTTTTTTTTGGGTTTGGTTTTGTGAGCATATCCGTTGCTGCGGTAATGGCCTCCTATGGTTCCGCCCTTACGGCGGGTCACTTTTTCCAAACGCCGAAAAAGTAACCAAAAAGGCTTCCCCCGGCGTACGGCACTTCGCTGAGGCTCAGTGTTCCCTCGCTACGGCGTCCATCCGGGGGCATCGCCTCCGGTTTGCTTCGCTGCACCTCCTCTCGATGTATGCGGCTTCGCCGCATGGCGCTGCGCGCCTAACCCCCGGATGGACACCTTCGCTCGGCCTGCCGAAGGGGCTGAAGATCAAAAGCCACATCAAGAGCCAAAGCCAAAGCCAAAGCCAAAGCAGATCAAAAGATCACAGCCTTCGGCAGTTCCTACAGGGGATTGGGTGTATTCGGTTTTGAGATTTGGTCGGCTGTCAGGCCGCCTTCGCGAGCAAGCTCGCTCCCACAGTTGGATGAGTGCATTCAGCAGAGATCGGTCGGCTCGTAGGCCGCCATCGCCAGCAGGCTGGCTCCTACAAAAAAGCAAAAGCCGAGCGCACGCTTTTCCACCACTCAACACGATGAGCGTTAGCTCGAGTAAAGCTTTTGATCTGAGGGCCCGTCGGCAGGCTGAGTGGAGGGATTTGTCCGGGGGTGGGAGCGCAGCGACCGTTTGGCGCAGCCAAACACAGCGAGAGGAGGTGCAGCGAAGCAAACCGTAGGCGCTGCCCCCCCGGATGAATCCCGCAGCGAAGGAACCCGAGCCTAAGCGAGGGCCGAACGTCAGGGTAAAGCCTTTTGGGTTACCTTTTCGGCGTTTGGAAAAGGTGACCCGCCGTAAGGGCGGAACCCTAAGCCGCCGTTACCGCAGCAACGGATATTCACAAAGCACACCCAAAGTCTGGTCGGCCCAAAGGCCGCCAAGACACAAAAAAAAGGGGCAACCGAAGTCGCCCCAAAATGCCTTGCGTGCTCATCAAACCCGGAAAGACCTACTTCTTGCGCTTATTCGCATCCTTCCAGATAAAAAATCCAAACCCTGCAAAAAACAGAACCATGAGCCCCACGGTCAGAACCCCGGCAAACACCACGTTATCGAAAAACATGACTGTGGCCTCCTGGCCCCTGCTTTGCTGCGATGGAGCTAAGTTAACCAATCGCGCAGGCGCAGAAATTGACCAGGATCAAGTCCGGTCAACACAGAAGGCAAAGGCGGGAAAATAACTGACCTGCATCAAAGGATGCAGGGGAAGATCAACGCTTTTTCGGTTTCTTTTTCGGCTTTTTCTGGGCTTTTCCCAACGGCATGGCTTGCTCGAAGGCCTTGCGCACTTCGTTCAGCCGCTTTTCGTTGAGATCATGCACACGCTTGGCGCGCTCGGTGCCGAGGTCGATCAGTTTTTCATCTTGGCTCATGACGTTCAGCGCATCACTTGAAGAAAACACAACTGCCGCATCAGAGGCAGGACTGCGCCAATCATGCAGCCTGACGCCAGCGCTCGACAACAATTGATGTAAATAAGCAGACTCAGATCTCGATATCGACCCACAAGCCCTGACGCGGCTGATCTTCCATCAGCGGCACCACCGGCACGGTGTTGTCGGCATTCAGCTCGGTGCCCGGCACGGCGAGGTGTTCTTCCGGATCTTCGTCGGCTTCGCGACGGCGACGATCACGCTCCTGCTGGCGACGCTGTTCTTCGCGCGCCAGCAGTCGATCCTCTTCCGGATCGCGCTTTTGCAGATCGATCGTGCTTTCGTTGGAGCTCTCCTGCACCGGCACCACCGGAGGAATGTCCGGCCGCTGGCGAATCGGATCCTGCTGGGAAGTGATCGGCACAGCGCTCAGGGGGAGCATCGGTGGCAGCATATAAAGGGTCTCCTGTCAGCAGGCTATCGGCTGCGGCAAAGGCGCCTTGAGCCATCCGTCGCAAATCTGTGACGCATTTGGCACCTGTAGGAGCTGCCGCAGGCTGCGATCTTTAATGGAACACCGTAGAACGCAAGCGTTCCCGAAGATCGAAAGATCGCAGCCTTCGGCAGCTCCTACACTCGTAAACCTTTGGTCTGGAGGCCTGCATTCCGTTAAGATAGCCCGCTTTTTCAAGGTGGGAGTCAGGCAGCATGGCGCAGCAGTATCAACCGGGGCAACGCTGGATCAGTGACAGCGAAGCAGAGCTTGGTTTAGGCACCGTTCTGGCACAGGACGGCCGCTTGTTGACCGTGCTTTACCCGGCCACTGGCGAAACCCGCCAGTACGCGCTACGGAATGCGCCCCTCACCCGCGTGCGGTTCTCGCCGGGTGACACCATTACTCACTTCGAAGGCTGGAAGATGACCGTGCGCGAAGTCGACGACGTCGACGGGCTGATGGTCTATCACGGTCTCAACGGGCAGAACGAAGCCGTTACCCTGCCGGAAACCCAGCTGTCGAACTTCATTCAGTTCCGTCTGGCCAGCGACCGTCTGTTCGCCGGGCAGATCGACCCGCTGTCGTGGTTCTCCCTGCGCTACAACACCCTGGAACACACCAGCCGCCAGTTGCAGTCTTCGCTCTGGGGCCTGGGCGGCGTGCGTGCGCAACCGATCGCGCACCAACTGCACATCGCCCGTGAAGTCGCCGACCGTATCGCGCCGCGGGTTCTGCTGGCGGACGAAGTGGGTCTGGGTAAAACCATCGAAGCCGGTCTGGTGATCCATCGCCAACTGCTCTCGGGCCGCGCCAACCGAGTGCTGATCCTGGTGCCGGAAAACCTGCAGCACCAGTGGCTGGTGGAAATGCGCCGCCGCTTCAACCTGCAGGTCGCGCTGTTCGACGAAGAACGCTTCATCGAAAGCGATGCCACCAACCCGTTCGAAGACACCCAGCTGGCATTGGTTGCCCTGGAGTGGCTGGTCGAAGACGAGAAGGCGCAGGACGCCTTGTTCGCCGCCGGCTGGGATCTGATGGTGGTCGACGAAGCCCACCACCTGGTGTGGCACGAAGACAAGGCCAGCCCCGAGTACTCGCTGGTCGAACAATTGGCTGAAGTGATTCCCGGCGTGCTGCTGCTCACCGCGACCCCGGAACAACTCGGTCAGGACAGCCACTTCGCCCGTCTGCGCCTGCTCGACCCGAACCGTTTCCATGACCTGGCCGCGTTCCGCGCCGAGAGCGAGAACTATCGCCCGGTGGCCGAAGCCGTTCAGGAACTGCTCGACAAAGGGCGCCTGTCGCCTGCAGCACACAAGACCATCCACGGTTTCCTCGGCAACGAAGGCGAAGCCTTGCTGACCGCGGTCAACGATGGCGATAGCGAAGCCAGCGCGCGTCTGGTGCGCGAGCTGCTCGACCGCCACGGCACCGGCCGCGTGCTGTTCCGTAACACCCGCGCCGCGGTGCAGGGTTTCCCCGAGCGCAAACTGCACCCGTACCCGCTGCCATGCCCGGACGAATACCTCGAACTGCCGCTGGGTGATCACGCCGAGCTGTACCCGGAAGTCAGCTTCCAGGCCCAGCCGGACGCCAGCGAAGAAGAGCGCTGGTGGAAATTCGACCCGCGCGTCGAGTGGCTGATTGATCAGCTGAAAATGCTCAAGCGCACCAAAGTGCTGGTGATCTGCGCCCACGCCGAAACCGCGATGGACCTGGAAGACGCGCTGCGCGTGCGTTCCGGCATCCCGGCCACGGTGTTCCATGAAGGCATGAACATCCTTGAGCGTGACCGCGCCGCCGCCTACTTTGCCGACGAAGAGTTCGGCGCGCAGGTGCTGATCTGCTCGGAAATCGGCAGTGAAGGTCGCAACTTCCAGTTCGCTCACCACCTGGTGCTGTTCGATCTGCCGTCGCACCCGGACCTGCTTGAGCAGCGTATCGGTCGTCTCGACCGGATCGGCCAGAAGCACATCATCGAACTGCACGTGCCGTACCTGGAAACCAGCCCGCAAGAGCGCCTGTTCCAGTGGTACCACGAAGCGCTGAACGCGTTCCTCAACACCTGCCCGACCGGCAACGCCTTGCAGCATCAGTTCGGCCCGCGCCTGCTGCCGCTGCTTGAAGAAGCCGACGACGGTGAGTGGCAAGCGCTGATCGACGAAGCGCGCACCGAGCGCGAGCGTCTGGAAGCCGAGCTGCACACCGGCCGCGACCGTCTGCTGGAGCTGAACTCCGGCGGTTCGGGCGAAGGCGATCAGTTGGTCGAGGACATCCTTGAGCAAGACGATCAGTTCGCCCTGCCGATCTATATGGAAACCCTGTTCGACGCGTTCGGCATCGACAGCGAAGACCATTCGGAAAACGCCCTGATCCTCAAGCCGAGCGAGAAGATGCTCGACGCCAGCTTCCCGCTGGGCGATGACGAAGGCGTGACCATCACCTACGACCGCAACCAGGCGCTGTCGCGCGAAGACATGCAGTTCATCACCTGGGAACACCCGATGGTGCAGGGCGGCATGGACCTGGTGCTGTCCGGCTCGATGGGCAACACCGCCGTCGCACTGATCAAGAACAAGGCACTGAAACCGGGCACGGTGTTGCTGGAACTGCTCTACGTCAGCGAAGTGGTTGCACCGCGCTCACTGCAACTGGGCCGCTACCTGCCACCGGCCGCCCTGCGCTGCCTGTTCGACGCCAACGGCAACGATCTGTCGGCCCGCGTCTCGTTCGAAACCTTGAACGATCAACTGGAAAGCGTGCCACGCGCCAGCGCCAACAAGTTCATCCAGGCCCAGCGCGATCAGCTGACGCCACGGATCAACGCCGGTGAAGACAAGATCACCCCGCGTCACGCCGAGCGCGTGGCCGAGGCCCGTCGTCGTCTCGCGGCGGACACCGACGAAGAACTGGCGCGCCTGACCGCGTTGCAAGCGGTCAACCCGACTGTACGCGACAGCGAACTGGATGCGTTGCGCAAGCAGCGTGAACTGGGTCTGGCGATGCTGGATAAAGCGGCATTGCGTCTGGAAGCGATACGGGTGTTGGTGGCGGGTTAAGCCGCCCTGCTCCAGCGTTGAAAACAACAAGGCCCGCAGTGATGCGGGCCTTTTTGTTTGTCTGTTATTTATCCGGTGATGCTACTGGCCCTTTCGCGAGCAGGCTCGCTCCCACAGGGATTGTGTTCACGCTGGAGATCCAATGTGGGAGCGAGCCTGCTCGCGAAGGCGGTTATGCAGTCGCCACAGAAACATCAGGCTCAACCACAGCCACCAACCCCTCCCTCATCCGCTGCGCATCGCGCACAAAACACCGCGCCGCCAGAAACAGAAACACCATGGTGAAGAACAGCGCCACCGGAATCAGGTACATCGCGTCATGCAGCCCCACAGCCTTGAACGCCTCAGTCATCTGCTCGGCCCCCGCCGAGAGCATCGCCGATTTGGCGAAATGGTCGGACAAGGCCCCCACCACCACTGGCCCCAAGCCGCCGCCGAGCAGGTACAGCCCGGCAAAGAACAGCGCCATCGCCGTGGCCCGCAGGCGTGGTTCGACCACGTCCTGAATCGCCGTGTACACGCAGGTGTAGAAGTTATAGGCAAACAGCCAGCCGACACTGAACACCGCGACGAACACGCCGATCTCGACCCGTCCGGCGTGCAGCGCCCACGCGGTGCACAGGGTCGAGATGATCAGGCTGAAGCCGGCAAACAGCAGCCGGCCGTTGGCGACTCGTTGATGAATCTTGTCAGCGATCCAGCCGCCGAGGGTCAGACCGATCAACCCGGTGACGCCGACGATCACGCCGGTCGCCACCGCCGCCTCCTGCAACGGCATCAGGAAGTAGCGCTGCAGCATCGGCACCAGAAACGAGTTGCAGGCATAGGTGGCGAAGTTGAAGCACAAACCGGCCATCACCAGCCACAGGAATGTCGGCACCGCCAGCACCCGGCGGATAGGCTTGTCGACTCTCTCTTGGGACACCTGCACGGTTTCCGCCGCGCCGCGTTTGGGTTCCTTGATGAAGAACATGAACACCGCGAGGATCAGCCCCGGCACCGCCGCGATAAAGAACGGCGCGCGCCAGCTGTCGAAGGCCTTGACCATCGCGCCGATGGTGAAGAACGCCAGCAGCAGGCCCAACGGCAAGCCGAGCATGAAAATACCCGTGGCCCGCGCCCGACGGTGCGCCGGGAACAGGTCACCGATCAACGAGTTGGCGGCCGGCGCGTAACTGGCCTCGCCAATGCCGATGCCCATGCGCACCAGCAGAAAACTCCAGAAACTGCCGACCAGCCCGTTGACCGCAGTCAGCGCGCTCCAGGTCGCCAGGCCCCAGCCCATCAATTTGCTGCGCGAACCGGTATCGGCCATGCGCCCCAGCGGCAGGCCGGCGATCGCATAAACCAGGGTGAACGCGGTGCCGACGATTCCCAGTTGAAAATCGCTGAGGTGCCATTCCATGCGGATCGGCTCGATGATGATCGCCGGAATGGTGCGGTCGAAGAAATTGAACAGGTTGGCAAGGAACAACAGGAACAGAATGCGCCAGGCATTCGCCGCTTGGGTCGAGTTCTGCATGGGTCCGTCTCTTTATTGTTATGTGGGCTTCACTGCCGACGCATCCGAGCCCGGAACCTGCAATCTAGACAGGCCTGCCGGGGCTGTCTGTGATCATTCGTCAGCCTGATAACGGGCCATGGCACTGTAACGAAACGTAAGCCCTTGATAACACTGAAATCCCCCATAAACCGGGGGTTTCGCGGCAAAACCCGGCTACAAAAAAATACTTTCGCGCCCCCCTTCCCAAGTTCATGGCGAAGCCTAGAATAGCCGCCGGATCCGTCCGGATTCGCCGATCAACCCCTTTGATACCCTCCCCATGTCCGAAGTCAGTCCGTGTCTGAATTGCGGTGCCTGCTGTTCCCATTTTCGCGTGTCTTTTTTCTGGGGTGAATGCGCCTCCTCCGGCGGTACGGTGCCCGATGAACTGGTGACGCAGATCAGTCCCAGTCGGGTAGCGATGAACGGCACCGACTGCAAATCGCCGCGGTGTACGGCGTTGATCGGTGAAGTGGGCAGTAACGTGCAGTGCTCGATTTACGAGCAACGCTCCAGTCCCTGCCGCGAATTCGATGCTTCCTGGGAATACGGCGAACAGAATGTCGATTGCGACAAGGCGCGCGCCCGCTTCGGCTTGCCGCCGCTCGAACCGGAATGGAATCAGATCCCTTACGACCAAAGCGCCTGATGGTTTAGCGCCAATCGCTATAAGGCTCATGCCGAAATGGTTGGCGCCAATGTGCCACTACCGCTTGCATGGCAAAAACCGCCTCTATACTCCTCTCATTCGCCTGCGTTGCTGACGCAGCAGGGACGACTTCAGAGACGGGGATGCTATGGAGTGGCTTGGTTTGCAGTTTGTTACCGAGCTGCCGCAGAGCGGGCAGGTCATTCTCGATTGCACACACAATCCCTTGCTGGTGCTGGTGGCCTATCTGGTCGCCTGCGCCGCGAGTTTTGCCACCCTCGACATGGCCGAGCGGGTTGGCCACGCCGAAGATCCGGGTTCGCAACGGGTCTGGCGCTGGATCGGCGCCACCTGCCTGGCTGGCGGCATCTGGGCCATGCACTTCATCGCCATGCTGGCATTCCAGGCGCCGCTGGAAATCCATTACGAACTGGCCACCACTCTGTTTTCCCTGGTGATCGCCCTGCTCGCCTCATGGCTGGCGATGCACACCCTGAGCGTGCCTCAACCCTCGCTGATGCAATACCTGAAAACCGCCATCGTCATTGGCCTGGGCATCGCCGGCATGCATTACGTCGGCATGGCGGCGATGCACTCGGTGGCCACTGCGTATTACCAGCCGCTGCTGTTCTGCCTGTCGATCGTGATTGCCATCGGCGCCAGCTTCGCCGCGCTGTGGGTCGCCGGTTATCTGCGTGAAGGCAGCGGCCGTTTTCATCAGTTGCTCAAATACACCGCCGCAGTGATCCTCGGCGCCGGCATCATCAGCATGCACTTCACCGGCATGGCCGCGTTGAATCTGGTGGTGCCCGAGGGGGCAGCACCGACCCTGAGCGGCGAAACCAATTACCTGCAACTGGGCCTGACCGTCGCATTGATCATCCTGCTGATTCTCGGCAGCGCGATCAGCGCGGCACTGGCCGACAAGAAACTGCAAAGCAAGGAACACGATCTGCGCCGGGTCAACGCCCTGCTCGGCCAGCTCGATCAGGCGCGGATGTCATTGCAGCAAGTGGCCAATTACGACGCGCTGACCAACCTGATCAACCGCCGCGGTTTCAACCAGCTTTTCGCCGAGAAACTCAACCAGAAAACCAGCGAGGGCGGCATGCTCGCGGTGATGTTTCTCGACATCGACCACTTCAAGCGAATCAACGACAGCCTCGGCCATGACGCCGGCGACGCCCTGCTCAAAGTCATCGCCAATCACATCAAAGGCTCGGTGCGCAGCCATGAAGACGTGGTCGCCCGCTTCGGCGGTGACGAGTTCTGCATCCTGATCAGCCTGCGTGAACGTGAGGAAGCGCGCAACATGGCGCAACGGATCATGCTGAAAATGAAGGAGCCGATCGAACTGGCCGGCCGCCGTATGGTGATGACCACCAGCATCGGCATCAGCCTGTTCCCCGACGACGGCACCACCTGCGAAGAACTGCTCAAGCACGCGGATCTGGCGCTGTATCAATCCAAGGGCGCCGGGCGTAACGGCCTGCATTTTTTCAGTGCCAAAATGAAGACCCGCGCCAGCCTCGAACTGCAACTGGAAGAAGAACTGCGCCAGGCCCTGCGCGAAGAAAACGGGCTGACGCTGTATTACCAACCGATCTTCGAACTGAAAACCGGTCGAGTGACCAAACTCGAAGCGCTGATCCGCTGGCAGCATCCGGTGCATGGCTTGCTGGCCCCGGATCGCTTCATCGCGATTGCCGAAACCAATGGCCTGATCGCCGAACTGGATAACTGGGTGTTGCGCCGGGCCTGCACTGACCTTGGCGAACTGACGCGGCATGGCTGCAACGACCTGAAAATCGCCTGGAACTGCTCGCCGCTCAACCTTGCCCGGGAAGAGCTGGCCGATGAGATCGAAAGCGCACTGCGCAGCGCTGGCGTTGCGCCGGAACGGCTGGAACTGGAAGTCACCGAAAACGCGCTGATGGGCAACATCGCCAACACCCTGGTGCTGCTGCGGCAGATCCGCGCCCTCGGGGTGTCGCTGTCGATCGACGACTTCGGCACTGGCTATTCGTCGCTGGCCTACCTCAAGCGCCTGCCGCTCAATACGCTGAAAATCGACCGTTCGTTCATCCTCGACATTCCCACGGCGACCGCCGACATGGAGATCGTCCAGGCGATCATCGTCATGGCCCACACCCTGCATTTGCAGGTGGTGACCGAAGGCGTGGAGAGCCTGGAACAGTACGAATTCCTCGAGCGCTCAGGCTGCGATTTCATTCAGGGCTACCTGCTCAGCCGCCCGGTGCCGCTGGACGAGTTACGCCCGGTGCTGGAAGAAATCAATCAGCGCAAACACTCGCATGCAGTCAATCCGTTGAGTCTGGCGCGCGGTACATTTGTACCAGTGTCGCTGGATCCTTCTGCAAAAAGCCCTGCGCCCCATGCAGGCGCATCAATTGTGCGGCCAATCCGCTGATCGGCGTGGCCGAGCCTTGTTCGCGGGAGAATTTCACTGCGGTATCGAGGTCCTTGAGCAGCGTGCGCACGTGCCATTTCACCGGTTCAAAACGGCTCTCGGCCATTTGCGGGGCGAGGATCTGCAACGGTTTCGAATCGGCAAAACCACCGGCCAGCGCTTCGGCAATCAGGCTCGCATCGACTCCGGCCTGTTCGGCCAGCGCCACTACTTCGGCGATCACCAGCGCATTACAGGCGACGATCATCTGGTTGCAAGCCTTGGTGACCTGCCCGGCGCCGATGCCACCCATGTGCGTGACCCGTTGACCAAGGTTGAGCAGCACCGGGTGCACCCGCTCCAGATCCGCCACCGCGCCGCCGACCATGATCGCCAGACTGCCGGCCTCGGCACCCACCACGCCGCCGGACACCGGTGAGTCGAGCCAGCTCATCCCGGTCTTGTCGGCCAACTCGGTTGCCATCTCGCGGGTAGCGGTCGGTTCGAGGCTGGAAAAGTCCACCAGCAACTGGCCGCTTTTCGCACCTTCAGCGACACCCCCGGCGCCAAACACCACCTCGCGCACCACCGCCGTGTCGGCCAGACAGAGCATCACCACGTCCGCGTGTTCGCACAGTTCAGCGGGGCTTGCCACCTGCCGGGCGCCGGCTTCGACCAGTGGCGCGCACTTGGCCGGGTTGCGATTCCACACGGTCAACGGGTAGCCGGCAGCCAGCAAACGGCGGCACATCGGCAGGCCCATCAGGCCGATTCCGGCAAAACCCAACGAAGGGAGCGTTGACATCATTTCGCCTCTTTTTGATTAAAGATCACTGAATAATGGCCGATTCATGAGCGATCAGGAAAGGATTCCCCCGTGCGACGATCAGGCCAAGCCCCTGACGCCCGGGCCAAATTCGCGCAATAAAAGACGCGAGATCTTATTCCGTGAGGCTCGCTGACACTGGTCAGCGGACCAACCAGTCCAGGTATATGGCGCACAATGACTTCTAAAAACAATCCCGCCACTGCGGTATCCGATCTGCCCCTGAGCCCTGCCGCAAACAGCCCGTCATCATCGAAGCCATTGCCTCCCTCGCGCCCGCTGGGCACTCAGCAATATCTGTACTACACCGAAACCAACACCGACCGCATCCTCGACAACCTCGATGGCCTGCGTGATCTGGTGTTCCCGCGTCCACCGCACCTGGAAGGCGACAACGAACAGCACAACGATCAGGAGTTTCCGTCGGTGTGCCTGATCGGCCTCGGTCGCTGCGGCTCGAACATCGCCCTCGATGTCGCGGAGCTGGTGTACAACGCGCGCAAGTTCTACCTCAACGAATTCAACAACGAAGACCGCGCTGCTGACCGCCGTCTGGCCGACAAGGGCTACAGCCCGGCGCAGTGGATCAAAAACAACCTGCGCATCGGCCCGAACAAGTCGAGCAAACCGGTGTTCCTCGTCGAACCGCTGGTGATGCTGGGCGACCTCGACAAGGACATCGCCGGGCGCATCCGTTTCTCGCGCAAGGGCGAGAAAAGCGGCTTCCTGCGCGATTACAGCAAAATGAAGATCATGGACTTGTCCGAAGTCCACGCCGGTGGCGCCGGTAACGCGCCGATCCTCGGCCAGTATCTGGCGAAGATCATCCTCAACAAGGACACCCAGCGCTTCTCCAGCCCTGACTGGAAAATGATCCACTCGTACCTGATCGACAGCTGCGGCATCAAGGCCAACCAGTCGCGCCTGTACTTCTCGATCTTCAGTGCCGGCGGCGGTACCGGTTCGGGCATGGCCTCGGAATTCGGCCTGGCCCAGCAGCACTCGTACATGAACAAGACGTTCGACACCAAGCCGATGGACGAACACGACGGCAAGAGCGGACATTCGTTCGTGTTCGAGCCGATCTTCACCAGCGGCATCTGCGTGCTGCCGAACATTTCCGATCACCGCAGTGAAATGTCCGAGGCGCTGCACATCAACGCCGGACGCCTGCTGTGCAAATACCTGTCGGAGGAATGGGATTTCTCCTACAACTTCGCCAATGAAGACAGCAGCGAAGCCAGCGTCATGGGCCGTATCCGCCCATGGAACGCGATGATGCTGATCTCCAACGACATCATGCGTTACGCCGAAGAGAGCGATGACGGCAACATCCAGAACATTGATGTCAATGCGATGGAAAAGCACGCCAACCAGTACATCTCGCAGCAGATCTTCAACATTCTGACGGCGCAGGCGGTGACCACCGACTACGACCAGAACTACTTCCGCCGCGCCGGCATCGACATCGGCGAAACCATTCGCCTGGATGCCAACGACCTGTTCATGAGTCTGGCCGGCCCGGTGGCGATTGCCTACGCCGAATCGGTGGTGCCGGAAACCCCGCCGCCGAGCAGCGACAAGTTCAAGGTGTTCGACAAAGAGCCGCAGCGTCTGAACATCGACGACCTGTTCTTCCGTTCGATCGACCTGCCGCACTTCAATAAAGTCACCCAGGCCATCGAAGGCATCAGCCTGCTGCCGATCGAATCCAAGCGCTATCGCGCCTCGCTGGAGCAGTACAAGAATTCCGGCTACGACGCCGCCGCGCTGCACGACCTGCACTTCTTCAAGAACTGCTCGTCGGTGGTGTCGATCGTCTCGTTGCCCAAAGACTACAAGCTGTCGTACATGGACCTGAACCGGTTGAAGACCCACCTCAACAGCCTGTTCCCCAACACCACGCTCAAGCGCTATGCGCTGGTGATCGGTGCCTCGGCCAACCTGTCGCTGACCACCCTGATCGCCAAGAGCCCGTGCCTGTCGGACGACTTCCTGACGTTGATCGTGGCGTTCATCAAGCGCTGCTTCGCCAAGACCCCGTACCGTTTCGACGAGACTCTGGACAACTCGATCCTCGACTTCATCATCAATGAAGACTTCGACGAAGACCGCATCGACGATCTGCTCAACGAGTTCGAGAACCCGGCGAAGATCCTCGACACCAACTGGTACGCGATCAAGCCGATGTACGAGAAGAAGTACCGCGAGCTGATCAACGACAAGGACAAGTTCGTCTCGATCAACGACATTCGCCTGTCGCGCGATTGCGTGAAGAAGTCGATCAAGTACCTGCGCGAGATCTACCGTCACCGGATCGGCAAGACCAAGGTTATTTCCCTGAATAACCATACGGGCAAGACTTACTCGGTCTAATGTCAGACCGAGTCGCCCCAATCGCTGGCAAGCCAGCTCCCACAGGGTCTGCGTGAACACAACTATTTGTGAACACCACAAAGCCTGTGGGAGCTGGCTTGCCAGCGATGGGGCCGGCAAATTCTCTGAAGATTTCACTCATTCCATAATCCAGAAACAATTAAGCAGCCCTCAGGCTGCTCAATAAACTGTTCCCGTTACGTTTACGTCACCGTTATGCCACCCACGCTTGTGGCCTTTCTCTACGGCACCGTGCCATCACGCTACTCGGCTACACACTTTTCGCTGCTGGTCAGGCGCACCATAAAGGTGCTCAGTCTCAGATGACCGCCCTTTCCTGGATCAGAATCCACGGACTTACCACCACCGCCCATAGCTGCGGATCACGCTCGAAAATATCCAGCGCCCGCGTTTCAGACAGCTTGGCGACCTTGTCTTCGGCCAGCCAGGCGGCGACTTTCGCACCATCATCCGAAGCCACGGCCTCGGCGGCGGCGATCAAATCCAGAGCCGGGTCGACCCACAATAGGGCACCCTTGGCGAAGAACGGCTCCAGCTCTTTCCAGGTAATAGATGCGGTTTCACCAAGCAGCTTGGCATAGAGGGTGCTAGGTTCTTGATTCATGGGACTGTCCGGAAAAGAAATCGACGCGAATGATAACGTCGGTGGTCCGGCAGAAAAACCCGGTTGCAAATGGCTTCACCGAACGAAAAGAGCAGGAACGCCAAGGAATGCTGGTGTTTGGGATATATGCCCGCGAAAGCCCCGCCGCAATTCTGTCTTTTTCATTCAAAAATGCGACACCCCCAAGTTTTGTCCCTCGGCGCCTGCTTCCCAGGCCAACAACCGGCGCTCTACACTGTACCGGTACAGTTGCCGGGGGCATTTCCGGAGGGTATCGCAAAGATATCTGACCCGGTTCTGCTGCTACGGCGCCAGAACTCAAAAAAATTACAACAGTAAGAGTGGAGCACTATGACTAAGGCTACTAAGCAGATTTCCAAACTGTTTGCCGCTATGGTTCTGGCCGGGGTTGCCAGCCATTCGTTCGCCGCTGACACCATCAAGATCGGTATCGCCGGCCCTAAAACCGGTCCTGTAGCCCAATACGGCGACATGCAGTTCAGTGGCGCGAAAATGGCCATCGAGCAGATCAACGCCAAGGGCGGCGTCGACGGCAAGAAACTCGAAGCCGTTGAATACGATGACGCGTGCGATCCGAAACAAGCGGTAGCGGTGGCGAACAAGGTCGTCAACGACGGCGTCAAGTTCGTGGTCGGTCACCTGTGCTCCAGCTCCACTCAGCCTGCTTCGGACATCTACGAAGACGAAGGCGTCGTGATGATCACCCCGGCTGCCACCAGCCCGGACATCACCGCCCGTGGTTACAAAATGGTCTTCCGCACCATCGGTCTGGACAGCGCCCAGGGCCCTGCCGCCGGTAACTACATCGCCGACCACGTGAAGCCGAAAATCGTCGCCGTACTGCACGACAAGCAGCAATACGGTGAAGGCATCGCCACCGCAGTCAAAGCGACCCTGGAGAAGAAAGGCGTGAAAGTCGCCGTGTTCGAAGGCGTCAACGCCGGCGACAAGGACTTCTCCTCGATGATCGCCAAGCTCAAGCAAGCCAACGTCGACTTCGTCTACTACGGCGGCTACCACCCGGAGCTGGGTCTGATCCTGCGTCAATCCCAGGAAAAAGGCCTGAAAGCCAAGTTCATGGGTCCGGAAGGCGTGGGTAACGACTCCATTTCGCAGATCGCCAAGGACGCCTCCGAAGGCCTGCTGGTGACCCTGCCGAAATCCTTCGACCAGGATCCGGCCAACGTTGCCCTGGCTGATGCCTTCAAGGCGAAGAAAGAAGACCCGAGCGGCCCGTTCGTGTTCCCTTCCTACTCGGCGGTTGAAGTGATTGCCGGCGGTATCACCGCAGCCAAATCCGAAGACCCTGCCAAAGTGGCCGAAGCCATCCACGCCGGCACCTTCAAGACCCCTACCGGCGACCTGAGCTTCGACGCCAAGGGTGACCTGAAGGACTTCAAATTTGTGGTTTACGAGTGGCACTTCGGCAAACCGAAAACTGAAGTTTCGCCTCAGTAAGGCGCGCCCTGACTGACTGCCAATAAAGCCCACGGCGTGCCGTGGGCTTTGTTTTACGAATGTATGGGCCGCGCTGGCGTGATCCGCCAGTCTCCCCACCTGAAAATCTCAAAACCGTCATCAGCGGTTCGCTGGCAAAACCCGGATTCGAAGTGGATAAAGATCCACGGGGCCGGGCGGGAAAATGACTCCACCAGTGAAATGCGTATCAGGTTTTTAGGAGCGTTGTAATGCCTGACATCTATCACTTCTTCCAACAGCTGGTTAATGGCCTGACCATTGGCAGCACGTATGCCCTGATCGCCATCGGCTATACGATGGTTTACGGCATCATTGGAATGATCAACTTCGCCCACGGCGAGGTGTACATGATCGGTTCCTACGTGGCGTTCATCGCCATCGCCGGGCTGGCCATGATGGGAATCGACAACGTCCCGCTGTTGATGACCGCCGCGTTCATCGCGAGCATCGTCGTCACCAGTTCCTACGGTTACAGCATCGAACGGATCGCCTACCGCCCCCTGCGCGGCAGCAACCGTCTGATCCCGCTGATTTCCGCGATCGGTATGTCGATCTTCCTGCAGAACACGGTTCTGCTCGCGCAAGACTCCAAGGACAAATCCATCCCCAACCTGATCCCCGGCAACTTCTCCATCGGGCCAGGTGGCGCACATGAAGTGCTGATTTCCTACATGCAAATCGTGGTGTTCGTGGTGACCCTGGTCGCCATGCTCGGCCTCACGCTGTTCATCTCCCGCTCTCGCCTGGGTCGCGCCTGCCGTGCCTGCGCCGAAGACATCAAGATGGCCAACCTGCTGGGCATCAACACCAACAACATCATCGCCCTGACCTTCGTCATCGGTGCCGCGCTGGCAGCCGTTGCGGCTGTGCTGCTGAGCATGCAGTACGGCGTGATCAACCCCAACGCCGGTTTCCTCGTCGGCCTCAAGGCCTTCACCGCTGCGGTACTCGGCGGGATCGGCAGCATCCCCGGCGCCATGCTCGGCGGGCTGGTGCTTGGGGTGGCGGAAGCCTTTGGCGCCGATATCTTCGGCGACCAGTACAAGGACGTCGTGGCTTTCGGCTTGTTGGTTCTGGTGCTGTTGTTCCGTCCGACCGGCATTCTGGGCCGTCCGGAGGTTGAGAAGGTATGACTAAAAATCTTAAGCAAGCACTCTTCAGTGCGCTCTTGGTTTGGGCGGTTGCGTATCCGGTACTCGGTCTGAAACTGACCATCGTCGGCATCAACCTCGAAGTGCACGGCACCAGCCCGGCCATTCTGGCGACCATCGCCGTGTGCTCGGTGCTGATGTTCCTGCGGGTGCTGTTCAACCAGCAGATCAGCAAGGCGTGGAAATCCTCGCCGGGCCTGCCGTTGATCCCGGCCAAGGCCAGCAACTTCCTGACCCTGCCGACCACGCAACGCTACATCATCATTGCGCTGATCCTCGGTGCACTGGTGTGGCCGTTCTTCGGCTCCCGCGGAGCGGTGGACATCGCCACGCTGATCCTGATCTACGTGATGCTCGGCCTCGGTCTGAACATCGTCGTCGGTCTGGCCGGTCTGCTTGACCTGGGTTACGTCGGCTTCTACGCCGTCGGCGCCTACAGCTACGCGCTGCTGTCGCACTACTACGGCCTGAGTTTCTGGATCTGCCTGCCGATTGCCGGCCTGATGGCGGCGACGTTCGGCTTCCTGCTGGGCTTCCCGGTGTTGCGTCTGCGCGGTGACTATCTGGCGATCGTGACCTTGGGTTTCGGCGAAATCATTCGTCTGTTCCTGCGTAACCTGACCGACATCACTGGTGGCCCGAACGGCATCAGCAACATCGAGAAACCGACGTTCTTCGGCCTGACCTTCGAACGTAAAGCGGCGGAAGGCATGCAAACCTTCCACGAATATTTCGGCCTCGAATACAACTCGATCAACAAGGTGATCTTCCTCTACCTGGTGGCCCTGTTGCTGGCACTGGCAGCGCTGTTCATCATCAACCGCCTGCTGCGCATGCCGATCGGCCGTGCGTGGGAAGCGCTGCGTGAAGATGAAATCGCCTGCCGTGCACTGGGTCTGAATCCGACGATCATCAAGCTGTCGGCGTTCACCCTGGGTGCGAGCTTCGCCGGTTTCGCCGGTAGCTTCTTCGCTGCCCGTCAGGGTCTGGTGACGCCGGAATCGTTCACCTTCATCGAGTCGGCGATCATCCTCGCCATCGTCGTGCTGGGTGGCATGGGCTCGCAGCTGGGCGTGATTCTCGCGGCCGTGGTGATGATCCTGTTGCCGGAAATGATGCGTGAGTTCAGCGAATACCGGATGTTGATGTTCGGTGCGCTGATGGTGTTGATGATGATCTGGCGTCCACAAGGTCTGCTGCCGATGCAACGCCCACACATGGAGTTGCGAAAATGAGCCGCGAGATCCTTAAAGTCGAAAACCTGAGCATGCGCTTCGGCGGCTTGCTGGCGGTCAATGGCGTGGCCCTGACCGTCAAGGAAAAACAAGTGGTGGCGCTGATCGGGCCGAACGGCGCGGGCAAGACCACCGTGTTCAACTGCCTGACCGGTTTCTACCAGCCCTCGGGCGGCAGCATCCTGCTGGACGGCGAGCCGATCCAGGGCCTGCCGGGGCACAAGATCGCCCTCAAGGGCGTGGTGCGCACCTTCCAGAACGTGCGGTTGTTCAAGGACATGACGGCGGTCGAGAACCTGTTGATCGCCCAGCACCGTCACCTGAACACCAATTTCCTGTCCGGCCTGTTCAAGACCCCGGCGTTCCGCAAGAGCGAACGCGAGGCCATGGAATACGCCGAATACTGGCTGGAAAAGGTCAACCTGAAAGAGTTCGCCAACCGTACCGCCGGTACCCTGGCCTACGGTCAGCAACGACGTCTGGAAATCGCCCGCTGCATGATGACCCGTCCGCGGATCCTCATGCTCGACGAACCGGCCGCCGGTCTGAACCCGAAGGAAACCGAAGACCTCAAGGCGCTGATCAGCGTGCTGCGTGAAGAGCACAATGTCACTGTGCTGCTGATCGAACACGACATGAAACTGGTCATGAGCATTTCCGACCACATCGTCGTGATCAACCAGGGCACACCGCTGGCTGACGGTACGCCGGAACAGATCCGCGACAATCCTGAAGTGATCAAAGCCTACCTGGGGGAAGCGTAAATGCTGCAGTTCGAAAACGTTTCCACCTTCTACGGCAAGATCCAGGCCCTGCACAGCGTCAACGTCGAAGTCCGCCAGGGCGAGATCGTGACCCTGATCGGTGCCAACGGTGCCGGCAAGTCCACGCTGCTGATGACGCTCTGCGGTTCGCCGCAGGCGCACAGCGGCAGCATCCGCTACATGGGTGAGGAGCTGGTCGGCCAGGACTCGTCGCAGATCATGCGCAAGAGCATCGCCGTGGTGCCGGAAGGTCGTCGGGTGTTTGCCCGGCTGACCGTCGAAGAGAACCTGTCGATGGGCGGCTTCTTCACCGACAAGGGCGACTATCAGGAGCAGATGGACAAGGTCCTCGGCCTGTTCCCGCGCCTGAAAGAACGCTTCAACCAGCGCGGCGGCACCATGTCCGGCGGCGAACAGCAGATGCTTGCCATCGGCCGGGCGCTGATGAGCAAGCCAAAACTGCTGCTGCTCGACGAGCCGTCGCTGGGCCTGGCGCCGATCATCATCCAGCAGATCTTCGACATCATCGAACAGCTGCGCAAGGACGGCGTGACGGTGTTCCTGGTCGAGCAGAACGCCAACCAGGCGCTGAAAATCGCTGACCGTGCGTACGTTCTGGAGAACGGCCGCGTGGTCATGCAAGGCACCGGTGAAGCGCTGCTGACCGACCCGAAGGTGCGCGAGGCGTACCTCGGCGGTTGACCCTTTTCGCTGAACAGAAAAACGGCCTTCGGGCCGTTTTTTTGTGCCTGGCAGATAGATTGAATCCAACACAGATCCCCTGTGGGAGCGGGCTTGCTCGCGAAGGCGTAGTGTCAGACGCCATTGATGTTTGATGACACATCGCCTTCGCGAGCAAGCCCGCTCCCACACTGGATTGCCGTGTTCGAAGATTTTTCTGAAAAATTTGCACTGCGCTGTAACGCATCGCCATGAGCGTTCTCTAGTGGGGTAAGCAAGCGCACTTCGCTTGTAAAACCCAAGCTCAAATCTGGAGAAACATCATGACTGCTACCACTCGCACCCTGTCCGCCGCTGCACTGGTTCTGGCTCTTGGTTCCGCCCTGAGCATGACTGCCGTTTCCAGCGCCAATGCCGCCGACAACAGCAACATGGAAAAATGCTTCGGCGTGGCCATGAAGGGTCACAACGATTGCGCCGCGGGCGCGGGCACTACCTGTGCCGGCACAGCGAAGATGGACTACCAGGCCAACTCGTGGAAGTTCGTGCCGAAAGGCACCTGCACCACCACCGAGAGCAAGACCTCGCCGACCGGTTTCGGTCAGATGGAAGCCTTCAAAGCCAAGTCCTGATCCATTGCCTGCCCGAGTGACGCCCATGTTCACCACCAACGAACCTGTCCCACCGCGCACTCGGGCAGCCCTCTGCGGGCTCCCGCCCCGCGCGGGGCTGGGGCTCAAGACCGGGCACTTTGTTGAAGTGCTCGGCACCCAACCGGACATCGGTTTCTTCGAAGTCCACGCCGAAAACTACATGGTCGACGGCGGTCCGTTTCATCATTTTCTCGGTTTGATCCGCGAGCAGTATCCGCTGTCGCTGCACGGCGTCGGGCTGTCCATCGGGGCCGAAGGGCCACTGGACGTTCAGCACCTGCAACGCCTGCAAACACTGATCGAGCGCTATCAACCGCAAGCCTTTTCCGAACACCTGGCCTGGTCGAGCCACGGCCCGGTGTTCCTCAATGACCTGCTGCCGCTGGCGTATGACACGCCGACGCTGAACCGCGTCTGCGAACACATCGATCAAGTGCAGAACAGCCTCAAGCGGCCGATGCTGCTGGAGAATCCAGCGACCTATCTCGGCTTCGAACGCTCGACCATCGATGAGCCGGAGTTCATTACCGAGGTGATCCGCCGCAGCGGCTGCGGTTTGCTGCTCGACGTCAACAACGTCTACGTCTCGTGCGTCAATCATCAACGCGATCCACTGACCTACCTCGACGCGCTGCCGTTGCACGCGGTTGGCGAGATTCATCTGGCCGGGTTCGCCGAAGACGCCGACAGCCTCGGCGACCGCTTGCTGATCGATGATCACGGCGCGCCGATTGATGACGCGGTCTGGGCGCTATACCGACAGGCGCTCGAACGCGTTGGCCCGGTGGCAACCTTGATCGAGCGGGACAATCAGGTCCCGGCGTTCAATGTGCTGCTGGCCGAGGCGCAGCAGGCCGAAGCGTTGTTGCTGCACGCTGGGAGTCGGCCATGAGCACGCAAGCCGACTTCAGCGCCGCCCTGCTCGACACTCGCCTACCCTGCCCCGCCGGCCTGTGCAGCGCCAACGGTGCCGATCCTGCCAGCCGATTCTCGGTGTATCGCAATAACGTGCAAGGTTCGTTGATCAACGCGCTGGCCGACAGTTATCCGGTGGTGCAGCAGTTGGTCGGCGAGGAATTCTTCCGTGGCATGGCCGGCATATTCATCCAGCAGCAGCCGCCGCACAGTCCGTTGATGAGCCGTTACGGCGACGGTCTGGCGGACTTCATTGACGCATTCGAACCGGCAGCCGAGGTGCCGTATCTGGCCGATGTCGCACGGCTCGAACGCTTGCGCACCCGCGCTTATCACGCCGCCGATGCCGCGACGGTCAGTGCGCAACAGATCAGCGCTGCACTGGCCGATCCACAAACACTCGCCGAACTGAACATCACCCTGCATCCCTCGCTGCACCTGCTCGATTCGGCCTGTGCGGTGGTTTCGATCTGGGCCGCACATCAAGGAGACGCGACGCTGGCAGGCATCGACATCCATCAAGGGCAACACGCACTGGTGCTGCGCAACGGTCTGGAGGTCGAGGTGTTTGCTCTCGATCACGGCGCCAGCGTATTCATCCGCCATCTGCTCAACCACCGACCGCTGCTGCAAGCGGCGCAAGACAGTCCGCCCTTCGATCTGCCGCAGACCCTCGCCCTGCTGATCGGCCACAACGCCATCACCGACCTGAACACCAAGGTATCGCCATGAACAACCTCATCATTCGCGCCATCGGATTAATGGAAAAAATCCCCCACAGCCTGATCGCCTTCATCGCGCGATTCTCGATTGCCGCGGTGTTCTGGAAGTCCGGGCAGACCAAGGTCGAGGGGCTGGCCATCGATTTGATCGACGGCACCTTGCAACTCGGCTGGCCACATTTGGCGGACTCGACGATTCCGTTGTTCCAGAGCGAATACCACGTACCGCTGCTGTCACCGGAAATCGCCGCGCACATGGCGGCGTTTGCCGAACACTTCTTTCCGGTGCTGATATTGATCGGCTTCGCCACGAGGTTTTCGGCGCTGGCGCTACTGGGCATGACGCTGGTCATCGAGGTGTTCGTCTACCCCGATGCCTACCCGACCCATGGCACCTGGGCGGCGGTGCTGCTGTACCTGATGGCGACCGGGCCGGGGAAATTGTCGATCGATCACCTGATCGCTCACCGCTTCGTAAAATAAAAAATCCATGTGGGAGATTCTATGTTGCTCAGCAACCCTAGAATCTCAAACTGATCGGTATTCGCCCTGATTCTTCATCAGGGTGAATGCCACTCGGCAGAGCTTGCGAGCAAGAGCTACCAATGCCTGTGTTTTCGAGAAGCCTCTGGCCAAGTATGACTCGTAAAAAGGCTTCCACTTGGTTGAGCGACACGCCGCCATTGCGGCGTTGTAGGCTAATCGACGGATCTCCGGATCTCCTTTTTTGCTCAGGAACCTCGGGCCGTTCTTTTTCCCCGAATCGTCCACCGTCAGATCCATACCCAAAAACGCGATGAACGCGTCGCTGTTGGCAAAGTCACCGCGCATATAGGTCGTTGCCAACCCAGTCGCAGTCAGCTCTCCCACGCCCTCGATTGCTTTGCAGCGGTCAATATTGTCATCAATACCGGCCTCTTTGCTGACTTTGCGCAGCAGTTTTTGAATGACCTTGTCGGATCGCTCGAATGCCTTTTGCTGAGCCGTACGTTCTTTCTTCAGCAAGGGTTCGTCGGCCCAGCTCAACATCAGACCCGTATGGTTCTGAATCAGCGTCGCGCGTCTGTGCAGCAAGCTTTTCAGTACGGTGTAGGCTTTAGGAGGCGGGTTCCAAAGCCGCAGTTTGCTTTGTTCATTCGTCAGATAGCGTGCGAGCACGCGTGCATCGCAGGGATCATTTTTGGCTCGCTGACCGACACCGCGACGATAGTGGCTGACTCGATAAGCATCCACCACATAGACCTGATGTCCCATCGCATGAGCCAGATCAACAGTCTCCAAATGGTAGATATTGGTGGCTTCGACAGCGATAGCGCTTTGCGCGGGCAGAGTTTTGAGCCAACGTTTGAGGGCGGCACGATCATTCTTGACCGCTTCAATGGTTTCCAAGTCGGCGCGATAGACAACGATTTCGGCCTTGGCGATATCGATACCAACAACCGTCTGCGAAGTAAGGATTGTCATGACGAATCCTCGGAGCTAGGGTTTAAGAGCTTGTTGGGGTCTACCGTTGCGCTGGCTTGTCTCTATCGTCGGTTTACCGATGAATTCCTTATTGGCGCTTTGGGTAGAAGGGGCGGGACGAGAAGTCTCCCACGGTCTGTACTGGTCAGAGTCAGAATCGAGTCTGTAGTCCCGCCCACCCCTTCAAGTCTAAACATACAAGCGAGCCTGCTCGCGAATGCGCTTTCACAGTCACTCCATGTGTTGACTGAACCAACACATTCGCGAGCAGGCTCGCTCCCACAGAGGAATTGGAGTTAGCGCTGAAGGCGATCCAGCGCCTCGCCGCTGCGTTTGAACCAGCCAATCAGATAATCCGCCAGCACTTGCGTGCGTTTGGGCAAACCGCCCTGGTATGGGTGCACCAGATACATCGGCATCCGGCGCGTCTGAAAATCGCGCAGCAGCCAGCGCAACCGGCCATCAGCCAACTCCGTTTGCAGCAGGTACGACGGCAATCGTGCGATACCGGCGCCGGCCAGTGCGGCTTTCTTCAGCAGGTTGTAATGGTTGCTGGCGAACGGCCCCGACACCCGCACCCGCAGCAATTCGTGCTGTTGGTGATACAGCCATTCCTCGCGACCACTGTAGTGGCTGTTGAGCAGGCAACGGTGTTCGGCCAGCTCCTGCGGGGTCAGCGGTTCGCCGAACTGTTCTAGATAGGCCGGGCTGGCGCAGGTCATTTCCTGCCAAGCCAGCAGCGGCTTGGCCACCAGCCGCTCGTCATTGGCCACCTCGGAGCGAATCGCCAGATCGAAGCCATCCCGGGACAGGTCGCGATAGTGGTTGTTCAGTTCCAGTTCGATCTGCACCTCGGGATATTTTTGCGAGAACTCCAGCAGCAAACCATCGAAAAACGTTTCCCCCAACGACACTGGCACCGTCATCCGCACCGGCCCGGCTATGTCGTCTTTCAAACGCGCCAATGCCTGCCGCGCGCGCTCCACCTGGACGACCAGCGCCTGCGCCTGTGGCAGCAAAGCGGCGCCGGCGGCAGTCAGGCTCAAACGGCGCGTCGTGCGTTGCAGCAACACCACGGAAAACTGTGCTTCCAGCTGACTGATGCGCTTGGACAACTGGCCCTTGCTGCAACCCAGTTGCTGCGCCGCCAGGGTAAAGCTGCCGGCCTCGATCAATACCGCAAACGCCGCCAGATCATCCATTTCGCTCATGGATTGTTTCCATTTGAAAACCAAAGGTTGCCTATTAGTGCGCTTATCCGCAGAAAAAACCACTCTAGACTGAAACCTCGTTCAACCCACTGAGGAACAGCCCATGAAGATTCTGTTGATCGGTGCCGCCGGCACCATCGGTTCGGCCGTGGACAAAGAGCTGAGCCAGCGTCACGAAGTGATTCGCATCGGTCGCAGCAGCGGCGACTTCCAGGTCGACATCAGCGACAGCGCCTCGATTCGCAAACTGTTCGAGCAGACCGGCAAGTTCGACGCGCTGATCTGCGCCGCCGGCAACGTGACCTTTGCTCCGCTCGGCGAGATGAACGCTGACAGCTTCGCCCTGGGCCTGAAAGACAAACTGATGGGCCAGGTCAACCTGCTGCTGATCGGTCGCGAATACGCCAACGACGGCGCCTCGTTCACCTTCACCACCGGCGTGCTCAGCCATGACCCGATCCGTACCGGCGCCTCGGCAGCGATGGTCAACGGCGCGCTGGACAGCTTCGTCAAAGCCGCCGCCATCGAACTGCCGCGCGGCCTGCGCATCAACTCGATCAGCCCGACCGTGCTGCTGGAAGCGATGGGCAGCTACGCCCCGTATTTCCGTGGCTACAAGCCGGTTCCGGCAGCCGATGTGGCATTGGCCTACGCGAAAAGTGTCGAAGGTCTGCAAACCGGCCAGACCTTTCACGTGGGCTAAACCCTTGTGATCAACGGTCAGCCTGCGTAACGTGGCGGCACTTGTCTGGAGAGCCGAAGATGCGTGTTGCCCGTTCGTTGATCGTTGTTGCCCTGCTGCCGTTGTTCGCCGCCTGCCAATTGCTCGATGGCCCGCGTGAAAGCGCGTCCCACGTCGGGCAGACCCGGATGCAGGGGCAGTTGACGGCGGCCGACGGCAAGCTGGTGTTCCAGCCGTGTGGCGAACAGCGTCAGTACGTGGTCAACGACATCGGCGGCACCAGCGTGCTGCAAGAAGCCGCGACCCTCGCCGATCAGCAGGGCAAACTGTTTGCCGATGTGCGCGGGAAGATCGCCGGCGACCGGCTCGACCTTGGCCAGTTGTATCGCGTCGAGCGCTCCGGCACCGCGTGCGATGACCCAAACTTCAAACTGTTGATCCTGCGTGCCGCCGGCCACGGGCCCGAGTGGAACGTCAAAGTCAGCGGCAAGGGCATGGTCATCGACCGTGAAGGCCAGCCGGCGCTGGCGGTGCCTTATGTCGAAGAGCAATTGGGCGACGGCCGCTTCAACCTGAGCAGCGAAGCCAACAACCAGCGCATCGAGTTGTGGGTCGCGCCGCAGCGCTGCGTCGACAGCAGCACCGGCAGCGTGCAGCACATGAGCGCCGAGCTGCGCATCGACGGCAAGGTCGAGCGTGGTTGCGGGTATTTCGGCGGATCGCGCAACGACTGAGCGTTTTAGCCTCACCGGATCCGGCCTTTGCGGCTTATAATCGCGGCCTTCAAACGCCCTGGCGCAGTTGTGCGCCCCGCGAATCCGGATCCTCGCCATGTTACGAATCACCGAACTCAAGCTGCCAATCGACCATCCCGAAGAAGACCTGCGTGCCGCCATCGTGCAGCGCCTGGGCATCGCCAGCGATGATTTGCTCGATTTCACCTTGTTCAAGCGCAGCTACGACGCGCGCAAAAAGTCCTCCGAACTGTGCTTCATCTACACCATCGACCTCAACGTGCGCGACGAGGCCAAGGTGCTGGGCAAGTTCGCCGACGACCGTAACGTCAATGTGGCGCCGGATGTCAGCTACAAATTCGTCGGTCAGGCGCCGAGCGACCTGAGCCAGCGCCCGATCGTGGTCGGTTTCGGCCCGTGCGGGATCTTCGCCGGCCTGCTGCTGGCGCAGATGGGCTTCAAGCCGATCATCCTTGAACGCGGCACCGAAGTTCGTCAGCGCACCAAGGACACCTGGGGTCTGTGGCGTAAAAGCGTGCTCAACCCCGAGTCCAACGTGCAGTTCGGCGAAGGCGGCGCGGGCACGTTCTCCGACGGCAAGCTGTACAGCCAGATCAAGGATCCGAAGTTCCTCGGCCGCAAAGTCCTGCACGAATTCGTCAAGGCCGGCGCGCCGGAAGAGATTCTCTACGTCAGCAAACCGCACATCGGTACGTTCCGTCTGACCGGCATGGTCGAGACCATGCGTGAAGAGATCCGCGCCCTGGGTGGCGAAGTGCGCTTCCAGGAGCGCGTCACTGACGTGCTGATCGAAGACGGCCAACTGGTCGGCGTCGAGCTGGCGAGCGGTGAAACCCTGCATTCGAAACACGTGGTTCTGGCCCTCGGCCACAGTGCCCGCGATACCTTCCGCATGCTTCACAGCCGTGGCGTGTTCATGGAAGCCAAGCCGTTCTCGGTGGGCTTCCGCATCGAACATCCGCAATCTCTGATCGACCGCGCGCGGCTGGGCAAGTACGCCGGCCACCCGAAGCTGGGCGCCGCCGACTACAAACTGGTGCACCACGCCAAGAACGGCCGTTCGGTCTACAGCTTCTGCATGTGCCCGGGCGGCACCGTGGTCGCGGCGACTTCCGAGCCGAATCGCGTGGTCACCAACGGCATGAGCCAGTACTCACGTAACGAGCGCAACGCCAATTCCGGGATCGTCGTCGGCATCACCCCGGAAGTTGATTACCCGGGCGGCCCGCTGGCCGGGATCGAGTTGCAGGAGCGTCTGGAATCCCACGCGTTCATCCTCGGCGGCAGCGACTACAAGGCCCCGGCGCAACTGGTCGGCGACTTCATCAACGGCACCCCGTCCACCGAACTGGGCGAAGTCGAGCCGTCGTACAAACCGGGCGTGGCCCTGGGCGATCTGGCCCTGGCGCTGCCGGACTTTGCCATCGAAGCGATTCGTGAAGCGTTGCCGGCGTTCGAGAAGCAGATTCGCGGTTACTCGCTGCACGATGCGGTGTTGACCGGCATCGAAACCCGCACCTCGTCGCCGCTGCGCATCACGCGTAACGAATCGCTGCAGAGCATGAACGTCAAAGGTCTGTTCCCGGCGGGTGAAGGTGCGGGTTATGCCGGTGGCATTCTGTCGGCGGGTGTGGACGGGATTCGGATTGCGGAAGCTGTGGCGCGGGACATTCTAGGCCTCGAAGCCTGATACATCTGTCTTGAAGTAACACCAACCTCCTGTGGGAGTGGGCTTGCTCGCGAATGCGGTGGGTCAGTCGACGACAATGTTGACTGACCCACCGCATTCGCGAGCAAGCCCGCTCCCACAGTGGTTTCTGTGTTACTTCAGATATTGGCGCGCAGAACTGAAGTCGGCAGCGGCTCACCTTTCTCGGCACTCGCCGCCACCGCTGCAATCAATCCCTCCAGCTCATAGCCCTGCGCCTTCAGCCAGGCCTGATCGTAATAGGTGTCGGCATACCGCTCGCCGCCATCGCACAGAATCGCCACGATCGACCCCGACTCCCCCGCCGCTTTCATCTGCTGCGCCGCCATCAGTGCGCCGATCAGGTTGGTGCCGCTCGACCCGCCGACATGCCGTCCCAGACGCTGCGCCAGATAATGCATGGCCGCCAGCGACAAGGCGTCCGGCACCTTGACCATCGCATCGATGACCTTCGGCAGGAACGACGCCTCGACCCGTGGCCGGCCGATGCCTTCAATTCGTGAACCGCAGTCCAGACGCAGACTGGCGTCGCCAGTCTGGTAATAATCGAAGAACACCGAGCGCTCGGCGTCGGCGCACAGCACCCGGGTGCAATGCTGGCGGTAACGCACGTAACGACCGAGGGTCGCGGTGGTGCCGCCGGTGCCGGGGCTGGAAATCAGCCAGCTCGGTTCCGGGTGTTTCTCGAAACGCATCTGCTGGAAGATCGATTCGGCGATGTTGTTGTTCGCCCGCCAGTCGGTGGCCCGCTCGGCGTAGGTGAACTGGTCGATGAAGTGGCCGCCATGCTCGCGGGCCAGACGTTCGGATTCGGCGTAAATCTGCGTCGGATCTTTCACCAGATGGCTCTGGCCACCGTAGAAAGCGATCTGCGCGATCTTCTCTTTCGAGGTGGTCGCCGGCATCACCGCAATGAACGGCAAACCGAGCATGCGCGCGAAATACGCTTCGGAAATCGCCGTCGAACCGCTGGACGCCTCGATCACCGGCGCGCCGGGTTTGAGCCAGCCGTTACACAACGCATACAGGAACAACGACCGCGCCAGGCGATGCTTGAGGCTGCCGGTGGGATGGCTCGACTCGTCCTTGAAATACAACTCGATGCCTGCAAACCCCGGCAGCGGCAAGGGGATCAGATGGGTGTCGGCGCTGCGCTGGAAGTCCGCTTCGATGATGCGGATGGCTTCGCGGGCCCACTGGCGGTTGTCGCTCATGGTCATGCTCTCGTTGAATCGGGCAGGAGTAGCCTTGTCACAGGCTCAGTCCCCCAGCATAGGAAAAAACCGGCAAGGCTCACAGATACAGCTGAGGCTCAATTCATCCACCAACTGCCAGGTTCTGGGCAAATGGGTATCAGGCTTTTGCAGTAATTGCGCAGAAACCTATCCCCCCGTTCTTTGAACTGAAGCGGCCTGCTCGCCCCCCTGCCTGACAAATAGCGAACAATCCGCACTTAATCAAAGATCCGTCCTACAGCCAGCATTTGTCCGCTTCGTTAACGTCGCACAGCCCTTTCGAAGGGTTGTCGATGGATGAACGAAAGGACGCTCAGTGGCTCGCAACAAGGACATTCCTCGGGTCCCCAACCCACCGGCGGGCGACGGCCATCACGTCACTTGGCGCTACATGACGGCCACTGAACTGGCCGAGCGCGAAGCCCGACAAAATGCATACGACGCCATGCTGGCGCGGCAGGAGGCTTTCGAGCGCAGTCGAGAGGTTGCGGCGAAAAAGCCTGATCCCGTACGCGCCGGGTGCGTGTTCGCCAAGTCCTGCAAGTTGCCGGACGCGATCATCGATTACTCGAATCCTTCGGGGATGGTGCCGACCGACAGCCTGAAAGATTACGGAGATCTGGTCCTGCTCGGCGGCCGTGAAGCCGATGACAGCGGCGGCGTTCCACTCAAGAAAATCAGCGGCACTGCCATTCCCGCAGGCCTGGGCACCTTCGCCCTTGCGGGTGAAGCGTTCAAGGCATTGCCCGCCATCGCTTCCGCCGCCGTTGTGACCCCTTTGGTCGGGCTGGTGGCGTTGCTCATGCCATCGAACCTGGGCGACAGCGCCCTCTATACCGAAGACCAGTTGCTCGCCCTCAGACAGGCTCGAACCCGCGTGCGCCTACATGTCGAACAACAGGCCGACGGCAGCCTCAAGGGTTATGGTTTCTACACCGGCAAGAATCGCGACTGGGAAATGGTCGATGTCGCGCAGTTCATCGCACGTGATAACCGCTTTGTCGCAGACCTCGGCGAAGGCATCGAACTGATCTGGACGCCCGCCGTGGACGGCTCCGACATCCTCGGCATCCCCGCGCTGGAGGCCGCTCCGCAGGCACCGCATATCTGGGTGTACCCACCGACAAAAGCGGCGGACGGGATTCTGGTGAATCCGGTTTATCCGCCGGAGTATCGGGATTTCATTCTGGTGTTTCCGGCGGATTCGGGGGTTCGGCCGGTTTACATTGTGCTCAGTCGAGCTCGCGACCATGCCTACTACGACCACCCGAAGACGTTACCTGCGTTTCCTGATGCAGTCAGAGTGAAGTCCAAGTCATCGGTTCAGGGGGGAGGAAAGCGGCGAGCACGCTGGGTAGACCGCAAAGGTCGGATCTATGAATGGGATTACAAAAGCAATGCTGTAGAAAAATACGACAAACTGGGAACCACTCATTTGGGTGAGTTCAATCATATTACTGGTGAACAAACCGGGCCTGCCGAGCCGGATAGAAGAACCTCTAGAAATTAAGGGACTAAAACATGCGTTACCTTTCAATAACCGGGTTTTACCCTGACGAATTCCAAGACAGCTCGCTACAGTTTGAAATGGATATCAACGGTAGCGAAATGAATGAAAAGGTTGCACAGCTCATTGAATCCAAGCCACTTAACGAACTGGAGCCTGGAGAGTTGTTATTGAGCCGGGATCAAGTAAGCGCATTGGAGGTCCTTCTGAAAGTCAGCTTCCCAAAGGGTCTGGAGTATTTTATGGGTACCTGTGCCCAGCACTAAGCAGTCGAATTGAAACAAACAAAAAACCCCGACCAGTCACCCGATCGGGGTTTTTCTTTACCGCTCGTTGCCGCTTAGTGCGAAACGCGGCTGGTGCCACCGACGGTGGAGATGCGCACGCGCTCACCGACACGGAACACTTCGTTTTCCTGAACCTGTTGCACGTAGGCGCGCATGCTGCCGTCGTCTTCGCGCACGGTGATTTCCACGCCCTGGGTGCGGGTCAGGCCTTCTTCAGTCGCGGAACCGATCAGACCACCGGCCACAGCACCGATGACCGCCGCGACGATGCTGCCCTTGCCGCCACCGATGGCGCTGCCGCCGACACCGCCGACCACTGCGCCTGCAGCGCCGCCGATCGGGGTCTTGGTGCCTTCGATTTTCACCGGACGCAGGGATTCGATGGTGCCCATGCGAATCGTCTGCACACGACGCGCTTCGTCACGGGAGTAGGAGTCACCGGTCAGGCTCGACTGGCAGCCGGTCAGCAACATCGCCATCGTGGAAAAGGAAGCAACCAGCAGAACAGACTTACGCATAGCATCAACTCCAAAAGAACATGTGTTCATTAAACCCCGCTGCTTGACGCCTGTCACGACGCAGCCCGGATAAACTTGATTTTATTCAGGCCCGGTACAGGCACCTGCAAACTCACCCAACAGTAGCGCCAAATCGCTCAATCCGCCCTGCCGACCCAAGGATTTTCATGGATTACCTGATCATTTTCGTCACCACCGTCGCCGGTCTGTACTTCCATTGGTGGCTGTACGTGCGGATCAAACGCTGGATGGATCGTGATCTGGCCCTGTCGCTGGCGGGCAAGGATGAAGACAAACGCGCCTTCATGCTGGAACGACTGGCCGATGCCCGCGTGCAGAAGATCAAGCGTCGGGACCTGCCGAAGTGGCTTGAGGCCGCTGCGGCAGGCTATCCCGCTCGGTAGACTGCTCAGGGCGCCAGACGTTCAAGAATCCAGTTGGCACCCTGCTGACGGTAGTTCAGGCGATCGTGCAGACGACTTGGACGGCCCTGCCAGAACTCGATGCGCTCGGGCAGCAGGCGATAACCGCCCCAATGTTCCGGGCAGTCGGGCTGAGTATCGCTGAAGCGCTGCTCGGTGGCCTTGAGCAGATCTTCCAGCTCACCCCGTCCGTCGATCACCCGGCTCTGCGGCGAGGCCCAGGCCCCCAGACGGCTGCCCAGCGGTCGCACCTGATAGTACGCGTCAGACTCTTGCGGGGTGACTTTCACCACCCGCCCCTCGATACGCACCTGACGCTCGAGGGTCGGCCAGAAGAAGGTCATGGCGGCAAACGGGTTGGCCGCCAGATGCTGGCCCTTCGCGCTGTCGTAGTTGGTGAAAAAGGTGAAGCCCTGCGCGTCCAGGCCCTTGAGCAGCAGAATGCGGCAATGCGGTCGACCGTCCGCATCGACCGTGGCCAGGGTCATGGCGTTGGCCTCCACCGGTGCCTGTTCGGTTTTTACCGCGTCGGCAAACCATTGGTGGAACAGCGCAAACGGTTCGCCCGGGGCTTGCGCCTCGGTCAGTCCGTCCCGGGTGTAATCACGACGCATATCTGCCAGAGCCTGGGTCATGGCGCATTCCTTTTCGTTAGCGGATCACTGCTTGGAAGTATCACTTGCAGCAACTTTCTTGTCAGTCGCTGCGGCTTTGGCCGGGGCGGTTTTCTTGGCAGGGGTTTTTGCCGGTGCCTTGGTCGCCGCTTTTTTCGCAGGCGCCTTGGCGGCGGCTTTCTTCGCTGGAGCCTTTTTGCTCGCTGGTACGGCGGCCTTCGAAGCAGCTGGCGCCGGGGTTACCGGTTTGACTGCAGGCTTGACGTCCTGAGCCGCAATCATCGTGGTCGGTGCCGGCGCCGGCATGTTGTATTTGCTCAGCAGGGCCACCATGGTGTTCTGCGGGGTCACCAGCAGTTCGACGCGACGGTTCAGGGCACGGCCTTCGGCGCTGTCGTTGGCCGCACGCGGGGCATCGCCACCCATGCCGCGCAGCATCAGGCGATCACGCTGCAAGCCGCTCAAGCGGAAGATCGCCGCCACGGACTGGGCGCGCTCCTGGCTGAGTTTGACGTTGGCCGGCGCGGCACCGGTGTTGTCGCTGTGACCAAGCACCAGGACTGCGGTTTTCGGGTCAGCTTCGAGGATTTTCGCGACATTGGTGAACGGGCTGAGGGTCACCGGCAGCAGCATCGCTGGACGCTTCGGGTTGAACGAGCCTTCAACCGGCGCGATCACCACCAGCACGTTGTCACGGCGCTCAAGTTGCAGATTGCTGTCCTTGATCGCTGCACGCAGACGTGGCTCGTAGTCATCCAGCCAGGCTTGGGTGACTTTCGGGTCAGGCATCGGCACCACTTTGGCAGTCGATTGATCTTTGCCGCCGAACGGCCACCACCACTTCGTGCCGGTGTCGGCATCGGCCTTGGCCACTGCCGCCGGTTTGGCTTCTGGTTTTACTTCGGCTTTCACCTCGGCTTTGGCCGCCCCATCATCGGAACCGCCGAACGGCCAGTACCAGTGGCTGCTGCTTTCAGTCTTGGCCACGGGTGCGGTCGCGGCAGGTTTGAGCGGCGCCGGGGCTACGGCAGGAGCCGGGGCTGGGGCCGGCTCTTTGGCCGCCACTTTGTCGGAGGACCCGAACGGCCACCAGCTACCGCCGTCCGCATCGTTTTTAGGAGTCTGTGCACAACCGGTGATCGCAACACACAGGGCCAGGGCGAGAGTTTTTTTGGATGACATTGAAAATCCACAAAGTGAAGTAATAAAAAATCAGAGCTCTTTTGCCCGGATAAACTGACGCTTTGAATCGAAAAACCGGATCTGGTTCCAACCCTGGAACCTCATGTAAAGCTTTACAGACAAGTGGCAAGTACCCGCGCCAGTTGCTGCGCGCGCGGATCCATCAAGACGTACGGCCCAAGGGTATTTGTCACAAAACCGAACGCGACATCGTGCTCGGGATCAGCAAAACCCACTGAACCGCCCGCCCCCGGATGACCAAACGCCCGCGGGCCGAGGCCGTAGGTGGCGTTCGCCATGTCCGGTTGATCGAGCATGCAGCCCAGACCGAAGCGGGTGCGGGTCAGCAGGGTCTTGTCCTCGCCGTAGCTGTGTTCGCGGGTCAGTTCTTCGAGCATTTCGCTTTCAAGCAGGCTGCCGTCGAGCAAACCGGCGTAGAAACCGGCCAGGCTGCGTGCGTTGCCATGCCCGTTGGCGGCCGGTTGCTGCATGCGCCGCCATTCCGGTTTGTTGGTGCTGGTGAGCACCGACGGCGGATTGGTGAAGGCGCGAGTGGTCATGGCGGTCGGTTCGCGCATGGTCACTTGCAACAGGCGCTGGGCCGCGGCATCGCCGACGTTGCCCTTGCCCCGTGCAATATGCGCCACGCGGTGGAACTCTTCGTCAGGCAGGCCGACGTGGAAATCCAGCCCCAGCGGCTTGGCGACGCGGGCGACAATCGACTCGCCCGGCCCACAACCGTCAGCGCGACGCAGCAACTCCCCGACCAGCCAGCCATAGGTGATGGCGGCATAGCCGTGGCCGGTGCCCGGCGTCCACCACGGCGCTTCGGCCGCAAGGGCGTCGACCATGGTCTGCCATTCGTAGAGGGCGGCAGGCGCCAGCAACTCGCGCAGGGCCGGCAGACCGGCCTGATGGCAGAGCAGTTGGCGCAGGGTGACGGATTCTTTACCGGCGGCAGCGAATTCCGGCCAGTAGCGGGCAACCGGTGCATCCAGTTGCAGTTTGCCTTCGGCCACCAGTTGCAGCGCCGTGACCGCGGTGAAGGTCTTGGTGCAGGAAAACAGGTTGGCGATGGTGTCGCTGTGCCAGGCTTCGGTACCATCCTTGTCGGCCGTACCGGACCAGAGGTCGAGGACGGTTTCTCCGCCGACCTTGATGCACAGGGCTGCGCCGCGTTCCTGGGGATCGTCGAACAGTGCCGCGAAAGCCTCGCGCACCGCTTCGAATTGAAGCTCGTAATGTCCCTGAATCTGCACCCGCAACTCCCCCGCGAAAACGCTCTACAAAGTGGCCCGCATTGTTCCAGCCCTTGAGGGATTTGGGAACAGCTGCGGGCCGGACGGTTGAATGCTGTAGTGAGGCGGCTGACGCCTTCGCGAGCAGGCTCGCTCCCACACTGGATCGATGGTGTTCACAAATCCGATGTGGGAGCGAGCCTGCTCGCGAAGAACGATGACGCGGTCTAAACCTTAATGACCATTGCCCGAGTGCCCACCGGCATGCCCGCCCCCCGGGCCTTTGCCGGCTTCAGCCTTGCGCCCGCCTTCGGCTTCATGACCGGCGGCGGCCGCTTTCTCAGCCTCCTTGCCCAACTGATCGATCGCCTGCAAATTGCTCTTGCGCACCGCCTCGACAAAGCCCTGATACGGCAGATCGGTAATCCCCACCAGGCCGAAGTGCCCGTTCTCGCCATCGAGCAGACGCCCGGTCACCGGTTGATCCAGATACTGGAACCAGTGCACGCCGACAATCGACGGTTCACTCAGCGCCTGTTTGAGGAAATTGGCGTACGCCGGGCCACGATCTTCTTCCCGCGCCAGTTGCGTCACGCCACCCCAGAACGGGCCACGATCACTGGAGCCGAAGTTGAATTCGGTGATCAGCACCGGTTTGTCGAGGGCACGCAGAGCGGCGAAGTCATAGCCGTCCTGTGGTTTCAGCGTGTACATGTTGAAACTCAACACGTCGCAATACTGCGCGCAGGACGCTACCGCTTCCGGAGTGCTGGTGGCGAAACGGCCACCGAGCAGCAACTGATTTGGCGCGTGCCACTTCAGCGAATCGGAGATGGTTTTGAAGTAAGTGTCGGCGAACACTTTCTGGAAGTATTTGAAGTCGTTTTCGATTTCCGGGTGCTCCGGATTCGGCATCGGTGGCACGAAACCCGGGTCTTCCATCAATTCCCACGCCGGCAGATCAATGCCCCACGCTTTCGACAGCCCCGCCTGGTTGCGGTACTTGTCGCGCAGTTGCTTGAGGAATGCGCGCTTGGCCGGCACGTCGGTGGTCATTTTCAATGTGCCGTAGGCCAGGGCGTAGCGCGACTGCGGGTCGTCGCCGGGGCCGGCCCAGGCCAGTTCGTTGTCGGCGTAGTAGCCGATCAGCCACGGATCATCACGATGATCGCGGGCAGCAATGGCCACGGCACGCTCGGTTGCCATGGCGAAACGCGGGTCGAACGGGTCAGGCATGCCGCCCCACCAGTCGCTGCCGGTGCTGATGCTGGTGTAGTCGCCGACGATCGACAGCGGCAAGGTGTACGGCACCCGTTCGGCGTCGGCAAGCGAGTCGGCACTCCAGTTGCCGACGGTGTTGAAACCCCAGGCCTGCAGGCGATCGAGGGTGTGCGTGGCCCACTTCTGCTGATCGACCGTGGCCTTGCACGGCGCAGCGACGGGTTGATCGGCAGCCTTTTCAGCAGTCGTCGCTACGGCGTCTGTTTTCGCCGCTGCGGCGACACCGGCCTTCGCCTCGTTTGACTTTGGCACAGGCTCGGCAGCTTTTACTGCGGTTTCTTCAACCGCACCAGCCTTGGCCGCTTCAGCAATTCCGGCCTTGGTATCGCTGTCCGGTTTGCAGGGCTCGCCGTAAACCCGCTGCAGGTTGGCGCCGTAGAAATCGTACCAGCGCCCGTTGCCATAGCCACGGCCCTGATCGGCACCGTTGCCGCCACGGTTGTCGCCCTCGCCGAAATGGCTGGCGAGTGGCTCGTCGGCCTTGGGCAGGGATTCGAACATCCACTCACGCCCGGCCACGTAAGTCTGGTTGACCTGCGGGCTGACGGTGTTGACCCCCAGCGAATAGAACGGATGCCCTTCAGGGGTCACCAGATACCAGCGACCGTCACGCTTTTCGGTGCGGAAAAACCCGCTGGCCTTGAACGCCGGGCCTTTATTCCAGCCACCGAACTTGTCCAGCGAGGACTTTTCGCGCTCGGCCAGCCAGGTTTTCAGCTGTTGCTGTTCCTTGGCGGCGGCGGATTTCAGTTGTTCGTCGTTGCTGATTTTTTCCGGCCATTTGCTGCGGGTCGATTGACCGTAGGCGTCCACCAGATTGCCGTAGACGGCCTGGGTCACAGCATCGCCGTCCTGCACGCCGAATCGCTCGAGCAGCAGGCTCTGCGCGGCTTTCGGCTGATCCATCCACAGACTCACCGACACCACCTGGCTGCGATCCAGTTCACCGCTGCTGCTGGCCAGCAGAATTCGCTGGCCATCGACAGTCATCGGCATCGGCGGCCCGGCCTTCATGCCCTGGCTCAGCGGCGAGGTCGCCACCAGCGGCACCAAAAGGGTTTGCGCCGGGCCGGCCGGCAGGTCGACGCGGCTGGTCAGGGTCTGGCCGTTGTTACTCTGGATTTGCACATAGACCGTCACGGCCCAGTTCATTGCGCTTTGCAGACGCAGGCTCATCATGCCCGACTGCGACCAGTCCCAGGCGCCGGTTTGCGGAGTCAGACGCAGGGTCGGGCGAGCCACCGGGTTGAACGTCACCCGGCGCAGCACTTCACCTTCGGGGGTTTGCTCGGCGTTGGCTTGTGGCAGGTCAGTGTTTTCGGTGACGACTTTCACCACGTCGGCAGGACGGACGAAGTTGAACAGGGTCTGCTGACCCGCAGGCGCCGCCAGTAACGGGGCAGCGAAAATCAAGGCGAATACGGCAGGCAACGAACGGCGAATCATAAGAACGGAGTTCTCCCTAACGACCAACTAAGGCCAATGGAAAAGCATGGCAGAGAGATAGACAGCGCGGCGGGCAAAACTGCCCACCGTTGTCTCAGGATATTTCACGACGGAATGGCGGCAACGCATTGAGGATCGCCTTGCCGTAGCGCTGGGTGACCAGGCGCCGATCGAGCAAGGTGATGGTGCCGCGGTCCTCTTCGGTACGCAGCAGACGCCCGCAGGCCTGAACCAGTTTCAGCGAGGCATCGGGCACCGAGATTTCCATGAACGGATTGCCGCCCCGGGCCTCGATCCACTCCGACAGCGCCGCCTCGACCGGGTCGTCCGGCACCGAGAACGGGATCTTGGCGATCACCACGTGCTCGCAGTAGGCGCCCGGCAAGTCCACGCCTTCGGCGAAACTGGCGAGGCCGAACAACACGCTGGAATCGCCGCCATCGACCCGCGCCTTGTGCTTGTTCAGGGTTTCCTGTTTCGACAGGTTGCCTTGAATGAACACTTGCTTGCGCCAGTCGCGGTCGAGGCCGTTGAACACGTCCTGCATCTGTTTGCGCGAAGAGAACAGCACCAGCGTGCCGCGCGAGCCTTCGACCAGATCCGGCAACTCGCGGATGATCGCCGCGGTGTGAGCCGCGGCGTCGCGTGGGTCGGCCTTCAGATCCGGCACCCGCAGCACACCGGCGTCGGCGTGATGGAACGGGCTCGGCACCACGGCGGTGACGGCTTTTTTCGGCAGACCGGCGCGCATGCGGAAACGGTCGAAAGTGCCCAGCGCGGTCAGCGTTGCCGACGTCACCAGGCAGCCGTAGGCCACGTTCCAAAGGCTGCGGCGCAGGGTTTCGGCGGCAAGAATCGGGCTGGCGTTGACCTCGATGTCGAACAGCGAACCGCTTTCGGCCAGCGTCAGCCAGCGCGCCATCGGCGGGCTGTCTTCCGGGTCTTCGGCGGTGAACGCGGTCCACAACTCCCAGTTGCCCGACGCCCGCGACAACAGGCTGCCGAACAGCGGATACCACTCCTCGGCCTGATTGCTGGCGATGCCGATGTTGACCTCGCCGTCCATGCCTTCCTTGAGCAGGTCGGTCAGGCGGGTGAACAGATCGTTGAGCCGCGAATAACCCTTTTTCAGCTCGATGCCCATTTCGCGCATGTGCTCGGGAATCACCCCGCCGACGAAACGATGGCGTGGTCGTTCGCGACCTTCGACGTCTTCGCCGGGTTTGAAATCGGCAATCTGCTCGCACGCGGTGAACATGAACTGCTGCTGGGTCTTGATCTCGCGCGCCAGCTCGGGCACTTGCTCGATCAGCTTGCCGAGATCGCCCGGCAGCGGATGCTGGGCCAACAGTTTGGTGAGGTTCTTCGCGGTGGTTTCCAGCCAGTCGGCGGTGGAACGCAGACGCGTGTAGTGGGCGAAGTGGCCGATGGCCTTGTCCGGCAGGTGGTGACCCTCGTCGAATACGTAAATGGTGTCGCGCGGGTCGGGCAGCACCGCGCCGCCGCCCAAAGCGAGGTCAGCCAGCACCATGTCGTGGTTGGTGACGATCACGTCGACCTTGCCCATGCCTTCGCGCGCCTTGTAGAAAGCGCATTGGCCGAAGTTCGGGCAGTGGCGATTGGTGCACTGGCTGTGATCGGTGGTCAGGCGCGCCCAGTCGGCGTCTTCCAGCGCGTTGGGCCAGCTGTCGCGGTCGCCGTCCCATTTATTGCCGGCGAGCTTCTCGATCATGCTGGTGAACAGCTTCTGACTGGCCTCGTCGACCTCGATCTTGAAACCTTCCTCTTCGAACAGCTGGGCGGTGGCAGTTTGCGCGTGGCCTTCCTGCAGCAGCATGTCGAGCTTGGACAGGCACATGTAGCGGCCACGGCCCTTGGCCAGCGCGAAGCTGAAGTTCAGCCCGCTGTTGCGCATCAGGTCGGGCAAGTCCTTGTAGACGATCTGCTCTTGCAGAGCCACGGTCGCGGTGGCGATCACCAGGCGCTTGCCGGCCAGTTTCGCCGTGGGGATTGCCGCCAGGCTGTAGGCCACGGTCTTGCCGGTACCGGTGCCGGCTTCCACCGCGACAATCGCGGGGTCGCCACTGCGCCGGCCTTCGTCGTCGGTGTCGATATCCCCGAGGACTTTGGCGATTTCAGCGATCATCAGGCGCTGGCCGTAACGCGGCTTGAGGCTCTTGGCTTCAAGAAAACGCGAATAGGCGCCCTGGATCGTGGTTTTGAGTTCAGTGCTGATCATTGATTGTCGGGCGCTAAAAACGCTGGATAAATTTTCAGTGGTTTCGGATGGCGGCTATCATACCCCGCTAATTAATCCTGCGCAGAACGGAGTGCCCCAATGACACCTTTTAGCCTCGTTTATCCGCTGCATGTCCTGTCCGCCCTGGTCTGGGTCGGCGGCATGTTTTTCGCCTGGATGGTCCTGCGCCCGGCGGCGGTAAAGGCTCTCGACGGCCCTGGCCGCCTGACCTTGTGGGTGGAAGTGTTTCAAGGTTTTTTCCGCTGGGTCTGGGTCGCGGTGATTCTGCTGCCGATCAGCGGCGTCGGCATGTTGCACTTGCAGCAGGTCGGATTCGAGACCGCGCCGAAGTACGTACAGGTGATGATCGGGCTGTATGTGGTAATGACGGCGCTGTTTATCCGGATTCAGGGTTTGATGCTGCCAGAGTTGCGCAAAGCCGTTGAAGCCAAGGAATGGCCAATGGGTGCGGCGGTGCTGGGGCGGATTCGCCGGGTAGTGGGGATCAATTTGATTGTGGGGTTGGTGCTGGTGGCGATTGCGGCGGCGCGGCCGATGTTCTGACCCGCTGACGGCAAGCACTAAAAGCACTATTTGAGGTGAGGGGATTTATCCCCTCACCTCAAATAGTGAACAGTGCTGTTATTCAGAGGCGCTGTACGGTCACCGCCCCCGCCGCACCCACCGGTCCAGGCTGACCATCCGCCCCGGCCTTGCCGTTCTTGCCGCCATCGGCGCGATACACCAGGCAGCCCTTGGACTGGCCGCCCTTGCCCGCCTTGCCGCCAACACCCGCTGGACCACCGGCGCCGCCCGCAACGTTGACCTTGATCAGCTCGGCCGGAAACTCGCGCGGCACTTCCAGACGCACCAACGCACCCGGTGCACCCGGCTGGCCGTCACTACCATTGCTGCCGTCAAAACCATGACCGGCCGCGCCCCAGGTGCAGCCCGGATCTTCGCCGTTGCCGCCATCCAGGCCGACGAAACCCGGTGCGCCGGTGCCGCCACGGGCATCGACAAACAGTTTTGGCGCGTTCAGTGCCTTGAACTGCAAATTCAGATTGCGCCCGGCACGGGCGGCTTTTTCATAGGTGCCCGGCGCGCCGCGTGCGGTGATCAGGCTGCCTTCGGACAGTTCGGCACGAATGACTTTCATGTCCAGCGCCTGTTCACTCGGGACGATCGCGATGCGCGCTTCATGGCCCAGACGCAATTCACCGACGGTCAGCTCGGTCACATTGGCAGGAATCAGCAAGGTGCCGTAGTCCGCCACTTCCAGGCGTTCCAGCTGCAAGGTGCTGGCGGTGTTGGGCAAACGCATCAGGGAGTTGGTTTCGACGCTGACCACCTGGGCGCAGGCCAGAGGACTGATGAGTGCAGCGAGCAGGCAAAGTTTACGCATGGGAAGAAGCCTCCGGAGCGGCCGGGGCCGGGATGGTTTGCAGGTGAAAAACGCCGAACAGCAGGATGCGCAGACGGTCGCGCCACGGGTTGGGACGCCCTTTGAGGCGCGAGAAAAGCAACTCCAGCACATGCAGCGCCAGCAGCGAGGCACCGGCCAGATTGACCAGCGCATGCAGCGGATGCACAAACGGCAGCAGCAGATTGACCACCACCACGCACCAGAACAGCAGGGTCAGCAAACGCCCCAGCCCCCAGAAAACCTTCATACGCTCCCCCGTGTCGGAATTATTCTTTGGGCGCACAGTAACGGCTTACGCGGGGGATAAGCCAGAGGGGCAAAAGAAAAAACATTTGTCAGTCGTCGGATCGCTGCCGGTTCGACGACGATCGTCGACCGGCAGCTCTAGCCTGCGGACTACAGACAAGTCCTAGCGATTGATATGCAACTCCACCCGACGGTTTTTTGCCCGTCCCTCGTCCGTTGCGTTATCAGCCACCGGCTCGCTCTCGCCGCGCCCTTCACTGGTCAGTTTGTCCGGCGCCAGGCCCTGACTCAGCAGGTACGCCGCCACGCTGCTGGCGCGTCGTTCCGACAGTGCCTGGTTGTAGGCGTCCGAACCTTTGCTGTCGGTATGGCCGATAACCTTGATGCTGACCACGTCGGCGTTGCGCAATTTGTCCATCAGCGTATCGAGCTGGGCCTTGGCGGCAGGGGTCAGGTCCGACTTGTCGAAATCGAACAACACATTGCCGGCATCGCTGAGGGTGATGACTTCCGATTGCGGCGCAGGTTCGGGAGCTTTTGCAGTGACCGGATATTGCGGCAGCGGACAGCCGCGATGATCGACCGGGGTATTGGCCGGGGTGTCAGGGCAACGGTCGCGGCGGTCGAACACGCCATCGCCGTCTTCATCGCCATCCTGGGCATAACAGATCAGCCCGCCAGTCAGAATCCCCAACGCCGCACCGCCACCGGCCCAGCCGCCACTTTCAATGGCGCCAAGACCGCCACCGACCAGCCCGCCGATCAGGCTGCAGATCGGCCACGTACGTTGATTGAGGGGGGCATCGCCATCGCTATGAGTGGCGCAACCGGTGAGCAGGCTGCCCAGCAGCAGCACCGGCAAGACGGACCTTGAGAAAACAGTCATTGTGAAAGCTCCTGTGTCACCGGCCCATACCGGTTACACAGGAGTAAAGACCCGCATCCGCGACTGCACAAGCCGCGGATGCGAGAGGGGCTAGCGGACGATTTTGATTTCGGTACGACGGTTCTGTGCGCGACCGTCTGCGGTTTTGTTATCCGCCACTGGCTGGCTTTCACCCATGCCCGATACCGAAACGAAGCTGGCACGCGGCACACCCTGCTGGATCAGGTATTCCACCACCGAGTGCGCACGACGATCCGACAGTTTTTTGTTGTAGGCATCGCTGCCGACGCTGTCGGTGTGGCCGGTCACGGTCAGTTGCGCCGTGGACGACTCTTGTTTCAGGCGCGTGGCGACTTTATCCAGCACCTGTTTGTCGGAGCCGGTCAGGGTGGCTTTGTCGAACTGGAAGTGCACATCGCGAATGACGATAGTTTCTTCCTTGACCACAACCGCCTCTTCTACCACTGGCGCAGGGGCAAGTGGTGGGCAGCCGTCAGCATCGACCTGCACGCCTTTAGGCGTGTGCGGGCACTTGTCGCGACTGTCCGGCACACCATCTCCGTCTTCGTCGCCATCACCGTGCACCCAGCAATAGGCCGCTGCCGTACCACCGACAATCAGCGCGCCGTAGCCGGCCCACGACGAACTTTCCGTCGCGCCGAGACCGGCACCGACTACACCACCGACCGCCGCACAGGTCGGCCAGTCGGTTTTCTGCAAACCTGCGCAACCAGTCAACACACTGGTTAGCAGAATCAAAGGTAATGCTGTCCGAACTATGCTCATCTGGTTTTCTCCTGAGGGATCGGCTTAGAACCGATTCACGGAGTAAAGACCGGAGTTTTAATCTCCGCCAGCAATAGGCCACTGGCATTTGGGACCGTGTTCACAGGGATTCGGCACTTTTGCCGCCCGCGGCAAATCGGGGTCTAGGCCGGATCCGTCTGGCGCGCTAGTCTTGGCGATCTGATTGAGGAGCTTCGATGAACGTCGCCATTTCTTCGCGCACGCCGCAACAGGCGCTGGCTGCTTTACTGGATCGCTATGCCCCGGCGCGTCTGCTGCTGATCGGCGCCAGCGAATTTCCGGCGCTCGCCGCTTTCAAGCAGGCACATCCGGACACCTGCGTGGCCCACGCCGCACCCGGTGCATTGCCCGCCGAACTGGCGGCGCGGCGCTTCGACCTGGCGCTGGTGGTCGATTGCCTGGAGCACCTGCCCAAGCGTGACGGCTTGAATCTGCTGGGCGGGATTCGCAACCTCAACGCCAGTCGCATTGCAGTGCTGGCGGATCTGCCGGCCAGCGGCTGGCAGGAAACCGATTTCTACTCGCTGGCGCTGCAGGCCAGTGAACGCTTCCAGCGTGACGATCAGGTACTGACCCTGTTCACCTATGATCTGCTTGACTACAAACAAGTCCCCGACTGGCTCAACTCGCGATTCTGGGCCAATCCGGAAAACTTCGGCAAATACTGGTGGTAATGCAATGAGTACAGCCATTTGCCCGTGCGGCAGCGGCAACCTGCTGGAGGCCTGCTGCGGCCACTATCACGAAGGCCACCCGGCGCCTTGCGCCGAAGCGCTGATGCGTTCGCGCTACAGCGCCTACGTGCTGGGGCTGATCGATTATCTGGTGGCCACCACCCTGCCCGCCCAGCAGGCCGGTCTGGATCGCCAGTCGATCAGCGCCTGGAGCGCGCAGAGCACCTGGCTCGGCCTTGACGTCGAAAGCTCGGAAGTGTTCGGCGGCCAGCCCGAGCATGCCTTCGTCACCTTCACCGCGCGCTGGCACGACAGCCAGGGCGAACACAGCCACCGCGAGCGCTCATCTTTCGTGCAGAACGCCGGGCGCTGGTACTTCATCGACCCGACCGTGCAGTTGAAGCTGGGGCGCAATGACGCGTGCCCGTGTGCCAGCGGGCAGAAGTTCAAGAAGTGCTGTGCGGGGTATTTCGGCGCATAAAGGGAAGTGCCGACTAGACTGGGCACAAAGGGAGTTTTTTCGATGCTCGGTCACTGTCGCACACTGCATGGCTTGTTATTGATGCTGATCCTGAACCTCGGCGGTTGCGCCTCATGGTTCAGCGACGACAGCGTCGACCCCGCCGTGCACCTGGTAAAAGTCGAGGTGGTGCGGGCCAAGCTGCTCGAACAGAAATTCATCCTGCACTTTCGCATCGACAACCCCAACGACAGCGACCTGACGGTGCGCGGCATGGAATATCGCATTCATCTGGCAGACCTGTTGCTGGCCGAAGGCGAGCATGAACACTGGATCACGGTAGGGCCGAAAAGCAGCGCGTTCTATCGGATACCGATCCGCACCAACCTGTGGCCGCGGGTCAAGGACGTGGTGAAAATGCTGAAAAGTCAGCACCAGCAGGTGCCCTATCGATTGCAGGGTGAGATGGAAACCGGTTTATTCATCGCCCACTACGTGCACCTGGAGCGCAATGGCGTGATAATCCCCGCCGATTTAATTCCGGAGCACAACCGATGACTCAGCAACCTCATGTCCATGGCCCTGACTGCAACCACGATCATGACCATCATCACGATCACGACCATGGCCATGTCCACGGCCCGAACTGCGGCCACGCCCACCAGGAACCGGTGCGCAACGCCCTGAAAGACGTCGGCCGCAACGACCCTTGCCCATGCGGCAACGGCAAGAAATTCAAGAAGTGCCACGGCGCTTGATGCTTCAGGTGAAGTCCTTCTTCGCCTGACAAGCCGCCTTCGCGAGCAAGCCCGCTCCCACATTCGACCGCATTCCTACTGACTGAACGCGGTCGACTGTGGGAGCGGGCTTGCTCGCGAAAGGGCCGGCACATTCACCCCAAACTGTTCAGACAGCCGCCAGAATCTGCTTCGCACTGACCACCGTCGCATACTCCCCGTGCACATTCCCCAGCGACATCCCGTGCACTTCTTCGGCTGAACGCGGTGTGCCGAAATAATCGGCCTTGTCGAAGGTGAAACACGCATCCTCCGCCACCCACGCCTCAAACCCCAGATTGCCCGCCGTGCGCGCTGTGGATTCCACCGAGTTGTTGGTCGCTACACCAACAATGATCAATTGCCCGATCCCCGCCTCACGCAGCTGCGCTTCCAGCCCCGTGGCACAAAACGCATCCGGTACCTGTTTCTGGATCAGCCATTCACCGTCCTGCGGCATGAATCGCTGCTGAAATTCCACCCCTGACTGCCCGGGCCAGAACACCGAATCCGGTTCACGCGACAGATGCTGCACATGAATCACCGGCCGCCCGCTACTGCGCCACGCCCTCAGTAAATCGAGCATGCGCTCTTCAGCCTGTGGATTATTCCGCCTACCCAGTCGCGGCTGCAGAATGCCTTGTTGCTGGTCGATGATGATCAGTGCAGCGTTGGCCTTGAGCTCCATGGCGTCTTCTCACGAGAGTCATTTGATTCCCGCACTTCATCACCCACCCCTGCAAATAAGCAAGCCATCAGACAATCATCGATCAATGGCAAGAAATAACCACTCGCCCCGCTTGCGCGGCCATCTCCTGCTCACTAACGTAGCGGCTTTATTGCGCCCCCAGCCTCTACACCCCCGCAGGAGCTTTGCCATGGCCTCGCCAGCCCTTACTCATTTTCTACCCCGGTTCGGCGTTGCCGCAGCAGTGACCGGTGTCTTGAGCCTGTCCGGTTGCCAGACCTGGAACGCGCAGGACACCGTTCCTCCCACCTCCGGCGTGCAACCGCTCAAGGGTCTGGCACAGAACGTCTCGGTACGACGCAATGCCATGGGCATGCCGTTGATCGAAAGCAACAGCTTCCACGACGCGCTGTTCACCCTCGGTTACGTGCATGCCAGCGACCGCATCAACCAAATGGTCACCCTGCGCCTGCTGGCCCAGGGCCGACTGGCGGAAATGTCCGGCGCCTCGATGCTCGACGCCGACCGCTACATGCGCGCGGTCAACCTGAAGAAAAGCGCCGACGAGCTGTACAAGGCCTCGTCGCCCCGCCTCAAGCGTTTCTTCGAAGTCTATGCGCGGGGCGTCAACGCCTACCTGTTCCGCTACGCCGACAAACTGCCGGGCGACCTCGCGTCCAGCGGCTACAAGCCGGAATACTGGAAACCGGAAGATTCGGCACTGATGTTCGCGTTGCTGAACTTCAGCCAGTCGGCCAACCTGCCGGAAGAGATTGCCTCGCTGGTGCTGGCGCAAACCGTGAGCAGCGACAAACTCGCCTGGCTGACCCCGTCCGCACCGGATGAAAACCTGCCACTGGCCGAGGCTGACAAGCTGCAAGGCCTCAAGCTCAACGGGCAGATTCCCGGCCTGACGGAGCTGAGCAACGCCAGCCAACAACTGGCGGCGGTGAATCTGCTCGGCGCCAGCACCTCGAACAACTGGGCCATCGCCCCGCAACGCAGCCGCAGCGGCAAGAGCATTCTCGCCAGCGATGCCCATGGCCCACTGGCAGCGCCGTCGCTGTGGACTTTCGTGCAGATCCGCGCGCCGAAATATCAGGCCGCCGGTGTCACCGTCGCCGGTTTGCCGATGGTCCTCGGTGGTTTCAACGGCAAAGTGGCGTGGAGCGCCACCAGCGTGCTCGGCGACAATCAGGACCTGTTCCTGGAAAAAATCCGCCGTCAGGGCAACAGCCTGACCTATGAGGTCAATGGCAAATGGCAGCCGCTGGGCGTGCGCAACGAAACCTATTTCGTCAAAGGCCAGCGACCAATTCGCGAAGCGGTGTACGAAACCCGCCACGGCGCGCTGCTCAACAGTGCTCAGGCCGTACAAGGCAACGGTTTTGGCCTGGCCCTGCAAACCCCGAGCTTCACCGACGACAAATCACTGGACGCATTTTTTGACCTGACCCGCGCGCAGAACGTTGAACGCGCGTCAGACGCCAGTCGCGAGATCCGCGCCATCGCCCTGAACATGGTATTCGCCGACGCCAGCAACATCGGCTGGCAGGTCACCGGGCGTTTCCCCAACCGTCGCGAAGGCGAAGGTTTGCTGCCATCGCCGGGGTGGGAAGGTCGTTACGATTGGGACGGTTATGCCGACCCGATGTTGCATCCGTACGATCAGGACCCGACCCAGGGCTGGCTCGGCACCGCCAACCAGCGGGTCATTCCTCACGGCTATGGCATGCAGTTGTCCAACTCGTGGGCGGCACCGGAACGCGGCGAACGTCTGGCAGAACTGGCGGGCAGTGGCAAACAGGACGGTCGCAGCGTGATTGCCATGCAGTACGACCAGACCACCACCTTCGCCGCCAAGCTGAAGAAAATGTTTGAAGCGCCGGGCATGAAGCAGCCGCTGAAACAGGCGATCGACGCCCTGCCGGAAGCCGATCGCAGCAAGGCGCGCGAAGCGTTTACCCGCTTGATGGCGTTTGACGGCAAGCTCAGCCCGACCTCGGCGGATGCGGCGATCTATGAGCTGTTCCTGCAAGAAAGCATGAAGCAGATCTTCCTCGACGAGCTCGGCCCCGAGTCGAGCCCGGCGTGGAAAGCCTTTGTTGCCAATGGCGACTTGTCCTACGCGGCGCAGGCCGATCACCTGCTCGGGCGCGAAGACAGCCCGTTCTGGGATGACTTGCGTACACCGCAGAAAGAAGACAAAGCCGTGATTCTGGCGCGCAGTCTGGCCGCCGCGATCAACGCTGGCGACAGTCAGTTGGGCGGCGACCGCAAGGCCTGGCAGTGGGGCAAACTGCACAGCTACACGTGGAAAAACGCCAATGGCCAGACCGTTCGCGGCCCGCTGGCAGCCGGCGGCGATCACACCACGCTCAATACCGCGGCGTTTGCCTGGGGTCAGGACTTCAGCACCACGCGTGCGCCGTCGATGCGTTTCATCGTCGATTTCAGCCAGGCTGAGCCGCTGATGGGCCAGAACGGCACCGGCCAGTCCGGCAACCCGGCCAGCCCAAGCTACCTCAACGGCATCGATGCGTGGCTCAAGGGTCAGTACATCGGCTTGCCGATGCAGCCGCAGAACTTTGACCGGGTGTATGGCAAGACGCGTTTGACCCTGACCCCCGGCAAATAAACGCAATCTCCCTGTGGGAGCGGGCTTGCTCGCGAAGGCGTCGTGTCAGGCGATTTTGTATCGCCTGACACACTGCATTCGTCGGAACGCCGCCCGGAGCAAGCCCGCTCCCACATTGGTTTTGTAGCGACTCTAAAATAATCGATAGAACTTCCGGACTCGCGCCAACCTCATAGCTAACAAGCCCCCCCATTCTGGTAACGACATGGACCTTGTTATCGCCCGCCCCGAAGGTTTGTATTGCCCTGCCGGGGATTTCTATATTGATCCGTGGCGCCCGGTCGAGCGCTCGGTGATCACCCATGCCCACGGCGATCACGCCCGTAACGGCAATCAGCACTACCTTGCCAGCAGCGCCAGCGAAGGGATTTTGCGTGCGCGTCTGGGTCAGGACATCAACCTGCAAACCCTCGCCTACGGCCAGCGGCTGACCCACCACGGCGTGACCTTGAGTTTCCATCCCGCCGGGCATGTGCTCGGTTCGGCCCAGGTACGTCTGGAATATGGCGGCGAAGTCTGGGTCGCGTCGGGGGATTACAAGATCGAACCCGACGGCACTTGCGCACCGTTCGAACCGGTGCGCTGCCATACCTTTATCACCGAATCGACCTTCGGCCTGCCGATCTACCGCTGGCAACCACAGGCGCAGGTATTCAACGAGATCAACCAGTGGTGGCAGGCGAACATCGCGGCGGGCAAGGCCAGCGTGCTGTTCTGTTATTCGTTCGGCAAGGCTCAGCGGATCCTGCACGGCATCGACGCCAGCCTCGGCCCGATCCTCAGTCACGGTGCCGTCGAGCCACTGAACCGGGTCTACCGCGAGGCCGGCGTGTACCTGCCGCCGACGATCTACGCCGGCGACATCAAAAAATCCGACCCGATCATGCGTCAGGCGCTGGTCATCGCCCCGCCCTCGGCCGGTGGCAGCACCTGGATGCGCCGGTTCGGTGACTACAGCGACGCCTTCGCCAGCGGCTGGATGCGCCTGCGCGGCACCCGTCGGCGGCGCGGCGTGGATCGCGGTTTCGTGCTGTCGGATCACGCCGACTGGCCCGGCCTGCTCTGGGCCATCGAACAGACCGGCGCCGAACGTGTGATGGTCACCCACGGCTCGATCGGCGTGCTGGTGCGCCATCTGCGCGAACAGGGCCTGGACGCGCAGGGTTTCAACACCGAATACGGCGACGATGAAGAGGAGAACATTGGCGCCGAGCCGGTTATCGCCGAGGTGCAAGCATGAAAGCTTTCGCCGAGCTGTACGCCGAACTCGACGCCACCACGTCAAGCAATGCCAAACTGGCGGCGATGCAAACCTACTTCGCTCAAGCAGCACCACAGGACGCGGCATGGGCGGTGTACTTTCTGTCCGGTGGACGCCCGCGGCAACTGGTGCCGGTGCGCATCCTGCGCGAACTGGCGGTGGAAGTCTCGGGACTGCGACCGTGGCTGTTCGAGGAAAGTTATCAATCCGTTGGCGATCTGGCGGAAACCATTTCCCTGGTGCTGCCGGAAAATTCGCACAGCTCCGAGGCCGGCCTTGCCGAATGGATTGAAGACAAGCTGCTGCCACTGCGCGGTGAAACCCCGGAGTACCTCGCCCGCCACCTGCCCGCGCTGTGGGCGCAACTGGATCGGCCGAGCCTGATGCTGTGTATCAAGCTGATCACCGGCAGTTTCCGCGTCGGCGTGTCGAAATTGCTGGTCACCCGCGCATTGGCGTCGATGGCCGGCCTCGACAGCAAACGCGTGGCGCAGCGGTTGGTGGGGTACACCGACCTGTCAAACCGGCCGAACGCGGCCAGCTACCTGAAACTGATCGCGCCGGAGTCCGCCGACGAACATGCGCAACGTGGCGGCCAGCCCTACCCGTTTTTCCTCGCGCATGCCTTGTCGCAACCGGTCGAGGAATTTGAAGCGCTGCTGGGGCCGGCGAGCAACTGGCAGGTGGAATGGAAGTGGGATGGCATCCGCGCGCAGGTGGTCAAGCGCGAGGGTCGGCTGTGGGTCTGGTCGCGGGGTGAAGAACTGGTGACCGAGCGCTTTCCCGAGTTCGACACACTGGTCCACGCGTTACCCGACGGCACGGTAATCGACGGCGAAATCGTGGTCTGGAAAAGCACCCATCCGAGCACCGCAGACGCCTTCGACCCGCAATCGAGCGCACCGCCGGCGGTGCAACCGTTCGCGCTGCTGCAGCAACGCATCGGGCGCAAAACCCTCGACAAGAAAATCCTCGAAGAAGTGCCGGTGGTGGTGCTCGCCTACGACTTGCTGGAGTGGCAGGGCGAAGACTGGCGCAACCGTCCGCAGGCCGAACGACGCGCGCAACTGGAGCAGGTCATCGCTCACGGTAACAACCCGGTGTTACTGGCCTCGCCGATTCTGACCGGCAGCGACTGGTTCGACCTCGCCCGCCAGCGTGAAGCCTCACGGCGCCTCGGTGTCGAGGGCATGATGCTCAAGGCCCGCGACGCCCTGTACGGCGTGGGCCGGACCAAGGACATGGGCGTGTGGTGGAAGTGGAAGGTCGATCCGTTCAGCGTCGATGCGGTGTTGATCTATGCCCAGCGCGGACATGGCCGGCGCGCCAGTCTGTACAGCGATTACACCTTCGCCGTGTGGGACGGCCCGCCCGAGTCCAGCCAACGAGCGCTGGTGCCGTTCGCCAAGGCCTATTCGGGGCTGACCGACGAGGAAATGCGCCAGGTCGACAGCATCGTGCGCAAGACCACCGTGGAAAAATTCGGCCCGGTCAGCAGCGTCAAGCCGAGCCTGGTGTTCGAACTGGGTTTCGAAGGCATCGCCCTGTCGCGGCGGCACAAGAGCGGCATTGCCGTGCGTTTTCCAAGGATGCTGCGCTGGCGGCAGGACAAGACGGTGGATGAGGCCGATAGCCTGGCAACGTTGCAGGATTTGCTGGCCTGACCCGGTTTTCCGGGGACAAACCTCCAATCGTCCTGAATGAACATCCTGTAGTGAGTGGATTTTCTGGTGAGGAGATCTTGTGGTGAGGGGATTTATCCCCGATGGGCCGCGAAGCGGCCCCCCATCATTCTTTCAGTAAACCGCGTGTACCGGATTTGCGACTGCTGCGCAGCCGATCGGGGATAAATCCCCTCGCTACAAGTATTCTGAATCACTTAAAAATACCTGCATCGACCCAACTTGGTGCAGCTCATTCCCCGCGCCCATTCCCGTGCATCAATCCCTCTCCCTCCTCCCTCCCCCAACCTTTTAAAACACTTGTTCGGGACTCTGGTTCGGAAATTGCTACTTTCTATAGGTCGTACGCGTTCCAGTAACAATAATTCTGCGCCACAAGCGCTCATATTGGTTCTTAGGGATTGAATAATGAAAAAAGCATTGCTGACCCTTTCTGCACTGGCGTTGTGCGTGGCTGCCGGCTCCGCGCTGGCCAAGGAATACAAAGAGCTGCGTTTTGGCGTTGATCCTTCCTACGCACCGTTCGAGTCGAAAGCGGCCGACGGCAGCCTGGTGGGCTTCGACATCGACCTGGGCAACGCAATCTGCGCCGAGCTGAAGGTCAAGTGCAAATGGGTTGAAAGTGACTTCGACGGCATGATTCCGGGCCTCAACGCCAACAAATTCGACGGTGTGATCTCGTCGATGACCGTGACCCCGGCCCGTGAAAAGGCGATCGACTTCTCCAGCGAGCTGTTCTCCGGCCCGACTTCCTACGTGTTCAAGAAGGGCTCCGGCCTTAGCGATGACGTCGCGTCCCTCAAGGGCAAGTCCGTCGGTTACGAGCAAGGCACCATCCAGGAAGCCTACGCCAAGGCCGTATTGGAGAAGGCCGGGGTAAAAATCCAGGCGTACGCCAACCAGGATCAGGTCTATGCCGACCTGAAAAACGGCCGCCTCGACGCCTCGATCCAGGACATGCTGCAAGCCGAATTGGGCTTTTTGAAGTCGCCGGATGGCGCCAATTACGAAGTCAGCAAGCCGGTCGACAGCGAATTGCTGCCAGCCAAAACCGCTGTCGGTATTAAGAAAGGTAACAAAGAGCTGAAGGCGCTTTTAGATAAAGGTATCAAAGCGTTACACGATGACGGCAAATACGCCGAGATTCAAAAGAAACACTTTGGCGATCTGAATCTGTACAGCGGTAAATAATGCCCTGGCGCCCATCAGTCGATGGGCGCCTTTTCCATCCGCTCAGGTTGCTGATTTATGTTCGAAAACCTCTTACAAAATCTGGGGCTCTCCGCCTTCAGCCTCAAGGGCTTTGGCCCGTTGCTGTTGGAAGGCACCTGGATGACCATCAAATTGTCCGCGTTATCGCTGCTGGTGGCCGTGTTGCTCGGTCTCTTGGGCGCCAGTGCCAAACTGTCGAAATCCAAACTGCTGCGCCTGCCTGCCCAGCTTTACACCACGCTGATTCGCGGGGTGCCGGATCTGGTGCTGATGCTGCTGATTTTCTACAGCCTGCAAACCTGGCTGACCGCCCTGACCGACGTCATGGAGTGGGACTACATCGAAATCGACTCTTTCACCGCCGGGGTGATCACTCTGGGCTTCATCTATGGCGCGTATTTCACCGAAACCTTCCGTGGGGCAATCCTCGCCGTACCACGCGGTCAGGTCGAAGCGGCCACCGCTTATGGCCTCAAGCGCGGCCAGCGTTTTCGCTTCGTGGTGTTCCCGCAAATGATGCGCTTCGCCCTGCCGGGCATCGGCAACAACTGGATGGTGATGCTCAAGGCCACCGCGCTGGTGTCGATCATCGGCTTGGCCGATCTGGTCAAAGCCGCGCAGGACGCCGGTAAAAGCACCTATCAACTGTTCTACTTCCTGGTACTCGCCGCCTTGATCTATCTGCTGATCACCAGTGCATCCAACGTCATCCTGCGCTGGCTTGAGCGTCGCTACGCCGCCGGTGCCCGGGAGGCCGTACGATGATCGAACTCCTGCAGGAATACTGGAAACCCTTCCTTTATACCGACGGTACCAACATCACCGGTCTGGCGATGACCCTGTGGCTGCTCAGCGCCTCGATTTTCATCGGTTTTCTCGTATCGATCCCGTTGTCGATTGCCCGGGTATCCCCGCATTTCTATGTGCGCTGGCCGGTGCAGTTCTACACCTACCTGTTCCGTGGCACGCCGCTCTACATCCAGTTGCTGATCTGCTACACCGGGATCTACAGCCTGGCCGCCGTGCGCGCGCAGCCGTTGCTCGACAGTTTCTTTCGCGATGCGATGAACTGCACGATCCTCGCGTTCGCCCTCAACACCTGCGCCTACACCACGGAGATTTTCGCCGGGGCGATCCGCAGCATGAACCATGGCGAAGTCGAAGCGGCCAAGGCCTACGGCCTGACCGGCTGGAAGCTGTACGCCTACGTGATCATGCCGTCGGCGCTGCGCCGGTCGTTGCCGTATTACAGCAACGAAGTGATCCTGATGCTGCACTCGACCACCGTGGCCTTCACCGCGACCATCCCCGACATCCTGAAAGTTGCGCGGGACGCCAACTCGGCGACCTACCTGACCTTTCAATCGTTCGGCATCGCCGCGCTGATCTACCTGACCATCACCTTCGCGCTGGTCGGCCTGTTCCGCCTCGCCGAACGCCGATGGCTGGCATTCCTCGGGCCGACCCACTAGGAAAACCTGTAATGCGACACCAGATCCATGACCTGTTGGCCCCGGTGCCGGGGACCGCACGACAGATCCACAGCTTCCACTTCGGCCCGGAGCAGGCCCAAGGCAAGATCTACATCCAGTCCTCGCTGCATGCCGACGAAATGCCCGGCATGCTCGTGGCCTGGCACCTCAAGCAGCGACTGGCGGAGCTGGAAGCCGCCGGGCGCCTGCGCAGCCAGATTGTGCTGGTGCCGGTGGCCAACCCGGTCGGCCTCGAACAAGTGCTGATGGACGTGCCGCTGGGCCGGTACGAGATGGAGAGCGGGCAGAATTTCAATCGCTGGTTCGTCGACCTCAGCGAAGAAATCGGCAACGACATCGAGGGCAAACTGGGCGACGACCCGCAGCGCAACCTTGAGCTGATCCGCGCCAGCCTGCGCAACGCCCTCGCCCGTCAAACGCCCGGCACACAACTGCAATCCCAGCGCCTGACCTTGCAACGGCTAGCGTGCGATGCCGACATGGTGCTGGATCTGCACTGCGATTTCGAATCCGTGGTTCATCTCTACACCACGCCCGAAGCGTGGCCGCAGGTCGAGCCGCTGGCGCGTTACATCGAAGCTCAGGCCAGTCTGCTGGCCACCGATTCCGGCGGCCAGTCATTCGACGAATGCTTCACCCTGTTGTGGTGGCAACTGCAGGAGCGCTTTGGCGAACACTTCGAGATTCCGCTGGGCAGCTTTTCGGTGACCGTGGAATTGCGCGGCCAGGGTGACGTCAATCACCCAATGGCCAGTCGTGACTGCCAGGCCTTGATCGATTACCTGATCCAGTTCGACGCGATCGTCGGCGAGACCAAGCCGCAGCCGCCCCTGCCGTTCCCCGCCACACCGCTAGCCGGCGTCGAACCGGTGACCACGCCGGTGGGCGGCTTGCTGGTGTACACCGCTACGGCCGGGCAATACCTGCAAGCCGGGCAACAGATTGCCGAAATCATCGACCCGATCCACGACCGGGTCACCCCCATTCATTGCACTGCCGCCGGCCTGCTGTACGCCCGCTCGCTGCGGCGCATGGCTACTGCCGGCATGGTGATCGCCCACGTGGCGGGCGCCGAAGCCTATCGCAGCGGCTATCTACTTTCGCCTTGAGGATGTCTGTCCCATGTACAAATTGACTGTTGAAGGTCTGCACAAAAGCTATGGCGACCATCAGGTACTCAAAGGCGTTTCGCTCAAGGCCAAAACCGGCGACGTGATCAGTCTGATCGGCGCCAGCGGCTCGGGCAAAAGCACCTTTTTGCGCTGCATCAACTTCCTCGAACAACCCAACGACGGCGCCATGAGCCTCGATGGCCAGGCGATCCGCATGGTCACCGACCGCCACGGCATGCACGTCGCCGACCCGAATGAACTGCAACGCCTGCGCACGCGACTGGCCATGGTGTTCCAGCACTTCAACCTGTGGAGCCACATGACCGTGCTGGAAAACATCACCATGGCCCCGCGCCGGGTGCTGGGTTGCAGCAAGCAGGAAGCTGAAGACCGCGCCCGCCGTTATCTGGATAAAGTGGGTCTGCCGGCGCGGGTTGCCGATCAGTACCCGGCGTTTCTCTCCGGCGGCCAGCAACAGCGGGTGGCAATTGCCCGGGCGCTGGCGATGGAGCCGGAAGTGATGCTGTTCGACGAACCGACCTCGGCACTCGACCCGGAGCTGGTGGGTGAGGTGTTGCGGGTAATTCAGGGTCTGGCTGAAGAAGGCCGGACGATGATCATGGTGACCCATGAAATGAGCTTCGCCCGCAAAGTCTCCAGCCAGGTGTTGTTTTTACATCAAGGGCTGGTGGAAGAAGAAGGCGCGCCGGAAGACGTGCTGGGCAACCCGAAGAGCGAACGGCTGAAGCAGTTCCTCAGCGGGAACCTCAAGTAACAGACGCAGATAATAACCTGTGGGAGCGGGCTTGCTCGCGAAAGCGGTGTGTCAGTCAAAACTGTTCTAACTGGCACACCGCTTTCGCGAGCAAGCCCGCTCCCACAATGGTGTAGGTAATCGCACAAAATTAAACTTGTCCCGCAACGGCGCGGTCACTGAAGGAACACTTTCAGAGCGCACGCCGCCGGTATGCCCACCTCCACCGACTTCGCAAAACTCTGGTTCAGCGCACGCAACTGGCAGCCGTTCGCCTTTCAAAAGCAGGTGTGGGCCGCCGTCAAACAAGGTCAGTCGGGGTTGCTCCATGCCAGCACCGGCGCCGGTAAAACCTATGCGGTGTGGTTCGCCGCGCTCAACCGCTTCGCCCGCATCAAACCCAGCGTTGCAGACAGCAAAAAACGCAAACCACCAGCTGAACCACTGACCGTGCTGTGGATCACGCCGATGCGCGCCCTCGCCGCCGACACCGCGCGCGCCTTGCAAGCGCCGGTCAGCGATTTGCAGATTCCATGGAGCATCGGTCTGCGCACCGGCGACACCAGCAGCGCCGAACGTGCGCGCCAGGGCCGGCGCCTGCCGACCACGCTGATCACCACCCCGGAAAGCCTGACCCTGCTGCTAGCCCGTGCCGACGCCAGGACTGCCTTGTCGAGCCTGCGGATGATCGTCGTCGATGAATGGCACGAACTGCTCGGCAACAAACGCGGCGTACAGCTGCAACTGGCCCTCGCCCGTCTGCGCCATTGGCAACCCGAGCTGATCGTCTGGGGCGTGTCCGCCACCCTCGGCAATCAAGCCCACGCCGAACAGGTGCTGATCCCACAGGGTGGCGGCATCAGCGTGCAGGGCCAGAGTGAAAAATCACTCAAGGTCGACACCTTGATCCCTCCGGCCATCGAGCGGTTTCCGTGGGCCGGGCACATCGGTCTGAAGATGCTGCCGCAGGTGGTCGCCGAACTGAACGCCTGCGCCAGTAGCCTGGTGTTCACCAACACCCGGGCGCAGTCGGAAATCTGGTATCAGGCGTTGCTCGAAGCGCGGCCGGACTGGGCCGGGCTGATCGCGCTGCACCACAGTTCACTGTCCCGCGAGACCCGCGACTGGGTCGAGCAAGCGTTGAAGGACGGCAAGCTGAAAGCCGTGGTCTGCACTTCGAGCCTGGATCTGGGCGTGGACTTTTTACCGGTGGAACGGGTCCTGCAGATCGGCTCGGCCAAAGGCGTAGCGCGACTGATGCAACGCGCCGGGCGCTCCGGTCACGCGCCGGGGCGCACCTCGCGAGTGACGCTGGTGCCGACCCACAGCCTGGAACTGATCGAAGCCGCCGCCGCAGGCGATGCCGTGGCGCAACGACTCATCGAACCGCGCCTGTCGCCGCACAAACCGCTGGATGTGCTGGTGCAGCATCTGGTCAGCATGGCGCTGGGCGGTGGCTTTATTCCCGAAGAGCTGTACGAAGAAGTGCGTGGTGCCTGGGCTTATCGTGATCTGACACTGGCAGATTGGGCCTGGGCGCTGGCTTTCGTACGTCATGGCGGGCTTTCTCTGACGGCCTATCCGGATTACCGCCGGGTCGAACCGGATGAACACGGCGTCTGGCGCGTGCCCGATGCGCGATTGGCGCGCCGTCATCGCATGAGCATCGGCACCATCGTCAGCGACGCGAGCATTAATCTGAAATTCTGGAGCAAGGGTGGTGGTGGCAAGCAATTGGGCAGTGTCGAGGAAGGTTTTATCGCGCGGCTGAAACCGGGTGACGGCTTTCTCTTTGCCGGGCGTTTGTTGGAGTTGGTGCGGGTGGAAAACATGACCGCGTACGTCAAACGCAGCACCGCGAAAAAAGCCGCCGTGCCGCGCTGGAATGGCGGGCGGATGCCGCTTTCCAACGAACTGGCCGCCGCCGTGGTCAGCCGCTTCACGGCGGCAGCACGGGGCGAGTTCGTCGGCCCGGAAATGCAGGCGCTACAACCGTTGCTGCAAACCCAGGCGCACTGGTCGGGTCTGCCCACCTCCAACAGTCTGTTGGCCGAAGCGCTGAAATCCCGTGAAGGCTGGCACCTTTTCCTTTATCCGTTTGCCGGGCGCCAGGTGCATCTGGGGCTCGCCAGCCTGTTGGCGTGGCGCGTCAGTCAGCGCCAGCCACTGACGTTCTCGATTGCGGTGAATGATTACGGGCTGGAGTTGCTCAGCGCCACGCCGGTCGATTGGTTCGAGCAATTCGATGCGGCGCTGCTCAGCCCCGAGCATCTGCTGCGCGACGTGCTGGCCAGCCTCAATGCCGGGGAGTTGGCGTTGCGGCGTTTTCGCGAGATCGCGCGGATCGCCGGGCTGGTTTTCGCCGGCTATCCCGGCGCGCCGAAAAGTACCCGCCAGGTACAGGCTTCCAGCGGATTGTTCTTCGAAGTGTTCAAACAATACGACGCTGACAACCTGCTGCTGGCTCAAGCCGGGGAAGAAGTCTTACGGGAAGAACTGGATATTCGTCGTCTGGAACAGACATTGGAGCGGATCAACCGGATGAAACTGGACATGCACCTGATCAAACGTCCTACACCGCTAGGCTTTCCGTTGCTGGTGGAGCGCATGCGCGAAAGCATGAGTTCGGAAAAACTCGCTGACCGCATCCGGCGCATGGTCGGCGATCTGGAGAAATCCGCCGACAAGGGTCAAGCCTCATGAGCGCAGCGTATCCAGTGCGCCTGGCCGGTGAAGAACTCTGGCTGCTGCCGGAAAAGGCCCTGTACTGGCCGGCGCAGCAAGCACTGCTGATCGCCGATGTGCATTTCGGCAAGGCCGCGGCCTATCGCAGCCTCGGCCAGCCGGTGCCACAGGGCACCACGACGGCGAACATCGAAGTGCTCGACCGCTTGCTGGCCAGACTGCCCTGTCGGCAACTGATTTTCCTCGGTGATTTTCTGCACGGCCCCGGTTCGCATGCGGCGGGCACGCTGAATGCACTGGCCGAATGGCGTGCACGGCACGCGGATCTGCCGATGACGCTGATTCGCGGCAACCACGACAAACGTGCCGGAGATCCACCGGCGGCGCTGAATATCCGCGTGGTTCCGGAGCCCCTGCTGCTCGGGCCGTTTGCCCTGCAACACGAACCCGCCCCACATTCCGAACGACACGTGCTGGCCGGGCATGTGCATCCGGTCTATCGGCTCAACGGCAAGGGGCGGCAGCGTTTGCGGCTGGCATGTTTTCGACTGGGTGAGCGATTGAGCCTGCTGCCGGCCTTTGGTGCCTTTACCGGTGGTTATCAGGTCGAGAAAGACGCTCAGTGCAGGATTTTCGTCATCGGCGACAACGAAATATGGCCCGTCAGTTGAGGTCTTGGGCAAACCTCAACTGACTGGCCATTCATGGAGTAGCGACTCAGGCCACTGGCGCGGGTGGCGGCTCGTCCGGCAGCGTCGGCTCGCCGGGTTCGGTCGGTTGTTCGTTAGGGGTGTCGGGATCAGGCTGACCGGGAATGCCGCCTGCCATATGGAAAGCCGGGTGTGCCAACAATGACCAGGCCAAAACGCCAACCTGATTGGGCTCAAGCCTTGCCAGTTGGGCGGTGATATGCGGATCGATCTTCATGCAACCTCCTCGGCGAAGGCCCGCTTTGCCAGAAGCAAAAACGGGCAGTACACCCCATAGAGTGTCTGCCCGCCAAAGAATTCCCGCGAACTGCCGGATGGATCAGGTACGCGGCAGGGTCACGCCACGCTGGCCCTGATATTTGCCGCCGCGATCCTTGTACGAAACTTCGCATTGCTCGTCGGATTCGAGGAACAGCATCTGCGCCACGCCCTCGTTGGCGTAGATTTTCGCCGGCAGGTTGGTGGTGTTGGAGAATTCCAGGGTCACGTGGCCTTCCCACTCAGGCTCGAGCGGGGTGACGTTAACGATGATGCCGCAGCGCGCGTAGGTGCTTTTACCCAGGCAGATGGTCAATACGTTGCGCGGAATGCGGAAGTATTCGACGGTGCTGGCCAGGGCGAAGGAGTTCGGCGGGATGATGCAGACGTCGCTGTGGATGTCGACAAAGCTGCCGGCATCGAAGTTCTTCGGATCGACGATCGCCGAATTGATGTTGGTGAACACCTTGAAATGGTTGGTGCAGCGTACATCGTAGCCATAGCTCGACACACCGTAGGAGATCACACGGCTGTCGTCGCTGCCGCGCACCTGGCGCTCGACGAAGGGCTCGATCATGCCGTGTTCCTGCGCCATGCGGCGAATCCACTTGTCCGATTTGATGCTCATGGCGGGTGTCCTGAATAGCGAGGTGGAAAAAATCTGTCCGGCATCTTACCGGGCGCGCCGCCGGGTTCAAAGTCCGCGCTGCAATTCTCGCCGAACACCCTGGAAATACAGGCCCTGGCGACGAACCGTCACACCGTCGATCCCTAAAACAGAGAAACCTTCGCAAGAAACATTGGCACGTTCCGGAAAAAGGGTTAAGGTGGCGCCACTGTGTTGCTTGTGTCACTGAGAATCTCTACACGATATGTTGAATTTCGATCCAACCATCTACAAGAATTTTTCCTGCTCTTTGCACTCAGTCTCGGCCAGGGTTCTTCCTGAGTCGCAGTTATCTTTGTTCAAGGAGTTACACCATGTCTAATCGCCAAACCGGTACCGTTAAGTGGTTCAACGATGAAAAAGGCTTCGGCTTCATCACTCCACAATCCGGTGACGACCTGTTCGTTCACTTCAAAGCTATCCAATCCGACGGCTTCAAAAGCCTGAAAGAAGGCCAACAGGTTTCTTTCATCGCTACCCGCGGTCAGAAAGGCATGCAAGCTGAAGAAGTACAAGTTATCTAACTTGTAGCTTCTTTAGAAAAGAGCCCCGCCCTCAAAGCGGGGCTTTTTTGTGGGCGTGTGTTTGTTAACGGCCACAAAAAAGCAGCCCTCACGGCTGCTTTTTTTTCGACTTGCCTTACCAGGCCACGCCAAACCCTGCGGTGTAGCGGGTTTTGTTCAAGTCCGCATCCTTGGTACCACTGATGATGTCGCGTTCGGCCTTGAGGTTGAGCGAGGCCCAGTCGGTGACCTTGTAGCGCAAGCCCATCTCGGCATCGAGCGCATAGTTGGCTACGTCAGACAGCGGCTTGCCCAGTTCGCCATTGGTGAAGAACTCGACTTTTTTGCCGATCAGGTAACGGTTGTAATCCCACTTCATGGCGACCGAATAGAAGTTGTCCTTGCCGCCATCGCTGTACTCGTAATCGGTGCGGTTGAGCAGCGAACCGAGCGAGAACGCGCCCAGCTCGTCGTCCCAGAACTGGTAACCCGGACCGGTACCGACCACACGCTGACGCGACAGCTCTTCAACGTAGTCGCGCTTGTAGTTCAGGCGGCCCTGCCAGAACCATTTGTCAGTCAGGAAACGGTCGAGTGCGTATTCGGCGCGCCAGTTATTGGTGGTGACCTGCTCGTCCTGCACCTCGCGGTTGTATTCGCCCTCGGCGGTGTGCCGCCAGCGGCCATGACGCGCGGTGGTCTTGAAGTCGATGTCGTAGTCGTCGGTGTCCTTTTCCGCCCGTTGATAATCCATCGCCAGGCCTATATTGCCTTTCCATACCAGATCCTCGACCACCGGTTTGGGTTTGAGAATCTGCTGAATGCTCGCCAGCTCGACGGTCTTCGGCGCCTCGCCGTTGGCCAGGGTGACCTTGCCGTCATCGGCAGCGGTCAGCGACTTGGCTTTTTCACCGTTGTAGGCGTCCTGTTTGACCAGCAGTTCCTGATCGCTTTGCAGGGTCTTGACCTCTTTCCAGTCGATGCTGACCGCACCCGCATACTGGGTCTGAATCAGCAATTTGCCGCCATCGAAAACGGAGATCTTACCGCTCAGCTTGTCACCGTTCTTTAACCAGACGGTATCGGCAAGCAGCGGCGTGGAGGCACTGAAAACAGCAAGGCACAGCAAGGTTCTGGACAACATAAGCGGATCGAGGGCTCAAGTTTGCGAAAAAGGTCGGCATTATCCGTAGGAATAAGACCCTGACAAGGACTGACCGAGCGATTTCCATTGAGTTCATTTCTCATCTGGCCAACGAGCGATTACGCTTGAGCCCATCGATACGACTATTGTTCAGGAACCGCGCAGGTGAAAGAGCCGAATCATCCCGAGGAAAGCGAAGCGCAAATCCGACGCACGGCGCTTTATTCCACCCTTGCCCAAGTGCCTGAGGGCAAGGTGGTCAGCTATGGTCAGTTAGCTGAACTCGCAGGGTTGGGGCGCGCCGCCCGCTGGGTCGGTCGGACCCTGAGCCAATTGCCCGGCGATACCAAACTGCCGTGGCACCGGGTATTGGGTGCCGGCGGTCGGATCAGCCTGCCGCCGGGCAGCCCTTCGGGGGACGAACAACGGGCACGATTGCGTTCTGAAGGCGTCACCGTCCTGAACAATCGTGTGGATATTCAGCGCCATGGCTGGCGTCCGATAGAGCACAGCGGTTAGAGTGCGCGCTTTGTTTTCGCAATCTTGAGGCAGACTTCAGCCCATGCCCCGTAAAACCTGGCGCGCCGCGCTCGCCGCCTATGCCAGTCCTTCGACGCTCGTGCTGTTGTTGCTCGGTTTTGCTGCCGGCCTGCCGTACATGCTGGTGTTTTCGACGCTTTCCGTCTGGCTGCGTGAGGCCGGCGTTGCCCGTGAAACCATCGGCTACGCCAGCCTGATCGGTCTGGCGTACGCCTTCAAATGGGTCTGGTCACCGCTGCTCGACCAATGGCGCCTGCCTTTATTGGGCAAGCTGGGCCGCCGCCGTTCGTGGCTGGTGCTCTCGCAGACGCTGGTGATTCTGGGCCTGATCGGCATGGGCTTCTGTGATCCACAGAAACACCTGTCCTGGCTGATCGCCATTGCCGTCATCGTCGCCTTCGCTTCCGCCACCCAGGACATTGCGGTCGACGCCTATCGCCTGGAAATCGCCGACGACAGCCGCCAGGCCGCGCTGGCTGCCAGTTACATGTCCGGCTACCGCGTCGCCGCCCTGCTCGCCACGGCGGGCGCGCTGTTCTTTGCCGAAGGCTTCGGCTCCACCGGTTTCAACTATCAACATTCGGCCTGGACCGGCACCTACGCGCTGTTCGGCGTGTTGATGGTCCCTGCCCTGCTGACTTCGCTGCTGATGCGCGAGCCGCCAGTGCCACTGCGCACGCAGCTGCAGGCCGGCCGCTACAGCTTCGCGCATCAACTGGCCTCGGTATTCGTACTGATCGTGTTGCTGGTGTCGGTTCCGGCGATGTTCACCCAGCTCTACAACACCGATTTCGCCAGCGTACTGTTCGGCCAGATGAGTCCGCTCGACCTGCTGCTCGAAGACCGCGCTTTCCTGCGCGCCATCCTCTATACCCTGCTCACCGGCCTGTGCCTGTCGACCATGGGCCGTCGCGGCCTGGCGCCAGTGTTGACTCCGGTCAACGACTTCATCCTGCGCTACCGCTGGCAGGCGTTGTTGTTGCTCGGACTGATCGCCACCTACCGGATGTCCGACACGGTGATGGGCGTAATGGCCAACGTGTTCTATATCGATCAGGGCTTCACCAAGGACCAGATCGCCAGCGTCAGCAAGATCTTTGGCCTGATCATGACCCTGGTCGGCGCCGGCATGGGCGGCCTGCTGATCGTGCGCTTCGGCATCCTGCCGATCCTGTTCATCGGTGGCGCGGCTTCGGCGGCAACCAACCTGCTGTTCGTGATGCTCGCCGATATGGGGCCGAACCTGAAGATGCTGGTGGTCACCATTTCGCTCGACAACTTCAGTTCCGGGCTTGCGACCTCGGCGTTCGTCGCCTACCTGTCGAGCCTGACCAACCTTAAGTTTTCGGCCACCCAGTACGCCCTGCTCAGTTCGATCATGCTGTTGCTGCCACGCCTGATGGGTGGTTACTCCGGAGTGATGGTCGAGAAGTTCGGCTACCACAGCTTCTTCATGATCACCGCACTGCTCGGCGTGCCGACGCTGTTGTTGATCGCCCTGCACTGGTTCCAGGAAAATCGCCGCGCGGGCCCGACGCCAACCCCCGAGCCTGCACCAACCTCCGTCGTCGAGGAGTCGTAGGACATTTCAGCAACGGCGGGAGGATTCCCGCCGTTGAGCCTCACCGCCGAGCGCAATCCTGTACGTCGGCAAATCTCGCCGGTACACTGCTCCGTCATTTCCAGTCATAGCAACCGACAACGGCCAACCATGCGCACCAGTCAATTTTTGCTCGCCACACAGAAAGAAACGCCTTCCGATGCGGTCGTCGTCAGCCACCAGCTGATGCTGCGCGCCGGCATGATCCGCAAACTCGCTTCGGGCCTGTACACCTGGCTGCCGATGGGCTTGCGGGTAATGCGCAAGGTTGAAGCCATCGTTCGCGAAGAAATGAACGCTGCCGGTTCTCTTGAAGTGTTGATGCCGAGCACCCAACCGGCCGAGCTGTGGCAGGAATCGGGGCGCTGGGAAGAATACGGCCCTGAGCTGCTGCGCATCAAAGACCGCCACGGTCGCGACTTCTGCGCGGGCCCGACCCACGAAGAAGTGATCACCGATCTGATGCGCAACGAGTTGAGCAGCTACAAACAGCTGCCAATCAACCTGTACCAGATCCAGACCAAATTCCGTGACGAAATCCGCCCACGCTTCGGTTTGATGCGCGGCCGCGAATTCATCATGAAGGACGCCTACTCGTTCCACGCCGATCAGGCGTCGCTGCAGGTCACCTACGACCGCATGCATCAGGCGTACTGCAACGTGTTCACCCGTCTGGGCCTGAAATTCCGTCCGGTTGAAGCCGACAACGGCTCGATCGGTGGCGCTGGCTCCCACGAGTTCCACGTACTGGCCGAGTCCGGCGAAGACGACATCGTCTTCAGCAATGGTTCCGACTACGCGGCGAACATCGAGAAAGCCGAAGCCGTGCCACGCGAAACCTCGCGTCCAGCGCCGGCCGAAGAGCTGCGCCTGGTCGACACTCCAGACACCAAGACCATTGCCGCGCTGGTGGAAAAATTCAATCTGCCGATTGAAAAGACCATCAAGACCCTGATCGTCCATGCCGAAGAGCCAGGCAAGCTGATTGCCCTGATCATCCGTGGCGACCACGAGCTGAACGAAATCAAGGCTGCCAACCAGCCAGGCGTGGCCAGCCCGCTGGTCATGGCTTCCGATGCCGAGCTGCGTGACGCCATTGGCGCCGGCGCCGGTTCGCTCGGCCCGCTGAACCTGCCACTGCCAATCATCATCGACCGCTCGGTCGAGCTGATGAGCGACTTCGGTATCGGCGCGAACATCGACGACAAGCACTACTTCGGCGTGAACTGGGAACGCGATCTGCCGGTTCCAACCGTTGCCGACCTGCGTAACGTCGTGGCCGGTGACCCAAGCCCGGACGGCAAAGGCACCCTGGAAATCAAGCGCGGCATCGAAGTCGGGCACATCTTCCAGTTGGGCAACAAGTACAGCAAGGCAATGAAGTGCGAAGTACTGGGCGAGAACGGCAAGCCGGTCACCCTGGAAATGGGTTGCTACGGTATCGGCGTATCCCGCGTGGTCGCTGCCGCCATCGAGCAGAACAACGACGACAAAGGCATCATCTGGAGCGACACCCTGGCGCCGTTCCAGATCGCTCTGGTACCGCTGCGTTATGAAACCGAGCAGGTGCGCGAAGCCACTGACAAGCTGTACGCAGAACTGACGGCGGCCGGTTTCGAAGTGTTGCTGGACGATCGCGACAAGAAAACCAGCCCGGGCATCAAGTTCGCGGACATGGAGCTGATCGGCATTCCTCACCGGATCGTGGTCAGCGACCGCGGCCTCGCCGAAGGCAACCTGGAATACAAGAGTCGCACCGAGGCCGAAGCGCAAGCGCTGCCGGTTGCCGATGTGCTGTCCTTCCTTCAGGCCCGTATCCGCCGCTGAATCCAGATAGAGACCTCATGTTCAAGCGAAACACCTTGGGCCTCGGTGGCGCCGCCTTGTGCGGCGCCCTGCTGGTCAGCGGCTGTGCCAATCAGATGTCACAGCGCAGCGAGCACGAAGAGCGGGTCGAGCGCAAACTGCTCGATCACAGCCTGCAGATCGATGTCGGTGAGCCTAAGGTGCTCGAACTGCCGCAGCGTCGCGTGAAAATCAACGAACAGAAGACCTTCGAAGTCACCGAGTTTGAGGTCACCCGCCGTTACGATCGCTACACGCCTTACCAACCCTGGCGCGAAATCTACGAGATTCCGCTGGGCGCGGTGGCCGTGGTTGCCGGTATCGGCGCCAATGTGGTCAACGTATTCGCTCTGGGCAACCTGCCGGACAGCGTGACCAAGGACTGGTTGAACTACGGCATTGCCGGGGTCAACCCGTTCATGAACGTGCAGTCCCACGGTCGTGCGCAACAGAATCTGGCCGGTATCGATGAAGTCCAGCGCGACAAGCGCACGGAGTATTCGAGCCTGCCGTGGAGCGAGCGTCCGGTGCAAGTCAAGGCCGGCAAGCAGACCTTCGACATGACCACCGACCGCAACGGCGTGCTGCGCCTGAACCTGCTGGACAGTCCGTTCGCCGAAAATGACCTGAATCATATCGGCAAACTGCAGATCAGCGTCGAAGACGGCAAGGATGACGTGCACAGCGATTCATCCCTGGCGATCAGCAGCCATTTGCGCAGCAAGTTGCTGGAAGCGCACGGGCTGATTTACGACGATCTGGAAGACGACGAAGTGAGCCAGTGGGTCCACCGGGTCAAGCGTCTGTCGGAGCTGGGTCTGGAAGAAGAAGCCAGCGAGCTGGAGCAGAGCCTGATCGAACTGACGCGTAACGATCCTGAGTTGCAGGCGGAATTTCTCAAGTCGCTGACCAAGGATGCGGGGCGTCTGGTCGCTGATCCTGGACCGAATTAAGCCTGAAAAGCTTCGCGAGCAAGCCCGCTCCCACATTTGATCGAGTTCCTTCAGATGGAATGCAATCAAATGTGGGAGCGGGCTTGCTCGCGAAAGCGGCATCAGCAACACCACAGGCATTAGCGCTCAAACAACTCCATCTGCTCAAACCCGCCGCGCAAATCCTCCAGCCTCACCCCTACCCCCAACAACCGCACCGGTTTCCCACCCCGGTTGAACGCCTGCGTCAGCATCAACTGATAACTGCCCAGATCGCGCCCTGCCCCGGCTTGCTCCAGTGTGGTCTGGGTAAAGTCATGGAACTTCACTTTGACGAACGGCTTGCCCGGGCGATAACTGCTGTCGATCCGCGCCATGCGGGTTTTCAGGGTTTCCAGCAGCTCCGGCAGCTTGTCGAGGCAACTGCGCAGATCCGGCAGATCGACGTCGTAGGTGTTTTCCACACTGATTGACTGACGGCGGCTGTCGTTGTGCACCAACCGGTCATCAATCCCACGGGCCAGACTCCAGAGTCGCTCACCGAAACTGCCGAATTCGCGCACCAGCGCCAACTTGTCCCACTCGCGCAGTTGCAGGCAATCGACGATGCCGAGCTTGCCCAGTTTGTCGGCAGTGACTTTGCCGACGCCGTGCAACTTGCTCACCGGCAAGCCACTGACGAAATCCTCGACCTGATCCGGGGTAATCACGAACAACCCGTTGGGCTTCTTCCAGTCACTGGCGATCTTGGCCAGAAACTTGTTCGGGGCCACGCCCGCAGACACGGTGATGTGCAACTGATTGGAGATCCGCCGGCGGATATCTTGCGCGATGCGCGTGGCACTGCCGCCAAAATGCGCGCTGTCGGAGACGTCGAGGTAGGCCTCATCCAGCGACAGCGGCTCGATCAGGTCGGTGTAATCGCGAAAGATCGTATGGATTTCCTTCGAGGCTTCGCGATAGGCCTCCATGCGCGGCTTGACGATGGTCAGGTCGGGACACAGCTTCAAGGCATGCCCGGACGACATTGCCGAACGTACGCCATACGCCCGCGCTTCATAGTTGCAGGTGGCAATCACCCCACGCCGATCCGCCGACCCGCCCACCGCCAGCGGTTTGCCGGCCAGGTTCGGGTCGTCGCGCATCTCGATGGCGGCGTAGAAACAGTCACAGTCGACGTGGATGATTTTTCGCTGGGTCATGACAGAAAAGGAAACATGGCGAGCCGGAAACGCAGTATCTCACTGACACCTGTATATAGCACCAGTGGTCTGAATGTTCTTTTCAGCCTGTGGGAAAACCACGATGAATTTATTTTCTCAATCGAGAATCACCGACCGATAGAGCTGAAAGCCTTGCCCCGCCTGCCCTGCGCGCCCGTCTCCTGCACTGGAAAAAGCGCTAACCGATTGAACAGGAACAGATTTATCCAGATTCAAGGTTGACACCCCGGCGATCCTCTGTAGAATGCCGACACACAGACGCGGGATGGAGCAGTCTGGTAGCTCGTCGGGCTCATAACCCGAAGGTCGTCGGTTCAAATCCGGCTCCCGCAACCAAACATCAAAAAAGGCTACTCGAAAGAGTGGCCTTTTTTGTGTCTGTCTGTTTTTCAGACCAGCCTCTGCATCACGCACATCGGGGCGAACAGGAATTCGTTGCATTTCCGAAACTTACCGCGCCGCTGCGACCGTTTGATGCAAATTCACACTTATTTGACCCTTTACGGGATTAGCGGTTGACACCTCGCCGTTCGCCTGTAGAATGCCGCCACACAGACGCGGGATGGAGCAGTCTGGTAGCTCGTCGGGCTCATAACCCGAAGGTCGTCGGTTCAAATCCGGCTCCCGCAACCAAACATCAAAAAAGGCTGCTCGAAAGAGTGGCCTTTTTTGTATCTGTGGAAAAAGTCCTTTCGCAACAATGATCTGTCACGCTGCAGTGAAACGCTCAGGATCATCAGACCGACCGAGTTGCGACTATGCTTGAGTCGCAGGCAAGACGTCTGCAATCCATGACCCGCCCTCGCCGATCCCGGATGAGAGGCGTAGTATTTTGTGATTATTTTTTTCTACAGGGATTGGTAACTTGGCTGGATACCTCCATCCTGTCGCGCACAATCCAAGAGGTGATTGATGCGCGCCAACTCGTCTGATTCACAAGACACCGTCACAGCAGAACATCCGATCAAACCCGAGCGCCTGCGCTTGCTGGATCGGTTGAGCAAATATCGCCAGCCGATCGGTCTGGCGGTCACGTTGCTGCTGTTTGCCATTGCGCTGATTGCCTGTCGCCACCTGCTGAGCGAACTCGATCTGTATGCCCTGCATGACTCGATCCTGGCGGTGCCGAAACCGGCCCTGCTCGGTGCGTTGGGTGCAACGGTGGCCGGCTTCATCATATTGCTGGGCTATGAATGGTCGGCCAGCCGCTATGCCGGCGTGACACTGCCGCCGCGCACTCTGGCGCTGGGCGGCTTCACCGCATTTGCGATTGGCAACGCCATCGGCCTGTCGCTGCTGTCCGGCGGCTCGGTGCGCTACCGTTTATATGCACGCCATGGGCTGGGCGCCTCCGAAGTCGCGCACATGACGCTGTTCGCCAGCCTGTCGCTGGGTTGCGCCCTGCCACCGCTGGCGGCTCTCGCGACCCTGAGCGACCTGCCCGCCGCCTCCGCCGCACTGGGCCTGTCAGAAGGCTTGCTCGGCACGATTGCCATGGTGCTGCTGGGTCTGGGCGCGATTCTGGCGATCGGCATCTATCGCCGCCGTCTGCCGGAGCAACCGTACCGCGACAACCTGCTGGTCAGGGCCGGTCGCCGGACGCTGCGCCTGCCCGGCCGACGCCTGACCTTCCTGCAACTGATCATCACCGCCCTCGACGTCGCCGCAGCGGCCACCGTGCTTTATCTGCTGCTGCCGGAAGCCCCGCCGTTCGGCGCCTTCCTACTGGTGTACCTGCTGGCCCTGGCCGCCGGCGTCCTCAGCCATGTGCCGGGGGGTGTCGGGGTTTTTGAAGCGATCCTGCTTGCCGCGTTTGCCGACACCCTCGGGGCCGCGCCACTCGCCGCCGCCCTGCTGCTCTATCGTCTGATCTACGTCGTGCTACCGCTGCTGGTGGCCTGCCTGTTTTTGCTGATCAACGAAGGCCAGCGCCTGTTCCAGACCCAGACCATGCGCGCCGCATCCGGTCTGGCCGCGCCGATTCTGGCGGTGCTGGTGTTCCTGTCCGGCGTGGTGCTGCTGTTTTCCGGCGCCACCCCGGAGATCGACACCCGTCTTGAACACATCGGTTTTCTGATCCCGCATCGCCTGGTTGACGCCTCGCACTTCGGCGCCAGCCTGATCGGTGTGCTGTGCCTGATGCTGGCGCAGGGCCTGCGCCGTCGCCTGTCAGCCGCGTGGATGCTGACCACCATTCTGTTGCTGGTCGGCGCCCTGCTCTCGCTGCTCAAAGGCTTCGACTGGGAAGAAGCCACGCTGATGACACTCACCGCTGCGTTGCTCGGAGTGTTCCGTCGTTCGTTCTATCGTCCGAGCCGCCTGACCGAACTGCCGTTCTCGCCGCTGTATCTGGTGGCCAGCCTTTGCGTCCTGGGCGCCTCGACCTGGTTGCTGCTGTTCGCCTATCAGGACGTGCCGTATAGCCATCAACTGTGGTGGCAGTTCACCCTAGACGCTGACGCCCCGCGCGGCTTGCGTTCGCTGCTCGGCGCCGCCGTGCTGTTACTGGTGATCGCGCTGACCTGGCTGCTGCGCACCGCGCGCCCGGTGATCCACCTGCCGACCCCGGACGAACTGGATCGCGCCGCGAAAATCCTGATGGCTTCGTCGCAACCCGATGGCGGCCTCGCGCTGACCGGTGACAAGGCGTTGCTGTTTCACCAGAACGACGAAGCCTTCCTGATGTACGCCCGCCGTGGCCGCAGCCTGGTGGCGCTGTACGACCCGATCGGCCCCGGCCAGCAACGCGCCGAGATGATCTGGCAGTTCCGCGACCTGTGCGACATCCATCACGCTCGCCCGGTGTTCTATCAGGTACGTGCGGAAAACCTGCCGTACTACATGGACATCGGCCTGACCGCGATCAAGCTCGGCGAAGAAGCCCGGGTCGATCTGCAGCGCTTTGACCTGGAAGCCAAGGGCAAAGAGATGAAGGACCTGCGCTACACCTGGAACCGTGGTACCCGCGATGGTCTGTCGCTGGAAATCCATGAACCGGGCCAGGCGCCGATGGACGAGTTGAAAGTGATTTCCGATGCGTGGCTGACCGGCAAGAACGTGCGCGAGAAAGGTTTCTCCCTCGGTCGGTTCAGCGACGATTACCTGAAGCATTTCCGCATTGCGGTGATTCGCTTCGAAGGTCGCCCGGTGGCGTTCGCCAACCTGCTCGAGACTTTCAGCCATGACCTGGCCAGTCTGGACCTGATGCGCTCGCACCCGGACGCCCCCAAGCTGACCATGGAATTCCTGATGGTCGGCCTGATTCAACACTATAAGAGTCACGGATACGCGCGCTTCAGCCTGGGCATGGTGCCGTTGTCGGGGTTGCAACCCCGGCGTGGTGCACCGCTGACCCAGCGTCTGGGTTCGATGGTCTTCCGCCGTGGTGAGCAGCTGTACAACTTCCAAGGCTTGCGCCGCTTCAAAGACAAGTTCCAGCCTGACTGGGAACCCCGTTATATGGCAGTGCCCGCCGGACTCGATCCGCTGGTGGCGCTGGCCGATACTGCTGCCCTGATCGCGGGCGGCTTGACTGGATTGGTGAAACGCTGATGATTCAACGCTCCCTGAAGTACATCCTGGCCGCACTGATCGTGCTGGCCGTGATTGCCGGCGGCGGTTACTGGTACCTCAAACGCCCGGCACCGCAACCGACTCTGCAACCACTGACGGCCGCCGACGGCACGGTAATGACCCGCGTCATTCCCGGCACCCAGCCCAAGGCTCAGGTGCTGGTCGCGGTCAATGACGACCAGAAGCTGACCGACAACCAACTGAGCACCCTGAGCCGCAGCGCCTCGGCGCAGATCGTTCAAGTGATTCTGCCCAAGGACTGCCTGCAACAGAGCCGCGCCCTGCAGACCGGCCTGCGCGAACTGAACGGCCCGGCCACGCTGGTCAGCGGTATCGGCCCTGGCGCCGTGCTGGCCTGGCGCTGGTTGTCCGAGCAGAAGGACGACAAGGCCCAGGCGATCTCGGTTGACCTGGCGCTGGAAAAACCCGGTTGCACTCACCTGCTGCCGAAAGCCGCGGCTCATGGCCACTGGCTGGTGGCATGGAACGACAACCCGGACGACACCAGCGCCGGTTTCGTGCGCGATCAACCGAACGCTGAAACCAGCATCAGCGACTACGACATCAACCTGCCGCAAGTGCTGAACAACGAGCTGCGCAAGATCCTCGTCGGCGGCGACAAGGCCAACGGCGGTCTGGCAATCCCGGTGGTGGAAGTGCCGGCCGGTCAGGCCAAAGACACCGTCACGCTGTTCCTCTCCGGTGACGGCGGCTGGCGCGACCTCGACCGCGACGTAGCGGGCGAGATGGCCAAGATTGGCTACCCGGTGGTCGGCATCGACACCCTGCGCTACTACTGGCAGCACAAGAGCCCCGAGCAAAGCGCGCTGGACCTGACCGAACTGATGCAGCACTACCGGCAGAAGTGGGGCACCAAACGCTTCATCCTGACCGGTTACTCGTTCGGTGCCGACGTCCTGCCAGCGATCTACAACCGCCTGCCGGACACCGAGCAGCAACGCGTCGACGCCATCATCCTGCTGGCTTTCGCCCGCACCGGCAGCTTCGAAATCGAAGTCGAAGGCTGGCTCGGCAACGCCGGCAAAGAAGCCGCCACCGGCCCGGAAATGGCCAAGCTGCCTGCCGCCAAAGTGGTGTGCATCTACGGCGCCGAAGAAACCGACGAAAGCGGCTGCACCGACAAGACGGCAGTCGGCGAAGCGGTGAAACTGCCTGGCGGCCACCACTTCGACGAGAACTACCCGGCGCTGGCCAAGCGCCTAGTGGACTTGATCGAGAAGCGTCAGAGCAAGGATCAGCCGGCAGAGTGATCTGAGCCGGCCAAACAAAAAGCCCCCGCAGCCTTACGCTTGCGGGGGCTTTTTACATTCCAGCAATCCACACATTTCCCTGTGGGAGCGAGCTTGCTCGCGAAGGCGGCGTTTCAGCTAACGGGTTCGTCGACTGACACTACGCCTTCGCGAGCAAGCCCGCTCCCACAGGGTCAGTTTCGTGCCGGATGTTTAGTTTCGTTTACTTCCAGTTTCGCAATATCAGATGACGCCCACAGACCTTGTAGGCAAACTCCGAAACTCGTGTTCGGGCGCTTTGCGGCTCTATTGCGCTGTTTTTTGACGAGATACTCTCTGGACGTCGCTGACCCATTCAGCACCACGCCTGGGCTGCGCATTACCTGACCGTGATGGGCAAAGCCTTGATTGATGACGTGATCCAAGCGCTGATGCCGCGACCTGCGCGGACGAAGACCGAATCTGAAGCCGAACTGGCTGAACCCACCTCATAACCTTGTGGGAGCTGGCTTGCCAGCGATGGCGGTGAGTCAGTCGACATTGATTCTTGATGTGCCGGACTCATCGCTGGCAAGCCAGCTCCCACAGGGGATTTGTGGTGGACTTGAGGTTTATGTGCGGGCACAAAAAAGCCCCCGCCAGCCTCGAAGCTGACGGGGGCTTTCCAGTTAGGGCGCGACTACATCTCCACCTGCGTCCCCAACTCAATAACCCGGTTCAGCGGCAGATTGAAGAACCGCAGGTTGCCGTTGGCATTTTTCAACATGAACGCAAACAGCGCCTCGCGCCAGCGGGCCATGCCTTCGAGTTTCGAGGCGATGACCGTTTCGCGGCTGAGGAAGTAGGTGGTGCGCATCGGGCTGAAGTCCAGTTCATCCAGATGGCACAGTTTCAGCGCCTGAGGCACATCCGGCTCGTCGGTAAAGCCGAAGTGCAGGATCACCCGGAAGAAGCCTTCGCCGTGGGCCTCGACTTCGAAGCGGCGCGATGGCGGCACGCGCGGGATGTCTTCGTAGACCACGGTCAGCAGCACCACTTGCTCATGCAGTACCTGGTTGTGCAGCAGGTTGTGCAACAGCGCATGCGGCACCGCGTCGGAGCGTGCGGTGAGGAACACCGCCGTGCCCTGCACGCGGTGCGGTGGTTGCACGCGGATGCTGCTGATGAAGATCGGCAGCGGCAACGCGCCTTCGTCGAGGCGTTCGACCAGCAATTGCTTGCCGCGCTTCCAGGTGGTCATCAGCACGAACAGCGCAATACCGGCGATCACCGGAAATGCACCGCCCTGCACGATCTTCGGCACGTTGGCGGCGAAATACAGACCGTCCACCAGCAGGAAACCGATCAGCACCGGCACCGCGAGGATCGGCGGCCATTTCCACAGCAGCAGCATGACGGCCGACACCAGAATGGTGGTCATCAGCATCGTACCGGTCACTGCCACGCCGTAGGCCGAAGCCAGGGCGCCAGAGGATTCAAAGCCGAGTACGAGCAGCACTACGCCGACCATCAGCGACCAGTTCACCGCGCCGATGTAGATCTGACCTTGTTCATCGCTGGAGGTGTGCTGAATGTACATGCGCGGGATGTAACCGAGCTGGATCGCCTGACGAGTCAGGGAGAACGCGCCGGAAATCACCGCTTGCGAGGCGATCACCGTGGCCAGCGTCGACAGCCCCACCAGCGGAATCAGCGCCCAGCTCGGCGCCAGCAGGTAGAACGGGTTACGCGCCGCTTCCGGATTTTCCAGCAGCAAAGCACCCTGACCGAAGTAGTTCAGCACCAGTGCAGGCAGCACCAGCAGGAACCACGCACGGGCAATCGGCTTGCGCCCGAAATGGCCCATGTCGGCGTACAGCGCTTCGGCACCGGTCAGCGCCAGTACCACCGCGCCGAGGATCGCCACGCCCATGCCGGCGTGCACCATGAAGAAACGCACCGCCCAGACCGGATTCAACGCATGCAGCACTTCCGGGTAATGGCTGATGCCATACACCCCGAGGGCGCCGAGCACCAGGAACCAGGTCACCATGATCGGCCCGAACAGAATGCCGATCCGCGCCGTACCGTGGCTCTGGATCAGAAACAAGCCGACCAGCACCACCAGCGACAACGGCACCACCCAGTGATCGATACCGTCGAACGCCAGGCCCAGACCTTCGATCGCCGACAACACGGAAATCGCTGGGGTGATCATGCTGTCGCCGTAAAACAGCGCCGCGCCGATCAGTCCGCAAACCACCAGCAACGAACGCAACCTCTTGCGCTTGCCCGCCGCACGACGTGCCAGTGCGGTGAGCGCCATGATGCCGCCCTCGCCCTGGTTGTCGGCGCGCAGGACGAACATCATGTATTTGATCGAAACGACCCAGATCAGCGACCAGAAGATCAACGACAGAATGCCCAGCACCCCATCGTGATTGACGGGCACGCCATACGCGCCGGAAAACACTTCTTTGAGGGTGTACAACGGGCTCGTGCCGATGTCGCCGTAAACTACCCCGACTGCCGCGACCAGCATGCTCAGCGGTTTTGCAGCCGAATGCTCGGCGCCCGCCGCCTGACTACTTGCCTGACCCATCCAACACTCCTGATTCTCGAACCGGCTTCTTTGAATGAAGCACTATGCTTTGTGGTGCAGCATGCGCTGTTTTACCTGTTGTTACAGACGTTTTGTTGACTGTAAAAAATTGGTAAAGCTCAACGGCGCGAAGCATAGCGCAGCACTCGTCGTATTTCCCTGCATAAAGCTGGTCAAGTGCGTTGCTCATCGCTAGAATTGCGCACTTTTTGATCAGAGGCGCACCCTGAGCGCCCATCCGTCGGCTTTCCCACACGGCAAGCGACGTCACAAAACACCGAGGTTAGACATGTCCACCACTCCTGCGCCGGCCAATCCAAAGGTTGGCTTCGTATCTCTGGGTTGCCCGAAAGCACTGGTCGACTCCGAGCGCATCCTGACCCAGCTGCGTATGGAAGGCTATGACGTGGTGTCCACCTATCAGGACGCCGACGTGGTGGTGGTCAACACCTGCGGTTTCATCGACTCGGCCAAGGCTGAGTCGCTGGAAGTGATCGGTGAAGCGATCAAGGAAAACGGCAAGGTGATCGTCACCGGTTGCATGGGCGTGGAAGAAGGCAATATCCGCGACGTACACCCGAGCGTGCTGGCCGTGACCGGCCCGCAGCAGTACGAGCAAGTGGTCAACGCCGTGCACGAAGTGGTGCCGCCGCGTCAGGATCACAACCCGCTGATCGACCTGGTGCCGCCGCAAGGCATCAAGCTGACTCCGCGTCACTACGCCTACCTGAAGATTTCCGAAGGCTGCAACCACAGCTGCAGCTTCTGCATCATCCCGTCGATGCGCGGCAAACTGGTCAGCCGTCCGGTGGGTGATGTACTCGACGAAGCCCAGCGTCTGGTCAAATCCGGCGTCAAAGAGCTGCTGGTGATCTCGCAAGACACCAGCGCCTACGGCGTCGACGTGAAATACCGCACCGGCTTCTGGAACGGCGCGCCGGTGAAAACCCGCATGACCGAACTCTGCGAGGCGCTGAGCACCTTGGGCGTGTGGGTGCGTCTGCACTACGTTTACCCGTACCCGCACGTTGACGAGCTGATCCCGCTGATGGCCGCCGGCAAGATCCTGCCGTACCTGGACATTCCGTTCCAGCACGCCAGCCCGAAAGTGCTGAAGGCGATGAAACGCCCGGCGTTCGAAGACAAGACCCTGGCGCGGATCAAGAACTGGCGCGAGATCTGCCCGGATCTGATCATCCGTTCGACCTTCATCGTCGGCTTCCCGGGCGAAACCGAAGAAGACTTCCAGTACCTGCTGAACTGGCTGACCGAAGCCCAGCTCGACCGCGTCGGCTGCTTCCAGTACTCGCCGGTCGATGGTGCGCCCGCCAATGATCTGGACCTGGAAGTAGTGCCGGACGACGTCAAGCAAGACCGTTGGGAGCGTTTCATGGCGCACCAGCAGGCGATCAGCTCGGCCCGTTTGCAAATGCGCATCGGCCGCGAGATCGAAGTGCTGGTGGACGAAGTCGACGAGCAAGGCGCCGTCGGCCGCTGCTTCTTCGATGCCCCGGAAATCGACGGTAACGTATTCATCGACAACGGCAGCAACCTCAAGCCGGGCGACAAGGTCTGGTGCAAGGTGACTGACGCTGACGAATACGACCTGTGGGCTGAGCAGATCTGATCTGAAGATCAAAAGCCCCTCACCCTAACCCTCTCCCTGAGGGAGAGGGGACTGATTGAGTTGCTCTTTCGAATGACGGCGACTTGAAATATCGAGTCGACCTCAGATTTTGAACAGCATGAAGATCAGCTCCCTTTCCCCCTCGCCCCCCTTGGGGGGAGAGGGTTGGGGTGAGGGGGAAGCTCTTGCAGGCAACATTAACAGCCAGCCAGACACCGAAATAAATACAAAAAGCCCCGCTCTTTTTACGAGATGCGGGGCTTTTTTGCGTCTATCGTTTGCAGCGGGAAGGAATCCCGCTCATCCATTTGAAAAGAGGCAGCCGGGCATGCGTCAGCATTCGGTCATTCACACGCCGAAACTCAGCGATTATCAGGAACTGACCCGGGTCTGGGAGGCCTCGGTCCGCGCGACCCATGATTTCCTGCCGGACAGCTACATCGAGTTGCTGCGTAATCTGGTGCTCACGCGTTACCTGGATGCAGTGATGCTGATCTGTACCAAGGACGCCAACCAGCGCATCACCGGATTCGCCGGGGTGGCGGCGGGCAAGATCGAAATGCTGTTCATCGATCCCGAGTATCGTGGCCAAGGCTTGGGCAAGAAACTGCTCAACTACGCCATGCAACATCTGAATGCCGATGAACTGGACGTCAACGAACAGAACCCGCAGGCGCTGGGGTTTTACTTCAAGCAGGGTTTTGAAGTGATCGGCCGCTCGGAGGTGGATGGCATGGGCCAGCCGTACCCGTTGCTGCATATGCGCCTGCGGCAGACCCAGCAGCGCTCAAGTAACGGCTGACACACCAAAGAACCCTTGTAGGAGTGAGCCTGCTCGCGATAGCGCCGGACCAGCCGACATCAATGCTGAATGTTAGACGGCAATCGCGAGCAGGCTCACTCCTACAAAAAACCACCTACCGAAATGGAACCGGGCTTAACCGGCGCCAGGCAGGTACAATGCCCACCCCTTTTTTGTTACGGCCCTGTCATGACTGACCCGATTCGCCTCTCCAAACGCCTCATCGAACTGGTCGGTTGCTCCCGCCGGGAGGCCGAGCTGTTCATCGAGGGCGGCTGGGTCACCGTGGACGGCGAAGTGATCGACGAACCGCAATTCAAGGTCGGCGAGCAGAAGGTCGAGCTCGACAAGGACGCTCAGGCCACCGCGCCGGAGCCGGTGACTATCCTGCTCAACGTGCCGGCGGGCATGGACGTCGACACCGCTATGCAATCGCTCAGCGCAGACACCCTCAGCGAAGAGCACCGCTACGGTAAACGCCCGCTGCGTGGCCACTTCCTGCGCCTGACAGCCAGCGCCGATCTGCAGCCCAAGGCCAGCGGTCTGCTGGTGTTTACTCAAGACTGGAAAGTACTGCGCAAGCTGACTGCCGATGCGGCCAAGATCGAGCAGGAATATGTGGTTGAAGTCGAAGGCGACATGGTTGCCCACGGCCTCAATCGCCTGCAACACGGCCTCACCCACAAGGGCAAGGAGCTGCCGCCGGTCAAAGCCAGTTGGCAGAACGAAAACCGCCTGCGCTTCGCCATGAAGAACCCGCAGCCGGGGATCATCGCGCAGTTCTGCGAAGCGGTTGGCCTGAAGGTCGTCGGCATCCGTCGCATCCGCATCGGCGGCGTGTCGATCGGCAAGGTTCCGGTCGGCCAATGGCGCTATCTGTCCGGCAAAGAGAAGTTCTGAGGCTTCCACTGCTGCCACACATTTCGGCAGCGCGCCTGCGTGTTGCCCACAACGATTATCAGGATAACCCACATGATTCATAACGACGTACTGCGCAGCGTGCGCTACATGCTCGACATCAGCGACAAGAAAGTCATCGAGATCATCAAGCTCGGCGGCCTGGACGTGGAGCTCAAAGACGTCGTCGCGTACCTCGACAAGAAAGAAGAAGACGAAGAAGGCTTCGTGCGCTGCCCGGACGAAGTCATGGCGCACTTCCTCGACGGTCTGGTGGTGTTCAAGCGCGGCAAGGATGAAAGCCGTCCGCCGCAGCCGATCGAAGTGCCAGTGACCAACAACATCATCCTGAAGAAGCTGCGCGTGGCCTTCGAACTCAAGGAAGACGACATGCACGCGATCCTCAAGGCAGCCGAGTTCCCGGTGTCCAAGCCTGAGCTGAGCGCACTGTTCCGCAAGGTCGGCCACACCAATTACCGCGCGTGCGGCGACCAGTTGCTGCGCAACTTCCTCAAGGGCCTGACCCTGCGCGTTCGCGGCTGATAACGAAACGTGACTTACAGTGTCTCCCCCATCGGCTTCGTGCGCTCCTGCTTCAAGGAGAAGTTCGCCATCCCGCGCCAGCCGCAACTGGCCCCCGCCGCCCGTGGCGTGCTGGAGCTGGTGGCGCCGTTCGATCAGGGAGACGCCGTGCAAGGGCTGGAGCAGGTCAGCCATGTCTGGCTGCTGTTCCTGTTTCATCAGGCGCTGGAAGAAAAGCCGCGTCTGAAAGTGCGGCCACCGCGCCTGGGCGGCAACAAGTCCATGGGCGTGTTCGCCACCCGTGCGACGCACCGGCCCAATGGCATCGGGCAGTCTGTGGTGAAGCTGGACAAGGTCGAGGCCAATCGGCTGTTCATTTCGGGGATCGATTTGCTCGATGGCACACCGATTCTCGACATCAAACCGTATGTACCTTACGCCGACATCATCGCTGACGCCTCCAACAGCATCGCCAGCGCCGCGCCACAGCTGATTGACGTGCGGTGGACGGACGCCGCACTGCAACAGGCGCACGGCCATGCTCAGCGCCTCGGCGAGCCTCTGGTCGAGTTGATCGAGCAGTGCCTGGCGCAGGATCCGCGTCCGGCGTACCAGACGCCGACACCAGAGCGCGAATACGGTGCGCAGTTCTGGGATCTGGACGTGCGCTGGCATTACCCGACGCCGGAGCAGATCCGGTTACTGGAAGTCATCCCCGCCAACACCTGAACCCCGGAAACGCAAAAGCCCGCGCTGCCTTCTCAGGCAACGCGGGCTTTTCTGTGTAGCACGAAACCATTGTGGGAGCGGGCTTGCTCGCGAAAGCGGTGCGCCATTCAACATTGACGTCGACTGACAGCCCCCCTTCGCGAGCAAGCCCGCTCCCACAGGTATTGCGGGTTACTTCTCGACGAATGCACGCTCGATCAGGTAGTCACCCGGCTCGCGCATACGCGCCGAGATCTTCAGGCCGAAGCTGTCGAGCACTTCGCTGGTCTCGTCGAGCATGCTCGGGCTGCCGCAGATCATTGCGCGGTCGTCCTGCGGGTTGATCGGTGGCAGACCGATGTCGCTGAACAGCTTGCCGCTGCGCATCAGGTCGGTCAGACGGCCCTGGTTCTCGAACGGCTCGCGGGTCACGGTCGGGTAGTAGATCAGCTTGTCACGCAGCGCTTCACCGAAGAACTCGTTCTGCGGCAGGTGCTCGGTGATGAATTCGCGGTAGGCGACTTCGTTGACGTAGCGTACGCCGTGCACCAGGATCACTTTTTCAAAGCGCTCGTAGGTTTCCGGGTCCTGGATCACGCTCATGAACGGCGCCAGACCGGTGCCGGTGCTCAGCAGATACAGATGCTTGCCCGGGTTCAGGTCGTCCAGCACCAGGGTGCCGGTAGGCTTCTTCGAGATGATGATCTCGTCGCCTTCCTTCAGGTGCTGCAGCTGCGAGGTCAGCGGACCATCCTGCACCTTGATGCTGAAGAACTCGAGATGCTCTTCCCAGTTCGGGCTGGCGATCGAGTAAGCGCGCATAAGCGGGCGGCCGTTGGGCTGTTGCAGGCCGATCATCACGAACTGACCGTTCTCGAAGCGCAGGCCCGGATCACGGGTGCACTTGAAGCTGAACAGAGTGTCGTTCCAGTGATGAACACTGAGGACACGCTCGTGGTTCATGTTGCTCATGTACGTGGGACTCCTGGATATTGGGTCTGCGCTCGCCTTTGCGGCCAACAGTGCGCAATTGCATCGCATTCTAATAGCGACGACAATATCTGTTAACTGGATTATTAAGATAAGGGTTATCGGTTATATCGATATGCGATTTACTCTTCGTCAACTGCAAGTCTTCGTCGCCGTCGCCCAGCAGGAGAGCGTATCCCGTGCTGCGGGTCTGCTCAACCTCTCGCAGTCGGCGGCGAGCACCTCGATCACCGAACTGGAGCGCCAGTCCAGCTGCCAACTGTTCGATCGCGCCGGCAAACGCCTGAGCCTCAACGCCCTCGGCAAACAGCTGTTGCCGCAAGCGGTGGCACTACTCGACCAGTCCAAGGAAATCGAAGACCTGCTCAACGGCAAATCCGGTTTCGGCTCACTCTCGGTGGGCGCCACCCTGACCATCGGCAATTATCTGGCGACCCTGTTGATCGGCGGCTTCATGCAGCGCCACCCGGAAAGCCAGGTAAAACTGCATGTACAGAACACTGCCAATATCGTGCATCAAGTCGCTCATTACGAAATTGATCTGGGTCTAATCGAAGGCGACTGCAGCCATCCGGACATCGAAGTGCAGAGCTGGGTGGAAGATGAACTGGTGGTGTTTTGCGCGCCGCAGCACCCACTGGCCAAACGTGGCAGCGCGACCATGGAAGAGTTGACGCACGAAGCGTGGATTCTGCGTGAACAGGGTTCCGGCACACGCCTGACCTTTGATCAGGCCATGCGGCACCATCGCAGTGCGCTGAATATCCGCCTGGAGCTGGAGCACACCGAAGCGATCAAACGCGCGGTGGAATCAGGGTTGGGGATTGGCTGTATTTCGCGGCTGGCGCTGCGCGATGCGTTTCGACGCGGCAGCCTGGTGGCGGTGGAAACGCCGGATCTGGACCTGGCGCGGCAGTTTTACTTCATCTGGCACAAGCAGAAATACCAGACTTCGGCCATGCGCGAGTTTCTCGAGCTGTGCCGCGCCTTCACCGCCGGGGTGCAGCGCAGCGACGAGATCGTCTTGCCGAGTATCGCTTAAAGCAGAATCACCGCCCACACCAGGGCAATCATGCTCAGGGCCACGAATTGCGCGGCGCTGCCCATGTCCTTGGCGTTCTTCGACAGCGGGTGCAGTTCCAGGGAAATACGGTCAATCGCCGCTTCCACCGCCGAATTCAGTAACTCGACGATCAGCGCCAGCAGGCACACAGCGATCAGCAGCGCCTGTTCAACGCGACTGACATTCAGGAAGAACGTCAGCGGAATCAGCACCACATTGAGCAGCACCAGTTGGCGAAATGCGGCTTCGCCGGTGAAGGCTGCGCGCAGGCCGTCCAGCGAGTAGCCGGATGCGTTGAGGATGCGTTTCAGGCCGGTCTGGCCCTTGAAAGGTGACATAACGTAAAAACCAACCAGAAAGGAGTGGGAAAGCTAGAGCAACAAAAGTCAAAAAAGCGTGAAGACGCCAGCCTTTATTGGCTCGGAATTGACTCAAGTTGTTGCAGAAGTAATGCCGCCTGAGTCCGGGTGCGCACATTCAACTTGCGAAAGATCGCCGTGACGTGGGCCTTGATGGTCGCTTCGGACACGCTCAACTCGTAGGCAATCTGCTTGTTGAGCAGGCCTTCACAGACCATGGTCAGTACGCGGAACTGCTGCGGGGTGAGACTGGCCAGGCCGTCGCTGGCGGCTTTGGCTTCATCGGAAACACTGACGGCTTCGAATGCCTGCGGGGGCCAGAACACATCGCCATCGAGCACCTTGCGCACAGCTTGCTGAATCACATTCAGGTCGCTGGACTTGGGAATGAAGCCACTGGCGCCGAACTCCCGGGACTTGACCATGACCGAAGCCTCTTCCTGGGCCGAGACCATCACCACCGGAATCTGCGGGTACTGCCCGCGCAGCATGACCAGACCGGAAAACCCGAACGCGCCGGGCATGTTCAGGTCCAGCAGGACCAGATCCCAGTCGGATTTTTCGGTCAGGCGCGCTTCCAGCTCGGCGATGCTCGCCACCTCCACCAGTCGCACATCAGGGCCAAGGCCCAGTGTCACCGCTTGATGCAGCGCGCTACGAAACAGAGGGTGATCATCGGCAATCAGGATGTCGTATGTGGCCATTTTTCAAATGATCCTGTTTTTTGATGGCAGACCCGACGCATTCGGGCCTCGCCAAAGCAACTCGAGATACCGCCGCACAGCGCTATCCACAGGGGCACGTTCAACGCCAATCACGAGCAAACACGGCGTTTCAAACCTTGGCCGCACCCCAATCGGCGCCAAGCATGCCCAGCGTAGCCGGGGTGGTCAAGCAGCACGGCCGCCGCTGGGTGAAGTATGGGCCACTATGGGGCCAACACCGCTTGCGGCTTTCGTATATAAGGCAAGAGCTCGGCGTGGGCCGGAGTCGACTCGTTGAGCGGCAACTGTTGTTTGGCGCCTAGATAGTGCTGGCTGAACACATCGAAGTAAGCGTCCAGCGCCGACGCTGCATCGCTGTCCCCGGCCAGTTCCAGGCACAAAGCCGCGACTTCGGCGGTGCACAGGTGCTCGCTGCGGGTCGAGCGGCGCAGGCGATAACGCGAGAGTCTGTCGGGCAGCAGGCTGAGAATCGGCAAACGGTCGAAGTACGGACTCTTGCGGAAAATCTTGCGCGCCTCGGTCCAGGTCGCATCCAGCAGGATGAACAACGGACGCTTGCTGCTATCGGGCACGACGGTGTTGGTCACCCGCGACGGTTCTACATATTCGCCGGGAAATACAAGGTACGGCTGCCATTGCGGGTCGTTGAGCAGCGCCAGCATCCGCGGGTCCGGCTCGGTGCGCGACCAGATGAACGCGTGGTTGTCGCGCACCACATCGGCGATCAGCCAGCCGGTATTGCTCGGCTTGAACACTTCCTTGCCGGTCATGATCAGACACACACCGGAACGGGTTTCGACGGTCGGCCGCCAAGCGCACAGGCAGTGGCTGATGATCACCCGGCAGTCGCGGCAACGCTCGGAGCGAAAACCACGGGCCTGAATCGGCTTGATACCTTCGTCCTCGCGCTGGTCACGCAAGCGGGCTACGGCGTTGGGGGCATGATGGATCACGGGCAACGCCTTATGGCAGGAAAACTCGACACACACAGCACTCGGCAAGGCAATAAAGGGCGGCAGTTTACCAGAGCGACGAGCGCAAACCTGTACCGTCCCGACCGGCTCCCCTATAATCCGGCGCCACTGAACGCACAGCCACGGGGCTGGTCGAACCACCAGTCACTGAATCAGGAGAGTTTCATGCTGCGCCTTATCGTTCCTACCGCGGCCATCGCACTGGCGTTGTCCTTCAGCGCACAAGCGGCGTCCTTGAAAGAGCAGAATCTGAACAAAGAACTGCGCAACATCGCCGAGCAAAGCAGCGTCGGCACGCCGCGGGCGATCAATGAAGACATTCTCGATCAGGGCTACACCGTTGAGGGCGTTACCCTGATCAACCACCTGAGCGTCCAGGCCAGCCACGCCGAAAAGATGCGCGCTGACCCAAAAGCCGTGTATTTCCAGCTGGGTGCTTCGGTGTGCAATAACCCGTCGTACCGCAAGCTGATGGCCAAGGGTGCGATCATGCGTTACGACTTCAGTGAATATAAAACCAACAAGGCCATCGGCTCGGCCAGCTACCAGGATTCCGATTGCCCGAAAGCTGCCCCGGCGAAGAAGAAGTAATCATCGGGTATTGGCGCGCCGTTGTTCATCCTCGGCGCGCAATTCGGCCACCAGGGCCTGCAAGTAGCGAGAACGCCGTTCTCCACCTGCCAACCGACGGCAGCACTCCTCTTCGAGACTCACTTGATTGGTCTCGGCTGATGCTTTCAGCATCCGATACAACTGCGTATCGATTTCCAGAACCACTCTGGCCATCTCTCCCGCCTCCATGCCTGCTACCCGCGAATCCTTGAAAAGCGCGCACCCTGCGTACGGTTGCCGACTCAAAGCTGTCGTACAGTGCCTGTAGGTTAGTAAATCAGAGTGATTGCTCTACGGCGTACGTTCGGACGAGTGGTGAATATTCATTGCCAGCCAGCCCGCAACGGTTGCCAGGAAAGCCTGCGCGGCGTAAAGATCAACTCAGCGCAATGGCTCGCAAGGGTCTAGATTCAAAGTATTCCCGATCACCTGTTCACGGCAGAAAAAGGAGCTGCCGAGTGTGTGTGTTTTTGCAGCGCGGCACTGACGCCGCACGTCAGGGCCACCCGCTCTGTGCAGAAGGAGACGTTGAATGCCTTACCAACCGAATGACCTGCTCAGCCGACATTTTCAGGAAAGCGGCCCCGACCTCATCAGCAAGGTCGAAGAACAGCTCAAGCAGATTTCCCCCGACAGCCCGAACCTGCCGATTTATCGCGACATGATCCTGACCGTGCTGCGCATGGCCCAAGAGGATCACAACCGCTGGAACGCCAAGATCACCCTGCAGGCCCTGCGTGAACTGGAGCAGGCGTTCCGGGTGCTGGAACAATTCAAGGGACGACGCAAAGTCACGGTATTCGGCTCGGCGCGCACGCCGGTCGAGCACCCCCTGTATGCAATGGCGCGTGAACTCGGCGCGGCCCTGACGCGATCAGACATGATGGTCATCACCGGTGCGGGTGGCGGGATCATGGCCGCCGCGCACGAAGGCGCCGGGCGTGACCACAGCCTCGGGTTCAACATCACCCTGCCCTTCGAGCAGCATGCCAACCCGACTGTGGACGGCACCGGCAATCTGCTGCCGTTCCATTTTTTCTTCACCCGCAAACTGTTCTTCGTCAAGGAAGCCGATGCGCTGGTGCTGTGCCCTGGCGGGTTCGGCACCCTGGACGAGGCACTGGAAGTACTGACGCTGATCCAGACCGGCAAAAGCCCGTTGGTGCCAGTGGTGCTGCTCGATGTGCCGGGCGGAACATTCTGGCAAGGCGCCCTGGACTTCATTCGCCAGCAACTCGAAGAAAACCACTACATCCTGCCCACCGACCTGAAACTGATGCGTCTGGTCTATAACGTCGATGAGGCGGTGGAGCAGATCAACCAGTTCTACAGCAACTTCCACTCCAGTCGCTGGCTCAAGCGTCAGTTCGTGATTCGTATGCATCACAAGCTCAGTGACGTGGCGATGGCGCATATGCAGGAGGCTTTCGCCGATCTGTGCCTGAGTGACCAGTTCCATCAACACGCTTACAGCGGCGAGGAACATGACGAAGCGCAGTACAGCCACCTGGTGCGGCTGGCTTTCGCGTTCAATGCCCGAAATCATGGCCGTCTCAGGGAACTGGTGGATTACATCAACCTCCCCGAAAACTGGGCTCACACCCAACCGCAGACCGCCCAACGTGCACGTGAGCCATCAAAGGTAATTTGAAGGCAAAAAAAAACGGCCGGCTATTTTCATAGCGGGCCGTTTCTATTTAAACCGATTTAATCGTCCATGCTTCTGCCGCTGAACAAGCGGTTGATCATCTCCATCGAAAAACCCCGATAGGCGAGGAAGCGGCCTTGTTTGGCCCGCTCCTTGGCGTCAATCGGCAAGTGTCCGGAGAACTTGCGTTGCCACGTCTCGCGAAGCTGCTCCTGCCAGTCGATACCGCTTTCACGCAGGGCGAGTTCGATATCGGCGCGTTGCAAACCCCGTTGGCCCAGCTCTTCACGAATGCGCAAAGGGCCATAGCCGGAGCGGGCACGGTAGGAAACAAAGCTTTCAAGGTAACGGGCTTCGGAAAGCAGCCCCTCTTCCGTCAACCGGTCGAGGGCTGTTTCGATCATTTCCGCCTCAGCGCCGCGCTGACGCAGTTTACGCGTCAGTTCGACTCGACCGTGCTCGCGTCGAGCGAGCAGGTCCATGGCGGTTCGCCGCACCGCGACGAGGGTATCGAGTACAGCGGTGGTCATCGCTGCGATCAGATATCAGCGTCAGCCAGGTCGTCTTCGGTCTCTTTGACCGCAGAAGCCTTGGAGTCGGCGATCACCGCTGGCGACAGCAGTTTGTCACGCAGCTGCTTCTCGAGCTTGGCAGCGACTTCCGGGTTGTCTGCCAGGAACTTGGCCGAGTTGGCCTTGCCCTGACCGATCTTGGTGCCTTCATAGGCATACCAGGCGCCGGATTTCTCGACGAAACCATGCAGCACGCCCAGGTCGATCATCTCGCCATTGAGGTAGATGCCCTTGCCGTAAAGGATCTGGAACTCGGCCTGACGGAACGGCGACGCCACCTTGTTCTTCACAACCTTGACGCGGGTTTCGCTGCCAACCACTTCGTCGCCTTCCTTCACCGCGCCGGTACGGCGGATGTCGAGACGGACCGAGGCGTAGAACTTCAGCGCGTTACCACCGGTGGTGGTTTCCGGGCTGCCGAACATCACGCCGATCTTCATGCGGATCTGGTTGATGAAGATCACCAGGCAGTTGGCGTTCTTGATGTTACCGGTGATTTTACGCAGCGCCTGGGACATCAGACGGGCTTGCAGGCCCACGTGCATGTCACCCATTTCGCCTTCGATTTCAGCCTTCGGTACCAGTGCCGCCACCGAGTCGACGATGATCACGTCTACTGCGTTGGAGCGCACCAACATGTCGGTGATTTCCAGTGCCTGTTCGCCGGTGTCCGGCTGGGACACCAGCAGGTCGTCGACGTTGACGCCCAGCTTGCCGGCGTACTCAGGGTCGAGGGCGTGTTCGGCGTCGACGAATGCGCAGGTCGCGCCGGCTTTTTGCGCCTGGGCGATCACGGACAGTGTCAGTGTGGTTTTACCGGAAGATTCAGGACCGTAGATTTCAACGATACGGCCTTTTGGCAGACCGCCGATGCCGAGTGCGATGTCCAGACCCAGAGAGCCGGTGGAGATAGCCGGGATCGCCTGACGGTCCTGATCGCCCATACGCATTACGGCACCCTTGCCGAATTGACGTTCGATCTGACCCAGGGCCGCAGCCAAGGCTTTCTTCTTGTTGTCGTCCATTAAAGTCCTCACGTAATCAATAAGGCCTGACGGCCAACACCTGTATAAGTAGCCAGTATTATTCCACAGCGTTCGCGGATCGCCTACCCCTGATTTTCGATTTCTCGTGCCGCTAGTCGCAACAGCCCCTCTAGCGCGGCCTTCACCGTTTGTCGGCGGACTTCATCGCGGTTGCCGGGGAAGTGCTGAACCTCACTGGAAACCGCATCGCCCACGCCCCAGGCCAGCCACACCGTGCCCACCGGTTTGTTCGGTGTACCGCCATCGGGCCCCGCCACGCCGCTGACCGCCACGGCAAACCGCGCCAGACTGTGCTTCTGCGCACCACGCACCATCGCCTCGACGACTTCGCGACTGACCGCACCCACCGTGCCGAACAATTCGGTGGGGACATTCAGCTGCCGGGTCTTCTGCCGGTTGGAGTAGGTCACGTAACCGGCCTCGAACCACGCCGAGCTCCCCGGAATCCGCGTGATCGCTTCAGCAATTCCGCCACCGGTACACGACTCGGCCGTGGTGACGTGGGCGTTGAGCAACTGCAAACGTCGGCCGAGCTCGGCAGCCAGTTGAGTGATCTCTTTCACGGTGCGCTCCGGATCGGATGGAATGACTACCACCGTACACGACCCGGTTGCGCTTTCAATACACAGACTCATTCAAAATGTTCGGGCGCCAGCGCTCTGACATAGGCCTGACAGGCCTGCAAGGCAATCAGTCCGCGGTCACCGGTGTCGGTGATGGCGATAATTCGTTGAGCATGCGCCGGGTCAAGTCGGGCGCGTACGGCTGCATGATCCACGCCGCCGGGGCCGGCGGTGGCTGGCACCCCGCAGCCTTGGGCAACGTCGCCAGCGTCGATGAGGACTGACAGGCGCAAATCAGCAGTGGCAAGACGATCGCGCAGGCGATCCTGATCACGTTGGGCATCACTGAGTGCTCGATAGTGGGTTTGTTCACTGGCTGCGAGGCGTTGCTCAAGGGCCAGACGTTTATCCTGCTCGACCTGCTGCGCGCTGGCTGCGGCCACATTCAGCTGATTGAGAGTGTCGGCGTTTAACCGCGCCTGCTCCGCGAGTTGTCGCCCGTAACGCCAGTCCTGAAACTGCCAGGCCAGCGCAGCGCCCCCCAAGGTCAGTAACAAAAAGCCGGTTAAACGCCAGGAGACGGACATAGCACCGCCCTCGCCCGCGCCCAGATGTCGAGCCGATCCTGCAGGCCATTCAACCCGCCGTTGATTCGGCGGGTGATGCTGTTGAACTGGTCGCGGTCGGCCAGATCGTTCAGGCCGTTCTGCTCCCAGAACCATGCCGCCGATTCCGCTGCCCATTGCGGTTGCTCAAGCAATTCCGGCAAGGACAGCAGACGTTCATCGCCGAACAGGCCGAGACTGCACTGCCGATAGTTGCTGCGCCCGGTGATCTGGATCAGCCCGCGACCGCGGTACTTCTGCCCGTCGCCGTCGGCCTCGGGCGTGTTGCCCAGACGTAACGCCAGCGTGCCAGTGTCGTATTTGCTCAGGTACTGGTTGTTGCCCAGCTCGCGCACGTATTGCAGTTGCCCCGACTCATGGCCGACTTGCGCCAGGAACGCGGCGATGCGTTTGGGCGAGTCGATATGGCGGCGAGTCATTGCGTTGTTGAGTGCAGAAACAAAAACGCCCGCTTGGCTGCGGGCGTTGGGCATGATGGTTTTAAGGTTGTCTTCAGTTATTTGCATGATGCGTGATCCTCCCTGGAAGCTCCGATTGAATCATGGTTGGCGGACAACGCCCCCCAGCCATTTTTTTGCCAGAGTTGTCAGGGTGTTGTTCGGGGCCGCGACCTCGGGGGCCGTGAACACCCAGCCGAGAGTGCCGAAGTTGGCGTTCCAGTCGATTTGCGGTGTCGGTGTCACGTCGGTGATGTCGACCCACAGCAGTTCCGGATGGAACATATTGGCCATGTTGCCGTCAGTCGAGAACAGTTCGGCCACAGTGTTGTTGACGATGCGTGCGTAGGTTTTCATCAGGCGTACTCGTAGATGATCACTGCACCAGGGGCACCGGAAGCCCCCGGTCTGCCAGATTGACTGGGGGCGTTGGCAATGCCGCCCGCTCCGGAACCGAACCCGGAACCAGGGGCCGCGATTGCTCCCTGCGCACTGCTGGCAACACCACCATTGCCCAAGGGCGAGTTGGCACCATGTCCGGCCAGGGTCGACGCATTGATGGAAATACCTGTCGAACCGGCAGAACCCGCCATGCTGACGATGTTCCCGCCTTTCGCAGCTTGGCCGGGATACCCACCAACATACAGACCGGTCCCTGGGAAGCTGGTGTAACCCAACGAGGTCGAACCAGCACCGCCAGGCGCTGAAACCAACGATCCCAAGGAGCTGGTTCCGCCCGTTCCAGCGTCGGATGCGATCAAACCTGCGGCGCCACCAACGCCCACCGTGACGATCTGACTGGCTCCAACCGTTGCGGCCGAAAGCCAGGCTTCCGCGTAACTACCAGAGGCCCCTCCACCTGCAAGCGAATACTGGGAAGCAGTTGTCCCAACAATGCCTGCACTCCCGCCCCCTCCGCCGACAACTTTCACCAACACATTCTTCATCCCCACCGTCGGCACATAAGTGCCAGACGAGGTGAACGTCCTCACACTCAACAACCGCCCACTGGCACCACTGCCACCGCCGGCATACACCAGCACCCAACTTTCCAACGCCGCGCTGTACACCACCGAACAAACACTGCCGCCGACAATCTCGGCAGGCCGCAATGCACTCGATGCAAGATTTACCAGCGGCTTGGGCATCAACCCGTTCGGTGCAAAGGTACTCGCTCCGGTATTGGCATTACCGGCGGTAAAGCGCAGCGCCAAGCCGTCCTTCAATGCGGTGACGGGAGGCACATAATTGGCCATGTATAGATTGGCGGCGCCGATGTCAGTGGCATGTTTGTCTTCACCTGCCTGACTGAGTTTTTGCACCGCTTGCAACAATTGGGTTGCATCGGCTTCGCTTGGCTCAAGGCCGGCGGATTTGACGACGTTCAACAACTCATCGGTGACGCTGTTGCCCCAGGTCGCCGGGATCAACGATCCGGGCAATCCCGCGACAACATCTTCATTGACGAACTTGCCGTTCACCAGCCCGACGCTGGGAACACTTTTTGGATAATCCATGTATGTTTCCTCTACGGCTCAAACCGCATTTGCCAACCAACGCGGCGCTACAGGCCGATGCTCACTGAAAGGAAAAAAAGAACCCTGCGGCCAATCGCGCAATTCGCGGCGATAGGTTTGCAGCTCGGCATATTGCTCGCTGGTCAGCGTCGTGCCACCACCGTCTTCAAGCTCATCACGATCACGTGCAACCAGACCATCGGTGGCAGCCAGTTGTGCTGTACGCCAGCTACGTTCAGCATCTGCCGCTTCTTCTGCCGAATAAGGTGGTGGATCAACCAGAGTCGGATAACCGTTATCCGCGTGCACACCGACCACTTTTGCACTCACCGCCAGTTGCTGCAGCAGTGAGATCCAATAGGTCTGGGGAATTTCAATGACGTCATCCGGAATATCCGATGAGTTGATAGCGGGAACATAAACCCCACGGGTGCTGGCGCTGAACAAGACATTGAACGGATTCATTTAATAACCCTTTGCGAAGAAGTTGATACCCCAGCCTGCAGACACTTCGCCGCTGTAGCTTCGAACTTTCAGACGGCACCCCTGCTTCGACGCAGAGTTCGCGTACATGACGACCATCGCCCCATCGCCTCCTACGTGCATGGCGATGATCGAAGAAAACGCGGTAGGGAAAGAGATCGGAAAGACGACGTTGACATCGCCATTGGCATCCGTCGTGCCAACACCCCATTGATCGATATTGCCGCTGGCATAACGCTGGTAGCCAATGTTGCCGTACACACCGGAGTGTGCCGACGCATATCGATCACTCACCGAGCCGCCATAGAGGCGCCACTGTCCCGTGAGTTTGATCAGATAGGCAGTGTCACCAATACCCAACTTCAGTGGGCCGGATGTGCCATTACAGGTAAGGAGTCCATCGTTACCGGAAGGATTGACGGTCAACACGCCGGTACCCGCGTTGATTACGTGAATCGTGCTCGCATGGGCCACACCATTGGTAGACGGCAGCGTCGCAGTCAGCGCGCTGGCACTGGAGAAACTCGCGACACCGCCAATATTCGCTGCGTTCAATACCGTGCTGGCGGCGTAAGAAGCAAAACCGGAGAACTGTAGTCCCGCCCGCGTAACAAACTCTGTGGTCGCCATCGACTGATCATTGGAGAACTGTGGTGCAGTCAAAAACAACTTGTTGCTGCGCAATGCGGTTAGCACCTGATCATCTTTCGCTTCCGTCGGAGCGGTGCCACCAGCATTGATGACATTCAACAACTCTTGGGTAACGCTGTTGCCCCATTTCGCCGGAATCAACGAGCCCGGCTTGCCGGTCAGCGGGTCTTCATCGACAAACCGGCCGTTGACCAGGCCGGCACTAGGGACACTGTTTGGGTAGTCCACGGTACTTTTCCTTATGTGTGAGTCAGGTGTTTACTGCTGATTCGGGCGCAACCGGCCAGGTAATTTCGTCAGGAAAACCAGCCTGTTTTTCGATCCGGTTCAGCTCGACGCTGTAGAGCTTCCATTCGATCAGCAGCAGTTGTTCGTCATGGTTGGCATCGCCAATATCCTCGGCGTATTGCAGCGGGGCGATGCGCAGGACGGCGTCGCGCAGCAGTGCGTCGCGCTTGCCGAGACATTGCTGTCTGATGCTCGCCAAACGAGCCTGCTCATCCAGCACCCAGGCGTTGTCGCGCCAGATGTGGAATTCACCTGGCCATGGCTGTGCGGTCAGGGTATCCGGCAACTCACCCAGGTCGGTCCAAATCTGCTGCGCACCGCCTTCCTTGCGATAAACCACGCCACGGCGATCGATCACCTCACGCGGTACGCCGTTGATCAGTGCCCAGCTACGGCCGGTTTCCGGCTCAGGCAATTCGTACGCCAGCTCAACAGCATTACCGGGTAACTGGATGCCAATGCCCGGCGTGACAATGAACTCGACAGGCCCGGACAGAGCGCCCGAGCCATCAAATAGATAATTGAACATAAAGTGCCTCAGATGAGTTTGATGCGGCCGGGATAGGCGATGTTGCGCGGGCGGGATTTGAAGGCGTAGAGCAATGTTGCTGCGGTATCCCTCTGGTAAGTGGTATTAACCGGAAAAGTCGGACCACCATTGATCAATCCCGTCACGTATTGCGGTTCTTCCCGGGTATCCGCGCCAAAACTGGTCAAGCTATCTGACCAGTACGCGCCAACAGCGCCTCCGCCATTGGCACCTTGCGCATACGAATGCGTCGATCCAGTCTGAAAAGTGCCCATCGCACGCCCGGCATCCACACCACGACCCTCATCCAGAACCCGCAGGAACTCCCCTCGCCCTTCAGGGCCACGAAAGGTCGTCGCACCGTCACCCGTGGTCCATTTCCCCTCGGAGCCCACGCGTAAGGCTTCAGTCTCCAGCATTCCCGATTGCTGTGCGTGATCCCACAGCCACGGCCATTCCGCGCGTTTCATCACGGTGCCGTTCAATGCACCGTATCCGCCGGGACTGAGCATCAGGGTCGTCTCGAAAAACGGCCGCCCCAATGGCGTATTGTCGAAACGACCGACCGGCCACCAACTCCCCGCCCCATCACTGCGCAAATGCCACCAGTCACCGCCGCCCATCAATACGAAGAACGGATAACCGCTGGCCGACAGATGGGTGTGAAAACGAATCCCGTCGGTACCGGACGCCTGGATGACCATGCGATTACCGCTGTTGTCCACCCGCCGAACAATCACGTCGCGCACACCGAGGGCGGCGTTGGCCGGTGGCAGCAGCAAGGTCACTGGCCCCGGGCTGCCGTCGATCAGCACCAGGCCAAGCTCGGCTTCGGTCAGGGTTTTCGATGCGGCCAGTCGGGTGATGACCGAACGCATCGGGCTCGCTCTGCCGATGATCGACTGAATCGCCTTGTACAACTGCCCGGTATCGGCTTCAGAAGCCACCAACCCGCCGCCGTTAATCACACTCAGGATCTCCTGAGTCACGCTGTTGCCCCACACCGCCGGAATCAACGAACCCGGGGTTCCCGCCACCGGGTTTTCATCGACAAAGCGGCCATCGACCAGGCCGACGCTGGGGACGCTTTTTGGATAATCCATAGTTAACTTTCCTTTACCTGGAACATTGATGGGCGATGCCGACGATGCAGCATCCATTCACTCGGCAGTCATCCAGGCAGGCTTTTTCGGTCGAGAGCGTTTGGAGGGGAATTTCTTCGCCTGGGGCCACTTGCGTAGCGCCTGCAGGTAATTCAGCAGGGTCAGATATTCAGAGTCGGATAGCGTGGTGGCTTTTATCAATTCCACTTCGTCCCGATGGCGGTCACGCAACCAGACCACGCGATCAAATTCCTTGTCGCGCCATGCCTTTGCTTCGATCAGCGCTTGCTCGCCTGAAAGGGGCGTCGACTCGATCAGTATCGGCAGACCTTGCTCGTCATGGGACCGCTCGGTTCCGGCTGCAGGGTTAGCAATAACCGACTCGTAACGCTCGTCGTCAATTTCAACGGCATCGCCCGGGAGGCTCGTGTGATAGCCCGACAAATAAGTGTTGCCAGTGGTGCAGCTATAGAAACGTTTCATTTCAGTTCCCCACTCCCAGCACAGTGACAAAACCGGTGCCACCGGAATTACTCAAAACCTGCACCTGGCTAGAATCAAAATAGGTCACCAAGGGTGGAGTGGTGATATCGAAATAGGGTGCGTTTCCGCCGTGCGAATAACTCGCCCAAGTAGCGGCACACTGGGTCTTGAAAGCCACCGGCCAAGGTTGGGCAGCATAGGTTTTATCTGCAGCAATGGTGATCAGGACCCACTGGATCATGAAGCCCCCCAACCAACTCGGAAAGGCGATATAGCCGTTCGCGCCAATGCTGTAGGAAACACCAAACCGGAGCTTTTTCGGTGTGACGATGGCGGTGTCGTCAGTCCCCGCATTGACTTGGCTTTGGGTCGCGATCCGCGCCCAGCCTAAAACCGTTTCAGTGGCTTGAACCACTTTCTTTTCGATCGCTTGGAAAACGCGCTGCGGCGTCATCAGACGGCTGCTGCTGGTACCTGCTTCGGCCTCATCCTTGCTCGCCAAAGAATCATTTTTGTTCTTCTCGACAATCGTCGAAATCGCCAATCTCAGTTGCGTGCTGTTACCCTCGTCAGGCACAAGTCCGGCGGCAGTGATCGCGTTGATGATTTCATCGGTAACGCTGTTGCCCCATCGCGCCGGAATCAGCGACCCCGGCGTCCCGGTCAGCGGGTTTTCATCGACAAATTTCCCATTCACCAGACCGGCACTGGGCACACTCTTCGGATAATCCATCCCGTCATTCCTCCCTAGTCATAATTGATGTGCACTTTGGTATGCGCCGGCGCACTGCGGTGGATCAGGCACTCAAGCGCCGAGCCGGGGTTGACGCCAAAACGCTCGCCCCAGTAGCTCGCGCCAAAGCGCCGGCCGAGCAGCAGGCGGCCGCCGGTGTTGAGGGTCCACATGAACTGCGCTTCCCAGGTGCCCCAGTGCGCTGCGCCGAAACGCGAGCGGCCCATGCGTGGGGCTTCGTGTTCGGTGATGCTGGCGTTGGGGTAGCCCTGGCTTTTGGCGATGTCGAGGTAGTAACCGACAGCCTGGCTGCCGACCGCGAGCAAGCGCCGGCGTACGGCGAGGCGGCGGTCGTCGAACAGCGGCGTGGCGCCCAGGCACGGGTCGGGCAGCTCCATCACCCGTTCCCAGTCCGGCACCAGTTCGCTGACGCCGGCCGGGTCCATCTCGTTGAGCAGGTCGGCAGCGCGGGCGTCGAGGCGCGCCAGTTCGACGGCCACGCCTTGCAGCACTTCCTCAAGTTCCGGGACGCGTTCCGGGTCCCACGCCGGGCCGGTCGGCAGCAAGGCGCGCAGCTGCGCCTGATATTGCGCGGCGGTTCTTATGCCCCCCATACGCAGCCTCCGAAGGTCAGCAGTTCGCTTTGCCCGGCAGGCACGTCAGCGGCCGGCGCGGTCAGCGTGTGATCGTACTCACCGCCGGCGCTGCTGATGGCTTCGCGGATATGGCTGATCAGCAGCGGCACACCCAGATCGGCCTCGCGGTTGTGCAGGTCGCGCAGTTGCGCTTCAACGGCGGCGCGCACAGCAGTGGTGTCCGGGTTGACGCTCTTGAAGCGATACACCACCGGCACCTGAATCGGCCGCTGCACGTGTACTTCCGCCGTCACCGGACGCAGCGGTTCGATGTACTCCTGAACCTCCGCCAATTGCTCATCGTTGGGCACCGGTTGCGGGTCTTCGTCACGCATGATGAACACCGTCACTGTGCCTGGCCCGAGCAGGCCGCCACGGCACCAGGCCCGCGTCACACCCGGCACTTCCAGCGCCCAGGTCTCGTAGTCGCTGGCCGAACCGCCATGGGGGATCACGCGATAAGAGCGGATCACCCGCGAGCGCAACGACTCCAGACTTTCCCGCGCTACACCACCACTGAGGCCGGGCGCGAGCACCACGAAGCTATTGCCGACGACACCGGCGATCGGCTGCACCGGGTTCAGCGCCAGACCGGTGTCGGCATTGCCCAAGCTGCCAGCATCCAGCGCCGCGACGGTGGTGGTGTTGCTGCCATTGACGGTGGTGCGCGCGGTGGTGACCTTGTAGGTACGGCCATCGCTCGCTTGCAGCAGCGTGTCGACATCCAGCACCGCACCGGCGGTCGCGGTAAAACTGACGCTGCCGGTGGCGACTTGCGCCGGTTTGCGTGGCTGGTTCAGGCGCAGCGCGGCGATGCGTTCCAGGGTCGATTCGTCGGCCTTGTCCGGCAGGATCTGCTCGGCAATCCAGTCGAGATAACCGTACAGGCCATAGGCGGCGCCACCGAGGGTGCGGGCCAGCACTTGCGCATCGGACTGGCGCAGCGAATCGCCGGCCAGGTCGCTTTGGGTGCGCTTGATCAGCACCGGCAGCGAAGGGGTTTCAAACGGCATAGATCACCTGCCAACTGTTATCGGGGTTGATGTCCAGACGTTCGCCATCGGCCAGGGTCAGGACCGTGCGCAGGTTCAGGCGCTGGGCGTCGAGGCGTTCGCTGATGATGTCGATGGCGCTGCAGTGGCCGTCGTCGATCAGCCATTGCAGGGCTTCGCGGGCATAGAACTCGGCGTCCATCTGGGTCTGTCGGGTCAGCTTGACCCGACGCAAAAGCCACAGCCGCGAACCGATGCGATCGTCGGCGACGGTGGGAAAGCTGTCGCCCCACCAGCCGAAGCGCTCCTCGTCGTCGAGGGCGTCGTCATCGGCGGCGCGGCGCCAGGTGAACAGGCTGATGAGCACGGCACGGGTCAGTGCGGCGTAGAGGTTCTGGCTGATGAACATCATTGGCCTCCTGCCGGCGCACCGGTCTGGCCGCTGCCGGCCTGTACGCCAACGTGCACGTGTTTGATCTGGCTGATGCCGCCGGCGAGTTGATCGCCCGTGGAAACGATCTTGCCGGTCTGGTTGATCACCGGCGTGTCGAAGTTCACCGCGCTGCTGGCGCGGATGTTCAGGGTGGCGGTTTCGATGTCGATGATCCGCCCGCGCTTGAAGTGAATTTTGTCGCCCTCGTCGGTGTAGATCGCCACTTCGCCAGAGGCCAGCGACTGCAAGCGATAGCGGCGGTCGGCGACCACCAGGGCGATGGCGTGAGACCGGTCACCGCCGAGAAACGTGACGATGCCTTCGGCGCCGGCCAGCGGGTTGCTGGTGAAACCATAGGGTTCGAAGTGCTCCATGTCGTCGTTCACCTCGCCGGCGGTGAGGCGCATTTGCAGCGATTGCAGCTTGGATGCCGAATGGGCGAGCACGACAGTGCCGCGCGCCAGTAGGCGTGTCAGTAGGCTCATGAATTGTCCTTCAAAAGATGGGCACGACGCGGTCAACTGTAGGAGTGAGCCTGCTCGCGATGGCGTCAGTGCAGTCGACCTTTCAGTGGCCGGTCTACCGCTATCGCGAGCAGGCTCACTCCTACAGGGGCGGTGTCAGGCCTAAGATTTTTTCGGGGGGATGGGATCAGGATCGAAGGTATGCGGTGGCGCCACTTGCAGCGTGGTCACCGAGCCCTGCGCCGAGAGCGAATACGTGACTTTGGAGATCAGCATGTCGCCGTCAAAGCCGAGTACCGGATCCGTGACCTTCACCAGCGTGTTGTGGCGCCACAGATCGCCATTGGCCTGACGCCAGCCCTGCACCTGATAGGTGGTGGTCTGCGCCCGGCCCATGCGGGTGGCGCTTTCCCATTGGGCGCGTTGCTGGGCCAACTCGAACGTCAGTGCGGTGCCCTCGTTGATGATCGTGGTGCGGCGGCGCTTGAAGCTCAGATCAGCCGCGCTGGATTGAACCTCGCTGACGGCCGCCCCGCTCTTCTTGTCCGAGCCTTTCTGCTGACCGATCACTCGGTATTCAGAAAACACCTGGCTCTGATCCATCGGCGCGTTCGCCGACAGAATGTTCTTGCCCAACTCCAGCGCGTCACTGGCCCGACCACCACTACCGGGCTTGGCCAGCACCAGCCGGCCCTGCTCGTCATCGGTGGAAAACACCCGGAACAGCGAGAGCAATCGGTCGATCGACTGGAACACTGTTTCGCCCGGCACGATGGTGTGTTTGGCGAGCCGCGCGGTCTCGGGAATTTCGTTGACCACGTACAGCGAGTATTCCGCCGCCAGAGCCTGGACGATGCTCAGCAGCGGTTGCTCCTGCCATTGGTTCGGCCGGTTGGTGGCTGCGCAATCGACCAGATCCTGAGTCTTGGAACTGCCCTCGATACTCAAGCTGATCTGGCGTCCGTCATAACTGATCGGCGCCTTGAACACGTAGCCGGTGAGCACCAGGTCCTGGCCAATTTTCACTTCGCACGGGTCACCCGGTTTGATCCGTTGATCCACCGTCTGCCCCGGCCACTGCCAGGTGATGTCGAGTTTGAAGGTGCGGAACTGGCGCTCAAGATCGGCGGTGATTTCCACACTTTTCCAGCCACCGTATTCCATGTTGTTGACGGTCAGCGTGACATGGTTGTCTATCTCGCTCATGGTTTACTCCCCGGAGACTTTCACTTCGTTGGGTGAGAAACCAGGATGGGTGATCCCGTTGCGTTGAGTGATTTCCGTGACCCGCGTCGCATCGCCAAGGTACTTGTAGGCCACCACCAGTGCCGGAAAGCTTTCCTGGAACGACTTGCTGACTTGCCGCACACCCGACGACGCGACGGCCTTGAGGTGCGCAAGCAGCGCCTCTTTCACATCGCTGATGGCCTGGTAGTGCACCGGGTCGGCCTTGTCCAGCATCGGGTTGATCGCCACCGCCACGGCGTCACGCAATGCCTGCATGTCGTCACTGACCGGGACTTCCTGGCGCGTTACCGGGCTCGTCGCCTGCTGCCCTACCGTAGGTGTCGATGACAGTTTCACCGGGCTTGTCGCCACCGGCATCGATGCCACCCATTGCGCGACTTTGACCAGCACCGTGTCCTGCACCAGATCGGCCATGGCTTGTGCCGCCGCGTTGGTGTCCTTGCCGGTGGTGATCTTCGGCGCATCAGCCTTGCGGATGGCTTCGAGTTGTTGGGACACGTCGGCAATCACGCCACGGTAGCCCTCCTTCGCGAATGCCTTGAGTTCCTTGATATCGCCGAGCAAGCCTTTGAACTCCGCCGCCACTTCCTTGGGCAACTCCTTGACCGCTTTGACCAGTTCGGTGATCTGCCGATACTGCTCGATCAGCGGTTTGAGCTGCTCTTTGATCACCTCATACACGCCGGTCAGGCTGTTGCGCAGATTGGCGATGCCGATCCGCGCAGCCTTGATCAACGTCATCGCCTGCTCAAAGCGCGCCACCGCAGAACCCAACAAAGTGTCAGCCTTGGCCAACAGAACTTTTTGCGTACTGACGGTAGCGGTCGGAAACGGCAACGGCCGGTCCGGGTAAAACTTCAGACTGAACGTCACCAGCCCGCCGTCCTGGCGGGTGTGGGTCATGTCGCATTCGCCGACCTTGACTTGCAGGCGTCCGAGCCACGGATGCACCAGTTCACCACTGCCCGCCTCCAGGGCCTTGAGCAGCTTGTCGCGCTGCTCCAGGCAATCGGCGCCGATGATGAACGCCGTGATGTCGTGGGTCTTGGCCTGCTGGCCGAGATCCTCGAAATACGGCAGGTCGCGTTGCGGGTATTCGTGCAACTGACCTTTGCGACCGACCGGAGTTTTCGCCTGATCGATCCAGAATCCGACACCGCGAAACGATGCCGGCAACAAGCGGTCACGCCAGTTCATTGGAACCTCCTGCCGACAGCGAGCGATAGCCGATGCGCGAAGACAGCGCCAGGCCCGGTTGATTGGTTTGTGGTTGATCGGTGCGCAGCCCCGCCGGTGCATTTTCGAAGCGCACGGTCAGGCCGCCTTCGAGTTGCGTACGGTTGTTGGCAGCGCTCTGCTGGATCAGGGCGCTGGAGGTTTGTGGCAGCGAACTGCTTAACTTCGGGGCACCGGCAGGCGCTGCCGGGGCAGTACCGGTGAGGGTTGCAAAGACACCGGAGAAATTGCCACCGAACAGTTCTTTAAGCTGCCCGAAAATCCCTTGCAGGTTTGTCCACATGTCGCTGAACCAGGTCAGTACCGGCTGCCATTTCTGCTGGATCGACTCCAGCGGCGACTGGCTGAACAGATCGCCGAAGATGCTCTTCACCACTTGTGCATCCGTGGTCAACGATGCCCACAGACCGGAGAAGTAAGCGCTCACGCCATTCCACTTCGCCATGACCGCTTCCACAGGCGCGCTGCCAAACAGGTTTTGAAACTCGTCTTTCAACGGCTGGGCTCCAGCCCTGAGTACGTCCCACAGCGCGGAAAAAACCGGCGCCAAGGGTTGCCATGCCGATTCAATCATCGCCACCGGCGATTGCGTGAAGATCGATTTAACCTGCTCCCACTGCGCCGCGGCGTTATCGGCAACACCGCCAACAAGATTGCCAAACACATTGCTCAGCGAACCCCAGGCGTCAGTAATCGTCTGCACTGGCGACCAACTGAACTTCGCCTTGAGCGCGTCCACACCGGCAGCAGCTTTGGCCTGGGCGCCAGCGAAGAAATCACTGACGACATTGCTCGCGGTTGCAAAAGCCTTGCTCATCACTTCACTCGGCGAGAAATCGAATTTCGCCCTGAGCCTGTCGATACCCGCTTGCGCATCCGCCATGGTGCCAGCGAAGAAATCACTGACAACGCTACTGGCCTTCGCCAACGCCTTGTTCCACACCTCACGCGGTGAGAAATCGAACTTCGCCCTGAGCTTGTCGATCCCTGCTTGTGCATTCGCCATGGTGCTGGCGAAGAAATCACTGACAACGCTGCTGGCTTTCGCCAACGCCTTGTTCCACAGCTCACTCGGCGAGAAGTCGAAGGCCGCCGCGAGCTTGTCAGTGGCTGCCTGCGCTTTCGATACCAAGCCGTTGTAAATATTGACGACGCTGTCGACGCCGGCAAAAAATTCCGCGCTGATCTCTCCCCACGTTTTGCTGATCAATGCGCCCATCGATTCGATTGCCTGCGTGGTCGCCGCAACTCCAGCGTTGAATTTCGTCGAAACGTAGTCCCACATCCTGCCGAAGAATCCGGAAATCGACGCCCAGTTATTGGTAATCAACCGTGCGCCAATCACGATGATGGCCACCGCTGCCGCGATAGCCGCCGCAATCAGCCCGATGGGCGAGGTCAGAATCCCCAGCACCGCGACCAGCCCCATCGCCCCGACCGTGACCACCGTAAACGCTACGGCAGCGGCCGCCAGCCCTTCGACCAGATACGGATTGTTGGCGACAAACTGGCCAATCGAAGTCATCACCGGTGTCAGCGCCGTGACGATGCCGTTAACCGCCGGCAACAACGCCTGACCGATTTTCAGCGAGATGTTATCCAGCGCCTTGTTGAATTTTTCCAGGTTGGCCGAGGTTTCCCCCTGGACCACCTTCGGCACTTTAAGGCCCTTGAGTGCCCTGGCTTTCTTCGCCAGCGCATCCTGCGCTTCGATGGCTTTTTTGATGCCGTCCTGAAACGGCTTGAGCAAACCACCTTCGGCAATGAAGCCGGCCACGTCCAGCGGCTCGAGGCCGCTGTCTTCCATGCTTTTCTTGAATGCTGCGACCTTGCCGCGCAGCCCCTTCATCTCGGTCTCCATTTTCTCGGCGCCCTTGAGCACCACGAGCATGTTGACCGTGACGGGAAAGTTCTGCGGGATCAGGCTCAAATTTGTATTCGCCATCACTGCACCTGCTGCATCGCATTGATCCGTTGCGCGTGCTCCAGCGATTCGCGGAGCACATCCAGTGGCCTGGCCATCATCTGTTCGGGGTCAACCTTCCAGAACCAGGCCAGGTCATAGGCGACTGCGATCAGGTCGGTGATGGCTCCGACGCCGCACTCATGAAAAAACTCGCAACGGCCCAGCTCAGCGCGTTGAGGTCAGCCAGATCGAGCTGGTTGACCGACGACGGCGGGATGCCGGCGCACACGGCGATGTATTTGGCCGCCACGTCCATGTCGAGGCTGACTTCTTCGCTTTTGTCGATCTTGTACGGCAGCGCCTTGATCGCTCGCACTTCCTGCACCGTCGGACGGCGCAGGACGAGTTCGGTCAGGGGCTCGCCGTGAGCTTCGATCGCAACCTGAAGCTTCACGGCGCCGCTCATTGCCAGGTCCCCTTGATGCCTTCGAATTTCAGTTCGATGGTGGCGTCATCGCCCTTGGAAACCGGCTCTTCGACCAGATAGGCACCGGCCAGCACGTAGACTTTGCCGTTGCTGAATTCGCAGGTAACGGTGATGTCGGTGCCTTCGATCAGCTTCTTCAGCGGGAAGTCGGCGGTGTGCAGCGCGGTCACTTTGAACGACGGCGCGACGTCGGTTTCCTTGTAGAAACCCGGTACGACGGTTTCGCGTTTGACGGCCATCAGCGGGGCTTCGCAGCCGCCGTTGATAGTCAGTTGTGCACCGTCGACTTTGACGTAGCAGGTGCCTGCAATCACTTGACCCATGGTGTTACTCCCTTCAAATAAAAAAGCCCACCGGAGTGGGCTGAATGCTTACGGCCAAACGCGGCGATCAAGCCGCGTCGTCGTATTGCAGACGGAACTGGTTGAGCAGTGCGAACACGCGCAGACCGTTGATGTAATCCGGCGGGAACAGCACGTTCACGCGGCTCGGATCCTGTACGTCGCGCTCGACGATCAGGTGCTCGGCGAACAGCTCGGCGTTCTCCACGTGGCCTTCCAGTTCCAGCTTGGCGTACTGCGCGATCAGCTCGCCGCGAATGGTCGCCGGGGTGACGATCGGCTGACCGGCGCCGAAACGGGTGCCATCGGAGGCCAGTTTGTGGCGACCGTATTTGCTGGTGATCACGCTTTGCAGACGACGCACGATGAACGCCGACTGGTGCATGGTTTCGCTGTCCAGGTAGGAGTTGTCGGCCTGACCGTAAGCGTTCTTCTGGTAGGTGGTGATCGAACGCTGAATGCGCACGTAACCGCCTTCGTAGTACGCGGTGGCAATGCCGTAGTTGAGCAGCGACTGACGCTCGGTCAGGGTGAAACGCTCGCTGGCCGGCGCCGGATCAACACCCGGCAGGCTGCCGCTTTGGGTCGGACGGCTGGCATCGGCGGAGATGAACACCGCGGTGCGCGCAGCCAATGCGGCAGCTTGTACCCAGAACGGTTGCGGTACGCCCGGCTCCAGCGCCTGAATGGTCATGTGCTGATCGTTACGTGCCTGACCAGCAGCGACCAGCGTACCGACGGTGCCGCGCTTGGCGCTGTAGACGTGACCGAACAGTTGCTTGGCCCAGGACCAGCGACCGGTGCTGTCATCCATCACTGCTTGCCAGGTATTGAGGGTCGACAGATCCGACCACGGCAGAGCGATGAACTCGAACGGCTCGTCGCCCAGTGCAGCCACGGCTGCGACCTGGTCCGGTACACCGGCGCCGCCGGTCATGGCGGTGATCGCGGTGGTCAGGCCGGCCGGGGTTTCTTCGCCGTTGCTCTTGCCCAGGCGATTGAACTGCAGGCTGATGTCGTTACCGCTGTCGCCGGTCCATTTGGCGGTCAGGGTGACCACACCTTCTGCAGCCGCCGCGCTCACCGGCAGATCGGCGGTGGCGTTGATTTTCTGTGCCAGTGCGGTAGCCGCTTGAGCAGCGGTGGCACCGTTGACCACGGTGGCCTGCACACGCACACCAGCGACGTACAGGTTGAGCACGCCAGCCTGAGTCGCAGTGCCAGTCAGGGTCAGCACGCCTTTGGCGATGGCGCCTTCAGTGTTGTGCAGCGGCAGGCACCAGATCTCGCCGATCGGGTCGGCCTTGCGGAAGGTCTCGTACATCGAGGCGAGCATCGAGCCCTGACCGCCGATGCTTTTTGCCAGCGCGACGCTGGAGACCAGCACCAGTTTGCCGACTTCAGTCGGGGCGATGTTGTCGTTGACCTGAGCGACGATCAAACGGCGCATGGCCGAAGTCGCGCTATTGGCGGCCGAGTTGTCCATTTCGGCATAGAACAGCGGTACACGAATGTCCGCAGGGATGTTGCTGAATCCGATCGCCATTATTTGGCTCCCTGTGCTTTGACTTTTACGGTTTTGAGAGTGATATCGCCGTCGGCCAGACGTCGGCGCCACCAGGCGCTGTCCAGCACTTCACGGCCTTCTTTGGGCAGCAGATCGCCCGCTTCCGGGTCAGGCACGGCACGGCCAGCGGCCGGCAGTACGGTGATGCGATTGCTCATGGGGTTACGTCTCCAGAGAAAGTCAGTTCCACGCGCCCGTCAGGGCCCGGGTGTTTCAGATTGGGGTCGGCCGGGTCGATCGCATCGACCCGCACGGTGACCCCGGTAAAGGACGACAAACCGTCCAGTTCACGTTCGTGCCAACTCTCCGCAGGCTGACTCGGCAGATTGCGGCCGAGCTGGAACTCGGTAAAAAAGCGCAGCCGATAGAAGGCCCGGCTGCTGTTGATCGAGACCATCTCGCCGCCGTCGTAGACGATGGCGCTGTAGTCATTTCCCGGCTTGAATCCCACCAGCGCGCGCCACAGTTCGGCGCGCAGGTCGTGCAACAGATCCAGCGCTTTTGTGCTGTCGCTGGCGTCGAGCGCCAAGACGATTTCGAAGCGGTCGCGGATCGGTTGGGCGGTGAGGTTTTGTGCGGTGCTGTTGCTGGCCACATCGGCCAGCGGCAGCACATGGGCCGAGGGTGTCGGCAGATCAGCGTTGCCTTGCAGCAACGCCAGATCGACACCCACCGCAATGTGATCGGCAAGGCTTGGGCATTGCCCACGCAGCTGCGTGAGGATCGGGGTGATCTTCATGGTGGTGTTCCAGAGTGTGGGGGAGTTACCGCAGGACCAATGTGGGAGCGAGCCTGCTCGCGAAGGCGGACTTACATTCAAAAACAGTGTTGATTGATCCACCGCTTTCGCGAGCAGGCTCGCTCCCACAGGGGTTTGTGTCGCTCTGAGAAAGAGTGAATCAGTCTTTGGCGCCCGCCTTGGGATCAAGGCCGCTGGCATCGATCATGCAGCGATAGCTGTTCTCGCGATTGCCGCTGGCGGTGACTTTTTCGATCGACCAGCGACCGCGCATGAAGTCTGGCCAGGTGTCATCGAGTACCAACAGGCCTTCGGCAGCCAGTAGCGGGTCGCCCGGGCAAGTGACCTTCAGCTTGTATTTCTCGCGCAGCATCTTGCGCACTTCGGCTTCGCCGATGGCCTTGGCTTCTTCTTCACTCGCCTGTTTCTGGCGAATGACCTTGTAGGGCGCGGAACCGGTGATCACCTCCTGCAGCTTGCCAAAAGCACCGTCCCAGAAGCAGGTCTTGCAACCCTGATTCTGGGTGCGGGCAGTCTCTTCCAGTGTCGCGCTGATAAAGGCGTGATCACCCGGCCGATTGTTGCTGGTCACCGACAGCCTGACGTCCGGTATCACCTGGCCCGAGAGGTTTTTCAACTGCGCCGGTTTAGCCAGCACGTAGAGGTTGTTGAACGGTTTGGCCACCGCGTCGTACTTCTTTGCCAGTCGCGTGATGAAGCTCATGTCGGTTTCGTTCGACTGGTCGATATGAGCAATCCGGATCAGCGCCAGTTCAGGATCGACGCGCGGCGAAAAAGCGTGCCGCGAGACCAGTTCGCGAAACAGTGCGCCAAGGGTGGTGGGGCCATGACTGGCCGTACGCCGTTCCTTGAATCCGGTTTCGTCCTTGCCGCTGAAAGGCGCGGCCGTAGCGACCAGCGTCAGGCGCAGCGGGAACAGCGTTGGTGTCAGTCTGGTCACCTTGAATTGGCCCTTTTCGACCAGCCCGGATTCCAGATAACCCACCCGCAGGCCGATGGTTCCGCCCAGGGTCGGCAAGCCTTCGAGGCCTTCCAGGTCGATCACCAGTGTCAGTTGATCGGACTCCATCCCGGCAGCATCAACGTGCTCCCAACTGATCAGACGCTGATTCAGCAAGTCTTTGTTGGCCCCGTAGATTTCGATCGCCGGGGTGAATCCCTGTGTCATGCAACCTCCTTAGTCCCAGGCCAGAACCGGTTTGATCGCGGCGGGTTTGCTGTCGAGTTCCGGCAGTGTCACCCAGACACCTGCCGGGAGAATCGGACCACGTTCGGCCAAGGTCGGGTTGAGTTTCCACAGGGCTTCTTCGGCGCTGTCATCGCTGCGACCGGTTTCACGGTAGAGCAGCAGATTCACCGAATCGCCGGCCATGCTTCGTACCTTACGCATTGTTGAACTCCGCCAGTTCAAGGGTCCAGTCGACCACCATTGCCGTACCATCATCGATGATGCAGGTCTGGGTTTCCTGAACCATGGTGATTCGCCACAGGCCCCAATTACGGCCGATGCCATCAATCAGCGGTAGCGGCACACGAAGGGCTTGCAGCGCCCGCAGCTCATCCAGCCGATCCATGGCCACCGCGTACATTGATTTACCGGTGATGGTCAGGGTTTCGGGTTTCTGGCCAATTTGATGGGACTTGGGTTTGCTGGTGAGAATCTGCAGTTCCGTCCAGCCGCCGTCGGACTTGCGCAGAAAACTGCTGTAGGCAAAGCCGCGTGACAGGCCAAAGATGAAACTGCCCAAGGCCATTTGTTGTTTCATGTGGCGACTCCATCGGTCAGGGCTGCGTCACGTCGTGTGGCGAGGGAATTGGTCGGCATGATCTGGCCCAACTGCCCCATGGTGGTTTGCACCACCAGATTGGCCAGTGCCTGGGCGCTGGTCTGGTCTTGACCATTGATGTTAATGGTTGAGTTGAACGTGACCGGCTGGCTGGCGGCTGTGATCGCAGGTGCCCCGGGGATCGTGGAAATCGCCGAAGTCGCGATAAGGTCTTTGCTGACCTGTGCAGGTGAGCCGAGACGATCGACTTGTGTCCCTAGCTTGTCGCCCAGGGATTCACCGATCGCGCCCCCCGCCATGCTTCCGAGCCACCCGCCAATTGCCGTGCCCACACCGGGCAAAATCAACGTGCCAAGTGCTGCACCGACGGCGGCCCCAGCAGAAGACCCGGCCAACGAGGCACCGGACGACACGACGGCACGCGTATCGCCCTTCATGACGCCGGTGACCATTTCATATCCGGCACTGAGCAACCGCAGCGGCGGTGCCCGTTTGGCAAGCAGTCTGCCTGCCTTGGCGTAAGAACCGGACAGTGAAGCGGCCGGGGCAGGACTGACGGCTGATGACCCTGCAAATGCGGTCATGCTTGCCGGCCAGGACGTGCCGGACATGCGGGGCAGAACGGGTCGTGCCGGCGACGCCGGCGGTGCACTGATCCGTAGTGGCCGAGGAGTCACCGTGCGGGGGCTTTTCCCGCCTCGACCGGTTTGTTCACGTCTGACTCGAGGCTTGGTGCTTGACCGGCGAGGCTTGAGTTTGTCGCCTGTCCCGCCGCCCAGCGGTTTGCAGCAGCAGTCATGGCCCGCGCCATTTCCGGCAGACGTTTTCTTGGCTTTCGGGTCTTCAATATCGGCAATCAAACCGCCAAGACCAAGCGGCAATTTTGAAGCGACGCCCTTGAGCAGCTTGTCGGTGAAATTGCCGAATGCCTTGGCCATCACCGCCACCACGATGGCCGACAGTCCAGCGCCCGCAAGGGCCAATGCCGTCGAGGTCTTGGGATGGGCTTCAGCCATATCGGCCACGCCATTGGTCATATTCGTCAGCGAGTCCAGCGTGCCGGTCGCATCCGGTGCCAACGCCGTGATCAGACGATTGAGACTGGCATCGAACGCGTTCCAGCTTCGCTGAGGATCTTTACCCGCAGGCTCGGCGCTGCGTTGAATCGCGCCGCTGTAAGCCGGTGTCAGTGGATCATCAGGCTTGAGCAATGAAAGCGGCGTCTGAGCCTCCCCGGGCTTGCCCATCCACTGGCGCACGCCCCCCTCACCCTTGAATGGCGATGCGAGGCTGCCCTGGGTCGCTTGCGATGGCACAAGCGTCGACGTTCCTTCCAGTTTGGCCGGCGCAACCAGCGAAAACGCTTTTTGCAGGTCTTCGGGTTTCGCCAGCAGTTTGCGCACACCGTCGTTGCCACCGAAAAGTGTCTTGACCAGCTCCGTTTGCTGCTCTGCCGGTTGTTGCTTCAATGCCGCCAACGCTTTGACAAGGTTGTCCGGTACGTTTTCAGTCAACTTGCCGGGATCAAGGCCCAACGCCTTCCACGCCGACTGCTCGGCCGCCGAGCCTTGGGTGCCTTTGTCCAGGGCTGCGCTGATACTTTTCACCGCCGCGCCGGCACCGGCCTTGTCGACATCAGCGTTGAGCAACGCGGCTGACAGCGCCGCCAACTGCTCGGGCAGGATCCCCACTGCAACGGCCGACTCGCCGGATTGCTGCACGACCGAGCCGATGTCGGCAGCCGTCGCATTCAGTCCGCTGTTGCCCAGATGCTGAGTCGCATCGGCCAGCAGCTGACCTTGAGTGCGATCCAGTTTCATCGACAATTGCCAGGCCGACAGCATTTCACCGGCCGACTTAAGGCTGATGCCGAACGCCGACGCATTGACCGCTGCATCCTGGGCAAAGTCCAGCAGCACCTGTTCCTTGTCGGCGCCCTTGAGACCCGCGCCAATCCCGGATCGGCCAGCCGCGACTTCGACCTGCACCAGATCCACGACCGTCGCCCCACTGCCGGCAACTCGTTTGTCGGTGGCCAGTTCAAGGTTGGCTTTCGACAGCGTGTCGAGGTCGCCACTCAGGCCTTGAACCTGCTTGATCTGGGCCATGGCGGTTTCCAGGGCCATGGCCGATTGCAGGTAGGCCGGAGGCGAGCGTTGTTCAATCTCAGCCTTGAGCTTTGACTTGCTTTCGCCGCCAGCCGCCGGTGCGGCAGTTACCATTGGTACCTTGAACGATGCCAGGGCCGTGTTCAGCCCCAGGACAACGGCGCCGAGTTTGATCTGTTCACGCACCAGACTGCGGATGTCCAGGCTGGCCGTGAGCAGCGCCTCTTTCAGTTCGGACAGTGGTTTGATCAGGCTGTCTGTGGCCGATCCCCCTGCCGACAAACCGGAACCCGCGCCGCCGGTTTGCGCGGCGTACATCAGCGAAAACGATGTGTCTGCCATGCCGCTCTACTCCTGTTTCACGCCAAGGCGAGTGATCGCTATGTCGTAGCGGCGCAACGCCTTTTCGGCGTCCCATTCCAGAATCTCCGCCTCACTTACCGGGTAAATGAGCGGGACGATATCGAGGATTACTTCGATGTCGCGTTCCGAAAGTAGGCCGCCGGCTGGTTTAAAAAATCGTCGATGCGCACCTGCAATTGGGTCCAGTCAGGGACGCTCAGTTGGGCCAGATCGGGGATCATCAGACCGGTGCAATGGGCAGTGATGAACTCGGCGCGTTCCTTGGCCGTTTTCAGTTTCTTCATCACTTTGGTGGCGCGCAGTGCGGGCATTTCCAGCGACAGCGAGGTCACGGTGCGGCCGGTCACGGCGAGCGGTTGCAGCAGTTGCACCTGGTCAGGATCGGCGGACTTTTCCGCGTCCTCGACCTGCTCCAGAAAGTACGACGCCGGACGGGTCGATATCTCGTGCACGTACTGGGCGATGCTCACGTAGTCCGGGCGTTTGAGCTGGTCGAGTTCCTTGACCGACAGGCCGGTGGCGAGCAGCGCCAGTTCGAAGAACTGATCGTCTTCATCATCGCCGGCGCGTTCCAGCGCTTCTTTTTGCGCGGCGTAGAACAGCGGCTTGAGCTGGATCTGTTCGATCTGCGAGCCGTCGTCACCGGTGATCGGCGACAGCAGGTCATGCTTGGGTGGCATCCACGACATGTATGAATTCCTTGGTGATTCTTGAGGGGGTATTGCTAAACATCGGCCAGTCACACTGGCCCAATGTGGGAGCGGGCTTGCTCGCGAAGGCGGCCTGTCAGATAAATGAGCGTCGACTGTCACACCGCATTCGCGAGCAAGCCCGCTCCCACAGGGTCAGGTGCCTGGCTGGCTTACAGCGTTACGGCATCAGCACCGCACGGCGCGCATCACCAAGGATGTCGACGCCGTTAAGCACGAACTTCTGGGTGCGCACGTCGATGTCGATCACCGGCACGCCGTTTTCCAGGCGGTTGTAGGTGCGGCAGGAGAACTCCAGAGTCGTCAGGGCTTTGCCGCCCATCTTGATCGCGTCTTCACCCATGGTTTTGAGCTTGCCGCCGATGGTGTGATAGGTGAACCAGGTGTTGCCGTCCTGATCCTGACCGGCTTCACGCACGTTCAGCAGGATGTCGTCGCCCAGCTTCACCCCCATCGCCAGCAACACTTCTGCACCGGTGCCTTGCAGCTTGAGCGTGGCGTTCAGAGCCTTGGCACTCTTGGCCATTTCCTCAACGATGAAGCGTCCGCCCGTCATGCTTTCCATGTCGAAATCGATTTTCGGCGGGGTGAACTCCTCAACGGTCGCCGACAACGGCAGGCCTTGCAGGGTGGCCGCGATGGCCTGTCTTACGCGGTTGGTAAACATTAGAGAACGTCCTCCAGGAACTGCTCGATGATTTCATCGCGGGCGTTGAGTTGATAAACCATGTGTTCGTTCGGCGCGTAGCGGCCGTAGTCGATGACCACGTACCAGGTGCCGTTCTTGTACTTCTCGACGCTGTTGAGTTCCGGGTGCAGGTACACGCTGCCGCCAGGAATGGTTTCGTCGGCGACCAGGATCTGCAGCCAGTCGTTGATGCGCTTGACCTCCTGATCCATGAACGACTTGGTCAGGTTCTTGGCCATGGCTTTCTGGCCGGCCTTGACCAGCTTGCGGCTGATCGCATCTTCAAGGCCGACGTAGCTGATGAACTTGCCGGTAATCGAACGGTTACCCAGCAGCGAGAAGCCACCGAGCACGGTGCGGGCGTAGTAGCTGACGCCGTAGCGGTTGAGCAGATCGCCTTCGGTGGAGGTATCGAGGATGTTGTACTCAACGACGCGGGACACGTCTTCGGCGTAGGTCACCTGGTTGCCCGGGCTCTCCCACTGCTTGACCTTGGCCAGTGCGGCAATCGCCAAGCTGGACGGCGACAGGAAGACGTTTTTCTTCGCTGCTTTCGAGTACACGGCCGGCATGTTGTGCACCACCAGGCAACGGTCGAAACCGAGGTCGGCGCCGCCAAGTTCCTGGCTGTAAGTCACTTGATCAGCGACCGAGGCATCCTTGCCGTCCAGCACCACACGGGCCTTGATGCGTTTGCCGAACGAAGCGAACTCGCTGGCCACTGCTTTGGTACCGGTGAAGCCCGGCGCGCCAATGATGGTCAGGTCTTCCGGGACACTGCCCAGTGCGGCCAGACCGAGCTTGCGGCCGGTGGTTGGATCGACACCGCCGATCACTGCGTTGACGGTGTCGGCCGGGGTCGCGCCCGCTTCGACGATCACCACGTACACCGGCACCTTGACCACTTTGAGGATCTGGTAAACCGCGTGATACAGCGTGCCCTCTTCGGCGCCGGTCGGATCGAGCAGCGCGTGAGTGGTGAAGCTGTTGATGCGGAACGGTGCGTTACGCGGAATCAGCGGATCAGCCTTCGGCGCGGTGCCGACCAGACCGATGACGTTGTCACCCAGGCCACCCATGGCCTCGGGGGATTCAGTGGCATTGACGGTAATGCCGTTGTGCTCGAAGTTCAAAACCTCAGCCATAGTTAGTCAGCCTTCTTGGCAGCGGCCTTTTTGGCCTGGGTGGAGGGTGTTTTCAGTTCCAGTCGACCGGCGCTGTGCAGCGCACTGGCCTCGACGTCAAGCAGATCAAGGTCTTGACCGACGCTCGACCAGTGCCCACCGCCGGTGGGGAATGGAACGAGCACGGTGTAGGTTTGGCGAACAGACATTTGCGAAATTCTCCAGACGCAAAAATGCAAAAGCCCCATGCCGGGGCTTTGTGCAGACGAAAAAAAACCGCTTTCGCGGTATGTGGCTTACTTGATGAAAGAGGGCAACTCAGGCCAGACCAGTTCAGCCGGTTGTTCCACCGTTTCAGGAATGTCGCGTAGAGCCTTTCGGTAAGCCTTGAGCTGTGCCAGTTGCTCGGCGGTAGCCGGATAATCAGGCAATTGAGTAAAGTCAGTGGCGCGCAGCAATTGATCGCGACGACTGCGAATGGCAGCCCATTCGATCTCCAGCATGGGCACTGCCAGGGGCAGATCGGCCATGATATTTTCTGATTGCTCAGTCATGCTCTCTCCTTAGTTGAACAAAACGGTGTCGGCCAGGGACAACTTCGTCTTCAAGTCACCCAGATTGAATAAGCGGCCATTACCCACGCGCATGGTATCGATACGAACCGTGGTGAAATAAATATTTGGAATCAGCACTCGCATAACAATATTGCCATTTGCATCCACATAAACAGCAGGCGTCATATTGCCAAAGGTAGAAACATTCTGAAGCGTGCGGGTAGGCTGGTAGCAATAACCAACTATTGTTTCCTCAATGATTTTTGCCGTGCCATAACTGTAGCCTTTTATATTGAACCAGAACATTTCGGAGTTGACATTGATATTCAATGGGATTTTGAAATGCATGTAGACATTAAGACTGCTCGCCAGATCTGTCGACACAAAATCACCCTGCGCACCCACCCCATGCACGCCCCCCGTGCCGGTGACAAAACCTTGCAATATGTTCCGACGGATAGTACCCAGGGCCGTTGGATCACCTTCAACATCTTTTAGACTTCGCCATTCATTGAACTGATTCAACGCCGCGGCCATGGTGGTATTAATGCTGCCAATTTTCCCATTCACGACATTGGTCAAATTGTTTGCAGCCGTGACCAACGATGCAACAGTGGTTTCTAGACTCACGTTTAAGTTTCCTGTTTTATTAATAAGCCGACACAACCCTTGACGAGAGACTCGCCTTTATCAGCTGCAACCGCGATGACTTATCGGGTTTCAAGCGCCATTACCCGTAACAGCAGTTGAACATGACGGGACATATTATCGATATCGGCACATGCCAACGCCGTAAACTCTTCACTCAACAATATATTGAGATTTTCCGTCCCTACCGACACGGTGACGCTGTTCGCCGGCAACGGAGAGACATCCAGGGTGAACTTCTGCAATACGCGCGCGGCACTTGCCTTGTAGGTCAGTAACTTGCCGGCTACGGAGTAAACCGCCAGGAGCGTGCCACTGGCGAGATAGAAGCCGAATTCCCCGATTTCATATTCATCCGGACCGCTGAACAGCGCTCCCATCCTGAGTTGTCCTGCACCCAGGTCTTCGTAATCGACAATCGCAACGCGCTGTCGCTCATCGCGAAGTGCGGTTTCGGCGCCGGTAGGATCGTAGCGAGCGGTGCCGGCACCGATATGCGTGATCTCGCCCTTCAAACCCTGGTTTTTTGCCTGCAACACTTCACCCAGTCCCACAGAGGTGAAGCGAACCAGGCGCGTAACGTCATCCGTCATAACTGCGCCCTTCAATCATTGATTTTTGATGCGCTGGAGTTCCAGCGTTTATTGGCCGCGCCTCGCCCTTCACTCAGGCAGCGCCGAGTGCAGAGACAGCTCGCTATCAGAGAGCGGCAACGATGCACCTGCGCCAAACCCCACCAGAGCAGGCAACTCGATTTGCGGCAGAGCCCCTGCCCGCTCGCGGTCATGAATACTCAGACCGGGGTCCACAGCCATCGCAGCTTGCAAACCGGCGCGGGTGCTGTGAACGATGGTAATGGTTGCCTCATCACGCTCGCTTTTCGCTGCATTGATACGCCGTATCAGGCGGTTGTGATCGCCGCTCGACCAACGCGTACCAATCAGCGCCTGCACGTCGAAGGAATAGGGCTGCCCTGCTGGTCGCTGCTGATACCAGGCCGCTATATTCGGCGTGAAACCCAACGACTCAACGGCATGACTCAGCGCCTGGCGAGTACCCGCCTGGCGTTGTATTTGCCAGGCGAGCGATACCGTCAGACGTTTTTCGGTCTCGCCGGCATCGGCATCCCACTCACTGACACCGCGATCCGCTGCCAGATACGGCAGGAATGCCACCGGTGTTTCGCTCGGGTTCATCAGCTCGGGGAACGGCGGCGCGATGCGATCAAGCAGCGCACCGAAGCCCAGATCCAGTCCCCGTTCGAGTGCCGAGCTGTTGGCCGGCAACAAGGTCGGGCGTTGCGTTGGCTCACTCATAGCGTCAGCACCTCGACCTCGACCGCCGTGCAGTACGGCGCCTGAAACGCAGTGGTCACGATCGGCGCCAGCGGTTCAAGAATCTGCAGTTGCACGGCGCCAGCGCTGTGCAGCGTGTAGTCGATCCAGCTCGGGTCGACACGCCCTTCGAGGCGATGACAACTGTCGGCGTAGGCCTGCAATTGTTGCTGCGCGGCGACTTTGGTCAGGCCCGAGTCGGGGCCGGAATTGATCTTCGCCACCACACGAATCTTGTAGCGCTGAATGTCGGCAGCCTTGACCGTGACGAGGTCGGTTTCCGGCCGCACATCAGGGCGGGCGAAGTGCTGACGCACGCCATCCAGCAACGCTGCAGACGGAGTGCCATCGCCGTCGCGGGACAACACTGTGACCTGCACCTCGCCCGGCGCAGTACGCCGACCGTTGCCGTCCTTGACCTGTGCAGCGAGGCCGTCCGGGTTGAAGGCGTAGGTGACGTTCACCACACCGCCATCGCTGGATTCGACCTTCACCGTTGGCCGTTCACCGAGGGTGAATACCTCGCGGCGATACTGCATTCGCGAACCCGCAGCCGGGGCATGCGGCGCCAGGTAATAGCGCAGCCGGGCGTCGTCATCACTTTCATAAATCGGCGGTACCGGCGGAAATGCCGCCGGGTCGCCGGGGTCGAGCAACTGCCGCTCCAGGCCCATGTCCGCCAGCCGTGCGTCGAGGTTGCTGCCGGTCGCCCACCACGCCAGCATCTGCTTGATGCGGGCGTTGTATTTGCGTTCATGGGTTTGCAGACGCACGCAGAAGGCTTCCAGCGCCAAGGTCAGCAGCTCGCTCTCGTTGTCGAGGCTGGTCTTGAGTTTCGCCGCGCTGTCCGGCGCCCGGGCGCCGACGTATTCGACGACGAAAGTCTTGAACTCGGCGAGCAAGTCTTCGAAGGCGTCGACGGTGATCAGCGCCGGTTCGGCCAATTGGTTCTGGCCGGGGATCAACATGCTCATGTCACGACCTCGAATGTCTGTTGACGGTTTTTCCAGGTGCCGGCGAAACGCAGCAGCAGACCGGCGCCGTGACGGCTGGCGACGATCACGCTCGGCTGAAAATCACTGATCCCGTTCTGCGTGTTGTAGAACGCCTGAGCCGCGTGGCTCTGGGCCAGAAGCAGAACGTCGTCACCGAGGTTCTGCCCCAGCAGCGTGGGGATCAGCGAGCCATAAAGGGGCCTTTTTTGCCGGGTGCCCAGCGGCGTGGTCAGGGCTCGTGTCGCGCGCTGCACGAACTGCAGCCAGTCGTCGACCGTGGCCCCGGAGTCTCTATCGATTCCGATCATGGGAAGCTCTTGATTCAGGGGCTGATGACGCGGCCCTGGTGATCCACCAACGGGCCGCTGAAGTGCACGCCCGAGGCGTCGATGCTCAGGCCAACGCCGCCGAGTTGCAGGCTGATCAGCTGTGGTGACATCGTCAGTTGCGCCGGGCCGATGCTCAGTGCAAGCGATTCGCGAGAGCCACTGAATGCGGCCGGGCCGTTCTGCCAGTGCAAGGTGTGTGTAGCGTCGTCGTAGCCGCTTTCAGTGCCGTCGACATGCACACGGCGCGTCAGCGTCGGTACCGTCGCCGTCGGCGGAAATCGGTCACTGTTGAGGCCGAACAACGCCACGCTTTGCGCGCCGCTTTCACCGCTGCCGTAGTTGAATAGCAGGCACTGCTCGCCCACGCTCGGAATCCGCGACTCGCTCTGCGCTCCGGCGCTGGGGTTGAAGAACTTGATCGACGGCGTGAGCAATCCTCCGTGGCTGACTTGGCAGGTGTTGCTCGCGGCATCGACTGCCTGACAGACGCCGATGCGACAGAAACTCTCGGCGCGTCGGTGCAGGTCGTCGATTTCCGCTTCCATCTCGGCCAGCCGCTCGATGATCGGCCCCAGTTGCATGCGCAGTAATGCGTCGAACATCGGTCAGGCCTCCAGCGCGGTGTATTGGTCCGGATCGTCGATATTGCTGACTTCCCAGGTGCGGGCGAATTTCGGCGTGCCGAGCGGGTCGTCGAGCAGCGTCGGACCGAGGTAGAGGGTCTGGGTGAAAGTCAGAGTCCACGCCTTGTATTGCTGATCGGCGCGGATGAGCACTGACGGCAGACCATCAAGGTTCATCGGCAGATCACATTGAGCACCGGGCAGGCCCCAGCGGTTGTCGGTGATCAGGTTTTTCAGCACGGCGATCAGATCGCAGGCGGCAAATGCACTGGCGGACAGTGCCGGAATGACTTGCAGCGACACCGTCATGACGTGGGCGATACGTCCGTCGGCGCCACGCACACCGGGCGCATTACGGTCGAAGTCAATCAATGCCCAGGCCTGAGCGCCGGGGGCGGTGAAGTCGTCGTGATTGCCAACCTGCAGATTCAGGCCGGCGCTGTTGCGCAGGGTTGTCGCCATCGCCGTGAACAGCTGCGAAGGCTGCTGGATCGGTGCGGGCATGCATGACCTCCTTTTCAATTGTCCACGCGCAGCCCCGCCGCATCAGTTGCAGCGAGGCAGGAAAGTGTTGAGTTACTGGGGATCGCGCGGCGAGGGAACTTCGCAGACGCCGATGCGCTTGGCGGCCCAGCGTTCGTACAGACCGATGGCGACGTCGGCACCGGCCATGGCGGTCAGGCAACCGAAGGCACCGGCGGCCCAGATCGACAGCCCGGCTGCATACAGCAGCATGATCGCCGAGACGCCGCAGATCATGCAGGCGCCGGAGCGCAGGGCCAGACGCCGCAGCAATGACCAGCCGCGGGCACCCTCCTTATCGGCGCGCCACATTTCGCCGGACACCCCTCCCACTACAGCGAGGAGGATGACCAGCCAGATCGGCATGTCCGCCAACGCTTGTTGCTCGTTTGTCATGTCACGCCTCCTGGTTCTAGTTGATGAGTATTGTGTGTTGGGTTCAAGCGATGTCTCTTCAGGTAGGCATTCCGAAAAGCCCGGCGTTGAGGCCGGGCTTTTCAGTAATGCGCTCCCGCTGACGGGATTAACGCTTATGCCTGAATCAGAAAGGAGCCACTGGCCAGTCAATCGTGTAGGGATAGCCAGCCTGTTTTTTCACGTCGGAGACTGCAATGTAATATTGCTGATAAGCGAGCCATGCGGCTTCTTCCTCTGGCGTGGCAACACCGAGATTCACCTTGTAATTGACCGGGTTGATATCAAGCCAGCCAGCGGCTACGCCGAGCCGCTGTCGTACAAACAGCGTTACCTGATCAACATGGTCTTGATAAGTGGGCTCAGAAAACTCCCAGCCATTCGCGCCGTATGTAGCCTTCCAGCCCACTTGAACAACGGTGTCAATTGCAAATCCGTACCAACCGCCGGCTATGCCCGGGGGATTGATGACAGGTTGGTCCTCAGAGACCTGAATCATTACCGCCTTGGAATACGCAGCAATATTGCTCATCTCAATGAAAACGTATTTCTTCATGAATATTTCCTTATAACAAAATGGGCCGAGACAAAGTTCTCGATGCGCCAAAGATTCAGTAAGGCGCAACAGGCCAAATGATTTTTTCGGATAGCCGGACTGTTTCAATGTCGCTGACAGCCATGGAATACTGCTTGTGAGCCAGTAGCAACGCATGTACTTTTTGGGTAGCTACAGAAATCAGGCAGGCATTTCGAAAGCCCGTTGGTGAGACCGGGCTTTTCAGTAATGCGCTCTAAGAGGCAGGCGCGTTAACGCATTCGCATCAGAACGGGGCGACTGGCCAGTTGATTGTCGGGAAGGTGTTCTGGTTGATAACTTCGCTGACGGCAACGCAGTACTGCTTATAGGCAACCAGTGCCGACTCATCTGCCGCAGTGGCGATGCCGAGATCCAGCTTGTATTGCAAAGGGTTGAACATCAACCAGCGCCCGGCTGCGTCAAAGCGTTGTTGCATGCGGCCATTGGTGGTCATCTGTTGCTCGAGGAGAGTTGTCTCAACATACTCATCGCCAAAAGGCCCCCAGCTGATTTTCATTCCCGGTTGCGCAATGTCGTTACCGGTGATGTTGCGCCATTGGGCAAAAGGTTCATTTGCCGGAATAGCGGGTGCCGCGCCCTCAGACTCGACGATCTGAAGAATCACGGTGTAACCCATTACTGTCGTTGTAAGTGCGTAACGATTCATTCCAACTTCCTTTTTATTGATTACCAGCGAACGCTGTTTGTCATGTCTGTCAGTACGGGGCGACTGGCCAGACGATAGTTGCCGGATAACCCGGCTGTTTATCGATGTCGCTGACGGCGATGCAATATTGCTTGTGCGTCAGCAGCAGGGCTTGTTCTGCCGGGGTGGCAACGCCGGTCTCAACTTTGTAATTCAGGGAGTTGAGCAGCAACCAGCCAGCGGCAACATTCAGCAATTGCCATTTCTGCTGCTGCGCTTCATCGCGCAGGTCTTGCTCGGAGGGCGGCGTGAATGTCCAGACGCCATCGAATGTTGCGCCCCAACCGACGCGAATCTGTGTATTACCTGTTACATCAACCCAAAACGAAGTTGGCGAAGCAGGTGCTTCCGGGCTGACTTCACTTTCCTTGAGCTGGGTAACTTTGCTGTATTCAACCAGTGCATAGAGATTCATTTAGTCTTCCTTTGTGCGGTGTTAGCGATGAATGTCGTGATGGATCTGGCAGGCATTCCAAAAAGCCCGGCACTTAGCCGGGCTTTTCAGTAATGCGCTCCTTCGCCTTCCTTCAAATCCTGTATCCGAGAAGGAAGCTGACTTTTCGGCGCTACTGGCGCGGTACGAGTCCATTCAAATTGTTTTTCCGACCGCGGTCCCTGCCCGCCGGATAACTGCTCTTGGTGCTTTACGCTGCACACCCGGGTCAGTTGCCAACCCTCTGAACCGTTGAGGCCGGTTCATCGCTGCCTGTTCTTGTGGAACTAAAGAGCTGTTGTTGCCAGCCGCTTTGTCGAGCGGCTTGGTGGCAAGAATATGCATGGATGCATATACAGTCAATGCATAAATGCATTTATTTATGCGAAGGAAATGCACGAACGCATGCAGGCCGCATAAATCAAGGGCTCGAGGGTTTTATTCAGGCGAAAAAAAACCCGCTAGGAGGCGGGTTTCTTTGACGGGTGAAAATCTATCGGGCGTACATGCCCCACCAGAAGACGTGACCGAGGATGACGATCTGCTCGTCCTGCATATCCTGGAAGCTGTAGTCCTCGTCCGGATGTTCATCGCGGTTGAAACTGCGCAGACGGATACCGGTCGGCAGGCGATAGAGCTGCTTCACGCGCAACTGGCCGTTGTGGTTGATCGCGTACAGATCGCCATCGATGATATCGCCGATGCCGCACTTGCCGGCATTGACTCCGACCGTGGCGCCGTCACGCAACACCGGCATCATGCTGTTACCGCGCACCGTCACGCATTTGGCCTGGTCGAACTGCACACCGTTATGGCGCAGGCTGCGTTTGCCGAAGCGCAGGCTAGAGCGTTCGCTCTCTTCGATGACGAATCTTCCTGATCCAGCAGCCAATTCAACCTCACGAAGAAAGGGCACCGACACCTCGTCGTCATCGACAGGGGTATCGTCGTCCCACAGGCTTATGTCCTTGAGTTCCGCATGCACGTCATCGCGCGCGCCACCGGTCGCGATCGCGACATCGGCGCGGCCACGCAATTGATCGGTGCTCACATTGAAGTATTCGGCGATCTTCGAGATATGTTTATCCGAAGGATCGACGATCTTCCCGCTGAGAATCCGCGAGAGCGTTGATTGAGGCACGCCGGTGCGACGGTGGAGCTCCGTGGGGGAGATCCCGTGCTGGTCGAGCAGTGCTCTTAAGACGGAGGATACGTTGCGTTTTTGCATAACGCGCATAGTGCTTGAAGTTTTTTCCGAAGACAAATGCTGATTTGCATAAATCGTGCATAAATCACAATTAAACGCAGAAAGTGTCAGCCGGCCGTCATGCCTGCGTCGAGCCGACCGCCCATGGTAACCTTGCGCCCATCGCGGAAAAGCCCGGCGGTTGCCCTCGCTTTTGCCCTACATCATTTAACGAGTTACCTGACAATCCGATGAATAAAGCCGTCTCCGACCTGTCCTCCCACACCCCGATGATGCAGCAATACTGGCGCCTGAAGAATCAGCACCCGGATCAGCTGATGTTCTATCGCATGGGCGACTTCTACGAGATCTTCTATGAAGACGCGAAGAAGGCGGCCAAGTTGCTCGACATCACTCTGACCGCGCGCGGCCAGTCGGCGGGGCAAGCGATCCCGATGTGCGGGATTCCTTACCACGCGGCGGAAGGTTACCTGGCGAAACTGGTCAAGCTCGGCGAGTCGGTAGTGATCTGCGAGCAGGTCGGCGACCCGGCCACCAGCAAGGGCCCGGTAGAACGTCAGGTGGTACGGATCATTACCCCGGGCACGGTCAGCGACGAAGCGCTGCTCGATGAACGTCGCGACAACCTGATTGCCGCCGTGCTAGGCGACGAGCGCCTGTTCGGTCTGGCAGTGCTGGACATCACCAGCGGCAACTTCACTGTGCTCGAGATCAAGGGCTGGGAAAACCTGCTGGCGGAGCTGGAGCGAGTCAACCCGGTGGAACTGCTGATCCCGGACGATTGGCCGAAAGACCTGCCAGCGGAAAAACGCCGTGGTGTGCGTCGTCGCGCGCCGTGGGATTTCGAGCGCGATTCGGCGCTGAAAAGTCTCTGCCAGCAGTTCTCCACGCAAGACCTGAAAGGTTTTGGCTGTGAAACCCTGACCCTGGCCATCGGCGCCGCCGGTTGCCTGCTGGCCTATGCCAAGGAAACCCAGCGCACCGCCCTGCCCCATCTGCGCAGCCTGCGTCATGAGCGCCTGGACGACACCGTGGTGCTCGACGGCGCCAGCCGTCGCAACCTCGAACTCGACACTAACCTGGCTGGTGGTCGCGACAACACCCTGCAATCGGTGGTTGATCGCTGCCAGACCGCGATGGGCAGCCGCCTGCTGACCCGTTGGCTGAACCGTCCGCTGCGCGATCTGACCGTGCTTTTGGCGCGGCAGACCTCGATCACTTGCCTCCTCGACGGCTACCGCTTCGAAAAGCTGCAGCCGCAGCTCAAGGAAATCGGCGACATCGAGCGGATTCTGGCGCGGATCGGTCTGCGCAATGCGCGCCCTCGTGACCTCGCTCGTCTGCGCGATGCTCTCGGTGCCCTGCCGCAACTGCAAGTGGCGATGACCGACCTCGAAGCACCGCACCTGCAACGCCTGGCGACTACCACCAGCACCTACCCGGAACTGGCGGCGCTGCTGGAAAAAGCCATCATCGACAACCCGCCAGCAGTGATTCGCGACGGCGGCGTGCTGAAAACCGGTTACGACAGCGAACTCGACGAGTTGCAATCGCTGAGCGAAAACGCCGGCCAGTTCCTTATCGATCTGGAAGCCCGGGAAAAGGCCCGCACCGGTCTGGCCAACCTGAAAGTCGGCTACAACCGCATTCACGGCTACTTCATCGAACTGCCGAGCAAGCAGGCGGAATCGGCTCCGGCAGACTACATCCGTCGCCAGACCCTCAAGGGCGCCGAGCGCTTCATCACGCCCGAGCTGAAAGAATTCGAAGACAAGGCGCTCTCGGCCAAGAGCCGTGCCCTGGCTCGCGAGAAAATGCTCTACGAGGCGCTGCTGGAAGACCTGATCAGCCAGTTGCCACCGCTGCAGGATACTGCCGGTGCATTGGCCGAGCTGGATGTGCTGAGCAACCTTGCCGAGCGTGCGCTGAACCTTGACCTGAACTGCCCGCGCTTCGTCAGCGAGCCGTGCATGCGCATCACCCAAGGGCGTCACCCGGTGGTCGAGCAAGTGCTGACTACGCCATTCGTGGCCAACGACCTGAGTCTGGATGACAACACCCGGATGCTGGTGATCACCGGCCCGAACATGGGTGGTAAATCCACCTACATGCGCCAAACCGCATTGATCGTGCTGCTGGCGCATATCGGCAGCTTCGTGCCGGCGGCCAGTTGCGAGTTGTCGCTGGTGGACCGGATCTTCACCCGAATCGGTTCCAGCGATGACCTGGCCGGTGGCCGTTCGACCTTCATGGTCGAGATGAGCGAAACCGCCAACATCCTGCACAATGCCACCGAACGCAGTCTCGTGCTGATGGACGAAGTCGGTCGCGGCACCAGCACCTTCGACGGTCTGTCCCTGGCATGGGCCGCCGCCGAGCGTCTGGCGCATCTGCGTGCCTATACTCTATTTGCCACGCACTATTTCGAACTGACCGTGTTGCCGGAAGCCGAGCCGCTGGTGGCCAACGTGCACCTCAACGCCACTGAGCACAACGAGCGCATCGTGTTCCTGCACCACGTGTTGCCGGGGCCTGCCAGCCAGAGCTACGGCCTGGCGGTGGCGCAACTGGCCGGCGTGCCGAGTGAAGTGATCGTGCGTGCCCGTGAGCACCTGAGCCGACTGGAAGACACCGCATTGCCGCATGAAGCGCCCAAGCCTGCCGTCAAAGGCAAACCGGCCGTTCCGCAGCAGAGCGACATGTTCGCCAGCCTGCCGCACCCGGTGCTCGATGAGTTGGCGAAAGTGGATCTCGATGACCTGACCCCGCGTCGAGCGCTCGAATTGTTATATGCACTTAAGAACCGGATCTAAGCAGCGAAGAACCGGATATAACGCAAACGGCTTCAAGCTGTTAGAATCTCGCGCGGTTTGGGATGCTGCTGGCTAATAGCCTGGCTGGCAGACATCGCTCCCGAACATGGCGACCCCAACCGTGAAGGGGCTACGCTGCCGCCGCCTGAGGAGAAAATTAGAAATGACCTTCGTCGTCACCGACAACTGCATCAAGTGCAAGTACACCGACTGCGTAGAAGTCTGTCCGGTGGACTGCTTTTACGAAGGCCCGAACTTCCTGGTGATTCACCCGGACGAGTGCATCGACTGCGCCCTGTGCGAACCGGAATGCCCGGCCGTCGCGATTTTCTCCGAGGACGAAGTTCCGGAGGATATGCAGGAGTTCATTCAACTGAACGTTGAATTGGCCGAAATCTGGCCGAACATCACCGAGAAGAAAGAATCGCTGCCGGATGCCGAAGAGTGGGATGGCGTCAAAGGCAAGATCAAAGATCTCGAACGCTGATCTGTCGCGCGTTACCAAAAGGCCCCTTGCGGGCCTTTTTGCTTTTTCGGATTTTACTTTTCTACAGGCAAAAAAAGGGGCGGTTTGACCCGCCCACATTTTTTCCCTATTCCCTGTATTCCTTTTCATCGTCCTGATGAATCGCGTCCTGCGATGTCCGTTCCCCTCTTCCTTGAAGGGCGTGTCTGTCCGTCGACACAGTGCTGATACTAGAGAGTTCCCTGCCGAGAGCAATCGGCCCGGCGGGGTGAAAGTCGCTGTAATAAGCACTTCATATTAAAAAATAAGCATATAAATCAATTGGTTAAAAACGACTCTCGGCAGAAGTCGACGTCTACCGTCCTGCAAAAATGGGGAACGCTTACGAAAGAGTAAGCCAAGGCTTACACCGCAAGACTACAAACGATGGAAATGCTGACCATTTGTCCGGCAATGAACTTTGTGGCGAGGGAGCTTGCTCCCGCTTGAGTGCGCAGCGCTCATGAACCTTTAGGGTTGCTGTGCAACCCGGCGGGAGCAAGCTCCCTCGCCACAGACAGACTTCAGCCGATCTCCGAACCATAAAAAAACCCCGAACCAGTCGGGGCTTTTTATGGGCGGGCGTCAGAGGCGCTTACTGAAACAGCGACTCGCTCGACAGGCCATTCTTCTCGAGGATTTCGCGAAGGCGCTTGAGGCCTTCCACCTGGATCTGCCGCACCCGTTCACGGGTCAGGCCGATCTCCAGGCCTACGTCTTCCAGCGTGCTGCTCTCATGGCCGCGCAGGCCGAAACGGCGTACGACCACCTCGCGCTGCTTGTCGGTCAGTTCCGAGAGCCATTGATCGATGCTCTGCGACAGGTCGTCATCCTGCAGCAGTTCACATGGATCGGTCGGACGGTCATCCGTCAGGGTGTCCAGCAGGGTTTTATCCGAATCCGGACCCAGCGAGACATCGACCGAAGAAACCCGCTCGTTCAGGCCGAGCATGCGCTTGACCTCGCCCACCGGTTTTTCCAGCAGGTTGGCGATTTCTTCGGGTGAGGGTTCGTGATCGAGCTTTTGCGTCAGCTCCCGTGCCGCCCGCAGGTACACGTTGAGCTCCTTGACCACATGGATCGGCAACCGGATGGTCCGGGTCTGATTCATGATCGCGCGCTCGATGGTCTGACGGATCCACCAGGTCGCGTAGGTCGAGAAGCGGAAGCCACGCTCGGGATCGAACTTTTCCACTGCGCGGATCAGGCCGAGGTTACCCTCTTCGATCAGATCGAGCAGCGACAGCCCCCGATTGACGTAACGCCGGGCGATCTTCACGACCAGCCGCAGGTTACTTTCAATCATGCGCTTGCGCCCGGCAGGGTCGCCACTTTGCGACAGACGCGCAAAATGAACTTCTTCCTCCGGGGAGAGCAGTGGTGAAAAGCCGATTTCGTTGAGATACAGCTGCGTGGCATCGAGTGCCCGAGTGTAGTCGATGTACTTGTGTTGTTTAAGTGAAGCGGATTGTCTGGATTTGGAACGAACGGAAGGTGGAGCAGCCCCTTCATCATTCGACATCGAAGATTCCGAATCGATGCCGGCCTCCATAAGGAGAACCTCATCGTCGATGTCAAACTCCGGCACTTCTTTACTGAGAGCCATTGTTATAGTCCTTTGGTGAGTTCGACCCCAAGCTCAAGCGACGCCTTTATCCTTGGCAGCGCTGGAGCCTGTCCCCTCTACGCGACGGAACAGGCTGGCCTCAAATCAACGTTTGGGCAGGAACTGCAGCGGATCTACAGGTTTACCTTGGCGGCGAATCTCAAAATGCAGTTTCACCCGGTCTGTACCCGTGGACCCCATTTCGGCAATTGTCTGTCCGACCTTGACCTGCTGCCCCTCCCGTACCAACAGCCTGCGGTTATGTCCGTAGGCACTGACGTAGGTTTCGCTGTGTTTGATGATGACTAATTCGCCGTAGCCCCTTAAGCCACTCCCGGCGTAAACCACCGTCCCATCAGACGCAGCTAAAACAGGCTGTCCCAAATCTCCGGCGATATCAATTCCTTTATTCAAACTACCGTTTGAAGAGAATTTTCCAATCAGAATGCCATTAGATGGCCATCCCCAGCCGGTCGGGGCCGGGCCCGGTGGAGGCATCGGAGTCGGAGCCGATTTGTTCGCGACGGACGGTGCAGCCCCCGCGGCAGCGGCTCCGGAGCCGGTCACGGTGGTGGTCGTCGTGCCATTCGCCTGGCGCCGGATTACCGTGGTTTTGCTCGACGATGATGGCGCGGAACCGCCGTTGCTCACCACCGCTGTCGGTGTTGAACCGGTGCGGCCGTCAAAGCGAATTGTCTGACCCGGGTGGATGGTATACGGCGTAGGAATATTGTTCCGGGCCGCGAGGGCTTTGTAGTCCCAGCCGTAGCGAAAAGCGATGGAAAACAGCGTATCGCCCGGACGGACTACATACTGCCCGGTCGTGACGGCCGGACGCTGGGCCGCCGCGCTGTTGCGATCGACCACCCGCACGTTGCTCGATTTGGTGCTGGAGCAACCGACCAGCAGGGTGCTCAATACAAGGCCAGTCACCAGGCGCTGAAAGCTCGTGTTACCCATACGCTGCGCAATGACTGTGAGACTCACCCGCCGCTCCCTTTGTGGTGGCTGAAATATGTGGAATGCCGAATCGCGGCAAGTAGTGTCGCAAGTATAACGGGCCGAACCGGCTTTACCGTTAAAGATGCGAAAACACTTCACGCACACGTTTGCCCTTGGACAATTCGTAGCGTTTAAACCATCGCTGCCGATGTAAGACACAGGCCAGCGCGAGGAATTCAGCGTCCGCAAACAAATGCTCAGGCCAGCGGGCCATTGAGCAATGGCACGAAGCGCACAGCTCCCAATACGTGACGGGAAAAGCCGTGTTCTTCACGCACGATCAGCATCAGTTGCTGCACTTCCCCCGAGCCGACCGGAATCACCATCCGCCCACCCGGTGCCAGTTGATCGAGCAAGGCCTGCGGCACGTCGGTCGCGACTGCGGTGACGATGATGCCGTTGTACGGCGCCAGCGCCGGCCAGCCTTCCCAGCCATCACCCCAGCGGAACACCACGTTGCGCAGGTTGAGTTCGACCAGGCGTTCCTTGGCCCGATCCTGCAGAACCTTGATGCGCTCGACCGAAAATACCCGCTCGACCAGTTGCGACAGCACGGCGGTCTGATAGCCCGAACCGGTACCGATCTCCAGCACCTTGTCCAGCGGCCCCGCCTCCAGCAGCAGCTCGCTCATGCGCGCCACCATATAAGGCTGGGAGATGGTCTGGTTGTGGCCGATCGGCAGCGCGGTGTCTTCATAGGCGCGATGCGCCAGCGCTTCATCGACAAACAGATGACGCGGCGTACGGCGGATCACTTCCAGCACCTTGGCGTTGGACAGGCCTTCTTCATACAGGCGCTGGATCAGACGTTCACGGGTGCGCTGCGACGTCATGCCGATGCCACTGCGCAGTCTGTCTTCGTGTTCACGAGCCATCAGCGCAGTTCCTCCAGCCAGCCGTCGAGACTTCTGAAGGCATCATTGAAAGTGCGATCGAGCTGTAACGGCGTGATCGACACATACCCCTGCATCACCGCATGAAAGTCGGTGCCCGGGCCGCCGTCTTCGGCATCACCGGCCGCAGCAATCCAGTAGCCGGCCTTGCCACGCGGGTCGACCACTTTCATCGGCGCCGCAGCCCGGGCGCGATGGCCCAGACGGGTCAGTTGAATGCCACGAATATGATCGATCGGCAGATTGGGAATGTTCACGTTCAGCACCGTGCGCGGCGGCAGGTCCAGCCCGGCGTGGGCCTCGACCAGTTTGCGCGCGAAATGTGCCGCTGTCGCCAGGTTGTCCACCTGTCGCGAACACAGCGAAAACGCAAACGAAGGGCGCTCGAGAAAGCGCCCTTCGAGGGCTGCCGCCACAGTGCCGGAATACAGCACGTCATCGCCCAGATTGGCGCCGAGGTTGATCCCGGAAACCACCATGTCCGGCTCGCGCTCCAGCAGGCCGTTGAGGCCCAGGTGCACACAGTCGGTCGGCGTACCGTTGAGGCTGATGAAACCGTTTGCCAGGTATTGCGGGTGCAACGGACGGTCGAGCGTCAGCGAACTGCTGGCGCCGCTTTTGTCCTGCTCCGGGGCGATAACCACGCACTCGGTGTAATCCGCCAGCGCAGCATAAAGCGCGGCGAGACCGGGTGCTGTTACCCCATCGTCGTTAGAAATCAGAATACGCATGGGCTGTCCGTCTGCCCCACCGGCACCAGATCAACGAGTTCGCGCACCAATACGGTGGCGAAGCATCCGGCCGGGAGGACGAATTCCAGTTGCAGAATGTCAGGCTGGGGATAATGCCACGACAACCCGCCAATGGGCAGCCGCAGGATGCGACGTTCGTGGCTCATTCCGGCATTGATCAACCAATCGCGCAGATCCGCCTCACGCTCGGCAATCCCCTGCTCCAGATCATGGACAGCGCCAGCGGCGGGTGAGTCACCTTCGCCCCACTGCGGACCGGTCGGGTGCAGGTCGAGAATCGCCAGGCGCGGATCGCTGCATTCGGCAACCCCGGCCGGGAAGAAACTGCGGCTGTCGGTAAACGCCAGCAGGTCGCCGACCTGTGCCTGCTGCCAGGTGCCATCGGCCACCCGGGCGGCCAGTACCTGATTGAACAGAAAACTGCGCGCCGTCGATAGCAGCCGCGAGCGCACATTGCGCTGCTCCGGTAGCGCCTTGCGCGCCGCCCAGGCACGCGCATCAACGACGTTACCGCCGTCATGGCCGAAACGCTGGGCGCCGAAATAATTGGGAATGCCTTGCTTGGCGATCAGTTGCAGACGCTGCTCGATCGCATCCTTGTCCCCGGCAAACTGGGTCAGGCGCAAGGTGAAGCCGTTCGCCGAATGCGCGCCGCGTTGCAGCTTGCGCTTGTGGCGCGTGGTTTTAAGGATCTTCAGCGTGTCGTTTTCCGCCGCCGACAGATCCGGATCAGCCTTGCCCGGCAGTTGCACGCTGAACCACTGACGGGTCAACGCCTGACGATCCTTGAGCCCGGCATAACTGACGGTGCGCAACGGCACGCCGGCTGCCTTGGCGATGCGCCGCGCTGCTTCTTCGGTGTTCAGGCCACGTTTTTCGACCCAGATCCACAGGTGTTCGCCATCGCCACTGAACGGGATGTCGAGCACTTCATCGACCTGGAAATCTTCGGCAATGGCTTTCAGTACGGCGGCGCCGAGTGGTTCGCCATAGGCCCGCGGGCCAAGCAATTGCAGTTCGTTCATGCGCGCAGCAACAAGGCAACGGAATGCACGGCGATGCCTTCTTCGCGACCGACAAAGCCGAGCTTTTCGGTGGTGGTAGCTTTCACGTTCACTTGATCCAGTTCAACTTGCAGATCGGCGGCGATCAACGCGCGCATGGTTTCGATATGCGGGGCCATTTTCGGCGCCTGAGCGACGATGGTGTTGTCGACGTTGCCGACTTTCCAGCCCTTGGCGTGGATCAGCGCGACCACATGCCGCAGCAGCAAACGGCTGTCGGCGCCCTTGAATTGCGGGTCGGTGTCCGGAAAGTGCTTGCCGATATCGCCCAGCGCGGCCGCGCCGAGCAAGGCATCGCTCAAGGCATGCAGCAGGACGTCACCGTCGGAATGAGCGAGCAGCCCGAAGCCGTGTGCAATACGCACGCCGCCCAGAGTAATGAAATCGCCTTCAGCGAAACGGTGAACATCGTAGCCGTGGCCAATACGCATAAAAAAACGCCCCGATTTTTGTCAGGGCGTGATTCTACCTGCATTAACCGCGCAGGGCGCGTGCGTGATGCTGCAAGTGGTCGTCAATGAAGCTTGAGATGAAGAAATAGCTGTGGTCGTAGCCCGGTTGCAGGCGCAGCGTCAGCGGATGACCCGCTTGTTTTGCAGCTTGTTGCAGGGCTTCGGGTTTGAGCTGCGTGGCGAGGAAGTCATCGCGATCCCCCTGATCGACCAGCAACGGCAGTTTCTCGTCGGCTTCAGCAATCAGCGCGCAGGCATCCCATTCTTTCCACTTGGAACGGTCTTCGCCCAGATAGCGGGAGAATGCTTTCTGCCCCCACGGACAATCCATCGGGTTGTTGATCGGCGAAAACGCCGACACCGACTGATAACGCCCCGGGTTGCGCAGCGCGCAGACCAGTGCACCGTGACCGCCCATGGAGTGGCCGCTGATGCTGCGTTTGTCCGACGCCGGGAAATGCGCTTCAACCAGTGCAGGCAATTCCTGCACGACATAGTCATGCATCCGATAGTGCCGCGACCACGGTTCATGCGTGGCATTCAGGTAGAACCCGGCGCCAAGGCCGAAATCCCAGGCGCCATCTGGATCACCCGGCACATCCGGGCCGCGCGGACTGGTGTCCGGCGCGACGATGATCAGACCGAGTTCGGCGGCCATGCGCATCGCCCCGGCCTTCTGCATGAAGTTCTCGTCGGTGCAGGTCAGACCGGACAGCCAGTACAGCACCGGCAGCTTGCCACCCTGCTCCGCTTGCGGCGGCAGGTACACGGCGAACACCATGTCGCAACCAAGCACGTCGGAACGGTGGCGATAGCGCTTGTGCCAGCCGCCGAAACTTTTCTGACAGGAGATGTTTTCCAGACTCATGTAAAGACTCCTACGCGGCCCCGGCTATAAACCTTCAAGGTCTGTAGCCGTGGCGTCGCGATTGATCAGAAATGAATGACGGTGCGGATGCTCTTGCCTTCGTGCATCAGGTCGAAGGCCTTGTTGATGTCTTCCAGACCCATGGTGTGGGTAATGAAAGTATCCAGCGGAATCTCGCCGCTCTGCGCCATGTCGACATAGCTTGGCAACTCGGTACGACCACGCACGCCGCCAAATGCCGAACCACGCCAGACGCGACCGGTCACCAGCTGGAACGGACGGGTCGAAATTTCCTGACCGGCACCGGCAACACCGATGATCACCGATTCGCCCCAGCCCTTGTGGCAGCATTCCAGCGCCGCGCGCATCAGTTGCACGTTGCCGATGCACTCGAAAGAGAAATCGACGCCGCCGTCGGTCATGTCGACGATCACTTCCTGGATCGGACGATCGAAGTCTTTCGGGTTGACGCAATCGGTGGCGCCCAACTGCTTGGCGATTTCGAACTTGGCCGGGTTGATGTCGATGGCGATGATCCGCGCAGCCTTGGCTTTCACTGCACCGATGACTGCCGACAGACCGATGCCGCCGAGACCGAAGATCGCCACAGTGTCACCCGGCTTGACCTTGGCGGTGTTGATCACCGCGCCGATACCGGTGGTTACACCGCAACCGAGCAGGCAGACCTTTTCCAGCGGCGCATCCTTGGCGATTTTCGCCACGGAGATTTCCGGCAGTACGGTGTATTCCGAGAACGTCGAAGTACCCATGTAGTGGAAAATCGTTTGGCCCTTGTAGGAAAAGCGCGAAGTGCCGTCCGGCATCAGGCCTTTGCCCTGAGTGGCTCGAATCGCCTGGCACAGGTTGGTCTTGCCCGACTTGCAGAATTTGCACTGGCCGCATTCCGGGGTGTACAGCGGAATCACGTGGTCACCGACGGCGACCGAGGTGACGCCCTCGCCGATGGCTTCAACGATCGCGCCACCTTCGTGGCCGAGGATCGACGGGAAGATACCTTCCGGATCCGCGCCGGACAGGGTGTAGGCGTCAGTGTGGCAAACCCCGGAAGCCACCACGCGCAGCAACACTTCACCGGCCTTGGGCATGGCCACATCGACTTCTACGATTTCCAGCGGCTTCTTGGCCTCGAAGGCAACGGCGGCGCGCGACTTGATCATGCTGACTCTCCAGTGAATCCAATGAATAAAAAACCAGACCGGCAGTGTAGTTCAGCGCCAACTGATTAATAATCCGGACAAATGCAAAATATTATTGCTGTACAGGGATAATCAAATGTCCGAAAACCGCTGGGAAGGTATCGACGAATTCGTCGCCGTCGCCGAATGCAGCCAATTCACCGCTGCGGCCGAACGCCTTGGGGTTTCCTCCTCACACATCAGTCGACAAATCGTACGGCTGGAGGATCGATTACAGACGCGCCTGCTCTACCGCAGCACCCGTCGTGTGACCCTGACCGAAGCCGGTCAGACCTTTCTGCAGCATTGTCAGCGCCTGCAGGACGGTCGCGAAGAAGCTCTGCGCGCGGTCGGCGACCTGACCAGCGAACCGAAAGGCATGCTGCGCATGACCTGCGCCGTGGCCTATGGCGAGCGGTTTATCGTGCCGCTGGTGACGCGGTTCATGGGGCAATACCCGCAACTGCGCGTTGATATCGAGCTGAGTAACCGCCAACTCGATCTGGTGCATGAGGGACTGGATCTGGCGATCCGTCTGGGCCGATTGCAGGATTCTCGATTGGTCGCCACCCGCCTGGCGCCGCGTCGGATGTACCTGTGCGCGTCTCCGTCCTACGTGGAACGGTATGGCCGCCCACACAGCTTGTCGGAACTGAGCCGGCACAATTGCCTGATCGGCAGTTCGGATCTGTGGCAACTGGAACAGAACGGCCGGGAATTTTCCCAGCGCGTACAGGGAAACTGGCGCTGCAACAGTGGGCAAGCGGTGCTGGATGCGGCGCTGCAAGGGGTCGGCCTGTGTCAGTTGCCGGACTATTACGTGCTGGAGCATTTGCACAGTGGTGCGCTGATTTCGCTGCTGGAGGCGCATCAGCCGCCGAATACGGCGGTGTGGGCGTTGTATCCACAGCAGCGGCATTTGTCGCCGAAGGTGCGCAAGCTGGTGGATTTCTTGAAGGAAGGGTTGGCCGAGCGGCCGGAGTATCGGGGCTGAGTGATGGGTTGCTTGAACGATCGCCTTCGCGAGCAGGCTCGCTCCCACAGGGGATCGGCGGTGCATGCAAATTCGGGGTCAGGCGCAAATCAAATGTGGGAGCGAGCCTGCTCGCGAAGGCAATCTGACAGGCTCCACAGCAATCAGCGGCGATTGGCCCAGCGCTGGCGCAACCACTCCAGGTCTTCCGGCCGGGTGACCTTGAGGTTGTCCGCCCGCCCTTCGATCAGACGCGGCGCCAGACCGGCCCACTCCATCGCCGAGGCTTCATCGGTAATCACCGCATCCGCCACCAGACTGTCAGCCAACGCCCGATGCAAGGCACCGAGACGGAACATCTGCGGCGTATAGGCTTGCCAGATCACGCTGCGATCCACGGTTTCAAGCACACGACCGTGCTTGTCGACCCGCTTCAGGGTATCGCGCGCCGGCACGGCCAGCAGACCGCCGACGGCATCATCCGCCAGTTCAACCAGCAACTTGTCGAGATCGTCGCGACTCAGGTTGGGCCGTGCCGCATCGTGCACCAGCACCCAGTCATCGTCATCGGCACCCTGCGCATGCAAATGCAGCAAAGCGTTCAGCACCGACCCGGAACGCTCCGTGCCGCCCTCGACCCGCTGAATCCGCGAGTCGCTGGCGCAAGCCAGGTTTGGCCAATAAGGATCATCAACAGCCAGACTGACCACCAGCCCCTTGAGGTTCGGGTGATCAAGGAAACAGCCGAGGCTGTGTTCGAGAATTGTGCGCCCGCCCAGTTGCAGATATTGCTTGGGACGGTCCGCGGCCATTCGGGCACCGACGCCCGCGGCAGGAATCACGGCCCAGAAGGCCGGCAGGGAATCGATCATTGCGCGAGCTGGTAAAGGGTTTCACCGTCCTTGACCATGCCCAGCTCATGGCGAGCCCGTTCTTCAACGGTCTCCATGCCTTTCTTCAATTCGCTGACTTCAGCGTCCATCACCCGGTTGCGCTCCAGCAGGCCTTCGTTCTCGGCGTGCTGATCAGCAATCTGCTGCTTCAGCTCGGCGACCTGCGCCAGACTGCCATTGCCCACCCACAGGCGGTACTGCAGACCGGCCAGCAGCAAGAGCAAAACGAGAAACAACCAGTAAGGACTGCGCATCGAATATCAGGTATCCAGTGAAAAAAGACAGCCACGCGAAAACTTTGAAACGTCTGATAGCACGAAGCCTGGAAGATCCAGGCTTGTGCATGTAAGGCATCAGATTAGTGGCAAATCCATCGCTGTCACGACTTTTCCGACACAATCCGGTGTCTTTTTACCATCTACTGCTTAACCGCGGAACTCGGAGCGACCGTTGTACTTGGCTTTGCCATTCAACTGCTCTTCGATACGCAGCAGTTGGTTGTACTTGGAAACGCGGTCGGAACGGCACAGGGAACCGGTCTTGATCTGGCCAGCCGAAGTGCCCACGGCCAGGTCGGCAATGGTCGAATCTTCGGTTTCGCCCGAACGGTGCGAGATCACGGCGGTGTAACCGGCAGCCTTGGCCATCTGGATGGCTTCCAGGGTTTCGGTAAGGGTGCCGATCTGGTTGAACTTGATCAGGATCGAGTTGGCGATCTTTTTATCGATGCCTTCTTTCAGGATCTTGGTGTTGGTCACGAACAGGTCGTCGCCGACCAGTTGGGTCTTCTCGCCGATCTTGTCGGTGAGGATCTTCCAGCCAGCCCAGTCGGACTCGTCCAGACCGTCTTCGATCGAGATGATCGGATAACGTTCGGTCAGGCCTTTCAGATAATCGGCGAAACCTTCAGCGGTGAACACCTGGCCTTCACCGGACAGGTTGTACTTGCCGTCTTCGTAGAATTCGCTGGCCGCGCAGTCCAGCGCCAGGGTCACGTCGGTGCCCAACTTGTAACCGGCGTTGGCCACGGCTTCGGAGATCACTTTCAGCGCGTCTTCGTTGGACGCCAGGTTCGGTGCGAAACCGCCTTCGTCGCCAACGGCGGTGCTCAGGCCACGGGCCTTCAGCACAGCTTTGAGGTGATGGAAAATCTCGGTGCCCATACGCAGACCTTCCGAGAACGTCTTGGCGCCAACCGGCTGTACCATGAACTCCTGGATGTCGACGTTGTTATCGGCATGCTCGCCACCGTTGATGATGTTCATCATCGGCACCGGCATCGAGTACACACCCGGGGTGCCGTTCAGGTTGGCGATGTGTGCGTAAAGCGGCAGGTCCTGGTCCTGTGCAGCCGCCTTGGCCGCAGCCAGGGACACGGCGAGGATGGCGTTGGCGCCCAGGGTTGCCTTGTTTTCGGTACCGTCGAGCTTGATCATCGCGTGGTCGAGGGCTTTCTGGTCGCTTGGGTCGGTGCCCAGCAGCAGATCGCGGATCGGACCGTTGATGTTGGCTACCGCCTTGAGCACACCTTTGCCCAGGTAACGGCTCTTGTCGCCATCACGCAGCTCGAGCGCTTCACGCGAGCCAGTGGATGCACCGGACGGCGCGCAAGCGCTGCCGATGATGCCGTTGTCGAGAAGCACGTCCGCTTCCACGGTGGGATTGCCACGGGAGTCGAGAACTTCACGACCTTTGATGTCGACGATTTTTGCCATTGTTGTAAACACTCCAAAGTTGACGAAAACGACGCAGCTAGAGGAAATCTTTTGACCGTCGGCAAGTGGTGTGCAGCGGGCAGCTTGCAGACGACAACGCACATGCCCGAGGGCATGTGCGACAAATCGTGCGGTACTTTACCGGAGAAATGAGCTTTACGCGGTTTCTACCGTCGGAAAACTCTTCACCAGTTCGTCCAAAGCTTTGAGCTGGGCCAGAAATGGCTCCAGTTTGTCCAGACGCAAGGCGCAAGGGCCGTCGCATTTGGCGTTGTCCGGATCCGGATGCGCTTCGAGGAACAGGCCGGCCAGCGACTGGCTCATGCCCGCCTTGGCCAGATCGGTGACCTGTGCACGGCGACCGCCGGCGGAGTCGGAACGACCGCCAGGCATTTGCAGCGAGTGAGTCACGTCGAAGAATACCGGGTACTCGAACTGCTTCATGATGCCGAAGCCGAGCATGTCGACCACGAGGTTGTTGTAGCCGAAGCTCGAACCACGCTCGCAGAGGATCAATTGATCGTTACCCGCTTCCACGCACTTGTTCAGGATGTGTTTCATTTCCTGAGGCGCGAGGAACTGGGCTTTCTTGATGTTGATCACAGCGTTGGTCTTGGCCATCGCCACGACCAGATCGGTCTGGCGCGACAGGAAGGCCGGCAGCTGAATGATGTCGCAGACTTCAGCGACGACCGCGGCCTGATCAGGCTCGTGGACGTCGGTGATGATCGGCACGCCGAAGGCTTGTTTGATGTCCTGGAAGATGCGCATGCCTTCTTCCAGGCCAGGGCCGCGATACGAAGTCACAGAAGACCGGTTGGCCTTGTCGAAGCTGGCCTTGAACACGTAAGGGATACCGAGTTTCTCGGTGACCTTCACGTACTCTTCGCAAACCTGCATGGCCATGTCGCGGCTTTCCAGCACGTTCATGCCGCCGAACAGCACCATGGGTTTGTCGTTGGCGATTTCGATGTCGCCGACGCGGATGATCTTCTGTGCCATCGGGTTACGCCTTCTTCTGGTGTTGAGCCAACGCAGCTTTCACGAAACCGCTGAACAGCGGGTGACCGTCACGTGGCGTCGAGGTGAACTCCGGGTGGAACTGGCAAGCGACGAACCATGGATGATCCGGCGCTTCGACCACTTCAACCAGCGCGGCATCAGCGGAGCGACCGGAGATTTTCAGGCCGGCTTCGATGATTTGTGGCAGCAGGTTGTTGTTCACTTCGTAGCGGTGACGGTGACGTTCAACGATCACGTCCTTGCCGTAGCAATCGTGCACCTTGGAGCCGGCTTCGAGCAGGCATTCCTGAGCGCCGAGGCGCATGGTGCCGCCCAGATCGGACGCTTCGGTACGCACTTCAACTGCGCCGGTGGCGTCTTCCCACTCGGTGATCAGACCCACGACCGGATGGCCGCTGGCGCGATCGAATTCGGTGGAGTTGGCGTCTTTCCAGCCCAGCACGTTACGGGCGAACTCGATAACCGCCACTTGCATGCCCAGGCAGATGCCCAGGTACGGAACCTTGTTTTCACGAGCGTACTGAACGGCAGTGATCTTGCCTTCCACGCCACGCAGACCGAAGCCGCCCGGAACGAGGATCGCGTCGACACCTTCGAGCAGCGCAGTGCCCTGGTTCTCGATGTCTTCGGAATCGATGTAACGCAGGTTGACCTTGGTACGGTTGGTGATGCCGGCGTGACTCATCGCTTCGATCAGCGACTTGTAGGCGTCCAGCAGTTCCATGTACTTGCCGACCATCGCGATGGTCACTTCGTGCTCTGGATTGAGCTTGGCATCGACGACCTTTTCCCACTCGGACAGGTCGGCGCCATTGCATTGCAGGCCGAAACGCTCGACGACGAAATCGTCCAGACCCTGAGCGTGCAGCACGGCCGGAATCTTGTAGATGGTGTCGACGTCTTCCAGGGAGATCACCGCACGCTCTTCAACGTTGGTGAACAGCGCGATCTTGCGACGCGACGACACATCCACCGGATGGTCGGAGCGGCAGATCAGCACGTCTGGCTGCAGGCCGATCGAACGCAGCTCTTTGACCGAGTGCTGGGTTGGCTTGGTTTTGGTCTCGCCAGCGGTGGCGATGTACGGAACCAGCGTCAGGTGCATCAGCATCGCGCGCTTGGAACCGACTTCCACACGCAGCTGACGGATGGCTTCGAGGAACGGTTGCGATTCGATGTCGCCAACGGTACCGCCGATTTCCACCAGGGCCACGTCGGCATCGCCGGCACCCTTGATGATGCGACGCTTGATTTCGTCGGTAATGTGCGGAATCACCTGGATGGTTGCACCCAGGTAGTCACCACGGCGCTCTTTGCGCAGCACGTGCTCGTAGACACGGCCAGTGGTGAAGTTGTTGTTCTGGGTCATGGTCGTGCGGATGAACCGCTCGTAGTGGCCCAGGTCCAGGTCGGTCTCGGCGCCGTCGTGGGTGACGAACACTTCACCGTGCTGGAACGGGCTCATGGTGCCCGGGTCGACGTTGATGTACGGATCCAGCTTAAGCATGGTGACCTTAAGCCCCCGCGCCTCCAGGATGGCCGCCAATGAAGCCGAGGCAATGCCTTTCCCCAATGAAGAAACAACACCGCCCGTGACGAATATGTAGCGCGTCATGAAAAACCCTAGAAGTCTGCGTTAAAGCGGTACGAGCCGCCGGGGAAAGCGAAGGAAGGCCGAAGCCCCCGATCACCTGCATTAATCACAGTGCACCTTTCAAAAAAACCGCCGCGTTGGGACAGACCGGCAGATGAAACACCGGTACGTTGCTCGCTACACATTTTTTGGAATCGCCCAGCAAAGACTGCTTGGTAATCGGCAACTCCTGCAATTCAGGCGAATCCACAGAAGTTGTATCAAGAAGGGAGCGTAGTCTACCGGAATGCCCCTTTCATCTCAAACCTTGATCTTCGTCTGTTGGCTGCCAATGCAATTTCCAGCCGTCCGACTCCTGCCCGTCAAGCCCCGGCAGGTTCGCCACGGCGAGCAATTCTGCGCCGCGAAACAGCAGCGGCAATCTGCCACGGACGAAGCCCGGCACCGCGCGCTCATTGAGCAGGCGCTTGAGATCGCGGTGGCCGCGCCCCGCCAGATGCATCAGCTCGCCGCCCTGCCGATAGCCAATGCGCAGCGGCCCGACGGGAGTCTGCCCGCTGAACATGACACGCCCGTTATTCGCCAAGCGTAGCGTTGTCGACGGGTCAGGCCACTCGACGCTGACCGCTGGCGCGCGCAGCCAGTCGCCGCTCAACCACCATACCCGGCCGGCGCTGCGCTGCAGCTCACCGTCGGCCAGACGCCAGACCGGGGATGCATCGCTGGCAGCACCGCACAGGTCGTTCCAACCCGACCAATGGTCAGTGTCGGGCAGCCGGGTCAGCGGTTCGAGCCAGTGGCTGAGTGCATTGCGCTGACGAGCGGCGGACAGACTCGTCAGCGGCGCCAGCTCCAGCGACGGCAGGCCCAGCCATGAAAACTCGCTCGGCGTGGCGGTTTGCGCCAGATCGAGCTGCGCCAGCTCATCGAGCAAGCCTTGCGCCTCACGCAGGTGCGCCGCGCTGCGGGCCATGCTCGCCTGCGCCTGCGGCCAGCGCGCGGTGAGCAACGGCAGCACCTGATGGCGTAGATAGTTGCGCGAGAACTGCCGATCCTGGTTTGACGGGTCTTCGATCCAGCGCAACTGATGCGCGCGGGCGTAAGCCTCAAGCTCGGCGCGCGTGACGTCGAGCAATGGCCGCACCAGCGTGCCCTGCCCCAACGGTCGCTGCGCCGGCATCGCCGAAAGACCGCGAACACCGGCACCGCGCATCAGGCGAAACAGCAGGGTTTCGGCCTGATCATCACGGTGTTGCCCGGTCAGCAGCACCTCATCCGCCTCGGTCAGCGAGGTGAACGCCGCATACCGCGCCTCCCGCGCCGCCCGCTCCAGACTGGCGCCGAGTTGTACTGACACCCGAATCACTTGCAAAGAAACGCCCAGCGTATCGCAGACCGACTGACAATGCGCCGGCCACGCATCAGCCGCAGCCTGGAGGCCATGGTGGATATGGATGGCGCTGAGCGCCGGCAGGGAATGGTGTTTAGCGAGATGCGCAAGCAGATGCAGCAGGACGGTGGAATCGAGACCACCGGAGAAAGCCACGCGCCAGGTCCTGGCATTGCGCCAGGCTGCAAGGTTCAGCAGAAGCCGGGACGGCAGATCACTCACGGACTGACCCCTATCTAACTGTTTGCCCAAATCAAATGTGGGAGCGGGCTTGCTCGCGAAGGCGTTTCAACAATCAACACATCTGTCGACTGTTATACCGCTTTCGCGAGCAAGCCCGCTCCCACATTGGGTATTGCGAGATCTGTCAGAGACCGTAGCTCATCAGACGATCGTAACGACGCTTGAGCAGCGCTTCGTTGTCGAACTTCTTCAGCATCGCCAGCTGCGAGCTCAGCTCGGCACGGATCGATGCAGCGGCAGCCGCCGGATCACGGTGAGCGCCGCCCAGTGGTTCACCGATCACCTTGTCAACGATACCCAGACCTTTCAGGCGCTCGGCGGTGATGCCCATGGCTTCAGCGGCATCCGGCGCTTTTTCGGCGGTTTTCCACAGAATCGAAGCGCAACCTTCCGGCGAGATCACCGCGTAGGTCGAATATTGCAGCATGTTCAGTTGATCGCAGACGCCGATGGCCAGTGCACCACCGGAACCACCCTCACCGATGACGGTGGCGATGATCGGGGTCTTCAGACGCGACATCACGCGCAGGTTCCAGGCAATCGCTTCGCTCTGGTTGCGCTCTTCAGCGTCAATGCCCGGGTAAGCACCCGGGGTGTCGATGAAGGTCAGGATCGGCATCTTGAAACGCTCGGCCATCTCCATCAGACGGCAGGCCTTGCGGTAGCCTTCCGGACGCGGCATGCCGAAGTTGCGGCGTACCTTCTCACGCACTTCACGGCCCTTCTGGTGGCCGATGATCATCACCGGCTGGTCTTCCAGACGTGCCACGCCACCCACAATGGCCGCGTCGTCGGAGAAGTGACGGTCACCGTGCAGTTCGTCGAACTCGGTGAAAATGTGCTCGATGTAGTCGAGGGTGTACGGGCGTTTCGGGTGACGCGCCAGGCGTGCGATCTGCCAGCTGGTCAGCTTGCCGAAAATGTCTTCGGTCAGCGTGCGGCTCTTGTCCTGCAGGCGGGAGATCTCATCGCCGATATTCAGCGAATTGTCATTACCGACCAAGCGCAACTCTTCGATCTTGGCTTGCAGGTCGGCGATCGGCTGTTCGAAATCTAGAAAATTCGGGTTCATAGGCGTCCGTCTTGGGTCGTGTCCCAAATGAGCTTGGGCCGGCCGGTTGTCTATTCGCGCCCTACCTTAAGGGAGAGGCGCGCTGAGGTCGAGATTAAAAATTCAGGTTGTGGGCAAGCGCAATGATGGCACTTGCCGGTCAACGGTATTGGAGGAAGACGTTGTCTCGCCCGAACTGGTCACGCAGGGCTTGAATCAACGCATCCGCCGGGTCGATTCGCCAGGTCTCGCCAAACTGCAGCAAGGTCTTCGCATCGGGGCTGGTGTACTCCATGGTGATCGGGCACGCCCCGCGGTGACGCTTGAGCAGCTCACCCAACCAGCGTAGCTGATCGCCTTTCAAGTCCTGAGTGTGCAGCTTCAGGCGCAGGCTCTCGGCCAGATTGGTCCGTGCATCTTCCATGCTCATCACCCGTTTGACCCGCAGGCGCAGGCCGCCGGAGAAGTCGTCGTTGCTGACCTCGCCTTCGACCACCACCATCGCGTCGGTCTGCAGCAGTGACTGCGCGGAGTGGAACGCATCGGCGAACAGCGACGCCTCGATCCGCCCCGAGCGGTCGTCGAGGGTGATAAAGCCCATCTTGTCGCCCTTCTTGTTCTTCATCACCCGCAGAGCAATGATCATCCCGGCCACGGTTTGCGTGTCGCGGGCCGGTTTCAGGTCGATGATGCGCTGCCGGGCGAAACGGCGAATCTCGCCTTCGTACTCGTCGATCGGGTGACCGGTCAGGTACAGGCCCAGAGTGTCTTTCTCACCCTTGAGCCGCTCCTTGAGGGTCAGCTCCTTGGCCTTGCGGTGCGTCGCGTAGACGTCCGCATCTTCCTCGACAAACAGCCCGCCGAACAGGTCGGCATGGCCGCTGTCGCGGGTGCGTGCGGTCTGCTCGGCCGACTTGATCGCCTCCTCCATCGCCGCCAACAGCACCGCGCGGTTGCGGTCGATGTTGGCCTGATAAGCCTTCTGCTCGTCATGGAAGTACGGCCCGAGGCGATCCAGCGCGCCGCTGCGGATCAAACCGTCCAGCGTACGCTTGTTGATGCGCTTGAGGTCGACCCTGGCGCAGAAGTCGAACAGATCCTTGAATGGACCGGCCTGACGGGCCTCGGTAATCGCTTCCACCGGACCTTCACCGACACCTTTGATCGCGCCCAGGCCGTACACGATGCGGCCTTCGTCGTTCACCGTGAACTTGAACTCCGAAGTATTCACGTCCGGCGCGTCGAGGCGCAGCTTCATCGTGCGCACTTCCTCGATCAAGGTCACGACCTTGTCGGTGTTGTGCATATCCGCCGAAAGCACCGCTGCCATGAATGGCGCCGGGTAGTGGGCTTTCAGCCAGGCAGTCTGGTACGACACCAGGCCGTAAGCAGCGGAGTGGGACTTGTTGAAGCCGTAACCGGCGAATTTTTCCACCAGGTCGAAAATGTTACCGGCAAGATCCGCGTCGATATTGTTCGACGCACAACCTTCAATAAAGCCGCCGCGCTGCTTGGCCATTTCCTCGGGTTTTTTCTTACCCATCGCCCGACGCAGCATGTCCGCACCACCGAGGGTGTAACCGGCCATGACCTGGGCGATCTGCATCACCTGTTCCTGATACAGAATGATGCCGTAAGTCGGCGCCAGTACCGGCTGCAGGCCTTCATACTGGTAATCCGGATGCGGATAAGCCAATTCGGCGCGACCGTGCTTACGGTTGATGAAGTCATCCACCATGCCCGATTGCAGCGGGCCCGGACGGAACAGGGCCACCAGTGCGATCAAGTCTTCGAGACAGTCAGGCTTGAGCTTTTTGATCAGCTCTTTCATGCCCCGGGATTCGAGCTGGAATACCGCGGTGGTTTCAGCTTTTTGCAGCAACTGATAAGTCGGTTTGTCATCCAGCGGGATAAACGCGATATCCAGCGGCGGCTCGTTGACCTTGGCGCGGTCACGGTTGATGGTTTTCAGCGCCCAGTCGATGATCGTCAGGGTCCGCAGGCCGAGGAAGTCGAACTTCACCAGACCGGCCGCCTCGACGTCGTCCTTGTCGAACTGGGTCACCAGACCATCGCCAGCCTCGTCGCAATAGATCGGCGAGAAGTCGGTCAGCTTGGTCGGGGCGATTACCACACCACCGGCGTGCTTGCCGACGTTACGCACCACGCCCTCAAGCTTGCGCGCCATCTCCCAGATTTCCGCCGCTTCCTCATCGACCTTGATGAAGTCGCGCAGGATCTCCTCCTGCTCGTAGGCTTTTTCAAGGGTCATGCCGACTTCGAACGGAATCATCTTCGACAGACGATCCGCCAGGCCGAATGACTTGCCCTGGGCCCGCGCCACGTCGCGCACCACAGCCTTGGCGGCCATGGAACCGAAGGTGATGATCTGGCTTACCGCGTTGCGACCGTATTTCTCGGCCACGTAGTCGATCACCCGGTCACGACCGTCCATGCAGAAGTCGACGTCGAAGTCGGGCATCGAGACCCGTTCCGGGTTGAGGAAACGTTCGAACAGCAGGTCGTATTCCAGCGGATCGAGGTCAGTGATCTTCTGCACATAGGCCACCAGCGAGCCGGCACCCGACCCACGGCCCGGGCCCACCGGCACGCCGTTGTTCTTGGCCCACTGGATAAAGTCCATCACGATCAGGAAATAACCGGGGAAGCCCATCTGGATGATGATATCCAGCTCGAAATTCAGCCGGTCGACATAGACCTGACGCTTGGCCTCGTAATCTTCGGTAGTGTCCTTGGGCAGCAGTACGCTGAGGCGGTCTTCCAGACCGTCGAACGACACCTTGCGGAAGTATTCATCGATGGTCATGCCATCGGGAATCGGGTAGTCGGGCAGGAAGTGCTTGCCCAGCTTCACGTCGATGTTGCAGCGCTTGGCGATCTCGACGGTGTTTTCGATCGCGTCGGGAATGTCGCTGAACAGCTCGGCCATTTCCTCGGCGCTTTTGAGGTATTGCTGGTCGCTGTAATTCTTCGAACGCCGCGGATCGTCGAGGGCACGGCCCTCACCGATGCACACGCGGGTTTCGTGAGCGGCGAAGTCTTCCTGCTTGATGAAACGCACATCGTTGGTCGCCACCAGCGGCGCGCCGAGCTTGTCGGCCAGGGCCACGGCACCGTGCAGTTGCTCTTCGTCGTTGGGACGATTGGTGCGCTGGATTTCCAGATAGAAACGATCCGGGAACACCGCCATCCATTCGCGCGCCAACATCTCGGCTTCGTCCGGGTTACCACTGATCATGGCCATGCCGATCTCGCCTTCTTTGGCAGCGGACAGCATGATCAGGCCTTCGTTGGCCTCGGCGACCCATTCACGCTCGATGATGATCATGCCGTTGCGCTGGCCGTCGATGAAGCCGCGCGAGATCAGCTCGGTGAGATTGCGATAACCCTTGGCGTTCATCACCAACAGGCTGATCCGGCTCAATGGCCCGTCCGGATCCTTGTTCGACAGCCACAGGTCGGCACCGCAGATCGGCTTGATGCCGGCGCCCATGGCGTTTTTATAGAATTTGACCAGGGAACACATGTTGTTCTGATCGGTGACCGCCACGGCCGGCATGTTCATGCCGGTCAGCGCCTTGACCAGTGGCTTGATCCGCACCAGCCCGTCGACCAGGGAGTATTCAGTGTGCAGGCGTAGATGAACGAATGAAGCCGGCATAGTGATCCTGTCCAGTTACATAGAGACAACAAGGCCCGGATTGTACCGGGCCTCGAACAAAACATCAGCCTTGCGCCTAAACCTGCGTCAGGCCTTCGAGCGCCTCGTAAGCCTGACGCACCGGGGCGAAGGAGCGCCGGTGAATCGGGGTCGGGCCAAGGCGCACCAACGCTTCCAGATGAACGGGCGTCGGGTAGCCTTTATGACCGCCGATGCCGTACCCCGGGTAGATCAATTCGAATGCAGCCATTTCACGGTCGCGGCTGACTTTGGCCAGAATCGACGCGGCAGCGATGGCCGGTACCTTGCCGTCACCCTGCACCACCGCTTCGGCGCGCATCGGCAGTTTCGGGCACCGGTTGCCGTCGATCATCGCCAGTTTCGGCTGAATATGCAGCCCGGCCACCGCGCGTTGCATGGCGAGCATGGTCGCGTGGAGGATGTTCAGCTCGTCGATTTCCTCGACTTCGGCGCGTGCAATGCACCAGCTCAGGGATTTCTCGATGATCTCGTCGTAGAGTTTCTCGCGCTTGGCTTCAGTGAGTTTCTTCGAGTCGTTGAGGCCGAGGATCGGCCGGTTCGGATCGAGGATCACCGCCGCCGTCACCACTGCGCCGCACAACGGGCCACGACCGACTTCGTCGACACCGGCCACCAGTTCTTCGACTTCGGCGACCAGGGTGAAATCCAGGCCCATCTGCATCGTCTTGCTCATTGTTTCTGACCGATCAGGTTGAGGACGGCATCCGCCGCCTGATTGGAAGCATCCAGCCGCAGGGTGCGGTGGATCTCGTCGAAGCCTCGGGTCTGCTCTTCGCCGCCTTCGATCAATGGCAACAGTGTCTGGGCCAGGGCCTCGACTGTCGCATCATCCTGCAACAATTCCGGCACCAACAGACGCTGGGCCAGCAGGTTCGGCAGCGACACGTACGGGCTCTTGACCATGCGCTTGAGAATCCAGAAGGTCAGCGGTGCCAGGCGATACGCGACGACCATTGGCCGCTTGTACAGCAACGCTTCCAGCGTCGCCGTGCCCGAAGCGATCAGCACCGCGTTACACGCCGCCAAGGCCAGATGCGACTTGCCGTCGAGCAGGGTTACTGGCAAGTCGCGGCCAACCAGCAACTCTTCGAGCTGAGCGCGACGCTCGGCATTGGCGCACGGGATGACGAAGCGAAGCCCGGGGCGCATGGCCCGCAGACGCTCGGCCGTATCCAGGAACAGCGCACCGAGACGGCCGACTTCGCCACCGCGACTGCCGGGCATCAATGCCACCAGCGGCCCGTCGGGCAAGCCGAGTTCGGCACGCGCTGCGGCGCGATCGGCCTGCAGCGGAATGGTATCGGCCAGCGTATGACCGACGAACCGCACCGGCACGCCCTTCTCTTCGTAGAATTTTGCTTCAAACGGCAACAGGGTGAGCATCAGATCGCAGCCTTCGCGAATCTTCAGCACACGCTTCTGGCGCCACGCCCACACCGAAGGGCTGACGTAATGCACGGTCTTGATCCCGGCCTGACGCAGCTTGAGTTCGATGTTGAGGTTGAAATCGGGAGCGTCGATGCCGATGAACACATCCGGTTTCTCGGCGATCAGCGTGGCGATCAGGTCCTTGCGGCGCTTGAGCAACTCGCGCAGCCGCCCAAGGACTTCCACCAGCCCCATGACCGACAGACGTTCCATGGGGAAATAAGACGTCAGGCCCTCGGCCTGCATCAACGGACCGCCGACACCGATGAACTCGACTGCCGGATGTTGAGCCTTGAGGGCGCGCATGAGGCCGGCGCCCAGAATGTCGCCGGAAGCTTCGCCCGCCACCAGCGCAATACGCAGACTGGCCATGATCAGCGGGTGATGCCGCGAGTCGACGACTGGATCGAGTCACGAAACAGCGCGACTTCCGGGAACTGCGCAGCAGGTTCGGCCAATTCGGCCAACGCTTGCTCCACGGTCAGGCCCTGGCGATACACGGTTTTGTAAGCGCGACGCAGCGCATGAATCGCGTCTTCGCTGAAACCACGACGGCGCATGCCTTCGAAGTTCATGCTGCGCGCTTCGGCCGGGTTGCCGAACACGGTGACGAAAGCCGGAACGTCCTTGCCGATGGCGGTGCCCATGCCGGAAAAACTGTGGGCGCCGATGTGGCAGTACTGATGCACCAGGGTGAAACCGGAAAGGATCGCCCAATCGTCAACGTGCACATGCCCGGCCAACGCGGTGTTGTTGACCAGGATGCAGTGGTTGCCGATCACGCTGTCATGCCCGATGTGGGCATAGGCCATGATCAGGTTGTGATCGCCCAGCGTGGTTTCCGAACGGTCCTGCACGGTGCCACGGTGAATCGTCACGCCTTCGCGAATGACGTTGTGATCACCGATCACCAGACGGGTTTCCTCACCCTTGTACTTCAGGTCAGGGGTGTCTTCACCGACCGAGGAAAACTGGTAGATGCGATTGTGCTTGCCGATGCGGGTCGGGCCTTTGAGGACCACATGCGGTCCGATCACAGTACCCTCGCCGATTTCCACACCTGCGCCGACGATCGACCACGGGCCGACCTCGACGCCATCAGCCAGAACGGCCGACGGATCGATGATTGCGCGAGGGTCAATCAAACTCATAGCTTGCGTTCCGCACAGATGATTTCAGCCGAGCAGACTGGCTTGCCGTCGACCGAAGCCTGGCATTCGAATTTCCAGATCTGGCGCTTGCAGCTGATGAACTTGGCTTCCAGGATCAACTGGTCACCCGGCAGCACTGGCTGACGGAAACGCAGCTTGTCGGAACCGACGAAGTAGTAAAGGGTGCCATCGGCCGGCTTCACGTCGAGCATTTTGAAACCGAGGATCCCGGCAGCCTGGGCCATCGCTTCGATGATCAGTACGCCCGGCATGATCGGGTGCGCCGGGAAGTGGCCGTTGAAGAATGGCTCATTGATGCTGACATTCTTGTAGGCGCGAATGCGCTTGCCTTCAGTGTCCAGTTCCACCACCCGGTCCACCAGCAGGAACGGGTAACGGTGAGGCAGGTATTCGCGAATCTCGTTGATGTCCATCATTTCGGGGGGAAGCCTATGTAAAGATTGGGAGCGCGACTGACGCGCACTCCTCTAGCAAATCAAGGAGGCAGTCTAGAGGCTGTGCACACTTGATATGGAAATGGTATCAGCCATCAGATGAAGCATTGCTGCCGGGGGTCACTTCCCCGACGCGCTTTTCCAGCTGCTTCAAACGTCGCGCGAGGTCATCGAGCTGACGGATGCGGGCCGCGCTTTTGCGCCATTCGGCCGCCGGTTGCATGGCTGTGCCGGAAGAATAGGCACCCGGCTCGGTAATCGAGTGGGTCACCATGGTCATCCCGGTCAGGAAAACGTTGTCGCAAATATCGATGTGCCCCACCAGGCCGACACCACCGGCGAGCATGCAGTGCTTGCCGATTTTGGTGCTGCCGGAGATACCGACACAGGCCGCCATGGCGGTGTGATCACCGACCTGGACGTTGTGCGCGATCTGGATCTGGTTGTCGAGTTTCACGCCGTTGCCGATCACGGTATCCGCCAGCGCGCCACGGTCGATGGCAGTGTTCACGCCGATCTCGACATCGTCGCCGATGGTCACGCCGCCGATCTGGGCGATCTTTTGCCAGATACCTTTCTCGTTGGCAAAACCGAAGCCTTCACCACCGAGCACGGCACCGGACTGGATCACTACACGCTTGCCGATGCGCACGTCGTGGTACAGCGTCACCCTCGGAGCGAGCCAGCCGCCCTCGCCGATTTCACTGCGGGCACCGATGACGCAATGGGCCCCCAGGGTGACCTGCGCACCAATGCGCGCACCGGCCTCGATCACCACAAACGGGCCGATGCTGGCGCTTGGATCAACCACCGCATCCGGTGCAATCACCGCCGTGGGATGAACACCCGCAGTGGCTTTCGGTTTGGGATCGAACAGATGGGAGATACGGGCGTAAGCCAGATAAGGATCCGGCACCACCAGCGCGTTACCGGCAAAACCTTCGGCGTCGGCTTCCTTGAGCAATAGCGCAGCCGCCTGGGAACTTGCCAGGTATTTACGGTATTGAGGATTTGCCAGAAAGCTCAACTGAGCTGGGCCAGCCTCCTGCAAGGTGGCTAGCCCAGTAATTTGCTTCTCGGGGTCGCCACGCAGGGTGGCGCCGAGGAACTCGGCCAACTGGCCGAGCTTGATAGTCACGGTCATGGGTTACTTCAGCTGATTCATGCGCTCGATAACCTGGCGCGTGATGTCGTACTGAGGTTTGACATCGATCACTGCGCCACGCTCGAACACCAGGTCAAAGCCACCTTTTTTGATGACTTCTTCCACTGCGCTATCCAGTTTCGGCTTCAGTTGCTTGAGCATTTCGCGGTCGGCAACTGCCTTGGCTTCGTTCAGTTCCTTGGACTGGAACTGGAAGTCACGGGCCTTTTGCTTGAATTCAAGCTCCAGACGCTCACGCTCGCCCTGCTGCATCTTGTCGCCACCGGCCATCAGACGGTCCTGAATGCCCTTGGCGCTGCTTTCCAGCGTCTTGAGCTTGGTCAGTTGCGGACCGAACTTCTTCTCGGCATCCACGGCGTATTTCTTGGCCGCGTCGGACTCCAGCAGTGCCATCTGATAGTTCAGAACGGCGATTTTCATGTCGGCGAACGCCGGGCCTGCCACCAGTACGGAGGCCAGGAGAACCAATTGAGTCAACTTACGCACGATGCACTCCTACAAAATCCATTGTCGTTATCTTGGGTCAGACGCTTAGAACGTCTGGCCGAGGGAGAATTGGAACACTTGAGTTTCAGCGTCATCCGGTTTCTTGATCGGCATGGCCAACGCGAAGCTCAAAGGCCCCAGTGCGGTTACCCACGTCACGCCCACACCGACGGAACTGGCCATGTTGCTCAGGCTGATGTCGTTGCACTGAGTGTTGGCTTTTGTACCGTCAGCGTTGCTGGTCGACTTGCAAGTCGAATCGAACACGTTACCCACGTCCCAGAATACCGAGGTGCGCAGGGAACGTTGATCTTTCACGAATGGCAGCGGGAACAGGACTTCAACACCACCCTGGATCAGCACGTTACCACCGAACGGCAGCGGATCCTGATCCGGGTCGGCCAGCGTACCGGCGTTACCTGTAACCCCGGCACCACGACTCGGGGTACTGCGAGGACCCAGCGTACTGTCCTTGAAGCCACGTACCGAGTTGAAACCACCAGCATAGTAGTTTTCATAGAACGGCAAGCCGTCGGTCGAACCATAACCGTCGCCATAACCCAGTTCGGTGTGCAGACGCAGGGTGTAGTTTTCGGTGATCGGCTGGAACAACTGACCACGGTAGTCGAGCTTGTAGAACGACAGGTCGCTGCCCGGGATCGTGGTTTCCAGCGTCAGGCTCTGCGAACGGCCACGGGTCGGCAGCACGCCCTTGTTCAGGGTCGACTCGGACCAGCCGGCCGAAGCCTTGAAGTTCAGGTAGTTGTCGCCTTCCTTGTTAACGAAGTCGAAAATCTCGTCAACGGTGTATTGACCGGTCTTGATCTTGTCCTGCTGAGCGGACAGACCGAAGGTCAGACGCGAAGTCTCGCTGATCGGGTAGCCAACGTTGACGCCGGCACCCAGGCTGTCTACCGCATAGCTCGCTACGTCGACGTCGAGGTCTTTGTAGTCGGTGGTGCGATAGAACGCGTTGTAACCCAGGCTCACGCCATCGGCGGTCCAGTAGGGGTCAACGTAGCCGAAGTTGTAGCGACTCTGGTATTCGCTGCGAGTAAGGCCCACGCTCACACGGTTACCGGTACCGAGGAAGTTGTTCTGGGTGATCGAACCACCGAGGATCAGACCGGCACTCTGCGCGAAACCGACACTGGCAGTGATCGAACCGGAAGCTTGTTCTTCAACGGCGTAGTTCACGTCAACCTGGTCGTCGACACCCGGTACAGCCGGCGTTTCAACGTTCACTTCCTTGAAGAAGCCCAGACGCTCCAGACGGGTCTTGGACTGGTCGATCAGGTAGGTCGAAGCCCAGCCACCTTCCATCTGACGCATTTCACGACGCAGCACTTCGTCCTCGGACTTGGTGTTGCCGCGGAAGTTGATGCGATTGACGTAGGCACGTTTGCCCGGATCGACGGCGAACAGGATGTCCACAGTGTGATCGTCGTCATGCGGCTGAGGTACGCCGTTGACGTTGGCGAAGGTGTAACCCTCGTTACCCAGACGGCGGGTGATCAGTTCGGAGGTGGTGGTCATCAGCTTGCGCGAGAACACCTGGCCTTTCTGCACCAGCAACAGCGACTTGACCTGGTCTTCAGGCACTTTCAGGTCACCGCTGAGCTTGACGTCACGAACGGTGTACTTCTCGCCTTCGGTGATGTTGACGGTGATGTAGACGTGCTTCTTGTCCGGGGTGATGGACACCTGGGTCGAAGCGATATCCATGTTGATGTAGCCACGGTCCAGGTAGTAGGAACGCAGGCGCTCCAGGTCACCGGAGAGTTTTTCACGGGCGTACTTGTCGTCGTTCTTGAAGAACGACAGCCAGTTGGTGGTTTTCAGCTCGAACAGGTCGATCAGATCGTCATCAGGGAAGACCGTGTTACCCACCACGTTGATGTGCTGGATGGCCGCCACGGTGCCTTCGTTGATCTTCACTTTCAGCGCGACGCGGTTGCGCGGCTGCGAGACCACTTCGGTGTCGACGGTCGCCGAGTAACGGCCTTGGGCAACGTACTGACGTTGCAGCTCGTTACGGACACCTTCGAGGGTGGCGCGCTGGAAGATTTCACCTTCGGACAGACCGGACTGCTTGAGGCCCTTCATCAGGTCTTCGGTGGAGATCGCCTTGTTGCCTTCGATCTCGATACTGGCGACCGACGGACGTTCGACGACCGTGATCACCAGAACGTTGCCTTCGCGGCCCAGCTGGATATCTTGAAAGAAACCGGTTTTGAACAACGCACGAGTGGATTCCACCAGGCGACGATCATCCGCCTGCTCGCCGACGTTCAACGGCAAGGCACCAAAGACGCTACCCGCGGAGACCCGCTGGAGGCCATTGACGCGAATATCAGAGATAGTGAAGGACTCGGCGTGAACTTCGGCGATCATCAATACGGTGAGAACCGCAGTTAGCAGCAGACGTTTCATGAAGTCCTTTCTTATTCCAACTGGCAATAAACAAACTGCCGCAAAATGCGGCAGATTCGCAATTCAGCGAAGCTTTACAGTCGACCCAGATCATTGACCAGAGCAAGCAACATCACTCCGACCACCAAACTGATACCGATCTGCACCCCCCAACCTTGCACCCGATCCGACAAGGGGCGACCACGCACCCACTCAATCAGATAAAACAACAAATGCCCCCCATCCAGTACAGGAATGGGCAGCAAATTCAGAACCCCCAGGCTAATACTCAGATAAGCAAGGAAATTCAGGAAATCAGCAACGCCCGACTGGGCAGAAGCGCCCGCCACTTTAGCAATGGTTATCGGCCCACTCAAGTTTTTTACCGAGAGCTCGCCAAACAGCATTTTCTTCAGTGAGTCCAGCGTCAGGATGCTCATGGTCCAGGTACGCCGGGCACCCTCGCCAATCGCGGCCAACGGGCCATAACTGACCTCGCGGATCATTTCCGGCGGCCAGTCCACTGCTTTCACGCCAGCACCCAGATAACCGCTCGGCGCCTTGCTTTCGCCACGCGCAGCCAAGGTCACCGGGACGACGATTTGAGCACCGTCGCGCTCGACGCGCAGCAAGATTTTGGTATCAGGACGCGTACGAACGGTATCAACCACTTGCTGCCAGTCACCCAGCGCCTGGCCATCGAGCGACAACAGGCGGTCGCCGGTTTTCAGACCAGCGGCCTGCGCCGGACCTTTTGGATCGAGCTCGGCCAGCACCGGCGGCAACGCCGGGCGCCATGGGCGAATACCCAGCGAGCGAATCGGATCGGGTTCATCAGCCCCTTTGAGCCAGTGATCCAGCGCCAGTTCGCGCGGCGTGTCAGCGGTAGAGCCCTGCTCGCGCACGAGCAATTGCAGGGAACCGCTTTCCCCAAGACGACGAACCAACTGCAAATTGACGGCCGCCCAGCCGGAAGTCGGCTCACCATCGATGGCGACGATTTCCTGACCGGCACTCAAACCGGCCTTGGCCGCGATGCTGCCGGACTCGACGGCACCGATGACCGGACGGATCTGCTCACTGCCGAGCATCGCCAGCACCCAGAAAAACACCAAGGCCAGCAGGAAGTTGGCGATCGGTCCCGCCGCGACAATAGCGATGCGCTGGCGAACCGATTTGCGATTGAAGGACTGATGAAGCTGATCGGCTGGCACCTCGCCTTCACGCTCATCGAGCATTTTGACGTAGCCACCCAGCGGAATCGCGGCGACAACAAATTCAGTGCCCTGCTTGTCGTGCCAGCGCAGCAGGGGCATGCCGAAGCCTACGGAAAAACGCAAAACCTTGACGCCACAGCGACGCGCGACCCAGAAGTGGCCGAATTCGTGAAAGGTGACCAGTACACCCAAAGCGATCAGGGTGCCGGCAATCATATAGAGCGCGCTCATCTACTTTCTCCGCAATCCTGTTCAGTGCCGCGTGACGCCATGGTTCTGCAACGGCTATCGGCCGTGACGATCAAGCCATTGTTCCGCCAGAATCCGCGCTTTCGCGTCTGCGGTAAACACCGCATCCAGATCCTCAAGCGCAACCACTGGCTCGAGGTTCAGCACGTCCTCGATGATACTCGCGATTTCCAGATAACCAACGCGTCCGTCGAGAAACGCCGCGACTGCCACTTCGTTGGCCGCATTGAGCATGGCCGGTGCGCTGTTGCCAGCCTCCGCCGCCTGCCGCGCCAGGCGCAGACAAGGGAAGCGCTGTTCGTCCGGCGCCTCGAAATCCAGGCGCGCAACGGCAAACAGATCCAGCGGTGCCACACCCGAGTCGATCCGCTCAGGCCAGGCCAATGCGTTGGCAATCGGCGTGCGCATGTCAGGGTTGCCCAACTGCGCCAATACCGAGCCATCCACATAGTCGACCAGCGAGTGAATCACACTCTGCGGATGGATCACCACCTCGACCTGCGACGGCTTGGCATCGAACAGCCAGCAGGCCTCGATCAACTCCAGGCCCTTGTTCATCATGCTGGCCGAGTCCACCGAAATCTTGCGACCCATCGACCAGTTCGGGTGCGCACACGCCTGATCAGGCGAAACATGCGCCAGCTCGCTCATCGGCGTCTGCCGGAAAGGACCGCCCGAAGCCGTCAGCAGAATCCGCCGCACGCCGACCGCACCCAGTCCACGGGCAAAATCCTGCGGCATGCACTGGAAGATCGCGTTGTGTTCGCTGTCGATCGGCAGCAACACCGAACCGCTCTTGTGCACGGCCTGCATGAACAGCGCGCCAGACATCACCAGCGCCTCTTTGTTGGCCAGGAGAATTTTCTTCCCGGCCTGCACCGCCGCCAGCGTCGGGCGCAGGCCCGCGGCGCCGACAATGGCCGCCATCACAGCATCGACTTCAGGGGCGGAGGCAACCTGGCACAGGCCCTCCTCGCCGACCAATACACGAGTGGACAGACCGGCAGCCCGCAAGTCGTCCTGCAGACCACGCGCCGCCGCCACTTCAGGCACTACCGCGAATTGAGGCACATGGCGAACGCACAAGGCGAGCAACTCGCTCAGGCGCGTGAAACCGCTCAGGGCGAAAACCTGATAACGCTCGGGATGCCGAGCGATAACGTCGAGGGTGCTCAGGCCAATCGAACCGGTAGCCCCCAGAACAGTGATCTGTTGCGGGCGGCTCACGGTGCAGCCATCCACAGCAGTACGGCAAAAATCGGGATCGCAGCGGTCAGGCTGTCGATGCGATCAAGCACACCGCCATGACCGGGCAGCAGGTTGCTGCTGTCCTTGATGCCGGACTGGCGCTTGAACATACTTTCGGTTAGGTCGCCCACCACCGAAATGAACACGATCAACGCAGCGCCGATCAAGCCCTTGAGCAGTTCGGCCACGGTCCAGTCACGCACCAGGCCGACGATCGCGGTGATCACCAGACTCAGCGCCAGACCACCATAAACGCCTTCCCAGCTCTTACCCGGGCTGACTTGCGGCGCCAGCTTGCGCTTGCCGAAAGCACGGCCGGAGAAGTAAGCACCGATGTCGGCACCCCAGACCAGCACCATCACCGCCATGATCAGCCAGTTACCCAGCGGGTACTGTTTGATCTGCACCAGCCCTTGCCAGGCCGGCAACAGGATCAGCAAGCCGATCACCAGTTTGGTGGCCGCCGTAGACCAGTGCTCGCTCGAGCGCGGGTACGTCAGCACCAGGTACGTCGCCACCGCCCACCACAACACCGAAGCGCCCAACACCCAAGGGGCGAGGCCCGGCAGGACGTACATGACGAACAGCATCAGCGCGACGACAGCGGCAAAGCCGACACGGAACGACTGCGCGGTAAAGCCCGCCAGGCGTGCCCATTCCCAGGCGCCCAGGCTTACGACCAGACCGATGAACAGCGCAAAACCGGAGCCTTCGAGCAGGAAAAACCCGCACAAAGCGATCGGCAGCAGGATCAGCGCAGTGATGATTCGTTGTTTAAGCATTAAACCCGGGCTCCAGCTTCGACCTGTTCGCTCGTTTTACCGAAGCGACGCTGGCGCGAAGCGAAATCGGCCAGCGCGATGCGCATGGCTTCGTGTTTGAAGTCCGGCCAGAACAGGTCGGAGAAGTACAACTCGGCATACGCCAGTTGCCACAGCAGGAAGTTGCTGATGCGGTGCTCGCCACCGGTGCGGATGCACAGGTCCGGCAACGGCAGGTCGCCGGTGGCCAGACAGGTTTGCAGCAGATCCGGTGTGATGTCTTCCGGACGCAGATGCCCGGCCTGGACTTCACGCGCCAGACGCTGCGCAGCCTGGGCAATATCCCACTGACCGCCGTAGTTGGCGGCGATCTGCAGAATGAAGCGGTTGGCACCAGCGGTCATGGCCTCGGCTTCGCGCATCGCTGCCTGAAGCTCAGGATGGAAACGCGAGCGATCGCCAATGATGCGCAAGCTGATGTTGTTGTCGTTCAGACGCTTGGCCTCACGACGCAGCGCCTTGAAGAACAAATCCATCAAGGCACTGACTTCATCGGCCGGGCGCTGCCAGTTTTCACTGGAAAAGGCGAACAGGGTGAGCACTTCGACCTTGGCCTCGGCGCACACCTCGATCACTGCCCGCACAGCATCCACGCCGGCCTTATGCCCGGCGACACCCGGCATAAAGCGTTTTTTCGCCCAGCGATTATTGCCATCCATGATGATCGCGACATGGCGCGGCACCGCGGACGGCGCAGACTGCTTGGTCTTGTCCATTAAAAGCTCGACCCTTATACGGCCATCAGGTCTTTTTCTTTCTCGTCCGTGGCCTTGGTGATCTGGGCCTCGGATTCTTTGGTCAGCTTATCGATATCAGCGATGGCACGACGCTCTTCGTCTTCACTGATTTCCTTGTCCTTGACCAGCTTTTTAAGCTCACCCAATGCGTCACGACGAATGTTGCGCACGGCAACGCGCGCGTCTTCCGCTGCGCTACGAGCCTGCTTGGTGAAGCCCTTGCGCGTTTCCTCGGTGAGGGCAGGCATCGGGATCAAAAGCAACTCACCCAGGTTGGTCGGATTGAGGTTCAGACCGGCGCTCTGGATCGCCTTGTCGACGGCAGCGAGCATGTTGCGCTCGAAGGCCACGACTTGCAGGGTACGCGAATCTTTCACGGTGACGTTGGCGACGCTGCTCAGCGGGGTGTCAGTGCCGTAGTAAGGCACCATGACGCTGCCGAGGATGCTCGGGTGAGCCTTGCCGGTACGAATCTGGCCGAACGCGTGGTTCAGAGATTCCAGGGATTTCTGCATACGCGCTTGGGCGTCTTTCTTGATTTCGTTGATCATTGTTGGCCTTCCTCGATCAAAGTCCCTTCAGCGCCGCCGTGCACAATGTTCAGCAGGGCGCCGGGCTTGTTCATGTTGAATACGCGCAGCGGCATCTTGTGATCGCGGCACAGGCAGATTGCAGTCAGATCCATTACACCCAGCTTGCGATCCAGCACTTCATCATAAGTCAGATGATCGAACTTCTCGGCATGCGGGTCTTTGAACGGGTCTGCGGTGTAAACGCCATCAACCTTGGTCGCTTTCAGCACGACGTCGGCATCGATTTCGATGGCACGCAGGCAGGCTGCCGAATCCGTGGTAAAGAACGGATTACCGGTACCGGCGGCGAAGATCACCACGTCCTTGGAGTTCAGGTGGCGCATGGCTTTGCGGCGATCATAGTGATCGGTCACGCCAACCATGGAAATGGCCGACATCACGATGGCTGAGATATTGGCACGTTCCAGCGCATCGCGCATGGCCAGGGCGTTCATCACAGTGGCCAGCATGCCCATGTGGTCGCCTGTCACCCGATCCATGCCAGCCTTGCTCAAGGCCTCGCCACGGAACAGGTTGCCACCGCCGATCACCAGACCGACCTGTACGCCGATGCCGACCAGTTGGCCGACTTCCAGCGCCATCCGATCCAGCACTTTTGGATCGATCCCGAACTCTTCCGAGCCCATCAGGGCCTCGCCGCTAAGCTTGAGTAGAATGCGTTTATAGCGAGCCTGATAACCACTGCCCTGCTGAGCCATTGCGAATCTCTCCTGCGGCGTATTTAAAAAATTCTGTGCAAGCTGTTTTACAGCTGCCGTTCACTCTAGCTTGGCGCTGCTTCAGCGCCATCGGAACCTGGCTTTGTAAGTCAGTTCCCAGTGGAAACCAATTAAAAAATGGTAACCCCATCTGAAAAGAGGCTGCGCGCGTGAGCGGGCAGCCTCTTTCGGGCGACAGTTGAAAAACCGTCTTATTGCTTGGCGGCAGCCAGCTGGGCAGCAACTTCTTCAGCGAAGTTGTCGACCGGCTTCTCGATGCCTTCGCCTACTTTGAAGTAGGTGAAGGAAACGATTTCTGCGCCGCCTTTCTTGGCCAGCTCGCCAACCTTGATTTCAGGGTTCTTGACGAACGCCTGCTCAACCAGGCTTGCTTCTGCCAGGAACTTGCTGATACGGCCTTTGACCATGTTCTCAACAATGTTTTCTGGCTTGCCTTTGATCTTCTCTTCGTTCAGCTGCAGGAACACAGCTTTTTCACGCTCGATCGCTTCAGCCGAAACTTGCGAAGGCAGCAGGAACTCAGGGTTGCTGGCAGCTACGTGCATCGCGATGTCTTTGGCCAGCTCGACGTCACCGCCTTTCAGAGCCACAACGACACCGATCTTGTTGCCGTGCAGGTAAGAACCGACAACGTCACCTTCGATACGGGCCAGACGACGGATGTTGACGTTCTCGCCTACTTTGGCAACCAGTGCTTCGCGAGCAGCTTCTTGCGAAGCGATCAGCGGAGCAGCGTCGGTCAGCTTGTCAGCGAAAGCTTTTTCAACGCTGGCAGCGACGAAGTTTTTGAAGTCGTCTTGCAGAGCCAGGAAGTCGGTCTGCGAGTTCACTTCCAGGATAACGGCAGCTTTACCGTCGTCCTTGATTGCGATTGCGCCTTCAGCGGCAACGTTGCCAGCCTTTTTCGCAGCCTTGATCGCGCCCGAAGCACGCATGTCATCAATGGCTTTTTCGATGTCGCCGTCAGCCTTTTCCAGGGCTTTCTTGCAGTCCATCATGCCTTCGCCGGTACGCTCGCGCAGTTCTTTAACCAACGCTGCAGTAATTGCTGCCATTTTCAAATTCCTCTTGGATAGGTTTTCAACCATTCCACCCGATCGAACGGGCGTTCAATTCTTCCCGAAACACCTTGTAGCTGCTGCACGTTACAAATGCAGGAGGTGCGCTGCCACAAGTGGGCGCCAACAAACGGTTTTCGAGGTGGCAAAAAGGGGGCCAAGCCCCCTTTTTGCTTACTGAGTCAACGCCAGGGCGTCGATTACTCAGCTGCAGCCTGAGTTTCTTCAGCTGCGAATTCAACAGTGCCGCCAGCAACATTGTTGCGACCACGGATCACTGCGTCAGCCATCGAACCCATGTACAGCTGGATAGCGCGGATTGCGTCATCGTTGCCTGGGATGATGTAGTCAACGCCTTCCGGGCTGCTGTTGGTATCGACAACGCCGATGACCGGGATGCCCAGCTTGTTGGCTTCGGTGATCGCGATGCGCTCGTGGTCAACGTCGATCACGAACAGTGCGTCTGGCAGACCGCCCATGTCCTTGATGCCGCCCAGCGAACGATCCAGCTTTTCCAGGTCACGGGAGCGCATCAGCGCTTCTTTCTTGGTCAGCTTGGCGAAAGTACCGTCTTCGGCTTGAACTTCAAGGTCACGCAGACGCTTGATGGAAGCACGAATGGTTTTGAAGTTGGTCAGCATGCCGCCCAACCAGCGGTGATCGACGTACGGCGAACCGCAACGTGCTGCTTCTTCAGCAACGATCTTGCCAGCGGAACGCTTGGTGCCGACGAACAGAATCTTGTTTTTGCCCTGGGCCAGACGCTCTACGAAAGTCAGAGCTTCGTTGAACATTGGCAGGGTTTTTTCAAGGTTGATGATGTGAATCTTGTTACGCGCGCCGAAAATGTACTTACCCATTTTCGGATTCCAGTAACGGGTTTGGTGACCGAAGTGCACACCGGCCTTCAGCATATCGCGCATGTTGACTTGGGACATGATAGTTCCTTAATAAGTCGGGTTTGGCCTCCACGTATCCCAATGACCAACCAGTGGCATAAAGCCAAAAGCACCCAGGTCATCGTGTCGACACGTGTGTGGATTTAAGCTTTTCGGGGTATCCCCGGAAAGCGGCGCATTTTATACCACAGGGTGCACAGAAACGGAACCCGGAATCTGCAATCGCACCAGGGACATGGGCGCAGCCCCCTTGGAATCGCCTTCAAGCGCACCATTGTATAGACAGACGCGATGCACGCAGGCGCGGATTTACTCCTTTCGTCTGGTAGAATCGCGTTTTTCAGGGTCGCAAATCCCACACCTGCCACCCTATCCGTATCAGCAAGCGCCGCCGAGCGCAGAGAGAGCCTGTATGACCGTCAACCTCAAAACCCCCGAGGACATCGCTGGCATGCGTGTCGCCGGCAAACTGGCCGCCGATGTGCTGGAAATGATTGCCGAACACGTCAAACCGGGCGTGACCACCGATCAACTGAACCAGATCTGCCACGACTACATCGTCAACGTGCAGCAGGCCATCCCTGCCCCGCTCAACTACAAAGGCTACCCGAAGTCGATCTGCACCTCGATCAATCACGTCGTCTGCCACGGCATCCCGAATGACAAGCCGCTGAAGAATGGTGACACGCTGAACATCGACGTCACCGTGATCAAGGACGGCTACCACGGCGACACCAGCCGCATGTTCCACGTTGGCGAAGTGCCGGTCTGGGCCGAACGCCTGTCGCAGGTCACTCAGGAATGCATGTACAAGGCGATCGAAATCGTCAAACCTGGCTGCCGCCTCGGCGACATCGGTGAAATCATCCAGAAGCACGCGGAAAAGAACGGTTTCTCGGTGGTTCGCGAGTTCTGCGGCCACGGCATCGGCAAGGTGTTCCACGAAGAGCCGCAGATCCTGCATTACGGTCGCGCCGGCACCGGCATGGAACTGAAGGCCGGTATGACCTTCACCATCGAACCGATGATCAACCAGGGCAAGGCCGACACCAAGGTACTGGGCGACGGCTGGACCGCGATCACCAAGGACCGCAAACTCTCGGCGCAGTGGGAACACACCCTGCTGGTGACCGACACCGGCTACGAGATTTTCACCCTGCGCGCCGACGACACCATCCCGCGCGTCTCGGCCTGATCCCAAGAACGTTTCCAGCCTTATAGAAGGAAAGCCAATCGATGCCGCAGGTGGATCCCGAACTCTTCGACCGCGGCCAGTTCCAGGCGGAACTGGCCCTGAAAGCGAGTCCCATCGCGGCGTTCAAGAAGGCGATCCGCCAGGCGCGCGAGGTCCTCGACACGCGTTTTCGCAGCGGCCGCGACATCCGCCGACTGATCGAAGACCGTGCGTGGTTCGTCGACAACATCCTGCAAAAAGCCTGGGAGCAGTTCAACTGGAGCGAAGACGCCGACATCGCGCTGGTCGCGGTCGGCGGCTACGGCCGGGGTGAGTTGCACCCCTATTCCGACATCGACCTGCTGATCCTGCTGGACAGCGCCGATCACGAAGTCTTCCGCGATTCCATCGAGCGTTTTCTGACGCTGCTGTGGGATATCGGTCTGGAAGTCGGTCAGAGCGTACGCTCTGTCGACGAATGCGCCGAGGAGGCGCGCGCCGACCTGACCGTGGTCACCAACCTGATGGAAAGCCGCACCATCTGCGGCCCCGAGCGCCTGCGCCAGCGCATGCTCGATGTCACCAGCACCGCGCACATGTGGCCGGCCAAGGAGTTTTTCCTGGCCAAACGCGCCGAGCAAAAGGCCCGTCACCACAAGTACAACGACACCGAATACAACCTGGAACCCAACGTCAAAGGCTCGCCCGGCGGCCTGCGGGATATCCAGACGATTCTGTGGGTGGCCCGGCGTCAGTACGGCACCCTGAACCTGCGCGCCCTCGCCGGTGAAGGTTTCCTGGTCGAGAGCGAAAACGCCCTATTGGCGTCGTCCCAGGAATTCCTCTGGAAAGTGCGTTACGCCCTGCACATGCTCGCCGGGCGCTCGGAAGACCGCCTCTTGTTCGATCATCAACGGACCATCGCCGGCCTGCTCGGTTTTGAAGGCGACGACGCCAAACAGGCCGTCGAAAACTTCATGCAGCAGTACTTCCGCGTGGTCATGAGCATCGCCCAGCTCAGCGACCTGATCATCCAGCACTTCGAGGAAGTGATCCTCGCCCCGGAAGACGAAGCACCGCCGCAGCCGATCAACTCGCGCTTCCAGCTGCACGACGGCTACATCGAAGCACGCAACGACAACGTGTTCCGCCGCACGCCGTTCGCCATGCTCGAGATCTTCGTGCTGATGGCCCAGCAGCCGGAAATCAAAGGCGTGCGCGCCGACACCATTCGTCTGCTGCGCGAGAACCGGCACCTGATCGACGACAACTTCCGCAACGATATCCGCAACACCAGCCTGTTCATCGAGCTGTTCAAGTGCAAGATCGGTGTACACCGCAACCTGCGCCGGATGAACCGTTACGGCATCCTCGGGCGCTATCTGCCGGAGTTCGGTTTCATCGTCGGGCAGATGCAGCACGACCTGTTCCACATCTATACGGTCGATGCGCACACGCTGAACCTGATCAAGCACCTGCGTAAGTTGCAGTACACCCAGGTGTCGGAAAAATTCCCGTTGGCCGCCAAGCTAATGGCCAAACTGCCCAAGCCCGAACTGATCTACATGGCCGGCCTGTATCACGACATCGGCAAGGGCCGGCATGGCGACCACTCCGACATCGGCGCGGTCGATGCCGAAGCGTTCTGCCAGCGCCATCAGTTGCCGCTGTGGGACAGCCGCCTGATCGTCTGGCTGGTGCAGAACCATCTGGTGATGTCGACCACCGCGCAGCGCAAGGATCTGTCCGATCCACAGGTGATCCACGACTTCGCGCAGATCGTCAGCGACGAAACCCGTCTGGATTACCTGTATGTGCTTACCGTGGCCGACATCAACGCGACCAACCCGACGCTTTGGAATTCGTGGCGCGCCAGCCTGCTGCGCCAGCTCTACACCGAGACCAAACGCGCTCTGCGCCGTGGCCTGGAAAACCCGGTGGATCGCGAAGAGCAGATCCGCCAGACCCAGAGTGCGGCGCTGGACATCCTGGTGCGCGGTGGCACTGATCCGGACGATGTCGAGCAGTTGTGGGCACAGTTGGGCGATGACTATTTCCTGCGTCACACAGCCGGCGATGTGGCCTGGCACAGTGACGCGATCCTGCAGCAGCCGGCCGATGGCGGTCCGCTGGTGCTGATCAAGGAAACCACCCAGCGCGAGTTCGAGGGCGGCACGCAGATCTTCATCTACGCCCCGGACCAGCACGACTTCTTCGCCGTAACCGTGGCCGCGATGGACCAGCTCAACCTGAACATTCACGACGCCCGGGTCATCACGTCGAGCAGCCAGTTCACCCTCGACACCTACATCGTGCTCGACACCGACGGCGACTCGATCGGCGACAACCCGGCGCGGGTCAAACAGATTCGCGACGGTCTGACCGAAGCGCTGCGCAATCCTGACGATTACCCGACGATCATCCAACGCCGGGTGCCGCGCCAGCTCAAGCACTTCGCCTTCGCGCCGCAGGTGACGATCCACAACGACGCCCAGCGTCCGGTGACAGTGCTGGAACTGACGGCACCGGATCGCCCGGGCCTGCTGGCACGGATCGGCGGGATCTTCCTCGAGTTCGACCTGTCGCTGCAGAACGCCAAGATTGCGACCCTGGGCGAACGCGTAGAAGACGTGTTCTTCATCACCGACGCCCACAACCAGCCGCTCTCCGACCCGCTGCTGTGCAGTCGCCTGCAGGACGCAATCGTCGAGCAACTGAGCGTCAATCAGGAACCGGATATCAAGCTTTCGCGCATCAGTATTTGATCCAGCAATTCCCCCCTGTGGGAGCGGGCTTGCTCGCGAAAGCGGTGTGTCAGGCAACACATCATTCACTGACACACCGCTTTCTCGAGCAAGCTCGCTCCCACATTGAACGAGGCCCCCATGAACAACGCTCTGAACCAGCTCCAGCCCTACCCGTTCGAAAAACTCCGCGCGCTGCTTGGCACGGTCACGCCGAACCCGGACAAACGCCCGATCGCCCTGTCGATCGGCGAGCCGAAACATCGCTCGCCAGGCTTTGTCGCCGAAGCGCTGGCGAACAATCTGGATCAGATGGCGGTGTATCCGACCACCCTCGGCATCCCGGCCCTGCGCGAAGCCATCGCCGGCTGGTGCGAACGTCGTTTTGGCGTACCGAGCGGCTGGATCGATCCGGCGCGCAATGTGCTGCCGGTCAACGGTACCCGCGAAGCGCTGTTCGCCTTCACCCAGACCGTGGTCAACCGTGGCGACGATGCACTGGTGATCAGCCCGAACCCGTTCTATCAGATCTACGAAGGCGCAGCGTTCCTCGCCGGAGCCAAGCCGCACTACCTGCCGTGCCTGGACGAAAACGGCTTCAACCCGGATTTCGACGCCGTGTCGCCAGACATCTGGAAACGCTGCCAGATCCTGTTCCTGTGCTCGCCAGGCAACCCGACCGGCGCGCTGATCCCGGTTGATGTACTGAAAAAACTCATCGCCCTGGCCGACGAATACGACTTTGTGATCGCCGCCGACGAGTGCTACAGCGAACTGTACTTCGACGAACAGACCCCGCCGCCGGGCCTGCTCAGCGCCTGCGTCGAACTGGGCCGCAAGGACTTCAAGCGTTGCGTGGTGTTCCACAGCCTGTCCAAGCGCTCCAATCTGCCGGGCCTGCGCTCCGGGTTCGTCGCCGGTGACGCGGATATCCTCAAGGGTTTCCTGCTGTACCGCACCTACCACGGCTGCGCGATGCCGGTGCAAACCCAACTGGCCAGCGTTGCGGCGTGGAATGACGAAGTGCATGTACGCGCCAACCGTGCGCTGTACCGCGAGAAGTTCGACGCAGTGCTGGCAATTCTCAGCCCGGTGATGGACGTACAGCGTCCGGACGGCAGCTTCTACCTCTGGCCGAACGTGGCCGGTGACGATGCCGCATTCTGCCGCGACCTGTTCGAGCAGGAACATGTGACTGTCGTGCCAGGCTCGTATCTGTCGCGCGAGGTCGACGGCGTGAATCCGGGCGCCGGGCGCGTGCGCATGGCACTGGTTGCGCCTTTGGCTGAATGTGTTGAAGCTGCAGAACGGATCCGCGACTTCATCACCCGCCAACACTGAGTTTTTAATGTCCGTGCCAGTCATCTGGCACGGACATACCTCTCAAGTTACATTTAAAACCACTTTACGACTACTCCAGACACTGCCCGAAGCTTAATCTCGCGCAGTGGTTTTTTGCATGCGCGAAACAACCAAAAAGACAAATCAAGGAGCAAGACAAAGCATGGACAACTTTCAATATTGCACGCTGCAACAACCGGCTAAAGAACTCAAATCCAGCGCCCTTAACAACAGCCGAAAAAAACGCTCGTTGGTGCACTACGACAAACTTTGGCCAAGCCGACACACTCTGAAAATAGCTTTCATGGATAACCCAACTCCGGAACACAAAGATAAAATCATTGCCGCTGCCGAAAAATGGCTTCCTTATATCAGTTTGAAGTTTGAGTTCGTTGAAGGCGTAGAGGGTGAGATCCGAATCGCCACCGAGGGTGTGGTGAACAGTTCATTTCTGGGTACCGATGCACTGGATATGTTTCCTGACACGCCAACCATGAACCTTGGCATCGACCCCGAACACGAAGACTTCGAGACGGTCGTCATCCACGAGTTTGGCCACGCACTCGGCGCGATGCACGAACACCAGCACCCCAAGGCGCAAATCCCCTGGAATAAAGAAAATGTTTACAACTACTACCAGAACAGACCGATGAATCCACTGTCGCGAGGCGAAGTTGACGACAATATATTTACGCCTTTTGACGATGCCGACGCGCTTTACTTGCCATACGATCGAAAATCCATCATGCACCATCCTGTCCCCAACAATTTGACGCTTGGCAATTGGGCGAATCCGATCAATCGCGAAATCAGTGATAAAGACAAACAGCTCATGCGGTTGATTTATCCACGTTGAATCACATCTTTACCGTGCCAGTTCTGTTGGCACGGTAATCCGTCATAAAATCGTACACATATCCAATTTACCTGCTCAGGCGCAGCAACTAGCATCCTTCATTCAAAGCGACTTTCCGGGAACAAAAAGCAGCCCGAGAAGTTACATATGACGAACGAAAACATGGATGTTCAGTTATGCACTCAACCCGGCTTCAGCCAAACAAAAAAACCGAAACCACACGCACCTCCCGCAACATCAAATGCACTTCGGAGGTTCAGTAAAATGTGGGCTAAAAACAATCCGGCAAAATTCTGGACTCCCGGCAGCACTCTCCGCATCGCCTTCCTCAACGGTACGCAGGAATTCAAGGACGCGACCATTGCCGCTGCCAGCAACTGGTTGCCGCACATCAACTTGAAATTCGATTTCGTTGAAGGTGAAGTGGGCGACATCCGCATACTCAGTCAGGAAGGAACGTTTTCCTCCCGGATAGGTACGGATGCTCTGCTACATCCCGATGAACCGACCATGACACTCTGGCCCCATCCACCCAGTCAGGCACGTTACTTCGCAGCCAATGTCATGCATGAGTTCGGGCACATGCTGGGCGCGGAGCATGAACAGACCAATCCCACGGCAGATATTCCCTGGGACAAGCCAGCCATCTATGCACAATTTGGAATCACCGCCGACCCGGAAGAAGACGACTACCAGGCCAGCGTGACGCGCAAACGCCTGCACGACTGGTACTTTGACCGCGGCAATCCCGACGAAAGCATTTATTCGGAATACGATCCAAAGTCGATCATGCACTATCGCATCAGCCAGTCCTGGACCATCGGAGACTTCCAGCTCTTCATCAATCTGGATCTCAGCGAAAAGGACAAAATCTTCATGGCGAACGCTTATCCCTGCCCCGTGGGTGAGTGAGCGCATCAGGTCCGTGTCGGCTATTTGACCTGCCCCAGATTCGCTTCGCTTAAATCCAGGTCTGCCAAAACCTCGCGCAACACGTCATCACCGATCTGGTGCTGACGGCTGAGGCTATACAGCTCCAGGCGTTGCGCCCGCAACGCCTTCAAGCGCAAGCGGCGTTCCAGCAGATCCATCTGGAACGCCAGCGCCTGGGCTTCGGCCGAATCATTGAACACGTCGAGCTGATGACGATACTCGGACATGATCCGCGCCTTGAGTTCCGCCGAGAGTGCGGCCTGCGCCGCATCCTGCGGGCCGACCTCTTCGGTTTCCAGCGCATGGATCGCCGCCTCGGCGGTCTTGCGCCAGGCGTCGCGCACTTCCTGGCGGCGCTTGTCGTCCGGGCTTTTCTCGATGCCGCGCAGCAGCAACGGCAGGGCGATGCAGGCGCAAATCAGCGACAACAGAATCACCCCGGCGGCGATGAAGATCAGCAGATCGCGCTCGGGGAACGCCTCGCTACCCATCAACATCGGCACCGACATCACACCGGCCAGCGTCACCGCCCCGCGCACTCCGCCGACAGTCAGCAACCAGCAGGATCGCGCGGTCGGCACTTGCGTCAGGTCGCCCTTGCCGCGCAGCCGTCGCAGCAGTACCGACAGACGCCAGATGCTCTGTACCCAGATAAAGCGCAACAGCACCAGCGCGAGGAAAATCGCCACCACGTCGAGGCCACGGTACAGCAGCGTCGGCCACAACGTCGGTTCGTGGCTGACCACGGCCTTGATGATGTCCGGCAATTGCAGACCCAGCAGCAGAAAGATCAGGCCGTTGAAGGCAAACTCGAGCAATGACCAGACGCTGCGATTGAGCAGCCGGGTGCTGGTCTGCCGCGGCAACAGATCAAGCCAGCTCTGCATCATCCCCGCCGCGACGGCCGACAAAATCCCCGATGCGCCCAGTCGCTCGGCCAGTACATAGGCGGCGAACGGCAGCAGCAACATGAACACCACGTGGGTGGCCGGATCGTCCCAGCCACGGGCGATCATCCACGCGCGCAAGCGCCCGACCAGCCAGCTCAGCGCGACGCCGACGGCCAAGCCCCCGACCGCCACCAGTACGAACGTCAGGCTGGCATTGGCCAGCGAGAACACCCCGGTCACCGCCGCCACCAAGGCAAACTTGAACGTCACCAGACCCGAGGCATCGTTCATCAACGCCTCGCCTTGCAGGATGTGCATCAGCGGTGTCGGCAAGCGGTTCTGCGAGATCGCCGAGACCGCCACGGCGTCAGTCGGCGAGAGCACGGCCGCCAGCGCGAAGGCCACCGGCAGCGGAATGCTCGGCAACAGCCAGTGAATGAAGTACCCGGCGCCGACCACGGTGAACAGCACCAGGCCAACCGCCAGCGTCAGGATCGGCCCGCGCAGATGCCAGAACTCGCGTTTGGGCATGCGCCAACCGTCGGAAAACAGCAGCGGGGGCAGGAACAGAAACAGGAACAATTCGGGGTCCAGCGCGACGTGCAGGCCCAGTGTCGGCCAGGCCAGCAAGGCACCGGCGGCGATTTGCACGAGGGGCAGCGGCAGCGGGACGACCCGTCCGACCAGCCGCGAAACGCTGACCAGCATCAGCAGGATCAGGACGGTATAAGCGGTTTGCATAAAGCGGAAATCTCAGACAATCGACAGCGTTGAACTGCCATATTAGCCGCTTAGGATGCGTCTGGCGTTTGCACCTATGTCGCACTGCCCTTGTGGGAGCGAGCCTGCTCGCGAATGCGGTGTCTCCTTCAACAGAAATATTGCCTGTCATGGCCCCTTCGCGAGCAGGCTCGCTCCCACAGGTTTTGCAGCGTTACGACAACCGTGGCCGACGAAACGCTTTGGTCATGGCATAATCCGACACCATTTTTTTCCAGCACCTGTAAAGGGGGCGATTCCTTGACCGTTTCAAGTAAAACGTTGCACCTTTTCGGCATCAAAGCCTGCGACACCATGAAGAAGGCGCGCACCTGGCTCGATGAACACGCTGTCAGCTACGACTTCCATGACTACAAAACCGCCGGTATCGACCGTGAGCACCTGACCCAATGGTGTGACGAGCACGGCTGGCAAACGGTGTTGAACCGTGCAGGCACGACCTTTCGCAAACTCGACGACGAACGTAAAGCCGATCTCGACCAGTCGAAAGCCATCGAACTGATGCTCGCTCAACCCTCGATGATCAAGCGCCCGGTGCTCGATCTCGGTGACCGAACCCTGATTGGCTTCAAGCCAGACATCTACGCGGCCGCACTCAAGTAAGCAGCCCGTCACTTATTGCTAGAGGTATTCACATGTCCAACTCTCTGTTCAGCATCGCTTTTGGTGTCGGCACGCAAAACCGTCAAGGCGCCTGGCTGGAAGTGTTCTACGCTCAGCCACTGCTCAACCCGTCGGCCGAACTGGTCGCCGCTGTTGCGCCGATCCTCGGTTACACCGAAGGCAACCAGGCCATCACCTTCACCACCGCGCAGGCTGCGCAACTGGCTGAAGCGGTCAAAGGCATCGACGCCGTTCAAGGCAAACTGCTGACCCGTCTGGCCGAGAGCCACAAGCCGCTGGTCGCCACCCTGCTGGCCGAAGACGCACAGCTGACCTCGACGCCAGAGGCGTACCTCAAGCTGCACCTGCTGTCGCATCGTCTGGTCAAGCCACACGGCGTAAGCCTGGCCGGGATCTTCCCGCTGCTGCCGAACGTGGCCTGGACCAGCCAGGGTGCAATCGACCTGAGCGAACTGGCTGAACTGCAACTCGAAGCGCGTCTGCGCGGCGAACTGCTGGAAGTGTTCTCGGTGGACAAGTTCCCGAAAATGACCGACTACGTGGTGCCGGCCGGTGTGCGTATCGCTGACGCGGCACGTCTGCGTCTGGGTGCGTACGTGGGTGAAGGCACTACCGTGATGCACGAAGGCTTCATCAACTTCAACGCCGGCACCGAAGGCCCGGGCATGATCGAAGGCCGCGTGTCCGCTGGCGTGTTCGTCGGCAAGGGTTCGGACCTGGGCGGCGGCTGCTCGACCATGGGCACCCTGTCGGGCGGCGGCAACATCGTGATCAAGGTGGGCGAAGGCTGCCTGATCGGCGCCAACGCCGGTATCGGTATCCCGTTGGGCGACCGCAACACCGTCGAGTCGGGCCTGTACGTGACCGCCGGCACCAAGGTCGCGCTGTTGGACGAGCACAACAATCTGGTCAAGGTTGTAAAGGCGCGCGAGCTGGCCGGTCAGACCGACCTGCTGTTCCGTCGCAATTCGGAAACCGGTGCCGTGGAGTGCAAGACCCACAAATCGGCGATCGAGCTGAACGAAGCGCTGCACGCTCACAACTAAGTGCCGCAGGCACTTGTGGGAGCGAGCCTGCTCGCGAAGGCGTCCTTGAGGTCGCAAAAAGCTTCGCGAGCAGGCTCGCTCCCACAGTGCCTTGTGTACACCCCGCCCAAGTTCACAGGGCTGAACCTATGATGATTCCCTCCCCCTGGCGCGCCGACTTTCCGGCCATCGCCGCCCTGCAACGGCAAGACCAGACCTATCTGGACAACGCCGCCACCACGCAAAAACCCCAGGCCCTGCTCGACGCACTGACGCATTACTACGCCAACGGCGCGGCCAATGTGCATCGTGCGCAGCATCTGCCCGGCGCCCACGCGACGCAGGCGTTCGAAGACAGTCGGCTCAAGGTTGCCCAGTGGCTGAATGCCGGTGACAGCGGGCAGATCATCTTCACCCATGGCGCCACCAGTGCGCTGAATTTCCTGGCCTATGGCCTGGAACATCTTTTCCACCCGGGCGATGAAATTGTCATCAGCGCCCTGGAGCATCACGCCAACCTGCTGCCGTGGCAGCAACTGGCACAGCGTCGCGAGCTGAAACTGGTGATCCTGCCGCTGGACGCCGACGGCGTGATCGACCTCGGCGCCGCCGTGCGTTTGATCACCCCGCGCACTCGCTTGCTGGCGGTCAGTCAGCTGTCCAACGTGCTCGGTGCCTGGCAACCGCTACCAGCGCTGCTGGCGATGGCCAAGGCGCACAACGCGCTGACCGTGGTCGATGGCGCCCAGGGTGTGGTGCATGGTCGCCACGATGTGCAGGCGCTGGGTTGCGACTTCTATGTGTTTTCCAGCCACAAGCTGTACGGCCCCGATGGCCTCGGCGTGCTGTTCGGGCGCAACAAGGCGCTTGAGCAACTGCAGCCGTGGCAGTTCGGCGGCGAAATGGTGCTGGAAGCCAACTATCACGATGCACGCTTCCGCCCTGCCCCGCTGGGCTTCGAAGCGGGCACGCCGCCGATTGCCAGCGTGATCGGCCTCGGCGCGACCCTCGATTATCTGGCTGGCCTGGATCAGGACGCGGTGTCGGCCCATGAAGCGGCGCTGCACGCCTACCTGCTGCAAGGCCTGGCCGCGCGCAACGGCATTCGTCTGCTGGGCAAGCCGCAATTGGCGCTGGCGAGTTTCGTCGTCGAGGGTGTGCACAACGCCGATCTGGCGCACTTGCTGACCGAGCAAGGTATCGCCGTGCGCGCCGGGCATCACTGCGCCATGCCGTTGCTGAAAAGCTTCGAACTGGCCGGGGCGATTCGCGTGTCGCTGGCGCTGTACAACGATTCCGAGGATCTGGAGCGTTTCTTCGAGGCGTTGGATCAGGCCCTGGAGTTGCTGCGATGAGCCTGCCGCTCCCCGCCGCCGAAGCGCTGCAGACCTTTCAGAATGCCGCCGGTTGGGAACAACGCGCGCGGTTGCTGATGCAGTTTGGCGATCGTCTGCCGCCGCTGGATGACGCGGACAAATGTGAAGCCAATCGCGTGCATGGCTGTGAGAGCCAAATGTGGCTGGTGGGTGAGTTGCAGGACGGTCACTGGCAGTTCAGCGCTGCCAGCGATGCGCGGATGATTCGTGGGTTGGTGGCGTTGCTGCTGTTGCGGGTCAACGGCTTGAGCGCTGCCGAGTTGCGGCAGGTGGATTTGCCCGAGTGGTTCAATCAGCTGGGACTTTCGCGGCAGTTGTCGCCGTCGCGCAGTAATGGCTTGAATGCCGTGCTCCAGCGGATGAATGAGTTGGCTAAATAAAGCGGCTGCTTCGCAGCCATCGCGAGCAGGCTCACTCCTACAATTGGAATGCGTCCCCCTGTAGGAGTGAGCCTGCTCGCGATGAGGCCATCAGCCCCAGAATCAAACCTGAGGCTTCACCCGATCCGCTGGCCGCCGCACACCCGCCACAATCTTGTCCACCGCCTTGGTCGCCGCGACCATGCCGAACGTCGCCGTGACCATCATCACCGCGCCAAAGCCACCAGCGCAGTCGAGCTTCACCCCGTCGCCGACAAAACTCTTCTGCAAACAGATGCTGCCGTCCGGTTTCGGATAGCGCAGTTGTTCGGTGGAGAACACACACGGCACGCTGTAATGCCGGGTCACGGTGCGCGAAAAGCCATAATCACGACGCAACGTCGAGCGCACTTTCGAGGCCAGCGGGTCATTGAACGTGCGGTTGAGGTCGCAGACCTGAATCAGCGTCGGATCAATCTGCCCACCGGCACCGCCAGTGGTGATGATCTGGATCTTGCGGCGTTTGCACCAGGCGATCAGCGCAGCCTTGGCGTTGACCGCGTCGATGCAGTCGATCACGCAGTCGATGTTCGGTGTGATGTACTCGGCCATGGTGTCGCGCGTCACGAAGTCCGCCACCGCATGCACGGTGCAATCCGGATTGATCCCGCGCAGGCGCTCGGCCATCACTTCGACCTTGGGTTTGCCGACGGTGCTGTCCAGCGCGTGCAACTGGCGGTTGGCGTTGCTGACGCAGACGTCATCGAGGTCGAACAGCGAAATCTCGCCGACGCCACAGCGGGCCATGGCTTCCGCCGCCCAGGAACCGACGCCACCGACGCCGACAATCGCCACATGGGCCGCACGCAGGCGCTCGAGGCCCTCGATGCCATACAAACGGGCGATGCCTGCAAACCGCGGATCTTCTGTACTCATGACCATTACCCCAAAAACCGGCGCGCATTATAGGGCCGTCGGCGGCCAAGAGCATCTTTGACGCTATGAACGGTGAACGCAGCCGTTTTGCGCAAGCCTTGTGGCGAGGGAGCTTGCTCCCGCCGGGTCGCGAAGCGGCCCTTTGAAAGCGGCCTGCTTCGCAGTCCAGCGGGAGCAAGCTCCCTCGCCACTGGGAATTGCTATAACTAAGCAACAAAGTTTTCTCTTACAAGCTGTTACTAAAGAACTTAAATCAGGTTGGACTGCCCAATGTCGGGCATTTTCCTGCCCGGTGTACGAGCAGTGAACTGCCGGTGTAGGATTCGCGCCCTTTTGGCGTAAGCCGATCCGTTCCTTCGTTCCACAGCCTTTGGAACCCGAAATAGCTATGTCATCGCGTAAATTTGGTCTCAACCTGGTGGTGGTTCTGGCAATCGCCGCCCTGTTCACCGGTTTCTGGGCGCTGATCAATCGCCCGGTCTCCGCGCCCAACTGGCCGGAGCAGATCTCCGGTTTCTCTTATTCGCCATTCCAGCAGGGCCAGTTCCCGCAGAAGGATCAGTATCCGACTGACGACGAAATGCGCCGCGACCTGGAGATCATGAGCAAGCTGACGGACAACATCCGCATCTACTCGGTCGACGGTTCGCTGCAGGACATCCCGAAACTGGCGGAAGAATTCGGTCTGCGCGTGACCCTCGGGATCTGGATCAGCCCCGATCAGGAACGCAACGAGCGCGAGATACAGCGCGCCATCGAACTGGCCAACACCTCGCGCAGCGTGGTTCGTGTGGTGGTCGGTAACGAGGCGATCTTCCGCAAGGAAATCACTGCCGAGCAACTGAGCGTGCTGCTGGATCGCGTGCGCGCGGCGGTGAAAGTGCCGGTGACCACCTCCGAGCAGTGGCACGTCTGGGAAGAACACCCGGAACTGGCCAAGCACGTCGACCTGATCGCTGCGCACGTGCTGCCGTACTGGGAATTCATCCCGGTCGACAAGGCCGGACAGTTCGTCTTCGACCGCGCCCGTGACCTGAAAAAGCTGTTCCCGAAAAAGCCGCTGCTGCTGTCCGAAGTCGGCTGGCCGAGCAACGGGCGCATGCGCGGTGGCGCCGATGCGTCGCCAGCGGATCAGGCGATCTACCTGCGCACACTGGTCAACAAGCTCAACCGCCAAGGCTTCAACTACTTCGTGATCGAAGCGTTCGACCAGCCGTGGAAGGCCAGTGACGAAGGTTCGGTGGGCGCTTATTGGGGCGTGTTCAACGCCGCGCGCCAGCAGAAATTCAACTTCGAAGGCCCGGTCGTCGCCATCCCGCAATGGCGCGTGCTGGCCATCGGTTCGGTGGTGCTGGCGCTGCTGTCGCTGACCCTGCTGATGATCGACGGCTCGGCCCTGCGCCAGCGTGGCCGCACCTTCCTGACCTTTATCGCGTTCCTTTGCGGTTCGGTGCTGGTGTGGATCGGTTACGACTACAGCCAGCAATACAGCACGTGGTTCAGCCTGACGGTGGGTTTCCTCCTGGCACTGGGTGCGCTCGGGGTGTTTATCGTGTTGCTGACCGAGGCGCATGAACTGGCCGAAGCGGTCTGGACCCACAAGCGCCGGCGTGAATTCCTGCCGGTGGTGGGCGATTCGGACTACAGACCGAAAGTCTCGATCCACGTACCGTGCTACAACGAGCCGCCGGAGATGGTCAAACAGACCCTCGACGCCCTGGCCGCCCTCGATTACCCGGACTACGAAGTCCTGATCATCGACAACAACACCAAAGACCCGGCCGTCTGGGAGCCGGTGCGCGACTACTGCGCAACCCTCGGCCCGCGCTTCAAGTTCTTCCACGTATCACCACTGGCCGGGTTCAAGGGCGGTGCGCTGAACTACCTGATTCCGCACACCGCCAAGGACGCCGAAGTGATCGCGGTGATCGATTCCGACTACTGCGTGCACCCGAACTGGCTCAAGCACATGGTGCCGCACTTCGCCGATCCGAAAATCGCCGTGGTGCAGTCGCCGCAGGATTACCGCGACCAGAACGAAAGCACCTTCAAGAAGCTCTGCTACGCCGAATACAAAGGCTTCTTCCACATCGGCATGGTCACCCGTAACGACCGCGACGCGATCATTCAGCACGGCACCATGACCATGACCCGCCGTTCGGTTCTGGAAGAGCTGGGCTGGGCCGACTGGTGCATCTGTGAAGACGCCGAACTCGGTCTGCGCGTGTTCGAAAAAGGCCTGTCGGCGGCGTATTACCACGACAGCTACGGCAAGGGTCTGATGCCGGACACCTTCATCGACTTCAAGAAGCAGCGTTTCCGCTGGGCCTATGGCGCAATCCAGATCATCAAGCGCCACACCCGCAGCCTGCTGCGCGGCAAGGACACCGAACTGACCCGTGGCCAGCGTTACCACTTCCTCGCGGGGTGGCTGCCATGGGTCGCGGACGGCATGAACATCTTCTTCACCGTCGGCGCCCTGCTGTGGTCGGCGGCGATGATCATCGTGCCGCAACGGGTCGATCCGCCGCTGCTGATTTTCGCAATCCCGCCGCTGGCGCTGTTCGTGTTCAAGGTCGGCAAGATCATCTTCCTCTACCGTCGCGCCGTGGGCGTGAACCTCAAAGATGCGTTCTGCGCCGCACTGGCTGGCCTGGCGTTGTCGCACACCATCGCCAAAGCGGTGCTGTACGGCTTCTTCACCAGCAGCATTCCGTTCTTCCGCACACCGAAAAACGCCGACAACCATGGCTTCTGGGTGGCGATTTCCGAAGCACGGGAAGAGCTGTTCATCATGCTGCTGTTGTGGGGCGCGGCGCTGGGGATCTACCTGGTACAGGGCATTCCGAGCAACGACATGCGCTTCTGGGTCGCAATGCTGCTGGTGCAGTCGCTGCCATACCTGGCCGCGCTGATCATGGCGTTCCTCTCGTCGCTGCCAAAACCTGCGACAGCGCCTGAACCGGCGCCTGTCGTCTAATTCCTCTTTGATCCACTAAACGGCGGCCAATGGTCGCCGTTTTGCTTTAAGATAACCGCCATTTTGCGGGGCACTCCTCTAATCCCTGTGGGAGCGAGCCTGCTCGCGAAGGCTTTGTAACATTCACCGATTATGTTGACTGACACACCGCATTCGCGAGCAGGCTCGCTCCCACATTGTTAGTCCGCGCCCACATTCATGACTCCGGAGTTTTCCATGACGGCCCACGCCGACCTTTCGCCGACCCTTCAACTCGCCATCGACCTGATCCGCCGTCCGTCCGTGACGCCGGTCGACGCCGATTGCCAGAAGCAGATGATGCAGCGCCTGGGCGATGCCGGTTTCACCCTCGAGCCGATGCGCATCGAGGACGTGGATAACTTCTGGGCCACCCACGGCAACGACGACGGCCCGGTGCTGTGCTTCGCCGGCCACACCGACGTGGTGCCGACCGGTCCGGTGACCGCCTGGCAGATCGACCCGTTCAACGCGGTGATCGATGAACACGGCATGCTCTGCGGCCGTGGCGCAGCGGACATGAAAGGCAGCCTGGCGTCGATGACCGTCGCCGCCGAGCGCTTTGTCGCCGACTACCCGAACCACAAGGGCAAGGTCGCGTTCCTCATCACCAGCGACGAAGAAGGCCCGGCGCACCACGGCACCAAGGCTGTGGTGGAACGTCTGGTGGCGCGCAAGGAACGTCTGGACTGGTGCATCGTCGGCGAACCGTCGAGCACCACACTGGTCGGTGACGTGGTGAAAAACGGTCGTCGCGGCTCGCTGGGCGCCAAGCTCATTGTGCGCGGTGTGCAGGGTCACGTGGCCTACCCGCATCTGGCGAAGAACCCGATCCACCTCGCCGCCCCGGCCTTGGCCGAACTGGCCGCCGAGCACTGGGATCACGGCAACGATTTCTTCCCGCCGACCAGTTTCCAGATTTCCAACCTCAACTCCGGCACCGGCGCGACCAACGTGATCCCGGGTGATCTGGTGGCGGTGTTCAACTTCCGCTTCTCCACCGAATCCACCGTCGAAGGCCTGCAGAAACGCGTGGCCGACATCCTCGACAAACACAATCTGGATTGGCACATCGACTGGGCGCTGTCCGGCCTGCCGTTCCTCACCGAGCCGGGCGCGCTGCTCGACGCGGTGTCGTCGAGCATCAAGGACATCACCGGCCGTGAGACCAAGGCGTCGACCAGCGGCGGCACTTCCGATGGCCGCTTCATCGCGACCATGGGCACGCAGGTTGTTGAACTGGGCCCCGTCAACGCGACCATCCACCAGGTCAACGAGCGTGTGCTGGCGGCCGATCTCGACGTGCTGACCGAGATCTACTACCAGACCCTGATCAAGTTGCTCGCCTGATGCTCGCGTGCCCGATCTGCAGTGAACCGCTGAACAGCGTCGACAACGGCGTGGTCTGCCCCGCAGGCCACCGCTTCGACCGTGCGCGTCAGGGCTACCTGAATCTGTTGCCGGTGCAGCACAAGAACAGCCGTGACCCTGGCGACAATCAGGCGATGGTCGAGGCGCGCCGCGACTTCCTGAATGCCGGGCATTACGCGCCGGTGGCCAAGCGTCTGGCCGAGCTGGCGGCGAGTTATGCGCCAGCGCGCTGGGTCGATATCGGCTGTGGCGAGGGTTACTACACCGCACAGATCGCCGAGGCCCTGCCGGACGCCGATGGCTACGCACTGGACATCTCCCGCGAGGCGGTGAAACGCGCCTGCAAGCGTAATCCGGCAATCACCTGGTTGATCGCCAGCATGGCCCGCGTGCCGTTGGCATCGGGCAGTTGCCAGTTTCTCGCCAGCGTTTTCAGCCCTCTGGACTGGGCAGAAGCCAAGCGCCTGCTCAGCGTCGGCGGCGGCCTGATGAAGGTCGGCCCGACCAGCGGCCACCTGATGGAGTTGCGCGAACGCCTGTACGACGAAGTGCGCGAATACACCGACGACAAGCATCTGGCATTAGTGCCCGAAGGTATGGCGCTGGCGCACAGCGAAACCCTGGAATTCAAACTGACGCTGGACAAGCCCGAGGATCGCGCCAACCTGCTGGCGATGACGCCCCACGGCTGGCGCGCCAGTGCCGAACGCCGCGCCGCCGTGATCGAACAGGCCGAGCCGTTCGTGACCACCGTATCGATGCGCTACGATTATTTCGTTCTTCAATAACTTTTGGTCTCGGGCAAGTGCCCGGGGCCGGCTAAATCCGCGAATGGATTTTTCAGACCCGCAGTGAGGACATCCATGCGCCAACCGGATATCGAGATTTACCTGAAAGACGCCGACGTCGACCACAAGGCGATTTCCGCCTGGCTCGGTGAGGCTCTGGGCCCGTGCAGCGACTGGGTACAGAAAGGCCAGACCTACAAGTGCAAGGCCGGCAACATCCCGGTGACCTGGCTGCCGAAAGCCGTGGGCAAGTGGAACAGCCTGTACCTGGAAAGCGATGCGACTCCATGGGACGACGACATCGCCTGCGCCCGTGCAGCTTTCGCCGCGCTGAACGTCGAAGTGCGTTGCGCACCGGGAACGTGGGTCGAGGAAGAGGGTGAGGAAACGGCTGATCGCTGGATTCGCATCAGCGCCGACGGTGAAGAAGAGATCACCTGGAAAACGGCATAACAAAGCCGTACACAAAATCTGTGGGAGCGGGCTTGCCCGCGAAGGCGGCGTCACATCCAAAATAGAGGTGGCTGACAAACCGCTTTCGCGGGCAAGCCCGCTCCCACAGTGTTTTCTGAGGACCCGAAGAGTGCGGTTTACAATCCGACCACGTCTTCGGCCTGCAACCCCTTCTGTCCTTCCACCACCGCATACTCAACCTGCTGACCTTCAGTCAGCGAGCGATGCCCTTCGCCGCGAATCGCGCGGTAGTGCACGAACACGTCCACCCCGTCGTCGCGCTGAATGAAGCCGTAGCCCTTGGCGTCGTTGAACCACTTCACATTGCCGGTTTCACGTGTTGCCATCTGTTCATACTCCTTTTTTATTATTGAACAGGCTTTTCGCAGGAAAGCCTTTGCGGAACGTCAGCCTGCGCCCGACGTCCATAAAGGGCCCCGGCGACAGATTGCCGAGTATATGACAGGCGCAAAAAGTCTCAACAGGAGATTACTTCGCCGCTTTTTTGCCGATTTTCGGTGAATACGGCAAACTGTCGACCTCCCGAGCAAACGCTCGGTTTTATTCACTCACGCAGAAGCCGTATGACCCGTTCCCCGTTCCGCCGTCTTGTGTTTGGCACCTTGCGCCGACTGTTGTACCTCTGGGTTCGCTCGGAGACGATCAACCAGTCGTCGTTCACCCTCAACCTCGACCGCAGTCGTCCGGTGTTCTACGTCCTGCAAAATCCCTCGCTCACCGATCTGGCAGTAGTCGACACCGAGTGCACCAAGGCCGGCCTGCCGCGTCCGGTGCTGCCAGTGTCGGTGGGGCCGTTGATCGAACCGGCGGCGTTTTTCTATCTGACGCCGGATCCGGACTGGCTCGGTCGTCAGGACAAGCGCGGCGCACCGCCGACCCTGACCCGCCTGGTCAGCGCCCTGAGCCAGAACGCCGCCGAAGATGCGCAGATCATTCCGGTCAGCGTGTTCTGGGGCCAGTCGCCGGACAGCGAAAACAGTCCGTGGAAGCTGCTGTTCGCCGACAGCTGGGCGGTCACCGGGCGCCTGCGTCGGCTGCTGAGCATCATCGTCCTCGGGCGCAAGACTCGCGTGCAGTTCTCCGCGCCGATCCACCTGCGTGAACTGATCGAGCACAACAAGGGCCACGAACGCACCGTGCGCATGGCTCAGCGCATCCTGCGCGTGCACTTCCGCAATCTGAAAGCCGCCGTCATCGGCCCGGACATCTCGCACCGTCGTAATCTGGTCAAAGGCCTGCTCAACCAGCCGCTGGTCAAGCAAGCGATCCTCGACGAAGCCGAACGCGAGAACATCTCCCCGGAAAAAGCCAAGGCTCAGGCGTTGCGCTACGGCAACGAGATCGCCTCGGACTACACCTACACCGCGATCCGTTTCCTCGAAGTGGTGCTGAGCTGGTTCTGGAACAAGATCTACGACGGGATCAAGGTCAACCACATCGAAGGCGTGCAGAAGGTCGCCCAGGGTCACGAAGTGATCTACGTGCCGTGCCACCGCAGCCACATCGACTACCTGCTGCTTTCGTATCTGCTGTTCCGCAACGGCCTGACACCGCCGCACATCGCCGCCGGAATCAACCTGAACATGCCGGTGATCGGCAGCCTGCTGCGTCGTGGCGGCGCGTTCTTCATGCGCCGCACGTTCAAGGGCAATCCGCTGTACACCTCGGTGTTCAACGAATACCTGCACACCCTGTTCACCAAAGGTTTCCCGGTCGAGTACTTCGTCGAGGGCGGCCGCTCGCGCACCGGGCGCATGCTGCAACCGAAAACCGGCATGCTCGCGATCACGATGCGCAGCTTCCTGCGTTCGTCGCGCATGCCGATCGTTTTCGTGCCGGTGTACATCGGTTACGAGCGCGTGCTGGAAGGTCGCACCTACCTCGGCGAACTACGTGGCGCGAGCAAGAAGAAAGAGTCGATCTTCGACATCTTCAAAGTCATCGGCGCGCTCAAGCAGCGCTTCGGTCAGGTCGCGGTGAACTTCGGCGAGCCGATCAAACTCGCGGAATTCCTCGACAGCGAACAGCCAGACTGGCGCCAGCAGGAGCTCGGCCCGCAGTACAAACCGGCGTGGCTCAACGAGACCACCAACCGCCTTGGCGAGAAAGTCGCGCAGCACTTGAACGAAGCAGCGGCGATCAACCCGGTCAACCTGGTGGCGCTGGCGCTGCTCTCGACTACGCGTCTGGCGCTGGACGATCGGGCCATGGCACGAGTGCTGGATCTGTATCTGGCGTTGCTGCGCAAAGTCCCTTACTCGCCGCACACGACCCTGCCGGAAGGCGATGGCCGTGCGCTGATCGAGCATGTGAAGGACATGGATCTGCTGTCCGAACAGAACGATGCGTTGGGCAAGATTCTCTATCTGGACGAGCAGAACGCCGTCCTGATGACCTACTACCGCAACAACGTGCTGCACATCTTCGCCTTGCCGGCGCTGCTGGCGAGCTTCTTCCAGAGCACCTCGCGCATGAGCCGCGAGCAGATCCTGCGCTACACCCGCGCGTTGTATCCGTACTTGCAATCGGAGCTGTTCATTCGCTGGAGCCTGGAGGAACTGGACGGCGTGGTCGAGCAATGGCTGGAAGCGTTCGTCGAGCAAGGCCTGCTGCGTTTCGAGAAGGACGTGTATATGCGCCCGGCGCCAAGTTCACGGCACTTTGTGCTGCTGACCCTGCTGTCGAAAAGCATCGCGCAGACCCTGCAGCGCTTCTACATGACCGTGTCCCTGCTGCTCAACAGCGGCCAGAACAGCATCAGCGCCGAAGAGCTGGAAGACCTGTGTACGGTCATGGCCCAGCGCCTGTCGATCCTCCACGGCTTGAATGCCCCGGAGTTCTTCGACAAGAGCCTGTTCCGCCACTTCATCCAGACCCTGCTCGACCTCGACGTGCTGCGCCGCGACGAAGCGGGCAAGCTCAGCTACCACGAACTGCTCGGCGAACTGGCCGAAGGCGCGGCCAAACGCGTGTTGCCGGCGGAGATTCGCCTGTCGATTCGTCAGGTGGCTTTGCACCGCAGTGAAGATGCCGCCGAAACAGCGGATACACCACAAGTCTGAAACTTGCTGACAACTAACGGGCGCGCACTTCAATGGCCCCGTTAGTTGATTCATGGATTAATAGGCTCACTCCACCAATCACGATACGGATATCGAGATGAGCCTGTTAAACGAAGAAACTTGCGCAGTAATCCTGGACTTCCGCCTACCGCCCGAATTCCATGCGCCTGCCGATGGTGTCAATGAAACCATTGTCAGCGTCAAAGTATTCAATTCCCAATCGCCTATTAACATCAAGGACTGGCACCGTGCTGCGATCTTCGACGCCGGCTGGAAATTTGACTTCCCTCATCACTACGGCGATGTAGGCGTCAGGTACCAAGTCAATGTGCAGATCCTTCATGACCAAATACCCTTGCTGATCGAGCAGGACTACTTCGTCACTGTCAACAACACTCCCCATCGCCAAACCCTGCACCTGAGCCCGATCGGTTTTCTATATGTCGAGGCTCAAGAAGCCGAAATTGTTGCGCCAGAAGAAGCGGTCACCATCAGTCTGCATGAAGCAGAGTCTCCCGAAGTTGAGCTGGTAAGTGTCAAACAGGACGAACAGTCAGTCTCCGGGTTTTATCTGAAATATGATCCTGACAGCGTTATACCCGGTAAACGCTATGCACTGACGGGTATTGAAAACCGCTACCATCAACGTCTTGTGATCTCGCCTGAACAAGTCGAACTGGCTCCCGCGATGCCCAGCACAAGCGCGCTTTCGTTTCATAAATTAATGCAGTGGCTGGAAAAACCCTTACGTTTGTTCACTGACGCTGGCACCAAAATCCGCTAGATTTCCTTCGGCGCCGGGATTCTTCCGGCGCAACCGTCTCAGAGGTCCCGATGAAAAAACTCACCCTTCTCGCCGCAGCCACCCTGTTGAGCGCCTGCCAGTCGACCACCCCCGCCGGCAAAGTCGGCCTCGACGGCGAAGTGTTCTACCTGCAACGCATCGCCCTGCCACCAAGCGCGACCCTGAGCGTGAGCCTGCAGGACGTGTCGCTGGCCGACGCACCGGCGGTGGTCATCGACGAACAGAAAGGCCCGGTCAAAGGCCAGGTGCCGCTGCCGTTCCACTTGAGTTACGATCCGGCCCAAGTCAAACCCGGCCACCGCTACTCGGTCAGCGCGCGCATCGAAGTCAACGGCGAGTTGATGTTCATCACCACCGAAAACCACGCCGTGCAACTGGACGGCAACGATCCGCAGCCGCTGAAAATCCGCGTCGACGCCATTCGCTAATTGTCTTTCAAGGAAGCTGCCATGCTCCGCCCTACCCTTCGCTTCGCCGGCCTGTGCGCGGGCTTGATGATCTCTGCCAGCGCTCTGGCACTGTCGCTCAGCGACCTCTCGCAACAAGACGCCACCGGCGGCCTCAAGGACGCCCTGACCCAAGGCGCGCAAATCGCCGTCAAACAACTCGGCACCCCGGGCGGCTTCAGCAACAACCCGGAAGTGAAAATCGAACTGCCGGGCAAACTCGGCAAAGTCGCCGGCAAGATGAAAGCCTTCGGCATGGGCGCCCAGGTCGACGAACTCGAAACCGCGATGAACAAGGCCGCAGAAAGCGCCGTGACCCAGGCCCAGCCGATCCTCGTCGACGCCGTGAAGAAAATGACCGTGGCCGACGCCAAAGGCATCCTCAGCGGCGGCACTGACTCGGCCACCCAATACCTGGACAAAACCAGCCGCGAGCAGATCCGCGCCAAGTTCCTGCCCATCGTCAAACAAGCCACCGACAAGGTCGGCGTAGCGCAGAAATACAACGCCTTCGCCGGCCAGGCCGCGACCCTGGGCGTGGTGGATGCGAAAAGCGCCAACGTCGAAAACTACGTCACCGAACAAGCGCTCAATGGCCTGTTCGAAATGATCGGCAAACAGGAAGAAACCATCCGCAAGAATCCGGCTGCTGCAGCGACGGGGCTGGCGAAGAAAGTGTTCGGCACCTTGTAATTTTTGCCGCGGCACGAAAAAGCCCGCTGAACCGGTGAAGGTCAGCGGGCTTTTTATTGTGGGTCAGCCTTGCGGATCCACCTGATCGAGGACGCGGTTAACCGACAGCTCAGCGAGCGAAATCATCTGTTGTATGCCCAGCAACTGACTGCACGTCGGGCCGCTCAGGGTAAACGCCAACTCACTGGCCATGACATTGGCCGACGCCAGCGTTTCACAGGCATGGGCCAGCAGGGTCTCGGAATCGACTTCGGGGAGGACAGTGAAGATTGTGCTCGGCTGATTGACGGGCTTGGGCTGTTTTTCAGGCTGGGGCAGGAGGTAGTGATTGAGCGCACGCAGGGCTGCGTCGTGGAGCTTGCGCGAATCGAGGAAGGCGTAGGGGGAGACGGGGTCGGTTGGTCGTTCGGGGGTGGTTTCGGGTGCCGATTCTGGGGGATTTGGGGTGTGTTTGAACATGGTGGAACTCCTGAAGTAGTGGAGCCGCCACCATTCGCTGCGAAACGAATGCAGGGTGGCGGCTGTACGCAGGTTCGCAGACCGGGACTTCAGGCACCCGGCATACCCGAAGGTATCCCGCGCACAACCGCCATGACACAGGCATAAAAAAGCGCCCGCTTTCGGATGGTGGACGCTGTGCGTCTGAAGTTTAACCGGGCTGCGAAACCCGGTCGCTGATTTTTGCAGCGACAGACTCAGGCTAGAGATCGCGCTTCCGACGGGCAACCTGAAAACCTTGTGGGAAGGTTCTGGTTATCTGGAACATTTTTAAACAGATCAAAGAGGTTGGGTGGCTGGGCAGGCCTCTTCGCGAGCAAGCCCGCTCCCACAGTTGAATTGAGTGCAGGCAGTTGGAGATTGGTCGGCTACTAGGCCGCCATCGCTGGCAAGCCAGTTCCCACAGTGGGATTGGCTGCGGTCAGTTGGAGATTGGTCGGCTGACAGGCCACCATCGCGAGCAGGCTCACTCCTACAGTGGGATTGGGTGCAGGTAGTTGGAGATTGGTCGACTGTCAGGCCGCCTTTGCGAGCAAGCTCGCTCCCACAGTTGGATTGAGTGCAGGCAGTTGGAGAGTGGTCGGCTACTAGGCCGCCATCGCTGGCAAGCCAGTTCCCACACTGGGATTGGCTGCGGTCAGTTGGAGATTGGTCGGCTGTCAGGCCGCCATCGTGAGCAGGCTCACTCCTACAGTGGGTTGGGTGAGTCAGTTAGAGCCTGGTCGGCTGTCAGGCCGCCTTCGCTGGCAAGCCAGCTCCCACAGAAAAGCAAAGCAGTCCAGACAGACCGCATGCTCTTCACCACTCAAATGGCCGAGTGTCAGCTCGCCGAAAGCTTTTGATCTTGCCTTGCCGGCCCCTTCGGCAGGCTGAGTGGAGGGGTTTATCCGGGGGTGGGAGCGCAGCGACCGTTCGACGAAGTCGAACACATCGAGAGGAGGTGCAGCGAAGCAAACCGGAGGCGATGCCCCCGGATGAACCCCGCAACGAAGGAACCCGAGCCTAAGCGAGGGCCGTACGCCGGGGCCAAGACCTTTGCTTCCTTTGGGGCGTTTGCCAAAGGGAGTCGCCGTAAGGGCGAAACCGCCAGCCGCAACCCCCGAAGAAACGGATATTCACAAAGAACACCCAGAACCTGGTCGGCCCAAAGGCAGCCAAGTCCAAAAGCCTCACCCCTCCCGACGCACCCGGAACCAGGCCGCATACAACGCAGGCAAAAACAAAAGCGTCAAAGCCGTAGCCACAATCAACCCCCCCATGATCGCCACCGCCATCGGCCCGAAAAACACACTGCGCGACAAAGGAATCATCGCCAGCACCGCCGCCAAAGCCGTCAACACAATCGGCCGAAACCGCCGCACCGTCGCCTCGATAATCGCCTGCCAAGGCTTGAGACCAGAGGCAATATCCTGCTCGATCTGATCCACCAGAATCACCGAGTTACGCATGATCATCCCCGACAGCGCAATCGTCCCCAGCATCGCCACAAACCCGAACGGCTGGCGGAACACCATCAGAAACAACACCACCCCGATCAACCCCAGCGGCGCCGTCAGAAACACCATCGCCGTGCGCGAGAAACTGCGCAATTGCACCATCAGCAACGTCAGCACCACCACAATGAACATCGGCACCCCGGCATTCACCGACTTCTGCCCACGCTCCGAATCCTCCACCGTACCGCCAACATCCAGCAGATACCCGTCAGGCAATTCGGCACGGATCGGATCCAGCGTCGGCTCGATCTGCTTGACCAGCGTCGCCGGCTGCTCCTTGCCATAAATGTCGGCACGCACTGTCACGGTCGGCAGACGATTACGGTGCCAGATGATCCCTTCCTCAAACCCGTATTCCAGCGTGGCAATCTGCGACAGCGCCACACTGCGACCGTTATCGGTCGGCACCGCCAGACTCGGCAGCAACGTCAACTCGGTGCGCTCATGCACCGTGCCGCGCAGCAGAATCTCGATCAACTCGTTGTCCTCGCGGTACTGGCTGACACTCGAGCCGGTCAGCGAACTCTGGAGGAATTTCGCCAGATTGGCCGTGCTCACACCGAGCGCTCGCGCACGATCCTGATCGATGTTCAGGTACACCACTTTGCTCGGCTCTTCCCAATCCAAGTGCACGTTGACCACATGCGGGTTCTCGCGCACCTTGGCCGCCACTTTGCGCGCCAGCGCACGGACTTCCTCGATGTGCTCACCGGTGACGCGAAACTGCACCGGATAACCAACCGGCGGGCCGTTTTCCAGACGCGTGACCCGCGAACGCAGAGTCGGGAATTGCTCGTTAAGGGTCTCGATCAACCAGGTGCGCAGGGTCTCGCGCTCCTCGATGTTTTTCGCCAATACCACAAACTGAGCGAAGCTCGCCGCCGGCAGTTGTTGATCCAGCGGCAGGTAGAAGCGCGGCGAACCGGTGCCGACATACGCCACATAGTTATCGATGCCGGCGTGATCCTTGAGCATCGCCTCCAGGCGTTTGACCTCGGCCGTGGTGTTGGCCAGCGACGCCCCTTCAGCGAGTTTCAGATCGACCATCAACTCCAATCGATTGGAGGCCGGGAAGAACTGCTGCGGGACGAAACGGAACAGCATCACCGACGCAATAAACAGCCCCACTGTCAGCACAATCACGGTTTTGCGGTGCGCCACGCACCACTCCACCAGACGTCGAACCCGTTGATAAAACGGCGTGCCATACGGGTCGGCTTGCCCGTCAGCCGTGCCGTGTTTGGCCGCATGAATCTTTGCCAGATCCGGCAGGAGTTTTTCCCCCAGATACGGCACGAACATCACCGCTGCCACCCATGAGGCGAGCAAGGCGATGGTCACTACCTGAAAGATCGAACGGGTGTATTCGCCGGTGCCGGACTGCGCGGTGGCAATCGGCAGGAAGCCGGCGGCGGTAATCAGCGTACCGGTGAGCATCGGGAACGCGGTGCTGGTCCAGGCGTAGCTCGCGGCCTTGATCCGGTCGAAGCCCTGTTCCATTTTGATCGCCATCATTTCCACGGCGATGATCGCGTCGTCCACCAGCAAGCCCAGCGCCAGCACCAGCGCGCCGAGCGAGATCTTGTGCAGACCGATGCCGAGGTAATACATGCAGGCGAAGGTCATCGCCAGCACCAGCGGAATGGTCAGCGCAACCACCATGCCGGTGCGCACGCCGAGGGAGAAGAAGCTCACCAGCAACACGATCGCGAGTGCCTCGACCAGCACCTGGACGAACTCGCCGACCCCGGTTTTCACTGCCGCCGGTTGGTCGGACACCTTGCGCAATTGCATGCCGGCCGGAAGGTTTTTCTGCAGGCGCGAGAACTCGCCTTCCAGCGCTTTGCCCAGCACCAGAATGTCGCCGCCGTCCTTCATCGCTACTGCGAGGCCAATGGCATCTTCACCCATGAAGCGCATGCGCGGCGCCGGTGGATCGTTGAAACCGCGATGCACATCGGCGACATCGGAGATGCGGAACGTCCGGTCACCGACACGGATCGGGAAGTTCTTGATCTCCTCGACCGTCTGAAAATTCCCCGAGACCCGCAGTTGCACGCGCTCGCTGCCGGTTTCAAAGAACCCGGCGGTGGACACCGCGTTCTGCTCTTGCAGCGCTTGCTGCACGGCCGCCAGTGGCAAGCCAAGGGTGGCGAGTTTGACGTTGGACAACTCGACCCAAATCTTCTCGTCCTGCAAACCGAGCAGATCGACCTTGCCGACATCTTTGACTCGTTGCAGCTGAATCTGGATACGGTCGGCGTAATCCTTGAGCACCGCGTAATCGAAACCGTCGCCGGTCAGCGCATAGATGTTGCCGAACGTGGTGCCGAATTCATCGTTGAAGAACGGCCCCTGAATATCCGGCGGCAAGGTTTGACGAATGTCACTGACCTTCTTGCGCACCTGGTACCAGAGGTCAGGGATTTCCTTGGAATGCATCGAATCGCGGGCAATAAACGTGACCTGCGACTCACCCGGGCGGGAGAACGACACGATGCGTTCGTACTCGCCGGTTTCCATCAATTTCTTTTCGATGCGTTCAGTGACCTGGCGCGAGACTTCCTGCGCGGTCGCTCCCGGCCAGCGGGTCTGGATGACCATGGCCTTGAAGGTGAACGGCGGGTCTTCGCTCTGGCCGAGCTTGGTGTAGGACAACGCGCCGACGATGGCCAGCAAAAGCATCAGGAACAGTACGATCTGGCGATTACGCAGCGCCCATTCAGAAAGGTTGAAGCGCATCGGGACTTACTCCTTGTCCGCCAGATTGACCACTCGGTTGGAGCGATCCACAGGCCGCACCTGCTGACCTTCGAGCAATACGTGAACACCGGCGGCCACCACCCAGTCGCTGGCATTCAGGCCTTCGAGCACCGGCACACTTTTCTCGCCGAACGGGCCGATGCGCACCGGGGTCTTTTTCAGGGTGTTGTTGGCGTTGACGACCCAGACGTAGGTCGCGCCGTTCTCGGCAGTCAGGGCCGAAAGCGGCACCGACAGCGGCACGGCATCCGCCGATTGCACAAACACCCGGGCGCTCTGCCCGAGCTCAGCCGGGACTTTGCCGCTGGTGAACGAGATGCGCGCGGCGAAGGTGCGGGATTTCGGGTCGGCTGCCGGCGACAGTTCACGAATCTGCCCGGCGAAGCGCTGGTTCTGCTGGGTCCACAGTTCAACGGTCACTGGCTGGCCAACCTTGAACCGCCCGAAGCTCTGCTCCGGCAGGCTGATCGACACTTCGCGCTCGCCATCGGTGGCGAGGGTGAACACGGTTTGCCCGGCGGCAACCACTTGCCCGACTTCCACCGAACGCTTGGCCACCACGCCGTCCTGCGGCGCGCGCAACACCGCGTAACTGGCCTGGTTGGTCGAGACGTTGAATTCGGCCTTGATCTGCTTGAGGCGCGCTTCGCCGGAACGATAGAGGTTTTCCGCGTTGTCGTAGGCCGAACGGCTGACCATCTGCCGTTCCATCAAAGTCTTGTAGCGGTCACGCTCGGCGCGCACCAGGTTCAGATTGGCTTCGGCGGCGGCGACCTGTGCGCGAGTGGCTTCCAGTTGCAGGCGCACATCCTGCGGATCGAGCTCGGCCAGTGGCTGATCGGCCTTGACGCGCTGGCCTTCTTCGACCAGTCGTCGGCTGACTTTGCCGCCAATGCGGAATGCCAGATCCGGTTCGTAACGGGCGCGCACCTCGCCCGGATAACTTTCCATCGCCTGCGCTGAAGGCTCTGGCTGCACCACCATGGCCGGTCGAACGCTGACTTGCGTCGCCTCTTCCTGACCGCATGCGGACAATAAAACAGCCAGGCTGACTGGCACGGCAAACGACAACGCATGGCGGAACATGGTGACGGACCTTTCGCTAATGGTGCTTGGAATATTTATACTGGCCGGTATGGTATTAATAGCAAACTCACCAGTCCAGTATTAAAAGCGAAGAATGTCGAACAATCTTGCAGCTCCAAACGGCCCGGGCCGTCCGAAGGATCCGGCCAAGCGCCGGGCGATCCTCGACGCGGCGAAAACCCTGTTTCTGAGTCACGGCTACGCCAACACCAGCATGGACGCGGTCGCCGCCGAGGCTGGCGTGTCGAAACTGACGGTTTACAGCCACTTCAACGACAAGGAGACGCTGTTCTCCTCCGCGGTGATGGCCAAATGCGAGGAGCAGTTACCGCCGCTGTTCTTCGAATTGCCCGCCGGAATCCCCGTGGAAAATGTGTTGCTGAACATTGCTCGAGGCTTTCATCAACTGATCAACAGCGACGAGTCGGTGAATCTGCATCGCTTGATGATGGCGCTGGGCACGCAGGATCCGAAGCTGTCACAGATTTTCTTCGAGGCCGGCCCCGAGCGCATGGTGCAAGGCATGGAGCGGTTGCTGAAACGCATCGACGAGACCGGCGCGCTGAGCATCGACCTGCCGCGTAATGCGGCCGAGCATTTCTTCTGCCTGCTCAAGGGTGCGGGGAATTTTCGTTTGCTGTATTGCTGCGGTGAGCCGCTGAGCGAAGAGGCGGCGGAGAGTCATGTGCAGGAGGTGGTGGGGTTGTTCATGCGGGCGTATCGGCCCTGATTTTTTTAGCGCCTGTTCTGACGTCATCGCTGGCAAGCCAGCTCCCACAGGGTTCGTGCTGAACACAAATTGTGCGAACCATACAAAAATCTGTGGGAGCTGGCTTGCCAGCGATTGGGGCGACTCGGTGTCAGGGCTTGAGCGCTTTCTTCGGGTAGATGTCATACCGACTGGATTTGCCATCCAGCGCATGACTCGGTTTCGGCCCTTCAATACACGGCGCCTTGCGCGGGCGCTTGACCACCACCCGGTGCGTCGCCAACGCCAGCGCCGCTTCGAGCAATGCCGGCGCATCCGGATCATCCCCGACCAGCGGCCGGAACAGGCGCATTTCCTTCTTCACCAGCGCGGTTTTCTCGCGGTGCGGGAACATCGGGTCGAGGTAGATCACCTGCGGTGGCTCGCCCTCCCAGTTGCGCATGACCTCGATCGAGTTGCCCTTGAGCAACTTCATCCGCGCGACAATCGGCGCCACGTCGAAATCTTCCGCCGCCCGCGCCAGACCATCCTCCAGCAACGCCCCAATCAACGGCTGACGCTCGATCAGGCTCATCTCGCAACCCAGACTGGCCAGCACGAACGCGTCCTTGCCCAGCCCCGCCGTGGCATCCAGCACCCGTGGGCGCACGCCTTGAGCAATGCCGACCGCCTTGGCGATCATCTGCCCGCTGCCGCCACCGTACAGACGCCGATGCGCCGCGCCGCCCTCGACAAAGTCCACCCGCACCGGCCCTGGTGCATCCGGGCCGAGCTGCTGCAGCTGCAAACCCTGCTCGCCGACCTGCAAGGCGAACTCACCGTCGTCCACCTGCAGCGGCAGGTCCAGACGCTTGGCCCACTGCTCGGCTTGCGCTTCAAACGTCGGGCCGAGGGCCTGGACATGGATGCGGCAGGCCGCGGGTTGCTCAATCATGAAAACACGCTCAAAAAAGTTAAGGATCGGCAAAAAGTGGCCGATAAACCAATCAACGCGCATTTTGCCAGAGCTGAGCGTCAACCGAAAAAAATGTCAGGCATTCTTCCCACATCGATTGGCTACATTTCGCCCAAGGGCGACTTCAGCCGTCATAACACTCAAGCATTGGGCGGCGTCAGTCACCTGTGGCAGGATTTCTTTGCCCAGGCGATGGCCGAACAGACGAGTGATGTGGTGCCGGCCTGTGGCACCTTTCCACCGGTTGACCTGAACAGCCCGGAAGAACCGACCCTGGGCAGCGAGCTGCACGCGCACATCGTCGAGCAGCGTCAGTGCGATGTGGTCGAGACCGAAGTGCGCCCGCCGGAGCCGCTGTTCCTGCCGATCGCCGAGTTCGAAACCGATCTGCTGGACAAGCCGTTCCCACCGTTCCCGCCAGAAGAACTCAAAGCTCAGCAAGAGCAGCAGGACTTCGACAGCAGCTGGGTCCGTCCAATCGTGATCAACAATGGTCAGCCGCTTCCCGAGCCTGGCCCGGCGCCGCAGAAGAAGCCGCTGTACCTGCCAATTGCCGAATTCGACCTCGATCTGCTGCAAAAACCTTATCCACCGTTCCCGCCGGAAGAAATCGTCGAGCAGCAGAAGGCTTTGGACTTCGATAACGGTTGGGCGCGCCCGATCGTCTTGCAGAACCTGCGCCTCGCCGCCTGATCCCTCAGCGACACACGCTCCAGCGCCCGACATCGACATGAAAGTGATTGCGGTGGGCGGCGTTGTAATCCGGACTCAACACCACACTGAACGCCTCGCAGGCGCCATCGCGCACCTGCCGCAGAAACCGCGCGTCCTGATTCTGTTTCGGCCAGTCCTTGAGCACGCTGATGCTGCGCCCGTCGGCCAGCCGAAAACCGCTGATATCCAGCGCATCGGCACTGGCATGCCGACTGAGCGCTCCGCTCTCGCGGTTGTAGACATTGCGACAGGCGAAGCTGCCGAGGTGATCAAGGCGCGCCACCCTCTGCCCGTAAACAGATTGCGCGGCGGGTTGCAGGCTATGCCGTTCAAACATCGCGTAAGCCACCGCCAGCGGGCAACTGGCGAGGAAGCTGCTGCTCAGCGCCACCTCACCGCCCTGCACGCGCACGGTGCCGATCAGCGGGCACTTGGCGTCGGGGCTGTCGGCTTGCGCGGTGACGCGCAGACCCGAGTTGCTCAGGACTTGTGCGCATAATTCGGGATTGCCGCGCAGGCGCATCAGCTTGAAACCGGTCAACCAGTTCGGCGCTGCCTTCACGTCCAGCGGCGCCCACGGGTTCCACTCGGCCGGGACGTCGAGCCAGCCGCGCCAGACGCCGACCACGGCACCCGCGATGATCAGCAGTAGCGACAGCGCGATCCAGCGACCCATGCTCAGCCTTTGAAGAACTGATTGGCCTTGGCGTACGGCATCGACTGCGACGTAAAGCCGAACGTCCCGCGCTGCTGGATTTCTTCAGCCGCGCGGAAGAACTCGCCGAACGCTGCCAAGGCCAGCGCCGAACCGGTGCTGATGCGCCGCACACCCATCTCTTCAAGCTGCTGCACGGTCAGTTTCAAACCGCCGGACATCAGCACGTTGACCGGTTTTGGCGCCACCGCGCGCACCACCGCCAACACCTCTTCGGCGCTGCGCAAACCCGGCGCATACAGCACGTCGGCGCCCGCCTCGGCAAAGGCTTGCAGGCGGCGAATGGTGTCGTTGAGATCGGGATTACCGTGCAGGTAGTTTTCCGCGCGGGCGGTCAAGATGAAGGGAAATGGCAGCGTGCGCACCGCAGCGACGGCGGCTTCGATGCGTGCCACGGCGTGTTCAAAGCAATAGATCGGCGCGTCGGCACGGCCCGTGGCGTCCTCGATCGAACCACCGACCGCGCCGGCCTCGGCGGCACGCAACAGGCTTTTCGCGCATTCGGCGGGGTCATCGGCGAAACCGTTTTCCAGATCCACCGCTACCGGCAAATCCGTGGCCGCGACAATCGCCCGGACGTTGGCCAAAGTGTCATCGAGACTCAGGGCGCCGTCGGCCTTGCCCTGGGAAAACGCGTAACCAGCGCTGGTGGTCGCCAACGCCTGATAGCCCAGACTGGCGAGCATCTTCGCCGAGCCGGCATCCCACGGATTGGGAATCACAAAAATCCCCGGACGCTCGTGCAGGGCCTTGAAGGCCTGGGCTTTGCGGGTTTGTTCTTGAAGGGCGTGGGCGTCCATCGGCAGGCTCCTGGGCAGGGGAAAAATCCGCCTTCAGAGCAAGCCGAGTTGCTCGGCGGCGGGTTCTCTGTATAGCTCAGGCAGGGATGGCAGGCCAGGCAAACGTTGCATCAGTTGTGCGTGAAAACGTTGCGCCAGCTTCGCCGCCATGACGTTGTCGGCGGTGTGCAGGAAGATGTACGGCGTGCGGCCTTCTTCGATCCACTCGGCGATTTTCGCCACCCACGGCACCAGAAACGGATCATTGGCTTCCAGCTCCGGGTGGCCAATGAAGCGCACCTGCGGGAACTGGGTAAACGCCGCCGGCCGCGTCGGCACCCGCGGCTTTTTCGATTGCGCGTGGATCACCGAAGACTCGGTCGACAGGCAACTGAACAGCGCCCGTGGATCGAGGCAGATACGTTCCACGCCACGATCCAGCAGCAGGCGATTGAGCAGGCGTTCGCTCTCGCCCTTGGCGAAGAACTGCTCGTGGCGCACTTCCACCGCCAGTGGCCGGTCCAGCGCGTCGATGAACGCGGTCAGCTCCGGCAGTCGATGCGGGGTGAAGCTTTTCGACAGTTGCAGCCACAGCGGCGAAACACGTTCGCCGAGCGGGCTGAGAAGATTTACGAAGGTTTCGGCGGCGGTCAGTTGATCGCGCAGATCACCGCTGTGGCTGATGTCGCCGGGAAACTTGGCAGTGAAGCGAAAGTGTTCGGGCATGGTCTCGGCCCAGCGCTGCACGGTGGCCGGCGAGGGGCTGGCGTAGAAGGTCGTGTTGCCTTCGACGGCATTGAACACTTGGGAGTAGAGAGCGAGGAAGTCGGAGGTCTTGGCGTCTTCGGGGTACAGATAATCGCGCCAGGCGTTTTCACTCCAGGACGGACAACCGAGGTAGTAAGGCAGATCCATCAGATGTAAAGGTCGAGGCCCAGCACATCCGCATCCCAATCGACAAAACCGGCGGTGCTCAGGTAGCTGGCCAGGGCCATCGCTACGCTTTTGCTCATGGCGCGGTGATAAATCATGTCTTGCTGACGGGCGGGCAGATTGGCCAGGCGTTGTGCGGAGGCTTTGGCAGCGCGGGCGGCCAGTTGCTCTTCAGTCGGGAATTCCAGCTCGCCGTCGATATCGTCGACGGATTCATCCAGCGCCACATTGCCTTTGCGAGGCTTGCGCTTGATGGGGTAGGACTGAGAGGAGAGGCCGTCTATACGCATAATTTCATGCTCGGTATCGATGATGGCAATTTAGCGGCACTTGACCGACTTAGCAAATTGCCGAGTGATAACTAGAACACATAAAGCGCAAAAGGTTTAAAGCGCGGGGTTGGAAACTGACGATTGGCAGTGACTTTAATTGAACACCGGACCTGTGGGAGCGGGCTCGCTCGCGAAATCGGTGTGTCAGGCACCTGGATAGAGACTGACATGGCCTCTTCGCGAGCAAGCCCGCTCCCACAGGTTTTGTGGTGAATCAGCGAGCCTTGGGGGTGGCGACTTTGTCGCGCAGGTAAACCGGTTGCGCGTCATCGGCAGGGATCGACTCGCCGCGCTCCCAGCCAAACCGCGCCAGGGTCAGCAGGTCTTCGGCGTGAGGCAGCATGCCGGCATCGGAGCCGGTGAGGTTGACCGCGATCCGCTCGCCATAGCCCCAACCGGTACCTGCACCGAACCACTCACCGCTGGCATCGCCCGGCAGCGCCGCGACTTCCGGCGGCAGTACCGCCTCGACGCCGACCAGACGCATCTCGCCAGCCGTTTCGCGGTAGCAGCCCCAATACACTTCATCCATCCGCGCATCGATAGCCGCCGCGACCTGGCTCACGCCGTGTTCGCGATATGCACGTTGCGCCAGGACGGCAAGGTTCGACACCGGCAGCACCGGACGATCCAGCGCGAACGCCAGACCTTGCACCACACCGATGGCAATCCGCACACCGGTAAACGCACCCGGCCCGCGACCGAACGCGATGGCGTCTACCGCTTGCAGCGTGGTGCCGGCATCGGCCAGCAGTTGCTGGATCATCGGCAGCAGCTTCTGCGCGTGCAGACGCGGGATCACCTCGTAATGGCTCGTGACCTTGCCGTCATGCAGCAAGGCAACGGAGCAAGCTTCGGTCGCGGTGTCCAGGGCCAGCAAGGTGCTCATCGATGTATCCAAAACAGGTGGGAGAAAAAGTGCGTCAGTATAAACAACTACGGCCCGCAAGCGGGCCGTGGATGATGCAGCCGATCAGCTTTTTCAGCTCAGCGCTTCGAGCACCTTGGCGGTGATCGCTTCAACCGAACCAACGCCCGGAATATGGCTGTACTTCGGCTTGCCGTTGGCAGCGGAAAGCTTCTGGTAGAAGTCCACCAGCGGCTTGGTTTGCGAATGGTAGACCGACAGGCGATGACGCACGGTTTCTTCGGTGTCGTCCTTGCGCTGCACCAGATCGTCGCCGGTAACGTCGTCTTTGCCAGCCACTTTCGGCGGGTTGTAGACGATGTGGTAAACGCGGCCACTGGCCTCGTGAACGCGACGACCGGCGATACGCTGAACGATTTCTTCGTCTTCAACCGCGATTTCAACCACGGCGTCCAGCTCGACACCGGCAGTTACCAGCGCTTCGGCCTGTGGAATGGTGCGCGGGAAACCGTCGAACAGAAAGCCGTTGGCGCAGTCTGGTTGAGCGATGCGATCCTGCACCAGCGCGATGATCAGGTCATCCGACACCAGGCCGCCGGCATCCATGATGCTCTTGGCTTGAACGCCCAGCGGAGTGCCAGCCTTGACCGCTGCACGCAGCATGTCGCCGGTGGAGATTTGCGGAATGCCGAATTTCTCGGTGATGAACTTAGCCTGAGTACCTTTACCGGCCCCGGGAGCTCCCAGCAGAATGACGCGCATCGATGTGCTCCTCAATTTTTTATATAGAAAACAACGGGATTCGCCTCTTTGGGCCAATCTTAAAAAACGGGTCGTGGCCGCACAAACGGCCAAAGGCTGATCAAGATACACAGCAGGCTGCGCCCACACAAGACGCCAAAAGTCGGAGAAACCGGCGCCCGCCGCGACCTCGCGACGCGGTAACCCAAGTCGCAACCCCATCACTAACTGTCGCCTGACCGCACTTTCTCCCTGTGTACAAAGCGGCACCCGGGCTGTGCACCGGGCGCCCGATACCAGCGCAAAAACCTTAGCCGGTATTGCGCAACCCGGCGGCAATCCCCGCCACAGACACCAGCAGCGCCTGCTCCACCGGGCTGCCCTGCTCGACATTTTGCTGCCGTGATCGGGCCAACAGCTCGGCCTGCAATAGATGTAGCGGATCAAGATAAGTGTTGCGCAGACGGATGAATTCCAGGGTGTCCGGGCTATGTGCCAGCAGCTGCGACTGCCCGGTCAGACCAAGCACCACCGCACACGCCTGCGACAATAGGTCGCGTAACTGCGCGCCCAACGGCAGCAAGTCCGGCTCGACCAGACGCTGGTCGTACGACAGCGCGATGTCAGCGTCGGCCTTGGCCAGGACCATTTCCAGCATGTCGATACGGGTGCGGAAGAACGGCCACTGTTCGCGCATCTGCCCGAGCAGTTCGCCTTCGCCGCGCTCCAGCGCCTTGCTCAGCGCAGTTTCCCAGCCGAGCCACGCCGGCAGCATCAGCCGCGTTTGCGTCCAGCCGAAGATCCACGGAATCGCCCGCAGGCTCTCGATCCCACCGGCACGGCGCTTGGCCGGACGGCTGCCAAGGGGCAAGCGCCCCAGTTCCTGCTCCGGCGTCGATTGGCGGAAATACTCGACGAACTGCGGATTCTCCCGCACCACGGCGCGGTACGCGGCGACGCCATCGGCGGCCAGTTCATCCATCAGGTATCGCCATTCGGGCGTTGGCGGCGGTGGTGGCAACAACGTCGCTTCCAGCACGGCAGCCAGATACAGATTGAGGTTCTGTTCGGCGATGTCCGGCAGGCCGAATTTGAATCGAATCATTTCGCCCTGCTCGGTGGTGCGAAAACGCCCCGCCACCGACCCCGGCGGCTGCGACAGGATCGCCGCGTGCGCCGGACCGCCGCCACGGCCCACGGTGCCACCGCGACCGTGGAACAACAGCAGTTCGACTTGCTGCTCGCGGCAGATCTCCACTAGCCGCTCCTGCGCGCGATATTGCGCCCACGCCGCCGCGGTGGTGCCGGCGTCCTTGGCCGAGTCGGAGTAACCGATCATCACTTCCTGCGGGCCTTGCAGCCTTGCGCGGTAGCCCGGCAACAGCAACAGACGCTCCATCACCGGCCCGGCGTTGTCGAGGTCGGCGAGGGTTTCGAACAGCGGCACCACGCGCATCGGCCGCAGCACGCCGGACTCTTTCAGCAGCAGTTGCACCGCCAGCACGTCGGAGGCGGCGCCCGCCATCGAGATCACGTAGGAACCCAGCGAGGCGCCCGGTGCGGCAGCGATTTCCTTGCAAGTGGCGAGCACTTCAGCGGTGTCGGCGGACGGTTTGAAATGCGCCGGCAACAACGGGCGACGATTGCTCAATTCGCGGGTGAGGAAGCTGATGCGCTGTTCTTCATCCCAGTCTTCGTAGCGACCGAGGCCGAGGTAGTCGGTGATTTCGGTCATCGCCGAGCTATGCCGCGTCGAGTCCTGACGCACATCGAGGCGCACCAGGAACAGGCCGAAGGTTACCGCCCGGCGCAGACAATCGAGCAACGGCCCGTCGGCGATCACGCCCATGCCGCACTCGTGCAGCGAGTTGAAGCACAGCTCCAGCGGATCGAGCAGATCGCGGTTGTTGTGCAACACGTCGGCTGGCGCTGGCGTTGTTGCGCTCAGCGAGGCGTGCGCCCAGTTGCGCGTGGCGCGCAGGCGTTCACGCAATTGCTTGAGCACCGCCCGGTAAGGTTCGGCGCTGTCGCCGGCCTTGGCCTTGAGCGCATCGCTGGCCTGCTGCATCGACAGCTCGGCCGCCAGGTGATCGACATCGCGCAGATACAGGTCGGCAGCCATCCAGCGCGCCAGCAACAGCACTTCGCGGGTCACTGCGGCCGTGACATTCGGGTTGCCGTCGCGGTCGCCACCCATCCACGAGGCAAAGCGAATCGGCGCCGCCTCCAGTGGCAAGCGCAGGCCCGTCGCTTCATACAGCGCCTTATCGGCCTTGCGCATGTGGTTGGGAATCGCCTGCCACAGCGAGTGTTCGATCACCGCAAAGCCCCATTTCGCTTCGTCGACCGGGGTCGGCCGGGTGCGGCGGATTTCTTCGGTGTGCCAGGCTTCGGCGATCAGCCGTTGCAGGGTGTTCTGGATCTGTTCGCGCTCGGCGCTGGTCAGATCGCGATGATCCTGGGCGGCCAGTTGCGCAGCGATCGCGTCGTACTTCTGGATCAAGGTGCGCCGCGCCACCTCGGTCGGGTGGGCAGTCAGCACCAGTTCGATTTCCAGGCGCGCCAGTTGTCGGGCCAGGGATTCGGCGCTGTGGCCTTCGTTGCGCAGGCGGGCGAGCAGTTCCGGCAGCACGCGGGACTCGAACGGCGCGGGCTGCGACTCTTCGCGGCGATGAATCAGCTGATACTGCTCGGCGATGTTCGCCAGGTTGAGAAACTGGTTGAACGCCCGCGCCACCGGCAGCAGTTCGTCTTCGCTCAACTGATTGAGGCTGGCGCTGAGTTCGGCGTCCATCGAGCCACGGCGGTCGGCCTTGGCGCCCTTGCGAATCTGCTCGATCTTGTCGAGAAATTCCTCACCGTACTGGTCACGGATGGTATTGCCCAACAGCTCACCCAACAGGTGAACGTCCTCGCGCAAGCGTGCATCAATATCGGTCATCAGCAGTTCTCCAGCGTTAATCGGGACGGCGCAGAAACGAATGCTTTGCCCAGAGAGTGCCGCTCTACGGCGCTTCTTACAAGCAGACGACGAAGGGACTTTAAACCTTGTGGCTTGAAGCTAGTCTCAACAGTAAGCCGTACAACGGCTTGCCGCCGGCCCCGCCGGACACTCACCCAGGCCTGCCACGAGCAGGCGCGAAATGAGGTCATCATGAAAATTCGTGAACTCGCCCAGCATTGGGAAGAAAACGCCAAGGGTCGCCTGACCGACACCGGCTACACGATTCATCTGGACGTCGAGGCCGCTGCGCGACTGGCGGCGATTGCCGAGATGTACCCCAAACGCCACCCGGAAGAACTGCTCGGCGAACTGATCGGCGCCGCGCTCGAAGAGTTCGAGGCGAGCCTGCCGTATGTGAAAGGCTCGACGGTGGTGGCGACTGATGAGGAAGGTGATCCGCTGTATGAAGACGTCGGGCCGACACCGCGTTTTCTGGCGCTTTCTCGCCGGCATCTGCAGGATTTATCCGCCGCTGCCGGCAAGCAAAAACATTGACACAACCCCATCAAACTGTGGGAGCGGGCTTGCTCGCGAATGCGGTATTTCAGCCGACATTGATAGCGACTGATTCACCGCATTCGCGAGCAAGCTCGCTCCCACAGGGGTCGTGTTTTCATCTGGAAAATTGCCTTTTTTCCCCGCGCGTACCTCTCCCCGCCTCCAAAGTTCCCGGTTTAGAGCCTTGTCCGTTTGGTCAAAAAAAAATTTGGCGATAGGCCATCTTTTCTGAACTTTTGAAAAACGCCTCCGGTCGGAAGCTGTAACCACGCCTGGAACGAGCGTTTCAAAAACGCGCTTTTACACGACGCTTGCGGCTCCTCGACCAGGATGGATTTTCGGTTTTATCAGGAGTTAAACAATGGAGTTGAAGACCATGAAGACCCAAACCTCGTTCTCCCACCTGCGCGGTCTGAAACTGGCTGCTCTGGCTATCGGTACCAGCTTCGTTCTGGCCGGTTGCGCCGGTAACCCGCCGACCGAGCAGTACGCCGTGACTCAATCGGCCGTCAACAGCGCCGTCAGCGCTGGTGGTACCGAGTTCGCTGCAGTGGAAATGAAGCAGGCTCAGGACAAGCTCAAGCAAGCCGAAATTGCCATGCACGACAAGAAGTATGAGCAGGCTCGCACCCTCGCCGAGCAAGCCGAATGGGACGCTCGCGTAGCAGAACGCAAGGCTCAGGCTGCCAAGGCCGAACAGGCTGTGAAGGATTCCCAGAAAGGTGTTCAGGAACTGCGTCAGGAAAGTCAGCGCACCGTGCAGTAAGCGCGCATCCAGAATCGCAAAGCTGAAACTTTTATCGATAGAAAGGACGACAAATTATGCGTAAGCAACTGATGATCCCCGCTCTTCTGGCCGCAAGCGTTGCCCTGGCTGCCTGCTCTACTCCGCCTAACCCGAACCTGGAACAGGCGCGCACCAACTACGCCGGCCTGCAGGCCAACCCACAGGCGAGCAAAGTCGCTGCCCTGGAAACCAAGGACGCCAGCGATTACCTGGACAAAGCCGACAAGGCTTATCTGGACAAGCAAGACGCAGCCAAGGTTGACCAACTGGCCTACCTGACCAACCAGCGCGTGGAAGTGGCCAAGCAGACCATCGCCCTGCGCACCGCTGAAAACAACCTGAAAAACGCTGCCGCGCAACGTGCCCAAGCGCGTCTGGACGCTCGTGATCAGCAGATCAAACAACTGCAGCAGAGCCTGAACGCCAAGCAGACCGATCGCGGTACCCTGGTGACCTTCGGTGACGTGCTGTTCGCCACCAACAAGGCTGACCTGAAATCCAGCGGTCTGGTGAACATCAACAAACTGGCGCAATTCCTTCAGGAAAATCCTGATCGCAAAGTGATCGTTGAAGGCTACACCGACAGCACCGGCGCGGCTTCGTACAACCAGTCGCTGTCCGAGCGTCGTGCTACCTCGGTACAAGTCGCTCTGATCAAGATGGGCGTAGATCCTTCGCGCATTGTGGTTCAGGGTTATGGCAAGGAATACCCGGTTGCTGATAACAGCAGCGTTTCCGGTCGTGCGATGAACCGTCGTGTGGAAGTGACCATTTCCAACGACAACCAGCCAGTGATGCCACGTTCGGCAGTCAGCTCGAACTAAGCAACACGCGCTAGCGTAAAAGCCCCGCCTGAGTGATCAGGCGGGGCTTTTTTGGTGGGAGCTGAAATTGCGGCCCCCTCGGTCAGTCCCCTCTCCCACAGGGAGAGGGTTAGGGTGAGGGCTGAACCTGCAGAATCACTCCTCCAGCTTCTGCGGAGTCTCTTCACCCATGCAGCGCACGGCTTTTTTCTGCGCATTGATCAGCACCCCGGTCAGGCCTTTCTGCTCGGTGTCGAACAGCACCAGCACGCCATCGATGCACTGCGCCACTTGCGGCGCCGGGTCGAGCGAGACTTTGTAGTCTTCGCCCGGCACGGTCTTGAGCATGGTGAATTCGTTGAGCAGCAGCGCATCCTCGGGTTTGGCGAAGTGCAGGTAACCGTAGTACCACAGCGCCCCGACGGTGCCGAGGATGCTGCAGATACCGGTGATGATCAGCGGGATGGCGTTACGTTCTTCAGTCATTGCGGACTCTCATCTTCAGAATTCGGGGGTTGCGGATAATTCGGGATCTCGCCGAGGCGGCGCAGGCCGTTGAAATGTTCGGGATCTTCCAGATAGCGCAGCATCACCTGGCGCCAGACAGGGTCGCCGAAGGTCTGCACATGGCCGCCGCGGGTCAGCTGCAGCACGCGCGGTGGCGGCGCAGCCTGATACAGGCGGATGGCGTTGGACATTGGTACCAGCGGGTCGTCGATGCTGTGAAAGATCAGCTTCGGCACGCCCGTGAGCTGCGGCATCGAGTTGATCGCGCTGTCGCCGTCCGGCACCAGCCACGACAGCGGCACCTGAAACGGCCAGGTCAGCCATGAAGTGCTGAGGGCGTACTGGCCGACGCTGCGATAACTGGCGGGCACACCGTCGAGCACGAAGGCCTTGAGTTGCTTCTGCCGCTCCGGGTGCTGCACCAGCCAATGCACGGCCATCGAGCCGCCGAGGCTCTGGCCGAGGAGGATCAGCGGTTTGCCTTTGACTTCTGGCGCCTTGTCGAGCCAGGCGAACGCAGCGTCGATGTCCTGATAGATCGCCGGCAGGCTCGGCTTGCCCTCGGACAAGCCATACCCGCGATAGTCCACCAGCAGCACCTGATAGCCGTTTTTCGGCAACCACCAACTGCCGCCGAGGTGCATCGGCAGGTTGCCGCCGTTGCCGTGCAGGTGCAGGACTGTGCCTTTGACTTCGACGCCAGGTTTGGCTGGCAGCCACCAGGCGTTCAGCTTCAAGCCATCCGCCGTGACCAGTGTGACGGTGCGGTATTCGAGCCTGGCTTTTTCCGGGGTGAAGATCTGGCCCGGTTCGGGGTAGAACAACAACGAACTGCAACCACTGAGGGTCAGGAGCAGGCAAAGGATGCCGAGGATTCTCATCCGGTGAAACCTCGCAGAATTCGAATTGGAATACCGTCAAAAACTGTAGGAGTGAGCCTGCTCGCGATAACGGTGTGTCAGTCGATATTTATGTTGATTGATACACCGCTATCGCGAGCAGGCTCACTCCTACAAGGGATTTGTGTGTGGATTAGAGGATGTTGGAGTAATCCGCCTCGATCCGGTCCAGGCTCAAGTGATTGAGGAAGTTGGAGAAGCACATCCACGCCGACAGCGCGTTCATGTCGCGGAACTGCTCCGGCAGATATTTCGGCGGCACCACCAGACCTTCATCGACCAACTGACGCAGGGTACGCATGTCCTCCAGCGTGGTCTTGCCGCAAAACAGCAGCGGTACCTGCTCAAGCTTGCCCTTACGCACGGCCAACTGAATGTAGTTGTAAACCATGATAAAGCCCTTGAGATAGGACAAGTCTTTGGTGAATGGCAGACCGGTCGGGGTCGAACCACGGAACACCCGGCTGGCGTTGCCGTAGCTTTCGGCCATTTCAAAGCCCTGTTCGCGGAAGAACTCGAACACCTGCAAAAAGTCCGCGCCCTCCTCGACCATGTGAATGGCACGGGTGCGGTTGGTCAGTTTGCGCAAGCGACTCGGGTAGGAGGCGAAGGTGATGATTTCCATCAGGATCGCCAGGCCTTCCTGGGTCACCGTCGACGACGGTGGGCCTTTGGACAGGAAGGTGCAGATCGGCTGGTTCAAGCCATTGAGCGTGGTGCCGACGTGCACCAGACCTTCGTGGACTTCCAGTGCACGCACGTCGCGGTCGTTGAACAGCGCGTCGGTGCGGATCTTGATGTAGTCGGCGCCTGCCGCCGCGTCGGCGACGATGCCGTCGGACTCGAACACGCGGATGGTTTCCTCGGCCTCGCCAAATACCTTGTTCAACCGGGTTTGCAGCAGGTGCACGGCATCCTTGGCGGTGAGGATCTTCGGTTCGTCCTTCAGGTCGCCACGGCCATCAATGTTGTTCAGGTAGTCGGACATCATCAGGCCGAGGTCGGCCAGGGTCGGGTCACCGGCGTGGAACGCATCGGAGGCGGCGCCGTAGAGTTCCTGGGAGATCAGGCCGAAATCCTCGGTGCCGCGCGCTTCGAGCATGCGCACCACCATGCGGTATTCCTTGCACATGCGCCGCATGATCTGCCCGACCGGGTTGAACTGGCCGAGCTGGCGGGTGATGTCGCGCTCGATGTTCTGGAATTCCAGTTTGACCTTGCTCGAATCGAAGGACAGCGGCCGATTGAGGTAGTAGTCGCGATCCACCGCCGGCATTTCCTTGCCCTTGGCCTTGAGAAAGCCCTTGCGGATGTTCTCGTCCCACTTCACCGCATCGAGCACGCGGATCGGCGTCTGCGCCAGCACAATGCGATCGGACAGCGTGCGTATCGTCTGCTGGTAATCGTCCACCCGAAACTCCTGTAGAAAACTGAATTATTTGGCGCGGGCCTGGCGCTGATAGCGCGCGGCCTCGACGAAGACATCGGAATTGGCCGGATCGTCGAGGTAAGCAAAGACCTTGTCGAGGCGACTGTCGACCTGCACGCCGTCGCCGTCGTCTTCAGTCTGGAAAGCCTTGCCGTCAAGGGCTTGCTGTTTGATCGCCTGATTGATCTGTTCGAGGTCGAGGTTGTACACCACCAGCTCGTGTTTGTCGGTGAGTTCGAAACCGGCGATGGTGTATTGGCCACCGTAACGCGCCGGCACTTTCGCCGACAGGTACCAGCGACTGCCATGGCGCGACACGGTGAACGGGTACGCCTCGCGCTCGTGAGGCCGGGCCTTGAACCAGGTGACGGCCTGATAGCGATCGTTGCCGACGCGGGTCAGCTCAAGGTTCATTGGTTCGCCCCAGGCATTGGTGCTCGACCACGTGCCCAGCAGGCCCTTGGGCGCCGGGTCACTGGCAGGCAGCGGATCCTTGAAGGTCACCAGACAGCCACTGAGCAGCAGGAACGACAAGGCGATCAGCACGCCACGCCAGGCTTTCATTCAATACTCCCTATGAACACGCGTCGCCCTGATGATCGGCTCAGTCCCTTGTGGGAGCGGGCTTGCTCGCGAAGGCGGTGGGTCAGTCAACTGAAGCGTTGAATGTGATACCGCATTCGCGAGCAAGCCCGCTCCCACAGGGGATCTGCGTCGGCTATCAGACCGAGGCCAGGACCAGATGCATGTACCGCGTCAGAATCCCGAGCATGTCCTGTTCGGCCAAAGGCTCGGCGTCGTTGAGCAGGCCCTGATATTCCATCCGTCCGATAATCGCCGTCAACACCTTGGCATCCTGCTGCGGTTCACGCGAGCCAAGCACCTGGAACAACTGGCAGGTGCCTTGCAGCAGAATCTGCTGATGCGAGCGCACCAGATCCGCCAGCCGCGGGTTGAGCAGCGCTTCCTGGCGGAACGCCTGCTCGGCCATCAGGTGTTCGCGACGATTGGCCAGTTGCCGGTGCACATAGTCGGCCATCAGCCGCGCGATGTCGTCCGCCAGTTGCGAGCGCGACTCGGGGCTGCCGTCGCCACTGACGACCATCTCGCGCAGCAGGCCTTCGTTGTTGATCCACAGCTTGGCCATGTAGGCCGCGCTGCGTTCGACGTATTGGGCGAAAGTATCGGTGAGCAGGTCATCGATATCCTTGAAGTAATAAGTAGTGGCCGACAGTGGCACACCGGCCTCGGCCGCCACCGCACGGTGGCGCACGGCGCGCACGCCGTCACGCACGACAATGCGCATCGCCGCGTCGAGAATGTCCTGTCGACGCTGCTCACTGCCCTGTCGGCTGGCCTTGCGGCCTTGGTACTGAACACTTTCAGCGACCGCAGTGGCGATACCCGCTGCACCTTCTTGAGCGATTGCAACCATCACGACTGGACTTCCTCTGCTATTGCAAAATTAACCAATTGATACATTTGTACCAGACAGGCAATAAAAAGCCGCCTGTTTTAGGCGGCTTTTTAACTGAAACGTTTACGCTTGCGGTCGCATGTGCGGGAACAGGATCACATCGCGGATCGATGGCGAGTTGGTCAGCAACATCACCAGACGGTCGATGCCGATACCTTCACCGGCCGTTGGCGGCATGCCGTACTCCAGCGCGCGCACGAAATCGGCGTCGTAGTGCATGGCTTCGTCGTCGCCGGCGTCCTTGTCGGCCACCTGCGCCATGAAGCGCTCGGCCTGGTCTTCCGCGTCGTTCAACTCGGAGTAGGCGTTGGCGATTTCACGGCCGCCGATGAACAGCTCGAAACGGTCGGTGACGTTCGGGTTCTCGTCGTTACGACGGGCCAGCGGCGACACTTCGAACGGGTACTGAGTGATGAAGTGCGGCTGCTCCAGCTTGTGCTCGACCAGCTCTTCGAAAATCATCACCTGCAGCTTGCCCAGACCTTCGAAGCCCAGCACCTTGGCACCGGCCTTCTTGGCGATGGCGCGCGCCTTGTCGATGTCGTTCAGGTCATCGGCGGTCAGCTCAGGGTTGTACTTGAGGATCGAGTCGAACACCGACAGACGGGCGAACGGCTCGCCGAAGTGGAACACCTTGTCGCCGTAAGGCACGTCGGTACTGCCCAGCACCAGCTGTGCCAGTTCACGGAACAGTTCTTCGGTCAGGTCCATGTTGTCTTCATAGTCGGCGTAAGCCTGATAGAACTCCAACATGGTGAATTCAGGGTTGTGACGGGTCGAAACGCCTTCGTTACGGAAGTTGCGGTTGATCTCGAACACTTTCTCGAAACCGCCAACCACCAGACGCTTCAGATACAGCTCAGGCGCGATACGCAGGAACATTTCCATGTCCAGCGCGTTGTGGTGGGTTTCGAACGGCTTGGCTGCGGCGCCGCCAGGAATGGTCTGCAGCATCGGCGTTTCGACTTCGAGGAAGTCGCGCTTCATCAGGAAGCTGCGGATGTGCGCGATCACTTGCGAACGCACGCGGAACGTCTGGCGCACGTCTTCGTTGACGATCAGGTCAACGTAACGCTGACGGTAGCGCTGTTCGGTGTCGGTCAGGCCGTGGTGCTTGTCCGGCAGCGGGCGCAGTGACTTGGTCAGTAGGCGCACGTTGGTCATTTCGACGTACAGGTCGCCCTTGCCGGAACGCGCCAGGGTGCCTTCGGCGGCAATGATGTCGCCCATGTCCCAGGTCTTGACGGCGGCCAGGGTGTCTTCGGACAGGGTTTTACGGTTGACGTAGACCTGGATGCGACCGGTCATGTCCTGGATCACCATGAACGAGCCACGGTTGAGCATGATGCGACCGGCAACCTTGACCGGAATTGCAGCCTCGGCCAGCTCTTCCTTGGTCTTGTCCGCGTATTTCTTCTGCAGATCTTCGCAGTAGTTTTCGCGGCGGAAGTCGTTCGGGAAGGCGTTGCCCTTGGCGCGCTCGGCAGCCAGCTTTTCCTTGCGCAGGGCGATCAGGGAGTTTTCTTCCTGTTGCAGGGCTTGCGGGTCGAGTTGTTGGTCGCTCATGTCTTCAGATATTCCATCAGGTTCGTTGCCCCCGGGCCTGGCGGCCCGGGAATCGCCAGCAGGGCTGGCTCCTACAGGGATCGCGTTGCATCAGCGACCCTGCGTGCGTCTTTTACAGCCCCGATTTCAGGCTGGCTTCCAGGTATTCGTCGATGTCGCCGTCGAGCACCTTGTCGCAGTCGCTGCGTTCAATGTTGGTGCGCAAGTCCTTGATCCGCGACGCGTCGAGCACGTACGAACGGATCTGATGACCCCAGCCGATGTCCGACTTGGTGTCTTCCAGGGCCTGGGAAGCGGCGTTGCGCTTCTGCATTTCCTGCTCGTACAACTTGGCCCGCAGCATTTTCATGGCGGTGTCCTTGTTGGCGTGCTGGGAACGTTCGTTCTGGCAGCTGACCACGGTGTTGGTCGGTACGTGGGTGATACGCACGGCCGAGTCGGTGGTGTTTACGTGCTGACCACCGGCACCGGAGGAACGATAGGTGTCGATCCGCAGGTCTGCCGGGTTGATTTCGATTTCGACCTTGTCGTCGATCTCTGGCGAGACGAAAACCGCAGAGAACGAGGTGTGGCGACGGTTGCCGGAATCGAACGGGCTCTTGCGCACCAGACGGTGCACGCCGATCTCGGTACGCAGCCAGCCAAAGGCGTATTCGCCCTTGATGTGCACGGTCGCGCCTTTGATACCGGCGACTTCACCGGCCGACAGTTCCATGATGGTCGCGTCGAAACCGCGTTTGTCCGCCCAGCGCAGGTACATGCGCAGCAGGATGTTGGCCCAGTCCTGGGCCTCGGTGCCGCCGGAGCCGGCCTGGATGTCCAGGTAGGCGTTGTTCGGGTCCATCTCGTGGCTGAACATGCGGCGGAATTCAAGCTTGGCCAGTGACTCTTCAAGCCCTTGAAGCAGTTCAACGACGTCGTTTACCGCGCCTTCGTCGTTTTCTTCAACGGCCATGTCGAGCAGCTCGCGGGAATCGGCCAGACCACTGGACAGCTCATCCAGGGTGTCGACGATCTGCGCCAGCGATGCTCGCTCGCGGCCCAGTTCCTGGGCGTATTCAGGTTTGTTCCAGACTGCAGGATCTTCAAGCTCGCGATTGACTTCGATCAGACGCTCATGCTTTTGATCGTAGTCAAAGATACCCCCGAATAGTTTCGGAGCGCTCGGACAGGTCCTTGATGGTGTTCAGGATCGGGTTGATTTCCATGACGGGCAGCACTCGTTGGCGAACTTTTGAAAGCCGGCGAGTATAACGTAATCACGCTGTCACGGCAGCCCGTCTGGCGGCTGTTAAGGCGATTCACTTGACATACCGCCGATCCATTGTGGGAGCGAGCCTGCTCGCGAAGACGGTGCATCAGACAACATCAATGTCTCCCGTGCGGCAGCTTTCGCGAGCAGGCTCGCTCCCACAGGGGGTTTGCGTGGGCTATTCGATACCCACCTGATTACGCCCGTTGTTTTTCGCCAGATACAACCCGCGATCCGCCGCCGAAATCAGCAGCCGGCAATCGCTGCCCGCCTGCGGCACCATGGTCGCCAGACCGATGCTGATGGTCAAGCTCGCCCCTTCGCTCGGGGTGTTGTGCGGAATCTTCAGCGCCGCCACGGTCTGGCGCAGTTTCTCCGCCACCAGGCGTGCGCCGCCCGGCGAGGTGTTCGGCAGCACCAGCGCAAACTCTTCACCGCCGTAGCGGGCCGGCAGGTCCGACGGTCGGGCGCTGGCGTCGCGGATCGCTGTGGCGACCTTGCGCAGCGCCTCGTCGCCTTCGACGTGGCCGAAGCTGTCGTTGTAGGACTTGAAGTAATCGACGTCGATCATCAGCAACGACAACTGGCTCTGGTCGCGCAGCGAGCGGCGCCATTCCAGCTCCAGGTACTCGTCGAAGTGCCGGCGGTTGGACAGCCCGGTCAGGCCGTCAGAGTTCATCAGCCGTTGCAGCACCAGGTTGGTGTCGAGCAACTGCTGCTGGCTGACGCGCAACGCACGGTACGCCGCATCCCGCTGCAGCAGGGTCATGTAGGAGCGCGAGTGATAGCGGATGCGCGCCACCAGCTCGATGGTGTCCGGCAGTTTCACCAGATAGTCGTTGGCCCCGGCCGAGAACGCCGCGCTCTTGATCAGCGGGTCTTCCTTGGTCGACAGCACGATGATCGGGATGTCCTTGGTCGCCGGATGATTGCGGTATTCGCGCACCAGGCTCAGGCCGTCGAGGCCGGGCATCACCAGGTCCTGCAGAATCACCGTCGGCTTGATCCGTACCGCCTGGGCGATGGCCTGGTGCGGATCGGAGCAGAAGTGGAAGTCGATGTTCTCTTCATTCGACAGCCCACGGCGCACGGCTTCGCCGATCATCGCCTGATCGTCCACCAACAACACCATGGCGGCGTTTTCGTCGGTTTTAATGTCGTCGATCTGTAAATCATTCATGGGCGGTCACCTGAGTACTGCGGGGGCCAGGATTGCGGAATAGCCTGTTCATTTGGGGAATACCTCCAGCAATCGTGGCGCTATCTTTTCCAGTGGACGGATTTCGACGGCCGCATCGATCGCCGCTGCTGCCTTGGGCATGCCGTACACCGCACTGCTTTGCTGATCCTGCGCGATGGTCAGATAACCCTGCTGGCGCATGAGCTTAAGCCCTTGCGCCCCGTCGCGTCCCATCCCGGTCAATAAAACCCCGATGGCATCACCGTTCCAATAGCTGGCGACACTTTCGAAAAACACGTCGATCGAAGGCCGGTAGATCTCGTTGACCGGCTCGGCGGTGTAGGCCAGCGTGCCGTTTTTCAATAAACGAATATGGTGGTTGGTGCCGGCCAGCAGCACCGCGCCGGCCTGCGGTGGCTCGCCCTCGCGGGCCAGGCGTACATCGAGGCCACTGGCGCTGGCCAGCCATTCGGCCATGCCCGCGGCAAACACCTGATCCACGTGCTGCACCAGCACGATGGCGGCCGAGAAATGGCGTGGCAGGCCCTTGAGCAGGACTTCCAGCGCGGCCGGTCCGCCGGCAGACGAGCCGATCGCCACCAGCCGCTTGCACGACGCCGAACTGCGGTGGGGCGTCGGCACCGGGCGCGAGCGCGGGGTTTTCTCGCCGATCAGCCAGCCGATGTTGAGGATCTTGCGCAGCAACGGCGCCGCCGCTTCCTGCGCGTTCCCCGCACCAATGGCCGGGGTATCGACCACGTCCAGCGCGCCGTGGCCCATGGCTTCGAAGACCCGGTGCACGTTCTGCTGACGGTCGACCGTGACGATAACGATCGCGCACGGGGTTTCGGCCATGATCCGTCGCGTGGCCTCGACGCCATCCATGACCGGCATGATCAGGTCCATCAGGATCAGATCCGGGGTGTTTTCGGCGCACAACCGCACCGCCTCGGCGCCGTTGTTGGCGACCCAGACCACCTGATGCGCCGGCTCGAAGGCCAGCGCACGGCGCAAAGCCTCCACCGCCAGGGGCATGTCGTTGACGATTGCGATTTTCATGCCCGCGCTCCTCCAATGAGCTCAACCACTGCATCAAGCAGGGCGTCGTCATGAAAACTGGCCTTGGCTAAATAATAGTCGGCGCCAGCGTCCAGTCCACGACGCCGGTCCTCTTCACGATCCTTGTACGAGACCACCATCACCGGCAGCGATTGCAGGCGGTTGTCGCGGCGCAACAGGGTGACCAGTTCGATGCCATCCATGCGCGGCATGTCGATGTCGGTGATCAGCAAATCGAAGTCCTCCGAACGCAGCGCGTTCCAGCCGTCCATGCCGTCCACCGCGACCGCCACGTCATAGCCGCGATTGAGCAGCAACTTGCGTTGCAACTCGCGCACGGTCAGCGAGTCATCGACCACCAGAATCCGTTTGCGCGCCACTTCGGCGGCCTGATTGCCATGGCGAGCAATACGCTCCAGACGCCCGGTGTTGAGCAGTTTGTCCACCGAGCGCAGCATGTCCTCGACATCGACGATCAGCACCACCGAACCGTCGTCGAGCAGCGCCCCGGCGGAAATATCCTGAACCTTGCCCAGTCGCTCATCCAGCGGCAGCACCACCAGCGTGCGCTCGCCGACAAACCGCTCGACCGCCACCCCGTAGATCGCGTCACGCTCGCGAATCACCACGACCTTGAGGGTTTCGCCGCTGCTCTGACTGGCCGGACGATTCAGCAACTGACTGGCCGCGACCAGCCCGACATGCCGACCTTCGTGCCAGAAATGCTGACGGCCCTCGATCTGCACGATGTCCTGTGGCTCCAGATCGCACATGCGTTCGATATGCGCCAGCGGAAACGCATAAGCCTCCTCGCCGACTTCGACCACCAGACTGCGCACCACCGACAGGGTCAGCGGCACTTCCAGATGAAAGCGGCTGCCCTCGCCCGCCGTCTGCTCCAGCACCACCGCGCCGCGCAGTTGCCGCACCATGTGCTGCACCGCGTCGAGGCCGACGCCACGCCCGGACACTTCGGTCACCGTGTCGCGCAGGCTGAAGCCCGGCAAGAACAGGAAGGTCAGCAGTTCTTCTTCGCTCAACTGCGCGGCAGTTTCTGCCGGTGACAATTGGCGTTCAACGATGCTGCGGCGGACCTTTTCCAGATCGACGCCATTGCCGTCATCGCTCAACTCCAGCACCAGCAAACCGGCCTGATGCGAGGCACGCAGGCGGATCAGGCCTTCTTCGGACTTACCCTTGAGCAAGCGTTGTTCCGGGGTTTCGATGCCGTGGTCAACGGCGTTGCGCAGCAAATGAGTCAGCGGCGCTTCGAGCTTTTCCAGCACGTCGCGATCGACCTGGGTCTTCTCGCCCTCGATCTCCAGCCGCACCTGTTTTCCGAGGCTGCGCCCCAGGTCTCGAACCATGCGCACCTGACCGGTGAGCACGTCGGCGAACGGGCGCATGCGGCAGGCCAGCGCAGTGTCGTAGAGCACCTGGGCGCGCTGGCTGGCTTGCCAGGCGAACTCGTCGAGCTCGGCGTTCTTTTCCGCGAGTAATTGCTGAGACTCGGCCAGCAAGCGCCGCGCATCTTCAAGGGCTTCCTGGGCCTCAAGGCTCAGCGCATGTTCCTTGAGATGTACGTTGAGGCTTTCCAGTGCCCGCAGGCCATTATTCTGCATGCGTTTGAGGCGCTGCATGGTCGCCAGATGCGGCTTGAGGCGCTGGGTTTCGACCAGCGATTTACTCGACAGGTCGAGCAGGCTGTTCAGGCGCTCGGCGGTGACCCGCAGCACCCGTTCGCCACCCTCGGTGGTGCGCTTGCTCTTGCGCGGGGCCGGGTCGGAGGTTTCCAGCGGTGTCTCGATCACTTGCGCCGGGGTTTCAATCGGTGCAGGCGCAGGCGGCGCCTGCATCTGCAACTCGGCCATCGGCGGTGGCGCCACTGTGGGCGCTGCCGAAGGGTCGAGCAGGAGTCCCATCAACGCCACATACGCTTCGATGTCCGGCGCTTGCGGAGCATTGGCCGGCGTGGCGATGCGCATCAACAGATCGGTGCCCTGCAACAACGCATCGATGTGCTCGGGACGCAGCAACAGCCGCCCCTCCTGCGCGCTGACCAGGCAATCTTCCATCACATGGGCGACGCTGACACCGCTGTCGATACCGACGATCCGCGCCGCGCCCTTGAGCGAGTGCGCCGCACGCATGCACGATTCCAGATAGTCGGCCTGAGTCGGGTTGCGCTCCAGCGCCAGCAGCCCGCTGCTGAGCACCTGGGTCTGGGCTTCGGCTTCAAGACTGAACAGCTCCAGCAGCGAGGCGTCGCGCATTTGCTCGGGGGTCATGTGAGGCTCCGGGTCACGGCGGACAGCAGCTGTTCTTCATCCAGCCAACGCAGGCTGCGCCCCCGGAAATGCAGGACACCACGGGTGTATTTGGCGCTGGCCGTGCTGTTGTGCTCACCGCCGGCACGCGACGCGGCGTCGAGAATTTTTTCATCGATGGCGTGGATGCCGTCGACCTCGTCCACCGGCACCACCACCGGTCCGCCGTGGGCGGCGATGATCAGCATGCGCGGCATGATCCGCGCGCCAGTGGCCGGTGCGGCGTTGCCATCAAGGTCGAGCAACTCGACCAGCGACAGGCACGCGACCAGCGCGCCGCGCACGTTCGCCACGCCGAGCAAGGCCCGCGAACGCTGGTGCGGCAACGAGTGAATCGCCTGCAGCGGCGCTACCTCCACCAGGCTGCGGGTGGCCAGCCCCAGCCATTCCTCGCCGAGGCGGAACATCAGCAGCGAACGGGTTTTCACATCGGTTTCGACCGCCACGGCGACCGGATCGCGTTCGTCCTGCTGCAATGCATAACGGTCCAGCAGGCGCGTGGCGGCGGCGGAATACACCGCGCAGTTGCGGCAATGAATATGCTCGGCCAGCAACGGGCACGACTTATCGCCATGAATACCGATACGGTTCCAGCAATCATCGATGGCCCGGGCGTCTTCGTGGGTGACGTTCAAAGTGTCGGACGGGATCATCGTTTACGCTCACTGTCGGCGGTGCGGCCGCTGCGGGCGGCGCGTTCCTGCAATCGTCTGGCACCGGCGCTGTCGCCCTGGGCCTGCAGCAAGGCGGCCAGGTGCATCAACGCTTCGGGGTGTTGCGGTTCAAGGTACAAGGCCTTGCGGTAATGACTCTGGGCTTCGAGCGCGGCACCGGCAACATCGCTGAGCAGACCGAGCCAATAGAACACCTGCGCCACCGGTTCGTGACTGCGCAGATACTGCTCGCATGCCGCGCGGGCCTCGGCGCTTTTGCCTTCGTTGGCCAGCGCGGCGATGTTGGCGAGCAAGGTCGCCGCGTCCGGGTTGGCGCTTTTGCTGCTGACGGGCAACGGTGCAACGCTGGCAAACGGCCGCGGACGCACCGGTGGCGATACTGGCGGCGGACTGCGCAGCGGTTGGCGCACGGGCAATGGCGTGGGGGTAGGCAATGACACCGGCTCCGGCAGCGGATCATTGTGCCGACTGAAGGCGAACGACTGCGGAATACCGATCGAACGCATGCCCAGGCGCCCGAGCAGACTGCCCTCGGCCGGGCCGATGAACAACACGCCATCAACGTGCGTCAGACGCTTGAGCACTTCGAAGACTTGCTTCTGCGTCGGCTGGTCAAAATAGATCAGCAGGTTGCGGCAGAACACAAAATCGAACGGCGGCTCACCCGCCAGCAGCGTCGGATCCAGCACATTGCCGGCCTGCAGGCGCACCTGCTCGCGCACCGCTTCGTTGACCCGATGCCCCTCCGGCTCGGCGGTGAAATGACGCTCGCGAAAATCCAGATCCTGCCCCCGAAACGAGTTCTTGCCGTACAACGCCCGTCGCGCCTTGTCCACCGACAGCGGGCTGACGTCCATGCCGTCGACCTTGAACTGATGCGGCTTGAGCCCGGCATCGAGCAAGGCCATGGCAATCGAATAGGGTTCCTCGCCGGTCGAGCACGGCAGGCTGAGGATGCGCAGCGCACGCATGTTGTTCAATTCGTCCAGACGCTTGCGCGCCAGTTTGCCGAGGGTGGCGAAGGATTCCGGATAACGGAAAAACCACGTTTCGGGGACGATCACCGCTTCGATCAACGCCTGCTGTTCGTCCCGCGAACCTTGCAGCAGTTGCCAGTATTCATCGCTGTGCGCCGCTTGCGAGAGCGTGGTGCGTTGGCGCACCGCGCGCTCGATGATCGCCGGCCCCACCGAGGTGACATCCAGGCCGATGCGTTCCTTGAGGAAATCGAAAAAACGCTGGTCGCTGCTCATGACTGCGCCCCAAGCGGCGCCGGAAACAGCAGGCTGCGCACCGCGTCATCCAGCAGGTCGTTGACCCGTACCCATTGCACCAGCCCTTGGGCGTCTTCGCGCACCGGGCCGAGGTACGGTGCCTGACGATTGTCCAGGCCATACGGCTGAAAATCCTCGGGATTGCAGCGCAGGGTGTCGGTCGCCTGCTCAAGGATCAGCCCGAGCCAGCGCGACGGCTGCTGTTCATCCGGACGGTAATGCACCAGCACCAGCCGCGTACTGGTGCGCGCCTCGGCGGGATGGCCGAAAGTCAGCGCGCTGAGGTCGATGGCCGGTACCACCGCACCGCGATAGGCGAACACCCCGGCGACCCAGTTCGGCGCTTGGGCAATCGGCTTCAACGGCAGGCGCGGCAACACTTCCGCCACCTCGGTGGCGCGCAAGGCGTAACGCTCGCTGCCGATGCGAAACAGCAGGAACAACGCCTGCTTCGCCACCGGCGCAGCGCTGCGTTTGGCGGTGACTTCGCTCATCAGACTTTGAATCGCGAAACGCCGCTGCGCAGCCCGACGGCCACCTGGCTCAGTTCGTCGATGGCGAAACTGGCCTGACGCAGCGACTCGACGGTCTGGCTGCTGGCGTCGCCCAACTGCACCAGCGCATGGTTGATCTGTTCGGCACCGGTGGCCTGGGCCTGCATGCCTTCGTTGACCATCAACACCCGCGGCGCCAGCGCCTGCACCTGATGGATGATCTGCGACAGTTGCTCGCCGACCTGCTGCACTTCGGCCATGCCCCGGCGCACTTCTTCGGAGAACTTGTCCATGCCCATCACGCCAGCAGACACCGCCGACTGGATCTCGCGGACCATCTGCTCAATGTCGTAAGTGGCGACGGCGGTCTGATCCGCCAGACGCCGTACTTCGGTGGCGACCACGGCAAAACCACGCCCGTACTCGCCGGCCTTCTCGGCCTCGATGGCAGCGTTGAGCGACAGCAGGTTGGTCTGATCGGCGACCTTGACGATGGTCACCACCACCTGATTGATGTTGCCGGCCTTCTCGTTGAGGATCGCCAGTTTGGCATTGACCAGATCGGCTGCGCCCATCACCGAGTGCATGGTGTCTTCCATGCGCGCCAGGCCTTGCTGGCCGGAACCGGCGAGTACCGAGGCCTGATCGGCGGCGGTGGACACTTCGGTCATGGTGCGCACCAGATCCCGCGAGGTGGCGGCGATTTCACGTGAGGTCGCGCCGATTTCGGTGGTGGTGGCCGCGGTTTCGGTGGCGGTGGCCTGTTGCTGCTTGGAGGTGGCGGCGATTTCGGTCACCGAAGTGGTCACCTGCACCGAGGAGCGCTGGGCCTGGGACACCAGCGAAGTCAGCTCGGTCATCATGTCGTTGAAGCCGGTTTCCACCGCGCCGAACTCGTCCTTGCGATCCAGATTCAGCCGGCTGCTCAAGTCTCCGGTACGCATGATTTCGAGGATTTTCACGATGCGGTTCATCGGCGCCATGATCGCGCGCATCAGCAGCAGACCGCAGGCACCGGCCGCGAGCACGGCCACCAGCAGCGAGACGAACATGCTGACCTTGGCCGCCGCCACGGCTTCGTCGATGTTGGCCATGGCCTGATCAGCGACCCGTTTGTTTTCGCCGATGATGTCGTTGAGTTTCATGCGGCCGGTGTACCAGGCCGGGGTCAGCTTCTCGGTGAACAGCTTGACCGCTTCGGCTTCCAGATTGCGCTTGTGCAGATCGAGTACCTGATCCTGAATCTGCATGTAGGTGTCGTGATCCTTCTCGAACGCGGCGAACTCGACCCGGTCTTCGTCGGTGGTGACGGTGTTGCGGTAGTTGGCCATCTGCTCTTGCAGGCGCGTCTCGAACGCCTTGTAGTCCGCCGCATCTTCGCTGCTGATGCCCTGCCCTTCCTTGAGGCCGAGCAGTTCCTGGGTCTGCAGATAGCTGTCGACCCAGGCACCGCGAATCATCGAGCTGTAATAAACGCCGGGAACCGCGTCGTCACGCACGCTGCTTTCACTGGCCTCGATCTTCAGCAAGCGTGAATACGAGACGACGACCATCAGCAACATGATGGCGATAATCACCGCAAAGCTCGCCAAAATGCGTTGGCGCAACGTCCAGTTCTTCACAGTGATTCCTCGTGCCTAAGTCGAAATGCGGGGAGTATAGCCGAGGGCGGTGTTTCATTTATAAGACGCTTTTTAACCCTCGGGCCGGCCCGACTTGGTTCGCGGGAAGGCTCTGGGGTGGGACTGTCCGACAATCCGGGGCTGGCGTGCCAGTGATGGAATGGCAAAAAGGGGCGCTGGATCGGTCATTGCTGTGGATGCGCGGCTGAAAACGCAATCGTGAGCAGGCTTCGGCGTCTGGCCCAAAACCTTGTAGGAGCTGCGGCACGCTGCGATCTTTTGCTGTTGGCTTAAAAAATCAAAAGATCGCAGCGTACCGCAGCTCCTACATGAATACCGTGCTCAGGCAGTTCTATTGCGATGCCAGGCGCACCTGCTTCTCCAGCTCCACCTTCAACCCCGGCTCCAGTTTCAGTTGCTTGGCCAACTCCTCCAGATACGCCTTTTCCATAAAGCTCTCCTCATCCACCAGCATCACACTGGCGATGTACATCTCTGCGGCCATTTCCGGCGTACTCGCAGCGCGGGCGACATCGGCTGGATCGAGGGGTTTGTTGAGTTCGGCGTGCAGCCAGTGTTGCAGTTCCTGATCGTTGTCGAGTTTGGTGAATTCACCTTCGATCAACTGGCGCTCGCGGTCATCGATGTGGCCGTCAGCCTTGGCGGCGGCGACCAGCGCCTTGAGAATGGCTTGACTGTGTTGTTCGGCTTGGGCGGGGGGCAGGCGATCCAGGGTCTGCGGTTCGGTTTGTGGGGCGGTGCCTTTCTGGGCGTTCCAGTTGCCGTAGGCCTTGTAAGCCAGCACCCCGAGCGCGGCGAGACCACCGTATACCGCGACTTTACCGCCGACCTTACGGGCCTTTTTGCTGCCGAGCAGCAGGCCCATGGCCCCGGCCGCCAGAGCACCACCGCCCGCCCCCGAGAGCAAGCCGCCCAGCGCACCGGAGCCTGAAGACCCACCAAGCAAACCGCCCAGCCCGCCAGCCGACGGTGTGTTCCGCGCCCCGCCGGCCTTGTTCTGCAACAGATCCTGGCCGGATTTGAGTAGTTGATCGAGCAATCCACGGGTGTTCATGTTCCGCCTCCAAAACAGGGGTTATCCGGATCTATCAGGCCCTCAGCCTAGTTCGAAAGTGCCCCGGCCCGACCTGCGAGTGTGCTTCCAGATGTTGCTTCGCCTGCAACAGCCCTTCGTGAAAACAGATATACACTCAGGCCAATCGATAAAAACCGCCCACCGGGTACCCTTCTCATGATGACCCTGCGCCAGATCCGTCACTTCATCGCGGTGGCCGAGACCGGCTCGATTTCCGCCGCCGCGCAAACCGCGTTCATTTCCCAATCGACCCTGACCCTGGCGATTCAGCAACTGGAAGAGGAAATCGGCGTCAGCCTGTTCAGCCGTCACGCCAAGGGCATGACCCTGACGCATCAGGGCCATCAATTCCTGCGGCAGGCGCACCTGATTCTGGCGACTGTGGACAACGCCAAACGCAGCCTGCAACAGAGTACCGATCAGGTCGCCGGTCAGTTGATTGTCGGCGTGACCAGCCTGGTAGCCGGTTATTACCTCGCCGATTTGCTGACCCGGTTCCAGCGCGCCTATCCCAACGTCGAGATCCGGGTGATGGAGGACGAGCGGCCATACATCGAGCATTTGCTGGTCAGCGGCGAAATCGATGTTGGCGTGCTGATCCTCTCCAACCTCGAAGACCGCCACGCCCTGCAGACCGAAGTGCTGACCCACTCGCCGCACCGTCTGTGGCTGCCGGCCCAACATCCGCTGCTGGAACACGACAGCATCAACCTCGCCGACGTCGCTCGCGAGCCGCTGATTCAACTGAACGTCGACGAGATGGATCGCAATGCCCAGCGCTTGTGGCGCGGTGCCGGGCTGCAACCGAAGATCACTCTCAGAACCGCATCCACCGAGGCGGTGCGAAGTCTGGTGGCGGCGGGTTTGGGTGTGTCGATCCAGCCGGACATGACTTATCGCCCATGGTCACTGGAGGGCGACATCATCGAAGCGCGGCCGATTGCCGACCTCAACCAGACCCTCGATGTCGGTCTGGCCTGGCGCCGCGGTACTGCACGTCCCGCTCTGGTCGACCCGTTTTTGACTGTGGCCCGCGAACAACCGCACGGCGGACGCAAGCCATCTATTTAATCGAATGCCACCTTCAGTATTTAGAATTTGTCGACCTCGGAGCCGCGCACTAGTCTTGCTGCATCTATAAGACGGTCGGCTCCCGGGCACGGGAGCCACAATGACCACACAAGAAAAGAGATCGCGGAAAATGGCTGGCGTGCAGACCCCGATGTGTACCGCGTTGTTGATCGACGGCGAACTGGTCGCCGGGCAGGGTTTTGTCGAACCGATCCTCAACCCGGCCAGCGGTGAAATCCTCACCCACATCGCCGAGGCCAGCACCGAGCAGGTCGAAACCGCGATTCTCGCCGCCCACCGCGCCTTTGCCGAATGGTCGCGCACCACGCCGCAACAACGTTCCAGTCTGCTGCTGGACATCGCCAACGCCGTCGAAAAACACGCCGATTACCTCGCCCGCCTCGAAGCGCTGAACTGCGGCAAGCCGCTGCACCTGGCGCGGCAGGACGATCTGACCGCCACCGTCGACGTGTTCCGCTTCTTCGCTGGTGCCGTGCGCTGCCAGACCGGTCAGCTCAGTGGCGAGTACCTGCCGGGTTACACCAGCATGGTGCGTCGCGATCCGATTGGCGTGGTGGCGTCGATTGCGCCGTGGAACTACCCGATCATGATGGCCGCGTGGAAAATCGCCCCGGCCCTCGCCGCCGGCAATACGCTGGTGTTCAAGCCGTCGGAACACACACCGCTGTCGATCCTCGCACTGGCGCCAGCACTCGCCGAGATCCTGCCGCGCGGGGTGATCAACATCATCTGCGGCGGCGGTGAAGGCGTCGGCAGCCATCTGGTCGGGCACGCCAAGGTGCGCATGGTCTCGCTGACCGGCGATATCGTCACCGGGCAGAAGATCCTTCAGGCGGCAGCAAAAACCCTCAAGCGCACACATCTGGAACTCGGCGGCAAAGCCCCGGTGATCGTCTGCAACGATGCCGACATTCAAGCGGTGGTCGACGGCGTGCGCACCTACGGTTACTACAACGCCGGGCAGGACTGCACCGCCGCGTGCCGGATCTACGCGCAAACAGGCATTCACGACAAATTGGTCGCCGAGCTCGGCGCAGCGGTCAGCAGCCTGCGCTTCGCCGGCAAGCGCGATGCCGACAACGAGATCGGCCCGCTGATCAGCACCCGCCAGCGCGACCGCGTCGCCAGTTTTGTCGAACGCGCCCTCGGCCAGCCGCACATCGAGCGGGTGACCGGCGCGGCGGTGCATTCCGGTGCCGGATTCTTCTACCAGCCGACGCTGCTGGCCGGTTGCAAACAGAGCGATGAAATCGTCCAGCGCGAAGTGTTCGGCCCGGTGGTCACCGTGACCCGCTTCGACGAACTCGCGCAAGCCGTGGACTGGGCCAACGACTCCGAATACGGCCTCGCCTCGTCGGTGTGGACGCAGAATCTGGACAAGGCAATGCAGGTCGCCGCCCGCTTGCAGTACGGCTGCACGTGGATCAACAGCCATTTCATGCTGGTCAGCGAAATGCCCCACGGCGGGCTGAAACGTTCCGGATACGGCAAAGACTTATCCAGTGATTCGCTGCAGGATTACAGCGTGGTGCGGCACATCATGGCCCGCCACGGCCAGCATCTCTGACTACGCTAATAACAAGCCGCAAAAACGGCATGGCTTCACCGCGTTCACAACTGCCCCGACCATAATTTAAAGAAGAGGGTTCAACCATGTTCGTGCACAAGACCGCACTGCTCAGTGCAATCACCACAGCCTTACTGGCCAGCGCCAGCCTGCAAGCTGCCGAGCCGCTGAAGGCTGTCGGCGCCGGCGAAGGTCAGCTGGATATTGTCGCCTGGCCGGGTTACATCGAACGTGGCGAGAGCGACAAGGCCTACGACTGGGTGAGCGGTTTCGAGAAGGAAACCGGCTGCAAGGTCAATGTGAAGACTGCCGCCACCTCCGACGAGATGGTCAGCCTGATGGCCAAGGGTGGTTACGATCTGGTCACCGCTTCGGGCGATGCCTCGCTGCGGTTGATCGTCGGCAAGCGCGTACAACCGATCAACACCGCGTTGATCCCGAACTGGAACACCCTCGACCCACGGCTGAAAGATGCGCCGTGGTATGTGGTCAACAACCAGACCTACGGCACCCCGTATCAGTGGGGTCCGAACGTGCTGATGTACAACACCAACGTGTTCAAGACGCCGCCGACCAGCTGGAACGTCCTGTTCGACGCGCAGAATTTCCCCGACGGCAAACCGAACAAGGGTCGCGTGCAGGCCTATGACGGCCCGATCTACATCGCCGACGCGGCGCTGTACCTGAAGACCGCCAAACCTGAGCTGGGGATCAAGGATCCGTATCAACTCACCGAAGCGCAGTACAAGGCCGTGCTCGATCTGCTGCGCGCGCAGCAGCCATTGATTCACCGCTACTGGCACGACACCACGGTACAAATGAGCGACTTCAAGAACGAAGGCGTGGTGGCGTCGAGCGCCTGGCCGTATCAGGTCAACGGCCTGATCAACGAGAAGCAGCCGATCGCGTCGACCATCCCGAAAGAAGGCGCTACCGGTTGGGCCGACACCACCATGCTGCACGCCGAAGCCAAGCATCCGAACTGCGCGTACAAGTGGATGGACTGGTCGTTGCAGCCGAAAGTCCAGGGTGACGTGGCGGCGTGGTTTGGTTCGCTGCCAGCCGTGCCCGCGGCGTGCAAAGAGAGCGAACTGCTCGGCGCCGAGGGTTGCAAGACCAATGGCTTCGACCAGTTCGACAAGATCGCCTTCTGGAAAACCCCGCAAGCCGAGGGCGGCAAGTTCGTGCCTTATAGCCGCTGGACTCAGGACTACATTGCGATCATGGGCGGCAGGTAAGCCCGAGAGCAACTTGGTCTAACTCCCTCTCCCCCCTGGGGGAGAGGGCTGGGGTGAGGGGGTGGCTTTTGACTTTGCTCTTGATTGAAGGGCGACGGCCAATGAGGCCACCCTCCCCCCCCGCCCTCTCCCGGAGGGAGAGGGAGCTAAAAGCGGATCGCATTCACCGTTAGATGTTTCAGTTTTTTCAGAAGTCCAGGCGAGGACCGCTGCGACGGCCCACGCCTTTTTGGAGCACCGCACCATGACGCTTGCAGTCCAGTTCACCAACGTTTCCCGGCAGTTCGGCGAGGTGAAGGCCGTTGACCGGGTTTCCATCGACATCCAGGACGGCGAGTTCTTTTCCATGCTCGGCCCTTCCGGCTCGGGCAAGACCACCTGCCTGCGCCTGATCGCCGGATTCGAACAACCGAGCGCCGGCTCGATCCGCATTCACGGCGCCGAAGCCGCCGGTCTGCCGCCGTATCAACGTGATGTGAATACCGTCTTCCAGGATTACGCACTGTTCCCGCACATGAACGTGCTGGACAACGTCGCCTATGGATTGAAGGTCAAAGGCGTGAGCAAAACCGAGCGCCACAAGCGCGCCGAAGAGGCGTTGGCCATGGTCGCCCTCGGCGGTTATGGCGCACGCAAACCGGTGCAGTTGTCCGGCGGTCAGCGCCAGCGTGTCGCCCTCGCCCGCGCCTTGGTCAATCGTCCACGCGTGCTGTTGCTTGATGAACCGTTGGGCGCACTCGACCTGAAACTGCGCGAGCAGATGCAGAGTGAACTGAAGAAGCTGCAACGCCAGCTCGGCATCACTTTCATCTTCGTCACTCACGACCAGACCGAGGCGCTGTCGATGTCCGATCGCGTCGCTGTATTCAACAAGGGCCGCATCGAACAGGTCGACACCCCGCGCAATCTGTACATGAAACCCACCACCACGTTCGTCGCCGAATTCGTCGGCACCTCGAACGTGATTCGCGGCGATCTGGCCCGCCAGCTCAGCGGCCATCCGCAGCCGTTTTCGATTCGCCCCGAACACGTGCGTTTCGCCGAAGGGCCGCTCGCCAGCCATGAAATCGAAGTCAGCGGTCTGCTCCACGACATCCAGTATCAGGGCAGCGCCACGCGCTATGAACTGACGCTGGAAAACGGCCAGACCCTGAGCATCAGCCACGCCAACAATCAGTGGATCGACAGCAGCGCACAACACCAGACCGGCCAGCGCCTGAGCGCACGCTGGGCGCGGGAAGCGATGATTCCACTGCACGACACCGTGGCGAGCGGGGTCTGACATGAGCACGCTCGCAATGACCCAAGCACCGCCCTTGCGCCGGTTTTCCAACCTGCTCTATCGCAAGCCGAATCTGTATCTGTCGCTGCTGCTGGTGCCGCCGTTGCTGTGGTTCGGCGCGATCTACCTCGGCTCGTTGCTGGTGCTGTTGTGGCAGGGGTTCTACACCTTTGACGACTTCACCATGGCGGTCACTCCTGACCTGACCCTGGCGAATTTTGCCGCGCTGTTTCAGCCGTCGAACTTCGACATCATCCTGCGCACGCTGAGCATGGCCATCGTCGTGTCGATCGCCAGCGCCATCGTCGCGTTCCCGATTGCCTATTACATGGCGCGCTACACCACGGGCAAGACCAAGGCGTTTTTCTACATCGCGGTGATGATGCCGATGTGGGCCAGTTACATCGTCAAGGCCTACGCCTGGACGTTGCTGCTGGCCAAGGGCGGTGTCGCGCAGTGGTTCGTGCAACATTTGGGACTGGAGCCGGTGTTGCAGTTCATCCTCGGCATTCCCGGAGTGGGCGGCAGCACCCTGTCGACCTCGCACTTGGGGCGCTTCATGGTGTTCGTCTACATCTGGCTGCCGTTCATGATCCTGCCGATTCAGGCTTCGCTGGAACGTCTGCCGCCGTCACTGCTGCAGGCCTCCGCCGACCTCGGCGCCAGGCCGCGCCAGACCTTCATGCAGGTGATTTTGCCGTTGTCGATTCCGGGGATTGCTGCCGGCTCGATCTTCACGTTTTCGCTGACCCTGGGCGATTTCATCGTGCCGCAACTGGTGGGCCCGCCGGGCTACTTCGTCGGCAGCATGGTCTACGCGCAGCAAGGTGCGATCGGCAACATGCCGATGGCCGCAGCGTTCACGTTGGTGCCGATTGTGTTGATCGCGGTTTACCTGTCCATCGTCAAACGACTGGGGGCCTTCGATGCACTCTGAGCGCGCTTCACTGGGCCTGCGCATTGCCGCCTGGGGCGGGTTGGTGTTTCTGCACTTCCCGATCCTGATCATCTTTCTTTACGCCTTCAACACCGAGGAAGCGGCGTTCAGCTTTCCGCCGAAGGGCTTCACCCTGCACTGGTTCAGCGTGGCGTTTTCGCGGCCGGATGTGCTGGAGGCGATCAAGCTTTCGCTGCAGATTGCCGCCATCGCCACCTTGATCGCGATGGTGCTCGGTACGCTGGCTTCGGCAGCGTTGTACCGCCGCGATTTCTTCGGCAAGCAGGGCATTTCGCTGATGCTGATTTTGCCGATCGCGCTGCCGGGGATCATCACCGGGATCGCGCTGCTGGCGACGTTCAAGACACTGGGGATCGAGCCGGGGATGTTCACCATCATCGTTGGTCACGCGACCTTCTGCGTGGTGATCGTCTACAACAACGTCATCGCCCGTCTGCGGCGTACTTCGCAAAGTTTGATCGAAGCCTCGATGGATCTGGGTGCCGATGGTTGGCAGACCTTTCGCTACATCATCCTGCCGAACCTCGGCTCGGCGTTGCTGGCCGGCGGCATGCTCGCGTTTGCGCTGTCGTTCGACGAAATCATCGTCACCACGTTCACCGCCGGGCATGAGCGCACGTTGCCGTTGTGGCTGCTCAACCAGCTCAGCCGCCCACGGGATGTGCCGGTGACCAATGTCGTCGCCATGCTGGTGATGATGGTGACCATGCTGCCGATTCTCGGCGCGTATTACCTGACCCGGGGTGGCGAGAGTGTCGCGGGCAGTGGTGGGAAATAACCGAATAACTGAAGAAACCGGATCGAAATGTGGGAGCGGGCTTGCTCGCGAAGAGGCAATCAAATTCAGCATTGATGTCGGCTGACACACCGCTTTCGCGAGCAGGCTCGCTCCCACAGGGTTATCGATTCGGCCAGAACAATAAAAGTGTTAGTGAGGACAACAACATGCAAACCAGACTCTTGATCAACGGCCACCTGGTCAACGGCGAAGGCCCGGCCCAACCGGTGCTCAACCCGGCGCTCGGCAGCGTACTGGTGGAGATCAACGAAGCCTCCGAGGCCCAGGTCGATGCCGCCGTGCGCGCCGCCGACAACGCCTTCGCCGAGTGGTCGCAAACCACGCCGAAAGACCGTTCGCTGCTGCTGCTCAAACTCGCCGACGCCATCGAAGCCCACGGCGAGGAACTGGCCAAACTCGAATCCGACAACTGCGGTAAACCCTACAGCGCCGCACTGAACGACGAGATCCCGGCGATTGCCGACGTGTTCCGCTTCTTCGCTGGCGCCAGCCGTTGCATGAGCGGTTCGGCCGGTGGCGAATACCTTGCCGGCCATACTTCGATGATCCGCCGCGATCCGGTGGGCGTGATCGCGTCCATCGCGCCGTGGAACTACCCGTTGATGATGGTCGCCTGGAAAATCGCCCCGGCCCTCGCTGCCGGTAATACCGTAGTGCTCAAGCCGTCGGAACAAACTCCGCTGACCGCGTTGCGTCTGGCCGAACTGGCGTCGGAAATCTTCCCGGCCGGTGTACTCAATCTGGTATTCGGTCGCGGTCCTACCGTCGGCAGCCCGTTGGTCACGCATCCTAAAGTGCGCATGGTCTCGCTGACTGGCTCCATCGCCACTGGCTCGAACATCATTTCCAGCACCGCCGACAGCGTCAAACGCATGCACATGGAACTGGGTGGCAAGGCGCCGGTGATCATCTTCGACGACGCCGACATCGATGCCGCCGTCGAAGGCATCCGCACCTTCGGTTTCTATAACGCCGGGCAGGACTGCACCGCCGCGTGCCGGATCTATGCGCAGCAAGGCATTTACGACAAGTTTGTCGAGAAGCTCGGCGCGGCGGTGAGCAGCATCAAATACGGCTTGCAGGATGATCCGTCGACCGAGCTGGGGCCGCTGATCACCGCGCAGCATCGCGACCGCGTCGCCGCGTTCGTCGAACGCGCCGTGGCGCAGTCGCACATTCGCTTGATCACCGGCGGCAAGGCTGTGGAAGGCAACGGTTTCTTCTTCGAACCGACGGTGCTGGCCGACGCGCAACAGGATGACGAGATCGTCCGCCGCGAAGTATTCGGGCCGGTGGTGTCAGCAACCAAGTTCACCGATGAAGCGCAGGCGCTGGAGTGGGCCAACGACTCCGACTACGGCCTGGCGTCCTCGGTGTGGACGGCGGATGTAGGCCGCGCACATCGGATGTCCGCACGTTTGCAGTACGGCTGCACCTGGGTCAACACGCACTTCATGCTCGTCAGCGAAATGCCCCATGGCGGTCAGAAATTGTCCGGCTACGGCAAGGACATGTCCATGTACGGGCTGGAGGACTACACCACGGTTCGGCATGTGATGTTCAAGCACTAAGGTCAAAAGCTTCGCGAGCAGGCTCGCTCCCACATTAATTGAAATGCGTTCCACCTGTGGGAGCGAGCCTGCTCGCGAAGGCGTCACCCCGGTTTCAGGAAGGAAACCGGCATTACGCACCACCAGGATTCCAAAACAATAACTACCGACCCGGGCGGCGCCCACAAAGCCTCGCCACGGCTTCGGCCATCCGAAATCTGCCGATTTCACGGAGCAAACACCCATGAGTGCCTCACCCGAACTCTCGGCCGCCGTTGCCGACAGCGATGCCGAACAACTGCGCAAACTCGGCTACACCTCCAACTTCAACCGCAGCATGAGCCTGTGGGAAAACTTCGCTTTAGGGTTCACCTATCTGTCACCGGTCGTGGGGGTTTATACCCTGTTCGGCCTGTGCCTCGCGGCCGGCGGGCCACCGATGTTCTGGGCTTACTTGCTGGTCGGTTGCGGCCAGTTGCTGGTGTGCCTGATCTTCGGCGAAGTGGTCTCGCAGTTCCCGATTTCCGGCGGCGTTTATCCATGGGCGCGACGTCTGGTCGGCAAAAAATGGGCGTGGATGGTCGGCTGGATCTACTCCATCGCCCTGTGCGTGACCATCGCGGCGGTGGCCGTCGGTGCCGGCCCGTATCTGGCGGCGATGCTCGGGTTTGAGCCGAGCAACAACACCAACATCATCATCGCGCTGGTGCTGACCCTGTTCGCCACGCTGGTCAATCTGAGCGGCACCAAAGTGCTGGCGCGCATCGCCATGTTCGGCTTCCTCTGCGAACTGGTCGGCGCGGTGATCGTCGGCGTGTACCTGCTGATCTTCGAACGTCACCAACCGCTGAGCGTGCTGTTCAACACCTTCGACATCAGCGTTGATGGCTCATACCTGCCGGCGTTCCTCACCGCTTCGCTGGCGGGAATGTTCCTCTACTACGGTTTCGAGGCCTGCGGCGACGTTGCCGAAGAAACCCCGAACCCCAGCGCAAAAATCCCGGTGGCCATGCGCATGACCATCTACATCGGCGGCATCGCGGCGATGTTCGCCTGCCTGGCGTTGATCCTCGCCGTGCCGGACATGCAAGCGGTGATCAACGGCACCGACAAGGACCCGGTCACCACCATCCTCAACAACGCCTTCGGCCCGATCGGCTCGAAAGTAGTGATGGGCGTGGTGATGATTTCCTTCATCTCCTGCGTCATCAGCCTGCAGGCTGCGGCGAGTCGTCTGCTGTACTCCTACGCTCGCGACGAAATGGTCATCGGCAGCCGACTGCTGAAAAAGATTTCTCCTACAACCCAAGTACCGGTTGCCGCGCTGTTCGTGTCCGGCGTCCTGCCCGCCCTGATCATCGCCCTCGGCTTCTTCCTGCAAGACGCCGTGGCCACCATCGTCAGCTTCGCCGCCATCGGCATCTACCTCGCATTCCAGATGATCGTACTGGCTGCTTTGTATGCGCGGATGAAAGGCTGGAAACCCAACGGCAAATTCACCCTCGGCGCCTGGGGCTGGCCAGTGAACATCGGCGCGCTGGTGTATGGCGTTGGCGCAATCATCAACATGGCCTGGCCACGTACGCCGGATGCGGCGTGGTACGTGAACTATGCGATGGTGTTGAGTACTGCGATCGTGATTGGTTTGGGGCTGGTTTATATGTGGATTGGCAAGCCGTATGACCATGGGAAGGCGCCGGCTGGGGATGCGTGGAAGGTGAGTCGCTAAATATCAGCAACCTGCCCGCAGGGAGGCGGGCAGGGTGCTAGATCAGTTGCGGCCTGGATAAGGTCTCGAACTCATCCATCAGCAAATGGATTTCCGTACTGGGATTGGGCTCACCACTGACGGCGACGTCCTCAAGCACTTTCGGCGCAAGCGTTCTCGCCCGCTGGAACGGCTCACCCAGCAACTGAGTGAAATAACTGATGTCCCTACCCTTCTCATAGCCCGCCATGTCGGGTTTCGTCCTCAAGCACTTGCTCACCAGGTCACCTGGGGAGTTTTTCCCCACGGCCCGGAATGGCTTGCGACTGAAACCAAAGTGCAAAAGAAGCCAGAACTCGAAACACGGATACGATGCGATAACGTAGATTTTTGGATGCGATCTGGCTGTATTCAACGCGCGCTCGAAACACAGATGTGTATCGCGATCCACCACACAAAATACCTTGTCAAAGCGTTTCTGCCGCATCACCGCCCGCTCCACGATACCGCTCGGGTGTGTCACGCCGCAATGGACGATCTCAACCTGAGCCCGGGCCCGAAAGTGAAACGCGGCCTCCTCCAGATAACGCTTTCCCGACTTACTGTCCTCGCAGAGCACCAGCACTTTGGGCTGTGGTTTGAAGCGTGACGCTTTTCGATCAAACGACTTGCTCGAACTCACCATGGTCAGCCCTGCCTGATCAGTGGCAGCCCGCGATAGCGTCCCTCGAAATAGCGCTTCTCGACGTCCTCGCTTTCCCGGCCTTCAAAGTCGTGAACGGAAAACAGACTTGTCGCGCCATATGCATCACGCTCCGAAATCCAGAACTGATCACGCCGCAGAATCTTTTCATTCATCAAGTGCGTGTCGTGAGTGGTGAAAATCAACTGAGTATTCAGTCCGCTGTCCAGATGTTTGCCAATCAGGACCCCGACGATTTCAGGATGCAGACTGCTGTTCAACTCATCAACACAGAGAACGCCGCTGCCGCCAGCCTGATTCATCATGAACCACGGCAACCAGAAGCCGATCAGGTTCTTGGTGCCGCACGATTCTTCGGCAAAATCGAATTCAGCCTCGCCTGAGATACTGGCATGCGTCAGGGTCAATTTGTCTCCCTGCGCAGCGGCAATAAACTCTTTCAGCGTCATCTTTCGATTGTCTGGAAGCGCAGTGGAATGTTCCGAACTGAGCTGGATCGCCGATACCGGAATATCCAGAGCGCAGAGAAAATCACGTAGATCGCTGGTATGACTTTCAACCATCTGCAGAAAACGAATCGACGCCGTAGAGAGGCCCTGCATATTGCTCTGCTCGACTACCAGCAAACCTCTTTGAAACCAGCAAAATGGTGCGCGCAACTGCGTCAGCTCTTCGCTGCTGTGGGTAACGGCCTGTGCAATAAACAGCATCCTGGGACTGGTCAAACGCCGCCACGCACAATGCACGTTCTTACCGCCTTCAAGGGCTTTCCCAAAGGTGTAATGCTCACCGAGGGAATCAACTTGACGGTTATACAGCAAGGTTTCCTTTCCTTTTGGATAACAGAGCAATTGTTCATGGACAATGCGCTGCGCTGTCAACGCGAGCACAAATCGATAACGCAACCCGCTTTGAACAAAGTCGTATTCAAAAACGCTGGGCGCTTCTCTTAGCATCTCGTCAAAGCGAAAGGATGCAACCGGTAGTACGTCGCCATGGATGCCTGCGGGTGTCGCCAGCAATCTGCCGACGATGCCCATTGCGCGAATGAGCGACGATTTGCCAGAAGCGTTGGGTCCGTAAATGGCGGCGACCTTGAGCAGGTCCGGGAGCTTTTCAGTGCTCGTGCCGGCGCTGAAGACGTTTCGCGCCTTGCTCAGCCGAGGGCTCGCGACCATGGACAGCGTTTGCCTGTCCCGGAACGAGCGGTAATTGGAAACGGAAAATTCGATCAGCATGGATAAAACCTGCAGTTCGTTGCATGAATCTCCATAAATAAATGAAAAAACGCGCCTCAGACGCAGCCTGGCTGCAAGCAATGCAAAAACAGGCATTTCCTACAGACACAGCCTCCCCCAAAAAGCCCAATTTCCTACGCTGCGCGTCCACAGAGTAGACTTGTCGCCGCAAGCGCCTGACCGATAGGCTTTATCCCGTCGCTGCCAAATCAGCGACCCGGGGTCGAAGCCGGAAACTGTCAACGCGGTGCTTGCATGCCCTCCATTGAACTGTGGCAGTCGTAGCTTCAGTTTTGCTTTATGGCGGGCCGTGTGGCGCGGGCCTTCTGGCTTTTCCGTGTTTGACTGGAAGTATCCCGACTTCGAACGCCATACGGTTCGCCACCCAACTTGTCGAAGAGTTGATGGCGACTTTCCTACTCAAATCGGAAGTCACTACATGTCTGCACAAATCCAAAACTCATCGTCGACCCACTTCACCCCCACCGTCTTCACCCGCCACAACCGCTTCCTCCACGCCTTCATGCAAGACCACGAAGCCTGGTTCTGCGTTCAGGATCTCGGTCGCCTGATGGGCTATCCGCTGAACGAGCGCCTTACCCTGAAACTCGATCCCGATCAGCGTCGCAACGTCCTCATGCGTAAGGACGGCGAAATCGTCGATTGCGCGATAGTCAGCGAGTCCGGCCTATACGCCCTGCTTGTCCACCACTTCGTCCCGGAAAACCGCAACCTGCGCCAATGGCTAAGTCATGAAGTGATCCCGATGCTGCGCGAAGCCCAATCAAGCCCTGTGGAAAACCACCCGAGCTTGAGCTCAATGCATTGGGCAGGCGTTACCGTACCGCTGCTGCACTGGCAACAGCAGGCGTGGGTCAAATGGCGGGATGTGCCGGAGTTGATGCGCGGCCAGCGGCCGTATCCAGTCCTGGGAACGTGTAGCTGATCCAGATAAAAAGGGGCGGACCTTTCAGTCCGCCCCTTTTTATTTCCACTCAAAACCGCGAAACACTGCGCATCGCATCCACCAGATACCTCATCGCTATCCGGTCACTCTCCGACAACTCGCGATAACGCTCCACCAGCTTCAGCTCTTCAGAACTCAAACGACGCCTTCTGCGGCCGCTGCCGAGGCAGGGGAAGATGCCGAGCATTTCGGCGATACCTTGTATTTTTGCCATGGACGATGTCCTTCAATACTTCAAAGAATTGCTAAACCACCACATCGCCCTGCCCCTTACAGCAGCGCCGTGTGCCCTACCGGTCAACACCGGTCATGCCCATAGAATAGAAATTAAATCGGCGCTGAAAAGCGGTTTTTAGAGTAATTAGTCGAAAAAAGCAGATATGCCGCATAAATCAGAACGCCCTGTCAGATTTTTAACCGACATGTCTTGTTTCATTGACACTCTGTCACTGTGAATCAACGAATTTTGCTCGGCGAGCGAACCGTTTAAGCTAGCGGGCATCTGTTTATAGTCCGTTGCGTTTGGCCGAAGGCTTGTCCGAACCGTAATTTCTGATCCAGCACGTGCCAGGAACGGCGCGGGATTGCTCACGACAGGTTGTATTTATGCACCGCAGGAATTTGCTCAAAGCGTCGATGGCCATTGCGGCTTACACCGGTCTCTCGGCTTCCGGCCTGCTGGCCGCCCGTGCCTGGGCCGCCAATGGTGGCGCCGCCGATGGCGAGGCCCAGGCTTTCGACTTCGAAGCGCTCAAGCGCCAGGCCAAGCAACTGGCCGGCTCGGCCTATCAGGACAGCAAACAGGTGCTGCCGCCGACTTTGGCGACCATGACCCCGCAGAACTTCAACGCGATCCGCTACGACGGCGATCATTCGTTGTGGAAAGAAAACAAGGGTCAGCTGGACGTGCAGTTCTTCCACGTCGGCATGGGTTTCCGTCAGCCGGTGCGCATGTACAGCGTCGATCCGAAGACCCGCACCGCGCGCGAGGTGCATTTCCGCCCGACGCTGTTCAACTACGAAAACACCTCGGTCGATACCCAGCAGCTCAAGGGTGACCTGGGCTTTGCCGGTTTCAAGCTGTTCAAGGCGCCGGAGCTGGATCGCCATGACGTGGTGTCGTTCCTCGGCGCCAGTTATTTCCGCGCGGTGGATGCGACTGGCCAATATGGCCTCTCGGCCCGTGGTCTGGCCGTCGACACCTATGCGAAAAAGCGCGAAGAATTCCCTGACTTCACCAAGTTCTGGTTCGAGACTCCAGAGCAGAACGCCACCCGTTTTGTGGTCTATGCGCTGCTCGACTCGCCGAGCGCCACCGGTGCCTACCGCTTCGACATCGATTGCCAGGCCGAGCGCGTGGTGATGGAGATCGACGCCCACATCAACGCGCGTACCGCCATCGAACAACTGGGCATCGCGCCAATGACCAGCATGTTCAGCTGCGGCACCCACGAACGCCGCATGTGCGACACCATCCACCCGCAGATTCACGACTCCGATCGCCTGGCGATGTGGCGCGGCAACGGCGAGTGGATCTGTCGCCCGCTGAACAACCCGGCGACCCTGCAATTCAACGCGTTCGCCGATACCGATCCGAAAGGCTTCGGCCTGGTGCAGACCGACCACGAGTTCGCCAACTATCAGGACACCGTTGACTGGTACAGCAAGCGCCCGAGCCTGTGGGTCGAACCGACCACCGCGTGGGGCGAAGGCTCGATCGATCTGCTGGAAATTCCTACCACCGGCGAAACCCTCGACAACATCGTCGCGTTCTGGACCCCGAAGAAGCCAGTGGCCGCCGGCGACTCGCTGAACTATGGCTACAAGCTCTACTGGAGCGCCCTGCCACCGGTCGGCACGCCGCTGGCGCGGGTGCATGCGACCCGGTCGGGTATGGGTGGTTTCGTCGAAGGCTGGGCACCAGGCGAGCATTACCCGCCGGTCTGGGCCCGTCGTTTTGCCGTGGACTTCACCGGTGGTGGCCTGGATCGCCTGCCGCAGGGCACCGGGATCGAACCGGTGGTCACCTGCTCCAACGGCAAGGTGCAGGACTTCAGCGTGCTGGTGCTCGATGACATCAAGGGTTACCGGGTCCTGTTCGACTGGTACCCGACCAGCGACAGCGTCGACCCGGTGGAACTGCGCCTGTTCATCCGCACCAATGACCGCACATTAAGCGAGACCTGGCTGTACCAGTACTTCCCGCCGGCACCGGACAAGCGCAAGTATCCTTGATGATTTGAGGCGCCTGTAAGGGACTCTTCGCGAGCAAACCCGCTCCCACACTGGATCCCGGTCGATCACACAGTTTGCGACCGACACAGAACCACGGTGGGAGCGGGCTTGCTCGCGAATGCGTCAGAACATTCAACATCGGATATTGAAGAAACTGCGTCAGGTCAGTGGGCAATACAGATGAATGTCTCTGGGTTCTTGATCAAACAACTCCGGATCCGCCTGATCCACCAACCGGCAACCCTGACGCTGATAAAACTCCACAATGTTGCGCGATTCAGTCGCTGAAACATACAACGCCTGGGCACCGAATCGCCGCCCCTGCTCGCAGGCCAGCGCAAACAACTTCGCCCCCAGCCCTTGCCCGCGGTAATCACGGCTGATGTGCAGAAACTTCATCTGCCGCATGCTCAACCCCTGATTGTGAATAACCCGGTTATCCACAACCACCGCCGCGACCAGCGCCTGCCCATCGAAAACCCCGTACAACCAGCCACCGCGCCGCAAGCACTTCTCCAGCGCCAGCGCGTTTTCCTCAGCTTCCCCTTCCGGCCAGCCACGCATGTCGAAATGCACCGGATACAGAATCAGCTCACCTTTTTCCAGCCGATAACATTCCTCCACCAGCTCGCTGCGGTCGATCTGCGCCAGCAACGGCAAGTCGTGTTCGGTCAGTTCTCGCTCGATCAACATGCTCGACTTCCTTGGCAAATGGCAGGCAAGAAAAAACCCGCCGGTTCAATGGCGGGTTTTATAGACGTTGCGCCGGTTTGAAATCAATCGCGCAGATCGGATTCGTGAATCGGCTGATCACGATGGGTCGCGCGCTGATACTGCGCCGGCCATACCGCTTTGCGCCCGCCCAGATCATCGTCGGCATGCAGCGGCCAGTACGGGTCACGCAGCAGCTCGCGGGCGAGGAAGATGATGTCGGCCTGACAGGTGCGCAGAATGTGCTCGGCCTGCGCCGGCTCGGTAATCATGCCGACGGTGCCGGTGGCGATGCCGGACTCCTTGCGCACCCGTTCGGCGAAGCGCGTCTGATAACCCGGCCCCACCGGAATCTCGGCGTTGGCGGCGGTACCACCGGAAGAGACGTCGATCAGATCCGCTCCCAATGCCTTGAGGCGGCGCGCCAGTTCCACGGTTTCATCCGGGTTCCAGCCGTCTTCGACCCAGTCGGTGGCCGACACCCGGACAAACACCGGCAACTCTTGTGGCCAGACCTCGCGCACGGCCTCGGTGACTTGCAACACCAGCCGAATACGGTTTTCGAACGAACCACCGTATTGATCGCGGCGCTGATTGCTCAGCGGCGAAAGAAACTGATGCAGCAGATAACCGTGGGCGGCATGCACTTCGACCACGCTGAAACCTGCGGTCAACGCACGTTTGGCCGCAGCAACGAACGCCTGGATGACTTCGGCGATCTGCCCTTCATCCAGCTGTTTCGGTTGCGTGTGCTGCGGGTCGAAGGCAATCGGTGACGGGCCGACTGGGGTCCAGCCGCCATCCTCCGGTTTGACGCTACCGTGTTTGCCGATCCATGGCCGATGGGTGCTGGCCTTGCGCCCGGCATGGGCCAGTTGAATGCCGGCGACGGCGCCTTGAGCGGTAATGAAGCGAGTGATGCGTTGCAGCGGTTCGATCTGTTCGTCGTTCCACAAACCGAGGTCTTCGGCGGTGATCCGCCCGTCGGCGGTGACCGCCGTGGCCTCAGTGAAAATCAGTCCGGCACCACCCACCGCGCGGCTGCCGAGGTGCACCAGATGCCAGTCGTTGGCCAGACCGTCGACGCTGGAATACTGGCACATCGGCGACACGGCGATGCGATTGGGCAGGCTCAGTTGGCGAAGGGTAAAGGGTTCGAGCAGCAGACTCATGGGGCACCTCTCAAATCAGTGGGCAGGCTCCAGGGTTCTGTTTGAAAAGTCGACGAGTGACAGGAAATGGTGCAGCACCCGCCCCCGCGGGCAAAAAATTCGACAAGACGTCACAAGGCCAATCAAGCAGTGCTTAGAGCCTAGTCGACAACCGGGGATGAGGGAGGGTTCAGAGTAATTCTGTGTGTGAAAGGGTGCTTTCGCGAGCAGGCTCGCTCCCACATTTTGGAATGCATATCCCTGTGGGAGCGGGCTTGCTCGCGAATGGCGTCAGCGCGGTTCGATGTGGGCAATCATCAGTTGCACCGTCTCGTTGCCCCGGAACTCGTTGACGTCGAGCTTGTAGGCCAGCTCGACCCACTGAATGGTCGGGTTCGGCCAGACATCACGGTCGATGCCGAAAGCGATGCCATCCAGCTTCACCGACCCGCACTCGCTTTTCAGCACCACTTTCAGGTGCCGCTCGCCGACCACCCGTTGCTCGACCAACTGGAACACGCCATGGAACAGCGGCTCCGGGAAGTGCTGGCCCCAAGGCCCGGCATGGCGCAGGGCGCGGGCCAGTTCCAGATGGAATTCCTCGACCGCCAGCGTGCCATCCGAAAGCATGCGCCCGGTCAGGTCTTCCTCACGAAGTTGCCGACGCACTTCGGCATCGAAAGCCTCGGCGAACAGCGGAAAATTCTCTTGCGGCAAAGTCAGACCGGCCGCCATCGCGTGGCCACCGTACTTGGCGATCAGGTTCGGATGCTGCGCCGCCACCACGCTCAGGGCGTCGCGAATGTGGAAACCCTGCACCGAACGCCCCGAGCCCTTGAGCAAACCGTCACCGGCGTCGGCGAAGGCGATGGTCGGACGGAAATAACGTTCTTTCATCCGCGAGGCGAGAATGCCGATCACGCCCTGATGCCACTCGGGATCGAACAGGCACAGGCCAAACGGCATCGATTCCACCGGCAAGTCCTTGAGCTGCGCCAGCGCCTCGCGCTGCATGCCCTGCTCGATAGATTTGCGATCCTGGTTCATACCATCCAGTTGCGCGGCCATTTCCCGCGCCAGATTGGCGTCGGCGGTGAGCAGGCATTCGATCCCGAGGCTCATGTCATCCAGGCGCCCCGCCGCATTCAGGCGCGGGCCGACGATGAAACCCAGGTCGGTGGAGGTAATCCGCGCCGCGTCACGCTTGGCCACTTCAAGAATCGCCTTGATCCCCGGTCGTGCACGCCCGGCGCGAATCCGCTCAAGGCCCTGATGCACCAGAATCCGGTTGTTGGCGTCCAGCGGCACCACGTCGGCAACGCTGCCCAGCGCCACCAGATCGAGCAGTTCGCCGATGTTCGGCTGCGGCCTGCTCTCATACCAGCCGAGGCTGCGCAGGCGTGCACGCAAGGCCATCAACACGTAGAAAATCACCCCGACCCCGGCCAGCGCCTTGCTCGGAAACTCGCAGCCGGGCTGGTTCGGGTTGACCAGCGCATCGGCCAGCGGCAGTTCATCGCCGGGCAAGTGGTGGTCGGTGATCAACACCTTGAGCCCATGACGCTTGGCGGCGGCAACGCCTTCGACGCTGGAGATGCCGTTGTCGACAGTGATCAACAACTGCGGTTCGCGGGTCAGGGCGACTTCGACGATTTCCGGGGTCAGGCCATAGCCGTATTCGAAGCGGTTCGGCACCAGATAATCGACATGCGCCGCGCCCAGCAGACGCAAGCCGAGCATGCCGACCGTACTGGCCGTCGCGCCATCGGCGTCGAAGTCACCGACGATCAGAATCCGCTGACGCTGCTCCAGCGCCGTCACCAACAGATCCACCGCCGCCTCGATGCCCTTGAGCTGCTGGAACGGAATCAGCCGCGCCAGACTTTTATCCAGCTCCGCCTCGGATTGCACGCCCCGCGCCGCGTACAAACGGGTCAGCAAAGGTGGCAGGTCACCGAGAAACGGCAGCGTGGCAGGCAACGGTCGAGGATCAATACGCATGGGCTAACGGAAACTTCTCTTGAATACGTGGGATTAATCAGTAAGCGGCGCAGGATCAGCCGCGTTCACCGGCCAGCCATTCCAGCTGGACTTCGTGCTGACCACGGTCGTCAGTGACGAAGATCGTGCCTTCGCTGATCATCACGTCCCACTTGATGACGCGCGGCATGTCCTTGGCCAGGGTTTCCAGCACTTCCTGCGGCACAGCGGCGATGTTGACGTTTTTCAGGTTCTTGGCCACCGGCACCACTTTGCCTTCCCACACGCGCAGGCTGCCGTAAGCCAGCAGGCTGGTGCGCTCGGTGCGACGCGAGCACCAGGTCAGACGATCAGCGTCTGGCTGACCGACTTCGATCCAGTGCAGAACGCGGTCATCCAGGCTTTTTTCCCACAGCGCAGGTTCATCCACGTCCGACAGACCACGACCGAACGAAAGCAGTTCGTTGTACCAGAGCGCGTAAGCCAGCAGCCGCACGGTCATGCGCTCTTCGGTTTCCGAAGGGTGACGGGCGATGGTCTGCTTGACGCTCTCGTAGATGCTGCGGTCGAGGTCAGTGAGGTTCAGTTCGAATTTGTACGTGGTAGACGGCTGGGCCATGAACGGGCTTCTTGATACGAGGAAAGTCGGCAAGTCTAACCGATGCCGTAGGCAATCATCGAATTGATGGCGATCAACCTGCGGCGTCTGACAGCCGGCTATGTTAAAACGCTGTATCCGCTCAGCCTTGTCCTACAGGATTCAGTATGCCGTTCGCCAACAAACCGCTCAGCGGTGTGAAAGTCATTGAATTGGGTACGTTGATTGCCGGGCCGTTCGCCTCGCGCATCTGCGGCGAGTTCGGCGCCGAAGTGATCAAGATCGAATCGCCCGACGGCGGTGATCCGCTGCGCAAGTGGCGCAAATTGTATGAAGGCACCTCGCTGTGGTGGTTCGTCCAGGCGCGCAACAAGAAGTCGCTGACCCTGAACCTCAAGCACCCCGACGGCCTGGCGATCCTGAAAAAACTGCTGGGCGAAGCCGACATCCTGATCGAAAACTTTCGCCCCGGCGTGCTGGAAAAACTCGGGCTGAGCTGGGAAACCCTGCACGCGCTGAATCCGAAACTGGTGATGGTGCGCCTCTCGGGGTTCGGCCAGACCGGGCCGATGAAGGATCAACCGGGCTTCGGCGCGGTCGGCGAGTCCATGGGCGGTTTGCGCTACATCACCGGCTTCGAAGACCGGCCACCGGTGCGCACCGGGATCTCCATCGGTGACTCGATTGCCGCGTTGTGGGGCGTCATCGGCGCGCTGATGGCGCTGCGTCATCGCGAGGTCAACGGCGGTCTCGGCCAAGTGGTCGATGTCGCGTTGTACGAGGCGATTTTCGCCATGATGGAAAGCATGGTGCCGGAGTTCGACGTGTTCGGCTTCATCCGCGAGCGCACCGGTAACATCATGCCGGGCATCACGCCGTCATCGATCCACACCAGTGCCGACGGCAAGCACGTGCAGATTGGCGCCAATGGCGACGCGATCTTCAAGCGCTTCATGCTGATCATCGGCCGCGAGGATCTGGCCAACGACCCGACACTGGCGAGCAACGACGGGCGCGACAGTCGCCGCGACGAGTTGTATGGCGTGATCGACCGCTGGGTCAATTCGCTGCCGCTGCAAAGCGTGCTCGACCTGCTCAATCAGGCAGAAGTACCGGCCAGCCGGATCTTCAGTGCCGAGGACATGTTCAGCGATCCGCAGTACCTCGCCCGGGAGATGTTCCTGCAGGCGAAACTGCCGGACGGCAAGCCTTTCAAGATGCCGGGCATCGTGCCGAAACTCTCCGAGACACCGGGTACTTCCGAATGGGTCGGACCGCAACTCGGTGAACACAATGCGCAGGTACTGCACGATCTTGGCTACGACGAACAGCAGATCGCCCGGTTGCGCGCAGACGGAGCTATCTAAGCTGAAACATCGGCAGACATCGGACGCCAACCGCGCCCACCACTGGTGGACGTGGCGGCTGTTCGGCCTGTTGTTTCTGCTCGCCCTGCCCGCCTGGGCGCAAGCGAAACCCACGCTGGTCTGGTTGCTGCGCGACCTGCCGCCCCTGACCATCTTCGAAGGCCCGAAAAAGGGCTAGGGCGTCATCGATCAACTGATGCCGATGCTGATCGCCGGCATGCCGCAATACGAACACACGCTGATGCGGGTCAATCGCGCCCGGGGCATGCAGATGCTGCACGAGCCGACCTTCACTTGCGATCCGTCGCTGATCTGGAGCAAGGAGCGCACGCAATGGATCACTTTCTCTATCCCGGCGTTTCGCGCTGTCAGTAATGGTCTGGTGGTGCGTCAGAAGGATCGCAATGTGCTGGCGCCGTACCTGATCGACGGTGAAGTCGATCTGCCGGCATTTCTGGCCAATGGCGAGATCAAGGTCGGAGTCGTCGCCGAGCGCAGTTACGGCGAGTATCTCGACGCGCTGCTCAAGCAGGCGCCCGACGGCGCGCTGACGCCGCATTACGGCAACGACGCCCTGAGCAGCCTGCTGTCGATGCAGCGCCTGGGGCGTCTGCAAGTGGTGCTGGGTTACTGGCCGGAGATCCGCTATCAGGCGCAGCAGGCGCAAATTGCCGAAGACGAACTGGTGTTCTTTCCGATTCGCGGCACCGGCAAGTATCTGTCTGGCTTTGTCGGGTGTTCGGATACGCCTCAGGGCCGTCAGGCGATCAGTGAGATCAACCAACTGCTGCGTACCCTGCCCCACGAGCAACTGAGCCAGTCGTATGCCGACTGGCTGGACCTCGAAATGCGCACGGATTACCTGCAACAGGCGCGGATTTTTTTCGAGCAACAGACCGCGCAATAAAACCTGCGGGCAAAAAGAAACCCCGAGCAGTGGGGAGACAACTCGGGGTTAAACGCGGTCTGCTTAAAGACCCGTAGCAGCAAGCGACAAGCACCGGAGCACAATGCTTGATCCTGCTGTTATGGGGTCTGACTGACGGGGATGCAGGAAGGTTCCCACAAAAAATATTTCATCTTTACAGGGCCGCACGCTTATCCAGCGCCGCATTGCGCAAGGCCGCAATCACACAGGGCTCCAGCCGCCCTTCGGCGATCAGGACGTCACGGTGCAAACCGTCAACCACATCTGTCAGCAGGCGTTTGTCGCTCAACTGCGCCTGATTGAATTCGCGCTCCACTACGAGGGCGCCGTTGCTGTTCTTCAGCGTCACCAGGCATTCGCCATGGGCGCCACACGGAGTCAACGTCACCTGATACGGGCTCAGAGCCTCACCGAGCAATAGACTGATACTTTCCATCTCGATCTCCACTCAATAGTCCGAAAACATTGTGCCTGGGGCGTGTTCACAATAAATGACCACCGGCCCGAGAAGAAAGTTCTGAATACCGCGCTGCTCCCGGAGCAGTTAGCGGTCTGTCAGAGCATGCACGGTGAAGATGACAGAAACATAACCATCGGCTCAAGCCCCCGCCGGATGGGCTGCCGCTTGCAGGTAGCTGTCCAGCAGCCCGCGCATCAGCACCGCCGAGACCGGCGTTTGCAAACGCCCCAGGAGTTTCAGCTCCTGCTGGTGCAGCAGGCTTTCGAGATCACTCAGCAGGCCGGGAGCCACACGCCCCAGCAGGATAAGCGCCCGCGCTTCCCGCCCGGCCACCAGATGACGGATCAGCGCCAGGCCCTCTCCGCCGCGCAGTTGCGGATCGCAAATCGCTATGTCGACCCGGGTGCGGCGCTCCAGCGAGCACTTTGCGGACGCCAGCGACGGCGCTGTCAGCACGTCGTAGATACCGACCGCATTGAGCATCTGGTGCAACGCCATCATTCGATAAGGATCGGGTTCGAGAATCAGTACTTTGAGCGAGCGCATGGACGACCTCTGAAACGGCAATCGCGGACTCGTCCGCAGTTGCTGCCCACTTTAGGGCAGCCTCCTTCAGTCCCCCATCGGAAAAGGAAACGCGTGATATAGGAAATTTCCCTATATCAATGCGGATGTCCCGTCGTTGCCGTATCACGCCGGGTGATATCCGTCCACCCGCCGAGCAGACCTCGCAACTCCCCACTGGCACAGTAAAACGGTACCGTCCATTGATAGATGTCGCGATTACCCTGCTTGAATTGCAGGCGACGTCTGCTGAAGCGGGTTCGGCGGGTTCTCAGCTGAATCATGAACTCCTCATGCAGCATGCCGGCGGTGGCACGCGGCAGGGCATCGACGTCGATCAAGCGACACCCCTGCACCTGCTCAAAGCGGATCGACAACGCCTCTTCGTAGCTTTTGTTACAGAGGATCAGACGCCCTTCCAGGTCGCGAACGAACACCGGGTCAGGCATGGCGTCTATCAGCGCGCGCTGGAAGACCAATTGATCACCGAGTTGGCTTTGCACGTCTCGATGCTGTTTGATCAGCGCCGCCATTCGCCGATGCCATAACAGCGACAACCCACAAAAAGCCCCCACCACAAACACACCCCAGTAGCCCAAACGCGACCAATTCTGCCAGCCCGCAGCAGCTGGTTTCGGCCCGATACCGCCCAGCCAGTTCAGGCGAATGGCCCGCAGTTCGGAAGCCGGGAACGCTTCAAGCGCCTTGTTCAGGATGCTCAGCAATTGCGGCTGACCCTTGCGCACGGCCAGAAGATCCGCCTCCCATTTTCCCTCCAGCAATTCGCCAACCTTCAGCAAGCCTGAGGGATAGAGCTGCGCACCGATTTCGTTTTCGATGGTGGCATAGGCCTCACCGCTTTCGACCAGCGCCCGTGCCTCGGCATAGGTTTTCACCGAACGTAATTCGATGGACGGATAATCGCGTCGGATCACCCCCTCCAGCGCATGCCGACCCGGCAACACCAGCACCCGTTTGGCCAACTGCTCCAGCGATTGCACTCCAGGCTCGCCGGCGCGGCCGACAAATACCCAACCGGCACCGCCAAAGGCATGACTGAAATCCAGACTCAAACGGCGCTCATCATTCATCGCCAGAGTCGTGCTCATGTCTGCGGCACCGGTTTCCAGGCGCTCGAGCATCTGCGCGGTGGAAAACGACTCCCGGTAAACGAATTGCAACCCGGTCATGGCACTGATGCGTTTGAGCACGTCGTTGTTCAAGCCGCTCCAATGACCATGCTCATCCAGAAACAGGTACAACGGGTACTGCTCCGCCGCCACGATCACCGTCGGGTTATCGCGAACCCATTGCCGCTCTGCTTCATTCAGCACAACGGTGCCGATGTTTAACTGCTCTTCATCATGCGCCAGATGCGCCGCAACGCCCACGCGCCAGCCAACCAACAGGCACAGCAGAAAAACCCGCTTCAGGGCGTGTTTCCATCCTCTTTCAAACAGCATTGCCACTTCCTTCGTGATCGACTCACCCGTCCTTCATGGGCGAAAACCCGAGCAGTGTGGCAGCAGAAACAAAAAAGCCCGTCAGGAGACGGGCTTCAAAATGTGACAGCTTTTTCGGCTTACAGCGGCTTGCCACGGTTGCCATGCTGGCTGACAAAGGCCTGTACGGCTTTCAGCTCGTTTGGCAGAACGGTGCAGCGCTCGTTTCGCTCAAACAAATCAGAAAGATGTGCAGGCAGTTCGAGAGCTTTTCCTACACCCGCTTTCTCCACGGCATCCGGGAATTTCACCGGATGTGCGGTACCCAGGATCACCATCGGGATGTCCAGACTGCGGCGGCATTCGCGCGCGGCCTTGACGCCGATGGCGGTGTGCGGATCCAGCACTTCGCCGCACTGCGCGTAGACTTCGGCGATGGTTTCGCAGGTTTGCGCGTCATCCACGGCCAGCGAGTCGAACAGCTTGCGGGCTTCGGTCCAGCGCTCTTGCTCGACGCTGAAACCACCGCCCTGCTTGAACGAATCCATCAGCCCGGCAATCGCCGCGCCGTTGCGACCGTGCAGGTCGAACAGCAGGCGTTCGAAGTTCGACGAAACCATGATGTCCATCGACGGCGACAGCGTGGCGTGCAGGGTTTCCTTGACGTACTGGTTGCCGCTCATGAAGCGGTGCAGGATGTCGTTGCGGTTGGTCGCGACGATCAACTGGTTGATCGGCAGGCCCATGTTGCGCGCCAGGTAACCGGCGAAGATGTCGCCGAAGTTGCCGGTCGGTACCGAGAACGCCACCGAACGCGCCGGGCCGCCCAGCTGCAGGGCTGCGTGGAAGTAGTAGACGATCTGGGCCATGATCCGCGCCCAGTTGATCGAGTTCACCGCCACCAGACGCGTGCCCTTGAGGAAGCTCTGGTCGGCGAAGCTGTTCTTGACCATTTCCTGGCAGTCATCGAAGTTGCCTTCGATGGCGATGTTGTGGATGTTCTCGCCGACAATCGTCGTCATCTGCCGACGCTGCACTTCGGACACACGGTTGTGCGGGTGCAGGATGAAGATGTCGACGTTTTCGCAGTGCTTGCAGCCTTCGATGGCGGCCGAACCGGTGTCACCCGAGGTGGCACCGACGATGACCACGCGCTCGCCGCGCTTTTCCAGCACGTAATCGAGCAGACGACCGAGCAGTTGCAAGGCGAAGTCCTTGAACGCCAGGGTCGGGCCGTGGAACAGCTCGAGCACCCATTCGTTGCCGTTGAGCTGACGCAGCGGCGCAACAGCGCTGTGCGAGAACACACCGTAGGTTTCTTCGAGGATCTTTTTGAAATCGGCGTCCGGGATGCTGCCGGTGACAAACGGGCGCATGACCCGGAAAGCCAGCTCGTGATACGGCAGGCCGGCCCAGGAAGCGATTTCTTCCTGGGTGAAACGTGGCAGGTTTTCCGGGACGTACAGACCGCCGTCAGTGGCCAGACCGGCCAGCAGGACGTCTTCGAAATTCAGGGCCGGTGCCTGGCCGCGGGTACTGATGTAACGCATGACTGACTCCAATGGAGAGTGTGCACAACAGTGGCCCCTTTCACGGGGCCATTGCAGGACAACGACTTAGTTCAGGTGCTCGACGCGGATCCGTACAACCGGACCATTCACGCCGGCCAGGGCTTCGAGGGCAGCGATCGCATCGTTGATACGCTGCTCGACCACGCGGTGGGTCAGCAGGATCATCGGTACCAGACCGTCGTGTTCCTCGACTTCCTTCTGCATGATCGACTCGATGTTGATGCCGCGCTCCGAGAGGATGCTCGCCACCTGAGCCAGTACGCCCGGATGGTCCTTGGCCTGGATGCGCAGGTAGTAGGCGCTTTCGCAGGCTTCGATCGGCAGGATCGGGTGCGCCGACAGCGAGTCCGGCTGGAAGGCCAGGTGCGGCACGCGGTTTTCCGGATCGGACGTCATGGCGCGAACCACGTCCACCAGGTCGGCGATCACCGACGACGCGGTCGGCTCCATGCCGGCACCGGCGCCGTAGAACAGCGTCGAACCGGCGGCGTCACCGTTGACCATCACGGCGTTCATCACGCCGTTGACGTTGGCGATCAGGCGATCGGCCGGGATCAGCGTCGGGTGTACGCGCAGCTCGATACCGGCAGCGGTGCTGCGGGCTACACCGAGGTGCTTGATGCGGTAGCCCAGCGCTTCGGCGTAATTCACGTCGGCGGTGGTCAGCTTGGTGATGCCTTCGGTGTAGGCCTTGTCGAATTGCAGCGGAATGCCGAACGCGATGGAGGCCAGAATCGTCAGTTTGTGCGCGGCGTCGATGCCTTCGACGTCGAAGGTCGGATCGGCTTCGGCGTAGCCCAGCGCTTGCGCTTCGGCCAGCACGTCTTCGAAGGTGCGACCCTTCTCGCGCATTTCGGTGAGGATGAAGTTACCGGTGCCGTTGATGATCCCGGCGACCCAGTTGATGCGGTTGGCGGACAGGCCTTCACGGATCGCCTTGATCACCGGAATGCCACCGGCCACGGCCGCTTCGAATGCCACGATCACGCCTTTCTCGCGTGCCTTGGCGAAAATCTCATTACCGTGAACGGCAATCAGTGCCTTGTTCGCGGTGACCACATGCTTGCCATTCTCGATGGCCTTGAGTACCAGCTCGCGGGCAACGGTGTAGCCGCCCATCAGCTCTATGACGATGTCGATCTCAGGGTTCGTGGCCACTTCGAAGACATCGTTGGTAATCGCAATACCGGTCGTCTGGAACTGAGGCTTTGGCGTGCGCATGGCAATTTGTGCCACTTCGATCCCACGCCCGGCACGACGAGCAATTTCCTCGGCGTTGCGCTGAAGTACGTTGAAGGTACCGCCACCGACGGTCCCTAACCCACAGATGCCTACTTTGACCGGATTCACTGTGAACTCCCCATGAAACGGCCGACGCAAGGTCGGCCGGAAAACAACCGCGTGTTCGCGGCTCTCTATTAATGGCCCGGCGAAGTTACCGCCGGACCATGATCGTCAAAGGCTGACCGTGACGATGCGAATTACTTGGCGTCCAGCGCCAGTTTGGCGACTTGTGGCGCCGGCTGGTAGCCCGGAATGACTTGTCCGTCAGCCAAAACGATGGCCGGTGTGCCGTTCACGCCGATCGACTGACCCAAAGCGAACTGTTTGGAAACCGGGTTCGCGCACTTGGCGGCCTTGATTTCCTTGCCATCGACCATTTTGTCCATGGCGGCTTTCTTGTCGGTCGAGCACCACACGGCTTGCAGTTGCTCGTCACCCGGCGAGCCGAGGCCCTGACGCGGGAACGCCACGTAACGCACTTCGATGCCGCGCTTGTTCAGCTCAGGCACTTCGGCGTGCAGCTTGTGGCAGTACGGGCAGGTGGTGTCGGTGAACACGGTGATGTGCGATTTGGTTTCGCCCACCGCCGGATACACCACGGTTTCGGCCACTGGAATGGCATTGATCAGTTTGGAGATGCCCAGGCGTTCGGTCTTCTCGGTCAGGTTGACCGGTTTGCCGTCCTTGAGCTGGAACAGGTAGCCCTGAACGATGTACTGGCCGTCGGCGCTGGCGTACAGCACGCGGCTGCCCTTGAGCTTGACTTCATACATGCCCGGCAACGGGCTGGCGCTGATGCTTTCTACCGGAACCTCGAGTTCGAGTTTTTCCAGGCTTTGACGAATGGCTTTGTCGGCCGCGTCATCGGCGACGGCAAAGGTGCTGACCAACGCAATGGCTGCGGCGGCGAAAATCTGGGTCAGACGCATGAGAACTCCTGAAGGCGGACAAATGAAACGGTCAGAACGCCCGTGCCGGAACACCGGGTCATAACCGTCCATCGTGCAAACCGGCAAAGCCTACCACATAAGGCTCGCATGGCCGAATGCGCCTGTCGCCAGAGATTGTGGGCGACGCAAACCCTGTGGGAGCGGGCTTGCTCGCGAAGGCGTCCTGGCAGGCGACAAATATCTCGTCTGTGACGGCCTCTTCGCGAGCAAGCCCGCTCCCACATGTTTTTCATTAGCCTCTAGGGTGATGTTTGGCATGGAGGTCCTGCAGGCGGGCACGCGCCACATGGGTGTAGATCTGCGTGGTCGACAAATCACTGTGGCCGAGCAGCATCTGCACCACCCGCAGGTCGGCGCCGTGGTTAAGCAGGTGCGTGGCGAATGCATGACGCAAAGTGTGCGGCGACAGCGATTTGCCGATCCCGGCGACCTTGGCCCAATGCTTGATCCGGTGCCAGAAGGTCTGGCGGGTCATCTGCTCGCCGCGCTGGCTGGGGAACAGCACATCGCTGGGGCGCCCGCCGAGCAGCTCGCTACGGCCATCACGCATATAGCGCTCGACCCAGACAATCGCCTCTTCGCCCATCGGCACCAGCCGCTCCTTGCTGCCCTTGCCCATCACCCGCAACACGCCCTGACGCAGGTTGACCTGCTCCAGCGTCAGACTGACCAGTTCGGTCACCCGCAGACCACAGGCATACAACACCTCAAGCATGGCGCGGTCACGCTGGCCGATGGCTTCGCTCAGATCCGGCGCCTTGAGCAGCGCCTCGACGTCGGCTTCCGACAGCGACTTGGGCAAAGGCCGACCGAGTTGCGGCATGTCGACGCGCAAGGTCGGATCGACCGTAATCAGCTTTTCCCGCAGCAGATAGCGATAAAAGCCACGCACACCGGAAAGAAATCTGGCGGTGGAACGCGGTTTGTAGTTCTGCTCCAGACGCCAGGACAGGTGATCGAGGATCAACTCGCGACCGGCATTGATCAGCTCGAGGTTTTTCTCCTGCAGCCAGCCATTGAACAGCGCCAGATCGCTGCGGTAAGCGCCGCGGGTGTTGTCGGACAGGCCTTTTTCCAGCCACAGGGCGTCGAGGAATTGGTCAATCAGCGGATGGTCGATGGCAGGCATGGGCGCTCAAGACACACAACCTCCGAGGCTGTGCGCAAATGTAGAGTGAACTGTAGGAATGGCCGCTAGTCTTTCATAGCCCGCTAATTCAAGGAACAGGGAGCATCAATGAACGAGCAGCAAATTCTCTTGGCATTTGGCGGGATCGGCGCCGCTGCGCTGGGTTGCCAGTGGCTGGCATGGCGCCTGAAGCTGCCGGCGATTCTGTTTCTGTTGCTGACCGGGATTCTCGCCGGGCCGGTGCTGGGCTGGCTCGACCCGCAGGAAATGTTCGGCCCGCTGCTGATGCCGCTGGTGTCGCTGGCGGTAGCGTTGATCCTGTTTGAGGGCAGTCTGACCCTGCACCTGTCGGAATGGCGCGAGATCGGCAGTGTCGTGCATCGGCTGGTGACTCTCGGTGCGCTCGTCACCTGGGTGGTCATCGCCGTCGCGACGCACTTCTTGCTCGGCTTCGACTGGCTGCTGGCGATCCTGTTCGGCAGCCTGACGCTGGTGACCGGCCCGACGGTGATCGTGCCGATGCTGCGGGTGGTGCGGCCGAAAGCCTCGATCGCCAACATCCTGCGCTGGGAAGGCATCGTCATCGACCCGATCGGCGCCCTGCTCGCGGTGGTGGTCTACAGCTTCATCATCGCCCGCTCCGAGGGCAACGGCCTCGAACAGAGCCTGTTGACCTTCGGCGGGGTGATTGTCTGCGGCAGCGTATTCGGGGTGGTCGGCGGCTGGGTGCTGGGCACCATCATCCGGCGCCAGTGGTTGCCCGAGTACCTGCATAACCTCGCCTCGCTGGCGGCGGTGTTGGGGATCTTCATTGCATCCAATCAGGTGATGCACGAGTCCGGCCTGCTGGCGGTGACGCTGATGGGCATGTGGCTGGCGAACATGAAGGGCGTGGATGTGCGGCACATCCTGCACTTCAAGGAAAACCTCAGCGTGCTGCTGATTTCCGGGTTGTTCATTCTGCTGGCGGCGCGGCTGGACCTGCATGCCCTGATCGGCCTCGGGCCGCTGGTGCTGATTCTGCTGCTGGTGATTCAACTGATCGCGCGCCCGCTGAACGTGCTGTTGAGCACTGCCGGCTCTAGCCTGAGCTGGCGTGAACGCGCCCTGCTGTGCTGGATCGCCCCGCGCGGGATCGTGGCGGCGGCGGTGTCGGCGATTTTCGCGATTCGTCTGGATCAAGCCGGGCACGAAGGTGCGCTGCTGCTGGTGCCGCTGACTTTCGCGGTGATCATCGGCACCGTGGTGCTGCAAAGTGCAACCGCTCGGCCACTGGCACGCTTGCTGAACGTCGCTGAACCGGCGCCGAGCGGCTTCCTGATCGTCGGCGCCAACGGCCCGGCGCGCCTGCTGGGCAAGTCGCTGCAGCAGCTGGGCAGCCGGGTGCTACTGACCGATTCGAGTTGGGAAAACATTCGTGCGGCGCGCATGGAGGGTTTGCCGACGTACTTTGGCAACCCGGCTTCACAGCATGCCGATGCGCATCTTGATCTGGTGGGGCTGGGGCATCTGCTGGCGCTATCGCCGTCGGGCGAACTGAACACCCTGGCGGCGATGCGTTTTCGACACGACTTTGGTCATCAACGCCTGTTTGGTCTGGCCAGTGGTCAGGAAAGTCGTCGCAGTGACAAGCATCGGGCAAGCCTGGAACATCGCGGCAATCAGCTGGGGAGCGAGGCGCTGACCTACGCCAAGCTGGCCAGCCTGATCAGCAACGGCGCCGAGGTCTACAGCACGACGCTGACGGACGGGTTCGGTTGGGAGGATTACCAGGCATTGCATGGCAATCGGGCGACGCTGCTGTTCATGCGCGATGACAGCGGCTGGGTGCATGTGGTGACGCCGGAGACCGTTTTGAAACCGGGATCCGGGTGGACGTTGTTGGCGTTGATTCAGCCTGAAAGCAGCGGTGCCTGAGCTGACGCCTTCGCGAGCAGGCTCGCTCCCACAGTGATCGGAAATTGTGTCCGACACAAAGCCTGTGGGAGCGAGCCTGCTCGCGAATGGCGCGACTCGGTTTCAGATCAGGCTGCAAACCCAGGCAGCACCGGCACCGGCCGCTTGTCATCATCAATAGCGACAAAGCTGAACTGCCCATGAATCGCCTTCTCGCGGCCATCGCAACTCATGCTCTCGACAAACACTTCCACCTCGACCTTGAGGCTGGTATTGCCGACCTTGATCACTTTACCGACCAGTTCGACGATGGAGCCGGCCGGGATCGCGTGGTTGAAGTCGATGCGGTCGGTTGAAACAGTCACCAGCGGCAGGCGGCAGAAGCGCGTGGCGGTGATGAACGACACTTCGTCCATCCATGCCAGCGCGGTGCCGCCGAACAGGGTGTTGTGGTGGTTGGTGGTCGGCGGGAAGACGGCTTTGGTCACGCGGGTTACCGAGAGTTCGGTACGGCGCTGGATTTCCTGGTCGCGGGTGGTCATGGTTCTGGCCTGAAACAAAAATGCTGTGGATAAATTACAGGCAACAAAAAAGCAGCCCGTAGGCTGCTTTTTTCTGCATCGGAAGCTGGACTTAAGCCAGTTTTTCCTTGATGCGAGCTGCTTTACCCGACAGGTCGCGCAGGTAGTACAGCTTGGCTTTACGTACGTCACCGCGACGTTTAACAGCCATGCTGTCGATCTGCGGGGAGTAGGTCTGGAAAGTACGTTCTACGCCAACACCGTTGGAGATTTTACGAACGGTGAACGCACTGTTCACGCCGCGGTTACGCTTGGCGATGACAACGCCTTCGAACGCTTGCAGACGGGAACGATCGCCTTCCTTCACTTTCACCTGAACGACAATGGTGTCGCCTGGGGCAAAGGTAGGGATTTCTTTGGTCATCTGCTCTGCTTCGAGTGCAAGGATGATTTTGTTGGTCATGCTGTGCTCCTAAGGTAAATCAACTGATCTACCATCGATACGTTGTTAACTATCGTCCCGCTCGCGGATGTATTCCTCGAGCAGCTTCTTCTCTTCTCCAGAAAGCGAGCGGCTTTCCAGAAGATCGGCGCGTCGTTCATAGGTCCTACCAAGGGACTGCTGTAAACGCCAACGCCGGATATGCGCGTGATTGCCACTTAGCAACACGTCGGGAACACGCTGATCCGCGTACACCTCAGGTCGGGTGTAGTGCGGGCAATCCAGCAGACCATCCGTAAAGGAATCTTCCTCAGCGGAATCCGCATGCCCTAAAGCTCCGGGCAGCAGTCGTGTAACCGCATCGATCATGACCATGGCCGGCAGCTCGCCGCCAGACAGTACATAGTCACCAATCGACCACTCTTCATCGACATGAGCCTCAATAAAGCGCTCGTCAATGCCTTCATAGCGGCCGGCAATCAGGATCAATGCATCCGATTTTGCCAACTCGCGTACCGCCGACTGAGTCAGTTGACGGCCTTGGGGGGACAGGTAAATCACCTTCGCCGCCTCCCCGGCTGCTGCCTTGGCCTGAACCAGAGCATCTTCCAGGGGCTTGATCTTCATCACCATGCCCGGACCACCGCCAAACGGGCGATCGTCCACAGTGTGATGCCGATCCGTCGTGTAATCCCGCGGATTCCAACAGGTCAGCTGCAAGAGCCCCTGTTTGACCGCACGACTGGTAATGCCGTACTCACTGATGGCCGAGAACATCTCGGGGAACAGCGTAATGACGTCTACGCGCAGGCTGGCCATTGCTTAGAAGTCCGCGTCCCATTCCACCCGCATCACGCCTGCTTCCAGGTCGATTGCCAGCACGCATTGCTCTGTATAGGGCAACAACCGCTCGCGATCATCCAGGCTGCCCGCGCAGGGCTTGACCACCAATACATCGTTCGCGCCGGTCTCCAACAGGTGATCAACCTTGCCGAACAATTGCTCGTCCTGGTTGATGACGCTCAGACCCTGCAACTGGTACCAGTAGTACTCGTCGCCTGTCAGGTTGGGCAAAAGGCTTCGTGAGATGCAAATCTCGTAACCGCTCAGAAGACGGGCTTCATCGCGATCGTCGAGGCCTTTGAGCTTGGCAACCAGATCCTTTTGAGTGGATCGGCCGCTGACCAGCTCGACCTGTTTCACCACGCCTTCACGCCGAAGCGTCCAGTTGCGGTAGTCCAACAGGTTTTCAATCGGATCGGTAAAGGAAAAGACCTTCACCTCGCCGCGAACGCCGTGAACCGAAAAAATCTTGCCGACAACGATCAGGTCATCAGCTTTTTCTGGCGTCGCGCTCATACTGCTCAGGCTGCAGCCTTGGCAGATTCCTTCAGCAACTGAGCAACACGCTCAGATGGCTGTGCACCAACGCTCAGCCAGTAGGCTACGCGCTCTTGGTTCACGGACAGACGGATTTCCTGACCACGGGCAACAGGGTTGAAGAAGCCAACCTGTTCTTTGTGGGAGCCGTCACGCGGGTTACGCGAGTCGGTTACGGTCAGGTGGTAAAACGGGCGCTTTTTGGAGCCGCCAAGGGCAAGACGGATTGTTAGCATGTGAACATCGTTCCTGTAGTCGGTGCTGCAAATCTAAATGCACAGCGGGCATGGGTGCCCGAAAGGCCGCATATTCTAAGGAATATCCGGACTTTTGCAAATGACTTTTTCCGGCGCCTATGGCATGCCGTGCGGATTTGCATATAGAGCCGTCGATGAAAACGGCCAGTCAGCTCCCGCCGAGTGCGGGTTTGCTGTTGATCCTGCGTCCTTGCAGGGTCTGCGCCGGTGCGACGACCGGCGAAGTCTTGGTGTCCTGAATCACATTTTCGGCATGCCGCCGCCGGGCAACATACCGCCCATGCCGCGCATCATTTTCGCCATTCCGCCTTTGGCGGTGAATTTCTTCATCATCTTCTGCATCTGCTTGTGCTGCTTGATCAAGCGACCGATGTCCTGCACCTGAGTGCCGGAACCCATGGCGATCCGGCGCTTGCGCGAACCGCTGATCAGCTCAGGGTCGCGGCGCTCGGCCGGGGTCATGGAGTTGATGATGGCTTCCATCTGCTTGAACTGCTTCTCTGCCGCGTTCTGGGCATTGCCCATTTGCGACAGGTTGACGCCGCCGATGCTCGGCAGCTTGTCCATGAGGCCGCCGAGGCCGCCCATGTTCTTCATCTGTTGCAACTGATCGCGGAAGTCTTCGAGGTCGAAGCCCTTGCCCTTCTTCAGCTTCTTGGCCAGTTTGTCGGCCTTGTCCTTGTCGAGGGTCGCTTCAGCCTGTTCGATCAGGCTGAGCACGTCGCCCATGCCGAGGATCCGCGAAGCGATACGCTCAGGATGGAACGGATCGAGCGCTTCGCTCTTCTCGCCCATACCGATGAACTTGATCGGCTTGCCGGTGATCGCGCGCACCGACAGTGCGGCACCGCCACGGGCATCGCCGTCGACCTTGGTCAGGATCACACCGGTCAGCGGCAGCGCATCACCGAAGGCCTTGGCCGTGTTGGCGGCGTCCTGACCGGTCATGGCGTCAACCACGAACAGGGTTTCCACCGGGTTGATCGCGGCGTGCAGCGCCTTGATCTCGCCCATCATCTCTTCATCGATGTGCAGACGACCGGCGGTGTCGACGATGACCACGTCGATGAATTTCAGTTTTGCTTCTTTAATAGCCGCGTTGGCGATGTCGACCGGCTTCTGGCTCAGATCGGACGGGAAGAACGTCACGCCGATGTCGTTGGCCAGGGTTTCCAGCTGTTTGATCGCAGCCGGACGGTAGATGTCCGCCGACACCACCATCACCGACTTCTTCTTGCGTTCTTTAAGGAAGCGCGCGAGTTTGCCGGCGGTGGTGGTTTTACCGGCACCCTGCAGACCGGCCATCAGAATGACGGCGGGCGGCACGGCGCTCAGGTTCAAGTCTTCGTTGGCCGCGCCCATCAGGCTTTCGAGTTCGGCCTGGACGATCTTCACGAAGGCCTGGCCCGGCGTCAGGCTGCGCGACACCTCGGTGCCGACAGCGCGCTCCTTGACCGAATTGACGAAGTCCTTGACCACCGGCAGGGCGACGTCGGCTTCGAGCAACGCCATGCGCACTTCGCGCAGGGTGTCTTTGATATTGTCTTCAGTCAGCTTCGCCTTGCCGGTGACATGGCGCAGCGTCTGCGAGAGACGGTCGGTTAAGTTTTCAAACATTGCGCGATCCTTTCAGGCCCTGTGTAGACCGGGATAATGGCGGCCCAGACCGGATTCAACATGTGCTCGGCGAGCCTGCGGCGTGGGCAGGTCGCGGATTATAGCGAAGACTGCGTCGGGCGGACACCTCGCACTTTCGTGGTGTGGCGGTTCTATGCCAAACTCAGCGCCTTTCGGGCCTGCCTAACAGGATTTATGCTCCCCTTGTCACCCAGTTTGCTGACTACCATCGCCGCCGCGCTTCTTTATGCCGCTGCGACCCTTTATCAGGGCACCCGCCTGGCCTCCGGCGCCAAGGCGAACAAGCGCCTGCTGGTTACGCTCGGCATCCTCGCCGTGCTCGCCCACAGCGCCAGCCTGCTCACTCACCTGCTGACGCCGATCGGCCTGGGCCTGGACTTCTTCAGCGCCGCCAGCCTGATCGCCGCGGCTGTCATCGCCCTGACGCTACTGGCCTGCTCGCGGATCCCGGTTGAAAACCTGCTGGTGCTGCTGTTCCCGCTCGGCGCGGCGACGGTGTTGCTGGCGCAGTTCGCCCCGGCCGGCACGGTACAAATCATCGACGAAGAACCGGGCATCCTCGCCCACATCCTGCTGTCGATCCTCGCCTACGGCATGTTCACCATCGCGGTGTTCCAGGCCTTGCTGCTGCTGGTGCAGGATCACCAGCTCAAGCACAAGCACCCGTCGGGCCTGATCAAGAATTTCCCGCCACTGCAAACCATGGAAAGCCTGCTGTTCGGTTTCCTCTGGGCCGGCTGGACGCTGCTGTCGCTGTCGCTGATCTCCGGCTGGCTGTTCGTCGAGAACCTGTTCGCCCAGCATCTGGTGCACAAGACCCTGCTGGCGTGCCTGGCCTGGATCGTGTTCAGCGTGCTGCTGTGGGGCCGCAATCGCCTCGGCTGGCGCGGCCACAAGGCGATTCGCTGGACCCTCGCCGGTTTCTGCCTGCTGATGTTGGCGTATTTCGGCAGCAAACTGGTTCGTGAATACATCCTGCACATCTGACGGGCGGCATAAATGGACGGTTTGCCCATAGGGCCGATGCTTGCGGTATTTGTCCTGCTGATTTTATGGTCGGGGCTGTTTACCGCCGTCGAAATCGCGCAGCAGCACTTGCTCGCGCAACGCACCGCCTCGCGCGCCAGCGATAAACCGCTGGCGAAGCTGAGCTTCCCGCTCGAAAGTCTGATCCTGTGCAACACCCTGTGCCGCGCCCTCGCGGTAATCATTGCCACGTTGCTGGCGATCTTCCTTTGCGAGGAGAACGGCCCGTGGGCCGCCTGCCTCGTCGCCGGCGCCGTATTGCTGGTGTTTGCCGATTACTTTCCGCGCACCGTGGCCCAGCGCTACCCGGATGCGGTGCTGTCGTTCGGTAATACCCTGCTGGCGGTTCCGCTGAAGATTATTTATCCGCTGGCCTGGCTGCTGAGCCGCATCAGCGGTTTGCTGCTGCGCCCCTTCGCGCGCAAACCCCAAGTGGTGCAGCAAAGCGAAGACGAAGAACCTGCCGACCCTGATAACGATCCGGAACACCCGTCTCGCACCCACCCGGTCTCAGGCATCCATGCGCTGGACAACATCACGGTCAACGACATTCTGGTGCCACGCAGCGATGTCGACGGCATCAACCTCGACGACTCGATCGAAGAGATCATCGAACAACTGCGCCACAACAAACGCACGCGCCTGCCGGTGTTCCACAGCGACATCAATCAGGTCGAAGCGGTGCTCAACACCCGGCAGATCCGCCATCTGCTCAACGATGGCCAGCTGACCCGCGAAGCGCTGCTGGCCGCCAGCTACGAACCGTACTTCGTTCCGGAAAGCACGCCGCTGCAACTGCAACTGCTGAATTTCCACAAGCAGCAGCGCCGCTTGGGCATGGTGGTGGACGAGTACGGCGAAGTGCTGGGCATCGTCACTCTGGAAGACATTCTCGAAGAAATCGTCGGCGAATTCGAAAGCGAGCACAGCCTCGACAACCCGCACATCCATCCGCAGCCCGACGGGCGCATGGTGATCGATGGTACCGCGTCGATCCGCGAGTTGAACAAATGCCTCGGCTGGCATTTGCCGAGCGACGGGCCAAAAACCCTCAACGGTCTGGTGACCGAAGCGCTGGAGACCATTCCGGACAGCGCGGTGTGTCTGAAGATCGGGCGTTATCGGCTGGAGATTCTCGAGACCGAGGACAACCGGGTGAGCAAGGTGCTGATCTGGCATACGAGCGCTGTGCCTGCTTTGGTGCCGGCCAGATAAAAGATCAAAAAATCGCAGCCTTCGGCAGCTCCTGCATTTTGGAATGCGTTCCTCTGTAGGAGCTGCCGAAGGCTGCGATCTTTGCTCTTGTTCATTTGTTAGCCCCCTTCCTATAATCGAGCCGCTTACCCAAGCGCTGCCGAGCCCTGTGCTTACCCCGCACCCAAGCGGTTTCGGTAATTTTCCGCACTACCCCGACGACTGTTCCTACTCGAAACAGCGCTCGCGTCTCATCCCACATCCCTGGGTGTTCAACCATAATAATTCGCTCCAACGGAGCCATGACTGTCAGGGATCACCGCATGACGACCAGTACCGCTTACAGCGCCACCGCGCCTGCCCAGCCGACCAACTCCGCCACCCGCGTGGCGACGGCAAGTTTCATCGGCACCGCCATCGAGTTTTACGACTTCTATGTCTACGCCACGGCCGCTGCACTGGTGATCGGGCCGGTATTCTTTCCACAGACGTCCGGTACCGCGCAGATGCTCTCGGCGTTTCTCACCTTCGGTATCGCCTTCCTCGCCCGCCCGCTGGGTTCGGCGCTGTTCGGCCATTTCGGTGACCGCATCGGGCGCAAGTCGACACTGGTCGCCTCGCTCTTGCTGATGGGCGTGTGCACCACGCTGATCGGCGTGCTGCCGGGTTACGCCAGCATTGGCGCCTGGGCACCGATTCTGTTGTGTGTGCTGCGTTTCGGTCAGGGTTTGGGCTTGGGTGGCGAATGGGGTGGCGCGGCGTTGCTGGCCACGGAGAATGCGCCCAAGGGCAAACGGGCGTGGTTCGGCATGTTCCCGCAGCTTGGTCCGTCGATCGGCTTTCTTGCAGCCAACGGCCTGTTTCTGACCCTGGCCATGACACTCGATGACGAGCAGTTTCGCAGTTGGGGCTGGCGGATTCCGTTTCTGCTCAGCGCGGCACTGGTGATGGTCGGCCTGTATGTGCGCTTGAAACTGCACGAAACCCCGGTATTCGCCAACGCCATCGCCCGTCAGGAGCGAGTGAAGGTGCCGCTGGTCGAGCTTTTCACCCAGTACTGGGCGCCCACTCTGCTCGGCGCGGCGGCGATGGTGGTGTGCTATGCGCTGTTTTACATCTCGACGGTGTTTTCCCTGAGCTACGGCGTATCCACCCTCGGCTATAGCCGTGAAACGTTTCTTGGGCTGCTGTGTTTTGCCGTGCTGTTCATGGCCGCCGCAACGCCGTTGTCCGCCTGGGCCAGCGACCGCTACGGGCGCAAACCGGTGCTGATCGTCGGTGGTGTGCTGGCGATTCTGTCCGGATTCCTGATGGAGCCATTGCTGACGCAGGGCTCGACCTGGGGCGTGGCGCTGTTCCTGTGCATCGAGCTGTTCCTGATGGGCGTGACGTTTGCCCCGATGGGCGCGCTGCTGCCGGAACTGTTTCCGACCCACGTGCGCTATACCGGCGCATCGGCCGCTTACAACCTCGGCGGGATCGTCGGCGCCTCGGCGGCTCCGTTCTTCGCGCAGAAACTGGTGGCGATGGGTGGTTTGAGTTATGTCGGCGGGTATGTGTCGGCGGCAGCGGTACTCAGCCTGATTGCTGTGCTGTGCCTGAAGGAAACGCGCAATAACGATCTGAATCAGGTTGCCTGACGGAAGATCAAAAGCTTCGCGAGCGGGCTCGCTCCCACAGTGTCCGTGCAGTACACAAAATTTGTGAACACCGCCGAACCTGTGGGAGCGAGCTTGCTCGCGAATGCCGCGCCTGGGTTTACAGCTCTACAACAACAGCCTGAGCAGCCCGGGTCGCCTTGGCACGCGCTGCCTCAATCGACTCATCCCGCGCCAACGCCACGCCCATCCGGCGCTGACCATTGACTTCAGGCTTGCCGAACAGACGTAACGCCGTATCCGGCTCGCTCAGCGCAGCGCCCAGGTTGGCGAACGCAGTCTGGGTCGACTGCCCTTCCACCAGAATCACTGCCGAAGCCGACGGACCGAACTGACGGATCAGCGGCACCGGCAGACCGAGAATGGCGCGGGCGTGCAGGGCAAACTGCGACAGGTCCTGGGAAATCAGGGTCACCAGACCGGTGTCGTGCGGGCGCGGCGAAACTTCGCTGAACCACACCTGATCGCCTTTGATGAACAATTCCACGCCGAACAGACCACGACCACCCAGTGCCTCGGTCACGGCTTTGGCCACGCGCTCGGACTCGGCCAGAGCAATCGGACTCATGGCCTGCGGCTGCCAGGATTCCTGATAGTCGCCCTTCTCCTGACGGTGACCGACCGGTGCGCAGAACGTGGTGCCGCCGATGTGGCGCACGGTCAGCAGGGTGATTTCGTAGTCGAAATCGATGAAGCCTTCGATGATCACCCGACCTTTGCCGGCGCGACCGCCCTCTTGCGCGTAATCCCAGGCTTTCTGCACGTCATCGGCGCTGCGCAGCAGGCTCTGGCCTTTGCCCGACGAGCTCATGACTGGCTTGACCACGCACGGGAAACCCAGGTCCTGAACGGCTTTGCTGTAGTCCTCGAAGGTGTCGGCAAAATGGTACGGCGAGGTTGGCAGGTCCAGCTCTTCAGCGGCCAGACGGCGGATGCCTTCGCGGTTCATGGTCAACTGCGCGGCGCGGGCGGTCGGGATCACGGTGAAGCCTTCGGCTTCCAGCTCGACCAGCGTGGCGGTGGCGATGGCTTCGATTTCCGGCACGATGAAGTGCGGTTTCTCGGCTTCGATGACTGCACGCAGCGCGGCGCCGTCGAGCATGTTGATCACGTGGCTGCGGTGCGCCACCTGCATGGCCGGCGCGTTGGCGTAACGGTCGACGGCAATCACTTCAACGCCCAGGCGTTGCAGCTCGATCACCACTTCCTTGCCCAACTCACCACAGCCACACAGCAATACGCGGGTCGCGGTCGGCGACAATGGAGTTCCGATACGGGTCATCTCAGGTCCTCAAAGAAGCGGATCATCGAGGAAAGCAACGCCAGACGCGCTTTCCATGGGGAGAAAGCGCGGCATTTTACATGAACCGCAGGGTTTGGCTCAGCTGGCGACAGCCTGTTTACGCTCGCGCCAGGCCATGATCAGCCAGACGGCAGTGACGCCAGCAAACTTCGAGACCAGTGCGGTGATGATCACCGGTGGCGTCATCAGGTCGATCATGCCGAAAAAGATGAAAGTATCGAGGGGAATGCTCAGCGCCGAGCTGATCCACAGGCGATCGCGCAAAGGCCGTTTGGTGACGCTGAACACCAGCCAGTCGATGATTTCCGACACCGCGAACGCCGTGGCGCTGGCCAACGCGATGGATGGATCGGAAGTGACGTAAGACAGTACCAGCGCCGCCAGCATCGCCACGAGCGCACCGTGACCGAAACGGGTTTGCACCATGTCGCGCAACACGAATACCAACCCGCCCCAGGCCGACCAGATGATGTCCAGGTGTGGCGCGGTGGAGAAAGCGAAGTTGATCAGCACGACGCTGCTGATGTAGGCGATGAGGAAAATCATGGCGGCGACCTGGGAATTTGGCGCACAGGTTACTTCAGGCTTGGAGTCGGGCCAATAAGAAGTGGCGACTGTTCTGGCCTCTTCGCGAGCAAGCCCGCTCCCACAGTTGATCGAATGTGAACACAAATCCAATGTGGGAGCGGGCTTGCTCGCGAAGGCGGTTTGTCAGACGCCAGATTTCCCGGGGATCATCCACACCAACCCACTCGCCTTCGCCCGCTCATGACACAACCCCAGCACCACCCGCCGCTCGTCATTGGTCATCCGCCCCCAGCGGGTGATCTCAGCGACCGTACGCTGGCAACCGGTACAAATATCGTCGTCATCCAGTGCGCAGATATTCACACACGGCGAGGCAACCGGTCTTTCGGGAGTACTCATTCTTCCTGCTCGACCAGATCACGCGCATAGCGCTGCGAGTTATGCACATAGTGCGCGGCGCTGGCTTCGAGCATCTTCTTCTGCGGCTCGGTCAGCTCACGCACGACCTTGCCCGGCGAGCCCACGACCAGCGAGCCATCGGGGATCTCCTTGCCTTCGCCGATCAGCGAATTGGCGCCGATGATGCAGTTCTTGCCGATTTTCGCCCCGTTGAGGATCACCGCGTTGATGCCGATCAGGCTGTAGTCGCCGACGGTGCAGCCATGCAGCATGGCGTTGTGACCGATGGTCACGCCGGTGCCGATGGTCAGCGGATAGCCCATGTCGGTGTGCATCACCGTGCCGTCCTGGACGTTGCTGTTCTTGCCGATCAGGATCAGTTCGTTGTCGCCGCGCAATACGGCGTTGAACCAGACGTTGGCGCCCTCTTCCAGTCTGACCTTGCCCACCAGCACGGCATTGGGCGCGACCCAGCTCTGTGGATGGGTGTCGACGCGGGCGTCGCCCAGGCGGTATTTCATCTTGTTTTCCTCAGGGCTCACGATGACGGGCCATTCGAGCGATGGCTTCAGGTGTTGATATAGCTTTTGGGCGGATGATGCAGGCTGATCTGTTCGTCATAGAGCAGATTGATCAGTTCGACGATCATGATAGCGGTCAAACCCCAGATCTTGAATTCGCCGTAGCGATAACTCGGCACATACCAACTACGGCCCTGGTAATCGATACGGTGCGTGTGTTCGCGCGGATCTTTGCGGAAAAACTCCAGCGGCACGTTGAACACCGCTGCGATCTCGGCATCGTTGGCCTGGTATTCGACGAAGTCCGGGATCACCCCGACATACGGCGTGACCTTGATGCCGTGCAGGGAGATCAGCGGGCTGAGCGGGCCGATCACCTCGACCAGCCCCGGTGGCAGGCCGATTTCTTCCTCGGCTTCGCGCAGAGCGGTGAAGATCAGATCGGGGTCTTCCGGGTCGCGGCGACCGCCGGGAAAGGCCACCTCGCCGCCATGGGTCGAGAGGCCGCTGGCGCGCAGGGTCAGCACCAGCTCGGGTTCGTCACTGCGGGTGATCGGCACCAGAACAGCGGCCTCGGGGAAACGTTTATCGGTCTCCAGCGTGCGCGGTGTGTGGTTGCTTACCCTATGCAGTAGCTCGTCCAGCATGAGTGTTCTCGATCTGTGCCTTACCCTGCATCATGCACCAATCATTGCAGCCGCCCAAGCCCCTGACCGGGCCATGTCGCGAAACGACAACTTGCCGACCGGCACCGCTGCACGCCAAGATAGGCGCAGCATTCAGGAACCCCAGCATGAAATTTTGCAGCCAGTGCGGCAACCCGGTGACCCAGCGCATTCCCGAAGGCGATTCGCGGCTGCGATTTGTCTGTGACAGCTGTCAGACCATTCACTATCAAAACCCCAATATCGTCGCCGGTTGCGTCGCGACCTGGGGCAGTAAAGTGCTGCTCTGCCGCCGCGCCATCGAGCCACGCCTCGGTTACTGGACGCTGCCCGCCGGTTTCATGGAAAACGGCGAAACCATCGAGCAAGCCGCGATCCGCGAAACTGCCGAGGAAGCCTGCGCCCGGGTACGCAACCTGAGCATCTATACCTTGATCGATGTGCCGCACATCAGCCAGGTGCACGTATTTTTCCGCGCCGAACTGGCCGATCTGGACTTTGCTGCCGGGCCCGAAAGCCTCGAAGTACAACTATTCGACGAAGCCGACATCCCGTGGGACGAGCTGGCTTTCCGCACCGTGGGGCGTACCTTAGAATGCTTCTTCGCTGATCGCCGCGCCGAAAGCTACCCGGTTCGCTCCGAATCGATTCCGCCGTTGACGCAGCCTGCCATCACCTAAAGCTTCTATAAATAAAATATCTGCGTCACTCCTTGGGGAATCGTTTCAATGCGCTGGTTGCTTGCCCTGTTTTGCCTGTCGTTCGTCACCGTGTCCCAAGCGTCATTCGTGACCACCGTGACGCCGTCGAATACCCCGATGATCGAAAAAATCCTGGTGCTCAAATCGGCTCATCAACTGCAATTGATCGCCGACGGCAAGCCGATCAAGACCTATCGAATCTCCTTGGGCAAGGGCGCGAAAAAAGGACCGAAACTGATTGAAGGCGACAAACGCACGCCCGAAGGTTTCTACTGGATCGACTGGCGCAAGGTCAGTGAAAAATTCAACCTGGCGATGCACATCTCCTACCCGAACATCAGCGATTCGGCCCGCGCCCGCCGCGAAGGCGTCGAGCCTGGCGGGATGATCATGATCCACGGCACCCCGGATTCGGAAGAAACCCCGGAAGACCTGTTCCACACCCTGGACTGGACCGACGGCTGCATCGCCATGCGCAACATGGACATGCGTGAAGTCTGGGGTCTGGTGCCGGACGGCACGATGATCGAGATCCGTCCTTAACCAGCGACCACTGGTCACCTGAAAAAAATAAATCAAAAGATCGCAGCCTGCGGCAGCGCCTACAGGGTTGATACCACTTCCCACTGTAGGAGCTGCCGCAGGCTGCGATCTTTTACTTTCTGCAGGCCACCTCTAATACCACTTCAAGACAACCCACTCAGAACCCGCCATTTCATTGGGCTACACGCCAATTCCCCGCGTTGACATGGTATTCAAGTGGTATTAATTTCCGCCCCACAAGCGAGCCACAACAATCCTATACTCGCGTCGGAAATGACCTACATGAACGACCTCCAGGCCCTACGCCCAGATGACTCCCAGCCGACGCCGCTGTACCTGCAGCTGGCGCGCAATCTGGAATCGGCGATCCATTCCGGGCAGTGGAAGGCCGAGCAGGCGATGCCGTCCGAGCGCAACCTCAGCGAGCAACTGGGTATCTCCCGGGTCACCGCACGCAAAGCGCTGGAAGTGCTGCTCGATCAAGGTCTGATCCGCCGCCTGCAAGGTTCCGGCACGTTCATCACACCCCGTCTGGAACAACCGCTGTCACGCCTCTCGGGCTTCAGCGAAATGCTTCGCCTCAAGGGCTTTGTCCCCAGCTCGCAGTGGCTGGAGCGCGAAATCACCCTGCCGACTCACGAAGAACTGATCCGCCTGAGCCTGTCGCCGAACGACAAGGTCGCGCGCATGAAACGCCTGCGCAAGGCCGACGACACGGTGATGGCCATCGAGATGAGCACCCTGCCCGCCTCGATCATGCCCAAGCCGCACCTGGTCGGCGATTCACTCTACGAATACCTCGACGGCATCGGCAAACCGATCGTCCGCGCCCTGCAGCACATCCAGGCGATCAACGCCTCGGACGAGTTCGCCGCGCTGGTCGGCATCGCCCCCGGCACCGCCATGCTGCTGATGACCCGGGTCGGCTACCTCGAAGACAACACACCGATCGAAGTCACCGACACCTATTGCCGCAACGACTACTACGACTTTGTTGCAGAGCTTCGCCGCTGATCAGCAGCCAGGCCAAACGAGAGAAGCAAAATGTCCGAAGACAACATCCTCACCGCCAGCGGCTGGGTTCGCGGCCGGCTGATCCACGAACACGGCAAAGTCGTGTCGATCGAAGGCGTGCCCTGCGACCCGGCCGACAATGACCTGCCCTACCTGCTGCCGGGTTTCATCGACCTGCACGTCCACGGCGGTGGCGGCAAAGACATCATGGAAGGTGCCATTGCCTTCGAGACCATCACCCGCACCCACGTGCGCTTCGGCACCACTTCGCTGCTGGCCACCACCATGACCGCGCCGAGTGCCGAGATCTCCAGCGTGCTGAAAGAGGTCGGCGAGTTCTGTGAACAGCGTCCGCAAGGTGCCGCCCGCGTCCTCGGTGTGCATCTCGAAGGCCCGTACATCAACCCCGGCAAACTCGGCGCGCAACCGAACTTCGCCCACACCGCGTTGATGGCCGAGGTCGAGGAATACCTCGCGCTGGCGCCGATCTGGGTGATCACCATCGCCCCGGAAATCGCCGGTCACGACGGGTTGATTCGTGAACTGAGCAGCCGGGGCATCCGCATGCAGATCGGCCACACCCTCGGCAGCTACGAGGAAGGCGTTGCCGCCCTCGATGCCGGCGCCACCAGTTTCACCCATTTGTACAACGCCATGAGCCCGCTGCATCACCGCGAGCCGGGGATCGTCGGCGCCGCCCTCGCACACGCCAAGTTCGCCGAACTGATCCCGGACTTGCTGCACGTGCACCCCGGCGCGATCCGCGTGGCCCTGCGTTCGATCCCATGCCTGTATTGCGTCACCGATTCGACCGCGGCCGCCGGCATGCCCGATGGTGAATACAAGCTCGGCAGCCACACCGTGACCAAATGTCTGGGCGGCGTGCGCCTGCCCGACGGCACGTTGGCCGGCAGCACCCTGACCATGGATCAAGCCCTGCGCAACCTGGTGAAGATCGGATTGCCGATCGCCGAGGCCTCGCAGCGTCTGTCGCAATTTCCCGCCGACTACCTCGGCATCACTGAACGCGGGCGCCTGCAACCGGGGGCCTGGGCCGACTGCGTGCGGCTGGATCGCTCACTCACACTGACCGCCGTCATGGTCGAAGGAGAAGACATTGACTTCAAAAATGCTTGAAGAGGCGCTGTCCTCGTTCGAGGCCGTGCAAGCCCAATTGCAACAGCTCGACCCGCAGATGATCGAGATCGCCGGGCGCCTGCGCCGTCAGCCGCCGCAAGTGGCGATGACCGTCGCGCGCGGCAGCTCCGACCACGCGGCGAGCTACTTCGCCTACCTGACCATGCAGCAACTGGGGGTGCCGGTGGCGTCGCTGCCGATGTCGGTGGTGACCATGCAGCAGGCGCCGCTGAAGGTCAGCGGTCAGGTGGCGTTCGCGTTCTCCCAATCAGGTCAGAGCCCGGATCTGGTCAACAGTCTGCGTCTGCTACGCAAGCGCGGCGCACTGAGCGTATCGATGGTCAATGCCGCCGATTCGCCACTGGAAGCGGCGTGTGAATTCAGCCTGCCGTTGCTCGCCGGTATCGAAAGCAGCGTCGCCGCGACCAAGAGTTTTATCGCCACCCTCAGCGCCAGCGCCCGCCTGATCGCGCACTGGAAAGAAGACCACGAACTGCTGGAAGCGCACAACGCCCTGCCCGAAGGCCTGCGCGAAGCGGCGCAGCAGGACTGGAGCGCGGCCATCGATGCCTTGCGAGATTGCGAACGGCTGATGGTCATCGGCCGTGGCGCCGGTTTTGCCATCGCCCAAGAGGCCGCGCTGAAATTCAAGGAAACCTCGGCCATTCAGGCCGAAGCCTTCAGCAGCGCCGAAGTCCGTCACGGCCCGATGGCGCTGATCGACGAACACTACCCGCTGCTGGTGTTCGCTCCACGCGGTGCCGAACAGGCCGGTCTGATCAGTCTTGCGGCAGAGATGCGTCAACGCGGCGCTCGCGTGCTGCTGGCCGCGCCGGACGACATCCTCGAACGCGACCTGATCCTGAGCCGCGCCGAACACCCGGCCCTCGACCCGATTCTGGCGATCCAGAGTTTCTACGTGATGGCCGCAGGTCTCGCCGTGGCCCGCGGCATGGACCCGGATCAGCCGCGCCACCTGAGCAAAGTGACCCGTACGCATTAACCACTACTGAACGATGCACAACCCTGTCGGCGGACGCGAAAACCGTTGATTGATGCACAACCCTGTAGGAGCTGCCGCAGGCTGCGATCTTTTGATCTTGATTTAAAAAACAACATCAAAAGATCGCAGCCTGCGGCAGCTCCTACAGGGGAAAGCGAAATTACTGATGAGACCGAGCCATGCACAACAACAATAAAGAGCTGACCCTCAGCGCCCCGCTCAGCGGCCCGGTGCTCACGCTCGCCAAAGTCCCGGACGCGGTGTTCGCCAGCGGCGCGATGGGTGACGGCATCGCCATCGACCCGCTGAATGACACCCTGTATTCGCCCTGCGCCGGGGAGATCATCCACGTCGCCCGCACCGGCCACGCGCTGACCGTGCGCGCCGACAACGGCGCGGAAATCCTCCTGCATCTGGGCCTCGATACCGTTGAACTGAACGGCGAAGGCTTCTCGATGCTGGTCAAGGAAGGCGCGCGGGTCAGCAACGGCCAACCGTTGTTGCGCTATGACCTGGACAAGGTCGGCCAGCAGTGCAAAAGCCTGGTCAGCCTGTTGATCCTGACCAACAGCCAGGATTTCCAAGTGCGCCCGATCACGCTCAGAGCGGTGAAGGTCGGCGAGCCGTTGCTGCACATTATTGCCCGCAACGGTGCGGCTGCGAATGTTGAAGAAACTGGCGGGCCTGAGGTGCGTGGGCAAGTGTTGGTGGCTCATCGCGGCGGTCTGCATGCGCGCCCTGCCGCACTGATTCGGCAGACCGCACAAGGCTTCAAGAGCCAGTCGCAGCTGCACTTCGCTGGTAAGTCGGCGCCGTGCAACAGCCTGATCGGGCTGATGGGACTGGCCATCGGCGAGCAGGATGAGGTGCAGGTCAGCTGTCAGGGGCCGGACGCCGAAGCCGCGCTGCAAGCCTTGCTCAATGCCTTGGCGACCGCCCTGCCCGATGATCATCACGCTGCTGCACCGGTCAACGCCGCACCGCGCAAACGCCCCGCCGAGGCTGGCGTATTGCAGGGTGTGTGCGCCGCACCGGGTCTGGTCGGCGGGCCGCTGTTTCGCCTGAACGCGATCAGCCTGCCGGCGGATGCGGGCAATCATGCTCCGCTTGAGCAACTGCAGAAACTTGAAGCCGCGCTCAATCAGGTTCGCGGCGAAATCCACGCCACTCTCACCCAAGCAAAAAAGCACAAGAACACCGACGAAGAAGCGATCTTCGCTGCGCATCTGGCACTGCTCGAAGACCCGGCCCTGCTCGACGCCGCGCAAAATGCTATCGACCAAGGAACAGCGGCGACCCACGCCTGGAGCCAGTCGATCGACGTGCAGTGCGAAGTGCTGCAACACACCGGCAGCGCGCTGCTGGCCGAACGCGCCAACGACCTGCGCGACCTCAAGCAACGTGTCCTGCGCGCCCTGCTCGGCGAAGCCTGGCATTACGAAGTGCCGGCCGGCTCCATTGTCGCTGCGCATGAATTGACGCCGTCGGATCTGCTGCAACTCAGCGCGCAAGGTGTCGCCGGGTTGTGCATGGCCGAGGGCGGCGCGACTTCGCACGTGGCGATTCTGGCGCGCGGCAAAGGTCTGCCGTGCCTGGTTGCACTGGGCGCCGCATTACTCGATCAAGCACAGGGTCAGTCGGTGGTGCTGGATGCCGATGGCGGCCGCCTCGAACTGACGCCGAACACCGAACGCCTGGCCGAAGTACAACAGGCGCAAATCGACCGTCAGCAACGCCGCGATGCACAACAGGCCAAGGCGCATCTGCCCGCTGAAACCCGCAATGGCGTGGCCATCGAAGTGGTCGCCAATGTCGCCTCCAGCCATGAAGCGGCAGACGCCTTTGCCAACGGCGCCGATGGCGTCGGCCTGCTGCGCACCGAGTTTCTGTTCGTCGACCGGCAGACCGCGCCGGACATCGAAGAGCAGCGTGCCGCCTATCAAGCCGTGCTCGATGCCATGGGCGAGCACTCGGTGATCATCCGCACCATCGACGTCGGCGGCGACAAGCAACTCGACTACCTGCCGCTGCCCGCCGAAGCCAATCCGGTACTCGGCCTGCGCGGCATTCGTCTGGCCCAGGCCCGTCCGGAAATCCTCGATCAGCAATTGCGCGCACTGCTGCAAGTCAGCCCGCTGCGCCGTTGCCGGATCCTGTTGCCGATGGTCACCGAAGTCGACGAACTGCTGCACATCCGCCAACGGGTCGATGCGCTGTGCATCGAACTGGGTGTGACTCAGCGCCCGGAAATCGGCGTGATGATCGAAGTCCCGGCCGCTGCATTGCAGGCCGAACAACTGGCCGAGCACGCCGACTTCCTGTCGATCGGCACCAACGACCTGTCGCAATACACCTTGGCCATGGACCGCGACCACGCAGGTTTGGCCGCCCGCGTCGACGCCCTGCATCCGGCACTGCTGCGGCTGATCGCCATGACCTGCGCAGGCGCGGCGGTGCACAAACGCTGGGTCGGCGTGTGCGGTGCCCTCGCCTCCGACCCACTGGCGACACCGGTGTTGATCGGTCTGGGCGTGACCGAGTTGTCGGTCAGCCCGGTGCAAATCGGCGAAATCAAGGACCGCGTGCGCCAGTTGAACGAGGCCGAATGCCAACGCCTCAGCCGCGATCTGTTGAAGCTCAACAGCGCCGCTGCGGTACGTCACGCCTGCCACCAGCATTGGCCTCTGCACTAACAACAAGCTCTCTATAAAGAGCAGGGAGAACCACCATGTACCAACTCTTCATCGAAGGCCTGCAACGCCTCGGCCGTGCGCTGATGCTGCCAATCGCGATCCTGCCGATTGCCGGCCTGCTGCTGCGTCTGGGTGACACCGACCTGCTGAACATCGCGATCATCCACGATGCCGGGCAAGTGATCTTCGCCAACCTGGCAATGATCTTCGCCATCGGCATCGCTGTCGGTTTCGCCAAGGACAACAACGGCACCGCAGGCCTGGCCGGGGTGATCGGTTACCTGGTGATGATCTCCACGCTCAAGGTGCTCGACCCGAGCATCAACATGGGCATGCTCGCCGGGATTGTCAGCGGCCTGATGGCCGGCGCGCTGTACAACCGCTTCAAGGACATCAAGCTGCCGGAGTACCTGGCATTCTTCGGCGGCCGGCGCTTCGTGCCAATCGTCACCGGGTTCGCCGCCGTCGCGCTGGGCGTGGTATTCGGCTACATCTGGCCGCCGATCCAGCATGGCATCAACAGCTTCGGCGCCTTGATGATGGAAAGTGGCAGCATCGGCGCATTCGTCTTCGGCGTGTTCAACCGCCTGCTGATCGTCACCGGCCTGCACCACATCCTCAACAACATGGCGTGGTTCGTGTTCGGCAACTTCACCGACCCGACTACCGGCGCACTGGTCACCGGCGACCTGTCACGCTACTTCGCCGGCGATCCAAAGGGCGGCCAGTTCATGACCGGCATGTTCCCGATGATGATCTTCGGCCTGCCCGCCGCATGCCTGGCGATGTACCGCAACGCGTTGCCAGAGCGGCGCAAGGTCATGGGCGGGATCTTCCTGTCGATGGCTTTGACGTCGTTTTTGACCGGCGTTACCGAGCCGATCGAGTTCGCCTTCATGTTTCTCGCCCCGCTGCTGTATCTGCTGCATGCGCTGCTGACCGGGTTGTCGATGGCGATCACCAATGCGCTGAACATCCACCTCGGTTTTACCTTCTCCGGCGGCTTCATCGACATGGTCTTGGGTTGGGGGCGCTCGACCAATGGCTGGCTGGTGATTCCGGTCGGGCTGGCGTATGCCGTGGTGTATTACGCGGTGTTTGATTTCTGTATCCGCCGCTTCAATCTGAAGACGCCGGGGCGTGAGGACGTGGCCGCCACCGAGAAGTCGGTGCTTACGGAAAACGAACGTGCTGCTGCGTACATCAAGGCCTTGGGCGGTGCCGAGAATCTGCTTACCGTGGGCGCCTGCACGACTCGTCTGCGCCTGGAAATGGTCGATCGCAACAAGGCTTCCGACGCTGACTTGAAGGCTCTGGGTGCGATGGCCGTGGTACGCCCGGGCAAGGGCGGCAGCTTGCAGGTGGTGGTCGGGCCATTGGCCGACAGCATCGCCGACGAAATCCGCCTCGCCATGCCGACGCTGGGGCATGCGTTGGTGGCTGCGCCTGCGGTGGTGGTCGAGGAATCGAAAGCTGCATTGGTCGCTGCACCGGAAGCCCAGCAATGGCTGACGGCGTTGGGCGGTAGCGAGAATGTGCTGCAGCTGGACTGCATCGCACTGACGCGTATTCGTCTGCAACTGGCCGATGGTAAAGCGTTGTCCGAGGCTCAGTTGAAAGAGCTGGGTTGCCAGGGTGTCAGCCCGCTGGAGGGTGGGGTGTGGCATTTGTTGATTGGCGAGAAAGCGGCGAGTTTGAGTGGGGCGATTGAGGCGTTGGTGAACCGGAGTGAGGTCAGCGCCAAGGTATAACCCACAGCGAAACTCAACAGCCTCACTGATAAACGGAAAGCCGCTGGGCTGTGGAGCTCAGCGGCTTTTTATCAAGTGTTTACTAAGCCTTGACGGTGAACGTACGTGCTTGGGAGTGAAGGACCCGTCCTCTGGCCGTGATCGAATGAACCCCCAATGACAAAGCCGTCAAGATAAAGTGCCAAGTGCCTGCAGCGTCAGCGACAACTCGCCCCTTCAAAGTAGCACCGTCGAAAATCTGGAGTTCATCGCCGGCAGACGCCAAGCCGCTCGACTGCACAACAGTGGAGGAGGTCGTACCGCCGTTTGGAATCTCCTCGCCTTGGCTGTCTTTCATGGAGGTAATTACCGGCACAGTGTTTTTTTCAGTAGACATAGCAAAATCCTTCTTACCTGTTGTGAATGGAAGTCTAATCAGACAGAAGTTTGCCGAATCGCACCACTGTCAGAAATTACAGGTAAGCGGTGGTTTCCGATGATTGGTCATCATCAAGACGAACCTAAGCATTGAATCCAAAACTTGATCGCCGACGGCTCGCTCCCACGTGAGGTCTCAATTCCCCAAAAAGGATATGAGATCCGCGACGGGACGAGCCGGTTTGCAATGATCATCCGATAAATCAGGTTTGCGGATCGACTCGATCCAGCGCTCGATTTACCGCCAGTTCGGCGAGCATGACGATTTGCTGGATCGCCAGTGCGGTGCTGCGTTGCAGGCCGCTGAGTTCGCTGGCGAAGTTGCTGGCCATGGCACTGGCGCAGGCCAACGATTCGTAGGCGTGGGCCAGCAGGGTTTCGGTGTCGATGCTGGGGTTGACCAGGAACATTGTGCTGGGCTGATGCGCCTGAGCGGGTTGCGGGGTGAAGTAGAAATCGACAGCGCGCTTGATGGCTTCACGGTCTTTCGTCAGGTCTTCAACCCGGATGGCGTCTACGGGTGGTGCTATGGTTTCGTTGGGTGGGTCGGGGATCAGTTTGTCCATCGAACAAGTCCTTTTAAGTGTTGTAGCCACTTGTTCCCGATCTCACTCGAAGAAGAGGTGGCAGCTATGTACGGAGTGAGATTACCGGTAAGGACCCCAAATCCGGCCGGACCGAAGTCCGCCCGTACATAGCCGCCATAATGAATTGCTGACAGCGAAAGCTGGCCGCAATTATGGGGGCACTTGTCTGGGGATCCAAATCGGGTATCTCACCTCCCGGTCGCTGAATTGGCAGCGACAGACGAAGCCTAGAGACCGGACGTCCGAGGGACAACCTGAAAACCTTGTGGGAAGCTTCTGGTAATTCCACACACTCTTAAACACAAAACATCCCGTGTAGGAGCTGCCGAAGGCTCGGGCCGCGTTCGGACGATCTTTTGATCTGCCCTTTGACTGTAAAAAACCAAAGTCAAAAGATCGCAGCCTTCGGCAGCCCCTACAGGTGAGTACTGCACCAGATAGAGACTGGTCGGCTGTCAGGCCGCCATCGCTGGCAAGCCAGGCTCCCACAGGAGTTGTGGGCATCTGCAATGGATCAGTGAGCTATCAGGACGCCTTCGCGAGCAAGCCCGCTCCCACAGTTTGAACCCGGTGTATTCAGGTAGAGATTGGTCGGCTGTCAGGCCACCTTCGCCAGCAAGCTGGCTCCTGCAATTTAGCAAGCGCACACCCCATGCGGCGAAGCCGCCCCACTCCAGGATGAGCGCAAGCTCGGCTGTCGCTCTTGATCTTGATCCACGGGCGACGTCGGAAGGCTGAGTGGAGGGATTGATCCGGGCGTGGGAGCGCAGCGACCGTTTGGCGCAGCCAAACACAGCGAGAGGAGGTGCAGCGAAGCAAACCGGAGGCGCTGCGCCCGGATCAATACCGGAGCGAAGGGACCCCGAGCCTCAGCGAGCGGGCCGAACGCAGGAGCAAGCGTTTTGGGTTACTTTTTAGGCGTTTGTAAAAAGTGACTCGCCGTAAGGGCGAAACCGCCAGCCGCTGCACCCGAAGCAACGGATATTCACACAGTCAGCCAGAGCATGGTCGCCTGTCAGGGCGCCATCGCGAGCAGGCTCACTCCTACAGAAAAGCAAATCGCAGGCAACAAAAAACCCGCAGACAATCACTCATCTGCGGGCTTCCCGTTCCAGCGGCAGAAAGATCAGAAATCCTCCAGCCGCCACACCTCATAAGCCGGCGTCTCGTAAGGGTGGCTCAACTTCAAAGCAGCCACCACATCACCAATCAAAGCGTCACAAACCACAAGCTCAACCTTCCATTCCTCGACCCGCTCAACCTGCCCCGCCTCACCAATGAACGGCTGACTGCCGTCCAAAGGCCGAAACTGACCAGACCCAAGCACCTGCCAAGCACAGTGGTCATAGTCCCCGATCCGCCCACCACCGGCAGCGAATACAGCGTCCTTGACCACCTCGACATGACTGTCAGGAACAAAAAACCCGAGCTTGTACACGACGCTTAATTCACCCAGACGCGAGCATTACGGAACATGCGCATCCAGGGAGCATCCTCGGTCCAGTCTTCCGAACGCCACGAGTTCTGCACCGCGCGGAACACCCGCTCCGGGTGCGGCATCATGATCGTCACGCGGCCGTCGCGACTGGTGAGACCGGTAATCCCGCGCGGCGAACCGTTCGGGTTGGCCGGGTAGGCTTCGGTGACCTTGCCGTGGTTGTCGACAAAACGCATCGCCACGCAACCGGACAGATCGGCTTCCAGCAAGGCTTCTTCGCTGGAGAACTCGGCATGGCCTTCACCGTGAGCGATGGCGATCGGCATACGCGAACCGGCCATGCCCTGCAGGAAGATCGAGTTCGATTCCTGGATCTGCACCATCGCCACGCGCGCTTCGAACTGCTCGGAGCGGTTGCGCACGAAATGCGGCCAGAACTCGCTGCCCGGGATCAGCTCGTGCAGGTTGGACATCATCTGGCAACCGTTGCACACACCGAGGGTGAAGCTGTCGTTACGCTCGAAGAAGCCCTGGAACGCATCGCGGGCACGGCTGTTGAACAGCGCCGACTTGGCCCAGCCTTCACCGGCGCCGAGTACGTCGCCGTAGGAGAAGCCACCGCAGGCCACCAGACCTTTGAACTCGTTCAGGTCGACGCGGCCAGCGAGAATGTCGCTCATGTGCACGTCGATCGCGTTGAAACCGGCGCGGTCGAACGCTGCCGCCATTTCCACCTGACCGTTGACGCCCTGCTCACGCAGCACGGCAACCTGTGGGCGGATGCCTTTCTTGATGTAAGGCGCTGCGATGTCTTGGTTGACGTCGAAGCTCAGCTTGACGCTCAGGCCCGGGTTGTCTTCTTCCAGCAGCGCGTCGAATTCTTGCTCGGCGCAGTCGGCGTTGTCACGCAGACGCTGGATCTGGTAGCTGGTCTCGGCCCACTGACGTTGCAGCAGACGACGCTGACCTTCGAACACCGTGTCACCGTTGAAGGTGATGTTGATCTGGCCATTGTTGATCGGCTGACCGATCACCGACACGCAGTCACCCAGACCGGCCGCGCTGAACTGCGCGAGGATGTCTGGCGTGGCGTCCTGACGAACCTGAATCACCGCCCCCAGTTCTTCGTTGAACAGGATCGCAGCGATTTCTGCCGAGTTTTCGGCAACGCTGTCCAGGTTCAGGCTCAGACCGCAGTGGCCGGCAAAAGCCATTTCCACCACGGAGGTCAGCAGACCACCGTCGGAACGGTCGTGGTAAGCCAGCAGGTGACCGTCGGCGTTGAGGCCCTGGATCACTGCGAAGAAGGCCTTCAGGTCCTCGGCGTCATCGACGTCCGGCGCGTGCTTGCCGAGCTTGCCGTGCACCTGGGCAAGGATCGAAGCACCCATACGGTTCTGACCGCGACCGAGGTCGATCAGGATCAGGTCGGTGGTGCCCTTGTCCATGCGCAGTTCCGGAGTCAGGGTCTGACGGATGTCAGCCACTGGGGCGAAACCGGTCACGATCAGCGACATCGGCGAGGTCACGGTTTTTTCTTCGCCGTTGTCGTTCCAGCGGGTGGCCATGGACATGGAGTCCTTGCCCACCGGAATGGTGATGCCCAGCTCAGGGCACAGTTCCATGCCGACCGCTTTCACGGTGTCGTACAGACGCGCGTCTTCGCCCGGGTGGCCGGCGGCGGACATCCAGTTCGCCGACAGTTTGATGTCGGAGATCTTGTTGATGCGCGAGGCGGCAATGTTGGTCAGGGTTTCGCCGATGGCCATGCGGCCCGACGCCGGAGCGTCCAGCAACGCCAGCGGAGTCCGCTCGCCCATCGCCATCGCTTCACCGGTGTAGACGTCGAAACTGGTGGCGGTGACGGCCACGTCGGCCACCGGGACCTGCCATGGGCCGACCATCTGGTCACGGGCCACGAGGCCGGTGATGGTGCGGTCGCCGATGGTGATCAGGAAGCTTTTGCTCGCCACGGCCGGGTGATGCAGGACGCGCTCGATGGATTCGCTGATGTCGAGGTTCGACGGATCGAAATCGTCGCCCAGCTCGGCTTCGCGAACCACCGAACGGTGCATGCGCGGGGCCTTGCCCAGCAACACTTCCAGTGGCATGTCCACCGGGTTGTTGCCGAAGTGGCTGTCCGTCACGGTCAGTTGCGGCTCGGCAGTGGCTTCGCCGACCACGGCGAACGGGCAGCGCTCACGTTCGCAGATCGCCTTGAAGCGCTCGAAGTCGGCCGGGCCGACCGCCAGAACGTAACGTTCCTGAGATTCGTTGGACCAGATTTCGTGCGGGGCCATGCCCGGCTCGTCATTTGGAATGTTGCGCAGTTCGAAACGGCCACCACGGTCGCCGTCGTTGACCAGTTCCGGGAAGGCGTTGGACAGACCGCCCGCACCCACGTCGTGGATGAAGCTGATCGGGTTCTTGTCGCCCAGTTGCCAGCAACGGTCGATGACTTCCTGGCAGCGACGCTCCATCTCAGGGTTTTCACGCTGTACGGAAGCGAAGTCGAGATCCGCCGAGCTGGTGCCGGTGGCCATCGAGGACGCAGCACCGCCGCCCAGACCGATCAGCATTGCCGGGCCGCCAAGCACGATCAGCTTGGAGCCGACCAGAATCTCGCCTTTCTTGACGTGTTCTTCGCGGATGTTGCCCATGCCGCCCGCGAGCATGATCGGCTTGTGGTAACCACGAACCTCATCACCGTGCGGAGTAGAGATCGACTGTTCGAAGGTACGGAAGTAGCCAGTCAGGGCCGGACGACCGAATTCGTTGTTGAACGCGGCGCCGCCCAGCGGGCCTTCGATCATGATGTCCAGCGCGGTAACGATGCGCTCAGGCTTGCCGTACGGCACTTCCCACGGCTGTTCGAAGCCCGGGATCTGCAGGTTGGACACGGTGAAACCGGTCAGGCCGGCCTTTGGCTTGGCGCCACGACCGGTTGCACCTTCGTCGCGGATCTCGCCACCGGAACCGGTGGAGGCACCCGGGAACGGGGCGATCGCGGTCGGGTGGTTGTGGGTTTCGACCTTCATCAGGATGTGCACCGGCTCCTGCACCGCGCCGTACTGGCGGGTTTCCGGATCCGGGAAGAAGCGGCCGGCGACGTTTCCGACGATCACCGAAGCGTTGTCCTTATAAGCGGACAGCACGCCTTCGTTGTGCATCTGATAGGTGTTCTTGATCATGCCGAACAGGCTTTTTTCCTGGCTTTCGCCGTCAATATCCCAACTGGCGTTGAAGATCTTGTGGCGGCAGTGCTCGGAGTTGGCCTGGGCGAACATCATCAGTTCGATGTCGTGCGGGTTGCGCTTGAGACCGTTGAAGGCGTTGACCAGATAATCGATCTCGTCTTCGGCCAGGGCCAGGCCCAGCTCGGTGTTGGCCTTTTCCAGCGCGGCGCGGCCGCCACCAAGAATGTCGATCGCGGTCAGCGGCTTCGGCTCGGCGTGGCTGAACAGACCGGCGGCCTGTTCCAGATTGCCCAGAACGATCTGGGTCATGCGGTCATGCAGCACGTCGGCGATTTGCTGGGCTTCGGTATCGCTGAACTGGCCGGCGACGTAGAACGCGATACCGCGCTCCAGGCGCTGGATCTTGCTCAGGCCGCAGTTGCGGGCGATGTCGCTGGCCTTGCTCGACCATGGCGAGATGGTGCCGAAACGCGGCAACACCAGAAACAGACGGCCGGTCGGCTCTTGTACCGGAACGCTTGGGCCGTACTTCAGAAGGCGCGCAAGCACCTGCTGTTCGTCGCCGGTCAGGACGCCGGTGACTTCGGCGAAGTGAGCGAATTCAGCATACAGGCCACTGACAGCTGGAACCTTCTGGCTCAGTTGCTCAAGGAGTTTGCTGTGGCGAAAGGCAGAAAGGGCAGGAGCGCCGCGCAGGATCAACATCTTCGGGACAGCCTCGGGAAGGGGTGTGCTTTGAGGCCGTGCATTCTAGCCTAAACCGCCCTCAACATCACCCGAAACGCTACGCACGGTTGCACTCGGATATCAATCTGTGTTTCTGCCTTTGAAGTCAAATTTCAAGGGTGTGCGAGCAGCGCTTATTTTTTCTGTCACAAAATGCCGTTCAGCCCTATTCCTGCGGGGTTTCGTGCGGTTTTGTGATCTCTAGCAGACAAGCCGCTCACTGTCGAGATATGGCGCCCGCAGCCGTTTGCGTATACTGCGCAGATGTTTTTCCCAACGGCTTTGCGTCCGCGGTACGCCAAATGGCTGATCGCAACCGGACTCTTCCTGATGCTCGGTGGCTGTGTTGATAAACCCAACACACTCGAGCGCGTAAAGGAGGATGGTGTGCTGCGGGTGATTACCCGTAACAGCCCCGCCACCTACTTTCAGGATCGCAGCGGTGAAACCGGCTTCGAATACGAGCTGGTGAAGCGCTTCGCCGACGATTTGGGGGTTGAACTGAAGATCGAGACCGCCGACAACCTCGATGACCTGTTCAACCAGATCGGCAAGCCGAACGGCCCGGTGCTGGCGGCGGCAGGTCTGGTCAGCAGCGAGGATCGCAAGAAGCAGGTGCGGTTTTCCCACTCCTACCTCGAAGTCACCCCGCAGATCATCTACCGCAACGGCCAGTCGCGCCCTACCGATCCAGGTGATCTGGTCGGCAAGAAGATCATGGTGCTCAAGGGCAGCACCCACGCCGAACAACTGGCGGAGCTGAAAAAGAAATTTCCAGGCATCGAATACGAAGAATCCGACGCCGTTGAAGTGGTCGACCTGTTGCGCATGGTCGATGAAGGCCAGATCGACCTGACGCTGGTCGACTCCAACGAAGTGGCGATGAACCAGGTGTACTTCACCAACATCCGCGTGGCCTTCGACCTCGGCGATGCGCGCAGCCAGAGCTGGGCGGTGGCTGCTGGCGAAGACAACAGCCTGCTCAACGAGATCAACGCCTACCTCGACAAGGTGCAGAAGAACGGCACCTTGCAGCGCCTGAAAGACCGTTATTACGGCCATGTCGATGTCCTCGGCTACATGGGCGCCACCACCTTCGCCCAGCACTTGCAGCAGCGCCTGCCCAAATACGAACAGCACTTCAAGACCTACGCCAAGAAAGAGAAAGTCGACTGGCGCCTGCTGGCGGCCATCGGTTATCAGGAATCGCTGTGGCAACCGGCAGTCACTTCGAAAACCGGCGTGCGCGGTTTGATGATGCTGACCCAGAACACCGCTCAGGCGATGGGCGTGTCGAACCGTCTCGATCCCAAGCAAAGCATCATGGGCGGCGCCAAGTACCTGGCCTACATGAAGGATCAGCTCGACGAATCGATTCAGGAGCCGGACCGCACCTGGTTTGCGCTGGCGGCGTACAACGTCGGCAGCGGTCACCTCGATGACGCACGCAAACTGGCGTCCCGCGAAGGCCTGAACCCGGACAAGTGGCTGGACGTGAAGAAGATGCTGCCGCGCCTGTCGCAGAAGCAGTGGTACAGCAAGACCCGCTACGGCTACGCCCGGGGCGGCGAGCCGGTGCATTTCGTGGCGAACATCCGTCGCTACTACGACATCCTGACCTGGGTGACCCAACCGCAGCTTGAAGGCGATCAGGTGGCCGAGGGCAATCTGCATGTGCCCGGTATCGACAAGTCAAAACCGGCTCAAGAGCCTGCCCCGCTCTAACCAACAGCATAAATCCAATGTGGGAGCGGGCTTGCTCGCGAAGGCGGTGTGTCAGTCGACATATTCTTTGACTGATACACCGCCTTCGCGAGCAAGCCCGCTCCCACATTGGGTTCTGGGGTGTTGCTTAGTGCTTGGCGGCCGCCAGAATCAGCGTTTTCATCTCGGAAACAGCTGACTTAAAGCCCACGAACAACGCATGCGCCACCAGCGCATGGCCGATGTTCAATTCGTTGATGCCCTTGATCGCCGCCACAGCTTCGACGTTGTGATAATGCAGGCCATGCCCGGCGTTGACGATCAGGCCCTGCGCCAGACCAAACGCCACGCCGTCCGCCACACGCTTCAGCTCTTCAGCGACTTCGATCGGAGTTTCGGCATCAGCGTAACGCCCGGTATGCAGTTCGATGGCCGGCGCGCCAACGCGCTTCGAAGCAGCGATCTGACGTTCGTCAGCATCGATGAACAGCGACACTTCGCTGCCGATCTTCGACAGGCGCTCGACCGCTGCCCTGATGCGTTCTTCCTGCCCCGCTACATCCAGACCGCCTTCAGTGGTCAGTTCCTGACGGGTTTCCGGGACGAGGCAGATGTGCGCCGGACGGATGCGCTCGGCGAACGCCATCATTTCTTCGGTGACGCCCATTTCGAAATTCATGCGGGTCTGCAGCACATCCTTGAGCAGCAGCACGTCGCGCTCCTGAATGTGCCGGCGGTCTTCGCGCAGGTGCACGGTGATGCCATCGGCGCCCGCCTCTTCCGCGTCCAGCGCTGCCTTGACCGGATCCGGGTAGCGTGTGCCACGGGCCTGACGCAGGGTGGCGACGTGGTCGATGTTCACGCCAAGAAGAATGCGATTGCTGGTGGTCACGGATGCGCTCCTGAAGGGAAAGATTCGGCGCACAGCATATCAGGGCTTGCGAAATAGCTCGCGGCTGACGAGGGGGCGACCGCCCAAGTGCACGGCGAGTGCCTGACGCATCAGGCGCTTGGCCGCCGACAGTGCGCCGGGAGCGGTCCAGTCGGCTTCGGCCATGGCCAGCAGTTCGGTGCCGTTGAACAGGCCCGGCTGCAACAGAAACACCCGTTCAAGTCCGGCGTCCACTTGCAGACGATACAGACCGTCCGGCGCGACCGGTTCGCTGTGGATATCGGTGTTCAGGGAGAAGCCGTAACCGAGATCGTCCAACAGGCGCCATTCGAAAGAACGCAGTAGCGGCTCCAACGGGCGACCCTCGGCCAGGGCCAGCAGTGTTGCAGCGTAATGGTCGAACACCGCCGGGTGCGGGTCTTCGGCAGGCAGCAGGCGGATCAGCAGCTCATTGAGATAGAGGCCACTGAACAGCGCCTCACCGACCATCCAGGTCGCGTTGCCGGCACTTTCCATGCGCCCGACATTCTTCAGCTCACCCTTGCCACGAAACTCGACTTCCAGCGGCACGAACGGTCGCGCCAGTGTCCCGGCCTTGCCCCGCGCACTGCGCAACACTGCCCGCAGCCGCCCTTGCGGCGTGAGGAAGTCGACCAGCGCGCTGGTTTCGCGGTAAGCGCGCGAATGCAGGACGTAGGCGAGTTGGGCGGGAGGTGGGGTTTGCGACATGGAGTTCTCGATGAAGAAACGCGGTTTTTACACACCACCCAAAAACCAAATGTGGGAGCGAGCCTGCTCGCGAAAGCGGAGTGACAGTCAACATCAATGCTGAATGTTACTTCCCTTCGCGAGCAGGCTCGCTCCCACAGTGGGTATCGGTGTTCTCAGGAACGGTGATTACAGATCGCCGTAACCCAGCGAACGCAGAGCACGCTCGTCGTCGGACCAGCCGCCCTTCACCTTGACCCACAGGTTGAGCATGATCTTGGAGTCGAACAGCAGCTCCATGTCCTTGCGCGCCTCGGTGCCGATGCGCTTGATGCGCTCGCCCTTGTCGCCAATGATGATTTTCTTCTGGCCGTCACGCTCGACGAGGATCAGCGCGTGGATGTGCAGGGTCTTGCCCTGCTGCTTGAACTCTTCGATCTCGACGGTGATCTGGTACGGCAGCTCGGCGCCCATCTGGCGCATGATTTTCTCGCGCACCAGTTCAGCGGCAAGGAAACGGCTGCTGCGGTCGGTGATCTGGTCTTCCGGGAAGAAGTGATCGTTCTCCGGCAGATGATCGGCGATGACCTTTTCCAGCGCGTCGAGGTTGTGCCCGTGCTGCGCGGAAATCGGGATGATCTGTGCGTTCGGCAGCTGTTCCTGCAACCACGACAGGTGCGGCATCAGCTCGGCCTTGTCTTCGATGCGGTCGGTCTTGTTCAATGCGACGATCAGCGGCCCGGTCACGTACTGCACGCGCTCCAGCACCATCTGGTCTTCTTCGGTCCACTTGGTGCGATCGACCACGAAGATCACCACGTCGACGTCTTTCAATGCTGCCGAAGCGGTTTTGTTCATGTAGCGGTTCAGGGCCTTTTCGCCCCCCTTGTGCATGCCGGGGGTGTCGACGTAGATCGCCTGCACGTCACCCTCGGTCTTGATCCCGAGCATGTTGTGACGGGTGGTCTGCGGCTTGCGCGAGGTGATCGCGAGCTTCTGGCCGAGGATGTGGTTGAGCAACGTCGACTTGCCGACGTTGGGACGGCCGACGATGGCAACGTAGCCACAGCGAGTTGCGTTTGTATCAGTCATTGCCATTCTCCACGCCCAGGGCAATCAGTGCTGCGGCGGCCGCTACCTGTTCGGCAATACGACGGCTCACACCCTGACCTCGGCTTTTTTCATTCAATAAGACAACTTCGCACTCGACGAAGAAGGTACGGCAGTGCGGCTCACCCTGGATATCCACCACTTCGTAGCGTGGCAGTTCGCAACCGCGCGATTGCAGGTGTTCCTGCAGTCGGGTCTTGGGATCCTTGTTGGTGTCGACCAGCGTCAGGCCTTCGAACTCACCGGCCAGCCAGGCCAGTACGCGCTCGCGAGCGACGTCCATACCGGCGTCGAGGTAGATCGCGCCGATCAGCGCTTCGAGGGCATCGGCCAGAATCGATTCGCGACGGAAGCCACCGCTTTTCAGTTCGCCCGATCCCAGACGCAGGTAGTCGCCCAAGTCGAAACCACGGGCCAGTACGGCCAGTGTCTCACCCTTCACCAAACGTGCGCGCAAACGCGACAACTGGCCTTCGCGGGCCAGCGGGAAGCGATCGAACAGCGCCTCGCCAGCGACGAAGTTGAGGATGGCATCGCCGAGGAATTCCAGGCGTTCGTTGTTACGCCCGGCAAAGCTGCGGTGCGTGAGGGCCAGCAGCATCAGCTCCTGATCCTTGAAGGTGTAACCGAGCTGGCGCTCGAGACGGCTTAGAGAAACGCTCACGGTTTACCCACGCTGAGTTCGTGGCTGGATTCCACTGCCATCGCCGGGGTACGGCGCAGGCCTGGGACAATTAACGCTGTGTTCAAAAATGACGTCCTGAATATCGTGGCTTCATGCCCTGGTGCCGATTTGTGTCGACTCCAGAAATGCATTCGGCGCTGTGGTCAACAGCGCCGTGATTGATTACTTGATCAGGCCAACCCGCGAGAAATTCGGCAGGTGGCTGAGTTTCGGTTCCGGCCAGCTCATCCAGACAGCGAAGGCTTTGCCGACGATATTCTGGTCGGGAACCATGCCCAGCAGATCCTTGGGAATGTTCGGGTCATCCCAGTAGCGACTGTCGTTGGAGTTGTCGCGGTTGTCGCCCATCATGAAGTAGTGCCCGGCCGGCACGGTCCAGGTATGGTCCGGCGTAGCGCGGTAGCGGCTCATTTCCTTGCGGATCAGGTGCTCGGCAGCGCCGAGTTTTTCCTTGTAGAGTTCCGCGCTGCCCAGCGTGCCCGGCTCGGAGCCGACCAGTTGCTCGGCAATCGACTCGCCATTGACCAACAGACGCTTGTCGGCGGTGTAACGCACCGTATCGCCCGGCAGACCGACTACACGCTTGATGTAGTTGACGTTCGGGTCGCTCGGGTAGCGGAACACCATCACATCGCCACGCTGCGGATCACCGACTTCGATGATTTTCTTGTCGATCACCGGCAGGCGGATCCCGTAAGAAAACTTGTTCACCAGAATGAAGTCGCCGACGTCCAGGGTCGGTTTCATCGAGCCGGACGGGATCTGGAACGGTTCCACCAGGAACGAACGCAGCACCAGCACGATGAACAGCACCGGAAAGAACGACTTGCCGTATTCGACCAGCAACGGCTCTTTGTTCAGCTTCTCGACCACCACGGGCTCGGGCTGGCTGACACTGCCTTGATAAGAGGCAATGGCAGCACGCCGACGCGGCGCCAGGAACAGCAGATCGAGCAACGCCAACAGGCCGCAGACGAACACGGCGATGACCAGCAACAGCGGGAAATTTAGTGACATAGGACCTGACTATTCCAACCTGAGCACGGCAAGGAAGGCTTCTTGTGGAATTTCCACGTTGCCGACCTGCTTCATGCGTTTCTTACCGGCCTTTTGCTTTTCAAGCAGCTTTTTCTTACGGCTTACGTCACCGCCGTAGCATTTGGCCAATACGTTCTTTCTGAGTGCCTTGACGGTTGTCCGGGCAACGATCTGACCGCCAATGGCCGCCTGGATCGCCACGTCGAACATCTGACGAGGAATCAGTTCTTTCATCTTCTCGGTCAACTGGCGACCTTTGAAGTGCGAATTGTCACGGTGCACGATCAACGCCAGGGCGTCGACCTTGTCACCGTTGATCAGCACGTCCAGTTTCACCAGATTAGCCGATTGGTAACGATCGAAATGGTAATCCAGCGAAGCATAGCCACGGCTGGTGGATTTGAGACGGTCGAAGAAGTCCAGGACCACTTCGTTCATCGGCAGGTCGTAGGTCACCTGGACCTGATTGCCGAGGAACAGCATGTCGACCTGTACGCCGCGTTTCTCGATGCACAGGGTGATGACGTTGCCCAGGTGCTCCTGCGGAACCAGGATGTTGGCACGCACGATTGGCTCGCGCATGTCTTCGATGGCCGACACATCCGGAAGCTTGGATGGGTTGTCGACGTAAATCGTTTCACCGGTTTTCAGCACCAGCTCGAAAATTACCGTTGGCGCGGTGGTGATCAGGTCCAGGTCGTATTCGCGCTCGAGGCGCTCCTGGATGATCTCCATGTGCAGCATGCCGAGGAACCCGCAACGGAAGCCGAAGCCCAGTGCGTCGGAGCTTTCCGGGGTGTACTGCAGCGACGAGTCGTTCAGGGTCAGTTTCTGCAGCGCTTCGCGGAAATCCTCGAAGTCGTCGGAGCTGACCGGGAACAGACCGGCATAAACCTGTGGCTGAATGCGTTTGAAACCGGGCAGAACCGGTACATCCGGAGTCGAGCTCAGGGTCAGGGTGTCACCGACCGGTGCACCGTGAATGTCCTTGATGCTGGCGATGATGAAGCCCACTTCGCCAGCCTTGAGGTCAGCGGTAGCAGTGTGTTTCGGGTTGAATACACCGACGCTGTCGACCAGGTGGATCTTGCCGGTGGATTTCACCAGGATCTTGTCGCCCTTCTTCACGCGGCCATGACGCACGCGCACCAGGGAGACAACGCCCAGGTAGTTGTCGAACCAGGAGTCGATGATCAACGCTTGCAGCGGATCTTCGATGTTGCCGGTCGGCGCAGGAATGGTCGCGACCAGACGCTCGAGCACTTCGTCGACACCCAGGCCGGTCTTGGCGCTGCAGGTGACGGCGTCGGTGGCGTCGATGCCGATGATCTTCTCGATCTCGTCCTTGACGCGGTCCGGCTCGGCCTGGGGCAGGTCGATCTTGTTCAGCACCGGCATGACCTCGAGGCCCTGCTCGATGGCGGTGTAGCAGTTGGCCACGGACTGGGCTTCAACACCCTGACCGGCATCGACCACCAGCAACGCACCTTCACACGCGGCCAGGGAACGGCTGACTTCGTAGGTGAAGTCGACGTGACCCGGGGTGTCAATGAAGTTCAGCTGGTAGGTGACGCCATCTTTGGCTTTGTAATAGAGGGTAACGCTGTGGGCCTTGATGGTGATCCCGCGTTCGCGCTCCAGATCCATGGAATCCAGTACCTGGGCTTCCATTTCACGCTCGGCCAGGCCACCGCACATCTGGATGAAACGGTCAGCCAGCGTCGACTTGCCATGGTCAATGTGGGCGATGATGGAGAAATTGCGGATATGACTCAAATCACTCACGGATCAACACTCAAAAAGGCTGCAGGCTTGGCCCGCCGAAAAATAGCCGGGAATTGTACCTGATACACGGCGCAAGCGTCACGTTCGCCTGTCACCCCGATTGCATACGAAAACGCCCCGATCTGTCGACCGAGGCGTTTTCGCGGTTAAAGCGTTGGCAACAACGCGGCCATCAGCCGGCCCGTCGCAGCAACCACACACCCGCCAGCGCACAGACCGTGGCCGGCACCAGCACCGCGAACAGCGGCGAGAAACCGAACACCAGGCTCGACGGGCCGAGCAGATCCTGGACGATGCGGAAGGTGAAGCCCACCAGCACACCGGTGAACACTCGCTGACCGAGGGTGACCGAGCGCAACGGACCGAAGATGAAGGAGATCGCCATCAGCACCAGCGCGGCGGTGACCAGCGGCTGCAACACCTTGACCCAAAATGCCAGCCAGTAGCGGCCATTGCTCAGGCCTTGATCCGCCAGATAGTGGATATAGCCCCACAGACCGGAAATCGACAGCGACTCAGGCGCCATCACCACCGTGTTGAGCAGTTGCGGGCTCAGCGATACGTCCCACTCCTCGCTCGGCGCGTTCACCACTTCGGTGCTGCGCTCGTGGAACACCGTGGTGGTCACGTCGCTGAGCAGCCAGCGCTTGCCGTCGAACTCCGCACGCTTGGCGAAGCTGGAGCTGAGCAGGTGGCGCTCTTTGTCGAAGTGATAGCGGGTCACGCCATACAACAGGCCGTCGGGTTGCACGGCGTTGATATGGATGAATTCCTCACCCTGACGGTGCCACATGCCGTGCTTGGCGCTCTGCGCGTCGCCGCTGCCTTGCGCCAGCGAGCGATTGGCCTGGGCCATGCTTTCGGTGGCCGGCGCCACGTATTCGCCGATCAGTACGCCGGCCAGCATCAACACCAGCATTGGCTTCATGACGGCCCAGACGATGCGCCCGATGGACACACCCGCGGCACGCATGACCGTCAGTTCGCTGCTGCTGGCCAGACTGCCGAGGCCGATCAGACAGCCGATCAGCGCGGCCATCGGCAGCATTTCGTACAGGCGACGCGGCGCGGTGAGCATGACGAAGCTCAGCACGTCAGCCAGTGTGTAGGTATCGCTGACGTCGCTCATCTCGTCGATGAAGGCAAACAGGGTCGCCAGACCCAGAATGATCGCCAGCACGGCGATGATCGCCACGAATACGCTGCTGCCGATGTAGCGGTCGAGTTTAACCACGGGCCACCTCCAGCGCAGCGCTGCGACGGCTGGCCAGCTTCAGGCGCAACGGCTCCCAGTACAGCAGACCGAGACCGATGACCAGGAAGATCCCGTGCACCCACCACAGTCCCAGCGCCGCTGGAATCTTGCCTTTTTCGAGGGCACCGCGGGCGGCAATCAGGATGGTCAGGTAAGCCATATAAAGAAGAATCGCCGGCAGCAGCTTCAGGAAACGGCCCTGACGCGGATTGACCCGCGACAGCGGCACCGCCATCAGGGTCACGATGAACACCAGCAACGGCAGGGAAATCCGCCATTGCAGTTCGGCCCTGGAACGCTCGTCGTTGGCGCCCAGCAGGGTCGAAGTCGGGATCGCGTCACGGTCGGTGACTTCGTCACTGGCATCGGGTTTTGGCAGCAATACGCCGTAGGTGTCGTATTTGATCGCGCGGTAATCGGCCTGACCCGGGCTGCCGTCATAGCGATAGCCGTTGTGCAGGATCAGGTAGCGGTTGCCGTCAGAGTGGATCTCCTGACGGCCCTTCTCGGCCACCAGCACGGAAATCCCGCGATCCTTCTGATCGGAGCCGAGGTTCTTCTGCGAGATGAACACGCCGCCGAGGTTGACGCGATCATCGGTCAGGCTTTCGGTGTAGGTCACCCGAGTGCCGTCACGCAACGCCTGGAAGCGGCCAGGTTCGAGGGTATCGAATTCGGTCAGGGCATCCTGCTTGTTCAGCAGCAGCTGGAACTGGTTGGCGCCCTGCGGGGCCAGACTCAGGCTCAGCCACGCCACCACCAGTGCCACCAGCGTCGCCGGGAACAGGGTCATGCGCAGCAGACGCTGCTGACTCATGCCGGTGGCCGAGAGCACGGTCATTTCGCTTTCGAGGTACAACCGGCCGTAAGCCAGCAGGATCCCGAGAAACAGACCCAACGGCAGGATCAGTTGCATGAAACCCGGCAGACGGTAACCCATGATCAGGAACAGCGATCCCGGATCGAGTTGGCCCGCAGCGGCCTGGGCAAGGTATTTGATGAAGCGACCGCTCATGATGATGACCAGCAGCACGGCGCTGACGGCGCTCAGGGTCAACATCACTTCACGGGACAGATAACGGAAGACGATCAAACCAGACACTCCAGGGTTGTCAGGCTAAGGCGGCCAAACAAGCAAACGTTTCGAGCGACCCGCAAGGCAGAGCCGTCGAAAAAAGATGCGGCATTATCCTGTGATTGAGGGCGCCTGTCACTGCGCACACTCACCCAAGCGTAGATTCCGTTGAAGATCGCACAACCGAGGGTTGTCAGGCGCGGTGAGCGAGGTTCAAACTGCCGCCTTCGTCGCAGGCACAGACCTGCGCCTCTTCTATCTATAAGCAGGCGACTGCGGACACCGTCGAACGCCTGTGTGTTGACCATTCATTCAGGGATCCGGACATGGAACTGGTTGTAAAAAGCGTTAGCCCAGAAACGTTGAAAACCGCCACCCTGGTGGTTGCCGTCGGCGAAGGCCGCAAACTCGGCGTCGCCGCCAGACAGGTCGACGAGCTGAGCGGTGGCGCGATCAGCGCCGTGCTCAAGCGTGGCGATCTGGCCGGCAAGGTCGGTCAGAGCCTGCTGCTGCACAGCCTGCCGAACCTGAAAGCCGAGCGCGTGCTGCTGGTCGGCGTGGGCAAGGATGAAGAACTGGGCGACCGTCCGTTCCGTAAAATCGTGGCTGGCATCCTCAACACCCTGAAAGGTCTGGGTGGCAGCGATGCCGTGCTGGCCCTGGATGAAATCATCGTCAAGAACCGCGACAGCTACGGCAAGACCCGTCTGCTGGCGGAAACCCTGGTGGACGGCGAATACACTTTCGACCAGTTCAAGAGCCAGAAAGCCGAACCGCGCGCCCTGAAGAAAATCACCCTGCTGACCATCAAGGCTGCTCAGGCTGAAGTGCAGCGCGCCGTGAACCATGCCACCGCGATCGCCAACGGCATGGCCTTCACCCGTAATCTGGGCAACCTGCCGCCGAACATCTGCCACCCGACCTTCCTCGGCGAGCAAGCGAAGAACCTCGGCAAAGAGTTCAAGGATCTGAAAGTCGAAGTCCTCGACGAGAAGAAGATCAAATCCCTGGGCATGGGCTCGTTCTACGCCGTCGGCCAGGGCAGCGCCCAGCCGCCGCGCCTGATCGTCATGCAATACAACGGTGGCAAGAAATCCGAGAAGCCTTACGCGCTGGTCGGCAAAGGCATCACCTTCGACACCGGCGGCATCAGCCTCAAGCCGGGCGCCGGCATGGACGAAATGAAGTACGACATGGGTGGCGCGGCCTCCGTGTTCGGTACCCTGCGTGCCGTGCTCGAACTGAAACTGCCGATCAACCTGGTGTGCATCCTCGCCTGCGCCGAAAACATGCCGAGCGGCAATGCTTCGCGTCCGGGCGACATCGTCACCACCATGAGCGGCCAGACCGTGGAAATCCTCAACACCGACGCCGAAGGCCGTCTGGTGCTGTGCGACGCCCTGACCTACTCCGAGCGCTTCAAGCCGCAGGCAGTGATCGACATCGCCACACTGACCGGTGCCTGTGTGGTTGCACTGGGCGCCCACACTTCGGGCCTGCTGGGCAATAACGACGAACTGATCGAACAACTGCTCAGCGCCGGCAAAGCCGCTGACGACCGCGCCTGGCAACTGCCGCTGTTCGACGAATACCAGGAGCAACTGGACAGCCCGTTCGCCGACATCGCCAACATTGGCGGGCCGAAGGCCGGCACCATCACCGCCGCGTGCTTCCTGTCGCGCTTCACCAAGAACCTCAACTGGGCGCACCTGGACATCGCGGGCACCGCATGGACCAGCGGCGGCAAGGACAAGGGCGCCACTGGCCGTCCGGTTCCGCTGCTGACCCAATACCTGCTGGACCGCGCCAAAGCCTGAAACCGATGAACCTGGGCGGCGTCACTCTACGGTGACGCCGTTCAAGGCTCAGGAACCGCAATGACCAAAGTCGACTTCTACATCCTGCCCAGCGCCGATCCTTCGGCTCGTCTGGACTTTGCCTGCAAGCTCACCGAGAAAGCCTGGCGCATGGGCCATCGCATCTACCTGCATTGCAGCGATGCTGCTCAGCGTGATGATCTTGATGCGCGTCTGTGGGCGTTCAAGGGCGAAACCTTCGTGCCGCACGGCCCTGCCGAGAGCGAACCGGACGGTTTGATCGTGCTGGGAACGGGCGCTGACTGCGGCGAGCATCAGGATCTGCTGGTCAACCTCGACCTGAAAGTCCCAGCCTTCGCCAGTAACTTCGCCCGCGTGGCGGAAGTGGTGGTGGAAGATCCGACGATCCGCGCGGCGGCACGGGAGAGTTTCCGTTTCTACCGCGAACAGGGCTATCCTCTGCAAGACCACCGTTTACAGCGACTCTGAGTACGCCGATGGACACTCCAAAACCGCTGCAAAAGCCTGCACACCTGCTGGACGATCTTGAATCGATCCGCCAATTGCTCGGCGATGACAACCTGCAACCGCCACTGCTGACCGACACGGTCGAGGACGGTGAACAGGAACAGATTCCGATGCTGTTCGAGGCCGTCGACGCCACGCCGCCGACCATCGAACCGCCACCTGCTCCGGCCCCGGCACCTGCTGCCGCACCTGTGGATAAAGGCCCGGACGCCCTGCTGCACCTGGACAGCGAACTGCGCGCCGCTGCGCAATTGATCATGCAGGACGTGATCGACGACTTCGCGCCGCACATCGAAACCGAAATCAAACGCCGCCTCGAGGCGCGGATGGAACGGCTTTTGAGCCAATACGAATAACCACAAATCCCCTGTGGGAGCGGGCTTGCTCGCGAATGCGGTATGTCAGGCACCATCATCGCTGGCTGACACACCGAATTCGCGAGCAAGCCCGCTCCCACATTTGAACCGCGCACTACCTCCCCCGCTCGCCCTCGGCCCCATGCCCCGCTATACTTCCCGGCTTTTCCTGAATAAATGCCAATAGGGTCCCGCCGCGCATGGATAAGACCTACCAGCCGCACGCCATTGAAACTTCCTGGTACAACACCTGGGAGTCCGAGAACTATTTCGCACCGCAAGGCGCGGGCGATTCCTACACCATCATGATCCCGCCGCCGAACGTCACCGGCAGCCTGCACATGGGGCACGGTTTCAACAACGCGATCATGGACGCCCTGATCCGTTTCCGCCGCATGCAGGGTCGCAACACCCTGTGGCAGCCGGGCACCGACCACGCCGGTATCGCCACGCAGATGCTGGTGGAGCGTCAACTGGAAGCCACCGGCCAGAACCGCCACGACCTGGGCCGCGAGAAATTCCTCGAGAAAGTCTGGGAGTGGAAGGATCAGTCCGGCGGCAACATCAGCCGTCAGATCCGCCGCCTCGGTTCGTCCGTGGACTGGAGCCGCGAGCGCTTCACCATGGACGACGGTCTCTCGGAAGCGGTTAAAGAAGCCTTCGTACGCCTGCACGAAGACGGCCTGATCTACCGCGGCAAGCGTCTGGTCAACTGGGACACCAAGTTGCACACGGCGATTTCCGACCTCGAAGTGGAAAACCACGACGAGAAAGGTTTCCTGTGGAACCTCAAGTACCCGCTGGCTGACGGCGCGAAAACCGCTGAAGGCAACGATTTCCTGATCGTCGCGACCACCCGTCCGGAAACCATGCTCGGCGACTCCGCCGTCGCGGTTAACCCGAACGACGAACGCTACAAAGCCCTGATCGGCAAATTTGTCGAGCTGCCACTGGTTGGCCGCCGCATCCCGATCATCGCCGACGATTACTGCGATCCTGAATTCGGCACCGGTTGCGTGAAAATCACCCCGGCCCATGACTTCAACGACTACGAAGTCGGCAAGCGCCACAACCTGCCGCTGCTGAACATCTTCGACAAGAACGCCAACGTGCTGCCCGCCGCCCAGGTGTTCAACCTCGACGGCACGTTGAACGACAGCATCGACGGCAAGATCCCGGCCGAGTACGCCGGTCTCGAGCGTTTCGAAGCGCGCAAGCAGATCGTCGCTGCGTTCGACGCCGCCGGCCTGCTGGTCAGCGTCGACGATCACAACCTGAAAGTGCCGAAAGGCGACCGTTCCGGTACCGTCATCGAGCCGTGGCTGACCGACCAGTGGTACGTGTCGACCAAGCCTCTGGCTGAACCGGCGATTGCCGCCGTTGAAGACGGCCGTATCCAGTTCGTGCCAAAACAGTACGAAAACATGTACTTCTCGTGGATGCGCGACATCCAGGACTGGTGCATCAGCCGTCAGCTGTGGTGGGGCCACCGGATTCCGGCCTGGTACGACGAGTCGGGCAAGGTCTACGTCGGTCGCGACGAAGCCGAAGTGCGTGCCAAGCACAACCTCGGCCCGGACGTTGCGCTGCAACAGGACAACGACGTGCTCGACACCTGGTTCAGCTCGGGCCTGTGGACGTTCTCCACCCTCGGCTGGCCGGAAAAGACCGAGTTCCTGAAAAAATTCCACTCCACCGACGTGCTGGTCACCGGCTTCGACATCATTTTCTTCTGGGTTGCCCGGATGATCATGCTGACGATGCACCTGATCAAGAACGAGGACGGCACCCCGCAAGTACCGTTCAAGACCGTTTACGTGCACGGCCTGGTGCGTGATGGCCAGGGCCAGAAGATGTCCAAGTCCAAGGGCAACGTCCTGGACCCGCTGGACATCATCGACGGTATCGAGCTGGAAGCCCTGGTGCAGAAACGCACCTCCGGCATGATGCAGCCGAAACTGGCGAAGAAGATCGAGAAGCAGACCCGCGACGAGTTCGCCGACGGCATCGCCAGCTACGGCACCGACGCCCTGCGCTTCACCTTCTGCTCGCTGGCGTCCACCGGTCGCGACATCAAGTTCGACATGGGCCGCGTCGAAGGCTATCGCAACTTCTGCAACAAGATCTGGAACGCCGCGCGTTATGTTCTGGACAAGGGCGAAGACTGCGGCCAGAACGGCGAAGCCTACGAGCTGTCGCTGGCGGATCGCTGGATCATCTCGCAACTGCAGCGCACCGAAGCCGAAGTGACCCGTCAACTGGATCAGTTCCGTTTCGACCTCGCCGCGCAAGCGCTGTACGAGTTCATCTGGAACCAATACTGCGACTGGTACCTGGAACTGTCCAAGCCAGTGCTGTGGGACGAAAACGCGCCGATTGAGCGTCAGCGCGGCACCCGTCGCACGCTGGTGCGCGTGCTGGAAGTGGCGCTGCGCCTGGCGCACCCGTTCATGCCGTTCATCACTGAAGAAATCTGGCAGCGCATCGCGCCGCTGGCCGGTATTCAGGGCAAGACAATCATGCTGCAGCCTTGGCCAGTGGCCAATGAAGAGCGCATCGATCCGGCCGCTGAAGACGACATCGAGTGGCTCAAGGGCCTGATGCTCGGCACGCGTAACATCCGTGGCGAAATGAACATCGGCCCGGGCAAACCGCTACCGATCTACCTGAAGAACGTCAGCGCTGAAGATCAGCGTCGCCTGACCGAGAACGAAGCGCTGCTGAAGAAACTGGCGCGTCTGGAATCGATCACCGTTCTGGCGGCTGGCGAAGAAGCGCCGCTGTCCGCCACCGCGCTGGTCGGCGAGATGGAAGTGCTGGTGCCGATGGCCGGCCTGATCGACAAGGGCGCCGAGCTGGCACGTCTGGACAAGGAAATCCTGCGTCTGCAGGGCGAAGTCCAGCGGGTTGGTGGCAAGTTGTCCAACGCCGGTTTCGTCGACAAGGCCCCGGCCGAAGTCATCGAGAAGGAACGCGCCAAACTGGCCGAGGCTGAACAGGCCCTGGGCAAACTGGCCGAGCAGCACGCGCGGATTTCCAGCCTGTAAGGGCAGGGCAAGCCGAAATGAAAAAGGGAGGCCCGCAAAGGCCTCCCTTTTTTATTCAAGAATCGCCACGAATCCCCTGTGGGAGCGAGCCTGCTCGCGAATGCGGTGTGTCATTCAACCTATGTGTTGGCGGATACACCACTTTCGCGAGCAAGCCCGCTCCCACAGTTTGAACGGTGTTGCCTTTAGATGTGGGACAATACCCGCCACTTTCAGCCATACCCGAATCGATCACACCCATGAACGCCCCCCGCACACCCAAACCAGCGCGCAAGAAGCCTGATGCCGCGACCCCGGCCAAAGCCGTCGAGCCGCGTGAAAAAGCCAGCCTGCACCCGCGCAATCGCCACCAGGGTCGCTACGACTTCCCGGCGCTGATCAAGACCACGCCGGAACTGGCGAAATTCGTGATCACCAACCCGTACGGCAAGGAAAGCATCGACTTCGCCAGCCCCGACGCGGTGCGCGTGTTCAACCGGGCGCTGCTCAAGGCGTTCTATGGCATCGAGCATTGGGACATTCCGGCGGACTACCTGTGCCCACCGGTCCCGGGCCGTGCCGATTACGTGCATTTCCTCGCCGACCTGCTGGCGAGCATGAACGACGGCAAGGTGCCGCGCGGTGCGATCGTCAACGTGCTGGACATCGGCATGGGTGCCAACTGTGTGTATCCGCTGATCGGTAACAGCGAATACCGCTGGCACTTCCTCGGTTCGGAAATCGACCCGACCGCCGTGGCTGCCGCCCGAGCCATCGTCCAGTCCAACGGGCTGAACAAAGTGATCCAGCTGCGCCAGCAGGAAAACCGCAAGCACATCCTGATCGGCTTGCTGGAGCCGGGCGAGCGCTTTGACCTGACCATGTGCAACCCGCCGTTCCACGCTTCGATGGAGGAAGCGACCAAGGGCAGCGAGCGCAAATGGCGCGCACTGGGCAAGGCCGATCCGAAACGCAAGCTGCCAGTACTGAACTTCGGTGGTCAGTCCGCCGAACTGTGGTGTGAGGGCGGTGAAGCGCGTTTCGTGACCCAACTGATCGCCGAGAGCGCGAACTTCCAGCACAAGGTGCTGTGGTTCAGCACGCTGGTGTCGAAAGCCTCGAACCTGCCCGCCATCGAAACCGCCCTGAAAAAGGCCGGCGTGCTGGAAAGCCAGGTGGTGGAGATGTCGCAAGGGCAGAAACAGAGCCGCTTTGTGGCGTGGACCTTTCAGACCAAGTCCGAGCAGCAGATCTGGCGGCGCGAGCGCTGGGTTCGCTGACACTGAGCTACTTGTGGGAGCAACTGTCTTACTGCCACCGTTCGTCACCGCCACTCTGTGCCGTCTCGCAGCATGGCATTCAATCTGATCAGCAGTATTCGCATACAGGCGATGAGCGCGACTTTCGCGCTCTTGCCCCGTTCTCTTAAGGATTCATAACGGGCCTTGAAGTCGGCCTGACAACGGATAACGACCCAGCACGACATGTAAAGCGCACGTCTGACGCGCGCTCTCCCTCCGTAAATCTGACGCTTTCCGCTGTGATTACCGCTGTCGTCGTTATAGGGGGCGATTCCCGCCAAGGCGGCGATCTCCCTGCGATCCAGCTCGCCGAGTTCGGGTAGATAAACCAACAAGCTGGCGGTCGCCACAGTGCCGATGCCTTTGACGGAGATAAGCTGATCGGCTTTTTCCGCATCCAGCTCACGCATGCTTTGATCGATGGCTTTGCCGAGCTGCTTGATCTGGGTTTGCAGGTAGCGAATATGGTCCCTGATCGCCTCTACAACCGCAGGCAACTGGGCCTGCTGCAGCCGGCGCTTGTTGTCGTCGCGCTGCTGGACGAAGTGCTCGCGTAATTGAATCAACTCGCGCAGGGCTTCACGCTCAGGCGAGATGGGCTTTTCGCGAGACGCATGCAGCGCTTCGGCAAAATCGGCGAGAACCGCCGCGTCGATGGGATCGGTTTTGGCGTTCTTGCCCATTGCTACGGCAAAGGCTCTGGCCCGGCGAGGATTGATCCTCAACACGCTGAAACTTGCCTGCTGCAATGCCGCCATGACCTTGCGTTCATAGCCGCCTGTGGCTTCCAGCAACACGCGGCCAACCGTGTACTGACCTAAACGCGCGACCAGCACATCAAAGCCTTCAACGGTATTGGGAACTTCAAAGCCGTCTTTCTGTGGTTGAACCCAGACGACCAGATTGGATTTGGAGATATCGATGCCGACCCAGGAAATCATGGCAAAACCCTCTTACACTCAGAAGTGAGAGTGCTCTGGCTTTGCCCACGCTTGTGATTCGAGTGGCGCTCGTCCAACTGTTCGGGCTTATGGGCCAGAGTAGAAAGGTGGATGGCAGCTTTGCTCCCACTCGTGCTTCAAGCACCGCGGACTCACAGCTTGCCATCCACCCCTCTCACCTCAGAGTTTATTCCCTTACTCAGACACAAGCGGGCTTGCTCGCGAAAGCGGTGTATCAGCCGACATCAAGGTGACTGACACACCGCTATCGCGAGCAGGCTCACTCCTACAAAGGTTCGAGGTGCATCGCCAAATCGCAGGCACAAAAAAACCGTGCCCGGATCGCTCCGGTGCACGGTTTTTTTATCGCTGCGTCTTACTTGTTCACAGCGTCGGTAAGGCCTTTGGCCACAACCAGCTTGATCACTTTCTTGGCAGGGATTTCGATGGCAGCGCCAGTCGAAGGGTTACGGCCAGTGCGGGCAGGACGCTCGGTCACTTTCAGCTTGCCGATACCTGGCAAGGTGATTTCGCCGCCGTTTTCCAGCTGATCGGCAACGATTTGGCCCAGTTGGTCCAGAGCGTTACGCGCGGTGGTTTTCGGCGCGTCGATAGCTTCAGCGATGTCGGCGATCAGTTGGTCTTTAGTAAGAGCCATGTAGTGTTCCTTCCCTATCAAATTCATATGGATTGCAGAGTGCAGTGTCAGCCATCGAGCCCGATCTTCTGGATCTGGCACCCTAGGCGATAACCACGACGAGTCGGGTTATAGATGCCGAAATCAGGGTTTGGTTCGACCTGACAAATGCTGATTGCACGCTTAACGCAGTGACTTCGCGTAAGACCGGGCAAAACTAGCACAGAGACGGGGAAATATCCGCCTCTAGCTACCCATTTGGTCAGCTTTATTGCTCTAAATCGGTAAAAAACTGCATAAGGGCACCCACCCGCCCTGGATTTGCCCTTCACCCCGCGCCAAAACCAGTGGTTGCGGTACACTGGGCGCTTTTTCGGGGGAGCCTGCCCTCCTCCCTTCCACCAGCCGAGAAGCCCATGCCGATCCGTCATTGCATCGTCCACCTGATCGACAAAAAACCTGACGGCACGCCCGCAGTTCTGCACGCCCGTGACTCCGAACTGGCTGAGTCCGCGGCCATCGAGAACATGCTCGCCGACCTCAACGAGAGCTACAACGCCAAACAGGGCAAAGCCTGGGGCCTGTTCCACCCGGAATCCGGTGCGTTCCCGTTCAGCGGCTGGCTGAAGGAATACATGGAAGGCGGCAAGGACTTCGCCGCGTTCAGCAAGGTTGCGGTCGAGCATCTGCAGAAGCTGATGGAAGAGTCGAACCTGTCGGTCGGTGGCCACGTGCTGTTCGCCCACTATCAGCAAGGCATGACCGACTACCTGGCGATTGCCCTGCTGCACCACAGCGAAGGCGTGGCGGTGACCGATGAGCTGGACGTGACGCCGTCGCGTCACCTCGACCTCGGCCAGCTGCACCTGGCGGCGCGGATCAACGTCTCCGAGTGGCAGAACAACAAGCAGTCCAAGCAGTACATCTCGTTCATCAAGGGCAAGAACGGCAAGAAGGTTTCGGAATACTTCCGCGACTTCATCGGCTGCCAGGAAGGCGTCGACGGCCCGGGTGAGACCCGCACGCTGCTCAAGGCCTTCAGCGACTTCGTCGAGAGCGAAGACCTCCCGGAAGACTCCGCCCGCGAAAAAACCAAGACCCTGGTCGATTACGCCAGCAGTCAGGCCAAGCTCGGCGAGCCGATGGGCCTGGAAGAGCTGTCGGAGCTGATCGACGAAGAACGCCCGAAAGCCTTTTACGACCACATCCGCAACAAGGACTATGGCCTGTCGCCGGAGATTCCCGCGGACAAACGCACCCTCAACCAGTTCCGCCGCTTCACCGGCCGCGCCGAAGGCCTGTCGATCAGCTTTGAAGCGCACCTGCTGGGCTCGAAGATCGAGTACGACGAAGAGGCTGGCACCCTGATCATCAAGGGCCTGCCGACCTCGCTCACTGATCAGCTCAAGCGCCGCAACTGATGCTCGGCAATGTACTGAAGAAGGTCGCGCTGGTTCTGCTGGTGGTGGTGATCTATCAGAACTGGGGCAAGATCGAGCGGGTGTTCAAGCCGTCGCAGATGGTCTCGGAGCAGACGCGGGCGCAGGCCCGTGTCGTGCTGTATGCCACCGACTGGTGCGGCTACTGCAAGCAGACCAAACGCTTTCTCGACAGCAAGGGGATTCCTTTCAAGGAATTCGACATCGAGAAGGACGCCGAGGCGCGCAAGGCGTACGAGGCGCTGGGCGGGCGCGGGATTCCGCTGATCGACGTGAATGGCACGTTGATTCGCGGGTTCGACCCGGACGAGATCCTCGCCGCCCTGAAATAACACAACTCCTCTGTGGTGAGGGGATTTATCCCCGATCGGCGGCGAAGCCGTCGCAAAATCTGCTTGGTAGGGCGTGCAGTTTTTTGGGGGCGCTTCGCGCCCCATCGGGGATAAATCCCCTCACCACAATTGCCCCCCAAGCAAAGGCCGCTTGCTGATCAGCGAGCTTCGATGCGGAAACCAAAGCGCGGAAAGTGCACATGCACCACGCCGCCACGCGGGTCTTCACGGCGCAGGATCAGCTCTTCGCGGCCAGCAAACAGCAACTCACCCACCACCGGATCAACCCCGTAATCTGTCGCGGCAATCGCCACCTGCTGCCCGGCCTTGAAACCGTTCGGATCGACAAACTGCTCATCCGGCAACGCCGCCGGCGTCGAACTGCGCGCCACTTCCAGCGCCTCCTCGGCAGTCATCTCACTCGCGGCACCATGACCAAAGCCCAGCACACGCCCCAGCCAGGCAGTCACGGCCGGATATTCATCGACCAACGGCGCAGTGACGTGCGTCGCCTTGAGGAACCACAGTGGATGCGCCAGGGCGAAGTCGGCAATCGACGGCTCACCGAACAGGAAGTCGCCCTGCTCGCGCTGCAACTGCTGCTCCAGCCGCGCCATGAGCGTTGGCCATTGATGCTTGGCCTGTTCGGCCGACAGCCGCGTGGCGCTGCCGCCACTGAACAGCCCGGCACGGTCAGCGATAAAGGCCTTGATCGCTTCCGGCGGCAACTTGCCGAAACGCACGGCGACCGATTCTGGCTGGAACACCAGGCTGACCGCGTGCTGGAACACCACCGAATCGGCCCACGCGGCAAAGCTGGCGCTGGTCATTTCCTGGCCTTCCGGGAAAAACGCCGGCAGGGCTTTTTCCTGCTCCAGACGACGAGCAATCAACGATGTGTCGCAATAGATGTCGGCGCCGATCTGCAACACCGGGGTCTTGCGGTAGCCGCCAGTGAGCGCAGTCAGATCCGGCTTGGGCATCACTGGCGAAATGTGCACCGAGCGCCAGGACAAGCCTTTGAAGCCCAACAGGAGGCGAGCCTTTTCGGCAAATGGAGAGGTCGGGTAATGATGCAGAATCAACTCGGACATGCTCGGCTCCGCCGCACAGAAAGTGAGTCGGCAGCTTAGCGTGCATTTGATTAGCAGCCTACAGATCTGCCTGATGGGAACCGATCAGTCAGATTGATAAGACGCGACCAGGCATTCCTTGGCGCTCTTGCGCAGCTTTTTGATCAGCCGTTCCTGGCGCAGCGCGTCGCTCTTGTCGCGGCAACGCTCGGTGTAGACCAGCGCCATCGCCGGGCTGGACAGGAAGAAGCGTGCGCCCTTGCCGCTTTGATGCTTGGCGAAGCGGCGCACCGGGTCGTCGCTGATCCCGCAGTACAGCGAACCGTTGGCCGCGCGTACGAGGTAGACGAACCAGGCCTTGCTCGCTGGCTCGACGACTTCAACCGGTTTTTCGCTGAGGCTGGTCACTTCGGGATCTGGACGTGTAGGAAACAGGCCGCGATCTTATCAGCGACCGGCCTGAAATGCCTTCAGCCCTTTCAGCGCCTGCGCACGGACCGCGTTGCGCACCAGCGGAGTCCAGCCGAGCAGCAGGCCTTTGAAGCCCAACGCCTGCCGCGACCAGCGCCACAGGTCGAAGTGATCGTGGTGTTCGCAGATCTTGCCGTCACGGAACACGAAGCGCGCCTGGATATCGTTGATCACCACGTTGCCGGTCCGGCTGAACAGGTAAGTCGCCACCCAGTGCGCACCGCCGCTACGCTCGTCGGCGCGGACATTGTCGAAGGTCAGGGAGAAGTCCTTGGCGCGGGTGGTGAGCATGCGCCACATGTCGCCGGCATCGCGCCCGCGCAGCTCACCGAAGGCCGGATCGCTGAATACCACATCGTCGGTATAGCAGGCGGCCATGGCCTCGGCGTCGAGGCGCTGGAAGGCCTGGTAGAAGCGAGTGATCAGGGCGGCGTGGGCTTCGCTCATGGGCAAACTCCGGAAATGGACAGATTGCCAGCACGATAAGCTGCAAATCGCAGAAACACTATCGGCATTCGTGCACCGAATATCAGCAACACACAGAACCACTGTAGGAGTGAGCCTGCTCGCGATAGCGGTGTATCAGTCAGCGCAATGTTGACCGACACACCGTTATCGCGAGCAGGCTCACCCCTACAAGTTGAACCGTGTCAGATCTTTTCGCTTTGCACTTGCACGTACAGCGCCCGGCCGGCACCCAGCCCGGCAATGATCGCACCGGTGCCAATGATGCCGAAGATCCAGCCCACGGCATTCCAGCCGCCGGTCCAGTCATGCACCACGCCGACCGCGAACGGCCCCATCGACGCCAGGGTGTAGCCGAAGCCCTGGGACATGCTCGACAGGTTCGCCGCCACATGCGAATCCCGCGAGCGCAGCACGATCAGGGTCAGCGCCAGACTGAACGTACCGCCCTGCCCCAGCCCCAGCAGAATCGCCCAGCCCCACAGCCCTTCAATCGGCGCATACAGGCAACCGAACAGACCACCGAGGGTCAGCGCCATCACCACCACGATCGCCAGCCGCTGATCCTTGCCACGGGTCGCCAGCCACGGCGCAGCCAGCGAACTGGCGAGCTGGATGATCACCGAACCGGACAGCACCAGGCCGGCCTGGGTCGGAGTCAGACCACGACCGATCAGGATCGACGGCAACCAGCCGAACACAATGTACGCCAGCGACGATTGCAGGCCCATGTACAAGGTCACTTGCCACGCCAGCGGATCGCGCAGCAGACCTTTCACCCGATAGGCGACGTTGTGCGCGCCGTGTTTCTGCCCGACCTGCGGCAGCCAGAGCAACGCCGCCACCAGCGCCGGGATTACCCAGAAGCCCAGGCCCAGTGCCCAGCTGTGGTCGAAGTGTTCGCTCAACGGCACGGTGGAACCCGCGGCCATTGCCGCGCCCAGGCACAGGGCCATGGTGTACACGCCGGTCATGGTCCCGGCGTGTCTGGCGAAGTCGCGTTTGACGATGCCCGGCAGCAGCACGCCGATAATGCCGATGCTCGCACCGCCAAGCACGCTACCTGCAAACAGCCCGATCTCACCGAAGTTGCTGCGCACAATAATCCCGGCGGCCAGGGTCAGCAGAATCCCCAACACCACCCGTTCAGCGCCGAAACGCCGCGCCAGAATCGGCGCCAGCGGCGCAAACAAGCCCAGGCACAACACCGGCAACGTGGTCAGCAGACCGGCCTGAGCCGCAGACAGGCCAAGGCTTTTCGACACTTCGCTGAGCAGCGGCGCCATGCTCGACAGCGCCGGGCGCAGGTTCAGCGCCACCAGAATCAGCCCCAGCAACAACAGCCACGGCCGGCGCACCAGCGGATGGCTTTGCTGCACTTGCTCGTCATCGGCCTCGGCGTCGATCAGTAGCTCTTCGAGCTCCGCCGTGCGCTTGGGGATTGGGAGGTTTTTATCGCTTTCAAGGTTCATTGATCAACTGCCTCGATATGGCTTTGGCCCGTTCCGGGTCGCGTTGTTCGACCGCATCGAGCAACTCGATGTGCAGGTCGAACACTTCCTGACGGCGCGGGACGATGTTCAGCGTCTGGCGCAATTGCGCGCCGACGATGCTGGAGAAATAGCGATACAACTCGCTGAGGGTGGGGTTGTGCGCGGCGTCCACCAGACGGCGGTGGAACACCAGATCGCAGGCAATGTAAGTGTCGAGATCGCCGTGGTAGTGGCTGCCGCTGGTGCCGAGCGCTTCGCGCAGCGCGGCGAGATCTTCATCGGTGCGACGCAACGCGGCCAGGCCAATCGCTTCGACTTCGAGGATGTGCCGGGTCTCGCGCGCCTGCTCCAGCGAGCAGCGTGATAACGCCTTGAGCGTGTCCATCGGATCGACCACTGCGCGCAGATAACTGCCGTCGCCCTGCCGGATTTCGATCAACCCGGAAAACGCCAGCACGCGCATGGCTTCGCGCACCGTGTTGCGGCTGATGCCCAGTTCGGCGCACAACTCAGGCTCGGTCGGCAGCCGTTCGCCGACCTGCCACACGCCATCGCTGATGCGCTGACGCAACTGATCCAGAGCCTGATCGACCAGGGATCGTTTGATCAAAGGTGAGATGTCTGTCATTGAATTCGCCCTTTCATCCAATCATAGGATGAATTTCCTGACATGGTAGTCAGGCAGCCGAATCGGCACAAGGGGCAAATCGCGGGCAAAAAAAAACCCGGAACAGGTCCGGGTTTATTTCACTGGCTGATTTCGATCAATGCAGGATCTGGCTCAGGAACAGTTTGGTGCGGTCATTCTGCGGGTTGTCGAAGAAGTCGTTCGGCGCCGCCTGTTCGACGATTTCGCCCTTGTCCATGAAAATCACGCGGTTTGCCACGGTGCGGGCGAAGCCCATTTCGTGGGTCACGCAGAGCATGGTCATGCCGTCTTCGGCGAGGCCGATCATGGTGTCCAGCACCTCTTTGACCATCTCCGGGTCGAGTGCCGAAGTCGGTTCGTCGAACAGCATGATTTTCGGTTTCATGCACAGCGCGCGGGCAATCGCCACACGCTGTTGCTGACCGCCGGACAGTTGCCCCGGGAATTTATGCGCCTGCTCCGGAATGCGTACGCGCTCCAGATAATGCATGGCGATTTCCTCGGCCTTGCGCTTGGGCATCTTGCGCACCCACATCGGCGCCAGCGTGCAGTTCTGCAGGATGGTCAGGTGCGGGAACAGGTTGAAGTGCTGGAACACCATGCCGACTTCGCGACGGATCGCTTCGATCTGCTTGAGGTCGTTGGTCAGCTCCACGCCGTCGACAACGATGCGCCCCTGCTGGTGCTCTTCCAGACGGTTGAGGCAGCGGATGGTGGTCGATTTGCCGGAACCCGACGGGCCGCACAGGACGATGCGCTCGCCCTGTTTGACGTTGAGGTTGATGTCTTTCAGCACGTGGAACTGGCCGTACCACTTGTTCACGCCCTGCATCTGGATAATGCCTTCAGGGCCGACAGGCTTTTTGATTGCTTCGCTCATTTACAGAGAACTCCTAACGCTTGTGGCCAGTGTCGAGCTTGCGTTCCAGATGCATGGAATAGCGCGACATACCAAAACAGAAAATCCAGAACACCAAGGCGGCGAACACGTAGCCTTCGGTGGCCATGCCCAGCCATTTCGGGTCGGCAGCGGCTTGCTTGACGCTGTTGAGCAGGTCGAAAAGGCCGATGATGATCACCAGGCTGGTGTCCTTGAACAGCGCAATAAACGTGTTGACGATGCCCGGAATCACCAGCTTCAGGGCTTGCGGCAGAATCACCAGGCCCATCGCACGCCAGTAACCGAGGCCCATCGCCGCAGCCGCTTCGTACTGACCTTTGGGGATCGCTTGCAGACCGCCGCGCACCACTTCGGCAACGTAGGCCGACTGGAACAGGATCACCCCGATCAACGCCCGCAGCAGCTTGTCGAAGTTCATGCCTTCGGGCAGGAACAGCGGCAGCATCACCGAGGACATGAACAGCACGGTGATCAGCGGCACGCCGCGCCAGAACTCGATGAAGGTCACGCAGACCACACGAATCGCCGGCATGTTCGAGCGCCGGCCCAGCGCCAGAATGATCCCCAGCGGCAAGGCGCCGGCGATACCCACGGTGGCGATGACCAGGGTCAGCATCAGACCGCCCCACTGGCTGGTCGCCACGGCGTCGAGGCCGAACACGCCACCGTGCAGCAGGCACCAGGCGACAATCGGGTAGATCACCAGGAAGCTCAGACCGTACACCGCTTTACGCGGGAAGCGCGAGATGAACAGCGGCGCCACACCGATCACCGCCAGCCACACGGTCAGGTCGACGCGCCAGCGCAGGCCGGTCGGGTAGTAGCCGTACATGAACTGGCCGAAACGCTGCTGAATGAACACCCAGCAGGCGCCGTCCTTGGTGCAGTCGGCGCGGGTGGTGCCGACCCAGTTGGCATCGAGAATCGCCCAGCTGAGGATCGGTGGTACCACCAGATAGATCAGGTAAAACGCAAACAGGGTCAGCAGGGTGTTGAGCCAGCTGGAAAACATGTTCGCGCGTATCCATGCCATCGGGCCGAAGACCTTGGCCGGCGGTGGCATGTCGGGTTTGAAAGTATGGGTTGTCATGCGCGTTTCCTCACCGCTCGATCAGCGCAATGCGCTTGTTGTACCAGTTCATCAGCAGGGAAATGCTGATGCTGATCGCCAGGTACACGCTCATGGTGATGGCAATGACTTCGATGGCCTGACCGGTCTGGTTGAGCACGGTGCCGGCGAACAGCGAAACCATTTCCGGATAACCGATACCGGCGGCCAGCGACGAGTTCTTCGCCAGGTTCAGGTATTGGCTGGTCAGTGGCGGAATGATCACCCGCAGGGCTTGCGGAATGATCACCTTGCGCAGGGTCGGGCCGTTGCGCAGGCCGAGCGAACGCGCCGCTTCGGTCTGACCATGGCTGACCGACTTGATCCCCGAACGCACAATTTCCGCGATAAACGCTGCGGTGTACACGGTCAGGGCGAGGGTCAGCGCCAGCAGTTCCGGGATCAGCACCCAGCCGCCGACGAAGTTGAAACCCTTGAGTTGCGGCATTTCCCAGTGCAGGGGTGCACCGAAGATCAGTGCGCACAAGGTCGGAATCACCAGCAGGATAGCCAGCCCGGTCCAGAACTTGTGGAACGGGACGCCGGTGTCTTCGAAACGCTTGTTTGCCCAGCGGCACATCAGCACGATGGCGACAATGGCCAGCACCACGCTGATGAAGAACGCCCAGAAGCCGTCAGCCATTTGCGCAGCCGGCATGTTCAGGCCACGGCTGCTGACGAAGAAGGTGTCGCCGAAGTTGTGGCTGTTGCGCGGTCCCGGCATGGTCAGGAATACCGCGAAGTACCAGAACAGAATCTGCAGCAACGGCGGAATGTTGCGGAACACTTCCACATACACGGTCGCCAGTTTGCTGATGATCCAGTTCGGCGACAGCCGCGCCACACCGATGATGAAGCCCAGCAGGGTCGCCAGGATCACGCCGATGAAGGTCACCAACAGGGTGTTGAGCAGGCCGATCACGAACACCCGAGCGTAACTGTCCGCTTCGGTGTAGGAGATCAGGTGTTGAGCGATGCCGAACCCGGCACTGCGCTCCAGAAAGTCGAAACCGGAGGTGATGCCCCGGTGCTGCAGGTTGGTCTGGGTGTTATCGAACAGATACCAGCCCATGGCGACCACCGCCACGACGGTGATGATCTGAAACAGCCACGCACGCACTCGCGGATCGCTGAGGCTGAGCCTCTGCTTTGGTGCGCCGATTGAATTTTGCATGAAGTGCCCCGGAAGAAATGGAACAGAACATCACCCGGCGGTTGGCCCGCCGGGTGATAGAACCATTAGCGCACTGGTGGTGCGTACTGAATGCCGCCGTTGGTCCACAGCGCGTTCAGGCCACGGTCGATTTCCAGCGGAGTGCTCTTGCCGAGGTTTTTCTCGAAGATTTCACCGTAGTTACCGACCTGCGAAACGATTTTCACAACCCAGTCCTTCGGCAGTTTCAGGTCTTTGCCGTATTCACCGTCAGCACCCAGCAGACGGGCGACGTCCGGGTTCTTGGTGGATTTGGCTTCTTCCAACACGTTTTTCGAGGTCACGCCGGCTTCTTCAGTGTTCAGCAGCGCGTAGCCAACCCAGCGAACGATCGCCAGCCACTCGTCGTCGCCGTTACGTACGACCGGGCCCAGCGGTTCTTTGGAAATGGTTTCCGGCAGCACCACGTAGTCTTTTGGCGAAGCCAGTTTGCTGCGCTGTGCGTACAGCTGCGACTTGTCGGAGGTCAGCACGTCGCAACGACCGGATTCCAGCGACTTGGCGCTTTCATCGGAGGTGTCGAAAGTGATCGGGGTGTACTTCAGGCCGTTGGCACGGAAGTAGTCGGAGACGTTCAGTTCGGTGGTGGTACCGGCCTGGATGCAGATGGTTGCACCGTCCAGTTCCTTGGCACTTTTCACGCCCAGCTTGTTGTTGGCCAGGAAGCCCACGCCGTCGTAGTAAGTGATGAAGCCCGGGAATTTCAGGCCCATGCCGGCGTCACGCGAGCTGGTCATGGTGGTGTTGCGCGAGAGCAGGTCGATTTCGCCGGACTGCAGCGCGGTGAAGCGCTCCTTGGCGTTCAACTGGCTGAACTTGACCTTGTTGGCGTCGCCGAATACGGCAGCGGCCACAGCGCGGCAGACGTCAGCGTCGATCCCGAGGATCTTGCCCGAAGCGTCCGGTACCGAGAAACCCGGCAGACCGTCGCTCACGCCACATTGCACGAAACCTTTCTTCTGCACGGCATCCAGGGTTGCACCCGCCTGAGCGAACCCGCTGACGCCGAGTACTGCTGCTGCAGTCACGACCGCCAGAGTGGATTTCAACATCTTCATTCAAACCTCCAGTTTTGCTCTTGTTGTGTCGGAGCTTGAGTCCAGTCGCACCCTTTTGAGGCGTTGTTGACCCGTGTTGGCTTTTTTTGGGGTCAACCGACGTAAGACCTTCGCTATGAGTCTAGTAGGAGAAAATCCACATCATGGACAACTCACTTCTCACCAATCGGCCGAACGGGCTGTAGCCCTTTCACGTTCGCTTTGCCCGTAGCGGCCATTGGCGAACATCCATCACCGGATTCTTTGCAATCCCGTCGCAAGACGTACACTGATAGTGTTACCGCAAGGCGTAGGACGCTTCGTACAGAATCCTCCATAGCAAAGCCCGTACCACACCGCTTGCTGAAGCGATTGCGCGACAGGTCAATAGCAAAACTTGTAGCCTTGCGACATCTTCTTAACGGATCGACCGGACGCGCACCTCAATCACGCACTTATTGAGAGCGCCCGCACATTTTTGGAGCAGCCATGACCGAGCCCCTGATTCTTCAACCCGTAAAGCCTGCAGACGCCTGCGTAATCTGGCTGCACGGCCTCGGCGCGGACCGCTATGACTTCTTGCCAGTCGCCGAAGCGCTGCAGGAAAGCCTGCTGACTACCCGCTTTGTATTGCCGCAAGCGCCTACCCTGCCCGTCACCATCAATGGTGGTTACGAGATGCCGAGCTGGTACGACATAAAGGCCATGAGCCCGGCGCGGTCGATTGACCGTGAGCAGTTGGAAGCGTCGGCGGATCGCATCATTGAATTGATCGAAAAGGAGCGCGCCAGCGGAATAGACGCTTCGCGGATTTTTCTCGCCGGGTTTTCCCAGGGGGGCGCCGTCGTTCTGCACACCGCTTATATAAAGTGGCAAGGTCCGTTGGGTGGCGTACTTGCCCTGTCCACCTATGCCCCGACCTTCACTGACGAGATGGAGCTTTCAGCCAGTCAGCAGCGTATTCCCGCGCTGTGCCTGCACGGCCAGTTCGACGGCGTGGTGCAGAACTCGATGGGGCGCAGCGCCTATGAGCATTTGGTGAAGCATGGTGTCACCGTGACATGGCAGGAATACCCAATGGAGCACGAAGTGTTACCCGAAGAAATTCGTGATATCGGCGTCTGGCTGGGCGAACGCCTGCGTTGATCGTTTCAGCGCGAACGCCCCTTTGATCATCCCACTACGCCGCGCCCGTTTCTTGCATTACACTGGCCGGCGTACATTCCTTAACCAATTGATGAGATGACCGTGCTCAAAGCACTCAAGAAAATGTTCGGTAAAAGCGAGGCTGAGCAGCTCGCGCCAGTCCCCAGTGCGCCGTCGCACGCCCCCGGCCCTCGCAGCGATGCGCCCAAGGCTGAACGTCCGGCTCCGGTAGCGACACCCCAGCCTGAGCCGCAACCTGCCGTCGCCACCGAACCGGTCCGCGCCGAAGCGCCGAAACCACCCCGGCCGCGCCGCGAACCGAAGCCCAAGGCACCGGTCATTCCCTGGAAACTCGAAGATTTCGTCGTCGAGCCACAGGAAGGCAAAACCCGCTTCCACGATTTCAAACTCGCTCCGGAACTGATGCACGCCATTCAGGATCTGGGCTTCCCGTACTGCACGCCGATCCAGGCGCAGGTGCTGGGTTTCACCCTCGCCGGCAAAGATGCCATCGGCCGCGCGCAGACCGGCACCGGCAAGACCGCTGCGTTCCTGATCTCGATCATCACTCAGTTGTTGCAGACGCCACCGCCGAAAGAACGCTACATGGGTGAACCCCGTGCGCTGATCATCGCGCCGACCCGCGAGCTGGTGGTGCAGATCGCCAAGGATGCTGCCGACCTGACCAAGTACACCGGCCTCAACGTGATGACGTTCGTTGGCGGCATGGACTTCGACAAGCAGCTCAAGCACCTCGAAGCGCGCCACTGCGACATCCTCGTCGCCACCCCGGGCCGTCTGCTCGACTTCAACCAGCGCGGCGACGTGCATCTGGACATGGTCGAAGTGATGGTGCTGGACGAAGCCGACCGCATGCTCGACATGGGCTTCATCCCGCAAGTGCGGCAGATCATTCGCCAGACCCCGCCGAAGTCCGAGCGTCAGACCCTGCTGTTCTCCGCGACCTTCACCGAAGACGTGATGAACCTGGCCAAGCAATGGACCACCGATCCGGCAATCGTCGAAATCGAAGTCACCAACGTGGCCAACGAAAACGTCGAGCAGCACATCTATGCGGTGGCCGCGGCTGACAAATACAAACTGCTCTACAACCTGGTCAACGACAACGGCTGGGAACGCGTGATCGTCTTCGCCAACCGCAAGGACGAAGTGCGCCGTATCGAAGAACGCCTGGTGCGTGACGGCATCAACGCCGCGCAACTGTCCGGCGACGTGCCGCAGCACAAGCGCATCAAGACCCTCGAAGGCTTCCGCGAAGGCAAGATCCGCGTGCTGGTGGCCACCGATGTCGCCGGTCGCGGCATCCACATCGACGGCATCAGCCACGTGATCAACTTCACCCTGCCGGAAGTGCCGGACGACTACGTACACCGCATCGGCCGTACCGGTCGCGCAGGCGCTGACGGCGTATCGATCAGCTTCGCCGGCGAGGACGACTCCTACCAACTGCCGTCGATCGAAGAGAAACTCGGTCGCAAGATCAGCTGCGAAACACCGCCGACGCACCTGTTGCGCGCTGTTGAACGCAAGCGTCCGCAGCCGCAGTAAGCGATCTGTAACGCAAAAAGCGCAGCCGGCAACGGACTGCGCTTTTTTTTGCCCGGCGTTTTCAACAGGCGCTTGCGGCAGACAACTAAAAGTCCATAATGGACAAATTAGTTTACATCCAGAGCGTGGAGCCTGACATGTCCAGTACACCCTACGTGATCGACCACACCCAGGCCCGCGAGCTGCTGGCGCGCATCGACGTGCCGCAGATCCTGCGCAAACTGTTCCGCGACCTCGCCGCCGGCCACGCCGTGCAACCGGCGCAGCAGTTGGTGGAGTTTCCGCAGGGCGCCGGCGACTTCATCAATTATCTGGGGGTGCTGGCCGAGGACGGCGTGTACGGGGTCAAGACCTCGCCGTACATCGTCCGCGAGCAAGGGCCACTGGTGACAGCGTGGACCCTATTAATGTCGATGAAAACCGGCCAACCGCTGCTGCTTTGCGATGCCGGCGAGCTGACCACCGCACGCACTGCAGCGACCACCGCCGTTGCAGTCGATGCCCTCGCCCCGCTGAATGCCCAACGACTGGCGATCATCGGCAGCGGCAAGGTTGCCCAGGCTCATTTGCATTACGTGAAAGGTCTGCGCGACTGGCAGAACATCAGCGTGTATTCGCCGAGCCTGTCTGAAGACGCTGAAACCCGGGCGCTGCTGAAAGAGATCTACCCGGGGGTGAAGATTGCCGACAGCCGCGATGTCGCCCTCACAGACGCGGACGTGATCATGCTCTGCACCTCGTCCGCCGGCCCGGTCATCGACCCGGCCAGCTTGAGCAAACCGGCGCTGATCACCTCGATCAGCACCAACGCGCCACGCGCCCATGAGGTGCCGCCGCAGAGCCTGGGCGACATGCAAGTGTTCTGTGACTATCGGCTGACCACGCCGGGCTCGGCCGGTGAGATGTTGATCGCGACCGAGCAGCATGGCTGGGACAAGTCTGCGATTGTCGGTGACCTCGCCGACCTGCTCAGCGAGAAAGTGCCGCGCCCTGATTACGACCGTCACGTATTTTTCCGTTCAATTGGCCTGGGCCTGGAAGACATTGCGCTGGCCAATGCGGTTTATCAATTAAATAACTGACACCACACATCCCATTGTGGGAGCGAGCCTGCTCGCGAATGCGGTCTGACATTCACCGAAGATGTCGACTGATACACCGCTTTCGCGAGCAGGCTCGCTCCCACAGGGGAATAGTGAACGCCTTGATATTGCGTAAACACCGGAGACCTTTCATGAGCCAGGCAGATTTCATCATCATCGGCGGCGGGATTGCCGGCGCTTCCACCGGTTTCTGGCTGTCGCGCCACGCCAAAGTGATCGTGCTCGAACGTGAATCGCACCCGGCCTATCACTCCACCGGGCGTTCTGCCGCGCTGTACACCGCCGCCTACGGTACGCCGCAGGTGCGCGCGCTGACGCTGGCCAGCCGTGAGTTTTTCGACCAGCCGCCGAGCGGCTTTTGCGAGCACCCATTGCTGACACCGCGCGGCGAAATGACCGTGGACTTCAGCGGTGACGCCGCCGAGCTGAACAACCAGTACCTCAGCGCCAAAGCCACAGTGCCAGAAATGCAGCTGCTCAGCGCCGACGAAGCCTGCGCCCGTCTGCCGATCCTGCGTCGGGAAAAAGTCCACGGCGCGATCTACGATCCGACCGCCAGCGACATCGACACCGACGCCCTGCATCAGGGCTACCTGCGCGGTATCCGCCGCAACAACGGCCAAGTGCACACCGATTGCGAAGTGCTAGGCCTGACGCGCGACGCCGCTGGCCTCTGGCAGGTGCAAACCAACGGCCAGACCTTCAGCGCCCCGGTCATCATCAACGCCGCCGGCGCCTGGGCCGACCAGATCGGCGCACTAGCAGGTGCCCAAGCACTGGGCTTGCAACCCAAGCGCCGCGCAGCGTTCATTTTCGCCGGCCCCGAGGGAGTGGACATTCATCACTGGCCGATGTTGGTCAGCCTCGACGAATCGTTCTACATGAAGCCCGACGCCGGGATGTTCCTCGGCTCGCCGGCCAACGCCGATCCGGTCGAACCGCATGACGTGCAACCGGAAGAGCTGGACATCGCCATGGGCATCTATCAGATCGAAGAGGCTACGACCCTGACCATTCGCCGCCCGACCCGCACCTGGGCCGGACTGCGCAGCTTCGTCGCCGACGGTGATCTGCTCAGCGGTTTCGATCCGCAGGTGCCGGGGCTGTTCTGGGTCGCGGCCCAGGGCGGTTACGGTATTCAGACTTCACCGGCCATGGGCCAGGCCAGCGCGGCATTGGTGCGTGGTCAGCCGTTGCCTGAGTCGTTGCAGCAGTTCGGCCTGAGCAGCACCATGCTCTCCCCTTCACGACTGCGCTGATGGCCCCTGCGGATGACGCGCCCAACGGATTGCGGCACACTCGCAGCGCCCCCGTGCACGGGGGCGCTGACGCCGCCTGGAGCTCCACAATCATGACCGCCCCCGAATTCGATCCGGCCCTGGATAACTTCCGTGCCATCGCCGACGCCATCGCCACGCTGTTCTTTCCCCACGCCGAAGTGGTGCTGCACGACCTGCGCACGCAGAAGGTCGACTACATCGCCAACAACCTGTCCAAGCGCGAGATCGGCGACGATTCATCGCTTGAAGACATGCTCAGCGAGGAGGTCAGCGAGCGCAACATCGGCCCTTATGAAAAACTGAATTGGGACGGCCAGAAAATCCGCAGCCTGAGCACCGTGCTGCGCGACGGTGAAGAGCGGCCACTGGCGGTGCTGTGCATCAACCTGAATATTTCGCTGTTCGAGAATGCCAAGGCCGCGCTGGATCTGTTCCTGTCGCCGAGCAAACTGATCCCGCAACCGGACTCACTGTTTCGCGATGACTGGCAGGAACGCATCAACACCTTCCTCCACGCCTGGCTGCGCGAGCGGCAGCTGAGCCTGAATCTGCTGACCCGCGATCACAAGCGCGAACTGGTGCTGGCGCTGCACGCCGAAGGCGCGTTCAAGGGCAAGAGCGCCTCGAACTATGTGGCCAATGTGCTGAACATGGGGCGGGCGACGGTGTACAAGCATTTGAAGGAATTGAAGGGCTGAAGATCTGCATTGGCATTTCCGGCCCCATCGCTGGCAAGCCAGCGATAGCGGGCTGTCAGTCGCCGTAAATGTCAGACTTGAAGTACTTCTGGGAAATCTTCTGATATTCGCCACTCGCACGAATCCCGTCGATGGCCGTGTTCAACTCGCTGACCAGCTCGGTATTGCCCTTGCGCACCGCGATCCCCGCGCCCTCGCCCACGTACTTCGGATCCTTCAGCTCCGGCCCGACAAACGCATAGCCCTTGCCGCGTGGCATCGACAGGAAATCGTTCAGCGGGATGGTGTCGGCGAAAATCGCATCGAGCCGCCCGGCCGCCAGGTCCATGTAGATTTCTTCGTTATTGCCGTAGCGCTTGACGTTGATGCCCTTCGGTTCGAACACCTCGGTAGCATAACGATCGGTGGTGGTGGCGCGCTGCACGCCGACGCTCTTGCCCTTGAGGCTGGCATATTGGTCATCGACCGTGGCGCCTTCCTTCATCACCAGCCGTGACGACGTGAAGTAGTACTTGTGGGTGAAATCCACCGACTTCTTGCGGTCTTCGTTGATGGTCATCGACGACAACGCCATGTCGATTTTCTTCACTTTCAACGAAGGAATCAGACCATCGAACTCACCCTCAACCCACACACACTTGACCTTCATCTGCGCGCACAGGGCGTTGCCGATGTCGTAGTCGAAACCGACGATTTCACCCTTGTCGGTTTTCGAGGCGAACGGTGGATAGGCGGCCTCGATGCCGATGCGCAAGGTTTTCTCGGCGGCAAACGAGCTGGTGCACGCCAACAGGCTCAGGGCCAGACCGGTGATCAGGGGGAGTTTCTTCATGTTCGTTCTCTCGCGGGTTGTTGTTGGTTTGGCAAGACGAAGAAGAGCAGCTGGGAGCAGGGAGCTACGAGCGGCAAGATTGACGTTTTTTGTACTTATAAATCCATGTTGGACTTATATGTACATTCCGTCAATTGGGCAAAGAAAGAGGATTTTGGTGATGCAGGTGACGCCTTCGCGAGCAGGCTCGCTCCCACAGGGGATCTGTAGCGAACACAATATCTGCGTTCATGAAGATCCAATGTGGGAGCGAGCCTGCTCGCGAAGACGGACTTGAAGGCGCTATAAAAACTATTTTTTCCAGCGATCCGCAGCGGCATGATCACTGTCACGCCCTTCGACCCAGCGCGGGCCGTCACTGGTGTTCTCTTTCTTCCAGAACGGCGCGCGGGTTTTCAGGTAGTCCATGACAAAGGCGCAGGCGTCGAACGCCGCCTGGCGATGGGCGCTGGCCGCGCCGACAAACACGATCGGTTCGCCCGGCTCCAGCGCGCCGATGCGGTGCAGCACTTCCAGCTTCAGCAACGGCCAGCGCTGCTCGGCCTCGACGGCGATCTTGCCAAGGGCTTTTTCGGTCATGCCCGGATAATGTTCGAGGAACATCCCGGCTACATCCAGCCCGTCATTGAAGTCGCGCACGTAGCCGACAAAGCTCACCACCGCGCCGACACCGACATTCGCCGCGTGCATCGCGTTGACTTCAGCGCCGGGATCGAACGCCATGGACTGCACCCGAATCGCCATGCCTCAGCCTCCGGTCACAGTGGGGAAAAACGCAACTTCGTCGCCATCGCTCACCGGCTCGTCGAGCTGGCACAGGTCTTCGTTGCGCGCGCACATCAGGTTCTGTTCGCTCAGCACTTCGGCGCCCTCGCGTTGGGCGAGCAGCGCACGCACAGCGTCGACCGTGGCGAAATCGCCTTCGACCTCCACCGAGTCCACGCCCAGCGCTTCACGATAACGGGCAAAGAATTTAACCGTCAGCTTCATGGCTGCTCCGCCTGAAAATGCCCGCTCTTGCCGCCAACCTTCTCCAGCAGACGCACGCTTTCGATGACCATGCCGCGGTCCACCGCTTTGCACATGTCATAGATGGTCAGTGCGGCGACGCTGGCAGCGGTCAGTGCTTCCATCTCTACGCCGGTCTGCCCTGACAGCTTGCAGCGGGCGACGATGCGCACACTGTCGTCACCTTCAGCGCTGAGTTCAACCTTGACCCCGGTGAGCATCAGCGGATGGCACAGCGGGATCAGATCACTGGTTTTCTTCGCCGCCTGAATGCCGGCAATGCGCGCCACGGCAAACACGTCGCCCTTGGGATGGCCGCCGCTGACGATCATCTGCAGGGTTTCGGGGAGCATGCGCACCAGCGCTTGGGCCGTCGCCTCACGGAACGTCACGGCTTTTTCGGTGACGTCGACCATGTTGGCGCGACCTTGGGAATCGAGATGAGTCAGCACGGGATTACTCCTGATCAGGAGCAGGGATTGTAAACCTGTGGGTCAAATTTCCGCATCACTGATTATGAATTCACCGTTGCCCCCTGTGGGAGCGAGCCTGCTCGCGAAAGCGGATTCAGATTCACTATAGATGTCGACTGATACACCGCATTCGCGAGCAGGCTCGCTCCCACAGGGGATATGCATTTATCAATAAAAAACCGGGCGGCTTTTGAGCCGCCCGGTTTTGTTGGAAGGGTTACAAATGCGATTCGGCGTATTCAGCCAGAATCGAGCGAGGCACCCCTTGCAGGGTGATGTGCACCCCGTTGGGGAAATCCTTGAAGCGTTCGGTCAGGTAGGTCAGCCCGGAGCTGGTCGCGGACAGGTAAGGGGTATCGATCTGTGCCAGGTTGCCCAGGCACACCACTTTGGAACCGGCGCCGGCCCGGGTGATGATGGTTTTCATCTGGTGCGGCGTGAGGTTCTGGCATTCGTCGATCAGGATCAGGCTCTGCTGGAAGCTGCGACCACGAATGTAGTTGAGCGATTTGAACTGCAACGGCACTTTGCTGAGGATGTAATCGACGCTGCCATGGGTGTTTTCGTCATCCATGTGCAAGGCTTCGAGGTTGTCGGTGATGGCGCCCAGCCAAGGCTCCATTTTTTCCGCTTCAGTACCCGGCAGGAAGCCGATTTCCTGGTCCAGGCCCTGCACGCTACGAGTCGCGATGATCCGGCGATAGCGCTTGCTGACCATGGTCTGCTCGATCGCTGCAGCCAGCGCCAGAATGGTTTTACCGGAACCGGCGGCACCCGACAGGTTGACCAGATGAATGTCCGGATCCAGCAACGCATACAGCGCCAGGCTCTGATAGATATCGCGCGGTTTGAGACCCCAGGCTTCCTGATGCAGCAGCGGTTCCTGATGCAGGTCGAGGATCAGCAGCTTGTCTTCCTGGATTTCCTTGATCCAGCCGACAAAGCCTTGTTCGTCAATGATGAACTCGTTGATGTGCACCGCCGGCAGGTTATCGATCAACTGCACCTGATGCCAGGTGCGGCCGTGATCCTGACGGGTTTCGACCTTGCTCACGCGGTCCCAGAAGGAGCCCGTCATGTTGTGGTAGCCGTTGGGCAGCAGGGACACGTCATCGACCAACTGGTCGGTGCTGTAGTCCTCGGCATCGATCCCGCAGGCGCGCGCCTTGAGGCGCATGTTGATGTCTTTGGTGACCAGCACCACGGCCTTCTTCGGATCACGGGTGTGCAGGTCGATCAACTGGTTGATGATTTTGTTGTCGTTCAGATGCTCGGGCAGAATCAGGTTCGATTCGGCCTGTTTGCTCATCAGAATTGACAGCAAGCCCTTTGGCCCGCCCTTGCCGCGCTGGATCGGCACACCCAGTTCAACGTCCTCGGGGGAGGCATCGCCCAGGGTCTTGTCGATCAGCCGGATCGCCTGGCGGCATTCGGCAGCAACGCTGTGATGGCCGCTCTTGAGCTTGTCCAGCTCTTCGAGCACGGTCATCGGGATCGCGACGTGGTGTTCTTCGAAATTCAGCAGGGCATTTGGATCGTGAATCAATACGTTGGTATCGAGTACATAAAGGATTGGCTGGTTGGAAGAAGGGCTACGTCCGTGATCATCCATACTCGGTCACCTTTGTGGGAGCCATTCGACGCAATACCTGGGCGGTGCTGCGCCTCGAAGTGACTGCCGAATTCATCCACGAGGGCCTGGATGAACTGCACACAAAAGGAGTCTTGGAAGACGCCACCTGTGTTGCAGGTTTCGGCGGTCTGTCTTCGTAATACTCCAAAACCCATGACATAAAAAAGCACTTTGACGGTTTTTTTAAGTTTATTTTGCAGAGTGACGAAAAGCCCTTGGCGGACCGTCCAGACCCCGCTAAAGTCGGAAGTCCGCCTGCATCGAATTCTCTAGAAAAATCGCCCCAAGCCCAATGTTTCCGGGCTTTTTCCGTTTGTCAGCGAAACCCGTCCTGACAGTCCTCAAAGCCGATGCCGCTTTGCGCAGTTTGCGTGATCAGCCACGGCAACGCGGTTTTCACCGCATCCTGTTTCATGTTGAAATTGATCACCCCGTGACGCCACAGCAGCATCAGGGTCAGCACCCGCTGCGCACTCTGCGCGCCCTTGAGCTTGCCGGCGCCGTCCTGGGCATCGATATCCCACAGCGCCACTTGCAGGCCCTGATTGCGGAAGAAGCTGCCGGCATCACTGCGGCGCTGTCCCTCCGGCGGACGGAACAGCGGCACATAGTTCTCCGGCAACTTGTTCTTCACCAGATCGGCGCTGCGGCGCACCGAGTCCTGCCAGTCCTGCCAATAGCTGTGGGAGCGGAACTCCCAGCCCTGCACGCCCACACACTGTTTCGAGAACTCCGATTGCAGGTTGCTCACCGAGCGATCAGCGAGCCGCGCCTGCACATCCTTGCCCAACAGGAAGAACGTGCCGCTGAGATTGGATTTGCGCAGGTAGTCGGCAATCCAGTCAGTGTTGTCCGGCTGCAGATTGGCGGCGCTATCGAAGCTCAGCAGAAACAGCCGATCGTGCATCTCGTCGCCGTTGCGCTCGTAGTCGCCGAATTGATCGACTTCGCTGCTGGTCTGCGGCGACAGCGCCGCCTTGCGCATCAGCTCGTCCAGATACTGCAGATGAAACAACCGGCTCGGCTCGGCCCACTTGGTGTAATAGCTGTCGTCGCTGACCACAAACTTGGCGGCCTGCTCGCGCAGGGTCGGCAGGTCCTCGACGAGGAAGCAGAACGAGGCATCCTGATCGCAGCTCTGCTGGGCGAAGTTGTAGTTGGCCAACAGACGTTCCCAGAGCCGCTGCCGCAGGTGGCTGATCGCGTCGACGTTGACCGTGCGCAACCCCAAACGCTGTGCCAGCGCGGCCTCGTCCAGCGCCTCGGTGCCGAGCAGGCCCCGGGCGAACATGAGGATTTCCGCGCGCGAGGCGACGTCGAACAGCGTCGGGCTGCTCAGTTGCTCCGGCCAGGTGCTGCGATCCAGCGTCGCCACATCGCCCGGCGCCGCCATGGCCCCGAAGCTCAACAGCCACGCGGTGAATAAAAGAACAATGCGCAAAGGGGTGTCTCCATAACCAAACCCGCGCGGCACTATAGCTGATCCCGCACGATTCCCAGCAGCAACACCTATCTCCTGTGGGAGCGAGCCTGCTCGCGAATACGGTGTATCGGTCCACATTTATAGTGAATCTGAATCTGCTTTCGCGAGCAGGCTCGCTCCCACAGGGGGTTTGAGTTAGGCCGTCGATCACCTATGGACTTGATAGCTGGAGTCCACTCGGCCAACCCCCTAGAATCGCCCCCACGATTAAAGGAGACGACTTCATGCTGATGGTGATTTCCCCCGCCAAGACCCTCGATTACGAAACACCGCCGGCGACCCAGCGCTTCACCCAGCCGCAATACCTCGATCATTCTCAGGAGCTGATCCAGCAGCTGCGCGAACTGAGCCCGGCACAGATCAGCGAACTGATGCACGTGTCCGACAAGATCGGCGGCCTGAATGCCGCGCGTTTCGGCAGCTGGACGCCCGCCTTCACCCCGGAAAACGCCAAGCAGGCGCTGCTCGCGTTCAAGGGTGACGTATACACCGGCCTCGACGCGCAATCGTTCAGCGAAGCTCAGTTCGACTATGCGCAAAAGCACTTGCGCATGCTCTCCGGTCTCTATGGCCTGCTGCGTCCGCTGGACCTGATGCAGCCGTATCGTCTGGAAATGGGCACCAAACTGGCCAACGCCCGTGGCAAGGACCTGTACGCGTTCTGGGGTACGCGCATCAGCGAATGGCTCAACGAAGCGCTGGCCGATCAGGGCGACGATGTGCTGCTGAACCTGGCCTCCAACGAGTACTTTTCGGCGGTCAAACGCAGCGCCCTGAACGCCCGGATCATCAACACCGATTTCAAGGACCTGAAGAACGGCCAGTACAAGATCATCAGCTTCTACGCGAAGAAGGCCCGCGGCCTGATGAGCCGTTTCGTGATTCAGGAAAAAATCAACGATCCTGCCCTGCTCAAGCAGTTCGATGTGCAGGGTTATCGCTTCAGCGCCGAGCAGTCGAAACCGGACAATCTGGTGTTTCTGCGCGACCACGCTCCGGAATAAAGCATGCCCATTGCACGACTCTGTCTATAAAGAGTCGTGCAGCTCGCACGACGTCAAAAATTCCTCGCCACATTTCGCCGTTTTATTGGCGCCATAAAATCGTCCCCGGCATTTCTAATTTTAGTTTCACTCGACACCCGCACTTTTTTTCAGTAGTGGCACCTAAATTTTTTTACGGTAGTGGCACAAAACTATCTAGCTCGATTACGCGCCGATTAATAAAGGCCCAAATCGAAAGTGCTATCAAATTGAGACCAGTGCCATCTTTGGCAATATTTCAAAAAATTTCAGCTTTCGCGATGAGCGGGTAGGAACTATGTCCAAATGCATAGCTCATACCACCGGTAACGATTCTCGCCGAGTTTGTACGAGATAACTTACGCAGAGCGGAGAACCATGTAACCAAGTTGTCACAGCAACTTGCCTAGATGGTTCACTCATCTGATCAACTAACGATGGATAGGTGATACGCACCATAAACATCCTCTACAAGGCCAAGGCTGCGCCCCTGTAATTGTGCTCGCCTGAGCACCCAACCGCTTGATCTACGGGCCTTTCGTCCGACATCAGGTGGACTGAACACATGCACAAGAGTCTTCCAGCAAGAAGATCCGCTGCATAACAGGGCAAGTCATAACAACTAAGGCCTAGTTGCGCACATCTTGAGTGCACTTATTTAGACACTCGGAACTTAGTATGCCTGCACACGGCATTGTGGCGCCTGTATGCCGCACTTTCGAGTGCACTATGACCGCTGAACACCATTAACTCCGGCCATCTAATGGCTTGATAAAACACAGAGGTAATTGCGATGCGCATCAGCATATTTGGTTTGGGTTACGTTGGCGCAGTGTGTGCCGGTTGCCTGTCTGCACGGGGCCATGACGTGGTTGGCGTCGATGTTGCCAAAGACAAGATCGACATGATCAACGCCGGCAAGTCGCCGATTGTGGAACCGGGTCTGGGCGAACTTCTGGCTCAGGGTATCGAGACCGGTCGTCTGCGCGGTACGACCAACTTCGCCGAGGCGATTCGTGACACCGACCTGTCGATGATCTGCGTCGGTACGCCGAGTAAGAAGAACGGCGACCTGGAACTGAACTACATCGAGGCGGTGTGCCGCGAGATCGGTTTCGTACTGCGTGAAAAAACCACCCGCCACACCATCGTGGTACGCAGCACCGTGCTGCCGGGCACCGTCGCCAACGTGGTGATCCCGATCCTCGAAGACTGCTCGGGCAAGAAGGCCGGTGTCGATTTCGGCGTCGCGGTCAACCCGGAATTCCTGCGTGAATCCACCGCGATCAAGGACTACGACCTGCCACCGATGACCGTCATCGGCGAGTTCGACAAGGCCTCGGGCGACGTTCTGCAATCGCTGTACGAAGAACTCGACGCGCCGATCATCCGCAAGGACATCGCGGTCGCCGAGATGATCAAGTACACCTGCAACGTCTGGCACGCAACCAAGGTCACCTTCGCCAACGAGATCGGCAACATCGCCAAAGCGGTTGGCGTCGATGGTCGTGAAGTGATGGACGTGGTCTGCCAGGACAAGACCCTCAACCTGTCCCAGTACTACATGCGCCCGGGCTTCGCCTTCGGTGGTTCGTGCCTGCCCAAAGACGTGCGCGCCCTGACCTACCGTGCAGGTTCGCTGGACGTCGAAGCGCCGTTGCTCAACTCGCTGATGCGCAGTAACGAATCGCAAGTGCAGAACGCCTTCGACATCGTTGAAAGCCACGACAAACGCAAAGTCGCCCTGCTCGGTCTGAGCTTCAAGGCCGGTACCGATGACCTGCGCGAAAGTCCGCTGGTGGAACTGGCCGAAATGCTGATCGGCAAGGGCTACGACCTGAGCATCTACGACAGCAACGTCGAGTACGCCCGTGTTCACGGCGCGAACAAGGACTACATCGAGTCGAAGATCCCGCACGTGTCGTCCCTGCTCAACTCGGACTTCGATTCGGTGATCGACAACTCCGACGTGATCATCCTCGGCAACCGCGACGAGAAGTTCCGCGCGCTGGCCCAGGAAGCGCCGCAAGGCAAACAGGTCATCGACCTGGTCGGCTTCATGGCCAAAGCCACCAACCCGGGTACTCGCACCGAAGGTATCTGCTGGTAAGTCAGCCTTCCGGCCGGGGGATTTGAACCCTCGGCCGGTTCTTCGCCTGCCTTAACCCCATCGGGCCACCCGACAGGCTCGCCCGAGATAGAGACGGATGCAGATTATGCACAGGCTAAAGCACGGCCTACTTCAGGCCGCCGGTTGGCTGTTTTACCTCAGTTTGTTGTTGGGCCTGGCCTTGATGCTGCCCACGTCCACGTTCGACTCCGAGTCGAAGGACTTTATTTTCCTGATTGGCGCCGTGGGTATCTGGCGCTACTCGATGGGTGCAACGCACTTTGTGCGCGGCATGATTTTTCTCTACATCGTTTACCCGCACCTGCGCCGCAAAGTGCGCAAGCTGGGTAAGGCGGCGGACCCGTCGCATGTGTTTCTGATGGTCACCAGTTTCCGTATCGACGCGCTGACCACCGCGCAGGTCTACAGCTCGGTGATCCGCGAAGCCATCGACTGCGAACTGCCGACCACCGTGGTCTGCTCGATCGTCGAAATGTCCGATGAGCTGCTGGTCAAGGCGCTGTGGGCGCGGATGAATCCGCCAGACCGCGTGAAGCTCGACTTCGTGCGCATTCCCGGCACCGGCAAGCGCGATGGCCTGGCTTATGGTTTCCGCGCGATCTCCCGTCACCTGCCGGACGACCGTGCCGTGGTGGCCGTGATCGACGGCGACACCGTGCTCGGCGAAGGCACCGTGCGCAAGACCGTGCCGTGGTTCCAGCTGTTCGGCAACGTCGGTGGCCTGACCACCAACGAATTCTGCGAAGTACGTGGCGGCTACATCATGAGCGAATGGCACAAGCTGCGTTTCGCCCAGCGTCACATCAACATGTGCTCGATGGCCCTGTCCAAGCGCGTGCTGACCATGACCGGGCGTATGTCGGTGTTCCGCGCCACCGTGGTGACCGATCCGGAATTCATCGCCGACGTCGAAAGCGACTCGCTGCAACACTGGCGCCTGGGCCGTTTCAAGTTTCTCACCGGCGACGACAAGTCGAGCTGGTTCAGCCTGATGCGCCTGGGTTACGACACCTTTTACGTGCCGGACGCCGCGATCAACACCGTTGAGCATCCGCCGGAAAAGAGCTTCATCAAGGCCAGCCGCAAACTGATGTTCCGCTGGTACGGCAACAACCTGCGCCAGAACTCGCGAGCGCTGGGCCTGGGTGTGAAACGCCTCGGCGCCTTCACCTCGGTGGTGCTGTTCGATCAGCGCGTATCGATGTGGACGTCGTTGCTGGGCCTGACCGTGGCGATCATCGCCAGCTTCAAGTACGGCGGCGCGTTCATCCTCGCCTACCTGCTGTGGATCGGTATCACCCGCCTGATTCTGACCCTGCTGCTGTCGTGCTCCGGTCACCGGATCGGCCCGGCCTATCCCGTGATTCTGTATTACAACCAGATCGTCGGTGCGCTGGTGAAGATCTACGTGTTCTTCCGCCTCGACCAGCAATCCTGGACGCGCCAACCCACTTCCCTGACCCGTGATCTCGCCAGCTTTCAACGTTGGTTCAACACCTGGTCGTCTCGGACCATGACCTTCTCCGCCGGCAGCATTTTCGTCGCCGTGCTGCTGATGATGGTCTGACCTGCCCCTATTGAATTAACAAGGAAATCGCCCCCATGAATACCGCCGTCAACGCCAACGTAGTGCATGAATCCGAAGCCCAGCGTCAGCACGCCCGAGTGAAAATCCCGGCCAAACTGCGTTTCTTCGGCCCAGACCGGACGCCGGTCGAAGCGCGGGTCCTCGACCTGTCCGCCGGCGGTCTGGCGTTCAACGCCGGGCAACTGCCGCTGACCATCGGCGAGGTGTACAAGGCACGCCTGCAATTCGTCATCGACAACCTCGGCCTGGCCATGGACGTCGAACTGCAAGTGCGCTCCTACGACCGCCAGAGCGGCCGCGCCGGTTGCCAGTTCCAGAATCTGGAACCGCAGGACATCTCGACCCTGCGTCACCTGATCACTTCGCACCTGGCCGGCGACATCGTCAGCATGGGTGAAGTACTGGCGACCCTGCAGCGCGACAACTTCACCAAGGCGCGCAAGGTCAAGGACGGCGGGAGCGGCATGACCCCGTTCGGGCGTCTGAAAGCCGTGACTTTCAGCGCCGGCATTTTCGCCATCGGTCTGGTCGCTTTCGGTTTCGTCTTCAAGTCGGTGTACGGCATGTACTTCGTCAGCCACGCGCAAGCAGGTCTGGTCAGCGTGCCGGGAATGAACATCACCATGCCGCGTGACGGCACGGTGCAGAGCCTGGTCAAGTCCGACGGCGTCGCCGCCAAAGGCGCGCCGCTGGCGACCTTCAGCACCAGCATGCTCGACGTGCTCAAGGGCCATCTGGACGAAGACCAGTTGCAACCGGCCAAGGTTGAAGAACTGTTCGGCAAGCAAATGACCGGCACCCTGACTTCTCCGTGCGATTGCACCGTGGCCCAGCAACTGGTGGCTGACGGTCAGTACGCGAGCAAGGGCGACGTGATCTTCACTCTGGTACCGCGCAATACACAGGCCACCGTCGATGCACGCTTCTCCTATCGTCAGTTCGGCGACGTGCGTCCGGGGACGCCAGTGAGCTTCCAGATCGCCGGCGAAGACCAGACCCGCACCGGCAAGATCGTCAGCAGCACCAGCCTGAAAAGCGCCGACCTGTCCTCCGACATCCGCGTGCAGATCCAGCCGGACGAACCACTGGACAGCAGCTTCGCCGGGCGCCCGGTGGAAGTGAACAGCGATCGAGGTCCGAACCTGAACTGGCTGATCGACAAAGCCATGGCTGCCGGTCTTTAAGTCGAGGACATGCCTGTGACTACTCCTATCTTGAACACACCGCCGAACCTGTGGGAGCGAGCCTGCTCGCGAAAGGATCAGCGCGGTTTGTCTGAAGTACCGAGTCGACTGCTTCGCGAGCAGGCTCGCTCCCACATGGGTTTGATGGTGTGCTCGCTGGCATTGGCGGTGAGTCTCGCCGGTTGCGCCGGCCTGCCCGACCAACGTCTGGCCAACGAAGCGCTCAAGCGTGGCGACACCGCCACCGCCGCGCAAAACTACCGCGCACTGGCTGATCTGGGTTACAGCGAGGCGCAAGTCGGTCTCGCCGATATCCAGGTCGACAGCCGCGACCCCGAGCAGATCAAACAGGCCGAAGCGACCTACCGCGCCGCCGCCGATGTTTCGCCACGGGCCCAGGCCCGTCTCGGTCGCCTGCTGGTAGCCAAGCCCGGGTCAACCGAAGCCGAGCACCACGAAGCCGAAAGCCTGCTGAAAAAAGCCGCCGCCAATGGCGAAGGCAACACGTTGATCCCGCTGGCGATGCTGTACCTGCAATTCCCGCACAGCTTCCCGAACATCAACGCGCAGCAGCAGATCGATCAGTGGCGCAAATCCGGCTACCCGGAAGCCGGTCTGGCGCAGGTGCTGCTGTATCGCACTCAGGGCACTTACGACCAGCATCTGGATGACGTGGAAAAAATCTGCAAGGCCGCGCTCAACACCACCGACATCTGCTACGTCGAACTGGCCACGGTCTATCAGAAACGCGCCCAGCCTGAACAACAGGCCGAGCTGATCAAGCAGATGCAGGCCGGTTACAGCCGTGGCACGGTCAGCGCGCAGCGCGTCGATTCGGTGGCCCGCGTGCTGGCCGATTCGACCCTCGGCAAGACCGACGAGAAGACCGCGCAGTCGCTGCTCGAACCGATCGCCCCGGGCTACCCGGCATCGTGGGTGACCCTCGCGCAGCTGCTCTACGACTTCCCGGAACTGGGCGACGTCGATCAGATGATGAAATACCTGGACAACGGCCGCGCCGCCGACCAGCCGCGCGCCGAACTGTTGCTGGGCAAGCTCTACTACGAAGGCAAACTGGTGCCGGCCGACGCCAAAGTCGCCGAAGAACACTTCCAGAAAGCCGTCGGCCGCGAAGTCGCCGCCGACTACTACCTCGGCCAGATCTATCGCCGTGGTTACCTGGGCAAGGTCTACCCGCAGAAGGCCCTCGACCACCTGCTGACCGCTGCGCGCAATGGCCAGAACAGCGCCGATTTCGCCATCGCCCAACTGTTTTCCCAAGGCAAGGGCACCAAGCCCGACCCGCTCAACGCCTACGTATTCAGCCAATTGGCCAAGGCGCAGAACACCCCGCAAGCCGATGAACTGGCGACCACCCTGGCCGCGCAATTGCCGCCCGAGCGTCTGGCCGAAGCCCAGCGCCTGCTGCAACAGGAACAGGCCAGCCGTGGCGCCCTGAACCAGAACACGCTGCAACTGCACGCCCTGCAAGAAGAAGACGGCGAGGAATCCCTATGAAGTTGAATCCCTTTGTGAAGGCCGGCATTGGCCTCACGTTCGCGCTGATCTGGTCTTGCCCGACACTGGCCGCGATCACTGAAACCAAGAACTTCGGCCTGGAAGTAAAAATCACCGGCCAGTCCGAAGACGACCGCGACCTCGGCACCGCCAGCGGCGGCGACGTCAACGGTGTGGGCCTGGACCTGCGTCCGTGGGTCTACGGCGAAAGCGGCGCGTGGAGTGCCTACGCCATGGGCCAGGCCGTGACCTCGACCGACATCATCGAGACTGACACCCTGCAGCAGTCCGACGGTGAGCAAACCACCGACAACAGCGACCGCAAAACCAAGAAAAACTATCTGGCGATGCGCGAGTTCTGGGTCGGCTACAGCGGCCTGACGCCGTACCCCGGCGAGATGCTCAAGCTCGGTCGCCAGCGCCTGCGCAATGACGACGGCCAATGGCGCGACACCAACATCGAAGCGCTGAACTGGACCTTCGACACCACCCTGTTGCGCGCCAACGTCGGTGTCGCCGAACGCTTCAGCGAATACCGCACCGACCTCAAAGAGCTGGCACCAAAAGACAAGGATCGCCTGCACGCCTACGCCGATGCCGCTTACCAGTGGACACCGGGTAACTGGGTCGGCATTCGTGGTCATCACACCCACGACAACGGCAAGCTCGATTACGCCGAACCGGGCGTGCCCCGCGACACCCTCGACAAAACCCAGAACGGCGACATCAGCTGGCTCGGTCTGACCGCCGACAGCGACGCCTACAACTGGCGCAACACCAACACCGTCAACTACTGGGGCAGCATCACCGGCATGAGCGGCGACCTTGATTCGGTCAACCCGCTGAACGCCGATGGCAGCCGTCCGGCCCAAGCCAAGCGCAGTGATGACATCAACGGCTGGGCCACCGATCTGGGCGTGCGTCTGCGCCTTGATCCGCAGTGGCAGGTCGGTGCGGCCTACGCCCGCGCCAGCGCCGATTACCAGCAGAACGGTCTGGAGAGCAACCGCTCCAACTACACCGGTACCCGCTCGCGCGTGCACCGTTTCGGCGAAGCATTCCGTGGCGAAATGAACAACATGCAGACCGCGACCCTGTTCGGTTCGTGGATGCTCAACGACCAGTACGACGCCAGCCTGATCTACCACAAGTTCTGGCGCGTGGACGGCAACAAGCCGGTGGGCAGCAACGGCATCAACGCCGTGGAAAACAACACCGACGACGTCACCGGCGCGATCCTCTCCAGCACCTCGCTGCCGCTGCAGGATGGCAACAAGGATCTGGGTCAGGAAATGGACCTGGTGGTGACCAAGTACTTCAAGCAAGGCTTGCTGCCGGCGGCGTTGAGCCAGTCGATCGACGAGCCGTCGGCGCTGGTGCGCTTCCGTGGCGGTGTGTTCAAGCCCGGTGATGCCTATGGCAGCCAGGTCGATTCGTACATGCACCGCGCGTTCATCGACGTGATCTGGCGCTTCTGATGCAAACCGCCAAGGGAGTGCCCGACATGCACCATGCAAGGAAAGGCTCGCTCAGCCTGTTGGCCGGCGCCATGCTGCTGGCCTCCGCTGGCGCGTTCGCCACGGTGGAACCGGCTGTGCCTCAACAGGGCAAACCGGTGACCACCGCCAAAGAGCTGCAACAAGCCAAGACCTACACCGTCAGCAGCGCGCCGACCGAGGCGCTGGAACTGGCCAAGCCGAAACTGCCCGACCTGTCCGGCTTCACCGCCGAAGCCGCTGCCGCGAAGATCAATCGCAGCAAACCGGGCAAGATCAGCGTGCGCCGGATGATGCAGGAAGACGCCCTGAAGGACTTCATCGGCGGCGACAACAAGATGGCCGAATGGGTGGTGCGTCAGCACGGCATCCCGCAGGCGATCTTCGTCGACGACGGCTACCTGAACCTCAAGGATCTGGCGCAGAAACTGCCCAAGCAGTACTTCAGCGAGACCTCGCCGGGCGTGTACCTGGCGAAGCTGCCGATCGTGGTAGGCCGCAAAGGCATCCTTGAAATCGACGGCCAGACCCAGGAGTTGCGTCTGTCGCAAGAGGCCGGTTCGTTCCTGGTCAACGACGGTCAGCTGTTCGTGCGTGACACCAAAGTCACTGGCTGGCGCGAGAAGGACAACGGCCCGGCCACCTTCCGTTCGCCGAAGGAATTCCGTCCGTTTCTGCTGGCCTGGGGCGGCACCGAGACCTACATCGTCAACAGCAAGATGGCCAGCTTCGGTTACGCCAACAGTAAGTCGTACGGGGTGAGTATTTCCCAGTACACGCCGAACATGGCCAAGGTGCTCAAACGCCCTGAACCGACCGGCTGGATCGTCGGCTCCGAGTTCTCCGACATGTGGTACGGCTTCTATTGCTACGAGACCCGCGACTTCGTGGTCAAGGGCAACACCTACAAGGACAACATCGTCTACGGCATCGACCCGCACGACCGTTCCCACGGTCTGATCATTGCCGAGAACACCGTCCACGGTACGAAGAAGAAGCACGGCATCATCATTTCCCGTGAAGTGAACGACAGCTTCATCTTCAACAACAAGAGCTACGACAACCACCTCTCGGGCCTGGTGATCGACCGTAACAGCGTCAACAACATCATTGCCTACAACGAGATCTACAAGAACCACACGGACGGCATCACGCTTTACGAGTCCGCCGACAACCTGCTGTGGGGCAACAAGGTCATCAGCAACAAACGTCACGGCATCCGCATTCGTAACAGCGTGAACATCCGCCTCTACGAAAACGTCGCCATGGCCAACGGTCTGACCGGCGTCTACGGCCACATCAAGGACCTGACCGACACCGACCGTGACATCAAGCTCGACCCGTTCGACGCGCAAGTCTCGCTGATCGTGGTCGGCGGTGAACTGGCGGCCAACGGCAGCGGCCCGATGGCCATCGACTCGCCGTTGAGCGTCGAGCTGTATCGCGTATCGATGCTGGCGCCGACCAAATCCAGCGGCATCAGCTTCAACGGCATCCTTGGCGAGCGCCAGGATGAAATTCTCGACCTGCTGGTACGCCAGCAGAAAGCCGTACTGATCGACCCTGTCGAACGCCAGACCGAACTGCGGGACTGAGGATAATTTTATGCACCCACACTTGATCAAATTACTCAGCCTGTCGGCCCTGACCGTGGGCATTCTGGCGGCCAGCAATGCTGCCCGCGCCGATGACGCGGCGGGCGCCACCCCGCCAAAATTCAGCGCCGAACCGTGCTGCAACCTGTGCCCGGCCGCCCATGACGCGAAGAACTACACCACGCGCTACCAGCAGAACTTCACCACCCTGGTGCAGGCGCAGGGCGACTGGCTGTTCCGTACCCAGGAAGATTTGCGCACCGAGTTCAACACCACTCCGGCCGGCTACAAACGCCTGCAACAGCTGCACGATGCGTTCAAGGCCAAAGGCGTCGAACTGGTGATCGTCTATCAGCCGACCCGTGGCCTGGTGAACCGCAACAAGCTCAATCCGCAGGAAAAAGCCGCGTTCGATTACGAGAAAGCGCTGGGCAACTACAAGACCATGCTCGGCCGTTTCGCGCAGATGGGTTACGTGGTACCGGACCTGTCGCCGCTGACCAACGAATCGCTGCCGGACACCCTGCCCGCCCACGATTTCTACTTCCGCGGCGACCAGCACTGGACCCCATACGGTGCCCAGCGCACAGCGAAAATCGTCGCCGAGAAGGTCAAGCAGATCCCGGCCTTCGCCGACATTCCCAAGCGTGAATTCGAAACCAAACGCACCGGGCGCATGGGCAAGACCGGCACCCTGCACAACATGGCCGGGCAACTGTGCGGCACCAGTTACGCGATCCAGTACATGGACCAGTTCACCACCGAGCCGAAAGGCGAAGCCGGTGACGGCGACCTGTTCGGTGACTCCGGCAACCCGCAAATCACCCTCGTGGGTACCTCGCACAGCGGCAAGAACTACAACTTCGCCGGCTTCCTCGAAGAGGCCATTGGCGCCGACATTCTCAACGTCGCCTTCCCCGGCGGTGGTCTGGAAGGTTCGATGCTGCAGTACCTCGGTAGCGACGAATTCCAGAAGACCCCGCCGAAGATTCTGATCTGGGAATTCTCGCCGCTGTACCGCCTCGACCAGGAAACCATCTATCGCCAGATGATGTCGCTGCTCGACAACGGCTGCGAAGGCAAAGACGCGCAAATGTCCGCCAGCACCACGCTCAAGCCTGGCGGCAAACAGGAACTGCTGGTCAACAGCAAAAACCTGAACCTGCAAAACAGCAGCCATCAGGTCGACATCCGCTTCGCCGACCCCTCGGTGAAAACCCTGCAAGCCACCCTCTGGTACATGAACGGTCGCCACGAGGACATCAAGATCGAGAAACCGGAAACCTCCGACACCGACGGTCGTTTCGCCTTTGAGCTGCGCACGGACGAAGACTGGGCCTCGCAAAATCTGCTGGCAGTCGAAGTCCAGGGCCCGGAAGCGGGTACCGCGCCGCAAAAAGTCGAAGCGAAAATCTGCAAACGCAACGTATTCCCGGGCGCTGGGCCACAAACCGCTCAGCTCGGGCAATGAGGTCTGCTATGCGAAATCGAACGATCAAACACTTGCTTGCGCCATCCCTGCTGACCCTGGCGATGTTCGCCGGGGCCACTCAGGCCGCCGCACCACTGCGTCCGCCACAGGGCTACTTTGCGCCGGTGGATAAATTCAAGAGCGGCGACAACAGCGAAGGCTGCGACGCGATGCCGGCGCCGTACACCGGGCCGCTGCAATTTCGCAGTAAGTACGAAGGCTCGGACAAGGCTCGCGCGACGCTGAACGTGCAGTCGGAAAAAGCCTTCCGCGACACCACCAAGGACATCACCACGCTGGAGCGCGGCACCGCCAAACGGGTGATGCAGTTCATGCGCGACGGTCGTCCGGAGCAGCTCGACTGCACGCTGAACTGGCTGACCGCGTGGGCCAAGGCCGATGCGTTGATGTCGAAAGACTTCAACCACACCGGCAAATCAATGCGCAAATGGGCGCTGGGCAGCATGGCCTCTTCGTACATTCGCCTGAAGTTCTCCGACTCGCATCCGCTGGCCACGCATCAGCAAGAAGCGCAGCAGATCGAGGCGTGGTTCAGCAAGATGGCCGATCAGGTGGTCAGCGACTGGGACAACCTGCCGCTGGAAAAAACCAACAACCACTCGTACTGGGCCGCGTGGTCGGTGATGGCGACCTCGATCGCCACCAACCGTCGCGACCTGTTCGATTGGGCAGTGAAGGAATACAAGGTCGGGGTCAATCAAGTCGATGCCGACGGCTTCCTGCCTAACGAGCTCAAGCGCCAGCAACGCGCCCTCGCCTATCACAACTACGCCCTGCCGCCACTGGCGATGATCGCCAGCTTCGCCCAGATCAACGGTGTCGATCTGCGTCAGGAAAACAACAGCGCGCTCAAGCGTCTGGGTGATCGGGTGCTGGCCGGGGTGAAAGACCCGGACCAGTTCGAGAAGAAGAACGGCAAAGAGCAGGACATGACCGACTTGAAAGAGGACATGAAATTCGCCTGGCTCGAACCGTTCTGCACCCTCTACACCTGCCCGGCGGATGTGATCGAGAAGAAGCACGGCATGCAGCCGTTCAAGACCTTCCGCCTCGGCGGCGACCTGACCAAGGTCTACGACCCGTCGCATGAGAAGGGCAACAAGGGTTCGTAAGAGTGAATGCAATCCCCTGTGGGAGCGGGCTTGCTCGCGAATGCCGTCTGACATTCAAAACTGATGTCGACTGACACACCGCCTTCGCGAGCAAGCCCGCTCCCACAGTGAAGTGATGTCGCCCCCTGAATTTTCACGGGGGGTTTGGGGGGGCTTTGGCCCTTGACTGTTGGTTCAAACATGGAGAGATCGGGATGGTATTTTCATCCAACGTGTTCCTGTTTCTGTTCTTGCCGATCTTTCTCGGCTTGTACTACTTGAGCGGGCAACGCTATCGCAACCTGTTGCTGCTGATCGCCAGCTACGTGTTCTACGCGTGGTGGCGGGTGGACTTCCTGGCGCTGTTCGCCGGCGTCACCCTGTGGAACTACTGGATCGGCCTGAAAGTCGGTGCCGCCGGCGTGCGCAGCAAACCGGCACAGCGCTGGCTGCTGCTCGGCGTGGCGGTCGACCTGTGCATCCTCGGCTACTTCAAGTACGCCAACTTCGGCGTGGACAGCATCAACGCGATCATGACCTCGTTCGGTCTGGAACCGTTCATCCTGACCCACGTGCTGCTGCCGATCGGTATCTCGTTCTACATCTTCGAATCGATCAGCTACATCATCGACGTGTATCGCGGCGACACCCCGGCCACCCGCAACCTGATCGACTTCGCGGCGTTCGTGGCGATCTTCCCGCACCTGATTGCCGGCCCGGTCCTGCGCTTTCGCGACCTCGCCGACCAGTTCAACAACCGCACCCACACCCTCGACAAGTTCTCCGAAGGTTGCACGCGGTTCATGCAGGGTTTCATCAAGAAGGTCTTCATCGCCGACACCCTCGCCGTGGTTGCCGATCATTGCTTCGCCCTGCAAAACCCGACCACCGGGGATGCCTGGCTTGGCGCGCTGGCGTACACCGCGCAGCTGTATTTCGACTTCTCCGGTTACAGCGACATGGCCATCGGTCTGGGTCTGATGATGGGTTTCCGCTTCATGGAAAACTTCAAGCAGCCGTACATCAGCCAGTCGATCACCGAGTTCTGGCGCCGCTGGCACATCAGCCTGTCGACCTGGCTGCGTGACTACCTGTACATCACCCTCGGCGGTAACCGTAAAGGCACGCTGATGACCTATCGCAACCTGTTCCTGACCATGCTCCTGGGTGGTCTGTGGCACGGCGCGAACATCACTTACATCGTCTGGGGCGCCTGGCACGGCATGTGGCTGGCGATCGAAAAAATGCTCGGCATCAACACCTCGCCGCGCAGCCTCAACCCGATCCGCTGGGCGCTGACCTTCCTGCTGGTGGTGATGGGCTGGGTGATCTTCCGTGCCGAAAACCTGCACGTCGCCGGGCGCATGTACGGCGCGATGTTCAGCTTCAGCGACTGGTCGCTGTCGGAACTCAACCGCGCCAGCCTCACCGGTCTGCAAGTGGCGACCCTGGTGGTGGCGTACGCAACCCTGGCGTTCTTCGGCCTGCGTGATCTGTACACCAACCAGCCTCCGGTGAAGAGCAAACCTGAAGTCAACGTCGAGGCCAACGGCCCTGCCACCGCGACCCCGGGCATGATCAAGGCAGCCCCCGGCGAGAACCCGGCGAGCATCCATGAGCCTGGCTACACCGTCGGCGTCGAGGCGCAGGTGCAACCGGCCTACTGGACGGCGGACTGGTCACGCTACGTGATGCGCGGGCTGATCCTGCTGCTGTTCATCGCCTCGATTCTCAAACTCTCGGCGCAAAGCTTCTCGCCGTTCCTTTACTTCCAGTTCTGAGGGATCTGACATGACCCGCTCATTACGCATCTTCTACATCGCGCTGTTTCTGGTGACCCTGCTGGTGCTCGGTCTGTGGTCGGTGCGCAGCTTCTTCGGCTTCAGCACCAACGCCGATGCGACCGTGCTTAACGGTCGCTGGACCAAAGCCGTGGAAACCCACTACGACGATCAGTTTCCGATCAAGCGTCTGGGCACCAACCTCTGGGCGGCGCTGGATTTCAAACTGTTCAACGAAGGTCGTCCAGGCGTAGTGCTCGGTCGCGATCAGTGGCTATACAGCGACGAGGAATTCAACCCGATCGTCAACGAAGAACTGAACCTGCAAGGCAACTACGCGCTGGTCGAAGGCGTGCGCCAGACCCTGAAAGAGAAAGGCGTGAAACTGGTGATGGCCATCGTGCCGGCCAAGGTGCGTCTGTACCCGGAACACCTGGGTGAAGTGAAACCGGCGAGCATCCACGCCAACCTCTATCAGGACTTCCACGCCCGTGTCGCCGCAGACAAGATCCTCGCCCCGGACCTGCTTGGCCCACTGCAAAAAGCCAAGCAGAACGGTCAGCAAGTGTTCCTGCGCACCGACACCCACTGGACCCCGGAAGGCGCTGAAATCGCCGCCAACACCCTGGCCAAGACTATCGCCGACAAGTTCCCGCTCAGCGGCGAGCCACAGCGCTTTGTCACCACGCCAGCGGAGAAGGTCACGCACAAGGGCGACCTGCGTCTGTTCCTGCCACTGGATCCGCTGTTTGAAAACCTGATGCCGGCACAAGAGCCGCTGCAGAAGCGCAACACCGTGGCCGCCGAGCAGCCTGCCGGTGACGACGCGCTGTTCGCCAGCAGCGAAGTACCGGTCGCACTGATCGGTACCAGCTACAGCGCCAACCCCAACTGGAACTTCGTCGGTGCGCTGAAACAAGCGCTGCACAGCGACGTGGTCAATTACGCCGAGGACGGCCACGGCCCGATCCTGCCGATGCTCAGCTACCTGAAAAGCGATGACTTCAAGAACAGCCCGCCACAGGTGCTGATCTGGGAGTTTCCTGAACGATATCTGCCTGTGAACAACGAAATCGGCGACGCCGACCCACAGTGGGTCGCAGAGCTCAAACAAGCCGGTGCTCGCCAACAAAACGTAGCTATCAACACTAAATCCGAGACGCCCGATCGGGCGCAAAACTGAAAGAGAGGTAACACCATGACTTTCACTACTACTCCTCGTCGTCTCGCCAAACGCTTCGCACTGGTTGCTGGTCTGAGCGTGCTGTCGGTCCAGGCCTTTGCCGGTGGTGACGCCGCGCTGTACGGCCCGACCGCGCCGAAAGGCTCGACCTTCGTGCGCGTCTACAACGCCAGCAACGCCGAAGTCAGCGCCACCGTCGGCAGCACCAACCTGAGCGACGTTGCGCCACTGGCCAGCAGCGACTTCAGCTTCATGCCGGGCGGCGACTACAGCGCCAAGGTCGGCAGCCAGACCCTGCCGGTCAAACTCGCCGGCGACCACTACTACACCCTGGTCAACAACGCGTCCGGCGCGCCACAACTGATCGAAGAACCACCGTTCAAGAACAAGCAGAAATCCCTGGTGCGCGTGCAGAACCTCAGCGACAAGCCGCTGACCCTGAAGACCGCCGACGGCAAGACCGACGTGGTGCCGAACGTGGCGGCCAAGGGCCGTGGCGAACGTGAAATCAACCCGGTGAAAGTCAGCCTGGCGCTGTACGAAGGCGACAAGAAAGTCGGCGACGTGAAACCGGTCGCCCTTGAGCGCGGTGAAGCAGCGGTGCTGTACGTCACCGGTTCCGGCAGCAGCCTGTCGCCAGTCTGGGTGAAACGCCCGGTGTCGACTCGCTAACCAATTTCATGAACTGACGCAGTAACCCTGTGGGAGCGAGCCTGCTCGCGAATACGGTCCGACATCCAACATCAATGTCGACTGATGTACCGCTTTCGCGAGCAGGCTCGCTCCCACAGGGCCTCTAACCAATCGATTTTTATGGAGTAAACAACATGATTCCGGTGATCTTGTCAGGTGGTAGCGGTTCACGTCTTTGGCCGCTTTCGCGCAAGCAGTTTCCTAAGCAATTCCTCGCCCTGACCGGTGAACACACGCTGTTCCAGCAAACCCTGGAACGTCTGGTGTTCGAAGGCATGGACACGCCGATCGTGGTCTGCAACAAGGATCACCGCTTCATCGTCAACGAGCAGTTGGCCACCCGTAACCTTGAATGCCAGCGCATCCTCATGGAGCCGTTCGGCCGCAACACTGCGCCAGCGGTAGCGCTGACCGCGATGATGCTGGTCAACGAAGGCCGTGACGAACTGATGCTGGTGCTGCCGGCCGACCACGTGCTGGAAGACCAGAAAGCCCTGCAACGCGCCCTCGCCCTGGCCACCGTGGCCGCCGAAAACGGCGAAATGGTGCTGTTCGGCGTGCCGGCGACCAAACCGGAAACCGGTTACGGCTACATCAAGTCCACCGGCGATTCGCTGCTGCCGGAAGGCGTCAGCCGCGTCTCGCACTTCGTCGAAAAACCCGACGTCAAACGCGCCACCGAGTACGTTGAATCCGGAGGCTACTACTGGAACAGCGGCATGTTCCTGTTCCGCGCCAGCCGCTTCCTCGAAGAGCTGAAAAAGCACGATCCGGACATCTACGACACCTGCCTGCTGACCCTCGAGCGCAGCCAGCAGGACGCCGACACTGTCACACTGGATGAAGCCACTTTCGCCTGCTGCCCGGACAACTCCATCGACTACTCCGTCATGGAAAAAACCCAGCGTGCCTGCGTGGTGCCGCTGACCGCTGGCTGGAGCGATGTCGGTTGCTGGTCGTCGCTGTGGGAAGTCAACGAGAAAGACGCCAACGGCAACGTCAGCAAGGGCGACGTAGTGATCCAGGACAGCAAGAACTGCATGATCCACGGCAACGGCAAACTGGTGTCGGTGATCGGTCTGGAAAACATCGTCGTGGTCGAAACCAAGGACGCGATGATGATCGCCCACAAGGACAAGGTTCAGGGCGTCAAGCAGATGGTCAACACCCTCAACGAGCAGGGTCGCAGCGAAACCCAGAACCACTGCGAGGTTTATCGTCCGTGGGGTTCCTACGACTCGGTGGACATGGGCGGGCGTTTCCAGGTCAAGCACATCTCGGTCAAACCGGGCGCGTGCCTGTCGCTGCAGATGCACCACCACCGCGCCGAACACTGGATCGTGGTCAGCGGCACTGCTGAAGTGACCTGCGACGAGAACGTCTTTCTGCTCACTGAAAACCAGTCGACCTACATCCCGATCGCCTCGGTGCACCGCCTGCGCAACCCGGGCAAGATCCCGTTGGAAATCATTGAAGTGCAGTCGGGCTCGTACCTGGGCGAAGACGATATCGAGCGCTTTGAAGATATCTACGGTCGCTCGACCCCGATCGAACGCGGCGTGTCGGTGAAAACCATCGCGCAGTAAGCGTTCCGCAATAAGAAGCCCCCGTCCAGCCCGCTGCGTCCCCTATCCGCAGTGGGTTGGGCGGGGGCTTTTTTTCAACTCAACGAATGTTGTCGAGTCAGCCTCGGCCGGGAATGTCCCCCCAGCGATTGCTGCCTTCCCGCGTAGGGAGCCGGTGCGAGCAGTCCGATAAAGTCCTGGGTCCGCCGCAGGCTCTGCAGCGTACTGGACGTTTGCATCGACAAGTCGGAGACCGCTTCGAAAAGCTCCGGATCCGCGCTGCCGGTGGTTGCCAGCTCGGTAAGGATGGCCTGCGTCCTGAACTCGACCATGTCGATGTTTGCCGAAAGATGTTCATAAGTGTTGCTTAACGCCTCAGCATTCAGTCCCTGCGCTGCATGGATGAATTCCCGCCCCGTCTGGAACAGCCCCCGAGTTTCTGGTCCCAGTTTTTCAGAGACTGCCTCGATCACTTTGCCCTCGACCTTGGCGCGCGCCATTTGGGTCAAGCGTGATCGACCGTCGGCTGTGCGCGGATCATGCGCTGCCAATTGCAGCTTCACTGTGGCAAGACTCAGCTTCTTTTTCGGCTCGACGCTTTCAACCAGAGCCTTGGGATTCAATTCGCTGCCCTTGAAATGGATAGGTCGGTTCAACTGATAGGTGTCCACCACCTTGTCGATGGCTGCACCCGCCAACTTATCGGCGACCTTCGTGCCAATCTTGCCCCCAAGCGAACCGGCTACCGGTCCGAACACGGTGCCCATTGCAGTGCCAATCGTGCCCCCTGCGGCTTGAGCGCCTGCGCTGAACATGCTGCTGGCCAGTTGCGTCCCGACGCGCCTGGCCAAGGCCTGAAACCGGTGTCGCGCCTGAGTGTGATTGAGCAATGAGTTTCTGACGTCCGCTGCCGCCGAGGTCATCGTGCTCATTAATGCCTGCTGCTTTTGCACACTGTCAGCCAACTCAGATGTGGCGGTCTTCCCGCCCCCATCGGTGTCGACATGGTTCATGGGCGAGTTACCCACCATCTGATACAGGTTCGGCCCGTCGATAAAGCCTTTCGGGTCAGGATTCAACCAGCGCTGCAACCACGGCATGTAATAGCGATAGCCATAATAATAGAGACCTGTGGCATCGCGCTCCTTGCCCGAATAACGCAGGGTTTTGTAACTGGCCTCGGTGTCCTTGCTCCACGCCGTTTCACCGAACGGGAAGAATGTTTCTTGACTGATGAGCCGGGCATCCTCGCCCAGTTCCAGGCAGGTCGATCCGAGATGATCCGTCAGCGTGTACCGATAATGGTCATTGGAACCGGTGGGCGGAGCACTTTCCCAGTGCAGCACGTGTACACGGCTGATGTGGCCCTCGACGCAGATCACTTGCAATTGCTCACCGGTGGCCGTGTCGGTGCGTAGCTCCAGTCCAGGCAAATAGCGCACCTGGGCCGTGACGCCGCGGGCATTCGTCTGGAGTGAGCGAATCTTGCGCACACGTTGACCGGCACCGTCGTAGCAATAGTGTTCACGGTCATTGGGGCCGCTGGCACGTTCGACCGGCGTGACCGATTGCAACTGATTACGCAGATTCCACGTCAATGAACTCCCCGCGTACAGCGCTCGCAAATTGCCACGGGGATCGAACGCCGCGGCAATCTCCTCTTCCGTCGGTGGCACGCCATTACGGTAAGGCAAACAGCGATTACTTGATCGCGCAGCTTTGAGCTCGCGGCCATTGCGCGCGCCAACATGCGTCAGCAGCAGCAGATTGCCGGATTCATCGTAGTCGAAGGTCTGTCGATAATTGCTCACTGCTGCCGGATCGTCACGTCCGATGGACGCCGGACCTTGAGTAGCAGCACCTGCTTCCCAACCGGTGGCCACATGCAACTGGTAGAAGCTGTCGTAGTCGAAACGACTGACAGGATCGATACGCTGGTTGGCGAAATACCGGATCGGCAGTGCCTTGTCCTCGATGCTCAGCAAGTTGCCCATCGGGTCATAGTCGTAGATCAGATGTTGCAATACCTCGCCCCCGGCTTTCCTCGCATGGCGGGTTAGCAGAAGACCGTCCTCGGGCTGATAGGTCAGCGTCGTCAGCACACCATTGCCCGCCAGTTCCTGAGTGACTTGCCCATCAGCGTTGTAACGAATGTCGCTCACCAGCGTTTGCGCTTTGGTCTGGTGCCGCAATTGCAGATGGCAGGCACGCAACTGACCGTCCAGCGTCAACTCGCGGTCCTGTCGATTATCACGTGCATCGACTTGTTCGAGTACCTGCCCCAGCGGCCCGAAGCGCCAGCGGGTCGTTGCACCGTCACCGGGCTCCAGCAAGCGCTGGCGGTCATCAACGTTTTGCGGCCAATCGGGGACGCTGGGGTCGAGGGTGAAGTGCCGCGTGCTTTCAATGCATTGCCCACTGATTGCAAAGCTTTGCGAGCACACACTACCCGCCGGATCATCGTGCCGAATCAACTGGCCCAGCTGATTCCGGGAGGGATCACCCGCGCCGGGCTGACCGTAAGTGAGACGTTCGACGCACCGCCTAGGCTCGGATGCGCCTTCTTCGAACACGGCAATCGGACGCAGCAGCGGGTCGTGATGCACCTCGCGCCAGGTTTCTCGACTGTCCCAGTCGTACAGCGTCTCGGCACCGAGCCCGTACAACGCCAGCTGCGTACCGGCATCGACGCTGTCGGAGCGCAGCGTTTGCCCGATCAACGAATAAAGGGTGCGCAGATTCGCTGGCGTCAGCGGCTCGGTCGTTTGCAGTGCCCACAGGCGCGGATCCCACTGTTCCACAACCCTTCCAGCAGCGTCGCGCACCGTGCGATTGACGCGGGTTTGAGCTGGGCAAAGGTCGTCGGCACGCCAATAACCAACCGTCCGAACCTGCAGTCCGCGCGGGTCGCTTACTGAAAGCGTCGGTGTTTTGCCATGCTTGTTCATCAGCTTGCTCCCGGCACTAGCGTTATCCATGCTTCAGGGCATCAGAGCATCCGCGCTTTGCGATTTTCAACTGTCAGAAATTACAGTACCGACTGACGGTACATTCGGAATACGCGCGAATGTCCATTGCGCCGGCCCTCCGGTAGGATGGTACTCACGAACCAAGGAGCCTTCCCTCATGTTCATCGGCATCCTGCTGATCATCACCTGGTTGATTCTGCTGCTGCGCTATCCCGCCAAGGCTGTGCCGGTCTCCGTGGCCGCGGCTATCGGTCTGGGCCTGGTGGCCATGTGGGTGGTGTGGCTGGACAACCGCGAGCTCAAGCAACTGGCGCGCCTTGAGATGCGCATCAGCTATGCACCGGAACAATGCCCGGCAGATCGGCCGCTGCAATTGAAAATGAAAAACGGCAACGACGTGCCGCTGACTGAACTGCGCTGGCGTATCGCAGCTTACGCGCCGGGCGACACGGTCAATCTGGCCGACAACCAATACACCGCCCCGCGCTATCGCGGCCCCGGCGAACTGCAGGCCGGTGGCGACTGGGAAGACTGCCTGCCAATGCCGCCGCTGCGTCCCGGTTATCGCCCACAAACCCTGGAGTTTCGTGCCGAGCGCTTGCAGGGCAGTTTCTCCGACTGATCCCCCTCCTCCCATTTTTTGCACAAGGAATGCGCCATGCCCGTTGCGTTGATTACCGGTTGCTCCAGCGGCATTGGCCGCGCCCTCGCCGATGCGTTCAAAGCCGCCGGTTACGAGGTCTGGGCCAGTGCGCGCAAGGCTGATGATGTTGCGACCCTCGCCGCTGCCGGGTTCAGCGCGATCGCGCTGGACGTCAATGACAGTGTGGCGCTGGAACAACTCGCCGAGCGCATCAACCAGCAACACGGCGGCCTCGACGTGCTGATCAACAACGCCGGTTATGGCGCGATGGGGCCGCTGCTCGACGGTGGCGTGCCGGCCATGCAGCGCCAGTTCGAAACCAATGTGTTCTCGATTGTCGGCGTTACCCGCGCCCTGTTTCCGGTACTGCGCCGGACCAAGGGGCTGGTGGTGAACATCGGCAGTGTCTCAGGGGTACTGGTCACGCCGTTCGCCGGCGCCTACTGCGCCTCGAAGGCCGCGGTGCATGCGCTGAGCGATGCGCTGCGCATGGAGCTGGCGCCGTTCGGCATCCGCGTGATGGAAGTGCAACCGGGAGCGATTCAGTCGAGCTTCGCCAAGAATGCCGGGCATGAAGCGGAGCAACTGATCAACGAGCAATCACCGTGGTATCCGTTGCGTGAGGGAATTCGTGCGCGGGCCAAGGCCTCGCAGGACAAGCCGACCCCGGCCAGTGAGTTTGCGGCTGAGTTGCTCAAGGCTGTGCAGCAGAGCACGCCGCCACGCTTGATCCGTATTGGTAATGGCAGCCGCGCGTTGCCATTGCTGGCGACGTTATTGCCCAAGGGATTGCTGGAGTCGACGTTGATGAAGCGGTTCGGGTTGCGCGGCCAGCTCTGAGACCGGGTTGACGCTTTCGCGAGCAGGCTCGCTCCCACAGGAGAATGCATTCCAAATGTGGGAGGACAAGCCGACCCCGGCCAGTGAGTTTGCGGCTGAGTTGCTCAAGGCGGTGCAGCAGAACACGCCGCCACGCTTGATCCGCATTGGTAATGGCAGCCGCGCGTTGCCATTGCTGGCGACGTTATTGCCCAAGGGGTTGCTGGAATCGACGTTGATGAAGCGGTTCGGCTTGCGTGGGAAGCTCTGAGACCGGGTTGACGCTTTCGCGAGCAAGCCCGCTCCCACAGGAGAATGCATTCCAAATGTGGGAGCGGGCTTGCTCGCGAAGGGGCCAGATCAGCCAACACTCAACCCCAACCCTTCATGAAATCTATAAACGCCCGCACCTTCAGCGGCAAATGCCGGGTATCCGGATACAGCGCGTAGACACCCTGCGGGGCAAAGCGGTAATCGGCCAGCAACCGCACCAATCGCCCGGCCTGCAGATCCTCCTGAATCAGCCACTGCGGCAAAATCGCCACGCCTTGGCCAGTCAGCGCAAACGCCCTGAGCGTCGCCGAGTTGTCGGCGACGATGGCGGTGGTCCCCGGTTTTGGCTGGTAGACATGCTCGCTGCCGGCCGGGTCGGTCACGGTCATTTCCGGAACTCGGCCATGGCCCAGCGTCGGCATCGACTCCAGCGTCGCCAGCGTGGCGACCGGCGCGAAGCGCTCGACCAGTTGCGGCGCCGCCACCGCAAACACTTCGAACCTCGACAACTGCACCGCGCGCAGATTGGAGTCGTGCATGCGCCCCAGACGAATCGCCATATCGAAGCGTTCGGAGATCAGATCGGCGTGGGTCGAGGATGTCGACAAGTGAATGTTCAGTTGCGGCTGTTGCTGGCGAAACACCTCCAGCGCCGGCACCACTTGGGCCAGGGCGAATTCCACGGTGGTAGTGATGCGCAACGTGCCCTTGAGTTGCGAATGCTCGGAGCGCGCCTCCTCGATCGCCAGTCGCGCTTCGTCGAGGGTGCGCAGGCAGCGCCGATAGAAGCGCTCGCCGGCATCGGTCAGGGCCAGTTGCCGGGTGTTGCGCGTAAGCAAGGTGACGCCCAGTTCCTCTTCCAGGCGCTTGAGATTGAAGCTCACCACCGCACGGGTCTGGCCCAAGGTATCGGCAGCCGCGGTCAACGACCCGGCCTCGACCACAGCTTTGAAAGTGTCAAAACGATCCAGGCTGACCATACCCAGCGCGCTCCCTGTCAAAATTATTTTGACAAACTAGCAGGCAAACCAGCGTTTTCCTAACGCCTGAAGCGCACTACCCTGCGCGTCTCATTACAGGGAAGCTGCCATGGCCTATCGCTCGAAAGTCGCGCTGGTGTATCTGTTCGGGTTCGCCCTCGACCTGCTGAACATGTTCGCCGCGAGCATCGCCTACCCGGACATCGCCCGGGAATTACAGGCCTCGGTAACGCAACTGGCGTGGATCACCAACGCCTACATGCTCGGGCTGACACTGATCATTCCGCTGAGCGTGTGGCTGGCGGCGCGGCTGGGCGAGCGGCGGCTGATTCTCGGCTCGTTGCTGCTGTTCGGAATCGCTTCCGGTCTGGTGGCCCAGGCCGGGTCGATTGAAAGCCTGATCGGCTGGCGTTTGCTGCAAGGGCTCGGTGGCGGGTTGTTGCTGCCGATCGGTCAGGCCTTGGCTTATCGGCAGTATCCATCGACACAACGCGCGCACCTGACCGGCGTGGTGCTGATGGTCGCGCTGATGGTGCCAGCCCTGTCGCCGGCGGCGGGCGGCCTGATCGTCGAGGCGTTGTCGTGGCGCTGGATTTTCTACCTGAACATGCCGCTGGCGCTGCTCGCGTTCGGCCTGGGTCTGCTGTGGTTGCAAGCGGATCAACCCGGCACGGAACGCCCGACACTGGATCTGCGCGGCCTGCTGCTGGCGGTGGCAGCCCTGACACTGTTGTTGATTGCCGTGAGCCTGGCGAGCGCCGCCGCTACCCGACACCTCGCCGGCGGAGTTCTGCTGCTCGGCGTCCTGACCTTATGGCTGTACCTGCGTGATGGCTGGCACAAACCCGACGCGGTGCTCGACCTGCAACTGCTCAAGAGTCCGTCACTGCGTTTGGCAATGCTGATCTACCTGTTCGTGCCCGGGGTGTTTACCGGCACCAACATGATTGCCGTGTTGTACCTGCACGACCTCGGCTTCGGCGCCGCGCAGACCGGTGCGCTGATGCTGTCCTGGGCGGCCGCATCGGGGGTGGCGATCATGCTCGGCAAACGCAGTTTCAACCGCATCGGCCCCAAACCGTTGCTGATCGCCGGAATGCTTTTGCAATGTATGGGCATTGTCTTGTTGATGCGCATTGAGCAGCCCGCCGCCGCGCCGCTGATCATCGCCTATGCCTTGATGGGACTGGGCGGCAGCCTGTGCAGCGTCACCGCGCAGAGCCTGGCATTTGTCGGCATCGCGCCGGAAAAAATGGGCCACTCCAGCGCTCTGTGGAACATCAATCGCCAGCTCGGTTTCTGTCTTGGCGCCGCGTTGCTCAGTTCGCTGTTGGGCGCACTGGGCGGCAACGGATTCAAATACTGCTTTGTCGCAGCGGCCTTGCTCACCTTGTTGCCCATGATCGCCGTGCTGCGTTTCGACGCCTCCACAGTGCTCGCCCTGCTGAGCCCACCTCCCCTTCAGGAAAAATCCACATGACTGACTACAACGAATATTTTGATGAAGTGTTCCAGGCGCACCTGGTGATCGAACGCTGGTTTGCCGTGGAGCAGGATTCAGCCGAAATGGAGCGCTTGCTGAGCCGATTCTCGGCGGATTTTTCCATGGTCACGCCGCTGGGCCGGGCGCTGGATATCGAAGCCTTGCGTGCGCTGTTTCACGCGGCGGGCGGGAAGAAGCCCGGGTTCAGGATCGAGCTCAGTGAGCTGCGCGGGATTGCGCTGCATGCGCATGGCGCGACGCTGAGTTATCGCGAGCAGCAGAGCGATGCGAGCGGGTTGCGCACCGATCGCCGGTCGACGGTGGTGTTTGAAAAGACCGAGGCCGGGTGGGTGCTGTGGCGGCATTTGCAGGAGACGTTTTGCGCTGAATGATTACTCGGTTTTGGTCTGAAAGACCGGGTTGTTCTCTTCGCGAGCAGGCTCGCTCCCACACTGGATCTGTGGCACATCGAAGATCCCTTGTGGGAGCGAGCCTGCTCGCGAATGGCCGCGACGCGGTCTGTCAGTTGTCCACCGACTCTTGCTTCACCACCACCGTGCAAGTAATCCCCGCCGCCAACAACACCCCCTCCGGCACTTCATCGATGTGAATGCGCACCGGCACCCGCTGCGCCAGACGCACCCAGTTGAACGTCGGGTTCACATCGGCGATCAGCTCGCGGCTTTCCGGGTTGTCGCGGTCGTAGATGCCGCGGGAAATGCTCTCGACATGGCCCTTCAAGACTTCGCCGCTCATCAGTTGCATGTCGGCCTTGTCGCCTACGCGCACGTGCGGCAGTTTGGTCTCTTCAAAGAAGCCGTAGACCCAGAACGAGTTCATGTCGACCACGGCCATTTTCGCTTCGCCGATGCGCGCGTAGTCACCGCGATGCACGTTGAGGTTGGTCACGTAGCCGTCCACCGCCGCGCGCACTTCAGTGCGTTTGAGGTTGAGTTCGGCGGCTTCCAGTTGCGCTTGTGCGTGTTGGTAATCGGCGAGCGCGGCGTCGGCGATGTTGCTGGCGTCGTCGCGGTTTTCCTTGGAGATCACCAGGTTGTCGAGGTCGGCACGACGATGCGCGTTGACCTTGCGCATCTCCCAGGTCGACTTGCGCGAAGCGACCAGCGACTGCGCCTGCTTGACCGCGATGCGGTAGTGCTCCGGGTCGATCTGCATCAGCAGGTCGCCCTTCTTCACCAACTGGTTGTCGCGCACCGGTACGTCGACCACTTCCCCGGTGACGTCGGCCGCGACGTTGATGATGTCCGCCCGCACCCGGCCGTCGCGGGTCCACGGGGTGTTCATGTAGTGCTCCCACAGGGTCCGGCCGATCCACAGTGCCAGGGCCAGCACCAGCAGGGTCGCAAGCAGGCTGAAAAACTTTTTCATCAGAACGTTCTCAACGGTAGACAGTCAGCGCCATGGCGCCGAACAGACAGGTAAACAGACTCAGACGCAAAAGCGCCGGGTGCCAGAAAAAGCGGTACAGGTCGAACCCCGAGAGGAACCGGTCCAAGGCCCAGGCCAGCGCCGCAGCGACAAAAAACATCAGGGTCATGGTCGGCATGTACACGCCGTGGAAGGCGATTTCACGAGGCATGGGCAAGTCCTTCGGGCTTGGCGACGGCATAGGCAGCGAGTGGTGATTGCGGGTCGAGCAACGAGGTGCGGATGAAGTGCAGATAGCTCTTCACCCGGCGTAACGCGGACGTGTCGAAGTGCGGCGCAAACGGCTCGTCGGTCGCGGCGACCCGACTGATCGCGTGATCGACCGCCACCAGTGCGCGCTCCAGATTGCTCGGGTTCGGTTGCAGAAACAGTCGCACCAGCGCCCGGCCCATGACGCGGATCGCCTGACGCCACGGCTGCGATTCGGCATACGCCGGATGCACCGGGAGGATCGCCTGTTCCTTGCGCAACTCGATGATCGCGTGGCCGACTTCGAGTACCACGAACATCCAGCGCAGCAGGTTCTTCTGCACCGTCGGCTGACCTGCCGCCAGGCCATAAGCCTGGTGCAGCAGGTCACGGGTACGACTCTCGAAACTCGATGCCAGGCCCTTGAGCTTGCCGCTGATCGCATAGACCACTTGCTCGCGCAGATCCTGCTCCAGGCGCTTCCACAACCAGCGGCTGTTCGGCGGCAGAATGATCGCGCCGGCAGCGGCACACACCAGCATGCCCATTACCATGGCGATGTAGTCGTTGATGAAGGTGTAAGGGTTGTAAATGGTCAGGTTGTCCGGCACCGAACCGGTGCTGAAGAAGATCAACAGACCGAGACCGACCCCGGCATATTTCGGCCGCGAAGCGAGGAATGAGCCGAGCACAATCACTGGCGCGAGCATCACGCACAACAAGGGAAAACCGTCGATCCACGGGAAGATGAAAAACATCTCGACGAAGCCGATCACCGCTCCGAGGAAAGTCCCGCAGGCCATCTGGAACGCCATGCGTTTCGGGTTCGGCGTGGCGGCAGACAGGCCCACGGTCGCGGCGGCAATCAGGGTCATGGTCGCACCACTCGGCCACGCCGTGGCGACCCAATAGCTGCCCAGCACAATCAGGATGAACGAGGCGCGAATCCCCGAAGCGGCAGCAGCCCACCAGTTGGTTTGCGGGGTGAACGGCTCGTCCCAGCGCTCACGTTCGTGGCGGTGATCGGCCAGCGAGGCGTGGGTCTGTGCATAACTGTGCAGGTCGTCGACGAAACGATAGAGCAGTTCGTATGCGGTGTGAAAATCCAGTTGTTCGGCTTCACTCGGACCGGTTTCCTGGAAAATCCCGCGCAAGGTTCGCACGCGCGTCGGCAGGCCTTCCTTGTACGTGGCCAATGCCGTCGCCAAACGTGCCGCGTCCGGGCTGGTCAAGGCGCGGCCACTGAAGCCGTCGAGTACTTCCGCCAGATCCTGCAGGCCCGGCCTGATCGCGGCCACCACGTGTTCTTCGTCATTCACGCGCAAGCGTTCCAGCAACTGATGCAGCGCGTTGAAGCGCGTGGTAATGCCCATGAACTCGCTGTTCAAACGGCTGAGGCGACCGTTGCGCCGACGCATGTGCGGGTCTTCGAACACGGTGACGCTGCGCAGCCCTTCCAGGCCCACGGCTTCGGCGATAAAACGCACGTTGCTCGCTTCGAACGATTCGGCTTTGCTGCGTCCGCGCAAGCCATCGGTGACGAACAACGCGAACACCCCGAAGCGCTGATACAGCGCGTTGCGCATCGCCGCGCTGGCTGTTTGCGGCAGGATCGCGGCGCTGACCACCGTCGAACAGAGAATCCCCAGCGAGATTTCCAGCACCCGCCAGACGGCGGCCATGAACGCACCGTCCGGATGCGCCAGCGCCGGCAGCCCGACCATCGCGGCGGTGTAGCCGGCGAGGACAAAACCGTAGGCGCGGAAGTTACGGCAACGCGCCGCACCGGCCGAGCAGATGCCGACCCAGATCGCCAGCGAACCGAGGAACAACTCAGTGTTTTGCGCGAACAGCGCAATCAGCGTGACCATCATCGCCGACCCGGCCAGGGTGCCGAGGAAGCGATAGAAACTCTTGGCGAACACATGGCCGCTCTGCGGCTGCATGACGATGAATACGGTGATCATCGCCGTGCGCGGTTGCGGCAACTCCAGGCGCATCGCCAGCCACAGCGTGAGGAACGCGGCGAGCAATACCTTGAAGATATACACCCAGGTCACGCCATCGCTGCGCGCCCAGTCAAACAAACCCCGACGCCATTCCAGGGAGTAGAGCCAGCGTAGAGGTGCGGGCAAGGGAGTCATTAAATTTTGCTCAAGAATTCAGTCGAACCGGAGAACCTGTGGGAGCGGGCTTGCTCGCGAATGCGCTGTGTCAGACACCTGATGCGCGGGCTGACACACCGCATTCGCGAGCAAGCCCGCTCCCACAAGGGTTGTGTGTTCACCGCAGGAGGGCCGGGGTTTTCGGGGCTGCCGTTTGCTCGGTGGTGGGCACATCATCGCCAGCCCCGAGGCCGCCACCCAGCGCCGTCACCAGCTCGGCATGCGCACTCAAGCGCGCCGCCTGCACCTGCTGCTGCACCTGCTGCTGCTTGAACAGCAGGGTCTGCGCATTGAGCACGTTGAGGTAATCGGTGAGGCCACGCTGATAAGCGATCATCGCGATGTCGTAGGTCTTCTGCGCAGTAGCCACCGACTCGGCGGCGAAGGCTTGCTGCTTGTCCATCGACTCGCGGCGGATCAACTGGTCGGAAATGTTCTTCAGCGCATTGACCAGCGTCTGGTTGTAATGCGCCACGGCAATGTCATACCCGGCGGACGCTTCGCCCAATTCGCTGCGCAAACGCCCACCGTCGAAGATCGGCAAGGAGATCGCCGGGCCGACGTTGTAGTTGAGTTTCTTGCCAGTCAAAAACTCCAGCGCCCCACCGCCGGTAGCCATGTAGCCGAGGCTGCCGACCAGATCGACATTGGGATAAAACCCGGCATGCGCGACATCGATGCCGCGTGCCTGCGCCGCCACTTGCCAGCGACTGGCGACCACGTCCGGGCGCTGACCGAGCAACTCGGCGGGCAATGCCGATGGCAGTTTCAACGCAGCACCCAGGGCCAGCGTCGGCCGCTCCAACTGCGCACCGTCGCCCGGGCCTTTGCCGGCCAGCGCGGCGATCTGGTTGCGGCTCAGGGCGATTTCTTCGTCCAGCGCATCCAGTTGCCGATGGGTCTCCGGCAACGGCGTTTCGGCCTGGCTGACTTCAAAGTGCGTGCCGATGCCGCCGTCGAGACGCTTCTGCGCCAGATCGAGAATCTGCTGTTGCTGCTTGAGGGTCGCGGCGACGATGTCGCGCTGGGCGTAATGCAGCGACAGCTCGATGTAGGCGCGCACGATATTGTTCTGCAATTCCAGCTGCGCCAGCCGCGCTTCGGCGGCGCTCATGTGCGCCAGATCCACCGCGCGTTCGCTGGCATTGCTTTCCCGGCCCCAGAGGTCGAGGGCGTAGCTGAAACCCAGCGCGGCGTTGTTGTCCCAGGTGGTGGTGTTGGCCAGCTCGCCCGGGCCGTAGAACTGGTCGGTCGGCCAGTTGTGGCGCTTGAGCGTTGACTCGCCATTGATCTGCAACGACTCGGCGGCCTCGGCGACACCGGCCAGCGCCTTGGCCTGACGCACTCGTGCAGCGGCCATGGCCATGCTCGGGCTGCCCTGCACGGCAAGGTCGATCCAGTGATTGAGTTGCGGGTCGCCGTAGGCTTGCCACCATTGTGCGGTGGGCCAGTGTGCGTCACGGGCGGCGTGGGCGATGGCGTCGTCAGTGGCCAGTGCGTCGGCTTCCAATGCCGTGCTATGCGGGGCAATTCCTTGCGTTGAGATGCAGCCGCTGAGACCCAGGGTAAAAGCCAGAACACTGAGCGGCAAAAGCGCTCTGATGATGCGACGCGGCACAGCTGCGAATTCCTGAAAGAGGGGTAAGGCGGGCGTGTTCCCTTCTGTAGGAGCTGCCGAAGGCTCGGGCCGCGTTCGGACGATCTTTTGATCTTGATTCCCTTAAAACAAAACCAAAAGATCGCAGCCTGCGGCAGCTCCTACAGGGAGCGGCGCAATTCTAGGTGGGCGCCTTGGTGGCGATAAGCTGGGATTCCTGTGAATCTTTGTTACCGTTAACGAGATAATCCGTTGGTCGGGGGTCTCAGCCCCTGAAACTTCGTGTCACAATTTGCCATCTCCCTTGAGAGCACCCCATGGACACATTGCAAAACATGCGCGCCTTCAGTTGTGTGGCCGAAGCCGGCAGCTTCACCGCCGCCGCCGTGCAACTCGACACCACCACGGCCAACGTCTCGCGCGCGGTCTCCAACCTGGAAGCCCACCTGCAAACCCGCCTGCTCAATCGCACGACCCGGCGCATCGCCCTGACCGAGGCCGGCAAGCGCTACCTGCTGCGCTGCGAACAGATCCTGGCCTATGTCGAAGAAGCCGAAGCCGAGGCCAGCCAGGCCCACGCCCGCCCCGCCGGCCAGTTGAAAGTGCACACCATGACCGGCATCGGCCAGCACTTCGTGATCGACGCCATCGCCCGCTACCGCAAGACCCACCCGGACGTGACCTTCGACCTGACCATGGCCAACCGCGTGCCGGACCTGCTCGACGAGGGCTACGACGTGTCCATCGTGCTCGCCAGCGAACTGCCGGACTCGGGCTTCGTCTCGCAACGCCTGGGCATCACCTACAGCATCGTCTGCGCCTCCCCGGCCTACGTGAAAGCCAACGGCTGCGCACAAAAGCCCGCAGACCTGCTGAACCACGCCTGCCTGCGCCTCGTCAGCCCGGTGATCCCCCTGGAAAAGTGGGCCTTCAACGGCCCGGACGGCCAGGAAATGGTCACCATCAACAGCTCGCCGTTCCTGGTGAACTCCGCCGACGCGATGAAAGCCGCGATCATCAGCGGCATGGGCGTCGGCGTCCTGCCGGTCTACGCCGCCATCGAAGGCCTGCGCAACGGCACGCTGGTGCGGATGATGCCCAACTACCGCTCGCAGGAACTCAACCTGTACGCGATCTACCCGTCGCGGCAATACCTGGATGCGAAGATCAAGACTTGGGTCGAGTATTTGCGCGGGTCACTGCCGGAGATATTGGCGGCGCATCAGGCGGAACTGGCGGCGTATGAGTTGAGTGGGAGCCTCGCCGGAGCCCGCGTCGCCAACTGATTTTCAACACACGGTGTTCACTGTAGGAGCTGCCGCAGGCTGCGATCTTTTGCCCTTGATGTTTAAAAATCAAAAGATCGCAGCCTACGGCAGCTCCTACAAAAGCGGTGATTTGAAGGGAGTTTTCCGACAGGTTTTGACGGTTGTGGCTCGGAAGTGGGGTGGATAGGCTCAGGGGGTCGTTGACGAATCAACGACCGGACTTGGTCGTCCGGGTTTAGAATGGCGCACTTTTTAAGCTTGCTTAATGGCGAGCTGTGCGTGGGAGGGCCTTGGCCCTGCCGGGTTTCCATTCCCTGGTCGACCAACCTGCGTACGGTTCGCCACCCTATTGCTTGGTCGCAGTACGTGGCGAACTCCACATCCCGAATGGAGTTCCACCATGATCAAACCCACACCCAATCCGCCCCAAGCCGAAAGCACCTCCCCCTACGAATCCCTCGATTCAAAAAAGCTCCACGACGCCGCCGAGCGTGCACTCGACCATTACCTGAAACCTTCCGCCGCCGCTGTGAGATTCCACAAACCCAGCAGCATGTTCCAGGTCGTCCCCGACATGGACAACGAAAGCCTGCTGGTTCACGCCTGCGAATCACTGGCCTCGGCAAGCATCATGACCAGCGACATTGCGGCCTATGTCGAAAGCCCGCAGCGACAGACGATACTGGCGATCCAGCAAATCATCATGCTGGCCGAGCTGGCGGTGAATCGGGTGCTGGATAACCACGAAATCTCGCAGTCTCCAACACACAACTAATCCCCCTGTGGGAGCGAGCCTGCTCGCGAAAGCGTCAGCCCATTCAATATTTTTGGTGCCTGACACACCGCTTTCGCGAGCAGGCTCGCTCCCACAGTTGGAATGGGTGTGTTCAATTGGAGACTGGTCGGCTCGTAGGCCGCCTTCGCGAGCAGGCTCACTCCTACAGAAAAGCAAAGCAGTCCAGACAGACCGCATGCTCTTCACCACTCAATGGCCGAGTGTCAGCTCGCCGAAAGCTCTTGATCTTGCCGTGCCGGCCCCATCGGCAGGCTGAGTGGAGGGGTTTATCCGGGGGGAGGCGCGCAGCGCCATGCGGCGAAGCCGCATACATCGAGAGGAGGTGCAGCGAAGCAAACCGGAGGCGATGCCCCCGGATGAACCCCGCAACGAAGGAACCCGAGCCTAAGCGAGGGCCGAACGCAGGGGCCAAGACCTTTGCTTCCTTTGGGGCGTTTGCCAAAGGGAGTCGCTGTAAGAGCGAAACCGCCAGCAGCAGCACCCGAAGCAACTGATATGTCCCCCATCAACCCAAAGCATGGTCGGCCCAGAGGCCGCCAAGACAACCCAAAACAGAAATGTTAGCTTGCTTGGCAATAAAGCCCAGAAGCCGAGCCCATAGCGATGAAAAAAACAGTCCTGGCCTTCAGCCGCATCACCCCACCCATGATCGAACAGCTGCAACAAGAGTTCGACGTCATCGTCCCCAACCCGAAGAACGGCGACATCAACGCCCAATTCAACGAAGCCCTCCCCCACGCCCACGGCCTGATCGGCGTCGGCCGCAAACTCGGCAAAGCCCAACTCGAAACCGCCACAAAACTCGAAGTAGTCTCCAGCGTCTCCGTCGGCTACGACAACTACGACCTCGACTACTTCAATGAACGCGGGATCATGCTCACCAACACCCCCGACGTACTCACCGAAAGCACCGCCGACCTCGCCTTCGCCCTGATCATGAGCAGCGCCCGCCGCGTCGCCGAACTCGACGCCTGGACCAAGGCCGGCCAATGGCAGGCCAGCGTCGGCGCACCGTTGTTCGGCTGTGACGTCCACGGCAAAACCCTGGGCATCGTCGGCATGGGCAATATCGGCGCCGCCGTCGCCCGCCGTGGCCATTTCGGCTTCAACATGCCGATTATCTACAGCGGCAACAGCCGCAAGACCGAACTGGAACAGCAACTCGGCGCGCAATTCCGCAGCCTTGACCAACTGCTGGCCGAAGCCGACTTCGTCTGCCTGGTGGTGCCGCTCAGCGACAAGACCCGCCACCTGATCAGCCATCGCGAATTGGCGTTGATGAAGCCGGGGGCGATTCTGGTCAACATCTCCCGTGGCCCGGTGGTCGACGAGCCGGCGCTGATCGAAGCCCTGCAAAACAATCGCATCCGTGGCGCAGGACTGGACGTCTACGAGAAAGAACCGCTGGCCGAGTCGCCGCTGTTCCAGTTGAAAAATGCTGTGACATTGCCGCACATCGGCTCCGCCACGAATGAAACGCGCGAAGCCATGGCCAATCGTGCACTGGCCAATCTGCGCAGCGCGCTGCTCGGCGAACGCCCGCAGGACCTGGTCAATCCGCAAGTCTGGCGCGGATAAAAAATGACGGGCAAGTGCAGAACCGCACTTGCCCGTTAGTTGCCGCCCTACACAACTTGAAATTGAACAACAAAGCCAACTTAACAACAGCATTATAAGCTCTGCCTGGCAATCGAATGATCGACCACTGCTATGGAGAGCTAATCCTGTGAACAACCTGACAACCGATAAAGTTATTCGCTACAGCAAAGTTATATTGATGGCTTACATCAGCTTCTTTGGTGTATTGGTGATGATTCACAACTTTACCGACTATGACTCGAACTACACGTACGTGGCTCATATCCTGAGCATGGACACTACCACCGCCAATGAGTCCATAAAGTACCGAGCCATCGATTCACCGATGATTCATCACCGGATCTACTGGTTCATCATCACGCTGGAAGTAACGTATACGACGTTATGCCTGATAGGCACCTATCAACTCTATCGGCACATCAATGCGCCTGCAGAGGTATTCCACGAGGCAAAAAAGTTCTCGATCATGGGCATACTGACGGCAATTTTCATTTATTACGTGTGCCTGCAAACCGTGGGTGTGGAATGGTTTGACATGGACACCTCACAATCATGGAATGCCAAGGACTGGGCCCGGCATATCATTGACTTCATATTCCCGGTGATGATTTACATCACCTTGAAAGTCGAGCGCTGATGTTCAGTGATCGTTTGTTTCATACCAACTTCCCCTGCACCGGCGCCACCAGCGTTTTCGGCTTACGAAACACCAAGACATTACCCAGCATCACCAACACCAGCCCGAGCAACGCCGGTGCCGTCCACTGATAACCTTCAGCAAACGCTGACACGTTCAGTGCCACCACCGGGAACAGCACGGTGCAATACGCCGCACGCTCCGGCCCCATACGTCCGACCAGCGTCAGGTACGCGGTGAAGCCGATAACCGAACCGGGGATCACCAGATACAGTAACGCCCCGACGTAACGTGGCGACCACTCCATGTCGAACGCAATGCCATTGACCAGACACCACACCGACAACATCGCCGCCCCGTAGGCCATGCCCCAGGCATTGGTGGTCAAGGGTTTCAAGCCTGCCTTCTGCTGCAGACTCGACAACATATTGCCCGCCGAAAAACACAAGGTGCCACACAGCGCCAGGCCAAGACCAAGCAACGTTTCGGGGCTGGCGTGATGGCCGGCCAGTTCCGGCCAGAACAGCATTCCCAGACCGAACAGGCCGAGCGCCCCGCCCATCAACACGTTGCGCGCGATGCGCTGACCGAAGAATACGCGTGCATTGAGCGCATTCCACAAAGTGGCCGTGGAAAACACCACCGCCACCAACCCGCTGGGAATCCACTGGCTGGCGGTCAGAAAGCACATGAAGTTGACGCAGAACAGGCACAGCCCCTGCGCCACACAGATCAAATGGCCACGCCGATTCATCGGTTGCAGCCGCCGATTGAGCAGCAACAGCACGAACAGCACCAGCGCGGCGAGACCGAAGCGATAAACGATCGACACCGGAATCGCCACCACGCCCAGTTGCCATTTCAGGGCAATCCAGGTGGTGCCCCAGATCAGCACGGTCAGCAGATACAGCGAAAGGTTCATGACGAAACTCCTGAGAACACCGGGCACTCTGTGGCAAGCGAGCTTGCTCGCGCTTGAGTGCGCAGCACTCACTGATGGGTCCGCTGCGCAGCCCGGCGGGAGCAAGCGCCCTCGCCACAGGGTTGTGTTGTATGGAGGTTCAGGGTGCGACAGCAACGATCGGGGCGCTTGCAGATTCTTGCGCTTTTGTCGCTCGACAGGCTGGCAGCGCGAAAGCTACGGAGTAGGATGCAAGGCGTTGGAGAGAACCGAATATGGCCGCTATCGATACCCTGCAAGTCTTCCAAGCCCTCAACCGCTCGCCGAATGCACGCCTGTTGCACAGCGCCGATCTCGGTGACGGCTTGTCTGCGGCCCTGTGGACCAACCACCACGATGCCCAGGAATACGAAACGCCGAGCCACCACACGCTTTCCTGCTACATCGCCGGGGGCACGGGCACCTTTCGCCGTGGCCAACCGGGGCGCAAGGGCGGACCGGACAAGTTGTGCATCCTGCCCGCCGATCACCAATCGGGCTGGGTGATCAACGGCGATCTGCGTCTCGCTCATCTGTATTTCAGCGCCGAACAATTTGCCTTGGGTTGCGTCACGCTGCTGGATCGCGAGCCGCGAGAGATGCAGTTGCGCGAGCAGACCTTTCTGGAAGATCCGCAGCAGGCCCGACGCTTTCGTCAGTTACTGACACTGAATTGGGACGAACCGGCCGAACGCCTGCTGACCAGCAGCATTGCGCATGAATTGATCAGCCATACCCTGCTCAGCCAGGTCGGCGCCCGGCAGGGTGTGCGCCTCAAGGGCGGACTGGCGCCCCATCAGCGGCGGCAACTGGTCGAGTTCATCGACAATCAGTTGGCCGAGCCGATCAGCCTCGGGCAACTGGCCGGATTGTGTGCGCTGTCGGAATACCACTTTGCGCGGATGTTTCGCGTGAGCTTCGGCCTGCCGCCGCATCAGTACGTGCTGGCGCGGCGCTTGAACCGGGCGCGGGAATTGTTGCGTGGCACGGCGTTGCCGCTGGGGGAGATTGCATTGGCGTGCGGGTTTGCCAGTGCCAGTCATTTCACCAACCGGTTTCGGCAAGTATTGGGTGGGACGCCGGGGGATTATCGACAGGCGTTTTTGCGTTAGATCCGAACTTTTCAGGTGTCTATCAGGGCCTTATCGCTGGCAAGCCAGCTCCCACAATGTCTCCGGCCGTTCAAGATATTTGTGCCCGACCGAGAACCTGTGGGAGCTGGCTTGCCAGCGATGAACGATGACGCGGTCCTGAATCAGAACTCCAGCGTACTGGAGAGCGAAATCTGCCGCGAATCGCCCATCGACACAAAGAACCGGCTCGCCGCAGAGGTGTAGTAGGTGCGGTCGAACAGGTTCTTCACGTTGAGCTGGAACTTGACCTTCTGCCCTTCGAGTCTGGTGTCGTAAGTGGCAAACGCATCGGCCACGGTGTAGCTCGGCAGGTCGAAATCATTCACCGCATTGCCCGCGCGTTCGCCGACATACCGCGCCCCGGCACCGACCCGCAGTTGGTCGCCACCAATCACGCTGCCGAAGTCATACACCGCCGACAATGAACCGCTGTTCTTCGCCACGTTTTGCAAGCGATTGCCTTTGTAGTCCGGGTCTTCGGTGACCTCGGCATCGGTGTAGGCATAGGCGCCGATCAGGCTCCAGCGATCGGTCAACTGCCCAGTCAGATCCAGTTCCAGACCACGGGAACGCACTTCGCCTGCGGCGCTGTAAATGGTGGTCGGGCCTTCAGAATTGGAGACCAGCACGTTGCGCTTCTTGATGTCGAACAGCGCGATATTGCCGGTGATGCGCCCCGGCATATCCAGACGCGCACCCAGTTCCCACGACTTGGCCTCTTCCGGCGCAATGCTGCCGTCGAGCACGGTGCTGCTGCCGCTGAGCGGGGCAATGGTCGAGTTGGGTTTGAACGATTCGGTGTAGCTGCCGTAGAACGATAATTCGTCGGTGTAGCGATACACCAGACCGGCGCGCGGTACGAATTTCTGCCCGTTGCTGTCGGTGTTGGCCTTGAACGGCACGCCTTTGCCGGCGTACTGGTCGTACTCCTGGAAGCGCCCGCCGGCGACCAGAATCCACTGATCGTTGAGGTGGATGGAGTCCTGCAGGAACACCGAATCACTGCGCAGCAGATCGGTCTGCGCACTGTCCGCCGGGCTGACCGTAGTGCCTTCGACTTCGCGGCCGTACACCGGATTGACATAGCTGAAGGTGCTCAGGCTTTTCTGGCGGATCAGGTCGGCGCGGTAGATCTTGCGGTACTCGTCGTCGACGCCGAACACCAGATCATGCTGCATGCCCAGCAGGTTGACCTTGCCTTCGAGGCTGGCGGTGGTGAAACGGTCAGTGCTGATTGCGCCTTGCGTGCCGTCCATGCTGCGGGTCAGCGTGCCTTTTTTGGTGTCGATGGCGGTCACGCGCACCTGGCTGGCGTCGTAGGTTTCGCGGTTCCAGCTGTAGCCGAAGTGGGCCTTCCAGTCGTCGTTGAGTTCGTGGTCAGCCTCGAAATGGTACAGATCCGAGCGGCCTTCCATGTCGTTGAACGGCTCGTCCAGACGCTCGTTGCGCGAGATGTCCAGCGGATGGTTGGTGCGTGGATCGATCACCGTGCCACGGTCGAACGGGGTGAGAAACTCGCGGTGTTCATAGCCGAACGACAGCTTGGTGCGCTCGCCGAACCAGGCCAGCGACGGTGCGATCAGCGTCTCGCGGTGAGTGCCGTAGTTGCGCCAGTAATCTTCGTCTTCGTGATCCAGTACCAGCCGGTAGGCCAGCCCGGATTCACCCAGCGCACCAGTGCTGTCGAAGGTGCCGCCGCTGCCATTTTTGCCGTCGCCGTAGGTGGAACCGCGCAGGGTCAGGGCGTTGTATTGAGTCAGTTCCGGCTTCTTGCTGACCAGGTTGACCACACCGCCCGGGTCCTGAATGCCGTAGAGCAACGAGGCCGGGCCCTTGAGCACTTCGACCCGATCGACTGTGGCGTTCATGCCGCGGCCCTGCACGATCGGCATGCCGTCGCGCATGATCGAGCCATTGCGGTTGTCGCCAAAGCCGCGGGTCATCACCGAGTCCTGGGTGCTGCCCAAGGTGTTGCCCTGGGTGATGCCGCTGACGTTGGCCAGCGCATCGTCGAGATTGCGCGGGGCCTGATCGCGAATCACCTGAGCCGGGATCACGTTGACGGTCTGCGGGATTTCCTGCAGCGAAGCCGAGGAGCGCATCACCGAACTGGTCTGCGGCGGTTGATAGGTCATCGACTCGTCGCGGGTCGAGGTGATGGTGGTGGCGCCGAGGTTGAGCGCACCTGCGGTGGGCTGCGGTTCCAGCGCCAGAGTGTGGCTGTCGGTGCGGCGGAAGGTCATGCCCGAACCGCTGAGCAGGCGTTGCAGCGCTTGTTCGGCGCTCATCTGGCCGCTGACGGCCGGGGCGTTAATGCCGTACGGCGCCTCATCGGTGTAGACCACGCTCTGCCCGGTGACGCGGCTGAAGTCGCTCAGGGCCTGGGGCAGTGGTTTGGCGCTCAGGGAGAAACTGAACTGTTTCTGTGTCTGTGTCGGGCTGCTGACGGTTTCAGCGGCCAGCGCCACACTCAGCGGCAACAGCGCCAACGCCGAAAAACTCAATGCCGAAACACCCAACCACTGTTTGACCGAACCCGATTTTGCCCTGGACTTCATTGCTCAATGACCTGTGTAGAACCGCAACGGATGCGAATGACTCGCAGTTTCAGTCACTACACGGATGGGGCTGTGGTTTACCTCACCACAAATTTGAAAATATTTTTTGCTGTCTGAAAGAACGCTATCGCGAGCAGGCTCACTCCTACAGGGGGAACACATTCCAAATGTAGGAGTGAGCCTGCTCGCGATGGCGCCGGCAGGCTCAGCGCAAAATAATCAGATGCCCCAGCACCTGATGCTGCTCAAACCCCAGCACCCCTCGCAACGAACTCAGCACCGCCTGCGGATCCTTGCTCGGAAAACTGCCGCTGACCTTGCGCGCTGCCAACTCATCATTGAGCACAACAATCCGTCCCGGGTAATAGCGCCGCAGATCCTCCACCACATCGGCCAGCGACGCCTTGTAGTAATTCAGCCAGCCCTGACGCCAAGCCAGTTGCGCCTCGCTGTCCACCGCGTGCAGTTTTTCTGCACTGCCCTGCCCGTAAGCCACTTGCTGGCCGGCGGTCAGAATCTGCTGTTGCGCGTTGCGATTCGCCGTCACGCCAACGCGCCCGGACAGCACCGTGACCTGCGCACCTGCGGGCTGCAGTCGCACTTCGAATTGCGTGCCGAGCACCCGCGCCTCGCCCTTCTCCGCCGCGACCACAAACGGATCCCCCGTATGCGTGACACTGAAAAATCCGGCACCGCGACGCAATTGCACATGCCGCTCGCCATGACTGAAATCCACCGCGATGGCACTGTCGGCATCCAGCGTGACTTGCGATTGATCGGCCAGGGTCACGGTGCGGATCTCGCCCGGTGCCGAAACGTAATCGGCACCCAGATCATCGATCCAGCGCTGCGGCTGCCATCCCGTGCCAACGCTGATCATCAGCATCAGACACGCGGCCATCGCCAGCGCGCCCGACCAGCGCAGCAGCGTTGAACGACGCGGACGATCCATCGCATTGAGGTAGCCCTGCAACGCCAACGCCTCTTCATCGGCCAAGGTACGCGCCGGACTTTCGCTCAACTCCCAGAGCACTTGCGCCTGGGCGTAAGCCTCGGCGTGGGCCGGGTCGGCGCGCAGCCATTGGCTGAAGGTCAGTTGATCGCCGGTGCTCGGGCGGTCGTGCAGCAGGCTCAGCCAAGCGAGCGCGGCCTGCTCCTGAGCAGGCGTCGGGGTGACGCGGTCGGTGACTTTCACGGTGCTTTCCCTGGCAGGCGTGGCGCGGGTTCGCGCAGGCAGGCCTTGCAGGCCTCGAGGGCGCGCATCATATGTTTTTCCACGGCACTTTGGGACAGGCCCATGGCCTTGGCGATGTCTGCGTATTTGCGGCCGTGGATGCGATTGAGCAAAAAGATCTGTCGGGTGCGCTCGGGCAAGGCGCGCAACGCTGCTTCGACATGGCGCAGATCATTGCCCGCTTCGAGCGCGGCTTGCGGTTCGCTGCCGTGGCTGTCCGGCGCATCCGGTTGCCAGCCCTCATTGACCCGCACCCGCGTGCCTTCGCTGCGCAAGTGGTCGATGGCGATGTTGCCGGCGCAGCGCAACAGGTAGGTGCTGAGTTCTTCGACCTGCACCAACGGCCGTCGCCAGAAACGCAGGAACAGATCCTGCACCAGATCCGCCGCCGTGGCCCGGCAGCCGACGCGCCGGTTGACCAGCGCTTCCATCTGTGAGCGCTGCGACAGGAACACCTGGAGAAAATGCGCACGCGCGCCGTGTGGCTCGTCGTCGCGGGATTCCGGAGGATGACCGATCAGCATGTCAGCCCTGCGCCCAGGCAGCGACCGGGCTGGCCAGCAGACTCAACCCAGCCAGTGCGAGGGCCAAGCGTGGGCGATACGGCAGCAACAGCACCAACGCCAAGGCGCTGAGCATGAGTACCGCGAACCAGTCGACCAGACCGAAACTCCAGCCGTGTGCAGCGACTGCCGCCCAAAGCGACAGCCCGAGCAACAGCCAACCAGCGAGTTTCAAAACCCGTGCGCGTCGGGCCGAGGGTTTGTTGCCGAGCAGTTCATCATGGTGCCGAGGCATCGACAGACACAACGCGCTGAAGGCGGCATAGCACAGCAACAACGCCAGCAACATCAGCTGACCTCCTGCTCAAGCGCGATCGGTCGCGGCTTTTCGCGGGATGTTTTTTTCACGCTGACGGCGCCGCCGGCACGCTGCATTTTCCATGCGGCCCAGCCGAGGAACAGACCTGCGCCCAGGCAAGTCAGATCGAAACCCGCCAGCGTCCAGTCACCTTGCGCCAGCGTTACCCCGAGATTCCACGGTGTGGTCAGATTGATCAGCGGCACCGCGATAAACAGCACGGCAGCCAGCGCGAGCTGTTCGACCCAAGCCTTGCGCCCTTTGCGCAGCAACGCATGCACCACACTCAAAGCCCAGGCGATAAAAAACGCATTCACTTCCTGATCGGCGCGCACGAGCAGATCTGTCGGCAACAGGCGATTGGCCAAAAAGAACACCGCCACCGCCAACACCAGCCCGGCCATGCTGGCGATGTTCAGCACTTCCACCAGACGCAATTCGAACGGCATCACGCCGCTCTTGGCGTGTTTGAGCTGGCGCTTGCCAAGCCAGATCACCAGCCCGGTGCCGATCATCGCGGTACTCGCCAGACCACAGATGAAATACAGCCAGCGCAATGTCGACCCGGCAAAGTGGCCCATGTGCAAACCGTAGAACGTGCCGCCGACCGCCATCGCCACGGGCTGCTCCGGCGTGCTGCCGAGGCGCTCGCCGGTGACGCCATTGAACGTCACCGCGCGCCCGAAATCGTGGACGACGCGGTCGCCACGGCGCGACAGCACCACCGAGGCATTCGCGTCCCCCGGATTGTTCACCGTCAGCCGCGCGGTGCTGCCTCCCGCCCACTGCTCGCTGGCCTTGGCCAGAAGTGGAGCCATCGGGCTCAGCGGCGCCGCCCGGTTGGCTCGCTCAGGGGTCTTCGATGCCGGAAAAACTTCGTCGTAAAAGGTGCGCACGTCGCCGTTATAGGACGCCAGAATGCTCGCCGGCATGACCATCGCCATGAAAATCACCAGGCTGCTGTAGGTGATCATCAAGTGAAACGGCAACACCATCACGCCGACCGCGTTATGCCCGTCGAGCCATGAACGCTGGCCTTTGCGCGGGCGAAAGGTGAAGAAGTCCTTGAAGATTTTCTTGTGGGTGATGATGCCGGTGATCAGCCCGACGAACATCACCATCGCCGCCATCGTCGCCAGCCAGCGGCCCCATGGATAAGGCATTTGCAGCTGGAAATGGAAGCGATAGAAGAACTCGCCGCCCAGGCTTTCGCGGGCCTGGACTTCACTGCCGGTCTGCGCGTCGAGTGTTCTGGATTCGAACTTGCCGCGCTCGCCCGGTGTGTTCGGAGCCTGTTGCCAGCGCACCGTCAGGCCGGGATCGCGGGCGTCGGGCAAGTCGATCAGCCAGCGCGAGGCGCCGGCGGCGTGTTGCTGCAGGTAACTTTGCGCCAGGGTCAGGCTCGCTTCGGCATTAATCGGCCGCGCGGGAATTTCCGGCTGCATCCAGTGGCTGATCTCATCCTTGAAATAGGCCAGCGTCCCGGTCAGAAAAATCGCAAACAGCAGCCAGCCGAACACCAGCCCCGTCCAGGTGTGCAGCCAGGCCATCGACTGACGAAAGCCCTCTTTCATGCGTAACCCAAGCCCCGCGCGGCACCCGACACCGTCGCCAGAATCACGCTGGGCACCAGCAAACCGACCCACGCCGACCACGCCGTGCGGCAAGCGAAGCACCACAGCACCGCGACCAGATAGACCAGAAAGGAAATGGTCATACCGGTCACCACCGCTTCGGCGCGGCTCAACGGCAGCCACATCGTCAGCGCGACACTGGCCAGCGCCGCGACCAGATAGCCGCCGAACACCGCCGCCAGCACCCGCGAGGTGACGGCCAGACGATAGGACATGGGAAGTGAGGCGAGTTTGCCTTTCATGTTTCGACCCTGAAACGAAAAAACGTCCGGCCAACGAGCCGAACCAACAGGCGAGCAATATTAATGATAAATATTCTCATACGCAAAAGCATCTGATTGCCGGACACCCTCGCCCGCCCCTACAATGCGAACAGTTCTTGTTCTCTAACGCATCGATCATGCGCCCGGAGTAATACCCTTGTCGTCCGCCCATCCCGTCGAATCGCTCTACCACGACCACCACAGCTGGCTCACCGGCTGGTTGCGGCGCAGACTCGGCTGCCCGGACAGCGCGGCGGATCTGGCGCAAGATACTTTCATCCGCGTGCTCAGCGCTCGCGACCCCGCAGTGATCATCGAACCGCGCGCCTTTCTCACCACCCTCGCCAAACGTGTGCTGTTCAATCATTACCGCCGTCAGGATCTGGAACGCGCCTATCTCGACACCCTGGCGCAGATGCCGGAAGTGACCGCGCCATCGGAAGAAGACAAAGCGATCATCCTGCAAACCCTGATCGAGCTGGACCAGCTGCTCGATGGCTTGCCGCGTCTGGTCAAGCGCGCCTTTTTGCTGGCGCAGGTCGATGGCCTGACTTATCCGCAAATCGCCACCGAGCTGAGCATCTCGGTGGCCACGGTCAAACGTCATCTGCACAAAGCCGCCCTGCGCTGCTATTTCGCCCTATGAACCGCGCTCCGGATTTCTCCGCGCAAGTGGCCGAACAGGCCGTGCACTGGCTGATGGAAATGCAGCAAGGCACGCTCTCCCCGCGTCAGCAACAAGCCTGGCAACAATGGCTGGACGCCCACAGCGAACATCGTCGCGCGTGGGAGCACATGCAGCGAGTCAACCAGCGCTTGCGCGGCGTGGCGTCGCCATTGGCCCACGCCGCGTTGAACGGGCCAAAGTCTTCCAGTCGCCGTCAGGCGCTCAAATTGCTGCTGCTTCTCGGTGCCGGTTCTGCCGTCACCTGGGGCATGCGCGAGCACAATCCGCTGCCGACGCTGCTCGCCGATTACCGCAGTCCGCTGGGGGAGCGCCGCAAAGTTACGCTGGGTGCGGGCAGCCAGTTGCAGCTCAACACCGCGAGTGCGGCGGACGTGGACAGCACGCAACGGCTGATCCGTTTGCTGGAAGGCGAGATCCTCCTGAGCACCGCACAAGCGTTCGAAGTGCGCACGGCGCAAGGGCTGTTGAGAACCGCTGCTGCCCGGCTCAACGTCCGGCAATTTGCCGATCGCACGCAGGTGGCGCTATTCGAAGGCCAGGTCGAATTGACCCGCCCCGGGCGCGAGCCGATGTGGCTACCCGTTGCCCGTCAGCTGAGTTTCAGCGCCACTTCGGTCAGCGAAGCCAAGCCACTGGACGCCAACAGCGGCGCCTGGGCCGAAGGTATGCTGGTTGCCGCGCACATGCGCCTGGGCGAATTTATTGAAGAGCTCGGCCGCTACCGTCGCGGCCAGTTGCATTGCGATGCGAAGGTGGCCGACTTGCTGATCTCCGGGACCTATCCACTGGACGACAGCGAGCGGATTCTTGATCTGCTGCAAATCAGTCTGCCGGTGAAAGTGCGGCGGTTTACTCGTTATTGGGTGAGCGTCGAGGCCCGGGTTTAAAACAAAACAGTGGCGAGGGGGCTTGCTCCCTAGCCACAAAAGCAGTCATTCAAAAAATATTCGTAAACCGTGAGCCGTTTTTCAGATCTGGCGTGACAGAGAAGGAAAGCCCCCTTGATTCAACCTTCTCAGGATCAACCTTCATGCACCCCACCCGTCTCACGCCACTGGCCCGCCGCCTGCGCAACCTCATACTGGGCGCCAGCCTGAGCTTCAGCGCCCTACCGGTCATGGCTGCCGAAACCAAGGTTTACCACATCGCTCCGGCGTCGCTGGAAAACGCCCTCAACCAGTTTGGTCGTGAAGCCGGCGTGCTGATTTCCTTCGGCTCACAAATCACCAGCGGCGTGCAAAGCCGTGGCCTCGAAGGCAGCTACAGCGCCGAACAAGGTCTCGATGCGCTGCTCGAAGGCACCGGCCTGCAAGCCCGCGCCGAGGGCAACAATGCCTTCAGCCTGCAACCGGTCGGCGACACGGCGCTGGAGCTGGACACCTCGAAGGTCGTCGGTGACTGGCTCGGTGAAGCGGCGCAGGTCAACGTGTTCGAACACCCCGGCGCCCGCGATGTGATCCGCCGCGAAGACTTCGAACGTCAAGGCGCGACTCAGGCGCGCGACGTGCTCAACCGCATCCCCGGGGTCAATGCCCCGGAAAACAACGGCACCGGCAGCCACGACATGGCGCTGAACTTCGGCATTCGCGGTCTCAATCCGCGCTTGGCCGCGCGCTCGACCGTACTGATGGACGGCATTCCCGTGCCGTTCGCACCGTACGGCCAACCGCAGTTGTCGTTTGCGCCGATCAGCATGGGCAACATGGATGCCGTGGACGTGGTGCGTGGCGGCGGCGCCGTGCGTTACGGCCCGCAGAACGTTGGCGGGGTGGTCAACTTCGTAACCCGTGCCATCCCGGATGAGCCGACGGTCAAGGGTGGTTTCCAGACGGAGACCAGTCCGTCGTCGAGCCATGACGGCTTCAAGACCAGCGCCAACCTGCTGGCCGGCGGCACCAACGAAAATGGTCTGGGCGGCGCGCTGCTTTACTCCGGCACCCGTGGCGGTGACTGGCGTGAACACAGCGACAGCGAAATCGACGACCTGATCCTCAAGGGCAAATATCAGCTCGACGAGGCCAACAGCTTCAACGCCATGGCCCAGTATTACGAAGGCAAGGCCGACATGCCCGGCGGCCTCAGCGTTGCCGATTACAACGCCGATCCGTATCAGTCGACACGCCTGAAAGATCAGTTCTGGGGCCGTCGGACGATGTTCAACTTCGGCTATCGCTATCAGGAAGATCGCCGCGAATTCACCGCCAACACTTTCTTCACCAAGACCCTGCGCAGCGGTTATCTGGATCAGGGCAGTTTCCTCTCGCTGTCACCGCGCGAATATTGGGTACGCGGTTTCGAAACACGTTTCGCCCAAGGCTTCGACCTCGGCCCGACCAGCCATGAAGTAGGCGTCGGTTACCGCTACATCAACGAGGCCGGCCACGAGTTGCGCTATCGCACGCCGATCAGCAGCAACCAATACCCGACTACCGACAGCCGCAACGACCGCGACACCCGCGGTGGCACCGAAGCCAATGCGTTGTTCGTCGACGATCGCATCGACATCGGCAAATGGACCATCACTCCGGGCGTGCGTTACGAGATGATCGAGTCGCAGCAGACCAACAACCTGACCGACGTCAAATACAAGGGCGACTACAACACCGCGCTGCCGGCGCTGAACGTGCTGTATCACCTGAGCGACAGCTGGAATCTGTACGCCAACACCGAAGGTTCGTTCGGCAGCGTGCAATACAGTCAGATGCCCAACCGTGTGAGCAGCGGCGAAGTCAAACCGGAGAAGGCCCGCACCTGGGAACTCGGAACCCGTTATGACAACGGCACCCTGCGCGCGGAAATCGGTGCGTTCCTGATCAACTTCGACAACCAGTACGAAAGCAACCAGACCAACGATTCGGTGATCGCCCGGGGCGAGACCCGCCATCAGGGCATCGAGACCAGCGTCAACTACGCGCTGGATGACTTGAGCCCGGCACTCGCCGGTTTCGATGTGTACGCCACTTATGCCTATGTTGACGCGACCATCCGTGAGGACGGGCCAAATAAGGGCAATCGCGTGCCGTTCTCGTCGAAACACAAAGGCACGATTGGCGTCGGTTACACCGAAGGCCCGTGGAAACTCAATGTCGACAGCAGCTTCCAGAGCGACCAGTTCGCCGACAATGCCAACACCTCCAGGGAAAGCGCCGACGGCAGCACCGGCAAGATCCCCGGCTACATGCTGTTCAGCAGCCGCGCCGGTTATGACTTCGGCACGCAATTGTCGGATCTGAACGTGGCGGTGGGGGTGAAGAACATTTTCAACACCCAGTATTTCACCCGCTCGTTCGATGACAACAACAAGGGCAAGTACGTCGGTGAGCCACGCACGGTGTATGTACAAACGTCTGTAGCGTTCTAAGAAAACTGTGGCGAGGGAGCTTGCTCCCGCTCGGCTACGGAGCAGCCGTAAATCCTGCTGAATACAGTCTGGCTGTTGAACGCCGTGCAGGTATTGGGGCCGCTTCGCAGCCCAGCGGGAGCAAGCTCCCTCGCCACACTGTTCAGCAACACAAACAAAAACGGGCCTGCTTGCGCAGGCCCGTTCTCATTGGGTGGCTTGAAAAATCAGCGCATCAACTGTTGATCGCTGCCTGTTCGTTCTCGAGAAACTCTTCTTCCAGCAGTGCGTCATTCGCCTTGCTGAATGGCACGATGGCGGCGCGGGGTTTGCCTCGCAGTTTGCCAAACAGGTGCTCCAGCGCGTGTTCCAGTTTTTCGGCTGCACCGTCGATCGCCTGTTCCAGCGAATCGGCTTTGTGGGTGACGGAAATCGGTTGATGGCCTTTTGGCCGCGCTTCCAGTTGGCAGCGCAAGTCATGGGGACCTGGTTTGTCGCCGTTCTCGTCGCTCAGGTGGACTTCGACACGGGTCAGGTCTTCTTCATAACGTTCGAGCGTGCTCTCAATAGTTGTACGTACCCACTCCTCCAGTCGCTTGCTGCTTTGAATATGGTTATCGCTGTTGACTTGGATTTGCATAGTTCATCCCTTATTTCAGCTAGCTCGCCAGAGGCCTTGAATTGGATTTCCTGACCTCCTGGTTACAACAATCGGCCCGACCGGCGAACATTTCAACCCCTGAAAAAAGATAAAGATTCATTCGCAAAAAAAGCCGGACAACCGGGCAAGTCACTGGTAAGGTTGGGAGTTGGGTCGCTTCGCAACCCTGCAAAATCTGCTCACAATTGCCCGTCGTTCAACGGGTGCAAGCTACGGAAAATCCCCGCCTCCTCCACCAGCCAGTCATGCACCGCGCGCACGCCCGGATGGCTCAAGGCCCCCGGCGCATACAGCAGCACGTAGCGTTTGTGGTTGGGCACCGACAGGCCGAACGGCACAATCAACGTCCCGCGCTCCAGCTCATCGTTGAGCAACGTGCGCCGGGCAATCGCCACGCCCATACCGGCGATCGCCGCTTCGATGGTCAGGTGATTGCGATTGAACGTATGCCCACGCCGTACGTCGGCGCCTTCAAAGCCAATCGCGTTCAGATAAAACTCCCATTCCGCATATTCATAACTGCCCCGCCAGGCGGTGATGTCGTGCAACAACGGGAAATGCACCAGGTCCGCCGGCCCATGCAGCGGCGGACGCCCGCGCAGCAAACTCGGCGCGCACACCGGGAAAATCTGTTCGTCGAGCAAGGCTGTGGATAACAGCCCCGGATAGCTGCCGTCATTCAGGTCAATCGCCAGATCAAAGTCGCCCTCATGCAACGGCACGCTGCTGTCCTCGGCCACCAGCCGCAACTGGATGTCCGGATAGCGCTGTTGCAGACGCGGCAGGCGCGGGGTCAGCCATTTGCTGAGGAACGACGGAATCGAACGCACCCGCAGAATCCCGCTGATCATCCCGGCATCCAGTCGACGCAATTCCGCATCAATGCTGCCGTAGGCCTCGTTGACGGTAATCGCTAACCGCTGGCCTTCCGCACTCAACTCCACGCCCCGCGCTCGTCGGTGGAACAGGCGAAAACCGAGGCGCTCTTCCAGCTGGCGAATCTGCTGGCTGACCGCCCCCGGAGTGATGTGCAGCTCTTCAGCGCAACGGGTGAACGACAGGTGCCGCGCGGCACAGGAAAACACCTGCAGCCAGACGTAGGTCTGGGCATGCAATTGACGACTCATCGTTTAGTCCTGCTAAAGGCTTTCTTAGGAAGTTTCGTTGGTCACGTAGATCTGACGTAGGCAGTATCGCCGACATTGCGCTTGTCCTACAAAAAATGGCAGCGATTCCTACTCCATTGTTTGTAAGGGTTTAGCATGGCTATCAGTGTTTTCGATCTATTCAAAGTCGGCATCGGCCCGTCCAGCTCCCACACCGTTGGCCCGATGCGCGCCGCCGCGACCTTCGCCCAGGCGCTGATCGATCAACGGTTGCTCAACGATGTGCGCCGCGTGGAAATCCGTTTGTACGGTTCGCTGTCGGCCACCGGTGTCGGCCACGCCACCGACCGCGCGACGGTCATGGGCCTGATGGGCGAATGGCCGGACAGCATTGATCCGGCGACCATCGATCCACGCATCCAGCAACTGCGCGAAAGCGGCCTGTTGCTGCTGGCCGGCCAGAGAGAAATTTCCTTCAACTGGCAGCACGATCTCCTGCTGCTGGATGAAAGCCTGCCCTACCACCCCAACGCCATGTCGCTGACAGCCTTTGGCGAAAGCGCCGAGCTGTTCACGCAAACGTACTACTCGATTGGCGGCGGTTTCATCATCGAAGCGGCGGAAGCCGAGTCCGGTGTGGCGCCGGCCGGCGACGTGGTGTTGCCATACGATTTTTCCAGCGCTGCCGAATTGCTGAACCTGTGCAAGCAGCACAACTTGCGCGTGTCGGAGCTGATGATGGCCAACGAACGGGCCTGGCGCAGCGACGCTGAAATCCGTAGCGGCTTGCTGCACATCTGGTCGGTGATGCGCGAGTGCGTCGAACAGGGCTTGCGCCACGAAGGCATCCTGCCCGGTGGGCTGAACGTGCCGCGCCGCGCGGCGAAATTGCACCGCAGCCTGCTGGAAATCGGCAAGCCGAATGTCATCAGTTCGACGCTGTCGGCGATGGAGTGGGTCAATCTGTTCGCCCTCGCGGTCAACGAGGAGAACGCTGCCGGCGGGCGCATGGTCACCGCGCCGACCAATGGCGCGGCCGGGATCATCCCGGCGGTGCTGCACTACTACATGAAATTCAATCCGGACGCGTCTGACGATGACGTGGTCGCGTTCTTCATGGGCGCCGCCGCCGTCGGCATTCTGTGTAAGAAAAATGCCTCGATCTCCGGCGCCGAAGTCGGCTGTCAGGGCGAAGTCGGTTCGGCCTGCGCCATGGCCGCGGCGGGCCTCGCTGAAGTGCTCGGCGCAACCCCGGAGCAACTGGAAAACGCCGCTGAAATCGGCCTGGAACACAACCTCGGCCTGACCTGCGACCCGGTCGGCGGCCTGGTGCAGGTGCCGTGTATCGAGCGCAATGCCATCGCCGCCGTGAAGGCGATCAACGCCACGCAAATGGCCCTGCGCGGCGACGGCAAACACTTCATTTCCCTCGACCGGGTAATCCGCACCATGCGCGATACCGGCGCCGACATGCACGACAAATACAAAGAGACTTCACGGGGCGGCCTGGCTGTGAACTGGGTGGAATGCTGACGCGCATTACCTGACCGTCCCGGCGGGTCGCAACTTGCGGCCCGCCAACCGTGAGCCCGAGCAAAAATAATAACGAGGCAAAAACGATGACCGATGTACGTACACCTGCTGCCGAAAATCCCGCTGTAGATCGCACACGCAATACCGAAATTGCCCACAAGGGCTGGAGCAAATCCGACACCACCTGGATGCTCGGCCTGTACGGCACCGCGATTGGTGCCGGCACATTGTTTCTGCCGATCAATGCCGGCGTCGGCGGTTTCTGGCCGTTGCTGATTCTGGCGTTGCTGGCGTTCCCGATGACCTTTTTCGCCCACCGGGGCCTGACCCGCTTCGTCTTGTCTGGGCGTTCGGGCGACATCACCGAAGTCGTTGAAGAACATTTCGGCATCGGTGCCGGCAAGCTGATCACCCTGCTGTACTTCTTCGCGATCTTCCCGATCCTGCTGGTGTACAGCGTTGCACTGACCAACACCCTGAGCAGTTTTCTCGAACATCAACTGCACATTGCCCCGCCACCTCGGGCAATCCTGTCGCTGGTGCTGATCCTCGCCCTGATGGCGATCGTGCGCTGCGGGCAGAACGTGATCGTCAAAGCCATGAGCGTGCTGGTCTATCCGTTCGTCGCCGCGCTGCTGTTGCTCGGCCTGAGCCTGATCCCCAACTGGAACGGCGCGTTCTTCGCCAGCGCCAAGGAAGCGATGCCGCTGTCGACGTTCCTCAAGACCCTGTGGCTGGCGATCCCGGTGATGGTGTTCTCGTTCAACCACTCGCCGATCATCTCCGCCTTCGCGGTTGACCAGAAGCAGCGCTACGGCGCCGAGGCCGAACGCAAGAGCAGCGGCATCCTCGCCATGGCCCACGGGATGATGGTGGTGACGGTGATGTTCTTCTGCTTCAGCTGCGTGCTGGCGCTGTCGCCGGCCGATCTGGCCGCGGCCAAGGCGCAGAACATTTCGATCCTGTCGTACCTGGCCAACCACTTCCAGACCCCGGTCATTGCTTACGCCGCGCCGCTGATCGCGCTGGTGGCGATCACCAAATCCTTCCTCGGCCACTACATCGGCGCCAGCGAAGGCTTTCAGGGCATGATCGTCAAGAGCCTGCGCGGCCGTGGCAAGGTGATGTCGGCGAGCTGGCTGAACCGTGCGACCGCGCTGTTCATGATCCTCAGCTGCTGGGCCGTGGCGACGTTCAACCCGAGCATCCTCGGCATGATCGAAACCCTCGGCGGGCCAGTGATTGCCTGCCTGTTGTTCCTGATGCCGATGTACGCCATCCGCCGTGTGCCAGCCTTGCGCCAGTACTCGGGACAGGCGTCCAACGTGTTCGTGGTGCTGATCGGCCTGATTGCACTGTCGGCGATCATCTACTCGGTTCTGCCCTGAAACGGGCCACAAATGACAAAGGCGAGCCATGGGCTCGCCTTTTTTATGCCGTATCCATTGTCCAACAATTTTCCCGGCACAGCCCTTGCTATGACCTGTGCAGGAGCTGTGTAGGAGCTGTCGAGTGCAACGAGGCTGCGATCTTTTGATCTTCATGACCGAAGTCAAAACAGCGCAGATCAAAAGATCGCAGCCTTCGGCAGCTCCTACAAAACGCAACAACACAGGCCACGGAATCGCCGATGATCAGGTATTGCGAACCAACCCGATCACGGCCGGTCAACAACTGCACGTTCAATCAGGCGGTGACGCATCATGGACAACCCTTTTCAGATCATTACCGATGCCTTCGCGCCGGACTATCAGATCAACCTGAGCATTCAGGGGCTGGACGGCAGCATCATGCTGACCCTGTCCAACAGCGGCCGGATCGTCGCCAAACGGATGATCAGCGCCGAACAGCGCAACGATCCGGTACGGCTCAAGCGGCTGGTGCAAAGCATCCAATTCGGCATCGCCATCGAGCAAGGCCATAGCGCCATGGCGATCCTCGAAGCAATGACCAGCGGCGGCGGGCTGCCCCCGCCACCGCAGCAGAGCAACGGCCAGCCTCGGCCGTCGATGGGCCTTTAAAGCTCGCCCTTCTCGATCTCGGGGTGTTCACCGGAGCCGGCGCCGAGCTTGCGTTGCGGTTTTTCGATCTTCACCGACGGAAATTGCGACGAGGCGTAACGCACCACCAGGATCGAGAACGCCAACAGCAGAATGCCGCCGCACAGGTAGATGATGCCCATGTCCGGCGGGTTGTGGTGCGAGACGTTGGAGATCAGCAGGCGGGTCAGCGCAGTGATCGCCACGTAGATCAGGAAGCGCACCGGCATGTGGTTGGTCTTGAAGTAAATCCCGACCATTGCCCCCAGTTCCAGATAGATGAACAGCAACAGAATGTCATCGATCTTGATGTGGCCTTCTTCGAGCATGCCGAGAAATTCCATCACCGCCGCCCATGCGGTCACCGCACCAATGGCGAACAGCGCCAGGTAGTGGAAGGTCTCGACGAACAGGTTGCCCAGGGACTCGGCCAGTTGATGCACGTTTTGCCGCAGTTTCTCGGCCCAGTTGATTTTCACGATGATGTTCCTTAGCCCGATGCGAGCGGATGATGCCGGTTGGACGTGACGGTTTTCCGTATGCGCTATGCGCCATGCAGAAACGAGGCCACGCATCATGGCGAGCCGGCATGAAACCTGCGCCGTGGCGTTTGGTCGCACCGTTGAGCAGGCACCGTCGACAGGAATGTTTGTGACGCTATAACTGAAGTTTCTTGATGAATTCGTTACGCTTGAAAAGGCATTAGCTTATAAATGAAATATTATTAATCGGGAAAATCTGTGAACTCGCGCACAAACACTCCGGTTATTCACCAGTTAGTTATCCAATAAATGACCAGGGTAATTATTTCCACAGCAGCCCCATCAGCGAAGCTTTAACTGCAGCGGCGATCTTGTTTTGGCAACCGAGTTTTTTCAGGCAATGGTTAATATGGAAGTTTACTGTCCTTTTGCTGATGCCGAGGATCACCGAAACATCGTCCGATGACTTTCCGTCAGCGGTCCATTGCAGGATTTCCTTTTCTCTCTGCGACAGTTCTATCGGCACCGGGAGCACCGAATCGGCGCCGCGCATCTGCAGGCGCGTCAGCCCCAGGTGAGTAATCTGGGCCAGCCAGGACAGCTGCGCCTGTTTGGTTTCGAGTTCCTGCGCGGTGATCGTCCCGCCGCCCCGGGCAAAGGTCACCAGCCCTTGAGTTTCGCTGTTGAGCAGCGTCTGCCCCCAGCCCTCCGAGAGCCCGTGAGCCTGCGCATCCTGCCAGAATTCGGGCATCTGAGCCTTGAGTTCAGCGTCCCACAGCACCGGTTTCACGCTGCGCATTGCGCGCTGGACGTAAGGATCGATGTCCAGGTAACGATTGGCGGAATAGGCAGCTTGCCAGGCGGGCGAATAATTATTGGCGAGAAAAAGACAGGGTTTGGTGATGGGGAAAAGTCGGCGTGACCCGTAAGCCACATAATCAAACTCCAACTGCCTGGCGACGGTCTTGATACTGTCGAACAACAACTCGACATCCGTTGCAGACATGGCGTTTTCCAACAGTTCAGCCTGCCAATATGACATAGAGATTCCTTTCCCACAGTTAATGCTGTCGGCCTCTTGCCAACATGCCTAGCATATTTCCAAATGTTTCCGCTAGCTGTCAAGGGTGACAGGTAGTATGCGAGCGCAGTGTGCACTTTAATCGCCACCCAACCAATCACTAAACGGAATCTGTGATGGATTACTTGTCAGGACGTTATGACGAGTTGACGACACTAAAGCGTCAACGCTTGGCTCAATATCGCTATCAGGTGTTCGTCGAACGCCTCGGCTGGCAATTATCCACGCCGGACGATTTCGAATTCGACCAATTTGATCACAGCGGCACTCACTACATTGTCGCCGAAGAGCACGACGGCAACATCAAGGGATGCGCCCGCCTGCTGCCCACCACCCAGCCGTATCTGCTGAGTGAAGTGTTCACCTCGTTGCTCGGCGACAAGCCTGCCCCATGCGGCGATGACATCTGGGAGCTGTCGCGCTTCACCTCACTGGACCTTGATGCCGAGGGCGGCAAAAACGAACAGATGATGTCCGACGAAAACACCGTTGGCCTGTTCATGGCCACGCTGGAGTACGCCCGAACCTGCGGCGTTTCACATCTGGTGTCAGTGTCCCCGGTTGCCATCGGACGCCTGCTCAGACGTGGCGGCATCGACTACAAATGGCTGGCGCCGCTGCAGGTTCTGGACAACCGAACCCTGGGCGCCTGCTACATCACGGTGCAGTAACCCTGCCCGACACTCGATAACAAGAAAACAAGAAAACAAGAAAACAAGAAAACAAGAAAACACATCAACTGAAGCTGCTGACACGCGTCGAGCAGCACCTTTCGGTGTGGGTCGATTTCACGCCATGGATAGCAACTGCCTTACAACCAACGTTCAACACAGAGGGATGATCATGATCGACATGCACAGGAAAGTTGCCAAAGACATCGTCCACAAGGGCCACGATGACGACGTGCTGATTTACGACGCTCACCACTTGCTGCCGGCCTGGCTGCCGGCCGCCATCGTGCAACGGGCGAACCTTGATCCAATGGATCTGGAGATCGTCAATCAGGCCTATCGGCTCGACAGCGAGCGTCTGGTGCTGCGCTCGCTGCCAACCATCATTGACCTGGAAGAGCTCGAACAGGCAGGCCTGTCGGACTGTCTGCCGGAACTGCTGACGAATTACGAAAAGGCCACCGACCACCTGATCCTCAGCGGCATCTGGGTGCTGGAAAGCACCGAGGCCAAACTGGCTCGACTGCCCGGTTGCGGCAACGGCCTGAGCCTCGATCAGCGCCGGCAGGTACATGATGTCCTGAAAAACCTGGACGGCTGCCCGCAGCAGGGTCTGCTCTATTTCACCCTGTTCAACGACACCGCCAATTACTTTTTCTACCGCAAGCACCACGAGCACGTGCCCGGCCTGATGCTGATCGAAGCGGCACGCCAGGCCATGTACGCGCAGTTCTACGAGCACAGCGGTTATGCCCGCGGTGAGGTGTCGATTTCCATCGTTGATCTGCTGTCGAGTTTTCCCCGTTACACCGAGTCTTCGTTTCAGGTGGATGTGCTGGTTGGCGACTACGAAGGCATGGCCCAGCCGCGGGGGCGCAAGGTCGACAAGCGTGCGCGATTCTTCCAGCGTGGCGAGCTGGTGGCCGACATTCGCCTGCACGGTGAAGTGATCAAGATGCCGGTGTTCAAGCGCATGCGCAATATCAACATCGACCCCGCCTGCTGGTTCCGTCCGCTCAAGGGCATACGCCATGAAGTGCTGGTGCGCCTGGATTCCGGACGTCACCTCTCCGCCCGTCTGGAGCTGCTGTCGATGGCCGGCCTGCAAGTGCAATGCGACAGCCCGCTCGAGGCTTCCGAGCGTGGACACGTCTACCTGTACCTGGAAAACGAAGGGATGATCAGCCTGCCGTTGCAATCGCTGCACGCCAGCGACGCGACAAAGGCCGGCACGCTCAAACTGCACCTGGCAGAGCTGGATTCGCCGTTGCGCTTCAAGTGGCGCGAAGTGCTCAAACAGTTCGCTTACTTCTCCCACGAAGAAACCGCCCCGGTTCCGGCGCCCGTCCTCGGCCAACCGTTGTGGATGACCTTCGACCAAGCTTCGGCGATGCCCGAACAAAGGAAGGAAGCATGATGCCGCGCTATCCCCACGTGCTGGAGCCCCTGCGGCTGGCCGGCGGGCTGGAGTTGCGCAATCGGCTGTTCTTCGCGTCGATGGGCGTGGACCTGGCCGATCACAGCGGGTGTGTGACGCCCGCCATGATCGAGTTCTATCAGGGCATCATGGAGGGCGGTTGCTCCATGGCGTTTCTGTGCAACGCCACGGTCTCGCCGCAATCGCGTCTGCAGAGCACCGGGCTCGGCCTGTTCGAACAGCAGCAGGGCGAATCGCTCAAGGCGATGTTCGCGATGGCCGAGCAGGTCAACACGCCGGTAGGTGTGCAACTGCAGCATTACGGCGGTCAGGGCACCACCACCCACACCGGCGTTGCCGTGCTGACCCCGAGTGGCGTGCCCTGCCCGCGCGTGTCGAAACTCGATCCGGATTACCGCGTGCGGATCATGGACGAAAGCGATATCGCCCTGGTGATCGAGCAGTTCGCCCACTCCGCCTGGCTGGCCTGGACCAACGGCGCACGTCTGGTGCAGTTGCAGGCGTCCAACGGCTACCTGCTGAGCAGTTTTCTTTCGCCGCACACCAACAAGCGCACTGACCGATATGGCGGCAGCGAAGAGAACCGTGCGCGACTGTTGCTCGACGTGGTCAAGGCCATCCGCGAGCGCACCCAGGGCCAACTGATCGTCACTATTCGTCTGGGCATCGACGACCGTCTGGGCGCTGAAGGGCTGCAATATCCGGACCTCAAGGAAACCGTGCAGGCGCTCTGTCAGGCCGGCGTTGCCGCGCTGGAATGTTCGATGTGCATGGGCGCGACCTTCGGCCAGTTGATTGTGCATTCGGAGACCATGGACCACTACCTGCAAGCCGGAGTGCGGGCGATCAAGTCGGTGTCGACAGTACCGGTGGGTTACGCCGGTTTCATCGACGGTCTGGACAAGGCCGAGCAGTTGGTGGCCGACGGCGTATGCGATTGGGTGGGGATGTCGCGGGCGCTGTTTGCCGACAACGACCTGATCAACAAAACCCTGCAGGGCCGCTCCGCCGACATCCACAAATGCCGATGGGACAGCCAGTGCTTCAGTGACAAAAGCAATCCGCGACTGGATCGGGTGTATTGCTGCGTAAACCCGAAATATTTACGCCCCGCGTTGGCATAAGGAGATGCGACATATGTACGATTTTCTGGGAAAAGTCTGCCTGGTCACCGGCGGCACCAGCGGCATTGGCGAAACCGTCAGCGAACGCCTGATCAAGGCCGGCGCCGATGTGATCGTGTTCGGTCGGGACGAAGAAAAAGGCGCGGCGCTGGCTGATCGGCTGGGTGAACACTGCCGCTTTATCGCCTGCGATGTCGGTGATCCGGAGCAGGTCGAGCAGGCGTTCGCGACCATTCGTTCGGCCTACGGCCGCCTCGATTGCGCGTTCAACAATGCCGGCGTGACTGCCAAGTACGGAGCACTCGCGCAATCGTGCCCGGACGACTGGATGAAGGTGATGAACATCAACGTCAACGGCACCTACCACTGCATGCGCCATGAACTGCAACTGATGCTCACCCGCGGCACCGGGGCCATCGTCAATACCTCGTCCTGCGCCGGCGTGGTACCGATTGGCGGCCAGGTCGCCTATGTCGCCAGCAAGCAGGCGATCAACGGCATGACCCAGGTGGCGTCGATCGAGAATGCGCGGCTGGAAGACGGCGGCTGCATTCGCGTCAATGCGGTCGCCCCCGGGCCGATCCTCGGCGGCATGAATAGCGAGGCACGCCTGAAAGCCGCACCGGAAAACACCCAGCGCAAAATCAACGTGACATCGATGAAGCGCTTCGGCACGGCGGACGAAGTGGCCAACGCGGTGCTCTGGCTGCTCAGCGATCAATCCGCATACGTCACGGGTGTGATCATGCCCATCGATGGCGGTTACGCCAGCGGTAAGTTCTGAAACCAAATAAACCAAACGACCCGCCGTGTGCGGGTCGTTTTGTTTGAGGCGCGTGCATCAGGAAAAATGCCGAATCCGGTCTACATTGAAAAGCCACTACCCAAAGCGCAGGGATTCGCTTATCCTTTCGCTGTATATAAATACAGTAGTCGCTAAGACAACTAAATGTGAAGGCATGTGAGGTGGTGAATGGCCGTCGAAGTGGTATACCGCAGCAGCCGAGATCTGGAGCGCTTGTTCATGGATAAAGCCGAAGCTGACCGTCATGACAAAATGCTCGAACTGGCCGAGATGCTGTCCGAAGTGTTGCAAAAAGCCGTGCCGTCGCTGAACGAGCAGCAGGTTGAAGAAGTCGGAATCTACATGGCGAAGAACCGCGATGTGTTCGCCAAGGCCTTCAAGAGCCAGCCTGATGCGCTGTCGGAGCTGATCAATGCACCGGCCGAGCCAGTGGCTGAAGAGGTTGAGTCGGTAAAATCCGATGAGGCACCGGTCAAACCGGCAAAAGCGGCGAAAGCTGCCAAGTAACCACGTTTGAATCGAAAAGATCGCAGCCTGCGGCAGCTCCTACAGGGAATACGCATTCCATATGTAGGAGCTGCCGCAGGCTGCGATCTTTTGCTTTTCAGCGATACAGGACTTTCTCCGCCAACTCATCCGCCACCCGCGCCGGTGAGCGCTTCTCGGCCTGCGCATGGGCAAACACCTCGGTCAGCCGCGAACTGATCTTCGACAGGTGCGCAGTAATTGTCCCCAGCTCTTCGCCGCGATGCTTGAGCGAGACATAAATCAACCCGCCCGCATTGATCACATAATCCGGCGCATAAAGAATCCCGCGCCGCTCCAGCTGATCAGCCACATCCAGATGCGTCAGTTGATTGTTCGCCGAACCGGCCACCGCCGAGCAGCGCAGTTGCGTCACCGTGTGACTGTTGAGCACCCCGCCGAGGCCGCACGGCGCAAGGATGTCGCAAGGTGTGCTGAGCAAGGCATCGTTGGCGATCGGATGCGCGTTGAGCTGTTCCATCGCCAGTTGCACCTTGCCGTGGTCGATGTCGCTGACCAGCAATTCGGCGCCTGCCGCGTGCAACTGCTCGGCCAGTGCATAACCAACGTTTCCCAAGCCCTGAATCGCCACGCGCAAGCCTTCAAGATTGTCGCTGCCCAGCCGCGCCATGGCGGTAGCGCGAATCCCGGTGAACACGCCCATCGCCGCATGCGGCGCCGGGTCGCCGGCCGAGGTGGTGCTGGTGACATGCTGGGTCTGCTGGGCAATGCAATCCATGTCCGCCACCGAAGTGCCGCTGTCGATGGCGGTGATGTAGCGACCGTCGAGCTGCTCGATGCAGCGGCCAAACGCTTCGAACAGCGCGGCGCGGTTTTCCACATGCGCCGGGCGCACGATCACCGCCACCCCGCCGCCCTGATCGAGCCCGGCCAGTGCCGCCTTGTAGCTCATGCCCTGCGCGAGGCGTATGGCATCCTCGACTGCGGATTCGTCGTTGGGATAGGCAAGATAACGGCAACCGCCCAGGGCAGGCCCGAGGCGACTGTTATGAATGGCAATGACCGCCTTCAACCCGGTGACCGGGTCAACGCTGAGGTGCAGCGATTCCAGGCGAGTGCTTTGCATGAGAGCGAACATCGGCAGGCTCCCGAATCACTTCTGGTAGACGCCAGTATAGGCTTGCGCCCAAAAATTGCTGAAGCGCACCGGAATAAGCGCCCGCTTCGACGGCGACTTTGCGGCATAACCTGGCCGGTACTGGACGAATGGCGCGGACGGGGCTAAAACGAGGCATTCCCCGGAGATTTCGATGAGTCCGCGCCAACGCTTTTTCGAGTGTCTGCACCGTTCACCGCCCGCGCTGTTCGAAGCGGCGCTGTGGATGGCTGCCGAGCACGAAAAAGGCCTCGATGTAGAAGCGCTGCAACAGGACTTCAAGGAGCTGCAACAGCGCGTCAGCTACGGCTTGCCAATGCTGCCAGTCAGCGAACTGGCGCAACCGTTGCTGCGGCGGTTGAATGATCTGGGCTTCTCTCAGGACGATTTTCTGCCGCTACGCCCACAGGTCGCGTTGTTGCACAAAGTGTTGCAGACCCGTCGCGGCCAGCCGCTGACCCTGTCCCTGATTGCTCTGGAATTGGCCCGTGGTCTGGAGATTCCGCTGGTCGGGGTGAACTTCCCGGGGCATTTCCTGCTGCGGGTACCCGGTGCTGATCACCTGCTGGATCCCTGCGGCGGTCGGCGGCTGTACCCCAATGACTGTCGCGAGTTGTTGCAACGTCAGTACGGCGCGCACCTCAAACTCAATGCCGACCATCTGGCCACCGCCAGCCCAGAGCAGATGCTCCAGCGCCTGTCACGCAACCTGCGGCAGTTGCATCTGGCCCATGAGGATTACATCGCCGCGCTGATCGATGCTGAACGCGTGCTGGAACTGGGCGGTGCCAGCGCCGCCGATTATCTGGCCCGCGCCAGCCTGTATCAACGGCTTGATTGCCCGAACGCCGAGCGCTTCGACCTGGAACATGCGCTGCTGCTCAGCGACGATCCGATCCAGCGCCTGCGCCTGACTGAGCGGCTTGGGCACCTGCCGCCGAATTCAGTCGTCCACTAATCCCTGTGTGGGAGCGAGCTTGCTCGCAAAGCGTGGTGTCAGCGATGAATGCATCGAAGCCTGAATCGCCTTCGCGAGCAAGCCCGCTCCCACAGGGTTCAGCGTGGCCCCATCCTTCTGCCTCACAACGATCCCTTGTGGGAGCGTGGCTTGCCCGCGAAGCAGGCGCCACCGTTGTTCCTGTCAGACTGCGTTATCGTTCTTCGCGAGCAAGCTCGCTCCCACATTGGATTGCGGGATATCTGAAGGCGAGCGCACCTGGATGATTAGCAGCGCCGCAATGACCGCCGGTATCGCGCAGAAGAAGAAAATCTGCGTCACCGGAATGTGCATCGCCAGCAGCATGCTGCCGAACAGCGGCCCGAGGATCGAACCGAAGCGCCCTACCCCCAACGCCCAGCCCGTGCCCGTGGCCCGCACATGCGCTGGGTAGAAGTTGCTGGCGAAGGCGTTCAGCGTCAGTTGCCCACCGATGATGCAGAACCCGGCGGCAAACACGCAGGCCACCAGATAACGTGGATTATCGTGGTTCAAACCCAGCAGAATCGTGCACAGCGCCGCCCCGGCCATCACTGCGCAGAGCAGCCGCACCTTGCGTTTCAAACGGTCGGCGAACCACGCCATGCATACTGCGCCCAAGGTGCCGGCGAACAGGAACATCGAGGTCACCAGGTTGGCTTCATTGAGTTTCAGACCGCTTTCCAGCAACAACGTCGGCAGCCAGCTGATCATGAAATACAACAGAATCAGGCTGACAAAAAACGTCGCCCAGATCAGCAGGGTCGGGCGCGCATAACCGTTGCGGAACAGCTCGACCACGGTCAATTTGCTGCCCTGCTCGCGCTTGTTCTGTTCGACGGACGCGGCCGGCGGTTGCCAGTCCGGCAGCATTCGCGCGGTGACTTTGCGCAGGCGCGCATAGGGCGGTGCATCGCGCAGCAGACGTGGCAGCGACTCCGGCAGCATCCACCACAGGAACGGGAACAGCAGCAACGGCGTGACACCACCGGCAAGGAACACCGCTTGCCAGCCAAAGCGGTCGATGAAGCCCGCAGCAACAAAACCACCCGCCGCACCGCCAAACGAAAACCCACAAGCGGCCAGCGTCACCATCAAGGTGCGCAGACGAGGCGGTGAATATTCCGACATCAAGGCCATGGCACTGGGCATCGCCCCGCCCATGCCGATGCCGCAGATGAAGCGCGCGATCATCAAGGTGTTCAGAGAATCGGCGAACACCATCAACACCGTCAGGCTGGCGTAGATCAACACGCAGGCGAGCAGGATCCGCCGTACGCCGAAGCGATCGGCCAGCGGCGTCACCGCGAGCGAACCGAGCGTGAGGCCCAACAGGTTGGCGCTGAAAACCGGCCCGAACGCGGCTTTCTCCAGCCCCCAGTCCTGAGCCAGGGCCGGCACCACGTAACCGAGCACCTGGGCGTCATAGCCGTCGGTGACCAGCAGCAAGGCGAGCAGGATCAGCAGTAACCACTGATAGCGGGACACAGGACGGGCGTCGAGTGCCGCGCGAAAGCTGGCAATCTGGTTATGCATCGCAAGGTACCTGTTTTGTTTTTATGATTTTTTTGGCGGGCGCCGAATCTCCCACATTGGGGCAAGGTGAAGCTTTAAGGGGTATCCGGCTGGTTAGCCGGATGCGCCTTGATGAACGCCGGATGCTCAGCCGCCAACACCGCCACCCGACAAATCCGCGGATAAGCCTCCAGCGAAACACCGAAGCGCTCCGCCGCATACAACTGCGGAATCAGATAAACATCCGCCACACACGGCCACTCGCCGAAACAGAAACCGCTGTCACCGATCAATTGCTCGACGGTCGCCAGCCCCTGACTGATCCAGTGCGCGATCCACTCCACCACCTGCGGCTCTTCGTGGCCCAACTGACGCAGGCGATTGAGCACGCTGACGTTGTGCAACGGATGCACGTCGCAGCCGATCACCGCCGCCACACCGCGCACATGGGCACGCGCGGCAAGGTCTTCAGGCAGCAGTGGCAGCTGTGGATAACGCTCTTCCAGGTACTCGATGATCGCCGGCGACTGAATCAGCAGCTCGCCGTCATCGATGCGCAGGGCCGGCACCCGGCCCTGCGGATTGATCGCCAGATACGCCGCCTGGCGGTGCTCGCCCCCCGGCGGCGCGATCAGGTTGACCGGCAGCGCGGTGTAGTCGAGCCCTTTCAGCGCCAACGCGATACGCACCCGATAAGACGAGGTCGAGCGGTAATAGGTGTAGAGATCCATGATCCGCTCCTGTCAGCGCGCCGCCAGCACTTTGCCGCGGCATTCGCCGAAGCCGATCGAGGCAAAACCGTCACGGGCGCAGCGCGCACGCAGAATGATTTCGTCGCCGTCTTCGAGGAATTTGCGCACTTCGCCGGAGGCCAGTTCGATCGGCTTTTTACCGCCCTCGGTGATTTCCAGCAGGCTGCCGAACTGACCGTTTTGCGGGCCGGACAAAGTCCCCGAACCGAACAGGTCACCCGCCTGCAACTGGCAGCCGTTGACGCTGTGGTGCGCGACCATTTGTGCGACGGTCCAGTACATGTAGCGAGTGTTACTCAGGGTCAGCCGATGGGCTGGCAGATTCTGTTCGCGCATGGCTTCGGTGAGCAGCAGCACTTCCAGTTCGATGTCGAAGGCGCCGCCATCTTGATCACGTTTGTCGAACAGGTATGGCAGCGGCTGCGGATCACCTTCCGGGCGCGCAGGTTGCGCCATGCGGAATGGCTCCAGCGCTTCGGCGGTCACCACCCATGGCGAAACACTGGTGATAAAACTCTTGGAGAGGAACGGGCCCAGCGGCTGGTATTCCCAGGCCTGGATATCGCGGGCCGACCAGTCGTTGAGCAGGCAGAAACCGGCGATGTGTTCGGCGGCGTCACCAATGGCAATCGGCTCGCCCATGTCGTTGCCCTGACCGATCCAGATGCCCAGTTCCAGCTCGTAGTCCAGTCGTGCGCACGGGCCGAAGGTCGGCTCGCTCGCACCGGCCGGCAGGGTCTGGCCTTTCGGGCGGCGCACGTCGGTACCAGAAGCGCGCACGGTGGAGGCGCGACCGTGATAGCCGATCGGCACGTGCTTGTAGTTGGGCAGCAGCGGGTTGTCCGGGCGGAACAGTTTGCCGACGTTCTGCGCGTGCTCGATGCCGACGTAGAAGTCGGTGTAATCGCTGATGCGCGCCGGCAAATGCATCTGGCAATCGGCAGCCAGTGGCAACAGTTTTGCGCCTTGGGCTTCGATGGCGCCGCGATGGCTGCTGCCCTCGCTGAACAATTCCAGCAAGCGGCTGCGCAAGGCTACGCGGGCTTCGCGACCGAGGTCGAAGAAGGCGTTCAGCAGACCGCCGTGCATGGCTTCGACCGCGCTGCGTGCCGGGCCGTCGAACAGGCCGGCTTCAAGCGCCACCTGCAGATCGAAAATATGTTCACCGATCGCCACGCCCGCGCGCGGCGCCGAGCCGCCAGTGCTGAACACGCCCAGCGGCAGGTTCTGCAGCGGGAAATCCGCGTGGCCATTGGCCGAAGCAACCCAGCTGCGGGTGATGGAAGTCTGAGTCATGGGTTATCTCCGGGTCGGGTCGAACGTGGCGGGCAGCGTGGCCCAGCAGGCGTCGTAAGTGGATTGCAGTTGCGGGCAGTCGAGGGCGAAGCGGCTTGGACGCAGCACCTGACTGGTCTCGAACATGAAGGCCATGGTGTTGTCGATCTTCGCCGGTTTGAGTTCCGCGTTGATCGCTTTGGTGCAGGTTTCGCCATCCGGGCCGTGGGCGCTCATGCAGCTGTGCAGCGAGGCACCGCCGGGCACGAAGCCTTCAGCCTTGGCGTCGTATTCGCCGTGGATCAGGCCCATGAATTCGTTCATCAGGTTGCGATGGAACCACGGCGGACGGAAGGTGTTCTCGGCGACCATCCAGCGTGGCGGGAAGATCACGAAGTCGAGGTTGGCCAGACCGTGCACGCTGGTCGGCGAGGTCAGCACGGTGAAGATCGACGGATCCGGGTGATCGAAGCTCACGGTGCCGATGGTGTTGAAACGGCGCAGATCATATTTGTACGGCACGTTGTTGCCGTGCCAGGCGACCACGTTCAGCGGCGAATGATCGAGCTCGGTGCCCCACAACTGGCCGAGGAATTTCTGCACCAGCGTCGTCGGCTGCTGCAGGTTTTCGTAACACGCGACCGGCGCGAGGAAATCCCGTGGATTGGCCAGGCCGTTGCTGCCGATTGGCCCCAGGTCCGGCAGACGCAGCGGCGCGCCGTGGTTCTCGGCAACGTAACCGCGCGCCTGCGGATCAAGCAGCTCGACGCGGAATTTCAGGCCACGCGGCAGCACAGCAATTTCCAGCGGCGCGACTTCGAGCACGCCGAGTTCAGTGGCAATTCGCAGCCGCCCCAGTTGCGGCACCAGCAGCAGTTCGCCGTCGGCGTTGTAAAACACCCGCTCCATCGAACGGTTGGCGGTGTAGTTATAGATGCTGATGCCGGCTGGTTTTTCCGCCGCCGAATTGGCCACCATGCCGACCAGACCGTCGATGAAATCAGTCGGCTCGCCCGGGATATCCAGAGGATTCCAGCGCAGGCGATTGGGCGTCACTTCACCCAACGGGCCGCCGGCCAGTTGCCGCTCCAGTTTGACGAACGCCGGGTGATTGGCCGACGGCTGAATCCGGTACATCCAGGTACGCCGGGCTTCACTGCGGGTCATGGTAAACGCAGTGCCGGAGAGCAATTCTGTATAGAGGCCGTACGGGGCTTTTTGCGGGGAGTTCTGGCCGATGGGCAAGGCGCCGGGCAACGCTTCACTGCTGAATTCGTTGCCGAAACCGGACTGGTACGTCAGCTCCGACGCGTTTGAATCGAGGTTCATGGAGCCTCCTGAACAGGGAGTCGGCAGTGGCCCATCGCTCTGGCTCAGAGCTTTGCGCACGCCGGGGTTGTTATTATCGTAATTCGATTACGCATAACGTAATTTGCTCGCTATCCAGCGTCAAGCTATAAAGACGCCCATTCGTTTTCGGATCCCGGCCGCACCATGGAAAAAACCAGCGACAGCAACGGCAAACAGAAAGTCCGCTCCGCCGAGGTCGGCACCGACATCCTCAAGGCGTTGGCCGAGTTGTCGCCCTCTACCTCACTGTCGCGTCTGGCCGAACATGTGCAGATGCCCGCGAGCAAGGTGCACCGTTATCTTCAGGCACTGATCGCCAGCGGTTTTGCCGAGCAGAATGCCGCCACCAACCACTACGGCCTCGGCCGTGAAGCGTTGCGTGTAGGCTTGGCAGCCCTGAACAGTATGGACGTGTTGAAAGTCGCCGCCCTGCCCCTGTCCGAGTTGCGCGATGAACTGAACGAAACCTGTTTTCTGGCGGTGTGGGGCAATCAGGGCGCGACCGTGGTGCACATCGAACCGGCGGTGCGCGCGGTGACGGTGGTGACGCAACTGGGTTCGGTGTTGCCGTTACTCAGCTCGTCCACCGGGCTGGTGTTCAGTGCCTTTCTGCCGCATCGGGAAACCGATGAGTTGCGCGAGCAGGAAATCGCCGTCGCCGGCCATCCACTGGCCGATCAAAATGCCTACAGCGGTTTGTGCGAGCAGATCCGCGAACGCGGTCTGCATCATGTGCACGGCTTGTTGATGCCAGGTGTGGACGCGTTGTCAGCCCCGGTGTTCAACGCAGTCGGGCAGATCGCCGCGGTGCTGACCATCGTCGGCCCGACTTCACTGTTCCACGCTGATGAAGACGGCCCGGCGGCGCAGCGGTTACTGGCGGCGTCGCGGGCCGTGAGCTGGCGAATGGGGTATGAGCAAGCCGGTTGAGTCAGGCGATCTCCAGGCGCCAGCCCGGGGATCAGCGCACGATGGTCTGGCTGATGCCGGTTACCCGATCCTTCATCAATTCAGTGAAGAAATCGATCAACTGTTGATCTGCCGCTTTATGACCCGCCGCCTCGGCGACGAATTGCGCCGCCGACCGTGCATCATCGACCAGACCGAGAAACGATCGTTGAACGTTGGTCACCTGCTTGATCACCTCTGCGCTCGCACCGGCTGTGGCCGCCTGGCCGAGCGTAAATAGTCCGATCAACGCGTCCGCGCCGTATCCCAGTGCCGCCGAGTAGTCACCGCGCCGTTGCGCCTGTGCTCCGTCGTAGACACTTTTCATCATCTGCACCGCAACGGCCACGGAGCCAATAGGCGGCACGGCGAGACTGATGACATTCACCACTTTGATCAGGCCATCGTAAACCAGTCCCGCGATAACCTCCTTCAAACTGGTGGTTCGCTCATCGATATCGCTCAATGCGCGACGCACTCTCCGATCATGGAACGTGAAGAGGTTGTTCAACTTGGCGCGTTCTTGCGTCTTGACCGGAGGCAGGGGTTTCCCGCTTGCGGCAAGATCGTCAAAATAATCATTGATTACTTTTTGATCGACGATTGCAACCCGGTCAAAGTAGTAATCGCGCATCGGTCCATATTGGAAACGAATGGATGGAATGAAATCGTTGATGGGTCGATAGGCAACGCCATCCGGCGCATCGGGCGTATATAACCAGTCGTGGAACTGGCCGAGAACGTTCATCCGCAGGATGTAGACACCCGCAACCGTACGATCCCTCGACTTGGTCAAGCCTGTTTTCCCGATATTGAATTCGTAAAGACCTTCATCACCTTCTGCGGACGAATCATTGATCGGGTAGTGATAGACATCCTCTTTCAAATTCCCGACAACCCGTTGTAGCGCTAAAAAAATGTCAGACCCAAACCTGCCATCGATGTAGTTGGAGAGCAGATCGTAATGCATCTGACAGCGAATTTTTTTTGCGTGAACGGCGCGCTTGAATGCATAGCCAGGATGCTTCCCGTCCAGATAGTCGGTATTGAGCATTTCCGTATACCTGTCACCAGGACGGAATGTTTTCGATAACGAGGACAGATCGCGAATATCCAGTTGATCGATCGCCGGATGGCCGTCCGTCAAAAAATACCTCGGGTCATACTTGCTCGGATAAGCCGGATTGGCAGCTTCAAACGATAGCCCTTCGATGAGCAGATCCGTTACGCTTTTCTGAAAATCGTCAGTCTGGACAATAATCTGATCGGGATTGATCTCGACATTTCGTCCTCGCGAACGCAACAGACTTTCAAGGTTCTGCTTTACCGCATCGTGGGTAAAGCGTTCGAAAGAAGGGAACGCATTGTCCCTTGCCTCTACGGTGGAGAGCGCTTTCAGTTCGGTATTCAATCGAGCGTAACGTTTGCGCGGCTCAATTCCGAGATAGCGGTAAGGCGCAGGCGCAATGGTCTTGTGTAACGCCAGCTCAGACTGAAAAGCGAGATTGACGTCATTGAGCAACGGCGCTGTGCCATTGGGGAAAAGATCCGAGTATTGAGTATCCAGCTTGTACAGATAATGGGTGGAGTGACGGCTGACACCGCGCAACGATCCGGCTTCGTGCAAATAGTCCGGATGAATCAATGACGCCGCGTATTGACGATCAGCGGTCATGGCCGATTCAAACCATTTGTTCAGAGCGAATACATCCGCAAACGTCATGAAAACGGATTTGCCTGCAGGTGTTATCAGATAAACAAGATAGTTCCGAGTCTCCGGTGCCCGAAAAACCATCACACCTTTCAAGGCGGGCCCTGGAATCTGCAGGCTCAGTCTCAATCCGCGAATAGACACCGAAAGGTCACCTGCCAACGCCCTTTCAATGACCTTCGCTTCGGTTTCACTGAAAACGCCCGAATGGCGCGCAACGAAAAGCGCGAACTCGATGTTGCTGTGCAAGTGGTCGCGATACGCCTGTGCAAACTCCGGCGATGGATCAGTTGGAAGACTGGATACGAACTGCGAGCGCAAGTTGATGTTGCTCAACCATTGCTCAAGTGCAGCAGCGGACAGCCTGCTGCCGGACGGCAGCCCGGTGATGCTGATTTCGGCTTTATACCCCTCGTCATGCAGACCGAAGATGATGAATTCCGTCAGGGTCCGGTTATCGACCTGCTCTAGGGTGCGGCCCCCCAGTTGCATCTTGTGGACGCTGCGCACCTTTATAGTCTCGGCTTCCAGTTGCTCGCCCAACGCGCTCATCGCCCACTCGGAAAAACAACGCAAGACATAATCTTTAAACGAGAAACACCTGTCGAAAACCACCCGGTAGTCAGAGTGATATTTCTCCATCGAGCGCTCAAGCTCGACGTAACGCTGCTGAAGAGCGTTACCACCGTTCTTCAGCCAGAGTGGCCATTCGGTCCGCTTGAGTTCTGCCTGCACTTGATCGAATCGACGACCGATGTCAGTACGCATCACCGACAACACCTGATTGTCCTGCAATACCCGGCTGAACGCTTGAGTCTGGCCCTTGCGATCGCGCATCAGACTTGCAAGCGTATCGAGTTGTCCCTTCAAGTAAGCGTCGACACAATGAGCAGACACACTTTGCGTGGCTTTAGGGAAAGCGATTTTGCTACCGGACGCCGATACACGCGCCAGCAGCGTTGCGTGCGCGTCGATATTCCTGGCGAAGTATTCAAAGCCGTTGCCTGGCGTGTGAATGACATAACCGGTGGACTCATTGAGCAGTTTCATTTGCGGATCCGCCCGCATCGCATTATCGAGGACAAACCCCGGAACAAGCGAAGTGCGAGAGTCGGATTCAGCACTCACCACAACGCTATAAGCGCCGGCGCCGTTTTCCAGGTTCAACAAATAGCAATAGCGCGTCGCCATGCCATGATCCAGAAATCCCGCCATGGCTTTTAAAGAAAGCTCCGCTGTCAGCACAACGTTATAAGCCTGCTGCAAGGCCTGTTTATTTGTCAGTCCGGTATTTTCAGTTGTTGCGATTTTTACGGGGGCCGCCCAATATTTGCCTATCTCCGAACGCAGGCTGCTCTCCATGTTTCGCAGCGTATAAGTAATAGCCTCCTCAGCCTCGATAATACTGAAGCCCTTGACTCTCATCTCTTCGCCAACGGTATCGGGCAGGTGAAAGACACCGTCCCCGCCGCCAGCCAGATAGCTCGGCGCCACATTATTATCAAGACAATGAAGCAATACCTCAGACAGTTTCCCCGAAGGACGACGTTCAATCTCATTGGACTGATCGGTAATATTTATATAAACATTATCGATATTGATATTCTTCTGCCGCTGCTGCAATTCTTGCTGCAATGCCTGCCGAGCAATCTGCCGAACTGTCGGGATCGCCTCAACAATAGCGAACAAATCATTCTGCGCGGCAGCGGCCTTTGCCCACTCAGCCCTCCAGGTTACTTCTGCACCTTCAGAACCTCGCATCAAGCTTTTGTATAACTTATCCATATTCAAGTCCTATCTTTCAAGTTCAGTGAACGCAACCCCGCATCACTGCGATAGCGAAAGATAGTTTTATTTTCGACAAACAAGAAGCGCCAGTTCATTTCAACAAATATAGATTACAAGGTATTAACCGAAATAAAAAAACCACCTGTAAAAAATGACAAATTCACAAACAAATAATCCGCACAAAACTTTATACAAAGTAACTAACTCAACCATCCAGAATAGACAGCGAAGCGATATATTTCCGGGCGCGAACACTTTGCGCAGTCCGTGCAGGATCCTGTGGCGCGATCAAGACTGTTGCACGCCCCGTAACAGTGCATGTCCGGAATCGCTATTTTTCCTTCGGGTTCAAGTGCTTATTCTGAGCGGGCTTTCAGGCAGACGCCGCAAAGCACCAAGCCTTGGCTGCTGAGCAACTCGCGCCAGCGCTGACCGATTTCAGATGAGTCGATGCTTCGATTGATCGCCCCGGTGTTCACTGACGTTGATTTGTAGCTCCTTGATCCAACGTCTTACCTTGGCCGCTGCGTTTGCAGCGGCCTTTTTTATGGGCGAAGGCATTACCGACGGGATCGGTATTTGCGGGGCGTGGCAAACGTTACAGCGAATACTTCTGCAAATTCGCCATCATTTCCTTCAGCGCTTCAATGTTGTCCTTCGGATGCGCCGCGCCTTCGAAATCGCAGATCTGCTGCCAGTGCGCCGCGACATCTTCCGGGGAGAAGCCGCTGCGGGGATCGAAGCCAGCACCGAGGCTGCGTTCCCAGCGCACCTTGCCCATCCAGCCGCCACCGACTTCAAACAGGCCGGACGTTTCCTGGCACTGTTCACTGGCCAGGTACACCACCAGCGGGCTGACCAGCTCCGGTTTGAGCTGTTCGAACACTTGCGGCGGGATCAGGCCTTCGGTCATGCGCGTGCCGCCGGTAGGCGCGATGGCATTGACCAGAATATTGTTCTTGCGACCTTCGATGGCCAGGGTACGGGTCAGGCCGTAGAGGCCGAGTTTGGCCATGCCGTAGTTGGACTGGCCAAAGTTGCCGTAGATGCCCGAGGTCGAGGCGGTGAAGATCACCCTTCCGTAGTTTTGCTCGCGCAAGTGCGGCCACGCGGCGCGGGTCACTTTGTAGGCGGCTTCGACGTGGACGCGGTAGACCAGATCCCAGTCGGCGTCGTCCATCTTGTGAAAGGTCTTGTCGCGCAGAATCCCGGCGTTGTTCACCACCACGTCGACACGGCCAAAGGCGTCGAGGGCGTTTTGCACCAGTTTGTCGCCGTCGGTGACCGAGTCATGGTTGGCCTCGGCGATGCCGCCGGCTTCGCGAATTTCCGCCACCACACGGTCGGCGGCGGAGGCGTTGGCCCCTTCGCCCTGGGTCGAGCCGCCGAGGTCGTTGACCAGCACTTTGGCACCGTGCCGGGCGAACAGCAAAGCGTGCGCTCGCCCCAGGCCACCACCGGCGCCGGTGACGATCACGACTTTATCTTCGAAACGTACGGACTCATTCATCGCAGGAACTCCAGCAGGCCAGTATTGAGTCCGAGTGTCAGGCACAGGGCTTTGGGTCACAACGAATACGGCTGAGGCTGAATGGTGCGCGATAAGGGTGAGGGATGATGAGGGCGTCAAAAGATCAAAAGATCGCAGCCTGCGGCAGCTCCTACAGAAGATCGGTATAGGAGCTGCCGCAGGCTGCGATCTTTTGATCTTTCAGGAGCATGCGACCTTGCGCGGCGGCAACTCCAGGCGCTCACGAAACGCCAGGTAATGCTTGAGCACCTGCACCGGCGCTTCGATCTGCGGATAGTGGCCGATACCTGACAGTAGCACCGTATCGGCGTCGGCAATCAGTTCGCGGTAACGTTCGACCATGTGCGCACCGGAAACCGGGTCAACTTCGCCATCAATCACCCGTAGCGGGATTTCATCACGCTGCATGGCCGCCACCCAGCGGTCGCGCTGCACACGGCGCTCGGGGATGTAGCCGATCAGTTTGTGCAGGATGCGCGGCCCGCGATGGGTCTCGATCAGGCTCCAGAAATCATCCAGTTCACTTTCACTGGGGCCGGTCTGCGGGCCGAAAATCTGTCGGAAGCTTTTCACCAGCGCATCACGGGTAAATGCACGGCCGATCATCCAGCCCAAGGGGCTGAGCAGCAGCTTTTGCATCAAGACCGGGCGATGGGTTTCCGGAAACAGCCCGCCATTGAGAAAGACGCAACTGGCGACCTCGATCCGGTTTTCGTAATGCCGGGCGAGCAACTCCTGGGCAACGCTGTCGCCGTAATCGTGGGCCAGCACATGCACCGCTTGCTCGACCTGAAGATGCGCCAGCAGCGCCTGTTGCAGGTCGGCCTGTTCCAGCAGGCTGTAGCGGTGATGCAATGGTTTGGCCGAATCCCCAAAACCGAGCATGTCACAGGCGATCACCCGGTAGCGCTGGGCCAGCGGCTGCCACAGGTAGTGCCAGTCCCAACTGGCCGTCGGGAAACCGTGGATCAGCAGCAGCGGCTCACCCTGCCCCGCCGTCCAGTAACGGATCGACTGACCGCGAAAGACAAACGTCCGGCTGCGTTTGCGCCAGACACACAGAGGGATCTCGGCAAGAGGCATCAGAGTTTATATCCGGGGTCTTGTTTATCGAGTTTGCGCAGCAACGCCGGCCAGGCCAGCGCGCCACCCATGCCTTGAGCACTTTTGGTGACGCCGGCGATCATCGCTTTGGCGCCCGCCAGGATCTGCGGTTCGATGGCAATCAGTTCAGCAGCGCCGGTCTGCGCCATGACCTGAATATCGCAGGCGCGCTGGAAGGTGAACATCATCAGAAAAGTGTCGGCGATGGTGCCGCCACAGGTCAACAGACCGTGGTTGTGCAGCATCAGGAAATTGTTCTCGCCAAGGTCCGCCTGCAAGCGCGCCTTCTCTTCGTGATTCAGCGCCACACCTTCATAGGCGTGATAGGCCAGGCTCGACAGCACGAACAGCGACTGCTGGCTGATCGGCAACACACCCTGTCTTTGCGCGGAAACGGCTACACCGGAGGCGGTGTGGGTGTGCAGCACGCAAACCACATCGTGCCGCACTTCGTGCACGGCGCTGTGGATGGTGTAACCGGCGGGATTGATTTCGTAGGGACTGTCCATGAGCTTGTTGCCGGCCTGATCGACTTTGACCAGGCTCGACGCGGTGATCTCATGGAACATCAACCCGAACGGGTTGATCAGGAAGTCTTCGGTGCCCGGCACCTTGGCGGAAATATGGGTGAAGATCAGGTCGTCCCAGCCATGCAACGCTACCAGCCGATAACAGGCGGCGAGATCGACCCGGGTCTGCCATTCCGCGGCACTGACCTGGTCTTTGACATCAAGGGACAATTGGACGGGGGCTACGCTCACTGTATGCACCTCTGCGTTCTTATTGTTCTGCACGTACGAGCAGTCTAGTCAGGCGCAGAGGATCGCGTAGTTGCATTGCCAGCCAGCTTGATGACTGAGCGGGTCAGCCGGGCAAACACCTTGGATCCATGTCAAAGCAACGACGCCAACAAAGGTGCGGCGAACAGATTGAGCAGCCCGGTCAGCACCATCACCAGCCCCGCAACCGAGCCTTCCTCACCACCCACTTCATGCGCCCGACTGACGCCTGCGCCGTGCGCGCCAACCCCGAACAACGCGCCGCGCGCCAACGCACTGCGCAACGGCAGCCACTTGAGCAATACGCCGCCGAGCATCGCGCCGAACACACCGGTAAACATCACGAACACGGCAGTCAGTTCCGGCACGCCACCGAGATCCTGCGCCAGTGGCATGGCGAACGGCGTGGTGATCGAACGCGGCACCAGCGACATCGTCACCGAGCTATCCAGCGCCAGCGCCCTGGCCAGGCCGAACGACGTAGCGATCGACGCCGCGCTGCCGGCGAGCATGCCCAGCAGCAGCGCCGACCAGTGCCGCACCAGCAAACGCCGCTGCTGCCAGATCGGCACGGCGAAGGCCACCGTCACCGGCCCGAGCACCAGCATCAGCCAATGCGTGTTGCTGGCGTATTCGGCATAGGCGGTGTGCAGCGGCACCGCGAGCGCCAGCAGCAGCGCCGGCACCAGAATCAGCGGCGACAGCAAGTAACGCCCGGTGCGCCGGTAAATCCAGCGACTGAACAGGTACGCCAACAGGGTGAAGGCGAGCCAGAACATCGGCATCAGCTCAAGCTTCATGGGACCGCCTCAGGCGCACGGCCAGCTCCACGGTGAAGGCTGTCACCAGCATCACCATCAGGGTGCTGGCGCCGATCACCAGCAAAATCCGCCAGCCGTCATCGCGCAACAGCGCGCCGTAGTCGAGCAGACTCATCAGCGCCGGAATGAAGAACAGCAGCATCTCGGCCATCAACAATCCGGCACCCAGTTGCAGCGCCGCCGGTTTGACCGAGCCAGACGCGAACGCCAACAGCAACAGGGCCATGCCGATGACTCCGCCGGGAATCGGCCAGGCCAGCCACGCGGCGATCTGACAGCCGAGCAGGTAGAGACCGAGCAACACGGCCAGTTCGACGCAAAGACGGGAAAGATACTTGAGGGATGCAGCGTTCATGATGGGCTCCTTACAGGGGCTTATTTTACGAAGCGGCCTGCCATCCCAGAAGCGAATTGTTAGACTCGACACTATTCCAAAACGGAATCGGATCATGGAATTCAAACAGCTGCGCAGTTTTGTCGAAGTCATGCATCAGGGCGGATTCACCCAGGCAGCGAAAACCCTGCACATCAGTCAGTCGGCGGTGAGCAAACAAGTCGCGCAACTGGAGCAGAGCCTCGGCACGCCGTTGCTCGAACGACTGGGCTCGCAACTGCGCCTGACTGCCGCGGGCAGCGTGGTGCTGCAACGCGCCGAGGGCATGCTGCGTTTGCGCAACGAATTGCTCAGCGAACTGGATGATCTGAGCCAGCTGGCGCGCGGCGAATTGCGCCTCGGTCTGCCGCTGCTGGGCAGTGATGCGCTGTTCGCCGGGTTGTTCGCCGAGTATCGCCGGCGCTATCCGAACATCAGTATTCAATTGCTTGAGGGTGGCAGCCGTAATGTCGAGCAGGCGGTGCTCAGCGGCGAACTGGAGTTGGGTGGCAGCCTGTTGCCGAAAGATCCACAGTTCGATTTTCAGCCGTTCTGCGATGAAAAACTCGATGCGTTGCTGCCGGTGGATCACCCATTGGCAGCACGCGGCGAGATTGGCCTGGAGGAGCTGGCCGACACGCCGTTCCTGTTGTATCAGCGCAGCTTCGTGCTCAATGACCGTTTACTGCAGGCCTGCCAGCAATTGGGCTTTACCCCGAAAGAAGGCGGGCGCAGTGGGCAAGCGGATTTTCTCGTGGCGCTGGTGGCCGCCGGGCAAGGCGTGGTGTTGCTGCCCAGCGTGGTGGCCCGGGCTCTTGAGCGTCCGGGCGTGGTGCGCCTGACCTTGCGCGCGCCAGAGTATCTGCGCTGGGACATCGCGTTCATCTGGCGCCGGGGTGCCTATCTGTCGAAAGCCGCCCAGGCCTGGCTGGCCTTGCTGCGCGAACGCGCGATCAGCCCTTGAGGGTGGCGATCAGTTGCGCCAGCCATGGCTCGGCGTCGGTTTCCGGGGTCACACTTTCGCTGGCGTCCAGACGCAGCATCTCCTGCACTTCACGCACGCCCAGCTCGGCGAACAACTCACGCATCAGCTCGCCACCGCCGCAGAACGTATCGCCGTAACTGGCATCACCCAAGCCGATCACCGCCCCCGGCAAACCGCGCCACGCGGCTGGCAACTGATCGCGAATCGCCGAATACAGCGGCTGCAGGTTATCCGGCAACTCGCCCATGCCGGTGGTCGAGGTCACCGCGAGGAACGCTTCAGGGCCGAACGCCTGAATGTCCGCCAGGCTGGCGCGCGAGTTGTGGAAGGTTTCAAAACCGGCGTCTTTCAGCAGGTTCTGCGCGTGACGGGCGACTTCTTCGGCCGTGCCGTATACCGAGCCGGAGAGGATGGCGACTTTCATCAATCTGATCCTGAAGCGGAAAAAAGAGCGGCGATAGTAGCAGTCCGACGCAAAAGCCGCGATCCAGCCCCGATTCGCCGTGATAGCCAGTAGACAGCGGCGTTGGAACTTCTAGAATGCCAGCCATTATCGACACTGAAAGGATTCATTGATGATCAACGCCAGTCTGCTGCAAATGGTGATCAACGCGTCGAACGATGGAATCGTGGTGGCCGAAAAGGAAGGCGAGCAGGACAACATCCTGATTTACGTAAACCCGGCCTTCGAACGCCTGACCGGTTACAGCAGCGAAGAGATTCTTTATCAGGACTGCCGCTTTCTGCAGTCAGGAGACCGCGATCAAGCCGGTCTGTCGCTGATTCGCGACACCTTGCACAACGGCGGGGCGTGCCGGGAAATCCTGCGCAACTACCGCAAGGACGGCACACCATTCTGGAACGAGCTGTCGTTGTCGACAGTGAAAAACGCTGATGACGGCCAGACTTATTTCGTCGGTGTGCAGAAAGATGTCACGGTTCAGGTCAAGGCGCAGCAACGCGTTGCACAACTGGAAGCACAAGTTGCCGCCTTGCAAGCCGAACTCGCCGCCCTGAAAGCGACGAACGGCGCAAACAAAACTGCGAACTAAGTGTCAGTAACTACAATCACCAATGACTTTGTAACTATTTCTTTCGAGCCAGGCCATGCAACGCGACGCACTCCTGACCCAGGATGAGCTGGATTTCATCCAGACCATGCAGCACAACCCGCAGCTCAATGTGCGGGATGCGACGTCGAGCCTGTTGGTCAATGGAGGTTCGCAGATCCGTGACCTGCTCACACGCCTGGCGGCTCACGAGCAAGTGACCATTCAGGCCAATTTCGAAAATCAGCAAATGACCTTTCCGCTGCACCTGGTGGAAGACGAATTCCACGCGTTGCACCTGCGCCTGGGCGTGCCGAGCATTTACGAAGACGGGCCGATGATTCGCCCATGGCGCCTGACTCTCGAAGAGCCGGTCGCGCTGGAAAATGCCAAAGGCCAACCGGGCATGATGTGGGTGCACGAGGTGTCGCACAAAGGCGTGCTGCTGGAAATGCGCAACAAGACCAAACCGCCCAAGCATTTCGCGCTGTGGTTCAGCCCTTCAGGTTACGAGCGGATTTCCCTGCGCGGCAACTTCGAGCGCGAAACCGAGCACGGCTTCTACGCCTACGAGCTGAGCCAGACCGACGCCGATGAAACCGAACGGCTGCGCCAGTTCATCCTGCAACAACACCGTCTGACCCACCCCGCCCTGCACACCTGATATTCAGGTATCCAGCGTACCTGCGAGAAATTGCGTCATGCGCTGACGCATCGTCGCTCCTTCATTGCCCAGACAACCGATCGAGGATCCGGCCAGACTGTCCTGTGCCAGATCGGCAGCGTCGCCGGCGAGCATTACCTGACAGTCGAGACTCAAGGCCAGTCGATTCAGACGGCGCGGCAAATCCGCGGTGGGGGCATGGTTGGAAAACAGCACCAGCGCCTGCGGCTTGATCCGCTCGCACACCAGCGCCAACTCATCGAATGGCTGGCCGGTGGTCAGCACCCGCACGCCCGCATCATTGCCACTGAGAAACAACGCGGCAACCAGTAGCTCGAGTTCACGACACTGACCGGCGAGCGCACTGACAATCACTTTGCGCGGCTGGGTGCCGCGCAGCGCGACGATCCGCTGCAACACCCGCGCCCGCAGGAACCCGTCGAAAAACAGCCACTCGCTGGTCTGCCCGAAGGCATCCTGGCGCTGCAACATCTGCAGCCACAAAGGCATGAGAATGTTCGGAAACACCACCGGCAGCGAGTAGGACGAGAAGATCTGGTTGTAAACCTGATCCAGCGCGCGGTCGTCGAACGAACTGACGGCCAATTGCACCTGCTGCTGCCATTGCGCGTAATCGGCCTGGACCAGATCATCGGGGATGATATGGGCCAAGGCTTTCAGCGGCTCGGTCCTCGCCAGGATCTTGCCGACCTTGCTCACGGCAACGCCGCGATCAATCCAGTCGACAATGCTGCGCACGCGCTCGATTTCGGTCATCGAATACAACCGGTGCCCGCTTTCGGTGCGCGTCGGCTGGATCAAACCGTAGCGGCGCTCCCATGCACGCAGCGTTACCGGGTTGACGCCGGTCAGCCGCGACACCTCCCGAATAGGGAACAACTCTTCGCGCTCAAGTGCGACAGAGGCCTGCGAGGCAGGGTTAGCGTCCGTGATAACAGCCATGGTGCTGGTGTGTCCGCTCGGTAAATTTGGATCCCATTCTACATCCGATGCCCTCTGTCGGTTCAACCCAATAAACAGAGACGAAAGTCTCTGAAACTGTCATCAAAATCGGGAATAATCCTTGCTTGTTGAAAAGCGCAGACCCCTACCCCGGTTTGCGCAATGCGAAACCTCCTACCCGGAGCGCCGCACTCGAAATATGGAGATACACAATGTCTACTTCCCCCGTCACGCTGATGGTTGCGCGTCGCGTCGCCGACGGCCGCTATCAGGACCTGATTGCCTGGCTGCGCGAAGGCGAACAACTGGCCACTGACTTTCCCGGTTACCTGGGTTCCGGCGTGCTCGCTCCGCCACCCGGTGACAACGAATTCCAGATCATTTTCCGCTTCGTCGACGAGCAGACCCTGCACGCCTGGGAGCACTCGGTCTCGCGGACCGCGTGGCTGGCGCGGGGCAGCGATCTGTTCGAGCATCCCAAGGAGCATCGGGTCAGCGGCATCGAAGGCTGGTTCGGCGCTGCCGGTCAACGGCCACCACGCTGGAAACAGGCCGTGGCGATCTGGCTGGCGTTCTTCCCGGTGTCGCTGCTGTTCAACTTTGTCCTCGGACCGCTGCTCGGCGAGATGAGCCTGCTGCCGCGGGTATTGATCAGCACGGCGTGCCTGACGCCCTTGATGGTGTATTTCTTTATTCCGTTGTCGACGCGGTTGCTGGCCAACTGGTTGAACGCTGTGCCTGCGCGACCTTTGCCTGCAACACCCTCTACGCAGAATCGATGATCTCTGTGTGGGAGCTAGCCTGCTCGCGAATACGGACTGCCATTCAACATTGATGTCGACTGAGACACCGCATTCGCGAGCAGGCTCGCTCCCACAGGTATTGGTAAGGCCGACGATAGGTGCATGGCTCATGTCGCTGTTATAGTTTTTGCTCCAACCGCGACGCGAGCCGTTCATGTCCATATCCTCCGCCCCGATCCTCATCACCGGTGCCGGCCAGCGTGTCGGTCTGCACTGCGCACAGCGTTTGCTTGAAGACGGCCATCGGGTCATCTTCACCTACCGCAGCGAACGTCCGGGCGTACAAGCCCTGCGTGATCTGGGCGCTGTCGCGGTGTTCGCGGACTTCTCCAGCGAAGCCGCCATCCTCGCCTTCATCGATGAACTGAAAACCCACACCGACTGCCTGCGCGCCATCGTCCACAACGCCTCCGAATGGCTGGCGGAAACCCCGGGCAGTGAAGCCGAGGCCTTCTCGCGCATGCTCAACGTGCACATGCTCGCGCCGTATCTGATCAACCTGCACTGCGCCGACCTGCTCAAAGGCTCGACCCCGGCCGACATCATCCACATCAGCGACGATGTCACGCGCAAGGGCAGCAGCAAGCACATCGGTTATTGCGCCAGCAAGGCCGGGCTCGACAGCCTGACCCTGTCCTTCGCCGCGCGCTATGCGCCGGCAATCAAGGTCAACGGCATCGCGCCGGCCCTGCTATTGTTCAATCCCGACGACGACGCGGCGTACCGCGCCAGGGCGCTGGCCAAATCCGCGCTGGGCATCGAGCCCGGCAGCGAAGTGATCTACCAGAGCCTGCGCTATCTGCTCGACAACCCCTATGTCACCGGCACAACCCTGACCGTCAACGGCGGACGGCACGTCAAATAAGCTGCTGCGCGAGGATCTCCCATGACCCGTTCCCTGCCCGAGAATTACCGCGAGATCCTCATCGGCCTCGGCGAAGACCCCGACCGCGAAGGTCTGCTCGATACCCCGGTGCGCGCGGCCAAGGCCATGCAATACCTGTGTCACGGCTATGAACAGAGTGTGGAGCAGATCGTCAACGGCGCGCTGTTTGCCTCCGACAGCGACGAGATGATCATCGTCGCCGACATCGAGCTCTACTCGTTGTGCGAACATCACCTGCTGCCCTTCATCGGCAAGGCCCATGTGGCTTATATTCCGACAGGCAAGGTGCTGGGGCTGTCGAAGATCGCGCGGCTGGTGGACATGTTCGCCCGGCGCCTGCAGATTCAGGAAAACCTCACCCGGCAGATTGCCGATGCGGTGCAACAGGTCACCGATGCCGCCGGCGTCGCGGTGGTCATCGAGGCCCGGCACATGTGCATGATGATGCGCGGTGTCGAGAAACAGAATTCGACCATGAACACCTCGGTCATGCTCGGCGCCTTTCGCGACTCGAGCAACACCCGCCAGGAGTTCCTGCAATTGATTGGACGGAGCAAGTAAATGTCACAACTTCAACCGGGAATGGCGCGCATCCGGGTCAAGGATCTGCGCTTGCGCACCTTTATCGGGATCAACGAGGACGAGATCCTCAACAAGCAGGATGTGCTGATCAATCTCACGATCCTGTACGCGGCGCAGGAAGCGGTGCGCGACAACGACATCGATCACGCGCTGAATTACCGCACCATCACCAAGGCGATCATCGCCCACGTCGAGGGCAATCGGTTTGCGCTGCTCGAACGCCTGACCCAGGAACTGCTGGATCTGGTGATGACTCATGCTGCGGTGCTGTACGCCGAAGTCGAAGTCGACAAGCCGCATGCGCTGCGTTTTGCCGAGTCGGTGTCAATCACGCTTGCAGCGAGCCGCTAGCTTCAAGCTTCAAGCGGCAAACTGTAAACTTCGTATCAACGCCACCCATCTTGCAGCTTGAAGCTCGTCGCTTGAAGCTGTCTCGCAGAGACTCCCATGACCGAGCAACAACGCCTCGAACTCGAAGCCGCCGCCTTCCGCCGGCTGGTCGCCCACCTGGACAGCCGCAAGGACGTGCAGAACATCGACCTGATGAACCTTGCCGGGTTCTGCCGCAACTGCCTGTCCAAGTGGTACAAGGCTGCCGCCGATGAACAGCAGATCGAGGTCAGCCTCGACGACGCCCGTGAAGTGGTTTACGGCATGCCTTACGCCGAGTGGAAAGCCCAATACCAGCAAGAAGCCAGCGCCGAACAACAGGCGGCGTTCGCCAAAGGAAAACCCAATGAGTGATCTGAACACCCTGCGCGCCAGCCTCAAAAGCGGCGAACACGCTTTCGCCGACACCCTGGCTTTCATCGCCGCCGGTTACGACTACCAGCCTCAGGCGTTCAACAACGGTGGCGTGGAAAACGCCGCCGGGCAGAACGAAGGTTCGTGCAAGACTTTGGGTCTGGCACTGCTGGAAGGCTTGAGTGATGAAGAAGCGCTGCTGGCGTTCGGTGAACATTACCGTTCGGTGGTGGCGACGCCTGAGGGCAGCGACCACGGCAATATCCGCGCGCTGATCAAGCACGGTCTGGCGGGTGTGAAGTTCGAAGCACAGCCGCTGACCCGTCGCTGATATCAGATCCAACACCAGTCCCTGTGGGAGCGAGCCTGCTCGCGAAAGCGGTGTATCAGACATCCAGAATGTTGCCTGACATGACGCCTTCGCGAGCAGGCTCGCTCCCACATTTGTTGAGTGGTGGCTGTGAATAACGGGCACAAAAAAAACCGGCCGAAGCCGGTTTTTTTGTGTCTGCGATTTAGAACGAAGCGTTCTGCAGACCGTCCAGGTAACGCTCGGTGTCCAGTGCTGCCATGCAGCCGGCGCCGGCCGAGGTGATGGCCTGACGGTAAACGTGGTCAGCCACGTCACCGGCAGCAAAGATGCCTTCAACGCTGGTGGCAGTGGCGTTGCCGTCACGACCGCCCTGCACAACCAGGTAACCGTCTTTCAGGGTCAACTGGCCTTCGAACAGCGAGGTGTTCGGGGTGTGGCCAATGGCGATGAACACGCCATCGACTTTGATCTCGTCGAAGCTGCCGTCGTTGTTCTTGAGGCGCGCACCGGTCACGCCCATGTTGTCGCCCAGCACTTCGTCGAGGTTGGCGTTCAACTTGAGGATGATCTTGCCTTCGGCCACGCGGGCGTTCAGCTTGTCGATCAGGATCTTCTCGGCGCGGAAGGTTTCGCGACGGTGGATCAGGGTCACGGTGCTGGCGATGTTAGCCAGGTACAGCGCCTCTTCAACAGCGGTGTTGCCGCCGCCGACCACAGCCACTGGCTTGTTGCGGTAGAAGAAACCGTCGCAGGTCGCGCAGGCCGAAACGCCTTTGCCCATGAACGCCTCTTCCGACGGCAGGCCCAAATAACGAGCGCTGGCACCGGTGGCGATGATCAGGGCGTCGCAGGTGTAAGTCGCGCTGTCGCCGGTCAGGGTGTACGGCTTGGCAGCGAAGTCCACGGCGTTGATGTGATCGAAAACGATCTCGGTTTCAAAACGCTCGGCGTGCTCGCGCATCCGCTCCATCAGCGCCGGACCGGTCAGGCCGTGCACGTCGCCCGGCCAGTTGTCGACTTCGGTGGTGGTGGTCAATTGACCGCCGGCCTGCATGCCGGTGATCAGCAGTGGCTTGAGGTTGGCACGGGCGGCGTAGACCGCAGCGCTGTAACCGGCAGGGCCGGAACCGAGAATAATCACTCGCGAATGACGGACTTCAGACATGACCTGCTCCTGTTGACCGGGCCGAAACACTGGCGCGGAACGCCGGACTGCCGGCGGGAATAAAAAAGGACTGTGGATAACCTTGGGGAAGGCATGAGCTCGACAGTCCTGTAAAAAGTTGGGTGCAGCGTATCGAGGGGGGCAAGATTAAGGAAATACGGATTAACAATCCAGCTCATAGGTGGTCTCTATACGCAGACTCCGACCAGATCGACGTCTTTGTTACAGTGAATGTCGATCGCTCTGCCGCGCTTTCGCACCTGTTGCAAAGTCGGTAAGGTCGGCGCGTTTTCCCTTGCTCGGAGCACCTTATGCCCGCCCCTGTTCTGTCCGGCCCGCAATACCTGCGCGAAGGCCTCAAACTGGTTCTCAGCCCGGGCCTGCGCCTGTTCGTGTTGCTGCCACTGGCGATCAACCTGGTGCTGTTCGTCGGATTGATCTATCTGGCCGGCCATCAGTTCAGCCTGTGGGTCGACAGCCTGATGCCGTCGCTGCCCGAATGGCTGAGTTTCCTCAGCTACATCCTCTGGCCGCTGTTCGTGGTGCTGGTGGCGTTGATGGTGTTCTTCACCTTCACCATGCTCGCCAACGTGATCGCGGCGCCGTTCAACGGTTTCCTCGCGGAAAAAGTCGAAGTGGTGGTACGCGGCACCGATGATTTCCCGGCCTTCAGCTGGGGCGAACTGATTGCGATGATCCCGCGCACCCTCGCCCGGGAAATGCGCAAACTCGGCTACTTCCTGCCGCGGGCGATCGGCCTGTTCATTCTCTCGTTCATCCCGGTAGTGAACATCGTCGCCGCCCCGCTGTGGCTGCTGTTCGGCGTGTGGATGATGGCGATCCAGTACATTGACTACCCGGCAGACAACCACAAATTGGGCTGGAACGAGATGCTCGCCTGGCTGCGGCAGAAACGCTGGCAGAGCATGAGTTTTGGCGGGATCGTCTATCTGGCGCTGCTGATTCCGGTGGTGAATATTTTGATGATGCCAGCCGCCGTTGCAGGCGCGACGTTGTTCTGGGTGCGTGAGCGCGGGGCCGAAAACCTCGTGGCGCAGGCTGAGCGCCCCTAGCCAATTTAATTTTTGCGACGTTGACAGCCATCAGGATGCCACCATTCTGATATCATCCCCTTTTCCCGGCACTGCGACATCAACTTTTTGGTCGGGTTACAGGGAGTACATACACAGATGGAAAATGAGCTGAACAGCGGCCAACCTGAGCCTGCACAGAAGCTAGAAAAAAAAGGATTCCCGACAGAACTCCTGCCCGAGCCCCAAACAAAGCTGAACTTGAGCAGCCTGATCCTTCATTTGGTGCATCTCGAAACCAAGGACGTAACCCTAAAGTGGGTTTTTGACCACATTCGAAATTACGTGATTTGTGGGGTGGTTCTCTGGGCGGGTGTCAAAGCGTTCAAATTACCGAACATCACTTACTTCGACACAATTACACACTACCTCGGCGGCGGTGTTCTGCTTATCACTGCAATTACTCTTTTTTCCTTGAACATGCTCCACGGAATCGTTGGATTCGCCAAACTCAGAGACTTGAAAAGTACCAGCACAATTCTTTATATCGTGGGAACACTTCTCGCGTTCTTTGCGGGAAATATTCTTTTTATCACGGCTAAATAGCGCTGATTTTTCGGTGACGGATGCCGTCACAAATCCATCATCCGAACGTCACATGCACGACATGGCCTCAGCCGACACTGAGGTCATGACGACAGCTCTGCATATCACACTGATCAGCGAAACCTTCCCACCGGAAATCAACGGGGTGGCCAATACCCTTGGTCGCTTGTGCGATGGCTTGCGCGCGCGTGGGCATCAGGTGGAACTGGTGCGACCGCGCCAGGCGGGAGATCCGCAGCGCGTCGAGGACGATGCCTTGCTGTTGTGTCGAGGCTGGCCGTTGCCGGGTTATCCCGGTCTGCAATGGGGACAGTCGTCGATGCACAAGCTGCTGCGGCGCTGGAAGCGTCATCGCCCGGACGTTTTGTACATCGCCACCGAAGGCCCGCTCGGTTTGTCGGCGTTGCGTGCGGCACGGCGTCTGGGGATCTCGGTGGTCAGCGGCTTTCACACCAATTTTCAGCAGTACACCAATCAGTACGGACTGAGTTTGCTGACGCGCTTGCTCACGCATTATCTGCGCTGGTTTCACAACCGCTCGGCGATGACCCTGGTGCCGAGCGTCAGTCAGCGCCTGGAACTGGAGCGTCGGCATTTCGACCGCCTCGCCCTGCTCTCCCGCGGCGTGGACAGCCAGTTGTTTCACCCGGCCAAGCGCCTGAACGGCTTGCGTGAGCAATGGGGCCTGAGCGAGCAGGACATCGCGGTGATTCACGTCGGCCGGCTGGCCCCGGAAAAGAACCTCGGTCTGCTCAAGCGCTGCTTCGACACCCTGTGCCGCACTTATCCACAGCGCAAGCTGAAGCTGATCGTGGTCGGCGACGGGCCGCAACGGCCTGCGCTGGAAAAGGAGCTGCCCGAGGCGATCTTCTGTGGTTCACAGCGCGGCGAAGCACTGGCGGCGCACTATGCGTCCGGCGATATCTTCCTGTTCCCAAGCATGACCGAAACCTTCGGCAATGTGGTGCTGGAAGCTCTGGCGTCAGGGCTGGGGGTGGTGGCGTACGATCAGGCTGCGGCAGCGCAGCACATTCGCCACGGTTACAACGGCGTGTTGGCGATGCCCGGTGATGAACAAGCGTTCTGCGATGCGGCGGCGTGGTTGCTGGAGGAAGATGAGACCTTGCGTTGCGTGCGCCTGAATGCGCGCCAGCATGCCAGTCGCCAGGGGTGGGCGGCGATCATCGAGCAATTTGAAAAGCACTTGCGTGGCGCGTGTGTGCGGGAGGGGGTGTTGCCGAATGCGCAGACATTGCCTTAGATCTTTGCTGATTTTGAACCTGCCTTCGCGAGCAGGCTCGCTCCCACAAGGGATCCTCAGTGAACACAGATTCTGTGAACCCAGAGAAACCTGTGGGAGCGGGCTTGCTCGCGAAGGGGCCATCAAAGGTGCTACTTAAACCAGCGTCATCAACGCCTCACGGCTGAACGGCAGAATATCCTGCTCACGCCCTTCACGGACTTTCAGCGCCCAGTCCGGATCCACCAGCAGCGCACGGCCCACTGCCACCAGATCGAACTCGTCGTTGTTCAGACGCTCCAGCAGTTTCTCCAGGCTTGCCGGTTGCGCGACCTTGTCGGTGTTAACCATGAACTGCAGGAACTCGCCGTCCAGGCCGACGCTGCCTACGGTGATGGTCGGTTTGCCGGTCAGTTTGCGCGTCCAGCCGGCCAGGTTCAGCTCGGAACCGTCAAATTCAGGCTCCCAGAAACGCCGCGTCGAGCAGTGGAAAATGTCCACGCCGGCGTCGGACAGCGGCTTAAGGAATTCGCCCAGCGCCTCCGGGGTCTGCACCAGACGCGCGGTGTAATCCTGCTGCTTCCACTGCGAAAAACGGAAGATGATCGGGAAGCCTTCACCGACTGCCGCGCGCACCGCTTGAATCAACTCGATGGCGAACCGCGAACGGTTGGCCAGGCTGCCGCCGTATTCGTCGGTACGCTGGTTGCTGCCTTCCCAGAAGAACTGGTCGATCAGATAGCCGTGGGCGCCGTGGATTTCCACGCCGTCCATGCCGATGCTTTGCGCATCCTTCGCCGCTTGGGCGAAAGCACCGATCACGTCCTGAATGTCCTGTTTGGTCATGCCGTGCACCACGACCTGGCCATCCTTGAGTTTTTCCGTCGGGCCGTAAGCCGGGACGCTGGCGTCCGGCTCGGTGCCGATGCGGCGCACGCTGCCGACGTGCCACAGTTGCGGAACAATCTTGCCGCCCTCGGCATGCACCGCGTCGACGACTTTTTTCCAGCCGGCCAATGGCGCTTCGCCGAAGAACTGCGGCACATTCGGGTAACCGTTGGAAGCCTTGTGACCGACAGTGGTGCCTTCGGTGATGATCAGGCCAACACCGGCCGCAGCGCGGCGACGGTAGTACTCGATCACTTTGGAATTGGGTACGCCACCCGGGGAAAACGAGCGGGTCATCGGCGCCATCACCACGCGGGTCGGCAGTTCGAGGGCACCGAGGTGGAACGGTTTGAACAGGGCTTGCACCGGCATTGGAAGGCTCCACAGGGAATGACTTTATGACGGCGATAATATGAACAGTTAGCGCCTTTTAACAGCACTATTGATTTGAATGATTAAGGGTCAAAAGTCAGACAAAAAAAATCGCAGCTCGATGGCTGCGATTTTTGTGTTTCAGCCCAGCGCTTTTTCAATCGCGTGGACAATGGTCGGATCATCCGGCGGCGTGCGCGGCGAGAATCGCGCCAATACCCGGCCATCCTTACCGAGCAGAAATTTCTCGAAGTTCCAGGTGATATCCCCCGGAAACTCCGCACCCTCGCCCGCCAGCAAGCGGTACAGCTGATGACGATCATGGCCGTTGACTTCAAGCTTGCTCGACAACGGGAACGTCACGCCATAGTTCAGGCTGCAGAACTCCTGGATTTGCTGTTCGGTACCTGGTTCCTGGCCAGCAAACTGGTTGCACGGCAGGCCCAGCACACTGAAGCCCTTGCCCTTGAATTGCTGGTAGAGGTTTTCCAGCGCCGCGTACTGTGGGGTCAAGCCGCATTTGGAGGCGACGTTGACCACCAGCACGACTTGGCCTTTGAAGGGCGCCAGCGGTAGCTCCTGACCATCCAGGGCTGTCAACTTAAGGTCGTGAAAAGCACTCATGACGGACTCCAGATTCCCGTGTTCTACTCGAAACAGCCACTTGGCGAGAGCACCAAGGACAGCCGCGGACTAAAAAGGCGCCCGCAGGCGCCTCTCCAGTACTCGAAGCTTAGCGCAGAAAATCAGTGGTGATGGCCACCTTCGCCATGGACGTGGCCATGAGCGACTTCTTCCTGGCTGGCGTCACGGATAGCAACGACCTTCACTTTGAAGTTCAGGCGCTGACCGGCCAGTGGGTGGTTGCCGTCGACGGTGACGTCGTCGCCGTCCAGGTCACGGATGGTCACGATCTGCATCTGGCCGTCCGGCGCCGAAGCGTGGAACTGCATGCCGACTTCCAGCTCGTCAACGCCTTCGAACATGCTGCGGCTCAGGGTGCTGACCAGTTCGGCAGCATATTCGCCGTAAGCGTCTTCCGGCTCAACGGACACTTCCAGCTCGTCACCAACAGCTTTGCCTTCCAGAGCTTTTTCCAGGCCCGGGATGATGTTGCCTGCGCCTTGCAGGTAGACCAGCGGAGCGCCGCCGGCGGAGCTGTCGATGACCTCACCAGCGTCGTTGGTCAGGGTATAGTCGATGGAGACAGCCTTATTGGCGGCGATCAGCATGGGGCGAGACCTTTTGCAGAAGAATATAGAAAGGCCAAGTTTAGCGAAGCAATCGCGCGAAAGCGAACACAACCCGGACAAACGGGATTCGACAATCGCCGGCTTCCATCAGGATGAAGACGGTCACTGGGTGGCCGAGCTTTCCTGTGGCCACACCCAGCACCTGCGTCACCAGCCGCCGTGGCAATCGCGGCCATGGGTCCTGGACCCGGCGCAACGTATTGAAAAAATAGGCCAACCCTTTGACTGCGGTTGGTGCGCACAAGGCTCGGTTAGCGATAACCTTGGCGACTGAATTGCGGTAGGCGGTCACGTATAGATCGCCACCATTGCCATGCACCTTTAGAGAATCCGCATGCAAACTTTTTTTATCGCGCCCACCGATTTTGGCGTGGGTCTGACCTCCATCAGCCTCGGGCTGGTGCGTACCCTGGAGCGGGCCGGACTGAAAGTCGGCTTCTTCAAACCGATTGCCCAGCCGCATCCGGGCGACACTGGTCCTGAGCGTTCCACCGAACTGGTGGCGCGCACCCACGGCCTGAAACCGCCGCAGCCACTGGGCCTGGCCCACGTCGAGCGGATGCTCGGCGACGGTCAGCTCGATGAGTTGCTCGAAGAAATCATCGCCTTGTATCAGCAAGCTGCCATCGGCAAAGACGTGCTGGTAGTCGAAGGCATGGTGCCGACCCGCAGCGCCAGCTACGCCGCGCGGGTCAATTTGCACCTGGCGAAAAGCCTGGATGCCGAGGTGATTCTGGTCTCGGCCCCGGAAAACGAAGTGCTTGCCGAACTCTCCGGCCGCGTGGAATTGCAGGCGCAATTGTTCGGCGGCCCGAAAGATCCAAAAGTCCTCGGCGTAATCCTCAACAAGGTCAAGACCGAGGAGAGCATGGACGCCTTCGCCACGCGCCTCAAAGAGCATTCGCCGTTGTTGCGCAGCGGTGATTTCCGCCTGCTCGGCTGCATTCCGTTTCAGCCCGAACTCAATGCACCGCGTACCCGCGACGTCGCCGACCTGATGGGCGCGCAGGTGCTGAACGCCGGCGATTACGAAACCCGGCGCATGACCAAAATCATCATCTGCGCACGGACCATGCGCAACACCGTCGAGCTGCTCAAGCCCGGCGTGCTGGTAGTGACCCCGGGCGACCGCGACGACATCATCCTCGCGGTCAGTCTCGCGGCGTTGAACGGCGTACCGCTGGCCGGGCTGTTGCTGACCAGCGACACCCTGCCCGATCCACGCATCATGGACCTATGCCGTGGCGCGCTGCAGGCCGGTCTGCCCGTGCTGTCGGTGAGCACTGGCTCCTACGACACCGCCAACCTGCTCAATGGCCTGAACAAGGAAATCCCCATTGATGACCGCGAGCGTGCGGAGATCATCACCGATTTCGTCGCCAGCCATCTCGACGCCAAATGGCTGCACCAGCGCTGTGGCACACCACGAGAAATGCGCCTGTCGCCAGCGGTGTTCCGCTATCAACTGATTCAACGGGCGCAGTCGGCGAACAAGCGCATCGTCCTGCCCGAAGGCAGCGAGCCGCTCACCGTGCAAGCGGCGGCGATCTGCCAGGAGCGCGGCATCGCCCGTTGCGTGCTGCTGGCCAAACCCGAGGACGTCGAAGCGGTGGCCCGCGCGCAAGGTATCGAGTTGCCGCCGGGGCTGGAGATTCTCGATCCGGACCTGATCCGCGAGCGCTACATCGAGCCGATGGTCGCCCTGCGCAAAAGCAAAAGCCTCAATGCGCCGATGGCTGAACAGCAACTGGAAGACACCGTGGTGATCGGCACCATGATGCTCGCGCTGGATGAGGTCGACGGCCTGGTCTCGGGTGTGATCAACACCACCGCCAACACCATTCGCCCGGCCCTGCAACTGATCAAGACCGCACCGGGCTGCACGCTGGTGTCGTCGGTGTTCTTCATGCTGTTCCCCGAAGAAGTGCTGGTCTATGGCGACTGCGTGATGAACCCGCACCCGAGCGCCGCCGAACTGGCGGAGATCGCCCTGCAAAGCGCTGATTCCGCAGCAGCATTCGGCATCACCCCGCGCGTGGCGATGATCAGTTACTCCAGCGGCGAATCCGCCAGCGGTGAAGAAGTCGAGAAAGTCCGCGAAGCCACCCTGCTCGCCCACGAGCAACAGCACTCGCTGCTGATCGACGGCCCGCTGCAATACGACGCCGCTGCCAACGCAGACGTCGCCCGGCAACTGGCGCCGAACAGCCAGGTGGCCGGTCGCGCCACGGTGTTCGTGTTCCCCGACCTGAACACCGGCAACACCACCCACAAAGCCGTGCAGCGCAGCGCCGACTGCGTCAGCCTCGGCCCGATGCTGCAAGGCCTGCGCAAACCGGTGAACGACCTGCCGCGCGGCGCGCAGGTCGACGACATCGTCTACACCATCGCCCTGACCGCGATTCAAGCCGCCAACCGACCTATGGATGTGTAAATGCTGGACTTTCTGCCCGCCCCGATTCGCGGCGTGATCGCCGCGCTGCTGTTGGCGCTCAATACGATTCTGCTGTGCTCGTTCCTGTTCTGCGTCGCGCTGATCAAAGTGCTGCCCTTCGACCTCGCCCGCCGCGCCTCACTGTGGCTGATGAGCCACACCCACGAAGCCTGGATCAGCAACAACAAAGGCTGGATGAACCTGGTGCGCCGCACCCGCTGGCACATCAGCGGCCTGCAAGGTCTGGACTACCAACACTCGTACCTGATCACCAGCAACCACCAGAGCTGGGTCGACATCCTGGTGCTGCAATACGTGCTCAACCGGCGCATCCAGCCGCTGAAATTCTTCCTCAAGCAGGAGCTGATCTGGGTCCCGGTAATTGGCCTGGCGTGGTGGGCGCTGGGCTTTCCGTTCATGAAACGCTACTCCAAGGCCTATCTGGAAAAACACCCGGAGAAGAAAGGCAAAGACCTGGAAACCACGCGCAAGACCTGCGCGAAATTCCGCAACAACCCGGTGGGGATTTTCAACTTCGTCGAAGGCACACGCTTCACCGAAGGCAAACATGCGCAACAGCAGTCACCGTTCAAACACCTGCTCAAACCCAAGGCGGGTGGCATCGCCTTCGTGCTGGACGCGATGGGTGAGCAACTGGAGTCGATCGTCAACGTGACCATTCACTATCCAGGCGGGCGTCCGGGTTTCTGGGATCTGCTGTGCGGCAACGTGCGCGACGTGGTGGTGCACTTTGAAGAACTGAAAATCCCGCCGGCCTTCATCGGCAAGAACTACGACCAGGACGGCGAATACCGCCTGCAATTCCAGGGCTGGATCAACCAGCTGTGGCAGGACAAGGATGCGCTGCTGGAGCAGATGCACCGCGAATTCCCAGACAAACGTTAATCCCCTGTAGGAGCGAGCCTGCTCGCGATAGCGGTGGAACAGCCACTCCCAATGTTGAACGACATACCGCTATCGCGAGCAGGCTCACTCCTACAGTTGGATGGAGTGCATTCAGTTAGAGCTTGGTCGGCTGTCAGACCACCTTCGCGAGCAAGCTCGCTCCCACAGTTTGAAACCGGTGTATTCAGGTAGAGATTGGTCGGCTGTCAGGCCGCCATCGCTGGCAAGCCAACTCCCACAGGAAAAGCTAAAGCCAGGCGCACGCTTTTCACCACTCAAATGGCCGAGTGTCAGCTCGCCGAAAGCTCTTGATCTTGATCCACGGGCGACGTCGGAAGGCTGAGCGTAGGGATTGATCCGGGGGTGGGAGCGCAGCGACCGTTTGGCGCAGCCAAACACAGCGAGAGGAGGTGCAGCGAAGCCAACCGGAGGCGCTGCGCCCGGATCAATCCCGCAGCGAAGGGACCCCGAGCCCCAGCGAGCGGGCCGAACGCAGGAGCAAGCGTTTTTGGTTACTTTTTAGGCGTTTGTAAAAAGTGACCCGCCGTAAGGGCGGAACCGCAATCAGCAACACCCGAAGAAACGGATATTCACACAACCCACCCAGAGCATGGCCAGCCCAAAGGCCGCCACCGCCGAAAACCAAATGCCCCCCAATAAAAAACCCGCCGATGATCACTCATCCGCGGGCCTTTTATTTCCGACTAAAGCTTAAATCGCGCCACGCTTACGCAGCAGATCCAACACCTGCTTGACGCTCTCTTCCAACGACAGCGACTGCGTGTCGATCACCAGATCAGCATTCAGCGGCACGTCATACGGGAACGACTCACCCGGAATATTATCGCCACCCGCAGCATACAGCCCTTGCGGATCACGCTCGGCACACACCGCCGGCGAGGCCTGCACATAAACCGTCAGCAGACGCTCCTTGCCGATCAGATCCTTGGCCTGCTCACGACCTTCAGCACTCGGCGCAACAAACGCCGCCAGGGTCAACAGACCCGCCTCGTTGAACTGACGCGCCACATGCGCAGCACGCCGCCAGTTCTCGGTACGACCGGCACGATCCTGCGGCAGCCCTTTGTTCAGGTCGTGACGCAGATTCTGACCATCGAGCACAAACACCGCACGGCCCATGTCGAACAGCTTGCGCTCGACCGCGTAGGCCAGCGTGCTCTTGCCCGCGCCCGACAGGCCGCTGAACAGCACGGTCGCTGGCTGCTGGCCGAAACGCTGGGAACGTTCCTCAGTGGCAACGTGAGCCAGTTTGCCGTGGTGCGAGGCAGTCCCATGAGCCACTGGCTGAGCGACGATCATGCCGGCGCCGACGGTGCCGTTGGTCAAACGGTCGATGACGATGAACGCGCCGGTGGTGCGGTTGCTGTCGTAACCGTCGAGGGCGATCGGCGCGTCGAGCGCGATCTTCACCTTGCCGATTTCGTTGAGCTGCAACGCGCTCGCCGGGCCTTCTTCGAGGGTGTTCACGTCGACCTTGTTGACGATGCTGGCAATCGAGCCCGGCACGTAACTGGTGGCGCGCTTGATGTCGTATTTCTTGCCCGGCAGCATCGGCTCTTCAGCCATCCACACCAGCATCGCTTCGAAGCTGTCGGTGACCGGCGGCACGTTGTCGGCATGCACCAGCAGGTCGCCACGGGAGATGTCGATTTCGTCTTCCATGGTCAGCGTCACCGCTTGACCCGGGCCGGCCTGCTCCAGCTCACCTTCGAAGGTGACGATGGATTTGACGCGGCTGCTCTTGCCCGACGGCAGAACCACCACTTCGTCGCCCTTGTGCACGATGCCGCTGGCGAGGGTGCCAGCGAAACCGCGGAAGTTCAGGTTCGGACGGTTGACGTACTGCACCGGGAAACGCAAATCGGTGAAGTTGCGGTCGCCCGCCACTTCCACGGTCTCGAGGATTTCCATCAGCGACTGGCCTTTGTACCAAGGCGAGCGCTCGGACTTGTTCACCACGTTGTCGCCCTTGAGGGCAGACATCGGCACGAAGTGCATGCTGGTCGGCTTCATCTTCAAGCCTTCGGCGAACTTCAGGTAGTCGGCCTTGATCGACTCGAACACGCCTTCATCGAAGTCTTTCAGGTCCATCTTGTTGATGGCGACGACGATGTGCTTGATGCCCAGCAACGAGGCAATGAAGCTGTGGCGACGGGTCTGGGTCTGCACGCCGTAACGGGCGTCGACCAGGATGATCGCCAGATCACAGGTGGAGGCACCGGTGGCCATGTTGCGGGTGTACTGCTCATGGCCAGGGGTGTCGGCGATGATGAATTTGCGTTTGGCGGTGGAGAAATAGCGGTAGGCGACATCGATGGTGATGCCCTGCTCACGCTCGGCCTGCAGGCCGTCGACCAGCAACGCCAGGTCGATGTCGTCACCGGTGGTGCCGACTTTCTTCGAATCACGGGTGATCGCTTCCAGGTGATCTTCGTAGATCATCTTGGAGTCGTGCAGCAGGCGCCCGATCAGGGTGCTCTTGCCGTCATCGACGTTACCGCAGGTCAAAAAGCGCAGCAGCTCTTTACGTTCGTGCTGGCCCAGGTAGGCGAGGATGTCCTCGCTGATCAAATCAGATGCGTGCGACATGACAACCCCTTAGAAATAACCCTGACGTTTCTTGTCTTCCATCGAGCCTGCGCCATCGTGGTCGATGACCCGGCCCTGGCGCTCGGAAGTTCGCGTCAGGAGCATTTCCTGAATGATGTCCGTGAGGGTTTCAGCCTCGGACTCCACCGCGCCCGTCAACGGGTAGCAGCCAAGGGTACGGAAACGCACTTTCTTTTTGACGATGCGTGCCTTGTCCTCGTCGGACAGGTGTTCGAGGATACGGTCGTCGTCGATCATGATCAGCGTGCCGTTCTTCTCGATCACTTCACGCTCGGCGGCGAAGTACAGCGGCACGATCGGGATGCCTTCGAGGTAGATGTACTGCCAGATGTCCAGCTCGGTCCAGTTCGACAACGGGAACACCCGAATGGATTCGCCCTTGTTGACCTTGCCGTTGTAGACGTTCCACAGCTCAGGGCGCTGGTTTTTCGGGTCCCAGCGGTGCTTGCTGTCGCGGAACGAGTACACGCGCTCTTTGGCGCGGGATTTCTCTTCATCGCGACGGGCACCGCCGAACGCGGCGTCGAAACCATGCTTGTCGAGCGCCTGCTTGAGGCCCTCGGTCTTCATGATGTCGGTGTGTTTGGCGCTGCCGTGGGTGAACGGGTTGATGTTCTGCGCCACGCCATCGGGGTTGATGTGGGTGATCAGGTCCAGGCCCAGCTCTTCGACCATCTTGTCGCGGAACTTGTACATCTCCTGGAATTTCCAGCGAGTGTCGACGTGCATCACCGGAAACGGCAGTTTGCCCGGGAAGAACGCCTTGCGTGCCAGATGCAGCATCACGGCGGAGTCTTTACCGATGGAGTACAGCATCACCGGGTTGTCGAACTCGGCGGCCACCTCGCGGATGATGTGGATGCTTTCCGCCTCCAGCTGTTTCAGATGCGTCAGTTTGTCGACCATGGCTACTCACGAAAGCTTTCTTATGAACGGCCAGCGGGCCGTGTTCGAGCGGGGAATCCTAGCACAGCGACCTCTTCTAATCAGGACGCCTACTAGATCGAAAGGGCATATGAATATGCCTGCCGGTTCGGCCGGGCAATGCTGTTCCTGTGGGAGCGGGCTTGCTCGCGAAAGCGGTATGCCAGACACCTTTGTATTGAAAGTCTGACGCCTTCGCGAGCAGGCTCGCTCCCACAGGTATTTGTGGTGGATTCAGATCGGGTTCGGGCAATCGATGAAGATGTGTTCGAGGGCGAAACGTTTTGCCAGGTAGTCACCCAGCGCCTGCACGCCATAGCGCTCGGTGGCGTGGTGACCGGCGGCGATGAAGCTGATGTCGTTTTCCCGCGCGCTGTGGAAGGTCTGCTCGGAGGCTTCACCACTGAGGAACAGATCGACACCCGCCGCCACGCCCTGATCGATATAACCCTGCCCGCCGCCAGTGCACCAGCCGACCCGACGAATCATCCCACTGCCCTCGACCAGCAGCGGCTCGCGGCCCATGACGTCTTTAACCTTGCGGGCGAAATCACGCGCAGTCATCGGCTCATTCAACGACCCGAGCAGTCCGACGATTTTGAGGTTGTCCGGATCCAGTGGCCCTTCGACGGTAATGTCCAGCTGACGCGCCAGTTGCACGTTGTTGCCGACTTCCGGGTGCAGATCCAGCGGCAGGTGATAGGCGAGCAGACTGATGTCGTGCTTGAGCAGCGTCTTCAGGCGCCGCTGCTTCATGCCGGTGATGCACGGGTTCTCGCCTTTCCAGAAATAGCCGTGATGCACCAGTATCAGGTCGGCCTCGGCCTCCACCGCCGCGTCGAGCAGCGCCTGACTGGCGGTGACGCCACTGACGATGCGCATCACTTGCGGTCGGCCTTCGACCTGCAGGCCGTTGGGGCAATAATCGGCGATTTTCGCACTGCCGAGGTAACGGTCGGCTTCTTCGACGAGGGTGCTGAGGGCGACGGCCATGAAAGACTCCTGAAAATCCCGTTCAGAGGCGCGCGCGGCCTCGTATAATGCGCGACATTATGGGCGGTCTGACCCCGCCTGCAACTTTTCCAGGACGTGCTTAATGCTCAAGGCGCTGCGTTTTTTCGGCTGGCCGCTGTTGGCCGGTGTGCTTATCGCTCTGTTGATTATTCAGCGTTACCCGCAGTGGGTCGGGCTGCCGAGCCTCGATGTCAACCTGCAACAGGCCCCGCAAACCACCAGCGTGCAGCAGGGGCCGGTGTCATATGCCGACGCGGTGACCATCGCCGCACCGTCGGTGGTCAACCTTTACACCACCAAGGTCATCAACAAACCGGCGCACCCGCTGTTTGAAGACCCGCAGTTTCGGCGCTTCTTCGGTGACAACTCGCCGAAGCAGAAACGCATGGAATCGAGCCTCGGTTCCGGGGTGATCATGAGCCCGGAAGGCTACATTCTGACCAACAACCACGTGACCACCGGCGCCGACCAGATCGTGGTGGCGCTCAAGGACGGTCGCGAAACCCTCGCCCGGGTGATCGGCAGCGATCCGGAAACCGACCTCGCGGTGCTGAAGATCGACCTGAAAAACCTGCCGGCGATCACCGTCGGCCGCTCCGACAGCATCCGCATCGGCGATGTCGCGCTGGCCATCGGCAACCCGTTCGGCGTCGGCCAGACCGTGACCATGGGCATCATCAGCGCCACCGGGCGTAACCAGTTGGGCCTGAACAACTACGAAGACTTCATCCAGACCGACGCGGCGATCAACCCGGGCAACTCCGGCGGCGCGCTGGTCGATGCCAACGGCAACCTCACCGGCATCAATACGGCGATCTTCTCCAAGTCCGGCGGCTCGCAGGGCATCGGTTTTGCGATCCCGGTGAAACTGGCGATGGAAGTAATGAAATCGATCATCGAGCACGGTCAGGTGATTCGTGGCTGGCTCGGTATTGAAGTGCAGCCGCTGACCCAGGAACTGGCCGAGTCGTTTGGCCTGTCCGGGCGTCCGGGGATTGTCGTGGCGGGGATCTTCCGCGATGGCCCGGCACAGAAGGCCGGCCTGCAACTGGGTGACGTGATTCTGAGTATCGACGGCGAACCGGCCGGTGATGGCCGCAAGTCCATGAACCAGGTGGCGCGGATCAAGCCGACTGACAAAGTGACCATTCAGGTCATGCGCAACGGCAAAGAACTGAAGCTCACCGCTGAAATCGGCCTGCGTCCGCCGCCTGCACCGGTGAAAGAAGAAGAGTAAAACTTTATTCGCGCCGAGTGCGCGAATGAAAGACACTCTCAACAGGCATGTTATATTGTTTCAATTTAACGATTGGAACAACATAACATGTCGTCTCGAAAAAAGGCTTCGCTGCTTGGCCTGACCCTGGGCCTGCTGGGCGATCCGGTCTTCGCCGAAGATCCGCAACCCCTCGAACTCGACGCCATCAGCGTCACTTCCGATTATGAATCCCCCAGCGGGCCGGTCAGCGGCTACCGCGCGACGCGCTCCGCCAGTGCAACCAAAACCGACACCGCCATCCGCGACATTCCCCAAACGATCAGCGTAGTGCCCGCCAGCGTGCTCAAAGATCTGGGCAGCACCAGTGTCGAACGCGCACTGGATTTTGCCGGCGGCGTGTCGAAGCAGAACAATTTTGGCGGCCTGACGCTGTACGAATACAGCGTGCGCGGCTTCACCACCTCGGAGTTCTACAAGGACGGTTTCAGCGCCAATCGCGGCTATCCGAGCACGCCGGACGCCGCCAACGTGGAGCGCATCGAAGTCCTCAAAGGCCCGGCCGCGAGCCTGTATGGCCGAGGCGATCCGGGCGGCACGGTGAACATCGTCACCAAAAAACCGCAGCCCGAAGCGTTCACCACCCTGCAGACCAGCGCTGGCAGCTGGGATCGTTATCGCACGGCACTGGACGTCAATACGCCGCTCGACGAGCAGGGGGACGTGCTCTCGCGGATCAACCTCGCGGTCGAAGACAACCACAGCTTCCGTGATCACGTCGACAGCCAGCGGGTCTTCGTCGCACCTTCGATCAGTTGGCAACTGAGCCCGGACACTTCGTTGTTGGTGGAAAGCGAAATCGTCCGGCACAACTCCACGTTCGACCGAGGAATCGTCGCGCCGAACAACAAATGGAGCGGCGTTTCGCGCTCGACCTTCCTCGGTGAACCGAACGACGGCAACATCGACAACCACAACAACCTGCTCCAGGCCACCCTTGAACATCACCTCAACGACAGCTGGAAACTGCGTCTGGCCAGCCACTACAAGGAAGGCAAACTGTGGGGCGACGCGTCTGAAAGTCGTGCGCTGAACGCCGATGGTCACACGGTCAACCGACGCTACCGCGAACGGGACACTAACTGGCACGACAGCATCACCCAATTGGAGCTGCGCGGTCTGTTCGACCTCGGCCCATGGCAGCACGAACTGCTGATCGGCACCGAATACGAGAACTTCCGCAAGAACGAACGTGTCACTACCATCGCTGGCGGTCCCTACGCCATCGACATCTACAAGCCGATCTACGGCCAACCAAAACCCAACGGCCCACGCTCGGGTACTGACTTCTTCGAACACGTCGAAAGCCACGCACTGAACCTGCAGGATCAAATCATCTTCACCGACAAACTGCGCGGGATGATCGGCGCACGCTTCGAACACTTTGATCAACGCATCGACGATCACACCCGCGATGCCAAAAGCCAGCAGACTCACGACGCCCTCACCCAACGCGCCGGCCTGCTCTATCAGTTGACGCCGAACACCGGCCTGTTCGCCAACACCTCGACCTCGTTCAAACCGAATAACGGCCTCGACGCCTCCGGCAAATCCTTCGATCCCGAAGAGGGCATCGGTTACGAAATCGGGATCAAGAACGAACTGTTCGACGAGCGCCTGAGCAGCACCCTCGCCTTCTTCCACATCGACAAGGAGAACGTCCTCGCCCTCGACCCGGGCACCGACACTAGTCGCGCGATGGGCAAGGCGCGCAGTCGCGGTTTCGACTGGCAAGTGACCGGGCAAATGACCGATGCCGTGCGGGTGATGGGTGCCTTCGCTTACATCGACGCTGAAGTGACCAAGGGCGACGCGGCAATCCCGACCGGCAGCCGCATCCTTGGCGTGGCCAAGCGCAGTGGCAGCCTGCTCGGTGTGTACGAATTTCAGGACGGCCATTTGCGCGGCTCGGACGTCGGCGCGGCGTTCACCTATGTCGGCGATCGCTCCGGTGAAGCCGGCGGTGATTTTGAAATGCCGGCCTATCACACCGTCGATCTGCTGGCCCATTACAAGGCCAGCGACAACGTCACGGTTGGCCTGAACCTCAACAACCTCTTCGACGAAAAATACTACGAGCGCTCCTACAGCAATTACTGGGTCAACCCCGGCGAGCCGCGCAATTTCACCGTCAGCCTGACACTCAACCTGTAAAAGGACGTCACTATGCAATACGGCAAAACCCTACTGATCATCGCCGCTTTGTTCGTCACTCAAGCCTCGGCCCATGGCCTGTGGACAGAACAACGGCGCGGCAATATCGAAGTGATCTACGGCCACGGCGCCGAAGACAATGCCTTCAAGGCGCAGAAAATCAGCGGCGCCTGGGCTTATGACGCGGGCGGAAAAATGATTCCGGTCAGCGTTGAGCGCCTGCCTGATCACGCTCGCCTGAAACCTCTGAAAACGCCGGCGGTACTGGCAGTGGCGTTGAACAACGGTATGTGGTCGCAAACCGCTGACAAAAAATGGATCAATGAGGGGCGCAGCAAAGTGCCGGGCGCTGTCGAGGCGACGCAGACCTTCAAGTACAGCCTGGCGATTTATCAGCCGGGGGCCAAGTTGCCCAAGCTTGATCAGATCAAATTGCTGATTCTGCCGGAAGTCGATCCGCTGACGGTCGGGCCGGGGCAATCATTGCCGGTGCGGGTGTTGCTTGATGGCAAACCGGCGGCGGGGGTGAAGTTGATCGGTGACTATCGCAGTGCGCCGAATACCTTGAGCACCGAGACTGACAAGGACGGCCGCGCGCAGGTGTTGGTGCGTAATGAAGGGTTGAATGTGATTGCCGCGCAGGTGGAGGTGCCGGTGAAGGGCAGTGCTGATGTGAACAGTCGTGGACTGTTCAGTTCGCTAACGTTTTTGGGTGAGCCACATCACGAATAATCAACACAAGTCCCCTGTAGGAGCGAGCCTGCTCGCGATTGCGCCGGGTCAGTCAGCATAAATGCTGAATGTCCGTCCGCTATCGCGAGCAGGCTCGCTCCTACGGGGGTAATGGTGTTTTAGAGTTCGCCGAGGCCGTCGATCAGCGCCTGATTCTGCTCCGGCGTACCGATCGAGATCCGCAGGAACTGGGCAATCCGCTCCTGCTTGAAGTGACGCACGATCACACCCTGCTCGCGCAGTTTGGCTGCCAGCCCTGCTGCATCGTGTTGCGGGTGACGGGCGAAGATGAAGTTCGCCGCCGAAGGCAGCACTTCAAAGCCTTTGGCCTGCAATTGCGCGATCACCCATTCACGGCTCTCGATCACCAGACGGCAGGTCTTGTCGAAATACTCGCGATCCTCGAACGCTGCCGCCGCCCCGACAATCGCCAGGCGATCCAGCGGATAGGAGTTGAAGCTGTTCTTGATCCGCTCCAGCGCCTCGATCAGATCCGGGTGCCCCACCGCCAGACCGACGCGCAGGCCGGCCAGCGAGCGCGACTTGGACAGGGTCTGGGTCACCAGCAGGTTCGGATAACGGTCCACCAGACTGATCGCGGTTTCGCCACCGAAGTCGATGTACGCCTCATCCACGACCACTACCGAATCCGGGCTGGTCTTGAGGATCTGCTCGACCGCCTCCAGCGCCAACAGGCAACCGGTCGGTGCGTTCGGATTGGGGAAAATGATCCCGCCGTTCGGTTTGGCGTAGTCCGCCGGGTTGATCTGGAACTGCGCGTCCAGCGGCACGGCATCGAACTGGATGCCGTACAGACCGCAATACACCGGATAGAAGCTGTAGCTGATGTCCGGGAACAGCAGCGGCTGCTCGTGTTGCAGCAGACCGTGAAAGATGTGCGCGAGCACTTCGTCCGAACCATTGCCGAGGAACACTTGATTGCTCTGCACGCCGTAGTAGTTGGCGACGGCGCTTTTCAGCAGATCGCTGTTCGGGTCCGGGTACAGACGCAGGTTGTCGTTGAGTTCGGTCTGCATCGCCGCCAGGGCTTTTGGCGACGGGCCGTAGGGGTTTTCGTTGGTGTTGAGCTTGACCAGTTTGGTCAGCTTTGGCTGCTCGCCCGGCACATACGGCACCAGATCCTTGACGAACGGGCTCCAGAATTTACTCATGATCAGTTCCCCTTCTGCTCAGCTTTGATGCGGTATTCGGCGCTGCGTGCGTGCGCACTCAGGGATTCGCCACGGGCCAGCACCGAAGCGGTCTTGCCCAGCTCGGAAGCACCGGCCTCGGAGCAGAAGATGATCGACGAACGTTTCTGGAAGTCGTACACACCCAGCGGCGAGGAGAACCGCGCGGTGCCAGAGGTCGGCAACACGTGGTTCGGACCAGCGCAGTAGTCGCCCAGCGCCTCGGAGGTGTGACGGCCCATGAAGATCGCACCGGCGTGACGGATCTGCGGCAACCACGCTTGTGGATCAGCGACCGACAGCTCCAAGTGTTCCGGGGCGATACGGTTGGCGACTTCGATGGCTTGCGCCATGTCGCGCACATGAATCAGTGCACCGCGACCATTGATCGAGGTTTCGATAATGGTTGCGCGGTCCATGGTCGGCAGCAGTTTGTCGATGCTCGCAGCGACCTTGTCGAGGAATTCGGCGTCCGGGCTGACTAGAATTGCCTGCGCGTCTTCGTCGTGCTCGGCCTGGGAGAACAGATCCATGGCGATCCAGTCCGGATCGGTCTGGCCGTCGCACACCACAAGGATTTCCGACGGGCCGGCGATCATGTCGATGCCGACCTGACCGAACACGTGACGCTTGGCGGTGGCCACATAGATGTTGCCCGGGCCGACGACCTTGTCCACCTGCGGCACGCTTTCAGTGCCGTAAGCCAGCGCGGCAACCGCTTGCGCACCGCCGATGGTGAACACCCGGTCAACGCCGGCAATGCACGCCGCCGCCAGCACCAGTTCATTGATTTCACCGCGCGGGGTTGGCACGACCATGACCACTTCGGTCACGCCGGCGACCTTGGCCGGAATCGCGTTCATCAACACCGACGATGGATACGACGCCTTGCCGCCCGGCACATACAGACCGGCCCGATCCAGCGGTGTGACCTTCTGCCCGAGTACGGTGCCGTCGGCCTCGGTATAGCTCCAGGAATCCTGTTTCTGTTTTTCGTGGTAGCTGCGCACCCGCGCCGCGGCTTTTTCCAGCGCTTCGCGCTGTGCCACGGTGATGCGGGTCAGGGCCAGTTCCAGACGCTCGCGTGGCAGGATCAAGTCAGCCATGGAGGCGACTTCGAGGCCGTCGAACTTCTGGGTGAACTCGACCAGCGCCGCGTCGCCGCGCTCGCGCACCGCCTTGATGATGTCCAGCACGCGCTGATTGACCGAGTCGTCAGACACACTTTCCCAGCTCAGCAGATGATCCAGATGATGCGCGAAATCCGGGTCAGCAGCGTTGAGTCGGCGAATTGCAGTCGGTGCGGTCATAGCGAGAGCCTCATAGGAATGGCAAAAACTCAGGCGCCCTAACTTAGCAGTCGTTTCCGCTTGGGCACCTGAGATTCTGGCTATGAGGCGGATAGACGGGCGCGACTCAAGGTCACGCAGGTGAATCAGCCGCGGTGTCGCGATTCCACTGCGTTGCGCAGGGTATCGATCAACGCCTGGATTCGGGCGTGTTGCATCTTCATCGAAGCCTTGTTGACCACCAGGCGCGAGCTGATCGTGGCGATCAGTTCCTGAGGTTCCAGGCCATTGGCGCGCAGGGTGTTGCCGGTGTCGACCACGTCGATGATCTTGTCGGCCAGACCGATCAGCGGCGCCAGCTCCATCGAACCGTAGAGCTTGATGATGTCGACCTGACGCCCCTGTTCGGCGTAGTAACGCTTGGCGACGTTGACGAACTTGGTCGCCACGCGCAGACGGCCCTTGGGCTCGGCCGCGCCGATCTTGCCGGCGGTCATCAGCTTGCACTGGGCAATCTGCAGATCCAGCGGCTCGTAAAGGCCCTGACCGGTGTATTCCATCAACACGTCTTTACCGGCGACGCCAAGGTCGGCCGCGCCATGCTCGACATAGGTCGGCACGTCGGTGGCACGCACGATCAACAGACGTACGTCATCCTGAGTGGTGGGGATGATCAGCTTGCGGCTCTTGTCCGGATTCTCGGTCGGCACGATGCCGGCTTCAGCGAGAAGCGGCAAAGTGTCGTCAAGGATGCGGCCCTTGGACAGTGCGATGGTCAACATGGGAAACGTCAGTCCTTATCAAGGTACTCATGTCCGGTCGCAATCGGCGCCGGACACACATCGAGCCGGATACCGGCTCGACTCGAAACAAATTCAGTGGACACGTCCCTGTGTCCGCATGCAGCAATCAGCCCGGAACGCGACGGATCTTGGCGCCCAGCATCTGCAGTTTTTCTTCGATGCACTCGTAACCACGGTCTATGTGGTAGATGCGGTCGATCAGGGTGTCGCCTTCGGCCACCAGTGCCGAGATCACCAGGCTGGCCGAAGCACGCAGGTCGGTGGCCATCACTGGCGCGCCCTTCAGGACTTCAGTACCGGTGACGATCGCGGTGTTGCCTTCGACCTGGATCCTGGCGCCCATGCGGTGCAGTTCGTACACGTGCATGAAACGGTTTTCGAAGATCGTCTCGATCACTGCACCGGTGCCTTCGGCAATGGCGTTGAGCGAGATGAACTGCGCCTGCATGTCGGTCGGGAACGCCGGGTACGGCGCGGTACGCACGTTGACCGCTTTCGGGCGCTTGCCGTGCATGTTCAGCTCGATCCAGTCTTCACCGCAGGTGATTTCCGCACCGGACTCACGGAGCTTTTCCAGGACCGCTTCAAGAATGGTCGGATCAGTGTCCTTGACCTTCACGCGGCCACCGGTGACCGCAGCGGCCACCAGGTAGGTGCCGGTTTCGATACGGTCGGGCATGACTTTGTAGAAGCACGACCCCAGACGCTCGACGCCATCGATGGTGATGGTGTCGGTACCGGCGCCGGATACCTTGGCGCCCATGGCGTTGAGGAAGTTCGCCAGGTCAACCACTTCAGGCTCGCGCGCAGCGTTCTGCAGCACGCTGCGACCCTTGGCCAGGGCGGCTGCCATCATGATGTTTTCGGTACCGGTCACGCTGACGGTATCGAAGAAGAAGTGCGCACCGCGCAGACCGCCTTCAGGCGCCTTGGCCTTGATGTAGCCGCCTTCGACGTCGATCACCGCGCCCATGGCTTCGAGGCCACGAATGTGCAGGTCGACCGGACGCGAACCGATGGCGCAACCGCCAGGCAGGGCGACTTCGGCTTCACCGAAACGCGCAACCATCGGGCCCAGTACCAGGATCGAGGCACGCATGGTTTTCACCAGTTCGTACGGCGCGATCAGGGTCTTGATGGTGCGTGGGTCGATTTCGACGCTGAGCTTCTCGTCGATCACCGGCTCGATGCCCATGCGACCGAACAGCTCGATCATGGTGGTGATGTCGTGCAGGTGCGGCAGGTTGCCAACGGTCACCGGGCCATCGCACAGCAGGGTGGCAGCCAGAATCGGCAGGGCGGAGTTCTTCGCCCCGGAGATACGGATTTCGCCATCAAGACGAACGCCACCGGTAATAATCAATTTATCCATAAGAATCTCGACGCCCTAGGGCTCAGGTGCGCTCGGCCCAGGCCGCGCTGCTGAAAAATTTCATAGTGACCGCGTGGATGCTGCCATCGGCGATCCAAGGGTTCAAATGGGCATAGATGCTTTGCTGACGCTTGACCGGGCTCAACGCCGCCAGTTCATCACTAATCACGTTCAGCTGGAAGTTGCAGCCTTCGCCTTCAACTTCCACCTGCGTTCCTGGCAGCTTTCCTTCAAGGAAGCTCTTCACTTCTACGGCCTGCATGCTCAACCTCAATCGGCGCCCTGTGCGCACGGGTCGGACATCATACAAAAAAGCCCCGCGCCTGCGAACCCCGCATTGGCAGGACTCTGACGGGGGGCTTGTTTATCGATGCGGGTTCAGGGGTGCGCCAGCAACTCGGTCAGTTCACTGACCTGAGCGATTTCGCGCATGTCTTCCGGCATCGCACGGATGCTGACGGCCTTGCCGGCCGCCTGGACATCGCGCATGAAGCACAGCAGCAAGGACAAGCCGACGCTGCTGGACTTCTTCACTGCCGAGCAATCGATGACCAGCGATGCCGCCTTGCTGGACTTGATCAGCGCCTGGCCTTCCTTGCGCAGGTCGGGACCTGTTCGATAGTCCAGCACTCCGCTGAGCAATAGCTCGTCGACATCACTCATACGAACTGCCGCCTCATTCATTGTGCTGGCTTCTCGGCAGCTTTCTCGGTGGTTTCCTTGGCCTTGGCCACTTCGCCAGCCCAATTGTTGATGGTCTTGTCCAGATCGTTGCCATTGCGCTGCATCGCGTCGGCGAACTGATCACGGAACAGCTTGCCGATGTTGATGCCGTTGATGATCACATTGCGCAGTTTCCACTCGCCATTGATCTTCTCCAGCGTGTACTGCACAGGGTAGATCGCGCCGTTGTTGCCCTTGACGGTCATGCCGACGCTGGTGCGATCGCCGGACTCATCCTTGGCCGGATCAACCGTGATGCCCTGGTTGTTGTATTCGAGCAAGGCATTGCCATAGAACTGGAACAGGCCGCGCTTGAAGTTTTCCTGGAAGGTTTGCATCTGCGCCGGCGTGGCCTTGCGCGAATACTTGACCGTCATGATGCTCTTGGAAATGCCTTCGGCATCCACCACAGGTCCGACGATGGTGTTCAGCGCCGTGTAGAAGTCCTGCGGATCCTTCTTGTACTTCTCTTTATTGGCCGACAAGTCGGCCAGCATCCGGTTCGTGGTGTCCTGAATCAGGTCGTGCGCCGACTGTCCGGGCGCAGCGCTAGCCAGCATCGGCAGTGCCGCAAGCAACACCAACAGGCCACGTCGCAAGGTAGAGATCATTCAAAAGCTCCTCATTTGGCGTCTTTGCTAACGGTATTGAGCAGGAATTTACCGATCAGGTCTTCCAGTACCAGAGACGACTGGGTGTCGTGGATGGTTCCACCATCCTTCAGACGGGTGTCTTCGCCGCCCACGCTGATACCGATGTACTTCTCGCCCAACAGGCCAGCGGTCAGGATAGACGCTGTGGAGTCGGTCGGCAGGTTGTCGACCTTTTTATCCACTTGCAGGGTTACCCGACCGGTGAAGCTGTCGCGATCCAGATCGATGGCCGTGACCTTGCCGATGGTTACGCCAGCCATGGTCACTTTGGCTCTGACCGTCAAACCGGCGATATTGTCGAAGTAGGCATACAGTTTATAGGTGTCGGTGGTCGAAGTCGGAGACAGGCCACTGACCCGCAGAGCCAGTAGCAACAAAGCCAGGATCCCTGCCAGCAGGAACAGGCCGACACCGATTTCCAGGGTGCGGTTTTGCATCAGAAATCTCCAAACATCAAAGCGGTCAGAATAAAGTCCAGGCCCAGTACCGCCAGCGAGGCGAATACCACGGTCTTGGTGGTGGCGCGACTGATGCCCTCGGAAGTGGGCTCACAGTCATAGCCTTGGAATACGGCGATCCAGGTCACGACGAAGGCGAAAACGATACTTTTGATGACGCCGTTGAGCACATCGCTGGTGAAGTTCACGCTGTTCTGCATGTTCGCCCAGTAGGAGCCTTCATACACGCCAAGCCAGTCGACAGCCACCCACGAACCGCCCCAGATTCCCACCACGCTGAAAATCATCGCCAGCACCGGCAGGGAAATGAAACCGGCCCACAGACGCGGGGCAATAATGTATTTGAGCGGATCGACACCGATCATTTCCAGGCTGGAAAGCTGTTCGGTGGACTTCATGTTGCCAATTTCTGCGGTCAGCGCCGAACCGGCACGCCCGGCAAACAGCAACGCCGTCACGACTGGCCCCAGTTCACGCAGCAACGTCAGGGCCACCATCTGCCCTACCGCCTGCTCCGAACCGTAGCTCGACAGAATACTGAAGCCCTGCAGCGCCAGCACCATGCCGATGAAGATCCCTGACACGACGATGATCACCAGCGACATCACGCCGACCGAATGCAACTGCTTGACCAGCAGGCCGAAACCGCCGCTGATACCGCCACGACCGAGCAGGGCGTGAAACAGGAACAGGGTCGCGCGGCCAAACACCGCGACGGCGTCGATCGCCGCCTCGCCGAAGCGGCGTACGCGTTCTATTAATGAAATTCTGCGCATCAGCGCTTCCCCAGAAGATCTGCGCGGTAATCCGTCGCTGGAAAATGGTACGGCACCGGGCCATCGGGATTGCCGGTCATGAACTGGCGAATACGCGGCTCCTCCGAATTCATCAATTCGTCCGGCGTGCCCTGCCCCAGCACCTGACCATCACCCACTACATAGATGTAGTCAGCGATGCTCGCGGTTTCGGCCAGATCGTGGGAGACCACGATGCTGGTGATCCCCAGCGCATCGTTGAGCAGACGGATCAGGCGTACCAGCACGCCCATGGCGATCGGATCCTGACCGACGAAAGGCTCGTCATACATGAGAATCTGCGGATCGAGCGCAATCGCCCGGGCCAGGGCGACCCGACGCTTCATGCCGCCGGACAGCTCGTCGGGCATCAGCTCGATGGCACCGCGCAAACCGACCGCCTGCAATTTGAGCAGGACGATGTCGCGGATCATTTCATCCGGCAATTGGGTATGAACGCGCAGGGGGAAAGCGACGTTCTCGAAGACATCGAGATCGGTGAACAGCGCGCCGCTTTGAAACAGCACGCCCATGTGCTTGCGCGCATCGAACAGATCACTGCGCGACAGCGTCGGCAGGTTCTGGCCGTTGACCCAGACTTCGCCGCTGGAAGGACGCAACTGTGCACCCATCAAGCGCAACAAAGTGGTCTTGCCGCACCCGGAAGGTCCCATGATGCCGGTAACCTTGCCACGCGGGATGCGAATATCGACGTTATTGAAAATGCTGCGCGCACCGCGCTTGAAGGAGACTCCCTTCAGCTCGACCGCGTAGGCGTTATCGGCACTCATCTAAACTCCTTGCGATGCAGCCTCTCACTCGGACGCCTGGCTTTCCGCAGAAAGCACATACCTCCCGGGCAGGCCGAACTGGCGGCGAACTATATCACTGCAAACGCCAAGCGCCCAAGGCCCCGCCCCTCCGCGTTCAACGATATGACAGGCCTGATGGCACTTTTTCGGGGTTTTGCTGACGCGGAATGACAAAGCACGACGAACTTGCGTGAGGCTTTTCAACATAACCGCTATAATCGCCGCCTTTTCATCGGGCTATACGATTTCTGACATGAGCCAATCCAGCGACCTGATTCAATCGGCACAACGCACCATCCGCCTCGAAGTGGAAGCCGTACAAGGCTTGTTGCCCCATATCGACGCCGATTTCGTACGCGCTTGCGAGATGATTCTGGCCAGCAAAGGCCGTGTGGTCGTGGTCGGCATGGGCAAATCCGGGCACGTCGGCAACAAGATTGCCGCGACCCTGGCCAGCACCGGCACCCCGGCATTTTTCGTCCACCCGGCCGAAGCCAGCCATGGCGACATGGGCATGATCACCCGCGACGACGTGATCCTCGCCCTCTCCAACTCCGGCTCGACCAACGAAATCGTCACCCTGCTGCCATTGATCAAGCGCCTCGGCATCCAGCTGATCAGCCTCACAGGCAATCCGCAGTCGCCGCTGGCCAAAGCTGCCGAAGTCAATCTCAACGTTCATGTCGAACACGAAGCCTGCCCGCTGAACCTGGCACCGACTTCCTCGACCACCGCCGCGCTGGTCATGGGCGATGCCCTGGCCGTGGCGCTGCTGGAAGCGCGTGGTTTCACCGCCGAAGATTTTGCCTTTTCACACCCGGGCGGCGCTCTGGGTCGACGCCTGCTGCTGAAAGTGGAAAACGTCATGCATGCCGGGCAAGAGCTGCCGCAAGTGCAGCGCGGCACCCTGCTCAAGGACGCGCTCATGGAAATGACCCGCAAGGGTCTGGGCATGACCGCGATCGTTGAAGCCGATGGCAAACTGGCCGGAATCTTCACCGACGGCGATTTGCGCCGCACGCTGGACCGCAGCATCGACATCCGCAGCGCCACCATCGACCAGGTCATGACCGCACACGGCAAGACCGCACGGCCCGAGATGCTCGCCGCCGAAGCCCTGAAAATCATGGAAGACCACCGAATCAACGCACTGGTTGTCGTGGACGAAGAAGATCGCCCGATCGGCGCCTTCAACCTCTCCGATCTGCTGCGTGCAGGAGTGATGTAATGACCACCGATCTGCTGCAACGCGGCAAAGCGATCAAACTGGCGGTGTTCGACGTCGACGGCGTCCTCACCGACGGGCGCCTGTACTTCCTCGAAGACGGCAGCGAATTCAAGACCTTCAACACCCTCGACGGCCAGGGCATCAAGATGCTGATGAATGCCGGTGTCGAGACCGCCATCATCAGTGGCCGCAAGACCCCGGTGGTTGAACGCCGGGCGAAGAACCTCGGCATCCCGCACCTGTTTCAGGGCCGCGAAGACAAATTGGTGGTTCTGGACGGCCTGCTGGCGCAACTGGGCCTAAGCTATAAACAGGTCGCCTACCTGGGTGACGACCTGCCTGACCTTCCGGTGATCCGCCGCGTAGGCCTGGGCATGGCCGTTGCCAATGCTGCCGACTTCGTGCGCGAACACGCCCATGGCGTCACTCGGGCCCGCGGTGGCGAAGGTGCCGCCCGCGAATTCTGCGAATTGATCCTGCGCGCCCAGGGCCGCCTCGATGCGGCCAACGCCGCGTACCTGTGAGCCAAATCATGTTTAGCAAAAAATTTCGCAACTTCCTGCTGTTCGGCTGCATCGCTGCGATGTTTGCGGCGGTCGGCTACTGGAACATCAGTCCGGAACGTTTCCTCGACATGCCTGTGGCCAAGGTCGAAGACACTGCCATCGACTGGTACGCCACCAATACGCATACCCTGCAATATCTGCCGGACGGCAAAGTGCAGTACGAAATGACGTCGGACAAGGCCGAACACCTGAAAGCGACGGATGTGACTCTGGTTACCAAACCCGACCTCAACATGTATCGCGGCACCGAGTTTCCGTGGCACGTGACCAGCGAGCGAGGCGAAGTGAATCCGGACGGAACGCAGGTAGAATTGATCGACTCGGTACGCATCAAGCGCACCGATGAAAAGAAACGCGACACCCTGATCACCAGCACACGCATGACGGTGTTCCCTCAGCAGCAATATGCGCAGACCGAGCAACCCGTTAGAATCGACGGCGCTGGCGGTGTATCGACTGGCGTGGGAATGAAGGCGTATTTGAAGGAAAGCAGGATACACCTGCAATCGAACGTAAGAGGACAGTATGAGGCTCGTTAAAACCCTCCCTATTTTGCTCAGTCTGGGCGCAGCACTGGGAAGCGTGAGCGCCTGGGCTCTGCCGAACGATCAGCAGCAACCTATCCGCATTCAGGCCGACGACGCCCAGCTGGACGACAAGAACGGCATCGCCACCTATAAAGGTGATGTGATCATCACCCAGGGCTCGATGATCGTTAAGGGCAATACGGTGACCATCACCCGTACTCCGAACGGCGATATCGACGTGGTGACCTCGGTGGGCAACCTTGCCTACTTCGAGCAGTTGCAAACCCAGGGTGACGCCAAGCCTGTTCAGGGCTGGGGCGTGACGATTCAGTACCACGCCGCGCAAAACCGCGTCGTGCTGATCGACAAGGCCAAGGTTGTCGACAAGGACAACAACACCACTCAGGGCGAGAAAATCGTCTATGACACGGTGAAGAAACTGGCCAGTGCCGGTCGCGCTACCGGCAGCAAAGTCACCGAAGCGCGTCCGCGTATCGACATGGTGATCCAGCCGAAGAAGAAAACCGACGAGAAAACCCAGTAATGGCAACTCTGAAAGCTCAACACCTGGCCAAGGCCTATAAAAGCCGCCAGGTTGTGCGCGACGTCAGCCTGTCGATCGACAGCGGCCAGATCGTTGGCCTGCTCGGCCCGAACGGCGCCGGCAAGACCACCTGCTTCTACATGATCGTCGGTCTGGTGCAGGCCGATCAGGGTCGCGTACTGATCGATGATCTGGACGTCAGCCATCAGCCGATGCACGGCCGTGCCAAGGCCGGTATCGGCTATCTGCCGCAAGAAGCGTCGATCTTCCGCAAACTGTCGGTGGCCGATAACATCATGGCCATCCTCGAAACCCGCACGGAACTCGACAAGGCCGGTCGTCGCAAGGAACTGGAAAGCCTGCTGCAGGAATTCCACATCAGCCACATCCGCGACAACCTCGGCATGAGCCTGTCCGGTGGTGAACGCCGCCGGGTGGAAATCGCCCGCGCCCTGGCGACCGCACCGAAATTCATCCTGCTCGACGAACCGTTCGCCGGTGTCGACCCGATCTCGGTCGGCGACATCAAGCAGATCATCCATCACCTCAAGGCCAAGGGCATCGGTGTTCTTATCACCGACCACAACGTGCGTGAGACCCTGGATATCTGCGAAACCGCCTACATCGTCAACGACGGTCAACTGATCGCGGAAGGCGATGCGGCGACCATCCTTGCCAACGATCTGGTGAAGGAAGTGTATCTGGGCCACGAGTTCCGCCTGTAAGCACCAAGGCACTTGGCCAGCCTCCGGGTGCTGTATCGATGAAGCAGGCTTTTATACGCTTTTATTGTTACAGCGCTCTAGGCAGACACGACGCCTCAAAGATGTTCACCGTGCTCCGACGCGATGCGTCAACAAAGTTTTATACGCTTTTATTGTTACAGCGCTCTAGGCAAACACGACAGTTTCAGGCATATAATTTGCTTAAGTTTGGCGCTCCGGCGCCCTGTAGTGGATGGCGCATGCGCGCCGGCGAATAAGGTGTTAAGCCCCTGCCATGAAACCATCGCTAGTCTTGAGAATGGGCCAGCAGCTGACGATGACACCGCAGCTGCAACAGGCCATCCGCCTGCTCCAATTGTCGACCCTGGACCTGCAACAGGAAATCCAGGAGGCCCTGGAATCCAATCCGATGCTCGAACGCCAGGAAGAAGGCGACGACTTCGACAATACCGATCCTTTGGCCGACAACGCCGAACAAAAACCCAACACCGACATTCAGGAACCGTCCTATCAGGAAGCCGCCCCGACGGTGGACAATCTGGAAGATGGCGAATGGAACGAGCGCATTCCTAACGAACTGCCCGTTGATACCGCCTGGGAAGACGTCTACCAGACCAGCGCCAGCAGCCTGCCCAGCAGCGATGACGACGAGTGGGACTTCACCACCCGCACGTCCGCCGGCGAAAGCCTGCAAAGCCATCTGCTGTGGCAATTGAACCTGGCGCCGATGTCCGACACCGACCGCCTGATCGCCGTGACCCTGATCGATTGCATCAACAATCAGGGCTACCTGGACGAAACCCTCGAAGAAATTCTCGACGCCTTTGATCCGGAGCTCGACATCGAGCTGGACGAGATCGAAGCCGTTCTGCACCGCATTCAGCAGTTCGAACCGGCCGGTATCGGGGCGCGCAACCTCGGCGAATGCCTGCTGCTGCAACTGCGTCAGCTCCCGGCCAAGACCCCGTGGCTCAACGAAGCCAAACGTCTGGTCAGCGATTACATCGATCTGCTCGGCAGTCGCGACTACAGTCAGTTGATGCGGCGTATGAAGCTCAAGGAAGACGAGTTGCGTCAGGTCATCGAACTGGTGCAAAGCCTCAATCCGCGTCCGGGCTCGCAGATCGAATCGACCGAAGCCGAGTACGTGGTGCCCGACGTCATTGTGCGCAAGGATAACGAACGCTGGCTGGTCGAGCTGAATCAGGAGTCAGTGCCCCGTCTGCGGGTCAACGCGCAGTACGCCGGTTTCGTCCGTCGCGCCGACACCAGCGCCGACAACACCTTCATGCGCAACCAGTTGCAAGAGGCACGCTGGTTCATCAAGAGCCTGCAAAGCCGCAACGAAACCCTGATGAAGGTGGCCACCCAGATCGTCGAGCATCAGCGCGGCTTCCTGGAGTATGGCGATGAAGCCATGAAGCCGTTGGTCCTGCATGACATCGCCGAGGCGGTCGGCATGCACGAATCGACGATTTCCCGGGTCACCACGCAGAAATTCATGCATACCCCGCGCGGTATTTATGAACTGAAATACTTTTTCTCCAGCCACGTCAGCACCTCCGAAGGCGGTGAATGCTCGTCGACAGCGATCCGCGCGATCATCAAAAAACTGGTTGCGGCGGAAAATCAGAAAAAGCCGTTGAGTGACAGCAAGATCGCTGGTTTACTGGAGGCACAAGGCATTCAGGTGGCTCGCCGCACCGTCGCCAAGTACCGCGAATCCCTCGGGATCGCGCCTTCGAGCGAACGCAAGCGGTTGATGTAAGCCACGTTACAGCGTTCCAGTGGCAGGCTTTTCGGCCTGCCGCTTTATGCACTGGCAACGAAGGAGAAGCTGTATGCAAGTCAACATCAGTGGACACCAACTGGAAGTGACCGAACCTCTGCGCACCTACATCAACGAGAAACTCGAACGATTGGAGCGCCATTTCGACAAGATCACCAACGTGCAAGTCACGATGTGCGTCGAAAAGCTCAAGCAGAAAATCGAAGCCACCTTGCATATACCCGGCAGCGAAGTGGTCGCCAACGCAGAAGATACCGACATGTACGCTGCGATCGACTCACTGACCGACAAGCTGGATCGCCAACTCAAAAAGCATAAGGAAAAGACCCAGAGCCTCCTTCAGGGCGCGACAGGTCGTTAACACTCCCAACCCATGATCCGACTTGAAAGTATCCTGACCCCCGGCCGTTCCCTGGTGAACGTGCCGGGCGGCAGTAAAAAGAAAGCCCTCGAACAGATTGCCAACCTCATCCATAAAGAAGTGCCGGATCTGGCCATGCAGGATGTTTTCGAGAGCCTGGTAGCCCGTGAGAAACTCGGATCCACCGGTTTCGGCAACGGCATCGCCATTCCCCACTGTCGCCTCAAAGGCTGCGAAGCGCCTATCAGCGCGTTGATGCACCTTGATGCCCCCATCGATTTCGATGCCATCGACGGCGCACCGGTCGACCTGCTGTTTGTACTGCTGGTCCCGGAAGCGGCCACCGATGCCCACCTGGAATTACTGCGCCAGATCGCCAGCATGCTCGATCGCAAGGAAGTGCGCGAAAAACTGCGCAGCGCACCGAGCAACGAAGCCTTGTATCAGGTCGTCCTGAGCGAGCAGAACGGTCATTAATCATGCGTTTGATCATCGTCAGCGGCCGCTCCGGCTCGGGTAAAAGTACCGCCCTGAATGTCCTTGAGGACAACGGCTACTACTGCATCGACAACCTGCCGGCCGGTCTGCTGCCGGAACTCGCCGAACGCGCCCTGATTCACACCGAACTGGCCCAGCCGCTGGTGGCCGTGTCGATCGATGCACGCAATCTGCCGAGCCACCTGTCGCGTTTCCCCGAACTGCTTGAAGAAGTCCGTGCCCGGCACATCCAGTGCGATGTGCTGTATCTGGATGCCGACGAAGAAACCCTGCTCAAGCGCTTCTCGGAAACCCGCCGGCGCCATCCATTGAGCACTGCCAACCGCTCGCTGGCCGAAGCGATCGAAGATGAAACCGCCCTGCTCGGCCCGATCGCCGACCTGGCCGACCTCAAGGTCAACACCACCAATCTGAATCTGTACCAGTTGCGTGACACCATCAAACTGCGCCTGCTGAACCAGCCGGAGCCGGGTACGGCGTTTCTGGTCGAGTCGTTCGGCTTCAAGCGCGGCATGCCGGTGGACGCGGATCTGGTGTTCGATGTGCGCTGCCTGCCCAATCCTTACTGGAAACCGGAACTGCGTGCACAATCGGGTCTCGACGCACCGGTCGCCGAGTACCTGGCTGCACAACCGGAGGTTGAGGAGATGTTCCAGGACATCTACGGCTACCTGTACAAATGGCTGCCACGTTTTGCCGCGAGCAACCGCGCCTACGTCACCATTGCCATTGGCTGCACCGGCGGGCATCACCGCTCCGTTTACCTGACCGAACGCCTGGGTCAGGCCCTGCAGAAAACCCTGAAGAACGTCCAGGTTCGCCACCGCGACCTCACTTAAAGGATTCACACCGCGATGCCTGCTCGTGAAATCGAAATCATCAACAAATTGGGTCTGCATGCCCGGGCATCGGCCAAATTCGTCGGCGTGGCCGGCAAGTTTCCGGAGACCACGATAAGAGTCGGTCGCACACCCGAGACAGCAGTAGACGGCAAAAGCATCATGGCGATGATGATGCTCGCGGCCGGCAAGGGCACCAAGATCCATTTGAGCACCGAAGGCGAACAGGCTGAGGAGGCCATGGTTGCTTTGGTGGAGCTGATCAACAACTACTTCGATGAAGGGGGCTGACAGCCCAGCACCGAAGATCGCAGCCTTGGCAACAGCTGCCGCAGGCTGCGATCTTTTGATATTCAACCCAACGCCGTATCCATCACCATCATCAGACAAAACCCGATCAGCAAGCCAAGACTGGCCAGCTTGTCATGACCATTGCGGCGCGATTCCGGAATGACTTCGTGCGTCACCACCAGCAACATCGCCCCCGCCGCCAGCGCCAGCCCCAACGGCAATAACAGCTCCGCAAGACTGACCAGCCACGCACAGAGCAGCGCAAACACCGGTTCGACCAGTCCTGACGCCGCGCCGATCAAGAATGCCTTGACCCGCGACATTCCTGCCCCCGCCAGTACCAGCGCAATCACCAATCCCTCTGGCACATCCTGCAAGGCGATGCCCATCGCCAGACTGTCGGCATCCGGCATGCCGCCGCCAGCGGACACCCCCACCGCCATGCCTTCCGGGATGTTGTGAGCAATGATGGCGAAGACGAACAGCCAGATGCGCGGCGGAATCACCGGGTGCTCGGGGGTACCGACGAGCATTTCCGGTGAGGCGCCGGACAGTTTCAGATCCACCAGATACAAACCGAATGCACCGAGCATGATGCCGAAGCAGATCAACCCGCTGGCGGCCCACGGTGTCAGGCCCAGACTTTCGGCAGCAGCGATACCCGGCACGATCAGCGAAAACGCGGTCGCCGCCAGCATCACGCCGGCGCCGAAACCCAGTAGCGTATCGCTGAGCCTCTGCGGCATACGCCGGATCACCAGCACCGGCACCGCGCCGAGCGCCGTGCCGAGGGCGCAGATCGCGCCGCCCTGCAATGCGCGTGACAATCGCGACTGCAGATCCAGCCATTCCAGCCCGTGCACGACCAGCAGGGTCATGCCCGCCAGCAGCAACAGCGACCCGACCGCGTAACGAAACATGCGCCCACCGCCAATCGCCAGTGTTTCAGTGCCCATAGTCAGCCCTGGATTGTTTTTATAGAAGACTTAAACCAGTGCAGCCTGGTAGCGCGCAGCAACTTCCGGCCAGTTGATCACGTTGTAGAACGCGTTGATGTATTCCGGGCGACGGTTCTGATAACGCAGGTAATAGGCGTGTTCCCAAACATCCAGACCGAGAATCGGCGTGTTGCCGTTCATCAACGGGCTGTCCTGATTGCCGCTACTTTCCACGACCAGTTTTCTCTCCGGGGTCACGCTGAGCCAGGCCCAGCCACTGCCGAAACGGGTCAACGCGGCTTTGGTAAAGGCGTCCTTGAAGCTGTCGAGGCCGCCCAGTTGCGCCTCGATGGCCTTGGCCAGCGCGCCGTCCGGCTTGCCACCGCCGTTGGGCACCATGACTTCCCAGAACAGCGAATGGTTGGCATGCCCGCCACCCTGATTGATCACCGCCGCGCGGAGTTTTTCCGGCAACTGCTGAACACTGGCGACCAGTTTTTCCACCGGCCATTCGGCGTACTCAGTGCCTTCGACGGCGGCATTAAGGTTGTTGATGTAGGTCTGGTGGTGCTTGGTGTAGTGGATCTCCATGGTTTGCGCATCGATGTGCGGTTCCAGGGCATCATAGGCGTAAGGCAAGGCAGGCAAGGTAAAAGCCATTTCAGTGGACTCCATGGTGATGTGAGACTGAGGCGCGGCGTGCATTGCCGGTGTCCGGGTGCAGCAGGCGCTGGGTGCGCGGGTATTCGCCGTGTTCGCTGATGAAATTCAGCAGTTCGACGTAGGTCTTGCTGCTCTGGCGCAACGCCGCTTCCCGCAGGGCCGGGCGCAGACGCTCGTCCTGCATGGTCTGCAACAGCCGTTGATGAATCGCGCAGAGGTACTCGGCGCTCTCCTCCGGCTGATTCAAGCGCAAATGCAGATCCGCGAGGTTGTGGTGGGAGATGACGCAGGCTGCCACCGCTTCGTCGGCATCGGCCCAGCGCTCGAACAGCACTTGCGCCAGGGCCAGGGCTTGCAGATAAGCTTCACGGGCATCAATCAGCTCGCCCAGCATGAAGCAGCGATTGGCCCGTTCGATCGTGCGTTTCCAGTGCTCCATGGTGAACCTCCAAAGCGGTTGCGGTATTTACACGCCGCCAGCGGTGAGTTTCTCGGGGTTGAGCAACTCTTCCAGTTGGCTGCGCGACAGGTCGGTGTGCTCCAGCGCGACGTCGATCACCGGGCGGCCCTGCTTGTAGGCCTGCTTGGCGATTTCGGCGGCTTTCTGGTAGCCGATGATCGGGTTGAGCGCGGTGACCAGAATCGGGTTGCGCGACAGCGCTTCCTTGAGCCGCGACTCATTGACCTTGAAGCTGGCGATGGCCTTGTCGCCGAGCAGACGACTGGCATTGGCCAGCAGTTCGATGCTGCTCAGCAGGTTCTGGGCGATGATCGGCAGCATCACGTTCAGTTCGAAATTGCCCGACTGGCCGGCGATGGTGATCACCGAGTCGTTGCCGATCACTTGCGCAGCGACCATCGCAGTAGCTTCCGGAATCACCGGATTAACCTTGCCCGGCATGATCGACGAACCCGGTTGCAGGGCTTCCAGCTCGATCTCGCCAAGGCCGGCGAGCGGACCAGAGTTCATCCAGCGCAGGTCGTTGGCGATTTTCATCAGCGATACGGCGGTGGCTTTGAGCTGACCAGAGACGGCGACGGCCGTGTCCTGCGAGCCGATCAGGGCGAACAGATCCTTGCCCGGAGTGAATTGCACATTCGTCAGTTGGCTGAGCTGGCGGCTGAAACGCGCGGCGAATTCCGGATGCGCATTGATCCCGGTGCCGACCGCCGTACCGCCCTGCGCCAGCGATTGCAGGCTCGGCAGTAAATCCTGCAGATGACCGATGTTGGCCTTGAGCTGCTGCGCCCAGCCATTGAGCACCTGACTCATGCGCACCGGCATCGCGTCCATCAAGTGCGTACGGCCGGTTTTGACGTGGTGGTGCACCTGATCGGCTTTGTTTTCGATGACCTGCACCAGATGCAACAGCGCCGGCAACAGCTGCTCATGCAGGGTCAACGCCGCGCTGACGTGGATGGTGGTCGGAATGATGTCGTTGCTGCTCTGGCCGCAGTTGACGTGATCGTTCGGGTTGACCGGCTCGCCGAGCAGGCGGCTGGCGAGGGTCGCGATCACTTCGTTGGCGTTCATGTTGGAGCTGGTGCCGGAGCCGGTCTGGAAGATATCCACCGGGAAATGCTGCATGAAATCGCCTTCGAGCAGGCCTTGCGCGGCATCGCTGATAGCTTTGCCCTGGCCGGCGCTGAGCTGGTTGAGCTCGACGTTGGCCCGCGCGGCGGCGGCTTTGGCGAGGATCAGCGCACGGATGAATTGCGTTGGCATCGGCTTGCCGCTGATCGGGAAGTTATCCACTGCGCGCTGGGTCTGCGCGCCGTAGAGAGCGTCCACCGGCACCTGTAGTTCGCCCATGCTGTCGCGCTCAATACGAGTCTTGGTCATCGGTAAATCCTTGGACTAATTCAATGAGAGGAATCGAGGGAAGCAACTCGCAGGTCGCCAGTTGCCAGGTGTAGCGCTGCCAGCGCTGGAGCCGGCAGTTGCACAGCGACAGGCGCTCCATTTCACGCAACGGACGCCAGGCTTGATCGAGACACAGGCTGCGCCAGTGCCACGGCAACGCGATGTCGGTGGCTGTGTCGAGCAGCAGACGGAAGGAGGTTTCAGCGATGGTCCACGGGGAAGTCGCCGTACAGCAGGCCAGATAACGGCCTTCGGCCAGGTAATGTTCGATCAGGCGTGGTTCGTCAGGATCCATCGCGCAACGGATCTGGCGACTCATCCAGCGCCAGCTTTCGAGGTACGGCTGCTCGTGCAAGGCAGAACTCATGATCCGGGGCTCGTTCGGAGATGAGATTTATTATTAGATGATAATGAGAAGCAAAACAAGAGCGCCTGATTACACAGACTCCATTGTAGGAGCGAGCCTGCTCGCGAAGGCGTCGTGTCAGTCGCCGCTGCCGCTTTCGCGAGCAGGCTCGCTCCCACAAGGTTTTGTGTGGAGCCAAGAAAAAAGGCGCGCCACCCGATGAGGTGGCGCGCCTTTCTTGTCTGACCGCTGGGGCTTAGCTGCCCGCGACAGTCATCCGCTCGATCAGCACCGAGCCCGTACGAATATTGCTGCGCAGCTCCAGATCATTACCGACTGCGACGATCTGCTTGAACATGTCGCGCATGTTGCCGGCGATGGTCACTTCCTGCACCGCGAACTGGATTTCGCCGTTCTCGACCCAGAACCCCGCCGCCCCACGCGAATAGTCGCCGGTGACCATGTTCAAGCCATGGCCCATCAACTCGGTAACCAACAGGCCACGGCCCATGCGTTTCAACAGCGCCGCCTGATCTTCATCACCGTGAGTGACGAACAGGTTGTGCACGCCACCCGCGTTGGCGGTGCTCGGCATGCCGAGTTTGCGCCCGGAGTACGTGCCGAGGATGTACGACACCAACTCGCCCTTCTCGACGAACGGTTTGGCGTAGGTGGCCAGACCATCACCGTCGTAGGACGCACTGCCCATGGCGCGCATCAGGTGTGGACGCTCATCGATGGTCAGCCATTCGGGGAACAGCTTCTGGCCCAGCGTGCCTTCGAGGAACGACGATTTGCGATACAGACTGCCGCCAGACACCGCAGACAGGAAGCTGCCGAACAAGCCGCCCGCCAGCTCGGCGGAAAACAGCACCGGCACTTCGCAGGTCGGTACCGGACGCGCGCCCAGACGGCTCGCGGCGCGTTGCGCGGCACGCTGGCCGATGCTCACCGGATCCGCCAGCAGGCTGCCCTGACGGTTCACGTCATACCAGTAATCGCGCTGCATCTGGCCATCGGCTTCGGCGATCATTACGCAACTGAGGCTATGCCGGGTTGACGCGTAACCGCCGATGAAACCGTGGCTGTTGCCATATACACGGCAGCCCTGATGGGTGCTGAGGGTGGTGCCGTCGGCGTTCTTGATTCGCGCATCGGCGTCGAACGCCGCCGCTTCACAGAGCAACGCCTTCTCGATGGCCTGCTCCGGGGTGATGTCCCATTCGTGGAACAGATCGAAATCCTGCACATCCCTGGCCATCAGCGCGGCATCGGCGAGACCCGAGGCTTCGTCCTCAGAGGTATGTTTGGCGATCGCCAGTGCGGCAGCAACAGTTTCACGAATCGCATCAGGGCCGGTGGCGGACGTGCTGGCCGAGCCTTTGCGCTGGCCGACGTACAGGGTGATGCCAAAGCCCTGGTCGCGATTGAATTCGACCGTCTCGACCTCACGCTGGCGCACCGACGTCGACAAACCCTGCTCCAGCGACACCGCGACTTCGCAGGCACTGGCGCCCTGACGCTTGGCTTCGGCGATGATCTGCTCGACCTGTTCCTGCAGTGCCGGCAATGCTTGCGGGCCGACGCTTTGAACTGCACTCATGCTCATCTCCACTCAAATTCTGCTTTCGGCTGGGGTCATCGAGCGACCGGGCCGGACAAGCGGCCCCCGACTGGTTATCATGGCGGCGTTTCTTTGCGGACTGCCACCATGGTTGATTCTTACGACGACTCCCTCGATACGGGAGAAAAAAGCAAATCTCAGGTCAAACGCGAGCTGCATGCTCTGGTTGACCTTGGCGAGCGCCTTACAACACTCAAGCCCGACTTGCAGGCAAAACTGCCATTGACCGACGCCTTGCGCCGGGCCTTGGCCGATGCGCCGAAGCACACCGCGAACATCGCGCGTAAACGGCACCTGCAGTTCATCGGCAAACTGATGCGCGATCAGGACACTGACGCGATTCTGGTCCTGCTCGATCAACTCGATGCCTCCACCCGTCAGTACAACGAGCGTTTCCACAACCTCGAACGCTGGCGTGACCGCCTGATCGCCGGTGACGATGCCGTGCTGGAGAAATTCGTCGTCGAATACCCCGACGCCGATCGCCAGCAACTGCGTTCCCTGATCCGTCAGGCTCAGCACGAGGTTGCGCAAAACAAACCTCCTGCTTCCAGCCGCAAGATCTTCAAGTACATCCGTGAGCTGGACGATACCCAACGCGGCCTGCGTTGATACTCGCCATCGGGTGGCCGCCCTGCGCGCCACCCGCAGCTCCACCTCTGTTTATGCTCCCGTGCCACCCACGGTAATCGCATCGATCTTCAGCGTCGGCTGACCGACACCCACCGGCACCGACTGCCCGTCCTTGCCGCACGTGCCCACACCGCTGTCCAGCGCCAGATCGTTACCGACCATCGACACCCGGCTCATCGCCTCGGGGCCGTTGCCGATCAACGTCGCGCCCTTGACCGGCGCGGTGATCTTGCCGTCCTCGATCAGGTACGCCTCACTGGTGGAGAACACGAACTTGCCGCTGGTGATGTCGACCTGACCGCCGCCAAGGTTGGCGCAGTAGATGCCCTTCTTCACCGACGCGATGATTTCCGCCGGATCGCTCTCGCCTCCGAGCATGTAGGTGTTGGTCATGCGCGGCATCGGCAGATGCGCGTAGGACTCGCGACGACCGTTGCCGGTACGGGCCACGCCCATCAGACGCGCATTGAGCTTGTCCTGCATGTAACCTTTGAGCACGCCGTTCTCGATCAGCGTGGTGCACTCGGTCGGGGTGCCTTCGTCGTCGACGCTCAGCGAGCCGCGACGACCGCTCAACGTGCCGTCATCGACAATGGTGCAGAGCTTGGAGGCAACCATTTCGCCCATCCGCCCGCTGTAGGCCGAACTGCCCTTGCGGTTGAAGTCGCCTTCCAGACCGTGACCGACCGCTTCGTGCAGCAGCACACCGGACCAGCCCGAACCGAGGACGACAGGCAAGGTGCCGGCCGGTGCCGGAATCGCTTCCAGATTCACCAGGGCCTGACGCAGTGCTTCACGGGCATAGCCCATGGCACGGTCTTCGGCGAGGAAATAACGGTAGTCGGTACGCCCGCCGCCGCCATGTCCGCCGCGCTCGCGACGCCCATTCTGCTCGACGATCACGCTGACGTTGAAACGTACCAGCGGACGCACATCAGCGGCCAGGCCACCGTCGGTGGACGCCACCAGAATCCGTTCCCAGACCCCGGCCATGCTCACGCTGACCTGCTGAATCCGTGGGTCGAGAGCGCGGGTGGCGACGTCGATGCGCTTGAGCAGCTCGACTTTCTCGGCGCGGCTCAGCACTTCCAGGGGATTGTCCGGCGCATACAACTGCGCGACATCCTGAGTGCTGAACGCCTGCACCGTGCCGTTCTGCCCGGCGCGGGAAATCGAGCGGGCGGCACGGGCCGCAGCGCCCAGGGCTTCGAGGGTGATCGCGTTGCTGTAGGCAAAACCGGTTTTCTCGCCGGACTGCGCACGCACGCCAACACCTTGGTCGAGGTTGAAGCTGCCTTCCTTGACGATACCGTCCTCCAGCGACCACGACTCGGAGATCTGGCCCTGGAAATACAGATCGGCAGCATCGATGCCCGGGCCGGCCAGATCGCCGAGCACACCTTGCAGGCTCTCGATGGTCACGCCGCCGGGCGCCAACAGGTGATCACTGACTGAGGACAACAACTCGCTCATAGGTTTACGCCTTAAATTCATGTTCTGAAGCAGGCCGCTGGGCGCCCTGCGAGAAAAACCGCCGATGACTCGTCACCGGCATTCGCGCCCTGATAGACGCTTGTTCATCACTGTCGCGTGCGGCCAACAATACCGCCTCGCCTTGATCCTGATGCGCCAGCACACGGCCCCACGGGTCGACAATCGCCGCATGACCGAAGGTTTCACGCGGTCCCGGGTGAGTCCCGCCCTGCGCTGCCGCCAATACATAACACTGCGTCTCGATGGCCCGGGCGCGAATCAGCACATCCCAATGCGCCGCACCGGTCACTGCGGTGAAGGCCGACGGGGCGGTAATCAACTCGGCACCGGCGGCGCGCAATTCGCTGTACAGCTCCGGAAAGCGCAGGTCGTAACACACGGTCAGGCCGACTCGGCCAACCGGCGTGTCTGCGACCACCACGCCACTGCCATAAGCATAGTCATCGGATTCGCGATACCGCCCGCGATTGTCCGCCACATCAACATCGAACAGGTGCAACTTGTCATACCGTGCCACGGTTTCACCCTGATCGTTGACCAGCAGCGAACAGGCATGCGACTTGGCGTCCGGTTGCCCAAGCGGCGGCAACGGCAAGGTGCCGGCCACTATCCATAACTTGAGGTCGCGGGCGGTCTGTTTCAACCATGGCAGGATCGGACCTTCGCCCAGCGCTTCGGCACGGCCGATGTCGGCGATGTCGCGACGGCCCATGGCGGCGAAGTTTTCCGGCAGCACCGCCAGCTTCGCGCCGCCGGCCGCGGCCTGTTCGAGCAGGCGTCGAGCCTGCGCCAGATTGGCCAGCACATCACTCTGGCTGACCATTTGAATCACCGCTAAAGACATGGCGCACTCCGTAACAGGTATGCAGCCATGCTACTCCATAGGCCTGGGATGTGGCTGTTCAAAAAGGCTTGTCGAAGGTGATTTTCGGCTCTTTCCACGGGCCTTTGACGGTGTACTTGACGCTGGCGAAGCGCGCTACGCGGTCGCCGATCAGCTTGTCGATCAGGAACAACGCCCCGCCGACCGCCGGCGCGCCGACGATCAACGCGGCAATCGGCAGGTTGTTGGTCACCGGCAAGGTCACCAGCAATTTCGCATCGACCTTATCACCGACCAGATCCAGCGTACCGTCCAGCTCAAGGTTGCTCGAAGGACCGGTCAGACGAATCGGCTCGCGGGTGACATACACGCCGTTATTTGCCACCAACAGGCCCTTGACCCGATCGTAGCTCAAGCCTTTGCCAAACAAGTCGGAGAAGTCCAGGCGCAGACGACGGCCGATGGAGTTGAAGTTGAGCAGACCGAACACCCGCAACGCCTGCGCGCCGCCCTCCACTTCAACGAACTGACCTTTATTGAGCGAGGCGTCCAGCGTGCCGGAGAAGCGCTTGGTCGCCAGCCATGCCGGCGAGCCCGGCCAGCGGCCATCGACATCCATGTGGAACTCTTCACTGGTCACGCTCGGCGCAAAGCCCCAGCCCTTGAGCACATCGGCGAGGTTCTTGCCGCTGATCCGGCCCTTGAACCAGCTGTTGGTCGAACCCGGCGCCCCTTCCCAGCCGCCATTGCCCTGCAACAGGATGCCCTTGAGGCCCATATCGAGATTGTTCAGGGCAATGCCTTTGGCCGTCGGTCGAACCTTGAGCGACCAGCCGCCCACCAGATCCTGGCCCAGAAACAACTGATTGATGGTGATATCCAGCGCGGGAATCTTGGTCGGGTCGACCGAAACCAGCGGATCAGGCGAATTCTCGTCGGCCTGCACCGTCGGATCCGGCGCCGGCAGACGTACGTATTGCAGATTGACCGCGATCGGCGCGCCCTTGGCATCGGGCAGGCTGGCCGAACCCTTGGCCTGCTGGCTGTCGAGCGCCAGATTCCACGCCCATGGCTTGCGATTGACCTGTACAGCAGCCTGATCCAGCGTGGTGCCGAAGGCGGTGAGCTTGCCCACCTTGAAGTCGGCACTGTTGAGCAATTGTTTGGCACTGCCGCCCGGATCGTTGCCGGCGTATTTGCTGACCAGATCCTGCCACGGCGCGACGTCCAGCTCCGACAGCACCCCGCGAATGCGCAAGCCCTTGGCATCCGGCAGTACGGCGTCGCCCGTACCGAGGAACAGCTCACCGCGACCATCGGCGATATTGCTCGGCGGCGCGGCGAAAGTGAAGCTCGCCAGTTGATCGTAGTTGACCCAGTAACGCCGCTCCGCACCTTGCAACGTCATGCGGAACACCGTGTCACGCCCCTGCTCGGCCGACATGCCAAACGGTGCCGGCAGATCCACTGCCACACCTTTCATGCTGGAGCTGACAGTGAGCTGACTGTCAGTGCCGTCAAGGTTGACCTGCAACTGATACGGAAGGGTCCCGGACACCGGCAACGGCTGAGTCACGCCCAGCCAGTCAGTGAGCTTCTTGACCTCGACCTGCCCGGAAGCCGCGACCCGAGTCTTGAGCTTGTTCGGGCTGCCATCAGCGAAAATCTGCGCGGTCACCGGCTTGTCGAAGGCCCTGGCGGCGATGTTCTGCCCGCTCAGCCCCTTGGCGCTGTCAAAACGGAAATCGCCCTTGAGCTGGCTCAGTTCCAGCTTCGGCTCAGCCAGTTTCAGGCGCGCATTGGCGGTTTTGAAATCGACGAGGATCTTCGGCAGATCGCCCTTTTCCAGCGGAATGTCGAGTTTGACCTTGCCCTGCAAATCGCCCTCGCCCTCCCAGCCGGCAAAGGTTTCGCCGGTACCGATCGGCGCGGTCTGCAGAATCTTCAAGCCATCGCCCAGCCCGCCGACAAATCCGCCGTCGAGCAACAGATGGGTGGGCTGCCCGGCCGGCACATGGGGAATGTTGACGAAAACGTCGCTGACCTGGGTGTCGAGCAACTGGCCCTTGTCGGCCACGATGCGCACGCCGCTGTCCTCGATGAACACATCGCCGCTGACCTTGCTCACGTGCGGCCAGCCCGGCTGGAACGCCAGCTCGGCGTCATGCACCTTGAAGAACAGGCTGATGCTGCGATCCACGTCCTTGGCGTTTTTGCTCAGCGAACCCTGGTACTGGAAGAAGCCCTGATCCACGGCGCCCTTGAGGATCGCTGTACGCAGCCACTCGTCGAGGGCCGGACTCAAGACTTCGGGCAGGTATTTGGCGGTGTAGCGACCATCGCCATCGACCAGCCCGACGCGCAGGTCCATGTAGTCTTCCTGGCTATGGTCGAAGTGCAGGCGGATCAGGAAGTCGCCGGCAATTTTGCCCTCTTCGCCCAGCACTTTCAGGTACGGCGCGATCAGGGTGAAACCTTCTTTATCGAGCTTCCAGGTCAGTCGGGCATTGGCCTGGATGTATTGCCATGGCTTGGCGAAGATCGGATCGAGGTGCAGGACGAAATCCTTGCTGTCCAGGCGTAACTCGCCACCGTCGAGGTTGCCGCTGAGGCTGCCACTGACGTTTCGCGCCGCCGGGGCACCGTGATAGGCATCGAAACCGACATTATCGAGGTTGGCCGCAAAGCCGAATTTCGAGCCGTCGGTGGCATTGGGACGAAAATCCAGCAGCACGTTGCGCAGTCCACCCGTCACCTTCAGGTGGTCGACGACCGTAGCGACGTTTTCGGGCAACGGCCCCAGCGCATTGAGCAACGGCGTGATCGGTGTCAGGTCGAGGCGGTCGGCCTGCAAGTGCCACAACTCATCGGTTTTATCGGTGGCCACCGTCTGCTTGAGCTGCACATGGGATTCCCAGCGGGTCTCGCCGAAGTTCATCGCCAGCGAATCGAGAGTGACAATCGCGCCCTCGTCATCGCGCTGGTAATAGCCGTTGAGCGCCAGATTGCTGATCTTGATCGGCTTGCGCTCGGCATAAGCGCCGGTCACCTGTGGTGCGTTCAAACGGATGGCGGCGCTTTGCAGAGCGCCGTCGTTCCAGTTCACCCACAGCTCGCCGCCCGCTTTGATCTCGGAAAAATTCCACTGTTGAGTCACACGCTCAGGCAGCCACTTCGACCAGTCGCTTTGCGGCAGGCTGACATAACCTTCCACCGAACTGTTCGGCAATTGAGAGGGGCGAATCCGTGTACGCAGGCTCATCGCCACCGGTTGCCCATCGGGCAAGGTCAGACGAGCATCAAGACGCTGACGGCTGCTGCCGGTTTTCAGATTCAGTCCGACGTAGGTAAAGGTCATCGGCGCCTGATCCAGCGGCTGCACGGTCACCTGACTGTCGAGCACCGACAGTTGCTGAACCATCTGCGAACGTTGGAACAATTGTTCGGGATCCAGCGGCTGGTCGTTCTGCACCGGCAGGCCTTCCAGCGCCCAGGTGCCGTCCTGTGCTTCTTTGACACTGATCTTCAGGCCGTTCAATTCCAGATGGGCGATACGCACTTCGCGCGCCAGCAGACTGGCCCAGAGGTCAGGCACCACGCGCACCCGATCCAGACGCAAGGCATTGGCGCCGTCACCGACCATCACATCGTGGGCCAGCAGAATCGGCGCGAAGCCGCTCCAGTTGCCTTCCAGTTCGCCGATCTGCAACGGCATGCCGAGCGCAGCCGTGGCCTTGTCTTCGATATCGGTGCGGTATTCCGCCACCAGTGGCGTCAGTTCCCGACCGAGGCTGACGTACAACGCCATCAACACCAGAACCAACGCGCACAGGCCCAGCCCCCAGCGGGTCAGTGCGGCCAAAATGCGTGTCAGACGCTCCATGTCAGTTGGCTCCCATGGCAAAAAAACTACTGAAAGCTGAGGCCAGCCGTTGTGGATTAAATGTGCTGCAGGGGTTCAGAGCAGCACCACGTCATATTGTTCCTGGGAATACATGGTTTCGACCTGAAAGCGTATGGTGCGGCCGATAAACCCTTCAAGCTCGGCGACGTTACCGGATTCTTCATCGAGCAAACGGTCCACCACTTTCTGGTTCGCCAGCACCCGGTAACCTTCGGCCTGATAGGCGCGGGCTTCGCGCAGAATCTCGCGGAAAATCTCGTAACAGATGGTTTCCGGGGTCTTCAGCTTGCCCCGGCCCTGGCAACTGCTGCACGGTTCGCAAAGCACTTGCTCAAGGCTTTCACGGGTGCGCTTGCGGGTCATCTGCACCAGGCCCAACTCGGTGATGCCGATGATGTTGGTCTTGGCGTGATCACGTTCGAGCTGTTTTTCCAGGGTGCGCAGCACCTGGCGCTGATGCTCCTCATCTTCCATGTCGATGAAGTCGATGATGATGATCCCGCCCAGATTGCGCAGGCGCATCTGCCGGGCAATCGCGGTGGCGGCTTCGAGGTTGGTCTTGAAGATGGTTTCTTCAAGGTTGCGATGGCCTACAAACGCGCCGGTGTTGACGTCGATGGTGGTCATGGCTTCCGCGGGATCGACCACCAGATAACCGCCGGACTTGAGCGGCACCTTGCGTTCGAGGGCTTTCTGGATTTCGTCTTCGACGCCATACAGGTCGAAAATCGGCCGTTCGCCCGGATAGTGTTCCAGACGATCGGCGATTTCCGGCATCAGTTCGGCGACGAACTGCGTGGTTTTCTGGAAGGTTTCCCGGGAGTCGATACGGATTTTCTCGATCTTCGGGCTGACCAGATCGCGCAAGGTGCGCAGGGCCAGACCGAGGTCTTCGTAGATCACACTTGGCGCGCCGATGGTCTGGATCTGCGCATTGATCTGATCCCACAGACGGCGCAGGTAGCGGATGTCCATGAGAATCTCATCGGCCCCGGCACCTTCGGCGGCGGTACGCAGGATGAAGCCACCGGCCTCTTTGATTCCTTCTTTGGCCACACAATCGCTGACCACCTGCTTGAGGCGCTCGCGCTCGGCTTCGTCTTCGATTTTCAGGGAAATGCCGACGTGGGCGGTGCGCGGCATGTACACCAGATAACGCGACGGAATCGACAGCTGCGTGGTCAGGCGCGCGCCCTTGGAACCGATCGGGTCCTTGGTCACCTGTACCACCAGGCTCTGCCCTTCGTGCACCAGCGCGCTGATGCTTTCCACCGCCGGGCCTTCGCGCAAAGAAATTTCCGAGGCATGAATGAACGCGGCGCGATCCAGACCGATGTCGACGAATGCCGCCTGCATGCCCGGCAGCACCCGGACAATCTTGCCCTTATAGATGTTGCCGACGATCCCGCGTTTTTGCGTGCGCTCAACGTGGACTTCTTGCAGCACACCGTTTTCGACCACCGCCACGCGCGATTCCATCGGCGTGATGTTGATCAGAATCTCTTCACTCATGGCAGGGTCTCGTTCAGGCATGTTCACGATAATGGCCGCATCTTGATTCGTACGACGCTCATTGCGCGTTCAGGTTTTGCCAACAGGGTATGCCGAAATGGCCCAACAGTTCTGCGGTTTCGCAAACCGGCAGCCCGACCACCGCCGAATAGCTGCCATTGAGCCCGGCGACAAACACCGCGCCGAGGCCCTGAATGCCATAACCGCCGGCCTTGTCCCGGGGTTCGCCACTGGCCCAGTAGGCCGCAGCCTCTTCGCGGCTGATCGGGCGGAACCGCACCAGACTGCGCACCACGCGCGACTCGCAGCGCTCGCCTTCGAGCACGGCGATGGCGGTCAGCACTTCATGCTCCTTGCCGGACAACATCATCAGCATGGCGCATGCATCGGCTTCGTCCACCGGTTTGCCAAGAATTTTGCCGTCGAGCACCACGGCGGTGTCCGCGCCCAGAACGCAAAACGCCGCGTCGGACACCCGCGTGCGTCGACCGGCCTCGGCCTTGCCACGCGCGAGGCGTTCGACATAGGCCGAGGGCGATTCTTCGGGGATTGGGGTTTCATCGATGTCCGCACTGATGGCGGAGAACGGCACGCCGATCTGCGTGAGCAACTCACGCCGACGCGGCGAACCAGAGGCGAGGTAAAGCGGCTTCATCAAGACATCTCCCTTGTCGAGGTGCGGGCACATGCCTGACCGAATCAGTTGATTTTGTAGCGCCGGCGCAATCCACGCAAAGCGAAGCTGACCCAAGGCCAGAGCAAGGCACTGACCAGTGCCGGCAGTACCAGCGCCAGGGTGGGCTGACGATTGCCGGTCAAGGCGCTGAGCCACAGTTGAACCAGTTGAGCGAGGCCGAAGATCACCAGGATCACCAGGCATTGCTGCCACATCGGGAACATCCGCAGACGCTGCTGCAACGACAGCACGAGGAAAGTGATCAGCGTCAGGATCAAGGCATTCTGGCCAAGCAGATCGCCCTGCAGCACGTCTTCGGCCAGCCCCAGGCAGAACGCGGTGACCATGCCGACCGTATGCGGCATGTACAACGCCCAGAAAGTCAGCAGCAAGGCCAGCCAGAGGGGACGCAGGATTTCCATGAACATCGGCAGCGGTGAAACGCTGAGCAGGATGCCGAAGACAAACGTCAGCCAGACAATCCAGCCGTTACGCGAAGCGGTAGCGCCGACCATTATTCTTGTCTCCCGGTGTTGGCTGGCGTGGCGGCAGGTGGTTTCGCCGTCGGGCGCGCAGCAGGCTGGGATGCCGGCGGCTTGCTTGCCGCCGGGGGCTTGGCTGCAGGTTTGGCCGGCGTGGTGCTGGCCGCAGCAGCGGGCGCTGGAGCGGTCGACGCAGCTGGCGTTGCCGCCGCTGCCGGTGTGTTGACGACTTTCGGCACCGTGGCCGGAAGCATCGGGCCACCGCCCTGCGCATCGAGATTTTCCTGGGCCTGCGCCGCATCGTTGGCGCGCTCTTCGGCGGTGCGGTTGTCACTGAACACCAGCAGCAGATAACGGCTGCGGTTCAACGCAGCGGTCGGCACCGCGCGGACAATCGCGAACGGCTGGCCGGAATCGTGGATGACTTCCTTGACCGTCGCCACCGGATAACCGGCCGGGAAACGCTGACCCAGGCCGGAGCTGACCAGCAGATCGCCTTCCTTGATGTCGGCGGTATCGGCGACATGGCGCAGTTCCAGGCGTTCCGGGTTACCGGTGCCGCTGGCAATCGCCCGCAGACCGTTACGGTTCACCTGCACAGGAATGCTGTGAGTGGTGTCGGTCAGCAGCAGCACCCGGGAGGTGTAAGGCATCAACTCGACCACCTGGCCCATCAGACCGCGTGCATCGAGCACCGGTTGACCGAGCACCACGCCATCGCGCTCACCTTTATTGATGATGATGCGATGGGTGAAGGGATTGGGGTCCATGCCGATCAACTCGGCCACTTCGACCTTTTCGTTGACCAGCGCGGAGGAATTGAGCAACTCGCGCAGCCGCACGTTCTGCTCGGTAAGGGCGGCGAGCTTCTGCATGCGGCCCTGCAACAGCAGGTTCTCGGTCTTGAGTTTTTCGTTTTCGGCGACCAGCTCGGTGCGGCTGCCGAACTGACTGGCGATCCCTTCCCACAGCCGTCCGGGCAGGTCGGTGATCCAGTAGGCGTCCATCAACACCAGCGACGCTTGTTTGCGCGCGGGTTTGAGCAGGTCGAAGCGGGCATCGACCACCATCAGCGCGACCGATAGCACGGCCAGCACCAACAGGCGCACACCCAACGAAGGGCCTTTGGCGAAAAGCGGTTTAATAAGCCGCTCCTCCCAGGCAAATGTTCTGTTTATTCATACGGCATCAAACCGGCCTGGATGAAGACTGACAGAAGATAAACGCCAACAGGCAGCACTGCAAAGTGCTGCCTGTGCGCTCACCCACGTATTGCAAACCGGCGCTTATTCGCTGGAGAGCAGATCCATGGTGTGCTTGTCCATCATTTCCAATGCACGGCCACCGCCGCGAGCAACGCAGGTCAGCGGATCTTCGGCAACGATCACCGGCAGACCGGTTTCCTGAGCCAGCAACTTGTCGAGGTCACGCAGCAGCGCGCCACCACCGGTCAGCACCAGGCCACGCTCGGCGATGTCGGAAGCCAGTTCCGGCGGCGATTGCTCCAGGGCGCTTTTCACAGCCTGAACGATAGTGGCCAGGGACTCTTGCAGAGCTTCCAGCACTTCGTTGGAGTTCAGGGTGAATGCACGTGGAACACCTTCGGCCAGGTTGCGACCGCGAACGTCGACTTCGCGAACTTCGCCGCCCGGGTAGGCCGTACCGATTTCCTGCTTGATGCGCTCGGCAGTCGATTCACCGATCAGGCTGCCGTAGTTGCGGCGCACGTAGGTGATGATCGCTTCGTCGAAGCGGTCGCCGCCCACGCGGACGGATTCGGCGTAGACCACACCGTTCAGGGAGATCAGCGCGATTTCAGTGGTACCACCACCGATATCGACGACCATCGAACCGCGTGCTTCTTCAACCGGCAGGCCGGCACCGATCGCAGCAGCCATCGGCTCTTCGATCAGGAACACTTCACGGGCACCGGCACCGAGGGCCGATTCACGGATGGCACGACGCTCAACCTGGGTGGATTTGCATGGAACGCAGATCAGCACACGAGGGCTGGGCTGCAGAAAGCTGTTTTCGTGAACCTTGTTGATAAAGTATTGCAGCATCTTTTCGCAGACGCTGAAGTCGGCGATCACGCCGTCCTTCATCGGACGAATGGCAGCAATGTTGCCCGGCGTACGGCCGAGCATGCGCTTGGCTTCGGTGCCGACAGCAACGACACTTTTCTGGTTACCGTGTGTCCGAATGGCCACAACCGATGGCTCATTCAGGACGATACCGCGCTCGCGCACGTAAATAAGGGTGTTGGCAGTGCCCAGGTCAATGGAAAGATCGCTGGAAAACATGCCACGCAGTTTCTTGAACATGGGAAAGGGACCCTAGGCAACGCGTGGGTAAAAAAGTGCGGCAAACTCTAACAACGACAGGGATTTTGGGCAAGGCGCCAATATGTTAAATTGGCCGCTTTTCTGTGCACCAAGCCCCACAATCGCGGCCTTATGACCGTAGAAGTGCGGTAGTGTTCCGACAATCTAACACACGGACGCCGTCCGTTCTGTTTTCCACTGGAGAATCCCGATGGCGCTAGAACGCTCCGACGTGGAAAAAATCGCACATCTGGCCTGCCTTGGCCTGAATGATGCCGATCTTCCGCACATTACTTCCGCCCTCAACAGCATTCTCGGGCTGGTCGACGAAATGCAGGCCGTCGATACCGACGGTATCGAGCCTTTGGCCCACCCGCTGGAAGCCAGTCAGCGCCTGCGCGCCGACGTCGTGACCGAGACCAATCACCGCGAGGCCTATCAGTCCATCGCACCAGCGGTCGAAAACGGCCTGTATCTGGTTCCGAAAGTCATCGACTAAAGGGAAAGAGCCTGCAATGCATCAAATGACTCTGGCCGAGATCGCCCGCGGTCTCGCCGATAAAAAGTTTTCCTCCGAAGAGCTGACCAAAGTCCTGCTGGCGCGTATTACCCAGCTCGATCCGCAGCTCAACAGTTTCATCAGCCTCACCGAAGAGCTGGCACTCGAGCAGGCGAAAGCCGCCGACGCGCGCCGGGCCAACGGTGAGAGCGGCGCCCTGCTCGGTGCGCCGATCGCCCACAAGGACCTGTTCTGCACCCAGGACATCCGCACCAGTTGCGGCTCGAAGATGCTCGACAACTTCAAGGCCCCGTACGACGCCACCGTGGTCGCGAAACTGGCCGCTGCCGGCGCCGTGACCCTGGGCAAGACCAACATGGACGAATTCGCCATGGGTTCGGCCAACGAGTCGAGCTGGTACGGCGCGGTGAAAAACCCGTGGAACCTGGAACACGTGCCGGGCGGTTCGTCCGGTGGTTCGGCGGCGGCGGTTGCCGCTCGTCTGTTGCCGGCGGCCACGGCCACCGATACCGGTGGTTCGATCCGTCAGCCCGCTGCATTCACCAACCTCACAGGCCTGAAACCGACGTACGGTCGTGTTTCGCGCTGGGGCATGATCGCTTACGCCTCCAGCCTCGACCAAGGTGGCCCGTTGGCGCGTACGGCCGAAGACTGCGCGATTTTGTTGCAAGGTATGGCCGGGTTCGACCAGAACGACTCCACCAGCATCGATGAGCCGGTTCCGGATTACTCCGCCAGCCTCAACACTTCGCTGCAGGGCCTGCGCATCGGCGTGCCGAAGGAATACTTCAGCGCCGGTCTCGACCCGCGCATCGCCGAACTGATCCAGAACAGCATCAAAGAGCTGCAGAAGCTCGGTGCCGTAATCAAGGAAATCAGCCTGCCGAACATGCAGCACGCAATTCCTGCGTACTACGTGATCGCCCCGGCCGAGGCCTCCTCGAACCTGTCGCGTTTCGACGGCGTGCGTTTCGGCCATCGCTGCGAGAACCCGGAAAACCTGATCGACCTGTACAAGCGCTCCCGCGGCGAAGGCTTCGGGCCTGAAGTGCAGCGCCGGATCATGGTCGGCGCCTACGCGCTGTCTGCCGGTTACTACGACGCCTACTACCTGAAAGCGCAGAAGATCCGTCGTCTGGTGAAGAACGACTTCATGGCGGCCTTTAATGAAGTCGACATCATCCTCGGCCCAACCACGCCGAACCCGGCCTGGAAGCTCGGCGCGAAGAACAGCGACCCGGTCGCTGCCTATCTGGAAGACGTCTACACCATCACCGCCAACCTCGCGGGCCTGCCGGGCCTGTCGATGCCGGCCGGTTTTGTCGACGGTCTGCCGGTGGGCGTGCAGTTGCTTGCGCCGTATTTCCAGGAAGGCCGTTTGCTCAACGTTGCGCACCAGTATCAGTTGAACACTGACTGGCACACCCGCACCCCAACCGGCTTCTGAGGAGACACACATGCAATGGGAAGTCGTGATCGGGCTGGAGATTCACACTCAGCTCACTACCCGGTCGAAAATCTTTTCCGGTAGTTCCACCCAGTTCGGCTCCGAGCCGAACACCCAGGCCAGCCTGATCGACCTGGGCATGCCCGGCGTATTGCCGGTGCTGAACCAGGAAGCGGTGCGCATGGCGGTGATGTTCGGTCTGGCGATTGACGCCGAGATCGGTCAGCACAACGTGTTCGCGCGTAAAAACTACTTCTACCCGGACCTGCCGAAGGGCTACCAGATCAGCCAGATGGAATTGCCGATCGTCGGCAAGGGTCACCTGGACATCGCGCTGGAAGACGGCACCGTCAAACGTGTCGGCATCACCCGCGCGCACCTGGAAGAAGACGCCGGCAAGAGTCTGCACGAAGAATTCAACGGTGCCACCGGCATTGACCTGAACCGTGCGGGCACGCCGCTGCTGGAAATCGTTTCCGAGCCGGACATGCGCAGCGCCAAGGAAGCCGTGGCGTACGTCAAGGCGATCCATGCGCTGGTGCGTTATCTGGGCATCTGCGACGGCAACATGGCCGAAGGCTCGCTGCGTTGCGACTGCAACGTCTCGGTGCGGCCGAAAGGCCAGGTCGAGTTCGGTACCCGCTGCGAGATCAAGAACGTCAACTCGTTCCGTTTCATCGAGAAGGCCATCAACTCGGAGATCCAGCGGCAGATCGAGCTGATCGAAGACGGCGGCAAAGTGATCCAGCAGACTCGTCTGTACGATCCGAACAAGGACGAGACCCGTCCGATGCGCTCCAAAGAGGAAGCCAACGACTACCGTTACTTCCCCGACCCGGACCTGCTGCCGGTGGTCATCGAAGAGTCGTTCCTCGGCGAGGTGCGCGCCACCCTGCCGGAACTGCCACCGCAAAAACGCGAGCGCTTCCAGAGCCAGTTCGGTCTGTCGGCCTACGACGCCAACGTGCTGGCTACCAGCCGTGAGCAAGCGGACTACTTCGAGAAGGTCGCAGCCATCGGCGGCGACGCCAAACTGGCGGCGAACTGGGTCATGGTCGAGTTGGGCAGCCTGCTCAACAAGCAAGGCCTGGACATCGACGAGTCGCCGGTTTCCGCTGAACTGTTGGGCGGCATGCTGCAGCGCATCAAGGACAACACCATCTCCGGCAAGATCGCCAAAGTGGTGTTCGAAGCGATGGCCAACGGCGAAGGCACGGCGGACGAGATCATCGACAAGCGCGGTCTGAAGCAAGTGACCGACAGCGGCGCGATCTCCGCGGTGCTGGACGAAATGCTCGCGGCCAACGCCGAGCAGGTCGAACAATACCGTGCGGCAGACGAAGCCAAACGCGGCAAGATGTTCGGCTTCTTTGTCGGTCAGGCCATGAAGGCGTCGAAAGGCAAAGCCAACCCGCAGCAAGTGAACGAACTGCTGAAAAGCAAGCTCGAAGGCTGATGCAAATGGGGCCAGACCTGAAGCCTGGCTCCATCCCCTGTGGGAACAATCCATGGCTGAAGGGGTTTTGTGGCGAGGGGATTTATCCCCTCGCCACAGAAGCTGATCTTCACATTGGGTTGTTTCCACATTTGTTTTGTGGAGCCTTTGAATGAAACGTCTGCTCGGCGCCTGCGCCCTGCTCTCCTTGCTCGCCGGTTGCGCCAGCAACGACATCATCGACCCGCACGGTTACGACCAGACCGGCGTCGCCTCCTATTACGGTGCCAAACACCACGGTAAACGCACCGCCAGTGGCGAGCCGTTCAACCAGCATTCCCTGACCGCCGCCCACCGCCAATTGCCATTCGGCACCCGGGTGAAGGTCACCAACCTGAAAAACGACAAATCCTGCGTTGTGCGCATCAACGATCGCGGCCCGCACACCCGTGGCCGCTTGATCGATGTCTCGCGCGAAGCCGCCGAACGCCTCGGCATGCTCGGCAGCGGCACGGCACGGGTGCGCATACAGGCCCTCGACGACTGATGGAGCACTGACCATTTTTGCTCTAGCCGATTTACCGCTGATCAATGTGATCGAACTGCTCAGCGGCCTGATCCTGCTGATCCTCGGCGCCGAACTGATGGTGCGCGCCGCCGTGCGTCTCGCCGCGCGCCTGCATGTGCGACCGCTGATCATCGGCCTGACCATCGTCGCCCTCGGCAGCAGCGCCCCACAGATGGCGGTCAGCTTGCAAGCGACCCTGGCGCACAACCCCGACATTGCCGTCGGCAGCGTGATCGGCAGCAGCATCTTCAACATCCTCGTGACCCTCGGCCTGTCGGCGCTGATCATTCCGCTGCGGGTGTCGCGGCAACTGGTGCGCTTGGACATTCCGCTGATGATCGGCGCCAGCCTGCTGGTGTTCGTCCTCGCCTGGAATGAACAGATCGGCCGCTTCGACGGCGTGCTGTTGCTCGCGGCATTGGCGTTGTATCTGGGCCTGTTGCTGCGCCAGTCGCGGCACTCGGCGCGCCCGCATTCGGAATTGCCGCAAGCCCCGCAGGCACCGTGGTTCAGCAGTCTGCTGATGATCGTTGTCGGCCTGGCGCTGTTGGTGTTCGCCGGGCATTTGCTGCTCGGCGCAGCGGTGGCGGTGGCGACCGATCTGGGCTTCTCCGAACGGGTGATCGGTCTGACGGTGGTTGCTGTCGGCACCTCGCTGCCGGAACTCGCCACCTCGCTGATCGCGGCATTGCGCGGACAACGCGATATCGCCGTGGGCAACGTGATTGGCGCCAACCTGTTCAACCTGCTCGGGGTGCTCGGGGTCACTGCGTTGATTGCGCCGACGCCGTTGTCGGTCTCGCCCAACGCGCTGGATTTCGACTTGCCGGTGATGCTCGGCGTCGCCGCTTTGTGCCTGCCAGTGTTCTATTCCGGCTACCGCGTGACCCGCGTCGAAGGTTTGTTGTTGCTCGGTTTGTATGCGGCTTACGGGCTGCACGTGGTGTCGTTCACCACCGGCATGCCACTGGCCGGCAAACTGGAAAAACTGATGCTGTTCTACGCGCTGCCGACGCTGCTGGCGTTTCTGTTGTTCACGTCCGTACGCGCCTGGCGCCGCCAACACCACAAGAGGGATGTGCCATGACCGATTCGCAGAAAACCGGGGTTGAAATCCGCCGTCAGGTAATGGGCGATGCGTTCGTTGATCGCGCCTTGGGCAACGCCACCGACTTCACTCAACCCTTGCAGGATTTCGTCAATGAACATGCCTGGGGTGGCGTGTGGAATCGCGAAGGTCTGCCGCTGAAAACCCGCAGCCTGATTACCCTTGCAGCGCTGACCGCATTGAAGTGCCCGCAGGAATTGAAGGGCCACGTGCGCGGTGCGCTGAACAACGGCTGCACGGTCGAAGAGATTCGCGAGGCGCTGCTGCATTGCGCAGTGTACGCCGGGGTGCCGGCGGCGATTGATGCGTTTCGCGCGGCGCAGGAAGTGATCGATAACTATCAGAAACCTGAGTGATCGAACTGACGCCTTCGCGAGCAGGCTCGCTCCCACATTGGGAATGCATTTCCCTGTGAGAGCGAGCCTGCTCGCGAAGAGGCCCTGTCAGCCACTGAAGATCTGTCAGTCAGATCCACCCACCCCACTGCAACAGAAAGATCCCGATATTGGTGGTCACCGCCGCCATCAGCGTGGTCAACACAATGATCGCTGCCGCCAGCTCATGATTGCCCTGCGCCGCTCGGGCCATGACGAAACTGGCCGCCGCCGTCGGGCTGCCGAAGTACAGAAACAGAATCCCCAGCTCTGCGCCACGAAAGCCCCACAACCACGCCCCCAGCGTCGCCAGCACCGGCAGGCCGATCATCTTCACCAGACTCGAACTCAGCGCCATGCTGCCGCTCTTGCGCAGCGCCGCCAGTGACAGCGTGCCGCCAATGCAGATCAGCGCCAGCGGCAAAGTGGTTTGCGCCAGATACTGCCCGGAGGTTTCCAGCCAGCCGGGCAGGCTGATCTGGAAATACGCGAACGGCGCGGCGGCAATCACGCTGATGATCAGCGGGTTGCTGAACACGCTTTTGCAAATGCTCCACGGATCGGACTTGATCACCGGGCTGTACACCGCGAGCACGATGGTCGACAGGGTGTTGTAAAACAGGATCACCAGCGCCGCGAGAATCGCCCCGAGGGAAATCCCGTAGTCGCCGTACATGCTCGCCGCCAGCGCCAGACCGATCACCCCGTTGTTGCCGCGAAACGCACCCTGGGTGTAGATGCCGCGATCTTCACGCGGGCACTTGATGATCGCCCAGCCCCAGGCCAGAGCAAAACTCACCAGCGTCGCGATCGCAAAATAGATCAGCAGCGCCGGTTGCAGTGCGGCGTGCAGATCCGCATGCAGAATCCCGAGAAACAGCAGCGCCGGCATGCTGACGTTGAACACCAGCGCCGAGGCGGTGTGGATGAAGTTATCGTTGATCCAGTCGATGCGCTTGAGCAACACCCCGAGGAACAGCATGGCGAACACCGGCGCGGTGATGTTCAAGGTTTCGAGGAAGATTGCCAGCATGCCGGGGGGAGCCTTTGGGTGAGCGTCGTCAGGGCTTAATGATAAGCCACCCGATCCTTTGGCGTCTGTTGGATCGCTTTCGCGAGCAGGCTCGCTCCCACAGGGGAATGCATTTCAAATGTGGGAGCGAGCCTGCTCGCGAAGAACGATGACCGCGGTATCAGGTAATCGGCGCAGGATTGAACAGGGTGATGTCGTTATGCAGCTTGTGCTTCTCCGCCCAGGTCTGCTGCTTGCCGCTCGCCACATCCAGGTAGTAGTGGAACAACTCCCAGCCCAATTCCTCGATGGTCGCGCGCCCGGTGGCAATCCGACCGGCATCGATGTCGATCAGGTCCGGCCAGCGCTGCGCCAGCTCGGTGCGGGTCGAAACCTTGACCACCGGCGCCATCGCCAAACCATAAGGCGTACCTCGCCCGGTGGTGAACACATGCAGGTTCATTCCCGCTGCCAACTGCAAGGTGCCGCAGACAAAATCGCTCGCCGGTGTGGCGCAGAAAATCAAACCCTTCTGCTTGAAACGCTCGCCCGGGCCGAGCACGCCATTGATCGCGCTGCTACCGGATTTGACGATCGAACCCAGCGACTTCTCGACAATGTTCGACAACCCGCCCTTCTTGTTGCCCGGCGTGGTGTTGGCACTGCGATCCGCTTCACCTTTGGCCAGATAACGGTCGTACCAATCCATCTCGCGCACCAGTTCCTGCGCCACGGTCTTGGTTTCGGCACGGGAAGTCAGCAGATAAATCGCATCGCGCACTTCGGTGACTTCGGAAAACATCACCGTCGCCCCTGCGCGCAGCAGCAAGTCCGAGGCATAACCCAGCGCCGGGTTGGCGGTGATGCCGGAGAACGCATCGCTGCCGCCGCACTGCATGCCGAGGATCAGTTCGGAGGCCGGCACGGTTTCGCGACGGCGCTGGTCGAGCTTCTTCAAACGAGTATCGGCCAGCGCCATGATCTGCTCGATCATCTCGGTGAAACCGTGACTGGAATCCTGCAGGCGATACAGCCATGGCTCGCTGAGATCGACCGAGGCATCGTCCTCGTGCATCACCTGCCCGGCCTGCAATTTCTCGCAGCCTAGGCTGATCACCAGCGCTTCGCCACCCAGGTTCGGGTTGCGCGCCAGGTTGCGCACGGTGCGGATCGGTATATAGGCGTCAGTGGCGGTGATCGCCACGCCGCAGCCGTAACTGTGGGTCAGCGCCACCACGTCATCGACGTGCGGATACTTCGGCAGCAACTCGTCCTTGATGCGTTTCACCGCGTGATCGAGCACGCCGGTCACGCACTGCACCGTGGTGGTGATCCCGAGAATATTGCGCGTACCGACGGTGCCGTCGGCGTTGCGATAACCCTCGAACGTGAAGCCTTCCAGCGGGGCCTGTGCGGCAGGCACCTCGGTGGACAGCGGCAGGCTGTCCAGCGGCGGCGCGGTCGGCATGCGCAGTTGATCTTCCTTGACCCAGCTGCCACGCGGGATCGGCTGCAACGCGTAGCCGATGGTCTGGCCGTAGCGAATCACCTGGCCGCCCTCGGGAATGTCCTCGAGGGTGACCTTGTGGCTCTGCGGCACAAAGTCCACGGTCACCAGACCGTCCGGGAACTCGGTGCCGGCCGGTACGCCCTGATCGTTGACCACAATCACTACGTTGTCCCGCTCGTGCAGGCGGATGTAGCGCGGCGAGTCGGAATGTTCAATCAACTGCATGACGCCGCTCCTCAGGAATGCGCTTGAGACAATTTGCCGGTGATTTCAGAACCACCGTTGGTTGGCGGCTCTTTGAGCACCACACGTTTGATCGGGCCGACGATCACCAGGTAGCTGAACACCGCGACCAGTGCGTTGGCACCGACGAACACCAGCGCCCATTTGAACGAACCGGTGGAGCTGATGATGTAGCCAATCACGATCGGAGTGGTGATCGAAGCGATGTTGCCGAAAGTGTTGAACAGGCCACCGCTCAGACCGGCGATCTGTTTCGGCGAGGTGTCGGACACCACCGCCCAACCCAGCGCGCCCACGCCTTTGCCGAAGAATGCCAAAGCCATGAAGCCAACCACCATCCACTCCACATCAACATAGTTGCAAGCGACGATGCTGCTGGACACCAGCAGACCGGCGATGATCGGTGCCTTGCGGGCGAAGGTCAGCGAATGCCCTTTGCGCAGCAAGTAATCGGAAATCACCCCGCCAAGCACGCCACCTATGAAACCGCAGATTGCCGGCAGCGAGGCAATGAAACCGGCCTTGAGGATGGTCATGCCGCGCTCCTGCACCAGGTACACCGGGAACCAGGTCAGGAAGAAATAGGTGATGCCGTTGATGCAGTACTGACCCAGGTATACACCGAGCATCATGCGGTTGGTCAGCAACTGACGGATGTAATCCCACTTCGGACCGTCGGATTTTTTGCCTTGCTTGACGTCCATGTCGACCATGCCGCCGTTGTCGGCGATGAACTGCACTTCGGCTTCGTTGGCCAGCGGATGTTGACGCGGGCTGTGGATAACCTTGAGCCAGACCAGCGAGAAGATGATACCGAGGATGCCCATGACGATGAACACGTGCTCCCAGCCGAAGCGATACACGATCCAGCCCATCAGCGGTGCAAACAGCACGGTGGCGAAATATTGCGCCGAGTTGAAGATCGCCGAGGCGGTACCGCGTTCTGCAGTCGGGAACCAGGCCGCGACAATCCGCGCGTTACCGGGGAACGATGGCGCCTCGGCCAGGCCCACCAGAAAGCGCAGCATGAACAGCGCAACGATCGCCGTGGACATGCCGAATTCACCGACAAAGCCTTGCAGCACGGTGAACAGCGACCAGGTGAAAATGCTCAGGGCATAGACTTTTTTCGAGCCGAAGCGATCGAGCAGCCAGCCACCGGGAATCTGCCCGGCAACGTAGGCCCAGCCGAAAGCAGAGAAGATGTAGCCGAGGGTGACCGCGTCGATGCCGAGGTCTTTTTGCAGGCTGGAACCGGCGATGGCGATGGTCGCGCGGTCGGCGTAGTTGATCGTGGTCACCAGAAACAGCATGAGCAGGATCAAATAGCGGACGTGAGTCGGCTTGGACGATTGCATGTAGATGTACTCCCACTGATTATTTTTATGCGCGGGTGAATCTTCTTTGGTGTTGCTTTTGTGGGAGCTGGCTTGCCAGCGATGGCATCACCGCGGTACGAGGGCATATCGCGTCGTCCGCATCGCTGGCAAGCCAGCTCCCACAGGTATTGCGTGTATCAGGAAGCGATGTAGGCGGTTTTCACCACGGTGTAGAACTCTTGCGCATAGCGCCCTTGCTCACGTGAGCCATAGGATGAACCCTTACGGCCACCGAACGGAACGTGGTAATCGACACCGGCGGTCGGCAGGTTGACCATCACCATCCCGGCCTGCGAATGACGCTTGAAGTGGTTGGCGTACTTCAGCGACGTGGTGGCGATACCAGCCGACAGACCGAACTCGGTGTCGTTGGCCATCGCCAGCGCCGCCTCGTAATCGGCCACGCGAACGACGTTGGCCACCGGGCCGAAGATCTCTTCACGGCTGATGCGCATCGACGCTTCGCTGTCGGCAAACAGCGTCGGCGCGAGGAAGTAGCCTTCGGTGTCGCAGGTCACCAGACCACCGCCGCTGACCAGACGCGCACCCTCGCTCTGGCCGATGTCGATGTACTTCATGTCCTGTTCAAGCTGCGACTGGGAAACCACCGGACCGATGTCGGTGCCGGATTTCAGCGCGTGGCCGACCTTGATCGACTGCATGCGCTCGGCCATGGCCTCGACGAATTTGTCATGAATCCCGGCGGTGACGATCAAGCGGCTCGACGCCGTGCAACGCTGGCCGGTGGAGTAGAACGCGCTCTGCACCGAGAGCTCGACCGCCTGTTTGAGGTCGGCGTCGTCGAGAATGATCTGCGGGTTCTTGCCGCCCATTTCCAGCTGCACCTTGGCCTGGCGCGACACGCAATTAACAGCGATCTGCCGACCCACGCCCACCGAACCGGTAAAGCTGATGCCATCGACTTTCGGGCTGTTGACCAGCGCTTCGCCGACCACGCGGCCGCTGCCCATCACCAGGTTGAACACGCCGGCCGGGAAGCCTGCACGGGAGATGATTTCCGCCAGCGCCCACGCACAACCCGGCACCAGATCCGCCGGTTTCAGCACCACGCAGTTGCCGTAGGCCAATGCCGGAGCAATCTTCCAGGCCGGGATCGCAATCGGGAAGTTCCACGGGGTGATCAGACCGACCACACCGAGGGCTTCGCGGGTCACTTCAACGTTGACGCCCGGGCGCACCGACGGCACGTAATCGCCGGACAGACGCAGGCATTCACCGGCGAAAAACTTGAAAATATTGCCGGCGCGGGTCACTTCGCCGATGGCTTCGGGCAGGGTCTTGCCCTCTTCCCGGGCCAGCAGGGTGCCGAGTTCTTCGCGACGGGCGAGGATTTCCGTGCCGACTTTATCCAGCGCATCGTGACGGGCCTGGATGCCCGAAGTCGACCACGCCGGGAACGCGGCGCGGGCCGCATCGATAGCGGCGTGAACCTGAGTCAGGTCAGCCTTGGCGTAATCGCCGATGGTGTCGCTCAACTCGGACGGGTTGATGTTGGCCGAGTAGTCGGCACCGGCGACCCATTCACCGTTGATGTAGTTGTCGTAACGCTTGGAATCAGCCACAGAAAATTCTCCTCTCTACGCAAAAGCCGCTGATTGCTCAGCGGCCTTGTGGGTCGGTGTTTATTGCGCGCCTTGCTTGTCGATCAGCGCAGCGAGCATTTCGTACTCTTCGCCGGTCAGGTCGGTCAGCGGTGCGCGCACCGGGCCTGCGTCATAGCCGGCAATTTTTGCCCCGGCCTTGACGATGCTCACGGCGTAACCGGCCTTGCGGTTGCGGATGTCGAGGTACGGCAGGAAGAAGTCGTCGATGATCTTGCCGACGGTGGCGTGATCTTCGCGAGCAATCGCGTGGTAGAAATCCATCGCGGTTTTCGGGATGAAGTTGAACACCGCCGACGAGTAAACCGGCACGCCCAAAGCCTTATAGGCAGCGGCGTAGACTTCGGCGGTCGGCAGACCACCCAGATAGCTGAAGCGATCACCGAGGCGGCGACGGATCGACACCATCAGCTCGATATCGCCCAGACCGTCCTTGTAGCCGATCAGGTTCGGGCAGCGCTCGGCCAGACGTTCCAGCAGTGGCGCGGTCAGGCGGCAGACGTTGCGGTTGTAGACCACCACGCCGATGTTCACCGATTTGCACACCGCTTCAACGTGGGCGGCAACGCCGTCCTGGCTGGCTTCGGTCAGGTAATGCGGCAGCAGCAACAGACCTTTGGCGCCCAGACGCTCGGCTTCCTGCGCGTACTCGATGGCTTGACGGGTCGAGCCGCCGACACCGGCCAGAATCGGCACGCTGGTGGCGCAGGTATCGACCGCGGTCTTGATGATTTCCGAGTATTCGCTGGCTGCCAGGGAGAAGAACTCACCGGTGCCGCCGGCGGCGAACAGTGCCGACGCGCCGTACGGGGCCAGCCATTCCAGACGTTTGATGTAGCCAGCGCGGTTGAAATCGCCCTGGGCATTGAAATCGGTGACCGGGAACGACAGCAGACCGGCGGAAAGGATGGACTTCAGTTCTTGTGGATTCATTTTTCGAACACCCTGGGTAGCAACATTTTTTTGTGAGTTTTATGGTTCAGCCAGCGCTGAAGTTGTAGGTCATCGTACAACTTAAAAGATAACCGTCAACTGCATTTCATCGTCGCTTCACTCTTTTTGTCGGACAAGATTCGTTCTTGACGTAGGAAAAATCTGGGCTAGGCTCGATTTTGCTGTATATCCATACAGCTAAAAATAAATCCACCGACGACATATCAAGGAGCCAGAAATGTCCAGACTGCATGCAAAACCACAGGAAAGACCCACACCGGTCATCGCCCGATTCGAAGATCTTTTCACTGTAAACGGCATCCACTTCAGCACCGACAATCCGCATCTGCTGCTGCACATCGCCGACGCCCACAGCGATGTCGAACCGGCCACCGCCCTCCCCGGCAAAGCGTTGAACATTCGACCGCCACTGCGCTTTGAAGGCGCTGAACACACGGCCATCGGCGACAACACCCTGCTGCGCTTCAGCGAAAACGTCGAGCCGGTTCGCGCGCAAAACCTGCCCTTGCACTTGCCCAACGGTCTAGCGCTGACCTACGGCCAGGTGGTGACGCTGGCTGGAGATTTCTACGGCGTGGTCGATCGACCGATCAACGAAGGCGCGACCCCGGCTGATCGCCTGAACCGTTTCAATGCCGCCTTCGACTCTCTCGCCGTGCTGCCGGCCTCCCGCGCCGAGGCCACGCAGATTCTCGCGGTCATGCAAAAAGAGATCGACGCGGTTAAGCAGGCGATCAAGGACGGCAAAGCACCGCACGAAGCCTACGACGCGCTCGGAGATACGTTGTCCGAAGAGTGGAACAAGATCACCGGTGGCGGCAGTTTTGTCTCCGCGCTGTTCCCGCTCGGACGTTATCTGAAACTGGCGGCGAACAACGCCGACCACTTCGGCGAATGGGCCAGACTGGCCTACATCGCCGGCCACACCGCCGCCCTGCAAACCGCCGTCGCAGCCCGCGCCACTCACGATGAACAACGATTGGAACGGGCCTACGCGATGAACGCGTTTGCCGACCACTTCCTCACTGACCTGTTCTCTGCCGGCCACCTGCGGGTGCCGCGCAAGGAGATGGCGGCGGTGGTCACGCCGAGCGATCTCGGCTCGCTGGTGACCCGTTTCATGCACGACGAGGACAGCAAATTCGGCCTCAAAGTGCGCAACGCCCATGGCGATCAATGGCGCGCGTACGGCGACAAGCGCTACTTCGAAACCAGCGATGCGGACAACCGCACCCAGGTCAACCTGGCGGTGCAGGCCTCGGCGGATGAAGTCTTCGCCGCTTACCTCAGCGGCAACGTGCCCGCCCCTTCGACGTTTGCCGCGCTGCAACGCCTGCCGGATCTGACGGCGGTGCTGAATCTTTCCGGCAACTTCTCGCCGCTGTTCCGCGTCGAGGGCGGCAAGGTGCTGCGGCGCAAAGATGTGAACAACCTCAACGACACCGCCACCATCGATGACTGGTGGGGCTGGAGCACCTACCTGCTGCTCAAGGACTACCACCCGAAGGGCAACGTCAATCAAGGAGAATGAGCATGACGATCAGATTGAAACTGGAACTGGCGTCGGGGCAATCGCTGCAAGGTGCGCCGCTGGAGTTGCTGGCAGATGGCAAGCCGATTGCGCGAGGGATTGTGGATGAGGACGGTTTGGTGGCGTTTGCTGCCAGGCCGGGGAAAGTGCAACTGGCAGTGAGGGTGGATCGTTCGATATTGCCGCGCTGAACTCACCGGCCCCTTCGCGAGCAAGCCCGCTCCCACATTGGAATGCATTTCAAGTGTGGGAGCGGGCTTGCTCGCGAAAGCGCTTTGTCGTTGCATGAATCAGCGGCTTACCGTTCGTCGAGACTGGTATTTCTTACAGGTGCTTTGCTTTCGTGATCAAGACATTAATCAGGTCGTGCCGATATCGGCCTGGACGACCAAAAGGATCTTGAACATGAAAGACAAAAGCTTCGCTGTAACAATGCTGCCGGCTCCTTCGCTTAAAGAAGCGGTCAATGGGGTGCTCTACGTTCATAACCTGATTGATTCCGCCCATGGGGAAGTGCGCGAGCTTCCAAACGCAGCCTCTGGGGACACGATCAAACTGACAGTGAGTAACTCGGACGGCTCCCTGGAATGGGATACAGAGACCGTACTGACTGATATCACCGTCGGAAAGCCGATTGTATTGCCAATCCCGAAAGCGACGTTTGAAAAAATGCTCAATGCTGAAACGAACGCCGCATTGCAGTACTCCCTCGAAAGTGGGGGCAACCAAAAGCTTTCAATGCAACTGTCAGTCGAGCTTAAAGACTGATTCAACCTCACCCCTGCGCCTGCGCCTCTTCATGGGCCTGGCGCAGTCTTTCGCGGCTGTTGGTCAAATGCAGGCGCATTGCCGCTCGCGCCGCATCGGAATCCTGACGGGCAATCGCATCGTAGATTTCCTCGTGCTCGCGGCTCAGGCGGTTCATGTAGTGCTGCTGATCATCATGGGCCAGGCGCGCCGAATTCAGCCGCGTACGCGGAATGATGCTGGTGCCCAGGTGGGTCATGATGTCGGTGAAGTAGCGGTTGCCGGTGGACAGGGCGATTTCCAGGTGGAAAGCGAAGTCCGAGGCCACCGCATCGCTGGCGTGGGCCACGCTGTCGTTCAGCGCATCGAGGGCGGCGCGCATGGTCGCCAGTTGTTCGGGACTGCGGCGTTGCGCGGCGAGGCCGGCGGACTCCACTTCCAGGCTGATGCGCAATTCGAGAATCGCCAGCACGTCACGCAGGGTGACGACCGTGGCCGGGTCGATGCGAAAACCGCTGGGGCTCGGCGTGTCGAGCACGAAGGTGCCGATGCCGTGGCGGGTTTCCACCTGGCCGGCGGCCTGCAAACGGGAGATCGCCTCGCGCACCACGGTGCGGCTGACGCCGTGCTCCTGCATGATCGCCGACTCGGTGGGCAATTTGTCGCCGCGCTTGAGCAGACCGTCGCGGATCTGCTCGGTCAGCACCGTCACCAGCTCCTGAGCCAGGCTGCGGCGCTTGCGTGGGAGGCGTGGAGTGTCGATCGGGTTTTCCATGGTCAACGTCTGGTCTCGAAAATTCGGCTTGGTGGGCATCATAGCGCAGGCGGGTTGTACGATCACATCCCGCCTCACAATACCCCATGTGGGAGCGGGCTTGCTCGCGAAGGCGGTGTGTCAGACAACCGATTTGTCGACTGAATGGACGCCTTCGCGAGCAAGCCTGCTCCCACGGGGGTTGTGGTGATCAAGCGGTCACGGCCTGCTCCACCAGATGCCCGCTGTCGATCCGCACATGTCTAGGGTGGAAACGCTTCAGGCTGCTGCGGTGGCCGACGCTGACGATGCTCAGGCCCGGCAACTGATCGATCAGCGCCTGATACAACGTTGCCTCATCCTCTTCATCCATCGCCGACGTCGCTTCGTCCATGTACAGCCATTGCGGTGCGTAAAGCATGGCGCGGGCGAAAGCCAGGCGTTGCTGCTCACCCGGCGACAGCATGCGCTGCCAGTGATTGGCTTCATCGAGACGCGCGACCAGATGCGGCAGTCGGCAAGTTTCCAGCACCTCGGCGTAGCGCTCCGGCGCATAGGTATCGCCCGGTTGTGGATAACTCAAGGCCTCGCGCAAGGTGCCGATCGGCAGATACGGTTTCTGCGGCAGGAACAGGTAACGCGCCGCCGGCAGCCGGATGTTGCCGTGCCCCGCCGGCCACAGATGCCCCATCGCTCGCAGCAACGTCGACTTGCCGCTGCCGGATCGGCCGCTGAGCATCACCCGCTCGCCCGGCTCCACCGTCATGTCGGCATTGGTCAGCAGGTGACGACCATCAGCCAAGTCCAGACCGAGGTTGTGCACTTTGAGTTCGCTGCCCTGATTCTGCACATCGATGGCCGGGGTGCGCTGTTCGTTATCGGTCATGGCCTGACGGAAACTCAGCAGACGATCACAGGTGGCACGCCAGGACGCGAGGCTCTGATACGCACTGATAAACCAGCTGAAACTCTCCTGGACGTTGCCGAATGCCGAGCTGATCTGCATCAGCTCACCCAGTTCGATCTTGCCGGCGAGGTAACGCGGCGACGCAACGATAAACGGGAAAATGATCGCAGCCTGGCTGTAACCGGCAGTGAAAAATGTCAGGCGCTTGGACACTTTCATGATGTCCCAGAAGTTATGCCAGACCATGCCGAAACGGTTGCTCAAGCGACGGTTCTCATTCGGTTCGCCGTTGTACAACGCGATGCTCTCGGCATTTTCACGAATCCGCACCATGGAAAAACGCAGGTCGGCTTCGAAGCGTTGTTGTTGGTTGTTCAGGCCGATCAAGCGACGACCGATCAAATGCGTCAGCCAGCTGCCCACCACGGCGTATACCAGCACGCACCAGAACATGTAGCCGGGAATGGTGATGCCATAGACTTCGATGCTGCCCGACACGCCCCACAAAATGATCGAGAACGACACCAGGCTGACGATATTGCGCAGCAGGCCGATCCCCAGTTCAAGGGTGTTGGAGGTGAAGTTATTGAGGTCTTCGGAAATCCGCTGGTCCGGGTTATCGGTGTAACCGCCCTGCTCCAGCTGGTAGTAATTCTTGTCGGCAAGCCAACGGGAAAAATGCTTTTCGGTGAGCCAGGCCCGCCAGCGAATCGTCAGCATCTGGGTCAGATACAGCCGGTACACGGCACCGACAATCGCCACCGCCGCAATGCCGCAGAAATACAGAATCAAGCGCCAGAACGCCGCCTCATCCTTCTTTTGCAGCGCGTTGTAGAAATCCTTGTACCAGGTGTTGAACCACACCGAGATGCCCACGCTCAGCAGCGAGAGCGCGATCACCGCGATCAGCAGCGTCCAGGCCTTGCCCTTCTCTTCACTGCGCCAGTAAGGCGTGATGATCGCCCACACCTTGCGAAAAAACTGCCCGCGCACAGCATCGTTGACCGCGGAATATTCAGCGTTCTGATTCATGAAAAAGGCTCGATAAAGAAAAGAACAGATACGCACCGATCATAGATGATCGGTGCGTTTTATCGCCAGAGTGGGACTGGCTCATTCAGGGATTGTTCAGATTCATGGGGGTTTCAGTATCGCCGCGAGCGCACGTACCGTTCATCGGGACTGTCAGAGTTGACAGTAGAGGGGGGCGATTCAGGCTGATCAACTGGGCTGGCCTCCTGCAAGGAATTCGCTGTGAATCAGGAGAGCAGGTTACCCCTCTGACAACGAAAGGAATTGGTCATGAACAAAGTAGAAAACCCGCTTAATGCTCCAACCAGCGATTCGATCAAGAATGGCAAACTGTCTATCAGTGAGGTGAGTGATTTGGGGATTACAGTCAAATTCAGTTCCGATAACCCCAAGGTTGATATCCATCTTGCCTGGATCGGATATGCCTCCGAAAAGAAATCCGAGCAGAAAGGCAGTAAAAACAACGAGCTCATTCTCCCGGTATCAAAAGCTACCGTGGAAAGCTGGCTAAGGCAGGATCTCTACGCGCAATGCGAAGCGACTCTGGGTGGAAAAAAATACTCATCGCCAAAAATGTTCTTCACGGTCGTAGCTTGAACCCAGGCGCTACCCGAATGCAGGGTAGCGCCTGTTTCATTCAGTCCAGCTCATTTGGCCAGCAAACCTTTCAACGACGAACCGGGCGCTTCTGCAGTTTGCGCTGCAGGGTGCGGCGGTGCATGCCCAAGGCACGGGCAGTGGCGGAGATGTTGCCTTCGTGTTCGGTCAGCACGCGCTGGATGTGCTCCCATTGCAGACGGTCAACCGACATCGGGTTTTCCGGCACCAGGCTGTCGAGGTCGGCGTGCTCGGAGAGCAGCGCGGCCAGTACGTCATCGGCGTCGGCCGGTTTGCACAGGTAGTTGCAGGCGCCGCGCTTGATCGCTTCGACCGCGGTGGCAATGCTCGAATAACCGGTGAGGATCACCACGCGCATTTCCGGGTCCAGCTCCAGCAGCTTGGGCAGCAGCACCAGGCCGGAGTCGCCGTCCATTTTCAGGTCCAGCGCGGCGTAGTCCGGCAGGTCGGCCTGGGCGATGGTCAGGCCTTCTTCGGCGGAGCCTGCGGTGCTGACGCGAAAGCCACGACGAGCCATGGCACGGGCCATTACTCGGGTGAACGTTGCGTCGTCGTCGACCAGCAGCAAATGCGGCAGTTCTTCGCCTTCGACTTGGATTTCGTCACTCATGTTGGTCTCCTCGGGCGCCGTGGGGCAGGCGCAGCTCGGTGAGCGTGCCGCCTTCCTCATGACTATAGAGTTTCACTGAGCCGCCGGCGCGTGTCACGCTGGCCTTGCTCAAAAACAGGCCCAGGCCGAAACCTTTGCCCTTGGTGGTAAAAAACGGTTTGCCGATCTGCTCGGCGATGGCCAGCGGCACACCGGCGCCGTGGTCACGAATGCTGATGGTCACGGTTTCCGCATCCCAGTCCAGCGTCACCTGAAGGTTTTCCGGGCAGGCGTCGGCGGCGTTGTTCAGCAGATTGAGCAGCGCCTGGGTCAGGTCCGGCGGCGGTGCCATGCGCGGCACGGTGCCTTGGCCGAGACGCTGGAAGCGATAACTGGCTTCCGGACGCATCAGGTGCCAGCGGTTCAGCGCTTCGTCGAGCCATTGGGTGACGTCCTGCATCTCCACGGCCATACGGCGGTTGGCTTCGGCGGCACGCACCAGTTGCTGCAGGGTTTCTTTGCAGAGTTTGACCTGATCCTGCAGCACCTTCAGATCGTCTTGCAGCATCGCGTCGGGGTGATCCTGCTGCATCTCCTTGAGCAGTACGCTCATGGTCGCCAGCGGCGTGCCGAGTTCATGCGCGGCGCCGGCCGCCTGAGTGGCGACGGCGAGCAATTGCTGATCGCGCAAGCCTTCTTCACGACGAATCGCCCGCAACTCTTCCTGACGACGCAGCTCTTCCGCCATGCGCGCAGCGAAAAACGTGATGACCGCAGCGGCCAGCGCGAAGCTCAGCCACATGCCGTAGATCTGCAGGTTCTCGCGGGCCACCGGCAGGGTTTCCAGCGGATAGAAACGCGTGAGCATCACGGTGTACAGCGCCAGCGCGATACCCGACAGAATCACCGAATAACGCCACGGCAGCGTCACCGCCGCGATGGTCAGCGGCACCAGGTAGTAGGAAACGAACGGGTTGGTCGAACCGCCGGAAAAATACAGCAGCGCACTGTGGATCACCAGATCGCAGGCCAGTTGCAGGGCGTATTCGAGCTCGGTCACCGGCCATGAAGTGCGCAGGCGCACGGCGGTGAACACGCACAGCAGAATCGAGCAGCCGAGGGTCATCGCCAGTTGCACCCATGGCAACGGCAGCAGTTGCAGCCAGTAGGCCAGGCCTACAGAACCGGCCTGCGCGGCGAGCACCAGGGTGCGAATGAAGGTCAGCCGCCAGAGGTTCTGGCGAGTGGCGGAAGTCAGTTGTACGGGGGCGAGCATGAGCTCTCCTGATGAGCGCTCCAGGCGGATCGCACGGAGTATAACCAAGCCGCGCCTTTGAGAGGCGAAAGTGCGGCAAATGACCACATGGCGAAAACATTTTCGGAGGCTATAAGGGCGCCTTCGCGAGCAGGCTCGCTCCCACAGAGGAATGCATTTCAAAAGTGGGAGCGAGCCTGCTCGCGAATGGCCGCGCAGCGGCCCGCTGCATCTGTATAGAAGTTGTAACTGGGCGAACCGGATCGCAGAAGCTAGAGTCTGATGGTTTCACGCAGGGACGAACCAACACCTGCGCATTATTCAAGGAGCCTTCATGCACACCTTTCGCCGCAGCGCCGCCCTTCTCGCCCTGACCGTCGGCAGCATCGCCAGCCTTCCGGCGCTGGCCGCCGATGAGCTGCACTACAACCAGATTTCCCTGCGCGCCGAAGTCAGCCAGGAAGTGGCCCGCGACCTGATGATCGTGACGCTCTACACCGAAGCGCAAAACACCGACCCGGCCAAACTCGCCGCGGACGTCAGCACCACCATGAACAAGGCACTGGCCCAGGCCAAGCAAGTCAAAGACATCACCCTGCGCCAGGGCAGCCGCAACAGCTACCCGATCTACGACACCAAGGGCCAGAAAATCACCGGTTGGCGTGAACGCGCCGAACTGCGCCTGGAAAGCGCCGACTTCGCCGCCCTGTCCAAACTCACCGGCGAACTGCTGACCGACCTGAAAATGGGCGGCATGGACTTCGCCATCGCCGAGCCGACCCGCAAGGCTAGCGAGGACAAGTTGCTGAAAGAAGCCGTCAACGCCTTCAAGGCCCGCGCTCAACTGGCCACCGATGCACTGGGCGGCAAGGGCTACAAAATCGTCAACCTGAACCTCAACAGCAACGGCTACCCACAACCGTACATGCGCGCCCCGATGATGATGAAAGCCGCCGGCATGGCGGATTCGGCACCGGTCACGCCAGAAGTTGAAGCCGGCACCAGCCAGGTCAGCCTGACCGCCGATGGCTCGATTGAAGTGCTGATGCAGTGAATTGATGTGGGCTGAATGAGAAACCGGCGATCAGTGAATGATCGCCGGTTTTTTTGTGCCTGGATTTTGTGGTGAATGTTCCGCCGCCATCGCGAGCAGGCTCACTCCTACAATTTGGAATGCGTTCCCTGTAGGAGTGAGCCTGCTCGCGATGAACGATAACGCGGTCTCAGGTCTGCGGATCCACCCGATCCAGCGCCCGATTCACCGCCAACTCGGCCAGCATGATGATCTGCTGAATCGCCAGCGCCGTATTGCGCTGCGGGCGACTGAGCTGATCGGCGAAATCGCTGGCCATGATGTTGGCCGAGGCCAGGGACTCGCAGGCGTGGGCCAGCAGACTTTCCGTGTCGATGCCCGGATGGACGAGGAACATCGAACTGGGCGGACGCGGTTTTGTGGCTTCGGGGCTGAGGTAGAAGTCGAGGGCGCGCTTGATCGCTTCGCGGTTTTTCGCGAGGTCTTCGGCGTGGAGGGCTTCGGTGAGTGGGGTTGTTTCTGGGGGTGGATCGGGGACAGGCTTGGACATTGATAGCGTTCCTAATCAAAAGCCATTCACTCGCCGTTTCTCACGCGGCGGAGTGGTGGCAGCAATGTGCGGGGTGAGAAACCGGTAGGAACAAGCCCGGCCGGACCGAAGCCCGCCCGCACACAGCCGCCATAGAACATTGCAGCAGCAGAAATGCTGGCGGCAATTATGGTGGTACTGATTGTGGATTAACAGTTCCTGCGGGTTCTCACACCCGATCGCTGAATCTTCAGCGACAGTTCAAGGCTAGAGAGCTGACGTCCGAGGGACAACCTGAAAACCTTGTGGGAAGGTTCTGGTTATTTGAAACGACTTTAAACAAACCAATTTTATCAGGTGACTGGACGGGCCTCTTCGCGAGCAAGCCCGCTCCCACAGTGGATGGCGTGCAGACCGTTAGAGATTGGTCGGCTGTCAGGCCGCCATCACTTAGCCAGTCGCCGCACCCGCTTTTCACCACTCACACGATGAGCGTTAGCTCGAGTACCGCTTTTGATCTTGATCCACAGGCGACGTCGGAAGGCTGAGTGGAGGGATTGATCCGGGGGTGGGAGCGCAGCGACCGTTTGGCGCAGCCAAACACAGCGAGAGGAGGTGCAGCGAAGCAAACCGGAGGCGCTGCGCCCGGATCGATCCCGCAGCGAAGGAACCCCGAGCCCCAGCGAGCGGGCCGAACGCAGGAGCAAGCCTTTTTGGTTACTTTTTCGGCGTCTGGAAAAAGTGACCCGCCGTAAGGGCGGAACCCCAAGCCGCCGTTACCGCAGCAACGGATATGCACCCAAAAGCCCCAGATATACCGAGATAGACACCCCAACAAGAAAAACGATATTTCCGAACACACCCAAATCCCCGCTAACCTGAAAAAACAACCACCTCCAAATCCCGGGGACTCCATGGAAAGATTCACCCTAAAACCACTACTAATCACCCTCGCACTAACAGCCATAGCCCCGATCGCCAACGCAGCCACCACCCTGGTCTACTGCTCCGAAGCCAGCCCGGCAGGCTTCGACCCCAGCCAATACACCAGCGGCACCGACTTCGACGCCTCAGCCGAAACCGTCTTCAACCGCCTCACCCAATTCCAGCGCGGCGGCACCGAAGTCGAACCCGGCCTGGCAATCAACTGGGACGTAAGCCCGGACGGCCTCCAGTACACCTTCCACCTACGGCAAGGCGTGAAATTCCACACCACGGAATATTTCACCCCGACCCGCGATTTCAACGCCGACGACGTCCTCTTCACCTTCCAGCGCCTGCTCGACCCGGAAAACGCCTTCCGCAAGGCCTACCCCGCCGAATCCCCCTACTTCACCGACATGGGCCTGAACACCACGATCAAATCGGTAGAAAAAATCGACGATCAGACCGTGCGCTTCAACCTGAACAACGTCGACGCCGCGTTTGTGCAAAACCTCGCCATGAGCTTCGCCTCGGTGCAATCGGCCGAATACGCCGCGCAACTGCTAAAGGAAGGCAAAGCCGCCGACCTCAACCAAAAACCGGTGGGCACCGGCCCGTTCGTATTCAAGCGCTACCAGAAAGACTCGCAGATCCGCTACGCCGCCAACCCGGCCTACTGGAAACCGGGAGACGTGAAGATCGACAACCTGATCTTCTCGATCACCCCCGACGCCGCCGTACGCCTGCAGAAACTCAAGGCCGGCGAATGCCAGGTCAGCGGCTACCCGCGCCCGGCCGACATCGAAGTGATGCAACAAGACCCGAACCTGCGCGTGCTCAAGCAGCCCGGTTTCAACCTCGGCTTCCTTGCCTACAACACCACTCACCCGCCATTGGACCAGCTCAAGGTCCGTCAGGCACTGGACATGGCCATCGACAAACCGGCAATCATCAAAGCCGTTTACCAGAGTGCCGGCCAACTGGCGCAGAACGCCTTGCCGCCGGCGCAATGGTCGTATGACCCGAACATCAAGGACGCGCCATACGACCCGGCGAAAGCCAAGGCGCTACTCAAGGAAGCCGGGGTTGCGCCGGGTACCACCATCAACCTGTGGGCGATGACGGTGCAGCGCGCCTCAAACCCGAATGCACGCATGTCGGCGCAGATGATCCAGCAGGATTGGGAGAAAATCGGCATCAAGGCCAACATCGTCAGCTACGAATGGGGCGAGTACATCAAGCGTGCGAAAAATGGCGAACACGACGCGATGATCTATGGTTGGACAGGTGACAACGGCGACCCGGACAACTGGCTCGGCGTGCTCTACAGCTGCGCCGCGGTCAAGGGCAGCAACTACGCCAAGTGGTGCGACCCGGCCTACGACAAACTGGTGCAGCAGGCCAAGGTGACCACCGACAAGGCGCAACGGGTAAAACTGTATCAACAGGCGCAACTGATCCTTAAACAGCAGGTGCCGATCACCCCGATCGCCAACTCCACGGTGTTCCAGCCGCTGCGCAAGGAAGTGACCGACTTCAAGATCAGTCCGTTTGGCCTTACGCCCTTTTACGGCGTGGGTATAAATAAGTAACACCGAGCCCCAATGCGGCGCGCACAACGTGACCGGCGCACCGTTTTGGGGCTTCGTTTGCACCGTAAAAACCACCCGCAAACGGTCAAATGCGTCAAAAGTTATACAGATGCGACATTAAGGTACGTACGTGCCACCGTTTAACGCTCGCTCACACTCTGGATCTTGCATTGGGTATGGCCCCTGCATAAGTATCCGCAGGCACGACTCACGAGGTCGTACCTCAATATTAAAAAATGACAACAAATCATGAGGCCAACATGCTTAAACACGCGGTCATTCCGTTTTTAGTCGGCGCAGGCTTGTTAGCCTCCGCACCTTTCGCATCCGCTGCGACTAACCTGGTGTTCTGCTCCGAAGGGAGCCCGGCCGGTTTTGATCCAGGCCAGTACACCACCGGAACCGACTTCGACGCCTCAGCCGAAACCATGTTCAACCGTCTGAGCCAGTTCGAGCGTGGCGGCACCGCCGTTATCCCGGGCCTGGCCACCAGCTGGGACATTTCCCCGGACGGCCTGACTTACACCTTCCACTTGCGTGAAGGCGTCAAGTTCCACACCACCCCGTATTTCAAGCCGACTCGTGAGTTCAACGCCGACGACGTGCTGTTCACCTTCAATCGCATGATTAACAAGGATGACCCGTTCCGTAAGGCGTACCCGACCGAATTCCCGTACTTCACCGACATGGGGATGGACACCAACATCACCAAGATCGATAAAGTCGACGACCACACCGTCAAGTTCACCCTGAAAGAAGTCGACGCCGCGTTCATCCAGAACATGGCCATGAGCTTCGCCTCGATCCAGTCCGCCGAGTACGCAGCCCAGCTGCTCAAGGAAGGCAAGGCTGCCGACATCAACCAGAAGCCGATCGGCACTGGCCCGTTCGTGTTCAAGAGCTACCAGAAAGACTCGAACATCCGTTACACCGGCAACAAGGATTACTGGAAGCCTGAGGACGTGAAGATCGACAACCTGATCTTCGCCATCACCACCGACCCGTCGGTACGTATCCAGAAACTGAAAAAGAACGAGTGCCAGGTCACCCTGTTCCCGCGTCCGGCGGATCTCGCGGCGCTGAAGGCCGACAAGACCCTGAAGATGCCTGACCAGGCCGGTTTCAACCTGGGCTACATCGCCTACAACGTGATGGACAAGGTCAAGGGCAGCAACGAGGCTAACCCGCTGGCTGACCTGCGCGTACGTCAGGCGCTGGACATGGCGGTGAACAAGCCGCAGATCATCGATTCGGTTTACCAGGGCGCCGGCCAGCTGGCCGTCAACGCCATGCCACCGACCCAGTGGTCCTACGACACCACCATCAAGGACGCCAAGTACGATCCTGAAAAAGCCAAGCAACTGCTCAAGGAAGCTGGCGTCAAGGAAGGTACCGAGATCGTGCTGTGGGCGATGCCGGTGCAGCGTCCGTACAACCCGAACGCCAAACTGATGGCTGAAATGCTCCAGTCTGACTGGAAGAAGATCGGCCTGAACGTGAAGATCACCAGCTACGAGTGGGGCGAGTACATCAAGCGTTCCAAAGGTGGCGAGAACCAGGCCATGATCATTGGCTGGAGCGGTGACAATGGTGATCCGGACAACTGGCTGAACGTGCTGTTCGGCTGCGACTCGCTCAGCGGCAACAACTTCTCCAAGTGGTGCGACAAGAAGTTCGACGGTCTCGTCAAGGAAGCCAAGCGCACGACCGACCAGGCCAAGCGCACCGAACTGTACAAACAGGCGCAACACGTCCTCAAAGATGCAGTCCCAATGACACCTATCGCTCACTCGACGGTGTATCAACCCATGCGCGCCAACGTGCAGGACTTCAAGATCAGCCCATTCGGCTTGAACTCCTTCTACGGCGTCAGCGTCAGCAATTAAGCCATTGCAAGGGCGACGTTCATGACGTCGCCTTTGCTTTAGCTGCCGGGAAGTCAGGAATTTGCCTACAGCCAATTCCGTTGCGGATGACTGCAGCGGCATAGGACGCGTCGACTTTTCCTACGAGTTTTCGGGCAATTACGCATTTACTGCCAGACCCACGGCCCCTACCGTCGGGTTCTGACCAGTTTCTTCGTGGGCCACCGGCTTGCTGTACGTACTGGATTGAGCTCAATGCCACCTCAGCGTCCCTGGACGGGACCGCGGTGCATTGAACAACACTACAAAAAAGAGGGAGCGTCATGCGCCATACCTTGGTTTTTTCCGCACTGCTGGGCGCCGGCCTGTTGGCCGCCACGTCCGCCAGTTACGCCGCCAGCAACAGCCTGGTGTTCTGCTCCGAAGGCAGCCCGGCGGGTTTTGATACCGCGCAATACACGACGGCCACCGATAACGATGCCGCCGAGCCGCTGTACAACCGCCTGGTCGAGTTTGAAAAAGGCGCGACCAACGTCGTACCGGGACTGGCAACCAAGTGGGATATTTCCGAGGATGGTCTCAAGTACACCTTTCACCTGCGTGAAGGTGTGAAATTTCATACAACGCCGTACTTCAAACCGACGCGCGATTTCAACGCCGACGACGTGCTGTTCACGTTTAACCGCATGCTCGATCCGCAACAGCCATTCCGTAAGGCTTATCCGACCGAATTCCCGTATTTCAACGGGATGAGCCTGAACAAGAACATTGCCAAGGTCGAAAAGACCGGGCCGCTGACCGTGGAATTCACGCTCAACAGCGTCGACGCCGCGTTCATCCAGAACATCGCCATGAGCTTCGCTGCCATCCTGTCCGCCGAATACGCCGACAAACTGCTGGCCGAAGGCAAGCCGAGCGACATCAACCAGAAGCCGGTCGGCACCGGGCCGTTCGTGTTCAAGAGCTATCAGAAAGACTCGAATATCCGTTACACCGGTAACGAGCACTACTGGGATCCGAGCCGGGTCAAGCTGAAGAACCTGATCTTCGCGATCAACACCGACGCTTCGGTACGCGTGCAGAAGCTCAAGGCCGGCGAATGCCAGATCACCCTGCATCCACGCCCTGCCGATGTCGAAGCACTGAAGGTCGACCCGAAACTGCAGCTGATTTCCAAGCCGGGTTTCAACCTCGGCTACATCGCCTACAACGTGCGCCACAAGCCCTTCGACCAGCTCGAAGTACGTCAGGCGCTGGACATGGCGGTGAATAAACAGGGGATTCTCAACGCTGTTTATCAAGGCGCCGGGCAACTGGCGGTCAACGCCATGCCACCGACCCAGTGGTCCTACGACGACAGCATCAAAGACGCCGCCTACAACCCGGAAAAAGCCCGCGAGCTGCTCAAGGCTGCCGGCGTGAAAGAAGGCACCGAGATCACCCTGTGGGCGATGCCGGTACAGCGTCCATACAACCCGAACGCCAAACTGATGGCCGAAATGCTCCAGGCAGACTGGGCGAAAATCGGTCTGAAAGTGAAGATCGTCAGCTACGAATGGGGCGAGTACATCAAGCGCACCAAGAATGGCGAGCACGATATCAGCCTGATCGGCTGGACCGGCGACAACGGGGACCCGGACAACTGGCTGGGCACCCTGTACAGCTGCGACGCCATTGGCGGCAACAACTATTCCATGTGGTGCGATCCGGCGTACGACAAGCTGATCAAAGAGGCCAAGGTCGTCACCGATCGCGACCAGCGCACCACGCTCTACAAACAGGCGCAGCAGTTGCTCAAGCAGCAAGTGCCGATCACGCCTGTCGCCCACTCGACGGTCAACCAGCCGTTAAGCGCCCGGGTTGAAGGCTTCAAGGTCAGCCCCTTCGGTCGCAATGTGTTCTCGGGCGTCAGTATCGATTAACCCAACCGATTAGCCGCAACGCTGAGGGGACCGTCTATCCCCTCACGCAAGCGCTTTGCCGAAATTCGCCGATCCGGCATTTTGCAAACGTTTGCGATGTGTGAAATGAGTTCTAAACCAATAACCGGCCCACCCAAAAAAGCCGGCATAAAAAGAAAGTAAAGGAGCTTCACCCATGAAACTGAGCAGCACCGCGATACTGGCCCTGGCCATCAGCAGCGTCACCGCTACGGCTTATGCGGAAACCCAAAGCCAGGCGTTCACCCCGGTGACCGTCAACACCAAGAGCGCCCAGGCTGAAGCGACCGGCTTCGTCGAAGGACAGTCGATTACCGGTACGACGCGTAACTGGTACGCCAATGAGCAATTGAAACGTGGTGCCAAGTTCAAGTACCAAAAAAACGGTACAACCGAACTTACTGATCGCCGGATCAACTGGGTACAAGGCACGATTCTCAAGTACAACTCGGGGTTCACCGAAGGTACTGTCGGCATCAGCACTGAAGTGGCGGTCTATAACGCTGTAGCTCTTGAGCGTGACCGCAAAAACCTCGCTGCAAACGTCGGTGGGGCGCCGATTCCTAACGTCGCCTCCGGTAACAACCGGACCCTGACCCGAGATGGTGGCGATGCGGAGGGACAGTGGAGCAAACTGGGTCTGGCCAACATCAAGGCGCGGGTTTCAAATACCACTCTGACCGCCGGCCGCCAAAACTTCAGCAGCCCGATGGTCGATGTGATCGGCAACCGCGCTCTTCCTTCGAGCTTCCAAGGTGTCAGCCTGCACAGCGAAGAGTTGGAAAACCTGACCTTCGACATCGCTACGTTCGACAAGAACTCGCCACGTATGGAAGAAAGCCAGCGCAAGTTCCGCTCCGAATATGCTGACACGCTCATTGAAATTGATCACGTCAACACCGCTGGTATTTCCTACCAGCCGTTTGCCAGTCTGAAAACCAGCCTGTGGGCAACTCAGGCTGAAGATATGTGGAAACAGTATTACTTCGGCGCCACCCACGAGCTGGGCGATAGCCAGATCCTCAGCCTGACCACCGGTCTGAACTACTACAAGACCGTCGATGAAGGCAAAAAGAAGCTGGGCGAAATCGACAACGATACCTACTCGCTGTCGCTGGGTCTGACTCACCAGGCCCATAGCCTGACCTTCTCGTACCAGGAAATTAACGGTAACGAGTACTTCGACTATCTGCACGAAACCAACGGTATTTACCTGGCCAACTCCCTGCTCTCGGACTTCAACGGCCCGAACGAGAAATCCTTCCAGGTCGCTTACGGTCTGAACATGGCTGAATATGGCGTGCCAGGCCTGAAGTTCAACATCTACAGCGCTCGTGGTTGGGGCATCGACGGCACTCACTACAAAGGCGGCGCTTACGACAGCGTGCTGGCGATGGATGGCGAACACCACTACGAATACGGGATCGGTGCTGCATACGCCGTGCAAAGCGGGCCGCTCAAGGCTACCGCAATACGCGCAACCTACACCGCACACCGTGCCAGTGAAAACCAGCTGGATGGCAGCATCAACGAGTTCCGTCTCGTGACCACCATCCCGTTCAACATCCTGTAAAAAACGCCAACCGACGGCTGACTCATGACGAGTCGGCCGTTCGGTTTTTTGTCTTCAACCGATTGCAGAGGGTTATCGATGAAAATGCTTCCCCTACGTGCGGCCGTCGCTGCCGCGTTGTTGAGCGCCGCCATCGGCGTCTCGGCCAAACCCTTGGTGGTCTGCACCGAAGCCAGTCCGGAAGGCTTCGATATGGTCCAGTACACAACTGCAGTCACTGCCGATGCGGTGGCCGAAACGATCTTCAACCGCCTGGCCGACTTCAAGCCCGGCACCACCGAAGTGATTCCGGCACTGGCCGAATCCTGGGACATCAGTGAAGACGGCCTGACCTATACGTTCCACCTGCGCAAAGGCGTCAAGTTTCACACCACCGAATACTTCAAGCCGACCCGCGACATGAACGCCGACGATGTGGTCTGGAGCTTCCAGCGTCAGCTGGACCCGAATCACCCATGGCACAAACTGTCGAGCGTGGGCTTCCCGTACTTTGAAAGCATGGGCTTCAAGGAACTGCTCAAAAGCGTAGAGAAAGTCGACGACAACACGGTCAAGTTCACCCTGACCCGCCGCGAAGCGCCGTTCCTGGCCGACATCGCCATGGCGTTCTCCTCGATCTACCCGGCCGAATACGCCGACCAGTTGCTCAAGTCCGGCAAGACCGGCGACCTCAACAACAAGCCAGTCGGCACCGGCCCGTTCATCTTCCAGCGTTATGCCAAGGATGCGCAGGTGCGCTTCAAGGCCAACCCGGACTACTTCCGCGGCAAGGCCCCGGCCGACGCGCTGATCCTGGCGATCGCCACCGACAACAACGTGCGCCTGCAGAAGCTCAAGGCCAACGAGTGCCAGATCGCGCTGTATCCGAAACCGGATGACATCCCGAGCATCAAGAAAGACAGCAACCTGAAAGTCGACGAGATGGACGCGATGACCGTCTCGTACATCGCCATGAACACCCAGCACAAGTACATCAGCGACGTGCGTGTGCGTAAGGCCATCGACATCGCGTTCGACAAGGAAGCCTACGTCAACGCGCTGTTCGGCAAAGGCAACGCCTCGGTGGCGGTCAACCCGTACCCGCCGACGCTGCTGGGCTACAACCACGACCTGAAGAACCCGCCACGCGATCTGGACAAGGCCCGTGCCTTGCTCAAGGAAGCCGGGGTTCCGGAAGGCACCGTGTTTACCCTGTTTACCCGTAACGGTGGCGGCCCGACCAACCCGAACCCGATGCTCGGCGCGCAGATGATGCAGGCTGACCTGGCGAAAGTCGGAATCAAGATCGACATCCGCGTGATGGAATGGGGCGAAATGCTCAAGCGCGCCAAGGCCGGCGAGCACGACATGGTGTCGGCCGGATGGGCGGGCGACAACGGCGACCCGGATAACTTCCTGACGCCTATGCTCAGTTGCGAAGCAGCCAAGAACGGCGAAAACTACGCGCGCTGGTGCAACGAGAAATTCCAGGCACTGCTCGACGAAGCACGGGCTAAAGTAGATCCGGCCGAACGCGCCAAACTCTACGAACAGGCCCAGGTGCTGTTTAATCAGGACCAACCGTGGATCAGCATGGCCCACACCCGGATGTTTACCGCAATGCGCAACAACGTAGAGGGTTATCACATCAGCCCTCTCACAACCAATAACTTCGCCACTACCCAGGTGAAGTAGATAAGAAACTCCCGGCCTCCCTGACCCCAGGGGCGCCGGGCACGCCTAACCGGCTGATGAGGTACCACACAAGATGTTTAGTTTTATTGCCCGCCGACTGGGGTTGTTGATCCCCACGTTTTTCGGCATCACCTTGCTGACTTTCGCGTTGATTCGCATGATTCCGGGCGACCCCGTGGAAGTGATGATGGGCGAACGTCGGGTCGACCCCGAAATGCACGCTCAGGCAATGGAACGCCTAGGTCTGAACAAACCGCTGTATGCCCAGTACCTGGACTACATCGGCAAACTGGCCCACGGCGATCTCGGCGAATCCCTGCGTACGCGTGAGAGCGTATGGACCGAGTTCACCTCCCTCTTCCCGGCGACCCTGGAACTGTCCATGGCCGCCCTGCTGTTTGCCGGCATCCTCGGTCTTCTGGCCGGGGTGATTGCGGCGCTCAAGCGAGGATCCCTGTTCGACCATGGGGTGATGGGCATCTCCCTGGCGGGGTATTCGATGCCGATCTTCTGGTGGGGCCTGATCCTGATCATGTTCTTCTCGGTGAGTCTGGGCTGGACCCCGGTTTCCGGGCGGATTGACCTGCTTTACGACATCGAGCCGCGCACCGGTTTCATGCTGATCGACACGCTGCTGGCCGATGACATGGGCGCATTCCTCGACGCCCTGCATCACCTGATCCTGCCGGCCATCGTGCTTGGCACCATTCCGCTGGCGGTGATCGCGCGGATGACCCGTTCGTCGATGCTCGAAGTGCTGCGTGAAGACTACATCCGTACCGCCAAGGCCAAAGGCCTGTCGCCCTCGCGCGTGGTGTTCGTGCACGGCCTGCGCAACGCGCTGATTCCGGTGCTGACCGTGGTCGGCCTGCAAGTCGGCACCCTGCTGGCCGGTGCAGTCCTGACCGAAACCATTTTCTCCTGGCCCGGCATCGGTAAATGGCTGATCGAAGCCATCGGCGCCCGGGACTACCCGGTTGTGCAAAACGGCATCCTGTTAATCGCCTGCCTGGTGATTCTGGTCAACTTCGTAGTGGACATCCTCTACGGCTTTGCCAACCCACGCATCCGTCATCAGCGCTGAGGTCCATACCATGAGCACTCCAACATCCTCAGTAGCCACTTCCGCCCCAAGCGCGGATCAAAGCCTGCTGTACCCGTCACCGTACAAAGAATTCTGGCAAGCCTTCTCCAAGAACAAGGGCGCGGTTGCCGGCCTGCTGTTCATGCTGCTGATCATCTTCTGCGCGATCTTCGCGCCGTGGGTCGCGCCGCATAACCCAAGCGAGCAATACCGTGACTTCCTGCTGACGCCACCGGCGTGGCTCGAAGGCGGGCAGATGCAATTCCTGCTCGGCACCGATGAACTGGGTCGCGACCTGCTGTCACGGCTGATTCAGGGTTCGCGCCTGTCGCTGCTGATCGGTCTGTCGTCGGTGGTGATGTCGCTGATCCCGGGGATCCTGCTGGGTCTGTTCGCCGGTTTCTTCCCGAAAATGATCGGCCCGACCATCATGCGTCTGATGGACATCATGCTGGCCCTGCCGTCCCTGCTGCTGGCTGTGGCGATCGTCGCCATCCTCGGCCCTGGCCTGATCAACACCGTGATCGCCATTGCTGTGGTATCGCTGCCGTCCTACGTGCGTCTGACCCGCGCCGCCGTGATGGGCGAACTGAACCGCGACTACGTGACCGCCGCGCGCCTGGCCGGTGCCGGTCTGCCACGTCTGATGTTCATCACCGTGCTGCCGAACTGCATGGCGCCGCTGATCGTGCAGGCCACCCTGAGCTTCTCCTCGGCGATTCTCGATGCTGCGGCACTGGGCTTCCTCGGCCTTGGCGTACAACCGCCAACCCCTGAATGGGGCACCATGCTGGCCTCGGCCCGCGATTACATCGAACGCGCCTGGTGGGTCGTGAGTCTGCCTGGTTTGACCATTTTGCTCAGCGTGCTGGCAATCAACTTGATGGGCGACGGTCTGCGCGATGCGCTGGACCCGAAACTCAAGAACGCCGCCTGAGGAGATTCCCATGTCACTGCTAGAAATCAAGAATCTCAACGTTCGCTTCGGCGACAAAACCGCGACACCCGTTGTCGATGGCCTCGACCTGAAAGTCGACAAAGGCGAAGTCCTGGCAATCGTTGGCGAATCGGGTTCGGGTAAATCCGTGACCATGATGGCGCTGATGGGCCTGATCGAGCATCCCGGCATCGTCACCGCCGACTCGCTCAGCTTTGACGGCAAAGACATGCTCAAGCTGAGCAATCGTCAACGTCGGCAAATCGTCGGCAAAGACCTGTCGATGGTGTTCCAGGACCCGATGACCGCGCTCAATCCGAGCTACACCGTCGGTTTCCAGATCGAAGAAGTGCTGCGCCTGCACCTGAAAATGTCCGGCAAGCAAGCGCGCAAACGCGCCATCGAACTGCTGGAAAAAGTGGAGATCCCGGGCGCCGCCAGCCGTATGGACGCCTACCCGCACCAACTGTCTGGCGGTATGAGCCAGCGTGTCGCGATTGCCATGGCGATTGCCGGCGAGCCGAAACTGCTGATCGCCGACGAACCGACCACGGCGCTGGACGTTACGATTCAGGCACAGATCATGGATCTGCTGCTGGCGTTGCAGAAAGAACAGAACATGGGCCTGGTGCTGATCACTCACGACCTCGCGGTCGTGGCCGAAACCGCTCAGCGCGTCTGTGTGATGTACGCCGGCCAGGCTGTTGAAGTCGGTCAAGTGCCGCAACTGTTCGACATCCCGGCGCACCCTTACAGCGAAGCGTTGCTCAAGGCGATTCCGGAACACAGCCAGGGCGCCGAGCGTCTGGCGACACTGCCGGGCATCGTCCCGGGCCGTTATGACCGTCCGCAGGGCTGCCTGCTGTCGCCGCGCTGCCCGTACGTGCAGGACACCTGCCGCGCGCAGCGTCCGGCCCTTGATCCGAAAAGCAACAGCCTCGCGCGCTGCTTCTTCCCGCTGAACCAGGAGGTGGCGTAATGGCCGTCGTACTTACCGCCCGCGACCTGACCCGTCACTACGAAGTGTCCCGTGGCCTGTTCAAGGGGCACGCCACCGTACGCGCGCTCAACGGCGTGTCGTTCGAACTGGAAGCCGGCAAGACCCTCGCCGTGGTCGGCGAATCGGGCTGCGGCAAATCCACCCTCGCCCGTGCCCTGACCCTGATTGAAGAGCCGTCGTCCGGTTCGTTGAAAATCGCCGGCCAGGAAGTCGCCGGTGCCGACAAGGCTCAGCGCAAGCAACTGCGCAAAGACGTGCAGATGGTGTTCCAGAGCCCGTACGCGTCATTGAATCCTCGGCAGAAAGTCGGTGACCAACTCGGCGAGCCGCTGCTGATCAACACCAACCTGTCCGCCGCTGAACGCCGCGAAAAAGTCCAGGCGATGATGAAGCAGGTCGGCTTGCGTCCCGAGCACTACCAGCGCTATCCGCACATGTTCTCCGGCGGTCAGCGCCAGCGGATCGCTCTCGCCCGGGCGATGATGCTGCAACCGAAAGTGCTGGTGGCGGATGAGCCTACCTCGGCACTGGACGTGTCGATTCAGGCCCAGGTGCTGAACCTGTTCATGGATCTGCAGCAAGAGTTCAACACGGCGTACGTGTTCATTTCGCACAACCTGGCGGTGGTGCAACATGTGGCCGATGACGTGATGGTGATGTACCTCGGTCGCCCGGTGGAAATGGGCCCGAAAGACGCTATCTACGAACGTCCCCTGCACCCATACACCCAGGCGTTGCTGTCGGCGACCCCGACCATTCACCCGGACCCGAACAAGCCGAAAATCAAGATCGTCGGCGAATTGCCCAACCCGCTGAACCCGCCACCGGGCTGCGCGTTCCACAAGCGCTGCCCGTACGCGACCGAGCGTTGCAGCACTGAAGAGCCGTTGTTGCGTGAATTGGATAATCGCCAGGTGGCCTGCCACTACGCCGAGCAATTCCTCGACGGCGCCGCCTGATTAACGGCGGACGAAAGTGTGGGAGCGGGCTTGCTCGCGAATGCGGTGTGACAGTCACTGATAATGGTGACTGACACACCGCTTTCGGGAGCAAGCCACCTCCCACAGGGAACTTGAGTTGTCGCTAAAGCGTTAACCAAACCCCTTCTCCCCCGATTGCGCATCAGTCGGGGAAGAAGGGGTTTTCTTTTATTTGCGATTTACGTCTGGCTGTCGCCTTCGTCGTCCGGATCATCAGAGTCCGGTTCATCAGTAGTCGAGTCATCGTCATCGGCGCTGCCACCCTGCCCCTGATCACCTGGCTCTGATTCGGACTTGGCGAGCATCAGGCCGCTGTGTCCAACCTGGCCGTTAAAGGCCTGGGAATCGTGATCCTCGCACTCCGCCCAGGCCGTCGCGGTGCCGAGGGACAGCATGACCATCACTTTCAATAGCAATAAAAACCGTAGCAACCTGCTTTTCATAGCTGACTCCATCCACTTTCAGGTGAGACATGGGTGCCTGACTGGCGCTGTGTGAAATCTAGTTCCGATCCGTCGGGTTCACCAGATAGGACGCTAACGAGCAGACAGAAATGCCCTCCACAGACAGACAGGTTTCGAATAACACCTATCGCGTAATCAGCTAAGCGGGCGGGTCGCTTGCCACGTCAAGGGAATCGACATCAACACCAGTACGGCGCTACCCAGCCAGACGCTATGGCCACCGAAATTGCCGTACAACTGACCGCTGAGCACCGGCGACAACAGCGCACTGGCGCTCCAGCTCATAAAGAACAGACCAAAGTACTGGCCGCTTTTGCCGCGCTGGGCAAATTGCATCGCCAGCACATTCAGCGGCGGCATGAACAACGCCTCGCCCAAGGTCCAGATCACCGTCGACAGGCAGACGAACGCCGGCCCGGATCCGAACGGCAACATGCCCAATCCGCCGGCCAGCAACAAACTCCCCGCGAGCATTTGCCGCCGCGTGCCCCAACGCTCGCCGCAGTGTGACAAGGGAATCTGCAAGGCGATCACCAGCAACGCATTGAGCCCGAACTGCCAGCCGATCGCCTCGGTACTCAAGTGGTAGTAATCACGCAGATAATTGCCCAGCGTGCTGTAGACCGTGTCGAATGCAATGCCAAGCACGGCCGTCGCCGCGAGCAACCACAGGAACGCTTTATCGTAAAACGGCGCAACGGATCCACCGGCGCCGTTTGTAGAGGGGGCGTCATTGATCAGTACCGGCCGACGCCACGTAGTGCGAACAAACCACAGCAAGGCCAGCAGCGTCATCGCCGCGCTGCCGAAAAACACCCAACGGAAATCCGTCTGCGCCAACACCCCGCCCGCCACACCCGCGGCGGCCATGCCAAGGTTACGCGCCACCCGGCTCAAGGCCTGCGCGCGCGAGCGTTGAGCGACTTCGCAGTACTCCATGATCAGGCGCTGGTGCAGGGTGCGAATGGCCCCATCGATCGTCCCGCTGAGCAACAGCAATGCCGCAAGCAACGGCACTTGCGAGACCAGCCCCAGCAAGATCAATACCCACACCGAAACAAAGAACAACGTCGCCGTCAGCCGCGCCGTGCGCACATGATCACTGAGCAGCCCACCGAGCATCGAACCGACCAACAACCCGGCACCATAGGCCGACAGCAACCAGCCGACGGTTTCAATCGCCAGCCCCAGCTCCTGGCGCAGATACAGCGCCATGAACAACTTGACCATGCTGCTCAGACGATTGATGAACAGCAACGCCGCAAGCACCCAGGCCATCAGACTGAAATAGCCATTGGGGCGCAGCAGATGGATGAGGTTGCGCGTCATTCCATTGACCTCTCAAAGCGACCGGCATGACCTTGAACACTAACGTCCAGCGCGCCGGTTGTCGCGCTCAAGAACCTCGAGATCTCAAAATACGGATTCGTCCTACAGTCCCTGCAAGGAGCTTCCTTCAGTCGCTCAATTGGATTAGAAAAAATGGTCTGCTGTCAGATCGTCATCGCCAGCGGGCTGGCTCCTACAGTGGGATTGGTTGTGCTCAGTTAGAGATTGGCCGGCTGTGAAACCGCTTTCGCGAGCAAGCCCGCTCCCACAATTGGATTGGGTGCAATCAGTTAGAGATTGGTCGGCTGTCAGGCCGCCATCGCCAGCAGGCTGGCTCCTACAGTGGGATTGGTTGTGCTCAGTTGGAGATTGGCCGGCTGTCAGGCCGCCTTCGCTGGCAAGCCAGCTCCCACAGTTTTGATTTGTGTATGCCCCATGCGGCGCAGCCGCCCCACTCAAAACAATGAGCGCAAGCTCGAGTACCGCTCTTGATCTTGATCCACGGGCGACATCGGAAGGCTGAGTGGAGGGATTGATCCGGGGGTGGGAGCGCAGCGACCGTTTGGCGCAGCCAAACACAGCGAGAGGAGGTGCAGCGAAGCAAACCGTAGGCGCTGCGCCCGGATCAATCCCGCAGCGAAGGGACCCCGAGCCCCAGCGAGCGGGCCGAACGCAGGAGCAAGCCTTTTTGGTTACTTTTGAGGCGTTTGTCAAAAGTGACCCGCCGTAAGGGCGGAACCCTAATCCGCCATCACCTAAAAAACGGATATGTACACAAAAAAACCAAGAACCTGGTCGGCCCAAAGGCCGCCAAGACAAAGCCCAAAAAAAGCCCCCAAGGCCTACACCTCAGGGGCTCCAGACAACCCAGCTCAGCGCTTAATGATGCTCACGCGTCGCCCGGAATTTCACATCCGGCCACCGCTCTTCCATCAACGCCAGGTTAACCCGCGTCGGCGCCAGGTAGGTCAGGTGCCCACCACCATCCAGTGCGAGGTTCTCCACCGCCTTGTTGGAAAATTCCTCAAGCTTCTTCTTGTCGCTGCACTCGATCCAGCGCGCGGAGTAAACAGTGATCGGCTCATACGAGCACTCAACCTTGTATTCCTCCTTCAAACGACTGGCGACCACATCAAACTGCAGCACACCGACGGCGCCAAGAATGATGTCGTTGCTGCGCTCCGGGAAGAACACCTGGGTCGCGCCTTCTTCGGCCAGCTGTTGCAGGCCCTGACGCAGTTGCTTGGATTTCAGCGGATCGCGCAGGCGCACGCGGCGGAACAGTTCCGGGGCGAAGTGCGGGATACCGGTGAAACCGAGGACTTCACCTTCGCTGAAGGTGTCGCCGATCTGGATCGTGCCGTGGTTATGCAGACCGATGATGTCGCCGGCGTACGCCTCTTCCAGCTGTTCACGCTCGGAGGAGAAGAACGTCAGGGCGTCGCCGATGCGCACGTCCTTGCCGGTACGCACGTGGCGCATCTTCATGCCTTTCTCGTACTTGCCGGAGCAGATACGCATGAAGGCGATACGGTCGCGGTGCTTCGGGTCCATGTTCGCCTGGATCTTGAAGATGAAGCCCGAGAACTTCTCTTCCACCGGCTCCACGGTACGCTCGTTGGCGACGCGGGCCAGCGGACGCGGTGCCCAGTCAACGACGGCGTCGAGCACGTGGTCGACACCGAAGTTGCCCAGTGCGGTACCGAAGAACACCGGGGTCAGTTGACCGTCGAGGAACTCCTGCTGGTTGAACTCGTGGCAGGCGCCCTGCACCAGTTCCAGTTGTTCGAGAAAGCGCTCGTACTCATCGCCCAGGTGCGCGCGCGCCTCGTCGGAGTCGAGTTTCTCGATGATCTTGGTTTCGGTGCGTTCGTGACCGTGACCGGCGGTGTAGACAATGATGTAGTCATCGGCCAGGTGGTACACGCCCTTGAAGTCGCGGTAGCAACCGATCGGCCAGGTGATCGGCGCTGCCTTGATCTTCAGGACGGCTTCGATTTCGTCGAGCAGTTCGATCGGGTCGCGGATGTCACGGTCGAGTTTGTTGATGAAGCTGACGATCGGCGTGTCACGCAGACGGCAGACGTCCATCAGGGCGATGGTCCGTGGCTCGACGCCTTTACCGCCGTCGAGCACCATCAGCGCCGAGTCGACCGCCGTCAGGGTGCGGTAGGTGTCTTCGGAGAAGTCTTCGTGGCCCGGGGTGTCGAGCAGGTTGATCATGTGTTCGCGATACGGGAACTGCATGACCGACGTGGTAATGGAAATACCCCGCTGCTTCTCCATCTCCATCCAGTCGGATGTCGCATGGCGGTCGGATTTACGGGATTTCACCGTACCGGCCACTGCAATCGCCTTGCCCATCAACAGGAGCTTCTCGGTGATCGTGGTTTTACCGGCATCGGGGTGGGAAATAATGGCGAAAGTGCGGCGTTTCGCGACTTCGGCGGCCTGGTTGGTCATGGGAAATCGCCTGGCGGTGATTCAAAAAAGGGCCGCGATTATAGCCCAACTCGATGCAATAACCGAACCGTTGAGCACATTAAGGGTGGCCAAATGCTGCCCCGGATGGGAACCTTTTAAAGCACGGAGACGTCCATCCCCTGTTACGACATTTCGTCAGGGGCTGAAAAATCAGCAAGTTAGCCTGACGAGGCTGCGCTCATGGCTCGCTTTCAGACCGCTTGTTGCCGGTGCTGAAGGAGCTGCTTCTCGCGAACGTTTATTCCCGGCAGCCAAGGCTTGGCATGCCACACGGGAGAGCGTTCGCCGACTATAAAAAAGGAGTCCGCCTGTGGCTATCCGCTATGGCAAAGGGCTGATGGGAGGTGCGGTGGTTATCGCGCTCCTGGCCCTGCTGATCCACTGGATCGGCATCAACACGATCGAACACTACCGCGACGATTTGTTGTTTTACCTGCAAGCTCATCTGATTCTCGTCCTCGCTTCAATGCTGGCCGCCCTTGTCGTGGGCATCCCCGCCGGTATCTTTCTCAGTCGCCCGACCATGGTCGGCCGCGCTGAACGCTTCATGCAGATCTTCAATATCGGCAACACCGTGCCACCGCTGGCCGTACTGGCGATTGCCCTGGGGATTCTCGGCATCGGCAGTGGTCCGGCGATCTTCGCTTTGTTCCTCGCTTCTCTGTTGCCGATCGTGCGCAACACCTACGAAGGCCTGAAAAACGTTCAGGGCTCGCTTAAGGAAGCCGCCGTCGGCATCGGCATGACCCCGCGCCAGGTGCTGTGGAAAGTTGAATTGCCCAACGCCGTGCCGATCATCATCGGTGGCGTGCGCGTGGCACTGGCGATCAACGTCGGCACCGCGCCGCTGGCATTCCTGATCGGCGCCAACAGCCTCGGCAGCCTGATCTTCCCTGGCATCGCCCTGAACAATCAGCCGCAACTGCTGCTCGGCGCCGCGTGCACAGCGCTGCTGGCCCTGCTGCTCGATGGCGTGGTCACCCTCGCCAGCCGTCTCTGGCTGGAACGCGGTTTGCGCCCGTCTTAAGGCTCTTGCGAAGGAATACTTATGAAACGATTTAGCTTGATCTTAGGCTGCATCATGCTGTTCGCAGGATTTGCCCAGGCGGCGGAAAAACCGCTCATTCGCCTCGGCGCCCGGGTGTTCACCGAGCAGACCCTGCTCGCGGAAATCACCGCGCAATACCTGCGCAGCAAAGGCTACGACGCGCAGATCACCGGCGGTCTGGGCAGCAACCTCGCCCGCAGCGCCCACGAAAGCGGACAACTGGACATGCTCTGGGAATACACCGGCGTGTCGCTGGTGGCCTACAACCATGTCACCGAAAAACTCGACAGCGAACAGTCCTACGCCCGGGTCAAAGAACTCGACGCGAAAAAAGGCCTGGTCTGGCTGACCCCGTCGAAATTCAGCAACACCTACGCCCTCGCCCTGCCGAAAAAAGTCGCCGAGGAGTACCCGCAGATCAACACCATCAGCGACCTGAACAAGGTGCTGCGCGATGAAGCCAAGACCAATCACCTGGTGGCGCTGGACACCGAGTTCGCCAACCGCTCCGACGGTCTGGACGGCATGGTCAAGCTCTACGACATGAACCTGACCCGCAAGAACATCCGGCAGATGGACGCCGGGCTGGTCTACACCGCGCTGCGCAACGGCCAGGTGTTTGCCGGTCTGGTCTACACCACCGACGGCCGCCTCAACGCCTTCGGCTTGAAGCTGCTGGAAGACGACAAGCACTACTTCCCCGACTACACCGCCGCGCCAGTGGTGCGTCAGGCGTATCTGGACAAGCACCCGCAACTGGCCGAGCAACTCAAGCCGCTGGCGCAACTGTTCGACGACGAAACCATGCGCCAACTCAACGCGCGGGTCGATGTCGATCACGAAAGCCCATCGAAAGTGGCCGCGGATTTCCTGCGCCAGCACCCACTCAACTAAGGAGGAAAAGTCATGGAATTTCTCAACGCCTTTTCCCACCTCGACTGGCAGCAGGTGATGCACCTGACCTGGCAGCACATCACCCTGGTTGGCATCGCGGTAACGCTGGCGATTTTCATCGGTGTGCCGCTGGGCATCCTGATGACGCGCTTCCCGAGCCTCGCCGGTCCCTTGCAGGCCAGCGCCACGGTGCTGCTGACCGTGCCGTCGATTGCCCTGTTCGGACTGCTGCTGCCGTTCTACTCCAAGTTCGGCCAGGGCCTGGGGCCAATGCCGGCAATCACCGCGGTGTTCCTCTATTCGCTGCTACCGATCATGCGCAACACCTATCTCGCCCTGACCGGCGTCGAGCCGGGCATTCGTGAAGCTGCACGCGGCATCGGCATGACCTTCGGCCAGCGCCTGCGCATGGTTGAGTTGCCGATTGCAGTGCCGGTGATCCTCGCCGGGGTGCGCACCGCCGTGGTGATGAACATCGGCGTGATGACCATCGCCGCGACCATCGGCGCCGGTGGCCTTGGCGTGCTGATCCTCGCCTCCATCAGCCGCAGCGACATGTCGATGCTGATCGTCGGCGCGCTGCTGGTCAGTCTTCTGGCGATCTTCGCCGACCTTCTCCTGCAGTGGCTGCAACGTACGCTGACTCCAAAAGGACTCCTCAAATGATCGAACTTCAAAACCTCAGCAAGACCTTCCAGAGCAACGGCAAAGATGTCAAAGCCGTGGACTCGGTGAGCCTGACCGTCAATGAAGGCGAAATCTGTGTGTTCCTCGGGCCATCGGGTTGCGGCAAAAGCACCACGCTGAAAATGATCAACCGCCTGATCAAGCCGACCTCGGGCAAGATCCTGATCAACGGCGAAGACACCACCGACCTCGACGAAGTCACCCTGCGCCGCAACATCGGCTACGTGATCCAGCAGATCGGCCTGTTCCCGAACATGACCATCGAAGAGAACATCGTCGTGGTGCCGAAACTGCTCGGCTGGGACAAACAGAAATGCCACGACCGCGCTCGCGAACTGATGAGCATGATCAAGCTCGAGCCCAAGCAGTATCTGCATCGCTATCCGCGTGAACTGTCCGGCGGCCAGCAACAGCGTATCGGTGTGATCCGCGCATTGGCGGCGGATGCGCCGTTGTTGCTGATGGACGAGCCGTTTGGTGCGGTCGACCCGATCAATCGCGAGATGATCCAGAACGAGTTCTTCGAGATGCAGCGCGCGCTGAACAAGACCGTGATCATGGTCAGCCACGACATCGACGAGGCGATCAAACTCGGTGACAAGATCGCGATCTTCCGTGCCGGCAAACTGCTGCAGATCGATCATCCGGACACCCTGCTCGCGCATCCGGCAGATGATTTCGTCAGCAACTTCGTCGGCCAGGACAGCACCCTCAAACGCCTGCTGCTGGTGAAGGCTGAAGACGCAGCGGACAACGCGCCGTCAGTCAGCCCCGAAACCCCGGTGGCCGATGCGCTGGAGTTGATGGACGAGCATGACCGACGCTATGTGGTGGTCACCTGTGCCGAGAACAAGGCGCTGGGCTATGTGCGTCGTCGCGACCTGCACCGCCAGACCGGCACCTGCGCGCAGTATCTGCGTGAGTTCAACGCCACCGCGGCGTACGACGAACACCTGCGCATCCTGTTGTCGCGCATGTACGAGTTCAACCGTTCGTGGCTGCCGGTGATGGATGCCGAGCGGGTGTTCCTCGGTGAGGTGACGCAGGAGTCGATTGCGGCTTACCTGAGCTCGGGTCGTTCGCGCGGGATGAAGACCAATATCGTCTCGCCGGCTGAGGCTGTGGTCGCGTAAAAACACCTGACCTGTGGGAGCGAGCCTGCTCGCGAATGCGTAGTGGCCGTCGGCGGTGACGTCGGCTGTGAAAATGTCTTCGCGAGCAAGCCCGCTCCCACAGGATTCGTGCAATTTCCTGATGATTCGCAGGGCGGAAAAGAATCTCAACAGCTGCGTTCACAGAACCTCTGCAAACACCCGCTCCCAAACGGCCAAAATCCCCCTCACATCCACCTCCCGCCGCCAACGTCGCCGATGTTGCGCCGATCACACTTCCCCGCTAATTAGCCGACAAAAGCCGCGAACGTGCAGGTATTTTTAACACATGAAAATTCCCGGGGAACATCTGTCCGTCATCTCGGTCGGCTACAAAGAGTGATATCCGCGACGTACGTCAGAAGCGTGCAAAAACGCGACATTTTTAGTTGATCTCAGGCCCCTCACGCCCTAAAGTTCGCGCCGAACGTCCATGCTGGAAACGATCCATCCGGCTCAAGTACTGACGACGAGACAGCAAGGCCAAGGGCAAAAACGCCCGTGGCCTTTTTGCTTTCGGCGACATGCCTTGGGAAGTAGGCGAACCAAAGTGGGGATACGGAGGACGTTCATTTACACCCATGTTTTTACCCGTTTGCCCATAGGAGCACTCCAGCATGTCGATCCAGGTCGAAGACTATTTCGCGCGCGAAACCTTTCAGAAAATGAAGGCGTTCGCCGACAAACATGAAACCCCGTTCGTGGTGATCGACACCGCGATGATCGCCCAGGCCTACGACGACCTGCGCGCCGGTTTCGAATTCGCCAAGGTCTACTACGCGGTCAAGGCCAACCCGGCTGTCGAGATCATCGACCTGCTCAAAGAGAAAGGCTCGAGCTTCGACATCGCCTCCATCTATGAGCTGGACAAAGTGCTGAGCCGTGGCGTCAGCCCGGACCAGATCAGCTACGGCAATACCATCAAAAAGTCCAAGGACATCCGCTACTTCTACGAGAAGGGTGTGCGCCTGTTCGCCACCGACTCCGAAGCCGACCTGCGCAACATTGCCAAGGCTGCGCCGGGTGCGAAAGTCTATGTGCGCATCCTCACCGAAGGCTCAACCACCGCTGACTGGCCACTGTCGCGCAAGTTCGGCTGCCAGACCGACATGGCCATGGACCTGCTGATCCTCGCCCGCGACCTGGGCCTGGTGCCGTACGGCATCTCGTTCCACGTCGGTTCGCAACAGCGCGACATCAGTGTCTGGGACGCGGCGATCGCCAAGGTCAAAGTGATCTTCGAACGCCTGAAAGAAGAAGACGGCATTCACTTGAAGCTGATCAACATGGGTGGCGGCTTCCCGGCCAACTACATCACCCGCACCAACAGCCTGGAAACCTACGCCGAAGAAATCATCCGCTTCCTGAAGGAAGACTTCGGCGATGACCTGCCGGAAATCATTCTGGAACCGGGCCGTTCGCTGATTGCCAACGCCGGTATTCTGGTCAGCGAAGTGGTACTGGTTGCGCGTAAATCCCGCACCGCCGTCGAGCGCTGGGTGTATACCGATGTGGGCAAGTTCTCCGGCCTGATCGAAACCATGGACGAGGCGATCAAGTTCCCGATCTGGACCGAGAAGAAAGGCGAGATGGAAGAAGTGGTCATCGCCGGCCCGACCTGCGACAGCGCCGACATCATGTACGAGAACTACAAATACGGCCTGCCGCTGAACCTGGCCATCGGTGATCGCCTGTACTGGCTGTCGACCGGTGCGTACACCACCAGTTACAGCGCCGTCGAATTCAATGGCTTCCCGCCGCTGAAATCGTTCTACGTGTAATACGTAGCGATTGAGAAAAAGGCCCATGAGCAATCATGGGCCTTTTTTTATGGGCGCAGCCACGCCTCAAGATGATCAAGCATTGCCATGCACTCATTGGCGCTCTCGGTCATCGCGGCGAGTTTGAAATTCAGCTCACTCAGTTTCACCGCAGCCTTCGCCTGCAAGAGTTGATTGCACACGTTGTCGAGGCGCTGATAAAGCGCTTCGATGAATAGCCCCATCTGCGTATTCACCGACACGAACCCATTGAATAACGCCGCGATATCAGCCTGGTATTCAGCCGCCCTGATGGCCGGATCGGTCGATGCATAAGCCAGATCCCAGACAGGCGTCGTCAATGAATCGCCAAACAACCCTTCGGCAACGGTTGGCGTCGCATGACACAGGCAGGAGCGGTGATCCATAGCGCCGAGAAACACTGACTTCAAGCCAAATGACTCGTCGTACACTTCCACGACTGTGTATTTCAGCTGCCGTATCTCGGCCTGCAGCGCATAGAAACGCAGTGCCAGTTCGTGGATCAGGTCAGGCACATCCTCTGCTGGGAACAACTGCCAGCTGGTCGACCGCGAAAGGCTGAACAGCCGAAAGTCCACCTGGCTGACAGGCTCGTGTCTGGAGGTGTTGCCTGTGATATCCAGGGCTTCGCGGGTAAACACTTGCAGATCCCCTAGATACCCTGCGCCAAGACGCCTCGACGCTTCGGTACGAGCCCAGAAATCCTGCAGATAGCGCTGATTGAACCGGGCGTTCTCCAGACGCGAGTCTTTGGCCAGGACGGCCAATTGATGCCCTGCCTTTCTCCGGCGCTCGAAGACCAGCGGTATCGCATTGAATGTCGTCGGCAAGGTGCCGAGAAATCGCGCGTAACGGTCCAGTACACGCCGTTGCATCGCTGAAAATTCATAAGCCAAAGCATTCATGCCGTTTCAGGAAAGGCAGGCTAGTCGCCCACCTTTCCAGCTCCTTGTTATTGATGAATGCTCTGTAGATGCCTGACGACTTCGGCGACTCGATCAATCGCTGCTTGCGCCCGGGTTTCAACGGGAAGCGCAGTGTTCTGTCTGAAATCATTGGCGAAGCGGGTAAAGTCATCGATCAGAACGCTGAACTCTCCAGCGTAAGCCGCACGGCCGTCATCCAGTTGATCCAGGGTTTCGACCAGCTCGATCCGGCCTTCAATGCGCGCGAGGTCTTTGCTGTATTTGTTGATCTGTGTGCGCAGATCACCTGCCTGTTCATTCAGCCGGTTGTACGCTGCCAGCATATTGAGAAAGGAAACGGCCTCGCCAATGCCGGAAATCAGTTTCTTCAGCGTCTCGATAGCCAGCAGGGCAACTTGCACCTGAGGTGGCGCCAGTCCCAATGCCTTCAGGCTTTCCAGAGACAACTGCGCTTGTTCGCCAATTTTCTCGATGCCAGCCTTGGCGATCAGATCAATACCCTCGGAAACAGACTTCATTTCGGTCGTCAGGTCTGCGAGTTTTTTGTCGGATCTGGCCTTGAGCTCGATCGTGGTGACACGCTCGGCCTTGAGCGTCACGATCCACTCGGCCGAGGCGCTGCGATCGTAATAAGCGCTGATGCTCTTGTGCACAGCTTTCAGATCTTCGTTCTGCACCGCCACCTTGTTGAAGATATTCTTCAGCTCGACCTCCATATCCTCGCGAACTTCGTCCGCGTCGTCCGGATACTCCAGCTCAGCTTGATAGCTGCGCAGTTTTTTATCGGCGCGTTCCAGGTAAATGCTGGTGGCCTGTGCCTGACTCCGCAGATCGTAGGTGGCCTTGTTGATGGCGAGCGCCAGATTGTTCATGGCCCCGACAGTTCCAGGCATGTAATCGAATTGCTCGAAGAGCATCTGAGCCGTGGTATTAAGACCCTGCACACCCGCATTATGCTCACGCAGGCGGGGCATGTTGAATGCGGGTACAGCCGAACTAACCGATAGCAAAGACATCATTGACCCACTCCGAACAACCAGCCCACTTCTTTCATATTCCCTGTCAGCCTCTTCAAACACTTTCAGCAACTGATCAGAGCTGACTTTTATCTGCTCCCAGGGATCGATGATACTCAGTAATTGAATCTTGAAACGGCGTAGCGAAGTCGCTTCGAAAATACCGTCAACTTCCTTGAACGACGCCTCGACGTAATCACTGAGGGCATTCCATACCAGCATCAGGTTCTGAGTCGCGACCTCGGCTTCAATCGCCACGTAACTCAAATTCTGCAAATCATCTCGAACCTTGTTCAACGAACTCAGCGTCTGGTTCTTGCTTGCCATACTCTGGTTATCGACCTGCTGCAGTTGCTTCAGGCGATTACGTTCAGAGCGGATTTTCTCGGCCTTGACGCCTTGGTAAATGCCAAGAATCAATCCGCCAATATTCAGGGTGGCTGCCGACTTGATCGCTTCCTGCACCAGTTGATCGTACTGTTTGTTCAGTTCATCAATTTCTTTTGCGCGCTGATCAATGACTTCCTGCAGCGCCTTGGTATCGTTCTGATAAGTGTTCCTGGAGACGAACTGCAGCCGCAAGGCAATTTCCGGCAGCACCTTTTCACGCATATCGGCGCCAAAACTGTCCAGCAGGGCCCGAACGCGCTCGGCTTCCTGATGACAATGCGCAACTTTTGCCAACAGGTCATTGAGATACGCCTTGATATCCAGGATATCTTCCGAAGACAGGTCAAGATCAGGCAGACCCGGAATCTGCCGTTGCAGATTCAGGTATTCCTCAGGCGTATTGATGTTGTGCTCTTCGAGATACCTCGAGGCCTTGAGATCCTCATACACTTCAACAATGGCGTTACCCGTGCGGATAATACTGCCAGCAAAGATTCTCAGATCGTTACCGGTCAACATGATCTTTTCGCGCAATGGCGACCAGCGTTTGGCGTGATCATAGGTCATGCTGAAGGTACGCAGGAAATCTCCCGCTTTCAGGCCCACGCCGCCTTCATCACCCGCACCATAGTTCAGATAGGCAATAACATCTTGCAACCGGACGGGCAGCGAGAGGCCGAGAACTTCATACTTCCTTAGACTGATAATTTGCTCTTTGGTCAGTTGTATACCGGTACCACGGTTATATTCCTCACCCACGCCCAGCGAGGCATTTACAAATGCCAGAGGCGCTTTCGCGGCGGCCTCGACCACCTTGTCATTTAACTTGAGTTCCATCAAAGACTCCTTGTCTTCCGTGGATATTAATAACGGCTAATTTATTTTCGATGTAGACAAGAAACTTCCAATCACTTGAACAACATCGAACCCGACAGTAGGCAGATACAACTAATTCGCCAAGTTATTAACTATTAAAATTAAATACAAGAAGCAGAAAAGCCAACTAACCAATGGCCAACCGAAAGACTTTTTAATGACTCAAGCGAAGAGCAATTCCCCAAGCCGCTGCCGATAAGCATCGGCCATCTGGCGAATCGACGGATGACGGGCGCTCGATAATGAACCCATGCTCACCCGCAGAAAATTCACGTTCCCTGTAGCCAGTGCCTTGCGCAACCAGCCCAGTGCGTCCTCGATCAATCCAGCATCAGCCAGCATTGCGGCATAACTGAACTGCCCACGAAAATCTCCGCCCTCGGCCGAGCGTCGGTACCAGTCGCGTGCGGCGACCGGGTCGGCCCGACAGACCAGCCCTTCTTCCAGATAACGCCCCAGCAGGTTCATCGACTTGGCGTGGCCGGCTTCAGCGGCGCGCTGATACAGCCCCAGGGCCTGAGCATGATCCAACGTCACTCCGCGCCCGGTACCCAACAGGTTGGCCAGGTTGTACATCGCCCAATCCAGCCCCGCGTCAGCGGCAATTCGATAATGCTGCGCGGCAATCGCGGCATTCGCCACACACCCCCAGCCATGTTCATGACAACGCCCCAGCATGTTGCGCGCCATCAAGTGCCCTTGCCCGGCAGCGATACCAAACCAGCGCAGTGCCAAGGGTTGATCCTGGGCGATGCCACGGCCATCGAGCAGGATCTGCCCGAGCAGCGCCTGCGCTTCAACAATGCCCTGGCCGGCCGCGAGCAGAATCGCCTGCGCCGCACGCGCCGGGCTTTCTTCAAGCATGGCGTTGAGCTGGGCGCCGTCGAGTACTTCTTCGCGTCGCAGTTGAAAACTCATACCTCGACCCAGCGCCGCAAGAGATTGTGATAGGTGCCGGTGAGACGGACCAGCGACGGATGATCGGGCATGTCTTGCGTCAGTTGCTGGATCGCCCCATCCATCTCGAACAGCAGGGCGCGCTGGCTGTCTTCGCGCACCAGACTTTGGGTCCAGAAGAACGACGCATAACGCGCGCCGCGGGTGACGGCATTGACCTTGTGCAGGCTGGTGCCGGGGTATAGCACCATGTCGCCGGCGGGCAGTTTCACCCGTTGCGTGCCGAAAGTATCCTGGATCTCCAGCTCGCCGCCGTCGTAATCCTCGGGTTCGCTGAAAAACAGCGTGGCCGACAGATCGGTGCGCACCCGCTCGATGCTGCCTTTGGGCTGACGCACGGCGTTGTCGATGTGAAAGTCGAAACTGCCGCCCGCCGTGTAGCAGTTGAGTAACGGCGGGAATACTTTGTGCGGCAGCGCGGCCGACATGAACAGCGGATTTTTCCACAACCGTTCGAGCATCGCTGCGCCGATTTCTTTGGCCAGTGGGTGGCCTTCCGGGAGCTGCAGATTGTGCTTGGCCTTCGCCGACTGATAGCCGGCGGTGATCTTGCCATCGGCCCAATCCGCCTGCTCCAGCGCCTCGCGGATGCGCTGCACTTCTGCTTTGGCGAACAGGCCGGGGATGTGCAGCAGCATGGCGATCGTACCTGATGGTAAAGGGATGCCAATGGTATTGATTCTTATTGGCTGTGTAAAACCCGCACGACGAATGAATCGGCAAAAACCGTAAGGTTAAATTGTAAAGAATGTAAATTCGTCGCGAATAACAATGTTTCGCAATTGATACGAATACCTGTTTACCCTATATTCCGCGACCTCAAATCCTTGGGGAGGGGAATAAAAATGTCACGTCAACAGGTTCAATTGCCGGTCAGTTCACCACGTTTGCTTGCTTCGGCCATTGGTGTTGCCATCACCGCCGGCTCTGCTGGGCACATGGTCTTCGCCGCGGAAAAGACCGACAGCAAAGCGTCCGGCAATGCCATCGCTCTGGACGCTACCGCCATCACCGGCGAAGCGCAGGACTCGACGTCCTACCAGGTCGAAAAAGCCTCCTCGCCCAAGTACACCGCGCCGCTGGTCGACACGCCGCGCTCGGTCACCGTCATTCCGCAACAAGTCCTGAAAGACACCGGCGCCCTGAACATGCAGGACGCGCTGCGCACCGTGCCGGGCATCACCTTCGGTGCCGGTGAAGGCGGCAACCCGCAGGGCGATCGTCCGTTCATTCGTGGTTTCGATGCCCAGGGCGACACCTACCTCGACGGCGTGCGCGACACCGGTTCGCAGAGTCGCGAAATCTTTGCCGTGGAAAACATCGAAGTCAGCAAGGGCCCGAACTCCGCCATCGGCGGTCGCGGCGCGGCTGGCGGCAGCATCAACCTGGTGAGCAAGAAAGCGCACCTGGGCAATTCGTTTGATGGTGGTTTCACCTGGGGTTCCGACCAGACCCAGCGTTACACCCTGGACGGCAACTACCAGTTCAGCGACACCGCTGCCGGCCGCCTGAACCTGATGAGCCACGAGAGCAATGTCGCCGGTCGCGACAAGGTCGACTACGATCGCTGGGGTATCGCGCCGTCCCTGGCGTTTGGCCTGGGCACCGACACCCGCGTCAATCTTGACTACTACCATCTGGAAAGCAACGACACCCCGGACTCGGGCATCCCTTACACCATTCCGGCCGGCGGTTCGGCAGCACGCACCAAGTCCAACCCGGACAAGCCGTACGCCGGTGGTGATCACAGCAACTTCTACGGTCTGGATCGCGACTTCCGCAAGGGCCGCACCGACACCGCGACCTTCGCCATCGAGCATGACCTGAGCGACTCGCTGACCATCAAGAACACCCTGCGCCACGGCACCAGCATGCAGGATTACATCTTGACTCAGCCGGACGACAGCAAGGGCAACGTCAACAATGGCAGCGTCTGGCGCCGTGCCAACACGCGGGTCAGCAACACCGAGACCACCACCAACCAGACTGATCTGTTCGGCAATTTCTACGTCGCCGGTTTCAAGAACAGCTTCTCCACCGGTGTCGAATACACCCGTGAGGAAGGCCAGAAGTCCTCGTACAACGTCAACACTGACACCACGCCGCGCACCAGCGCCGCGACCACCAATTGCACCCCGTCGATGATTGGCGCATCGAGCGGCTACAACTGCACCTCGCTGTCGAACCCGAACCCGAACGATCCGTGGAACGGCGCGATCTCGCGCAACTACGCCGGCACCGACACCAAGGCCAACACTTACGCGCTGTATGCGTTCGACACCCTGGAGTTGTCCGAGCAGTGGCTGGTGAACATGGGCCTGCGTTACGACCATTTCGACACCGACTACAAGACCTACAACAACGCCGGCACCACCACCTCCAAGGGTGATGACACCAGCGAATTCGTCACCGGTCAGTTCGGCGTGGTCTACAAACCGGCACCGAACGGCAGCATCTACGCCTCCTACGCGACTTCCGCGACACCACCGGGCAACACCCTCGGCGAAGGCCAGGAAGGCAACCCGCTGGGTGGCACCCCGGATCGCAATGGCAACCTGCTCAAGAGCGACATGGAGCCGGAAACCACCAAGAACTACGAAATCGGCACCAAGTGGGATCTGTTGAACGATCGCCTGTCGCTGACCGCTGACATCTTCCGCACCGAAAAAGAAAACGCTCGTGTACAAGTCGACACCACCTCCTACGAGAACGCCGGCAAGACCCGCGTGCAAGGTATCGAGCTGTCGGCCAGCGGCAAGATCACTGACAAGTGGCAAGTGTTCGCCGGCTACGCCTACATGGACAGCGAACAGGTGGACGGCGGTGACCTGCCAGCCAACAAAATCAACAACGGTAACGAGTTGCCCAACACGCCGAAAAACAGCGCCAGCCTGTGGACCACTTATCAGGTCACGCCGAAGCTGACCCTCGGTGGCGGCGCGTTCTACGTCGACGACGTTTACGGCAGCGTGGCCAACACCACCATGGTCGATTCCTATGTACGTTACGACGCGATGGCCGCCTACAAGCTGAGCAAGAACGTCGACCTGCAACTCAACGTGCAAAACCTGACCAATGAAACCTACTACGACAAAGCCTTCTCGACCCACTTCGCCAACCAGGCGGCGGGCCGTACGGCGCTGTTGAGCACCAACTTCCACTTCTGACCGATGTGGAAACTGTGGGAGCGAGCCTGCTCGCGAAGCGGTGGGTCAGTTAAGTAGAGGCTGACTGACACGACGCCTTCGCGAGCAGGCTCGCTCCCACAAGGTATGCGCCGCAGGCTTGGCCCCGTTCATCGACTGAACGGGGCCTTTGTGCGTAATCAAAGAAGCTCTCGACAACCCACGGCATAATGCGCGCCGTGAAACAAATTTCGAACGGACAAGGCGAGCGACGTGTTGAAGAAAACCCTGTTCCAGTTGCACTGGTTTTTCGGCATCACTGCCGGGCTGGTGCTGGCCCTGATGGGCATTACCGGTGCCGCCTATTCGTTCCAGGACGAAATTCTGCGGGCGCTGAACCCGTCGGTGTTGCAGGTGGAAAAACAGGTCGCTGGCGTCCTGCCTCCAGTCGAGCTGGTGGAACACATCGAAGCGAACTCCGGCAAGAAAGTCGGGATGCTCTGGGTCGAGACCGACAGTGGCAACGCCGCGCGCGTCTACTTCACCCCGCCAAAAGGCGAACGCCGTGGCGAGATGCGCTACTTCAACCCATACACCGGCGAGTTCATGGGCGACGCCGTGGGTCAGGACTTCTTCGGCCTGATGCTGCAACTGCACCGCTTTCTCGCCATGGGCGACACCGGGCGCAACATCACCGGCGCCTGCACCCTGATCCTGCTGTTCTTCTGCCTCTCCGGGCTGTACCTGCGCTGGCCACGCCAGTGGAACAGCTGGCGCGTGTGGCTGACCCTTGACTGGAAGAAAAAGGGCCGCAGCTTCAACTGGGATCTGCACTCGGTGGCTGGCACCTGGTGCCTGCTGGTGTATTTGCTGCTGGCGTTGACCGGGTTGTCCTGGTCGTACGAGTGGTACAACAAGGGCCTGACCAGACTGCTTTCCGATGCGCCGCAAAACGAGCGCGCGCGCGGCGGTCGCGGCCCGGCGCCAGAAGGTCCGGCACCGACCGCCGACTATGCGGCGATGTGGAGCAGCATCTACAGCGCTGCCGGCCCGGGCCTGTCGGCCTACAACATCCGCATGCCGCCAGTGGCCGGGCAACCGGCGACCGTGTTCTACCTGCTCGACAGCTCGCCGCATGATCGCGCGCTGAACCAGATCACCCTCGACCCGGCCACCGGTGTGGTCAAACGCGTTGATCGCTACGCTGACAAGAGCTTCAAGGCGCAGCTGTTGACCAGCATTTACGCGCTGCACGTCGGCAGCTATTTCGGTCTGGTCGGACGGATCATCGTCACTCTCGCGGCGGTGTGCATGCCGCTGTTTTTCATCACCGGGTGGCTGTTGTATCTGGATCGCCGACGCAAGAAAAAGCAGATTCAGGACGCGCGCAAAGGTCTTCAGGCACCGGCCGCTGATGCACCGGCATGGCTGGTGGGTTTCGCCAGCCAGAGCGGTTTTGCCGAACAACTGGCGTGGCAGACCGCCGGACAATTGCAGGCCGCCGGGTTGCCGGTGAAGGTGCAGCCGCTAGCGAACGTCAGCGCGCAGGATCTGCGTGAATCGAATAACGCTCTGTTCGTGGTCAGCACCTTCGGCGACGGCGAAGCACCGGACAGCGCCCGCGGTTTCGAGCGCAAAGTGCTGAGCAACGCTGCAAGCTTCGACGGCCTGAACTATGCGGTGCTGGGCCTCGGCGACCGCCAGTACCAGAATTTCTGCGGCTTCGCCCGACGCCTGCATCAGTGGTTGGGCGAGCACGGCGGCAAGACCCTGTTTGCCCCGGTCGAAGTCGACAGCGGCGACCCCTACGCCCTGCGTCATTGGCAAACCCAGCTCGGACAGCTGACCGGGCAAGCGCCGGTCGACACCTGGCAAGCGCCGAGCTACGACAACAGGACGCTGGTCAGCCGCGAACTGATGAACCCCGACAGCAGCGGCGCGCCGGTTTACCTGCTGGGCCTGAAGGCGCCGAGCACCAGCAGCTGGCTGGCCGGCGATCTGGTGGAAGTGCTGCCGCGCAACTGCCCGTGGGCCATCGAACACTTCCTCGACGGCCTCGGCATTCGTGGCGAAACCACGGTGAAGATCAACGGACTCGAAGAGCCACTGGAAATCGCCCTCGCCAGCCGCCAGTTGCCCGAGCATCGCGCGCATCTGGTCGGCCTGCATGCACAAGCGCTGGTGGATGCGATGGTGCCGCTGGCCATGCGCGAATACTCGATCGCCTCGATTGCCGCCGACGGCGTGCTGGAGTTGATCGTGCGCCAGGAGCAGCACAGCGATGGCAGCCTCGGCATCGGCTCCGGCTGGCTGACCGAACATGCGCCCGTGGGCGGCAGCATCAGCCTGCGCGTGCGACGCAACAGTGGCTTCCACTTGCCAAACGAACCGGTGCCGATGATTCTGCTGGGCAACGGCACCGGCCTCGCCGGATTGCGCAGCCTGCTCAAGGCGCGCATCGCCGACGGTCAGCAGCGTCACTGGCTGCTGTTCGGCGAGCGCAATCGTCAGCACGATTTCCTCTGCCGGGCGGAGCTGGAAGAGTGGTTGATCAATGGTGATCTGGCGCGGCTGGACCTGGCGTTTTCGCGGGATCAGGCGCAAAAGATTTACGTGCAGGATCGCCTGCGCGAATCCGCTGACGAGCTAAAAAAATGGCTGGCTGACGGTGCGGTGATCTACATCTGCGGCAGCCTGCAGGGCATGGCCGCCGGCGTCGATCAGGCACTCAACGACATCCTCGGTACCACCGAAGTCGAACGTCTGATCGAACAGGGCCGCTACCGCCGCGACGTGTACTGACACCCATCATTACCCGGTGGGAGCGGGCTTGCTCGCGAAGGCGCCGTGCCAGTCGATATCGACTTCGCTGACACACCGTCTTCGCGAGCAAGCCCGCTCCCACAGGTTCTCAGCGTCTAAACGGGCTGCAATTTCTGCTCGAAAACCGCTACCCCATTCAAATCCCGCAACACCACGCTCATCTCCCCGCTCTGCCCTTCGATGTTCACCTCGCCAAAGAACTGAAACCCGGCAAACGGTGAAGCATTCTGCGTGGGCGGAGCCTTCTGGAACACCACTTCCGGGCCGAAGGTCTTGTCCAGCGGATTAGGCCCGAAACTCCCGGCATTCAATGGCCCGGCGACAAACTCCCAGAACGGTTCGAAGTCCTGAAACGCCGCGCGGTCCGGGTGGTAGTGATGCGCCGCACAGTAATGCACGTCCGCCGTGAGAAACACGAAATTGCGCACCTGCTGCGCGCGCAGAAAACCGAGCAACTCGGCGACTTCCAGCTCTCGTCCCTGAGCCGGGCCGGGATCACCGTTGGCCACCGCCTCCCAGCGCGCCACACCCGGGCTGACTTCACCGTCAGGCACGCCGAGGCCGATCGGCATGTCGGCGGCGATTACCTTCCACTGCGCCTTGGAATGCTTCAAGCCACGCTTGAGCCAGTCCAGTTGCTCACGCCCCAAAAACGGTTTGGCCGCGCCGAGGTTGTCGTCGTTGGCCCCGCGATAGCTGCGCATGTCGAGCACGAACACATCGAGCATCGACCCGTAGCTGAGCTTGCGATAAATTCGCCCGCCGCCGTCGGCCGCCTGCAAACGCATCGGCGAATATTCCAGCCAGGCCTTGCGTGCACGGCCGACCAGGGTGTGGATATCTTTTTCCTGATAACGCTCGTCGAGCTGCTTGCCCGGCGACCAGTTGTTGACCACTTCGTGGTCGTCCCACTGCCAGATCTGCGGGACTTCGGCGTTGAAACGGCGGATGTTTTCGTCCATCAGGTTGTAGCGATAATTGCCGCGATAATCGTCAAGGTTCTGCGCGACTTTGCTCTTGGCCTCGGTGGTGAGGTTGCGCCAGATCCGCCCGCCCTCTGTGGTCAGTTGCGCCGGCACCGGGCCGTCGGCGTAGATGGTGTCGCCGCTGTGGATAAAGAAGTCCGGCAGGCGCAGGCGCATGGATTCGTAGATGCGCATGCCGCCGATGTCCGGATTGATGCCGAAGCCCTGGCCGACGGTGTCGCCACTCCAGACGAAACGGATATTGCGCCGCGCCTTCGGAGCGCTGCGCAAATGGCCGAGCCACGGTTCGCTGGCGACGCCAGATTGCGCGTCCTTGAAATACACCCGATAGAAAACCGCCTGATCGGCGGGCAGCCCGGTGAGTTCGACACGGGCGGTGAAGTCAGTGCGCGCATCGGCCAGTGGCGAGACTACCCGGCGCGGGTGACGAAACTGGCTGCGGGTGTCCCACTCGACCACCATCCGCGCCGGACGATCAGTACGGCTCCAGATCATCGCGCGGTCGCCTTGCAGGTCGCCGGACTGCACGCCGTCGGTGAGTTGCGGCCGATCCTTGACCGACGCGATCACCGCCGGCGCCAGCCCCGGCATCAGCAGCCCGGCACCGACAACCTGCATGACCCGTCGACGCCCCGGATTGAAATCGCTCATGCGTGTTCTCCCTGAAAAAAGGAAAACTTAAGCACGGCTATATGAACTCGCCATGACACCACTAACCATTGTGGGAGCGAGCCTGCTCGCGAAAGCGGTGTACCAGTCAACATACATGTCGCTGGCAGATTGCATTCGCGAGCAGGCTCGCTCCCACAGGGTTTTGTGGAGCCAGTTAAGCCTTCGCCGGTTCCAGCGCCAACTCAACGGCTTCCGGGCGCTTGACCGTCGCATAGACAACGGCCGTCAACAGACTCCCCGCGACAATCGCCAGCAGATACAGCAACGCATGATTGATCGCATTCGGGATCGCCAGCACAAACAAGCCACCGTGCGGTGCCATCAGTTTGCAGCCGAAGTACATCGACAACGCGCCGGTCAACGCACCGCCGGCGATGCTCGCCGGAATCACTCGCAGCGGGTCTTTCGCGGCAAACGGAATCGCCCCTTCGGAGATGAAGCACAGCCCCAGCACCAGCGCCGCTTTACCGGCCTCGCGCTCGGTCTGGGCAAACTTGCGGCGAGCAATGAAAGTGGCAATGCCCAGCCCAATTGGCGGCACCATGCCGGCAGCCATGGTCGCGGCCATCGGCGCATAACTCTGCGAAGCCAGCAGCCCCACCGAGAAGGCATACGCGGCTTTGTTGATCGGGCCGCCGAGGTCGACGCACATCATGCCGCCGAGCAACACGCCGAGCAGGATCGCGTTGGTGGTGCCCATGCTGTCGAGAAAATGCGTCAGTGCCGCAAGCATCCCCGCGACCGGTTTACCGACCACGTAGATCATCACCAGACCGGTGATCAGGCTGGCGAACAACGGAATGATCAGAATCGGTTTCAGCGCTTCGAGGCTCTGCGGCAATGCCACATAACGACTGATGGCCTTGGCCGCATAACCGGCGATAAACCCGGCGACGATCCCGCCGATAAACCCTGCCCCCAGCGTGCTGGCGAGCAAGCCACCAATCATCCCCGGCGCCAGGCCCGGGCGGTCGGCGATCGAGTAGGCAATGTACCCGGCGAGCAGCGGCACCATCAGCTTGAACGCGGTTTCGCCGCCGATCTGCATCAGCGCTGCCGCCAGCGTGCCTTCTTCCTTGAACGCGGTGATGCCGAAGACGAACGACAGCGCGATCATCAGACCACCGGCCACCACCATCGGCAGCATGAACGAAACACCGGTCAGCAGGTGTTTGTAAACCCCGGTTTTCTCTTGCTTGGCCGGCGCCTTGCCGTCGCTCGCAGCGCTCTCGACCTGAGCTTCGGCGAGGGCCTTTTTCAGTGTCGCTTCGGATTGCTTCAAGGCAATCCCGGTGCCGCAACGGTAGATTTTCTTGCCGGCGAAACGCTCGGTGGCGACTTCGATGTCGGCCGCCAGCAACACCACGTCAGCCTCGGCAATGGCCGTCGCACTGAGCGGGGTTTTCGCGCCGACCGAGCCTTGGGTTTCGACGTGCAGTTCATAGCCCAGACGCTTGGCCGTCTGCTGCAACGCCTCGGCCGCCATGAAGGTGTGGGCAACACCCGTCGGGCACGCAGTGATGGCGACGATGCGTGGCGCACGTGGCGCAGCGGCAACCGGGACGGCTTCGCTGGCGACGTAAACTTCAGCCTCTTCAGCACCCCGACGCAGCACCGCTTCGACATCTTGCAGAGCTTGCGCCGGGGCGATGCGGAACACGCGCTTGCCGACGAAACGGCGCATGTCGACGTCACCGGTGGCGACCAGCAACACCCACTCCGCCGCTTCAATGGTGGCAGCCGACAATTCGCGCTCCGGGTGCGCCGCATCGACCACTTCAACGCTGGTGCTCCAGCCCTGACGCTGGGCCGCCGCGTCCAGCAGACGGGCGCACAGCACACTGGTGACCATGCCGTTCGGGCAGGCCGTGACAATGGCTAATTTCATGACAAACCCTCTTATTGTTCTGTCAGGGGACGCACGCGTACGCCCTGTTCGAGCTGCGCCAGTTGCGCCGCATCGTTGATGCCGAAACCGATCTGCGTCACCGCCATCGCGGCAATCGCCGTGGCCGTGCGCAGGGTCTGCTCGGGCGTATCGGCACTGAGCAGACCGTGGAGCATGCCGGCCAGCAACGAGTCACCGGCCCCTACCGTGCTGGCAACAGTCACCTTCGGCGGCGTGGCATGCAGCGCCGAGCCGACGCTGAACCAGTTCACACCGTCGGCGCCATGGGAGATCACCACGTGCTCGATACCCTTGGCGTGCAGGCACGCCGCAGCCTGAGCTTCGGCGGCGTGCGAAACCACATCGCAATCGAGCGCATCGGCGAGTTCTTCAGTATTCGGCTTGATCAGCCACGGACGCCCTTCAATGGCCGCGCGCAAAGCTTCGCCACTGCTGTCGAGGGCGACTTTCAGGCCGAGACCGTTCAGGCGTTCGATCAACTCACGCAACCACTGCGCGCTGACGCCACGCGGCAGACTGCCGGCGACCACCACCGCGTCATGCCCCGGAGCGATCTGCAGCAGACGCTCAAGCAACGCCTGCTGCGCCGTCGCGTCGACCACCGGCCCCGGGCCGTTGATGTCGGTGATGCGCCCGTCGTGCTCGGCGACCTTGATGTTGCTGCGCGTCTCCCCCGGCACGCGAATGAACGCATCGACAAAGCCGCGCTTGGCGAACAAAGTCTCGAAGGCTTGCAGATTGTCTTCGCCGAGAAAGCCGCTGACCGTCAGTTGATGCCCGAGGTCTGCGAGTACCTGGGCGACGTTCACGCCTTTGCCGGCGGCGTGGGTGTGCATCTCGTCGCTGCGGTTGACCTGACCGGCCTCCAGGCGTGGCAGCTCGACCGTGAGGTCCAGCGCCGGGTTGAGGGTCAGGGTGAGAATCTTGGCCATTACAGGGCCTCCACTAATGTACGCACTTCGTTCGCGCTGCCCACGGTGAGGGCTTGTTGAGCAAGGGTTTGCGCCTGGGTCAGGCTGAGTTCGCGGATGCGCGCCTTGACCTCGGCGATGCTGCGACCGGACACGCTCAGCTCATCGACACCGAGGCCGACCAGCACCGGCACCGCCAGCGGATCCGCCGCCAGCTCGCCGCACACGCCGACCCATTTGCCATGGGTATGTGCGGCGCGCACGGTGATGTCGATCAGTTGCAGCACCGCCGGGTGCAGGCCGTCAGCCTGGGCCGAGAGTGTCGGGTGACCACGGTCGATGGCCAGGGTGTATTGCGTCAGGTCGTTGGTACCGACGCTGAAGAAGTCGACTTCCTTGGCCAATACCGGCGCCAGCAATGCGGCGGACGGTACTTCGATCATGATCCCCAGTTGCAGATCAGCGACCGGGATTTCCAGGCGCAAGCGCTCGGTCATGTCGCGGGCCTGACGCCATTCTTCGACGCTGCCGACCATCGGGAACATGATCCGCAGCGGCCGGTTATCCGCCGAACGCAGCAAGGCGCGCAATTGCGCTTCCATGACCTGTGGACGCTGCAAGGTCAGGCGAATGCCGCGCACGCCGAGGAACGGGTTTTCCTCCTTGGCGATCGGCCAATATGGCAGCGGTTTGTCGCCGCCGACATCAAGGGTGCGCACCACCAGCGGTCGCCCGGCGAGGCCGTCGAGAACGCGGCGGTATTCGGCTTCCTGAGTGGCTTCGTCCGGCGCCTGCGGGTGGGCCATGAAAATCAGTTCGGTGCGCAGCAGGCCAATACCTTCGGCGCCCTGCTCGACCGCAGCGGTAACGCCGGCGCTTTCACCGATGTTGGCGAACACTTCCACGGCGTGACCGTCAGTGGTGTGCGCCGGTTGATGGCGTTGTTCGGCGGCAGCCTTGAGACGCTGCTCGCGGGTATCGCGTTCTTCGGCGGCGCGTTGCAGGGTCGCGGCATCGGCGTCGACGTGCAGGCGACCGCGCTGGCCGTCGAGCAGCAACGGCGTGCCCGGTTCCAGCAGCAACACCGCAGCGCCAGCTCCGACCAGCGCAGGAATCCCGAGAGCACGGGCGACGATTGCACTGTGCGCGGTGGCGCCGCCGCGCGCGGTGAGAATCCCTGCAACTCGGGCCGGATCGAGCCGCGCCACGTCGGATGGGCCGACTTCGTCCATCACCAGAATGTATGGCTGCTCCGGCTCGTTCGGCGTCTGCACACCGCAAAGTTGCGCCAGCACCCGGCGCCCGATGTCACGCAGGTCCGCCGCCCGCTCGGCGAGCAACGCGTCCTGCAGCGATTCCTGTTGTTTGGCCGCTGCTTCAATCACCGCCATCCACGCCGCTTCGGCGCTTTCGCCTTGCTTGAGACGGGTGTCGACTTCGTCGGTCAGTTCCGGGTCGTCGAGCATTTCCTGGTGGGTGATAAAAATCTCGCGAATCGCCTTGGCCTTGCTGCGTTCGATCAGACCCTGAATGTCACGGCGCACATCGCTCAGCGCTTGCTTGAGGCGCTCGCGCTCGATGGCGGCGGACTCGCCGCGCAACGGGTAATCGATAGCCTGCTGCACCTGAATGTGCGCAGGCCCAATGGCGATGCCCGGTGCCGCCGGTATCGCCTGCAACTGCGCGCCGGACGCCGGGGCGATCAGCACTTCGGCGATATCAGCGATGGCTTCGCGTTGCTGACTCACGGCCGGCAACGGTTCGACTTCTTCACCGAGGCCTTCTTCGATAGCGGCCAGCAATGCAGGCAAGGCGTCAGCAGCGATGCTCGGTTCGGCGATCAACTCCAGCACCTGACCACGACGGGCGCCGAGACTCAGCAGCTTGCTCAAGCTTTTTACCGACACGGCGCTGTCCGCGCTGTCGACGATGCGCACGCGGATTTCACCGTCAAAACTCTTCGCCAGTTGCGCAAGGATCTTCGCCGGACGTGCATGCAAACCGTGGGCGTTGGCCAGGGCAATACGCGCGCTCGGCCAATCGGCCGGCAGTTCGCCGCCGAGCACTTCGAGGACTTTGCGGCTGCTGGTGGCGCGGCCCAATTCATGACCGCGTCCTTCGATGAGCAGCGCACACAGACGTTCGAGCAGCGCCTGATGCGCCTCACCCAGACTGGCCAGACAGAACAGACCGCTGAGCGGCTGCCCGAGGTAGCGCATCGGTTTGTCCGGGGTGACGAACGCCAGGCCCGGGCGCTTCACGGTTTGCTCGCTGTGCAGCCACCACAGGCCATCGCCCAGTGGCAGCGCTTCGACTTGTTGCAACACACCGGCAAAACCGTTGCTCACACAATCAGCCTGCCGCAACAGACGCGCGCCACGCCAGACCAGTTCTTCGAAATCGTCAGCTGAGACGCCGAGGCCGATCATCTGCGCATCCAGCGCCAGTTCCTGTGGCGCGCCTTGCAGCAGTTTCAGCAGCGCTTCCGGCGAGCTGGCGCGACGCAGGGCCTGACCCAGATCGGTCTCGCCGAGGGCGCGGGTCAGCAGTTGCAGCAGGCGCAGGTGTTCGTCGGATTTGGCGGCGATGCCGATCGCCAGGTAAACGATCTGGCCGTCGCCCCAGTCCACACCCTCGGGAAACTGCATCAGCCGCACGCCGGTGGCGAATACCTGATCGCGGGTCTCCGGGGTGCCGTGGGGGATGGCGATACCCTGGCCGAGAAAGGTCGAGCCCTGGGCTTCCCGGGCCTGCAATCCAGCGAGGTAGCCATCGGCGACCAGGCCATCGGCCACCAGATGATGGGCAAGCAATTGCAGGGCGGCGGGTTTATCCACAGCCGATTGGCCCATGGATATCTGCTCTATAGTGAGCTCGAGCATGCGATCTCCTTTTTGGCACATGGATGCGCCAGGATATTGTTTTGAATGGTCACAGCTTAGGCGCTGGTCAACCTGCTTTTCAGCGGCAGTTTTGGCGGTTTCACGGCAGAACCGGCCAAAGGCGTCTAAAACGTAGAAAATACGCTTGCTGAAACGTTTAATCTAGATTGATCGGCACGTTACTCGATAATGTCTCATCCTTGAAGTCCAACTTGTCGGATGCGCTGCGACAATAGTCGTCTGCCCGAATCGGGTAGGATTGGCGAAAATGTGGCGGCAAGCTCGAAAAAACAAGGAAATCCCGGGTTGAAACTCAGTGATATCGCGCGGTTGGCCGGAGTGTCCGTGACCACCGCCAGCTACGTCATCAACGGCAAGGCCGAACAGCAACGCATCAGCAACGCCACGGTCGAGCGGGTGCGTGCGGTCGTCGAACAGCACGGCTTCACCCCCAACCCGCAAGCGGCCGGGTTGCGCAGTCGGCACACCCGCACGCTGGGCTTTATTCTGCCGGATCTGGAAAACCCCAGTTACGCGCGGATCGCCAAACTGCTGGAGCAAGGCGCGCGGGCGCGGGGTTATCAGTTACTGATTGCGAGCTCCGACGATGCGCCGGACAGCGAGCGCCAGTTGCTGCAACTGTTCAAGGCGCGCCGTTGCGATGCGCTGATCGTCGCCAGTTGCCTGCCGGCCGGTGACGACAGCTACCGCCAGTTGCAGGCCAAGGGCTTGCCGATCATCGCCATCGACCGGGTCATGGAACCCGAGCACTTCTGCTCGGTGATCAGTGACGACCGCGAAGCCAGCCTGCACCTGACCCAAAGCCTGCTCAACCCGCAGCCGAAACAGATCGTGCTGCTCGGCGCACGTCCGGAGCTGAGCATCAGTCAGGAACGTGCTGCCGGCTTCAAGCAGGCACTGGTCGACTTCAAAGGCGAAGTGCTGATCGAGCACGCCGAGTCCTTCAGTCGCGAATGCGGCAAGCAACTGATGGAAGAACTCCTGCAACGTCTGGGGCATTTGCCGGATGCACTGGTAACGACTTCCTACGTGCTGCTGCAGGGCGTGTTCGATGCGCTGCATGACTTCCCGCTCAAATCCCGCCCGCTGCGTCTGGGCACCTTCGGTGACACGCAATTGCTCGACTTCCTGCCGCTGCCGGTCAACGCCATGGCCCAGCAGCACCAGTTGATCGCCGACAAGGCACTGGAACTGGCGCTGGCCGCTGTCGAGCAATCGCAATACAAGCCTGGCGTGCAGGCCATCGCCCGTACCTTCAAGCAGCGTATTCATCGGGACTGAACCGTGGAGCTGATCGACAGCCACACCCACCTCGACTTCCCCGACTTCGACGCCGATCGCTCGGCGTTGCTCGCCGAAAGCCGCGCCCTCGGGGTGCGGCGGATGGTGGTGCTGGGGGTTTATCAGGGCAATTGGCAACGGGTGTGGGAGCTGGTGCAGAGCGATGCCGACCTGTACGCGGCATTCGGCCTGCATCCGGTGTACCTCGATCAGCATCAACCCGAAGATCTACGCGCACTCGGCGACTGGCTGACGCGGCTACGCGGCCATCGGCAACTGTGTGCGGTGGGCGAGATCGGCCTGGATTACTTCATCGAAACCCTCGACCGCGAACGCCAGCAGGCGCTGTTCGACGCGCAGCTGCAACTGGCGGCAGATTTCGAACTGCCGGCGCTGATCCACGTGCGCCGCAGCCACGCCGCGGTGATCGCCACGCTCAAGCGCTTTAAGCTCAAGCGCGCGGGCATCATCCACGCGTTCGCCGGCAGCCGCGAAGAAGCACGCGAATACATCAAGCTCGGTTTCAAACTGGGTCTGGGCGGCGCGCCAACCTGGCCGCAGGCGTTGCGCATGCATCGGGTACTGGCGGATCTGCCGCTGGATTCGATCGTGCTGGAGACCGACTCTCCGGACATGGCGCCGGCGATGTTTCCCGGAGTACGCAATACACCGGCGCACTTGCCGGCGATCTGTGCGGCGCTCGCCGAACTGATGAAGATCAGCCCGGAACAATTGGCCGCCGCCAGCACCGCCAACAGCTGCGAAGTGTTCGGTTGGTAATCAGTCGCCGTGGACCTTGGCCGCTTCGAGAATCAAGGTCATGTGCTGACGTTGACGGACAAAGCGTGCCAGTGCGAAGTAGATAAAAATCACGATCAACGACGCATTCAACTGTTCAGTCACGCTGAGCAGCCCGATCCATTCCATGACCAACGCCACCAGCAGCGCAGTGCACACGGTTACCGAGGCGCTGAAGCGCAGCAATCCCAGCGAATCGAGGGACTTGAAGCGTTTGATCTGTTTGGGGCAGCGCAGCTCCACAGCGTTCTGGCAGTGCGCGCAAGTGAACGGTTCATTGATTGCGATGGCGTTGAGTTGCCAGGGTTTGAGTACCTGTAGGGTCTGGCAATGAGCACAACGGCCCTGGACTCCCAGGGTTGCAACGGACATGAGCGGCCTCCTCGACGCAATCAGCGGAACTCGGATACTGGCTCATTAATGACGAAAAGCCAGCCGCCGGAAGAAAACAGGAATTGGCTTACAAGCGTAAGTATCAATGCATTACAAAATGTTCTGACATTACCGCCCTTGTAGGAGTGAGCCTGCTCGCGATAGCGGTGTATCAGCCAACAATTGAATTGACTGACACACCGCTATCGCGAGCAGGCTCACTCCTACAGAATTCGCGCTCGATCAGACGCGGAACGCGCTGATCAGTTGTTTCAGCTCCACTACCTGCGCCGACAGTGCCCGGCTGGCGTCCTCCGTCTGGTGCGCCCCCTGGGCCGTGCGCTCGCCAGCACGGTTGATCTCGACGATGTTCTGGTCGATGTCATGGGCCACGGCGGTCTGTTGCTCCACGGCGGCGGCGATCTGCTGGTTCTGATCGACGATCATGCCGACCGCGCCGAGGATGTTTTCCAGCGCCTGCTGGACCTTTTCCGACTGCCCGACCGTGCCGTTGGCCATCTGATGGCTAATGCCCATGGCCTTCACCGCAGCGCCCACGCCGCCATGCAGCTTGCTGATCATCTGCTCGATTTCTTCGGTCGATTGCTGGGTGCGCTTGGCCAACGTACGCACTTCGTCCGCCACCACCGCAAATCCCCGGCCCTGCTCTCCGGCCCGGGCGGCTTCGATGGCGGCGTTGAGCGCCAGCAAGTTGGTCTGCTCGGCAATGCTCTTGATCACTTCCAGCACGCGGCTGATCGACTGGCTGTCGCTGGCCAACTGGTTGATCACCAGCACCGATTGATCGATCTCGCTGGCCAGCGCGGCAATGCTGCCCTGCTGCGACTCCACCAGTGTGCGACCGCTGACGGTTTCATCGTTGACGCTGTGCGCGCTGCTCACCGCTGCCGCTGCGCTGCGTGCAACTTCCAGCGAGGTCGCCGACATCTGATTCATCGCGGTCGCCACTTGCTCGATCTGCGTGCGCTGCCCGGCCACCGCCTGATTGCTTTGCGCCGAGACAGTTTCCACCTGCCCGGCCTGGCGCTCGACCTCAGCCACGGTCTGCCCGACTCGTTCGATCAGGTCGTGGATTTTCCTCACGGTGCCGTTGAACACCTCACCCAGTTCGCCGAGTTCATCGCGACTGTTGGCCTTGAAATTGACCGTCATGTCACCGGCCGCGACCTTGTCCATCATCGCGCCCAGGCGCTTGAGCGTGGTGCGAGTCGAGGCGTAGAACCCGCCGTAGAGATAGAAAATCAGCACGAACACCACCGCCAGCGCCACCGCCTGCAACACCATGTGCGTGCGGTTTTGCGCCAGGCGCTGCTGCAGTTGGGTATCGAGAAATTTCAGGGTCGCGTCATTAAGCTGGTAGGTCTGCGCCATCAGCCCGGTGACCTGATCGTAGAACGCCTGCCACGGGGTATCGAGGGTCTCGGCCACCACGACTTTCGCCTCAAACAGTTCACTGGCCTGTTTGAGCGAAGCCTTGCTGCTGTCGGCCGGCGCGCTGAGGCTGACGCGCGCGGCCTGGCTGGAGTCGAGGGCGTCCTGCAGTTTCAACGCGTATTCAGCCTGGAGCTTTTCGATCTGCGCCAGCAACTCGTCGAAACGGCTGCTCGACGAACTGTTGAGAAAGCCCTGCCCCAACGAATACGAACCGATGGCCCGACCTTCGCCGAGAGTCTGGGTCACGGCCGGAGTGATATTGGTGAGCAGCTCGCTGAGCTGGCGGATGTCGCTCTGGTTGTCGCGGCTCAGACCGGCCTGACTGGTGACGATCTGGCTGAAGATCTGCGCATTGCCGAGCAGTTTGCCGATCATCGCGCTTTTGCTTTGCAGGGAGCTTTCCGCCTGTTGAGCCTTGAACGCGCTGATCATTTCATCGCGTTTGCCGTCGAACAGTTTGATCTGCTCGGAATCGTCGGTCATCGCCTGCAAACCTTGCAGGCGCGCCAGCACGGATTGCTCCAGGCTGCGGATCTGCGCTTCGAGGTTGTCGGCTTTGCCGGACTGGCCGAGGGTGACGTTGATCTGCACCAGATTGTTCAGCGTTTCCAGATCCCGGCGCAGGCTCAGGCTGCTGCCCAGCAGATCGAGGCTCTGCAATTCGACCCGGGTGCCCTGGAATTCGCGATAGGAATCGCGCACCAGATAAAAATTGGTCACCAGCATCGGCACCAGGAACAGCACGCTGATCAAGCTGAACTTCATGCCGAAGCTCAGACGGTTCATCAGCGAGACGGCGGGATAGAGCAAGCTCTTCACTGGAAGTCTCCCTTGGTTTTTCTTGTTTTTATTGGCAGGCGCGGGGCGACAGCAGATAGCCACTATCGGGCGCTGTCTCTGTATAGCTCAAATCGGGGGGAGGTTTTGTAACTTAAGGTTAACGACTACTCTGCGCCGGTCACTGACCTGTGGCGAGGGGATTTATCCCCGATGGGCTGCGCAGCAGCCCCATTAAGATATTGGGGCCGCTGCGCGCCCCATCGGGGATAAATCCCCTCACCACAATGAATTTCACGGGCGAGTATCAGTGAATCAACACTGTCCACAAGGCAAACCCGGCATACCACAGCACCGCCGCGCGCAGCAGCAGTTCCCACAGGCAGTCGAGAGTGTTGATGCCTTCAGGCCCGACTACCGGCGGCGGGATCTCACCCGCTGCCAGCCCGACCTTGTTGATCAGCTGCGCGGCGCTGATGTTCCAGTTCAGCAGCTCATGCAACATCACCCGGCTGACCGCGACGAAATTGCCGACCAGAGCCAGACTGGCGGCGAGCAAGCGCACCGGCAACCAGTCAAAGGCGTGACGTAACTGGCCGGCGCGTTCGGCGAGCGCCGGGTTCTGGCTGTGCTCTTCAGCCAATGCGAGCAAGCGATAAGCCAGCGCCGCCACCGGGCCAAGCACGAAGTACCAGAAGATCACCGCGAAGAAACTTTGATAGGCCTGCCACAACAGGTGCCCTTGAACCCGATCCAGCAATTGCTCACCACTGTCGGCGCAGATATCCAGATCACGCTTGGCCACATGCGCGGCCGCTTGCAGGTCTTCACGGCGCCAGGCGTCACGAAACGGCCCGAGGCCGCCAAGCAGATCACCGCGCCCCAAGGCGTAAATCACCACCAGCAAGTGCACCGGCAAGGCCAGCAAGCCGTACGCGACGGGTTCCAGTACCACCAGCAAAAAGGCGAGCAGCGCCACCGGCAGCAACACCAGAATCGTCAGCACCAGCCATGGTCGCTGGGCCAGGCGCTCGCTGGTTTCGAGTTTGTGCAGTTCGCGGATCCATCCGCCATCGCGTTGAACCCGATGGCGCAGGGCCGAGAATTTCTCGATCCAGACCGCCAGCAGTAACACCAGAAAACTCATTGTCCTTCCTCTTGTGCCAGGGCTGCGCGGTAACGCGCCCAGTCGAATGCCGGGCCAGGATCGGTCTTGCGCCCGGGTGCGATGTCGCTGTGCCCGCAGATACGGGCGCCGGTGATAGCCGGAAATGCTGTTTGCAGCTGACGCGTCAACGTGATCAGCGCCTGATACTGCGCATCGGTAAAGGGCAGATCATCAGTGCCTTCGAGCTCGATGCCCACGGAAAAATCGTTACAGGTTTCCCGGCCTTCGAACATCGACACGCCCGCATGCCACGCCCGCTCAAGACAGGAGACAAACTGGGTGACGCTGCCGTCACGTTCGATCAGAAAATGCGCCGAGACGCGCAGGTCGGCAATCCCTGCAAAATAGGGATGCTCGGTGACATCCAGACGATTCTGGAAAAATTCCTGCACCTTGCCGGTGGCGAACTGCGCCGGCGGCAGGCTGATGTTGTGGATCACCAACAGGGAGATTTCGCCCGCAGGGCGTTCATTGAAGTTGGGCGATGGGCAGACCTGTACCCCGTGACACCACCCGCTAGCGGGATCCAACTGCATACCGATTCCTTCAACGCCGACTGTGTTGGCGCCCAGTATGCCGTGATCGGCCCCCGGCGCGCGATCACTTGCCGCGATTGAGTCGCCGCAGATTGCCGAGCACCGATTCCAGCGCCCGATCGAACAGCAAGGTGTCATCCAGCGCCCGCACCGCGCCACGGCGGAACTCGAGGGCCAGCTCGACGCGGCTGCGCTCCAGCACTTTCATCCCGGTGCGGTCGACAAACACGTATTTGCCGGTGGCTTCGATGATCGCTGCCAGTTTGCAGCGCAGGCTGTGCTCGTCGTCTTCCTGGAACGCCACCCAACTGCCCAGGCGCAGTTGCTCCAACTGACGCAGCCCCGGGTCGTCATGCGCCAGGCCGCTGGCATTCACGCCGATCGCGCCCTCGTCGGCGCTACGCAGGGTGATGTGCTGCGACACCTCCACCAACGCCGGCGCATCGGCCGGCGGCTGCTCGGTGAGCGGTTCAAGCACACGCACATGCAGCGCTTCCAGCTCGCTGAAAAATTCGCTGGTGGCGAACGGATCAAACGCCGAGCTGCTCAGGCCATCACGCAATGATTTGAGCAACCCTGGCACCAGCGCCAGCAACTGCAGACCGGCGTCCGCCTCGTCGTGACGCTGCACGCTCCAGATCAATTGCTCCATGGTCTGCACATCGGCCTGCCATTCAGCGCAGTGGTCGCCATGTTTGAGGCAGGTCAGCAGCAGCACTTTGCTCCACGCATCACGCACAAAGGTCACCACCGACGGCGGCAGGACTTTACCCAGCAACGCCTGGTTCAGCACATGCTCGACTCGCTGCCGAGCCAGTTCGGTTTTCGCCCGCCCTTCCTCGGCATCGCGCAAACGCTGTTCGAGCAATTCGCTGCGCCGCCGCTCATCACTGGTGAAGGCCAGGAAATCGGCGAGCAACTCGGAGAAAATCGCCGGGTCGTCGACGAAGTCACTCAACAGGCGCTGCACCACTTGTTCGATGCGCAGATACAGGCTGTCACGCGCCTCGCCATTGCAATCGCCCCAACCCATGGCGGCATCGGCGATTTCATTGAGCAGGCGCCGCGCCGGGTGGCTGCTGCGGCTGAAGAAACTTTTGTCGAGTACTGCCACCTTGAGCATCGGAATCTGCAAACGCGCGATCAACGCCTTGAGCGAATCCGGCAGGTTACGGTCTTCGAGGATGCAATCGAAGACCATGGCGATCAGGTTGATCACGTCTTCATCCGCGCCGTCGACGATGCGTGATTTGCCGCTCCTCACGCTGACCCGCGTCAGCAGCTGCTCAAGCTGATTGCGCAGATCGAAATCGTCCTGCGCCGCCAGTGCCGGGACGTATTGCTGCAAGTGTGAAAGCAGGCGCAGTAGATCGCGGGTGCTGATCGGTTGCGCCGCCGCACTCGGCTCCAGGGTCGGCGCGACACTGCCGCGCACGTGCAGCAGCAGTTCCTGCAACGCGGCGAAGACTTCCTGCACGCCTTCGTCGGCGGGCGCGGGTTCGTCACTCTCTTCGCTGCTGATGCTTGCTGCCGCACGCTCGATTGCGCGGCGTGCGGGGGCCGGTTTCAACTCAGGCAACACGCCGGTGGCGACCAGCAATTGATTGGCTTCGGCATACAACTGCTCGGTATCGGCCAGCACATAGCGTTCGAACAGTTTGAGCAGGATCAGCTTGACCTTGATCTCCACGCCCAGGTTACGTCCGGCCTGCAGAAAGAACTCGCAGAGCATCGCCGGGCCGAGCGGATTGTGTTGGTTATCGAAATCCTTGCCCAGCAACACGTTGAGCCGCGCAGTCAGTTGATCGAGGGCAAAACCATCACGCTTGAGCACCCGCCCGACCATGGTCTCGACCGCCACGCTGCGTTCCATGTCATCGGTACGCGGTGCCGAATCCTCGAATATCAGCGTGCCGGGCAATTTGGGTTGCACGACTTCGTATTGAATCAGCGCGACAAAGGCTTCGAAGAATTGCTCGAGAAAACCCCGTTCGATGTTTTTGCGCTTGAGGCGCAGGTCGCGCATGGCTTCGAAAAAGATGTTCTGTTCGACGTCATTACGCGCCCGGTCAGCCATTTCGAACAGGGTGTCGTCTGCGTTATCGAACAATTCCTGCAAGCCGTGGCGCAGTTGCTGGGCGGCCTTGTCGCGGACCTGAAGCAGAATCACAGGCAGGCGGGCGAGCGGCGAATGATTCGCTTGATCGGTAGCGGCCTTGTGCAAAGGCACTACATTCCCGTCGTTGTGCATCCAAGCCTCCTGAAACGGTGATTTCACTGGTCAGTTACAACACAGGTCCCTGTGGGAGCGGGAGACGTCAAAGCTATGACGTCAAATGCAAGGCGGATTATCTTGCAAAACTTGTCCCCGGCGCTATAGCCGTCAGGGTTTCCCCTATGCCAGCGACACCTTCCAGTGACCACGAAAAGCCGCGCTTTGCTCACAGGAAATCGACCAGTTGCAGTCAGGCACGCGCGTTCTCGCCTTGGGTTGGCTCTCGCCATGCCCCTATAATCGGCGCACTTAGTTTGTGGAGCCCGTTATGCCGAATCTACGTCTCGCCGATCTGACCGCCGAAATCGAAGCCAACGTGCGCCGTGCGTTGCTCGAAGATGTCGGCAGCGGCGACATCACCGCACAACTGATCCCGGCCGAACGTCTGGCCAAAGCCACCATCATCACTCGCGACGAGGCGGTTATCTGCGGCACGGCGTGGGTCGACACGGTGTTTCGCCAGCTCGATCCGCGCGTCGCGGTGCACTGGCAGGTACGGGACGGTGAACGGGTCAAACCCAATCAGCCGTTGTTTCATCTGGAGGGCCCGGCCCGTTCGTTGCTGACTGGCGAACGCAGCGCGCTGAACTTCCTGCAACTGCTGTCCGGCGTGGCCACGCGTGCGCAATATCTGGCGGACTTCGTGGCGCAAACCCAGGTCAAGCTGCTGGATACCCGCAAGACCCTGCCGGGCCTGCGTCTGGCGCAGAAATACGCAGTGACCTGCGGTGGTTGCCACAACCACCGCATCGGCCTCTACGACGCGTTCCTGATCAAGGAAAACCACATCGCTGCCAGCGGCGGCATCGCGCAGGCCATCGCCGCCGCGCACAAGATCGCGCCGGGCAAACCGGTGGAAGTCGAAGTGGAGAGCCTGGAAGAACTGAAGGAGGCGCTGACTGCCGGCGCCGACATCATCATGCTCGACGAACTGAGCCTGGACGACATGCGCGAAGCTGTCCGCTTGAACGGCGGCAAGGCCAAACTGGAGGCCAGCGGCGGTATCAATGAAAGCACACTGCTGCCGATCGCTGAGACCGGGGTGGACTACATCTCGATCGGTGCGATGACCAAGGATGTGAAGGCGGTGGACCTGTCGATGCGTCTGAGCCTCTGAGGCTGTCACGCAATAAAAAACGCCAGCCCGGTTGAGGCTGGCGTTTTTGTTTCAGACCACCAGATTGTTCATCTCGCAGTATTCATCCCACTCGACGCCCAACACCTCGGCCGCCTCCTTGTGCAGCTCCAGGCGCTTGGCCTCAAACTCTTCAGGGGTGCTGGTGTACTTGAGCGTCAGCTCCCACGGCTGCAAGCCCTGGGCTTCGGCTTCGTCCTCGAACGCCCACTGGATCTGGTCTTTCTGATCATCAGGACTCAGGTCCTTGATCTCTTCTTTCAGGTCCGGGACGTCCTGAATGTATTTTTCCAGCGCTAGTGCGTGACGTTGCTCTTGAGTTAATTCGGTCATGGCGTTCTCGCTGATCGTAAGAATGGAGGATGGATCTGGATCATCAAGGATCTCTCTGACGCGGATTGTCCGGCCTTCGGAACCATTCGGGATCATCTGAAAACTGCTAAGCGATGCTCATGCAGGCACCGAATATAGGACGTTTGCATGACGAATTACACGGCTCTTTACATCTCTCGCACAAAAACTTTGACCTGGGAGATACAAATCGCGGGATTGCGCGAGGGGATGGTGCCCGAGACAGGAATCGAACCTGCGACCTTCGCGTTACGAGTGCGCTGCTCTACCGGCTGAGCTACACGGGCGGTGGGCTAAACCTAGCACCGGTCTTGAAGTCCGGCAACTTCAAAGCCTGTCCCGGTATTTCGCAGACAAAAAAATGCCCCGCCGTTTTCACGGCGGGGCATTTTCATTGCGCTAAAGCTGTGGGCTGATTAAACGCCCGAAGCCTTGGCCGCTGCCACGTCTTTGATGGACAGCTTGATACGGCCGCGGTTGTCCACGTCCAGTACCAGCACTTCCACTTCCTGGCCTTCTTTCAGGATGTCGGTGACTTTCTCTACGCGAGCGTCGCTCAGCATCGAGATGTGCACCAGACCGTCCTTGCCCGGCAGGATGTTGACGAATGCGCCGAAGTCGACGATGCGTTCAACCTTGCCGACGTAGATCTTGCCGATCTCGGCTTCTGCAGTGATGCTCAGAACGCGCTGACGAGCAGCCTCTGCGGCATCCTTGGTTTCGCCGAAGATCTTGATCGAGCCGTCGTCTTCGATGTCGATCGAAGCCTTGGTTTCTTCGCAGATCGCACGGATGGTCGCGCCACCTTTACCGATAACGTCACGGATCTTGTCGGTGTCGATCTTCATCGCGATCATGGTCGGAGCATTGGCCGACAGTTCGGTACGCGACTGGCCGATGATCTGGTTCATCTGGCCGAGGATGTTCAGGCGCGCTTCCAGGGCTTGGCCCAGAGCGATTTCCATGATCTCTTCGGTGATGCCCTTGATCTTGATGTCCATCTGCAGCGCAGTAACGCCTTTGGCGGTACCGGCTACTTTGAAGTCCATGTCGCCCAGGTGGTCTTCGTCACCGAGGATGTCGGTCAGGACGGCGAACTTCTCGCCTTCTTTAACCAGACCCATGGCGATACCGGCAACCGGAGCCTTCATTGGCACACCAGCGTCCATCAGGGCCAGGGAAGCGCCGCAAACGGAAGCCATCGAGCTCGAACCGTTGGATTCGGTGATTTCCGAAACCACACGGATGGTGTACGGGAACACGTCAGCGGCTGGCAGCATGGCCGAAACCGAACGACGGGCCAGACGGCCGTGACCGATTTCACGACGACCGGCACCACCCATGCGACCGCACTCGCCCACCGAGAACGGAGGGAAGTTGTAGTGCAGCATGAACGGGTCTTTTTTCTCGCCTTCCAGGGTGTCCAGCAGCTGTGCATCACGGGCGGTACCCAGCGTCGCGACTACCAGAGCCTGGGTTTCGCCACGGGTGAACAGCGCCGAACCGTGAGTCTTCGGCAGAACGCCGACTTCGATGTTCAGCGGACGTACGGTGCGGGTGTCGCGGCCGTCGATACGTGGCTTGCCGTTAACGATGTTTTCGCGAACGGTGCGGTATTCGATTTCGCCGAAAGCGGCTTTGACGTCAGCAGCAGAAGGCTGGCCTTCTTCGCCGGACAGCTTGGCAACGACCTGGTCTTTCAGCTCGCCCAGACGTGCGTAGCGGTCAGCCTTGACGGTGATGGTGTAAGCCTGGGAGATCGCTTCGCCGAACTCGGCACGGATCGCGCCCAGCAGTTCGGTGGCTTCTGGAGCAGGAGCCCAGGTCCAGGTTGGCTTGGCAGCTTCAGCGGCCAGTTCTTTGACGGCGTTGATCACCACCTGGAACTCGTCGTGAGCAAACAGTACCGCGCCCAGCATCTGGTCTTCGGTCAGCTCTTTGGCTTCCGATTCAACCATCAGTACGGCGTCGGAGGTGCCGGCAACGACCATGTCCAGGCTCGAAGCAGCTTGCTGCTCGTAGGTCGGGTTCAGCAGGTAGCCGGTGCTTTCGTGGAAAGCGACGCGAGCGGCGCCGATCGGGCCGTCGAACGGAATGCCCGAGATGGCCAGGGCAGCCGAGGTACCGATCATCGCAGCGATGTCCGGATCGGTCTTCTTGCTGGTGGAAACGACGGTGCAGACAACCTGCACTTCGTTCATGAAGCCTTCCGGGAACAGCGGACGGATCGGACGGTCGATCAGTCGGGAAGTCAGGGTTTCTTTCTCGGAAGGACGGCCTTCACGCTTGAAGAAACCGCCAGGGATCTTACCGGCAGCGTAAGTCTTTTCCTGGTAGTGAACGGACAGAGGGAAGAAGCCCTTGCCTGGATCGGCTTGCTTGGCACCGACTACGGTCACCAATACGCTGACGTCGTCGTCAACGGTGACCAATACTGCGCCGGAGGCCTGACGGGCGATACGGCCAGTCTCGAGGGTAACGGTCGACTGACCGAACTGGAATTTTTTGATTACCGGGTTCACGGTGTCCTACCTTCTTTGTGGCTCTTGGGGGAACTGGTTTCTTGCGAAATTCTTGGGCAATGTCGGGAATCGGCCCGCTGACTGTCCGGGTAAAACGGTAGTGCAGATAAAACTTGAGGCTGGGAGCCTGCCAGCCACCAACGGAAAACCGCTGATGCCTGACAGACAACCAACCTCATAGCGCAATCGCTGATTAGCGACGCAGACCCAGGCGGCCGATCAGAGCGCTGTAACGGCTCAGATCTTTGCCTTTCAGGTAATCCAGCAGCTTGCGACGCTGGTTTACCATGCGGATCAGACCACGACGGGAGTGGTGGTCTTTACCGTTGGCCTTGAAGTGACCTTGCAGTTTGTTGATGTTGGCGGTCAGCAGTGCAACTTGCACTTCTGGCGAACCAGTATCACCAACAGCTTGCTGGTAGTCGGCAACGATTTGAGCTTTTTCTTGAACGTCGAGAGCCATGAGGCAATCCTTTTATCAGGAAACTGTTTCAAAAACAGTTTCAACAGGCCAGGGACAAATCCCTGTATCTATAAATGAGTAGTGACCGTGCCTGTTAACAGCCACACTCGTTCGGTCATTCTGACCGAATCAGTCGACGCGGCGCGATGCGCCCGTCTTCGCTCACTTCACCGATACCGATGAAGCGACCATTGTGATCCTGTACCCGTACCATGCCGAACTTCGGAGCATCCGGGGCACGTACCGGCTGGCCGTTGAGCCAGTAGAACGCACTCGCTTCGGAGAAGTGCAGCAGCGGCCAACCCTGCAGGCCGCTGTCCGATGGCATCAGGAAGCGGTCGACCGCTTCGTTGCCGCCTTCGGCATGTACCGCTTCCAGCTCTTCGAGGGTCACGGTCTGCGCCAGGGTGAAAGGCCCGGCCTGGGTACGACGCAGTTCTGCGACGTACGCACCACAACCGAGTTGCTCACCGATATCCTCCACCAGGGTGCGGATATAGGTGCCCTTGCTGCAATCCACCGCAAGACGCGCAGTATCGCCTTCGAAGGCCAGCAATTCCAAGCGCGCAATAGTAACAGAACGCGGTTCGCGCTCCACTACTTCGCCTGCACGGGCCAGCTTGTACAGCGGCTGACCGTCACGCTTGAGTGCCGAGTACATCGGCGGTATCTGACTGATTTGCCCACGAAATTTCGGCAGAACCGCTTCGACATCGGCGCGACCAACGGTCACCGGGCGCTCCTGCAAAACCTCACCCTCGGCGTCCGCCGTGGTAGTGGTCTTGCCCAGTTGCGCCAGGGTTTCGTAACCCTTGTCGGAATCGAGCAGGTATTGCGAGAACTTCGTTGCCTCACCAAAGCACAGCGGCAAGACACCGGTGGCCAGCGGGTCGAGACTGCCGGTGTGACCGGCCTTCTCGGCGTTGAGCAACCAGCGAACCTTCTGCAACGCGGCGTTGGAGGTGAACCCCAGAGGCTTGTCGAGCAGGATGATACCGCTGACGTTACGACGGATACGTTTGACCTGAGCCACCGAATTACTCCTTGGTGTCTTCAGGTGCAGCGACCACGTGCTGATTGTCCTCAGCCACGGCGCGCTCGATCAGGGCCGACAGATGCGCGCCACGCACGACGCTTTCGTCGTAGTGGAAGTGCAATTGCGGCACGCTGCGCAGCTTCATTTCACGGGCCAGCTGCATGCGCAGGAAACCTGCGGCAGCGTTGAGCACCTTGATGCTTTGCGCGATGTCTTCAGCGTTGTCCTGCCCCATCACGGTGATGAAGATCTTCGCGTGACCGACGTCACGGCTGACTTCCACAGCGGTAATGGTGACCAGGCCGACGCGCGGATCTTTGACTTCACGACGGATCAGCTGGGCCAGCTCACGCTGCATCTGATCGCCGATACGTTGGGTACGGCTGTATTCTTTTGCCATGATTTTGTTACCTGTTACTGCCCCACGGTGAAACCCGCAAGGTCTGAAAGCGGCAAACGCCCGGCCTGACAAAAGCCAGACCGGGCGTTGCGTTTAGAGTCCTGACGCCGTGGCGCGCATCTGCATGCGGCGGCTCGGCGTGGCCCTTGAAGTGCGCGAGTCAGAGGCTGCGAGCAACCTGAACCTTCTCGAAGACTTCGATCTTGTCACCGACTTTGACGTCGTTGTAGCTCTTCACGCCGATACCGCATTCCATGCCGGCACGTACTTCGGAAGCGTCATCCTTGAAGCGGCGCAGGGATTCCAGCTCGCCTTCGAAGATAACGATGTCTTCACGCAGTACACGGATCGGACGGTTACGGTGCACAACACCTTCGATCACCATGCAACCGGCGATCGCGCCAAACTTCGGCGAACGGAACACATCACGCACTTCGGCCACACCCAGGATGTTCTCGCGAACATCGCTGCCGAGCATGCCGGTCAGGGCTTTCTTGACGTCTTCGATGATGTCGTAGATCACGTTGTAGTAACGCATGTCCAGACCTTCCTGCTCGACGATCTTCCGTGCGCCAGCATCGGCACGCACGTTGAAGCCGAACAGTACAGCGTTGGAAGCCAGTGCCAGGTTGGCGTCGGATTCGGTGATACCACCGACACCGCCACCGACTACGCGCACTTGCACTTCGTCGTTGCCCAGGCCGTTCAGAGCGCCCTGCAAAGCTTCCAGCGAACCACGGACGTCGGATTTGAGGACGATGTTGAGCGTCTTCTTCTCTTCCTGGCCCATGTTTTCGAAGATGTTTTCCAGCTTGCCGGCGTGAGCGCGAGCCAGTTTGACTTCGCGGAACTTGCCTTGACGGAACAGAGCCACTTCACGGGCTTTCTTCTCGTCGGCAACCACGCTCATCTCGTCGCCAGCGTCCGGCGTACCGTCAAGACCCAGGATCTCGACCGGAATGGCCGGACCTGCTTCCTTGATCGGCTTGCCGTTCTCGTCGAGCATGGCGCGCACGCGGCCATAGTTCGAGCCGACCAGCACCATGTCGCCTTGACGCAGCGTACCGTCCTGAACCAGAACAGTGGCTACCGGGCCACGGCCCTTGTCCAGACGCGATTCGACGACTACACCACGGCCAGGAGCCGATGGAGTGGCGGTCAGTTCGAGTACTTCGGCCTGCAGCAGAACCGCTTCGAGCAGCTCGTCAACGCCGGTACCCATTTTCGCCGAGACCGGTACGAATGGAGTGTCGCCGCCCCAGTCTTCGGAGGTCACGCCGTGAACCGACAGTTCGCTGCGGATGCGATCGAGGTCGGCACCCGGCTTATCGATCTTGTTCACCGCAACCACCAGAGGAACGCCAGCCGCCTGAGCGTGCTGAACAGCCTCGATGGTTTGCGGCATCACGCCGTCGTCCGCCGCAACCACCAGGATCACGATGTCGGTCGCCTTGGCACCACGGGCACGCATTGCGGTAAACGCAGCGTGACCAGGGGTATCGAGGAACGTCACCATGCCGCGGTCGGTTTCAACGTGGTACGCACCGATGTGCTGGGTAATGCCGCCGGCTTCGCCCGCTGCTACCTTGGCACGACGGATGTAGTCGAGCAGGGAAGTCTTACCGTGGTCAACGTGGCCCATTACGGTCACGACTGGCGCACGGGAAACTGCCTCACCTTCAAACTTCAGGGACTCGGCCAGGGAATCTTCCAGGGCGGTGTCGCTGACCAGGGTCACTTTGTGGCCCAGCTCTTCAGCTACCAGTTGAGCAGTTTCCTGATCGAGTACCTGGTTGATGGTCGCTGGAGTGCCCAGTTTGAACATGAACTTGATGATTTCAGCAGCCTTGACCGACATCTGCTGAGCGAGATCGCCAACAGTGATGGTCTCGCCGATCTTCACTTCACGCACGACAGGACCGGTAGGGTTCTGGAAACCGTGAGCGTTGCGTTTTTTCAGCTTGGCCTTGCCGCGACCACCACGACGGAAGCCATCGCTTTCTTCGTCGGTAGTGCGTGGCGCCACACGTGGAGCCGGCGCTTTTTCTTTGACCGATGCGCGATGCGGAGCGTTTTTGCGCTCGCCATCGCCACCACCGCCGCGACGATTGTTATCGTCGGCACGTGGCTTGTCCGGACGGCGCTGTTCGTCACGCTTGCGAGTGTCGGCAGCCGGCGCAGCAGCAACCGGCGCGGCGTCGCGCACTGGTTCAGCGACTGGCGCAGGTGCTGCAACAGCTTCGGCAGGAGCGGACGGCGCAGCAGCAGGCTGGCGACGCGCTTCTTCTTCAGCGCGCTGCTTGGCTTCTTCTTCAGCCTTCTGACGAGCAGCATTTTCTACTGCGCGACGCTCTTCCAGTTCACGCTTGCGCTCGGCTTCGATTTCTTCCGGGCTACGCTGTACGAAAACTTTCTTCTTGCGAACTTCAACGCTGATGCTCTTGCTACCAGCCACACGCAGGGTGCTGGTGGTTTTACGCTGCAGCGTGATCTTGCGTGGTTCTTCCACTTTCGCCTTGTGGCTGCTCTTCAAGTGAGTCAGCAGGGATTGCTTCTCACTGTCAGTCACATTTTCTTCGGCGGCGGTGTGCGGCAGACCTGCCTCACGCATCTGCTGCAACAGGCGCTCTACCGGTGTTTTGACCTCATCGGCCAGTTGTTTCACCGTGACTTGCGTCATGCACTTCTCTCCTCAGGCCGCGCCTAATTACTCGAACCAGTGGGCTCGGGCGGCCATGATCAACTTGCCGGCACGATCATCGTCAATGCCGTCGATGTCGAGCAGGTCGTCAATAGACTGCTCGGCCAGGTCTTCGCGGGTAATTACGCCGCGCACCGCCAGTTCCATCGCCAAATCCTTGTCCATACCCTCAAGCGAGAGCAGGTCTTCGGCCGGATGGGCGTCTGCCAGCTTTTCCTCAGTAGCGATGGCTTTGGTCAACAAACGATCCTTGGCACGAGCGCGAAGCTCGTTGACGATATCTTCGTCAAAGCCGTCGATGTTGAGCATTTCTTCCAACGGTACGTAGGCAATCTCTTCCAGGCTGGTGAAGCCTTCATCTACCAGCACCTGAGCCAGTTCTTCGTCGACTTCCAGCTCGTCGATGAAGTTGCGCAGGATGTCGCCGGTTTCTGCTTGCTGCTTAGCCTGGATGTCCGATTCGGTCATCACGTTCAGGGTCCAGCCAGTCAACTGGCTCGCCAGACGCACGTTCTGACCACCTCGACCGATGGCCTGAGCCAGATTGTCTGCGCCAACGGCGATGTCCATTGCATGGGCATCCTCGTCAACGATAATGGCCGCCACTTCTGCCGGCGACATGGCATTGATCACGAACTGCGCCGGGTTATCGTCCCACAGGACGATATCGACACGCTCGCCACCCAACTCGCCCGACACGGCCTGGACGCGCGAACCGCGCATACCGATGCACGCGCCCTGCGGGTCGATGCGTTTGTCCTTGGAACGGACAGCGATCTTGGCACGCGAACCCGGATCACGGGACGCCGCCATGACTTCGATCAGGCCTTCAGCGATTTCCGGCACTTCGATACGGAACAGCTCGATCAGCATTTCCGGCGCGGTACGCGACAGGATCAGCTGCGGGCCGCGGTTCTCGGTGCGGATTTCCTTGAGCAGTGCACGCAGACGCACACCGACACGGAAGGTTTCGCGAGAAATGATGTCTTCACGGGCCAGCAACGCTTCGGCGTTGTTGCCCAGATCGACGATCACATTGTCGCGGGTGACTTTCTTCACGGTGCCGGAGATGATTTCTCCCAGGCGCTCGCGATAGGCGTCGACCACTTGAGCGCGCTCGGCTTCACGCACTTTCTGCACGATGACCTGTTTGGCGGTCTGTGCTGCAATGCGGCCGAACTCGATGGATTCGATCTTTTCTTCGACGACGTCGCCGACCTTGGCGCCCGGATGCGTTTCGGCAACCTTGCTTGGCCAGGTTTCGATCGCAGGATCGTCGAGATCATTCTCTTCGACGACTGTCCAGCGACGGAAAGTCTCGTAGGAACCGGTGTGGCGATTAATTTCCACACGCAGGTCAACTTCGTCTTCAAAACGCTTTTTGGTAGCAGTGGCCAGAGCCAGCTCCAGCGCTTCAAAAATCACGCTTGCCGGTACGCCCTTTTCATTGGATACCGACTCAACAACCAGCAGTACTTCTTTGCTCATCGTACGCCTCGCCTTTCGCAAGCCATTGGATCCGCGGGATCCGCGTCTCAGTCAAAACTGGGAATAATGTTGGCCTTGTCGATCATATCGATCGGCAACAGGAATTCATGGTCATCTACCTGCACCACGACATCCTGTTCTTCTACACCGCGCAGAAGGCCCTGAAAGTTGCGTCGACCTTCAAAAGGCGAGCGCAGCTTGATCTTCACTTGTTCACCGGCAAATTTTGCAAACTGCTCAAGAGTGAACAGTGGGCGTTCCATGCCAGGCGAGGAAACTTCGAGGGTGTATTCAACGGAGATCGGATCTTCAACATCCAGGACACCGCTGATCTGACGGCTGACAATGGCGCAATCGTCCACCAGCACGCCACCCTCTTTATCGATATAAACGCGCAACATCGAGTGACGACCTTGAGCCGAAAACTCGATACCCCAGCATTCATAGCCTAGGGCCACGACCACCGGGGCCAACAAGGCCTGCAACTCTTCTAGCTTGCTCGACACCTGAACCCCCTCGTGCATGTAAATGCATGCGCTGCAAAATAAAAAAATGGGCGAAACGCCCATCCTTGAAACGCCGTCGAACATCGGCGTAGAAAGTGTCCAGCTAACAAAAAGCCCCTGAAAAGGGGCTCCTTAAACTGGTTGCGGGGGCCGGATTTGAACCGACGACCTTCGGGTTATGAGCCCGACGAGCTACCAGACTGCTCCACCCCGCGACAAAGCTGGGGCGGAAGTATACGACCGATCCCTTATAGGGTCAATGTAACCTTCCACCTGCAAGAAAGCCCGCAACAGCGGGCTCTCCTGACTAATTGGTACCGAGAAGGGGACTCGAACCCCTACACCCTATGGGCACAACCACCTCAAGGTTGCGTGTCTACCAATTCCACCACCTCGGCAAAACTACGTTTGAAACCCTTCTTACTTCTGCTCTTGAGCTGGAGGTACGTCAGTCGCTGGAGTAGCCGACTTTTGCTCTTGAAGCACCGGGACATCATCAGAAGCCGGTTGTTGTTGCTTAGGTACTTCCAACACTGCTGGATCTGGCAAACCTGCTTGAGTCAGCTGATGAGCCTTCTCTTTAGCAAAGTAACCTAACCCCAAGCTGGTTATGAAGAAACCGGCGGCAAGTATAGCAGTAAACTTACTAAGAAAGGTAGAGGAACCTTGGCTTCCGAACACAGTATTTGAAGCACCTGCTCCGAAAGACGCGCCAGCGTCCGCACCCTTACCCTGCTGCAGCAAAACCAGAGCAACTACGCCCAATGCACCCAGCAGATGAAAAACGACTACGACTGTTTCCAGCATTTTTTCAGTTTCCCGCGGCGCGACAAATCGCACCGAACTCATCTGCATTCAGGGAAGCTCCACCAATGAGCCCCCCATCGATATCCGGCATGCCGAACAGTTCGACCGCATTGGCCGCCTTCACGCTGCCGCCGTATAGAAGCCGCACACCTCGTGCGACTTCAGAATTCTCTGCCGCCAACTGCTCGCGAATGGCTTTATGCACATCCTGAGCCTGTTGCGGCGTTGCAGTCAGTCCGGTACCAATGGCCCAGACAGGCTCGTAAGCAATGACTGCCTTGGCAAAGGCACCAACACCCAGCTCCTCGATGATGCTGCCCAGCTGACGCCCGACAACTTCAAGAGTTTTTCCGGCTTCGCGCTGCTCGAGGGTTTCCCCTACACACAACACCGGAATCAAGCCACATGCCTGTGCCGCTGCGAACTTGCGATTCAGCATCCCGTCTCGCTCGCCCATTATCTGGCGGCGTTCGGAGTGCCCGACAAGCACCAGGGAACAACCTGCATCCACCAACTGACTCGGTGCAATTTCACCGGTCAATGCACCTTGCATGGATTCCACCGCAGAATTCTGCGCACCGACCGAAATCGATTTGCCTTTCAAGCCATCAATCACTTGATTGATATGCAAGCAAGGCGGGAATACCGCGACATCAACACCGCTTGGCAAGGCCAGATGACGAAGGCCGTTGATCAGCTCAGCGACGCTGGCGCGGGTACCGTGCATCTTCCAGTTACCAGCTACCATAGGGCGACGCATGCTGTACCTCGTCGGTCAAAGTGGGCGCAGATGTTACCCAACACAATCATGGCTGGCAAGCCGAATCAGGCAGAAACTTCACTTACCAGTTGTGCCAGTTCTTCGGCGTAGCTGCGAACCTGAGTTTCATCCTCACCTTCGACCATCACACGCACCAAAGGCTCTGTACCGGACTTGCGCAGAAGTACCCGGCCACGCCCCGCCATTGCCTGGGTGACACGCGCACTGGCTTCCTTGACCGCCGGATGCTCAAGCGGACTTTCACCGCCACCAAAACGCACATTGATCAGCACCTGAGGACACTTGCGCAAGGCCTGACGCGTTTGCGCAAGACCTTCATTGCGGGCCTTCAGTGCCATCAGCACCTGGAGCGCAGCAATGATCGCATCACCGGTGGTGGTGTGATTGAAGCAGACGATATGCCCCGAGTTTTCACCGCCTACCAGCCAGTCGCGCTCCAGCAGTTCGGCGATCACATAACGGTCACCGACATTGGCACGAATGAATGGTATCGAGAGCTCTGCCAGCGCGAGTTCAAGACCCAGGTTGCTCATCAGCGTACCGACTACGCCGCCCTGCAATTTGCCCCGCCCGTGCAGATCGCGCGCAATGATGAACAGCAACTCATCACCATCAACGATGGCGCCAGTGTGATCAACCATCAACACCCGATCACCGTCACCATCAAAGGCGATGCCCAGATCAGCGTGCTCGGCCAGAACCGCGGCCTGCAGCTGACCCATATGGGTCGAGCCGCAATTGTCATTGATGTTCAGACCGTTGGGCTGCGCCGACAGCACGACCACTTCAGCACCCAGCTCACGGAACACACTCGGAGCAACCTTGTAGGTCGCACCGTGCGCACAATCGATCACGATCTTCAAACCGGAAAAGCTGGTACCGGTCGGCACACTGCTTTTGCAGAATTCGATGTAGCGGCCGGAGGCGTCATTGATGCGCGACACCTTGCCGATCTTGCTCGACTCAACCACAGTCATTGGGGTATCGAGCAGCTCTTCGATCATCAGCTCCAGCTCATCAGGCAGCTTTGTGCCCTTGCCGGAGAAAAACTTGATGCCGTTATCGTCATGCGGATTGTGCGAAGCACTGATCACGATCCCGGCTTCAGCCTGGAACGTGCGCGCCAGATAAGCAATGGCCGGCGTCGGCATCGGACCGAGCAGCATCACGTCCGCACCAGCCGAGGTCAGGCCTGCTTCAAGTGCCGATTCGAACATGTAGCCAGAGATGCGCGTGTCCTTGCCGACCAGCACCTTGCAGGCGCCCATCTTGCGAAAGGCCATGCCCGCCGCCCAGCCGAGCTTAAGCATGAAGTCAGGAGTGATCGGATATTCACCGACACGACCACGAATACCGTCAGTACCAAAGTATTTCTTGCTCATAAGTGCTCCATCATTCTTATTCGGCTGATTCCACGGCCGCGAGCATGCGCACCACGTCTACCGTTTCCGCCACATCATGGACGCGCAATATACGCGCTCCTTTAACCGACGCGAGTGCTGCGAGAGCCAGACCACCATAAAGACGCTCACCCACGGGGCGGTTCAATGCGTGGCCGATCATGCTTTTGCGTGAGACACCGACCAATAGCGGACGCCCCAGCGCATGCAGGGCTTCCATATGCTTGAACAAGCTTAGATTGTGCTGCAGGGTTTTCGCGAAACCGAAACCGGGATCAAGAATGATCCGTTCGGCAGGAATACCCGCCGCCGCGCATTGAGTCATGCGCTCTGCCAGAAACTCACCCACTTCCCGGGTAACGTCCTGATAGTGCGGATTGTCCTGCATGTCACCCGGCTCGCCGAGCATGTGCATCAGGCAGACCGGCAACCCGGTCGCGGCTGCGGCATCCAGCGCGCCATCGCGGCGCAGCGAGCGCACATCATTGATCAACCCGGCACCCAGGCGCGCCGTTTCACGCATCACCGCTGGCGTCGAAGTATCGACCGAGATGACTACATCCAGCTCGCGATTGATCAACTCCACGATCGGAGCTACGCGTTCCAACTCCTCCAACGGCGAAACCGCTCGAGCGCCAGGCCGGGTCGATTCGCCGCCGACATCGATCAGCGTCGCACCAGCAGCCACCATGGCTTCGGCGTGACGCAAGGCCACGTCGAGCTGGTTGTACCGGCCACCGTCGGAAAAGGAATCGGGAGTGACATTGAGAATACCCATGACATGCGTCTGGGCCAAATCAAGAACCCGATTGCCGCAAGGCAACCGGGTCAGGGACTGTACAGAAGTCATTTCAAACCTTAAACGTCAGCAGCCGGACCGCCGATCGGTGTTTCCGGGCGCTCATCCTGAATCACTGGAGGCGGGGGCGTACCCGTGCCACCGGTCCAGTCACGCGGTTCGCGAGGCGTACGACCCGCCATGATGTCGTCGATCTGCTCGGCATCGATGGTTTCGTACTTCATCAGCGCATCAGCCATGGCATCCAGCTTGTCACGGTTGTCCGTGAGGATCTGCTTGGCCGTGCCGTAGCACTGGTCAATGATGCTGCGCACTTCGGAGTCGATCAGCTTGGCAGTCTCACCGGAGAAACTTGCATTCTGACCGCCACCACCGCGACCGAGGAACACTTCACCCTCTTCTTCGGCGTACATCAGCGGACCGAGCTTTTCCGACAGACCCCACTTGGTCACCATGTTCCGCGCAATCTGACTGGCACGCATGATGTCGTTGGAAGCGCCGGTGGTCACACCGTCGAAACCAAGGGTCATTTCTTCGGCGATACGGCCACCGTACAGCGAGCAGATCTGACTGATCAACGCACGTTTGGACAGGCTGTAGCGATCTTCTTCCGGCAGGAACATGGTCACACCCAGCGCACGACCACGTGGAATGATCGAAACCTTGTAGACCGGATCATGCTCAGGTACGACGCGACCGACAATAGCGTGACCCGCTTCGTGATAAGCGGTGTTCTGCTTCTCTTTCTCGGACATGACCATCGATTTGCGCTCGGCGCCCATCATGATCTTGTCTTTGGCCAGTTCGAACTCTTTCATTTCGACGATGCGCTTGCCGCTGCGTGCAGCGAACAGCGACGCTTCGTTGACCAGGTTGGCCAGATCGGCACCAGAGAAGCCCGGGGTACCACGTGCGATAACGGCCGGGGCAACGTCGTCACCCATTGGCACTTTGCGCATGTGAACCTTGAGGATCTGCTCGCGACCACGGATATCCGGCAAACCTACAACGACCTGACGGTCGAAACGGCCCGGACGCAGCAGCGCAGGGTCGAGTACGTCAGGACGGTTGGTAGCGGCGATCACGATGATGCCGTCATTCATTTCAAAGCCATCCATCTCTACCAGCAACTGGTTGAGAGTCTGCTCACGCTCGTCGTGACCGCCGCCCATGCCGGCGCCACGGTGGCGACCGACGGCGTCGATTTCGTCGATGAAGATGATGCACGGCGCATGCTTCTTGGCCTGCTCGAACATGTCGCGAACGCGGCTTGCGCCAACACCCACGAACATTTCAACGAAGTCGGAACCGGAAATAGTGAAGAACGGAACCTTCGCTTCGCCGGCAATCGCCTTGGCCAGCAAGGTTTTACCGGTACCCGGAGGGCCGACCATCAATACGCCGCGAGGAATACGACCACCCAGGCGCTGAAACTTGCCCGGATCACGCAGGAACTCAACCAGTTCGCCGACCTCTTCCTTGGCTTCGTCGCAACCTGCAACGTCAGCCAGGGTGGTTTTCACCTGATCTTCGGAAAGCAGGCGTGCCTTGCTCTTGCCGAAGCTCATCGGTCCGCCCTTGCCGCCAGCACCGCCCTGCATCTGGCGCATGAAGAACATGAACACCGCGATGATCACCAGGATCGGGAAGCTCGCCACCAGGAGTTGAGTCCAGATGCTTTGCTGTTCAGGCTGCTTGCCCTCAACCACAACGTGGTTGTCGACCAGGTCGCCGATCAGGCCATTGTCCTGGATCGCCGGACGAATGGTCTTGAAGCTGTCGCCATCGTTGCGCTTGCCGGTAATCACATAGCCGTCAACGGCTACGCGCTCGACCTTGCCATCCTTGACCTGCTGGATGAAGTCGGAATAGTTGAGGGTCTGCGGCTCGTTAGGGCTGGAGAAGTTGTTCATCACCGTCACGAGGACTGCCGCGATGATCAACCACAGGATCAGATTCTTTGCCATATCGTTCAATTAACTACCCTCTGAAGCAAGCTCCGCTACTGGCGCGCGCTTCGCATGATATTCACCGGCCTAACTTACTACATTACCTACAACTCTGGCAGGCGCCGTCTGTAACCCTTTGTGAAACACTTTCTACACAATATTCGCTTATGCACGCGGGGCAAAATACGAAAAACCTATCGCCCCGGCAAAAAACCTCGTTTTACTCGTTACCACCGCGGTAACCCCAAGCCAGCATATATTGCTCGCGGGAGCTGCCTCGAGAAGAATCCGGCTTGATCATCTGGATCTTGTCGAATTTCTTGCGAGCATCCTTCAGGTAAACATCGAAACCTTCACCCTGAAAGATCTTGATCACGAAATTGCCACCCGGCTTGAGTATCCGTTCCGCCAGATCAAGCGCCAGTTCGCAAAGGAACATGGCTTTCGGCATATCCACTTCAGGCGTACCACTCATATTGGGGGCCATATCGGAAATCACAAGGTCCACCTGCGAATTACCCACAGCCTCAAGAATCCGCGCAAGCACTTCGTCTTCGGTGAAGTCCCCTTGAATGAAGGTCACGTCCGGAATGCTGTCCATTTCCAGAATGTCCGAAGCGATCAGACGCCCCTGACCGCCAATCAGCCGGCTGGTGACCTGCGACCAGCCGCCGGGCGCTGCGCCCAGGTCGACAACGCTCATGCCGGAACGGATCAGCTTGTATTTCTCCTGGATCTCCAGAAGCTTGTAACTTGCACGCGAACGGTAGCCATCCTTCTGCGCCTGCTTCACATAAGGATCGTTGACATGTCGTTTCAGCCAACCAAGGCTTGTCTTGGAACGCGCCATTGGGCACCTCGATGATTAGGGTCGTGATTAATTGGGCGGATCCACGAACCCTCGGGTAAAATGGCCGCCATTTTACAGAATCCAGACGAAAGGGTCAGATTATGCCGCTCACTCCAGAGCAGAAGAAACAGTACAAATCCATTGGCCACCACCTGAAGCCGGTTTTGACGGTGGCGGACAACGGTCTGACTGAAGGTGTATTAGCCGAACTCGAACGCGCACTGGCGGATCACGAGCTGATCAAGATCAAGCTCAACATCCTCGATCGCGAGTCGCGCCTGGCGCACATTGCAGAGTTGTGCAAGGTCGGCAAGGCTGACCTGGTTCAGGTCATCGGCAAGATGGCACTGGTTTATCGCAAGAACTTCAGCGTCAACAAGCAGCTGTCGAACGTTCATCGCTTCAAGTGATGACAAGGGTCAAGGGTGTGCTTCGCGCACCCTGCCACTCCATCCCGGCAGCGGTTGCAACACCAACACCACACCGGAGAAGCCCAACACCAGAAAACTGAACTCCTGCCAGCGCTGCGCTTGCGGCCAGCCGACACGCACTGCAATAAACATCGCACACGCATACAACGCCATCAGCAACACCTGCCCGCGAAAATCCCGCCATAGACTGGCAAGGCCATCGGCCTGTACCAGCACCAAAGCCTGAAAAATCACGCATGCCGCGGCAAAACCCGCCACCGGCACTTCGAATGCATCGGCAACTTCATCGATCAGCAACGGTGCCAGGCCAATCTTGCCCAACACCGGTCGCAAACCGAGATGTATCAACCAGAAGCCGCCGACCCACAACATCTGGGTCAGCTGCCAAAGCATGGCGCCCGCACGTAGCGGGCGCCTGCCTTCAGATGTGACGGACTTCGACAATCTCGTACTCGATAACGCCACTCGGCGTTTTCACGGCAACCACATCACCCTCTTCCTTGCCGATCAAGGCACGGGCCAATGGTGAGCCGACCGAAATCTTGCCGAGTTTGAAGTCAGCCTCATCCTCACCCACGATGTGGTAAGTGACGCTCTCATCAGTCTCGACGTTGGCGATTTCGACGGTAGTACCGAAGATCACTTTGCCGGTGTGCGGGATAGTCGTGACGTCGATGATGACCTGATTCTGAATCCGGCCTTCGATGTCACGGATCCGCGCCTCGACCATGCCTTGCTGTTCGCGGGCGGCATGGTATTCAGCGTTTTCCTTCAGGTCACCCAACTCGCGAGCGGTACCGATGTCCTGGCTGAGCTTTGGACGAACGACCTTGGTCAGGTGAGCGTGTTCTTCTTCCAGGGCTTTCGCGCCCTGGACGGTCATTGGGTATTTGATCATGCCTTCAATCCTGCGTGTAGATCCTGCAAGCGGCGCACGGTCTTCTCGGGACCGAACTTCAGCGCTTCGCAGATAGCTTCGCCCGCAGCAATGGTGGTGGTGCAGTAGATCTTGTGCTGCAGGGCATTACGACGAATGGAGTAGGAATCAGCGATCGACTGACGGCCTTCGGTGGTGTTGATGATCAGAGTGACTTCGTCATTCTTGATCATATCGACCACGTGCGGACGCCCCTCGGTCACCTTGTTCACACGGCGCACTTTCAGGCCTGCAGCTTCGATCAGCTTGGCAGTGCCGGCAGTGGCGACCACTTCGAAGCCCAAGTTGATCAGATCACGGGCCACGCCTGCAACCAGCGGCTTGTCATCGTCACGCACGCTGATGAACGCGGTACCGCCGGTCGGCAGCACTTCGCTGGCGCCCATCTGGGCCTTGGCGAATGCTTCACCGAAGGTGTCGCCGACGCCCATCACTTCACCGGTGGACTTCATCTCTGGGCCGAGGATCGGGTCAACACCAGGGAATTTGGCGAACGGGAACACCGCCTCTTTCACGCTGTAGAAGTTCGGGATGATTTCCTTGGTGAAGCCGATTTCCTTCAGGGTCTTACCGGCCATGACGCGAGCAGCGATCATTGCCAGGGAAACACCGATGCACTTGGACACGAACGGCACGGTACGCGAAGCGCGCGGGTTGACTTCGATGACGTAGATGTCTTCGCCCTGCAGCGCCAGTTGCACGTTCATCAGGCCGACAACGCCCAGTTCCAGGGCCATTTTCTTGACCTGTTCGCGCATCTCGTCCTGGATGTGTGCCGGCAGCGAGTACGGCGGCAGCGAGCACGCGGAGTCACCGGAGTGAACGCCCGCCTGTTCGATGTGCTGCATGATCGCGCCGATCACCACGTCTTTGCCGTCGCAGACCGCATCTACGTCCATCTCGATGGCGCAGTTGAGGAAGTGGTCGAGCAGCACCGGGCTGTCGTTGGACACTTGCACCGCGTCACGCAGGTAGCGCTTGAGTTCGTCTTCCTTGTAAACGATTTCCATCGCGCGGCCGCCCAGTACGTAGGACGGGCGAACCACCAGCGGATAACCGATTTTCGCGGCAGCGCGAACGGCTTCGTCTTCGCTGCGCACGGTGGCGTTTGGCGGCTGACGCAGGTTCAGGCGCTCAACCATTTGCTGGAAGCGCTCACGGTCTTCGGCACGGTCGATCGCATCAGGGCTGGTACCGATGATCGGCACGCCAGCGGCTTCGAGGGCACGCGCCAGTTTCAGCGGCGTCTGGCCCCCGTACTGGACGATTACGCCTTTCGGCTTCTCGACGCGGCAGATTTCCAGCACGTCTTCCAGGGTTACCGGCTCGAAGTACAGACGGTCGGAAGTGTCGTAGTCGGTGGAAACGGTTTCCGGGTTGCAGTTGACCATGATGGTTTCGTAGCCGTCTTCGCGCAGTGCGAGGGCGGCGTGTACGCAGCAGTAGTCGAACTCGATGCCCTGGCCGATACGGTTCGGACCGCCACCCAGAATCATGATCTTGTCGCGACCGGACGGCGCGGCTTCGCACTCTTCCTCGTACGTCGAGTAGAGGTACGCGGTGTCGGTGGCGAACTCGGCAGCGCAGGTGTCAACGCGCTTGTAGACCGGGAACACTTCCAGTTTTTGACGGTGAGTACGCAGGTTCTTCTCGGTCACACCCAGCAGCTTGGCCAGACGCTGATCGGAGAAGCCTTTGCGCTTGAGCTTGAACATCAGGTCGCGGTCGATGGCGGACAGACCGAGGGTCTTGACCTTCTCTTCGTCCTTGATCAGATCTTCGATCTGTACCAGGAACCACGGGTCGATCATGTTCATGCCGAAGATGTCTTCGACGGTCATGCCGGCGCGGAAGGCGTCCGCCACGTACCAGATACGCTCGGCGCCCGGCACGGTCAGCTCGCGCTTGAGGATGCTCATGCTTTCCGGATTGCTCAGGTCGAGCTTCTCGTCCAGACCGCAGACACCGACTTCCAGACCGCGCAGGGCTTTCTGCAGGGATTCCTGGAAGGTCCGGCCGATGGCCATGACTTCGCCGACCGACTTCATTTGAGTGGTCAGGCGTGCGTCAGCGTTGGCGAATTTCTCGAAAGCGAAACGTGGCAGCTTGGTCACGACGTAATCGATCGACGGTTCGAAGGACGCCGGGGTCTTGCCGCCGGTGATGTCGTTCGACAGTTCGTCGAGGGTGTAGCCCACAGCCAGCTTGGCCGCGACTTTGGCGATCGGGAAACCGGTGGCTTTCGAAGCCAGTGCCGAGGAGCGCGATACACGCGGGTTCATCTCGATCACGACCATGCGGCCGGTGTCCGGGCAGATGCCGAACTGCACGTTGGAACCGCCGGTCTCGACGCCGATCTCGCGCAGTACCGCCAGCGAGGCGTTACGCAGGATCTGGTATTCCTTGTCGGTCAGGGTCTGTGCCGGAGCCACAGTGATCGAGTCACCGGTGTGCACGCCCATCGGGTCGAAGTTTTCGATCGAGCAGACGATGATGCAGTTGTCCTTTTTGTCGCGGACAACTTCCATTTCGTATTCTTTCCAGCCGATCAGCGATTCGTCGATCAGCAGCTCTTTGGTCGGCGACAGGTCCAGACCGCGGGCGCAGATTTCTTCGAACTCTTCACGGTTGTACGCGATACCGCCACCAGTGCCACCCATGGTGAAGGACGGACGGATGATGCACGGGAAACCCAGACGCTCGAGGACGGCGTTGGCTTCTTCCATGCTGTGGGCGATACCGGAACGCGGGCATTCCAGGCCGATCGACTTCATGGCCTTGTCGAAACGCGAACGGTCTTCAGCCTTGTCGATGGTGTCGGCGTTGGCGCCGATCATTTCCACGCCGAACTTTTCCAGAACGCCTTCGCGCTCCAGGTCCAGGGCGCAGTTCAGAGCAGTCTGGCCGCCCATGGTTGGCAGCACGGCATCCGGACGCTCTTTTTCGATGATCTTGGCCACGGTCTGCCATTTGATCGGCTCGATGTAGGTCGCGTCGGCCATGTCCGGGTCGGTCATGATGGTGGCCGGGTTGGAGTTCACCAGGATGACGCGGTAACCCTCTTCGCGCAGGGCTTTGCAGGCCTGGGCGCCGGAGTAGTCGAATTCGCAGGCCTGGCCGATAACGATCGGGCCAGCGCCGAGAATCAGGATGCTTTTAATGTCTGTACGTTTTGGCATGGGTTTGTCACTCAAATCCGCAGGTCAGTCGGCAAGCCGTCTTGATCGATTTCTGAAGCCCTGAGGGGCGCCACCGGTGTCGGGGCCGCCCTCGAGGGCTTCTCGCTACAGTCTCAAGGCGAACGCTTAGCGTCGCTTGGCCATCTCGTTGATGAAGCGGTCGAACAGGGGCGCCACATCGTTCGGGCCCGGGCTCGCTTCAGGGTGGCCCTGGAAGCTGAACGCGCTCTTGTCGGTGCGCTCGATGCCTTGCAGGGTGCCGTCGAACAGCGATTTGTGAATCGCACGCACGTTGGTTGGCAGGGTCGCTTCGTCAACCGCGAAACCGTGGTTCTGGCTGGTGATCATCACGACGCCAGTGTCCAGATCCTGTACCGGGTGGTTGGCACCGTGGTGGCCGTGACCCATTTTCAGGGTCTTGGCGCCGGAGGCCAGAGCCAGCAGCTGGTGACCGAGGCAGATACCGAATACCGGAATTTCGGTTTCCAGCACTTCCTTGATCGCCTTGATCGCGTAGTCGCAAGGCTCCGGGTCACCAGGGCCGTTGGACAGGAACACGCCGTCCGGCTTGAGTGCCAGCACATCGGCAGCCGGGGTTTGCGCCGGCACCACGGTCACGCGGCAGCCGCGCTCGACCAGCATGCGCAGGATGTTCAGTTTGACGCCGTAGTCGTAGGCAACCACGTGGTATGGCAGCTCGGAGGCATCGATGGTCGCGTGGCTGTCGGTCTTCAGCTCCCAGACAGTTGAGCGCCATTCGTACTTTTCCTTGGTGCTGACGACTTTTGCCAGATCCATGCCCTTCAGGCCCGGGAAGCCTTGCGCGGCGGCAATTGCAGCTTCTTCGGAGATGTTGTCGCCGGCCATGATGCAGCCGTTCTGTGCGCCTTTTTCACGCAGGATGCGGGTCAGGCGACGAGTATCGATACCAGCGATTGCCACAACGTTGTTGGCTTTCAGGTAGTCGGACAGGGACATCGTGTTACGCCAGTTGCTCGCTACCAGCGGCAGGTCACGGATGACCAGGCCAGCGGACCATACGCGGTCGGACTCGGCGTCTTCCGGCGTGGTGCCGGTGTTGCCGATGTGCGGGTAAGTCAGGGTAACGATCTGCTGGGCGTAGGAAGGATCGGTAAGGATTTCCTGATAGCCGGTCATTGCGGTGTTGAACACCACCTCACCAACGGTTTGACCGTCGGCTCCAATGGCTTCGCCGCGAAAAATGCTGCCATCAGCAAGGGCGAGTATGGCTGGCTTAGTCAAGAAGACCTCCCGTAAATAACGCATGAAAGGGCAATCGCAGGTTGTAAAAAAGCGGAGTGACGTATGGACACGTCACCCCGCTTCTTCACTGAATTATTCTGCGCGCTTTTAGTGGACACACTAAAGCTGTAGCTTACAGAAAAAGGCTTTTTTGGTCCACCGCTAAAGAGCCTAAAAGGCCGGAGAATGCGACAGGCCGTCGCGCGGTGTAGAAAAACCAGCGCAAACCGGGCGTTTGCGCTGGGTAAAACAGTCAATCAATGCAGGTCGAGCACGTCCTGCATGTCGTACAGACCCGGCTCGCGACCATCCAGCCACAACGCCGCACGCACAGCACCCTTGGCGAATGTCATGCGACTGGAAGCCTTGTGCGTGATCTCCAGGCGCTCGCCCTCACAGGCGAACAGCACGGTGTGATCGCCAACCACATCACCACCACGCACGGTAGCGAAACCGATGGTTTCCCGCTCTCGCGCGCCGGTATGGCCTTCACGGCCATAGACCGCAACCTTCTGCAGATCACGATCCAGCGCATCGGCGATCACTTCACCCATGCGCAGCGCCGTGCCCGAAGGCGCATCGATCTTGTGCCGGTGATGCGCCTCGATGATTTCGATGTCGGCATCGTCGCCCAGCACCCGGGCGGTCATTTCGAGCAGCTTCAGCGACAGATTGACCCCAACACTGAAGTTGGCCGCGAACACGATCGGAATATCCTTGCCCGCCTCGGCCAGCAGCTGCTTTTGCGCAGCGTCGAGCCCGGTGGTGCCGATGACCATGGCCTTGCCGGCCTTGCGGCAGAACGCGAGGTTTTTCAGCATGACTTCCGGCAGGGTGAAATCGATCAGTACATCGAACTCTTCAGCCACCGATTCGAGATTGCCGGACAACGGCACACCGATGCGACCCAGCGAAGCCAGCTCACCGGCATCCACCCCGATCAGCGTACTGCCGGGACGAACGATCGCCGCGGTCAGGCCGGTCAGCGGCGCGCGCTGCTGCACGGCCTCGACCAGAATCTTGCCCATGCGCCCGGCGGCGCCCATCACAGCTATACGTCGCATGCCGACTCCTTACAGATCGCCGAAGAAGCGCTTCACACCATCGAACCAACCGGTGGTTTTTGGCGAGTGGCTGTTGTCATCCGCCAGCGAGCTGCGGAATTCTTCGAGCAATTCGCGCTGACGACGATTCAGATTGACCGGGGTCTCCACCGCTACACGGCACATCAAGTCGCCCGCACCACCGCCCCGCACGGGCGCCACGCCTTTGCCGCGTACACGGAACTGCTTGCCGGTCTGGGTGCCTTCAGGGATTTTCAGTTTGACGCGACCGTCGAGGGTCGGGATTTCCAGTTCGCCGCCGAGCGCCGCATCCACGAAGCTGATCGGCACTTCGCAGAACAAGTGCTTGCCATCGCGCTGGAAGATGTCGTGCTCGCGCACGTTGATCACCACGTACAGGTCGCCAGTCGGGCCACCTTGAGTACCCGCCTCGCCTTCGCCGGACAGACGAATGCGGTCACCGGTATCGACGCCAGCCGGCACTTTGACCGACAGTGTTTTGTACTCTTCGACACGACCGTCGCCGTGGCAGGAGTCGCACGGATCGGAAATGATCTTGCCCTGGCCATGGCAACGCGGGCAGGTCTGCTGCACCGAGAAGAAGCCCTGCTGCATGCGCACCTGACCGATGCCGCCGCAGGTCGGGCAGGTCGATGGCGACGAGCCTTTCTTCGCGCCGGAACCATCGCATGGCTTGCAATTGACCAGTGTCGGTACGCGGATATTCACGGTAGTGCCGCGCACCGCTTCTTCCAGATTCAGCTCCAAGGTATAGCGCAGATCGCTGCCACGCTGGGCGCCACCACGGGAACCGCCGCGACCGCCACCGAAGAAGTCACTGAAGACATCGCCAAAGATGTCGGAGAAGTTCTGCCCGCCGAAACCGGCGCCACCGCCACCCATGCTTGGGTCGACGCCAGCATGACCGTACTGGTCGTACGCCGCGCGCTTGCTCGAATCGGACAATACTTCGTAGGCCTCGTTGGCCTCTTTGAACAGTTCTTCCGACGCTTTGTCATCGGGATTACGGTCCGGGTGATGCTTCATCGCCAGACGACGATAGGCCTTCTTCAGGTCTGCATCGCTTGAACCGCGCTCAACACCCAATACTTCGTAATAGTCACGCTTTGCCATAAGTCTTTTGCACTCTTGAGGACGTTCGGCAAACCCCTCCTGAGGATGGCCAAACTCGTTGAGCCCCAATACAGGCCCGGACCCAACTCACGTCAATTCAACGATCCTGGTCTTTGTTTCATTTGGTACTTGCGGCGCGAAAAGCAGGAGCATTCCCGGCCATACCAGCAGCAGGCGAACCTTGTCGCATGCTGTAAAAATTCGTGTATTCCAGATACGCCAACGCGGGAGCAAGCTCCCGCGCGGCGACATCCTACCAGTCACCGCCGCAAGGCAGTCAACCGGTCGACCAACAACTTACTTGTGGTCTTTGACTTCTTCGAACTCGGCATCGACAACATCGTCAGCCTTTTCAGCTTTCTCGTCGTGCGGCGCCGCGCCTTCAGCAGGCTGAGCCTGTTCGGCGTACATCTTCTGAGCGACCGGAGCCGAGACTTTCGACAGCTCTTCGATCTTCGCTTCGATGGCAGCCTTGTCGTCGCCTTTCACAGCGGCTTCCAGTGCAACCACAGCGGCTTCGATCGCGGTCTTCTCTTCAGCGCTGACCTTGTCGCCCGCTTCGGTAACCATTTTGCGAGTCGAGTGAACCAGTGCATCACCCTTGTTACGGGATTCAGCCAGTTCAGCGAACTTGCGGTCTTCCTCGGCGTTCAGCTCGGCATCGCGAACCATCTTCTGAATTTCTTCATCCGACAGACCGGAGTTGGCCTTGATGGTGATCTTCTGCTCTTTACCGGTCGCCTTGTCTTTCGCACCAACGTGCAGGATGCCGTTAGCGTCGATGTCGAAGGTCACTTCGATCTGCGGCACGCCACGTGGAGCTGGTGGAATGTCGGCCAGGTCGAACTTGCCCAGGGACTTGTTCTGTGCGGCTTGCTTACGCTCACCTTGCAGAACGTGAATGGTCACAGCGCCCTGGTTGTCGTCGGCAGTCGAGAACACTTGCGATTTCTTGGTAGGAATCGTGGTGTTTTTCTCGATCAGCGCGGTCATCACGCCACCCATGGTTTCGATACCCAGGGTCAGCGGGCTGACGTCGAGCAGCAGAACGTCTTTCACGTCACCGGCCAGAACGGCGCCCTGGATCGCAGCACCCATGGCAACCGCTTCGTCCGGGTTCACGTCTTTACGTGCTTCTTTACCGAAGAAATCGGTCACCAGCTTCTGTACCAGCGGCATACGGGTCTGACCGCCGACCAGAATCACGTCGTTGATCGCGCCAACGTCGATACCGGCGTCTTTCATAGCGATACGGCAAGGCTCGATGGTGCGCTGAACCAGGTCTTCAACCAGTGCTTCGAGCTTGGCACGCGAAATCTTCACGTTCAGGTGCTTAGGACCGGTAGCGTCTGCAGTGATGTACGGCAGGTTGACGTCGGTCGACTGAGCGGACGACAGCTCGATCTTGGCTTTCTCAGCGGCTTCTTTCAGGCGCTGCATGGCCAGCGGGTCACCTTTGAGGTTCATGCCGCTTTCTTTCTTGAATTCGTCAACGAGGTAGTCGATCAGACGAATGTCGAAGTCTTCACCGCCGAGGAAGGTGTCACCGTTGGTGGCCAACACTTCGAACTGGTGCTCGCCGTCAACTTCAGCGATCTCGATCACGGAAACGTCGAAAGTACCGCCACCCAGGTCATAAACGATCACGGTGTGATCGCCCTTGGCCTTGTCCATACCGTAAGCCAGAGCCGCTGCGGTTGGTTCGTTGATGATACGTTTAACGTCCAGACCGGCGATGCGGCCGGCGTCTTTGGTCGCCTGACGCTGGCTGTCGTTGAAGTAGGCCGGAACGGTGATTACCGCTTCGGTCACGGGCTCGCCGAGGTAGTCTTCGGCGGTCTTCTTCATCTTCTTCAGAATTTCGGCCGAGATTTGTGGCGGCGCCATTTTCTGGCCGTTCACTTCAACCCAGGCGTCGCCGTTGTCAGCCTTGGCGATTTTGTACGGGACCATCTTGATGTCTTTCTGTACGACTTCTTCGTCGAACTTGCGACCGATCAGACGCTTCACCGCGTACAGGGTGTTGTGCGGGTTGGTCACTGCCTGACGCTTGGCCGACTGACCAACGAGGATTTCACCATCGTTGGCGTAAGCGATGATCGACGGCGTGGTACGCGCGCCTTCGGCGTTTTCGATAACTTTGGCTACGCCGTTTTCCAGCACGGAGACGCAGGAGTTGGTAGTCCCCAGGTCGATACCGATAATTTTGCCCATGTTCACTCTCCCGAAACTTTGGATTTTGTTGCCGCAGCAGTGGTGGCTAACTGCGGTAATACTTAAACGCTTGACTTCTAAATGGGGGCCTTGCGGCTAATTTCAAGCCTTCTCGTCAATCGAAGGCGAAATTGGCGCCGGCGCCTTGCTGACCACAACCATGGCCGGACGCAACAGGCGGCCATTGAGCTGGTAGCCCTTCTGGAACACCTTCAGAACGCTGTTCGGTTCGACGTCGGCGCTTTCCTGCATGGCCATCGCCTGATGGTGAACGGCATTGAACGGTTCGCCATGCGGATCGATCGCTTCAAGCTGGTAACGCTTGAGGGTGTCGTGGAACATTTTCAGGGTCAGCTCGATGCCTTCGCGCATCGGACGGATGCTTTCGTCGTCCGGGCTCGACAGTTCGAGACCGCGCTCCAGGCTGTCGACGATTGGCAGCAAGTCACCGGCGAATTTTTCCAGCGCAAACTTGTGCGCCTTCTCGACATCCTGCTCGGCACGACGGCGGACGTTCTGCAGATCGGCAGCTACGCGCAGCGACTGATCCTGCGCGGCGGCCAACTGCTCTTCGAGCACTTGTACACGGGTCGCCAGGTCGTCACCCGAAGTTTCGGGCGCCTGATTGGCTTCTGGATTTTGCGTATCTACTGTCTGTTCGTCAGCCATAGAATTCTCCTTTCAATTACGTCCGCGAGCAGTACTCGCGCTTCTGCCCCGATATATGGGGCCGCAAAATCAGGCTTCAAGGGCCTGCAATGATTAACCCTACAAAAAAGTGCTGCATTGTCATTCCTGCTCGGACTAAGCATTTGATCGGATCAAGCAAATCGAGCTAAGCGAGGGCATTGTCAGCCTGAAACAAAACACTGTATAAATAACCAGACCTAAAGCCTGGGAGCGGCCTTTATGCTGGTGCACCTGTCCGTACATAACTACGCCATCGTTGAACATCTCGATCTCGAACTCGATCGCGGGATGAGCGTGATCACAGGGGAAACCGGCGCCGGCAAGTCGATCATGCTCGACGCCCTGGGCCTGACCCTCGGCGATCGCGCCGACAGCGGCGTAGTTCGCCCAGGCGCCGACAAGGCCGATATCCTGGCCACCTTCGACCTGGTCGACATTCCCGAAGCCCATGCCTGGCTGGCCGAGCGCGATCTTGAAAGCGATGGTCCGTGCATCCTGCGTCGGGTGATCACCGCTGAAGGCCGTTCACGCGGCTATATCAATGGCACGCCCTGCCCGCTCGGCGATCTCAAGGCCCTCGGCGAGCTGCTGATCGATATCCACAGCCAGCACGAACACCAGTCCCTGCTGAAGACCGACACTCACCGGCGCCTGCTCGACGAATACGCCGGCGCTACCGATCTGGCCCGCCAGGTTCAACTCGCCGCGCAGCGCTGGCGTCAAACCCGCCAGGAGCTGGAGCGCCTCTCCAATTCTGGCGACGAACAACGCGCGCGCCACCAACTGCTCAGCTACCAGCTTGAAGAACTGGAAAACCTCGGCCTCGGCGACAACGAGCTGGAACAGCTGGAGCAGGAACACAAGAATCTGACCAATGCCGAAACCCTGCTCGGCATCTGCCGACAGGTGGTCGAGCAGTGCAGCGAAAGCGATTCCGGCAACGTACTGAATGCACTGACCGCCAGCCTCAATCGCCTGTCGAGCGTGAACAACTCGGTTGGCGCACTGGGCGAAGCCAGCAGCCTGCTGACCAGCGCGCAGATCCAGGTCGAAGAAGCCGTGGGCGAACTCAATCGCTTCCTCGACAACTTCGATGCCGATCCGGCGCGCCTGCAGTATCTGGAAGAACGCCTCGACGCAATTTACACCCTGGCCCGCAAGCACCGGATCCAGCCAACCGAAGTCGCCGAGATGCAGCAGAAGTTGCTGGATGAGATCGAAACCCTTAACGCCAACGACGAATCCATCGAGCGCCTGGGTGAAGAACTGGCGTCCTACGCACGCCATTATCAAGAGAAGGCCCGAGAGCTGAGCGACTTGCGTCACCAGGCCGCCGGCAGCCTTGCCAGCGCCGTGGAGCAGGAAATCCAGCGCTTGGGCATGCCGGGCGGGCGCTTCACCATTGAATTGCGCGCCAATAGCAGCGACGAACTGCTGCCCAATGGTCTGGAACAGGTTGAACTGCTGGTCAGCGCCAACCCCGGCCAGCCACTGAAGGCGCTGGCCAAAGTGGCCTCCGGCGGCGAGCTGTCGCGGATCAGTCTGGCGATTCAGGTGATCACCGCGCAGACCTCACGGGTACCAACCCTGGTATTCGACGAAGTGGACGTGGGCATCGGCGGGCCGACCGCCGAAATCGTCGGCCAGTTGCTGCGGCGGCTTGGCGATCGCGGTCAGGTGCTGACCGTGACGCACTTGCCGCAAGTGGCAGCGCAGGGTCATCAGCATTTATTCGTGCACAAGGTACGGGGCGAACAAGCGACTCACACCGCCGTGTCCAAGCTGAGCAAGAACGACCGTATAGAAGAAGTGGCGCGGATGCTGGGCGGCATCGACCTGACCAAAGAGTCTTTGGCTCACGCAAAAAAAATGGTGGTTACCGCAAAAGTTTAAGCACAGCAGAAAGCACGAAGGCGACCCTTGGGTCGCCTTCGTTCGTTTCGCGAACCTGAAATTCGCGCGACATGCTTACTTTTTCTTGCGTACGTACAGCACCAGATTGTGATCTACCAGATCAACACCGTGCTCCTCGGCAATTGCCTTCTGGAGCTTTTCGATTTCCGGACTGACGAATTCGACGACTTCACCGGTTTCCACGTTGACCATGTGGTCGTGGTGGCCACCGTCGGCCAGCTCGAATACCGCGTGGCCACCGTCGAAGTTGTGACGGACCACGAGGCCAGCGGCTTCGAACTGGGTCAGAACACGGTAAACCGTGGCCAGACCAACGTCCTCGCCCGCTTCCATCAACGCCTTGTAGACGTCTTCGGCACTCATGTGACGCTGCTCGGTAGAATCGAGCATTTGCAGGATCTTGACCCGTGGCAGGGTCACTTTGAGGCCGGCTTTGCGTAGTTCGCTATTTTCAACCATGGTCAGCTTTCTCGCGATGCTGCTTCGCAGCTTCTCTTAATGCGGGTATGATCGGCGTTTACGTTGTCCCAGCCAAGATAGTGGAAGTCGCCCACCGATGCAAAACACCAAGCTCTTGCTAACCAGTTTCACCTTTGTGGGACTGCTCGCACTCGCCGGTTGTTCATTCCCCGGGGTTTACAAAATCGACATCCAGCAGGGCAATGTCGTCACGCAGGACATGATAGACCAGTTACGCCCGGGAATGACCCGTCGGCAAGTACGGTTTATCATGGGTAACCCTCTGCTGACCGACACGTTCCATGCCGATCGCTGGGATTATCTGTACAGCCTGCAACCTGGTGGCGGTGAACGCCAACAGGAACGCGTGAGTGTTAACTTCAACTCCAACGACCAGCTTGTCAGCCTGTCCGGTGACTTCATGCCGGGCGTGAGCCGTGACGAAGCCATTCTCGGCAAGGACAGTGGCACCAGCGTGACCGCCCCTGCTGAAAACGCCGAGAAGCCGAAGCCGGAACAACCAGCCAAACCAGGTTCCTTGCTGGATTCGATCCAGAAGGACGTGGACGGTGTTGAAACCGTTCCGGTTCCGACGCCTGAACCGCTGGACACCTCGCCGCAGTAATGTGCGAGGCAATAAAAAACCCGGAATTTCCGGGTTTTTTATTGCCTGCGATTTGGCCTATCTACTGATTTCGCGCCTTGGCTTCGGCAGCCTTGGCCGCCCGCAAGCGCCGAACCTCTTTCGGATCTGCCAATAGCGGCCGGTAGATCTCGATGCGATCCCCTGCCTGAATCAAGCGAACCTGTGAATCAGCCACCACCTTGCCGAAGATTCCCAGCGGACATTCGTTCAGGTCCAGCTCCGGAAATTCATCGCCAATACCTGACTTGAGCACCGTCTCACGCACTGTCGTCCCTTCAGGAACGCTCAAAGTGCGCAAGATCTGACGATCCACGGCGGCATACACCACTTCAATCTCGATCACCGGCTCAACCATGCATCTGCTTGGCACGCTGGCAGAACGCATCCACCAGCGTATTCGCTGCCTGATTGAACAGCGGCCCGAGCGTCGCGCGCACCAGCGGGCCGGCGTAGTCGAAAGACAGGTCAAGACTGATCTTGCAGGCCTTCTCGTTCAACGCCTTGAAGACCCAGACGCCATGCAGTTGGTTGAACGGGCCTTCTTCCAGGTTCATCTCGATCGATTGCCCCGGCACCAGCGTATTGCGCGTGACGAAGTGCTGACTCAGACCACCCTTGGCCACGCCAACGCTGGCACGCATGTGCTCGGGCGAGCTTTCCAGCACCTCGGCGGACGAGCACCACGGCAGGAATTCCGGGTAACGCGCGACGTCGTTGACCAGGTCGTAGAGGAATTGCGCCGGGTATGGCAGCAACGCCGAACGTTGAATATGTGTCGTCATGTAAGCGTTACTTCCAGAGCTGAGCGGCAAACACTACCAGAATGCCGATGGGCGCCACGTAGCGCATCAAGAACAAGGACAGGGCAAACAGCGCCGGGTTACGAATCGACAACTCGTCACGCACCGCCTCACGCCCCATCACCCAACCGGCAAACAGCACGAAGCACAGGCCACCGAGCGGCAACATGATCCGCGAGGTGAAGAAATCGATCACGCCGAAGAAGTCCAGACCACCTGCCGCACCCCATTGATAGAGATGGAACAGCCCGCCATCGTTCACGAAAAATTTGGCTTCCTTCCAGATATTGAAAGAGAAAACCGTACCGAGACCGACGAACCAGCAAATGAATGCCAGCCAGAAAGTCACCCAGCCACGGCTGATTTTCGTGCGCTCAACCAGATAGGCAACCATCGGTTCGAGCAGGGAAATCGCCGAGCTCCAGGCGGCAATCGCCACCAGGACAAAGAACACCACGCCCATCAATTGGCCGAAAACCACGTTACCGAAGGCAAATGGCAGACTGACGAACATCAGGCCCGGACCTTCGCTAGGGTTCAAACCGCCAGCAAACACAATCGGAAACAATGCCAGACCGGCCACCAGCGACACGAAGGTGTCGAGCAGTGCCACACCGACCACCGTGCCGGACAACGAGGCTTCCTTGGTCATGTAAGCGCCGTAGATCATGATCGAGCCGACGCCCACGCTCAGGGAAAAGAACGCATGGCCCATGGCGGGCAGCAAGCCGTCGAGGACCTTTTCCGGGTGGAAATCGAACATGAAATGCACGCCTTCCATGAAATGCCCGGTGGTCATGCTGTAACCCAGCAACACCAGCACCATCACGAACAGCAGCGGCATCATGATCCGCAGACTGCGCTCAAGCCCGGCAACCACGCCTTTGGCGATCACCACGGCCGACAACAGCATGAAAACGGTGTGCCAAAGTGTCAGGCGCCAGGGATCGGAGATGACATTGCCGAAATAAGCGCCGACCTGCTCCGCCGTGGCGCCCTGGAAGTCGCCGCGCCCCATGTCGATGATGTAATCCAGCGACCAGCCGCCAACCACACTATAGAAAGAAAGGATCAGCAACGCCGTGATCATCCCGGCAAATGCGCCCCACGACCACTTGCCCGAGTGCCCGGCTTCCAGCGCCAGCACCTTCAGGGCGTTCGCCGGACTCTGCCGTGCGCGGCGGCCGATCAGGGTTTCAGCCAGCATGACCGGGATCCCGATCAGGGCGATGCAGGCCAGAAACATCAGCACGAAGGCGCCGCCACCGTAGACCCCGACCATGTAGGGGAATTTCCAGATGCTGCCCAGTCCCACGGCCGAACCGGTCGCGGCGAATATGAAAACCCAGCGGCTAGCCCAACTGCCGTGGACAGAAACCTTGTCTGTCGACATTGAATATCACGCCCAAGCGTTAGAAAAAGAGGCCGCATTGTCCGGGATTCACTCAACCTGCTCAAGCACGCAGCATCACCGTAGCCGAGGACCGTTTATCTCCATATAATGCCGCCCCTATGGCTAAACAGAAGAAACACCCAACAGGGACCATCGCGCAGAACAAAAAGGCGCGACACGATTACTTCATCGAACATCGTTTCGAGGCTGGTCTGGTCCTGGCCGGCTGGGAAGTAAAAAGTCTGCGGGCAAGCAAGCTGCAACTGGTCGACAGTTACGTGCTGCTCAAGGATGGCGAAGCCTGGCTCCTCGGCAGTCACATCACGCCGTTGATGACCGCCAGCACCCACGTCATCGCCGATCCGACCCGCACCCGCAAACTGCTGCTCAACAAGCGCGAGCTGGAAAAACTCGCCGCTGCCGTGCAACAGAAAGGCTACGCCTGCGTGTGCCTGTCCTTCTACTGGAGCAAGCACATGGTCAAGTGCGAGATCGCTCTGGGCAAGGGCAAGAAGGAATACGACAAGCGTGACACCGAGCGCGAACGCGACGCCGGTCGTGAATTGCAGCGCGCCGTGCGCAACAAGGGCAAGGAAGAATAATTTTCCTGCTGTAAAAGATCGCAGCCTGCGGCAGCTCCTACACAGGAATGAGAATTTCCCTGTAAGAGCTGCCGAAGGCTGCGATCTTTTTGCTTCTAAAAGCTACATCCCCTTGCGCCGCTCCGCCCGAGCCATGCGCTGAACTTCCTGCCGCACCTCCTCCAGCACCTCCTGCACATACAGAATGTGCCGGCTGGAAACCTCCCGCGCCTGCTCCGCACGCCCCTCGATAATCGCCAGATACAGCTCCCGGTGCTGAGAAATCAGCATGTCGCGGGTTTCCGTGCGCTGCTTGTACATACCGCCGATGTTGGTCACTACGTTACGCTTGAGCAGATCGAACAACCCGCGAATGGTGTGCAGCAGCACTGCGTTGTGGCTGGCTTCGGCGATCGCCAGATGAAACTTCGCATCCGCCGCGCCCTCTTCCGCCCGGCTCACTTCGTCATGCCGCGTATAGCAATCCTGCAACTCATTGAACGCAGCAGTCAGACGCTCACGATCCACATCCGTAGCGCGCAATGCTGCGTAATAGGCGCACGATGCCTCCAGAGTGTGCCGAAACTCCAGCAAGTCGCGCTGCGCCTCGGGATTGCTCTCCAGCAGCAATAGCAAGGGATCGCTGAAAGTCGAGCCGAGCGTTTCCACCACATAATTGCCGCCACCCTGGCGACTGACCAGCAAGCCCTTGGCCGCCAGTTTCTGAATCGCTTCGCGCAACGACGGACGCGACACGCCGAACTGCTCGGCCAAGGCGCGCTCGGCCGGAAGCCGTTCGCCGGACTTCAGCGTGCCCTCGAGGATCATCCCCTCGAGGCGCTCGACAATATCGTCAGACAAACGGCGCTGACGAATCTGATCAAACCCCATAACTCAATTCTCCACGATCCCGACCGCTCGCCGGGCTCTCTATTCTGGCCTATCGGCGCCCCGCCGACACCTGTCAGCGCACATTCGCCCGACCGGATCAGATGCCCTCTGCACCGCCTGTTCGACAAAAGTTTCAGGGCGACAAATTGACACACCGACATCAAGGCTTTTACCCTAGCCAACAGCGATTGTAAATTGGTATTACCAATTAACCAAGAACGCTGACAGTGCCTGACCAACAACAATTAGGGGCCACCCCATATGCAAACCTGGCAACAGCTCTATACCCCGCTCGGCAGTCTCGGCGTCTCCGCTCTTGCGGCCGTCATCCCCATCGTTTTCTTCTTTCTCGCGCTGGCGGTGTTCCGCCTCAAGGGTCACGTGGCCGGCAGCATCACGCTGGCCCTGTCGATTGCCGTGGCGATTTTCGCCTTCCACATGCCGGTCGACATGGCCTTCGCCGCGGCCGGATACGGCTTTGCCTACGGTCTGTGGCCGATTGCCTGGATCATTGTCGCGGCGGTGTTCCTCTACAAACTGACGGTCAAGAGTGGTCAGTTCGAGGTCATTCGCAGTTCGGTGCTGTCGATCACCGACGACCAACGCCTGCAGGTGCTGCTGATCGGTTTCTGTTTCGGTGCGTTTCTGGAAGGTGCCGCCGGCTTCGGCGCGCCGGTAGCGATTACCGCCGCGCTGCTGGTCGGCCTCGGCTTCAACCCGCTGTACGCCGCTGGCCTGTGCCTGATTGCCAACACCGCGCCAGTAGCGTTTGGCGCACTGGGCATTCCAATCATTGTTGCCGGGCAAGTGACCGGCATCGACGCGTTCAAGATCGGCGCCATGACCGGCCGCCAACTGCCGCTGCTGTCGCTGTTCGTGCCGTTCTGGCTGGTGTTCATGATGGACGGCCTGCGTGGCGTGCGTGAAACCTGGCCGGCAGCGCTGGTTGCAGGCCTGAGCTTCGCCGTGACCCAGTACTTCACTTCGAACTTCATCGGCCCGGAGTTGCCGGATATCACCTCGGCTCTGGCCAGCCTGATTTCCCTTACCCTGTTCCTCAAAGTCTGGCAGCCAAAACGCGCCGCCGGCCAACACATCGCCGGCGCCGTTTCGGCCTCGGTGGTGACCGCCAGCGCAGGAGGTTTCGGCCAGAAGCGCAGCACCGTGGCGTCGCCTTACAGCCTCTGGGAAATTTTCATCGCCTGGTCGCCATTCCTGATCCTCACCGTGCTGGTAACCATCTGGACCCTCAAGCCGTTCAAGGCCATGTTTGCCGCCGGCGGTTCGATGTACGCCTGGGTGTTCAACTTCGCCATCCCGCACCTTGATCAACTGGTGATCAAGACTGCTCCGATCGTCGCCACCCCGACCGCAATCCCGGCCGTGTTCAAACTCGACCCGATTTCCGCGACCGGTACCGCGATTTTCTTCTCGGCGCTGATCTCGATGCTGGTATTGAAGATCAATTTCAAAACTGGTCTGACCACTTTGAAAGAAACCTTTTACGAACTGCGCTGGCCTATTCTGTCGATCGGCATGGTGTTGGCGTTTGCTTTCGTTACCAACTACTCGGGCATGTCTTCGACCATGGCCCTGGTATTGGCCGCGACCGGCGCAGCCTTCCCGTTCTTCTCGCCGTTCCTCGGCTGGCTGGGCGTGTTCCTCACCGGCTCGGATACCTCGTCCAACGCGCTGTTCAGTTCGCTGCAGGCGACCACCGCACACCAGATCGGCGTCAATGACACCCTGCTGGTAGCCGCCAATACCAGCGGCGGTGTGACCGGCAAGATGATCTCGCCACAATCGATCGCCGTGGCCTGCGCCGCGACCGGGTTGGTGGGTAAGGAATCGGATCTGTTCCGCTTCACTCTCAAGCACAGCCTATTCTTTGCCACGATTGTCGGCCTGATCACTCTGGCCCAGGCTTACTGGTTCACCGGCATGCTGGTGCACTAAACCTATAAACAAAACGGAAATAACCGACGCCGGCTGGTGATTCCGGCGTCAGCAATTCACACCCCGGTCTGTAAGGCTGCTGAAAGCAAGGCGCTTTATATTCAGCAGTCTCAACAGACGGATAACCGGGCCCACCCGGAGACACGCCTGATGAGCGAGCTTTTTTACAACGCTGTGCCCAACGCCACCCGCGTCGCACCGCCACTGCCCGAACCGCGGCAGTACCCCAGCGAGAAACCGTCGCGGGTCTACCTGTTCGGCACCTGCGTGGTCGACCTGTTCTACCCCGAAGCCGGGATGGACGCGATCCACTTGCTCGAGCGTGAAGGGATCAAGGTCGAGTACCCGCAAGGGCAGAGCTGCTGCGGGCAACCGGCCTACACCTCGGGTTATACCGAGCAGGCGCGGACGGTGGCGCGCGCGCAACTGGCGCTGTTTGCCGGGGATTATCCGGTGGTGGTGCCGTCGGGTTCCTGCGCGGGCATGTTGCGCGAGCATTACGCCGACTTGTTCAAGGACGAGCCGCAAACGTTGAAACAGGTGCAGGCACTCGCGGCCCGCACCTATGAGCTGGCCGAGTTCCTGCTGTTCGTCTGCAAGGTGCAGCTCAAGGACAGCGGTGAGCCGGTGAAAGTCGCGCTGCACACTTCGTGTTCGGCACGGCGCGAAATGAACACCCACCTGCACGGCCGCGAGTTGTTGGCGCAGTTGAGCAAAGTGGAACGGGTCAACCACGACCACGAAAGCGAATGCTGTGGCTTCGGTGGGACATTCAGCGTCCGTATGCCAGACATTTCCGGCGCGATGGTGGCGGACAAGACCCGGGCGTTGAAGGATTCCGGCGCGCACAAAGTGTTGAGCGCCGACTGTGGCTGTTTGATGAACATCAACGGCGCGTTGGAGAAACAAAAGGAAGCGCTGCGCGGGCAACATCTCGCCAGCTTTCTGTGGCAACGAACCGGAGGTGCGCAATGAGCACCTCGACGATTATTCCTACGGTTGCCGTAGAAGAAGATTTCCGCACCCGAGCACACAACGCCCTGGGTGATCAGCAGCTACGGAACAACTTCCGCACTGCGATGGATTCACTGATGACCAAGCGGGCAGCGGCTTTCAGCGATGCCCACGAAAGAGAACACTTGCGCGCCCTGGGCAACTCGATCAGGGCGCGTGCGCTCTCCAAGTTGCCCGACCTGCTCGAGCAACTGGAACAGAACCTGACCCGCAACGGTGTGACAGTGCACTGGGCGGAAACGGTGGACGAAGCCAATGGCATCGTCCTTTCGATCATCCGCGCTCACGAGGCGCGGCAAGTGATCAAGGGCAAATCGATGGTCAGCGAAGAGATGGAGATGAACCATTTCCTCGAGGCTCAAGGTGTTGAATGCCTGGAGTCCGACATGGGGGAATACATCGTCCAGCTCGACCACGAAAAGCCTTCACACATCATTATGCCGGCGATCCACAAGAATGCCGGTCAGGTCGCGTCCTTGTTCCACGACAAACTTGGCGTGGAGTACATCAAGGACGTTGACCAACTCATTCAGATCGGTCGCAGAGTCCTGCGGCAGAAATTCTTCGAAGCGGACATCGGCGTTTCCGGCGTCAACTTCGCCGTGGCCGAAACCGGCACCCTGCTGCTGGTGGAAAACGAAGGCAACGGGCGCATGACCACCACCGTGCCGCCGGTGCACATCGCCGTCACCGGCATCGAAAAGGTCGTGGAAAACCTGCGCGACGTGGTGCCGCTGTTGTCGCTGCTGACCCGCTCGGCGCTGGGCATTCCGATCACCACTTACGTCAACATGATCTCCGGCCCGCGCAAGGAACATGAACTCGACGGCCCGCAAGAAGTGCATCTGGTGCTGCTCGATAACGGTCGCAGCCAGGCCTTTGCCGACAGCGAACTGCGCCAGACCCTCAACTGCATCCGCTGCGGTGCCTGCATGAACCATTGCCCGGTTTACACCCGCGTCGGAGGCCACACCTACGGCGAGGTGTACCCGGGACCGATCGGCAAAATCATCACGCCGCACATGGTCGGTCTGGCAAAAGTCCCGGATCACCCGAGCGCTTCGTCGTTGTGCGGTGCCTGCGGTGAAGTGTGCCCGGTGAAAATTCCGATCCCTGCCCTGCTGCGGCGATTGCGCGAAGAAAACGTCAAAGCCCCGGACAGTCCGCATCAAGTGATGCGCGGTCAGGGCAGCAAGTATTCGCGCAAGGAACGTTTCATCTGGAACGCCTGGGCGAAACTCAACAGCTCGCCGACGTTGTATCGGTTGTTCGGTTTCTTCGCCACACGCCTGCGTGCCCTGACCCCGAGCAATGTCGGCCCGTGGACGCAAAACCACAGCGCACCAAAACCCGCCGCCCGCTCACTGCACGACATGGCCCGCGAGCATCTGGGCAAACAGGGAGATCGCTGATGAGCGCCAAGCAAAATATCCTCGCCAAGCTACGGAAAAGTCTGACCGGCACCACACCGATTGCCGACGACTTCGACGTCGATCTGGTGACCCAGCCTTACACCTACAGCGCCGAGCAACGTATCCCGCAACTGCGCAAACTGATGGAAGCGGTGCACACCGAAATCCATCTGACTACCGGCGCAGACTGGCCGACGCTGCTCGCGCAATTACTGCGTGACCGTCAACTGCCAAGCCTGCTGATCGCACCGACTACGCCTCACGGGCAGCGCATCTCACAACACTGGGCGAACAATCCTGATCTGCCGGCACTGAAGTCCTACGACCGGCCGATGGAGGAGTGGAAAGCCGAGCTGTTCAACGACACCCCGGCCAGCCTTACCGGCACTCTCGGTGCCATCGCCGCCACTGGCAGCCTGATCCTCTGGCCAACCCGTGAAGAACCGCGGTTGATGAGCCTGGTGCCGCCGGTGCATTTCGCCCTGCTTAAGGCCAGCGAAATCCGCGACAACTTCTATCAGGTGCAACAGGAGTTCGAGTGGGCCCAAGGCATGCCGACCAACGCACTGCTGGTGTCCGGCCCGTCGAAAACCGCCGACATCGAACAAGTGCTGGCCTACGGCGCCCACGGCCCGAAAGATCTGGTGGTACTGATCCTGGAGGACCAATGACGCTTCCGGTGAATTTCCTGCGCGATGCGCAGCAACTGATTCCAGCAGATCGCCGTTTCGACGATCCACTGTCGACCTTGGCCTTCGGCACCGACGCCAGTTTTTATCGGCTGATTCCCAAACTGGTGATCCGCGTCGAGTCCGAGGACGAAGTGGTGGCGCTACTGAAACTGGCCCAGCGCGATCAAGTCCCGGTGACCTTCCGCGCCGCTGGCACCAGTTTGTCCGGGCAGGCGATCAGCGATTCGGTGCTGATTGTGCTGGGGGATAACTGGAACGCTCGCGAGATTCGCGATCAGGGCCTGCAAATCCGCCTGCAGCCGGGCGTGATCGGCGCGCAGGCCAACGCGTGGCTGGCACCGTTCGGGCGCAAGATAGGCCCGGACCCGGCGTCGATCAATGCCTGCAAAATCGGCGGCATCGTCGCCAACAACGCCAGCGGCATGTGCTGCGGCACCGCGCAAAATACCTACCACACCCTGGCCGGAATTCGCTTGGTACTCGCCGACGGCACCCGTCTCGACACCGAAGACGCCGCCAGCGTCGCCGCTTTCCGCGTCAGCCACAGCGATCTGCTGGAGCGCTTGGCGACATTGGGCCGCGAGACCCGCGCCAATGCAGAACTCGCTGCGCGAATCCGCCACAAATATCGTCTGAAAAATACCACCGGTCTGTCACTCAACGCTCTGGTGGATTTCGACGAGCCTGTGGATATCTTGAGCCACTTGCTGGTCGGTTCCGAAGGCACCCTTGGCTTCATCAGCGCGGTGACCTATGACACGGTGATCGACCATCCGAACAAGGCGTCGGCGCTGATCGTGTTCCCGGATGTGGAAACCTGCTGCAACGCGGTCACCGTGCTGAAAAGCCAACCGGTGTCAGCCGTAGAACTGCTCGATCGACGCAGCCTGCGCTCGGTGCAGGACAAACCGGGCATGCCGGATTTCGTACAGCAGCTGTCGAATAATGCCTGCGCGCTGCTGATCGAATCCCGCGCCGCCTCTTCCACTTTGCTGCAAGAACAACTGGCGCAGATCATGGCTTCGTTGACCAGTTTTCCGGTGGAAAAACAGGTCGATTTCACCGAAGATCCGGCCGAGAACGCCAAGCTTTGGGCCATCCGCAAGGACACCTTTCCCGCCGTCGGCGCCGTGCGCAAAACCGGCACCACGGTGATCATCGAAGACGTGACCTTCCCGGTCGAACAACTGGCCATCGGCGTCAATCGCCTGATCGCGCTGTTCGACAAACACGCCTACGACGAAGCGATCCTTTTCGGACACGCACTGGAAGGCAATCTGCACTTCGTTTTCACCCAAGGCTTCAACAGTCCGGAAGAAGTCGCACGCTATCAGGCGTTCATGGACGACGTGGCGCAACTGGTGGCGGTGGAATTCGGCGGTTCGCTCAAGGCCGAACACGGCACCGGGCGCAACATGGCGCCGTTCGTTGAGCTGGAATGGGGCAGCGATGCCTATCAGTTGATGTGGCAGCTCAAACGTCTGCTCGACCCCAACGGCATCCTCAACCCCGACGTGGTGCTCAGCGAAGATCCGCAGATCCACCTCAAGCACCTCAAGCCGCTGCCGGCGGCTGACGAGATTGTCGATAAATGCATCGAGTGCGGCTTCTGCGAACCGGTCTGCCCGTCGAAAGGTCTGACCCTCAGCCCGCGCCAGCGCATCGTGATCTGGCGTGACATTCAGGCGAAGAAACGCGCCGGCGTTGACACCACCGAGCTGGAACAAGCCTACGAGTACCAAGGCATTGAAACCTGTGCCGCGACAGGCTTGTGCGCGCAGCGTTGCCCCGTAGGCATCAATACCGGCGAACTGGTGAAAAAGCTCCGCGCCCGTAACGCCACGCATCAGAAAACCGCTGACTGGATCGAAGGAAATTTCGCCAAGACCCTGCAAGGCGCACGCTTCACCCTGCACGTGGCCAACGGCGCACGGATGTTGCTTGGCGCAACGCGCCTGGCGAAGCTGTCGGCAACCCTGACGCTTTTGTCCAAGGGGCAGGTGCCGCTGTGGACCAACGCGATGCCGCAACCGGAAAAAGCCATTCGCTTCAGCCCGAGCGTGTCCGACGAACGCCCACGCGTTGTGTATCTGGCCGCCTGTGTTTCACGGGTGATGGGCCCGGCAGCCGGCGACAAAGAGCAGATGTCGCTGTACGACAAGACCCGTGGCCTGCTGGAAAAGGCCGGTTACCAAGTGGTGTTCCCGGACAATCAGGACAACCTCTGCTGCGGTCAGCCGTTTGCTTCCAAAGGCTATGCCGAACAGGCCGAGCACAAGCGTCAGGAATTGATCAGCGCGCTGCTGCACGCCAGTCGCGGTGGACTCGATCCGATCTATTGCGACACCAGCCCGTGCACCTTGCGCCTGGTGCAGGACGTGGGAAATGTTCGCCTGGATCTGTATGACCCGGTGCGCTTCATCCGTACGCATCTTCTCGATCGACTGGAGTTCACCCCGCAAGAAGCACCGATTGCAGTTCATGTGACCTGCAGCACGCAGCATCTGGGCGAAAGCCAGGCGCTGATCGAACTGGCACGCAAATGCAGCAAAACCGTGGTGATCCCGGAAGGCATCCATTGTTGCGGGTTTGCCGGTGATAAGGGTTTCACCACGCCGGAGCTGAACAGCCACTCGCTGCGCACACTCAAGGACGCGGTGCAGCATTGCAGCGAAGGCATTTCCACCAGCCGCACCTGTGAGATCGGCCTGACGCAGCACGGCGGCATCGACTATCACGGACTGGTCTATCTGGTGGATCGGGTCACTCGAGCGAAGGCCTGCTAAAAGAAAGTTAGAACCCTTGAGCGAGGCGGTAGTCCACAGAACAAGCCCCGAACACGCGGGGCTTTTCCTCCTTTCGCTGGCCTGCTCTGACGGTCAGCGAGAGTCTGGATTCCTCAGTGCAAGGAGATACTCATGAAGCATTCTGTACTGTTTGGTCTGTTCGTTACTGCCTCGATGATGGCTTCTACTTCGTTCGCCGATGGCAAACCTGCCGACTTGTGCGAGGCGAATCTGCAAAAGATCGAAAGCGCCAAGACGCAATATCAGACGTCGCCGGATCTGAATTCGCGCGTCTCGGCAAGCGTCAGCAAAGCCCAGGCCCTCAAGGCTCAGGGCAGGATCGACGACTGCCTGGCGGAAACCCAGCAAACCCTTCTGGTAATCCAGAACTCGACGGGTGATACCAAGAAATAAACCTCGGGACGACCAGTCTTCAGGTGGCGTGATGCAGCGCGGTTCGGGTTGACGGGCCACGATGTAAAAAAAACCGAATTCCTGCGTGCGGCCGCGGTCGATTGAACAGGCCCACTACCATACACGGCCTGTTACGACCTCGGCATCGCCGCCAGACCGTCCGGCAGCACCGAGACCAACCGTTCAAGGAGATACCCATGAAGCATTCTGCAATTGCTGGATTGTTCATCGCTGGTGCCCTGCTGACGTCGCCGGTGTTTGCGGCAGACAAAGACCTTTGTGCCGGGAATCTTCAAACCATCAAAGACTTCGTTACCAGTCAGCCGTCAATTCCCGAGACGTCCATGAACAACGTCAAGGAAGCGCAGAAAAAAGCTGAAGACGCGCAGGCGGCCGGCAATGACAAGGATTGCGTTGAGGTCACCTCTTCCTTGATAACCAAAATGCAAATCCGCAATCCAACGCGCAATTGATATGCCACGAGGCCAACCTTCGGGTTGGCCTCGCCGGCCGTTTGGCGTACACTGCGCAGGCTTGTTGCCTCACCTGATGTACGAGGCAATGAGTTCGGGGCCGATTAGGATTCGACGCCGGTGACGAAACTTTAGGTGCATGCCGACTTGGTAACAGAAGTCGTAAATCCACTGTTGCAACTTCTTATAGTTGCCAATGACGACCAATACGGTGCTGCTCTCGCTGCTTAATTGCAGCTGACATGCACTCCTGGTGCCTTCGGGCCCAGCAATCATCAGGGGATGTCTGTAAACCCGAAATGATTGTCATATAGAACAGAATCGCCGTGCAGTACGTTGTGGACGAAGCGGCTAAAACTTACACAACTCGCCCAAAGCACCCTGCCCGTCGGGTCGCTGAGGGTTAACTTAATAGACACGGCTACGCATGTAGTACCGACAGCGGAGCACTGGCGGACGGGGGTTCAAATCCCCCCGGCTCCACCAACTCTCGACGACAAAGCCCGCCTTGTGCGGGCTTTGTCGCATCTGGACATCAGCCAAACCGGCCACACAAGCCCACAGCCTGCAAGCGATCGAACTCGATAACCCCGGCAATGCTCTGCCTACTCACAAAAAAGGACGACACGATGTCGTCCTTTTTCGTACCCGCATTCATCAAAATCAATGAACCGCGCTGAGCAAATCCGGGCGGCTGGATTTGAGCATAGCCTCATTGACCTTGCCTTGAATCGAGCAGGTAAACATCCCCTTGCTGCCAGTCGTCAGCTCTTGCGGAGCAGGCTCGATCAGGAACACGCGCTCGGCACTGTCGACAACCAGCTTGCCCGCCGTTGCGGATGGGTCTTCCGGCTGCCAGTTGGATTTGCCGTGGGACCAGATTTCCGCGCGTGCGTAGAGTCCCTGCGACATGTCCATACGCGGCCCGCCCGCTTTTTCCAACTGGGTGTGGAGTTCATTCGGCGTCTGTTTGGCGTAGAACCCCCAACTGATGATGCGAGTGCCCATCAGGTCTGTATCTTCGGCGTAGAAGCCGGTCAACGACATGCCGTCAATTTCGACCGGCTTGGCGAACATCCAGCGCTGCCCCATATCGCTCTTGGTGCCGCCGGACAATTTGATCTGGCCATTTTCGACCGTGCTCGGCACCAGATCCTTGAACAAAGGTGATTGCACGACTGCCAGGGAGTGATCGTCACAAGCGGCAAACGACGCCACCGGCGAAGGTGCAGCGGCAACGCTGAAAGCAGAAAAAAGGGCCGCAATGGGCAACAACAGGAAAATTGGTTTCATGGAATGACTCGAGTGAAAGACTGAAGAAATCGACAGCGACGATATCACAATGACATCAATCGACAGACTTCAGAGTTTCAATCAATGCCCATGCCGATGATGCACATCCGGAAAATGCGCATGACTGTGCCGCATCGGCGTATGCACATGCGGATGGCTATGCGGCTCCGCCCCATCCCAGTCAAAACCATGCGTATGTTGATGATGCTCATCGTGTGTATGCCGATGATCATGCTCAAGCGGTTCGTGCTGATGCTCATGAACATGGTTTTCCATCAGATGAATCCATACCCCCACGGCCATTAACGCCGCTGCGAGCAGAAACATCAGCGATATCGACTCGCCGAGCAGCAGAATCGAGATGCCTGCGCCGAGAAACGGTGCGGTGGAAAAGTAGGCGCCGGTGCGTGCGCTGCCGAGGCCGCGCAGGGCGAGGACGAACATTACCAGGCTGACGCCGTAGCCGAGAAAGCCGACCAGCATGATCGGCACCAGCGAGGTGGCGACGGGTAGTTGGGTGCCGATGAACAGGGCCAGTGTGCAGTTGACCAAACCGGCCACGAGGCCTTTGCTGCCGGCGATGAACAGTGCATCCGAGGCAGACACCTTGCGCGTCAGGTTGTTGTCGATGGCCCAGCAGAAGCAGGCGAAAGCGACGGCCAACGGGCCGGTCCAGTCTTGCGCCGAAACGGTCCCTTGCGGCCAGGACAGCACGACACCGCCGGCGACGATGGCGAGCATGCCGATCACGATTCGTCGGTCGGCATTTTCCTTGAACACCACCCACGCCAGCAGCGCCGTGAGCACGGATTCGAGGTTGAGCATCAGTGACGCGCTCGCGCCGGACGTTCGGGTCAGACCGAACATCAGCGCCACCGGCGCCAGCACTCCGCCGAAGCCGATGGCGCCGAGCAGCCATGGCCATTCACCGGTGCCGAGCCCGGAAGGCTTCCAGCCACGATCGCGGACAAAACGCAGGGCGGTCAAGCCCAGACCGCTACCGAGATAGAGCAACCCGGCCAGCAGAATCGGCGAAACCTGTACCCCCAACAGTTTGGCAAGGGGCGTACTGGCGCCAAACAGCGCCGCCGCAATCAATGCGTGGAGAACGCTCACATTCATGCCGGGATCACTCGCTCGGGCCGATGGAATACCGACGCCCATCATCGCAAAACTCAGGTGAGAATTATGTGAACAGCTGATTCGTGTCAGCGAACATCAACTCTGGCACGTGCTCAAATCCAGCAACATTTAATCCGCGCAATCTCTGGGCGGGCACTCGAAGCAGGCTCTATGCTGCGAACATCGAGATGCAATGGAGTTGAAGATGAAGAGCTGGATTGTCGTAGCGCTGGCCGCGCTGATTTCCTTGTCCGTCCATGCGGCCGACGCCCCCACCGTGCGCGTCGAGCCGATCGCGTTCACAACCAGTGCCGACAGCATCCAGCGCAAACAGTCGATCAAGGGTGACCAGACCGCGCAGTACACATTCAACGCCAAAGCCGGCCAGATACTGACCGTCGACTTCAAACCGTCCAACACCTCCGCTTACTTCAACATCCTCGCCAAGGGTGCGGATTACGCGCTGTTCAACGGCTCGATCATGGGCAATCACTTTCTCGGCCCACTGCCCGGCGATGGCGAGTACACGGTTCAGGTCTACCTCATGCGCAACGCCGCCCGGCGTAATGAAGTGGCCAACTATCAGTTGTCGCTGAGGCTGGTCAATGGCGATGCCATCAGCCGGCAGCAGCCATTCGATCAGACGCTGGAATTGCACGGCATCGCTTTTCACGTCAGCACCGAGCAGGTCGATGGCAAACCGACGCTGCGCATCGCTCCCAAGGGGCTGGAGATCGACAACACGGTCATCAGCCAGGCGCTAACGGGTGATGTGGTACGCGCCGAAGTCGCCGACATCAATAACGACGGCTCCCCCGAACTCTACGTTTTTACCCGCTCGCCCGGGCGCGGCATGCCGGGCGAACTGATCGCCTATTCAGCCAACAACAAGAAATCCCTGAGCGCAATCTACTTGCCTCCGGTCAGCGACAACCCGAAGACCGCGTCGGGCTATCAGGGCGAGGACTCGTTTGCGGTGGTGGAAAGCACCCTGGTGCAACGTTTCCCGGTGTATGACAGTGCCGACGCTGGCGCCGGGCGTACTGGGAAGATGCGTCAGGTTCAGTACAAGTTGGTGGCGGGTGAAGCCGGGTGGATTTTGCGCGAGGACAAGGTCACGGAATTCTGAAATGACCTGGCTCGTTACGGCCGACCCGGAAGCCGATTTCGCCGCGGATCATCTGCCCTGAGGCATTGCAGAGCGGTCGCTGCCGAGATGAATTTTTCTTCACTGCTCAGGCTCGATCAACACGGTACAGTCCGCTCGCTCATTCAAGAAACTACGGTTCGCCCGCGCTCTCCCGCGGGCTTTTTTTTGCCTGGCGTTTGCTGCCGAAGCGATACACCCAAGTGTCCTGCACGCCGTGCTGCTGCGATTGCCGCGCCTGTGGGTGAACCCTGATCAGCGCAAACGCCGCCGCTTCAGCCAGACGCTGACTGCGAGCGTTGGCCGACGATGTGGTCAGGTAAAAGGTGAACTCCGGCAGGCGCCTGACCAGTTGCTGCAGTACTTCGCGCATGTAGCCCTTGCCGGCAAACGCGCTGTTGGCCCAATAACCGACGACATAACGCTTGCGTCGACGCGGCACGAGGCCGATGCAGCCAACGACGGCTTGTTCGTCTTCAGTCACGATGAATAAGCGCCGCTCACCGGTCTCGCTGGCGAAATCAGCCCGCGCTTGCAGCATGGACGAAAGCGCCCGCTCCTCACTGGTGTGTTCAACCGCCCACTCGAGAAAAGGCGCATGCTCGTGGTAACTGGCGTTCAGCGCCTCCCGCACCGGAGCGACCAGCGCTGGGTCCGGCGCCCGAACACGCAGCGCCAACCCGTTCACCGTCAATGCAAATTCCATTGCTTGTTCCTCCAATCCCGGAAATGCCGCAGTCGATAACCCTGTGCACTCAACCAAAGAAATTTACAGAGCGCCAGCGCGGTTTGTTTTTTTCCATCTCCTAGGCAATCCTGTCCCTCGATCCTGCCAACCGGAGCGCCCGATGTCACTGCTGAGCCTGCCCTGCCAACGCCTGACGCTCGCCATCCTCGCCCCGGAACAGGCCGAGCTGGAAAGTGACTTCTATGCACGCAACCAGCGCCATCTCGCCCCCTGGTCGCCGATTCGCACCACCGAATACTTTTCTACCGAACAGATTCGTCGACGCCTTGAAGTTCAGGCCAGTGCTTTCGAGGCCGGGCTGGCGATGCATTTCGCCCTGCTGACGCCGGATGGCCAACAGATGATCGGCGCGTGCAATTTCAGCGGGATCATTCGCGGCGCGTTTCAGGCGTGCTATCTGGGTTATCACATTGACCACGCGCATCAGGGTCAGGGTTTGATGCAGGAAGGCCTGGAGGCTGGCATCGGCTACATGTTCGATACGCAGAACCTGCACCGGATCATGGCCAACTACATGCCCGGCAACGAACGCAGCGCGCGATTGCTGGAGCGCCTGGGTTTCGAACGCGAGGGCTACGCCAAGGCGTACCTGAATATCGCCGGGCGCTGGCAGGACCATGTGCTGACGGCGCTGGTCAATCCGCTGTTTGAAACGCCGGAGAAGCGTTGGTCGCGTCAACTGGCGTGAGTTTCACAATTTGTTAAGCATTGGCGAAGTATGCTCAAGGCTCCTGCCCTTTCCGGTTGCCTGAAATCCATGCCGCGTGCCGCCACTTCACTGTTTCTACTCGCCGCCCTGCTGTTTTTTTTCGCTTTGGGTAACCACCAGTTGCAAGGCTCTACCGAGGCCCGGGTCGCCGGGATCGCCATGGAGATGCATCTGGACGATGACTGGGTGACGCCGCGCCTGTTCGGCGAACCGTTTCTGGAAAAGCCACCGCTGAGCCTGTGGCTGGACGCCGGCGCCATGCGCGTGTTCGGTGTTTCGCCATGGGCAGTGCGACTGGCGTCGGCGGTGGCCGGGTTGCTCAGCGTGATGCTGCTGTACGGCATGCTGCGCCGCTTCGGCCGGCCAAAAGCGGTCGCGTGGACGGCGGGGATTCTGCTGGCGACCATGGCCAGCTACTGGAGCAACGTGCGCGGCGTCGGCGAAGATGCGCTGCTGGCGCTCGGCGTGACCACGGCGCTGCTGGCGTTCTTTCAGGCGCAACGTGGACCGAACGCGGCTAACTCGCTGCTGTTTATCGTCGGCATCGCCGTCGCCACTTTGAGCAAGGGCGTGCTGGGACTGGCGATGCCGGGGTTGGTGATTTTCGCCTACCTGCTGGCCGACAACCTGATCGACAAACGCCTGAAGGTCGGCGCCTGGCTGCGTCCCGGCCTGCTCACGCTTGTAGGTCTGATTCCGTTGCTGATCTGGCTCGCCGTGCTCTATCAGCGCGGTGGTTCGCACGCTGTCGCTGAAGTGCTGCTGACCAACAGCGTCGGTCGCTTCAGCGGCTCGTTCGTCGAGGCCGGGCATTACGAGCCGTTCTATTACTACCTCGCCAAACTCCCGGAAGCGTTCCTGCCGTGGAACATTCTGGTGTACCTGGGGCTGTGGCATTTCCGCAAGGAGCTGAAGGCCAACCGCTATCTGCTGTTTTTCAGCCTGTGGATCGTCGCGCAGTTCATCATGCTGACCCTGGCCTCGAGCAAGCGCACGGTGTACCTGATGTCGATGACCCCGGCGGCGGCGGTGATCGCCGCTGAGTACGCACGCGTGTTGTTCGAGCGCTTGCAGGCGCGTGAAAACGCAGACCGCTTCATCGGAAAAGTCGCCCGCCATCGTCAGGCGATTGCCGCAGGATTGCTCACGGTGGTGATCGCCAGCTACCTCGGCGCCGCGCAGTGGGCACTGCCCAACGCCGACAAGGAGTTGTCGTTCCTGCCTTTGACCGAACACATTCAGAGCTTGCAGGCCAACGGTCAGCGGGTCGCACTGTTCCAGGCCAATGAACGGGTCGGCGGCGCCAGCGTGTTCTACACGCAACGCGTGCTCAAAGGGCTGGATACTGACGCGCAACTGCACGACTTCCTCAGCGCTTCCCCCTCGAACGTCGCGGTGATCTCGGCAGACAGCGAACCCGCCGCACCGCTCAAAGTGCTCAAGACCATGATGGTTGGGCGTCAGGCGTACTACTTCGTCGGCTACTGACGACCCTCCGCCAGACAATAAAAAACCCGCCGTCACTGGCGGGTTTTGTTTGCGCTGCCGCTTGGCAAACGTCGGTTCATCGGGTGCTCACTGAGTGCCAGTCGGAGGCTTCGATGAAGCCAAGCACCCGCGGGTCCGCTTTGTTTGCGGCAGACACAAACAGTGAGGAACCGTAGCCAGGGTCAGAAATCGGTGTATTCAAGTCCTTTTCCAGCTCCGCCATGCATTCGCTGTGGGTCACCAGGATCAGGTTGCGCCCCGCAAGCTTGTGCGCCAGCGCTTCCTGCAGGATGTGGCCCTTGCAGCTGATTAGCCAATCTTCGCCGCTGGCCGCGCGGTTGAACATGTAACTGGCGGTCTGCACGGTGCGCAGCATCGGGCTGTTGTAGATGTCGGCGTTATTCAAGCCCAGATGTTCAAACTGTGCACCGACACCGACCGCAACACTACGCGAGCGGTCGGTGATGCCGTCGTCGCCACTCAGGCACGGCGCCGGCGAGTGATCACAGCGCTCGACGTGACGCACCAGCACAATCATGTCGCCCTTGGCCCATCCGGCCGCCAGTGCACGGTCGCCGGACACATTGCCATGGGCCAGGTCCGGCACCGCCGCCGGGGCGAGCAGCCACAAGGTAAGCGGGATCACCAGCAGCAACGCGGCGAGCACCACCCAGGTATTGCGATAGCGGGCCAGTCCGCTCAGAGAAATCGAGCGTTTGACGCCGAACAGACTCAGTCTCAATTCCACATCGGGCCGCCTCGTCGGCATCCATCACAGTCAATTCGATGCGGCGAGGGTAGAGAGACGGGCGTAAGTGACGAGTGAAACGCATGTGAAAAAAGTCTTGAAGCGCCCTTGTTACAAATTCCGTCGGACAAAAACCTTTCAGCTCTCGTGTTTGCGGCCGATACAGACCTGCTAACACCCTTGCTGGCTCAAAAAAACAACAATCTTCCAGCCTGACCGACGATCAAGTAGCTCTACGTTCCTGGAGGAATTGTGATGAATAGCTGGTTCGGCAACATCAGCGTGAACATGAAATTGGGCCTGGGCTTCGGCCTGGTCCTGGCCCTGACCTGCGTGCTGGCCCTGACGGGCTGGACCAGCCTCGGCGGCCTGATTGACCGCAGCAACTGGATGAGCGACATCACCCAGCTCAATGCCGGTCTGACCAAGCTGCGCGTGGTCCGCCTGCAATACATGCTGACCAACGGCGACGAAACCGCCGCGCAGAATGTACAAACCACCCTCGAAAGCTTCGCCGCGCAACAACAGGCGCTGATCAACAAGTTCAAGAGCCCGGAAAACGTCAAACTGCTGAAAGAGCAGGCCGCGACTATCGCCGAATACCAGACCTCGCTGAACAAGATGCGCAACGCCTACCGCACCGGCAACAGCGCCCGCGACGTGATGGGCACTAACGCCGACACCGCTTACAACCTGATCGAAACGATCAGCAAGCGCGTGCAGCAAATGGACATGAGCGAGCAGCGCTTCGAGCAGTTCCAGGCCATCACCCAGGCCAAGGAAGCGTTCATCCTGGCGCGCTATGAAGTGCGCGGCTACACCGCCACCACCAACGCCGAAACCGAGCAGAAAGCCGTCGGCCAACTGGACGCAGCGATCGCCAGCCTCAAGCAACTGAACGTGCATTTCGCCGCCACCCAGCAAGACGCCCTGCGTCAGCTGGAAACCGCTTTGACCAACTACCGCAGCGCGTTACAGGCGTACAAGAACGCCAACAGCGAAGCGGTGCAGGCGCGTAAGGAGATGACCGATCAGGGCACCGCGATCGTCAACACCAGCGAGCAGCTGTACCAGATCCAGCTCGACCGCCGTGACATCGAAAGCGCCCAGGCCCGTACCTTCCAGCTGATCAGCACCCTGCTGGCGCTGTTGGTCGGTGTGATTGCTGCAGTGATCATCACCCGTCAGATCACCCGTCCGCTGCAGGAAACCCTGGCCGTGGTCGAGCGCATTGCCAGCGGCGACCTGACCCAGAACGTCACCGTCACCCGCCGCGACGAACTCGGCGTGCTGCAACAAGGCATCGCCCGCATGGGCGTGACCCTGCGCGACCTGATCAGCGGCATCCGCGACGGCGTCACCCAGATCGCCAGCGCCGCCGAAGAACTATCGGCCGTGACCGAGCAGACCAGCGCCGGCGTGAACAGCCAGAAGGTCGAGACCGACCAGGTGGCCACCGCCATGCACGAGATGACCGCCACTGTGCAGGAAGTCGCGCGCAACGCCGAAGAAGCCTCGCAAGCCGCAGCCGCCGCTGACGGCGAAGCCCGTGAAGGCGACAAGGTGGTCAACGAAGCCATCGCGCAGATCGAGCGTCTGGCCAGCGAAGTGGTGCGTTCCACCGAAGCCATGAGCGTGCTGCAACAGGAAAGTGACAAGATCGGCAGCGTCATGGACGTGATCAAAGCCGTGGCCGAACAGACCAACCTGCTCGCGCTCAACGCCGCGATCGAAGCGGCGCGTGCCGGTGAAGCCGGGCGTGGGTTTGCCGTGGTCGCCGACGAAGTCCGTGGTCTGGCCCAGCGCACGCAGAAATCCACCGAAGAAATCGAAGGTCTGGTCGCCGGTCTGCAGAACGGCACCCAGCAAGTGGCCGCCGTGATGAACAACAGCCGCGCCCTGACCGACAGCAGCGTGGCCCTGACCCGCAAGGCTGGCGACTCCCTGGAGAACATCACCCGCACGGTGTCGAATATCCAGTCGATGAACCAGCAGATCGCCGCCGCGGCCGAACAGCAAAGCGCCGTGGCCGAAGAAATCAGCCGCAGCATCATCAACGTGCGCGACGTGTCGGAACAGACCGCCGCGGCCAGTGATGAAACCGCAGCGTCCAGCGTTGAACTGGCGCGCCTGGGCGGTCAGTTGCAGCAGATGGTCAGCCACTTCCGCGTCTGACCTCAGTCAGCGCCAAAGGGTAAATCCAATCGCGGGCAAGCCCGCGATTGCGTCAGTCCAGTCAGCCCATACTCACTGCCCCAACGCTCACACCTCCCACGGATTCATCACTTCCACTCCCGAGAACTGAAAGTCCTTCACGTTCCGCGTGGCGATTGCCGCACCATGAGCACGGCAGATTGCGGCTATCTGCGCATCAGCCATCGACACCGCCCGCCCCTTTGCTTCGCAATCTGCGACGAGTGACGCGTACTCGACAGCGGCATGCGCATCGAACGGCAAAATGCGTCCAGCGAAGTCTTCCTCGAACATAGCCATCGCATGAGCTTGAAGATTCTGTTTGCGTTTGCCTGAGGGAAGTCGGGCGATGCCGTGGAGTATCTCAGCCACCGTTATCGCACTGATGGCCAGATCCATGGCGGGCTGCGCATCAACCCAGGCCAGCACCCTGGCTTCAGGTTCGATACGCATAAACTCTGAAAGCACGTTGGTATCGAGCACTATCATTCAGAAAAATCCACCCCGGTGGCTTTCTCTGAGCGCTCTGGCAGATCAAGTTCTGCTCCGCCGAGAGCACTGAATCTGTTGCGTATCCGGCTTCCAAGTCCGCCGGCACGATCCACCGTTGCCAAGGCTCGACCGAGAATCAGGCGCGCCTCTTCCTCCATGGAGTGTCCGTTGTGTGCAGCGGTGATACGCAACTGTTCCTTGAGCTTCTCGTCAAGGTTTCGAATGGTGATGCTGGCCATGACGCCTCCTGCAATCAATGAAATCATTGATTGCAGGCTAGCACATCCGTTCCGGCTCACACCGGGCAATCTTCCGAACGGCCATTCTTACTGCAGCAGATGGTCAGCCATTTCTGCGTCTGACCTTCACCTCTGCGCTGAACGAAAGATCGATTCGCGAGCAGGCTCGCTCCTACAGGGGTTGCGTTGGATCAGCAGGCCGGTGCGCGTGTTGCCTGACTCTAGCGAGTCCCGCGCTGGCGCAACGCCGAGGGCATGAAATACGCGTCTTCCGGCACCGGTTGCGAGAAGTCCACGGTGGAGGCTTCTTCGTTGTCGAGGTTCTGCACGTAGTAACGGCGGGCCTGCAGGTCGTGGAACACGTCCAGTGCGCTCCAGGTGGTCGGCAGATCGTAGAAGTTTTTAAGGTAGGCCATCGACACCCGCCACAGCTCCCCTCGCCCATCGTATTGATCAACCAGCGCCGCCCCCCAGCTGTCCTCGTCGAGGAACAGCACGCGTTTGGAATAGACATGCCGCGCGCCCGGTTTGAGATTGCCTTCGACCACCCACACGCGGTGCAGCTCATAGCGGGTGAATTGCGGGTTGAGGTGGCCCGGGGTAAGCAGTTGCGCGTACTTCACCTCGGGGCTGCCGACCTTGTAGTTGTTGTAGGGAATGTAGATTTCCTGCTTGCCCTTGAGCTTCCAGTCGTAGCGGTCCGGCGCGCCGTTGAACAGGTCGGTGTCATCGGCGGTGCGCAGGCCATCGGACGAGGCGATCGGCGTGTCATACGCCAGGTTCGGCGCACGGCGCACGCGGCGTTGGCCGGCATCGTAGACCCAGGCTTGGCGCGGGTCCTTGAGCTGATCGAGCATCTCGTGCACCAGCGCCGCACCGCCGGCCAGTCGCGCCGGACTTTTCACGAAGGCGAGGTAGTAGAACAGGATGTTTTTCAGGTCGGCGTACTGCCCGCCCGGACGGTAGAAGTTGAACAGCGCTTCCTGCTGCGAAGTCACCAGCGCAAAGCTGCCGTTGCGCTGCACCGGCGCTTCGGATGCGCGACGTACCACGTAGATTCCGCGATAACGGGTGATGTGGTTCCACAGCACTTCGATGCCGTCCTTGGGCACCGGGAACGGTACGCCGCCGTAGGCATCGGCGAATCCGCTGCCGCCCTCCAGCAGCTTGGCCGAGGTCGCGTTCTTCAGGGTGTTGTCATACAGCCACTGCGGCGCCGAACCCGAGCGACGCGACGGGTAGACCGGCATCTGGAACGTGTCCGGGTAGCTGTTGAACAGCGCAATCTGACCGGGGCTGAGGTGGGCCTTGTACTGGTCGAGATTGGCCTTGGTAATGGTGAACAACGGCTTGTCCGCCGCATATGGATCCGGGTGATGTTGGCCCGGTTTGTAGCCGGCGGGCGCCTGGGTGATGCCGCCGGTCCAGGCCGGAATGGTGCCGGCGGCGTTGCCCGCGCGCTCGGCGCCCATAGGCGTGAGGGTGGTTTTCAGTTGTTCGGCTTGTTGCGGGGTGATGGCGGCGAGGGCGCTGCCGGCGGTGAGGCCCAGAACCAGCGCCAGCGAAATTCGGGTCATGCTTGAAGTGTGAAACATGATCTTCTCCAAAGTACAAAAACCTGTGGGAGCGAGCCTGCTCGCGAAAGCGGTGTATCAGTCGACATCAATGTTGAAGGTGCCTGCCTCTTCGCGAGCAGGCTCGCTCCCACAGGGGGGATGAGGTGTTGCTGAAATCTCGTGTAGTCCCTTAAAGGAAATACTTGAGATTGAACCCGACGTTGTCGCGGTCGCGAATCCCGTTGTTCTGCCCGCCGCCCCAGAAGTTGGTGTACTGCACCTCGGCTTCGAGCTTGTTCTGGTAGTTGGCCTTGATCCCCAGGGTGTAGGCCTTACGCCCGTCGATGGTGTTGCCGGCCTGATAGCTGTTGCCCTTGAAGTCGTCCTTGTAGACGACGTAAGGCGACACGTTGACCCCGGCGTACACGTCGTTCCAGGTGCCGTTGAACATCACCGTGTAGCTGTAGGAGTTGCGGTTGACCTGATCATCACGATCACCGCCGGACACATAAGAGGTGTTGCCGGTACCGGCGTAATAGCGCGTGCTGCCGTCGTAGGCGGTGTATTGCAGACTGCTGCCGCGCAGGTGTTCGGAGGCCAGTTCGAAGATGCCGAACATCGAGTCGAACGACAGCGTCGGGCCGAAGTTGTAGATGCTGCCCAGTGAGGTGTTGAACGCTTCCACGCGCTCGGCGTTGTTGATCTCGCTGTCGAGGGTGACCATCTGCCCGCCGACGTTGATCGCCTTGCCGGTCACCGCCACAGCGGCACCGTTGGCCAGGTCGCCGATCAGATCGTTGGTGGCAGCGACACCGATCGGCAGGTTCGGTCGATAGGCGATCTCGCCGAATACTGAAGCCTGACCCAAAGTGGTGTTGAAGCTGAAACCATACATGCGGATGTCTTCGGCATAACGCCGATGCGCCTGAATGTTGCCCATCACATCGGCCGTCGCCAGACCGTTGGCCAGCGCCCCGGCCTGACTGCCGGCCACACCGGCGAGCATGTTGGTCAGGGCATTCATGTCGATGCCCTTGTAGCCACCGAGGTCAGCGGCGATGGTCGGCTCCTTGGCGTGGTAGTTAACCAGATACAGGCCGAACTCGGTGCTGTTGAGCTCCTCGGCGATGTAGCGAAACGCAAAGCCAAACTGACCATCGTTGCGCGCGTTGTAGTCCTTGCCGATCGATGCCACTTTCAGCGTATTGCCGTAGGCCGGTGTCACGCCGTTGGCGTACAGGCCGGTGCTTTTCAGCGCCGGGCCGAGCAATGGGTTGTTGCCCAGTGCGCTGTACAGACCGATAACGTTGCCGAAGCCCGGCACCGGGGTATCAAGCGCGGTGCCGCTGAAGTTGTTGTAACCGGTGTTGCCGCCATCGGCGAACAAGTCGGTCTGCGAGTAGAAAGTCCCGACCGGGTCGATGCGGGTTTCCTTCCAGTTGGTCTGGTAGAAGCTCTCCAGGGTCAGCGAATCGCTGAGGCCGATGTTGAAGCTCACCGCCTCCACCGGCATCAGCACTTCCTTGACCTCGGCCCCCGGCAAGCGGTACTTGGCGGCGTCCACCGGGTTGGTGGTGTTGATCCCGCCGCGATAGAAAATCCCCTCGCCCCAGTTGAACACCTGACGACCGACCCGCGCGGTGACCGGCATCTGCGCCACGTCCCAGTTGCCGTAGACATAGGCGTCGAGCATCTCGATCCGGCTGCCGGCGATGTCGCGGGTCTGGCTGGTGAAACGGTCGTCCTGCGGATAGCTCTGACTCGGTTGCGACGGGTTGTTGTTGCGGTAGTAATCGTTGCGCTTGTCCATCAACTGGGTGTCGTAGAACGCCGTGCCGCGCAGGAACATCCCGTAGTTCTGGTAGTTGGCCTCAAGCTCGGAAGTGATCTTGTACACCTCGGAAACCAATCCGGTGTCGAAGTTGCGATTGCCGTCGTTGGTGTTGACGTCGTCGTTGTTCTTGTCACGGCCCTGCACCCGCCACAAGCGACCATAGGACAGTGTCGTGTCGATGGAGCCGGTGACCTGATTGTCCAGCACGCTGAACTCCGCAGCCTGCAGCGCATCCACCGCGCAGAGTTGCAGCAGTCCTGCCAAGCCGACACCGGGCAATGCCACGCCGGTGAGGCGCAATCGAGTGTTGATCATGGGTTCCCTCCTTCCTTGTTCTTATTGTTTTTTGCGTGGCCGCGATGGCTACGGTGCCAGTCCAGCGCGGACATAAATCCGGCTGTGCGCGCCGAAATGGCTGAGCAGTTTGAACAGCTGCTGATTGAGTGCCGGATGCTCGAACGTCTCGCGCTGCAACTGATTGCCGCTGCTGAAATCACTGGTCACCGGGGCCGTCTCCAGCCACTGGCCGATGGTTTCATCGAACGCCGCCGAGTCTTCGACCGACTCGGCGCTGACCACGTCGCGCAGGTAGTCCACCGAGTACGGCGGATAGTGTTGGTCTTGAGCGACATCGGCGTAGGCCGCGAGCATCGGATGCGCCTGACCGGTGCGCAGCACGCGGCGCAACCAGGTCGACTGGTACTTCTCGATTTCCATATGGCGGGTGGCGACGCGCTCGATCGAGGCTTTTTTATCATCGGCAAAACCGGCCAGCGCCTTGCCTTCCAGCAGCAACAGACTCGGCAGTTCTACGCCGGGCAGCGGCTTGGCGTGATACGGCTGGGTCAGGTCCTGCACGTGGTGCGCGCCCCATCCGAGAAAGCGGTAACCCCAGTAGGGATGGCCAGAGGCAAATGCCAGTCGCGCCAGGCCCAGGTACTGATAGGCGCGCCAGTCCGGCCAACTGCGCTGAAGAAATCCGGCAGCGGCATACACCACCGCGCTTTCATGGAAGAAGCCCATGTGGAACGGCGCCTGCGAGCTGTACTGAAAACGCGCATCGCCGAACGGCTGCGGGCCGAAGCCATACAGCGCGCCGACCTCGCCGGGGTTGTCGCTGAACAGGTTGATGTCGTGACCGTAATCCGGCTCGTCGGCGGCGCTTGCCAGCACCGCCAGCGGTGCAACTTTCTCGCCGTCCGCCACGCGGATGAAACGCTGGCGATTCCATGGCGAAAGCGTCTGTTCGACCATCACCTGATCGGCACTGAGATGTTCGCGTTCGGGCAGGTCTTGGCCCGGCAGCGGCTGAATGACCATCGCCAGATGAATGCGCGGATTGAGCCGCAACGCGGTGAGAAAGTCGTGGCGCAGATGGTCGCTTGGTACGGCGGGCAGCTTCAGGTTGTCGGGGCGCGGCGGGTATTGGGTGAAGTGTTCACGGGCGAAGCGTTCCTGCTGGTCCAGCAACGCGACCACGGCCGGATACTGTTCAGCGAGAAAACGCTCCAGCGGCTCGACCTCAACCGCTGGCGCATCGCGCAGCGTCGGCAGTGCCTGCAACGCCAGATAGCTGCCCACCGTGTGGTTCGACCAGCCCCACGCCGTCGGGGCCGTGGCACAAAGCAGCAACAGGAGAAAGGTCAGCTTCATTGCTTTTAATTCTTATTGGAGGTGCTGTGGGGGTTGAGCCTAACAACCACCTCCGGCGCTGACACTGTCCGATCTCACCAGAAAAAGTCTCCGATAGCGCCATTTCAGGCTCACCGTCCATCCGTGTAGGAGCTGCCGAAGGCTGCGATCTTTTGACTTTGATTCTTTAAAAACAAGATCAAAAGATCGCAGCCTTCGGCAGCTCCTACAGGGGATTTCCAGTGTCTGGTTACGCGGGGTAACCGGTGATTTTGCGGATGCTCTGGTACAGCGGCTTGAGCTGGCGATACATGCGCAGGTACACCTCGTTGTACAAACGCTCATAGACCTGCTGCGCCTCGGGCTGCGGTGTGAACACCGCGCCCACCCGCGTCATCGCGGCGATTGCCGTGGGGAAATCCGCATACAAGCCCAACCCCACCGCACAACAGATCGCCGCGCCCAGCCCGGACGCTTCGTACACATGCGGACGCTCCGCCGGCAGGCCAAAAATATTCGCCGTCAGCTGCATCGCCGCATCGCTCTGCGAACCGCCACCGGCCACCCGCAGACGCTTGACCGACACCTTCGAACGCCTCTCGATGTTCTCCAGGCCCTGGCGCAACGCATACGCCAGCCCTTCCAGAATCGCCCGGTAAATGTGCGCGCGGGTGTGCACGTCGCCGAAGCCGATCATCGCGCCTTTAGCCTCGACGCCCGGCTCACGAATCCCCGGCGACCAATACGGTTGCAGCATCAGCCCCATCGACCCCGGCGGCACCGCGTTGACCAGCGCATCGAACAGTTGCTCGGGTTCAATGCCCTGCTCTTTCGCCTGCTGCATCTCGCGCAGGCCGAACTCGTTCTTGAACCAGCTGACCATCCAGTAACCGCGATAAATCATCACCTCGCAGTTGTACTGATCGGGCACCGCCGAGGGGTACGGCGGGATCAGCGGGACGATTTCCAGATAGCGCGAACGGGTGCTGGTGATCGTCGCGGTGGTGCCGTAAGACAGGCACACGGTGCTCGCATCGACCACGCCGGCACCGACCACTTCGCAGGCCTTGTCAGCGCCCGCGGCAATCAGCGGCAAGCCCTCGGGAATTCCGGTGTGACGGCTAGCTTCAGCGCTGATATAGCCAAGGGTTTCGCCGGGTTTGTGCAAGGTCGGCAATTGCTCCGGACGCACCGCCAGCGCCTGCCATTTCCAGTCGCTGGGCGCGGCCCATTTCAGGCGCTTGAAGTCGAACGGCAGATAGCCGACGCAGCAACCCACCGAGTCGACAAAGCGCCCACACAAACGATGGGTGAGAAACCCCGAGAGCAGCAAAAACTTGTCGGTCGCCGCCCAGATTTCCGGTTGATGTCTAGCGATCCAGTTGGCCTCGGCCTGCGCGCGAAAATAATCCACCGTCGCCTGCGCGCCGACCAGTTTGAACAGCCAGCCCCACGGCCCCTTGATCCCGCCCTCGACTTCGCTCTGGCGCTGATCGAGCCACAGAATGGCCGGGCGCAGAGGCTTGCCCTGAGCATCGACGTTGATCACCGTGCCGCGCTGGGTGGTCAGCGACACCCCGGCAATCTGCGAGCGATCAATCCCGGTTTGCGCCCATACCTGCTGGCAAGCCTCGCCGAGTTTCGCCCAGTAATAGTCCGGATCCTGCTCGGCCCAACCCGGTTGCGTCGAGTAGTACGCCTGCAATTCGACCTTGCCTTTGCCCAGCAGATTGCCCTGCAAATCGAAGAGCAATGCGCGCACGCTCTGGGTGCCGTTGTCGATCGCCAGCAGGTAGCGCTTGTTCGAGTGGTTATCCATGGCGCTCTCTTCAAGGGGCATCAAGGCGTGGCATCCGGCAGACCGTGATGGCGTTGCCACAACGCCCGGTAACGCTGCAGCTCTTGCTGCCAGTGTGCATCGTCCCAGCCCAGTCTTGGCTGGCAGAGTTGGCGGATGGCAGCGAAATATTCTTCACCACCGCGCGCCAGCAACAGGCCCAGACGGGTGCGGCGCAGCAACAGATCATCGAGGTGCAGCACCATTTCCGCTTCGCAGGCAAAGGCCAGCTCTGCCCACAAGGTGTCGGTGTTGCCGACCGTTTCGTGACCCAACTCGGCGATCAGCTGCGCCAGTCGCGGCAGGTCGCGACCGTGGCGTCCGGCCAGCCGTCGCCACTGTTGCGGGCTGAGTCCGGGAATCGTCAGCGGCGGCACCGGTGCGAACACTGGCGCGGCATCATCTTCGAAAGAGCGACCGAGCATATCGGCACAAGCCTTGAGCACTTCGATGGCTTGCGGGCGAAACGTCGTCAGTTTGCCGCCAGCTAACGTGACGCACCCCGGCTCCTGCCACAGCACATGTTCACGGGTTTCATTCGACGGTTTGCCTTGCTGCTCACCCGCCGCGCTGCCCACCACCGGACGTACGCCGGACCAGGTCGACAGCACATCGCTCGCCGTCACTTCGGCACCTGGAAATTGTTGCGTGCAGGCCGCCAGCAGATAGTCGAGTTCTTCGGCGCTGATGCTCGCGCTCTGATCCAGATTCTCGCGATGATCGAGGTCGGTGGTGCCAACCACCGTCGCCCCTTCCCAGGGAAAAACGAACACTGGCCGACGGTCGCGCTCATGCAAAAAAGTGAAGGCCTGCGCCACCGGCAAACGCCAGCCCGGCAGCAGCAGATGGCTGCCACGCAGCGGGCGCAATTGCCGCGGAGCCTCGGGCAAACGCAGGCGCTCAGCCCACGCTCCGGTCGCCACCGCCAACACGCCGCAACGCAATTGCAGCGATCCACCCGCTTCGCAGTCCTCGATCTGCACCCCACACACCCGACCGTTTTCGCGCAGCAAATGTTCGACGCGCACCCCGTTGAGCACTACCGCGCCATCGGCTCGCGCTTCGCTTAACACGCGCATCACCAGCCGTGCGTCATCGGTCAGCGCATCGACAAAACAGGTGCCGCCGAGCAGGTAATTTTCCTTCACCCCCGGCGCGAGAAAACGCAGTTGCTGCGCGTCATGAAAACGATGGCTGCGGCGTCCGGCCAACGCGTCGTAAACCGACAACAAGCCACCGAGCACACGCGGCCCGGGAAAGCCGCCGCGATAGTGCGGCATCATGAAACTCATCGGTTCCACCAGTCCCGGCGCTTCGTCGAGCAGACGCTGACGCTCACGCACCGAATCGCGGGTCAGGCGCCACTGGCCCTTGGCGATGTAACGCAAACCGCCGTGAACCATTTTCGACGATCGGCTGGAGGTGCCCCAGGCGAAATCCCGTTGCTCCAGCAGCAGACAACGCCAGCCACGCCGTGCCGCTTCGCGCAGAATTCCAGCACCGCTGATGCCGCCGCCAATCACGATCAGGTCCCAGGTTTCGTCGGTCAATGTCGGCAAGGTTTGCTGGCGCCACGCGGCGTTCCAGTCCGGGGGCATGATCGTCACTCCTGCAACAGCGTGCCGGGGTTGAGGCGCCCGGCCGGATCGAAGTGCCTGCTCAGCGCCTGCAAGGTATCCATCGCCAGCGCGCCTTTTTCGCGCGGCAGGTACGGCGCGTGATCCTTGCCGACCCCATGCTGGTGGCTGATGGTGCCGTGGTTGTCGACGATGGTCTGGCTGGCCGCGTGCTTGAGCGCCTGCCAGCGCGCCAGCGTCGCCGGATAATCCGCCGCCGGGCGAAACACGTAAGTGGTGTAGATGCTCGAGCCTTCGCCGTAAACGTGGGACAGATGGGTGAACACATGCACCCGCTCGCCCTGCGCTGCCAAGGCATCGCGCAGGCTGTTTTCGATCAGGTTGAGCAGGTGGTCGACGTTGCTCCAGTCGGTGGCGGTTTCCAGGGTGTCGACCACGTAACCGGCGTTCCACAGGTTCTCGCGCAGGTAGGGGAAACGGAAGCGGTTCTGCGCCCACTTGTTGCCGAGCAACGTACCGGTAAACACGCCACCGAAGGCTTTCAGATGCTGGCGCGCCTGGCTCAGCGACAGCGCGTTTTGCCGACGGTTGCCGGTCACGCCGAAGGTCAACAGGCACTTGCCTTCACCGGCGCCGCGCAAGCTCAAGTACTTCTCCAGCCAGGCGATCTGCTGCGGATGACCGGCCAGCGCCAGTTGGGTTTCGGTCTCTACCGCGTTCGACAGGCGTAACATCGACAGCGGCACTCGTGCCTGGGCCAATTGGCGGATCGCTTGCAGCGCCTTGCTCCAACTGGGCAGGAACACTCCGTAAAAACGTTCATCAGCAGGCAGCGGACTGACTCGCACTTTGACCTCGGAAATGATCCCGAAACGACCCTCGCAACCGAGCACCACTTCGCGCAGATCAGGCCCCGCCGCCGAAGCTGGGAACGTCGGAATTTCCAAGGGCCCGGCGAAAGTTTCCAGGGTGCCGCCAGCGAACAATTGCTCGATACGCCCGTAGCGCAACGACTGCTGACCGCTGGAGCGACTGGCCACCCAACCGCCCAGCGTCGACAGCTCCCACGACTGCGGGAAATGCCCCAGCGTGTAGCCGCGAGCGCGCAGCTGACTTTCCACCTGCGGACCACTGGCACCGGGGCCGAACGTCGCCAGTTGGCTATGCTCGTCGAGGTCGATCAGGCGATTCATCCGCGCCAGCGACACGGTCACCACCGGCCGCGCCGAATCCGGCGGATTGATGTGCCCGGCCACCGAAGTGCCGCCGCCGTAGGGAATCAGGCACAGGTCCTGCTCATGGGCGAGCGCCAGCAATTGGCGGATCTGTTCGGCAGTTTCGGGAAACGCCACCGCATCCGGATAGTTGCCCAGCGCACCTTCGCGCAGCGCCAGCCAGTCCGGCAGGCTCTGGCCTCGGGCGTGCAGCAGACGGTCATGGGCATCGACGCTGTACAAGGCGTGCGCCGCCAGCCGCGAGAGCGGCACCCGCGCCAATGCCGACTCCAGCGTGGCATTGGGCAACACGTGCCCGGCCCCCAACCGTTCATGGAGAAAGCTCGCACCCTGCGCCGGCAGTTCGACCACCGTTGTTGCCTCTCCCCAGCCGTTCCAGCGTCGCATGCGTGTGTCCTTCTTATACAGTCTGATCAGTGATGTGGCAGGCCTCCATACTAGTCAGCGGCCAAAAAGTGTCACGGTCGCATCCGGCCAGTTCGAGTAGCCAATTGAGTCAAACGTCGCGCAAGTGCCAGCCATTTACTTTAGTCGGGGTTTCAAATTACCTTTCAGGCATTCATTCGCTCACGCAGGCCTTGATCAAGGGATTCGGATCATGCAATCGCTCGGCTTCACCTCGGTTCCGCCGCTGCTCAAATACGTGCGTCATGCCGAGCAACTGGGCATGGCCATCGAGCCGGCGTTGGCGGCGGCCGGTTTGCAGGCGCAGCAACTGAGCGACAACAGCCTGCGCCTGCCGGGCGAAACCCATGAACGCCTGCTCGATTATTTCTGCGAGCACTCGGGCGATCCGCTGTTTGGTCTCAACGCGGCCAATTTCGTCCTGCCCAATTCCTGGAGCGTGCTCGGTTACATCACCATGAACTGCGCGACCCTGGGCGATGCCATGAGCCGGATCATGCCGTTCGAAAAACTGGTGGGCGACATGGGCGTCAGCCGCGCCGAAGTGCAGGACGGCCACGTGCATCTGATCTGGACTTGCCGCTACGAGCGTCCGCGGATTCGCCGGCATCTGGTGGAAAACGTCCTCGGCTCCTGGCTGCAATATGCACGCTGGATCGCCGACACACAGATGTCACCCGCCGCCGTGTGGCTGGAACATCCGTGCCCGCCAGATGCTACCCAGGCGCAGTACGAAGCGTTTTTCGATTGCCCGGTGCTGTTCGAGCAGGCGTATTCGGCGCTGATCGTGCCGCTGGCGTATCTGCAATTACCGCTGCGCCAGGCCGATGCGCAATTGCTGCGTACCCTGGAAGAACACGCGATGGGCTTGATGGCGACGCTGGAGGATGCATCGCTGCAGCAGCGGGTCAAAAGCATCCTGCGCCAGTTGCTCAAGGAAGGCTTGCCGCGCAAGGAACAGGTGGCCGAGCAGCTCGCGGTGTCGGTGCGCACGTTGCAGCGCCAGTTGCATCAGGCGGGGACGTCGTATCAGCAGATTCTTGATGACTTGCGTCAGGAGCTGGCCGAGCATTATTTGCTCAACAGCACCTTGCCGATTCAGGACATTGCGCAGTATCTGGGGTTTACCGAACCACGGTCGTTTCATCGCACGTTCAAGAGCAGGCGCGGGATGCCGCCGGGGGAGTTTCGGCAGATGCATCGCGGGTGATTATTCTGGCCTCATCGCTGGCAAGCCAGCTCCCACAGTGACCGGGTCGTACACAAAATCTGCGGCTCGCACATAACCCTGTGGGAGCTGGCTTGCCAGCGAAGGCGCCAGTGGCCACACCAAAAACCCGACAGACAATTCCTCAATTTCAGCAACCCAATAAACCCACTGCAACCCCCGTGTTTAAAGACACTCAGTGTTACGCCCTACTGCCTACAAATCCTTGCGCCACTGCCTACGGCTACGCCAGAATCCGCCGGCTTGTGCGCCCCGGAGGCCGTCGGTAACTTGAGTCCGTCACTGATTTCCAGTGATCGGGTTTAGTAGCCCGAGGTTCTTCCAGGGTGCATTGCACATCAAACAGTCAGGCATTTTCCGTCTGCGCTCTATGGTGGCTGTGCGCAGGGCGCTTTCGAGCGCGCCGGTTCCCTGGGTCCCCGGTCTACTAACCTGCGCACAGCTGCCACCTCTTCTTATTAGTAGAGAAGCGGTGATGGCTCCTACTTCAGGACCCAAAATCATGTTCAAAGTTACGCCCAACCCGCCGCCCACCGACGCGGCCTCCCCCTATGAATCCCCCGAATCAAGGAAATTCCACGAAGCCGCCGAGCGCGCCCTCGACCACTACCTCGGCCCACCGAGGCCCGCGATCATGGCCACCCCGTACCAGCCCAATCGTCTCTACATGGCCAATCCGGCCAGCGGCACCGAACCGTTGCTGGCCGACGCCTGCGAATCCCTCGGCTCGGCCACCGTGATGCTCAACGACTTCGCCGGGCTACTGGAAGGCTCGCACCGCAAGACTCTGCAAGGCATCGCGCAAGTAGTGATGGTGGCGGAGATCGCCGTCAACCGGGTGCTGGACAAGTTAGTGCCGACCGAATAAACGAAAAAGCCCGCGGCCAGACCTTGATGGTATGGCAGCGGGCTTTTTTGCCTGTCTCGAATCAGACACTGATCGCGTTGGTGAACACCAGTCGATTACCAAACGGATCGGCAATGGTCATGTCCTGACTGCCCCACGGCATCGCCTGAATCTGTGGGTGCGAGAATTTATATTCCTTGGCCATCAGTTGCTGCTGAAACGCCTCCAGCTCATCGGTCTCGATGCGCAACGCCGAGCCAGGCGTCGCATCGCCATGATGCTCGGACAGGTGCAGCACGCACTCGCCACGGGACACCTGCAGATACAGCGGGAAGTTCGCTTCGAAACGATGCTGCCAGTCGATCTTGAAACCGAGGAAGTCGACGTAAAACTCCAACGCCTTGGCTTCATCGAAGATCCGCAGGATCGGGGTGGTTTTGCCGAAGCTCATGGGGTGCTCCCTGACTTGTTTGGCCCAAAAGTGTAGACGGGCTGGATGTCAGCAATTCGGCTTGGCGGTGGCTTTCTTTAATTGCAATGTGCCACCACTGTGACGCACTCCGCGAAACGTCAGCGAAAGTTGTTGCGCAAATCCCCGTCCCGCGCCAGAAACCGCCCTTCCCGGCGACCATTCGCCTGCCCGTCGCGATAACTCAACACACCATTGACCCACACCCCATCAATCCCCTGCGCCGCCCGCTGCGGATCAGCGAAATCTGCCACATCGCGCACCGTCGCCGGATCGAACAGCACCAGATCCGCCCAGTGCCCCTCGCGAATCTCGCCGCGCTCTTTCAAGCCAAACCGCACCGCCGACAGGCCGGTCATCTTGTGTACCGCCGTGTGCAGCGGAAACAACCCGAGATCGCGACTGAAATGGCCGAGCACTCGTGGGAAAGCGCCCCACAGGCGTGGATGCGGGAATGGGTCTTCCGGCAGTCCGTCAGACCCGACCATCGACAGTGGATGCGCGAGGATTTTTCGTACATCGGCCTCGTCCATGCCGTAGTACACCGCGCCCGCCGGTTGCAGGCGCTTGGCGGCTTCGAGCAGTGGCACGTTCCATTCGGCGGCGATGTCGATCAGGTCGCGACCGCTGACTTCGGGGTGCGGCGTCGACCAGGTGATGGTGATGCGGTGGGCGTCGGTGACTTGCTTCAGATCCAGCGTCGAAGAACTCGCCGCGTAGGGATAGCAATCGCATCCTACGTGCTGGGTTTTCGCCGCTGCTTCCAGCGATGCGAGCAACTGCGGACTACGCCCCCAGTTGCCGACACCGGCGCATTTGAGGTGGGAAATGATCACCGGGGATTGTGAGTGACGGCCGATGCTGAACGCTTCCTCCATCGCCTCCAGCACCGGCTCGAACTCACTGCGCAGGTGGGTGGTGTACACCGCGCCAAATGCGGTCAGTTCTTCGGTCAGTTGCTTCACTTCGTCGGTGGAGGCGTTAAAGGCGCTGGCGTAGGCCAGGCCTGTGGATAAACCGAGCGCGCCGGCTTCAAGGCTTTCACGCAACTGCTCGCGCATCGCGGCGATTTCGTCAGGCGTGGCGGTGCGCAACAGGTCGTCGAGGTGATTGCTGCGCAGTGCGGTGTGACCGACGAGTGCGGCGACGTTCAGCGTGGTGTTCGCCGCTTCGACGGCGGCGCGATAATCGCTGAAGCGCGGATAGACGAACGCCGCTGCGGTACCGAGCAGGTTCATCGGGTCCGGCGGATTGCCTTTCAAACTCACCGGCGAGGCGCTGATCCCACAGTTGCCGACAATCACCGTGGTCACGCCCTGGCTGAGCTTGGGTAGCATCTGCGGCTGGCGGATGACCACGGTGTCATCGTGGGTGTGCACGTCGATGAAGCCTGGGGCGAGCACGCGGCCGGCGGCGTCGATTTCCTCCGTGGCGCGGGCATCATGCAGGTCGCCGATACGTTCGATGCGCCCGTTGAGAATCGCCACATCGGCGCGGTAGCCGGGCGTGTTGCTGCCATCAATGACGGTGGCGTTGCGGATCAGCGTGTCGTACTGCATGTCTGTCTCCCGGCGGGAGTCAGCGTCAACTCCTGCCCTTGATCAAATGGTGATCGAAGCCTTGCTCCACCAGATACCGCCAGGCTACCTGAACCTCTTCGGGGATCGCCTGTTCGACCTGAAAACCCAACGCAGGGTAAACCATGATGCGGTGCACATCGCCGACCATTTCGTCGATCAGGCCCAGCACCCCGATCAGGTTGCTGACGTCATCAGGAAAATCGAACGACGGCGCATCCACAAAGGCTTCCAGTCCGGGCCACTGCACGGGCAGGGTCAACGCCACGCGCCGGATCGAATTGGGTTTGGTCAGAAACGTCGCACGACGCACGTCGGGAAACATCGCTCGGGCAAACGCGATGTTTTCGGCAAAGTTGGTCGCGCGGGTTTCCAGGGTGAACTGCTGCGCCGTCACCCCTTGCGCCAAGGCGCGTTGGGCAAAAATATCGGCTTCGGAGCGTTCCCACAAATGCCGGGTCCAGTTGCCGGTATTGCCGGTGAACAACAGGTGGGGTGCCACGCCGTCTTTCAACAGTTGGCAAGCGTAATCGCAGACCCGCAGGTCGTAGGAGCCGCAGACCACAATCAATTCACAAGCGCTGTGTTGGCGCCCCGCACCGAGGAATTTCCAGAGCACGCTGGCGTGCTGCAACGTCAATGTCATGAGCGGGCAAACCTCCGGGTCGGGTGCGCGTTGATGAACAGCGCTCCATCGGCATAACCGTGCGCGCCCCTGCCGTCCAGCCTGAGCGCAAGCCGGGTGAAATCGGCATACACACCTGCGGCGCCATGCGCGGTCAGCGTCGGGTCGTCGCCAATGCCGATACACAGCGCACCGCTGCTGACCGCCGACTGCACGCCGCTGACAGAGTCTTCGAACACCAGGCATTCATCACTTTGCCGACCCAGTTGTGCCGCCGCCAGGCGATAGGGATCGGGGGCCGGTTTGCCGCTGCGTACGTCGTCGCGGCAGATGATGCTGTCGAACGCCGACATCAGGTCGTGTTGCTGCAGAACGTGGTCAACCCGCGCCCGCCAACTGCTGGTGACCAGCGCCAGGGGCACGGCGTGCTCGCGGAGTCGGGCGATCAACGCCGCGACGCCCGGCACCAGCGCACAGTTCGTCACCTGCTCGATGGCGTCGACTTCACGCTTGATCGCCACCTGCTGCGCTTCGCCAAACTCTGCGAACAAGGTCTTGAGGGTATAACCGCCGGGACGGCCATGGATGTGCTCGTCGATGAAATCCTGATCGACGCTGACCCCGTACTCGCGCGCCACGGTGGTCCAGGCGTGTTCAATCACCTCGCGGGACTGAATGAGCACGCCGTCCATATCAAAGCAGACGGCTGTAAACGTTTGTTGAGCCATGAGTTGAACTTCGCATTTTCTGATGAGCAATGAACGCCAGCACCGTTCCGACCAACGCGAACAGCGCCATCACGTAGTAGGACCACTGCGGCCGGGTCTGGTACAGGTAGCCGGCGAAAGGTGTGGCCAGGCCCATGGGCAACGCCACCGCCAGGGAGTAATAAACCCCTTGAGTAAAGACCTGAATATCCTGCGGTGCCTGGTCGCGAATAAAGCGCATGATCGCCGCGTGGTAGGCGGCAAAGCTCAGCGCGTGCAGACACTGCCCCAGCAGGATCAGCGACACCGCGTCGCTGTTGGAAAACAGCGCCCAGCGCAGTGCCGCACAGACACTGGAAAACATCACCAGGGACAACGGCGCGCAAAACGCCAGGACCTTGTTGGAGAGCGCGAACCAGGTGATTTCCGCAATCACCGCCACCGCCCAGAACATGCCAATCGCTGAGGAAGAGAAGCCCTTCACTCCCCAACCGATCGAAGCCGTGGAAAAGTACAGGGTGTGGCTCAACTGAATGAAGCTGGCGGCGGCAATCGCGATCAGCAGGCTTTTGTGTGCCAACAGCGCTTTCCAGTCCGGCCGTTTGCGCGCCGGGCCGGGCGGCGCCAGATGCGCCCGCGCCACCTGGCGCTTCAGGCGCAGACACGCCACAGCGGTGATCAACATGCTCGCTGCGATCACCAGCGGCACCCACGACTGGCTGTACTGCGCAAACAGAAAACCACCGAGGGTCGAGGTCAGGATAAAGGCCGATGAGCCTACCGCCCGCACCCAACCGTAATTCTGCAGGGCCAGTTTGTCGCGCTTGAGCAGATAGGACTCGGACAGCGGCAACACCACCATCCATACCCCTCCAAACAGCACACTCAGGCACACGAACATCCATAAGTGCGCCGGGATGAAGTAGAACAGCAACGTACACAACGCGGCGGTAACGCTCAGAACAGCGGCGAGCCGCAACTGATCCACGCGCCAGTCGGCCACATAGGTGATCAGCACCCCGGTCACCACCTGCGGCCAATACGCTGCGGCGATCAGCAAACCGATTTCACTGGCACTGAAACCCAGTGAATCCAGCCAGGTCGGCCAGAACGGATAGATGATCCCTTCCGCCGCAAAGAACCCGAAAAAGATTAAATACATTCGTCAACCATACGCCCGGTACTCCTGAAGCAGGGCTCCCGGGGAGCCCTGCATACCATCCGTTTATTCGAAGCGTTGCTGAGTGAAGCTGTTTTTGCCCTTGCGCCAGACGATCAGCGATTCACTCATGACCACCAGATCGACCATGCCTTCTTTCAGCGCATCCAGTGCGTCCTGGGAAGAGCACACGATCGGTTCTTCGTGTCGATTGAACGAGGTGTTGATCAAGGCTGCCTGACCGGTTTTCTGGTGCCAGGCCGTCAGCAGGCGATGCATGAACGGGTCGCTCTGCGGGCGAATGATCTGCGGGCGCGCCGTGCCGTCGATGTGCACCACCGCCGGACTTGCCTCGCGAAATTGCGGATGGCAGTCGTAGGTCATAGTCATGGTATCGGCAGCCACTTGCTCCTCGTCCCAACCGACGTAGCAGGCCGGTGCTTGCTCAATGGCGGTGACCGGGCCGAACGGCATGAACTCGGTGCGGTGCATGCGTTTGTTGAGCCAGTCGTTCACCTCGGCATCCTGCGCGTGATAGACGATGCTGCGGTTGCACAGCGAACGCGGGCCGAACTCCATCTTGCCCTTGAACATGCCCAGCACCTGATTTTCCGTCAGGGCCTCGGTCAACACCTCGATGATGTTCGACGGCGTGTGATAACCGAGTTCAGGGTAGTCGCGATTGATCAGGTTGATGTTCTGCGAAACGCTGCGCGATTCCGGGCCAAGCATCATCGACGGATTCTTGAAGCGGGTGCCGTTTTCCAGGTACGCGGTACCGACCGCAGCAGCCAGTGCCAGGCCGCCATCGCCCATGCACGGCAGCACGTAGACGTCTTTGACGCCCGGGATCTCACGCAGACGCTGGTTGAGTTTGACGTTGCCAAACACGCCGCCGGCCAGGCACAGGTTGGCACTGCCGCGCTGGGCCAGATGATGGCTGACGGTGGCCACCAGCAGGTCTTCGCTGTGACGCTGTACAGCGGCGGCGATGTCCTCGGGGGTTTCCCGGGCAAACAGGGTTTCCAGCGGCTCGCTGTAGGTGTTGTAGGACGGCAGGAACATATCGCCGCAGCGCGCCTTGATGCGGCCGTCTTCGAAACGGATCATCTGCTGCATCACGCCCAGCAGTTTCTGCGGATCGCCGAATGCGGCCAGACCGGTGACCTTGCCTTCGTGGCGGTTGGGTTTGTAACCGAGCAGGTGGGTGATCCGGCCGTAGAAATAACCGAGGCTGTCGACACTGGTTTCGCGTTGCAGCACCGTGGTTTCTGACGGGCTGTACCAGGTGACGGTCAGCGACTGAAAGTCGCCGCGTCCGTCGCAGGTCAGGGTCAACGCGTCCTCGAATGGCGAGCAGACATAGGCACCGAGCGCATGGCACTCGTGGTGATCAATGTAGTACGCCTTGCCTTGCAGACCGTTGTCGACGATGAACTGGTCGAATTCGCCGCGCTTTGCCTTGTCGTTGTTGATTTCATCGGTCACACGCTGACGGAACTGCGCAAGGCCCTGGGGGTTGCTCCGGACTTCCTCGACGATGCGATCGAAGTACAACGCCAGATGTTTGTCGGCACTGAAACCGGCGTTCCATCCATAGGCGACATGATCGACGTCTTCCAGCGACACGCCGGCCTGGCTCAACACAAACTCGATGGACTTGGCCGGCCAGATTTTATGATCCTTGATGCGGGTGAAGCGCTCTTCACTGACCGCTGAAAGAATCTGACCATCACGTACCAGGCAAGCACCCGCCAAATCATTGTTTGTAATACCCAAAATGATCATAACTATTCCTTGTTTTCGCCAATTGAGGTGACGGCTTCGCCCACGCGCGTAGCGTGCAATGCAATAACCAGAGTCAATGACAGATGCCGGCCGTCATGGCCGACCATTACTCATCGAGAGATCGCGGATTCATGTAGGTCCGCCGGGGGAATACGCCTTTACGAGAAGGCATCAATGTGTCTCGCCATCGCAAATTCCTTTTGCCAGAAAACTCCATGGGCGGTGCCGTGCTGCACGGGCCTCATGCCTGCAACACGTGGAGGGCGACATCCATCGCAGCCGTCCTCGTTTCATCGCGGTAGCAGCCTAGCCGGTAATTTCCCGAGCACCCGGCGAAGTCCCCGCTAAAAATTAAATTCCACTGGCATGCGGCGTATTTGCGGGGGTTTACCGGGACAAAAAAACGGACGATGACGGCGTGCCATTCAACTTTTCTGTTTTTGTTCCACCGCTTTCGCGAGCAAGCCCGCTCCCACCGGTTGATCGCATTCCGTCAGCCAGAATGCGGTTAACCTGTGGGAGCGGGCTTGCTCGCGAATGGCTTCACGCGGTGCAGCGTGAACTCACACCATCTCGTTACGAATCCACTCCACCACCGACGTACGCTTTGGCGCCCAGCCCAGCAGTTCACGAGCGTGTTTGCCGCGTACGCGACTGTTCGAGCCAAGGCCGTAGTTGGCCATTTCGTAACCCCACTCGGCTTCGGCGTCTTGCAGCGGCCAGTCTTGTGGCTCGCCGAGATTCAGCGCTTCGGCCATGGCAGTGGTCATGTCAATGAACGACGCTTCGCCGCTTTCGACGAAGTAGAAAGTGCCCGGGACGTTTTTGGTCAGCGCCAGCAGGTACAGGGCGACGACGTCGTCGATGTGCACGTTGGACCAGATGTTCTGGCCAGTGCCGACATGGCGCACCACACCACTTTTGCGTGCTTGTTTGAGCAGGCGCGGCAACTGCACGCTGTCGCGATTGACGCCCAGGCTGTGGCCATAGATCAGGGTGTTGCAGATCACCGCCGAGTTCACCCCGTCCTTCGCGGCGGCGAGGATCAGGTTGTCGATCGCCACACGGGCAGCCTTGTCGACGGTGGGCTCCGGCAGGTTGTCTTCGTAGTAGATGACATCGCTGGACTTGCCGCCCGAGGCATCGCCGACGATGCTCGAACCGCTGGTGTGCAGGAACACTTTGTTCGAACCGCGCAGGGCACCGAGCAACGCTTCGACAGCACCGCGATGGTCGCTGCTGGCGGCGTTGATCACCGCATCGGCGGCGCGGGCCTGTTCAGCCAGCAATGTGCTGTCTTCGAGGGTGCCGATCACCGGGGTGATGCCCAGTGCCTTGAGCTCTTCGGCCTGTTCGGCGCTACGCACCAGGCCGGTGACATTATGTCCTGCCTGAACCAGACCGGTGGCGATCGAGCCGCCGATAAAACCGGCAGCGCCGGTGATGAATACGTTCATGGAGAAACTCCCTGCGTGAATAAGTGATGCAGCGAGTATCGACCGGCCACCCCGATGGAAAAACCCGCCCTCGCCCAAATCACTGTTGCGCAGGGGTCACGAATCAGCCCTTGAAATCCGCACTGGCGTACGCCGCGAGTTTGCTCTGGATGAAATCGAGGAAGCACTGGATGCGCAGCGCCAGTTGCGAGTTACGGTAGTACACCGCGTTGATCGGCTGGCGATAACCGCTGTTGAATTCCGCCAACAGCACCTTGAGGCGCCCGGCGCGAATGTCGTCGATGGTCATGAAGTGCGACAGGCAGGCAATGCCCTGGCCTTCCAGCGCCAGATGGCGCACGGTCTCGCCGCTGGAGGCGCTGATCGCCGGAGTGATCGGCCAACGGTCGCCATGCACGTAGCGCAGCGGCCACTGGTTGAGGCCTTCGTTGTGGGTGAAGCCAAGCAGAGTGTGTTCACTCAAGTCGGCGACCTGCTGCGGCGCCCCGTGTTTCTCAAGATAGGCCGGGCTGGCGACGATCAGCAGCGGACTGCAACCCAGTGAGCGCGCATGCAACGTCGAGTCGGCAAGAGTGCCGATGCGGATGGCGACGTCGGTGCTTTGTTCCAGCAGGTCAATGATCAGGTCATTGCTGTTGAGTTCGAGCTGGATGTCCGGGTACAGGCCACGGAACTCGTCGATGTACGGCACGATGGCGTGCAGCATGAAGGGCGACGCGGCGTTGATCCGCAGGCGTCCGGACGGGGTTTGCTGGCGTGAGGACAGTCGCTCTTCGAGCGCATCCATCTGATCGAGAATCAGCTTGGCCTGCTCGAAGAAATACTTGCCCTCCTCGGTCAGGTCCATGCGCCGCGTGGTGCGGTTGATCAGCGTGGTGTCGAGCTTGGCTTCGAGCCGCGACAGTGTGCGGCTGACCGCCGAAGGGGTCTGGCCGACCTGCTCGGCAGCGGCGGAAATCGAACCGCATTCGATCACGCAGACGAAAATCTGCAACTCATCGGATCTGGCTTTCACGGGTGTCCCTTATTGATCAACTGCACAAATCCATTGTGGAGAGAGAACACCCCTGTGGCGAGGGGATTTATCCCCGATGGACTGCGCAGCAGGCCCCGCTTTTCGAGATCAAGATCAGGGGGCCGCTGCGCGACCCATCGGGGATGAATCCCCTCACCACATTTAAAACCCTCACCCCAGTTACAACCGTAACCACATGAAATCACCTCAAGCCTTGAGACCAAACACCTGTTTCAGATGCTGCTCATACCGCGCCACATCATTCTCGATGTTCGGGCGCTTCATCACGTCCACACAGAGGAACGTCGGCAACCCGCTCATGCCCAAGAACTCGTTGGCCTTGTGGAACGGGAAATACACCGCATCCACACCCTTGGCTTCAAAGAAATCGCTCGGGTCATCAAACGCCTGCTGCGGTGCGTTCCAGGTCAGCGACAGCATGTATTGCTTGCCCTGAATCAGGCCGCCGCTGCCGTACTTCTGCGACGCGTCGGAACGGGTCCGACCATCGCTGGCATAGAGGCTGCCGTGGCCTTCGGTGAAGACTTCGTCGATGTACTTTTTCACCGTCCACGGCGCGCCCATCCACCAGCCCGGCATCTGATAAATGATCACGTCGGCCCAGAGGAATTTGGCCACTTCTTCAGCGACGTCGTAACCCTCGTCGATGAACGTGGTTTTGACATCCAGACCGCCACGATCCAGCACGCTCAGCGCGGTTTCGTGCAGGGTGGCGTTGTAACGACCGTCGGAGTGAGCGAATTTTTTGCCACCATTGAGCAACAACACTTTTTTCATCGGAACGCCTCGCGCAGCCATTGGGCTGGAGAAAGATGGGAAAACGAATGGCGGCAGGTTAACCATCCATCTCGCGCGGAATAAGCCGCGTCGGCGCAAAATACATTTGATCAAAAAGCACGAATCGAATGCCGATTGTTGCAATAGCATTCCCGGCCATCTGCATTTGAGGAGTTGTTCTGATGAGTGAACGCCACGGTTTCATCCTGCATGCCAAGACCCGCCCGGAAAAAGCCGAGGCCTTCGAAGCGCTGTTTCGCGCCTATGTCGAGCCGAGCCGCGCCGAGCCAGGCTGCATCGAGTACCACATGCTGCGCGACAAGGAAGACCCGACGCTGTTCATCTTTTACGAGATCTGGGAAAGCCAGGCGCACCTCGACGTGCATTCGAATCTGCCGCACATGCGCGAGTTTTTCGACAACCGCATGACGTATCTGGAGCGTGATTTCGATATCCGTCGGATCGACATGCTCAGCGCCTCGTCGGCTAGCCGCTAATCAGCAAATGGGCGCCGAGTGCGCCCAGTCCGATAAAGAACACCCGCTTGAACAGCACGGCGCTGATGCGCTGACGTAGCCATTGGCCGAACCCCATGCCCAGCATCGCCGGGATCAGCACCAGCAGCGACGCACTCAATTCGCCACTGCCCAGTGCGCCGCGCCAGAACAGGCCGCCGGCCAGCGCCAGAGTCGACACGGTGAACGACAGGCCCAGCGCCTGCACCAGCTCATCGCGACTCAAACCCAGCGCCTGCAGGTACGGCACCGCCGGAATCACGAACACACCGGTGGCCGAAGTGATAACCCCGGTAATCAACCCGCACAGCGGACCCAGCCACGGTTCATGCCGAGGATTGACCTGCAGCGTTGGCAGCAACAACCCGCTCAACGCATACAGCAGCAACGCCGCGCCCAGCCCACGCACCACCCAATGTCCGCCTGCCATGCCGATCGACAACGTGCCGACGGCGGTGCCGAGGAAGATCATCAGCAACAGCGGCCACAGGCGTTTGAGCAGCCCCTTCAGATGCCCGCCGAACGCCAGTTGCCAGACATTGGTCAGCGTCGCCGGAATGATCAGCAACGCGGCTGCCTGTGACGGCGCCATAGCAAGACCAAGCAGGCCCATGGCGACGGTGGGCAGGCCGAGGCCAATCACGCCTTTGACCAGTCCGGCCATGATGAAGGTGGCGATGACCAACAGGGACAGGGCCAGGCCGAGGTTCTGGTAGAAGTCTGCGAGTGTATTCATGGCGCTACTGTGCGCTTTGGCGGGGGCGTTGAAAATCTGCCATATACTGAGGCTGCCTCTGCCAATGCAAGAGGCTAAGTATTTGTTAAGACTTTTGGCCTCATCGCTGGCAAGCCAGCTCCCACAGGTTTCAGTGTGGATCACAGGATTTGTGCACAACACAAAATCCTGTGGGAGCTGGCTTGCCAGCGATAGGGCCCGCCCAGACACCACAAAAACCACAGGCGGCCCCATGCACTTCGACCTCACCGACCTGCGCCTCTACCTGCACATCCTCGACACCGGCAACATCACCGCCGGCGCCGCCCGCAGCCATCTGTCACTCGCCGCCGCCAGTGCGCGCATTCGCGCGATGGAAGCCTCGCTGGGCACCGAGTTCCTGCAGCGCGGCCGCCGTGGCGTGAGCCCGACGCCCGCTGGCAAGGCACTGGCCCACCACGCGCGCATCCTCCTGCAACAGGCCGAACGCATGCAGCAGGATCTGGCCGACTACGCGCAGGGCGTCAAAGGACAGGTGCGACTGTTGTGCAACACCACGGCGATCACCGAATACCTGCCGGAAGTGCTCGCGGACTTTTTGCGCGAGCATCCCAACCTCGACATCGATCTGCAGGAACTGCCCAGTGCCCGCATCATCCACGCCTTGCGCCAGGGCGCAGCCGATATTGGCATCGTCTCCGATGCGGTGGACACCACCGATCTGCAGACCCAGCCGTTTCGCGACGACCCGTTGCGACTGATCGCGCCGCACGGACATCCACTGGCCGACGCCGCCGAGGTCAGTTTCAGCGCCGCTTTGCACTACGATTTCGTCGGTCTGAGCACCGACAGCGCGCTGGCGATCTACCTCGAAGAACAGGCGCTGCACAGCGGCTCGCGCATGCAGGTGCGGATCCGCGCCGACGGTTTCGAAGGGGTGCTGCGCATGGTCGCCCGAGGCGCCGGCCTCGCCATCGTGCCGCTGGCGGCCATTGAACGCGCGACGCCGCGCTCATTCAACAGCATCACCCTCAACGAGCCATGGGCCCGCCGCACCCTGATGCTCTGCGCCCGGGACTTCAGCGCGCTGCCCGGTTATGCCAAAGCCTTGCTGCAAGCCTTGACTCTCCCCTGAGGGGCAGACTTCATCCTTGGCGTTCAACGGCAAGGAGCATGACCATGGGCAAACGCATTCTGCTGATTCTCGGCCATCCCGGCGCGACGAGTTTCTGCGCCGCACTCGCCGAGCGCTATGCACAATCGGCGCTCGATGCCGGACACCAGGTGCGTCAGCTACGCCTGGGAGAGATGGCTTTTGACCCGGTGTTGCGCCAGGGGTATCAACAGGTTCAAGCGCTGGAAGAAGACTTGAGCCGCGCGCAATCCGACATCCTTTGGGCCGAACATCTGACGCTGGTCTACCCGATCTGGTGGGGCGGCATTCCAGCGCTGCTCAAAGGTTTTTTTGATCGGGTGTTGCTGCCGGGATTCGCCTTCAAATACCGAAAAGGCAAACCCTTTCCCGATCAGTTGCTCAAGGGGCGCACCGCGCATTTGCTGGTGACGATGGACACGCCACTCTGGTATTACCGCTGGATCTACCGGATGCCGGGACTGCATCAGGTGCGCAAGACCACCCTGCAGTTCTGTGGTATCACCCCCCTGCGCACGCTGACCTTCGGCCCGCTGCTTGAGTCCAGCGACCGGCAGCGCCAGCGCTGGCTGCAACAGGCGCACGCTATCGCCCGCCGCTAAGTCTGCCGATAATGCGCCGCACGGTTTCACATTGAAAAAGGACTTTTATGTACATCGGCCAAGCCGCGCAACGTGCCGGCACCACCATCAAAAGCATTCGCCACTACGAGTCGATCGGTCTGCTGCCCGCGCCCCGGCGCCAAGGTAAATATCGCCTCTACGACCAACAAAGCATCGGACTGCTGATCTTCATCAAATGCGCAAAAGAGATGGGCTTCAGGCTCCGGGAATTGCAGACGATTTTTGCCGCGCATCATGGCGAGGCCATGCCATGGGATCTGGCCCAACAGGCTATCGAGGCAAAAAAACGCGAGATCAACAGCAGCATCGCTGAGCTGACGCGGCAATACGCGCAACTGGAAGGTTTCGAAATCGACCTTGAACGGGCGCGGGTCGAATGCCCGCTGGAAAACCTTTGACGGTTTGCGCGTTTCTGAGCAGCTCGATGTCGAGCACAGACAACTGAGCGGCAACCGGGCGCTATAGGGTGCGAGTTGGTTTCTTTGCCATCCGCCCACTGCCCGGAGTTCTCATGACCGCGACCGCCCCCATCACCGTTCTGCGCGACACCCACCCGCTGCCGGTACTCGATGCCTGCAAATGGGAAAAACTCGAAGGTGACCCGCACACCGTCAACCTCAACGCTTACACCAGCGAAGACGGCAGCAAGATCATGGGCACCTGGATCTGCACCCCGGGCAAGTGGCGGGTCGATTATGTGAAGTGGGAGTACTGCCATTTCCAGGAAGGCTACTGCATCATCACCCCGGACGGCATGGCGCCGATTCACCTGCGTGCCGGCGACATCTTCGTGGTTGAACCGGGGATGAAAGGCACCTGGGAAGTGGTCGAGACCGTGCGCAAATATTTCGTCTTCGCCTGATGCAAAAAAAGCCGGGAAACCACCCGACGTGATTTCCCGGCAACACCTACTGCATTCTGGCTGACGCCATGGTTGTGGCGCCTGTGAGATTTGTGGCGAGGGGATTTATCCCCGATGGGCGCAAAGCGCCCCCCGCATTGTGTCAGTTGAAACGCAGGCTCAGTGGTTGCGACTGCTACACAGTCGATCGGGGATAAATCCCCTCACCACAAAGTCTCCGTTGCCACAAAAAGTATTGATGTCCAAGTTACTGTGGCTTGCGATAGCTGTTGATAATCGCCGAGAAGTCCTTGCCGCCCTCCCCGCGCTGGCTCATCGCCTGATACAACTGCTGCGCCACCGCGCCGAGCACCACCGGTTGATGCGCCTGACGCGCCGCTTCGGTGGCCAGCCCCAGATCCTTGAGCATCAGCTCGGCACCGAAACCACCGGTGTAACCGCGCGAGGCCGGCGCCGTTTCGACGATGCCCGGCCACGGGTTGTACATTTCCGAACTCCAGCAACGCCCGGTCGAGCTGTTGATGATTCCGGCCAGCACCGAGGTGTCGATCCCCAGTGCATCGCCCAGCGCCATGGCTTCGCTGACGCCGACCATCGAGATCGCCAGCAGCAGGTTGTTGCAGATCTTGGCGATCTGCCCGGTGCCGACTTCGCCGCAATGCACGATGTTGCGGCCCATCTGCGCCAGCACCGGTTGCAGGGTGGCGAACAGTTCCGGAGTGGCGCCGACCATGAAGGTCAGCGTGCCGGCGGTCGCGCCGCCAGTGCCGCCGGAGACCGGTGCATCAGCCATGGCCACGCCTTGTTTGGCAGCAGCGGCGGCCACATCGCGGGCGGTTTGCGGATCTATGGTGCTGCAATCCACCGCCGGCACGCCTTTGCCGATACCGGCCAGCACACCGTCCTCACCGAGCCAGACGCTACGCACATGCACCGCCGCCGGGAGCATGGTGATCACCAGCTCGGCGTCTTCGGCGGCCTCACGGGCCGAGGCGCGGATAGTGCCGCCCAGTTGCTCAAGCTCCGCCAGCACCGTCTTGTTCAGGTCCACCAGATTCAGCGAATGGCCGGCCTTGATCAGGTTGCGCGCCATCGGCGCGCCCATGTTGCCCAGACCGATAAATGCGATTTTCATGGCCAGTCCTCAGCGCAGGTTGATGGTGGTGTTCACGCCGTCGTTGACGCTGTCGTCATCGAACCAGCGCGCCGTGACCGTTTTGGTCTGGGTGTAGAACTGCACCACTTGCTTGCCGTACGGGCCGAGGTCGCCGAGTTTCGAACCGCGCGAACCGGTGAAGCTGAAGAACGGCACCGGCACCGGAATCGGGATGTTGATGCCGACCTGGCCGACGTCGATTTCCGTCTGGAATTTGCGCGCCGCCGCACCGCTCTGGGTGAACAGGCCCGTGCCGTTGCCGAACGGGTTGGCGTTGACCAGTGCGATGGCCTGATCGAGGGTGTCGACTTCCAGCACCACCAGCACCGGGCCGAAGATTTCCTGGGTATAGATCTGCATGTCAGTGGTCACGCCCGAGAACAGGGTCGGGCCGACGAAGTTGCCTTGCTCGTAGCCCGGCACCTTGATGTCGCGACCATCGAGTTCAAGCTTTGCGCCTTCCTTGATGCCGCTTTCGATCAGATCGAGAATCCGCGCCTTGGCTTTCTTCGAGATCACCGGGCCGACATCGGTGCCCGCCTCGCTGCCGGCGTTGACCTTGAGTTTCTGCGCCAGCGCTTTCAGATCCGGCAGCCACTGTTTCGCCGCACCGACCAGCACCACCACGGAGGTGGCCATGCAGCGTTGCCCTGCCGCACCGAAACCGGCGCCGACCAAGGCATTCAGCGCTTGCTCGCGATTGGCGTCCGGCAGCACCACGGCATGGTTCTTCGCACCCATCATCGATTGCACGCGTTTGCCGTGTTTGCCGGCCAGGTCGTAAACGTGCGTACCGACGGCGGTCGAACCGACGAACGACACCGCTTTGATGTCCTTGTGGGTGCACAGACCATCGACGACGTCCTTGCCACCGTGCACGACGTTGAGCACGCCTGCCGGAACGCCCGCCTCAATCGCCAGCTCCACCAGCAGCATGGTCGACAGCGGATCCTGTTCCGAAGGCTTCAAGACGAAGGTGTTGCCGCAGGCGATCGCCATCGGGAACATCCACAGCGGAATCATCGCCGGGAAGTTGAACGGGGTGATACCGGCGCACACGCCGATTGGCTGGCGCAGGGTGTAGGTATCGACGCCGCCGGCCACGTTTTCGGCGAACTCGCCCATTTGCAGGGTGCCGATGGAACAGGCGTGTTCGACCACTTCCAGGCCACGGAAAATATCGCCCTCGGCGTCGGCAATAGTCTTGCCCTGCTCGGCGCTCAGCACTACGGCGATGCGCTTGGAGTGCTCGCGGATCAGTGCCTGCAGCTTGAGCATGATGCGCATCCGCGCGCCGATCGGGGTCAGTTTCCAGGTCTGGAACGCGCGGTGCGCGGCACTGATGGCGGCGTCGACTTCAGCGGCAGTGGCGAACGGAACCTTGGCCAGCACTTGCTGGGTCGCCGGGTTGACGATGTCGTGCCACTCGGTGGTCTGCGATTCGACCCACTCGCCGTCGATCAGCAACTTGACCTTCTGGACCGTGGTTTCGTTGGGCGTAAGCGATGCGTTCATGCTGGTCTCCGAAACTTGTTTTTATCGTAGGAGCCAAGGCGAAAGGGTTCGCCTTGAGATGAGGCGTGTGTCACGAATTGGTTGTCGGACTGTTTTTGGAGTATAGATGTGCAAACTTCTAATAAGAACGCACATATAAGCCCGTCCATCATGCAAAAAAACATCACCTCCCTGGGGTCGCTGAACTGGGACGACCTGAAGTTTTTCCTCGAAGTCGCCCGTACCCGCAAGGCCAGCACCGCGGCCAAACGGCTCGCCGTCGACTACACCACAGTGTCGCGACGCATCAGTTCACTGGAAGCGGCATTGGGTACGCTGCTGTTCGAGAAATCACGCACCAGCGGTTTTGTGCTGACCACCGAAGGCCAGCGCCTGCTGGGTTATGCCGAGTCGATCGAAAGCACGTTGCACATGGCTTGCGAGCAGGTCTCGGGCTCTGGTGTGGCGCTTTCCGGGCATGTACGCATGGGCTGCACCGAAGGTTTCGGCAGCTTTTTCATCACCCCGCAACTGAGCCACTTCGTCGACGCCTACCCAGCGATCTCGGTGGACATCCTGCCGCTGCCGCACTTCATCAGCCTGTCCAAACGCGAAGCCGACATCGTCATTGCCCTGGAACGCCCGGAACACGGCCCGTACGTGTGCTGCAAACTCTGCGACTACCGCTTGCAGCTGTACGCGACCCAGGACTATCTCGACCAGCACCCACCGATCCGCCGCCCGGCCGATTTGGGCAAGCATCAATTCATCAGTTACGTGGATGACCTGGCGTTCAGCTCGGAGCTGCTGTACCTGGCGAACGTGCTGCCCGGCGCCAGCGCAAACCTGCGCAGCACCAGCGTGATCGCGCAGTTCGTCGCGGCGCAGCAAGGGCGCTCACTGGCGATTCTGCCTTGCTTCCTCGCGGCGCAGGATCCGCGCCTGCTGCCGGTGCTGCCCGAGGAAATCGACATCACCCGACAGTTCTGGATGTACTGCAGGGAGGATCTTCGGAAGTTAAAGCGGATCACCCTATTGTGGGATTACATCCGTGAGGTGACCGAGCGTAATCAGGGTCTGCTGATGGGGCAGACCCGCGAGATGCGGTTTGCCGATTAATCGGCGCTGACCACAATCGACACCCGGCGATTTTCGGTGCGTCCGGCGGCAGTGTCATTGGACGCCACCGGCTCGCTGCTGCCCAGTCCGCGCAGCTGAATGTTCTCTTCCTTCATACCGACGGTGGTCAGCACTTTGGCCACGCTTTTGGCCCTACGCAGCGACAGTTGCTGGTTGTAGGTTTCCTTGCCCGAGGCATCGGTATGACCGTCGACCCGCACCCGCTCGATACCGACGCCGAGCAGTGCCTTGCCGATGCGTTCGACGATTTCGGTGCTCTGGTTGTTCAGGCTTTCGATATCGCTGCCAAACAGCACTTTGCCGGACAGGCCAAACTCCCAACCCTCGTCGGTCGCTTCGAAGCCTTGTTGTTTGAGGACGGCGATCTGCGCCGGGGTCAGGCCTTTCTGCGGTGCGGTCTGGCACCCGGTCAGCGCCAGTACGGCGATCATCAGCAAGGCGGAAAACAGTCGAGCGGGAAATGTGAACACGGGAATCAGCTCCTGGTTTGCAGATTGACGACCGGGCTCTCCGACCCGGCAGTAAATTGAGCGCCACGCGACAGGCGCTTGGCCTGATACATCGCGGCGTCGGCGGCGTTGAGCAAGGCACCTGGCGTGGCGCCATGATCGGGGAAAACCGCAATGCCGATACTGAGCGACGTCACCACACTGGTGTCGCCCGGCAGCGCGATGGGCATGTCCATGCTGGCGAGAATCTTGTCGGCAATGCGCTCGGCGTCCTCGATCTTGTGCAGCGGCGCGAGCAGTACGGCGAACTCGTCGCCGCCGAGCCGCGCCACCAGATCCTCTTCACGCAGTTGCGCGCGGATCCGATTGGCGACCGCCACCAGCACCGCGTCGCCAGCGGCGTGACCGAAGTTGTCATTGATGCCTTTGAAGCGGTCGCTGTCGAGAAACAGCACCGCCACCCGCTCATTGAGCTTGCCGGCGTTGCGCAAGGCGCGAATCAATCGCCCCTCGAAAAACGCCCGGTTGGGCAAACCGGTGAGGCTGTCGTGGCTGGCCTGATGGGCGAGGGTTTCGTTCTCGCTTTGCAGATGTGTCTGCCAGGATTCGAGTTCGTCGAGCAGGGCATTGAAGTCGTTGCCGAGGTTGTCGAGCTCGGCGATCTGCGCCGGTGGTACCCGGCGATCCAGCGCACGCTCGCTGCGGGCGGCATGAGCCACCGCCGCGAGGCTGCGAAGCGGGCCGGTAATGCTGCGCAGCTGTCGGCGCGCCAGATACAGCGCGACCCAGGCACTGATTGCGGTGCAGAGAATGATCCCCGCCAGACCGCTGAGCAAGAAGCGCATCAGGCTACCGCCGTGACCGACCAGCAGGATGCGTCCGATTTCACGATCCTGATGCACGATCGGCAGGCTGATCGGCTTTTCCAGAATGGTCCGGGCAGCCTGCATTTCCAGTTGGGAAAACAGACCGTTTTCGGGCCGCTGCCAACGCGCCAGCAACTGCCCCTGTGTGTCGAACACCTGGGCATCCGCCACCTCTTCGGTGGACGCGATCAAGGCCAGCGCTTCGGTGGCGGCGTCCTTATCGTTGAACACCACCGCCGCTTCCACGGTGTAGCTGATCGAACGTGCAATCAGATGCAGGTTGTGATCGGCGTACACCCGCAGCGCGAGAACGCCCAGCAGGGTCAGCGACACGCTGGCCATCGTCACGGCCACCAGCGCGACAATCAAATGGCCGCGGCCGATGACCGAGCCCAGTGTCGGGCGGCTCCTGGAACGAAACAGCTTCATGGTGCCGCCGGTTTGCGGCGCGACAACTGCAGTACGCTCGGGTGGATGCGTACACCGCTGCGGGCGACGGAGTCGAGATTGACCTCGAAGGAAACCTGCTGATCGCCGACCCGCAGGCAGAACAGGCTGCCGACCGTGCACTGATCGCCACCTTCGCTGATGCTCAGCACCGGATGGCCGATCAATGAGGTGAACAGCCGACTGCGTTCATCTGCGGTGAGTTTGCCGATGTACACCGCATCGCATTCGCTGACGATCGCCGGGTTGTCGGCCAGCAGTCGGCGCACAGCCACCGGACGACCGGTGGCTTGCGTAGTGCCTTTGACCAGGTCATCGGTGTACTCGGTGGGGCCGACGATGCACAGGCGCAATTGTGCGGGTTCCACCGGCCAGCGCGCGTAACTGAGGATGCCCAGCACAACCTGCGTCACCGACTGGGCGCGCTGCTCGGCCATGCCCACCGGCGTCTGTGCCTGCGCCATGGCGGCGCCGGTCAGCAAACAGAGCAGACCGACAAGCAATGCGTGCTTGCAGCGAACCACGCGCTCTGTCGCCCAGACAGCCACCTTCATGCAGGGATTCTCTTGGATCGTACCGAAATGATGCCGCAACGATAGCACAGCGCAGTAACACCAGCGAGACAGCAGCTGCTGACCAGTTGGTCAGTAATCGGCACCGAACATCAGGCTATTTCATTCCCGAACCTCGCCACCTTCCTCCAGTTCCAGCATCAATCCGCTCAGGCGCTTGACCTTGCGCTGCACCGCCTCTTCAAACACGCCGGCCCGGGGTTCGATCAAAGTGAACCAGTGTTTGGCCCGGGTAATACCGGTATAGATCAATTCCTTGGTCAACACCGGATTCAAGGCGTCCGGCAGGATCAGCGCGGTGTGGGCGAACTCGGAGCCCTGGGATTTGTGCACCGTCATCGCGTACACCGTTTCCACGTCGTTGAGCCGGCTCGGCAGCACGAAACGCACACCGCCCTGCCCGTCGTTACGCGGAAAGGCCACGCGCAGCACCGGTTTGCCGGCGTCCGGGCCTTCGCGCTCGGGCAACTTGAGGGCGATGCCAATATCGCCGTTCATCAGACCCAGACCGTAATCGTTGCGCGTCATCAGCACCGGCCGGCCTTCGTACCATTGCTGGTCATGCTCGATCAGGCGTGCCTTGACCAGCGTTTCGGTGATCCGCAAATTCAACCCTTCAACGCCCCAAGGCCCCTTGCGCACGGCACACAACAACTGGAAGGTGTCGAACGCCTGCAGCACTTCCCGCGCCCAGTTGCTCCAGTCCGGATGCTCCAGCGGTCTTTCCGCTGGCGGGCGTTGTTGGCGCAGGATATTCAGATAGTGGCGATAACCCTTTGGACCTTCCCCATGACCGTCGAGCAGCAGCCGCTCGAACGTGTGATCGTGTTCGCCCTTGAGCGGCAGGGAAAACACGTCATCATAGTGACCGGCCGCCAGCAACTGGCGCGCCTCCTCCGGCAACTGCTGATTGACCCGCCGCGCCAGCTGACCGATGCCGCTGCCTTCACCGAAGCGTCGGGAATGGCGCAGCATCACCAGTTGCTGCGCCAGCGGATGCGAGCCGTCGCGGTCCTCGTGCAAGCCACTGTCCTGCAAGGACTCTCCACTGACCGACTCCAGCCACTGCCGGGTCTGCGGGTTGTACCAGCCCGCCTCGGCATCGCGGCACAAATCGCCGAGCACCGCCCCGGCCTCTACGGAGGCGAGTTGATCCTTGTCACCGAGCAACACCAGACGCGCATGCGCCGGCAACGCATCGAGCAGGTTAGCCATCATTTCCAGGTCGATCATGGAAGCTTCATCGACCACCAGCACATCCAGCGGCAAGCGGTTGCCGGCATGGTGGCGGAAATGTCGGGTGCCGGGCCGACTGCCCAACAAACGATGGACAGTGGTCACGTCGCAGGGGATCTTCTCGCGCACGTCTTCGGTGACTTGCAGCGACTGCACTTGCTGGCTGATGGACTCGGTCAACCGCGCAGCAGCCTTGCCCGTGGGCGCCGCCAGACGAATGCGCAACGGCTGACCGGCTTCCACCGCCGGCGCCTGAAGCAGCGCGAGCAGACGCACCACCGTGGTGGTTTTGCCAGTTCCCGGGCCGCCCGTGATGATGCTGAAGGCTCCCCGAGTGGCAAGCGCGCAGGCGAGTTTCTGCCAGTCGATCACTGCTCCGGGCCCGGCGGGGCCGAACAATTCATCGAGACGCTGGGGCAAGTCATCCGGCGGCGTTTCGCCTTGGGCCAGACGTGTGCGTAACGCCGCATCGATACGCCGCTCATAGGCCCAGTAGCGCCGCAGGTACAGACGCTTGCCGGACAGCACCAACGGTCGCTGATGCGCCGCTTCGCTATTGTCCGCAGCCAGTGCAACCAGAGCGCTGCTCGCCAGCACCTTGCACCAATGGGCGCCATCCAGCGTTTCAAGCAACTGCGACGGCAGGAGCAAGACATCACTTTGCTCATCGCCTTCAGGAGGTAAAGACAGGGCGAAATCCGGGGCCTTGAGGGTTTCGAACAAGTCGAGGCAGACATGTCCGTGACCCAGTTGATGGCTGGTCAGTGCGGCAGCGAGCAACACCAGTGGATCGGACTGGGGTGCGAGTTCGTACAGAAAACCGATAAAGGCCTTGTCCAGCGAACGAAGCCAGCCTCGCTCGACCCAGCGATCAAGCAAGATCAGCAGATCCGAGGCACTGGTCAGTGGCGCCAGGCTCGACGGGTTGTCGATAGCCGATGACAGATCGGCGAAGGTACGGCTCATAGCAGGACTCCCTGTTCCCATGCGGGTTCGGCCTTGGGTTCCGGCTTACCCTGGAAAAGGCGATCCAGGCGCTCGATCAGTTCGCGCGGCGGCCGCGCAAAATACACGCCGCGACTGTCTGCCCGGGTCCCGCGCAGGAACACATACAACGCACCACCGACATGTCGATCGTAATCGTAGTCAGGCAACCGCGCCTTCAGTTGTCGATGCAACGCCAGCAGATACAACACGTATTGCAGGTCATAACGGTTGTCGAGAATCGAGCGCTCCATGGCTTGCTCGGTATAGGCCGCATCGTCGACACCCAGCCAGTTGGATTTGTAGTCGGCCACGTAGTAGCGCCCTTCATGTTCGAAGGTCAGGTCGATGAAGCCTTTGAACATGCCGTTGAGCTGTACTGGCTCGGCGGCCACTCGTGCCACACCGTTGTGAGTGTACTGGCGCACCCACTCATCGAGTTTGAGAACATCGACCTTGTGGCTGGCAAACCAGAACTCCATCTCGACGCGGTACTGTCTGAGTTGCTCGAGAACCACCGGAGGCTGTCCGCTACCTGTTGGCAGCGACGACTTGAGCAAGTGTTGCAGCCAATCACTCAGGGTGGTGATCCAACCCTCCCAACCACGCAGGTTGCAGCGCCGGCCAATCGCATCCTTGAGCGTTTCAAAAGGAACGGCAAAACCTTCGTCTCCGGCCCATTCGAGCAGACCATGAAGAAAGGTTCCCGGATTCGGGCCGCGAGGAAAACGATGAATATCGGCGCCACCGGCCACGATCTCGCGTGGCGCATCCGGGTCGAGGCGCTCATCATCAAACAGCTTTTGCGCTTGTGGACTGTCCGGCGCCTCATCGCTGCCCACGCTCAATACGTCACTGATGCGCAAAGCACTGTAGGAGGCAATCCACCAGTTTTCGCTGGCCTTGCGCTTGGGCACCAATGTAGCGCTGAGGATCGCTTCGTTACGCTCGGGCCGGTAGATCTCCTGAGTGGCTTGAGGCAACTCCCCCAAACTGATGGCCGCGCAGTTCTGTTGCAAATCCTGCAGCCAGCGGCTCAGACCGGTTGACTCATCCAGCCTTGCGCCGCCACCCAGGAGATAGCCAAGCGCCGAAAGATGAAGCACCGAACCGTTGTTGTTACCGCGTTTGAGGTCCGTGACACCCAGCCAGCAGGCATGTTGCGCGCGAGTCAGGGCGACGTAGAGCAGACGCAGGTCCTCGGCCAGACGCTCGTCATCCGCCAGGGCGATCAATTCGGCGGTCGGCTTCAGTGTCACCTGGGCTTTGCCGGAGGCATCGTGGTAATGCAGCGGCAAGCGACTGCCATCCACCGGTTTTGCCGAGCAGATGAAAGGCAGGAACACCAGTGGATACTCAAGCCCTTTGGACTTGTGAATGGTCACGACCTTGACCAGTTGCTCGTCACTCTCCAGACGCAATATCTGCTCTTCGCCGGCCTGACCGGACAACGCCAGAAGCTCGGCCAGATGACGAATCAGCGCTTGCTCGCCATCAAGCTCAGCGGCAGCCTGCTGCATCAGTTCCGACAAGTGCAAAAGGTTGGTCAGTACCCGCTCGCCATCACTGCGTGCGATCAGGGTCTGCGGCAGGTGAAAGTCGTGCAGCAGGCGCCGTAACATCGGCAACACACCTTGCTTGCGCCACAGTTCGCGATAGCCACGAAACTGCATGACCCGGGCTTCCCAGACCAACTCGTCCTGATTCAATCGTTCCAGTTCAGCCAACGGCAGATTGAGAGTGATGCAAGCCAGCGCAGCCTTCAGAGAGCGCTCGACATCCGGCTCCGCGCAGGCCTTGAGCCAGGAGAGCAGGTCATGCGCTTCCTGGGCGGCGAACACCGAGTCCTTGTCCGACAGGTAAACGCTGCGCACGCCACGGGCCGCGAGTTCTGCGCGTACGGCTTGGGCCTCTTTGCCGTCGCGTACCAGAATCGCAATGTCAGAGGGTCGCAAGCCTCTGAAGTCTTCTCCGTCGCGGACAAATCCCGCCGCACCGGTTTGCCCGCCATTGAGCAACGCGGTGATTTCGCTGGCACAGGCCGCCGCCAATTGCTGGCGATAGACCGCGCCCGACAGCGGCTGATCCGTCGACAGGTGCCAGACATTCAGTGCCGCGACATCGTGCCCCGCAATCTGCAGCCGCTCTTTACGCCCCTGAGACTCAACAGGCTGGAACGGCACCGGGTTTTCCCCGGTTTTTTCCCGAAACAAAAACGCGCCGCGTCCCTGCTCGCGGGACTCGGCGCGTTCGAATACGTGATTGACCGCGTTGACCATGCCATGGCTGGAGCGGAAGTTGGTGCCCAGCGTATGCAGGCGGCCGGCAGTGGCCTGACGCGCACGCAGGTAGGTGTAGATATCGGCGCCACGGAACGCGTAGATCGCCTGCTTGGGGTCACCGATCAGGAACAGACCGGTATCCGGACTGTTGTCCTCGATGCGGTAGATGCTCTCGAAGATCCGGTATTGCACCGGGTCGGTGTCCTGAAACTCATCGATCAGAGCAACCGGAAACTGCTCGCGGATCACCGCAGCAAGGCGCTCGCCGCTGTCGGATTGCAACGCCGCATCGAGGCGCAACAGCATGTCGTCGAACCCCATTTCCGCACGACGACGCTTCTCTTCCTCAAAACGCGCGCCCACCCATCTCGCCGCATGTTGCAATACGGCGGCATCGGGGGTGGGAAGCGCGTCGAGGCTCGACTTGAGCCCCGGCATCGCGTCGAGACCCGGATGACTCGGTGCCTGGCCCTTCCAGGCTTCGGCCATTCCGTCAGGGGTCAATCGGGTGAAACCGGTGCCGATGTCCAGTTGCTCCATGGCCTCGTCTTCGGCCCACGCCTTGAGTTTCTCGAACCAGGGCTCGAAGTAGCGCGCCTGCATCTTGCGTCCGTCGACGGCTTTGCTCGCAACGCCTTCGTGACAGATCACCAGCAGCTCATCGGCCCACTGACGCCACGGCATCTTCAGCTCGAGCAACGCGGCACGCCGTTCTTGCAGACACTCATTGATCAATTCTGCAGGGGCCTTGCCGTCATCACTGTCGCGCTCACTGCCAAACAGGCCGCGCACTCGTGGCAACAACGCTGCCGGCCCGCCCCAGTTAGCGCGAACCCAGTTCAGCGCGTCGCCCTGCATCGGGTAACAGAACAGTCGCCAGTAATCGCGCAGTACTTCACCGAGCAGATCGCTGTGATCGGTTTCCAGGGACTGGGTAAACAGGCTGCCGCTGTCGAACGCGTGTTCGCGCAGCATGCGCTGGCACCAACTGTGGATGGTGGAGACGGCCGCTTCATCCATCCATTGCGCGGCGATGTCCAGGCGATTGGCGCAACCGGGCCATTGTGCCGGGTCAAACTGCTCGCGCAGCTCGGCAATCAAGCCATCCGGCGCCGGGGTTTCTTCACGGAAAAACCGCGCAGCCTCGGCCAGTCGCGTACGGATTCTTTCACGCAGCTCCTTGGTGGCGGCATCGGTGAAGGTCACCACAAGAATCTGCGGGGGCAGCAATTCACGGCCGAAGCCGCTCGATTCGCCGCCGTGGCCAAGGATCAGCCGCAGATAGAGAGCAGAAATGGTAAAGGTCTTGCCGGTACCCGCACTGGCTTCGATGAGTTGACTGCCGTGCAGTGGGAAGGCCAGAGCCAGCGGTGTTTTGGTACTCATGCGCGTGCCCCTTCGCTGGCCAACGAGCGCCATGGCGCTTCAAACAGGGGGCGATACAACGCGTCGCACCAACCGGAGAATGTTTCGTCGGCACTCAATGCGTCAAAGTCAGCGAATTGGCGTGACAGCGCAGGGCTTTCACGGCGCTCACCTTCACTGGTCTGGCCGTCGCCTTCGTAGGCTTTTCTGGCAGCCGCCTCAGCCTTGAGCGGATCAGTCTGCGCAAGCCAGGCGAAGGCCGTCTTGACCGCGATCGGCAGCGGCTGGCGCATGCCGGCCTGCCAGGCGAGCAGCAGATCACCCAGAAAACGAACCGCTCGATCCTTCTCCAGCGGCTCAAGCAGCAGCGTATCGTCACTCGCCACCAGTGCCGTGGTCAGGATAAGTCCGCTGGCGCAGGCCACCAGGTGATTGACCCACGGCTTGATCAACCGATGCCATTTTCGACTTTTGATCGAGCCGATGCTGTTGGGAATGGTCGTGACCGACAACACGCCACCGTCAGCGCGTTGATGCAAACCGGCGAGCCAGCCTTCAACACGCACGCCCTGCAACTCAAGACTGACCGGGAGCGCGCTGGTCAATGGTGTCGGCCATAACGCCAGAAGGTGTTGGTAACGTTGCAGCAAGTCCGGTAACGGCTCGATCAACTCTCGTTGCAGGCATTCGCCGAAGCCGGCCATGGGCAGCAATCCGCTGTTTTGCAAACGCCGCGCCTGATCTTCGAGTGCCCGATCGATATTGTCGGGCTGCCGGAGTGCGGCGTTGAGCAGGCTGTCGCTCAGTGTGTAGCGTTGCAATGCGTCCAGCACGAACGGTTCTTCGTCAGCCAGGGGCGCCTCGGCGGCCTCGAAGTACACTTTGAGGCGCTGCGTGAAAAAGTGCCGGACCGGGTTACGCAAGAAATCCTGCAGCAGAGCCAGACTCAGCGGCTCCTCCTGAACATGGGGCGCGAGTAGCTCCGTCTCATGTTGTGGCGCATGCACCTGGTGCAAAACCTGCCATTCACGGGCATAACTGAATAGTTGATCGCCGTCATGGAAATAGCGCGAACTGAACGGTTGCAGGGGATGCTCCTCGGTCATGGAGGTCAACATATCCTGATGCTCATCGAGCGACCGCCAGCCACTGGCGAGGTGATCGCGCAACTGCCCGATCAGCACTGAAGCAGGCCGTTCACTGTTGTCGCGAATGCTGCGTCCGACCCAACTGATGTACAGCTGATCGCGCGCAGACAGGAGCGCCTCGAGCAACAGATAGCGATCGTCTTCACGCCGGGAACGGTCCCCTGGCCGGTAGTCACTGCCCATGAGGTCGAAATCCAGCGGGGGTTGCGCCCGGGGATAATCGCCATCGTTCATCCCCAGCAAACAGACAAGCTTGAACGGGATTGCCCGCATGGGCATCAGCGTGCAAAAGTTTACTGCGCCGGCGAGAAAACGCTGGGACAGACGCCCCTGATCCAGCCCCGCGAGCCAGGCTTCGCGAACCACCGTCAGCGGCAATTCATCGACCAACCCAACGGATTCACAGGTCTGCAGCCAGGTTTCGCGCAACTCCTCAAGTTGCGTGAGCAGATAATCGTCGTGCTCGTTACTGGCCTTGAAAAACAGCTGCATCAGGATTTGCAGGCGCTGGCCCCACACCTTGGGCTGAGCGACTTGAGTGAGTTCGTGATGGGCCAGTTCCAATGCATCGAGCAGGGCAACCAACGGACCGATCAACGCAGCATCCAGACCACCGATTTCATCGTAGGGTTCGATACCGGCACAGGCGCTGGAGCTGCCAACTGCGTACCCCAACAACATCCGCCGCAAACCGAAATGCCAGCTGTTCTGTTCAAGCTCATCCGGCAAGCCCAGGCCGGCACGTTGCCCGGCGTTCATTCCCCAGCGCACGCCTGCTCCTTCGATCCAGCGATGCAGAGTAGGCAAATCACGCTCTTGTACGCCAAATCGGGCGCGCAACGCAGGGACGTCGAGCAGATCGAGGATCTCGCTCACCGGGAAACGACTATCGGGCAGCTTCAGCAGGTGCTCGACAGCAATCAGCAACGGATCGCGGCCCCGCTGGCCCTGGTCGGCCAAGGTAAATGGAATGAAGCGTGGATCATGTCGATCCAGTTGTCCGAACACCGCCCGGATATGCGGCGCATAGCTGTCGATGTCCGGCACCATCACAATTACATCTCGTGGGCGCAGATCTGGATTAGCGCTGAAGCGTGCGAGTAACTGATCGTGAAGGATTTCCACTTCGCGCTGGGCACTGTGGGCTATGTGAAAGCGGATCGACCCATCCTGCGTCAAGTCAACGGCAGGCCAGCGCTCACGCGTTTCATTCAGTGGCCGCAACTCGAGGATGTCGTCCTGAAGTTGGTTGAGCATGTTATGTGGCTGATTTTCGCTGAACAGATCAATGCGCCCATCACGAAACGCCGCGCGATAGCTGTTGGGGTCATCGTAACTGTCGAGCAGGTTGATATAGTCGCGGCCTTGCTTGCCCCAGGCGGCGAGCAGCGGATGAGCATGTTGGTGCAACGTTTCAGGATCGAGTACGACCGGCATGCCGTTCTTGCGGCTCTGACGCTTGTATTGATGACGCAGCAGATCCTTGTCGGCGACGATATCGGCCCAGTGGTGTCGGCAAGGGTTGTGTACACACAACAGCACCTGACTGAAACGTGCGAGTCCGGCCAACGCTTCAAGCACCTGGGCGGGCAACGAGGATATACCGAACACGATCACCCGCGAGGGTAGTCCTGCTGGTGCATGTTCGAGGGAATTTATGCACTCGATAAATCGTTGATGAACACCGGCGCGGCTCTGGGCCATGCCTTGCTCACCGACATCTTCCAAAAGAGCACGCCACAATTCAGCCTGCCAGCAACTGACTGGAGGCAGTGGCTTTATCTCGCCTCGAACATTACGTAACTGATGCCGGCCCTCGGCCCAATCTTCGAGCCAGTCGGCCCGATACACCTGATATTGGTCAAACAGGTCTGCCAGGCGCTCGGACAACTGGTAGCGCTTGCGCAAGTCGGTGTCATGGGTGAGGAAGCGTTGTAGCGGTTCGAAATGGGGGCGATCAATCACTTGCGGCAACAGGCGCATCAGCCGCCAGGTCAGGGGAGCTTTGTCGAGCAAGGATGTGGCGGGGATTTCGTCTCGGCCCAACACCATACGGTAGAGCTGCCACATGAAACTGCCTGGAAGCTGCACATCGATGGCAGCGGCTATTCCGCAACCACCGAGATCGTCCTCTTCAGGATCTTCTGCCAATGCCAGCTTGAGCCATTGGGCGATACCGTTGCTTTGGACCAGAGCGATTTCATTCTCCAAGGGAGCCAATGGGTAGCGCCGCATGATGCTGACCACCAGGCTGCGCAGCTCGTCCAGGCTATTGCTCTGAACCACCATGAATGCAGCGTTGAGGGACGAGGCGTCCGGCATAAAAGCTTCCTTGGAAAAGTACAAAAGCCAAGGCAGAACCTTAGCACTGTCGGCAGGCTGTGACAGCCGGAAGGGCCTACCGCAGGCTGTAGGAACTTTCCTGCGGGCAAAACAAAACCCCAACTGCTTTCGCAATTGGGGTTTCGGAATTTAATCTTGACGATGACCTACTCTCACATGGGGAAACCCCACACTACCATCGGCGATGCATCGTTTCACTTCTGAGTTCGGGATGGGATCAGGTGGTTCCAACGCTCTATGGTCGTCAAGAAATTCGGGTACTGACTCGTGACCGGCTGGCCTCGCTTCAGCAAATCGGGTATGTGATACAGGTGTTTGTGAGCAGCGCGAACTTTCGGTTCATTGCGTCTTCACACACCGCAATCTGGTCTCTTTCGAGCATGCAGATTGCTTGGGTGTTATATGGTCAAGCCTCACGGGCAATTAGTATTGGTTAGCTCAACGCCTCACAGCGCTTACACACCCAACCTATCAACGTCGTAGTCTTCGACGGCCCTTCAGGGAACTCAAGGTTCCAGTGAGATCTCATCTTGAGGCAAGTTTCCCGCTTAGATGCTTTCAGCGGTTATCTTTCCCGAACATAGCTACCCGGCAATGCCACTGGCGTGACAACCGGAACACCAGAGGTTCGTCCACTCCGGTCCTCTCGTACTAGGAGCAGCCCCTCTCAAATCTCAAACGTCCACGGCAGATAGGGACCGAACTGTCTCACGACGTTCTAAACCCAGCTCGCGTACCACTTTAAATGGCGAACAGCCATACCCTTGGGACCGGCTTCAGCCCCAGGATGTGATGAGCCGACATCGAGGTGCCAAACACCGCCGTCGATATGAACTCTTGGGCGGTATCAGCCTGTTATCCCCGGAGTACCTTTTATCCGTTGAGCGATGGCCCTTCCATACAGAACCACCGGATCACTAAGACCTACTTTCGTACCTGCTCGACGTGTCTGTCTCGCAGTCAAGCGCGCTTTTGCCTTTATACTCTACGACCGATTTCCGACCGGTCTGAGCGCACCTTCGTACTCCTCCGTTACTCTTTAGGAGGAGACCGCCCCAGTCAAACTACCCACCATACACTGTCCTCGATCCGGATAACGGACCTGAGTTAGAACCTCAAAGTTGCCAGGGTGGTATTTCAAGGATGGCTCCACGCGAACTGGCGTCCACGCTTCAAAGCCTCCCACCTATCCTACACAAGCAAATTCAAAGTCCAGTGCAAAGCTATAGTAAAGGTTCACGGGGTCTTTCCGTCTAGCCGCGGATACACTGCATCTTCACAGCGATTTCAATTTCACTGAGTCTCGGGTGGAGACAGCGCCGCCATCGTTACGCCATTCGTGCAGGTCGGAACTTACCCGACAAGGAATTTCGCTACCTTAGGACCGTTATAGTTACGGCCGCCGTTTACCGGGGCTTCGATCAAGAGCTTCGCGTTAGCTAACCCCATCAATTAACCTTCCGGCACCGGGCAGGCGTCACACCCTATACGTCCACTTTCGTGTTTGCAGAGTGCTGTGTTTTTAATAAACAGTCGCAGCGGCCTGGTATCTTCGACCGGCATGAGCTTACGGAGCAAGTCCTTCACCCTCACCGGCGCACCTTCTCCCGAAGTTACGGTGCCATTTTGCCTAGTTCCTTCACCCGAGTTCTCTCAAGCGCCTTGGTATTCTCTACCCAACCACCTGTGTCGGTTTGGGGTACGGTTCCTGATTATCTGAAGCTTAGAAGCTTTTCTTGGAAGCATGGCATCAACCACTTCGTCACCTAAAAGGTAACTCGTCATCAGCTCTCGGCCTTGAGATCCCGGATTTACCTAAGATCTCAGCCTACCACCTTAAACTTGGACAACCAACGCCAAGCTGGCCTAGCCTTCTCCGTCCCTCCATCGCAATAACCAGAAGTACAGGAATATTAACCTGTTTTCCATCGACTACGCTTTTCAGCCTCGCCTTAGGGACCGACTAACCCTGCGTCGATTAACGTTGCGCAGGAAACCTTGGTCTTTCGGCGTGGGTGTTTTTCACACCCATTGTCGTTACTCATGTCAGCATTCGCACTTCTGATACCTCCAGCAAGCTTCTCAACTCACCTTCACAGGCTTACAGAACGCTCCTCTACCGCATCACTTGCGTGATACCCGTAGCTTCGGTGTATGGTTTGAGCCCCGTTACATCTTCCGCGCAGGCCGACTCGACTAGTGAGCTATTACGCTTTCTTTAAAGGGTGGCTGCTTCTAAGCCAACCTCCTAGCTGTCTAAGCCTTCCCACATCGTTTCCCACTTAACCATAACTTTGGGACCTTAGCTGACGGTCTGGGTTGTTTCCCTTTTCACGACGGACGTTAGCACCCGCCGTGTGTCTCCCATGCTCGGCACTTGTAGGTATTCGGAGTTTGCATCGGTTTGGTAAGTCGGGATGACCCCCTAGCCGAAACAGTGCTCTACCCCCTACAGTGATACATGAGGCGCTACCTAAATAGCTTTCGAGGAGAACCAGCTATCTCCGAGCTTGATTAGCCTTTCACTCCGATCCACAGGTCATCCGCTAACTTTTCAACGGTAGTCGGTTCGGTCCTCCAGTCAGTGTTACCTAACCTTCAACCTGCCCATGGATAGATCGCCCGGTTTCGGGTCTATTCCCAGCGACTAGACGCCCTATTAAGACTCGCTTTCGCTACGCCTCCCCTATTCGGTTAAGCTCGCCACTGAAAATAAGTCGCTGACCCATTATACAAAAGGTACGCAGTCACCCAACAAAATGGGCTCCCACTGCTTGTACGCATACGGTTTCAGGATCTATTTCACTCCCCTCTCCGGGGTTCTTTTCGCCTTTCCCTCACGGTACTAGTTCACTATCGGTCAGTCAGTAGTATTTAGCCTTGGAGGATGGTCCCCCCATATTCAGACAAAGTTTCTCGTGCTCCGTCCTACTCGATTTCATGACTAAGAGACTTTCGCGTACAGGGCTATCACCCACTATGGCCGCACTTTCCAGAGCGTTCCGCTAATCTCAAAGCCACTTAAGGGCTAGTCCCCGTTCGCTCGCCACTACTAAGGGAATCTCGGTTGATTTCTTTTCCTCAGGGTACTTAGATGTTTCAGTTCCCCTGGTTCGCCTCTTGCACCTATGTATTCAGTACAAGATAACCATCTTATGATGGCTGGGTTCCCCCATTCAGACATCTCCGGATCAAAGTCTGTTTGCCGACTCCCCGAAGCTTTTCGCAGGCTACCACGTCTTTCATCGCCTCTGACTGCCAAGGCATCCACCGTATGCGCTTCTTCACTTGACCATATAACCCCAAGCAATCTGGTTATACTGTGAAGACGACATTCGCCGAAAATTCGCAAAACTCTTAAGAGTCACTCACAAATTTTACCTTAGCCTGATCCGTTACCAGTGAAAGTAACGTTCAGTCTATCTTTCTATCACATACCCAAATTTTTAAAGAACGATTCTGAAAAAGATCAGAGCTAATTATTCGATTCGAATATTTAGCTCTGCACTTTTACAAACGCATGAATCAAGCAATTCGTGTGGGAACTTATGGAGCAGCTGATGTCGTCGATTAAGGAGGTGATCCAGCCGCAGGTTCCCCTACGGCTACCTTGTTACGACTTCACCCCAGTCATGAATCACACCGTGGTAACCGTCCTCCCGAAGGTTAGACTAGCTACTTCTGGTGCAACCCACTCCCATGGTGTGACGGGCGGTGTGTACAAGGCCCGGGAACGTATTCACCGCGACATTCTGATTCGCGATTACTAGCGATTCCGACTTCACGCAGTCGAGTTGCAGACTGCGATCCGGACTACGATCGGTTTTGTGGGATTAGCTCCACCTCGCGGTTTGGCAACCCTCTGTACCGACCATTGTAGCACGTGTGTAGCCCAGGCCGTAAGGGCCATGATGACTTGACGTCATCCCCACCTTCCTCCGGTTTGTCACCGGCAGTCTCCTTAGAGTGCCCACCATTACGTGCTGGTAACTAAGGACAAGGGTTGCGCTCGTTACGGGACTTAACCCAACATCTCACGACACGAGCTGACGACAGCCATGCAGCACCTGTCTCAATGTTCCCGAAGGCACCAATCCATCTCTGGAAAGTTCATTGGATGTCAAGGCCTGGTAAGGTTCTTCGCGTTGCTTCGAATTAAACCACATGCTCCACCGCTTGTGCGGGCCCCCGTCAATTCATTTGAGTTTTAACCTTGCGGCCGTACTCCCCAGGCGGTCAACTTAATGCGTTAGCTGCGCCACTAAGAGCTCAAGGCTCCCAACGGCTAGTTGACATCGTTTACGGCGTGGACTACCAGGGTATCTAATCCTGTTTGCTCCCCACGCTTTCGCACCTCAGTGTCAGTATCAGTCCAGGTGGTCGCCTTCGCCACTGGTGTTCCTTCCTATATCTACGCATTTCACCGCTACACAGGAAATTCCACCACCCTCTACCATACTCTAGCTTGCCAGTTTTGGATGCAGTTCCCAGGTTGAGCCCGGGGATTTCACATCCAACTTAACAAACCACCTACGCGCGCTTTACGCCCAGTAATTCCGATTAACGCTTGCACCCTCTGTATTACCGCGGCTGCTGGCACAGAGTTAGCCGGTGCTTATTCTGTCGGTAACGTCAAAATTGCAGAGTATTAATCTACAACCCTTCCTCCCAACTTAAAGTGCTTTACAATCCGAAGACCTTCTTCACACACGCGGCATGGCTGGATCAGGCTTTCGCCCATTGTCCAATATTCCCCACTGCTGCCTCCCGTAGGAGTCTGGACCGTGTCTCAGTTCCAGTGTGACTGATCATCCTCTCAGACCAGTTACGGATCGTCGCCTTGGTGAGCCATTACCTCACCAACTAGCTAATCCGACCTAGGCTCATCTGATAGCGCAAGGCCCGAAGGTCCCCTGCTTTCTCCCGTAGGACGTATGCGGTATTAGCGTTCCTTTCGAAACGTTGTCCCCCACTACCAGGCAGATTCCTAGGCATTACTCACCCGTCCGCCGCTGAATCCAGGAGCAAGCTCCTTTCATCCGCTCGACTTGCATGTGTTAGGCCTGCCGCCAGCGTTCAATCTGAGCCATGATCAAACTCTTCAGTTCAAACATCTTTGGGTTTTTAAGAAACCCTAAACTTGGCTCAGCAATCGTTGGTTACATCTTTGATTTCTCGCGGAGTAACTTGTGATGCTGATAATCTTGTTGACTATCAGTCTGACTCCACAAGCACCCACACGAATTGCTTGATTCAGTTGTTAAAGAGCGGTTGGTTAAGATCTTTCGTCTCAACCGAGGCGCGCATTCTACAGCAGCCTCATTTGCTGTCAAGTGATTATTTTCAGAAGTTTTCGAAGATTTCTTCAACAACTTCAACCACTTGCGCTTCCGATCTCTCGTTAGCGGGAGGCGAATTCTACAGCGTTACACGCTGCTGTCAACACCTCTTTTTCTCCGCTTTCGACCGAGAAGATCGAACCGTCAAAAGAGCCAAACATCACCGCCCTTTCAACTCCTTCCAGGCTTCGATGAACTGAAGCAAGCCGCTGCCGAAAACTGCGTAACTCATTGAATCTCAAGGAGTTTTACGTTTCGACTGCGCCGGAAGTGGGGCGAATTATAGACCTCCAGAATCTGCCGTCAACCGCTTTTTTCACATTTCTGTCATATCGGTCGAAAAAACACGAAAACACGAAGGCCGACCTCTAGAGGTCGGCCTTCGTCCTGCCCTGCTACTTACAAGCTAGGGAAAGCAAACTGCGAAGCCTCATGGCTCGCACGCTGAGGCCAACGCTGAGTGATGGCCTTGCGACGGGTATAGAAGCGCACACCATCCGGGCCATAGGCATGCAGGTCGCCGAACAGCGAGCGCTTCCAGCCGCCGAAGCTGTGGTAAGCCACCGGAACCGGCAGCGGTACGTTGACGCCGACCATGCCGACTTCGATCTCGTCGCAGAACAGGCGCGCCGCTTCACCATCACGAGTGAAGATGCAGGTGCCGTTACCGTATTCGTGATCGTTGATCAGCTTCATCGCCTCTTCCAGGCTATTGACGCGAACCACGCACAACACCGGTCCGAAGATCTCTTCCTTATAGATGCGCATTTCAGGGGTAACGTTATCGAACAGGCAGCCGCCGAGGAAGAAGCCCTCTTCGTTACCTGGAATGCTCAAGCCGCGACCGTCGACCACCAGGGTCGCTCCCGCTGCCACACCGTCATCGACATAACCACTGACCTTGTCCCGCGCCTGACCGGTTACCAGTGGGCCCATGTCGAGACCGCACGAAGTGCCGGCACCGATTTTCAGCGCCTTGATCTGTGGAACCAGTTTCGCCACCAGCGCATCCGCTACCTGATCGCCGACACACACTGCGACCGAAATCGCCATGCAGCGCTCACCGCAAGAACCATAGGCCGCGCCCATCAGCGCGCTGACTGCGTTGTCCAGATCCGCATCCGGCATCAGCACCGCATGGTTCTTCGCGCCGCCCAGTGCCTGAACGCGTTTGCCGCGCTTGGTACCTTCGGCGTAGATGTATTCGGCAATCGGCGTCGAACCAACAAAGCTCAGCGCTTTGACTTCCGGCGCTTCAATCAGCGCGTCCACTGCAGTCTTGTCGCCATGCACCACGCTCAGCACGCCTTTCGGCAAACCGGCTTCCAGCAGCAGTTGGGCGATCAGCAGCGTCGAGCTTGGGTCACGCTCGGACGGTTTGAGGATAAAGCAGTTGCCGCAGACGATCGCCAGTGGGTACATCCACAGCGGGACCATCGCCGGGAAGTTGAATGGCGTGATGCCGGCAACCACGCCCAGTGGCTGGAAGTCCGACCAGGCGTCAATGTTAGGGCCGACGTTGCGGCTGTATTCGCCCTTGAGGATTTCCGGGGCGGCGCAGGCGAACTCGACGTTCTCGATACCGCGCTTCAGTTCACCGGCGGCGTCTTCGAGGGTCTTGCCGTGTTCTTCGCTGATCAATTGCGAGATGCGTGCTTCGTTCTGCTCCAGCAATTGCTTGAAGCGGAACATCACCTGGGCACGTTTGGCCGGAGGGGTGTTGCGCCATGCCGGGAACGCGGCCTTGGCGGCGTCGATCGCGTGTTGAATGGTTTCGCGGGTGGCCAGCGGCAGCTTGTGGATCGCCTGACCGGTGGACGGGTTGAACACATCAACCGCGCGACCGTTCTCGGTCACCAGTTCGCCATTGATCAAATGCGGGATAACGCTCATCGAAAACTCCTGAATTCTTGTGTACAGACGCCCACATGGGGCGCCTGTTATTCGCAGGTATATATAGAGGGAAAAATCAGTCGAGCTTGTTCAGCACTTCGCCAACCGCGTCGAACAGACGATCGAGGTCTTGCGGCTTGCTGTTGAAAGTTGGGCCGAACTGCAGAGTGTCGCCGCCGAAGCGTACGTAGAACCCGGCTTTCCATAGGGCCATGCCGGCTTCGAATGGACGCACGATGGCGTCGCCGTCACGGGCCGCAATCTGGATCGCACCGGCCAGGCCGTAGTTACGGATATCGATGACGTTCTTCGAACCTTTCAGGCCGTGCAGGGCGTTTTCGAAATGCGGGGCGACGTCGGCCACGCTCTGCACCAGGTTTTCCTTTTGCAGCAGGTCGAGTGCCGCCAGGCCAGCGGCGCACGCCACCGGGTGGGCCGAGTAGGTGTAGCCGTGGGGGAATTCCACCGCGTATTCCGGAGTCGGCTGATTCATGAAGGTCTGGTAGATCTCGGAGCTGGCAATCACTGCGCCCATCGGAATCGCGCCGTTGGTGACTTGCTTGGCGATGCACATCAGGTCCGGGGTCACGCCAAAGCTCTCGGCGCCGAACATCGAGCCGGTGCGGCCGAAACCAGTAATCACTTCGTCGAATACCAGCAGGATGTTGTGCTGATCGCAGATCTCGCGCAGACGCTTCAGGTAACCCTGAGGCGGAACCAGCACACCAGCGGAACCGGCCATTGGCTCAACGAAGACCGCCGCTATGTTCGACGCGTCGTGCAGTTCGATCAACTTCAGCAGCTCATCGGCCAGGGCGATACCGCCCTGCTCCGGCATGCCACGGGAGAATGCGTTGCTGGCCAGCAAAGTGTGCGGCAGGTGATCGACATCCATCATCGCCTGACCGAACAGTTTGCGGTTGCCGTTGACGCCGCCGAGGCTGGTGCCGGCGATGTTCACGCCGTGATAACCACGGGCACGGCCGATCATTTTGGTCTTGGTCGACTGACCTTTCAGACGCCAGTAGGCACGAACCATCTTCACCGCAGTGTCGGCGCACTCGGAACCGGAGTCGGTGAAGAACACGTGGTTCAGGTTGCCCGGGGTCAGGTCAGTGATCTTTTCCGCCAACTGGAACGACAGCGGATGGCCGTACTGGAAGCCTGGCGAGTAATCGAGGGTGCCCAGTTGTTTGGATACCGCTTCCTGAATTTCCTTGCGGGTGTGCCCGGCGCCGCAGGTCCACAGACCGGACAGCGAATCGTAGATCTTGCGGCCCTTGTCATCGAACAGCCAGCTGCCTTCGGCACCCACGATCAGACGCGGATCGCGCTGGAAGTTGCGGTTGGCGGTGTACGGCATCCAGTGCGCGTTCAGCTTCAGTTGGCTGGCCAGTGGCGACGGCGCGTTTTCAGGCATGTTCATCGGGCAAAACCTCGCAGGGCATAAGCATCAGGGAGATAAAAAGCGTTGTTGCAGCTAAATTGCCACGCGGATAAAGTCGGTGAAATCCAACTTTTCTAACCTTCAGTTAGAAGCCTGCTAAACAATGAGAACAACAGCATGAGCAGTCGCCGCCCCGATCCGCTGGCCCAGGTCAGTGATTTTGATATTCGCCTGCTGCGGATTTTCCGCAGCGTGGTGGAGTGCGGCGGCTTCTCGGCGGCGGAAACCGTGCTTGGCATCGGTCGCTCGGCGATCAGCCAGCAAATGAGCGATCTCGAACAGCGCCTTGGCCTGCGTTTGTGCCAACGCGGCCGCGCCGGGTTCTCGCTGACCGAAGAGGGCCGCGAGGTTTATCAGTCAGCGCTGCAACTGTTAAGTGCGCTGGAAAGTTTCCGCACCGAGGTCAACGGCCTGCACCAACACCTGCGTGGCGAGTTGATCATCGGCCTGACCGACAACCTCGTCACCCTGCCCCACATGCGCATCACCCACGCCCTCGCACAGTTGAAGGAACGCGGGCCGGACGTGCAGATCCAGATCCGCATGATCGCACCCAATGAAGTCGAACAAGGCGTGCTCGACGGTCGCCTGCATGTCGGCGTGGTGCCGCAGGCCAGCGCACTGTCGGGGCTGGAATATCAGCCGTTGTACAGCGAACGCTCGCTGCTTTATTGCGCGGTCGGCCACCCGCTGTTCTATGTCGATGACAAGCAACTGGATGACGAACGTCTTAATAGTCAGGACGCGATTGCCCCGACGTTTCGTTTGCCGGCGGAGATTCAGGCGCATTACCAGGCGCTCAATTGCACCGCCAGTGCGTCCGACCGTGAGGGCATGGCGTTTCTGATTTTGACCGGGCGTTATATCGGTTACCTGCCGGATCATTACGCCAGCCTGTGGGTGCAGCAAGGTCGCTTGCGTGCGCTGAAATCGACGACACGTTTTTATGATTTGAGTCTGGCATCGGTCACGCGCAAGGGGCGGCGCCCTCATTTGGTGCTGGAAAGTTTTCTGGAGAGTCTGGCGGCGACGCGTTGAAAAATCCTGCAAGGCCCGACAGATCAGGTTTTCAACCACAAAATCACTGAATAACCTGAGCAAGTGGACAGCTTTTTGCAAAGCAGGATCAACCCCGATCCTTCAACAAGAAGCCTTAAGCCATGCAGCCAGATTCTGAACCGTCCAGCGACCTGATCTACGGCCTCGACGACCGCCCAAAACCACCCGCCGCGATCCTCGCCGCCCTGCAACACGTGCTCGCCAGTTTCGTTGGCATCATCACCCCGCCGCTGGTGATCGGCTCGGCCCTCGGCCTGACCGCACACTTGCCGTACCTGATCAGCATGGCGCTGATGGTTTCCGGGGTCGGCACCTTTATTCAGGCGCGGCGGCCGTTCGGCATCGGCGCCGGGATGATCTGTTTGCAGGGCACCAGTTTCGCCTTTCTCGGCGCGGTGCTGTCGGCCGGGTTTCTGGTCAAGCAGCGTGGCGGCAGCCCGGAGGACATTCTGGCGATGATCTTCGGCGTGTGCTTTTTCGGCGCGGTGGTGCAGATCGTCCTCAGCCGTTTCATCGGTCAATTACGCCGGGTTGTTACGCCGCTAGTGACCGGGATCGTCATCACCCTGATCGGCGTCAGTCTGATCAAGGTCGGCATCACCGATCTGGGCGGTGGATTCAATGCGTCGGACTTCGGCGCGCCGGGCAATCTGGCGCTGGGGGTGTTCGTGTTGCTGACGATCATCCTGTTCAACCGCTCGAACACGCCGTGGGTGCGGCTGTCGGCCATCATTATCGGACTGCTGCTTGGCAGTCTGGCCGCGTGGTTCAGCGGGAAACTGGTTCCGCAGGCATTGCCTGACCTGCCGCTGGTGAGTCTTCCTGCACCGTTCAAGTTTGGTTTCAGCTTCGACTGGACGGCTTTCCTGCCGGTCGCGCTGATTTATCTGATCAGCACCATCGAAACCGTCGGCGACCTCACCGCCAACTGCATGCTCGCCCGCCAGCCGATCAGCGGCCCCTCTTATATAAGCCGACTGCGCGGCGGCGTGCTCGGTGACGGCGTGAGCTGCATGATCGCGGCCACTTTCAGCGCCTTCCCCAACACCACGTTTGCGCAGAACAACGGCGTGATCCAGTTGACCGGCGTGGCCAGCCGCTATGTCGGGCTGTACATCGGCGCGATTCTGTTTTGTCTTGGCCTGTTCCCCATGATCGGCGCGGTGCTGCAGCAGATCCCCAAACCGGTGCTCGGCGGCGCCACCCTGGTGATGTTCGGCAGCGTGGCGGCAGCCGGTGTTCGGATCCTCGCGCAGTCGCCGCTGGACCGACGCAGCATGCTGATCATCGCCACCTCGCTCGGCGTCGGCCTGGGCATTGCCGCGCAACCGAACCTTCTGCATCTGTTGCCGAAACTGGTGCAAAACCTGTTCGATTCGGCGATCACCAGCGGTGGCCTGACCGCGATCATCCTGTGCCTGTTGCTGCCGGAGGCGAAAACTACCCGCGTCGAATCCGCCGCAGCGCTGAACAAGATCGAACAGGCGTAACGGTTTTATTGCATCAGCACTTGTCGGATGCCTGTGGGTGCGCTATCAACGCAACTGGTTGCACCCACAGACAAACCGGAAGTGCCTATGACCTTTGAAGTCCCTGCTCACGGCGGCAAACCCGCCAGCCGCATTCGTCAGAAGAACGAAGAGACCATCCTCAAAGCCGCCGAAGACGAGTTCGCCCGTCACGGTTACAAAGGCACCAGCATGAACACCATCGCGCAGAATGCCGGGTTGCCCAAGGCGAACCTGCATTACTACTTCACCAACAAGCTTGGGTTGTACGTGGCGGTGCTGAGCAACATCATCGAGCTGTGGGACAGCACCTTCAACACCCTGACCGCCGAGGATGATCCGGCCGAAGCGCTGACCCGCTACATTCGCGCCAAGATGGAATTCTCCCGCCGCCAACCGCAAGCCTCGCGGATCTTTGCGATGGAAGTGATCAGCGGTGGCGAATGCCTGACCGAGTATTTCAACCAGGATTACCGCGCCTGGTTCCAGGGCCGCGCAGCCGTGTTCCAGGCCTGGATCGATGCCGGCAAGATGGACCCGGTGGATCCGGTGCACCTGATTTTCCTGCTGTGGGGCAGCACCCAGCATTACGCCGACTTCGCCACGCAGATCTGCCGCGTCAGCGGTCGCAGCAAGCTGACCAAGCAGGACATGGAAGACGCCGGCAACAACCTGATCCGCATCATTCTCAAAGGCTGCGGCCTCACCCCGACTATTTAAGACGTTTATGCCTTTCACCCTCAGCGGTTTTTGCGAGTACCGCGAAGAGATTCGCAAAAGCCGCTTCATCACCGTCGCCGCGCCGATCGCCAGCCCCGCCGACGCGCAGGCGTTCTTCGAACAACACAGCGACTTGAATGCCTCGCACAACTGCTGGGCGTGGAAACTCGGTGCGCAATACCGCAGCAACGACGACGGCGAACCCGGCGGCACCGCCGGACGGCCGATTCTGGCGGCCATCGAAGCGCAGGATTGCGATCAGGTCGCGGTGCTGGTGATCCGCTGGTATGGCGGCATTCAACTGGGCACCGGCGGTTTGGCCCGAGCCTATGGCGGCGGCGCGAACAAGTGCCTGCAAGCGGCGGCAAAAGTCGAGTTGATCAGCCGGGTACCGCTCAGTTGCGCCTGCGGCTTTGCCGAGTTGGCGCTGGTGAAGCTGCGGGTGGCGGATCTGGGTGGTCTGGTGGTGGAAGAAAACTTCACCGCCAATGGCGTTGAGTTGCAGTTGGCGGTGGGTGAGGCGCAGATCGAGTTGCTGCAAACGCAGCTGGCGGATTTGAGTCGGGGGCGGATTGTGCTGCAGCGTTAGAAGAGCAAAAGATCGCAGCGTGCCGCAGCTCCTACATTGAAAATGTGCTCTCCCTGTAGGAGCTGCCGAAGGCTGCGATCTTTTAGGGCGTGGACGGATTTCTTTATTCCAGCAACTTGCCCACATCTGCTGTGCACCCGGCTGTGGATAACCTGAGCACATATGGCTGTAACCCTTCTGTCACGTGGCTTTGCGCGATTTGCTCACTTTCCGTCCATTGCGCATGAAAAAAGAGAAATCCCACGTAAAAACAGATAGTTAGCGCTGTTTATCACCATTGGGAGATAGCACCGCAGCGCTTATGCCGAGGATTTCCAATTGCGCACAAATACTGTGGAACAACCTGTGGATAAGCCGTTCATGGCTGGCGCAGTCGCAGGTTCTGTATAGCTTCGACCCGGCTGCTCGTTTTTTAACCAGTTCGTCACGGTGCAAAAGTGGAGCCGGATCAACGGCTTTGCGCTGAATTGGTGCCCGCTCCCCCTGCGTTTTTCAGCGCGAAGCTCTGCCGCCGGCACGCGGCAACAGTTACGGCGGGCGTTCCTGACTCAATGGCCAGGAAATTGCTTTATCCACAGGTACAACTCCAAGTCAGTCGAGCCTGTCATGCCAAGCCCAGATTCAACGCCGCGCCTGCAACTGCGCCAGATCAGCAAACGCTACCCCGGTTGCCTGGCCAATGACGCCATCGACCTGAGCATCGCGCCGGGGGAAATCCACGCCCTGCTCGGTGAGAACGGCGCGGGCAAAAGCACACTGATGAAGATCATCTACGGCGTGACCCAGGCCGATACGGGGGAAATGCTCTGGCAGGGTCAGCGAGTAAATATTCGCAACCCGGCGCAGGCCCGGCAGTTGGGGATCGGCATGGTGTTCCAGCATTTCTCGCTGTTCGAAACCCTCAGCGTCGCGCAGAACATTGCTCTGGCAATGGGCGCCGAGGCCGGTACGCCGAAACAGCTTGAGCCGAAAATTCGCGAAGTGTCGCGCCGCTACGGCATGGCGCTGGAGCCGGAGCGACTTGTCCACAGCCTGTCGATTGGCGAGCGGCAACGGGTGGAGATCATTCGTTGCCTGATGCAGGACATTCGCCTGCTGATCCTCGACGAGCCGACGTCGGTGCTGACGCCACAAGAGGCCGACGAACTGTTCATCACCCTGCGCCGCCTCGCCGCCGAGGGTTGCAGCATTCTGTTTATCAGCCACAAGCTCGCGGAAGTGCGCGCCCTGTGCCATAGCGCCACGGTTTTGCGCGGCGGGCGGGTCGCCGGGCATTGCCGGCCGGCCGAATGCTCGGATCAGCAATTGGCGCAGATGATGGTCGGCGAAGCGGCGGCGTTGATCGGCGAATATCCGAAGGTCAGTGGCGGCGCGGACTTTCTACAGGTCAACGGCTTGAGCTGGCACAACCCCGATCCCTTCGGCTGCTCGTTGAGCGACATCAATCTGCAAGTGCGCGGCGGCGAAATCGTCGGCATCGCCGGGGTCGCGGGCAATGGCCAGGATGAGTTGCTCGCCCTGCTCAGCGGTGAACAAACCCTGCCCCGCGACGGCGCGACAACGATTCGTTTCGCCGGGCAAGCGGTCGCCGATTTGCGCCCGGATGCGCGGCGCCAACTCGGTCTGGCGTTCGTCCCGGCAGAACGCCTGGGCCACGGCGCAGTGCCGGAACTGAGCCTTGCCGACAACGCCTTGCTCACGGCCTTTCAACAGGGGCTGGTGAGCAACGGTTTGATCGAGCGCAGCAAAGTCGAAGCCCTTGCCCAACAGATCATTCAGCGCTTCGGGGTGAAAACCCCGGGCACTCACGCGGCCGCGCGCAGCCTGTCCGGCGGCAATCTGCAGAAATTCATTCTCGGCCGGGAAATCCTCCAGCAACCGAAACTGCTGATCGCCGCGCACCCGACCTGGGGCGTGGACGTTGGCGCAGCGGCGACCATTCACCGCGCGCTGATTGCCCTGCGCGATGCCGGCGCGGCGATCCTGGTGATCTCCGAAGACCTCGACGAACTGTTCCAGATCAGCGACCGCCTCGGCGCCCTGTGCGCCGGGCGTCTGTCGCCGCTGCAGAACACCACCGACACCCTGCTGAGCGATGTCGGCGGCTGGATGGCCGGGCACATCAACCCCACGCATTCATCGGCCACGGCCTGACGGAGTTTTCCCAACATGCTGCTTTCCCTCGAACCCCGTGGCCAGCAATCGCGCCTGATGTTGTGGTGCTCGCCGTTGCTGGCAGCACTGCTGACACTCGGTTGCGGCTCGCTGTTGTTCATCGCTCTGGGACATGACCCGCTGCAAACCTTGCACACGCTGTTGATCGCACCGGTCAGCGATCTGTATGGCGTCTCCGAACTGCTGGTCAAGGCGCTGCCGATTCTGCTTTGCGCACTCGGTCTGTCCGTGGCTTATCAAGCGCGAATCTGGAACATCGGCGCCGAAGGCCAGTTGCTCCTCGGTGCACTCGCCGGCAGTGCCTTGGCGGTGAACATCATCGACCTGCAGAGCCGTTGGGCGCTGGTGCTGATTCTGCTCACCGGGACCTTCGCCGGGGCCGCTTGGGCCGGGCTGACGGCATGGCTGCGCACGCGCTTCAACGCCAACGAAATCCTCACCAGCATCATGCTCAATTACATCGCGCTGAACCTGTTGCTGTTCTGCGTGCACGGGCCGCTGAAGGATCCGGCCGGCTACAACTTTCCCGAGTCGGCGATGTTCGGCGACGCCAGTCGCCTGCCGCTGCTGATGGAGGATGGCCGGGTGCATGCCGGGGTGTATTTCGCCCTGCTCGCGCTGGTTGCGGTGTGGGTGTTGTTGCAGAAAAGCTTCGTCGGTTTCCAGATCAAAGTGCTCGGTCTGGATAAACGTGCGGCGGGTTTTGTCGGCTTTCGTGAGAAGCGTCTGATCTGGCTCGCGCTGTTGATCAGCGGTGGTTTGGCCGGGCTGGCCGGGGTTTGCGAAGTGACCGGGCCGATCGGGCAATTGGTGCCGCAAGTCTCGCCGGGCTATGGCTATGCAGCAATCACCGTGGCGTTTCTCGGGCGGTTGAACCCGATCGGGATTCTGTTCTCCAGCCTGCTGATGGCGCTGCTGTACATCGGCGGTGAAAGCGCGCAAATGACCCTCAATCTGCCGCAAGCCATCACCCAACTGTTTCAGGGAATGATGCTGTTTTTCCTGCTGGCCTGCGACGTGCTGATTCTCTATCGGCCACGTCTGAAACTGCGCTGGACACGGCGCGCGTCGACCACCGCCGTAACCACCGGAGCGCTGTGATGGATATCGATCTGCTGAGCAATATTTTCTACGCCATGGTGCGTTGCGGCACGCCGCTGTTGGTGGTGGCGCTGGGTGAGTTGATCTGCGAGAAGAGCGGCGTGCTCAATCTCGGCCAGGAAGGAATGATGCTGTTTGGCGCGGTGATCGGTTTTATCGTCGCCCTTAAAAGCGGCAACTTGTGGCTCGGCGTGTTGTTGGCGATGCTCGCGGGAATGTTGTTGTCATCGCTGTTTGCCCTGGTGGCGCTGGTGTTCAACGCCAATCAGGTGGCGACCGGGCTGGCGCTGACGATCTTCGGTGTGGGCCTGTCGACCTTTGTCGGTGCAGCGTGGGTCGGCAAGCCGTTGGCCGGATTCGAGCCGTTGGCGATTCCGTACTTGAGTGAGATTCCGCTGATCGGGCGCATGCTGTTTGCTCAGGACTTGCTGGTGTACCTGTCGTTCGCGCTGTTTGCGCTGGTGGCGTGGGTGATCATCAAAAGCCGTGTCGGGCTGATCATTCAGGCCGTTGGTGAGAACCCGGACGCGGCCAGTGCGATTGGCCTGCCGGTGCTGACCGTGCGCACGCTGGCGGTGCTGTTCGGCGGGGCGATGGCCGGTTTGGCCGGTGCCTATCTGTCCCTGGCTTACACGCCGATGTGGGCCGAGAACATGACCGCCGGACGCGGCTGGATTGCCCTGGCGCTGGTGGTGTTTGCCAGTTGGCGGGTGTGGCGCTTGTTGCTCGGGGCTTATCTGTTTGGCCTCGCCAGCATCCTGCATCTGGTGGCGCAGGGCTTGGGGCTGGCGATTCCGTCGAGTCTGCTGGCGATGCTGCCGTATGTGGCGACGATTGTGGTGTTGGTGCTGTTGTCGCGCGATGCCGTTCGGACTCGGTTGTATGCGCCGGTGTCGTTGGGGCAGCCGTGGCAGGCGGGGCATTAAAGCGATGACCCTGCCGGCCTCTTCGCGAGCAAGCCCGCTCCCACAGTGTGGTGTTGTGTATCTGACTTGCGAACACCGCTGAGGGTCCTGCGAATTCGAGAAGCAACCACGCTAAAGTCTGGAGTATGCTTCGGGATCAACAGCTCTTTTGAGACCCGGCTCGATGTGTTGCGACGAGTGTTGCAACTACGGCTCGGTCAGGCGTGTCCATTGAATCCGTGAACCGTAACTTTCAAGGAACCCCGTCATGTCCCAGGCAAAAAACGCACTGATCATCGGCGCCTCCCGTGGCTTGGGCCTCGGGCTGGTGAAAACCCTGCTGGCCGACGGCTGGCAAGTGACCGCCACCGTGCGCAATCCGCAAAAGGCCGAGGCGCTGCAAGCGCTGGGCAAGGTGCGGATCGAGAAACTCGACATGGACGACCAGCAAGCGGTGATCGCCCTGAGCCAGCAGCTCAAGGGCGAGACCTTCGACCTGCTGTTCGTCAACGCCGGGGTCAAAGGCCCTGAAGTGCAAACCCCGGGTGGCGCGACACTGGCCGAAGTCGGGCAACTGTTTTTCACCAACGCCGTGGCGCCGATCAACCTGGCGCAACGCTTCGTCGGGCAGATCCGCGACGGCAGCGGCGTGCTGGCGTTCATGAGTTCCGGCCTGGGCAGCGTCACCGTACCCGACGCCCCGGAGCTGGCGCTGTACAAGGCGAGCAAGGCCGCGCTGAATTCGATGACCAACAGTTTTGTCACCCAGTTGGGCGAGCAGAAACTTACCGTGCTGTCGCTGCATCCGGGCTGGGTGAAGACGGATATGGGCGGTGAAGGTGCTGACCTGGATGTAGAGACCAGCACCCGTGGGCTGATTGATCAGGTGAATGCGTACACCGGCAAGGGCGGCCATCACTTCATCAACTACAAGGGTGAAACCATTCCCTGGTAAGCACTGAAAATCCCAATGTGGGAGCGAGCCTGCTCGCGAATGCGGTGTGTCAGACAATGGATGTATCGACTGATACGACGCCTTCGCGAGCAGGCTCGCTCCCACAAGGGTTGTGTGGTGAATGGTCGGGTTGGGCTTGCCCGATCCGGCGATTTGTTTGAAACTCCGCACCTCGTCCAACGCGGCGACCCTGGATCAGCAGACAGGGCAACACTGAGCTGGCAACCCTGAACCCAACTTTCAGAGGAGCCGGCCACAATGCCTGCGACCCGTACCTGGTTAAAAAATCCCCTCGCCATTTTCACGGCCAACGCGCTTGATGCCCGTGGCGGTCTGGTGCTGCAAGACGGCGTGATCGTCGAAGTGCTGGCGGCCGGTCAGCAACCGTCCGCACCGTGCAACGAAGTGTTCGATGCCCGCGAGCATGTGATCCTGCCGGGCCTGATCAACACCCATCACCACTTCTATCAAACCCTGACTCGCGCCTGGGCGCCGGTGGTCAATCAGCCGCTGTTCCCGTGGCTGAAAACCCTGTACCCGGTGTGGGCACGGCTGACCCCGGAAAAACTCGCCCTCGCGACAAAAGTGGCTTTGGCTGAACTGCTGCTGTCGGGGTGCACCACCGCCGCCGACCACCACTACCTGTTCCCGGACGGTCTGGAAAACGCCATCGACGTGCAGGTCGACACCGTGCGTGAACTGGGCATGCGCGCCATGCTCACACGCGGTTCGATGAGCCTCGGCGAGAAGGACGGCGGCCTGCCGCCGCAGCAGACTGTGCAGGAAGGTCAGGTGATTCTCGACGACAGTCAGCGCCTGATTCACGAGTACCACGAGCGCGGCGACGGTGCGCAAATTCAGATCGCTCTGGCACCGTGCTCGCCGTTCTCGGTGACCCCGGAAATCATGTCGGCCAGCGCCGAACTGGCGAACAAACTCGATGTGCGCCTGCACACGCACTTGGCGGAAACCCTCGACGAAGAGGATTTCTGCCTGCAGCGTTTCGGCCTGCGCACCGTGGATTATCTGGACAGCGTCGGCTGGCTCGGCCCGCGCACCTGGCTGGCCCATGGCATCCACTTCAACCCGGATGAAATCGCTCGCCTCGGCCAGGCCGGCACCGGTATCTGCCATTGCCCGAGTTCGAACATGCGTCTGGCCTCCGGCATCTGCCCGAGCATCGATCTGACCGATGCCGGTGCGTTGTTCGGTCTGGGCGTGGATGGTTCGGCCTCGAACGACGCGTCGAACATGATCCTCGAAGCGCGGCAGGCGTTGTACATCCAGCGTCTGCGTTATGGTGCGGAAAAAATCACCCCGGAACGCGTGCTCGGCTGGGCAACCAAAGGCTCGGCGAGCCTGTTGGGGCGTACCGACATTGGCGAGCTGGCGGTGGGCAAGCAGGCGGATCTGGCGTTGTTCAAGCTCGATGAGCTGCGTTTCTCGGGCAGCCATGATCCGATTTCGGCGCTGCTGTTGTGCGGTGCCGATCGTGCGGATCGGGTGATGATTGGCGGCAAGTGGCGCGTGGTGGACGGTCAGGTTGAGGGGCTTGATCTCAAAGGCCTGATCGCCGATCACAGCCAGGCGGCTCGGCAGTTGATCGCCGGCACCTGATCCACGGCCGTTCAAAACTGTGGGAGCGAGCCAGCTCGCGAAGAGGGAGTGTCAGACAACATGTTTGTTGAATGACACACCGCTTTCGCGAGCAGGCTCGCTCCCACATTGGTCTCTGTCAGCCTCAAAGGCCGAGCAGGGACAGCATGATAAACGTCGCAAACAGCACAAAGTGAGTCATGCCTTCGATGGCATTGGTCTCGCCGTCATTCAGGTTGATCGCACTGACAATCAGCGTGATGAAGATCATCACCGTCTGCACCGGGGTCATCGCCATCTGAAACGGCTGACCGGTGTACAGCGCCATCGCTTCCATCACCGGCACGGTGAGGATCACCGTCGACAGTGACGCGCCCATCGCAATGTTCACCACCGATTGCATGCGGTTGGCCAACGCGGCACGCAACGCCGTCAGAATCTCCGGCGCTGCGGAAATCGCCGCCACCAGAATCGCCGTGATCACCGGCGGTGCGCCCGTACCTTCCAGGCCCAGATCGAGGGTCTTGGACATCACTTCGGCCAGAGCGCCGATCACCACCACGCCGAACACCAGAATGCCGATCGACCAGGTCAGGCTCAGCGGTTTCGGTTCATCTTCCACCGGTTCTTTCTTGCGGCGTTTATCCGGGTAGCTGTAGCTGAAAAAATAACTGTGCGGCCCAACCTGCATGCGCAGGAACAACGCATAAAGCACCACCATCGCACCGATGGTGAACGCTGAATAAATCTTCCAGTTGGCCGCCGGAATAAACTCCGGCACCACCATCGATACGCCCATGGCGGTGAGGATCATCACGCTGTAGCTGCGTGCCGAATCATCGTTGTACGACTGCTCGCCGTGCTTGAGCCCGCCCATCAACGCGGCGAGGCCGAGGATGCCGTTGATGTCGAGCATCACCGCCGAATAGATCGTGTCCCGCACCAGCGTGGCGGACGCCTCGTTGCTCATCATGATCGCCAGGATCACCACTTCCACCAGCACCGCAGCGAGGGTCAGGATCATCGTGCCGTAGGGGTCGCCAACTTTTTCTGCGAGCAGTTCGGCATGATGGGCGACGCGCATCGAGGCGGCGACGATGAAGGCGATCAGCACCAGACCGCAGATCAGCGCGACGATCTGGCCGCTGTGGAGCATCCAGTGTTCCAGCGGATAAGCGATGCACGCGGCAATCACCGCCAGCAGCAGAAAGCTTTCTTGCTTGAGGATCGTGAGCATGGCGGGCCTTTTTGCCGAGAGATTCGAATGAGCTACTGACTGCGGCGTGGCGCTAACGTTTCGTTACACCTTAGCGCACCAGTGGATGGCAGCTGGTTCAGGCATGCACTTTTATCGGCCTTGCCGGCCTCTTCGCGAGCAGGCTCACTCCCACATTTGATCGCGTTGCCCTGTGGGAGCGAGCCTGCTCGCGAAGGCCGCACCTCGGTTTTGGATTGTTTGTTGTCCTGTTGGTCAGCAATTTGCATTGCCCCTGACCACACACAACAAAATGGAGCTCCAATTCATGCAAATACGTCCGCTGCACAAACTGCTGTGCGCCGCCATCGGTCTGGGGATCAGTCTGAGCGCCAGCGCTGCCGATCCGCTGAAGGTCGGTTTTGTCTACATCGGCCCGATTGGCGACCACGGCTGGACGTATCAGCATGAACAGGGGCGCAAGGCACTGGCGGAGAAATTCGGCGCGCAGATCAGCACCAATTACGTCGAGAACGTGGCCGAGGGCGCCGACGCCGAGCGGGTGATCCGCAACATGGCCAAGGACAATTACGACCTGATTTTCACCACCTCCTTCGGCTACATGAACCCGACGCTGAAAGTCGCCAAACAGTTTCCCAAGGTCACCTTCGAACACGCCACCGGCTACAAGCAGGACAAGAACCTCGGCACCTATCTCGCGCGCACCTACGAGGGTCGTTATGTCGGCGGTTTCCTTGCAGCGAAGATGACCAAGACCAAGAAGGTCGGTTACGTCGCCTCGTTCCCGATTCCGGAAGTGATCCGCGATATCAACGCCATCCAGCTGGCGCTGAACAAGTACAACCCCGGCACCGAGATCAAAGTGGTGTGGGTCAACTCGTGGTTTGACCCGGGCAAGGAAGCCGACGCCGCCAACGCCCTGATCGATCAGGGTGTGGACGTAGTGTTCCAGCACACCGACAGCCCGGCGCCGATTCAGGCCGCCGAACGGCGTGGCGTGTACGCCGTGGGTTACGCCTCGGACATGGCGCACTTCGGCCCGAAAGCGGTGCTGACTTCGATCGTCAACGACTGGGCGCCACACTACATTCAGGCGACCCAGAGCGTGATCGACCACAACTGGAAGTCCCAGGATTACTGGGGCGGGCTGAAGGAAGGCACGGTTGAACTGCCGATCAGCGATCTGGTTCCGGCACCAGTGAAAGCCGAGGCTGAGCAGATCATTGCCGACATCAAGAGCGGTAAGTTGCAACCGTTCACCGGGCCGATCAAGGATCAGGCCGGCGTGGAGAAAATCCCTGCTGGGGTGAGCGCAACCAATGCCGAATTGGCGTCGATGAACTATTACGTGGAAGGGATGAAGGCCGAGATGCCGAAGTAATCCTCCGATTCACCACACAAAACCCTGTGGGAGCGAGCCTGCTCGCGAAAGCGGTGTGTCATTAAACAAAAATGTTGTCTGACACTCCCTCTTCGCGAGCAGGCTCGCTCCCACATTGGAACCCAGCGTATTCAAGGATTGTGTATGAACAGTCTTCCGATCATCGACATCTCACCGCTCTACACCAACGACCAAAACGCCTGGCCCGCCGTCGCCGCACAGATCGACCAGGCCTGCCGCGAATGGGGCTTTTTCTACATCAAGGGCCACCCGATTTCCGCACAGCGCATCGACTCGCTGCTCGACCACGCCCAGCGTTTTTTTGCGCAACCGACCGAAGAAAAACTCAGGATCGACATCACCCAGACCCGCCACCATCGCGGCTACGGCGCCATCGCCACCGAACAGCTCGACCCGGACAAACCCAGCGACCTCAAGGAAACCTTCGACATGGGCCTGCACTTGCCGGCGGATCATCCCGAGGTGCTCGCGGAAAAACCGCTGCGCGGGCCGAATCGTCATCCGGCACAAGCAGGTTGGGAAGCGCTGATGGAGCAGCACTACCTCGACATGCAGGCCCTCGCGCAAACCCTGCTGCGGGCGATGACGATTGCGCTGGGGATCGAACGCGACTTCTTCGATTCGCGCTTCGTTGAGCCGGTCAGCGTACTGCGGATGATCCACTACCCACCACGTCACACCGCCAGCAGCGCCGAACAGCAAGGCGCCGGAGCGCACACCGATTACGGCTGCATCACCCTGCTCTACCAGGACAGCGCCGGCGGCCTGCAAGTGAAGAACATCAACGGTGAATGGATCGACGCGCCACCGATTGACGGCACCTTCGTGGTCAACCTCGGCGACATGATGGCGCGCTGGAGCAACGACCGCTATCGCTCGACCCCGCACCGGGTGATCAGCCCGCTGGGGGTGGATCGCTATTCGATGCCGTTCTTCGCCGAGCCGCACCCGGACACCCGCATCGAATGCCTTCCCGGTTGCCAGGACGCACAGCATCCGGCGAAATATCCGACCACTACCTGCGCCGAATTCCTGCTGTCGCGCTTCGCCGATACCTACGCCTATCGGCGCGAGCCGCAAGCGGTGTGATGGATCGCTTGGTCAGGTTTTGCCAATTGTTTCGGCGCGCATCTGTAGAATGGCCGCCATCTGCACCTGATGAGAAAAGAATATGTACGATTGGCTCAACGCCCTGCCCAAGGCCGAACTGCACCTGCATCTGGAAGGCTCGCTGGAGCCTGAGTTGCTGTTCGCCCTGGCCGAACGCAACAAGATCGCCCTGCCGTGGAGCGATGTCGAAACCCTGCGCAAGGCCTACGCCTTCAACAACCTGCAGGAATTCCTCGACCTGTATTATCAGGGCGCCGACGTGCTGCGCACCTCCCAGGATTTCTACGACCTGACCTGGGCCTACCTGCTGCGCTGCAAAGCGCAGAACGTGATTCACACCGAACCGTTCTTCGATCCGCAGACCCACACCGACCGTGGCATCCCGTTCGAAGTGGTACTCAACGGCATCGCCGCGGCACTCAAGGATGGCGAACAGCAACTGGGCATCACCAGCGGTTTGATCCTGAGCTTCCTGCGTCATCTGAGCGAAGACGAAGCACAGAAAACCCTCGATCAGGCGCTGCCGTTCCGTGATGCGTTTGTCGCCGTCGGCCTCGACAGCTCGGAGATGGGTCACCCGCCAAGCAAGTTCCAGCGTGTGTTCGACCGCGCCCGCCACGAGGGTTTCCTGACCGTCGCCCACGCCGGTGAAGAAGGCCCGCCGGAGTACATCTGGGAAGCCATCGACCTGCTGAAGATCCAGCGTATCGACCATGGCGTACGCGCCATCGAAGACGAGCGCCTGATGCAGCGGATCATCGACGAGCAGATCCCGTTGACTGTGTGCCCGCTGTCGAACACCAAGCTCTGCGTGTTCGATCACATGTCGCAGCACAACATCCTCGACATGCTCGAGCGTGGGGTGAAGGTCACCGTCAACTCCGATGACCCGGCGTACTTCGGCGGCTACGTCACCGAGAACTTCCATGCGCTGCATGAACACCTGGGCATGACCCAGGATCAGGCCAAGCGCCTGGCGCAGAACAGCCTGGATGCGCGTCTGGTAAAACCATAAGTACAAAGCAAATCCTCTGTGGGAGCGGGCTTGCTCGCGAAAGCGGTGTGTCAGTCGACATATTGGTTGAATGACACACCGCTTTCGCGAGCAAGCCCGCTCCCACAGGGTGCTGTGTTCAGCCAGCGATCTCTGCTTCAGTCAGCTCCTCCAGGGTTTTACCGCGCGTCTCCATCCCGAACAGCCACACCACCCCCGCCGCAATCGCAAAGCACAGCGCGCCCAGCGCAAACACTCCGCCTTGCCCGGTAATCGGGAACACCAGCCCGGTCACCAGCGGTCCGAGCAACGAGCCGACACGGCCAATCGCCGAGGCAAAGCCCGAGCCTGTGGCGCGCGCCGAAGTCGGGTACAACTCAGGCGTGTAGGTGTAGAGCACCGCCCACATGCCGAACAGGAAAAACTGCATCAGCAGCCCCGAGCTGATCAGCAACGCGACGTTGCCGCCGAACACCGCACTCTGCCCGTAGAGAAACGCCATCACTCCGCCGCCGAGCAACGTCACGATGCACACCGGTTTGCGCCCCCAGCGTTCCACCAGCCACGCGGCCATCAGGAACCCGGGAATCCCGCCCAGAGAAATCAGTACGGTGTAATACACCGACTGGGTCACGGCGAAACCCGACTGTTGCAACAACGCACTGAGCCACGATGTCAGCCCGTAGAAACCGAGCAAGGCGAAAAACCACAGGCTCCAGATCATCGTGGTGCGCTGGCGATATTGCGGCGACCAGATCTGCTTGAGCGCCGAGAAGAAGTTGCCCGGCGGCGTCACTGTTCTTGGCAGGCGCACCGGCTCAGGCAGCGTTTCGACACCGAGCGAGGTGCGCACGCGCGCCTCGATGGCGCCCAGGACCTTGTCCGCGGCTTCGTGGCGTCCGGCCTGCTCCAGCCAGCGCGGTGATTCGGGGATAAAGAAACGGATCGCCAGCACAAACACCGCCGGCACCGCCAACACCAGGAAGATATCGCGCCAGCCAATCAGCGGCAGCAGAAAGTACGACAGCACCCCGGCGGCGACGAAACCCAGCGGCCAGAAACCGTCCATCAATGCAATGTAGCGCCCGCGCCGCTGCGCCGGGATCAACTCCGAAAGCATCGACTGTGCAATCGGAAACTCCATGCCCATGCCGATCCCCAGCAGGATCCGGAACAGCGTCAGGCTCTCGACCGTTTGCGCGGTCGAACACAGATAACTGGCCACGCCCCACAACACGATGCTCCACTGAAACACCGGTTTACGCCCGAAACGATCGGCGAGCATCCCCGATAACGACGCCCCCAGCACCATGCCGAAAAAACTCGAACTGGCGAGCAGGCCAGCCTGTGCACTGCTCAAGCCGAACTCGGTTTTGATCGAGCCGAGCAGGAACGTCATCATGGCCAGGTCCATGGAGTCGAAAAAGAACGCCAGGGCAATGATGATGAAAATAACCCGGTGATAACCGCTGAGTGGCAGCCGTTCCAGGCGTTCTGCCGCGCTGAAGTTTCGCGTATCCATGCCCATCCCCTCCGCAATGTGTGCGGATCGAGTGTGCGCGATAACGCCTCAGCGCTTTTTCTGGATACGACCTGTTCGCAGTCACAGGCGACGCCAGCGTCGAAGTGTCGGCCGGCGAACGCTCTATCACGCCAATTCCAGCTCGGTTTCCTTGGCGAACCGCTGGATTTCCCGCTGCCCGGCCGGGGTCACTTGCAAGGCTCGGGAGTCCTTGGGCAGCACCAGCCAGCCGGACTGCATGAACAGTTGCAGCACCGCCGCGCCGAGTGAACCGCCCAGGTGCGGGCGACGTTCACTCCAGTCCGGACAGGCGCACGCCACCTGAGCCTTGCGATGAGCGAGGGCCTGGATGAACACACCGCGGTTGGCCAGTTGCGTCGAGCCTTTGAGGGTCACCACGACCCGCTGCTCGATCTGTTCGAGCCAGCCGGCATCGAGCAGACGCTGATACAGATCGGCGGCCAGCGTGCCACCCAAATGATCATCGCAAAAGCGCGCACGCAGCAGTGAAGACGGCGCAGTCCGGGGATTGGCGCTCGGTGCCGAGCGTTTGAATACGTGAGGAATTTCCCGCGGTGCGCTGGCGATCGTGGCACTGGCCAGCGCTTCGATGGCCGCCGCGATCTCCGGGGCTGCCAGACGGAAAAAGCGCTTGCGCCCACGGACCTCGACTTTCAACAGGCCCCCGGCGGACAAACGCCCCAGATGCGCACTGGCCGAAGATGGCGACAACCCTGCCAGCAGCGCCAGCTCTTCGGTCTGGCGTGCCGAGCCATCCATCAACGCCCACATCATCGCACTGCGCTTGGGGTCGGCCAGCAGCGTGGCGATCTGGCTGATGCAAGGTGCATGTTCCATGTATTCACTCCCTGTTGAATCGTATCGTCTACTGCTCGAAGACATCTTGACCAGTAATGGGTCATCGGCCAAGACGGGTAAAACGCCATGAACCGGAGCAAGCCAGGCCGGTGCTGCGGCACCCGTCAATGGAGTGTCCGCGGCGTTTGTGCAGCGCTCGCCCGGCTCTGAAAAACCGGCCGGATTCAGTCCTGACCGGTTATCGGTGCAGGTTTGAGGCGGTCGCTAGTATAAGCGGGATGCACGCTGCTTCCTGCGCCGTGGCTGACACGAATGGTGATAGTTCCTGAGTGAAATTTCGCTAATTGCCTGCGACTAATGATCAACTTTCGGGAAATGGGGAAATTGACTACTCAATTCGGCGCATCGGCTGGCGAGCATTTCCCTCAAAAGGTTCACCGGCTTACTCAATTGTGCGCGATGGGCGCACAACAAATTCAGCGGAGCACGCTCACAGAGCAGCTCCGGCAGCAACACTTTGAGGCGCCCGGCGAGCACATCCGCGCCGACATCGAGCCACGATTTGTAGGCGATGCCCGCCCCCGCCACCGCCCACAACCGGACGACGTCGGCGTCATCACTGAAGCGATCGCCACTGACCGTCAGGCCGACTTCACGTTTGCCGTCATGAAAACTCCAATGGTCGTGCACGCGACTGCCGAGCATGTACAGCAGGCAATTGTGCTGCGCCAGTTGTTCGAGCTGACGCGGTTCGCCGTGGCGCGCCAGGTACGCCGGCGATGCGCAGAGCACGCGGCGATTGTCCGGAGCGATGGGCAGAGCCACCAGGCTCGAATCCTCGGGTTCGCCATAACGCAGGGCGATGTCCACCGGCTGGCGGAACAGGTCGGCGATGCGATCACCGAGCAACAGGCGCACGGTCAGTTTCGGATGCTCGCGCTGAAACTCGTCGAGCCACGGCAACAGCAAGTTGCGCCCGAAATCCGAAGGCGCCGACAACTGCAGGATGCCGCTGACCTGATCCTGCGCGCTGGAGAGAAATCGCCGGCCTTCGTCCAGCGAACTCAACGCGGCCCGCGCGTATTCGAGGAAGCCTTCGCCCTCGGCGGTCAGACGCAGGCTGCGGGTCGAGCGCGCCAGCAAACGCACGCCCAGTTGCTGTTCGATGCGTTTGAGCGCGGCGCTGGCCACTGCCGCGGACATGTCCATCACCCGCGCCGCTGCCGACAGGCTGCCCAGATCCGCCGCGCGAACGAACAACTGTAAATCGTCGAAACGCAGCATTCTCAGCCTCGATTATCAAAAAAATATTGAAAGAGACTGCTCTTTTAGCCGGTTTTATCGCGCCGAGAAATAGCCAATGATGGGTTCAAGCAAATTTATCCCGCGACTGGAGCCGCACATGTCCCAAGCATTCACCGCCATCGCCACCCTGATCGCCAAACCCGGCCAGCAGGACACCCTCGAAAACGCCCTGCGCGCACTGGTTGAGCCGAGTCGCGCCGAGGAAGGCTGCAGCCAGTACGACCTGCACCGCGACCTCGCCGACCCGCTGACCTTCTATGTGATCGAACACTGGGCCAGCGAGGAAATCCTTTCGGCGCACAACGCCAGCGCGCATTTTCAGAACTTCCAGGCCGCCGCCGGCCACTGCATCGAACACTTCCAATTGAAACGTCTGGGCGCCATCGCCTGAGCCCTTCTTCTATTACCGTTACGGAGCAAGTCATGAAAGCCTTCGCCTATTACGCCTCCCTGCCGATCAGCGACGAAAAATCCCTGCAAGACATCGAACTGCCGGAGCCGGTCGCCGGCCCGCGCGACCTGCTGGTGGAAGTCAAAGCCATCTCGGTCAACCCGGTCGACACCAAGGTGCGGCAGAACGTGGCGCCGGAAAACGGCGCAGCAAAAGTACTGGGCTGGGACGTCGCCGGTGTGGTCAAAGCCGTCGGCAGTGAAGTGACGCTGTTCAAGGCCGGCGACAAAGTGTTTTACGCCGGCTCCATCGCCCGTGCCGGTGGCAACAGCGAGCTGCACGTGGTCGATGAGCGCATTGTTGGCCACATGCCCAAATCCCTCGGTTTTGCCGAAGCCGCCGCGCTGCCGCTGACCGCGATCACCGCGTGGGAACTGCTGTTCGAACGCCTGCAGATCCGTGAGGGCAAGACCGATGAAGGTCAAAGCCTGCTGATCGTCGGCGCCGCTGGCGGCGTCGGTTCGATCCTCACCCAACTGGCCAGCCAGTTGACCGGCCTGAAGGTCATCGGCACCGCGTCCCGTGCACAGACTCGCGACTGGGTGAACGAGCTGGGTGCCGACCTGGTGATCGACCACAGCCAGCCGTTGAGCGAGGAACTGAAACGCGCCTGCATCGATCACGTGACCCACGTCGCCAGCCTGACCCAGACCGATCTGCACCTGGAGCAACTGGTCGAGGCGTTGGCCCCGCAAGGCAAACTCGCGCTGATCGACGATCCGAAGTCGCTGGACGTGAGCCAGCTCAAGCGCAAGAGCCTGTCGCTGCACTGGGAGTTCATGTACACCCGCTCGCTGTTCGAAACACCGGACATGATCGAGCAGCACAAGCTGCTCAACCGAGTGGCCGAGCTGATTGATGCGGGGACGTTGAAGACCACCGTCGGCGAGCATTTCGGCACGATCAACGCGGCGAACCTGCGCCGGGCGCATGAGCTGCTGGAAAGCGGCAAGGCCAAGGGCAAAATTGTTTTAGAAAGTTTCTGAAAACCCGGACGTCATAATCAGCGCCAGTCCTTTCAAGGGCTGGCGCTGTTTTTTGCCGTCAGTCAGATGCTTGATCGTTGTCACAAATCCGATCGTATTCAGGTCTACACTCGAAGCCTCTGCGATGCATCTTTTACACAAGGGAGGTCAGTAATGAAGATCCTGATAAAAGAAGTGGCAAAGTCCCAATGGCAGGTTCGTCTGGACCAGCACGCCGTGACCTTCCGCAGTGAAGCCGAGGCGCTCGCCTTCACCCGCACCCTCGAAGCGCGCCTGCACGCGCCCCATCGGATTCCCGACCCCGGACAGCAACGCGCCGTCGGCTGAGGCAGTCAGGCTTCGGCCTGTGCTTGCGCCAACGCCCGGGCATTCTGCAAATGCCGGGTGTACATCGCGACGCTCACCACCAGCAACCCGCACAGGCTGATGACCATGGCCATCGGCATGGCGCTGCCATCGTGCAGAACGCCCACCAGCGAAGCCGCGCCGGAAGCCACGCTGAACTGCAGGCAGCCCATCAGTGCCGACGCACTACCGGCACGCGCACCCTGGCCGTTCATTGCACACGCCGCTGCGTTGGGCAGGATGCAGCCGAGGCTGGCGATACACACGAACAACGGGATCAACAGCGGCCACAACGCTTCGGTGTGCAGCGAGCTGACCGCGAGCAAAGAAACCCCGGCCAACAGATACACCCACACCGCCCGTGCCAGCAGGAATGCCGGACCGCGCTTGGCCAACAGCCGCGCATTGACCTGGGCCACCAGAATGAACCCCGCCGCATTGGTGCCGAACAGCCAGCCGAAATGCTCGGCGGGTACGCCGTACAGTTTGATGAAGACGAACGGCGAACCGGCGATATAGGAAAACATCCCGGCGACCGCGATACCGCCGGTCAGGGCGTGGCCGAGAAACACCCGGTCGCCAAACAACCGGCCGTATTGGCGCAACGCACCGGACAACGGCTGGCGCGGCACGTAATCCGGCAGACTTTCCGGCAGACCCAGCGCCACAGCGAGGGCGGCCAGTGCGCTGAAGCCGGTCAGTGCGAGGAAGATCGACTGCCAGCCCGTGGTATTGACCAGCAGACCGCCGAGCAACGGCGCGAGAATCGGCGCCAACCCCATCACCAGCATCAGTTGTGAAAAGACTTTCGCCGAACCGACCGCATCGCACTTGTCGCTGACCACCGCCCGGGAAATCACCATCCCCGCGCAGCCGCCCAGCGCCTGAACGAAACGCGCGCCGATCAGCCATTCCAGATTCGGTGCATAAGCACAGGCCAGCGAGGCCAGGGTGAACAGGCCGACACCGACCAACAGCGGCAGGCGCCGACCAAACCGGTCGGCCACCGGCCCATACAGCAACTGCCCGATCGACAGACCGGCGAAATAGGCTGCCAGGGTCAGCTGGACGTGCTTTTCATCAGTGCCAAAGGCCAGCGCCATCGACGGGAACGCCGGCAAATAGAAGTCGATCGCCAGCGGACCGAAGGCGCTCAGGGCACCGAGAATCAGAATGGTACGGAAGTTCATCAGGCATCCAGGTGGGATAGAAGTCGGCAGCCCGACAGTCTAGCCGCGCTGAGACACCTTGAACATTCCGATAGCTCGCTAACTATTAGAAATCAGATGACCTACACCTGAAACCTGTGGCGAGGGCGCTTGCTCCCGCTGGACTGCGCAGCACGCCGAGTGTTTTTCAATTGAAAAAAAGGCCGCTTCGCGACCCGGCGGGAGCAAGCTCCCTCGCCACAGGGATTTATCGTTATCCGGCGAGTTTTACCGGGTAGCCCTCTTCGCTGATCACCTCGATCACCTGCTCGGCACTCAGCGAACTCTCGACGCCGACTTCTTTGGCCGCCAGATCGACCCGCACGCTGGCCGCCGGATCCTTCGCCTGCACGGCGTTGGTGATGGCTTTGACACAGTGGCCGCAGGACATGCCTTGAACGTTGAACACTTGCATGGATGGACTCCTTTGAGTGAGGTTGCCGGCAGTGTCGAGCTTGCCACCATGGCAAGGTCAAGTTCTGCAGAAAACTGCCGGGCTGGCAATCGGCGTCGCGCTCAGCCAAGCTGCGTGCATCAATGACTCAAATTCAGGAGATTCAGCCATGCGCTGGTCAGCTTTCAGCCTGTTTGGCTTGCTCAGCCTCTTTGCCGCCCTGCCCCAGGCCAACGCGACCGCTGAGGACTACGCCGTTCTGATCATCTCGCGCGAGCGTCTGGAAGTGCCGACTCCCTGCGAGATTGGCGTGTACGTCAATGATGAACTGGCAGCGCGCCTGCTTCAGGAACAGACCACTTCGTTCAACCTGCCCCACGGGACGATTTCCATCCGTCTGAAACAATTGCCTGGCCAAGTGCCGGGTTGCCAGGCAGGCATGCTCGCGCCGCCGGCGCAGGAGATCTCGCTCAAGGCCGGCGATGTGCTCAAGTACCGGATCGCGGCAAATGCCAAAGGCTTGTACCTGCGACCTGCCGCCCTCGAATACTAAGCAAAACTCCAAATGTGGGAGCGGGCTTGCTCGCGAATGCGCTGTGTCATTCAGCGATGATGTTGACTGACACACCGCATTCGCGAGCAAGCCCGCTCCCACACTGTTTTTGTAGTGAGTCAAATATTGGCGCTTGACCTTGCCCGCGTGGCAAGGTTGATCCTTGTAGGCATCTTCTACAGGGAGTAAGACCGATGTCCGATTCCATCACTTTCGATCTGCCGATTGCCGGCATGACCTGCGCCAGTTGCGCCGGGCGTGTCGAGCGGGCGTTGCGCAAAGTCAGCGGCGCCAGTGCCGTCAGCGTCAATCTCGCCACCGAACAGGCCCGCGTCCAGGCGCCTGGTGACAGCTTGCCGGCGTTGATGGAGGCGGTTGAACGCGCCGGCTACAGCGTGCCGCAGCAGACGGTGGAATTGAACATCGACGGCATGACCTGCGCCTCGTGCGTCGGTCGCGTCGAGCGCGCCCTGAACAAAGTCCCCGGGGTGAAGAGCGTCAGCGTCAACCTCGCCAACGAACGCGCACACCTCGAATGGCTCGGTCAGGTCGACATTCAGTCGCTGCTCGATGCTGTAAGCAAGGCCGGTTACTCGGCCAGCGTCTGGCAAGCCGAACATCCCACTACCGATAATCAGCAACAGCGCCTGCAACATGAGCGCTGGGCGCTGATCTGCGTGATCGTCCTGGCGTTGCCGCTGGTGTTGCCGATGCTGCTGCAACCGTTCGGCATTCACTGGATGCTTCCGGCCTGGGCGCAATTCGCCCTCGCCACCCCGGTGCAATTCATTTTCGGTGCACGTTTCTACGTGGCCGCGTGGAAAGCCGTGCGCGCCGGGGCCGGTAACATGGACTTGCTGGTGGCCCTCGGCACCAGCGCCGGTTATGGCTTGAGCCTGTACGAGTGGGCCACCGCCGCCGGGCGCATGCCGCATCTGTATTTCGAAGCCTCGGCGGTGGTGATCGCCCTGGTGCTCCTCGGCAAATACCTGGAAAGCCGCGCCAAACGCCAGACCGCCAGCGCCATCCGCGCTCTGGAAGCCTTGCGTCCGGAACGCGCGATTCAGGTCATCGACGGTCGCGAGCAGGACGTCGCGATCAGCGCCCTGCGTCTGAACGATCAGGTCTTGGTCAAACCCGGTGAACGTTTCCCGGTAGACGGCGAAGTACTTGAAGGCCAAAGCCACGCCAACGAAGCGCTGATCAGCGGCGAAAGCCTGCCAGTGCCAAAACAGTCGGGCGACAAAGTCACCGGCGGCGCGATCAACGGTGAAGGTCGCTTGCTGGTGCGCACCACCGCCCTCGGCGCGGAAAGCGTGCTGGCGCGGATCATCCGTCTGGTAGAAGACGCTCAGGCGGCGAAAGCGCCGATCCAGAAACTGGTGGATAAAGTCAGCCAGGTGTTCGTGCCCAGCGTGTTGCTGATCGCCCTCGCCACCCTGATCGGCTGGTGGCTATACGGCGCGCCCATGGAAACCGCGTTGATCAACGCTGTTGCCGTGCTGGTGATTGCCTGTCCGTGTGCCCTCGGCCTCGCCACGCCGACGGCGATCATGGCCGGCACGGGTGTGGCTGCGCGCCATGGGATTCTGATCAAAGATGCCGAAGCGCTGGAACGTGCCCATGCAGTCGACAACGTGGTCTTCGACAAGACCGGCACGCTGACTTCCGGCACCCCGCGTATCGCCCATTTCAGTGCGCTGGATGGCGATGAAAATACTCTGCTGACACTGGCCGGCGCCCTGCAACGCGGCAGCGAACATCCGCTGGCCAAAGCCGTGCTGGACGCGGCCGCCGAACGTGGCCTGAACGTGCCGGATGTCAGCGACAGCCAGTCCCTGACCGGGCGTGGCATCGCCGGCAATCTTGGCGGTCGGCGTCTGGCGCTGGGCAATCGGCGTTTGCTGGAAGAAAGCGGCCTGGGCGCCGGCAATCTCGCCGAATCCGCCGAGGCCTGGGAAAGCGAAGGCCGGACCTTGTCGTGGCTGATCGAGCAAAGTCCTGAACCGCGCGTAATCGGCCTGTTCGCCTTCGGTGACACGCTCAAGCCCGGCGCATTACAAGCAGTGCAACAACTGACCGCCCGCGATATCCACAGCCATCTGCTGACGGGCGACAACCGTGGCAGTGCGAAAGTGGTTGCCGAGGCTTTGGGCATCGAGAACGTGCTCGCCGAAGTGCTGCCCGCCGACAAAGCCGCCACCGTCGCCGAACTGAAGAAAACCGGCGTGGTGGCGATGGTCGGCGATGGCATCAACGATGCCCCGGCACTGGCCGCAGCGGACATCGGTATCGCCATGGGTGGCGGCACCGACGTGGCGATGCACGCCGCCGGTATCACCCTGATGCGCGGCGATCCACGGCTGGTACCGGCGGCACTGGAGATCAGCCGCAAGACCTACGCGAAGATCCGCCAGAACCTGTTCTGGGCCTTCGTCTACAACCTGATCGGCATTCCGCTGGCGGCGCTCGGCTTCCTCAACCCGGTGCTGGCCGGCGCGGCGATGGCGCTGTCGAGCGTCAGCGTGGTGAGCAATGCGCTACTGTTGAAAACCTGGAAACCGAAGGATCTGGAGGAACACCGATGAACATCGGCCAAGCGGCCCGGCACAGTGGCCTGAGCGCAAAGATGATCCGCTATTACGAGTCGATCGGCCTGCTCAAGGCGGCCCATCGCACCGACAGCGGCTACCGGGTCTACAGCGATGATGACCTGCACACCCTGGCGTTCATCAAGCGTTCGCGGGACTTGGGGTTTTCTCTGGAGGAGGTCGGCAAGCTGCTGACCCTGTGGCAGGATCGCCAACGTGCCAGTGCCGATGTGAAAGCGCTAGCGCGTCAGCACATCGACGAACTGAATCAGAAGATCCGCGAACTCGGCGAGTTGCGCGACACCCTGCAGGATCTGGTCGAGCACTGTAATGGCGACCATCGTCCCGACTGTCCGATCCTCAAGGAGCTGGCGTCGGGCTGCTGCGCGCAACCCGCCCGCGCCTGAGCGCCAGCAGCTTCACGGTCAACAGCGTACCGAGCGGGATGCCGTGGAACAGCATGACCACGGCACCCGGCGTCCACCAGCCGTAAAACGGCGCGGCAATCAGCATGCCGACGCCGAACCCGGTCATTTGCAGCAAGGTCAGGAAACTGAAAATCGGCAGACGCAAATGCTCCGGTTCACGTTGCAGGCGCGACATCAGGCTGACTTCGGAAACGCCATCACCCAGCCCCGCCGGCAGGGAAAACAGCAGCAGACCAAGAAGGCTGTGCTGCTGGAACATCAGGATAAAACCGCAAGACATCAACGCCACGCCGAAGAAATACCGTCGCTCCAGATCACGGTTATCCGTGCCTTTGAGGCGACTGGCAATCCGTGCGCCGAGCAGTTTGCCGCTGGCCCACACCGCCAGCATCAGGCCCAGCGTGGTGCTGGCCGAATCAGGTGTGAGCAATTTGGAGATGATCGGGAAGCCGACGTTGTGCGCGGCACTGCCCAAGGTGTCGGCCATGGTCACGGCGAGCATCGCCGCAATCACCGGAGCGCTGCGCAGGCCTTGTTTCAGGGCTGACCATTCGCCGCGTTCGCTGATCGATTGTTCGCTGACTTCTGCAGCGGCGAAGCGCAACGGAGCAATCAACAACGCCGCCAGCACATAGGTCAGCGCGTTGAGCGCGAAGACCGTTTCGAAACCAAAGGCCGCCACCAGCAAGCCGGACACCAGGCTGCCGCCGACCATCGCTGCGGATGACGCCGAGGTGATCCAGGCATTGGTTTTCAGTAGCTGCGCCGGGTCGATCAGCCTCGGCAACTGGCTGTTGAGGCCGATGGCGAACATCGAATTGCCAAAACCCAGGCCGAAAGCGATCACCGGCAACAGCAACGCCTGCTGGCTCAGCGGCAGGATCAACAGCAGGCCAAGCAACGCCGCGCGCAGCAGATCGAAAGCGATCAGCGGCACCCGGCCATTCCAGCGCCGGTAGAAGCGTGTACCCATCAGGCTGGCAAAAATCCCCCCGCCAACCCGACTGGCGAGGAACACCCCGACGCTCATGGCGCTGTTGCTCAGCAGGTAAACGTAAGTCGCCAGCGCGACCATGTTGAGGAAGGCGCCGAAGTCGGAGATCAGCCGGGCGGTGATGATGAGGCGGGCGTTCACATTCAATCCTTGAGTGTGCGAGGGCGGACAAGATTCCCACACACATTCCAGGAACACCACAAATCCCTTGTAGGAGTGAGCCTGCTCGCGATGGCTGTGTATCAGGCAACACTTTTGCTGAATGACACACCGCCATCGCGAGCAGGCTCACTCCTACAAGGGATCTTCGGTGTTTTGGGCAGGCACAAAAAACCCGGCCGAAGCCGGGTTTCTGTTCAAGCGCTTACTGCATCCAAGGTGGCGGAGGCGGTTCGTCGGACTTGCCTTTGGGCTCGTCATCCGCCGCACGGATCGCCTGCTTGCGCTCTTCGTCGAGCCGCGCCGCTTCGATCTCGCGCAACACTCCGCCAACGTCGGCCAGGTCTTCAGGATCGTCGAACTCGCCGGTGAGCACGCTGTTGGGGTGCAAGGTGCCGGCTTCGTACAGCGCCCACATTTCTTTCGCGTAGCGGGTCTGCTTCAGCTCCGGGGCAAAGCGCCCGAAGTACGAAGCCATGTTGCCCACATCGCGCTCGAGCATGCTGAACGCGTGGTTGTTGCCAGCGGCATCCACCGCCTGCGGCAGGTCGATGATCACCGGGCCGGTCGGGGTCAGGAGCACGTTGAACTCCGAGAGGTCACCGTGCACCAGACCGGTACACAACATCAGCACGATCTGCGAGATCAGGAACGCGTGATACTCGCGGGCCTGATCCGGCTCCAGCACCACGTCGTTCAGACGCGGCGCGGCATCGCCGTACTCATCGGCCACCAGTTCCATCAGCAGCACGCCATCCAGAAAGTCGTATGGCTTGGGCACTCGCACGCCGGCACCGGCCAGACGGAACAGCGCCGCGACTTCGGCGTTCTGCCAGGCGTCTTCGGTCTCTTTGCGACCGAATTTCGAACCCTTGGCCATCGCTCGGGCCTGCCGGCTGTTACGCACCTTGCGACCTTCCTGATACTCGGCTGCCTGGCGGAAACTGCGTTTGTTCGCCTCCTTGTAAACCTTCGCGCAACGTAACTGGTTACCGCAGCGCACCACATAAACAGCTGCTTCTTTACCACTCATGAGTGGGCGCAGCACTTCGTCGACCAGACCGTCTTCGATCAGGGGTTCAATGCGTTTTGGAGTCTTCATCAGCTTTTATTGTGGGTCCTTTATTACCAAACACGCGAATGTCACTCGTTATACGGCAATCCTCGCGCTACGGGGAGGGGTTGCCGACCTGTGAACCCTGTGGATGCACACACTGTGCCGAAATAATCGAGCTTTGCCGATCATAGCTGAGCCGGTTTGAAATGTTGGCAATCAGCGTCGAGGGCATTTGCGACAGAATCTGACATTGGCATTCATTTCCCCTGTGGGAGCGGGCTTGCTCGCGAAAGCGGTCTGTCAGACACAATGACGGCGCCTGACACGGCCCCTTCGCGAGCAAGCCCGCTCCCACAGGGGATTGCGCTCATCGTTCGATAATCGCGGTGACACCCTGGCCGCCCGCCGCGCAGATCGAGATCAGCCCCCTGCCCTTGCCGGCCGCATCCAGCAGTTTTGCCAGGTTGGCGACAATCCGCCCGCCGGTCGCGGCAAACGGATGCCCCGCCGCCAACGAGCTGCCTTTCACATTCAGCCGGCTGCGGTCGATCGAACCCAGCGGTGCCTCCAGCCCCAAACGCGTCTTGCAGTATTCGGGGTCTTCCCAGGCCTTGAGCGTGCACAGCACCTGCGCGGCAAACGCTTCGTGAATTTCGTAGTAATCGAAGTCTTGCAGGGTCAACCCATTACGCGCCAGCAAGCGCGGCACGGCATACACCGGCGCCATCAACAGGCCTTCGGCGCCGTTGACGAAATCCACCGCCGCCGCTTCGCCATCGCGCAGGTAGGCGAGGATCGGCAAACCACGCTCCTTCGCCCATTCCTCGCTGCCCAGCAGCACCACCGAGGCGCCGTCGGTGAGTGGCGTGGAGTTGCCCGCCGTCAGCGTGCCTTTGGCGCTTTTTTCGAAAGCGGGTTTGAGCGTGGCGAGTTTTTCCAGGGTCAGGTCCGGGCGCAGGTTGTTGTCGCGGGTCAGGCCGAGGAACGGCGTCATCAGGTCGTTGTGCCAGCCTTCACTGTAGGACGCGGCGAGTTTGTGATGGCTTTCGAGGGCCAGTTGATCCTGCTCCTCACGGGGGATGTTCCAGGTCTGCGCCATCAGTTCGCAGTGCTGGCCCATCGACAGACCGGTACGCGGTTCGCCGTTACGCGGGAATTCCGGGATCAGGTGCCGCGGACGCAGTTGCAGAAAGGTTTTCAGCTTGTCGCCGGTGGTCTTGGCGCGGTTGGCCTGCAGAAGGATTTTGCGCAAGCCTTCGCTGACGCTGATCGGCGCGTCCGAGGTGGTGTCGACGCCACCGGCAATGCCGCAGTCAATCTGGCCGAGGGCGATTTTGTTGGCCACCAGCAGCGCCGCCTCCAGCCCGGTGCCGCAGGCTTGCTGGATGTCATAGGCCGGGGTGGCCGGCGACAGCCGCGAGCCGAGCACGCACTCGCGGGTCAGGTTCAGATCCCGTGACAATTTAAGCACCGCACCCGCCACCACTTCGCCGATGCGCAGGCCGTGCAGGTTGTAGCGTTCGATCAGGCCTTCCAGGGCAGCAGTGAGCATCACCTGATTGCTGGCAGTGGCGTACGGCCCGTTGGAACGGGCGAAAGGAATACGGTTACCACCGATGATGGCGACGCGGCGCAGCTGACTCATGAAAAGCTCCTTGTTGATCCGAATTCATGGAAATCCCTGTGGGAGCTGGCTTGCCAGCGATAGGGCCGGCACCTCCAGCATTTCCAGTGGCTGACACTCCGCCATCGCTGGCAAGCCAGCTCCCACAGGGACGGTGGTCTACTCTGCTGTTCTAGCGTAGGCCTTATTGCGTGGATCGAACGATTGATTGCCGTTGGTAGTCCACACTTTGAACCCCAACTTTTGGAGAGCGTTCCATGTCTGACCGCTATATCGACTTCGCCAACTCATCCATCGGCCACCGTCTGGTCGGGGCTTTGGGCCTGCCGTCGCCGGTGCGGCTGGAACGCTGGCAGGCCGGACGCCTGCGGCCGGTGGACGGTGCGCTGCTGATCGGCGGCGGGCCGCTGGCCGAGCGGGTCAATGCGTTCGCCAACCGCCTGACCGATGCGATCTACAGCTACGGCACTGAACCGTCGCTGGCCACCGCGTGGATTCCCGGGCACGGGCCGAAACTCAAGGCCGTGGTGTTCGATGCCAGCGACCTGCAACACACCGACCAGCTCAAACAGCTGCGCGAATTCTTCCAGCCGTTGATGAAAAACCTCGACAGCAGCGCGCACCTGGTGATTCTCGGCCGCGCCCCGGAAACCCTGCGCGAGCCCTTTGCATCCAGTGCGCAACGGGCGCTCGAAGGCTTTTCACGTTCGCTGGCCAAGGAGCTGCGCAGCGGCGGCACGCTGCAACTGATCTATGTCGGTGACGGCGCTGAAGATCAGCTTGAGGGGCCGTTGCGGTTTTTCCTGTCACCGAAAAGTGCCTTTGTTTCCGGGCAGGTGATTCGCCTGAGCCCGTGCGCCACGCCGGTCACCGATTGGACCCGGCCATTGGCCGGACGCAAGGCGCTGGTCACCGGCGCGGCACGCGGGATCGGCGCCTCGATTGCCGAGACCCTCGCCCGCGATGGCGCCGAGGTGATTCTGCTCGACGTCCCCCCGGCCAAGACTGATCTGGAAGCCCTCGCCGCACGTCTTGGCGGCCGGGCGATCCCCCTTGATATCTGCGCCGAAGATGCCGCCGCGCACCTGATCGAACAACTGCCGGACGGCCTCGACATTCTGGTGCACAACGCCGGGATCACCCGCGACAAGACCCTGGCCAACATGACCCCGGAATTCTGGGACGCGGTGCTGGCGGTCAACCTCAATGCCCCGCAAGTGCTGACCAAGGCGCTGCTCGACAGCGGCACCCTGCACGACAATGCGCGGGTGATTCTGCTGGCCTCGATCAGCGGCATCGCCGGCAATCGTGGACAGACCAACTACGCCGCGAGCAAGGCCGGGCTGATCGGCCTGGCTCAGGCCTGGGCGCCAACGCTGCACGAACGCGGCATCAGCATCAACGCTGTGGCCCCGGGCTTCATCGAAACCCAGATGACCGCGCACATCCCGTTCGGCCTGCGTGAGGCCGGACGGCGCATGAGTTCGCTGGGCCAGGGCGGCTTGCCGCAAGACGTCGCCGAAGCCGTCGCGTGGCTGGCGCAACCGGGCACCGGCGCATTTACCGGCCAGGCGCTGCGGGTCTGTGGACAAAGTGTTCTGGGGGCATAGGCATGAGCATTGAATGGCACACCCTCGACCGTGAACCGAGCCTGCCCGGCCTGTACGCGCGGGCCGCGACACGGCGCAAGATCACCGGCTCCCGACTGCCCGACAGCGGTTTGCGCTGCTGGGTCGATGTCGACCCGCAAAAACTGGCGGCCTATCGCAAGGTCTGCGGCTTTGCCGATGACGGCCTGCTGCCGCCAACTTATCCACATATCCTCGCGTTCGCCCTGCAGATGCAATTGCTCACGGCGAAGGATTTTCCGTTCCCGCTGCTGGGGCTGATTCACCTGAGCAACCGCATTCGCGTGTTGCGGCCGATGGGCGGGATCAGTCGCGCGCAAGTCAGCGTCCGCGTGCATAACCTGCAGCCGCATCCCAAAGGTGCGACCTTCGAGGTGTTGACCAGCCTCGATGATCAACTCGGGCCGCTGTGGGAAGCCGAAAGCCAGATGCTCTGTCGCGGCGTGAAACTCGACGGCGAACCCGTCGAGCAACACTGGGAACCGTCCCAGGTGTTGACGCAAGTCGCGCAATGGAAAGCCCCGGCCGATATCGGTCGGCAATACGCCAAAGTCTCGGGGGACTACAACCCGATTCACCTGAGCGCGGCCAGTGCCAAGCTGTTCGGTTTTCCCACGGCGATTGCTCACGGTCTGTGGAACAAGGCACGAACCCTCGCCGCGCTGGCTGATCATCTACCCAAGGCCAACCTTGAAATCGCCGTGCACTTTCGCAAACCGGTGCGCTTGCCCAGCGAGGTCTCATTGCTGGCGAGCGCGCCGGGATCCAGCGGCGAGTTGCGCCTGATCGGCAACGGCGATCTGGAACATATGGTCGGTCAGTGGCAACCGGTTGCCTGAGTATCCGCCCGGGCAAGCCTGTAAATTGTGTATATATCACTTAAGTTTTTCCGCGTTTGGCAGCGCACTCTGAAAAACTCCAGGCCTTGATTTTCAAGGCCTTTTTTTGTGCGTCTATATCCTGGGTATTAGTCCTTAGGCACGGCGCGGCGCCTTATATATAAAGGCGTTAATACCAACTTGAGAATGGTGGAAAAGCACCGCGCGATCGAGATTGGCACCACGGACGAGGCATCACCGGCGACAGATCGGTGAGCCATCGAAAACGACGAATGTTGTTACAGGTGCAAGGAATCTCAATCATGAAAACTCAAGTGTGGTGCAAATCGGCAACAGCTCTGGCATTGATCCTCTCCCTTGGCCTCGCTGGCTGCAGCAGCGGCGGTGGCGGCCATCACAGCAGCTCCGGCAGCTCTTCGCCAGACAGCGCGACGTCGGGCACTGGCGGCACTGGTGGCACAGGCGGTAGCAGTGGCACTGGCGGTACTGGCGGCACCGATACCGCTGGCACAGGTGGTACCGGTGGCACTGGCGGTACCGGCACGACGAACCCGACCAATCCGACGAACCCGACCAATCCTACCAATCCGACAGACCCTACGGATCCAACCAATCCGACCAACCCGACCACGACACCACTGGTGACCACCACCCTGGTGCAGGATGTCGGCAACACCGTCGCGGGCGTCGGCAGTGGTGTCGGTCAGGTCGGCGACTCCTTGAGCACCGTTCCAGTAGTGGGCGGCGTGGTGCAAAGCGCAGTAAAAACCACAGGCAATGTGGTCACTACCCTGGGTGATGGCGTGGCCAACGGCATCGGCAAACTGGGCACGGTCGACAATGGCCTGGGCGTCACGGCGTCCTCGGTCGGCGGCGTGGTTTCAGATGTCGGTACCGGCGTCTCGGACCTGAGCGGCAAACTGGCGACCGCCACCGGCAGCGTCCCGGTTGTCGGCGGCGTGGTCACTAAAGTGGCACCGGTGCTCGATGGCGTCGGTGAAAAAGTCACCATGCTCGGCGACACCCTGAGCCTGGCTACCACCACCGGCCCACTCGGTTCAGTGACCAAGAGTGTCGGCAACGGTCTGGTGCCAGTGATTGCGATGGTGGAAAGCACCACCGACAAAGTAGGCGATGCGACCGGCCTCGGCGCTCCGCTCAATGGCGTGATCGGCCAGGTCGGCGGTGCCGTCAAAGGCCTGGGTGGTCAAGTGACCGGTGCCGGTAGTGGCAACGCCTTGACCAACACCGTCGGCGGCGCCTTGACCAATGTCGGCACTGCCGTCGGCAAAGCCGGCGGGCTGGTGGATAACGGCACCAGCAGCGGTGGCGGATTGGGCGGTGGTCTCGGCGGCGGTCTGGGCGGTACCGGCTTGCTGCAAACGGTTGGCGGCGCCGTGGTCAACATCGGTGCCGGTCTGAACGCCGGCAGCACCAACGGCGTGGTCAGCGCCGGCGGCGTCACGGCTGGCGGACTGGGCAACACCATCGCTTCGCTCAACACAGTACTCGGCGGCTCGGGCACGCCGATCACCGCCACCACCTCGCCACTGGCCACCGTCGGCGCTACCGTCGGCGCAGGGCTGAACCCAGTCACCAGCGCCGTCACCGGTCTCACTCAACAGGTCGGTGCCACTACAGGTCTCGGTGCACCGGTCGCCGGTCTCACCGGCCAGGTCGGCGGAGCGGTCAGCACGATTGGCAACACCATTGCCGCCACCAACAACCCGGTCACCACCGCCGTGGGTGGTGTGGTCAGCAACGTCGGCGCCACCGTCGGTGCGGTCGGCGGACTGGTCAGCGGCGGCACCGCCACTGGAGGCACCGCAACCGGAGGCCTGGGCGGTGTACTCGGTGGTCTGACCGGCGCTCTTGGAGGCAACAAACGCTAAATTGCACCTGGCCGATTCGACGGCCTCACCTACAGCGCCTACGCTTGGTTGAGGGCGGAAGATTCCCACGAGTCTTCCGCTTTTTTCTTAGGAAAAATTCAGCCCAGCGCTGTGATCTGACCATGGAGTGTCCTATGCGCGTAATGGCATCCCTGCTGTTCCTCAGTCTCAGTTCCGCCGCCCTCGCCGACACCCTGCCCAGCTTTCTCAACAGCAACGAAACCACCCGCAACCTGCCCGTGCCGAACCTGCCGGCAGATGCTTATCGCCCCGCCGCCACGCCCCTGCAAGTACCCGACCCCGGCGCGGCCACGGCGCAGCCGCTGTTGATGGAGACCAAAATCAACCTGAAAACCGTGCAGATCGAAGGCGGCACGATCTACCCGCTCAATGAGCTGGCCGAAGTCTACAAACCGCTGATCGGCCATCAGACCAGTCTCGCCGACCTGATCGAAGCCACACGCGACATCACCCGGCGCTACCAGAAGGACGGCTATCTGCTGTCCTATGCCTTCCTGCCGCAACAGCGTTTCGACGACGGCGTAGCCCGAGTGGTGCTGGTCGAAGGTTATGTGCGCGATGTGCAGGTGCAGGGCGATGTCGGCCGGGTCAAAGGCCTGCTCGACGAACTGGCAGCCAAAATCCAGGCCGAACGCCCGCTGACCCGCAAGACCTTCGAACGCTACACCACCCTGATGACCCGCATCCCCGGCGTGACCATCCAGGCGCAAGTGCCGCCGCCCGGCACCACCGACGGCGCAACAACACTGGTGGCCCAGGCCAGCCGCAAACCGTTCACCAGCACCATGAGCACCACCGAAGATAACCGCAACGGCACGCAGGCATTGCTGGGGGTCAGCAGTAACTCGCAGACCGCCATGGGCGAGCAATTGACCCTCAGCGGGCTGTTTCCGCCGGGCGACGATCACGAACATTACTACCGCCTGGACTACAACCAGTTCCTCAATAGCGAAGGTACGCAACTGAGCCTGTTTGCCTCGCGCTACCGGGCCGATCCGGGCACCAATGTGCTCACCAGCGATGGCTTCGAACTCAAACCGCACAAGGAAGACAATCGTTACTCCATCGGTGTCAGCCACCCGTTCATTGCCGCCTCCAACGAACTGCTTAACGCGGGAGCGCGGCTCTATGCAGTGGATGACAAAAACCGCTACGACGTGGTCGGCTATCCGCTCAGCATCGAAGAGCGCACCAACGTGCGTGCCCTCGCATTCGAAGGCGACTGGCGCAAGAGCGATGCCCGGCAACTGCGGATTCTCAGTGGTGGCGTGTATCAGGGTCTGGACAGCATGGGCGCGCATTCCAACAACCCGGCGCTGGACCTGAACTTCCTGCGCCTGCGCCTCTCCGGGGTGCAAAGCGACAAGTTCTTCGACAACTGGCAAGGCGTGCTGTCGGCCGCGCTGTACTGGAGTGATGACACCCTGCCTGACAGCGAACGCGCGGTGTTCGGCGGGCAGAATTTCGGCCGTGGCTACCCGGACGATCAGGCATCGGGCGACAAGGGCTGGGGTGCGGCTTACGAGGTCAACTACAGTTTCAATCGCGACGGCAACTGGGTGCGCATCCTGCAGCCGTACGTGGTGCTGGACCGTTCGAAAACCTGGTTCAACAAGCTGGCGGTGCAGAGCAATGACCTGTCATCGGCAGCAGTAGGTCTGCGTTTTGGCGATGCCAAGTACTACAACATTGCGTTGGAGGCCGCCAAGCCGATGTCCGATGAAGCGCTGGATACGTTCAATCGTCGGGCGCGTTACAGCATCAGTTTCAGCTATCAACTGTAGGGTGTCAGATCAATCAACTGAGCAGGCAGACCGCTTGCTCTCACATTGCAGCGCACATCACTGTGGGAGCGGGCTTGCTCGCGAAAGCGGTGGATCAGCCAGCATTTTTGCCGACTGACACTACGCCTTCGCGAGCAGGCTCGCTCCCACAGGTTTTACCCGATGTGGATCAGAACGCGTAACGCACCTTCGCGGTGAAACTGTCGGAGTCGAAACCGCTGGAGGTCAGATAGTTGTAAGAGCCGCCGACGCTCCACGCGCCCATGCGGTAGTTGGCGCCCAGGCCCAGTTCATAGCTGTCACGCACCGGAGTGGTACCGCGGCTGACGGACGACTCGCCCCCCAGCACGAAGGCCGATGTGGTGCTGACCTTGTCACCGATGAAATCATGCCAGGCCATCAGCTTCGCTTCCGGTTCCAGGCTGCCGCTGCCGACATCGAATGCCGCCGCCAGACGTGCACCGACGCCCATCTCACCGACTTCATAACGCTGACTGCCGACATTCAGCGACGCCGAACTGCCCTTCTCGCGATACGCATCCATGCCGACATTGGCATAGCGCGCGCCGACCTGAGGCTCCAGCACCACATCAGGCATCAGCCGCAGGCTGTACCCGGCCAGTGCGCTCACGCCGAATACATCACTGTCGTAATCAGCCTTGGCCTGAGTGCCAGCGATATAGCGTTTGGATTCGTTATCGTTCCAGCCGTACATCAGCGACGAGTCGACGAACCAGTTGTCATGCACCCAGTTGCTGTACAGCGTCAGCGCATGCCCAGTGACCTTGGTCTTGTTGCCGAGGTCGGATTTCACATCGGTATCGAGGTAGCTGTAGGCCAGACCCAATGTGGTATCGGCATTCAACTGACCATCGGCACCGACCGCGATCCCGTGGCTGTCGGCGTCATAACCGGCGACACCGCGACGCTCGTCCTGATTGGCATCGCTGCTCAAGGCTTGCAGCCATACGCCTTTTTCCGGGGCGCCGGTGGCTGAGCGTGCGCGACTGGAGCGATCATTGATCACGCCCGAGACCAGCGTCTGACTGTTGGTCGCCGCGTGCAGTACACCACGGCTGACATCCGGGCTGAGGGTTTCACTCAGGCGCGCCAGTTCGGCATCGGTGCCAGCGTTGGCGAATGCCTGGAACACCGGATCCTGTTCATCGAGGCGTGCCAGCAGTCCTGGCACATGCCCGACCGCCGTCGCCGCGTTATCACTACCGCCGACTGCCAGGGTGTTCTCGGCCAGCACCTCGCTCGACTTGGTCGTCACCACGCTGGTGATGTCGTTACCGACCACACCGAAACTCTTCACATCCAGCAGCGCGGAGGTCGAGGTCACGGTCAGGTTGTTGCCACCGACCAGATTCCCCGAGCTGATCAGGGTGTAACGCGTTCCACCGGGGCTCACGCGAAAATCACTGGAGCGCGCCAGCAGACGCAGTTGCGCGCCCGGAGCGATATCGGTGGTGCCGGTGACTTTCAGCACAGGCAGCGCCGGGTTGGTGTCATTGCCCAGGTACATCTCCAGCACCGAGTTCGACTCTTCCATATCGAAGTCGCCGATGAAGGTGGTGTGCGGCTTCATCAGGGTCAGCGTGCCCTCTTCGATAGTGACGTAGCCGGAGCGGATGGTCGAACCGTCGAAAGTCGCATCACCGTCGACCAGTACTCCAGACAGGCCGAGCAAGTCACCCTTCACCGCGCCGCCATAGAAATAAAAGTAGCTCGTGCCGTCATCGACCTGGATCGCCGCCTTGCCGCCCTCGATCAACCCGTTCATTTGATAGATGCCGAAAGGCAGGGCGCCACTGGCCTGGCCGCTGACATGCACACCGATGTCCTCGCCGGAGATGGTTCCGCCGTTCCACAGCCTGGTGGAGCCGGAACCCGCTGCGCCGCTGAACTTGACGCCCTCGAACACTACCGCCTCGGCATTGGCACCGGTCGCACGGATAGTCCCGGTGTTGTTGACCGACTGGCTCAGCGTCGCGCCATCGAGCAATACGCCCAATGCGTCGGTGCCGCTTGCGGTGATGGTGCCTCGGTTGCTGAGCCCGGTCATGCTGGTATGCACCAGCAGCAGGCCACTGGCGGTCTGGCCGCTGACGTCGATGCTGCCACTGTTGACCAACGAATCGCCCAGCGTGCTGCCGAGATCGGAAATACCGCTGGAGGTGCCAGCGTCGGCCAGACCGTGAACTGAAATAGAGCCTTCGTTGAGCAGCGCGCCGGCGATTTTGGTCGGCACCACTCCAGCGGTCCCCAGACTGATCCCGGTGCCGAACCTGGCGCCGTCAATCCGGATATTGCCGGTGTTGCGCAGTTGATCCGCCGTGACTCCCGAGAGCTGTGCGCCGTAGGTCGTACTCACCTGGGAAACAGGAGCGATATTGCCGTTACCGCTCAGAGTGATCAGCCCCCAGTTCTGCAGGTTACTGGTCAGCGGGCCGCCACTCAGATCGTGGTTCAGGCTCGCGCCGGCGGCGATAGCCATAGAGGTGTGCAAAGCGGCGGCGGAGATGGAGAGCGCCAAGGCAGAGCGGCGCAGGCAAACGATAGTCACGCGAGATTCCCTTCCAAAACATGAGAAACAGTTTCAGCAGGGTTCATTACATGATTCAGGCATCCCTACCGTCCCACCAAGTCGTCCTGGTTCGGGCGCGGGGAATGTACACGAGCCATCATTTTGATACCACACAAAAGTCAAAGTGATGGCGTCAATTTTTCTGTTGATCGCGTCACGATCGAGACTCCGCCGGCCGGAATCGATGCTGCAGATTCCGCGCGGCCGACGATAAACGACGATGCAGGTTGATCTTAAGGCGTTCCCCCCCCCGATCCACTGTCGACCTTGCCGCCCTGGTCCTGGTCGAAAAACACTGGAATATCGTGCTGGTAACTTTTCAACCAGCGTTGCATGGCCAGCTCACGCTCGGCTGGGGTGACGGTTTGCAGTGTCGGCGAGGGCACCTTGTTCCGGGCCTGCAACTGCAACCAGCCTTCGGTTTCCTGTTGCTGGGCCGAGGCCGGCCCCGCGTCGATGGCGTGACTGGCCAGTGGCAAGGCCAACAGGCTGAAGCAGACAATCGCGGCTTTCATCGCAGCTCTCCTTACTTGAGCATTGCCGTGACGGCGGCCGAAGCCGGGGCCTTCGCCGGCACCCTGAGTTTTTCCGCGCGGCTCTGGGCTTCGCTGAATTGCGCAGGACTGAGGCCCAGACGACTGACCAGTTCACCGGCACGGGTCCAGTCATCCTGGTACAGCAACAGCGTCACCAGATTCAGCGCGGCCAGTTGATCGCTTTGCTTGAGTTCCATAGCCGTCAGGAATTCGAAGCGCGCGTCTTCGATACGTAGTTGATTGAGGTAGACCACGCCCAGGTCATTGCGGATTTTTTCGTCGGTTGGCGCCAACCGTGCGGCACGTTGCAGATGAGCCTGGGCCTGGCCGTAATCGGCCTTGGCCGCGGCCAGTTGCCCCAGACCGTGCTCGGCCTCGGCCGCCAGACAGGTGCCGAGCAAACCACGATAAAGCGGCTCGGCCTCGCTGCGCCCAAGCAAACGGTAAACCCGGGCTTTGCGCAAGCGCACATCGGCGAGGTTGTCCGGCAGGCTCTGCAGGTTGGCAAGGCTGGCGTGCAGCTTGCCGTCATTGGCCATGTCGTCGGCGAGGTTCAGGGACAATTGCTGCTCCGAATTCAATTTGCCGCAACTGGCGTTGCTGCTCAGCGCCTCCCAAGGGGTCTGTCCGGTATTGGCACAGCCACCGAGTAACACAAGGCATGCACCTGCAATCATTGCTTTCATCACGATCCCTCTAAGCACCCAAGGCCTTGGCCAGGGCGGTGAAGCCCGGGCCAGCCAGGACAATCAACAACGCCGGGAAGAGAAACAGCATCATCACGACGGACATTTTGGCGGACATTTTCGATATGTATTCCTGCAGCCGGGTGAGGCGCCGGTCGTCAAGCAATTGCTTGAGCGACAGCAACGATTTCATCGCGCCGCCGCCCTGATAGAGCAATTGCTGAAGGATCACGCAAGTGTCGGTGAACTCGTCCACCGCCAGCAGCTGGGTGGCCTTGTTCAGTTCTTCACCCAGTTCGAGACCCGAGTCGACCCGCACCAGGACCAGACGCAGCTCTTGCGTCAGCACGGGCAACAGCGCCTGGGCCTCGTGGCTCAACACCCGTAACGCCTGCTCCACCGCCATGCCCGACTCAAAGAGAATGCGCAGCAGCGGCAGGAACGTGATGATCTCGCTCGCCAGTCGTTTCTGCCGACGTGCCACCGCCATCACCAGCAGGCGTTTGGGCAGCAGGTAGCCGACGCCGAGGGCAAACAATGGCGCAATCCACTGTTTTTCCACGTGGGGGAAGAACACCCCTTGCAGCAACAGCACCAAGGCGAGCATTAACAGCGGAGAGCCGATCTGGCAGGCGGCGAACAGCGAACGTTGCTGCGCACTGCGCCAGCCGAGGCGGTTGAGCAGCGTCTGGGTTTCATTGTCAATCTTTACGCTGTGCTGGCCGACCTTGCTTTCGCCGAGCACTTGCAGGAGGTTGCCAAAACGATTCTCGCGAATCATCTCGCCATCGAGCCGACGACTGATCTGCCGGCTGCGCCGACGCTGCTCCAACAGATTGGCGATCAGCAGCACCGCGGCACCGAGCAAGAATAAAGCGCTGATCATCAGAGGCGTGGTCATAGGCTGCGCAACATCCGCCAAAGCAACAGGCTGCCGAGCACCTGCATGCCGAACGCCGCAGCGAGCATGTGCTGCCCGGACGGGTCGTGCCACATGGCGACCAGATACACTGGATTGGACAGCAGGAAATAACCCGCCATGGTGATCGGCAACAGTCCCAGTACCCACGCGGTTAGCCGGGTTTCGCCGGTCATGGCACGCAACTGGCGTGAGGCCTGGTCACGTTCGCGGATCATCTTGATCAGGTTTTCCAGCAGCTCGCTGGCGTTGCCGCCGTAGCGATGATTAACCTTGAGGCCAAGGGCGAACAGGCGAAACTCGTCCCGCTCGTAAAGCTCGGCCAGATCCGCCACCGCGTCAGGCAAACTGACCCCCAACTGCACGTTGCGCTGCACCCGACCCATGGCGTCTTTCAGAGGCGCTTCACTGGCCTCGATGCCACCGAGTACGGCATCTGCCAGGGTGCGTCCAGACTTGAGGCTGCGCACCGTGTGGTCGAGCAGTTGCGGCAATTGTTCGATCATGCGCCGCAATCGCCGTTGGTAACGCCAACTGACATACAGCCGCATGACTACCGGCGGCAACGCCATCAGTACCAGCAAACCCACCCACCCGGCGACGGCGAAGCCGATCAATGTTGCAAACGCCCACAACAGCAGCCACACGCCGAGTCGATCAGTCGGGCGCCCCAGACCGGCGCGCAAGAACGCACGCTCCAGACCCGCCCAACGCGGTTCTTCGCCTGCCAGTTGCGGCTGCCCCTGACTCAGCCGCTCGAGCACGCGCTCCGAGCCACTCTGCCGCCAGCCGTTGTAAAACAGGCGCAACGACAGGCCGAGCAAAGCCAGGCAAATCACGATCAGCAATAGCGGCTTGAGCATGCCGTGCCCCTCAATGCGGATGCGCCGGGTCGCGGCGCAATTTGTCACCGGCCGGGTTCACCGCTTCACGCAGAAAACCGAATCCGGTGCGACGGTCGAGGCGAAACAGCGTGTTGGTGACATAGACGTCGTCGCGCACACCGACCACTTCCACTACTTCGCTGACGCAGCGGCGGCCGTCGGGCATGCGAGTCAGCTGAATAATCACGTCGAGGGCGGCGCAGATCATCTGGCGCAGGGTACGCTCGGCGATCGTGCGGCCGGTAAGGCCCACCAGTGTCTCCAGGCGCAGCAGCGCATCCTGCGCATTGTTGGCGTGCACGGTGCTCATCGAGCCGTCGTGACCGGTGTTCATCGCGGTCAGCACATCGACCACTTCCACCCCACGAATCTCGCCAAGGATGATCCGGTCGGGACGCATGCGCAGGGCGTTGCGGATCAGGTCGCTGGCCTTGACTTCGCCGTGGCCCTCGGCATTCGGCGGGCGGGTTTCCAGCCGTACGACATGCGGGTGGCCAAGTTGCAACTCAGCGACATCTTCGATGGTCACCAGACGTTCGTGGGGATTGATCAACTGACTGAGAATGTTCAGCAAGGTGGTTTTACCGGTGCCGGTACCGCCGCTGATGAGGATGTTGCAGCGCTTGCCTACCGCCTCTTCGATAAAGTCGAAAATCGCCTGGTCGATGGTTTGCATCGCCATCAGGTCGCTGCTCTTGAGCATGTCCTTGCGAAACTTTCGAATCGACAGGCACGGGCCGTCGAGGGCAATCGGTGGAATGATCGCGTTGACGCGGCTGCCATCGGGCAGCCGCGCATCGACCATCGGCGAGGACTCGTCGAGACGTCGCCCGAGCGGGGCGAGGATGCGTTGCATGACGCGCTCGACGTGATGTGCATCGATAAAACGCAGATCACTCATGTGCAACACACCGTCGCGCTCGATGAACACCCGGTACGGGCCGTTGACCAGAATTTCGGTCACCGCACTGTCGCGCAGCAGTACTTCGAGCGGGCCGAAACCGGTCAGCTCGTCGACGATTTCTTCAGCCAGCCGCTCCATTTCATATCGCGAAATCGCCAGGTGCAGGCGTGCGATATATTCGGCCACCTTGTCGATGACAAACTGCGAAAGCACCTGCCGCGAACCTTCCAGCAGGTTTTTTCCGGACTCCTCGATGGCGTCGATGATGTAGCGGTGCAGCACCAGTTTGAGACCGTCGTGATCGGTATTACCGGTAGAGTGGCGTTGCTGCCCGCCAAACAGTTGCTCCCCGTTCATGAGGTGCCCCGCAGGCGGTTGAACCAGTTGATTTTGGGTTTCGCCAAGCCTTCGGAGCGTTTGGCCAGACGCTCGCCGAGAGTGCGCAGGCTTTGACTGAGGGCTTCGCGCGGGGCGAGTTCAAACAGCGTGACGCCCTGGTTTTTCGCGTTCAGGCGCAGCTCCGGATTACACGCCAGCACGGCGATCACCTCCAGGCCAAACGTCTTGCCGAGCGTGTCGGAGTCTGGCGCGACGTTGCGCAGATAACGGTCGACCAACAAGCGCCCGTGGTCGAGTTTCATGCCTTTTTCCCGCCACAGATTGAGCACCGTAAGGTTGCGCCGGCAATCGAGGACGTTCTGGTCGGTGTACCACAACAGCTTGTCGCAATGGCTGACGAAGGTGCGCAAGGCTTCGCTGTCCGGCTGACCGGTGAGGTTGACCACAATGTGCTGGAAGTGTTGACGCAACGCACTGAGCAGCATGTACAACTCAGCGGCACTGGTGCGCTCGAGCGGCTCGTCGCCACTGGCATACGCCAGAATGCGCAGGCCCGCCTCGGCGCTGGTGAATGCGCTGTCGATCAGGGTCGCGTCAAGGCGCCGCAAGTGACGCAAGGCATCGCCGAAATGGAACGAACTCTCCAGCCCCAGCAACGCCAGACTATCACCGCGCGGCAAGCCAAGATCGAGCAACAGGGTTTGCTGACCGCTCTTCTGCACGACCAGCGCCATGTGGTTGGCGAGCAACGCACCGTCGGCGTTGCTTTGCACGCCGTAAAGCACGGTCAGGCCACCAAGCTGGGCATTCGGCGTCACCGCCGGCAGGCGTTTGCTCAGGCGTCGAACCAGCCCCGCAACCTCGCTGGAACGTGAACCATAGGCAACGAAATCCCGCGCACCGGCGCGCATCGCATTGAGCACCAGTTGATTATCCATGCCATCGCCCAGGGCCACGATGGCGAGCATCGGCTTGGCTTCCAGTACGCCTTCGATCAAGGCACTTTGCGCCACCAGATGATCGCGATCGAGACCGACGAACACCAGGCTGGCGAAGGTCACATCGACCAACGCGAGCAATTCGTCAAGACTGCCGCCGCCGGCGCTGACCACTTGGCCCAGCGGCGCCAGTGCGCCCTGCAACCATTCAAGATCGGTGTCGTTGCGGGTGATGGCCAGGAAGGTCTGGCTGAGGCTCTGACTCATTGCGATAGCCCACTGCGTTTATCGAAGTTGCCATTTTCCAGGAAGTACAGGCGGTACCAGTTCGGGTCGTAATTACGCAGTTTTTCCCCCGGCAGCGACGGCAACGGTGCATTCGCGGCCAGCGGCTGTACCAGGTGCGGGGTGACGATCATCAGCAGCTCGCGCTCCTGGCGGTTGACCGAGGAGTTGCGGAAAAACGCACCGAGCACCGGGATATCGCCCAACCCGGGAAACTTGTTCACTTCGGAGGCGTTGTTGGTGCTGATCAGGCCGCTGATGACAAAACTCTCGCCATCGGCCAGTGAAATGCTGGTATCGGTGCGGCGAATGGTGAACGCCGGCACCCTGGTGCCACCGATGGTAACGCCGTTGTTGTAGTCCAGCTCACTGACCTCCGGTGCGACCTTGAGGGCTATGCGATCGCGGCCAACGACGGTCGGGGTCAGTGTCAGGCGAATGCCGAATTCCTTGTATTCGATGGAATAGCTGTTGCTGTTGGCGCTGGGGACCGGGATCGGGATTTCACCGCCGGCCAGAAAGCTGGCGCTCTGTCCGCTCAGCGCCACCAGGCTCGGGCGGGCCAGAGTGTAGGCAAAACCGCTGCCCTCAAGCGCATTGACGATGCCGAGGAATTTACTGCTGCCGCCGCCCCAGACAATGTTGAACATGTCGTTGGCCAGCGGGATGCTCGGCACCGCGATGCGCGGGTCTAGATTACGCAACGGCACCACGCCTGGCGTGACGCCGGTGTTAGGCACCGTGCCCGGTGCGCCGAACAGGAAATTGTTCGAGCCCTTGCCGAAAATCTGCGTACCAGCCTCTTTCAATTTGGTACGGCTGACCTCGACGAAGCGGATGTCGGTCTGCACTTGTGACGGCAGTGTCGGATCTTCGCTGGCCGGCAATGCCACGGCTGTCATCGCCGCACTGGCCTTGCCCTGGACGAACACCATGCTTTGACGCGGTGCACTGGCGCAGGCACTCCAGATCATCAGGGTGGTTGCGCCGGGAGCGACACCGGTCACCAACACCCCTTGATCGCCGGTCACGCGCACGTCGGCGATTTTCGGGTCGCCCACCGCGACTCGGGTGATCGCCACCGGCGATTGCAGCGCCTGCTGCAAGCCCTCGCCGACTTCCAGCGTGGCCGGCAACTGGCCGAGTGCTGCGCAATTGCCAGTCGCGGCGACGGCACTGCCGCTGGCGGCAATACCCAGCAGCGGGGCCAGAAGCAAGCCGTTGAACAGGGGCGTAAAGCGTCTGCGCATGTAAAGGCGTCCTTGCTCTATTCAGGGAGTGGGTGGGGTGGTTTCGGCGCCGCGGATCACTTCGACGGTCGCTTTGCGCGGGGCCGGTGCACCGGCTACGGCCATGGGTCTGGGTGGCGTCGCCAGTGACAGCTGACTGAACTCCAGGAGTTCGCGACGCGGTGTATCAAGGCGCGTCGCAACATCGTTTTGGCCTGCCCAATACTTCGCCAATTGCTGCTCATCGGCACTGCGCACGGCCAGGCGCAACACACCAGCACCGGACGCCAGCATCAAGCGGCTGAGCATTGGCTCCGGCACCGCCAGCACCACACTGCGTGCGGCCATGCGTTGCTGTTCCTGCTTGAGGCGTTCGTCGTCGCTGCGGGCCGCGCCAGTTGGCTGGCCGTCGTTGGTCAGTCCTGTCTGGCTGCCGACCACCAGCACCCGGACCGCCGGGATTACCAGTTGCGCAGAAGGTTGTGGATTCACTTCGTCCTTGCGCAGAAACAGCAGCACGTCGACGTAATCGCCCGGCGCCAGTTGCCCGCCGACATTGATCACTTCATCAACGGCCACAGCCAGTGCACGCTCGCCGGGACGAATCATCCTCGACAGTTGACTGCCAGGTTCGAAGCTCTCGTCACTGAGCCAGGTGCCGGCACTCAACGGCCGCCACGGCGTGCGTCCGATGACCTGATCGACATTGCCGAGGCTACCGGCCGGTGCTGTTCGTACTTTCTCCACGGCGACATCGGCGGCGGTGATTTTCACGAAAGGGGCGATATCGCGTAGCAGCACGACGACTGGCTGGCGGCTCGGATCCTCCACCGCGGCGGGAGCGGCTGGCGCTGGTTCCACAGGAACGGCTACGGGGGTCGCGACCGGTTCAGCGGCGACAGGTTGCCGACCCAAAGTGAGTCCCCAATACCCGGCGATGATGGCCCCCACCAGAAACAATCCGGCCAGGCCCAAAGTGACGCGACTGTTCATGACGGCTCTCCCTTTCCCGCTGCGTGCTCTTCTTATGCAATGACCCGTACTTCCAACGAGATAACTTCGCAATCAGGCAGCTATGAACAAGTAACTATTTCGCTATTTGACGGTAGCGCAGGAAGAACAAAACGCCATTACGAATGGTTGAAATATCCAGCGAAAGTAGAAGGCTGATGCGCCAAAAGCGGTTTTGAATCGCGAAACAGTGCCTCACTACTTTGGTATTAATTCGTTCTTACAGTTGTTGGTCCTGAAAATGCCGACAATGCTGATGCTGGCACAGGGAAATCATGTTGCGAACGCGCAACACCTGGTGTGCTCAAGGAGAACTCTCATGTCGTATTCCCGGGTAGCCCGCAAAATCAAAGCTCAAGTTGCGTTCGTCAAAGGCCTGGCCAAAGACACCGAAGGAGCATCAGCCATCGAATACGCGCTGGTCGTGGGTCTGGTGGCGCTGGTGATAGCCGCCTTCGGTAACGGCATTGGTACCCGGGTTACCGCAATCCTGACGTCGATCCAGACTGCGTTGGGCGGATAACTTGTCAATGTGCCCATTGGGTTCTACCGTCAGAACTCAGTCCATTGCAGGTGTTGCCCATGAACTCTTCCGTACCTCCTCGCCAGCAGTTGCTTCTCGTCGACGATGAAGAGGATGCACTGCTGGAGTTGGCGGAGTTGCTGGAAGGCGAGGGCTTCACTTGCCACACCGCGACATCGGTAAAGCTTGCGCTGCACCATCTGACCCGCCATCCCGATATCGCCCTGGTGATCACCGATCTGCGCATGCCGGAAGAAAGCGGCATGTCGCTGATCAAGCGCCTGCGTGAACACACTTCGCGCCAGCACCTGCCGGTGATCGTCACCTCCGGGCATGCGGACATGGAGGACGTCAGCGATATGCTGCGCCTGCAGGTTCTCGATCTGTTTCGCAAGCCGATCTATCACGTGCGCCTGCTGGAAACCCTGGACAACCTGTTTCCCAAGGCCAAGACCAATATTGGTTGAAATCGAAAGGTTTGACCCGGGCGGATGTCCGGGACAAACAGAGGTCAGTGCGCGGTCACTCGCTGGCGTAATCCTGAAGTGCCTGGTGACAATGCGAGGGCCAACTGAGTGCGGTTATGCATGTGTGTCAAACGCAACACCTGCGAGACATACAGCTTGACCGTGTTCTCGGTGATTCCCAGTTCACAGGCGATCTGGTAGTTGGTCTGGCCTTTGCCGACCAGCCGCGCGACATCGAGCTGACGCGGTGACAGCTGATTGAAGATCGCCGGGATTTCCAGCCCGTCGCCTTCAGCCGATAGCTCATCGCTTCTCGGTGCCGGCGCGCGCCGCACCTTGTCGAGATCTTGGTACAGGTCGTCGATCGACTCGGAGAGATACTGGAGCTTCTCGTTCAAGTGTCCCAGTTGCAGGGTTTTCTGCCGTTCTTGCAAGGCAGCTTCCTGACGTTGCAAACCCTCCAGCAGCTCGTCCATGTTGATCGGCTTCTGGTAGTAATCGGCGATTCCGGCACGCAATGCCTTGATCACATCCTGCTTGTCGGCGCGACCGGTGAGCATGATGGCCTCGAACACCCGGTGCTTGCCCGAAAGACGCTGCAGTTCCTGTACCAACTGGATACCGTCCATGTCCGGCATGTGCAGATCGCACAGCACCAGGCCGATGGCGGGGTTTTCGACAAATTGCTCGATGGCCTGCTTGCTGGATTCGCAAGGCACGCAACGGTAGCCGCTGCTTTCGAGAAATTCGCACAGTTCCTCGACAATCAGTGGCTGATCGTCGACCACGAGAACCTTCATAACGGACGTAAGCTTGTTCACTTGCAACTCCATGCTCAGGCCAAAAGGCTGACCGTTCCTGTACTCAGCGCAGGTGGCTGTATAACCGCTGATTTGAAAGTAGACCCACTTTCCTACTATGTACATAGCAGTAGTGGCAGCTGGCGACTAATGGATCCAAAGCAAAGCCAGCAGCGTTCCACTCAACACGAACGGTGCAAATGGCAGCTTTTTTGACTTTGATGGCTCCAGATATCGTAGACGTTGCCTAACCCCTTGACTCATATGCAGCCAGAGTTTTGGCGCAAGCAATAACCACATCAAACTGGCGAGTGCGGCGCCGATAAACGTGTAAAGCAACAGCTGACCGTCCGTCGCAAGACCAAAGGCTGTCATTAGTTTCACATCGCCGGCGCCCAATCGGCGCCATCGATAACCGGGCAATGTCAGCACCAGAGCGAGTAATGCGGCCCAACCGCCCTGAACCGCTTCAGCTCCAAGCCAGGTGTTGCCGGTGCCCAACAGATAGACCATTGCCAAGGCGCCGCCCCCCAGCGTGAGCACATTGGAGATATGCCGCTGTCGGGCATCCTGCGCCGCGCAAAGCGTCAGCCAGATCAGTAGGACAATGCTGTGCATGCGCTAAAAAACGTCCGTTTTGGCCGATTGATTCTATGCTGACATTACGTAGTGATTGTCAGGGTAGACGCACTCATGAAAACCAACCTCCCCCGCAAGCAAAAAGGCGCCGTGGCCATTGAGTTCGCCCTGGTGTTCGTGGTGTTTTTCGCGGTGTTTTACGGCTTGGTGAGCTACAGCCTGCCGCTGTTGTTGATGCAGTCATTCAACGAGTCCACCGCCGAGGCAGTGCGCCGCAGCGTGGCGCTGGATCCGGCCACCGCCAACTACTCGACTGCACTGACCAACCTCGCCCGCACCGAACTGACCCGGCAACTGGGATGGCTGCCTGGGGCACTGAACTTCAACGCCGCCACCGACAGCAGCATCACCTATGTCGGAGGGTTGCTGACGGTGAGCATCAATTACCCCACGTCCAAACTGAATCAGGCACTGCCGTTTCTGGTGCTGCCGGGAATCGGTCCGGTGCCGCGTCTGCCGGCGACATTGCGCGCCTCCTCGAGCCTGCAGTTTTGAGTGCGGGCCACACCTTGCTCGGCCGCCTGCTCAATCGACCGCCGGGCTTGCCTGACGCCCCGGGTTCTCCTCTGGTGCAGAGCGTCGGCCTGCAGGTGTATCTGGACAATGACGGTCACGTCGAGCACCTGAGCGGCCCGGTACGCCATGCGCTGGTGCAGTTGACGGCCCGTCCGCTCACACACCTGACCGACTACCTTTTGCCTCAGAGCAGCCTTGTGGTTGAAGGTCGGCCGCAGGACTGGCAGGGGCAAATACTCGATCTGGACTTCTTCAGCCAGGCCGGCCCCCCGCTGCATTTACGCGGTTGGATCGAGCCCCGGAGTGAAGGCTGGCTGATGCACTTGCTCGACATCGGTGACCTGTTGAGCGAGCGGCGTCAGGCACACAGTCGTGAGCAGTGCCAATGGCTCGCGGGACAGATCCGCGATCAGTTGTGTCAGTGCAGCCTCGTGCGCCTGGCCGATGTGCTCGGCGAACAATTGCAACGCGTCAGCCAGCACTTGCATATCCCGTGTCTGGCGGTGGCGTTGCTCGACGATCAGGAACAGGGCTGGCAGATCCATCAACACTACACCGCGCTCGACGCGCCGCAGTTGTGGCACCCGGGACAACGTCTGGGTACTGCGCTGGATAGCCTGAACAGCGCGGCGCCCCAACAACTGAATGCCAGCGAGCAGCCACGACTGAGCAGCGTATCTGGCCCCCATCCGGGTTTTGCCGTGCCCTACTGCGACGCTCGGGGTGTGGCGGCGTGGTTGCTCTGTGCCTGTTATGACGCCCGGCAACAGGCGCCAGACCTCAGCGATCGTGACTGGCAGTCATTGGCCACCGCCATCGCCGCACCACTGCTGGAGCGCTTGCGTGAGCACCATCATCAGCAACAACTGGAACGCCTGGAGATCCTCCAGGCGCTGCTGGGCACCGGGTGGTGGGAAGTGTTTGACAGCGCCGAGGTGCAACTGGCCAAGGCACTGGCCGACAACCTCGGCCTGCCGGCAACACGCCTGTCGCTTCAGGACTGGTTTGCCCGTGTACACCCCGCCGACCGGGATGAACTGCGCAGCAACCTGCAATCCTTGCAAGATGAAGGCTCGCCGCTGGAGCTTTGCGTGCGCCTGCAACGCACCGAAGAGGCACCACTGATGTGGTATCGCGTACAGGGCCAGGCGCTGGGCATCGGTGCCGAACGCCGACTCGTGGGATTCATGCTGGACATCAGCGACATCAAGAATCAGCAGCAACAGGCCGCCGCCGCACACGCGCGGCTGGATAACCTGATCGCCAGTTCACCGGCGGTGATCTATGTGCAGCGCTACGTCGAAGGTGCGCTGCAACCGACCTTTTTCAGCGCCAGCCTGCAACCGCTGCTGGGCTGGAGTCTGGCCGACTGCGCCGACGGCGCACTGGTAGAGCATGTGCACCCCGACGACCGCTCCGTCTATTTCCAGCGCACCCGCCAATTGCTGCGCGAGGGCACGGTGAGCACGCGCTACCGGATTCTCGACCAGCAAGGCCAGGCACATTGGTTGCTCGATGAAGCCAAACTGCTGCGCGACGATCTCGGTTTGCCGGTGGAAGCGGTGGGCCTGTGGCTGGATGTCACCGAGGCGACGCTCGCCGCTGAACAGGTCCGGGCCAGCGAAGAACGCTACCGGATTCTGGTGGAAGATTCGCCGGCGATGATCTGCCGCTATCGCCCGGACCTGACGCTGATCTTCGGCAACCGGCCCCTGGCGAAGTATCTGGAATGTGCACCGGAGGAGCTGACCGGGGTTAACCTCGGCAGCTGGATGTCCGACGAACAACGCGAAGCGTTCAACCAGCGCTTGGCGCAACTGACCCCGCAACTACCGGTGAGTACTGCCGAAATCAATCTGCGCCTGCCCGGCCGCGAACATGCGTGGTGGGTCTGGTCGGATCGCGGAGTGTTCGACGAGCATGGGCGACTGCTCGAAGTACAAGCAGTGGGACGCGACAACACGGAGGTGCGCCGCTCGCAGCAGCAGCTCACACAGAGCGCGAAAATGGCCACCCTCGGCGAAATGGCTACCGGTCTTGCGCACGAAATCAATCAACCTCTGAATGTGATGCGCATGGCCATCGTCAACGTGCTCAAGCGCCTGAGCAACGGCGATGTGCAGGTCGATTACCTGACCGACAAGCTCAATCGAATCGACGCTCAGGTCCAGCGCGCCGCACGGGTGGTTGATCACATGCGAGTGTTCGGACGCCGCTCGGAAATCGAACAGCAACCGTTCAATCCCCTCGATGCCATCGAAGGCACATTGTCGTTGCTTTCGGAGGGTCTGCGCGGCAAAGGCGTGGAGTTGCGGGTCAAGGAGTCAGGCTTGCAGGTGCAGGTGCGCGGTTATGTCGACCAACTGGAGCAGGTACTGATCAATCTGATGGTCAACGCCCGCGATGCGCTGCTGAGCAAGCGCGAAGCCAATCGTGATTTCCAGCCATGGATCGCCGTGTCTGCCGAGAGCGACGAGCACGTGGTGCGGTTGTGGGTAGAGGACAACGGCGGCGGTATCGATCAACGCCTGCTGGAGCGGATTTTCGAGCCGTTTTTCACCACCAAACCGGTGGGTGTCGGCACCGGTCTGGGCCTGTCGGTGAGCTATGGCATCGTCGAAAACATGGGCGGACGCCTGAGTGCGCGCAACGGCGATGAAGGCGCACGATTCTGCATTGAGCTGCCGGTTGCAGTGATCGACTAGATCGCCAGCATCGGCTGTCCGGGCGGCTTGCAACTGAGGTTGGCGCCAACATCAACCTTGTTCAGAGTGATGCCAAGGTTGGCGAGCAAACCATCAAGGATCGGATCGAGCACCGGACTGAGCAGATTATCGATCACGACGCCCAGCGTGCTGTTCACCCCTGCCAGCACATCCGCGGTGGTGGTCAGCAAACCACCCAAAAGGCTGGAGCCCGTCGGCTTGTATGCCTGCACCTGAACGCCGGCCAATGTTCCCTTGAGGCTGTCGACCAGCCCTTGAGTGCCGAAGCTGTAGTACTGCGGCGGTGTCCTGACTTCCGGCGGCTGATTGTAGATGTGCGTGTTTTGTGTGGCGGCCACCGAGGTATCGACCTTGATCCCCAGGCCACCGCCGTAGAACGGTATGCGGCTGTTCGGATCACAGGTCGCCGAGCCAAGTCCCAACAGCGGAATGGTGCAGGTGATGACCCCGACATCGATCAGCGCCAGCGGCTGCACAGTAATGTCCGCCGAGGACGAAAAGGCATTGGCAGCATCGATCCTGCCGACTTTGAGCTTGACCAGCGATGAGTTGGTCTGGGTGGTCAAGGTCTTGGTCGCATCGCTGACGCAACTGTAATCAGTGACATGACTATCGGCGGCGGCCACATCCAGGGCGATGTCGATGGTCGAGGTTGGCAGTATTTTCAGGTCGGTGCGCTGGCAGGTTCCGCCCAATGTGCAGAACAACGAGTTCAAGGTACCGGCAATGTTCAAGTGCAACAGGTTGTTCAGGGTGTCGGTCAACCCGCCCACCAATGGCGTGCTGACAATCGCGTTGGCCAGGCCGGCGACACCGCTGAGCAACGGCAGATTCAGCGAGATCACCGTGCGCACTTGGGCGGTTCGCACATAGATCCGGTTGGCGCCCATGGGGTCGGCCTTTGCCAGTGCCGGGTTACCGAACGCCGACAATTGCGGCGGCTCGATGACCTTGACCTTGACCGAGCCATTGACCAGCCCCGGAATGTTCAGCGGCACGCTCGCCACCAACGCATTCTGACTGTTGGCCAGTTGCACGAAGGCTTCCACCAACTGGAAAACTTGAAGATTGGCGTTGAGCGCCGAAGACGCAGCGCCGGTTTGCAGTTGCAGCAATTGCCCGAGCACCACCGAAGTACTGCCCACCACCGCCCGCAGCCCGACAAGGCCGTCGACCGCCACACTGGCGGTCTTGCCGCCCTGGGTCAGCACATTGATGGCGGTGTCGATCAGTTGTGTCAGCCGTATGTTCTGGCTGAGCAGTTGGGTGTAATTCCCGGCTTGAACGTTGACATCCAGCGCCAGCTGATTGAGGTAGCTCAGCACATTGATATTGGTGTTCACCAACCCCTGCCAGCCCGCCACACTGAGGTTGAGATTGCCGCCAAGCATCTGGCCTATCAACGCATTGAGGGCAGCCGACTTGCTGGCGTCGATGGTCAGCACGGTGGTGCCAATGGTCAGTTGGGCGATCGGCGGCAGTACCGCGTAAGTCCCGACTGCCGTGGCCGTAAGACGAGTGGTCGTGGACACGGCGCCCGGAGTGAACAGGCCGTAGAGGGCGGCGGCGACGCTGGTCGGTACCACGCGAGTGGCAACGACACTGATGGCTTGCTTTTGCGCAGCGTTCGCGCTGAACGAACGCAAATTGTTCGCCCCGGTCTGCACGGTGCCGCAGGTCACGTTCAACGTTGTACCCTGCCCCACCGTGAAGCCGTTGCGTGCAGCGCTCGCTGTAGCATAAGTGGCAGCCGTTGTGCCCGTGAGGCAATCGCCCTGGCGCGACACCGCTTCCAGTGCCGCCACATCCACCACCCGCTGCAGGCGGCGCTGCTCCATGTACAAACGGCCGCTATCGACCACCAGCACCATGCACACCAGAGCCAGGCCCAGTGTCAGCGCCGCCATCAACCCGATCGCCCCGCGTTGCCGGGCCGGGCCGTTGAACTGCGTACGAGGCGACATGGCGCACTCCTTTGCCGGCGCGTTGCCGAGCGCTACCTCCGATGGTGGATTTGAGTGTAGACGGCGCTAATGGCAACGCGCCATTTGGTGCTGCACAAAACCCTGCAGACCTCGTCTTCTCGCGAATGCGCTGTGTCATTCAACATGGATGTGGCTGACACGCCGTCTTCGCGAGCAAGCCCGCTCCCACAGGGAGATTTGTGGTGGGGCAAAAAATGGGAGCCTCTTGGGCTCCCTTTTTTTTACAGCGAACTAGCGCGGTGGATAGTTGGCCAATATCCGGCTGACGGTTTCGCGCACTGCGTTGCTGCGATCCTGCGGGTTCGGCGTGCTGCTGAGCATCTGCTCATCGCTGCCACGCCACACCAGTTTGCCGTCCTTGCCATCGAGCAGATCGATCTGGATCGTTGCCACCTTGTAGGTGATGTTGCGGGTTTCGTTGTACATCGGCGCGCCCCAGTAACCGTTCCACGGGCCACCCCAACCGCCGCCGTAGTTGGTGGTCACTTGCTGCTGGCGATCCTCGACAATCAGGTAGGTCTGCACGCTCAGGTCGCCCTTGGCTCCCGCAGCGGCGGGGCGCAAACCGCGCTGATCAAGCTGATCGCTGACGGCCTGGCGGATGCGTTGCTCGGTCAGGTCGCTCTTGATCCGTGGATCATCCGGGCGATATTGCAGCGCCGGTTCTTTCCAGCTCCAGCTGCGATAAGCGGCGAAGTCGCGGCTGGCGTCAAAGTCGTGATTGACCTGGTTGGCAGCGCAGGCACTGAGCAGCGCGGCCATGGCCAGTAAAGCGAGACGACGGAACATGGTTGTTCTCCGGTTGAAGGCCTGAACCTGCGAAGCGTTCTCACATGAAGTCTAGCTCGGCGGATAGGCCGACAGGGCTTTTTCCAGAGCCTCGCGAATGGCGTCGGTGCGCACCAGTTGGCTACCCTGGTTGGCGGTCTCGGCGCTGGCGCTCCACACCGGTTGACCGGTGCCGGCATCGAACAGATTGACCTGCACCACCACGACCTGCTCCTGATAGGTGCGAACAATCGGCACAGTGTTGTACATGCCGTAACCGCGCCCGTAGCGATCATAGCCACTGTATCCGCCGTAACCGTAATCGTCCTGCACCTGACGCAAGCGGGTTTCCAGACGCAGATTAGCGCTGACCAGCAAATCGGCCGGACGATTGTCGTGCAACGGCCGCAGACCACGCTGATCCAGCGCATTGCTCACCGCTTCGGCCACTTGCGCCGAGTCGGCCCAGGCCGTGCCCGGCGGTAACTGCCCGTTGAGCCAGGCCCAACTGCGATAGCGCCCGTAATCGCGTGTCGGCGCCGGGTAGGCGCTGCGATCAAAGGTGTTGGCCGCTTGCGGCGGCGCTGGCGGCAACGGCCGCGACTGCGCGACGTACGGGTTGCTGCCTTGGCAGGCGGCCAACCCCAGACAGATCAGCAATAAACCGGATTGAGCTTTCATGTGGTGCTCCGATCAGATCGGCCGGCAGATCCAGTGCAAGTAACGCCCAAGCCCGGCGAAGCTTGGGTGACGACGGTGTGCGAGTTCCATCTCCAGCAAGTCCGCCAGTTCGGCGCGGGCCTGAAATTCCACCGGCATGTAGTCGTGGAAAACTCGGATCCCGCTCTGGGTTTCGACCTGCCACAAGTCTTCGAGTTGCGTTGCCAGTTCCCGCGGATCGAGCGGTTGCTGCGGGGTCAGGCTCTGCTTTTCACCGGCCATAGTGTTCTTGCGCATCTTCTTGAAATGGCCTTTGAGCAGGTTGCGATAAATCAGCGCATCACGGTTGTAGAACGCCAGCGACAGCCAGCCACCGGGTTGGGTCAGTTGATGCAGCACCGGCAGGATCGCATGGGGTTCGGCCAGCCATTCGAGCACCGCGTGGCAGATCACCAGATCGTAGGGCTCGGTGAGCTGACCGAGCAGCTCCTGCCACGGTGCCTGAATGAACGTTGCACTCTGCCCGGCTTCGGCGAAGCGCTGGCGAGCACCTTCGAGCATCGGTTCGGCCGGCTCGGTGAAGGTCACCTGATGGCCGCGCTCGGCCAGCCACAGCGACATGTGGCCCAGACCGCCGCCGATGTCCAGCACGCGCAACGGCCGGTCCGGCAACGCTTCGGCCAGGTCGGCCTGCAACACCGCGAGGCGAATCGCGCCTTTGGCGCCGCCGTAGATTTTTTCGGCGAAACGGGTCGCCAACTGATCGAAATGTCGGTCGCTCATCAGCTGAACCGCCGTTCGCTGTCGGCGAGCTTGCTGCGCACCACTTCATTCATGTCCAGCCCCAACTCGCTGCACAGCAGCAACAGATACAGGACGATATCGCCGACTTCCTGCCCGGCATGCGCCAGTTTGTCTGCCGGCAACTGGCGCGACTGGTCTTCCGTCAGCCACTGGAAGATCTCCACCAGCTCGGACATTTCCACGCTGGCAGCCATGGCGAGGTTTTTCGGGCTGTGAAATTGCCGCCAGTCATTGCGGTCACGAATGGCGTGCAGGCGTTCGGTCAGTTCAACAAGGTTCATCGGGCTCTCCTGAAGGCGTATAGCTTCGGGGGGTTGTCGGCTGAACGCAAGCGGCCATGGCTCGCTCCCACACAGGATTGAGGCAAACCCTCTATAGTTGCAGGGAACTCGGCCACCCGCGTTGTGGCCCAAGGCTCAGCTCTTTCATCAGGATGCACACATGCAGGTAGAAAGCTTTTTCGAATGGCTCGGCCAGGCACTCGGTTCGATCATCCGTTTCATCGTCGACGGCCTCAGCGGCCTGTTCAACATTCTGAGCAACGCCGGCGGCAATTTTGTCGATGGCCTGGCGAAGACGCTGGGCATGGACACTTCGATCATCAGCATTCTCGCGCTGATCGTCGGCCTGATGCTGCTGTGGTCGGCGATTCGCGCGTTCATGAATGCGTCGATCATTGCCGGGATCATCTGGCTGCTGTTGGGGTTGTGGTTGTTGAGCTGGATTATTCATTAGCCCTTGTGGGAGCGAGCCTGCTCGCGAAGGCGTCAGATCAGTCAAAACTGTTCTGAATGACACACAGCTTTCGCGAGCAGGCTCGCTCCCACATTGGTTGCATCGCAGGCCGTACGAATCGCTACAATCCCCGCTCCCCCAAGGAGCCCGCATGTCCAACCTGATTGCCGACTGGCGCGACCGCCCGACTCACCGCAAGGTCTGGGCGCTCGCCGCGCCGATGATTCTTTCCAATATTTCCGTGCCGCTGGTGGCGCTGGTTGACAGCACCGTCATCGGCCACCTGCCCCACGCCCATCAGTTGGGCGCAGTGGCGGTCGGCGCCAGCCTCTACACGTTTCTCGCCTGGGCCATGGGCTTTCTGCGCATGGGCACTACGGGGTTTGCCGCTCAGGCCGCCGGGCGCAGCGACGGCGCGGCGTTACGGCAGATTCTGTTGCAGGGTTTGCTGCTGGCGCTGGGACTGGCGATCGTGCTCGGCACTCTCGGCGTGCCGTTGAGCGGCGTGGCCCTGCACTTCATGCAGCCGTCGGCCGAACTCGATCAACTGACCCGCGAGTTCTTCCACACCCGGTTATTCGGGCTGCCGGCAGCGCTGGCCAGTTACGCCCTGGTCGGCTGGTTCCTCGGTACCCAGAACGCCCGGGCGCCGCTGGCGATTCTGCTGAGCACCAACCTGATCAACATCGCTCTCAACCTGTGGTTCGTGATTGGTCTGGAATGGGGTGTGGTCGGCTCGGCCCGGGCCTCGGTGATTGCCGAGTGGAGCGGCGCCCTGCTCGGCCTGTGGCTGACCCGCGGCGCATTGCGCGCCTATCCCGGGCACATCGTCTGGGCAGCGTTGAAGGTGTGGCAGAGCTGGCGCCCTTTGCTGGCGGTCAACCGCGACATTTTCATCCGCAGCCTGGCGCTGCAATCGGTATTTTTCCTGATCACCGTGCAAGGCGCGCGGCTCGGCGATGCCACGGTGGCGGCCAATGCTCTGCTGCTCAACGGTTTGCTGCTGACCGCGCATGCGCTGGACGGTCTGGCGCATGCGGTCGAAGCGTTGTGCGGACACGCCATCGGCGCCCGCGACCGGCTCGCCCTGCGCCGTTCGCTGGTGGTGGCCGGCGGCTGGTCATTGCTGGCCAGCCTCGGTTTTGCCGCGCTGTTTCTGTTGGGCGGACACTTGTTCATCGAGATGCAGACCGACATCCAGAGCGTCCGCGACACCGCGTTCATCTACCTGCCGTATCTGGCGGTACTGCCGCTGATTGCGGTCTGGAGCTACTTGCTCGACGGCCTGTTCATCGGCGCCACTCGAGCCCGGGAGATGCGCAACGGCATGCTGCTGACCGTCGCCCTGCTGCTGCCGTTCGCCTGGGCATTACAGGGACTGGGCAATCACGGGCTGTGGATAACGTTCCTGCTGTTTATGGTCTTGCGCAGCCTGACCCTCGGCGCACTGGCCCTGTGGCTGCGGCGCAACGACGGCTGGTTCTGCGGTGCCGCTCACTGAGCCGGTGTGTGTTTGACGAACGCGACGACCTGATCGAGTACCGGCGCCAAGCGCCGCAGCGGACGCGACAGGGTCGCCACCAGCGTCACATGACTGGGGCGCGAGTAGTACAGATCCTGCACCGGTACACCCGCCTCGCGCAGTTTGCGCGCCAGGCCTGCGGTGTTGCGCGTCGGGTTGACCAGATTGTCCTTGGTCGCGGCGATCAGCAGTGCCGGAGGCTCGCCCGCCCTGACGTGGTTGATCGGCTGCGATTGCGGCGGTGAGTCCGGCCAGAAGAATACTGGACGCACCTGCGGATTCTTGATGGGCAGAAAATCATATGGCCCGGCCAAGCCGATCCAGCCGCTGAGGTCTTTGGGCGTCATGCCCACCGCACCGAGCAGACCAGAATCCAGCGCCAGCATCGCCGCGTTATAAGCGCCGGAACTGTGGCCCATCAGGTACAGGCGTTGCGGGTTGCCGGAGAACTCGCGGATATGCGCCCGGGTCCAGGCCACCGCCCGCGCCGAGTCTTCAAGAAACAACGGATAGCGCACCTGCGGGTAGAGCCGATAATCCGCCAGCACCGCGACAATCCCCCGCGACGCCAGCGCCTCGCCGACAAACGCGTAATCGCCACGATCACCGCTATTCCAGCTGCCGCCGTAGAAGAACACCACCACCGGCGCGCCCTCCAGCGGCTGGCGCGGCACGTAGACGTCGAGCTTCTGTCGAGGATCATCGCCATAGGCAATCCCGGCGGTTCTGTGAAACGTGTCGGCGGGGGTCAGCGCATTGAGCACCTTGACCGGGGAACATCCCGTCAGCACCAGCAGCAGAAACCCGCCGAGGACTGCGCCGAACCGCTGCCACAGAGGATTTGTCATGGATGTCGCACCTCAAGATTGATCGTTCTGCCACTGTCGCCGCACATGCTCGAGCCGTTCCTGCTGGCTCAGCCCGTCCGGCACGCCCGGCAGTTGCGCCCGCGGATGCTGCAAGCGTAGCCACAACCAGCCATCCATCACCGTACGGTCGCTGAAACCCAGGCTCAGCCCCTCCTGCACATGGGAGGCCATGCGCGCATAGTCGGTTCCCATTGATTGGCACCAGCGCCAGATGTGTTGTTCCAGCAAGCAGCTTTGCAAACGTTCGCGCTGACGATGGGTGAGGCTTTCGTCGATCCCCAGCGGCTCGACCACCCACTGCGGGTTGCGCAGTTGCTGCCAGCCTTGACTGCCGATGGCGAGGTCGGCCCAAGTGCCACCGAACCAGCGCACCAGGCGGATCGGCCCGAGCCAGCGGCTCAAGTCGGCGGCATCACAGGCGTCGAAAAAATAACTCGCTGTCTGTCGATTGTAGTAACCGAGCAAGGCGCGGTGATTGAGCCCGAACGAGACCGTCAGCATCCGTCGCAGGTGGCTCAGCATTACTGCCTGCGAGGCATCACTGGCGAACAACAACCCGCGCCAGGTCTGCGGATCATGCTGACACAGCGCCGCCAGTGCCGGGCAGTCATGCAGGTCGACCAGCAGCGGACCGTGCTCGCTTACCGCTTGAAACTCGGTGCCCTCGAACAGCCGCGTGCAACGTACGCTGGCGAACCCCAGGCGCAATGTCGCCATCGCCTGCTGCGCATCGGCACCATCGAGCAACAGCCACTGTACCTGCGGGGCAAAGCCGACGCCGCTCAAGCGGCGCCGTCCTGATCCAGCGACGCCACCAATCGGCAACTGCAGATCGACGCCGTGCAGTGGTTGTAACTGCCGCCGCCGGGCATCAGGCACATCAGCAACAGCGGTTCGGCAGACTTGAGCCATTGCGCCAGGCCCGCGCTCGGCAGCACGTCCGGCAGCGCCAATGGCGCTTCGCAGTCTTCGATCACCGCCGGCTCCTGCAGCACACCACTGATCACCGGCTGATCCGGATCGCCTTCATGAAAACTCACCACCACTTCAACGCCTTCGCGCAACGATGTCAGTGAGGCGTCGCTCAACGCTGCTGCGAGCGGCAGCCAACAGTGGCTGGCGGCAGCGCCTTCACCCTGATAAAGCCAGTCGAACTGCACCGCCACCGGCCGTTGATCGTCGGGCTGCGGTTCATCGACCGTCACTACCCATGCACGTTGCAGACTGTGCATGCGCGGCCTGGCACAAGTGCTCGTCAATGTCGGCAGTTGCGCCTGGGCGGCGGCGACGATCCGGTTGCTGTAAGCCGGCTCGCTGGCGGGATCAGCACGATGCTCGATCCGGCTCAGCAACCAGCGGCGGTTGCATTCGGCAAACGGATGCGCGGTCAACGCCAGCCACTGCGCGGCGCGCAAGGTCGGCAGATCGCTGTGGCCATAAGCTTTGCCGGCCTGCGCCGAACCCGCGTCCACATCGCTGGCGTCCACTTGCATCTGCCAGCGTCTTACCGCCGGGGTGCTCGCGCCATCGTCCACAGACGCCGCGCCGGCCACGGGAAAACGCCCTGGATCATCGACAAAGACCAGACAGTGTCCGTCCGGCCGGTGCTCGAAGTAGTAGTGGATCCGCGCCTGCGCGCACAGCCGCTGCACGAACTGCAGGTCCGACTCCCGGTACTGGGTGCAGAAAGTGTGCACCGGGTATTCGCACTGCAAATCAAAACGCCGTTGCGCACCAACGATCCCATGCTCCTTGAGCACCTGCGCGAGGATCTTCGGCACGCACTGGCTGCTGAAGATCCGCTGACTGAAACGCAGCGCCAGACAACTCAGCTTCGGTCCCAGTGTCACTCGACACAATCGGGCGCCCTGATCGTGCTCATGCTGAACGACAGTCTGCAATTGCCCGCTCAGGCCATTGTGTCCGGGACCGAACTGCAGGAACGCCGAGCGGAAAAGCAGGCCGGCAAGGTCCAGTTGCGGATCATTGATCAACAGATCGATATCAAAGGCGAAGGGTTCGCTGATGCCCTCACTTCCGGTAAAGGCCAGCACCTCGAAGGGCTCGGGCAGCCCCGTTACATCGAGACGAAACGACGGCTCGTTGACTGATTCGAACATGGGCGGATCTCTACAGGAGGGGCGGCCGGGGATTCTCGCCGAGAGCCATGGCCGAGTAGAGAGCTGAAGTACAACTTAGGAAATGACCTACGCGAAAAGCAGACCGGATCACTTCTCCGGCTGTGGCAGGCAATTATTTCGCAGGGGATTTGGGAAATGTCCCACCGGGTCATCCGAATTTTCCACAGCTTGAGGGAAAATTTCAGACAACCCGGTGCAACAGACCTGACTCAGGAAGACAGGTAGGAGGAACGGGTCAGGCCCAGACGCAAGGCATCGAGGAACTGCGTACGCTCGCTGGCACTGATGCGGGCACTGGCGCACTTGTCGCGGTAGTGGGTCATCAGTTCTTCCGGCGACAAGTGCACGTAACGCAGCATGTCTTCGATGGTGTCGTGGGTCTCGATACCGGCGTGGTACACGCTGCCATCGGCGTTCTGGTAGATGTTCACCGAGTCGGTGTCACCGAACAGGTTGTGCATGTCGCCGAGGATTTCCTGATAGGCGCCGACCAGGAACACGCCCAGCAGATAGTCCTCACCTTCGTTCAGACCGTGCACCGGCAGGCTGGTCTCGATGCTCTGCTCGTCGACGTACTGGTTGATCTTGCCGTCGGAGTCGCAGGTCAGGTCTTGCAGCACCGCGCGACGCAGCGGCTCTTCGTCCAGACGATGCAGCGGGATGATCGGCAGCACCTGATCGATCGCCCAGGTGTCCGGCAGGCTCTGGAACACCGAGAAGTTGCAGATGTACTTGTCGGCCAGCTTGTCGTTGAGTTCGTCGAGCACCTGGCGGTGCGAACGCTGACGTGCCTTCAGCGAGTTGTGCAGGCGACGGCACACGGCAAAGTAGCACTGCTCGGCCAGGGCCTTTTCCGCCAGGGTCAGTTTGCCGTCGGCGTACTGCGAAGCCACGTCGCTCATGTAGTGCGTGGCGCGCCAGTAAGTCTCGGTGACCATCTCGATATCGGTCGGGCCGAGCAGGTCCACCAGCCACTGCACGGTTTCCGGCAGGTTTTCCTTGTTTTCGATCAGCGGAATTTCGTCGTTGTGTTTCTCGACGTCGGTCACCTGCACCACCAGCATCGCGTGGTGCGCGGTCAGCGAGCGGCCGCTTTCGGAGAAGATGTGCGGATGCGGCAGGCTCTGCGCGTCGCAGAACTCCTTGAGCATGCCGACCACGACACCGGCGTAGTCGTCCATGTCGTAGTTGATCGAACTGGCATTGCGCGAGTGGGTACCGTCGTAGTCGACACCCAGACCGCCGCCGACGTCGATGTGATCGACCGGCAGGCCAAGGTTGCGCAGCTCGCCGTAGTAACGGATCGCTTCCTTGAAACCATGCTGGTAGTCAGCCAGGTTGGCGATCTGCGAACCCATGTGGAAGTGCAGCAGGCGAATGCCCTGATCGAGGCCGGCCGCGCGGAAGCGCTCGACCACCGACAGCAGTTGCGCCGCCGAAAGACCGAACTTGGATTTCTCGCCACCAGTGTCCGCCCACTTCGACGACGCCAGCGACGACAGGCGCACGCGCAGGCCGACCTGTGGCTTGACCTTGAGCGAGGCGGCTTCTTCGATCACCAGGCCGACTTCGGATTCTTTCTCGATGACGATGAACACATTGTGGCCGAGTTTCTGCCCCATCAGCGCCAGACGGATGAACTCGCGGTCCTTGTAACCGTTGCAGACGATGGTGCCGCCCTTCGGCGCCAGTGCCAGCACTGCCAGCAACTCAGGCTTGGAGCCGGCTTCCAGACCGATGGAAACGTTCTGGGTGGCGATGATGTTCTCGATCACCGCTTCTTGCTGGTTGACCTTGATCGGGTACAGCGCGGTGTACTTGCTCTGGTATTCCAGGCGCTCGATGTTCGAGTCGAAAGCACCGGTCAGTTGACGGACACGGTCTTGCAGGATGTCGGGGAAACGTACCAGCAACGGCAGGGACAAGCCGCTCTTGCGCAGTTGGTCGACTTGTTCGAACAGGTCGATAGGCGAGCTGCTCGGGCCGTTCGGACGAACTTCGACGCGACCGGCGTCATTGATCGCGAAATACCCGGCCCCCCAATGGCGAATCCCGTAAACACTGCGGCTGTCCGCAACTGTCCATTGGCTGCCATCGTCTTTACGTGTGCGTCGTACGGACATCGAAGTCCCCTATAAAGAAGTCATAGTGCGTCGCCTGATCGCAGGCCGGCGCAGTCTAAAGAATGAAAATGACGGTTCGTCAGTGCGGCGGTAGACCGCACTGACTGCGTGTAGTTTAGAAACCGGTCATGAACAGGCTCTGTGAAAACCATGGAGACGACGCCGGATCTGAACTGCTTCAGTGCCGGATCAAGCCGCAGATGGATTTCACAGAGGCTGCTAGCCGCCGGACTTCTTCGCTTTGAAACCGTGTTTGATCAGCTCTGCCAAGAGTAGCTCGACATGATCGCCCTGGATTTCGATGATCCCGTCCTTCAACGCCCCACCGGTGCCGCAACGTTTCTTCAACGTTGTCGCCAGCTCCTTGAGGGCGTCTTCGGCCAGTGGCACGCCGGTGATGGTGGTCACCGTTTTGCCGCCACGGCCCTTGCTCTCGCGACGCACGCGGGCAATGCCGTCCCCGGCCGGGATCACGGTTTGTTTGCAGATACAGGCGTCCACCGGTTTACTGCATTCCGGGCAATGACGACCTGCGTCGGTGGAAAATACCAGGCCACCAAGGGCGGCGAAGGATGCGGCTTTTTTGGCCACCGGCAATCCTCTTGGGAGGACAAAGACTGATCGCGACCTTGGGCAAGGTCATCGACCGCGAAGCCCCACTCAGGCAGGGGCAGCGCTACTGCACCGTGCGCTTGAACAAAAGCAGGTCGGTGCAGCTTGAAAAGGTCGCGCAGTGTAACGGCAAAAAGCGCAATTGCTAAGAGCCAATCGGCGCCAATTTATGTGTTCTTTGCGACGCCGCTTTGTTGAGCCTTCAGATAGCGCTTCAACGCGGCCAGAGAGTCCGGGCAGTAAGGCTTTTGCTGGATTTCCAGCATTACCTGATCGACCGGAATAAAGCGTGCTTCCAGCACTTCTTCCGGCTGCAGTTTCAGCGGGCCGTCCCACACCGCGGAAAATGCCGAGCACCACAGGCGGTTGCCGGTGTCTTCGAAGAAGAAATGATCGTGGGCGGTCAGCTTCACCCCGCTCACGCCCAATTCCTCTTCCAGTTCGCGGGCCGCCGATTCGGCGTAGGTCTCATCGGCCTGCACCATCCCGCCGGCCGCCACATCCCAGTAACCGGGATAGATCGCCTTGCTCAAGGTGCGTCGATGCACGCAGAGCTCACCAGCGGAATTGAACAACATGATGTAGGTGCCGCGCCCGATCAGCCCGCGCTCACGCAGATCGGCCCGCACCAGGGCGCCGAGCAAGTTGTCCTGCTCGTCGACCCAGGCGATCTGTTCGGCATCGGAGGCGGCGCGGTGCGCCGCCTCTTTGGCGCTATCGACCATGACTCAGCCCTGATTGAGCAGTTGACGCAGATCGATCACTGCGGCGTTGGCCCGGGAAATGTAGTTGGCCATGACCAGCGAGTGGTTGGCCAGCACGCCGAAGCCGCTGCCATTGAGGATCATCGGGCTCCAGACCGGCTCCTGCGATGCTTCCAGTTCACGGATGATCTGACGCACGCTGACCGTGGCGTTCTTTTTCGCCAGCACATCGGCAAAGTCCACTTCGATGGCGCGCAACAGGTGCGACAGCGCCCAGGCCTGACCGCGTGCTTCGTAGAACACGTTGTCGATCTGCATCCACGGAGTCTCTACGACTTCCTCGTCAACTTGCGGGACTTCGCCAACCGCCGGCACTTCGGTTTTCAGCGCGGTGTTGAGTTTCACCCGGCCGACACTGGCGGACAGGCGTTGCGACAGCGAACCCAGACGGGTGCCGACATCGCCCAGCCAGTTGTTGAGGTTATCGGCGCGGGCGTAGAACAAGGCGTTTTTCTGCGTTGGATCAGACAGACGCGCCTGGTAACGGCTCAGGGAGTTGATGCCTTCCTGATATTCCGATTCGCTCGACGGCAGGATCCAGCTCTTGTTGTCAAAGTTGAAACGCGGTTCGGCCTTGGCCAGGTCGGCATCTTCGGCCGACTGCGACTGCGAACGGGCGAAGTCTTTACGCAGGGCACGAGTCAGGTCACGCACCTGCACCAGCACGCCGTATTCCCAGCTCGGGGTGTTGTCCATCCACAGGCCAGGCGGAAAACGGTCGTTGGAAATGTAGCCGCCCGGTTTGTTCAGCAACGTACCGGCAACGGTCTTGAGGGTTTCGACCGTGGTGTAGCCGACGACCATCTGCTTGCCTTCTTTCTCGGCAGCCGCCTGGGCGTTTTGTGCCACCGGAAACAGCGCCGGCTCCTGGCTCCAGTACCAGCCCAGGCCGATGGTCACCAGCAGATAAATGCCGATCAGCGTGGCCAGCGCGCGGCTGAACAACAGCCCGCCCACATAGCTGCGGGTGGCCGACTTCGGCTCAGCGGCACGTTCAGGCGCGCTGCCCGCGCGGTTCTTCCAGTCCAGCATGGCGATATCCTTTCAATCACTTGGGTTCAACGGTTCGACCACAACCATACAACAACGTGCCAAGGCCGGCACCCGCCATTGAAGAGAAGCAGAAAATCCACGGAACGCGCGACATCGCCCCGCGAACTCTCTAGGGGTTTCCCTGATGCACTATCACCAAAGACGCCCCGGAACAGGCAATTGCAGATCAGCGCCTGTCTACAGCGCAGCGTTGTGCACACAGGCGCTTTGACCCGTCGATCAGCGCCATACTCCCGGTTTTCGGGAGGTTCATCGACGAACAGGTCTCATCCAAAACCACCCGGTCAGAAACTGAATTGTGCAGCACCGCAGATTATTGATGCACGACACTCATATAAGGGAAAAGAGGTGCTAGCATAGAGCCACCAGTCGATCTCAGCATGCGCCCTAACTAGTAGTCAGGATATGACCGAGCCAGAAGACCCCAGCCGTGAGCGCCTCAAGCACCACTTTGCCCAGCGGGTAATTCATCAGGCACGTCAGATTCTTGAGATATGGCAGCGCCTGCAACGCAGTGAGTGGTCCACCGCCGACCTCGCCGAACTGAGCGAGGCCAATCTGCGCCTGCTGCGTTTTGCCGAGCGCTTCGAGCAGCCCGAGCATACGCAACTCGCGCGTCATATCGGCCAGTCGCTGGAAGCGGTGGACGCCAATCGCGGACGCCTGAGCAGCGGTCTGATCACTGACCTCAATCGTTTGATGCAGCGTCTGTCGCGTACCGGTCTGCGGCATGGCGATCAACTCGACCAGACCTTCCTGCCGCCGCTGCGCAAACCGATCTACGTCATGTTGCAGGATCACGACCGCGCCGAGCGGCTGGCCAAGCAGTTGGAGTTTTTCGGCCTGACCGCGCAGGCGCTGGACAGTGTCGCGGCGTTTCGCTCCTCGATGGTCGAGCGCTTGCCCGCCGCGATCGTCATGGACGTGGACTTCAGCGGCGCAGGCGTCGGCCTGCAACTGGCTGCCGAAGCTCAGGTTGGCCTGGAAGAACCGCTGCCGCTGCTGTTTTTCAGCCTGCACGAAACCGACACCCCGACGCGCCTCGCCGCCGTGCGCGCCGGCGGCCAGGAATTTCTCACCGGCACCCTCGAAGCGTCGAGCCTGCTGGAGAAGATCGAAGTGCTGACGTGCGTCGCCCAGTATGAACCTTATAAAGTGCTGATCATCGACGACTCTCGCGCCCAGGCCTTGCACACCGAGCGCCTGCTCAACAGCGCCGGAATCGTCACACGCACCCTGATCGAACCGATCCAGGCGATGGCAGAACTGGCGGACTTCCAGCCGGATCTGATCATCCTCGACATGTACATGCCGGCCTGCACCGGCACCGAACTGGCCAAGGTCATCCGCCACAACGACCGCTACGTCAGTGTGCCGATCATTTATCTTTCGGCCGAGGACGATCTGGACAAGCAGCTCGACGCCATGAGCGAGGGCGGCGACGATTTCCTTACCAAACCGATCAAGCCTCGGCATCTGATTACGACTGTGCGCAACCGCGCCGCCCGCGCGCGCAATCTCAAGGCACGCATGGTCCGCGACAGCCTCACCGGCCTGTACAACCACACGCACATCCTGCAATTGCTCGAAGACTGCTCGTTCCGCGCCCGTCGCGAGAACAAGCCGCTGAGCTTTGCCATGCTCGACATCGACCACTTCAAGCGAGTCAATGACAGTCACGGCCATCCGATGGGCGACCGAGTGATCAAGAGCCTGGCGCTGTTCCTCAAGCAACGCCTGCGCAAGACCGACTTCATCGGCCGGTACGGTGGCGAAGAATTCGCCATCGTCATGCCCGACACGGATATAGAAGCGGCGCACAAAGTGCTCGACGAGATCCGCCAGCGCTTCGCCGAAATCCACTACCCGGCGCAACCGCACGATTTGTGGTGCACCTTCAGCGCCGGCGTGGTGGAAATGCACGAGGATTCCGACAGCCTGATGATGGCCAGCCAGGCCGACGAAGCGCTGTACCGCGCCAAAGGTGCCGGACGCAATCGAGTGCAGACCGCGCGCGACTCAAAGCAAAGTGCCACCTTTTCATCGGAATCCACTGATTCGGTCATAACCCTGTAACAGAACCGCAATAAATTCAGGCGCTTACCATTTCTGCCGTTGGTAGCCGTCATGCGCCTGAAGTTGCTCACCAATCTCAACACTCTGCTGCTGGTCGCCGTTTGCGTGGCCCTCGGCGCGACGCTGTGGTGGTCGCAAAAAGCCCTGGAGCGTCCGTATCTGTTGATGGAGCGCTACCTCGGCCTGTCGCAGCAATTTCAGAATGACGTGGCGCGCAATGTCGAGGACTACCTCGCCAGCGGCGACGCCCTGCGCCTGAGCAGCGCCAGCCAGACCATCGACGGCCTGCAGAAGGAGCTCGGCGAACTGCCGCCGGCACTGGCCGAGACCCTGCGCCCGAGTCTGTCGAGCCTCGAAGAGTTCAGCAAAACCGACCTGCTCGCCGCCGGCAAACTGGCCGGTGATCCGCAAGCACTGCTGCTGCAAGCCGAACGCGAACTGAGCGCCAGCCTCGATCAACTCAGCACCTACGCCAATGGCAACGCGACGTATCTGACGCCGCTGCTCGTCGCTTCGCAGCACTTGGGCAAGCTGTCGCTGGCCCGCGACAAACTGGTCAGCAGCGGCCGCAGTGAACTGGCCGCCGACGTCGAGCGCGAAGTCGACAACATCCTCACCCAGGCTCAGGCCATCGACGCCCTGCCCCTGCTCGGCGTAGTCGCCAAGCATGAATCCGGCAGTGATGATTTCGCCGCGATGATGGGCATCGAAAGCACAGAAAAAGCCGCCGCCGAAGACGCCGGGGTCGGCCTCAAGCGCGAACTCAACAGCCTGCTCGGTCGCTACCCGGCGGAGCTGGCACGCACCCGCGAGCAGATTCAGAAACGCACCGACCTGAGCACCGCGACCCACCTGAAGATCGCCGCCGTGCAACAGGCGATCGCCGGGCTTGAGCCGGTGGTACGCGCCCAGCACGGGCAGATTCAGGGCGAAGTGCGCCTGATGCAGGGCGTGATGATCGGCCTGATTCTGTTGATCGCCCTGCTGATCGACACCTTGCAGCGGCGCCTGTCGCGCACTCTGACCAACCTCGCGCCGGCGCTGTCGACCTGGGCCGAAGGCGATTTCAGCAACGACATTCAGTTGGGCAAGACCAACCGCGAACTGCATGACATCGAGGCTTCGCTCAACCGCTTGCGCGCGTATCTGGTGGATCTGGTCGGGACGATTCGCGGCAACGCCGAACAGGTCGCAGGCAGCAGCCGCACCCTGGCCGAGCTGAGCAATGACCTGCACACCGGCGCCGAGCATCAGGCGGGCGACACCGCGCTGATCCGCGATTCGCTGGGTGAGTTGGAAGCGACGATTCAGCAGGTCGCTGGCGATGCACGACAGGCCGCCGATGCCAGTCGCCATGCCGGACTGGCCGTCGAGCACGGACAAACCGTGATCGGCCAGAGCCTCACCGGCCTGCACGCGCTGGTCGGCGAGGTGCAAGGCAACGCGCAGATGATCGAGCATTTGGCCGAAGAGTCGGCGACCATTGGCGGCGTACTGACGGTGATCCGCTCGATCGCCGACCAGACCAACCTGCTGGCGCTGAATGCGGCGATCGAAGCGGCGCGGGCCGGGGAAATGGGCCGTGGTTTTGCGGTGGTGGCCGAAGAAGTGCGCTCACTGGCGCAACGCACGGCGGGCGCCACGGCGGAGATTCAGACGCTGATCGCCGGCCTGCAAACTGCTGCCCGACAATCGGTCGAAGGCATGCGCGCACAGGTCGAACACGCCGAAGCCACAGCCAATCAGGCACAAGCGGCGGACGGCGCGCTGGATAAAATCGTCGGCGCGATCCAGACCATTTCCGACACGGCGATCCGCATCGCCGATATTACCGCTCAGCAAAGCGGCGCGGTCAGCGAGATCCGCGACCATAGCGAGCGGATCCATCAATTGGGCGGGGATAACCTGCTGCGTATCGGCGAAGGTCGCGAACAGGGCGAGAACCTGCTGGTATTGGGCGGGCAACTGCACACCGCCGTGCAGGCATTCCGCGTCTGAAAAATCGCCTTCGCGAGCAAGCCCGCTCCCACATTGGAATGCGTACCCCTGTGGGAGCGGGCTTGCTCGCGAAGGCGGTATTCCTGCCCCCACAAATGACCGGATCAAATCACTCAGTCACAAATTTCGCGCAAACATCGGTCATCGTGCTGGCTATTGCAGAGAACTGGACAGTCACAAAGCCTTTGCGGCATAGTCGCCGGGTTCTGACGACTGCTCATTCATAACAAGGAACACGCAGATGGCGACGCTACTGGTGCTGCACGGCCCCAACCTGAACCTGCTCGGCACCCGCGAACCGGGCACCTATGGGTCAACGACCCTGGCGCAGATCAATCAGGATCTGGAGCGCCGCGCCCGTGAAGCCGGCCATCATCTGCTGCACCTGCAAAGCAATGCCGAGTACGAATTGATCGACCGCATCCACGCCGCTCGCGGTGAGGGTGTCGATTTCATTCTGATCAATCCAGCAGCTTTTACGCACACAAGCGTCGCATTACGTGACGCGCTGCTGGGAGTGAGCATCCCATTCATCGAAGTGCATTTGTCCAACGTGCACAAGCGCGAACCTTTCCGCCATCACTCTTACTTCTCCGATGTAGCGGTGGGAGTGATCTGCGGCCTTGGCGCCAGCGGTTACCGACTGGCCCTGGAGGCCGCACTAGAACAGCTTGAAACACAGGCAACGACTTGAACCACAAGCGTTAAACGCCCCTGACCGACCCTTGGGAGTTGATGATTCATGGATATCCGTAAAGTTAAGAAACTGATCGAATTGCTGGAAGAGTCCGGCATCGACGAGCTCGAGATCAAGGAAGGCGAAGAGTCCGTACGCATCAGCCGTCACAGCAAGACCCCGGCTCAGCAGTACTACGCTCCGGCGCCGATGCAGGCTCCGGCCGCTGCGCCTGCCGCCGCTGCTCCAGTGGCTGCTGCCGCTCCGGCTGCCGCTGCTGCTCCTGCACTGAACGGCACCGTGGCCCGCTCGCCAATGGTAGGCACCTTCTACCGTAAATCTTCGCCAACCTCGCCAGCCTTCGTTGAAGTCGGCCAGACCGTGAAGAAAGGCGACACCCTGTGCATCGTCGAAGCCATGAAGATGATGAACCACATCGAAGCTGAAACCAGCGGTGTGATCGAATCCATCCTCGTCGAAGACGGCCAGCCGGTTGAGTACGACCAACCGCTGTTCACCATCGTTTGAACTGCGGAGAGCCTTTGATGACTGCGAAGTTGGAAAAAGTTCTGATCGCTAACCGCGGTGAGATCGCCCTGCGGATTCTGCGTGCCTGCAAAGAGATGGGCATCAAGACCGTCGCCGTTTACTCCAAGGCCGACAAAGAGCTGATGCACCTGGGTCTGGCAGACGAGTCCGTCTGCATCGGCCCGGCTTCTGCCGCTCAGTCCTACCTGCACATCCCGGCCATCATCGCTGCCGCTGAAGTGACTGGCGCTACCGCCATTCACCCAGGCTACGGTTTCCTCGCGGAAAACGCCGATTTTGCCGAGCAGGTCGAGAATTCCGGCTTCGCCTTCATCGGCCCGAAAGCCGAAACCATTCGCCTGATGGGCGACAAGGTATCGGCCAAGCACGCGATGATCGAAGCAGGCGTGCCTACCGTTCCAGGTTCCGACGGCCCGCTGCCGGAAGACGAAGAAACGGCGCTGCGCATCGGTCGTGAAGTCGGCTACCCGGTGATCATCAAAGCCGCTGGCGGCGGCGGTGGTCGCGGCATGCGCGTGGTGCACAAGGAAGAAGACCTGATCGCCTCGGCGAAACTGACCCGCTCCGAAGCTGGCGCGGCGTTCGGCAACCCGATGGTCTATCTGGAAAAATTCCTGACCAACCCGCGTCACGTCGAAGTTCAGGTACTGTCCGACGGCCAGGGTCACGCCATCCATCTGGGCGACCGCGATTGCTCGCTGCAACGCCGTCACCAGAAGGTTCTCGAAGAAGCGCCGGCACCGGGCATCGACGAGCAGGCGCGCCAGGAAGTTCTGGCTCGCTGCGTCAAGGCGTGCATCGACATCGGCTACCGTGGCGCCGGCACGTTCGAGTTCCTGTACGAGAACGGTCGTTTCTACTTCATCGAAATGAACACCCGTGTTCAGGTGGAGCACCCGGTTTCGGAAATGGTCACCGGTATCGACATCGTCAAGGAGATGCTCAGCATCGCCGCTGGCAACAAGCTGTCGTTCACTCAGGATGACGTGGTGATCCGCGGTCACTCGCTGGAGTGCCGGATCAACGCTGAAGACCCGAAAACCTTCATGCCGAGCCCGGGCACGGTCAAGCATTTCCACGCCCCAGGCGGCAACGGCGTTCGCGTCGATTCGCACCTGTACAGCGGTTATGCAGTTCCGCCGAACTACGACTCGCTGATCGGCAAGCTGATCACTTACGGCGCCACCCGCGACGAAGCCATGGCGCGCATGCGTAATGCCCTGGACGAGATCGTGGTTGACGGGATCAAGACCAACATCCCGCTGCACCGTGATCTGACCCGCGACGAAGGCTTCTGCAAAGGGGGCGTGAACATTCACTACCTCGAGCACAAGCTGGCAGGCGAGAAGCACTAAGCTTCAAGCCCGCACAGACAAGGCCGCCTTCGGGCGGCTTTGTTGTTTCTACAGTTTTCAAATCCCCCGTGGGTGCAATGCAGCTCCCACAAACCCTGCGCGCTCGCGTAAACTTGCGCGCTTCTCGCTGGCCGCTAGGCTGCAATCATATTTTTTCAAAGGTGCCCGCCATGCCTTGGCTGCAAGTACGTCTCGCCATCAGCCCGGAACAAGCCGAAACCTACGAAGACGCTTTCCTTGAAGTCGGCGCCGTTTCGGTGACCTTCATGGACGCCGAAGATCAGCCGATCTTCGAGCCGGAACTCAACACCACCCCACTGTGGGCGCACACGCACCTGCTGGCCCTGTTTGAGGGCGGCACCGAGCCTGCGCCGGTGCTCGCGCATCTGGAACTGCTGACCGGCAGTCCGCTGCCCGAGCATCACAGCGAAGTCATCGAAGACCAGGACTGGGAACGCAGCTGGATGGACGGCTTCCAGCCAATGCGTTTCGGTCAGCGCCTGTGGATCGTGCCGAGCTGGCACGCCGCGCCCGAGCCTGACGCGGTCAATCTGTTGCTGGATCCGGGCCTGGCGTTCGGCACCGGCACCCACCCGACCACCGCCCTGTGCCTGGAATGGCTCGACGGTCAGGACCTGAAAGACTGCAACGTCCTGGACTTCGGCTGCGGCTCGGGAATTCTGGCGATCGCCGCCCTGCTGCTCGGCGCGAAAGAAGCCGTCGGCACCGACATCGACGTGCAGGCGCTGGAAGCCTCGCGCGACAACGCCGGGCGCAACAATATTGCCGACGAGCTGTTCCCGCTGTACCTGCCGGAAGATTTGCCGCAGGTCAAAGCCGACGTGCTGGTGGCCAACATTCTGGCCGGCCCGCTGGTTTCCCTGGCGCCGCAGCTGTCCGGCCTGGTGAAAACCGGCGGTCGTCTGGCACTGTCAGGCATCCTCGCCGAACAAGGTGAAGAAGTCGCTGCCGCCTATGCGCAGGACTTTGATCTGGACCCGATCGCCAATCGCGATGGCTGGGTGCGTATCACCGGCCGTCGGCGCTAGAATGACCGCCTGCATAAACCGGATCGCCGCATGACCGACAGCTTCGTCACCCAGTGCCCGCATTGCCAAACCAGCTTCCGCGTCAGCCATGCTCAGTTGAGCGTGGCCCGCGGGGTGGTTCGCTGTGGCTCCTGCCTGCAAGTGTTCAACGCCGCCAAACAGCTGCTGGAACAACACGCCGGCAAGGAAGCGGTCACTCCGGTGGCGCCGTCCATTGTCCAGCCAGCACCGTCTCAGGCAGTGGTCAGCGAGCCGCCGCCAGTGGTCGAAGCCCCCGTCAATGACGAACCGCCCGCGCCGCGCGCCCTCAGCCAAAAGCAATGGAGCGCCAGCGAGCTGGACCTGGACAGCCTCGATCTGGACGAAGAACTCGCCCGCCTCGAACAACGGGAAATCCAGCCGACCACCGAATTCGGTCGTCAGCGCGAAGAGTCCCTGAGCGCCCGGCGCGACAGTCCTGAAGCCGATGAAACGGAGTGGCGCGACAGCCTGTTCAGCGCACGCGACGATGAACGTCTGCCCGAGCCCGAAGATGACGTCGAGCCAGATGCCGTCGAACCGGAACCGGTAAACACCGCGCGCACCGAGCCTTCCCTGTCGCTGGAGCCGGTGGATCTGGACGATGAACCGCCGATCCCGCAACTGCGCCTGCACGACCCGATCGATCCGAATGCCCGTCGTGAACGCCTGTCGGCCAACGTCGAGCCGGACGATGACGACTTGCCATCGGTCGAACCGCTGCGCAAAAAACGTCAACGCGCCGAAGTGTTGCAGGACCTGACCGACGACCCGCTGCAACTGGACTGGCAGAAACGCCGTTCGCCCTGGGGCCGGCGTCTGCTCTGGGCTTTGCTGGTGCTGCTAGCTGCCGCCGGTCTGGCCGGCCAGTACATTGCCTATCACTTCGATGAACTGGCGCGGCAGGATCAGTACCGCCCATGGTTTCAGCAGTTCTGCCCGCAGATCGGCTGCACGGTGCCGTCCAAGGTCGACATCGGCAAAATCAAAAGCAGCAATCTGGTGGTGCGCAGCCATCCGGAATTCAGCGGGGCGCTGGTGGTGGATGCGATCATCTACAACCGCGCGACGTTCTCCCAGCCATTTCCGTTGCTGGAGCTGCGCTTCGCTGACCTCAACGGTCATCTGATCGCCAGTCGTCGCTTCAAACCCGGCGAATACCTCAACGGCGACCTTGAGGGCATGGCGGAAATGCCGCCGCAAACCCCAATCCACATCGCGCTGGATATCCTTGATCCAGGCCCCAAAGCGGTGAATTACAGCCTGAGTTTCCACTCGCCCGAGTGAATCGCTTCATCGCTTCAGGTTTGACGGCAGTTTTCTGACTTCGCCCGCGCTTACCAAACCGCTGGTAATAACAGAATAACTGTTCAGATTTTGTTCAATTCAGCCTTTATCCAGTCATCGAGAGCGGGTATCATGCCAACCCTTTTTCGAACTCTCATGATCCGGCCCCACTTCAGGGAAGTCCTATGTCGGCGGTACGCATCGGCCCATATACATTGCAGAACGGTTTGATTCTCGCCCCGATGGCGGGCGTCACCGACCAGCCCTTTCGTCAGCTGTGCAAGCGTTTGGGCGCAGGGCTTGTAGTCTCGGAAATGGTCACCAGTGACATGAGCCTGTGGAATACCCGCAAGTCGCGCATGCGCATGATCCACGAAGGCGATCCCGAGCCACGCTCGGTGCAGATTGCCGGTGGCGATGCGCAGATGCTGGCGGACGCGGCACGGGCCAACGTCGAACTGGGCGCACAGATTATTGATATCAACATGGGTTGCCCGGCAAAGAAGGTCTGCAACAAGGCCGCCGGTTCCGCGTTATTGAAAGACGAAGCACTGGTGACCGAGATCCTGCAGGCCGTCGTCGCTGCAGTGGATGTGCCGGTGACCCTGAAGATCCGCACCGGATGGGATCGCGACAACAAGAACGGCCTGACTGTGGCGAAGATCGCCGAGCAGGCCGGGATCACCGCGCTGGCCGTGCATGGCCGCACGCGCGCCGATCTGTACACCGGCGAAGCCGAGTACGACACGATTGCCGCGATCAAGCAGGCGGTGTCGATCCCGGTGTTTGCCAATGGCGATATCGATTCGCCGGAAAAGGCCCGTTACGTGCTTGACGCGACCGGTGCCGATGGCCTGCTGATAGGCCGGGCTGCCCAGGGGCGGCCATGGATTTTTCGCGAGATCGAACACTTCCTGCGTACCGGCGAGAAATTGCCGGCGCCGGAGCTGAGCGAAGTGGAACGCATCCTGCTGGAGCATCTGGCCGCACTTCACGCCTTCTATGGGGATGTGATGGGCGTCCGTATTGCCCGCAAGCATGTGGGCTGGTATCTCGCAACCTTGCCGGGCGCCAGGGAGTTTCGCGCCCACTTCAATCGTTTGGATGGTACGGAAACACAATGCGCCAACGTTCGGGAGTTCTTCGCCGAGCGTTACAAGAGCCTGACAGGGGACGAAGAAGGGGTGGCCGCATGACGATGATGACCGAGACTTTAGTGAGTGGAACAGCACCCGTGAGCGACAACGTGAATTTGAAACAGCACCTCAATACCCCGAGCGAAGAAGGTCAGACCCTTCGCGGGAGTGTCGAGAAGGCGCTGCACAATTATTTCGCCCACCTTGAGGGCGCGTCCGTCACGGATGTGTACAACCTGGTGCTCTCCGAAGTCGAGGCTCCCCTGCTCGAAAGCGTGATGAACTACGTCAAGGGCAATCAGACCAAGGCCAGCGAGCTGCTCGGACTCAACCGCGGCACGCTGCGCAAGAAACTCAAGCAGTACGATCTGCTGTAAGCATTCAATCAAACCAGAAAGGCGCCCGCGTAAAACCGGTCGCCTTTTTTGCTGACTTCCTTTGCTTTTGATGGAAATTGAGATGACCGACCAGACTACCCGCCTGCCGATCCGCCGCGCCTTGATCAGCGTTTCCGACAAGACCGGGATCCTCGAATTCGCCAAGGAGCTTGAAGCCCTCGGCGTCGAGATCCTCTCCACCGGCGGGACGTTCAAGCTGCTGCGCGACAACGGTGTTGCCGCAGTGGAAGTCGCGGATTACACCGGTTTCGCGGAAATGATGGACGGTCGGGTGAAAACCCTGCACCCGAAAATCCACGGCGGGATCCTCGGTCGTCGCGGTATCGACGATGCAATCATGAACGAGCACGGCATCAAGCCGATCGACCTGGTTGCGGTCAACCTGTACCCGTTCGAAGCCACCATCAACAAGCCCGGCTGCGACCTGCCGACTGCGATCGAGAACATCGACATCGGTGGCCCGACCATGGTTCGTTCGGCAGCGAAAAACCATAAAGACGTGGCGATCGTGGTGAATGCCAGCGATTACGCCAACGTTCTGCAAAACCTCAAGGCCGGCGGCCTGACCTACGCTCAGCGTTTCGACCTGATGCTCAAGGCGTTCGAACACACCGCCGCCTACGACGGCATGATCGCCAACTACATGGGCACCGTGAATCAGGCTGCCGACGTACTGAGCACCGAAGGTCGCAGCGAATTCCCGCGCACCTTCAACAGCCAGTTCATCAAGGCCCAGGAAATGCGCTACGGCGAGAACCCGCACCAGAGCGCGGCGTTCTACGTGGAAGCCAAGCCTGCTGAAGTCGGCATCGCCACCGCGACCCAACTGCAAGGCAAAGAGCTGTCGTACAACAACGTGGCCGACACCGACGCCGCGCTGGAATGCGTGAAGAGCTTCGTCAAGCCGGCCTGCGTGATCGTCAAGCATGCCAACCCGTGCGGCGTGGCCGTGAGCCCGGACGCCGAGGGCGGCATCCGTCAGGCCTACGAACTGGCCTACGCCACCGACACCGAGTCGGCCTTCGGCGGCATCATCGCCTTCAACCGTGAACTGGATGCCGAGACCGCCAAGGCGATCGTCGAGCGTCAGTTCGTGGAAGTGATCATTGCTCCAAGCGTCAGCGCAGAAGCCCGTGCTGTTGTGGCGGCCAAAGCCAACGTGCGCCTGCTGGCCTGCGGCGAGTGGTCGGCGGATCGCGTTCCGGCCTGGGACTACAAGCGCGTCAACGGTGGCCTGCTGGTGCAGAGCCGCGACATCGGTATGATCGGCACCGACGACCTGAAAGTGGTGACCCAGCGCGCACCGACCGAACAGGAAATCCACGACCTGATCTTCGCCTGGAAAGTCGCCAAGTACGTCAAGTCCAACGCCATCGTCTACGCCAAGAACCGTCAGACCATCGGTGTCGGCGCCGGCCAGATGAGCCGCGTAAACTCCGCGCGTATCGCCGCGATCAAGGCTGAGCACGCCGGTCTGCAAGTGGCCGGTTCGGTGATGGCCTCGGACGCGTTCTTCCCGTTCCGCGACGGTCTGGACAACGCGGCCAAGGTTGGCATCACTGCAGTGATCCAGCCAGGCGGCTCGATGCGTGACGCTGAAGTGATCGCTGCAGCTGACGAAGCCGGTATCGCCATGGTATTCACCGGCATGCGCCACTTCCGTCACTGATACAACCCGATCCAAATGTGGGAGCGGGCTTGCTCGCGAATGCAATCTGTCAGCAACAGCCGTTTTGCCTGACACACCGCTTTCGCGAGCAAGCCCGCTCCCACATAAAGCGCTCCAGCAGCGCCTGACAGATTTTTGAGGTTTTTGAAATGAATGTTTTGATCATTGGCAGCGGTGGCCGTGAACACGCCCTGGCCTGGAAAGTGGCTCAGGATCCGCGCGTGCAGAAGGTTTTCGTCGCGCCGGGCAACGCCGGTACCGCGATTGAAGCCAAGTGCGAGAACGTCGCCATCGACGTGCTGGCCCTTGAGCAACTGGCCGACTTCGCCGAGAAAAACGTTTCCCTGACCATCGTCGGCCCGGAAGTGCCGCTGGTGGCCGGCGTGGTCGATCTGTTCCGCTCCCGTGGCCTGGACTGCTTCGGCCCGACCGCCGGCGCTGCACAGCTGGAAGGCTCTAAAGCCTTCACCAAGGATTTCCTCGCGCGCCACAAGATTCCGACCGCCGACTACCAGAACTTCACCGAGATCGAGCCGGCCCTGGCTTACCTGCGTGAAAAAGGCGCACCGATCGTGATCAAGGCCGATGGCCTGGCCGCCGGTAAAGGCGTGATCGTTGCCATGACCCTGGCCGAAGCCGAAGACGCCGTGCGCGACATGCTCGCCGGCAACGCCTTCGGCGACGCCGGTTCGCGCGTGGTGATCGAAGAATTCCTCGACGGCGAAGAAGCCTCGTTCATCGTCATGGTCGACGGCAAGAACGTGCTGCCGATGGCCACCAGCCAGGACCACAAACGTGTTGGCGACGGCGACAGCGGCCCGAACACCGGCGGCATGGGTGCCTACTCCCCTGCCCCGGTGGTCACCGCCGACGTGCACCAGCGTGTGATGGACCAGGTGATCTGGCCGACCGTGCGCGGCATGGCCGAAGAAGGCAACGTCTACACTGGTTTCCTGTACGCCGGTCTGATGATCGACAAGGCCGGCAACCCGAAAGTCATCGAATTCAACTGCCGCTTCGGCGACCCGGAAACCCAACCGGTGATGCTGCGTCTGCAGTCGAGCCTGGTGCTGCTGGTCGAAGCCGCTCTGGCGCAAGCGCTGGACAAGGTTGAAGCACAGTGGGATCCGCGTCCGAGCGTCGGCATCGTACTGGCCGCTGGCGGCTACCCGGGCGACTACGCCAAGGGTGCGGCGATCAACGGCCTGGACGCAGCCGCAGGCCTGGAAGGCAAAGTCTTCCACGCCGGTACGGCGCTGAAGGATGGCAACGTGGTAACGGCCGGTGGTCGCGTACTCTGCGCCACCGCCATGGGCGCCAGCGTGAGCGAAGCGCAGCAGCAAGCCTACAAGCTGGCCGCCGCCATCGACTGGGAAGGTTGCTTCTACCGCAAGGACATTGGCTACCGCGCCATTGCCCGTGAACGTGGCGAAACGCAGGAATAAGCTGTCCTTCACGTCCGGCGCGGGATGCAGTCCCTCGCCGGGCTGTTCCGCCGCCGCGCATCGTTATATTCTGGCATCAACCTACGAAGGGATTTCGCCGTGCGCTGGCTCAGGATTGCCATAAGTTTCACCGTCACGTTGCTGACCTTGCTCTGCATGCTCCCGGCCCAGGCCGCGCAAGGCAGTGGCTGGTCGGTATTGCTTGACGATCAGGGCAATCTGCAACTGAGCGACATCCGCTCGGCTCGCTACACCAATCAATTCAGCCCCATCGAACTTGATCGCCTCACGGCGGCTGAGCCCGATGGCGCACTGTGGCTGCGCTTCAAACTGGCGCCGGGCAAGCACGAACAAGTGCTGCGGATCTTTGCCCCCGACCTGTCCAACCTCAGTCTCTACGTGCTCGACGGCGACAAGCTGATCGAACAACGCACCTCCGGCACCCAGCAGCCACAAGTCGAACGGCCGCTGCCGAGCAGCGATTTTCTGCTGCCCTTGCCGCAGAGCGACAAATCCCTCGATGTTTATCTGCGGATGGTTTCCGACCATCAGCTGCGCCCGCACATCACCCTGCAATCGGCGGTGATGAGTGCCGCCAACCAGAACCAGACGCTGATCTTCGGTCTGCTGTTCGGCTGCCTCGGCATGTTGCTGCTGCACAATCTTGTGCGCTACGCCTACTCCCGCTCGCGCAGCAGCCTGTGGCTGGCGGTCTGCGAAGGACTGCTGGGCCTGAGTCTGTTGCTGTTGCTCAACCTCGCCGGCCCGTGGTTGCCGAACTGGCACGCGATCCAGACCCCGGGCGCCTATCTGGCGTTGCTGCTGACCGCCCCGGCCGGGCTGATGTTCGCCCTGCGCTTCTTCGCCCCACTCGGCCCGCACCCGCTGAACAAACTGTTGCTGGGCGACATTCTGTTCATCGTGATCTGCAGCCTGCTGCTGTTATTCGTCAACACCCTGCCGCTGAACATCATCACCTACGCGCTGGTGGCGCTGGCCGGTCTGAGCATGTTGCTGGTCGGCTTCTATCACTGGCAAAAAGGTTATCGCCCGGCGCGGCTGTTCGTTGCCGGGATGGTGGTGTTCAACATCGGTACGCTGATTATTTTGCCGGCCCTGCTGGGGCTGACCCTGGTGGCGCCGCAAGGCCTGATCATGACCCTGATGGGTTTCATCTGCATCAGTGGCTTGCTGATGAGCATCGCCTTGGGTGAACGCCAGCGGAGCATCACCGAAAGCCGGTTCAGCATCAGCCGCGATCTTGCCGCGAGCAATGCCGAGATCAACGCCAAAGCCGAATTCCTCGCCAAGATCAGCCACGAAATCCGCACCCCGATGAACGGCGTGCTGGGCATGACCGAGCTGCTGCTGGGCACGCCACTGTCGGTCAAGCAACGCGATTACGTGCAAACCATCCACAGTGCCGGCAACGAACTGCTGACGTTGATCAACGAGATTCTCGACATTTCCAAGCTCGAATCCGGACAGATTGAACTGGACGATGTGCAGTTCGACCTCAACGCGCTGATCGACGACTGCCTGAGCATCTACCGGGCCAAGGCCGAACAGCAGAACGTCGAGCTGATCAGCTTCATCCAGCCGCAAGTGCCGCGCGTGATCAGCGGCGACCCGACCCGCTTGCGCCAGACCCTGCTGAGCCTGCTGGAAAACGCCCTGAAGAAAACCGACGAAGGCGAAGTGCTGATCGTCGTCGCCCTCGACGAGCGCAGCGTCAAACCGCGCCTGCGCATCGCCGTGCAGGACAGTGGTCAGCCGATGGAACCGGAGGAGCGCGATGCGCTGATGCACGCCGAACTGCACAGCAAACACTTCCTCTCGGCCAACCGTCTGGGTGGCAACCTCGGGCTGGTGATTGCGCGGCAACTGATCCGCCTGATGCACGGCGAGTTCGGGATCAAGAGCGGCGCCAATCAGGGCAGCACCTTGTGGCTGACCCTGCCACTGGACCCGGATCGTCTGGAACACCCGACCTCCGACCTCGACGGCCCGTTGCAAGGTGCGCGCGTGCTGGTGGTGGACGACAACGATACCTGCCGCAAAGTGCTGGTGCAGCAATGCAGCGCCTGGGGTCTGAACGTCAGCGCCGTGCCATCGGGCAAGGAAGCGCTGGCGCTGCTGCGCACCAAGGCGCACCTGCGCGACTACTTCGATGTGGTGCTGCTGGACCAGAACATGCCCGGCATGACCGGCATGCAACTGGCGGCCAAGATCAAGGAAGACCCGAGCCTCAATCACGACATCCTGTTGATCATGCTCACCGGCATCAGTAACGCGCCGAGCAAGATCATCGCGCGCAACTCCGGGATCAAACGCATCCTCGCCAAACCGGTGGCCGGCTATACGCTCAAGACCACGCTGGCCGACGAGTTGAACCAGCGCAATAAAGGTCAGGTAGTGTTCCAGCCGCAAGTGGTCACTCCCGCGACGGCGGCCAAGGTGCCGAGCGATTTCCGCATTCTCGTCGCCGAAGACAACACGATTTCGACCAAAGTGATTCGCGGCATGCTCGGCAAACTCAACCTGCAACCAGACACCGCCAGCAATGGCGAAGAGGCCCTGCAGGCGATGAAGGCCCAGCGTTACGATCTGGTGCTGATGGACTGCGAAATGCCGATCCTCGATGGCTTCTCGGCGACCCAGCAGCTACGGGCGTGGGAGGTCAGCAATCAGCGTATACGCACGCCGATTGTCGCGCTGACCGCGCACATCCTCGCCGAACACAAGGAACGCGCGCGTCAGGCCGGGATGGATGGCCACATGGCCAAACCGGTGGAGCTGTCGCAACTGCGCGAGCTGATCGAACACTGGGTAGCCCAGCGCGATCAGCAGAACCGTACGGCCTCGACCTTTTAAGCAGGGGTACCACGCCAGTTCGAGCGTGACTCAATCGGCTGCGCCGTTCTCTTCGGCTGGAACGTCTTCATTCAGCCTCAACAACGCCACGTTAGCTTCAAGCCTGTCCTGGACTTTCAGGGCGATGGCTGCGCGAACCGGCCCATAGAGCGTTTCGGACAAATTGGCACTGGCAGAGCGTCTGCAAACACTGCCGCGAATATCCTCAGCCTGGAATAGCTCGGCCAAAGGGTTGTCAGCGAGAATCCGTCCAGTCGCAAATTCGATGTAGACGCTGCTCATCGACATCGGCGAGTGCGCCACGACCACCAACAGCCGTATGATTCTGGAAACATCTGACTGATCCGTCGATGCATCGCTGGCGCCTTTCTGCATGTAACCACGCAGCAGCTCTAGTGCCGGCTCGCTTGCGGAAAGTGCTGCCAGTCGACGCATGACTGCGTTTGCAACGCCACATTGCTCCACAGCACCCCCGAACTCAGGAGCGACCACCCAGTCAACGACAGACACGCTGTTACCCTGTGCGACGGACAGATCCAACCGTGCTCTGAAATGTCGCAGCCAATATTTGTCCAGAAATTCCATGTAGACGTCATACCAGGCAATACCCGGATCTTTCTCAAGTTTCTTGTTAGCCGCCAGTTGCGCCAACAACAGAGAGTTTATTAAATCCTGATAGCGTTCCGGTTTGTCTGCCGGCGGAATCATTACAACGGCACCCGCAACGATCAAAACGGAATATTTGCAATTCATATAATCGCCCCCAAAAAAAAGCAGTCGACCTTCGACTGCTTTTTTCGATTTATCAGATATCAATATCTTCAATCTGATCGATACCCACCAGCTTTTTCTTGATCGTCTCACGCACTGCGTTGGCGACGTCGGTGTTTTTGGCAAAGAAAGTTTGAGCTCGATACAAACTTACATTACGAACATCGACATCCACGAACATCACTTTGGTAGAGGTGTTCTTGCGCAGAAAACGCACCGTTCCCAGCGCCATGATTGCCTCACCGTCGAGTTCGACACACGCTCCGGTCGAGATGCCGCCCACGCCGTGGTCCAGCAAATTTCGCTCATAAGCGGTCAACGCAGCAGTGTCCCGTTTTTGCAGGGCCGAGATTGCATCACCCGCGACCTTCAGCATCAGAACGCTGGTTGGCCCTGGCAGTGCAACATTAGCCAGCACGGAACCCAGAATCTCCAGTACCAGCTTGTCCATCCGCACACTCGTGCCTTCGATACTGAGGTCATTGTAGTACTGATCGACAGGCGTCCAGCCAGCGAGGGTCATCACCTCACGGAACCGCTTATACCACTCTCGGCCCTGATGCTCTTCGGGGTATAGCTTGTTCGCTGCACGTGTAGCGAACAGAAGAGCGTTCTGGGCATCCGACTTGTTCTGATCCGAAAGTTTGCCAGAAAAACCCATTGTGACTTCGCCGACAACAGAGCCTTTCGACGGTGCCTCGATTTCGTCCCCTACAGCCAACAGGCCACGAGAGCGAATAACCGGCGCACCCACATCACAGGCTTCAATCGCGTTAATACAGGAAGAGATATAAAGCTCATTAACGATTTGACCATGCACAATAAAAGTCCTTATTAATTAGTAGGCAAGCCCCTCTTGAACTTGCAAGAAAACAATAAACAAACAAGCCCAGCACTACAAACTCAAATCTGTAACATCTTATCCAGCAATCAAGATGCAACTAACAACATCACACAAAACAACTATCAAACAAAAAACGAAAAACCGACTGCCTCGCGCAGAATCTTCTGCACACACAAGCAACTAACCGACTGATAGACTCGCCGTCATCACTCTCCGGATGCGAGTCGCCCTCATGCTCCACGTGTTATTCAGCGTTTACCTGAAGATGCTGGTGCTCTACAGCCCGTTCTTCGTGTTGTCCTGCTTCATCAGCCTGACTCGTGGCTACTCGCGCAAGGAACAGCGGCGCCTGGCCTGGAAAGTGGCGATCGCCACTCTGATCTCCAGCGTCCTGCTTTATCTGTTCGGGCGGGTGATTTTCGATGTATTCGGGATCACTGCGGACGCATTCCGCATCGGTGCCGGCAGCGTGCTGTTCATCTCGGCATTGGGCATGGCCCAAGGCAAGCCTGTGGTGCAGAGTGACAACGTGCAACAGGACGTGACGATCGTCCCGCTGACCATTCCGCTGACCGTCGGCCCGGGCACCATCGGTGCGCTGCTGGTGATGGGCGTCAGCCAACCACACTGGGACGACAAACTGACCGCGATCATGAGCATCACTCTGGCCAGTTTCACCGTAGGGGTGGTGCTGTATCTGTCCAATCACATCGAACGGGTGCTCGGTGATCAGGGCCTGCAGATCGTCAGCCGGCTGATGGGCCTTTTCGTCTGCGCACTGGCGGCGCAGATCATCTTTACCGGGATCAAGGGCTATCTGGTGTCCTGAACGAAAAAGGGCTGCGGAGGAAAATCTCCGCAGCCCGGTCTGATCTGCCAGCTCGCAATGGCTTACTGGTCGATGGACAGCCCGATCAGCGCGCCGAGTTCCAGCAGGGGTTCCGTGGCCATCGCACTCATCAGCTCCTCCAGGCTAACGGTCACCGAGATTTCGTCAGGTAACGCAATCCCGAATGTCACCTGCTGTTGCCGTGCCGCATCAAGGCTCGTGGCATTGCGCAAGATGATGCTGCTTCCCGAATCGGGATCCGTCAGCAGCAAATGGCCGTCGGACCTCGAGACCAGCCATCGCTGCATCGGCTCTAGTGTCAACGCCAGATGAATGCCTGCTTCCTCGGCGTCGACAATCAGGCAATCAAGCCGATCCCAAGTCTGTCGGGCCAGTGAAAGGTAATCTGCAGATTTCGCAAACTTGAGTACCAGTGTATCGACGCCATCCGGAATCGCTACAATCCTGCCCGATGAGCCAATACCGTCGATAACCAGCGTATCTGCAATCCGGCTGACCGCTTCCACAGTCATCCATATATCGATGGGTTCAATGTCTTCACTGGTATTGCTGAACAGTCGGCCCGTTACAGGGTCATGCAGCACCAGGGTCTGATCGTTCGCCACGCCCAGATATTGTGGCCATTCACGTCCTGACACCGCGACACTGAGCAGACGGCCGGCTGCGACGTCATACCAGCTGCAAAGATTATCGCTCCTGCCCGCAAAGAGGTAAGGACCGCTACGCTGACCGGCAAGCAGTCGCGCCAACTTTTGCTCCCGCGCCTGACGAGACGCCAGGCCATTGAAGAATTCGACTTCCACACCGACGATACGCGGTGGCTCGCCGTCAACCAGGTTGAACAGCACGTGGTCATGCCGGCGGACGTGCAGGCCGGCTCCATGGGGCACGGCCCAGGCAAAAGTGTCCCGCGGCATGACTCGCTGCATCGGGGCCAGCAAGTGCGCCTGCAGCAGACGCGTCCCCGAACCGAATGCCGCCGCCAGGCTTTCAGGCGCCATGAAGGGCTGACGATAGATTCGACCGGTTGCCCAGTCCATCATCCACGCCGCTTTTTTATCTGGCGTCAGCCTCAACACGCGCATGGCTTTGCCCGCCGTGTCGGCAATCAGAAATTGCTGATCCAGATAGATGACATACAGCGATGTCTTGCCCGTTGCATCGCTGATACCCCCGACTTCCACGCCATCGGCGGACCCGTTCTGAATGTTGGTCCTGACCGTATCCCACCACTTGAACCCTTGCCCAGTGCGCTGCTGGCGGGCCGACAGCCATGCGTGATTGAGTCCCACCAGCCGGGTCTGGCCGTCGTCATTCATCTGGAACAGCATGCCTTCGTCAGTGAGGATGACGTATTGTCCGCCCTGGCGGTGCACATGCTGCACCTCAAGGTGCAAGACACTTTGTGCAAACATCTCGGGCATCTGATCCGCTGCGCCGATGTGCTGTCGATAAACAAGGCGATGGCCAAGATGATGAAACAACACTGTATCGCCGCTTGATTGAAGCGGATCAAGCAGCACCCAATCGAGAAAGTCAGGTGTACCTTCCGTATTGCGCAGCACAGGCCGAATGACGCGCTCATCTTCACTGCGCACCCAGGCTCGGGTGGCTTTGCGCAAATTCTCGTCGAAGGTGTCGATCGTAATCATTGCGCCCAGTGTGAATTCCACTCTCTGGTCATCAAGTACCTCATGGTATGGGTAGTCGTGCCGTCGGAGGAAATCCGAAACATTGTCGCGTCCTTCGCGAATGATCCACGGATGGTCTGAATTCATATCGGAGATCGCAGTAAGGGCGAGGTAGTCTTCGCCGAGCAGGTAAGTCAGCTTGTAGAAGCTTTTCCACATGTCTTCAAAGCGCTGGACCACCTGCAGCAAACCCTCTGGCGTCGCCTGAATCGAAACAATGCAGGGGTTTTTTGATGAATGTATTTTCATCACCCGGTAAGTGCGTTTGATCTGCCCGGTGACCAGATCCGTACGCCAGATGATTCCCTGCGCCGGGCAGTAATAAAACATCTCCTCGCCGATCTTCGGGCCGATGCAGATCTGCGCCGCATACTGTGGGTCCAGTCCGCGCACCAAGTGCATGGCATCTTCGGTGTGGTCGTACCAGGCCGTGGTACGAACACCAGTCAGGGCATCGTGATAGTTGCGGATGACCGTCGGGCCATCGGCCAGACGATGAGCGCGGGCGAGTTCGCGCAAATGCTTGCGCGTGGCCGGGCCGTCGGCATCGTTGAGCGCGTCGAGTTCAGCAAAGAGCAGCGCTCCCGTTGCCCAGCCAACCTGATAGAAGCCCTCCGCAAGTTGCAGGTACACGACACTCCTGGCGGGCACCTGCACCCGCATCGAGCCCAACTGAAAAGTATCCTGTTCCAGCTTCACCGCCGCCGCACTCACCCATGGGGCACGCAATGACCACGTCATTGGATCATCGGAGGAAACCTGCAGCCGCAACGACTTGACGCCCTCGGTCAGGGTGATCGAGCAGTGCCCGCCAGTGGCATCGATGTCATAGCAAAGGTAACCGTGCACCTCCTGCGGCAATGGGGGGACGTGCAGAAAACGCTGATCAGGGCCAATCGCAACACTGACGCGGGTTTCCTCGTAGTTGGGCACCATTTTTTCCATGATGTACTCGGTCGGTGCCTGGTAAAAGCTGAACCAGAATTGCCGCTTGCCTGCCAGCTTGTATTTTTCCAGTGCCAAAGCCGTTTCCATGTTTTCTGTGAGCGTTGTCGCAAATGGCAGACCTTCATGGACGAAGCCCAGAAAGCACTCCGGCACACTCGGCAGCACGACGCTTTCAATACCCGGCGCCATATCGAAGGAAATCGAGTCGCGAAGGTCGAGGGCCTCTCGAATGCTGAATGCCTTGCTGCGATCCCCGACGATCCTCGGCTTATGCAGAAAGGAGTAATCTTCCGCGGCGAAAATTTTGTGGCCGCCGAAGGTAATGAGCCCTTTGCGCAAATCAAGCCCGGTATAGACCGCACAAGGATTGGCAATGTAGGTATCGCCTTGCACCGAATGGCTTTGCGGTCGATAGGCCGAATGCACATCATTCAGATACCGGCCGATCCGTCTTCCACGTTCTGCCCTGGCGCTGAACCCCTCGACCAGGGCGCCGATGCCCACCGCCAGCCCGCCCAGAATCACCCCGGCGCCGCCGAGGAAGGCCGCCGCCGTGCCCGCACCGGCAACACCGGCGCCCAAAGCGCCAACACCCAGCGCCAGCCCAGCTGAATCGAAGGCCAGCTGCGTGGCATAGACCGCACGCTGGATATCGTTTTGGGCATTGACCAACAGATAAATGTCGAAGCCGATGCTGGCCAGCTGCAAAACGGTGCCGACACCTTCGTTCAAGACGCTGCCCAGCGCATTACTGACAATCGACGAGGTGGTTTTGGCCACCCGCAAACCGTCGGTAAAGGCATGACGCACCAGATTCAGCAGTTGTACTGCGTCGACCACCAGCCCGTGAGCCATCTGCGCGTAGGCCAGGTAACCGTGGATGCGCACTGCTGACGTCAACGCGGTCGACCCCATCCCGGACTCCGCGTTCTGCAACCCGAGCAGCAGGGCTTGAATGGCAAATCCGGCATTGAGCGTGTGCACCGCACCGACATCCGTCGGATCGATCACTGGCGCCCCCGCGCGTCTGCCGGACAACGCTTCAAACGTATCGCTCAGGTAAGACTTGATCCCTTGCAGGCGCGTGTCATCAGTCTGCACTGTGCGTGTGCGCTGCGGATCACTGGCACTGACCATGGTGATTTCGCTGCGCCCTTGCGCAGTGCTCTTCAGGGAGTCGAACACCGGAACGAAGTCACGAGACAGTTGATGCTGGTCCTGTAACCGCAGGGTCGCGCTTTCGATCGTCCGCGCCCACTTGTGGCTGTCCACACTGCTCAGCGCCTGTCCCAGACGCGCGTTCTCTGACAAGGAACGCGCGCGCAAGGCGGCATGCTGACTCCAGGGTTCGACGGCACGCCCACCACCCAGCGGATCACTGCTGAGCAAATGCTCAACGCTAATTTCCGAAGGCAACGATTTACCGGCAATGCTTGCGCCGTCGAGTTCGATGACCTCGAAAACGCTGGCAGCCCCCCGTTCCAGACCATAAAGCCTGGCAATCACTTCCTCCTGCATGAAGCGCTGGACGCCTTGTTGCAGATCCTCGATCCGGGCGAACGCATACAGCCCGAAGTTGGGATCGTAGAAGCGATAGGATGTCTCGCCTTGCACCACAACCTTGCTCACCAGCATCGAATGATTGTCTGTGTTGAGCAGCAGGCTGCCGGCAGCGGTTTTCGCTTCCAGCGTCTGCATCACAGTGGCCAGGTTCGCCGCCGGTCTCTTCTCGCCGAATCGCGCCATGGGTACGCCACGCAACTCGTCCAGAACCTTGAGCAGGGCATGGGCTTGCGGTGCGTCGGGAGTGAGATTGGCAATCGCCAGTTTGCCGATCAACGCGCGCTCGGCCGAGGCGCCTTTCTCCAGCGCGGCGGCCGTCACCAGCGCCAGTGGATAGCAGCGTCGGCCCGGATCCCCCGCACCGCGCAACAACAAATCCTGCGGCAATTGTCTGGCCGTATGCGCACCCGCCTCGAAGAACGTCTCGCGCACTGCCGCACCCCGCGCAAGGATCGACGCCCGGCGCTCATTCACGGCGGCGACCTCGACCCGACTCACGTACTCGCGCCATTGCCGCACGCTGATCGGTTCGGCAAATGCCTGCGCCTTCAGCACCCTGGAGTTCTGCCCGAGCGATTCGCGCTCCGATGCATTGACTCGTGCCTCCACCGGTGCAGGATCGCGATTGAGCAGTGTCTGTTCGATCACCTCGTAGCGCGCGACCAGGCCACGGTCGCGCGTATCTTCGGCAAAGGCGACGGTGGTTGCCCAGGCGTCTGCGAACCCGACCTGATCCAGTGTTGCGGCACCGAACAGGCCGCCGAACATCACCCGATGCAACGGGCTCAACTGATCCAGCGGCAACTTGCCCGCCGCGATGCGCGCCAAGGCCTCGTTGAGGTTACCCAGTGACTCGGCCCCCATGGACGTTGGAGCTTTGTCGACTGTCTGGTTCAGCACCTGCTGTCGAGTATCAAAGTCGAGGTGGATGGGAACGTTGAACGTCACATCACCGGTCAAGCGGTCATTCATGGCCCGTACAAACGGCTCACCCAGATCATCAAGCAGTTGCTGCAGGACCGAAGTCAGCAACACTGATTTTCCTTCTATGACAGGCCAGCCAAGTTTGAACGTGAGGGTCCGCTCTTTCAGCAAGTCGGCCAGATTACCGGCGTAGCGCGACTTGACCTTGCCCGAATTCCACTTCTCATGTTCTTTTGCCAGCCAGTCTTCGGGGGTATCCTTGACTGCCCAGCCGGAGATCATTTCTTCTTCGGTAAAGACGTTGAAGCCGTCGACCTGCTTCATATGATGGCGAATGTTGTTCAGCTGTTCACTCTGCAGTTCTCTTTCGACATAGCCGATTACACCGCCTTCAAGTGCGCCCGGACCGGTCATGTAGATGGTGCCCAAGGCGTCGAAACGAATCCCGTCCTGATAATACTGAGCTATGGCGCGTATGAGCTTCTCTGATGAATATTCACGCGATGTATTGGGCAAGCGCCCATCAGCCTGTGCTTCAGAGACGACCTTGATTGCAATATCATCGACTGACGACACATCTGCTGGCGTCACGCCTGCGAGTATCATGCGGCGCTCAACCTCATACAGGCAGTCATAAGCCACCCGGATGAAGTGCATGCTCGCATTGACCATCTTGCTGCCAGGATGAGCCAGAACATAGGCATTCATTTCCTTCGACGACGGATTGCCCCAGGCCGCGCCGCGCCCGATGGCATCCTGGGATAAAGACGTCGGCTGCGGCGAAGCGAAAATCTGCTCCACACCCGGCCTGCTCCGGGCAAATGCGCTCAGTGCCTCGAGATGCTCGGCGGGAATATGCCCGGTTCTGTCGACATAACGTTGCCGATCGCGCCCCGGCATCAAGGTATCGTCATGGTTGAGCAATAACTGCAGGACACCGATCTTCGCGTCTGTGCTGAAACCACTGATGTCCACGCCGCCCGGTCTCTCGATCAGCGGCGGCAAATAATCCATGTCGCTGTAACGCCCGCCCTCGAGAAACTCGGCCTGCAGTCGCACCACGTCACTGGCAGCAGCAAAGTTGCCGCGCATGGCGACTTCGCGCTGGTAGACGTCAGCCAGAAAATGACTGGCAAACTCCTGGCGAACATCGCGCAGGCGCAAGTCCTCACCCACCATGGCCTGATGCGAATCCAGACATTTCTGGCGGAAGGCTTCGAGCGTCGCACGATCCTTGCCATAACCCCGCACCATCAGGTCGATCCGCGCCTCGTCTGCGCGTCCGGCCCAGCGTGGCTGATTCAGGTAGTCGAACATCTGCTGTTTGAGTACCCGTGCGCGGTCTTCGATCATTCTCGACAGTCCCGTCGGGGTTACCTTTTCGTCCTTTAATACCTTCATCGTGTCCGCACGGGCACTGTCGAGAATCACCCGATTCATTTCAAAGGCCAGCAGCGCATCACTGTCATACCAGAGATTGAATGCATATCCCTGCGACGCCAGTACCTTGCGCCAGATGTTCATGTAATCGCGCTGATTCGGCCCGACCTCACTGCCACCGACCCAGACAAAATGCATGATGCGCGGTATCGGTTTGCCAGCGGAGAGCATCTTCACAGTCGCACTCAAGCGGCGGTCGTAGTCGCCCAGTTTCAGGCGCAGTTTATTGACCTGAGCATCCGCGGCGTCCAGCTGTGGTGATTCAATCGCGTCCTTGAGCAATCTGATCGCTATCAATTGTTCTGCAAGACTGGTAGCCGCCGTAGCTCCGTCGTAGTAGCGCAAAGGAGCCTCCCCCAGGCTACCGCTGACGGACTCAAGTTCTGTGCGCGCAATAAGATCGGCGAACACTCTGCCCATCGTGACTTCATCCATAGTGCTCAATGCAATTTCCTTTTTTTTGGCCAAACGAACCCATCGCGACGACATGAACCGTCGCGACACAGAGAGAAAACAAACTTCAAAAAACCCAACGAAGACTTTCGTCAGGCCGGCACCGCTCCCAGCAACTGCGCCAGCGTTGCACTGCCGTCGGCATCATCGACTTCGACGATTTCCCGCAGCCTCTGCACCAGGCTCGATACCGGATAGGAACGCCCGCCCTCGAACCCGAGGAAGACGTCGCCACGCATCGCCGGATCCACCGAGCACACATCCCGCAGGATCAGGCTGTGCTGGCGATCCGGGTCGACAATCAGCAAGTGCTCGTCGACAAACGACAGTTGCAGTGTTTGCGGTGCGTCCAGCGCCCAGACCAGCTTGCCGGGAATCGCCGGAACCTCGCCCAGCGGGTGACGGCAATCGACAATCACCGAGTCCAGCCGCAACCAGCAGGCCCTCGACAGGTGATACGTGACGCCGCCCTGCCCCAGGCGCAACACCAGACAGCTCACGTCATCAGCGATCAGTGGCAACAGGTCTTCAACCTTGTTCTGGCCCTCGACCACCAACACCTCGGCCTCGCGCCGCATGTATTCGAACGGGCCGATGCTCTGCTGACCGGGGTAGACGTGTACGCGGTGTGCCTGAAGTTCGTGCAGCAGCACATGCCGATGGCGGGTGCCGAGCAATTCGCAATCGTGTGGCAGATCCTGGCCTGCTACACGAATCAGTTGTGCATTCGCCACGTCGTACCATTGCAGGTTGCCCGCGCCAGACTCCACGGCGATGTAGGGCCCATGCTCGGCGGTCTCCAGCAATGCCTGCAGAGACTCCGGCAAATGTTCCGCGTGCTCGCTGGCCCAGTGATGATCGACGCCGATGATCCTTTCAGCTTCCTGATATCGCAGCTTGAGTGACACGCCGTTGACCGATGTCCCGTACAGACCGGAGCCGTCATTGCGCACGGCGCTGAACCGCCAGTCGTCCCACTCGGCCTGCGGTGCCGGCAGCATGTCGCTCGCCAGTAACTGGGCGCCGCTGCCGAATGCTGGCTCGAGTTGCCGGCTGTCGAAGAACCGCTGACTGCAGATCTCACCGCTGGCGACATCGAACAGCCAGACCGCCTGGTTGTCCGGTGTGACCCCGAGCAGGCGCATTTCCCGTTCGTGCCCCGGATCGCACAGCAGCAAGCGGTTATCCACGTACCAGGCACACAGGCTGCGATCACCGGCGGCGTTGCGCAGACCCAGAATGGCGAAACTGTTGACCGGGTACTTCGCCGCCAGCGTTTCGAGTGCCTGCCACCACTGTGCGCGCCCCCTGAGCCAGCGCTCACTCAAGCCACCCAGATGCACTTCACCCTCTGCGGTGAGGTTGAAAAACAGACCGTCATCGGTCAGGGCCAGATACCCGTTCTGGACCGGCACCACGTCACTGAGCCCATCAGGCTGCAGCCATTGATGCGTCCATTGCGCTGGCCAGCGCTCGCTGCCAGCGGACGCGCTGCGTTGCACCTTGCACAGCTTTTGCGCCAGCCGGTCGTAGATGAAAAACAGCTCGTGCTCATCGTTGACCGGCAGAAGCAGCAGATCACCAAGCTGTTTGATCGAATCGACCCAGCCGCGGTCATGCCCGAAGGCAAACGGATGAATGCACAACAGGTCACGGCTGCGAATCCAGACCAGGTCACGTTTGCCCGGATCGAACGCCCAGCAGACCGACACGTAAGCGGCCGGTTGCCAGTCGACGGTACTGACGCCTGCGCGTTCGGGTACCGGCGATAACGTGAAATAGTGACCAAGCACCGCCGTCCAATCCGTCAAGGTCGGGTTGGCGAACACTCGCTGGCCCAGCTCACGGTCAATCTCTCGGGTAACTGCCACCAGTTGCAGTTGGCCTTCATGGATCAGGTAGTTGAATTGCGTGACTTGCCGATCGGTACCCAGCCATTGCTGTTCGATATGAATCACGCCCTGCGCATCGACTTCAATACGCCGAATGCTGCACTGCCCCTCCATGACAAGCAGACGATAGCGGCACTTGAGCAAACCGCTGACGGCATCGACCTGCCAGATGTCGTAGTTGCGCACCTCATAGAAAAACGCAGAATCGTCGACCACCGCCGCCAGCAGCATTTCATCGGCCGCCAGTACCTCTTCACTGCGGATGTACAGAAAACGATCCTCGGCAGCGTCGTACCAGGCCGTGGTGTGACGCGGCTGGCTTTCGGGCTCGAAAGGAATCGGAAAGTGATGAACTGGCGTGTAAGGCAGCACCAGCCGATGCTCCCGGGCCAGTGTCTGGTAATGCGTGAGCAGCGACTGCTCATTCTCCCCGGCTGGCGCGCTCTGCTCGATAATGTCCAGTCGTCCGTCACTGCGGTTGACCTTGAACGATTGCCGCCCGGTCAGCTGAAGCATGACCTCATGCCGACCTCTGCCGCCGAACGTCACCTTCACCCCACCCACCGAAAGAACCCCGCCGACGTCGATCCGCACATCCCTCTCGGTGGCCCAGGCGGCTACCAGATTCCAGCGGCACTGCTGCAGGCTGGGGGACTGCAACTGGAGATTGACCCCGCGATTGAGGATCAATGAGCAGGCGCCGCCCGCACCTTCGATGCGGTACGACACCTTGTCGTGCCAGACCTGCGGCATCATTGGCACCGCCAGCGCACGCTCGTGGGCATCCAGCCGCACCTCGATCACGGTTGGCCGATACGACGGTGCGAGACGGTTGATGATGTAGTGCACGGGAAAGGAGTAGAACGAAAACAGAAACCGCCGCTGGCCAGCCGCATCCTTCTTCTCCAGCTTGCGGGCGGTATCGAAGCCGGTGTCGTGACGCAGCGTCGAGAAAGGCAGCGCCTTGTATTCGTAACCGTAGTACGTGGTCGGCGTGCACGGCAGGACGACCAGTTGCGTGCTCGGCGGATCGAAGTGGATGTAGCCGGGAAGACCCAGTTCACGCCGCAGATCGAGCGCTTGTTGATCATCCGGATTGAAATCCGGCACCCCGAAATGGTCGCGCAGCCGATACACCTTCGGACTGTCGAGCACCAGCATCGTGCGATTGAAGTCCAGGCTCTGGACGACCAGCGAAGGGTGAGCGACCCACGCCCCGAGTCCGTCGTCATACCGATAACCGACACCCCGACAGGCCCGCTCCAGATCATCGAAGAACAGCCCGACCTCCTGCGCCTGCTCAGCGATCCTGGCAAACCCCTGGGCCAGGGCCGCCACACCCACGGCCAGTCCGCCCAGGATCACCCCGGCTCCACCGAGTACGGCGGCCGCTGTTGCCGCGCCCGCCGTGGCAGCCCCCAGACCACCGGCGGTCAACGCCAGACTGGCGGAGTCGAAGGCCAGTTGGGTGCCGAATTGCGCGCGCTCGATCTCGTTGTCTGCCGTCGCCAATTGATAGATGTCGAAACCGACATTGGCCAGCCCCAGCACCGCGCCCACGCCTTCGTTGGCGACATGCCCCAGCGCCTCGCCAACCACCGGCGCACAGGTGCGGGCGATGATCTTCTCTTCATTGAGCGCGGTTTTTACCAGACTGATCAGGCCAGCGACATCCGTCACATTGCCATGCACCAGCTGCGCGTAATTGACGTAAGCGTGCAAACGCACGGCGGTGGTCAGGGTGCGGTCATCCCCCTCTCGTCCACGCAGGACGTTCATCAGTGCCTGGATGGTGAAGCCGGTATTGAGCGTGTGTACGGCACCCGCCTCTGCCATCTGTGGCGAGGCTCGGGTGCCCAGTGCCGAAAACTGCTCCGACAGATAATTTCTGATGCGCAGCAGACGGTGATCGGAGCTCACCACCTGCACCACATGCTCGGCCTGCGAGGGATCGATCAGGTTGATCCGGTACTCGCCGGCAGGCGTCATCTCCAGGGTTTCGAACAACGGCACCAGCGGTTTTGCCGCAGCATGCAAGTGCTGTAGAGCGTCAGTCGCCTGGGCAATCTGCTGTCCCCACCAATGACTGTCCAGATCGCGCAGGCTGCGCCCCAGGTGCGGATTACTGACCAGCGAATGGCCGCGAGCACTGTTCAGGCGCCGACGGATCGGTCGCTGTGTATGCTCCGGCAGCACATTGTCGGATTCCAGCAATTGCCCGACGCGCAAACCGCCGGACAGATCCAGCGCCGCTATCTTTTGCCCCTGCAGCTCGATCAGATCAAATGTCGGGCGCGCGTCGTCGCCATAGGCCGCATAGTATTTCGCCATGCCCTGTTTCTGGAAAAGGTCGGTCAGTGCCAGTTGGAGCTGGTCTGGCTGGCCGAACTCGAACACGCCGAAATTGGGATCATAAAAGTGATAGGTGGCGCGCCCACCATTGAAGGTTTTCGCCACCAGCATGGCGTGGTTATCCGAGTTGAGCATCAGCGTGCGCGAGCTGGCGAACGCCTCCAGCGTGGTGCCGAGCTGCTGCAGATCGACCCGCCCCAGCGGCTTGCCGATATCGTGCAACTGCACGCCGCGCAACTCCTCGAGCGCCTCCAGAAATACAATTGAATCGCGCTGCTGCGGCTCGACGGTGGCCAGGAAGAATCGCTCGCGCAAGCGTCGCGACGCCGCCACGCCGTGCTCCAGAGCAGCGCTCATGATCAGCGCCAGCGGGTAACAACGGCCACCGGGATCCCCTGGCCCCTGGAGCAACAGATCCTGCGGCACCAGTTTGACGTCACTGGCCTCGATTTGCCCCAACACCTGACCCAGCCGCAGGATCACCTGCTCACGATGTTCGCGGGTGGCGATGGTCTGGATATGGGCAACATGACGGCCCCATTGAAACAGCGTGTGCGCCTGCGACAGCGCAGCTCGTTTCAACGTTAGCGCGCTGTCCGACGAGACCATCGGCTGGTCGACATGGCTGGCGAGACCGGCCATGAATTGCGGCGCCCGATGCTGATACAGATGGCGTTCAATGGCCGCATAACGCACCGATGCTCCTACCTCGGCAACGCTGTTGGCGAGGTTGTCGAGCTCGGGGGCAAGTTGCGTGAAGCTTGAGTTATCCAGTGAGCGTACGCCGAGCATCTGTCCCAACACTACCCTTTGCAAGGGACTGATCTGGAAGAACTGCAGCGAACCCTCGGCAATGCCGCTTAGCAACTCATCCAGCGCCAGCCCCTGAATCCGCGCATCACTGAGCGACGCCGGAGCTTGCAGAGTGACGGGTTGGGCCTTGATGGCCTGACGATCGTCGAACCCCAGACCCGGCCCTTCGGGAAAAACCAGCGGACCGTTATGACCTTGCCTCATCGCCGCCACAAACGGTGCACCGAGTCGGTCGATCATCCCTTGCAAGACCTCCGTCAATAACACCGGGCGTCCCTCGATGAGCGGCCAACCCTCTTCGAACAACACAGTCTGTTGTTTGAGCAGGGCAGCAACATCACCGCTGTAGCGGGCACTGAACTGTCCTTGCCGCCAACGCTGCTGTTCGTCGACAACCCATTGTTCATCATCGCTGGCGTTGTCTTTCCACGAGTGATCCTGCTCCTCCTCGGTCTTGTCGTTGATCATCCAGAGCGGCTCGATGGCAGTCTCGACGCGCACTGTTTCATCTTCGCGCGGGACGAAGTTGTGCCGTTCGTAATCGCGCATGCCAGCGCGCATCGCGGCCGGGCCAGTCAGAAAAATTGTCCATTCGCTCTGCGGGCGGATACCGTCTTCGAAATATCCGGCGACCGCCAGAATCAGTTCGTTCACCGTTGCGTGTTCGATCGAGGACAGAGCGGCAATAGAGCCGCAGTTTTGCTCGAATACCTCGCGCGCAAGCGTCGACATGCCGTAAAAATCGCTCAGCGCAACACCGCGCTTGGACGCCAGTCGAGCCGTCAGGTCGATGAAGTCATAATTGAAGCGAAACCGGTCGATCACGCTTTTGAGCATCGGCGATCGGGCATGGGCCATCAGGAAGGAATTGCTCAGCGAGCTCTGCACAGCAACTGCCCGCAAGTCCTGTGGGCGGACGAGCAACTCGGCCGGCGCCTGGAACACTTCATTCAGCGCCGGTTTTTGTCGGGCAAACGTCTCAAGCGCGGCGCGGTGTTGCTCGGGAATGCTTGCCAGATAATCAGTGTACTGGTGGCGCAGCGCCTCGCGTGCAGGCATCCAGTGCCGATTGTGATCGAGCAGCAGTTGCAGAACGCCAACGCGTGACCGGGGATCAAACCCGCTGATGTCAACGCCTCCCAGGGTCTTGACCAGTGGCGGCAGATTATCGACATCGGCATATCCGCCGCCCTCTTCGTAAACGACCTCGGCGCGCACCACATCGGAAGCAGCTGCCAGATTGCCGCGCAACCGGATTTCGCGCTCGTAGATATCCTGTAATTGCAGCGGAGTATCCAGGGCGTTCAAGTCGCGCAACTGCAGGTCGTCTCCTGCGAGGTCCAGCAGACTGCGGCGGTTTTGCTCGATCAGCGCCTCCAGTTGCGCGGCGTCCTGCCCATAGGCACGGGCCAACAGATCGACGCGTGCTTCATCAGCTGAAAGTCCCCGCGCCAGTGCGGCATCGATATGCATGGACATCTGTTGTTTAAGGACGATGGCCCGTTCTTCGTACAGCGTGCCCAACTGGTCTTTGGAAATACTGTCGCTGCCATCTTGTTGCAGGGCGTCAGCCTTGGCCGCCTCGACGATCAGCCTGTTGGTTTGCCAGGCCAACAATGCGTCGCTGTCGTACCAGAGATGGAGGCTGTAACCTTGCCCGTTCAGCACCTGTTTCCAGAGGTTGAGATAGTCACGCTGTATCGCGCCCAGTCCTCCACCGAGCCAGACAAAGTGCAGATTCTTCGGCACCGCAGTCGGGGTGCTCTTCGCGTACGCCAGGCTGTTTTGCACACGGGTCTCGAAAGCCTGGATGCTGTTATAGATGCGCGACAACTGTGCAGGCTGGCTATCGGATTGCGAGTATTTATGTGGCGAACCGATCAACTGGCCGATCGACTGCTTGAGCAGTGCCAAAGGCTCGATCAGTCGTGGAGAATCGAGCAAGCCGATACAGGCAAAATAATAACGCCACACTGACTGATAGGATTCACTGCCCCTGTACGCCGACATGGCCTGTTCCAGATCCGCCTGCTTGAACAGTTTGATGAATTTGACAAACCCGCTGGCGTCTTGAGTTCTTCGGTCCTGCATGAAAGTTGCTCCTTTGCCCTGACCAATAACGAAAGTGCCCGCTGGCACTTGCATAGCGGCCAAACTAACTTCTGGCGAATCGGAGCTCAAACTTCAAAACTTTCAATACATGTCAAAATCAACAACTAAAAAACAACTGATAACGCATGTAACGGCAACAAGTTATTTCTACAATCAATATATAAATCAAACGCACCCGAGCAGAACGCGTAATTATCAAGGCTGCAATTTCAGCTCTGTCTATCAGTATTCAAGATAAGTCGAACAGAATGTAAGCAAAGAGAAAGCTCTCACACAGAAGCGGAGCAGATCGTACAGGTCGCGTTGAACAATATGACGCGGTCAGATCCGGAAACAATCTGTGCGGGAGATCGCGGTTGGCGAGGCAGCAAGCTCCCTCGCCAACGGCTCAGGACTGGGGCTTTTCGCCGTACCAGCGCGGCGTGTAGACCCACTCGCCACCTTCAGCCTTGGGGAAGGTGCATGTCGTTGAAGAGCCAACCAGCACCATGGTGCGCATGTCCACCTGATCCGGGGTCAGTTGCCCCAGTGTCGTCACGCGCAGGGTTTGCCCCGGGCGACCGATGTCGCGCCCCAGCACCACCGGCGTTACCGCGCTGCGATGCTGCGCGACGATTTCCAATGCGCGCCCCAATTGCCAGGGACGCGCACGGGAGATCGGGTTGTAGAAGGCCAGCGCCAGATCGGCCTCGGCCGCCAGATCCAGACGTTTTTCAATGATCAACCACGGCTTGAGGTTGTCCGACAGCGACATCACGCAGAAATCATGCCCCAGCGGCGCACCCGCTTGCGCAGCCGTGGCAAGCGAGGCGGACACCCCCGGCAGGATTTCCAGCTCGACGCTGTGCCATTTCGGGTCGGTCGACTCGTGCAACGCTTCGAGCACCGCCGCGGCCATGGCGAACACGCCGGGGTCGCCGGATGAGACCACGATGACCGAACGCCCCTCGGCCGCCAGCCGGAAGGCGTGGCGGGCGCGCTGCATTTCTTCGCGATTGTCGGTGCAGTGCTGCACCTGATCATCGCGAAACGGGCCGGCCATGCGCACATAGGTTTCGTAGCCGAGCACATCGGTGGCCCGCGCCAGTTCCGCCTTGACCGCAGGCACCATCAACTCGGCAGCGCCGGGGCCAAGGCCGATCACCGCCAGGCGCCCACGTTGACGACCGATCTGCGCGACGTCCAGCGGCTGTTCGGCCCGCGCAATCGCCAGACCGTTGGTATTGCTGATCGCGGCCTGCGGCAGTGCCTGACGAGCCAACTCGCCGAGGTCTTTCTGCGCCGCGACAAAGCGCAGCGGCACCCCCAGTTCGAGGGCGGCTTCACGCAGTCTGGCCGACGCCATTTCAGTGTCAGCCGCCAGCAGACAGGCCAGCGACTGCTGCGCAACCCCGGCCTGCTGCAACGCGGCGCGCACGGCATGCGGCAGATCGTCCAACTGCGCACTCACCGCCACCGCCACACTGCGGGGATAGATCAGCAACTCGTTGGCGCTCGCGACACGCTCGGCACTGCCGACATGAATCGAGCGCTGCGCCTGCGGGTCTTGCGGCAACTGCGCCTGATCCAGCCACGGCGCCGCCCCTTCAATGCGCACGCTGTGCCCCGCCAGCAGATCGGAAACGAAACGCTTGCCCAGTTCCAGATCAGCCAGCGCATAACCGCTGGGTGGATTGAGCAGGCAGGTGCCAAAACGCAATTCGCCACTGGTGGTGATCGCCGCGGCGACCTGCAATGCGGCGGCGATTTCCCGGGCCATGACATTCACTCCGCCGAGGCCACCGAGCAGCGGCACCACGGCGCTGCCGTCTTCAGCAACGGCGAGCACCGCCGGTTCAGCACCTTTTTCCAGCAACAACGGCGCCAGGGTGCGAATGACAATGCCGGCCGCGCACAGGGCAATGATCGGCGTGTCTTGCTGATACAACTCACGCAGGGTCGCGCCGAATTCCTGATAGCTGCAGTCGGCGCCTTCGACGCGTCCGGCGAGGCCGTGGATCTGCGCTGTCGGATACAACTGCTGGATCCGCCGTGCGGTAGCGAGCGCGCCTTGTCCGAGGATGACAATGGCCGGTGTGGATGGCGTCATCAACCTTGCCACCGTTCGCCCGGGACGATGATCAGCGAGAAGTACGGCGAGGACATCGGCTCGACCTGATCCAGCGGCACGATCTTCTGATTGGCCATGGTCGCGCGTTCGACGTACAGCGCCCGCTCGGCCAGACCGAGTTCTTCGAGTACCGCACGGACCTTGGGAAAGTTGCGCCCCAGTTTCATGATCACCGCCGCATCGGCGTCGGCAAGACGGCGCTTGAGATCCTCATGCGGCAGCACGCCGGAGAGCACCGACAGGCTCTGGTTGCGATACACCAGCGGCGCGCCGAGCACCGAGGCGCCGCCGAGCATCGAGCACACGCCCGGTACCACTTCGGCTTCATAGCGCGTGGACAACCGATCGTGCAGATACATGTAGGAACCGTAAAAGAACGGGTCGCCTTCGCAGATCACCGCCACATCACGGCCGGCGTCCAGATGCGCAGCCACGGTCTCGGCGGCTTCATCGTAGAAATCGCTGATCACTTGCTCGTAGGACAGCGGCGCCGGCAGCACTTCGGTGGTCACCGGGTACACCAGCGGCAGCAGATTCTGCGCGTCCTGCAGGTGCGCTTCGATGATGCCGAACGCGTTGCCTTTCTTGCCCTTGGCAACGAAGTACGCCACCACTGGCGACTCACGCAGCAGGCGCAGGGCTTTCACGGTAATCAGTTCCGGATCACCCGGGCCGACACCCAGGCCGATCAAACGTCCTTTGGCCTGCATCATTCGATCTCCGTGGCGAGGGCATTGACTGCCGCAGCGGCCATGGCGCTGCCGCCGAGCCGGCCTTGCATGATCACGAACGGTACGCCGCGACTGTCAGCCGCCAGCGCCGCTTTCGATTCGGCAGCGCCGACGAAGCCCACCGGGAAGCCGAGGATCAGCGCCGGTTTCGGTGCGCCGGCGTCGAGCATTTCCAGCAGATAGAACAGCGCGGTCGGCGCGTTGCCGATCACCACCACGCTGCCTTCCAGATGCGGACGCCACAGTTCCAGCGCGGCCGCCGAGCGGGTGTTGCCCAGCTCACGGGCCAGCTGCGGCACGCTGTCGTCACGCAAAGTGCAGATCACCTCGTTGTTGGCTGGCAGACGGGCACGGGTCACGCCTTCGGAAACCATCCGCGCATCACACAGGATCGGCGCGCCGGCTGCCAGTGCATCGCGCCCGGCCTTGCCGGCACCTTCGGAGAATTGCAGACCGTCAATGGCCTCGACCATGCCGCAGGCGTGGATCACCCGCACCGCGAGTTTTTCCAGATCGGCCGGGATGCGCGCCAGATTGGCCTCGCTGCGAATGATCGCGAAGGAGTTGCGATAGATCTCCTGACCGTCGCGGATGTAATCAAGCATCAAGGGGGCTCCGTGAGCGGGCGTCGAGCAGGGTCGCGGCCGCTTCAATAGTAAGGTTGCGTGCGTGCAGCGCGCCGAAACCCGGCAGCGCTGCATCGCGAAAATAGAGGTCGTAATGACCGGGGCTGACCGCCAGCAATGTCGCCGGGGTGCGATGGGCTGCAGCGCAAGAGCGCGGGCAACCGGACAGGTGCACGTTCTGCGCCTGTGGCAACAGCGTCGCCAGCCGCCGGGCGTCGTGTTTGGTATCGGCCAGGCCTTTGCCGCAGCCACTGGAGCCGGTGCAGGCGATCAGCCGGGACAGCGGCTCGCTGGCGTCGGTCAGCCAGTGCAATTGCGTCAGATTTTCCAGGACTTGCGCCGCGTCGGTGGGCTTCACGTTCGGCAACAGCAGACTTTGCCAAGGGGTGAAACGCAGGGTGCCGTCACCGTACTCGCGGGCCAGTCGGGCCGCGCCACGCAGCATGGCCGGATCGAGACGGCCGAGCGCCGGAACCGCGCCGACATACACCCTGTCGTCAGCATTTTGCCGGTGAACACCGATGTGCAGCGCATCCGCCAGCGGCGTGCGCTGTCGGGCAATGGCGGCGTTGATCGCTACGCGTTCGCGTAACTGTTCGAGAAAGGCCAGCATCGGCCATTCATCGAGCAGATGGCGCATGCGCGTCTGCTCCGGTCGAGCCCGCTCAAGGAACAACTCCAGCACCGCGACCACCAGCGCATGGCCGTGTTCCACGGTCACGGCACCGGCCGCACGATCGGTCGGGCAGCCGGCCAGACCGAACGCCAACAACACTTCACCGTCACGCTCGAACGCCGAGAGCCACAGATCGTGCGGATGCTCGAGCATCGCCAACGCCTCCCCGCCGTCTAGTTGCACGGCGAACTTTGCGCTCAACTCGTGAAAGCGCGGATGCGTCTGCAGGGTCGCCAGAATCTGTTCAGCCAAAGGCCGGGTATCGAATAGCAACTGCCGATCGATCCCGGCACTCGGGCTGAGCATCAGGTTGCGCACATCGTCGCCCGCTGCGGTTTGCGGCCCCAACCCGGCGGCCAGCAAACTGTCGACCAATGCCGCGGACTGCTCGCCGATGCCGCGAATCTGCAGATTGGCGCGGTTGGTCGCCTCGATCGCGCCACTGGCAAAACGCTCGGCTGCATCGGCCACCGCGTCGGCCTGATTGGCAGTGATCGAGCCGCCATTGAGCTTGATCCGACAAATGCCGCCGTCCAGCGCCTGGACAATACGCAGCAACCCCGGACAAGCCGAGGGGCGCAGAGCGGTGGACATTGAGCGTTCGTTCAAGGGATGACCGGCTGACGGGCAGCGCTGTGGTGGGCGAAAGGTCGCCATTATGCCTGCTTTGCCCGAGCGCATGAAAATGCCTGCCGGTCGGAAACTGCGGCTTTTCAGAGTTCGACCTCCTCGAGGTCGGGCACGCTCTCGCGAATCGCCTGATCTACAACGTCCCGGTTTTTGTCGATGTCCCGTCGATTGATCACCATTCTCCTGGCGCGGATGTCCAGTTGCGACATCGGTTGATGGACCTGCCAGAACAGGTAGTTGGTACTCAACACCAACTTGAAAAAGCGGATATGGCTGAGCAACACAACCAACTCGCCGTTGGCGTTCTGACTGACCGGCACAATGTGCGAGGTGAAGGTCTTGCCACTCAGGGCGGTAAACTTTTGCAGTAGCGCTACATCTTTTTCAAGCGCTGCCAGCCCGGCTTCAACCTGCGCTAATTGAACGCGCGCGAGCAAGGGTGCTGTCGACCGCCGCCACGCCTCCTGCACACTTCCGGAAAACGCCTCCTGGACCAGCACCACCGGTTTCTCCTCCTGTTCCCAGCCACATGACCACAAGCCTCCGACAAAGTAATCGAACCACTCTGCAGGCTGAAGACTGCTGTCACAACGGCTGTCCGCCGCGATCTGGGCGAGATAAATGCAGTTCCTCACAAATCTGTTATCGGCCTCTGCCCGCCCCTCCAGTCCGGTAAACAACATATTATTAACGGCAACTGCATTACTCTGACTTAAACGTGTAGCTGAATTGATATCCATATCGCCCCCTGCCAACTTGGCACGTATTAATTTTATAGCTTCATTGCGCCAGACTTATTAAAAAGAACTGACTTGGAATCAAACTAACAAAAACGGAAGTTGAAAAAATCACTATTACTCGACATTAAGTTTCCGCGTTGTTCTCGACACGCCGCGACGACAGACCTGCGTCAGGTGCCGGCAGTCGCGTTATCATGCCGTCCGTGAGGATCTACTCAGGATTAAGGAACGGCATGACACCCTGGCTGACGGTTGTGGGAATCGGTGAAGACGGCTTCAAGGGCCTGGGCAAAAACGCCCGGCGCGCCCTGCTGGCTGCTTCGCGGATCATCGGCGGCCAGCGGCAACTGGACTTGCTGCCGGTGTGCATTCGTGGCGAACGCGAATTGTGGCCGAGTCCGTTTTCCCTCGCGCCGGTATTGGAGCAGCGCGGCCGAGCGGTGTGCGTGTTGGCCAGTGGTGATCCGATGTTCTACGGCGTCGGCGCCAGCCTCGCGCGTCACGTGCCGAGTGTCGAGATGCTGATCCTGCCCGCGCCCTCTTCCTGTTCGCTGGCCGCCGCCCGGCTCGGCTGGCCGTTACAGGAGGTGGTCACCCTCTCGCTGGTGGCGCGACCACTGGCGGCACTCAATGCGCAGCTGTTCAGCGGGGTGCGCCTGTTGCTGTTGAGCAATGACCGGCACAGTCCGGCGGCAGTCGCGGCGATGCTGCGCGAGCGCGGTTTTGGCGGCAGCCGCCTGACTGTGCTTGAGCATTTGGGCGGCGATGCCGAACGGCGCCTCGAAAGTACTGCCAATGACTGGAATGACCCGGCGATTGCCGATCTGAATGTGATCGCCATCGAATGCCTGGCCGATGCGCAGACACCGCGCCTGTCACGTCTTGCCGGACTGCCCGATTCGGCATTCCAGCACGACGGCCAACTGACCAAACGCGATGTCCGCGCCATCACCCTCGCCCGCCTCGCGCCGATCCCCGGCGAATTGCTGTGGGACGTCGGCGGTGGTTGCGGCTCGATCGGCATCGAATGGATGCGCGCGCACCCGGGCTGCCGCGCGATTGCCATCGAGGCGGACGAAGGCCGACAGGCCTTGATCGAACACAACCGCGACGCGTTGGGCGTACCCGGTCTGCACCTGGTGCGTGGCCGCGCACCGCAGGCCCTTGCCGGGCTGGAGCGACCCGACGCGGTCTTCATCGGCGGCGGCGTGACCCGCGAAGGCGTGTTTGAAACCTGCTGGGAACAACTCAAGCCCGGTGGCAGGCTGGTCGCCAACGCCGTGACCCTGCAAAGTGAAGTCAGCCTGATGCACTGGCGCGAACGCCACGGCGGCGAGCTGACCCGCATCCACGTGGCCCAGGCGCAACCGCTGGGCGAGTTCGACACCTGGCGTCAGGCGTTGCCGATTACCCTGCTGGATCTGGTCAAACCCCTCGATGCGTGACGAAACCGCCGAACAACCCGCGCCCCTGCGTAGCGGCCTGACCACCGGCAGCTGCGCCACCGCCACCAGCCTCGCCGCCGCCCGCCTGCTGCTCGGCGGTACCTCGGCGGATGCGGTGCAGATCGTTCTGCCCAAAGGCAAACAAGTGCAGATGCGCCTTGAGTTCTGCCGCCTGACCGAGGGCGGCGCCGAGGCCGGGACGATCAAGGACGCCGGCGACGACCCGGACGTAACGCACGGTGCGCTGCTCTATTCGCACGTGCGGCTGCTGGCCGAGCCGGGGATTCGCTTTGTCGCGGGCGCAGGTGTCGGCACCGTGACCCGGCCGGGGCTGGTGCTCGGCGTCGGTGAACCGGCGATCAACCCGGTGCCACGCAAGATGATCAGCGACCACCTGACGCTGCTCGCCACCGAAAGCGCTTATGCCGGCGGCTTCGAGGTCACCGTCAATGTCGAGGGCGGCGAGGCGCTGGCACTGAAAACCATGAACCCGCGGCTGGGCATTCTCGGTGGTTTGTCGATCCTCGGCACCAGCGGTATCGTCCGGCCGTTTTCCTGCGCGGCGTACATCGCCTCGATCCATCAGGGCATCGACGTCGCCAAAACCAATGGCTATCTGCACATTGCCGCGTGCACCGGCAACGCCAGCGAAGACACCATGCGCCGGGTCTACGACCTGCCGGAAATCGCCTTGATCGAAATGGGCGACTTTGTCGGTGCGGTGCTCAAGCATCTGCGCAAAGTGCCTGTGGATAAACTCAGCCTGTGTGGCGGCTTCGGCAAGATCAGCAAACTGGCGGCCGGGCACATGGATCTGCACTCGAGGCATTCCAGTATCGACCTGCCGCAACTGGCTGAATGGGCGGCGGCGATCGGTGCCGATCAGGCGTTGCAGCAGAGCATTCGTGAAGCGAACACCAGTCAGCAGGCCTTGGCGATGGCCAGCGCGGCGGGCATTGCCCTCGGCAATGAGGTCTGCCGCCACGCGCTGAATTTCGCCTGCAGCGTGGTGCCGGCGCAGGTGCAGGTCGAGGTGTTTGCGATTGATCGCCAGGGCGGCATTGTCGGCCACGCCGGAGGTTTTGCATGAAACGCATTCTGCTGCTTGGCGGCGTCACCGAGGCGTTGACCATCGCCCGTACGCTGGGGCCAGAACACATTTACAGTCTGGCCGGCGTGGGCCGGGTGCCGACCGACCTGACCTGCCAGGTGCGCGTCGGCGGCTACGGCGGGGCCGAAGGTCTGGCGCAATTCATTCGCGACGAAGGCATCACACTTTTGCTCGATGCGACCCATCCCTACGCCGCGCAAATCAGCCACAACGCCGCCATCGCCGCACAACTCGCCGGCATCCCCTGCTGGGCCTTGCGCCGCCCCGCGTGGCAGCCGCAACCGGGCGACGACTGGCGAGAAGTCAGCGACTGGGCCGAACTGATCGAAGCCCTCAAACCGTTCCGCCGCCCGCTGTTCACCCTCGGCCGCGAACCGCTGCAACACCTCGACGAAATCCCTGCCAACCAGTATTGGACCCTGCGCGCCCTCGACGCTTATCCCGGTAACGAACGCTGCGAAGTCATCGGCGCCCGTGGGCCGTTTCTGCTGGAGGATGAACGCGCACTGTTCGAACGCCGGCAGATCGATGTGCTGATCAGCAAGAACAGCGGCAGCACCGCGACCGAGCCGAAACTGGAAGTGGCGCGGGAGTTGGGGGTACCGGTGCATGTGTTGAAGCGGCCAGTCTTGCCGGGGGTTGATCGGGAGTTTGGGTCTACGTCTGAAGTCCTTAATGCACTGCTGACGTCAGACTTTTCCTGATTTCGATTTAATCTGCGAATTAGCCGGCCTGTTTTGAGGAAGCAGCCGACTGTTCTTCGCTATTCCCTCACCTAATACTTCGGTTCCTTTAATCCATACAGGCAGACAACCGTCAAAAAGCGGCTTGCCAGCCTGTATCCCAAGGAATACGATCCTGACATGATCGAACTCGAACGATCCCGTATATTTTCCGAATGGCTCGACTCGTTGAAAGACATCATCGGCAAAGGCCGAATCATCTCCAGACTTCGAGCAGCCGAACATGGCAACTTTGGCGATTGCGGATTTGTCGGTGACACCGTTTACGAAATGCGTGTTCACTACGGCCCTGGTTACAGGATGTACTTCACTCGTCGAGACGAAGTGATTTATCTGCTGTTGATCGGCGGCGACAAATCGACACAACGGCGTGATATCAAGCGCGCCGTACAAATGGCACATAGCATCGGTAATGAGGAGTAAGTCATGACCGAAAAATTCACCCGTTTCGACGCCGCCGAGTACCTTAAAACCCCCGAGGACATGGCGGCTTATCTGGACGCTTGCTTTGATGATGATGAAGGCGATGGCGTACTCATCCGTGCAGCACTGAATGACATAGCCCGAGCCCAGGGCATGACACAGGTGGCACGTGATGCTGGCCTGGGTCGTGAAAGTCTCTATAAAGCGCTGAGCAGCACTGGTAACCCCGAATTCGCAACTATCATGAAGGTCATGAAGGCTTTGGGTTTGAGATTGCACGCCGTCGCGGTGTGATTGATCTGCGACACCATACCGCACGACGCCTTTTTACTTATCGGCCCTGATCAGGCTAAATAGCCCGCGCCTGATCGCCCACCCAACGGATCTGTCCCATGAACCGACACCGGCTTGCATTTGCCTGGATCGCCTGCTTCGCAGTGCTGTTCAACATGCTCGCCATGCCGATGACCGGGGCGATGGCGCAGGCGGCCAGTTCACCGGCCGAACAGTTGCTGTGGAGCAGTTTCTGCACCGGCAGCGGGACGAAGATGGTGGCGATCAACATCGGCGCCCCAGAGCAGAAAGCCCCGTCCAACGACAGCCATTCCAACATGCAGCATTGCTGGTGCTGCTCGGGTTCAGCGCCGCTGGTGGCGTTGCCGGGCCATGCACCGCAGCTGTATTTCGCCCGCTACGAAAGCAATCGCAGCGTGGCGCCACCCTCGTTGCAACCACCGACACCGCGCCAGCAATGGCCGAGCCTTAATCCCCGCGCCTCGCCTCTGGTTTGATTTGTTCTCGCAATTGACCTGCGTATCAAATCGTTCTGGAGAACTGCCATGTTGAACAAACTCTTCGTCATCGCTGCGCTGTTGCTGCCGGCGTGCTTCGCCCATGCCCACGAATACAAGGCCGGCGAGCTGGAAATCGCTCACCCGTGGTCGCAGGAGCTGCCGCCCAACGCGCCGACCGTCGCGGCTTATTTCGTGATCAGCAATCCCGGCAAGACCGACGACCGCCTGCTCAGCGTCGACTCGCCAATCACCGCCGAAGCGCAACTCCATGAGCACGTGATGCAGGGCGATCTGATGAAGATGCAGCAGGTGCCCAACGTGGTGATTCCTGCCGGCGGCAAGGTCACATTCGCGCCGATGGCCTATCACGTGATGCTGCTCAACCCGAAAGACCGCAGCCTGCTCAGCGACGGCAAACGCTTCCCGCTGACCCTGCATTTCGAGAAGGCCGGTAACGTCACCGTCGAAGTCGCGGTGCAGAAGAAACCTCCGCAAGATACCCAGGCACACGATCACGCCCAGTAACCGATCCGGCTGACCACGCCCGTGCGCCTGCAACGCGCCGGGGCATCCCGCCTGCATCGCCAGAGCCAGACTCTGACCCGCGGTAGCTGGATCGCCCTGTTCGCCATGTTGATGATCTTCATCGGCCCGCTGATTTCTCAGTCGATGCCGATGGATCAGCACGCCTCGACTTCCATGCCGATGAGCATGGACATGGCGATGGACATGCCGGGCATGGATCACGCCGCGCACGGCGCACAACCGGCTGCCGAACACTGCCTGCCACAATCCTCGCACCACGCCCTATGGGAAAAGTGCGGTTATTGCAGCCTGCTGTTCAATTGCCCGGCGCTGACCGGTGGCGGCACGTTCGCCACGTTCAGCATTGCCCACGTCAACACCTTCACCCCGCCCTCCCCGCGTCTGGGCCATGCCCGGCAGACCTTCTTCCCCGGCGCCCGCACCCGCGCCCCGCCCATCACGGCGTAAACACCGCACCTTTGATTGCACACGGTTGAGAAGACAGCTTCAGGCTGCCGGCCGTGTCGTTTACGACTGTTTGATGGAAATTGTCATGTCCAGGTTTTCTGCTGTTCCACGCTCGGGTTCTGCCCAGGCGTCTTTCGCGCTGAACGCATCGCGCATTGGTTTCTCGCACGCCACCGCCGTCCTTTGCGGCGTCCTGCTGTCGCCGTTGGTGCTGGCCGATGACCACGCCGGTCACGTTGATGAACTCAGCCCGACGGTGATCACCGCGATCGCTCCCAGCTCGCCGTTGACCATCGTCACCAACCCCAAGGATCCGCGTCAGCCGGTGCCGGCCAGTGACGGCGGCGATTACCTGAAGACCATTCCCGGCTTCGCCCTGGTGCGCAATGGCGGCACCAACGGTGATCCGGTGCTGCGCGGGATGTTCGGTTCGCGCCTGAACATTCTCACCAACGGCAGCATGCTGCTCGGCGCCTGCCCCGGGCGGATGGACGCGCCGACCTCGTACATCTCGCCGGAAACCTACGACAAACTCACGGTGATCAAGGGCCCGCAAACCGTACTCTGGGGGCCGGGCGCATCGGCCGGCACGATCCTCTTCGACCGTGAGCCGGAAAGCTTCGGCGAACTCGGCACGCGGGTGAATGCCAGCGTGCTGGCCGGCTCCAACGGACGCTTCGACAAAGTTGTCGACGCCGCTGCCGGCGGGCCATTGGGCTACGTAAGGGTAATCGGCAATACCGCGCACTCCGACGACTATCGCGACGGCAACAACGACAGCGTGCCGTCGCGCTACGACAAGTGGAACGGTGACATCGCGCTCGGCTGGACCCCGGACGCCGACACCCTGATCGAACTCACCGCCGGCAAGGGCGACGGCGAAGCGCGCTACGCCGGGCGCGGCATGGACGGTTCGCAGTTCCTGCGCGAAAGCCTCGGCCTGCGCTTCGAAAAATCCAACATCACCGACGTACTGGAGAAACTCGAAGCGCAGGTCTACTACAACTACGCCGACCACGTGATGGACAACTACAGCCTGCGCACCCCATCCGGCACCGGGATGATGGCGGGGCCCATGGCCTCCAACGTCGACCGGCGCACCCTCGGCGCGCGGATCAAGGCAACCTGGCGCTGGGCCGACATCCAGCTGATCACCGGTCTCGATGCGCAGACCAACGAGCATCGCCAGCGCAGTGGCATGGGCATCGACACCTACAAGGATCAGCCGTACACCAAGGACGCCGATTTCCATAACTACGGCGTGTTCAGCGAAATGACCTGGTACGCCGCCGACCGTGATCGGCTGATTACCGGCGCCCGGGTCGACCGTGCTTCGGCCAAGGATTACCGGCAGCGCATTGGTTCGGGAATGATGAGCCGGCCAAATCCGACCGCCGACGAGACCCGCGCCGACACCCTGCCAAGCGGCTTCGTGCGTTACGAGCATGACCTCGCTGACAGCCCGGCCACGCTGTACGCCGGCCTCGGTCACGCGCAGCGCTTCCCGGATTACTGGGAGCTGTTTTCACCGAAGTCCGGCCCGGCCGGCTCGCTGAATGCGTTCGACTCGATCAAACCGGAGAAGACCACCCAGTTCGACTTCGGCGTGAACTACAAGACTGCCGAACTCGAAGCCTGGGCCTCGGGCTACATCGGTGTGGTGCGCGACTACATCCTGTTCGACTACACACCGACGATGATGGGCATGAGCACTTCGCGCGCGGAAAACATCGACGCGCGGATCATGGGTGGCGAGCTCGGTGCCGCCTACAAACTCACCGATAACTGGAAAGCCGACGCGACCCTGGCTTACGCCTGGGGCAAGAACAGCAGCGACGGCAAAGCCCTGCCGCAAATGCCGCCGCTGGATGCGCGCTTCGGCCTGACCTACAGCGAAGACAACTGGAGCGCCGGGGCGCTGTGGCGCGTGGTCGCGGCGCAAAACCGCATCGACCAGAACAAGGGCAACGTGGTCGGCAAGGACTACGACAAGAGCGGCGGCTTTGGCGTGTTCTCGCTCAACGGCGCCTACCGGATCAACAAAAACTGGAAGGTCAGCACCGGCGTCGACAACCTGTTCGGCAAGGCTTACGCCGAGCACCTGAACCTGGCGGGTAACGCCGGTTTCGGCTACCCGGCCAACGACCCGCAAGCGATCAATGAACCGGGGCGCACGCTCTGGACCAAGGTCGATATGAGTTTCTAACCGAGCGGCACGCCCTGCCCCTGTGGGAGCGGGCTTGCTCGCGAAGACGGCGGTACATCCAGCATGGGTGGCGCCTGACACGACGCTTTCGCGAGCAAGCCCACTCCCACAGGAGTGCAGTGGTGAAACTCCCCATACAGAACAAAGAAAAGATCCAAGCCAAGCGGAGCAAACGTGATGCAAAAGCCCAAACCGAATTTCTACAACCTGGCCTGGCGCTGGCATTTCTATGCCGGATTATTCGTCGCGCCGTTCATGGTAATGCTGGCCCTGACCGGCATCATCTACCTGTTCAAACCGCAACTCGATTCACTGATGTACAGCAGCCTGCTCAACGTCCCGGCCGGGCATCACACGGTGCCGGCCGATGATCTGCTGCAACGGGTCAAGAGCGCTTATCCACAGGGTCAGATCACCCAATACCTGCCGCCGGCCAACGCCGAACGCAGCGCGCAATTTGTCGTGAAGAATGAAGGTCACGAACTCAATGTGTTCATCGATCCGTACCACGGCGACATCCTCGGCGAGCAGGATGCGAAGAAAAATCTGCAAGCCGTCGCCCGCGCTATCCACGGCGAGTTGATGATCGGCACGCTCGGTGACCGCCTGATCGAACTCGCCGCCGGTTGGGGTGTGGTGCTGGTGGTATCGGGGGTGTTTCTGTGGTGGCCGCGCGGTCAGGCGGCGGGGATTCTGTGGCCTCGCCTGAACAGTCGCGGTCGGGTGTTGTGGCGTGATCTGCACGCGGTCACCGGGTTCTGGGGCGCAGCATTGCTGCTGGTGATGCTGCTCAGCGGCATGACCTGGACCGGCTTCTGGGGCAAGCAGTACGCCCAAGTGTGGAACGTGTTCCCGGCCGCGATGTGGAACAACGTGCCGACCTCCGACGTCGAGGCCGGCAGCCTCAATAACGCCGCGCGCCAGACCGTGCCATGGGCAATGGAAAACACGCCGATGCCGATGTCCGGCGACCACGCCGAACACATGGCCCACGGCGACATGCAACACGGTCCCGCCGCACCCGCGATCAGCCTGCAAGAGGTGCAGAACATCGCCATTGAACGCAAGGTCGAACCCGGCTACAGCATCACCCTGCCAACCACCGCGACCGGCGTGTTCACCATCGCCATGTTCGCCGACGACCCGCGCAACGACGCGACCCTGCATGTCGATCAGTACACTGGCAAGGTCCTCGCCGATGTGCGTTTCGAGCAGTACGGCGTGGTGGCGCGGGCCACGGAAATCGGTGTGATGCTGCATGAAGGCAAGATGTTCGGCACCTTCAACCAGATCATCGTGCTGCTGATCTGCCTGATGATTCTGCTCAGCGCCGTCAGCGGTGTGGTGATCTGGTGGAAGCGGCGTCCGCAGGGCAAGTTCGGCGTGCCGCCGCTGCGCCATGACCTGCCGAAATGGAAAACCGGCGTGGCGATCATGCTCGCTCTGGCCGTGATCTTTCCGCTGGTGGGCGCTTCGCTGGTGCTGGTCTGGCTGCTGGATCGGCTGCTGTTGTCGCGTCTGGGCCGCCAAGCTGAATCTGCCTCAACTTCAACGTGAAGCAGGCGAGATGCGCGTTTCAGACAGATCTTTAAACTGCCGGGACTTAAACTCCGGCTTTTTTTAGTGTTACTGTATAACGCAAATAGGCCGCCCTGCCCGCAACCAAAAGTTGCGGGCTTTCTTTTGAAGAAGTGATTCACCGTCCCGATGAACAAGTACCTCTTGTCCAGCCTCTGCCTGTTCGCCCTGAACAACGCCAACGCCGACGGCCAGCCGCTGACGCTGCCCACCGGCACCATCTCCGCACCTGCGGTTGACGAAGAAAGTGTCAGCCTGACCACGCCGACCACCGCCGGCTCGCGCCTGAACCTGACGGCCATGGAAACTCCGGCCAGCGTCGAAAGCCTTAGCGGCGAGCAGGTTCGCGCCCGTGGTGATCGCAGCGTGCAGGACGCCGTGTCGCGCAGCACCGGCATCAGCCGCACCGGCACCCCGGGCGATGGCGGCACCTCGTTGCAGGCACGCGGTTTTACCGGGCAGAGTTCGGTGATGCAGTTGTATGACGGCAATCGGATGTACACCGGCATGGGCACCGTGACCTTTCCGGTCGACACCTGGTCGGTGCAGCGCGTAGACGTACTGCGCGGCCCGGCCTCGGTGCTGTACGGCGAAGGCGCGACCGGTGCGGTGGTCAACGTGATTCCGAAGAAACCGTTCGAGGGTGAAATCGAAAATCACCTGCGCGTCGGCTACGGTTCCTACGACAGCCAGCAGCAGGCGTTCGACAGCGGCGGCTCGCTGAGCGACACCCTGAGCTATCGCCTCAATCTCAATCGTCTGCGCAGCAACGGCTGGATCGATCGCGGTGACTCCTCCAGCGACTTCATCAGCGCCGCCCTGCGCTGGCAGGCCACCGAAGACCTGGCCTTCACCCTCGCCCACGATTACGGCGATCAGCGCCCGCAGAACTACTTCGGCACTCCACTGATCAACGGCCGATTGCAGGACAGCCTGCGCAACAAGAACTACAACGTGCGCGACGACCAGCAGCACTACAACGATCAGTGGACGCGCCTGACCAGCGATTGGCAGATCAACGACGCCGTCAGTGCCAGCAACGAGCTGTACTACCTCAAAGCCCAGCGCCGCTGGCAGAACGCCGAAAACTACAACTTCGACACCGCCACGCAACAGCTCAGCCGCAGCGGCTACTTCGGCATCGGCCATCAGCAGGAGCAGGTCGGCGACCGCCAGACCTTCACCTTCAAGCACTCGCTGTTCGGCCTCGACAGCCAGACCGTGACCGGCGTCGATTACAACCGCATCCGCTTCCAGCTCAATAGCAACTCGCCGTTCAACGATGTGCTGCCGAACGGTCAGGCGCTGGATCTGTATCACCCGCAACCGGGCTATTTCGAAAGCGCCAACCCGTACCGCGACCAGTTCGACAGCACCACCAAACAGATGTCAGTGTTCGCTGAAAACCGCACGCAACTGAGCGAGCGCTGGTCGCTGGTGACCGGCGTGCGCCGTGATTACGTGCACGTTGATCGCAACAATCTGATCGACGACAGCCAGAGCGACAAGACCCTGACCGGCAACAACTGGAAGGCCGGACTAGTGTTTGCCCTGACGCCCGAGACTTCGTTCTACGGTCAGGTCGCGACCAGCACCGACGGCATCGGCGGCCTGATATCCCTCAGTCCGAGCCAGCAGCAATACGACCTGTCGACCGCGCGCCAGACAGAAATCGGCATGAAACAGTTGTTCTGGGATCAGCGCGGCGAGTTCACCCTGGCGGCCTATCGCATCGTCAAAAAGAAACTGCTGACCGACGATCCGGGTAATCCGACGCTCAAGCAGCAAGTCGGCCAGCAATCGTCCAACGGCCTGGAAGCCAGCCTCGATCTGCAACTGCCGCACGCCTGGCAACTGCAGGCCAACGCGGCGATTGTCAAGGCCAGGTACGATGATTTCTCCGAAGTGGTCAACGGGCAAACCCTGTCGTACAACGGCAATCGCCCGGTGGATGTGCCACGGCGCACCGCCAATCTGTGGCTGAACAAAAACCTCAGTGATGATCTGAAGGCCGGGGCCGGCATGCGTTATGTCGATGCGCGTTACGCCGACATGGCCAACCGCAACGAGCTGCCGAGTTACACCGTGGTCGATGCGACGCTGTCGTGGCAAGCCCTGCGCAACACCACGCTCGGTCTACAGCTGAACAATCTGTTTGACCGCCAGTACGCACAAAGCCAATACAATGCGGGCCAGCAGTGGATTCTCGGCGAGCCGAGATCGTTCTTCGTCACGGCCGATTACACCTTTTGATTCACCGGCCCCTTCGCGAGCAAGCCCGCTCCCACATTGAAATGCGATCCACTGTGGGAGCGGGCTTGCTCGCGAAGGCGTCATCAGCAACACCCGATATTTCAGAGTAGAAGATGACCTCACTGACCCTCGCCAACCTCGCCTGGACACCCCTGGGCCACGGCCACTGCCATCACCAGTTCCAGCTGCGTGACGCCTCGTTGCAGGTGGCCGCCGGTGAGTTTGTCGGTTTGATCGGCCCCAACGGCAGCGGCAAGACCAGCCTGCTGCGCTGCGCCTATCGCTTCAGCCAGCCGGAAAGCGGAGAGGTCAGACTCGATCACCACAACGTGTGGAAGCAATCCTCGCGCTGGTGCGCGAAACGCATCGCCGTGGTCCTGCAGGAATTCCCCGATGCCTTTGGCCTGACCGTCGAAGAAGTGGTCGCCATGGGTCGCACGCCGCACAAAGGCCTGTTCGATGGCGACACGCTGGAAGATCGCAATCTGGCGACGCAAGCGCTCAAATCCGTCGGCCTCGACGGCTTCGAAGACCATGCGTTCGCCACCCTGTCCGGCGGTGAAAAACAGCGGGTGATCCTCGCCCGCGCCCTGACCCAGCAACCGCAATTGCTGATCCTCGACGAGCCGACCAACCACCTCGACCCGCGTTATCAGCTCGAACTGCTGCAACTGGTCAAACGTCTGCAGATCGGCACCCTCGCCAGCATTCACGACCTGAACCTGGCCGCCGCGTTCTGTGACCGACTGTACGTGATCAATCACGGGCGGATCGTCGCCAGCGGCACGCCGCAACAGGTACTCACCACCGAGCTGCTGCGCGACGTGTTCGGCGTCGAGGCGTTGATCGATTCCCACCCTCTTCACGGCTACCCGCGAATCACCTGGATAACCCGACCATGACTGTGCGTTCCCTGCTTTGTGTCGCTCTTTTGTTGTGCAGTGCCCAGGCCTTCGCCGAAGCTACGAAATACCCGTTGACCATCCATAGCTGCAACCGCGAAGTGACCTTCAACGAAGCGCCGAAACACGCGGTCAGCCACGACATCAACATGACCCAGATGATGCTCGCCCTCGGCCTCAAATCGCGCATGGCCGGTTACAGCGGCGTCAGCGGCTGGAAGTCGGTGACGCCCGAAATGCAGTCGTTGCTCGACGGTTTGCCGGAGCTGGCTGCGAAATATCCATCGGTGGAAACCCTGCTCAACGCCAACGTTGATTTTTTCTTCGCCGGCTGGGATTACGGCATGCGCGTCGGTGGCGACCTCACGCCGCAGACCCTGCAACCGCTGGGCATCAACGTGTATGAGCTGACCGAATCCTGCGCCTTCGTGATGAAGCGTCCGGCGGCGACGCTGGACGACACCTACAACGACCTGCGCAACCTCGGGAAAATTTTCGACGTGCAGGATCGCGCCAACGCACTGATCGCCGACATGCAGAATCAGGTCGCCGAGATCCGCAAAGACCTGCCCGCCGACAAGCCGCGCGTGTTTCTCTACGACAGCGGCGAAGACCGCGCCATGACTTCCGGGCGTCTCGGCATGCCGCAGGCGCTGATTGATGCTGCAGGCGGGCGCAACATTCTCGACGACGTCGACGCGAGCTGGACGAGGGTCAACTGGGAGACCGTGGTCGAACGCAATCCGCAGGTGATCGTGATCGTCGACTACAGCGAAATCACCGCTGAACAGAAGATCGAATTTCTGCTGAAGAACCCGGCGCTGCAATCGGTCGATGCGATCAAGAACCAGCGCTTCATCGTCATCCCTTACGTGCAGGCCACGCCGGGGATCGATAACGTGCTGGCGGTGGAAACCCTGGCCAAAGGATTCCACGGCGAATGATCGACCGTCGCTACGCCTTGTTGCTGATCGCCCTCGGCGCCGTGTTGCTGGTGTCGTGCGTGGTCTCGCTCGGTTTTGGTCCGGCGCGGGTGCCAGTGGACGTGGTGTGGCGGATTCTGCTGCACAAGGCTTTCGGTCTCGGCGAGGTGAGCTGGAGCGCCGGGCAGGAGCACATTGTCTGGCTGATCCGTGTGCCGCGCATGTTGCTCGGGGCGTTGGTCGGTGCCGGGTTGGCGTTGATTGGCGCGGTGCTGCAAGCGGTGACGCGCAATCCTCTTGCCGATCCGCACCTGCTCGGCGTCACCTCCGGCGCGACACTCGGCGCAGTGATCGTGGTGCTGCACATCGGTGAAATCGTCGGCCTGCTGACCCTGCCGATTGCCGCGTTCATCGGTGCATTGCTGAGCATGTTTCTGGTGCTGGGCATTGCCAACCGTCAGGGTCGGCTCGACAGCGACCGGTTGCTGCTGTGCGGCGTGGCGGTGTCGTTCGTGATGATGGCGATCGCCAACCTGCTGCTGTTCATGGGCGACCATCGCGCCAGTTCGGCGGTGATGTTCTGGATGCTTGGCGGTCTTGGCCTGGCGCGCTGGGAGTTGCTGACGATACCCGCGCTGAGCGTGTTGCTCGGCCTCGGTCTGCTGCTGGGCATGGCCCGGCCATTGAACGCCTTGATGGCCGGCGAACAGACCGCCGTCACCCTCGGCCTGAATGCCCGCGCGGTGCGCCTGCGGGTGTTTGTGATCGCCTCGCTGATGACCGGGGTGCTGGTGTCGATCAGCGGCTCGATCGGTTTTGTCGGGCTGATGGTGCCGCACATTGCCCGGCGTCTGGTCGGTGCCGAACACCGCCGACTGCTGCCGGCCTGCGTACTGCTCGGCAGCCTGTTTCTGGTGTGGGTCGATGTTGCCGCGCGAACTCTGATCGCGCCGGAAGACCTGCCCATCGGCGTTGCCACCGCGGCTATCGGCGGTCTGTTCTTCATCGGCCTGATGCGCCGCCGCTGACACAACAAACATAAAAAACTGTGGGAGCGAGCCTGCTCGCGAAGAGGCCGTGCCAGCCAACTTCATTTTTGAATGACCCACCGCATTCGCGAGCAAGCCCGCTCCCACAGTGAATGGCACTGTTTGCGAAATCGGCGCCCTAATCTGGCGCACACGAATGCACCGTCACACGCGACCGGTCCCTTCATGGTGCATCCCACCAACACGCAACCGCTCTAAACCGACATTTCCCTGCCCGATCCCGACCGGGCACAGCCCTTGCAAAACACACCTTCAGTCGTCCGCATCTGCCAACCATAAAAAACTTTAACGTTCATGGAGATCGCACAATGAAGCGTCGCAGTTTGATCAAGGCTTTCACACTCACGGCATCCATTGCCGCGATGGGCATGACCTGGACTGTCCAGGCGGCCGAGACCATCAAGGTCGGGATTCTGCATTCGTTGTCCGGGACCATGGCGATCTCTGAAACGTCGCTCAAAGACATGGCGCTGATGACCATCGACGAGATCAACGCCAAGGGCGGGGTGAACGGCAAGATGCTCGAACCGGTGGTAGTCGACCCGGCATCCAACTGGCCACTGTTTGCCGAAAAAGGCCGGCAGTTGCTGACTCAGGACAAAGTCGCCGTGGTGTTCGGTTGCTGGACATCGGTGTCGCGTAAATCGGTGCTGCCGGTGTTCGAAGAACTCAACGGCCTGCTGTTCTACCCGGTGCAGTACGAAGGCGAAGAGATGTCGCCGAACGTGTTCTACACCGGCGCCGCGCCGAACCAGCAAGCGATCCCCGCCGTTGAATACCTGATGAGCGAAGAAGGCGGCAGCGCCAAGCGCTTCTTCCTGCTCGGCACCGACTACGTCTACCCGCGCACCACCAACAAGATCCTGCGCTCGTTCCTGCATTCCAAAGGCGTGGCTGACAAGGACATCGAAGAGGTCTACACCCCGTTCGGTCACAGCGACTATCAAACCATCGTCGCCAACATCAAGAAGTTCTCCGCCGGCGGCAAGACCGCCGTGATCTCGACGGTCAACGGTGACTCCAACGTGCCGTTCTACAAAGAGCTGGCCAACCAGGGGCTGAAGGCGACCGACGTACCGGTGGTGGCGTTCTCGGTGGGTGAAGAAGAGCTGCGCGGCATCGACACCAAACCGCTGGTGGGCAACCTTGCGGCGTGGAACTACTTCGAGTCCGTGGAGAACCCGGTGAACAAGAAGTTCGTCGCTGACTGGAAGGCTTACGCGAAGAAACACAACCTGCCGGGCGCCGACAAAGCGGTGACCAACGACCCGATGGAAGCCACTTACGTCGGCATCCACATGTGGGCGCAGGCAGCGGAAAAAGCCAAGTCCACCGACGTCGACAAAGTTCGCGAAGCGCTGGCCGGCCAGACCTTCGCCGCGCCGTCCGGTTACACCCTGACCATGGACAAGACCAACCACCACCTGCACAAACCGGTGATGATCGGCGAGATCCAGAACGACGGTCAGTTCAACGTCGTGTGGCAGACCGAAGGCCCGATCCGCGCGCAGCCGTGGAGTCCGTTTATCGATGGCAACGACAAGAAGCCGGATTATGCGGTGAAGAGCAACTGAGCCATTGGGTGTCGGGCTGGTAAGACTTTCAGTCCGACATACTCCCCCTGTGGGAGCGGGCTTGCTCGCGAAAGCAGTTCGTCATTCAACTTATATGCAAGCTGACACACCGCTTTCGCGAGCAAGCCCGCTCCCACCATTAGTCCGCGCAAGGCGACTCTTTATGCCGACTACCCTTTACCGCTTCATCCTCGCCATCGCATTGCTGTTGCCGATGACTGCCTTTGCCGGTGACGCCGAAGACTTCGTCGCCGCCAATCCCGTGCAGCAAGCCAGACTGCTGGAAGCCTGGGCCGCGCAGCCCGAGCCGGCGCGTGTCGAGCTGATCAACGCCCTGCAACAAGGCGAATTGACCCTCGACGGCCAGCCGAAAACCCTGCGCCTGAACAACCGCCTGCGGGGTCTGATCGACACCGCGTTGGCCAGCCACCAATTGCTCGCCGCCGACGCCAAAACCCGTCTGACTGCCGCGCAGCAATTGCAGAAAAGCGCGAAACCCGCGCAGCTGAAATTCCTCGACCAGCAACTGGCTGGCGAAAAAGACGAGAACGTCCACGCCGCCCTGAGCCTGGCGCTGGCCAATCTGCAGCTGGTCGACAGCGATCCGGCGGTGCGTCTGGCCGCCGTGCGCCTGCTCGGCGAAACCGGCGATCCGCTGGCCCGCACCCGCCTCGAAGGCCTGCTCGAACCCGGCGTGGAAAGCGATGCCGGGGTGCGCACCGCCGCCGAAACCAGTCTGGCTCAGGTCAAGCGCAAACTGCTGATCGGCGAAGTGTTGGGTCAGGCGTTCAGCGGCATGTCCCTCGGCTCGATCCTGCTGCTCGCGGCCCTCGGGCTGGCGATCACCTTCGGCCTGCTCGGGGTGATCAACATGGCCCATGGCGAGATGCTGATGCTTGGCGCCTACTCGACCTACGTGGTGCAGCTGATGTTCCAGCGCTACGCCCCGCAAGCCATCGAGTTCTACCCGCTGATCGCACTGCCGGTGGCGTTCTTTGTCACGGCGGCGATCGGCATGGCGCTGGAACGCACGGTGATTCGTCATCTCTACGGCCGCCCGCTGGAAACCCTGCTCGCCACCTGGGGCATCAGCCTGATGCTGATCCAGTTGGTGCGCCTGCTGTTCGGCGCGCAGAACGTTGAAGTAGCGAACCCGGCGTGGCTGTCCGGCGGGATTCAGGTGCTGCCGAATCTGGTGCTGCCGTACAACCGCATCGTGATCATCGCTTTCGCCTTGTTCGTGGTGGTGCTGACCTGGCTACTGCTGAACAAGACCCGCCTCGGCCTCAATGTCCGCGCGGTCACGCAGAACCGCAACATGGCTGCCTGCTGCGGCGTGCCCACCGGCCGCGTCGACATGCTCGCCTTCGGCCTCGGCTCGGGCATTGCCGGGCTCGGCGGTGTGGCGCTGAGTCAGATCGGCAACGTCGGCCCGGACCTCGGCCAGAGTTACATCATCGACTCGTTCCTGGTGGTGGTGCTCGGCGGAGTCGGCCAACTCGCCGGCAGCGTGCTCGCCGCCTTCGGGCTGGGCATCGCCAACAAGATTCTCGAACCGCAGATCGGTGCGGTACTCGGCAAGATCCTGATCCTCGCGCTGATCATTCTGTTCATCCAGAAACGTCCGCAAGGCCTCTTCGCACTGAAAGGACGGGTGATCGACTGATGAACCAGCCTCTACTTGTCACGGCCACGCAAAAGGCCGGCCCGAAAGTCACCCTCGCCATCGGCGCGGTGATCCTCGCGCTGCTGATCGCTCTACCGTTGCTCTCGCTATTGGCACCGGACAGCACGCTGCATGTGTCGGCGTATACGCTGACGCTGGTCGGCAAAATCCTCTGCTACGCCATTGTCGCCCTGGCGCTGGATCTGGTCTGGGGCTACGCCGGGCTGCTGTCGCTGGGCCATGGCCTGTTCTTCGCCCTCGGTGGTTATGCGATGGGCATGTACCTGATGCGTCAGGCCGCCGGTGATGGTTTGCCGGCGTTCATGACCTTTCTGTCGTGGACCGAACTGCCGTGGTACTGGAGCGGCACCAGCAGTTTTATCTGGTCGATGTGCCTGGTGGTGCTGGCGCCGGGTCTGCTGGCGTTGGTGTTCGGCTTCTTCGCCTTCCGCTCGCGGATCAAGGGTGTGTATTTCTCGATCATGACCCAGGCCCTGACGTTCGCCGGGATGCTCCTGTTTTTCCGCAACGAGACCGGCTTCGGCGGCAACAACGGCTTCACCAACTTCCGCACGATTCTCGGTTTCGGCATCACTGAGCCGGGCACTCGCGCGGTGCTGTTTCTGGCTACCGTGTTGTTGCTGGTGGCGAGTCTGTTCATCGGCTGGCGTCTGGCGCAGAGCAAGTTCGGCCGGGTACTGACGGCGCTGCGCGATGCGGAAAACCGCCTGATGTTCTGCGGCTACGACCCGCGCGGTTTCAAACTGTTCGTCTGGGTCTTGAGCGCGGTGCTGTGCGGTCTGGCCGGGGCCTTGTATGTGCCGCAAGTGGGGATCATCAACCCCAGCGAAATGTCGCCGACCAACTCGATCGAAGCGGCGGTGTGGGTCGCCCTCGGCGGTCGCGGCACGCTGATCGGGCCGTTGCTCGGTGCCGGTGTGGTCAACGGCATGAAGAGCTGGTTCACCGTGGCCTTCCCTGAATACTGGCTGTTCTTCCTCGGCGCGCTGTTCATCGTCGTGACGTTGTATCTGCCCAAAGGCGTGATCGGCCTGCTGAAGAAACGAGGTGAACAATGAGAGTCACTGCGAGTGCTGAATTCATGCTCGAACCGGCGTTTTTCCCCGTGGAACCGAACAAGGACGAAGGCACCAGCCGTGACTCGATCGGCCTCGGCCAACGCGTCGGCCCGGGCCTCGACACCCGCCACGGCACGATCCTGACCCTGGAAGACATCAGCGTCAGCTTCGACGGCTTTCGCGCGCTGAACAATCTGAACCTGTACATCGGCGTCGGCGAACTGCGCTGCATCATCGGCCCCAACGGCGCGGGCAAGACCACGCTGATGGATGTGATCACCGGCAAGACCCGCCCCAGCCACGGCAAGGCCTGGTTCGGCGAAACCCTGGATCTGACGCAGATGAGCGAAGTACAGATTGCCCAGGCCGGCATCGGTCGCAAGTTCCAGAAACCCACAGTGTTCGAAGCGCTGAGCGTGTTCGAGAACCTGGAACTGGCGCAGAAAACCGACAAGTCGGTGTGGGCCAGTTTGCGCGCACGCTTGAGCGGCGAGCAGAAAGACCGGATCAGCGAAGTGCTCGACACCATTCGCCTGACCACCTCGGTCAATCGCCCGGCGGGCTTGCTGTCCCACGGGCAGAAACAGTTTCTGGAAATCGGCATGTTGCTGATGCAGGACCCGCAACTGCTGCTGCTCGACGAGCCGGTGGCGGGCATGACCGATGCCGAAACCGAATTCACCGCCGAGCTGTTCAAGTCGCTGGCCGGCAAGCATTCGCTGATGGTGGTGGAGCACGACATGGGCTTCGTCGGCTCGATTGCCGACCATGTGACGGTGCTGCATCAGGGCAGCGTGCTGGCCGAAGGGTCGCTGGAGCAGGTGCAGGAAAACGAGCGGGTGATCGAGGTTTACCTCGGCCGCTGAGCTGCAAACACCTTTCCAATGTGGGAGCGGGCTTGCTCGCGAATGCGGTGTGCCATTCAAGTTGATGGCGACTGATCCACCGCATTCGCGAGCAAGCCCGCTCCCACAGGGGGATTTGAGGAGATTTTGAGAATGCTGCAAGTCGACAAGCTGCACCAGTACTACGGCGGTAGCCACATCCTCCGTGGCCTCTCATTCGACGTAAAAGTCGGCGAAGTCACCTGTCTGCTCGGGCGCAACGGCGTGGGCAAGACCACCCTGCTCAAATGCCTGATGGGCCTGTTGCCGGCCAAGGAAGGCGTGGTGAATTGGGAGGGCAAAGCGATCACCACGCTCAAGCCGCACCAGCGTGTACACGCCGGGATCGCCTATGTGCCACAGGGCCGGGAAATCTTCGGCCGGCTCACCGTGGAGGAGAATCTGCTGATGGGCCTGTCACGGTTTCCCGGCAGCGAAGCGAAAGAAGTACCAGGTTTCATCTACGAATTGTTCCCGGTGCTGCTACAAATGAAGCAGCGCCGCGGCGGCGATCTGTCCGGCGGTCAGCAACAGCAGCTGGCTATCGGTCGCGCCCTGGCCAGTCGTCCGCGATTGCTGATCCTCGACGAGCCCACCGAAGGCATCCAGCCCTCGGTGATCAAGGAGATCGGCGCGGTGATCAAAAAGCTCGCGGCGCGTGGCGACATGGCGATTTTGCTGGTGGAGCAGTTCTACGATTTCGCTGCTGAGCTGGCCGATCAATACCTGGTGATGTCCCGGGGTGAGATCGTGCAGCAGGGTCGCGGCGAAAATATGGAGGCCGAGGGTGTACGAGGTCTGGTAACAATTTAATCTGTAGCTTCCTAACGATAATTACAAACCATGAACTTACCGCTTCCCACTGCCCTGTTTACCCCGAGCTGGCACGCCGAGCTGGAGCTGGCCTACGCCCGCTTCGGCGACTGCACGCGTCCGGTTCAGCGCCGACACCTCGGCCCGCTGCGCGTGCAAAAGCACCTGTATGCCGAAGGCCCCGAGGTCTGCCAGCACATCATCGTCCACCCGCCGGGCGGGATCGCCGGGGGTGATCGACTGAATATCAGCGCCCGCGTCGAAGCAGACGCCTGGGCGCAGATCACCAGCCCCGGCGCGGCCAAGTGGTATCGCGCGGCGGGACCGGCCTATCAGCAACTCGATTTGAAAGTGGCCGCAGGTGCGACGCTGGAATGGCTGCCGCAGGAAACCATCGTCTACAGCGCCGCCCAGGCCGAACTCACCACCTCGATCGAACTTGAAGGCGATGCGCGGCTGTTCTATTGGGACGTGGTGGCGCTGGGCCGACCGGCCAGTGGCGAGCGCTTCGACCTCGGACACTTTCAGGCGCATCTGGATATCCGCCGTGACGGGCGATTGCTCTGGCACGAACGTCAGAGGATTACTGGCGGTGACGGGTTGCTGGATTCGCCGATCGGGCTGGATGGCCATCCGGTGTTTGCGACGCTGCTGGTGAGCGGTGAAATCGATGCCGAGCTGCTGGAGCGTTGTCGCTCGCTGGGCCATGAGGTGCGCGGTGATCTGACCCAGTTGCCCGGCCTGTTGGTGGCTCGGTGTCTGGCGTCAGAAGCATTGCTCGCCCGTGCCTGGCTCATCGATCTATGGCGTTTGTTACGCCCGGCTCTGCTAGGCCGCGAAGCCCAGCCCCCGCGAATCTGGAACACCTGAAATGCAATCCAATTGTGGGAGCGGGCTTGCTCGCGAAGGCGGTGTGTCATTCACACAGATGCGGGCTGACCTGCCGCTTTCGCGAGCAAGCCCACTCCCACAGGAAATTTGTGCACATTTTTCAATCTGCCCTGATGGATACCCGCAATGGACCTGACCCCACGCGAAAAAGACAAGCTGTTGATCTTCACCGCCGGCCTCGTCGCCGAACGCCGACTGGCCCGTGGCGTGAAGCTCAACTACCCGGAAGCCATGGCCTATATCTCCGCCGCCCTGCTCGAAGGCGCCCGTGATGGCCAGACCGTGGCCGAGCTGATGCACTTCGGCACCACCCTGCTCAGCCGCGAGCAGGTGATGGAAGGCATCCCGGAAATGATCCCGGAGATCCAGGTCGAAGCGACGTTTCCCGACGGCACCAAACTGGTCACCGTCCACCAACCGATCGTCTGAGGCCGCGCCATGACCTACACCATTCGCGATGCCCTGCACGCCGACCTCCCTGCAATCCGCGACATCTACAACGACGCGGTGCTCAACACCACGGCGATCTGGAACGAATCGGCGGTCGACCTCGGCAACCGCCAGGCGTGGTTCAGCGCCCGTCAGGCCCAGGCCTACCCGATTCTGGTGATCGTCGACGCCGACAACGTTGTGCTCGGCTACGCTTCCTTTGGCGACTGGAGGCCGTTCGACGGTTTCCGCCATACCGTCGAACACTCGGTCTACGTCCGTAGCGACCAGCGCGGCAATGGCCTTGGCCCGCAATTGATGAGTGTGCTGATCGAGCGGGCCAAAGCCTGCGACAAGCACGTGATGGTCGCCGCCATCGAAAGTGGCAATTCCGCTTCCATTCGTCTGCATGAGCGCGCCGGTTTCAGCATCACCGGACAAATGCCACAAGTCGGCACCAAGTTCGGTCGCTGGCTCGATCTGACCTTCATGCAACTGACCCTCAATCCTGGCGCCCAGCCGCCGGTCGCCAACAAGGAGTGACACGCGATGAACCCCGCCCAACTGCGACGCGTCAATGCGGAAAGTTTTGCGCACTATCGTCAGGGCCTGATTGATCTGCTGCTCGACGCCGTAGGTTATGGCGCCAGCGTCGGTTTCATGGCCGACCTCGATGCCGCGCAAGCCCGCGCCTATTTCGATGAAGTGCAGCAACAAGTGAACAAGGGCAGTGTGTTGCTCTGGGTGGTGGTCAAGGATGAAGAGGTGCAGGCCAGCGTGCAGTTGGGCCTGTGCCAGAAGGCCAACGGCCTCAATCGCGCCGAAGTGCAGAAGCTGCTGGTGCGCGAACAGGCGCGTCGACGCGGCCTCGGTCAGCAATTGATGAATGCGCTGGAGCTCGAAGCGGCCAAGCACAAGCGCGGCATGCTCTACCTCGACACCGAGGCCGGCTCCCCCGCCGAAGATTTCTACAAGGCCCTGGGTTACACCCGCGCCGGCGAAATTCCCGACTACGCCTGCGACCCGCACGGTACCTATCGCCCGACCGCCCTCTACTACAAGATTCTGCAAGGAGCCCGGCCATGATTCCCGGCCAGTACCAGATCCAGCCCGGCGACATCGAATTGAATGTCGGCCGCCGCACCCTCAGCCTGAAAGTCGCCAACAGCGGCGACCGACCGATCCAGGTCGGTTCGCACTATCACTTTTTCGAAACCAACGACGCGCTGACCTTTGATCGCGCGGCCAGCCGTGGCATGCGCCTGAACATCCCCGCCGGCACCGCCGTGCGCTTCGAGCCGGGGCAAAGTCGCGAGGTCGAGCTGGTGGAGTACGCCGGGCATCGGCGGGTGTTCGGCTTTGCCGGGCGGGTCATGGGTGATCTCTGAATTTTGCGGTGCCTCCATCGCGAGCAGGCTCGCTCCCACATTAAACCGAGTTCCTCCAGCTGGAATCCAATCCCCTGTGGGAGCGAGCCTGCTCGCGAAAGTGAGCGCAGCGAACGATCTCAAAACCAATTGAATTCCAAGGCAAACACATGAAGATCTCGCGTCAAGCCTACGCCGACATGTTCGGCCCCACCGTCGGCGACAAGGTGCGCCTGGCGGACACCGAGTTGTGGATCGAGGTCGAAAAAGACTTCACCACCTACGGCGAAGAAGTCAAATTCGGCGGCGGCAAAGTGATCCGCGACGGTCAGGGCCAGAGCCAACTGCTCGCCGCCGAGGTGGTCGACACCCTGATCACCAACGCGTTGATCATCGACCACTGGGGCATCGTCAAAGCCGACGTCGGCCTCAAGGACGGGCGCATCGCCGCGATCGGCAAGGCCGGTAACCCGGACGTACAGCCCAACGTGACCATCGCCATCGGCGCCAGCACCGAGGTGATCGCCGGTGAAGGCATGATCCTCACTGCCGGCGGCATCGACACGCACATCCACTTCATCTGCCCGCAGCAGATCGAAGAAGCGCTGATGAGCGGCGTCACCACCATGATCGGCGGCGGCACCGGGCCGGCGACCGGCACCAACGCCACCACCTGCACCTCCGGCCCGTGGCACCTGGCGCGGATGCTGCAGGCCGCCGACGCGTTCCCGATGAACATCGGCCTCACCGGCAAGGGCAACGCCAGCCTGCCGGAGCCGCTGATCGAGCAGGTCAAGGCCGGCGCCATCGGCCTCAAACTGCACGAAGACTGGGGTACCACCCCGGCGAGCATCGACAACTGCCTGAGCGTCGCCGACCAGTACGACGTGCAGGTGGCGATCCACACCGACACCCTCAACGAATCCGGTTTCGTCGAAACCACACTCGGCGCGTTCAAGGGCCGCACCATTCACACCTATCACACCGAAGGTGCCGGCGGCGGCCACGCGCCGGACATCATCAAGGCCTGCGGCTTCCCTAACGTATTGCCGAGCTCGACCAACCCGACCCGGCCGTTCACCCGCAACACCATCGACGAACACCTCGACATGCTGATGGTCTGCCACCACCTCGACCCGAGCATCGCCGAAGACGTGGCGTTCGCCGAAAGCCGTATCCGCCGCGAAACCATCGCCGCCGAAGACATCCTCCACGACCTCGGCGCGTTCTCGATGATCAGCTCCGACAGCCAGGCCATGGGCCGCGTCGGCGAAGTCATCACACGCACCTGGCAGACTGCCGACAAGATGAAAAAGCAGCGCGGCCCGCTGCCGCAGGACGGCGCAGGCAACGACAACTTCCGCGCCAAGCGCTACATCGCCAAGTACACGATCAACCCGGCGATCACCCATGGCATCAGCCATGAAGTGGGGTCGATCGAAGTCGGCAAATGGGCCGACCTGGTGCTCTGGCGTCCGGCGTTTTTCGGTGTGAAACCGACGCTGATCCTCAAGGGCGGCGCCATCGCCGCCAGTCTGATGGGCGACGCCAACGCGTCGATTCCAACCCCGCAACCGGTGCACTACCGCCCGATGTTCGCCAGTTACGGCGGCTCGCTGCACGCCACCAGTCTGACCTTCATCAGTCAGGCCGCGCAGGAGGCCGGGCTGCCCGAGGCACTGGGATTGAAGAAGAAAATCGGCGTGGTCAAAGGCTGCCGCGAGGTGCAGAAAACCGACCTGATCCACAACGATTACCTGCCGAACATCGACGTTGACCCGCAGACCTATCAGGTCAAGGCCGACGGCGTGCTGCTGTGGTGTGAACCGGCCGAGACCCTGCCGATGGCCCAGCGTTACTTCCTGTTCTGACGCACGGCAAAAGGCCCCGGTTTCGTGTCTTGCGCACGATCCCGGGGCCTTTTTCATGTCGCTGGAAAAGCACTGTGCAAACGGTCGTGTATTTCCCGCCAAAGGGGCTAATATTCGATTCGCTCCGCCTTTTTTCAGGAACTGCCCATGCGTCTTTCCGAGTTCATCGTGGCCAATATCGACCCTATCGTCGATGAGTGGGAACAGTTCGCCGCGACCATCACGCCGGCCGCCGACTATCTGGATTCCACTGCGCTGCGCGATCACGCCAGCGAGATTCTGCGGGCCGCCGCCCGCGACATGAACAAGCCGCAAAGCCCCGCCGAACAGGCTGCCAAAGCCAAGGGCGAAGGCCCGGAAAAGACCCCGAGCCTGGACGAGGCCGGCGCCAGCCATGGCGAACTGCGCCACACCGTCGGTTTTGACCTGGTGCAGATGACCAGTGAATTCCGCCATTTGCGTGCCTGCGTGATCCGCCTGTGGGTCAACAGCCTTGAATCGCCGGACATGACCTATTTTCAGGACATGATCCGTTTCAACGAAGCCATCGACGAGGCACTGGCCGAATCCACCGCGGCCTACGCCGAGCAGGTCAATCGCTCGCGGGATATTTTCCTCGCCATCCTCGGCCATGACCTGCGTGCGCCGCTGCAGGCGGTGAGCATGTCCACCGAACTGCTGCTGCGCAAATCCAGCCTTGAAGGCGATGCCCTGGCCTGCGCCCAGCATATCAAGCGTGGCGCGCGGCACATGGCGACGATGGTCAGCGATCTGCTGGAACTGGTGCGCAGTCGTCTGGGCCGTAGCCTGCCGATCGAGCCTGCACCGATGGATCTGGCCGTTGCGGCGCGAGCGGCGATCGCCGAAGCTTGCGCCGGTCAACCGCAATCCGATCCCAGGCTCACCGTGCACGGTGACACCAGCGGCGTGTGGGACGCCGGACGGATCGACCAGTTACTGCAAAACCTGATCGGCAATGCCTTGCAGCACGGTGCCAACCAGCGCGACGTGACCCTCGATCTGCGTGGCGAGGGCGACCACGTGTGCCTGTCGGTGCACAACTACGGCACACCGATTTCCGAAGAGGCGATCGGTACGATTTTCGACCCGCTGGTGCGCAGCGCCGACGAAGAACTCGGACAGCCGTCAACCAGCCTCGGGTTGGGCTTGTTTATCGTCAAGGAAGTGGTGACCGCCCATGGCGGGACGATCGATGTCAGCTCGAGTGAGGCTGACGGGACGTTGTTCAGTGTGGTGTTGCCGAGAAAGGTTTAAGCAGGCCAACCGCGTAATCGTTCTTCGCGAGCAGGCTCGCTCCCACAGGAGACCGCAGTCAACCTGTGGGAGCGGGCTTGCTCGCGAAGGGGCCTGCAAAGACACTCCAGAACCAACGGTAAAACTATTCGACCACCAAACGCCCCAACCGCTGGCGCAGCATGCGATTCTCGGCTCGCAGTTCCTTCACTTCATCCAGCAGATCAAGTGCCAGCGCGACGCCCTCCCACTCCAGCTCCAGCTCGCGCCGCAACTTCGCGGCGCGCTTGGCCAGGCTCAGCTCGTAGTCGGTGAACCGCCATTCCCGGGGCTGCGCGCCCTGAGGTTCGAGGATGCCGTGTTCGACGATTTCGATCACGTAGACGTCCGACAGATCGGCCGCCTCACAGAATTCTGCCATGTCCAGTTGAACGATCAGGGGGCTGCTCATGATGGGCTACTCCGTCGTCGGATTCAGAAGTTCTCGCGTGGGTTGAACGCGGCTTTTTTCGCCAGTTCCTGCCACAGCGCCTTGACCTCGTCGTCGGAGGTTTTCGGCATCACGGCCTTGAGCTGCACGAACAGATAACCGCGCTCACCGGCCTTGTTTTTCAAGCCGTGACCCTTGGCGCGCATACGCTGGCCGTTCTGGCTGCCGGCCGGAACCTTGAGGTTGATCTTGCCGGTCAGAGTCGGCACGGCCACTTCAGCCCCCAGCGCCAGCTCCCACGGTGCCAATGGCAGGGTGATGATCAGGTTTTCGCCTTCGACATCGAATTTCGGATGCGGCGCAAAGCGAATGGTCAGGTACAGATCGCCATTGGCCCCGCCACCGATGCCCGGTGCGCCCTGCCCTTTGAGGCGGATGCGCTCGCCGTCAGTCACGCCCGCCGGGATCTTCACGTTCAGGCTCTTGCTGGTATTGCTCACGTGCTGACCGTTGGCGTTGTATTGCGGGACCTGAAAGCTGACCTTCTTCGACTCGTCCGACAAGGTCTCCTCAAGGAAGACCGGCAGTTCCATTTCCACGTCTTGCCCTCGGCGCCCTGCACTGCGTTGTTGCCGACCGTCGCCACCGAAACCGGCGCCGCGATTGCCGAAGATCGAACTGAAGAAGTCCGAGAAGTCGCCGGTGTCGCCACCGCCGCCGCCAAAACCGCCACGGCTCTGCCAGCCCGGCGGGCCCTGGAACGGCTGACCGTGCTGGCCATAACGGCGCAGCTCGTCATATTCGGCGCGTTTGTCGGCGCTTTTCAGCGCTTCATAGGCTTCCGAGGCGTCCTTGAACTTAGCCTCGGCGTCTTTTTCCTTGCTGACATCGGGGTGATATTTGCGCGCCAGCTTGCGATAGGCGGCCTTGATCGCCTTGTCGTCCGCTGTCGGCTCCACGCCGAGTATCTTGTAATAGTCTTTGAAGTCCATCGAAGGAATCACCATCCGTTATCGATTTCGCGCCGAGACCAGCATGCGCTCATTCGCGCGTGCCGGGTTGACCGATCTCAACTTTGTGACCGGGTGGCGCAGCAGAAGTTTATCGGCAGTGGACGACGGTTCTTGCGACCGCCGGTATGTCTGCCGGCCCATGCCAGCAAGTTTGGGGCAAAGCTGCGACTTTCAAGAAGCTTAGTCGTGAAATAGCAGATGACCGGCCTTCGAATCTGCCGCGCACTGACATACACTGCGCGGCCGTTTTTTGACCGGAACCCGAAAGACATGAACAACGCCTCTCCAGCCCGTGCCTGCGGCATCGACTTCGGCACCTCCAACTCCACCGTCGGCTGGCTGCGCCCCGGCATGGAAACGATGATCGCGCTGGAAGACGACAAGATCACCCTGCCGTCGGTGGTGTTCTTCAACATCGAAGAGCGCCGTCCGGTTTACGGTCGTCTGGCCCTGCACGAATACCTGGAAGGCTACGAAGGCCGGCTGATGCGCTCGCTCAAGAGCCTGCTCGGTTCCAAGCTGATCAAGCACGACACCAGCGTTCTCGGCACGGCGATGCCGTTCAAGGATCTGTTGGGGCTGTTCATCGGCCAGCTCAAGAGCCGTGCCGAAACGGCCGCCGGTCGCGAGTTCGAACAAGTGGTGCTGGGGCGTCCGGTGTTTTTCGTCGATGACGACCCGCTGGCTGACCAGGAAGCCGAAGACACCCTGGTCGAAGTGGCGCGCAAGCTCGGCTTCAAGGACGTGTCGTTCCAGTACGAACCGATCGCCGCGGCATTCGACTACGAGTCGACCATCGAAAAAGAAGAGCTGGTGCTGATCGTCGACATCGGCGGTGGTACTTCGGACTTCTCGCTGGTACGTCTGTCGCCCGAACGTCGCGGCATGGACAACCGCCACGATGACATCCTCGCCACCGGCGGCGTGCACATCGGCGGGACCGACTTCGACAAACAGCTGAGCCTGCAAGGCCTGATGCCGCTGTTCGGCTACGGCAGCCGGATGAAGAGCGGCGCCTACATGCCGACCAGTCACCACATGAACCTGGCGACCTGGCACACCATCAACTCGGTGTACTCGCAGAAATCCACCCTGGCGCTGGGCAGCATGCGCTACGACATTGAAGACACCGGCGGTATCGACCGTCTGTTCAAGCTGATCGAACAGCGCGCCGGGCACTGGCTGGCGATGGAAGTCGAAGAAACCAAGATCCAGCTGACCCACGCCGACAGCCGCCACGTACCGCTGGACCGTATTGAGCCGGGCCTGAGCGTGGAACTGAGCCGCGCGCTGTTCGAATCGTCGATCGACGCCTTGCTTGAACGCGTGCGCGGCAGCGTTACGCAGTTGTTGAACGATGCCAACGTGTCGGTGGCGCAGGTCGATACGGTGTTCTTCACCGGCGGTTCAAGCGGCATTCCGGCGCTGCGCAACAGCGTTTCGGCGATGCTGCCGAATGCGCGACATGTGGAAGGGAATATCTTTGGCAGCATCGGCAGCGGTCTGGCGATTGAGGCGATGAAGCGCTACGGCGCGACGGCCTGATCCGGAATCGGCAGTGCGCCGTTCGCGAGCAGACTCGCTCCCACAGTGGATCGCATTGGAATGCGCTCAAAATGTGGGAGCGAGCCTGCTCGCGAAGAGGCCAGCTCAAACACTACAAATTCTGAATCAAACCATCCCGCCCAGCTTCAGCTCACTCTTCAGGTACGCGTAATAAATCGGCCCCGCCACCACCCCCGGCAGGCCGAACGCAGCTTCGAACACCAGCATCGCCAGCAGCAACTCCCACGACTTGGCACTGATCTGCCCGCCGACGATGCGCGCGTTGAGGAAGTATTCGAGCTTGTGGATAAAGATCAGATAGCCCAGCGCCGCCACCGCCACCCAGATCGACAGCGACAGACCGACGATGGTGATCAGCGTGTTCGACATCAGGTTGCCGATCACCGGCAGCAGGCCGAGCAGGAACGTCAGGACGATCAGGGTCTTGGTCAGCGGCAGCTTGATGCCGAACAGCGGCAAGACCACCACCAGGAAAATCGCGGTAAAGAACGTGTTCAGCAGGGAAATCTTGATCTGCGCGAAGACGATGTTGCGAAAGGCTTGAACCACCAGGTGCAGACGGTCGAACAGGGCGGCGGCCAGCGGTTTGCGCTTGGTCAGATCCGGTACTCGCTGCAGGGCAATGATCGCGCCGAGGACCATGCCGATCAGCAGGGTGACGAACATGTGCGCCGCGTCCTTGCCCACCAGTTGCAGCTCGGACAGGTGCTTGCTCGCCCATTCGCCGATGGCCACGCGAAATTCCGCAGCGCTGGCCGGCAGGTAGGCATCGAGAAACGGCGGCAGTTGCCCGCGCGCGCGATCGACCACGCCCATGAATTTGTCGAGCGAGGCGCCCGGGTTTTCCGCTTCGTGCAGCAGGAAACTGATGGCACCGGCAAAGATCAGCGCCAGCACGCTGACCACCAGGGTGCCCAGCAGTGCCACCGCCAGCCAGCGCGCACGCCGACCTTCGATCAACCGTTGCAGTTGCGGGGTGAGCATGTTGACCAGCTCGAACACCAGCAAACCAGCCAGCAGGCTGGGCAACAAGCGCAGCGGCAATGCCAGCAGCAAGCCGCCGCAGATGATGATGCAACTGACCCAAAACACAACATGACGCTCAGAAAACGTTGGCATACAGCCTCAAAACGAACGGCGTAAAAGGATTGGCAGTCTGCCAGCGATCCGGGGAGAGCACTAGGGATATGCAGGGGCTATTGTCGTGCTCAATGGCCCCTTCGCGAGCAGGCTCGCTCCCACAGGGGGGTACGCATTTGAATGTGGGAGCGAGCCTGCTCGCGAAGAGGCCGGCCCGTTCACCGCAAATCCTTGCTGATTATTTTTTCTTCAGACAATCACTCATGAAGGTCTTGCGCGCATCGCCGGTCAGCGCCTTGGTTTTCGCATCGGCGTTGCAGGTTTTCATTTTTTCCTGCTGCGGGGTCAGCACTTTGCCGTCATTGGCGGCCGGTGCAGCCTTGAGGCAAGTGCTCATGAAAGTCTTGCGCTCGTCGCCCTTGAGGCTTTTGGCGGTAGCGTCAGCATTGCAGGTGGTCATTTTGTTCTGTTGCGCCGTGGCGGCGAAACCCTGGGAACACAGGAGCAGACCGATCATCAACAAAGGGACACGCAACATCTTCATGGAGTTTTCTCCTTGTCGCCGCATCGATGGATGCGGCCTCCGCTGAAGTGTAGCCAAATCTTGTTACACCTTCCTGCCTTCCAGGTGGCTACGCCGATACTGTTCCGGCGTACACCCGGCCTGCCGGGCAAACATGGCAATGAAGGCCGAGCCGCTGCTGTAGCCGAGATCGAAGGCGATTTCCTGCACGCTGCGGGTACCTTCCAGCGCCTCGATGGCCGCGAGATAACGCAGGCGCTGACGCCATTCGCCGAAACTCAGTCCCAGTTCGCGCACGAACTGCCGGGCTAGCGTGCGTTCACTGATGTGCACTTGCGCCGCCCAGTGCGCCAGCGGGAGGTTATTGCCCGGATCAGCCTGCAAGGCGTCGAGGATCGCCAGCAACCCGGGATTGCTTGCGTACGGCAGATAACATTCATGCACCGGCGCCTGTTGCAATTGATCGACCAACACCTGGGCCAGACGCTGGTCGGCATCCAGTTCGGGGATTTTCACGTCGCGGGCGGCGAAGTCCTTGAGAATCGCCTTGAGAATGTCGCTGATTGCCAGCGTGCAGGCGCGCGGCGGCAGATCGGCGCAAACCTTCGGATCGAGGCACACCGCGCGGTAGTTGACCGGTTGATGGCTGTAGAAACTGTGCTCGACCTGCGGCGGCACCCACACCGCGTAGTGCGGCGGCGACATGAAGCGGCTGCCGCCGACGTCCATGTGCAGCACACCGTGGGCCGCGTACTCCAGCGTGCCCCACGGATGACGGTGCGGCGCCGCGTATTCATGGGCGTTGAAGTCGGCATAGCGGAAGTACACCGCCGACGGCAGTTCGCTGAAATCCAGCAGATCGATGTGCTTGCTGTTCATGCTGTCCGGTTGCAGAGGCAGGTTGTCCGGTTCGCAGTATAGGGCTGCATCCAGACAGGCGATAATCACCGTTCATCAACGTTCTGGTTTTAACCCATGCAATACGCGTTTCCCCTGCTGGCGATTTTCATCTGGGCCGGCAATACCGTGATCAACAAACTGGCGGTCGGGGCGATCTTCCCCGCCGAGATCGGTTTCTACCGCTGGCTGCTCGCCGGGCTGCTGTTCACCCCGTTCATGCTCAAAGCGGTGATCGCGCACTGGCCGCAGATCCGCCCGAACCTGGGCAAGATCTTTATCCTCGGCGTGCTCGGGATGGCGGTCTATCAAAGCCTCGCCTACTTCGCCGCGACGCTGACCACGGCGACCAACATGGGCATCATCCTGTCGCTGATGCCGCTGATGTCGCTGGCTATGGCAATCATCAGCCTCGGCCAGCGCCTGACCGCTGGGGCATTGTTCGGCGCGGTGCTGTCGTTCGCCGGCGTGCTGGTGGTGGTGTCGTCCGGCAGCCTCGGCGCGCTGCTGCAACATGGAGTGAACCTGGGTGACGCGATGATGCTGATCGCCACCCTGGCCTACGCGATCTACAGCACCCTGCTGAAAAAATGGCAGCTGCGCCTGCCGCCGCTGGTGTTGCTGTACCTGCAGGTGCTGGTGGCGATTGTGGTGCTGTTTCCGCTGTACGCCGCCTCGCCGAAAACCGGCTTCACCGCGCAGAACATTCCGCTGGTGCTGTATGCGTGCCTGCTGGCCTCGATGCTCGCGCCGCTGGCGTGGATGCAGGCGGTACAGCGCCTGGGACCGAGCCGCACGACGTTGTTCTTTAACCTGCTGCCGCTGATTACCGCGCTGATTGCGGCGGTGGTGTTGAAGGAAGAGCTGGCGATGTATCACCTGGTGGGTGGGGTGTTGACGTTGGGTGGGGTGATTCTGTCGGAGCGCTGGACCACCGTTCTAGGCCGAAAACTCAGCGTTGCCTGATCTGGCCCTGTGGTGAGGGGATTTATCCCCGATGGGGCGCGAAGCGACCCCGCTATTTATCTCAAAACAAGGGCTGCTGCGCAGCCCATCGGGGATGAATCCCCTCGCCACAAAAGCGAGTCACAATCCGGCAGCCTTTAGCCGCGCCGCATGCTCGACAAACAACCGCACCGGATCCGCGCCCTTCCCCACCAGCCCCAGCGACTGATTGACGATGTCGAAGTGATCCAGCGGATAGTCGTCGCCAATTACCGTGCCGAGGTGCGAGCTATAGCGCCCGACCATCCCGTCACACTGCCCCGGCTCACGCACAAAGGTTTTCGCGAACAACCGACAGCTGCGATTGGTACCGTCAAACAGGTTGCCACCGCGATCCGTTTTGCCCGGTTGCAACGTCCCCGACCACGAGTAATAACGCACGCCGTTGACCTCTTCCGGCCCGGGACCGCCCCAGGTCTCGGGCAGGCCCTGTGGATAACGCTGATTGAACAGCGCCACGCCCTCGCTGGTCAGCGATTGATGCGAAGCGTGGATGTCCACCGGCAGTTTCGGCCCGTGGTAACCGGTTTCCAGCAACGCCATCAGCCAGCCGACAAAACGCAACAGCACCTCAAGCACGCGGCCCTTGGCGCTGTTCGCCGGGTAGTGTTTCTGCAGATAGTCGGCCAGTTCCGAACCGTGATTGGGCCCGGCCACGGACGTTACCGACGCGACCAGATCCGGTCGTTTGGCGGCGGCATAACGCGCGGTCAACGAGCCCTGGCTGTGGCCGAACAGATTGACCCTGGCGGCGCCGGTCTCGCGCAGAATTTCGTCGATGCGCGCCAGCAACTGCTCGCCACGCACCTCGGTGGAATTGAGCGGCGATACCTGCACCGCAATCACCGTCGCCCCGCCACGGCGCAACGCCTTGATGATCCCGTACCAGTACGGATACAGCACCAGCCGGATAAACCCGAGCATGCCCGGCACCAGCACCAGTGGATAACGTGTCGCCGAACCTTGTGACATGGGCAAACATCCTTGTGGTCGCTGAGTGGATGCCAGACGTGCAAAACGCCCGCCAAGCCTCCTCCCTGATGATGACAACTGCACCATCAGCCTACTTCAGGCCCACCACCCCCGCCACAATCAGCCCCACCGACAGCAGTTTGACCAGGGTCAGGCTCTCGCCGAGCAGGGCAAAACCGAGAAACACCGTGCCCAGCGAGCCGATCGCCGTCCAGATCGGATATGCGATACTCACCGGCAACTCGCGCATCGCCAACGTCAGGAAGTAAATCCCGCCAATCGCCGCCGCCACCGTGATCAGCGACGGCCACAAGCGGGTGAAGCCTTCGGCGTACTTCATGCCCATGGCGAAAGTCACCTCGAAGCCGGCGGCGATCAGCAGGCACAGCCAGGCCACTTAGAACGTCCGGGCGAGGTCGAGCAAACGCTGCTCGGCCTCGGCCACTGATACCGCGAAGGTGCGCTCGGCCGATTCCTCGCCCTCGGCCGCGACCACGCTGACGTCGTTGATGCCGATAAAGCCCAGCGCGGTGCGCAACCACGGATCGGCATGGTTCAACGCTTCCAGTTCGCCACCGGGGCCGAAGCCGAAACCGCCACGGCTGGTGACAATCAGCGCTTTCTTGCCTTGCAGCAACGGCGTGTACTGGGCCACGCCGTTGTCCAGGGTGTGGTCGAACGTCAGGCCCAGGCGCACTATCTGATCGACCCAGGCCTTGAGGCCGCTGGGCACGCTGAAGTTGTACATCGGCGTGGAAATCAGCAGCAGATCGTGTTCGAACAACTCGCCGACCAGTTGATCGCTGAGCGCCAGATCGGCCTGCATCGATAGCGGACGCGCTTCGGGTTCAGGGTAAAACGCCGCCGCCACAAACGCTTCGTTGACCGCTGGAATCGGCGCCCGTCCGACTTCACGGCGGGTGACCTGCGCCTGCGGATGACGTAATTGCCAGGCACTGAGAAAGCTTTCCGCCAAACGCCGTGAATGCGAACGGTCACCCCGTGGGCTGGCATGGATCGCAAGAATCTTGCTCATCTGAATCTCCTTGGGACTAGACTTGAGTGGCTGTGTGGCGCCAGATTGGCGTCGACCCGCCGCTGTCTCAAATGAGCAAAAATCAGTCGGGATGAATTTGTTTCATCCATGGAGTATTGAATGTTCGCCTCGTTGCCGCTGACCGCCCTGCGCGCCTTCGAATCCGCTTCGCGGCTGTTGAGCTTCAAGGCCGCTGCTGAAGAGCTGTCAGTCACACCGACGGCGATTTCCCATCAGATCCGAGCGCTGGAAGACTGGCTCGGCGTGGCGCTGTTCGAGCGTTTGCCGCGTCAGGTGCGCCTGACCGAAGGGGGCGAGCGACTGTTTCGCAGCCTGCACGGCGCGCTGCTGGAAGTCGCGCAAAGCGTCGACACCCTGCGTCCGCAACGCAGCGGCAGCAACCTGACACTGTCGACCACCGCCGCGTTTGCCGCGCTGTGGCTGGTGCCGCGCCTCGGAAGGTTTTATGCGCAACACCCGAACATCAACGTGCGCCTCGATACCCACTGCGAAGTCATCGACCTGCATCAGGACGCCAGCGTCGATCTGGTGCTGCGCTATAGCCTCGACGATTACCCCAACCTTTACGGCTTGTGCCTGTTCGATGAGACCTTCGGCGTGTATGGCTCGCCGGAACAGGTGGCGCTGGCCGCCCGGCGCACGCCGGCGCTGATCAGCGTGCGCTGGCACAACTCGAAGCTGTATGCCCATGGCTGGGAAGCGTGGTGCGCTGGCTCCGGCGAGTCGTGGCTGAACCAGCATCCGGCGATCCGTGAATACGATGAGGAGCATTACGCTCTGCAAGCGGCGATTGCCGGGCAAGGTCTGGTGCTGGCGAGCAATATTCTGGTCTCGCAGAGCGTCGCCAGTGGGTTGCTGGTGCCGTACAAGGGGCAGGTGCAAGTCGATGGTGCCGGGTACAGCGCGCTGTGTGTGCCGGGACGGGAGCGGCATCCGCCGGTGCGGGCGTTTTTTGCCTGGTTGCGCGAAGAAGCGCAGTTGTCCGGGCTGGTACCAAGGTCGCCGGAAATCTCATAAAACTTTTTGCGTCGCTCAGGACTCACAACTTGGGTAACCGATCACGCCTGTAGAGCGTGGCGCCATTGGATTAGCCTCCTGGAGATCAACATGAGCGACGACCTGCACTTGTCAGATGTCAAAACCCTGCGCGAACGTGCGCGACAACACGTCGAGAACGGCGCGGTAACCGAGAGCTACAGCGCCGACCGTGACGAGGTGCTGCGCTTGCTCAACGAGTCGCTGGCCACCGAGCTGGTCTGCGTGCTGCGTTACAAGCGTCATTACTTCATGGCCAACGGCGTCAAAGCCCACGTGGCCGCGGAAGAATTCCTCGAACACGCGACCCAGGAAGCGCAACACGCCGACCGTCTGGCCGAGCGCATCGTGCAACTGGGCGGCGAGCCGGAGTTCAATCCGGACCTGCTGTCGAAAATGTCCCACGCCCAATACGTGGCCGGGAACACCTTGAAGGAAATGGTCTACGAAGACCTGGTGGCCGAACGGATCGCCATCGACAGCTACCGCGAGATCATCCAGTACATCGGCGAAAAAGACCCGACCACCCGGCGCATCTTCGAAGACATCCTGGCGCAGGAAGAAGAGCATGCCGATGACATGGCCGACATTCTGAAAGACCTCTGAACCTTCTATATCGCTATCGCGAGCAGGCTCACTCCTACAAGATTTGCGCTGTACCTGTAGGAGTGAGCCTGCTCGCGATGACGCTTTTACAGACGCTGAAGATTTACTTGGTTGGCTTGACGGTGACCGGCGCCTTGCCCGCCTTCATCTGTTCAAGCAGAGGCGCACACTGGTTCGGCTCCCCACCGCTCGGCGCCACCAGCGCCAACAACCCCGCCGCCGGTGCAGCAATCACACCCAGCGCCACCATCCCCGCGCCGCGCAGCATCAATGGCACAGCCTTGACCCCGGCGTCCGGCTTGATGAACTTGCCGCGCACGTACAACGGTGAACGCAGCGAAATCAGACGCCAGCCCTTGGACTCCGGTGTCACCGTCAGGTCCAATTGCTCGGTGGCCATGTTCGCGGTGCCGTCGATGTAGATGATCGCGTTCTCGGTATCGAACACAAACAGCCGTGTGGTCGCCAGGCCAGTCTTGATGTCGAAGTCCGCCGCCGCGCAGTTGATCTTCACTTCCTTGTCGCCAAAAATCTTGCCGACCACGTAGTTACCGACGTTGAGACCGGCCAGCTCCATCAGTTCACGGCTGATCGCGCCGTCGTTGATCAGCATCTTCAACTGGCCATTGGCGCCGCCGAGCAGCTTGGCCACCGAGTTGCCGCGACCGCTGATATCAGCATCACCGTTGAGCTCACCGAAGCTGGTTTTCATGGGTTCGAAGGTCGGGAACAACTGCTTGAGCTTGAAGCCGCGCGCAGTCAGTTTGGCCCGGCCTTCAAGCGGTTCGGTGCGACCATTGAGGCGGATCTGCGCGTCCAGATTGCCGCCGGCCACGCCGAAGCGCAGCGGTTCGAGGCTGAGTTCGCCGTCGTTGAGTTTCAGGTGGGTATAGAGGTCGGTGAACGGCAGCTTTTCACTGTGGACGATGCGCTTGCCGGTGAACTCGACGTCGGCATCCATCGCGCGCCAGCGGTCGGTCTTGAATTCTTCCACCGGCAGCACTTTGTCGGTCGGCTGCTTGCTCTCGCCGCCGCGGGCCTTTTGCTTGTCATTGGAGTCGGCGCCGATCAGCGGCGCGAGGTCGGCGAACAGCAATTGATTGGACAGCAACGCGCCGCTGAGCTTGGGCCGTGGCTGGCTGGCGACGTAGGTCAGATCGCCGTGAATGTCACTGCCGCCGATCTTGCCGTTGAACTGTTCATAAGTGAATTTCGCACCGGCGGCATCATGCAGCTTGGCAATCAGATGGCCGTCGGTGGAGTACGGCGGCGTGTCCGGCAGGGTCACGCCGGTCAGTGGATAGAGGTTGCCGAGGCTGGCGCCGGCCAGTTTCAGACGCAGATCAAGAGCGCCAAGGTTCAGCGGGTCGGTCAAGGTGCCAGCGAGTTCGATGCTAGTGGCGCCGATCTTCGCCTGAGCCTGCAGCGGGAACGGTTTGTTCGCGTCCTGCAACGCCAGCAGCCCGCCGATCTTGCCCTGACCGGTGAGGTTCTGGCCGTGGTATTGGCCTTTGACCTTCAGCGCGAACGCATAGTCCTGCGGCGCGGCGCCCTTGTCCTGCGCGGTCTTCGCGGCTTTGGCGCCGACGATATCGCTGAACGGAATCGGTTTGCCCAGCGGATCGATCAACACGTCGAGATTAGTCTTGAGTGTCTGGTCATCCAGAGTGACGTGGCCCTTGTCGAAGCCAATGGCTCCGATGTCCACCACCCAGTTCGACGGTTCGGCATTCGGGTCTTTCGGGTCGAACTTGAAGGTCCAGTTGGCGCGGCCATCGGCCAGGCGTTGCAGTTGCGCGTTGGGTTCGGTCAGGTCGATTCGCGGGATCGTCACCCGTTGCGCCAGCAGTGCCAGCGGCGAGATGCGCAGTTCCACGCGTTTGAGCGTGACCATCTGCGGCTGCTTCGACCAATCCGGGTTGCCCAGCGTCAGGTCCTCAGCCACCACGTGCGGCCACGGCACCCAGGCCCGCCAGCCGCCTTCGTCCGGCTCACGCTGCCAGATCACCGCGAGGTTGCCATTGATGGCGAACGGACGATGCAATTCTTCCGAGACTTTGGCGTTGAGCGGCGGTTTGATCCGGTTCCAGTCGAAGAACACGATGATCAGAACCAGTACCGCCAGCAGCAGTACGAGAGTGGCGAAGGTCCAACTGAAGATTTTTCCGGTGCGCGTCATGCACAAAACTCCTGATGACGACCGCACGCCGATTTCGCGACGCACAGCTGAAACGGCGGGCCAAAGCGGCCCTCATGAATTCTACGACTGGCAAACAGTGCGCAGGTTTAATCGGAATATAGATTCCGCGGCAAAAAATCGCCCGAATGCTGACCGATTGGTCGAACAGCGTTACCGCTGCCCGCACATTTGCGAGGCGCGAGTGAGTCGAAAATACCCACTGCGGTGCAAAACCACCGCCCGCAAATGCCCGAGCTAGAGCGCTTCCGCAGAACAATCAATTCTGTTGATTATTACCATTGCGTTTATGAACTTTTATATCGACTTATCGAGAGTAGCATTGGCTTCGTACCCACTTTATCGCCCTCCCAAGGAGCAACCCCATCATGAAACGCCAATTACTGCTCAGCCTTACCCTGTCGATGCTAGCCAGCACTGCTTTCGCCCTGCCCGCTGCCGATCAGGCTACCCCACAAGTGAAATCCAGCCACTCGGTGTTCAGCCAGACTGTGGCGGCTGACGGCAGCGACCGTACCCCACAAGGTCAGACCCTGGCTGAAAACGGTCGTAATCGTCTGGAAGAAAAAGGTCTGGTTGAAGATGGCTACGACAAGACCCCACAAGGTCAAGCTGTAGCAGAAGGCGGCCGTGATCGCCTGGAACAGAAAGGTCTGGTTGAAGACGGCTATGATAAAACTCCACAAGGTCAGACCCTGGCTTCCGATGGCAGCGACCGTACTCCACAAGGCCAGACCCTGGCTGAAGACGGTTTCGATAAAACCCCACTGGGCCAAGCCGTTGCCGAAGGCGGTGGTGACCGTGTGATCGAACGCAACAGCGCTTTGAGCTAAGCCCATGGCGGCCTGGAAAAAAAGCCCAATCACCGGATTGGGCTTTTGACTTTTTCAGTACCGACAATCTGCGAAACCTTTTTTCCTGCTGACTTTTCCCCCTGCCGTTCGACGCCAGCAAAGCCGATTTGCTAGAGTGCGGCGCTTGTCCCGCTCAAGAAAACGCCTTTGCGATGCTGCCCCGCGCCGAACAGAAACAACAGACCCGCAACGCCCTGATGGACGCTGCCCGCCATTTGATGGAAAGCGGCCGAGGTTTCGGCAGCCTGAGCCTGCGCGAAGTGACCAAGACCGCCGGCATTGTGCCCACCGGTTTCTATCGGCATTTTGCCGACATGGACGAGTTGGGTCTGGTGCTGGTCAGTGAAGTCGGCCAGACCTTCCGCGAAACCATCCGCCTGGTGCGCCACAACGAATTCGTCATGGGCGGCATCATCGATGCGTCGGTGCGGATCTTCCTCGACGTGGTCAGCGCCAACCGTTCGCAGTTCCTGTTTCTCGCTCGTGAGCAATACGGCGGCTCGCAGCCGGTGCGTCAGGCGATTGGCCGTCTGCGCGAAAACATCAGCGCCGACCTTGCGGCCGATCTGACGCTGATGCCCAAGCTGCAACATCTGGATGCAGCCGGCCTGAGCGTGATCGCTGACCTGATCGTCAAATCGGTGTTCGCCACTCTGCCGGACATCATTGACCCGCCCGCCGAGGCCCTGCCGGAGCATCTGACGCCGCAGGCGAAGATCACCCAGCAACTGCGCTTCATCTTTATCGGCCTCAAGCACTGGCAAGGGCTGGGCAGTACCGAGTAATCCCCCCTCCTATTACTGACACACCCTACTCCCCTGTGGGAGCGAGCCTGCTCGCGAAGGCGTCGTGTCAGCCAACTTCCAATTTGCTGACCCGACGCCTTCGCGAGCAGGCTCGCTCCCACATTTGGACCGGAGCCGGCGCCGATTTGGTGCATGTAAAAATCTTCACGCACCAAAACCTTCCAAAATTCTGCAACATCTTGAAACATCCTCTACGCTCCGACAGGGATTTCCTACATCTCGTCCGGTTGGCAAGCCCCTTGCTCTAGCCCTCCTACAAGTCCACTGCTGGAAGCTTTCCGATGCTGGTGATTCATCGCAGAATCGACCCTCAACCTGTCTGGTCCGCCGAGTTGCACCTGACCTTCGAAGCGCGGAGCAAAAGCCGTCTGCGCTGTTTCAGTGCCGATGGCGAAGACGTCGGGCTGTTTCTGGAGCGCGGTCAGGCACCGTTATATGACGGCGAATGCCTGCAGGCCGAGGACGGCCGCATCGTTCGCGTCTGCGCACGCCCCGAGCAACTGCTGCACGTCACCTGCACCAATGCCTTCGAACTGACCCGCGCCGCCTATCATCTGGGCAACCGCCACGTCGCCTTGCAAGTCGGCGATGGCTGGCTGCGTCTGCTCGACGATTACGTGCTCAAGGCCATGCTCGAACAGCTCGGCGCCCAGGTCGAGGCGATTGAAGCGCCGTTCCAACCGGAACACGGTGCCTACGGCGGCGGCCATCACCATTCGCGGCATGGCGACGAAGATTTCAACTACGCGCCCAAACTCCATCAGTTCGGCGTACGTCTGTGAACCCGGCCTGGGCGCTGCTGCGCCTGGCCAGTCCGCAACTGCCGATTGGCGGCTACAGCTATTCGCAAGGCCTGGAAATGGCGGTGGATAACGGCCGCGTGAACAACCCGGACAGCGCCCGGCGCTGGATCAGCGATCAACTGTTGCTCAACCTCGCCCGTTTCGAGGCGCCGCTGCTGCTGGCTCATTGTCAGGCCGCGGCCGAGGAAAACTGGCCCGAGTTGCTGCATCTCTGCGAAACCCACCGTGCCAGTCGCGAGACCCGTGAGTTGCATCTGGAGAGCCGGCAGATGGGTTACTCGCTGCAGCAATTGCTCAACGGTTTGCCGGAACTCGACGCGCCAGCCCGCAGCTTTCTTGAGCAATGCGCCGAACCGCACCTCGCTCTTGGCTGGGCACTGGCTGCCCGCGCCTGGCAAATCAGTCCGCAGGATGCGCTCGCCGCGTGGCTGTGGAGCTGGCTGGAAAACCAGCTCGCGGTACTGATGAAAACCCTGCCGTTGGGCCAGCAAGCCGCCCAGCGCCTGACCAGCGAACTGTTGCCGCTGCTGCAACAGGCGCAGCAGGACGCCACCCGCATCAATCCCGAACACATCGGCAGCGCCGCATTCGGCCTGTCCCTGGCGTGCATGGCGCATGAGCGCCAGTACAGCCGTCTGTTTCGCTCTTAGGGCCTGTCATCTTGGAGAAGCACATGAACACACAACCCCTGCGCGTCGGTATCGGCGGCCCGGTCGGTTCCGGCAAGACCGCATTGACCCTGGCCCTGTGCCTGGCATTGCGCGATCGCTACAACCTGGCCGTCGTCACCAACGACATCTACACCCGCGAAGACGCCGACTTTCTGGTGCGCAACGAAGCACTGGCGCCGGAGCGGATCATCGGCGTGGAAACCGGTGGCTGCCCGCACACGGCGATCCGCGAAGACGCTTCGATCAACCTCGAAGCCGTCGATCAACTGAACCGGCGCTTTCCGGGGCTGGACCTGATTCTGGTGGAATCCGGTGGCGACAACCTGTCGGCAACCTTCAGCCCGGAGCTGTCAGACCTGACCATCTACGTGATCGACGTCTCCGCCGGCGACAAGCTGCCGCGCAAGGGCGGCCCGGGGATCTGCAAGTCCGATCTGCTGGTGATCAACAAGATCGACCTGGCGCCGCTGGTCGGTGCTTCGCTGGAAATGATGGATAGCGACACCCAGCGCATGCGCAACGGCAAGCCATTCGTCTTCAGCAACCAGAAAACCGGCCAGGGCCTTGAAGAGATCATCGCCTTCATCGAGCGCCAAGGCCTGCTGAACGCCGCCTGACTTATTGACCAACAAGGAAGCTTATCCATGACACTCAAACGCATTCTCGGCGCCGTGGCGCTGCTGCTGACCCCAGCCCTGGCCTTCGCCCACCCGGGCCACGGCGACAGCGGTCTGGTCGCCGGCATCAGCCACCCGATCGGTGGCCTCGACCATTTGCTGGCGATGGTCGCGGTCGGCCTGTGGGCCGCGCAGCAACAAGGCGCGGCGCGCTGGGCGCTACCGTGCACGTTTGTCGGCACCATGCTGATCGGCGGCATGCTCGGTTTTGAAGGGCTGGAGTTGCCGGCGCTGGAAAGCGGGATCGCCGCTTCGGTGCTGGCGCTGGGTCTGGCAGTGGCACTGGCGGTGCGTCCACCGCTGGTGATGGCGGTGGCGGCAACGGCGTTGTTTGCGTTGTTCCATGGCGTGGCGCATGGCCTGGAGCTGCCGGACATGAGCAGCCCTTGGGCGTATGCCGCCGGCTTCGTGGCGGCGACTGCTGCCCTGCATGCGGCGGGTTATGCGGTGGTTCGTTTTCTGCCTCAGGCTGCTGCGCCTCTGGTGCGCGTGGCGGGTGCCGCTTCGGCTGTGACTGGCGCGTGGTTGCTGGCCGGTTGATTCTCTAGCGCCTGCCACTGGCCTCTTCGCGAGCAGGCTCGCTCCCACAGGTTTTGTGTACGCTGCAAATCCACTGTGGGAGCGAGCCTGCTCGCGAAGGCGGACTGACAGACTCCGCGTCTCTAAGGCCCGCCGCTCTGCTACCATGTCGCGCAATCGCCCCAGCCGTGACGACGTCCGCCAATGCCCCATGCTTGCCGCTCCACCTCCCTGCCCGAATTGACCGCCCTGTTCAGCAACGTGCAACAGCACTTTCTGAACGTGATCGTGCCGCTTTGGCAAGGCCCGGGCTGGAACGCCGACATGGCGCTGCCCTACGAGGCACTCGACGCGGCGCATCAACCTTTGCCACCGCAACGCTATCGGGCGATGGCCTGCGCACGGCAGCTGTACCTGTTTTCCAGCCTGATCGGGGTTGTGGATAACGCCGAGGTGCGCGCCGCGGCGCTGTTCCGCTCGCTGCAACGGCATTTCCACGATGCCGAGCACGGCGGCTGGTTCTACAGCATCGATGCGCAAGGCAAGCCGCTGGATCAGCGCAAAGACCTCTACACCCACGCCTTCATCCTGTTCGCCTGCGCCCATTACTGGGCCAAGTCCCGCGAGCCGCTGGTGGAATCCACGCTCAACGCCGCACTGGAAGTCATCGGCCGACGCTTCGCCACCGGCGATGGCTTGTACGAAGCGTGCCTGGACCGCGACTGGATCACCCTGCAAACCGGGCCACTGCAGAACCCGCTGATGCACCTGGCCGAAGCATTTCTCGCCACCCTCGCCGTGCGCGAAGACGCGCCGACGCAGCAAGCGCTGCTCGAGTTATGCACAGCCATGCACAAGCAGTTCGTCGACCCGCAACATGGCGTGTTGATGGAAAAACCACTGGGGGCTGTGGATAACTGGTACGAGCCAGGGCATCAGTTCGAATGGTATTTCCTGCTTGAATCTTCAGCCCTGCTGCGCGGTTCGAAACTGCACGCGGCGCTGGAGCGGGCATTCGCTTTTACCGAGCAATTCGGTGTTGAACAGCCTTCAGGGGCGGTGCGGGCGATGCTCGATCTGGAACTGGATGGACGACCGAAGGATTCGACTCAGCGGATCTGGGCGCAGGCGGAATACCTGCGCGCCCTGACCTTGCGCCCGGACAGCGAAGCTACAGTGCTGCGCCAGTTGCAGGCGCTGCAACAGCGTTTTCTGCATGCGGGCGGTTGGCATGAGTGCCGAGATGAGCTGGGAGAGGTCAGCCGCAAGGACATGCCTTCAACGACGCCTTATCACTTGGCGACGTGCTACAGCGGGCTGGCTGAATACCTGCGTTGATTGAAAAATAGCTTTCGCGAGCAAGCCCGCTCCCACAGGGGAATTTCGCCGAACACATAATCTGTGAACAGCCTGGATCCCTGTGGGAGCGGGCTTGCTCGCGAATAGCCGTTACACGGTCTCTAGGCAATCCACTTCTTGTCACCGGTAAAGCTGATCGTCAACCAGCGTGCCGCATCCGGCTCGCCGAGCTGCGCCGAAATTTCCTCACGTAACGCATCCAGTTGCCCCACGCTTTGCAGCCGGTAATCCGCCGGCAACACCACATGAATCTCGATAAACCGCGCCCGCCCGTGCTTCTGCACATAGGTCACGTAATCATCGAAACCATGCTCGACCTTCGCCGCTTCCATGACCTGACGCACCTGATCATCCAGGGTGTCCGGTGCAATACCCAGTACATCACGCAGTGCCGGGCCGAGGATCTTGAACGCCGGTGGCAACATGGTCAGCGCCAGCACGATCAGGATCAGCGGGTCGACAAACTTCGCCCACTCGTCAAAGCCCTGGGCCTTGAGCAGCAACGCGGCGAGAAAACTGATCAACAGGCCGACCGAGAGCATCGCGTCCACCAGCCAGCTGATGTTGTCGAACTGGATCAGGCTGGACTTGAGCTTGCGATTGCGCCGACGCACGTAGAAGAAATAGGCGAATTCGACGACGGTGAACACCGCCGCATAAATGATCACCAGCCCCAGCTCGATCTCGCGGCCGCCGTTGATGATGCCGAATACACCGTTGAGAAACGCATAGATGGCGATCAACAGCAGGAAGCTGCCTTCGATCAGCAGCACCATCGGCTCCAGATGCCAGAAACCGAACTGGAAGCGGTGATTGCTTTCTTTGGCGATCAGCCTGGCTGTGATCAGCATCAGCACTTTGATGAACGTTGCGATCAGCGAGAAAAAACCATCGAAAAGGATGGATTGCGAACCTGAAACAAAACCGGTGACGATCCCGGCAATCGACACCGCGAACATCAGGATGGTCGATTGTTTGAGCAGTGATTGCTCACCTCGGTTACTCACGTAGCCTCCTCTAAAAACCTTTGAACCGCGGGGTGCGGTGGGGTTATTAGGGGGAGAGTTTACCTTACCGTCCTGTTTTGGCCGATTTGACCTATTCGCGAGCAGGCTCGCTCCCACTTTGAAATGCATTCCAATGTGGGAGCGAGCCTGCTCGCGAACAACGGTGACGCGGTATCAGGCTTTGTTACGCTCGATCGCAAACCCCGCCCAGGTCTGACTCACCGGCATCAGTTCCAGGCTGTTGATGTTGATGTGCGCCGGGGCGTTGAGCACCCAGAAGATGGTCTCGGCGATGTCCTGCGGCTGGATCGGCTCAGCACCGGCGTAAGTGGCGTTGTAGCGTTCCTGGTCACCGGCAAAGCGCACCAGCGAGAACTCGCTTTCGCACAGACCCGGCTCGATGTTGCTGACACGCACGCCAGTGCCCTGCAGGTCGCAACGCAGGTTCAGCGAGAATTGTTTAACGAACGCCTTGGTGGCGCCATACACATGGCTGCCCGGGTACGGGTAGTTGCCAGCGATCGAACCGAGGTTGACGATGCCGGCGCCACGGCCGTGAGCGATCAACCGCGGCAGCAGCAGACGAGTGCTGTACATCAGGCCTTTGACGTTGGTATCGACCATGGTGTCCCAGTCGTCGAGGTCGCATTTGGGTGCCGGATCGACGCCCAGCGCCAGCCCGGCGTTGTTGATCAGGCCACGCAGCTTGGCGAACGACGGCGGCAGATTGGCAATTGCCTCTTCCATCGCCTTGCGGTCACGCACGTCGAGCACCAGGCCATGCACTTCAGTCTGCTTCGACAACTCGGCGCACAGCGCGTCGAGACGTTCTGCACGACGGCCGGTCAACACCAGTTTCCAGCCAGCCTCGGCGAAACGACGGGCACAGGCTTCACCAAAACCGGAGGTTGCGCCGGTAATAAACAGGGTGTTGGACATCGTGTTCTCCTTGCGTCGGCCGCCAGCGCAGCCATTGGAATAGAAAATCAGCAGCCAGCATGCCCGGCCCGGCATTTACGAGCAACACCCGCACCGGGACATCTTCCGATCAAAATTTGATCAATCGTCGCTACACCTTATGTGGCTTGGCCTGTAGCCATGTGCACGCACGTTATCCACAGTCCCTTCCACAGTTTCCGGGGGCAAGTGAAAACGCGCAAAGCCGCGCCATACAAGGCTTTGCGCGGGAAACAGAAAGTTTTTTGCTTGACCCTGAAGCCGCTGTTGTGCCGGAGATGGCATTTTGCACGACCGACCGGTCAGCGCAGTGATTGCGCGAGGCCAGTAATTACGGCCCTCAGCGGAGTCTTTCCAGAGTTTAGTCACAGACTTATCCACAGGCTTGCTCACACGTAATTGTCTCCACAGCACACCCTAGAAAAAGGTTGACAACAGCGTCTTCAGCTCCAGCAAAAACGCCTGATCAAAAAGCGATCACCAGCCTGCAAGCCACGGAAAACAAGGGCTTCAGCCAGCTACTCCCACGTTATTCACAGCCAGCTCCACAGTAAACGGGGACAAGTCAAAACTGTGGAAAAACAGCCATTTGCAGCGTCTATATGTCGCGCTTTGGCAGCTATGGGAATTTGTTTTCCACAGCGACTGCCGCCGGGCGCATCCACCAGTCGCCTGAATACCTTGAATCAGAATATTCGGCTACATTTAGGCCAAATGCTCTCTCATTTATTCAGCTTACCGATAGCTCTATCTGAACAGTTTGGGTATAATTTTTTTATTTTATTTGACTAATACTACAATTGTGATAGGTGCTTGAAAGTCGCAATTGAACGCTAAACTATAGGAAATGACCATGTCACTTCTCATCCAGCTAGAAGAACTTCAGTGGAAACAGTTGCAGCACGATGAAAAGTACCATAAGGAAATTTGGATACTTAATGTGCAGCAACGTATTACCCATATGGTTTTACATCTGTCAAAATATAGCGCAAAGTTAACTCTTTCCGCGCTTGAGCACAACATTGAAGAACTAAGAAAAGCAACGATTGATTCACTAATAATCGTCACATCATCAACGAATATATTTAACAAACTATTAAGCGACATTTCCATTGAAGAGTCAGAAAAAACACTACCGTGCATTAATACGCTTGCAGCTAAGCTATTGAAAGAGGAGAAATTTGACGGCTACGAGCCAAACATATCTATGGCAATAAAAATCAATAGCTTGACCGGGAAAATGTGCAAAGCAGTCGAATCTTTAGACCATCTCGAAGCCTATCCATTTAAAGAGGTCATCCTCTCTTCTTTAGCATCTATCTTCAGGATATTGCTTGCGCTAGCCTGCCATTTAAAGGTCGAAGACATTGAGACTCCAATTGGAGACCGGCTCTACTCCGTAGAAAAAAACAATATATTTTTCAATAGGTTAGGTAATTACAAATCAGGATATTAAAATGTTTTGGAGCGGTGACAAACTCAAGGAAAATCTTGCTGATCTAATAGAAAACGCTGAAGGCAACACGGTGGGAATCGAAGTTGACTGTGCAGCCATATCCCTCACTGTTGGAAATGAAGTCTATATTACACCAAGCAATGAAAAAGACCCGAATGTCAAACAGATACTAGATGATAAAAAGCCTCAGTTCGTAATTCCCAAAGGCCAGTTTGCTCTTCTTCTGACATCAGAAGTACTGTATGTCCCTACCACTGCGCTGGCCTTCATCTCCTTCAAGGCAAAGTATAAATTCAAAGGTCTTATCAACGTATCAGGCTTCCATGTAGACCCAGGATGGAAAGGGCAGCTAACTTTCTCCGTATACAATGCCGGACCAACTGACATTGTATTGGAGCGGGGAAAGCCATTTGCACTGATTTGGTATGCTGACCTTGATCCCTCAGCAACAGACGAAAACGCAAAAAAATATAAATCCCCAATAAAAAAGTTAAACAGCGATAAAATCTCTGATATGACTGGTGAGGTTTTCTCCCCTTTCAAGTTGAAGCAGGAAATAGACGACCTTAAAAAAGAGCTTCTTACATTAGAAAGTAAAATAATCGCGAGATACTCAACGGTAATTTTTGCAGTTTTTACTGCCATTCTGGGTTTCGCAATAAAGGATCATGTGATCAAATTTTTTAACAATCTAATCGGCTAACTTAAACATTCCGAGTCGCGCGCCTTTGAGCAACTTAAATTTCAAGCCTAATTACGCCTATGACGACTACTGGGTATTTGCTCATGCGCGACAAGAGGCCTTCCTTTCAAGGCTCTCCCCGACAAAACCTCAAGACTCTATCATTTCAAAATACAAATTCACCAACTGCTACAGAGTTCTTGACCGCACATCTCAATATCTAATAAAAAACGTAATCTACGATACAGACCATAGTGCAGAAGACACTTTTTTCAGAATAATACTTTTCAAGCTATTCAATAGAATTGAAACATGGGAGCAGCTAGAAAAACAATTAGGAACAATATCAGTTGAAGATTTCTCGATCAAAAACTATTGCGATGCCATAGCCAAAATAAAGCTGCAAGACGTGAAAATCTACTCTGCCGCATACATCATGCCTTCTGGAAAAGCTGAATACGGACATGCTTCCAAACACATGAACAATCTGGAAATGATACAGCTCATGTTAAATCAGGAAATGCATAAATCCATCTGGGACAGAAAAAATCTATCTAACATATATCAGTCTCTTCTTACTCTCCCATCAGTGGGTAAGTTCCTAGCGTACCAATATGCAATTGACCTTGCATACAGCAACCATTGCAACGCTGACGAAAGCCAATTCGTAGTCGCCGGACCTGGCGCAGAGCGCGGAATTAAAAAGATTTTCCCAAACGCAAAAAAAACCGAATACGAACACATAATAAAACACATGACCGAGATTCAGGAGCAAGAATTTAGTAGGCTCAATTTACCATTCAGCTACCTCCCCAATAGAAATCTTCAGCTTATAGACTGCCAAAATTTATTCTGTGAGCTAGACAAATTTTTGAGAGTAAAACGCCCGGAGTTAGGAAAACCCGGATCACGAATTAAGCAAAAGTACTCACAAAACAAGACTCCTATAGACTACGTTTTCCCTCCAAAATGGAACGTACCTGAATTCAGAGAAAAATTCTAAACATGAAAATTTACTTCGAAAGAAGCTTTACAAAAAAAGAAAAGCGCAGAATTGCTTGGTCCGCACTATTCTTCCTCCTATCTTCAATAATAATTTTCTGCACACTTCCACAAAAAAACAAAGCAAAGGACTGTTTTCTTATTCCCAACTCTCAGAACACAGCAGATCTAAGCTACACCTTAAACAAGGAGTGCGTGGAGTACATTATAAATTCAATCACTCTATTCGATCAATTTATGCACATTGTCAAACTCACCACTATATTCATCCCCATATTTCTCGCTGCATGGCTAACGATTCACTTCATAGGCTGGATCAATGAAAACCCATAACTTAAATTTACCTTAAGACGAACGGGTTGTAGTTGCAGCCGCTACTTATGTAGCGGCCGTGACATTTCAATGACCGCCGAGGTAAGCGTTACGCACCTCCTCATTCACCAACAACTCCTTGCCGGTACCGGTCAGACGAATCTCGCCGTTGACCATCACATACGCCCGGTCCGACAGCTTCAACGCATGGTTGGCGTTCTGCTCGACGAGGAAAATGGTCATGCCGGTTTTCGCCAGTTCCCGCAGGGTGGCGAAGATCTGTTTCACCACGATCGGCGCCAACCCCAGGCTTGGCTCATCGAGCAGCAGCAATTTCGGCCGGCTCATCAATGCGCGGGCAATGGCGAGCATCTGCTGCTCGCCGCCGGACATGGTCATCGCCCGCTGGGTACGGCGCTCTTCGAGCCGCGGGAACAGCTCGAACATGCGCTGCATATCCTCCTTGGCATATTTGTCGCCGATCGGGATGGTGCCCATCAGCAGGTTCTCCTCGACGGTCATGTCGGGGAACACCCGCCGCCCTTCCGGCGACTGTGCGATGCCGTTGGAGGCGATGTAGTGCGAGGACTTGTGGGTGATGTCGACGCCTTGATAGAGGATCTGCCCACCCGCCGCGCGCGGCTGGCCGAAGATCGACATCAGCAGCGTCGATTTACCCGCGCCGTTGGAGCCGATCAGGCTGACGGTCTCGCCTTCGTTGATCTGCAGCGACACGCCCTTGAGGGCCTGGATCGGGCCGTAGAACACGTCCAGGTCTTTGAGTTCGAGGATCGGTTTGCTCATACCAGCTCCTCTTCGTCGGCGCCCAGGTAGGCGGCAATCACTTTCGGATCGTTGCGGATCGCCTCGGGACCGCCTTCGGCGATGACCACGCCGTGATCCAGTACCACGATGTGGTCGGAAATGCTCATTACCATGCCCATGTCGTGTTCGATCAGCACCACGGTCAGATCGTGCTCGTCGCGCAGCAGCCGGATCATCGCGCTCAGCGCTTCGGTTTCCTGAGGGTTGAGGCCGGCGGCCGGTTCGTCGAGGCAGATGATCTGCGGCCGCGTGCACATGGCCCGGGCGATCTCCAGACGGCGTTGCTGGCCGTAGGACAGTTCACCGGCCAGACGGTTGGCGCAGTCCACCAGATCCACCACTTCCAGCCAGTAGAACGCGCAGTCCAGCGCATCACTTTCGGCCTTGCGGTAGCCCTTGGTGTTGAGGATGCCGGCGAGCATGTTGCGGTTGACCCACATGTGCTGGGCCACCAGCAGGTTCTCCAGCACCGACATTTCCTTGAACAGGCGAATGTTCTGGAATGTCCGGGCCAGGCCGGCGCGGTTCACCAAATGGGTGCCGCCGAACATCTTGTAGTACAGGCGACTGAGGAAGCTTTTCGGCGAGACGAAGTCGGTCGGTTTGAAAGACTCGCCCAGCAGCTGGATGACGTTGGTCTGCTTGCCGCGCACGTTGAGTTCGATCTTGCCGCCGGAGGCCTTGTAGAACCCGGTCAGGCAGTTGAACACCGTGGTCTTGCCGGCGCCGTTCGGCCCGATCAGGGCGAAGATCGAGTTGCGTTTGACCTTGAGGCTGACATCGCTCAGGGCCTTGATGCCACCGAAGTGCATCATCAGTTTTTCCACAGAGAGTACGACTTCACTCATGGCGCAGTCCTCTCATAGTGAATGGCACCTTTACGTGGAGTGACCCCGGTACGGCTGATGCGAATCAGCCCGCGAGGTCGCCAGATCATCATCAACACCATCAGGATGCCGAACAGCAGCACGCGGTATTCAGCGAAGCCGCGCAGCAGTTCCGGAGCAACCGTCAACACGAATGCCGCAATCACCACGCCGATGGTCGAGCCCATGCCGCCGAGCACGACGATGGCGAGGATCAGCGCCGATTCGAAGAAGGTGAACGAGGTCGGGTTGACGAAGCCCTGGTAGGTGGCGAAAAACACCCCGGCCAGGCCCGCGGTCGATGCACCGATGGTGAACGCCGAAAGCTTGACCAGTACGTGGTTGAGGCCCATCGAGCGGCAGGCGATTTCATCTTCGCGTAGCGCTTCCCAGGCGCGACCCACCGGCATCTTCACCAGACGATGCTTGATGTACAGCACGGCCAGTACCACCAGGAACAACACCGTGTAGATGAAGTAATACTTCACGTCCGGGTTGTAGGCGATGCCGAAGAACTCGTGGAACGGCACCCCGCCATCCTTGGCCCGCTTGCCGAATTCCAGACCGAAGAAGGTCGGCAGTGGCGCCGGCATGCCGTTCGGCCCGCCGGTCAGCGACAGCCAGTTGTTGAGGATCAGGCGGATGATTTCACCGAAGCCCAGAGTCACGATCGCCAGATAGTCGCCGTGCAGACGCAGCACCGGAAAACCGAGGATGCAGCCGGCCAAACCGGCAGTGATTGCCGCCAGTGGCAGCACGGTCCAGAAGCCCAGCCCGAGGTATTGATAACCGAGCGCCAGACCGTAGGCGCCGATGGCGTAGAACGCCACGTAACCGAGGTCGAGCAGGCCGGCCAGACCGACCACAATGTTCAGCCCCAGGCCCAGCAGCACGTAGATCAGCCCGAGGATGACCACGCCCAGCAGGTACGAGTTGGAGACAAACGGCACGATGACCGCGAGCACGATCAGCAGTGGAATGATCCAGCGCAGACGTGATTTGTGATCGGCAGGCAGCACATGCACACCGGAGCCGGTGCTCTCGAATCCGTCGAGAATCTTCAGGCCCTTGGGCGTCTGCAGAAACAGACTCAAGGCAAAGCGGCCGATCATCACGATGCCGATAAGCCACGCCACGCGGGTTGGTTCGAGGTTGAAGCTGTAGCCTTCGAGCACGACGCCGACAATCGGGCCGAACACGATCAGGGCAATCAGGCCGGCCAGAATCGCCTCAACCAGGCTTTTTTTGATATCGATATTTTTTTGAGTGGTTGAAGACATCGCTTACACCTTCGACACAAGAGGACGGCCCAACAGGCCCTGAGGCCGGAAGACCAGAACAAGTACGAGCAGCGAGAAGCTGAACACGTCTTTGTAGTCGGAGTTGACCAGGCCCGAGAACAGCGACTCGGAGATCCCGAGAATGATCCCGCCGAGCATCGCGCCGGGCAGTGAGCCGATCCCGCCAAGCACGGCGGCGGTGAACGCCTTGATGCCGATGACGAAGCCTGCGTAGAAGTCGAACGTGCCGTAGTTCATGGTGATCAGCACGCCGGCCAGCGCCGCCATTGCTGCACCGATGATGAACACGTAGGAAATCACCCGGTCGGTGTTGATCCCGAGGATCGAGGCCATCTTGCGGTCTTGCTGGGTGGCGCGGCACATGCGGCCGAGCTTGGTGTACTTGATCACGTAGGTCAGCAGGCCCATGCCGACAAATGCGGCGACCAGAATGAAGATCTTGGTGTAGGTCAGTTGGACGAAACCGCTGCCGACGTCGATGCGCCAGGCACCGGTGAGCAGCGTCGGAACACCCTGTTGACGGGCGCCCTGGCTGATCTGGGCGTAGTTCTGCAGGATCAGCGAGATACCAATGGCACTGATCAGCGGTGCCAGTCGAGTGGAGTTGCGCAGAGGTTTGTAAGCGACGCGTTCGATTACCCAGCCATAGACGCCGGTGACGACGATAGTGAAAACCAGCGTGCCAAGCATCAACAGCGGGAAGGATTCGATACCGAAGTAAGCCAGCAGAGCCAGACTGATTGCCGCGAGGTACGCGGAAATCATGTAAACCTCGCCGTGGGCGAAGTTGATCATGCCGATGATGCCGTAGACCATTGTGTAGCCGATGGCGATCAGGCCATAGACCGACCCGAGGGTCAGGCCGTTGACCAGTTGCTGCAGGAAAATACCATCCATAACGCAATCTCACGCAATGAGAACCTGCCCACCGGAGCGGGCGGCTCTTCTAGGAAAAATACAGATTTACGTCGGAGCAATGCAGATACGATCAGCCCATCCGACCGACACCGTCCCTGTGGGAGCGAGCCTGCTCGCGAAAGCGGTCGATCATTCAACACATGTGTTGGCAGTCATTCCGTCTTCGCGAGCAGGCTCGCTCCCACATTGGATGAGTGGGGATCAACCGATCGCGTCAGCCCTTACTTCTGTTTTTCCAGCTGATGGTATTTGCCGTCCTTGTCCCACTGGTAAACCACGTAGTCAGAGACTTTCAGGTCGCCCTTCTTGTCCCAGGCTTTCTCGCCCATGACGGTTTTCACCGGGTTGGCCTTGAGCCACTCGGCGGCTTTTTCGCCACTGTTGGACTTGGCGCCGTTGAAGGCGGCCGCCAGGGTCTGAACCGACGCGTAGGCGTACAGGGTGTAGCCTTCAGGTTCGGTGCCGGCCTTGCGGAACGCATCGACCACGGTCTTGCTGTCTGGCAGCAGACGTGGGTCGGCGCCGAAGGTCATCAGCACGCCGTCAACGTATTGCGGGCCACCGGCGGTGGTCACCAGTTCGTCGGTGACGATGCCGTCGTCAGACATGAACTTGACGTCTTTCAGGCCTTCGGTACGCAGTTGCTTGACCAGCGGGCCGGCTTCCGGGTGCAGGCCGCCGAAGTAGACAACGTCGGCACCGGCTGCACGAATCTTGGTGACCACGGCGCTGAAGTCTTTCTCGCCACGGGTCAGGCCTTCATACAGCACCGGCTTCACGCCACGTTTTTCCAGTTGAGCCTTGGTCGCATCGGCCAGGCCCTGACCGTAGGTGTCCTTGTCGTGCAGCACGGCGACTTTCTTGCCCTTGAGCACGTCGACGATGTAGTCGCCCGCGACGATGCCTTGCTGGTCGTCACGCCCGCACATACGGAACATGGCGCTCAGGCCGCGCTCGGTCACTTGCGGGTTGGTGGAACCCGGAGTGATCGCGATAACGCCGGCTTCGTCGTAGATTTCCGAGGCGGGGATGGTGGAAGAGGAGCAGAAGTGACCGACCACGCCGGCTACCTTCTGGTTGACCAGATCCTTGGCGACTGTCACTGCCTGTTTCGGTTCGCAGGCGTCATCGCCCTTGACCAGTACGATTTTCTCGCCGTTGACGCCGCCCGCCGCATTGACCGCGTCCGCCGCTGCCTGTGCACCCTTCATGTACTGCTCGCCAAATGCCGCGTTGGCGCCAGTCATTGGACCCGCTACACCGATTTTCACATCAGCTTGAGCAAACGCAGAAACACCCAGCGCAGTAGCTACTGCGAGGGCCAGAAAGCCTTTCTTGTAAAACGTCTGGGACATGAGGTGGTGCTCCAAGGTTTTTTTTAGTTGGCACTGCGACTTCACTTCACTGAATGCTCTGAGCAAGCGCCGTGCCATCGGTTTTTTATTCTTCAAAAAGTCGCTGCTTTCTTGTTATTTCGACTGTTTCGTTCCCATTTTCATTGGGCGTGCAACCGTCTAAACCGCGGAAGGTGAAACCTTTTTAAATCTGAGGCGCAACCCGCTTGCGCCATCATTGCAACCGCGGCACCAAACGACGTGCAACCAGCCTGTAACAGCTCGCGTCACCGAACTGCACACTGCTGGTGCGGGACTGCTACAACCCGCACCATTAGAGGCTAGTCGCTACGCCGAAAAGCGCCGCTTCCGGCAACATATTTCAACACTCAAATGACGATGCGCAGGCACTGGCCCGCGTGATACAGCGAGAAGCCGGCCTCGTACAGGCAACTGCGCAGGCCAACGCCGGCCAGGGGCTGCATCGGTGCGAAGGGGATCGGCAGGGCTTGAGGATTTCCGTTACACAGATAGTCGGCGAAGGCTTTGCCGACCACAGTGCCAGTGGTCACGCCGCGACCGTTGTAACCGGTGACGGCCACCAGTCCCGGCGTCGGTTCGAACAGCCGCATCAGGTGATCGGGGGTGAAGGCGATGCGCCCGGTCCAGGTGCATTCCCATTCCACCGGTTTCAGGTTGGGGAAGTAGTGTTGCTGCACCCGGTCGGCCCAGGCCTTGAGGAACCAGGTGGGTTTCTGATTGCCGTTGCCCAGACTGCCGAGCAACAACCGGCCGTCCTTGTCGCGACGGATGCTGCTCAACACTTGCCGCGTGTCCCACGAGCCCTGACCGCCGGGGAGGATGTCATGGGCGGCGTCTTCGGTCAGCGGCACCGAAGCGACCTGATAGTAGTAACCGGGGAAGAAGTTGCGCTTGAGTTCGGTCCAGTCGCCCTCGGTGTAGGCGTTGGAGGCGATCACCACTTGCTCGGCGAGTACCGAACCTAGCTCGGTCTGCACCGACCATAGCTGGCCCACGCGTTCGAGACGGGTCACTGGCGAGTGATCGAACATCTGCCCGCCCAAGCCCTTCACCGCGTTGGCCAGGCCGGTGACATAGGCCATAGGGTTGAGCGTACCGGCGCGGCGGTCGAGCAGCGCGGCGGCAATCTTCTGCGTGCCGGTGGCTTGCTCGCAGGCCTTGCCGGTGAGCAACTCAACCGGCGCCCCGCGGCGCTTCCATTGTTGCTCGCGACTGCGCAGATCCGCTTCGCCCTTGGCGTTGTGCGCCATGTGCAGGGTGCCTTCGCGGCGCAACTGGCAATCGATGTTGTATTTATCCACAAGGCTGAACACCAGCGCCGGCGCCGCCCCGAGCATGCGGTTGAGCTGACTGCCGACCGCTTCGCCGAACCCGGCTTCGATCTCGTCCGGCGGGATCCACATGCCGGCGTTGACCAGCCCGACATTGCGTCCGGAGCCGCCATGCCCGGCACGATGCGCTTCGAGCACGCAGACGCGTTTGCCTTTTTCCAACAGATGCAGCGCCGCCGACAACCCGGTAAACCCGGCGCCGATCACGCAGACATCGACTTTGACCTCGCCGCGCAGCGCGGTGTTATCCGGGCGCTGCGGCGTGAGTTTTTCCCACAGACATTCTTCGCGTAACGGCATTGCCAGACTCCAACAGAAACCTAACAAACACTGCATACCCTGTGGGAGCGAGCCTGCTCGCGAAAGCGGTATACCAGCCAACATCCATACCGACTGACACACCGCATTCGCGAGCAGGCTCGCTCCCACAGGGAAGATTTCCAACACTCAGTCGAAGGTGATGCCCTGCGCCAGCGGCAACTCCAGCGAGTAGTTCACGGTGTTGGTCTGGCGGCGCATGTACGCGCGCCAGGCGTCGGAGCCCGACTCACGACCGCCGCCGGTCTCCTTCTCGCCACCAAACGCGCCGCCGATTTCCGCGCCGCTCGGGCCGATGTTGACGTTGGCGATGCCACAGTCGCTGCCGACCGCCGACATGAATTGCTCGGCCTCGCGCACGTCGGTGGTGAAGATGCACGACGACAGGCCTTGCGGCACCGCATTGTTCAAGCGCAGCGCTTCCTGGAAGTCGCTGTAGCCGACCACGTAGAGGATCGGCGCAAAGGTTTCGCTGCAGACCACGTCGCTCTGCTCTGGCATTTCGACAATGGCCGGCGACACGTAGTAGGCGTTGGGGAACTGCTCTTCGAGCTGACGCTTGCCGCCGAACACCCGGCCGCCCTCGCTCAGCGCCTGCTCCAGCGCGTCCTGCATGTTTTCGAAGCTGTGTTTGTCGATCAGCGGGCCGACCAGATTGCCTTCCAGCGGATGACCGATGCGCACTTTGGCGTACGCGGCTTTGAGGCGAGTGACGATTTCTTCCTTCACCGATTCATGAGCAATCAGCCGCCGCAGGGTGGTGCAACGCTGCCCGGCGGTGCCGACCGCACTGAACAGAATGGCGCGCACGGCCATGTCCAGATCGGCGCTTGGGCCGAGGATCATCGCATTGTTGCCGCCCAGTTCGAGAATGCTGCGGGCGAAACGTGCGGCGACTTTTGGCGCCACTTCGCGGCCCATGCGGGTGCTGCCAGTGGCGCTGATCAGCGCAACACGCGGGTCATCCACCAGCGCTTCGCCAGCGTCACGGCCACCGATGATCACTTGGCACAGGTGCGCCGGCGCATCGCTGAAATTCTTCACCACACGGTCGAACAGCGCCTGACAGGCCAGTGCGGTCAGCGGGGTTTTCTCCGACGGCTTCCACACCACCGGGTTACCGCAGACCAGCGCCAACGTGGTGTTCCACGCCCACACCGCGACGGGGAAGTTGAACGCGCTGATCACGCCGACCACGCCCAGTGGATGCCAGGTTTCACGCATGTGGTGGCCCGGGCGCTCAGAGGCGATGGTCAAACCGTACAGTTGACGCGACAGGCCTACGGCGAAGTCGCAGATGTCGATCATCTCCTGCACTTCACCGAGGCCTTCCTGAGTGATCTTGCCCGCCTCCCACGACACCAGTTCGCCGAGGTCAGCCTTGTACTCACGCAGCACTTCGCCGAACTGACGCACCAGCTCGCCGCGACGCGGGGCCGGCACCTTGCGCCACAGCTCGAAAGCATGATCTGCGCGACTGATGTGCTGCTCGACTTCGGCCGGGCCTTCCCAGTTCACGGCGGCGATGCGGCTGCCGTCGATGGGCGAATGCACCGGCACTTTGCCGTTCTGGTACAGGGCCGGGTTCACACCAAGACGATCAAGCAATGCGGCAACCATGGGTCACTCCTCAAGCGAAAAACAGAATGTGTGCGGCCGAATGCTAACGACCGGGCAGGCCTTTAGTTGTAGCTTCCCGAAGGCAAGGCAACAAACGACCTTTACGCGAGATATCATTCCGTTTATTCATGCTGCGCACAGAAAGACAAGAAAAAGGGATCACCCATGCTGAACAAACGCCACTTGCCGTCGATCACCGCGTTGCAGTGCTTCGAAGCCGTGACCCGGCACCTGAGCTTCACCCGGGCCGCCGAAGAGCTGAACCTGACCCAGAGTGCCGTCAGCAAACAGGTCGCGCAGCTTGAGGAATTGTTGCAGCACTTGTTGTTCCGTCGGGTGCGTCGTCGCTTGCAGATGACCCCGGCCGGGGATTTGTACCTGGTGGAAGTCCGAAAAATCCTCACTCAGGTGGAAATGTCCACGCATTACCTGCGCTCCTACGGCGGCGAGACCGAAGTCCTGCGCGTTTCTACCCCTTCGACCTTCGGCGCGCGCTGGCTGGTACCGCGTCTGAAGGGCTGGCGTCTGCGCCATCCGTCGATCCATCTCGACTTGTGCAACGAGCAGGAGGCCGACGATTTGCTACAGGGGCGCAGCGATCTGGCGTTCTATTTCGGTCAGGGCTCACGCCCCGGCACCGAATGCCTGAAGCTGTTCGGCGAAGAGCTGGTGCCGGTCTGTGCGCCCGGCAGCCTGCCGGATCAGCCCTTCACCGACCCGACGCAACTGACCGATCTGGTGCTGCTGCAAAATGCCTCGCGCCCACAGGCCTGGCATGACTGGTTCGACAGTCAGGGTTACCACACCGAACACAGCTACCACGGCCCGCGTTTCGAAACCTTTTACATGTGCATCCGCGCCGCCCAGGTCGGCTGCGGTGTGGCGCTGCTGCCACGGTTTCTGGTGGAAGAGGAATTGGCCGACGGCAAACTGGTCATTCCCTGGCAGCATGCAATGCCCAGTTCCGACGCCTATTACCTGGCCTACCCGGAGCATGCGGCGGAAGTGCCGAAGGTGCGGGATTTTGTGAAGTGGATGCTGGAGCAGATCGACAGCCCGAATGCCTGACCCGATTGAAAACTGTGGGAGCGAGCCTGCTCGCGAAGAGGCCGGCACATTCAATGTCAATGTCGACTGAAATGACGCCTTCGCGAGCAGGCTCGCTCCCACAAGGGTTCTGCGGTGATCTAAAAAATTGCTGGCAATCCCCACCGCTGATATGCGCCACTAGCGTCATTGATTGATCCCGCGCAACCGCGCGGTGCACCTGGAGACCCCGTTTATGAGCGAGAGTGTGTTTGCCGATCGCATCGTGCAGAACCTGCTCGACACCGACTTCTACAAACTGACGATGATGCAGGCGGTGCTGCACAACTACCCCAACGTCGAAGTCGAATGGGAGTTTCGTTGCCGTAACAGCGAGGATCTGCGGCCGTATCTGGCCGAGATTCGCTACCAGATCGAGCGTCTGGCCGAGCTGAGCCTGAGTGCCGACCAGTTGAGTTTTCTCGAGCGCATCACCTTCCTCAAACCGGATTTCCTGCGCTTTCTCGGCCTGTTCCGCTTCAACCTGCGCTACCTGCACACCGGCATCGAGAACGGCGAACTGTTCATCCGTCTGCGTGGCCCGTGGCTGCATGTGATCCTCTACGAAGTGCCGCTGCTGGCGATCGTCAGCGAAGTGCGCAACCGCTATCGCTACCGGGAAATCGAACTGGTGCAGGCGCGGGAACAGCTGTATCGCAAGTTCGACTGGCTCAGCGCCAACGCCTCGGCTGACGAACTGGCGCAATTGCAGGTCGCCGACTTCGGCACCCGCCGGCGCTTTTCGTACCGCGTGCAGGAAGAAGTGGTCAACGTGCTCAAGCACGATTTCCCCGGGCGCTTTGTCGGCACCAGCAACGTGCACTTGTCCCGCGAGCTGGACATGAAACCGCTGGGTACCATGGCCCATGAATGGATCATGGCCCACCAGCAACTCGGCCCACGCTTGATCGACAGCCAGATCGCCGCGCTCGACTGCTGGGTGCGCGAATACCGTGGCCTGCTGGGGATTGCTCTCACCGATTGCATCACCACCGACGCGTTTCTCGGCGACTTCGACCTGTTCTTCGCCAAGCTCTTCGATGGTCTGCGCCACGATTCAGGGGATCCGGTGCAGTGGGGCGAAAAATGCATCGCCCACTACCACAAGCTCGGCATCGACCCGATGAGCAAGACCCTGGTGTTCTCCGACAGCCTGACCCTGCCCAAGTCGCTGGAGATCTTCCGCGCGCTGCACGGGCGGATCAACGTCAGCTTTGGCATCGGCACCAACCTGACCTGTGACATTCCGGGTGTCGAACCGATGAGCATCGTGCTTAAAATGACCGCCTGCAACGGCCAGCCGGTGGCGAAGATCTCCGACGAGCCAGGCAAGACCCACTGCAAAGACCCGAATTTCGTCGCCTATTTGCGACATGTGTTTCAGGTTCCTGCCGATTCCAGTCTATCTAGCAAGGAGTGAATTCATGCAAGCCGTACAGCGTGAGATTGCTGAACAGCTCAAGGTACAACCGCCATTCGCCGGGCATCAGGCCCTCGAAGCGGAAGTCGCCCGGCGCATCACCTTTATCCAGGATTGCCTGGTCAATTCCGGCCTCAAGACCCTGGTGCTGGGCATCAGCGGCGGCGTCGACTCGCTGACCGCCGGCCTCCTGGCCCAGCGCGCCATGCGTGAACTGCGCGAGCGCACCGGCGACAACGCCTACAAGTTCATCGCCGTGCGCCTGCCGTACGAAACCCAGTTCGATGAGCACGACGCCCAGGCGTCGGTGGACTTCATCGCCCCGGACGAACGCCACACGGTGAACATCGGCCCGGCGGTCAAATCCCTGGCCAAGGAAGTCGCGGCGTTCGAAGGCAAACATGCGGTGTCGGTGGATTTCGTGCTCGGCAACACCAAGGCGCGGATGCGCATGGTCGCCCAGTACACCATCGCCGGCGCGGCGCACGGCCTGGTGATCGGCACCGACCACGCGGCGGAAGCGGTGATGGGCTTCTTCACCAAGTTCGGCGACGGCGCCTGCGACCTGGCCCCGCTCAGCGGTCTGGTGAAAAACCAGGTCCGGGCGATCGCCCGCAGCTTCGGCGCGCCGGAATCGCTGGTGGAAAAAGTGCCGACCGCGGATCTGGAAGACCTGTCGCCGGGCAAACCGGACGAAGCCTCCCACGGCGTGACCTACGCCGAGATCGACGCCTTCCTGCACGGCGAGCCGGTGCGTCAGGAAGCGTTCGACATCATCGTCGCGACTTACAACAAGACCCACCACAAGCGCGTGATGCCATTCGCCCCGTAAGTTGAAAGCCCCTGTAAGAGCTGTCGAGTGAAACGAGGCTGCGATCTTTTGATCTTCAAAAACAACATCAAAAGATCGTCCGATCGCGGCCCGAGCCTGCGGCAGCTCCTACAGAAACGAAAAAAGCGTCCCGAGGGACGCTTTTTTATGCCTGCAGCCATTACTTCACGGCAATGGTGCCTTTCATCATCGAGATGTGGCCCGGGAACGAGCAGAAGAAGCCGTAGTCAGTGCCAGCGGTCAGCTTCGATACGTCGATGGTCAGCGTATCTTTCTCGCCGGCGCCGATGATCTTGGTGTGAGCGATAACGCGCTCGTCACCGTCCTTCAGGTAGTTCTTGTCGATCCCGGCAGCCAGGCCGTCGGTGGCGATCGCCTGCATGTCAGCGGTTTTGCTGATCACCAGGTTATGACCCATGACGTTCTTCGGCAGACTGCCGGAGTGGGTCAGCTCGACGGTGAAGGTCTTGCAGCTCTTGTCGATTTCGATGGCTTTGGTGTTGAAGGACATCTGGTCGGTGGAATCAACGGTGGTTTTGCACTCGGCAGCCATCAATTGGCTGCTGGCCAGCGCCAGCAGGGATACCGCAACAACTTTGGAAAACATGGTGAATCTCCAAGGCAGGGTTAACAAAAACACTAATGGTGGAAAGACTGCCTGAAATCTTCGCAAGTTCCTATGACTTGAGTCAAAAATTGTATACAACTTTCAGGCTATGACACTCATCGAAACAATCTACCGGCCAGAATCCAAGGCCGGGCCTATGATCGGCGCATCTACTGAAACGGAGTGCCTGTCATGTTCTTTAACGGTCTGTTGTGCAGTTTGCTCGCCGCCTACGCCTGTGGCGCCAGCGGTACCTTTGAATCGCCAGAACGCGAAGCTTAGTCCTTGGATCAAGGCGTGCCAGCCATTACCCTGTGACGGATTGACCCAGGAGGAAGGCATGTCTCTCAAATCCGTTTGTGTATTTTGCGGTGCCAACGCCGGCACTGATCCGGCTTACACCGAAGCCGCCCGAGCCCTTGGCCGGGCACTCGCCGAGCGCCAACTGACGCTGGTTTACGGTGGTGGTGCCGTGGGCCTGATGGGCCTGGTGGCGGACGCCGCGCTGGCCGCCGGCGGCGAAGTGATCGGGATCATTCCGCAAAGCCTGATGGACAAGGAGATCGGTCACAAAAGCCTGACGCGCCTCGAAGTCGTCGATGGCATGCACGCGCGCAAAGCCCGCATGGCCGAGCTGAGCGATGCGTTCATCGCGTTGCCCGGCGGTCTCGGCACGCTGGAAGAGCTGTTCGAAGTCTGGACCTGGGGCCAGCTCGGCTACCACGGCAAACCGCTGGGGCTGCTTGAGGTGAACGGTTTTTACAGCAAACTCACGGCTTTTCTTGACCATATCGTCGGCGAAGGCTTCGTTCGCGCCCCACACCGTGACATGCTGCAAGTGAGCGAATCAGCACAAACGCTGCTCGACGCCCTGGATAACTGGAAGCCGACCGTCACGCCCAAGTGGGTCGACCAAAAACCCGGCTAACCGCCGGGCACCGATACAGGGCAGAATACGCGCCGCTCAACCTCACCTTCGACCCCAGAGGATCGCCCATGGCCAAACCCAATTACTCCTTCGCCAAACGTCAACGAGACCTGGAAAAGGAAAAGAAGAAAGAGGAAAAGCTTCAGCGCAAGAAACAGCAGGCTGAAGAAGCGGCACTGAACCCTGACGGTGAAGTGGCGACTGACAACGATGATGAAGTTGTTGATGCACCGAAAGACCAGGCGCCTGACGCCTGAGCCCCACCGGGTTTGATGATCGAGTCAGACCCTGCGGATTTGTGACGGGGCTGGCGGCTCAGCCGCTGGCCCCCACACCCTCCCCGTTTTCCGAACACGATACGGCTTCCTGTGGGAGCGGGCTTGCTCGCGAAGGCGTCTTAACCTTCAACATTGATGTAACTGACACACCGCCTTCGCGAGCAAGCCCGCTCCCACATGGGTTGCTGTGTTATTCCAATGGCATCACCGTGACGCGGACCTCCGGGTCGTGACTGCCGCCCCCCAGAATCACCCCCCGCAACGGCGACACATCGGAAAAATCCCGACCCCACGCCAGGGTGATGTGCTCCAGCGCCGGCTGTACGTTGTTGGTCGGATCGAAATCCACCCAGCCCAATACCGGACAGAACACCGAGACCCAGGCATGCGACGCATCGGCGCCGATCAGCCGTGGCTGCCCCGGCGGCGGTTGGGTCAGCAGATAGCCACTGATGTAGCGCGCTGCCAGCCCTCGCGAGCGCACGCAAGCGAGCATCAGGTGGGCGAAGTCCTGACACACGCCGCGTCGGCGCTCCAGCACCTCGACCAGCGGCGTCGCCACTTGCGTGGCCTCGGCGTCGAAAGTGAATTCGCTGAAAATCTTCTGCATCAAGGCCTGCACGCCCAGCAACAAGGGCCTGCCCGGTGGAAAACAGCTTTCGGAAAATTCGACGAAGCTGCGTTTCAAGTGCACATAAGGTGACTGAAACCGATAGCGACAAGCCTCCAGCATTTCGGCGGACAATGGCTGGCTGCTGTAGGTCAGCGCATCACGCGTCTGCTCCCACGCCGGGGACAGACTGAAATCCGCCGGTGGCCGCGCCAGCACCTCAACCGTGAGCCGGGCGTTGACCTGCAACTCGTCATGCGGGCGCTCGAAGGCCAGTCGGGTCAGCGGATTGCCGAACACATCCAGTTCATCCCGCCGCGTGGTCGGGTCCGGGCTGATCAGCAATTGCTGCTCGGTGCAGCGTTGCCACGTGCACTCACGCGGCCACAGGTGCGCGAGTTGCTGCGCCAGCGACACCGGGCTGTCGTAGTGGTAACAGGTGTCGTGGAAGATCTGGTAGTGCGCGCTCATCAGACGGACACCGTGCGCTGGCTGACATCATCGACATGGGCAAAGTGGCGCAGCGCCAGTCGATCGGACACCTGACCGCTGGCTTCGGCAATCTCTTGCAGCAGATCCGCCAGACCATCGAGCGCGGCACGCACGCTGTTTTCCCCGAACAGCGGGTTCTCCAGACAGCCCAGATCGAACCGCGCCAGACGCTCGACCAATTGCGGCAGCCCGGCCTCGCGAGGTACGCCGAAATCATCGTTCAAGCGTTTCAAAGTGCGGGTCACCAGTTTCAACTGGAACAACACCGCGTGCGGGTTCTGCTCATCCAGCAGCAACAGGTCGAGCACCGGAATCAACTGCGCCACCGCCAGATACCGCGAACGGTAGGTGATGCTGCTGTTGCCCAACTCCAGCAGCCATTCCAGCCCCGCTTGATCGAACGCCCCGGCGCCGCGCAGAAACGCCGCCAGACTGCTGCTGAGAAACTGCAACCGCTCGATGCGCCGGCCGATCATCAGAAAGCGCCAGCCTTCGTCGCGCGTCATGTCGTCGAGCGCGAACCCCGAGAGCGCCGCCAGCGACATCACCAGCCGGTTGAGGAAATCCAGCAACTCGCCGAAGTCCGGCTCTTCGGTGTCCAGTTCCAGCGCCTCGCGCTGCAACTCGACCAACGCCTGCCAGTTTTCCCGTGAAAGCTTGCCGCGCACCTGCGAGGCCGCCCACTGCAAGCGCTGCAGGTTGGAGCGCAGGCTGAACGACCAGTCCTCGCCGAGCAGCGCCGCCAGCAGCCGCTCCGGTAGCTCACCCTCCTCAGGCAGCAACATCAGCCGCTCGCCCAGCTCCACGGCCGCCTGCAAGGCTTGCGGATCATCGCCATCGACATACCGCGCGAGCATGATCCGCAGCAGTCGCGCACTGTCGTCACAACGCTCGCAGTAACGACCGAACCAGAACAGGTTTTCCACTACCCGCGAGGGCAGATAAGGATCGCGGCGCACCAGATCGTGTACGCCGACGTTGCGCTGGGTTTTCCATTGTTCGCCACTCGGCGCACGCTCGCCCAACACCCAGGTGTCCTTGCTCGCCCCGCCACGCTGCATCGACACCACTTCGGCATCGGCCTCGGCGGCGACCCGGGTCAGTCCACCGGGCAATACGCGATAACCGTCACCACTGGCCACCGCATACACGCGCATGCCGATCGCTCGCGGTTGCAGTTGGCCGTCTTCGGCCTGCCAGATCGGCGCCTGGGACAGCTGCGCCAGTTCTTGCGCGACGTATGCGTATGGCCGCGCCTGCATCCGCTCGGCGAGTGCCTGGCGCTGTTGTTCACTCAGATCGCGGCCGAATACCGGGGCGAAGCTTTGCGAGGGGAAAGCCGGTTTGATCAGCAGCTCGGGAAGCTTTTCCAACGCCTGCGCCAGCACCGGCGCCTCGCCGCACCACCAGGTGGCGATGGACGGCAGCAGCAGTTCTTCGCCGAACAGGTACTGATTGATCTTCGGCAGAAATCCGAGCAACCCCGGCGACTCTAGCACGCCGCTGCCCAAGGCATTGGCCACCAGCACCCGGCCCTGACGCACCGCTTCCAGCAGGCCAGGCACACCAAGTGCAGAATCGGTGCGCAGCTCCAGCGGATCGCAGAAGTCATCGTCGAGCCGGCGCATGATCGCGTGCACCCGGCGCAGACCACTGAGGGTTTTCAGGTACACCGTGGCATCGCGCACGGTGAGGTCGCCGCCCTCCACCAGCGGATAACCGAGCTGGCGTGCCAGGTAAAGGTGTTCGAAATAGCTTTCGTTGAAGCGCCCGGGCGTCAGCAGCACCACCAGCGGCGCATCGTCAGCACACGGTGCCTGACGCGCGAGGGTTTCCTGCAGGGTGCGGAAGAAGCCGGCCAGGTGCTGCACTTTCAGATCGCGGTACAACTCGGGAAACGCCCGCGAAACGATGGTGCGGTTTTCCAGCGCATAGCCCGCGCCCGACGGTGCCTGAGTACGATCCGCCGTGACCCACCAGCGCCCGTCCGGCGTGCGCGCCAGATCCACGGCGTACAGATGCAGAAAGGCATCTTCCGGTGGTGCGATGCCCTGACAGGGCCAGAGAAAATTGTTGTGGCCGAACACCAGCTCCGCCGGTAACAACCCTTCGCTGATCAATCGCTGTGGCCCATACAGATCAGCCAGTACCGCATTGAGCAGGCGTGCTCGCTGGGCAATCCCCGTCGACAGTTGCTGCCACTCGTCAGCAGCGATCACGTGCGGCAGCAGGTCCAGCTCCCACGGGCGGTCAGCGCCCTTGGGATCGGCATAGACGTTGTAGGTCACGCCGTTTTCCTGAATCTGCCGGGCCAGCAACGCCTGCCGCTGCACCAGTTGCGCCGGGGTGCTGCGCTGCAATTGATCGAACAGCCGCCGCCAGTGCGGGCGCACTTCCCCGCTGTCATTCAGCAGTTCGTGATAAGTGCCCGCGGTCAGCGGGTAGCGGTCTAGCAGGTCAGGCATGGAAAGCTCGGCAGACAGCAGGGAACGGTCAGACTAACGCAGGCACATGACGTGCGGATATACGAAAAATCCGCATGTCGTGCAGGACTTAGAAACGTCGCAAATCGAGCGTCATCGGCAGCTCGTCGGAGATTGTCAGGTTCGGTATAGGAAGTTTCCCCGGCGTGTGTCCGATGCGGAAAAACCGCGCCATGCGCCGGCTCTCCGCTTCGTTGGCATTGACCGGCAACGTCTCGTAATTGCGCCCGCCCGGGTGCGCCACGTGGTACTGGCAACCGCCCAGCGAACGCTGCATCCAGGTGTCGAGCAGGTCGAACACCAGTGGCGCATGCACCGGGATGGTCGGTTGCAGGCAGTTGGCCGGTTGCCAGGCCCGAAAACGCACACCGGCAACGAACTCGCCGATGCGCCCGGTCGGTTGCAGCGGCACCGGGACGCCATTGCAGGTCAGCAGATAGCGCTGCGGCGGCAAGCCGCTGAGCTTGATCTGCAAACGCTCCAGCGACGAATCGACATAACGCACCGTGCCGCCCGCCGTACCCTCCTCGCCCAGCACATGCCAAGGTTCCAGCGCCTGGCGCAGCTCCATCTCGATGCCGCTGACCGCGTAATCGCCGACCTTGGGAAAACGGAACTCCAGATGCGCAGCGAACCACTCGGCGCGCAATGGATAACCGGCGTTGTTCAGTTCGACGATGACGTCGGCGAAATCCTGCTCGATAAAGTGCGGCAGCATGAAGCGGTCGTGCAGCTCGGTGCCCCAGCGCGCCAGTTTCGGCGGCGCATAGGGCTCGCGCCAGAATCGCGCAACCAGCGCACGCAGCAACAACTGCTGAGCCAGGCTCATCCGCGCATGCGGCGGCATTTCGAAGGCGCGCAGCTCCAGCAGGCCGAGACGCCCGGTAGCGCCATCCGGCGAATACAGTTTGTCGATGCAGAACTCGGCGCGGTGGGTGTTGCCGGTGACGTCGATCAGCAAATTGCGCAGCAGTCGATCCACCAGCCACGGCGCGCACGCTTCGCCCGGTTCAGGCATCTGCGCGAAGGCGACTTCCAGTTCGTACAGGGCGTCGTTGCGCGCTTCATCGACCCGCGGCGCCTGCGAGGTCGGGCCGATGAACAGACCGGAAAACAGGTAGGACAGTGACGGATGGTTGTGCCAGTAGCTGATCAGACTCCGCAGCAGGTCCGGGCGGCGCAGGAACGGTGAGTCCGCCGGGGTAGCGCCACCGAGGACGAAATGGTTGCCGCCGCCGGTGCCGGTGTGGCGCCCGTCGATCATGAATTTTTCGGTGGTCAGGCGGGTTTGCCGCGCCTGCTCATAGAGAAACTCGGTGCGTTCGACCAGTTCGTCCCAAGTCGCGGACGGCTGCACGTTGACCTCGATCACGCCCGGATCCGGGGTGATGCGAAAGTTGCTCAGGCGCGGATCACTCGGCGGCTCGTAACCTTCCAGCAGCACCGGGCAATGCAGCTCTTCGGCGGTGGCTTCGATGGCCGACACCAGTTCCAGATAGTCCTCGACCCGCTCCAGCGGCGGCATGAACAGATACAGACGCCCTTCGCGGGCCTCGGCGCAGAAGGCGGTGCGGGTCAGCCAGTCGGCGGACTCGTCGATTTTCGGCGCGCGTTCGGCGGCCGTTGCGGGTTCGGCATGACTGTTGAGCTGCGCGGTGTCCGGCAGCTCGGGAAAGTCCTGATTCGGATCGTTGGGATGAATGAACGGATACTCGGCGGCCTTCACCCACGGCTGTGAACCGAGTGGCAAGCGATAACCCAACGGCGAATCCCCCGGCACCAGTCGGCAATGCTCGTCGCGCAGATACCAGCGCCCGCTCTGCCATTGATCACCCTTGGCGGTGCGGGCCAGCGGTAGCACCTGGCCGATTACTTTATCCAGCCCCTGAGCGAAAACCTTGCGCAGACGCGCACGCTCCAGCGGTTCTTCAAGACGCGAGTCTTCAGCGCTGACGTTGCTCGGCAATGCGCCCTCACGCCAGAGGTAATAAAAATTGTCTTCGTAGGCTGGAAACACGAAACGAGCAGGCAGTTTCAGGCGTTCAGCAACACTCGCGAGAAAGCGTCCCGCCAGTTCGCCATCGGCGCCGTAGTCCTGCTGCTCATCGGCGATCAGCGCGCTGTTGTGCCAGATCGGCACGCCATCGCGGCGCCAATAGCAGTTGAGCGACCAGCGCGGCAATTGCTCGCCGGGGTACCACTTGCCCTGACCGAAATGCACCAGACCTTTCGGCGCATAGTGCTGGCGCATGCGCTGGAACAGTTCGGCGGACAGTAGGCGCTTGTCCGGGCCTAGCGCGGCGGTGTTCCACTCGGCGCCGTCCGGGTCGTCGATGGAGACGAAGGTCGGCTCGCCGCCCATGGTCAGGCGCACATCGTCTTTGAGCAGGTCGGCATCGATCTGCCGGCCCAGCGCCTGAATCGCCAGCCACTGCTCATCGGTATAGGGCTTGGTCACCCGTGGCGCTTCCCAGATCCGCTCCACCGACATTTCGTGGCTGAACTGGCATTCGCACGGCTCGACCAGACCACTGATCGGCGCGGCTGAGGATGGATCGGGGCTGCAGGCCAGCGGGATATGTCCTTCACCGGCGAACAACCCGGACGTGGCATCCAGACCGATCCAGCCAGCGCCCGGCAAGTACACCTCGCACCACGCGTGCAGATCAGTGAAGTCCACTTCGGTACCGGACGGACCGTCGAGGCTCTTCACGTCGGCGGTCAGTTGAATCAGATAACCGGAGACGAACCGCGCGGCCAGCCCGAGGTTGCGCAGCAGTTGCACCAGCAGCCACGCCGAGTCGCGGCAGGAGCCGGAGGCATGTTCGAGGGTGTGTTCCGGGGTTTGCACGCCCGGTTCCATGCGGATCAGGTAGCGGATGTCTTCGCTGAGGCGCTGGTTGAGCATTACCAGGAAATCCACAGCGGGCAGCGGCGTGCGGTCGATCCCGTCCAGATAGGCTTTGAATGCCGGGGTCAGCGGCAGGGTTTCGAGGTACGGCGCCAGCTCCTTGCGCTCATCGGCCGCGTAAGTGAAGGGGATTTTCTCGGCGTAGGGTTCGAGAAAGAAGTCGAACGGATTGAACACCGCCATCTCGGCCAGCAGGTCGACCTCGATGCGCAACTCGTCGGTTTTCTCGGGGAACACCAGACGCGCGAGGTAGTTGCCCTGCGGGTCTTGCTGCCAGTTGATGAAATGCTGCTCGGGCGAGACCTTCAGCGCATACGAAAGAATCCGCGTGCGGCTGTGGGCGGCCGGACGCAGGCGTACGATCTGCGGGCCGAGTTCGACAGCGCGGTCGTAGCGGTAATGCGTGACGTGATGCAATGCGACATGAATCGACACGGCGTGCCTCCTGCGAGCCTAAGCGTATTCGAAAGCGCGCAAGACTTATGCCATGCAGAGGCTTGGGCGCTTTCCCGGAATGCTCAGGGCAGTACAGCACCAAAATCGGGCGATGCGGGGAAATGGTTCGAGGAAGTTGCGCCTAAATGTGGCGGCAGTGGTAGATGCGGCGCCTGAGATGACGCCTTCGCGAGCAAGCTCGCTCCCACAGGAGACCGCATTCCAACTGTGGGAGCGGGCTTGCTCGCGAAAGGGCCAGTCGTTTCAGCACACTTCTTGAACCCTGAAATGCAAAACGCCAACCCGAAGGTTGGCGTTCTGTTGAAACAAAAAGCGACTTAGCGCGGAACGACTGGCTTGCGAGCCGGTTTCGGCCCCTTGCCCTTGGCTGCTTCCTTGCGCTCCTTGGCCGCCTGCTGGTTGCGGGCGAATGCCGCAGCCTTGGCCTGTTCACGCTTGTCCCAAGGATTGCCACCGTCGCTGGCACGCGGCGGCAGGCCGTTGTGCTGGGTGAGAATCTTGGTGGTCTTCTCTTTCGCGACCTTGTGGCTGCCGGCCGGCGTCGAGTTCTTGCGACGGGCGCTCTGGTAGCTGTCGGTGGCAGGTTGGTGCAGCGGAATCAACTGATCCTTGCCCGGACCGATCAGGTCACCACGTCCCATGCGAATCAACGCTTCGCGCAGCATCGGCCAGCCTTTCGGGTCGTGATAACGCAAGAACGCCTTGTGCAGACGACGCTGCTCTTCGCTCTTGACGATGGTCACGCCGTCGCTCTTGTAGGTGACCTTGCGCAGCGGGTTCTTGCCCGAGTGGTACATCGCGGTGGCGGTGGCCATAGGCGACGGATAGAACGCCTGCACCTGGTCGGCACGGAAGCCGTTGCCCTTGAGCCACAGCGCCAGGTTCATCATGTCTTCGTCGGTGGTGCCCGGGTGCGCGGCGATGAAGTACGGGATCAGGTACTGCTCTTTGCCTGCTTCCTTGGTGTACTTCTCGAACATGCGCTTGAACTTGTCATAGCTGCCAATGCCCGGCTTCATCATCTGGTTGAGCGGACCTTCCTCGGTGTGTTCCGGGGCGATCTTCAGGTAACCGCCGACGTGGTGGGTCACCAGCTCTTTGACGTACTCCGGCGACTCGACCGCGAGGTCGTAACGCAGGCCGGAGGCGATCAGGATCTTCTTCACACCCGGCAAGGCGCGGGCACTGCGGTATAGCTGAATCAACGACGAGTGGTCGGTGTTCAGGTTCGGGCAGATGCCCGGGAATACGCAGGACGGCTTGCGGCACGCGGATTCGATCTCCGGGCTCTTGCAGGCGATGCGATACATGTTCGCGGTCGGGCCGCCGAGGTCGGAGATGACGCCGGTGAAGCCTGGAACCTTGTCGCGGATCTCTTCGATTTCGCGAATGATCGACTCTTCGGAACGGTTCTGGATGATCCGGCCTTCGTGCTCGGTGATCGAGCAGAAGGTACAACCGCCGAAGCAGCCACGCATGATGTTCACCGAGAAACGGATCATGTCGTAAGCAGGGATTTTCTCCTTGCCGTACGCCGGGTGCGGAACCCGTGCGTAAGGCATGCCGAACAAGTAGTCCATTTCTTCAGTGGTCATCGGAATCGGCGGCGGGTTGAACCAGACGTCGACCTCGCCATGTTTCTGCACCAGCGCGCGGGCGTTGCCCGGGTTGGTTTCCAGGTGCAGCACGCGGTTGGCGTGGGCGTACAGAACCGGGTCGTTACGCACCTTTTCCATCGACGGCAGGCGGATCACGGTCTTGTCGCGAGTCATGCGCGGGCTGGCCAGGATCTGTACGACCTTGGCTTCCTCGGGATCATCCACCGGCCCCTTCTCTTGCTCGATGGCGCAAGCCTGGGTGTCCTGGGTGTTGACGTACGGGTTGATGATCTTGTCGACCTTGCCCGGACGGTCAATGCGTGTGGAATCGACTTCGTACCAGCCCTGCGGCGTGTCACGACGGATGAATGCGGTGCCGCGCACGTCGGTGATGTCTTCGATCTTGTGCCCGTAGGACAGACGCTGGGCCACTTCGACGATGGCGCGCTCGGCGTTGCCGTACAGCAGAATGTCGGCGCTGGCGTCGATCAGGATCGAGTTGCGTACACGATCCTGCCAGTAGTCATAGTGGGCGATGCGGCGCAGCGAAGCTTCGATGCCGCCGAGGACGATCGGCACGTGTTTGTAGGCTTCCTTGCAGCGCTGGCTGTAGACCAGGCTCGCGCGATCCGGACGCTTTCCCGCCATGCCACCCGGGGTGTAGGCGTCGTCGGAACGGATTTTCTTGTCCGCGGTGTAGCGGTTGATCATCGAGTCCATGTTGCCGGCCGCGACGCCGAAGAACAGGTTCGGCTCGCCGAGCTTCATGAAGTCGTCTTTGGATTGCCAGTTCGGCTGGGCAATGATCCCGACGCGGAAGCCCTGGGACTCCAGCAACCGGCCGATGATCGCCATGCCGAACGACGGGTGATCGACGTAGGCATCACCGGTGACGATGATGATGTCGCAGGAATCCCAGCCGAGCTGATCCATCTCCTCCCTGCTCATCGGCAGGAATGGCGCTGGCCCGAAACATTCGGCCCAGTACTTTGGATAGTCAAATAACGGCTTGGCTGCTTGCATGTCGATAACCGGTGTTGGCTTTCATTGAATTTCGCGGGCGCGGAATATAGCACAAATTTTGACCAATTCCGACGGCTGTGGTCGGAAATTGCGCCACGCCCATTCGCGAGCAAGCCCGCTCCCACATTTGAATGCATTCCAGGTGTGGGAGCGGGCTTGCTCGCGAAGGCGTCAGCTCAAACGATGAAGAATTTACTCGTCGTCGTCGAAGTTGTAACTGCCCGGCGCGAGGTTTTCGAAGCGGGTGTACTTACCGATAAAGGCCAGGCGGATAAAGCCGATCGGGCCGTTCCGCTGCTTGCCGATGATGATTTCGGCGATGCCCTTGTGCTCGGTTTCCGGGTGATACACCTCGTCCCGGTACACGAACATGATGACGTCGGCGTCCTGCTCGATCGCTCCGGATTCCCGCAAGTCGGAGTTCACCGGACGCTTGTTGGGACGTTGTTCCAGGGAGCGGTTGAGCTGCGACAGCGCCACCACCGGGCAGTTGAATTCCTTGGCCAGGGCTTTCAGGGATCGGGAGATCTCGGAAATCTCGTTGGTCCGGTTGTCACCGCTGGAACCCGGAATCTGCATCAACTGCAGGTAGTCGATCATGATCAGGCCGATGTCGCCGTGCTCGCGCACCAGACGCCGGGTCCGCGCACGCATTTCCGACGGGCTGATGCCGGCGGTATCGTCGATGAACAGCTTGCGATCGTTGAGCAGGTTGACCGCCGAGGTCAGGCGTGGCCAATCGTCGTCTTCCAGTTGGCCGGAACGCACCTTGGTCTGATCGATACGACCGAGGGACGAGAGCATACGCATGATCAGCGATTCGCCTGGCATCTCGAGGGAGTACACCAGCACCGCCTTGTCGCTGCGCAGTACGGCGTTTTCCACCAGGTTCATCGCGAAGGTGGTTTTACCCATCGACGGACGGCCGGCGACGATGATCAGGTCGGACGGCTGCAGACCGCTGGTCTTCTCGTCGAGGTCGGTATAACCGGTGGACAGACCGGTGATCGCGTCGGCGGTGTTGAACAGGGTGTCGATGCGGTCGATGGCCTTGGTCAACAGTTCGTTGACCCCCACCGGGCCGCCGGTCTTGGGCCGAGCCTCGGCGATCTGGAAGATCTGTCGTTCGGCCTCGTCGAGGATCTCTTCAGCGGTACGGCCTTCGGGGTTGAAGGCGGCGTCGGCAATTTCGGTGCTGATACCGATCAACTGGCGCAACGTCGCGCGCTGGCGAACGATCTGCGCATAGGCCTTGATGTTGGCGACGGACGGCGTGTTTTTCGCCAGCTCGCCGAGGTAACCGAGGCCGCCGACCTGCGACGTCTGACCTTCCTTGTCCAGTTGCTCGGCCAGGGTCACGACGTCGATCGGCATGTTCTGATCGGCCAGTTTGGCGATCGCACGGAAGATCAGACGGTGGTCATGTCGGTAGAAATCGCCGTCGGAGACTTGATCGAGCACGCGTTCCCAGGCGTTGTTGTCCAGCATCAGACCACCGAGTACGGCCTGTTCGGCCTCGATGGAGTGCGGCGGCACCTTCAGGGCAGCGGTTTGCAGATCGTATTGCTCGGGAGCGGTGATTTCGTTCATGGCCACTTGGAGTCAGGTTTGAAAACGGGAGTACCAGAAAGACAAAGGGCACGACCTGTAAACAGGATCGTGCCCGATGTTACCGGCAAGCACCCGAGGGTGCCAGCCGACAAGTATTGCTTAAGCTGCTACCACGACAACGCGTACGGTGGCTTCAACTTCGGCGTGCAGGTGCACAGCCACGTCGAATTCACCCACGTTGCGGATGGTGCCGTTCGGCAGACGAACTTCGCTCTTCTGCACTTCAACGCCGGAAGCGGTCAGTGCGTCAGCGATGTCGTGAGTACCGATCGAACCGAACAGCTTGCCTTCGTCGCCAGCGGTGGCAGTGATGGTCACTTCCAGCTCGGCCAGTTGGGCAGCACGGCTTTCAGCCGATGCTTTACGGTCTGCGGCAGCTTTTTCCAGCTCGGCACGACGCTCTTCGAACGCAGCCAGGTTGGCAGCGGTCGCAGCGGTAGCCTTGCCGAAAGGCAGCAGGTAGTTACGGCCGTAACCGGCCTTAACGTTTACTTTGTCGCCCAGGTTGCCCAGGTTGGCGATTTTTTCCAGAAGGATCAGTTGCATGTGGAAATCCTCTTAACTTTTAACCTTCACCGTTCGCGTTATCGGTGTCTTTCGACACGTGACGACCGCGAAAATCAATCAGGCTGTCGACAATGGCCAGAACCACGAGCAACGGATAGAGCAGCTGCATGAACAACAGCAGCGTGACGTACAACCCCACCAGCCAGAAACCGGCCAGTCGCTTCTGCCCGACCAGCCCGTGAATCAGGGCGAGTCCGGCGAACACCAGCGGTACGCTGCACAACGGCGTCAACATGGCCATCTGTGCACCGAGATTCGGGCCCAGAAGCATCAACGCCAGCAGCAACATCGCCGGCCCCAGCGGGATCCGGATGGCGCGAAACTCGCGACCAAAACCACCCGGGTTGTACAACAACGCCTGCCAATGCCGCCCGACAATCAGGCTCAGCACGCTGACGATCTGCAACAACGCCGCAATCAGTCCGGTCAGGACTGGTGCAATCAGGGACGCGAAGCGCGCTTGCTCATCGACCGACAATTGCTTGTAGGTTTCACCAAGAAGCGCCGGCATGACCTTTATCAAGGCCTGCGCGAGCATCTCGATCTGGGCCGCAAACGCTGCCCCGAGCACCACTGAAAACACCACTCCAATCACTACGCTGACCAGCAGCGTGCGAACCCAGGACTCACTTGCGCGCAACACCAACGCAAGCCCCGAAGACCCCAGCAGCACCAGAAGTGCCCGTGGATCATCGGCATACAGCCACCAGACCAAAGCCGGCAGCAGCCCCAGAGACAGAACACCCAGGGCGTCCGTCAGTCCGCGCCGCAGAAGCACAAGGCTCCCGGCGGCAGCACCCAACCAATACAACAACGGCAATGTTGCACATCCGGCCACCACGAGAGTGGCCTGCATACGGCCTCGCATGATGAACTCAGCTAAGGCACGCATGCATTCAATCCTTTGCTACTTGTCGACTGCCCGGTCTCAGCGGCCGTGGCTGTCGGTGTAGGCCAGCAGGGCCAGGAAGCGGGCGCGCTTGATAGCGGTGGCCAGCTGACGCTGATAACGAGCTTTGGTACCGGTGATGCGGCTTGGAACGATTTTGCCGGTCTCGGATACGTAGGCTTTCAGAGTGTTGAGATCTTTGTAATCGATCTCTTTCACGTCTTCAGCGGTGAAGCGGCAGAATTTACGACGACGGAAGAAACGTGCCATTTGATAGGCTCCTTAAAAGGTCCGTGGATTACTCGTCAGCGTTATCGCTGTTGTCGCTGTCATCACCCTCAACGCCATCAGCGTCGGAGTGCTCAGGACGGTCGCGACGCTCACGGCGCTCACTGCGGTTTTCTTCAGCCTTGAGCATCTCGGACTGGCCGGTAACGGCTTCGTCGCGACGGATGACCAGGTTACGGATCACAGCATCGTTGTAGCGGAAGTTGTCTTCCAGCTCGGCCAGGGCCTTGCCAGTGCACTCAACGTTCAGCATCACGTAGTGAGCCTTGTGAACATTGTTGATTGCGTAGGCCAGTTGACGACGGCCCCAGTCTTCCAGACGGTGGATTTTGCCGCCGTCTTCTTCGATCAGCTTGGTGTAACGCTCAACCATGCCGCCGACTTGCTCGCTCTGGTCAGGGTGGACCAGAAAGATGATTTCGTAATGACGCATGAATGCTCCTTACGGGTTGTAGCCTGCCGCTCAAAAACGGTCAGACAAGGAGTGAATGACACTTATGGACTTGCTGGCGCGGGGCACATGCGTGCCTGCCGTCACAGCAAGGGGCGCAATTGTAGAGAAGGGACTGCGCAGGTGCAAGGCAATTGGTGATTATTTGAACAACCACCGATCTTCGACCTGACACAAAACACTGTGGGAGCGAGCCTGCTCGCGAATGCGATATATCAGGCAACATTATTGTCAGCTGACACACCCCTTTCGCGAGCAGGCTCGCTCCCACATTTGAACCGATTTCAGCTCAAGACTACTTCTTCGCGGCAGCTTTGGCCTTGGCGCCGCGTTGACGCTGCGCTTCGAACAGGCACACACCGGTGGCCACGGACACGTTGAGACTGCTGACGCTGCCGGCCATCGGCAGGTTCACCAGATAGTCGCAGTGCTCGCGAGTCAGGCGACGCATGCCTTTGCCTTCGGCGCCCATGATCAGGATGGTCGGGCCGGTCAGGTCCTGGTCATAAATGCTGACCTCGGCCTCACCCGCCGTGCCGACCACCCACAGACCGCGCTGCTGAAGCTTTTCCAGAGTGCGCGCCAGATTGGTCACCGCCACCAGCGGAATCACTTCCGCCGCGCCGCAGGCCACTTTACGCACCACCGGCGTCAGGGTTGCCGATTTGTCCTTGGGCACGATCACCGCCAGCGCGCCGGCAGCATCCGCCGACCGCAGGCAGGCGCCGAGGTTGTGCGGGTCGGTCACGCCGTCGAGCACCAGCAACAGCGGTGCGCCTTCGGTGCGGTCGAGCAGCTCGTCGAGCATCGCCTCGCCCCAGACCTGGCTCGGACTGACGTCCGCGACCACGCCCTGGTGCACGCCTTCAACCCAGGCGTCCATTTCGCGGCGCTCTGCCTGACCGATCTGCACACGATTTTCGTTGGCCAGCTCGATCAGGGTCTGCACGCGCGGATCGTTGCGGCTTTCGGCCAGCCAGATCTGCTTGACGCGTTTCGGGTGGTGACGCAGCAACGCTTCTACCGCGTGAACGCCGTAGATTTTTTCCAACTGACTCATGACTTCGCCTTCGGTTTACGCGACCCGCCACTTTTGGCTGGAGCCGAACCCGCTTTCGGCGGGCCTTTACGGTGTTTGCTCGGTTTGGCTGGCTTGCCGCCGACGGCCTTCTCCGGCGCCGACCGTCCGGTCTTTCCCCCAGACGCCGCTTTACCACCGCTTTTGGCTTCGGCCAGCAAGGCCTTCTTCAATTCACGGCTTTTGCGCAGCTCGGCGTTTTTCGCCACGGCATCGCTCGGGCGATAGGCCTCGACGGCTTTTTCCTTGGCCGGACGACGGCTGGCGGTTTTCGCCGGAGCCTTGTCTTCCACAGCCTTGCTCGCAGGTGCTGCGGTATCGGCGCCACGTTTCTTGCGACCGATCGGCGCGCTGATGGTTTTTTCTGCCATCTCGAAGTCGATCTTGCGCTCGTCGAGGTCGACGCGCATCACGCGCACTTCAACGGTATCGCCGAGACGGAAGCTGCGACCGGTGCGCTCGCCCGCCAAGCGGTGATGCACAGGGTCGAAGTGGTAGTAGTCGCCCGGCAGCGCGGTGACATGCACCAGGCCTTCGACGTAGATATCAGTCAGCTCGACGAACAGGCCAAAACCGGTCACGGCGGTGATAACGCCCGGGAACGATTCGCCCACACGATCTTTCATGAACTCGCACTTGAGCCAGTTCACCACGTCGCGGGTGGCTTCGTCGGCACGGCGCTCGCTCATCGAGCACTGCTCGCCGAGTTGCTCCAGCGCCGCTTCGTCGTAGGGATAGATGCGCGCCTTCGGAATGGTCATCGCCCCGGCACGACGAACGTGCGGAGTGTCCTGTTTCGAATGGATCACGCTGCGGATGGCGCGGTGCGTGAGCAGGTCCGGGTAACGACGGATCGGCGAGGTAAAGTGGGTATAGGCCTCGTAATTCAGGCCGAAGTGGCCTTCGTTCTGGGCGCTGTACACCGCCTGACTCAGGGAGCGCAGCATCACGGTCTGGATCAGATGGAAATCCGGACGGTCCTTGATGCTCGCCAACAGGGCCTGATAGTCCTTCGGCGACGGGCCGTCCTTGCCTTTGTGCAGGGACAGGCCGAGCTCGCCGAGGAACGCGCGCAGCTTTTCCAGACGCTCCGGTGGCGGACCGTCGTGGACACGGTACAGCGCGGGGATTTCGTGCTTCTTGAGGAATTCGGCGGTGGCCACGTTGGCCGCCAGCATGCATTCCTCGATCAGCTTGTGCGCATCGTTGCGGGTGGTCGGACGGATTTCGGCAATTTTGCGCTCGGAACCGAAGATGATCCGGGTTTCCTGGGTTTCGAAATCGATCGCGCCACGCACGTGACGGGCAGCCAGCAACACTTTGTACAGCGCATAGAGCTGCTTGAGGTGCGGCACCACGTCGGTGTATTCGCCGCGAAGCTTGCGCGCTTCGGTGGCTTTCGGGGTTTCCAGCATCGCGCTGACCTTGTTGTAGGTCAGGCGGGCGTGGGAATGGATCACCGCTTCATAGAAGCAGTAGTCGGTCATTTCGCCGGACTTGGAGATGGTCATCTCGCAAACCATGGCCAGACGATCGACGTGCGGGTTCAGCGAGCACAGGCCGTTGGACAGCTGTTCAGGCAACATCGGCACCACGCGCTCGGGGAAATACACCGAGTTGCCGCGTACCTGGGCTTCGTTGTCCAGCGCCGAACCGATCTTCACGTAGCTGGAGACGTCGGCAATCGCCACGTACAACTTCCAGCCGCCGGAGAACAGGCGCAACTTGCCCGGCTTGGCTTCGCAGTAGACCGCGTCGTCGAAGTCGCGGGCATCTTCGCCGTCGATGGTGACGAACGGCAGATGGCGCAGGTCGACACGCTTCTCTTTGTCTTTCTCTTCGACTTCCGGCTTGAGCTTGGCGGCTTCTTTGAGCACCGCTTCAGGCCAGACGTGCGGAATGTCGTAGGTACGCAGCGCGACATCGATTTCCATGCCCGGCGCCATGTAGTTGCCGACCACTTCGACCACATCGCCTTGCGGCTGGAAGCGCGGCGTCGGCCAGTGGGTGATTTTCACCTCGACGAACTGACCGATCTGCGCGTTGGCGTTGCGGCCTGGCGTAACCAGCACTTCCTGCTGGATCTTCGGGTTGTCGGCAACGACGAAACCGATACCGCCCTCTTCGAAGTAGCGACCAACGATGGTTTCGTGGGCACGGGACACCACTTCGACGATCACGCCTTCACGGCGACCACGACGGTCGAGACCCGAAACGCGGGCCAGCGCACGATCGCCATCGAATACCAGACGCATCTGCGCCGGGCTCATGAACAGGTCATCGCTGCCGTCGTCCGGCACCAGGAAGCCGAAACCGTCACGGTGACCGCTAATGCGGCCGAGGATCAGGTCGAGCTTGTCCACCGGCGCATAGGTGCCACGGCGGGTGTAGATCAATTGAGCGTCGCGCTCCATGGCGCGCAGGCGGCGGCGCAGGGCTTCGATCTGGTCTTCTGTGGTCAGACCAAACTCTTCGACCAGTTGCTCGCGGGCAGCAGGCGAACCCCGATCGGCGAGATGCGCCAGGATCAGTTCGCGGCTGGGAATAGGGTTTTCATATTTTTCCGCTTCACGAGCGGCCTCGGGATCGAGGGACTGCCAATCGGCCATTAGAGAGTTTTCACCTTGTCTATATGCGGGTTAGTTTGGCATAGGCGCCATCAAACGGGAAATTTCCGACTATATAAGGCCCTTCTGGAGCCTTGTATCGACGCCTGAAAGCCCTTTTGAACACCGCTGGTAAAAAAATTCATTTTTTTTGCTGACAGGGGTTTACAGTTAAAAAGGCGCTCCGTATAGTGCGCGCCATCGACGACGTACGCACGTTGACGAGATGCCCAGGTGGTGAAATTGGTAGACACGCCAGCTTCAGGTGCTGGTGACCTTACGGTCGTGGAAGTTCGAGTCTTCTCCTGGGCACCAATTTCGAGTTTGAGACTAGATCAGTTTCAAGGCTCACACAAAACCCGCGAAAGCGGGTTTTTTGCATTCTAAGGAACGGGTTTGTTAAAACTGATTAATTAAAATTAAATCAGGGGTTTACAGATCAAAAAGCGCTCCGTATAGTGCGCCACATCAACAGCGGCAACGCTCGCGATGAATGCCCAGATGGTGAAATTGGTAGACACGCCAGCTTCAGGTGCTGGTGACCTTACGGTCGTGGAAGTTCGAGTCTTCTTCTGGGCACCAATTCAAACTCAAGGTTACGACGTTGAGTTTCCCAAAAACCCGCGAAAGCGGGTTTTTGCGTTTCTGGCTTCCAGAAATCCTGAACGCCTTACTCGACATTCGATTGCACCCATGTAGGAGCTGCCGAAGGCTGCGATCTTTTGATCTTGCTTTAAAAGACAGAATCAAAAGATCGCAGCCTTCGGCAGCTCCTACCTTTCAGCGAGTGTGCCGTACCAGACCTGGCGGCGTCCCGCAAGGCGCACTTGAGAAACAATATCGTTTATCATTGTTGCAAGTTTTTGCAATGCGACAGTGAGGAACCCTGCGAATGATGTTTCGAAATACCCTGCGCCGCGGCTTGACCTTCACCCTGCTCGGCCTGGCACTCGCCACTCCCCTCACCCAGGCAGCCGATGCGGTTTCCCTGACGCTCTACAACGGTCAACACAAAGAAGTCGGCGATGCGATCGCCAAGGCTTTCGAGGCCAAGACCGGCATTCACGTCAACGTACGCAAGGGCAGCAGCAACCAGCTCGCCAGCCAGGTCATCGAAGAAGGCGACCGCTCCCCCGCCGACGTGATCTACACCGAAGAATCTCCCCCACTGAACAACCTCGGCGAACAAGGTCTGCTGGCCAAGACTGACGACGCCACGCTGGCCGTACTGCCCAAGCAATACGTCGCTGGCAACGGCACCTGGATCGGTGTCACCGCGCGGGTTCGCGTAGTTGCCTACAACCCGAAACTGGTCGATGAGAAAGACCTGCCGAAGTCGGTGATGGAATTCTCCGATCCGAAGTGGCAGGGCAAAGTCGGTTTCGTCCCGACCAGCGGCGCCTTCCAGGAACAGGCCGTGGCGATCATCAAGATGCACGGTCGCGACGCCGCCGAAGAATGGCTGACCGGCCTGCGCGCTTTCGGCAAGACCTACAGCAACAACATGGTCGCCCTCAAAGCCGTGGAAAACGGCGAAGTCGCCACGGTGCTGGTGAACAACTACTACTGGTTCGCCCTGCAGCGTGAGAAAGGCAAACTCGACTCGAAACTGCATTACTTCACCGGCGGCGACGTCGGCGGACTGATCACCGTATCCAGTGCTGCCGTGCTGAAATCCAGCAAACATCCAAAAGAAGCCCAGCAATTCCTTGCCTACATGGCCAGTGAGGAAGGCCAGCGCGTGATCACTCAGACCACCGCCGAATACCCGCTGCACAAAGGTATGGAATCGGATCGCGGGCTCAAGCCGTTCAGCGAACTGCAAGCGCCAAACGTGACCCCGGCCGATCTGGGCAACGCCGAAGAAGCCTTGGACCTGGAACGTGAAGTTGGCCTGAACTGATGGCCACATCGTTATCCGCCCCCGCCGCGCGCGGGGGTTTCGTACCACGACGCAAGCGGCCGTCAATCTGGCTGGTGCTGCCGGTCTTATTGCTGGTGGTCATGAGCCTGTTGCCTCTGGCCTATGTCGGCCTGAAAGCCTGGCAGGCCGGTTGGGCCGAAGCGCTGCACTTGTTGTGGCGCCCGTACGTTTTCGGTCTGCTGCGCAACACCCTGGCGTTGATGGTCGGCGTAACGCTGACTTGCGGCGTGATCGGCCTGTCACTGGCGTGGCTGCTGGAGCGCAGCAATCTGCCGGGACGACGCCTGTGGGGGGTGATTCTTTGCCTGCCATTTGCGGTGCCGGCGTTTGTCAGCAGCTTCACTTGGGTGTCGTTGAGCGCGCAGTTCGAAGGCCTCGGCGGGGCGATTCTGGTGATGAGCCTGTCGAAGTATCCGCTGATCTTTCTGCCGGTCGCGGCGACCCTGCGCAACCTCGATCCGTCCCTTGAAGAATCCGCCCGCACCTTGGGACAGAATCGCTGGGGCGTGTTCTTCCGCGTCACCCTGCCGCTGCTCTGGCCATCGCTGCTGGCCGGCTCGCTGCTGATTGCCCTGCACATGCTGGTCGAGTTCGGCGCGCTGTCGATCATCGGCCTGCAAACCTTCACCACCGCCATCTACCAGCAATTCGAACTGGAATTCAGCAACGCCAATGCAGCGATGCTTTCGGCGGTGCTGCTCGCGCTATGTCTGATGCTGTTGTGGCTGGAGCTGCGTGTACGCGGCAAGGGTCGCCATGTGCGCACCGGCCAGGGCGCAGCGCGGCAGGCTGAACAAGTACGCCTGGGGCGGTGGGCGGTTGTCGGTCAGCTGTATTGCCTGCTGCTGGCGATCGTCGGCAGCGGGATTCCGCTGGGCATGCTCGCGTACTGGCTGGCGGTCGGCTCTTCGGCAGCCTTCCCGGTCGCGGCGATCACCGAAGCCCTGCTGTCTTCGCTGGCCTTGTCGTTGGGTGGCGCAGCGCTGTGCCTGCTGCTGGCGGTGCCGGTCGGGCTGCTGGTGGTGCGTTACAAGGGCCAATTGGCGATCTGGGCGGAGCGCTTGCCGTATCTGCTGCATGCGTTGCCAGGCCTGGTGATCGCGCTGACGCTGGTGTATTTCGCCCTGCACTACGTGCCGGCGCTGTACCAGACCTCGGCGTTGCTGCTGATCGCTTATGCGCTGCTGTTTCTGCCATTGGCACAGGCGCCGATTCGCACGGCACTGAACAAGGCTGCGCCGCAGCTGGAGGAAGCGGCACGCACATTGGGGGCATCGTCATTCACCGCGTTTTGCCGGGTGACCCTGCCGATCATTTTCCCGGCACTGGGTGCGGCGTTTGCGCTGGTGTTTCTGGATGCGATGAAGGAATTGACGGCGACGCTGCTGCTCAGTCCGACCGGGCTTAATACGCTGGCGACCGAGGTCTGGGCGCATACGGCAAATGTCGAGTTCGCGGCGGCAGCGCCTTATGCGGCGTTGTTGATTGTGGTGTCGGGGTTGCCGGTGTATCTGCTGACGACGCGGATGTATCTGAGCCGCTGAAATCGCCTTCGCGAGCAAGCCCGCTCCCACAGTTTGACCGAGTCCCACCAGAGGAATGCGATCGAATGCGGGAGCGAGCCTGCTCGCGAAGGGGGAAACATCAGGCCCTGAACTGTCCCAGACTGGCCTTCAGCTGCGCCGCCAGCCCATCCAGTACCTTGCCACTGGCCGTGGTTTCCACCACCGCCTGCGCCGCTTTCTCGGCTTGGGCATGAATCGTTTCGACCCGCCCACGCACTGCCTGCGCGCCCTGCGCCTGATGCGCCGCTGCCTGGGTTGCCAGACCGATCGCCGCATGCACCTGCTCGACCGAGGCCTGCACCGACTGCTGCAACCGTGCGCTGTCGCGCAACACCAGCAAACCTTCGCTGGCCTGACGCCCCGCCTGGCCGATCGCTTCTACCGCCTCACGCGCACCCTGCTGCAAAGCGACGATGTGCGCCTGAATGTCACCGGTCGAGCTTTGCGTCTTGCTCGCCAGCGCGCGCACCTCGTCCGCGACCACGGCAAAACCGCGGCCGGTCTCACCGGCCCGCGCCGCTTCGATCGCCGCATTCAGGGCCAGCAGGTTAGTCTGCTCGGCGATGCCATGAATCACCGTCAGCACCACTTCGATCTGTTCGCTCTGCTGCGCCAGTCGCTCGATGACTTTCGCCCCGGTATCAACCTGCCCTGCCAGCGCCTCGATCAGGCTGCCGACTTTCGCCGAGGTACGAGTGTTTTCATCGGTGGCCTGACGAATATCCACCACCTGCTTCAACGCAGCCTGCATGGCATGGCTTTCCGACTGCGCCTCATCAGCCATTTGCGACAGCGCGCGCAGGCTTTCCGCCACTTCGTCACGCTGCATCCCGGCCGCTGCGTCGGCACCGGCATTGCGCAGGGTCATGGCGCCGATTTCCACACCGGTCCGCTGGGCCACGTCGCCCGCCTCACGCACGATCGGCTGCAACTTATCCACAAAGCGATTGACCGCCGAGGCCATGTCGCCGATCTCGTCCTTGCTGTTGATCTGCACGCGCTTGGTCAGGTCGCCCTCGCCTGCCGCCAGATCGTCCATCGCCGCATTGAGCATCTTCAAACGATTGACCACCCGGTGCCCCAGCACCACCGCCAGCAACAGCAGCACGCCGCAACCGACGAGTGCCAGGCCCATACCGATGCGCCAGCGCAAGGTCGCGGCGGCTTCCTGCACGGTGCTGCGGGTATTGGCTTTCATCTCGGTCGCGGTGGATTGCGCCGACTGCAGGCGCGCCTGCATTGCCGTCGCGCTATCGGCAGCGGCACCCTTGAGACTGTCGCCGACCAGTTGATCGCTGCTGGCGATCAGCGCCGAGAAGCGCTGGTCGAGCGCCGCCAGATCGGTGTCCACCGAAGCCGTCGATACGCCCATCAGCACCTTGCCGATTTCCACGCCGTTGGGATTGATCGAGGCCTCGAGGTAGTAGACCGACGGATCGTTTTTCGCCGCGTCCAGCACTTTATCCAGCGCGCGTTCGCCCTGGCCCTTTTCCAGCAAGGCCTTGTTGATCGGGTTTTCGCGGTTGAGATAACGCGTCAGGTGCTGTCCGGTGGCATCGTCGTAAACCACGAACAACACGTTGGGATTGCGCTGGGCGCGACGAGCAAATTCGGACAGGGTCGGCACGTCGCTGTCCCACATGGCGCGCGGCGCCACCGAGGCGAGCAACTGAGCCATGTCATTGGCCGAGTCCTTGAGATCTTTTTCCAGTGTCGTACGCAGTTGCGCCTGCTCTTCCTTCAGACGGGAAGACAGGCCGGCGGTCAGGCGCTGCCGGGTACTTGAGGAAAGGTTATCGAGGCTTGAGGTGACCTCGCGCCCGGCCTGCTCCAGTTCGCCGGAGAGCTTTTGGCTGTCAGCGCCCAGACGAGCGCCGAGATCGGCTTCCAGCGCCGTGACCGTGCTTCGTGTCAGGGCGACTGCCACCAGCACTTGCACCAAAAGGGCGATACCAAGGGTAACGAACACGGGCCGCAACAAACGGCTTTGTAACAGTGAGAGAACGGCCGACACTGTGAATCCCTCTACTTCTGACGCCATTAATTTGATGGCACTCTTGTAGGAAGATTTACAGCAAAGGTCATGCCGTCCAACAGGCATAAACGACAAAGGCCCCGATTAAGGGACCTTTGTTTTTTACATCAACGACTTATCAAGCGAACGGATGACGCAGAACGATGGTTTCGTTGCGATCCGGGCCCGTCGAAATAATGTCGATCGGCGCGCCGATCAACTCTTCAACGCGTTTGATGTAGGCACGAGCGTTAGCTGGCAGCTCTTCCAGGGTTTTGGCACCCACGGTCGATTCGGTCCAGCCCGGCACTTCTTCGTACACAGGCTGCAGGCCCACGTAGCTGTCAGCGTCGGTCGGCGCCACGGCATTGCCTTGCGCGTCCTTGTAGCCGGTGCAGATGTTGATGGTTTCCAGACCATCGAGTACGTCCAGCTTGGTCAGGCAGATGCCCGAGATGCTGTTCACATCGATAGCGCGACGCAGGATGACGGCGTCGAACCAGCCGCAACGACGGGCACGGCCGGTAGTCGCGCCGAACTCGTGACCTTGCTTGGCCAGATGCGCACCCACGTCGTCGAACAGCTCAGTCGGGAATGGACCCGAACCGACGCGAGTGGTGTAAGCCTTGGTGATGCCCAGGATGTAGTCGAGGAACATCGGGCCAACGCCCGAACCGGTCGCCACGCCACCGGCGGTGGTGTTGGAGCTGGTCACGTACGGGTAGGTACCGTGGTCGATGTCGAGCAACGAACCTTGGGCGCCTTCGAACATGATGTCTTTGCCGGCGCGACGCAGGTCGTGCAGCTCGGCAGTCACGTCGAGCATCAGCGGCTTGAGCAGCTCGGCGTATTCCTTGCACTCGGCCAGGGTCTTTTCGAACTCGATGGCCGGCTCTTTGTAGTAACCGACCAGCATGAAGTTGTGGTAATCCACCAGTTCACGCAGCTTGTCTTCGAAGCGCGGCATGTTCAGCAGGTCGCCCACGCGCAGGCCACGACGGGCAACCTTGTCTTCGTAAGCCGGGCCGATGCCGCGACCGGTGGTACCGATCTTCAGCTCGCCACGGGCTTTTTCACGGGCCTGGTCCAGCGCCACGTGGAAGGACAGGATCAGCGGGCAGGACGGGCTGATACGCAAGCGCTCGCGCACCGGTACGCCTTTCTCTTCCAGCTTGGTGATCTCACGCAGCAGGGCGTCAGGTGCAACCACCACGCCGTTGCCGATCAGGCACTGCACGCCTTCGCGCAGCACGCCCGACGGGATCAGGTGCAAGACGGTTTTTTCGCCGTCGATCACCAGGGTGTGGCCAGCGTTGTGGCCACCTTGGTAGCGCACTACGGCGGCAGCATGTTCGGTCAGCAGATCAACGATCTTGCCTTTGCCCTCATCACCCCATTGGGTGCCCAGGACTACGACATTCTTACCCATAACACTTGTCCTCATTCGCGCAAACTTGGTGCCGGCGATGGCCGGCAGGAAAACTCAAGAAGCCAGTGGCGATACTTGCCAAAGCCCGTTCTGCTGAATCAATTGCCGGTCGCAGTCCGCATCACGGGCGGCGGCCAAAGGTTGTCCAGGCAATGCCTGAACGACACGCTGACCCTCACTGCGCAACTGGCAAACCTGCTGCCAGAGTGCCGCATCCGTACTGTCAGGCATCCAGATACCGCCAGACGGTAGCTCGATCTCAGCACGCCCCAGGGTCACCAGGGTTTTCAAATCGGTAGAGAAACCGGTCGCCGGACGGGCACGACCGAAGTCGGCGCCGATGTCGTCGTAACGACCGCCCTGAGCGATGGACTGGCCCACGCCCGGGACAAACACCGCGAACACCACACCGGTGTGGTAGTGGTAGCCGCGCAGCTCGCCCAGGTCGAAGTACAGCGGCAACTCCGGGAAACGCGTCGCCAGACGATCGGCGATCTCCAGCAAATCTTCCAGCGCCGCCAGCACCGGCGCCGGTGCATTGGCCAGACGCTCACGGGCCGCACTCAGTACCTCACGGCCGCCACACAGGTCGACCAATGCCCGCAGCATGCCGGACAGATCGGCCGGCAGGCCTTCGGTCAAGGTAATGACCTCGTCGATGGCCTTGCGTTGCAACGCATCAAACAACTGCTGCTCGACTTCACCGGACAGACCGGCGGCACGCGCCAGACCACGGTAGATGCCGACATGGCCAAGGTCCATGTGCACATCCGGCACATCGGCCAGTTGCAGCATGGCCAGCATCAGGCTGATCACTTCAACGTCGCTGCTCGGGCTGGCATCGCCGTACAGCTCGGCACCCAGTTGAATCGGACTGCGCGAGGACGACAGTGCACGCGGCTGGGCATGCAGCACGCTGCCGGCGTAGCACAAGCGGCTAGGGCCTTCGCGACGCAGGGTATGCGCATCGATGCGCGCCACTTGCGGCGTGATGTCGGCACGGAACCCCATCTGCCGACCCGACTGCGGGTCGATGACCTTGAAGGTACGCAGATCCAGGTCCTGGCCCGCACCGGTCAGCAGGGATTCCAGGTACTCGATATGGGGAGTCACGACAAACTCGTAACCCCAGCTCTGGAACAGATCCAACACCTGACGACGCGCGACTTCAATGCGCGCCGCTTCCGGTGGCAGTACTTCTTCGATGCCATCTGGCAGCAGCCAGCGGTCTACCGTTGCCATTACGCCATTCCCCTTTGATCCGGGCGGCCAGCCTGCGGGCGAGCCTTGAGTGAAGCAGAAAATGACCGATCCGTTCAAAACGCACGCGCATGAACGACGCGGCGAAAGGCCTGTTACCGGCTTCGCCCATCACTTTCCTCGAAAAACGCTCGGGCCATTCAACCCGATGCCTGCAACAAAAAACAGCAATCAAACGTGCAGACGCAAAAAAGCCGGGAATTTCCCGGCTGCCGCATCATACACACGTTTTCCCAAAGGATCACCCCGCCCGAAGTTTTAGCCGCCGGGCGGAATGATTCAGGTCAACGTCGTATCAAGGCTTGGACTTTTCCAGGTAACGGAAGAAGTCGCTGCTTGGGTCGAGAACCATGACGTCGGATTTGTTCGCGAAGCTTTCACGGTAGGCACGCAGGCTACGGTAGAAACCGTAGAACTCCTGATCCTGGCCGTAGGCCTTGGAGTAGATCGCAGCGGCCTGGGCATCGCCATCACCGCGAATCTCTTCGGACTCACGATAGGCTTCAGCCAGCAGCACGCGGCGTTGACGATCGGCGTCGGCACGGATGCCTTCGGCCAGCTCGTTACCCTTGGCGCGGTGCTCGCGAGCTTCACGCTCACGCTCGGTGCTCATACGTTCGAACACGCTGCGGTTCACTTCTTTCGGCAGATCGATGGCCTTGACCCGGACATCGACGACTTCGATACCCAGCTCTTTTTCCGCCATCTTGTTCAGCGACGCGGTGATGTCAGCCATCAGCGCATCACGCTCACCCGACACCACTTCGTGCAGGGTGCGCTTGCCGAACTGGTCACGCAGACCGGATTCCAGACGTCGGGACAGACGCTCGTCGGCGATCTGCTTGAGGCCGGAAGTCGCGGTGTAGAAGCGCTCGGCATCTTTCACCCGCCACTTGGCGTAGGCATCGACCATTACGGCTTTCTTTTCCAGGGTCAGGAAGCGCTGTGTCGGTGCATCCAGCGTCATCAGACGTGCGTCGAATTTACGCACCTGGTTAACGTAAGGCACTTTCACATGCAGGCCCGGCTGGACATCGGCCTGAACCACACGACCGAATTGCAGCAGCACCGCGCGCTCGGTCTGAGCCACGATATAGAAGCAGTTCCAGCCCACCAGCACCACGACAACGCCAACGATCAGGGCGATCAGCGATTTATTGCTCATCAGCGGGTCTCCCTTGTACGTGTCTGCGGCAGGTCAGTGACATGCGGCGCGACGTCCGTGTTGTTGCTGGCGGCGGCAGAACCGGTTACCGGTGCATTGCTGCCCGAACTGTTCTGGATCATTTTGTCCAACGGCAGGTAAAGCAGGTTGCTCTGGCCGTTTTTGTTGCCGGTCACGAGTACCTTGCTGGTATTGCTGAAGACTTCCTGCATGGTGTCCAGGTACAGACGCTGACGGGTGACTTCAGGGGCCTTGCGATACTCGGCGACCAGTTTGGTAAAGCGATCCGCCTCACCCTTGGCGCGCGAAACCGTTTCGTCGCGGTAACCGTTGGCATCCTCGAGGATACGCTGGGCCTGACCACGGGCTTCCGGCACGACACCGTTGGCGTAGGTTTCCGCCTGGTTGCGCGAACGCTGCTCGTCTTCACGGGCGCGGATCACGTCGTCGAAGGCTTCCTGCACTTCACGCGGTGCCGCTGCGCTCTGTACGTTGACCTGAGTGACGGTGATACCGGTGCGATAGGTATCGAGGAAACGTTGCAGACGCTCCTTGATTTCGCTGGCCATCAATTCACGACCTTCGGTCAGCACCTGGTCCATGGCGGTTGAACCCACCACGTGGCGCAGGGCGCTGTCGGTCGCATGCTGCAGGCTGATTTCCGGCTGATCGACGTTCAGCACGAAGTCCTGCAGGTTGCTGATCTTGTACTGCACGGTCAGCGGCACTTCGACGATGTTCTCGTCTTCGGTCAGCATCTGGCCCTGCTTGGTGTAGGCACGCTCACGCGTGACGTTTTCCATGTACTTCTTGTCGATCGGCGGGAAGTAGATGTTCAGGCCGGGGCCGACAGTCTCGTAGTACTTGCCGAAGCGCAGCACCACGGCTTGCTCCTGCTCGTCGACCACATAGACCGCGCTGTACAGCCAGACAGCCGCCAGCACGACGAGGCCGATGCCGAGCAGACCGCCGAAGCCGCCACCACTCCTGCCCGAACCACCGCCGTCATCACCACCGCGTTTCTTACCACCACCGAACAACCCGTTCAGGCTTTCCTGCAGCTTTCGGAAGGCCTCGTCGAGATCCGGTGGCCCCTTGCGGTCGCCGTTATTGCGGCGCTTGCCACCCCAAGGATCCTGATTATTCGAGTTGCCACCCGGCTCATTCCAAGCCATAGCGCTCTCCATCTGATAAAGCAAAGACGCACCCACGGCGCGCCGACCAATGCTACAGAATGCCTGCCGTTGCGGCACAACCGCTTTGCCAGGCTTTTATTGCAAAGTGTGTTGCTCGATGAATTCCATCGGCTGCAATCCTTCGCGGCTTACCAGTCGATTCAACTCGACACGGGGCAAACGAACGGCCAGCAGGCAGATGCCTTCTTCGTCATGCTCTTCTTTCTGTACCGCACCGAGTTCGAAGAACTGCGCACGCAGTCGAGCGAATCGTTGCGGCAAGCGCAATGTCCCCACAAACAAATCACTGCCCAGCAACTCGGCAATGGCTTGTTCAAGCAATTCCAGACCCGTGCCATCGCGCGCCGACAGCCAGACCCGCTGCGGTTTGCCATCGGCATCGCGCTGGATCTGTGGCTCAACGCCTTCAAGCAAATCGAGTTTGTTGTATACCTCGAGGATCGGCAAGTCCTGGGCTCCGATCTCGCCCAGTACCACCATCACCTGCTCGATCTGCAACATGCGATCCGGTTCGGCCGCATCGATCACGTGCAACAGCAGGTCGGAATTGCTCGACTCTTCGAGCGTAGACCGAAATGCCTCGACCAGCTTGTGCGGCAAGTGCCGAATGAACCCTACCGTGTCCGCCAGAACGATCGGCCCCAGGTCGTCCAGTTCCAGACGGCGCAGGGTCGGGTCGAGCGTGGCGAACAACTGGTCGGCCGCGTATACCTCGGACTTGGTCACGTTATTGAACAGCGTGGATTTGCCGGCGTTGGTATAGCCCACCAGAGACACGGTAGGGATATCCGCGCGGGAACGGCCGCGTCGCGATTGCTCGCGCTGGCTGCGCACTTTTTCCAGACGACCCTTGATCTGACGCAGACGAACCCGCAGCAGACGCCGGTCGGTTTCGAGCTGGGTTTCACCCGGGCCACGCATGCCGATACCGCCACCCTGACGCTCAAGGTGAGTCCAGCCGCGAACCAGGCGGGTGCTCATGTGATCAAGCTGGGCCAGTTCTACCTGGAGCTTGCCTTCATGGGTACGGGCGCGCTGAGCGAAGATATCGAGAATCAGGCCGGTACGGTCGATCACGCGACACTCGAAAACACGTTCGAGGTTACGTTCCTGACTGGGCGTGAGAATGTGATTGAAAATCACCAGATCAGCCTTTTCGGCATGGACCAGGTCGCGTAATTCCTCGACCTTGCCGCTGCCAATCAGGAATTTGGCGGTTGGCCGATGACGCGGTACGTTAAAAAACGCAACGGTCTCGGCGCCCGCCGAATTAGCCAATTCCTGAAACTCCTGCGGATCTTCGCGCGCCTCAGGGTCCTGACCTTCCAAGTGAACGAGGATGACTCGCTCACCACCACCGTGGCGCTCAAAGAACAAAGGAGACTCCTATCAGGCGTTACCTGGCTCAGCGTCACCTGCATCGGATTCGGTTGCGCTAGGCAGACGAATTGGACGTACTGGCACGACTGTCGAGATAGCGTGTTTGTAAACCATCTGGCTGACGGTGTTTTTCAGCAGGATAACGAACTGGTCGAACGACTCGATCGTGCCTTGCAGTTTGATACCGTTGACCAGGTAGATGGAAACCCCAACTTTCTCTTTACGTAAAGTATTCAAGTAAGGGTCTTGTAGCGAATGCCCTTTTGACATGTGCCGCACTCCTTTAAGGATTCAATAATAAAAATAGGTAATTCAGATGGCTTTGGCCGCCACACCCCCAAGGATAGACGGCAATTGCAAGGACTCAGCTCAATATGGAGATGGTCCCAAGGTATTTCAAGGCGCGTGGCAGATTGTCGCAATCAAGACTGTCCAGCCAGTGCAGTTCTTCCCAGCTGCGCAGCCAGGTGAACTGGCGCTTGGCCAATTGACGCGTGGCAATGATGCCGCGTTCCTGCATTTCAGCTAACGACAGCTTGCCATCCAGGTAGTCCCAGACTTGGCGGTAGCCTACCGCACGTATAGACGGCAACCCGGAATGCAGGTCACTTCTTTTACGCAGGGCTACGACCTCGTCGATGAACCCCTGTTCCAGCATATTTGTGAATCTTTGTTTAATGCGCTCATGCAGTACCTGGCGATTTGCCGGAGCAATGGCCAAGTTCGCGACAGTATAGGGCAATTGTTGCCGTCCCGAAGCGGCTGCTTCAGTACTTTGCGCAGATTGTTGCTGACGCAGGGCAGTCATGCTCTGACCGCTGACCCGATAAACCTCCAGCGCCCGACTCAGGCGCTGCGGATCGTTCGGATGAATGCGTGCCGCCGACACCGGATCGATGCTCGCCAGCTGATCGTGCAGGGCTTGCCAGCCAAGGCGTGCAGCCTCTTCTTCGATCTGCGCACGGACCTCGGGATCCGCCGCCGGCATGTCCGCCAGGCCATCAACCAACGCCTTGTAATAGAGCATGGTGCCGCCAACCAGCAGCGGAATTTTCCCGCGTGCGGTGATTTCAGCCATGGCTTGCAGGGCATCGCGGCGGAAATCCGCAGCCGAATAGGCCTCGGCCGGATCGAGAATGTCGATCAGCCGGTGCGGAAACTCGGCCAGTAGTTCTTTCGATGGCTTGGCGGTGCCGATGTCCATGCCGCGATAGACCAGCGCCGAGTCGACGCTGATCAGCTCGCACGGCAGCACCTTGGTCAGCTCGATGGCCAGGTCGGTCTTGCCCGCAGCGGTCGGGCCCATCAGGAAAATCGCTGGAGGAAGCTGGCTCATCAACGACCGCGCAGGAACAGTTTGTCCAGATCGTCCAGGCCCAGTTGGGTCCAGGTCGGTCGGCCATGGTTGCATTGACCGCTGCGTTCGGTGTTTTCCATGTCGCGCAGCAGGCCGTTCATTTCCGGCAGGGCCAGGCGCCGGTTGGCACGGATCGCGCCGTGGCAGGCCATGGTGCCGAGCAGTTCGTTCAGGTGCGCCTGAATCCGGTCGCTGGTGCCGTATTCCATCAGGTCCGACAGCACGTCACCCACCAGACGATTGGCCTCGGCCTGCTTGAGCAGCGCCGGAATCTGGCGGATCGCCAATGTTTCCGGGCCCAGGCGCTGTAGCTCGAAGCCCAGACGCTGGAACCATGCGGCATGTTCTTCAGCGCAATCGGCCTCTCGCTGACTGACCGCCAGCGACTCCGGCACCAACAGCGGCTGACCGCTGAGACCTTCGCTGGCCATGGCGATTTTCAGGCGTTCGTACATGATCCGCTCGTGCGCGGCATGCATGTCCACCAGCACCAAACCCTGAGCATTCTCGGAGAGAATGTAGATGCCCTTGAGCTGCGCCAGCGCGTAACCGAGCGGCGGAATGTCTTCCTGGCCGGCTGGCAGCGCGTTGGCATTCGCTTCCGGCAACGGTGCGAAGAACTCGCGGTAAGCAGCTTGTGCCTCGGCGGCCGGCACAGCCGACTGCGGACGCGGCGTGTACTGATACTGATAAGCGCCACCAGCGCTGGCGCCCGACGAAGTATTGAACGCCGGTTGCGCCTGCGGCTGTTCCAGCAGCGCGTTGGCCGCCAGACGCATTTCGCCCTGCGGGCCGAATTCACCGGCCTCGATACCGGTTGGACGCACCACGGCTGTGGTGACAGAGCCGGCCAGTTGATCTTCCGGACGCACATCGCCCAACGCGCGGTGCAATGTGCCGTAAAGGAAGTCATGCACCATGCGTCCGTCACGGAAGCGCACTTCGTGCTTGGTCGGGTGCACGTTGACGTCCACCGCCGCCGGATCGACTTCGAAAAACAGCGCGAAGGTCGGATGACGACCGTTGAACAGCACATCGCGATAAGCCTGACGCACCGCGTGGGCCACCAGTTTGTCGCGTACCGCACGGCCGTTTACGAAGAAATACTGCAAGTCCGCCTGGCTGCGGTTGAAGGTCGGCAACCCGACCCAGCCCCACAAGTGCAGGCCATTGCGCTCGATCTCGATCGGCAGCGCCTGTTCGAGGAAGCCCGAACCACAGATCGCCGCCACACGCCGAGCGCGGGCTGCATCATCGTGGGCCTCGTGCAGGCTGAGGATGGTCTTGCCGTTGTGGCGCAGATGGAAGGCCACGTCGAAACGCGCCAGCGCCAGACGCTTGATCACTTCTTGCAGGTGATCGAATTCGGTTTTTTCGGTCTTGAGAAACTTGCGCCGCGCCGGCGTATTGAAAAACAGGTCGCGCACTTCCACCGAGGTACCGACCGGATGCGCCGCCGGCTGCACCCGAGGCGCCATGTCGCGACCTTCGGTTTCAACCTGCCAGGCCTGATCAGCATCGCGGGTGCGCGAGGTCAGGGTCAGGCGCGCCACGGAGCTGATCGACGCCAGTGCCTCACCACGGAAGCCCAGACTCATCACCTGCTCCAGATCTTCGAGGTTGCGAATCTTGCTGGTGGCGTGACGGGCCAAAGCCAGCGGCAGGTCATCGGCGGAAATGCCGCTGCCATCGTCACGCACCCGCAGCAGCTTGACGCCACCCTGCTCGACATCGACATCGATGCGCTTGGCACCGGAGTCGAGACTGTTTTCCAGCAACTCCTTGATCACCGAAGCCGGGCGCTCGACCACCTCGCCGGCGGCGATCTGGTTCGCCAGCCGCGGGCTGAGCAGTTCGATGCGTGCGGCGTTCAACACCTGATTCATTCTTTGGACGCCAGTTCGGTGCCGGGAATGGTCAGGTGCTGGCCGATCTTCAGCTCATCGCTACTGAGGTTGTTGGCACTGCGCAGCGTCGCGGGGGACACCTGATAACGCACGGCGATCATCGCCAGCGTCTCGCCCGGGCTCACGCGGTGATCGCGCGGGCCTTGGGCGATCTTGCCGGAGTCGCGCAGCCAGGCGATGTAGGTGCCCGGTGGCGGATTCTGCTGGAAGAACTGGCGCACGCCGCTGCTGATCGAACGCGCCAGCGCCTGCTGGTGGCTTGAAGCCGAGAGCTTGTTCGCTTCGTTGGCGTTGGAGATGAATCCGGTTTCGACGAGGATCGACGGGATGTCCGGCGACTTCAACACCATGAACCCGGCCTGCTCCACGCGCTGCTTGTGCAACGGAGTCACGCGACCGATGTTGGTCAGGACTTTCTGGCCGACGTTGAGGCTGGAGGTCAGCGAAGCGGTCATCGACAGGTCAAGCAGCACGCCGGCGAGCATGCGGTCCTTGTCGTCGAGGCTGACGTTGCCGGCACCACCAATCAGGTCAGAACGGTTTTCGCTGTCGGCCAGCCAACGGGCAGTTTCCGACGTCGCGCCGCGATCAGACAGGGCAAACACCGAGGCACCGAAGGCTGCCGCAGACGGCGCAGCGTCGGCGTGGATCGAAACGAACAGGTCGGCGCCCTTCTTGCGGGCAATTTCGGTACGGCCGCGCAACGGGATGAAGTAGTCGCCGGTACGGGTCAGTTCGGCGCGGAAACCTTTCATGCCGTTGACCTGACGCTGCAGCTCGCGGGCGATCTGCAGCACCACGTCTTTCTCACGCTGGCCGCGCGAGCCGGACGCACCCGGGTCTTCGCCGCCGTGACCGGCGTCGATCACCACAATGATGTCGCGCTTGCCAGCCGGGGCCGGTGGCAACTTGATCGCCGGTTCAGACGGTGTCACCGGCACTGCCGGCACGGTGGCGACCGATGGCGTCGGGGCTGGCGGCGGCGCGGCATCGGCCGGGTTGTCGAACAGGTCGACCACCAGACGGTTGCCATATTGCGCGTTCGGCGCCAGCGAGAAACTTTTCGGGGTGACGGCTTTTTTCAGGTCGATGACCACTCGCAGATCGGTCGGCGTGCGCTGGGCCGAGCGCATCGCGGTGATCGGCGTGTTAGCAGTCGAGACCTTTAACGGCGCCCCCAGGGTGGCGCCATTGATGTCGATCACCAGCCGATCCGGTGCGGTCAGGGTGAAGACGCTGTGCTGCACCGGGCCACTCAGGTCGAAGACCAGTCGCGTGTTGTCCGGCGCCCGCCACAGGCGCACGCTGTTGACCTTTGTCTCGGCCACAGCGTTGACGGTTACTGCCATCAACATCAGTCCAACGGCAGCCACCAACGCGCGAAAGCGCATACCTAACCCCATCATTTAATTGGATTCCAATGCCAAAGCGGCACACCAGGCCTCGCCACGCGAGCCCTGGGATAAAATTTTCAGCGAACGCCCGCTGTCTTGCGGGCTAATGGTAATGGTCAGGTCAGGCTTTGGCAAAAAGCCTGCACCTTTATCGGGCCACTCGATCAGGCACAGGGCATCGTCTTCGAAATAGTCGCGGATGCCGAGAAACTCCAGCTCCTCCGGATCGACCAGGCGATACAGGTCGAAGTGGAAGGCACGCACGTCGCCGATCTCGTAGGGTTCGACCAGGGTGAAGGTCGGACTTTTTACCGCGCCGACATGCCCCAACCCACGAATGATGCCCCGCGACAGGGTGGTTTTGCCCATGCCCAGATTGCCTTCCAGGAAAATCAGGCCGTGGCCCTGGGTAATGCGGGCGATCCGTGCGCCAAAGTCGCTCATGGCCTGTTCATCGGCCAGGTACAGGGTTACTTCAGACACGGTGCATGCTCCTCCAACAACTGACGAATGACTGGAATCAGATCACTGGCCGCCAGTCCACGGCCGAATTTACCTTGTTGCGCGCCGGCATTGGCGTGCAGCCAGACTGCCAGGCACGCGGCATCGAAGCCGTTCATACCCTGCGCCAACAGCGCCCCGGTCAAGCCGGCGAGCACATCACCCAAGCCAGCAGTGGCCATTGCCGGATGGCCTTGATGACACAGCGCCAGACGCCCATCGGGGTGGGCGATCAGGCTGCCGGCGCCTTTGAGCACGACGACGGCCGAGTATTTTTTGCTCAACGCCCGCGCGGCGGCCGGACGATCTGCCTGCACCTCGGCAGTGCTGATCCCTAACAGGCGCGCCGCCTCGCCCGGATGCGGGGTGATCACGCATTCCTTGGGCAGACTGACAAATCCGCTCGCCAGCAGATTCAATGCGTCGGCGTCCCACACCTGTGGCAGCGGCGCATTGGCGGCAGCGGACAACAGTGCCCGCCCCCAACTCGCCTGTCCGAGTCCCGGACCAACCACCAGCACCGAAACCTTTTCCAGCAGCCCCATCAACTGATTGGCCGACGACGTGCCGAGCACCATGACTTCCGGCATCCGCGTCAGCGCTGCCGTGACATGTTCCGCACGGGTTGCCAGCGACACCATGCCCGCGCCGCTGCGCAAGGCCGTTTCGCTACTGAGCAGAATCGCCCCGCCAAAACCCTGATCGCCACCGATCAGCAGCAAATGCCCGAAGCGCCCTTTGTGTGCCGCGGGCGCACGCGGGGCCAATCGTGGAAGATTAGCCGCCGAGAGACGCAGAGCGCTGACAGGAATGTCACGGTAGATGTCGGCGGCGGCTTGCAGATCGTTAAACACCAACGCCCCGACCTGATCCGCCGCATCCCCGGTGAACAGGCCGAGCTTCAAGCCGATGAAAGTCACGGTAAGGTCAGCGTGAACCGCAATGCCGAGGACATGTCCAGTATCGGCAGACAGCCCGGAAGGAATATCCACCGCCACCACCGGCAGGCCACTGGCATTGATCGCCTTGATCGCAGCGGCATACGGCTCACGGACATCGCCGGCCAGCCCGGTGCCGAGCAAGGCATCGACAATCACCCCGCGCAGCTCGCTTTGCGCAGCCCAGCTCTGCACGGCGACGCCATCGCTGATGGCCTGCGCATAAGCCTGCGCCGCGTCGCCCTGCAAGCGTTGCGGATCACCGACTGCGAGCACCCGCACCGCCCACCCGGCCCGGTGCGCCAGCGCGGCGATCAGAAAACCATCGCCGGCGTTGTTGCCATGCCCGGCAAGCACAGTCATTTCGCTCGCCGACGGCCATTGCCGCACCAATGCGCGCCAGGTCGCGTGCGCGGCGCGCTGCATCAATTCGAAGCCCGGCGTACCCGCAGCGATCAGCCGCGCATCGAGTGCTCGCACCTGTGCGGCGCCATACAGCGCGTCGGGTAATTGATCTTTCGTGTGCGGCATGCGTCTTCGGGCTCCGATGTCTGGCAGAATTATACGCACCTCAGCTCCGGTTTCTCTCGCCTCATGTCCGCCATCACCACAGATCTGCCCGCCCTCGCCCAATCGATCAAGGATTGGGGCCGCGAGCTGGGCTTCCAGCAAGTCGGCATCAGCGGTCTGGACCTGGCCGAGCATGAGCAGCACCTGGAGCGCTGGCTCGCCGCCGGCTACCACGGCGAAATGGATTACATGGGCGCCCACGGCAGTAAACGCTCGCATCCGGAGCAACTGGTTCCGGGTACGTTACGCGTGGTTTCGCTGCGCATGGACTACCTGCCCGGCGACACGCAAATGGCGCAAATGCTCGCGCAACCGGAGAAAGCCTACGTTTCGCGTTATGCCTTGGGCCGCGATTACCACAAATTGATCCGTAAACGTGTGCAGCAATTGGCTGACAGGATTCAATCCGAGATCGGCCCGTTCGGTTTTCGCGCCTTCGTCGACAGCGCCCCGGTGCTGGAAAAAGCCATCGCCGAGCAGGCCGGGCTGGGCTGGATCGGCAAAAATACCCTGGTGCTGAACCGCAAGGCCGGCAGCTATTTCTTCTTGAGCGAACTGTTTGTCGATCTGCCGCTGCCGGTGGACGAACCGCACAGCAGCGAACATTGCGGGCGCTGCACGGCGTGCCTGGACATCTGCCCGACCAACGCCTTCGTCGGCCCCTATGTGCTGGACGCCCGGCGCTGCATCTCGTACCTGACCATCGAGCTGAAAAACGCCATCCCCGAAGACCTGCGCCCACTGATCGGCAACCGCGTGTTCGGCTGCGACGACTGCCAGATCGTCTGCCCGTGGAACCGCTTCGCCCGCCCCTCCGGGGAAAGCGATTTCAAGCCCCGGCACAACCTGGACAACGCCGAACTGGCGGAGCTGTTCATGTGGGACGAGGACAAATTTCTCAGCAGCACCGAAGGCTCACCGCTGCGCCGCGCCGGTTACGAGCGCTGGCTACGCAATCTGGCGGTCGGGCTGGGCAACGCGCCGTCGAGCATTCCGGTGCTGGAGGCCTTGAAGGCGCGCCGTGATTACCCATCAGAGCTGGTGCGTGAACATGTTGAGTGGGCGCTGAAACAGCACGCTGAACGCCGTAATTGAGGCTATGCCGGCTTTCTCCACTTGGCTGTGCGCCCCTTACCTGTCGGCTCAATCAGCCCTTCTGCTTTCAGTGATCGTAAAACCAGGCGCACTGTATCGCGACTGACTCCCGGACAGGACTCTTCAATTTCCGAGATGGAAAAAGGGAGGACTCGCTTCAAGGCTTCGTCTCTGATTCGGTCGCTTTTACCCCCTCGGCGCTTCTCAATCGTACCCACTCGCTCTTCGAACTCTTTGTACGCTCTAAGCAATGCCCCCCAAAAATAATCCATCCATGGCCGAACATCATGCGTGCCCTCGTGCCATCCCTGAGAACTCAGTTCGAGTGTTGCGTAATAGCCCTCCTTTGACTCCTCGAATATCCGTTCAAGACTGATAAATCGCCCGACTCGGTAATCAAATTGATAGAGCAGCAGCAATGTCAGCAGACGAGCGACGCGACCATTTCCGTCAGAGAAGGGGTGTATGCAAAGGAAGTCGAGGACCGTAAGCGGCACTAAAACCAAAGGGTCAGCCAGATTCAATGCCAGCGCCCGGTGGTAATGCCCCAGGGTTTCAGTCACCGCAATAGGGGTCATATGAGCAGGAACAGGTTGGAAGCGAATCCGCGATGAACCATCGGCATGACGCTCGATGATGTCGTTGTTCATCGCCTTCCATTCACCACCATCCTGAGGTAGATAGCGGTAAAGAAGACTGTGTAATTGTCTAAGTACACCTTCGGAAAATGGCATCCCATCGGCAGATTCATGGATGAGTGACAGTGCGTCCCGATAGCCAGCAATTTCCTGTTCGGATCGGCTCTTGGGATCAGTGTTTTTGCTCATCAGTGACTTCAGCCGCGCTGGCGCGACAGTTACACCCTCCAGTCGGTTAGATGACTCCGTGGATTCGATTACGGCTATCTGCGTAAGCCCTTGGAGGACCTGCGGCGATTGAGCAACGAACAGTTGTTGCTTACCCCGAAACTCTCCCAATGCACGAAGCGTCGCAATCTGAAGACCGTCGAAGCGCAAGGCGTCAAGAAATTCCGGGGTGAGTGAGTGCATGATTCAGGCAGCCGTCTAAATGAGGTAAAAAGACTTAAATAGGGTATTTCATGACAAAATACCCCTTTTAGGCTTTATTTTTTACCCTTTTTAAAGGCGCAGCATCTATTCAACATTCCCGACAGAATATTTCCACGCGCCCGCCAGCGTGACGTCAAGGTGCGTCGTTATAAACGAACTTGGGCATTTCCCAGTGGAAACGAATGGCCAGCAACCGCAACAGAAAACCGCCGAACAAGGTAATCAGAATCGCCTGTTCGCTCGGCACATTCAGGTACAGGCAGAGCATGTAGCACCACGCGGCGGCGAACGAGACGCTGGCGTACAGTTCGCGGCGGAAGATCAGCGGGATGTCGTTGCAGAAGATGTCGCGCAGGATGCCGCCGAAGACGCCGGTGATCACACCGCTGACCGAAGCCACCAGCATGCCGTGGCCCATTTCCAGCGCGGTCATGCAGCCGATCAGGGTAAACGCCACCAGACCGACCGCATCGAGCACCAGAAACAATGAGCGCAGGTGACGCATCCAGCGTGCGGTGAATACAGTGAGCATCGCGGCGGCCGAGGTCAGCACCAGGTATTCCGGGTGCTTGACCCACGTCAGCGGATAGTGCCCGAGTAACACATCGCGCACCGAACCGCCGCCCAATGCCGTGACGCAGGCGATCAACACCACCCCGAACCAGTCCATGCCGCGCCGCCCGGCAGACAGCGCGCCGGTCATGGCTTCAGCGGTAATGGCGATCAGATAGAGCATCAGCAACATGGCGGCGGTCCTGGCAGGAAGGCGCGCAGTCTAGCCATTTCAGCGCCGCACCAGAAGGGGGCGCGCTCCGGGATGCATTTCTGACTTGAATCTTACGGGACTCTGACGCCCTCTTCGCGAGCAAGCCCGCTCCCACAGGGGGAACGCATTCCAAATGGTGGGAGCGGGCTTGCTTGCGAAGACGTCAGGGCAGACACCCCTCAATCAGAACTTGATGAAATGCTTGCGGTAGTGCTGCAGCTCGGCGATCGACTCGCGGATGTCGTCCAGCGCCAGGTGGGTGCTGCCCTTCTTGAAGCTGTCGCGCACGTCCGGAGCCCAGCGTGCGGCCAGCTCTTTGAGTGTCGACACGTCGAGGTTGCGGTAGTGAAAGTAGCTTTCCAGTGCCTTCATGTGGGTATAAAGGAAGCGACGATCCTGGCAGATGCTGTTGCCGCAGATCGGCGACTTGCCTTTCGGTACCCATTTTTCCAGGAAAGCGATGGTTTCGGCCTCCGCCTCGGCCATGCTGATACGGCTGTCACGCACGCGCTGGGTCAGGCCCGAGTTGCCGTGGGTGCGGGTGTTCCACTCGTCCATGCGGGCGAGCACTTCGTCACTGTGGTGAATGGCGATCACCGGGCCTTCGGCCAGGGTGTTCAGGTCACTGTCGGTGACGATGGTGGCCATTTCGATGATGACGTCGTTTTCCGGATCCAGACCGGTCATTTCCAGGTCGATCCAGATCAGGTTCTGCGGGTTTTGCATATTCGGGCTCCTAGGCAATGCTGCGCAGTTTAGCCTAGGCCGGTGCCCGGGCGTGCTAAACTCGCGGCCGTTTTACCTAATCGCTGCATTCTTCAGACGGAACACCCATGGCCAAACGCCAACTCAATCGTCGTCAAAACTGGCGCATCGAAAAGATTCAGGGCGAGCGCGCCGCCCGCGCCGCCAAACGCGAGTCCTCGGCGGTCGAAGCCCTCGAGGGCGGCGACCTCGGCCCTGAGCAACACGGCCTGGTGATCGCCCACTTCGGTGTGCAGGTCGAAGTCGAGGCCGTGGACGGCGAACTGGCCGGCCAGGTTTTCCGTTGCCACCTGCGCGCCAACCTGCCGGCGCTGGTGACCGGTGATCGGGTGGTCTGGCGCGCCGGCAACCAGGGCATCGGGGTGATCGTCGCGCAACTGCCGCGCACCACCGAACTCTGCCGCCCGGACAGCCGTGGCCAGCTCAAGCCGGTCGCCGCCAACGTAGACATGATCGTCATCGTCTTCGCACCGCTGCCCGAGCCGCATGCCAACCTGATCGACCGCTACCTGGTCGCTGCCGAACACGCCGGCATCCGCCCGTTGCTGTTGCTGAACAAGTTCGACCTGATCGACGAGCAGAACGCCCCGGCGCTCAATGCCCTGCTGGCGGTGTACCGCACGCTGGGTTATCCGGTGCTGGAAGTCTCGGCGCATCACGGCAATGGCATGGAACAGTTGCAGAAGCAGCTCGACGGGCGCATCAGCGTGTTCGTCGGCCAGTCCGGCGTCGGCAAGTCGTCGCTGGTCAACAGCCTGCTGCCGGAAGTCGAAACCCGTGTCGGCCCGTTGTCGGAGCTGTCCGGTCAGGGCACGCACACCACGACCACCGCACGCCTGTTCCACTTCCCGGGCGGCGGCGAGTTGATCGACTCCCCGGGTATCCGTGAGTTCGGTCTGGGCCACGTCAGCCGCGCCGACGTCGAAGCCGGTTTCATCGAGTTCAACGACCTGCTCGGCACCTGCCGCTTCCGCGACTGCAAGCACGATCGCGAACCCGGTTGCGCACTGCTCAAGGCCCTGGAAGACGGCCGCGTGCAGCAGCAGCGGATGAACAGCTACCGCTCGATCATCGCCAGCCTGCCGGAAAACGGCTACTAAACATCTGCACCGGCAGCCTCTCGCCCGAGGGCTGCCGGATGTCGGACCGCGCCTGACAAATCCTCGATTCCGTTAAACGTCAGACTCTTCTGACAGACTCGTTCGCACCTGTTTGCAGGACATTTCTCTTTCACCGCCCAGCCCTTGTAGGCTCGCGTCAGATGCCTAGATTGGGGTCCTCCTTCGCACCTTCGCGACCTTCGAGGAACCCCATGCAGACCTACCATTTGTTCATCAGCCATTCGTGGAACTACGCCCACGCTCACGACAATCTGGTACGCCTGCTCGGCGCCAGACCGGATTTCAGTTTCAAGAATTTTTCCGTGCCGCCGCACAACCCGATCATGGGCGCGCAGACCGACAAGCAACTCGAAGAAGCCATCGAGAACAAGATTCGCCCGTGCTCGGCGGTGCTGATCATGGCCGGGATGTATTCGACTTACAGCAAGTGGATCAACAAGGAAATCGAGATCGCCAAGCGCATGGGCAAAGTGATCATCGCGATCAAGCCGTTCGGCGCCGAGCGTATTTCCAGCGTCGTGCGTGAGGCGGCGCACGCCGAGTGCGCGTGGAACACCAACAGCATCATTGGTGCGATCCGTCAGCACACGGCGGTGTAACCATGCGCAAGGGATTGTTTATCGGCATCAACCACTACGACCACGTCTCGCCCTTGAGCGGCTGTAACAACGACGCCATGGCCATGGCGTCGGTGCTGGAGCGTCATGCCAACGGGCGACCGAACTTCAGCAGCAAAGTGCTGACTTCAGCCGAAGAAAAACTCACGCTCAGCCACATGAAACAGCAGATCCAGAGCCTGTTCTCAGGCGATTGTGACGTGGCACTGCTGTACTTCGCCGGCCATGGTCAGTTTGACACCAGCATCGACGAAGGACTCCTGATTCCCCAGGACTATCAGCCTGGCGGAGACGGGATCCGCATCAGCGACATTCTGGAGTGGGCAGACAAGGCCCCGCACATCAAGAACAAAATCATCATTCTCGATTGCTGCCAGGCCGGCGCAGCAGGCGCCATGCGCAATCTGCGTGGCGGCAGCAGTGTGATCGGCGAAGGCGTGACCATTCTCACGGCCTGTAAAAAAGAACAGTACGCCCTGGAAAGTCGCGGTCATGGCGTCTTCACGGATCTGTTGCTGCAAGCGCTGCACGGTGGCGCTGCCAACGTACTCGGCAAGGTCACCCCCGGTAGCGTTTACTCATTTGTCGACAATGCGCTGGGCGCCTGGGAACAGCGTCCAGTATTCAAGACCAATGTCTCGCAGTTCGTGCCGCTGCGCGAGGTCGCGCCGCTGATTGCCGAGGAAACACTGCGCAAACTCAAGGACTGGTTCCCGGAGCCGAGCTTCGTTTTCAGACTCGATCCCAGCTACGAGCCCACCGAAGCGCTGTTCGACCCCGAGCACGGCGACATTTTCAAGCAACTGCAAATGTGCAATCGCCACAGCCTGATCGAACCGGTGGATGCCGAGCACATGTACTACGCCGCCATTCACTCCACGGGCTGCCGCCTCACGGCGCTCGGCGCCTATTACCGTGAACTCGCCATAAAAGGACACTTCTGATGCCCGTATTCATCAGCTACCGCCACATTGATCGCCCGCAGGCCATGGCGATCAATGCGCAATTGATGCAGGCCAACATCAAGACTTATCTCGACGTGCTGGACCCGGAGTCGCAGACCACCGACGACATCACCGGGGTGATCACCCGCAACATCACCGAATGCACGCACCTGCTGGCGGTGGTGTCGGAGAAAACCGCGCTGTCGTGGTGGGTGCCGTTCGAAATCGGCGAAGCGACGATCAGCAACCGCCGGATCTGCTCGTTCCGCACCGGGCCGGCAAAGCTGCCGGAGTATCTGGACAAGTGGCCGAAGCTGAGCACGGCCAGTGATCTGAATTTCTTCATCGATGCCTATCGTGAAGAAGTATCGAGCAAGCGCTCGATGACGCTGGATTCGAGCAACGAATCCTTCAGCGGCACCTATAAGCGCAACGCCGATCTTTTCCATGAACAACTGAAGAACCGGATTCGGCGCGGTTTCTGAGGCCAATCGACAGCCACAAAAAAGCCGACATCACTGTCGGCTTTTTTGTCGGTCACTGCTTCGGCGCAGGGGCCGGTGCAGCGGCTGGCGGAGCTGTTGGCGGAGCTGTTGGCGCTGGCGCCGCAGTCCCCGGCACTGCCGGTTTTGGTGCAGCGTCGTCGAACAGGTTCAAGCGTTCGCGCAACTCATGGGCCGGCACAGGTTGCTGATCCGCCGGCAGCGCGTTTGGATCGACCGGCGTCGCCGGAGCGGCGCCGTTCTGACCTTCGGCGGCTGGCTTGGCCGCGTCGGCACCTTGCGAACCTTCGATGGCGGCCTGGGCCTTTTTGGTCAGGACCACAATGTCGATGCGGCGGTTGACCGGGTTGAACGGGTTTTCCTTGTCGAACAGCGCCGACGAGGCGTAACCGACGACCCGCGCCACCTGCGAATCCGGATAGCTGCCTGCCACCAGCGCACGCCGCGCGGCGTTGGCACGGTTGGCCGAGAGCTCCCAGTTGCCGAAATCGCCGGTGCCGGTGTACGGCTTGGCGTCGGTGTGGCCGCTGATGCTGATCTTGTTCGGCACCGCTTTGATGGTGTCGGCCATGGCCAGCAGGATGTCTTCGAAGTAAGGCTTCAGACGCGCGGAGCCCGAGTCGAACATCGGCCGGTTTTCCGCGTCCATGATCTGGATGCGCAAGCCGTTCGGGGTGATCTCGAACAGGATCTGATCCTTGAACTTCTGCAGCTGCGGGTTCTCGTCGACCTTGTTCTGCAGTTCTTGCAGCAACAGCTCCAGGCGCTCTTTCTCGACCTGCTCGGCCATGCCTTCGACCTGCTCGGTGTCGACCGTGACCTTGTCCGGTTGCGGCTGCGACTTCACCTCAGGGTTGAGGGTGTTTTCCGGCGCCAGGGTCGGCGTGCCGCCCAGATCAATGATGTACGGCGTGCCACTTTCGGAGAAGCCGACCGGGTCCTTGAAGTAACCGGCGATGGCGATCTTCTGCTCAGGCGTTGCGGTGGACAGCAGCCACAACACCAGGAAGAACGCCATCATCGCCGTGGCGAAGTCGGCGAAGGCGATTTTCCACGCCCCGCCGTGGTGCCCACCGGCTATGCGCTTGACGCGCTTGATGATTATCGGCTGATTATTTTCCATGGCTTAGCGACCGCGAACGGCTTGTTCCAGCTCGGCAAAGCTTGGACGGTGCGCCGGGTACAGAACCTTGCGCCCGAACTCCACGGCCAGCGATGGCGGCATGCCGGAAGCCGACGCTACCAGCGAGGCCTTGATGGCTTCGTAGACGTTCAGTTCTTCCTTGGCATCGTGCGCCAGGGAATGCGCCAACGGCCCGAAGAAGCCGTAGGCCGCGAGAATACCGAAGAAGGTACCGACCAGTGCCGCACCCACGTGCAGACCGATGGACTTCTGATCGCCTTCACCCAGCGACGCCATGGTCACCACGATACCCAGTACCGCCGCAACGATACCGAAACCGGGCATGGCGTCGGCGATGCCGTTCACCGCATGGGACGGGTGCTCGAGGTCTTCCTTGAGGCTGTAGAGTTCCATGTCGAACAGGCCTTCCAGCTCATGCGGAGCCATGTTGCCGGAGGACATGATGCGCAGGTAATCGCAGATGAACGCGGTCATGCGTTCGTCTTTGAGCACGGCCGGGTACTTGGCGAAGATCGGGCTCGCGGCAGCGTCTTCGATGTCGCCTTCGATGGCCATCATGCCTTCGCGGCGGCTCTTGTTGAGGATCTCGTAGATCAGGCCGAGCACTTCCAGATAGAACGTGTGGCTGAAGCGCGAACTGAACATGCTCAGGGATTTCTTGAGCACGTGCATCGTCATGTAACCGGGGTTGGCCTGGAGGAATGCACCGAGGGCCGCACCACCGATGATCATCACCTCGAAGGGCTGGATCAGGGCGGCAATTTTGCCGTGGGAGAGCACGTATCCGCCGAGCACGCTCGCGAATACGACGATGATGCCGATAATTTTAGCCATAGGTAGAAAGTACTTATTTAAGTCGGGTTCAAGGTCATATTCGGAAGTTAAAAAATCTCTTCTTCTACTTATCGGCAAAACTGCGCCAGACTATAGCCAGTTCAGGCGAAAAGCCAATTTAGCCCATGCCGGGCGCGTCTACAGTCAGTGAAGATCTCGTCCAGACATGGCTAATGAAACGAACGTCCCACACGCAAAACCGACCACGCTCGAGGGCTGGGTCAAACTGCTCGATGGCGTGCGCCTGCCCGTGCCGCAAGAGGCGCACGACAAGGTTTGCCGGGCGATCCGTGACAACCGCAGCTCGCTGCGCGATATCGCCGACCTGATGCAGGACAGCCCGGCGCTGGCCTTGAGCATCATCCGTGAGGCAAATCGTCACACCCATGGCACCATGGCCGCTCCAGCGGAAAATCTCGAGGTGGCGATCAACCGTCTGGGCCTGGCGCGTACCGAAGAATTGCTCGTACGTCTGCCCGTCGATTCGCAGATGCAGATCCCCAAGGCCTTGCGCCAACTGCAGATGATCAGCCAGCACGCGACACAACAGGCCAACGGTTTTTTTGCCAGTCGCCTGGCGCGCCTGTGGCAGGACATTCACTGGGGCAGCCTGTTGTTTCTGTCGCCGTTATGGCCGCTGGCGCTGACGTTTCCCGAATTGCTCGAAGAGTGGGAGCTGCGGGTTATCCACAAGGGCGAATCGGCGCGCACGGTCGAGAAGCAACTGTTTGGCGTGCGCCTGCTGAAGATCGCCGAAGCGCTGGTACAAGTCTGGCACCTGCCGATCTGGGTGCAGCAGGGTTATAAACTGCTGCTCAGCGAACAGCGCGAACTGGTGAAAGTTCTGCGCATCGCCCGCGACAGCGAACATCCGTTGCGCCAGCAGAATCGCCTCGACGACGATCCGACCCTGCGCCGCTGGCTCAACCAGCCGGCCAACACCGTGTTGCTGGCCAACGGCCTGGCGCTGTCGGCACAACAGGCCTGGGACAGTCCGCACAGCGAGCGCTGGCAGTACCTGACCAGCCTTTATCTGCAAATCTCGATGGACGAAGTGCAGCAGCAGTTGCACCAGCAAGCCGCCAACAGTGCGCGCCAGCATGCCATGCCCGATCTGTGGCACCCGGCCGTTTCATTATTATGGCCATGGGGCACCCATCGCTTGCCGGCCGGGATGCTGCCGGCGGCGGCGCCGAATGCCGAGGATCTGACTCAATGGCGCCGGCAATGCGCCGAACTGCTGGCCGAGCCGAGCCGCTTCACCAATGCCATGAGCCTGACCGTCGCCGCCCGTGATGCGCTGGTCGCCAGCGGCATGCGCCGGGTGATGATTCTGATGGCCGACCGCACGCAATCGAATCTGCGGGTCAACCAGACCTTCGGTTTGCCGAAGGAAGCCGCCGCGCTGAATTTTGTCGTCAGTCAGAGCAAAGTCTTGAAGCGCCTGCTCGCACAACAGGCACAGGTGCGGATCAACCCCGAGAACAACGCACAATTTTCCGCATTGTTGCCGCCGGGCCTGCGTGCGCTGTTCCGTGGCGAGCATCTGTTCCTGCGTTCGCTGGTCAATAACGGCCGGGTGATCATGATCGTCGTCGCCGACCAGGGCGGTGGGCCGTTCGCCGACATCAGCGTGCAGGCTTTCGGCAAAACCGCGCAGTGCATCGAAAAGGCCCTGCACAGCTTTAGCAGCCGTGGCCGATGAGGCTGCGCTACAATCCCCCCCTTTGTGCTCTGGAGACCTCACATGTCTGACTTCTCTGGCTTGCCGCTCGTCATCGAACCGAGCGACCTGCTCCCTCGGCTGGATGCCAGCGAACTGATTCTGGTGGACCTGACCAGTGCCGCCCGCTATACCGAGGGCCATCTGCCCGGCGCACGTTTTGTCGACCCCAAGCGCACCCAGCTCGGCCAGCCGCCGGCGCCGGGGCTGCTGCCGGCCAAAGCCGATTTGGAGGCGTTGTTCGGTGAGTTGGGCCATCGTCCAGACGCGGTCTACGTGGTCTATGACGACGAGGGCGGTGGCTGGGCCGGGCGTTTCATCTGGCTGCTCGACGTGATCGGTCACGACAAATACCACTACCTCGACGGCGGTCTGCCGGCGTGGCTGGAAGCCGGCATGCCGATGTCGATCCAGGTGCCGCCTGCGGTCGGCGGCCCGGTGGCGCTGACCCTGCACGACGAGCCGACGGCAACCCGCGAATACCTGCAAAGCCGTCTCGGCGCCGCCGATCTGGCGATCTGGGACGCACGCGGGCCGCTGGAATATTCCGGTGAGAAAGTGCTGGCCGCCAAGGGTGGACACATCCCCGGCGCGGTGAACTTCGAATGGACCGCCGGCATGGACAAGGCGCGTCAATTGCGGATTCGCACGGACATGCCGCAGATCCTCGAAGACCTCGGGATCACCAAGGACAAAGAAATCATTACCCACTGCCAGACCCATCACCGGTCGGGCTTCACTTATCTGGTGGCCAAGTCCCTCGGTTATCCGCGGGTCAAGGGCTACGCCGGTTCCTGGGGCGAATGGGGCAACCACCCTGACACGCCTGTCGAGATTCAAGGTTCTAAGGACAACTAATGAAAGAGCGTCTGTTTATCCTCAGCCAGTACTTGCTGCCTCATCACCTGCTGTCGCGCCTGGCCGGCTGCGTCGCCGAGTGCCGCGTGCGCTGGTTCAAGAATGCCTTCACCCAGTGGTTCGCCAAGCGTTATCAGGTGGACATGTCGCAAGCGCTGGTCGAAGACCTGACCGCCTATGAGCACTTCAACGCGTTCTTCACCCGAGCCCTGAAAGACGGCGCGCGGCCACTGGATCAGACCCCGGGCGCGATCCTCAGCCCGGCCGACGGTGCGGTCAGCCAGCTCGGCCCGATCGAACACGGTCGGGTGTTCCAGGCCAAGGGCCACAGCTTCAGCGTGCTGGAACTGCTGGGCGGTGACACGGCGAATGCCGCGCCGTTCATGGGCGGCGACTTCGCCACCATTTACCTGTCGCCGAAGGATTACCACCGCGTGCACATGCCGCTGGCCGGCACCCTGCGCGAAATGGTCTACATCCCGGGCCGGATCTTCTCGGTCAACCAGACCACTGCGGAAAACGTTCCGGAGCTGTTCGCCCGCAACGAGCGTGTAGCATGCATTTTCGACACCGAACGCGGGCCGATGGCCGTGGTGCTGGTCGGCGCGATGATCGTCGCTTCGATCGAAACCGTGTGGGCCGGTCTGGTCACCCCACCGAAGCGCGAACTGAAAACCTTCCGCTACGACGAAGCCGCCCGTGCGCCGATTCATCTGGAAAAAGGCGCGGAACTGGGGCGCTTCAAGCTGGGTTCGACGGCGATCGTGCTGTTTGGCCCGGATCAAGTGAAATGGGCTGAAGAACTGGTGGCGGGTTCGCCAGTGCAAATGGGCCAGGCCCTGGCCCTGCCGACGGCCTGAGCCGGCTGATCCGCCCTTTCACACATCTGTGAAGGGGCGGACACGACCTGGGAGGCGCCGTTACTCTATCTGCCCACGGAAGCCGATCGGCCCTTCGTTGGCGTAGGTATTGGTGCCACTGAGGTTTTTCCCTCCATCGCTGGAAGTGACGCTCAACGCAACAACGTTCTGATTGTCCCGGCCACCGATCACCCACTTGCCGCCCGGATGCCATGGGGCATCATTGCCACCCCACTGGTTCTCGACGTTGTATTGATTCTGACCGGTGCGCTGCGCCTTGAAGCCAATCGGGCCTTCGCCGGCGTAAGTCATGGTGCCGGTGAAGCTTTTGCCGCCATCGCCCGACTTGATCTCGATGGCGACGACTTGCTGGTTGTCCCGCCCGCCCAGCACCCAGGTTCCACCCGGATGCCACGGTGCCGAACTACCGCCCCATTGATTTGCCACTGCATATTTAGACATGAACCTCATCTCCTTGAAGTTTCGGGAGACCTGCCCGAGGTTGACGGCAGGCCGTGCAACCGTGCGTTTCCGATCGCACGTCTGAGAGACTAGTAGGGCTTGTTGAATGGCATCCGGCCAGTAGACCAGCGGTCAAAAAGCCTGACGCCATCCGGCGAAACAGACCACAGCTGCTAGAGTTCTTGGTGTTGCCAATTTCGCCGCTGGAGCCAGTCACGGCATGAGTGAGTCACGCCCCCAACCCTCCCTGCGCGCCCCGATCCCGACGCAAACGCGCCTGTCGTTCTGCGAAGCCACCCCGCGCGATCTCAAGCGCTGGATCGCCGGCCTGCCCAAGGCCAACATCGGCGAAACTGCCCGCCAGTTGTATCAAGGCCTGGGCGAACTCAACCAATTGCTCACCCCCAGTGACAATCGCCTGCAACTCCTGGAGTTACTGCGCCCCGAGGTTTACTTCGTCTGCCAGCATCTGGAGCGGCACTTCCTGCATCAGGCAATCATGCTCGATGACCGCTCGCGCAAGATCAGCAACCTGTGTCAGGCGCTGCAAAGTCATCTGGCCATTGGCTACAAGCAGATTGTTCTGCGCATTGTCCCCAAGTATCACAAGGATCGTGCGGCGCTGGTCAGTCAGGCCCTGCAACGGGCCGCGCATGCGCTCAAGGGGCAACTGCTGCGGGCGACGCAGCTGTACAGCCCGCCGCCGGAACATCTGTGGTTCGAGCTGCATCAGTTGTATCGCTGCGCTTGCGCCTTGCAGTTGCAACAGCGCCGGGTACATGACGATCTGGCGAGCCTGAGCAGCGAACTGAGCCTGGAACAGACCTACATTGCCGCCCTGCTGCTGGGCAGCGCCCGTTGCAATCAACTGCGCCAGAACCAGATCGCCCGGCTGGCCGAAGTGCTGGAGCCGTGGAGTGCCCTGCTCAAGCTGCATCCCGGCAGCCCGCAGGATGGACTGTTCGCCATCAGCGCTGAACTGGACGCCGGCCCGCGCTACCGCAGCATGTTTCGCAAAGAACAACAGGGCGCATTGCTGGGCTTCGATCCGCAACCGCTGGTGAACGTGATCGAAGCGCATTTACTGCAGCAGGAGACGTCGACGCCGTTGCCGATCCCGGCAGGACTGAGCCTCGATACCCTGCAACATTTGCACGCCAGTTGGGGCCAGGCCGCCGAGCGCAGTTTTCAGCGCACCGCCGGTCAAGGCAGCCTGACTGTTTGTGTCGGCATGAGCGCCCTGCACTTTTACCTGGGCGGCGAACGCAGCTTCAGCGAACTGCTGAAACATCCCGGCACCCGCGCGGCGAACTTCAGCCGCGTGGTAGTCCAGGGCGAAAAGGACAGCTGGAGCCAGGCCTTCGACGCCGCACCGCAGGGCGCGACTGAGGAGTTGCTGCCCTACGAAGAAATCCAGTACGACCATCTGGGCGAAGACGAGAGCAACGCGGACAGCCCTCCACACTATCCGACCTACAGTTTGCCGGTGATCAACCACAGTCCCGGCGGCTATTGTCTGGCGTGGCCGAGTGAAGTACCCGCCGAATTGCAGGCCGGGGAAATGCTCGGGATTCAGGACAGTGCGAATCAGGGCTGGAGCATTGCGGTGGTGCGCTGGATTCGTCAGGTGCGCGGCAGCGGGCCGCAAATGGGCATAGAACTGGTCGCACCACACGCCGAACCCTGCGGTTTGCAACTGGTGCGCTCGCGAGATGATCACAGTCAGTATTTGCGCGGTCTGCTGCTACCGGAGATCAGCGCCATCGACTTGCCCGCGACCTTGCTCGCCCCGCGCCTGCCGTTTCAGGAAGGCAATAAAGTGCTGATCAACACCCACGGCGAAGAACACCGCGCCGGGCTGGATCGACGGGTGGCGAGTACGCACAGTTTCAATCAGTTTGCCTATCGCTCGCTGGAGGCCGCGCAGAATGGCGGGGGCGAGGAGGATTTCGATTCGTTGTGGAAGTCGCTTTAGATCGGGTTGAGCCCTTCGCGAGCAAGCCCGCTCCCACAGGAGACCGAGTCCAATGTGGGAGCGGGCTTGCTCGCGAAAGGGCCCGCTCAGACAACCGAGATTTCAGAGCTGCCCATCGCGATCGCGAAAGCCCAGCAGATACAGCACGCCATCCAGCCCAAGGGTGGAAATCGCCTGCTTCGCCGACTGTTTGACCAGCGGCTTGGCGCGGAACGCCACACCCAGCCCGGCAATCGCCAGCATTGGCAGGTCATTTGCGCCGTCGCCCACGGCGATGGTCTGCTCCAGACGCAAGCCTTCCTTGTGCGCCAGTTCCTTCAGCAGATCCGCTTTACGCTGCGCATCGACGATCGGCTCGATGGCCACGCCGGTGCACTTGCCGTCGACCACTTCCAGTTCGTTGGCGAACACGTAGTCGATGCCGAGTTTGGCCTGCAACTGCTTGGCGAAGTAAGTGAAGCCGCCGGACAGGATCGCGGTCTTGTAGCCCAGGCGCTTGAGTTCGGCGAACAAGGTTTCGGCGCCTTCGGTCAGGCGCAGCGAAGCGCCGATCGAGTCCAGCACGCTGACATCCAGACCTTTGAGCAACGCCAGGCGCTCTTTGAAGCTGGCGCGGAAGTCCAGTTCGCCGGCCATCGCGCGCTCGGTGATGGCCGAGACTTGCTCGCCGACACCGGCGGCCTTGGCCAGTTCGTCGATGACTTCGGCTTCGATCAGCGTGGAGTCCATGTCGAACACCGCCAGACGCCGGTTGCGGCGGAACAGCGAATCTTCCTGGAAGGCGATGTCGACGTTCAGCTCCTGCGCAACGCTGAGGAATTCGGCACGCAGCGCCTGCGGATCAGCCGCTTCACCACGCACGGAGAACTCGATGCAGCCCTTGCCCTTGTCCGCCGGAGTGTCCAGCGGCATGCGACCCGACAGACGGTCGATATGGTCGATGTTCAGGCCATATTTGGCGGTGATCGAGCTGACCGCCTGCAATTGGCCGGCGGTCACTTTGCGGGTCAACAGGGTGACGATGTGGCGTTTCTTGCCCTGATTGCCCACCCACTGCTGGTAATCCTCTTCGGACACCGGGGTGAAGCGCACCTGCTGGTCGAGCTCGTAACCCTTGAACAGGATGTCCTTGAGCACGGCTTTGCCTTGCTCGGAGTCGGGAATCTCGACCAGGATGCCGAACGACAGGGTGTCGTGGATCACCGCCTGACCAATGTCGAGAATGTTCACACCACCTTGTGCCAGAACGCCGGTAATGGCCGCAGTCAGACCCGGACGGTCGACTCCCGTGATGTTAATCAGGACGATTTCGCGCAACGCGCACCCCCGCAACTGGAAAAAAACCGCATTCTACCCACTTTCAGTGACCATCGGGCACCGCGAGCGCTTTGCCGGTCTAGGGCCTGTCGCTATACTGCGCGTCAACTTCACGGACAAAAGAGCCGAGCTCAGTGAACCGGCCCACGCCAGTTAAAACCGATAACTTCTTCCTGCTGATCTTCCGTGCACTGCGCCACCGCCGTGTGCCGATTGCATTGCGCATTGCCAGCCATAACGTGATCCTGGTCGCTCTGGCCCTGGTGATCTATGCCGGGGTGATGGGCTTGCAGTTCAAGCAGGCCATGCACGAGCAGGCCGATGCGCTGGGCGAAAGCCTGACCACGCAGACCGCCACCTCTGCCACTGAACTGTTGGTGTCCAACGACATCCTCAGCCTCAACGTGCTGCTCAACAACCTGACCAAGAACAAGCTGGTGGCACACGCCGCGATCTATAGCGTGGACAACCGCATCCTCGCCGAATCCGGTCAGCGCCCCAAGCACAGCCTGCTGGGCGAAGCCGAGGGCATGTACGAGAGCAAGATCACCTTCCAGGACGTGACTGCCGGGCAACTGCGCATCAGCCTGGACATGGATCAGTTCCAGCAGCCGATGACCATCAGCCTGCAGAGCATGGGCATTCTCAGTGCGATCCTGCTGGCCTTGTCGCTGGCCCTGAGCCTGCGCATGGGGCGCTATCTATCGACGCCGTTGCTGCAATTGCGCGTCTGGCTGCGGCGCATCGACGAACACACGCCGGGCATAGATCGTCAGGACGAAATCGGCGATCTGGCGCGTCAGCTGCACGCCAACTACGCTCCGGAGCCTGCGCCTGAACCTGAGCCAGAGCCGGAACCCGAGTTCGAGGAAGAGGATGAGCCAGAGTTCGAAGTGCGCAACCTGCGTGACCCGAGCTTTGACGAAACCCGCCCGATGGCCGCGCAAAAACCGGCGCCGCGCCACGTGGTCAGCACCGTTGAAGACGATGATGACGACGAAGACCCGTTTGCCGATCTGCGCGACGAGTCGCTGACCGAAGCTGTTCCGGCGCCGCGTAAAGCGACACCAAGCGTGCCGCAGCACAGCGCGGTGCTGGCGATCCAGCTGGGTTCGCAAGAGCAACTGCGGCGCCTGCCGCGTGCCCGTCTGGAAGAGTTGCTGGAGCGCTATCGCGATTGTCTCGATCAGGCCGCTTCGCTGTATCAGGGCGAAATCGAAACCCTGAACGATGGCAGCACACTGATGCTGTTCCACACCGAAGACAGCGGTGACGACTACCTGACCAACGCCATCTGCTGCGGCGAGTTGCTGCGGGCGCTGGGCCATCAGTTGCAGATCGAAGTCGCCGACAGCGGCATCACCCTGCAATTGCAACTGGGCCTGACCCTGGGCGACGAGTTGTTCGGCCTGAGCCAGATCGACCTGCTGCTGACCGATTCGGCTCAGGATGCCCTGGCCCTGTCGCAACACAGTCGCAACCTGCTGCTGGTCGAGCGCAAGATCGGAGACGATGCGCTGATTCGTCAGCGTGCGCGGATCCGCCCGATCGCCAGCCCTGAGGGGGCCTGCTGTGTCGAGCGGTTGATGGAGCCTTATCCGTCGATGCTTGAGCGACAACTGGCGCGGATGCATGAACGTCGGGCGTAAGCCTTAGGCCAGATGCACAGAAGCCCGCAGACAAGTGATTGTCTGCGGGCTTTTTTGTTGCCTGCGATCTTTTATGGCGCCTGTTCCGGCCCCTTCGCGAGCAAGCCCGCTTGTGTCTGAGTAAGGGGATAAACTCTGGGGTGAGAGGGGTGGATGGCAAGCTGTGAGTCCGCGGTGCTTGAAGCACGAGTGGGAGCAAAGCTGCCATCCACCTTTCTACTCTGGCCCCTAAGCCCGAACAGTTGGACGAGCGCCACTCGAATCACAAGCGTGGGCAAAGCCAGAGCACTCTCACTTCTGAGTGTAAGAGGGTTTTGCCATGATTTCCTGGGTCGGCATCGATATCTCCAAATCCAATCTGGTCGTCTGGGTTCAACCACAGAAAGACGGCTTTGAAGTTCCCAATACCGTTGAAGGCTTTGATGTGCTGGTCGCGCGTTTAGGTCAGTACACGGTTGGCCGCGTGTTGCTGGAAGCCACAGGCGGCTATGAACGCAAGGTCATGGCGGCATTGCAGCAGGCAAGTTTCAGCGTGTTGAGGATCAATCCTCGCCGGGCCAGAGCCTTTGCCGTAGCAATGGGCAAGAACGCCAAAACCGATCCCATCGACGCGGCGGTTCTCGCCGATTTTGCCGAAGCGCTGCATGCGTCTCGCGAAAAGCCCATCTCGCCTGAGCGTGAAGCCCTGCGCGAGTTGATTCAATTACGCGAGCACTTCGTCCAGCAGCGCGACGACAACAAGCGTCGACTCCAGCAGGCCCAGTTGCCTGCGGTTGTAGAGGCGATCAAGGACCATATTCGCTACCTGCAAACCCAGATCAAGCAGCTCGGCAAAGCCATCGATCAAAGCATGCGTGAGCTGGATGCGGAAAAAGCCGATCGGCTTATCTCTGTCAAAGGCATCGGCACTGTGGCGACCGCCAGCTTGCTGGTTTATCTACCCGAACTCGGCGAGCTGGATCGCAGGGAGATCGCCGCACTGGCGGGAATCGCCCCCTACAACGACGACAGTGGAAATCACAGCGGGAAACGTCAGATTTACGGAGGGAGAGCGCGCGTCAGACGTGCGCTTTACATGTCGTGCTGGGTCGTTATCCGTTGCCAGGCCGACTTCAAGGCCCGTTATGAATCCTTAAGAGAACGGGGCAAGAGCGCGAAAGTCGCGCTCATCGCCTGTATGCGAATACTGCTGATCAGACTGAATGCCATGCTGCGAGACGGCACAGAGTGGCGGTGACGAACGGTGGTAGTAAGACAGTTGCTCCCACAGGGTACGTGCCCGCCGCTGATCAAATGTGGGAGCGGGCTTGCTCGCGAAGGCGTCAGCACTGACGACAACTGTCCTCCAGCCCCCAGACACAACAAAGCCCGCACAAGGCGGGCTTTGTTTTGACTCAAACCACACTCAGAAGCGGAACACTTCCATATCCGTGCGAATCGGCGAAGCCATCGGAATCTTCGGCTGCTTCTCTGCATCCGCCGCCGGCGCTGCCGGTTTAGGCGCTGCCTTACGCGGTGCTTCGGCCACCGGAGGCTGGTTGGCCAATGGCTTGAGCGCCACCGACAACTGCTCGGCCAGACGCTGCAGCAGAATCCCCTGCGCCTGCACCTGCGAAGCCGTGGTACCGGCATGCAGCTCCTGCAGATGAACGATGCGGTTATCGCGCACCTGACCACGACGGTCGATCAGACGCCATTGTGCATCGAGGATCGCCGGTTGCTTCTCACCGGAGTCCAGACGCGTGATGGTCAGCAATACCTGCACATCCGGGGCAAATCCCAGAGTGGCGGGTGCCAATACCACACGCTGGCTGTCCAGATGACCGGCCACCTGACGCATCAGCAATTGATCGATATCCGACGAAAGGCTGCCCGCCCAGCGACCGTCGGTCGAGGCCTGCAGGCTGCCGTCTGGTTGACGTTGCAGCAAAGTTTCACGTTGCAGGTAATCAGCAATGACTACCGGACCCAACAAAACCGCCATGCCTGTGCTTTGCGCAGGCTGAGCCGGACTTCCGCTGTCCAGCTGATACAGCGACACCGGCTGGTGAACGCTGCAACCCGCCAGGCCCAAAACGCCGGCGAGCAGGAAAATAAGGGGGCGCAGAGCAGTCATCATCCCGTCCAGGTGGCCGCCACAAGGCTGACCACAGTGAAAATACTCAATAAATATGAAGAACGCTCGGCCACGCCGGCGCTTGGAAAGGCCATATCATCCGTGAATATGCGTTCCGACTCCAGCGCCAAAGCGTCGATCTACGCGTTAAATCGTAGATCGACGCCTCTAGATGGGCGTTTTCGCCTAATTGAGGTTTTCGACGAGCAGTGCATCGACCCGCTGGAAGCCACGTGGAAGCTTGTTGCCACGCCGTCCACGCTCACCTTTGTAGTGTTCGAGGTCTTCAGCTTTCAGTTTATACGGACGTTTGCCTGCTTGCAGGATCAACGTTGCACCCGCGGGAATCACAGCAATGTCCGTGACAAACTCTTCACGGCTGGCGACACGGTCACCCGGTACACCGATGATCTTGTTGCCCTTGCCCTTCGCCAACTGCGGCAAATCGCTGATATTGAAGACCAGCATCCGCCCCTCGCTTGTCACGGCGGCAAGCAAGTCATTCTCGCGATCAGTCACCGGACGCGGCGCGATCACCTTGGCGTTGTTCGGCAAGCTCAACAGGGCTTTACCGGCCTTGTTCTTGGCTTGCAGGTCTTCGCCCTTGACCACGAAACCGTAACCGGCGTCGGAGGCGATCACGTACAGCGCATCGTCTTCCGGCATCAGCACGCATTCGAAGGTCGCGCCGGGTGGCGGGGTCAGACGGCCGGTCAACGGTTCGCCCTGGCCACGCGCCGACGGCAAGGTGTGGGCGGCGACCGAATAGCTGCGGCCAGTGGAATCAATCACCACGGCAGACTGGTTGGAACGTCCCGCCGCCGAGGTCTTGAAGCCGTCACCCGCCTTGTACGACAGGCCGGTGGCGTCGATGTCATGGCCCTTGGCCGAACGGATCCAGCCTTTTTCCGACAGCACGACGGTAACTTTCTCGTTCGGCAGCAGATCGTGTTCGGTCAGCGCTTTCGCTTCAGCACGTTCGACGATCGGCGAACGACGGTCATCGCCATAGGTTTCAGCGTCTTTGAGCAGCTCGGTGCGCACCAGCTTCTTCAGCTTGGCTTCGCTGCCCAGCAGGGCTTGCAGCTTGGCTTGTTCCTTGAGCAGTTCGTCCTGCTCGTCGCGCAGCTTCATCTCTTCCAGACGCGCCAACTGCCGCAGGCGGGTGTCGAGGATGTAGTCGGCCTGGATCTCGCTGAGGGCAAATCGCTCGATCAGCTTGGCTTTCGGGTGCTCCTCGGTGCGGATGATGTGGATCACTTCATCCAGGTTGAGGTAGGCGATCAGCAAACCGTCCAACAGGTGCAGGCGACGCTCGACCTTGTCGAGGCGGAATTGCAGGCGGCGACGCACGGTCAGCACGCGGAATTCCAGCCATTCGACCAGCAATGCACGCAGGTTCTTCAACTGCGGCTTGCCATCCAGACCGATGATGTTGACGTTGACCCGGTAGGTCGACTCCAGCTCGGTGCTGGCGAACAGGTGCTGCATCAGCGCTTCGTGATCGACGCGACTGTTGACCGGAATGATCACGATGCGGCACGGGTTTTCGTGGTCGGATTCATCACGAAGGTCAGCGATCTGCGGTGCTTTCGACGGCTTGGCCTGCATCAGCGCGGCGATCTGCTCCAGCACTTTGGCCCCGGAGACCTGGTGCGGCAGCGCGGTGACGATGATGTCGCCGTCCTCGACGTGGTACACGGCGCGCATGCGCACCGAGCCCTTGCCGGTTTCGTACATTTTCAGCAGGTCGGCACGCGGCGTGATGATTTCCGCTTCGGTCGGATAGTCCGGGCCTTGAATGTGTTCGCAGAGCTGTTCGACCGTGGCTTTCGGCTCATCAAGCAAGCGCACGCAGGCAGTGGCGACTTCGCGCAGATTGTGCGGCGGCACGTCGGTGGCCATACCGACAGCGATGCCGGTGGTGCCGTTGAGGAGGATGTTCGGCAAACGTGCCGGCAACACCAGTGGTTCCTGCAAGGTACCGTCGAAATTCGGGCCCCAATCAGCGGTGCCCTGGCCCAGCTCGCTGAGCAGCACTTCGGAATAGCGCGACAGGCGTGCTTCGGTGTAACGCATGGCGGCGAAGGACTTCGGATCGTCCGGCGCACCCCAGTTGCCCTGGCCGTCGACCAGCGTGTAGCGATAGCTGAACGGCTGGGCCATCAGCACCATCGCTTCGTAACACGCCGAATCGCCGTGCGGATGGAACTTGCCGAGCACGTCACCGACGGTACGCGCCGATTTCTTGTGCTTGGAATCGGCGTCCAGCCCCAGCTCGCTCATCGCATAAATGATGCGCCGCTGTACCGGTTTCAGGCCGTCGCCGATATGCGGCAGGGCACGGTCCATGATCACGTACATGGAGTAGTTGAGGTAGGCATTTTCGGTGAAGTCAGCCAGCGATCGGCGTTCTACACCGTCCAGGCTGAGATCAAGGGAGTCGCTCATGCGGGCCTCATCGGTTCGTTGTCTGGCGCAGCAGCATGGTGCCACCGCGCTGGGTAAATTCAAGTTTGTTCAGGGCGCTCATGCCGAGCAGCACCTGATCGCCATGCAGCCCCGGCGCCACCAGCGCGCGGACGTCCCGCAGCACGATGTCGCCCAGTTGCAGGCGGTCGATCTTTGTCCGGTAGCCCTGGCTCAGGCCGTTGGCCGTGCTCAGGGTCACACCGAAACCCTCTTCCAGTTTCAAGCGCTTGGCCAGATCCGCCGGGATCGCCACATCGGTCGCGCCGGTGTCGAGCATGAACTCCACCGGCTCACCGTTGATCTGACCGCTGGCGACAAAATGCCCTTGGGCGTTGCCGGCCAGCTTCACTTCGATCACGCCGCCATGCTGCTCGGACGTGACCACCACATTCGGATTCTGCTGACGTTCTTCCCACTGGCCGAAAAACCGCGTGGCCAGAAACAGCCCCGCGCACCAGGCCAGAATCATCAACACCCGGCCGGCGCGCTTGCCCGGCGGTTGCTGACTCACGGTTTGGCGCTCCAGCCACCTTCAGGCGCGGCGAAGCGCCAGACGATCGGCCTTACCTCACCGTCGGCGCGGGGGCCGAAATTATTGTCGACGCCGATCCACGCACCCTCAGCGTCAACGATCAATGCTTCTTCCAACCCGAAGTTCTGCGCGTAACGGCGGTTGGCCTGCAACAGTTCAGCGGCGTACGACCAGCAGCGCTCGACCTTGGCAGTCTGCGCATCGCGCCGACAAATCTGGAAGGCGTTGCGTTCAAGGGTAAACAATTTGCCGTTGAACAACGAAAGGTCGGAAAAGTCGCGGTCGACCGCTTTGGCGTGCGGAAACTGCGGCGGCTGCATCTCCTTGCCGCCCTCGCTGAGCAGCACGCAACGACCGTCGCAATCCCACACCGTCTGCTGACGCTTGATCAGCAGCAGGCCGCGGTTTTGCCGTTCGCCGGCCAGCCACATCTGATCGCCCGCCGGGTTGATCGCCAAACCTTCGAAGATCGCATTGAAATGCAGGAGCATGCCACTGGCCCGCGCTTCGCGAACCATCATCGGCGAAATCTTCAGCCAGTTGACCGGGCCGCTGACGGGCACCTGCAAGACCGCCGCGTGGCCCTCGCTGACAATGTAGCGATTGCCGGCGCTGTCGCAACTGATGCCTTCGAAATCGAGGTCGCCACCGCGCACGAACGACGCGGCCCAATTGCGCGAGCGCAATCCCCACGGCAAACCGGTCTCCGGCACCAGCGGCACGTCGATGTGCAAGGCCTCGGCCTGCCAGACCTGATCGGCGGTATTCAGCCGATAGATCTGATCGTCATCGCGGTCCGACACCGTCCACAACTCGCTGCCACACATGGCCAGTCCCGACAGGTTACCGCCACGCATGCCTTCGACCGGGTGTTCGGAGAGCACGCGCAATTCCTGCAGCGGCTCCGCCGACACGCTCATCGCACTCAGCAGCAACGCACCCGCCAAGGCCCAGCCAAACCGCATCAGGCCAGCACCTCGGCCAGGTTGCCCTTGGATTCGAGCCAGGTCTTGCGGTCACCGGCGCGTTTCTTCGCCAGCAACATGTCCATCATTTCCGAGGTTTCGGCAAAATCATCGCCCAGCGTCAACTGCACCAGGCGCCGGGTGTTCGGGTCCATGGTGGTTTCACGCAGTTGCGGCGGGTTCATTTCACCCAGACCTTTGAATCGGGTGACCTGCGGTTTGCCGCGTTTCTTCTCGGCAACCAGACGATCGAGAATCCCGTCGCGCTCGGCTTCGTCGAGGGCGTAGTAGATCTCTTTGCCGAGGTCGATGCGGTACAGCGGCGGCATCGCTACGTAGACGTGACCGGCATCCACCAGCGGGCGGAAATGCTGGACGAACAACGCGCACAGCAGCGTGGCGATGTGCAGACCGTCGGAGTCGGCGTCGGCGAGGATGCAGATCTTGCCGTAGCGCAGCTGACTCATGTCTGCCGCACCCGGATCGACCCCGATGGCCACGGCGATGTTGTGCACTTCCTGGCTGGCCAGCACTTCGCTGCCATCGACTTCCCAGGTGTTGAGGATCTTGCCGCGCAACGGCAGGATCGCCTGGAATTCCTTGTCCCGCGCTTGCTTGGCGGAACCGCCGGCGGAATCACCTTCGACCAGGAACAGCTCGGAACGCATCGGATCCTGTCCGGCGCAGTCAGCCAGTTTGCCCGGCAACGCAGGGCCTTGGGTGACGCGCTTGCGCTCGACCTTTTTGCTTGCCTTGAGGCGGCGACCGGCGTTGTTGATCGCCAGTTCGGCCAGCGCCAGACCGGTTTCCGGGTTGGCGTTGAGCCACAGGCTGAATGCATCTTTCACGACGCCGGAAACGAATGCCGCCGCTTCACGGGACGACAGACGCTCTTTGGTCTGGCCGGAGAATTGCGGTTCCTGCATCTTCATCGACAGCACGAAAGCGATGCGTTCCCAGACGTCTTCCGGCGCCAGCTTCACGCCGCGTGGCAGCAGGCTGCGGAATTCGCAGAACTCGCGCATCGCATCGAGCAGGCCCTGACGCAAACCGTTGACGTGGGTCCCGCCCTGCGCCGTCGGGATCAGGTTGACGTAGCTTTCCTGCACCGCGTCGCCACCTTCCGGCAACCACAGCAGCGCCCAGTCGACCGCTTCTTTATTACCGGCGAGGCTGCCGCAGAACGGCTCGTCCGGCAGGCGTTCGAATTCGCTGACCGCGTCCACCAGATAGGAGCGCAGGCCGTCCTCGTAATGCCACTCGACTTTTTCGCCGGTGCCCTTGTCTTCGAAGCTGACCAGCAGCCCCGGGCACAGCACAGCCTTGGCCTTGAGCACGTGCTTGAGGCGGCTGATGGAGAATTTCGGTGAATCGAAGTATTTCGGATCCGGCGCGAAGTACACGCTGGTGCCGGTGTTGCGCTTGCCGACGGTGCCGACGATTTCCAGCTCGGTGGCCTTGAAGCCATCCTTGAAGGTCATCTGGTATTCATTGCCGTCACGCTTCACGCGCACCCGGACTTCGGTCGACAGGGCGTTGACCACGGAAATACCCACCCCGTGCAGACCGCCGGAGAACTGGTAGTTCTTGTTGGAAAACTTGCCGCCCGCATGCAGCTTGGTGAGGATCAGCTCGACACCCGACACACCCTCTTCCGGGTGGATGTCGACCGGCATGCCGCGACCGTCGTCGCTGACTTCCAGCGAGTGGTCGGCGTGCAGAATGACCTGCACCGATTTGGCATGGCCGGCCAAGGCTTCGTCGACACTGTTGTCGATGACTTCCTGGGCGAGGTGGTTCGGCCGACTGGTGTCGGTGTACATGCCGGGGCGTTTGCGCACCGGGTCGAGGCCCGAGAGGACTTCGATGGCGTCGGCGTTATAAGAGCTAGCGCTGGGAGTGGCCATAGGGTCTCGTCGTCAGTGATTCAATGAAAAAGGGGCAAGACTTCACAGTGCGGTGAAATCGATTGCCTGATACAAATCGGCGCCAATGCCGGCAAAACTCAACAACGCCGGTAATTGTTCGGCAAAACCCTGGTAACCATGGTCGCCGCCGGCCTGAATGCGCAAGGCGCAGGCCCGGTAATACTGCTGGGCGAGGCGATAATCCAGTGTTTCATCGCCGGTCTGCAACCACACCTGATAACGCTGTGCATCCACGGGTGCCGGCACTTCCAGCTCGGCCAGGGCCGTCACATGGTCGTGGGTCAATTCCCAGGTTTCATCGGTATACAGGTTTTTCTGTGTGCCCAGGTAGCCGTCGAACATCCGGTGCGGGCTGACCGCCGGGTTGACCAGCAGGGCTTTCAAGCCGTGGCGCTCAGCCAGGTGAGTCGCATAGTAGCCGCCGAGTGAGCTTCCCACCAGCAACGGCCGGCCCAGCTCGGCAATCGCCTGCTGCAACTGACCGATGGCTTCACGCGGGTGGTGATGCAGCGCCGGGACACGCAATTGGTCGCTCAAACCCAGCCGTTCCATCACCTCGACCAGCTGACAGGCCTTTTTCGAGGCCGGCGCGCTGTTGAAACCGTGGATATAGAGGATCGAACCGGACATTTGAGCTCCCTGGGTGTCGGCGAAAGATAGCGGAGTTTACAGGGAGAAAGCCCCTCACCCTAGCCCTCTCCCGGAGGGAGAGGGGACTGAATGGGGGATATTCAAGAGCTACACCGACTTGAGCGAGTTTCAGCGAATCCATAATCGACACATTCTTTCAGGTCGATGGATAATGCCAGACACCTCGGTCAGCTCCCTCTCCCTCCGGGAGAGGGCTGGGGTGAGGGGCTCTTGATCGAAATCAGTAGCCTTCGGAGCCGTAATCGACGGTGAATTGGAAGTCGGTAACGCGCTCGACACCGGTTTCCAGCCGCCCGTCTGGCAGCAGCCGCAACCAGCGATAGCCCGGCGCCTGTTCGCCGACCTTGAAGTCGTGACTGCCGGGCTCGAACTGAATGCAGGTCGATGGCGAGGCCATCAGCCGTACGCCGTTGCGTTCGCGGTCGATCTCCTGATGCACATGCCCCCACAGCACCGCGCGAGCCTGAGGAAAACGATCGAGCACGTCGAAGAATGCTTCGGGATTGCGCAAACCTATCGGCTCCGCCCAGGCACAACCCACCGGCACTGGATGATGGTGGAAACACACCAGATGATGGCGCTCCGGCGCTTCGCTCAGCGAGCGCGCCAGCAGTTGCAACTGATCATCCTGCAGATACCCCGGCACAGAGCCCGGCACCGCCGAGTCGAGCAAGGTCACGCGCCAGTTGCCGACATCGACCACTGACTCCAGCAATGCACTTTGCACCGCGGCCTGAGCCATGATTTGCGGTTCATCGTGATTGCCGGGAATCCAGCGCGCCGGCGCATCGATCTGCGCCGTCATCTCACGAAACTGTTGATACGACTCCAGAGTGCCATCCTGGGAAAGGTCCCCCGTGGCCAGAATCAAGTCGATCCGAGGTTGCTGCCTGAGCACCAGTTCGATGACCTTTTGCAGGCTCTCGCGGGTGTTCATGCCCAGCAGTGTGCCGTCCGCCTCGGCGAACAGATGACTGTCGGATAACTGCACCAGCAGCGCCGGATCGGCGGTGGTCAATGTGGATACGCTCGGCAAGGCGTTCTCCCAGGGCAAAAGCACGGAATCGGTTGAGTGCCGCAATTATGCTGGGGGATGACGCAAAGGGGAAACCGGCGAACCGGACGCAGTTCACAACTAGCGTACGACTTCGTACTCGTGCCCCAGGGCCAGACAATGGCTCAGCCATTCCCCCAGGAACAGATTGAGCTGGGCCTTTTCATCCGGCTGATGCATCGCGGCGTTCGGGTAAGGATAGATGCCGCGAAAGCGTCGTGCATGTTCGGCGCTGATCACCTCGGCCATGCGCGCGTCGTGATAGACCTGCACTTCCAGTTGCGGCACCGGCAGCCACGGCAAACTGTGTTCCTGACGCACCTGCAAAGTGGTGGTGTACGGGCAAGTCTGCAGCACTTCGAGGGCCAGCACGCCGAGCATCTGCTCGCCCTGGGTCACGGCGATCCGCCGCGCCTCGGGGTCGTTGCGCATGTCCGGCACCAGTCGCATCAGGCGCGCGTAGTTGGCCTCGCAGGCGGCTTGCAGCCCGGCGAGGTCGACTCGATAGCGATCGCGCAGCTTGTTTACGACCATAACCCCCTCACTTCGGCGCGGTTCAGCGCCAGCCATTGCAAGGCGATGATGCTCGCCGCGTTGGCAATGCGTCCGTCACGGACGGCCTGCAAGGCATCTTCAAAGGCCCAGACCGTGACGCGGATGTCTTCTGCTTCTTCCTCCAGCCCATGCAGGCCGCCTACGCCTTCGGTGCTGCAGTGCCCCAGGTACAAATGCACGAATTCGTTGCTGCCGCCCGGCGACGGAAAATATTTGGTCATCGGCCACAGGGCCTTGATGTCCAGCCCAGCTTCCTCCTGCGCCTCGCGGTGAGCAACTTCTTCCGGCACTTCGGCCTTGTCGATCAGACCGGCGACCAGCTCAACCAGCCACGGGTTGTCGGTCTTGCCCATGGCACCGACGCGAAACTGCTCGAGCAGCACCACTTCATCGCGCTTTGGGTCGTAAGGCAGCAGGCACACGGCATCGTGACGCACGAAGACTTCGCGGTTGATCTCGCGGCTCATGCCCCCGGCGAACAGCTCATGGCGCAGGTGCAAACGGTCGAGCTTGTAGAAGCCCTCGTAGCAGCGCTCGCGCTTTACGACATCGACGGTGGCCGGAGTGGCGTTGGCAAAATCTGTCATGAGCATCCTCTCTTGCTGCAAATCCAATACGAGGCTGCTTTTGGTTACTGGCGGCCTCGACTTCGCGCCATCCTAACGCGCCCGCGATGATTGATGCAGCCCCTTTACCGTCAGCGGGATGGACGGTGGAGGCGAAACCCACTCTAATTAGCTTAGTGGCGAACTGACTGCTTCGGCGAGAGTCGAAGCGGATAACTTTTTGCCTTCCCCTGTTTCAGAAAGGACGCCCATGTCGCTTTTCAAAATTGCCTCCGTGGCCGCCATCGCCCTGACCCTGGGCGCCTGCGCCAACCTGTTCCAGCCCAACTACCGCACGCCGCTGGAAACCACCCGCGATGCGTCGGAAACCCTGAAACCCGGCTGTTCCAACCCGGACTGCCCGCTGGTGAATATCGATACCGTGCACTTCGCGGCCGAGCCTGCGCTGGACGGCATTATCGAAAAACGCCTGCTGCAAATGACCCGCACCGAGCAAAACGCAGCGGTAGCGCCAACCCTGGCCGCCTATCGTGATCAATTCCTGCGCAACGCCGGCCCGCGCAACAGCAGCTATTTGCAGGCCAAGGTACGCGAGCAGCATGACGGCTTGGTGATCATCGAACTGTCGAGCTACCTCGACACCGGCGGCGCCCATGGCACGCCGGGTCGCGGCTTCATCAACTACTCGCGCCAGCAGCATAAAGTGCTGAACCTGTCGGACATGTTGCTGCCGGGTCAGGAAGAGGCGTTCTGGAAAGCGGCGCAAGTGGCGCACAACAGCTGGCTGATCAGCACCAAGCTCGATCAGGAAGCGGATTTCGTGAAGAGCTGGCCGTTCGTCAAAACCCCGAACGTGGCGCTGACCTACGGTGGCGTGATCCTCAAGTACGACGTGAGCACCATCGCGCCTTACGCGCTGGGCCACGTCGAACTGAAGATCCCTTACCCGCGTCTGAACGGCATTCTCAAACCCGAGCTGTTTCCGGGCCGTAACTGAACGCCCGACCGAGCACCAGTTGCAACAGCCCTGCCAGCACCAGTGCCGGCAGGGTCGCGCCGACATCCGGATACAGATTCGCCAGCAAGTGGTAGGTGCTGATCCCGCCCAGCCACGCCAACAGCGCCGGCCAGCGCAATGCGGCTGACGCCACCTGAGCACTGCGCTTGCGCAGGATGAAGTGATCCACCAGCACCACGCCGAACAGCGGCGCGAACACCGAACCGATCAACAGCAGGAAGTTCTGGTACTGCGCCAATGGCGCCAGCAGTGCAATCAGGGTGCAGATCACGCCGATGGCCAAGGCCAGATGCTCGACTTTCAAGCGCAACAGAATCCCGCTCGACACCGCTGCCGAATGAATGTCGGCGAAAGCGTTTTCCGACTCATCCAGCAGAATCAGCAACAGCGGAATGCCCAGACCGGCCCCGGCCAGTGCCAGCAGTAACGCATTGACTTCACCGCTCGGCGCAAAGGCCAGGGTGTAAGCCACGCCGAGGCTCATCAGCCAGCAATTGCCGATGAAGAAACCGATGGCGGTGCCGCCGAAGACGTTCTTCGCACGCTTGCCGAAGCGCGAGTAATCAGCGATCAGCGGCAGCCACGACAACGGCATCGCGATGGCAATGTCGAAGCCCACGGCAAACGGCATTGAGCCGTCTCCGGTACGCGCCCAGAGTGCCGCCAGATCAGCCTTGGCGAACAGATTCCAGGTCAGCCAGATGCACGCGGCGAGGATCAGCCAGATACCCCATTTACGCAGGATCTTGCGCACGAACGTCAGCGGCCCGCTGACCGCGAGCAAAGTCGCCAGTGCGCCGAAGCACAAGGTCCAGAGCATCGGGCTGGCCCACAGCGAACCTTCGCTGAACGCACGGCTGCCGAGCAGACTGGCGGCGTCGCGCATGACGATGATTTCGAACGAACCCCAACCGATCAGTTGCAGCAGGTTGAGCAGCGCCGGCAGGCTCGCGCCTTTGCTGCCGAGGCTCAGTTTCAGTGCGGCCATCGACGACAGACCGGTATCGCTGCCGATCACGCCGACCGCTGCCAGCAGCAGCACGCCAACCAGCGTGCCGAGGAAAATCGCCAGCAGCGAACCGGAAAGGCCCAGACCCGGCGCGAGCAAGGCACCGGTTTGTAATACCATCAGGCCGATGCCGAGGGAAAACCACAGGGAAAACAGATCGCGACCGCCGAATACTCGCTTGTCGGCGGGTACGGCGAGGTCGGGGGAATAAGTGCCGGGTTGAATGCTCAAGGTGTTATCTCAGAGGAGTATTTTTGTCATTGAGATCCCTGGCGCCTGTTCTGACGTCTTCGCGAGCAAGCCCGCTCCCACACTGGATCGCCTGTGAACACAAGTTTCGTGAACAGCTGGATTCAAATGTGGGAGCGGGCTTGCTCGCGAAGGGGCCAGCACAGACACCGCAGACTTCAGGTCAGATCAAACCTTCTTGTACAGCTGACTGCCTTCCTTCTTGAACCGCTCGGCCTGCTCCGCAAGACCCTGGGCGACGTCCACGTCGACCGCGTCGATCCGCTGGTTGGCCGCGTATTCACGGACTTCCTGAGTGATCTTCATCGAGCAGAATTTCGGCCCGCACATCGAGCAGAAGTGCGCGACCTTGGCCGAGTCCTTCGGTAAGGTTTCGTCGTGATACGAACGCGCGGTGTCCGGATCGAGACCGAGGTTGAACTGGTCTTCCCAACGGAATTCGAAACGCGCCTTGCTCAAGGCGTTGTCGCGAATCTGCGCGCCCGGATGCCCTTTGGCCAAGTCCGCTGCGTGGGCGGCGATCTTGTAGGTGATGATCCCGGTTTTCACGTCATCCTTGTTCGGCAAGCCGAGGTGCTCCTTCGGCGTTACGTAGCAGAGCATGGCGCAACCGAACCAGCCGATCATCGCCGCACCGATACCCGAGGTGATGTGGTCGTAACCCGGCGCAATATCGGTGGTCAGCGGGCCGAGGGTATAGAACGGCGCCTCGTCGCAGCACTCCAGCTGCTTGTCCATGTTCTCTTTGATCAACTGCATCGGCACGTGGCCCGGGCCTTCGATCATGCACTGCACGTCGTGTTTCCAGGCAATCTTGGTCAGCTCGCCGAGGGTTTCCAGTTCGCCGAATTGCGCTTCGTCGTTGGCGTCGGCAATCGAGCCCGGACGCAGGCCGTCGCCCAGCGAGAAGCTGACGTCGTAGGCCTTCATGATTTCGCAGATTTCGTCGAAGTGGGTGTAGAGGAAGTTCTCTTTGTGGTGCGCCAGGCACCACTTGGCCATGATCGAACCGCCACGGGAAACGATGCCGGTCACGCGCTTGGCGGTCAGCGGCACGTAGCGCAACAGCACGCCGGCGTGGATGGTGAAGTAGTCGACGCCCTGCTCTGCCTGTTCGATCAGCGTGTCGCGGAACAGCTCCCAGGTCAGGTCTTCAGCGACGCCGTTGACCTTCTCCAGCGCCTGATAGATCGGCACGGTACCGATCGGCACCGGCGAGTTGCGGATGATCCACTCGCGGGTTTCGTGAATGTGTTTGCCGGTGGACAGGTCCATCACCGTGTCCGAACCCCAGCGAATGCCCCACGTCAGTTTCGCCACTTCTTCTTCGATGGACGAACCCAGGGCGCTGTTGCCGATGTTGCCGTTGATCTTCACCAGGAAGTTACGGCCGATGATCATCGGTTCCAGTTCGACGTGGTTGATGTTGGCCGGAATGATCGCGCGACCACGGGCGATTTCTTCGCGGACGAATTCAGCGGTGATTTCTTTCGGGATGCTCGCGCCGAAGCTGTGGCCGGCGTGTTGCTGAGTCAACAGGCCAGCGGCGCGGGCTTCTTGCAGCTTCATGTTTTCGCGGATGGCGACGTATTCCATCTCGGCGGTGATGATGCCTTTGCGCGCGTAGTGCATCTGGCTGACGTTGGCCCCGGCCTTGGCCCGGCGCGGGTTGTTGACGTGAGCGAAACGCAGTTTGGTCAGTTCAGGGTCGGCGAGGCGCTCCTGGCCGAAATTGGAACTCAGGCCAGGCAAACGTTCGGTGTCGCCACGGTCGTCGATCCACGCCGAACGCACGTCGCCCAGACCTTTGCGCACGTCGATCACCACGTTCGGATCGGTGTACGGGCCGGAGGTGTCATAGACGGTGACCGGCGCGTTGATTTCGCCACCGAAATCGGTCGGCGTCACATCGAGGGTGATTTCGCGCATCGGCACGCGGATGTCCGGGCGCGAGCCCTGAACGTAGACTTTTTGCGAACGGGTGAACGGCTGAACCGACTGCTCATCGACCTTGGCCGAGTCACTCAGGTTGATCGCGTTTTTTGCTTTTGTAGTCATCACGGGCTCTCCAGACAGCATCCAGGCAATGGATTGTCGGAGCAGAACCTGAAAGGCACGGACGCGCACCAGGACTGGTGCTGTGCATCGTCGTCGAGCGTTCGATTGTCGAACAATATCCCGGACGAAGCACAAGAGGACTCGCCGGGTGACGAGAAATCTTGTTCCCTACGCAGGCGCTAACCTGATCAGGTTCAACGGGATCCGAAATTATTCGATCTCAGCCTCATAGCAAGGCACCCCGACAAGAACCCGGCCAGTCTAGACACAACCGGCAAAGAACGCCAACACCGCGGCAAACACCATGATGAATGGCGCAATTACCGGGACTTGCAGGATTGTTGCCGCACGATTGCGCAACTACACTCGCTGTGCCCTGCGCGCCTTGACGCTGCCGGGGCCGCGCCGTAGCCTTGGCGCGCACATTATTTTCGTAATATTTTTGCTAGGGATCGCCTCATGCTGCGCAAACTTTCACTGGCTCTTGCCGTGTCTTGTGCGTCCAACGCAATGGCCTGGGCAGCAGAAGCGCCCTTGTCGACCAAGACCGATCTGGTCAGCGTCTATCAGGAAGCCGTCGACAACAACGCCGATCTGGCCGCCGCCCGCGCCCAGTACGGCGCCCAGAAAGAAGTGGTGCCGCAGGCACGCGCGGGGTTGCTGCCTAACCTGTCCGGCGGCGCCGAAGTGGCGGATGTGCGCACCTCGATCGACCAGCCTTCAGCCACTGCCAATCGCAGCGCGCATTCCTATCAGGCGACCCTGGCACAACCCTTGTTCCGCGCCGATCGCTGGTTCCAGTACCAAGCGGCGAAAGACGTCAACGAACAAGCCGCGCTGCAACTGTCAGCCACCGAACAGAACCTGATCCTGCAATCGGCCGAAAGCTACTTCAACGTGCTGCGCAGTCAGGACAACCTGGCCTCGACCAAGGCTGAAGAAGCCGCGTTCAAGCGTCAGCTCGACCAGTCCAACGAGCGTTTCGATGTCGGCCTGTCGGACAAGACCGATGTCCTGCAATCGCAGGCCAGTTACGACACCGCGCGCGCCAACCGTATCGTTGCGCAGCGTCAGGTTGACGATGCGTTCGAAGCGCTGATCACCCTGACCAACCGTCAGTACAACTCGATTCAGGGCATCGTCCACACGCTGCCGATCCTGCCGCCGGCGCCAAACGACGCCAAGGCCTGGGTCGACACGGCGGGCAAGCAGAACCTCAATCTGCTGGCGAGCAACTTTGCGGTCAGCTCCGCCGAACAGACCCTCAAACAGCGCAAGGCCGGTCACCTGCCGACCCTCGATGCCGTGGCCAAATACGAAAAGGGTGACAACGACGCCCTCGGTTTCGCCAACCCGAACGCCTTCGGTACGCCGTACAGTGGCAACGTCGAGCAAAGCACCCTGGGCCTGCAACTGAACATTCCGATCTACAGTGGCGGGCTGACCAGTTCGCAAGTGCGCCAGTCCTATGCGCAACTGGATCAGAGCGAGCAACAGCGCGAATCCCTGCGCCGGCAAGTGGTGGAAAACACCCGCAACCTGCACCGCGCGGTGAACACCGATGTCGAGCAGGTGCAGGCGCGTCGCCAGTCGATCATCTCCAACCAGAGCGCAGTGGAAGCCACGGAAATCGGTTATCAGGTGGGTACGCGCAACATCGTCGATGTGCTCGACGCCCAGCGTCAGCTGTACACCTCGGTGCGCAACTACAACAACACCCGCTACGACTACATCCTCGACAACCTGCGCTTGAAGCAGGCGGCAGGAACGTTGAATCCGGGTGACTTGCAAGACCTGGCGCGCTATCTGAAGGCCGACTACAACCCGGACAAGGACTTCTTGCCACCGGATCTGGCCAAGGCAGCCGAAGCACAGCTCAAGGCCCGGCCCTAAACAATCTGGAAAATCCCCTGTGGCGAGGGGATTTATCCCCGATGGGGTGCGTAGCAGCCCCAAAACCATTCACCGCGGTGATTCAGTCAGATATGGCAAGCAGGGTTAACGACTGCTGCGCAGCCGATCGGGGATGAATCCCCTCACCACAATAAATGTTCCGGGCGACTATTTGATCAACCGGCCCAGCCCATCCAGCAACCGCTGCAACGCACCCTGATTACGCCGCATCACCGCCAGCCCCGCCTCGGCCATGCGCTGGGCATCGCGCGGCAATTCGAACAAGCGCTGCACTTCCACCGCCAGCCCTTCGGCATCATCCACTTCGGCCAGCGCGCCGGCTTCACGCAATTGCGCGGCGATGTCGAGGAAGTTGAACAGGTGCGGGCCGCTGAGCACCGGTTTGGCCAAGGCCGCCGGCTCCAGCAGATTGTGCCCGCCGTTGGGCACCAGGCTGCCGCCGACGAAAGCACTGTCAGCCAACGCATAGAGAAACAGCAGCTCGCCCATGGTGTCGCCGAGCAGCACTGAAGTGTCCGCCTCGACGTTGGCATCGGTGGAACGGCGCACCGTGGCAAAGCCTTCACGCTGGCACAACTCGAACACCGAGTTGAAGCGCTCGGGATGGCGCGGCACCAGGATCAGCAATGCATTCGGGTAGTTCGCCAACAGTCGGCGATGGGCGTCGAGCACCACTTCGTCTTCGCCTTCGTGGGTACTCGCAGCGATCCACACCGGGCGCTCCAGCGCCTGCCATTGGCCGCGCAACTCATGGGCGCGCTGCAGCAGTTGCGGGTCGATGGTCAGGTCGAACTTGATCGAGCCAGTGACCTCGACCGTCTGCGGACGCGCGCCGAGATCGCGGAAGCGCTGGGCTTCAGCCTCGGTCTGCACCGCGAAAAAACTCATTTCAGCGAGCATCGGCGCGGTCAGCTTAGTGAAACGGCCATATCCCCGGGCCGATCGTTCGGACAACCGGCCGTTGGCCAGCGCCACCGGAATCCCGCGCTTGGCGCACTGATGGATGTGGTTGGGCCACAGTTCGGTTTCCATGATCACCGCCAGTTTCGGTTTGGCGTGATCAAGAAAACGCGCCGCTGCGCACGGCAAGTCGTAGGGCAGATAACAATGCTGGATGCGCGGTTCGCCGGCGAACAACGCCTGAATCCGTTCCGATCCGGTCGGCGTCATGCAGGTCACGGTGATCGGCAGCTGTGGATAACGCTGCAGCAAGGCGCGAATCATCGGCGCGGCGGCAATGCTTTCGCCCACAGACACCGCGTGCACCCAGATCCCGCCGGGTTGCAGTCGCGGCATCCCGTAGGAGAAGCGCTCGCCAATCCGTTTGGCATACGCCGGGGCTTTGCGCGAGCGCAGCCACAGCCGAATCGCCACCAATGGCAGCCCCAGGTAAAACAGCGCGGTGTAGAGAGTTCTATTCATGGCGGCGGAGTTTATCGACTTTTGTCGCCAATCGCCCGCAAGTGCACGGCAAAACGTTCAGCCAGCCAGCGCGCAGCCGGGCCGAGGGGTTCATCCCGGCGCCAGACCAGCTCCACCACCAACGCCGGCGGGGTCCATTCGCTGTCCAGTTCGACCATCAGGCCGTGATAGGCCGAATACTGCACCACATGCCGGGGCAGCCAGGCCCAGCCCAGATCCCGCACCAGCCATTCGGCCATCACATAGAAACTGTCAGCGCGCCACACCTGCGGACTGGCCGGTTCGTTGCCGGGGTAGACGCTGGTTTGCGTCGACATCAGCAATTGCCGATGCTGTGCCAGTTGCTGGCAGGTGACGTAGGACTGCGTCGCCAGCGGATGATTGATGCCGCAGACGGTGACCATTTCTACCCGGCCCAGTACCCGTCGTTCCAACGCTTCGGGAATTTCGTCGTGATAGAACAGCAGGCCCAGATCGGCGCGACGCTCGACCAGTTTGCGTGCGACTTCACCTTGAGCGGCGCTGGTCAGTTGCACTTCGAGGCTGGGAAATTGCTCGGCCAGCGCATCGAAGCTTTCCACCAGTGCCTGATACGGCATGGCTTCATCCTGAGCCACCCGAAGCTGCGCTTCCTGACCGCGCATCATCGCCATCGCCCGACCATTGAGGCGCTCGCATTGGCGCAGCACTTCCCGGGCTTCTTCGAGCAAGGCTTCGCCCGCTTCGGTGAGCCTGGGTGAGCGACCACTGCTACGCTCGAACAGGCTGACGCCCAAATCGTCCTCCAGCATGGCAATCGCACTGCTGATCGCCGACTGCGCCTTGCGTTGCTGGCGCGCCACGGCAGAAAACGAGCGCTGTTCGGCGACGCTGACGAAGGCGCGCAATTGTTCCAGATTCCACAGGGTATTCATGCTGCAGCCCATCTTAAAAACAGATAGGTAATGACTTTACCCCATCTGGCGAGCGACTAGAATGCCGCCTCAGCAAGCAACGTTTTACATGAGGATCTACACATGAACGCCTACGCCTTTCTGGCCATCGCCATTTGCGCCGAAGTGATCGCCACCGTTTCGATGAAAGCGGTCAAAGGCTTGAGCACCCCGCTGCCGCTGATTCTGGTGATCGTCGGCTACGGGATCGCCTTCTGGATGCTGACGCTGGTGGTGCGCACTGTGCCGGTGGGAGTCGCCTACGCCGTGTGGGCGGGCATGGGCATCGTCATGGTCAGCGTCGCAGCGCTGTTCATTTATGGGCAGAAGCTGGACGTGCCGGCGATGCTCGGAATGGCGCTGATCGTGCTCGGCGTGGTGGTCATCCAGCTGTTCTCCAAGACTGCCGGGCACTGATTTGCAGTAACGCAAATCCCCTGTGGGAGCGGGCTTGCTCGCGAAGGCGGTGTGGCAACAACATTTCTGTTAACTGACACACCGCATTCGCGAGCAAGCCCGCTCCCACATTTGGTTTTGCATCTGCCCTGTTGATCATCGACAAATCCCGCTCTTTCCCGAGTCTGTATACTGCGCCCTCGTCTTGAACACTGAGGTCGTTGCATGCCATCCGTTATTTCCACCGACGTTCTGATTGTCGGCGCTGGTGTCGCCGGCCTCTGGCTGAACGCGCGTCTGCGCCGTCAGGGTTTTTCGACCGTGCTGGTGGAAAGTGCCAGCCTCGGTGGCGGGCAGAGTGTGAAGTCCCAGGGCATCATTCACGGCGGCGCCAAATATGCGTTGCACGGTGCGCTGACCGGCGCCTCGGAAGCCATCGCCGACATGCCGCGCCGCTGGCGTGAAGCGCTGGCCGGCAACGGCGAGCTGGACCTGTCCGGCGTGCGCCTGTTGTCCGAAGCGCATTACCTGTGGTCGCCCGGCACCCTCGCCGGCAACCTCACCAGTTTCTTCGCCAGCAAAGCCGTGCGTGGCCGGGTCGATCAGGTCAAGGGCGATCAACTGCCGCCGGCCCTGCAAGACAAGCGCTTCAAGGGCAAGGTCTATCGCCTCGCCGAACTGGTGGTTGACGTGCCGAGCCTGATCCAGCGCCTGGCCGATCTGGCCGGTGACGGCCTGCTCGCCGGGCAAACCATCGAGCCGCTGCTGGAAGCCGGTGTGCTGGTCGGCCTGAAGGTCGACGGTCGCGAAATCCACGCCCAACGCATCGTCCTCAGTGCCGGCGCCGGCACTGCCCGATTGCTGGAAGACCTAGGCCTGACCCATCCGCAGATGCAACGCCGACCGCTGCACATGATCATCGCCAAAGGCCCAAGCCTGAAGCCGCTGTACGCTCACTGCCTGGGCGGCGGCACCAAGCCGCGCATCACCGTCACCACCCACCCGGCCGCTGACGGCAACTGGGTCTGGTACCTGGGCGGCGACATTGCCGAAAGCGATGGCGTGGCCCGCGAACCTGCCGAGCAGATCGCCACCGCGCAGAAAGAGCTCGGCCAGTTGCTGCCATGGATCGATCTGAGCCAGGTGCAATGGGCGACCTTGCGCGTGGATCGTGCCGAGCCGCTGCAAACCGGCCTGAGCCGTCCGGACAACGCCTTCCTCGCCGAGGAGGGTCGCCTGCTGGTGGGCTGGCCGACCAAACTCGCACTGGCGCCGGACTTCGCCGACCGGGTCATCGCTGCGCTGGAGCGCGACGGCATCCAGCCGCAACCGGCCGAGCCATTACCGGCACTGCCAAAACCACCGATGGGCGTACCAGCCTGGGAGCAACTGTTGCCATGAGCGTAGCGACCCTGCACGAACTGCATCGCCCCTTGGGCAGCACCGGCCTGATGGTTTCACCGCTGGGCCTGGGCACGGTCAAACTTGGCCGCGACCAAGGCGTGAAATACCCCAACGGTTTCCAGATTCCCGACGATGACGCGGCACGCATGCTGCTCAAGCAGGCCAAAGGGTTGGGCATCAACCTGATCGACACCGCCCCGGCCTACGGTCGCAGCGAAGAACGCCTCGGCCCGTTGTTGCGCGGCCAGCGGCAGGACTGGGTAATCGTCAGCAAGGTCGGTGAAGAGTTTGCCGACGGCCTGTCGCGCCATGACTTCAGTGCGGCGCATACGCGGATGTCGGTCGAGCGTAGCCTGCAACGTCTTGAAACCGATTTTATCGACCTGGTGCTGGTGCACTCCGACGGCAACGATCTGGCCATCCTCGAACACGAAGAGGTCTACGCCACCCTCGCCGCACTCAAGGCCGAGGGCAAGATTCGCGGTTTCGGCTTCTCCGGCAAAACGGTCGAGGGCGGACTCAAGGCGCTGGAGCAAGGGGACTGCGCGATGGTCACCTACAATCTGAACGAACAGAACGAGAAGGCAGTCATTGACTATGCTGCTGCCCACGGCAAAGCCATTCTGGTGAAAAAAGCCCTGGCCAGCGGCCATGTATGCCTGAGTCCGGGCGTGGATCCGGTGCGCGCCAGCTTCGAGTTGTTGTTCCAGCAGCCCGGCGTGGCCAGTGCTATTGTCGGGACGATCAATCCGCTGCACCTCGCCCATAACGTTGCGACCGTTGCCCAGGTCCTCCGTGGTCACTGACGCCGCCCCGCGGCCTTAAGCAGGAGCCGACATGCCGCGCACGCTCATCAGAAAGAACCCGAGCAACTTCAAGACGCTGCCGCTGTTCGTCGAGGCCACGCCCGAAGGCCTGACTTATCAGAGCGTCGGCATGCCGCTGAATTTCGCCCAGACCCTGCAGCGGCGCAAACCGGTGAGCGTGGCGGATGCCGAGCGCTTTGCGGTGGAACTGGCCAACCTCGGGGTCTCTGTGCGCCTGACCCTGCACTGGCAGAATCGCGATTACTGGGTGCTGGTGCGCCAGCGTCGGCAGGATCGCGGGGACGTCGTGCTCAAGCTGATTTCCGGTTACGTGCCTGCTCAAGAACTGAACATCCCGCTGCACACGGCGATTCAGGAAATTGCCGAAGAGTGCCTGCTGGAAACCCCGGAAGGCTGGCTCGGCGGACGCTTCAACGACACCTGGCTACCGGCGCCCTACTCCTCCGCGCTGCACTATCGCGAGGCCCTGCCGTTTCGCCTGACGCCGCTGTCCGGCTCGGCACGACCGGTGCGCTGCGCCAATCTGCAATTGCTCGAACGACCACGGGCCTACGTGCATCTGCCGACAGCATCGCTGCAACTTATCTATGACTTGCGCCTGGACGTGCCAAAGGAAGCCAAATCCCTGAGTCTGTTTCACGTCGATGAACGCCTGGAAGGTGATCAACTGGTGGCGCGACTGGACCGCAAGCGCCCGGATTTGTATCTGATGCCGTTGCAGGACGGCGAACCGCTGGCCGAGCTGTATACCTTGAAGAAAGGTCAGCTGTCTCCGGCGGGCACGCGCGGTCTGTATCTGGCCGAAAGCTTTGCCAGACAGGATGGCTGGCTGGTGCGTGACGAGCGGATTCGCTGGAAGGACTGGTTACGCCAACAAGGCCTGACCCCGCCGGAGAAACCCACGGGACTGGCGCGGTTGCGCGGCAAGGCCAGGCAATTGCTGAAGAAGATCGTACCGCGCAAGAAAGTCAGTTCCTGAAAAGCAAAAGATCGCCGCCTGCGGCAGCTCCTACAGGGAAACGCATTCCAATGTAGGCGCTGTCGCAGGCGGCGATCTTTTTAGCTTGAATCAGTTACCGCGGATTTTCTCCACGATCGCAGTGGTCGAGCTGTTTTCCACCAGACCCAGCACTTTCACCGTGCCGCCGTAAGCCTTGACGATATCGGCACCAACAACCTGGTCGATACCGTAATCACCGCCCTTGACCAGCACATCCGGCTTGACCTCGCGCAGCAGGTTTTCCGGGGTGCCTTCCGGGAAACTGATCACCCAGTCCACCGCACCGAGGCCGGCGAGTACCGCCATGCGTCGGTCGACACTGTTGATCGGACGTCCCGGCCCCTTCAGGCGGCTGACGGAGGCGTCATCATTGATCGCCACGATCAGACGGTCGCCCTGGGCGCGCGCCTGCTCGAGGTAGGTCACGTGCCCGGCATGCAGAATGTCGAAGCAGCCGTTGGTGAAGACGATGCGCTCGTTATGCGCACGGGCATCGGCCACTGCCAGCACCAGCTGTTCCAGACCTAGCACCCCACGCTCCGAACCTTCTTCACGCTGAATCGCGCGGCGCAGTTCCGGGGCGCTGATCGCCGCAGTACCGAGTTTGCCGACCACGATGCCCGCCGCCAGATTGGCCAGCGCCACCGCGTGCGGCAGTTCTTCACCGGCAGCGATCGCCGCCGCCAGGGTGGAAATCACCGTGTCGCCAGCACCGGTCACGTCGAACACTTCACGGGCACGGGCCGGCAAATGCAGCGCCGGATGCTCCGGACGCAGCAGGGTCATGCCGTGTTCACCACGGGTGACCAGCAGCGCGCCGAGTTCGAGATCGTGCATCAGGGCCGCGCCCTTGCTCACCAGTTCGTGCTCATCGGCGCAACCGCCGACGATGGCTTCGAATTCACTGAGGTTCGGCGTGATCAGGCTCGCACCACGGTAGATCGAAAAATCCTTGCCTTTGGGATCGGCCAGCACCGGAATGCCTTTGGCACGGGCCGCCTGAATCAGGGCCTGATGGTTTTTCAGCGCGCCTTTGCCGTAGTCCGACAGCACCAGCACCTTGATGCCTTCGAGCAGATCATCGACCTGCGAGGCCAGGGCCAGCGCATCGGTGGCAAACGGTTCTTCAAAGTCGATACGCAGCAACTGCTGGTGCCGGCTCATGACCCGCAGTTTGACGATGGTCGGCTGATGCGCAATGCGCTGGAACAGGGCACGCACGCCCGCGCCCTTGAGACTGTTGCTCAGGCTGTCGGCGGCTTCGTCGTCGCCGGTCACACCGACCAGTGACGCCGGCGCGCCCAGCGCGGCAATGTTCAAGGCAACGTTGGCAGCACCGCCCGGGCGGTCTTCGATTTGCTCGACTTTTACGACCGGTACCGGTGCCTCAGGGGAAATCCGTGAGGTTCCACCATGCCAGTAACGGTCGAGCATGACATCGCCGACCACCAAGACTGGGGCTTGATCGAATCGCGGCATGGACAACTTCATGGAGCAACCCACATACAAAATGAACAGGGGCGCGATATTAACACAGGGTTGGCGCAGGCTTGCGTGCAGCCTGCAACAGGATGAAACAGTCCGTTACTTTGCTCATTTTTTGAGCACCAGTGCCGCCAGTTGTCCACAGGCTTCGGACAATTCCAGCGCCTCGGTGTCGATTTGCCACTCGGCTGCCAATGGCGCTTCGTAAGGACTGTCCACGCCCGTAAAGTGCGTGATCCGGCCTTCCCGCACGGCCTGATACAACCCTTTCGGATCGCGACGGGCGCAGACTTCCAACGAAGTGCTGACGTGCACTTCAATGAATTCATCCTGGGCAAACAGCCTGCGCGCGGCGTCGCGTTCGGCGCGGAACGGCGAAATGGCCGCAACGATCACAATCAGCCCGGCGTCGACCATCAACCGCGCCACCTCGGCCATACGCCGGATGTTTTCCCGGCGGCAGAGATCGCTCATGCCCAGGTCGCGGCACAGGCCATTGCGCACATTGTCGCCATCGAGCAAAAAGGTGTGCAGACCCGACGCATGCAGGTGCAGTTCGAGGGCATTGGCCAGGGTTGACTTGCCGGCGCCGGAAAATCCGGTCAACCACAGGCAGCGTGGGTGTTGTGCCTTGAGCGCTGCCCGGGCCAGGTGCGAGAGCGCCAGACCGTAAGGCCGAATGGCGAGCTTCTGTAGCGGAAGTGACAGGGACTCATTCATACCCGAGCAACTCGTAATCACGCTGATAAACCCGACGTACCAGACGCCGGGTGCGCACCGAACAGAACTCGCGCGCCGGCATCGATTGCCGTTCCCGCGAGCCGTTGACGTGAGGCAACTCGCCAGTCAGCCCCAACTGTTCGCAAACCAGACTAAAATCCCGCGTCAGGTGTTCCTGATAACCGATGAAGTCCAGCGCCAGATGCCCCAGCGAGTCCGTCAGAAAGTCGGTCTGCGCGGCAAAGTGCAATTGCCGGGCAATCGTTTCCGGATGCAGCCAGCGCGCGACAAAAGCGTCGAAATCCCGGTACTGCCGCACCAGCCGTTGCGCCATATGGTCACGCGCGCTCAACTCGTTGCCACGCAAAAAGGCGTAGGCCGAATAGGCACGTTCCAGCGGGTCGCGGACAAAAGCGAACTTGAAGGCGTTGGCGAACTGCTCGGGAAACTGCTCTTCATACCAATACAGCGGCAAGTGCCCGGGTCGCCAGCCGTCGAACAGCGCCGTGCAAACGCTGCTGCCGGCGCATTTCGGAACATGAATAAACAGGCAGGCACGCTGCTGGAAGGGCTGGGGAAACGTCAGGTTGGCCGACATCGACTTGTTCACCACCTGCCGATCGACCACCGACAGGCGCCCGAGCAGAAAGGCCCGCTGCGGCTTGGGCAGCAGTTTCCAGAGATAGCGTTGCAGCATGAAAGCACCCGCGCGACGGGGATGGCCCCCTCGATGGAAGTCAGAGTTCGTTGAGGAACCTTAACAAGCGCGGTGCCCGGTTTTATTCCGGTTTGGTCAAGAAGGGTAAAGGTCTGGATACAAACGACTGTGGGAGCGAGCAGGCTCGCTCCCACAGGGCAGGGCCTGGAGTCAGGCGATATCTTCGGCCGGAGCATCGAGGCCCATGGCGTTGAGGCGCGCGTAGTAACCATTTTGCGCCAACAACTGGTCGTGGGTGCCGCGCTCGACGATGCGCCCCTGATCCATGACCAGAATCAGGTCGGCCTTCTCGATGGTCGACAGACGGTGAGCGATTACCAGCGTGGTACGCCCCTTCATCACCTGATCCAGTGCCGCCTGAATGTGCCGTTCGGACTCGGTGTCGAGTGCCGAGGTGGCCTCGTCGAGAATCAGCAGCGGTGCATTCTTCAGCAACGCACGGGCAATCGCCAGACGCTGGCGCTGGCCACCGGAAAGCAAGACGCCGTTCTCGCCGACCTGAGTGTCCAGGCCTTGCGGCAACTGCGAAATGAAGTCCATCGCGTAGGCATCACGCGCGGCTTTTTCAATGTCTTCTCGCGGCGCACCGGCCAGATCGCCATAAGCGATGTTGTTGGCCACGGTGTCGCTGAACAGAGTGACGTGCTGAGTCACCTGAGCGATGTGACGACGCAGGTTGAGCAGTTTGTACTGTTCGACTTCCACATCGTCGATGAGGATTTCGCCCTTGTCGTGGTGATAGAAACGCGGAATCAGGTTGGCCAGCGTCGACTTGCCGCTGCCCGAACGCCCGACCAGTGCGACCATCTGCCCTGGCTGGACCGAGAAACTGATGTCGTCCAGCACCTGGCGTTCGGTGCCAGGGTAGGTGAAGCTGAGGTTGCGCACGTCCAGACGGCCACTCACCGCATCGCGCTCGACGGTGCCGGTATCGACTTCCGGCTCGACGTCCAGTTGCTCGAAAATGCTCTCGGCACCGGCCACGCCTTTCTGAATGGTCGAGCTGACTTCGGACAATTGACGGATCGGCTTGGGCAACAGGCCCGCCAGCGTGATGTAGGCGACCATGTCACCGGCCGAGGCGTCACCGCGCAGGTACAGCACCAGGAACATCAGCACGGCCATGGCGGTGTAGATCACCAGTTGCAGCATCGGCGTGTAGATCGCGCCGGTACGGGTCATGCGCAGTTGCTTGTCGGTGTTGCCCTGGCTGGCATCGAGGAAGCGCTTTTCTTCATAGGCCTCGCCGCCGAAGCTGCGAACCACGCGATAACCCTGGATGGTTTCCGAGGCCACATGCGTGACATCGCCCATCGCCAGCTGGATCTTCTTGCTCTGCTTGCGGAATTTTTTGCTGGCGGTGCGCACCATTACGGCGATCAGCGGCAGGATCGCCACCATCACCAGCGTCAGCTTCCAGTTCATGAACAACAGCGAGGCAAACAGGAAGATCACCGTCATGCCTTCACGGATTACGACCTTGATCGCATCTGTTGCCGCCCCCGTGACCATCGTCACGTTGAAGGTGATACGCGAAATCAGATGACCGGAGTTATGCTTGTCGAAATAGCGGTTAGGCAGCACCAACAGGTTGTTGAACAACTGCACACGCAAGTCATGCACCAGCCCGAGAGAAACCTTGGCCAGGAAATAGTTGCCCAGATAGGAGCCCAGCCCCTGCCACGCGGCGATCAGGATGATCAACAGCGGCACGGCCTGCAGCAGCTGCAGGTCACGCAGATAGGGCACGGAAGGAAACAGCACCGCTTCAGGGTTGGACAGGCCATCGACAAAGTACTTGAGGATGTAGCCAAGCATCGGTTGCGTCGAGGCGAAAATCAGAAAGCCGACGATGCTGATCAGGAACAGACTGATGTACGGCCGGACATAGCCGAGCAGGCGGAAGTAGATTTTCAAGCTCGATGGGCTTGCGGCGGGACTGGAATCGGTCATATCACGCGAAAGTCGATAAAAAGGACGCTGACTTTAGCACAGCTTCTTCAGGGTTCTGGCAATCGGCGAAAGGCTGTTATTGTTATGCACCTCTTCTGCATCAAATAGCCATCACTCGAATGGTCGATCAACCTCAGGAATGAATCTCACAGCATGCAACTTCGCGGCTTCAGCAGTACGTCCAATCGGATTTTCGATTTCATTAGCCTGTGGATTCTTCCCACCGGTTATTTCCTGCTCCTGTGCGCGCTGTTCTTCTTGCCGGGTCGAAGTCTGCATCACAAGTTGTTCTATGGCCTGTTCAGTATTCCGACACTGATCGCGCTGTGCCTGCGCCCGCGCGAACTCAAGGAGCTGCTGCGCGAGCCGATTTTCATCGCGGCCCTGCTGTTCGCCGCCTGGGCGTTGCTCAGCCTCGCCTGGGGGCCGGGCGGGGAGCCGCTCGGCGGAATGTTCAAGCCGCCACTGCATACCTTGCTGCTGTTTGCCGGCTGCTACCTGCTGGTGCGCTACCGTAGCGACATCCTGCAACCCTTGCTGTTCGGCGCGGCGCTGGTCGCGCTGATTGCCACGACCATTTTCCTGTTCATGTTCGCCCGGGTTTATGAGCCGGGCATGCGCCTGATCGGCGGTGGTGCCTTCGATAACCCGTTGCTCAGCTCGCACCTGTTCGGCTTCTTCAGCGCCTACTGGCTGAGCGTGACCATGACCTGCAAACGTCGCCAGATGATGTGGCTCAGCTTGCCGGCGATGGCAATCATGTTCATGGCCGTGATCGGCACCGGTTCCCGGACGCCGTTGGTGGCACTGACCATGGCGGCGCTGTGGCTGTGTTTCATCTGCTGGAACAAGCGCTCGGTGGGGTTACTGATCGCGCTGGTCCTGAGCGGCGTAGCAGTCATTACGCAGTTTTCGCAGATGATCACCGAACGTGGCGACTCCTATCGTCTGGAAATCTGGCAGAAGGTACTGCACATGATTGCCGATCATCCATGGATCGGTCATGGCTACAGCGCCAGCCTTGCCGTAGACCCCGGTAACGGCATCAGCTTTCAGGAGCCGCACAGCTTTATCCTGGGTGTGCTGTATTACGTCGGCATCATCGGCTTGCTGCCCTGGTTGTTCTTCCTGCTGTGGGGCCTGCTGAGCAGTTGGCGCCAGCGTGTGCAGCCACTGCTGATCATTGCCTCGACCTGGCTGGTATTCGGTATCGGCGCCGGACTGACCGAAGGCGGCGGGATCATTTCGCGGCCCAAGGAACACTGGTTCCTGTTGTGGATCCCGCTGGCACTGATCGCAGCGTTGAGCATCAATCAACGCGCGCGGCGCCTGTTGACCCAGCCGGTGCAAAAGCTTGCGACCGCTGACCTGGAGCACATGAGCAGCACAGCCCAGATCATTGAAGAAGATGGCCTCGGCCCGAAAGTCCTGCGCCTGACCGACGGCAGTTTCCTCAAGCTGTTCCGCCGTCGCCGCTGGTACACCTCCGGCAGCTTCAATCCCTACTCCGAACGTTTCGCGGTCAACAGCGAACAACTGCGTCAGATGGGCATCCCGACCCCGCAAATATTGAACCTGTACCGTCTCGACGATGGCAGCAGCGCTGTGCATTACGCGCCGTTGCCGGGGCACACGCTGCGTCAGGTGCTGCAGAGCATTACCGCTCCGGCGGTGCGCCAGGCGCTGGTAGAGCGCTTTGGCAAATTCATGGCGCAACTGCACGAGAAAGGCGTTTATTTCCGCTCGCTGCACCTGGGCAACGTACTGGTACTGGAAGACGGCGAGTTCGGCTTGATCGATCTGGCCGACCTGCGCATCTACCCTACCCCGCTCAGTCTTTCCCTGCGCCAACGCAATTTGCGTCATATGCAACGTTACACTGTCGACAAACGCTGGCTGTTCGAGGATCACCTCGATGCGTTGCTCCAGGGGTACGCCATGACGGCGTCTAAATCCGCGGTTGAAAATCTGCACAGGCAAGTGCTGGCCGGCAACACCCCGGCTCGGGTTCATTGATGATCGAAACCAATCCGCTTATCGCGCTGGCAGCCTATCTGCTGGCCATCGTCACTTCCGCCCTGCTGTTGCGCGCGGTGCCGAAAATCGCTCGGCACCTGCAGCATTCCGGCGAAAGTCGATATGCCAGCATCGACGGCCTGCGTGGCTATCTGGCGTTTGGTGTGTTCGTGCACCACTCGATCATCACTTGGATTTTCCTGCGCACCGGGGTGATCGATTTTCCGCCGAGCAACTTCTATTCGATGCTGGGTCAAGGCAGCGTCGCGCTGTTCTTCATGATCACCGGTTTTCTGTTCTGGAGCCGCCTGCTCGCGCAGGGACGCAACCACGACTGGCTGGCGTTCGGCGTGTCACGGGTATTTCGCCTGTATCCGCTTTATCTGCCACTGATGCTGCTGGTGTTCGTCTCGATCTTCCACTTGCAGGGCTGGCAAATGAAGGAGCCTGGCCTGGAGCTGTTCAAACAGATCCTCGCCTGGCTGACGTTCGACCGCCCGGACATCAACCAGTACCGCCACTCCGGCATGCTGATATCCAACGTCACCTGGACGCTGGCCTATGAGGTTTTTTTCTACATGGCGCTGCCATTGGCCGGGCTGGTGTTCATCTACCGCGGCAGCTGGTTGCAGGTGGTACTGTGCCTGATCGGCATCTACACGCTGTACCAGGTCATCGGCTGGGAACATTCGCTGAAGAAACACTTTCTGGCGAGCTTCCTCGGTGGCATCGCCGCCGCCTACTGGATTCGCCGACCGGCGCTCGTGGCATGGAGCCAGTCACGCCTGGCAAGCATCATCGCCGTGCTCGCGCTGGTTATTGCGTTCACCGCGTTCAGTCGTGCATTCAAGACTGCACCGCTGTTTTTGCTGGGGTTGTTTTTCGTGATCGTGGCGTCCGGCAATAATCTGTTCGGCGCGCTGAAACCACGCAGCATTCGCTGGCTCGGCGAAATCAGCTACAGCACCTATCTGCTGCACGGGTTCGTACTATGGCTGATGGTGCAACGGCTGCCGCTGCTGCTGAATATCGATGCGCGGGAAACGGCGGTGTACCTGCCCCTGGTGGCCGTCTGCACCTGCTTGCTGATTCTGATCAGCAGCGTGACGTTCCTCTATATCGAGCAGCCGGGCATGGCTGCCGGCAAGAAGGTTGTGCATTGGCTGCGCCAGCGTCAGAAGGGCGAAAAGCGCCTGCCGGAGAAGGTCGCCCGCTGAGCGCGAGCGACCGCTGCCTCAGTCCTTTTCCAGCGGGGAAAAGAGTAAACGCCCCAGTCCGCGCCAGGTCTTCTTGTTCCAGGCCTTGAACGGGATCTGCGCCAGCAACTCCCTTGCCAGTTTGCGATTACGGTTGGCGGTCTTGAGGAACATCGAGTTCAGCGCCTTGAAGCGCACTTCGTCGTACAGCGGATGATCGCTGAACAGCGCATAGGTGCGCAGGATGTTCTCGATCATGAAGCGATGATTCTTGTACGAGTTGGTGGCGTGCTTGCGGTAGCGCGCCATCACCACGTTCAAACCGTCGATGAAGTAGCCAGCCCGGGTCACCTTGAGCTCAATGTACAGGTCTTCAAGACGAATCGTCGGATCGAACCCTCCCACCTTTTCCAGCGCCTCACGACGGATCATCAACGTCGGTGCCGGTGGATACGGCTTGCGTTCAAGAAACATGTCGTCGAAATCGAGGCGACGAAACGGCACGTCGCGGCGCTGACGTTTCTCTGGATACAGGCTGCCGTCGGCGTGCATCAGCTCGATATTGCCGGCACAGATCCCGACTTCAGGCTTGCCGTCCATGTACGCCACCTGGGTGGCAATACGTTCGGGGTACATGATGTCGTCGGAGCCGAATGGCACAATCAGGCTGCCCTTCGAACGGGCGATAGCGCCGTTGAGGGTATTGGTCAGGCCCTGATTCTGCTGCACACGGAAATCGAAACCGTACTGCGCCTGCAACGCGCTGATGCGCTCGACGCTGTCGTCCTTCGAACCGTCGTCGACCACCAGCAACTCGATGTTCTTGTAGCTCTGGTTGAGGACACTGAGGATGCTTTCCTCAATGTACGGGCCGTGGTTGTACGAGGCGATGATCACGGTGACGAGGGCGTTGGCTTCGCTCATGACTTGTTCTTCGCTCACGGCTGCTCCTTGCGGGCCTGCTCCAGGCCGGAATCGATCAGGTCCAGATATTCCTGACGGAACACCTCGATGTCGTGTTGTTCCTGCAGATAACGGTAGGCCTGTTCGCCCTTGGCCTTGAGCTCGTCGTCCGACAGCGCCAGATAGTTATCCAGCGCGGCGACCAGACTCGGCACGTCCTTGGGCGTGATCGCCAGACCACCGGCACCTTCGATCAGCGGCAACATTGCCGGCACGTTCGAAGCGATCACCGGCAAATGGCCGCTCATGCCTTCGAGCAAGGCCAGGCCCAGGCCTTCGGCCAGCGACGGCATGGTCCAGATGTCGAACGCACGCACGTATTGCAGAGCGTTTTCCTTGAAGCCCAGCAGGTGCGCGCGACCGCTCAGGCCCAGTTGCTCGATCTCGGCCGCCAGCGGTGCCTGCAGGCGCCCGGCACCGATGATCGCCAACTGGGTGTTCGGGTATTTGTCCTTCAATGCGGCAAAGGCTTGCAGCAGATAGGTGTGGCCCTTGACCGACACCAGCCGCCCCAGTGCGCCGATCAAACGCACATTCGGATCGAGGCCCAACAACTCGCGAGCTTTTTCGCGGCTGTGCTGCAAGCCCTCGGCCTGCTCGATGTCGATGGCATTGGTGATGGCGTAGGTGTTCTGGTCGGTGAAGCCGCAATCGCAATCGAGCAGGTACTGTTTGACCGCTGGCGACACACCGACGAAGCGCCAGTGCCGATCAATCAGACGCTGGGTCTGACGACGCCGGTAAAAGCGATCGTACTCGCCGAAACCGTGGGAGATACCAATGCACAGCGGCACCTTCAACCAGCGGTTGAGCGCCAGCATCATGTTCACCGGTTTGAAGCGGTTGCAGATCACCACGTCGAACTTTTCCCGGCGGCAGAACTTGTACAACTGCCACATCGCCCGCAGGCGCATGCCCTTGAGCGACTTGTCGGAAAACTCGAAGTACACCGAATGGTCGGCCCGGCTTACCGGCTCGCCCGGCCCCGGTTTGCCGCGCAGGAAAGCCGCGGTGATCTCATAGCGATCGCTCGGCAGCGCCTTGACGATCTGCTCGGCGAGGTCGGCAAAGTCATGGGCTTTGACGTTGTAGTCGGGTTGCAGCTGCAACACCTTGAACCGTTGACTCATGACTCTCCCCGCTGGACGCCTGTCTCACCGTGCTTCAGTAGCCAGAACAACTCCTGGCGCCTGACTGCTTTTCGAAAAAATTCGTTTTCGCCGTACACCGACCCAGCCCGCCCGGCGAGCACACGCTGGATAACCCGGCGCAGGCGACGCTTGATCGGTGCCGGCGGCTGCAGGTCATGCATCATGCCCAGCGCCATGGCCTTGTCCCGTTGCAACTCGATGGACAGCGGCAGGCACAAAGGCTGCATCGGCACCGCCGAATCGAAGGCCGGCGGCAAGGCAATGCCCTGCCCGGTGTTGCCCATCGGCCAGCGGTCGTTGTCGTGCAAGTGGTTGGCGTAACCGAGCAGCGTCGGCTGCCAGTCGAGACCCTGGAGCGCCTGCAAAACAGCTTGCTGGGCGCAGATATGGTCAGGGTGCGGATCGAGAGTCGGGTGCGGCAGCACGATCACGTCAGGACGGGCGCGCAACAGCACTTCACGCAGGTCGGCCAGCAGGTTGTTCCAGCTCGGCGCACCATCGACATCGCCCGGCAGAGTGAACGGATTCAACTGGCGAAACAGGCGCGTGTCGTTCAGGTCGGCTTCACGCGAGCCCACCGCCTGATTCGGCGCGGCCTGCATCGCCGCCAGTTGCAGGCAAAAGTAACCGAGTTGCACGCAGTGTTCCTGCGGCACACCGGCCCAACGCGGCACGGCGAGGCTGTCCCAGGCACGCAGACGGCCCTTGAGCCGCGCGGCCTCGACCTTGCTCATGCCCATCTGCTGATAATGTTCGGCTTCGATCTCGCCAGCGGTCAGGGTGACGATCCAGGCTTCGTCGGCCTGACTGTACAAGCCATAGGCAGCCAACTCGGCATCGTCGGCGTGCGGGGCGATCACCATCACCCGCTGACGGCGATAGTCCGGTTGCTCCAGTGCCCACAGCACCGGCTCGCCGGAGACCCGGCAGAAGCGCCCGCGCAAGCGCAACTGGCCTTGCGCCAGAGCTTGCGCCTGACCGCTGAGGTTCAGGTAACGCAGGCCATTGACCCCGCGCTCGAAGGCTTGTGCATCAGGATGCGTCCCGCCGAGCAGTTCGACGCGTGGATCAAAGAACCGTCCCAGCCAGGTGCTTTTAACCTTTACCGCGAGGATCAACGTCGCTTCGTCGACCAGCATCACACCCTCGTCCAGGCGCAATTGCTCGCCGCTCAAATGCACCTTCGGCTGCGGTGTAAACGGCGGAAAGCTGTACTGGTAATCGTCTTTCGGCGAATAGAACAGGTGATCGGCAAACCACGCTTCATGGGCGACCCAGCCAACCACCGCGAGCACCAGCGGCAACCACCACGCGACCAGCACACCGAGCGCGATCAACACGCTCAGGGCGATCAGCAAGGTAATGCGTTTATTGCGACGATGACGCTTGAGCAGTTGCTGTTTGCGGCTCATGGGCTGACTCATACGGTGAACACCGGCACAGGATTGCACCAGCGATCCTTGTATTCACGGTCGGCGCGACCGAAGGAAAACCGCAGCGGCTTGTTCAGTGCTCGCGCGTGTTCCCAGGCGCTTTGAGTATTGAGGAAGCTCAACACGCTGCCGGGGCTGAATTCGCGGGTTTCGGGATCGACGCCGCCGTTGATGTACTCGACGCTGATCCACTCCGGCGCTTCGACGCGGTACACCAGTTGAATGGCGATCGGCGCATCATTGAGGAAGATCACCGAGCCGATCAGCAGTTCGCGCAGCAGCTCGATGACTTCGGCCATGCGCGCCGCGCCGGTGGCCGGGAAGCCCCAGCGGCGCTGGAACAGATCACAGTAGATCGCCGCCAGTTCGGCACTGGAGAACTCGGCAACCGGACGCACCACGCCACCCGCCTCCTCCAGCAGGCGCAGTTCGCGGCGCTGGTTGTAGCGGAACTTCTTCGACAGTTCTTCGGGGGTGCGGGCCATGGCCAATTGTTCGGTCTGCAACTTGAGGCCGCTGAAGCGGTTTTCGTTGAGCGCCGACAGATAGCGTGCGCGATGGCGCAGGGGTGCCTGGGCATCGGCAGCGGCCGGCAGGATCAGCTCGGCATTGCCGAGGTCGAACAGGCCTTTCTTGCCGTTGCGCTTGAGCACGTCCTTGGACAGGGCCAGGTCGCGGCCCCAGGTCGGGATCGCCGCTTTGACTTCACCGTCCTGCTCCCACGCCAGATAGCGCACCGGGATGCCGGCCAGATCCGCCAGACGCTCGACGACCAGTGGATGGGTCGCGACACTGCCGCCAAAACGCTGCCAGGCGGTGGCATAGGTGGAGGCGTCAACGGGCGACCAGCCACGTTCGCGCCAGCCTTGAAATCGGTTGAGCATCAGCCCCTCGGTGCCAGATCGGTAACTTGCGGCAGACGCCAGAAGGTGTCGCGCACCGCACGGTCGGAGAAACGCTCACGCAGGCGATCGAGCATCAGCTCGGCGCACTGCCGGCGCTGCTGATCATCCATACCGGCCAAATGTTGCAGGCCTTGTGCAAGATGTTCGGCATCGCCCAGCGGGAACAGAATCCCTACACCTTCGACCACTTCCTTGGCCCCGCCACAGGCAGTGGCGAGCAAAGGCACGCCGGCCGCCATGGCCTCCAGCAGCACCATGCCGAACGGTTCGTGATCGGAGCTCAGGGCAAACACATCGAAGGCGCGGAAGTAATTGCGCGCGTCCGGCACCTGACCGAGAAACAACACCCGATCACCGATGCCCAGTTCGCGCGCCAGCTCCTTGAGATCCTGTTCCAGACGGCCCTTGCCGAGAATCACCAGCTGACTGTTGCCCGGCAGACCGGGTAACGCCGCGGCAAAACCGTGCAGCAAGGTGGCCTGATCCTTGTCCGGGTGCAGCCGTCCGACGTTGCCGACAATGAACGCATCCGCCGCCAGACCGAGGGTCTCGCGGGCCTCGCGGGCCGACACCTGACTGGCCTGCAAGGCCGGCACATCGATGCGGTTGTACAAGGTCTGGATGCGGGTCGACGGCCATTTCGGCAGGCAGCGCCGCATGTCGTCGCGCACGGCATCGGAGACGCCGAGCAGACTCAGACGCTTGCGGAAAATGTGCGCGAACAGCTTGCGCGTGCCGCGTTTGTAATCGTCAAACGCGTGGTGCACGCCAATCACCGGCAGCGACGTGCCGAGCAAGGCGATGTAGATCGGCTTGAAGCGATGGGCGATGCAAAAACTGAAATTGCGTGAAGCGGCGATCTTGCGCAGATCACCGATGGCGCCCAGCTTCAGGCCACGAATGGCCTTGGAGCTGTATTCCATGAACAACACTTCATCGGAAGCACACGCTGCGGCCACCTCGCTATCGGCGGCCCCGGTCAGAAAGACCGTGGTCACCCGATAACCGGTGCCCGCGAACAGGCTGGCGTACTGCCGTGCGCAGTCGAGGAACGGCCCGTCATAGCCGTGACAGAACTGCAGCACATGGCGTTCAGCCGAGCGAGTCATAAGCGTTTGCGCCCTCTTTGACCACCAGAATGTCTTCCATGATCAGGTACTGCAGATCGGAGCCGAAGAACATGTTCAGGGCGTCGGTCGGCGAGCAGATCATCGGCTCACCACGACGGTTCAGCGAAGTGTTCAGCGACACGCCGTTACCGGTGAGGTTTTCCAGCGCCTTCATCATGTCGTAGTAGCGCGGGTTGTATTCGCGCTTGAGGACCTGGGCACGGGAAGTGCCGTCTTCGTGGACGACTTCCGGCACGCGGGTCTTCCACTCTTCCGCCACTTCGAAAGTGAAGGTCATGAACGGCGCCGGGTGATCGATCTTGATCATCTGCGGTGCAACGGTGTCGAGCATCGACGGGCAGAAAGGCCTCCAGCGCTCGCGGAACTTGATCTGGTGGTTGATCCGGTCAGCCACACCGGCCACGCTCGGGCAACCGATGATCGAACGACCACCGAGCGCACGCGGACCGAATTCCATGCGGCCCTGGAACCAGGCCACCGGGTTGCCATCGACCATGATTTTGGCGATCTGCTCCGGCATGTTGTCGAGCTTGCGCCAGGTCGGCTTGTTCTCGTGACGGGCGCACGCGGCGATCACGTCTTCGTTGCTGTACGACGGGCCGAGGTAGACGTGTTCCATCTTCTCGACCGGCACGCCACGGGCGTGGGACACATAGGCTGCTGCGCCGACCGCGGTGCCGGCATCGCCGGACGCAGGCTGGACGAACAGTTCCTTGATGTCATCGCGGGCGATGATTTTCTGGTTCAGCTTGACGTTCAGCGCGCAGCCACCGGCGAAGGCCAGCTTGCCGGTTTCCTTGAGCACATCGCCCAGGTAGTAATCGATCATCTGCAACGCCAGTTTCTCGAACAGCGCTTGCATGCTGGCGGCGTAGTGGATGTACGGTTCGTCGGCGATATCGCCTTCACGCTTCGGACCCAGCCACTCGATCAGCTTCGGCGAGAAGTAGAAGCCTTTGCCCTTCTCTTTGTAGCGACGCAGGCCGATCACGTTGGCGTAGTCGGTGTTGATCACCAGTTCGCCGTTCTCGAACGAGGCCAGACGCGAGAAGTCATATTTGCTGGCGTCGCCGTACGGCGCCATGCCCATGACCTTGAACTCGCCGTCGAGCATCTCGAAACCGAGGAACTCGGTGATCGCGCCGTACAGGCCGCCGAGGGAGTCCGGATCGAAGAATTCCTTGATCTTGTGGATCTTGCCGTTTTCGCCATAACCGAAGAAGGTCGTGGCGTACTCGCCCTTGCCGTCGATGCCGAGGATCGCAGTTTTCTCTTTGAAACCCGAGCAGTGGTAGGCGCTGGAGGCGTGAGCGAGGTGGTGCTCGACCGGCTCGATCTTGATCTTCTTCGGATCAAAACCCAGTTGCTCCAGGCACCAGACGATCTTGTTGCGATAGCGCTTGTAGCGACGGTTGCCCATCAGGATCGCATCGAGGGCGCGATCCGGCGCGTACCAGTAGCGCTTGGCGTAGTGCCAGCGGGCCTTGCCGAACAGGCTGATCGGGGCGAACGGAATCGCCACCACGTCAACGTCGGACGGCTTGATACCGGCCTGTTCCAGGCAGAACTTCGCCGATTCGTAGGGCATGCGGTTCTTTGCATGCTTATCGCGGACGAAGCGCTCTTCTTCAGCCGCCGCCACCAGCTTGCCGTCGATGTACAAGGCGGCTGAAGGGTCATGGCTAAGGGCGCCGGACAGGCCAAGAATCGTCAATGCCACAGGGTCTAGCCTCTTTAGTCTGCATTCAGGCGCGATGCGCCTTGAAAATTGATGTGCCCTCGCACCGGGCGAGAGACAGCTAAAGGGCGGGATTATAGCGTAAAAGCGCCGACAAGCCTCTAGCGGAACTGGCCGGCCTTTGCGTTGACACTCCCGAGCCTCTCAACATAGACTTCCGTGCAAATGGGCTGGGGGATCCCGGTCGGCGCTAATGCCTCGGTGAGATCACCGGGGCTTTTCGCTTTCTGGGGGAGGGAAAACCTTCAACCCCCAATTCTCGAAACCTTTCCCAACTTTATTCCGCCCACCGCTGCAATAGAACTTGCGCCTGAGCACATCAAACGCGCGATTTTCCTGACCCGCCCTCAAAACACTCATGCCGATCGGCCTTGCAACAAGATCAGCCAGCTGCAATCCGGTGGAATTGACTTGTTTTGTGGCGAAGACGATGTCAAACGGCAGTTGAACCCCCAATCGGTTAGACCCGCCACAAACCCTGCGAAACTCCAGCTCAAGCTCGTTATCCTCCCGCTTGCCTCGCCGCTCGAAAATCACATGCGTTAACACTTTATGTTGATGCTTTTCCTGCAAAAACTCATGCAGCGTTTCCAGACAGAAGCCGAGAGCCAAGTGGTAGGGGTTGTCCGCAGATGCCTGCTTTTCGCGCAGCAAGGCCTTGTCGATAACGCAACTGATCAGGACAAAATTGATGGCCTCGATAATGCCGGTCAATTCGTCGAGAAAGGCATGCTTGTGCACTCTCGAAGTGAACAGGCTGGAGAACGCTCCTTTTTCTTTTCGAATCTCCAGCTCATGCAGCACGATCAGATCGTGCCCCATATGGTTGAACTTGAATTTCTGGACAGCCGGAATGACCTTTTCGCAGTAATGCCTTTTTTGAAAGACGCAAAAAGCAAGCACGAATATAGGGTAATAGGGATCCAGCTTCTGCATCCCTTGATCACCGCTTTCATCAACATAGACGATGTAGTCGCTGTATCTCCCGGACGGATACAAGAGCGCTGCCGCTTCAACAATCGCTTGCGACTCGCTCTGGTTTTCAAACAGAGAAAATTGCAAAAAAAGTTACCCGCGATCTGTTCGCCAATAGATGCCGATATTGCCATCCACGACCTGTTGATAAATCGTATACGGCAACACCACCGTATCCAGCACCCCGGACAATGGCAGGTCCAGCAACACGAATGGCACCAGGACGCCGGAGGGGTCAGGGGGCGCGTGGAGCACACAGAAGTCGAACGCCAGACCGCTGTAGATCCGTGGAATCGATTGGCAGTAGGTTTTCTGTTTGCGCATGTCGCGGGCGACGTCAGCGTCCATTTGCAGGACCGAGGCGGCGGTGCCGCAGCCGGATAAAAGCCATGCGCAGGTGCTGAGTGTTAAAGCGTTTTTGATGGTCAAGTCTTGCCCTCCGAAGTGGTCAGGGCAAGCTAGCATCGGGGCTGGAGCGGGCACAGTTCATGGCTTCTGGAGAAGCTGTAGGACAAGTCAGTGCAGTTTGTCCGCTATTGCTCAACGGGAGTTTTTTGGGGCTTTAAAGCCCTGTTGCGAGCAGGCTCGCTCCTACAGGGGAATGCTATCCCATGTGGGAGCCAGCCTGCTGGCGAAGGCGGTTCAGGCCGCGCTGGAGATGTCCTTGGGCAACCGCTGATCGATCACCTGATACAGCGCGCTGCTCTCGGGCCAGTTGCGCATGAACCGTGCCCGATCCCGCGCATAGGCCGCTGCGAAACTTCCGACAGAGCTGTGCTGACACATCGAATCCAGGTCGATCAGTGCCCAGCGATCTTCCTGCCAGAACAGATTATGCCCCTTGAAGTCGCCATGACTGATGCGCTCGGCAATCAACCGTGCGAACAGTTGATCCAGCGCCTGCAACTCGGACTCCGGCGCCGCACCGCTTTCCACATATGGCGCAAAGCGCTCGATGATGTCCGGCCCTGGCAGGAACTCGGTCACCAGATAGGCGCGGCTGCGCAGCCACAAAAAGCGCTTTTCCAGCACTGCCAGCGGTTTCGGCGTAGCGATGCCAAGGAATGCCAGACGATTACCTTCACGCCAAGAGTGCCACGCGCGGCTCGGACGCCAGAAACGCTTGAGCCAGTGCGCGAAGCCTTTGATGTTGTAGCGCTTGATCACCAGTGTACGCCCGGCCACTTCGACCTTGCCGACGCTCGCCGCGCCGCCGGTCTTGTACAGATGGCCCTGATCGAGCAGTGCATCGGCCTGATCCAGCACCGGGAGCATCGCCGCTTCTTCCTCGCGACGGATCGCCCGCAGACCGAACGCACCGCGCTGCACACTGAACAACGTGCACTCGCGGCCCACCTTGATCAGGTAATCCTTCAGGCGCCAGGCGCGCACCTTGGCGATCTGCTTCTGCAAGGCTTCCAGCGGCAACGCGTGTTCGCTGTTGCTCAGCAGGTAATACACCAGCAATTCTTCGGTGAACGGCTCAAGAGACTTGGGCAACTGGGCGAAAAACACCCCGAGGTTTTCCAGCACTTTCTGCCGTGACAACGGCTGGCCAGCGGTCTCGGCACAAATCCCGGCACCGTCGATCAGGTACAGCTGACCGCCCTGGCGCAGCAGGTTGTCCAGGTGCAGATCTTCCTGCCACAGGCCTTTGCCATGCAGTTGACCGATCGCGCCCAGCGCCTCGGCGAGTACCGCCGATTGCTCGTCCGCCAGCACTGGCAGCGATTCGACTTTCTGCCAGGCCTCACCGAGGCTTTCAGCACCTTCGAGGAACTCGAACAGCAGCCAGCCGCCCTCGCCATCCGTCAGGCCATCAGCCAACAACAGCGGCGTGGTCAGACCTTGTTCGGCGAGCAACTTGACGCCCGCCAGTTCACGCTGAAAATGCCGCGCAGCTTTGCTGCCCACCAGTAATTTGGCCAGCACCGGCCGGCCGCGCCACACCCCTGCACCGACATAGCGCTGCCCCGGCAACACCCGCAGCAGACTCAGCAGTTGCAGATCCGCTGGGCCTGCCGCATCGGCAAGCGAAATCGTCAGCGGCAGACTCGGCGCACGTCCGGCGTTTTTCAGTTCTGACAAGCGCATCAACGGGTCTCCTTGCGACTGCGCCGTGCAGTCAGGCGCGTCACCCAGGTGTCGACCAGCGAACTGTTGACTGGCTGATCGAGATAGGCCGCGAGCAACTCGCGCAATTGCGCTTCGCTCCATTCCGGCGCACGACGCAGCAGCGGCTCCAGATCCTTGACCCGGTCGCGCATGCCGAACAGCAGGGGTCGGGTCTTTTCCAGGTCGATCAACTGCGCCTTATACGCGTCGCCATCAGCCTGCAAAAAGATGTGTTTCGGATAAAAGCAGCCGTGTACCTGACGCACGCCGTGCAGCTGGCGCGCCAGTTGTCCACAGGCCTGGAGAATGGCCGATTGCTGCGCGGCGGTCAGGTCGGACCAGCGTTGCAACAGCGAATCAAGATCGTCCCAGCCGTCGAGGGCACGGGTCAGCAGGATCGCCTGGACATCGCCCTTGACCTTGCGCTCACCGAAGAACGCCGCTTGCAGCGCCGGGATCCCTAACTTGTTGTAGCGGCTGATATTGCGAAACTCGCGGGCGAAACTCGGCTCGCCGAACGGCGCATGCAGGGTGCGGGTCAGGTAGTTGCTCTGGCGCTTGAGGTAGTAGGCCTGCCCTTCCAGCTCCAGGCGAAACACGCTGCTCCAGCCACCGCCATCGGTGTTCGGTTCGTCCACGGCTTCGAGCTGTTTGGCCCAGAGCGCGTCGAAAGTGCCGAGGCCATGACGCTCAAGCAGCGCCCGGTCTTCAGCGGCCAGGAAATCAGTCATTCGCGCCCCTCGAAAAATCTCACCACGTGGCGAATCCGTTTCTTGTCGGCGGCATTCAGCCGATCACGTCCGCGGTATTGCAGGTAGAAGCGCAGGCGCTGGGTGTTCGACAGGTGATACTTGGCCACCTTGTCGAGACAGGCCAGATCCTTGGTGATCCGGTACTTGAGCCAAAAGCCGCGCCAGAAGTCGCCATTCGGGCAGTCGATCAGAAACAGCTGCGCCTGATCGTCGATCAGCAAATTGCGCCACTTCAGATCGTTATGGGTAAAGCGGTGATCGTGCATGGTTCGGGTGTAGCCGGCCAGTTGGCGGCTGATGCCATCAACCCACAGGCGATCCTTGAGTTTCGGATCGTTGCGTTCGGCCAGCGCCGAGAGGTCTTCGGTGCGCGGCAGCTCGCGGGTGATCATGGCGCCACGGGCATAGGCCGCGCCACGTCGCTCCAGGCCCCAGGCCACCACTTCGGCGGTGGGAATGCCCCACTTGGCGAAGCGCTTGAGGTTCTGCCACTCCATCTTCACCCGGGGCTTGCCCAGGTAACGGCGCAAGCCTTTACCGGCGCCGACGTAGCGTTTGACGTAGTAATTCACGCCGTTGCGCTGCACGCGGATGACTTCGGACAGAGGGTCACGGGTCAGGCGCTCGCCCTGCAGGGCAAACACCGCTTCGAGGCTGCCGAAATCTTCGGCCAGTTCGCTGTATTGCGGTTCAAGCGTCCAACCCGCCATCAGAGCGCATCCCCGTAACGCTGTTTGCGCGCATAAAGCTTGTTGGCCTTGCCTTCGAGCCAGCTCAGCAACGGCGCTTCTTGCGCCAGGATCTGCCGTAGCGGTTGCTGGAAGTAGCCCTTGAGGAAACGCAGCTTGTCGCGACGGGTCAGACCGATGTCCAGCGCCGAGAAATACAGCGCGGCCAGGTCCTTGTTGCGCCAGCGTTGAGTAATTCTTGGGCGAGTCTGGGCGCGGTGCAGGTCGATCACCGAGAGCTTGAAATCGTCCGGGGTGATCGGCTTGTCGGTGTGCAGCAGAAAGTGGCAGATGTAGCAGTCGCGGTGGTTGACCCCGGCGCGGTGCATCATGCCGGTCATGCGCGCCACTTCAGCGATCAGCGCGTGCTTGAGTTTCGGCTGCGGCGGGTTCTTGACCCAATCGATGCTGAAGTCTTCGAGGCTGATGGTCGGCGCCAGCTCTTCGGTGACGATGAACGAATGCTGATCCGCCGGGTTGCTGCCCTTCTCGCCGTAAGCCACGGCGGTCATGGTCGGCACCCCGACTTCCTGCAAACGCTGGATTGCCTTCCACTCCTGACCCGCGCCGAGCACCGGCAGCTTGGCGGTCAGCAGGTTCTTGAAGATCTCGCCCCAGCCGATGCCCCGGTGGATCTTGACGAAAAATCCGTTGCCGTCGACTTCCGTGCGCAGAGTCCGTCGAGCTTCCAGCTCGCGGTAGACTTCGCCCTGCAAGCCTTCGACTTCGGCGAACGGGTCGCGCCCGGCCCAAAGGCTCTTGAACGGTTCAGCCAGCATCAACTTCATTTAAGCGTGCTCCGCCAGAATCACATCGGCCGCGTGCTGCGGCATGCTGTAGAGGTCGGCCGTCTCGGCGAAAGCCAGACCATTGCGGCTCCAGGCCGCGCGTGCAGCGTCGTCATTCAACATGTCAGTCAGGTACTGCGTCAGTTGCGCCTGATCGAACGGCTCGTCCAGCACTCGCCCGGCGTCCGCCTCGGCAATGTAATGGGCGTAACCGCAGACCGCGCTGACCAGCACCGGCAACCCGGCGACTAGCGCTTCGAGCAATACTGTGCCGGTGTTTTCGTTGTACGCCGGGTGGATCAACAGGTCGGCGCCAAGCAGGAAGCGCGGGATATCGCTGCGACCCTTGAGGAAGGTCACGTTGTCGCCCAGGCCCAAAGTCGTACTCTGCATCTGGAACAATTTGGGGTCATCCTGGCCGATTACAAACAGCCGGGTGCGCTTCTTCAGCTCGGCGGGCAGTGCAGCCAGCGCCTTGAGGCTGCGATCGACGCCCTTGGTCTTGAACCCGGAGCCGATCTGCACCAGCAGCAATTCATCGTCCTTGAGGCTGAATTCGGCGCGGAAACCGGCGCGAATCTGGTCGGCATCCGCCGGCCGGCGACGATCCTGGGCGATACCCGGCGGCAGCAGGTGGAAGCGCTCCAATGGCGTGTCGTAGTGCTTGATGAACAGCGGCTGCTGCACTTCGGAAATCATCAGCACTTCGGTTTTCGCGTCTTTGGCGAACACCGCGCGCTCGTACTCGGCGAAGTGGCGGTAGCGGCCCCAGCGGCGGTACAGCGAATGGCGCAGGTTCTGCGCCTTGTCTTCGAAGCAGCCGTCGGCGGCGTAGTAGACGTCCAGCCCCGGCATCTTGTTGAAACCGATCAAGCGGTCCACCGGACGCTTGGCCAGATCCGCTTCCATCCACGCCGTGAGTTTCTCGTTGCGCCGATGATTGAAGAACGCCTTGACCGGCGCCACCAGCACTTCGAAACCGGGCGGCACGTCGCCTTCCCAGATCAGCGTATAGACACGGATCTGATGGCCGCGCTTCTGGCATTCGAGGGCGATGCGCATGAAGTCGCGCTGCAAGCCACCGAACGGGAAATATTTGTACAGAACAAAAGCCAATTGCATCAGCGCAGCTCCTCAGCCATTAACAACGTGCTCAGTCGGCTGGCGACACGCTCGGGATTCACACGCGTGAAGCACAGCGGCTGCTCGCGTTTCAGGTCAAACTGACGGGCATCCTGCGCGGTCGGTTGGTAAGTGCATTTCTTTTGCAGGCAAGGGGCGCAGGGGAAATCACTGGCCATGTGAATCTGCACCTTGCCGTAGGCGCCAGTCAGGCCCGGGTTGGTCGGGCCGAACAGGGAAATCGTCGGCACGTCCAGCGCGGCCGCCAGATGGCCGAGGCCGGTGTCCACCGCGACGCAAGCCTGGGCGCCGGCCAGCACTTTGCCGACCCCGGCCAGATTCAGCTTCGGCAACACTTCGGCGTGCTTGAAGCCAGCGGCAATCCGTTCGGCACGGGCCTTCTCCAGCGGGTTGCCCCACGGCAGTTTGACCCCGACGCCCAGATAGCCGACGCGTTCGGTCAGCTCGCGCCAGTAGGCTTCCGGCCAGTGCTTGGTGTCCCACGTGGTGCCGTGCAGGAACACCACGAACGCGCTCTTGCGCGGCAATTCCACCAGACGCTCGACGTTGAGGCCGTAGTCGCCCAACCCTTTGGGCAGGTCATAACCAAGGGCGATGGCGAACAACTGACGCACCCGTTCGACGGCGTGTTGCCCACGGGCCACCGCCAGTTTGCGATCGTAGAAACGTGCGGCAATCGGCTCACGCGCCGAGCCTTTGTCGAGACCAGCTACCGGGGCTTTGACGTAGCGCGTCAGCCAGGCGCTTTTCAGCAGGCCCTGAGCGTCGATCACCAGATCGTATTGGCTGGCGCGCACGCTTTGCTTGAAGCGCTTCCACTCGCCACTCTTGATGGTCTGCCAGAGGTTCTTGCGCCAGCGACGGATCGCCACGGGAATCACCTTGCCGACGGCCGGGTGCCAGGTCGGGATCTCGGCGAAGCCTTCTTCCACCACCCAGTCGAACTTGATCCCGGGGATGGCCCGGGCCGCGTCGGTCAGCGCCGGCAACGCGTGAATCACGTCGCCCAGCGATGAAGTCTTGATCAGCAATACCCGCAACTTAATGAACCTCGACCACGGAGCCCTGCAGTTTCTGCAAGGCATCGTTGACCGCGTCCGGCATCAGCTGGCGCAGGCAGTTGTAATGGCCGAACCGGCAGGTACGGTCGAAGCACGGGCTGCAATCGAGTCCCAAACGAACGATTTCGACGTGCTCGGCCAGCGGCGGGGTGAACCCCGGTGACGTAGAGCCGTAGACCGCCACCAGCGGACGGTTCAGCGCCGCCGCAACGTGCATCAGGCCGGAGTCGTTGGACACCACCGAGTCTGCGCAGGACAGCAGGTCGATGGCCTCGGCCAGCGAGGTACCGCCGCTGAGGTTGACTGATTCCTCACGCAGGCCGGGAATCAGCCGCGCGCGAATGTCTTCGCCTACCGCGTGGTCGTTTTTCGAGCCGAACAGCCACACCTGCCAGCCTTCGCGAATCCGCGCTTCGGCAACCTTGGCGTAGTGCTCGGACGGCCAGCGCTTGGATTCGCCGAACTCGGCGCCGGGGCACAGGGCCAACACCGGACGGTCCAGAGTCAGGCCGAACTTGGCCAGCGCCGCTTCGCGGGTCACCGGATCGATTTGCAGGCTCGGACGCGGATAAGGCTTCGGCAGCTCGGCGTTCGGCTCGTAAGCCAGCGCCATGAAGCGCTCGATCATCAGCGGATAACGTTCTTTATCCAGCGTGCGCACGTCATTGAGCAGGCCGTAGCGGAATTCGCCACGCCAGCCGGTACGCTGCTTGATGCCGGCGAAAAACGGCACCAGCGCCGATTTCAGCGAGTTCGGCAGCAGGATCGCCTGATCGTACTGGCCGGCCAGGGACTTGCCGATTCGCCGTCGAGTGGCCAATTCCAGTGCGCCATGGCCGAGCGGGAAGCTCAAGGCCTTGCGCACTTCAGGCATGCGCTCAAGGATCGGCCGGCTCCACTCGGGGGCCAGCACGTCGATTTCGCATTGCGGGTGGCGCTGCTTGAGACACTGAAACAGTGTCTGCGCCATCACCATGTCACCGACCCAACTGGGCCCAACGATCAGAATATTCATGTGGTTTCCATAAACGAACCGGGGAGGCATTTACGCCTCCCCGCCTCGAGAATCACTGAGGGAGCGGCGCTGCTTGCGATGGGTCATTACCTTCAACATGACTGTCGACTGTCACTCCGCTATCGCGAGCAGGCTCGCTCCCACATGGTTTTGCCTCTGTTCACACATCTGCGACTCACCGCAGATCACTGTGGGAGCGAGCCTGCTCGCGAAGGGGCCAGCACATTCAACATCCATGCTGGCCGACCGACCGCCTTCGCGAGCAGGCTCGCTCCCACCTTTTGAATCTCATTGCCTTCACCGGCGCGCTTCAGCTTAGCCCCAACTCTTTCCAGATCCGCAATACCTGCCGGCGCTCCTCGACAAACTGGTCGCCTGCAATCACCCCGGCGTCCTTCTGCAAGGCTTGTCGGTGGGCGGCGGAGCGGTAGGCTTTATAGGCCTCGCGCAACAGGCTGGCATCTTCGGCAGGCATCAGCCCTTCGTGTTCCAGCTCTTCCAGAATGCGGATGTTATCGGTCCAGCGCAGCAATGGCGGGTGGCTTTGCGACCACGCCAGGGCCGCGTATTGCACCATAAATTCAATATCGACGATACCTCCGGCGTCCTGCTTGAGGTCGAACGGCGCCGTGGCCTCGAAGGCATTTGCCGCGGTACCGGCCGCCGTGCTCTTGCTGCCGAGGTTATCGCGCATCTTGGCACGCATCTCGCTGACTTCCTGCTGCAGCTTGGCCAGATCCCGCGCCTTGCCCAAAACCTGCGCACGGACTTTCTCGAACGCCTGGCCGACATCCTGACTGCCGACCAGCACCCGCGCCCGCACCAGAGCCTGATGTTCCCAGGTCCAGGCTTCATTTTCCTGATAGCGCTCGAAAGCACCGAGCGAGCTGACCAACAGCCCCGACGCGCCGGACGGGCGCAAACGCATGTCCACTTCATACAGCTGGCCGGAGTTGGTCTGCGCCGTCAGCAAGTGAATGATCCGCTGCCCCAGCCGGGTGAAGAACTGCGCGCCATCGATCGGCTTCGGCCCGTCGGTTTCCGCCTGCGGATCGCCGTCATGGATGAACACCAGATCCAGATCCGAACCATGCCCCAGTTCCAGCCCGCCGACTTTGCCATAACCGACAATGATGAAGCCGGGATCGCACAAACTGCCATCGGTGCGCAGCGGCGTGCCGTACTTGGCCACCGTCTGGCGCCAGGCCAGCGCCAGCACTTGCTCGAGAATCGCTTCGGCGAGCCAGGTCAGGTAATCACTGACTTTCATCAACGGCAGACTGCCAGCGATTTCCGAGGCGGCGACGCGTAAGCGGTGCGCCAGTTTGAAGTGGCGCAGGGCTTCCATCTGCTGTTCGAGGTCGTCCTCGGGGATCCGCGTCAGCCGCTCGCGCAGCTCGGCGGCGAGTTCCGGCGCCAGTGGCGGCTTGAACAGCCGGCCTTCATTGAGCAACTCGTCGAGCAGCAGCGGGAAACGGGTGATCTGTTCGGCAATCCACGGACTGGCCGCACACAGCGTCAGCAAGCGCCGCAGGGCGCCGGGGTTTTCCGTCAGCAGGACCAAATAAGCCGAACGTCGGGCGACCGCTTCGACCAGCGGCAGCACCCGCTCCAGCACCAGATCCGGGTTGTCATGCTCCACCGCCTGGGCCAGCAGGCGCGGGATAAACGCATCAAGACGCTCGCGACCCAGCCGCTGCATCGCGCGCAATTGCGGACTGCCACGCAGGCTCGCCAGCGCTTTCAGGGCCTTGGTCGCATCGGCGAAACCGCCCTCTTCGAGCTGCCGGCAAGCGGCCTCTTCATCCTGCGCCTCTTCCCACAGCGGCAACCACTCACCGCCGACCACCACTTCGCAGTCGGCGCCCTCTTCTTCATCGGGATCGGCGATCACCTGCGCGAAGTGCCAAGCCACCCGGCCACGCCAGAACATCAGCTTTTCATGGAAGGCGTGCCAATCGGCGAAGCCGAGCATGAACGCGATGCGCGCCTGATCCTGAGCGCCGTCCGGCAACATCTGGGTCTGGCGGTCCGCAATCGCCTGGATCGCGTGTTCGGTGTAACGCAGGAATTCGTAACCTTCGCGCAGCTCGCTGATCACCGCCGGTGGCAGGTAGCCCTGTCCTTCCAGCGTGCTCAGCACCTTTAATAAAGGACGCTGTTGCAGGCTCAAATCGCGCCCGCCGTGGATCAACTGAAAGGCCTGAGCGATGAACTCGACTTCGCGAATCCCGCCGGAGCCGAGCTTGATGTTGTCGGCCATGCCCTTGCGCCGCACTTCCTGCTGGATCAGTTGCTTCATGGTGCGCAGCGCTTCGATCGCCGAGAAGTCCAGATAACGCCTGTACACGAACGGGCGCAGCATATCGAGCAACTGCGCGCCAGCCGCTTGATCACCGGCCACCACCCGCGCCTTGATCATCGCGTAGCGTTCCCAGTCGCGGCCCTGATCCTGGTAATACTGTTCCAGCGCATTGAAGCTCAGCACCAGCGCGCCGGACGAACCGTACGGGCGCAGGCGCATGTCAACGCGGAACACGAAGCCGTCGACGGTCATCGGGTCGAGGGCCTTGATCAGGCGCTGACCGAGACGAATGAAGAATTCCTGATTATCCAGCGCGCGTTTCACGCCGACGGTTTCGCCGCCCTCGGGGTAGGCGAAAATCAGGTCGATGTCCGACGACAGGTTCAGCTCGACCGCGCCGAGCTTGCCCATACCAAGAATGACCATCTGCTGCGGCAGACCGCTGCGCCGACCGGTCGGCGTACCGAACTGCTGGCAATGGCGGCTGTACAGCCATTGGTAGGCCTGATCGATGGTGGCGTCGGCCATGTCCGACAGATCGCGACAGGTCTGCACCAGATCGGCCTGGCGGTTGAGGTCACGCCAGATGATCCGCACTTGATGGCGTGCGCGCTGGCGGCGCAGGACGCGCCCGAGTTCGTCTTCGCTTTGCGCGGTGTTCACGGCGGCGGCAATCTGCGCGCACAATTCACCCGGTGCGAACGGCCGGTCGAGTTCGCCGGACTGCACCAGTGACAACAACATCAAAGGGTCACGAACGCTCTGTTCAATAACGAAATCGCTGGCGGCACTGACGCGGGCGAATTGCGCCCAGCGTTCCGGGGTCCAGTTGGAGAAGCCGTGATCGTCTTCCAGCGCGGCGACGGCCGCACGGAACGACTGCTCGGATCGAGTGACCAACGGCAGGAGAATGGCGGGGAGTTCAGCGAGCACGGGCAGGGTCATGGTCTATCCTTGATCGGCGTGTAAATGGCCGCTTGTAGTGTTTGATGAAAACCCGCTACGCGAAGGACTGTCGAACAAAAGTTAGAAATAGCTGAAATTTCTTCTTCTTTGGCATCCAGCATCAAACTTTCACCTTTTTCGGATGGTAATCGACCAACCTTAACGATTATTCTCACAACGCAGTCGGAGGCCACAAGCCTTTCCTCTGTAGTTTTACTACTCGTCTATACAGGCGAAAGGCTGAAATGCTCAAAGATTTGTAGTAAAACTACACGCCGCCGGAACAACCTGTCGGCAATCCAAGAATTTTAAATCGTCTGCCCACAAGGCCAGTCGCAAACTCAGGCAACCGATTCTGGAAGCCTTTCCGCCCTGGAGCAAGCCATGCAAGACCTCGATCCCGTCGAAACCCAGGAATGGCTGGACGCCCTGGAATCGGTTCTCGACAAAGAAGGCGAAGACCGTGCTCACTATCTGATGACCCGTATGGGTGAACTGGCGACCCGCAGCGGTTCGCAGCTCCCTTACGCCATCACCACGCCTTACCGCAACACCATCCCGGTAACCCACGAAGCACGCATGCCTGGCGACCTGTTCATGGAACGCCGCATTCGCTCGCTGGTGCGCTGGAACGCAATGGCCATGGTAATGCGTACGAACCTGAAAGATTCTGACCTGGGTGGTCACATCTCCAGCTTCGCTTCCAGTGCGACCCTGTATGACATCGGCTTCAACTATTTCTTCCAGGCCCCGACCGACGAACACGGCGGCGACCTGATCTACTTCCAGGGCCACACCTCGCCAGGCGTTTACGCCCGTGCGTTCATGGAAGGCCGCATCACCGAAGACCAGATGAACAACTTCCGCCAGGAAGTCGACGGTCAGGGCCTGTCGTCCTACCCGCACCCTTGGCTGATGCCTGACTTCTGGCAGTTCCCGACCGTATCCATGGGTCTGGGTCCGATCCAGGCGATCTACCAGGCTCGCTTCATGAAGTACCTGGAACACCGCGGTTTCATCCAGCCGGGCAAACAGAAAGTCTGGTGCTTCCTGGGCGACGGCGAGTGCGACGAGCCGGAATCCCTGGGCGCGATCTCCCTGGCTGGCCGCGAGAAGCTGGACAACCTGATCTTCGTCATCAACTGCAACCTGCAGCGCCTCGACGGCCCGGTTCGCGGCAACGGCAAGATCATCCAGGAACTCGAAGGCGTGTTCCGCGGTGCACAGTGGAACGTGACCAAAGTCATCTGGGGCCGTTTCTGGGACCCACTGCTGGCCAAAGACGTCGACGGCATCCTGCAACGTCGCATGGACGAAGTCATCGACGGCGAGTACCAGAACTACAAAGCCAAAGACGGTGCGTTCGTTCGCGAGCACTTCTTCAACACGCCTGAACTCAAGGCGATGGTTGCCGACCTGTCCGACGACGAGATCTGGAAACTCAACCGTGGCGGCCACGACCCGTACAAGGTCTATGCGGCGTACCACGAAGCGGTCAACCACAAAGAACAACCAACCGTCATCCTCGCCAAGACCATCAAGGGTTATGGCACCGGTGCCGGCGAAGCGAAAAACACTGCGCACAACACCAAGAAAGTCGACGTCGACAGCCTGAAGTTGTTCCGCGATCGCTTCGACATCCCGGTCAAGGACGAAGAGCTGGAGAACCTGCCGTTCTTCAAGCCAGAGCCAAACAGCGCCGAAGCCCGCTACCTGAGCGAGCGCCGTGCCGCACTGGGCGGTTTCGTACCGCAGCGCCGCGCGCAGAGCTTCAGCGTACCGACGCCGGACCTGGACACCCTGAAAGCCATCCTCGATGGTTCGGGCGACCGTGAAATTTCCACCACCATGGCCTTCGTGCGGATCCTCGCGCAACTGGTCAAGGACAAGGAAATCGGCCCGCGAATCGTGCCGATCATCCCGGACGAAGCCCGTACCTTCGGTATGGAAGGCATGTTCCGTCAGCTGGGCATCTACTCCTCCGTCGGCCAGCTCTACGAGCCAGTCGATAAAGACCAGGTGATGTTCTACAAGGAAGACCAGAAAGGTCAGATCCTTGAAGAAGGCATCAACGAAGCAGGCGCCATGAGCTCCTTCATCGCTGCCGGTACTTCGTACTCCAGCCACAACCAGCCGATGCTGCCGTTCTACATCTTCTACTCGATGTTCGGCTTCCAGCGTATCGGTGACCTGGCCTGGGCCGCTGGCGACAGCCGTACCCGTGGCTTCCTGATCGGCGGCACCGCCGGCCGTACCACCCTGAACGGTGAAGGTCTGCAGCACGAAGACGGTCACAGCCACCTGCTGGCCGCGACCATCCCGAACTGCCGCACCTACGATCCGACCTACGGCTACGAGCTGGCGGTGATCATTCAGGACGGCATGAAGAAGATGACCGAAGAGCAACAGGACATCTTCTACTACATCACCGTGATGAACGAGTCGTACCAGCAGCCAGCCATGCCGGCCGGTGCCGAAGAAGGCATCAAGAAAGGCATGTACCTGCTCGAAGAAGACACCCGCGATGCAGCGCATCACGTACAGCTGATGGGCTCCGGCACCATCCTGCGTGAAGTGCGTGAAGCGGCGAAGATCCTGCGTGAAGAGTTCAACATCGGCGCCGACGTATGGAGCGTCACCAGCTTCAACGAACTGCGTCGCGACGGCCTGGCCGTAGAGCGCAGCAACCGTCTGAAGCCTGGCCAGAAGCCTAAGCAGAGCTACGTTGAAGAGTGCCTGAGCGGCCGTAAGGGTCCGGTCATCGCTTCTACCGACTACATGAAGCTGTTCGCCGAGCAGATCCGTCAGTGGGTACCGTCCAAGGAATTCAAAGTCCTGGGCACCGACGGTTTCGGCCGCAGCGACAGCCGCAAGAAACTGCGTCATTTCTTCGAAGTCGACCGTCATTTCGTGGTGTTGGCAGCCCTGGAAGCACTGGCTGACCGTGGTGATATCGAACCTAAAGTCGTGGCCGAGGCCATCGTCAAGTTCGGCATCGACCCGGAAAAACGCAACCCACTGGACTGCTGAGGAGACATTTTGTGAGCGAACTCATTCGCGTACCTGACATCGGCAGCGGTGAAGGTGAAGTAATTGAACTGTTTGTGAAGGTCGGCGACCGTATCGAAGCCGACCAGAGCATCCTGACTCTGGAATCGGACAAGGCCAGCATGGAAGTGCCGGCCCCGAAAGCCGGCGTCATCAAGAGCCTGAAAGTGAAGCTGGGCGACCGCCTGAAAGAAGGCGACGAACTGCTTGAGCTGGAAGTCGAGGGCGCCGCTGAAGCGGCCCCTGCACCTGCTGCTGCACCGGCTGCAAAAGCTGAAGCCAAACCGGCTGCCGCCCCTGCTGCTGCGCCAGCCGCTGCCCCTGCTGCCGCTTCGGTGCAGCAAGTGCACGTGCCGGACATCGGTTCGTCGGGCAAGGCGCAGATCATCGAGATCCAGGTCAAGGTCGGCGACACCGTCGAGGCTGATCAATCTTTGATCACCCTGGAATCCGACAAGGCCAGCATGGAAATCCCGTCGCCTGCCGCGGGCGTGGTCAAGGCCATCAGCGTCAAGCTCAACGACGAAGTCGGCACTGGCGACCTGATTCTGGATCTGGAAGTGGCGGGTGCTGCGGCGCCTGCTGCTGCCGCTCCGGCTCAGGCTGCTGCTGCGCCGACCGCTGCCGCTGCGCCTGCTTCTGCGGCAGCCCCGGCTGCTCCAGTGGCTGACAGCGTTCAGGACATCCACGTTCCGGACATCGGTTCGGCCGGCAAGGCCAAGATCATCGAAGTGTTGGTCAAGGCTGGCGACAGCGTTGAAGCCGACCAGTCGCTGATCACTCTGGAATCCGACAAGGCGAGCATGGAAATTCCATCGCCTGCCGCTGGCGTGGTGGAAAGCATTTCCATCAAGCTGGACGATGAAGTCGGTACCGGCGACCTGATCCTCAAGCTGAAAGTCAAAGGCGCAGCCCCTGCTGCCCCGGCTCCAGCTGCCGCCGTGCCAAGTGCTCCGGCACCGGCCGCTGCGGCTCCGGCAGCCGCAGCACCTGCTGCTGCCGCTCCGGTTGCTGCGCCGGCCAAGCCTGGCGCCAAAGTTCACGCTGGCCCTGCCGTACGTCAACTGGCCCGTGAGTTCGGCGTCGAGCTGAGCGCCGTTGGCGCCAGCGGTCCGCACGGTCGCATCCTCAAGGAAGACGTGCAGGTTTACGTCAAGGCGATGATGCAGAAGGCCAAGGAAGCACCGGCCGCTGGCGGCGCAACCGGTGGCGCGGGCATCCCGCCGATCCCGGTCGTGGATTTCAGCCGCTTCGGTGAAATCGAAGAAGTGCCGATGACCCGTCTGATGCAGGTCGGCGCCGCCAACCTGCACCGCAGCTGGCTGAACGTGCCGCACGTGACGCAATTCGACTCGGCGGATATCACCGAGCTGGAAGCCTTCCGTGTTGCGCAAAAAGCCGTCGCGGAGAAGGCCGGCGTCAAGCTGACCATCCTGCCGCTGCTGCTCAAGACCTGTGCGCACCTGCTCAAAGAGCTGCCGGACTTCAACAGTTCGCTGGCGCCAAGCGGCAAGGCGATCATTCGCAAGAAGTACGTCAACATCGGTTTCGCGGTCGACACCCCGGATGGCCTGCTGGTACCGGTCATCAAGAACGTCGACCAGAAGAGCCTGCTGCAACTGGCCGCAGAAGCTGCTTCGCTGGCTGAAAAAGCCCGCACCAAGAAGCTCTCTTCGGACGAGATGCAAGGCGCCTGCTTCACCATTTCCAGCCTCGGCCACATTGGCGGCACCGGCTTCACGCCGATCGTCAACGCGCCGGAAGTGGCGATCCTCGGTGTTTCCAAGGCAACCATCCAGCCAGTCTGGGACGGCAAAGCCTTCCAGCCGAAACTGATGCTGCCACTGTCGCTGTCCTACGATCACCGTGTGATCAACGGCGCTGCTGCTGCACGCTTCACCCAGCGTCTGGGCAGCCTGTTGGGCGACATCCGCACCATCCTGCTGTAAAGCGTTCGGCCCTCCGGCAACGGAGGGCCGATTGCGTTCCACGTTTTCGGGCGCCACACGCTCGTACCTCAACCCCGTCAGTTTGACGGGGCTTTTTTTGCCCGAAGAAAAGTTACAACGCTTTTATTCCTACAACTTCGGTCTACTTAAGCCACGAGTCCAGTCCACTTCGCGCCGATATTTTTTATCCGCCGACAACTAACCTTGGCGGCACAAGTTAAACGAATAACTTGCTAAACACTGACCGTTATTCAAGTATCAATTCGAACGGATTCGAACATGTTAAAAGCAACTGTCGGCCCGATTATTGGCCATACAACAACTAATCACGCACGCATCTTCATGCGCGGCGACTCGCAAAACAACGCCACCACATTTGCCGGCCTGCGTTATCGAAAGCGCGACAGCAATCAATGGTCAAATAGCCTTTTTTCCCGTTTAAGTGCTTTGCGCGATTTTTGCCAGGTCTTTTCATTGAATGACCTGGAGAGCCATTGCGAATATGAATACCAAGTGGGCTGGTTCAGCCCCATGAGCCCGGTGCATACCGTCGAGAGCATCGCCGAATTGCCTTTGCAATGGCCGCGCGAGATCTACTGCTTTCGCACCCGTGCCAGCGACGCCGCGCAGCCACGCGCTTATATCATCGGCTCCTGTCGCTACTTGCGCATGACCGCCGGCATTGCTTCCATGCCCCAAATTGGCGACCGTATATTCGCCTCGATCAATCAGTTGATCGAAGGCGCCGAGCCGCCGATCAGCGCCACCCTGATGACCGGAGACCAGATCTATGTCGACGACCTCAACCTGATTGCCCCGGATCGCGAGTACAAGGACATCCTCGATAAATACCGCGCGGCCTTCTCGCAACCGAATATTCAGCGGCTGATGTCCGGCACTTCGACTTACATGATCCTCGACGATCACGAAATTGAAGACAACTGGCCGGCGAACGCCAGCAAGTCCGATCATGAGTTATATCGCAATGCAATGGCGGCGTATGAGTTGTATCAAGCCAGTCATAGTCCAACACATGAACTAACAGTTGATGGCGAGATCGATCACTCGAAACTGGCGCATTACTGGTATCAGTTCAGCGATGGCGATATTGAATGGTTTGTCACTGATAGCCGCACTCGGCGCAACCTGGCTGCTGATGATCGACGCATCCTGGACAGCGAGCAGGAACAGGCCTTGGTCGCCTGGCTGAGCAACAGCAAGGCACGGGTCAAATTCGTGGTCACCAGCGTGATGTTCTATCCGGATCGCAAACTGCACGGCGACGATGCCTGGAAAGCCTTCCCGGAGCAGCGCCTGCGTGTGCTGGAAACCATCCGCACCCGACAGATCAGGAATGTCGTATTCGTCTCGGGCGACGTGCACGGCTCGCTGACCTCGCGCCTGACCCATAGCGAAGACCCGGACTTCGAAGTCCACACCATCGTCTCCTCGCCGTTGTGTAACAGCAAACTTTTGCCCTATGCCACGGCGTCGACGTTCATCCTTGATCAGCCACTGGTACGCACTGCGGCGGGTGACTATCAACATGAGTTGACCAGCACTGTGGTCAGCGAAGACAACTTCGCCCATGTAGTGGTCGAGGCTGATCAGATTTTGATCAATTACCATGATCGAGATGGCAAGAAGCTGCAATCGCTCAGCCTGAAATTACGTTGAATCTAAAAGATCGCAGCCTTCGGCAGCTCCTGAAGGACATCGTATATCCCTGCAGGCGCTGCCGCAGGCTGCGATCTTTTGCTCTTTTCAACCACCCACTGGAGAAATGCCCCGAGCGGCCGACACATTCTTATAGCACTTGGCCTTCATCTCTCTTGTCAGTCGGTGCCGCAATGATGCAACCTTGCCGCAGGCAACAGTAAAGAGGGCGAGAGCCCGGCGCGTTCAGCATATTTCCAAGCGAGTTCCTTCATGAAGAGCCAACCCGATGCCGCCAGCCGTATGGCGGCCGAGGTAGTGACGCAGTTGCCTGTGCCCTCGCGGCTCGGCATGCTGCGTTTCGAGCGCTTGAATGAAGCCAGTTGGGCGATGCTGTTTCTCGATCCCAACTGCGAACGCCAGTTCGGCCAGCCGGCCGTTGAGCTCTGTGCACTGGTCGGTTCACCGTATGCCAGCCTGATGGAGCCTGAAGCGCGCTATCAGTTGCACGACGCGATCCAGCAGCAACTGCGCGACAGCCCGCATTATCTGGTGCGCTACACACTGCACACCGCTGCGGGCGTGCTGAGCATCCTCGAACTGGGCGAAGCCTATAAACAGCACAACCGGCATCTGTTGCGTGGCTACCTGCTGGCAGTCGATGACGTGTTCGACGAAGCGCCGACGCTGCCGTCCGTTGACCTCGAAACCCAGAACTCGCGCCTGCAGATCGCCCTCGAACTCAACCAGCGTGCCCAGCAGGAACAGCTGCAGCACCTTGATCGGGTGCGCGCCCAGCAGGATCTGATTCTGCTGCTCGCCCGCCAGCGCTACAGCAGCCACAACTCGCTGCAGGAAGCCGCCGAACTGATCACCCGCTGCGCCTGCGACATCTATGAAATCGACTGCGCCAGCCTGTGGAACCTCGAAGGCAATCTGCTGGTGCCGATTTCCGCGTATCACCGCGCGACGCAGGAATACATCCTGCCGGAGGTGATCGACATCAGCGGTTTCCCCGACTACATGGAAGCGCTGCACGGCAGCCGCGCCATCGACGCGCATAATGCGATGCGCGACCCCCGAACCCGCGAGATGGCCGAAGCCCTGCGCCCGCGTGACGTCAACGCCATGCTCGACGCCAGCATCCGCGTCGACGGCCAGGTGGTCGGCGTGCTCTGTCTGGAGCAGACCGGCGTCACCCGCGCCTGGCAGTCCGACGAAATCGCCTTTGCCGGTGAGCTGGCCGACCAGTTCGCCCAGGTCATCAACAACCACAACCGCCGCACCGCCACCAGCGCCCTGCACCTGTTCCAGCGTGCGGTCGAGCAAAGTGCCAACGCCTTTCTGCTGGTCAATTGCGACGGCGTGGTCGAGTACGTCAACCCGAGCTTCACCGCGATCACCCAGTACTCCACCGAGGAAGTCCACGGCCAGCGCCTGTCGGAGCTGCCGGCGCTGGAAAACCTCAGCGAGCTGCTGTTCGACGCACCCTCGGCGCTGGCCAAGAGCAACAGCTGGCAGGGCGAATTCAAGAGCCGGCGCAAAAACCTCGAACCGTACTGGGGCCAGTTGTCGATCTCCAAGGTGTATGGCGACAACCGTGAGCTGACGCACTACATCGGCATCTACGAAGACATCACCCAGACCAAACTGGCGCAGCAGCGCATCGAACGTCTGGCCTACACCGACAACCTGACCAACCTCGGCAACCGCCCGGCGTTTATCCGCAATCTGGACGAACGCTTCGCCCGCGACAGCGATACGCCGATCAGCCTGCTGCTGGTGGACATCGACAACTTCAAGCGGATCAACGACAGCCTCGGTCACCAGACCGGTGACAAGTTGTTGATCAGCCTCGCCCGACGCCTGCGCAACAGCCTCAGCCCGAGTGGCAGCCTCGCGCGCTTCGCCAGTAACGAATTTGCGGTGCTGCTCGACGACACCGACCTCGCCACCGGCCAACAGATCGCCAACCAATTACTGGCGACCCTCGACAAACCGATGTTCGTCGACAACCAGTTGATCAGCGTCACCGGCTCCGTGGGCCTGGCCTGCGCCCCGTTGCACGGCCGCGATCCACAGACCCTGATGCGCAACGCCGGCCTGGCCCTGCACAAGGCCAAGGCCAACGGCAAACACCAGGTCCAGGTGTTCACCGAAGCACTCAACGCCGAGGCCAGTTACAAGCTGTTCGTCGAGAACAACCTGCGCCGCGCCCTGACCCAGAACGAGCTGGACGTGTTCTACCAGCCCAAGCTGTGCCTGCGCAGCGGTCGCCTGCTGGGCATGGAAGCGCTGCTGCGCTGGAACCACCCGGAGCGCGGGATGATCCGCCCCGACCAGTTCATCAGCGTCGCCGAAGAAACCGGTCTGATCATTCCGATCGGCAAGTGGATCGCGCGTCAGGCCTGCCGCATGAGCAAGGCCCTGACCGCCGCTGGCCTGGGCAATCTGCAGGTGGCGATCAACCTTTCGCCGAAGCAGTTCTCCGACCCGGATCTGGTCGCGTCCATCGCCAACATCCTCAAGGAAGAAGCGCTGCCGGCTAATCTGCTCGAACTGGAGCTGACCGAAGGTCTGCTGCTGGAAGCCACTGAAGACACTCACTTGCAGCTCGATCAACTCAAGCGTCTGGGCCTGACCCTGGCCATGGACGACTTCGGCACCGGTTACTCGTCGCTCAGCTACCTGAAGAAATTCCCGATCGACATCATCAAGATCGATCGCAGCTTCATCCACGAAATCCCCGACAACCAGGACGACATGGAAATCACCTCCGCGGTGATCGCCATGGCCCACAACCTGAAACTCAAAGTCGTGGCCGAAGGCATCGAGACCGCCGAGCAACTGGCGTTTTTGCGTCGCCACCGCTGCGACGTCGGCCAGGGCTACCTGTTCGACCGGCCGATCCCCGGCGCTGAGCTGATTCAGGCGCTCAAGCGCTACCCGCGCGGCCCGCTCTGCCTCTAGACCCAAAGATACCCTGTCGATGAACTCCCCTTGTGGGAGCGGGCTTGCTCGCGAATGCGGTGGGTCAGCAGAGAAAATGTTGAATGACACACCGCATTCGCGAGCAAGCCCGCTCCCACATTTGAATAGTGCGAAATCCGGCATCATTCGGCACACTGGCGGTCTGACTTTTTACATCCCATCCTGACTGAGAGGAACGATCATGGTTCTGCGCTCGGAAATTCTGGTGAACAAAAACGTGCTACCGACCAAAGATCAAGCTCTGCCCGGCCGCGAAACCGCGATGACCCTGCCTGAAAAGCATTTCGTCTTCGAAGAAACTCCGCTGCTCGGCCCGTTTTTCCAGGACGTCGACTTTGCGATCTTCGGTCTGGGTTGCTTCTGGGGGGCGGAGCGCCGCTTCTGGCAGCGCGAAGGCGTGGTCAGCACCGTGGTCGGCTACGCCGGCGGCTACACGCCGAACCCGACCTACGAAGAAGTCTGCTCGGGCCTGACCGGCCACGCCGAAGTAGTGCTGGTGGTGTATGACAAGGACAAAGTCAGCTACGAAGAGCTGCTGGCGATGTTCTGGGAACTGCACAACCCGACGCAGGGCATGCGTCAGGGCAACGACATCGGCACCCAGTACCGTTCGGTGATCTACGCCACCTCGCCAGAGCAACTGGACGCTGCGCTGAAGAGCAAAGCGGTGTATCAGGCTGAACTGTCGAAGGCGGGTCTGGGCGAAATCAGCACCGAGATCGAGCAGGCGCCTACCGTGTACTTCGCCGAGGCGTATCACCAGCAGTATCTGGCGAAGAACCCTGAAGGTTATTGCGGGATTGGCGGCACCGGCGTGTGCATGCCTCCGAGCCTGGCGGGTAACTAAACCCCAAAGCATCGCGGGCAAGCCCGCTCCCACAGGTTTAGCGCCGACTTCAAAATGGCGCAGTACTTTGTGGGAGCGGGCTTGCCCGCGAAGGCGTCCGTTCAGACACCGCTAAAACAGTTGATCAGCTTTCAGCAATCAACCAATCCATCTGCCACCCACCCTGGGTCTGCCCAAGCTTCTTCGACAACCACGGCAGCAGCTCACGCAATTCTTCCTCCAGCCCCCACGGCGGATTGGCAATCGCCATCCCCGAGCCGTTGAGGCTGTTCGGCGTATCCAGCGGATGCACCAGCAGTTCCACGCGCAGCAACTTCGGCGCACCGGTACCAGCCAGATCCTGATAGAAACGTCGCAGCGCACGCTGGTCCTTTACCGGGTACCAGATCGCCGCCACGGTTTGGCGCATCCGGCCAATCGCTTCTTTCAGCGACGCCGCACACTTTTGCATCTCGTCGAGCTGCTCGAACGGCGGATCGATCAACATCACCGCACGCTTCTCCTGCACCGGCAGCATCGCCCGCGCCACATGCCAGCCCTCGCCCAGATGCACCTTGACCCGACGATCACCGGCCATGTTCTCTTTGAGCTGCACGCCGTCTTCCGGGTGTTTCTCGTTGAGCATCACCCGGTCCTGCGGCCGGGTCAGACGCCGCGCCAACTCCGGCGAACCCGGGTAATAGCGCAACTGGCCATCCGGGTTCATCTCGTGCAGCACCTTCATGTAGTCGGCGGTCAGCGCCGGAAGATCCGGCTGATCCCACAAACGCGCAATGCCTTCCAGGTACTCGCCGGTACGGTTGGCCTGATCACCCTGCAAGTCATACAAACCGATACCGGCGTGCGTATCGAGATAGGCAAACGGCTGCTCCTTGCGCGACATCAGGGCGATGAGGCGGGTCAAGGTCAGGTGTTTGAACACATCGGCGTGATTGCCGGCATGGAAGGCGTGACGATAATTCATGGCTGCTCCTGCGAGGGCCGTGAAGTTTACCTTTTACCGGGCGGCAAGTCAGGGGTTGGCGGCCGAGCGGGCCTCAACAGCAAAGATCGCAGCCTTCGGCAGCTCCTACACGGGATTGGCGTTCCCCCCTGTAGGAGCTGCCGAAGGCTGCGATCTTTTGCCCTTGCCTTTGTGGCGAGGGGATTCATCCCCGATGGGCTGCGCAGCGGCCCCAAGACCTCAATCCCTCATTCCGTCTGACGCCGCGACAACCTGGTTGCGGCCGCTATGCAGCCGAGCGGGAGCAAGCTCCCTCGCCACAAAAACGCTCTCAAACTTACAGGGATAGGTTGCCGAGGCGTTTGCCGATGACATCCAGCACATCGCAGCCGTCACGCAGCGGAATGGCGCAGAGCATGGCGAAGTCGCTGAGGATGATCGAGTCGCATTCGACCGAGCCGCGCATGCACATGTTTTCCAGCACTTGAATCACGGCGCGGATGCGGTGGTTGGCGGCGTCCATGAGGATGTCGAGGGGGACTTGGGTGTCGATGAACAGAGTGGGCATGTCGCTGCAGTTGCCGGTCAGGGCCATGAAGCGGTTGTCGGGATGGGGGATGATTTTTTCGTAGGGTGGGTCGGGTTTAAGCATCGTCATATTTTCTACCATGGATGTGAAAATGAACTGCCTCGCTCCTTCCTACGGGATCGGGTGGCAGCTGTGCACGGGAGTAGGAACCGACCCATGGAATTCGGCCACGCCAAAGCGTGCCCCGCACACAGCCGCCGCTAAAGATATTGCTGGCACAAGTTACATGTCGCAATTAAATCAACAGCGCTGATGCACCATAGGTAACGGGTTCCTACACCCTGTCACCACTCTCGCGGTGACAACGAAAAGACTATCCCCGCAACCCACCGCCCACCAGTTCATGAAATCCGCCGCAACTCGCGGGAAATTTCCGAAGCCTTCGCCCGGAAATTTCACTCCGTTTCGTCCTGCAAATATGCCAATAACGCCGATTGCGACGATTCTTCCGACGCCGAAACCTGAAAAAACTGCTGAACCTTGCAGCGCAACACAGCCTGCGGAAACGCCTCGTACAGCGCCGGATGCTCCTCGCTCAGCCACTGCAGCGCATTCCCGATCCGGACTGAATTCCCTGCTGAAGCCAGCACTGACTCAGGCACTTTCCACCAGGGAAACACCCGCCCTGAAACCTGCGCCCTGCCCCCGATATCCACGGCCTGTCCATTGATCAAGCCGCGCGAGATCACCGGCATCAACTGCGCAGATTGCACTTCATCGGACTGCAGGATCGGCAACAAAAACCGCCCATCCCAGAAGCGAAAAAACACCGCTGCGCCGTCCGGCATCAGCACTTGAGTCAGGCTGCGAAAATGCTCAACTACCACCTCAAGGCTCGCGGAAGACACCGCCAACCACCCCCAGTCGCGAGACTCGGTAGAGGCCACCCAATCGAGAAACTCACTGTCCGCAGCGACAATTCCCACGAAGGGCATCACCGCATCCCACTCGGCGTAGATCGTCTCTGCCCAGATCGGGCTCGGTGCAACCAGTGGAGGCCTGGCGTCGCTAGCGTTACTGAAAATCGCGAACAGTTGCTCCGAAGGTTTCAGCGGCTCACGCGCCAACCACTCTGCAGGTGTGAGGCACTCAGGCAGCACAGACACCGTCCTTGCAGCGCTCGCATTCTTCGCAGAATGGTGCATCACCTTTAAAGCTCATGATTTGCGCAGCAGTGAGCATGGCCGCTGGTGCTGCTGCGAGTTTTGCCGGCAATCCCGGCACTCCCGGCGCTGCACTCATCGCCGCCATTGGCGCCCCACCCACGACAATCGGCACGCTACTGAAAATCCCGCCGGGACCGATGTTGATCCATTGCCCGCCGGCCTGAATCGTCGCGCTCGCGCCACCGTCGATCACCACTTGTTGCCCGGCACTGACGTGAATTTGTGCGCTCGCACTGGTTGCCTGACTACTCACCCGAATATGCCGATCACCAATAACCGTTAGGTGATCGTCCTGTTTCACTTCGGTCTGGCGCTGGCCGTGGGTGATGCGCTGCTCGTCGGCCTTGAGTTCATGGCTGGCAAGGCCAGTGACGACAATGCTGCGCTGGTTGTCGACCTGCACCTGCTGGTCGTGCAGGACATGCTGCGTCCAGTTGCGCTGGGCGCGCAGGTAGATTTCTTCGGCGCCCTTTTTGTCCTCGATGCGCAGCTCGTTGTAACCGCCACCACCGGGGCTGCTCTGGCTGCGGAAGATGCTGCGGGTCTGGTCGGTGGGCAGGTCCAGCGGCAGCGGAGTTGCGGCGTTTGGCAGGCAACCCATCACCAACGGTTTGTCGGCATCGGCATCGATGAAACCGACCAGCACTTCCATGCCGACCCGCGGGATCAGCACGCTGCCGTAATGATCATGCGCCCAGCCCGTGGCAACGCGCAGCCAGCAACTGGAATGCTCGTTGAGCTCGCCGTCACGATCCCAGGCCAGTTGCACCTTGACCCGGCCGTACTCGTCGCAATGGATTTCCGTGTCTTGCGGCCCGGTGACCACGGCCGGTTGATAACCGGGCATGCGCGGTTTTTCCGGCCCCAACGCCGGGCGAAAGAACACCTCCCACGGCGTGGCAAGAAAGGTATTACGGTAACCCTGGAATGTTTCCCCATCGCTGGTCACCGATTCCTCCAGCACTTGCGGCTGTCGGCCATGATGCTCGATGACGGTGAGCAGCCACAGGTCATTCCAGTCCTGGCGCGGATGCTCGCTCAGTTGCAGGAAATGTCCGCAAACCAGTGCGGATACGTCGCTGATGCCCTCAGCCTGACGGTAGTCGGCGACATGCCTTTCCAGCGTACGTTGCGCCAGTTGCCTGCCGGTTTCTCGATCGTTGAATTGGCCGGGAAAGTGATAGTCCTCGAGCACCGGGCGCTGCTCACTGTCGCTGCGGCTTTGCAGTTGCAGTCGCGGCTTTTCGAAGTTGTAGTCGCGCCGGGTGACCACGCTGGTGCGAGTCTCCACCCGGACGTTGAAGCGCTTGATGGCCGGCGCCGTCGACGCCATGCCGCTGCCCGGCAGATACAGCGTCGGCTCGGCCAGGCGCGGAAACACCGTTTGATCGTCGCCGAACACCAACAGATGGCCTTCGGGACTGTGCTGAAAGTGGTAATGAATGCCGACCTCGGCACACAGGCGCTGGATGAACGCCAGATCGCTCTCGGCGTATTGCACGCAATATTCCCGCACCGGGTAATCGCTGCCGAGGCGGAACTCGAAGGCATCGCGCAGGATTGCGTGATCCTTGAGGATCTGCGCGACGATCTGTGGAACCGTCTGATGCTGAAAAATCCGCTGGTTGATGCGGTGACCGAGGTAGGTCAGACGCGACACCAGGCTCAGGTGGTAGCGCGTCAGACGTTTCCCGGAATCGCCCTGCCCGACCTGATAAATCTGACCATGGACACCGGAACCTTCCGCATCGAAGCTCAGAAACGCCTGACGGTGCAGCAGGCTTTCGAGGTCCAGATCCGGACGCTCACTGACCAGTTCCAGCTCGAAACGAAAGGGTTGGCTGATGGCTTCCTTGCCCGTGAACTCAAGGACTTTGAGATCAACTTGGGCGCCTTCGAGGGTCAACGTGAAACGCGGTTGATTGGCAGGCGCGAACATCCGATGTCTCTCTGCAGATTGAGGGCGGGCGATTCTGCATGAGGGGCAAGAGGTGTTGGGTGGGTGACGGGAAAATCAGATTTGCCCTACTTTTCCTGTCGAAAAAGCCTTCGGATATTGGCGCAATCGACTACAGACATATCCCCCAAAACCACCACTGGACCTGTGGGAGCTGGCTTGCCAGCGATGAGGCCGGCACATCCAACTTATGCGCTCACTGACACACCGCCATCGCTGGCAAGCCAGCTCCCACAGGGTTCTCCAAGTTCTTGAGAAATCAAAGGCATAAAAAAACAGCCCGCCTCCTGTAGGAAACGGGCCGTTTTTCCGTGAGCCGAAGCTCAGTGCATCACTTGTTCAGGTGGAAATCTTTTTCCGCCGCTTCAAAGCGCTGCACCATGCCTTTGGTTGGCTCGCCCATTTTGCTGACGATGTAAATCGCCAGACTGGCGAAGATGAAGCCCGGGATGATTTCGTACAGACCCAGCAGTTCGAAATGCTTCCAGACCACTACGGTGATCGCGCCGACCAGGATGCCGGCCAGTGCGCCGTTGCGGGTCATGTCCTTCCAGATCACCGAGATCAGCACCACCGGACCGAACGCGGCACCGAAACCGGCCCAGGCGTAGGACACCAGGCCCAGTACGCGGTTTTCCGGGTTGGCGGCCATGGCGATAGCGATCAGCGCTACCAGCAACACCATCGCGCGACCGACCCACACCAGTTCCACCTGGGAAGCGGATTTGCGCAGGAAGGTTTTGTAGAAGTCCTCAGTCAGAGCGCTCGAGCAAACCAGCAGCTGGCAGCTCAGGGTGCTCATCACAGCGGCGAGAATCGCCGACAGCAGGACACCGGCCACCCACGGGTTGAAGAGGATTTTCGCCAGTTCGATGAACACCCGCTCGTGGTTCTCGGTGACTGGGCCGGCGACTTCCGGGTGCGCCGAGAAGTAGGCGATACCGAAGAAACCCACGGCGACGGTGCCGCCCAGGCACAGGATCATCCAGGTCATGGAGATACGACGGGCGTTGGCAATCGACTTCACCGAATCAGCGGCCATGAAACGCGCGAGGATGTGCGGTTGACCGAAGTAACCCAGACCCCAGCCCATCAGCGAGATGATGCCGATGAAGGTAGTGCCCTTAAGCATGTCGAAGTTGCTTGGGTCCTGGGCTTCGATGGCGAGGAACGTGGTATCGACACCACCGGTGGCCAGCAGCACGATGATCGGCGTCAGCAGCAGGGCGAAGATCATCAGCGTGGCTTGTACGGTGTCAGTCCAGCTCACCGCGAGGAAACCGCCGACGAAGGTGTAGGCAATCGTCGCCGCAGCACCGGCCCACAGCGCCGTCTCGTAGGACATGCCGAAGGTGCTTTCGAACAGACGGGCGCCAGCCACGATGCCGGAAGCGCAGTAAATGGTGAAGAACACCAGAATCACCACCGCCGAGATGATACGCAGCAGGCCGCTTTTGTCTTCGAAACGGCTGGAGAAGTAGTCCGGCAGAGTCAGGGCATCGCCGTTGTGCTCGGTCTGCACGCGCAGACGGCCGGCGACGAACAGCCAGTTCAGGTAGGCGCCGACGATCAGGCCGATGGCGATCCAGCTTTCGGACAGACCGGACATGTAGATGGCACCCGGCAGGCCCATCAGCAACCAGCCGCTCATGTCGGAAGCACCGGCGGACAGAGCCGTCACGACGCTGCCCAGGCTGCGGCCGCCAAGAATGTAGTCTGAAAGGTTGTTGGTGGAGCGATAGGCCATGAAGCCGATCAGCACCATTGCTGCGATGTAGATCACGAACGTGATCAGTGTTGGATTGCTTACGCTCATTAAGTTACGCCCTGGCTTTGTTTTTATGTTGCAGCGGTGATTGATCGCCCACAAACGACGACGTTTGGCAGACGAAACGGGATCCCGCGCATTTAGGACTGATGTTTCCCCAGGAAAGCCACCAGCCGATGCACCGGGTATTCCCGGTTGCACCTTGGGCGCGAATGCTATGCAACAAAGTAAAAAAGGTGCAACCAGTTTCTGGCGATTAAGTTGCACCCAGTCGGATATACCGATAAATATGCCGTTTTTGCTCCTTTTTAGCGCAGTCACGGCGCTCCGCTAGAAGTAAAAGCACCAAGCAGGAGCGGCACTTCAGTACCAGAAAATAATTCCTGACGAAGCGTTTATTTTTCCGACAAAAAAAGGGTTGCACCCGGTTGCACCTCTTCCGGCGCACGGCTAATCTTGCCGCCAGCTGATGCCACGCAACTGTGGCAACCATGAGGATAAAAATATGGCTACCACCACCCTTGGGGTCAAACTCGATGACCCGACCCGCGAGCGCCTGAAGGCTGCCGCGACCTCGATTGATCGCACACCGCACTGGCTGATCAAGCAGGCAATTTTCAATTACCTGGAAAAACTCGAGGGTGGTGCAACCCTGACCGAGCTGAACGGTTTGACCGCCAAAGACACCGACGATGCCGGTGAAGTCCATACCGATCACGCCCACCAGTGCTTCCTCGAATTCGCTGAAAGCATCCTGCCGCAATCGGTGCTGCGCGCTTCGATCACTGCTGCTTACCGCCGCCCTGAGCCGGAAGTGGTGCCGATGCTGATCGAGCAGGCACGCCTGCCGGCACCGATGGCCGAAGCCACCAACAAACTCGCTGCGACCATCGCGGAAAAACTGCGTAACCAGAAAAGTGCCGGCGGTCGTGCAGGCATTGTTCAGGGTCTGCTGCAGGAATTTTCCCTGTCGTCTCAGGAAGGCGTGGCCCTGATGTGCCTGGCCGAAGCACTGCTGCGTATCCCGGACAAAGGCACTCGCGATGCGCTGATCCGCGACAAGATCAGCACCGGCAACTGGCAGCCGCACCTGGGCAACAGCCCGTCGCTGTTCGTCAACGCCGCCACCTGGGGTCTGCTGCTGACCGGCAAACTGGTGTCGACCCACAATGAAGCTGGTCTGACCTCGTCGCTGAGCCGAATCATCGGCAAGAGCGGCGAGCCGATGATCCGCAAGGGCGTCGACATGGCCATGCGTCTGATGGGCGAGCAGTTCGTCACCGGCGAAACCATCGCCGAAGCGCTGGCCAACGCGAGCAAGTTCGAAGCCAAGGGCTTCCGCTATTCCTACGACATGCTCGGTGAAGCGGCCCTCACCGAACACGATGCGCAGAAGTACCTGGCGTCGTACGAACAAGCCATTCACTCGATCGGCAAAGCCTCCCACGGCCGTGGGATTTATGAAGGCCCGGGCATTTCCATCAAGCTCTCGGCGCTGCACCCGCGTTATAGCCGTGCGCAGTACGAGCGTGTGATGGACGAGCTGTACCCGCGCCTGCTGTCGCTGACCCTGTTGGCCAAACAATACGACATCGGCCTGAACATCGACGCCGAAGAAGCCGACCGCCTGGAGCTGTCGCTGGATCTGCTCGAGCGCCTGTGCTTCGAACCGCAACTGACCGGCTGGAACGGCATCGGTTTCGTTATCCAGGCTTATCAGAAGCGTTGCCCGTACGTGATCGACTACGTGATCGATCTGGCCCGCCGCAGCCGTCATCGCCTGATGATCCGCCTGGTGAAAGGCGCGTACTGGGACAGCGAAATCAAGCGCGCCCAGGTCGAAGGCCTGGAAGGCTACCCGGTCTACACCCGCAAGGTGTACACCGACGTGTCCTACATTGCCTGCGCGCGCAAACTGCTGTCGGTGCCGGAAGTCATCTACCCACAGTTCGCCACGCACAACGCCCACACCCTGTCGGCGATTTATCACATTGCCGGTCAGAACTATTACCCGGGCCAGTACGAATTCCAGTGCCTGCACGGCATGGGCGAACCGCTCTACGAGCAGGTTGTCGGCAAAGTTTCCGAAGGCAAGCTGAACCGTCCGTGCCGCGTGTACGCACCGGTCGGCACCCACGAAACCCTGCTGGCGTACCTCGTGCGTCGTCTGCTGGAAAACGGCGCAAACACCTCGTTCGTCAACCGCATCGCCGACCAGTCGATTTCGATTCAGGAACTGGTGGCCGATCCGGTGGCGCAGATCGAGCAGATGGCGACCGTGGAAGGTGGTTTCGGCCTGCCGCACCCACGCATTCCGCTGCCGCGTGACCTCTACGGCGCCGATCGCGCCAACTCCGCCGGCATCGACATGGCCAACGAACATCGTCTGGCCTCGCTGTCCTGCGCCCTGCTCGCCACTGCGCACAACAACTGGAAAGCCGCGCCGATGCTCGGTTGCGCGTCCAGCAACGAAGCCCCGGCACCGGTGCTGAACCCGGCGGATCACCGCGATGTGGTCGGTCACGTGCAGGAAGCTACCGTCGAAGACGTCGACAACGCGATCCAGTGCGCCCTGAATGCTGCGCCAATCTGGCAGGCCACCCCGCCCGCCGAGCGCGCGGCGATTCTGGAGCGTGCCGCCGACCTGATGGAAGGCGAGATCCAGCCACTGATGGGCCTGCTGGCCCGTGAAGCCGGCAAGACCTTCGCCAACGCCATTGCTGAGGTGCGTGAAGCGGTCGACTTCCTGCGTTACTACGCGGTGCAGGCGCGCAACGATTTCAGCAACGACGCCCACCGCCCACTGGGCCCGGTGGTGTGCATCAGCCCGTGGAACTTCCCGCTGGCCATCTTCAGTGGTCAGGTCGCTGCCGCACTGGCCGCCGGTAACCCGGTACTGGCCAAACCTGCGGAACAGACGCCGCTGGTTGCCGCGCAAGCCGTACGTTTGCTGCTGGAAGCCGGGATTCCCGAAGGCGTGCTGCAACTGCTGCCGGGTCGCGGTGAAACCGTCGGTGCCGGTCTGGTCGGTGATGAGCGCGTCAAAGGCGTGATGTTCACCGGTTCCACCGAAGTCGCGCGCCTGCTGCAACGCAACATCGCTGGCCGTCTCGACAGCCAGGGCCGTCCGATTCCGCTGATCGCCGAAACCGGCGGGCAGAACGCGATGATCGTCGACTCTTCGGCGCTGACCGAACAAGTGGTGATCGACGTGGTGTCCTCGGCCTTCGACAGTGCCGGCCAGCGTTGCTCGGCCCTGCGCGTGCTGTGCCTGCAGGAAGATTCCGCCGACCGTGTCATCGAAATGCTCAAAGGCGCGATGGCTGAAAGCCGCCTCGGCAACCCTGAGCGTCTGTCCGTGGACATTGGCCCGGTGATCGACGCCGAAGCCAAGGCCGGCATCGACAAGCACATCCAGGGCATGCGCGATAAAGGTCGCAGCGTGTACCAAGTGGCTATCGCCGACAGCGAAGAAGTCAAACGCGGCACCTTCGTCATGCCGACCCTGATCGAGCTGGAAAGCTTCGACGAGCTGCAACGCGAGATCTTCGGCCCGGTGCTGCACGTGGTGCGCTACAAGCGCAAGGACATCGACCAGTTGATCGGCCAGATCAATGCCTCCGGTTATGGCCTGACCCTCGGCGTACACACCCGCATCGACGAGACCATCGCCAAGGTGATCGACAACGTCAACGCCGGTAACGTCTACGTCAACCGCAACATCGTCGGTGCCGTGGTCGGCGTGCAGCCGTTCGGCGGCGAAGGCCTGTCGGGTACTGGCCCGAAAGCCGGTGGTCCGCTGTACCTGTACCGTCTGCTGTCGACCCGTCCTACTGACGCGATCGAGCAATCCTTCGCTCGCGGTGATGCAGTCGTCGCCCCGGACGTGCGTCTGCGTGATGCCATGAGCAAACCGCTGAACGCCTTCAAGGCCTGGGCCGAGAGCAACCAGTACGCCGAACTGAGCACCCTGTGCGTGCAGTACGCCGCGCAATCGCAAAGCGGCATCACCCGCGTGCTGGCCGGCCCGACCGGCGAGAAGAACAGCTACGCGATCCTGCCGCGTGAACACGTGCTGTGCCTGGCCGACGTCGAAGGCGATCTGCTGACTCAACTGGCGGCGGTATTGGCTGTCGGCGGTTCGGCGGTATGGCCGGAGTCCGACATCAGCAAGGCCTTGTTCGCACGCCTGCCGAAGGAAGTTCAGGCGCGGATCAAACGGGTTGCCGACTGGCACAAGGATGAAGTGGTGTTTGATGCGGTTCTGCATCACGGCCATTCCGACCAGTTGCGTGGCGTCTGCCAGCAGATTGCCAAGCGTGCCGGTGCGATCGTTGGCGTTCAGGGCCTGTCCCAGGGCGAGACCAACATTGCGCTGGAGCGTCTGGTGATCGAGCGTGCATTGAGCGTCAACACCGCGGCGGCGGGGGGTAATGCCAGCCTGATGACTATCGGTTAAACCCGAGAAGTCAGGCAACCGCGATGGTTGCCTGACAATCAAATCCCAATGTGGGAGCGGGCTTGCTCGCGAAGGCGTTGTGTCAGTCGACATCTCCAGTGACTGATCCACCGCATTCGCGAGCAAGCCCGCTCCCACAGTTGTTTTGGGGTGTTTGTTAAGTCGGTGCTCGGCCCTGACATCACCGTTATCAATCATCGTATTCAGTCTTTATCAGCAAGCCTAGACTCGGCCCAACCCCCATTTTCAGGTAGGCCGCCATGTCCGAGACGCTGCTCAGTTCCCGTAATCTGGCTTTCGAGCTGTACGAAGTCCTCGATGCCGAGGGCCTGACCCGGCGTGAGCGCTTTGCCGAGCACAACCGCGAGACCTTCGATGCGGCCATCGGCACCGCGCGCAGCATCGCCGAGAAATACTTCGCGCCGCACAACCGCAAGGGCGACGAGAACGAGCCGCGCTACGAGAACGGCCAGGCGATGCTGATTCCCGAAGTGAAACCGGCGGTGGACGCGTTCCTTGAAGCGGGTTTCCTCAATGCCGCGCGCAGCTTCGAAGCCGGCGGCATGCAACTGCCGACGCTGCTGTCGCAAGCGTGCTTCGCGCACTTTCAAGCGGCGAACGCGGCGACCACTTCCTACCCGTTCCTGACCATGGGCGCGGCCAATCTGATCGAAAGCTTTGGCACCGACGAGCAGAAACAGCGATTCCTGCAACCGATGATCGACGGCCGTTTCTTCGGCACCATGGCCCTGACCGAACCGCACGCCGGTTCGTCGCTGTCGGATATTCGTACCCGCGCCGAGCCGGCGTCCGACGGCACTTATCGACTCAAGGGCAACAAGATCTTCATTTCCGGCGGCGATCATCCGCTGTCGGAAAACATCGTGCACATGGTGCTGGCCAAACTGCCCGACGCGCCGCCAGGCGTGAAAGGTATTTCGCTGTTCATTGTGCCGAAGTTTCTGGTCAACGATGACGGCAGCCTCGGCCAGCGCAATGATGTGCTGCTGGCCGGGCTGTTCCACAAGATGGGCTGGCGCGGCACCACTTCCACCGCGCTGAACTTCGGCGATAACGGCGAGTGCGTCGGCTATCTGGTGGGCAAGCCGCACCATGGTTTGAGCTACATGTTCCAGATGATGAACGAGGCGCGGATTGGCGTCGGCATGGGCGCGGCGATGCTCGGCTACGCCGGTTACCTGTACTCGCTGGAATACGCCCGCGAACGCCCGCAAGGCCGAGTGCCGGACAGCAAGGATCCGAGCACCGCGCCGGTAGCGATCATTCAGCACGCGGACGTCAGACGCATGCTGTTGACGCAAAAGTCCTACGTCGAAGGGGCGTTTGACCTCGGCCTGTACGCGGCGCGGCTGTTCGATGACACCACCACGCTGGAAACCGAAGCCGAGCGCAAACAGGCCCACGAGCTGCTGGATTTGCTGACGCCGATCGTCAAATCCTGGCCGTCGGAGTTCTGCCTGAAGGCCAACGAACTGGCGATCCAGATTCTCGGCGGTCACGGTTACACCCGCGAATACCCGGTGGAACAGTACTACCGCGACAACCGCCTGAACCCGATCCACGAAGGCACCCACGGCATTCAGTCACTGGACTTGCTCGGGCGCAAACTGGCGCAGAACGGCGGCGCGGGGCTCAAACAACTGATCCGTCTGATCGCCAACACCGCCGAGCGCGCGACTGCGTATGAATCGTTGACCGCACTGCGTGAGCCATTGGAGAAACTGGTGGCGCGCCTGCAAGCGGTGACCATCGGCCTGCTCACCGATCTGGCGCAGGGCAAGGTCAACAGCAGCCTGGCGAATTCGGCGCTGTACCTGAGGGTGTTCGGGCACACGGTGATTGGCTGGCGCTGGCTGGAGCAGGCGATTCGGGCTGAGGAAGGTTTGGCCAAAGGCAATGCGGCGGATGCTGACTTCTATATGGGCAAGCTACAGGCGGCGCGGTATTTCCTGACGTGGGAAGTGCCGGGCTGTCACCAGGAGCTGGCGTTGCTGGAGGCGCGGGATGATACGTGCCTGGCGATGCAGGATGGGTGGTTCTGATCCGAGTTGTGTGCCGCGGCTGAAATCCAATCGCGAGCAGGCTCACTCCTACAGTTGGAATGCGTTCCTCTGTAGGAGTGAGCCTGCTCGCGATAGCGTCAGTTCAAACAACACATCTCTCAGGACAGCTTGAACCCACCCATCTGCCTTGCCAGATCATCCGCCAACCGCTGCAACATCTGACAATCCTCGCGACACGCCCGCACCTCGCCCGCCGTCGCCCGGGCCAGATCGGAAATCCCCTGCACGTTGCGATTGATCTCCTCGGTCACCGCCGATTGTTCTTCCGTCGCGGTCGCCACCTGATGGTTCATGTCGCTGATGCGCTCGACCTGCCCGGTAATCGCAGTCAACGACGCGCCGGTACGCTGGCTCGACTCAACCCCGGTGCCGGTCGCAGCCTGCCCGGTGCGCATCGATGACACGGCATTCTCTGCGCCTTGCTTGAGGCTGCCGATCATCTGCTGAATCTCGTCGGTGGACGCCTGCGTCCTGCGCGCCAAGGTGCGCACTTCATCCGCCACCACCGCAAACCCGCGCCCCATATCTCCGGCGCGCGCCGCTTCAATCGCCGCGTTGAGCGCCAGCAAGTTGGTCTGCTCGGACACGCCGCGAATCACCGCCAGTACCGAATCGATCGACGCCACCTGATGCGCCAGCTCACCCACCGCGCCCGCCGCCACGCCAATCTCATCGGACATGCTTTCGATATGACGGATCGAGCCGCCGACCACCTCCCGCGCCTGCAGCGCTTCATCGCGAGCAGTTTGTGAAGCCAGCGCGGCGTTGCCGGCGTTCTGGGCGATTTCCTGCACGGTCAGGCCCATCTCATGCACCGCCGTGGCGACCATGTCGGTCATTTCCTGCTGGCGCCCGGAGCGTTCGGCGGTGTTTTCCACCACCTTCGCCACTTGGTCGACCGCCGTGCGCAAACGCTCGCTGGTGGTCAGCACTTCGCCGATCAGCCCGCGCTGGCTGTCGAGAAAACGGTTGAAGCCGCGCGCGAGATCGCCCAGCTCATCGGCGCGGCTGGAATCTAACCGATGGGTCAAATCTCCACCGCCGCTACCGATCGCTACCAGCGCGGCTGTTACCTGACGAATCGGTCGCACCAGCCCTTGGGCCAGCCACACCACCAGCGCCAGGCACACCAGTGCCACCGCCAGACCGATGCCGCCGCTCATCCACATCGCCTTGCGGGCTTCGGCGTAGATCTGCGATTGCGGCACTTCGGCCACCAGCGTCCAGCCCAGATCGCGCAGCGGCAGGCTGAAGGCGAGGAAGTCTTCGCCATCGCGCTGGAAGGAACTGCTGGTGGCAACTTTTTGACCCATGACCGCTTGCGCCGCCGACGCACCGATCTGCTCCGTGAGGGTGCGCTTGCCACTGAACTGCGCCTCGGGGTGAACCTGGATCAAACCGTCGGAACGCACGAGATAGACCTTACCGCGCTCGCCAAAGCTGAAGTTGTGGATCAACTCCGACAGCTCTTTCATGCTTAGGCCGAGTCCCGCGACGCCGACCACTTTGCCGGCCTGCTCGACCTTCAAGTCGATGAACAGTGCCAATTCTCCGGTGGCGCCATCGTTGTCGATGTTCAGGGTGCGCGGCTGATGGCTGTCGAGGAAGGAATAAAACCAGGCATCGGCCGGTTTGGCCCGACTGAGGGTGCGGTCGAGGCCTTTTTCGGTGATGTAGTGATTGGAATCGGTGCCGATGATCAGTGCTGTGAAGGCTTTATGTTCGGCGCGGATGCCCTCCAGATACTGCGCGAAGGCCGCTGTTTTGCTGCTGTCTTCACCCGACGCCAACCAGTCGCGCACCATGGAATTGCTGGCGATGTCTTTGGCGGCGGTCAGCGGCTGGACGAGGATGCGTTCGATGTCGTTGCGCGTCGCTTCGATGCTCGACGGCAGCGCTTGTTCGACCAGATAGCTCTGGGCGAGGCGGTTGACCACCAGGGTATAAATGCCAACCACGATAAGGATGCTGACCAGCAGGGCGGTGCCCATGCTGAGAATCAGCTGCCATTGAATACTGCGTCGCCACAACTGCATGGAGCACCCCCAAAGAATAAGTGGCCGAAACAATGCAACAGCCGTGCCGATTGTATACAACCTGATCGACAATTTATTCTTTGGTTGTGCGCAACCCCATCAGCCCTGATTGATGGTCTTGGCGATGGTGTCGACCGTGGCGCTGACTTGCTCTTGGTAACGGTCGAGTTCTGCCTGATGCTGCTTCTTCATTTCGATCTGCTGCGAGCACAGGTTCATCGCTGCCAGCACCAGCAAGCGGTCACCGATCAGCGTCGGGTATTTGCGTTTGGTGTCGGCCAGTGCGGCCTTGAGCATCAGTGCGGCGTCCAGCAGGGTCTGTTCTTCCCCGGCCGGTGCCTTGATCGAATAGTCCTCCCCGAGAATGGAGATGACTTTTACCCCTGCGGTGCCGTGGTTCATGCGCTGACAGGGCCTGCGTTGACGCGATCAACCAGAGCCTGGATGCGCGCTGCGGTGGCGCCGTGCTTCTCTTCCTGTTCCATCAGGCTCAGTTGCAGGCTTTCGTTTTCATCCTTGGCCTGGGCCAGTTCCGTGGACAGGGTCTGGTTGGTTTGCGTGAGGGTCTGGTTCTGTTGCACCAGGTCGCTGACGAGCTGTTCCAATTGGCTGAGGGATGCTTCCAACATTTTGATCTTCCAGGCGTTTTTCAAAGGGCGCGTACGATAAAGAAAAGTCACTGCGGATGCCAGGGTTATACCGGCGCAAGGCCTTGATTTTCCTGGCGGCCGACCGTTCTCGCGAGTTTAAAAGACTGTGATCTGCCGATCTGGTTCCTGCACTTCGTCGCTCAGGCCCATATGCGACAAATACGCACAGTGCCTCAAGACTTTAGTCGTATGACCGATAAGTCATCCATACAGCAGTCTCAGCCCGCATGGATGCGGCCCTTTTTGGTATCCGCGCCATGTCCCTTCGCAATATGAATATCGCCCCCCGGGCGTTCACCGGCTTCGCCCTGATCGGCGGCCTGATGCTGATTCTCGGCGTGTTCGCCCTGAACCAGATGAGCAAAATCCGCGGCGCTGCCGAGGACATCACCAACAGCAGCGTGCCGAGCATCAAGAACCTCGACGAGTTCACCCAACTGACCTTGCGCCTGCGGGTGCTGTCCTACCGCTTGCTGGTCAACCGCGAGCCGGACGTACAGCAGAAGACCATGGAACTGCTGGACACCCGCAACCAGCAGATCCGCGCCGCCCAAACGGCCTATGAGCCGTTGATCAGCGGCCCGCAGGAACGCGCGGCCTACGATCAATATGTGCAGTTGCTCGGCCAGTACCGCCAGATCGAAGACCGGATGAAGAGCCTGTCGCGCAACAATCAGGTGGACGAGTTGCGCAACCTGCTCAACACCGAGTTGCTGAACAACTCCGAAGCGATGAACACCGTGCTCAACCGCCTGATGCAGATCAACGGCGAGCAGATCAGCCAGACCAATCAAGAGGCGGTCGACCAGTATTCCTCGGCGTTCAATCTGGTGGTCACCCTGCTGGTCGTGGCGACCGGCCTGACCTTCCTGTTCGCCTGGCTGCTGACCATCAGCATCACCAAGCCGATTTCCAAAGCGCTGGACGCGGCGGAAACTATCGCCGAAGGCAACCTGACCCAGCCGATCCACGTCGACGGCACCGACGAAGCCGGGCGTCTGCTGGCGGCCATGGCCAAGATGCAATCGAAGCTGCGCGACACCTTGCAGCGCATCTCCGGCTCGGCCACCCAGCTGGCTTCCGCTGCCGAAGAGCTGAACAGCGTCACCGACGAAAGCGCCCGTGGCCTGACCCAGCAGAACAACGAAATCGAGCAGGCCGCCACCGCCGTCAACGAGATGACCAGCGCCGTGGAAGAAGTCGCGCGCAATGCGGTGAGCACTTCGGAAGCCTCGAAGAACGCCACCACTTCGGCGGGCGACGGCCGTGACCTGGTACAGGAAACCGTCAGCGCCATCGAACGCATGAGCGCCGACGTACAGAGCACCGCGACCCTGATCGGTGATCTGGCGAATGAATCCCGTGACATCGGCAAGGTGCTGGACGTGATTCGTGGTCTGGCGGATCAGACCAACCTGTTGGCCCTGAACGCGGCGATCGAAGCGGCGCGTGCCGGTGAAGCCGGTCGCGGTTTTGCCGTGGTGGCGGACGAAGTCCGTGCGCTGGCGCATCGCACCCAGCAGTCGACCAGCGAAATCGAACGCATGATCGGCAGCATCCAGAGTGGCACCGAACACGCCGTGGATTCGATGCGCAACAGCACCGAGCGCGCCGAATCGACGCTGAACATCGCGCGGGGTGCCGGGATGTCGCTGGACACCATCAATACCGCCATCGTCGAAATCAACGAGCGCAATCTGGTGATCGCCAGCGCCGCTGAAGAACAGGCACAAGTGGCCCGCGAAGTGGATCGCAACCTGGTGAACATCCGCGACCTGTCGGTGCAATCGGCTACCGGCGCGAATCAGACCAGTGCGGCGAGCAACGAGCTGTCGCGCCTGGCGCTGGATCTGAACAATATGGTTGGGCGGTTCAGCCTGTAAGGCCCACTTCGCCATATCGGGAGCAATCCATTGTGGCGAGGGGATTCATCCCCGATCGGCTGCGAAGCAGTCGTAAAACCATCGTGCGAGGTGTATCTGATGCACCTCGCATTCAGCGTTTAGGGCGGCTTCGCCACCCATCGGGGATAAATCCCCTCACCACAGTTTTCATTCGGTGCCCATTCAATGTGATGCCCACGTAAAAAGCTTTTTGACAGCATCACATTTCAACAGGTTAGAATCGCTGGCACGCAGACTGCATGGTCAGTTTGTGCCCGTCTTTACGCTTCTGGAGTACTGCCTTTGAATGCGACGACCATCAACAGCCTGTTCTTGATCGGCGCGTTGCTGGTAGGTGCGAGCATTCTTGTCAGCTCACTTTCCTCCCGTCTCGGCATCCCGATTCTGGTCATTATTCTTGCGGTCGGCATGGCCGCCGGGGTCGATGGCGGCGGGATCATTTTCGATAACTACCCGACGGCCTATCTGGTCGGCAACCTCGCACTGGCGGTGATCCTCCTCGACGGCGGCTTGCGCACACGGGTCTCGAGTTTCCGCGTGGCCCTGTGGCCGGCGTTGTCGCTGGCGACGGTCGGGGTGTTGATCACCACCGGGCTGACCGGTATGGCCGCGGCATGGCTGTTCGACCTGAATCTGATCCAGGGCCTGCTGATCGGCGCCATCGTCGGCTCCACGGACGCCGCCGCAGTGTTCTCGCTGCTCGGCGGCAAGGGCCTCAACGAACGGGTGACCGCCAGCCTGGAAATCGAATCCGGCAGCAACGACCCGATGGCGGTGTTTCTCACCGTGACCCTGATCGACATGCTCGCCAGCGGCCAGACCGGCCTGCACTGGAGCCTGTTGACCCACCTGATTCGCGAGTTCGGCATCGGCGGCGTGATCGGCCTGGGCGGTGGCTGGCTGATGCTGCAACTGGTCAACCGGATCAACCTCGCCACCGGCCTCTATCCGATCCTGGTGATCGCCGGCGGTCTGGTGGTGTTCGCCCTGACCAACGCCCTGCACGGCAGCGGTTTCCTCGCGGTGTACCTGTGCGGTCTGGTGATCGGCAACCGCCCGGTGCGCAGCCGTCACGGCATTCTGCACATGCTCGACGGCATGGCGTGGCTGGCACAGATCGGCATGTTCCTCGTGCTGGGGTTGCTGGTTACCCCGCACGATTTGCTGCCGATCGCCCTGCCGGCGCTGGGTCTGGCGCTATGGATGATTCTGTTCGCCCGGCCGCTGTCGGTACTGGTCGGCCTGCTGCCGTTCAAGGCGTTCCACGGCCGCGAGAAAGCGTTTATTTCCTGGGTCGGGTTGCGCGGCGCGGTACCGATCATTCTCGCGGTGTTCCCGCTGATGGCCGGGTTGCCGAATGCGCAGCTGTATTTCAACCTCGCGTTCTTCATCGTGCTGGTGTCGCTGCTGGTGCAAGGCACAAGCCTGCCATGGGTGGCCAAACTGTTGAAGGTGACGGTCCCGCCGGAGCCGGCGCCTATCTCCCGTTCGGCACTGGAAGTGCACATCACCAGCGAGTGGGAGCTGTTCGTTTACAAGCTCGGTGCCGAGAAATGGTGCATCGGTTCGCCCCTGCGTGAGCTGAAAATGCCCGAAGGCACCCGCATCGCCGCCCTGTTTCGTGGCCAACAACTGCTCCATCCGTCGGGTAGTACGGTGCTGGAAGTCGATGACTTACTGTGTGTTATCGGCCATGAACACAACTTGCCAGCGCTCGGAAAACTGTTCAGCCAGGCACCGCAACGCGGCCTCGATCTGCGCTTCTTCGGTGACTTCGTGCTCGAAGGAGACGCCCAGCTTAAAGCGGTTGCCGCGCTGTATGGCCTACCGGCCGAAGGCATCGATCCGGACATGACCCTGGGTGCGTTCATTGCCCACAAGGTCGGGGGGGCACCGATCGTTGGCGACCAGGTGGAGTGGAACAACACTCACTGGACGGTCGCGGTCATGGACGGGAACAAGATCGGCAAAGTGGGCGTCAGATTCCCCGAAGGAAGTCGCCCGGGCCCCGGTCTCTTCCTCTAAACTGCGTCCACTCTCACTTGCTTGACCGGTCTCTATGCCTACCCTGCGCTCTTTCTTTTTCGCGGCCCTGCTGGGCCTGAGTCTTTCCGTCGGCCCGCTCTACGCCGCCGAACCGCCGTCCAGCGAAGCCGTGCAGGCCAGCCTGGACAAGCTGGCCGACAGCAAACTGCCGGATGCCGACAAAAAGAGCCTGCAGACGGTCCTGCAAACCACGCTCAATCAACTCAACAGCCGGCGTGATTACGACCAGAAGCTGATCGACCTCAAGCAGCAACTGGCCTCCGCCCCTCGGCAGACCATCGAGAACACCCGCGAACTGACGCGCCTCAAGGCCACGCCAGTGGTGCCGGTGGCGCAGCGCTTCACCAAAGAGTCGATCCAGCAGTTGGAGCAGATCCTCACCGATCGCTCGACCCAGCAGAGCGATCTGCAAAAGGCCCTGGCCGATGCCAACAGCCTGATCATCACCGCCCAGACTCGCCCCGAGCGTGCACAGGCAGAAATCTCTGCCAGCCAGACGCGCATCCAGCAGATCAACAACATCCTCAAGTCCGGTAAGGACGCGGGCAAGACCGTCAGCGCCGAGCAGCGCGACCAGTTGAACGCCGAGCTCGCCGCGTTGAACTCACTGATTCCGCTGCGCCGTCAGGAACTGGCGGGCAACAGCCAGTTGCAGGATCTGGGCAACAGTCAGCACGACCTGCTCTCGGAGAAGTCCGACCGTCTCGATCGCGAGATCCAGGAACTGCAGACTCTGATCAACCAGAAGCGTCTGGCGCAATCTCAGGAAACTGTCACTCAGCAGTCGATCGAGGCGCAGAAGGCCGGCGGCAGCAGCCTGCTCGCCACCGAAAGTGCGGCCAACCTCAAGCTCTCCGATTACCTGCTCAAAAGCACCGACCGCCTCAACGAAGTCACTCAACAGAACCTGCAGACCAAACAGCAACTCGACAGCCTGACCCAAAGCGATTCGGCCCTCGACGAGCAGATCAACGTGCTCAAGGGCAGTCTGCTGCTGTCGAAGATTCTCTATAAGCAGAAACAGGCGCTGCCCCGGCTCAAGGTCGACCGCGATCTGGCGGACCAGATTGCCGACATTCGCCTGTATCAGTTCGAAGTCAGCCAGCAGCGCGAACTGCTGAGCAATCCGGCGACCTACGTCGACAATCTGCTCTCCACCCAGCCGCCGGAACAAGTCACCCCGCAGTTGCGCAAGAGCCTGATGGAACTGGCCAACACCCGCGCCGACCTGCTGGAGCGCCTGAACCGCGAACTGAGCGCGGTGCTCAACGAATCGATCACCCTGCAACTCAACCAGAAACAACTGCTGAGCACTGCTCAAAGCCTGCGCGCGACCCTTGACGAGCAGATGTTCTGGATCCCCAGCAACAAGCCGCTGGACGCGGAATGGATTCGCGGCGTGCCAGAGCGGCTCAAGCGCCAGATCGACACCCTGCCGCTGGCCTCAAGCCTGAGCGAGCTGACCGACGGCCTGACCCAGCGCCCGTTGCTATTCCTGCCGCTGGCCTTGCTGATCGGCGCTCTACTGTGGCGGCGCAAGGCGCTTTATGCGCGCCTGAACAAGGTTCACCAGGACATCGGGCACTTCAAGCGTGACAGCCAGTGGCATACGCCCCAGGCGATTCTGATCAATATTCTGCTGGCGATGCCGGTAGCGCTGGGCCTGGGCCTGTGCGGCCTGGCCTTGCAGATCGACGCCCGCGGGCAAAACGCCAACATGGGCGCGGCGTTGCTGCAGATGGGCCAGGCGTGGCTGGTGTTCTACACCGCTTACCGGATTCTCTCGCCGGGCGGCGTGGCGGAGTTGCACTTCCGCTGGGACAAGCCGCAGGTCGAGTTCCTTCAGGGCTGGATCCGTCGCCTCGGACTGGTGGTGATGGCCCTGGTGACCGTGGTGGCCGTCGCCGAGCTGCAACCGGCAGCGCTGGCTGACGACGTGCTCGGCATGCCGGTGGTATTGACCTGCTACGCCCTGATGGCGTGGCTGCTCAGCCGTCTGCTGATCAGCAGTCCGGCCCACGAAAACACCTCATTGTTCCGCAGGGCCGTGGGCGTGATGTTCACCCTGCTGCCAATCGCCCTGTTCGTCGCGGTGTGCTTCGGCTACTACTACACCGCGCTGAAACTCAGCGACCGGTTGATCAACACCCTGTACCTGCTGATGTTCTGGCTGGTGATCGAGGCTACCTTCGTGCGTGGTCTGGCGGTCGCCGCACGCCGCCTGGCCTACCAGCGCGCCCTGGCCAAACGTCAAGCGGCGAAAGAGGCTGGCGACGGCGAAGCAGTCATCGAAGAGCCGACCCTGGACATCGAAAAGGTCAACGAACAGTCGCTGCGCCTGATCCGTCTGGCACTGCTCGGCGGTTTCATCGCCGCGCTGTACTGGGTCTGGGCCGACCTGATTTCGGTGTTCTCGTACCTCGACAACATCACCCTCTACGAATACACCAGCGGCACTGGCGCCAACATGAGCATGGTGCCGATCAGCATCGGCGACATGCTCGGCGCGCTGATCATCATCGGCATCACCTTCGCTCTGGCGCGTAACTTGCCGGGTCTGCTCGAAGTGTTCGTGTTGTCGAAACTCAATCTGGCGCAGGGCAGTGCCTATGCGACCACGACGTTGTTGTCGTATGTGATCGCCGGTGTCGGTTTTGTCTCGACCCTGTCGACCCTCGGCGTCAGCTGGGACAAGTTGCAATGGCTGGTGGCGGCGCTGTCGGTCGGCCTCGGTTTCGGTATGCAGGAGATCTTCGCCAACTTCATCTCCGGCATCATGATCCTGTTCGAGCGTCCGGTGCGGATCGGCGACACCATCACCATCGGCAACCTGTCGGGCACGGTGAGCAAGATCCGCATCCGCGCCACGACCATCACCGATTTCGACCGCAAGGACATCATTGTCCCGAACAAGACGTTCATCACCGGGCAACTGATCAACTGGTCGCTGACCGACACCATCACCCGCGTCACCTTGAAGCTGGGCGTGGACTACGGCTCCGACCTGGATCTGGTCAAGGAGCTGCTGCTCAAGGCCGCCCGGGAAAACCCGCGCGTGCTCAAGGAACCCGAGCCGCACGTGTACTTCCTCAACTTCGGCGAAAGCACCCTCGACCACGAATTGCGCATGCACGTACGTGACCTCGGTGACCGCAACCCGGTACTCGATGAGGTCAACCGCTTCATCAACCGCGAGTTCAAGAAGCAGCACATCAACATTTCGTTCCGCCAGATGGAGGTGTACCTGAAGAACCTCCACGGTCAGGAATACAAGATGGTGCCGATCGAGCCGGAGACCAAAACCATCGTACCGATCCCCGACGATCAGAAACCGCTGCAAGAGCCGCCGCCGGCCAAACTCGACTAACCGGTCTGATCCCAGCAGAATGCTCGGACATTCTGCTGGAGCCGGCCCTTGAAAGCCCTCGACGAACTGACCTTCGACAATCGCTTCGCCCGCCTGGGCGACGCGTTCTCCGCCCATGTGCTGCCCGAGCCGATCGACAACCCGCGTCTGGTCGTCGCCAGCCCGGCGGCCCTGGCCTTGCTCGATCTTGATCCGGCAACCGCTGAGACTCAGGAATTTGCTGAACTGTTCGGCGGCCACAAGTTGTGGGCCGATGCCGAACCACGAGCGATGGTCTATTCCGGGCATCAGTTCGGCGGCTACACGCCACAACTGGGTGATGGTCGCGGACTGTTGCTGGGCGAGGTCTACAACAACGCTGGCGAACACTGGGACTTGCATCTGAAGGGCGCCGGACAGACGCCGTTTTCGCGCATGGGCGATGGCCGCGCGGTGTTGCGTTCGTCGATCCGCGAATTCCTTGCCTCCGAAGCGCTGCACGCGCTGAACATCCCGTCTTCACGTGCCGCCTGCGTGATTGGCTCCGACACTCCGGTGTGGCGCGAAAAGCAGGAACGCGCGGCGATGGTACTGCGTCTGGCGCCAAGCCATATCCGTTTCGGCCATTTCGAATATTTCTACTACACCAAGCGTCCCGAGCAGCAGAAGCAACTCGGCGAGCACGTGCTGGCGATGCATTATCCCGAATGCCTGGAGCAACCGGAACCGTATCTGGCGATGTTCCGCGAGATCGTCGAGCGCAATGCCGAACTGATCGCCAAGTGGCAGGCCTACGGCTTCTGTCACGGGGTGATGAACACCGACAACATGTCGATCCTCGGCATCACCTTCGACTTCGGCCCGTTCGCTTTCCTCGACGACTTTGACGCCAACTTCATCTGCAACCACTCGGATGATCAGGGCCGCTACTCGTTCAGCAACCAGGTGCCGATCGGCCAGTGGAACCTCAGCGCTCTGGCCCAGGCCCTGACGCCGTTCATCAGCGTCGAAGCCCTGCGCGAAACCCTCGGCCTGTACCTGCCGCTGTTCCAGGCGCACTACCTCGACCTGATGCGCCGCCGCCTCGGTTTCACCAGCGCCGAGGATGACGACCAGAAACTGCTCGAAGACCTGTTGCAACTGATGCAGAACAGCGGCGTCGATTACACGCTGTTCTTCCGCCATCTCGGCGAAGAGTCCGCAGAGCAGGCTGTAGCCCGCTTGCGCGATGACTTCGTCGACATCAAAGGCTTCGATGCCTGGGGCGAACGCTACGTGGCGCGGGTTGCCCGTGATGGTGACAGCGATCAGGCACAGCGCCGGGCACGGATGCACGCGGTCAATCCGCTGTACATCCTGCGCAACTATCTGGCGCAAAAAGCCATCGACGCCGCCGAACAAGGCGACTACTCCGAAGTACGCCGCCTGCATGCGGTGCTGAGCAAACCGTTCGACGAGCAGCCGGGGATGGAAGGTTATGCCGAGCGGCCGCCGGAGTGGGGCAAGCATCTGGAAATCAGTTGTTCGTCTTGAGGCTCCGGATTCAACCTTGATAAACGCCTCGTACGACTCCAGATCAGTCGTACGAGATATCACCTTAAACCGAGCCCGTCATGACCACTCCACTCCTCATCCCCTGCCCCGCCTGCAACGGCCTCAACCGCATCCCCGCCGAACGCTTGGGCGATCAACCGAAATGCGGGCGCTGCAAGTCCGCGGTGCTGTTGAGCAAACCGTTCGAACTCAAGCAAGGCGATTACGCCAGCCAGATCAAAGGGGATCTGCCGTTGTTGGTGGATGTGTGGGCGGACTGGTGTGGGCCGTGCAAGTCCTTTGCGCCGGTGTTCGAGCAGGCGGCCGCGCAGTTGGCGGGCAAGTGCCGCTTGGCCAAGCTCGACAGCGAGGCCAATCAGCAGTTGTCGGCGCAGTTGGGGATCCGTTCGATTCCGAGCCTGATTCTGTTCAAGAACGGGCGGGAGGTGGCGCGCCAGAGCGGGGCGTTTCCGTTGCCACAGTTGATGGCGTGGCTGCGTAGCCAGGGCATCTGACCCTCCGGAGGACCCAATGTGGGAGCGAGCCTGCTCGCGAACGCGCCCGTTCAGTCAACAGAGATTTTGAACGTGCTGGCCTCTTCGCGAGCAGGCTCGCTCCCACAGGAGAGTGGAGTGAAATCCGGAAATCAGTGGTCTTCGAGCAGGTTGTGCAGTTCGACAAATTGCTGCGTCAGTTTATGCCTCGGGTCGAGGTGGATCAGCGGGGTGCTGGCCTGGTGCGACTCACGCATGCGCACCGAGCTGCTCAAGTACACCGGCAGCACCGGCAAACCTTCAGCGATCAACTCATCAAGCATCTGCTGCGGCAGGCTGGCCCGGGCCTGGAACTGGTTGACCACGATACCTTCGACCTCCAGGCCTTCGTTGTGGTCTTCCTTCAGCTCTTCGATCTCCGCCAGCAGCCCGTACAGCGCCTGGCGCGAGAAGCTGTCGCAATCGAAGGGAATCAGCACACGATCGGCGGCGATCAACGCCGACACTGCATAGAAATTCAGTGCGGGCGGGGTATCGAGATAAATCCGGTCGTATTCGTCATCCAGCTCATCGAGCAATTTGCGCAGCTTGTTGATCTTGTGCTTGGCCTCAAGCTTGGGCTGCAGGTCGGCCAGCTCAGCGGTAGCGGTGATGATGTGCAGGTTGTCGAACGGGGTTTCGTAGATGTCGGCCTGGTTTTTCTTCGAGAACGGCCCGGAAGACAGGGTCTGCTTGAAGAAGTCGGCAATGCCCATCGGTATGTCATCGCCGGTGAGCCCCGTCAGGTACTGAGTGGAGTTGGCCTGGGCATCGAGGTCGACCAACAGCGTGCGATAGCCCTCGCTGGCACTCACCGCTGCCAGATTGCAGGCAATGCTGGATTTGCCCACGCCACCTTTCTGATTGAACACCACGCGCCGCATGACAAAACCTCCGTGTATCAAAGAATGACCGAGTGTAGTTGCCTGTGCGTGCGCTTCGCTACCTTCAACGAAGCGGACTACAGAGTCAGGCGCAAAAATCAGCGGGCACGGCGGGTAAAAACCTCCCGAGTGCGCCGATATGCCCGACAGACAAATCCCGCACGATCCGGATAATGGCCAAATGACATTTTTTCCACGAACCACTCGGTACATTTCGTTGCGTAAAACGTAACCAACATTTGCTACACACTCGTCGCACCGGGATAATGCGCGCCACCCGGCGCCATGCGCCACCTCAGGTCAGCCGCGGCCCTGGCGACTCAAAGCGTCATAAAAGCCCGCAGGGGCGGGATGAACATCCGTGATCAACTTCAACATCGCCCAATGGCGCGCGTGGGCCCCGGGACTCGACAGCGTGGTCGCGTGGCAGGCCTGGAGCCGACAACCGGTCGTACTCCCGAGCAGCGATGCCGCGCCCGATGTGTCGTTTCTGCCAGCCATGCAGCGCCGACGCCTCAGCCGTCTGGCGCGGATGGCGTTCAGTGTCGGCTGGCCGCTGGCCGACGGACGGGAAAACCTGCCGCTGGTGTTTGTTTCACGACACGGCGAAACCCCGCGCACCTTCGAGATCCTCAGTGACCTGGCCAAGGAAGAGCCGTTGTCGCCGACCCAGTTCAGCCTGTCGGTGCACAACGCGATCATTGGTCTGTGGTCGATCATGCGCGGTGAAACCAGCGAAATGACTGCACTGGCGGCCGCAGGCGATGGCCTGGAACACGGCATCATCGAAGCCTCCGCCCTGCTCGCTGAAGGCGCTCCCGCGGTGCTGCTGATCATCACCGAAGAACAGCCGCCCGAGGCCTATTCGCAGTGGGTCGACGACGTGCCGTTCCCTTATGCGCTGGGTCTGCTGCTCACCCCCGGTACCGACTGGCGGCTGACCCTGAACAGCGGCCAGGAAACAGTGTCCAAAGCGCACTGGCCCCACGCGCTGAATCTGTTGCGCGCCCTGCTCGGTCAGCAAACCCATTGCCAACATGCCTGGAAAAATCGTGTATGGACCTGGCAACGCAACCCGTGACCGAGAAGAACCGCGACGCCTATTACTGGCGTTTGCTGGCCACCGCCGCCAGTTTCACCCTGTTCGGGCTCGGCGGGTTGTGCCTGCGCTTGCTGGTATTTCCGCTGCTCGGCTGTCTGCCGGGTGACGCGCTCAGGCATCGTCAACGCGCGCGGCAAACCGTCAGTCGGCTGTTCTGGTTTTTCGTGCGGTTCATGGCCCGCACCGGTGTGCTGACTTATGACATTCAAGGGGCCGAACGCCTCGGGCGTCCAGGGCAGATGATCATCGCCAACCACCCGTCGCTGATCGACGTGGTGTTCCTGATCGGCCTGGTGCGCCAGGCCAATTGCGTGGTGAAGAAAAGCCTGTGGGAAAACCCCTTCACCCGCGGCCCGCTGCGCAGTACCGAATACATCAGCAACGACGGCAGCATGGACATGCTCGACGCTGCCGCCGAGTCCCTGCAAAACGGCCAGACCCTGATCATTTTCCCCGAGGGCACGCGCACTCAACCTGGTCAGGCGCCAGCCTTTCATCGGGGGGCTGCAGCGATTGCCCTGCGCGGTGCGAAAATCCTTACGCCAGTGGTCATCAAGGTCAATCCGACCACCCTGACCAAGGCCGAACCCTGGTATCGCATCCCCCGCCGCCGCGTGCACTTCAGTTTTCGTGTCGGGGCCGATATAGACCCACAGACTTTCGCCACGCAAGGCCCGGCACCGCAGGCCTCGCGCAAGCTCAATGATTATTTGCACTCTTACTACATTAAGGAGCTCGCCGAAGATGAGCGATCTGCACCGTGAAATAAAACTGCTGATCATCGACGCCCTGGGCCTCGAAGACATCAGCGTCGACGACATCGGCGACGAGCAGACGCTGTTCGGCGAAGGCCTGGGCCTGGATTCGGTCGACGCACTGGAACTGGGTCTGGCGATCCAGAAAAAGTACGGTATCAAGATCGACGCCGACGCCAAAGACACCCGTAACCACTTCACCAATGTGGCGAGCCTTGCGGCGTTCGTCACGGCAAAACAGGCAGCTTGAGACCGGACCATGCAAACTCGTGACGACATTTTCAACACCCTGCGCGATGCCTTGGTCGAGCTGTTCGAACTGGATCCGGCGCGGATCAGCCTGGAGTCCAACCTGTATCAGGATCTGGAGATCGACAGCATCGACGCGGTCGACCTGATCGATCACATCAAACGCCAGACCGGCAAGAAAATCGCCGCCGAAGAATTCAAATCGGTGCGCACCGTCGGTGACGTGGTCGAGGCGGTCTACCGTCTGGTTCAACCGGCCGCATGAGCCGATTGATCGGCCTCGGCCTGCTGCTGGCGGGGCTGCTGTACCCCTTTGCGGTGTATTTCGGCATGGAGCACTTCGCCCCGTGGCAGTTCGGACTGCTGCTGGGCGGGCTGTGGCTGGCGCGCGCGCTGACCGGCGAGCGCAAACCCGGCAGCCGCTGGATGGCCTGCGTAGCGATCGTGTTCTGCCTGCTGCTGGCGCTGTTCGACAGTCCGCTGTTGCTGCGCTGGTATCCGGTGCTGATCAGCGGCTTCATGCTGGTGCTGTTCAGCCTGAGCCTGAAATACGGGCCGCCGATGGTCGAGCGTCTGGCGCGATTGCGCGAGCCGCAATTACCGCCCGAGGCGATCCGCTACACCCGTCAGGTCACGGTGGCCTGGAGCGTGTTTTTCTTCTGCAACGGTTTGTGCGCCGCGCTCCTGACCCTGTGGGCGCCGCTGCATTGGTGGATGTTGTACACCGGCCTGATCTCCTACGGATTGATCGGCCTGATGTTTGCCATTGAATGGCTGATACGACAACGGGTAAGAGGCCGTAAATGAACTGGATAAAACTTGAGCAACTGTTGCTCAAGGCCCTGCCGGAGCGCGCGATCAGCGCCGCCCCGGCCCTCGATCACATACAACTGCGCGAGCAGGCGCTGAGCGTTGCCGCCGGCCTGCAGGCACGCGGCGTGCAGCGCATGGCGGTGCATCTGGAAGATGCCGCCGACCTCGCCATCGCCCTGCTCGGGGCCTGGCGTGCGGGTGTCAGTGTATTGCTGCCCGCTGACCTGCAAGCGCAGACCCGCCAGCGCTGGTCGAATGAAGTCGATCTATGGCTGACCGATCACAGCGCGGATGTTCACTTGAGCGATCTGCTGCAGCCGGCCCTGCCCGGTGCTGAACTCGACCTCGAGCAGTGCCGCCTGAGCCTGTGCACCTCCGGCTCCAGCGGCGAGCCCAAGCGTATCGACAAGACCCTGCGCCAACTGGCCAACGAGGTCGAAGCACTGGAGCAACTGTGGGGCGCGGATCTGGGAGAAGCCTGGATCATCGGCAGCGTCGCCACCCAGCACATCTACGGTTTGTTGTTCCGGGTGCTGTGGCCGCTGTGCGCCGGACGCCCGTTCGTGCGCAGGCAACTGGCGTTTCCGGAAGACCTGCAGCGCGCCAGCCGCGAACACCCGGCCTTCGCCTGGGTCGGCAGCCCGGCATTGCTCAAGCGCATGGGCGATAACCTCGACTGGCCGGCCCTGAGCTCCGTGCGCCAAGTGTTTTCCTCCGGCGGCGCTTTACCCGCAGACGCGGCACAGAGCCTGCAGCAACGCCTGCAACAGTGGCCGACCGAAATCCTCGGCAGCTCGGAAACCGGCGGCATCGCCTGGCGTCAGGGCACCAGTCTTTGGCAACCCTTCGCCGGGGTTGAGCTAAGCCAGGACCGCGACGGCGCCCTGCTGGTCGCCTCACCCTACCTGCCGGCCGGGCATGTCGAGCACACCGCCGACGCCGCGCGCATTGCCGCCGATGGGCGTTTCGAACTGCTCGGGCGGCTGGACCGCATCGTCAAACTCGAAGAGAAGCGCATCTCCCTGCCGATGCTCGAACAAGCACTGGTCGCCCACGAGTGGGTCGCCGAGGCACGGCTGGGCGTGGTTCAAGAAAACCGCGCGGTACTTGGCGCCTTGCTGGTGCTCAGCGACGCGGGCCTGTTTGCCTTGCGTGAACAAGGCCGCCGCAGCCTGACCGAAGCCCTGCGCAAACACCTGAGCCAGCATTGCGAAGCCCTGGCCTTGCCCCGGCGCTGGCGTCTGGTGCGGCAACTGCCGCTGAACAGCCAGGGCAAGCTGCCGCAGGCCGACATCGAAGCGCTGCTGCTGGCGCCACGGCCGAAAGCCCCGGAAGTGCTGGAGCAGGTCGAAACCGACGGCGAGTGGAGCCTGCAATTGAGTGTTCCGCCGGACCTGGCCTATTTCAGCGGTCACTTCCCCAAGGCCCCGGTGCTGCCCGGTGTGGTGCAGGTCGAATGGGCGCTGAACCTCGGCCGACAACTGCTGAACCTGCCCGGCAAATTTGCCGGCATGGAAGTGCTGAAATTTCAGCAACTGGTGCGCCCGGGCGATGAGGTTCAACTGCACCTGCGTTTCGATCCCGAGCGCGGCAAACTGTATTTCGCCTACCGTAACGACACCGCGACCTGCTCCAGCGGACGAATCCTCCTGGGAGCTGCCGATGCATAACCTGTGGCGAGGGAGCTTGCTCCCGCTCGAGTGCGAAGCGCTCGCCAGCAATTTTATGTCGACTGGATTTGGGGCCGCTTCTCAGCCCAGCGGGAGCAAGCTCCCTCGCCACAATGGGTGCGTGAATCATGCATAACCCTTGCGCGGTGATTCCGGTCTACAACCATGAAACCGCGATCGGCACCGTGGTCGACGCGCTGCTCGCCCAAGGCCTGCCGTGCATTCTGGTGGACGATGCCAGCACCCCGTCCTGCGCGCGCGTGCTGGATGCGCTGGCCGAACGCGACAACGTGCATCTGGTGCGCCTGACCCTCAATCAGGGCAAGGGCGGCGCGGTGATGACCGGCCTGCGCGAAGCGGCGCGTCTGGGCTTCACCCATGCCTTGCAGGTTGACGCCGATGGCCAGCACGACCTGCATGACGTCGCGCGTTTCGTCGAGGAATCCCGCGCCCACCCGGCCGCGATGATCTGCGGTTATCCGCTGTTCGACGAGAGCGTGCCCAAGGGCCGCTTGTACGCACGTTATCTGACTCATGTGATGGTCTGGATCAACACACTGTCGCTGCAGATCCGCGATTCGATGTGCGGCTTTCGCGTCTATCCGCTGGCCCCGACGCTGTCGGTGATCGACTCGGCGCGGGTCGGCAAGCGCATGGATTTCGACTCGGACATCCTCGTGCGCCTGTCGTGGCGCAACCAGCCGATGCGTTGGCTGCAGACCAGCGTGCATTACCCGCTGGACGGCGTCTCGCACTTCCGTCTGCTGCACGACAACGCGCTGATTTCCAGCATGCACACCCGGTTGTTCTTCGGCATGCTGCTGCGCCTGCCCGTCATCCTCTGGCGCCGGTGGCGCACATGAGCGTCGAGACCGACAAGAAGCACTGGGCCGACCGCGAAGAGCGCGGCAGCTTCCTGCTGATGAAATTCACCGCGTTCGCCGCCAAGGTGCTTGGCCGGCGTCTGCTCAGTCCGCTGCTGTACGGCATCGTCCTGTACTTCTTCCTGTTCGGCCGTACCGCACGCAACAGTGCCTGGCAATACCAGCAACGGCTGGCCGACTGGAGCCAGCGCGCCGAATTGCGCCCGAGTTACTGGCGGGTGTTTCGCCAGTTCATGGCGTTCGCCGATTCGCTGCTCGACAAGCTCGACGTGTGGAACGGCAAGATCCGCATCGAGCAGATCGAAATCATCGACCCGGCATTGCTGCGCAATCAGTTGCGCGGCAGTCGCGGGCAACTGCTGGTCGGCGCGCACTTGGGCAACCTCGAAGTCTGCCGCGCGCTGGCCGAGATCGGCGAAAAGGTCACCATGAATGTGCTGGTGCACACCAAGCACGCCGAGCAGTTCAACCGCTTGCTGGGTGAGGCCGGGGCGACCAATCTGCGCCTGATTCAGGTCAGCGAACTGGACCCGGTGATCATGCTGCAACTGCACGAACGCCTGGAGCGCGGCGAATGGCTGGCGATTGCCGGCGACCGCGTACCGTTGCATGGCGGGCGCAGCGTCACCGTAGATTTTCTCGGCCACCCGGCAGCGTTTCCGCAAGGCCCGTGGCTGCTGGCCGGCCTGCTGAAGTGTCCGGTCAATCTGCTGATGTGCCTGAAACAACCGGACGGCCATTATCGCTTGACCCTCGAGCCGTTCGCCGACAGCGTGACGTGGACGCGCCGCGAGCGCGAGCACGTCATTCATCAGTGGGCCACCCGCTACGCGCAGCGCCTGAGTCACTATTGCCTCGAAGCCCCGCACCAATGGTTCAACTTTTACCCTTTCTGGAAGACCGATGACGACGCCAACCCATGAGCCGGTAACCTTCGGCGAACGCCCTTTGCGCATCGAAGACGTGCTGGCCCTGGCCAACCGTCAGGCGCCCGTGCAGTTGCAGAGCGACGCCGCCTACCGCGAACGCATCGCCAAAGGCGCACGGTTCCTCGATTCGCTGCTGGACAAGGAAGGCGTGATCTACGGCGTGACCACCGGTTACGGCGATTCCTGCGTGGTCGCGGTGCCGCTGCAGCACGTCGAGGCACTGCCGCGTCATCTCTACACCTTCCACGGTTGCGGCCTCGGCAAACTGCTCGACGCCCAAGCCACCCGTGCCGTGCTGGCGGCGCGCTTGCAGTCGCTGTGCCACGGCGTCTCCGGGGTGCGAATCGAACTGCTGGAGCGCCTGCACGCCTTCCTCGAACACGACATCCTGCCGCTGATCCCCGAAGAAGGTTCGGTCGGCGCCAGCGGTGATCTGACGCCGCTGTCCTACGTTGCCGCAACCCTGTCCGGCGAGCGCGAAGTGCTGTTCCGTGGCGAGCGTCGCCAGGCTGCCGACGTGCATCACGAACTGGGCTGGACGCCTTTGGTGCTGCGCCCGAAAGAAGCGCTGGCCTTGATGAACGGTACGGCGGTGATGACCGGCCTCGCCTGCCTCGCGTTCGCCCGCGCCGACTATCTGCTGCAACTGGCCACGCGCATCACCGCGCTCAACGTGGTCGCGCTGCAAGGCAATCCGGAACACTTCGACGAGCGTCTGTTCGCCGCCAAGCCGCATCCGGGGCAGATGCAAGTCGCCGCGTGGCTGCGCAAGGATCTGGCGATCGACGCGCCGACCGCGCCGCTGCATCGCCTGCAGGATCGCTACTCGCTGCGCTGCGCCCCGCACGTGCTCGGGGTGCTGGCCGACAGCCTGAACTGGCTGCGTGCGTTCATCGAGACCGAACTCAACAGCGCCAACGACAACCCGATCATCGACGCCGAAGCCGAGCGCGTGCTGCACGGCGGGCACTTCTACGGCGGGCATATCGCGTTCGCCATGGACAGCCTGAAAAATCTGGTGGCCAACGTCGCCGACCTGCTCGATCGGCAACTCGCGCTGCTGGTCGACGAGCGCTACAACCATGGCTTGCCGAGCAACCTGTCCGGCGCCCCGGCGGATCGCGCCATGATCAACCACGGCTTCAAGGCCGTGCAGATCGGCACCAGTGCCTGGACTGCCGAAGCGCTGAAAAACACCATGCCGGCCAGCGTGTTCTCACGCTCCACCGAGTGCCACAACCAGGACAAGGTGAGCATGGGCACCATCGCCGCCCGTGACGCGATCCGCGTACTGGAGCTGACCGAACAGGTCGCCGCCGCCACGTTGCTCGCGGCCAATCAGGGCGTCTGGTTGCGCGGGCGCGATGAAGATGCGCGAGCGCTGCCACCTTCACTGGCCGCCATGCACGAAGAGCTGGCCAAGGACTTCCCGCCGGTCATCGAAGACCGTGCACTCGAAGGCGAACTGCGCCTGTGCCTGCAACGCATCGCCGAGCAACACTGGAGGCTGCATGCGTAGCGCCGGAGTGCTGCACGCCGACACGGAAATCCTCGTGCCGTTTTTTGACGTCGACACCCTGCACGTAGTCTGGCACGGGCATTACGTCAAATACCTGGAAGTCGCGCGCTGCGCGCTGCTCGACAAGATCGGCCACAACTACACGCAGATGTCCGAGTCCGGTTACGCGTGGCCGATCATCGACCTGCAACTGCGCTATGTGCGGGGCGCGGTGTTCGGCCAGCGCTTGAACGTACGCGCCAGTCTGGTGGAGTGGGAGAACCGCTTGAAGATCAATTATCTGATCACCGACCTGCAGACCGGCGAGCGCCTGACCCGTGCCAGCTCGGTGCAGGTAGCGGTCGAGATCAGCAGCCGCGAGATGCAACTGGCCTCACCCAAAGTGTTCACCGATGCGGTGGAAAGGATGCTGCGATGAACCTGTTCTGCAAATGCCTTGGCGCGATGGCGCTGCTCGCCGTGTCGACGCTGGCCAACGCCTTCGACCTGCAACAGCTCAGCGAGCAACTGGCGAAACCGGACGTGATCCACGGCCAGTTCGTCCAGGAAAAACACCTGCGCGCCCTGCCCCAGCCGTTGATCAGCAAGGGCAGCTTCGTGCTGGCGAAACATCACGGCCTGCTCTGGCTGCTCAAGAGCCCGCTGCAACAGGATTACCGCATCACCGCCAACGGCATCGCCCGTCGCGACGGCAACGCTTGGCAGTTGCTGCCGAACAAGAGCGCCGGTGCCGAACAGAACCGTTTGTTCCTCGCTGTGCTGCAAGGTGACAGCAGCGGTCTGCAACGGGATTTCGAACTGGCCCTGAGCGGCGACGCACAGCAGTGGAAGCTCACCCTGACCCCGCGCTCGGTGCTGCTCAAGCAAGTGTTCAATCAGATCAATATCGACGGCGGTGAGCTGGTACAGACCATCGAACTGCTGGAAACCCAGGGCGACAGCACCGTGCTGCGCATGCAGGACAGCACCTCCGGTCAACCGTTGAGCGAAGCGGAGCAACATGACTTTGCCGAGTGAGCGCAGGCTGCCGTGGCTGTTTCTGATCCTGCTGCTGGCGGTCGTCGCGCTGGCCGGGTGGCAGTGGCGCGACGGTGCGCCACTGTCGGCCAACCTCATGGAGCTGGTGCCCGGAACCAACCCTGACGCCCTCGAACTGCGCGCCGAACAGCGCATGCAGGAGCCGCTCAATCGGGAAATGCTGGTGCTGGTCGGCCACGCCGATCGCCAGCAAGCGGTGGCCATGGCGCAGACCCTCGGCGAGCAATGGCAGGCCAGCGGTCTGTTCGAAAAGGTTCAGTGGAACCTGCAGGCGGATCTGCCAGCGCTGCGCACGCAACTGCTGCAAGGGCGACTGGCGATGCTCTCAGCGGATGACCGGCAACTGCTGACCGAGCATCCCGATGCGTTCATTCAGCAACGGGTGCAGGCACTGTTCGACCCGTTCAACGGTTTCACCCTGGTGCCGAGCCAGGACGACTGGCTGGGCCTGACCGGAAGCATTCAGAACAGCCAGCCGAAACACGGCGCGGTGCAACTGGACATCGGCAGCGGCGCACTGGTCGCCGATGCCGACGGCAAGCGCTGGGTGCTGCTGCGCGCGCGCACCACCGGCAATGCCTTCGACATGAACCTGCCGCTGAAAGTCGCTGATCTGCTGCAGCACAGTCGCGAGCAGGCGGCGAGAGCCGACGTGCAACTGTTGGCCGCCAGCGGTCTGCTGTACGCCGCCAACGGCCAGCAACAAGCCACCCGCGAAATGACCTGGGTCGGCGGCGGCGCCACTCTCGGGATTCTGTTGTTGCTGCTGTTGGCGTTTCGCCGCTGGCGGGTGCTGCTGGCGTTCGTGCCGGTGCTGGTGGGCATGCTGTTCGGCGCGGTGGCCTGCGTGGCGCTGTTCGGCCACATGCACGTGATGACCCTGGTACTCGGCTCCAGCCTGATCGGCGTGGCGGTGGATTACCCGCTGCACTATCTGTCGAAAAGCTGGAGCCTCAAGCCGTGGCGCAGCTGGCCGGCGCTGCGCCTGACACTCTCCGGACTGACGCTGAGCCTGATCACCAGCGCCATCGGTTATCTGGCGCTGGCCTGGACGCCCTTCCCGGCGCTGACACAAATCGCGGTGTTCTCTGCCGCAGGATTGCTCGGTGCCTATCTGTCGGCGGTGTGCCTGCTGCCGGCCCTGCTGAACAACGTTGAGCTGCAACCGGCGCAATGGCCACTGCGCCTGGCCGAGCGCTTGGTGCAGCTGCGCGAAACCCTGCTCGAACACGTGCGCACCCCGGTGCTGCTGGCGCTGCTGATCGCGTTCTGCGCTGGCGGTCTGGTGCAGCTGCAAAGCAAGAACGACATTCGCCAGTGGGTCGGTGCGCCACAACGCCTGACCGATGAAGCGCAGACCATCGCGCGCATCACTGGCTATCAGCCGACCAGCCAGTTCTTCCTCGTGCGCGGCGCCAATCAGCAGCAACTGCTGGAGCGTCAGGCCGCGTTAAGCGAACGCCTGCAGCAACTGGTCAACCTCGACAAACTGCAAGGTTATCTGGCCCTCGATCAACTGCTCAGCCCGCCGAGCCAGCAACAGCAAGTGCGCGAGGCACTGAGCAAACTGCCGCAATACTGGCAGCCATTGCTCGACCTCGGCGTACCGCTCGCGGCGTTGCAAACCGAGTTGCAGCAGTTGCAGAACCTGCCTGCCGAAGACATCGACGCCGCACTGGCCGGGCCGTTAGGCGAGCCTTACCGTACGCTGTGGCTCGGCCCGACCGCTGACGGCGTGGCGGCGATGACCAGCCTGCAAGGCCTGAACAATCCGTCACTGCTGCGGGTGCAAGCCCTGGACTTGCCGGGGGTGATGCTGGTGGATCGTCTCGGCGAATTGAACAACGTGTTCGCCGCGACCCAGATCAGCGCCGCCGAACTGAAACTCGCCTCCTGCGTGTTGATCGTGCTGGTGCTGATCGTGCCGTTCGGCTTCGGCGGCGCCTTGCGCATCGTCGCTCTGCCGTTACTCGCGGCGCTGTGCAGCCTCGCCAGTCTCGGTTGGCTCGGTCAGCCGCTGACCCTGTTCAGCCTGTTCGGCCTGCTGCTGGTAACGGCGATCAGCGTCGATTACGCAATCCTCATGCGTGAGCAGGTCGGCGGTGCGGCTGTCAGCTTGCTGGGCACCTTGCTGGCGGCGCTGACGACCTGGTTGTCGTTCGGTCTGCTGGCGGTGTCGAGCACGCCGGCGGTGAGCAACTTCGGCCTGGCGGTAAGCCTGGGGCTGGCGTTCAGTTTCATTCTGGCACCGTGGGCCGGACGTCACGTCCACCGCGCCGCCGTCGTGGAGCCGGCAGCGTGATGGTCGTCAGCTTCTGGCTGATGGCCCTGGCGCTGTTTGCTGTGGCGACCCGTATCGGCCGGCATTTCGGTCTGATCCCGATCGTCAGCCAGTTGCTGCTGGCCAGCTTCGGGTTGCCGCTGCTGATGTATTTCTGGATCGAACCGGGCTGGCAGCTCAGCGGTGCTCAACTGATTGCGCCGGTGTGGCTGAAAGACCTCTACAGCCTGAGTTTCGCGCTGTTGCTCGGGCACATTCTCAGTGATGTGATCGACCTGCGGCTGGACCGCCAGAGCGTGAAAATCGCCGTGCCGAGTTTTGCCGTGCCATTTGCCTCCGGTCTGGCGGCCGCCGCTTGGTTGCTGCCAGCGCAACCGTGGCTGAACTCGCTGGCCATTGGGCTGGTGTTCGCGATCACGGCGATCCCGGTGCTGTATCTGTACCTGCGCCACATCGACTACCCGCCCGGCGCCACCCGGCGTCTGGTGCAGACCGCCATCCTCATCGACCTGACCTGCTGGACGCTGTTCGGTCTCGCTCAGGGCAGTCTACATCTGAGCAGTCTGTTGCTGCCGCTGGGACTGGCCTGCGTGCCGCTGCTGTTGCATCTGCTGCGCGTGCGTCGACCGCTGACCTACAGCCTTGGTTTCTTTGCGCTGCTGGTGCTGGCCGAGCACTACAAACTCAACGCGCTGATTTTCGGCATCGGTTATCTGCTGTGCATGGCCTTGCTGAAAGTGCCGCTGGTGCTGCCATTGCCGGCGCGGTGGATGAGCCGTTTGCAGACATGGATCGCGATCCCGCTGATCCTCACCTTCGGTATCGTGCAGATCGACGTGCACAGCGCCCTCGCCAGCCTCGGCGCGGTGCAATGGGCGGCGCTGCTGCTGTTGCCGATTGCCAGTAAACTGCTCGGCAACTGGCTGGGCCTGGGCTGGGCCGGTGCGTCGTTCGAAGGCGCCAGCCGCTGGCGGGAAAGCGTGCTGCTGAACATTCGCGGGCTGAGCGAAATCGTCTTTCTCAACCTGTTGCTGCAACAACAGCTGATCAGCCCGGCGCTGTACTTCGCGCTGATGCTGATGGGCCTGATCGCGACGCTGTTGCCGGCCCTGATCGGCCTGCACCGCGCGCCCCTGAAAACCACCGCCACTGCGCCCGGGAGTTCACGTGCCAACCGTTGAAATGCAACGTCGTCAGGTAGTGATCATCGGTGCCGGCCCGTCCGGCGCCATCGCCGCCGCCCTGCTCAAGCGCAAGGGCCACGATGTGCTGGTGCTCGAGCGCCAGCACTTCCCGAGGTTTTCCATTGGTGAAAGCTTGCTCAGCCATTGCCTGGACTTCGTCGAAGAAGCCGGCATGCTCGACGCCGTCAACGCCGCCGGATTCCAGCGCAAGACCGGTGCTGCGTTCGCTTGGGGCGAGCGCTACAGCGCCTTCGATTTCAGCGACACCTTCACCGCAGGTAAACCCACCACGTTCCAGGTGCAGCGCGCCGATTTCGACAAGCTGCTGGCCGATCAGGCTGCACTGCAAGGTGCCGAGATCCGTTACGGCGATGCCATCGTCCGCGTTGATTTCGACCGGGCCAAACCGCAGCTCGACGTGCTACGCGAAGACGGCAGCGAGTACCGCGTCGAAGCGGATTTCGTACTCGACGCCAGCGGCTACGGGCGCGTGCTGTCGCGTTTGCTCGATCTGGAAGCGCCATCGAATTTCCCGGTGCGCCAGGCGGTGTTCGCCCACGTTGAAGATCACATCGACAACCCGGCCTTCGACCGCGAGAAGATCCTCGTCACCACCCACCCCGAGCACCGCGACATCTGGTTCTGGACGATCCCGTTCAGCAACGGGCGCTGCTCGGTGGGCGTGGTCGCTGCCGCCGAACACTTCAAGGGTCGCGACAGCGATCTGGACACCTGCCTGCGCGGCTTCATCGCCGAAACCCCAAGCCTCGCCGGCGTGCTGAACAACGCGGTGTGGGACACTCCGGCGCGCGCCCTCGGTGGTTATGCGGCGAATGTGAAAACCCTGCATGGCCCCGGCTTCGCCCTGCTCGGCAACGCCGCGGAATTTCTCGACCCGGTGTTCTCCTCCGGCGTGACCATCGCCATGCGTTCGGCGAGCATGGCCGCCGCCGTCCTGCACCGGCAGTTGCAGGGCGAAACCGTCGATTGGCAGCGCGAGTTCGCCGAACCGCTCAAACGTGGGGTCGACACCTTCCGCTGCTACGTCGAAGGCTGGTATGCCGGCACCTTTCAGGACGTGATTTTTTATCAAGACAGTCAGGCGGAGATTCGCCGAATGATCTGCTCGATCCTCGCCGGTTATGCCTGGGATGAACGCAACCCGTTCGTCAGCGAAGCGCGCCGCCGGTTGAAGATGATTTCCGAACTCTGTGCAAAGGACGCCCCATGAATTACTTGAGCGACAGCTACGTCGAGGAAACCCGCTTCGGTTTCTGGTTCCTGCGCAGCCACACCTGGCAGCACCACGTGTTGCGCGTGGCGATCAACGATTTGCGCGGGCTGTTCAGCGAGTCGCTGCCGGCCAATCCGGTGCTGCTGGATGCCGGTTGTGGTCAGGGCAAGTCGTTCCGCCATCTGCGCCAGACCTTCGCCCCGCAGCGCTTGATCGGTGTCGATGCCGATCCGCATAGCCTTGAATTGAGCGCCGAAGAAGCGGCGCGTCAGGGTTTCGATGTCGAGCTGATCGGCAGTGACTGCGCGACGCTCAACGTGGCGGACGCTAGTGTCGACCTGCTGTTCTGCCATCAGACCTTTCATCATCTGGTCGAACAGGAAAAAGCCCTCGCCGAGTTCTACCGCGTACTGAAGCCGGGTGGTTATCTGCTGTTCGCCGAGTCCACCGAGGCTTACATTGATACCTGGGTGATTCGCTGGCTGTTCCGCCATCCGATGCATGTGCAGAAGAGCGCGGCGCAGTACCTGGAAATGATTCGCCAGCAGGGTTTCGAGTTTGGCGAACGCAATGTCTCGTACCCGTATTTGTGGTGGAGCCGGTCGCAGGATTTCGGACTGCTGGAGCGGTTTGGATTGCGCCGGCCGAAGCCGTTTGGCGAGCGTGAGGAAACGTTGGTCAACGTTGTTGCCCGAAAACCACTCGCAGAGGCTTCCTGATGCAACACTTAACCTGTGGGAGCGAGCCTGCTCGCGAAAGCGGTGGGTCAGCCAGCCTCTTTGTTGAATGTGCCGGCGTCTTCGCGAGCAGGCTCGCTCCCACAGTGTCCGAGTTGTGGCGACTTTTTGTGGTCAGCATGATGCTTCTGTTGAGTGGTTGTGCCAGCCAGGCCCCGCTGCCCGCGAGCAACCCGACGCTGCCGTTACCGCTGCAACTGCACATCGAGCGCCAACAGGCCGATCAGCGTCAGGACTGGCTGTTGGTGATCCAGCGCGAAGGCCCCGGCATCCGCTGGTCGATGATGGACCCGCTGGGCATCCCCCAGGCGCGTCAACAACTGATCGACGGTCGCTGGCAGGCCGACGGGCTATTGCCGCCCAACCCGGAAGCCCGGGAGCTTTTCGCCGCGTTGCTGTTCGCCCTGACCCCCTCCGGCGAACTGGCGCGCAATTACCCCGCCGCGCAGCAGCAGGGCGAGCAACGCACGCTGGCGCCGCGCTGGGCGGTCCGTTATGCACAACCGTTGAGCTTCGAATTGAATCTGCCCCAAGGCCCGCACTATCGGGTTTCTCCCCTCGGTGAACCGACGCCATGACTGCCTACCTCAATGCCCTCGGCGTGATCTGCGCGCTGGGTCGCGACAAGCACCAGGTCGCGCACAACCTGTTTGCCGGTGACTGCTCGGGCATGCGCCGCGAGTCCGGCTGGGTGGCCGGGCGTGAGTTGCCGGTGGCGGCGGTGCACGGTGAACTGGCGGCGATTCCGGCCGAACTGGCCGACCAGAGCAGCCGCAACAATCAACTGCTGCTGGAAGCCGCACTGCAGATTCGCGAGGACATCGATCGGGCGATCCAGACCTATGGTCGCGCGCGCATCGGCGTGGTGCTCGGCACCAGCACCTCGGGGATCGACGAAGCCAGTCGCGGGTTGGCGCACTACCTTCGTGAGCAGCAGTTCCCGGCCGAGTACGACTATCGGCAACAGGAACTCGGCGCCCCGGCGAATTTTCTCGCCGACTGGCTGCAACTCAGCGGCCCGGCCTACGTGATTTCCACCGCCTGCACGTCCAGTGCGCGGGCGTTGATGAGCGCGCAGCGCTTGCTCGATCTGGGCCTGTGCGACGCGGTGCTGTGCGGCGGGGTCGACAGCCTGTGCAAACTCACGCTCAACGGTTTCAGCGCGCTGGAAGCGGTGTCCGACGAGCGCTGCAATCCGTTCTCGGCCAACCGCAACGGCATCAACATCGGCGAAGCGGCGGTGCTGTTCCTGATGAGCAAGCAACGCGGCGACGGCCCGGCCATTGCCCTGCTCGCCAGCGGTGCCAGCTCCGACGCGCACCATATTTCCGCGCCGGAACCGAGCGGCCGCGGCGCCCTGCAAGCAATGCAGAAAGCCTTGAGCCGCGCACAGCTGCAAGCGGCGCAAATCAGCTACCTGAACCTGCACGGCACCGCGACCCAGCACAACGATGCGATGGAAAGTCTGGCGGTCGCCACGCTGTTCCCGGGCGGCGTGGCCTGCTCGTCGACCAAGCCGATGACCGGCCACACCCTCGGTGCTGCCGGTGCGCTGGAAGCAGCGTTCTGCTGGCTGAGCCTGAGCGCCGACAACCCGCAGCAAGCCTTGCCGCCGCACGTCTGGGACGCTCAGCCCGACCCCGAGTTGCCGGCGCTGAAGTGGGTGACCACGAGCGAGCGCCTGTCGTCCATTGCACCCCGCTACCTGATGAGCAACTCGTTTGCTTTCGGCGGCAACAACGTCAGCCTGATTATCGGAGACGCCCCATGAACGACTGGCCGCTCGCCGAACTGCTGCCCCACGCTGGCGACATGATTCTGCTCGACCGCATCCTCAGCTTCGACGAGGAACAGATCCACACCCGCCTCACCGTCAAGCCCGACGGCTTGTTCAATCTGCCTGACGGCAGCCTGCCGGCGTGGGTCGGCATCGAGTTGATGGCGCAGAGCGTCGCCGCCTTCGCCGGTTGCCACGCGCGGCAGAAGGGCAATCCGGTGGAGCTGGGTTTCCTCCTCGGCACGCGTAAATTCGAGTGCAACGTCGAGGCGTTTCCGGCCGGCAGCGAACTGACCATCCATGGCATCCGCTCGCTGGAAGACGACAACGGCATGGGGGTTTTCGAATGCCACATCAATGCCCCCGGCATCGAGGCCAGCGCCCGCCTGAACGTGTTCCGCCCGCCGCAGCCCAGCCAATACCTTGAACAAAACAGAGAGGCGAACGATGACTGAATCCGTACTGGTCACCGGCTCCAGCCGTGGCATCGGCCGCGCCATTGCCTTGCGTCTGGCGCAGGCCGGGCATGACATCGTCCTGCATTGCCGCAGCGGCGTGGCTGAAGCCAAGGCCGTGAAAGTCGAAGTCGAAGCGCTGGGCCGTCACGCGCGCATCCTGCAATTCGACGTCGCCGACCGCGAAGCCTGCAAAACCATTCTCGAAGCCGACGTCGAAACCCACGGTGCCTATTACGGCGTGGTGCTCAACGCCGGCCTGACCCGCGATGGCGCTTTTCCGGCGCTGAGCGATGACGATTGGGACGTGGTGCTGCGCACCAATCTCGACGGTTTCTACAACGTCCTGCACCCGGTGATGATGCCGATGATCCGCCGCCGCGCCGCCGGTCGGATCGTCTGCATCACTTCGGTGTCGGGTTTGATCGGCAACCGTGGCCAGGTCAACTACAGCGCCTCCAAGGCCGGGGTGATCGGTGCGGCGAAAGCGTTGGCGATTGAACTGGGCAAGCGCAAAATCACGGTTAATTGCGTCGCGCCGGGCCTGATCGACACGGCGATGCTCGACGAAAACGTGCCGGTGGAAGAGCTGATGAAAATGATCCCCGCACAACGCATGGGCACCCCGGAAGAGGTCGCTGCTGCGGTGAATTTCCTGATGTCGGCGGAAGCCTCGTACATCACCCGCCAGGTCCTGGCGGTCAACGGAGGCCTGTGCTGATGAAGCGCGTTGTCGTCACCGGCATGGCCGGCATCACCTCGCTGGGCAGCGACTGGCAGACCATCGCCGGCAACTTCGCGGCCAACCGCAGCGGCATCCGCCGCATGGACGAGTGGGACCGCTTCAGCGAACTCAACACCCGCCTGGCCGGGCCGATCGATGATTTTGTCGTACCGCCGCACTGGACCCGCAAGCAACTGCGCAGCATGGGCCGGGTGTCACGGCTGGCGGTGGGTGCGGCGGAACAGGCGCTCGCTGACGCCGGCCTGCTCGGTGACGAATCGATCAAGGACGGACGCATGGGTGTGGCGTGTGGTTCGTCCACCGGCAGCACCGACGAGATCAAGGCCTTCGGCAACATGCTGCTGAACTCGGTGGCCGAGGGGCTCAACGCCAACTCCTACGTGCGGATGATGCCGCACACCACCGCGGCCAACATCAGCATTTTTTTCGGCCTCACCGGACGCCTGATCCCGACGTCCAGCGCCTGCACCAGCGGCAGTCAGGGCATCGGCTACGCGTATGAAGCGATCAAGTTCGGACGGCTGCCGCTGATGCTCGCCGGCGGTGCCGAAGAACTGTGCCCGACCGAAGCCATGGTCTTCGACGCGCTATACGCCACCAGCCTGAAAAACGACGCGCCACAGACCAGCCCACGTCCGTACGACAAGGGCCGCGATGGTCTGGTGATCGGCGAAGGCGGCGGCATGCTGGTGCTCGAAGAGCTGGAGCATGCGCTGGCTCGCGGTGCGCGGATCCACGCCGAGATCGTCGGTTTCGGCAGCAACGCCGACGGCCAGCACACCACTCGCCCCGAGCAGATCACCATGCGCCGCGCCATGGAACTGGCGCTGGACGACGCCGGGCTGACGCCGGATGCCATCGGTTACGTCAATGGTCACGGCACGGCTACAGAACAGGGCGACATTGCCGAAACACTGGCGACCAGCAGTCTGTTCGGCGAACACATGCCGATCAGCTCCCAGAAGAGTTTCCTCGGCCACACGCTGGGGGCCTGCGGCGCGCTGGAGTCGTGGTTCAGCATCGAAATGCTCAATCGCGACCTGTACACGCACACGCTCAACCTCGACGAGGTCGACCCGCACTGCGGCAAGCTCGATTACCTGCGCGGCGAATTCCGCCAGATGCATCACGAGTACGTGATGAACAACAATTTCGCTTTTGGTGGCGTCAACACCTCGTTGATTTTCCGCCGCTGGCACTGACCGCAACACGTTTGGAGTGAAGGGAATGACTCAGTTTCACCGCATCGCCGCCCTGCTGGCCCTGGCCTTTGTGCTCGGCGGTTGCACCAGCAAACCGGTTTACAACGCCAAGGAAGAGTTCTCGCCCAACCTCGGCTTCACCCAGCAACAGATGAGCCGCGCCATCGTCACCGCGCTCAATGATCGCCAGTGGGTGGTGCAGTCGGTGCGTCCGGGCATGATCAAAGCGGCGATTACCGTACGCGGCCGTCACCACGCCGAAGTCGACATCCCGTTCAGCCCGACCTCGTTTGAAATCGACTACCGCAGCAGCTACGGCCTCGACGCCAAGGACGGCAAGATCCACGGCAACTACAATCGCTGGGTCAACCGCCTGCGCGACAACGTGCTCAAGGAACTGTCGATCAACCCGGACATCGAGTTCGTCAACGACTTGGGCATCGTCAAGCAAGGCGCCGACGAACCGACCTACCTGAGCTTTCGCGAGGGCGTCAAACGCGCCACCGACGCCGGCCTGCTCGACGGCAGCGTGAAGTTCTACCTGGCCGGCGAAACCCTGCCCAAGCAAGTGCGCAAACTCGACACCGTCAGCAGCAGCCGCAAGACCAATGGCTCGAACAAATCCGACGCCGACGCCTGCTTCTGGGCCCTGCAGTCGGCTCTCGCCACCCTGCAGAACGCCGCGAAAAAAGCCGACGCCAACGCCGTGATCAACATCGCCAGCGTCGACCAGCGCGACCTGTACAAAGACACCGAGAAATTCCAGTGCCGCGCCGGCCTTGTGGTGTCGAGCGTGGCGTTGCGTGGGGATTTGGCGCACGTTGATTGATTGAACTGTAGAAACGACAAAGGGCGCCTTGCGGCGCCCTTTGCTATTCAGTTCAGCTCAAGTGCTGGCATGTAACTTCAAGCCCAACGCCTTCACCACTTTCAGAATCGTTCCAAACTCAGGATTTCCTTCACCTGACAGTGCACGGTAGAGACTTTCTCGAGACAGCCCGGCGTCACGTGCGACTTGGGTCATGCCTCGCGCTCTCGCAATGGTGCCCAGTGCCTTGGCGATAAAGGCAGGATCATCTCCAGCCTCCTCCATGCAGGCATCCAGATAATTGGCCATGTCCTCTTCTGTCTTGAGGTACTCGGCTGAGTCCCAACGAGTGAATTGTTCGGTCATGGGTTTTGCTCCTGCCAAGACTCCGCGATGAGCCTGGCTTGCTTGATATCTCGGGGTTGGCTGCTCTTGTCTCCACCACAAAGGAGGATGACCACTTGCCGACCTTGTTGCATGAAATAGACTCGATATCCGGGGCCATAGTCAATTCTGACTTCGCTGAGCCCCTCACCGACGGCTTTGACATCACCAAAATTCCCATCGGCCATACGATCAATGCGCACCTGAATACGCATCCTGGCGCGGCTGTCAGCCAGCTTCAAAAGCCAGCTGGAGAATGTTGAACTTCGAATGATCTCGGGCATGACCGAGAGTGTAGCCCTTGAGCTACACATGTACCAGACGGTTTTTTCTGCACCGACGTACGGTGTCTACACTCCATAAATCGTTGAATGCTGACTCGCAAAGTCAAGGAGATGACCATGCAAGTGAAAGCCCTGATCGCCGCCGCGCTCCTCGGGCTATTGCCCAACGCCAGCCACGCCACCAATCTGATGTACATGCCGTTCGAGACCGTGCTCTCGGATGCGATTCGCGCCGGGCGGCTGGATGGCAGTGTGAAGTTCTATCTGATCGGCAACGGGCCGCAGGGCACGCAGCGCTTGTTGCGCCGGGATGTGGTCAGTGATCTGAAGACCAACGGCTTCAACAAGAGTGATCACGATTCCTGCGAGTGGGTGCTGCAGTCGAACCTGATCAAGTTGCAGGCCGACGCCAAGCGGGTCGGGGCGAATGCGGTGGTCAATATCGTCAGTTATTACGACCAGCATGTGCGCAAGGATTTGAATACTTATGAGTGCCGGGCCGGGGTGTTTGTGACGCGGGTGGCGTTGAAGGGGGATCTGGTGCGGTTGCCCTGAGGGGCGTTGGTGTTTGAGTTGACGCCTTCGCGAGCAGGCTCGCTCCCACTTTGGAATGCGTTCCCCTGTGGGAGCGAGCCTGCTCGCGATTTGATTGCGCAGCAATCAAGCTTTTGAAGGCTCAACCTTGCGCGTCAGCAGCTCGACGAACGCCTTGGCCATCGGCGATTTCTGATCCTTGCGCTGCACCAGCCACACCGCCGACACCGCCTCCGGATCGAGCAGTGGTCGATAGACCACACCGTCAATGCGCATCCGCTGATACGACGCCGGCAACACCGAAACCCCCAGCCCCGCTGCGACCAGTCCGATGATGGTCATCGCCTCACCGGCCTCCTGGGCGAAGTGCGGACTGAATCCGGCATCGCGGGCCAGACTGAGCAGTTGCGCATACAACCCGCTGCCATAGCTGCGTGGAAAGAACACGAACGGCTCCAGCGCCAGCGCCGAGAGGAACAGCCCTTCCTCGCTGCCCTGCGCCAACGGATGTTTGGAGCCGAGCACCGCCACCAGCGGCTCACGCATCAGCTCTACCACACTGAGCGAATCCGGCAGGCCCAGCGGGCGCATGATGCCGACTTCGATCGACTCATCCACCAGCGCATCCGCGACCATGGTGCTGCTCATCTCCCGCAGGTTCAGGTGCACTGCCGGGAAACGCTGACGAAAAGAAAAAATCGCCTGGGGAATGGTCGAGTTGAACGGCGCCGACGAAGTGAAGCCAATCTTCAATTCGCCGAGTTCGCCGAGTTGCGCACGCCGGGCGACGTCCGCCGCTTTGTCGACCTGCGCCAGCACCAGCCGCGCCTCCTCCAGAAACAATCGGCCGGCCTCGCTCAGCTCGACCCGACGATTGGTGCGTTCGAACAACCGCGCGCCGACCTCTTGCTCCAGCGCCTGAATCTGCTGGCTCAGCGGTGGCTGGGAGATCCCCAGCACCTGTGCCGCGCGGCCGAAATGCAGTTCTTCGGCGACGGCGATGAAGTAGCGCAGATGACGCAATTCCATGGAAACCCAATTAGGTCGTTAAAGCTATCAAACAGGTCGAACAATATATTGGATAGAAACATTAGCCAGCTATATGATTTTTTCATTGCCTGCCTGGCCGTGCCCTCCGAGGTCTGATGTGAAAACCGCCGCCGCCCCTCTTGCCCATGAAGTTCCGCCTGCCGCGACGGACGATGTCATCGCCGAGCTGCAGGAGATCTACATCGAAAAAGGCACGCCGATGTTCATGCGCACGGTGCTCGCGCTGTTCAGCGGTGGCTTCGCGACCTTCGCTTTGCTGTATTGCGTGCAGCCAATGATGCCGCTGCTGTCTCACGAGTATTCGATCAACGCCGCGCAGAGCAGCCTGATTCTGTCGGTGGCGACCGGCATGCTGGCCGTCGGGCTGTTGATCACCGGGCCGATCTCCGACCGGGTCGGACGCAAACCGGTGATGGTCGCGGCACTGTTCGCCGCCGCGTTGTGCACCATCGCCAGCTCGATGATGCCGAGCTGGCACGGTGTGCTGATCATGCGCGCGCTGATCGGGCTGTCGTTGAGTGGTCTGGCGGCGGTGGCGATGACGTATCTGAGCGAGGAAATCCATCCGCAGCACATCGGTCTGGCGATGGGCCTGTACATCGGCGGCAACGCAATTGGCGGGATGAGCGGGCGGTTGATCACCGGGGTGCTGATCGACTTTGTCAGCTGGCACACGGCGATGCTGGTGATCGGCGGTTTGGCATTGGTCGCAGCGGCGGTGTTCTGGAAGATCCTTCCCGAATCGCGCAACTTCCGCTCGCGCTCGCTGCATCCACGCAGCCTGCTTGATGGCTTCACCATGCACTTTCGCGACGCCGGCCTGCCGCTGCTGTTTCTTGAAGCGTTCGTGCTGATGGGCGCTTTCGTCACCCTGTTCAACTACATCGGCTATCGCCTGCTGGCCGCGCCGTACAACCTCGATCAGGTGTTCGTCGGTTTGCTGTCGCTGGTGTACCTGTCGGGCATCTACAGCTCGGCGAAGATCGGTTCACTGGCGGACAAACTGGGGCGGCGCAAAGTGCTGTGGGCAACCATCGCACTGATGTTCGCCGGCCTTGCACTGACTATGTTCACACCGCTGTTGCTGGTGATCGTCGGCATGCTGATCTTCACCTTCGGCTTCTTCGGCGCGCACTCGGTGGCGAGCAGCTGGATCGGCCGGCGTGCGACCAAGGCCAAGGGCCAGGCGTCGTCGTTGTATTTGTTCAGCTATTACGCCGGGTCGAGTATTGCCGGCACGGCTGGCGGGGTGTTCTGGCATCTCGGCGGGTGGAATGGCATCGGCCTGTTTATTGGCGCCCTGCTGATGATCGCGCTGTTGGTGGCGTTGAAACTGGCGAAGTTGCCGCCCCTCGGTGGCAGCGCTCCCGCTTGAGTCAGAACACCATTTTTTTCAGGATTCGGCGCCCACACATTTCGTGTTTGATAACGGCTGCGATGTGTAGCGCTACTTGAACCAGTAACATCACGCACGCCCAAACATGGATGACGAAGAACCGATCAATCCACTGTAGATCGTTCAGCGGCGCCGGAATAAGAACCAGATCAAATATATTGATCGGTCGATCCATCATTAATATTCCTGTGAGCAAGACAACCGCCGTCATCAGATAAATAGACTTATGCATCCAACTCGCCAGACGCTCCACAAAGGTCCTGTCCACCTCGCAAGTGGTGTGAGAGCCTCTGACAGAAACATACAATCTCAGTATAAATATCGGAATAAATAAAGCCGTCACCGAAACATTTATAAATCCGACTATCGATTTTGTTTCCGCTGCAACTTTAATGACTGACACATAGAAGCCAGACAACAGAGCCCATAAAATTACTGCCGCAGATATCCAGTGCAAAGCAATCTGGAGACGCGAATATCCAACCCTTTTCATTGCAACCATCCTGATAAACAAGTGGCGCCATTACAAAGCTCTGAATTATCAACGTCAACGAGAAAACCATTAACAGAAACTGCACAAAGTAAACAATCTTTACGAACAAGGTTTATTGAACTTTCAACTTAAACATACAAAAATCAATTACCGCCCGAACATTGCATTCGGGCGGTCGTGTCAAAATCTTACTCGTGATACTGCGCCGACAGTTCATGCACCGCGCGCAGGAACGCACCGGCGTGCTCTGGGTCGACTTCCGGAGTGATGCCGTGACCCAGGTTGAACACGTGGCCACTGCCTTTGCCATAGCTGGCCAGAATACGACCGACTTCAGTGCGGATCGCTTCAGGTTTGGCGTAGAGCACGGTCGGGTCCATGTTGCCTTGCAGCGCGACCTTGTCGCCGACGCGGGCGCGAGCGTTGCCGATGTCGCAGGTCCAGTCCAGGCCCAGTGCGTCGGCGCCAGCGTCGGCGATACTTTCCAGCCACAGGCCGCCGTTCTTGGTGAAGAGGATCACCGGCACTTTGCGACCGTCGTGCTCGCGGATCAGGCCGCTGACGATTTTCTTCATGTACGCCAGGGAGAACTCCTGGTACGCCGCCGCCGACAGGTTGCCGCCCCAGGTATCGAAGATCTGCACCGCTTGCGCGCCGGCCTGGATCTGGCCGTTGAGGTACGAGGTCACCGACTGCGCCAGTTTGTCCAGCAGCAGGTGCATGGCTTGCGGGTTGTCGTAGAGCATCGCCTTGGTTTTGCGGAAGTCTTTCGACGAGCCGCCTTCAACCATGTAAGTGGCGAGGGTCCACGGGCTGCCGGAGAAGCCGATCAGCGGCACACGGCCGTTCAGCTCGCGGCGGATGGTGCTGACCGCGTCCATCACGTAGCCGAGGTCTTTGTGTGGATCAGGGATCGGCAACGCTTCGATGTCGGCCAGGGTGCTGACGACTTTCTTGAAGCGCGGGCCTTCACCGGTCTCGAAGTACAGGCCCTGGCCCATGGCATCGGGGATGGTGAGGATGTCGGAAAACAGGATCGCCGCGTCCAGTTGCGGATAGCGGTCGAGCGGCTGCAGGGTGACTTCGCAGGCGAATTCCGGATTCATGCACAGGCTCATGAAATCACCGGCCTGGGCACGGCTGGCGCGGTATTCCGGCAGGTAGCGGCCGGCCTGGCGCATCATCCACACCGGGGTGACGTCAACGGGTTGCTTGAGCAGGGCGCGGAGGAAACGGTCGTTCTTCAGGGCAGTCATGTCGGCATCCGGAAAAAAAGTGCGGGCATTTTCTCAGAGCGCGACGCAAAAGGCACGGATGCAGGTCAGCCTTTTGTCTATCGGGTCAATTTGTTGCGCTGTATTGAGCGCACAGAAACCAATGTGGGAGCCGGCTTGCTCGCGAAAGCGGTGTGTCAGTCAATACATCGGGTGACTGATACAAAGCCTTCGCGAGCAAGCCCGCTCCCACATTTCTGATCGCATTTCAGGCTGAAATGTAATCAGACACCCAGGTAATCGAGGATCCCCTCGGCGGCATTGCGGCCTTCGAAGATCGCCGTTACCACCAGGTCGGAACCGCGCACCATGTCGCCACCGGCGAAGATTTTCGGGTTGCTGGTCTGGTGCTTGTACTGACCCTGCTCAGGCGCGACGACGCGGCCCTGGCTGTCGGTCTGGATTTCGAACTGTTCGAACCACGGTGCCGGGCTTGGACGGAAACCGAACGCGATGACCACGGCATCGGCCGGGATGATCTCTTCGGAGCCCGGGATCGGCTCGGGGCTGCGACGGCCACGGGCATCCGGTTCGCCGAGACGGGTCTCGACCACCTTCACGCCTTCGACCTTGTCTTCACCGACGATCGCGATCGGCTGGCGGTTGTAGAGGAATTTCACGCCTTCTTCCTTGGCGTTCTTCACCTCTTTGCGCGAGCCGGGCATGTTCGCTTCGTCACGACGATAGGCGCAGGTCACCGACTTGGCGCCCTGACGGATCGAGGTGCGGTTGCAGTCCATCGCCGTGTCGCCACCGCCGAGCACCACGACCTTCTTGCCTTTCATGTCGACGAAATCTTCCGGCGACTTTTCAAAGCCCAGGTTGCGGTTGACGTTGGCAATCAGGAAGTCCAGCGCGTCATAAACGCCCGGCAGATCCTCACCGGCAAAACCGCCCTTCATGTAGGTGTAGGTGCCCATACCCATGAATACCGCATCGTATTCGGCGAGCAGTTGCTCCATGGTCACGTCCTTGCCGACCTCGGTGTTGAGGCGGAACTCGATGCCCATGCCGGTGAAGACTTCGCGACGATTGCTCAGCACGGTCTTCTCAAGCTTGAACTCGGGAATGCCGAAGGTCAGCAGACCGCCGATTTCCGGGTTCTTGTCGAACACCACCGGGGTCACACCGCCACGCACCAGCACGTCGGCACAGCCCAGACCCGCCGGGCCCGCACCGATGATCGCGACACGCTTGCCGGTCGGCTTGACCTTGGACATGTCCGGGCGCCAGCCCATGGCGAATGCGGTGTCGGTGATGTACTTCTCGACGGAACCGATGGTCACCGCGCCGAAACCGTCGTTGAGGGTGCAGGCGCCCTCGCACAGCCGATCCTGCGGGCACACCCGGCCGCAGACTTCCGGCAGGGTGTTGGTCTGGTGCGACAGCTCGGCGGCCTGGAGAATGTTGCCCTCGGCCACCAGCTTCAGCCAGTTGGGAATGAAGTTGTGCACCGGGCACTTCCATTCGCAATACGGGTTGCCGCAACCCAGGCAGCGGTGGGCCTGATCGGCCGACTGCTGGGGTTTGAACGGTTCGTAGATCTCGACGAACTCTTTCTTGCGTTGACGCAACAGTTTCTTCTTCGGATCCTTGCGCCCGACATCGATGAACTGGAAGTCGTTATTCAGACGTTCAGCCATTGTTAAAACCTCATCAAACTCTTCAGGCGCATATCACTGCGGGTTGGCACGAGTGCTGGAAAGCAACGACTTCAGGTTGGCAGCCTTAGGCTTGACCAGCCAGAAACGACGCAGGTAGTCATCAAGGTTCTCGGCGAGTTCACGACCCCACTCGCTCTCGGTTTCCTTGACGTACTCGTTCAGCACGTTCTGCAGGTGGCTGCGGTAGGCTTCCATCGCCTCGCCGCTGATCCGCTGGATTTCCACCAGTTCGTGGTTGACCCGGTCAACGAAGGTGTTGTCCTGATCGAGCACGTAGGCGAAACCACCGGTCATGCCAGAGCCGAAGTTGTAACCGGTCTTGCCCAAGACGCAGACGAAACCACCGGTCATGTACTCGCAGCAGTGATCGCCAGTGCCTTCCACGACGGTGTGGGCACCGGAGTTGCGCACGGCAAAACGCTCGCCTGCGGTGCCGGCGGCGAACAGCTTGCCGCCGGTGGCGCCGTACAGGCAGGTGTTGCCGATGATGGCGCTGTTCTGAGTCTGATAGACGCTGCCCTTCGGCGGTACGATGACCAGTTTGCCGCCGGTCATGCCTTTGCCGACGTAGTCGTTGGCGTCGCCCTCCAGGTACATGTTCAGACCGCCGGCGTTCCACACGCCGAAGCTCTGACCGGCCGTGCCTTTGAAGCGGAAGGTGATCGGCGCGTTGGCCATGCCCTGATTGCCGTGCTTGCGTGCGATTTCGCCGGAGATCCGCGCACCGATCGAACGGTCGCAGTTGCAGATGTCCAGTTCGAACTCGGCGCCGCTGAGGTCGTTGATCGCCGACGTCGCCATGTCGACCATTTTCTCGGCCAGCAGGCCTTGGTCAAACGGCGGGTTGCGCTCAACGCCGCAGAATTGCGGTTTGTCCGCCGGGATGTGATCGCTGCCCAGCAGCGGGGTCAGATCCAGATGGTGCTGCTTGGCGGTCTGGCCCTCGAGGATTTCCAGCAGATCGGTACGACCGATCAGCTCTTCGAGGGAACGCACGCCGAGCTTGGCCAGCCACTCACGGGTTTCTTCGGCGACGTAGGTGAAGAAATTCACCACCATGTCAACGGTACCGATGTAGTGATCCTTGCGCAGCTTCTCGTTCTGCGTCGCAACGCCGGTGGCGCAGTTGTTCAGGTGGCAGATGCGCAGGTATTTGCAGCCCAGCGCGATCATCGGCGCGGTACCGAAGCCGAAGCTTTCTGCGCCGAGGATGGCCGCCTTGATCACGTCGAGGCCGGTTTTCAGGCCGCCGTCGGTCTGCACCCGGACTTTGCCGCGCAGGTCGTTGCCGCGCAGGGTCTGGTGAGTTTCAGCGAGGCCGAGTTCCCACGGTGCGCCGGCGTATTTGATCGAGGTCAGCGGCGAAGCACCAGTGCCACCGTCGTAGCCGGAGATGGTGATCAAGTCCGCATAGGCCTTGGCTACACCGGCGGCGATGGTGCCGACGCCCGCTTCCGCTACCAGCTTCACCGAAACCAGCGCCTTCGGGTTGACCTGTTTCAGGTCGAAGATCAGTTGCGACAAGTCTTCGATCGAGTAGATGTCGTGGTGCGGCGGTGGCGAAATCAGGGTCACGCCCGGCACTGCGTATCGCAGCTTGGCGATCAGCCCGTTGACCTTGCCGCCCGGCAGTTGCCCGCCCTCGCCCGGCTTGGCGCCCTGCGCGACCTTGATCTGCAGCACTTCGGCGTTGACCAGGTATTCCGGGGTTACGCCGAAACGGCCGGTCGCGACCTGCTTGATTTTCGAGCTCTTGATGGTGCCGTAGCGCGCCGGGTCTTCGCCGCCTTCGCCGGAGTTGGAACGCGCACCGAGGCGGTTCATGGCTTCGGCCAGGGCTTCGTGCGCTTCCGGCGACAGTGCGCCCAGCGAGATACCGGCGGAGTCGAAGCGCTTGAGCACTGATTCCAGCGGTTCGACTTCGCTGATGTCCAGCGGCTTGTCGAGGGTCTTGACCTTGAACAGGTCGCGGATCATCGACACCGGGCGGTTATCCACCAGCGAGGTGTATTCCTTGAACTTGGCATAGTCGCCCTGCTGCACGGCGGCTTGCAGGGTGTTGACCACGTCCGGGTTGTAAGCGTGATATTCGCCGCCGTGGACGAACTTCAGCAGACCGCCCTGCTGGATCGGCTTGCGCGGACTCCAGGCTTCGGTAGCGAGGGCTTTCTGCTCGGCTTCGATGTCGACGAAACGCGCACCCTTGATGCGGCTCGGCACGCCACGGAAGCTCAGCTCGCACACTTCTTCGGACAGGCCGATGGCTTCGAACAGTTGCGCACCACGGTACGAGGCGATGGTCGAGATGCCCATCTTCGACAGGATCTTCAGCAGACCTTTGGTGATGCCTTTGCGGTAGTTCTTGAACACCTCATAGAGGTCGCCCAGCACTTCACCGGTACGGATCAGGTCACCCAGCACTTCGTAGGCCAGGAACGGATAGACCGCCGAGGCGCCGAAACCGATCAGCACCGCAAAGTGATGCGGATCGCGTGCGGTGGCGGTTTCCACGAGGATGTTGGAATCGCAGCGCAGGCCTTTTTCGGTCAGACGATGGTGCACCGCGCCGGTCGCCATGGAGGCGTGGATCGGCAGTTTGCCCGGGGCGATATGACGGTCGCTCAGAACGATCTGGGTACGCCCGGCGCGCACGGCTTCTTCAGCCTGATCGGCGACGTTGCGGATCGCCGCTTCGAGGCCGACGCTTTCGTCGTAGTTGAGGTCGATGATCTGCCGCTCAAAACCCGGGCGGTCGAGATTCATCAGCGAGCGCCACTTGGCCGGCGAGATCACTGGCGAGCTGAGGATCACGCGCGAGGCGTGTTCCGGCGATTCCTGAAAGATGTTGCGCTCGGCACCGAGGCAGATTTCCAGCGACATCACGATCGCTTCACGCAGCGGGTCGATCGGCGGGTTGGTGACCTGCGCAAACTGCTGGCGGAAATAGTCGTACGGCGTGCGCACGCGCTGCGACAGCACGGCCATCGGCGTGTCGTCGCCCATCGAGCCAACGGCTTCGTAGCCCTGTTCGCCGAGCGGACGCAGCACCTGATCGCGCTCTTCGAACGTGACCTGATACATCTTCATGTATTGCTTGAGCTGATCGACATCGTAGAACGCCGAACCGTGGTCGTTGTCTTCCATGGTCGCCTGGATGCGCAGGGCATTCTTGCGCAGCCATTGCTTGTACGGATGACGGGATTTCAGACGGTTGTCGATCGCGTCGGTGTCGAGGATCTGCCCGGTCTCGGTGTCCACGGCGAGGATCTGCCCCGGGCCGACACGGCCCTTGGCGATCACGTCTTGCGGCTGGTAGTTCCAGACGCCGATTTCCGACGCAACGGTGATGAAACCGTTGGTGGTGGTGACCCAGCGCGCCGGGCGCAGACCGTTACGGTCGAGCAGGCACACCGCGTAACGACCATCGGTCATTACCACGCCGGCCGGGCCGTCCCACGGTTCCATGTGCATCGAGTTGTACTCGTAGAACGCACGCAGATCCGGGTCCATGGTTTCAACGTTCTGCCACGCTGGCGGAATGATCATCCGCACGCCACGGAACAGGTCGATGCCACCGGTGACCATCAGTTCGAGCATGTTGTCCATGCTCGAGGAGTCGGAACCGACACGGTTGACCAGCGGGCCGAGCTCTTCCAGATCCATCAGATCGTTGGTGAACTTGGTCCGACGGGCCTGTGCCCAGTTACGGTTACCAGTGATGGTGTTGATCTCACCGTTGTGGGCGAGGAAGCGGAATGGCTGGGCCAGCGGCCATTTCGGCAAGGTGTTGGTGGAGAAGCGCTGGTGGAACACGCAGATCGCGGTTTGCAGGCGCTGGTCACCCAGGTCCGGATAGAACGCAGCCAGGTCGGCCGGCATCATCAGGCCTTTATAGATGATGGTCTTGTGCGAAAAGCTGCAGATGTAGTGGTCGGTGTCGGCGGCGTTGGCCACCGACGAGCGACGACGGGCGCTGAACAGCTTGACCGCCATGTCCTGATCGCTCAGGCCTTCACCGCCGATGTACACCTGCTCGATCTGCGGCAGGCGCTCGAGGGCCAGTCGGCCGAGGACGCTGGTGTCGATCGGCACTTTGCGCCAGCCGATCAGTTGCAGGCCTTCAGCGAGGATCTCGCGGTTCATGTTCTCGCGAGCGGCTTCGGCCTTGGCCGGATCCTGGTTGAAGAAGACCATGCCCACGGCATATTGCTTGGGCAGCTCGACGCTGAAGTTTTCCTGGGCCATCGCCCGCAGGAACGCGTCAGGCTTTTGAATCAGCAGACCGCAACCGTCACCGGTCTTGCCGTCGGCATTAATCCCACCGCGGTGGGTCATGCAGGTCAGGGCCTCGATGGCCGTTTGCAAAAGGGTATGACTGGGCTCGCCCTGCATATGAGCTATCAGGCCGAAACCGCAGTTATCCTTGAATTCATCTGGTTGGTACAGACCTGCTTTCATAGACACTTTCTCACCAGGCTGCCTCTTTACGAGGCAAATTTCTTTTCAATTCAACCACTTGCTTGCCGCGCCGAACGTACGCCGGCTTTGCGGGGGCAAAAGGGTGGTCATTGTACACAGCGACACAGAGGCTCACAAATTTGACGACGAAATGTCGCAAATTCATGTCGCATTTGTGAAAGGTTTAAAGCGATCTGCTGTGCTAGTCAAAACTTTTTTAATTTTGACTGCAACGACTCAAAGACTACTGTGACGCAGACACCACAAGGCACGCGGTCTGTAGAGACGGCGCGCACTCGTAGAAATTTTGAGGTGCTTGGAGAGGCGGCCTGGGTAAGGCCGCCGAATCTTCAGCGAGTTGTTGCCAGTTCCTGTTGGACGCTGGCGACAGTGCGAGGCCAAGGTTTACCAGCCTGAACCTTCGCTGGCAAGGCCTTGATGGCAGAAACGGCTGCATCACGATTGGCGAAGTTGCCGTAGGTGATCACGTAGAGAGGCTTGCCGTTGAGGACTTTCTTGAAATAACGGTACTCGCCGCCCTGCTCCTTGACGAAGTTCTGCGCGGTCGCTTCGGAGCTGGTGCCGAGGATCTGCACCACGTAATTGCTGGTCGGCTGACCGGCGTACCAGCTGCCACCGGCAGCCTTGGCCACGGTAACCGGCTTCTCGGCCGGTTTGGCAGCCGCAACAGGCTTGGCCGGAGCCGGAGCCGGTTTGGCCGCTGGCGCTGCCGGAGCAGGCTTGGCGGTGGCGACCTGAGTCGGTGCCGGGGTCGGCTTGGCCGCCGGAACAGGTACTGGCGTCGGAGCCGGGCCGGCCGGAACACCTGCCGGTGGTGCGGAAGTCGTGACGGTCGGCGGCGTTGCGCTGGAGCCTTCGACCGGCACGCCGTCGTCACCTTCAGTGATGCCGCCTGCGGCTTCAGCCAACGGGCCGCGCATCACCGGTTGCGAGTTGCCGACCAGCGGCAGCGGCATCGGCTGGGTATTGCCGGCGAACTCGACGTTCGGTGCGCCGCCATTGGCGCCTTGGCCCAATGGCAGTTGTGCCTGTTCGTTGGCAGGTGCGCCGGTGGTTGGCGCCTTGTTGCGACCCGGCATCAGCCAGGCGGCGGCGACCGCGACCACAACGACGGCGGAAATCGCCAATACGTGTTTCTTCGGCATGTTGAACCCCATACTTGGACGCTTGACCGCAGAGCGGCTGGCAATCATGACTTCGATCAGTGCATCGCGAGCGACCTGGTTGATGTTGCCAGGCCAACCCTCGGCGCTTTCGTGAATCTCAGAGATCTGATCCGCGGTGAAAAGTTCGACACCCCGGCCCGCACCTTCGAGCCGTTGGTCGAGATATTCGCGGGTCTCTTCTTCGGTATACGGCTGCAGTTCGATGACGTGGAAGCGCTCTTCCTCGAGGTGCAAGGCCTCCAGTTGCGCGATCAGCGACGACTCACCGAACAGGAACACATGCGGGCGACCTTCCGGTGCACCGGCCCCTAGCGCCATCAGCGCTTCGAGGGCGGATTCGTCGAGCTGCTCGGCGTCATCCACCAGCAGATAGACCTCCTGGCCGGTAAGCGCGAGCTGCACCACCTGATCCAGAATCGCGCCAACTTCGGCCTGAGCCACGTTCAGTGCCTGAGCCACCTGACGCAGCACGCCGGCGGCATCGCCAGCTCCACGGGCCGACACGACAACGCTTTGTACCGATTGCTTGTTGGTGCTGGCCACCAGCGCCTGACGCAGCAAGGTCTTGCCGCTGCCCTGCGGGCCGGTGACCACCAGCAGCAACTGGCTGTAACGCGCCAGGTGGTGCAATTGCCCCAGCACCGGTTTGCGCTGGGCCGGGAAGAATTTGAAGCCCGGCACCCGCGGCGCGAAAGGGTCGTGACTTAACTGGAAATGGCCGAGGAACGCCTCGTCGGCATGCAAACTAGTCATCGGAATCTTATTAACCTTTAAGCTGAGCCAGAGCGCGGTAATCCGCTCCCAGCGTGGCCTGTAGAACCTCTTTCGGATAATCGGCGGTCACCACCGCTTCGCCCATCCGGCGCAGCAGCACCAGGCGCAGACGACCGTCGATCACTTTTTTATCAATTGCCATATGTTCGAGAAAATCGGCTTCGGTCATTTCTTCCGGCGGAATCACCGGCAGACCGGCACGCTGGAACAGACGAATGCCGCGATCACGTTCCTGCTCGCTGATCCAGCCCAGACGCGCGGACATTTCCAGCGCCATCACGGTGCCAGCGGCCACCGCCTCACCATGCAACCAGACACCATAGCCCATGTGGGTCTCGATGGCGTGGCCGAAGGTGTGGCCGAGATTGAGCGTGGCGCGCACGCCGGTTTCCTTCTCATCGGCACCGACCACTGCCGCCTTGGCCGCGCAGGAACGCTCGATGGCGTAGGTCAGGGCCTTCTGGTCCAGCGCGCGCAGAGCGTCGACGTTGTCTTCGAGCCAGGTCAGGAACGGCTCGTCGCAGATCAGACCGTACTTGATGACTTCGGCCAGACCGGCGGACAGTTCACGCTCCGGCAGGGTTTTCAGCGATGCAGTATCGATCAGCACCACGTTCGGCTGATAGAACGCGCCGACCATGTTCTTGCCCAGCGGATGGTTGATACCGGTCTTGCCGCCCACCGACGAATCGACCTGGGACAGCAGCGTGGTAGGAATCTGGATGAAATCGACACCGCGCTGGTAGCAGGCGGCGGCAAAACCGGCCATGTCACCAATGACACCGCCGCCGAGGGCGATGATCGTGGTGCGGCGGTCGTGACGGGCAGTCAGCAGGCCGTCGAAGATCAGTTGCAGGGTTTCCCAGTTCTTGAAGGCTTCGCCGTCCGGCAGCACCACCGAGATCACCGAGAACTGCGCAAGGCTGCGGGTCAGACGTTCGAGATAGAGCGGCGCAACGGTCTCGTTGGAGATGATCGCCACTTGCCGCCCATGGATATGCGGCGCCAGCAACTCGGGCTGATCCAACAAACCTTCGCCAATATGAATCGGGTAGCTGCGCTCGCCTAGATCGACCTTGAGTGTCTGCATGTGTCCCCACAGTGAAGATGGAAGCAGGCGTCCTGCCCTGAATTATTGGTTGTCTGCGGCCTGTAGCGAATCTGACGCCGCTCGCACGCCATCCGCCACAACCTCGGCGGCTGTGACAGGACGCCGAGGATAGCGCATTTCCGGCGGCGCTTTAACGGGGTGGCAGCTGTGCCAGACGGTCGAGAATGTCGAGCACCACCATGCGCGGTGGCCGTTCGTCGGTTTCCACCACCAGATCGGCGATCTCCCGATAAAGCGGATCGCGGATCTCGAGCAGGTCTCGCAGGGTTTTCGCCGGATCGGCGGTGCGTAGCAAAGGACGATTGCGATCGCGCGACGTACGCCCGACCTGCTGCTCGACGGAGGCGTGCAGATACACCACCCGTCCGCCCGCGTGCAGGGCCTTGCGGTTGGCATCACGCATCACCGCGCCGCCACCGGTCGCCAGCACCACGCCGTCGAACGCGCACAGCTCGGCGATCATCGCCTGCTCACGGTCACGAAAGCCGGGCTCGCCTTCCTTGTCGAAGATCCACGGGATATTGGCGCCCGTGCGCAGTTCAATTTCCTTGTCGGAATCTTTGAACGGCAGGCGCAGCTCTTTGGCCAGCAACCGGCCGATGGTGCTTTTTCCAGCGCCCATCGGTCCTACAAGAATCAAATTTCGCACAGAATCAACGACTCACAGCAATCGCCTGGTTATTCATGATACGCGGAGTGAGAAATACCAGCAGCTCGGATTTTTTCTCCGAAACCACATCACGCCGGAAAAGGCGGCCAAGATACGGCACATCGCCAAGAAATGGCACCTTATCTACGACCTTGCTTTGAGTATTTGAGAAAACGCCCCCAATCACGATGGTCTCGCCGTCGTTCACCAGCACCTTGGCGTTGACCTCGTTCTTCTTGATCGGCGGTACATCCTGCACTTTGTTCAGGTAGTCCGGTTCGTCCTTGGTGACCTTGACCTCCATGATGATGCGGTTGTCGGGGGTGATCTGCGGCGTCACTTCCAGCGACAGCGAAGCCTCCTTGAACGACACCGACGTCGCACCGCTGGAGCTGGCTTCCTGATACGGAATCTCGGTGCCCTTGAGGATCTTCGCCGTCTCTTTGTCGGAGGTGACCACTTTGGGCTGCGAGACGATCTCACCGTTGCCGGTTTTCTCCATGGCGGTCAGCTCAAGATCGAGCAGCACATTGTCGGTAATGAAGGCGATGCCGATCCCCGAGGTATTACCCACCGTGCCCATGTCGACGAACGGCGAGTTGGTACTGGTGCTGCCCGGTGTGCCAATGGTGGTCGAGGTACCGTTACTGACCCCCGAGGTGTTCCAGTTGCCCTTGTTCTGGATCGAACCGCCCCAGCGCACGCCCAGACTCTTGTCGTAATCGACGTTGGCCTCGACGATCCGCGCCTCGATCATCACTTGACGCACCGGAATATCCAGTTGCGCCACGATCCGCCGCAGTTCGTCGAGGCGATCCTGGGTCTGGTAGGCAATGATGTTGTTGGTGCGCTCATCGACAGTGATCGAGCCACGCTCGTCGATTTTCGCCTCGGCGCTGGTCACTGACTGGAACAGCTTGGCAATGTCGGCGGCTTTGGCGTAGTTCACTTGCAGCAGCTCGCGACGCAGCGGCGCCAGTTCGGCGATCTGTTTCTGCGACTCCAGCTCCTGGCGTTCACGGGCTGCGATTTCGTCGGCCGGCGCCACCAGCAACACGTTGCCGATCTTGCGCTTGTCCAGGCCTTTGGTTTTCAGCACCAGGTCCAGCGCCTGATCCCACGGCACGTTTTGCAGACGCAGGGTGATCCCGCCCTGCACCGTATCGCTGGCCACCAGATTGAGATTGGTGAAGTCGGCGATCAGTTGCAGCACCGAACGCACGTCGATGTCCTGGAAATTCAGCGAAAGCTTTTCACCGCTGTAGCTGTTGCGATCGGCGTTACGTTTTTGCAGATCATCGACCGTCATCGGGCGAATGCTGACGGTCAGTTTGTTGTCGGTCTGGTAGGTGGAATAGTCGAACGTGCCGCTGGGTTCGACGGTGATGACCGCACGATCACCGGTGGCGGCAGCGTTGACGAACTGCACCGGCGTGGCAAAGTCCTTGACGTCGAGGCGCACCCGCAGCCTGTCGGGCAACTGCGTGCGAGCAAAGCTCAGGATGATCTTGCCGTCATGCTCCTGGATGTCCGGGGCGATGGTCGGATCCGATAGGTCGATGACGACGTTGCCCTCCCCCGCGGTGCCGCGCTGGAAGTCGACGCCACGAATGGTTTTGGCGACGGAGGTATAAGCCTTCGCCGGCGCTGGAGCCGCGACCGGTCGTGGCGCAACAGCGGCTGGCCGTGGTGCAGCAGGCTTGGCGCCCTGCCCGACCACCACGAACAGATTGTTGCCCTCGACCCGTGAGGTGTAGGGCGTCAGTTGCGTCAGATTGATGATCAGGCGCGTGCGGTCGTTGGCTTCCACCACTGTGGCGGTTCGCGCGTTACCGCTGCCCAGATCGCGGGTCTTGCTCGTCAGTTGGCTGGCGACACCCGGCAGATCCAGGGCGATTCGCGCCGGCGATTCGGTGGTGTAGCCCTTGGGTTGCGGTGGCGGGCTGTCGAACGACAGCTTCAACTCGATGCGATCACCCGGTAACGCCGCGACATCCAGCGTCTTGAGGCTGGCCGCCTGAACCATCGGTGAAAGCAGCGCTATCCATAGCGAAAAACCGAGGGTGGAGAAAATCCTGTTCATTGTTCGACTTCCACTATGAGTGCTCTTTCAAAGGAATGGTGCGCGGACGTTCCAGCCAGGCGCCTTCGCCGTCGGGCACGATCTCGACCACATCGACCTGAGTGGCGCTGATGGCGACAATGCGCCCGTCGTTGCGCCCCAGGTAGTCGCCGACTTTCAACCGATGCACTGCACCCGCCCCGCGCAGCAAGGCGAAGGAGCCGCTGGCATTGGAGATCGTGCCGACCATTTCAAACTGCTCGATGTTGAAACCTTCGAGGTATTGCTTGACCCGGTTGGGGTCGGGTTTGACGTTGCGCGAGCCACGCTGCTGCCCGGCCAGATCGACGCGCACCTGGCGCGAGAACGGGCTACGCAGGTTGGCCGCGCTGTAGGTAAAAGTAGGATAGGAATGAAACGTCGGCGTCGGCTCGATCCGGCCGGCCGGGCGCAGACGCACTTCGTTCATGTAGGCATCGAGGTCGCTGAAGTCATCTCCACCAAAGCATCCGCCAAGACCCAGCAACAGCACTGACAGGGCGAAATAACGGATCGGGGTCATTTGTCCAACCCCTTGTCGTTATAGCGGTAGGTCTTGGCGAGAATGCTCATGCGCAGCTTCGTCCCGCCATCGGGATTGGCCGGTGCCAGTTCGAAATCGTGCAAGGTGACGATCCGTGGCAACCCGGCGACGCCACTGACGAAGGTCGCGAGGTCGTGGTAAGCCCCGGTGACAGTGATCTGGATCGGCAGCTCGATGTAGAACGGCTGGGTCACCTCCGGCAGCAGCTTGATCTCTTCGAATTCAAGACCGCTGCCCAGCCCGGTACGGGTAATGTCCTCGAGCAATCCCGGGACCTCGGTGTCGCTGGGCAATTGGCGCAGGAGCACGCCGAAGGTGTTCTCCATCTCCTTCATCTGCTGGGTGTAGAGCTCCAGGTTGGCGGCCAGGCGCGCCTTGCTGGCAAATTGCTCCTTCAAGGTGTCCTCTTCCTGACGCTTGGCTTCCAGCTGGTTTTCCATGTCGCTGATGAAAAAGTTATAGCCAAGCGCCAACACCAGCACCGCCAGCAATGCTCCCGCGATAGTTTTCACCGCGGCCGGCCAGGAGCCGATATTGCTGGTGTCCAGATCGTTGAAGTCAATATTGCGCAGACTTTGCAGCCATTCGGACGGCTTCATTTGTCGCCCTCCGTCGCGGCTGGCTGGGTCTGACGCACGGTCAGCTGAAAGACGTTGGCCTGATCCACCTGACCGGCAGTCGTCGCTTTCACTTCATTAAGACTCGGCGCATCGAACCAGTCGGAAGCATCCAGATTGCGCATCAGCTCCGAAACGCGGTTGTTCGACTCCGCCGCGCCGCTGATCGACAGCGTCTTGCCGAGCAATTTCACGCTGGTGAAATACACCCCGTCCGGCAGCGTGCGCGCCAGCTGATCGAAAATCCGCCCGCTGATCTGCCGGTTGCCCTGCAGGTCCTGGATGATGCGCATGCGCTCGACCAGTTGCTGGCGCCGCGCCTTGAGCTCGCTGATCTGCTTGATCCGCTCGTCCACCACGGCGATTTGTTTGCCGATGTAGGCATTGCGTGCTGCCTGCCGCTCGATGGCGGTACTGAAGATCTGATCGGCGATGAACACTGCGCCCACCGAACCGACGAACACCCCGATCAGGATCAGCAGAAAGCGTTTGCGCCGCTCTTCGCGGCGTTCCTCACGCCAGGGGAGAAGGTTGATCCGCGCCATCAGTCGAAACTCCTGAGCGCGAGCCCGCAGGCAATCATCAGGGCCGGCGCGTCACTGGCCAGCGCCCCGGCGTTGACCTTGCTGCTCAAGGCCATGTCGGAAAACGGGTTGGCGACCTGGGTCGGGGTGCCCAGACGCTGTTCGATCAGCCGATCCAGCCCCGGCACCGAGGCGGTGCCGCCGGCCAACAGGATGTGATCGACGGCGTTGTACTGCCCGGAGGCAAAGAAGAACTGCAACGAGCGCGAGACCTGCTGCACCAGAGCATCACGGAACGGTTGCAATACCTCGCTGACATAGTCGTCCGGCAGACCGCCCTGCTTTTTCGCCAGCCCGGCCTGCTCGACAGTCAGGCCGTAGCGGCGCTGGATTTCCTCGGTCAGTTGCCGGCCACCGAACAGTTGCTCGCGGGTATAGATGATGCGGCCGTTATGCAGGACGCTGAGGGTAGTCATGGTCGCGCCGATGTCCACCACCGCCACGGTCAGGCGCTCCTGCGAGGCTGCCAGTTGAGTGGCGAGCAGGCCGAACGAGCGCTCCAGCGCATAGGCCTCGACATCGACCACGCGCGCGGTCAGCCCGGCCAGCGCCAGCGCCGCTTCGCGGACTTCGACGTTTTCCTTGCGACAGGCGGCCAGCAGCACGCTGACCCGCTCCGGGTTGCGCGGCGACACGCCCTGGACTTCGAAATCGATGGCGACTTCGTCCAGTGGATAGGGAATGTATTGGTCGGCTTCGATCTTCAGCTGGTTTTCCAGCTCGTCATCGGTCAGCCCGGCGTCCATCTCGATGATCTTGGTAATCACCGCAGAACCGGCCACCGCCACCGCCACACTCTTGAGCCCGGTGCGCGCCTTGACCAGCACCCGGGACAAGGCATGACCCACGCCTTCGAGCTCGGCGATGTTCTTTTCGACAACGGCATTGGGCGGCAGCGGCTCGACCGCGTAGGCTTCGACCCGGTAGCGGTCGCCCTGACGGCTCAACTCCAGCAGCTTCACCGAAGTGGAGCTGATGTCGATCCCCAGTAACGTATTGGTCTTTTTCTTGAAGAGTCCCAGCACTACCAATTCCCTATGACTTTCCGTGAGTTACGGACTCTGTAATACGCATTGCGTTCCTTCACCCCGTCTTGACAGAAGCGCAAATGACGCCCCCAGCAGAAAAGTGCTTATAATGCCCAGCGTTTTTTTCCGCTTTTTACTGCCGGCCCAGGTTGTTCTGTGTGTTACCGGAACCCTGTCGCCCAATTCATTCTTTGCCCTGGATGTTCAAAAGCCTTGATTCGTCTGCTGAAATTTTTCGGTTGGTCCATCGTCGCCGTTTTCTGCGGACTGCTTTTAGGTCTCAGCGGCGCGTTTCTTTACCTTAGTCCGGGTTTGCCGTCTGTGGAGGCGCTGAGAAGCATTCAGTTGCAGATTCCGCTCCGGGTCTACAGCAGCGACAACAAGTTGATCGCAGAATTTGGCGAAATGCGCCGTACTCCGATCCGTTTCGCCGACATTCCACCCAATTTCATTAATGCGTTACTAAGTGCTGAAGACGACAATTTCGCCAACCACTATGGCGTCGATCCGAGCAGCCTGATGCGCGCCGCGACCCAACTGGTCAAAAGCGGGCACATTCAGTCCGGCGGCAGCACCATCACCATGCAGGTGGCGAAGAACTTCTTCCTGACCAGCGAACGCAGCTTCTCGCGCAAAACCACCGAGATTCTTCTGGCCCTGCAGATCGAGCGGCAGCTGACCAAGGACGAGATCCTCGAGCTGTACGTGAACAAGATTTATCTGGGTAACCGCGCCTACGGCATCGAGGCGGCGGCCCAGGTTTATTACGGCAAGTCGATCCGCGACGTCAGCCTGGCGCAGATGGCGATGATCGCCGGCCTGCCGAAAGCCCCGTCGCGCTTCAACCCGCTGGCCAACCCGGCGCGCAGCAAGGAGCGTCGCGACTGGATCCTTGGGCGCATGTACAAGCTCGGGAAGATTTCCGAGGCGGACTACACCGCCGCGATCAACGAGCCGCTGAACGCCAGTTATCACGTGCCGACCCCGGAAGTGAACGCACCGTACATCGCCGAAATGGCCCGAGCCGAAATGGTCGGTCGCTATGGCAGCGACGCTTACACCGAAGGTTTCCGCGTCACCACCACGGTGCCGAGCAACCTGCAGGAAATGGCCAACACCGCGCTGCACGAAGGCCTGATGACCTACGATCAGCGTCACGGCTACCGTGGCCCTGAATCGCGTCTGCCGGGCAAGACCCACGAAGCGTGGGCGACCGAGCTGACCAAGCAGCGCACCATCAGCAGCCTGGAGCCGGCCATCGTTACCCAGGTCGACAAGAATGGCTTGCAGGTGCTGACCCGTACCGGCGAAGAACACGTCGCCTGGGACACCATGAAATGGGCGCGGCCGTTCCTCAACACCAACAGCATGGGCGCCGCACCGCGCCAGCCGTCGGATGTGGCGCAGGTCGGCGATCTGATTCGCGTGCAGCGTCAGCCGAACAATTCGCTGAAATTCAGCCAGATCCCGCAGGCGCAAGGCGCGCTGGTGTCGCTGGATCCGCAGAACGGCGCGATTCGCTCGCTGGTCGGCGGCTTTGCGTTCGAGCAGAGCAACTACAACCGCGCCCTGCAGGCCAAGCGTCAGCCGGGGTCGAGCTTCAAGCCGTTCGTCTACAGTGCTGCACTGGACAGCGGTTATACCGCCGCGACGCTGGTCAACGATGCGCCGATCGTGTTCGTCGACGAGTACCTGGACAAGGTCTGGCGGCCGAAGAACGACACCAACACCTTCCTCGGCCCGATCCGTCTGCGCGAAGCGCTGTACAAGTCGCGTAACCTGGTGTCGATCCGCCTGTTGCAGGCGATGGGTGTGGGCAAGACCATCGACTACATCACCCGTTTCGGCTTCAACAAGCAGGATCTGCCGCCGAACCTGTCGCTGGCACTGGGCACCGCGACCCTGACCCCGATGGAAATCGCTACCGGCTGGAGTACCTTCGCCAACGGCGGTTACAAGATCACCCCGTACATCATCGACAAGATCGAAAGCCGCAACGGCGACACGCTGTTCGTCGCCAACCCGCCGACCGTGCCACAGGGTGGCTCGGCGACCGATGGCCTTGCCGCGCCGGAGTCCCAGCCGATCACCGTCAACGCCGCGCCGGTTCCGGGTGAAGCACCGGGCGCTGCCACTGCGCCACAAGCGCCGGCCGTGGCCGAGCGGATCGTCGATGGACGTACCACGTACATCCTCAACAGCATGCTGCAGGACGTGATCAAGCTCGGCACCGGTCGTCGCGCACTGGCCATGGGTCGCAGCGACATCGCCGGCAAGACCGGTACCACCAACGAATCGAAGGATGCGTGGTTCTCCGGTTACAACGCCGATTACGTGACCACCGTGTGGACCGGCTTTGACCAGCCGGAAAGCCTTGGTCGCCGCGAGTTTGGTGGCACCGTGGCGTTGCCGATCTGGATGAACTACATGTCTGCCGCGCTCAAGGACAAGCCGCCGCACGTACAGCCTGAGCCGGAAGGCATTCTCAGCCTGCGGGTGGATCCGGTCAGCGGTCGTGCCGCCACCCCGAGCACGCCGGGCGCGTACTTCGAGCTGTTCAAGTCCGAAGACACGCCGCCCTCGGTGAATGAACTGGGCAACGGCGCCGTACCGGGCAGCCCGCTGCCGGCGGATGAGCAGGCGCCGATCGATCTGTTCTGATCAATGCGCCCCAAAAAGCCCCGCCTTCGAAAGAAGTGCGGGGCTTTTTATGCCTGTGATTTTATGTTGTCTGGGCCGGCCTCTTCGCGAGCAAGCCCGCTCCCACAGTGAGCGAGTTGTAGCCACAAAACCTGTGGGAGCGGGCTTGCTCGCGAAGAGGCACTGAAGAACACCACAAATCACACAGGCACAAAAAAGCCCCGACTCTCACAAGCCGGGGCTTTCGTTGAAGCGCTACAACGGCTTAGCCGTTGAACACGTCATCCACGCTTTTCAGCGGGTAGTTCTTCGGATACGGCAGGGTCGCCACACCGGTCTCGATCGCAGCCTTGGCCACAGCGTCGGAGATCAGGGTGATCAGGCGCTTGTCCATTGGCTTCGGAATGATGTACTCACGACCGAATTCCAGCGGCGCACCACCGTAGGCGTCACACACGTCCTGTGGCACTGGCAGTTTGGCCAGCTCACGCAGGGCGTTGGCCGCAGCCACTTTCATTTCCTCGTTGATGCGCTTGGCGCGAACGTCCAGGGCACCACGGAAGATGAACGGGAAGCCCAGTACGTTGTTGACCTGGTTCGGGTAGTCGGAACGACCGGTAGCCATGATCACGTCGCTGCGGGTGGCGTGCGCCAGTTCCGGGGAGATTTCCGGATCCGGGTTCGAGCAGGCGAAGACGATCGGGTTGGCCGCCATCGACAGCAGGCCTTCAGCGCTTAGCAGATTCGGGCCGGACAGACCGACGAACACGTCAGCGCCTTGCAGAGCGTCAGCCAGGCTGCGCTTGTCAGTGGCGTGAGCGAACACGGCTTTGTACTGGTTCAGGTCATCACGGCCGGAGTGGATCACGCCGGTACGGTCAACCATGAAGATGTTTTCGATTTTGGCGCCCATGCTCACCAGCAACTTCATGCAGGAGATGGCCGCAGCGCCGGCGCCGAGGCAGACGATCTTGGCTTCCGGCAGGGTTTTGCCGGCGATTTCCAGGGCGTTGATCATGCCCGCAGCGGTCACGATCGCGGTGCCGTGCTGGTCATCGTGGAATACCGGAATGTCGCACTGCTCGATCAGAGCACGCTCGATCTCAAAGCACTCAGGCGCCTTGATGTCTTCCAGGTTGATGCCACCGAAGGTGATGGAGATGCGTTTTACGGTGTCGATGAAGGCTTGCGGGCTTTCGGAATCGACTTCGATGTCGAACACGTCGATGCCGGCGAAGCGCTTGAACAGTACGCCTTTACCTTCCATCACTGGCTTGGAGGCCAGTGGGCCGAGGTTACCCAGGCCCAAAATCGCGGTGCCATCGGAAATGACTGCAACCAGGTTGCCCTTGCCGGTGTATTTGTAGGCCAGTTCAGGATCGCGGGCGATCTCACGCACTGGTTCAGCTACGCCGGGGCTGTAGGCCAGCGACAGGTCGCGGGCGGTAGCAGTGGCCTTGGTGAGCTCGACACTCAGCTTCCCTGGACGAGGATTGGCATGATATTCGAGAGCGGCAGTTTTCAGATCAGACATTTTGGCATTCCGCTTTTTACTGTTGGACAGACTGGTCAGCGAGGATACGCGCCTCGCAAAGTCCCCACAAGACTGAGCGGTCACCCCTGTCAAGCGCCCTGTCCTACGACTTTGGGCCAAGAGCCACGGCGCACAAGGGCTTGACTGTTCACAATCGATAGAAAAAATGTCTACAATTTTTCTTCAGCGAGCGCTTTGCAGCATCGACGGATCGGTCAATGGCAGCAGCCAACGCGGCTGACCCGGTTTCAGCCCGCCACGCCGCGAACGATCGACAACCCACCCGCGAGCCTCGATCTGTCTGCCCTTCAGCGTTTGCAACCGAGCGCTGTCGAATTGTCCGACCAGATTGGGTGCAACGCGCAGTACAACCGAGTCCTGTAACTCGATCCAGATTCCGCCGCGATTGCGCTGAACCTTGCTCACACGCCCACTGACCACGGCGAAACCCGAAGTGCGGATCTGCTCCGCTTTCAGTACAGGCGACTGGCGCCAGAGGCCTCGACCGGCCTGACGGGCGCTGCGTTCGGCCGCCTGCTGACAGGCAACAAGATCGACATTCGGCGCCACCGCCACCTGAAACCCAAGGCCGTCGGCGAGCATTTGCGCTTCAAGATTGGTGCCGTTGGTGCTGTAGACATGCGCGAGGGTGCGACCGAAATGGTCTTTGGCCTGCTTGCCGGGGAGCAGACCGACCCGACCCTGGCTGTCCGCCACCAGTGCTTCAAGACGTTTGCGCGCCGCCACGGCGAAGGGTTCGTCACTGCGGCCCTGCTTGCCCAGCTCCGGCGTGTTGAGACCGATCATCCGCACACTGCGCCCATCGCTCAGGCGTAGCGTGTCGCCATCGACCACGCGCTGGACGCTGACGCTGCTCAGGCCGGCAGGCGTGGGGCAAAATGCCTGGGCAGCGGACAGCCAAATCGCGGACACAAAAAAGGCGCCCACAAGGGACGCCTTTTTCATCAGCCTGGAGAAACCGTCGAAGTTTTCCAGAATGACCAATCTTACTTCTTGGCGCCGAAGGCACCGAAACGGTCGGCGAACTTCTGAACGCGGCCACCGGTGTCCAGAGTCTTCTGCTTACCGGTGTAGAACGGGTGGCACTCGTTGCAAACGTCGATCGCCAGGGCTTTGCCGAAGGTCGAACGGGTTTCGAACTTGTTGCCGCAGCTGCAGGTTACTGCAACTTCTGGGTAATTCGGGTGGATATCAGCTTTCATGATGTCTTCCTCAGCTAGCGTGCCGCCACCCAACACTATTGTTGAATACCGCACGTAATTAGGCCGCGGATTCTACCAGACAATGTCAATCGCGCAAGCTGTCCCTGAGACCGACCGTCTGCTAGGCTCCCGGCCCATTGCGCTGTCCCTGTGGGAGCGAGCCTGCTCGCGAAGACGATCTATCAGCCAGCATATCAGCCGCCTGATACACCGCTTTCGCGAGCAGGCTCGCTCCCACAGGTTATATACGCAGTCCTTTTAATCGCCTGCTGATCGAGATCCCCCCGCGTGCCCGACGCCATTCTGCGCCTCGCCCTGCCTTCGCCCCTGCGCCGCCTGTTCGATTATCGGGCGCCGGCCGGGGTGCTGCGCGCCCAGTTGCAGCCGGGCATGCGCCTGCGGGTGCCGTTCGGGCGGCGGGAGATGATCGGGATTCTGGTCGAGATCGCCGATACCAGCGACGTGCCGCTGGAGAAACTCAAGCCGGCGTTGGCCCTGCTCGATACCGAGCCGCCGCTGCCGCCCGCGCTGTTCAAGCTGTGCCTGTGGACATCGCAGTATTACCAGCACAGCCTCGGCGACACCTTGAGCTGGGCACTGCCGGTATTGCTGCGTCAGGGCGAACCGGCCGAAGCCCGTCAGGAGCGTTTCTGGTCGGTCGCGCCGGGCGCCAGCCTTGATGATCCGCGCATCGCCCGCGCGCCACGGCAACGGGAAGCGCTGGCGACGCTGGCGCAGCACCCGCACGGCGTCGCCCATCAGTTGTTGAGCAAACTGATGTTGAGCAAGGACAGCCTCGACCTGCTGCTGGCCAAGGGCCTGGTGCAGGTGGAGATCCGCCGGCACGCCCCCGGCGTGCGCCATGAACACTGGCTGGCGCAACCGGAACTGCCGCTCAATACCGAACAACGCGCCGCTTACGAAGCGATCCGCGCCGGGTTCGACAGTTATCACGCGTATCTGCTGGCGGGCGTCACCGGCAGCGGCAAGACCGAAGTCTATTTGCAACTGATCCGCGAAACCCTCGAAGCCGGCAAGCAGGCACTGGTGCTGATCCCGGAGATCAACCTCGGCCCGCAGACCCTGGCGCGTTTCGAGCAGCGCTTCAATGCGCGCATCGCCCTGCTGCATTCGGCGGTCAACGACCGTGAGCGTCTCGATGCGTGGCTCGCCGCCCGTGACGGCGAGGCCGACATTATTATCGGCACTCGCTCGGCGCTGTTCACCCCGATGAAGAACCCGGGTCTGATCATCATCGACGAAGAGCACGACGGCTCCTATAAACAGCAGGAAGGCCTGCGCTACCACGCCCGGGATCTGGCACTGGTGCGCGCGCGACAGGAAAACATCCCGATCGTCCTCGGGTCCGCCACGCCTTCACTGGAAAGCCTGCACAACGCCTACACCGGTCGTTATGGCCTGCTGCGTCTCAACGAGCGAGCCGGCGGTGCCAGGCAACCGCGCTTCCTGCGGCTGGACGTGAAAAGCCGTCCGCTGGACAGCGGCATTTCCGGGCCGATGCAACAAGCCATCGGCCAGACCCTCGCGGCCGGCCAGCAGGTGCTGGTGTTTCTCAACCGGCGCGGCTTTGCGCCGACGTTGCTGTGCCACGATTGCGGCTGGATGTCCGAGTGCTCGCGCTGCGATGCGCGAATGACCGTGCACCAGCGCTACGGCGAACTGCGCTGCCACCACTGTGGCAACGTCGAACGCACGCCGCGCCAATGCCCCAAGTGCAACAAGGTCGATCTGCGGCCGGTGGGCGCCGGCACCGAACGCGCCGAGGAGCGCCTGGCGATTCTGTTCCCGGACTACCCGGTGCTGCGCGTCGACCGCGACAGCACTTCGCGCAAAGACGCGATGAATCAACTGTTCGCGACGATTCAGAAAGGCCAGCCGTGCATTCTGGTCGGCACGCAAATGCTGGCCAAGGGGCACCACTTCCCCCGGGTTACGCTGGTGTCGATTCTGGATGCTGACGGCGGACTGTTCTCCGGCGACTTCCGTGCCAGCGAGCGCATGGCGCAATTGATCGTGCAGGTCGCCGGGCGCGCCGGGCGGGCGGAGGAGCCGGGCAAGGTGATCATCCAGACGCACCTGGCAGACCATCCTTTGTTGGTGCAACTGACCGAGCAGGGTTACTTCGCTTTCGCCGAGCAGGCCTTGAGCGAGCGCCGGGCTGCCGGACTGCCACCGTTTTCACACTTGGCCCTGTTGCGTGCCGAAGCGCACAAACCGGGGCAGGCCGAAGGTTTTCTCGATGAGGCATGCAGCGCGGCCGAACGCTTGCTGGTCGAGCAGAATCTGAGCGGCATCGAATTGCTCGGGCCGGTGCCGGCGCCGATGGAGCGCCGAGCCGGTCGCTATCGTGCACAGTTGTTGGTGCAGGCGGCAGCCCGGGCCCCGCTGCATCGGTTGCTCGCCAACTGGTTGCTGGAACTGGAGCAGATGCCGAGCGGGCGGGCGGTGCGCTGGTCGCTGGATGTCGATCCCGTGGATCTGTATTGATCTGAAAATCGCCTTCGCGAGCAAGCCCGCTCCCACAGGGTATGAGCCAGACAAATGAACGCCGCTGATCCATTGTGGGAGCGGGCTTGCTCGCGAAGAGGCCCGAATTGTCACCACATATCCATAAGCTGCCTGCTAAGGTTGGCAAGCCCGTCTTCGCAACGGATAATGCCCAGTTTTTCCACCCGCGCATCGATGCGCCGCCGCGCTTGCGGTCGAAAGAGAAGACCATGAAAGACACCATTCGCCAGCTGATCCAACAAGCCCTCACCCAACTCGTCAACGAAGGTGTGTTGCCTGAAGGCCTGTCGCCGGCGATTCAGGTGGAGAACGCCCGCGACAAAACCCACGGCGACTTCGCCAGCAACATCGCCATGATGCTGGCCAAGCCTGCGGGCATGAAGCCGCGCGATCTGGCGGAGAAAATCATCGCTGCGCTGCCGGCCGACGAGAACGTCACCAAGGCCGAAATCGCCGGTCCAGGCTTCATCAATTTCTTCCAGAACACTCAGGCGCTGGCCAATCGCCTCGAAGCCGCTTTGGCTGACGAGCGCATTGGCGTGCGCAAGGCTGGTCCTGTACAGCGCACCGTGGTCGATTTGTCGGCACCGAACTTGGCTAAAGAGATGCATGTCGGTCATTTGCGCTCGACCATCATCGGCGACGGCGTGGCGCGCGTACTTGAGTTCCTCGGCGACGAAGTGATCCGCCAGAACCACGTGGGCGACTGGGGCACCCAGTTCGGCATGCTGATGGCAATGCTGGAAGATCATCCAGACATGCTCAAAAGCGCACTGTCGGATCTGGAAGAATTCTACCGCGCCGCGAAAAAACGTTTCGACGAAGATCCAGTGTTTGCCGATCGCGCCAGGAAGCTGGTAGTCGATCTACAAGCAGGAGATGAAGAGTGCATCAAGGCATGGAAGGGCTTTACCCACATTTCCCTTTCTCACTGCCAGGACATCTACGAAAAGCTCAACGTCAAACTGACCATGGCCGACGTGATGGGCGAAAGCGCCTACAACGACGACCTGATCAACGTGGTCAACGACCTGAGAGCGGCGGGCATGCTGGTCGAAAGTAACGGCGCCCAGTGCGTGTTCCTCGACGAGTTCAAGAACGCCGACGGCGACCCGCTGCCGGTGATCATCGTCAAGGCTGACGGCGGCTACCTCTATGCCACCACTGACCTGGCAGCCGTACGCTACCGCAGCGGCAAGCTGAAAGCCGATCGCGCGCTGTACTTCGTCGACCAGCGTCAGGCCCTGCACTTCCAGCAAGTGTTCGCCGTGGCGCGCAAGGCCGGCTTCGTCACCCATCCGATGGAAATGGAGCACATGGGCTTCGGCACCATGAACGGCGCCGACGGCCGTCCCTTCAAAACCCGTGATGGCGGCACCGTGAAACTCGTTGACCTGCTGATCGAAGCAGAGGATCGGGCGTTCAAACTCGTACAAGAAAAGAACCCGGAATTACCGGTCAAAACTCTGCACGAAATCGCGAAAGTCGTCGGTATCGACTCCGTGAAATACGCCGACTTGTCCAAGCATCGCACCAGCGACTACAGCTTCAACTTCGACCTGATGCTGAATTTCGAAGGCAACACCGCGCCATACCTGCTGTACGCCTACACCCGCGCTGCCGGCGTATTCCGCAAACTGGACAAAGACTTCAGCGAGGTCCAGGGCCAAATTGTCCTCGAAGCCGAGCTGGAACAGGAGCTGGGCACCAAACTGGCACAATTCGGTGAAGTGCTGAACGGCGTCGCGGAAAAAGGCACTCCGCATATTCTGTGCACTTACCTCTACGATCTGGCCAGCCTGTTCTCCAGCTTTTATGAGAACTGCCCGATCCTGAAAGCTGAAACACCAGAACAGATGCAAAGCCGTCTGCGCCTGACCGAGTTGACGCGTCGAACCCTTAAACAAGGCCTGGAGCTGCTGGGCCTGAAAGTCCTGGAGCAAATGTAAGTTGGCTGCCAAGAAAAAACCTGCACCCAAGCGTGGCGCCAGCCGTTACCAAGCTCCTGCAAAGCAACCGATCCCGGGCTGGCTGTGGATGGCCATCGGCCTGACGGTCGGTGCGTTCATCGTGTTCCTGATGAAACTGGAGCCTGGCAAGGGCAGCGACACGGTCAAGCGCGAGAAAGTCGAGCAGGCGCAACAGCAGAAAGCGTCGAAGATCGCCGAGGCAAACAAGACCCCGCCGAGCCCGACGCAACCGGTGAAGCCGAAGTACGACTTCTACACCTTGCTGCCGGAATCGGAAGTGATCGTGCCGCCGGATGCCGTGCCGGAGAAAACCCTGCCGACGCCACAAGTGCCGACCACGCCGGTCACCCCGGCGGAAGCGGCGAAGATCGATACCGCGCGGGCGCAGGCTGCGCTGTCAGGTATTACCCCGCCGCCAGCGCCACCGGTGGAGAAAGCGGCGCCGGTGACCAAGTTCTTCCTCCAGGCCGGCTCGTTCCGCAAAGAGGCGGACGCGGACAAGGTGCGGGCGCAGATCATTCTGCTCGGCCAGGCTGTTTCGGTTGAGTCGGGCACGGTGAAGGATGAAACCTGGTACCGCGTATTGGTCGGCCCGTTCAGCAATCGCGAGCAACTGACCACCGCACAGAAACAACTGGCCGGCAGCGGCTTCAGCAACCTGTTGTTACAACAACGCCAGAGCCGCTGATTCCGTCAGTCGCATCGCGTCATCGTTCATTCGCGAGCAGGCTCGCTCCCACAGGAATCACGCAGTCCCTGTGGGAGCGAGCCTGCTCGCGAAGGCGTCATAACCGGCACAACATATTCCCGGTCTGTCCTCCGCCGTTCGTCCCCCTGCGCCCTCCCCGGTTGAAATCCTATCCAGCACCCCCATATGAATGGGCATAAGGCATTTTCGCCCCGCTGCGTGGAGACTCTTCCCTTGACCACCATCGTTTCAGTCCGCCGCCACGGCAAAGTCGTCATGGGCGGCGACGGCCAGGTTTCTCTCGGCAACACCGTGATGAAAGGCAACGCGAAAAAAGTTCGCCGCCTGTACCACGGCCAGGTCATCGCCGGTTTCGCCGGTGCCACCGCCGACGCCTTCACCCTGTTCGAACGTTTCGAAGGCCAGCTCGAGAAACATCAGGGCCACCTGATCCGCGCCGCTGTCGAACTCGCCAAAGAATGGCGCACCGACCGCTCCCTGAGCCGCCTCGAAGCCATGCTCGCGGTCGCCAACAAGGACGCCTCGCTGATCATCACCGGCAACGGTGACGTGGTCGAACCCGAAGACGGCCTGATCGCCATGGGGTCCGGCGGCGCCTACGCGCAAGCCGCAGCCAGCGCGCTGTTGAAAAAGACCGACCTGTCGGCCCGTGAGATCGTCGAAACTGCCCTCGGTATCGCCGGCGACATCTGTGTATTCACCAACCACACCCAGACCATTGAGGAGCAGGATCTCGCTGAATAAGCCTGACGCGGCCAAAGTGCCACGGCTTGTTTCTGCTTGAGGACCGTCAATTACTATGTCCATGACTCCCCGCGAAATCGTCCACGAACTCAACCGCCATATCATCGGCCAGGACGATGCCAAGCGCGCCGTCGCGATTGCCCTGCGCAACCGCTGGCGCCGCATGCAGCTGCCTGAAGAGCTGCGCGTTGAAGTGACCCCGAAAAACATCCTGATGATCGGCCCGACCGGTGTCGGTAAAACCGAGATCGCCCGTCGCCTGGCGAAACTGGCCAACGCGCCGTTCATCAAGGTCGAAGCGACCAAATTCACCGAAGTCGGCTACGTTGGCCGTGACGTCGAATCGATCATCCGTGATCTGGCCGACGCCGCGATCAAGATGCTCCGCGAGCAGGAAATGACCCGCGTGCGTCACCGTGCCGAAGACGCTGCCGAGGACCGTATCCTCGACGCACTGCTGCCACCGGCGCGCATGGGCTTTAGCAATGAAGAAGCACCGAGCAGCGATTCCAACACCCGTCAGCTGTTCCGCAAGCGCCTGCGCGAAGGGCAGTTGGACGACAAGGAAATCGAGATCGAAGTCGCCGAAGTGGCCGGCATCGAAATCGCCACGCCGCCTGGCATGGAAGAAATGACCAGCCAGCTGCAGAACCTGTTCGCCAACATGGGCAAGGGCAAGAAGAAAGCTCGCAAGCTCAAGGTCAAAGAAGCGCTGAAACTGGTGCGCGACGAAGAGGCCGGGCGTCTGGTCAACGAAGAAGAGTTGAAGGCCAAGGCGCTGGAAGCGGTCGAGCAACACGGCATCGTGTTCATCGACGAAATCGACAAGGTCGCCAAGCGCGGCAATGTCGGCGGCGCCGACGTGTCCCGTGAAGGCGTACAGCGCGACCTGCTGCCGCTGATCGAGGGCTGCACCGTCAACACCAAGCTGGGCATGGTCAAGACCGACCACATCCTGTTCATCGCCTCCGGTGCGTTCCACCTGAGCAAGCCGAGCGATCTGGTGCCGGAGCTGCAGGGCCGTCTGCCGATCCGTGTCGAGCTCAAGGCGCTGAGCCCGGAAGACTTCGAGCGCATCCTCAGCGAGCCGCACGCTTCGCTCACCGAGCAATATTGCGCGCTGCTGAAAACCGAAGGCCTGAACATTCAGTTCCAGCCGGAAGGCATCAAGCGTCTGGCGGAGATCGCCTGGCAGGTCAACGAGAAGACCGAGAACATCGGTGCCCGTCGTCTGCACACACTGCTTGAGCGCCTGCTGGAAGAGGTGTCGTTCAGTGCCGGCGACCTGGCCAGTGCGCATGACGACAAGCCGATCCTGATCGACGCTGCGTACGTCAACAGCCATCTGGGCGAATTGGCGCAGAACGAAGATCTGTCCCGTTATATCCTGTAGGTCACTCTTACAGATGTAATGGAACTGTGGGAGCGAGCCTGCTCGCGAAGACGGCAGTACATTCAACCGTTGCGTTGACTGAACCACCGCATTCGCGAGCAGGCTCGCTCCCACAAGGTTCCGCACAAGACGGAAACCTGCTCATGATCCCCACCGACATCAAACTGCACAAAGCCTCGAAAACCCTGACGCTCAAATACGCGTCCGGCGAGGAGTACACCCTGCCCGCCGAATTCCTGCGCGTGCATTCCCCTTCCGCCGAGGTCCAGGGCCACGGCAAACCGATCCTGCAATTCGGCAAGCTCAATGTCGGCCTCAGCGGCCTGGAACCGGCCGGTCAGTACGCACTGAAACTGACCTTCGACGACGGTCACGACAGCGGCCTGTTCACCTGGGATTATCTCTACGAGCTGGGGCGACGTCATGACGCACTCTGGGCCGATTATCTGGCCGAGCTCAAAGCGGCCGGGAAAACCCGCGATCCGGACGAGTCAATCGTCAAGCTGATGCTCTAGTCCGAGACTCTTGCTCTTTAGAGGGCATTTTCTAAATTCATCTGTTTGAATGCTCTGCTGTGTGGCCGAGGATCGGCCTGCTTGCGAAAAAAATTAAACTCGGGTAACCAATGGAGCTGGCAAGTTCCCTGCAGTGCTCTACGACTGTAAAGCAGCTATGCAGAATTAACGGTCACCCGAGCAGTAGTACCTGGCATTCGCTGTGGAACTGCACAGCAGAAAACGGGTACTCGTCTCAGGACAATGGAGCGTCGTAGATGAGTAACAAGAATAACGATGACCTGAAGTACCAAGCCTCGGAAAACACCCTGGGGCTTAATCCCGTCGTTGGGCTGCGCGGAAAGGATCTGCTGGCCTCTGCTCGAATGGTGCTGACCCAGGCCATCAAACAACCGATCCATAGCGTCAAGCACGTGACCCATTTCGGTCTTGAACTGAAGAATGTGCTGTTCGGCGAATCCGAACTGCAACCGGCCAGCGATGACCGTCGCTTCGCTGATCCGGCGTGGAGTCAGAACCCGCTCTACAAACGTTATCTGCAAACTTATCTGGCGTGGCGCAAGGAGCTCCACTCCTGGATCGACGACAGCAGCCTGTCACCCAAAGACATCGCGCGCGGCCACTTCGTGATCAACCTGATGACCGAAGCCATGGCCCCGACCAACACCGCCGCCAACCCGGCGGCGGTCAAACGCTTCTTCGAGACCGGCGGCAAAAGCCTGCTCGATGGCCTCTCGCATCTGGCCAAGGATCTGGTGCACAACGGCGGCATGCCGAGCCAGGTCAACATGGGCGCGTTCGAGGTCGGCAAGAGCCTTGGTGTGACCGAAGGCGCGGTGGTGTTTCGCAACGACGTGCTGGAGCTGATCCAGTACAAGCCGATCACCGAGCAAGTCCACGAGCGTCCACTGCTCGTGGTGCCGCCACAGATCAACAAGTTCTATGTTTTCGACCTGAGCCCGGACAAGAGTCTCGCGCGCTTCTGCCTGCGTAATAACGTGCAGACTTTCATCGTCAGCTGGCGCAACCCGACCAAGGCCCAGCGCGAGTGGGGCCTGTCGACCTACATCGATGCGCTGAAAGAAGCAGTCGACGTGGTCACCGCCATCACCGGCAGCAAAGACGTGAACATGCTCGGTGCCTGCTCCGGCGGCATCACCTGCACCGCTCTGCTCGGCCACTATGCCGCCCTCGGCGAAAAGAAGGTCAACGCCCTGACCCTGCTGGTCAGCGTCCTCGACACCACCCTGGACAGCGACGTCGCCCTGTTCGTCGACGAGCAGACCCTCGAGACCGCCAAGCGTCACTCATATCAGGCCGGCGTGCTCGAAGGCAAAGACATGGCCAAGGTCTTCGCGTGGATGCGCCCCAACGACCTGATCTGGAACTACTGGGTCAACAACTACCTGCTCGGTAACGAGCCGCCGGTGTTCGACATCCTGTTCTGGAACAACGACACCACCCGGTTGCCGGCCGCGTTTCACGGCGACCTGATCGAGATGTTCAAAAACAACCCACTGATCCGCCCCAATGCACTGGAAGTGTGCGGCACGCCGATCGACCTCAAGCAGGTCACCGCCGACATCTTCTCGCTGGCCGGTACCAACGACCACATCACCCCGTGGAAGTCCTGCTACAAGTCGGCGCAGCTGTTTGGCGGCAAGGTCGAGTTCGTGCTGTCGAGCAGCGGGCACATCCAGAGCATCCTGAACCCGCCGGGCAACCCGAAATCGCGCTACATGACCAGCGAAGGCATGGCCGCCAATGCCGACGAATGGCAAGAGAACTCGACCAAGCACACCGATTCCTGGTGGCTGTACTGGCAGGCGTGGCAGGCCGAGCGCTCGGGTAATCTGAAAAAAGCACCAACCAAACTCGGCAACAAGGCGTACGCGCCAGGTGAAGCATCGCCGGGCACATATGTTCACGAGCGGTAACTGACACCACCCTGTCATTGTGGGAGCGAGCCTGCTCGCGAAAGCGGTCATGCAATCAACATTGATGCTGGCTGACACGACGCCTTCGCGAGCAAGCCCGCTCCCACAAGGGATTGGAGGTGATATTGAGATTGACCCACAGGGCCTGAAGCATGCCGCAACCGTTCATTTTCCGTACCGTCGATCTGGATGGGCAGACCCTCCGCACCGCGGTACGCCCCGGCAAGCCTCATTTGACGCCCTTGCTGATTTTCAACGGCATCGGCGCCAACCTGGAGCTGGTGTTTCCGTTTGTCGCGGCGCTGGACCCGGATCTGGAAGTGATCGCCTTCGACGTGCCCGGCGTCGGCGGCTCGTCGACGCCCAACCGGCCTTATCGCTTTCCCGGGCTGGCGAAGCTGACGGCGCGGATGCTCGACTACCTCGACTACGGTCAGGTCAATGTGATCGGCGTGTCGTGGGGCGGCGCGCTGGCGCAGCAGTTTGCTCACGACTACCCCGAGCGCTGCAAGAAACTGGTGCTGGCGGCGACTGCGGCCGGCGCCTTCATGGTGCCGGGCAAGCCGAAAGTGCTGTGGATGATGGCCAGCCCCCGGCGCTACATCCAGCCGTCTCACGTGATCCGCATTGCGCCGTTGATCTACGGCGGCTCGTTCCGCCGCGACCCGACCCTGGCTGCCAGCCATGCGGCGAAAGTGCGTTCGGCGGGCAAGCTCGGTTACTACTGGCAGCTGTTCGCCGGCCTCGGCTGGACCAGCATTCACTGGCTGCACAAGATCCATCAGCCGACCCTGGTGCTGGCCGGCGACGACGATCCGCTGATCCCGCTGATCAACATGCGCATGCTCGCCTGGCGTATCCCCAACGCCCAGTTGCACATCATCGACGACGGTCATTTGTTCCTGATCACCCGCGCCGAAGCCGTGGCGCCGATCATCATGAAATTCCTTGAGGAGGAACGGCAGCGCGCCGTGATGCACCCGCACCCGACCCCGCTGGGCGGATAAATCACGGCGGCAGGCTTTATGCAGGGTTTTGAACAAAGTGCGCGGCAGGACGCCGCGCAGGCAGCAACCCGTAACAGCGACTATGGTGTTCTGGTTCGGTGAGTTTGTTTTTGACCTGAAGACGAAGGAGTGTTGAGTCATGCGCGACAAACCTGCGACGGGCGTAGTGCCCAGTCCCGCCGTGTTCATCAATGCACAAAGTGCAATGACCGGCCTGCGTGGGCGGGACTTGCTCTCGACCTTGCGCAGCGTCGCCGCCCACGGTCTGCGCAACCCGCTCCACAGTGCGAAACACGCCTTGAAACTCGGTGGCCAGCTCGGTCGCGTGCTGCTCGGTGAAACCCTGCACCCGACCAACCCGCAGGACGCGCGGTTCGCCGATCCGGCGTGGAGCCTCAATCCGTTCTACCGGCGCAGTCTGCAGGCGTATCTGGCCTGGCAGAAACAGGTCAAGAGCTGGATCGATGAAAGCAGCATGAGCGAGGACGATCGCGCTCGCGCGCACTTCGCGTTCACCCTGCTCAACGATGCCGTCGCGCCCTCCAATACCTTGCTCAATCCGTTGGCGGTCAAGGAGCTGTTCAATTCCGGCGGCCAGAGTCTGGTGCGCGGCCTGAGCCATCTGTTTGATGATCTGCTGCACAACGATGGCCTGCCACGCCAGGTTACCAAGCAGGCGTTCGAGGTCGGCAAGACCGTCGCCACCACCACCGGTGCGGTGGTGTTTCGCAACGAGCTGCTGGAGCTGATCCAGTACAAGCCGATGAGCGAAAAACAGTACGCCAAGCCGTTGCTGGTGGTGCCACCGCAAATCAACAAGTACTACATTTTCGACCTCAGCCCGCAGAACAGCTTTGTCCAGTACGCGCTGAAAAACGGCCTGCAGACCTTCATGATCAGTTGGCGCAACCCGGACGTACGCCACCGGGAATGGGGCCTCTCGACCTACGTCGAAGCCGTGGAAGAAGCGATGAACATCTGCCGGGCGATCACCGGCGCGCGCGAGGTGAATCTGATGGGTGCCTGCGCCGGTGGCCTGACCATCGCCGCGCTGCAGGGTCATCTGCAGGCGAAACGGCAACTGCGACGGATCTCCAGTGCGACCTATCTGGTCAGCCTGCTCGACAGTGAGATCGAAACCCCGACCACGCTGTTCGCCGACGAACAGACCATCGAAGCGGCCAAACGCCGCTCCTACCAGCGAGGCGTGCTCGACGGTCGCGACATGGCCAAGGTGTTCGCCTGGATGCGGCCCAACGATTTGATCTGGAGCTACTTCGTCAATAACTACCTGCTCGGCAAAGAGCCGCCGGCCTTCGACATTCTCTACTGGAACAACGATAACACTCGCCTGCCCGCCGCGTTCCACGGCGACCTGCTGGACTTCTTCAAACACAACCCGCTGACCCACCCGGGTGGCCTGGAAGTCTGCGGTACGCCGATCGATCTGCAGAAAGTCACCGTCGACAGCTTCAGCGTGGCCGGCATGAACGACCACATCACGCCGTGGGACGCGGTGTACCGCTCGACCCTGCTGCTCGGTGGCGAGCGGCGTTTCGTACTGTCCAACAGTGGGCACGTGCAGAGCATCCTCAACCCGCCGAGCAACCCGAAAGCCAATTACGTCGAGAACGGCAAGCTGAGCAGCGATCCGCGCGCCTGGTACTACGACGCCAAGCGCGTCGACGGCAGTTGGTGGCCGCAGTGGCTGGAGTGGATACAGCAGCGCTCCGGCACGCAGCACGAAACCACGTTTACCCTCGGCAACCCGAATTATCCACCGATGGAGGCAGCACCCGGCACCTACGTGCATGTGCGCTGACGCTTAACCGAACTTTTCTAAGAAGACTGGATGAAAACCCGCGACCGGATTCTCGAATGTGCTCTGCAACTGTTCAACGAAAAGGGTGAGCCCAACGTCTCCACCATGGAAGTTGCCAATGAAATGGGGATCAGCCCCGGCAACCTCTACTACCACTTCCACGGCAAGGAGCCGTTGATTCTCGGCCTGTTCGAACGCTTCCAGAACGAACTGGCGCCGCTGCTCGATCCACCATCGGATGCCGAGTTGGCGCCGGAGGATTACTGGCTGTTTCTGCACCTGATCGTCGAGCGTCTGGCGCAATACCGGTTTCTGTTCCAGGACCTGTCGAACCTCGCCGGGCGCCTGCCGAAACTGGCCAAGGGCATTCGCAACCTGCTCAACGCCCTCAAGCGCACGCTGGCGTCCTTGCTGGCGCGGTTGAAGGCTTCCGGGCAACTGGTCAGTGATACCCAGGCGTTGGGGCAACTGGTGGAGCAGATCACCCTGACCCTGCTGTTCTCGCTGGACTATCAGCGGATTCTCGATCGCGAAGGCGAGGTCAAACTGGTGGTGTACCAGATCATGATGCTGGTGGCGCCGCATCTGCTGCCGCCGGTGAAAGTGGCGACGGAGCGGATGGCCCTGCAATACCTCGAAGATCACGAATGAAATCAAGAGCCCCTCACCCTAACCCTCTCCCAGAGGGAGAGGGGACTGACCTTATTGTCTTACGCAATACGGCGACCTGAAAAATCCAGTCGATTATGGATTCAATACGACACTTTCAGGTCGGTGTAAGGCTGAAGCATCCCCGAATCGGCCCCTCTCCCTCGGGGAGAGGGCTGGGGTGAGGGTAAGCTTTTAAAAAGCACAAACAAAAACGCCCGACCTTCACAGGCCGGGCGTTTTGTTTTGCCCTGAAAAATCAGGACTGACTGGTTGGCGTCGACGGGGTCGATGCAGCAGTCGGGGTGGCTACCGGAGTCGGTGCAGCGGCGGAGTTCGACGCGCTGGCCGGGGTTGCCGGGGTGGCTGGCTTGGCTGCTGCGGGTGCAGCTGGCTTCGGCGCAGCGGCCTTCGGCGCGGCCGGTTTTTTCACTGCCGGTTTTTTCGCCGCAGCCGGTTTGGCCGAAGGTTTGGCAGCCGGTTTCGCGGCAGCGGTTTTCGCTGCTGGCTTAGCGGCTGGCTTGGCGGCTGGTTTGGCCGCGGACTTGGCCGCAGGTTTCGCAGCCGCTTTGGCAGCAACCGGTTTCGCGGCAGCCTTGGCGGCTGGTTTGGCAGCGGCCGTTTTAGCAGCAGGCTTGGCGGCAGCGGTTTTTGCCGCTGGCTTGGCCGCAGCTTTGGCAGCTGGTTTCGCAGCCGCTTTAGCCAGTGGCTTGGCGGCGGTTTTGGCTGCCGGTTTGGCCGCTGCGGTTTTCGCCGCGACCGGTTGGGTTTTCAGACCGGTGAGTTTCTCGATCTGCTTGGTCAAGGTCTCGACCTTGCTGTGCAGCGCTTTGACTTCATTGCGGCTAGGCACACCCAGGCGCGAAATCGCACTGTTCAGGCGCTTGTCGAAAGCCCCTTCCAGCTCGTCCCACTTGCCCAGTGCGCGATCTTTCACGCCGCTGATGCGCGATTTGGCCGAGGAAGCGGAATCCTTGGCGGCATCGACTTTCTTGCCGACTGCCGACTTGGTGAGCTTCTCGGCTTTCTCGCCGTCTTTGACCAGTGACTCGAAGAGCTTGCTGCCGTCAGTGTCGATCTTCGAGTACACGCCTAAACCAGCCAGCCAGATTTTGCGGGAGTAGTCTTCGACTTTCCCAATCCACGAGCTGCCTTCTTTATCGGTGTTCTTTTTACCAGCCATCCCGTTCTCCTTAAGATTTACGCGCGACGCGTTCGAGCAATGCCGTCAGCTCATCGAGCTTAGCAGAGAGTGCCTCAACGTCATGTTTAGACGGAATGCCGATACGATTCAAGGCGCTTGCTACACGGGAGTCGAACGCCTTCTCGACCTTGTCGAGCTGAACTTCGACGCGACCTTTGAACGAGCTGACTTCATCCTTGGCTTCATCGATCTCGGCATTGGCGGCTTCGAGTTTTTCGGTGACGACTCTTTTGCCTTTCTTTTCAACAGTTTGACCAGCCTTGATCAGCTCTTGAAAGTAGTCGCTGCCCTCTTGGCCGACCTTGGTGTAGGCACCCAGGCCTGCCAGCCAGATCTTGCGGGCATAGGATTTGACGTCGCTCAGAGCAGAAGTCGAAGCGTCGATTTTTTTCTTCAGAATGACTTTGGCCATGGTGCACCTCACGCGCAGAAGGTTTGAGGAACTGCCCGCAAAAGTGTCGGGCTCAGGCACAAAGTAGGGAGAAAAATTAGAAACGGCACCCTAACAACTAACATAAACAGCGGGAGCGCCACAGAACAAATGTAGGAGTGAGCCTGCTCGCGATAGCGGCCTGTCAATCAACATTCCAGTGACTGACAGACCGCTATCGCGAGCAGGCTCACTCCTACAGGGGATCGTGTTTCAGACCAGGGCTTTGTCGAGGGCCTTCTCGATCTCGGCTTTGATCATGCCGCTCATGGCCGACATCATGATGCCCAGTTCCACGTCGACACGGATCGAGTCGTCGGCCACATGCACCGCGCCTTTCACGCCCGAGCGCTTGAGGTTCAGGGTGTCGCCCGACCACTGCGGCTCCAGGCCATATTGATCGGAGAGTTTCTGCGCCAGCTTGTCGGCCTTCTCGCGGGCGGCTTCCTTGCCCAGGCTGTGGGCACGCTCAACACTGATTTTGGCCATCGAATGACTCCTGCTTGATGAATAGGTGACGGTAAATCTTGACCGCGTCTGCGGCAAATCGTCCCGAAGGTCGCCCATCTTACCTTTAGCCATTCCAAGACAAAGCATGGCTTGGGGATTAGAATGTCGCGCATTCTCTTTTGGTGACAGCGATATGACTGATCAGCGCAAAGGCAGCGATGCCGAACCCACCACTCACTTCGGCTTCAAAAACGTTCCGGAAAGCCAGAAAGCGGAAAAAGTCGCTGAGGTGTTCCACTCCGTAGCCGCGAAGTACGACCTGATGAACGACCTTCTGTCGGGCGGCATGCACCGTCTGTGGAAGCGTTTTGCGATCGAACTGTCTGGCGTGCGTGCAGGCAACCGCGTGCTCGACATCGCCGGCGGCACCGGTGACCTGACCAAAAAATTCTCGCACCTGGTTGGCCCGACCGGTCAGGTGGTATTGGCCGACATCAACGAATCGATGCTCAAGGTCGGCCGTGACCGCCTGCTGGATCTGGGTGTGTCGGGCAACGTCGAATTCGTTCAGGCGGACGCGGAAAAACTGCCGTTCCCGGACAACCATTTCGACTGCGTGACCATCGCCTTCGGCCTGCGCAACGTGACGCATAAAGAAGACGCCCTGCGCTCGATGCTGCGCGTGCTCAAGCCCGGCGGCCGCCTGCTGGTGCTGGAATTCTCCAAGCCGACCAACGCGCTGATGTCGAAAGCCTACGACGCTTACTCGTTCGCCTTCATGCCGCTGATGGGCAAGCTGATCACCAACGATTCGGAAAGCTATCGCTACCTGGCCGAATCGATCCGCATGCACCCGAATCAGGAAACCCTGAAGTCGATGATGGTCGACGCCGGTTTCGACCGCGTGACCTATCACAACATGACCGCAGGCATCGTCGCCCTGCACCGCGGCATCAAGCCCTGATGTTGCTCACCGGGCTGCTCGCCAGCGTCGAACTCGGTCTGAACCGGGTGCTGCGTCTCGACAGCACGGCGCTGCCGCGGCTGGCGCATCTGACTGGCAAAGTGATTGCCGTCGATTGCCGCAGCCCGGCGCTGCAACTGTTCATCCTGCCCAGCGATGAGGGCCTGATGCTCGCCTCGCACTGGGAAACCGGTGTCGACTGCACGCTGCGCGCCCCGGCATCGAGCCTGGTGAAACTGGCCGTGAGCAAAGACAAGACCGCGGTGCTGCATGCCCCGGAAGTCGAGCTCGACGGTGACAGCGGCGTGCTGCTGGAACTGGCCGGCGTGCTGCAGGACCTCGAGCTGGACTGGGAGTACGAACTCTCGCGCTGGCTCGGCCCGGTCGCCACGCAACTGATTGGCGGTCACCTGCGCAGCCGCGCACGCTGGTATCAACAAGGATTTGCCAGCCTCAACCAGAACCTCGCCGAATACCTCGCCGAAGAATCGCGCACCCTCGTCGGGCAGCGCGAAGCCGAAGCGCGATTCAGCGAACTGGACCGGATCAAACTTGATCTGGAACGTCTCGAGGCGCGTTTCGAGCGCCTTTCCCGATCCCTCGACCCAAGCGATAACGCATGAAGCTGCTTGCCGTCCGCCGTCTGTTGCGCATCCAGCGCGTCGTGATCCGCTACCGCCTCGATGACCTGCTGTTCGAGCTGCCGCTGCCCTGGTTTCTCCTGGCGCTGCGTTACGTGCTGCCGTGGCGCTGGTTGCCGCGCAAGCCGCTGGAGCTGAGCCGTGGTGCGCGTCTGCGCCTGGCGCTGCAGGATCTGGGGCCGATTTTCATCAAGTTCGGGCAGATTCTTTCGACCCGCCGCGACCTGCTGCCGGAAGACATCGCCGATGAGTTGATGCTGCTGCAGGACCGCGTGCCGCCGTTCGATTCGCAGCTGTCGATCAAGCTGATCGAAGAACAGCTGGGCAAGAAGATCAGCGAAGTGTTCAGCCGTTTCGACGTCGAGCCGCTGGCCTCGGCCTCGGTGGCGCAGGTGCACGCCGCGCAACTGAAGACCGGCGAAGAAGTGGTGGTCAAGGTGATCCGCCCGGGCCTGAAACAGGTGATCGCCCAGGATCTGGCATGGCTGTTCATCCTCGCCCGCGCCGCCGAAAAGGTCTCCGCCGACGCCCGCCTGCTGCACCCGGTGGACGTGGTGCAGGACTACGAAAAAACCATCTACGACGAACTCGACCTGCTGCGCGAGGCGGCCAACGCCAGCCAGCTCAAGCGCAACTTCGAAGGCTCGCCGCTGCTCTATGTGCCGCAAGTCTATTGGGACTGGTGCCGGCCGAAAGTGCTGGTGATGGAGCGCATCTACGGGATTCAGGTGACGGATCTGGCGACCCTCGCCGACCAGCGCACCGACATGAAAATGCTCGCCGAGCGCGGCGTGGAGATCTTTTTCACCCAGGTGTTCCGCGACAGTTTCTTCCACGCCGACATGCACCCGGGCAACATCTTCGTCAGCACCGTCAACCCGTGGAGCCCGCAGTACATCGCGATCGACTGCGGCATCGTCGGCAGCCTGACCCCGGAAGACCAGGACTATCTGGCGCGCAACCTGTTCGCCTTCTTCAAGCGTGACTACCGCCGCGTGGCGCAGTTGCACATCGATTCGGGCTGGGTGCCGGCGGAAACCAAACTCAACGAATTCGAAGCGGCGATCCGCACCGTATGCGAACCGATCTTCGAAAAACCGTTAAAAGATATTTCATTTGGCCAGGTGCTGATGCGCCTGTTCCAGACCGCACGGCGCTTCAACATGGAAGTCCAGCCGCAGCTGGTGTTGCTGCAGAAGACTCTATTGAACATCGAGGGCCTCGGTCGTCAGCTGTACCCGGATCTGGATCTGTGGAACACCGCGCAGCCCTTCCTCGAGCGCTGGATGCGCGAGCGCGTCAGCCCGAAAGCCTTGCTCGGCAACGTGCAGAGCCAGTTCGAGCAGCTGCCGCACCTGGCCAACATGGCTCGCGATCTGCTCGAACGCATGTCGCAACCGCACGCCTACGACCCGCCGCCACCGTGGCACAAACGCAAGGACGACTGGTTCCTGCGCCTGCTCGGTTGCGCGCATCTGGCGGGCGGGACGATCCTCGCCGCCGGCGGCCCGTTGCACGAACTGGGGCATTGGCCGGCGGGCATCATGGTGGCAGTCGGCTTGTATCTGGTCGTTCGCCGATAGCCAGTTTGCTGATCGGCTGGCACACTGTTTCAACGCCTGAACCTGACAATTGAAGTACGGGTTCGCTGTCGGAGTCGAAGATGAAAAACTGGCTGGACGAGATCAAGTGGGACGCAGATGGCCTGGTGCCGGCGATTGCCCAGGATCACAAGACCGGGCGCGTGCTGATGATGGCCTGGATGAACCGCGAAGCGCTGGAACTGACCGCTGCGGAAAACCGTGCAATCTACTGGTCACGTTCCCGTGGCAAGCTGTGGCGCAAGGGCGAAGAGTCCGGCCACGTACAGACCCTGCATGAAATGCGCCTGGACTGTGATGCCGACGTGATCATCCTGATGGTCGAACAGATCGGCGACATCGCTTGCCATACCGGCCGTCAAAGCTGCTTTTACCGCGTCTTCGAAAACGGCGACTGGAAAACGGTCGACCCTGTCTTGAAAGACCCGCACGCAATCTATTCCGCAGGACAATAGGATGTGTCATCAGTCATTTACTGAGCTGCGTTGCCGGCTGAAAGCGCGCCAGGCAAGGCGCAGGCCGCAGGGAATGTCTTTTCCTTGCCAAGGCCTGCAACGCAGCATGGCGCGCTTTCAGCCGGCAACCCGAAGGGCCGGGCCTGATTTTGTGCAGGGCTGCGTTACTCGTCGTTTATTTGAAATGCCAAACTACACTCCTCGCGCCTTGCCCTGCACAAAATCAGGCTCCGGCGCAGCTCAGGAAATGACTGATGACACATCCTCCCATGAGTGACACCCTGACCCGCCTCGCTCAGGTACTTGAAGAGCGCAAAGGCGCAGCGGCCGACAGCTCATATGTAGCTAGTCTGTATCACAAGGGCCTGAACAAGATTCTGGAGAAAGTCGGCGAAGAGTCGGTCGAAACCATTATTGCCGCCAAGGACGCCGCCATCAGCGGTGACTGCAGCGATGTGATCTACGAGACCGCCGACCTGTGGTTCCACAGCATGGTCATGCTTGCCCAGTTGGGGCAGCATCCGCAGGCCGTGCTGGATGAACTGGATCGTCGCTTCGGTCTGTCCGGACACGTCGAGAAAGCCTCGCGTCCGTCCGCCTGAACAATTTTTAGAGAGGAACAGCAACATGGGCATTTTTGACTGGAAACACTGGATCGTCATTCTGGTAGTCGTGGTGCTGGTGTTCGGCACCAAGAAACTGAAAAACCTCGGCACCGACGTCGGCGAGTCGATCAAGGGCTTTCGCAAAGCCATGAACGATGACGAAAAGCCGGCCGCCGATCCGACCGTGACGCCTGCGCAGCCAGTACCACCGGTGCAGCCGCAAGCCACCGCTCAGGCCAACCCGCCGCACACCATCGACGTGCAGGCGCAGAAAGTCGAAGAGCCGATCCGCAAAGACGTGTGAGCACTGACTAATGTTTGGTATCAGCTTCTCTGAACTGCTGCTCGTCGGCCTCGTCGCCCTGCTGGTGCTGGGCCCCGAGCGTCTGCCGGGCGCTGCGCGCACCGCCGGCCTGTGGGTCGGCCGGCTGAAGCGCAGCTTCAACGCGATCAAACAGGAAGTTGAACGTGAAATCGGTGCCGACGAGATCCGTCGGCAACTGCACAACGAGCACATCCTGTCGCTGGAGCAGGAGGCGCGGAAGATTTTCACGCCGGTTCAGCAGGAGCCGAACCCGGTTGAGCATGTCGGCGAGCAGACGATTCATGCGCCAGCCGCGCCAACTGCACCTGCCGTAGCGACAACCGAACCTGTGCCCGTCGCGGCGCCAACGCCGGTTGAACACGTAGCTCCAAACGCCGCGCCGATCACACCAGCGCCTCACGACTCCACACTGCCGCCGCGAGCCCCATGAGCGATCTCCCTGAAAACGACCAGCACATGCCGCTGGTATCGCACCTCACCGAGTTGCGCACCCGCCTGCTGCGTTGTGTGGCGGCGGTGTTCATCATCTTCGCCGGGTTGTTCGCGTTCACCCAGCAGATCTACACCTTCGTCTCGACGCCGCTGCGCCAGTACCTGCCGGTCGGCGCGACGATGATCGCCACGGATGTGTCGTCGCCGTTCCTGACGCCACTGAAGCTGACGATGATGGTCTCGCTGTTCCTCGCGATTCCGGTGATCCTGCATCAGATCTGGGGCTTCATCGCGCCGGGCCTGTACAAGCATGAGAAGCGCATCGCCGTGCCGCTGCTGGTGTCCAGCATCCTGCTGTTCTACACCGGCATGGCGTTCGCCTATTACTTCGTGTTCCCGCTGATCTTCAAGTTCTTCGCCGCCGCCACCCCGGCCGGCGTGGAAATGATGACCGACATCACCAGTTACCTCGACTTCGTGATGACGCTGTTCTTCGCCTTTGGCGTCGCGTTCGAAATTCCGGTGGCCGTGGTGCTGCTGGTGTGGATCGGCGTGGTCGACGTCAAATACCTGAAGAAGATCCGCCCGTACGTGATCATCGGCTGCTTCGTGGTCGGCATGATCCTCACCCCGCCGGACATCTTCTCGCAGACCCTGCTGGCGGTACCGATGTGGATGCTGTTTGAAATCGGCATTCTGTTCGGCGGCCTGATCAGCAAGCGCGAACGCCCGGACGAAACACCGGCCGACGATCACAACGACCAGCCGCCAGCGACCCAGGCATGAACCTGCTGTTGCTCGAAGAGGCCGACTTCATCGCGGCCGACCGCGTCGTGCTGCGTGACCGGCGCCTGACCCACATGCAGGAAGTTCACCGCTCGGAAGTCGGTGACAGCCTGCGCGTGGGACGGATCAATGGCTTGATGGGCTCGGCTGAGCTGCTGCGCCTTGAGGCCGGTGAAGCCGAGTTGCGTGTCACCCTCGATCAATCACCACCGGCCAAGCTGCCATTGACGCTGGTATTGGCCCTGCCCCGCCCGAAGATGCTGCGACGGGTGTTCCAGACCGTGGCGACCATGGGCGTGTCGAAGGTGATTCTGGTCAACAGCTACCGGGTCGAGAAGAGTTTCTGGCAGACGCCGTTTCTCGAGCCGGAAGCGATTCGCGAGAACCTGATTCTCGGCCTCGAACAGGCCCGCGATACCGTGCTGCCGGAAGTCATCATCGAGAAGCGCTTCAAACCGTTCGTCGAAGATCGTCTGCCAGCGATCAGCGAAGGCACCCTCGGCCTGGTCGGCCATCCCGGCAATTACCCGCCGTGCCCACGTGCGTTGAGCGAACCGGTGACCCTGGCGATCGGCCCCGAAGGTGGCTGGATTCCCTACGAAATCGACCTGCTGGGCAAATCCGGCCTGCAACCGGTGCAACTGGGCGAGCGCATCCTGCGCGTCGAAACCGCCGTCACCGCCCTGCTCGCCCGCCTGTTCTGACACACCGCTCCCCCTGTAGGAGCTGCCGCAGGCTGCGATCTTTTGATTTTGTTTTTTAACAGCAAGATCAAAAGATCGCAGCCTCGTTGCACTCGTCAGCTCCTACAGGAATCCGGGGTTGGCATTCAAATCGGGTTACAGATTGCCTTCACCCAGCCGATACAGTCCCCATAAGTCCAATTAGTGGTCCGAGGGGAGTCGTCGCATGTACCGTTGGTTAGCCGAGAATCTTGGGAACGTCAGCGTCAAACGCAAACTGGGCATCGGTTTCGGCCTGGTGCTGTTGCTCACCCTGCTGATTACCTTTACCGGCTGGACCGGCATGGGCGGCATCATCAGCCGTGGCGACAAGCTCGGCTTCATCTCCAGCCTCAACGAGCTGACCAAGGACCTGCGCCTGGCGCGTCTGGACTATGAAGCGCGTCGTGGCGAACAAGGCCCGGGCGCGGTCAACGAGTTGCTGGCCAAACTCGCCAGCGGCTTGCAAACCGCGCGTGACCTGATCGAGCAGCCCTCAGATGCGGCCATGGTCGATCAGCAACTGGCCGCTGTCGCCGAGTACAAACGTGCCTTCGCCGACATGACACAGGCCACCGTGCAGCGTGAGGATGCGCGCAGCAAGCTCGGCGCCAGTGCCGACAATGCCGTGGCCAAAGTCTCGGAAGTCGAGAAATCCATGCTGCAGGGTGACAGCGTCGCGCAATTCAACAGCGTGATCGAACTGAGCAAACTGTTGCAGCAAGCGCGCTATCAGGTGCGCGGCTATACCTACAGCGGCAAGGCCGAGGCGGAGCAGCCCGCGCTGGACGCCATCGACAATGCACTGAAAAACCTCGACAGCCTGCCGGCGAAACTGCCCGAACAGCACATCGCCAACCTGCAACAGGCCACCGACTCGATCAAGGCTTATCGCGCGGCGGTCGCTCAGTTCCGCGACTCGCAGGTGAACAATGCCAAGGCCGGGGCAACCATGACGGCGCAGGGCGACATCCTCCTCGACCTCAGCAAGAAGCTCACCGAATCACAAACCGTGGTGCGCGATACCGATGCCGCGCACGCCAAGAACATGCTGATCATCGCCACCCTGCTGGCCGTGGCCTTCGGTTTGCTGGCCGCGTGGGCGATCACCCGGCAGATCATCATTCCACTGAATCAGACCCTGAAGGTCGCCGAGCGCGTGGCTGCCGGCGACTTGACCCACAACCTGGTGTCACAGCGTCGCGACGAACTCGGCCAGTTGCAGCGCTCGATGCAGAGCATGACCCAAGGCCTGCGCGAGTTGATCGGTGGCATCAGCGACGGCGTCACGCAGATTGCCAGCGCCGCCGAGGAACTGTCGGCGGTCACCGAGCAGACCAGCGCCGGGGTCAACAATCAGAAAGTCGAGACCGATCAGGTCGCCACCGCCATGAACGAAATGGCCGCCACTGTGCAGGAAGTCGCGCGCAACGCCGAGGAAGCTTCCGAAGCCGCTGTGGCCGCCGACCAGCAGGCCCGCGAAGGCGACAAAGTGGTGGGTGAAGCCATCGCGCAGATCGAGCGTCTGGCCGTCGAAGTCGGCCACTCCACCGAAGCCATGGGCGAACTCAAGCGCGAGAGCGACAAGATCGGCAGCGTGCTCGACGTGATCAAGTCCGTGGCCCAGCAAACCAACCTGCTGGCGCTCAACGCCGCGATCGAAGCAGCGCGTGCCGGTGAGGCCGGGCGTGGTTTTGCGGTGGTTGCCGATGAAGTGCGCAGCCTCGCCCAGCGCACGCAGAAGTCGACCGAGGAGATCGAAGAGCTGATCGTCGGCCTGCAGAACGGCACCCAGCAAGTGGCAACGATCATGGACAACAGCCGCAGCCTGACCGACAGCAGCGTCGAACTGACCCGCCGTGCCGGTGGCTCACTGGAAAGCATCACCCGCACCGTCTCGGCGATTCAGGCGATGAACCAGCAGATTGCAGCGGCAGCCGAGCAGCAGAGTGCCGTGGCCGAGGAGATCAACCGTAGCGTGCTGAATGTGCGGGATGTGTCGGATCAGACCTCGGCGGCGAGTGAAGAGACGGCGGCGTCGAGTGTTGAGCTGGCGCGGCTGGGGACGCATCTGCAGATGCTGGTGGGGCGGTTCAAGGTTTGAGGTGACCCGAAAACCTCGGTTCGCTCTGAACCGAGGTGATGCTTTCGCGAGCAGGCTCGCTCCCACATTGGACCGCGTCCGCCTGGACAACTCGGTCAACTGTGGGAGCGAGCCTGCTCGCGAAGGCGTCCTGAGAGACGCTGAAATTACAAGACCTGCCGCAGGAAAGCCTGAGCCCGCGGATCCTTCGGCGCATCAAAAAACTCCGCCGGGGAAGCATCTTCCAGCAGTTTGCCGTGATCGAAGAACAGCACCCGATCCGCCACTTCCCGGGCGAAACCCATTTCGTGGGTGACGCAGACCATGGTCATGCCTTCCACGGCCAGGTTCTTCATCACATCCAGCACTTCGCCGACCATTTCCGGGTCGAGGGCCGAAGTCGGTTCGTCGAACAGCATCACTTTCGGGTCCATCGCCAGCGCCCGGGCAATCGCCACGCGCTGTTGCTGGCCGCCGGACAGGCGTGATGGATATTCCCGAGCCTTCTGCGCAATACCGACCTTTTCCAGCAACGCCAAGGCCTTGGCCTCACTTTCCTTCTGCCCACGCTTGCGCACGACTTTCTGCGCCAGACAGAGGTTTTCCAGCACGGTCATGTGCGGGAACAGGTTGAAATGCTGAAAGACCATGCCGACTTCGCGGCGGTAAGCGTTGACGTCGGTTTTCGGGTCGGCCAGTTGCAGGCCGTCGATGCTCACCGAGCCCGAGTCGAACTCTTCCAGGCCGTTGAGGCAGCGCAGGAAGGTCGATTTGCCCGAGCCCGACGGGCCGATCACCACCAGCACTTCGCCCTTGGCGACAGATGTGGTGACGTTATCCACCGCCCGGACTACCTGGCCACGGGTGTCGAAGACTTTTACCAGATCGCGGACTTCAATCACTTTGCGCGAGCCTCCGCTCAAGCCGGCTGGCGATTTTCGACAACGGCAGGTTGATCAACAGGTACAGGCCGGCGACACAGAACAGGATTTCGAACGGCGAGAACGAGGTGGTGATGACTTCACGACCACTTTTCAGCAGCTCGGTAATCGCAATCACCGACACCAGCGAGGTGTCCTTGACCAGGCTGATGAACTGCCCGGCCAGCGGTGGCAGTACGCGTTTAAATGCTTGCGGCAGTACCACGTGGCGCATCGACTGGCCGGCGCTCAGACCGAGCGAACGCGCCGCTTCGTTCTGGCCACGGGCAATCGACTGCACCCCGGAACGGATGATCTCGGCCACGTAGGCGCCGGTAAACAGCGACAGCGCGGCGATCCCGGCGAACTCGCGGGACAGGTTCATCACCGTGCCGATGAAGAAGTAGAAAATGAAGATTTGCACCAGCAGCGGCGTGCCGCGTACCAGTTCGACGTAGATGCTCGACAGGTCGCGCAGGGTCGGGTTGCTCGACAGGCGGCACAACCCGGTGACGAGACCGATCAGCAGACCGAGTACGCCCGACACCACCGACAGCCACAGCGTGGTCCAAAGGCCCCACAGCAGCGGCCCTGCCGCCCAGTGCCGGGTCACGCCCACGACGTCACCTTCAGCCACATCGTCGCCCTGAGCGAATTGCAGGCTGTTTTCGTCGACGGTCAGGTGCTGCTCGTCACCGGCGTCGTTGCGCAGGGTGACCTGCGCGCTACCGCCCTTGCGTACCAGCTCGGTAACGGTGGAGATATCGGTGGCACGCTGGGATTCTTCGGCCTGATAGGCGAAATACTGCGGCACGCGATTCCAGCGCCATTCGTAGGACATCAGCGACGTGGCGTAATACAACGCGCCCGCCAGGCCGACCAGCACCAGCACGGTCAGGACGTGCCAGGGCCATTGGGCTTTTTTCTGTTTCATTGCAGGTTCCGGATTTTTGTTGCTATGGAGGGCCTCTTCGCGAGCAGGCTCGCTCCCACAGGGAAATGCATTCCAATGTGGGAGCGAGCCTGCTCGCGAATGGGGCGACTCGGTCTGACTGACCCAGTGTTATTCCATGTCCTTGAGCCACTCGGTGCTCTTGAACCACTTGTCATGGATGCGATCGTAGGTGCCGTCTTCGTGGATCTGGTGCAGGAAGTTGTTGATGAAGTTGATGCTGTCGTAATCACCCTTCTTCAGACCGAAGGCCAGCGGCTCGTAGGTGAACGGCTTGTCGAGGAACACCAGTTTGCCGGCGCCGACCTTGTTCACCGCGACCACGTTGTACGGCGCGTCGTAGATGAAGGCGTCGGCCTTGCCGTTGACCACGTCGAGCACGGCTTCCTGCTCGTTGTCGTAGCCGTGGTACTTGGCCTTGGCGATCAGCTTCTTGGCAACCATTTCACCGGTGGTGCCGAGCTTGGAGGTGATGCGATAGTCGGCGGTGTTCAGGTCTTTATAGGACTTGATGGTGCCTTCCAGCTCCTTGCGGATCAGCAGGGTCTGGCCGACCACGATGAACGGTTCGCTGAAGTTCAGGCGCAGGTTGCGCTCCTGAGTCAGGGTCATGCCGCTGCCGATCATGTCGAACTTGTCGGTCATCAGGGCCGGGATGATCCCGTCGTAACCGGTGGACACCAGCTCCAGCTTGACGCCCATGGCCTTGGACATGGCTTTGAGGATGTCGACTTCGAAGCCGATGATCTCGCCGCGCTTGTTGGTCATTTCGAACGGCATGTAGGTCGGATCCATACCGACTTTCAACGTGCCGCGCTTGACCGCGTCATCGATTGCACCGGCGTGCGCCGCATTGACTGCAACCAGTGCCGTGACGCCGACCAGCAGCATCGACAGATACTTCTTCATCTTCAAGTCCCCAAAACCAATGCGTTTGTGGCGCGAAAACCGACAGAAATGGACAAGATTGTCCGGGTGCGCCAATTCGGGGACGGATGCTAACGCACTCGATTTTTTGCACAAGGTTTTATGGACGATTTGTTTAACATTCAAAGGCCACCCCTCACCCCAGCCCTCTCCCCAGAGGGGAGAGGGGGAAAGGGAGCCGATCGGGGAAATATTCGAAAGCTAAGTTCGACTCGATTTCTCAGGTCGATGCAACTCGAATATCCAATCCGGTCAGTCCCCTCTCCCTCCGGGAGAGGGTTAGGGTGAGGGGGCTTTTCAGCGCCATAAAAAAACCCCGCTAGTTAGCGGGGTTTCTTCATCAGGCCGGTTGCGCCTGCAAGCTCACAGGCTTGAGTGGCAGCAGCGGCGCATGCGGATCGGCTTTCACCGAAGCGCGCCAGGCATCCAGCCATTCCTTGTGATCTTCGGACCAGACCAGCTCGTGCAGACGCGCCAGGGCCACCGGATCGCTCAGCAGTTGCAGGCGATCGTGGTTGCTCAGTGCCGCCGGGCCAGCCTTCAGGGCGTGACGTACACGCTCCTGACGCAGCCACTCGATCGGCTCGGCCTGACCGTGACGCGAGGTCGCCAGCGAGCACGCCAGGGCGTTCTGCTGCGGATCGACCACGGCGCGGATGAAGCCGTCGTTCAGCGCGTGCCAGCGGTTCTCGTGGGTGTACTGATCGGTCGCCAGCAGCGCCTGTGGCGGATTGTATTCCTCTGGGATGAGGAACAGGCTCTCGTCACGGGATTTGAGGCCCAGACCGACACGGCTGGAAATCACCGACACCGGGATCGACAGCATCAGCGAACCGACGATCGGCACCAGCCACCACAGGAAGCTCGGGTTCAGCCAGATCACCAGCAGCGCCCAGCAGAAGCCCAGCAGGGTCTGCGGACCGTGGCGCTTGACCGCCTCGCTCCATGGCGTGGAGTCGTCGTCACGTTGCGGCGAGTTCCAGGTCGCGGCCCAGCCGAGGAACGCGGCGAGCACGAAACGGGTGTGGAAAATCATCCGTACCGGCGCCAGCAGCATGGAGAACAGCATCTCCAGCAGCATCGACAGGGTCACCTTGAACTTGCCGCCGAACTCTTTCGCGCCCTTGGCCCAGATGAGGATGATGCTCAAAAGCTTCGGCAGGAACAGCAGCACGATAGTGGTCGAGAACAGCGCGATCGCCTTGTCCGGGTGCCATTGTGGCCACAGCGGATAAAGCTGACGCGGTTCCAGGAAGTACTGCGGCTCCATCAGTGTGTTCACCGCCAGCAGCGCGGTCGACAGCACCAGGAAGAAGAACCACAACGGCGCCGACAGGTACGACATCACGCCGGTGAGGAACACTGCGCGGTGCACCGGGTGCATACCTTTGACCAGGAACAGGCGGAAGTTCATCAGGTTGCCGTGGCACCAGCGACGGTCACGCTTGAGCTCGTCGAGCAGGTTCGGCGGCAGTTCTTCGTAGCTGCCCGGCAGATCGTAGGCAATCCACACGCCCCAGCCGGCACGGCGCATCAGCGCAGCTTCAACGAAGTCGTGAGACAGGATTGCACCGGAGAACGCACCTTTACCCGGCAACGGCGCCAGGGCGCAGTGGTCGATGAACGGCTTCATGCGGATGATCGCGTTGTGACCCCAGTAGTGGGATTCACCCAACTGCCAGAAGTGCAGACCGGCGGTGAACAGCGGACCGTACACGCGGGTAGCGAACTGCTGCATGCGCGCATACAGGGTGTCCATGCCCGACGCTCGCGGCGCGGTCTGGATGATCCCGGCGTCCGGCGTGGCTTCCATCAGGCGCACCAGACTGGTCAGGCACTCGCCGCTCATCACCGAGTCGGCGTCGAGCACGACCATGTACTTGTAGTCACCACCCCAGCGACGGCAGAAGTCGTCGAGGTTGCCGCTCTTGCGTTTCACACGGCGGCGACGGCGGCGATAGAAGATCTTGCCGAAGCCCTTGGCTTCACGGCAGACGTCCAGCCAGGCTTGCTGCTCGGCGACGCAGATATCGGTGTCGTTACTGTCGCTGAGGACGAAGAAGTCGAAGCGATCCAGATCACCGGTAGCGGCGACCGACTCGAAGGTGGCGCGCAGACCGGCGAATACCCGGGGCACGTCTTCGTTACAGATCGGCATCACCAGCGCGGTACGAGCGTCTTTCGGAATCGGCTCGTTGCCGGCACTTTTGCCGGAGATACGGTATTTATCGTGACCGGTGAGCAACTCGAGGAAGCCCATCAGTGCCGTCCAGAAACCGGCCGAGACCCAGCAGAACAGAATCCCGAACAGGATCAGGATGCTGGTCTGCAGCGCATACGGCAGCACTTGCGTGGCGGTTTGCAGCAGCGGCTGGTGCAGCACTTCGTCCAGATCGACGAACGACCAGCCCTGGTACGGCATGATGCCTTTCATGTACCAGCCGGCAACGATGGTCTGACCGAGCATCAGCAGCAACAGAATGTAACGTCGAATCGAACCAACCGTGCGCCAGCGCGCTGCCGGCAAGACGTTTTCGTCCTTCGGCGGCTGCGGCGGGTTGGTGCGCCCGGTCAGGCGGCGCCAGCCACGCACCAGAATATTGGTGCGCCAAGGCTCCGGCACGACTTTGGTCCGACGGATCGGCGGAGTCGCCTTCATGCTGACCCGACCGCTGGCGTCGAGCACCAGCATTTCCGCCTCTTCCAGCTCCTCGGCGGTGCTCAGGGTCAGGCGCTTGCCCACCGAAGCCTGGGCGGCTTCGGCAGGCGCGTCGAACGTCGGCGACGACAGACGCTGGTGCAGTTCGCTGAAGGACTGGCAGCCCGCGAGTTCCGCGCGCTGCTCGTCGGTCATCGGCAGATGCGCCAGATACTCGGACAGAGTCTCTGGCTGTACTTGAGAGTTACTCATCGGCAGGCAACTGATAGCTCCAGGTCTCGGTCAGGACTTCTTCAGTCGGTGCCGATTCCGGTGTGGCTGGGGCCGCGTTCGCAGCCGCTGGCTGCTTGGCGTCTTTGTTGGCCTTGTCCTTGGCATCTGCGGCTGGCTTGGCGTCGGCCTGTTTGGCCTCGGCTGCCTTGGCTTCCTTCTCGTCTTTCTCTTGTTGCTTGGCCGCGACCTTGTCCGCCTTGGCCACCGACGAGTTCGACGCCGGTACCGAAGACTTGGCCAGATCAGCGGTGACCACTGGCTGTACCAGGGCGGCCCGCATCTCGGTGGACTTGCTCGCGTCCTTGATCTTCATGCGCAGGGTCAGGCGCCAGCCCTTGGTTTCCGGGTTGTAACGCACGCTGTTCTCGACCAGTTCGGCGTTATCGCCAACGCTGACCTGACTGCGCACGTCGGCATCCGGGGCCAGAGCCGCCAACGATGGACCTTCGAAGTCGACCAGGTAGGCGACGCTGCCATCCGGTTGACGGATCAGGTTCGACTGCTTAACGTCACCGGTCGAGCGCAGGGTCTGCTTGACCCAGGCGCTGTCGGGGGCGTGAATCGCCGCTTCGTCCATGGTCCAGTGCAGGCGGTAGGCGAAGTCCAGCGGCTTGCCTGGCTCCGGCATGGTTTCCGGGCTCCAGAACGCAACGATGTTGTCGTTGGTTTCATCGGCGGTCGGAATCTCTACCAGATCAACGGTACCCTTGCCCCACTCGCCCTTCGGCTCGATCCAGGCGCTTGGGCGCTTGTCGTAGCGATCGTCGAGGTCTTCGTAGTGGCTGAAGTCGCGGCCACGCTGCAGCAGACCGAAACCACGCGGGTTCTCGACGCTGAAGTTGCTCACGGCCAGGTGTTTCGGGTTGTTCAGCGGACGCCAGATCCACTCGCCGTTGCCGGCATGGATCGACAGACCGCTGGAGTCGTGCAGTTCACGACGGTAGTTGAGGACTTTCGACGGCTGGTTGGCGCCGAACAGGAACATGCTGGTCAACGGTGCGATGCCCAGTTTGCCGACCTTGTCACGCAGGAACATCTGCGCCTTGACGTCGACAATGGTGTCGCTGCCCGGACGCAGGATCAGGCGATAGGCACCGGTGGCGCGCGGCGAATCAAGCAGGGCGAAGATCACCAGATGCTTGTCACCCGGCTTCGGCTGCTGAATCCAGAACTCGCGGAAACGCGGGAATTCTTCGCCCGACGGCAGTGCGGTGTCGATCGCCAGACCACGGGCCGACAGACCGTAAGTGTGACCCTTGCCGACGACGCGGAAGTAGCTCGCGCCGAGCATGGTCATGATTTCGTCTTGTTTGTCGGCCTTGTTGATCGGGTACAGCACACGGAAACCGGCGTAGCCCAGTTGTTCAGTGGCCTTCGGATCGAACTTGAGGTCGCCGAAATCGAAGCGGGTCGGATCGTATTTGATCTCTTCGACGGTGTTCGCCGTGATTTCGTTGATTTTCACCGGCGTGTCGAAGTGCATGCCCTGGTGATAGAAGGACAGCTTGAACGGTGTCTTCTGATCAGCCCACTCAGCCTTTTCGGTGAGGAAGCGGATTTTCTGATAATCCGCGAACTTCATGTCGCGGAATTCGTTCGGCAGGTTGCTGCGCGGGGCTTCGAACTTCTGCCCGGCCAGCTCTTTAGCCTTGGCTGATACATCGTCAAGATTGAACGCCCAAAGCTGGCCGGCGCTGAGCAGGCACAGGAGCGCCGAGCCGGCTACCAGGGCACTTCGCATGCGTTTGGCAGACATTTTTGCTGCATTACAGGGACTAACAATCACGAGCAACCCTCGCCGAAAACAGATCAAAAAACCAACGGCCAGCTATCTATATGCCAGGTTGGCGAGCATTGTTCCGACTCCGCTGGGGCAAAATGATTCCCCAATCGGATCCAGACAAGTCTCTACCTAAGTCAAAAATGGAACAGCGAACGCTGATCCCCATAGCGCGCGATTATCTAGTAGCCCGCGTGACAACGCATCAGGGGTAACAAAGTATTTATCGCGAAAAACGCCTGTTTTCAGTCGAAAAGCCCTTGAAAAGGTGTTTCAAGGGCTTTCATGTCTGTAACAGGAAGGTTACCGGGCCATCGTTGACCAGGTGCACCTGCATATCCGCGCCGAATCTACCTGATGCCACAGTGCCATGCATCTGTTTCGCTTTGTTGAATAGATAGTCGAACAATTCCTCGCCCAATGCCGGAGGGGCCGCGGTCGAGAAACTCGGGCGCAACCCACTCTTGGTGTCAGCGGCCAGGGTGAACTGAGAGACCAGCAGCAACCCGCCACCTACATCCGCCAGGGACAGATTCATCTTGCCCTCGGCGTCACTGAATACCCGATAGTTAAGCAGCTTATGCAAAAGTTTGTCGGCGCTGGTACGGGTATCGTCGGGTTCGATCGCCACCAGCACCAGCAAACCCTGATCCACCGCGCCGACTGTCTCTCCCGCGACTTCGACCCGTGCACCGCGCACGCGCTGTAACAGCCCCTTCATGCTTCTTCGGGCGGCAGGTCGAGCAAGCGACGGGCCATGTTGCTCGCGGCACGCACCAGCGCATCGGTGATGCCCGGTTCGGAGGCGGCGTGACCGGCGTCACGAATCACCTGCAGCTCGCTGTTCGGCCAGGCCTGATGCAGCTCCCAGGCGTTGTCCAGCGGGCAGATCACGTCGTAGCGACCGTGAATGATCACCCCCGGCAGATGAGCGATCTTGCCCATGTCGCGGATCAGCTGATTTGGCTCGAGGAATGCGTTGTTGGTGAAGTAGTGACATTCGATCCGCGCGATCGACAGGGCGCGCTGCGGTTCGGAGAAACGGTCGACCACCAGCGGATTCGGGCGCAGGGTCGCGGTGCGTCCTTCCCACGTAGACCAGGCCTTGGCCGCGTGCATCTGGGCAATCTGATCGTTACCGACCAGACGCTTGTGGAAGGCGCTGAGCAGATCGTCGCGCTCGTCCAGCGGGATTGGCGCGATGTAGTCCTGCCAGTAATCGGGAAACAGACGGCTGGCACCGGCCTGATAGAACCACTCGATTTCCTGCGGACGGCAGAGAAAGATCCCACGCAGGATCAGACCGTGTACGCGCTCCGGGTGGGTTTGCGCGTAGGCCAGCGCCAGAGTCGAACCCCACGAACCGCCGAACAGCACCCATTTATCAATGCCCAAGTGCTTGCGGATACGCTCAAGGTCAGCGACCAGATCCCAGGTGGTGTTGTTTTCCAGGCTGGCGTGCGGGGTGGAGCGTCCGCAGCCGCGCTGGTCGAAGGTGACAATGCGATACAGGTTCGGATCGAAATAGCGACGGCTCTGCGCGTCGCAACCGGCACCCGGGCCGCCGTGGATGAACACCACCGGCAAGCCTTCCGGCGAGCCGCTTTCGTCGACATACAGCGTGTGGGTGTCATCGACAGCCAGATCGTGCCGGGCGTGGGGTTTGATCTGCGGAAACAATGTCTGCATTGCGTGCTCCGTAAGGGGTCGAGGTCATCCCTGGGGGGACTTCTATTATTCTGCCGTTCGGCATCATAAACCCGATTTACGTCAATGAGCATGCCCGTACGCAGTCACAATTTTTCTGCTGCATAGAAAACCTGTGGGAGCGGGCTTGCTCGCGAAAGCGCTATGTCATTCAACGCATATGTTGCCTGACGCGCCGCCTTCGCGAGCAAGCCCGCTCCCACAGTGGGTTACGCGGTGTAGTGCGACTTTGCCCAGGCCAGATAGCCCTGCAGCAACTCCTTGAGCACCACCCGCGTCGGCTCTGCCAGATCGGCGCGGTAGCGGAACGGTTCGAACTCTTCCATGTAGGTGCTCTGGCACAACTCCAGTTGCACGGCGTGGATGTTCTCGGCGGGGTTGCCGTAATGGCGGGTGATGTGGCCGCCCTTGAAGCGTCCGTTGAGCACGTGGCTGAAGTTGCCGTGGCGTGCGCAAATGGCTTCGAGCTGTCCAGCAAGCTGTGGATCGCAACTGGCGCCGTTGAAGGTGCCAAGGTTGAAATCCGGCAGTTTGCCGTCGAACAGGTGCGGGATGATCGAACGGATCGAATGCGCGTCGAACAGCAGCGCATAGCCGAACTCGGCCTTCAGCCGCGCCAGCTCTTGTTGCAGGGTGCGGTGATACGGCGTCCAGACCTGTTCCAGATAGGTCGCGCGCTCTGCTTTCGAGGGCTCGTGCCCTTCGCGGAACAGCGGAATGCCATCGAACAGCGTCGCCGGGTACAGCCCGGTGGTGGCGCCGGCATACAACGGTTTGTCATCGGACGGACGGTTAAGGTCGATGACGAACCGCGAGTATTCGGCGGCCAACGTGCTGGCGCCCAGTTCCTCGGCAAAGTCATAGAGCTGCGGAATGTGCCAGTCGGTGTCCGGCAGGCTTTTCGCGTCGGCGATCAGCCCGGCTTCGACCGCTGGCGTCAGGCGCACGCCGGCATGCGGCATGCTGATCAGCAGCGGTACGCGACCTTGTTTGAAACTCAGAACCTTATCCACAACCGCTCTCCTACAGACTTGATTCGACGCCGTGACGCACGACGCGTTTGTCCAGATCACCACCGAGCCAATAGGCCAGATCCGCCGGACGATCGATGTGCCAGGCGACGAAATCCGCGACCTTGCCGACTTCCAGCGAACCGTGGGTATCAGCCATGCCCAGCGCTTGCGCGGCGTGAATGGTCGCGCCGGCCAGGGCTTCTTCCGGGGTCATGCGGAAGCAGGTGCAGGCCATGTTCAGCATCAGGCGCAACGACAGCGCCGGCGAGGTGCCGGGGTTGAGGTCACTGGCGATGGCGATCTTGACCTTGTGTTTGCGCAGGGCGTCCATCGGCGGCAACTGGGTTTCGCGCAGGAAGTAGAACGCACCCGGCAGCAGCACCGCGACGGTGTCGGATTTGGCCATGGCGATGGCGTCGTCTTCGTCCATGAACTCCAGATGGTCGGCAGACAACGCGTGATACCGTGCGGCCAGACTGGAGCCATGCAGCGACGACAATTGCTCGGCATGCAGCTTCACCGGCAGGCCGAGTTTTTGTGCGGTGATGAACACCCGCTCGACCTGCTCCGGCGAGAACGCCAGGTACTCGCAAAACGCATCCACCGCATCGACCAGCCCTTCGGCGGCCAATGCCGGGAGCATCTCGGCGCAGATGTGCTCGATGTAGTCGTCAGCGCGATCCTTGTACTCCGGCGGCAGCGCGTGGGCGGCCAGACAGGTACTGCGCACGCTGATCGGCAGCTCCTTGGCCAGGCGACGAATGACCCGCAGGATCTTGCGTTCGCTGGCCAGATCGAGACCGTAGCCGGACTTCATCTCGACCGTGGTCACGCCGTCGCGCATCAGGCTTTTCAGACGCTTGGCGGCGCTGGCGAACAGCTCGTCTTCGCTCGCTTCACGGGTGGCGCGCACGGTGCTGGCAATGCCGCCGCCCTGCGCCGCGATCTCGGCATAGCTGACGCCTTGCAGACGCTTCTCGAATTCGCCGCTTCGGTTGCCGCCGAACACCGTGTGGGTGTGGCAGTCGATCAGGCCCGGGGTCACCCACGCGCCTTGCAGATCGTTGACCGCCGGGTATTCACCGGACGGCAGCAGATTGCGCGGACCGATCCACTCGATGTGCGCACCGGACGTCACAATGGCCGCATCCTCGATGATCGAGTAGACGCCCTGCGCCATGGTTGCGACGTGGCAGTGTTGCCAGAGGGTTTTCATCCCTTAGTCTCCACAGTATTCAAAATCGATTTCGCGAGCAGGCTCGCTCCCACAGTTGAAATGCATTCTCCTGTGGGAGCGAGCCTGCTCGCGAAGAGGCCATTACAGGCTAGGCAGCAATTTCGCCGGAACCAATTCGCTCAAGCAGCGCGACGCCAGCAACTCGGTCGCCGCATTGATGTCCGGTGCAAAGAAGCGGTCCTTCTCATAGAACGGCACTTCGCGGCGCAGAATCGCCCGGGCCTGCTCCAGCTTGGCCGAAGTCTTCAGACCGTTGCGCAGGTCCAGCCCCTGCACCGCCGCCAGCCATTCCACCGCGAGAATCCCGCGGGTGTTCTCGGCCATTTCCCACAGGCGCTTGCCGGCGGCCGGAGCCATCGACACGTGGTCTTCCTGGTTGGCCGAGGTCGGCAGGCTGTCGACCGAATGCGGATGGGACAGCGCCTTGTTCTCGCTGGCCAGTGCTGCGGCGGTCACCTGAGCGATCATGAAGCCGGAGTTGACCCCGCCATTGGCCACCAGGAACGGCGGCAGTTGCGACATGTGCTTGTCCATCATCAGCGAGATACGGCGTTCGCTCAGCGAGCCGATTTCAGCGATGGCCAAGGCCATGTTGTCGGCGGCCATGGCCACCGGCTCGGCGTGGAAGTTGCCACCGGAAATCACATCGCCTTCAGCGGCGAACACCAACGGGTTGTCGGACACCGCGTTGGCTTCGACCACCAGCACATCGGCGGCCTGACGGAACTGGGTCAGGCAGGCGCCCATGACTTGTGGCTGGCAACGCAAGGAGTACGGGTCCTGAACCTTCTCGCAGTTCTGGTGCGAATCGGACACTTCGCTGCGCTCGCCGAGCAGATCGCGATATGCGACTGCAGCATCGATCTGGCCTTTCTGGCCACGAGCGGCGTGAATACGTGCGTCGAACGGCGAGCGCGAACCGAGCACCGCCTCAACCGTCAGACCGCCAATAGCCAGCGCACCGGCAAACAGGTCTTCACCTTCAAACAGACCGCGCAGCGCAAACGCCGTGGACACCTGAGTGCCGTTGAGCAGCGCCAGACCCTCTTTCGCCGCCAGGGTCAGCGGGGTCAGACCGGCGACGTTCAGCGCTTCGGTGGCTTCCATCCATTCGCCCTTGTAGCGCGCCTTGCCTTCGCCCAGCAGCACCAGCGACATGTGCGCCAATGGCGCGAGGTCACCGGATGCACCCACCGAACCCTTGAGCGGAATATGCGGATAAACCTCGGCGTTGATCAGCGCGATCAGCGCGTCGATCACCACGCGGCGGATGCCGGAAAAACCACGACTGAGGCTGTTGACCTTGAGCACCATTATCAGCCGCACCAGCTCATCGCTGATCGGCTGGCCGACGCCGGCGGCGTGGGACAGCACCAGAGAACGCTGCAGGTTTTCCAGGTCTTCGCTGGCGATGCGGGTCGAAGCCAGCAGGCCGAAACCGGTGTTGATGCCGTAGGCAGTGCGGTTCTCGGCAAGGATCTGCTCGACGCAAGCGACGCTGGCCTCGATCTGCGCCGCAGCGCTGTTGTCGAGGGTCAGCTTGACCGGTTGCTGATAGACGTCACGCAGTTGGGCCAGGCTCAGTTGGCCGGGAATCAGGTTCAGCGCAGTCATTAAAATGCTCCTTTTGAACATTGTTATTAACTACCAGTCGCTCCGGAGCATTCCGTTATCCGTCGTTTCTCGTCTTGTGGACGATCCGCGCCTTGGCACGCTGGTATGGGTAGTTGTCAGTGCAGATTCGGTAATACGTTGTGCAGCGAATTCGGGTGTTTCAGAACGCTCGCGGCGGCGGCGATATCCGGCGCCAGCCAGCGATCCTGATCGTAGGCCGGGACGCTTTCGCGCAGCAGGCGCCACGCCCGGTCAGTGCCCGCACCAAAGCGCTGCTCCTTGAGGAATTCAAAGGCCTGCGCCGCCAACAGGTACTCAATGGCGAGGATCTGCGTGCAGTTTTCCAGGGCGCGGTGCAGCTTCAACGCAGCGCTGGTGCCCATGCTCAGGTGGTCTTCCTGCAGGCCCGAGGTGACGTAGTTGTCGAGCACTGCCGGTTGCGCCAGCTGGCGGTTCTCGGCACACAGCGAAGCGGCGACGTATTGCACGATCATCATCCCGGAGTTCACTCCCGGATTGGCCACCAGAAACGCCGGCAGACCGCTGACGTGCGGGTTGACCAGACGATCGAGACGGCGCTCGGCAATCGAGCCGATTTCAGCCATGGCAATCGCCAGCAGATCCGCCGCCATCGCCACTGACTGGCCGTGCGGGTTGGCCTGCGACATCACCCGGAAGTTGTCGGGCGTGCCCAGCAGCAACGGGTTGTCAGTGCAGCCGTTGAGTTCGGCTTCGACCTGTTTGATCGCATGTTCCAGTTGATCGCGCGCAGCGCCGTGCACCTGCGGAATCGAACGGATGCTCAGCGCATCCTGAGTGCGAATGCCTTTGCTGGTCGCGATTACTTCACTGCCATCGAGCAAGGCGCGCAGGTTGCTACCGACCTGTTGCATGCCGGGGTGCGGCTTGAGCGCGATGATCTCGGCATCAAACGCGGCGATCTGCCCGCGCTGCGCTTCGAAACTCATGGCACCGATCACATCGGCCCATTGCACCAAGCGCGTCGCGTCGGCAATCGCCAGACAGCTGAGGCCGGTCATGCACGGCGTGCCGTTGACCAGGCACAAGCCGTCCTTCGCCCCGAGCTGCACCGGTTGCAGGCCTTCTTCGGCCAGCGCCTGTTGCGCGGAAGTGATCTGCCCGCGATAGCTGACATTGCCCACGCCCAGCAGCGCGATGCCGATGTGCGCCATGTGCGTCAGGTAACCCACCGAACCTTGCGACGGAACCTGCGGGGTGATGCCGCGATTGAGCAGCGCCAGCAACGCTTCGACCACCCGCCGGTGAATGCCGGATTTGCCGTGGCTGTAGTTGTGGATTGCGGCGCAGATGATTGCCCGGGTTTGCTCATCAGGCAGCACCGGGCCGACGCCGCAGGCGTGGCTGAGCAGGGTGTTGCGTGAGAGCTGGCTGAGCTGTTCGTCCTTCAGCGAGACGTTGGACAGACCACCCAGACCGGTGTTGACACCATAGGCACGCTCGCCGCTTTCGACGATGCGCTGGACGATGGCCTGAGCGTTTTCGATGCGCGCCCAGGTCTCGCTCGACAGCTCCAGTTGCGCGCCGTGACGGGCGACGGCGACCACGTCCTGCCAACGCAGGGGGCTGCCGGTGATGATGATTTTTTCAGCCTGGGACATCTTTAACCTCATCCGAACATTGATGCAGCTTTCCCGACGCCTTCGCGAGCAGGCTCGCTCCCACATTTGGAATGCGTACCCCTGTGGGAGCGAGCCTGCTCGCGAAGAGGCCAGCCCAGCCAACACAAATCTACCTAAACCACCGCCGCCCGCCGCTGCACGAACCGGTCAACATACTCGTCTGCCGGCGAATGCAGGATCTCTCTTGGCGTGCCGACCTGGATCAGGCGGCCGTCCTTGAGAATCGCGATGCGGTTGCCAATGCGCACGGCCTCGTCGAGGTCGTGAGTGATGAAGACGATGGTCTTGTGCAGGGTCTTTTGCAGCTCCAGCAACTGGTCCTGCATCTCGGCGCGGATCAGCGGATCCAGCGCACTGAACGCTTCGTCCATCAGGATGATGTCGGTGTCGGCCGCCAGTGCCCGGGCCAGGCCCACGCGCTGGCGCATGCCACCAGAAAGTTGGTGCGGATATTTGTTTTCGTAGCCTTTGAGGCCCACGGTGTTGATCCAGTGCAACGCGCGTTCAGCGCACAGTTGTTTGCTCTCGCCGCGCACTTTCAGGCCGTAGGCGACGTTCTCGATCACGGTCTTGTGCGGCAGCAGGCCGAAGCTCTGGAACACCATGCTGATCTTGTGCCGGCGAAATTCGCGCAGCGCTTCCATGTCGTATTGCAGGATGTCCACCCCATCGACCAGGATCGCGCCGCTGGTGGGGTCGATCAGGCGATTGAAGTGGCGCACCAGGGTCGATTTGCCGGAACCGGACAGGCCCATGATCACGAAGATCTCGCCAGTGCCGATGCTCAGCGACAGGTCGTTGACCCCGACCACGCAACCGGTTTCGTTCAGCACCTGATCCTTGGTCTTGCCCTGGCCGACCATCGCCAGTGCGTCCTTGGCGCGGTTGCCGAAAATCTTGAAGACGTTTTTGACTTCGATCTTGCTCACGGTTGCGTTTTTCATTTGCTCACCTCATGCCGTGGCCGACCGTACGCCTGAGTAATGCGGTCGATGACCACTGCGAGAATCACGATCGCCAGACCGGCTTCGAGGCCGCGTCCGACGTTGAGGGTCTGAATCCCCACCAGCACGTCTTCACCCAAACCACGGGCGCCGATCATCGACGCGATCACCACCATCGACAGGGCCATCATGGTGGTCTGGTTGATCCCGGCCATGATGCTCGGCAGGGCCAGCGGCAGTTGCACGCCGAACAGTTGCTGCCAGCGGTTGGCACCGAAAGCGTTGATCGCTTCCATCACTTCACCATCGACCTGGCGGATGCCCAGATCGGTCAGGCGAATCAGCGGCGGCGCGGCGTAGATCACCGTGGCGAAAATCGCCGGGACCTTGCCCAGACCGAACAGCATCAGCACCGGAATCAGGTACACGAAGCTGGGCATGGTCTGCATGATGTCGAGCAGCGGCATCAGCACCGAACGCAGGCGGTTGCTGCGCGCCGAGAGAATCCCCAGCGGAATGCCGATCAGCACCGAAATGATCGTCGCGACCATCATCAGCGCCAGGGTCTGCATGAGTTTGTCCCACAGGCCGACAGCACCGACGAGGAACAGCAGACCGACGATGACAGCGGTGGTCACGACCTTGCGCGTTGCGTGCCAGGCCACGACACCGACGATGGCCAGCATCAACCACCACGGCGCGGCGCGCAGCAGGCCTTCAAGATTGACGATGGCCCACAGCAGGGTGTCGGAGATATGGCGGAACACATCGCCGTAGTTGGTGACCAGCGCATCGACCCAACCGTTGACCCAGTCGGCGATGGAAAAGGTAAAGCTTTCGGGAAACATAAGCGGCTCTCAATCAGAAATCTCAATCAAGCGATTTACGGCATATCTCCCGGCCAGCCTCACGGTTGACCGGGAGGTATCGACCTACAGCGCCGCGTCGATTTTCTTGGCTGCGTCGTCACTGACCCACGCGTGCCAGACCTCAGGATGTTCCTTGAGGAAGATTTTCGCCAGTTTTGGCGACTCGATACGTTCCTTCGCCATGCGGCCCAGGTTCTGGTTCAGCAGGTCGATCGGCAGGTTGACCTTTTCCAGCACGGCCACCAGCTCTGGCGCCTGCTCGTGGAAGGTTTTCGACAGGCCGACCTTGATGCTCACGCTTTTGTCGACGCCCGGCTTTTCTTCCAGCTTGACCGCGTCGATCTGGCCCATCAGCGGGGTTGGCGACCAGTAATAAAACAGGATCGGCTCGCCACGCTTGTAGCTCGACAGCACCGCCGCATCCAGGGCCGGGCCGGTGCCCGGGCGGAAGTTGGTGTAGGTGTTTTCCAGGCCGTAGCTCTTGAGCATTTCGCTGTTGTCCAGCTCGCAGGTCCAGCCCGCCGGGCAGTTGTAGAAACGGCCCTTGGACGGCTCTTCGGCGTCTTTGAAAACAGCCGCGTACTTGCCCAGGTCGGCGATGTTTTTCAGCTCCGGGGCTTTTGCCTCGATCTTGCGTTTGGCGTCGCCTTCGATCACGTAGCGCGGCACGTACCAGCCTTCGATAGCGCCGACGATCGGGGCGCCGACACCGACGACTTTGCCGGCCTTCTCGGCCTTGTTCCAGACTTCGCTGCGGCCGACCCACTCTTCGGCGAACACTTGAATGTCGTTGCTGCTCAGGGCGTTTTCCATGGTGATGGAGTTGCCCGGCAGGCTGTCGGTCTTGCAGTCGTAACCTTTCTCCAGCACCACTTGCAGCACGTCGGTCAGCAGCATGCCGCTTTCCCAGTTCAGACCGGCGAATTTCACCGGTTTACCGGACTCGCACCAACCGGCTGCCTGAGTGGCACCGGCACTGGCCAGCAGGCCCATGGACAACAGTGTGGTGAGCAGGGTCTTGTTCGATTTCATTGTTGCGACGCTCCTAATCATGAATTGGCTTACGGCAGTCAAGAGGCATCCAGCCCTGTCCACGTCCAATCAGGCCTGCGCCGCAGCGCGCCCGGCCCCACTTTTTTCAGGTGGTACAACGCTGTTCTGCTCGACCGGCAGAATCAGTTGATCAGGCACCGAGCCGTGCCATTTTTTTGCGCACACGTAATAGAGGGCAGCAGGCAGCACCAGACCGATGATCCAGGAGATATCCACGTCACCGAGGGCGGCCACCAGCGGGCCGGTGTAGAACTTGGTGGAGATGAACGGCAGTTGCACCAGCACGCCGAACACATAGACACTGATCCCGAGCAGGTTCCAGCGCCCGTAGCGACCGTTCGGATCGGCCAGCGCCGGCACGTCGTAGCGCTCGCGGGTGATGCAGTAGTAGTCGACCAGGTTGATCGCGCTCCATGGCGTGAAGAACGCCAGCAGGAACAGGATGAACGACTTGAACGCACCGAGGAACGAGTGCTGACCGAGCAAGGCGATCAGGGTTGCCGCGCCGACGATCACCAGCACGAACACCAGCCGTTGCAGGCGCGAGACTGTCAGGTGTCCACGGAAGCCGCTGATGATGGTGGCGATGCACATGAAGCTGCCGTAGGAGTTCAGCGTCGAAATGGTCACCTTGCCGAACGCGATGCTGAAGTACAGCAGCGCCGCCGTGGCACCGGTGCCGCCCAGTCCGACGATGTAGGCCACTTCGTGACCTGCAAACTGACCGTTGGCCGAAGCTGCCGCGAACACGCCGAGGACCATCGCCACCTGCGCGCCGATGACCGAACCTGCGCCAGCGGCAAAGAAGGTTTTCACCGAGGAAACCTTGCTCGGCAGGTAACGCGAATAGTCAGCCACATAAGGGCCGAACGCGATCTGCCAGGACGCCGCGAGCGACACCGCCAGCAGGAAGCTGCTCCAACTGAAGTGACGGATCTGCAACAGCGCGCCCACGTCCACCTGGCTCAGCAGACGGCTGAACAGATACACGAAGGCAATCACGCCGATGACACTGGCAACCCGGCCGATCCAGTGGATCACCCGATAACCGAGCACCGTGACCACCACGATGACGCTGGCGAACAGCAGGATGCCAACCGTGTCGCTGACGCCAAACAACTGGCCCAGCGCCTGGCCGGAAAGCACCGTACCGGTGGCGGTGAAGCCCAGGTACATCAGGCACACCAGCACGATCGGGATCGCCGCGCCGTAGACGCCGAATTGCACGCGGCTGGAAATCATCTGCGGCAGGCCCAGTTTCGGCCCTTGCGCCGCATGCAGCGCCATCACCCCGCCGCCCAGCAGTTGACCGATCAACAGACCGATCAACGACCAGAACACATCACCGCCCAGCACCACGGCCAGCGCCCCGGTGACAATCGCGGTGATTTGCAGATTCGCACCCATCCACAGGGTGAACTGGCTCAACAGACGACCGTGTCTTTCCGCTTCCGGGATGTAGTCGATCGAACGCCTTTCGATCAACGGTTTGTTGCCTGCACGATCGGGGGTTACAGCCATGATTCAACCTCTGTGGATTGTTATTCGAGTTCACTGAGCGTCTTGCGCGGGCGGCTTTTGGTGGGAGCGGGCTTGCTCGCGAAGGGGCCGGCACATTCGAAACATGTGCTGACTGATCCAACGCGTTCGTGAGCAAGCCCACTCCCACCAAAAGCATTTCCCACAGAATTGCGTTTATTTACCGGTAATCATCGGCAGGTTCAGCCCCTGCTCCTTGGCGCAGTCGATAGCGATCTGGTAACCGGCATCGGCGTGACGCATGACGCCAGTGGCCGGGTCGTTGTGCAGCACGCGCGCAATACGCTCGGCCGCTTCGTCAGTACCGTCGCAGACAATCACCATGCCCGAGTGCTGGGAGAAGCCCATGCCCACGCCGCCGCCGTGGTGCAGGGAAACCCAGGTCGCGCCGCTCGCGGTGTTCAGCAGGGCGTTGAGCAGTGGCCAGTCGGACACGGCGTCGGAACCGTCCTGCATCGATTCGGTTTCGCGGTTCGGGCTAGCAACGGAGCCGGAGTCGAGGTGGTCGCGACCGATCACGATAGGTGCTGACAGCTCACCGCTGCGCACCATTTCGTTGAACGCCAGACCGAGCTTGGCGCGCAGGCCCAGACCGACCCAGCAGATACGTGCCGGCAGACCCTGAAAGCTGATGCGCTCGCGGGCCATGTCCAGCCAGTTGTGCAGGTGCGCGTCGTCCGGGATCAGTTCTTTGACTTTGGCGTCGGTTTTGTAGATGTCCTGCGGATCACCCGACAGCGCCGCCCAGCGGAACGGGCCGATGCCACGGCAGAACAGTGGGCGGATGTAGGCAGGGACGAAGCCCGGGAAGTCGAACGCGTTTTCCACGCCTTCTTCCTGCGCCATCTGACGGATGTTGTTGCCGTAGTCGAAGGTCGGAATGCCTTGCTTCTGGAAGTCCAGCATCGCTTTGACGTGGACAGCCATCGACTGCTTGGCGGCTTTGATCACAGCGGCCGGCTCGGTCTTGGCGCGGGCGCGGTATTCGTCCCAGGTCCAGCCAGCCGGCAGGTAACCGTTGAGTGGGTCGTGGGCGCTGGTCTGGTCGGTGACCATGTCCGGGCGCACGCCGCGCTTGACCAGTTCTGGCAGAATTTCTGCCGCGTTGCCCAGCAGGGCGATGGAGATCGCCTTGCCTTCGGCGGTGTATTTGGCGATGCGCGCCAGGGCGTCATCGAGATCTTTGGCCTGCTCGTCGACGTAGCGGCTTTTCAAGCGGAAATCGATGCTCACCTGCTGGCATTCGATATTCAGCGAGCAGGCACCGGCCAGGGTGGCGGCCAGCGGCTGAGCACCGCCCATGCCGCCCAGACCCGCGGTCAGGACCCACTTGCCTTTGAGGTTGTCGTTGTAGTGCTGACGACCGGCTTCGACGAAGGTTTCGTAGGTGCCCTGAACAATGCCCTGGCTGCCGATGTAGATCCAGCTGCCGGCGGTCATCTGGCCGTACATGGCCAGGCCTTTGGCGTCGAGCTCATTGAAGTGTTCCCAGCTCGCCCAGTGCGGCACCAGGTTGGAGTTGGCGATCAGTACGCGCGGGGCGTTGCTGTGAGTCTTGAACACGCCGACCGGTTTGCCCGACTGCACCAGCAGGGTTTCATCGTCGTTCAGATTGGTCAGGCTCTCGACGATCTTGTCGTAGCACTCCCAGTTACGCGCGGCACGACCGATGCCACCGTAGACCACCAGCTCTTTCGGATTCTCGGCCACTTCTGGATCGAGGTTGTTCATCAGCATCCGCAGCGGCGCTTCGGTCAGCCAGCTCTTGGCGGTCAGCTTGTTGCCGCGCGATGCACGGATTTCGACGTCACGTCTCTTTGTATAAACGGCAGTTGTAGGCTTATTGTCAGTCACGAAAAAGACTCCTCAGCGATCAATTCAAACCAACCCTGGCAATGGGCAAGCAGCCTGCACGCCTCAATGCGCGACAAGCGAATCAGTGGACGCTGCGGACTTATACGCATACGTCTTTACTTGTACATACAAGCATATGCAATCAAGCGGCCAACTTGCTGAAGAGCTGTACAAGAAAAATCGCGGACAGGGCTGCAGAGCGCCTGAGACAAGGGTTACGGCGTGGATGAAAATTTTTGCGGGGAGGAATTGAGGTAGCGGAGGATCGTTACGAACCCGTGGTTTTGCGCCACGCTGGGGCGTTCGGTAACAAGTTGGTGCGCTGAGGGAAACAGGAATTGAAATGCAATTGTGGTGAGGGGATTTATCCCCGATGGAGCGCGTAGCGGTCCCAAAAGGTCTGCTGCGCCGCCATCGGGGATAAATCCCCTCACCACAGGAGTGTTACCAGAGTTGGATCAGCGCGCGGTCAGCTCAATCACGCAGCAGCCCGCATTGACCGCGACTTCAACCAGCCCGGTGTTACCGTCCAGTTGCAGGCAATCATGGCGGCCGAGTTGCGCAGTGTTGTCAGCAACCTGCACTTGCAGCAGCTCACTGACACTGAACACCAGCACCGTCGTCGCCGAGCTGAAAAACCGCTGCTCGCCATCCAGCCACTGCAACCGCGCGCTGTACCTCTGCGGCGCGTAGATCAGGTTGAAGTCGCGGATCGCGCCGCCGAGCAAGGTGCAGGACACCTGGCTTTCGCCGCTGAAGGCAAACGGGTCCAGCGGTAACAGCGGCCGCGTGTCATCACCATCGACGCACAGGGTCATGCCATCGCCCTGCAATACCGTGATCACCCGCTGGTAACCGGCAAAGGTCGAGAAACCACCGGACTCGGCGATGTCGGCAATCGACAGGCGCCAGCCGAAACCATCGAGGCCGGCACCCGCATCACGGGTAATCTCTTCGGTGCTGCCGCCGCCGTTTTTCCACGGCATGCGCGGGTAGCCTTCAGCGCGTAAAACCTTTACCTGACTCATTTATGAAAGCGTCCTTCCAGACGATGACGGGAACCTGGGTGAATCAAACGCGCGGCGGTCACCGGCTGACGCCCCGACCACGTGCGGCGACGGATCAGCAGGCAAGGCTCGCCTTTTTCGATCTGCAGCAACTTGCACTCGGACGGCTCGGCGAGGATCGCCTCGACGACGTGCTCGCCTTCGGTCAGTGGCGCGACCTGATTGAGATAGGCGTAAGGCGTCTGCAAGGTGAAGTCCTGCTTGAGGTATTCCGGGGCGACCAGCGCGTTGACGAAGCGGTCTTCGATTTGCACAGGAATGTCGTTTTCGTAATGCACGATCAGCGAGTGGAACACCTTCTGCCCTTCGCGCATGTCCAGTGCCAGCGCGCGCTCGGAGCCGGCGGCCTCTTCTTCGAGGGTGATCACCTGACAGGTGTGGCGATGGCCACGGGAGGCAATTTCATCAGCGATGTTGTGCACTTCGAACAACGCGGACTGGCTCTTCGGTTCAGCGACAAACGTACCGACACCTTGCATGCGCACCAACAGGCCGTCGGCGGTCATTTCGCGCAGCGCGCGGTTGATGGTCATGCGGCTGAAACCGAGCTGGCTGACCAGTTCGCTTTCCGACGGTACGCGGTAATGCGGTGGCCAGTTACCGCTGTCGATCTGCTGGGTGATCATCTGTTTGACGCGGGCGTACAAGGGCGCCGGACTGTCGCCCATGTTCGCGGCCAACGGGGAGACTGGAGGCGGAGTCGGCACGGTTGATCCCTGTTCATTGGATGAAGGTTGCTAGCTTGCCGGAGTTTACCGGGCAGGCAAACGTCTGTATATGTATATACAAATAACACACGATGGGGTGCTGAACCATGTCCGCTTTCTTTGCCGAACGCGCGCTGCTGCCTAACGGATGGGCCAATAATGTACGTCTTGAGGTCAATGCCGATGGCGTGTTGACCCAAATCCTGGCCGATTCCACCGCAGACGGCGCCGAACGGCTGAGCGGTCCGCTGCTGCCGGGCATGCCCAATCTGCACTCCCACGCCTTCCAGCGCGCGATGGCCGGGCTGGCCGAAGTAGCCGGTAATCCCAACGACAGTTTCTGGACCTGGCGTGACCTGATGTATCGCCTCGTCGGAAAAATCAGCCCGGAGCAGCTCGGCGTGATCGCCCGTCAGCTGTACATCGAAATGCTCAAGGCCGGTTACACCTCAGTTGCTGAATTCCACTATGTGCACCACGACAACAACGGTCAGCCGTATGCCGATCCGGCCGAGTTGGCACTGCGCATCAGTCAGGCAGCGAGCGAAAGCGGTATCGGTCTGACTCTGTTGCCGGTGCTGTACAGCCATTCCGGGTTCGGCGGCCAAACGCCCAATGACGGGCAGCGCCGCTTTATCAACAGCACCGAAAACTATCTGAACCTGCAAGCGCGCCTGCAGCCGCTGCTGGCTCAGCAAAAAGCGCAATCGCTGGGGCTGTGCTTCCACTCATTGCGCGCGGTCACCCCGCAACAGATCAGCGAAGTGCTGGCGGCGAGCGACAAGCAGTGCCCGGTGCACATCCACATCGCCGAACAGCAGAAGGAAGTCGATGACTGTCTGAGCTGGAGCGGTCGCCGTCCGCTGCAATGGCTCTACGAAAACACCGAGGTCGATCAGCGCTGGTGCCTGGTTCACGCGACCCACGCCAACCCGGAAGAAGTCACGCTGATGGCCAAAAGTCGCGCCATCGCCGGGCTGTGCCTGACCACCGAAGCGAATCTGGGCGACGGGATTTTCCCGGCGGTGGATTTCCTCGCTCAGGGCGGGCGCATGGGCATCGGTTCCGACAGCCATGTGTCGCTCAGCGTGGTCGAGGAATTGCGCTGGCTGGAATACGGCCAGCGTCTGCGCGATCAGCGGCGTAACCGGTTGTATGGCGCGGATCAGCCGATGGTTGGGCGCACGCTGTATGACGCGGCGCTGGACGGCGGTGCCCAGGCTTTGGGACAGCCGATTGGTGCGCTGCAAGTCGGCAAACGTGCCGACTGGATCGTGCTCGATGGCAATGATCCGTATCTGGCCACGGCCAGTGGTGACGGGATTTTGAATCGCTGGCTGTTCGCTGGCGGCGATCGCCAGGTGCGCGATGTGCTGGTCAATGGTCAGTGGGTGGTGCGCGATGGACGGCACGCGGGCGAAGAGGAAAGCGCACGCGCCTTCACCCAGGTTCTGCGCGAACTTTTAGGCTGACACAAAACAAAAATGTGGGAGCGAGCCTGCTCGCGAAAGCGGTGTATCAGCAACATTTTTGTTAACTGACACGCCCTCTTCGCGAGCAGGCTCGCTCCCACATTTGATTTGTGGTGACCTTTAGTTCGAAGTCTTGGCCATCTGCCGATCCGACGCCCGCCAGATCAGTCGCGTGGTGTCGTAACCCTGCTGCCGCGCCTTGCTCAGCAACTCCTCGCGCACTACGCCATTGACCGTTGGCGTGCGCGACAGCAACCACATGTACTTGCGACTCGGGTCGCCGACGATGGCGGTCTTGTAGTCGTCGCTGACGTACAACACCCAGTATTCGCCTTTCGCCACACCCGGAATCAAGCGCGAGAACCAGGTATCGAACTCGACCCACAACTTGTCGGTCTTGCCCGGCACCTGTGGATAAGCCTTGCCTTTGGCTTCTTCCCACTGCCAGTCGGAGGTCAGGCAGCGATTGAGCACATCGACATTGCCATCGGGTCTGAGCGAGTAGTGGGCTTCGGACTGCGCGCAGTTGCGCTGGAAGTACATCGGCAGGCGCGCCAGTTCATACCAGGTGCCCTGATAACGCTTGAGATTGACACTGTGAGCCGTCTTGGGCGCCAGCGGATCTTCACCGTGGGTGGCGCAGCCGGCCAGTACCAGGCCGGCAAAAAGGACGAACAATAACCGCTTCATTATTTTTCTCCCGTGGGCGCATAGCCCCGGTTTACTTCAGGCCTTGACCGGAAAACATCAGCACTTTGTCACCGGCGTACTGCACGCTGATAAAGCTGTTTTTATCGCCCCAGGTGCAACTGGACATGCCGAGCGCGCCCGAACAGTCGGTGGGTTTGCCGAGCAGCGTCTCAACCTCGGCCTTGGCCATGCCGGCCGAAAGCTTGGAATAGTTTTCCTGATTGACCTTGCTGCACGCGGCCAACAGCACGCAAAAAGTCAGAAGGGCGATAGATCGCAGCGACATGAAGTAACTCCTGGAGCGGAAGGGGGATGGCATGGTGCCAACCAGAAGCTTAGAAGAGAAAACCCTCATCTGGTTCCCTTCAGAAAGGGCTATTTATCGCTCCGCTCGTCTGGCATTTACCGGTAAATCAGACACTTTGTGCGGCTATTGAGCATTTCGTCGCATTTCATCAAAGACGCCTAATCTTTGGCGCGCGGCGGTCGAAATAAGAGCAGCGCAAAGCCCCCGAGTGTGGCAAATTGCCGCCCTTTCTCGACCAGCCCCTTCGCGGTAGTTCATTCGATGACCAGAAACATGAAATTCAGCCACAAGATCTTGTTGGCTGCCGCCCTCGTGGTGGCCGTTGCGTTCGCCTGTTTCATTTTGTTCAACGACTATCGACAACGCGAAGCCCTGAGCAGCAGCACCGAAGCCTCGATGCAGGAACTGGGCAGCCTGACCACCAGCAACATCCAGACCTGGCTGGAAAGCCGCATCCAGTTGCTGCAATCGCTGTCGCAGCAGGTCGCCGCCGACGGCAGCGCCCCGGCCAGCCTCAAGCGCATCATCGACCTGCCCGCCTACACCGGCAATTTCCAGCTCAGCTACTTCGGCGGCGCTGACGGTGTGATGTTCTCGGTACCCGCCGGCAATCGCGCGCCGGACTACGACCCGCGCGCCCGAGGCTGGTACAAGGCAGCCAACAGCGCCCAACAGACCATCGTCACCGAACCCTACATCGCCGCCTCGTCGGGCAAACTGGTGATCACCGTCGCCACCCCGGTGCAGCGTCAGGGTCAGATGATCGGTGTGGCCGGCGCGGACATCGACCTGACCAGCGTCAGCGCGATCATCAACTCGCTCAACTTTGGTGGCCACGGCCATGCGTTCATCGTCAGCGCCGATGGCAAGATTCTGATTCACCCGGACAGCAAACTGGTTCTGAAAACCCTCGCCGAGGCTTATCCAAACGGCGCACCGAAAGTCAGCCCGGGCCTGAAAGAAGTCGAATTCGACGGCAAGACTCAACTGATCTCGTTCACCCGCGTTAACGGCGTGCCATCGGCCGACTGGTACGTGGCGCTGGTGCTGGACAAAGACACCGCGTTCTCGATGCTCAGCGAATTCCGCACCTCGGCGCTGATCGCCATGGTGATCGCGGTGGTGATCATCATCGCCCTGCTCGGCATGCTGATCCGAGTGCTGATGCAGCCACTGCTGACCATGGGCCGCGCCATGCACGACATCGCCGAAGGTGAAGGCGACCTGACCAAACGCCTGGTGATCCACGGCCACGACGAATTTGGCGCGCTGGGTCTGTCGTTCAACCGCTTCGTCGAACGTATTCACACTTCGATCCGCGAGGTGTCCTCGGCCACCGGCCAGGTTAACGAAGTCGCCCTGCGCGTGGTTGCCGCGTCGAACTCGTCGATGTACAACTCCGACCAGCAGGCCAGTCGCACCAACAGCGTGGCCGCGGCGATCAACCAGCTCGGCGCCGCCGCTCAGGAAATCGCTCAGAACGCCGCCCTCGCCTCGCAACACTCCAGCGATGCGCGCAGCCTGGCGGTCGACGGCCAGCAGGTTGTGGATAAAACCATCCACGCGATGCAGCAGCTGTCGGCAAAAATCAGCGACTCCTGCGGCAACATCGAAACCCTCAACAGCAACACGGTGAACATCGGGCAGATTCTGGAAGTGATCACCAGCATCTCGCAGCAGACCAACCTGCTGGCGCTAAACGCTGCCATCGAAGCGGCCCGCGCCGGTGAGGCTGGCCGTGGTTTCGCCGTGGTCGCTGACGAGGTGCGCAACCTCGCCCACCGCACCCAGGATTCGGCGCAGCAAGTACAGAAGATGATCGAAGAACTGCAAGTCGGCGCGCGTCAGGCAGTGAGCATCATGACCGAGAGCCAGCGCGAGAGCGAAAGCAGCGTCGGCATCGCCAACCAGGCCGGCGAACGCCTGGGCAGCGTGACCCAGCGCATCGGCGAGATCGACGGCATGAACCAGTCGGTGGCTACCGCGACTGAGGAACAGACGGCTGTGGTCGAATCGATCAACGTCGACATCAACGAGATCAACACGCTGAACCAGGAAGGTGTCGAGAACCTGCAGGCAACCTTGCGCGCTTGTTCGGATCTGGAGCAGCAGGCGGCGCGGTTGAAGCAGCTGGTAGGCAGCTTCAGGATCTAAGGCGCGGCCACTGGCGTCTTCGCGAGCAAGCCCGCTCCCACAGGTTTTTGTGAACGACACAGATCCCCTTTGGGAGGCAGCCTGCTGGCGATGACGGCGTTAGCGACGATTGAATTTTGAGTTGAAATACGCTGGTCAGCTCGCAATGACGCTGGACTGAATTAAGACTAAACTCAGTCCTGTTCAATTTGGCGAGACTCAACCATGAAGCTTTCATCGCAAATCAAACCGATCAGCTACCTCAAAAGTCATACAGCGGAAATCGTCAAGACGATCACTGAAAGCCGTGAGCCATTGGTCATCACCCAAAATGGTGAAGCCAAGCTAGTGGTTATGGATGTGAAAAGCTTTGAAGAGCAAGAAGACACGATGGCCTTGCTGAAACTGTTGGCGATGGGTAATCGGGAGATCGAGGAAGGCAAGTTCAGTGCTGCTGAAGATGTCTTTGCCGAACTGGATAAGGCCGATCATCAATGAGTTTGAAGGTCGTTATTCTTCAGTCCGCACAAACAGATCTCAAAGAACTCCGTACCTACCTCGTCAGACAGTTTTCAACCCATATTTGGCAAAGCACTTATGCCGATTTAAAGACTGCGATTCTTGGTCTCGCAGATCTGCCTTACTCAGGACCGGTTCCCGAAGAAATCGATAAGCTCAATCTCGGCCAATATCGCCAGATTGTTTTGGGAATGAACCGGATTATTTATGAGGTGCGGGAAAAAACAGTTTTCATCCATATCATTGTCGATACGCGAAAAAGCCTGCCGACGCTGTTGATGAAACGCCTTCTACGACGCAACCCTTGATTTAGAACCGTGACCCAGGCTGACTGAGAAACGCCAACTCCTCCGCCGTAGACTCCCGCCCCAACACCGCATTGCGATGCGGAAACCGTCCAAACCGTGCAATCACTTTACGATGCCGCTCGGCATAGTCCAGATTGTCGGCAAACACCGTCCGCTCGGCTTCCGGCTGTTCAGCTACCAGATCGATAAAACGCGAAACGGCTTCGTTCTGCACCGCGAGGTTTTCGCAGTGTTCGAACACCAGATAAATGAATACCCGCTGAATCGGCTTCAGTTGCCGGTCGAAGTCCGCTGCAATGCCTTGGGCGACGAGTTTTTGCGCGCGCAGATCACCGGAAAAAGCTTTGGGAGAGTCGCGAAAAATCATTCGCGGCAGTTGATCGAGCAGCAGCACCACGGCCAGCCAACCTTCGGGACGTTGCGTCCATTCGGCCAATTCGCCAGCGAGGGCCTGATCGACAAAGACCCCGAAACGCTCACGCGCTTCGAGGTCTTGGCTGTCTTTCTTGCCGAACCACAACTTGCCCTTGTCAGCCGCAATCTCGTCCGGTGATTCGGCGTGTCCGAACCACCAATCGAGCAACGGCTGCCAGGGCGCGGTCATGGCTTATTCCTTGTGGTAAGCCGTGGCGCGGGCGACTTCTTCTTTCGAGCCGAGGAACACCGCTACGCGCTGGTGCAGGCCTTCCGGCTGAATGTCGAGGATGCGTTGGTGACCGTCGGTGGACGCGCCGCCGGCCTGTTCCACCAGGAACGACATCGGGTTGGCTTCGTACATCAGACGCAGTTTGCCGGGCTTGGATGGCTCACGGCTGTCGCGTGGGTACATGAACAGACCGCCACGGGTCAGGATGCGATGCACGTCGGCTACCATCGCGGCGACCCAGCGCATGTTGTAGTTCTTCTTCAGCGGGCCTTCTTCGCCGGCCAGCAGTTCGCTGACGTAGCGTTGTACCGGGGCTTCCCAGTGGCGCTGGTTGGACATGTTGATCGCGAATTCCTGGGTGGTTTCAGGAATGGTGATGTCTTCGTGGGTCAGTACGAAGCTGCCCATTTCGCGGTCCAGGGTGAAGCCTTTGACGCCGTCGCCCAGAGTCAGCACCAGCATGGTCTGCGGGCCGTAGATCGCGTAACCGGCGGCAACCTGCTGGGTGCCTGGCTGCAGGAAAGCTTTTTCGTTCAGCGGCTCGTTCTGGCTCAGGTATTCGTTCGGGCAACGCAGTACCGAGAAGATGGTGCCGACCGGAGCGTTGATGTCGATGTTCGACGAGCCGTCCAGTGGGTCGAACACCAGCAGGTAGGCGCCTTTCGGATATTTGCCCGGGATCTGGTAGGCATTGTCCATTTCTTCGGACGCCATGCCGGCCAGGTGACCGCCCCATTCGTTGGCTTCGAGCAGGATCTCGTTCGACAGCACGTCGAGCTTCTTCTGCACTTCGCCTTGGACGTTTTCAGTGCCCATGCTGCCCAGAACACCACCCAGGGCGCCTTTGGACACGGCGTGGCTGATCTCTTTGCAGGCACGCGCCACCACTTCGATCAGGAAGCGCAGATCGGCAGGAGTGTTATTGCTGCGGGTCTGCTCAATCAAATAGCGACTCAGGGTAACGCGGGACATGGACGGCTCCGGTGGAATGGGGGGCTAAAAACCCGCGCAGTTTACAGGGAGTCTGAAAACGTAGCGAGCGATGACGCCCGGTAACGTGCATTGGGGCGCAATTGCTTGTATCAGACGTGATCGGGTCGAGAGAGTTCAGGTACCGGATTGAGCGTAGTTCGAAACGGGACGGGTGGTGCGTGCGCAACCGCGGCCGATCTGAAATTCTCGTTGGCCGATCAGCCGCCTTCGCGAGCAAGCCCGCTCCCACATTGATCGCGTCCATCGAGGCTACTCGGTCAACTGTGGGAGCGAGCCTGCTCGCGAATGGCCCGCAGCGCCAGCCATGCTCAGGAATTGGTTGGTGGCTTGCGCAACAGACTCGCCGCCATCGCCCCGAGGAACACCACACTCACCAGCAACACCGCCCACAGGCCGATTTTCTTCCAGTTGGTCTCGGCTACTGCCGCCGTAGTCGCCGGCGCAGCCTGAGTGGCAACCACCTCACCCTGCACCGAGGCCTTGCCCAGCGTCGCGAGTTTTTCCGGTTTGAAATCCGGAATCAGCGTACTCAGCGGCAGGTTCGCGGTTTTCACCGTCGGATTGCCCAGCGCCAGGCTGTAAGGCCCGTCACCCCGTGCGAGGAAAATCACCTGCGTCGCCCGCACCGCGTATTTCAGGCTCGGTGCCTGTTCACCCAGACCGCCGCCACGCTCATCCACGCTCAGTTTCAGCTGCTGCACAGTCTGCCCGTACAACTGCAATTCGTTTTGCACCACGTCCTGACCGTTCTGGGTCAGGCGATACAGCAAACCGTTGCTCAACGTCTGCCACGGCAGGCTGCTTTCGCGGCGGCCCGCGAGCGTCACCGGCGCCAGACTGTTCGGCTGTTTCAGCTCGACCTGCACCCGCTCGACATTCAGCCCCATCGGCAATTGCCATGCGTACTCGCCGGGCTTGGTGCTACTGCCCGCCAGCGCTTGCGACCAGACCAACGGCAGCGGCACGTTACGCGGATCGCTGCTTTTCAGTTGAGCGGACGTGAGGATTGGCGCCGAGGTTGGCGCATCCCACAACAGGCGCAGATAGCGCGCAGATTGCCCCGGCAGCGCCACCTCATGCTGCTCGATGCGCTCGTCGGAAAAGGTCAGCCGCGCCACCTGCCCCTCGCCCCACGCCTGCCAGTGCTGCAGGTCATCACTGGCCTCGATGCTGAAACGCTGGAAACCGTCGCGCTCGCTGGTCCAGTCGAGGATCAGTTGCTGCAGCGGCGCCTTGATCGCACTGGCATCGAGCAGCCAGCCGCGCAGCACTTCTTCACCGGCCTCCAGTTGCGTCGACGGTTGCACTTCCACCAGCGTGCCGGTGGTGGTCGATTGCACGCGCACGTTCGGCGCCCGCTCGCTGGCGTCGGCGGCGTTGTACAGCGGGAACCACTTCACCTCATGCAACTGACCGTCGTCGCGGGTCTGCGCCGATTCCCGGGCCAGGGCATAGGCCTGCGGTTCGCCGGCGGCGTTGAATACGCGCAGGTCGCTGAGATCGGTCTGGCGGGCCTGCAATTGTGCGCTCAGCGGCAGGTCGAGGCGATACCACGGGCCGTTGCCACTCACCGTCAGCGGCACCTGCGTGGCGAAGTCCGCCGGTTTTTCCTGCGCGCCAGCAGCCATCACCACGCCCAACGCCAACCACCCCAGATTCAGCATGCGACTCAAGATGAAACTCCTTCGGTATCCGGCACGGGTTTGTCCGCCACCGGTTCGGCTTCGACACGTTTCGGTGGCAGCGGTGCGAAATAGCCCACCACCAGCAGCAACACGCCGACGCCGATAAACGAGACGATCCGGGCCAGTCCGCCACGGTTGCTCAATTCGACAAAAATCAGTTTGGCCACCACCAGCGCAATCAACGCCGCGCCGATCAGCCACACTTCGCGCCGGTGACGCAGGTGTCCGCCGATCATCAGCCCCAACGCCATCAGGGTCCAGACGATGGACAACCCGGCCTGCACCAGCATCGATTCGAGCAGCAGATCCAGCTCGAACGGAATACCCGCCCAATGGTGCGCAGCGCGGGTCACCAGCGCGGTACAGAAGGCGAACAGCGAAACCCCGGCGACCAGTTGCGTGGCGTACTCGGCGTAATCCTTGCGCAGGGCAAACTGCGTCACCGCATGGCGCGACCACACGTACACCCCGAACAGGGCGAACAGCAGGCCCAATTCCAGCGGGTTGATCAGCGGCACGTACGGCAGCGGTTCGGCATTGCCGTCGCTGAAGCCGTTGGCCAGCCAGAACCACGCCAGCATCAGCACTGCCAGCGGCGCGGCGGCATACAAACGATATTCCCGCGGGAATGCCGCCACCGGCCATGGCCAGCTGCGCGGAGCCGCCGCCAACAGCAGATACAGGCTCGGCAGGATCGCCCAGCCCAGCCAGCGCCAGGCGTTGTATTGCTCGGACAACAGCAGCAGACCGTAGCGCAGCTCCAGCGCCAGTACGCCGATCAGCAGCCAGCAACCCAGCACATGCGCAGTGCTCAAGGCCTGAGCCGGCAGCATCGGCGCCAGACGCCGCAGGCTGAAGAAATGCACGGCGAACACCAATACCCACGCCAGCCAACCGAAATTCGCCGCTGGGTGATAACGCGCATGCCACGCCGCCAGCAGCACCAGCCCCGCCGCCGGGATCAGCAAGGTGCAGAGCAGGCCCAGCGCCGGCCATTTCAGGCGCAGCGCCAACAATGTCCACAGCGCCACACTCAGCGCGGCAATCAGCAGCAACAGCGTCGCCTGCAGATTCAGCGGCGCAAAACGCAGCACCTCACTGACCCACGCCAACGCCCACCAACCGGCGCCCCACACCAGCAGCACTTCGGACAGGCGTTGCAAACTCAGCGCATCGAAGGCCGAGGCGTGATTGCCCAGTTGCAGACGCCAGGCACCGACCAGCGCGGCCAGCCCCAGTATCAGCGGCGTCCAGAAGCCGCCATGGGCCAACGGCCGCAGACCTTCGCTGGACAGCGGCCCGAGCAACTCGGGGCCGGCCAACAAGAACGCCGCGCCACCGATCAACTGCAACAACAGCCCAAAGACAAAACTCACGCGCTGCTTGAGGTACAGGCTCAGCCAGATGATCAACAGACCGCTCGCCGCCCACACCGCACTCGCGGTTTGCCACGGCAGCACGAACAGCACCGCCAGATTGATCAGCACCAACCCCGCCAGCAACACCACCGACAACCCGCGCAGCAGCCGCACATCGCCGCGCACCATCTCGTCGCGCGCCGCCAGCAGCATCCCGCCGATCAACGCCACACCGATCACCGATGCGCTGAGCAAACCGCTCCACCCGGCGCTGAACACGGCCGCCGAATCCTCACCTGCACCTTGCAGGCGCAACAGGAACAACGCACCGCCGAGCAACTGCACGGCGAACGCGGTGAACAGGAACGTGCGCGATTGCAGGCGCAGGCCGACGAACAAGGTCACCAATCCGGCCAAGGCCCAACTGATCGCTGTCAGCTGAACAAAGAAAAACAACGGCGCCAGCAAATACAGGAACGTCAGGCCCAGCGCCGCCAGCACCGGCAAACCCTGGCGCTCCCATGGCGAAGCCTGTTCCGCCGTGGCTTTGCGCAATTGATGGAAACTGAACAGCAGCGCGATGCCGAGCATCAACGCCCCCAGCGGTGCGCCGTCGAGCAGGCTGCTTTCGCCAACCCGCAACTGACTGAGAAAGGCCAGCGCCGACCCCAGTTGCAGCAGCAGGGCAAACGCTCGGGCGAACGGCCGCTGCTGACGCAGGCCGAGCCAGAAAATCCCCGCGCCCTCCACTGCCCACGCCGCCGAAGTCCAGCGCGCATCGAGGCCCAGCGGGATCGCCAGACTGGCGAAAATCACCCCCAGCGCCAGACAGGTTTCACCGAGCAGCAATGCGCGGCCGCCCATCAACATACGGGCCAGGCCCATGTAGATCACGCCCAGTGCGAGTGCGCTGAACGCAGCGGCGAACTCCAGGTGCTGCACCAGCGCAAACTGCAGACCGAAGCCCACGATGGGCGGGCCGAACAGCATCGTGCCGTCGACGTAATCGCCCTTGCGCGCCGACCAGTGCAGCAGCGCCTCGCGATCGCCGTCCGCCGGCGCATCGGGTATGTCGAGCAACTTGCGCCGGGCAAACAACAGGCCGATGCCCAGATACATCAGGAAGAACAGGATCAGGAACGGTTCGGTACTCCACAGCAACTCAGGCGCATACGAACGCAGGCCCCAGGCGAAGCCGATACCGAACGTGCCGACGAACCCGATCAGGTTAAGCAGGCGCCAGGCCTTGAACCACGCAATGGCGAGAATGCCGGCGTTGAGCAAGGCGAAATAGCTGAACAGCGCGACATGGTTTCCCTCCCCGGTCGAGGTCAGGATCGGCGCGGCGAAACCGCCGAGCGCAGCGGCGGCGGCCAGTCCAAGAGCATCCTGGGTGATGGCGAGAATCGCCGAGAACACCGTGACCGCCACCAGCAACCCCAGCGCGGCGGACGGATCGAGCAACGGATGCAGACGCATCGCCGCAAACACCGTCAGGTACAGCACCGCGATCCCGGTGCCCTGCAGAATCAGCGCATAACTGCTGTTGCGCGTACGCAGCCACCAGCCCAGTGCCAGCAGGGCCAACGCCGCCGCCGCGACGCCGGCATAACGCAGTTCGATCGGCACCACCATGCCCTCGGTGGCGTAGCGCAGCAGGAACGCCAGACCGAAAAACAGCAGCACCACACCAACCCGCAGCACGGTGTTGCCACCGAACAGCCAGTCACGCGCAGCGCTGATGCCACGCTCGATCAGGTTCGGGCCACGAGGTTCGGCAGGCTGTGCCGGCGCTGCTGGCTCGTCGGTAACAGCATCCAGACGCCAGACATCCGCCGGCAGCGGCTGGCTGGTTTCGCTGGCAACGGCAGAGATCGGTTCTAGTTCGGGCGGCAGTTCCCAGACCAGATCCGGCGTGGGGGAGGATGATTGTTCGGCGACGATGATCGGCTCAACGATGGCGTCCGGCATCGGCGCCACGCTCGGCGGTGTGGTGCGCACGCTGGCATCTTCAAGCAGAAACAGACGCTGCTCGACGGCTTGCAGGGCGACCTTGGCCTGTTCCAGTTGACGCTGTTGGTCGGTGGCCTGCGAGCCAAGACGGGCGATGCGCAGCGTTTGCCCGATCGCCAGCCCGAGCAGTGCACCAAGCAGCGCAGCACTGAACGACTCATCGAGCAGCCAGCCGAGCAGCAGCCCGATCAACATGAACATCCATTGCATGGTCGATATCCCTAAGCAGCCCCAAGGCGGGGCAATCCCGACAGTTGCTTCAGTCTAGGCACAAACCCTTGTAGGAGTGAGCCTGCTCGCGATAGCGATTTGTCAGTCAACGAAGCTGTTGAATGTGACGGCGCTATCGCGAGCAGGCTCACTCCTACATTGGATCAGTGGTGACTGAACAGCCCGGTAACCGGCGCTCAGTATATCGATCCGGCCCAACAATCGTTGGGCCTTACGCACATTTGTTGCAGAAAATCACTCCAGTGCCTTCCAGATATCCGTGGCGTACTCGCGAATCGTCCGGTCGGACGAGAACCAGCCCATCCGCGCCGTGTTGAGCACTGCCGAACGCCACCAGTTGTTGGCGTCGTGCCAGTGCGCATCGACGCGTTTTTGCGCTTCCCAGTAGGAATCGAAGTCGGCGCAGACCAGGAAGCGGTCGTAGTCCACCAGCGAGTCGATCAGTCCGGTGTAACGCGACGTGTCATCCGGCGAGAACACACCACTGCGGATCGCTTGCAGCACGTCGCTCAAACGATGCGACGCGGCGATGTCCGGCGCGGCGCTGAACTCGTGGTTCTGTTTGCGCGCCTCGACCTGCTGTGCGCTGAGGCCGAAGATGAACATGTGCTCGGCGCCGATGCGCTCGCACATTTCCACGTTGGCGCCGTCGAGGGTGCCGATGGTCAGCGCACCGTTGAGGCCGAACTTCATGTTACTGGTGCCCGAGGCTTCGAACCCGGCCGTGGAAATCTGCTCGGACAAGTCCGCCGCCGGAATGATGCTCTCCGCCAGGCTGACGTTGTAGTTGGGCAGGAACACCACCTTCAGCAAACCGCGTACTGTCGGGTCGTTGTTCACTACCCGGGCGATGTCGTTGGTCAGTTTGATGATCAATTTGGCCTGGTGATAACTGGCCGCCGCTTTACCGGCGAAGATTTTCACCCGGGGTACCCAGTCGACTTCAGGCTCGGCGCGGATTGCCTGATACAGCGCCACGGTGTGCATCAGGTTGAGCAACTGGCGCTTGTATTCGTGGATCCGTTTGACCTGCACGTCGAACATCGCCGCCGGATTGACCGCGATCCCCAGCCGCTCGTGAATCAGATAGGCCAAGGCCTTTTTGCTGTGCAGTCGCTGTTCGGCGAAGGCTTTGCGGAAGGCGGGTTGCTCGGCGAACGGTTCCAGATCGAGCAAGCGCTCTTCCGGGTTATCCAGCACCTCCGGGCCGAGGGAGTCGACCAGCATCGAGGTCAGTTCGGAGTTGGCCTGGAACAGCCAGCGGCGGAAGGTGATGCCGTTGGTTTTGTTGTTGATCCGCTCCGGGTAGAGCTTGTGCAATTCGGCGAACACGGTCTTGCGCATCAACTGCGTGTGCAGCCCGGACACGCCGTTGACGCTGTGCGAACCGAGGAACGCGAGGTTGCCCATGCGCACCCGGCGACCGTTGTCCTCTTCGATCAACGACACCGCGCGCAGCACGTCGAAATCATGAATGCCTTTGGCGCGCAGCGAGTCGATGTGCTGGGCGTTGATCAGATAAATGATCTGCATGTGCCGCGGCAGCATGCGTTCCATCAGGCCGACCGGCCAGGTTTCCAGCGCTTCGGGCAACAGCGTGTGGTTGGTGTACGACAAGGTATCGACCGTGACTTGCCACGCCGCATCCCAGGCCACGTCGTAGACGTCGACCAGTTGCCGCATCAATTCAGCAACGGCAATCGAAGGGTGGGTGTCGTTGAGCTGGATCGCCGCGTGATCGCCCAGGGTCAGCACCGAGGTGTGCATGTTGCGATGACGACGCAGCAAATCCTGCAAGGAAGCGGCGACGAAGAAGTATTCCTGGCGCAGGCGCAGTTCCTGCCCGGCCTCAGTGCTGTCTGCCGGGTAAAGCACGCGGGAGATACTTTCAGCCCGGGCCACTTCGGCGACGGCACCCAGGTGGTCACCGGCGTTGAAACGCTCCAGGTGCAGATCCTCCATGGCGCGCGCACGCCACAGCCGCAAGGTGTTGACGCTCGCCCCGCGCCAGCCGACCACCGGGGTGTCGTAGGCAATCGCCCGTACGGTTTCTGCTGGCGACCAGACCTGTTTGGTTTTGCCGCTGGCATCGGTGACGGTTTCGACACTGCCGCCGAAGCCGATGGTGTACACCACCTCCGGACGTTCAAATTCCCACGGGTTGCCGAAGTCCAGCCAGTGCTCGGTCTGCTCCTGCTGCCAGCCATCGACGATGGCCTGCCGGAACAGCCCGTGCTCGTAGCGAATGCCATAGCCGTGCCCGGCGATGCCGAGGGTCGACATGCTTTCCATGAAGCACGCCGCCAGGCGTCCGAGGCCGCCGTTGCCGAGAGCCGCATCGGGTTCCAGCAGACGGATGCGTTCCAGATCGACACCGAGTTCGGTCAGCGCTTCACGGGCGACATCGAGCAGGCCAAGGTTGCTCAGGCTGTCATAGAGCAAACGGCCGATGAGAAATTCCAGCGAGAGGTAATACACCCGCTTCTGGCCTTTGCGGTAGATCTGCCGGGTGTGGTCCATCCAGTGTTCGACCATGTGGTCGCGCGCAGCCAGGGCAATGGCTTCGAACCAGTCATGGTCGAAGGCGTGATCCGGGTCTTTGCCCACCGCGTAGGTGAGTTTGGTCAGGACGGCATCGCGGAATGCGGCCACCTCTGCTTCGCGAACTAGTGGTTCTTGAGTCATCGATAGGACCTCGAGCGAGCGGGGAATTGTCTGAGCCTAGACGGTCTGACCGACGGTAGAGGCGCAGGTTCGGCAGTTTTTCCGAAGACGTTGAGATAGCCCGGCATTACCTTGGCGAGTGGGCTAATGAATGCAGGGGCCGTGCCGGACTGAATGGCATTTGCGTGGCGTTTGCAAAAATCTGGCGAAAGGTTGTTCAAAAATCCACCAGTCCCGGTATGATCGCGCGCCCTGATGCACACACGCCTGGTAACCCCCGATGATGAAGCCCAACCTGATTGCCGCCGCCGAGATCGACCGTCTCGATACGTGGGCCAAATATTCGGCCCCGATGTGCGGCTCTTGTGTCTCCAGCTGCTGCACCCTGCCGGTCGAGGTCAAGATCAAGGACCTGGTACGCATCGGCGTGGTCGACGAGTTCGAGCTGGGCGATCCGCCGAAGAACATCGCCAAGCGCCTGCAAAAGGAAGGTCTGGTCGAGCGCTTCAATCAGAAGTCGGGGATCTTCACCCTGCAGCGCATGAGCAACAACGATTGCTACTACCTGGATCGTAAGAGCCGCCTGTGCACCATTTATGACAAGCGCCCGGACACCTGCCGCAACCACCCGAAGATCGGCCCGCGCCCAGGGTATTGCGCGTACAAGCCGAAAGAAGTCGAGCGGGTGCAGAATTCGCGGTCGATCGAGAAGTTTTGATCTTTTCCTGAAATTTCCGGCGCCTGTTAGGCCGCCTTCGCGAGCAAGCCCGCTCCCACAGGGAATCGATGGCGTACACAAGAGTTGTGTTCACCAAAAATCTACTGTGGGAGCGGGCTTGCTCGCGAAGAGGCCAGCACCAACACCGCACAACCCTCAGCTGAACCCCAGACAAACAAAAACGCCCCCGGTCTCGCGACCGGGGGCGTTTTTTTCAAGCTCGGGCTAAATTACGCCTTGGCTTTCTTGGCAGCGCGGGTACGCTCGCTTTCGTCCAGGATCTTCTTGCGAAGACGGATGGACTTAGGAGTCACTTCGCACAGCTCGTCTTCCTGGATGTATTCCAGAGCCTGTTCCAGAGTGAAGCGAACAGGTGGTACCAGAGCGATGGTTTCGTCTTTACCCGAAGCACGCATGTTGTCGAGCTTCTTGCCTTTGGTAGGGTTCACACCCAGGTCGTTGTCGCGGCTGTTCTGACCAACGATCTGACCGTTGTAGATCTCCTGGCCGTGTTCTACGAACAGCTTGCCACGAGCCTGCAGGGTTTCCAGCGAGTAGGTCAGTGCCTTGCCGGTTTCAACCGAAACCAGAACGCCGTTCTGACGGCCGGACATGTGGCCCGACTTCACTGGAGCGTAACGGTCGAAGATCGAGGTCAGGATGCCAGCACCGTTGGTCAGGGTCAGGAACTGGTTACGGAAACCGATCAGACCGCGAGCAGGGATGTTGTATTCCAGACGAACACGGCCCTTGCCATCCGGCACCATGTTGCTCAGGTCGCCCTTACGCAGACCCATCTCTTCCATGACCTTGCCCTGCGATTCTTCAGGGATGTCGATGGTGACGTTTTCGAACGGTTCCTGCTTCACGCCGTCAACTTCACGGATGATCACTTCAGGACGGCCCAGGGCCAGCTCGAAGCCTTCGCGACGCATGGTTTCGATCAGTACCGAGAGGTGCAGCTCACCACGGCCGGAAACCTTGAACTTGTCAGCCGAGTCGCCTTCTTCAACGCGCAGTGCAACGTTGTACAGCAGCTCTTTGTCCAGACGATCCTTGATGTTACGGGAGGTCACGAACTTGCCTTCTTTACCGCAGAATGGCGAGTCGTTTACCTGGAAGGTCATGGAAACGGTTGGCTCATCAACGGTCAGCGGCTTCATCGCCTCGACGGTGTTGATGTCGCACAGGGTGTCGGAGATGAACAGCTCGTCGAAGCCGCTGATGCAGACGATGTCGCCAGCCGCTGCTTCTTCAACGTCAATGCGGTGCAGACCGTGGTGACCCATCAGCTTCAGGATACGACCGTTGCGGCGCTTGCCGTCGGCGCTGATCGCGACAACCGGGGTGTTCGGCTTGACGCGACCACGAGCGATACGGCCAACACCGATAACACCCAGGAAGCTGTTGTAGTCCAGAGCGGAGATCTGCATCTGGAACGGACCGTCACGGTCAACGGCCGGAGGCGGAACGTGGTCGACAACTGCCTGGTACAGCGCAGTCATGTCTTCGCCCATGGCGGTGTGATCCAGACCGGCGATACCGTTCAGGGCCGAAGCGTAAACAACCTGGAAGTCCAGTTGTTCTTCGGTAGCACCGAGGTTGTCGAACAGGTCGAAGATCTGGTCCAGAACCCAGTCCGGACGCGCGCCTGGACGGTCAACCTTGTTGATGACCACGATTGGACGCAGGCCGGCTTCGAACGCCTTCTTGGTCACGAAACGGGTTTGCGGCATAGGGCCGTCTTGAGCGTCAACCAGCAGCAGAACGGAGTCAACCATCGACATTACGCGTTCTACTTCGCCGCCGAAGTCGGCGTGGCCCGGGGTGTCCACGATGTTGATGTGGTAGCCGTTCCAGTTGATGGCGGTGTTTTTCGCCAGAATGGTAATACCGCGCTCTTTTTCCTGGTCGTTGGAGTCCATCACGCGCTCGTCGTTGAGCTCGTTGCGCTCCAGAGTGCCGGATTGACGCAGGAGTTTGTCTACCAGGGTGGTCTTACCATGGTCAACGTGGGCAATGATGGCGATGTTACGTAGATTTTCGATCACTTGTGTATCTCGATCAGAGGATTCGGTTTGCTGACAAGTCTTGGCAGCGATTAACAGTAGTGTCCGGCATGGCCGTTACAGCTTGACGGCGGTGTCGGGGGGCCGGTGACGCAGGCCACAGGCAAACAGCCCCGGGCACTTAGCTCGGTCGATAAACGCGCACATTGGCATGCCCCTCACTGAGCAAATGGTGAGCATGCAGGCGACTCATCACGCCTTTGTCGCAATACAGCAGGTACTGGCGAGTCGGATCCAGCTCCTTGAAACGAGCGTTCACTGCGTAGAACGGCATCGTCTGTACTTCTATGCCGGCAAGTTCCAGCGGGTCATCCTCGGCCGCATCCGGGTGACGGATGTCGATGACGATCTGACCGGCCAGCGCTTCGCCGACTTCTTCGATCTGCAAGTCCTGGCCCAATTCGTCGATCACTCGATCGATCGGCACCAGTTTGGCGTTTTCGAGCGCACGCTCGAGAACCGCCATGTCGAATTCTTTCTCTTCGTGCTCAACACGGTGGCGCTTGGCGGCAGTCTTCGGATTGACCGAGATGACCCCGCAGTACTCCGGCATGTGCCGGGCGAAATCGGCGGTGCCGATCTCGTTGGCCGTGTCGATGATGTCCTGCTTGTGCGCAACGATCAGTGGGCGCAGGACCAGTTTGTCGGTCACGCAGTCGATCACCGACAGGTTCGGCAGCGTCTGGCTCGATACCTGGGAGATCGCTTCGCCGGTGACCAGCGCGTCGATGTGCAGCCGGTCGGCGATGGCCGACGATGCGCGCAACATCATACGCTTCAATACGACGCCCATATGACTGTTATCGACTTTGCCGAGAATTTCGCCCAACACTTCTTCGAACGGAACACTGACAAATAGCACGCGTTGTGAGCTGCCGTACTTCTTCCAGATGAAATGCGCGACTTCCATCACGCCCAATTCGTGGGCACGACCGCCCAGATTGAAGAAGCAGAAATGCGCCATCAGGCCGCGGCGCATGATCTGGTACGCGGCAACCGTCGAGTCAAAGCCGCCGGACATCAGTACCAGCGTCTGCTCCAGGGCGCCGAGCGGGTAACCGCCGATGCCGTTGTGCTGGCTGTGGATGACAAACAACCGTTGGTCGCGAACTTCGATGCGAACTTCGATTTCCGGGTCTTTGAGGTCGATTCCGGCCGCACCGCACTCACGACGCAGCTTGCTGCCGACGTATTTTTCGACGTCCATCGAGCTGAACGGGTGCTTGCCTGCACGCTTGCAGCGCACCGAGAAAATCTTCCCGGCCAGTACATCGCCGTAGTGCTGTTTGCACTTCTCGGTGATGTCGTCGAAGTCGCCCAGCGGGTACTCGTCGATCTGCAGAAAATGCGCGACACCCGGGGTGCAGACCAGGCGCTCACCCATCTCTTTCAAGGCTTTGGGGTCGGTAACGCGGGTTTCCAGCTCGAGATTGTCCCACACACCGTTCACCACCACGGCCGGGTCCAGATCGCGGAGCACGGCGCGGATGTTCTTGGCCAGCTGGCGGATGAAACGCATCCGGACAGGGCGGCTTTTGATGGTGATCTCGGGGAAGACTTTTACGATTAGTTTCATGAAAACAGCGCGCGCAGGGCCAGCCGAAAAAGGGGGGCGCGGATTATAGCGGAAATTGCTCAAGGTTTAACCAGTTAATATGCAGAAGGTTTCACTTGCACCAAAACAGGTCATTTCTGATTTGAAGCGCTACATTAAGGGGCGAGATTTTCACTCTTATGGCACTTTGCGGTGCTCAAAGCGTGAAATTGGGGCAAAAAACCCATGCTGGGGCACTGGCATGCAATTTGCTCCCTTGTGAGGCAGGTTGCCTTGGCAGAGTATCTGCGCCGGCATCACCCCTATTAAGGGCATCCACTACCAAGCCCTAAGCCACCCGGAGGACACTATGTCGAAGTCGGTTCAACTCATCAAAGATCATGACGTCAAGTGGATTGATCTGCGCTTCACGGACACCAAAGGCACTCAGCACCACGTGACCATGCCGGCTCGCGATGCGCTGGAAGACGACTTCTTCGAAGTCGGCAAGATGTTCGACGGTTCCTCCATCGCTGGCTGGAAAGGAATCGAAGCCTCCGACATGATTCTGCTGCCGGACGACGACACTGCCGTTCTGGACCCGTTCACCGAAGACGCAACCCTGATCCTGGTTTGCGACATCATCGAACCGTCGACCATGCAAGGTTACGATCGCGACCCGCGCGCCATCGCTCACCGCGCCGAGGAATACCTGAAGACCACCGGTATCGGTGACACAGTCTTCGCTGGCCCAGAACCAGAATTCTTCATCTTCGACGAAGTGAAGTTCAAGTCGGACATCTCCGGCTCGATGTTCAAGATCTACTCCGAACAAGGCTCGTGGATGTCCGACCAGGACATCGAAGGCGGCAACAAAGGCCACCGTCCTGGTATCAAAGGCGGCTACTTCCCGGTTCCGCCGTTCGACCACGACCACGAAATCCGTACTGCCATGTGCAACGCACTGGAAGAGATGGGCCAGACCGTTGAAGTTCACCACCACGAAGTGGCGACTGCCGGTCAGAACGAAATCGGTGTCAAGTTCAACACCCTGGTGAAGAAAGCTGACGAAGTTCAGACTCTGAAATACGTTGTCCACAACGTTGCCGACGCATACGGCCGCACCGCGACCTTCATGCCGAAGCCACTGTACGGCGACAACGGCTCGGGCATGCACGTGCACATGTCCATCGCCAAAGACGGCAAGAACACCTTCGCTGGCGAAGGCTATGCCGGCCTGTCCGAAACCGCCCTGTACTTCATCGGCGGTATCATCAAGCACGGTAAGGCCCTGAACGGCTTCACCAACCCGGCCACCAACTCCTACAAGCGTCTGGTGCCAGGTTTCGAAGCTCCGGTAATGCTGGCCTACTCGGCGCGCAACCGTTCCGCCTCGATCCGCATTCCTTACGTCAACAGCCCACGCGGCCGTCGTATCGAAGCACGCTTCCCGGATCCGGCTGCCAACCCGTACCTGGCTTTCGCAGCACTGCTGATGGCCGGTCTGGACGGTATCCAGAACAAGATCCACCCAGGCGATGCCGCTGACAAAAACCTGTACGACCTGCCGCCTGAAGAGGCGAAAGAGATCCCACAAGTTTGCGGCAGCCTGAAAGAAGCCCTGGAAGAGCTGGACAAGGGCCGTGCGTTCCTGACCAAGGGCGGCGTGTTCTCCGACGACTTCATCGACGCTTACATCGCGCTGAAATCCGAAGAAGAAATCAAGGTCCGTACCTTCGTACACCCACTGGAATATGAGCTGTACTACAGCTGCTGATCCGGTAGCGCCGTGCTACGCGGCGTGACAATAAGAGGCCTCCTTCGGGAGGCCTTTTTATTGCCCACGATTTATGAAACTACGCAAAACCCCTGTGGGAGCGAGCAAGCCCACTCCCACAGGGATTTTTGGCGTCTGAATGATCTCCGGATATGTCCCGGGTTGGGCCAACCGCCGCACCTGGCCTATGCTGCACCCCATCGCTTTCTTTCCCGGTCGATTTCATGGGTCGCACCTTTCTCTACATCCTGCTGCTGATCGCCCTGCCCGCCGCCGCGCAGATCTACAAGTACACCGATGCCAATGGCAACACGGTTTACAGCGATCACTCGCCGGACGGTGTTCAGGCGCAGCCGGTCGAGTTGCCGCCACTCAACCGCGTCGAGCCACAGGCACCGAGCGCGCCAGCGCCTTCAAGCACCGACACACGCCCCGCGGCACGCAGTGCCTACGAGGTGTTGGAGCTGACCGGCCTGCCCAGCGAAGAAGCGCTGCGCGCCAACAACGGCACCTTCACTGTCAATGTGCTGATCAAGCCGCGCCTGCAGGCGCCGCACCAGTTAAGGCTGGTGCTGGACGACACACCTTATGGCCAGCCGAGCAACGTGCCGATCCTGCAATTGGTGAATGTCGATCGCGGCGAGCATCGTCTCGCGGTGCAGGTGATCGACGGCGAAGCGATCATCCAGCAGAGTCCGGCGGTGGTGTTCACCGTACAGCGGGTGCACAAGCCATGAGAATTTTCTGGCTGATCCTGTGCCTGTTCGCCCTGCCCGTTTCGGCAGAGGTCTTCACCTATGTCGACGCGCAGGGCAATCGCGTCTACACCGACCAGCCGCGCGACAACGCCAAGCGCGTGCCTATCGCCACCAGCAATCGCATGTCGGCCAACCCCACGGCTGCAGCACCGATCAGCGCTGCAAAAAAGGTCGCGGAACAACCGCTGTTCCACTACGACATGCTGCGCGTCCTGATCCCCGAGCCGGACGCGACCCTTCGCAGCAGCGCGGGCGAGGTGATCGTCAGCGTCACCAGCGAACCCGGTTTACAGCACGGCCATCGCTATCGCCTGCTGCTGGACGGCCAGGCCACTGGCGAGCCGGGACTGAGTCCGGTATTCCCGCTGAGCAACATCGACCGCGGCAGTCACAACCTGTCGGTGGAAATCCTTGATGAGCAGGGTCGCACCGTCGAGCGTACCGCCAACCAGCCGTTCCACATGCTGCGCATCTCGCTGGCGCAGAAACGCCAGGTCAAACCCTGCGTCAGCGAGGACTACGGCGTGCGCCCGGAATGTCCGCTGAAAGACAAACCTGCCGAAGAAAAAAATCCCTTCCTGCGCTTCTTCTAACGCCATTCAGCTTTACGCACTATATTGGTGCAATAGTCTGCACCGTACCCAGATTCCAACCCATTTTGGGTCGAAACTTCCCGTTCGAGCTGGCACCCTGCCACTCAAACGAGCGTCAAACGCCTGTTTCACGGGTTGAACGCTTCTTTTCGGAGCCTTGGTTTGGTTTTTGCATTTTCCGTTTAACGACGCCTGCTTCTTGCGCACGCTCCGCCCCCAAAAGAGGCTCCGATGACTATTAGCGACGCAATCCACCGTTTGCTGCTCGACAACCTGACCACCGCCACCATCCTGCTCGACGCCGAACTGCGCCTCGAATACATGAACCCGGCGGCCGAGATGCTGCTAGCCATCAGCGGTCAGCGCAGCCATGGGCAGTTCATCAGCGAGTTGTTCACCGAGTCCACCGAGGCGCTCAACTCGCTGCGTCAGGCGGTCGAACAGGCACACCCTTTCACCAAGCGCGAAGCGATGCTCACCGCCCTCACCGGCCAGACTCTGACCGTGGACTACGCAGTGACACCGATCCTCAGCAACGGCGCGACCATGCTTCTGCTTGAGGTGCACCCACGTGATCGCCTGCTGCGGATCACCAAGGAAGAGGCGCAACTGTCCAAGCAGGAAACCAGCAAGATGCTGGTGCGTGGTCTCGCCCACGAGATCAAGAACCCGCTCGGCGGCATCCGGGGCGCCGCGCAGTTGCTGGCCCGCGAACTGCCGGAAGACAGCCTGCGCGATTACACCAACGTGATCATTGAAGAGGCCGACCGCCTGCGCAATCTGGTCGACCGCATGCTCGGCTCGAACAAGCTGCCGTCGCTGGCCATGTGTAACGTCCATGAAGTGCTCGAACGCGTCTGCCAACTGGTCGAAGCGGAAAGCCAGGGTTGCATCACCTTGGTGCGCGACTACGACCCGAGCATTCCCGACGTATTGATCGACCGCGAACAAATGATTCAGGCCGTGCTGAACATCGTGCGCAACGCGATGCAGGCGATCAGCAGCCAGAACGAGCTGCGTCTGGGCCGCATCAGCCTGCGCACCCGGACCATGCGCCAGTTCACCATTGGCCACGTCCGCCATCGCCTGGTGACCAAAATCGAGATCATCGACAACGGCCCGGGGATCCCTGCAGAACTTCAGGAAACCATCTTCTTTCCCATGGTCAGCGGCCGCCCGGACGGTACCGGGTTGGGCCTGGCCATTACCCAGAACATCATCAGCCAGCACCAGGGCCTGATCGAGTGTGACAGCCACCCCGGCCACACCACGTTCTCGATCTTTCTGCCACTGGAACAAGGAGCCACATCGACATGAGCCGTAGTGAAACCGTGTGGATCGTCGATGACGACCGTTCTATCCGTTGGGTTCTGGAAAAAGCCTTGCAGCAGGAAGGCATGACCACGCAGAGCTTCGACAGCGCCGATGGCGTGATGAGTCGTCTGGCCCGTCAGCAGCCTGATGTGATCATTTCCGACATCCGCATGCCGGGCGCCAGTGGCCTCGACCTGCTGGCACGCATCCGCGAACAGCACCCACGGTTGCCAGTGATCATCATGACCGCGCACTCCGACCTCGACAGCGCAGTGGCCTCCTATCAGGGCGGTGCTTTCGAATACTTGCCGAAGCCATTCGACGTTGACGAGGCGGTATCGCTGGTCAAGCGCGCCAATCAGCATGCGCAAGAGCAGCAAGGCCTGGAAGTGGTGCCGGCGCTGACCCGCACCCCGGAAATCATCGGCGAAGCGCCGGCGATGCAGGAGGTGTTTCGCGCCATCGGCCGCTTGAGCCACTCCAACATCACCGTGCTGATCAACGGCGAATCCGGTACCGGTAAAGAACTGGTGGCCCACGCCCTGCACCGCCACAGCCCGCGCGCGGCCTCGCCGTTCATCGCGCTGAACATGGCGGCGATCCCGAAAGACCTGATGGAATCCGAGCTGTTCGGCCACGAGAAAGGTGCGTTCACCGGCGCGGCCAACCTGCGTCGCGGGCGCTTTGAACAGGCGGACGGCGGCACGCTGTTCCTCGACGAAATCGGCGACATGCCGGCCGATACCCAGACCCGTTTGCTGCGGGTGCTGGCCGACGGCGAGTTCTATCGCGTTGGCGGGCATGTGCCGGTCAAGGTCGACGTGCGGATCATTGCCGCGACTCACCAGAATCTGGAAACCCTGGTGCATGCCGGGAAATTCCGTGAGGACTTGTTCCACCGCCTCAACGTGATCCGCATCCACATCCCGCGCCTGTCGGACCGTCGCGAAGACATTCCGACCCTGGCCAAGCACTTCCTCAGCCGCGCTGCGCAAGAACTGGCGGTGGAGCCGAAGCTGCTGAAAAGCGAGACCGAGGAATACCTGAAGAACCTGCCATGGCCGGGCAACGTGCGGCAGCTGGAGAACACCTGCCGCTGGATCACCGTGATGGCCTCCGGGCGCGAAGTGCACATCAGTGACCTGCCGCCGGAACTGCTGAGCCTGCCGCAGGACTCGGCGCCAGTGACCAACTGGGAGCAGGCGCTGCGCCAGTGGGCCGATCAGGCGTTGGCCCGTGGCCAGTCGAGCCTGCTCGACAGCGCGGTGCCGGCGTTCGAGCGGATCATGATCGAGACCGCACTGAAGCACACGGCCGGTCGCCGTCGTGATGCGGCGGTATTGCTCGGTTGGGGACGTAATACCCTGACGCGCAAGATCAAGGAATTGGGGATGAAAGTGGACGGTGGGGATGATGATGAGGGGGATGAGGGCTGATCAACCACACCCTCTGTGAGAGTGGGCTTGCTCACGAAAGCGCTGCTCATGAAACGTATCAGTAACTGACGCGACGTCTTCGCGAGCAAGCCCGCTCCCACAGTGGTCCCGCCGTGCACCAACCTAATGCACTTTGACCCGTGATCGGGCATCGCAACCTGTGCAAAAACCATCCAGGCAAGACTGAAAAACCCAGCCAGTAAAAACACCAAAGCCCCGATTTACGGGGCTTTGGTGCATTTGAGGGATTTTTCTGTTTCCAAATACTAAAACTGGCACGCCGCCTGCAATAACCCTCACAGGTGATTCGATTCACCACCCGTTTCGGGGACCTTGGTACAGGCAGGCCGGGGATTCCCCTCTTTACACCGGGTTCAAACCGCAACGCGGCGAACCCACCCTTTTGGGATCCTTGGTACAGGCAGGCCGGGGGTTCCCTCTTTACACCGGACCGACGCTCTCAGCGAAGTCCACCCCGTTTTGGGAACCCTGGTACAGGCAGGCCGGGGATTCCCGCTTTTATTGCCCCCGGAGATGGATCTCCAGCCGCCAGCGGTCATCGACCTTGCTCCCGGCCCACTCCCCTTGCAGCGGCCGCGCCGCCAGCACCGTCAGCAACAGCCCACCGTCACTCAAGCGCGTTCGCCAGTTCACGTCCTTGCCGTTGAGCTTCAGCTGACCCTTTTGCGCCTTGCCCTCTGCCTGAAACAACAGGGCCACGGTGCCATCGATGATTTCACCGTGCAGCTTCGGTTCGTTGCTGAACCACACCACCAGGCCGTCACCGGTCACGTCGACCTGCTGCAGCACACTGGGGTCCGGCGTGGTCAGGCGACCGATCATCAAGCCGACCATCACGCCGACAATCGCCAGCGAACCGATCACCCGCGGGAATAGTTTCGAACGCGGGTCGGCTTGCGGCGTAGAATGCGCGTCATCTTTACCTTCGGAGCCGTGCATGTTTCACGTCATCCTTTTTCAACCAGAAATTCCGCCGAACACCGGCAACGTTATCAGGCTGTGCGCCAACAGCGGCTGCCACCTGCATTTGATCGAACCGCTGGGTTTCGAGATGGACGACAAGCGCTTGCGCCGGGCCGGTCTCGACTACCACGAATATGCCACGTTGCAGCGCCACGCCGACCTCGCCAGTTGCCTGGAAAGCCTCGGCAACCCACGGCTGTTCGCGTTCACCACCAAGGGCTCGCGGCCGTTTCACGACGCCGCGTTCGTCCCGGGCGATGCGTTCATCTTCGGCCCGGAAAGCCGTGGCCTGCCGGCGGAAGTGCTCGACGCCCTGCCCGCCGAACAGCGCCTGCGCCTGCCGATGCGTGAAGGCTGCCGCAGCCTGAACCTGTCCAACACCGTGGCGGTGGCCGTGTACGAAGCGTGGCGGCAGAACGACTTCAAATAACACCGGATAACAAATGTGGGAGCGGGCTTGCTCGCGAAGGCGTCGGATCAGATGACATTGATGTCGCCTGACACTGCGCTTTCGCGAGCAAGCCCGCTCCCACATTGGACTTGCGTCGTCGCTCAGATACTTACTGAACGGTCGGCGTCTCGCCAGCTTCCTGCATGCGCTGCAGCTCTTGCGCGTACAGGGCGTCGAAATTCACCGGCGCCAGCATCAGGGCCGGGAACGAACCACGAGTCACCAGGCTGTCCAGGGTTTCGCGCGCGTACGGGAACAGGATGTTCGGGCAGAACGCACCCAGAGTGTGGCTCATCGAAGCCGCGTCGAGGTTCTTGATCAGGAAGATACCGGCCTGTTGCACTTCAGCGATGAAAGCCACTTCGTCGCCGTTTTTCACGGTCACGGACAGGGTCAGTACCACTTCGTAGAAATCACCTTCCAGTTCTTTCTGACGGGTGTTCAGGTCCAGGCCGACGGTCGGGTCCCACTGCTGGCGGAAGATCGCCGGGCTTTTCGGGGCTTCGAAGGACAGATCGCGTACGTAGATGCGCTGCAAGGAGAATTGCGGTGCGGTTTCTTCTTCGCTGGCTGCAGTGTTCTGTTGGTCAGTCATCTCAGATCCTTTCTGATCTTGGGTCTTTTAGGGAGTGCTGTACGTGGGTGCAGCCGTTCAGGCCTTGAGCAGCGCGTCGAGCTTGCCCGCGCGCTCCAGGGCATACAAATCATCACAACCGCCGATGTGCTTTTCGCCGATCCAGATCTGCGGCACGGACGTGCGTCCGGCCTTCTGGCTCATGGCAGCACGAATCTGCGGCTTGCCATCGACCTTGATCTCTTCGAAGGCCACACCTTTGTTCGCGAGCAATTGCTTGGCTCGCATGCAATAAGGGCAGTAGTCGCTGGAGTAGACGATGACTTCGCTCATATCACTTCACCAACGGCAGGTTGTCGCCTTTCCAGCTGGAGATCCCGCCGGACAGCTTGGCGGCAGTGAAGCCGGACTTCATCAGCTCGCGAGCGTGGGTGCCAGCGGTCTGGCCCAGGGCGTCGACCAGAATGATGGTCTTGGCCTTGTGCTTTTCCAGCTCGCCGGTACGTGCAGCCAGCTTGTCTTGAGGAATGTTGATCGCGCCAACGATATGACCGGCGGCGTAATCTTTCGCCGGACGGATGTCCACCACCACGCCTGCGTCCTTGTTGACCAGTGCGGTCAGTTCGCCGGTGCTCAGGCTTCTACCGCCGCCCTGCATCGTGTGCGCCAGCAGCAGAGCCAGCAGTACGACGAAGATACCGACAAGAATGTAGTGGTTAGTGGCAAATTCAATCAGGTGAGCAACCATCGAAGGAGGTTCCAGGGCGTTAAAATGTCGGCCAGTATACACAGCCACTATGGTGGGCCAAACCCCGTCCGGCGGTGACGTGGTCGGAACTAAGCATTAAACTCGCCACTCCCTTTTCCATCGCCCTCTTCTTTATTAGCCACGAGTGGATTCCATGACTACCACGCCTAAACCTTTGGTCCTGATGATTCTCGACGGCTTCGGTCACAGTGACAGCCACGAATCCAATGCCGTGTATGCGGCGAAGAAGCCTGTGCTCGATCGTCTGTGGGCCACGGTGCCGAACGGCCTGATCTCGGGCAGCGGCATGGACGTTGGTCTGCCGGACGGCCAAATGGGCAACTCCGAAGTCGGCCACATGAACCTCGGCGCCGGGCGCGTGGTGTATCAGGACTTCACGCGCGTGACCAAAGCGATCCGCGACGGTGAGTTCTTCGACAACCCGACCATCTGCGCCGCCGTGGATAAAGCCGTGGCCGCCGGCAAAGCCGTGCATTTCATGGGTCTGCTGTCCGATGGCGGCGTGCACAGCCACCAGGATCACCTGATCGCCATGGCCGAACTGGCCTTCAAGCGCGGCGCCGAGAAAATCTACCTGCACGCCTTCCTCGACGGTCGCGACACGCCACCGAAAAGCGCCGCGTCGTCAATCGAACTGCTCGACGCGACCTTCCAGGCGCTCGGCAAGGGCCGCATCGCCAGCCTCATCGGTCGCTACTTCGCGATGGACCGTGACAACCGTTGGGACCGCGTATCTCAGGCCTACAACCTGATCGTTGACGGCAACGCCGAATTCAACGCCGCCACCGCTCAGGAAGGCCTCGACGCCGCCTACGCCCGTGGCGAGAGCGACGAATTCGTCAAAGCCACCACCATCGGCGAGCCGGTCAAGGTCGAAGACGGCGACGCCGTGGTGTTCATGAACTTCCGCGCCGACCGTGCCCGCGAACTGAGCCGCGTATTTGTCGAAGACGATTTCAAGGAATTCGAGCGCACGCGCCAGCCAAAAGTGCAGTACGTGGGCTTGACCCAATACGCCGCCAGCATCCCGGCCCCGGCGGCTTTCGCTCCGGGCAGCCTGGAAAACGTGCTTGGCGACTATTTGGCGAAAAACGGCAAGACCCAGCTACGCATCGCCGAAACCGAAAAATATGCGCACGTGACCTTCTTCTTCTCCGGCGGCCGCGAAGAGCCGTTCCCGGGTGAAGAGCGCATCCTCATCCCGTCGCCGAAAGTCGCCACCTACGACCTGCAACCGGAAATGAGCGCACCCGAGGTCACCGACCGCATCGTCGACGCCATCGAGCATCAGCGTTACGACGTGATCGTGGTCAACTACGCCAACGGCGACATGGTCGGCCACAGCGGCGTGTTCGACGCTGCGGTAAAAGCCGTGGAATGCCTGGACACCTGCGTCGGCCGTATCGTCGAAGCTCTGGAAAAGGTGGGTGGCGAAGCGCTGATCACCGCTGACCATGGCAACGTCGAAAAAATGGCCGATGAAGAAACCCACCAGGCGCACACCGCGCACACCACCGAGCCGGTGCCGTTCATTTATGTCGGCAAGCGTGACCTCAAGGTCCGTGAAGGCGGCGTACTGGCGGACGTCGCGCCGACCATGCTGATGCTGCTTGGCCTGGAAAAACCGGCGGAAATGACGGGGACTTCGATTCTGGTGTAATCGCCAGATCAAACACCGCCAAACCCTGTGGGAGCTGGCTTGCCAGCGATAGCAATCTGACAGCCAACAGCTATGTTGAATGTGCAGACGCCATCGCTGGCAAGCCAGCTCCCACAGTGGTTTATGGGGTTTTCGAAATGGAAATGGGCCTCTGCGCCGCTCCAGTTATCACACAAGCCCAATTGGGCGTTTTTTTTGCAGCCCCGGGCGGGCATACTAGGCCGTCCATTACCCTGGTGCCGCCCGCCTCTATGCTCCGCGTCCTGATCGCCCTCGCTCTGACCTGCCTGCTCCAACCGGCCTTCGCTGACGAGCGCGCGCAAACCCAACAGCAGTTGGATGCCACGCGTCAGGACATTGCCGAGCTGAAAAAGCTGCTGGGCAAGCTGCAGGAAGAAAAATCCGGTGTGCAGAAAGAGCTCAAGGGCACTGAAACCGAGATGGGCAAGCTCGAGAAGCAGGTCGATGCCCTGCAGAAAGAGTTGAAAAAAAGCGAATCCGAGCTGCAGCGGCTCGATGCGGAGAAAAAAAAACTCCAGAGCGCGCGCACTGAACAGCAGCGACTGATCGCCATCCAGGCCCGCGCGGCCTACCAGAATGGCCGTCAGGAATACCTCAAGCTGCTGCTCAACCAGCAGAATCCCGAGAAATTCGCCCGCACCCTCACCTATTACGATTACCTGAGCCAGGCCCGCCTGGAGCAGTTGAAGAACTTCAACGAAACCCTGCGCCAACTGGCCAATGTCGAAAAAGACATCGCCATGCAGCAGGCGCAATTGCTGGTGCAGAAAAGCAGCCTCGACACCCAGCGCGACGAGCTGGAAAAAGTCCGCAAGGAACGCCAGCAAGTCCTCGCCAAGCTCAACGATGACGTGAAAGCCCGCGACCAGAAACTGGCCGCCCGCGAGCAGGATCAGGCAGACCTGTCTAAAGTCCTTAAAACCATTGAAGAAACCCTGGCCCGTCAGGCCCGTGAGGCAGAAGAAGCGCGGCAGAAAGCGCTGATCGCCCAGCAGGAAGCGGAAAAAAAGCGTTTGCGTGAGGCGCAGGCTGACAACAGCGACGCCCCACGAAAACCCGTCAAATCAACCCCCGGCGCGCTGGTGTCCAGCAGCGGTGAGACCTTCGGCGGCCCTTTTGCTGCAACCCGGGGAAAACTTCCGTGGCCGGTTGATGGTCGATTGCTGGCACGCTTCGGCGAAAGCCGTGGCGACGATGCCCGCACCAAGTGGGATGGTGTGATGATCAGCGCCGCTGCCGGCAGCCAAGTGCATGCCGTGCATGGCGGGCGCGTGGTGTTCGCCGACTGGTTGCGTGGCGCCGGGCTGCTGGTGATCCTTGATCACGGCAATGGTTATCTGAGTCTTTACGGTCACAACCAGACACTGCTCAAGTCGGCCGGTGACGTGGTAAAAGCCGGTGAGTCGATCTCCACTGTGGGTAACAGTGGCGGTCAGGACACACCAGCGCTGTATTTCGCAATTCGTCAGCAGGGTCACCCGAGTGATCCGGCGCAATGGTGTCACGCGCAAGGATAAGCGCGTCGCCTAATTCAGGAGTTCGTTCGACATGCTGCATTTGTCCCGCCTTACCTCGCTGGCCCTGACGATCGCTCTGGTGATCGGCGCGCCTCTGGCGTTCGCCGCTCAACCGGCCCCGGCCGTCGCTCCGGCAGGCACTGCCGCGACCGCCAAGGCCCCGTTGCCGTTGGAAGAGTTGCGCACCTTTGCCGAGGTCATGGACCGGATCAAGGCGGCGTATGTCGAGCCGGTGGATGACAAGACCCTGCTGGAAAACGCGATCAAGGGCATGCTCAGCAACCTCGATCCGCACTCCGCGTATCTCGGCCCTGAAGACTTCACCGAACTGCAGGAAAGCACCAGCGGCGAATTCGGCGGCCTGGGCATCGAAGTCGGCTCCGAAGACGGCTTCATCAAGGTCGTCTCGCCGATCGACGACACCCCGGCGTCGAAGGCTGGCATCCAGGCCGGTGACTTCATCGTCAAGATCAACGGTGCGCCAACTCGCGGCCAGACCATGACCGAAGCCGTGGACAAGATGCGCGGCAAGATCGGCCAGAAGATCACCCTGACCCTGGTGCGCGACGGTGGCACGCCGTTCGACGTGACCCTGGCCCGCGCCGTGATTCAGGTGAAGAGCGTCAAGGCGCAGCTGCTGGAGTCGGGCTACGGCTACATCCGCATCACCCAGTTCCAGGTCAAGACCGGCGAAGAGGTCTCCAAGGCCCTGGCCAAGCTGCGCAAGGACAACGGCAAAAAGCTCAACGGCATCATCCTCGATCTGCGCAACAACCCGGGCGGCGTGTTGCAGGCGGCAGTGGAAGTGGTCGACCACTTCATCAAGAAAGGCCTGATCGTCTATACCAAAGGCCGGATCGCCAACTCCGAACTGCGCTTCTCCGCCACCGGCAAAGACGAAAGCGAAGCGGTGCCGATGGTCGTGCTGATCAACGGTGGCAGCGCCTCCGCTTCGGAAATCGTCGCCGGCGCCCTGCAGGATCAGAAACGCGCGGTAGTCATGGGCACCACCAGTTTCGGCAAGGGCTCGGTGCAAACCGTGCTGCCGCTGAACAACGACCGCGCGCTGAAGATCACCACGGCACTGTACTTCACGCCGAACGGCCGCTCGATCCAGGCCCAGGGCATCGTCCCGGACATCGAAGTGCGCAAGGCCAAGATCACCAACGAAGCGGACGGCGACTACTTCAAGGAAGCCGACCTGCAAGGTCACTTGGGCAACGGCAACGGCGGCGCAGACAAGCCGACCGGTTCCGGCACCAAGGCCAAGGCCATGCCGCAGGATGACGATTACCAGTTGGCCCAGGCCCTGAGCCTGCTTAAGGGCTTGAGCATCACGTCCGGCCGTTGAGGATGTCTTTGCGTTTGCTCTTCGTCCTGCTGTGCTATCTGGCGGGTGCTGCTCACGCAGAACCCGCCAGGACGCCACCGCCAAAAGCCTACCTGACGCTGATCATCGACGACCTGGGGCAGAACCTGCCCCGGGATCGCCGTGTGCTGGCTCTGCCCGGCCCAGTGACCACGGCGATCATGCCCGACACCCCGCACGCCACCGAATTCGCCCGCGAAGCCCATCGCGCCGGCAAGATCGTGATCCTGCACATGCCGATGGATCCGGCCACCGGTCCGTACGCCTGGCACCCCGAACTGCCGCTCGAAGAGCTGCAAAAGCGCCTCGACGCCGCGTTCAAAATGGTCCCCTACACGGCGGGCATCAACAACCACATGGGCAGTCGCATGACCGCCCAGCCGGTGGCGATGGCGTGGCTGATGGGCGAGTTGCAGCGTCGGCACAAGTTCTTCGTCGACAGCCGCACCAGTGCGCAAACCGTGGCGGCGCGGCAAGCACAGAAGATCGATCTGGCGAGTGTTTCGCGCGATGTGTTTCTCGATGACGAACGCACCGAAGCCGCCATTTTCAACCAGCTGCAGACGGCGATCAGCCTGGCCCGCAAGCAGGGCTCGGCCGTGATGATCGGCCACCCTTACCCGCAGACGCTGGCGGTGCTGGAACGTGAATTGCCGAAGCTCAAGGCGCAAGGCATCGAGTGGATCGATATCAAGCAGATGATCAGCGTGCGGAGTAACAAAGCGACAGCTGCACACGGGAAAAATGGAATTTATCGTTAAGCTATCAACTGATTAAATTCTCATAAGCCTCTACGTCCAAAATAAGCAGCAATAACTTATAGAACCGACTCAAACCTAACTGTCTTATTCTGCGCCAGTCTTGCACCCATATATTAGCCAAGGACTGGCCATGAACTTTAAATATATCCACCCAAGCTTTTTATTACTGACGGCCTTCTCACTTCCTGCCTGTTCCAGCCCTGTCGATTACGGCAAGGGCGCTGAAAACTTCTCACCGTCGCAACACCTGACTAACAAAGATGGCGAAAATAACCACTGGATGGGAATCGGTGAGTACAAAAGCCGCGAGCATGGTTCCTGCACCGCCTTCCTGATCGACACTAACAGCTCTCGACCGTCCGATTCCGCCTATGCACTGACCAGCGCCCACTGCGTGGGCAAGGAAAACGGGGTCATGCGACTAGATGACCCTATCGAAGCCAGCATTACCTTCAACAGCTTCATCGATACGACTGCTGCCTCCAGGACCGTTTCTCTGCAGAAAGTAGCCTGGAGCAGTATTCAGGGTGTCGACCTGGCTCTGTTGGAGCTTGGAGTGTCACAGGGCGAACTTCTGGCTCAGGGCATCACGCCCATGAAACTGGCCCGGCAGGCGCCGGCAGAAGATAGCGACATTCTGATAGTGCACAAACCCGTGGGCTCTCCATTACAAATGTCAGCCTGCACCCACATGCCCTCCCCGGCGATTTTCGAAAAGCCCTGGGTTTGGCGGCATACCGTCAGCAACCAATGCAAAGATATTGCTTCCGGAAGCTCGGGGAGTCCGGTCATCGTTCGAGCGACCAACGAGGTCTATGGCGTCCTTGGGACCTTGGCTCACCATCTGACGCCGCTGCCTGGATACGGTCAGATGCCGAGCGGCAGTTACGGCAGTCCCACCTCGGTTTTCAACAACTGCTTTATCGATGGCAAACTCAATACGGATCCGCAGGTGTGCGAATTATTTCCGGCAGCCTCTATCAGACTGCCTGCCCAACTGCCAACGCATGCAAAGATCAGCGTAACCGCTCAGGGCAACTACGTTTATCCAGAATGGAACTTTGAAATAACCGCCAGCACCCGGTTTATCCGGACCAAACGCACGTCGGACCCGGTCGAATGCGAAGTTCCGCAAGCCTACAGCCAGCCAATCACCACCGGCACTGCGCCGACTCGAATAAATGTTCCGATGGGACCTGAAACCGGGCCTAGCAACCTTTGCATCATCGCCACAAACAGTACTGAGGACATATTACCCGCAGGCACTTATCGCAATGCCGTCACTGTTCCCACTTATCTGGTTGATGCGGGCCCGACGCCTGTTCCGACCATAGAGACTTCGTTTAACAAAGAGATAAACAGGGCACTGATTCTGTGGCCGGAACGCAAGAACGAGGGTCTTGATCGATACGAGGTAAAAGGCGGCCTTGCTGAAAAAGTCAGTTGCGAAGACCCGCAGGGTTATAGGCATGTGACCTCCAATTGGCTACGCCCGCAAAGCAACTTCCCCCTCAAACTCTGCGTTTACGCTGTCGACCCCAACAATCAGCGCTCAGAATTGAAGGAATACATCCTGGAATGGGAAGCGCTCGAAAACAGCGCCCCCTGAGCTGACCAGTAACGTAGGCCTTGTGCTTCTGCATCAATAGGCAAAACAGGAGCGCAAGGCTGCCCATGGCAAGGAACGGTTTTTTGGAAATAACTGGTCACGACGTCATACATAGTTACCGCCAGAGACCGGTTGCGATTACCGATAGTGAGACCTGCAACAGGTCGCGACTCCCTTGAGTCGCCGTTCAACTATCAGGAGTGACCATGACCATTCATGACCAGGCCGCAGCGCCATCCAGACAAATCGAGCCGATCCGCCACGACAATCTGCTGATCCATTTCACCACGGAGTTTCACCGCATCTGGGACAGCACCGGCTCACGGGCTAAACCCGCGGCCTTCTGGCGCCCGACTCCGGCTCCGGATGTATTGCCGGGCTATTTCCCGCTCGGCGACGTGTTCGTCGCCGGGCACGACAACATTAACGGCAGCACCGTGGTAGCTGTGGTTTGCGAAGGCGATGCACCCAGTGCAGATCCGGCCAGGGGCCCGGCATTAAGGCGCCCGGACGATTTCGAGCTGATCTGGAAAGATTCCGGCTCAGGCTCGAAGAAAGACGGGGCCGTATGGCGACCGATCGCCCCGCAAGGTTATGTGGCCATGGGCGCGGTCTGCTCCAATGATCACGAAAAACCTTCACTCAACGCGGTTCGCTGTGTACGCGCCGATCTGGTGGTCGCCTCGGACGTTGGCGAACTGATCTGGAATGACAGGGGCAGCGGCGCCAAGCAGAGCTTCAGTGCATGGAGTGTCATACCACCCAATGCACCGCCGGGAGAGATTCATTTCGCACCGGGAACATTTGTTGCGGCCAGCAGTTTCAACCGGCCAGAGGGCAATGTCGGTGCCTATTCACTAAGCATGCAGATCGCGCCGCTGATCCAGTCACCGCCACAGCTACCAACGCTCTCCGCAGCGCAAGCCCCAGAAACCAAGGGAGCGGCCACCCTCGCCCAAGTCATCGAGCTGCCATGGTTCGTGGTCAAGGATGACTTGTCGCCAATTGAGCAATTACGCACCACGCCGTTTTATCGCCTGGAAAGAACCGACCAGTACTATTTGGTTGGGAGCGGACACAACACAGGCGAGGAGGCACGGGCTTTCAAGTGGACTGCGCAGCGGCTGCAGAATCCGAAGACGTTGCGTCTGTTCACTCAACTTACCGCGATCAGTTTTGTGAGTCCGTGGGCATCGAAGGCAGACGCTCCTCCGTCACTCCCATTCTCGGCAAGACTGGACAGCCAGTTCACTCACAGCGAGACGTCAACCAGTGGTTGGCAGACTCCATTTGTTACCCATGTGATCGCGATGGCCGGCAAAGGCAAATTCGTCGCGGTTTATCAGCTGGAGAGTTTCTACGAGCTGCGTCGTGCTGACGGCTCGCAGGCGGGGATCAATCTGGCTTACACCCAGAACGAAAACCTGAATCTGCTGCAATATCCGCCGCAAGAATGCACCCACGATGCAGCGGACCAGTCGTTGCCGACGGCTACAGATAGCGCCCCATGATTTCGTCGATAACCCCGTCCTTGCGCATTTGATCCAGCGCCGCCTGCAGCCTGGCGACCGTTGCGTCCGACACGTCCTTGTTCAGCGCCAGATATAACTCGGCGCTGTTGAAGCGCAACACGGTCTTGAGCCCGGTGACCCCGTCCTGCCGCGCCAGATAACGCCCGGCAGGATCACCCGTGGCCCACAGGTCGATCTGACCGTTGACCAGTTTTTTTGCGTTGTCCTGATCGCGCAGCACGACCGTGGGTTTCAAGCCCTGCTTGGTCAGCGTCTCGGCAATCGCGTCGCCCTTGTAGGCGCCGATCTTGTATTTGCGTGCATCGTTGAGGGTGTCGAGGGTGATCTTGCTGTCGGCCCTGGCCAACATGATCCAGTCGTCCGGACCGATCGGGCCGACCCATTTGAACAGGTTTTCGCGGTCCGGCAGGCGGGCCATCACGAAGGCGCCGTAACCGGGGTTTTCCAGCGCCAGTTTGTAGACGCGCTCCCATGGGAAGCGCAGCGTCAGGCTATAGGTGAGCCCGGCGCGCTTGAACATTTCGCGCACGATGTCGGCGGCAATGCCGTTGATGTTCTCGCCCTTGGCGAAGTTCTTGCCGTCTTTCGCCATGTTGTAGGGCGGAAAGTTTTCGGTGAGGAGCACCAGATCGGTGTCGGGACTGTTTTCGGCCCGCGCCGTGTTGAGCAACAACACAGAGGCACTGGCGAGAACAAGAAGCAGGCGTTTGATCATGTCGGGCTACCGGAATCCATGGCGTGCCCAAGAGTGCCTTGGGTACGCCATGCTGTCCACTGGCCTGTACGGTTTAGCGCATCACGATGCCGCGTTTGGCCATATACGCTTTCGCTTCCTGCACGGTGTATTCGCCGAAGTGGAAAATACTCGCCGCCAGTACCGCGCTGGCGTGGCCTTCGAGGATGCCGTCGGCCAGATGCTGCAGGTTGCCGACGCCGCCGGAGGCGATCACCGGAATGCCCAGCGCATCGCTGATCGCGCGAGTCACGCCGAGGTCGAAGCCGTTTTTCATGCCGTCCTGATCCATACTGGTCAGCAGGATTTCGCCGGCACCCAGGCCTTCCATCTTCTTCGCCCACTCGACCGCGTCGAGGCCGGTCGGCTTGCGCCCGCCGTGGGTGAAGATTTCCCAGCGCGGGGTTTCGCCCGGGCCGGAGACCTTCTTCGCGTCGATGGCGACGACGATGCACTGCGAGCCGAAATGCTGCGCCGCTTCGCCAACAAACTCCGGATTGAACACCGCTGCGGTGTTGATCGAAACCTTGTCCGCACCAGCGTTGAGCAGGTTGCGAATGTCCTGCACGGTGCGCACGCCACCGCCGACGGTCAACGGGATGAACACCTGGCTGGCCATGCGCTCGACGGTATGCAGCGTGGTGTCGCGGCCATCGACGCTGGCGGTGATGTCGAGAAAGGTAATCTCGTCGGCACCCTGCTCGTCATAACGACGGGCGATTTCCACCGGGTCGCCGGCATCGCGGATGTTCTCGAACTTCACACCTTTGACGACCCGGCCGTTGTCCACGTCCAGGCAAGGGATGATGCGTTTGGCCAGCGCCATGGTCAGTCCTCAGCCTTGGTACGCATCGCAGAAAGCTTGCGCTTCGGCGACGTCGAGGGTGCCTTCGTAGATCGCCCGGCCAGTGATTGCACCGATGATGCCCGGCGCCTTGGCGTCGAGCAGCGACTTGATGTCACCCAGATTGTGGATACCGCCGGACGCGATCACCGGGATCTTCGTCGCTGCAGCCAGCGCAGCGGTGAACGGTACGTTGCAGCCCTGCATCATGCCGTCTTTGGCGATGTCGGTATAAACGATCGAGGACACACCGTCGGCTTCAAACTGCTTGGCCAGATCGATGACTTGCACGGTGCTGATTTCAGCCCAGCCATCAGTAGCGACAAAACCGTCTTTGGCATCCAGACCGACGATGATTTTGCCCGGGAACGCGCGGCAGGCCTCAGCGACGAACGCCGGATCTTTAACGGCTTTGGTGCCGATGATCACGTAGCTGACGCCCGCCTTGACGTAGTGCTCGATGGTTTCCAGCGAGCGGATACCGCCACCGATCTGGATCGGCAGGTTCGGGTAACGCTTGGCGATCGCGGTCACCACTTCGCCGTTGACCGGCTGGCCTTCGAATGCGCCGTTCAGATCGACCAGATGCAGACGGCGGCAACCGCCCTCCACCCACTTGGCAGCCATGCTCACCGGGTCATCGGAGAACACTGTGGAATCTTCCATGCGGCCCTGGCGCAGACGTACGCAGGCACCGTCCTTGAGATCGATAGCGGGAATAATCAGCATCTGGCAAACCTTCAAATTTGAATGTTCAGCTTGGCTCGAAAATCAGTTTTTCTCGAGCGCCCACAGGTCGCTTTCGATGCTTTCAAACCGCTCTTTGAGGTGGGTCTGCACATCGAAAATCGCCCTGTTGTAATAGTGCGGAGCAATTTCGCGGGTAAACAGCTCAAGAATTTCCGCCGCCTCGAACGAACCCAGGTCGAGTTCGAACCGATCCTCCATGAACCGCTGGATCTTGCGGTTGGCCTCGCTCTCCTGTTCGGGAGTGAGGGTCAGGATCGGCGGCTTGGACTTCTTGGCAGCCATTTACCAGCGACCGTCCCACGCGGCGAAGTTCTGCAGCAATTGCAGGCCATGGGTATGGCTCTTCTCCGGGTGGAACTGCACGGCGAAACGCGAACCTTCGGCCAGCGCGGCAGCGAAATCGACCCCGTAATGACCGCTACCCACCACCTGCCGCGCGTTGGCAGCGGCGATGTAATAGCTGTGTACGAAGTAGAAACGCGCCATGTCCGGAATGTCGTGCCACAGCGGGTGACTGACCTTCTGCTTCACCTCGTTCCAGCCCATGTGCGGGACTTTCAGGTGCTCGCCATCTTCATGCAGGTCTTTGCCGAAGAACTTCACCGCGCCCGGGAACAGGCCGATGCAGTCGACGCCGTCGTTCTCTTCGCTGCTGTCGAGCAGGGCTTGCATGCCGACACAGATGCCGAGAAACGGACGATCCTGGCTGACTTCACGCACCAGCGAGTCGAACCCGAGGCGACGGATCTCCGCCATGCAATCGCGAATCGCACCTACGCCGGGGAATACCACACGGTCGGCTTCGCGGATCACGTCGGCATCGCTGGTGATCAGCACCTTGCCGGCGCCAACGTGCTCGAGGGCCTTGGCCACCGAGTGCAGGTTGCCCATGCCGTAGTCGATAACTGCAACCGTCTGCATTACAGAACGCCTTTGGTCGATGGCATTTGCCCGGCCATGCGCTCATCCAGCTCGACGGCCATGCGCAGCGCGCGGCCGAAAGCCTTGAACACGGTTTCAATCTGGTGGTGGGTGTTGGTGCCACGCAGGTTGTCGATGTGCAGGCTGACCAAGGCGTGGTTGACGAAGCCCTGGAAGAATTCCTGGAACAGGTCGACGTCGAAGCCGCCCACGGTGGCGCGGGTGTACGGCACGTGCATCTGCAGGCCTGGACGGCCGGAGAAGTCGATCACCACGCGCGATAGCGCTTCATCGAGCGGCACGTAGGCGTGGCCGTAGCGACGGATGCCTTTCTTGTCGCCGATGGCTTTGGCGAAGGCCTGGCCGAGGGTGATACCGACGTCTTCCACGGTATGGTGGTCGTCGATATGCAGATCGCCCTTGCATTCAATATCCAGGTCGATCAACCCGTGACGGGCGATCTGATCCAGCATGTGCTCAAGAAAAGGAACGCCGATATCGAATCGGGCCTTTCCGGTGCCATCAAGGTTGATCGAGGCTTTGATCTGGGTTTCCAGAGTGTCGCGCTCGACAGACGCCTTACGTTCGGCCATCACCAGCTCCGCAAAATCATTGGGCGAAAAAGGCAGCCATTATAGGCACGCGGGGCCGAAACAGAAACACGCGACGTGAGATGGCTGACGGATAGAACGCCCGGCTGTCGCGGGTAGACATGTCCATACAAGCCATTACAGGCACCCCGAAAACAACTGTAGGAGTGAGCCTGCTCGCGATGAGGGCGTGACAGCCAACATTTCCGTGACTGTCAGACCGCTATCGCGAGCAGGGCTCACTCCTACAGGGGTACTAGGTTTTGTTTAGTGAAACAGTACCGCCGTCTTCTGCAGGGTCACCCACACACCCCACGCCAACGGAATGCCCACCACCAGCCATGCAGCGATTGCCAGCGGCTTGCTGCCCGGTGCGGCTTTCCACTCCAGCACGGTGCTGGCATCAGCACCTTTGTCGTGACCCAGCGCCTGTTCGGCGGCCAGTTCAGCGTCGGTCATGAAGTACTTGTCGGCCACCGGACGCACCATCAGGTTGCACAGGAAACCCAGCACCAGCAGGCCGGCGAGGATGTACAGGGTGATGTCGTAAGCGGCAGCGCGTTCAACGCCGATGCTCAACTGATACTCACGCAGGTAGTTCACCAGCACCGGGCCGAGCACGCCGGCCGCAGCCCAGGCAGTCAGCAGACGACCGTGGATCGCACCGACCATTTGCGTGCCGAACAGGTCGGCCAGATACGCTGGAACGGTCGCAAAACCACCGCCGTACATCGACAGGATGATGCAGAACGCCGCCACGAACAGCGCAACGTTGCCCAGATGGCCCATGTTCGGGATCAGCGCGTACAGGGCAAAACCGAGGGCGAAGAACACGAAGTAAGTGTTTTTGCGACCCAGGTAGTCCGAGAACGAAGCCCAGAAGAAGCGGCCACCGATGTTGAACAGGCTCAGCAGACCGGTGAAGCCGGCAGCGATCGCAGCGATCGAAGCCAGTTGCCCGGCGTCCAGTTGACCGAACGGCACGTCAACGCCCAGCAGCTTGCCGCCGAACACTTCCTGCAGCAGTGGCGAGGCCATGCCGAGGATGCCGATACCGGCCGACACGTTCAGGCACAGCACCAGCCACACCAGACGGAACTGCGGGGTTTTCCACGCCACATTCACGTGCACGTGACGGTGAGTGATCATCGCGTTCGAGGCTTTCTTTGCCGGAGCGGTCCAGCCTTCAGGCTTCCAGCCGGTTGGCGGCACGCGGTAAGCCAGGGCGCCACCGATCATGAACACGAAGTAGATCGCAGCCATGGCCACGAAGCTCTGCCACACGCCGACACCGGCAGGCGAAGCGAAGTGGCTCATCAGCGCAGTCGCCAACGGTGCACCGACCATCGCGCCGCCACCGAAACCCATGATCGCCATGCCGGTCGCCATGCCGCGCTTGTCCGGGAACCACTTGATCAGGGTCGAGACCGGCGAAATGTAGCCCAGGCCCAGACCGATACCACCGATCACGCCAGAGCCGATCCACATCAGCCAGATCTGGTGGGTGTAGATACCCAGCGCCGAGATCAGCAGACCGCCGCACCAGCACAGTGCCGACACCACACCGGCCTTGCGTGGCCCGGCGTGTTCCAGCCAGCCACCCCAGATTGCTGCCGAGCAGCCGAGGAAGATGAAGAACAGGGTGTAGATCCAGCCGAGCATGGAGATCGGCCAGTCGCATTGCGAAGAGAAGACCTGAGCGATGAAGCTCATGTCCGGCGCGCAAGCCACAGGCGCGGTGACGCCCAGCGCCTTGGACAGCGGTAACCAGAACACCGAGAAACCGTAGGCCATGCCGATGCACAGGTGGATGGCCAGAGCGGCCGGTGGAACCAGCCAGCGGTTGAAACCGGGCTTGGCGATGATGCGTTCCTTGGACAGGAACGCAGGCTGGTCGGCGCGAAGGCCGTCCGCCGTGATGCTCGTGCTCATTGTGTATCCCCCAATTATTAGTATGGTTCGCCAGCCACTGCTCACCCTCGGCCTTTATGCACGCAGGCATGACCGTTTTTTCGGGTGAAGCTCCTTGAAGGCGCGACGTTAAGTCGCAGAAGGACGGACGAACCGGCGAAGGTTACCATTTGCACGTGACAGAAAAACCAAACTGATATCACCTTTTTCATGTCATCTGATCTCGTCCCCACAGGAAAAAGCCATGCCGATCGCTGTCCAAGCGCTGAACGATGCCAGTTACCAGGATCAACAGGACCTGCAAAAAATCTATCGTGACGCTCCGCAATGGCTGTTCGCACCGTATTCCGGGGACGCTCAACTGATCGAAAACAGCCTGGCTGACGGCTCTTTGATTGCAGGACGTTTCAACGATCGCCTGCTTGGTGCAGCACGCCTGACAAGGCACGACAGGATTTGGTACTTGTCACATTTGTGTATACGAAAAGTCACCCGGCGCCGTGGGGTAGCCGAGAGACTGGTGAACCAAGCACAGAAAATGGCGTCGCAAGCGGGTGCCCAACTGCGCCTGCTGGCACCGGCCGGACACCTTGAAATCCAGGCGCTGGCCGCCAAATTGCAATTGCCGCTGGACGTCATCGCGACATGACAGCGCCCCGAACCGGGCGGATGCAGCGCTATACTCCCCGGCTAAATTACGAATTCGACTAACTACAAGGACTCGCCCATGAAAGCGTTCGGCAAAATCCTGGGTCTGGTACTTCTCGGGCTGTTGCTGATCATTGTGGCGGCGGGCTTCGCCCTGACCCACCTGTTTGATCCCAACGACTATAAAGACGAGATTCGCCAGATAGCCCGCGACAAGGCCCACATCGAGCTGACGCTCAATGGCGATATCGGCTGGAGCCTGTTCCCGTGGCTCGGCCTGGAACTGCATGAGGCCAGCATCGCCACCCTGATCAACCCGACCGAACCGTATGCCGACCTGCAGATGCTCGGCCTGTCCGTGCGCGTGCTGCCGCTGTTGCGCCGCGAAGTGCAGATGAGCGATGTGCGCGTCGAAGGCCTGAACCTGCGCCTCAAACGCGACAAGAACGGCCACGGCAACTGGGAAGACATCGGCAAGCTGCCACCTCCCGCCACGCCTGCCGGCAGCCCGACGCCTGCCAGCCCGCCTGTTGCAGAGGCCGCCCAGCCGGAAAAACCACCGCAGCCGATCCGCCTCGACATCGACAGCCTGACCGTCAACAACGCCCGTGTTGAATACACCGACGAGCAAACCGGCAAGCAGTACAGTGCCGAAAGCATCCAGCTGAGCACCGGTGCGGTACACGATTCGACCAACATTCCGCTGAAAGCCACGGCGTTCCTCAGCACCAATCAGCCTGTGCTGCGGGTGCGCACCGAGCTCAACGGCGAGCTGCGCATCGAACGCGCCCTGCAACGTTACAAGTTCGAAGACATGAAACTGTCCGGCGAACTGACCGGCGACCCACTACAGGGCAAGGCCATGACCTTCTCCGCCCAAGGCCAGATTTCCCTGGACAAGGCAGCGAACGTCGCCGAATGGACCGGGATCAAGATCTCCGCCAACCAGTTGCGTGCCCTCGGTGAGCTGAAAGCCAACGACCTCGACAAGACCCCGCAGATCACTGGCGGAATCTCGATCGCCCAGTTCGATCTGGCGAAATTTGTCGATAGCATCGGCCAGACGTTGCCAGCCATGGCGCCCGGCAGCCTGAGCAAGGTCGAACTGGTCAGCCGCGTGGCCGCTACGCCAACCAGCGTGGCCTTCGACAACATCAACCTGAAACTCGACGACAGCAGCTTCAGCGGGCGCATTGCCGTGGAAGATTTCGCCAAGCAGTCGCTGCGCGCGATCCTCAAGGCTGACACGTTCGACGTCGACCGCTACCTGCCGCCGAAATCGGAAAAAGCCAAAAACGCCACGCAAGTGCGTCAGGCCGAAGTCGCCAGCACCGAAGCCGATGCCATGGCCGGCGCCGGCAGCACACCGTTGCCGGACAAACCAAGCAAAAGCGCCTGGAGCACCGAGCGTCTGCTGCCGGTCGAGCGTCTGGCCAAACTCGACGTCGATGCCGACCTGACCTTCGGCCAGCTGACCCTCGACAAACTGCCGATTCAGAATGCCGCGCTCAAAGCCACTAGCCAGGGCGGCCTGCTGACGTTGGAAAATCTGCGTGGTGGCCTGTACAACGGCGATTTCGAAGCCAAGGGCACCCTCGACGTACGCCCAAGTGCGCCGGTGCTGAACCTGCAAACCAGGATCAACCGCGTACCGGCCGAGAAAATCCTCGAAAGCCAGGGCAAGAATCCGCCGGTCAAAGGCCTGGTCACACTGACCAGCAGCCTCACCGGCAGCGGCAACAGCCAGCAGGCGCTGATTGAAACCCTCAACGGCAACGCCAGTTTCGTGATCAACAACGGTGTGCTGCTCAACGCCAACCTTGAACAGCAACTGTGCAAAGGCATCGCCACCCTCAACCGCAAAACCCTCAGCGGCGAGCCACGGGGCAAGGACACGCCGTTCCAGGAACTCAAGGGCAACCTGACCTTCCGCAACGGTATCGCCAGCAACCCCGACCTGAAAGTGCGCATCCCCGGCATGACCGTCAACGGCGATGGCGACATCGACCTGCGGGTGCTGGGCATGGATTACCGCGTCGGCATCATCGTCGAAGGCGACACCAGCGCCATGCCGGATCCGGCCTGTCAGGTCGGCGAGAAATTCGTCGGCATCGAGTGGCCGCTGCGCTGCCGCGGCCCATTGGAACTGGGCGCCAAGGCCTGCCGTGTGGACAACGAACGTCTCGGCCAGGTCGCGACCAAAATGGCCGGTGACAAACTCAGCGAGAAGATCGATGAAAAACTTGGCGACAAGGTCAGCCCGGAATTGAAAAACGCATTGAAGGGGCTGTTCAAGCGATGACAGCGGAGCAGTTTTCCACGGCGGTGCTGGAATGGTTCGACCGCCACGGCCGCCACGATTTGCCTTGGCAGCAAGACATCAATCCGTATCGGGTGTGGGTGTCGGAGATCATGTTGCAGCAGACCCAGGTCAGCACCGTGCTCAATTACTTCGACCGCTTCATGGCCGCGCTGCCAACGGTGCAAGCGCTGGCCGAAGCGCCGGAGGACGAAGTGCTGCACCTGTGGACCGGGCTCGGTTACTACACCCGCGCACGCAACCTGCAGAAGACCGCAAAGATCGTCGTCAGCCAGTACGGCGGCGAATTTCCCCGTGACGTCGAAAAGCTGACGGATTTGCCGGGGATCGGCCTGTCCACCGCCGGCGCCATCGCCAGCATCAGCATGGGCCTGCGCGCGCCGATCCTCGACGGCAACGTCAAACGCGTTCTGGCGCGTTTTACCGCGCAGGAGGGTTACCCGGGTGAACCGAAGGTCGCCAAACAGCTGTGGGCCAACGCAGAGCGTTTCACGCCGCACGATCGGGTCAACGCCTACACCCAGGCGATGATGGATCTCGGTGCCACGCTGTGTACGCGCAGCAAACCGAGCTGCCTTCTGTGCCCGCTGGAAAAGGGCTGCGAGGCGCACATGCTCGGCCTGGAGACGCGCTACCCGATCCCCAAGCCGCGCAAGGCCATCCCGCAAAAACGCACGCTGATGCCGCTGCTGGCCAACGGCGAAGGCGCGATTCTGCTTTATCGCCGCCCGTCCACGGGGCTTTGGGGCGGTTTATGGAGCCTGCCGGAACTCGACGATCTCGACGACCTGCAACATCTGGCCGACCAGCACTCGCTGACCATGGGCGAGCAGCAGGCGCTGCCAAGCCTCATCCACACCTTCAGCCATTTCCAGCTGTCCATCGAACCCTGGCTGGTTCAGGTGCAGGAGGCCGGTCAGCACGTGGCCGAGGCCGACTGGCTCTGGTATAACCTCGCCACCCCGCCGCGCCTGGGCCTTGCCGCCCCGGTCAAAACCTTGCTCGAACGCGCGGCCGCCGTATTGAACGCAGGAGAGTCGTCATGACCCGCACCATCATGTGCCGCAAGTACAAAGAAGAACTGCCCGCGCTGGAACGCGCTCCTTTCCCGGGCGCCAAAGGTCAGGATATTTTTGACCACGTCTCGGCCAAAGCCTGGGCTGACTGGCAGAAACACCAGACCCTGCTGATCAACGAAAAGCGTCTGAACATGATGAACGCCGAAGACCGCAAATATCTGCAGGGCGAAATGGACAAGTACTTCTCCGGCGAGGAATACGCCAAGGCCGAAGGCTACGTTCCGCCTGCAGAGTAAACATGCAAAATCGGGGGGCGGATCGTAAGCGACGGAATTAATTTAAGAAATTTTAAAAAAGTCGTTGACGTAAATCCGAAAAACCCTTTTAATGCGCCCCGTTGCCCAGATAGCTCAGTCGGTAGAGCAGGGGATTGAAAATCCCCGTGTCGGCGGTTCGATTCCGTCTCTGGGCACCAAATACCGAAAACCCTGAATCGCAAGATTCAGGGTTTTTTTATGCCTGCGATTTGATGGCGGCTCAATCCAGTCTTTTTTCTGGGCTGCGCAAATGCGCGACGGGTTTCGAACAAAGGCGATCCGCGCTACTTTGGCCGCACCTTAAGGAAGAGGGTCATCCGCTCGATGAACCAGAAAAGAACCCGCGTCCCCCTGCCCCATCCGCCACCCTATCGCCAGAGCCGGGTGGCATTCTGGCTGACGGTGCTGGTCGGCGTACTGATCGCCTTCCTCATCGCCGCGTCGACTTATCTGATCATCCACAGCTTGATCAGCGGCTCCATCACCACCTGGAACCGATCGGGCCCACGCCATACCTACACCCTCGCGCTGCAACCCCGAATGTTCTGGTTCGAGATCGTGTCGCAGTGCGTCGGCACCCTGTTTCTGATAGCCGTCGGCTGGATCGGATTATGGATTCACCGAATGGCGCGCGAGCCCAGTGACAAGCAGCAGGCCAAGCGTACGCGGGGATAAAGGAAGGCGCGGGATACCCGCGCCTCGATTCCTCAATGCACCCGAGGTTATCCAGCGTCATTCCAGTGGAACACTAGATTGCGTGCAGTGCCGCTGCCAACGTCTGTCACGTCACGCCGTGTTTCGCCATTGCGCGTGGCGACCACGGTGTACTTACCGGGTGGCAGTTGCACGTACACCAGCGGCCCCGTTTGGGTGAGAGTCAGCACGGTTTGCCCCGGCGACTTTTGAATCACCACATCGACATCAGCGGTGTACTGGTCTTGCGCGCCCACCGCGAACGTCATGTGCAGGTTGTAGCCGGGGGTTTGCTGAATGGCTTTTGACTCGTCCAGGCCAATCCCGCCGGACAGGTAGTTGATGCCGTTTTGCTGTTGTTGCTGGACTTGCACGCCGGCACTGTCGATCGGGTCGAGGTTGGCCGCCTGCAACATCGCCGGAAGGACCAAGGCAGCCACCGCCGCGATGGGCAGCAGGAATGAAAGAACGCGCTTCATGATGACGACTCCCGGGCTCTTGTAGAGCCCAACCGTTACTCCTTATTTGATCCGGCTAGGGAAGCACGTGTTTTAGAATGATTGGAACTTGGCCTGTGTACGAAATGGACTACGCCTGCAGGACTGCATTGATTTTGTGACGCAGTGCGTCACGAATTCTCGAAAGCGCACTGCCTGCGGATCTGAAACGCAGCGCGTTCCGAATCGTTGCATTTACGCCTTGATGAAGCTCATGCTCAGGAGATCCCGCAAAGACCGAGTCCTTATGAACTCATGCAGCACTGCGCTCACCCACAGCGCCGTTATCGTCAATGAGCTCTTCCATGAGGCCGCGGCCGACGACTTTGTCCTTGGCGGCTTCATCTGGCGTCACGCCCTGCCTGACCCGCAACGCCCGGTGGTCATCATCAACGCTGCCACCTCGGTACGCTGCCGACACTACACGCGCTTCGCCGATTACCTGTTCGCCAACGGCTTCGACGTGATCACCTACGACTACCGAGGCATCGGCGAATCGCGTCCGGCAACCCTGAAAGGCCTCGAGGCTTCATGGACCGATTGGGGCGCGCTGGATTTCGAAGCGATGCTCAAGCGCGCTCAACGGGAATTCACCGGCCAGCCAATCGATGTGGTCGGCCACAGTTTCGGCGGTTGCGCGGCTGGGCTCGGCGAGTCCGGGCAGGTCATTCGTCGACTGGTGACAGTCGGCGCGCAGTTCGCTTACTGGCGCGACTATGCGCCGGCACAGCGCTGGCGCATGTTTGGTAAATGGCATTTGCTGATGCCGCTGCTGACGCGGCTCTGTGGCTATTTCCCGGGCAAACGCCTCGGCTGGCTCGAGGATACGCCAGCAGGCGTCGTACGCGACTGGAGCACGCCTGCCGCGCGCTACGAGCAGCGTCCGAGCGGCCGCCGACTGCTGAAAGCAAGCGGTCGCCTGCCCTTCGCCAATGTCCGCGCAAAGACCTTGGCGATCAGCATCAGCGACGACCCGTACGGCACGATCCCGGCCATCGAACGCCTGCTCGGCTACTTCAGTCATGCGCACAAAACCCACTTGCGCATCGCGCCGCAGGACATCGGCGAACAACAAGTCGGACATTTCGCCTTTTTTCGCAGCGCATACCAAGCCACACTATGGCCCATTGCTCTGACCTGGCTGCAAACCGGCGAGTTGGCCCCCGACACACCCGGGCGGCCAGTGCCACGCAGCTGAGCCCTTTCAACGCACGACGGAACACACCATGGCCTCCGCCAACAAGCAGCAAAAACGCGCCGCCCGGGCCAAGACCAAGGCCAAGCAAAACCGCAGCAAACGCGCCGAGGCGCCGGTCGAACTGGACCCGAACGATGACCGTATCGACTTCGAGTCGGTGGACCTGACCGAGCTGTTCAAGAAAATGATCGACGCCGAGAAGATCAGCCAGCAAGCCATGTGCACCGCGTTCCTCGAAGACCCGCTGCTGGAACTGGTCTACGAGCAGGAAGGCGAAGAAGGCGCGATGGATTTCATCCTCGCCGCGCTGATCGAGTATCGCCAGTGGTCCCAGGAAACCGACGAAGCCGGCGCCCTGGCGTGGATCGAATCCCAGGCCTTCCAGGCCGACTATGTGGCGGCGTCCGACGCGATCGCCGCACAAACCCAACAGAAGAACTGAGTTCCCATGGCATCCCTGAACAAGCAACAGAAACGCGCCAAACGCGCCAAGGCCAAAGCCAAGCACATCCGCATGGTCGGCCGTAAGCCGCTGGACCAGGACGACAACCTCGGGCATCTGGACGAGCCGATCCCGGAATACACCCTCGCAATGTTCAGCAAAATGCGCGACGCCGAAGCCGTCAGTCGCAACGAAATGCTGCTGACCCTGCTGCGCGAACTGGCGTTCATCATCGTTGACCATCCAGAACTGCTGGACATGGAAAACGCCGAGAACGAAGGCATGGCCGCCACTCACCTGGCCGCCGACATGCTGATCGACTACCGCATGTGGGCCGACGGCATGGACATCGAAACCGCCCAGGCCTGGCTGACTGAGCCACAGTTCATCACCGATTTCGGGATTGCGCTGGATACTTACGGCAAGTCGCTGGACACCCAGGAAGACAAGGGCGAATAAACCCCGCGCACAAACAAAAACGGCCGCTCGTCATTACTGACAGCGGCCGTTTTGCATTACGCGTTGCGGATCAGTTCAACACCACCGCACCACGGTTTTCCAGCTTGCGACGGCGTGCCACCAGCAGGCCGGCGGCGACTACCATGAGGCTCAGTAGGCCGGTTGCGAGGATTTCCACGCGGTGGGCTTCCTGGAACAGCATGATGGTCAGGGCGGCGACGATGAAGATGATCACCGCGTAGGTCAGGCCCGGGAACAGCCACATGCTGAAGACGATTTTCTCGCCGCGAGCCATGCGTTGTTTACGCATACGCAGTTGCGAGAACGCGATCACCAGGTACACCAGCAGCGCGATGGCGCCGGAGCTGGCCAGCAGGAATTCGAACACGGCAGCCGGGGCCACATAGTTGGCGAAGGTGCAGAGGAACGCCGCGCCGGTCGACAGCATGACGGCCCAGTAAGGCGTACCGCTTTTGTTGACCCGAGTCGACATCGCCGGTGCGTCACCGCGCTTGCCGAGGGAGAACAGCATGCGCGACGAGGTGTACAGCGCCGAGTTCAGGCAACTGGTGACCGCGACCAGCACTACGATGTCGACGATCATTTTCGCGTTCGGAATGCCCATGCGCTCAAGCACGGTCTGGTAGGAACCGAGGTTGGCCAGCGTAGGATCGTTCCACGGCACCAGGGCCACAACGATGAAGATCGATACGAGGTAGAACAGGCCGATCCGCCAGATCACCGAGTTGGTGGCCTTGGAAATCTGCTTGCCCGGGTTCTTCGATTCCGCAGCCGCGATGGTCACGATTTCGGTACCCATGAACGAGAACATGGTGGTCAGGATTGCACCCAGCACCGCGCCCATGCCGTTTGGCAGGAAGCCGCCGGAATCAAACAGGTGCGAAACACCGCTGACCTGGCTGTTCGGCAGGAAGCCGAAAACGGCCGCAAGACCCAGCGCGATGAAGCCGATGATCGCCAGGACTTTGATCAAGGCAAACCAGAATTCGAATTCACCGTAGTTTTTCACGCTGAACAGGTTGGTGACCGTCAGCAGCATGGTGATGATCAGTGCAAACGCCCAGATCTCGATACCCGGGAACCAGGCATGGAGAATGGTCGCGGCGGCGTTGGCTTCCAGTGGAATCACCAACACCCAGAACCACCAGTACAACCAGCCGATGGTGAAACCGGCCCAGTGCCCGATGGCACGGTCGGCGTATGTCGAGAACGAGCCGGTGTCGGGCGAGGCGACAGCCATCTCACCGAGCATGCGCATCACCAGCACCACCAGGGTACCGGCGGCGGCGTAGGCCAGCAGCACGGCGGGGCCGGCGGCAGCGATCGCGTGGCCGGAGCCAACGAACAGACCGGCGCCGATAACACCGGCGATCGACAACATGGTCACATGACGCGGTTTGAGCCCCTGTTCGAGGCCATTGGAGCTTGGGGTACTGCTCATCGGAACTACCTTTGCGAGGAAAGCGATTGCGTCCGTCCTGTCTGGTTTTCCTTCTCGTAAAAAGAAACCAACAGGGCGTTCCAGATTCTGCACGCAATAAATGCGCCAAAATGTTTCAAACTCTTCTGGGCCGCGGTTTTCAGCGAGACCGGACAGTCATCGCAAGTCATTGGAATGAATGGCAATTCGCCAGAGCGTTACCCTGCGACTCACTTTTCAGACGATTCAGCGCACCAGAAACACACTGAAAAAGTGTGGGATGCACAATAAAAGGGCGATTCAGGAACGTTCGGCCGGATAGCGCTTCCAACACCCCGCCAAAGCTGGCAACATCGCGCCTTTTTTTACGCAACACCCACGGGTTTGCACGATCAAACACCCGTTCGGTTGTTGATGGGGCGACAGTCTGCTGTGCCGATGCGACAACCTGCCACACGCCATCCGCTTACCGCCCGTAGCGCTGTTGGCTGCCATTGAAACGCTATGCTAGCTTGGCCGCCTCGCCAGGAAGGCCCGCCAACAGCAGGAGCGCAACATATATGAGGAACGCACATGGCTGAGGCCACGCCCGCGCTTGAAATCCGCAACTTGCACAAACGCTACGGACAGCTTGAGGTGCTCAAAGGCATCTCGCTGACCGCCCGCGACGGCGATGTGATCTCGATCCTCGGTTCCTCCGGTTCCGGCAAGTCCACGTTCCTGCGTTGCATCAACCTGTTGGAAAACCCGCACCAGGGTCAGATTCTGGTGGCCGGGGAAGAACTCAAGCTCAAGCCCGCCAAGAATGGCGAACTGGTTGCCGCTGATGGCAAACAGATCAACCGCCTGCGTTCCGAGATAGGTTTTGTATTTCAAAACTTTAATCTGTGGCCGCACATGAGTGTGCTCGACAACATCATCGAGGCCCCGCGCCGCGTGCTCGGCCAGAGCAAGGCCGAGGCAATCGAAGTCGCCGAAGCGCTGCTGGCCAAGGTCGGCATCGCCGACAAGCGCCACGCCTACCCGGCGCAACTGTCCGGCGGTCAACAACAACGCGCCGCGATTGCCCGCACGCTGGCGATGCAGCCGAAGGTGATTCTGTTCGACGAGCCCACCTCCGCCCTTGACCCGGAAATGGTTCAGGAAGTACTTAGTGTCATCCGCGCACTGGCCGAAGAAGGCCGCACCATGTTGTTGGTGACCCACGAAATGGGCTTTGCCCGTCAGGTCTCCAGCGAAGTGGTGTTCCTCCACCAGGGGCTGGTGGAAGAGCAAGGATCGCCTCAGCAGGTGTTCGAAAACCCGCTTTCGGCGCGCTGCAAACAATTCATGTCCAGCAACCGCTAACGGAGCAACATGCATGCAGAATTTTAAAAAGGTCTTCCTGGCCGCTGCCGTCACCCTCGCGTTCAGCGCCGGAGCCATGGCCGAGACCCTGAAGATGGGCATCGAAGCGGCGTACCCGCCGTTCAACAACAAAGACGCCAGCGGCAACGTGGTCGGCTTCGACAAAGACATCGGCGACGCCCTGTGCGCCAAGATGAAAGTCGAGTGCAGCGTGGTTACCTCCGACTGGGACGGCATCATTCCTGCGCTGAACGCCAAGAAGTTCGACTTCCTGGTCTCCTCGCTGTCGATCACCGAAGAGCGCAAGGGCGCGGTGGATTTCACTGACCCGTACTACTCGAACAAGCTGCAGTTCATCGCACCAAAAGATAAAGACTTCAAAACTGACAAGGATTCGCTCAAAGGCAAGATCATTGGCACCCAGCGCGCAACGCTCGCCGGTACCTGGCTGGAGGACACCTACGGTAGCGATATCGAAGTCAAACTCTACGACACCCAGGAAAACGCCTACCTGGACCTGACCTCCGGTCGTGTCGACGCCATCCTGGCCGACAAGTACGCCAACTACGACTGGCTGAAAAGCGACGCCGGCAAGAACTATGAGTTCAAGGGCGACGCGGTCGTGGAAAGCGACAAGATCGGCATCGCGGTGCGTAAAGGTGATCCGCTGCGTGAGAAGCTGAACGCCGCGCTGAAGGAAATCGTCGCTGACGGTACCTACAAGAAGATCAACGACAAGTACTTCCCGTTCAGCATCTATTGATCTGACCTGCGGGACCGGCACCGTGATCCGACGGCGCCGGCTCCCGGCCTTGCCTGCCGCGATTTGAAAAGAAATCCATGATTATCGACCTCTACGGATTCGGCCCGGCCCTCGCCGCCGGTGCGCTGATGACCGTCAAACTGGCGCTGACGGCCCTGTGCCTGGGACTGGTGCTCGGTCTGCTCGGCGCCTTGGCCAAGACTTCCCCGTACAAGCCGCTGCAATGGCTTGGCGGCACTTATTCGACGCTGGTGCGTGGCGTCCCGGAATTGCTCTGGGTGCTGTTGATCTACTTCGGTACGGTCAACCTGATGCGCAGCCTCGGTGAGTTTTTCGGCAATCCCGACCTGCAACTCAGCGCCTTCGCCGCCGGCGTGATTGCGCTGGGCCTGTGCTTCGGCGCCTACGCCACGGAAGTGTTCCGCGGCGCGATCCTCGCCATTCCCAAGGGCCACCGTGAGGCCGGCGTGGCGCTGGGCCTGTCGAAATGGCGGATCTTCACCAAGCTGATCATGCCGCAGATGTGGCGCATCGCCCTGCCCGGCCTGGGCAACCTGTTTATGATTCTGATGAAAGACACCGCGCTGGTGTCGGTGATCGGCCTGGAAGAAATCATGCGCCACGCGCAGATCGGCGTGACCGTGTCGAAACAACCGTTCACGTTCTATCTGGTGGCGGCGGTCATGTACCTGGGCCTCACCGTGCTGGCGATGACCGGCATGCACTTCCTGGAAAAACGCGCCGCTCGCGGCTTTGCGAGGAGCGCTTCATGAACTGGGAAGTGATCATCAAATGGCTGCCAAAACTGGCGCAGGGCGCGACCCTGACCTTGGAGCTGGTGGCGATTGCCGTGATTGCCGGCCTGTTGCTGGCCATTCCGCTGGGCATCGCCCGCTCCTCAAAGCTGTGGTATGTGCGCGCCTTGCCCTATGCCTACATCTTCTTTTTCCGTGGCACGCCGTTGCTGGTGCAACTGTTCCTCGTCTATTACGGCCTGGCGCAGTTCGATGCAGTGCGTAACAGCGCGCTGTGGCCTTACCTGCGCGATCCGTTCTGGTGTACTACCGCGACCATGACCCTGCACACGGCGGCGTACATCGCCGAAATTCTGCGCGGCGCGATTCAGGCGATTCCACCCGGCGAGATCGAAGCGGCGCGAGCGCTGGGCATGTCCAAACCCAAGGCGATGTTCTACATCATGCTGCCGCGAGCGGCGCGCATCGGCCTGCCGGCCTACAGCAATGAAGTGATCCTGATGCTCAAGGCCAGCGCGCTGGCGAGCACCGTGACCCTGCTGGAACTGACCGGCATGGCCCGCACGATCATTGCTCGCACCTACCTGCCGGTGGAAATCTTCTTCGCCGCCGGCGTGTTCTATCTGCTGATGTCCTACGTGCTGGTGCGCGGCTTCAAGCTGCTGGAGCGCTGGCTGCGCGTCGATGCCTGCCAAGGGCGTTGAAACTTCACACGTGCTGACGGGCGAGGCCCTACTCGCCCGCTTCACCGCGCTGGATGCTTTTCTGATTGAGCATCAGGCGCTGTGGAAACCTCGTCCGTTCACCCATCTTTCGCTTCCATGGGAAACCGACTACCCCGAATTGTCCAAGTGGCTACGCGGACGATCGCTGGAAGATGCAGAGCGGGCGCATAACCATCCTGCCGATCTCGTCGATGCCCCGGAGCCGTTCGCTTCATTGGCGGCATTGTCGATTGAGCTGAGCGCGGTTGGTGAGCTACCGGAGCATGCGCTGGAAACCCCAGGCCATCGATTGAATGTCGATGTGCCGGGGCGCAAGTGGCAGCAGATCGAGGCGTTCGCCAGTCGCTTGTCTTTTGCCTCGCAGCCGACGCACTGGCTGGACTGGTGTTCCGGCAAGGGACATCTGGGCCGACGCCTGTTGGGTACGGGGCAACAACTGACTTGTATCGAATACGATCCGGCGTTGGTCGCCAGTGGTCAGGCATTAAGTCAGCGCCGTCATTTGCACGCCCTGCATGTCGAGCAGGATGTACTGGCGGCAGACGCAGCGAGCGTTATAAATGCTCAGCACACCCCGGTCGCCCTGCACGCCTGCGGCGATCTGCATGTGCGCTTGATGCAACTGGCGAGCGCGGCCGGATGTCAGCAGATGGCCATTGCCCCGTGCTGTTACAACCGGATCGATCGCAGCGAGTATCAGGCATTGTCCTCAGCGGGCTTGCGATCCGCCCTACAGCTCTCGCTCGAAGATCTGGCACTGCCAATGAGCGAAACCGTCACCGCCGGTGCAAGAGTCCGACGTCAGCGCGACACCTCCATGGCCCGACGCCTGGCTTTCGATTTGCTGCAACGGCAAGTGCGCTGCGTCGATAAATACCTGCCCACCCCGTCCCTGCCCAGCGCCTGGCTGGACAAATCCTTCGCCGATTACTGCCGCGACCTGGCAGCGTTGAAAGAGTTATCCACAATCGGCGCGCCAGATTGGCAGGCACTGGAAGCCGCCGGTTGGCAGCGGTTGGCCGAAGTTCGCAACCTGGAATTACTGCGCGGACTGTTCCGACGACCGCTGGAGCTTTGGCTGAATCTTGATCGAGCCATTTTCCTCGCCGAACAGGGATACGTCGTACGCCTCGGCACCTTCTGCGACGCACCGCTGACTCCGCGTAATTTCCTACTGTTGGCCGAGCGCGCTTGAAATCTTTACAGCCTGTGGATAACTCTGTTGATGGTTTTCCCGTGGATCCAATATTCACGGCTGTTAGACCGCTTAAACAGCATTGGTCATTTTTTGTTCATATTGATAAAAAACCCGTAAAACAGGGATTTGCGCACAAAATGAGAACGTGTCCACAAAATCCCCTGCAATGCAGCCGTAGCGCCCATCCGTTGTGCATAAGCTTCCAATCAAAACGACATAAACGGGTGAAATGGGTGCTTGAACGGTGAAGAAATCCTGCCCTCACGCTCATTCTGGTTTGATCGCGTAGCACCTCGGTTTTGCGGCTAAAAACTCGGCGACACCGCTCACGCCAAGCCTGATCCAGCGCCTGCGTAAAAATAGTCTGAATTCAGGGGTTTACAGAACCAACCCAATCGCTATAATCGTCGCCCACACGCCGGTATAGCTCAGTTGGTAGAGCAACTGACTTGTAATCAGTAGGTCCCGGGTTCGACTCCTGGTGCCGGCACCATATAAAACAAGGCCTCGCAGCGATGCGGGGCTTTTGTTTGTCTGCAAGACGTAATAAACGACGTAACAAGGGAGGACATGCGATGAACTGGAAGTCGCTAGATTGGAAATACCTCGTCATGTTCGTCGTTACGCTGGGCGGCTCCCTGATCCCTATCTACATGGGTCAATCCGATCAAGCCGCACGCTCTATTACAGTCAAGCGCCTCGCATCCACCTCTCTCCAACCCGTTCGCCACGCTGGCAACCAAGAATTGGAAGTGATGCTGGATGGACGAAAAATCGATGATCCCTATTTCTCGGTGTTGAAGGTGATGAATACCGGGTCCAAGCCGATCGTAAGCTCGGATTTCGAAACGCCTTTGGAATTGGCCGTAACGGGCGACGCCACAATCGTTAGTGCCCAAGTAACCAGGTCGAGCCCTCCGGATATCACTACGAAGGTCTCTATTGACGACAAGCGCGTCATGATCGCTCCCTTTCTTTCTAACCCCGAGGACGCTCTTTTCCTCACGGTAATAACGTCGGGAGGCCAACCTGGCTTTGAACCGCGCGCCAGGATCGCGGGCGTGAAGTCTATTCCGTTCGTTGAATCATCCGTTCCTCAACCTAGCAACCTCAGTTTCGCCTTCAAGCTCGTTAGCGCGTTCGCAATGATCAGCCTCTATTTTCTGTACATGGCAAATGCGAGCAATAGTTTGGTCGTGTCGCGACCAATGGCTTACGGAACTGGCATGTCTTTAATACTGGGATGCACGTTCACGCTGCTGAGCATGCCGGAGCAAATTGCGAACGTCCTTACCAGCAACATAGCGACTATCGCAGGGCTTGTCGTGTTCATGATCTGCGGTGCTTTAGTGGCATTTCTGATCCACAGAAAAATGAAATGGCACTAAGCAGTTTCCGCATGTGTTTGAGCGATGCGCACGTCAGAGAGTGCTCACTGACTCATCTATGCAAGAGGTGAACCTAGTCTCCATCTACAGAGCATCCTCTTTTATGTTGACCCATGGGAAACCAGTATTTTTGGTAAGTTTTTCCGTGATTGCTCTGAAAACCTTAATACACAAGGCCTCTAGGTTATTAGATTAGGTAAGTTTTAAGTAATATATAGAAATAACATTACCTTTTACCTAGGTCAGAAATCGAAAATAAAATATCCATATAAATCATATACTTAGCAAAAAATTACTCCCCTCCTTACTCCAAAAAGCCAGTGCAAAGTAAGTGCTCAAAACCGCATCGCACGCGGGCTCCAGCTGATTTCTTACCTGTCCATACCAAAATTACTTGTTTCCCATGGGTCACCTGAAAAAAGGGCCTCAAGATCGAGCTCCTGGCCGCTCAAAAAAGAAGTGGGGTGTGCAGGGTTTTGTAGGTTTTTCTCTTCCCCCTGTTCGCACAGGAGAAGCCCGGCGGGCGCTGCTGATGGATGGCTGCAGGTGTGCAGAAATTGAGACCCATTTAGCCCGCAGGCGTGGCGGGGGGACGACGGCGCGCGCCAGGTGCAGACCAGCCTAGAGCCTCCGGACTGCCCCGCAATGGTGCACGAACAGCCCCCCAGCCACCGACCATCGGTCACCGACGGACCGCCACCTACCATCGGCCACACGCCACCGGCTACCGGCTACCGGCTACCGGCTACCGGCTACCGACCGATGGTGGTGACCACCACAACAGAAGGACGGCCCCCGGCGGCTGCAGCGTACAGTGATATGAAATATTGTCCGGGGACACTTGATCCCCGGACATTGAGAGGCGTACAGTGCGGTCGTCGCTGCAAATTCAGCGACCGGGCTTGGTAACCCGACATGCAAAAGGCGCAACAGCGCCCATCTTCACAACTGCAGGCGCTTTTTTTGTGCCCGCAGTTCCGTGTTATGGCGGCTGTGCGTGGGAGGTCTTCGGGCCTGCCGGGTTCCTTTTGCCCCGGTTTACCAACCTGCGTACAGCTGCCACCCATTCGCTTGGTAACGAACGTGGCAGCTCCTGTCAGCAAAAGGAGCTTCACTATGACCGCCCTCATTCCGTCCAGAATCCGCGCACTTGCCCATCGCCGCATGGCTCTCGCCGCGTTGCACGCTAACTCCTCCCTCGCTACTCGCCTCAAGCGCTACAACCATCACATGCACCAGGTGCGCGTTCTTGAAACGCACGGGGATGCCGTATGAGAAAGCCCTACTGCCTCTCTGACGACGATCTGTTTGATTGGGAACGGGTGCGGGATTCGCTTGCCCTGTGCATGCGCTCGCTCAGCAGGCCGACCACGCCGGCCTGTACACGCCGCAAATGCTGGCTGGCTTCTTGGACCGGATCTGCGCTGACTTGGACAGCGTCATTCGCTCCGCCAACAACAACCATCGCCGGATCTGAATCGTTAAAGGGTATCGGTAGTACCGATACCCTTGGCCCACTCTTTGGCGGCTTGAAGCCGGCAACCGCATAGTGAGAAACGCAATGTCGATGCCATCTATATTTGAGTTTGAAACCCTCCCCGTTCGCATTGATACCGGCGAGGATGGCGAAACCTGGTTCGTAGCAACGGACGTCTGTCGTGTCCTCGAAATTGCGAACCCAAGCGACGCATACAGTCGGCTGGATGACGACGAAAAGGGTACGCGCAATGTGCGCACCCTTGGTGGACCACAGCAGGTGGTGATGATCAATGAGGCAGGCTTATACAGCCTGGTGCTCTCAAGCAGAAAACCTCAAGCGAAACGGTTCAAACGCTGGGTCACTCATGACGTGCTCCCATCGCTGCGAAAAACCGGCAGCTATTCGCTCAGCGAGAAGCTCACGGTCAATCAGCAGATCAGCATGTCGAAGCATCGTCTTGGGCTGGTGAAGGAGTTGATGCGCACCCGCAATCGGACAGTGCGTGATTTGCTCGGTATCGAGATCACGAAGCTGTCCACCGCAATGGGTTTGCCGGTACCGGATCTGGAAACCATCGGCAGCGTTGAGCCTCCCCAGGCCGACATTGTTGCTGATTTCTGGGCCGCGCTGCTGCAGCTGGACAGCAAAGGCATTGTCTACAATCACTCCAAGGACTCGCAACTGATCGCGCTGAACATGCCTCACCTTGCTGAGCTGTTCGCTGCACACGGCATCCAGACCATCCTCGGTACCGACGTCACCAACGCGTTGAAGCGCTGCACCGCGCCACAGTTTTTGGGGCAAAAGGCGGTGGATAGCATCATTCGAAAAACCACCACCAAATGCTGGGTGTTCAAGAAGGTCGCCCAGATCCAAGCCCCGTGAACTGACGGCAGCCCTTACCGTCTTGGTAAGCAGACGGTAAGGGCGATAGCTTCTCTACCTTTATAGGTGGGACACCGAAAATGAACGAGACACAAAGCAACAGCGATCCAATAACCCTGACCATTGCCACCCCAGCGGGTGCTTATGAAAGCGAGTTTTTGTCGGAGGCTGAGACGACTGCGCTCGCTCACTTCGTGAAACGCGTCGGCTGGTTTGAGTTCAACAGCCACGCGGTAAACGAAGATGAGGCCCACCTGGTAAAGCAAGCCGTCGATAAGCTGCAGAACGTCCTTTCACGCTCCGGCTTCGATCCGCTCTGATAGGCTCGGCATAAAGCTTATGAGGCTCCCACCGGAAGAATGGGAGCCTTTTTATTGGGTGGAATCTGCATCGTCGACCTGCGCCGGTAAGCGTCCGCGCTCTTCAGTCATTATCTGTTGCAGCAGATGTAGCGCCGTGAGGTTGCCGCCTAGATTATCCCGCCACGACTGGTGGGTGACCTTGTACAGGCCATCGATCTTCGCAATGACACGGCGGTACCGCTCGACCTCGAGGACCAACCGTCGGCATTCGGGATGGGACACCCAAATGTAGCGCAGCTCGGCCTGTGTCACCGGTTTGAAAGGGGGAAGCTCGCGAGCCATAAGGAAACGACCATACTGTATGCACAAACAGTATTCTCGGAGAGCGGAGGTCAAGCGCGCAACTGCCGTTGAGCAGGGCGTGGCACTCAAATGAAGATAATCCCAATGCTGGCATTGTGTTCATTCGTGTTAAAGGCCAAAATTCAGAGGCAGGGAAGCGGCATCTACACGCGAGCCAGGCGAGGACGCTTTCGGGCGACCGGTCCATCTCTGTAAAACGAAGTCGGCCATACGTTGACGGCCTCTCAGAAGTTTTCCAGATATGGAGTGAGCTAGTGCTTAGCCCTGCTGAACAGAAACAAGCTAAAATCGTGTTTGGGTTGATCAGAGAGGCAAGCAGCCTCGAGGTTGTTCGTGAGTTTTTGCGGGATCGAAAAGTCCCCATCACCGCACCGAACTGGGATGAGCTTTACATCCAAAGAGTTTTGCCGGCGTTAGAGTCGAAGAAGCTGACGATCGAAGACTTGTCTGCACTCCTGCGGCAAGTAGAAGAGTATGGCAAACAGCACATCTTTCTCTTCAAGTGCTCCTCCGCAGATGCACAGAAGATACTGGGCAGGGCTCGAGTGGAGTCGATTGCTGCGGAGTTAGAGGTGTTAGAGCGAATGACCGTTCCTCTCCATCTCGAAATGCCTGAATCTCCCGAGATAGTAGACATAAGACTAGACGAGGCCCCCAACGGCGCGGGGCCAGTCTCGTTGACAGTTAAAATCTGCGAAACTCGCGAGAGCAGCAAGCTGGTAGAAGATAGCTTGGATCCTGCAACGAACCGAAGAACCAAGACCTATCAAATAACAAAAAAGAGAGCAATAAGTATCGCTCACTTAAACCGCGACGGCCTCTTACAAGTAAGAATTGCCTCAAGAGATACATCAACAAAATATCATGAGCAATTATCCGCAATGATTGCCAAGATACTAAAATTCGTACCTATCAACCTGTTTGAACCAGTCTCCTTAAGCAAAGCTAAAGAGACCTTATATAACAAGCAGGAAGATTTTGCTGGGATAATCCGTTATAGCACAACCACTGCTATGAATGATTTCGGTGTATCCATGAACCTTGCTGCATCGAACCTGTCTAAAAATCTTTCAGATGACGGAGGCTCGTCCGCCGCAATGAAAAGCTTCATGGCAGAAAAAGGTTTTGTGACGGGTTCTAATATTTGGTTTATAATGCCAGATGATGCTAGTCGGCAAATACACGTTTATTTGAGCGGCGAGCGGAACGAGTTTGCAATAACCGCAACTTGCACGCCTGGGGAATATTCTTATGTTATCGAAAAGATTCTCTCCCTTAATTGAAGAAAATCCGCAAATTGCAGATGCTCTCGTTAGGGTAGCTGAGCACTTTGAAGATATCGAAAGAGCCAGCGGCGCAAGAGTCTATGATGTGACTATGAACATCAATCGCCTATTTGATATATCTCAAGCAGGAAGCTCCGCTCGCTTCGCGAAAGTGGCGACACTTTTGGTGCAAGCCGGAATCATGGAGCGTCGCTTAGTGATCAGGTCACCACTCGGCCCTGAAATCCTGCAGGTGGAAAGCTGGTACGATTGCCCTTCTTTTGTCTTCGATCCTCTGAGAGGCGTTGAGATGGAGGTCAGTGATGATGATCTAGAAACCATGTACAGCGTGGCGAAAGATGAACTCCACTGAAGTCATACAGTTAGTTGAAAAACTGTGGAACGCGACTGACCCTAAAGAACGAAAAGAAGTATTCGGCTTACTACGATCGACAATCCCAAAAGAACATCAAGTATTGTTCGATGCATTGGTCGATAATAAGCGTAGCGGTATTGTCGACAGCCCCAATTCAAGGATACTCGTTCTTATCCATGGCATCCGAACGGATGGCGCTTGGCAGCGGGATGTTCAACGAGAGTTTCACGGCGTTGAAAACTTGCAAGTGCATGATTTGGGATATGACGTAGTAACCGGTCTGCAATTAGCTGGTCCATTCCGTAAAGGGCCAGTTAATAAAATCGTGCGAGACATCAGAAGACTGAAAAGCGAAGAACCATTGGCTAAGATTTCTGTAATCGCTCACAGCTTCGGAACTTATGTAGTAAGTCGAATTCTGGAAGACCATCCAGATATTAAGTTTGAAAAAATTGTGCTAAGCGGATGTCTTATTAAACGAAGTTATCCGTGGGATCGCAACGCTCAAAATATGCAGAAAAGCTCAATCATCAATGATGTAGGCGTGAGAGATATTTGGCCACTAATAGCCAGCTGCTCTACATGGGGATATGGTAGTACCGGACGCGTAGGATTTAAGAGCGCGACTGTTACAGACAGGTATTTTAATTATTCCCATAGCGAATTCTTTGAAAATGATGGATTGCATATAAGGAAGTATTGGCGCCCGTTATTTGAATTCGACGAAATTGTTCCATCCGAGTGGGAAGCCGATACCAACCGGCCAAAAACCGGTTTTACCACGCTGTTCGCGGCACATCAGAATACTGGTATAGCAGCGATTGTTGTTATATTGATCGTAGCGATGGTGTTGTATTTCTTATTTAATAACGCATGATTGAGCGCTAGCACGCCAAGCGCGTTTGACGTACTAGCGCTAGATACTTCTCACCAGTTGAAATAAACCAGCTCGTTAACCTCAATGCCGCCGCTACCACCTACGGTATGTCGGAACGGCACCTCCTTCAGGCGCAACCCCGCAAATACCTCGCGAATTTTCGGATGGTCACCCACCGATATCACCATCTTCCCCCGGATTGATCGCGCCAGATCCGCCATGGCTTCGAACTGTTCAAAACCAAAATCCCCAGCGTCATATCCAGCGGTTTCCCAATACGGCGGATCCAGATAAAACAGCGTGTGGTTCCGATCGTACCGGCGGATGCACTCCTTCCAATCCAGGTGCTCAACAGTGGTTCGCGCCAGGCGCAGATGGGCGTCGCTGAGCTTCTCTTCGATACGCAGCAAATTCAGCCTCGGCGCCGAAGTGGTCGCGGTCCCGAAAGACCGGCCTTTCGCCTTGCCGCCAAAACACAGGTTCTGCAGATAGAAAAAGCGCGCTGCGCGCTGGATATCGGTCAGCGTGCGCGGCGCCTGCTCTTTCGCCCATGCGAACATCGTGCGGCTCACCAGTGCCCATTTGAACTGGCGCACGAACTCTTCCAGGTGATTCGCAACGACCCGATAGAGATTCACCACCTCGCCGTCGAAGTCGTTGATCACCTCCACGCGGCTGGGCTCCTTCATAAAAAACAAGGCCGCGCCGCCGCAGAACGGCTCAACGTAGCAATCATGATCTGGAAACTCCGGCAGGATGTGTTTCGCCATACGGCGCTTACCGCCCATCCAAGGGAAAATCGGTGCAGACATTGGTGGTCCTTACTTCGGATTGAAAATGGGCGGCAGCTTCAATGAGCAGCCGCCCGGGCTGATCATTTGTCGGAAACAGGCTCCAACGGCCTCCAGCGAATAACCTCCTCGCCCAACCATTCATTGACCTGCTGCAGGCGTGCCTGGATAGGCTCGAGCTCATTCATCGCCCAGATCTGCGCGGCCTCTTTGATCGAGCCGAAGCCACCTGCGTTCTGCGGCACGATGCCCATCAGTTGGGGGGGAATGCGTAACGCCGCGAGCATGTCGTCGCGGCTTATGTTCTTGATCGAGCCGAACTCATCCTTCGCCGCCACCTCGCTGACGGGGATCAACTGAATGCCGTCTTTTTTGCCGCCTGGTGCGTACATGAACAGGTTTCGGAAATTGCCAGGCCCTTTGGCGGATTTGAGCGCAGCGCGCAAGGCGCCTACGTCGGTTTCGTTCTGCGCGGTGTCGGTCATGTACATGATGAAACCGGCATGACTGCCATTGTTGTAGTACTTGCGTCGGAACAAGGTTGCGGACTCGTTGAGCAGTGCGCTCTGCAGAGCCGGCAACCACTCCGGAAGGCCGTAAATCTCCTGATTGATGTCCGCCTCACGCTGGTGATAAACCGTACCGCGCTTGAATTCATGCTCATCGCGCCACCCGCGTACCTGGTAGTACGTTTCGAGATCCTCGCCACGTCGCATGTATTTGCCCAAAGCAGGCTGCAGGCCGAGCGTGCCGCGCAGCATGTTCTCGCGCTTTTCCAGGTAGCCATTGCCACACCAGAGGAAGTCCAGGGCGAACTGCTCGAAAGTCTGCCGCGACAGCAATTCATGGGGGATGAAGGTGCGGGCGAGCATGTTGCGCTTGAAATTCAAACCCGACTGCAAGAACACGCTGGCCCGGGAGGACTTGGCCAGCCCATCTAGCGACATTGGCGGCTCGTACCAACGACCGTTCAGCCAGCACTCCAAGTAGTCCAGAATCCCCCGCTCATCGAGCACCGGCGTAGGGTCTCCGAAGGTGAAGGCCTCCATCTTGCCGCCCGTTGCCGGCAGCAGCTGTCCCTCGGCCGCAGCCGGGGCTGAAGTGGACGATTGCGTGGTTTCGCTGCCGCTGTTGCTCATCAATAAATCTCCATGAAGCCGGTATTCGTTGAGGTTTGGCCCTCAAGCGGTTCGTTCTGCAGTGCGTGGAAAAGAGCCCATGCGAGATCCGCGTGCCCGGTCTCGTCGGTTCGGCCTGCCGTGTAGGTGAATTGCCGGCCGCTGGCCGTGATGGTCTTGCGGATCGCCATGAGCGACTGCGCCATGTCGATCCAGCCGGCGTCGAACTCCAAGCGCCCTCTGTGAATCACGTCGTAGGCCTTGAGCACCAGGCGCGTCTTGACCTCGGGGGAATAGCTGAACGTCGTCACGTTGGGGAAGAATTGGCGCACCAGCTGGGCCACGCCAGAGCCCATGCCCGTGATGTCGATGCCGATGTATGTCACCCAGTAGCGCATCGTGACCAAGCGGATCGCCTCGGCCTGGGCGGCGAAGTCCATCCCACGGAATTGGTGGCGCTCGAGCACCCGGAACTTCCCACCGGGCACGGTTGGCGGGGCCACGACCACCAGGCCGGAGCTATCACCGGTTTCCGCCGGATCGTAACCAATCCAAACCTGCCGATCGGCGAACGGCCGCGCGGCGAAGGGTTTGTAGTCCTCGGACCATTCGACCCAGCTGTCGACCATGCAAGGCTGCAGAACGTTGAGCGGGAATATGCTCGCCCCGTCGTCGACGAACTGGCACATCAACAGGTTGGCAAAGGCGTCCGCGTTGTACTCGAGGCGTAGCTCTTCAAGGTCAAACAGGTCGCAGCCGCGCTGCTCCGCATCCAAGATGGTGACGATCTGGCGCCAGATCCTGTCCTCGCAGAGTCGGCCCTGCTGCAGCGCGTCGTGCGACACGTCTAGTTTCAACCGCTGGGCGACCGGCTTGCCCTTGTTGAAGCGTTCACCGGTCCAGAACGTGTAGGCCTCATGCGCCATGCTCGATGGCGTGGAAAAGTAGGTGCGCCGGTATTGCTTCTGCATCGCCATGCCGCTGGCGACCTTGTTCAGCTCGTTGAATTTGAACGTCCAGAAGAACTCGTCGAAGTAGAAATTACCGTGGTAACCCTGAGCGGTTCGGGCGTTGGTACCGAGGAAATGCAGCTCGGCGCCGTTCGCCAGAATGATCGGATCGCCGGTGAGCTCGACACCGCAAACTTCGCGGGCAAACCCTTGGATGTAGGCCTTGAAGATGTGCGCCTGGTTCTTCGACGCAGACAAGAAAATCTGGTTTCGCCCGGTGACCAGGGCGTCAATGAACGCCTCGCGAGCAAAGTAGTAGGTGGCACCGATCTGCCGGCTTTTTAGGATCGCCCTGGTGCGCTGATTACTCGCCCGGTACCAGTCCAGCTGATAGCCAAAGCAGCCGTCTTTAAATGCCTCAGTGAGCAGCTCGATCTGGTCTTCGCTGAATTCGTTGCGAGCCGCTTTCTTCTTCGGGCCGTCGTTGCGTTTGGCCAGATTGGGGTTGAGGTCGGTGTCGGTGCCACCAGACTTGTAGCGCTCGATCCGCGCCTGCCGTTCAAGTTGACGGTGCAGCAGGTCGATTTCCTTGAAGTCGCCGCCGGTCTTGCCGTCCTTGAGGATCAGTTGCACCAGCCTCGCTTCCAGCGCACCTCCGATGCGCTCCACGTTATCTGCCCGATCCCACTCGTCGCGCGTTTTCCACGCATGAACGGTCTTTTCCTTTTCATCCAGCATTTCTGCGATCGCGCAGATCCGCAGGCCGGTCCAGTAGAGGAACTTGGCCTGACGGCGGTTATCGCGGATGGGAGTGGCTGCGGCTGTAGTCATGGCGGCGATGCTGACGCCTCGCGCGCGTGAAGGCGTAGCGATGTGCCATGTAGCGCACGGGCCTACAACTGGCGTCGATTGCCCGTGATCGCGCGACTGCCGAGGATGTACCTCAACGTAACTGCACCCAGCAGCACAGCTTTGAGGGATACCCGACATGAAGAAATTTCGCAGCAACTGGTTCCGTGTCGCCGTTGAGGGCGCTACCTCGGACAAGCGCACCATCAAACGCAGCTGGCTGGAACAGGCTGCCAAAAACTTCAACCCCACTACCTACGGCGCTCGGATCTGGCTGGAGCATTTCCGCAGCTTGCTGCCAGATGGCCCGTTCAAAGCCTACGGTGACGTGACAGCAGTCAAGGCTGAAGAGGTCGAGATCAACGGCCAGACCAAACTGGCCCTTTTTGCCCAAATCGAACCGACGGCGGATCTGATCGCCCTGAACAAGGCGAAGCAGAAGATTTACACGTCCATCGAAATCGACGACAGCTTTTCCGACACCGGCGAGGCGTACATCGTCGGTCTCGCTGTAACCGATTCGCCGGCCAGTCTCGGCACCGACGTACTTGCGTTCTCAGCTCAAAAACCTGAATCCAGCCCATTCAAAGACCGCCACTACTCCGCGACCTCGATGTTCACCGAGGCGGTGGAAACCGAACTCACTTTCGAAGAAATCGAAGACAAGCCCGGTTTAGGCGCCCAGCTGTTCAGCAAGGTGCAAGCGTTGCTCTCCGGCAAACAGGCCAAGGACGACGGCGAGTTCGCCCAAATCAGCCAGGCCGTCGAAGCTGTCGCCGAGCACGTCAAAGATCTGCCAGACCAACTGGCGGCCGAGAAGAAATTCTCCGCAGACCTGAAGACCAGCGTCGACAAGCTCAGCAATGACCTCAACGAACTGGTCAAGCGCCTGGGCGGTACCCAAGACCACAGCCAAACCCAACGCCCTCCCGCGACCGGCGGCGACGGCGCTGTGCTGACCGCCTACTGATCACCGGCCCCTACAAGCTCCCCAGGAGAACACCATGCGTAACGAAACACGCCTTGCCTTCAACGGCTTCACCAAACAGATCGCGGCGATCAACTCTGTCGGATCCGTGGCGGAGAAATTCACCGTCACCCCGTCGGTGCAGCAGAAGCTGGAAACGGCCATTCAGGAATCCAGCGCTTTCCTGAAAAAGATCAACGTGCTGGGCGTCGACGAAAAAGACGGTGAAGCCATCGTTTTGGGCGTCGGCTCGACCATCGCCGGCCGGACCGACACCAACCAGGCTGCCCGCAATCCTCGCGGCGTCGGATCGCTCAAAAACGACACGTACAGCTGCAAGAAGACTGACTTCGATACCGCGATTCCGTATGCGTTGCTCGATGCCTGGGCGAAATTCCCAGACTTTCAGGCTCGCCTGTCCGGTGCGATCGTCGAGCGCCAAGCCCTCGACCGCATCATGATCGGCTTCAACGGCACCAGTGCGGCGACGACGACCGATCGCGCGACCAATCAGCTGCTACAGGACGTGAACGTCGGTTGGCTGGAGAAGTACCGCACCAAGGCTCCTGAACGCGTGCTCAACAGCGGCAAGGTTGCTGGCAAGGTCACCATCGGCCCGAACGGCGATTACAAGACCCTCGATGGTCTGGTGTACGACGCTATCCAGCTGCTCGACCCATGGCACCGCAAGCGTCCGGATCTGGTAGTCCTGGTCGACCGCAACCTGTTGCACGCGAAGTTCCTGGCCAACATCGAAGGCGCTGCAGACAACGAAAATGAACTGGCAGCTGCGCGGATCCTCGCCAACGGCACGCTGGGCGGCCTGCCGATCGAAGATGCTCCTTTCTTCATCGACGGCGGCATCATGATCACCACGCTGAAAAACCTCTCGATCTACTTCCAGATCAGCAGCCGTCGCCGTATGACCCGGGACGAGCCGGAGCGCGATCGCATCGCTGACTATCAGTCGTCGAACGAGGACTATGTGATCGAGGACTTCGGTCTCGGCGCCCTGGTCGAAAACATCGAAGAGGCCGCATGACTATGGCCCTCTCGCTCGCCCAACGTCACCGGCTGAAAGCGCTTGCCTCGCAAGAGGCTGCCGCTGCGTCGCCCGCTGTTTCGATGGCGGGCGGGACGGCCTATGAAATGCAGCTGGCGCAGCTGCTTCAGCACCGTCTGCGCCTCAAGCAAATCCAGTCGAACGAAGGCAAAGCCGCGCTGAAGTTGCAGCTCCTGCCGGAGTACGTGCCTTACGTCGACGGGGTTCTCGCTGCCGGCAACGGCGCCCAGGACGAAGTACTCACCACCATCATGATCTGGCGCATCGACGCTGGTGATTACACCGGTGCGCTCGATATCGCAGCGTATGTGTTGCAGCACAACCTGCTGATGCCCGATCGCTTCGAGCGGACTACCGGCTGCCTGGTGGCCGAGGAAATCGCCGAAGGCGCGCTGATCTCTCAGAAAGCCAGCGGCGGATTCGACCTGGCTGTTTTGCACCGCACCATGGAGCTGACAGCGGAGCAGGACATGCCAGACGAAGTCCGCGCAAAGCTGTACTTGGCTACGGGACGCGCCACGGTGGCGGGGCTCACCGCTGATAACCCGGGCCAACCCGGTCAGGTAATGGCCGGTATCGAACTGCTGAAACGCGCCATCGAGCTCAACGGCAGCTGCGGCGGCAAAAAGGATCTGGAAGGCGCTGAGCGCCTCCTGAAAAAGATTGCTCCTCCATCAGGGAGCTGAAAGAGCGTACCCCGCAACCCCGGCGGCCCGGGGCTGAACAGCAGGTTTCTCCTTTCCTTGCTGTGACGCCCCGGCCACCGCCGACTTAGGGCTGAACCATGAGCGGATTTATTGCCACCGGCAACAACGACGAGCCATTCGTCATTACCAATGATGGATTCTGGCCTGACATCGATGTCGTCCACTTACGCGAATCCATCCGTCTTGATGGCAGCATCACTGACGCGCGGATTGAAGTCGTCACCGTCAACGCTTTGATTCAGGTGAATGGCGAACTGGCCGAGGTGAGGGCAAATCATCTGGCCAACGGACAAACCACAATCGCGGCGGTGCCAGCTTTCGAAGTCAATGGCGAAAGCCACTTCGTCCACCTGTACCGCCGCTCCATTTATTGCAGCGTCGGCGCTGAACTGGCTGAGCGCTATCGCAGCTACGACACCAGCGTCGAAGGCAACAAGAACGCCGACGAACTTACGCCTTCTGTCGATGAGTACCGGCGTGACGCCCGTTTCGCCATCCGCGACCTGCTGGGCGTCGGGCATTCAACAGTGGAGCTCATCTGATGGCGACCTCCGTGTATGCCGCTCAGGGCGACACCGTCGACGCCATTTGCTGGCGAATCTACGGCCGCACCGCCGGCATCACGGAGGCGGTGCTCGAGGCAAACCCTGGACTTTCGGATCTCGGCACGATCATTCCTCACGGCACCTTGGTGTCGCTACCGGATATCGCGCCCCAAGCCCCGGAACTGCAAATGGTGAACCTATGGGATTGAGCCACCGAACCAACCAAACAGACGTACCCTCACCTTCAACCTTGGACAGCGGAATCACGCGCATGCCTGACAAACCGGATACATGGGCCTGGTTAGCTGCCTGGCTCGAACTGAACTGGCCAGCCATTTACTCAGGCGGACTCGCCTGCGTGATCGCTGCCCTGCGGATCATTTATGGCGGCGGTACCTGGCGCCGAGTTCTGCTTGAAGCACCTCTGTGCGGCACGCTCGCGCTTTCGGCAAGCCACGGTCTTTTTCTGCTGGGCATCCCCGCGACAACCGGGCCGTTCTTCGGCGGCGTGATCGGGTTGCTCGGCGTTGAGGGAACTCGCGCACTCGCCAAGCAGTTTTTTAACCGCAAGGTGGACCAGCTATGAGTACTTTGCGCCACGGCGATCGCGGGCAAGCGGTTCGCACGCTGCAGCAGCGCCTCAACTTACACGGCGCTAGTTTGAATCCAGACGGCGACTTCGGTGATGCCACCGAGTCGGCGGTGCGTGATTACCAACGAAAAGTTGGCTTGGTAATTGATGGTATCGCGGGCTCGAAAACCGCCTTGGCATTGGCCGGCGCGGATTGTTCGAACCTGCTGCAGCACGCCTTGTTGGTGAGCGCCGCCGCACGTCTGGGCGTTGAGCTCGCCGCGATCATGGCCGTCAACGAAGTTGAGAGCCAGGGCAGCGGTTTCCTGGACAACGGCAAGCCGAAGATTCTTTTCGAACGCCACATCATGTATCGCCAGCTGGGCACGCCTCGCCTGCCAGGTGATGACGCAGCCGAGCTGAAGGCCCACGCCGATCAATTGGCAGCTGAGCAGCCCAGCCTGGTCAACCCAATACCCGGTGGTTATGCGGGCGGCACGGCTGAGCACCAGCGCTTGGCCAACGCTCGATTGATCGATGACCTTTGCGCATTGGAGTCGGCTAGCTGGGGCGCTTTCCAAGTGATGGGCTATCACGCTGAGCGCCTCGGCTACACGAGCGTGACGGATTTTGCCGATCGAATGGCCCGCGACGAAAATGAGCAATTCGAAGCGTTCGTGCGCTTTATCGAAGCGGATCCCGCGCTGCTGAAGTCGCTGAAGGGTAAAAAATGGGCAGCGTTCGCAAAAGCCTATAACGGCCCCAACTTCGCCCGCAATTTGTACGACATCAAGCTGGAGCGTGCCTATCAGCGTCACGCTGAAGGCTATCCTGTGCCGGAGGCGTCATGATTGATCAAGAGCAAATCCGAAAATTCAGACCCGCCGATGGCGATCTTTTCGTCGTACCCGAAGATACTCCAATCGATCTGGTGAAAGCCTTGGCAGAGGCGATCGCTGTCGCGGCCCCCGGCGTCAAAGCCATGGTATTCCGGGGCGACTTACAGCGGCTCTCGCTAGCGGAGATGAACGCCGCAGGCTGGTACCGCGCATGAGCACGTTGCGCCAGGCGCTCTACGGGTTCGCCTTGCTCGCCTCGATCGCACTTCTTATCTGGGGCCAGTCGAAGCGGATCGAGGTCGCCGATATGAAGGCTGATCTGGCCGATCAAGCGGCCTCGACCGCCCGCGATCGAGCGACGCGAAGCGAGGAGACGGCCGCTCAACTCCAGACCTCCCTGCAAGAAGAGCGGGCCGTTCAGGCCATGTTGCGCAGCGCGCAAGACCAACTGCGCCAAGGGCTGACCGCCCGTCAACGAATGATCGAGGACTTGAAATATGAGAATGCCGACCTTCGCCTGTGGGCTGACCAGCATCTGCCTGACGCTGCTCGCCGGATGCGCGAGCGCCCCGCCATCACCGGAGCTGCAGCTTATCGCGAATGGCTGTCCGGCCGTGGTGCCCTGTACCCTGTCGGCGACCAAACCGGAAAAGAATGGAGCCCTGCTCAACGACCAAGAGCTGATCGAGAATGATTGGGCCCAATGTGCTGCCCAAGTAGACATGGTCTACCAGTATCAGCAGGCACAGGCGCGTAAACCATGAATAAACCAGAGTCGCTACGCGCTCACCTGCTTGCCTCGGTACCGGAATTAAAGAAAAACCCCGACCGCCTGATGGTGTTCATCGACAACGGCACCATGCGCAGTACCGCTGCCTTTGGCCTGTCATTCGAATACAGCTACACGCTGAATCTGATTTTCACGGATTACGCTGGCCACCCCGATGCGATCGCCATTCCGCTGTTCGCATGGATCCTGGTGAATCAGCGTGAGCTGATGGAAAACGTCGAGCGCAGCAAAACCGCCGTCGCTTTCGAGGCAGATGTCTTGGACAACAGCAAAGTCGACCTGTCGATCAAGTTGCCGCTCACCGAGCGGGTTATCGTCAAGCGCCAAGACGACGGCAAACTGGTCGTCAGCCATCCGCCAGAGCCTGTGGTCGACGACGATCCGTTCACCATGCCCGGGCTCGAGTTATGGACCGCCGACGGCGAGTTCATTACACGGTGGGAGTCGCCATGAGCAACGACCTGCAGGTCTTGGAAACTTGGGTCGCAGCATTGCTCGCGAAACTCGATGAGGGCGAACGCCGCAAGCTGCTCGGTGCTGTCGCCCGGGACTTGCGCCGTAGCCAGTCGAAGCGCATCACGACACAGCGCAATCCGGACGGCTCCGCGTTCGCGCCGCGCAAACCGAAAGACCTGCGGGGGAAGAAGGGTCGGATCAAGGGGAAAATGTTCGCCAAATTGAAGACAGCCCGCTACCTGCGCACCGAAAGCACAGCAAATGGTATGTCTGTAGGATTCGTTGGCCGGGTGAGTCGCATAGCTCGGGTTCACCAGTACGGCCTCAAGGACCGACCAGAACGCGGCCAAGCGGACGTGCAGTACGAAAAACGCCAGTTACTGGGATTCAGCGGCGACGAGCTGGAGAACATCCGAAACCTGCTCATCGACCACCTCGCTGGCTAACTCTCCCCTGTACAAACACGCCTTACAGCCCACCGTCGATGCACCTCGCACGCGCGACCTGCAACATCGGCGGCATGGACTCTCTTACTGAACTGACCCGACGCCTCGAAAACCTGATCCGTGCCGGCACTATCGCCGAGCTCGATCCGGGAAAACCGCGTTGCCGTGTGAAAACCGGCGGCCTGCTTACCGACTGGCTGCCGTTCTTCGCCCTGCGTGCCGGCGAGGATAGCGACTGGGATCCGCCCTGCGTGGACGAGCAGTGCCTGGTGCTTTCGCCATCAGGCAACCCGGCTCACGGTTTTGTCATTTTCGGTCTGTACAGCGATCGCTTCCCGGCTCCAGACAACGTGCCAACTCGACGCCGGCGCAAGTACCGCGACGGGGCGATTGTCGACTATGACACCGCTAGCCACACGCTGACCGCCACGCTGCCTGGGGGCGGCAAAGCCAATCTCATTGCACCAGGTGGCGTACATGTCACCGGTGATGTCGTGATTGATGGCCTGGTGACCGTCACTGTGGACGTCGTCGCGGGCGCCCAGAAAATCAGCCTGGTGAATCACCGCACATCTGGCGTTCAGGCAGGTAACGGCACCTCACAGGGGCCTGTCCCATGATCGGCATGAACAGCAAGAACGGCCGCAGCGTCGTTGGGAACAATCACCTGGTGCAATCGATCGCCGACATTCTGACTACCCCCATCGGCACGCGCGTTATGCGGCGTGAATACGGCAGCCAGCTTGCCGACCTGATTGATTGGCCGCTTAACAACGCAACCCGCCTGCAGGCGTATGCGGCGACCACCATCGCGCTCATGCGCTGGGAGCCGCGGATACGCTTGAGTCGTGTCCAGCTCACGCTCGGCGATATCGCTGGCCAGGCGATGCTCGATATCGAGGGCAGCCTGGTGGACACGAATGAACCATTGAGCCTTCGCGTTCCGCTGAGCTTGGGAGCAACAGCATGAAAACTTTCACTCCCATCGACCTGGCCCAGCTTCCGGATCCGGACGTCGTCGAGCAGATCGATTACGAGCAAATCCTCGCCGAACGCAAGGCGTACGCGGTCAGCCTCTGGCCGGTAGAACAGCAAGCCGAAATCGCCGCCACATTGGCCCTAGAGTCGGAACCTCTGACAAAGCTCCTGCAGGAGAACGCCTATCGCGAAATGCTGCTGCGTCAACGCGTGAACGAAGCATCGCTGGCCAACATGCTGGCCAAAGCCAAGGGCAAAGACCTCGAGCAGCTCGCAGCCAATGTCAACGTCGAACGCTTGGTTGTGACCCCGGGTAACAGTGCCGCTATTCCGCCGATCGTCGCAGTGATGGAATCGGATGAATCATTGCGTGAACGTGCGCAGATGGCATGGGAAGGCCTTTCCACGGCTGGCCCTCGCAACAGCTACATCCTGCACGCCCGCAGCGCAGACGGCCGCATCGCCGATGCGACGGCGGAGAGCCCGTCGCCGGCGGTGGTGGTCGTCACTGTTCAAGGCTTGACCGGAGATGGAAGCGTCGACCAGGCGTTACTGAACATCGTCAGCCAATACCTCAGCGACGATGACCGTCGTCCGGTCGCCGATCGGCTCACGGTGCAGTCGGCAACTGTGCTGCCCTACCAGGTCGACGCCGTTCTCTATCTCGCCACGACGGGGCCAGAAGCGGAGCCCATACGCGAAGCGGCGCAAGCGCGCCTGGTCACGTTCATCAACCAGCGCCGGCGCCTCGGCGTGGAGATCTCCGAGTCAGCTATTCACGCTGCACTTCACGTCGAGGGCGTGCGAAAAGTGGTGCTGCACGACTGGGCAGATATCACCCCCAGTGAGGCCGAGGCCGCGTTTTGCACCAGGTATAGCGTCACCATCGGTGCACTGACATGACGGTCCTGCTGCCGCCGAACGCACAGCCGCTCGAGCAACTGGCGGCCGAGGCACTGGCCCAGATCGAGCGGGTGCCGGTACCGATCAGGGATTTGCTGAATCCCGATCGGTGTCCGGTCCTTATGCTGCCCTATCTGGCTTGGGCATTTTCGGTCGACCGCTGGGATAGCGAGTGGTCAGAAGCCACGAAGCGGCAGGTCATCAAAGGCTCTTACTTCATCCACTCTCGCAAAGGAACGATCGGAGCTCTGAGACGCGTAGTCGAGCCGCTGGGGTATTTGATCGAGATTGTCGAGTGGTTCAAGACCGTGCCTGAAGGCGTGCCGGGCACCTTCGCGTTGAAGGTCGGCGTTCTCGACACCGGCATCACCGAAGAAATGTATCAGGAGCTTGAGCGCCTGATTGACGACGCCAAGCCCGTCAGTCGGCACCTGACCGGGCTGGCGATCAGCTTGGAGTCACAAGGCGACTTGAATATCGCCGTGTCCCTCTACGAAGGCGACGAAATCGACGTTTACCCGCCCGTCCTGCGTGACATTGAAGTCACTGGCAACTTCGGCGTGGTCGGTCGCGAACACACCATAGACACTCTGGACGTTTATTATGATTGATGCGAATTCGCAGTTTTTCGCGATCCTCACGAACGTGGGGATGGCCAAGCAGGCGAACGCCGACGCGCTCGGCATTGCCTGGAAGATCACCGAAATGGGGGTGGGTGATGCGAACCCAGGCGGGTTGGCCGACCCGCCGAATCCAATCCCGTCGGCCACTCAGACCAAGTTGCTCAAGGAGTGGCGCCGCAAGCCGTTGAATCAGCTTCGCGTTGACCCGGTGAACCCGGCGGTGATCATCGCCGAGCAAATCATTCCGGCCGACGAGGGCGGTAATTGGATTCGCGAAATCGGCCTCTACGACGCGGACGGGGATCTGGTGGCGGTGGCTAACTGTGCGCCGAGCTTCAAGCCGCTGCTGTCGCAAGGCTCCGGTCGCACGCAAGTGGTGCGGATGAACTTCGTGGTCAGCAACACGGGCAACATCACACTCAAGATTGACCCGGCCGTGGTGCTGGCTACTCGTGAGTTTGTCGAGCAACGGATCATGGAGGAGCTTTACAAGCTCGATAGCAAACAGTCAGTGCGGGCGGCTACCACGGCCACCATCGCGTTGACGGGCTTGCAGACAATCGACGGTGTTGTGTTAGCGGCTGGTGATCGGGTGCTGGTGAAAAACCAGACCGTGGCAAAGGACAATGGTCTGTACGTCGCGGCGGCGGGTGCGTGGGCGAGGACGGCGGATGCTGACAGCAATGCGGAAGTGACATCTGCGCTTTTGGTATCGGTTGAGCAGGGAGCCGCCCAGGCGGACACCCGATGGCAACTGATTACAGACGGCGCGATCGTGCTAGGGACGACGGCGCTGACGTTTCAGAACGTCACGCAAGGCTTTGCGCCGATCAATTCGCCGGCGCTGATCAACCCTACAGCGAACACTCCGGCTCAGTTCGACAGCAGCAAAGCATTGGCGACTACTGAATTCGTCCAGCGAGCGCTGGGCAGCTATGCGGATCTGGTGACGTACCCCGGGAGCGTTGATTTGACGCCGTCCGATGTCGGGCGGCTGGTGTCGGTTGGCGGGTCGGGGTCAACAATTACCCTGCCGGACGCGAGCATGGTTCCACAGGGGTCTGTCATTACGGTTCTCGCAGGGCTGAATGGGGCTACCTTCAAGGCGAAAAGCGCGCAATCGTTAATTGCGATCAATGGCGCCTTGGGGCCTTTCACGCAGCCTCAATCGACAATATCGGCTTTCCGTCGCTTGAATAATGGCCTCGGTTGGGCGCTAGAGGGCGGAGACGGTGCGCTGAAGTATTCGCCGATTTTGCGGGGGGCGCATTGGGAGACGCAGCCGCAATTCGACAGCAGCAAGTCATTGGCGACTACCGAGTTTGTGCAGCGTGCGGCGGGTAGTTTGGCCGGTTACGTGACCTACTCAGCAAATACGGTTTTGACGGCTGCCGATGTCGGCAAGTACGTCTATGCCAACGCCCCGGTAATTACTCTTACGCTGCCTGATGCGTCGCTGTTGCCTGCTGGGAGCCGCTTTTACATTCAAGCGTCAGCCACGGCCACCTGCACTGTAAGGTCGATAAACGGCAACTTTGCCGGGCCTAATGGCAATGCGATTGTTTCGTCCAGCGTCGTTCTGGGGAACGCCGTTGCGAGTGAATTTATCTCCACGGGTTTGAACTGGCTGGCCGTTGGCGGTTCTGGACTCGCCGGGCTTTTTGCCAATGGCTATCAACGGTATCCGTCGGGTCTGATCGAGCAGTGGGGTACCGTTACGATCAATGACAACACTGAGTCGTACATTACGCTGCCCATCGCATTCCCTGCGGCAATTCTCGGGGCGATGGCGTCAGTGTCCAACTCATTGGCGATCTCTGGTGGTGAGTTCGCGATTGCCGGCGCGAGAAAGAACGGTGCCAGCCTGAGCACCATTGCTATCAACGCAAACACGGGGCCTCAGACCTCGGTAAGTCAACTCGTAACTTGGCGCGCGTGGGGGTATTGATCATGATTTTTTTTAGTGCTTCTGAGTGTGGTTTTTACGATGACGCCATTAACAGTCGCGTACCTGATGACGGGGTCGAGGTCTCCGATGAGCAGCGTCGCGCGATTCTGGAGGGTCAGTCTGCCGGAATGGTTGTCGCTGCTGACGAGTTCGGCGGCCCTATCCTTGTCGAGCGGCCGGCGCCTAGCGCTGAGGTGCTGGCCGCCGCTGAGCGTGTTTGGCGTGACCGGCAGCTGGCGGCTACCGATCCTTTGGTTTCGCGCCATCGCGACGAGATCGAGGAGGGCGGGTCGACCACGGTCACCGCTGAGCAATATGCCGAGCTGCAAGGATATCGCCGCCTGTTGCGCGACTGGCCGCAAGGCGAGCAATTCCCGCTGAGCGATCACCGCCCGATCGCGCCGCCTTGGCTAATCGATCAGATCTAAACGCTCCTGCAATCGGCCGCGCTCAATAGATCCTTTTGTGGGGCTTCGCCTTACAAGCCTCTGTTCTCGCGGATTTAGCACGCGCGCGGCAGCCTGTGCAGTGTCATTCAACTACTGCACAGGCACTTTCCCATGGCCACCGATTACCATCACGGCGTACGCGTCCTCGAGATTAACGAGGGCTCCCGCCCAATCCGTACCGTCGCAACCGCCGTCGTCGGCATGGTCTGCACCGCCGAAGATGCGGACCCGGTGGCATTCCCACTCAATCGACCTGTTCTGTTGACCGACGTACTTACCGCCAGTGGCAAAGCTGGTGTGAAAGGCACGCTTGCAAAAAGTCTCGACGCCATCGCTGACCAGGCTAGCCCGGTTACCGTCGTCGTTCGTGTTGCCGAAGGGCAGGACGCCGCTCAGACCACTACGAACGTGATTGGTGGTGTAACCGCCGGTGGTCAGTACACGGGCATGAAAGCTCTGTTGGCCGCAGAAGCGCAGCTGGGAGTGCGGCCGCGCATCCTCGGTGTGCCTGGCCTGGACTCGTTGCCGGTGGCAACTGAACTGGTACTCACCGCACAAAAGCTGCGCGGCTTCGCATATGCCAGCGCCTGGGATTGCAGCACCGTCTCCGAGGCCACCGCCTACCGAGAAAACTTTGGCGCGCGCGAGCTGATGACCATCTGGCCCGACTTCGTGAACTGGGACACCACCCTGAATGCCGATGCGCCGGCGTCGGCGATCGCCCGCGCATTGGGTCTGCGCGCCAAGCTCGATGAGCAGGTGGGCTGGCACAAAACACTGTCCAACGTGGCCGTTAACGGCGTGTCCGGACTGAGCCGCGATATCTACTGGGATCTGCAGAATCCGGCTACCGATGCGGGCCTACTGAACGCGGCGGACGTCACCACGCTGATTCGTCGCGACGGTTTCCGCTTCTGGGGCTCGCGCACCTGCAGCGACGACCCATTGTTCGCCTTTGAAAACTACACCCGTACCGCCCAGGTGCTGGCTGACACCATGGCAGAGGGGCAATTCTGGGCGATCGATAAGCCGATGCACCCGAGCCTGGTACGCGACATTGTCGAGGGTATCAATGCGAAATTCCGCGAGCTGGTACGCCTTGGCTACCTGATCGGTGGCGAGTGCTGGTACGACGAAGCCGCCAACGACAAGGACACCCTCAAGGCCGGCAAGCTGTACCTCGATTACGACTACACGCCAGTGCCGCCACTGGAGAATTTGGGGCTTCGCCAGCGCATCACCGACCGTTACCTGGTCGACTTCGCAAGCCGCGTAAACGCCTGATCATTCATCCGCGCGGCAATGGCCGCGCCTTTAGGAGAGCGCCCATATGGCTCTGCCCAAAAAACTCAAGAACATGAATTTGTACAACGACGGCGTCAGCTACGTCGGTGAGTGCAAGAGCGTCACCCTGCCCAAGCTCGCCCGTAAGCTTGAGGCATTCCGGGGCGGCGGTATGGACGGTGCGGTGAAGGTCGACCTCGGTCATGGCGACGACGGGATTCAGCTCGAATGGACTCTCGGTGGCTGGGATCTGACGGCGCTGCGTCAATACGGCGCGGTATCGGCCAGCGGCGTGATGCTGCGCTGGGCGGGATCGATCCAGCGAGACGACACCGCCGAGGTTTCGGCTGTCGAGGTGGTTGTGCGCGGCCGGCATGAAGAGATCGACATGGGCGACTCGGAAAGCGGTGAAGACACCGAGCACAAGTTCACCACCACCTGCAGCTATTACAAGCTGACCATTGATGGCAATGAAGAGATAGAGATCGACTTGCTCAACTTCATTTTCAAGGTCAACGGCAAAGACATGCTGGAAGAACATCGTAAGGCGATCGGCCTGTAATCCCTCCCCTTCCCGCCGGCTCCGCCGACCCCCATTTCATTGTAGGAATTCAACATGAGCACCAACCAAAAGAACGAAGCTGCAGAAGCACCATTAGTGAAGAACCCAAACCGCCCAGTCATCACCCTGGACACGCCGATCATCCGAGGCTCGACCGAAATCACCGAGGTGACACTTCGCAAACCCGTCTCAGGTGAACTGCGCGGCGTTTCGCTGACCGATCTGCTGCAGATGGACGTGCTCGCGTTGCGTAAGGTGCTGCCGCGAATCACCACACCGACCCTGACCGATCACGATATCGGCCAAATGGATCCGGCTGACCTGGTGCAGATGGCCACCGAGGTTGCCGGTTTTTTGCTGCCGAAGTCGGCGAAGGTGGATGCATCCCTCGTTGCGTAGATGACGCCATGGCGGACATCGCCGTGATTTTCCACTGGGGGCCAGTGGAGATGGATCCGCTCCCCCTGACCGAACTGATGGAATGGCGCGAACGCGCTCGCAAGCGAAGTGGGGCGAAAGATGACTGACAAGCTGCGGCTGGAATTTATGCTGTCGGCGATCGACAAGGTCACCGCGCCTCTCAAGCAAATCAGCGCTGGGAGCAATGCGACGTCTCGTGCATTGAAGGCGGCGCGGGATCAGCTGAAAGAGCTCAACGCCCAGCAGTCCAATATTTCCAGCTACACCCGCCAGCGCGAAGCCGTCCGCCAGTCCTCTGAGGAACTGGCAAAGGCGCAGGACAAGTTGCGCGGCCTGCGTGAGCAGCTGCAGAAGATGGACGCCCCCACCGCGGCCTTTCAGAAGGCGTTCGTTAATGCCTCCGCCTCGGTGGAAAAGCTGACAAACAAACACACAGCGCAGCGATCGGAGCTGCAGCGCCTGATCCCCCTCATGAAATCGACCGGTGCGGACACCCGCGACCTCGGTACCACCGAGCGCCGGTTGAAGACCGAGATCGAGGCGGCGAACAAAGCCATCCAAACTCAGCGGGAACGCCTCGCTGCCCTTGCCAAACAGCAGGAACGGGTCTCGAAAGCACAGCGAAACTATTCCAAGGGAAGAGAGTTCGCTGGCAATGCCGCCGTCGCCGGCGCAAGTGCTGGAGCAGTGGGAGCTGCGACAGGCATGCCCATCCTCGGGATGATCAAGAACTACTCTCGCTTCGAAGACGCAATGGCAGGCGTAGCGAAGCAAGTTGCCGGCGCCCGTGACGATAACGGTCAACTCACCCAGACGTATTACGAAATGGGGGACGCGATCAAGAAGATGTCCGAAACAATCCCGATGGCTACTACCGACATCGCCGCCCTGGTAGAAGGCGGCGCGCGAATGGGCATCCAGGGTAAAGATGACTTGCTGGAATTTGCGCGCGTCGCGGCAACTGCAGCGACCGCGTTTGAACTGCCGGCAGATCAGGTCGGTGAAAGCCTGGCGCGCATCGCCAACCTCTATAAATTGCCAATCAAAAACGTAAGCCAGCTCGGGGACGCGATCAACTACCTTGACGATAATGCGATGTCGAAAGGCGGCGACATCATCGACGTCATGCAGCGCACAGCAGGCATCACTGCGTCGGTAGGTATGTCGTTTAAGGACGCCGCTGCGCTGGGCTCGACATTCCTGACACTCGGGGCTTCATCAGAAATCGCCGCCACCGCGACCAACGCAATGATTCGAGAATTGGCAATCGCTACTCAGCAACCAAAGCGATTTGTCACAGGCCTGAAATCGATCGGATTGGAGGCCAAAGCGGTTCAGGACGGCATGAGCAAGGACGCCACGGGCACCATTCAGAAAGTGCTCGAGGCTGTGAACAAACTGCCGAAGAACCAACAGCTCGGTGTGATGACCCAGCTCTTTGGCAAAGAATATGGCGATGACGCGGCAAAGCTCGCGTCTAACATCGAGGAGTATCGTCGACAGCTTGACCTGGTAAACGGCGCCGATAACGCTCCGAAGCGCGAAGGCTCGATGCAGCGCGAAGGAGACATCCGTGCGGACCAGTTGTCAGCTCGATGGGAGATGTCCCAGAACCGCATGTTCAACCTGAGCAGCGCACTTGGCGCCACTCTGCGGCCCGCCCTGATACAGCTCGTCACTGGATTAAACGGTGTCCTGGAGCGAGTTAATGCTTGGGCGACCGCGAACCCGGGTTTAGTGTTGGGCATTCTCAAAGTTGCTGCCGGCATCGCGGCACTGTCGATCGGCTTCAGCACTGTCGCTTTGGCGCTGGCCACCACCCTTGGCCCCTTCCTCGCCGTTCGGTACGGACTTTCCCTGATAGGCATCCGTCTGCCATCTGTAATCGGCCTGCTGTTCAACCTGGGCTCCAAGGTATTGCCCTTCGTCGGTCAGGCGTTTATGTGGTTGGGAAGATTGTTCCTGACCAATCCAATCGGCTTGGCTATTACGGCGATCGCAGCGGCGGCTTATCTGATCTACGCAAATTGGGACAAGGTGAAGGCTTACTTCGTCAGCGCCTGGGCAGAGATAAAACTTGGCTTCAGTGGTGGCATAAGCGACATCCTGCGCACGATCGTCAACTTCAGCCCCATTGGACTGTTCTACCAAGCGTTCTCGGCCGTGATGAATTACATGGGCATTGAGCTTCCGAGCAGGTTCACCGAGTTCGGCGGGATGATCATTTCAGGGCTCGTCAATGGCATCACCGGGGGGATGGGCGCGGTTAAGACCGCGATCTCAGATGCTGGCAGCAGCACTGTGGACTGGTTCAAGGAAAAGCTCGGTATCCACAGCCCCTCCCGTGTCTTTGCCGAGCTAGGCGGCTTCACGATGGCCGGCCTGGCACAGGGTGTAAATGACGGCCAAAGCGGCCCGATGGAAGCCGTCAAAGCCGTGGGCGAGCTTATGACCCAGGCGGGAACAGTGACTATTGGTGCCATTACCAACGCTGGAGCGTTGCTAAACCCAGCCTCTGATGTGCCTGGAGTGACTGCTTCGGCGCTGACACCCGCCGCATCCGTGGCGGGAGCGAAGCCTGAAAGTGGCGGCATGCTCGAATCAATTCTCGGAATGGGCAAAAAACTGGCTCAAGCAGGCGCAATGGCTGTCGGTATCGGCGGCGCTCAGCAAGCGATCGCTATCGATAACCGTCCACCTATCGCTACCGCTGCAGCTCCTGCAGCGGTGCAGATGGCCCCTCAGCAAATCGTCATCAATATTCACCCAGCCCCGGGGATGGACGCAGCGGCGATCGCACGTGCGGTGTCTGCCGAACTGGACAAACGCCAACATGCAAAACAAGCCAAGGGGCGCAGTGCCCTCTTTGACCAGGAGTAAACGGCAATGATGATGGCTCTCGGCATGTTCATCTTCAGTCTGGAAAGCTTGGCGTACCAGGAGCTGCAGCGACAGACAGAATGGCGTCACAGCTCGACGTCGCGTATAGGCACCAACCCATCCCGCCAGTTTCTTGGCCGTGGTGAAGACTCAATCAGCATGCCAGGCATTCTCTTGCCGGCACTCGCAGGCACCCCGCTGAGCCTGGACACACTCCGCGCTATGGCCGATACCGGCAAGGCATGGCCGTTGATCGAAGGCACCGGCAGGATCTTGGGCATATGGGTGATCGACAACATTACCGAGAACAAAACTTTGTTCTTTTCGGATGGCGCAGCACGCCGTATCGAATTCACCATCGCGCTCAAACGGATTGATGACGGTCGGGTTGATCTGCTCGGCGCCGGTGTGAGCACAGCCGGCAATATCCTGAGGAAAATCCTTTGATCGACCAAGCACTCAGCCGGGTCGACGGCTATCTGAACGACGCGCAGGCCTCCATCCGCGAAGCGAGGGCCTACCCTCGTCCGATCTGTCGGCTGGAGGTCGACGGACGCGACATCACAGCGGCGATCGAGAAGCGCCTGATGAGCATCGAGCTCACCGACAACCGCGGACTCACAGCGGACCAGCTCGACGTCACCCTGTCGGACCATGACGGTCGCCTGGCAATCCCACCGAAAGGCGCGACCCTGCGGCTGTGGCTTGGCTGGAGCGATACCGGGCTGGTCGACAAAGGCACATACACGGTCGATGAAACCGAGCACAGCGGGGCGCCAGATCAGCTGAGCATCCGGGCTCGCAGCGTGGATCTGACTGCAGGGTTGAAAGCAAAACGGGAGCGAAGCTGGCACGACGAGACGATCGACACCGTTGTGCAAGCCATCGCCGGTGCCTATGGTCTTGGTCCTTTGGTTAGCGCCGCGCTGAGTGCCATCCAGGTGGTTCACCTTGATCAGGCCAACGAATCAGACGCGAACCTGCTTTCACGCTTGGGACAAGAGCACGATGCGATCGCAACGGTGAAAGCGGGCAAGCTGCTGTTCATGCCGATCGGCAATGGCACTAGTGCCAGCGGCCTGGCACTGCCACACATCACTCTGACCCGCCGGGATGGCGACCAGCATCGATTCCTGCAGGCGAACCGTGACAGCTACACGGGTGTGCGAGCGTTCTATTACGACGTCAACAGTGCTCAGAAAAAGGAGGCAATCTCTGGAGGCGGCGACAACATCAAGGACTTGCGTCATTCGTACACGGATCAGCAAAGCGCCCTGGTGGCTGCCCGGGCCGAGTGGAACAAGCTGCAGCGTGGAAGCGCGACGCTCAGTTACTCGCTGGCGCGCGGCCGTCCAGACCTCACACCGGAGCTCACCTATTCGCTGATCGGCATCAAGCAGGAAATAGCGGACGTCATCTGGTTGGGCGGCAACGTGAAACACAGCTTCACTTCGGATTCGTTCACCACGAGTCTTGAACTCGAATCGATGCTGCCAGACGGTGACGAGGTAGCCGAACTGGCAGACGATAGCGGCGAGTACACAGGAGTTTTGGCGTGGTATCGAGACGCGAAAAGCGGTAAGCAGCAGAAGTTGAGCGAGGGTGATCAGAGCAATCCTAAGCGGTTGACCCACCTTTATGAGAGCAAGGCTTCGGCACAACGGGCGGTGGATAGGGAATACAAGCGGCTGCAGGCCAAGAATGGGGCAGATGCTCCAGGCACCCCGACATGATGAGCCGGGGTGAGGTGAAAGGGTCGGAGGTCAATCCGTCTGGGCCATCATCTCCGCGATACGAAGGATATGGCTTTGATCGGCCTGCGACATTTTCCGGTACAAGCTCAACAGAATGCATTCCAACTGCGTCAGCTGAGAAGCGGCAGACTCCACGGCCCGAACGTCCTGCTCAAGTTGCTCCAAAACGCCTCGATCCAACATGCTCACTACTCCTAAAAGCCGCAGAGGATCGTCTAAATCGCGACTTTCCGAAGCCCCAAGCGAGCACTCCTTCATTTGGCTGTGCTGCCTCGTCCTACGAGAGGTCATTCCAGTGGGAGGTTGTCCTGCGACTTTTTCGCAGCAGCTTCGGCCAAGCCTGTAGCGACTCGGTGAACCACGATCTGATCGCCTGGACTCAGCGAACGAAAGCAGTTCAAAACCTCATTTTCGACAGTGGTTTGCGTTCCAGCCACCGTGTCCCTCCGGCCGAAAAGAACATACATCACGTCCACGCCAATCTTCGAAATTGCCAACAGGTAAGCCGTGTCCGGTCTCTGTCGATCGTTCTCGTAATTGCCTTGGGAGTTCCGTTTCACACCGCCTATATCTGCGAAATCGTTTTGATTGATTCCAAGCCGGTCGCGCTCTTCCCGGAGCCGCTCGCCCAAAGTTTTTTCCAAGGATTCTCCGGTTACACAAATTTTTGGCATGCATCGCTTTACACAGCCAATTTCTTGGGCATAATGATGGCACACACAACACGATTGAACACACATGAACACTATGCCCGTCCTCCTTACAGCCGAGCAAGCCCGCGCAGAACTTGACCGCAACGGGATAACCATTGCGCATTTCTGCCGCGAACACGGCCTGAACAAAAATTTGGTCAGCGATTTGTTGAACGGTCGCAAGAAGGGGGTTCGAGGCGAAGCCCGACGAGCAGCTGTGCTTCTCAAAATCAAAGACGGTGTGATTTCAAATTAATGGCATTAGGCCAGGCGAGAAACCAGAAGATGAAACGCACCGTTCTAGAAACCCGTCGGCAGGTCGTAAGCGCAGTGATTTGTGCGTATCCAGGCGGACGTGATTGCGCGGCTCCACGCTTGGGTATGTCGGTGAAGAAGTTCGACAACCATGCCTATGAGAACGCAGGCAGCCGGCCGCTTACTGACGAGCAGATTTGCTTACTGGAGTCACAGACCGGGACCACTCACCTACCCGACTTCGTCTGCAACCTGTACGGCGGCGTTTTCGTTCCGGTTGCCGAAGCCGAGCAGTTGGACAACCTCGACCTCTACGCCCGCTCGATCAACACAGCGGTGAAGCGCGGCATGGTCGACGCGATCATTTCCAAAGCACTCCAAGACGGCGTCATCGACGACGAAGAAGTGCAAGCCATTCTTGCGGCTCACCGTGCGCACGTTGCAGCCAGACATGAAGAGATCACCGCCGTGATCGTTCTGCATCGGGAAAATCCGGGCAGCTAGAAATCGAAATAGGCGCTGGAAGCGTCGCCATTTTTCGGCGTCAGCCGAGGGCCGCGATTAGCGGCGGGGAGAAAAAAGTGAGCACTTATAAGCTGGTATGTCCGCACTGCCGTGAGCGAATGCGTATCCGGACCAGTGAGGGCACGCATATCTTTTTGCGTATTGCCTACCTGCAATGCATCAACGAGGCCTGCGGTTGGTCGGTCCGGGCTGAGTTTGAAATGACTCACGAAATGAGCCCATCAGGCATGCCGAACCCGGCTGTTTGTTTGCCAGTGGCTCCCGTCGCTATTCGCCGGCAGGCAATGAAAAAGGAAGGCGAGCAGCAAATGGACCTACTTGGATTGGAGACGGCCTGATGAACACATTGATCAGCGAACAAAACCCCGAGCGTGAGTACCGCGCCTCCATGCAAGACGCCGCGCTCTGCTACATGCAGCGCCACCAGGCAGAGCACCTTGGCAACGATCAGCAGCTCTTTACCCGAACGGTCGCCCATCTGCAGACAACTCTGGAGGTACCCACTTTCCTTGCCGAGAATCTGACGGGCTTGGCATACGGACAACTGCGCGCAGGCGCTGGCCAGCGACGCCTTGATCTGAAAAACAGCAGTGAATCGGTTGCAGTCTTTGCCGACCCAGCCAGCGGCAAATCTTACGCCATCCCCGTCGCGCTGATCTTCCAGTACCTGGTCGAGGCCTCGGAGCCCCGACCGAAAGCCCTCAACAACTGACCGAATCGCTCCACCGTCTGCGTGTGGGTTTGGGTGAATTGCGCCCGGAATAAGGGAAAAAGCCATGAACACAGCACTTTCCATACAAATGAGCCTGAGCGAAAGCCTCGCCGAAGCCTTGTTGCAGGAGCTCCGAGAGCGGCTGCGCCTGGGCATTCAGGAGCACTGGTACTCGGATCGGTTTCGCTGCGTTCCTGATGGTCTGCGCACCGGCGCCATTCTCTCGGCCTACCCCGCACTGGCGGCTCAAAAGACAACTCTCGGCGCCCTCCGGGTCGCTATCAAAAAGCAGGCATGAAGATGGAAGAGAAAATCCGGGCCGACGTATTGACCCGACTTGAGTTCGATTACGGCCTGAAACACCGGGTCGGCACCGATTTCATGCGAGGTGGCACCTGCCCGGCCTGCAACAAGAAAGAGCTGTACTCCAGCTTTGCAAACCCGTTCTTCATCAAGTGCGGCCGCGAGAGCAAGTGTGGTCAACAGTGGCATGTCAAAGAGTTGTATGCCGATCTGTTTGATGACTGGAGCAAACGTGCGCCGGCAACAGATGACCAACCGACCGCTAGCGCACGCGCCTACATGGAGTTCGCTCGCGGATTCAAGATTGATCTAGTCGCGGGTCTGTTCACCCAGGAGAACTACTTCGATCGCACTTTGAATATCGGCTCGGCCACAGTGCGGTTTGCGCTCGAGCACGGCGGCTATTGGGAGCGCCTGATCGACCAGCCTCAGCGCTTCGGTAAAAAGAAGGCACGCTTCAAGCCGGGCGAATCCTACAAGGGCTATTGGTGGTGCTCCCCCTACGTCGACCTCACACAGACCTCGGAGCTTTGGATCGTTGAGGGGATCTTCGACGCGATCGCTCTGCAGCACAACGAGATCGACGCGGTAGCAGCGATGTCGTCAAACGCCTTTCCCGAGGCCTCACTCAAAGCACTTGCCGCTGATCGGGCCGGCAACTTGCCAAGATTGGTCTGGGCTCTGGACAACGAGCCTGGCGCACACCGCTACACGCGTAAATGGGTCGTCATGGCTAGAGCCATGGGCTTTGAATGCACCGCTGCACAAATACCGCAGCGCGACGCGCGGAAAGTCGATTGGAACGACCTGCATCAGCGATGGGCCTTTATTGGTGACGAAGCCGAACGACGCAAGCGCACAGAAGCGGATCTGAATGAGGCTCGCCACCATGGCGCCCTGCTGATCGCTGAAAGCGCCTCAGAGAAAGCGCTGCTGATGTACAACTGGCGCGAGCGCGAAGAATTTCACTTCGGGTTTGAGTCTCGCCTGTACTGGTGGAAGCTGGACATCAGCAAGTTCAACAATGCCATGCAGGCGCTCGAAACGAGCGAGAACCACGAAGAGCAGCAGTTGAACAACAAGGCGATGCGAGAAAAAGCGTTGCGCATGTCCGGCTGTGTTGTTGAGATCGCCAACTGCTATCCCCAAGCGCTGTACTTCCAACGCAATGAGATCACGGACGAGTCCTGGTACTTCTTCCGCGTCGACTTCCCACACGACGGCGGCTCAGTGAAGAACACCTTCACCGGTGGCCAGGTCGCGGCCGCGAGCGAATTCAAAAAACGGCTGCTCGGCATGGCCGCCGGCGCCGTGTTCACCGGCAGCGGTCAGCAGCTCGACAAAATCATGAAGGACCAACTGTTCGCGATCAAAACGGTCCAGACGATCGACTTTGTCGGGTACAGCAAGGAGTACGCCTGCTACGTGTACGGCGACCTAGCCGTAAAAGATGGTCAGGTGGTCGACGTCAACGATGAAGAATTTTTCGAGTTCGGCAAGCTGCGCCTGAAAACCCTGCAACGTGCCGTGCCGGTGCGGATCCAGCGCGACCCGAAGGAATACAGCGACGAGTGGATAAAACTGCTGTGGACGTGCTTTGGCGCGCAGGGCGTTGTCGCGCTGACATTCTGGTTCGGTTCGCTGTTCGCCGAGCAGATCCGGGCACGCTATCAGTCCTTTCCCTTCCTTGAAGCGACCGGCGAGGCCGGAGCCGGTAAGACCACTCTGCTCAACCTGCTTTGGAAGTTGCTCGGCCGCGCCGGCTACGAAGGATTCGACCCGTCCAAATCCACCAAAGCCGGCCGCAGCCGGTTGATGGGCCAGGTATCCGGCATGCCTGTGGTTTTGCTTGAGTCGGATCGGAGCGGCGACGACAAATCACACGCAAAAAACTTTGAATGGGACGAACTGAAGGACTACTTCGGCGGCGGCACACTGGCGACCAAAGGCGTTAAAACCGCCGGCAACGAAACCTACGAGCCACCGTTCAGAGGCACGATCGCCATCAGCCAAAACGCGCCCGTGATTGCGTCAGAAGCCATCATGACGAGGATCGTGAAACTGCATTTTGTGCGGCCTAACGTGACACCAGAAAGCCGAGCGGCAGCTGATCGACTGACAGCCTTTGATGGCTCCAAGTTGAGCTACTTCCTGCTGCAGGCGGTGAAGCGCGAGAGCGACGTCATGTCCACCCTCGCCGATAAGATCCCGGCCCACGAAGCGCGCCTGCGCCGGCTACACACCCACTGCGTCACCTGCGACAACGAATACCCAGCGAATAACGAAAAAGCGGCATGCCAGCACTGCGGAAATCAGTTGCGAGGCTACATCCGCGTTGAGCGCATCGTGAAAAACCACGCACAGCTGCTCGGCCTGGTGGACTGCATTCGCTCGCTGGTACCGCTGAGCGATGCCCAGATCAGCGCAACCCAGCGCTGCATTGTCTCGATGGCCATCGAGCGCCAGAGCTCGATCAGCGCAGACCATCCGGTTGTCGCGGAGTTCTGGGAAGTCTACGAGTACCTGCAGGGCCTTGATGCCGAAGGGCCGGTGGTCAATCACAGCAAGAAAGACAACGTCATCGCTATCAACCTCAACGAGTTTGTCGAGCGCGCCGCAGAACACCGCCAGAAGCTGGCCGACGTCAGCGAATTGCGCGATCGCCTGAAGGAATCTCGCTGCCGCAAATTTCTGGAATCGAACAAAGCCGTCGACAGCGCGGTGCGCGCCTACCAGGCCACGCGCAATAACAACACGATCACCAAGTCACCCACGGTCAAGTGCTGGATGTTCCAGGCGTAGGGCTGCAACCCGCGTCGACAGCCAGGAAAGGAGAGAACCATGCAGATTCAAGTCGTCGCCGGCACCGATCGTAGCGGTACGCAAAGCCTGCAGGATCGCATCACCCAACTGCTCAATGAGTTTGGGAACACGGTGCAGGCGGAAGCCTACGGTGCGAACGGGTTGGTCGACATTTTGGAGGTACGGGCTACGGATGGTCAGCGCGAGATCTTGGTGCTGAATTGTTCCCGACTGCAAATCCAAGCGGTTTTGGACTGGCAGTCATGTAGCGAAGACACGAACGAATTCGAAGACCTGGTGCTGCACCTGGTGCGATCGCCAGACAGCCACCAATAACGCCGGCTGCAACCGGCACATTTGAAAGGAGAGAACCATGCGCAACACAGAGCAGCTTGAACAAACCGAACGCGGAGCACTGATTGGGCAGTTGATAGGCGCCCTCGTGACGGTGGTGTTGATTGCCATCGTCGCGGTGCAGGTACCGGATTTGATGATTTGGATTCTCAGCTAAGCGACCGAGAAGTCGGTGCCATGGGGCTGCAACCCCATGGCACCTGCCACCCCTGAAAGGAGAGAACCATGCAAGACCAATCCCACAACGGCAGCGTCGCCGAGGCTAACGCACCTCGTCTACGGCCGACAATGGCCAGCCACCGGCTCGATCTGCCGAGCATCTGCGATATCTGCGGAAAAGCGCGATCGACGCGCACTCATCGAAGCTGTAGCCGCATTCGACAGAAACGGAAAGCTGAGGAATGGGCCGCGTTAATGGCGGAAAGAATTGCTGCACGGATGTCGCGAGGAAAGCGCTACTCACGCTGAAGCACTGCTAGTAGATGGACAGCAATGTTCTAACCACAACGCCTCAGCGCAAGAACTACACTGGCTAAGGCGTCACCAAACCGAAGGATGACCATGTCGAGCAATGTCTTGATATTTGAAGACCTGCAGCGCATCACCGGATACCAGCGCCGATCGGACGTAGAGAAGACGCTGATCGAACAAGGTGTCCGGCTTTTTCGCGGCCGCACAGGGCCGTGGACGACGCTAGATCTAATCAACCAAGCTGCCGGCATGAAGTCGGTCGCAGCAGAGCGATACGAAGCCGATATCCTATGAGGAAAGCTCGGAAGCGGAAGCACAATCCGCATATACCCACCCACATCGACCAGGCCGCTCTTCCAGCGGCCGTTTACTTCGATCACCGAAAAGGTCGAGTCTGGTACACGTTGCACTATGACGAGACGGGAAAACAACGCCGGCGCAACATCGCGCCGGCAGACGTTTCGCTGGCCGAGCTGCACCAGATCATGGACGAGGCATCCAACGTCGACCGTGGCACGCTGCGCTACGTTTGCAGCCAGTTTCATGAGAGTGACCGGTATAAGAAGCTCAGTCCGAAAACCCACGATGACTACTGCTACTCGCGTGATGTTCTGCTGAAACTGCCCACAAAGCTGGGAAAGCCGCTCGGAGACTTGGCGGTGCGCAAGTTCTCTTCTGCCCTAGTGCAGCGCATCGTTGATCGGCTCGCAGACGAGGGTACTCCGTCGAAGGCTGCGCACGCTCTCCGCTACTTGCGGCGCGTATTGCAGTGGGGTCGCAACCGGGGGTTTCTGGATGTGAATCCCGCGCTGGGCATCGAAGCCCCTGTTGAACGAAAACAACGTCGCCTGCCAAATCACCTAGTCATGGATACGCTCATTGATCGAGCAATTGCCCGAGGCTTGCTGATTAGGGGTGAAAAAGGCGGCTGTCCGGAGTACCTCGGCTACGTGATGGAGCTGGCATATCTCTGCAGGCTACGCGGAATCGAAGTGGTCACTCTGACCGACGCGAACGAGCTGGAAAGTGGCGTTCTCACCAACCGCCGCAAAGGCAGCCGTGACAACATCGTTCGCTGGACACCGCGACTGCGCAAAGCCTGGGATCACGCCAAAGCCTATCGAGCCAAGGTATGGGCCAAACGCAAAACGGCGATACCGATCGCACCGTCACGACGGCCCATCATCGTGGCCAGTCACGGCGGGCCGCTACGCAAGTCGAGCTTGGACACGGCGTGGCAACGATTTATCACATTGGCTTTGGCAGACGAGATCATCACACCCGAACAACGGTTTGCGCTTCACGACTTGAAACGACGTGGCATCACCGACACGGCAGGTACGCGAGCGGATAAACAGGAGGCGAGCGGCCACCGCGACCCGAAGATGATGGACGTCTACGACCACAGTGTGCCGACCGTTTCTCCTTCTGCAGAATGAGCAAACCGGACGTAACAAGCGAAACAAGGCCCGCTATTCACGCGGGCCTTGGCGTATCTGGACGTAACAAGGAATCGCATAAGTGCTTGATTTCTATGCTTGAAGCACCTTCCTTGTAATCAGTAGGTCCCGGGTTCGACTCCTGGTGCCGGCACCATATATAAATCAAAGGCTTGCAGCGATGCAGGCCTTTGTTATTTTTGCTGGACGTAAAAAGGGGCGTGATAAGCCCATCATTTCCAGCATCAGCGGCATGCGAGGGAAGCGCCGTGGAGTGGATCGACAAAGCTTTGCACTTTTTTGGACTGGGCTGGCTGAACGGCATGATTGCGGTTGGCAGCGTAGCCTTTGCCGTTCTCGCTTATGTTTGGGCCCGAAAGCGCACCAAAATCTCCCACGTCTATTTAGGCGAGCATTTATTAGGCAGTGCATCTGATTCGCTGCCGCCTGCAATCGTCGTTCAGTACAACGGACATAGCATTCCTCGCTTGACCAAATCACTTTTGGTTATCTGGAACAGTGGCGAAAACACTATTACTGGCGACGCCATCGTCGAAAAGGATCCGCTTCGTGTCCAAGTAGGCGAGGATGGGAAAATACTTTCGGTCTCAGTGCTGAAGAGCAGTCGGGCCGTGAACGATTTTAGAATCGTTCCCTACGTCAATAAACAAGCGAATGAGGCTATCTTATCGTTTGATTTCCTAGACTCGAACGACGGAGCAGTGATTGAAATCCTTCACACAAGCACCGATCGGAAACCACGTCTAAAGGGTACGTTGAGAGGTCTTCCAAAAGGTTTTAGTAACTACGGTCAGTTCACACGTCCGAAGCCTCAGAAGAAATCCAAGACCGGGAAACTGGTCGATGTGATTTTTTCACCGCTCGTTTTAGGAGCAGCAGGTTTCCTATTCGCCATGTACGGTCCCCGACCGATCTTTCTGACTCCTGATGGTGCGAACTCCTTTATCCCAGGCCTGCTCGGTGGTTTTTTTGGCATGTGGGCCGTCCATGCGTATAGCTCTCGGCGTAAGTATCCGAGGGTGCTTCACTTGGAAGCGCTCGAATAGAGCCACCACTACGTAAGCAGGAGCGGCCGCGCGCTGGTAAGCGGCGATGAGAAATTAAGGGATAGACCCGTTTATAACCTGGCTCAACTTTCACTACTTGCACCACGCAAAGCAAAGCCCCTGCATAAATGCAGGGGCTTTGCTATTTCTAGATTGTAGTAGATGCTTCTGTGCCTGAGACTTACTCCCTGTACGTAAACAATCTCAGGCAGGGTACAAATCCCGCAACGCTTCAGGATGCTGACTGGCAACCCTCAGGAGAGTTTGCGCTGCACCCGTCGGCTGCCGGCGACCCTGCTCCCAATCCTGCAAAGTCCGCAGACTCACACCGATAAGTTTGGCAAACGCACTTTGTGAAACGCCCACCTTGGCACGCGCTTCTGCTGCCGCAGAAAGCGGCACCTGCGTTACGCGCGCGGCCTTTCCGGCCTTCATCTGACGTACAGATTCCAGCAAGTCCTGCTGGAATTGCTCCAGTTCATCGACCATCGCTGATTTCCTCCTTCAGTTGCTTAAGGAAGGCTATGGGTAAATCGTCAAACTTTGCCTTGGTGTAGGCAATGAGTAACCAGATCGAGCCTTCAGAAAGCGTATTGTAATAAATGACCCGTGCGCCGCCTCGTTTACCCATGCAGCTACGAGTCCAGCGCACCTTGCGCATACCACCACTGCCAGGCACGACATCACCATCCAACGGATTTGCAGCAAGCCAATTTATGAATTCATCGCGCTCACCCTCTTCCCATATGGCTTCGGCATAGCGCTTGAAAATGTCCGTTTCGATAATTGTATACATGAATCGCACTGTACGGCCATGCCGTATAAACAAACGATAAACGTTTTCCAGGAAAATGCGACGAAATATGTAGCGGGAAATCCTGAGAAATCTGCTGTAACGAGAAGCCAAGCAAAGCCACTACTGGCCACGATTGTGCATCGGCTTTTCCTCAAGCTACCGTCAAACCCGTCGCTGCCAATTCAGCGACCGGGCCTGATAACCCGCGTAAGATACAGGCGCACTAGCGCCCCAACTCACGTTTGCCGGCGCATTTTTTGTGTCTGCATTACCGTGCAATGGCGGCTGTGCGTGGGAGACCTTCGGGTCTGCCGGGTTCCTGTATCTCCGGTTTATCAGCCCGCGCATAGCTGCCACCCATTCGCCTGATAACGAATCGGCAGCTCTCATTTGATACAGGGAGTTCACAAATGAATGCCATCGATCCATCCGTAATCCGCCGCGCTGCCACACCGGTTACCTCACTCCACGCCTTACGTACGGCAGGTGAAGCGATATGACCGACTACCTCGATTTGAAAACCCCAGGCCTTACGCACTTTTCCTTCCAGGCCAATCAAGCGCTGTTCCGCACCAATCGTGGTGTTCCAGTGATGGCCGCCCTCTCGCACGCCTCACACTTGCTTCACATCTCCAAGCTACTGACCACCGACTCCACAGTTTCTCGCGATCCTGACCTTCACTCTTATGCCTCTCAGTATCTGCAGGAGTTGAGCAAGGCGCTGATCGACGATGTGGTGAAAGTGCTGGATGCGCCAACAGCAAGCCATTGACGTTAACTACCAATAAGAGGCCCTCGCCATACAGCGAGGGCTTCTTGCGATTCACACCTGACTGATCTCAAACACAAATGAAATCCTTCTCTGACTCGCACTCCACACATAACGCAAATGCTTACCCTGCTTCGGAACCGACACCGCTGGCGGGCGGAACGCAGCAACACATTCGTGACCCGGCAGGCGAACACTGTTGTAGAGCAGTCCCCAGGATGCAGACTCACGCAGTTGTCGAGCAAACGCCTGGGATGGGCCATAGGCGTCTGGATCGGGTTGATGCAAATCGGGAAAGTCATCACGAACATCATGCAGCGGCTTAACCACACGATTGACGTAAGTACGCATGGTCAACTCAAGATCCGCCTCGTTGGTGGCCGCGAGGAAACGTTCCTGGTGATAGCAGGTTTCGGCGATGGCCGCGGCCTGGCTGCTGGCGGCGTAGTAGACGCCGAAGGCGCCATCGGTGAAGCGGCTGCTTTTGCCGATGTGGGTAAACGCCGCCATCACCGGAGTTGAACCGGGGCCGGAGAGCCGGTCTTCGGGACGCACGCGGGCGAGGACGCCGGCCTGCTCGATCAGGCGATCGTTGGTCAGCGCTTCCAGCGCGTAGGCGATTTCCAGGTCTTCGGGGTCGAGCACGTCTTCGAACAACGCAATCGGCGGGAAGCTGCTGTTGACGATCCGGTAGGCCTTCGGCCATTGCGGCTCAGCCAGCGGCGGGGCCTTCAACCGCGCACCCCATCGAGGTAGCGGCGCACGTCGGCGATATCGACCACCCTCCCCGCCAGCATGTAATCCAGCGCGGTCCGGCCATTGAATGGCGCAGCCGTGTTGGGGCTGCTGACCCACGTATAAGCGCGCTCGCGGCTGTTGCTGAAGATGATGCTCAAGGCCTTGTGAATACCCATCAGATACGAGATTCGCTCCAGCGTGTCGTGTGGCAGGCGAATGTTCGGCGGCAGGTGTTTGTACTTGTAGAACGTGGTGTTGCCGACGCCGCCCAGCAAAGTGCGCTGCTGTTCGGCGTTGCAACCCCAGCGCTCCATGAGATTGAAGAAAAACTTCAGCGCGACGCGCCCGGCCTCGGGGACGTCGAGTTGTTCACGCGGGGTGAGGGCTGGGGATGAGGTAGGCATGATTGTCCTTCTAAGCGGGTCCGCAAGATGAGCGTAGTACACATATGAATTTTTTACATGAAATTATTCGCATACGAATAAACGCCTAAGAATTTCCAAGTTGACACGTTAATGTTCCGTGGCAGAGGATCTGCCTCAAGAGCGCGAAACCGACTGCCATCAGGTGGCGATAGTCGGCGTTAGGAACCCCGTTGATGACCTGAAGATCAGCGCTCGGGTGAGACCTCTACCCTTGTTCAAGGGAGCAAAAAGCCGACAGCAATGTCGGTTTTTTATTGCCTGGTTTATTTGAGCATTTCGCTTGCCTAGTCGAAGTGCTGGCGAACTTTGCCTATGTGCATTCACATGCGGACGCTCTTCAGCGCCCCGTGAATGGCGGCTCTAGAGTCGCAACAAACTGGTGAAGACGAAATTGGAAAGCATCCCTGATGCTAAGGGCACTCGCGCTCAAAGCTGAAAAATATGCGCATATCTCGCCGGGGGAAATTACAGGAGCCATAAGCCGTTTCTCCTCGAAAAACCCTCCCTGCGCACCAAAACCACGCACTTTTCTTGACCCCAATCACCCCCACGTCATCAAAAATCCCGATCCTGTGTCAGCTTCCAGCCATCGGCGGGGACATCAATTCGCTACTAAACCCGCGACAACTATGCTCAGGTGCTGGAATATAGCCGGCATATGACGCCGGATCGGCAGTCTCGTAAACAACAATACCCAGCCCACTTCAGAGGGCATTACCCATGGATAGCAGAACCTTACGCAACCTCATGCGCATCGTGCAGACCGGCTCGTTGTCGGCCGCAGCCGAGCATTCGTGCCTGACTGTGCAGGCCCTGGCCGCGCAGTTGAACAAGGTCGAAGAGCAGTTCGGTTTCCGCTTGTTTCGACGTTCCAACAAAGGGCTGACGCTGACGCCGCAAGGCACGGAGCTGACGCCTTACATGGACAAAGTGCTGATTGCCACGCGACAGATGGAAGAAAAGGTCGAGGCGCTCAAGGTGCCGGGACAGCGCACATTGAAGGTCGCGTTGAACAACACGTTGTCGTCTGACTTCAACCGGCGAATGATCGGACGCCTGATCGAGGTGTTTCCCGATTACCAGATGGAATTCAGCTACGCCGAGTCGATGGAGAACCTCAGCAAGCTGAAGAATGAAGACTTTGATCTTGCGGTGTTGATCGGCCCGCAGCGGCCGGGTCTGCCGAGCATTGTTTTGCCGGATGTGCAGGTGCAGGTAGTCGGTGCCCATTGCGGGCAGGAAAACGATCCACTGACGTTGCTGGGCAACAAGTTTCAGGTGCGTCCTGCGGAAGATTGTCCGTATTCCCACAGTTTCCTGCGTTTTCTCGACGCCGGACTGGGCAATCACGAGAACGGTCAACGCATGGTCTATTCCTGCAGCGAAACCCTGACCCTGTCGCTGATCACGCAGATGGACGCGGTGGGCATGGTTTCTCGTGAGGCCGCGCAAAAGAACGGCCTGACGATTTTCCCCGGATTCGAGGATTTCCTCGAAGTGCGTCTGGCGGTGAACAACCCGAACCTGTCGGGGCAGGCCCTGAATGACGTGGTCGATCTGCCGCTACATGAACGAGCCGAGCGCAATGTACGCAGCCGTCCCAACCGCCACACTGAGAAAGAGGTTTTTGCTGAAATACGCACATAACAACGTCGGAATGGCTGCATAAAATTCCGGGCGATCGAGCTGTAGGTGCTGATCCTTGATCAACAAGGGTGTCAGGCTGATCGCAGCGACGATCGCCACCGGCAGGTATTCCAGCGCCCGCGCAACGAACGGCGGCCAGTGCTCGGTGTTGACTTGCAGCGGCAGCGCGCGTGGCAGGAAGGTCACGGCCATCATCAGCGCGACCACCAGAATCAGGAACGTTTGGTCAGGCATACACCCACTCCGCAGCCCACGAACGTGGCGATGAAAACGTTGAACGGCGAAGTACCGACCAGGCTCAGCGCGCCCATGCAGACGACGGCAGCCGCGGCGGCGATGAGTTTGTTGCGGGTGTTGCACAGCGACACCAGCACGTAGAGCATCATCGCGGTCAGTGCGTAGTCGAGCTGATATTTGATCAGGTGCGATGCATATTGCGCGCAGACAGCGCCCAACAATCCGCCCAGCACCCAAGAGGTGTGGCAGAACAGGTTGAAGCCGATCAGGTAACGAATGTTGACCGGCGCGCCGGTACCCAGTTTGACGCTGTGGAACGCGAAGGACTCGTCGGTCAGGCCACCGGCGTAAGCCCAGCGTTCCATGCGGCTGAGCCCCAATGCGCGCAAGGCCTTGGCCATGTACACCGACATCAGCATGTGCCGCGCATTGATCAGGAAGGTGGTCAGCACGATGGTGGTCAGCGAAGCGCCGCTGGAGATCAGCGCCAGTGCGGCGAATTGCGAAGCGCCGGCGTAGACGAACAAGCACATCGCCACCGGCAGCCACATCGGCAGCCCGGCGTTGACCGCCATCAGCCCGAACACGAACGACACCGTGAAGTAACCGGCCACCACCGGGCTGGCTTCGGCAAACGTGCGCGATGGCTGATGAGCAGCCATCAGCGGCGCACTGCCGGACGTTTCATTCATAGATCCCTCTCAAATGTCCGCTCGCCGTGGGGTTCGCAAAAACCCTGGGCAGTCCAGAATCGCTTGCCCGCGAGGTTAGCATCGTCGACGAACAGAAACATCCGTAATACACCGACCCGTTTCATGTCGGATGACGCCGCTTCCACCAACCGCTGGCCGACGCCCTGACTGCGATAGCGTGGGCTGACCGCCAAGTGGTTGATGGTGCCGCGACTACCGAGCATGCCGCCGAGCACCGCACCGACGATTTCGCCTTCGACGTCGAAGGCCAGATAGGCCGTGGTGGTCTTCTGGATCAATACACCGCGCAGGCATTTGGCGTCCTGCCATTCGCAGAACGACACTTCGTCGAACTGCCGGAAGAAGCGCTCCATGCGCTGCGCGTCCTTGGCGGTGGCGCGTCGCAGCACCACCGGCGTCGAGCACTCGACGCCATCGATTGGGGTGATCTGATTAGCGAACAATGTCGAAAGCGGTCCCGGGCCGCGAGAAGGAAATCGCCAGAATCTGCCGGTACGCCATGGCATGCGTGTGGGTGTTGCGCGCCGGAGTCACGTAATGGCGCATGTCGCGATCAAGGAAGTACGTGGTGTCGAGGATTTCCTTGTAGGTGGTCGACGCCAGTTGATGCTCGTGAACATCGTACAAACGGCTTTCCGCGCCCTCGACATTGTTGCGCCCCCAGAAGTGCACACCGCTGAACGGATAGCCGTCGCAGTGAATCCCTTCCGGGGTGATTTCCAGTTGCTTGCCGGGTTTGATCTCGATGCGGATCTGATGAATCTGGCACTGCCAAATCTCATCGTGCAATTCTTCCGGCAACACGCTTTTGTACACTTCAAAATCGGTGTCGATCAGGCTGCGCATTACCGGCGAAGTGATCACTTCATCAGAGAAGTCCTGAAAGTGCCGCACAACACCGCCCACGTAGGCGTTGTTCTCTTTCGACTGCACGTAGGCGCGATGCTCGAGTTGCTTCAATTCACGTGTTTTCGGGTTGTACTCAAAGTCGCTGTAACGACGGTAACGCATGCCGGCTTCGGCCTGACCGTAGTAACTGTCTGGCTCCATGTTTTCCCAACTTTTGGTCAGTCTGACGAAGTCGGCAAAATGACCGTAGAGATTGAAGTCACCACCCTGGACGTTGACATATTTGTCGCGCCGTAGCGATTCGCCCACTTCTCTGTTCAAAACGATCATTACCAAATTCTCCGCTGCGTTGAGCGGCCTAATCTATTAGGTGGAGAATTTGCGTCCATGAGAAAGAATTTCAGGCATTTAAAGCCCTGCTTGAAACGGTACTTGAAGACGCTTCAAAACAACTTTTACGTGACAAAAACACGGGTTTTTTACGGTTTTTGCGAAAAAGACGTCGAAAAAAAACCCCGAGCCAGTCGGGGTTTTCTCATGTTTCTTACACCGGATCGTTCATCAGAAGATGTTGATCGGGTAGTCCACGAACACACGCACTTCGTTGCCGCTGCTGTTGTAGTCGGCGGATTTCTGCGACACGCGCAGAATCGAGCTGCGCAGTTTCACGCTAAGGTCTTTCGCCGGACCGCTTTGCACGACGTATTTGACCTGGTTGAAGATCTCACGCTCGGTGCCACCACTGCTGGTGTCGGTGGTGATGTTGTCGCCACGCACGTAAGCAAAGTTGTAGCTCAGGCCAGGTACGCCAAAGGCACCGAAGTCCAGGCCGTAGCCCAGTTGCCAGCTGCGCTCGTCTTCAGCGTTGAAGTCCGACCAGTACGAGTTGGCCAGGTAAATGGTGTTGCCACCGTCGCCCTGACGACGACCATCGTTCTGATAACCGCCGTACGGATAACCCAGGTTGCTGTCACCGGTACTGCGCTGGTGCGCCACGGTGAACGAGTGCGGGCCGGTGGCGAATGTGGCCGCCAGGCTCCAGATCTTGTTGTCCTGGCCGCCGGTGTTCTTGATGTCGGCATAAGACTTGTCGAGCTTGGTGCGATAGCCGTTGAAGTCCAGGGTCAGGGACTGATCCTTGTCGATCGGGAACACGTAGTTGGCGTTCACGTACTGCTTCTTCATGACGTCTTCAACGTCGGAAGCGTACAACGCCGCCTTGAACTGTTCGGTGAACTGGTAGCTACCGCCCAACACGTTGATCGACTTCAGACCACCGCTGTCACGGCCTTCAGCGCTTTTACGCGATTCGGCAGTGAAACGACCGGCGTCCAGTTGCAGGCCTTTGATCTCTTTGGAGGTGATCAAGGTACCGGTGTAGCTTTCCGGCAGCAGACGCGAGTTGTCGTAGTTCAGCACCGGCAGGGCCGGCATCTGGTCGCCGTACGTCAGCACGGTGTTGGACACGCGGAATTTGACCGCAGCGCCACCCTTGGACAGGTCGTCAGCCGCATTGCCGCTGTCACCCTGTTTGAAGAAGTCGATACCACCGGCGCCGCTGCGGCCCTTGCCGCCATCCAGACGCAGTGCGTAAAGACCGAAAGCATCGACACCCACACCAACGGTGCCTTGGGTGAAGCCGGAAGAGAACGTACCGATGGCCGCCTGGCCCCACTCGGCTTTGTCCGGGTTGCCGTCTTTGTAATCACGATTGATGTAGGCATTGCGCAGCAGCACTTTCAGGCTGCTGTCTTCAACAAAACCCTTGGATTCGGCCTGGCCGTCAGCCATTGCCGAAGTGGCACTCAACATCCCCAGTGCGATCAGACTGATTCGCTTGTTCAACATTTTGTTTTCCTTATTACGGGTTGAAACGCGCTGTGTCGAACGGCTGAAACGGCGCTATTGCACTCTTTTTTCACCCCGAAACAAAAAGACCCGCCCACGGCAAAACCGTGTCGGGCCCTTTTATTATTTTTGAGTCATGGCGGTTGGCCACAGGCGTTGGGCCGAATCGTAGCCGCGCCCTCAATAATGTGTCAATTTCAAGAATCGTCTTTAAATAGGTAAAAATCGTCTAAGAATCGTAGATTTTGCGATAGCGCATTGCTCGGAAATGCGCTCAACCAGTGAATCCAGTGCGATTACGCGCAACCGTCGAGACCGCATTGCGCGGCGGATTGCCCCGGCTCAACCGCGACCACCGCTTGCCCCAACCAGTCGGCGAAAGCCTGAGGATTGCCAAGCCATGGGCTGATGTCGATCAAGGTGAACTGCCCGTCCTGCTCCAGCGCCAATGTCGGAAAACCTTGGCCACCCAGTTGCGCCAAGAGTGCGCGGCTGGCCTTTACATGCGCTGTCGTATCAGCGGACTTAAACGCAGCCGCGAAGATGTCACGGGTGTAGCCCAACTCACGGGCGAGTTCGAAAAGTACGGATTCATCGGCAATCCGCCGTCCTTCCACGTAATGCGCCGTCTGCAAACGTCCGAGCATCTGCAAACCGCGACCGTCGATGGACTCTGCCGCCATCACCGCCGCAATCGGCGGCGTCGAATCGAAAACCGCCGAGTGATCACGCAGCAGACCCTCGAAATACGCTTCGCCAAAGGGTTGTCCGGTGTATTCGGCAATGCGCCGATCGTGGGGCATGACGTAATCGCGCAATTGCGGCGAAACTTGCTGGCGATTCGCACCGCTCATCATTCCGCCCGCATGGACAACGACCGGCAACACTTGCTGCGCCGCTTGCACCAGCGGTTTGGCGCCGTAGCACCAGCCGCACAATGGATCGTAAATGTAGTGAAGGATCATGGGAGAACTCCGGCAACAAAGTAGAAATATTCGATGCCGGCAGACTATTCCTACGCGTGTTGGGGAAAAACGCCGGAATGGCTCTCAGACTGTTTCGAGAATCGGTCGAATGGATCGACCGGTCAGGATGTATCGAAATCGACATAAATTGAAACAATCTGACAGGGGAACTTCTCAGGAATAAATTACGGGAGCAAATGCAAAGCATTACCATTTGCGCGTTTGAATTTCCTCACCCTTTCGGATGCGCTTTTCCATGCCTGCCCCGTTCCGCCTCACGCCTGTCACCCTTGGATTGTCTGCCTTTCTGTCCAGCGGTTTTGCTTACTCCGCCACCGCACTGCCCGCCACCGCGATCAGCGCCGAAGAACAAGCCGAGGACCCGCGCGTCAAGATCAGCAACACCGCGACTCGCACCTCCACCCCGGTGCGTTACGTGCCGCAGGCCATCGACTCGATCAAGACCGCGAACGTCGCCGACTACGGCACCAATGACATCGGTGATGCCCTGAGCGGGATTCCCAACGTCAGCAGCAGCGCCGACACGCGCTTCGACAGTCTGCGTATCCGCGGCTTCGACGCCAGCAACGACTTCTATCTGGACGGCATCCGCGACGACAGCCAGTACAAGCGTGACCTGCACAACATCGAGCGGGTCGAAGTGCTCAAAGGTCCGGCGGCGGTACTTTACGGCCGTGGCAGCCAGGGCGGGATCGTCAACCGCGTGAGCAAGCTGCCCGAGTTCGGTCGTCGTTCGACCATCGAGGCCCAGGGCGGCAGCGACGATCTGCGCAGCCTGTACGCCGACCTCAGCACCGACCACAGCGAAAACCTCAGCCTGCGCCTGAACATGGGCAACATGGATGAAAACAGCTTCCGCGACGGCGTCAGCGGCAACCGCCAGCTGTTCGCGCCGTCGATGAGCTGGCAACTGACCCCAGACTTGAACTGGCTGGTGCAATACGAATACAGCCGCTACAACCGCACACCGGATCGCGGCATTCCCGGTGTGAATGGCCGCCCGGCGGATGTCGGTCGCGACACCACCTACGGTAACGATCACGATTTCATCGACGACAAGGCGCAGTCCCTGCGCTCGAAACTCACCTACGAGATCAACGACAACTGGCAGCTGCGCCAGACCCTCGGCGTGTTCAAGCTCGACAGCGATTTCGACAACACCTACCTGACCAGCTTCGATCCGAAAACCAACAAGGTCGCGCGCCAGCACTGGCAGCAGGATCTGACCACCCGCAACGTCTACAACAACCTCGAACTGGAAGGTGGTTTCGATACCTTTGGCCTTGAGCATCGCCTGTTGACCGGCGTCGAGATCGGCAGCCAGCGCCGCGATCCGAAGTTGTACAACGCCGCGACTGGCAAGACCCCAGGCGCACAACCGGTGCCATCGCTCGACCTGTTCAACCCCAACCGCGAGCTCCGTCACACCGGCAGCATGCAGGTGTTCAGCGACAGCCACACCGAAGTCGAAAGCCGCGCGGTCTACGTGCAGGATCAGTTGCGTCTGAACGATCAATGGCAACTTCTGGCCGGCTTGCGCTACGACACGTTCGATATCGAGTCGACCAACCAGCTCAAGAACCTCACTGAGGATCGTGACAGCCACAGCACCAGCCCGCGCTTCGGGATTGTCTGGACGCCACTGCAGGATCATTCGTTCTATGCCTCGTGGTCGAAGACCTTCTCGCCCGTTGGCGGCGGCCTGATCGGCATCACCCCGGGGGCTGCCGGCAATAGCAACGACTTGAGTCCGGAGCTGACCAAACAGAAAGAAATCGGCGTGAAAAGCGACTGGCTGGATGATCGCTTGAGCACCACGCTGGCGGTCTACGACCTGGAACTCTACAACCGCCGCACCAGCGACCCGAACGATCCGACCCTGACCGTCATGACCGGTCTTCAGCGCTCACGGGGTGTGGAGCTGACCGCCACCGGCAAACTGGTCGGCAACTGGTACATGCGCGGTGGCGTCGGCGTGCAGGACACCACCATCGAGAAGGACAACAACGGCCTGGAAGGCAAACGCGTCAACAACGTGGCCAAACACAACGGCAGCCTGTTCCTGACCTGGAAACCGGAGATGGGCTGGTACGGCGAAACCGGTCTGACCCTGGTCGGCCAGCGTTATGCCGACAACGCCAACACCACCGTGCTGCCGGGCTACGGCCGCTGGGATGCGCTGGTCGGCTACCGTTTCAAGGACTGGGACTTGCGCGCGGCACTGAACAACATCACCGACCGCGAGTATTACGCCTCGGCCACCAGCCAATATCAGATCCAGCCAGGCGCACCGCGCAGCGTGGTGATGACCGGTACTTACAGCTTCTGATTTCACACAAATCCTGTGGGAGGGGGCTTGCTCCCGAAGGCGTCGTGTCAGGCAACACCATCGTCACTGACTGATTGCATTCGGGAGCAAGCCCCCTCCCACAGGTTCAATGTTCGCAATGGTTTCCATCGTGCATAAAAAAGCGCCACCATCCCGGCAGCGCTTTTACCAATCCTTGTTGTTGTTCTTATCCTTCCATTACAGCCCATAACGCTTCCAGTTCGGCCTCGCTGAAAAGGCCAGCGGGGTAGCGCTCGATCATCATCCGGCGCGGATCAGGTTCCCTGATCTGACGCGTTCCATTGGACTTCAAAAAGTGCGCGACAATCTGGAGCGATTCGCCGTTGACGGCCATGGGATGCAAAGTCCGCTCGCTGACTACGTTCACTTCGGCGTTCATTTCAGCGCTCTCTCCCCGTTCGTGAGCGGCTACGTTATCCAAGGTATATGACAGAACTGTTGAAGTTCCCCCCTCTCCCTAGTGCACTTTGTCCGATACAAGAGCTATGCCAAGGTTTCCGATTTGTCGACAGGCGGATACAAACAAGCCCGCGGTCCAACAGGGCCGCGGGCTTGTTTGAATGTGTAGCAAGCTAATCTTTGCCTGGCCGATTTATGAATCAACTCAAGCTGTTACGTCTCAACTCACTCTTTGTGCGGGGCTGGCTGTTGTTGGGTAAGGCAGTGGATATTGCCGCCGCCCAGTAACAGTTCACGGCCCGGCACCATCACCACTTCGTGTTGCGGGAACAGCTTCTGCAGGATTTCCCGCGCAGGCGCGTCCATCGGATCGTCGAAGCTCGGCGCGATGATGCCACCGTTGACGATCAGGAAGTTCACGTAGGAACCGGCCAGGCGCACGGAAGGGTTGCGCTCCTGCGTACCGTCGACCGGATCGACACCGGCGCACTCCTCTTCGGTCGCGTACAGCGGCCCCGGAATCGGCATCTTGTGCACCGTGAACGGGCGCCCCTTGGCGTCGGTGCTGCTTTGCAGCACGTTCATCGCCGCCTGGCAGCGCGGGTAGTTCGGATCCTGCGGATCGTCGGTCCACGCCAGCAGCACTTCGCCCGGGCGCACGTAGCAGCAGAAGTTATCCACATGACCGTCGGTTTCGTCGTTGAACAGACCATCCGGCAGCCAGATGATCTTATCCACAGACAGATTGTCGCGCAGCACCGCTTCGATCTCTTCGCGGCCCAGGTGCGGGTTGCGGTTGTGATTGAGCAGGCACTCTTCAGTAGTGATCAGCGTGCCTTCGCCGTCGACGTGAATCGAACCGCCTTCAAGCACAAAACCTTCGGTGCGATAACGCGGGCTGCGCTCGATTTCGAGAATCTTGCCACCGACCTGCGAATCACGGTTCCACGGCGAATACAGACCGCCTTCAAAACCACCCCATGAGTTGAAGTCCCAGTTCACACCGCGCACTTCGCCGCTGTTGTTGATGACGAACGTCGGGCCGGTATCACGTACCCAGGCATCATCGCTGGACATCTCGACCACGCGGATATTCGGCACGTCGAGACGTGCGCGTGCGTTCTCGTACTGGCCGGCCGACACGGCAACGGTAACCGGTTCGAAACGGGCGATGGCCTTGGCCACTCCAACATGCGCGGCCTGCGCCGGCTTGCCACCCAGGCGCCAGTTGTCCGGGCGCTCTGGCCAGATCATCCAGGTCTGGGTCTGCGGCGCCCACTCGGCCGGCATGTAGAAGCCATCGTCACGCGGGGTACTTTTCAAAGTGGTCATCGGATCAGGACTCCTGGGAACCGTCGAAGGGTTGCAAAGCAATGGCGACTTTATAACCGATAAATATCGTATTTTAAATGCTTTAAAATGACGCTCGTCTAAAAAAAACAGTTAAATACCGATACAAATCGAATTAGCACTGAACCCATGTGGGAGCGGGCTTGCTCGCGAAGGCGGCACATCCGTCGATATCAACTTTGAATGAAGAACCGTATTCGCGAGCAAGCCCGCTCCCACAAAAGCAGCGTTTACAGACCTTCTTCGAGCACGCGATCCAGCATGTCGACAAAGAAGTCGACGCTGCGGCGCGAGGTGACCATCGGCGGTTTGATCTTGAGAATGTTCAGGTCATCCCCGGTCGGTTGCATGAAGATCCCCAGCTCGCGCAGGCGATCGCACAACAACGTGGTCTCCTCGGTGGCCGGCTCCAGCGTCTCGCGGTTGCGGATCAGCTCTACCCCCAGATAGAACCCGGAACCATGCACCGCGCCCACCAGCGGGTGTTTATCGATCAACGCCTCCAGCCGCGTCTTGAAATGCCCGCCAACCACCTGGGCGTTTTCCCAGAGCTTTTCTTCTTCCATCACATCCAGCACCGCCATGCCGATCTGGCAGCTCACCGGACTGCCGCCGGCCGACGAGAAGAAATAGCCTTCGGCCTCCAGCGCTTCGGCGATTTCCCGACGCGTAATGACGGCGCCCAGCGGCTGGCCGTTGCCCATGCCCTTGGCCATGGTGATGATGTCCGGCACCACGCCTTGCTCTTCGAAGCCCCAGAAAAAGTGACCCATGCGCCCGTAACCGACCTGGACTTCGTCGGCGATGCACACCCCGCCCTGGGCCCGCACCAATGCGTAAACCTGCTTCAGGTAACCGGGCGGCAGGGAAATCCCGCCGGCGTTGCCGTACACCGGTTCACAGATGAAACCGGCCAATTGGCGCTCCTGCGCGGCGATATGCGCCAGTTGCGCTTCGACGCTGCGCACATAGTCCGGCGCCGAATCGAGGCCGCGAAACTCGCCACGGTAGGTATTCGGCGCGGTCACCGGGTGCACCCAGTCCGGGCGGCTTTCCAGCGCGCGCGGGTTGTCGGCAACCGAGGTCGACACCGCATCGGCCCCGACCGTCCAGCCGTGATAAGCCTCCAGCACGCTGAGCATGTCGCGCCCGCCGCTGTAGGCCCACGCCAGACGGATCGCCAGGTCGTTGGCCTCGCTGCCACTGTTGACCAGAAACACCCGATCCATGCCTTCCGGCGCCAGCTTCAGCAAGCGTTCGGAGAACTGCGCCACGGCTGCATAGTTGAAGCGCGAGTTGGTGTTGAGCAGCGACCACTGTCGCGCCGCCACCTGAGCCATGCGCGGATGACCATGGCCGAGCACTGCAACGTTGTTGAGCATGTCGAGATAGGAACGGCCCTGCATGTCGATCAGGTGATTGCGCCAGCCACGCTCGATGCGCGGCGGGTCGACGTAATAATGTTTTTGCGTGCGGGCGAAACTGGCGTCGCGTCGTTCGAGCAAGGTTTTGGCGTCCAGCTCCGGCTCGGCATCGCAGGACAGCCCCAGCAGTGCTGCCGGCGACGGGCACAACGCCTGCCACGCCGCAGCGCGCGCAGGACTGCAGAACAATGGCGCATCCAGCGATGCAACGCGGCTCAACTGCACCTTCAATGGGCCATCGACCGTACCCAGCACCTGACCTTTGACCAGCGCCGCGCCGCTGTGCAGCGAGGCGTACACGCCCCACAGGCGCACGCTGAGCTGCGGTCCGTCGAGTTGCAGCACTCCCTCCGCCGCGTGATGCAGCACACCGGCAAACGGCGCTTCCACCGCCGAGCCCTGCGGCACGCGCAACTCAACGTGCAGCGGGAACGTCTCCGGTTCGACGGCACTGTCTACTCGCGTCTGCGACAAGCGATATTGCCCGTAACGACTGGCAGCCAGGCCATGCGCGGCCGCGGCTTCAGTGAGCAGTCGTTGATCGATACCCTCCTGCTCCCAGTTGCCCGCCTCGAAATGCGGACTCAGGACGCCAAGGTCGATCAACGCAAATTCGCGCCCGACCAGCTCCGGCAGCAGCGGTGCGAAGCCTTCACTGCCGATGGCTGGAAGAGACTGGCCGACAGACGTGAGGATCGCCGCCTCCATCAATGCCAGCGGCACCGAAGTCGCCACGTGGAAAATTTCCCATTCGTGACCAAGGTTGTCACGGCTGTAAGTGTTGCCCGGATCGATGCTGACCTGTTGCTCGCCACTGAGCACCAGCACCGCCGCCCGCGCCACGATCAACGGCCACAACGCCAGCAATTCCTCATGTTGCAGTGGATTGACCGCGTGATAGGCCTGCACCGCCGGCAGAATCACAAACGGATCACCGCCGGCATGGTGCAGCAGCGCCGCGCACGTCACCGACAGATCGGTGATGCGCCAGGTGCGCACCAGATCACCGAAGTCGATCACGCCCTGCAATTGCCAATGACGCTTGGCATCGCGTTGCCAGACAGCGTTATCGTCGGTGATGTCCATGTGGATCGCCTGCACCGGCAGCTTGTCCTGCAACGGCTGCAAGCGCAGCTCAGCCTGTTCGGCGGCTTGCGCGATCAAGGCGCGCTGGCGCTCATCCCGAATCACCGGCAGCAGGTGGCTGATCAGCGCACTGGCGTGGCGCGCGTCCCATTGCAGCGTGCGCTGAAGGCCCGGGTGATCGAAGCCGGCCAGTGCCAGATCCATCTCGCCACACAACTGACCGAATCCAGCCACCACGTCATGGCCCAAATGCTCAAGATGAGTCAGCGACTGACCCTCGATGTAGTCCAGCAACCGCACGTGCACCGGCTCGCCGTCGGTTTCCAGCGATAGCAGATCCTCACCATTACTGGCCGGGATCACTCTGGGCACGTGCACCGACGAGTGCTCGGCAAGGTACTTGAGGCCTGCATGCTGAGCCTGCAACTCCACAAGTGCATAGTCGCCGCGGCAGATTTTCAGGACAAAGCGCCCACGCTCACTGTCGACCCGATAATTCAGGTCCTGCTGACTGCCCAGCGCCTGTAGCGTGCCGCTGAGCCCGTAATGCTCGGCCAACCACTGCCGTGCCTGCGCTTCAGAAACCTGCGGGCTGGGCAAACTGGCGCGATGAATCAACGTGGCGAGCGGCATGGGACGACCCCTGAGATTTTATCAGGTGCCTATATCGCCATTGCTGCAGTGGATGCGCAACCCCCGACCGGAGATATTCAAGCGCTCGCATCCGCCGGCACTTTGCGCAAGAATGTCGGCCATTCACCCCTATCTGGAAAAACCTCATGAATGTAATCACCACCGATCTGCCCGGTGTTCTGATCATCGAACCCAAGGTATTTGGTGACGAGCGCGGCTTCTTCTACGAGAGTTTCAATGCCAAGGCGTTCCAGGATGCAACCGGTCTGGACACTCAATTCGTTCAGGACAACCATTCGCGCTCGCAGAAAGGCGTGCTGCGCGGCCTGCATTACCAGCTGCAAAATACCCAGGGCAAACTGGTTCGGGTGACCGCCGGTGAAGTGCTCGATGTAGCCGTGGACATCCGTCGCAGCTCGCCGCACTTCGGCAAGTGGGTTGCCGTGCGACTGTCGGCTGAAAACCACCGTCAACTGTGGGTTCCGGAAGGCTTTGCCCATGGTTTCGTGGTGCTGAGCGAGTTCGCCGAATTCCTCTACAAGACCACCAACTACTACGATCCATCGTCCGAACGCAGCATTCGCTGGGACGACCCGGCTCTGGGCATCGACTGGCAACTGGACGAAGTGCCGAAGCTGTCGGCCAAGGATCAGGTCGGCGCCTTGCTCAAGGACGCTGACGTCTTCGCCTGAGCCTAGGCATAATGCGCCTGTTCACTCAGGCGCATCCGGCTCATGAAACCTACCCTTCCCCGCAGACCCCGCTGGCGCAGCCTCGCCCTGCTGGCGCTGTGCCTGGCGCCGCTGCTGTGGCCGCTGGAGCATCTGGCCGAGCGCTATTACCGCAGTGAACTGGCCGGACAAAACCGCCAGACCCTCGACCTCTACGTCGCCAACCTGCTGGGCACCCTGCACCGTTATGAAGTGTTGCCGCAGATTCTCGGCGACCTGCCGGCCCTGCGCGCCGTGCTCGGGGCGCCGGACGACGGCGTCACCCAGGGCAATGCCAACCGCCTGCTGAAAAACATTGCCGCACAAACTGGCGCCGAAGTCATGTACCTGATGGACACCAGCGGCCAGACCCTGGCGGCGTCGAACTGGGACAAACATGACAGCTTTGTCGGGCGCAATTTCGCTTTCCGTCCGTATTTCAGCGAAGCCATGGCTGGGCGTCTCGGACGCTTTTTCGGCCTCGGCACCACGTCGGCCAAACGCGGTTATTTCTTCGCCGCGGCGGTGCGCAACGGCGAAAAAATCATCGGCGTGCTGGTGATCAAAGTCGACCTCGATCACACCGAAAGCCTGTGGGGCAAAACCCCGGAACAACTGTTGGTGACCGACCACAACGGCGTGGTGATTCTCACCTCGCGCCCGGAGTGGCGCTTTCGCTCGACCCGTATCTTGAGCGACACCGAGCGCTCGGCAATCACCGCCATCCTGCCTTATCCGACCCGCGAGCCACGTCCGCTGAACCTCAGCGACAGCGCCTGGCTGACCCAAACCGTCGATATCGCCGAAACCGGCTGGAGCGTCAGTATTCTTGCCCCGCGCACGCTGATCGATCGTCCGGTGCGCACCGTGGTCGCAATCGGCGGCGCCACGCTGTTGGTGGTGATGCTGTTGCTGGGGCTGATGATGCAGCGCCGTCGGCATTATCTGGAACGCATCGCCTTCGAGGCCAAGGCCCGGCGTGAACTGGAAGGTCGGGTGGCCGAGCGGACCAGCGATCTGGAAGGCCTCAACCGCCGACTCAAGCAGGAAGTGCTGGAGCGCGAACAGGCCCAGCAGGAACTGGTGCGCGCTCAGGACGATCTGGTCCAGGCCGGCAAACTCTCGGCGCTAGGCACGATGTCGGCGAGTATCAGCCACGAACTCAATCAGCCGCTGGCGGCGATTCGCAGTTACGCGGAAAACGCCGAAGTACTGCTCGATCATCAACGCACCGACGATGCTCGCGGCAACCTCAAACTGATCAGCGAACTGACCGGGCGCATGGCCTCGATCATCGCCCACCTGCGTGCCTTCGCCCGCCGCGACCGCCATGCCCCGGAAAGCGTGGCCCTGCAACCGGCGCTGGACGATGCGCTGGCATTGCTGGCCAAACGGCGCCGCAGCATGGAAGTCGAACTGATCCGCGACCTGCCCGCCGCCACGCTGTGGGTCGAGGCCGGGGAAACCCGTTTGCGTCAGGTGCTCGGCAATCTGCTGGCCAACGCCCTCGATGCGCTGACCGAAAAAGGCCCGCCGCGCAAACTGTGGCTGAGTGCCGAATCCACGGCCGAGGGCGTCAATCTGTACATTCGCGACAACGGCCCGGGCTTTTGCATGGAAGCCCTCGGCCGCGCCAGCGAGCCCTTCTACACCACCAAGACCCGCACTCAGGGCCTTGGCCTGGGGCTGGCCATCTGTGAAACCCTGATGCGCGCCTTCGGCGGTGAACTGTCGTTCGCCAACCACAAGCAAGGTGGCGCCTTGATCACCCTGCGGCTGCGCGCCGGTGCGCCCGGGGTCAGCCTGCAACCGTCCGAGGATCGAAGTGCATGACCATCGACAATCGCATTCAGGTGGTGTTGATCGACGACGATCCGCACCTGCGTCAGGCCCTCGGCCAGACCCTGGACCTGGCCGGGCTGAAAATCCTTCCGCTGTCCGAAGCCAAAGGTCTGGCCAGGCAACTGGAGCGTGACTGGCCCGGCGTGGTGGTCAGCGACATCCGCATGCCGGGCATGGACGGCCTGGAGCTATTAAGCGAATTGCACGCTCAGGATCCGGAGCTGCCGGTGCTGCTGATCACCGGCCACGGCGACGTGCCGTTGGCGGTGCAGGCGATGCGTGCCGGCGCCTATGACTTTCTGGAAAAACCGTTCGCCAGCGACGCGCTGCTCGACAGCGTGCGCCGCGCCCTGGCCCTGCGCCGGCTGGTGCTGGACAACCGCAGCCTGCGCCTGGCCCTGAGCGATCGCAACGAACTGAGCGCACGCCTGGTCGGCCACTCGGCGCCAATGTTGCGCCTGCGCGAGCAGATCGGCGCGCTGGCGGCGACCAAGGCCGACGTGCTGATCCTCGGTGAAACCGGCGCCGGTAAAGAGGTCGTGGCCCGTGCGCTGCACGATTTGTCGAGCCGGCGCAACGGCCCGTTCGTGGCGATCAACGCCGGGGCACTGGCCGAATCGGTGGTCGAAAGCGAGCTGTTCGGGCATGAGCCGGGCGCGTTCACCGGCGCGCAGAAACGCCGGATCGGCAAGTTCGAATTCGCCAACGGCGGCACGCTGTTCCTCGATGAAATCGAAAGCATGAGCATGGACGTGCAGGTAAAACTGCTGCGCATGCTGCAAGAGCGCGTGGTCGAACGTCTGGGCGGCAATCAGTTGATCCCGCTGGACATCCGCGTCATCGCCGCGACCAAGGAAGACCTGCGTCAGGCTGCCGATCAAGGGCGTTTTCGCGCCGACTTGTACTATCGATTGAACGTTGCACCGCTGCGCATTCCGCCACTGCGCGAACGCGGCGAAGATGCGCTGGTGCTGTTCCAGCATTACGCCGACGAAGCCAGCGCCCGACATGGCTTGCCACCGCATGAACTGCAGCCGGCCCAACGCGCCTTGCTGTTGCGCCACACCTGGCCGGGCAATGTGCGCGAACTGCAGAACGCTGCCGAGCGCTTCGCCCTCGGTCTGGAACTGGCGCTGGATAACAGTGGAAACGAAGGCGGCGGCACCAGCGTGGAAGTCATCAGTGGTGGCCTGAGCGAGCAAGTGGAAAACTTCGAGAAGTCGTTGATTGCCGCCGAGCTGGCGCGCTCGCACAGTTCGGTGCGCAGCCTCGCCGAAGCCCTGGGTATTCCGCGCAAGACCCTGCACGACAAACTGCGCAAGCACGGCTTGAATTTCGCCGACAGTAACGCCCATGGAGACGAAGCCGAATGAGCCGCGACAGTCACTATCTGGAATCGGTGCTGCATCACGACATTCCCCTGACCCGCGAGATGGGCCTCAAGGTCCTCGCCTGGCACGAGCAGCAGTTGAGCCTGCACTTGCCGCTGGAGCCGAACGTCAATCACAAAAGCACCATGTTCGGCGGCAGTCTCTACTGCGGCGCGGTGCTGGCGGGTTGGGGCTGGCTGCATCTGCGCCTGAAAGAAGAAGGCATCGAAGACGGGCACATCGTGATTCAGGAAGGACAGATCAGCTATCCGCTGCCCGTGACCGGTGATGCCACAGCGATTTGTCCGCCACCGGAAGCGGCGGTCTGGAAGAAGTTTCTGGCGATGTATCAGCGTTATGGACGCGCACGGTTGACGCTCAATACGCGAATCGTCAACGCCGGCAGTGATGAGAATGCAGTGACGTTCAGCGGGCAATACGTTCTGCACCGCTGAGTCTTCGTGATGCAGCGATCATTTGTGGCGAGGGGATTTATCCCCGATCGACTGCGCAGCAGTCGCAATTCATGTCGTACGTAGAGTGGGGCCGCTACGCGGCCCATCGGGGATAAATCCCCTCACTACAATGCGATGTGCAGGACTCAGGAGCGAGCCAGCTCCAACAGTCTTGAACGCCACGCCGCCTTTGCCGGCAACGCCAGAAAGAACTCATTGAGCAGCGATTCCCGCGCCGGATAACAGAACGCTTCGCCCTGCAGATCCAACACTTCGCCGCCAGCACCTTCGAGCACGCCCTGCGCCGCCGCGGTGTCCCACTGCGAAGTTGGCGCCAATCGCGGATAACAATCCGCCGCCCCTTCAGCCAACAGACAAAACTTCAACGAACTGCCGATGTTTGCCAGTTGCAACTCGCCCAGGCTGGCGCTCAGACCGGCAAGCAGCCGCTCTTGCTCCGGACTCGAGTGCCGACGGCTCGCCACCACGGTGAACGCTTCACCGGGCGCGAGCACCTCACGCACCTCAATCGCCACCGGCGAACCACCTTTGTCCCCACGCCACGCGCCGAGACCGGCTCCGCCGACATAGAACCGGCCATTGGTCGGCATCGTCACCACGCCAAACACCACCCGCCCGTTTTCGATCAGGGCGATGTTCACGGTAAATTCTTCACTGCCGCTGATGAACTCCTTGGTGCCATCCAGCGGATCCACCAGCCACCAGCGCTGCCACCCGGCGCGCACGCTCTGCGGAATGTTGGCGTCTTCCTCGGACAGAATCGGAATACTGGAGTCCAGCGCGGTCAGCCCGGCGACGATGACATGGTGCGCGGCCATGTCCGCTGCGGTCACCGGTGAATCATCGGACTTGGCGGTGACCTCCACGCCAGAGCGCCAGAACGGCAGAATCGCCTCGCCAGCCTGCAACGCCAGCTCAACCACCGGCGCCATCAACGGATGGGAAAACTTCATCGACATCTCACTCATGACTGAAAGAACCCGCGCTGCGTCAGCAGATCACGCGCCAGATACAGCGCCGCCAGGGCACGGCCTTCGGTAAATTGCGGGTTCTGCGCCAGCGCCGCCAGTTCACGCAGGTTGACCTTGTCGACGCGCATCGGCTCCGGCTCGTCGCCCTCCAGACGCTCCTCGTACAAATCGGTGGCCAACACCACCTGGATCTTCTGGCTCATGTAACCGGGCGACAGCGACAACTCGGTCAGATGTTCCAGCTGGCGCGCGCCGAAACCGGCCTCCTCCTTGAGTTCGCGCTCGGCCGCTGCCAGCACATCTTCACCCGGCTCGATCAAGCCTTTGGGTAGGGACAGTTCGTACTCGTCAGTGCCGCCGCAGTATTCCTCGACTAGCACCGCGTGTTCGCTGTCGAGCATCGCCACAATCATCACCGCGCCATAACCCGCGCCTTTGCCGACCAGACGCTCGTAAGTGCGTTCCACGCCATTGGAAAAACGCAGCTTCAGTTCTTCGACGCAAAACAGACGACTGGTGGCGACAATCTCGCGGGCGAGTACAGTGGGTTTCTGGCGCATGCAAAGCTCCTTGGCGTGAACGCGCTACTATAACGCGGCTTTCCCGATTGTTTGTGTCGGATATCTTTCTACCGCTCGAGACGTTGCCATGCCTTCTTTACCGTGGTCTGACATCGATACCGTCCTGCTGGACATGGACGGTACGTTGCTGGATCTGCACTTCGACAACCATTTCTGGCTGGAACACCTGCCGCAACGCTACGCCGAACTGCACGGGGTGAGCCGGGCCATGGCCGACATGGAGTTGCAGCCGCTGTTCGAGCGCCATGCCGGGCAACTGCAGTGGTACTGCCTGGATTTCTGGAGCACCGAACTGAAGCTGTCGGTGCGTGAACTGAAACTGGAAACCGCGCACCTGATCGCACTGCGCCCGGATGCCGACACCTTTCTGCAGGCGATCAAAAAGGCCGGCAAACGGGTGATCATGATCACCAATGCGCACCGGGATTCACTGTCGCTGAAACTGGAGCGAATCGAACTGGCGCCGTATTTCGAACGGCTGATCAGCTCCCACGATTACGGTTTCCCCAAAGAGAATCCGCAGTTCTGGGATGCCTTGCAGGCGGATATCGGTTTCGATCCGGCACGCAGTCTGTTCATCGACGACACGTTGCCGATTCTGCGCAGTGCGCGGGAATTTGGTGTGACGCATTTGTTGGCGGTGAAAGAGCCGGACAGTCGCAAGGGGCCGAAGGACACGGCTGAGTTTGCGGCGGTTGAAGACTACCGCGATTTGATTCGGGGACTCTGATTCCTGTAGGAGCTGCCGAAGGCTGCGATCTTTGATTTTAAGAAGCAAGATCAAAAGATCGCAGCCTTCGGCAGCTCCTACAAGAGTTTTGAGTTACTCAGGGATACGCAGGGTTTGGCCCGGGTAGATTTTGTTTACATCCTTGAGCATTGGTTTGTTGGCCTCAAAGATCTTGTTGTACTGATTGGCGTTGCCATACACCGCGAGGGAAATCGCACTGAGGGTGTCGCCTTTTTTCACCACGACAAAACGTGCGGCAGCCACAACCGGCCCGGTCACGGTGATCTGATCATCAACACTGCCCACGCCTTCGATGTTACCCACCGCCAGCAGAATTTTTTCCTTCTCCTCCTGACTTGCAACTTCACCGGTGACCGTCACCTTGTCGCCGTCCACGGTTGCCTGAACATTCGGGTTGCCCAACCCGACCTTGCTGATATGTTCCTTCAACTGTTCGCTGGCATTGGCATTACCCGGGGTCAGCAGGTCGATCAGCTTTTCACCGGCTTCTTTCACAAAGCTCAACAGACTCATAGCGCACACTCCTTGATTGGGATTCCAGACGTCCAAGCCTAGACCACACCAGACCAACCCGGTTCCGGGCCGACCAATGACCCGGCAGCCGCTTGATCGACGCCATCTATCAATAGATCGACAGTACCGATTAGACGCGACAAGTTGCCGCGCCTAGTCTTAGCGTTGATCAATCCGTCGGTGATGCCATGAACGCCAAGCGCCCAACTTGCGCGGCGCCTGCACTCGAAACGCCCGCGCCCGCCGCCAGCCAGACCTACAGCTATAGCGATCTGCCCCTTGTGGAATCGGCCAGCACCGCGCTCGCCGAGGAAGTTGCGTTGGCGATCGCCTACAACGGCATCAGTCAGGCGGTGATGCTGGTGACGCCGACGGATCTGGAAGATTTCATCGTCGGTTTCAGCCTCGGCAGCGGCATCATCGAAGACGCCAGCGACATTTATGACCTGCAACTGACCGGCGCGGGCTCGGCGCAATACGCGCAGGTGACCATCGCCAACCGCGCGTTCTGGAACCTCAAGCAACAGCGCCGACAACTGGCCGGCACCAGCGGTTGCGGGCTGTGCGGCGTTGAAGCCGTCGAGCAAGCCTTGCCCGATCTGCAAGTCCTGCCCGGCGCACCGTTGCCGCCCGCTGCATGGCTCGACGGTCTGCGCCAGCGCATCGGCGCGTTCCAGCCGCTCGGTCAGCACTGCGGCGCGGTACACGCGGCGGTGTTCATGAACGCCAGCGGTGAATTGCTGCTGGGCCGTGAAGACATCGGCCGGCACAACGCCCTCGACAAACTGATTGGCGGACTGATCCGGCAGAAAATTTCCACCGAAGGCGGCCTGGCGATTGTAACCAGCCGTTGCAGTCTCGAATTGATCCAGAAAGTTTTACGCGCCGGCATCCAGACCCTGGTCAGCCTGTCCGCGCCCACGGGCCTTGCCGTGCAATGGGCCCGTCGCCACAACCTCAATCTCATCCACCTGCCGCAGAAGAATGCGCCGCGGGTCTACAGCCCAGCGATGGAGAATCAAGCGTGAGCCAACATCATCAAGCCGACCAGAAACCTGTCCCGCGCTACAAACCTTACAAAGGTGCAGCCGGCGGCTGGGGTGCGCTGATCAGCGTGGCCCAAGCCTGGTTGACCAGCGACAACGCGTTGAAAAACCTGCGAATGATGCTCAAGACCAACCAGAATGGCGGCTTCGACTGCCCGGGCTGCGCCTGGGGCGATTCGCCGGAGAGCGGCATGGTCAAGTTCTGCGAGAACGGCGCCAAAGCGGTGAACTGGGAAGCGACCAAGCGTCGGGTGGACGGCAAGTTCTTCGCCAAACACAGCGTCACGTCGTTGCTGGAGCAGAGCGACTACTGGCTTGAATACCAGGGCCGCCTGACCGAGCCGATGGTCTACGACGCCGAGACCGACCGCTACAAACCCATCGCCTGGGACGATGCCTTTGCAATGATCGGCAAACACCTGCAAGCGCTGTCGAGCCCGGACCAGGCCGAGTTCTACACTTCGGGCCGTGCCAGCAACGAAGCGGCGTACCTGTATCAGCTGTTCGTGCGCGCCTACGGCACCAACAACTTCCCGGACTGCTCGAACATGTGCCACGAGGCCAGCGGTGTGGCGTTGGCGCAGAGCGTTGGCGTCGGCAAAGGCACCGTGACTTTCGACGACTTCGAACACGCCGACGCGATTTTCGTCTGGGGCCAGAACCCCGGCACCAACCATCCCCGGATGCTCGAACCCCTGCGTGAAGCGGTGAAGCGCGGCGCGCAAGTAGTGTGCATCAACCCGCTGAAAGAACGTGGCCTGGAACGCTTCCAACACCCGCAGCACCCGATCGAAATGCTCACCAACGGCGACAAGCCGACCAACACCGCGTACTTCCGTCCAGCACTGGGCGGCGACATGGCGGTGCTGCGCGGCATGGCCAAGTTCCTCTTGCAGTGGGAGCGCGATGCGCAGAAGGCCGGCACGCCGGCAGTGTTCGATCATGACTTCCTCAATGCGCACAGCGCCAACGTGCTGGAGTATCTCGGCGTGGTCGATGACACGCCGTGGGAGCAGATCGTCGCGCAGTCCGGCCTGACTCTGGTGGAGATCGAGCAAGCGGCGCGCATGTACGCCAAAGGCAAGAACGTCATCATGTGCTGGGCGATGGGTATCACTCAGCATCGCCATTCGGTGCCGACCATCCAGGAAATCGCCAACCTGATGTTGCTGCGCGGCAACGTCGGCAAACCCGGCGCTGGCCTGTGCCCGGTGCGCGGTCACAGTAACGTGCAGGGCGACCGCACCATGGGCATCAATGAGCGTCCACCGGTGGCGTTCCTCGATTCACTTGAGCGGCGCTTCCAGTTCAAGGTGCCGCGTGACAACGGGCACAACGTGGTCGAGGCGATCCACGCCATGGCCGAGGGCCGCGCCAAGGTCTTCATCGGTCTGGGCGGCAACTTCGCCCAGGCCACGCCGGACAGCCCGCGTACCTTCGCGGCGCTGAGCAATTGCGACCTGACCGTGCAGATCAGCACCAAGCTCAACCGCAGCCACCTGGCCCACGGTAAAGATGCGCTGATCCTGCCGTGCCTGGGTCGAACCGACATCGATATCCAGGCCGAAGGCCCGCAAGCGGTCACCGTGGAGGACTCGTTCAGCATGGTTCACGCCTCCAATGGCCAGTTGCAGCCGCTGTCGAACCAGATGCGCTCGGAGCCTGCGATCATCGCCGGCATCGCCGCCGCCACCCTGGGCAGCAAACCGGTGGACTGGAACTGGCTGGTGGCCGATTACCGGCGCATCCGCGACCTGATCGCCGATACCATTCCGGGCTTCAAGGACTTCAACGAGAAGGTCAAGAACCCGGGCGGTTTCTACCTCGGCAACAGTGCCGGTGCACGCAAGTGGAACACCCCGTCGGGCCGGGCCAATTTCCGCGCGAACATGCTGCCCAAGGATCTGGTGCACGAGCGTACCCGCGCCACCGGGCAACTGCCGGATCTGATCCTGCAATCGATGCGCTCCCACGACCAGTACAACACCACGATCTATGGTCTCGACGACCGTTACCGCGGGGTCAAGGGCCAGCGCGATGTGCTGTTCGCCAACGAGGCCGACATCATTCGCCTGGGCTTCCGCCCGGGGCAGAAGGCCGACATCGTGTCGATCTGGGATGATGGCCGTGAGCGTCGGGTGAAGGGCTTTACCTTGCTGGCGTTTGATATTCCTGCGGGGCAAGCGGCGGCTTATTACCCGGAAGTGAATCCGCTGGTGCCGCTGGAAAGCACCGGGGATGGCAGCCATACGCCGACGTCGAAGTTCATTGCGATCCGGCTGGAGGCTGCAAGCGAGACTGGGTTGATCATGGCCAAATCTGCGTAAAGCGTTGCCTGGACTGACCCCTTCGCGAGCAAGCCCGCTCCCACATTGGAATGCATTTCAAATGTGGGAGCGGGCTTGCTCGCGAAAGCGGTGGCACATTCAACAAAAATCTTTGTACCCTGCACCCTTCCAACGCCCACAAAAAAGGCCGCTTTTTCACAAAAGCGGCCTGTCCGAAGTAGCTAAAGACCGGCGAAAATCGCTTAAGTTCCGCATACAAAACAGCAACTTGCATAATTGTATACAAGTCGTGTTATTCGTCGGATTTCGATTGTCAGCCTTGTTACACAGCCTCAGGATCGGCGCCGTCATCCCTTTGAGGCTCCTCTATGAAGTTCTCCTCGATTCTCTTGTTGTCCCTTGGCCTGGTCAGTGGCTTCGCTTCTGCCGGAGGCACCACCGAAGCAGGTGTGGGCGGCGCATTGGGCGGGGTTCTTGGCTCGGTCGTCGGTCAGTCTTTAGGCGGCAGCACAGGTTCAACCATTGGCGCAGCCCTGGGCGGCGCGGGTGGTAGCGCGGTCGGCGCCAACAAACACAGCCGTGGCGAAGCGGCCATTGGCGGTGCGTTGGGCGCAGCCGGCGGTAACGTGGTTGGCCGCAGCATGGGCGGCACCACCGGCAGCCTGATCGGTGCCGCAGCAGGTGGCGGCGCCGGTGGCGCGCTGGGCAATTACATGGGTAACCAGAGCAATGACGAGGGTCGTCATTACGATCGCGGCCGTGACGACCGTCGCTACTATCGCGACCGTCACCCTGGCCGTGGCCACGCTTATGGCCACCGCAAGCATCACCGCTACTATCGCGACTAATCCGTTGCGTTAAGCGCGAAAGCAAAAATCGCAGCCCAAGGGCTGCGATTTTTTTTGCTCTGGTTCAAACCACCAGACGCTCCAGCGCGTCACGCAATCTGCCTGGAATCGGCACCGGCTGATTGCTCGTCCGGTCCACGAATACATGGACAAAACGCCCCGCCGCACACGCCTCGCTTTCACCAACCTTGAACACCGCCAGTTCATATTGCACCGAACTGTTACCCAGCTTGCCGACCCGCAGACCGATCTCGATCAGGTCCGGGAAAGCGATCGAGGCGAAATAATCGCAAGATGAACTCACGACAAAACCCACTACCTCGCCGTCGTGGATATCCAGGCCACCGACCTGAATCAGGTAAGTGTTCACGGCAGTATCGAAAAAGCTGTAGTAGGTGACGTTGTTGATGTGGCCATAAGCATCGTTGTCGTGCCAGCGGGTGGTGATCGGCTGGAAATGCGGGTAATCGGCGCGTTGCGCCATGGTGCTGGACATCGGTATCGACTCCTTGAGTTATCTGTCCAGTCTAAAGGTAAAAACCTTTGCCTCGCGCCGCCAGCTCGCCAATCAGTGGCGCCGGCCGCCATTGATCGCCCTGTCGCGTCTCCAGCGCCAGCAAGCGCTTGTGAATGTCCGCCAGCCCCTGATCGTCCGCCCAGGCCATCGGGCCGCCTCTGTCCGCCGGGAAGCCGTAGCCATTGAGGTACACCTGATCGATGTCATGCGCCGATTCGGCAATGCCTTCCTGCAGAATTTTCGCGCCCTCGTTGACCAGCGCCAGAAGACACCGCTCGAGGATTTCCTCGGACCCAATCTCCCGGCGCTGAAAGCCGAGGCCTTCGCTGACGCTCAATATCAGCGCATCGACCTCGGGATCATGCTCGGCCTGACGACTGCCTGGCTCATAGTGGTAATAACCATTGCCGGATTTCTGCCCGAATCGGCCCATCTCGCACAAGCGGTTGTCGACCTGAACCTCTGGCGCATCCTGCCCCTTGCCGGCCAATTCGCGCGCGCGCCATTCCAGATCGATGCCCACGACGTCATACATGCGGAACGGTCCCATGGCGAAACCGAAGCCCTGCAAAACCGTATCGACCTGCTGTGGATAAGCGCCCTCGAGCAGCATCTTGCGCGCCTCCAGCACATACGGATGCAACATGCGATTGCCGATAAAACCGTGGCAGTTGCCCGACACCACACTGACCTTGCCCATGCGCTTGCCCAGAGTCAGTGCGGCTTCCAATACCGCCGGTGAAGTCTGCGCCCCGCGAACGATTTCCAGCAGTTTCATGATGTGCGCGGGGCTGAAGAAATGCAGGCCGAGCACTTGCGATGGACGTTTTGTTGCAGCGGCAATCGCATCAATATCCAGTGCCGAGGTGTTGCTCGCCAACAACGCCTCAGGCTTGAGCAGGCCATCCAGTTCGCGAAAGATCTTCTGCTTGAGCGCGAGGTTTTCGTACACCGCTTCGATCACCAGATCGACATTACGGATTGCCGGGTAATCCGCCGCCGCGCTGATCCGGGCAAGACGTGCATCCGCTTCGACCTGATCGATCCGGCCCTGGCGCACGTTGTGTGCATAAGTCTGCGCCACGGTGCCCAGCGCCTGTTCGAGCATCTGTGGATTGTTATCGACCCACTGCACGGCGATGCCGGCATTGGCCAGGCACATGACAATACCGCGGCCCATGGTGCCCGCGCCGATCACGGCAGCTTGCTGAATATCGAAGGATGTCTGGCTCATGTTGTTCTCTTGTTGGCGATCCGAAGACAGCCTTCACCATAGTCAGGCACCGGGCGTTTTTGAAGTTTATTACCGTGATGAGCGACATTCAGCGCATGGATACAGGCCGCCATGGCATCACACGCGCCTGTGGGCGCGGGCTTGCTCGCGAAGGCGTCATGTCAGTTGAAATTTCCATGCATGACACTCCGTTTTCGCGAGCAAGCCCGCTCCCACAGGGTTTGTATTTACTCGAGCAGATGATTGTCAGCCCAACTGCGGACCTCCGCGTACGGATACTGCTCCAGCGCCGCATACCCCGAGATCGTCCGCGCCTTCAACTTGGTAAACAGCGGCACGCTGATCCCGCACAGAAAACGCGTCAGGCGCTCCGCCGTCGGCACGCTGCCGGTGTGCTGTTCGTGCCTGTGGATAAAATCACCGCACAACGCCGCAAAATTTTTATCCACAAGCGCTGGCAACTCGGGAGGTGCCGGCAGCCGCGCGACATCACCGTGGCACACCGAACAGTGCCCGCAGTGCTCGGGCGCATTGTGGTCGCCGAAGTACTCGGCCAGGCGATAACCCAGGCAGCGCTCAGTGGCGAACAGTTCGAGCATGGCGTGAATCCGCGCGACTTCAGTCTGTTCATGCCGGGTGAAGTACTCGTGCAACTCGGCGCTCAGCACAGCGCTGTCGAAATCGCTGTGCAGCACGTTGTAGACCTCGGTCATCTGCTTGCTCTCAAGCTCGACCCAGCCCTTCTCCTGAAAATAATCCAGCGCCGTCACCACCCGATTGCGCTCAGCCGAATACTGCGTGTACATCGCCTCAAAATTCACCGTGGCCCAGGTACGTGCGCGGCTGGAGGTGTGAATGATGGCCGCGACAAACTCCCTGCGCTCTCCCTCGAAACGCTCAAGCAACGCTTCCGGCTCCAGCAGGTATTTGAAACGGTACTCGGCGTAATAGGCATAGCGCGGAGCAATCAGGCCGCGCAGCTCCATTTGCACCAGCAAAGTCTTCAGCGGCAGCGTGCGAATGTTGCTCTGATCCGCCAACGGCCCGAGCAGAAACTCCCACTGTCCTTCAGCTGCGGCAGCCTGCATTTCCTCCAGCACACAACGTATCCCCTCGCGCTCCGGGGTATCGCCGTAGACGAAATTTTCCAGCACGTTGAGGCTGTCGCGGTTGGCCAGCACCAGGCAATCCGACGGCTGTCCGTCCCGTCCGGCGCGACCGATTTCCTGACTGTAGTTCTCGATGGATTTCGGCAGGTCGAAATGCACCACGTTGCGGATGTCACTTTTATCGATGCCCATACCAAAGGCAATGGTCGCGACAATGCAATTGGACTGTCCGGCCATGAAGCGCTTCTGGATCGCCTCGCGCTGATCGTTGGGCAACCCGGCGTGATAGGCCTCGGCCTGTATGCCGTTGCGCCCCAGATGTTCGGCGATGTGCTCGGCGGTTTTCTGCAGCGTGACGTAGACGATGCTCGGCTGGCTCGCGCGCTCGCTCATCCACTCCACCAGCCGCCGGCGCTTGTCCTGGCCACGCACCGGTTCTACCAGCAGATTGAGGTTTGGGCGATAGAAACCGGTGGTCACAACATCTTCGGCAGCGATGGCGAATTTGGCTTGCATGTCGGCGATGACTTTCGGCGTCGCCGTGGCCGTCAGCAGCAGCGTTTGCGGGATATTGAACTGACGCTGGTAGTCCGGCAGCTTCAGGTAGTCGGGGCGGAAGTTGTGGCCCCATTCCGAGATGCAGTGCGCCTCGTCAATCACCAGCAGCGAGATCGTCACCTGCTGCAAAAAATTGCGAAAACGCTCGTTCTTCAGGCGCTCCACCGAGATCATCAGGATCTTCAATTCACCCGAACGGGCGCGAGCCATCACATCATTGGCGTCATCGCGGCTTTGTGCCGAATCGATGCTGCCGGCACTGATGCCGTGACGCTTGAGGAATGCCAGTTGATCCTGCATCAACGCCAACAGTGGCGAGACCACCAGGGTCAGATGTGGCAGCAACAGTGCCGGTACTTGATAGCACAGCGACTTGCCAGACCCGGTGGGGAAAATCGCTGCCGCCGAGCGCCCGGCCAGTACTGCGCTGATCGCGGCTTCCTGCCCGGGTCGAAACTGTGGATAACCGAAAACCTGTTCCAGGGTGTTGTGCATGCGCTGTCACTCCGTTGACCGCTGTGATGCCAACAGCCTAGCGGGCGATCGCAGCGAGTCGAGAAAAGGCCGGGGTCAATTCAATACGGGATGATACAGCCAATAGCGCAGATAACTCGGTCCACTGCAGGAGCGAGCCTGCTCGCGAAGGGGCACAAAACAGCGATACAAACTTACCCGTTCAGGGCCGCAAAACCGCCACTCGCAGTTGCTCGTTCAACACCTGCTCATGCACGCCCTGGCTCTTGCTCGCCCACAACGCATGAGCCGGGCTGATGTCACCGGTGAAGGCCGCCGCCAATTGCCGCAGTTCCGCAACACTGCGCACGCGCGGGCAGAACGGCTGCCCGTCACAGTCAACGCTGGCGTTGCGATAGGTGCTCAGCAAACGATCCCACAGACCGTCACGCACCTGCCTGATCGACTTGAGCTGCACATGCGGCACACCCAGTCGCTGCTCCAGCCCTGCCTCGTCCAGCGCTTCACTGGCGAGCAAGGCCCTGCCGAACATCAACACCTCGGCGCGCGAGGCGGTATCGATGCCAGTCTGGCTGGAGAGCGCATCGGGCCAACCGGTGCGTTCGAGGTCGGCAAACGTCCAGCTGTTGCCGACACCAGACGCCATGGCCAAACGGCAACCACTGGCCCACAGCAATAAAATCGAGGCCATACGTAGCCACTGCATACTCAATTCCCTTTAAGCGCGTATCGGACGTTTGGAAACGTCCTACAGATTCTGGCGCGCACCATACATAGATCTGCCAAGAAACGCCTGTGAATCCTGTGGGAAATTTCTGCGCTAGGGGTTTCACCCCGAAAAAACCGCAAAACCTTGTAGGGCATATGCCCGGCCCTCGGAAAATCCCCTACGAACGGCGTCCATTGCGGCGCTCTTGTGAGTGCTCGCCACGCACTTCTATAGTGGCCGGCGCGACTGACCACTGAATCAGCCCCGCCCGAGTGCCTTTGTAAAGGACAAGCCTCACCATGATTACCCGCTATCGCCCTTTGAAGACTTGTTACAACGAAAATCCCGTATTGGTCATCGACACTCAGTCCAGCCATCGCGATCTGCTTGATGCCGCTGACCAGCGACTGCGTGCCGCCAGCGATCTGCTGGAAACCCTTTACTGTTTATGTTTCAAACAGGCCGACGTGAAAGATATACCTAACATCGTCAATGCTCTTTATTTATTAGTGCAGGATGGCTGTGACTTGCTCGAAGTAGCAAAACACAAACCCCAACAACAGACCGACACTGAAAACAACTAAAATCCAGAAACAACAGAATGCTTTAATAAACAGCCAAAAAAGACCTAAGTTGTTGACTCTTACTTTCACCGAGAGCAACACAATGACTGTTTTAACCATATTTTTCTGCGGCACAGGCTCCAACAAGTTTGATACCACCCACGAAAACTTCTGGAACGGCGAACTGATTTCCACCTTGGCTTCCAATCATTTGGGCCACGAGTTTGCCGAGTGGATCGTGGTGGACGGCCCCGGCAGCGGCAACCTGCAGGCCGACGATCTATTCACCAAGACCAAGGAATACGGCATGAGCGGCACCTTGTTCGGCAAGGGCTGGGAAGAAAACGTGTTGCATGCGCTCAACATCATCAAGGGCAAGTGCGACTGGCAACGCGAGCAACTGACTGAAGCCGAATACAATCGCCTGAAAGCTGCCGGCATTCCGATCGAAGATGTAAAAGTCGAGGGTTCCTGGTTCTGGCGCAAATATAATTACGGTAATCGCAGCATTACCCAGCAGCAATTACAGGAAGGAATCATCAAAACCCACCGCAAGGATGGTGTTATTCCGACTCAAGTCAATCTCGTCGGTTGGAGCCGGGGCGGCATCAGTTGCCATATGTTGGCCAATGCAATGTTCAAGGACAGTCTGCTGAAAAACATCCCGGTCAATATCTTTGCACTTGATCCCGTGCCAGGCATTGGTAACTTTCAGGAAGAGCGCGTCAAACTCGCGGGCAATGTCAAAGAGTATGTAGCGTTCTATGCTCGTGACGAACGCTCCAAAGGTTTCAGCTGCGTCATCCCACAGACCGCTACCGGCACTAAAACCTACATCTATCCTATGGCTGGCCGCCACGCCACCATGGCCGGCAATGCCACCAGCAGCGGCGGCGTCCCGACCGGCGCCAGTGATCTGAAAGCGCTGTCCGAGCCCGGACGCATCGTGCGCCACCTCGCCGAAACCTGCCTCAAACGCTGGGGCGTGCAACTGCAAAAAACGTTGAATCTGACCCAGGCCGATCTGGAAAACCTCACCAACGGCATCGTACGCGATGAGACCAAATACAAACTGATGCACAAACATTCCTACACCTATTTCACCGAACTGGACCAAGGCGAACGCTACGTTTCGCTGGGCAGTAAAGGTGTGCCGTTCAGCAGCGTGAAAGGCGAGATCTACAAGCCGGCGACCGGCCTGGCAACCAGTTTGCTGGATATTTCGGCGTATCAGCATTTGCGTTGAAAAACGATGAAAGACCGGTAGGAACGTCCGATGAAATCTTCATCCCGTTCCTACACGCCACGACTCTTTGTCGCCTATCGCGGCTTGAGGGCACAAATCTATAGTCGTGGCTGTCGCTGACAAATCAGCGGCTCGGGCTTGGTCACCTGAATGGATCGTGCATACGCGTCCGCTGTATGCTGCCGGCACTCAATTGCCTGCAGTTTATGGTGGCTGTGTTTATTTGAGGATCAACCAAATGAAAACATGGAATCAATTAGCCGCTGATCGCTACTACTCACTCGAATCCAATCTCACCGACACCAAGCCCCTGATCATCGACACAGAGGCCAATCCGCAAGACATCCTCGAATGCGCCGTCCAGCGCCTGCGCGCCTCCAGCGATCTGCTGAAAACCCTCTACTGCCTCAGCTTCAAACAAGCCGACATCGAAGATATCCCCCACATCACTCACGCTCTTTACCTGCTGACCAAAGACGGCTTTGACCTGTTGCAGGTCGCCCAACAACGAATGCTCAACTGGAAAGCTCCAGTCTGAGGTTGAGTGATCAGATCGTTCCCATGTTCGACATGAGAACGATCACTTACCAGTGATCTACTCAAATTCGTTTCGGCGTCACAAATCGGGTTATTGATGATCTACCCTAAAAATGAACAACACGATCTGTCCAGCGATGAGCGTAAAGCACTCAAGGTCTTGATCGAAAAATGGAGATGACCATGAGCAAATTTTTTGATGAGCTGATGGAAAGTGTGCAAGAGATGGACGAGATCGTACGAGGCGAGCGCACACCTTCTCGCGAACTCCACGTTGATGCATTGCAGGTCAAAGAAATTCGTAAAGCTACCGGTTTGACCCAGGCCAAATTTGCGGCACTGATCGACGTCCAACTCGGCACTCTACGAAATTGGGAACAGGGTCGTCGCGAGCCAACCGGGCCGGCAAAAGCTTTGCTCAAGGCCATTCATAACGACCCGGTTCATGTTTTGATTGCATTGGCTCATTGAGAAAATGAACACCCACAAAAAAGCCGCCCCTAAGAGGCGGCTTTTTCATTCACCAGAACTAAATCTTACAACTTAGGCCCGGCAGCCTTGATCGCATCGCTCACTTCGAACTTCTTGAAGTTCTCGATGAACAGACCGGCCAGCGCCTTGGCCGCTTCGTCGTAGGCAGCTTTGTCAGCCCAGGTGTTGCGTGGGTTGAGCAGGTTGGTTTCAACGCCCGGTACGGCCAGTGGCACGTCGAGGTTGATGGTGTCGAGGTGCTCGGTGGCGGCACCGATCAGCGCGCCGCTCTGGATCGCTGCGATCACCGCACGGGTGGTCGGGATATTGAAGCGTTTGCCGACGCCGTAGCCGCCGCCGGTCCAGCCGGTGTTGACCAGGTAGACCTTGGAGCCGAAGCCGCGGATGCGCTTGATCAGCAGCTCAGCGTATTCGCCAGCCGGACGCGGGAAGAACGGTGCGCCGAAGCAGGTGGAGAAGGTCGACTTGATGCCGCTGCCCGAACCCATTTCAGTCGAGCCCACCAGCGCGGTGTAGCCGGACAGGAAGTGGTAGGCCGCTTGTTCTTCGTTGAGGATCGACACTGGCGGCAACACGCCGGTCAGGTCGCAGGTCAGGAAGATCACCGCGTTTGGCTCGCCGCCCAGGTTCTTCTCGGAACGCTTGGCAACGTGCTCCAGCGGGTAGGCCGCGCGGCTGTTCTGGGTCAGGCTGACATCGGCGTAGTCGGCATGCTTGGCGTCGTCGATGACCACGTTTTCCAGGACTGCGCCGTGCTTGATGGCTTTCCAGATGACCGGCTCGTTCTTCTCGGACAGGTCGATGCACTTGGCATAGCAGCCGCCTTCGATGTTGAAGACAACGCCTTCGCCCCAGCCGTGTTCGTCGTCACCGATCAGGTAACGGCTCTCGTCGGCGGACAGGGTGGTTTTACCGGTGCCCGACAGACCGAAGAACAGGGTCACGTCGCCTTCTTCGCCGATGTTGGCAGCGCAGTGCATTGGCAGCACGTCAGCGGCCGGCAGCAGGAAGTTCTGCACGGAGAACATGGCTTTCTTCATTTCACCGGCGTAACGCATACCGGCGATCAGCACTTTCTTCTGCGCGAAGTTGATGATCACGCAACCGTCGGAGTTGGTGCCGTCACGCTCAGGCACGCACTCGAAGTTGGCCACGTTGAGCACTTGCCACTCGTCACGACCGGCCGGGTTGTACTGGGCCGGGTTGATGAACAGGCAACGACCGAACAGGTTCTGCCAGGCAGTCTGGGTGGTCATTTTCACGGCCAGGTAGTGATCTTCAGCCGCACCTACATGCACGTGGGAAACAAAGTGCTCTTGCGCGTTGTTGAACGCCTCGACACGAGCCCACAGCGCGTCGAACTTGTCGGCCGGGAACTTACGGTTGATCGGGCCCCAGGCGATAGCGGCCTGGGTGGAAGGCTCTTCAACGATGAAACGATCGACTGGCGAACGGCCGGTGCGATGACCGGTGCGGACTACCAGAGCGCCGGTATCGGCAAGCTCGCCCTCACCGCGTTGCAGGGCTTCTTTAACCAGATCATCAACACTCAGATCGGTGTACACGGCGTTATTGGCTTGCGTCATGAGGTTCCCCGTCGGCCAGTGGCCGAGTGTGCTCCAAACGTTTTGTAGTAGAAAGTCGTGCACTACTACCGCGAAAAAAGTGGGCCGGATTATGCCAGAAAAGCCCAAAAAGAGTAGGGTCCTCCCGTCGTAACGGCGAAATTCCGTCGTTACGCAGTGAATTTACCTGCGCTGAACCGTTTTAGTGCCGGGTATCTGACGGCGTGTCGACGCCTGCGCCAGCAAACAATTGAGCAATATCGGCCGCATCGAACAGGTAACGCTGGTTGCAGAACTGGCAATCGATCTCGACTTCGCCACCGCGTTCAGCCACCAGTGCCTGCGCATCTTCCAGACCCAGACTGACCAGTGCATTGCCCGAGCGTTCCCGCGAGCAGCTGCAACGGAAGCGCAGGTTCTGTACATCGAACAGGCGCACCTGCTCTTCGTGGTAGAGGCGATGCAGGACAGTTTCGTTGTCCAGGCTGAGCAATTCATCGGCGGTCAGGGTGCTGGCCAGGGCGGTGATGTGCTGCCAGCTTTCGGCGCGCTCTTCTTCGTCTTTCAGGCGGTCGGCCGGCAGTTGCTGCAGTAGCATTCCGCGAGCACGGCGGCCGTCGGCGAACAGCTTGAAGCGGGTGCCGACCTGTTGCGACATGACGAAATAATTGGTGAAGCACTCGGACAGGGTTTCACCATCGAGGTCGACGATACCCTGGTAACGCTGGCCGATCGTCGGGTCGACGGTCAGGGTCAGGTCACCGCCCGGCATCAGGTCGGCAAGGGTCGCGTCCGCGGCGATCTGCTCGGCGTTATAACGCGCCAGGCCACGGATCTCGCGCTCGCTGGAGCATTCGATCATCAGCAGCGGAATCGGCCCTTCGGAGCGTGCCTGCAAAATCAGCAAGCCGTCGAACTTCAGGGTGCCCACCAGCAGCGAGGCGGCCGCCATCAGTTCGCCCAGCAATTGCGCGACCGGCTCCGGGTACGGGTGCTTGGCGAGAACTTCGGCGTAGCTGCGTTCCAGCGCCACCAGTTCGCCGCGAGTGTCGCTGTCATCGAAGATGAAGCGTTGGGTGTAGTCGGTATCCGGTAGGTCGGTCATAGGTCTGGGTATCTGAATTGATGACAAAAAGGTTACAAAAGATGAAAATCCCGCGCTTCTCCGCACCCGTTTGGTGCGAAATGTTCAGCCACGGGAGGCATTTTATGAACAATCCGGGTTTGTTCCAATCAAGGTGGAACCTCGGCCGGCTGGTTCTGTGCAACATAGTGCCATTAGCGCTACTGGCTTTCTGGTTATGGCCTACGGGCCAGATGCTGTGTGTGATTTTCGACGAGTGGCTGTTCCGCTCGCTCAATGCACCACTGGCCAGCAACCCCATATGGCTCCACATCTGGGCAATTGCAAGTCTGCGTCCGTTCGACATTGTCGTCGGACTGATTCTGCTGACGCTGCTGATCAAGGGCGACTGGGTGTTCAAGGCGATTGATGTACGTCGCGCCTTCTTCGGTTTTTTCTCGATTCTGCTGCTGATGGTGGTGATTCGCGCGCTGTTTTCCAAATTCGCCGACTACATGGACTGGCAGCACAGCAGCCCATCGATGGTGCTGGAAGGCGCGGTGCACCTGAGCGACTATTTCCCGCATCTGGAAAAAGCCTGGGAGCTGAAGGATCGCTCGAGCCAGAGCTTCCCCGGTGACCACGCTTCGGTGTTGCTGATCTGGGCGCTGTTCATGGGCGTGTTCAGTCGCTCAGTCGGCCAGTTCCTGACGATCTGGGGCCTGGCGTTGCTGTTCATGCTGCCACGTCTGGTAGCCGGCGCGCATTGGGGCCAGGACGATTACATCGGCGGCATGCTGCTGGCAGTGTGGGCGTTGGGCTGGGGTTACTACACGCCGTTTGCCTATCACGCCGCCAACTTCTGGCTGAAGGTGACTGCGCCGGTTTTCGCTTTACTGGGCAAGCTGCCGCTGGTTTCGCGGATGAGTGTGGTGTCTGCCGCGAACTGACAGTTTGCACACACCTGCGGTGAGGGAGCTTGCTCCCGCTTGGCTGCGTAGCAGGCACTGAACCAGTCGACTCGGTTGTACTTTGAAATACATGATCGACTGGATAGGGAGTCCTTCGGCCTCCAGCGGGAGCAAGCTCCCTCGCCACAAGTGTGTTCGTCGCACACTACTCGTTGCTGCTGCCACGAAATTTAAACAGATCCCGCCGCTGCTTCTTGCTCGGTTTGCCGTCGGTACTCACACCTAATGCCCCGGCCTTGCGCATCGCCGCAGCCGCTTCACGTTTGGCAATACTCGCCTCGGTCTCGGTATACAGCGTCTGCGCCTCGGGTGCGCCGCGACGTACGATCGACAAGGCTTCAACCCTCACCGTGCGCTCTTCAAAGCCGGTACGAATCTCGAATTCATCGCCAATGCGTGGCTCTTTGCCAGGCTTGCAGCGGTCGCCTCGGCAATGCACCTTGCCACTCTCGATGGCCGCTTTGGCCAAGGCCCGGGTTTTATAAAAGCGCGCCGCCCACAACCACTTGTCGAGACGGACCTTGTCGTCCTCTTCGCTTTTTTGTGCCATGGAATTTCCTCATTCTGAAATATTGATGAACTGTACTACCGTTTCTGTCGTGCCATGAATGACCCCGTCCCGGATTACAATGCACACCAGCCGACACCTGCTTGAGGGGTCGGCGATCCGGGCCGTAGATATCTGTCGCCTTTTAACCCTTATTCTGCGTGAATACCGCGAATTCGGCCGCACGCGGCCCGAGCGGTTTCTGCCGGTTGAGCACCTTTGAAGACATTTGACCATTTGACCGTTGTCGGTCTGCGCGAGTGGGTGGCGCTCCCTGATCTGGGAGTCGCCGGCCTGCGGGCGAAAATCGATACCGGCGCCAGCACCTCCAGCCTGCATGCCACCGACATCGAGCCGTTCGAACGCGACGGCGAGAAGTGGGTGCGTTTCACCGCGCACCTGGGCACGGTGGTGCAGTTGCGTCACCGGCGCTGCGAAGCACCGCTGGTGACGCGCAAAACCATCAAAAGCTCCAACGGCCAGGCGCAGGTGCGCTATGTGATCAGCACCACCCTGGCCCTCGGTGATCGGGTCTGGGCAGTCGAGTTCACCCTCGCCTGTCGCAAGTCCATGCGCTATCGCCTGTTGCTCGGTTCCAAAGCCCTGATCGATGGCCAACTGGTGGTCAATCCGGGCATCAAATATGTACAAGACAAGCCGGTGTTCCCGGTATCTACCTCCTCCACAGGTGTTGCATGAAGATCGCTGTGCTGTCGCGGAATCCGCGTCTGTATTCCACCCGTCGTCTGGTCGAGGCCGGCACCGAGCGCGGGCATGAAATGGTGGTGATCGACACTTTGCGCGCCTACATGAACATCGCCAGCCACAAGCCGCAGATCCACTATCGCGGCAAGCCGCTGGAAGGCTTCGATGCGGTAATCCCGCGGATCGGTGCGTCGGTGACGTTCTACGGTTGCGCCGTGTTGCGCCAGTTCGAAATGATGGGGGTGTTTCCGCTCAACGAATCGGTGGCCATCGCCCGCTCGCGGGACAAATTGCGTTCGCTGCAACTGCTGTCGCGTCGTGGCATCGGCCTGCCGGTCACCGGTTTCGCTCACTCGCCGGATGACATTCCCGACCTGATCGACATGGTCAACGGCGCGCCGCTGGTAATCAAGGTGCTGGAAGGCACCCAAGGCATCGGCGTGGTGCTGTGCGAAACCGCCACGGCCGCCGAGTCGGTGATCGAAGCGTTCATGGGCCTGAAGCAGAACATCATGGTCCAGGAATACATCAAGGAAGCCGGCGGTGCCGACATCCGCTGCTTCGTGGTCGGCGACAAGGTGATCGCAGCGATGAAGCGTCAGGCCAAGCCTGGGGAATTCCGCTCCAACCTGCACCGAGGCGGCAGCGCCAGCCTGATCAAGATCACCCCGGAAGAACGCATGACCGCGTTGCGCGCGGCCAAGGTCATGGGGCTGGCCGTGGCGGGTGTGGATATCCTGCGTTCGAACCACGGGCCGCTGGTGATGGAGGTGAACTCGTCGCCGGGCCTGGAAGGGATCGAGACCACCACCGGCAAGAACGTGGCGGGGATCATCATCGAACACCTTGAGAAGAATGGCGGGCCGAACATGACCCGGACCAAAGGCAAAGGCTGATCCGTTTGAAATGTGGCGGCTGACAGGCCGCCTTCGCGAGCAAGCCCGCTCCCACATTTTGGAATGCGTTCCCCTGTGGGAGCGGGCTTGCTCACGAAGGGGCCATCAGCCCCGCTGAATATCCCGACTGTCAGACCGCATCCCGCGGCAACATCAACCCCAATGGCAACCGCACCCGCGCTTCCAGTCCGCCCCCGGAGCGGTTGCGCAGCTCGACATTGCCGCCATGCATCGACGCAATCCGCTTCACGATCGCCAACCCCAGCCCGGTACCTTTCCCGCCCCGGGCACGGTCGCCACGGGTGAACGGGTTGAAGATCGCCTCAAGCTCCGACGGATCGATCCCCGCGCCACGGTCCATCACGCTTAGCACCACGTACGGCGCGCTGGTATCGCCGGACACATAAGCCGCGACCTCGACGCCGCTGCCGGCATGGTTCAGCGCGTTGCCGATCAGGTTGTTCAGCAGGCGTTTCATCGACACCCGGCGCAGCGGAAACGGCTGGATCGGTTCCAGACGCAGACGCACTTTCTCTTCGCTCTGGTTGTACGGCGCGGCCACTTCACGCACCAGATCGCTCAGATCGACTTCCTCCACCGACTCGTCACGACCGTCGCGAATGAACGCGAGGAACTGATCGAGAATCGCGTCCATGTCTTCGATGTCGCGCACCATGTCGTCGGTCAAATCGTTGCGATCGCCCATCAGTTCCAGCGACAGACGCAAGCGGGTCAACGGTGTGCGCAAGTCATGGGAGACCCCCGCCAGCATCAGCTCACGCTCACGGCCGGCCTGCTCGACGTCTTCGGCCATCTGGTTGAAGGCGCGATACACCTCGGTCATCTCACTCGGTGTGTCGCTGATCGGCAAACGCACGCTGCGGCCCTGACCGAGTTGTCGGGCGGCGTACACCAGGCGCTTCAAGGGCTGGTTGAGCTGGCTGACGAAAATCCACGCCGAGGCCGTGGACAGCAAACCGATGGCGAGGAACCAGCCGAGTACGTTCCAGATTTTCTGGCCGCGCAATGGATGCGGGTACAACGGCACTTTCAGCCAGCCGTCACCGAGGCTTGGCGCACGCACCCACAGCGCCGGCGGCGAGTGCATGCGCAAGCGCACTTCGGTGTCGGCGCCCAGTTCCGCCTGCATCTGCCGCTGATAGATTTCACTGTACGGCCAGTGCTGCTCGCCCTCTGGCACACCAGCACCGACCACCCGGATCAGGGTCGCGGCATCGGCGATCTTCGCGCGATTTTCTTCATCGGCCGCCCAATAGGCGCGCAGCGTCAGGGCGACGCCGTGGCTGTATTGGCGATCCACCAGCACGTCCTCGTTCATCAACAGATAAACCAGGGTCAGCGCCTTGGAAAACAGCACGACGATGAGCACCAGCCACAGGGTGCGGGAGAAAAAACTTTGGGGGAACCAGACGGGGGTTTTCATCGATAACCGTTACACACTTGCAGGAGCGAGCCATGCTCGCATATTGCGGATTGCGAGTCTGCGTAGAGGGTCGATCAACCCGATGCGCAGACCCGCTCCTACAAATCGCCGATCACTTGGTGGCGGCGCCGTCCGGTACGAACACGTAGCCCACACCCCAGACCGTCTGGATATAGCGTGGTTTCGACGGATCCGGCTCGATCATCCGGCGCAGGCGGGAAATCTGCACGTCGATGGAACGCTCCAGGGCATCCCACTCGCGGCCACGGGCCAGGTTCATCAGTTTGTCGCGGGTCAGCGGCTGACGCGCGTTCATTACCAGCGCCTTGAGTACCGCAAACTCACCGGTGGTGAGCATATGCACTTCTTCGCCACGCTTCAGCTCGCGGGTGGCCAGCGACAGCACGTAATCACCGAAGGTGACGTTTTCGTCTTCGCTGCCCGGCGCGCCCGGCACCGGTGCGGCCTGACGCCGCAGAACGGCTTTGACCCGTGCCATCAGCTCGTCCGGGTTGAACGGCTTGGCCAGATAGTCATCGGCGCCCAGTTCCAGGCCCTTGATGCGGCTCATCTCATCGCCCTTGGCGGTGAGCATGATGATCGGAATCTGATTGTTCGCCGCCCGCAGGCGACGGCAGGCGGTCAGGCCGTCTTCGCCCGGCAGCATCAGGTCGAGGACGACCAGATTGAACACTTCACGCGACAGCAGACGGTCCATTTGCTCGGTGTTCGGTACGGCACGGGCACGGTAGCCCTTGCTGACGAAAAAGCGTTCCAGCAGGCTGCTCAGCCCCGGATCGTCGTCAACAATTAGAATTTTTTCGCCTTCAGCATTGTTTGCAGTGCTGCTCATTGGATGCTCCTTTTAGCTCGGCGCGCATTATGGCGTAGCTGCCGTTATACGCACCGTGTGCATTGTTAGCAGATTTTTCCTTCACTGCCAGAAAACCGGGGTTTCTACCTACAGACTGCTACACCCCCGAATGACAGAACGCTGGTTATAATGCGCGGCGTTTTGTGCCAGGCAACGTCTGAATCGTTACCGCAGGTGGCCGCGATATTTTCCGGGCCTGCGCAGTAATTATTCGATTTCACGGGTCAATGGGGTGCCTTTTGACCCAGGCAGCGGCAATTTTCTAGCCGCTCAACCAGACTCCGGGCCTTTATTTCCGTGCCTGCGAGCCTGCTTTCACAATATGTCAGGTGGTTTTATGGACAGCATCAACAGCCGCATCGCCGAGGAACTCGGCGTACGCCCGCAACAGGTCGAAGCGGCCGTCGCGCTACTCGATGAAGGCTCTACCGTTCCCTTCATCGCCCGTTACCGGAAAGAAGTCACCGGCAGCCTCGATGACACCCAGTTGCGTCATCTGGAAGAGCGTCTGCGCTACCTGCGAGAACTCGACGAACGGCGCATCAGCATCCTCGCCAGCATCCAGGAGCAGGGCAAACTCACCCCTGCCCTCGAACGCGACATCAAGCTCGCCGACACCAAGACCCGCCTCGAAGACTTGTACCTGCCGTACAAGCAGAAGCGCCGCACCAAGGGCCAGATTGCCCTGGAAGCCGGCCTCGGCGAGCTGGCCGACGGCCTGTTCAACGACCCGAACCTGACGCCAGAAACCGAAGCCGCACGCTTCGTCGACGCCGAGAAAGGCGTAGCCGACGTGAAAGCTGCGCTGGAAGGCGCCAAGTACATCCTGATGGAGCGCTTCGCCGAAGACGCCAGCCTGCTGGAGAAGCTGCGCAACTTCCTCAAGCAGGAAGCGACCATCAGCGCCCGCGTGATCGCCGGCAAGGAAGAAGAAGGCGCGAAGTTCCGCGATTACTTTGAACACGACGAGCCGCTGAAAAGCATGCCGTCGCACCGCGCACTCGCGATTTTCCGGGGCCGCAACGAAGGCATCCTCAGCTCCGCGCTAAAAGTCGGCGACGAACTGCCGGGCACCATGCACCCGTGCGAAGGCATGATCGGCCAGCAATTCGGCATCCAGAATCAGAACCGCCCGGCCGACAAATGGCTCGGTGAAGTGGTGCGCTGGACCTGGAAGGTCAAGCTCTACACGCACCTGGAAACCGACCTGCTCGGCGAGCTGCGCGACGGCGCCGAAACCGAGGCGATCAACGTCTTCGCCCACAACCTGCACGACCTGCTGCTGGCCGCGCCGGCCGGCCCGCGTGCAACTCTGGGCCTCGACCCGGGCCTGCGTACCGGCTGCAAAGTCGCGGTGGTCGACTCCACCGGCAAGCTGCTCGATCACGCCACGGTTTACCCGCACGTGCCGCACAACAAATGGGATCAGACTATCGCGATTCTGGCCGCCCTGTGCGCCAAGCACTCGGTTGACCTGATCGCCATCGGCAACGGCACCGCCAGCCGCGAAACCGACAAACTGGCAATCGAGCTGATCAAAAAGTATCCAGCGATGAAGATGACCAAGGTCATGGTGTCCGAGGCCGGCGCCTCGGTGTACTCGGCATCGGAACTGGCTGCCAAGGAATTCCCGGATCTGGACGTGTCGATCCGTGGCGCCGTTTCCATCGCCCGTCGTCTGCAGGATCCACTGGCCGAACTGGTGAAGATCGATCCGAAATCCATCGGTGTCGGCCAGTACCAGCACGACGTGTCGCAGCTGAAACTGGCGCGTGGTCTGGACGCGGTGGTCGAGGACTGCGTGAACGCCGTCGGCGTCGATGTGAACACTGCCTCGGTGGCCTTGCTGGCGCGGATCTCCGGCCTCAATGCGACCCTGGCGCAGAACATCGTCGCCCACCGTGACGAGCACGGCGCCTTCAAGACCCGTGCAGCGCTGAAGAAAGTCGCGCGTCTGGGCGAGAAAACCTTCGAACAGGCCGCAGGCTTCCTGCGCGTGATGAACGGCGACAACCCGCTCGATTCCTCGGCCGTTCACCCGGAAGCCTATCCGCTGGTACAGCGCATCGCCGCTGAAACCGACCGCGACATTCGCTCGCTGATCGGCGACGCCGCGTTCCTCAAGCGTCTGGACCCGAAGAAGCTCACCGACGAGACCTTCGGTCTGCCGACCGTCACCGACATCCTGCAAGAACTGGAAAAACCCGGTCGCGACCCGCGTCCGGAGTTCAAGACCGCAGAGTTCCAGGAAGGCGTCGAAGACCTGAAAGACCTGCAACTGGGGATGATCCTCGAAGGCGTCGTCACCAACGTGACCGCGTTTGGCGCATTCGTCGACATCGGCGTGCATCAGGACGGCCTGGTGCACATCTCGGCGCTGTCGGAGAAGTTCATCAAGGACCCACGCGAAGCAGTGAAGGCCGGTGACGTGGTGAAAGTGAAGGTCATGGAAGTCGATATCCCGCGCAAACGCGTCGGTCTGTCGATGCGCATGAGCGACACCCCGGGCGAGAAGATCGACGGTGCCCGTGGTTCGCGTCCGGGCTCGGCACCGCGCCAGTCTTCGGGCAACACGCCGCGCAAGGAAACGCCCGCAGCGGCGCCGGTGAACAACGCCATGGCTTCACTGTTCGCCAACGCCAAGCAGTTGAAGAAACGCTGATGGAGATTCCGGCCGGGCTCGTCGAGAGCGCGTTTTTCAAGCTGTTGGGCTGCCGCCTGCACAGCCTGGAAACCGGGGTGGCGCAAGTCGCCCTGGTGCTGGAACCGCAACTGCGCAATCGCGGCGGCAAATTGCACGGTGGCGCGCTGTTCAGTCTGGTCGATATCGCCATGGGGCTGGCCTGTTCCAGCACCCACGGCTTCGATCAGCAGAGCGCGACCATCGAGTGCAAGATCAACTACATCCGCGCCGTATCCGACGGCGAGGTGCTGTGCACGGCGCGGGTGATCCACCCGGGCCGCCGCACGCTGGTGGTCGAGGCCGACGTGATGCAGGGCGACAAACTGGTCGCAAAAGCGCAAGGCACGTTCGCTGTCCTGTAGATGTTGTTCATCATTTTGAGTTAATTTCGGCGCTGTGATCGCAGCGTCGAGCTTTTCTGTGGGAGCGGGCTTGCTCGCGAAGGCGGTGTGTCAGGCAAATTGATGTTGACTGACACGCCCTCTTCGCGAGCAAGCCCGCTCCCACAGGGATCGCATAATCTTCGCGTGCATCTGCCAGATTCAGGGATTGAAGTCGGCGGTTCGAAAGGGGCTTCGTGAGCCCGAAAAACCAGGCGAAAACGCCAGTTTCAACTTCACCCTTGTAGACCGTCCTGCCCACCCCCATATTGGGGCGACTGACGCGTGAAGGAATCCAAATTGAGCGAACTTCTCAACCGCCGCCTGGCTCTGCTCGGCGAGCGCGCCAACCTCTCTCTGCTCGAACAGTGCCTCCACGGTATCGAACGTGAATGCCTGCGCGTGACCAGTGAAGGTCGTCTGGCGCAAACGCCGCACCCGGAAGCCTTGGGTTCCGCGCTGACCAATGAACAGATCACCACCGACTATTCCGAGTCGCTGCTGGAATTCATCACCCCCGCCCTGCCCGATCCGGCCGATACGCTGGCGAGCCTGGACAAGATTCATCGCTTTGCCTACAGCAAGCTCGGCAACGAGTACCTGTGGAGTCCATCGATGCCGTGCCCGTTGCCGGCCGAGGAAGACATCCCGATCGCCTATTACGGCACCTCCAACATCGGTCAGCTCAAGTACGTCTACCGCAAGGGCCTGGCCCTGCGGTACGGCAAGACCATGCAGTGCATCGCCGGGATTCACTACAACTTTTCCCTGCCGGAAAAGCTCTGGCCGCTGCTGCGCGAAGCCGAAGGTTTCGTCGGCACCGACCGCGATTTTCAGTCGTCGTCCTACATCGCGCTGATCCGCAACTTCCGCCGCTACAGCTGGCTGCTGATGTACCTGTTCGGTGCTTCGCCAGCGCTGGATGCGGGCTTCCTGCGCGGCCGTTCGCACCAGTTGGAACAACTGGATCCGGACACCCTGTACCTGCCGTACGCCACCAGCCTGCGCATGAGCGACCTCGGTTACCAGAGCAACGCCCAGGCCGGCCTGACGCCGTGCTACAACGATCTGGCGAGCTACACCGACAGCCTGCGCAAGGCCGTGGCCACGCCATACCCGCCGTACGTGGAAGTCGGCACGCACCAGGATGGCGAGTGGGTACAGCTCAACACCAACATCCTGCAGATCGAAAACGAGTACTACTCCAACATCCGCCCGAAACGCGTGACCTACACCGGCGAGCGGCCGATCCAGGCGCTGATGGCCCGGGGCATTCAGTACGTCGAAGTGCGTTGCCTGGATATCAACCCGTTCCTGCCGATGGGCATCGACGTCACCGAATCGCGCTTCCTCGACGCGTTCCTGCTGTACTGCGCGCTGAACGACAGTCCGCTGCTGACCAACACTTCGTGCGGCAATGCCACTTCGAACTTCCTCAGTGTGGTCAAGGAAGGTCGCCGTCCGGGCCTGCAATTGCAGCGCGACGGTGAAGCGGTCGAATTGAAGGTTTGGGCAGCCGAGCTGCTGGAAAAAATCGCACCGCTGGCGGCATTGCTTGATCAGAGCCATGGCGGCGACGCACACAGCAAGGCGCTGGACGCGCAACTGGCCAAGGTCAAGGATTCGTCCCTGACCCCTTCGGCCCAAGTGCTGGCGGCCATGGCCGAGCACAAGGAAAGCTTCGCGCAATTCTCCCTGCGTCAGAGCCAGGCGCATGCCGAGTTCTTCCGCAGCGAGCCGTTGGCTGCTGATGAACAGGCGAAGTTCGAGGAGCTGGCGCGCTCGTCGCTGGCGCAACAGGCGGAGCTGGAGCAGAACGAGGTCGGCGATTTCGATGTGTTTGTCGGGTCGTATCAGGCGAGCATTCTGGCGATCAGCAACTGACATCAGAAGGCTCTTCGAACCTTTTCGCGAGCAGGCTCGCTCCCACATTAGATTGCAATCTCCTGTGGGAGCGAGCTTGCTCGCGAATGACCGCGCAGCGGCCAGGCTTAGATTTTTCCGCTCATAAGCTAAGTCTAAAAAGTTATTTATTTTTAGATTCTTAGATCATTTAGTCTCCTTTCACGCCGATCGTCGGTTGCCTGATTTGGAGCACTCCCCCCATGAAACTGAATTTCCCGCTTCGCCTGCTGGCCGTGGCCTCGTTGGCTGCTGCGAGCTTTCTGGCGCAGGCCGCCGACCTCACCGTCGCCTACCAGACCACCGTCGACCCGGCGAAAGTCGCCCAGGCCGATGGCGCCTACGAAAAAGCCACCAAGGCCGACATCAGCTGGCGCAAGTTCGACAACGGCGCCGACATCATCGCTGCCATCGCTTCCGGTGACGTGCAGATTGGCTACCTCGGTTCCAGCCCGTTGACCGCCGCCATCACCCGCAAGGTTCCGGTGGAAACCTTCCTCATCGCCACCCAGATCGGCGCCGCCGAAGCACTGGTCGCCCGCGACGGTTCCGGAATCAAGAGCCCGCAGGATCTGGTCGGCAAGAAAATCGCCGTGCCGTTCGTGTCCACCGGACACTACAGCCTGCTCGCGGCGTTGAAGCACTGGAACATCGATCCGTCGAAAGTCACCGTGCTCAACCTCGCCCCGCCAGCGATCATCGCCGCGTGGAAACGCGGTGATATCGACGCCACTTACGTGTGGGATCCGGCCCTGGGTGTGGCCAAGGAAAACGGCAAAGTGCTGATCACTTCCGGTGAACTGGCCAAGTTCGGCGCGCCGACCTTCGATGCCTGGATCGTGCGCAAAGACTTCGCCGAGAAGCACCCGGAAATCGTCACCGCATTCGCCAAGGTCACCCTCGACGCCTACGCCGATTACCGCAAGGATCCACAAGCCTGGCTCGCCGACCAGTCAAACGTCGACAAGCTGGTGAAGCTCTCCGGCGCCAAGGCCAGCGACATTCCATTGCTGCTGCAAGGCAACGTCTACCCGCTGGCGGCTGATCAGGTGATCAGCCTCGGCGCGCCAACCACCAAAGCCATTACCGACACCGCCGCGTTCCTCAAGGAACAAGGCAAGGTCGAAGCCGTACTGCCGGACTACGCGCCGTACGTCAGCGCCAAATACATCACCCACTGATCGGGAGTTAACTGCGATGGCCTTGCTACAGCTGGAGCGCATCAGCGCACAGTATCCCGGCAGCCCGGAACCGGTGCTGGCGGACATTTCCCTGACCCTCGGGCCGCAGCAATTGCTGGTAGCCCTCGGCCCGTCCGGCAGTGGCAAGACTTCGCTGTTGAACCTGATTGCCGGCTTCGTCGAACCCAGCGCCGGGCGCATCACCCTCGACGGCGTGCCGGTCAAAGGCCCGAGCGCCGAACGTGGCGTGGTGTTCCAGGATGACGCGCTGTTGCCTTGGCAGGATGTGTTGGCCAACGTCGCGTTCGGTCTGGAACTGGCCGGTGTCGCCAAGGACAAACGTGAAAAGATCGCCCGGGAAATGCTCGCACTGGTCGACCTTTCCGGTTTCGAAAATCGCCGCATCTGGCAACTCTCCGGAGGCCAGAAACAGCGCGTCGGCCTGGCCCGCGCCCTCGCCGCCGACCCGCGCGTGCTGCTGATGGACGAACCTTTCGGCGCCCTCGACGCATTCACCCGCGAGCAGATGCAGGAGCTGTTGCTGCAAGTCTGGCAGCGCACTGCAAAACCGGTGTTCCTGATTACCCACGACATCGAAGAAGCGGTATTCCTCGCCACTGACCTGATTCTGCTGGCGCCGAATCCGGGGCAGATCGTCGAGCGTCTGCATCTGGATTTCGGTCAACGCTACGCTGCCGGTGAGTCGGCGCGGGCGATCAAATCCGACCCGCGTTTTATCGAAACCCGCGAGCACGTGCTGAGCAAAGTGTTCTCGCAACGCAGCGCCGTGCAACGGCAGGAGCGCGCATGAGCAGTTACGACGTTTCCGCCCCCACCGTGAAAAGCCCATCGGTGGCGATCCCGGTACGGCGCAGCCTCAGCACCCGCTGGATCAGCCTGCTGACCCTGTTCGCCTTGCTGGTGATCTGGTGGGCCGTGACCGCGACCGATTTGATCGAACCGCTGTTCCTGCCGCCACCGTCCGCCGTGTTGCAAAAAGGCTGGTTGCTGGCGACCACCGGTTACATGGATTCGACCCTGTGGCAGCACCTGGGCGCGAGCCTGAGCCGCATCGGTCTGGGCCTCGGTTTCGCGATTTTGACCGCAGTGCCGGTGGGCATTGCCATCGGTGCCAACCGTATTGCCCGTGGGGTGCTTGATCCGCTGATCGAGTTCTACCGGCCGATTCCGCCGCTGGCGTATCTACCGCTGATCGTGATCTGGTGCGGCATCGGCGAGTTGTCGAAAGTGCTGCTGATCTACCTGGCGATTTTTGCGCCGATCGCCATCGCTACCGCGACCGGCGTGCGCACCGTTGACCCGGCAAAATTGCGCGCTGCGCAGTCGCTCGGTGCCACTCGCGCACAACTGATCCGCCATGTGATTTTGCCGAGCGCCCTGCCGGACATTCTCACCGGTGTGCGCATTGGTCTGGGCGTTGGCTGGTCGACCCTGGTCGCCGCCGAACTGATCGCCGCCACCAGCGGTTTGGGGTTCATGGTGCAGTCGGCTGCGCAATTTCTGGTCACCGATGTGGTGGTGCTGGGGATTCTGGTGATCGCCCTGATCGCCTTCGCCATGGAAATGGGCCTGCGCGCCCTGCAGCGCAAACTGGTGCCGTGGCACGGCCAAACCCACTGACAAATTTCATGTGCCCCCTGTGGGAGCGAGCCTGCTCGCGAAAGCGTCGGATCAGTCACCGCACTGTCGCCTGACACTCAGCATTCGCGAGCAGGCTCGCTCCCACAAAAGCATCACACCCCGAATTCGAAGAGAAAGACCATGAGCAGCCTGACCATCACCCCATTAAGCTCGGCTCTCGGCGCGCAGATCAGCGGCGTCGACGTCAGCCAGCCGTTGAACCTGGAACAGCGCGACGCCATCGAGCAGGCGCTGCTCAAGTACCAGGTGCTGTTCTTCCGCAACCAGCCGATCGAGCCTTCGCAACAGGCGCGTTTCGCCGCGTATTTTGGCGACCTGCACATCCATCCGATTTACCCGAACGTGCCGGAGCAGCCCGAAGTGCTGATCCTCGACACCGCGGTCACCGACGTGCGCGACAACGCGATCTGGCACACCGACGTGACCTTCCTGCCGACCCCGGCGATGGGGGCGGTGCTCAGCGCCAAGCTGCTGCCAGAGTTCGGCGGCGACACCCTGTGGGCCAGCGGGATTGCCGCGTATGAAGCACTGTCGGCACCGATGAAAAAGCTGCTCGAAGGACTGACCGCGACTCACGATTTCACCCGCTCTTTCCCGTTGGAACGCTACGGCAATACGCCGCAAGCACTGGCCCAGTGGGAAGAGGCGCGACGCAAGAATCCACCGTTGTCACACCCGGTAATCCGCACCCATCCGGTCAGTGGACGGCGCTCGTTGTTCGTCAACGAAGGCTTTACCTCGAAGATTAACGAGCTGTCGGAAACCGAGAGCGAAGCGATTCTGAAATTCCTGTTCGCTCATGCAACGCGGCCGGAATTCACCATTCGCTGGCGCTGGCAGCAGGACGATATTGCGTTTTGGGACAACCGTGTGACCCAGCATTATGCGGTGGATGATTACCGTCCGGCGCGGCGGGTGATGCAGCGAGCAACGGTGTTGGGGGATGTGCCGTTTTTCAAATAAGGCCTGATTGCTGTGTTGTTTTCAAAGGCCCCTTCGCGAGCAAGCCCGCTCCCACTGTGGGATTGTGGTGCACACGAAACCAGTGTTCACCATCGATCCAATGTGGGAGCGGGCTTGCTCGCGAAGGCGTCAAAGCAGGCGCCGAATAATTCGGCGCCAGTCACTTATTCAGCGGTCGACGGCTTCTCCCACAGATTGATCCCGCCCTCCTGGGCAAACCGGTCGATCTCCGCCAGTTCCTCAGCACTGAAACTCAGATTCTTCAACGCCCCGACGTTCTCGATGATCTGCTCTGGCCGGCTCGCGCCGATCAGCGCGGAGGTCACCCGTGGATCACGCAGGGTCCAGGCCAGTGCCAGTTGCGCCAGGCTCTGGCCGCGACGTTTGGCGATCTCGTTCAACGCACGCACGTGCGCGATGTTGGCTTCAGACAGGTGCGAAGCCTGCAACGAACCACCACCCGGACGATTGACCCGCGCATCCGCCGGCACGCCGTTGAGGTATTTGTCGGTCAGCAGACCTTGCGCCAGCGGGGTGAAGGCGATGACGCCAGTACCGAGCTCGTCGGTGGTGTCGAGCAGGTCTTTTTCCACCCAGCGATTGAGCAGGTTGTACGCCGGCTGATGAATCAGCAGCGGCACTTTCCATTCCTTGAGCAGCGCAGCGATCTCGCGGGTTTTTACCCCGGAGTACGACGAGATACCGATGTACAACGCCTTGCCCTGTTGCACGGCGGTGGCGAGGGCGCTGGCGGTTTCTTCCAGCGGAGTGTCCGGGTCGAAGCGGTGCGAATAGAAGATATCCACATAGTCCAGACCGAGGCGCTGCAGGCTCTGGTCCAGACTGGCCAGCACGTATTTACGCGAGCCGCCGCCCTGGCCATAAGGGCCGGGCCACATGTCCCAACCCGCCTTGCTCGAGATAATCAGTTCATCGCGGTACTGCTTGAAGTCTTCGCGCAGCAGGCGACCGAAATTAATCTCGGCGCTGCCGTACGGCGGGCCGTAATTGTTGGCCAGGTCGAAGTGGTTGATGCCCAGGTCGAACGCGGTGCGCAGCAGGGCGCGCTGGGTGTCGATCGGCGTGCTGTCGCCGAAGTTGTGCCACAGGCCCAGCGACAGCGCCGGCAGCACCAGACCGCTGCGGCCGACGCGGCGGTAAGGGATGGAGTCGTAGCGGTTTTCGGCAGCGGTGTAAGTCATCGAATCCTCTCTTGTCTGTCTTGAATGGGTGTCGACTTCTTCGCGAGCAGGCTCGCTCCCACATTTGGAGTGCACTCCCCTGTGGGAGCGAGCCTGCTCGCGAAGGGTGTTACACAAATCTATTGCCGGGTCGGGCAAGGCCCAGGTTTTCGCGCAAGGTCCGGCCCTCATACTCGGTTCTGAACAGCCCACGCCGCTGCAGTTCCGGGACCACGCCATGGGCGAAATCTTCGAGCCCGCCCGGCAGGTGCGGCACCAGCACATTGAAGCCGTCCGCCGCGCCCTGTTCGAACCACTCCTGCAAGCGGTCGGCGATCTGCGCCGGCGTGCCGACCAGGCTGTAATGCCCGCGCCCACCGGCAATCCTGCGGCCCAATTCGGCGAGGGTCAGATTCTCCTGCCCCGCCAGTTCAGTCAGCAATTTCTGCCGGCTCTGCTGGCCGCTGTCGGTCAGCGGCAAATCCGGTAGCGGGCCGTCCAGCGGGTACTTCGACAAGTCGAAGTTGCCCAGCATACGCCCAAGCAACGCCACGCCAACCTCCGGTTCGACCCATTGCTGAAACGTTTCACATTTTTCCTGCGCTTCGGCTTCTGTCTGGCCGACGACGACAAACACCCCGGGCATGATTTTCAGCGAATCGGCACTGCGTCCGTACTTGGCCAGGCGGCCCTTGAGGTCGGCGTAGAACGCCTGCGCGCCCGATAGCGAAGTCTGCGCGGTGAACACCACCTCAGCGGTCTGTGCCGCCAGTTCACGCCCGGTCTCCGATGAACCGGCCTGCACGATCACCGGTTGTCCCTGCGGCGAGCGCGCCACGTTCAGCGGGCCTTTTACCCGAAAATGCTCACCGACGTGATCCAGCACGTGCAGCTTCGACGGGTCGTAATACGCGCCACTTGCCTTGTCGCGGACAAAGGCATCGTCCTCCCAACTGTCCCACAGCCCGGTGACCACCTGATGAAACTCGCGGGCACGGCTGTAGCGTTCGGCGTGGCCGATGTGTTCGTCGCGACCAAAATTCAGTGCCTCGGCAGCGTTGTCCGAGGTCACCAGATTCCACCCGGCGCGGCCGCCGGACAGATGATCGAGCGAAGCGAATTTACGCGCCACGTGGTACGGCTCGTTGTAGCTGGTGGTCGCCGTGGCGATCAGGCCGATGCGCTCGGTCACCGCGCTCAGAGCCGAGAGCAAGGTCAGCGGTTCGAAGTGATCGGAGCGCGCCATGCGGCTGGCGATGTCCTGCGTCGGCGCGGCCACACTGTCGGCGACGAACAGCGTGTCGAACTTCGCCGCCTCGGCAATCTGCGCCAGACGCTTGTAGTGGGCGAAATCCAGACCGGCATTGGCCGGTACCTGCGGGTGCCGCCACGCGGCGACGTGGTGCCCGGTGGCCATGAGAAAGGCGCCAAGTTTCAGCTGTCTGCTCATCTCAGAAATCCTTGCGCAGTTGCACGCCGAAGTAGCGCTCGTCATCCCGTGGCACGGCGCGGTAGATGTAGCTGCCGCCGCTGGCCAGCAACGGTGAGTAGGACTTGTCGGCGAGATTCTTGCCCAGCAGCGCCACGCGCCAGCCGTTGCTGTAGTCGGCGAGCGCGACGCTGGCGTTCCAGATGCCATAGGCACCCTGTTTGGTGTCGGCGTTCTGGCTAATGTCGTACTGCACTTCGCTCTGCCAGCTGTAGTCGGTGCCGAGCTCGATATCGAGGCCGTTGTCCAGCGGGATGCTGTAGTCGGCGCGCACGTAGCTTTTCCAGTCGGGGCTGAACGGCAGTGGCTTGCCATTGACGTTGCACGAGGCTGCAGCGCCCGCCGGGCAGCTGAATTGGTCGATGCGCGCGCGGGTGTAGGCCAGCGCCCCGGAGAACTTCAGTTGCTGGGTCGCCTGCAAGGCGTAATCGAGTTCGACGCCTTCGGTGCTGACACTGCCGGCGTTGATCAGGCGCGTCACCACTTGCCCGGCAACGGTGTCGAAAAAGTTCGCCTGATAGTTGTCGTAATCGCTGTGGAACACCGCGAGGTTGGTGGTCAGCCGGTTGTTCCAGCTGGTGGCCTTGATCCCCGCCTCCCAAGTATTCGAGGTCTCCGGCTTCAGCGCTTCGGTGTCACGCGGCTGCATGTTGAAGAACACGTTGTACGCCGGGCCTTTGTAGCCGCGCGAATAGGTCAGATACGTGGTGACCGCATCGCTGAGGTCGTACTGCACGCCGAGCCGGCCGGACCAGCCGTCCTCGTCTACCGAACCGGAACTGCTGGTTGCAGGTTGAATACCACTGACCGTGGTCGCCGAGGTCGAGACGCGACGGTGATCGTATTCAAGATCATCGTGGGTGTAGCGCAGGCCGGCGATGCCACGCAAGTCCGAGGTGAAGTTCAGCGTGGCTTCGCCGAACGCGGCGTAGCTGTCGCTGGTGGTGCTGTAATCGGCGACGCCACGGTCGGTGCGTGTGGTGGTGGTCAAGGTGCGCTGATAGGTCTCGTCGTCCTTGCCGTGCATGTAGAACAGGCCGCCAACGTATTCGAGGAACTCACCTTTCGGCGAGGCCAGGCGCAGCTCTTGCGAGTACTGGTCGAAGGCCAGCTCGCCCTTGTCGGCGGTGCCGGGGAACGCTGCAGTGATCGTGCTCAGCCGATCGCCATCCTGATATTGGGTGTTGTCCCAGCCGCGCCACGCGGTGATCGAGGTCAGTGTGTAATCGCCCAGTTGCCAGTCGAGCTGGCCGGACAGGCCCTTGTTGGTGTCCTCGACATGGCTGCGGGTATCGGTGTTGATGTCGCGGTTGTGGTTGCTCGCATAGACCGGGCTCAGCGCGTTGGCGAAGGCCGGGGTCAACGACTTGCTGACGACGCCGTTGGGACCGTCGTCGTGGGACTGCATGTAGTCGGCGATCAGGGTGAAGGTGACGTCATCGTTCGGGGTGAACTCGAGTTTGCCGCGCACCCCGCGATGGTTGTAGCCGTTGACCTCCTGGCCGTTGTGCTGGTTATCGACGTTGCCGTCGTAAGTGCCGAACAGGGTGCTGATCGAACCCTTGAGCGTGTCCGGAATCAGGCTGCCGCCAATGCCGAAGCGGGTGCGGCTTTCATTGCCGCTGTAGTACGACTGGTCGATGTAACCGTGGGTCTCGTTGGTCGGCGCCTTGCTGGTGATGTTGAGCACACCGGCCGAGGCATTCTTGCCGAACAACGTGCCCTGCGGGCCGCGCAGCACTTCGACGCGCTCCAGATCCAGCAGGTCTAGGGTCGATTGACCGGGACGCGCATAGACCACGCCATCGATCACCGTGGCCACTGTTGGCTCGACGCCGGGCGAGGTGGAAATCGTGCCGACGCCTCGCACAAACAACGAGGTGTCCTTGTTCGACGCACCGGTACGGAAATTCAGCGACGGCACTTGCTGGACGATGCTCGCCACGCCGTTGCGGTTGTCGCGTTCCAGTTGTTCGCCGTCGATCACCGAGACTGCCACCGGCACCTTCTGCAGCGACTCTTCACGGCGGGTGGCGGTGACCGTGACGGACTTGAGGGTCGGCTCTTGATCGCTGCTGTCGGCGGCAAAAGCATCGGGCAGCGGCAACACCGCCAGCCCGGTGAAAATCCAGCCAGCGGCGCGAATCGACTGCGCCAGTTTGTGTGTCGCCCCAGGAATGTTGTGCATGATTGCCCGCTCGAAATTGGCCCTGAACCGCTGCCGTTCTGCGACGACAGCGCCTGAATCGGTGTCTTGGGCATTCGCTCGAGCGAGTAGCAGACAATGCGCTTTGTTAGCGCTAACATCGGCAGTATTGGCAAGCTTGGCATAGAGCGTCCAATACTGAAAAATTACTTTTATATGCGTTTTGGTTTTTAAGAAGGATCGAGCCTTGACCCAGGAAAAGCCCCGCAAACGCCGTGGCGCCGGACGCGTGACCCTGAATGCAGTGGCGCGCGAGGCTGGCGTTTCGGCGATTACCGTGTCGCGCTACTTCAATCAGCCGGAATCGGTCTCGCCGGAGCGCCGCGAGCGGATTGCAGCGGTGGTGGCCGAGCTGGGTTACGTGCCAAATCTGGTGGCCGGCGGACTGGCCTCGGCGCGGGGCAAAATCGTCGGCATGGTGATTCCGAACATCTCCGGGCCGATCTTTGCCAACACCATTCAGGGCTTCAGCGACACCCTCAGCCGCCACGGTTATCAGCTGCTGCTGGCGTCGAGTTACTTCAGTACCGAGCAGGAAGAAAACGCCGTGCGCGCGTTTCTCGGCTGGTCGCCGGCAGCGTTGGTGCTGACCAGCCATTTCCATAGTGCGGGCACGGAAAAGATGATCGCCGAAGCGGACGTTCCGGTGATCGAAACCTGGGATTACCAGCCGGATCGCGAGCCGATGCAGATCGGCTTTTCGCACTATGAAGTCGGCGTGACCGCCGCACGTTATCTGCACGATAAAGGCTATCACCGCATCGCCTTCGTGCAGAACAGCGCCCCTGGTGACCTCAGTGCCCTCGAACGTCGCGACGGTTACGCCGCCACCGTGCGCGAGTTCGGACTGCAGCCGTGGGTATTCGCCCCGGACGCCGACCGCGCGCCGTTCGAAGCCGGCAAGCAAGCGATGGAAGCGCTGATGAACGCCTCCCCGCGCCCCGACGCGATCATCTTCGCCAACGACAACCTCGCCGCCGGCGGCTTGCTCGCCGGGCAACGCGCAGGCATCAAGATCCCCGAAGACTGCGCCGTGCTCGGCTTCGGCGATTACCCGTTCGCCGAGATGCTGTTGCCCAGCCTGAGCACGATCAAGCCACCGGCACTGGAGATCGGCGTACTGGCGGCAACGCGGGTATTGGAAAGCCTTGGGGTGTTGCCGAGCGATGATGTGCAGCGCCTGAATCTGTTGCAGTGCAACGTGATTGAGCGCGAGAGCACCTGACATACATGCCTGCGGCAGCCCCTACAGGTTGTTCGTCATGCCGACAATTCGCGTAACGCAGCTGCGGCCAGAAATCCGGAGCGGGAACTGTAGCGTTGATCACGCCGGACTGTTTGATCAATACGCTCCAGCAGTTGCTCGGGCAGCGTGGCGTTGAAGCGTACCGACTTGCCGAAATAGGGCGTGATATCAAAGTCGACAACACCCCAGATTCCACCCGCGTAATCCGGGTTGTCGAGATGTGCATCAATGTCCTGAACTCGAGGCAACGGTGCACCATCAGCCACCAATCCCTCATAGTGCAGGGCCAGAGCCTCCTGAGTGTTTTCAAAAGCTTCGGCTACCGTGCTCCCTGCGGAGAAGCACCCCGGTACATCCGGGACAATCACTCCGTAGTCCGAGTCGGCATCCTTGTGCAAAACGACCGGGAATTTCATAAACGTGAATCCTTCCTCTGACGTGTCCATAAAAGGACTTTCACTTCCAATAACGGGATTCATTTCAACCCCGCCTGTTTCAAAATGCTGTTGATCGTCCCTTTGGGAAGGTCTGAATCCGGATGCTTGATCGTCACCCGACCCGGCTTGCGCGGATGCTTGTACTGATGGTGACTACCCTTCACTGCAACCAGATACCAACCATCCTCCTCGATCATCCTGATCATTTCCCGACTACGCATTTCCTTCGCCCTTTTCGACAGCAAGAGCTGGTCACTCTAGGGCGTGGACAACCGATTGATACACACAATACACACTCGGATAAATATTAGCTGAGTGAACAAACACCCGATTATTGGTTCGACCAACGGCAGACGCGGGCCAGCGAGAAAGGGCCTTCTCGTCCAGATACATTTGAATGAGTCGCGAAATATGTCGATCGAGAAGGGTTGGCTCGTATGGTTGTGGGCTGACTTGTCTATGCTCTAAATGACACCGAGGTGGCCCTTTCGCGAGCAAGCCCGCTCCCACAGGATCTTGGTTGTACGCAGAATCTGTGAATGACCGAGATCACTGTGGGAGCGGGCTTGCCCGCGAAAGCGTCCGATGAAGCACCGCATAACCCGCAGGCACGCCTATGCACACCGCCATCATCATCTTCTTCGGCCTGGTCCTGCTGGCCCTGATGCTCTACATCGGCGAGCGCATTGGCTTCAGTCGGCAAACGTTGGCCTACAGCTTCGCCGCGCTGTGGCTGGCGTTGACGGTGATCAATGGTGCGGTGGGGGTGGTGCATGCCGGGCAGCCGCTGGGTTCGGAGATCGCGGTGGGCAGTGCGGTGTTCGGGGTGCCGATGGCGGCGATGGTGTTGTTTATGGTGCTGAGCGCCGAGTCGTGAAACGTCCCGGCGCTCAGTTGCCGATCAACGCACCAGATGCAGGAACTGCATGTGGCGTTCGTACTGGTCGAGGATGTCGTTGATGATCTGTTCCTTGGTGTAGCCGACCAGATCGTAGTCCTGACTGCCCTCGCTCAAGTGCACTTCAGCGCGGTAGTAGCGGCGGTTGTTGAGTTGCTTGGAACCCATGCCGCCACGGGCGAACGACGGCGTGAAGTAGCCGCGCATCTGCACCTGGTAGATGAACGGATGCTGCTCACCGTGGCCTATTTCCAGGCTGATGTTGTCGTGCGCCGGGTCCGGCTGGGTGACCACGTTCAGACCCTTCTCGACAAATACCGCCGTCACTTCTTCAATCGCCGGGCGCACCGTGGTGTCCATGAAGCGGTACACCTCGTCGCGTGACGGGAAGTGCACCGCCTGACTCAGGCGCTGGCGCCAGCCGCCCGTGCCACGCCGCGAACCGGAGACCGGTGCCAGCGAATGCAACTGCGCGATCTGCTTCTGCGACTCCAGATAGAACGCCTTGTGCAGGCCCCACATCATCAGCAGCAAAATCATCGAGAACGGCAGCGAGGTCAGCACCACCGCCGATTTCAGCGCATCGATGCTGCCGGAGAACAGCAGCGCACTGGTGATCAACGCGGTCATCGCGCCCCAGAACACTCGCAGCCATTTCGGCCCGTCTTCGTCCGGGTTGCCGCCCTTGGCCGACAGGGTCGAGAGCACCACGGTGCCGGAGTCGGCGGAAGTGACGAAAAACACGAAGCTGATGAACACCGTCACCGCGATGACAGTCTTGCTCCACGGGTAGGTTTCCAGCAGCAGGTAAAGGCTCATCGACGGATTGTCGAGGGCCGACATGCCCAGTGCCGACATGCCGTGATTGAGCACCTGATCGATCGCACTGTTGCCGAAGATCGACATCCACGCCAGGGTGAAACCGAGCGGAATCAACAGCACGCCGAAGACGAATTCGCGGATGGTCCGACCACGGGAAATCCGCGCGATGAACAGGCCCACGAACGGCGACCATGCAATCCACCAGGCCCAGTAGAACACCGTCCAGCCACCGAGCCAGTCGCTCGGTTTGTCGTAGGCGTAGAGGTCGAAACTCTTCATCGGCAACGCGCCGAGGTAATCGCCGAGGTTCTGGATCAAGGTGTTGAGCAGGTGCTGGGTGGGACCTGCGAACAACACGAACAGCAGCAGCGCACAGGCCAGCAGCATGTTGATGTCGGACATCACCCGCACACCCTTGTCCACACCCGACACGGCGACGATGATCGCCGCACCCATCATCAACGTGATCAGGCCGACCTGAATCCACTGGGTGTGAGCGATGCCGAACAGGTAGTCCAGACCGGAATTGAGGTGCAATACGCCGAAGCCCATGTCGGCGCCCAGACCGAACACCGTGGCGATGATGCCGAAGCCGTCCACCGCGTAGCCGATGGGGCCGTTGATGCGCTTGCCGATCAGCGGGTACAGGGCCGAACGCAAGGCCAGCGGCAGGTTATGCCGGTAGGCGAAATAGGCCAGCGCCATGCCGACGAAGGCGAACACGCCCCAGCCGTGCAGGCCCCAGTGCAGAAACAGAATCTGCATCGCCTGGCGCGCCGCATCGGCGGTGCCGGCCTCGCCTTGCGGCGGTTGGGCCAGGTGCGTCAGTGGCTCGGATACGCAAAAGAAAAACAGCGTGATGCTGATCCCGGCGGCGAACAGCATGCCGGCCCAGGACAGGTAACTGAACTCGGGTTCGTCGTGGTCGGCACCGAGTTTTATCTTGCCGTAGCCCGATAACGCGGTGACCACCACGAAGACCAGATACAGGGTCATCGCGAGCATGTAGTACCAGCCGACCGTGTTGGCCGCCCAGTTTTGCGCAGCCAGCAACCAGGCGCCGGCCTGCTCCGGCATGGCGATGACAACCAGACCAAACAGCAGAATCACCGTCGCGGCGAAGTAGAACACCGGCGGATTCATGCGCACCAGACCGCTGGCGGGGGTAGACGATGCACTCATGAAACGTGCACCTCAAGGGGTTGAAACGTGGCTGAAATGATCGGACTCAGCAAAGGCAAGCCTCCTGTTGTGAGCGGGCAGCGAACCACCGGTTTAACTTGAATGAACGTTCAAGTTAAACATGGATAGGGTGGTAAGGACTAATCGCAGGGCCAGGCGGTAGTTTTCCTACAGTAGCCCAAGGAGGGGTATGACGCGGGTTTGAGGGGATTCGTTCAATGGAGAATTGGCTGAATGCCATTATCTCGATCTGACCCAAAAAACCATTCGCGAGCAGGCTCGCTCCCACATTTGAAACGCATCCCAGTGTGGGAGCGAGCCTGCTCGCGAAGAGGCCTGACGCGGCAACGCAGATTCAGGAACTTACTTCTGCGTCCCGTCATCATGCTGCAGATTGGCCTGAGTCAGGTTGCTCCCCGCCGGCACGCTGCGCGTCAGCCACACATTACCGCCGATGGTCGACCCCTGGCCGATAGTGATCCGTCCCAGAATCGTCGCGCCGGCATAAATCACCACGTCGTCCTCGACAATCGGATGGCGTGGATGGCCCTTCTGCAACTGCCCGTCTTCATCCGCCGGGAAGCGCTTGGCGCCCAAAGTCACGGCCTGATAGATCCGCACACGCTCGCCGATGATCGCGGTCTCGCCGATCACCACACCCGTACCGTGGTCGATGAAGAAACTGCGGCCGATCTGCGCGCCCGGATGGATATCGATGCCGGTGGCCGAATGCGCAATCTCCGCGCTGATTCGCGCGAGTAACGGCAACCCGGCGCGGTACAAATGGTGCGCCAGACGATGGTGAATCACCGCCAGAATTCCCGGATAGCACAGCAACACTTCATCGACGCTGCGCGCCGCCGGATCGCCGTGATAGGCCGCCAGCACGTCGGTATCGAGCAGGCTGCGCAGGCCCGGCAAGGCCAGGGCGAAATCCTGAATGATACGGATCGCCTGAGCTTCGACGTCGGCATCGCCTTGAGCGCTGTGCCGCGCGACATAACGCAACTCCAGCCGCGCCTGCGCCAGCAAGGCATTCAATGAGGTATCGAGAGTGTGGCCGACATAGAAGTCCTCACTTTCCTCACGCAGATCCACCGGCCCCAGCCGCATCGGGAACAACGCGCCACACAGCGCTTCGAGAATCTCGGCCATCGCCGCGCGGGACGGCAACTCACGACCACCCTGCTCGCCGCTGGCCCGGCCATTCTGGGTACGCCACTGATCCCGCGCGGTACGCAGTTGGCTGACGATGGTCTGCAATTGCCAATGGCTGGAACGCTCGCTCACGGTAAAGACTCCTCACGGGCGGCCGGACGGTCTGGCCGCGTCAACGGCGACTACTTTACGGCATGCCCGTGAGGGCGAATTAAGAACCGATAGTGCTGGACTAAGCACATTTGGCTATAAGCGATTCACGGTTGCCCCGGTAAAACGGCGTGCCTATAGTCCTGTCATCTTTCTCCGCCAGTACGGACTCATGATCAAACAACAGCTGGATCGCTTTAACCGTCTCGACCTGCTCGGCCAACCCACGCCGCTGGAAAAACTTGAACGTCTGTCCGCCTGGCTGGGCCGCGATGTGTACATCAAACGCGATGACCTGACGCCGCTGGCCATGGGCGGCAACAAGCTGCGCAAACTCGAATACCTCGCCGCCGATGCCCTCGCTCAGGGCGCCGACACGCTGATCACCGCCGGCGCCTTGCAATCGAATCACGTACGCCAGACCGCCGCATTGGCGGCCAAACTCGGCTTGGGTTGCGTGGCGCTGCTGGAGAATCCGCTGGGCACCGACGACAGCAACTACACCGGCAACGGCAACCGCCTGCTGCTCGATCTGTTCGACACCAAGGTCGAGCTGGTGGACAACCTCGACAACGCCGACGAACAACTGGCCGCACTCGCCGTGCGCCTGCGCAGCAATGGCAAGAAACCGTATCTGGTGCCGATCGGTGGCTCGAATGCCCTCGGTGCATTGGGCTACGTACGTGCCGGTCTGGAACTGGCGGAACAGATCAAGGACACCGGCCTGAATTTCGCCGCCGTGGTGCTGGCCTCGGGCAGCGCCGGGACCCACAGCGGTCTGGCATTGGCCTTGAGCGAAGCACTGCCGAAATTGCCAGTGATCGGCGTAACGGTATCGCGCAGTGAAGAAGACCAACGCCCGAAAGTGCAGGGTCTGGCCGAACGCACGGCGGAGCTGCTGGGTGTGAAATTACCAGTGAACTTCAAGGTCGAGTTGTGGGACGAATACTTCGGCCCGCGTTACGGCGAACCGAATGCCGGGACACTGGCGGCGGTGAAACTGTTGGCCAGTCAGGACGCGGTGCTGCTCGACCCGGTATACACCGGCAAGGCCATGGCCGGCCTGCTCGACGGGATCGGCCGCCAGCGTTTCGACGAGGGCCCGATCATCTTCCTGCATACCGGTGGGGCGCCGGCGTTGTTTGCCTACAAGGATTCGCTGACAAGCTGATCCTCCCAGCTGCAAGAATTTCTGTGGTGAGGGGATTTATCCCCGTTGGACTGCGCAGCAGTCCCCTGCTCTTCAAGTCAGAAGAGAGGGCCGCTTCGCGCCCCATCGGGGATAAATCCCCTCGCCACAATTGATCACATATATTCGAAACTGGAATAACAGAAAGATCATTAAGTATTTTCAAGTCTAAAGCAGACATCTTATAGTCTCGCCGCAGGCGAATTTCGGGCAAGACGCATAAGCTGCTTTAGGGCACGATAACGCAGTCGTTCAACTCCCGGATTCGCCAACCTTCCTTAAGCGTCTTCCATAAGAAAACACAGGGGCTTGTCATGAATTTTTCCGCACTACGTCGCAATCTGCTGGTAGGTTCGCTGGGCCTTGCACTGAGCGCCGGCCTGATCGGCCAGGCAACCGCCGGTGAGCAGCTGCAACAGATCAAGGACAAAGGCGTCATCAACGTCGGCCTGGAAGGCACTTATCCACCGTTCAGCTTCGTTGACGAGAACGGCAAACTGTCCGGTTTCGAAGTCGAACTCTCCGAAGCCCTGGCGCAGAAACTCGGCGTCAAAGCCAAGATTCAGCCAACCAAGTGGGACGGTATCCTCGCTGCACTGGAATCCAAACGTCTCGACGTCGTGGTCAACCAAGTGACCATCTCCGACGAACGCAAGAAGAAGTATGACTTCTCCGAGCCGTACACCGTTTCCGGGATTCAGGCGCTGGTGCTGAAGGACAAGGAAGCCAAGTTGAACATCAAGACTGCCGCCGACCTGTCCGGCAAGAAAGTCGGTGTCGGCCTGGGCACCAACTACGAACAGTGGGTCCGCGCCAACGTGCCGGGCGCTGACGTGCGTACCTACGACGATGATCCGACCAAGTTCGCCGACCTGAACAACGGCCGCACCGACGCCATCCTGATCGACCGTCTGGCTGCACTTGAATACGCCAAGAAAGCCCCGAAAACCGTGGCTGCCGGTGAAGCGTTCTCCCGTCAGGAATCCGGTATCGCCCTGCGCAAAGGCGAGCCTGAGCTGCTGGCTGCGGTGAACAAGGCTCTCGACGAGCTGCGTGCCGACGGTACCCTTGAGAAGCTGTCGAAGAAATACTTCAACGCTGACGTCACCAAATAATGGAAGAAGCTTTCCAACTCGCACTGGACTCCGCGCCCTTTCTGCTCAAGGGCGCGTATTACACGGTCATCCTCAGTCTGGGCGGCATGTTCTTCGGCTTGCTGCTGGGCTTCGGCCTGGCCTTGATGCGCCTGTCGCGCTTCAAACTGGTGAGCTGGATTGCCCGCATCTACGTGTCGTTCTTTCGCGGCACGCCGTTGCTGGTGCAACTGTTCGTGATCTATTACGGCTTGCCGCAATTGGGTCTGGAACTGGATCCACTGCCAGCGGCGCTGATCGGCTTCTCGCTGAACATGGCTGCCTACGCCTGTGAAATCCTCCGTGCGGCAATCGGTTCGATCGAGCGCGGCCAGTGGGAAGCCGCCGCAAGCATCGGCATGACCCGCGCGCAAACCTTGCGCCGGGCCATTCTGCCGCAGGCCATGCGCACGGCACTGCCGCCGCTGGGCAACAGCTTCATTTCGCTGGTCAAGGACACGGCACTGGCCGCCACCATTCAGGTGCCGGAACTGTTCCGTCAGGCGCAACTGATTACCGCCCGGACTTTCGAAGTCTTCACCATGTATCTTGCCGCCGCGCTGATCTACTGGATTCTGGCCACGGTGCTGTCGCACCTGCAGAACAAGCTGGAAGAGCGGGCCAATCGGCATGACCAGGAGTCCTGACCCATGATTGTCGTGGAAAAACTGACAAAGCAGTTCAAGGGTCAAGAGGTGCTCAAGGGCATCGATCTTGAGGTGAAGGAAGGCGAGGTCGTGGCCATCATCGGCCCCAGCGGTTCGGGCAAGACCACGTTCCTGCGCTGCCTGAATTTCCTTGAGGAGCCCACCAGCGGCCGGATCAAGGTCGGCGATATCGAGATCGATACCCGCCGCCCGCTGAGCCAGCAGCAGAGTCTGGTGCGCAATCTGCGCCAGCACGTGGGTTTCGTGTTCCAGAACTTCAACCTGTTCCCCCACCGCACCGCACTGGAAAACGTCATCGAAGGGCCGATCGTGGTCAAGAAGATGCCGCGCGAGCAAGCCGTTGCCCTGGGCATGAAGCTGCTGGCCAAGGTCGGTCTGGCCGGCAAGGAAGATGCGTATCCGCGTCGTCTGTCCGGTGGTCAGCAACAGCGCGTGGCGATTGCCCGGGCGCTGGCGATGGAGCCGGAAGTGATCCTGTTCGACGAGCCGACTTCGGCCCTCGACCCGGAACTGGTGGGCGAAGTACTGGCGACCATTCGCGGTCTCGCTGAAGAAAAACGCACCATGGTCATCGTCACCCACGAAATGGGTTTCGCCCGCGACGTGGCTAACCGTGTGGTGTTTTTCGACAAGGGCGTGATCGTCGAGCAAGGCGGAGCCAAGGCGTTGTTTGCCAACCCGAAAGAAGAACGCACCAGACAGTTTCTCAGCAAGTTCCTGAATCACGCCTGAGATACTTATTGTCTTGAGTCATCAACTTCCATGGACGGAAGTTTTACTTGCCCCGCCTGAAAACTTCTAAATTCCTCCATCTTAAACCTGTCAAAACAATACATATATGTTCTGCAACAGATACAAGTAATCTGCGGCGCGCTTTCGTGCCTGTGAAATGATCTAAATCGACCGGCACAAAAATCGCGAAACTCGCGAAAAACCGTAGTTCCATTCGCCATCACCGCTAGGCAGGATGCCTCATCAGCGTAGGACGCTTCTGATTAATCGGTAATTCACAGATTAACTAAGGCACTCTATTGACACTCTTTCCGGCACGCTCTTATCTAGTCGCCAACCGGCACCCATTAGTTGAATCAACGCTTACTCAGCCCGAACAAAGTTCACGGTTGTATTACCGATTCATCACGCCTTTTGTTGTTTCAAGAAACGGACTTCGCCGCAAGACTTCAAGGAGAGAACCCGATGACCCGCACTTCGCACGCCCCCGAACTGGCAGCGCCGAATCTGGCGTCCGCATCCAAAAACGCCATCAATCTGGCCGCTGCCGCGCATTTGCTGATCGATGTCCTGCCCTACCCCGGCATGGACGCCGGTGATCTGATCGAACTGTTCTGGAACAACTGCTACGTCGCCTCGCGAGTCTTGACCAGCGAAGACGTCGGCGCCTCGATCAGCCTGCGGGTGCCGGAAAGCTTTATCGCCAGTGGCACCGCACGGATTCACTATCGAGTGATGCAGATCGGTCAGGGACCGGCGTTGTCGGCGGCCACGCGGGTGCAGGTCAAGCTCGACTGCCCTGGCGGCCAGCCTTCGCCACTCTGCGGTGACGAGAATCAGCAACTGGCACCCGTCTCGCTGCCCGACACCATTCGCCGCCAGGGCGTGAACCCCAGTCAGATCAAACGCGGTGTGCCACTGACCATCGAACCCTACCTGAACATGGCCGAGGACGACGCCATTACCTTGCGCTGGGGCGACGTGCGTATGGACCTGGCCCGGATCACCGCTGCCGATGTCGGCCTGCCGATTCAGGTCTGGGTGCCACCGGCAGTGATCGTCGAGGGGGGTGAGGATCTGCGTCTGGACGTGACCTACTGCGTCATCGACTGGGTGGGCAACAACTCACGCTGGGCGCCGCCCCGGACGCTGAAGATCGGTTGCGTGAATCCTTATCTGAAAGTGCCGCTGCGCCAAGCGCTGAAGGCTGCTGAATCGACCAAGGATTGATGCCGCATTCCTGTGCTCATGGGGCTTTGTAGTGAGGTGATTTAGCGAAACGTCGCACCGCCCCGATGGACTGCGAAGCAATCCCGTTTTTTATGACTCAGAAAAGGCCGCTGCGCGGCCTGTCGGGGATGAATCCCCTCACCACAGGTTGTATTGCCACGGCTGAGAGCCTGTTAACCAACCCGACCACCGCCCCTTCTATACATATTCCTAAAAGTTAGTTTATTTAATATTTATACACGCTTAGGGTATATGAACCGGACCACCGGACATTCTTTCGTTCGCCGCACTTTTGCGGCGTTTTTCATGAGATGTGAGGTAGGTAGTATGGTCCGGAACACAATCACCCCAGTGCAGATCGCCAGGGCATTGCGTGCAGCCAAGGAGCGGCACTGATGTCCAGTCTGGCAGACGCAAATCTCCAGTCTGATCTGGACATCGCCCCACTGTTGTTGCCCGCGCAGGTTTTGCGCAACGACGCCCAAGCCATCAAGGCTGCCCACGAACTGGCGCAAGTCGCCCGCGCGCAGGCCGCCAAACGTGATCGTCAGCGCAAGCTGCCGTGGTCGGAAATCGAACAGTTCACCCGCAGCGGCCTCGGCAGCATTGCCATTCCGCGCGAATACGGTGGCCCCCAAGTTTCATTTGTCACATTGGCCGAAGTGTTCTCGATCATTTCCGCGGCCGATCCGGCGCTGGGACAGATCCCGCAGAACCAGTTCGGCATCATCAATCTGGTACTCGGCAGCGCCACCGAAGCGCAGAAAAAACAGCTGTTCCAGAGTGTTCTGGAAGGCTGGCGCATCGGCAATGCGGGTCCTGAGCGCGGAACCAAAAATACCCTGGAATTGAAAGCGCGCATCACCGCCGACGGCGATGACTACGTGATCAACGGCCAGAAGTTTTATTCAACCGGCGCGCTGTTCGCGCACTGGGTGGCGGTCAAGGCGCTCAATGACGACGGCAAACAAGTGCTGGCCTTCGTCCGCCGTGGCACCCCGGGCCTGCGCATCGTTGATGACTGGTCGGGCTTCGGTCAGCGCACCACCGCCAGCGGCACGATTCTGCTGAACAACGTGCGCGTCGAGTCGAGCCTGGTCGTCGATAACTGGAAGATCAACGAGAAGCCCAACACTCAAGGCGCGGTGTCGCAGCTGATTCAGGCAGCCATCGACGCCGGCATCGCCCGTGGCGCCATCGACGATGCCATCGAGTTCGTCAAAACTCGCGCGCGGCCCTGGATCGACGCGAAGGTCGAGCACGCCAGCGATGACCTCTACGTGATCGCCGACATCGGCAAACTGAAAATCGAACTGCACGCGGCTGAAGCACTGTTGCGCAAGGCCGGCAAAGTGCTCGACCAAGTCCATGCCGCGCCGCTGACCGCCGAGTCCGCCGCCCGCGCTTCGATTGCGGTGGCCGAAGCCAAAGTGCTGACTACCGAGATTTCCTTGCTCGCCAGCGAGAAGCTTTTCGAACTGGCCGGCAGCCGCGCGACCCTCGCTGAATTCAACCTCGACCGCCACTGGCGCAACGCCCGGGTGCACACCCTGCACGACCCGGTGCGCTGGAAATATCACGCGGTCGGCGCCTATCGCCTCAACGGCACTCTACCGGCTCGCCATTCCTGGATTTAACGACCAGACATCTGGAGAAGCATATGACTTATTCTCACCCCGTCGCGGTCATCACCAGCGATGAGCAAGCCCTGATCGTCGCCAGCGACCTGGCCGAAGATTTCAAACGCGACAGTGCCGTGCGCGACCGTGAACGCCGCCTGCCACTGCCGGAGCTCGACGTATTTTCCCGCTCTGGCCTGTGGGGCATCAGCGTGCTCAAGGAATACGGCGGCGCCGGCGTGTCCAACGTGACCCTGGCCAAAGTCATCGCCCTGATCGCTCAGGCCGACGGCTCCCTCGGACAGATTCCGCAGAACCATTTCTACGCCCTCGAAGTGCTGCGGGTTAACGGCAGCCAAGAGCAGAAACAGCGGCTGTACGCCGAGGTGCTGGCCGGCCAGCGCTTCGGCAATGCTCTGGCGGAACTCGGTACCAAAACCGCCCATGACCGCGTCACCAGCCTCAAGCGTGACGGTGACGGCTATCGCATAAACGGGCGCAAGTTTTACGCGACCGGCGCGATCTACGCGCAGCGTATCCCGACCTCCGTGGTCGATGAAAATGGCGTGCAGCAACTGGCCTTCGTCCCGCGTGACAGCAAGGGCCTGACGGTGATCGACGACTGGAGTGGTTTCGGTCAACGCACCACCGGAAGCGGATCCGTGGTGTTCGAAGACGTCTACGTTGCCGCCGAGGACGTAATACCGTTTCAGAGCGCTTTCGAGCGTCCGACCACGGTCGGCCCGCTGGCGCAGATCCTTCACGCCGCCATCGACACTGGCATCGCTCGCGCCGCTTACGAAGATGCCCTGCACTTCGTGCGCAGCAAGACCCGTCCGTGGATCGACTCCGGTAACGACAAGGCCACCGAAGACCCACTGACCCTGAAGAGCTTCGGCCACCTGAGCATTCGTCTGCACGCCACCGAAGCACTGCTGGAACGCTCCGGCGAATTCCTCGACAAGGCCCAGGCCGAGACCAATGCCGAAACCGTCGCTGCCGCGTCGATTGCCGTCGCCGAAGCACGGGCGATCAGCACTGAAATTTCCCTGGCGGCCGGCAGCACCCTGTTCGAACTGGCCGGCAGTCAGGCCACCCTGATCGAGCACGGCCTCGACCGTCACTGGCGCAACGCCCGGGTGCACACCCTGCACGACCCGGTACGCTGGAAGTATCACGCGGTGGGCAATTACTACCTCAACGATGAAAAGCCGCCACTGCGGGGCACCATTTGATGAGTAAGAAAAAGATCCTGCTAAACGCGTTCAACATGAACTGCATCGGCCACATCAACCATGGCCTGTGGACGCATCCGCGCGACACCTCAACGCGCTACAACACAATCGAGTATTGGACCGAACTGGCACAGTTGCTGGAGCGCGGGCTGTTTGACGGGCTGTTCATCGCCGACATCGTCGGCGTGTACGACGTCTACCAGAACTCGGTGGACGTCACGCTCAAAGAGTCGATCCAGTTGCCGGTCAACGACCCGCTGCTGTTGGTGTCGGCGATGGCCGCCGTGACGAAAAACCTCGGCTTCGGTCTCACTGCCAACCTCACTTACGAGCCGCCCTATCTGTTCGCCCGCCGCATGTCGTCGCTCGATCATCTGAGCCGTGGTCGGGTCGGCTGGAACATCGTCACCGGTTACCTCGACAGCGCCGCCAAGGCCATGGGCCTGCGCGAACAGGTCGAGCATGACCGTCGCTACGATCAGGCCGACGAGTACCTCGAAGTGCTCTACAAACTCTGGGAGGGCAGTTGGGAAAACGGCGCGGTGCTCAATGACCGTGAGCAGCGCATCTACGCGCAGCCGGAGAAGGTGCACAAGGTCGAGCACCACGGCGAGTTCTATCAAGTCGAGGGTTATCACCTCTGCGAGCCGTCGCCGCAGCGCACGCCGGTGCTGTTCCAGGCTGGCAGTTCGGACCGCGGTTTGCTGTTCGCCGGACGTCACGCCGAGTGCGTGTTCATCAGCGGCCAGAACAAGCCGTCGACCAAAGTGCAGGTGGACAAGGTCCGCGCCAGCGCCGTCGAAGCCGGACGCAATCCCGAGGACATCAAGGTGTTCATGGGCCTCAACGTGATCGTCGGCGCGACCGAAGAGGCCGCATGGGCCAAGCACGCCGAGTACCTGAGTTATGCCAGCGCCGAGGCCGGCGTCGCGCATTTCTCAGCCTCCACCGGCATCGACTTTTCCCAGTACGAAATCGACGAACCGATCCAGTACGTCAAGAGCAATGCCATCCAGTCCGCGACCAAGAACCTGCAGAACAACGACTGGACCCGACGCAAATTGCTCGAGCAGCACGCCCTCGGTGGCCGCTACATCACCGTGGTCGGCTCGCCTGAGCAAGTCGCGGATGAACTGGAAGCGTGGATCGCTGAAACCGGGCTGGACGGCTTCAACCTCACGCGCATCGTTACCCCGGAAAGCTATGTCGATTTCATCGAGCTGGTGATTCCGGAGCTGCAACGGCGTGGGTCGTACAAGACTGCGTATGAGAGTGGCAGCTTGCGCGAAAAGCTGTTTCACGGGGCGGCGCATTTGCCTGAGCAACACACCGGCTCTTCTTACCGCCGCTAAAAGCATCGCTGGCAAGCCAGCTCCCACAAGGGTCTGTGGCGTTCACAAAACCTGTGGGAGCTGGCTTGCCAGCGATGAGGCCCGACCAGACACCACAAAATTCATGCACTGACTGGAAACCACACCATGACCCAGAAATTCCTGTCCCACCCAGTCAAAGCACTGGCCCTGGCCTTCGGCCTGTTCAGTTCGGCGGTGTTCGCCGCCGATGCCCCCCTTAAAATCGGCACCACCGCCGCGTTCGCCATTCCACTGGAAGCCGCCGTCGAAGAGGCCTCCAGACAAGGCCTGAAAGTCGAGCTGGTGGAGTTCACCGACTGGATCGCACCAAACGTCAGCCTCGCTGCCGGCGACATCGATGTGAATTACTTCCAGCACATCCCGTTCCTCGAAAACGCCAAGGCCGCCTCCGGTTTTGACCTGGTGCCGTTCGCCCCGGGGATCATCAACAACGTCGGCCTCTATTCGAAAAAATACAAAAGCTTCGACGAGTTGCCGGAAGGCGCCAGCGTCGCCATCGCCAACGACCCGATCAACAGCGGTCGCGGTCTGCAACTGCTGGCCAAGGCTGGTCTGATCACCCTGAAACCGGGGGTCGGCTACAAGGCCACCGAAGACGACATCGTTGCCAACCCGAAGAAGATCAAGATCCTGCAAGTCGAAGCCGTGCAACTGGTGCGCGCCTACGATGACGCCGATCTGGTGCAGGGCTACCCGGCCTACATCCGTCTGGCGAAGACTTTTGACGCCGGTTCGGCGCTGCTGTTCGACGGTCTCGACCACAAGGAATACGTGATCCAGTTCGTCATCCAGCCCAAGAGCAAGAACGACCCGCGCCTGATCAAATTCGTCGACATCTACCAGCACTCGCCGGCCGTTCGCGCCGCGCTGGATAAGGCTCACGGCAAGCTGTATCAGGCCGGTTGGGAAAGCTGAACATGACGGCCGCGATCCAACGGCGACTGGAGATTCCAGAGCCAGAAAATGCTGAAAAAACCGAACTGCATCCCGAGCTGAATCGCGCCCATGTGCGCTTCATCGGCCTGGGTAAAACCTACGCGGGTCGGCAAGGCCCGGTCGCGGCCCTGCAAGGCATCGATCTGGCGATCCAGCGCGGCGAGGTGTTCGGCATCATCGGGCGCAGCGGCGCCGGCAAGTCGTCGCTGATCCGCACGATCAATCGTCTGGAACAACCGACTGCGGGGCGGGTGCTGATCGATCAGGTCGACATCGGCGAGTTCGATGAAGACCGGCTGGTCGCCCTGCGCCGAAGGATCGGCATGATCTTCCAGCACTTCAACCTGATGTCAGCCAAGACCGTGTGGCAGAACGTCGAACTGCCGCTGAAAGTCGCGGGCGTACCGAAGGCGCAACGCGAGCAGAAGGTGCGTGAACTGCTCGAACTGGTCGGCCTGCAAGCCAAGCACAAGGCTTACCCGGCGCAGCTCTCCGGCGGGCAGAAACAGCGTGTCGGCATCGCCCGCGCATTGGTGCATGACCCGGACATTCTGCTGTGCGACGAAGCCACTTCGGCGCTCGATCCCGAGACCACTCAGTCGATCCTCGGCCTGCTGCGCGAGATCAATCAGCGCCTGGGCCTGACCATTGTGCTGATCACTCACGAAATGGCGGTGATCCGCGAAATCTGCGACCGCGTGGTGGTCCTGGAACACGGGCGGATCGTTGAGCAAGGCCCGGTCTGGGAAGTGTTCGGCAATCCGCAGCACGAGGTCAGCCAGACATTGCTCGCGCCGCTGCAACACGCACTGCCGGAAGAATTGCAAAGCCGTCTGCATGCTCAGCCACCCTCCCCGGGCGCGGCGGTGGTGCTGCGTTTGCAGTTCACCGGTGGCGCCGCCGACGAGCCGGATCTGGCGGCGCTGTTCGCCGCTCTCGGCGGACGCGTGAAGTTGCTGCAGGGCGGCGTCGAACGGATTCAGGGGCATGCGCTGGGACAACTGTTGCTGGCGGTCAGCGGCTCGGCCCTGAGCGCCGAACAATTGCGTGAGCGCGCCGGGCAGTGGGCGCAACGAGTGGAGGTATCGGGTTATGTGGTTTGATCGTTTGCTGCAGGGATTCATCGACACCTTCCTGATGGTCGGCGTGTCGTCGCTGATCGCGTTGCTGGTGGGGATCCCGATGGCGGTGATTCTGGTCACCAGCGACAAGGGCGGGATCTATCAGGCGCCGCTGCTCAACCGGGCGCTGGGCGCGTTCGTCAACCTGTTCCGCTCGATCCCGTTTCTGATTCTGATGGTCGCGCTGATTCCATTTACCCGACTGATTGTCGGCACCACGTACGGTGTGTGGGCGGCGGTGGTGCCGCTGACCATCGCCGCGACGCCGTTCTTTGCGCGGATTGCCGAAGTGAGTCTGCGTGAGGTCGATCACGGCTTGATCGAGGCGGCGCAGGCCATGGGCTGCCGACGCTGGCACATCGTCTGGCATGTGCTGTTGCCTGAAGCGCTGCCGGGGATCGTCGGCGGGTTCACGATTACGCTGGTGACCATGATCAACTCGTCAGCCATGGCCGGGGCGATTGGTGCCGGCGGTTTGGGCGATATCGCTTACCGCTACGGGTATCAGCGTTTCGACAGCCAGATCATGCTGACGGTGATTGTGTTGCTGGTGGCGTTGGTGGCGGTGATTCAGTTGGGTGGAGATCGTCTGGCACGGGGCCTGAACAAGCGCTGATTTCAGCAGGGCTCATTCGACGCTTTTGAAACCGCTTTCGCGAGCAGGCTCGCTCCCACATTTGGAATGCGTTCGCCTGTGGGAGCGAGCCTGCTCGCGAATGGCTGCGCAGCAGCCCCAGACCTGATGGCGTATATTCGGCAAATCCTCATTGCCCGCGCAGCCCTCGACCATGAAGCAAACGCCCTCCGATCTGGAACAGATCACCGCCACCACCCTCGGCCACTACAACGCGGTGGCCGAAGACTTCCGCGAAGGCACCCGCGATCACGATGTCAGCCAGAACATCGACGCGCTGCTACGGCACATCCACGGCGCTGCACCGCTCACGATTCTCGATTTCGGCTGCGGCCCGGGGCGCGACTTGCAGGCGTTTACCCGCCTGGGCCATGTCGCGGTCGGTCTCGATGGCGCGGAAAAATTTGCGCAGATGGCCCGCGAAGACAGTGGCTGTGAAGTGTGGTGTCAGGACTTTCTGAAACTCGATCTGCCAGCTGAGCGCTTCGACGGGATCTTCGCCAATGCGGTGCTGTTTCATGTGCCGTTGCAGGAATTGCCGCGAGTGCTCAAGCAGTTGCATGGCACGCTGAAACCGGGCGGGGTGTTGTTCAGTTCCAATCCGCGCGGGGATAACCGTGAGGGCTGGAATGGGCCACGCTACGGCTCATATCACGACCTGGACGCGTGGCGCGGGTTGCTCACGGCAGCGGGGTTTGTCGAGCTGGAGCATTACTACCGGCCGGCGGGATTGCCGCGCGAGCAACAGCCTTGGCTGGCCAGCGTCTGGCGTAAATCTGCGTAGTCAGTTCTGACGCCTTCGCGAGCAAGCCCGCTCCCACAGTTGGAATGCGTACCCCCTGTGGGAGCGGGCTTGCTCGCGAATAGAGTGCGTAGCGCTCGCTCTTTAGCGGGTCTCTTTCTGCGGCTCGCGAATCTTGTACCAGGCCACATACAGCGCCGGCAAAAACAGCAGGGTCAGCAACGTCGCCACCACGATCCCGCCAATCATCGCGTAGGCCATCGGCCCCCAGAACACTTCCCGGGCAATCGGAATCATGCCCATGCTCGCCGCCGCCGCGGTCAGCAGGATTGGTCGGCGGCGGTGCTCAGTCGCTTCCACCACTGCATCCCACGGCGCGGAGCCGTTGCGCTCGAACTCATCGATCTGCGTCACCAGAATCACCGAGTTGCGAATGATGATGCCGATCAGCGCCAGAATCCCGAGGATCGCCACGAAGCCCATCGGCGTACCGGTCGGCACCAGCGCCAGCACCACGCCGATCAGCCCCAGCGGCGCGACACTGGCCACCAGGAACATCTTCTGCACGCTGTGCAGCTGGATCATCAGGAAGGTCGCCATCAGGAACAGCATCAACGGCAAGACCTTGGCGATCGGCCCTTGGGCCTTGCCGCTTTCCTCGACCGTGCCCCCGGTGGCGACCTTGTAGCCGACCGGCAGTTTTTCCGCGAAGGCATCGATCGACGGCTTGAGCAATTTCACCAGGTCGGTCGGCTGGATCTCGTCACGCACCGAAGCCTTGATGGTGATGGTCGGCAAACGGTCGCGACGCCACACCAGCGGCTGCTCGAGCTCATACCGCACGGTGGCGAAGGCCAGCAGCGGAATCGACGTGCCGTTGGGTGTGACGATCTGCAGGTTCTGCAGGGTTTCCGGCGTGCCGCGTTCCGAGTTCACCGCCCGGCCGACCACGTTGATCAGGTAAATGTCGTCGTTGACCTGGGTCAACGGCGAGCCGCTGACGATGCTGTTCATCAACTTCGCCACATCTTCCGAGGACAGCCCGAGCTGACGCGCCTTGTCCTGGGCGATGTCGATGCGCAGGACTTTACCCGGCTCGTTCCAGTCGTAAATGATCTCGCCGATGTGCTCGTTTTTGTCCAGCTCGGTCGCCAGATCGATGGCGTGCTTGCGCACCTGATCAATGTCCTTGCCACTGACCCGGTACTGGATCGGACGTCCCACCGGCGGGCCCATTTCCAGCGCCTGCACGTAACTGCCGATGCCGACGAAGTCCTTGTGCAGACGCTCGCGCAAGCGTTGGCTGAGGGCTTCGCGGGCCTCGAAGTCTTTGCTGACGATCACCAGTTGCGCGTAGTACGGGTTCTGCAATTGCTGGTCGAGCGGCAGGTAGAAACGGATCGCGCCCTGACCGATGTAAGTGCTCCAGCGCACGATGTCCGGGTCGCCCTTGAGCGTGGCTTCGAGCTTGTCGACAGCCTTGCGGGTTTCGTCGATCGAGGCGTTTTGCGGCAGGTTCAGATCGACGAGGATTTCCGGGCGGTCGGAGGACGGGAAGAATTGGTTCTGCACAAAGCGCATGCAGAACACCGCCAGCACAAACAGCAGCACGGTGATGCCGATCGCCCACCAGCGGTTGCGCATGCACCACAGCAAACCACCGTTGAACGCCCGACCGATGCGGCCCGGCTCGGCTTCATGGGGTTTCACGTTGGTGCTGAGGATGTGCACGCCGATCACCGGCGCAAAGAACACCGCCACCACCCACGACACCAGCATCGCCACCGCGATCACCGCAAACAGGGTGAAGGTGTACTCGCCGGCGGAGCTGGCGTTGAGGCCGATGGGCACGAAACCGGCGACGGTCACCAGCGTACCGGTGAGCATCGGGAATGCGGTCGAGGTGTAGGCGAACGTCGCCGCCTGCTCCTTGGTCTCACCCATTTCCAGGCGCGTGACCATCATCTCCACGGTGATCATCGCATCGTCCACCAGCAGGCCGAGGGCGATGATCAGCGCCCCGAGGGAAATCCGCTGCATGGTGATGCCGCTGTATTCCATGAACACGAAGACCATCGCCAGCACCAGCGGAATCGAGCACGCCACCACCAGCCCGGCGCGCACGCCGAGGCTGATGAAGCTGACCACCAGCACGATCACCACCGCTTCGAACAGCGCACTGGTGAAACCGCCGACCGCCTCTTCCACCACCACGGCCTGATCGGACACCGTATGGACGCCGACGCCAACCGGCAAATCAGCGGTGATCTGGTCGATCCGCTGGTGCAGCGCCTTGCCGAATTCCTGGACGTTACCGCCCTTCTGCATGGCAATCGCCAGACCGATTGCCGGCTTGCCGTCGAAACGGAATTCCGGGGTGGCCGGGTCAACGTAACCGCGACTGATGTCGGCGACATCGGCCAGACGATAGAAGCGGTCATTGAGCTTGAGATTGACCTCGGCCAGATCCTTCTCCGAAGCGAACTGCCCCGAGGTGCGCACCGAAATGCGCTCCGGGCCGGCCTCGATCACCCCCGCCGGGGTCACCGCGTTCTGCGATTGCAGGCTCTGCACCACCTGACGCTGGTCGATGCCCAGCGCGGCGAGTTTGCGGGTGGAGAAGTTCAGGTAAATCACTTCGTCCTGCTGGCCGATCATTTCGATCTTGCCCAGCCCCGGGACGTTGCGAATCTCGGCGCGGGCCTGCTCCACATAGTCGCGCAACTGGCGCATGGTCAGGCCGTCGGCGGTAAACGCGTAGACCGAGCCGTACACATCGCCGAACTCATCGTTGAATCCGGGTCCCTGAATCCCTTGGGGAAACTGCCCGCGAATGTCATCGATCTTCTTGCGCACCTGGTACCAGATCTCCGGGATGTCCTTGGCGCTGGTGGTGTCGCGCAGGTACACGTAGACCGTAGACTCACCGGGGCGTGTGTAGCTTTTCACGTAGTCGAGGGAGTCGAGCTCCTCGAGTTTTTTCTCGATGCGGTCGGTAACCTGCTTGAGGGTTTCCTCCTGGGTCGCACCCGGCCATTTGGTCTGGATGACCATGGTCTTGATGGTAAACGAGGGGTCTTCTTCGCGGCCCAGATTGAAATACGAAAACACCCCCATCAGCAGCGCGACGAACATCAGGTACCAGACAAACGACTGATGCTTGAGGGCCCATTCGGAGAGATTGAAAGAGCCTTTCATTGACTGTCCTCGTCGAGTTTCACGGCTTGTCCGGGTTTGAGACTGTTAACGCCTGCGGTGACCACCTGCTCGCCGGACTTGACCCCGCCGGCCAGCACCACCGTGCCGTCTGTACGGCTGATCACGCTGACGTCACGGGGCGCGACGGTTTTGCTTTGGGTATCGATTACCCAGATGCGGGTCTTGCCGTCGGCTTCCTGCAGGGCGGTGGCAGGCAATTCGATGCGCGGCTTGATCGCCGAACTGAGGGTCACGCTGATCGCCGTGCCGAGGCGGAAACCGTCTGGCGTGTTGGCCAGGGTCAGCCGCGCGCGGCGGGTGCGCGTGGCGCTTTGGGCCTGTGGTTCGATTTCGCGAATGGTTGCGGTGGTGTTGATGCTCGGGTCGAGTTGCCCGGCCACCAGAAACACCACGTCGGAAGGAATTTCATCGACCAGCGTGTCCGGAAGATCGATCACCGCCTCCTTGATGTCCGGTTGCGCCAGGGTCACCACTTGCTGACCTGCTGTCACCACTTGACCGGCCTCGGCATTCCACGCGGTGACCACGGCTTTGTGATCGGCGCGCAATTCGGTGTAACCGAGTTGATCCTGGCTCTGGTTGACCGCCGCGCGCGCCTGATCGAGCGAGGCCTGGGTGGTTTTCAGGTCGGTGGTGGCGATGTCCAGTTGCGCCTGCGCGCCAACCCCGCGATCGAACAGCGCCTGCTGCCGACGGGCATTGGCCTGGGCGTTGATCAGTTGTGCCTGGACCTTCGCCAGATCGCCTTGGGCCGAACGCAACTGGTTCTGCTGATCGGACGGGTCGAGGGTCGCCAGCAGCGTTCCCTTTTGCACCTCGGCGCCGACATCGACGTTGCGACTGGCAATGCGCCCGCCGACACGGAACCCGGTGTTGCTCTCGTAACGCGCCTGAATGCTGCCGGCGAAACGCCCAAGGGTTTCCTCGTTCAGCGCCTGTACCTTGATCGACAGCACCGGCCGCACCGGCTCCGGTGGCGGCTCGCTTTTCGAGCAGGCGGCCAGCAACACGCCGATGGACAACAGCCCCAGACGCTTCATGGCTGTGCTCCCGGTTGCAGACCTTCGTAGGTATTTTCGGCGATTTCGACTTTCATGCCCGGGTGCAGCAGTTGCCCACCCGCGACAATCACTTTCTCACCGCCCTTGAGGCCGTCGCTGATGATGACCTTGCCGATCAGGTAGCGGCTGACGGTGACGTTGTGCAACTGCGCTTCGCCCTTGTCGTCAACCATCCACACCGCCGGATCGCTGATGTTTTTGGTCAGCGCCGACCACGGCAATTCCACCGCCGACTTGCCGCTGCCCTTGGCCGTGGCGCTGACCACCGAGCCGAGCTGCATGCCCTGCGGCAGGCTGTCGAGGGTGACTTTGACTTGCACCGTGCCAGACTGCGCCGACACCGCCGGGGTGATTTCGCGCACGGTGCCGGTGGTCTTGATGTTGGGGTTGTCGAGCAGGCTGACGACAATCGAACGCTCCGCCGGGCGCTCAGCCAGCAACGACTCATAAACGTTGAACACCGCGTCACGATCGCCATCGCGGGCCAGTTTGAAAATCGGCGCGGTGGCCTGGACCACCTGGCCGACTTCGGCTTGGCGCTCGGTAATGATGCCGGGGGCGTCAGCGACCAGCGAGGTGTAACTGAGTTGATCCTTGGCATTGGCCAGTTGCGCCTGCGCTGCGCTCAGGGCACTCTGGCTGCTGCGCAACGCGGCTTGTGCGGAATCGAATTCGCTCTGGCTGGTGTAGCCCTTGGGCAGCAGCTTCTGCTGACGCACGAACGCCGCCGCACTCTGCTTGACCCGCGCCTGTTCGGCGATGACCTGGGCTTGCGCGGAATCGACGTTGGTCTGCAAATCCTTGGGATCGAGTTTGGCCAGTACCTGCTTGGCGCTGACTCGGTCGCCGACATCCACCATGCGCTGAATGATCTTGCCACCGACCCGGAACGACAGCTCGGTCTGCACCCGCGCCTGCACGTCACCGGTGAGGGTCACGGCAGCGGCATAGTCCGCCGGTTTGACCTCTTGCACGAAGACCCGTGGCAAGTACTCCGCCGGGGCTTCTTTCTTGCCGCAAGCGGTCAGCAACGTGAGCAGGCTCAGCACGACAACTGTTTTCAATCCGGGACTCGCCATGCAGACTCCTTCCTGTGTACGAACGTGCAAGTGACGATACGACTGTGAGCTTAGAACAGGGTTCAACGTTCGCCTGCGTGATCTCTATATTTCCCCTGTAGGAGCTGCCGCAGGCTGCGATCTTTTGACTTTACAAAAGCAAGATCAAAAGATCGCAGCCTTCGGCAGCTCCTACAATGGTCGCCTCAAGAGAAGGATTTTCATGCTCAAGACCCTCGCGGTGGCCAATTACCGCTCGATCAACAAACTGGTGATTCCGCTGGGCCGGCTGAACCTGATCACCGGCCCCAACGGCAGCGGCAAGTCCAATCTCTATCGGGCCTTGCGCCTGCTGGCGGAGACCGCCCAGGGCGGCGTGGTCAATGCACTGGCCCGCGAGGGCGGGCTGGATTCGACCTTCTGGGCCGGGCCGGAAACCATCAGCCGGCGCATGCGCAACGGCGAAGTGGCGATCGAGCCGACGGTGCGTCAGGGCGTCAAACGTCTGCGCCTGGGGTTTGCCGGCGAGGATTTCAGCTACTCGATCAGCCTCGGATTGCCCGACTCCAACGGACATTTCATGCTGCCGGGGGACACTCATCCCAGCCCCTCGCGCTTCAGTCTCGATCCGCAGATCAAGCGCGAATGCATCTGGGCCGGGCCGCTCTATCGCCCGGCCAGCCTGTTGGTGGATCGCAACGGCCCGATGATTCGCGCCCGCGAAGGCCGCAGCTGGGACGTGCTGGCACAGCACACGCCGAATTTCGACAGTCTGTTCGATCAGATCGGCAGCCTGCGCAGTTCGCCGGAAGTGTTCCAGATGCGCGAGTTCATTCGCCGCTGGCGCTTCTACGATCACTTTCGCAGCGACGCCGACGCCCCGGTGCGCCAACCGCAACTGGGTACGCGCACGCCGGTGCTGCACCACGACGGTCGCGACCTCGCCGCAGCCCTGCAGACCATCAATGAAATCGGCGACCCCGAGGCGTTGCAGGCGGCGATCAGCGACGCGTTTCCCGGCGCAAGACTGAACATCGCACCGCTGGCCGGCGGACGCTTTGCCATCGAGTTCTTTCAGGAGGGGTTGCTGCGGCCACTGTCGGCGGCGGAGCTGTCGGACGGCACCCTGCGTTATCTGTTGCTGATCGCCGCGCTGCTGACGCCACGCCCGCCGTCATTGATGGTGCTCAACGAACCGGAAACCAGTCTGCATCCGGATCTGTTGCCGGCGCTGGCGCGCTTGATCATTCGCGCTTCGCAGGCGTGTCAGGTGTGGGTGGTGTCGCATGCGCGACGGTTGATTTCGGCGTTGCAGGAAGATTCCGAATGCAACTGCATCGTGCTGGAGAAGACGCTGGGGCAGACCGGAATTGTTGGCCAGCGGGTGCTGGATGAGCCGGCGTGGAACTGGCCGGATTGAGCGGCACCTGAGCGAGCGCTTTCGCGAGCAGGCTCGCTCCCACAGTTGGAATGCGTACCCCTGTGGGAGCGGGCTTGCTCGCGAAGAGGACCTTCAGGTCAGCGCAGATTTAACGGCCAATCACCCCTGCCACTTGCCACCCTCGACAATCACACTCTCAGGCTGGGTGTCATCGCTCAGTTCTTTACGCACATATTGGTCATACAGCTTGAGCAGATATTTCTCCTCACCCAACTTGGCCAGCTCGGTATTCACCCAGTCACGCAGCTCGACGTTGCCCTTCTTCACTGCCGGGGCAATCGGTGCTTCGGCGCCGAGTTTTTCGTCCAGCACGCGGTAGCCCGGGTTCTGCTTGGCCCAGCTGAACAGCACCAGATTGTCCTGCGCGTAGGCATCGCCGCGACCGTTGGCCAAGGCTTGCAACGACTCGGAATTTTTCTCGAACTTCAGCAGTTTCCAGTCCGGATGATTCTTGGTCAGCCAGATGTCGGCGGTGGTGCCGGTGGTGACGATGGTGGTGCGGGTCGCCAGGTCATCGAGTTTTTTCACCGAACTGCCTTGCGATACCAGTGCCTGCACCGCGACCTTGAGGTTCGGGTTGGTGAATTCAACCGCTTCCTTGCGCTCCGGGGTCACGGTCATGTTGGCGAGGATCAGGTCGACCTTGTCGCTCTGCAGGAACGGAATGCGGCTCGCCGGCTCCACGGCCACGAACTCGACCTTGTTCTCGTCGCCCAGCAGATCCTTGGCGAAACGCCGACCGATATCGGTGTCGAAGCCGACGTAGCGCCCGGCTTCATCGACGAAACCGAACGGCGGCTTGTCGGTGAATACGCCGACGATCAGTTTGTCGCGGGCCTTGATCTTGTCCAGGTAACCGGCTGGCGCGGTGCTTTCGCTGGCGACTTTCGGCTTGGCCGGTTCTTCGGATTTGTTGCAGCCGGCGAGCAGCGCGAGCCCCAGCAGCGGCAGTAAAAACAGGGATGACTTGGCAGTTTTCATAGCGGTTCCAGTTCCTTTGTCGGATTCGTTTCAGGCAGTGTTGCAACGAAGGAGAACTTCTCCAGAAACTGCTGCGCGCGTGCGGTTTGCGGGTTCGTAAAGAAAATCTCGGGCGGGTTCTGTTCAAGGATGCGTCCGGCATCCATGAACACGATGCGGTCGGCCACCGCGCGGGCGAAGGCCATTTCGTGGGTGACGATCAGCAGGGTCATGCCCTCGCGGGCCAGGCCCTGAATCACTTGCAGCACTTCCTTGACCATCTCCGGATCAAGGGCGGCGGTGACTTCATCAAAGAGCATGACCCGTGGGTTCATGCACAACGAGCGGACGATGGCGATGCGTTGCTGCTGGCCGCCGGAGAGCTGGCGCGGGAAGGCGTCGCGCTTGTCCGCCAGGCCCACCCGTTCGAGCAAGGCTTCGGCTTGCTGCTGCGCTTCACGGCGCTGGCGCTTTTGCACCTTGAGCGGGCCGAGCAGCAAATTGTCGAGCACGCTCATGTGCGGGAACAGGTGATAACTCTGGAACACCATGCCGATCTGCTGGCGCACGTCGCGCCAGTCGGTGGCCTTGTCCAGCAGCTCGCGGCCGACAAACTTCAGGCTGCCGCTGTGGGCTTCTTCCAGACCATTGAGGCAACGCAGCAGCGTGCTTTTGCCACAACCGCTGGGGCCGAGGATGACGATCACTTCGCCGCTGCGCACTTGCAGGTCGATGCCCTTGAGCACCTGCTGCTCGCCGTAGAATTTGTTGAAACCCTGAAACTCGACCAATGCGCTCATGCTTGCGTCCAGCGCCGCTCCAGCACGCGCGAAGCGGCCGACAGCGGGTAGCAGATGAAAAAGAAAAACAGAAACAGCGCGCCGTAGATCAGCACCGATTCGTAGGTGCGCTCGATGATCTGCTGGCCGACCTTGATCACATCGACCACGCCAATCAGCACCGCCAGCGAGCTGGTCTTGATGATCCGCGTATAGACGTTGATGGTCGGCGGCGTCATGCGCTTCAGTGCCTGCGGCAGCAACACGTAGCCGTACAGTTGCGCCGCGTTCAGGCCGATCGACAGCCCTGCTTCACGCTGCCCGCGCGGCAAAGAATGCAACGCACCGCGCGCCACTTCGCCAACCTCGCTGGCGCCCCACAGCGACAGCACCAGCACCGCGCACCAGAAGCTCGGCAGACTCAGTCCGAAGAAAATCGGCAAGCCGAAAAACAGCAGGTACAGCCAGACCAGCACCGGAATCGCCCGGAACAGTTCCAGATAGATCCGCAGGATCGCGTTCAGCCACGCCACGTTGAGCGTGCGCAGTACGCCGTAGAGCACCCCGCCAACGGTGCTGATAGCGATGCTCAGGAACGAGATCGACAGGGTTTGCCCGGCGCCTTTTGCCAGTTGCGGCAACGACACCCAGAGCAGTTCAAGACCCGAACTGGCCATGCTGGAGCCTCCTTTCCAGACGGCTGAGCAACAGCGACAGCGGCAAGAACAACAGCACGCAGATCAGCGTCAGCACGGCGAGCATTTCGTAGGTTTTGTAGTAGAGCGCGATGTAGCTCTTGGTGGTGTAGAGGATTTCCGGCACGGCCACTGCCGAGACCACGGTGGTTTCCTTGAGCAGGAAAATGAAATTGGCGAACAGCGAGGGCAGGCTGAGAATCCCCGCCTGCGGCAGGATCACGTAGCGCAGCAACTGGCCATGGGACAGGCCGATGGAGCGACCCGATTCCAGTTGCGCCTGCGGTACCGCATCGACGCCGGCGCGCAGCACCTCGGTGAGGTAGGCGCCGCCGAGAAAAGTCATGGTGATGATTGCCGCGGTAAATCCGGAAACCTGGATGCCGATGGCCGGCAAGGCGAAGTAGACGAAGAACAGTTGAATCAGCAGCGGCGTGTTGCGCGCCAGTTCCACATAAAGGCCCACCAGTTTTTGCAGGTACGGTGTGCGGAACACCAGAATCGTCGCGTTGAGCAGCGCCACCAGCAGCGACGTGCCGATGGCGATGAACCCGACTTGCAGCGTCACGCCCACAGCCTTGAGAAAGGCCGGCAGGGTACTGAGGATAAATGCGTAATCGAAAGTCATGAAGCATCCTGGACGTCGCTCGGTAAGCAACGGTCATGCAGTCCATGGACAGCGGGTAACTGTCCGGCAGGCGCTGACTTTATAGGTATAAAAACAAGAATTTAAATACCGTTAAAGCATATTGATATCACGCAAAAAACTATCCTGTGGGTTTGCCGGGAAGGAATAAGAAGGCTATTTTCCCTTGCGCTGTAGGAAGGATCTTTTTTGCATGAAAGCCCTCCAAGGACGAACAGCTTTTGGCCAGACTCCCCCGGCCAAACCATTACAAGGAAGACAACATGGACGTAAAAGTGCCGCAGCGACTGGATCCGCAGGACATCGTGAAATTGTTGGTGGCGTTGAGACGGGCGTTGAAGGCGCAGGTAACCTGAGGTCAGGATCAACAGCACCCTCACCCCAGCCCTCTCCCCGAGGGAGAGGGGGCCGACCGCAGTGTCTGGCGATTAACATCGACCTGAAAGATCGAGTCGATTATGGATTCGGCAGAAAACTTTCACGTCGGTGTACTTCTACAGCATCCCCCAATCAGTCCCCTCTGCCTTTGGGAGAGGGCTAGGGTAAGGGGCTTTTCAACGCACGCACAAAAACGCCGATGACCATCGCTGGCCATCGGCGTTTTCATACCTTGAAGGGGTGGTTCAAGCGTCGGATCAGAACGCCGGCAATACCGCGCCGTTGTACTTCTTCTCGATGAACGCTTTGACTTCCGGGCTGGTCAGGGCAGCGGCCAGTTTCTTGATGGCGTCGCTGTTCTTGTTGTCCTCACGGGCCACCAGGAAGTTCACGTAAGGCGAGTCAGCGCCTTCGATCACCAGCGCATCCTTGGTCGGGTTCAGCTTGGCTTCCAGCGCGTAGTTGGTGTTGATCATGTCCAGATCAACTTCTTTCAGCACACGTGGCAGCAGGGCCGATTCCAGTTCCTTGAACTTGAAGTTGTGCGGGTTCTTGGCGATATCTTTCGGGGTCGCCAAGGCGTTTTTCGGATCTTTCAGTTCGATCAGACCCGCCTTCTGCAGCAGGATCAGCGCACGGCCGCTGTTGCTGCCTTCGTTCGGGATGGCGATGGTCGCGCCGTCTGGCAGATCAGCCAGTTTCTTGTACTTGCTCGAGTAGCCACCGAACGGTTCAACGTGGACGCCTTGCACGGTCACCAGGTACTTGGACTTGTCGTCCTTGTATTTGCCGGCGTTGAAGCTGTCCAGGTAAGGCTTGGTCTGGAAGTAGTTGGCATCCAGACGCTTCTCGCCAACCTGCACGTTCGGCTGCACGTAGTCGGTGAAGACCTTGATTTCCAGATCCACGCCTTCTTTGGCCAGGGTCGGTTTGATCAGCTCGAGAATTTCCGCGTGCGGCACCGGAGTCGCCGCCACCACCAGTTTCTCGCCGGCCTGGGCCAGGGAAGCAGTCAGAGCAGCCGCCAATGCGGTAAACAACAGAACCTTTTTCATGCAGTGTCCTTATCGAGAATCACGGTCGCGAATGGCGACGGCTATTAATACGAGTGCCAGTGAAGTGCTATCTCTGGCGTGATGCGGACAATACCGGGATTTTTTATTCCCTGACAATAACGTTTATTCACTTTGATATTCCATTTCGTTCATACAGAAGCAAACGGCTACAACTGCTGGCTCAAACCAATCAGCAGATCTTTCAAAGCCTTACGTTCGTCGACGCTGCCGCCGATTTTGATTTGTGCCACCAGTCGTTCGATCTGAAGCTGCGGCCCAGACACCTCGGGCAGGTTCAGGTGCTCCGGTAGGATTTCGTCGCCAGTGCTGACCAGCAGCGCAAAGTGAATGACGTTTTCCAGCTCACGGGTGTTGCCCGGCCAACTGTGGCGCTCCAGCAGGTGCTGCGCCGCTTCGCTGATCAACGGCACCGGCAGATCAAGGCGCTGGCTGTAGATGCCGAGGAAATATTCCGCCAGCGACAGGATGTCGCCAATCCGCTCGCGCAGCGCCGGCAATTCCAGCTGACCTTCGCTGAGGTAGTGATAGAGCCGTTCGTGAAATTTCCCCGCGTCCACCGCTTGCGCCAGATCAATGCTGGTTGCCGCCACCAGCCGCACATCCACCGGGCTTGGCTGATGTGCGCCGACGCGGGTGACTTCGTGGTTTTCCAGGGCGGCGAGCAGTTTGATCTGGATCGGCAACGGCAGATCGCCGATTTCGTCCAGATACAAGGTGCCGCCGTTGGCCGAACCGAACCAGCCGGCGCGACTGCTCGCCGAACCGGTGTAACTGCCGGCGGCATAGCCGAACAGTTCGGCATCGGCGTAGGTCGGACTGATCGCGCCGCAATTGACCGAGACGAACAGACCGCTGCGATCACTGGCACGGTGGATGTGGCGCGCGAGCAGCTCTTTACCGGTGCCGGTCTCGCCACGAATCAACACCGAAATGGCACGCGGCGCCAGGTGTTCCAGCTCTTCGCGCAACTTGCGGGAGCGGGGATCGACGAACACCAGCGCCTTGGCGCGAATGCTCAGGGGACTTTTTTCCGCATCGGGAAAGGTCAGCAACGGCTGACCGAACGTTTCGAAACTCATGGCAGACTCCCGCCCAGAACCGCCGGCAGACGGGGGCGTTCAGAAAAGAAAAAGGTTCAAGCGCGACGCCGGGCGTGGTGTTCCATACGGTTTTGGAGGCGATACAGATAAGCGAAACCCTGCTCCCAGCGCTGATGCCCAGACTTGACGTTGATGTGCCCCGCCCCGGCAAGAATTCCCGCCTCGGCGCCCCAGTTGCGCGCCAGCTCAAGAGCGCGCGGAGCGCTGACGGCGGCGTCGTTGTCGGAACTGACCACCTGGCTGGGGAACGGCAACAGATCGGTCGGGATCGGCGCGAAATTGCGCAGTGCCGGCGCGCAGGCCGGACGCTCGACATCGGCAGGTGCGACCAGCAACGCACCGCGCACCTGACGCAGGTATTGCACAGGCGCGGTAGCCGCCCAATGTGCAACGGTGATGCAACCCAGGCTGTGAGCAATCAGGATCACCGGCGTGCTGTCGGCAGCAATCGCTTCGGCCAGCGCCGCGACCCAGTCTTCACGGCGCGGCGTCAGCCAGTCGGCCTGCTCCACGCGTGCGCTGTTGGGCAGACTGTTCTGCCAGTGGGTTTGCCAATGATCTTCTGGCGATCCTTGCCAGCCCGGCACAATCAGGTAGCGGATTGATTCGTTGCGCATGGGGAGCTCTCCTGCGTCGTGTCTGTTCCTGATCGAGTATAGGGACGGGATTTATATTCGTTAAGGAATAAGAAGCTATTTATTAAGACCCAAAAAGAATATAAGAGATTCATCTGTGGCAGCGGGCTTGCTCGCGAATGCGGTGTCTCAGTCAACATTGATGTCGATGCAGCTGACGTTTTCGCGAGCAAGCCCGTTCCCACAATAGGTCGGTGGTGAGGCTGGTTTTGCGGAATAAAAAAAGGGCCGCACCCTGCCAAGGAGACGGCCCCGGAAAAACGTAAATCCTGTTTACCGCGCAGTGATCACCGACAATTTGGTAATCCCCGCCCGTTCAATCGAAGCCATGGCCCGCGCCACTTCGCCGTAGTTCACCCCGTCGTCGGCCTGCAATTGCACGCGCACTTCCGGGTCTTTTGCCTTGGCCGACTTAAGGTTGAATTCCAGCAAGTCCGGCTGAATTTCATCCTTGTTGATAAACAGTTTGCCGGCGCCGTCGATGCTCACCACCAGCGGATCTTTCTGCTCGACCGGCGCCACCGCTTCGGTTTTCGGCAGGTTGATCGGGATCGCATTGGTCAGCAGCGGCGCGGTGACGATAAACACCACCAGCAGCACCAGCATCACGTCCACCAGCGGTGTCACGTTGATCTCGCTCAGCACCTCATCGCTGTCTTGCGTGGAGAAGGCCATATCAGGACGCCTCCTTCACTTTTGTCGCGTTGCCCGGTGCCGCGACCTTGTTCGCCGTCGGATGGATCAGCACGCGGAACGAGCTCTTTTGCGCCAGGCTGTAAAAGTCGTGGGCGAAGTCATCCAGATCCGCCGCCGTCAGTTTCAGACGACGCAAAAAGTAGTTGTAAACCAGCACCGCCGGCACCGCGACGGCGATCCCCACACCAGTGGCGACCAGTGCCGCGCCAATCGGACCTGCGACGGTTTCCAGGCTCGCCGAGCCTGCCGCGCTGATGCCTTTCAACGCCTCCATGATTCCCCACACCGTGCCGAACAAACCAATGAACGGCGACGTACTACCAATACTCGCGACTACCGCCAGACCGGTTTCCAGCGAACGCCGTTCGCGGACGATCTGCTGGCGCAAGGCCCGTTCGAGACGATCCTGATGGTTGATCGCCTGGCTCAGGTCATTGGCCTGCGGCGCCTCACCCACCTGAATCGCCGCGTAACCGGCTTGTGCCACCCGGGCCGCAGCGCCGGGTTGGGTTTCGCTCAACTCGGCGGCGGAATCCAGACTCGAGGCCGCCCAGAAGCGTTTATGAAACTTGCGATCCTGCGCCTTCAGACGACCGAACTGCACAGCCTTGAGCAGCGCCAGTCCCCAGGTGGCAACGGAAAAAACCACCAGCAGCCAGATCACCGCGCTTTCGATGGATTCCAGTGGAGAGGCCAGTAACGTCATGATGTATTCCCTCGTGTAAACATTTAGCGCGAATAGGTTTCGGTTTAATGAATCTTGAAATCGATGGGCACGCTGACCCAGCCGTCCTGGGCGACATCACCCTGCTTGGCCGGCACGAAGCTCCACTGCTTGACGGCATTAAGTGCCGCATCGTCGAGCTGTTGCCGACCACTGCTTTTCTGAATCTGGATCTCGCCCGGTTTGCCATTGGCCAACACGTGCACCCTTAACATCACCGTGCCTTCCCAACCGCGACGCTGGGCCAGCGACGGATATTCCGGCGCCGGATTCTTCAAATACGCGGCGTTGGCCGAAGCCGGCGTCACGGGCGCCGGGGCCGGTGGTGCAGGTGGCGCCGGGGCGGCAACCGGAGCTGCCGGTTGTGGCGGCGCGGGTGGTTGTTCAACAGCTTTCGGTGCTGGTTTCGGAACCGGTTTGGCCACCGGTTTCGGCTTGGGCTTGGGAATCGGTTTGGGCGGCGGCGGCTTTACGGCCAACTCGTCTTCAACCGGTGGTGGTGGCTCCACGACCGGTGCCGGTGGCGGCGGTTCGACCACCGGCGGCGCGGGTGGCGCCGGCCGCGAAAACTCGATGGTCATCGGCGGAATTTCCGGCGGCACGATTGGCAACGCCGGCGTCGGATGCTGGTTGATCCAATAGATCACCGCGCCGTGCACCAGCAGCGCCAGCACGCCGAGCAGAATGGTTTCACGGCGGCTCAGAATGCCCTTGGGCGCACGCTGCAAACGCAGCTGCCCCAGCGGCACACGATGCGGCCGGCCGAGATCGACCAGTTCGCCACTCGGCGTCTGACGCCACAGCAATTCCTGTGCGCTGGCGGCGGTCTGGACATTGCCCATTGATTCACTCCCTGCGGTCTTTTTGCGAAGTACCCGACCGGTCGCCGCAAACATCCCCCGGGCGACCGGTCGTTGGGTGAATCATTGGAGCAATCGCTTATCTCCGAAAGTAACTTTTATCGATGTGTTTAGATTTTTTACGAATATAGGTTTTCGTAGATTGTCGCAAAGCCACGGCCTGCAAGGGCTGGCGCCGAGGGCTGAATTTACAATGCTTTTCAAGCATGAAAATTATTCGGCGAAGGCATGCGAAACCCGCTCATTTCGCGCTTCTTCAGCGGTTTTGCCGGATGAATTCCAGGCCATTCAACCCGATGTTGCCCATCATGTCCGCCGCGCTGCCCAGTGCCCGCAAGCGTGTGTAGGCCTGATCGGGCGAGAACATCACCCAGGCTTGCGCCGTGCCATCGGCCGTCAGCGTATTGAAAGAGATAGCAACCGGGCCTGTTGAAAAACCATGTCTGAAATGGAAATTGCCAAATGCGATCGGGTACTCGATGCCGGACAGCGACAGGGTTCCGGTGAAACTGCCGGTGCGGTCATCGCCTTCGGTCAGGGTCAAGGTTGTATCTGAAGGTTCATGACGATAAACGCCGTTGATCTTGGACATGTGCAGCATCCTTGCTGGGTGTTTTGAGAGAGAGAAACCTGGCGCGGGCTGCGCCTCATGCATGGCGAACGAAGTCGCCCGGCAGGCTGCTGACCACGCCGTCATAGGTAACGCGCACGCAGTGCCCCTGCAGTTCATGAGTGCCGCGACTTGGCGAGAACAGGGTCAGGGCGAAATAACCGTGATCCTGGTTATTGGCAATCAGCGTGACCACGGTTGGCGGCTGGTAGCCGTTGAGGCTGGCATAACTGCCACTGACAATGCCGTAGTTGATGCCTTGGTGATGCAACGTGCCGCCGAAGACCCCGGTGCGGTCATCGGAATCGACAATGGTCAGAGAGGGCCCATCGAAGGTGTTGGAATAAAGCGCATTTTGCATGTAAGCGTCCTGCTCGAATGATTGAGTTCACCTCGAGCTTAGAATCAGACGCCAGCAAACGCTGTCATCCATAGGAAGCGCAACCAACATGAAAATGACTTATTTCATGTAAGAAAAAAGCCGCCATGCTCAATAGCATGACGGCTTTTTTGTGACACAAAATTACTGTTTAACAAACTCTCCAGCCAGACTAACAACATCACCATCAAAGTTGGTGCGCGAACCCGCCGCACGAACTTTCGAATAGGTGTGATCCGGCGAGAACAGCGCCCAGGATTGATAACCCGTGCCGTCATTCAGAGCCGCGAAGGTGATGATCGTAGGCTGCCCGGTGCTGTTCTGGAAATGGTAATGCCCGTAAGCGATGTCGTAGTTCACGCCGTTCTGGTTCAACTTGCCGCTGAAGGTGCCGTTGGAGTCGTTGCCATCGGTAATCGTCAGTTTGGCGCCAGCGTTAGCGTTTACATAAGTTCCATTAATGCTCGACATAACGTGATTTCCTTTATCGTTGGATAAGTGTCTTCCGATGAGAGCAAGTTCCCTCCTGGAAACTCACGACACTCAGGATGGTTGGCCATTCACTTATTGTCCACGCGACTTTTCAACGAAATTGCAATAAGCAGTATTCAAACCGCACATAACTTATCGCCATTCATTCGAGCATTAATTCCTTTTCAACTAACGACTGGCACTGGTCTGCTGCACTGCCGATGTCGGGGCAATCACGGCGGTCTCGGAGCGCGGCGTACCCTTCGGCACCCAGTCGTAACTCACGGGCAACGCCCGATAGACCCAGTTGCTGATCGCGTCGCTGCCCGGTGCTTTACCCAGATAAGGACTGACGTATTCCCAGACGTTTTCGCCGCCGGCCGTGACCTGGAAAAAGCGCCCGTTCATGCCTTCGTCGATCAGCGTATTGCCGTTGGGCAAACGTCGCGCGCTGCTGATGAACGAGCTATAGAACGCCCACCCCGGCTGCTTCGAATTCGCCGCGCTGTACTGCCAGACGATTTCATTTTTCTGCGGGTCGATTTCCAGTACTCGCGAGCCGGAAATCAGCCCGAGGGTGACGTTCGGATACCCCGCCGAACCCTGGTTGTCGAACACCAGCAGGTTGCCCGCACCGGGCAGCCCGACAGGGATGATGTGCGCGTCGTGCTGGCCGACAAATTGATCCACCGGACGCGGCAGTTTCTGTGCGGTTTTCGGGTTGATCAGCGGCAGGTTCGGGCCGAGGCGCCAGACCACTTTGCCGCTGTGTTTGTCGATGATTGCGATGAAGTTGGCGTTGCGTGAATCGAGCAACAGGTTGTCTGGATTGAAGCGCTTGTCCCCGGCATCGAACCACTTGTTCGGCCCGACCACGCTGAGGTTGTTGATGTGCAGGTAATCCGGGTTGTCGCTGGCGCGCACCAGCTTCAGTTGCTCCTGGGTGAAGCCGAATTCGTTGAGGTGTTCCGAGGCCAGCCACTGCCATTTCACCTGCCCGTCGGGGCTGACTTCGTAGATCGCATCGTCGATCACCTCGGGCACTTTGAAGCCTTTGACCTTGTGCACCTTGTTCGCCAGCACCACGGTATTGCCGTTGCTCAGGCGTCGCTGATCATGGTGTTGCTGCGCGGAGCCACCGGGCGCCTTGTCGCCCCACTGCCAGACAACTTTGCCGTTCCAGTCCAGCTCGCCGACGCTCTGATTGCCCAGGCCGTTACCGGCGGAGCCGAGCTTGCCCGGATCCTTGTCGCTCAGTTGCAACAGCACATGCCCGCGCTCGCCGCCGACCAGTTGCGGGTCGATGATCGCCGACGGAAACCCCGCCTGCGGCCAGGTTTTCACCTCGTTGCCGTTCATGTCGATCAGGTGCGTCTGCTTGTCGGCACCACTGAAAATCACGTATTGGTTGAACGCCTTGTTCGGGTCGTAGCGGGTGACGCCGGTCGGGTACACGCTGGGTGCGGCGAACACCGAGGTACTCAACGCTGCGCCGGATAACAACAGCGCTAAAGCGGTTTTGCCTGGCAACATGATGCAGCTCCTTGAATGACAGATCAGAAGTCGTAGCGACCGGTAACGCCGAGGGTGCGCGGCGTACCGAGCAGGCCTTCATAACCGCCGTTGCCGCCGGTCCACAGGGTCGTGTAGTAGGTCTTGTCGAAGGCGTTTTTCAGCCACAGCGAAACGTCCCACTGGCCCTGATTGAAATCGCCGCGCAGACCGGTGGACAGGTTGACCACCGCGTAGCTCGGGATCTGCCCGTAGTCGGAATCTTCGACCGTGCCCACCGCTTTGGAGCGGAACGCGTAGCTGCCGGTGACGTAGGGTTGCAGACCGTTGGCCAGATTCCATTCGTATTTGCCGTTGGCGTTGCCGATCCATTTCGACGCGCCGACCACCTGGTGCCCGCTGAGGTCGCAGGACGCCGGTGCGCCCGGTGCCTGGCTGACTTCCGGTGGGCACGGCGCATCTTTGTACGAGAGGTAGCTGACGTCGTTGTACGAGCCGTTGAAGTTCAGGGTCAGGCCGCGCAACGGGATCACCGTGCTTTCGAATTCGACGCCGCGCGAGCGCACCGAGCCGGCGTTGGTCAGGTATTGCACGCGGTTGACGTCGTCGTAGGCGTTGGTCTGATAGGCGTTGACCTGAGTCCAGAAAACGTTGGCGTTGAGTTGCAGACGCCGGTCCCACAAGGTGCTTTTGAAACCGAGTTCGGCGTTGTTGGCGCGCTCGGTGCCGATCAGCAGCGAGTCGGCGCCGGCGGTTGGCGCCGAACCCACTGCGAGGTTCACCCCACCGGATTTTTCGCCGTGGGACAGCGTGGCGTAGCCGAGTAGATCATCGGTGATGCGATAGCTGAGGTTGAGCAATCCGGAGGGGCTTGAGCTGTACTGATTCAGATCGCCGGAATCGTATGCACCAGTGCGTCCGCGGCGTGCCGTGGCCGCTGCGCCGGTGACAGTGGCACCACCGACCGGCGCATCGCGGGTGACCCAGGCGTTCTTCTCTTCATAGGTGCCGCGCACCCCGGCGGTGAAGTCCAGGCGCTCAGTGAGGTGCCAGGTGCCTTGGGCGAACAGGGCGAAGCTGTCGGTCTTGATGTGGCCGTTGCCGACGCTGCCGACGTTGGCCAGCGCACCGCGTGGCGTGCCGTTCCAGATGTCGGCCTGCGGGCCGTAATAGGCGAAGGATTTGTTGTCCAGATCCGAGCCGAAGTAGTAAGCGCCCACCACGTAATCGAAGAACTCGCCCTTGGGCGAGGCCAGACGAAATTCCTGCGAGTACTGTTTGTCTTCGACCGAAACCCCGGCATTGTAGGTCGCCGCAACGTTGAGACCGTCGTCGTTGGCCGGGGTGAAATTCCAGAAGCGATAGGAGCTGATCGAGGTCAGGGTGAAATCGCTCGGCAGCGTCCAGTTGGCCTCCACCGACGTGCCGCCCTGATGCACGGTGACGTGCTGGTCGTTGTCCAGATTGACCTTGCGGTGCGAGCCGTTGACCAGCGTCGCGCCGGCGGCATTGGCCCGCGATTGGTAGAGGTTGACGCCGTTGATGGTCGGTCCGGTGTTGTACAGCACGCGCGTGCCGGCGCTGGAGTCCTCTTCGTTGTAATCGCCGATCCAGCGCAGATTGAAATCTTCGTTGGGCTTGAACAGCAATTGCGCACGGAAGCCATCGCGCGAGCCTCCGTTCAGCTCATGGCCGTTGTATTCGTTCTTTATATCGCCGTCGCTGCGGGTGCGATAGGCCGAAAAGCGCCCGGCCAGTTCATCGTTGATCGGCCCGGAAATGGTGCCCTTGGTCTGGAAGTAGCCGTCCTCGCCGAACGAGGTTTCGATGCTGCGCTCAGGGGTGAACGTCGGTGCGCGTGTGCTGATGTTGATCACCCCTGCGGTGGTGTTCTTGCCGAACAGCGTGCCCTGCGGCCCGCGCAGGACTTCGAGCTGTTCGATGTCCATCAGGTCGAACACCGCCATCCCCGGACGACCCAGATACACGTTATCGATGTACAGACCGACGCTGCCTTCCAGGCCGTCGCTCGCCGGGTTGTTGCCCAGGCCACGAATCGACACGCTGGACTGGCGCGCGTGCATGTAGGCGACGTTGACGCTCGGCACCAGTTGCTGCAAATCCTGAATCCGGTAGACCCGCTGCGTCTCCAGATTCTGCCCGCTGACCACGCTCATCGGCGTCGGCACGTCTTGCGAACTTTCTTCGCGCCGGCGCGTGGTGACGGTCACGGTTTCCAGCTGCGAGCTGTTGGCCGCCGGTTTGCCGGCCGGCGCCGGTGGCGGTGCTTCGGCCTCGGCGGCGTAGCTGTGAGTCCAGCTGGCGCTCCCCGCCAGCAACAGGGCCAGAGGCAGGCGTTTGAGCCGTCGTGGCGTTAAGGGTGACGCATGGTTCAACGGACTCATGGCGCGGCTCCTGGTCAAAAAACACACAGACATCTTCAGCGCTGCATATTCTTTTCGGTTATTTATTTATGGATTTACAAATATTTACTGCATAAGAGATTGCCTTTATAAGGAGTCGACCTAATGCATATCCAATGCATTTCCCGGATATTTTTTATGTGAAAAATGCATATCGACTTGCGCCAACTTCGTCACTTCATCGCCCTCGCCGAACAACGCAGCTTCGTCGCCGGCGCGCAGGCGGTGAACCTGTCGCAGTCGGCGTTCAGCCGCAGCATTCAGGCGCTGGAACACAGCGTCGGCTGTCAGTTGGTCGATCGCGGGCGCAAGGATCTGCCGCCGACCAAGCAGGGTCAGGTGCTGCTCGAACATGCACGGCGACTGGTCAGCGGCGCGCAGCAGATGGCCAACGAGATCAGTCAGTTCAATGGTCTGGAGGCGGGCGAGTTGCGCTTCGGTTGCGGCCCGGCGCCGGCGGCCGGATTGATCCCGCGCGCGATCGGCGCGTTCATCGGGCGCTACCCGAAAGCGCGGGTGCAATTTCAGGTCGATGACTGGCAGAGCCTGAGCAAACGCCTGCTCAGCGAGGAGTTTGAGTTCTTCGTCGCCGACACTCGACACTTCGAGGCCGATCCGGATTACCTGACGTACCGCTTGCGGCCGCGCAAATGGCATTTCTGTTGCCGTGCCGGGCATCCGTTAGCGGCATTTGAACGGGTTTCGGCCGAGCAATTGATGAGCTATCCACTGGCAGTGAGCATTCGTCCGCCGAACTTGCGCAAGGTCATCGTCGACCTCAGCGGCCGCCCGGATTTCACGCCGAATGTGGAATGCGAAAACAGCTCAAGCCTGCTCAGCGTGGTGCTGCGTTCGGATGCGATCGGCATTGTCGGGGCGTATTCAGATGCGCTGCATCAGGCCAAGGGTGAGCTGGTGTGTTTGCGGATCGACGGCCTGGCGGATGATCTGGAAGAGCTGTACACCCGCTATGGGATTGTCAGTCGGGCGGGGTATCGCTTGTCGCCGCTGGCCGAGGCGATGATTGAGCAGATCAAGGCGATTGATGCGGTGGATGAGGAGGTGTGTTCGCTGGAGAATTTTGCAGTCTGATCCACCGCCTTCGCGAGCAGGCTCGCTCCCACAGAGTTAGCGTCGATCACAAATTCTGCGCTCACCACAATCCACTGTGGGAGCGAGCCTGCTCGCGAAGAGGCCGTTACAGGCGCCAATGCAATCCCCGCATAAAACCCATTCCCCAAATGCACTTGCCGAACACCCCCGCCGAAAGCGACAACCCTCGCCTGTCTTTCTGACCGGTGAATCTCATGTCCAATCCGCAAAACCCTGTGCGCAATGTGCTGTACATCATGTGCGATCAGCTGCGCCGCGATTACCTGTCCTGTTACGGTCATCCGCATCTGCACACGCCGAACATCGATCGCCTGGCCGCCGCTGGCGTGCGCTTCAGCCGCGCTTACACCCAGGGCACGATCTGCGGCCCGTCGCGGATGTCGGCCTACACCGGGCGCTACGTCAGCAGCCATCAGGTCACGTGGAACGCCGTGCCGTTGCCGCTGGAAGAACTGACGATCGGTGATTACCTGCGCCCCCACGGCATCCGCACCGCGCTGGTCGGCAAGACCCACGCCACGGCCAATGTCGACGCCCTGCAGCGTCTGGCGATCAACCCGGACAGCGCGCAGGCCGAAGCGCTCAACGAGGTCGGTTTCGAGCCGTACTTCCGCCACGACGGAATCTTCCCCGACGACCCGCTGTTCGACGACAAACGCGAGTCCGCGCCCTACACCCATTACCTGCGCGAGCAGGGCTTCGCCGGGCGCAACCCCTGGCACGACTGGGCCAACGCCGCCGAAGGCGAGAACGGCGAAATCCTCAGCGGCTGGCACATGCGTCATGCGCATTTGCCAGCGCGAATTCCCGAGCAGTTCTCAGAGACTGTCTACACTACAAATCGAGCCATCGACTTCATCACCGAGCAAGGTGAGAAATCCTGGTGTTTACACCTCTCCTACATCAAACCGCACTGGCCCTACATCGTACCGGCGCCATACCACGCCCTGTACAGTACGAAATCGATTCTCGAACCGGTCCGCGCGACGCCCTCCGAAGCCAGCAAACACCCCGTATACACGGCGTTTCGCCAGCATGAGGAAAGCCTCAACTTCTCCCGTAACTCAGTACGATTGAATGTAATCCCCACCTACATGGGCCTGATCAAGCAAGTGGATGATCAGCTCGGGCGGCTGTTCGATTTTCTGCAGAGCAACGGACGTTGGCATGACACCTTGATCGTGTTCACCAGCGATCACGGCGACTTCCTCGGCGACCACTGGCTGGGCGAGAAGGAGTTTTTGCTGGAACAGGCAGTGGGCGTGCCCCTGATCGTGCGCGACCCGCGCGCCGCGGCGGACATCACTCGGGGCACGGTGGATGAGCGGCTGGCGGAAACCATTGATGCCTTGCCAACGTTTCTCCAGGCGCTGGGCCTTGCGGGCGCCGAGCATCGGCTGGAAGGACACTCGCTGATCCCGCTGTTGCACGGCGAAAATCCCGACTGGCGCCGCTACGCCATCAGCGAATACGACTACGCCTTTCAGGCCCCGGCACGCGAGCGACTTGGCCAGCCGATCGACCGTTGCCGCATGACCATGGTGCGCAGCGAGCGCTGGAAATACCTGGCGTACGACGGCTTCCGGCCGCAACTGTTTGATCTGCTGAATGATCCGCAGGAGTTGCGCGATCTGGGTGATGATCCGGCCTACGCGGCGGTGCGCGAAGAGCATGCGGGGTATCTGTTCGAGTGGGTGCGCGGGTTGAAGCGGCGGACCACGATCAGTCATCAGGAGATTGATTTGCGTGGACAGCGGTTTCGCTATGGCGAGCCGGAGACCGAGAAGGTCGTGAAGATTGGCGTTTGGTGAATTAAAAGCTTCACGAGCAGGCTCGCTCCCACAGGGCCATATGTTGTTCACATCCACTGTGTTCAACACATTTCCACTGTGGGAGCGAGCCTGCTCGCGAAAGGGCCCGATCAAACGCCGCCGATATCAAGCCCTTTGATGGTTTGACTACGCTGTCCCGAAGCCCCAACCGGCACTTCACCCTTGAGCGTCACCCGCCGCACGATACGATCCTGAGTGCCGTAATCATCAATCGCATAATGCTGAGTCGAACGGTTATCCCAGATCGCCACATCACCGGCCTTCCAGCGCCAGCGCACGGTGTTTTCCTGACGGATCACATGGCTCTGCAACAGGCCAAACAAATGTGCCGAATCGGCTTGCGAATAGCCCTTGATGCGTTTGACGAAGTGCCCCAGCAACAAACTTTTCTCGCCGCTGATCGGATGCACACGCACCACCGGATGCTCGGTCTCGTAGACAGTCGAGGTGAAGACCTTGCGATAGCGCTCCAACTTCTCCGCCGACACGTCCGGCTTGGCCCCGGCGTAGTCGTATTCATTGCTGTGCACGGCGACCAGTTTGTCCGCCAGCTCACGCAGCTCGCTCGGAAGTTCGTTGTAGGCGGTCGCGGTGTTGGCCCACAGCGTGTCGCCACCGAAGGCCGGCGCCACCACCGAGCGCAGGATCGAGGCTTTCGGGTAGGCGTCGACGAAGGTCACGTCAGTGTGCCAGGAGTTGGCGCGCTGGCCTTCGGCCCCGTCCAGCTCCAGCAGATAACGCGTGCCTTCACGCACCGGTACGGTCGGATGCGCCACCGGCTCGCCGAGCAGATGGGCGAAGGCTTCCTGGCGCTGATCGTCGAGCTGGGTCTGCTCGCGGAAGAACACCACCTTGTACTGGATCAGCGCTTGCTGAATGGCTTCGACCGTGGCGGCGTCCAGTTCACCGGACAGGTGCACGCCACGAATCTCGGCGCCGATACGGCCGGCCACCGGATGGATTTCCAACGCGTGGACAGCAGGTTTTACAGCGAGTGCGGCATTGCTCATGGGTAGACCCTCATCGACTGCTTGCGGTTAGGCGGCAGCGAAACATCGCTCTATCTATATTCCATTTACATCTAATAGATATTCACATGCTTCGTTGACGGAATAAGAGCTTGCATTTAAAACCTCAAGCAACCCTCGTCGCAAATGCCTTCGAGCTATTTTTAGGATGCCGGAAAAGCATATGGATCTTCGCCAGTTGCGCTACTTCATCGCCCTCAACGAACACCGCAGTTTTGTCCGTGCGGCGGACGCGATGGGCATCACTCAACCGGCGTTCAGCCGCAGCATTCAAGGGCTGGAGCAGGAGTTTGGCTGCGTGCTGGTGGATCGCGGCAACAAGGATCTGCGCCCGACACCCGAAGGCCAGGTGGTGCTGCAACACGCCCTGACCCTGGTGCAAGGCGCGGCGCTGCTCAGCGCGGAAGTGACGCAGATGACCAAGCTCGATGCCGGAGAACTGCACTTCGGCTGCGGCCCGGCCCCGGCGGTGAAACTGGTGCCGGACGCGGTGGCGCAATTCATCAACGCGCACCCGAAAGTGCGCACCTGTTTTCAGGTGGATAACTGGGAAAAACTCAGCCGTGCGCTGAGCCGTGAAGAGATCGAATTCTTCATCGCCGACATCCGCCACTTCGAAGCCGACCCGAACTTCCAGACCCAGGCCCTGACGCCCAAGCGCGGGGTGTTTTTCTGCCGACCCGGGCATCCGCTGCTGGCCAAGGAAAGCCTGTCGACCAACGACATGTTCGACTACCCGCTGGCGACCACGCTGATCCCGCCAGGGATTCGCAAACTGCTGGCGAACCTCAGCGGCCGGATCGATTTTTCCCCGACCATCGAGACCGAGCATTTCCCGGCGCTGGTGAAAGTGGTGCTGCAATCGAATGCCATCGGCATCGGTACGGAAGAAGCGTTTTACGAGGACATTGCCCAGGGTTCACTGGCGCTGCTGCACTGGCGCAATCTGCCGCAGAATCTGGAGAGCATGAACGCGCGCTGCGGGATTGTCAGTCGCACAGGATTTCGCTTGTCGCCGGCAGCAAGAGCGATGATCGAGACGTTGGTGGCGGTGGATAAACAGGCAATCAGTGTCGCGGTTTGAGGACGCCTTCGCGAGCAAGCCCGCTCCCACAGGGGATCGTTGTGAATGCAAAATCTGTGTTCACTGAAGATCCCTGTGGGAGCGGGCTTGCTCGCGAAGAGGCCCGTCCAGACACTGGAGATTCAGAGCTTGGCCGCCGCCAGTTCAGGCGCCACCCAATCACTGACCTTGAACGGCTTGCGAATCAGCTTCTGCTGCGCCGCCAGATCCACCGAGTCCTGTAACTTGCCGAGGAACACCGGGTCCAGCGTCGACGGGAACACCTCGCTGAGTTTCTGATCCGCCAGATCCTGGGTCAGGATCACCGGTGGATAACTCGCCAGCCCCGACACCAGTTGCACATAAGCGTCCTTGTTGCTGTCCTGGGTCAGCCACTCCACCGCCTGCTGCTGCGCCTTCAGCAGTTTGGCCACGACCTCCGGGTGCCCGTCGACAAACTTGCCGGTGCCGACCAGCACTGACTGCACACTGCCGGCGCCACCCAGATCCTTGGTATTGAGCGGCAATTCCGCCAGCCCCTTGGCTTGCAGCGCCGTCAGCCCTGAACTGCCCCACGACGCGTCAATCTGTTTCGCCGCCAATGCCGCGACCGCCCCGCTGAAGTCGAGATTGATCACTTTCAGATCCTTCTCGCTCAAGCCCTGACTGGCCAGCGCCGCATCGAACGACAGCTGCGTGGCGGTGCCACGGAAGATCGCCACGCGCTTGCCTTTCAGATCCTGCAGGGTCTTGATCCCCGAGCCCGGCACCACGCCCAGATATTGCTTCACCCCACGCGCACTGGCGCTGAGTAGCCGCGTGTCGAGGCCATTGGATTTGCCGATGATCGCCGCGAGGTCGCCCAGATACGCCAGATCGACCTGACCATTGGCAAACGCTTCGTTGATCACCGGCCCGGCGCCCTTGAAGAAGCTCCACTGAATCTTGATGCCCTGATCGGCGAAGGCTTTTTCGAAGATCTGCTGATCACGCAGCACGTCTACCACACCGCCGCCGCTGTGCTGGGTGCCGGCGCTCAGGTCAGGCACGGCGATCCTGATTTCCTTGAGCTCGTCAGCCTGCGCGTTAAACGCCAGCAGGCCCGCCAGTGCCGGAATGGCAAACAGACTGAAGACTCGTTTGAAGGGAAGGTTCATGGGTACGGCTCCTTGATCACGACAGGCGTTGAGGAGCCGAAAGTAGGCCGAAGCAAGACCTTCGCTTAAATACTATAAATGCACATTTTTATAGCTTTTTGCGCTAAGCAAGCAATGACGAGGGCTGCAGCGGCGTATGCATTAACAGCATCGAAAATATTCTTCGAATGCATTGGATGCGCGTCGCGCTGCAAGCCTTAAATGGTCTGACTTATCTCTCAATAGAATTGATTTGAATTTTTATAGATCGATTTTGCATACACCGCTAGCCAATTGTGGGAGCGGGCTTGCTCGCGAAGAGGCCGTGTCATTCACCATCATCGGTGCCTGACACTCCGTCTTCGTGAGCAAGCCCACTCCCACACAGGCACAGCGGTTCGCCATGCAACCCGACAACGGAGGTCACCCATGGCCCGTGATTCCCTGCTCAGCCTGCCGCTTCCCGCGCCACCTCTGAAAAGCCGGCGCGCGTGGCCGAGCCTCAACCAACGTCTGTTGCCATGGCTGTTGCCGATCAGCCTGTTCGCTCTGTGGTGGCTGGCCGCACGCAATCAATGGATGAGCGAGCAGATCCTGCCGGCGCCATCGCTGGTGTGGAACAGCGCCATCGAGCTGTCCCAGGGCGAGTTGTGGAGTCATTTGTGGATCAGCCTGCAACGTCTGCTCTGGGGCTTGCTGGCAGGGATCTCAGCTGGTGCGCTGCTGGGTGCCGCGCTGGGCTTCAGCCGTCGCCTCGAACGCCTGGTCTTCCCGACGTTCGCCGGTCTGGCACAGGTACCGACGCTGGCGTGGATTCCGCTGTTCATGGTGTTTTTCGGCATCGGCGAAGTGCTGAAACTGGTGGTGCTCATCAAGGCCATCGTGGTGCCGGTGACCCTGCACACCCTGGTCGGCGTTCGTGATGCGCAACCGAAACTGCGCGAAGCCGCCGCCGTATTGCGCCTGCCGTCGTATTTGCTGATCCGGCGCCTGGTGCTGCCCGCTGCACTGCCGGCGTTCATGGCCGGCGTGCGTCTGGCCCTGGCCGCTGGCTGGACTTCATTGCTGGCGGTGGAGCTGTTGGCGTCCAGCGAAGGCATCGGCTACCTGATGGTCTGGGCACGGCAACTGTTCATGCTCGACATCGTGTTCGTGTGCATCGTGGTCATCGGTGTGCTCGGTGTCGCGATGGATCGCGGCATCGGTTTTCTCGACCGCAAACTGGTGCACTGGCCGCACCCGGCGACTGCGGAAATCCGCCGAGGCCCACGTTATCAAGGCTGGCAACGGCTGCAACCGTGGCTGTTGCCCCTGAGCCTGATCGGCGTCTGGCAAGTGGCGAGCGATCAGCAGTGGGTCGATGTGAATATTCTGGTCAGCCCGCTGGCGGTACTGGAAACGACCAGGAACGGTCTGCTCGACGGCACGCTGATCAGCGGCATGGCCTTGAGCCTCGGTCGTACCCTTGGCGGGTTGCTGCTCGGCGGCGGACTCGGTTTCGCCCTCGGCCTGTTGCTGGGTCTGTCGCGCACCAGCGAACGGCTGCTCGGCCCGACCCTCGCCGCCATTCGCCAGATCGCGATTTTTGCCTGGGTGCCGCTGCTCACCGCGTGGTTCGGTTTGGGTGAATTGGCGAAGTGGGTATTCGTCGCCCTCGCCGCGTTTTTCCCGCTGTTCATCGCCACCCAACGCAGCGTCGCCAACCTCTCGCCACAACTCAACGAAGCCGCGCAGGTGCTGCGCCTGAGCCTCGGTCAGCGCCTGCGCCGTCTAGTGCTGCCGGGGGCGGCGCCAGGGATTTTCGCCGGGCTGCGCCTGAGCCTGATCTACGCCTGGCTCGGCACCATCGGCGCCGAATATTTCATGCCGTCCAACGGCGGCATCGGCAGCCAGATGATCGGCGCCCAACAACTGCTGCGCATGGACCTGATCATGGCCGCGATGCTGCTGGTCGGCCTCACCGGCGCCCTGCTCAACCTCGTCGGCCAACGCCTGGAAATTCGCGCTACTCGCTGGAGACACGCATGAACGCACCGATTGTCAGCTTCACCCACGTAGGCAAATCCTTCGACGTCGACGGTTTCGAACTGGAGGCGATTCGCGAATTCAACCTCGACATCGCCGAGGGCGAATTCGTCGCCATCGTCGGCTCCAGCGGTTGCGGCAAATCCACCTTGCTGCGTTTACTGGTGGGTCTGGATACGCAGTTTCGCGGGCAGATCAGTGTCGATGGCAAAGCCGTCAGCGGCATCGGCGGCGAGCGCGGCATCGTGTTTCAGGAGCATCGGCTGTTCCCGTGGCTGACCGTGGCCGACAACATCGGTCTGGGCCTGGTCAACGAGCCGCTGAGCACCGCCGAAAAGCAGCAGCGCATCAACGATTTCATCGATCTGGTCGGCCTGCGCGATTTCACCCGCGCCTATCCGCACCAGCTCTCCGGCGGCATGGCCCAGCGCGTGGCGATTGCCCGTGGACTGGTCGCCAGCCCACGGATTCTACTGCTCGACGAACCCTTCGGCGCACTCGATGCGCTGACCCGCCAGCAGATGCAGGACGAGCTACTGGCGATCCGCGACCGGGCGAAAATCACCACGATCCTCGTCACCCACGACGTCGAAGAAGCGATCTTTCTCGCCGATCGCGTGGTGGTGATGGAGCCGCGTCCGGGACGGATCAAGCAAGTGGTCGACATCGCCTTGCCGCACCCGCGTCAGCGCAGCAGTTTCGACTTCCATCAGTTGCGCGAAGAGCTGCTGCACGAACTGACCAGTGACGACCATTACCAACCGAGCCTGCCGGTCCAGATCCGCGATCTGCCGCTGTCGTTCATTGCCTGCTGAGAGGAGCTTTTCGATGCCGCAACGCCCCAACTTTCTGGTGATTCTGGCCGACGATCTCGGCTTCTCCGACATCGGCGCCTTCGGTGGCGAAATCGCCACGCCGAACCTCGACGCTCTGGCCAACAATGGCCTGCGCCTGACCGATTTCCACACCGCTCCGACCTGCTCGCCAACGCGTTCGATGCTGCTGACCGGCACCGACCACCACATCGCCGGCATCGGCACCATGGCCGAAGCGCTGACCCCGGAGCTGATCGGCAAACCGGGTTACGAAGGCTACCTCAACGACCGCGTTGTGGCCCTGCCCGAGCTGCTGCGCGAGGCCGGTTATCAAACCTTGATGAGCGGCAAATGGCACCTCGGCCTGACCGCTGAACTGGCGCCGCAGGCCCGCGGTTTCGAGCGTTCGTTCTCGCTGCTGCCGGGTGCGGCCAACCACTATGGTTTCGAGCCGACCTACGATGAACACACCCCTGGCCTGCTGAAATCGACTCCGGCGCTGTACATCGAAGACGACACCTTTGTCGACAAATTACCCAAGGATTTCTACTCGTCGGACGCCTTCGGCGACAAGCTGCTGCAGTACCTCAAGGAGCGCGATCAGAGCCGGCCATTCTTCGCCTACCTGCCCTTCTCCGCACCACACTGGCCATTGCAGGCACCGGCCGAGGTAGTCGAAAAATACCGTGGCCGTTACGACGCCGGGCCCGAAGTCTTGCGTCTGGAACGCCTGGAAAAACTCAAGGCGCTGGGGCTGATCGAGCCGGATGTCGAGCCGCATCCGCTGATTCAACTGAACACGCAATGGGCTGCGCTGAGCGCTGAGCAGCGACAGATTTCTGCGCGGGCCATGGAGGTCTACGCGGCCATGGTCGAGCGCATGGACTGGAACATCGGCCGGGTGGTCGATTACCTGCGCCAGCAGGGCCAACTCGATAACACCTTCATCCTGTTCATGTCCGATAACGGTGCCGAAGGCGCGCTGCTGGAAGCGTTCCCCAAGTTCGGCCCGGAACTGCTGACTTACCTCAATCAGCATTACGACAACAGCCTCGACAACATCGGCCGCGCCAATTCCTACGTCTGGTACGGGCCGAGCTGGGCACAGGTGGCGACGGCGCCGTCACGGCTGTTCAAGGCGTTCACCACCGAAGGCGGGATTCGCGTACCGGCGCTGCTGCACTATCCGCAACTGCCGATCAAAGGGCAGATCAGCCACGGCTTTGGCACGGTGATGGACATCACTCCGACGATTCTCGATCTGGCCGGCGTGCGCCATCCGGGCAAGCAATGGCACGGCAAACCGGTGGCGCCGCTGCGCGGTAAATCATGGCTGGGCTTTTTGTCCGGCGAGACGGCGCAGGTGCATGACGAGCACACCGTAACTGGCTGGGAATTGTTTGGTCGCCGGGCAATTCGTCAGGGCTCGTGGAAAGCGGTGTGGATCCCCGGGCCGGTGGGGCCGGCGACCTGGCAGCTTTACGACCTGAGCAGCGATCCGGGGGAGATTCATGATCTGGCGTCGAGTCAGCCGGACAAGCTCAACAGCTTGATCGGGCATTGGCAGCAGTATGTGGAGGAGACTGGTGTGATTCTCAGTGCTTCGCCGTTTCAGCCGGATTGAGGTTGTCTGACAAACCGCTATCGCGAGCAGGCTCACTCCTACAGTTGGAATGCGTTCCCCTGTGGGAGCGGGCTTGCTCGCGAAGAGGCCCGCAAATTCACCATCAAGCCTGAGCCGTACGCGCCTCCTCCGCTACCACTTCATCCCGACGAACAAACCGGTTCGCCCGCCCAAACGTGCCGAAATCATTGAACCGCACGCCCATCTCACGCATCACCTTATGCGCCACCGGCACGGTCAGCTGCCGGATGTAAAACGGTTCCTTCACCACAAAATGGTGAATCCCGTGGCTGCTGCCAAAGTTGAAGCAGAACGCCTGCAACGGCCACAGCCACCATGGGTTCAACACCTGGCATTGCTGCAGCACGTTGCCCGCCTCGATGTCGCCGTAGTAATGCATGTTCGAGCTGATGAAGTGCAGGCAAAAGGTGCGAAGCACGTTCGGGCCGATGATCACCACCGCCGCGATATCGATCACCTGCATTACCGACAGCGTGGTCGCCGACCATTCAATCGGCGAACCCATGAGGTAGGCAATGCCATTCGCCGCATGGAAGCCGAGAAACACATACCACGCGCCCCAATGCACCAGCGCCAGCGGCGCGTAGACCTTCAGGCTGCGTTTGATGATGCTGAATTTGTGCGCCCAGGTCTTGGCCCGCAGCATGCGGATGAACGCCGACATCACGTTGTCGCCGACCATCAGCAAGCGCGCAAGACCCCAAGGCTCGCCATTGGTGATCGCCCGCTCCTCCATGTCGGTTTCAGTGCCGGAGACCTTGTGGTGGTTGAGGTGCAGATGGCGGCGGATCCACGGATTGATCGTGCTCGGCCGCGCCAGCCACACCAAGCCCATCATCAGGTTGTGCGGCACGCGCTGCTTGCGGAAATACATGCTGTGGATCAGGTCGTGCTCCAGCTCGTGGGTCAGGGAGGCGAAAAACGCGTTGAACAACAGGCATACCCACCACGCCATGTGGCCAGTGATGTACAGCGTCGCCGAACCGATCATCCCGGCCAGAGCAAAGGCCAGAATCCCCGCACCGAGGGCGTCCTGGTGCTGCAGGATCGGGTAACGCTCGCGCAACTCGACGCCCTTGGCCAGCACCACTTCGCGAATATGCGCTGATCGCTGAGCAGCATTGTGTCGCTGGGGACTTGCAGAAGTACGGTCCATGCTTCCATTCTCTGGTTATTGATGTTCGCATCCTGCCCTGCGAACGCTTTATTGATGGTAGCCCTGAACGCCAACCTGTTGACCGGAAGCGCCAATCAGCATGAAGGAACCGACCTCGCTCGCCAGCTGGACCCGTGCCTTGCGCAAGCAACTCGATGCGCTGGGGCTGGACAGTCTCGGCCTGTGCCAACAGGCCGGACTCGATCCGCAGTTGATGGACGACCCGAACGCGCGCTATCCGTTGTCCGGCACCACGCGCCTGTGGCAACTGGCAGTGCAGTTCAGCGGGGATCCGGCGATCGGCCTGCGAGTGTCGCGCTTCGTTAGCCCGACCACGTTCCATGCGCTGGGTTATGCGCTGGTGGCCAGCGGCAGTCTGCGCGAAGTGTTCGAACGCATCGTGCGTTATCACCCGGTGGTCAGCGATGCGCTGGAACTGGAGTTGAGCCGCAGCGATGACCGCTATCTGTTTCGTCTGAAAATTCCGTCAGGCAATCCGGCGCCGGCCTTCGAAGCCATCGACGCGTTTGCCGCGATCTACGTACGCACCTGTCGTAATCGCCTCGGTCGCGATTACGCGCCGCTGGCGGTGTACCTGCGCCGACCGGAACCGTCCGATGCGCATCAATGGCACAAGGTGTTCCGCGCTCCGGTGCATTTCTCCTGCGCCGAAGATCGCCTGGAGTTTGCCCTCGCCGACTTCGACAGCCACCTCGACGACGCCAACCCGGAACTGGCCGAACACAACGAAGCGGTGCTCAAGCGCACCCTGGCCCAGCTCCAGCCGCTGACCTGGGAGCGCAAGGTGCGCGACGCTATCGAAGAGCAACTGCCTGAAGGCGAACCTAGCGCCGAACGCATCGCCCAGGCCTTGCACCTGAGCTTGCGCAGCCTGCAACGGCATCTGGCGGATGAGGGCTGTCGCTTCGACACGCTGCTCAACGAGAGCCGCGAAAACCTCGCGCTGCTGCACCTGCGCGATCCGCAGTGTTCGTTGAGTGAAGTCAGTTACCTGCTGGGGTTTGCCGACACCAGCAGCTTCAGCCGCGCGTTCAAGCGCTGGACGGGAATGACGCCGGGGCAGTTTCGCGACGGGTTGCGCTGACTGACCCCAGGGTTGGGTGGTCAGTTCCGACGTCTTCGCGAGCAGGCTCGCTCCCACATTTGGAATGCGTTTCACATGTGGGAGCGAGCCTGCTCGCGAAGGCGTCCTTCAATTCACCACAAAACCCAGCCCAAATACCGTGCCCTCCGCATCACTGCTCACCCGCACCCGCCCACCATGCAACAGCATGATCGACTGCACAATCGCCAGCCCCAGCCCACCGGAATCCCCAGGTTGCGCCCGTGAAGGGTCGACGCGATAGAAGCGGTCGAACAGTTTGCCCAGATGTTCTGGCGCAATCGCCGGGCCGTGGTTGTGTACCTGCAACCAGCACACACCCGGCTCATCGCGGCGGCGCAGGCTGATCAGCGTGCCTTCATCGGCGTGACGCACCGCGTTGGCCAGCAGATTACCGAGGGCGCGTTGCAGCAGTTGCTGGTCGGCCAGCAGTTCGCCGTGCAACCGGTTTTCCAGTCGCAACTGGCGGTCATCGGCCAGGGCCTCGAAGTAATCGCACAGCTCGCTGCCGACGCTGTGCAGATTCAGTGTTTGCAAGTCGAGCGCGCGCTCCGCCTGTTCGGCGCGGGCGAGGAACATCAGGTTCTCGGCCATGCGTTTGAGGCGTTCGAACTCTTCCATGTTCGACGCCAGCAGCTCCTGATACTCCGCCGTGCTGCGCGGGTGGTTCAGCGCCTGGCCGTTGCTGGCGAGCAAGGTGTGCAGCGGGGTGCGGATCTCGTGAGCCAGATCGGCAGAAAACTGCGACAGCCGCTGCACGCTGTCGTCCAGCCGCGCGAGCATGCCGTTGAGCGCCTGCACCGGTTCGAGCAGTTCGGCGGGGGTGCCACTGGCGGGCAGACGCTGATCGAGGCTGCGCAGATCAATGCCGCGCACCGCCGCGCTTAACTGGCGCAACGGTTGCAGACCACGGCGCAGCAAAACCAGGCCCAGCGCGAACGCCAGCAACGCGCCAAGCCCGACGGCCAGGTACAGGCGCAAGCGATAACTGGCGAGCATCTGTTCACGTTCGGTCAGTACCTTGCCCGCGATCACCGTCAGCGGTTCGCCGTTCGGCCCTTGGGCTTCACCGGACAACAGCGCCAGCTCAGCGCCGTCCGGCGCTTGCCAGGTCAGCACATCGCGACGCTGCGGCGTTTGCTCGCGTGCGATTGCGTTCAATGGCGGTAGGTCGCGCTGGCGCGGGTTGATCGCAATCACGTTCGAGCCATCGGCGCGCCGCACCAACAGCAGGCTGTCGAGGTTACCGAGCATGTTCTGATAGAGACGTGGCCGCGCCTGCAAGGCGCCGAGGCTGTCACTGTCGGCGAGCAAGGCGCGCACCTGCTCCAGACGGCCGAGCAACGCGAGGTCGTCGCGGTAGGCGATTTCCGAGTCGAGCGAGCGGTAGAGAAACACACCGATCGCACTCAACACCAACGCGCAAACCACGGCGAACGCCAGCGCCAGACGCCAGGCGATCGACCTAGACCGCATCGTCGGGCGCCTCCAGCTGATAGCCGACCCCGCGCACGGTGTGGATCAGTTTCGGCATGTACGGGTCATCGACCTTGGCCCGCAAGCGGCGCACTGCAACTTCGACCATGTTGGTGTCGCTGTCGAAATTCAGGTTCCACACCTGCGAGGCGATCAGCGTGCGCGACAGCACTTCGCCCTGACGGCTGGCGAGCAATTGCAGCAGAGCAAATTCCTTGTTGGTCAGGGCAATGCGCTGACCGCCGCGACTGACCCGACGCCGTAGCACGTCGATTTCCAGGTCGGCGATGCTGTAGGACTCGGCCTCGCGCAGCGGCCCACGCCGCAGCAGGGTGCGCACCCGCGCGAGCAATTCGGCGAAGGCGAAGGGTTTGAGCAGGTAATCATCGGCGCCGAGTTCGAGGCCGCGCACGCGGTCTTCGATGGCGTCCTTGGCGGTGAGGAACAGCACCGGCGTGGCGCCGCGCTGGCGGATCAGTTGCAGCAGCTGCCAGCCATTGAGGCCCGGCAGCATCACGTCGAGGATGATCAGGTCATATTCCTGCTGCTCGATGAAATAGCGCCCATCGAGACCATTGAGCGCCACGTCCACGGCAAAACCCGACTCGCCCAGGCCCTTGGCCAGGAAATTCGCGGTTTTGGCTTCATCTTCTACGACCAGCAAACGCATGGCACACCTCGATTGATCAGGCACACAGGCTAGGCGCCTTCGGCCCGATTGCCCATTACAAACTTGTAATCCGACTGACGGGGTTCTGACGAAGAGCGGCGGCTAAGGTGATGTCCTTCGCTTTCGGAGCCTGTTCATGACCGTCAAATACCTTGCAGCCAGCCTTGCCCTCGGCCTCAGCGTCAGTGTTTTCGCCGCCCCTGAACTGCCGCGCCACGCTGACCTCGATCTGAAAACCGCACGCCTGCTGGCCGACACCGCGTTGAGCAATTGCACCGCCACGGTGTCGGTACTCGACCGTGGCGGCAACTTGCTGGTAACCCTGCGCGGCGACGGCATCGGCCCGCACAACACCGCTGCCAGCCAGCGCAAGGCCTACACCGCGCTGTCGACGAAAACCCCGACCCGGCTGTTCGCCGAACGCGCCCGCAGCAATCCGGAAACCGCCAACCTCAACACCCTCGATGAGCTGCTGTTGCTCGGCGGCGGAATCCCGTTGTTCGCCGCGGATGAACTGGTCGGCGCCATGGGCGTGGCCGGTTCCGGCGGCGGCGAGCAGGACGAAAACTGTGCGATCAAGGCCGCCGAAAACGCCGGCCTGACCTTCACCCGTTCCCAATAAGGAGACTGACCATGACTACCCTGCGCATGACCTTCGCCGCACTCGGCCTGAGTGCCTTCTCCAGCCTGGCGCTGGCCGCCGGCAACCCGCTGAGCGTGCACGTGCTCAACCTGGAAAACGGCCTGCCCTCGCCGGGCGTCAACGTGACCCTGGAAAAACACGTCGGCCAGAACTGGCAGCCACTGGCCCAGGGCACCACCAACGAACAGGGGCGCATCGCCGAACTGTTCCCGGCCAAACAGCCTTTCGAGGCAGGCGAATACCGGGTGGTGTTCAAGACCGGCGAGTATTTCGAGAAGAACAAGCGCGAGACGTTTTTCCCGGAGATTCCGGTGATTTTCCAAGTGAAGCAGACTGACCAGCACTACCACATCCCGTTGCTGCTCAGCCCTTACGGCTTCTCGACCTATCGCGGCTCCTGAATCAACACAGATCAAAAAATGTGGGAGATTCTATGTTGCTCAGCAACCCTAGAATCTCAAACTGATCGGTATTCGCCCTGATTCTTCATCAGGGTGAATGCCACTCGGCAGAGCTTGCGAGCAAGAGCTACCAATGCCTGTGTTTTCGAGAAGCCTCTGGCCAAGTATGACTCGTAAAAAGGCTTCCACTTGGTTGAGCGACACGCCGCCATTGCGGCGTTGTAGGCTAATCGACGGATCTCCGGATCTCCTTTTTTGCTCAGGAACCTCGGGCCGTTCTTTTTCCCCGAATCGTCCACCGTCAGATCCATACCCAAAAACGCGATGAACGCGTCGCTGTTGGCAAAGTCACCGCGCATATAGGTCGTTGCCAACCCAGTCGCAGTCAGCTCTCCCACGCCCTCGATTGCTTTGCAGCGGTCAATATTGTCATCAATACCGGCCTCTTTGCTGACTTTGCGCAGCAGTTTTTGAATGACCTTGTCGGATCGCTCGAATGCCTTTTGCTGAGCCGTACGTTCTTTCTTCAGCAAGGGTTCGTCGGCCCAGCTCAACATCAGACCCGTATGGTTCTGAATCAGCGTCGCGCGTCTGTGCAGCAAGCTTTTCAGTACGGTGTAGGCTTTAGGAGGCGGGTTCCAAAGCCGCAGTTTGCTTTGTTCATTCGTCAGATAGCGTGCGAGCACGCGTGCATCGCAGGGATCATTTTTGGCTCGCTGACCGACACCGCGACGATAGTGGCTGACTCGATAAGCATCCACCACATAGACCTGATGTCCCATCGCATGAGCCAGATCAACAGTCTCCAAATGGTAGATATTGGTGGCTTCGACAGCGATAGCGCTTTGCGCGGGCAGAGTTTTGAGCCAACGTTTGAGGGCGGCACGATCATTCTTGACCGCTTCAATGGTTTCCAAGTCGGCGCGATAGACAACGATTTCGGCCTTGGCGATATCGATACCAACAACCGTCTGCGAAGTAAGGATTGTCATGACGAATCCTCGGAGCTAGGGTTTAAGAGCTTGTTGGGGTCTACCGTTGCGCTGGCTTGTCTCTATCGTCGGTTTACCGATGAATTCCTTATTGGCGCTTTGGGTAGAAGGGGCGGGACGAGAAGTCTCCCACGGTCTGTACTGGTCAGAGTCAGAATCGAGTCTGTAGTCCCGCCCACCCCTTCAAGTCTAAACATACAAGCGAGCCTGCTCGCGAAGGCGTCGGTTCACTCGACATCACCGTTGAATGACCCACCGCTTTCGCGAGCAGGCTCGCTCCCACAGGGGATCTCAGGTGCCCGTCAAATTGTGGCCAGCGCGCGCAATCGCTCGGCATCGAGAATCTCGATCTCGCCATACCCCAACCCGATAATCCCCTGCCCCTGCAGATCCTTGAGGATCTGGTTAGTGGTCTGCCGTGACAACGACAACATCGACGCCAGCTGTTCCTGCGGCAGTTGCAGGACCCGGCGTGGCGCATCGATTTCGCCGTAGCCCTCGGCGATCATCAGCAAGCGATGGGCCAGGCGTGCCGGGGCCGGCAGCAGGCTCAACTGTTCGAGATTGATAAAGGTCAGGCGCAGTTTGTGGCTCATCAGCAATGCCAGATGGCGCCAGTACACCGGCTGTTCGTCGAGGATTTTCAGCAGCGTGGCCTGCGGGATATTCAGCAGGCTGCACGGCCCGACCGCATACGCATCATGAGTGCGTGGCTGGCCGTCGAACAGGCAGATTTCGCCGAACCAGTGCGGCGCCTCCACCAGGCTCAGCAACGCCTCCTTGCCCTGCTCGCTCACCGCCCCGATCCGGATCGCCCCGTCGAGCACCGCATACAACCCGCACGGCGCATCGCCGCGCTGGAATAAACGCTGCCCCGCCGTCAGCCGCCGCTCCCGAGCCGCCGCCAGCAGACTATCCTGAAAGGATGCCGGCAGATGACTGAACCATTGCCCGGTCAGCAGCCGTGAACGCTTATCCATGATCACTCCCAATTGTCGCCTGCCTGACAGAGCGAACGCCGAACCCGAGGCATGCTGCACGCACCCTACAGGAGGAACAACAATGAAAAGCCTCGTCGACCATCTCAGTCAATATGCCGCCTACCACCGCGACCCGCGCAACATCGCCAGCCACTTTATCGGCATTCCGCTGATCGTGGTGGCGGTGGCGGTGTTGTTGTCGCGACCAGAATGGTCACTGGGCGGCTTGTGGATCTCTCCGGCGGTGCTGCTGGCGCTGGCGTCGGCATGGTTTTACCTGCGCCTGGAATTGAAGCTGGGCGTGCTGATGAACCTGTTGATGGGCCTTTCGGTCTGGGCCGGACATGCACTGGCGCAGCAGAGCACGATGGTCTGGCTCAGCAGCGGCTTGGCGATGTTTGTGATTGGCTGGGTGATCCAGTTTGTCGGGCACCATTACGAGGGGCGCAAACCGGCGTTTGTCGATGATGTCAGCGGGTTGATTGTCGGGCCGCTGTTTGTCGTGGCCGAAGTGGCGTTCCTGCTCGGCATGCGGCATGAGTTGAAAGAGCAGATCGAGGCGCGGGTGGGGGCGGTGCGGGTCAATCCGAATCGCGCGGCTGTGTAGAGCGCTTTCGCGAGCAGGCTCGCTCCCACATTTGGAATGTATTTCCCTGTGGGAGCGAGCCTGCTCGCGAAGCTTTTGATGTTAAAGACTGGCGACTTTCTGCCAGACCTTCGGCTTGAAGAACAGCGTTTCACCCTTGGCCAGACCAATCAGGCTGTCGTGGTCCTTCACCACTTCGGCCTCGATCAGATCCGTCTGCCCCTCCACCTTCAACGTCACTCGCGTGGTTGCGCCCAGCGGCCGGATATCGCGCACTTCAGCGGCGTGGTGATCTTCCAGCTCATGTCTGGACAACGACACTTCGTGCGGACGGAACAGCACATGGTTGTCGTCGCTGAGCAGCAAGCGGTTGGAGTCGCCGAGGAAGTGATAAACGAAATCGCTGGCCGGGTTTTCGTAGACGTCGCCCGGTGAGCCGATCTGCTCGATCACGCCCTTGTTCATCACCACGATGCGGTCGGCGACTTCCATCGCTTCTTCCTGGTCGTGGGTCACGAACACCGAAGTCAGGTTGATGTCTTCGTGCAGCCGCGCGAGCCAGCGACGCAGCTCTTTACGCACCTTGGCGTCGAGAGCGCCGAACGGCTCGTCGAGCAGCAGCACTTTCGGTTCAACCGCCAAGGCACGGGCCAGGGCGATACGCTGACGCTGACCGCCGGAGAGTTGCTCCGGGTAGCGATCCGACAGCCAGTCCAGCTGCACCATGTTCAGCAGTTCGTGGACCTTGGTCGCGATCTGGCTTTCGCTCGGGCGCTGGTTTTTCGGTTTCATGCGCAGGCCGAACGCGACGTTGTCGAATACCGTCATGTGGCGGAACAGCGCGTAGTGCTGGAACACGAAACCGACGTTGCGATCACGTACGTCGTGGCCGGAGACGTCTTCGCCGTGAAACACGATGTTGCCCTGATCCGGGGTTTCCAGGCCGGCGATGATCCGCAGCAGCGTGGTCTTGCCGCAGCCGGACGGGCCGAGCAGCGCCACCAGTTCACCGCTGTGGATGTCCAGGCTGATGTTGTCCAGCGCCTTGAACGCATTGAAATTCTTGCTGACGTTACGCACTTCGATCGACATGAATTATTCCTCCGCGGCGCTGGCGCGCAGGCGGTTGATACGGTTTTCGCTCCACTGCTTGAGCAGCAGGATGAAGAGCGCCAGGATCAGCAACAGGCTCGCCACGGCGAACGCGGCCACGTGGTTGTATTCGTTGTAGAGGATCTCGACGTGCAGCGGCAAGGTGTTGGTCACCCCGCGAATGTGCCCGGAAACCACCGACACCGCACCGAACTCACCCATGGCCCGCGCGGTACACAGCACCACGCCATAGATCAGACCCCACTTTATGTTGGGGACGGTGACATGCCAGAACATCTGCCAGCCATTAGCGCCGAGCAGGCGCGCGGCTTCTTCTTCCTGCGTGCCTTGTTCCTGCATCAGCGGGATCAGTTCGCGGGCCACGAACGGCACGGTGACGAAGATCGTCGCCAGCACGATGCCCGGCAGGGCGAAGACGATCTGGATGTCATGATCCTGCAGCCAAGGCCCGAACAGGCCCTGAGCGCCGAACATCAGCACGTAGACCAGACCTGCGATCACCGGCGACACCGAGAACGGCAGGTCGATCAGCGTCACCAGCATGCTCTTGCCACGGAACGAATACTTGCTCACGCACCACGCGGCGCTGACGCCGAACACCAGGTTCAGCGGCACCGAAATCAGCACGGCGATCACCGTGAGTTTCAGTGCCGACAAGGCGTCCGGTTCAAAGATCGCGGTGAAGAACGCGCCGAGGCCGTTCTTCAAACCTTGCGACACCACGATGAACAGCGGCAGTACCAGAAACAGGAAAAAAATCAGCCAGCCGAGACCGATCAGCACGCGCCGTGAAGTAGCACTGCCACGGCGTGCAGCGTTGGCCGAGGACGCGGCCGCAATAGACGATTGGGACATGGTTCGCGCCTCCTTATGGGGTTTCGATGCGCCGCTGCAGCAAGTTGATCAGCAGCAACAGGACGAAGGAAACCACCAGCATCAGCACGCCGATGGAAGTGGCGCCGGTGTAATCGTATTGATCGAGCTTGACCATGATCAGCAGCGGCAGGATCTCGGTTTTCATCGGCATGTTGCCGGCGATGAAAATCACCGAGCCGTACTCACCGACACCGCGGGCAAAGGCCAGGGCAAATCCGGTCAGCCAGGCGGGCAACAGCGCTGGCAGGAGGATATGGCGGAACACCTGCAAAGGTTTCGCGCCAAGGCAGGCAGCGGCCTCTTCGACTTCACGGGGAATGTCAGCCAGTACCGGCTGCACCGTGCGCACCACGAACGGCAGGGTGACGAAAGTCAGCGCGAGGGTGATGCCCAGCGGGGTGTAGGCGATCTTGAAACCGAGGTCGGCAGCAAACTGGCCGACCAGACCGGTCGGGGTGTACAGCGCGGTCAGGGCGATACCGGCCACCGCCGTCGGCAGGGCGAACGGCAGGTCGATCATCGCGTCGATCACCTTGCGCCCGGGGAAGGTGTAGCGCACCAGCACCCAGGCCAATAGCGTACCGATGATGCCGTTGATGATCGCCGCACACAGCGCGGTGCCAAAGCTCAGCTTCAAGGCTGCCAGTACGCGTGGCGCGGTGATGATCGTCCAGAACTGATCCCAGGTGAGTTGGGCGGCGTGGACGAACATCGCCGCCAGCGGGATAAGCACAATCAGGCTGAGGTACACCAAGGTGTAGCCCAGCGTCAGCCCGAAGCCGGGTATGACGGGGGAGATACGACGCGACATAAAAGTCCTTGGTTGAAAACGCATCAATGTGGGAGCGGGCTTGCTCGCGAAGAGGCCCTATCATTCAACATTCAAGTCGTCTGACACACCGTCTTCGCGAGCAAGCCCGCTCCCACATGGTTTAGTGCCCGAGCATCAGGCTCATTGTGGGTCAGATTACTGCGCCTGATAGATCTGGTCGAACACGCCACCGTCGTTGAAGAATTTCGGCTGGGCGGATTTCCAGCCGCCGAAGTCCTTGTCGATGGTCACCAGTTCCAGTTTCGGGAACTGCTGGGCGTACTTCGCCGCCACGTCCTTGTCGCGTGGACGGTAGAAGTTCTTCGCGGCGATCTCCTGACCGGCCGGGCTGTACAGGTGCTTCAAGTAAGCTTCGGCAATCTGTTCGTTGCCCTTTTTCTCGGCGTTCTTGTCGACCACCGCCACCGGTGGCTCGGCCAGAATCGACAGCGACGGCACGACGATGTCGAACTTGTCAGCGCCGCCGTCTTCTTTCAACGCCAGGAACGCTTCGTTTTCCCAGGCCAGCAACACGTCACCCTGACCGTTGTTGACGAAGGTGATGGTCGAGCCACGAGCGCCGGTGTCCAGCACAGGCACGTGCTTGAACAGGGTCTGTACGTATTCTTTGGCTTTTTCTTCGCTGCCGCCGTTGGCTTTCAGGCCATAGGCCCACGCGGCGAGAAAGTTCCAGCGTGCACCACCGGAGGTTTTCGGGTTCGGGGTGATCACCGAGACGTCGTTCTTGACCAGGTCGCCCCAGTCCTTGATGCCTTTCGGGTTGCCCTTGCGCACCAGGAACACGATGGTTGAGGTGTACGGGGTGCTGGCGTCCGGCAGACGCTTCTGCCAGTCGGCCGGCAGGGTCTTGCCGAGCTTGGCGATTTCGTCGATGTCGCCGGCCAGTGCCAGGGTCACGACGTCGGCGCGCAGACCGTCGATCACCGCGCGGCCCTGCTTGCCCGAACCGCCGTGAGATTGCTGGATTTTCACGGTGTCGCCGGCATGATCCTTCTGCCAGAACTTGATGAATTCGGCGTTGTAGTCCTGATACAGCTCGCGCGTCGGGTCATACGACACGTTGAGTAGTTCGTAATCCTTGGCAACCGCGGAACCGGCAAACACAGCGCTGGCCAGGGCGGCCAAAGCGTAACGGCGAATCGACGACATGGTGAAAGCTCCTGGAATTCTTGGTGGTGGCTTTTTCTTATGTGTTGCTGGAATCGGGTTGCTCATTCAAAGATCGCCGCCTGCGCCAGCGCTTGCGCACAGCCCCCTGCAAAAGCTGGCGCAGGCTGCGATCTTTTTCAGCTCGGCTTGTTACCCGGCTGCTGCAAACGGAATTTCTCTTTGCGTTCGATCTGCACGACCTGGGCGTTGTGCACAGTGATCTCCACCGCGCCAAACCGCAGATCGCGCAGGGCGCTCTGGATTTCACGCAAGATGGTGGTTTCGTCCTGACCGTCAACGCTGCGAAGGGATGCGCTCATGGTGCTGCTCCTTTGAATGGGATGTGCCTGGCAGTGGGCGGCACTGCGTTCGGCGTGGGAGCAATATAAGAGAGGCGCAGATATTCTTAAAAAGACTATTTAAGAATGTTTATATAACTAGAAAACATTATCTGACGGGGCAAGGGTTTGCGCGGTGTTCAACGAGTTTGAAGCCTGTATGAAACCTTGTAGTGAGGGATTCATCCCCGATGGACTGCGTAGCAGTCCCTGTTTTTCAGGGCCGCTGCGCGACCCATCGGGGATGAATCCCCTCACCACAGGTTTTTGTGTCAGCCATGACAGGACTGTTAACCGATAACAGGGGCTTTCGCCCAATCAATCTCCCCCGCCGACACCGGCCGCCCAAACCAGTACCCCTGCCCCAGATCACATTCCTGCTCCAGCAGAAACGCCGCCTGCTCGGCCTGCTCGATGCCTTCGGCATGCACCTGCATGCCCATGCTGCGAGCCAGGGCGACGATCACGCGAACGATGGCTGCGTCGTCCTCGTCCCACGGCAGACCGGCGACAAAACCCTGATCGATCTTGAGCTTCTGCACCGGCAAGCGCTTGAGCCGCAACAACGACGAGTACCCAGTGCCAAAGTCATCGATGGCCAAGCGAATGCCCAATTCACGCAAGCGATGCATCTGCTCCAGCGCCACTTCCGGGTCATCCATCACCGCGCTTTCGGTGACTTCCAGCTCCAGATACGCCGGATCCAGCCCGGTCTCGTGCAGCACCTGCGCCACCTGCTGATACAGCTCACGCCGGGCAAACAGGCGCGACGACACATTCACCGCGACAAACGACAACACAATCCCGGCCTGCTGCCATTGACACATCTGCGAACACGCCTGGCGCATCACCCAGGCGTCGATCTCGGCAATCAGCCCGGTGCGTTCGGCAATCGGAATGAATTCCGCCGGCGACACCAACCCCCGCTGTGGGTGCTGCCAGCGCACCAGCGCTTCGACGCCGATCAGGCGACTGCTGCGCAAATCGTGAACCGGTTGGTAATAGACCCGCAGCTCCTGTTGCTCCAGCGCGCGACGCAGCTCGAAGGCAATCTCGACCCGTTGCTGCGCATGGGCGGTCAACTCTTCGGTGTACAGCGCGTAGCCGTTGCGGCCGCTGCTCTTGGCCTTGAACAGCGCGGCGTCGGCGTTGCGCAGCAATTGATCGGCACTCAACGCGTCGCTGGGGAACAGGCTGATACCGATACTGGCGTTGATGAACAGCTGGTGCCGCTCGATGCTGAACGGTTCCTTCAGTGCATCGAGAATGCGCTGGGCCAGCGCCGCTGCCTGAACCAGTTGTGGACAACTTTCCGCCAGCACCGCGAATTCGTCACCGCCGAGCCGTGCCAGGGTGATTCCGGGGCCGAACAGGTCCTGCAGGCGCGCCGCCACCGCTTTGAGCAGGCGATCGCCGACGTTGTGCCCGAGGCTGTCGTTGATCATCTTGAAGTGATCCAGATCGATCATCAGCAGGGCGCAGCCACGCTTGTGGATCTGCGCCGAGGCCAGCGCCTGCTCGGCGCGGTCGCTGAACAACAGGCGATTCGGCAGGTCGGTCAGCGGATCGTGGTGGGCAAGGTGCTTGAGTTCGTGTTCGGAGTCCTTGATCGCACTGATGTCGGAAAACACCGCCACGTAGTGGCTGAGCCGGCCCTGATCATCGTGAATCACGCGGATGGTCTGCCACTGTGGATAAATCTCGCCGCTCTTGCGTCGGTTCCAGATCTCACCGCTCCATTCGCCCTCGCTCTCCAGCGTGGCGAACATCGCCTGGTAAAAGCCCGGCGGATGGTGGCCGGACTTGAACAGGCTTGGCTGATGGCCGAGAACTTCGTCGTACTGGTAGCCGGTGATTTCCATGAACGCACGGTTGACGTGCACGATCAGGCCCTGACGGTTGGTGACCAGCACCCCTTCGCGGGTGCAATCGAACACGGCTGCCGCCTGACGCAAGCGTTCACGGTCAGACTGACGCTCGCGTAGCCGCGCACCAATGCCGAGAAATTCGCACAATCTGGCCCGTGCCAGGAAAATCAGGCCAGCGCTGACGGCAGCCCAGACGTAACCGTTGATCAGTTGCCATCGCTGCAGATCGACAGACTCATCAAAGAAACTGTTCAATAAGTAACCAGTTCCCTGCAGCCAGACCACGGCAAGCAACAGGTAAAGCAGCGCTGCACGCAAGGCATCGCGGTAAGTGGCAGGCATTCGGCTGTCCATGTCCCTACAAAAAAGGTTGGAATTATAGGTCAAGAAACATCCAGCGACTCTTATCTGAAAGGGCGACTGGTTTTATCTGTGTGCTTGGTGATAATGCAACGGCTGTTTTTATCTTTATCGAGGGCCCTATAGCCTATGTGGTACGAAGGTTTTCTTGGCTTGTCGGCCTGGTCTCTGGTCGCGGTCACCCTGCTGATGACCCACGTGACAATTGTCGCCGTCACGGTCTATCTGCACCGTTACTCGGCCCATCGCTCGCTCGAGCTGAATGCCGGCCTGAAACACTTTTTCCGTTTCTGGCTGTGGCTGACCACGGCGCAGAACACCCGCGAGTGGACTGCCATCCACCGCAAACACCACGCCAAATGCGAAACCGAAGATGACCCGCACAGCCCGGTCATCAAGGGTCTGTCCACCGTGCTGCGCAAAGGCGCCGAGCTGTATCGCGCCGAAGCCGAGAACCCGGAGACCCTGCGCATCTACGGCAAGAACTGCCCCGAAGACTGGATCGAACGCAACCTCTACAGCCGCTACCCGTTGCTGGGTGTGGCGATCATGGGCGTCATCGACCTGCTGCTGTTCGGCACCATCGGCATCACCATCTGGGCGATCCAGATGATGTGGATCCCGGTCTGGGCCGCCGGCGTGGTCAACGGTCTGGGTCACGCCATCGGCTACCGCAACTTCGAATGCCGCGACGCGGCGACCAATCTGGTGCCGTGGGGCATCCTGATCGGCGGCGAAGAACTGCACAACAACCATCACACCTACCCCAACTCGGCCAAGCTGTCGGTGAAGAAGTGGGAGTTCGACCTCGGCTGGGCGTGGATCAAGGTCTTCAGCTTCTTCGGTCTGGCCAAGGTGCAGCGTGTGGCACCGATCGCCCACCGCGTCGAAGGCAAGGGCCATCTGGACATGGATACCGCCATGGCGATCCTCAACAACCGCTTCCAGATCATGGCCCAGTACCGCAAATTGGTGATCGGCCCGCTGGTCAAGCAGGAGCTGGACAAGGTCGATCATTCGGTACGCCATCAATTCCATCGGGCCAAACGCCTGCTGTCGCGGGAAACCAGCCTGCTGGAAGATCGTCATCACTTGCGCATCCAGAACATGCTCGAGCACAGCCAGGCGCTGAAGGTCATTTACGAAAAACGCCTGGCCCTGCAGCAGATCTGGGTCAAGACCAGCGCCAATGGCCACGACATGCTCGCCGCCATCAAGGAATGGGTGCACGAGGCCGAAGCCAGCGGCATCCAGTCCCTGCGTGAATTCGCCGACCAGCTGAAAACCTACTCGCTGCGCCCCGCCGCAGCCTGACCGCCATGAACGAATCCCCTGTGGCGAGGGGATTCATCCCCGATCGGTAGCGCAGCTACCGCAAATTTGTCGACGCGTTCTCATTGCTGAAACGCGTCATCTCTACCGCCCGGCGGGAGCAGGCTCCCTCTCTACAAAAGCGCGGAACTTAGCACCGAAAGCCCTATCTCAAAGACACTTCGCCACCCCGGCGGGCTGTACTGTGGCCGTTGTCGAAATTGCGGCACACCTTTTGAGAAATGTGCCGATGGTCAACAACAATCAAAAAGACTCATCCCTTGCGCAGTGGCCCGAGGCCGCGCAAACCCTGATGGCGCTGATGCACGCTCAAGGCGAAGTCGCCCGGCTGAGCGAGCGCGAACAACTGTTCAGTTCATTACTGGTGAGCGTCAACGCGGTGCTCTGGGCGTTCAATTGGGAAACCCGTCAGGTGCTGTATGTCAGCCCTGCCTACGAGCGGATTTTCGGTCGCTCCGCAGGCCTGTTGCTGGCCGACTACAACCAGTGGCGCGACAGCATCTACCCCGACGACCTCGACTATGCCGAACGCAGCCTTGCCGAAGTGCTGCAAAAAGGTGCTGTGGAAGACCGCGAGTACCGGATCATCGCCGCCGACGGTCAGGTGCGCTGGCTCAGCGACAAGTGCTTCATCAACCGTCAGGACGAACCCGGGCAACCGGTGATCATCGTCGGCATCGCCGAAGACATCACCGACAAGAAGCACATGGAAACCGAGCTGCATCGCCTGGCGACCACCGACGTGCTGACCCAGAGCAGCAACCGCCGACACTTCTTCGAATGCGCCAACCGCGAGTTCGAAGAGGCGCGCCTGCAAGGTGCACCACTGGCCTTCCTGCTGCTGGACATCGATGATTTCAAGCTGATCAACGACAGCTACGGCCACCCGGCGGGTGACAACGTGCTGCAACGGATCGCCGAATGCGGACGTGGGTCGTTACGCCGGGGCGATCTGTTCGGGCGCATTGGCGGCGAGGAGTTCGCTGCGGTGTTTCCCGGTTGCGCACCGGACATGGCGCTGCAAGTGGCCGAGCGGCTGCAGCAGGAGATTCAGCGCCTGAGTTTCAACCACGAGGGGCAGACATTCGGCATCACCGTCAGCCAGGGCCTGACCAGCCTCAGGGATGGCGACGACAGTCTCGAGAGCCTGTTCGCCAGAGCGGATGCGGCCATGTACGAGGCAAAACGGCAGGGCAAGAACCGGATCATTTCTGCCTGATCCAGAATTTAAGCCACCCCAATATCCAATGTGGGAGCGGGCTTGCTCGCGAAGGCGGTAGGTCATTCAGCATTTATGTTGGCTGACACACCTCCTTCGCGAGCAAGCCCGCTCCCACAGGGTTTTGTGAAAAGTCAGGTTATTTACGCATCCGCATCAATTCCGGCAGCCCGATCTTCAGCAGCCGCGCCGTACGACTCCTGGCCAGCTCCTCAATGCCCTCATGCTCGGTCAGACGGGCCATCTGCGCCGCCATGTTCATCACCAACGCTTCCCGGGAATAGACCCCGCCACCGAGCTGGTAGACCGACGCAATCAACTCGCGCAGCTCCAGCGGCAGGCGCCAGCGTGTCCGCAGCGCCGAACCGTAGGCCGCGCCAAACTCCGCCAGCGCGTCACCGACCTCCTCCCACTCATCCAGCTCGCCGCCAGCCTGCTTCCACTCCTGCAAACAACGCAGCAACGCCAGGTCACCGAGACGATGCAGCATGCCCGCGCAGTAGCAGCGCTCCTGATCCAGATCGAGCAGGCGCGCCAGGGTGCGGGCGTATTCCGCCGTGTGCAGCGACAGCCCCCAGTAGCGCTCGGCGTAGTCCGCCAGGCACGGGTCACTGAGTCTGGCGCTGCGTTTGAGCGCCAGGCCGAGGATCAGGTTCATGCTCTGTCCGGTGCCGAGGCGATGCAACGCCTGCGCCAGGGTCTGCACCGCCGCGCCATGATGCTGTGCCGCGCTGTTGGCGGCCGCGATCAGCACGGCGGTGATCTGCGGATCGGTGCGGATCTCTTCTTCCAGAAGCTTCAGGTCGAGGCCATTGGGGTTGAGGCTGCGTTTGACCGCCACTTGCACATCGGTCATCAATGGCGCGCCGTCGGCCTGCTCGCGACGCCGCTCAAGGAACACCGACAAGGTCATGCCCGGCGCCAGCGTCGGCACTTCGCAGAACACCTCTTCACCCGCATTCAGCAGCAAACCCTGCAGCCGCTCGGTCAGACTTTCCATGTTCAGCGGTTTGGTCAGATAGGCCGTCGGGGCCAACGGGATGGCTTCGCGCACGCTGGCGCTGTCGTTGCGACTGCTCATCAGAATGAACGGCAGCGGCGGATTGCGTTTGCGCTGGCGCACGCTGCGCAGCACGCTCAAGCCATCGATACCGGGCAACTCCCAATCGACAATGGCCAGGTCATAAGGCACTTCGCTGAGTAACGACATGGCTTGCTGGCCATCGGCACACAAGTCCAGCCGCGCATCACAGCGCACGTTGAGCAACACTTGTTTAAGCAGGTCACGAGACCACGGATCGGCCTCGGCAATCAGCACTCGGGGTACGGCGGGTAAATCAACGGCGGTCATGCGCGCTCTCCCTTGCAATGCCTGAACCTTAGCCAATGCCGGCCTATCGATACAGCGCAAAAGCGTTTGATGTGTATCAGGGGCATAAAAAAACCCGCCGAAGCGGGTTTTTTGTCGAACGGATCACACAGCGCCGGAGCTTACAGCTCCGAGAAGCACTCTTCGATGATCGCCAGGCCTTTGTCCAGTTGCTCGTCCGGCGAGGTCAGCGGTACGAGAACGCGCAGCACGTTGCCGTAGGTGCCGCAGGACAGCAGGATCAGGCCCTTGTCGCGCGCCTTGGCCACCACAGCCGCAACGGCGGTCGGGTTTGGCTTGTGGCTGTCGCCGTTTTCGAACAGCTCGACCGCGATCATCGCGCCCAGCGCACGCACTTCACCGATCACCGGGTACTTGGCCTGGATGGCCTTCAGACCGGTTACCAGACGCTCGCCGACAGCCTTGCAGCGATCCAGCAGTTGCTCTTCTTCGAACACTTCCATCACGGCCAGCGCCGCAGCGCAAGCGATCGGGCTACCGGCGTAGGTGCCACCCAGGCCGCCCGGAGCGATGGCGTCCATGTATTCGGCTTTGCCGCAGACACCGGCCAGCGGGAAGCCGCCAGCGATGGATTTGGCGAAGGTGGTCAGATCGGCAGCAACGCCCATCTGTTCCATGGCGAAGAAGGTGCCGGTACGGCCAGCGCCGGTCTGCACTTCGTCAGCGATCAGCAGGATGCCGTGCTGGTCGCACAGGGCACGCAGACGCTTCATGAATTCTTTCGGCGCGACGTAGAAACCACCTTCACCCTGCACAGGCTCGATGATGATCGCGGCGATGTCTTTCGGCTCGGCGTCGTTCTTGAAGATGCGTTCGATGGAAGCGATCGAGTCGTCGATGCTCACACCGTGCAGTTCGTTCGGGTACAGCGCGCGGAAGATGCCGCCTGGCATCAGGCCCATGCCGGCCGAGTAAGGCACGACCTTACCGGTCAGGCCCAGGGTCATCATGGTGCGACCGTGGTAAGCACCGGTGAAGGCGATCACGCCGGCACGGCCAGTGGCGGCACGGGCGATTTTCACGGCGTTTTCCACGGCTTCGGAACCGGTGGTCACCAGCAGGGTTTTCTTGGCGAAATCACCTGGCACCTTGGCGTTGATCTTTTCGCACAGCTCTACGTACGGTTCGTAGGCCAGTACCTGGAAGCATGTGTGGGTCAGCTTGTTCAGCTGTTCGGTCACGGCGGCGATGATTTTCGGGTGCACGTGGCCGGTGTTCAGCACAGCGATACCGCCGGCGAAGTCGATGAACTCACGACCTTCAACGTCAGTCACGGTAGCGTTTTTCGCCGATTCAGCGAAGATCGGGTGAATCTGGCCAACACCACGTGGAACAGCTGCGGTACGACGGGCCATCAGTTCAGCGTTAGTCTTGCTCATTACAGTCCTCATTCACCGCTCATCGGGCGGCGTGGCTCAAGGATTAAGCGGGAGGAATCGGCGGTGGCAGCATGCGATGATCGACTGCCACGGCGTTCCCGGCCGCAGAGAAAATTCCGGTTTGAAACGACGCAAAGGGACAGCGCTCTCGTGCCCTTTGCGTTTGCAGCGATCCCTTTCCCGGCTTAGATGCCCAGGCAGAGGTATTTGATTTCCAGGTAATCCTCGATGCCGTACTTGGAGCCCTCACGGCCCAGGCCCGAGGCCTTGATGCCGCCAAACGGCGCGACTTCGTTGGAGATCAGCCCGGTGTTGACGCCGACCATGCCGTATTCCAGGGCTTCCGCTACACGGAACACACGACCGAGGTCACGAGCGTAGAAGTAGGACGCCAGACCGAACTCGGTGTCGTTGGACATGGCGATCACTTCGGCTTCGTCTTTGAAGCGGAACAGCGGCGCCAGCGGGCCGAAGGTTTCTTCCTTGGCGACAGCCGCGTTTTTCGGCACGTTGGTCAGGATGGTCGGCTCGAAGAAGTTGCCTTCCATCGGCTTGCCACCGGCCAGCACGGTGGCGCCTTTGGCCACGGCGTCAGCGATATGCTCTTGCACCTTGGCCACGGCTTTTTCGTCGATCAGCGGGCCAGTGGTGGTGCCTTCTTCCAGACCGTTGCCGATCTTCAGCTTGGCCACCGCCACTTTCAGCTTCTCGGCGAACGCGTCGTAGACCGAATCCTGAATGTACAGACGGTTGGCGCAGACGCAGGTCTGGCCGTTGTTGCGGTACTTGGAAATGATCGCGCCTTCGACGGCCTTATCCAGATCCGCGTCGTCGAACACGATGAACGGCGCGTTGCCGCCCAGTTCCAGCGAGACTTTCTTGATGTCCTTGGCGCATTCCGACATCAGCTGACGGCCGATTTCGGTCGAGCCGGTGAAGGACAGCTTGCGCACGATCGGGTTGCTGGTCAGCTCGCTGCCGATGTCGCCGGCGCTGCCGGAGACCACGCTGAACACACCTTTAGGGATGCCGGCACGCTGGGCCAGTTCAGCCAGAGCGAAGGCGGAGAATGGGGTTTGCGAAGCCGGCTTGAGCACCATGGTGCAACCGGCGGCCAGCGCAGGGCCGGCTTTACGGGTGATCATCGCCGCCGGGAAGTTCCACGGGGTGATGGCAGCAGTAACGCCGATCGGCTGCTTGATCACGATCAGACGCTTGTCCGGCTGGTGGCCCGGAATCACGTCGCCGTAGATACGCTTGGCTTCTTCGGCGAACCACTCGATGAACGAAGCCGCGTAAACGATTTCGCCCTTGGCTTCGGCCAGCGGCTTGCCTTGCTCGAGGGTCATCAGGCGCGCGAGGTCGTCCTGGTTCTCGATCATCAGTTCGAACCAGCGACGCAGCTTGCCTGCACGCTCCTTGGCGGTCAGTGCACGCCAGGCCGGCAGCGCTTTGTCAGCGGCTTCGATGGCGCGGCGGGTTTCGGCGGCGCCCATTTTCGGGACGGTACCGAGAATTTCGCCGGTGGCCGGGTTGTTGACCTTGATCGTCTGACCGTTGTCCGCATCGACCCAAGCGCCATCAATGAAGGCTTGCTGGCGGAACAACTGGGTATCTTTAAGCTGCATGTCGGCTTTCCTTAACAGCACCGCGGCCTGCGCGGAGCAAAATTATGATTGTAGAAAGGCGCCTCGCAAGGCTGCCGTCAGGGAAATCATCTACCGGGTGAGGCGCAGCGATCGTGCGTTATTCACAGCATCTGCGCATCCACACCCCGTCAAAGAGCGTTTGAAATCTCAAACGGATCGTAGGAGCAAAGGGGGTAAAGGACAATAGGTCGTTCGAAAAAAAGAACAAAAACCCAGCGTTTGCTGGTTTTTTCAGATCAACGAGCAAAAAGCCCCGGCCGCAGCCAAACCATAGAACAGCCAGGAAAAAGCGCCAAGCGAGGGTTTTGCAGGACGTTACAGCTTTAAGGAATGCAGCGTTTCACACCGACACGCGCACTGACAAAACCCGCCAAAACCCGGCATGGACGCCCCGAGCCGACCTAGGTATGATGTCGCCCGCTGCACCAGTAGCTCAGCTGGATAGAGTACTGCCCTCCGAAGGCAGGGGTCGTGGGTTCGAATCCCGCCTGGTGCGCCATGAATTGAAACGAGAAAGCCCCGGACTGTGATGGTCCGGGGCTTTTTTGTGGGCGCGGTGTTTCATGCAACGACGGTCACTCCGTCGTCCAGTCAAACTCATCGTAATCGTCGTCTTCCTCTTCTTCCCCAACCTCCTCAAAAACCTCGTCTTCTTCCACGACGTCTTCTTCCGACTGGTTCAGCAGAAACTCCTTGCGCGCCTCGGTAATCGCGCGCCGCATCTCCTCGCCCTTCTGCGGGCAGTTGAGGAGTTGGGCGATGCGGTCGATTTTTGCTGCCACTTTGTTCTCCAGCGCTTCAGCCATGGCCCGATAGTGCGCGTTTTTGCCGGGCAATGCCAAATGGCTGGGTGAACAAGCGGTCAGTTCTGGCGGATTTTTTCGAGTCGCCGGTCGAGGTCCACGCCGGGGTAGCGTTTGTGCAGGTTGTTGTATAGCGCGTCAGCGGCTTGCGACTGGCCGGAGTCGCGCAGGCGCAGGACTTCGCGCAGTTGCTCATCCAGGCCGTTGGCCGGGGGGGCGGCGCGTTTGCTGAGTCTGGCTTCGTCGGCGCTGATCGCGTCGCTTTGCATCGGCTCGGCCATTTCCATCATCGGTGCCGGCGCGGACATGGCCGCAGCGGGCGGAGCGGCCAGTGATTGCGCTTCCGGGGCTTGTTTGCGCGCCAATGGCGCGGCCGGTTTGGCCGCCGGGGCGAAGTCGAATTGCGGTTGTGGTTCCGGCGTGTGTGGCACCAGCGACAGCATCAGTGCCACACCGACCAGGCTGGCGAAGGCGACCTGCCAGCGCAGTTTCTGACAGGCCTTCAGCCAGCGTTGCCACAGGCTTGGCTTGGGCACCGGGGTTTCGCGGTTAGCAGCATTGAGGATGAACGCATCAAGGTGCGCCGGCGGTTCAACGTTGTGCTGTTGGCGCACATGTTTGATCACGGGATCTTCGGGTGTCTGGCGGGCGTCAGTCATGTCAGTACCTCCTCGGCCAGCAGCCGACGCAGTTTTTGCTGGGCGTAGCGCAAGCGGCTCTTGACGGTTTCCAGCGGTGTTTCGGTGAGGCTGGCGATTTGTGCCAGGTCGAGGTCGCCGTGGGCACGCAGCAGGAACACTTCGCGCTGATCGGCAGGCAAGGTTTGCAGAGCGCTTTCCAGGCGCTGGCTGTCGCGGCTGAGGTTCAGTAATTGTTCGGGATCATTGGTCTCGTCGCCAATCGCATGCAGCTGTTCGTCGTAGCTGTCGTGCAGCGGCTGATGTGCGCCGTGTTTGCGCCAGTGATCGATCAGCCGATTGCGCGCAATCTGGAACAGCCATGTACGAAACGTCGCCCGTCCCTGTGGCTGACTGGTGCTGCGGATCAGGCTCAGCCAGGTGTCCTGAAAGACTTCGTCAGCCAGTTCCGGTTTGCCGCTCAATCCGAGCAGAAACCGATACAAACCCTGACGATGGCGCGCGTACAGAATCTCGAACGCCGCGCCGTCGCCCTCGCGATAACGCGCCAGCAGCGTTTCATCGCTGCTGGCGGCCGCGCTGTCTGGCGTAGCAAACAGCTGACTGATGAAGCCTTTCAATCGGCTCACTATTCAATCCGTCGCTCAGTGGGCATCGCATTCGATGCGGTTGAGGCGCGCAGGCTTTGCGCCAGTTCCACCAGTTGCACGAACTCGTTGCGCAAGCCGAAGCGGTCGTCGCCGCGAGCGCCACGGGCCAGTGCTTCGGTGTCTTTCAGGCCGAAGTCGCCAGCGTAGCGAGCGTCCTTGAGCTGCTGGGAAAACGCCGCCACCGCCGCCGCGAAACGCAGGTCCTCGCTGGCCGGTGCGACCTTATTGGCAATCGGCCGCTCGATCAGCAGACTTTTCCCACCTTCAGGCTGTTGATAACGCACACGCAGCATCGCCAATTCTCCATCCTTCGCAGCAACCACCTTCTCCGATTTACCGTAGCGCAGCGGTTCCAGCCAGCCCTGCTCACCTGCCGGAACAATTTCATACAGCGCGGTCACGGTGTGTCCTGCGCCTACTTCACCGGCATCGACTTTGTCATTGCTGAAATCCTCACGCTTCAAGGTGCGGTTTTCGTAGCCAAGCAGGCGATATTCACTGACCTGCGCCGGGTTGAATTCCACCTGCAATTTGACGTTTTTTGCCACCACCGCCAGGGTCGAACCGAGTTGATCCACCAGCACTTTGCGCGCCTCGCGCAGGTTGTCGATGTAGGCGTAGTTGCCGTCGCCGGCGTCGGCCAGTTGCTCCATCACGTGTTCATTGTAGTTATCCACACCGAAACCCAGGGTGGTCAGGGATATCCCGGTTTTGCGTTTATCCACAGCCATTTGCTTGAGGCTGTCGAAGTCGCTGACGCCGACGTTGAAGTCACCGTCGGTGGCCAACAGGATGCGGTTGATGCCTTTGGGAATGAACGCCTGCTGCGCCATTTGATAGGCCAGTTCGATGCCCGACGCGCCAGCGGTTGAACCGCTTGCGGTCAATTGCTCGATGGCTGTGCGAATTTTCGCCTTGTCGCGTCCGGAAGTCGGCTGCAGCACCACGCGGGATTCGCCGGCATACACCACCAGCGACACCCGATCCTCCTCGCGCAACTGATCGACCAGCAGTTTCAATGTGCTTTTGACCAGTGGCAGCCCTTCGCGGCGATCCATCGAGCCGGACACATCCACCAGAAACACCAGATTCGCCGGAGCCAGTTCCGCCACAGCCCGGTCAGAGGCCTTGATGCCGATGCGCAGCAGGCGGGTGTGCGGATTCCATGGCGTGGCGGCCAGTTCGGTGGTTACGCCGAAGGGCGAACCATCGCTGGGCAGAGCATAGTTGTAGGGAAAGTAATTGACCATCTCTTCCAGTCGCACCGCGCCTTCAGGTGGTAAACGCCCTTGATTGAGCAAACGCCGGACATTGGCGTAGGCGCCCGTATCGACGTCAGCGCTGAAGGTCGAGACCGGAGCCTCGTCCACGCTGTGGATCGGGTTGTCGGCCAGCGCCTGATACTGCTCGCGCTGCTCGTCGCGATAGCCTTGTGGATAACTTTCCTGGGCGGGCATCGCCGCGAAACTGGCAATCGACATCGCACGTGCGCTGCGTTTGGGCAGCACACTGTCGGCAGCGAGCGCTTCATGCTCAATCGATGCCTGTGGCTGGGCTGGCGCCGGAACGGCAGCCGATTCGGGATTGGAAGACACGCCGCAACCGGCGACGGTCAACAATACACCGACGGCAACGGGTCGCAGAAAAGGCAGGGAGCGGGACATGGGGGCTGACCTCGGGATGAAAGTGATCCATTCATCCACTGAGACGGGCAGCCCTTTCAGATCGGGTTAAACGCCGCTGAAAATTTTTTCAGCGGTGATAACGCCGTACCACGCTGCTGTTTCGCAGTACGTGGCCTTTGATTTTGTCCATCAGTTCGGCGCGGGTCAGGCCGGCGGGCAAGGCGTCCGGGGCCAGATCCAGGGCGTAAATCTGAATGATGTAGTGGTGGGCGCTGTCGCCAACCGGTGGGCACGGCCCGATGTAATGGGTGGTGCCTTTACTGTTGGTACCTCCCAAGCCTTCGAGAGCGGATTTGGCGCCGACACCGGCCGGGATCTGCCGGGTGGTGGCCTTGATGCCGTAGTGAATCCAGTGATCGACGCCAGCACCTTTCTGACCGTCCGGGTCGTGCATGACGATCGCGTAGCTCAGAGTGCCGGCAGGCCCGGCGTTCCAGGCCAGTGCCGGGGACTGGTTCTTGCCACCGCAACCGGCCGCATCGCTCGCGGCGGCCGAGGTGAACAGGCGATTGTCCGAGACACCGGGGATGTCGAGGGTAAAGCGCTCGGCCGCCTGCGCCGGAAACTGCACGCAAAGGGCGACGGCGACAGCCGCCAGCCAAGGGTTGAGAGAGGTCAATCGGGTCATTCCGGGAGCACCTTGTGCAGTTGGGCCTTCGTCGGCCTGCAAACTATAGCTGTACCGTTCGTACCTTGGCAGTGGCAATTGGCTGAACCTCGCACTGCGGCGCAAACTCGTAAGAGAAATGCCTGTCAGGAGCACGAACATGAGCCTGCACCGTGTCGCCCGTGTCGCCGATGTCCCCGAAGACCGTGGCCTGCAAGTCGAAATCGGCGACCGCAAGATTGTCCTGCTCCACGCCAATGGCCAACTGCGCGCATTTCAGGGCGAATGCCCACATGCCGGGGCGCCACTGGCTGACGGCGCGCTGTGCAACGGACGCCTGATCTGTCCTTGGCACAAAGCCGCATTTCGCGTCGAAGACGGCGCGTTGTGCGAGCCACCGGCCCTCGACAGCCTCAAGCGTTATCCGCTGGAGTTACGTGGCGATGAGGTCTGGGTCGATGATCAACCGCTGCCGGATGCGCACACGCCTCCGGCCGATGATTCACGCACCTTTGTGATTGTCGGCGCAGGTGCAGCGGGCACGGCATGTGCGGCAGCTCTGCGGGAAAAAGGTTTCGGCGGCCGGATCGTCATGATCGACCGCGAAGCGGACGCCGGTTACGACCGCACGGTGCTGAGCAAATTCGTCCTCGCCGGCGAGATGTCGGCGCAGGAAAACCCGCCGCTGCGCGATGAAAGCTTTTATAAGGAGCAGCGCATCGAACGCCGGCAAGGCGAAATTTCGGCCCTCGACGCAACAACGAAAACCCTGCATTTGAAGGATGGCCAGACCCTTGGTTACGACGCCGCGGTGCTCGCCACCGGCGGCGAGCCTAATCCGTTGCAACTGCCCGGCGCCGACCTGCCGCAGGTGTTCGTCCTGCGCTCGAAAGCCCAGGCCGAACAGATCATGCGCACCGCCAAACCCGAGCAGCGGGCGCTGATCATCGGCGACAGCTTTATCGCCCTCGAATGCGCCTCGGCCCTGCGTCAGTTCGGCCTCGACGTCACGGTCATCGCCCGCCACGCCATCCCGTTTACCGCGCAGTTCGGCGAAGCGGTGGGCAAGGCGATCCGCGCGCTCCACGAACAACACGGGGTGAAATTCATCACCGATCACGAAGCCCGGGAAATCACCGGTGATGGCAAAGTCGAGGCGGTTCTGCTGGACAACGGTTTGCGCGTTTCGGCGGATCTGGTGCTGGCGGGGGTTGGTGTGCATCCGGCCACAGAAGCGTTCGCTTCGCTGCCAAGGGAGAAAGACCAGTCACTGCGCGTCGATGCCGGCCTGCGGGTCTGCGAAGGTCTATGGGCGATTGGCGATATCGCCACGTTCACCCTGAGCGGCCAGCCGCAACGCATCGAACATTGGCGCCTGGCCCAGCAGCACGCACGCATCGCTGCCGCCAACATGTTGGGCGCCGATGAGCATTATCTGGATGTGCCGTTTTTCTGGACCTGGCACTTCGGCAGGAACTACGACTACCTGGGCCACGCCAGCCAGTGGGATGAAATCGAGTTCAAAGGCGAGCCCGAGCATCCGCCCTTTATTGGCCTGTTCGGCCACAACGGCGTGGTGGTTGCCGCCGTGGCTTGCGAGGAAGAACGGGCCATGGCGATGTTGGCCGAACGGATGAAGCAGCCGCTCACCATGGAGGAGGCTTGGCGGCTGATTCGCAGTTGAACGCTCGACGATGTGGAAACTCAGGTGGGCCGATTTATCGGATCACGGTTTGCGTCATCCTCGGCGTGCAGAAAGATCACCCGTGGATGTTCCAGCGGCGCCAGCGGTGGCGGCAATTCCGTCGGTGCCAGTGGACGAAAGTTCAGCACCACATGGCTGATATCACCTTCCTGGTCGTTGTGGATGGTCATCACCCCGGGTGTGCGCAGCTTCTCCAGGCGGTCATCGCACAGGCGGAAGCTCTTGCTCAGCCCTTCATCATCGACCACCGGTGCCGGCAAGCGACGCTGGGCGAAGCTTCTGCTTTTGCGCTGTTGATAACGCGCCCAACCAATCAGGATCACTGCGTTGACCAGCGCCACCCACAGGTAGATCTGCAACGTACCCAGAGCCTCGAATGCCGAATTATCGATGCGCGGCCCACCGGCGTGGGTCTCGATCAACGGCCACAGTCCGCGAATCAGCAGAAACAGCAGGCCGACCCAGGCCAGTACGGTGAGGACCACATCGACCACCACCAGGAAGGGCCGCTGCCGGGTCCGGATGATTTTCATTTGATGACCTCCTCTTCGTCGTCGCCGACCGGTTTGATACCCCGGTCAGGGCTGACCCAACGCGCACGCTTCTGGTGTTGACCAAACAGCACTTTGGGGAAACTGACCAAGGTGGTGAGCAGGCTGACCAGCCAGAACGCGATCGGATACCAGACCACCCAGAACATGGTTCGGCCCAGACCCGGTTCATAGCGCCGGTCGATGATGATGCTGACCGCGAATTGCACCAGGCAGACGAACGCCAGCAACAGGCCGGTGAACGCCGGGGGCATCAGGTGATGCACGGCAATCGATTCCGGCATGACCACGAACTTGCCCACGCCCCAAAAGATCACCGATAGCAGGAAGGTGAAGGCCCACCCGGTCGACAGGCAGTACTCGAACAGCAGTGGCCACAAATAACGATGACGGTACTGCCAGATCCCGCGAATGTTCTTGAACAGCACCTCGGCACCGCCCTGGGCCCAGCGCAGGCGCTGCTTCCACAGACCGCGCAGGGTTTCCGGCATGAGGATCCAGCACAGCGCGCGCGGCTCGTAGAAGATGCTCCAGTGATCGAGTTGCAGCTTCCAGCTGATGTCGATGTCTTCGGTGATCATGTCCGGGCTCCAGTAGCCGACCCGGTTCAACGCGGTACGACGAAACGCGACGATCACCCCGGACACGGTGAAGATCCGCCCGAACACCCGTTGCGTACGCTTGATCAGACCGATGATCGACGAGAACTCGCCGACCTGCACCCGCCCGACCAGCGTCGAACGTGTGCGAATCCGTGGGTTGCCGGTCACTGCGCCAAGCCGCGCGTTGTCGAGCATCGGCGCCACCAGATAGGCCGCCGTGTTCGGCGCCAGCAGCGCGTCACCGTCGATGCACACCAGATATTCGCTGCGCGCAGCAATCGCACCCATGCGCAGGGCCACAGCCTTGCCCTGGTTTTCTGCCAGATGCAGCACCCGCAGGCGTGGGTCTTCCTGGGCGAGCCGGTCGAGCACTTCGGCGGTGTTGTCCTTGGAGCCGTCGTTGATCGCGATGACTTCGATGTTCGGGTAGTGCTGGGCCAACGCCGCGTGAATCGTGTCGGCAGCGTTTTCGCCTTCGTTGTAGCAAGGGATCAGGATCGAGATCAGCGGCTCGCCTTCCAGTGGCGGCGGCAAAGTGTCGTCCTTCCATGGCCAGTGGCGTTCCCAGTGCAGCCAGAAATACAGGCCGCCGGCAATCCACAGGCCGGACATGAACAACGGGTAGAAGAACACGAAGTCCATCAGGAATTGCCCGGTGACCAGGAAGATCAACCCCAGCGGCACGCCGAGGACGAGCGCCAGAACAAGCAGGGCTAACAGTCTATCCAGCATGTCATGGGTTCCATTTGTTGGAGAGCGCAGGCCTTACGGTTTTCAGGTCCGGCAGGTTGTCGAGGAAGTTGTCCGGGTAGTAACCGAAACTGGTCGCACCCTGACGCTTGAGCCGGCCCATCCAGTCGGCCAATTGGGCGCCGTCGATGTCGGCCTGATCCTTTTTCGTCCAGTCGCGGGCCTGCAGTTCGAAGACTGTGCGATCCAGTGCACCGGGGCGCTGTTTGATCTTCGCCACCAGTTCTTCAAGCCACGGGCCGGATTGCGCCTGGGTCTGTTTTTCCATCAGCGGCATGGCCATCGGCGCCGTCCAGTCGTAGGTCACGAGGAAGTCGTCGAGGTTCTGCGCAAACCAGGCTTCGCTCTCGGGATTGAGCACCGGCTCGGCGAAGATGTTGCGTGCGGTCAGCACTTGCGGGCCACGGATCGCACGCACCTTGGCGGTCAGCTCATTGGTGAAGTCGATCAGGTATTTGCTCTTGAACCGCGTCCAGCGCTGCATCGCAGCCGGATCATCGCGAAGCGCCGCAATGGACCCCGGCAAGCCGTGCGCGGCATACGCCTTCAGGGCCTCGGGGCTGGCGTCTTCGAAGTCCGAGAGCACCGCGTCGTCGTGATAGAGAATGCCGTCGACCGAGGTCAGGCGCGCCACGTCTTCGTAGATTTCACCGATGATCCGCCGTACTTGCGGATCGAATGGCGACAGGCGTTGATACTGGCCCGGATCGACCGAGGTGCTGCCGGTCTTCGGATCCCAGCGCGTAACACGCGGCAGCTTCGAATCGAGGCCGAAACTCAGCACCGGCATCCACGCGAACACTTTCACGTGCGCCCGAGTCCGCAGTTGCCAGGCAACGCGGTCAAAGATGTCGGCGCGCACCGGCAGGTGACGGTTGGGAAAGTACAGCGAGTGCACCAGTCCGTCGCCCTTCGGATCGGCGAAGGCCTGCAGGAACACGGTGTTGGCGCCCATGTCGGCCATGCGCTGGATCAGCTTGCCGAGGTTGATTTCCTGTTGCGCCGGATCCGGATCGTAGACGTTATCCAGATCGACATGCACCACACGCATGGTGAAATCCGACTGCGCCGCGACGATGCTGTTGGCGAAATGCTCGCCATCAGGATCGGAGGCGACCAAAAAGCGCGGGCTGCTCATCAGGTTGTCGAGGGCGTCGAGACCGTCGTCCAGGGTCAGGGCCATTTCGTAGCCCTGCTCGCCGACTACGGTCAGCGAAGTGCCGTCCGCCGTGCCGTACGGCCAGACCCAGATGCGCGGTTTTTTGCCGGTGACCTTGCGGATTTTTTCCGAGATGGCCACGACGTCATTGCGTATCCGGGCACGGAACTCCTCTTCGGATTCGTAGCGTTTGGTGAGCGGATCGTAGCGACGCGTCGCCGCCGCCGGCTGCAGGTTGCCCTGCGGGTTGGCAAGAACGCCTTTGTGGTTGGCGTCGGTGTGCGCGGCGATTTCCACCAGACCCGACCGCGAGATTTCCCGCACCTGATCCCAGGTCAGGAAGTCAGAGCGTGCGCGGGGTGCACCGGCAAAATCCACTGGTTGATTGAGCGGGGTGTCGATCCACACGCCGACCGGCGCCAGCAAGGCGTGCCAGTTGTAGGCCCGCAGCACCGGCAGCACGCGGGTATAGAAGCTTGAGTAACCGTCGTCGAAGCTGAGCAGGATCGCTTTGGCTGGCAGTTCCGGGCCGCCCTTGCGCGCGGCCATGATCTGGTCGACGGTGACCGGTTGGTAGCCATTCTCGCGCAGCCAGGCCAGTTGCTCGATCATACGCTCGGTGCGCACGGCCACCACGGCCTGATCGGGGTCGCGATCTTCGACGTCGTGATAGGCGATGCCCAGCACATGGTTTTTCGGCCAGGGTTTTTCACTGGCCGCCAGCGGACGTTGCGACGGCGGCGCGAAAGCCGGGGCTTGCTGGGCGCAGGCGCTGATCAGCAGCACTCCCAGCAGAAGGATGAAACGCGTCATCAAAGGCATCTTCAAACTCTTCTAGAAGCGGAAAGTGAGGTCGACAAGCAGACGCAGATCGGTCTCCCGATCACCGTCGTAGGGCCGGTTGATCACACTGAACAAGCCGCCCACCTCGAACACATCGTTCCAGGCATAACGCTGACCGTAGCCGAGCATCGCCATGCCGCCGGTGCCGTGATCACGTTGGCTGTAGGTGCCCGCACCCGCCTGGAATTGCTGGCTCCAGGATGTTTCGTAGCGGTGGTAAAGCACATGGTTGACGTTGACCGTCGGCATCACGCTGAAGTCCGACTTCGGGTTGAAGTACGGCACGTCATCGGATTTCGAGTTGTGGCTGGTGCCGACTTCCAGACCGGCATCGACCTGCACGTTCGGCGCGCTGTAGACACCCTCGCGCCCGGTGAGCAAGGCCTCGAGGCGGTTGTTGCCATCACTGAAGTGCGACGGGCTGACCGACAGCCGCCACTCGCGGCTCTCGTTGGCGCGCCAGCGGATGAACGCGTTGCCGCCGTTGGCCTTGATGTCGCTGTTGAGCGCACGCAACGGCGTCTCGGCCGACAGATAGGCGAAGCTGCCGCCGTACTGCCAGTTATCGTTGATGTCGCGGGCAATCGCGATGCGCGCGCCCTGCTTGGCGCCATAACCGTAATTGTGGTTGGAGACCTCGGCTTCCAGGCTCATGTCGCGGGTACGACGTTCCAGGCCCACGCGCTGGAAACGGTCGGTACCGGTGCCTTCGGCGAAGTCGCCGGTGGCATAACCGGCGCCAACGAACACCCGCCAGTCTTCATCGATCGGCGGGCTGTACAGGGTGCTCTGGATGCCGAAATCGCGGCTGCCACTGACCGCGCCCGCACCGCCGCTGCCGCCGCCCCCATTGGCCTTGCCACCGTAGGCTTCGACGCGCAATTCGGACATGTCGTGCACTTCGCGCTCGCGGGCCGCGCGTTGCACCTGGCGGTTGTCGGGAAAACGCGCGACCACGTCATCGGTCAGCGCATCCATTTGCCGCCATTCCTGCAGGGTCATCGCGGTGCGCGCCTGAGCCAGTTCCAGGCCCATGTCGCGCGGGGCCATGCTTTCGGTTTCCTTGAGCTGGTTTTCAGCGCGGCGTGGCCACTGTCGGGCCAGGTACAGATCGGCCTGGGCCAGACGCAAACCGAGGTTGCCCGGGGCCTGATCGACCAATGTCTGCAGGCGCTCCTCGCCGTGCGGCAGGTCAGAGCCGTAGGTACCGGCCTGCGCCGCGAGCTGCTGGGCGTCCATCCATTCGTCGTTGGGGTTGCCGATCGGCAAGCCCTTGAGTTCGACGCGCGGCTTCTGGGTCTTGGCCAGATCCTCGGCGACTTTGCGCGCTTCATCGGCGCGGTCGCTTTCCAGCAGCGAGTAGTACAACGCGGTGGTGTCTTCGAGACGATCACCGACATCAGCGTCGGGGGCCGACAGCACCTGGCGATACAGGTCAGTGGAGACTTCCGGCTGGCGCTGATCCAGATACGACGCCGCCACCCAGCGCAAGGCGTAGGTCGGAATCTTCACGCCTTCGCTTTGCAGCTTCTGATATTCATTGATCACGTCGGCGGTGCGCGCCCGCGCCTTGAGTGCGCCCATGCGGTCGATGCGCCAGCGAATCACGTCATCGTGGGCGCTGGCGTCCGGGGTCCAGGTGGCGAGCAATTTGTCGTAATCGGCCAAGGCGCGGTCGGCGATCACATAGCGTTCTTTTTCGCTGCGGGTGGCGAGTTCGGCCAGACGCACGCGTTCGGCAGCCAGATCACCTTCGAGGCGGCGCAGGGTGACCGGGTCGATCAGCCCCGGACGTTGATTGGCCAGGCGCAGCGCCGGTTCCGGCAGCCGCGCCTTTTGCAGGGCGACCACGTATTCACGGGCGACTTCCGGCTTGCTGCCGGCACGCATGAACGCCTGATCGTATTCAAACAGTGCGTCGTACTGCTTGCCGGCGCGGGTCAGGGCATAGCCCAGTGCGAGACGGCGTGAGGGATCGTCGGGTTTGGCGGCAACCAGAGCCTTGGCGCGGGTCACGGCTTCGTCGGGTTTACCCGAGTCAGCCTGAGTCAGCGCCAGCCCCAGTTGCAGGTCAGCGTTGTCCGGCTCCAGCGCCAGCGCCTTGTTGTAAACCTGGGTCGCCTGCTCCCAACGCTTGAGGTTGCGATAGGCGCGTGCGGTGGCGGTCAGTGCCTGCACCGGCAGCACCCGGTCACGGCCCTGGGTCTCATAGACCTGCACCACCTCGGCATCGAGGCCGGCCCAACTGGCGATTTGCAGGTGATCGCTGATCTGGCCGGTGGTCGATTGCCCCGGTGGCACCTGGCGCAGCACGTTCAGCGCAGGCGTGGTCTGCCCGGCACGGGCATCACGCACCATCTGATCATAGGGCGTATCGGCAAACGCCAGTGCCGGCCAGAGCAACTGGCTGCACAGCGCAACGCGAAACAACGGGCGTAAACCACGATGTAAAACAGGAACATCAATACGCGGCATTCGTCAGCATCCTTACATGGCCAGCCGGGTCGCAATGCCCCCCTTGCCCATTCGTAACGGAGACCGAGTCAAAAGAGACCCAGCCAAGCTTAGTCAGGCAGTCTTGCATGCAAGCGTAGTCGAATATCCAGAACGCAATAATTGTTCAGAATCGCGGTGCCGGCTCAGACAAAAACCCGCACACCAGACAGCAAAACGCCCGGCGTCTGTGGATCAGAGGCCGGGCGTTGTTATTTAGAACGCAGGATTACTGCACTTGCGTGACGCCAGCGAACTTGCTCATCAGGAAGCCGACGAACTGCTCGACGGTCATCTTCTGGCCGTTGAACTCCACCTGATTGGCGGCGTAATGCAGCTTGGTCACGACATTGGTGCCATCGACCGTCGCCAACTGCGAACCGACTGCCATGCCGGAGAACATGTCGGCACCGGCGCTGGCCTGGTCGACGATGGCTTTGGCGTCAGTCTGACCGTCGAGCTGCGCTTGCACGCTGAGCAGATCGATCAGCATCGGCTTGGACACTTGAATGTTCAGGTCCAGCAGCGCGACCAACTGTTTACCCAGTTGATCCGGCGGCAGATCCATCGACTGTGGCTTGGTCAGATCAATCACCAGGCTGGCGCGGCTTTCACCGTTGGCGGTTTTCAGCGACAGGTTTTCCAGCGCGATCTGTGGACTGGCGGCCAGCAGTTTCTGCAGGTCAGCCTTGACCTGTGCCGACTCGGCTTCGGTCAGGTTCAGCTCCGGTGCCGGCAGGCCGGCTTCGGCAGCGGCCGCCGCTTCCTTCTCGTACGGCTGCAATTTGGTCTGGTAGATCTGCATCAGCGACATGGTCGACGGGATGTCGAGGTTCTTCAGGCTCATGGCCATGTTGGCCGAACCGATTTTCTTGTCGTTGAGGGTGACTTCACCCACCTTGTAGTCAGCGCGGCCCGAGGCATTGCTGCCGCTCTCTTCGGTGAGGTTCTTCATTTCGAAGTTCTTCACGCCGAGCACCGACTGCTTGGGACCGAAGGTGGTTTTGCTGCTGGTCAGCTCCAGGGTGTTTTCCCCGGTGTAGTAGCCGTAGCTGCTCTTGGTAAGGTTGCTGGCCAGGGTCAGACCGTTGAGTTCGACCTGCACCGGTGCTTGATCCTGCGACACGGTGACCAGTTTCAGGCTGTCCATGTAGCCGTCAGCCTTGACCTTCTGCGCCTGGGCACTGGCGGAGATGTTCATGGTCAGGCCGGAGAATTTCAGGCTCGACTGCTCGTCCAGCGCGGTTTCCAGCGGCAGCAATTCAAGGCTGCTGGTGGTGGATTCGTCGTAGCCGATGTTGGTCACGCCCTTGAGCGGCGCGGCGCCCTTGGCGGCGGCGAACCATTTTTCGGTGGCCGGGCTCTTTTCCAGCTCGTAATTGCTGGTGGCCATGACCGGCAGCCACTTCAGCGACACCAGGCGCGAGAACGGCAGCGGGCCGTGCTCGATGTGGTCGACGAACAGCAATTCGACCGGCTGGTCGCCGAACATCTCGCCTTCGCCCTTGAGACGGTAGTGCGCGGTGCTGGTGAAGGTGTGACGCTCCAGCGACACCAGCTCCAGCGACGCGGTGCCATTGGAGCCGGCCATCGCGGTCTGCAGCTCTTTGTTGGCGTTGCTGACGGCGTTGTTCAACACGCCTTCTATCTTGGTCCCGGTATACCAGGCCCCACCGGCGCTGATCGCACCGATGGCAACAACAATCCCGAGAAGCACGCCTGCTGATTTATTCATGAATGACCTGATCAATGTCCGTGGCTGTAAGTGTGGTCGTCTTCCCTGAACCCGTGACCGGGTCGCGGCTCGACTCCGCTGAAATTAGCGGTGGAGATTAGCACTGGCAGCGCGAGGCGGCCCAATGTTTAAAGGTTAAAGAGTGTCTATGGGGAGTGTGGACAGCTGACAGGCGGGGAGAGTTTCGGCGTTTTTCAGGTCGTCTTCGCGAGCAGGCTCGCTCCCACAGGTGCAGTGTTACCCTTGTGGGAGCGAGCCTGCTCGCGAAGAGGCCAGTGAAATGAATGCAGATCAGGAATACTGAACCTCGATCTCATCGAGTTGATGATCGAAGCTCTTCAACCGCGCCGTCCAGGTATACACCAGCACTTCAAAGTCGCGATCGATCACCGCCCCGCCCGGCCCGTCAGCGCGCGGGTCACAGAAATCCAGTTGATAGCGCTCACGAGCCATGGCCGTCGCGACGTCGGACAGTTCACGGGCATTGTTCAGCCAATGCCAGCCCTCGCTGTCGATTTGCTTGTCGAGCTCCAGACACTGCTTTTTCAGGGCTTCGAGGCTTTTTTCCAGCGGCGTGCCGGTGAGTTCGCCCATGACTTCGGCGAAGGTGCGTCCCGGTTGCCAGTAACTGCCCCAGAAGTAGCGATCGAACACGGTTTCGACCCGACGCAGGGCGACTTTGGTGTCCCAGATCAACACCAGGGTCTTGCCTTGTTCAAGCTGTCTTTTCTTGACTCGCTGCACCTGGATCGACGCCCAGGCCACCACGACAATTGCCATCACCGCGATCAACGCCGTGGCGCTGTCGAGGAAGACCATGGCCTTGTCGATTTGATGGGCCAGCATGATGCCGTAGAAATAAGTGGCCGATAGCAGCACCAGCGCTACCAGGGCGCACCAGAAGCCGAGAGCGTAAGGGTTTTTCATTATTGGTTTCCCCTAGACCAGCGCTAGCAATGTGCGCTGAAAGGGTGCGTTGCACGTGGCACCCTTTCAACACTTCAAAGCATAGCAACGGCTTCAGGGTTTGCTGGCGCTTGAGGCTTGCGTTCGTCCGCTTTCCCAACCGCCACCGAGGGCGAGGAACAAATCGATCTGGCTCATGGCGACCTGGGTGTTGGCGGCGGCCAGTTGCGCGGTGACATCGGTGTAGGTGCGGGTCGCTTGCAGGTCCGCTAGGAACGACTCGCGCCCAGCCTGGAAGAAGCGGTGGGTCTGGTCCGCCGCCAGTTTCGCCGACTGCTCGGCATCGGCCAGGGCGTCGCGGCGTTGCAGCAGCGCGCTGTATTGGGCCAGACCGGTCTGGGTTTCGCGGATGGCGTTGAGCACCACGCCGTCGAAATGCGCCAGTGCGGCCTGGGTGTTGGCCTCGGCTTCACGGATCCGCGCACGGGCGCCGTTGGTCGGCACCTTCCAGCTCAACGACGGGCCGAAGCCCCAGCGGTTGGTCGACGGATCGCCCAAGTCGTCAATAAGACCGACGGTGCCGATGGTCGCGCCGATGCTGATGTCCGGATACAGCTCGCCCGTGGCGACGCCGATGCCCGCTGTCGAGGCCGCCAAGCGACGTTCCGCCTGACGGATATCGGGACGACGCTTGAGCAGTGCCGCACCGTCGCCCACCGGCACCAGTTGGGCAATTTTCGGCAGTTCGGCACAAGTGGCGGTACCGGCCGGCAATTGCTCGACCGGTTTGGCCAGCAGCATCGACAGGCGGAACAACCCGGCCTGACGCGCTGCCTCATAGCGCGGCAGGTCGGCGCGCAACGACTTGAATTGGGTTTGCGAACGGGTGACCTGGGTTTCATCACCACGCCCGGCATCGCGCAGGCGCTGGATCAGCGTAGTGCTCTGCGATTGCAGGTCGAGAGAATGCTGGGCAATTTCCCGCTCTTCGTTGGCCGCACAGACCTGGGTGTAGGCGCGAACCACGTCGGCCACCAAAGTGATGCGTGCGGTGTCAGCCGCTGCTTGAGTCGCATCGGCGTTAGCCTTCGCGCCTTCGATACCGCGTTGCAGGGTGCCCCATAGATCGAACTGATAAGACGCGCTGATGCCAATATCGCCGACGTTGTCGACCGGGACTTTTTCCGGCAGCAAGAACGCCTGCCCGGATTCCTGCAAACGCTGCGCGCCCATCTTCACGCCTGCGCTCCAGCCACCCGCCGCTTCAGCCTCATCGACTTGCGCGCGAGCCCGTTGAAGGTTCGCCGCCGCTACGCGCAAATCGGTGTTGGACGCCATGGCCTGCTGCACCAGTTGATCCAGACGTGGATCCTTATAAAGCCGCCACCAATCCGCCGGCACCGGCGCCGACACCACCGGTTTGCCCTCCACCGCCAGTTCGCCCTGAAAGTCCTTGCGCTGCACCGCGGCGTCAGCGGGCAGCTGATAGTCCGGCCCGACCATCTGACAGGCCGAGAGCATCATGCCCAACCCGGCGATCATCAGGGCCCTGTTCATTGCGCGGGCTCCTGCGTTTTATCGTCGATGATCGACACGGTGGCGGTCCGCCCGGCGATCATGCGGAAATCTTCCGGCACCTCGTCAAAGGCGATGCGCACCGGAATCCGCTGCGCCAGGCGCACCCAGCTGAACGCCGGGTTGACGTTCGGCAGCAGGTTGTTGCCGCTGGTGCGGTCGCGGTCTTCGATACCGGCGACGATACTTTCGACATGCCCACGCAGCCTGGCCTTGTCGCCGATCACGCGGATATCCACCGACTGCCCGATATGAATGCCATCGAGTTTGGTTTCTTCGAAATAGCCGTCGATGTGGAACGAGTTGCTGTCGACCACCGACAACACCGGCCGCCCGGCGGTGACGAATTCCTGCACTCGCGGCGCGCGGTCGTTGACGTAGCCGTCCACCGGGCTGCGGATCACCGAACGATCCAGGTTGAGCTGCGCGCTGTCCACCGTCACCAGCGCTTCGGCCAGCGCCGATTGCGCCCGGGCGACTTTCGACTGGCTTTCTTCCAGTTGCTCGGCCGGCACCAGGTTGCCCAGGCCACGGTTACGCTTGGCTTCGCGCTGGGCTTGAGCCAGGGTTTCTTCGCGATCGGCGACCGCCGCTTTAGCCTGACGCAGGGCCAGTTTGAAGCGGTCCTGATCGATGCTGAACAGCACCTGGCCACGTTTGATCAACTGGTTGTCCTTGACCTCGACCTGCTGGATCAGCCCGGACACGTCCGGGGCGATCTGAATAATGTCAGCGCGAATGTGGCCGTCACGGGTCCACGGCGCAAACATGTAATACATCACCATGCGCCAGACGAGGACGACGGCGAAAGTCACGATCAGCAGGGTCAGGACCACGCGACCGATAGTCAGAAACGGTTTTTTCATGTCATCAGGTATCGACTGAGTGAGTCCACGCCGTACAGCATCACGGCGTAGAGGGCCACGTTGAACAATGCCCGGTGCCAGACCAGACGGTAAAAGTGCAGGCGCGTGAGCACGCCGTGCACCAGCACAAACAACACATAGGTGATGCCCATCAACACCAGCAGGGTCGGCAGGAAAATCCCGCTGATATCCAGATCACCGATCATAGGGGCGCTCCATCGGGCAGCGGTTCTTCGGCATCGCCCGTGCTGACAAATTCCACGCCGGGCAACAGCGCCAGGCGCAAACCGCTCAGGGCATGCAACAGGTTTAGCCGGGTTTCTTCGTCGCCGTGGCCTTTGAGGGCGCGGCGGGCGCGATCCATGGTCATCAATAAAGGACTCGGTGCCGGCAAGCGTTCGCCGGCCTTCAGACACGCGCGAAAATACTCGCCGACCTCAGCCACCACTTGCTGCAGCAGGGCCTTCGGCGCGCCGCTGACCCGTGGCGTGTAAGCCAGCAGATCGAGCAGGTTCAGGCCGACGCGCACTTCACGCATGGCAATCCCGGTGTCTTGGCCGGTCATGGCCAGACGCGGCAAGTGCTGCATCAAACGGTCGAGCAACTGCACGCCCAGATGCCGATGTTCGGCCAGATTGGCCGGCTCGGTCATGCGCACGATGTCTTTCCAGCTGAAGCGGGTCAGACGTTTGGCGGCCAGTTCGACGCCGAACGGGCGGGCGATCAGGGTCCAGATGAACGCGAACAACAGGCCCAGAGGGCCGGCCAGGTTGGAGTTCACAAAGGCGAAGAAGTCCGCGTCGTACGCGCCCTGAATGCTGATGAACGACGAGGTGTTGACCAACGTCAGGAGCATGCCGAGGAAGAAGCGTGGCTGCACCGTCAGGGTGCCGACACAGATGAACGGAACCGCAAACGCCAGTACCAGCATCGGGAAATCGTGCAGGTTCGGCAGAATCAGAAACAGGTAAAGGCTGGCGAACAGCACCGACATCCCGGTCCAGAAAAAGAACCGGTAGATCTGCGGTGCCGGGTCGTCCATCGAGGCGAAGAAGCTGCAGGCCACCGCCGCCAGAATCACCGCACTGCCACCGTCCGGCCAGCCGAGCAGAATCCACAGCACCGAAGCGACGATGATCGCCAGAACGGTCGAGGCCACCGAATACAGCATCATCCCGCGGTCGAGAAATGGCGTCAGCCGCCCGAGGCGCCAGTGCCGGTAAACCGCGCGCCAGCTGTCCTGGCGCTCGCAGAGAATCGCGTCCTGCAAACTGCGGCAGTCCTGCCACAGATCGATGAATTCACCGAGGCGATAAATCGCGTTGGAGAACAGCAATTGCTTGCGATCTTCCAGCTCCTCGCAACTTGGCTGCAGGGCCTGGAGTTGATCCTTGAGCACCTGCCACCGTTCGAGATCGGCGTCGTTATGGCCGAGCCATTGCTGGGTCGCGGTCAACAGCGGGGCAAACTTTTCCACCAGTTCCGGTGTGCGTCGCTCAAGGGCATAGAGCGAGTCTTCCAGCGCATCGATCACCGGCAACAGGTGGATCATCCGCCCGCGCAGTTCCTTGGTGTTGCGCACGGTTTGCGGTCGAGCGCCTTCGTGGGGCAACTGGCCGATCATCAATTCGAGGCTGTTGAAATTGGCGACCATGGCCATGCGCAGCGTGGCGATCTGTTCAGGCTGCACGTCGCGGCTGAGAAACTTCAGGCTGTAGGTGGTGGCGTCGGCGAACCACTTGCCCACTGCGTCGTTGAACACCGGCGCCAGACGCCGCGGCCAGAACATCGCGCCGACCACCGCCGCCACGGCGATGCCGAGAAAAATCTCTTCGGTGCGCGCCTCCGCCACGTCCCACACCGCCAGCGGATTATCCACCGTCGGCAAGGCAATCAGCGGCAAGGTGTAGCCGGCCAGCATCAGTGCGTAACTATTGGCGGTACGCAGGTGCAGCGACAGGAACAGCAAAGTCCCCGTCCACAAGGCAATCACCACCACCAGCACATACGGACTCTGCACGAACATCGGCACGAACAGCACTGCCGCCGCCGCGCCGAGAAAGGTGCCGATGGCGCGGTACAGCGCCTTGGAACTGGTCGGGCCGAGAAACGGGCTGGAAACGATGTACACCGTGGCCATCGCCCAGTACGGACGCGGCATTTGCATGAGCAGGGCGATGTACAGCGCGATCATCGACGCTGCAAAGGTACGGACCCCGTAGAACCAGTCCCGGGCAGGCGGGATGCCAGAGAAAAAACCGTTCAAGAATTGATCACCACAGGCGGATTGGCCGCCTCAAAAGCTCGCAGTACCCGAAGCGTAGCCTCCAGATCACTCTGGTCGATGCCTTCGAGCACTTCATGACGCAGACGCACCAGTTCGATCTCCACCGCTTGCACCAGTTCACGGCCGGTGTCGGTCAGGCTCAGGCACTTGGCCCGACGATCCTGCGCATCTTCGGTGCGGCAGACGTAGCCGGCGTGGCACAACTGATCGAGCAGACGCACCAGCGACGGACTCTCCATCCCGGCCGCCTGCGCCACCTGCACCTGACGCACACCCTCGCCCAACCGCCCGATCATCAACAACGGCACGGCGCAGGCTTCGGAGATTCCATAGTTGACCAGCGTGGTCTGGCAGATCTTCCGCCAATGCCTGGCGGCCACCACCATGGCACTACTGATGTTCATCTGGAGAGCGTCGAGGGAATTCGGCACGGGAAAATGCACACTGTTAGTTTGCTAACTATCAATATCGCATTGGCGGGGAATTTCAGTCAAGTTTTGAAACAAATCTTCTCGGCAGAGAATTTCTATAGTTCATCCAGCTCGATGGCTACCCCTACTTCGTTCCTGCGCGAATATGTGATTGACACCAAATCGAAATCATCCAGCTTATTCAGGATCGCTTCATAAATTTCTGGCGAAATCAGCACAGCCACTGTTGTGTCGTGCTTCCGAAACTCGACAGGCCCGTTGGAGATGCTTTCGATCACTGCCTCAATACAGTCCCCAAGCGCGTCAACATCAATTGTTCTGACTGGCAAAAATGATTGCATCGACGGCTCCGGATTGTTGAATTGGCAAGCTACTCCAACATCGATAGGGATCCTGCGGACATTCTGTAATAAGGTTTTACTTCAGTCCTACAAAACCCGCCCCTTGCGCAACAACACATTCAACTGATCCACCACCTCCGCCCAATCCGCATCATCAAGAATCTCATCCCGCAAAAAATCCGCCTGGCTCCTGCTCCAGAAAAACGCGTCTGCGAGGTGCAACTCGGGTTTGAGTGGTGAATGGGTGGCGATGAATTGGTCGATGCTGACCGGGTCGCTGCTCAGGCCGAGCTGCTCGAACAGGGATGGCAGGCTGTGGGTTGGCTGCTCCATGGAAGACTCCTTCAAAAATGCGGTGGGAGATTATTCGCGAGCAGGCTCGCTCCCACAGGGGAACGCGCTCAACCTGTGGGAGCGGGCTTGCTCGCGAAGGCGTCCGCGAAAGCGCTACAAAACTCAATGACTCAACTCCCGCACCTCGGCATGCGGCACCATTTTCAGAAACTCGGGCATGCTCATGTGCAGCAGGTAGTTGTGGTTGCCGGCTTCCAGGTAGATGTCTTTCTGCCGGGTCAACAGCGGGTCGATGACCATGTCCAGGCCGTAGGAATCACCGAGCGGCGGCACCGCGCCGCGTTCGCAGTCATCGAAGATATGCGCCAGGTTGCTCTCCCGGGTGATCTGCCATTCGCCGCGACTACGCACTTTACTCAAGTCCAGATGCCGACTGGCCGGCAGCACGGCCATCAGGTAATGCCCGTGGTGGTCGTCGAGAATGACTGACTTGGCCACGCGTTCGGCGGGCACCCCGGAAACCCGCGCGGTTTCCAGGCTGCTGGCCGAGTGGCGGTGGGCCACGATGTCATATTCGCAATGCGCCCGGTTCAGGCTGCTCTGCACTTTTTTTGCCATACGCATGCTGCACCTCGGTGTCCCGCTGAACGTTGTGCCTGTTCTGCTGAGTCTAGTTCGGCCAGTTGCTGATGAAGGGAAATCCGCTCATTGGACACATCCGCTTATTGATCAAAATTCAGCCGGCGCCAGTCTCAACTAGACTTGAGGAAACACCCCATGACTCTCCCGGAGGGTCACGTGAACAGCCGATGTTGCACGTTTTTCCTGATACTGCTGGCCAGCGGCTCGGCCCTCGCGGCTGATGTCCTGCCGACGGCGGTCAATCCGCTCGGCCTGTGGCTGATCACCCTCGGCATTGCCTTTCTGATCGCCGAAGCCGCGCTGCCCAACTACGGGGTGATCGGCCTCGGCGGGATCATCATGTTCGTCATCGGCGCGCTGATTCTGGGCAACGCCGAGTTGCCAGTGCCGATGATCATCGGCCTCGGCCTGGTCAGCGCCCTGCTGCTGATCGCATTGATCGTCCGCGCCTTGAAAACCCGCCCGCGCCACGCCGTCAGCGGCGATGCCGGGCTGGTCGGCAGCGTGACGGCGGTGACCACCGTACAAGCGCAAAACGCCCACAACGGCTGGGTGCAATTGCAGGGTGAACACTGGCAAGTGCAGAGCACGACACCGCTGCACGCCGGGCAATCGGTGCGCGTGGTCGGGCGAAATGGCTTATTGCTGAAAGTCGCCGCGACTGACGCGGTGCGACACGGAGAGTGATCATGGGTCTGCAAATCGGTTTCGTTGCACTGCTGCTGTTGGTCATTGCCCTCGCCGGGTCGACCTTCCGCATCCTGCGTGAGTACGAGCGCGGCGTGGTGTTCCAGCTCGGACGCTTCTGGCAGGTCAAGGGCCCGGGGCTGATCCTGCTGATTCCGGTGGTACAGCAAATGGTCCGGGTCGACCTGCGCACCGTGGTCCTCGACGTGCCGCCACAGGATGTGATCACCCGCGACAACGTCTCGGTGAAGGTCAATGCGGTGCTGTACTTCCGCGTGCTCGACCCGCAGAAGGCGATCATTCAGGTCGAAGACTTTCTCTCGGCCACCAGCCAACTGGCGCAGACCACCCTGCGCGCGGTGCTCGGCAAACATGAGCTGGATGAACTGCTGGCCGAACGCGAGCAGTTGAACATCGACATCCAGCAGGTGCTCGACGCCCAGACCGACGCCTGGGGCATCAAGGTCGCCAACGTCGAGATCAAGCACGTCGATCTCAATGAATCGATGGTGCGTGCGATTGCCAAACAGGCCGAAGCCGAACGCGAACGCCGGGCCAAGGTGATCCACGCCGAAGGCGAACTGCAGGCCTCGGAAAAACTCATGCAAGCCGCCGAAATGCTCGGCCGCCAGCCCGGTGCCATGCAATTGCGTTATATGCAGACCCTGAGTTCGATTGCCGGTGACAAGAGCTCGACGATCGTCTTTCCGTTGCCGATCGAATTGCTCAAGGGGATGGCGGATTTGTCGGGCAAATCCTGAGCCTGCGATCACCCGCCCGGTTTATCGGCGCTCGGCTCCCTCACGTACAAACGTGCAAATGCGCCGCCTGCATGGACATCGCTCTGCCGCTGCCAGCCTTCAGGCAACGCGGCAAACTCATCGGGTTCATCCAGCGTGCCGATCAACCACATCCGCGTGCTGCCCTTGGACACGTCGCCAAGCTGATCGAGGAAAACCTCCTCGCCGACCAAAGTGCCAAATCCGTAGGCATTGGGACGCGTGGAACGCCCATCCGCCGCTGGTGGCGTATACAGACGGATCTGCGCGTCAGTGCGGTTGTAGTAGATGTAGCTGAGGTACCACATCATGTCGCTGGTGACGATCCGGTCACCCTCGGTGAAGTGTCGATTGACGTAGTCGACCAGCACGCTGAACTGATCATTGCTGTCGACCGTGGCGTTGTTCTTCACACCCACCAGTTCGACCCCGACGAACAGCACCAGAATCGCCAGCGCCAGAACGCGAGAGCCTGCGTACAGCCGATCGACCGCCAGCGCCACCAGCATCGGCAACCCCAACGCATAGGCCGTCAAATACCGCTCGATGAACACCGGCGAGATGAACGACACGCCAAACACCAGCAGAATCGGCATCACGCTGTAGCACAGCAACAACAAGCTGCCGCGAAATACGCTGCGATCACGATGCAGGGCAACGGCAATCACGGCTACCAGCGCCAATGGCAAAAGCAAAAACAGCCACCCCGGCAAGGTCATGCCGTCGTCCTGGATCAGCAACGACCAGACCATCGACGGCAATGAGCTGAGGGTCACCGGATCTTCCCAGCCTATGTCATTGCTGGCCTTGAGTTCCGGGATGTGCTGCAGCAGATCAAGCAGGTTGGACACCCACGGCATGTACAGCAACGCGATGCTCACGTTGGCCAGCCACCAGGCCGGACGCTGAATATGCCGCAGCCGATACCCCGGCTGCACGCGCACCGCTGTCAGATACAGCCAGTGGCTGATCACGCACAGAACGGTGAAGTAGTGGGTGTAGAACGCTGCCGTCATCAGCAGCGCATAGGCCACCAGATAGCGATGCCGACGCGGCTGGCGCACCCAGTAGACCAGCGCGATCGTCGCGCCGATCAGCCACATGCCGAGCAGCGAATACATGCGCACTTCCTGGCTGTAGCGCACGGCCGTGGGCAACAACGCCAGCAACAGCCCGGCCAGCAACGCAGCGCGACGGGTGGCGAGCAGATCCACCAGCCACACACCGAGACCGACGGTAATGATCCCCGGCAGCGCACTCATCAAGCGAATGGACAGGATGCCGTCACCGAACAGCCCGATCCAGCCGTGCAGCAGCAGGAAATACAGCGGTGGGTGCACGTCGTGGGCCGCTAGCCCCCAGATCTCGGCCAGTGGAAACTGGCTCAGCAGGACGCTGGAGCCTTCGTCGAACCAGATCGCCGCCGCCGTCAGGTCGAAAAAACGCACCGCCGCCGCGAGCAGCATGATCGGTAACAACCAGTGCTCTCTGGCCCAGCGAAGCAGACGCAAGGCCACCAGCCATGCACCCGGGACCGCGCGCGGATCCTGCGTGTCGCCAACCGGCGTTTCTCTGTGTGCCGCCATTGCATCCTCTTGCTGTGCCGGAATATCGCGAACGGATGGAGCCGAACCTGCCCGTCACTTTAGGTCAGCCACGGGAGGGCCGTCGATGGCGGTGTGCGCTTTCACGACATCCGGCACCCCGGCCAATCCCAAACAGCCCTCGGCATTTCCAGTTCAGACCATCAGCGTTGCGCCATCTCCCCCGCCGGATACACCGACTCCCAGCCCCCGCCCAACGCTCGGTACAACCCGACCATCGCCAGCGAAACGCCGGTCGAGCTTTCCACCCACTGCTCCTGAGTCGCCAGCAACGCGCCTTGAACGGTGAGCACGTTGACGAAATCAACCACGCCTTCGACGTATTGCTGTTGTGCGGTGCGCAGGGCGATCTGGTTCTGCCGCACGGCTTCGGCGAGGCTGTCGCGGCGGCGTTGGCTGGCGTTGTAAGCCGTCAGTTGGTCGTCGATTTCATGCCAGGCGCGCAGCACGGTCTGCTGGTAGGCGATGGCCGCTTCCTGTTGCTGCGCCTCACGCAGTTGCAGCACGCCGCGCAGGCGTCCGCCGTCGAACAGCGGCAGGCTGAATTGCGGGCCGATACCGAACGCACGCGAGCCCCAGGAACCGAAATCGCTCAGTTGCATCGCTTGCGAGCCGAGGTTGCCGGACAAGGTGATGCGCGGGTAGAAATCGCCCTTGGCCACGCCGATGTTGGCGGTGGCGGCATGCAGGCGCGCCTCGGCCTGCCGGATGTCCGGCCGGCGTTCGGCCAGCTGCGACGGCAGGCCGATGGCAACTTGCAGCGGTGACTGCGGCACCGCGCCGTCTGTGGATAACTCCTTGGCCAGGGCCTGCGGCGGTTCGCCCATCAGCAGGCTTATCGCGTTGATCAATTGCGACTGACGCTGCTCAAGGGCCGGCAGGCGCGATTCGATGGCGGAAACCTGCGCGGCAGCTTCGGCGACGTCCAGATCGGTCGCCACACCGTCATTGAGGCGTAGTTGCGACAGCTTGAGGCTGTGCCGGGCGACGTCGAGGTTCTGCTCGGTGACCGCGCGGGTGTTCTGCACGCCGCGCAGCTGGATGTAGTTCTGCGCAGTGTCGGCCAGCACTGCCAGCAGCACACCGCGTCGGTCGTTTTCGGCGACTTCGAGGTTGGCATCGGCGGCTTCGGTTTCGCGGCGCACGCGGCCCCAGAAATCCAGTTCCCAAGAGGCGGAGAAACCGGCATCCCAAAGGTTGAAAGCGGAATCGCCGTTGTGTCCGGACGGGTCATTCAGGCCTTCGCCACTGTTGCGTTTACGCGCGTAGCTGCCGGTAGCGGCGGTGTTCGGGTAGCGATCCGCGGTGATCACCTGGCGCGCGGCACGGCTTTGTTGCAAGCGGCTGCTGGCCAGTTGCAGATCGAGGTTGCTGTTCATCGCCCGCTGGGTCAGGGCTGAGAGTTGCGGGTCGTGAAAAACCTCCCACCAGCGTTCGTTCAACGGTTCGCTGACGGCTTGGCTGGGGGCGGATTTGGCGGGTTTGGCCCAGTCGGCGATCTGTGTGGCTTCGGGCTTGTGGAAGTCGGGGCCGACGGTGCAGGCGCTGAGGCCAAGAGCGAGCAAGGCACCGAGTGCGAGTTGCTGCCACTGGCCTCTTCGCGAGCAAGCCCGCTCCCACATTGGGTAATGCGTTCCCCCGGTGGGAGCGGGCTTGCTCGCGAAGGCGTCAGTTCTATCAACGCTGTTCATCGCTGAGTCACCTCGCGCTCCGCCGGCGCCGAACGGCGAGTGTCGATACTCGCCTCCACCGACATGCCCACACGCAATCGCTCGGCCAATGGCTGACCCGGCTCAAGCACGATCTTCACCGGAATCCGCTGCACAACCTTGGTGAAGTTACCCGTGGCGTTATCCGGTTTCACCGCGGCGAATGTCACGCCAGTCGCCGGGGCGATACTTTCGACGCGGCCGCTCAACGCTTCGCCGCCGAGACTGTCGACGCGTACCTGCACGTCCTGCCCCGGCTGCACGTCGGTGAGTTGGGTTTCCTGAAAGTTGGCGACCACATACGCCTGACGCAACGGCACCACCGCCAGCAGCTTGCTGCCCGGCGTGACATAAGCGCCGACACGCACCGCGCGCTCGCCGACCATGCCGTCCTGCGGCGCAGTGATGCGCGTATACGACAGCTCGAAACTGGCGATTTCCAGCGCCGCCTGCGCGTGCTTCAGATTGCCTTCGGCAGCATCGCGCTGCGCCGTGAGAATCTCTACCTGCTTACGCTCGGCCGCCAGTTTCGCGCTGGCGGTATCGAGCCGAGCGGTTGCCTGATCAATACGCGTGCGGGCCTGTTGCGCGTTCTGCACCGTGCCGGCACCTACACCGGCGAGGTGGTTGTAGCGATTGAGTTCCTGCTGGGCGAAGGCCATTTCTGCCTTGGCCGAGACCACCGAGGCCTGCGCCTGAGCAATCACCGACGTCTGCCGCTCCAGCGTGGCCTTGGCGTTTTGCAGCTGAGCGCGGGCGACCAGGGTTTGCGCATCGGCCGCTTCAGCGGCGGCGCGCAAATCGCGATCATCGATCAGCGCCAGCAACTGCCCGGCCTTGACCTGCTGGTTGTCTTCCACCAGCACTTCCTTGATGAATCCGGCCACGCGCGGCACCACCAGGGTGAAGTCGGCGGAAACAAACGCATCGTTGGTGTTTTGCTGGGTGCGCTTGCCGAACAGTCCCGGCACCGCCAGGTACAGCAACACGCCGACCGCCAGTGCGGCCGCCACGGCCACCGCGAGTTTTTGCTTTGCTTGAGTCGTCATAAAAACCTTCGGTATCAGTGAAGCAATCAGGTCGGCGCACGGGGCGGAAAGATCCGCGTCGGCAGCCAGAAAATCAGCAGGATCAGCGCCACCGCGACGCCGGCCATGCACACATAGAGATCGGACGAAGTCAGCACCACGGCCTGTTCATGCAGGCGATGGGCGAGCCCCGGATCGCTGCGATCGGCCAGCGGTGAGTTGCCGAGGTTGTCGATCAACATGGTGGAATGGAAATGCAGGCGCGCGGTGGTCAGCGCCTCGATGACTCCGGTGGCGATCACCGCCGCCAGGCCTTTGACCGTGTTGAACCAGGCGGAGGCGAACGGCCCGTCCTGCGGCTGGATGCTGCCGGTCGAGAGCATCAACAGCGGCAGCACCGACATCGGCTGACCGAAAATCTGCAGCCATTGCAGGACGTAGAAATTGTCGCGGATCCACTCCGAGGTCAGCAGCGAGCCGCCCAGGCAGGACAGGGTCAACATGCTCAAACCGATGCCGAGCACCCAGCGGCAATCGACCCAGCGCAAGTTGCACAGCGCCGCCACCAGCGGCAGCGCGATCAGTTGCGGCAACGCGGCGATCAGCATGATCGGCGCGGTCTGCACCGGGCGATAACCCTGGATCTGCGCCAGATAGCTCGATGGAATCAACACCACCGCCTGCAACACCACCAGCACCCCGGCCAGAGTCATCAGTGCAAACGACAGGTTGCGGATGCCGAGCATCTGCAACTTGAAAAACGGAATCGGCTGCGACCATTCATTGATCAGAAACGCCACCAGCAACAGCGAACCGGCGCCGAGCAAACCGCAGATCAGGCTCGACTCGAACCAGTCCAGCCGATTGCCTTGCAGCAAGCCGATCACCAGCATGCAGATCGCCGGGAAGCCCAGCAGCAGGCCCTTCCAGTTGAAGGTCTTGAGGCGCTCCAGGCGCAGCGGATCCTGCGGAATCCCCCAAGCGACCATTGCCATGGCAATCAGGCACGGCACGATGATTTGCCAGAACGTCCATTGCCAGCCGACGTATTCACTCCATAAGCCAGCCAGCGGCGTGCCGAGACCCGGGCCGAACGTCGCCGTCAGCGCATAACCGGCCAGACCATAGAGTTTGAAATTGGCCGGCAGAAAGCGCAGCGCAACGGTCATCAGCATCGGCGGCAACGCGCCGCCGGCCAGCCCTTGCAGGGTGCGCATCAGCAGCAGGCTTTCGTAATTCGGGGCGAACGGGCACAGCACGCCGAGCAGCGTGAACAGGCTGATCGCGCAGAGGGTGAAACGGCGCAGCGAAAAGGTCACCGAGCACCACGGCGCGAACGCCATCGCCGCCACCGAGGTCGCGGCGTAGCAGGACACCAGCCAGGTGCCTTCGTCATAACCGATGTTCAGCGCGCCCCGAATGTCGGCCAGTGCGACTTTGGTCACCATTTCGTTGAGGCCCGAGACCAGCACCGCCAGCAGCACACCAACCAGGCCGGTGATGATCCGCGCCCCGAACACCGGTGGCGCAGCCGCCGTCGCCGGACTGGCCGCAGCAATGGGCGCCGGAACCGACAGGGATGTCATGGATACACACTCCGGAAGGAAAAATACCGGAGCATTTTAGTAAGGCTTACTGCTGACGAAAATTGACTTATTGGCAGGTTATAAGTGCGCTCAGTGCAGCAATGAATATCCAATGTGGGAGCGGGCTTGCTCGCGAAAGCGGTGGGTCATTCAACCTGTGCGGTGCCTGACACGACGCCTTCGGGAGCAAGCCCCCTCCCACAGATTTGGTGTGTATCAGGGCTGCGCGGCCAGCCACGTCTCGTCGCAACACGCCTTGAGCGTTTCGCGCAGCCAGCGGTGCGCCGGGTCCTTGTCGAAGCGCGGGTGCCAGGCCTGGGTCAGCATCAGCGTCGGCAACGGAATCGGCAGATTGAACGAGCGCAACTTCAGGCCCAGCCGGCGCACGCTGAGCAACGCTTCCTTGGGCACCGGCAGGATCAGGTCGGAATCGGGCAAGGCAAACATCGCCGCGTGGAAGCTTGGCGCAATCACCGCCACCCGCCGCTCCAGGCCCAGTGCATTCAGCGCGGTGTCAATGGGGCCGCGAGCAATGCCACGGCGCGACATGCTGATATGGGAGAAACCGGCATAGCGCTCGGCGGTGATTTCGCCGTCGAGCAGTGGATGATCCTCACGCACCAGACCGACGAAATGCGTGGAGAACAGGTTCTGCACTTTGACTTCCGGGGTTACCGGACGGGTGTTGCTGACGCTCAGATCAATCCGACCTTCGCGCAGCGCTTCGTCGTCGCCATCGCCCTCGGGGACGAAGCGCAACTCGCAGTGTGGCGCCTGCTGGTCGAGGGTATCGAACAGCTTGCCGCCATATACGCCAATGAAAAAGTCGTTGGCGCGGATGCTGAAGCGCCGGCGCAGGGTGCCCAGATCCACGCTGTCGGCGGAGCGAAACAGCAGCGCCGCCTGCTCCACCACATCGCGCACCTGCTCGCGCAATTCCAGGGCTTTGGGAGTTGGCACCAGGCCGCGACCGGCGCGTACCAGGATCGGGTCGCCGATCGCCTCGCGAATGCGCGTCAGGGTGCGGCTCATGGCGGCGGGGCTGAGGTTCATCCGCCGCGCGGCGCCGACCACACTGCCCTCGTCGAGCAGAGCGTCGAGGGCGACCAGAAGGTTCATGTCCGGGAGTTGCATGCAGAGCACTCGTGGCTGATCTGGATTGATCCGGGCACAATGCTAGCAAACATCCTTCAAATTTGGCGGCGGCTGAAAGGACGCCTTCGCGAGCAAGCCCGCTCCCACAGGGGAACGCATTCCAAAATGTGGGAGCGGGCTTGCTCGCGAAGGCGCCGGTCCTGCCAACACAAATCTCAGCGCTGCATGCCCCAACGCTTCACCGTCACTCGCTCCAGCGTATCGAACACCAGATTCTCCACCAACAACCCGATCAGGATCACCACCGCCAACCCGGCAAACACCTTGTCGGTGTACAGCTCGTTGCGATTCTGGAAGATGTACCAGCCCAACCCGCCCTTGCCACTGGTCGCACCGAACACCAGTTCGGCGGCGATCAGCGTGCGCCAGGCAAACGCCCAGCCAATTTTCAGCCCGGCGAGGATCGACGGCAGCGCTGCCGGGATCAGGATGAACAGCACAAAACGCATGCCCTTCAGCCCGTAATTACGCCCAGCCATGCGCAGGGTTTCCGAGACACCGAGAAAACCGGCGTAGGTGTTCAACGCCAGCGCCCACAGCACTGAATGCACCAGCACGAAAATCAGGCTGTTCTGCCCCAGCCCGAACCAGAGCAACGCCAGTGGCAGCAAGGCAATCGCTGGCAGCGGGTTGAACATCGAGGTCAGGGTACTCAGCAGATCGCGACCAAACTGCGTCGACACCGCCAGCGTGGTCAGGGCGAATGCCAGCACGATGCCGATCAGGTAACCCTTGATCAGCACCACCAGCGATATCCACACCTTGCCCAGCAACTCACCACTGAGCAGGCCGTCGTACAGCGCATGACTGGTCTGCAGAAAACCTGGCAGCAGCAGGTCGTTGTTCTGCACCCGGGCGATCACCTCCCAAAGGATCGCCAGCAGAATCAGGATCAGGCTTTTGCGCAGCCAGCCCTGTTGCCACAGGCGTTGGCCCAGCGGCAATTCGCGCTCGAGCGGCACGCTGGTCAGTGGTTCAAGGACGGTTTCAAACTCTTGTCGTACAGACGATGGTTGGCTCATCGGGCAATCCTCCAGAACGCTCAATAAGCGATACGAATGTCGTTGAAGTCATGGTCACGCTCGGTTTCCGGCGACTGGCCCTCATCGAACAGTAAACGGTGAATGCGCCGCGCCGATTCCTGAAACGCCACGCCGCCGAGGCTTTGCAGATCGTATTGATGGCTGTGCACTTCAGCGCGCACCCGCCCCGGATGTGGCGACAGCAGCAGGATGCGATTGCCGACCACCAGCGCTTCTTCGATCGAGTGCGTAACGAACAGCAAGGTGAAGCGCACCTCTTCCCAGAGCAGCAGCAATTCTTCCTGCATCTTGCGCCGGGTCAGAGCGTCCAGCGCGGCGAACGGCTCGTCCATCAGAAGGATTTTCGGCTGCATCGCCAACGCCCGGGCAATCGCCACCCGCGCCTTCATGCCGCCGGACAAGGTGTGGGGATAGGCGTCGGCGAATGCCGCCAGTCCGACTTTTTCCAGATAGTGCAATGCACGTTCTTCGGCGTCTTTTTTGTTCAAGGTTCGCGAGGCCAGCAGCGGAAACATCACGTTCTGTTTGACGGTTTTCCACGGCGGCAGTTGATCGAATTCCTGGAACACCACGATCCGGTCCGGACCGGGTCCATCGACCCGCTGACCTTGCAGGCGAATCTCGCCTTCGCTCGGCTCAATGAAACCGGCGGCCGCCTTGAGCAAAGTCGACTTGCCGCAGCCGGACGGGCCGAGCAGCACAAAGCGATCCGCCGGATCGATTTCGAAACTGACCTGATGGGTGGCACGCACCACCCGTTGCGGGGTGCGGTATTCGAGGCTGACGTTATCCACCGCCAGCAGCGCTTGCGTACTGGCGACCGGGTTGCTGGCCGCGTGGCCTTGCAAAGGGGCGTTCATCTCGATCAGCTCCCTTGCAGCGGTTTGGCGTCCTGGAAGAAGTAGTCCTTCCACGACTCCGGTTTGTTCTTGATCGCACCGACGCGGTAGAGGAATTCGGCCAGTGGATAAGTATTTTTCGGCGTGACGCTGAATTCGAATTGCGGGTTGTCGATGATTTTCAGCAGCTCGGCGCGGTCGATCTTGGCCTTGGTCACGCGGATGTAAGTGTCCGCCGCCGCGCCCTTATCGTTCTGCGCAAATTGCGCGGCTTCGGTCAGTGCTTCGACGAAGGCTTTGTAGGTTTTCGGGTTGTCGTTGCGGAATTTCTCGGTGGCGAACAGCACGGTTGGCGAGTTCGGGCCGAGGATGTCGTAGGAGTTGAGCACCACGTGCACGTTCGGGTTCTGCAGCGCCTGATCCTGGAACGGTGGGTTGGAGAAATGCCCGGTCAGCTCGGTGCCGCCGGCAATCAGCGCAGCGGTCGCATCCGGGTGCGGCACGGCGATGGTGTACTTGTCGAGGCGATTGAATTCCTTGTCACCCCACTGTTTGGCCGCGGCGTATTGCAGGAAACGCGACTGCACCGAAACGCCCACCGCCGGCACCGCAATGCGGTCCTTCTCGGTGAAATCGGCAATGGTTTTGACCTTGGGATTGTTGCTCACCAGGTAGTACGGGAAGTTGCCGAGCGAGGCGACTGCCTTGACGTTCTGCTTGCCGTGGGTGCGATCCCAGATGGTCAACAGCGGGCCGACGCCGGCGCCGGCAATGTCGATGGAACCGGACAACAGCGCATCGTTGACCGCCGCGCCACCCGAGAGCTGCGTCCAGTCGACCTTGATGTCGAGGCCTTGCTGCTTGCCGTACTTTTCGATCAGGCCCTGATCGCGCACCACATTGAGCAATAAATAGACAATCCCGAACTGTTCGGCGATGCGGATTTCACCTTCGGCGTGGGCCACGGTCGGCGCCACCAGGCTGCCGGCAAGCAGGCTGAAACCCAGGCCGATGGCCGCCGCCAGCGGTGCGAATGGAAGACGTTTGGACATGATCGAATCTCCGGCAAATCAGAAAGGCGCGTCGCCCTGAATGGTCGTGCGATACAGCTTGCGGCGCAGGTGCGCTGGGCAGCCGGCGGCGAGGTGGATCAGCGAACGGTTGTCCCAGAACACCATGTCGTGGGGCTGCAACTGGTGGCGGTAAATGTTTTGCGGCAGCACGCTGTGGGCGTAGAGCTCGGCGAGCAGTTGTTGGCTCTCGTCCTCCGGCAGACCGACGATGCGGGTGGTGAAGCCTTCGCTGACGAACAACGCCTTGCGGCCGTTTTCCGGGTGGGTACGGACGATCGGATGCACCACTTCGGCGACCTGCGCCAGTTGTTCCGGGGTCAGGGTCGGACGCCAGTTGCCTTCGAATTTGGTTTCGCTGTAGCGCGCGGTGTAGGAATGCGCGGCAGAGCGGCCTTCCACGGCTTTGCGCAGCGCCTCGGGCAGGTTGTCCCAGGCTTTGTGCATGTCGGCGAACAGGGTGTCGCCGCCCTCGGACGGCAACTCCTGGGCGTGCAGCATCGAGCCGAGACTCGGCAGCTCTTTATAGGAAAGGTCGGAGTGCCAGAACTTGCCGGCATCGCCGAGGCCGATGTTCTGGCCGTTCTCGACGATGTTGGAAACGATGAGGATTTCCGGGTGATTGGCCAGCAGGAACTGCTTGAGCACGTGAATCTGCAACACGCCGAAGCGACGGCTGAAATCGATCTGCTGTTGCGGGGTGATGCGCTGATCGCGGAACACCACCACGTGGTGATCCAGGTGCGCACGATGAATGCGCGCGAAGTCCTGATCGTTGACCGGCCGGGTCAGGTCCAGGCCGATGATCTCGGCACCGACGGCACCGCTGAACGGACGAATTTCAAAGGTTTGCGGCGCGGCAGTCGCGGCGCTTGGGGTGGCAGTAGCTGCGGACATCTTTCAATCTCCCACGCACGGCGCGCTCACAGGCGCGCACGTCGATCAGACACTCACGCTGGATTGCGTGTTGGTTCAGGTCGTGCGGCGCGCCGATTGGTCGGCAGGTACGCAGGTGGATGACTTTAAAGCTATAAGAACTGGAAATTAAATACCGTTAATGAATAACGATATGGCGGTTGGTGAGGAATGGACTGTTTAGTGAGTGACGATTTGTGTCACTTACTGACAGGAGTGTGGTGATGGGTCTGGCCCCTTCGCGGGCAAGCCCGCTCCCACAGTGGATCCCGGTCGAACACAGAACCTGCGTCCACTGAAGATCAACTGTGGGAGCGGGCTTGCTCGCGAAGAGGCCAGCCGCCGCGCTGAAGATCTAGCGCTCGTGCAACGCCTCGGCCCGCGCCCGAATGATCGGCTTGAGCAGATAGCTCAACACCGATTTCTTGCCGGTGATGATATCCACCGACGCGACCATCCCCGGAATGATCAGCAACGGCTTTTCATCAGTGCCCAGGTGGCTGCGCTCGGTGCGCACCTTGATGATGTAGTAGGTGGTTTTCTTGTCTTCGTCGGTGATGGTGTCGGCACCGATCTGCTCCAGTTTGGCTTTCAGCCCGCCATAAATGGTGTAGTCGTACGCGGTGAATTTGACGATCGCTTCCTGCCCCGGATGCAGGAACGCAATGTCCTGCGGACGGATCTTGGCTTCGACCAGCAAGGTGTCATCCAGCGGCACGATTTCCACCATGTCGCTGCCCGGCTGAATAACACCGCCGATGGTGTTGACCAGCAACTTGTTGACGATGCCGCGTACCGGCGAGGTGACCAGCGTCCGGCTGACCCGGTCTTCCAGCGCCTTGCCGGTGGCCTGGGCCTTGTTCAGGTCGGTGCGGGCTTCGTTGAGCTGGGTCAGCGCATCGCTGCGAAATTTGCCGCGAGTCTCGTCGATCTTGCGCTGGACTTCCTTGATGGCCGATTCGGCGCGCGGGATCGCCAACGTGGTGGCGTCGAGCTGACCACGGGTTTCGACTTCGGCACGCTTGAGCCGCAGCACTTCAACAGGTGACACCGCGCCCTGCGCCACCAGCGGCTCGGACATGTTGATTTCCTGACGTTGCAGGCCCAGTTGCTGGCGGTATTGCGCCTGTTTGGAGCTGAACTCGCGCAGCTCTTGCTGACGCTGGATCAACTGCTCCTGCAAACCACCGATCTCGTCGTGCAGTTGCTGACGCCGGCTGATGTACAACGATTCTTCGCTTTTCGCCTGACCCGGCACGGCTTTGAGCACGTCTTCCGGGAAATTCAGCGGACGGTCATCGACCTCGGCGCTCAGACGCTCGACGCGCAGCAGCATAGACAGCCGATCAGCCTCGGTTTCGCCGACGTTGGAAGCAAATCGCGTGTCGTCCAGACGAATCAGCGGTGCGCCGGCCTCGACGATCTGACCTTCCTTGACGAACATTTCCGAGACAATCCCGCCCTCAAGGTTCTGGATTTTCTGGATCTTCGACGACGGAATCGCCTTGCCGTCGCCCTTGGTCACTTCGTCGATCACGGCGAAGTTGGCCCACAGCAGCAGGAACAGGAAGAAGCCGATGATTGCCCAGATGGTCAGGCGCACGACGCGCGGGGCGTCCTCGATCAGCGCCTTATTGACCTCCGGCAGCGGCTGGCCCTGCAGCGAGGCAGAACCCTTGAAGTAGCGACGGATCGACTCTTTGACACCCGACTTAAGCAACACTGATCTGCCCCTTCTTCAACGCTTCCATCACGGCGGCTTTCGGGCCATCGGCGAGAATCTGTCCACGGTCGACCACCAGCAGGCGGTCGACCAGCGACAGCAGCGAGGCCCGGTGCGTCACCAGCACCACGGTCTTGTTTTCAACGACGGCGGCCAGACGCTGCTTGAGGCGTTCTTCGCCGGTGTTGTCCATGGCGCTGGTCGGTTCGTCGAGCAGCAGGATCGGCGGGTTGAGCAGCAGCGCCCGCGCCAGAGCAACGTTCTGCCGTTGGCCACCGGACAGGTTCTGCCCACGCTCGCCGACTTGCAGCTCATAACCCTGCGGGTGCAGGCGGGCGAATTCGTGCACGCCGGCCAGTTCGGCGGCTTGCAGTACCAGCTCGTCTTCTACATAGCGCGCGCCGGAGACCAGATTGTCACGCAGGGTGCCGGCCAGCAGCTGGATGTCTTGCGGCACGTAGCCGATGTTGTAGCGCAGCTCGCTGACGTCGATCTGGCGGATGTCCACGCCGTCCACCAGCAATGCGCCGTCGTCCGGCTGATACAGGCCCACCAGCAGTTTCGCCAGTGAGCTTTTGCCCGAACCGCTGCGACCGATGATGCCGATCTTCTCGCCGGGACGAATCACCAGGTTGATGTTCTTCAGCGCCGGGTTCTGTTGCTCCGGGTAGGTGAAGTTCAACTGACGGCACTCGATCGCGCCCTGCAACACCTTGCGGCTCAGCGGACGTTCTTCGAAATTGCGCTCCTGCGGCAGCTCCATCATCTGGTCGACGGAAGTCATGGTTACCCGTGCCTGCTGGTAGCGGGTCAACAGACCGGACAGCGACGCCAGCGGGCTGAGCGCACGGCCACTGAGCATGTAGCAGGCAATCAGACCGCCCATGCTCAGGTTGCCGGCGATGATCTGGTACACGCCGAAGACGATCATGATCACCCCGGCCAGTTGCTGGATCAGCAGGGTGATATTCATCGCCAGACCGGAGAGCATTTTCACCCGCAGTTCGAGGCGGCTGAGGGTGCCGATGGTCTGTTCCCACTGGTACTGGCGTTCGCTTTCGGCGTTGTTGACCTTGACTGCATCGAGGCCGGCGAGGGTTTCGATCAGGCTCGACTGACGCTCGGCGCCGAGCGCCATGGTGCGTTCCATGGTCGCTACCAGCGGCTTTTGCAACGCATAGCCGATCAATAGCGCAATCGGGAACGCCAGCACCGGAATCCACACCAGATGCCCGCCGAGAATCGCGATGACGATGAAGATCAGGATGGTGAACGGCAGGTCGATCAGGCTGGTCAGGGTCAGCGAGGCGAGGAAGTCGCGCAGGCTCTGAAACTCATGGATGTTCTGCGCGAAGCTGCCGACCCGCGCCGGGCGGTACTTCATGGCCATGCCGACGATCCGCTCGAACAGCGTCGCGGAGATGATCAGGTCGGTTTTCTTGCCGGCCAGATCCAGGCACAGGCTGCGCAGGCTCTTGAGAATCAGATCGAAAATGTAGGCACCGGTGATGCCCAGCGCCAGCACCCACAGGGTCGCTTCGGCCTGGTTCGGCACCACGCGGTCGTAGACGTTCATCACGAACAGCGGTGCGGCCATGGCGATGATGTTGATCAGGAAACTCGCGGCGATCGCATCGGCGTACAGCCAGCGCGAGCGCTTGAGGGTGTCGCGGAACCACGAGCGCGCACGCGGGATCAGCGTGCCGTGGTTGACGTCGAATTTGTGCTGCGGCTGGGCGAAGAACACTTTGCCGGTGTAGTCGTCAGCCAGCAGTTCGCGACTGACCACCGATTCGCCGCCGTCGCTTTCGCTGAGCAGCACCCGGGCTTCGTTGTCACCTTGCCAGCCGAGCAGGACGGCGCTGCGGCCATCCTTGAGCAGCAACAGCGCCGGCATGGCAATCGCCGGAATCTCTTCCAGCTTGCGTTGCAGCACCCGACCCTGCAGCCCGGCGCGAGCCGCTGCGCGGGGCAGCAACTCGACACTCAGGCGCTGCTTGGGCAACGGCAGGCCAGTGGTCAGCATCGCGGCACTGGCCGGCTTCTGGTGCAACATGCATAGAGCGAGCAGACCATCCAGTAACGGATCGTCGTGCATCGCGCGCGGATCATGAATGAGTTGAACTCGACTGACTTCTGATTCCACGCTCGGCACTCTTGGCTAACAATTGAACAATGAAGGTTCTGCTCAATTCATACCGGGCAGTTGGACCTTCGGCTTCACATCGTTCTGCACGACGGATGCCAATGGTGCGACCACTCCCTGGCTCTTGAGCAACTCGCCCATGGTCGCCTTGATTCGATACTGAGTAAATAACTGAATGTTCTTGATCTCGGCCAGACGGCGCGAAGCGGTGAACAACTCGTTTTCGCTGTCGAGCAAATCGAGCAGGGTGCGCTCGCCGAGGCTGAACTGACGCTGGTAGGCGGTACGCACGGCGGTGCTGTGATCAACGTACTGCTGAGCGATCGGCACCTGCGCATTGGCGTTGTTCAGGGCGTTCCAGGCCAGGCCCAGTTCTTCGTTCAACTGACGCAGGGCGTTGTTGCGGATGTCCAGCGCCTGGTTCGACAGGTACGACTTGGATTCCAGATCGGCCTTGTTGCTGCCGCCGGAGTACAGGTTGAAGCGCATGCGCAGCATCGCCTGCCACTCGTTGTTGTGGCCGTTCTGACCGTCGAGATCGTTATCGGCAGTGCGACCCAGCTCGGCGTCGAAACGTGGGTAGAACGTCGACTTGGCGGTTTCGTACTGCTTCTCGGCAGCGGCGATATCGGACTCGGCCGAGCGCAGGATCGGGCTGTTTTCCAGCATCTGCGTACGGGCTTCATTGAGGTTGGCCGGCATCATCGCCATGAACGGCGCCGGGCGCTCCAACTGGTCAGGCATCTGGCCGACGGCACTGAGGAAGTTGGTCTCGGAGTCGGCGAGGTTGGTCTGTTCGGTGATCAGGTTGTTGCGGGCCTGAGCCATCCGCGCTTCAGCCTGATCGAGGTCAGCGCCGCTGCCGACGCCGCGCTGGGTGCGTAGCTGGATCTGATCGTAAATGCGTTGGTGGCTCTTGAGGTTCTCTTCGGCCAGACGCACGAATTCGCGGCGGGTCAGCACGTCCAGGTAAACCTGGGCGACGGTCAGCGCGGTGCGCTCGGAAGTGCCGAGCAGCGAGTAGGCGCGGGAGTTGACGGTGGCTTGTTGACGCCCGACTTCGCTGGACGTGGCAAAACCGTCAAAAACCATTTGCGAGAGACGTAAACTTGACTCGCTGCGGTTCAAAGTTTCCCAGTGGTTGCCGCCACCGTTGGCGCGGGTGGTCACGCTGTCAGTGCCCTCACGGCCATAACCGCCCAGCAGATCGACCTTGGGCAGGTATCCACCTTTGGCTGCCTTTAACTGATAATCCGCGGCCAAACGACTGTTGACCCCCGCCTGGATTTCCGGATGGACATCCAGTGCCTGTTGCATGGCTTCTGGTAAGGATTGTGCTTGGACGAAAGAGGCGGCGAGGGCGAACGGTAGAGCCTTGAACAAGTGCAAACGCATGGTAAAGATTTCCCAGGACTTCTTGTCTTGAATCACAGCAAAACGTGCTGCTGCGTCGGATGATTGGCAACCGGAATGACCGTATGTCGGAAAGTTCAAAATAGGAACTGGATCACACGCTGAGGGACAGGTCGCCGCGGAAATATCAATGTGACATTAGTGGGGCGATTGTTTAGGATGGCACCCAGAAGGTCAATAGTTTGGCATAAAGTTAATAGCGAAAGAATCTAGCCAAATTATTGACGAAGAACAGCGTCAATCTTGATTCGCAAATTTTTAAAGTACGTCCAGACTGAATCGGCGCCGAAGCCATCAGGCTATGGAAGTCAACTGAACGTGACACCCGGAGAGTCTTCAATGAGCAGTGTTGTTGCCATCGTCAAAAGCATTGTCGGTCAGGTATTCGTGGTCTCCCCCGAGGGTGTACGCCGCGTGCTCGTTGAAGGCGATCGCCTGTTCGTCGGCGACCAGATCGATACCGGCCTCTCCGGCGCCGTGTCGCTGGAACTGGCGGATGGCCGCACCCTGGACCTGGGCCGTGAAACCCAGTGGAGCGCCAACGCGCCCGACTCCAGCACTGACCTGGCCGAGGCCACCGCGCAGGCCGCGCCGTCTGTAGCCGAGCTGCAGCAGGCCATCGCCGCCGGTGCCGACCCGACCACCGCCCTTGAAGCCACCGCTGCCGGCGCCACCGCCGCAGGCACTGGCGGCGCGGCAGGCGGCGGCCACAGTTTCGTGATGCTCGACGCCACCGCCGGCCGCGTCGATCCGACCATCGGCTTCCCGACCGCGGGCATCAACGCCGGTGCACAAGCGGCACAGAACATCACCGGTGGCCAGACCACCGACACCACCACCAACGCCCTGCGTGAATCGACCCTGAGCCTCAGCGCCACGCCGACCATCACCGAAGCCGGCGGCGTGCTGGTGTACACCGCGACCCTGACCCAGGCGCCGCTGACCGACCTGACCATCACCCTGTCCAACGGCTCGGTGATCGTAATTCCGGCCGGCTCCACCACCGGCACCGTCAACGTCCCGCTGGCACCGAACGACACCGTTTATAACGACCCGACCCAGATCAACGTGACCGTCACCGGCACCACCGGCGGCAACGGCATTACCGTGACCCCGCCGACCACCCCGGCGACGACTCAGGTCACCGACACCATCGACACCACCACCGTCACCCTGACTGCTGGCAACAGCGTCACCGAAGGCGGTCAGATCACCTACACCGCGACCCTGACCAACCCGGCACAGACGCCGGTCACCGTCACCCTGTCCAACGGTTCGACCATCACCATCGAAGCCGGCCAGACTACAGGCACCGTCAACGTGCCAACCGCGCCGAATGACGTCTACAACAACGGCAGCACCGTCAGCACCACTATCACCGGTGCCACTGGTGGCAACTTCGAGAATCTGGTACCAAACACGACGCCAGCCGTAACGAACATCGTCGATTCGCGCGACACCACCGGCCTGACCCTCACCGCCACCGGTACCGTGGTCGAAGGTGGCCAGATCACCTACACCGCGACCCTGACCAATCCGGCACAGACGCCGGTCACCGTCACCCTGTCCAACGGTTCGACCATCACCATCGAAGCCGGCCAGACCACTGGCACGGTCAACGTGCCGACCGCGCCGAACGACGTCTACAACAACGGCGGCACCGTCAGCACCACGATTACCGGTGCGACCGGCGGCAACTTCGAGAATCTGGTGCCGAACACCACGCCGGCGACCACCACCGTTACCGACTCCATCGACACCACCAACCTGTCGCTGAGTGCCACCGGCACCGTCGCTGAAGGCGGCTCGATCGTTTACACCGCGACCCTGACCAACCCGGCCGGCACCCCGGTGACCGTGACGTTGAGCAATGGCTCCGTCATCACCATCGAGGCTGGCAAAACCACCGGCACTGTGACCGTTCCCGCGCCTGCGGATGACGTCTACAAAGACGCCGGCAAGGTCGAAGTCAGCATCACCGGCACCACCGGCGGCAATTTCGAGAACCTGGTGCCGAGCACCGTTCCGGCTGTTACCGAAGTCACTGACACCATCGATACCTCGACCGTCAAACTGACTGCCGATACTTCGGTCGCTGAAGGCGGCACCGTCACTTACACCGCCACCGTCGGCGCGCCTGTCACCGGTTCGCCAGTGACCGTGACCCTGACCAACGGTCAGACCATCACCATCGAAGTCGGCAAAACCACCGGCACCGTGACCACCACCGCGCCGAACGACTCGCTGACCGGCAATCCACCGCTGACCAACGCCATCACCAATGTCAGTGGCGGTAACTACGAGAACCTCGTCGCCGATAAAACTCCGGTTTCGACCACCGTTACCGACACCGTCGACACCACCAACCTGTCGCTGAGCGCGACTGGTACCGTGGCTGAGGGCGGTTCGATCGTTTACACCGCGACGTTGACCAATGCTGCCGGCTCGCCGGTCACCGTGACCCTGAGCAACGGCGCCGTGATCACCATCGAAGCCGGTAAAACCACCGGCACCGTGACGGTTCCGGCGCCTGCGGATGACGTATACAAAGACGCTGGCAAAGTCGAAGTCACCATCAACGGTGCGACCGGCGGCAACTTCGAAAATCTGGTGCCAAGCACTGTCCCTGCGGTCACCGAAGTGACCGATACCATCGACACCTCGACGGTCAAACTGTCCGCTGACACCTCGGTCGCCGAGGGTGGCACCGTCACTTACACCGCGACCGTTGGTGCGCCTGTGACTGGCTCGCCGGTTGTCGTGACTCTGGCCAACGGTCAGTCCATCACCATCGAAGTGGGTAAAACCACCGGCACCGTGACCACCACCGCACCGAACGATGTGCTGAACGGCCAGGCGCCGCTGAGCAACTCGATCACTGGCGTGAGCGGTGGCAACTACGAAAATCTGGTCGCCGACAAGACGCCGGTCAGCACCACCGTGACCGACACCGTCGACACCACCAACCTGACGTTGAGCGCCACTGGCTCCGTCGCTGAAGGCGGTTCGATTGTCTACACCGCGACCCTGACCAACCCGGCCGGCACCCCGGTGACTGTGACCCTGAGCAATGGCTCCGTCATCACCATCGAAGCCGGCAAAACCACCGGAACCGTGACCGTTCCGGCGCCTGCCGATGACGTCTACAAAGATGCCGGCAAGGTTGAAGTCAGCATTACCGGAACTACCGGTGGCAATTTCGAGAACCTTGTTCCGAGCACCGTTCCAGCTGTCACCGAAGTCACTGACACCATCGATACTTCGACCGTCAAACTGACCGCTGATACCTCGGTGGCCGAGGGCGGCACCGTCACCTACACCGCGACTGTCGGGGCCCCGGTAACCGGTTCGCCAGTGACCGTCACGTTGGCAAACGGCCAGACCATCACCATCGAAGTGGGTAAAACCACCGGCACCGTCACCACCACTGCGCCAAACGATGCATTGAACGGTCACGAGCCACTGACCAACGCGATCACTGACGTGAGCGGCGGCAACTACGAGAATCTTGTAGCGGATAAAACCCCGGTTTCGACCAGCGTCACCGACACCGTCGACACCACCAACCTGTCGCTGACTGCGACCGGCACCGTGGCGGAAGGCGGTTCGATCGTCTACACCGCGACCCTGACCAATCCGGCCGGTACGCCGGTGACCGTGACCTTGTCCAACGGCTCGGTGATCACTATCGAAGCCGGTAAAACTACCGGCACCGTGACCGTTCCAGCACCAGCCGATGACGTTTACAAAGACGCTGGCAAGGTTGAAGTCACGATCAAAGACGCCGCAGGCGGCAATTTCGAGAACCTGGTGCCGAGCACCGTTCCGGCTGTTACCGAAGTTACCGATACCATCGATACGTCGACGGTCAAACTCACCGCCGACACTTCGGTAGCTGAAGGCGGGACTGTCACTTACACCGCCACCGTCGGCGCACCGGTAACCGGCTCGCCGGTTGTTGTCACCTTGGCCAATGGCCAGAACATCACCATCGAAGTCGGCAAAACCACTGGCACCGTGACCACCACCGCACCGAACGATGCGTTGACCGGTCACGAGCCACTGACCAACGCGATCACTGAAGTGAGCGGTGGCAACTACGAAAACCTGGTCGCTGACAAAACCCCGGTTTCGACCAACGTCACCGACACAGTCGACACCACCAACCTGTCGCTGACTGCGACCGGCACCGTGGCGGAAGGCGGTTCGATTGTCTACACCGCAACCCTGAGCAATCCGGCCGGTACTCCGGTGACCGTGACCTTGAGCAATGGCTCGGTCATCACCATCGAGGCCGGCAAAACCATTGGCACCGTAACGGTTCCAGCACCTGCCGATGACGTCTACAAAGACGCTGGCAAGGTTGAAGTCACGATCAAAGACGCAGCAGGCGGCAATTTCGAGAACCTGGTGCCGAGCACCGTTCCGGCTGTTACCGAAGTTACCGATACCATCGATACGTCGACGGTCAAACTCACCGCCGACACTTCGGTAGCTGAAGGCGGCACTGTCACTTACACCGCCACCGTCGGCGCACCTGTCACCGGCTCGCCAGTGACCGTGACCCTGGCGAACGGCCAGACCATCACCATCGAAGTGGGTAAAACCACCGGCACTGTCACCACCACCGCGCCAAACGATGCGCTGAATGGTCACGAACCACTGACCAACTCGATCACCGGCGTCACCGGTGGCAACTACGAGAATCTGGTTGCCGACCAAACCCCGGTCAGCACCACCGTCACTGACACTGTAGACACGACGAATCTGTCGCTCAGCGCCACCAACTCGGTCGCCGAGGGCGGTTCGATCACGTACACCGCGACCCTGACCAACGCTGCTGGCTCGCCAGTCACCGTGACCCTGTCCAACGGTTCGGTGATCACCATCGAAGCGGGCAAAACCACTGGCACCGTGACCGTTCCGGCGCCTGCCGATGACGTCTACAAAGATGCCGGCAAAGTCGAAGTCACCATCAACGGTGCAACCGGCGGCAACTTCGAGAACCTCGTTCCGAGCACTGTTCCGGCAGTGACTGAAGTTACTGACACCATTGACACAACCACGGTCAAACTGACCGCGACCGAGTCTGCTGCTGAAGGTGGCACGGTTACCTACACCGCTACCGTTGGCGCACCCGTTACTGGTTCGCCAGTCGTGGTGACCTTGGCCAATGGTCAGAACATCACCATCGAAGTCGGCAAAACCACCGGCACCGTGACCACCACCGCGCCAAACGATGCGCTGAATGGTCACGAACCACTGACCAACTCGATCACCGGCGTCACCGGTGGCAACTACGAGAATCTGGTCGCTGACAATACCCCGGTCAGCACCACCGTCACTGACACCGTAGACACGACGAATCTGTCGCTCAGCGCCACCAACTCGGTCGCCGAGGGCGGTTCGATCACCTACACCGCGACCCTGACCAACGCTGCAGGCTCGCCAGTCACCGTGACCCTGTCCAACGGTTCGGTGATTACCATCGACGCGGGCAAGACCACCGGCACCGTGACCGTTCCAGCACCAGCCGATGACGTCTACAAAGATGCCGGCAAGGTTGAAGTCACCATCAACGGTGCAACCGGCGGCAACTTCGAGAACCTCGTTCCGAGCACTGTTCCGGCAGTGACTGAAGTCACTGACACCATCGACACCACGTCGGTGAAACTGACCGCAACCGAGTCCGCTGCTGAAGGTGGCACCGTCACCTACACCGCCACTGTCGGTGCTCCGGTAACCGGCTCGCCTGTGGTCGTGACCCTGGCCAACGGTCAGAACATCACCATCGAAGTCGGCAAGACCACCGGCACCGTGACCACCACCGCACCGAACGATGCGTTGAACGGTCATGCGCCGCTGACTAACGCCATCACCGACGTGAGCGGCGGCAACTACGAGAATCTGGTTGCCGACAAAACCCCGGTCAGCACCACCGTGACCGATACCGTCGACACCACCAACCTGTCGCTGAGCGCGACCGGTACCGTGGCTGAGGGCGGTTCGATCGTTTACACCGCGACGTTGACCAATGCTGCCGGCTCGCCGGTCACCGTGACCCTGAGCAACGGCGCCGTGATCACCATCGACGCGGGTAAAACCACCGGCACCGTGACCGTTCCAGCACCTGCCGATGACGTCTACAAAGACGCCGGCAAGGTCGAAGTCACGATCAAGGATGCTGCGGGCGGCAACTTCGAGAACCTGGTGCCGAGCACCGTTCCGGCCGTCACCGAAGTCACCGACACCATCGATACCTCGACCGTGAAGCTGACCGCCGATACTTCGGTGGCTGAAGGCGGCACTGTCACTTACACCGCGACTGTTGGCGCTCCAGTGACTGGCGCACCTGTTGTTGTGACCCTGGCCAACGGTCAGACCATCACCATCGACATCGGCAAGACCACCGGCACCGTGACGACCACCGCTCCGAACGATGCGCTGAACGGTCATGAGCCGCTGAACAACTCGATCACCAATGTCAGCGGCGGCAACTACGAAAACCTCGTCGCCGACAAAACGCCGGTCAGCACCACCGTGACCGACACCGTCGACACCACCAACCTGTCGCTGAGCGCGACCCCGGCGGTGAACGAAGGCGGGCAGATCACCTACACCGCCACCCTGAGCAACGCCGCCGGCACTCCGGTGACCGTGACCTTGAGCAATGGCGCGGTGATCACCATCGACGCCGGCAAAACTACCGGCACCGTGACCGTCGATGCGCCGAAGGATGACGTCTACAAGGACGCCGGCACCGTTGAAGCGACCATCAAGGGCGCGACCGGTGGCGACTTCGAAAACCTGGTGACCAGCAACACTCCGGCGGTGACCACCGTCAACGACACCATCGACACCTCCACCGTGTCGTTGACCGCCACCGCCAACGTCGCCGAAGGCGAGACCGTGGTCTACACCGCGAGCGTGACCGCACCGGTAACCGGCTCGCCAGTTGTGGTCACTCTGTCCAACGGCCAGACCATCACCATCGCCGTCGGTGAGACCACCGGCAGCGTGAATTTCGTTGCGCCGAACAGCCCATTGGCGGGCGGCAGCTCGCTGAGCGTCGCCATCGACAAGGTTGCCGGCGGCAACTATGAGAACCTGGTGGCCGACAAGACACCGGCGAACACCTCGGTGTCGGACACCGTCGACACCACCAACCTGAACCTGACCGCCAGCGACTCGGTGGCCGAGGGTGGTTCGATTGTTTACACCGCGACCCTGACCAATCCGGCCGGGACGCCGGTGACCGTGACCCTGTCCAACGGCGCGGTGATCACCATCGAAGCCGGTAAAACGTCGGGCACCGTAACCGTTCCAGCTCCGGCTGACGACGTGTACAAAGACGCGGGTAAAGTCGAAGCAACCATTTCCAGCGCTACCGGTGGCAACTTCGAGAACCTGGTGCCTAGCACCGTTCCGGCCGTCACCAACGTGACCGACACCATCGATACCACCACGGTCAAACTGACCGCGACCGAATCGGCTGCGGAAGGTGGCACCGTCACTTACACCGCGACTGTCGGCGCGCCAGTGACTGGCTCGCCGGTCGTGGTGACCTTGGCCAATGGTCAGAACATCACCATCGAAGTGGGTAAAACCACTGGCACCGTGACTACCACTGCGCCGAACGATGCGTTGACCGGCCACGCGCCGCTGACCAACGCCATCACCGACGTGAGCGGCGGTAACTACGAAAACCTCGTGGCGGATAAAACGCCGGTTTCGACCAATGTCACCGACACCGTCGACACCACCAATCTGTCGCTCAGTGCGACCGGCACCGTGGCCGAGGGTGGCTCGATCGTCTACACCGCAACCCTGACCAACGCCGCTGGTTCGCCAGTCACCGTGACCCTGTCCAACGGCGCGGTGATCACCATCGAGGCCGGTAAAACCTCTGGCACCGTGACCGTTCCGGCGCCAGCCGATGACGTGTACAAAGATGCCGGCAAAGTCGAAGCGACCATCTCCAGCGCTACCGGTGGCAACTTTGAAAATCTGGTACCGAGCACTGTGCCGGCCGTCACCAACGTTACCGACACCATCGACACCACCACGGTCAAACTGACGGCGACTGAATCCGCTGCGGAAGGTGGCACCGTCACCTACACCGCCACCGTCGGTGCTCCGGTAACCGGCTCGCCTGTGGTCGTAACCTTGGCCAACGGTCAGAACATCACCATCGAAGTCGGCAAGACCACAGGCACCGTGACCACCACCGCGCCGAACGATGCGTTGACCGGCCACGCGCCGTTGACCAACGCAATCACCGACGTGAGCGGCGGTAACTACGAAAACCTCGTGGCGGATAAAACGCCGGTTTCGACCAATGTCACCGATACCGTCGACACCACCAACCTGTCGCTCAGTGCCACTGGCACCGTCGCTGAAGGCGGCTCGATCGTTTACACCGCAACCCTGACCAACGCTGCAGGCTCACCTGTCACCGTGACATTGAGCAACGGCGCCGTGATCACCATCGAAGCGGGCAAAACCACGGGCACCGTAACCGTTCCGGCGCCTGCCGATGACGTCTACAAAGACGCGGGCAAAGTCGAAGCAACCATTTCCACCGCCACCGGCGGCAACTTCGAAAACCTGGTGCCGAGCACCGTGCCGGCTGTCACCGAAGTCACCGACACCATCGACACTTCGACCGTCAAACTGACTGCCGATACCTCGGTAGCCGAAGGCGGCACCGTCACCTATACCGCCACTGTTGGCGCACCAGTCACCGGTTCGCCGGTCGTGGTGACCCTGGCCAACGGCCAGAACATCACCATCGACGTCGGCAAAACCACCGGCACCGTGACCACCACCGCACCGAACGACGCGCTGACCGGTCATGCGCCTCTGACCAACTCGATCACCGGTGTGACCGGTGGCAACTACGAAAACCTCGTGGCTGACAAAACCCCGGTCAGCACTAACGTCACCGACACCGTCGACACCACCAACCTGTCGCTGTCCGCGACCGGTACCGTGGCTGAAGGCGGTTCGATCGTTTACACCGCAACCCTGACCAACGCCGCTGGTTCGCCAGTCACCGTGACCCTGTCCAACGGCGCTGTGATCACCATCGAAGCCGGTAAAACCACTGGCACCGTGACTGTTCCAGCTCCGGCGGACGACGTGTACAAAGACGCCGGTAAAGTCGAAGCAACCATTTCGACTGCCACCGGCGGCAACTTCGAGAACCTGGTGCCGAGCACCGCTCCAGCCGTCACCAACGTTACCGATACCATCGACACCACCACGGTCAAGCTGACCGCGACCGAGTCTGCTGCGGAAGATGGCACCGTCACTTACATCGCCACTGTCGGTGCGCCGGTGACCGGTTCGCCTGTCGTTGTGACACTGGCCAACGGTCAGAACATCACTATCGAAGTGGGTAAAACCACCGGCACCGTAACCACCATCGCACCGAACGATGCGCTGACCGGTCATGCGCCTTTGACCAACGCGATCACCAATGTGAGCGGCGGTAACTACGAAAACCTGGTCGCCGACAAAACGCCGGTCAGCACAACCGTTACCGACACTGTCGACACCACCAACCTGTCGCTGAGCGCAACCAACTCGGTCGCCGAGGGTGGTTCGATCATCTACACCGCGACCTTGACCAACGCGGCTGGTTCGCCAGTCACCGTGACCCTGTCGAACGGCGCTGTGATCACCATCGAAGCCGGTAAAACCACTGGCACCGTGACCGTGCCGGCTCCGGCGGATGACGTCTACAAAGACGCCGGCACCGTTCAGGCAACGATCACCAACGCTACCGGTGGCAACTTTGAAAACCTGGTGCCGAGCACCGTGCCGGCTGTGACTCAGGTCACAGACACCATCGATACCACCACTGTAAAACTCACCGCGACCGAGTCTGCTGCCGAAGGTGGCACCGTCACCTACACCGCGACTGTCGGTGCTCCGGTAACCGGTTCGCCTGTGGTCGTGACCCTGGCTAATGGTCAGAACATCACCATCGAAGTCGGCAAAACCACCGGCACCGTAACTACCACCGCACCGAACGATGCGCTGACCGGCCACGCGCCGCTGACCAACGCGATCACCAACGTCAGTGGTGGCAACTACGAAAACCTCGTTGCCGACAAGACCCCGGTCAATACCACAGTCACCGATACCGTCGACACCACCAACCTGTCGCTGTCCGCGACCGGTACCGTGGCCGAAGGCGGCTCGATCGTTTACACCGCGACGCTGACCAACGCTGCCGGTTCGCCAGTTACCGTGACGTTGAGCAACGGCGCCGTGATCACCATCGACGCGGGCAAAACCACCGGCACCGTGACCGTTCCGGCTCCAGCGGATGACGTCTACAAAGACGCCGGCACCGTTGAGGCCACGATCAAGACCGCGACTGGCGGCAATTTCGAAAACCTGGTGACCAGCAACACCCCTGCCGTGACCAGCGTCACCGACACCATCGACACCACCACGGTCAAACTGACCGCGACCGAGTCTGCTGCTGAAGGTGGTACCGTCACCTACACCGCGACCGTTGGTGCACCGGTAACCGGTTCGCCAGTGACCGTGACTCTGGCCAACGGCCAGAACATCACCATCGAAGTCGGCAAAACCACCGGCACCGTGACCACCACCGCACCGAACGACGTGTTGACCGGTCATGCGCCACTGACCAACGCCATCACCAACGTCAGCGGCGGCAACTACGAGAACCTCGTCGCCGACAAGACTCCGGTCAGCACCACCGTGACCGACACCATCGACACCACCAACCTGTCCCTGAGCGCGACCGGCACCGTGGCCGAGGGTGGCTCGATTGTTTACACCGCAACGCTGACCAACGCCGCTGGTTCGCCAGTGACCGTGACGCTGAGCAACGGTGCAGTCATCACCATCGACGCCGGTAAAACCACCGGTACCGTCACCGTCCCTGCCCCGGCCGACGACGTCTACAAAGACGCCGGCACTGTTCAGGCAACGATCAAAACCGCGACCGGTGGCAGCTTCGAGAACCTGGTACCAAGCACCACGCCAGCAGTGACCAACGTCACCGACACCATCGATACCACTGGCGTGAAACTCACCGCCACGGGCACCGTGGCCGAAGGTGGCACAGTCACTTACACCGCTACCGTTGGTGCGCCAGTTACCGGCTCGCCTGTCATCGTGACCCTGGCCAACGGTCAGACCATCACCATCGACATCGGCAAAACCACCGGCACCGTGACCAGCATCGCACCGAACGATGCGCTGACCGGCCACGCGCCGTTGACCAACTCGATCACTAACGTGACCGGCGGCAACTACGAAAACCTTGTGGCCGACAAGACCCCGGTCAGCACCACCGTGACCGACACTGTCGACACCACCAACCTGTCCCTGAGCGCCACTAATACGGTCGCCGAGGGCGGTTCGATCATTTACACCGCCACCCTGACCAACGCCGCTGGTTCGCCAGTGACCGTGACCCTGAGCAACGGCGCAGTGATCACCATCGACGCCGGTAAAACCACTGGCACCGTGACCGTTCCTGCCCCGGCTGATGACGTCTACAAAGACGCCGGCACCGTGCAGGCAACCATCACCAATGCCAGCGGCGGCAACTTCGAAAACCTGGTACCAAGCACCGTACCGGCCGTGACCAGCGTCACCGATACCATCGACACCACTACCGTGAAGTTGTCTGCCACCGGTACAGCGGCTGAAGGCGGCAACGTCGTCTACACCGCCACCGTCGGCGCGCCAGTCACTGGTTCGCCAGTCGTGGTGACTCTGTCCAATGGCCAGACCATCACCATCGACATCGGCAAAACCACCGGCACCGTAACCACCACCGCACCGAACGATGCGCTGACCGGTCACGCGCCGTTGACCAACGCCATCACTAACGTGACCGGCGGCAACTACGAAAACCTGGTGGCCGACAAAACCCCGGTCAGCACCACCGTGACCGACACCGTCGACACCACCAATCTGTCGTTGTCCGCGACCGGCACCGTGGCCGAAGGTGGCTCGATCGTTTACACCGCAACCCTGACCAACGCCGCGGGTTCGCCAGTGACCGTAACGTTGAGCAACGGCGCCGTGATCACCATCGACGCCGGTAAAACCACCGGCACCGTGACCGTTCCGGCTCCAGCGGACGACGTCTACAAAGACGCCGGCACCGTGCAGGCGACCATCAAGTCGGCGACAGGTGGCAGCTTCGAAAACCTGGTGCCAAGCACCACGCCAGCCGTAACCAGCGTCACCGACACCATCGACACCACTGGCGTGAAACTTACCGCCACTGGCACCGTGGCCGAGGGTGGCACTGTCACCTACACCGCCACTGTCGGCGCTCCGGTCACCGGTTCGCCAGTGACCGTAAGCCTGTCCAACGGCCAGACCATCACCATCGACATCGGCAAAACCACCGGCACCGTGACCACCACTGCGCCGAACGACGTGTTGACCGGCCACGCACCGTTGACCAATGCGATCACCAACGTCAGCGGCGGCAACTACGAAAACCTCGTAGCCGACAAAACCCCGGTCAGCACCACCGTGACCGACACTGTCGATACCACCAGCCTGTCGCTGAGCGCGACCCCGGCGGTGAACGAGGGTGGCCAGATCACCTACACCGCAACCCTGAGCAACGCTGCCGGTTCCCCGGTAACCGTGACTTTGAGCAACGGCTCGGTGATCACCATCGACGCCGGCAAAACCACTGGCACCGTGACCGTTCCGGCTCCGGCTGACGACGTCTACAAAGACGCCGGCAGCGTGCAGGCGACCATCACCAACGCCAGCGGTGGCAACTTCGAGAACCTGGTACCGAGCACGACACCGGCCGTGACCAACGTCGCCGATACCATCGACACCACCACTGTCAGCATCACCGGCAGCACCTCGGTGACCGAAGGCCAGACCGCCAGCTACACCGTCAGCCTGACGCAACCGGCACAAACCGACGTGACCCTGAAGATCGTCTACAGCGGCACCGCTGCCGACGGTTCGGACTTCACCGGTGTTTACACCGTGAAGATCCCGGCGGGCGCCAGCAGCGCACAGTTCAACGTCGCGACCATCGATGACAAGATCACCGAAGGCACCGAGAACTTCGTGGTCAAGATCGACTCGGCCACCGGCGGCAACTTCGAGAACCTGGCCGTCAGCAGCACCAACGGCAGCGTCAGCACCTCGATCATCGACAACGATGCGCCACCGGTCATCGACCTGGATGCCAACAACTCCAGCGGCGCCACCGGTGCCGACTACAAGGTGACGTTCACCGAAAACACCCCGGGCGCCGGCGTGTCGATTGCCGACACTGACCTGACGATCACCGACCCGGACAGCACCATGCTGACAGGCGCGACCATCGTGCTGACCAACCGTCAGGACGGCGATGCGCTGAACCTCGGCAACAGCGTCAACGGCATCACCATCAATGCCAACAGCACCAACGGCACCGTGACCTTGACCCTGTCGGGTAACGCAACGCTCGCCGACTACATGCAGGCGATCAAGAACATCAGTTTCACCAACAGCAGTGAAAACCCGAGCACCGTGCCACGGATCATCACCGTGACCGTGACCGATGGCGGTAACTACTCCAACACCGCGACCACCACGGTCAACGTGGTGGCGGTCAACGATGCGCCAGTCGCCGCGCCAGTCAACGTCACCGGCACCGAAGACACCCCGCTGATCCTCGGCTGGTCGACCTTCGGTGTGACCGACGTCGACAGCCCGGCCAGCAGCCTGGGCATCAAAATCACCCAGCTGCCGGGCGAAGGCAAACTGCAGTATCTGGACGGTTCGACCTGGAAAGACGTCGCCAACAACCAGACCTTCAGCAAGGCTGACATCGACGCTGGCAAATTGCGCTTCATGCCGGATGCCAACGAGTCGGGGGTCAACGGTTACGGCGGCACCGGTATGGGCAACAACCAGGCCGACTACGCACAGATCAAGTTCCAGCCAACCGACGGCCAACTGCTGGGCAACACCGGCACCGTGAAGATCGACATCACGCCAGTGGCGGATGCGCCGACCGTGAGCGTGGCCGACAACAGCGTGAAGTCCACCGGGCTGGTCAAGGAAGTCTGGACCGGCCTGTCGGGCCTGGGCACCAGCGGCAACGGCGCTGACTCGACCACGTTGAAAAACGTGATCGACGGCGCCGGCACCCCGAACTCCAGCACCAACGTGACCAACGTGCAGTCCGACGGCAGTGTGACCGCCGGCACTGCGTCGAAAACCTCGGGCCTGATCTATCTGGAAGCCGGCAAGACCTACAGCTTCAGCGGCGTGGCTGACGACAGCCTGCTGATCACCATTGGCGGCAAGAGCGTGGCGTCGGGTACCTGGGGCGCGGGCGGCGCGATCAGTGGTTCGTTCACCCCGACCACCAGCGGCTACTACACCCTGGACATCTACCACCACAACCAGAGCGGCCCGGGCAGCTATGACGTGAACCTGTCGGTCAACGGCAGCACGCCGATCGACCTGAGCAGCGCCGGCGTGCCGATCTACACCGGGGTGCAGGATCTGGTGAATTCCGGTGTGACCGTCTCCGACCTGCACGGCACCAACGGCGAAGGCTATTACGACGGCTACAAGCTCAACACTGGCGCCGAAGGCACCACGGTGAAACTGTCGGCGATCAACACTGCGCTGACCGATACCGACGGTTCGGAAACCCTGAGCGTGAAGATCAGCGGCGCGCCGGTCGGCTCGGTTCTCTCCGACGGCAACGGTCACACCTTCACAGTCACCGCAAGCAACGGCGAAGCCAACGTCACCGGCTGGAACCTGGGCAGCCTGACCGTAACCCCGCCGACCTACTACAACGGCCAGTTCAACCTGACCGTGACCTCGACCTCCACTGAAATGGTCGGCGGTTCGGCCAGCAGCACCGCTACGATTCCGGTCACCGTGGTGCCCGCGGTGTACAACGCGGTGGTTGGTACCTCTGGCGACGACACCTTCAACGGTACCGATGGCAACGACATCATGGTCGCCGACATCGGTGGTCTGACCGTGGTGCCGGGCACCAACTACAACATCGCGTTCATGGTCGACAGCTCGGGCAGCATGAGCACCTCGTCGATCAACGCGGCCAAGGACTCGCTGACATCGGTGTTCAACACCCTCAAGCAGAGCCTGGGCGGCAGCAACTCGGGCACGGTGAACATCTTCCTGGCGGACTTCGATACCCAGGTCAACAAGTCGGTGTCGGTGAACCTCAACGACCCGAACGCGCTGACCAAGCTCAAAGCCGTGCTCGACTCGATGGCGTCCGGCGGCGGCACCAACTACGAGGACGTGTTCAAGACCACGGCCAACTTCTTCCAGAGCACGGAAGCGCTGGCCAACACCGGGGCGAAGAACCTCACCTACTTCATCACCGACGGCCAGCCGACCTACTACCAGAGCGGCGAGCAGACCAACCCGACGCTGTACGGCAACGTGAAGTTCGACAGTGTGGTGACAACCAGCAACTACAAGCTGGGCGACACTTTCAGCACGTACATCGACAACACGCATTACCTGAGCATCACCGCCAGCGGTTATGCCCAGTTGCAGACTTACACTGCCCGTTATGGCTGGAGCACCACCAACCTGGGCACTGTTCACGCTCAGGGTGACGGCACTTACGAGTTGTCGAGCCTGGCCGGTAGCGGTAGCAGTACGGATTCGGCGACAACCTCCAACTCCAACAGCAGCTTCGCCCTGCTCAGCAGTCTGTCGAACGTCGAGGCGATCGGTATCAACAGCGGTGTCAGCCTCAACGACCTGAAACCGTATGACTCGGATCACTCGCCGCAGACCAACATCGATCCGAAGGATCTGGCCAACTCGATCATCGGCCACACCGAAGCGACGATGCCGGGCAACGACACCGTCAGCGGTGGCGACGGCAACGACATCCTGTTCGGCGACCTGGTGAGCTTCAACGGCATTGCCGGCGAGGGTTATCAGGCGATGCAGGCGTTCGTGGCGCAGCAGACCGGGGTCGACGTCAGCAAGGTCACCACCAGCAACGTGCACCAGTACATCACCGAGCACTATCAGGCGTTCGATGTGTCCGGCGCACATGACGGCAACGACACGCTGCTGGGTGGCGCAGGCAATGACATCCTGTTCGGCTCGGGCGGCAACGACCTGCTCGACGGCGGCAAGGGCAATGACATCCTGCTCGGCGGCACCGGCAACGACACGCTGATCGGCGGCCAGGGCAACGACATCCTGATCGGTGGTTCCGGTGCCGACACCTTCGTCTGGAAAGCAGGCGACACCGGCAATGACGTGATCAAGGACTTCAACGCCAACGAAGGTGACCGCATCGACCTGCGCGATCTGTTGCAGGGTGAAACCGGCAGCACCATCGACAACTTCCTGAAGATCACCACGGTTGATGGCACGTCGTCGCTGCAAGTCAGCTCGGCGGGCAAGTTCAACTCCGGCGACGCGGCAGCCGCCACGCCGGACGTGACGATCAAACTGGAAGGCAACAACTGGTCGAGCGCCAACATTCACAACCTGATTGCCGGCAGCGATCCGACCATCAAGGTCGACCACAACAACAGCTGATGCGTGAACAAAACGGCCGCCCCTTGGGGCGGCCGTCACGTTTGCGGCTAACTCGGCGGTGACGATTTCGTCGCCACCCCGCATACTCGCGCGCAGTTGGCCTATGCTGCTGACAGCATGACGCTGGATCTTTCTGAGGGATGCTCAATGTTTTACGTGCAACGCGATGCGCAAGGTCTGTTGATTCGCGTGGAAGCCGCGGCCTACGCCGAGGCCACGGAAACGCTGCCGGCCGACAGCCATGAAATCCAGGCCTGGTTCGCCAATGAAGTGGTGGAAACCAGCCTGAAACAGCTCAAGCAGAGCGACCTGGAAATGATTCGGGTACTCGACGACCTGATTCAGGTGCTGACCCAGAAGGGCGTGATCCGCGTCACCGACCTGCCGCCGGCGGCGCAGGCCAAGTTGATGGACCGCACCCAGGCGCGTGAGGCATTGGGCGGGTTGAGCCAGTTGATCGATGATGATGAAGGTGGGCTGATCTGATCCCGCATATTCGTTGAATGATCTGGCCCCTTCGCGAGCAGGCTCGCTCCCACATTTGAAATGCATTCCAATGTGGGAGCGAGCCTGCTCGCGAAGACGGCATCACTGACACCGCCTTACCAAGATTCACTTCCAGGGCGTGGGCTCACCAAACAACTGCCCCTGCACCCCATACAAGCCCATCTCGCGAATCACCGACAACTCCCCTTCGGTCTCCACCCGCTCGGCAATCAATGGCAGGTCGATGCTGTGCGCCGCACGCTGGATCGCCTCGATGAACAGGCGCTTGTCGCTCTCCTGATCGATCGCGCGAATGTAACTGCCATCGATCTTCAGGTACGCCAGCCCCAGCCGCGCCAGGTTGCCGATCATGCTGAAGCGTCCACCAAAGCGCTGCAGACTCAGAGAGAAACCGAGTTCACGCAGGCGCCGGGTCAACTGCTCCAGCACCGCTTGCTCCGGCAATTGCTCCTCGCCGATCTCCAGCGTCAGGCGCTCGCCGAGGTCGGAGTGTGCGCGCAGAATCTCGAACACTTTGTTCAGCGCTTGTGGATCGGCCAGGGTTGCCGAAGACAGGTTCAGCGCCAGCGAATCTTCGTGCCCTTTCATCTGCTCCAGCACGCGTTCGAGCATCAGACGGTCCAGTCGCGCGGTCCAGCCAAAACGCTCGAGCCACGGCAGGAAACGCCCGGCCGGGATGGTCTGGCCCTGTTCATCCAGCAAGCGCGAAAGCACTTTGTAATGCAGCACCAATTGCGTGTCCTGAGCGGCCACCACCGGTTGGAAGTACAGCTCGAAACGCTGCTGATTCAGTGCCTGATCGAGCAAGCGATGCCAGGCATGGTGATCGTCACCGACGTCCGCCACCAGGCTCTGATCGATGCACGCCCAGTTCTGCTCGCCCTGTCCCTCGGCCTGCGCCAGCGCCTGATCGCCCAGGGTCAGTACCGCTTGCGGTGAATCGCCGTGAGCAAACGGAGCGAGGCCGATGGAGGCCACGGCCGGCACATCGGTTGCGCCAGTGGCATGCAGGCTGCTCAATGCGCTGTCGAGATTCTGCGCCAGTTGCAGCGCTTCTTCGCGCACCAGTCCCGGTGCCAGCACGGCGAATTCACCGCCGCGAATCCGGGTGACGAGGTTTTGGGTTTCCGGGTATTTGGCGCATTCGCGGGACAGTTGCTCGCCGACGGCTTTCAACAATTCATCGGTGCGCTGACCGCCCAGACGCTGATTGAGCCCGGCCAGATCCTTGACCCGCAACAGCAGCAGGTAACCGGAACTGGCCTGCTCCGGGTTGCTCACGCGGTTGTGCAGTTGCATCTCGAAATAGCGCCGGTTGGCCAGCCCCGTGAGGTTGTCCTGATAAGACTCGGCACGCAGTTTTTCACTGCGCTCGGCCTGCTCCTGGAACAGCGCCTTGAGCTTCTCGACCATCTGGTTCATCGCCTGCACCACGCGCCGCAGTTCCGGGGTACGCGGCAACTCCGGCAGGCTGAGGAATTCGCGGCGGGCGATGGCGTGGGACTGTTTGACCATGTAATCCAGCGGGCGCAATTGCCGGCGCAGCAGCAACGCGCCGAGCACTGCACTGACCGCGCCGCACAGCAGCAGCCAGCCGAGGCTGCCCAACGCGCTCTGCCACAGCTTGGCCACGGCAAACATCGGGTGACTGACCACCTCGACCCGCGCCGCCTGCTCCCAGCCACGGCTGACCAGCGCGTCGCCACCGGCCGGCTCCAGGCCGATCAGTTTGACGAACCAGTCAGGCACATTGCTGACTGCCGGAATCCCGCTGCGCTCGACAATGGTCTGGTCGGTCTTGAGATCGACCACGCGGATGCTCGCGTAATAGCCGCTGTCGAAAATCGAGCTGACCAGCAGCTCGACCATCGCCGGGTCGTCGATATTCGGCGTCAGCGACAACGCCAGCGCCGTGGCGGCGTCCTGGGCATGTGAGCGCAGCTGGTTGACGTACTGGGTGCGCGAGCTCTCCAGACTGACCATGAAGCTGCCGGTGAAGGCGACCACCAGGAACAGACAGATAGCGATCAACAGCTGTTTGAACAAAGACATCTGAGCGCGTGCTCCTAGTTAGTCGTTTCGACCGGGAAACCTTCGGCCTGCATTTTCTTCAGCACATCCTGCCAGCGCGACAGGCGTTTGGTGTCACCGACCTTTTTGTTGCCCTTGGCTCCCGGCAGGTACAGACCTTCAGCATTGAAAGAGTAGACCGGCAGCAAATCGGTTCGCTGGGACGCAGGCTGAATCGGATCGATCAGGCTGTCGAGCACCAGCGGCATGGCATCGGGGGTGGCGTAGTAAGTCAGCACCATGTGTGCGCGATTCTGGCGCAGTGCCTTGACGTAGGTGATGCGCAGCTTGTCACTGGAGACCCCGAGATGGCGCAGGCTGAAATACTTGGCGATCGCGTAGTCTTCGCAATCGCCGGCGCCTTTCCACAACGCTTCGATGGGCGTCTCCCAATAATCGACCTGCCCCCACAGATCGATATCTTCTACATAACGCACCTGTTTGTTGAAAAACAGGTTCACCACTTTCAGCTTTTCCATCTCGCTGACCTGTTTCTGCGTGGCCAGCAGGTTTTGCCAGGCATCGATCCGCTGCTGCCCGGCACCCAACGGGCCGTAGAGCGCCGTAGCCTTGCGGCTGATCGCGGAAAAATCCCAATCGGCATGCAGGCCGCCCAGCATGACGCCGGCCAGCAACAGTGCGCAGCCTAGCCAGCGCAGAGTCCGGGGGATCGTGAAACGTACCGCCACAGCAGGTTTCCAGGGGGCAGGAAGGAAAGCGTTTGATGGTGAAGCTTAGCCCGGCAAAAAACAATGGCACCATGAGATCATCGCCATCGCGCTAAACTTCATTCAGGACAGCAATCCTTTACATGGTTTGACAACCTGTAGAGCAATCACTAGTGTCTTTGGATCCAAATTCCGTCGTCATTCAGGGTGAGTAGTTGTGACACAGAAGCCCAAACCGCTGCACAGCATCAAAGTCGATGGGCCGATTCCCGCACACCTTGCCCGCTCGATCATCGAAGAAACCCTGCGCTCGGCGATCCTTGACGGTCGCTTGCCGTGCGGCACCGCCCTGCGCCAGCAGGATCTGGCCGACCTGTTCGGGGTCAGCCGCATGCCGGTGCGCGAGGCTCTGCGCCAGCTCGAAGCGCAGGAACTGCTGAGCGTCACCACCCACAAGGGCGCCGTTGTAGCGCCGCTGATCCAGGGCGACGCCACCGAAACCTACGAGTTGCGGATCCTCCTCGAATCCGAAGCCATGCGCCAGTCGATCCCGTTGCTGACCAGCGCCGATCACGCGCTTGCCGCCGGCTATATCGAAGAACTCGAAACCCAGCACGACTACAGCGAAATCGGTCGGCTCAACCGTCTGTTCCACATGGCCCTGTACAGCAAGGCACCGAATAAGCGTCTGCTGCGGCTGGTCGAAGACGGCCTCAACGAGGAGGAGCGCTTCCTGCGTTTCAATCTCGAAGCCATGGGCCTGGGCAAACTCTCCCAGGAAGATCACCGCGCCATGCTCCAGGCCGTGATCGAGCGCGATGTCGAGCTGTCGGTGAAGTTGCTCACACATCACCTCAACCGTGGCGTCGACGTGATCACCCGGTTCCTCGCCAGTCCCGCCGGACAAAACCGCAAGGCCGTGCGCTGACACCCTTCACGCCGGTCTCAGGCCTTCGCGCCTGACCGGCGAATAACCCGCTTACAAATCCTCTCCCCGATCCTCCGCAAACCTGGTGGCGGATCCGCGTGTTCGCTCTAACCTCCCAGCGCTCGCAAGCCCGCCATTGCGGCTCGGCGCGGACGAATCGGTCATAGCCGTCCCGCCAATTTACCCGCACTCTTTAACGGCCACCCCATGAAGAACGGGCGACGCGCCGCACCGCCGGCGCAGTCCCCGCACCAGGAACCTACGGAAGGAGCCTTGCCACGGGAAAAAGGGAAGTTACGGCGCCGTTTCCGGCCCACTTTCATTCCTATACATCACATTCAATTTCCGCTTCTTGAAGTTGCTTTGAGTGAGGCATTCACTCTTGTCTTCAATTTTGGCCATTATTTGCCGAAAGGAGCAACTACGCCCAAGTAAAACTTAAACAAAAAGTTTTACCGGGCCGACTCATACTTGAAAAACATACAACTAAAAATAATTCAAAATAAACTTGTTAAGTTATTTGACGATGTATTAGCTTTTCCTCGCCGAGCAGGGTTACCCCCGCAAACACGGCGCAGCTCTGCAGTCAGCCAATAGCCTTGGTAAATATTCACCAACGCCTGGCCGAGAGCCTTTCATGCACTTTGCAAACTTTCATTAATCCGAATGAGGCCCGCGTTCGCGAATAGAAAACATTTCAAACTTATCAAGTCCGTGTTGATGCACTGAACGAGCAATCCCTCTATTCCAATAACACCGAGGTTCGCCATGATGCCAACTAAAGAACAACTCGCCCTGAAAAAAGCGCAATTGAGCGTTCACCCGATCTTTACCGAGATCGATTCGTTATCGGTACTGCGCCGGTTCATGGAATCCCACGTCTTCGCCGTGTGGGATTTCATGTCGTTGACCAAGCGCCTGCAACAGGAACTGACCTGTACACGGCTGCCATGGTTACCGCCACGCGATCCGCATGCTGCGCGGCTGATCAACGAGATCGTGCTTGGCGAAGAGTCGGATGATCGTCCCGCCCACGGCCATTACAGCCATTTCGAACTGTACCTGGACGCGATGCGCGAAGTCGGTGCGAGCACCACGGCGGTCGAACGGTTTGTCGCGCTGCAACAGGAAGGCGTGAGTTACGACGTCGCCCTGCAAAGCGTTGAGGTTGATCCGGCAGCGGCGAAATTTGTGCGCGAGACGCTGAACACAGCGCTGCATGCGCCAGGCCACAGCGTCGCCGCCGCGTTCCTGCATGGCCGTGAGAGCGTGATCCCGACGATGTTCCAGCGCATCCTCGATGACTGGGGGATCGGCATCGAACAGGCACCCACCTTTCGCTATTACCTGGAGCGCCACATCGAGGTCGACTCCGAAGATCACGGCCCGGCGGCAGAGCAACTGCTGGAGCGCCTGGTCGACGGTGATCCGCAGCGTGAGGCCGAAGTCTACGCCAGCGCCATCGCGGCGGTGGATAGCCGCATCGCCCTGTGGGACGGCCTGCGTCTGAGCATGCGCGAGCCCTTGGCGGAGGTGGCCCGATGAACGCCGCCGACTACCAATCCTTCGCCGACGCCTGGGAAACCCGCGCCACTATCCGCACCCGGCCACGGCGTGTTCTGGAAGACGATGAGCGCCTGATCTATCCGCTGAGCCGCCAGCCCCTGGTGCTCAGCGAAACCTTCCTGCGCGAATGCCCGCAGCAGCGTGATTTCGCCCTGGTGCAGACGCTGTACAAATTCATCAACGACGTGGTGATTTTCGAGACCGAGATCGTCGACAAGACCGCGCGCAGCATCGCCAAGAATCGCTTCGCCGTGGCCTTCCCGTTCGCCTGTCGCTACGACGCCATGACCGTGGTGGTGGACGAGGATTACCACGCGCTGGTAGCGATGGATTTCATGCAGCAGACCGTGGCCATGACCGGCATCGAGCCGATCGAACTGCCCACTGAAATCGAATTGAGCCGGGCAATTCCTGCCGCTGTGGCACTGGCGCCCGAACACCTGCGCAGCGCCGTGGAACTGATCTGCGTGGCCATCGCCGAGAACACCGTGACTGGTGACGTCGCCGCATTCGCCCGGGACGACACGGTCAAGCCGTCGATCAAAGGGCTGATGGCCGATCACCTGCTCGACGAGGGCCGGCACTCCAGTTTCTGGGCGCGCATGGTGCGCATCTATTGGCACACCGCCAATGACGCGGACCGGGAAACCATCGCGCAGATCCTGCCGGTGTTCATCGGCCATTACCTGACCAACGACATCCAGAAGTCCTTCGATCTGCGCCTGATCGACGCCTTGCCGGTCAGCGAGGCAGTGCGCCGCTCGCTCAAGGATGAGATGGCCGGGCTGGCGTTCCCGATCAATCGCCACCATCCGCTGGTGGGCAACATCGTGCGCTTTTTCCACAACAGCTCGCTGCTCGACACGCCCTGCGTGCAGCACGCCCTGCGTGACTATCTGGTTTGATGAGGAGGCCGACATGAGACGTCTCGACATTTTATTGATTGGCGCCAGCCAGGCCATGACCGACCTGGCGCAGGAACTCGAACAACACGGTCACTCCTTACGGCGCAGCGGCGCGGCGCAATCGCCAGTAGACCTGATCATCGACGATGGCTTCATCGGCGCCGGTGATTTCTGCGCCATCCCGCACTTGCATCTGCGCCTCGGTATCGCTGCGCAGCGCCTTGGCGGTTTACCGACGATCGACCTGTTGTGCTTCCTCGGCTCGTCACTGATCAGCCGTGTGCCGATTGGCGATGAGCCGTCCGGCAATGGTCAAGCTCTGCGCCAGCGAGTGCTGACGCAGGTGGTCGACGAAGTCGCGCTGCTGGTCAGCCGTTTCTCCCGCGATGCCGAGTATTTCCAGCAGGCAATGCCCGCCACGGCGCCGGACTTTGAACAGGTGGAGGACCTGTCGTTTCTCGACAGTCTGGCTTACGTCCATCGCCTCAACGCCACGACGCATCCGGCATTGTTGCAACAGGCGCAGACGCCGTTGATCGAACGCCTGCAACGCAGCCTGATCGAACACGCCGAGCGACCGGCGCTGCACCTGGCCGAGCAGTCGCTCAGCTACCGCCAGTTGCACGCCCACAGCCGTGCGATCCAGCAACGCCTGCAATCACTGCTAGAGCAGCATCCGCAGCCGTGGGTCGTGGGCATTTGCCAGCCGAAAAGCCCGGCGCTGTTCGCCTCGATTCTGGCGGTGCTCGGCAGTGGCGCGGTGTATCTGCCGCTGGAGCCGAGCCATCCGTTGCAGCGCCAGCAATACATCCTGCAAAACGCCGGCGCGGTGTTGTTGCTGCACGACGGCGAGCATCCGCTCGGTGAGTCGATGCCGGGGCTGGATGTCAGTCATATCGACAGTGCCGACGCGGATCTCAGCCAACCGTTGATGCGTCAACGGCCGACGCTTGAAGCACCGTGCATGGCGCTCTACACCTCCGGCACCACCGGGCATCCGAAGGGTGTACTGCTGAGCCAGGCGAACCTCGCGCATTTTACCGCGTGGTACGCCGATTACGTGCAATTGCGCGCCGAAAGCCGGGTGTTGCAGTTCTCTTCGCTGAGCTTCGACTCATCGCTGATCGATATCTTTCCGACGCTGCTCGAAGGCGCCGAACTGGTGGTGCCCGATGACACTCAACGCCGCGATCCGCTGCAACTGGTGGCGTTGATCCGCCGCCGGCAACTGACCCACGCGTTCCTGCCGCCGGCACTGCTGAGCATCCTGCCGCTGGAGCAACTGCAAGGCGTGGAGGTGATGACCGGTGGCGACGTCTGCGAGCCCTTCGTCATCGAGCAATTGACCCGCCAGGGGAAGCTGCACAACCTCTACGGCCCCACCGAAGCGACGGTGCTGATTACCGCCCGGCAACTGCATCCGGGTGACAGCAACCGCACTCTTGGCGCACCGATTGCCAACAGTCAGGTGCTGATTCTCGATGACGACTTGCAACCGGTGCCGGAGAACACCGTCGGCGAATTGTTCATCGTCGGTCCCGGCGTTTGCCTCGGCTACTTGAACAATCCGCAGCAGACCGCCGAGCGCTATCTGACCCTGCAACTGCCGCACGGCGAAACCTTGCGGGCCTATCGCAGTGGCGACATGGCCAAGTGGGGCGAACACGGTATCGAGCTGTGCGGACGGCGCGACAATCAGGTGAAGATTCGCGGTTTCCGGGTCGAGCCGGAAGAGATCGAACGCTGCCTGCGCGAGAGCCAGTTGTACCGTCAGGTGGCGGTGGTGATCGACAGTCAGCGGCGGATTCTGGCGTTCCTTGCGCAGCCGCAGTCGGACGCTGCCCGCGATCTGTTGAAGGCGCATGCCCAGCAGTTTCTGCCGGACTACATGCAACCGGTGGCATGGACTGAACTGGCACGGATGCCGTTCGCCAGCAACGGCAAGGTCGATCGCAAGGCATTGCTGGAGCTGCCGGTGAGCGTGCAGGACAGCGGTCCGAAATGCCTGCCGGCCAACGCTGACGAAGCGTTGCTGCTGGAGATCTGGGCGGAACTGCTGGAGCTGCCGAGCAGCGATATTTCCACCGACGAAAGCTTCTTCAATCTCGGTGGGCATTCGATTCTGCTGTCGCGGATGTTACTGCGCTTGCGTGAGGAGTTCGGGCGCAGCATCTCGATCAACCGCTTCATCGAATTGCCGACCATCATCAAACTCGCAACGCTGGTGCGCGGTACCGATGACAGCGCAGTGCTCAGCGCCCAGGCCATGGCCGACGCCGAGCGCCCGCTGAACATCGAACCGCTGCCGATCAGTCGCCTGGGCGATGTGCACAAGGTGATCGTCACCGGCGCCAACAGCTTTGTCGGCGTGCACATCGTCGAAGCGCTGCTCGGTTGGGGCGCCAGCGAAGTGGCGTGTCTGGTGCGCGACGGTGGCGGGCAAACGGCGGCGCAGCGTTTTGCTCAGGCGCTGCGTGAGAACCGTCTCGAGCATCTCGATTTGAGCCGGGTGCGGATCTACTCCGCGGACCTCACCCGCCCGCAACTCGGCCTGGCCGACGACGATTATCAGCGCCTGGATCGCGAGTTCGGCGCACTGGTGCACAACGCCGCCAACGTCAATCACGTGCTCGATTACGAGTCGCTTGCCGCTGATAACGTCGAGCCGATTTTCGAGCTGCTGCGTCTGTGTGAAGGACGCAGCAAAAAGGTCTTCAACTTTGTCTCGACGCTGTCCGCTTCCAGCACCGTCGACGGCGAAGGCCGAGTGCTCGAACTGCCCGCCGCGCCGACGCCGCCGATCTACATTCGCAACGGCTACAACCTGTCGAAGTGGGTCGGCGAGCGCGTCCTCGAACGGGCTCGCGAGCGTGGGGTGTGGGTCAACCTGTATCGCCCCGGCAACATCAGCTTCAACAGCCTGAGCGGCGTCTGTCAGCCGCACAAAAACCGTTTGATGCTGATGCTCAAGGGCTCGATCCAGCTCGGTCAGGTGCCGGCCTTTGCGCTGAATTTCGACCTGATGCCGGTGGACTTTCTAGCGCGTTTCATCGCCTTCCACGCCAGCCGTTATTCGACCGAGCGCGCGGTGTTCAACCTGCACAACCCCGAGCCGCTGAGTTGGGACGCCTACGTCGCTTCGTTCCGCGAAACCGGCAGCGAGTTCTCGCTGGTCAGCGTCGCCGACTGGCAGCAGCAACTGGGCCGGGTCGACGCCGACAACGCGCTGTTCGGCGTGCTCGGTTTCTACCTCAACGGCTTCGAGGAAGACATCGGCGACATCTCCCTGATCGGCCACGCCAACGCTGAAGCCGGCGTGCAACAGATGGGCGCGCACTACCCGGAAAAATCCCCGGCGCTGCTGCGTCGCGGCTGCGACTACCTGAAACAGATCAACTTCATCTAACTCATCAAAAAGGAGCAACACCATGAGCAATCTGCAACCCGACACCCTGATCAAAAACCCGCACGGCTGCCACGTTGTGTCGTCGGTGGAAGTGCCGGCGGACGCGGCGCAGGTCTGGGCGGTGGTCGGCAATTTCGCTGGCTTCGACCGCTTCATCCCGGCGCTGTCGCACATCGAAATGACCGGCGACGGCGTGTCGTCGCTGCGCAAGAAGTTCTTCAAGGACGGCAACGTGGTGGTCGAGCAACTCAACTCACGCGATGAGCAGGCACGGGCCATGACCTGGACCACGATCTACAACACCTTGGGTGTGGCCAATCTGTGGGCGGCGATGAACGTGGAATCATTGGGAGCGGGGAAGTCGAGGGCGACCTGGACGATCATTGCCGAGCCGGCCAGCGGAGGTACCGAGGCACTGCCGGGGTTCAAGGATTTCGTGCAGGGGTTTGCCGATGATGCGATGGGGAATGTGCTGAAGCTGTTTGAATAAGGCTTCAGTTTGGCGGTGACTGAACTACCGCCTTCGCGAGCAAGCCCGCTCCCACATTTTGATCGCACTCCTTCTGTAGGAACGCGGTCAATTTGTGGGAGCGAGCCTGCTCGCGAAGAACGATAACGCGGTCTCGAATCTGAAAATCAGATCTTGAAGCTGTCGACCAACTGCTTCAACCGATTGGCCTGCTGCGACAGCGCATCACAATCCTTCAACGTTTCATTGAGGTTGGCGACGCTCTGCTGGTTCAGCAGGTTGATCTGATTGACGTCGACGTTGAGGGTTTCCACCACCGCCGTCTGCTCTTCGGTTGCAGCGGCCACCGACTGGTTCATGCCGTCGATTTCGCCGATGCGCTGGGTCACGCTGACCAGGCGCAGACCGGCCTGATTGGCCACTTCCACGCTCTCTTCGCTGGACGCCTGACTGGCGTTCATGGTGGTCACCGCTTCACGCGAACCGACCTGCAACGAAGTGATCATCTTGTGGATCTCTTCCGCCGACTCCTGGGTGCGGTGGGCGAGGTTACGCACTTCGTCCGCCACCACCGCAAAACCGCGTCCGGCTTCACCGGCACGGGCCGCTTCGATGGCCGCGTTGAGCGCCAGCAGGTTGGTCTGCTGCGAGATACCTTTGATCACATCGAGGATGTGGCCGATGTTGTCGGTGCTGGCATTCAGGGTTTCGATCTGGGTGCACGACAGGCTGATCTTCTGCGACAGCTCGGTCATCGCCTGAATGGTCTGCTCGACCACCTGACGACCGTCATCGGCCTGCTCGCTGGCGCCGCTGGCGTGCTGCGACGCATCGGCGGCGTTGCGGGCGATTTCCTGAGTGGCGGCGCCCAACTGGTTGATCGCGGCGGCCACGCTGTTGGTGCGCGCACTTTGTTCGTCGGAGCCGATGATCGAGGCGTTGGACGAGGCCATTACCCGTTGCGACAGGTCGTGCACATGACGGGTAGCCGACGACACTTCGGAAATCGACGCGTGAATGCGCTCGACGAACTGGTTGAACGCGCTGCCCAGTTCGGCGAACTCATCCTTGCCTGCCACGACCAGACGCCGGGTCAGGTCGCCTTCACCCTGGGCGATGTCCTGCATCGCGCGGCCCATGGTGGTCAGCGGACGCATCAGGACGTTGATCAGCAGGCTCAGCAGCAGCGCAATCGCCGCGACCGCGACGAACATCGCGATCAGCGCCGAAGTACGGAACTGGCTGAGGGCGGCGTAGGCCTTGTCACGATCGATCGACAGCCCGATGTACCAGTCGGCATTCGGCAAACCGCTGACCGGGGTGAACGACAGGATGCGCTCCTGGCCGTTGAGCACCACGTTCTGGTTGCCCTTCTCGATGCGCACACCGGAATTCGGGTAGATGTCCTTGAGGTTCTTCATCACCTGGTCTTTGTCCGGGCTGACGATCACCTGACCGTCACCGCTGACCAGGAACGCGTGACCGAGGCCACCGAAGTCCACCGAGTTGATGATCTTCACCAGGGTTTCCAGGCTCAGGTCACCGCCGACCACACCCAGCAGTTCGCCATTCTTTTTCACCGGCATGGCGATGGTCACGACCAGACCACCGACCGCCGCCATGTATGGCGGCGTCAGCATGGTTTTGTCGGCGACCACGGCCTGCTTGTACCAAGGGCGCTGACGCGGGTCGTAGCCGTCGGGCATCTTCGCGTCAGGGCGCTGGGTGAAAACACCGTTGGCCTGACCGACGTAGGTGAACTGGAAGTTCGAGGTGAAGGCCGGTTGATCGACCAGCCCCGGGAAGTCGGCGTCTTTGCCCTGATGGGCAACGTTCTGCGCGAGGTTTTCCAGCACCAGGATCCGCCCGCTCATCCAGTTCTGCACGCTGCTGGCGGTCAGATCGCCGGCCTGCTGCACGGACGACTGGAGATTCTGGGCAATGGTGTTGCGCTGCAGATAGTCGTTGTAGAGGGTGAACAAAGCGAAAGCCAGGACCACGACGCCCGAGGCGGCCAACAGGATTTTATGGCTGAACTTGAGATTCATTTCATGGGACTTCTTATGCAAAAGTGGGGATGCGTTCCGGGATGCAACATTCCATGTACAGCGCAGGCGGCGTTCTGACGGCCGCTCTACTTTGGTGCACGCATGTCTCACCAGTCTGTCGGCACCATTCGCGGAAATCTTAGGGCTGCGTGGGAAATGCCCGGCATTTCTGTCAGATTCCCGCCGAACGGCGTGCCAGAGCGTCCGCCACGAAGTTTTTTTGCTGGATCTCCGAGCAGAGGTTGCAAAATTCGCAGCCCCTGATAAAAATGCGACTAATTATCATTTGTGACGTTCGGGCTGTCGCGTTCATGTCCTCACCTGAGTTTGCAGTGCAGGCGCTTTACAGGAGTCATCACGGCTGGCTCAACGCCTGGCTGCGGGCGCGGCTGGGCAATGCCGCGGATGCCGCAGATCTGGCCCAGGACACTTTCGTGCGCCTGTTGCAGCGCAGCGAACGCCTGGAACTCAAGGCACCTCGCGCATTTTTACGCACCATCGCCCGTGGCTTGGTGATCGATCATTGGCGTCGTGAAGAAATCGAACGCGCCTATCTCGAAACCATCGCCCATTTGCCCGAAGCCGAAACCCCAAGCGCCGAAACCCGCGCCTTGGTAATCGAGTTGCTCGAGAGCATCGCGCGCATGCTTGAAGGCTTGCGACCGAAAGTGCGTCAGGCGTTTCTGCTGGCGCAGTGCGAAGGTTTGACCCACAGGCAGATTGCCGCGCAGATGGGCTTGTCGCTGCGCTCAGTCGAACGTTACGTCGCCGATGGGCTGTATCACTGTTACGTGTTGCGGTACGAAGCCTGATGCCTGTGGATAACAACTCAGTCGGGCGCCGCGCCGAGCCGCAGCAACAGGTGGTCAAGCAAGCCATCCACTGGTTGCTGCGGCTGCGCAACAACCATGGCAATGCGCGCCTGAGTCATCAGTGCGACGCGTGGCGCGCCGAACATCATGAACATGAACTGGCCTGGCAGCGCGTGCAGTCGCTGCAGGCCGAACTGAGCCATAACCTGCGCGCCGTGCCCGGCGCCCAGGTGGCGTTCAATACGCTGGAAAACAGTGCGCAAGGGCTGGGGCGGCGACAAGCCTTGAAGCTGCTGTCTGGCGCGGTGCTGATGGGCTCCGCGGCGTGGCTGGCCAAGGACACCTCCGTCTGGCAGCAGTGGCGCGCTGATTACGCGACGGCGACCGGCGAGCGTCGCGGGTTCCAGTTGCCCGACGGCACGCGGATCGAGCTGAACACTGCCAGCGCAGTGGATCTGGACTACACCGCGCAACAACGGCTGATCAAACTCACTCGCGGGGAAATCATCGTTACCTGCGGCGGTAACGATGAAGGCGCGACGTTCAACCGGCCACTTCGCGTGCAAAGTCGTCATGGCATTTATGAACCGATAAAAGCCCGCTTCATCCTGCGTCAGGACAGCGATTGCACAAGGCTTACCGTCAGCTCAGGGAGCGTCGCCATCCGCAGCGGCGCAACCTCCGTCGAGGCACTCGCGGGGCAGACCTATCTGATCGATCATCATCAGGTGCGCCCGGCAGCGCCACTGGATATGGACGTGGGCTCGTGGGCCGATGGTTTGATTGTGACCCGCAATATGCGCCTGGGCGATTTCCTCAATGAAGTCGGGCGTTATCGTCAGGGCTTTGTGACGTGCGCGCCGCAGGTGGCGGACTTGCGCCTGTCCGGAGTGTTCCGCCTGGAGGACACCGACAAGCTGCTGGCCATCCTGCCGCAGACCCTGCCGGTGCAATTGCGTTATCGCACCCGATGGTGGGTCACACTCGAGGCGGTGGCCTGAAATTATTTTGGCGGGTTTTCGCGACAAGTCCGGCTTGGTCAGTAAGCACTTCAACTCAGCCTTTGCGACTTGCCACGGAAACCGACAATGACTGTCCGCCTCACCTGTAAGAAACCGCTGAATTTCACTGCCGAATCGGGCCTGCTGCGCCACGCCGTTCGCGCCGCCCTGCTGTCCACCGTGCTGGGTGCCGGTGCGCTGCCCGGCCTGAGCCTCGCCGCCCCTGCCAGTGAAGCGAGCAGTCATCGCTACAGCATCGGCGCCGGCCCGCTGGGCGAAGCGCTGAACCAGTTTGCCCGTCAGGCAGGCATTACCCTGGCGATGACTCCGCAGCAAACACAGGGACAACAGTCTCCGGGCGTACAGGGCGAATATTCAACTGATCAGGCGTTGAGCCATTTGCTCAGCGGTTCGGGCCTGGAAGCAGTCAGCCAGGACGGCAGCAGCTACGTCCTGCGTCCTGTCAGTGAAACCGATGCGCTGGCACTGCCAACCACCGATATCAAAGGTTTCGCCCTCGGCAACGCACTCGGCAGCATGGAAGGCTACAACGCCACCCACAGCCAGATCGCCACCAAGACCAGTACCGCGTTGCTGGAAACTTCGCAAAGCGTGTCCGTGGTCACCCGCGAGCAAATGGACGATCAAGGCTCGCAGACCGTCTCCCAGGCGATGCGTTATACCCCCGGCGTGCTGACCAACCCTTACGGGGCGACCCATCGCTACGACTATGTGGCGATGCGCGGCTTCAACGATGGCTCGGTGGATAACATCTACCTCGACGGCCTCAAGTCGATGGGCGACAGCGGGACCTACAGCACCATGCAGGTCGATCCGTATTTCCTCGAGCGCGTGGATATTCTCAAAGGCCCGTCGTCGGTCTTGTATGGCCGCAGTTCGCCCGGTGGCCTGGTGGCGCTGACCAGCAAAAAGCCGTTGTACGAGGCCTATCATCAGGTTCAGGCCACGGTCGGTACCCAAGGTCAGCGCGGGGTCGGGTTTGACTTCAGCGGCCCAGTCGATGACGACAAGCGCATTGCCTATCGTCTGACCGGTTTGACGGATCAGTCCGATACACAATTCGACCACAACAAGGAAAAACGCTTCGCCCTCGCCCCGACCCTGAGCATTGATTTCACTGAAGACACCTCGCTGACGCTGCAGGCGTATCTGCAGCACGATCCGGATGGCGGCTACCACGGTGGCGTGCCGGCGGACGGGACGATTCATCAGCGCAACGGCAATCGCATCTCGCCGCACTTCTTCGAGGGCGAGCCGGGGATTGATGGCTACTCGCGGGATCAGCAATCGTTCGGCTATCAGTTCGAACATCGCTTCAACGATGTCTTCACAGCGCGACAGAATTTCCGTTACCTCGACTCCAAAGTGAACATGGATCAGGTCTACGCCTACGGCTGGACGACACCAACCAGCAACGAACTGAACCGCTATTACACCGGCGGCGATGAACGTCTGCATGCGTTCATCGTCGACAACATGCTGCAGGCCGAATTCTTCACCGGAGCTACCAAGCACACCGTGTTGATGGGTGCGGACTATCAGCGGCGCAAAACCGTGGTCGACTGGACCAGCGGCGGTCTGGCGCCGATCAATGCGTTCAACCCGGTCTATGGCAACTCAGCGATCGATATGTACGGCGACACCAGTTACCTGCGGCGCCTGGAGCAGACCGGGATCTACCTGCAAGACCTGATCGAGATGGATCAATGGCGGTTTTCGCTGGGTCTGCGTCAGGACTGGGTCGAGACGTCGGATGAGAACCGTATCGCCGAAGCGGGCCGTCCGGTGGGCACGGAAATCAACGACCGCCGCACCAAACTGACCGGCCGCGCTGGTGCGTTGTATCTGTTCGATAACGGCCTGGCGCCGTACATCAGCTACTCCGAGTCGTTTAACCCGAACTCGTATGCCGACAGCGCCGGTAATCCTCTGCCTCCGACCGATGGCACACAGTGGGAAGTCGGCCTGAAGTATCAACCGCCGGGTACCGACAACCTGTTCACCGCCTCGCTGTTCCGCATTGATCAAGAAAATCTGGCGACCAAACTGCCGCAGGAAAACTTCTACCGCGCGGTAGGCGCTGTCCGTTCGCAAGGGCTGGAACTGGAAGCGCACATGCAGTTGACCGACAACCTGAAAGTACTCGGCAGCTATACCTTCACCGATATCGAGTACTCGAAGTCGATGGTCAGCACCTTGAGCACGCCGACCGATGTGATCGAGAACAAAGGCAACTCGCCGACTCAGGCACCGCGGCACATGGCGTCGTTGTGGGCGGACTACAAATTCGACAGTGCGGCACTCGACGGCCTGCGCCTGGGCGGTGGTGTGCGTTATGTCGGTTACAGCTGGGCGGATGCGGAAAACACGCTGAAGGTGCCTTCCTACACCTTGTTCGACGCATCCATCGGTTATGACCTGGGCAAGGTCGGCTTGAAGGGCGTCGACGTGCGCCTGAACGCGAACAACCTGACCAATGAATCCTACGTAGCCTCCTGCGCGAGTCTGAACTTCTGCTACATGGGCGAAGAGCGCAACGTCGCCGCCACGGTCAGCTACCAGTTCTAAACCTTTGCCTTGTGCATAAAAAAGCCAGCCCCTGTTTTCAGGGGCTGGCTTTGTCGCTTCTGTGGGGAAATTCTCATGCGCGCATTGTTGGTGTTGTTGCATCGCTATATCGGGCTGGCAACAGCGGTGTTTTTGCTGCTGGCCGGGATCACCGGAAGCATTCTTGCGTTCAATCATGAGTTGGATGAGTGGCTGAATTCGCACTTCTACGCAGCCTCATTTGAGGGGCAACGATTGCCTCCCGGGGCCTTGGTCGACGTGGTGCAAACCACGCATCCGAAGTTGCAGGTCTGGTACATGGAGTATCCGCAGGAGACGGGGCATACCGCCATGTTGGCGGCGGTACCGCGTAATGATCCGGCGACCGGCAAACCGTTCGATGAGCGCAATCAGGTGTTCTATCTGGACCCGGTGAGTGCCGAGCAGAAAGGCCAACGTTACTGGGGCGAGTGCTGCTTTTCCCGGGAGAACTTCATTCCGTTCATTCTTGAGTTTCATTACAACCTGACGCTGCCCGGAAACTGGGGTTTGTGGTTGATGGGGCTGGTTGCCAGCGCCTGGGTGATCGATTGTTTCATCGCGCTGTGGCTGACGTTTCCTCGTGGCAAGCCGTTCTGGAAAAAGTGGTCGGCGGCCTGGAAGATCAAGGGCGGCCACGTTTATCGACTCAACTTCGATCTGCATCGGGCCAGTGGATTGTGGCTGTGGTTGTTGTTGCTACCGATTGCGGTCAGCAGTGTCGCGATGAACTTGCCCAGTCAGGTCTTCAAACCGGCGGTGTCGCTGCTTTCACCGATCGAGCCGAGCGTTTATGAGGCTCGAGGGCGAATGCCTCCATCTGAGTTGGGGGTGACACAGTTGAGTTATCAACAGGCGTACGAAAGGGCATTGGTCGAGGGGAAGAGGTTAGGACTGACAGCGGCGATCGGGGAGTTGTATTACAGCTTTGAGTACAACTTCTACGGCGCAGGATTCGGGCAACATGACACTCAAGCGCATGGAAAATCCTGGTTGTTCTTTCACGGCACGGACGGACGATTATTAGGACAGGAAATAGCTGGAGAAGGGACATTGGGGGAGCGGTTTTATCGATTGCAGTTACCGATACATGGTGGACGGATCATCGGCTTCACCGGGCAAGTGATCATCGCGGTATTGGGTGTTGTGATTGCGGGGCTGTCAGGGACTGGCGTCTACATCTGGTGGCGCAAGTGGCAGGCCCGGCGCATCAGCAAGGCTCGCAAAGTGGCCTGAGTTTTGGGAGCCCTGAAACGACAAAACCCCTGTCTGCGTTAGCAGACAGGGGTTCTGGAATTTAATCTTGACGATGACCTACTCTCACATGGGGAAACCCCACACTACCATCGGCGATGCATCGTTTCACTTCTGAGTTCGGGATGGGATCAGGTGGTTCCAACGCTCTATGGTCGTCAAGAAATTCTGTATCTGGCCCGTCAACACGGTAACGTGCCAGCAAAATCGGTGACTTCTACTAAAAAACAAAACCCCAACTGCTTTCGCAATTGGGGTTTCGGAATTTAATCTTGACGATGACCTACTCTCACATGGGGAAACCCCACACTACCATCGGCGATGCATCGTTTCACTTCTGAGTTCGGGATGGGATCAGGTGGTTCCAACGCTCTATGGTCGTCAAGAAATTCGGGTACTGACTCGTGACCGGTTGGCCTCGCTTCAGCAAATCGGGTATGTGATACAGGTGTTTGTGAGCATCGCGAACTTTCGGTTCATTGCGTCTTCACACACCGCAATCTGGTCTCTTTCGAGCATTCAGATTGCTTGGGTGTTATATGGTCAAGCCTCACGGGCAATTAGTATTGGTTAGCTCAACGCCTCACAGCGCTTACACACCCAACCTATCAACGTCGTAGTCTTCGACGGCCCTTCAGGGAACTCAAGGTTCCAGTGAGATCTCATCTTGAGGCAAGTTTCCCGCTTAGATGCTTTCAGCGGTTATCTTTCCCGAACATAGCTACCCGGCAATACCACTGGCGTGACAACCGGAACACCAGAGGTTCGTCCACTCCGGTCCTCTCGTACTAGGAGCAGCCCCTCTCAAATCTCAAACGTCCACGGCAGATAGGGACCGAACTGTCTCACGACGTTCTAAACCCAGCTCGCGTACCACTTTAAATGGCGAACAGCCATACCCTTGGGACCGGCTTCAGCCCCAGGATGTGATGAGCCGACATCGAGGTGCCAAACACCGCCGTCGATATGAACTCTTGGGCGGTATCAGCCTGTTATCCCCGGAGTACCTTTTATCCGTTGAGCG